>JADFAD010000008.1 GCA_015665455.1 Oceanospirillaceae bacterium | reverse complement strand
CGGATTTAAGTCTTGCACGATAAAGTAAAGCCCTCATACAATCCCCTTAATAAGTGCCAGAAGCGGCATCGTCCAACAGAAGTTTATACGCCAAGCTTCGCACGGCGCATAAACTCTAAACTGTTATGCGTAGAAAGGGAATTTGGGTATGTCTGGCTATCTAGAGGTTTTGTTGAGCATTGTCGCCATGTTAAATTACAGTTTCGCATTTATGCTAAGCATTGAAATATCGGCCAATGAATTATTGTCAAAGCCTAAACAAATGGTGTGGCATTTAGTTGTCTGGTTGATTCCTGTTGTAGGGCCTGCAATTACTCATCATAAACTGTCTGTGGGATGGGCTCACGAAGATGCAACAGGTGGCAACAATATTCTTCCACCAGGAGGTGATGGTGGTGGGGGTTAATGAATTGACGCATAACAAAAGCTTGAAAAGGATTCAAAAAATGCGTCATGATTTTTGCGGACAAAAATACACGCCACATTTCTCTCACCTGTTAAGCTGGCGTTATACGAGGAAAAAGTATGATCAAATTTCTATTAATATTTGTTGGTTTATTGTTTTTGTTTGGGTGCGCAAATACTTACATGAAGTCAAAACGAGTAGAGCAACCCACTAAATTTGAAGCAGCTGTAGTTCATAGTATAGAACCTGATAGCAAAGAGGTCAGGATTCTTGAGGATGTTTTTAGTTGGGGAAGAGAGGCGATTGGTGAATACTTTTACTTTGCAGAGATAGAGAGTTCTGCCCTTAAATCAGATGGTACTGGAGACCTTTCTAAAGCTGACTATTTTGCAGAGGTGACAGTTAGTTTTGAAAGTGATGTATTGAAGGTTGCAAAAGCAGATTTACAAACACTATTGTCAGGAGAATATGATTCTTTCGATTCCAACTTTAAGGTAGGAGGCGTCGCATTGGGTGATATGAGTCCAGTTCAGCTCCATACTTTCCTAAAAGCTCCAGAGTATGTCAGCGTAATTAGTACAGGTAATGATGAATTCAAAACCTTTAATGCTGATGGTTTTTTCAATACTGTGTTTTTTCGAGCAATTTTGATAGAACATGATAGAGTTCGAGAAATTAAAGTATGGTCAAAAAGTAAACATACTGATGTCAATTGGTTGTATGCAAAATTTACTACTCTTGTTAGTAAATATCAGAGTATTCCTATAAACAGATTCACAGGGTCAAAACGACAATGAATCGTATAACAAGTTGCTGCTACGGATTGCTATTAGTTGGCACCTTTTTCGCGCTGACGCATCAAAAAAGCCGCCAACTAATAGCAACCGCAGAGCAATGCGTTAGCACTTAAATATTATGGAAGAACAACTACTTATCGACGTATCTGGAATCATAGATGTAGAAACATTCCATGAATACATTTCAAAGAAACTTAATTTCCCCGGACATTATGGTTTTAATCTCGATGCGCTCTGGGATTGCATAACAGATGAAGGTCAATCTTCAATGCCCAAGGTACTAATCGTTGAGGGCTTAGCTGCATTTAATGGCTTTCTTCCCGAACTCCATGATGGCTTTGTTCAGTGCCTCTCTGATTACTCCAAAGAGTTTCCAGAACGCGAGGTAATAATGCGCCAAAATAGCCCTTCTGGTGAGGGCATCGAGTTCGAAAATGAATAAAAACCATCTACCAAAATCAGTGCTAACAAGGCCAGCCAGCATCGCTCCCTGCGGTCGCTGGACCTCGTTTCACTCGGCCGCTGCTGGCGGCGTTCTGTGCCTTGAGAGATCATGTCTAATTTAGAGTTTGCGAGAAATAAAACAGACAGACTGATTGAGAAATTTTCTGGCTCATTCATGTCTAATGCAAAGTGGGTAAAACTGCTCAATGCATTGAGTTCGATTGAAGGACTAGATTGTGAAGCTAAGGTTAAGCTGGTCTGGGATGATGTTATTCGAGACTTCAGACTTGATGATGATTTAGAATTCAATTTCGACTTTTACGAATCATCTATGGAATCAATGATTTCTGGTTATCCAAATGGTTGGTACGACTACAAAGAAATAGAGTGGTTAAAGATATCTGCTGATAATGAGCAAATATTAAAGATAACAAATGCAATTAATGGGGTTGGTAAGTTCGAGTCTATTTCAGACTTAAGCACCATTACTCTTGTTGCTTACAAGTGAGCACAGAACAAGGGCCTGCAATCTGACCTCCGGCCACTGTCACCTTTTTTGCCAAAACCCGGCAAAAAAGGCGCCAGTAGCCTCCGGCAGTTGAGGCCGGCGTTATACATTGGAGGCTTGAGTGTTCGTTGACGTGAAAGCTACTGAGAATGGATATTCCAGTTTTGAGCTTGATGAAGTTAGTGCTTGCCAGTGGCTTGATCTAAAGTCTCGATCTGAGCATATAGTAGAATACCTAAATTCAAGCAAAGTCGGTGGTTTTGGAATCGATTTCAATAAACCCTTTGAACAAAATACAGTAGATGGTATCACTTATATTGAATTTATCTTCGTAGGTGAGATTTCTTCAAGTGATTCTAAATTTATTGATGATCACAATTTTGGGTTTAACCTATATGATGGAGTACGGTTTGGCTATGAAATATTCAATACATCTAAGCTGCTGAATTTAACTGTTGTGGTTGAAAATGTATAACAAAGCGTGCCACGAAAGACAGGCAAACCGTTTCACGATTTTTGCGAGCAAAAATACGCGCCACGGTGTGTCTGCTCGTGCACATTGGCGTTAGGCCTAAAGGAAAAGTATGTCATTATCTGAAGTTACAGCATTAATTGGTGGTTTAGCTGGCTTTACAGCTTTGGCTGTACAAGGTATCCATCTTTGGAAAAACAGAAACCCCTCTTTAAAAATGTTTGTGCCTTATCATTTTACTGGGAGTGCATCACATAACAATCAACGTTTATTGTTTTGCTTAGTTCGTATTTCTAACCTTTCAGATAGACCAGCATTTGTATACTTAGAAACATTGAGAGCAGAAGTACTTTTTAAAAAACGATGGTATCAAATGAGTGTATGGAATTTTCCGAAAGGGCAATCTTTACAAACAGATATTCCTGAACCAATTCAACATGACGCCGGAATCAAAGACGTACCTCCTTTGAATAAATTTAGTAGCCCTGTTATTTCTTTAGACAACCCTTATTCTGCATACATACCTATTACGTGTTCCGAACAAGCTGTGGTAGAAGGCGGAGAAAGATTAAAATTAGAATTTAAAGACTGCAATTTAAAAACTTATGTCATTGAAGCTGAAATAATCAAAAACGACCCGCAGCATAATTAGGCCTAACAAGTCGTTAAAACAGGACAAAAAACAGTTGGCTTTTGCTCCTTCGTCGCTAATTTTAGCCAACTATTTTATTGCCTCTTAACGAGGCGTTGAGGCTGTAGAAAAACCCCTTTATCCTCCCTGATTTGTTAAAATGGCTCATCCCTTTATGAGCCATTTTATGCCGAACTTTAAGCCCTTCAATTACAATCAAAACGCGATGGTTGTGATTA
>JADFAD010000017.1 GCA_015665455.1 Oceanospirillaceae bacterium | reverse complement strand
CATAGAGCACTACATGATAATGGTTGGACATAATCGCATAGGCGGCTATTTCGATAGAAAAAATAGAAGGAAGGGACAGCAATTTATTCTCAAGCCAGCCTCTTCTGTGCTCATAATTCTTGCCTGTCAGTTGATCCAGGCCACACAGAAACGCTCGTCTTACGCAGCGTGAAACGCAGTGATAGTATGGTGTAGCATCCAAAGATACCTGGGCTTTGCGGGGTTTTGGCATGAGATAGACTTTTTAGTTATCTGAACTCCAATAACTGTATATTTAACCAGCCTAAAAAACCATCAGCCAAAGTTCTTATCATGGCTGTCCAATATTTTCTCTTACCGCCCACACCCGCCGAATTAGACGCCTACCTGAGTCATTTTACTAAAACGTACAACCTTAAAAAAATTGCAGTACCTAAAAGAACCATTTCTGTTTTCTGTGCCCATCACCGCTTTGCATGGATTCACCCGTTTATCGATGGCAATGGCCGTGTTGGGCGTCTACATACCGATTTAATGCTGAAGGCTACTGGCTTACAAGGCATTGGAATTTGGTGTCTTAGCCGAGGTCTAGCTCGAAACAGTGAGCTGTATAAAAGTTCGCTGGCCAGAGCTGATTTTCCAAGACAGGGCGATAGAGATGGCCGAGGTTCGCTCTCTGAAACAAACCTGATTAAGTTTTGCGAATTCATGTTTCAAACAGCAATTGACCAAGTTGAATACATGTCAAAAATACTTGACCCTTGCGGTATGAGCGAAAGGATTTCAAGCTACATTAATCATCGTAATAGCGGTCTTATTCCTGGCATGAGCAAAATCAAGCCGGAAGCTACGAGAATCCTCGAAAGAGCATTTTTGATGGGTGAACTGCCTAAAAGAAATATTGAACAGATAAGCGGGCTTGGCTTACCTGTTACTAGAAAGCTACTTCAGCAAATGAAACTTGAAGGGCTGCTTACAGAAGAATCAAGCAGATCACCGTTACGCTGGGCAATACCAGAGCATGCCGAGAGGTACTATTTCCCAGATCTTGCGCCCAATTAAAAAGCTACTGCCCCAGCTTTTTACCGAACAGGCGCTTTAGCAAGTGTTCAAACCCAATATTCAAAAGCTCGACCGAAAGCGTACCTTCTTTTTTTAATCGCTCTAACGGGTACGTTTTCAACTCAAAGCCCGACTGATCTTCAAAGTCATTTGGGTAGTGAAGCTGCAACGAATCTCCGTTGGGCTGAGAGTATTCAAGTTCAATCTCTGCCGTTGTTTGATCATCCGAACCGCCCGTCGTTTTAAAACCGTAACGTTCGATTCGTAGCTTAAGAGGCATATTTTCGACCTGATCACTTTCAAACTGACCACGCGCTACGTTACCGCCTGCCCCATAAACCGCGTAATAGTCGCCTTCAGTCGTCGATAACAGCGCCTTGGAGATCGATTGCTCAACATCAAACCCAGCACTCAACGATGCATCACGAATATCTTTTGCAATGCCCTCATCAATGGCCACACCGATGGCAATGCCCATGGCCCCCATCGTCCCCATCAGCGCAATGCCCGCCCCTGCCCCCTTACCCTGAAATTCAATACGATTGGGATCAGCAAAGGAGACATCAATAGGCGTTGTATCGTCTTTGGTTTCTAATAAAGAGCACCCTGAAGCAATTAAAAACAAGCCAGCAAGAACCAGAGATTTAAACGGCATAACACTCTTTCCACTCATAACACATCTACTTATCGGTGATATAGCACCAGTTTCAATCGTCTTCCGAACAATGAATAACCGCGCCAGAACTCAAACACTAATTAACGCTAATTACCCTATCGGTAGTGCCTGTAGTAACCCCATTGGTACATGTCACAGAAAACTTCACATCTTTCGATTGAGCCTCATAGGCTAGTAAGGCCGAATACATTCGATCAAATCCCGGCTTTGTGTTATCCAAATTAATTTGATTAGATCCGCAATCATGGGCATCTACGGTATAGATAACAACCAAGCCATTAAGATAAGTATGAATTGTCGCAATCTTGGACCTATGCCAACTGGCATGAGCACTGAAACTCATGGCAACAAATACAATGAATATATAAAACTTTGACATAACGTTTATAACCTCCTAATCCTTTATAAGTGTACTAACAGAGACCTAGTTTTTGTCCTGTTCAAGTAACCCCGTTATCACACATGTTGTATGGTCGCTGTCTACGACATAGTTTAAATTTTTATTCTTAGCCTTAGCTGCCATTGCATAAGCGAATTGAGCTTTATTGAATTCTGTTCCATCCATATTTATTTGACCTCGGTTGTAAGAGCAATGACTAGCAAACTCTTCAGACGTAATGTACGCCACGCCATTGTTTAACTTTAACGACCAATTAACTAAAGTACTGGGCCAATAACGACTTGCAGCAGCTTCACCACTCAATAGAAGGATAGATAAACTTAACAATGATACTTTTAACTTATTCAAAACGATCCCTTTAGAATCAACTAATTAATACGACCCAAATATATTTCAAACGAGCTAAGCTCTGCTTCTGCCATATATGGCAGAAACAAAGTGTGTTCGAACGTTTATTAAATTTCCGAGAATAAACAGCTGTTTTCTAGCGATGCTTAGTTGGCATCAGTAGAAAACAGACTGCTATTTGGAGGTTTCTTATGTGTTACGTCCTTGTTAAACCGAAATGGCATCTCTGCCTAATCGAAGCTTAAAACTAAGCCTGTAAGTGAGATGGCTATATTTCACTTTCATAAAAATCACTGCTCACAGAAGGCTGCGGTTCAAACTCGCCATAAACCAAACATTCAGGCTCATAAGGTGGTTTCTTCGGAGGCTTAAAGCCTTTTTGATCATACATAAGAGAGAAAACCACAGTAATAGGGAATGAAATCAGTTTTAATAAAACTGATTTCAAAAACAAACCTGATAACTAGAGTAAAATTAAACAGCTAGGCCAATCTCATTTTAATTTAAACGCCATCAACCAAGAAGTCCACTAGCCCTATATATCTGTATATTTAATCTGAAGGTCAAATTCAAGGCCATCTTTGGCCTGAGATATACAACTTGTTATATTATTAAAAAGAGCTTCCAAAATATTACTATCAACATTCACTCCCTGACTCATATCATTTAGATATTTATTCAGAAAAGGAGAATAATACCCCCTTTTAACTCTTGAAGGTGATTTATAATAGTCTTTCCAAGAAGAATACAAGTTAATATATTCCATTAAAATTTCAACCTTCGCCTTAAATAAGACTATCGGATAATGCGACCTTAACGGGCAGTTGTCATCAAAGGAGAGCGTGATATCGAATAATAGAGATAGAACGACTTTTAAATCATCAGGATCTATGACTGGACCAAAAGAGCTATGCCCTTCAATCTCTTGAGGTAACTCCTTGATAATCGACTCTAATTTCAACCCGACTTTTTCTATATTATCTCTTGAAATCAAAACATTTTCAGGAGGGGTGGTCCCATAATTTGGCGCCGAGGATTCGACAACCAAATTAATCGACTCATGCAATGAAATAACTGAATCACGAAAACTATAATATAACATAATTAATCCAACCTTCTCACGGAACGTAAAAAGTTTTTATCATTAAAGAAGATTAAATCTTCTTTACTGACCCCTAAATTCAATAAGCCATCCGAGGGACCATGACCTCTTTGAGGTTTATCTACCCCATTTTCAGTTTTATATTTACCATTCAGTTCACCAAACCCTTCAGTATTATAAATCGTACGCTGAGGGCCAACATTTCCATTAAAACTACTCTTTTCAGCATTTTTTGAGGCTCCATGCTGATCAATCGTATGATTTCTAAATTTCATATATTCATTTGCATCTACAGTTAATTCCACAATCACCTGCTCGCCCTTTGAAGCATCATTTACTGAACAACCTAACGGACATCCACTATATCAAAACATCCAGTCTATAACCTCACAACCAACAAACCTTGACTTCAAATCTCAGTACAAGCTAGCAATCAACCCAAAATCCCTCAAAAACACAGATTTCAG
>JADFAD010000016.1 GCA_015665455.1 Oceanospirillaceae bacterium | reverse complement strand
TACAAAAAGATCTTTCTGCCTAAATTCATCCCTTTGTATTAACTTTTTCCAATTAAATCATCTATTTGTATAAGGTTACTTGCTAGTTAGGTATTACTACTAACTTGTACTGTTAGCGTCTAACGCCAACATAATGGGCGCGCGGCTTTTTGCGCGTCCAGCCAGCTCTGCTGGCGATCATTGATGTTCTTGTTATAGCTAGGTTTCATTTGCAACTGATTCCTTCGTAGCAATAACTTCTACAATTTTTCCGTCCAGAAACTTCAGGTAGAAAGAGTGTCGATAGTACAGCTTTGTAATTTCATCAGTTTCTTCAAAGATGAGCATTCCCTGGTCAGCGCAACAAAAGCGTTTAATCAACCTAAGGTCAGAAAGAAAGCTAGTAGCATCTTCCGTAAATATCAGATTCTTAGCATTTCCCGAAGCACAATCTTGATAATACAAATCGTCATGAAATACATCTTGGGCTTTACTTTGACTGGGTGATTTCCACCAATCAACAAACTTTAGAATCACATTATCCATGCTTCGAACTCTATAAGGCTATAACGCCCGCCAGCAGGGGCGAGTTTACGAGTCCAGCCAGCTTGCTGGCGATACTGACTGGCTTTGTTAGCAGTTTCTAATGATTTCATTTTTAATTTCTTCGTTCAAAGTCAAGGGTGACATGAAATCAACAATAAATTTTTCTCGTCTATCTAAGTCAGCCTCAGACCACCATTCTGATTCAGATATACGCTTCAACAACAGTTCAGTTTCAAGCCTTGATTTATCTGCCTGCTGCCATGAAAGCCATCCTTCAGCTTGAGCTGTTTTTCCTTCTTTCTTTGAGGTGGAGACTAAAAGATCAAACACCTTAAAGGCTAATGAACTTGTGAAAGGACTACCTTGAGCTTCCTTTAAGTAGCCATCAGGATCAAACTTAACAGCCATCAAGCTTTTATGTAGAGCTAGTAGCTCCCAATAATCTTTAATTTCTAAATTCATATAATTTGACTGCTAACGCCCCAATAAGGGGCTGATACTGCTTGGCTATACTTGTGTAGCGAAGCGAAACTGAGCCAAGCTTTAGCAGTCCCGCACTTAATTGGCTTGTTAGGTGTGTTTACACTTTGTTAATTTTGGATTGTTTTAATATCATGCCGATTACCAACGAAGTGATAAAGTAAAAAGGTGTATAAAAAAAGCCCGTAAATAACAAACCTTGCATAAAATATTGATGTGTCGAGTATGGCAAGCACATATAAGCTATAAATAGTGCACCAGAAAAAATCATCAGTGAAGACTTTAATCTGGTTTCAATGTTTCGTAACCGCCAAATATTTCTAATTAAAAATATGACTGGCACAGGCAGAAACAAATACAAAATCTCAGTTCCCATACACACCTAACGCCTCGCTAACGGGCGCAAAATTATTGGCTAAAATTAGCGAAGAATGAGCGCAAGCCAACTGTTTTGCGTCCACTTTGAGCGACTTGTTATGTTTGTTTTATTTCACTACATGCAAGCGTATCTAGTACAGTCAATATTAATAATATTACGTTTATATTTACCGTTGCACTCTCTTTTTCATAAATATATCGCCAATCTACAAACGCATTCGAAATGGTTTTAATATGGTCTTTAAAAAGTGTTTTACTTTGAATTTTAAACTCAACGCTTTTCTCTTTGGTTAATTTATTGATTTTGTCTTTGAGTTTGTTTGGCAAGTGTTTAAACAGTGAACTTAAGCTATGAATTTCTTCGGCTTTGCCGTAGATGTTTTGGAGTGTTTTTAAATACATTTCACATGCAAAAGCTGAATTAACAACAAATGGTGCTGAAGCTTCTTGGCTAAAGGGAGGTTTAAGTAAACTTTTTGAATGTATATCTCTAGCTATTGTTGCAAAAGCTCTGGCTTGTTTAAACATTAGTTCTGATTGACTCAATTCAACATACAAGTTTTCGTCTTTTAAAAATTGAGTATATCTCTTAGCATTTTCTACAGGATCACCTGAATCAGGAATTTTGCCAATTCCCTTATCTTTATCCATGATTTTCAAGTATTTCACATCATCCATTGAATGCACCAAAGTTGACTACAAACATAATGAGTTTAGCTTTGCGAACCCGCGCTTTTTTGGGTTTCGCAACAGCGAGTTGTTAGACGGTACACAAAAAAGGCCTACGTCTTACCGCTACTCCACTATTTCCATTTAATTCAGATTACTTAAACTTGGAAAATCAATCAGGTCATTGAACGTAGGCTAATACGAAGGATTTTTTCCGCTCTACTGCGTGTCTCGCTCTGGTCCTTAACAAGCTTGCTTTTACGGCCAGAGCTACGGCTCGCAGCTTAGCAATTACAAAAAGATCTTTCTGCCTAAATTCATCCCTTTGTATTAACTTTTTCCAATTAAATCATCTATTTGTATAAGGTTACTTGCTAGTTAGGTATTACTACTAACTTGTACTGTTAGCGTCTAACGCCTAGCTCACCGGAAAATGACGAGCGCAGCGAGTTATTTTTCCGGTGCAGCTACTTGTTAGCTGCATGTAAATTTGACTGGAACATTGCTGCACTAACAGCACCAGGGTGAAACCCAACCTCTTCACAGGTATAAACTTGCAATGATATGTTTTTAGAGCAGTCTTCAACGCCTTTTTTGGTTAGGTCTAGGTAATTCCCCCCAGCCATTCGTTCCCTACCAACTACAACAAGCAAAATTCCTCTCGCTGTTCGACCTGTTAGCAATTCATAAAGCTCAACTTTTTTCTCTACCCAACTACCGTACGCAGGTGCATCCATATATGGCTTTCTTAGATATTGCACTTCAATAATAATATCTTCATCAAGGTCATCATCTTGCCTCAAAGCATCAAGAACTACTCTCGAATCACCTTTGATGAACTCTACTTGATGTTCGAAATAGCTACCTGACTGTTTTTCATAGTGAGCAATGGCAACGTGATACAAACAAAAGTTCAATATTTCAGATCTGCTTGGTGCCAGTCTTTTAACATCAGTATCCGCAGGTTGTATTTCAGTTGGTTCAGCTGTTGGTTGACTAGACTTTTGTCCATGTATGAGTTCCTTTAACTCCTCAATTTTGTCAACAATTTGAGAGTCATGTGTATCACTCAGTAGCTTTTTATACTCACGGAGTGCTTTACGATCTATAACATTTGCATGAGCCATTTTATGGTGTTTATCACAAAGCAACACAAGGTTTTCAAGAGTATTATTTTCTCGATTTTCATCAATATGATGAATCTCAAGATAAGTATGCTCTGTGCATCCTTTTATTGCACATGTGTGGCCTGACTCGACTTGAACGGCTCGACGAAGATCAGCTGAAATAGTTGGCCTCGGCTGGTCATATGTACTCTTAGACATATTGAATGATTACTCCTTTCTCCAATCGAGCAGCTAACGCCAACATAATGGGCGCGCGGCTTTTTGCGCGTCCAGCCAGCTTTGCTGGCGATCATTGATGTTCTTGTTATGCATTTTAGCTGGCAAATCCTGTACTAGATAAAATGGATTTTAGCTTTTCCATGAACGCCTTGCCGTCTTCGTATGATTCGTAATAAAAATTGGCAATTCCTACTTCGGTTGCAATTGTTTTGTTTGCAGCCTTTCTATCTTTAGGGCCTTTCTCTAAAAAAGTATTAGTTATAGCAGCTGGAAATTTTTTATACTCATCAGGTGAAATGGAAATACCCGTATGCATTTCTGATGATGATTTCTTTCGGATACTCACATAAGATTCTATCGATTCTTCGATTTCACCAAAGCTAGGTACTTTAGTGAAATACTTGATTGAAACCGTAAGTCGCTCATTCCGATTAGAACTTTGATAAACCCACAGGCCCTCTTTTTCTGAAGAGTCGATCAGAGACCAGCTATCCGGTAGCTTAATATGGAATGACTCTTCCTTAATTAGCGTATCAGCCATAGATATACTCGAAAGGATTAATAGTGATAGTAGAATAATTTTTTTCATAATTGCATAACGCTTTAGCTAATGGGCGTGCGTCTAGCACGTCCAATGGAGGCCGTCTTTTTGGCCGTAATGCCTTTCAGCGTATTGTTAGTGGTGACCATGAATTCGATTATTGTATTCATCCATTTCATCCCACGCTTTTTTCATACTCGTAGGCATAGCTTTGTAGGCCCAACTTCTCACCTTTTTCCCATCTACAAAATTAAGATGTTCTAAAAACGACACATTTAAAGCATTTTCCAATTCTGGGGCGGCTTCTTGAAATAGCTCTACAAATAAATTGCATGCACCTTCAAAAGCTTGAGCATCATTATCATCAATAAAATTTTGGACCAAATGACTAAAGGTCCCAATTTGAATATGAAGTAACCCCTCATCCTCCTGAATTTCTTCAGATAATTGAGGATATTCAATTTCAATTCTAGCTAGAGCTTCAATACCTGAAATCATATTTGTACCACTAACGCCAAGGCCATAGGCGTAACTTATTGGCGATTTTTTTGGAACAAAAAAAGTGCCACTGAGTAACGTCCTGTGCGCTGTCTTGTTAGCATTTTACTCAACAACACGTCTTAATTCTTCCAAAGTTCGCGGAAATTCGAACCAAAAGCCGCCGCACATCATTAACCATCCAGATACGAACATGAACAACGAAATGAACATAGTTATTTCTTGCGACAAAATAGCTGTCACTGCACCTATGGCCATGAAACCAAGAAAAACAGCCATAAAGACATTGGTTAGTATTAACATCCTCGCTGTAATTTCTATTCTAGTGTGGTTGGCATCCTGCTTAAATCTCCCTATAAATACTGGTAAAAAACTATTGCTGTATCGAATATTCTTACGAAGCTTAAAACCCTTTTCGCTTAGCTCACCTTCAAAAATGCTTGTTTTACTCAAAACCTTTCCGTTAGTCCAAAATCTTTCTACATGCGGTTCCAATTTGGAGCGAAGAGTTTCTTCATCCGAATTAACTTCAATACTAAATTTATAAAATGGAATTAACTTCATAATCTCCACTGATGCTAACGCCTCAAACACCGGGTTGGTGAAGTTGGCGACTTTTTTGGTACAAAAAAGGTGACAGCTTTGCCAATTCCGAGTGCTTTGACTTGTTAAGCATTGCTACCACCACTTTGCGAAATTTTCTAAATGCTCAATGTACTGAGCAACAATGTGATTATCTGTTTCACGTTTGAATTCTAAATAACCTGAACCTATCTCACTGTGAATTCGATGAACTGATAGTTCAATTTGATCTTTGGTAATAGAGAGAACTATCTCTCGATCAATATCGTAGAATTCTGCCTTAGTAGCTTCGCCCAATCTTAACTTTTTAAGTTGAGCCAAGAAGTCATCTATTACAGAGCACTCAAACCAAATATCCTTTGCAGAATATGTGAAAGTACCTCTAGGCATCTCTAGCTTTAGTTCTACTTCGCAGCCAATAGATGGCAAGCGATCATCACTTTCTTTGATGTTAATTCCAAACCCAAACGGATTTGGTAATTCGATATCGTAGTTCATATTTTCAGATGCTTAATGAGTTTAGCTTTGCGAACCCGCGCTTTTTTGGGTTTCGCAACAGCGAGTTGTTAGACGGTACACAAAAAAGGCCTACGTCTTACCACTACTCCACTATTTCCATTTAATTCAGATTACTTAAACTTGGAAAATCAATCAGGTCATTGAACGTAGGCTAATACGAAGGATTTTTTCCGCTCTACTGCGTGTCTCGCTCTGGTCCTTAACAAGCTTGCTTTTACGGCCAGAGCTACGGCTCGCAGCTTAGCAATTACAAAAAGATCTTTCTGCCTAAATCCATCCCTTTGTATTAACTTTTTCCAATTAAATCATCTATTTGTATAAGGTTACTTGCTAGTTAGGTATTACTACTAACTTGTACTGTTAGCGTCTAACGCCAGCGTAAAGCGCGGCTAATACGTAGCTTGCCCTGTGTTAGACTGACGCGAAGCGGCAACACAGAGCAAGCGGAGTGTTCGCCGTCGATTTTGACGCTTTTGTTAAGTGCCATTTGCCCACTCCAAGAATATTGAAATCATTTTTTCAAGTAGCATTGGCCCACAAGCACCTTTGAATTTATTGTCTTCAACTCTGCATATTACCCAATCATTATCAGAGTCATAATTAATTTCAGTTTCGCTAAATGGTGCGCCCTCAAGAGAAGTGCCCTCGATATCTATCTCGAGTTTCCATCCAGGGTTATCAAGAGTATCGATTTTTATGCCGTATGAATGTTCCCAGTCTTCATCACACTGAGAAGAATACCATTTTTGTAGTTCGCTAATAGTACCCACATTCACCTCTGACACTTAACGTTTTGGTAAATGGCGAGCGATAGCGAGTCCAGCGAGGGAGTTCTTTTCCCGAGCGAATTTCACCAACTTGTTAGGCGCTACATACTCTGCCATTTCTAATGAAATCAAGATATTCATCTTGAACTACAAATTGATTAACCAGTTTAAAGTTTGTTCTTTTAAACCTTTTCTCAAGTAAATTCATAATTTGTTCAAAAGATGACGCGTTTAATGTTTCATCTGCGTCTTCATATTCAAGGTCTTCATTTAGAGGGCCAAAGCTATAAACATCAATGTATTCATCACTACCTAAGTCAGCTGTTTGATAGATTTGAGCTAAATAGCCATCTTTAACCTTAGAAATTGAAAACCATTCAATACCTAGCTGATTATCATTGCCACATCCACCAAGGAAACACTCAATAGACTTACCTCTATTAAGGTTTGCTTTAGCCTCAGTATTTGTTAAATATCTGCGAGTCATATAATCGCCTAACGAGCCTGTAGAAAAACACCCTTTCAACCAAGTGCACGTCTACAAGCTATCCTTGTTTTTTATTAGCTTACTCTGCACCGTTTTTTATGATATTTCAATACGTTACCGACTTTATCTATAAACT
>JADFAD010000011.1 GCA_015665455.1 Oceanospirillaceae bacterium | reverse complement strand
CATTAGTATGAATCATGAGGGTTACCTTTAAATGATTTTGATTTTAGGTTTGGTCACCATCAATCAAAGTCGGTAACCCTCTCTT
This sequence comes from Oceanospirillaceae bacterium, assembly GCA_015665455.1. Classification (GTDB taxonomy): domain Bacteria; phylum Pseudomonadota; class Gammaproteobacteria; order Pseudomonadales; family Litoribrevibacteraceae; genus Litoribacillus. Next base: position 53,051 of record JADFAD010000011.1, on the reverse strand, counting down.
TTTCAAGAAGAGGTGTCAGATTAAGTCTGAACTAATTCAGTTCATGAGACCTGTGCTTGAATAATCATTCATGCACATCAGTCTCTTTTTGTTTCGCTATAGCTTGTTCTAGCACGTTTTCGCTCGTTCTAACTTGCTGTTCTTTAGGCGGTTGGCCAGTCCATTAACGCTCGGAATACACCATTCAAAGTTTGTCACTGACTGCATACTTTGAACTCGAAAACTCATCCAGTGCATAGGCATCGGTGATGAAATTTGGTTTTTCAATCGGTGCTCGTTGCATTGGCATGGTTACTTTCGCTAGCGAGAGCTGTTGAAGTACATATGGGCCGCTTTCATTGGCGTCTTGTATCATTAGGCCTGCAAAGCTCAACGGAATCCAATGCTTTCCTGTTGTGAGCTGCTGAGAAACTTGGGTGGTACCAACCGGTACATGAGTACTGCTGTAAAGGGACGCTTGAATGTAAAATCGGTCAGTCGAAGCCACGTCTACTTGGGCTTCAATGATGAGATTTCCATCCGCTGAAATCTTGTCTCTATAATTTCCGGTGAGGCTAATGTCTGGTTTAGACAGTGTAAATGTGATCGCGTCTTTAATGTTATGTTCGTCATTTGAAACGATGACTTTGTAGATTCCCGGTGCGTTAATTGGAAGGTTGCCATCTGACAGAGGAATGATCGATTGATACATCTGGTCATTGTCTTCATCAATGAGTTCAATATTTCCTAGTTTTCTTTTGTAGGAGAGTAACTCTGCGGTGAATTCGGTTTCTAGTTTTTCACCGTCTCCATTTTGTATGAATGCATAGATCTGAATGTCATCATTTTGAAGGTAATATTTTTTATCGCTCCATAGGGTAAGCCCTACCGTTTTTTCTTCATTTAATGTGGTTCGTTCGTCGATGGCATATCGTTGAGTCAAAGGGTCTTGTGAGACGGAGGTAAACCGTCTGTTTTCTGGTGGATAGCGATTGTAGTTGTCATGGTCTTCCACAAATGCTGCTTGCAGTTGTGTCATCTCCGGCATTCGTCGGATACGATCAATGGGGGTAGTTTCCATTTCTTGATGAGTTAAAACTGCTTTTTGCACTGCCTTTACTGTTTCTTTTTCAGGCTCTAAATATTGTTCATCTTGTACTGACGGGGGGAATTCATTGTGTGAAACTGCAGTGTCTGGTATGTTTTCTGAGTTCTTTGAATAACCAATCCAAGCAAAGCCAATAATTATAAGAGGTAATAGCCAATATTTAGTTTTCATAAGAATCTCAAAGTAAGTTGCAGCGTTTGTTATTTTTATCGTTTGTTTTTGTTATAAGTCTTGTTACGTCAAAAGCTTGGGGGAAGGTGTTTAAACCCGCTCCCAAGCTTGATATACCACCTATGGCATCAATAACTGAAAGTTATTGAGTACAAGCAGCAATGCGTCCAGCAATGTTTTGACCGTCACCACAGGTTATTCCATCTTCAACGCTGACATAGCTTGGCGAAGGAATACCGCCGTTACGCTCAGAATCATGATCTGTATAGATGCTGGCCATGGTATAAGTTCTAGGCGTACCTTTATTACTGTTATTACAGCGGAATTTAGGGCTGCCATACGCAATGCCCCAGAACGTTTTGTACTCGTTTAAATCATCCCATAGGCTGCGTTTTGGAGAACCAGCACATCCCATCTGAGACGCCAGGTTTATATAGCCATCGTCTTCGCCATTCAGGAACCCAGCAGATGCGCCTTGAAACCCAGGAAAGCTTTTATAACCGCCCGTAGCATAAACAGGCGCAGCCAGATTTGTGCCTATCATGTTACGAGCTAGGTAGGAATCGTTGGTCTGTAGCCATTCAACACTTGGGTTACAGTCTTTCCCTAAGAAAGCCATGTTCACCAATGAATCTAGCCAACTGCCATTACAAACACGGTCGGAGCCTTCAGTTCCGCCCATGGCACCACCCAGAGTGAAAATCCCCAATACATCTTGAAACGCTTCATTGTAAGGCACAGTGGTCGTTGAACCGTCTGCATTAAATGCAGTGTTATAGTAAGGCGAACCAGAGGTTGCATTGCCCGCCATAAAAATCATTTGTTGAGCGCCTTGGCTGTGGCTTACCACATAGAAATCATCGGATGCAGCGCACTGAGTACCGGCTTGATCGTGTGTGTATCCGTCGCCATTTCCTTCTTTGATGGACTTCATTTGACGCGCAATTTCACCCGCAGTTTCATTTCTCCAGTATGGGTAACCGCTTTCATCGGTCGAGTCATAACCAACAATGGCATAGTTATCGGTTGGAGAGTCCAGTAAGTAAGCTAAGAAATCACTGCCTTGGTATTCATCAAAATAAGATTCACGCCAGTAATCCAGTGCTGGCTGAGATGAACCACTTTGAACATTACCTTGAGTGCCATGGCCATGAACCATGATGTAGCAACTGTCAGCAGAAGCAGTATTGCTCATTAGAGCACCACTCAAAACGAGCGTACTTGCTATTGCTGCAGAGCCTTTAGTTAGTGTTGAAAGGTATTTTGTATTTTTTGTTTTCATAGTAGCGGCCTTATCGCATATTATTTTTATTGCGCGTCCTGCCTTTGGCTTCTCCCTGAATTACGTCATTCACATAGAACTTATGAATGTGTAATTAAGCCTGCTTCAATGTTAGTTTTTTATGCAAAACTCACCATGACCCATAAGGACAGATGTAAATGCATTGGTGGCCATTTTAAATTCTATTCGCTATTTGTTGGTTATTTCGGTGTGCTTTGATTACTTGTGTATTTCAGTTGATCGTTTTTTGTAATGGTGCGGTGCGATGCCAAACCATCGCTTAAAAGCGCGACTGAAACTGGCTGCACTTTGATAACCTAACTCTGAGGCCAGTAATTCGATTGATACGTCCTGCTTCTCAACACGCTTTAACGCAATTCTTTTTCTTTCACTTTCTAACAGTGTTTTATAAGAAACACCTTGCGTTTGTAAGTGTCTTCGTAAGCTGCGTGTGCTCATACAAAGTTGATTGCTAAGGGCCGACATTGAAACTTCTGTAAACGCCATGCTTCGCATCGATTGCTTAACTTTTTGGATGATTTGCTGATCTGTTCTGGTTCTCTTTAGGTGTTGCTGACACAAACTTTCGTTTTGCTGCGCTGAACGCTTATCACTGAATATGATGGGTTGAATTAACGTTTCTTTGGGTATGATGATTCGGTTAGCGCTGCTATTGAATGACACAGGGTTTCTGAAGAAAGATTCAAATCTATTTTTTTGGTCTAAGTTTCTGTTATTCGAGGTACTGTGACTGAATTCAAACTCAAGTGGCATTTCATGCTTACCAAGGCAAAACTTTCCTAGTGAAAATAAGGCCGAAAAGGTGTACTCGACAAAGTGAGGAAGGGCGTCCCCAAGTGGGATTTTTTCTTCTATAGAAAAAATGCCGTAATCGTCTGTGATATCAAGATTCAGCTCTAGCAGTTGAGTAAAAAGGTTTTGATATTGAGTCAATATCTCCATGGCTGCTTGAGTATGGTCACTGCTCATAACTCTGCAGGCTAGAACCCCATCGTGGTTAATGAAAAATTGCTCACCGAGAATTAATGCATACTCTGGTGTTTTGCATAAGTTACGAGCGTTGGTTATTAGCTTCAACAGACAATCTAAAGCAAGATGGTTATCAACTTGGGTCAACTCTGTGAGAGTTATTTGGGTATCCTTAAGTAAGGCCTCTATTGGTACACCTTCAGAAACAAGCAGTTTCACCAACGGTTTTATGTTGGATATAGGTATCCCTCGTTTAATTCTAGAGTGACCTATAAACCGAGCGCTATTAAGACGTTGATTTATTGATCGGCCCATTGAATCCGGTTTCAATGTCGTCTGAGCTAAGATATTCATCGCGGTAGTGTAGTTTTTATTTTTATATTAATTATTTTATCAATAACAAAATAACGGTTTGACGATCACAATTGAATGCTTAAGTTGAATGGTTGTTTAATAAAGAAGATGCGGACATGAGGAGGGGAGATTGGGACTGTATTCTTCTAGGTGTATAAGTATTTGAAAATTAATCGGCGCTGCTCTCTAAGCTATTCAAGTAAGAATGGCCGTCAAGTTCTAACGGTCATTCTTATCCACTTAGAGCTGAATTGTGATTAAGCACTGGTATTTTATGATGATTAACTATTTCTTAATCAATGGGTTCAAGGAGCTCAGGGCTTCCCCAATCAGCAGATAATATTTGCTTGCCATACACATAATGTATTGAGTCCCCTTTGATAATGCCTCGTTGTTTTAACGTATTGGGAGGATAACGCGTGGACTCGTCTGATTGCTCTGAGATCAGCACACCCGCGCCTTCCATTGATGAAGAGCCAGTAACTCTGGTGTTGATATCGAATAAGTGCAAACCGGTATATTTCCAGTCTAATCTTTGGGAAGGGTAATTTTGAACGCCCTCGGAAACCTGAATAGGAAGCGCCATTCGGTATTGGCCTTCACCGTAGTCTAAAAAAGTAAATGCTTTATGATCGTATGATACTTCCGTTTCTGATCCTCGCATCCCAATAAGCTCCGTTTTAATTGATAGAGGGGCTGAAATATCGGTTACGTCAAAGAAGCCTATCTGTATCCCTTGGTACCAAGTTGTATTACCGTCGTTAAAAGCATCTTTTCCGATGCCTAATAAGTGGTTTTCACCCACGGGGTGCAGATAATCTGAGTAACCTTCGATTTCAAGCTCACCAGAGATGATCGGTGCTTCTGGGTTGGAGAGGTCTAAGACATAAAGGGGATCAACCTTATCAAATGTGACTATGTATCCTCGATCACCTAAATACCGAACGGAATAAATTCTTTCTCCTGGTTTACCAATGGGCGCTGGGTTTTGTTCATTCGGTAAAATGGCTACTTGCTCTAAAGTTAAGTTGTTGTCTTGGTCTGGGTCACTTTCTTTCAAAACCGTTAATCTATGAGTGGGTTGCGAAGAATGATCTATTCCTAAACCTGTTGTTATTTCTTCTTCGTAGGTGGTAGAAACAATAAATAGTGCCCCCCGGTTTTCACCCATTCTAAAAGAGGGGTTATTCCAGCCGAGAGAACCAAGTACTTTACCGCTGCCTTGATAACTGGGCCCTGCGTCAGTGTATGTGAACTTATGAATGATGGCACCGGCTTCATTGTCACCACTGTAGTAATTGCTATTAAAAATATACAGTGCGTCTGTAGATGCGAAAACGCCATTGGTATTGCCTCCAATGCAAACCGATTGCACTGAATCGGGGGCCGTTAAGTCAATTGAAGAAATGGTTATAAGCGCGGGTGATGAATAGGGATCATTGTTTTGACTGGTATCTGGTACATAGCAGTTGTCACTGTCTACAAGGCTTTGGCTTGAACCGGAATTAATAATGGACTTTGGTAGCATGTCATCCAAATTCAGGCTTTCAATGGTATTTCTGTTTTCCTCTGAATCTGAACCCCAATTTAAACTTGGGTCATAAGGTGTATGGCGGGTCACTAGGTACAGCTTATCTTCAATCCGGCGACTATCAATCAATGTTCCTTCGATATCGATGGACCATGATTTGGTTGGTATTACAGGGTCATTAACATTGTAAATGCTTAATTGGGTGTGTTGGTCAGACCAAAAGGAATAATTATTCCAATAAGACCAGACATAAGGGTCTTTACTGGTAATGACAGCCAAATCTTTACTGTTATCACTATTGTTTCCATGACTAAACAAGTAAAGGCCATCTATATGGCGGTTAGCATTGTCCATTGTAATCGTTGAGATCTTGGTGGTTGCAGCAGGACTATCCGTAGTTTGATAAATACTGATCTCTTCCGGAGGTACAGGCGTTTCGTTTACCGGAGAAGGTTCGTTCAAAGGCGTAGCTTCTGCACAAAAGTTGCATGGCGTTATGTTGTTTTCAGTAACGTAAATATATTCGCCATCGAATTTAACTTTATCCGCTTCATCAACACCTTGCACCTGGAGGTTGGTTTCTGAAAATAACGTGTCCGATTGCGCTGCATCACCTGCTGCTTGGTCTGAACTACCGGTTTCTTCCGTCGTCCCGTCAGGTTGGTCATCTTCCAATGCCGCTCTTGCAGTGCCATCCATTAATCCTTGTTTTAGATATGCCTCGAGTTGAGCGTCCGACTGAGCAGGCACCAATGAGATGTTTTGTGTCTGTCCCGTGTTTTCATTGTCTGGTTCTGAGGAGTTAGACGAATTACTACTGCATGCGGATATGAGCAGTGAGCCTGTTGCCATTAGCCCGTAAATATAGAATGCGTTACGTTTCATTGCATTTTCCTATGATGAGTCGATAAATAATTATTATATTTTGGAATATTTTCCATAAAGTTATAATTTGGAATATATTCCATAAAAATAAGAGTGACAAGTATGAGAGTTGATATTTTCGAGTTCGAGAAGTTGATTACTACAGTTGAGGAAATTATCTATATGGAATATATTCCAAAACAATTTCACTCCAATAGACGCGTTTTATGAGTAAAATTCGTAACAGCCTTGTACATGCAGTTTTTAAATTACTCCGGCCTTTGGTTCGTATTTTGTTGAAGCACGGGATCTCTTATCCAGAGTTTGCTGAAGTTGCAAAACTCGCGTACGTAGACGTCGCAGAAAAAGAGTTTCCTATAGAAGGGCGTAAACAAAGTGTCTCTCGAGTGTGTGTACTTACCGGCATTCATCGTAAAGATGTGAATAAGCTACTCGTACAGTTAACCCAGCAATCCATTGATCTGGAACCACTCAGCCGGGCTGCACGCGTTATAGGCGGTTGGTTAAGTGACGATGAATTCAAAACGAAGGCAGGGCGACCAGCTCAATTACCCTTTGAAGGTGATATCGGGAGCTTTTCAACACTCGTTAAACGTTATAGCGGTGATATGCCAATGCGTGCCGTATTGGATGAACTCAAGCGAGCAGGCTCGGTGATCGTAAGTCAAACAGGTAAATTAAAGTTAGTGACTGAAGGTTATGTGCCAACACAAAGTGATGAACAACTGATTCAGGTACTTGGGGTCTGCACGAATGACCTCTTGAATACGATGTCTCATAACTTAACTGAGAATAACGGCCAGTCACGACTTCAACTTTCCGTAGCATACGATAATCTGTCTAAGGAAACCGTAACGGAATTTAAGGCGCTCTGCGAACAGGATTCTCATCGACTGATCAATAAATACAATGCTTGGCTCTCTGAACGAGATCAAGATTCATTAGACCATTTATCACCTCAAATAAACGTTAATGATGACCCTCACCGTGCAGGTTTGGGTATTTACTATTTTGAAGACTCAATGCAAGGAACGCATGATGAAAGTAAGTGAACTGATTTCTAGAGCGAGTTGTATCTGTCTAGCTCTATTGATAACCGCGTGCGGTGGGGGCGTGATTGGTACGGGGGATGGCTCAGACAGCGGAACGGGCGATGATATTGGTACGGGTTCAAGTTTTGTTGAGTATCAAGGGCAAGCATTGTTGGGCGCTGTCGTTGAATCGACGGTTCATGTGTATGACTTTAGTGCAGTGGAACCAAGCTGTACGGCAACGACCCAAAGTAGTACGAATTTATCTCAAGCAGGCTTGTTTACTTTTACGGGCGCGTGCATTAGAAATGCGAGTTTGTTTAAGGTCACCGTATCGGGTGGGGTAAACATAGATACAGACAATGATTTGGTCATTGATGAAGTACCTACCCCGATTGAAGGAAGTTTCAGCGCAATACTCACGGGGGCTCAAATCGATACCCTAGCCTGGAAAGTATCGGCTGTTACAGACATTGTTGCGAGAACGATTCGTTATCTTCAAGAAAGAGGTCTTGCTGAAGACCGTGTTGTAGAAACCATTGATGTAATAGCGCCATTGATTTTAAAAGAAGATTTGAATGCAGATGGCGTTATTAATGGCGATGACATCATTTTATGGAACCCTCAGACACATGGCTCAGCGCTTAAAGACCCTGCACTGATTGACTCGATTATTCAAGAGATTGAAGCGGGTGTAGAAATTAATGACATTGATATGTCGGGCCAAATCATCGGCCAGCTTTTACTTTCTGGTAATGTTCGACTGATTAAGGTTCTAGACGATACTGCTTATGTGGTTTCTTCCGACGATTCAAGCTCTGCAACGCTAAGCATGATTGATGTCAGTGACGGATCAAATCCCAATCTAATGGGAAGTTACAGCACTCAACTGATCACGGATTTATCCGTTGATGAGAGTTTTGTATACCTTGCTTTAGGAGAACATGGCCTTGAGATTGTTGATGTCAGTGATCAAAGTTTGCCTGTTCAGGTTGGATCAAGCAGCACAAAAGTGGATCGTTTGACGCTTAGCAGTGATGTGTTATTGGCTGCGTCTGTTGATTCTGAACAAGCACTGTTGCACAGAGTGGATGTTTCAAATCCTGAAGCGCCAGAGTTTCTTGCTAGCGTAGCGTTAGGCAGCGGAACCTACATCTCAGGTTTAAGCGTGGTGGGTGATCAGGCTTTGTTGTCTATTGTTCATTGGCAAACGGTACAAAGCCGGATTCATGTTGTTGATATGAGCAACCCTAATCTACTTGACGCTTCTTATCTTGAAACTCTTTATTCATTAACGGTGTCTGATATCAGTATTTCAGATACGACAGTGCATTTCTCTGCTTTAGATCCTCATTATTTAAATTTTGAGCCTTCTTCTGATGGCGGTGTCATCACAGTCATTTTTGATGAGGCTGGTGTATACACACTTGATTTGGACGCACTGAATACAACACCGGGGGCGTTTGATGGCAGTGAAAATCTTAATTTAATGGATGCAGATTCGAATGCGTTTGTTACCGGTTCCATCGACACCGACATTAATCGTTTGTACAGCTACGCGCCTGACAAAATAGACGTTAGAAATCGTTTTGACTTCAGTATTGTAGAGAATGTGATTTTGCCTGAAATAAAGCAGGGGCCGGTGGGTTCAGATGTAGACTTTGTTGTCATAAATAACATTGCCTACATCGCTCTACAGCAATACGGTTTGGTCATTGTTCAGTTAACGCCATAAGTTTTTTAACGAAAGACCAACTACGACGGTTCTACTATTTAACCTAATACAACTGTACTGGAGTAGGACTGTTCTGCATCGGTAAAACGGCCTTGAGCTTGCTTCTCTCAAATAGGCCGTTTATTCTTTCTGTACTTTTTAGAATGATAATAAATAAAAATAATAATATTTCAGGAGTAAAAGGATGAAGTCTGTGGCCGATTCTATCGAGACATCTAAAACAAGAAGCCTTTTGAAAGGTAAGCGAGTTCTGATTACTGGCACAACCGGCTTTTTAGGCAAAGTACTGCTAGAGAAAATTATCAGGGTTGTACCCGATGTTGCTGGTGTTAACTTGATCATTCGAGGTAACAAAAAATACCCAGACGCAATGGATCGATTCAAAGCTGAAATTCTTACCTCGTCAATATTTGATCACTTAAGATCAACCAAACCTGAATTATTGAAAAACTTCTGTGAACAGAAAATCCAGTGCATTGGTGGTGAAATAACAGAACCTGCATTTGGTTTGTCAAAAACAAAATACACTGAATTAGCTCATTCTACGGATGTATTTGTTAACTCTGCTGCCAGCGTGAATTTCCAAGAAGAGTTGGATACGGCATTGTTGATCAATACGCTTTGTCTGAACAATGTGGCTGACTTTGCTATCGCTGCGGGCGATATACCAGTGATTCAGATTTCTACTTGTTACGTGAACGGATTCAATGAAGGGGTTATCAAGGAAGGCATCTGTGGACCAACAGGTAAGCGTATCCCTTGTGATGAAAACGGTTATTACGATACCGAACACGTTGTTTCTGCATTACAAAATAAAATAGGTAAAACCAAAGCGGCAGTAAAAGATTCCAAACAACTCGTTGAGGCCTTGATTGAACTCGGGCTTAAAGAGGCTAGTCGTTATGGTTGGGGTGATACTTATACCTTCACAAAATGGTTGGGTGAGCAGCTTATTTTAAAGCGACTTAAAGGTAAGAGATTAACCATTTTACGCCCGTCAGTGGTCGAAAGTACGCTTGAATCGCCAATCCCTGGTTGGATTGAAGGCGTAAAAGTCTCTGATGCTATTTTGCTCGCATACGCTCGTCAGAAGGTGTCGTTTTTCCCTGCAAGGAAGGCCGGTATTGTTGATATCATCCCAGTAGACCTTGTTGCTAACGGTGTAATCTTGAGCATTGCGGAAGCATTTGAGACGCCTGATGATGCCCGAATTTACCAATGCTGTAGCGGCTCTCAAAACCCTTTGAAAGTAGAACGCTATGTTAATGTTATCTGCGAAGAGGTGCGTGTTAACTGGGCGAAATATCCGAATCTAGCCAAGAAACAACCTGAGAAGAAGTTTGTACTTGTGAACAAGAAAGTATTCATTGGCGTGATGAAAGGGCTTAAATTAGCGCATTCAGTCAGTGATATTGTTCGGTTTAAGTCTCTTAATACCAAGTCGAAAGCGGCCAAAGTGGTGGATAGCACACTGAGGTTATCTTCAATTTATTCTTTGTATACCAGCCCTGAATACGTGTTTAACAGTGATAAGCTAATGGCGTTATCCGATCGTATGGGTGAAAAGGACAAAGAACTGTTCCCTGTGGATGCTCAGAAAATCGATTGGGAATACTACTTCCAGAAAATCCATGTGGCAGGTCTCAACCGCTACGGTATGGAAGATCGTACGGATGCCGTTGTAACGAAGGAGAGTGTTAAGGTGGAAGCGCCTTCTCTGGAGGAAGCGGCTCGGGCTTAAAATCTATAGCCTTAAGTACAACGATTGAAGAGAAGAGGTGAACCTCTTCTCTGATGGATGTGCTTCAAAAGCGTTTAATGGGGGGATTACGATGGCGCTACTTTTTCCACTTTGCCCAAGGATCTACATCACTGTCTGTTGAAGTATTGGACGAGCTCGATGAATCTCGATCATCTCTCCGGTAGTTATCATTATCTCGGCGGTCGGAATCTCTATTACCGGAACCTCTACTGCTGGAGCCTCGGCTATTGGAATATCCCCCACCTTGAGTACCTGACTTCTTACCGGAGCGGTATCCGCCGCTCTTATTACGCTCTGCCGTTTTCTTAGCGCGTTTTTCACGCAACTCTTCTGCATGCTCAAGGCTTAACTCGGCAGGTTCACCTGGCTTTTGGTTGTCTGGTACGATGCGATCCCTTGGCGACACGCCAAACTGCCTAGAAGAAGCTTTTGGCAGGTTTTTAAATTCGTACATGTAGAATATTTCAACTTTTTCTCTTGCCCAATCCGTTTTCTTTAAAAATTTCACGCTGGACTCAATGCTTGGTTTGGTCTTGAAGCAATTGATATTCAAATAAGCGTATAGAATCTCAAACCCGTAGTGATCCACGATTTCAATCAGCAAGTTTTTCAAACTCAGGCCGTGAAGTGGGTTGTTCTTGTATTCAATTTCATCTGACATTGTTATTTCCAAGCAAGGTAATATATCTACTTATTATACCTCTTGATGGCCTGACAACCTACATTACTTAAAATTAGTTTTATCAGTACCTATTCTGAAATAGTCAATACCTTACAGTAGCTTAGGGCAATAGCGTGCGGGCTTAACAGTTTGCACATGATCTTCATCACAGTTACACCAACGGTAACCCTATGGTGACAAAGATGCACATTTCTTCCTTTTTTCTCCGATAGATTGGTGTTTGATGGATGCGAAATTTAAGAATAATAAAAAACTACGCCTTTAGAGCAGAAAGTTTCAAAACCATTTGGTTAGTAATTTTTGATAGCTATAAAACCTGAATCCGGATTGGCGAGAATAAGGAGTTCCACCATGGACCGAAGATCAGAACACAATCACACCCGTTACCTTATAAAAAGTAGCTTATTGACGTTTATATTAGCGTTGGTTGGCGTTAATTCTTATGCGGATATTGATCCCCCGCAACAACTCATTGCACATACGCTTTCTGCAACGGAGGTACGGCTTTCGTGGCAACCTCCAACCAATGATTCTGACGTTGTGGGTTATCGAATCTTCAGAGACGGCGCGAGAATTGGTCGAACTAGACTCACAACCTATGTTGATAGTTCTGCTGAACCAGGCAACCAGTACAGTTATTACGTGACGGCATTTGATCGCAATAAAGCCAATAACAGTGAGGCTTCAAATTCTGATACTGTGAAAACCTTGATCAGTGCTGACAATGATGGCATGAGAAATGGTGGCGTTGTTCGGCAAGGCGTCCCCATTTTATTGGATGAATGTGGTGTCCGCTCTGTGCATGAACTGTCTACCGAAGATCTCGACGGTTGTTTAGACAAGTTCATCGACTTTACGGAGTTAGAAAGTGGCTTAGAAGACATGAGGGCTTTTGTTGCTCGCTTGAGAAAACAAGAAGACCCAGAACTGGTCGATCTAGGCATGCGGGTATTTCATAGCAAATCCTTAAGCCAGAACAATGATACGGCTTGTTCTTCATGTCATAACCCAGCGGTCAGTTGTGGTGGTGATAATCTCTCTTTGTCTATCGGTATTAATGCCCTGAGCCAAGACGTTATCGGGCTGGGTCGCACGGACGGTAATACTGTCCCTTCTGTAGGCCGAAATTCTCAACATATTTGTAACTCGGCATTATGGCTTGAGAGCATGTTCTGGGATAAACGTATTGGTTTGGATGCGCCAAACAGCGAAATTATTACGGGAACCGTTTCAACAGCCGATATAAGAACGCCTGAACGAACGGTCACTGAAAATATAAAGGCTGAAATTGAAAATACAGACCCGCATCGACTGTTAATAGCGCAAGCGCATTTTCCTGTCACTGCATCCGCTGAAATGGGTGACCCAAGTGGTTTTGAATCCGAACAAGCCTACCGTGAAAATCTAGCGGATAAACTTCAGGAGAACTGGGGCGATTCATTTGCTCAAGCGTTCGATAGCGATGAAGTCACAATGATGCGTATCGCAAAATCGATTGCTGCTTATGAAGCGTCTTTTTTGTTCATTGATAATCCATTCTTTGACTACATCGATGGAAATACCGAGAGTTTGAGCGAAGAAGCCAAGCGAGGGGCCGTTCTTTTCTATACAGCGGGTAACAATGGTGCCGGTTGTTCAAACTGTCATGATGGTGTGTTCTTCACCCCAGAGAAAACACGTGGGCCTTTGTACCCTCAAATTGGTCCGAACGGTGTTGCGGATGGCAACGGCAATTCAGATGACCCAGACACACTGGATAAAAACCAATTCCGCATGCCAAGCCTCTTGAATGTTGAACTTACGGCCCCGTACGGCGATAAAGGTGTTTTCCCAACACTTGAACGCGTTGTTCAGCATTATTCAAATATTCCTCAATCTCTTCAGGATTTCTACAACAACAATGAAACCTGCGACTTACCTCAGTTCCAACATCTAACAGAAAGTGAGTGTAATGAAGTTGTTGGTGGCGGCGCTGATTACATTTTAGATCTCAACGCTGCGCAGAATGCGAACGGCACTGCGCGTCCTAGAGACTTCACCGAAGATGAAATTGGCTACCTGACAGCGTTCTTACGTTCTCTAACGGACGACAGCGCAAGAGCGGGAAGCAATGAAATCAACGTGCTTATTCCCCCGAGAGACGGTGGGCCGGATGGCTTACAACTGGATGCAGTAGATAAGGATGGAAACCCGATATAGCGAAGGTTTATTCTACTAAATAGGGGCTTTAAAAAAGCCCATAGATGAACGAAGCCATGCTTTGTTTATTTGTGGGTGGTTAATGCCTGATATATCAATGGTTATTTAAAGCTTAAGCTCAATTTATAATTGGGCTTTTTTATTGTACGAATAGAACATGAATTGCACTCAAGCCAAATAGAATGAGAAAGGGGATTTATTAGATAACCAGTTCCTTGGTATTAGTCGATGCGGATTGGTTTGGAGTATTGGTTCAAAGTTACAAAATATTTTTAACTGGAATTGACTCAGTCTCCTTCTTCATTGCTTTTTAGTGGTAATTTCCGTTCGTATTTCATTGTCGATTATGTAATTCATCAATATGACTTAAAGCCTAAAAAGGAATTGAACGCTATGAGCCGTGTTAACGCTATTAAATATACGGAAATTGTTAACCCAAAAAAAGATGTGGTTTTAATGGGGGAAATGGCTCATGCCAAAAACGTATACAAGTTAGAAGTTATGGAAGTCCTACGGCAACTCCGCCACATGGGTTTTACGCATTTTGGCATGGAGATGATACCGGTAGACATTAAAACCGATAATGAAACACTCGAAAAGCACTTCGATTTCAATTGGTCTTTTGGTACTCCTAAAAATTACTTCTTTGAGCTTGTAAAAATGGCCAGACAACTGGATATGGAAATCGTTGGTCTGGATATGCCTTATGATCGCTATCTAACAGCAAAATTACCGAATGAACATGAAGAACGGAATAGACACTTTGCTAAAGAGATTAAAAAAGTGGTTGACCGTGGTCATAAAATGATTGCCTTTATGCACGTTGCTCATTCTTTAAAGCAGTCACCGGACGATAAACAAGATAGCGTAAGATCTTTATTAGTAGATGAAGATGTATCGAATGTTTCAATTCAATTAATTGGTGGTTGTGATCGTAGAGGCGATTGCTCCCCTTGGTCCAATGAAGCCAGGGCAGTTGTGAAATCAAAGAAAGATAAACTTCGCTTTTACTACAAAGATTCAAAACCTGATACATATACCGTTCACTTACCACAGCGTCCTGTTGCGCATTAATACATAATCAATCGTGCAGTAAATGGATCGTTTAAGATGAAAACTATTCTGTCTCTTAATTTGTACTTATTGCTCTTTGCATTGTCTTCTATTGCCGAGGCAAGGCCTTTTCCTGCTTCACAGCTTCATATCTTTGATCACCTCAGTATCGTGGAAAGGTGCAAAGCGTATTTTGATTTGGCAGCGTGGGATCAGGCGAGACCAAACTGTATAACAGCGGCGGAGAGTGGCGATGAAGAATCGGATTATTTCTTGGCTATCATGAGCTTGGATTATGAAAAAATGCACATGTATTGGTTTAAACATGCTCCATTGGGTCATTCCGGGTCACAGTTTGGCCTTGCTGATGCGTATTTTTACGGTTACGCCCCAGCCGAGAAAAAAGATCATAACAAGGCCATATTTTGGTTTGAGAAGCTAGCAAAGAAAGGGAATTCACGGGCCCAATTGTACTTGGGAACAATTTTTGTGTTAGAACGCTATGGCATCGAACAGAATTATGAAACAGCCTTTGATTGGTACTTAAAAGCAGCGAACCTAGACGAAGCCATTGCTCAAAGACGGGTTGGAAGAATGTACCTCGAGGGAAGAGGCGTTAAACAAGACTTTGAGAAGGCCCGATTTTGGTTTGAACGCGCTATTTCAAACAGAGACCCCAGTAATACTGCTATGGCTGATTTGGGGAGGATGTATGAGCAAGGGGTAGGCCTTGAACAGGACTATAAGAAGGCAATTGAGCTGTATCAAGGTGCAGCTGGTCGATCTTGTAGCAATGCAAGGTACTTTCTTGGAATGCTTTATTATGAAGGTCGAGGTGTTAAGCAAGATCAGGCTAAGGCCTATGAACTTTTACAAAGGTTATCATTATGCACAAAAGAGGATCTTGATTTGATGGTGACTGCAGGTTTTAGAAGTTTTGATGATGCCAGAGCACAACTCGCAATTATGAATAAAAAAAATGAGCCTGCATCTGTGAAATGATACGAACAATATTACTTACATTAATCATACTGTCTTGCTCCGGTTGCTTGGTTACCACAGCAATGTGGGAGAACACACTTGAGGATTCTCACACTAAGATAAGGTGGATGGATCTAACTCGTGAGGAGTTTAATGCCTACCGAGACATGGCTGAAACGAATGAAAACGTTTATATAGACCCGGATACAGGGACTGTTTATATTAAAGACCCTTCAGACAGTCGAACCAGCGATATTGTGCTTGCCATTGTGATGACACCGTTCACTTTGTTGATGGATGTACCTATATTGATGGTACAAAGTGCTTTTGAGGTTGATGAAGAAGATGAACATCCGTTTTAAAGCTTCACAATAGACTATTCAGCTTACTTTCATTCGTTTAGACAGACCTACTCCAACCCCGCATCACGCAATCTTTTAAGCAATTTGTCTTTTTCTGCTCGCTCTTGCTCAAGTTGCCTTTGGGTATTTTCTTGCTCTATTTCAGCCTGTTTTCGACGTTGAATTTCTTGTTCTTTTTCTAGTCGCTCTTGTTTTAGCTCTGTCTCCCGCTGAAGCACTACCACTTCCGGTAAGGGAGTAGTCTTTAGTGTATCTAAATCCAAGAACGGGTAGGGCAAAGAAGCGTTCTCAGAGAAACTGTGTTCAGGCACAAAACCATCAATGGTGTTCATACTTTCATTGATCACCCAATGCTGAAACTTAGCAACCCAAGTAGTCAGGATATCTAATACCTCTGGCGCTACTTCATAGTTAGGTTTGTAGCGAGAATCTATGTACGAATCACCAAAGAACGCGAATAGCTTACGTTCCTCTTTGGTTATGTACGGGAAAATGGTTTTGATCTCTGGTGACAAGGTCGCCACACGGCTGCGTAACTCATACAGCTTATGAGTACGAGGTTTGTAATGCGTAAATACTAATAAATAAAGACTGAACAAACGTTCTGTCATTTGGTGCAAACTGAAAATAGCACCGCTTAGAGCGCCTTTTTGATACAGGTATTCAAAGGTCTGTTGTGACTCAACCACTTTTTTACTGAAACGTTCAAAGTACTCAATGCTCATCTCGCGACGTTGAGTAGGGGACATACGAATATTGCTGAACAATACCAGTTGGATAAATTACTGCCTCTCAGCCAGAAAATTACTCAAATTAACACCACTCTCGATGCCCCTAATGATTTCCCTGAAATTGGCTTCAATGCGTATCGCACCATGCTGTCTTTCTTCGACCAGAAAGGTGATTTTAAGCAGGAGCTTACACGGTTAAATGGTGAGCACGTTCAGTTTAATGTTACTCGGAAGATGGATGTTCCTGTGGCGGAGGTCGGGGGTGAAAACGGATACAGAATAACCCCTGTTGCCAGTAACGAGGAAGTCATTTTTGGCCGGATGAAAGAACTGGGTGTTTTTGATTGTGATGTCACATACAGCGAGACACGCTCGAAATCATCAAATACATGCGAATCGTCATGAGGAGAGATTTGGTCGCTGGGCATCGTTATGTCTATGATGATAAGGCGCCTTTAGAGCAGTGTTACGCAGATGCACAGCTCTTAAAGAAAACTGAACCAAATCTACTTGATCGAAGCTGTGTTCCAGTTGACGGGCTTCACTCGTTGTAATTTGTTTTGGGTATTATCAACGGAGGGCTTAAATGAAACCGTTTTTAAACGGTCACTTTAGGTCCCCAATCGCTCCATTTCTCCCTCAAGCCCCAATAGCAAATCCTCCAGTTTCTCAGCATGTTCCCCAGGCTCTTGCCAAAGCCCTCGTTGAATGGCTTCAATCATTTTCTCGGTCATTTCTTTCATGGCCGTGGGGTTATGTTCTTTTAAGAATTCGGCATTTTCAGGCTCGAACAGATAGCTATTAACCACATTTTCGTATTGATAGTCGGAAATCATGTCGGTCGTGGCGTCATAGGCGAATAGGTAATCTACCGTTGCCGCCATCTCAAAAGCGCCTTTGTAGCCATGTTGTTGCATGGCAGTAATCCACTTAGGGTTCGTTACGCGAGAGCGAATCACTCGATTGAGTTCTTCCTGCAACGTCCTGATCTTAGGATGACTCGGGTTTGAATGATCGCCGTGATAGACCTCAGGTGTTTCGCCTTTAATCACGCGAACAGCGTTGGTCATTCCCCCTTGGAATTGGTAATAATCGTCTGAATCGAGAAGATCGTGTTCTCGGTTGTCTTGATTCTGTATAACCGCTTCAAGTGAACCTAAGCGTTGTTCAAATGCCCCAAAGGCCTGTGTACCTGAGTTGCTTTGACCGTAGGCGTAACCGCCCCAGTTCACGTAGGCTTCGGCTAGATCACTGGTGTTGTCCCAGCAGCCTTCGTCGATTAAGCCTTGCAGACCTGCGCCATAGGCACCGGGTTTGGAACCAAACACACGGTATTTAGCTTGCTGGTGGGCTGCATCTTCCGTTAACCCTTGAGCCATCAGAGATTCAACGTCACGTTCAATGTTGTGTTTTACCGTATTGGTATGGCCGGGTTCTTCATGCTCAGCCAATGCATTCACAGCTGCATCGAATACATGCATTACATTTGGAAAGGCATCACGGAAAAAGCCAGAGACTCTAAGTGTTACGTCCACTCTTGGATGATTCATCATCATGTTGGGTAAAATTTCAAAATCCACCACACGGTTGGAACCGGTTGCCCAAATGGGTTTGATGCCCATGAGAGCAAACGCTTGAGCGATATCATCGCCACCGGTTCGCATGGTGGAGGTTCCCCAAACTGAGATGCCGATGGATTTTGGGTAATCGCCATGTTCTTGCAAATGGCGCATGATGATTTGTTCGGCAGAAGCTTTACCCAGTTCCCACGCGGCGGGTGTTGGAATGCTCCGGCTATCGACGGAGTAAAAATTGCGACCCGTAGGTAATACATCCAATCGACCTCGTGTTGGTGCTCCACTGGCACCGGGCGGTACAAACCCTCCGGATAACCCGTTTAATATTTGGCGTAGTTCTTCTTTCGGGCTGCCATCGTAAGCGGGTGCCACGACCCGTTCGATGTAAATCAATAGGGCGTTAGTTTTTGGCAGTTGATCTAATTCTATTTGTGATTCGCGATCAGTATCATCAGCGGTGAACGATTGGTTGATGACCGATTTTGCGAGCAGCTCCAAGCGTTCACGAGTGTCTGCTTCGGTTCGCCAGTGTTCATTACTCACGCTGGTCAACAGAGCAGGGCGCGGGCCTTGCCATGCTTTGGCTGCATCTAATTGCAGCGCATCAAATGTGTTGTTTTGATCCGGTTGGATCAGCGCCAAATCATCACTTAATGTCTGAAGAATACTGGCGTCTTCGATGCGCTGTTGTCCACGAGGCAAACGCGTTAATGCGACTAAGGTGTCATCTCGTTGCTCGCCTTCGGGTAACTTACCGAAAATGTGTAGACCGCCACGAATTTGCGCTTCTTTGAGCTCGCACAAATAAGCATCCAGCTCATTTAGGATGGCATTGTCATCGTCAGATTCTTCATCTCGTAAGTTAAGTTCTTGCAGGATATTGGTGTCTCGCACCAACGTGATGATTTGTTCACGCAAGTACTCTTCTCGTCTAGGGTCTAAGCCCATGGCCTGATAAAGTTCATCCACCAGTTGTTCAAGTTCGTGTAATTCACCATAGCTTTCAGCGCGGGTCATCGGAGGCATTAGATGATCCACCACCACGGCTTGGCTTCGACGTTTGGCTTGTGCCCCTTCGCCGGGGTCATTCACGATAAAAGGGTATAGATGAGGGAGAGGGCCAAGCGCAATGTCTGGCCAGCAGTTTTCACTTAAAGCCACGCCTTTGCCTGGTAGCCATTCAAGGTTGCCGTGCTTACCTATGTGTAAAATGGCATCAATTTTATATTCGTGTCGCAGCCAGAAATAGAACGCCAAGTAACTGTGCGGTGGCACTAGGTCAGGGTCATGATAATTGGCCGCTAGATCTATATTGAAACCTCGAGCAGGTTGAATTCCGACGAAGGTTTGATCCAATCGAATACCAGGAATCATGATTCGGCCAGAACGCACTTTCGGGTCTTTCTCGGGTTCACCCCAGCGTTCAAGTACGGCTTGTTGGTTCACTTCCGGCAGCTGATTAAAGTGATCATGGTATTGTTCAACGGAGATGCTTTGCTGACAGGCGCGAAAATCTAACGTGTCTAAATCATTGGTCACGTAATGCAGGAGTTCATCAACCAGCTTCGTTCCTGAATTTGGAATGTCCGAAATCGGGTAATTTGCTCGTTGCATCGCCTGCAATATTTCAAGGGTAGAGGCAGGGGTATCTAGCCCAACGCCGTTGCCAATACGACCTTCACGGGTCGGGTAGTTGGCCAGAATTAATGCGATGCGTTTATCTTGATTGGGTTTCTTTGCCAGTGCAGCCCAACGTTTGGCTAATTGGGCTACAAAGGTTGCTCGTTCGGCTTGGAGTTGATAATAGATTGGGTCATATTCAGTACGATCACTGCGATCTAAGGCTTCTTTGAAACTGATGGCGCGGGTAATGATGCGACCATCCATTTCTGGTAACGCGATGTTCATAGCAATGTCGCGTGCTCTTAGGCCTTGGCTGTGCTCCTTCCAATCTTCTTCATTGTTGGCGGCCAATATGACTTGGAGCACTGGCGCGTTGACTTCGAACAATGCGTCCGGCTCAAGTTCTGCAGGCTGTGAACTTAAGTGCTGATTGCCTAGAGTAGTGGAGTTCTCTTTTGTTAAGGGAGATGTAGAGCCTTCCTTTTCTAAGGGAGTCGCAGAACGAATAGAGAATGCGGTGGTGTTCAAAAACACTGTGCATTGACTTTTGGCCGCTAGATCGTTCACTAATATTTTGCAGCTTTCATCCTTTAAGGAAGCAACGGCAATGGGCAGCACGGATAAATTCTGAGCTTCTAGAATGTCGATAAACTCAGCAAAGGCTTGAGTGTTACCGGATTGTAGATGACTCCTATAAAACAATAAGACTACGACGGGTAATTCAGCCGTTTGGCCTGTTCGTTTGATCTGTTCGTTGTTCTTTGATTGATGGCCTTGGTGCCACTCGTGATAGCTTTGTTCTTGACGATCAGGGCAGAAGATCAGTGTTTTAGGTAATGCTCTGGGTTCTTCGTACGGTGTCAGGTGTTCAATGTTAGATAAAGGCTCGGCTTCGATAGGGTCCGAGAAATATGTCTGCTGTAAAAACCGATAAAAATTGTCGGTATTACGAAGACCGCCTTCACGAAGGTATCGCCAGATACGATGTAGATCTTCTTCGGGTAAATTACTGGCTTCGGTTAACTCGCGATCGGGCTCGTCATCACCGGGTACGATGGCCAGTTTAGCGCCCGTTCGTTGGCAAATCTCTTCAAGTTGTTCAACACCGTAGGGTAAATAGGCTTTGCCCCCCAAAAGAGACACAACAATAAGTTTGGCGTGTTCTAAAACTTTATGGGCGTATAAGTCGAAGGCCGCTGGTTTGGTGAGATGAACAAAATTAGCAAGTCGAAGGCTGGGGTAATCTGCTGGTAAGTGTTCAGCACATCGGGCCAATAAGCCTAATGTGCTGTCTTGAGCACAGAGAATAACAATGTCGGCAGCCGTTTGTTGTAGATCAGTGATGCCTTCTTCGTCACTGAATCCGCCTGGTTTTGCTGCCAGTAAATGCATTGCGTTCCCTCTGTTCGTTTTACTCTAAACTTCTGCTGCTTTAAGTGATGCGGTTAGGCTGGCTTCGTCCAATCCTTTTCCGATCAAAACAATGCCGCTTGAGCGAGCTTCATCGGCTTGCCAAAGACGGTCAAAGTAACTGTCGATACGTTGACCTACGCCTTGAATGACCTGACGCATAGGCTTACCCGGTAACGCAGCAAAGCCTTTGGCTCGGTAAATGTCATTATCGGCAATCAATTGTTTGATGATTGTAATCAGCTTATCGCTGTCTACTTCACCTAATTTGATGGATAACGAATCGAAGTCGTCGTGGGCGTGTTTGTGGTGATGACCGTGATCGTGGTGATGATCATGATTGGTATGGACTTTACCTATGCGGTCTTCTGTAGCAGCTTCTAGCCCCATAATCAGTTCAGAGGCAATTTCACCATTGCTGACGTTAATCAGCTTAACTTCGTCAGACACTCGACCACGGACGGTTGTTTCTACTTGGCCACGTGTTGCTTCATCCAGTAAGTCGTTTTTACTCACAACAATAAGGTCGGCTGAGTTGATCTGATCTTCCAATAGCTCTCTTAAGCTTGGGTCATGATCTAAGCTGTCATCCGCTTGGCGTTGTGCTTCAACTTGATCTGGGTTATGAGCAAAACGACCATCGGCAACCGCAGGGCCATCAATGACAGTGATGACGGAGTCAACGGTGCAGTGGGCTTTGATTTCAGGCCAGTTGAACGCTTGAACCAAAGGTTTTGGCAATGCCAGACCGGATGTTTCAATCAATATGTGATCGATGTCATCTCGGCGCTCTACTAATTGCTTCATGACGGGTAAGAATTCTTCTTCTACCGTACAACAAATGCATCCGTTGGCTAACTCATAAATGCCGTTTTCTTCCACCGCTGCTGACGATGCAGCGTCTTCGGTGTTTTCGTCTTCACAATCGAGAGGGCAGCTGCGAAGTAATTCAGCATCGATGTCTAATTCACCAAACTCATTGACAATAACAGCAATGCGCTTGCCATTTGCTTGTTTTAGGATGTTTGAAAGTAGGGTGGTTTTACCGCTGCCTAGAAAACCAGTAACAACGGTTGCAGGAATTTTATTCAGTTGCATTGTTCAAATCCTTGAGTGGGTGAATATCAGTCAGTGGAAGTGTGTTCATTTGACGAAAGCTCCGTATGAGATTGCTCAGGTCGTTTTACTTTGCGCGGCACTGATGGCTTATTTTTAGGGCGATAAACATGCGCTTGATCTTCACTGTAAAGATACGAATCTTTAAAGTTTTCAGGGGCCAAAACATGGCCCACTAAAATCAGTGAGGTACGAGTGAATTTCTTTTCTCGCACTTTAGCTACGATGTCACCCAAAGTGCCCGTGACTTTATCTGCGTCTGGCCATGTGGTGCGATAACATACCGCCACCGGGCAATCTTCCCCATAAAACGGGATCAAATCTTCAACCACTTTATGAATTCGGGTTACGCCTAAATGAATCGCAAGTGTGGCCCCGTGTTGTGCCAGTGATTTCAAGTTCTCTCGCTCTGGCATCGGTGTCTTGCCAGCATAGCGGGTCATGATTACCGTTTGAGAGACGCCAGAAAGGGTCAGTTCTTTGTTTAGCCACGCAGCAGAGGCGCTGGTGGCTGTAACCCCAGGAATGACTTGATATGAAATGTCGAGTTCGTCCAAGCGACGCATTTGTTCGCCCGTTGCGCCATAAATTGATGGGTCGCCCGAGTGAACACGAGCCACTTCTTTACCCTCATCATGAGCTTGTTTGATCAGTTCAATGATCTCATCTAGGTTCAGTGGGGCAGTATCAACGATGGTTGCATCGGCACGGGCACTTTGAAGAATTTCTTCAGGCACTAATGAACCTGCGTACAGAATCACTGGGCAGCTTTCGATCAATCTTAATGCTTTTACGGTGATGAGGTCCGGGTCACCGGGGCCTGCGCCAATGAAATAAACACTCATGAATTTGCTCCGCTGAACTCTATTTTCTTTGAATAGCCGCGCGGTGTATAAACCCAATCTTTGGCTGAGTCACCTTCACCTATTTGGATATGGCGACTTTCACTGTTGCCAATCATTACCAAGGTCAGCATATCAACTTGAGTGGTATCCAATTCAGCAAGGGTGGTAACGGTCACTTTCTCATCGTTCCGCGTTAAATTACGACCAATAATTACCGGTGTCGTTGCTGGGCGGTGTTCTAACAGAATTTCTTTTGCTCGACCTAACTGCCAGTCACGTTTGATGGACACTGGGTTATAAAAGGAAATCACGAAATCACCTTGGCCCGCAGCTTGAAGACGCGCTTCAATGGTTTCCCAAGGCGTTAACAGATCAGACAGGGAAATTGCGCAGAAATCGTGGCCCAAAGGCGCACCAATACGGCTCGCTGCGGCTTGCATCGCAGAAATACCAGGGACAACTTCAATGTCGATGTTTTCCCAACCCGCTTCAGGTTCTTTGTCTAGCAGTTCAAAGACTAAGGTTGCCATGGCGAAGATGCCAATGTCGCCACTGGAGATCAATGCGGTGGGCTCGCCCTTAGCTGATAATTGTAATGCCAAACGTGCGCGTTCAATTTCTTCACCAAGGGGGCGATCGTGGCGTGTTTTACCTTCAATTAAGTCGCCCAATAGATCAAGATACAGACCATAAGCGACTAGCTGATTACTCTCTGCAATGGCCGCTCGTGCGATAGGTGGAAGGTATTCTAGGCCACCAGGCCCTGTTCCTATTACGTATAACTTTGACATGTCAGTCTTGTATTCCTTGGTTAACTTTTATAACAACGAGCAACCGCACAGGTGGCTTGTTTATTTTTATGTTTGGGCACTAACAATTCAGCGTCATTAGCTGTAACTCCATTGACTGTAACGCTATGGCTTGCGCAAATGAGAGCGGCGGCTTCGGCCACGCCATAACATCCCACTTCTTTAAATACGATCTCTGACTTGTAGCTCAGTTGGTCTTCTACTTTTCTGAGTGTGACAGCTGGATACGTAAGGAACGGAATGTTCAATTCATTTGCGAGTTCGATCAAACCTACTTCATCGGCTTTCACATCAATACTGGCGATGGCAGACACATGCTTAATGGTTAAGTCGGCCTTTGCCAACGTTTCTACGAGTAAGCCCTTTAATACAGATTTAGGGCAATGTCTCTCACACCCCATTCCAATCACATAGCTTGGTTTTAAGTAGTTTTGCGCACTGGTAATGACGTGCTGGGCTTTAAGTTGCTCTGCTATTTGTCGAGACCATTCATTGGCACCGCCTTCGTGACCCGAGAGCAGAGGGATAACAAATTGCCCATCCTCATCAAGTACTAATACCGCTGGATCATGATACTTATCTTGTAAAACAGGTGCCAGTGTTCGAACGGCTATGCCTGTGGCACAGATAAGTATGAGCGGGGTAGAGGATTTAAACAGTGTCTGAACCGCATCAGCAAAAGGCTTAGGCTTATGTTGATGCTGGATCGCAGCGCCTAATTTCACAAGCCTATCGGCAAGCTCAGCACCTTGTGCTGTTAAGCTGATAACTGCCGCGCTTTGTGAATGATCTACCTTAACTGTTTGAGACATTCAGTTTAGGCCCATTTCCGTTTACCGATGTGGGGGCTGACAATGAACAATGAAAAGTACGGGCCGGGTTCATCGTCCAGTAACGTCAAGTCTGGTACGATTTTTTGGTTGGAACGCGTGGCATATTCAACATAAACCGCATCATCGAATCGTTCAGTTCTTTTTAACGTATTCAGTATGGCGGATCTTGATCGGCCTGCTTTCATGATGACGAGGTTATCAAATTGTTTCAACTGCAATGACAGCTCTTGATCTGTTGACCGGCCAGAAAGAACCGCATAGCTTTCATTCTGCATGGCCAAAGGAATACCCGCCGCCGCGCCTGCAGCATTGGGTGAGCAAATGCCTGGCACTGAAATACACGTGTGTTTTTCACACAATCGCTCTTGAAGATAAGCGTATGAACCAAAGAACAGAGGGTCGCCTTCGCAGATGAACGCAACGTCTTTACCTTGATCAAGGTGCTTACTAATTTTATGGGCTGCAAAGTCGTAGTTGCCATTCGCTGTCAGCCTATTTTGGCTGTAGGTCATAGGGATTTTTAGTTCTTCGGCTTTCTTTGCTCGCATGTCGATGAATTCAGAAGCAATAGTTCTTGCTTGAGAATGGCCTTCATTGTGTGTATCACCAACAATGCGGGTTTCGTCTTCCGCATTCGTTAAATAACAAATGACATCGACTTGTTGAATCAGTCGTACTGCTTTAAGGGTTAATAACTCAGGGTCACCTGGACCTACCCCGATACCGTATAAGGTTCCTTTACTCATTTGGTCGTTTAGCTCGTAGTGGTTGTATTAGAAGAAATTGGTAGTTTTTTAATTTGTGCGATTAATACTGGAAGTTGCGGCCTTAAAAGAAGTTGGCCTGCAATTTCATCGCCTTTGGATATTGATATTTGAGACCAATGGATCTCGACGTTATTAGGCAGTCCGGCAACGCTCTGATGGAGTTCTGATTTGGTGGGTTCTGTGACTGCCGTAATGACGATTCGGCCATGAACATTCAGTCGTTCGAAGCTTAAGTTTAGTATTTCGTTGAGTTTCCCTCCTGAACCACCAATAAACACTGCGTCAGGGGCGGGTAGGTCCGCACAAGATTCAGGGGCAGACCCTTCAATAATGGTCATGTTGTTTAGCACGCCAAAACGTTGTTGATTGGTTTGGCAGTGAGTCAAGCGTTCATGGTGATGCTCAATCGCGTAAATTTGGCCCAGTGGATTCCAGCGCGCCCACTCAATGGCAATGCTGCCACAGCCTGCACCTATGTCCCATGCGATTTCGCCCGCTTTTGGGGATAAATAGGAAAGGGCAGCTAAGCGAATTTCTCGTTTCGTTATTAAGCCTTTACCGGCGGCTTTTCCTGTTTCGAATGCTGTGTCGGGCAGGCCGGGGAATTCAGGTTGCTGGCTTGCAGTGTCGCTACTCAAGCAATGAACGATGGTCACGTGCAACGGATGGGCAGTGAATTCATCGAGCAACGAATCGATCATTGGCTCGTCTAAAGCAAACTCTGTGACTCGTTGGTGTTCGCCACCAAGATCTTCGCAGACCCACAGTTTCGATTGATCGTATCCCGCACGGATTAGCTCTTGTGTGATGGCCTTAGGGTGGCTGTATTGATCCGTCAAAATAGCAAAATGTTGATGTCGCTTTAGACGCGCATGTATGGTTTTCAGTGGACGACCATGCAGGCTAATCGTTTCAACGTTTTGATGGGGTAAGCCGATTGCTGCGCAAGCAGCTTGAACGCTGGAGACATTCGTGTGGAATGTTAAATTCTGAGCGCCCAGCGTTTTAATCAACCAGCTGCCTAAACCAAAAAATAATGGGTCGCCTGAACCGAGCAATACGATTCGCTCTTCTTGATGTGCCATCAGCCAGTTTTTTAAATCACTGAACGGCGATGTGTAAGGCAGTGTTTGAGCGTCGGAGGGAAAGCCTGAAACTTTATCCAACTGGTGATCCGCACCCATCAACCATTGGGCATTCTTAATGGCTAATACCGCCGCTTGATTCAATTGTGGGCCGGCTTTGTCGCCTACGCCTAAACCAATAACGTGGATTTTAGGACCGCGCCATTCAATATTGGCTTTAGGTGAGTCATTACGTGAATCGCTTTGCGAATCGTTACGTGAAAGAAAGCCCGACATTAAAACCGAATTCCTCTGGACAATCGTAAACACGCATTCCAAGCGCTGGCAGTTAACGCACTGCCACCACGTCGGCCAGTCACGGAGATGACATTGAGGTTATGTTTTTTAGACGCTTCAATGAGTGCATCTTTCGATTCAGCGGCACCGACAAATCCCACAGGAATCCCGACAATCAAGGCTGGTTTATTTCCGCCGTTTTCAATGAACTCTAATAATCGAAAAAGGGCGGTGGGCGCATTGCCAATAAGTACCACGCTGTCTTTAAGGTGGGGTTTCCACATCTCTAATGCAGCCATGGATCGTGTTTCGCCGTGCGCCTTGGCAATGGCGGGTACGTCAGGGTGGTTGAGAAAGCAAAAGGTTTCACTTGCTTGAAAACGACGAGTTAAACCGTGTTTTACCATCTCAACATCACATAACACATTAGCATTGGCTTGTGCGGCTTTAATCCCTTCGCTGACGGCGTGTTCAGACAAATATATATCATCTTGAATGCTTGGGTCTCCACAGGTGTGGATTAGGCGCATTACCACTTGAGCTTCATCTTCAGTTAATCCATCCATATTCGTTAATTCACGTATTTGACGGAAGGATTCAACCTCAATGGCATGAGGATCTTTGATGAAGTCGTAAGGGCTATTGTTGCTATTAGAGTCGTCTGAAGTCATGGCCAGCTTGATGTGTAAGAATGTGTTCTAAAGGCTAAAACTCCCACGCACGGTGGGAGTTAACTATAATCGATTTAATGATCGTGGTCGTGGTGATGATGGTGGTGATGACCGTGATCATGGCTATGATCGTCTGCATCGGTACCTGCGCCACGTACGTGATGATGGTGACCTTCTTGAACGGCACCGACTTTATGTTCGCTGCCCAGAATCTGAACGCGGTACTGGCACATCTGGCAATTCATGTTACCTGTGCCTTGTTCGGTTTCTTCCATTTTTTCTAGGAAGGTCTCGATAACGAGTGGGTGGTCGTTCAAATACGGTGCTTTGGCTACCGTGACTTCTGGATGATTTGCTTGATAGTCATCAGCCCATTGATAAATCTTTTTAACCAAACGACCGGTAAATAAGAAGTATGGGAAGATAATAACTTTCTTAAACCCAAGACCATGAGCACGTTCCAGAGCAACATCGACTAATGGTGTGGTTACGCCACTGAAACACGTCGTTGCCCAACCAAACCCCATGCCTTCTTCTAGCATACGAGTGATTTTGGTGATGTTTGAGTTAGCATCGCTGTCTGACGCTCCACGACCAACAACAACCAATAGCGTGTCTTTACGGTCGTAGTCGTCACCAAACTTTTCTTTAAGTTCGACTTCTGATTCTTCAATACGGGCAGCCGCAGCGCGAACCATTTTAGGGTGTACACCCAGATGAGTACCATAAGTGATGTTCAAACCTTCAACTTCGGCTTGAAGAGTGTTTAGTTCACTGGGGATGTCGTTCTTGGCATGGCCTGCGGCCATCAACATACCGGGAATAGCCGTGATGTTCTTACAGCCTTTTTCGACAAGTTTATCAACGCCATCGGCAATGACCGGACGGGCAAATTCTAGGAAACCTGTTTCACACATGCGCTCAGGGTATTTTTCCTGAAAATGCTTGGCAAGTTGGTGAAATTCTTCAACGGCATCAACATCACGTGAGCCATGCCCAACGATTAACAATGCGGGCTTTTGATTATCTGTCATAGGTTTCTCTGTAAACTCTGTCGTTTTAATTCTTCAAAAACGGCCGTTATGTCGTCACGAAAATGGCTGCGCATTTCGGCGGAGTACGTAGGCCGTTCCAATATGATTACGGGTATTTTAAGTTGCCGTGCTGCTTGTAATTTACTATCGACTGACTTACCACCACTGTTCTTGCAGACTAGCACATCCGTTTGGTGCTGCTTCATAAGTGTAAGTTCATTGTTTAGGTCGAAAGGGCCGATACTTCGAATGATTTTGAATCTTAGTGTCTGAATTGGATCAGCTATTGCTGAACGAATAAGCCAGAACTGTGTATCTTGAATCTCATCGGTATCTTTTACGGCAGATTGACCAATTGTAACAAAGGGACGCTGGAAATGGGACAACAGTTCTTTAGCATCTTGCCAGTTTTTTGCTGTGATCCAGTTATCTTGTTCAGAAGCTGACCAACTTTGTCGGTTAAAAACAATGTGGGGGCGTGTCAATTGCTTACATACTAAAAAGGCGGTTGTTGTGATTTGAGTTGCATAGGGGTGTGTGCAATCCACAACACAGTCAATATGGTGCTCGATGATGTAGTTTTTGAACCCGATCTGGCTGCAATTGGTGACACGCTTTCCATCTTGGAGAGCAGCAAACTGACTGAAGCCCCCTGAAATAACTTCGCAATCCAGGTCGGGTTTTCGTACGGTGCCAGCAATGCTGTAAGTCAGATTAAATTGATGATTGATTGAGTCTAAGTCAATGATCTTTCTCGCAAGGCGAATTGCATCGCTGGTACCGCCAAGCAGCAGAATATTCATTTTGGAGCCTTAGGTGGTTTTAAACCGGAGATCCAACCCGCATGGCCAACATTATCGCCGCGTTTGTTGATGGCCCAGACCTCCACCTCAACATTGTTTGGTAGTGTGGATGCGGCCTTTAACCGCGCGGCGTCACACACCTGTTGAGCAAGTGGCACATCCGCCGTCTGACAATGTTTCAATGCTTCAATGCTGGTGTTTGAGGTAAGCACTTGGTGGATGAGCTGTTCATTTGCTCCGGCTTGTTTGGCAAGCGCTGCAAGAAATTCAAAGTTAATGCTTGACGCTCGGCTGTGTAGATCCAGATGACCGTCTGCGAGTTTAGTTAATTTACCGAACCCACCCACGATAGAAAGTCGTGGAACGGGGGCATGTTTCATGTGTTTCAAAACAGCCCCAACAAAATCCGCCATTTCAATGAGCGCCATTTCTGGTAATTCAGGGTATTGTTGCTGCGCGTACTTTTCAGATGTGGAACCGGTACACGCTGCTATATGATTAATGCCATTGGTATAAGACACATCAATGCCTTGTTGAATGGATGCGATATACGCCGAGCAAGAGAAGGGACGAACAATTCCCGTGGTGCCTAAAATAGAAAGCCCTCCGAGAATACCTAACCGAGGGTTCATGGTTTTTAATGCGAGGGCTTCACCATCTTTCACACCAATGAACACATCAAAACCGCCTTTGTATTCGGATTCATGAGCAAGGGCGGTGAGGTGTTCAGTCATCATTTTTCGTGGAACAGGATTGATCGCAGGTTCGCCTTTGTTGATGGCTAATCCATCCCGCGTTACGGTACCGACACCTTGTGCTGCGTGAAAGAATACACCCTCAGTCGATGTTAAAGAGACTTCTGCAAATACCGTTGCGCCATGTGTAACGTCTGGGTCATCACCGGCATCCTTGGTTGTGGAGGCGTAAGCCAGCTCGTTTGAATGTAAAGTACATTTTGTCAGCTGAAACTCCACTTCTTTGCCTTTGGGTAAAGTAATGGTGCACATTTCGGTGGTCTCGCCGGTTAATAATAAACGCGCAGCCGCAAGGCTTGTGGCTGTGGCACAAGCGCCAGTGGTATAACCGCTTCTGAGTGGCTGTTTTTGTTCGGGAGACTCTTTGCGCATTTAATTATTATGGCTCTGTCTTTTATCGACTGAATAAATCAATTATGGCTGAACTGTTCGATGGAAAATAGAGGTGCATGTACGAAGTTGTTAAACCTTTTGTGCGGTAGATCGGTTCACCTGGGGCAGGGTGGCTGATTCGGCGGCCAAATGCGATGGGCTCTGATTGGTCTTCGCTTCGGCTTCGATGATGCGCATGACCTCGAACATCGCCTTCGGGCAGAACTGCCGTTTGCATGCCTTGGCAACCACCTTTCTCTCGCATGTAGCCACGGCCAGAAACTATACCTACCATGGGCCATGTCTCGCCAGACAATGTTGTCAACGATTCTTGGAGATAGAGCATGCCCCCACACTCAGCTAATAGGGTTTTTTCTGATTGATAGAATTCATGTAGGGCATCTATCATTGGCTGGTTTTTACTCAGTGTTTCGAGATGCAGTTCAGGGTAACCGCCCGGTAACCAAAGGCAATCGACCTCGGGTATTTGCTTATCGTGCATGGGCGAAAAGTAGTGCAATTCAGCGCCAGCCGCTTCAAGAAACCGAACGTTTGCAGGGTAAATAAAACTGAATGCTTCATCTTTGGCAATGCCAATCGTTAGGCCTTTCAAGCTGTTTGTTTTGGCAGCTGTAAATTCGTCTTGGTTTTCTGGTTCTTTAAAAATCAGTGGGTTAGGGAGTGTTTTTAATTCTGTTTCTCCCAGTAGTTTTGCTACTTTATCCAGTTTTTGGTCGTAGTCAGCAATCTCGTGCGGTCGAACTAAACCTAAATGCCGTTCAGGTAGCACCATATCTTCAGAACGACGCAACGTTGCTAATAGCGGGATGTCTTCAGGCATACTTTCAGCGACCAGATCGCAATGACGGTCACTCCCTAAGGTATTGGCAATAATGCCTGCAAATGGCAAAGATGGCCGATAGCTTTTTAAACCAAGGGCTAATGCCCCAACGGTTTGAGCCATCTTAGGCGCGCTGATGATGGCGACGACAGGGATGCCAAAAAACTCGGCTAAGTCTGCACCGCTCGGGTTGCCATCGTACAACCCCATGACCCCTTCAATCAGGATCAAATCAGCGGTTTGAGCGGCATCAAAAAGATACTGCTGGCAAAGTGATTCACCCATCATCCAGAGATCCAGTTGTTCGGCGGGGCTGCCGGCGGCTTGCTCTAGAATCAAAGGGTCTAGGTAGTCAGGGCCGGTTTTAAATACGCGAACGTTCAAACCTTGATTTCTGAAATGCCTTGCAAGCCCTGCGGTAATGGTGGTTTTACCTTGGCCAGAAGCCATCGCGCTAATAAACAGTGCAGGGCATTGAGCGGTTTTCATTGATCGTCCTTGTTCAGTATTTGAGATTAACTGCATTGAGGTGTTGTTGAACGGTTACTTCATCTGAGCGTTACCATTCAATGCCGGGTTGGGCTTTAACTCCTTCACGGAACGCATGCTTTTCATCTTTAATGTCGCTGATGGTATCTGCAATCTCTTGCAAATCACGATGCATAGTTCGTCCTGTAATCATCACATTTTGATGTTTAGGGCGGTTTTGAAGCGCTTCAACAACAGGTTCAACGGGCAGGTATTTGTATTTGAACATGTAGCTCATTTCATCAAAGATCAAAATGTCATAGCTTGGGTCGTTTAACATTTTTTCAGCGGTTGCCCATGCTTGTTGAGCGGCTTCTATGTCCAGATTTTTATCTTGGGTTTCCCACGTGAATCCGTGGCCCATTACGTGAAAGTCAACGCGTGGATGATCTTTAAAGAAGATGTGCTCGCCCGTACTGCGTCGGCCTTTAATGAACTGAATAACGCCTGCTTTTTTATCGTGGCCGAGGGAGCGCGCCATTGTGCCAAAGGCAGAACTGCTTTTGCCTTTGCCGTTACCTTTTAGAAGAATAAGTACGCCGCGTTCTTCGGTTGCTTTAGCGATGCGAGCATCAACCACTTCTTTCTTTTTTGCTAAGCGAGTTTTGTGTTTCTCTTGATCTTGTTGATCGACCGTCATGATAACGTCCTTATTATTTTCAGAAAGCAGCATGTGCTCCACGGTTAAATTTATGTCACCTTTAAGCAAACGTTAGCTGTTCGAAGTGCGTTTGGATTGTTCTTTGTTACTTAGGTCTGGCATATCTTCAATGTGAATGTAGTGCGCACCTAATGTTGATGCGATCTTTTTGCAGCGTGCTAGTCTCAGACGATTTAATTCAGTATCAATCACTGTGATGTTGGCGTCTAAGTGCAAGTCGGCCATTGAATCTTGCACCCGACCATCCGTAAACAAATAAAGAAAGTTTAATTGTTGAGGGGGCTTCAATTTGCTCTTTTTGAAGAGATCTTTCGCAGCGAGCACGGCTTGGCGGAGAGGGGTGCCACCACCCACATGAATCTGATTTAAGTGTTTATCTATGTATTTCGGGGCGCGTTTGGGTTGAATTACAACGTTGACTTCATCATTTCCAAACTGAATCAGGGCAACGTCTTCCCGATTAAGATAAAACTTATTAATTAACTGGGAGACCATTCCTTTAGCAAGACCAAGGGATTGGTTGTTTTGGGTAGACCCTGAACTGTCCAGTAATATCACGTGCAACGAGTTTTGCTTTTGCTCGGCGCGTACATGATGAAGATGCTGAAGTTTAGGACCTTCTTCATTCAACTGCTTAAGGTTGAGAGTGTCTGTTATCGTCGGAAACCAAGCAATGCGATCCGTTTTGCTTAATTGAGAGCCAGTTTTATTAATGGCTTTAGAGGATTTCTGTTTTCCCGATTTTTTATTCGTTAAATCATCAGACGTAAGAAAGGCTAGGGTGTTGTCTTTGCTTCTCTGATTGAACAGAGCGCTGCCGTCCTGTTCGTTAAGGATCTGCATAGCACTCGTTTCAACCGAGTTGGATTGCCCCACGTTCTCTTGGCTTTCTGAGTGGCCTGAACTCATTTGCCCCCAATCCTGTTCGTTCTTGAAACTGTCTGAAGGTCGGCGACTGGGCTTTTCAGTCGCGTTGCCACCATTACCTGTCGGGTCGCTCGAAGGAGGCGTGTTTTTTGGCGGCGTATTTGTAGGAGGCGGCGTATCTGGCGATGGGTTGCCTGGGTGTGGCGCATTTCTACGATGCGCCAATACAAATTCCGCCACTGAATCAATGTGTGCATGCGTAACGGTTTGCGCGCCTAACCAAGCGGCTTGAGCTTTGGCTGCCCGCTGCAAGGCGATATCCGCTCTTAACCCTTCAACCTGAGCTTGAGAACACAGTTCTGCAATGTACAGCTGTTGGTCTGCTGCTAATACAACCTGTTGTAAGTTGGATTGAGCTGTCTGAATTTTATCTTTAAGCCTTTGTTGTTCGTTCTCAAACGTTTCAATGAATTCCTCAGGATCTTGATCAAACTGTACTCGACGATTGACTGCGTCTACGCGTTGCTGAGGCGTTAACCGCTCGTGCATGTCAACGAACAACCCAAAGCGATCCAGCAGTTGAGGTCGCAGTTCGCCTTCATCTGGGTTCATGGTGCCAATCAAAACAAATCGAGCGGCATGCTGATGAGATATGCCATCGCGTTCGACGTGGTTTACTCCGCTGGCAGCCACATCGAGCAGCAAGTCGACTAAGTGATCGGCCAACAAATTTACTTCATCAACGTAGAGAATGCCTTGGTGTGCACGGAATAAAATACCGGGTGAAAAGGCAACTTCACCGTCGGCCAGTACTTTCTCGATATCAAGTGAGCCAACGAGCTTTTCTTCCGTCGCGCCTAGCGGCAGTGTAACTAAACCGTTTTGAGTGGTGGTTAACTCACCCAGCCCACGAGCTAAGGTGGTCTTTCCGATGCCGCGAGGCCCACTGACCAATACACCACCCAAGTGCGGTTCAATAACAGACAGAATAAGTGCCTGTTTTAGCTTGTCTTGGCCTATGACGGCTGAAAACGGGTAGTGATGTTGTGCGATGGTCATATTTTGATCTTATTGCCCATGAGTAATATTGGCTGGAAGCGCTATGGCTTCTAAGTTGGTGCAGATGCTAACAGAGCATAAACGCATGTCAATCAAACCTACGTTAAGAATATTTAATGCAAGTACGACATTTCTGTTAAGTTCTGTTGTGATGCTCAATCGATCGCTTCCTATTAAGAGAGTACAGTCTACAGCGTAGTAAATGTTGCAACTTCTTAAAAATGAAATAAGCTATCGTCTACTTAAACTTAGATAGCCGCATCAAGTGACTCATTTTCAAAGCAATTCTAAATCCATTCATTGCCCAGCGCTTATTGTTTCGGCGCCTTCATCGGGACAAGGGAAGACAACTGCCACTGCTGCACTGGCGCGATTATTTAGGAATCAAGGAAAGACCGTTCGGGTGTTCAAAATCGGGCCGGATTTCCTAGACCCCATGATTTTAGAACGAGCCTCTGGTGAGCCCGTCTATCAGCTCGATTTGTTCATGGGCGGCGAACAACACTGTCGGCACTTGCTTTATAACGCTGCTCAAACTGCTGATCTCATTTTAATTGAAGGTGTGATGGGGCTGTTTGATGGCCATTCATCGGCAGCAGACTTTGCTTTGCGCTTAAATATTCCCGTACTGGTTGTGATGGACGGTTCTGCCATGGCGCAATCGTTCGGAGCCATCGTCTTCGGTTTAGCAAATTATAAACCGAATTTACCCTTTGCAGGTGTTCTGGCGAATCGCGTCGGCAGTGAAGGTCACATGCGAATGTTACGTGACAGTTTGCCTGAGGGCATGAAATGGTTTGGCGCGCTCTATCGCAACCAACAGATTGATTTACCCAGTCGTCACCTTGGGTTAGTTCAGCAGAGTGAAATTGAAGATATTGATCAACGATTGGACAGTGCTGCAGAGCAATTGAACGCGACAGGTCTATCCCAACTGCCTCCAAACGTTGAGTTTCCTTTTGCGGAGGATGCTTATCAATTTGACGATTCGGACAATGAAAGCATTTACCAATCGAAGCCGCTTGCCAACACCACCATTGCAGTCGTAAACGATGATGCCTTGGGTTTTATTTACCCTGCAAATATAGATACCTTGACTAAACTTGGGGCAACGATTCGCTATTTCTCACCGCTTGAAAATACCACTCTGCCCGACGCAGACGCTTTGTACTTACCGGGCGGTTACCCTGAATTGCACCATAAGGCCTTGGCTTCTGATCAAAACATCAGTGCTCAAATAAAAACCTTTGCTGATCAAGGTAAGGTTATTTGGGCTGAATGTGGCGGCATGTTGTGGTTAGTGGAACAGCTGACCGATTTGGAGGGTGACACGTCGAACATGCTTGGTATACTGCCCGGCCACGCCAGTATGCAGAAGCGATTATCCGCCATTGCCATGCAACGCGTGCAATTGCCAGAGGGTGAGTTAACCGGTCACACGTTCCATCATTCTAAGTTAGACACAACAATGGAACCTTTAGCAAAGGGAAGCAGACCTTCATTCAGTGCTTCTTCCTCCTCTTCATTAAAAGGAACCAGTGAAGCGGTCTATCGAATAGGGAATGTTACCGCCAGTTATATACATTGTTATTTTCCTTCAAATCCAGCTGCGGTTGCTAAGCTGTTTTTAAGGAAGCCTTTAGAGATTCTCGTTCATGAGTAAACACGCATTCAGTGATTCTGAAAAACAAGCCGTCTACAGAGCCATTGCTGAACGAAGGGACATGCGCCACTTCAATAATGAATCCGTTGATGAAGACGTACTTTCTCGTCTTCTTCATGCGGCACATCAAGCGCCCAGTGTCGGGTTGATGCAACCTTGGCGGATCATGCGGATCACTGATGCCGATGTACGAACAGGCATTAAAACACTGGTTGAACAAGAACGAATAAAAACGGCCGATGCTTTAGGTGAACGCAGCAGTGAATTCATGCGTTTGAAAGTGGAAGGCATTGATCAGTGCGCTGAACTGTTAGTCATGGCATTGATGGATAAACGTGAAAACCATGTGTTTGGTCGTAGAACCATGCCAGAGATGGATTTAGCTTCTGTGTCGTGTGCCATACAAAACCTATGGCTTGCAGCAAGAGCAGAAGGCGTAGGTATGGGGTGGGTTTCATTATTTGACCCAGACAGACTCGGCAAACTCTTGAACATGCCAGAAGGCAGTAAACCGGTTGCTGTATTGTGTATTGGTCACGTCGATGAGTTTTATTCCGCCCCTATGCTTGAGTTAGAAGGCTGGACAAAAGCCAAGCCCCTTGACGATTTACTTTGGGAAAACAGCTGGCAGAATGAACCTGCTTCATAACTTATAACTCGGCTAAGACGTTTAACTCATTCATTATCCGATGTCTTAATCTTTCACTGATGATTTCATAAATGGCACTAGTGTTATCTATTTTTATTTTACTCTTTGCGGTGTTGCTCGACAGTAAATTGGGTGAGCCTAAACGATTCCACCCTTTGGTGGGCTATGGCCGATGGGTGAGTTGGATCGAGAAAATCTTAAACCCATTAGAAAACCATTCTAAGACACGTTCTGACCGTACACGAATCATTGGCCTATTGGCTTGGTGTATTGCGGTACTTCCTCTCACTGTGTTGCTTGCATGGTTCATCGCTAAGTTATCTACGACGTTGTACGTGGTGGTTTCAATTGTTGTGTTGTACCTAACGATCGGTCACAAAAGTTTAAGAGACCACGTATTACCTATAGCAACGGCATTGAACAGAGGTGATGAGAGTGAGGCGAGACGGCTAACGTCTATGATTGTCAGCCGTGACCCTGAGCATATGGATATTGAAAAATCCGCCGTTGAATCGGCCTTAGAAAATGGCAGTGATTCCATCTTTGCCCCCGTATTCTGGTTTATGGTGGCAGGGCCCGTTGGTGCGTTTGCCTATCGTTTGGCCAATACACTGGATGCCATGTGGGGCTATAAGACGGATCGGTATTTATCCTTTGGTTGGGCCAGTGCAAAAATTGATGATGTGCTGAACTATGTGCCAGCTCGATTAACGGCGGTCAGTTATTTATTGATGGCGGGCTTCAGT
The DNA here is from genome assembly GCA_015665455.1 of Oceanospirillaceae bacterium. Classification (GTDB taxonomy): domain Bacteria; phylum Pseudomonadota; class Gammaproteobacteria; order Pseudomonadales; family Litoribrevibacteraceae; genus Litoribacillus. The sequence continues at coordinate 15,225 of JADFAD010000011.1, read as the reverse complement.
AAAAAGAGCGTCAGTAAAACAGAGCGCTCTGAGTCTTTTAATGAAATCAAACCCTTCAATGAAATAAGAAATGGTTGGGCGTGCTGGCAAACGCAGGCCAAGTTACTTTCAAGCCCCAATGGCGGCCCAGTCATGACCGCCGGTGCTGGTGCGTTGGGTGTTAAATTGGGTGGCCCTACGTGTTACCACGGTGAATGGCTGGATAAACCTGAGTTTGGTTGCGGCGATGCACCCAATGCGAATGACATCAAGCGCTCCATCCGTTTAGTGACTCACACGCTTTGGCTGTGGGTGACGGTGCCGTTTACGATTGTTTTGGTTGCAGTGTTTTTCGGTTGGAGCGTGTAATGAACAGTAAGACGCCTCTAAAGAAAGAGACGAACCAAAACCACGGCGGGCAGTTGCGAAAAGCAGCTCAGCGCTATGACATTCCTTTAGAAAAGTGGCTGGATTTATCCACGGGCATTAATCCCAATGGTTACCCTGTTAAAACGGTGCCTCCTGAGGTTTGGCAACGTTTACCTGAAGAGCACGATGGCCTAGAAGAAGCCGCTGCAAAGTATTACCAATCGGATAACTTTGTCGCCGTACCGGGCAGTCAATGGATAATCCAAAAGTTGCCGCAATTGATTCAATCCAACAAGTCGTCATTGTCCGTAGGTGTTTTCGAACCCAGCTACTTCGAGCATTCAAAAGCATGGCAAGAAGCAGGGCACCGTTTAGTCGTGATTCCTCATGACGCGAGCATTGAATTCATTGATCAGTTGTTACCTGAACTGGATGCTCTCATCCTCATCACCCCAAATAACCCTACAGGTAGACACTTTCATCGAGAGGTGTTGTTGAATTGGCTGTCGATCTTGCAAGCGAATAAAGGCCATTTGGTGGTTGATGAAGCCTTTGCTGACACAGACCCTAACCACAGTTTGGTGCCTCTCTTTTCCGAAGGTAATACAGAACAAGAAACGCTTACACTGAAGGGCTTGGTGGTGTTGCGTTCATTGGGTAAATTCTTTGGCTTGGCAGGGGTTCGATTGGGTTTCGTATTTGCCGATGCAGCGTTATTAAACCGAGTGACGAAAGAGCTTGGGCCTTGGGCCATTGCCAATCCGTCACGCTGGGTTGCAAAACAAGCTTTGAGTGATCAACGGTGGCATCATGAACAGCGATTAGGGTTGGGCTTCGATCGGTTAACATTAATGACACTATTGGATAAATACGGTTTAGAAGCCAATGGCAGTTGCAGCTTGTTCGTTTGGGTAAAAACCGCCAAATCAAACATCGTGTTTGAGCATTTGGCAAAAGCTGGCATATTGGTGCGTCAATTTGAACCGAATTCACGAGATCAAATAGGCTCCTTACGGTTTGGTTTGCCTGCGAATAAAGAAGAGTTCGCGCGGCTTGAAAAAGCATTAGCTCAGTTTGAATAGTTCAGTTTAGAAAGCTCAGTTTAGACAGTTCAGATTAAGTAATTCAGATTAAGTGATTAAGATTGAAAACCGGTTTAAAAGGCAGAAAAGATTCCATGACCAATAAAACCCTGATGGTACAAGGTTGTACTTCAGATGCGGGCAAAAGCATGTTTGTGACCGCGTTGTGCCGTGCCATAAAACGTAAAGGCATTTCTGTTGCGCCATTTAAACCTCAGAATATGGCACTGAACAGTGCAGTAACCGCCGAAGGGGGTGAGATTGGTCGTGCTCAAGCGGTACAAGCTCATGCTTGCGGTTTGGCACCTCATGTGGACATGAACCCGATTCTGCTCAAGCCGAATTCAGATACTGGTTCACAAGTCATTGTGCATGGTAAAGCCATTACGAACATGACGGCGGCTAAGTATCACGGTTATAAGCTCACCGCGATGGATGCCGTATTAGAGTCACACCAGCGTTTGGTTGATCAATACGATTGCGTGATGGTGGAAGGGGCAGGCTCACCCGCAGAAATTAATCTAAGAGCCAATGACATTGCCAATATGGGCTTTGCTGAGCGTATTGATTGCCCCGTTGTGTTGATCGCAGACATTGACCGTGGTGGCGTGTTTGCTCACTTGGTCGGTACGTTGGAATTACTCTCTGAGTCTGAAAAAGCCCGTGTGGTTGGCTTTGTGATTAATCGATTCAGAGGTGACATTGGTTTATTAAAACCGGGACTGGATTGGTTGGAAGAAAAAACGGGAAAACCCGTTTTGGGGGTTTTACCGTACTTGCACGGCTTACACCTTGAAGCAGAAGACAGTTTGGCTTTAGATCGCCACATTGCGGCTGAAGGCGATAAGTTTCAGGTGATTATTCCTAAGCTGCCACACATCAGCAACCATACCGACTTTGACCCATTGGCATTACACCCGCAGTTGTCGGTTAAATTCATTGGTAATGATGAACTCATGAGCTCGGGTGGCCAGTACCCGAATGCTGACTTAATCATTCTGCCGGGGTCTAAATCCGTTGCTACTGATCTTGAATGGCTTAAAGCCCAAGGGTGGGAACCCTTCATCAACCGGCATCTTAGGTTTGGTGGCAAGGTGCTTGGCATTTGTGGTGGTTATCAAATGCTGGGCAAGCAATTGAATGACCCTGACGGTATTGAAGGCCAGGCAGGCAGTAATGAGGGGTTTGGGTTATTAGACATCACCACAACGCTTGAACCTGAAAAACAACTTCGTAATGTTAACGGCAAGTTAGTGATTCCAGTCTCGGATGACTTGTTGGTCAGTGCCACTGGCGCTAAAGACATTGAAGTCTCAGGGTATGAAATCCATGCAGGTATTACACAAGGCAGTGGCACAGAAACCCCGATCGTAACGGATCTAAATACCCCAGAACGAGTGGATGGTGCAGTCTCGGCAGACAATCAAGTCATGGGCACCTATTTACATGGCCTGTTTGAAACCCAGGCGGCTTGCGATGCAATTTTAACGTGGGCAGGTTTGCTAAATGCCCAAGCACCGGATTACGACAAACTTCGTGAAGAAGGCATTGATCGTGTGGCTGATGCACTTGAACAACATTTTGAATTGGATAAAGTAATGGGCTTGGTCATTGAAAGTAAGACAATGGCTGCTTCTTAGAATCGTTAAAAGAGTAATTAAAGGATGTCTAAATCAGAGGGAATGGTTCGAATTGCATTAAACAAGTCTCTTTACCGATCCGAAGATGAATTTGTAGCGACCTTATCTAATCAAACTGAACAAGATATAAAGTTTATTGGATTATGGATTGAAGAATTGAACGATGGTGAATGGGTTGTTTTGCGATCCGATACAAGTTGTCCATGTGGTGCAAAATGCAAGAAGAAGTATAAATGCTTGAATGTGGAAGGTGTTTTAACGGAGTATTGGGATTTTAAAAATAATGCCTGTGAACATCCCCTCAAAGGGAAATATAGGGCAGTATTGCTGGGACAGTGGGACAGTTCTATAAATTCTAAGGCGGTCCTAGGAAAATCGGATGTGTTTGAAATAACCTAGTTGTTAATTTATGGATAAACTTAAATACGTTTTAGCCGTTGTTACTGCTTTTTTTTTAATTGGGTGTGGTAGTGAAAAAGAGCTTTCACCTCTCTCTGGTCACTCAATCATTCTTGCCTTTGGCGATAGCCTCACTCATGGTAATGGTGCGAAAGTTGGCAATCCTAATGGTAAGCCTTACCCGGCCGTTCTCTCTGAACTTACAGGCCTTACGGTAATCAATGCTGGCATCTCGGGAGAAACCACTTCTAAAGGCGTAAAACGCTTTCAAAGCACTTTAGAAGAGCACAGCCCTGAACTGGTTATTTTGTTAGAGGGCGGGAATGACATTTTACGAAATCAACCAGCAGCAATTACCAAAAATAACTTATCAACCATGATTGAAATCGCACAAGCACAAGGTGTGGGTGTTGTGTTGCTTGGTGTGCCCGAGAAAAGCCTATTTTCAAGCAGTGCGCCTCTTTATGCAGAGTTGGCAGAACAATATGATCTCGTGTTTGATGGTGATTTGTTGTCTGACCTATTGCGTAGCCCCAAATACAAATCAGACCCGATTCATTTGAATGGCGCAGGTTATGAAGCGTTTGCAGAAGGGGTTTATGAGCTATTGAAGGACAATGGGGCGGTTGAGTGAGTTTGTAAAATACGAGTAGTGCTAAGCCGTTGCTTTGAAATGGAACAGATTATTTATCGTTATCTATTACTTTATAGCTCACCGTGTGATCGAGCACGTTATTGAATCGCTCAACCGTGTTATCCGCAAAGCAATTAAGAAGCGTAAGTTTGTTTCCAAAGGCTGATTCAGCAAGAAAAGTTATTTACTTAGCTATAATGGATGCAGCTAAGAAGTGGACAATGGCCATTAGAAATTGGAAAGCAGTCTTGAATCGCTTTATGATCGAGTCCGAAGACCGCTTAAAAGATTATATTTAACTCTTGTAGTAACGCAGACTTAGTTACACAGAGTTAGTTACAGGGTCACAATTAACGATTTTTGGATTTATTCATGGAACTTTTATACTGGCATTGGATTATCTTTGGGATATTACTTGTTCTGCTTGAACTTGTAATTCCGTCATTTACAGCGCTTTGGTTCGGCATAGGTAGCGTATTAGTCGGCTTTATCTTGTACTTTGCTCCTGATCTAAGCCCTACAGTTCAGATCACAACTTGGGCGATATCTTCAGCCATATTAACCTTTATTTGGTTCAAAGCCCTTAGGCCCTCCCGTGGAAAAATTGTCTTACCTGCTCTGAATGAAATTCAGGGAGAGATAGGCGTTACGCTTATTTCACCAACCGAAGAACGGCCCGGACGAGTACGGTTTGCCATACCAATTAATGGATATGACGAATGGGACTTTGAATCTGATGATGAACTAGAAGTAGGTGACGCTGTTAAAGTTACGGGTGTGACCGAGCTTCGAATGATTATGAAAAAGCAATAAGTTAACTGATATTTAGGAGAGTCACATGGAAGCAGGATTATACATAGCAATTGCAGTGTTTGTTTTATTACTTATTACCATCGGACAAGGAATAAGACTTGTACCCCAAGGGTATCAGTGGGTTGTGCAGCGGTTTGGTAAATATCAGAAAACACTCAAACCAGGTCTAAACATTATCATTCCTTATTTTGATCAAGTGGCCTATAAGCTCACAACCAAACAGATCGTTTTGGATATTCCAAGTCAAGAAGTGATCACTAAAGACAATGCCATCATTATTGCGAGCGCTGTAGGTTATATCTCTATTACAGATCCACAGAAGGCCGTTTATGGCGTTGATGATTATACGATTGGTATTCAAACGAAGGTGCAAACCACTCTACGCTCAATCATTGGTGAAATGAATCTTGATGCTGCACTAAGCTCACGGGAACAAATAAAAACTAATCTCACCAATACTATCTCCAGTGAGATAGAGGAATGGGGGATTGCTCTGCGTTCTGTTGAGATCCAAGACATTAACCCTTCTAAAACGATGCAAGAGGCAATGGAAGAACAGGCTTCGGCTGAACGAGCGAGAAGAGCGACCGTTACTAGAGCGGAAGGTTCCAAAGAGGCGCAAATACTTGAAGCGACTGGTCAGAAGCAAGCACAAATACTTGAAGCACAAGGTCGTAAAGAAGCGGCAGAACAAGATGCGAAAGCTGAACTGCTGTTAGCAGATGCTCGAAAACAGTCAATATCAATGGTTTCAGAGCCGTTGTCTGATAAAGATTTGGCTGTAACCTACTTGCTAGGCGAGAAGTATGTTGCCGCTATGGAAAGCTTAGCAACTTCCGAGAATAGTAAATCTGTAATCTTGCCTGCGGATCTGCCTAAAGCAATTGCAGGTATGATCGGTAAGTAATTGGGCTAACTTCTCGTAATTTTTAAGACGCTCAGCAGGACGCAAGCAGAGGCTATGAAATGGCTTGGCAATGGAATGCCAGCTCGCCAGCAAGCGCCTAAGTATGCCCAGTAAACGACGGTCAAGATCGCTAGGGTCTAGATGTTCGTGCTGAGACTCTTAATTGGCTGAAAGGTGTGGTCTGGTCGAGCAAGATCATCAAAGTTGTTGGCAGACTGCTTGCTAGGATTGAAAGTTAGTGAAAGCCTCTTAACGGAAAGTTTAAAAGGGGCATTAAAAAATGAGTAGAATCTTTAGAACCAGCTAAACCAAAAGCAGAACTATTACATTCATCTGATGTCTTTTATTATTAAGCGCATTCGAATCGTACGAGCCATTCATCAACGTTAAAAGAGACAAGCGATGACCACATACACCAAATCAGCCGACGCTATTGCAGCGCTGAGCAGGGAAGAATTTAGAGTTACCCAAGAAAGCGGCACCGAAAGAGCCGGTACAGGCGCGCTTCTTAATAATAAAGCGCCTGGTATTTACGTTGATATTGTTTCTGGTGAACCGTTATTTGCTTCATCCGATAAGTATGAGTCTGGTTGTGGTTGGCCGAGTTTTACTAAGCCGATTGAATCGCAGAACATCAATGAATTGACGGATAAAACCCATGGCATGATTCGTACTGAGGTACGTTCGACGCACGGTGACAGTCACTTAGGGCATGTGTTTCCTGATGGCCCGAGGGATCGTGGCGGTTTGCGTTATTGCATCAACTCGGCGTCTTTAAGGTTTGTTCACCTGAATGAAATGGAAGCTCAAGGGTATGGTGCGTATATGAATCAAGTAGAGGCGGTGTCGTAATGGCGAACGAGAGAGCAGTATTAGCGGGTGGGTGTTTTTGGGGGATGCAAGATCTTATCCGTAAGTTGCCAGGCGTGACTTCGACACGCGTAGGCTATACGGGTGGCGAAGTGCCTAACGCTACGTATCGCAATCATGGCAACCATGCAGAAGGGATTGAAATCTTCTTTGATAATGATGTGATTAGCTTTCGCACGCTTTTAGAGTTCTTCTTTCAAATCCATGACCCGACCACTAAGAATCAACAAGGTAATGATCTAGGCGCTTCTTATCGTTCTGCTGTGTATTACGTGTCTGATGCGCAGCGTGAAGTCGCGTTGCAGACTTTTGACGATGTTAATGCGTCTGGGTTATGGCCGGGCAAGGTCGTGACTGAGCTGGAACCCGTAAGTGATTTTTGGGAAGCAGAGCCAGAGCACCAAGATTATTTGGAACGCTTACCGAATGGTTATACGTGCCACTTTCCGCGTGCTGATTGGGTATTACCTTCCAGTAAGTAGCTTTTCAAGACCCTTTCAATCTCACCATAGGCATTGTGTAAAATGCCTATGGTGTCTTATGTATATGCGCTGATTGATTTACCTTGTGCTTAGTTTCTCTCTCTCTCATATTTTTGTATATGAGATAATTTACTGTTTCAGTCGATGACTAAGTGAATAGAAAGAACTTCATGTACATCCATGATAACAGTTACTTAGCATTCGCAGAGGATTTGTTGTGTCTGAAATCTGTGTTTGTGAGGGGTTTTGGGTTGATTGCTAGCTAGTACTGAGATTTGAAGCAAAGGTTTGTTGGTTGTGAGGTAATAGACTGGATGTTTTCTTAAAGTGGATGTCCATTGTTTTTTTTAGCTGAATAGAGCATGACGGGATAATCATCTTCGTCTTCTGCTAGCTTTAGAAGCTGTTCATGCTCAATCATTTTTACACCTAACGTCCGGTGGAGCCGTTGGTTATGTTTATTGGATACCATGGATATCTCTAATAATACTATCGACTAATGCTTGAGCTACAGCAGCACGATGTAAGTTTTTTGCTGCATAAAGCCTGCGTGCTAATGGGATATAGTCTGTGCTGTTGAGGTCATAATTAAATACTCTTGTACCTTGCTGTTGTTTTACAGTCACATTCACTTTGAGATTGTAGTTGTACTTTACCGACCTAAAGTAGGTACTCAGGAAATCAATGTGCATACTGGGAGCTGTTACATTTTGCTCTGATATGTTTGCACCATTTTTTTCGAGAGCTCTTTTTATAGAGCCGAAAAGCTCCATTTGATAGGTCCAGTTAAAATATTCTAATTTATTTTTGATAGCACTTGAGTCGCCGCCTGCTTCGCCTTTATCAAAGGTAATAGATGAGATTTTTAATCCATTAAGATTTACAAGCGATGTACTTTCGATTTGTTTCATGCTTGGAACATTAGCGCAAGAAATCAAAAGTAATGCCATCAAAAATATAATTCCCTTTCTCATTTCTCTTCCTTAATTAGCAGATATAAATTGTTACCTAAAAAACATAACGAACCTGTAGAAAAACACTCTTTCAACCAAGTGCACGTCTACAAGCTATCCTTGTTTTTAATCAGCTAACTCTGCACCGTTTTTTATGATATTTCAATACGTTACCGACTTTATCTATAAACTGCCCCATAGAGCGTTCATATTCCATTATTAGACGCATGATACGTCCTATTTAAGCCGCTAAATTACCGTAGTTACCTAGCTTTTCAATGTTACAAAAATATTGGACAGCCATGATAAGAACTTTGGCTGATGGTTTTTGCTGCTGGCTAAATATACAGTTGTTGGTCTTCAGATAACTAAAAAGCCTATCTCATGCCCAAGCCCCGAAAAGCCCAGGTATCTTTGGATGCTACACCATACTATCACTGCGTTTCACGCTGCGTAAGACGAGCGTTTCTGTGTGGCCTAGATCAACTGACAGGCAAGAATTATGAGCACAGAAGAGGCTGGCTTGAGAGTAAATTGCTGTCCCTTCCTTCTATTTTTTCTATCGAAATAGCCGCCTATGCAATCATGTCCAACCACTATCACGTCGTACTTTATGTAGATGCTCAACGGGCTAAAAATTGGTCGGATTACGAAGTAGCAGAGCGTTGGCACAAGCTGTTTCGCGGCTCTCCCATTTCAACGAAGTTTCTAAAACATGAAGTACTTTCTGAAGGCGAACAAATTGTATTGGATTTGTTAATCGCTAAATGGCGTGAACGTTTGCAAGACATAAGCTGGTTTATGCGGGTGTTGAACGAAGCTGTAGCCCGCGAAGCGAATAGGGAAGATCAATGCAGTGGCCGATTTTGGGAAGGCCGATTCAAATCACAAGCATTACTCGATGAAAAAGCTTTGCTAGCCTGCATGGCTTATGTGGATCTCAACCCTGTTAGAGCGAAGATGGCCCGAACACCAGAACATTCCGATCATACTTCTATAAAAAGGCGCTATCAAAAAGCGGTCAAAGCCCAAGACCCAAACCCGCCTGAACAACAAGTTAAAAGCTTGCTCTCCTTTAATGGTTTCCCCAACAATGAATTCAAGAAAGGCTTACCCATCCCATTAACGGATTATCTTGCGCTTGTTGATTGGACGGGTCGTATAATCAGAGAAGACAAACGCGGGGCGTTATCAAGTACACTGCCTCCTATTTTAGATCGCCTGTGTATAGACCATCAAGAATGGCTGAAGCTGTCCAAGGGATTTGAGAAATCCTATAAAACCTTTGCGGGTGCTTTAGATAAGATGAGGCAGGTTAGCCAATTGCTTGGTCATAAACGACTGCGGATCTCCTGATTTAATTTTCCACCCAACATTTATTACTTAGCATTCGCTGAGGCTTTGTTGTGTCTGAAATCTGTATTTTTGAGGGATTTTGGGTTGATTGCTGGCTTGTACTGAGATTTGAAGCAAAGGTTTGTTGGTTGCGAGGTAATGGATTGGATGTTTTCTTAAAGTGGATGTCCATTGTTTTGCGCTATTGAGGAAGGAACTGGTGTAACCAAGACTGGGGTAGTTAGGGTTATTGATGGGGAGGATTGCATTTTCCTTCTTCAAAACCCACTAGTACAACCTTTTTTTTCTTCTTTATGTTTACCAAAGTCACAAATTCAGGTTCGTAGTCATGAAAGACTGGAAGGAAAATACTGGATCTTAATATTACCTGATTTACCAAAAATCTATATCCCTAAAAAATGGATAAGATCTATTAAAGGGTTAACAGGTTAAAGCTTGTTGAAAATGTTTTTTTAGCTTTAAGAAAAAGAACTTCACGAAAGAACTTCACGGTCATCCATGATAACAGTTACTTAGCATTCGCAGAGGCTTTGTTGTGTCTGAAATCTGTGTTTTTGAGGGGTTTTGGGTTGATTGCTAGCTAGTACTGAGATTTGAAGCAAAGGAAAATATAGGACATCCATGATAAGAACGTTGGCTGATGGTTTTTTCTGCTGGCTAAATATACAGTTATTGGTCTTCAGATAACTAAAAAGCCTATCTCATGCCAAAACCCCGCAAAGCCCAAATATCTTTGGATGCTACACCATACTATCACTGCGTTTCACGCTGCGTAAGACGAGCGTTTCTGTGTGGCCTAGATCAACTTACAGGCAAGAATTATGAGCACAGAAGAGGCTGGCTTGAGAATAAATTGCTGTCCCTTCCTTCTATTTTTTCTATCGAAATAGCCGCCTATGCAATCATGTCCAACCACTATCACGTCGTACTTTATGTAGATGCTCAACGGGCTAAAAATTGGTCGGATTACGAAGTAGCAGAGCGTTGGCACAAGCTGTTTCGCGGCTCTCCCATTTCAACGAAGTTTCTAAAACATGAAGTACTTTCTGAAGGCGAACAAATTGTATTGGATTTGTTAATCGCTAAATGGCGTGAACGTTTGCAAGACATAAGCTGGTTTATGCGGGTGTTGAACGAAGCTGTAGCCCGCGAAGCGAATAGGGAAGATCAATGCAGTGGCCGATTTTGGGAAGGCCGATTCAAATCACAAGCATTACTCGATGAAAAAGCTTTGCTAGCCTGCATGGCTTATGTGGATCTCAACCCTGTTAGAGCGAAGATGGCCCGAACACCAGAACATTCCGATCATACTTCTATAAAAAGGCGCTATCAAAAAGCGGTCAAAGCCCAAGACCCAAACCCGCCTGAACAACAAGTTAAAAGCTTGCTCTCCTTTAATGGTTTCCCCAACAATGAATTCAAGAAAGGCTTACCCATCCCATTAACGGATTATCTTGCGCTTGTTGATTGGACGGGTCGTATAATCAGAGAAGACAAACGCGGGGCGTTATCAAGTACACTGCCTCCTATTTTAGATCGCCTGTGTATAGACCATCAAGAATGGCTGAAGCTGTCCAAGGGATTTGAGAAATCCTATAAAACCTTTGCGGGTGCTTTAGATAAGATGAGGCAGGTTAGCCAATTGCTTGGTCATAAACGACTGCGGATCTCCTGATTTAATTTTCCACCCAACATTTATTACTTAGCATTCGCTGAGGCTTTGTTGTGTCTGAAATCTGTATTTTTGAGGGATTTTGGGTTGATTGCTGGCTTGTACTGAGATTTGAAGCAAAGGTTTGTTGGTTGCGAGGTAATGGATTGGATGTTTTCTTAAAGTGGATGTCCATTGTTTTGCAGCTGAGGCTTTGTTGTGTCTGAAATCTGTATTTTTGAGGGATTTTGGGTTGATTGCTGGCTTGTACTGAGATTTGAAGCAAAGGTTTGTTGGTTGCGAGGTAATGGATTGGATGTTTTCTTAAAGTGGATGTCCATTGTTTTGTTTATGAATTCAAGAAAGGCTTACCCATCCCGTTAACGGATTATCTTGCGCTTGTTGATTGGACGGGTCGTATAATCAGAGAAGACAAACGCGGGGAGTTATCAAGTACACTGCCTCCTATTTTAGATCGCCTGAGTATAGACCAACAAGAATGGCTGAAGCTGTCCAAGGGATTTGAGAAATCCTATAAAACCTTTGCGGGTGCTTTAGATAAGATGAGGCAGGTTAGCCAATTGCTTGGTCATAAACGACTGCGGATCTCCTGATTTAATTTTCCACCCAACATTTATTACTTAGCATTCGCTGAGGCTTTGTTGTGTCTGAAATCTGTATTTTTGAGGGATTTTGGGTTGATTGCTGGCTTGTACTGAGATTTGAAGCAAAGGTTTGTTGGTTGCGAGGTAATGGATTGGATGTTTTCTTAAAGTGGATGTCCATTGTTTTGCAGTTATATTTTCATTCACCAATAAAATCAGCTACTTTTAAAAACGAACGCCCTAAAGTGTTTAGTGATAATTCAAGTCGATAATATGCAACTTCTCCTGATTCCACCTCATAAGGGTAAAGTTTGTGATTGGTCTTGTAAGAATCACTAAACATAGAATAGAAAGACTGGTCAAAGTGAGTATCATAATAGCCCTCATCAATACTTACATTTACCCAAGGGTAGATACGATTAACTAATTGTTCTACTGACATCCCTGTATACCAATTAAAATCAGAAACAATTACTTCTTCATTACCTTGGTTATCTTGCTTTATTAATTCTAATTTACCTCGACCTAACCCCTTATTTATCCATTCTTCCTTATATATCAGAAGTCGACCTCCAGAATCTAAAAATTTCATGTTTTCAAGATTAAGCATTAAGTTCTTATAACGAACTTCTTCGGGAGTCCCTCTTACTAATTGATATAAATCTTGTTCAGAGGATTTTGTAAGTGTGTTTTCTTTAGGAATTGTTACTTTCCAATTTTTGGGAGTGTACTCCACATTATTCTTTGTAATTGGAATCCAAATGGTTTTATCCTGCTCGGGCAAATACCCAACGAGAATCACAGGAAGTGAGTATGATAGCCAATATTCCAGATGAGTTGGAGTGCCATAATATACATATCCATTTTCAGTTTCTCGAAAGTGACTTTTCCCCGATTTCACCTGAACACCAATAAGCTTACCCGTAGGGTTACCACTATCGACTGTTTCTATATGAGCATCAATACCTTGATCACAAATAGGCTGGTCTCTGAAAATCCAACCTAAATCTCTAACAATAATGCTTTCAACCGCATTTATACCAATACGCTCAGTAGGGCTATATCTGCTCACTGTAAAACTCCAAGTACTATATTTTATACTTCGCTATTTATGGTTACAGAATTGATTCTAGCTTGAACAATCTCATTTAACTCTGTCATATCAGACCAAGTTAAAGCCCCTTGTGGCAAAGTTGCTTCATTATATTCAAGAATCCCATCAAGTAATGATTTTATTCTGCTGTACATTTCTGGTTCTGATTTAATATGATTAATGCAGTTTTCAGGCTTATCACTTCCTACTGTTTCATCAAAATATGCATCTTCAAAGTTAATAACAGAAGCTACAACTCTAGAGCTGTCTGTCATTTGAGCCAAAATTTTTTCATTGTTGCTCCAAGCTGGATTTACCATAGTGAATTTATCATAAACAATAGCGTCTGCAGTACTTAGCTCTTTGTTTCTTCTCTTAGATTCGACAGTTGGAATATCAGTATCATGGAGAGCATAATATTTTTTTCCAAAGTGATTTAGGACTTTCATCATTGATGCAACAGTTACCTTACCTCTAGCTCTAATAATGTTTAAATCGTGGTAAGCGTTATTTCCATCTTCTAACTCTTTACTCTTGATATAGTTAAAAGCTGAATACTCTGTATCTCCTTCAACAACTAATACTTTACCACCAAAAAAGGCTTCAGATATATGTGAGTCAAATAGGTTGATAAGTTTCAAGTTTTCTTTGTCATCATTATCAAGTTGAGTTGATTCAGGCCTAAATAAAGTGGTAGTTTCGATACGATCATCTAGGTTCTTGTCAACCCTAATGATGGTAGTATGATCTTTTGTGAGATCAATAAAGCTTGGGGAGTGTGTAGCCACCATAATTTGCCAATTTTCATTGTCTGGCAAGGAATAAAGTACGTCCCTAGCTATTTCAGTAGCAGAAGGATGAAGACTTACTTCAGGCTCATCGAGTAATAACACATGAGAAGTATTGGGGCCAACAGGTTCATGGTGAGCCTTTGCCGTTTTCCCTGCATTTTTTGCACGAACACCTTTATCTGCTAGCAATTTCAAAATAGTCCATAATGCAGTTCTTCTACTTCCACTCCCTTGCTTTTCTAAAGGAAAAGTAAGACCTCCAATAGCTCCCATTTCTATCGTAAATTCATTTCCAAGAAGGTCAATTTTTATTGGTGCAGAGCTTTCAGGGGCCGTTATTTTTAACTCGTGGCTTGGAAAAATCTGACTAATAATTTCATTTGCACTTCCTTCTAACCCTTGGATACTCTCCTGCTGCGTAACTTTTGACAAGTCTCTAAGAGATTTCAAATTATCTACTATTACTTCATACTTTGTCTTTTCATCATCATCATTTTCTTTGATGCTTTGAATGCTTTCTTCGAGTAAACTTTTTAAAAGCGAAGTAATAGCTTTTGACTGTACCTCTGGGTCATCGAATGTGTTAACTCTATGGGGCTTTGGTCTTCTAGCTTTTGCTACATTATTGACACCCCAAGGCATTTTTTCTCTATCACCAGCTTCCGCCCATCTATCTAACCTAACATTAAAGCCAACTCTCTCTGGTTCCTTATTAGTAGCTTTCCATGTCCATCTCTCTTTAATTAAAAAGGTACCGTCGCCGATAGCTAAACACCACTCGTCTCCAGGTTTGTTTTCTTCAACAGCAACTGAGTGAACTTCTATTACAGGATAATTATCTACACTAACCTGTTTATTATGAAAGTCGTCTTGTTCTAATTTAAGGCAATCAGTAACAGCCTCATAAGCCTTAAGAATAGTGCTTTTTCCCGCATTGTTAGGCCCAACTAAAACCACAATATTATCAATATCTAATTCGACAGCATCACTTCCAATACATCCAAAGTTTTTGATTATTAAAGTCTTAATGCTAGGTACTTGTGCCATGAATAAATCCTTTTAAAAGATGCGAAACTTAACTTAAAAATATAACGCCCGCGAGCACAGGCGAGCGAAGAATGAGCGAGTCCAGCACAGCTTGCTGTGCGGTTGTGCCTTGCTTTGTTATACGATGCAGCCTTCATTATATTTGCTCAATTATTAGTGATTCAGGCAATATTTCCAAAGCACCACCGGCCTTATCATTTACAGGCTTAACTTCATCGCCCAGTTCATTGCATTCGACTACTGTAAAGTAGCTAAAAGCTCCTGATGTATCAGGTAAAGCATGAACCCTATCAGTCTTCGAAATATTATGCTTTTTACAGAAATTCAATAAGCCGATAGCCTGTCCAATTTCCTTAGATTGCTCTGGGTTATTTCGTGCTAATTCTGTCAGCACCTTAATCGATTCATCGTACATATATTATTTCGTATAACAGTTTA
Organism: Oceanospirillaceae bacterium; assembly: GCA_015665455.1. Taxonomy (GTDB): domain Bacteria; phylum Pseudomonadota; class Gammaproteobacteria; order Pseudomonadales; family Litoribrevibacteraceae; genus Litoribacillus. The sequence goes on along the minus strand of JADFAD010000011.1, from coordinate 116 downwards.
GAGTTTATGCGCCGTGCGAAGCTTGGCGTATAAACTTCTGTTGGACGATGCCGCTTCTGGCACTTATTAAGGGGATTGTATGAGGGCTTTACTTTATCGTGCAAGACTTAAATCCG
>JADFAD010000015.1 GCA_015665455.1 Oceanospirillaceae bacterium | reverse complement strand
GATGGTAGTGTGGGGTCTCCCCATGTGAGAGTAGGTCATCGTCAAGCGCCTTATTTATACCTTATGGTATAGCAGAAGCCCGATCGCTCACGCGTTCGGGCTTTTTTATTGCCTGAAGAAAAGTGATTAAATAAATTAAAGGTTTGAGCCTGTTTTAAAGTTATTTCAGCTAGGTTTCATCGTTTTATTTTGTACAAAACTTAAGTGTTTTGAGTGCTAAGTTCTATAGGAATAGTGTCTATATCTTACTTTTATCATTAAAGTGCTACTCCCTGTTAAGTAATTCTTACAGAGTGCCGTTAAATACCTATAGGGAGAACATTAGGTTTGGTACATGAAAAGATGTCCGTTTTAGTCTAATGTTGTTCATTAAGGTATTCAGACTTTTGACTTAGCTTGGGGTTTGTTTGTGGAAGAAAAGGAAATTTCAAAGACGTTTGATTTTGAGCTCACGGAAGATAAAAAGTCCGTGGAGATTTTATTACCGTTAGAAGGGATACCACCCACGGTACAAGATATAGAATCTGCATATAAGTCATCTGCCTTATCTGCTTGTTTATTTCGTGAAGATCTAGTCAAGCAAGCCATCGTTGATTTTACTAAAAGTAAAGCTGCACATGCTGACGGTCAAGCTCCTAATACATTTCGTTATAAGGTCGCTGACCGTAAAAGTGCGTCTCTGCATTTAGAGGTCAGTTCAGACCGTCTCTCGGCCTCCTTGGTCATTACTTCCGCATTTGGTGGTAACAACCCATCGGAAAAGATTATTCTTGCCTATTTAAAGAAGCAAGGTGTTGTTGAAGGGATTCAGCTCCAAAATATCCGAGCGTATTGTTCTGAATCCTGTACTCTTGCGCCGGGTGTGCAGTCTACTGTTGTCGTTGCAAAAGGGACTCCTGCAAAGAGTGGTATTCAATGTGAGTTCAATTGGTCTGTTACGCCTTTCCAAGACCGAGAATTACAGCCAGTTGAGCGAGAAGATGGTACGACAGATATGTATGACCTTGGAGAAATAGAAACTGTCTCTCCTGGTGATGTTGTAATGGTAAGAACACCCTCAAGGAAGAGTGATGATGGTGTAAATGTCTTTGGTGAATTTATTCAGTCGATTGCGCCTCCAAATATCCCCTTTGAGGTGGCTGAAGGTGTTGAAGTGTCAGAAACAAACCCGAATGAGTTGATCGCTACGCGTAAAGGCGTACCTATGAAAATGAAAGACGTTGTTCGGGTTGATGATATCTTGGTTCTTGGAACGGTTGATCTAACAACTGGAAATATTGAATTTGATGGCACGGTTATGATTCAGGGGCCTGTCAGAGACGGCTTAATCGTTGATGTAACAGGTGATATTCATGTGCGAGACCTTGTTGAATCAGCGACTCTAAAAGCTGGGGGGAATATCGTTATTAAGCAAGGTGTTCTTGGCAGAAAAATGGAGGGCGCTGATGCACACGAAAGAACGTCTGAGTTCTCAGCACACATGGAGGCCGGTGGAGATATTGAAGCGAGATATCTACAGTATGTAGTTATTAAGGCAGGAGGCAGCGTTAATGTTCGTGACCAGTTATTGAACTGTGTTATTACTGATTGTGAAGAGCTTAATGTTGGTGGCCCAATGAAGAGAAGTGCCAGGCTTATTGGTGGTTCTGCAAATGTAAGAAGCTCTGTATCTGTAGGTATTTTAGGCTCTGATTCTTATGTCCCATCTCATATCAATCTGGGGACAGACGTTGATAAGTTGAAAGCTGAGCTAGAATCAATTAAGACCCAGCTCATGGATAAGCAAGATACTTTAGCAAGGTGTATGATCCAACTTGATAAATTCACAGAAAAAGGCGATCAGAAAAAAATTGATCATTTCTCGGGTGTGATCGCTAATATTCGTAGTGACGCTAAAGACTTGAAATCACGATTTGAGACAATGAATTATAACTATACTGATTTGGTTCAGAAGGTTTCCTTGTCAGTATATGGTGAATCTTTTCCTGGTATTGAGTTGAAGTTTGGGAAGTTTAATACGACGCTTTATGAGGCTTCTAAAGCCTGTCGTTTTAAGTTCACAAAGATGGGTTTAAAAAAGGTGGCGTTTAAAAAACGTTAACCTGTTTTTCTCATCTTTAAATGTTGGTTACCTGCAAGAGCCATGCATATTTCGAAGAATAAATGCCAGGGTTTTTCGTCGGACATGCCTTTCACTGCAAGATCTAGGTTACTTGATGCTTTTAATAGGTTCTCTAGCTTCGCTTTACTGAGTCTATTAACGGCGGTTCTGTAAATCCCTTGTTTGTTTTTCCATACTTTTGCTTTTAAGAACGCTTGTTCTATAGACATTGATTGGCTGTAGTAAATAAGAGAGTTTAATGCTCTGATTTCTCGCGTCATTAAGCCTGATAGCGCCAGTAATTCGGAACCTTCTGATCTTAAATGATTGAATACGTGAGCAGCCATAGCCACGTCACCTTTTAAACAGTTATCGCTTAAATCAAAGACCGTGTACCTAGCGCTGTCTGCAATGGAGTGCATCATCGTTTCGAGATTGATGTCGTTACCATCAATGGAAATGCAGAGTTTATCTATTTCTTGCTTTGTTGCCAGGAGGTTACCTTCGGTCTTTTCTAACAGGAGCTGTAAGGCGTCATATTGAATTGTCTTGCCTTGCTTACGGCAATGCAATGAAGACCATTCTTGAATATCTCTGGTTTTAAGAGGCCAAATAATTGAGGAAGCCCCGATCTTTTCTACTTTCTTGAACCATGCTTGTTTTTGAACGTTCTTGTCTAACCTAGGAGAAGTAATGATAACGACGGTGTCTCCGTCAGCGGTATCACAAAACTCTTCCAGTGCTTTACCTTTATCAGAGACTTTGCCTGTGTTTAATCGTATTTCAATGATCTTTCTTTGAGAGAACAATGATAAGGCTTGAGCTTCAGAAGAAAACTCGTTCCAATTAAAGTTGCCTTCAATATCGAAGACAATTCGTTCACTGTAGTCCCGTTTCCTTGCCGCTTGGCGAATTAAGTCCTGAGACTCTTCAACGATGAGCGATTCATCTCCATGAATGAGATAGATAGGGAGTAGATTACTCCCTAAATGCTGAGATAATTGAGTGTGTTTTAAGATCATTGTTCTTCTGTATTACTAGTCGTAGAAGAAAGCTGGCGTGACAAGTAGCTCGCGTACTGACGAGTAAGCTCTTGATACATCTCTCGCTTAGCTCTTTTTTCTTGCATATCGGATGACAGTAAGTTGTCTTCGTTATAGCTTTGTCTGCGTATGTTCGTGAAATTTTGCTGCAAAGGCATTTCTTGGTTCGATGTTGTGGTTGATACTCTAAGTACAATCGTGTGCTCATACTCAGAAACATCGCCATCTCTGTCTTTTGAAGACGCTCGTTTGCTTTCACTAACGCCTAAAATACTGGCCCTAATATCTGCATCTTCTGAAACTGAGACTTGGTATTCATTTGCGAGAGTATCACGGAAAACTTTGGTAAATGCTGGATTGTTAATTTTTTCAAAGTCGACGCTGATCTGGCTTATTGGAACGGTCCCTGAATGGTAACCTCTAAGTTGCCAGCCGCACGCTGTAATAACTAAAGACAGAAGTAACACTGATGCGAGTTTATTTAATTGCAGTGTTTTAGAAGCAGCCATTAAGAAATACCTTGTTTGCTGAAAGACAAGAATGGATAAGCCGGGGTTTCCGGCTTATCGTTTTGGCTTAGTTTGCTACTATGTTAACTAATTTACCTGGAATCACAATTACCTTTCGGATTGTCTTGTCATCGGTAAACTTCTTAACATTGCTGTCGGCAAGTGCGCTTGCTTCGATTTCATCTTTTGATGCATCAGGTGAGACTTCAATCTTAGCTCGTACTTTGCCATTCACTTGAATAACTACCTGAATGACGGACTTCACTAGGGCGCTCTCATCGAAAGAAGGCCAGTCAACGTCCATTACCGCTGTTTCATGACCAAGTGCTTGCCACATCGCATGAGTTGCATGTGGAACAATCGGAGATAAAAGAAGAACAGCTGCTTCAAGCGCTTCCTGCTGAATCGCTCTATCTTGGTCTGTAATGACATCAAACTTTGTAATGGTATTTGTTAATTCCATTACCGCTGCAATTGCTGTATTGAATGTTTGACGTCTGCCCATGTCATCCGTTACTTTCTGGATGGTCTCATGTGTTTTACGACGTTGATCTTGCTGTGCTTTGGTAAGTGCATCGACGTCAATGGCCGACGTAACAGCAGCACCTTGAGTATGAGTATGAACTGCTTTCCATAAACGTTTAAGGAAGCGATGAGCTCCATCAACACCAGCGTCATTCCATTCCAATGATTGCTCAGGAGGTGCTGTGAACATCATGAATAAACGGACAGTATCTGCACCGTACTGCTCAATCATTTCTTGAGGGTCTACAGTGTTGCCTTTGGATTTAGACATCTTGGTCCCGTCTTTGTTTACCATACCTTGGCAAAGTAGACGCTTAAAAGGCTCGTCCGATTCAACAAAACCAGCATCTCGTAATAACTTATGGAAAAAGCGGGCATAAAGAAGGTGAAGAATCGCGTGCTCAATACCACCAATATATTGATCTACAGGTAGCCAGTAGTTAGCTTCCTTATCGAGCATTTCTTGGTCGTTTCCAGCAGAACAGTAGCGAGCGTAATACCAAGATGATTCCATGAAGGTATCAAAAGTATCTGTTTCACGGAATGCAGGTTGACCGTTATGTTCTGATTTAGCCCATTCAGGGTCGGCTTTAATAGGAGACTGAACACCATCCATTACCACATCTTCAGGTAATTTAACGGGTAAGTCTTCCATTGGAACAGGGATTTCGTTTCCTGCTTCGTCATACATCATAGGGATAGGAGTCCCCCAATAACGCTGACGACTTACACCCCAATCACGAAGACGGTAGTTGATGGTCTTCTTACCTTTACCTTGACTTTCAAGCCAAGCTGCGATTTTTTCAAAGGCTTCCTGTGAGCTTAAGCCATCAAAGTCGCCTGAATTAATAAGCGTGCCTTTTTCTGTGAACGCGCTTTCTTCAATTGATACTTCACTGTCATCGGGTGACGTGATGACTTGCTTTATGTTCAGACCAAACGATTTAGCAAACTCATAGTCACGTTCATCGTGACCAGGAACAGACATAACTGCGCCCGAGCCGTAATCCATCAGAACAAAGTTGGCTGTCCAAACAGGCACTTCTTCACCAGTAATAGGATGGATCGCAATTAAGCCGGTATCCACACCTTTCTTCTCCATCGTTGCCATGTCTGCTTCTGCAGTAGCCTGCTTTTTACATTCATCGATGAACGTTGTTAACTGAGCGTTTCCTTCAGCTGCAGCAAGTGCTAGCGGGTGTTGAGCGGCAATGGCGACATACGTCACGCCCATTACTGTATCTGGTCGAGTAGTGTAGATCTCAATCTCTTGATCGCTGTCCTTTACTTTAAACGTCATTTCGACGCCTTCAGAACGACCAATCCAGTTACGCTGCATGGCTTTTACGGTGTCAGGCCAATCGTCCAGCTTGTCTAGGTCATCAATTAGCTCATCAGCGTAGTCTGTGATTTTTACAAACCACTGAGGGATTTCTTTACGTTCAACTTGAGTATCACAGCGCCAGCAACAGCCGTCGATTACTTGTTCGTTTGCTAGAACTGTTTGGTCGTGAGGGCACCAATTTACGGCTGATGTTTTTTTATAAACTAAATCTTTTTTATACAGCTCAGTGAAGAACCACTGTTCCCATTTATAGTATTCAGGGCTACAAGTCGCTACTTCTCTATCCCAATCATAACCAAACCCAAGTCGGTTAAGCTGGTCTTTCATGTATTCAATGTTTTCGTAAGTCCACTTGGCTGGTGCTACATTGTGTTTAATTGCAGCATTTTCTGCAGGAAGGCCAAATGAGTCCCAACCCATAGGCTGAAGAACGTTCTTACCGAGCATCTTCTGGTAACGGGAAATTACATCACCAATCGTATAGTTTCGAACATGCCCCATATGAAGGCGACCGCTTGGGTAAGGGAACATCGATAGGCAGTAGAACTTTTCTTTGCTTTCGTCATGAACAGCTTTAAAGCTCTTATTTGTTTCCCAGAAAGATTGCGCTTCTGTTTCGATTTTATGGGGGTTATATTGCTCTTCCATTATGATTCCGATCAGTGTGTATTAGGAGATGCCAAAAAGAGAGTAAGTCTAACTCAAATCAGGGTTTGAAGACTATAGTAAAGCGGTAAAATTAGGCTTGCTTTGATCAGAATTAAAGATCTTTATCACTCAGTTAGAGTGGTTTGTTCTGATACTTTCTTTGACGGTAATTTAAGATGAATTTTGGTGGCCAGCAAGCTGAGCAAAAGCAGTACTAGAATTGGGGCGTCCGCCCATCGACTGTAAGGTGTTAAACCTACTTGAGGGGAGACCGTTGCATTAAGCCCTCCGGCTATGAAAGCAGGCAGGCTGTATTTAATGGCTCCTTTCTCGTCAATCACTGCGGTTAAACCCGTGTTTGTCGCTCTAATAACATAACGGCTATTTTCAAGTGCTCGCATTTGAGCGATTTGAAGATGTTGTTTTGGTCCTAATGAATCACCAAACCACGCATCATTGCTGATGGTAATAATTACGTTACTTTGAGAACTGTCTTGATTGATATTGTTTGCGATAAACGATGGATAGGCGATTTCATAACAGATAGCAGGCCAGAAAAGCGTGTCTTTAAATTTAAGAGGGGATTGTTGAGTCGGTCCTGGTCTAAAGTTAGACATAGGTAAATTAAAGAATTGTATAAGCCCCCTTAGCATATCTTGTAATGGAACATACTCGCCAAATGGAACGAGCTTTTGCTTGTGGTACATTCCACTTGCTTCCCCAAGCCCAATGACGGAGTTATGCAATATTGGGTTATTTCTCGGTGACTCAGGAAGATAATATGGAATCCCGGTGATAAGTCCTTGATTGGGTCGAAGCGATGATTGGGTTTCTTGGAGCCAATCCGTAACTTGATGTTTAAAGTACGGTATTGCGGTTTCAGGCCAGATAATCAAGTCACTGTTAACGTTTTGATTGAGTTGGCGGTAGGTATTCAAACTCATTGGTCGATATTCATTGAGCCATTTCTTTTCTTGGGGAATGTTGCCTTGCATTAACGTTACAGAAATTTTTTCTGCGTCAGTAGTCCATTGAACCTGTGTTAATAAACCACCTGCGACCCAGAATAAAAGTGCCAATGCAAAAGGAATTGTCTTTGGACCACAATCTTTATGTTTAATTGCAAGGACCAGAGTGCTTGCCGTTAGGGCGACAAAGTAGCCAATGCCGAATACCCCCAAAATGGGCCCCCACCCGGCTAACCAGCTATCTAAATGGCCATAGCCTAAATATAACCAAGGGAATCCAGTAAGAAACCAGCTTCGAAACCATTCGAATAGAACCCATACCGCCGGAAATGCAATTATGGATTTCCATCCTTTACGGTCAAACCATCGGCTGTATGTGTAAGCCTGTAGGGCGAAGAATAAACCAAGAAGAAAGGTAAATAAGAACGTCAGTAATAAGGCAAGGGGGACAGGAGCGAAGCCGTATTCATGAATGGATACATAGACCCATGAAGCGCCAGCGGCGAACACCCCGAATCCATAACTCCAGCCTATTTTAAAACCGTGTTTCGGTGATAAGCCGGACGATAATAATTGGAAGGCTACTAGGGAGACTATGGAAAAAAGCCAATAATCAAACGGAGCAAAGGACAGAGGTAATATTGCACCGGCCAGAAACGCGACAACGAGCTTCACTGCATTCAAGTTAGGGGCCGTAAGGTGTTTTGTGAAAGCAGTGAATGCATTACTTGTTATTGCTTGTTTAAACACCTGGTTACCCATCTGCAGTGGTATTGAGTCTTAAGGGCTGTTTTCTATTAGTCTCTATTCACTTAATTTTGAGACTTCCAATAGACGTATTTGACGGTTGTCAGCGTTTAATACTTTGAACGAAAACTCTTCAAGTTGGACGCATTCGTCTCGCTCGGGGAGGTGCCCGAAGCCGTTGGTAACAATCCCTCCGATTGTGTCGAACTCTTCGTCGCTGAATTGGCTTTCGAAGTATTCGTTAAAATCATCAATGGTTGTTAATGCGTTTACCATGAAGCTTTCTGAATCGTCCATTGGTCTGATGTTACTTTCATCGTCTTCGATGTCGGTTTCATCTTCAATATCGCCAACGATTTGCTCCAATACATCTTCAATGGTTACTAAGCCTGCTAACCCTCCGTATTCGTCGACTACTATCGCCATGTGATAGCGATCCGTTCTGAATTCTCGCAGTAATGTATTCAGGCGCTTACTTTCAGGAACAAAATTAACCGGTCTCAGTACATCCTTGATATTAAAGCGTTCTAAGTTATCGTTCGCTAGATAGGGAAGGAAGTCTTTGGCTAATAGGATGCCCAGAAGATCATCTTGACCATCGCCTAGCACAGGAAATCGAGAATGCTGTGATTCAATAATGACCGGTAATATCTCAGAAGGCGTTTGAGATGCCTTGATAAAGGTCATTTGAGATCGAGGAACCATGATTTCCCGAACGTGCATATCACCCACTTGAAGGGCACCTTCCATAATGGATAGGGCTTCCGCATCGCACAGACCTCTGTTATGAGCTCCACGAAGAAGTTCCTTGAGGTCTTTACTCGATTCAGGTTCCTGAGGTTGAGTAAAGGGTTTCGTTATTTTTTCAAGCCACGTGGGCTTGCTACTGTGAGCGTCGTTTTGTTGGTCTTCGTTCATGGTTTTTCGTGGCGAAAGGAGATAAACCGAATCCTAGCCTGTATTCAATTGATTTGGCAAGAATAGATTAATTATATTTCCTGATAAGGATCTGGAATCCCCAGCTTAGAAAGCATATCAATTTCCAGTTGTTCCATTCTGTCTGCATCTTCGTCTTCAATGTGATCATAACCCAGTAAATGAAGTATGCCGTGGATTACCATGTGGGCCCAATGATTATGGAGCGGTTTGCCTTGATCCTTAGCTTCTTGTTCTACTACGCTTGCGCAAATAACCAAATCACCAATGAGAGGAAAGTCCGGCAGGTTATTTGGCGCTTCAAAAGGAAAAGACAAGACATTAGTGGACTTGTTTTTTCCTCTGTATTGGTGATTAAGTTCTTGGCTCTCATCTGGGTTTACAATGCGTATAGTGAGCTCAGTTTCTTCTGTTCTGCTCTCTAAGACAAGATCTGCCCATTCTTGAAACCGCTCTTCTTCTGGGATGCCTGATTGGTCACAGGCATTCTGTAAATCAATTATTGCCATAAATTTAATGCGTCGTTTTTAGGTAAATGGTATTAGTTAGCCGTTTTTATCGTCTTCTTGTTCTCGTTGGTTTCTTGCTGGTCTTCAAAGCGTTCATAAGCTTCAACAACACGTTGAACAAGCGGGTGGCGTACAACATCTTTAGATATGAAATGTGTGAAGCTGATGCCTTTGACGTCTTTAAGCACATTTATAACGTGCAGGAGGCCAGAGCTGGACCCTCTAGGCAAGTCTATTTGAGTTGCATCGCCGGTAATAACCGCCGTGGAGCCAAATCCAATTCGGGTTAAGAACATTTTCATTTGTTCACGTGTTGTATTTTGGCTCTCATCAAGAATGATGAAGGAGTTATTCAATGTTCTTCCACGCATATAAGCCAAGGGGGCAACTTCAATGACGTTTCGTTCGATGAGCTTTTCAACCGTGTCAAAACCCAGCATTTCATAGAGGGCGTCGTACAGCGGTCGTAGATAAGGATCGATCTTCTGAGACAAGTCTCCAGGTAAGAACCCCAGTTTCTCACCTGCTTCAACGGCGGGTCGAACTAAAAGAATTCGACGAACTTCGTCGTTCATCAAAGCTTCAACAGCACATGCGACAGCAAGGTAGGTTTTACCGGTTCCCGCTGGGCCAACGCCAAAATTGATGTCGTGCTTTCGAACTGCATCGACATAATACTTTTGGTTCTTGCCGCGAGGCTTAACATAGGCCTTGGGAGTTTTGATAATTTCGGAAGACAGTTCTTCTTTTCCTTCCTCAATTCTGTCCATCCCACTTTCTTGAATGAACAAATGAATCAAGTCCGGGGTGATTTCAGTGCCGTTTTGAGCTTCTCGATATAAATGGTTGATGATATCGCAGGCAGAGTTTGTTGGTTTTTCTGGTCCGCTGATTTGAAACAGGTTTCCCTTGTTTCGGATGGAGACTTCTAGGCGCTTTTCAAGCTGTTTAAGGTGACGATCGAACTGGCCACATAAGTTGGCTAGGTGCTTTGCATTATCAGGTTCTAGAGATAGGCTGCGAGTTTGAGTGCTCAAGACGACTCCGGTTGTAGTTAATAATTTGTACGAAAGGATAACACCCTACCGATGAGAAGTGTCAACCTGACTTTAATTATAGTTGTTAACGGAGGAGAGTCACGAAGGAGCAATGAAAGTTTGCTCCTTCGCGTAATGATTAGCGAGGGTTACAAGGTGTGATGAGCGTGCCTCGCAGGGAGTTAGGCTGCGCATCATGGATTGATACGTCGACAAACTTGCCAATGAGGTCATGATTGTCACTGCGGAAGTTCACCACTCGGTTGTTCTCTGTACGGCCCTGAAGTTGCCCTGGATCGCGTTTGGATACGTCCGTTACTAGAATGCTTTGGGTTGTGCCAACCATTTGTCTGCTAATTTGACTCGCGTTTTGTAATATGCGCGTTTGCAAAATGCTTAGACGCTTCTTCTTCTCTTCTTCTGGTGTCTCATCTGGCAAGTCGGATGCCGGCGTTCCTGGTCTTGCGCTATAGATGAAACTGAAAGAGTGATCAAAACCAACCTCTTCGATGAGCTTCATTGTTTGCTCAAAATCAAATTGAGATTCGCCGGGGAAGCCAATGATGAAGTCTGAGGACAGGCTTAAATCTGGACGTATTTTTCGTAGCTTGCGGATTTTTGATTTATATTCGAGGGCTGTGTGTCCTCGTTTCATTTGCATCAGAATATGATCTGAACCGCTTTGTACTGGCAAATGAAGATGACTCACTAACTCAGGTACTTCTGCATACGCATTGATTAGGCTTTCACTGAATTCAACGGGATGAGACGTTGTATATCGAATTCGATCAATTCCTTCAATGGCGGCTACGAATGTGATCAGCTCAGCTAAATCCGCTGTTCTACCGTCGTGCATTTCACCCAAATATGCATTCACGTTTTGTCCTAGAAGATTTACTTCTCTTACACCCTGTCCGGCAAGGTGTGCTATTTCAGCAATCACATCATCGAACGGTCGGCTGACTTCTTCGCCTCGAGTGTAGGGTACAACGCAAAAGGTGCAGTATTTTGAACAGCCTTCCATGATGGAGACAAAGGCGCTTGGTCCATCGACTTTTGGTTCAGGGAGGTGGTCAAACTTCTCAATTTCAGGAAAGCTAATGTCTACGATGCCCACTTCGCCGTCTTTGCTGGATTCAATCATTTCTGGCAAACGGTGGAGAGTTTGAGGGCCAAAAATCATATCGACAAACGGAGCACGTTCTTGAATCGCGTGACCTTCTTGACTTGCTACACAGCCCCCAACGCCAATGACTACGTCAGGATTTTTGGTTTTTAACTTTCTCCAACGACCCAGTTGGTGAAATACTTTTTCTTGCGCCTTTTCTCGAATGGAGCAGGTATTTAATAACAGAACATCCGCTTCTGATTCGTTATCGGTCATTTCCATTTCATGGCTATCGCCCAAAAGATCGGCCATTCGTGACGAGTCATACTCGTTCATTTGGCAGCCGTGGGTTTTAATGAATAACTTCTTAGTCGCCATGAAATTTACCTGTTGCTGTGTGCTGGGCTATACAAGCCAGCTTTGTTGACCGAATTCAGCGTTGTGCTGTTGTTCTTTCGTGTTATTTAAGGCGCGCTATTGTACTTGAGGCTGAGTGCAAATCCTAGTGAACTGGTCGGAATTTCGACTGAAGTATGTTATAGTTTGCAGCCCTTTGCTGGATTGATGAGAGTTCAATAACATAGTGGATGAAATGCAAAATACGCCTGTTTTTAAAGTAATATTTATTAATCAAGATGAAGTGTTTGAGGTTTATGCTGGAAAGATCTTTCAGAGCGAGCTTTGGGGCTTTATTGAAATTGAAGAGTTTTTGTTCGGCGAGCGCAGTCAGTTATTGGTGGATCCAAGCGAAGAAAAGCTGAAAGGGGAGTTCGCAGGCGTTAAGCGCAGCTATATCCCAATGCAGTCCATTATTCGAATTGATGAAGTGGAAAAAGAAGGTTCAGTGAAAGTGACCGAAGCAAAAGGAGGTAATGTTTCAAGTTTTCCTTTGTCGGCGCCGCCTTCCAAGCCCGGCCGTTGATTCCTTCCTCTGTATTTTAGAATTGCTCGCTGCTTAAGTTTTCATCTATATTCAGCATTTGTTGAATACAGTTTGCTTATAAACAAGGATGCTGAGCATGTTTACTCGTTTATTACTGATACTTGGAATGGTGACTTTAATTGGTTGTGATTCAAATGAATCGAACCAATTAAGCTCGGATGCCGTTACTCAGGATCCCCTTATTACTAACAGCCCGTTAGTAGACTCATCGTCAGTTCGAGATCTTGATGCCATAAAGTTAAGTGGTGTCCTTCGTGTTGTCAGTCCCCGTTGGGATGAATACCAGTTTTTACCTCGTCAAAAAACGCCGTCCAATTATTACCGCGCGATGATAACCAGCTTTGCGGAGCGTAATGATCTTGAAATTCAATGGGTCTATGTGGACCAATTTTCTGAATTGACATCGTCTCTTTTGGGCGGGCAAGCAGACGTGATAGTGGCAAACATGACAATCACAGATGCGCGTTCTCAAGTTATAGATTTTACTGTGCCTGTTGATCATGCAGAAGAATGGTTGGTGGTTGCTCAATCGGCAGAGTTTGAGCAAGTACACGATTTGGCACTAGGTTCAGTGGTTGTTCCAATGAACTCTTCTTTTAGTGAGACGCTAAAGAAGGTCGCTGAACCGGGGTGGAATATTGTTGAGAAAGCATCCTCTGCGAGTCCTCAAGAGTTGGTGGATGATGTTATTGAAGGCAAATATACGGCAACCGTAGTGGATGGGAATGTTGGTGAGTGGTTGCTTACAGGATTGCCAGTTAAATCCTTGGGGTCTCTGAGTAAGTCAAAAGATATTGCTTGGGCAGTACATCCTGAGGCAAAGGGTTTATTAGGGAAAGTGAATCAGTTCATTCATGCTTATCAAATTGAAAATACAAAAGAATTCCATACAGGGGATTGGCCAGAAATAGAGAAACGTAAAACCCTGACGATGATTACTCGAAACAGTCCGGATTCTTATTTTATGTGGCGTGGGGAGTTGATGGGTTACGAGTATGACCTTGTTAAACGCTTTGCCATGGACAATAAGCTTTATCTTGATGTAGTGGTGGCTGATGGTCAGGACATGATCGATATGTTGTTGGCTGGTGAAGGGGATTTAGTGGCATCTTCTCAAGCGAAATTGGAGTCTCGTCGTGCGCGTGGGGTTGAGTTTACACGTTCTTATAATGTGGTTGATGAAGTGCTTATTGGTCGCAAAGGACTAGAGATAACCGCTATAGATCAGCTGAGTGGTCATACCATCATGGTTGAACATGGTTCGTCGTATCTTAAACGGTTGAAGGCTCTTCAAAAAGACGGCGCTGATTTCAAACTGTTATTACCTGCTGACCTGGAAATAGAAGATGAAACGGACATCATGAGGCTGGTGGCTGAAGGCCTAGTGGATTTTACGGTGGTAGATGATCATTTGGCTGCTCGAGAGTTATTGGATCAGCCGGATTTGGTTGCGTATTTCCCTATTGCTTCATCTGTGGGACATGGCTGGGCAGTGAGGAAAGACAATGAAGAATTACTCAATAAACTGAATTTATACATTAAAAAGCACTATCGAGGATTGTTTTTCAATGTGACTTGGCAAAAGTACTTTGATTCGGAACGAGGTCGTTATTTGGGTCGAGACCCTATGTTGGATGTAGGTCAGTTGTCACCTTATGATGTTTATGTAAAACCAACGGCCAAGGCCAATGACTTTGACTGGCGAATGATCGTGGCTCAGATGTATCAAGAGAGTCGATTTAATCCTAATGCTAAGTCTCATGTTGGGGCGATGGGATTGATGCAAGTGTTACCAAGGACTGCAAGTCAATATGATGTTGAGAACTTATTGGATCCAGAATCCAGTATTAAGGTTGGTGTTGAATACTTAGGTTGGGTGCGGGAACGTTTTCCTAAGCAGGTTGAACCGGCTGAACGCACGTTTTTTGCTTTGGCTGGATACAATGCTGGGCACGGCCATGTGAACGATGCTCGTAGGTTGGCGGCTCAAAAAGGCTGGGACCGTAATCGTTGGTTTGGCCATGTTGAACAAGCTATGTTACTGCTTTCTCAAAGAAAGTATTCTCGTAAGGCGCGCTATGGTTACGTTCGAGGTAAGGAACCAGTGGAGTATGTACGTCAAATTCAAAGGCGGTATTTAGGTTATGTGACGATGGTTCAATAATAATTGCTGATTTTGATGGTGTTTACATAGTTATTTGTTTTTGGTTTGTTATGATTGCCTCGAATTTTACTCAGGTTGATGGAGGTTTACTGTGAGTCCAGAAGAAATTGAACATTACGCTATGATTTTGGGGGTAACGGTTCTTATTGGTTTTATGTTTTTTATCATGTGGGATTTAGCCAAAAAATCTAATGCGGGTAAATTTGGTTCTATTATTATTTTTACCGTACTGGGTTTGGGTATTTTTGGTTTCATAATTAAAACCGTCATTGTTGAATTGATGGATATGTAGGAGAGAGTGAATGATCCGCAATCTTGCTTTGGGTATGTCCGTATTAAGTTTATCTGCGTGTATGGTGATGTCGGCTCCTGAAGTGGATTTTAAGGGGGTGGTGATAAATAAACTTGAACCTCCTGAGGGGTGTGCGCCAAAAGGAAAATTGGTGGCAACTGCGGATGCTGCGATTGAATCAATAGGCGATGAACCTGCAAGCTTGAATCGCAAGGCTACGCAATCTCTAGTGAATCAAGCTGAAACGATCGGTGCAAATTACGTCTTTGTGTCAGATCATCGGCAATACAGCAATCAGCCGAGAAAGGGGCTGGTATTTCGAGTTGTGATGAAATCACAAGCGTTTCATTGTTCTGGTTTGGATGTGATCGAAGGTTAATCTTTTATGTCTACTAGAGAAATAATTATGGGCTTAAAGCCGGTGGGGTTTAAGCGACGAGCGTTTGCAAGTTTGATTGATTTTCTGATCTTATCGTTGATTACAATGTCTGCTTTGTTTTGGGCATTTGGACGCGCTTATTTTGCTACCAGAAATCATATGGATTGGGGGTGGTTGGATGTTTTTATCAATCAAGTCTTCCCGATGCTGTTCATTCTGGTTTGTTGGCTTTGTTGGTCTGCTACACCAGGAAAAATTGTCTTGGATATGAAGCTGGTGGATCTCAAGACGGGAGGTAGGCCTTCTTTCTTGCAATACCTCATTCGATATTTTGCTTATTTTGTTGCTCTATTACCTTTTGGATTGGGTATTCTATGGGTCGCAGTGGATAAAAATAAGCAGGGTCTGCATGATAGGCTTGCAAAGACCCTAGTTGTTGAAAGAGATCCTTTCTTGGATCTTAATAGAGAGCTATCTAAAGCTTCCAAGTAGCCTTCATTTATCTTCCGTTTTTTGGTGCTTTACTACGTCCTGAATGGAGTTTAATGCGCCTCGAATCATTCTGACTTCTTTCTGTTCTGGTCGTATTCGGTTTATCAGTCGTTTTAGTCTCGTCATTGCCTCACCTTTGTGGTTTTTGAATAGAAAATTGGTGTCAGTGAGGGTTTCTTCAAGGTGCTGGTAAAAGCTTTGTGTTTCTTTGTAGGTAGGGTAGCTGGCTTTAATGTTAGATGCTTGTTCCGCTTTTAGAGCTGTATTGTTATTGGCTTGCCATATTTCGTAACAGAAGATTTGAATGGCTGCGGAAACGTTAAGTATTGGATAATCTGGATGCGCAGGGATCTCTGTATGGTATTGGCACGCTTCCAATTGCTGGCTTGTCAGCCCCATTCGTTCTCTGCCAAACAGAATGGCAACCGGCCCTTGTTCACATTCATTAAATAGCTTTTCTGCGCTTTCTTTCGCGTTTAAAACGGGTCTCGGATAGGTTCTAGACCTTGCACTGGTTCCAATCACAAGGCTGCAATCATTAATGGCTTCTTCGAGTGTACTGACGACATGAGCGGATTCTAAAACATCCAACGCGCCTGCGGCCCGAGAGGATGCTTCGTCATCAGGAAAAGATTTTGGGTTAATTAAGTAAAGTGATGATAAACCCATGTTTTTCATGGCGCGGGCTGCTGCGCCAATGTTACCAGGGTGGAAGGTCTGATCCATTACGATACGAATGTTGTCTAATTTCATGATGATCCTCTCTGTTCGGAGCGCATATTAGCATAATGATTAAGAGGTTTACTTTGTTTGAGTGTATTTGGTGTGTCATATATTGGTCATAAAACTTTCATATGATTCGCAACGGAATATGTGGATGGCTGATTTCACATATAAGCTTTTTATGAATAAGTGAAGGTGA
Organism: Oceanospirillaceae bacterium; assembly: GCA_015665455.1. GTDB lineage: Bacteria > Pseudomonadota > Gammaproteobacteria > Pseudomonadales > Litoribrevibacteraceae > Litoribacillus. Next base: position 42,417 of record JADFAD010000015.1, on the reverse strand, counting down.
GGTGTTCTGTGATTCGTTGTTTTTTTATTTTATTGTCAGTGATGGCGCTTTCTGGGTGTTTAGCAACGAATGGTGTGGTTCATTACTACAAAGGTGAACCAAAAGCCGAAACACAATTGGCTACAGTAATATTGCCTGAAGAAATTGACATAGTAGCGGTGAATAGTCGTAAGCGTGCGTTGCCTTTAATTCGAAATGATAGCTACCAGATAAAGCTGTTGCCTGGATTGAATGAACTTGTACTGGAATATTCAAATCTATGGGATTTGGATTCGGATAATCATGTGACGGTGTCATCCGATATTGTTTTGGTGAGTAAGGTCATGAAGGCTGGGGATGTGTACGAAATTTCAGTGCCAAAGTTTACAACCATAGAAGAAATGAAAGCCTACGCGAAAGACTTTGAAGTCACTATGGTGGCACAATCCACAGGTGATAAAACGGTATCGACGGCGGCTAAGTATGGTGTTGCACCTATTGGTGTGTCTCAGCTTGTTCCTCAAAATAACAAGCTAGTATCCTCCATTAAGGCGGGCGTTCAAGGTGAATCGGAGATAGTGGTTCATGGGGTGGAAGATCGAGCGCATCAGGCACAAGGTAAATATTCAGCGTTGCAAAATTTAAGGTATTGGTGGGAAGAAGCCAATACCCAGGAACGCGAATTATTTGAAGATTGGATTAATACTGTTGACTGAGTTGTCAGTAGTAGTTTGATTTTGTGCGGTTGATCTCTATAGTAAGCCTCTTATTTTCATAAGAGGCTTTTTTATGCGTCATTCCACAACGTTGTGTGTTCGTGGTTATCATTTGGATGTTTATGGGCATGTAAATAATGCTCGATATTTAGAGTTTCTTGAAGAAGCGAGATGGCGTTTTTTTGAAGAGCAGGGTGTTATTGAGGAGATAACGGGCGAAGCTTTAGCGATGGTGGTGGTTAATATCAACATTAATTACCGCAGAGCGGCATTGATTCATGAGGAGTTGGCCATCTCTACTGAAATTACACGCGTAGGCAACAAGAGTTTTATCATTCGTCAGGAAATTGCACTGGCAGAAACGGGTGAAATGATCGCGGATACTGACGGTACCTACGTTTTATTTGATAATAAGCTCGGTACGAGCGTTGTTATTGATGGCGAGTATAAGGCTTTGTTGGATCGCTTGAGAGCTTAGTTACTTTGTTTGGATGGGGTTATCTTTGCTAGGATAATCTCAGTCTTAAATCTGAAGAAAGAATTGTTTGTAAAAGTGTGCTGGATGTTAGAGGGGAGGCTTTTTACGTAAATCAGTCATCAGATGACATTTGTCATAATGAGTAGTTTAGGATTTAACAGGAAATAAAGGTTCTTAATCTCGTATAGAATGTTGGTAATTGAGATTTAAGACAAGAAATGGGGTGGACGAGGGGATTTGAACCCCCGACGACCGGAATCACAATCCGGGGCTCTACCAACTGAGCTACGCCCACCACATAAAATGGCTCCTCGAGCTGGACTCGAACCAGCGACCAATAGATTAACAGTCTACTGCTCTACCAACTGAGCTATCGAGGAACGTAATGGCGGAGGAGGAGAGATTCGAACTCTCGGTGGGCTATTAACCCACGCTGGTTTTCAAGACCAGTGCATTCAACCGCTCTGCCACCCCTCCGCTGAGGCCGCCTATATTAGCGAGTTGAAGATTTATGTCAACAACTTTTATGAAAATTATTTAACTTTTTAAGTTGTTGATTATTCTTTGATCTTTTTTCGAGGTTTTTGCGGTATTTGACTGAGTTTTCAGCAGAATTAGTGTGAACTGCTAGGATTAATAATAACTTGGAATTGATGTGTCTGCCTTTTTTGAGGCGTAGTTTGGAGGTGTTGGATGTCAAAAATTACCATTGCACAGGCAACTAATTTGCTGGATGAGTTTATTTTGGTGCTTGAAGATACATATTGGGAGGCAAATGAACTGATAGTTAAGGATGAGGTGTTTGCTGTTATTCGATTATTGAGCGGAGAGTTAACAGAGTTGCAGAAGGTGAGTGTGCAGGACGATCATTACGACTATGAAGTAATAAGCACCAAACCATCTGTATTAAGAGACGGTGTTAAGGGGGTACAAGAAAGGGTGTTGCCAACAATACTGAGGGTTAAAACCAAACAGAGGCTAATGCCTTATATAGATAGAGCTTTGGATGCGTTTAGCTGAATGTCCTGTTTGAGGTCTTTGTATGAGATTGGTGCTTGATCTGCATTGTCTGACTGTGATGTGATGAGGGTTTCGTGGAATTAGTTTCCTAATTCATTGAATTGTCAGGAGATAAAATGTCGGTCAGTCAGCTTGCAAAAATTCGAATTAAAAACCTTAGATTGCGCACTTACATCGGAATTAAAGAAGAAGAAATTAATAATAAGCAGGATGTGGTGATAAATGTTGAGATTCATTACATGGCTGAGCGTGCGACGCATTCTGTTGAAATTGAAGATGCTCTTAATTATAAACCGATTACAAAATCCGTAATTCGACATGTAGAGGAAAACCGCTTTGCATTGCTTGAATGTTTAACTGCTGAGTTGTTGGATTTGGTGTGTGGTGATGATCGGGTTGTGTTTGCTGAGGTTGAAGTGGATAAACCTAATGCACTTCGATTCACTGATTCGGTATCAATAGCACTTTGCTATCATAAGGATTAACGTGTTTTGTGTTTTGCTTGATGATATAGCCCAAGCAAGATCGTGGATATGATACTTCCGCATATTAAATAGATTAGCGTGGTGTTCCAGCCGTATTGTGAAATCCATATGCCAGGCAAAATTGAACCAAGGGTACCTCCTGTGTAATAAAACGTAAGGTAGGTGCCATTGGCGAGGCCTGAATACTCTTCTTCGTTTTGATTTACTTCGGTGCTGCAGATTGAATGGTTGGCAAATATGGCGCCGCAGACCAGTGTAAAGCCAATGCAGTACATGGGGAGCTGATTGAAACTAAAGCACCAAAGTCCTATGCAGGTTATAAAAAGCCATCCTACGCCTCCTATAACTTGGAGGTTCTTGAATCTTCTTCGCATTCTTATAGTAAATAATGCTGTTCCAATGGCTGCTATGTAAAAGCTGTAAACCAACAGTATTGGCCAATAGCTGTCTTGCTTGAACGTTTTCATTATTTGAAAAGGAATGAAGTTGAGGATGGCAACCATGGTGAAGAATTGAATCAATATGAATGGGTATAAATACCTGTTTTTGGTGTGTTTAACGCATTGGATCAAGTGGCTGATTGTTACAGGCTTTTGGTGGGGTGGTTTGTGTTCTGGCAGTTTTTGTAAGGGTTTAAGTGCCAATAGGCTGCATAGGGCTAGAAGCCAAAAGGTGTAGCGCCAATCAGAGTATTCAGTTAATAGCATGCTGATGGCTCTTCCGCCAAGGCCACCTACGATGGTTAAGGCTATAAACGTTGATAAGGTGGTTTGAAGCTTATTCTTGGGGGTTGTTCGTGTCAGTAGTGTCATTATTGATGTAAGCATAACAGGAAGGGTGATGCCTTCAATGGCTCGGATAATAATGGCTTGGGTGATGTTGGTGATATTTGAAAAGGCTAAATGGCATATAGCCATGACAATGCAGGAGGAGATTAAACCGTATTTCGCAGGAAACCGTTCAAGTATGAAGCCGTAGCTTAAGGGGGCGATTGCTAGTGGTAGCATCACAGCGGTAGTTAGGAGTGCTGTTGTATTGTTGGAGCTGTTGAATTCTAAGGCAAGAGCGGGAAGTATGGGTTGAGGTGCGTACAATATTGCGTACGCAAGAAGCGTCAACCCATAGAGAGTTCTATGCTGGCTTTCCAATGTTACACTTTGCGATCAACGGCAAGTTCTAAAACTGCTTCCATGCATTTTGTGTGTTCGCTTTGAGGTAATGCGTTTAAGGCAGCGTGTGCTTTGTCAGCAAGTTCAAGGGCTTTTTGTTTGCAGTAAGTCAAAGAGCCTGTGTCATTCACTATTTGCTGGATTTTAGTAATGTCTTCCAATCCACCTTTGCGGATGGCTTGTCGGATCAGCTTGGCTTCGGCTTCGCTTCCTGTTTTCATTGCTTGAATGAGAGGTAGGGTGGGTTTACCTTCGGCCAAATCGTCGCCTACATTTTTACCCATGGTGGTAGCATCGCCTTCATAATCAAGGATGTCGTCCATGATTTGAAACCCTAAGCCTAAGTTTAAGCCATAATCTGCACTGGCCTTAATTAGTTTAGGGTCATTGGTGCTTAATAGGGCGCCACACTCCGTACTTGCTTCAAACAGCTTGGCTGTTTTTCCGTAGATGACGTCCATGTATTGTTGTTCAGAAACGTTAGGGTTTTTAACGTTCATTAATTGCAATACTTCGCCTTCGGCAATCACACATGTTGCGTTTGAAAGAATTCGCATCACAGATAGATTTTCGGTCTCAACAAGAATCTGGAATGCTCTTGAGTATAGGAAATCACCAACCAGTACGCTGGGTTCGTTGCCCCATTTTGCATTGGCGGTTGTTTTGCCTCGTCGCATGTCCGAAGAGTCAACTACATCGTCATGTAATAGAGTAGCAGTGTGAAGAAACTCAATGACGGTAGCCAGCTTAATGTGTTTGTCGCCTTGATAGCCCAGTGCGTTAGCAGAAAGCAATGCGAGCAACGGGCGCATTCGTTTTCCGCCAGACTCGATAATGTGGTGACCTATCTTAACAACAAGTGGTACATCGGAGTGCAACTGACCGAGAATGAACTGGTTTACTGCTTCAAAATCGGCTTGTACCGAGGCGTATATATTGTTTGTTTGCATTGAAAGCTGGCTCTTGAACAGCGGTTGTTATTGTTTGTGTAAAAACTAAAGGACGGGAGTATAGCTGCTTTTAAGAATAATTGTATCGCGCTGATGCTTATTTGTACGGAGTTGTTGTTTTATTCGACTGTTTTATGCGATATATCGCTTGAGTTTTTTATTGGTTGCTCATAGAATAAGCGCCCCTGCGAACTCGTCCGCAGGATTTGTGCTCCCTGTAATAGGGGTTTCAGAGTGAACTCCTTAGAAACAGGTATATAAGAAGCCCTCTTAAATTGGCGAGATTATTTTGGAGTGTAATGCAATGCATGCAGTTTTTGTAAGCGGTGGTAAGCAGCACCGTGTTAAAGCGGGTGACCGCATCAAGCTAGAAAAGCTTGAAGTTGAAACTGGCGCAACAATCGATTTCGATCGAGTGTTGTTGGTTTCTGATGGTGAAACAATTCAGATTGGTGAGCCTGAGCTTAAGGGAGCTAAAGTTTCTGCTGAAGTTCTTGAGCACGGTCGTCACAAGAAAGTAAGCATCATTAAGTTTAAGCGCCGTAAGCATCACATGAAGCGCATGGGTCACCGTCAGTGGTTTACTGAGGTGAAAATCACTGGAATTAACGCGTAATCGAATCGTTCGATTTCAGGTTAACAATTTTTAAGGAGTGACATCAGATGGCTCATAAAAAAGCTGGTGGTAGTACTAATAACGGTCGCGATTCCGAATCCAAACGCTTGGGCGTCAAGCGGTTTGGCGGCCAATCTGTTCTAGCTGGTAATATTATTGTTCGTCAGCGTGGAACAAAATTCCATGCAGGTAACAATGTAGGTTGTGGTAAAGACCACACTTTATTTGCTACTGCAGATGGTGAAGTTAAGTTTGAAGTTCGTGGACCTAAGAATCGTAAATACGTTTCTATCGTAGCGTCTGCATAACTTTAACTGACACTGCCTTTGGGTGGTTGTTGGTCTGAAAAGCCCCGCTTGCGGGGCTTTTTTGTTATATATTATTTGTATATTTGTTTTTTAAAGGTTTGTCCTGGGGGTGCTCGGTGAAATTTGTTGATGAAGCTCAAGTCTATGTTGAGGCTGGCAATGGTGGTAACGGTTGCTTAAGTTTTCGCCGAGAAAAATACGCTCCGAAAGGCGGGCCTGATGGCGGTGATGGCGGTGATGGTGGGTCTGTTTATGTTGAGGCAGACTACAACTTGAATACCTTGATTGATTATCGCTTTCAGCCAAAATATAAAGCTGAGAACGGTCAGGGCGGTATGGGTCGTGATTGTCGTGGTATTGGTGGTGAGGATGTTATTCTCAAGGTTCCAGTGGGTACTACGATTATTGATGTTGATACGGATGAGACGTTAGGTGATTTAGCTGTTGCTGGAGAGCGATTGGTTGTTGCTAAAGGCGGCTTTCATGGGCTAGGTAATACACGTTTTAAATCCAGTGTTAATCGAGCGCCTCGCCAAACTACGAACGGTAAGCCGGGTGAAGCTCGTAACTTGAAGTTTGAGTTGAAGGTCTTGGCGGACGTGGGGTTGCTTGGTTTGCCTAATGCGGGTAAATCAACCTTTATTCGTGCTGTTTCTAAGGCGAAGCCAAAAGTTGCGGATTATCCTTTTACGACTCTTGTTCCAAATCTTGGTGTGGTAAGTCCTGAGCCGTATAAAAGTTTTGTTGTTGCTGATATACCTGGGTTGATCGAAGGGGCTTCAGAGGGAGCTGGCCTTGGTATTCGTTTTTTAAAGCACTTGGTTCGTACTCGTTTAATGCTGCATATTGTTGATGTTTCGCCATTTGATGAGTCTGACCCTGCTGAATCAGCAGCCGCTATTATTCATGAGTTAGAAAAGTTTAGTCCTACGTTGGCGGCTCGTGATCGTTGGCTTGTTTTGAATAAGTTGGACTTGGTACCAGAAGAAGAGCGTGAGTCTCTGTGTGATTCGATAGTTGAGAAGCTGGGCTGGGAAGGTCCTGTTCATAGGGTGACTGCTATTAATGGTGAGGGTACCAAGCAGTTATGTTATGACATTATGGAATTTATTGATCAGTTGAAGGCGAATATTGAATCAGATCCTGAATTTGCCGAAGCTGAAAAGGCTATGCAGGATGCGATGGCGGATGAAGGTCGAGAGCGTGTTGATGCTCTTAGGGCTGCAAAGCGTGCTGAAAGCAGAGCAGCAAGAGCGGCCAATAAAGAATCAGGTATTGATGATGAGGACTGGGATGAGGATGATTACGACGTTGAGTCGGTGTATGTCCCTTAGTTGTCAGATAGATTAATCAGAGTTCTGTTATATAGAGTTATTGCTAATTGCTTGGAATTTAATGTTTGGTAGGCGTTAAACGAAATGACTGCAAAATTTGAAACTCGAGAGTCCTTGGGTCGATCTGATCGTTGGGTTGTTAAGATTGGAAGTGCGTTATTGACCAATGATGGTCAGGGTCTTGATTATAAAGCAATTGCTGCGTGGGTTGATCAAATCTCGGCGTTGGTTCGGTCCGGGATTGAGGTGGTTTTGGTTTCTTCTGGTTCGGTAGCAGAGGGAATGAAGCGACTTGGGATGATTGATCGCCCAAAGAGTATGCATCAGTTACAGGCTGCTGCTGCTGTTGGTCAAATGGGTTTGGTGCAGGTGTATGAGGCGAACTTTCAGCGTCATGGTTTGCATACTGCTCAGATTTTACTTACGCATGATGATCTTTCTGATCGTCAACGCTATCTCAATGCTAGAAGCACACTTCGCGAGTTGATTCGTCTTGGTGCTGTTGCTGTTGTGAATGAAAACGATACTGTCGTTACGGATGAAATTAAGTTTGGTGATAACGACACGTTGGGTGCGTTAGTGGCAAACTTAGTTGAGGCTGATTTGTTGGTGATCTTAACGGATCAGCAGGGGTTATTTACTGCAGATCCAAGGAAGGATTCAAGTGCGGATTTAATTACCGAAACATTAGCGAGTGATGACTCTTTGGATGCTATGGCTGCTGGTGGGGCTGGTGCGTTAGGTCGGGGTGGTATGGCGACTAAGATCAGTGCTGCTAGATTGGCTGCTCGGGCGGGTGCGCATACGATTGTTGCCTCTGGTCGAGTGGAAGATGTTTTATTAAAGGTTTCTTCTGGTCAGCAGATTGGTACCTGGTTTAAGCCGGATGCTCGTCCTTTGGATGCGCGTAAGCAGTGGTTGGCAGGGCATTTGCGCGCTAAGGGTGAGTTGGTGTTGGATGCAGGTGCTGTAAAGGCGTTGTCTCAGTTGAATCGTAGTTTGTTGTCTGTTGGTGTTAGGCGTGTTTCAGGGGCTTTTAATCGCGGAGAGATGGTGGTTTGCCGTGATGAGTTAGGTCATGTGGTGGCTCACGGTTTGGTGAATTATAGTGTGGATGAGGCGCTGAAGATTGTGGGGCGTTCTTCTGAGAGTTTTGAGTCTATCTTGGGGTATCTTGGTGAGGAAGAGTTAATACATCGAGATAACTTAGTGCTAATGTAGTCTGTGCTTCTAGTGAAATTTGGATATAAAAAAACCGGCTTGTGGCCGGTTTTTATTTAGCAGCATAATGGCGGATTAGCTATTAAGTGCTTTAACCTGTGCATTAAGACGGCTCTGAATGCGAGCTGCCTTATTTTTAGCGAAGACGCCCTTGTTAACCATTTTAGCGATAACAGGTTGAGCTTCTTGGTAAGCAGCAGTCGCAGCAGCTTTATCGCCTGCTTCGATTTGTGCTCTTACTTTTTTAATGTATGTGCGAACCATTGAGCGTAAGCTTGCGTTGCGCTGACGGCTTTTTTCCGACTGACGTGCACGTTTTTTAGCTTGTGGAGAGTTAGCCACGTGTCTGACTCCTGAGAATTTTTGACTGAAAGATTTTTGACGCGCCACTATGCCTTTATTAGTTGGGTGTGTCAATAATAATTTTCTAATCGGCTGGATGTGTCGAAGTAACTCTGTATACTTTGCCGTTTTTAGAGTGTGCCATTTACATTTGATGTTTTGGGATCGGGTTAATGCAGGGATTGGGTTGTGACGGATAAAGTAAGCAGGGATTCGAAAAAGAAGGGGTTGTTGCAGTCGAGTGCAATCGTCGCTGTGATGACGATGCTTTCTCGAGTCTTGGGGCTGGTTCGAGATATCGTTGTGGCCGTGTTGTTTGGTGCGGGTGCGGGTGCGGATGCTTTTTTTGTTGCGTTTAAGATTCCAAACTTCTTTCGACGATTGTTTGCCGAGGGGGCTTTTGCTCAGTCTTTTGTTCCTGTTTTAACAGAATACCAGCAGAAAAAAACACACGAGCAGGTGAGGGATCTAGTCAATCATGTTGCTGGAATACTAGGTGGTGTGTTGCTCATTACTACGGTCTTGGCAGTGATGGGGGCTCCTTTGTTGGCGATGGTGTTTGCGCCAGGGTTCACAAGTGACGAAGGCAAGTACCAGTTGACGGTCGATATGCTTCGATTGACCTTTCCTTATCTTATGTTGATCTCTTTAACTGCTTTCGCGGGCGGTATTTTGAATAGTTATGGTCGATTTGCTGTTCCGGCGTTCACACCAGTGTTGCTAAATTTGTCATTGATTGGTTCTGCGGTACTTCTTTCTCCTCATTTGGATACGCCTGTTGCTGCATTGGCGTACGGTGTTTTGTTGGCGGGTGTTGTTCAATTATTGTTTCAGTTGCCTTTTTTGGGGGGGCTTGGTTTATTTCCGGTGCCTAAATACCAAAAAAATCATGAGGGGGTCAAAAGAATTGTGACCCTGATGATACCTGCGTTATTCGGTGTTTCCGTAAGTCAAATTAACTTGTTGCTGGATACTGTACTTGCTTCGTTTCTTCAGACGGGGAGTGTAGCTTGGTTGTATTATTCAGACCGTTTAACTGAGTTGCCTCTTGGTGTGTTCGGAATAGCCATTGCAACTGTGATTTTACCGTCTCTATCTAAAAAGCATTCTAATGAAGACTCGAAGGCCTTTGCGCAAACGTTGGATTGGGCTGTTCGTATGGTGATGTTGATTGGTGTGCCTGCGATGCTGGCGCTAATGGTGTTGGCGGAGCCTTTGGTTTCGACGTTGTTTTTTCATGGCGCATTAGCCGCTTCAGATATACTAATGATTACGGCCAGTTTGAGGGCGTATTCCTTGGGGTTGTTAGCCTTTATGCTTATTAAGGTATTGGCTCCTGGTTTTTTCTCTCGCCAAGATACAAAGACGCCAGTAAAGATTGCAATCAAGGCCATGGTTGCCAATATGGTGTTGAATTTAATTCTGGTTTGGCATTTAGATCATGTGGGCTTAGCGTTGGCAACATCCATTTCGTCTTGGTTGAATGCGGTGTGGTTGTATTTGGCGCTGCGTAAGGCTTCCGTGTTTGAATGGCAGCGAGGTTTGTTTGTTTATTTGTTTAAGTTGTTAACTGCTTGCGCAGTTATGGTGTTGGTTTTATATCTGGTCATGCCTGCGTCAAGTGTATGGTTGGAGGGGGGCGTTTTTGATCGAGTATTTTGGTTGGTTTCGCTTGTGGTTGCTGGTGGTTTAAGTTATTTCGTGATGTTGTTAGTGTGTGGATTCAGACCGAGGCACTTTAGAGGTGTCTCTTAATTAGGGTTTGCTCTATAAAGATGGCGAGGGCTGTAATATAATGCCGCCTTTTGTTTTTACTGGCTTGGAAGGTTTTTGATGCGCGTAATTCGAGGGTTACATAATATTCGTCCTGAACACAAAGGTTGTGTTGCGACGATAGGTAACTTTGATGGCGTACATATTGGTCATAAGTCGTTAATTTCACGTTTGAAAGTTGAAGCCAAGAAAAAGAATCTTCCTGTAACGGTCGTTGTGTTTGAACCGCAACCAAGAGAGTTTTTTAATCCGGATACCGCGCCAGGAAGAATTACGCGCTTTACGGATAAAATTGCTCGTTTAGCTGAAGCGGGTGTTGAGCAGGTTGTATGCCTCAGTTTTAATGAACGTTTACGTGCATTAACCGCTGATCAATTCGTGCAGCGGTTGTTGGTGGATGGCCTAGGAGTCGAATTTCTTGTTGTAGGTGATGACTTTAAATTTGGCTGCGATCGTTCAGGAGACTTTGAGTTTTTGAATCGATCATCTGCTCAATATGGTTTTGAATTAGCGAGCATGGAAACCTTCAGTCATCAAGAAGAACGCGTTAGCAGCACAAAGGTTCGTGAAGTTTTATTTGATGCGGATTTCGATTTAGCTGAAAAGTTGTTGGGATGGCCATATTCGATTTCGGGTAAGGTGGTTCATGGTAGAAAGCTGGGGCGCCAGCTCGGTGTTCCTACTGCAAATATTCAGTTGTCAGGCATTAAATCTCCTTTTAGCGGTGTATTTGCTGTGGAAGCGACTTCTTTAAATAGACCTGATGAGCTAAAAGGTTTGTCTGCCGTGGCAAACTTAGGAATTAAACCAACAGTGAACGGCATCCAGCCTTCTTTGGAAGTGCATATTATTGATGACCGCTACCAATCGGGGACAGATGAATTATACAGTGAGAAATTAAGAATCACGTTCTGTCATAAGTTACGAGATGAACAAAAGTTTGATGGTATCGACGCGTTAAAAACTCAAATTGAGAGTGATATCCAAGCGGCTAACGCTTGGTTTGCGGCGAACAAGACCTAAATATACATGCGTTCGCAGTTCTTTGTTGAGTTGTGAATAGAATAAAAAATTTAAGATAGTAAACCTTAAAGGTTATTGGAAAATACGGTATGGCTGATTACAAATCTACTCTGAACTTGCCCGATACAGAATTTCCTATGCGAGGCAATCTAGCTAAGCGTGAACCTGAACTTCTTAAGCGTTGGGAAGAGACAGGCCTGTATCATAAAATTCGTGAAGCAAGAGCTGGAAGAAATAAATTTATTCTTCATGACGGCCCTCCTTATGCGAATGGCAATATTCACATCGGTCATGCGGTTAATAAAATTCTAAAAGACATCATTGTGAAGGCAAAGACGTTGAGCGGTTTCGATGCGCCTTATGTTCCTGGCTGGGATTGTCACGGTTTACCCATTGAGCTCAAAGTAGAAGAGAAAATAGGCAAAGCTGGAGATAAAGTTGATGCCGCGACGTTCCGTGCTGAGTGCCGTAAATATGCGATGACTCAGGTCGATGGCCAGAGAGAAGATTTTAAACGCCTAATGATTACAGGCGATTGGGAAAATCCATATTTGACGATGGATTTCAATACTGAAGCCAATATCATTCGTTCTCTTGGTAAGATTGTAGAAAATAAGCACGTTACTCAAGGCTTCAAACCTGTTAACTGGTGTATGGACTGCGGTTCTGCGTTGGCAGAAGCGGAAGTTGAGTATCAGGATAAAAAATCCATCTCTATTGATGTGAAATTTGAATTTGAGAATTCAGATGAGCTTGTAAATCGTTTTAATTTTTCTGATTCGGATAAAGCGACTGTTGTTGGTTTAAAAGCAAGTATCGTTATTTGGACCACCACACCTTGGACGCTTCCTGCGAACGAAGGTGTTTCTGTTCACCCGAAGCTTGAGTATTCTTTGGTTCATCTTAAAGAAACGAACGAGTTACTTGTTTTGGCGAGTGACTTAGTTGCGGATGCAATGGCGCGTTATGGCATTGAAGAGACTGGCTTTGCGGTTGTTGCGTTTGCAAAAGGTGCTGATTTTGGCTGGGTTCAAGGTGAAGATGCGAACAGTCGTGTGATGGTTAAACATCCGTTTATGCCGAATGACTCAGACGCAGCACAAGAAAAATTAGTGCATGTTATTACTGGTGACCATGTAACCGCAGACTCTGGTACAGGTGCTGTTCATACTGCACCTTTCCACGGCGCGGACGATTATGTTGTTGCTAACACGTTTGGTATTTCTTCTCAGTTGATGTTGGTGAATTCTGAAGGGTGTTTTATTCAGAATGAAACCATGGATTCACTTGAGTTAAGTGGTTTGTCGACTGCAAATAAAGGTAATTTTAGGGTTCTAGCGATTCTGGCTGAAAAAGGTGCTTTGTTAAAGAAAGTGAACCTTGTGCACAGCTACCCTCATTGTTGGAGACATAAATCTCCTATTATCTTCCGAGCAACACCTCAGTGGTTTATTGGTATGACTGAAAACGGTCTACTTGATAAAGCAATGGACGAAGTGAATAACTCTGTCGAATGGAAACCAGGCTGGGGTAAGGCTCGCATTGAATCCATGATGACTGATCGACCTGATTGGTGTATTTCTCGACAGCGTACCTGGGGTGTACCAATTACGTTGTTTGTTCATAAAGAGACAGGTGCGCTTCATCCTCAAACAGAAACGTTGATTGAGAAAGTTGCTTTGCTTGTTGAAGAGCGAGGCATTGAGGCGTGGTTTGATCTTGAGCCTGAATCGCTACTGGGCGATGAGGCGAGTCAATACGATAAAATCTCTGATACGTTGGATGTTTGGTTCGATTCTGGCACAACTCATTTTTCAGTATTGGATCAAAGAGATCAGTTAGGATCGCCTGCTGATTTGTATCTTGAAGGTTCTGATCAGCATCGAGGTTGGTTCCAGTCATCTTTGTTGACCAGCGTTGCTATGCGTGACTCAGCGCCTTATAAAACAGTTCTAACTCACGGTTTTACGGTTGATAAAGACGGTCGTAAGATGTCTAAATCATTAGGCAATGTGATTGCACCGCAAGAAAAAGTAGATCAGTTAGGCGCTGATATTCTTCGTCTTTGGGTTGCTTCAGCGGATTATTCCAATGAAATGACCGTTTCTGACGAAATTTTGAAGCGTACAGCAGACTCGTATCGACGTATCAGAAATACAGCGCGATTCTTGTTAGCGAACTTGAATGGCTTTAATCCAGAAACGGACATGGTCTCTGGTGATCAGTTGTTGCCTTTGGATGCTTGGGCGGTTGAGCAGGCTAAGAAACTTCAAGAAGAAGTGATTACTGCCTATGACGAATATGCAACGCTAAGCATTTATCAAAAGGTTCATAATTTCTGTGTCATTGAGCTGGGTGGCTTCTATCTGGACATCATCAAAGACCGTCAGTACACAACCAAGTCAGACAGTCAGGCTCGTCGTAGTTGCCAGACCGCGCTTTATCATGTGCTTCAAGCAATGACACGTTGGATTGCACCGATCTTGTCTTTCACTGCTGAAGAAATGTGGGAGTTCACACCTGGTCAGGAAGGTGAGTCTGTTTTTCTTGATGAATGGTATGAAGGCTTCCCTGAAGTTAAAGCTCAAGACTTAGACGATGATTTTTGGCGTCAGGTGATGGCAATAAAAACCGAAGTAAATAAGGCGATTGAGCAAGCTCGTAACGATAATGTTGTGAAGGGAAGCTTAACTGCTGAGGTTACTTTGTTCTGTAATGAGCAAGTTAAATCAGTACTAGAACAGTTGGATGATGAGCTTCGATTCGTATTAATCACATCGGTTGCCAATATTGAAGTGGGCGAGGGTGGTCAATCGACAGAGATTGATGGTTTGTCTGTATTGGTAAATAAGACAGAAAAAGAGAAGTGTGAGCGCTGTTGGCATCATACGGATGATGTGGGATCGGTTGAAACACATCCTACACTATGTGGTCGTTGTGTTGAAAACATCGACGGTGAAGGCGAACAGCGTAAGTTCGCGTAACGGTTGGGCAGCATTTATGGCTATAGAGTTTCATAAAAATCGGGCAGTATGGCTATTGCTTTCAGTAGCAATCATCGTCTTAGATTACGCTACAAAGTATGTTGCAAGTACGTCATTGGATTATGGTCAGTCAATCGCCGTTATGCCGATGTTTAATTGGACGTTACTGCACAATTATGGCGCTGCGTTCAGTTTCTTGTCTGATCAAGGTGGCTGGCAGCGTTGGTTTTTTGCTGGGGTTGCTTTCTTGGTTTCTGGTGGTTTACTTGGCTGGCTACTGTTAAGTAAGCAGGTGTCTACTTGGGAGCGTTTAGCGATTGCTCTCGTGTTAGGTGGTGCCTTGGGGAATTTGTATGATCGTATGGCCTACGGTTATGTAATTGACTTTATTCATGTTTATTATGATGTATATCACTTTCCCGCATTTAACTTAGCTGATACTGCCATTTCTATTGGCGCAGCTATTTTAGTTATAGATTCACTGTTTTTAACTCGGAGAACTCAATGAGTACGTTTCAAATTTCTGAAGGCATGGAAGTCACTCTAAATTTTGCTATCAAGATGTCCGACGGCAAGTTGGTTGATTCAAATTTCGATACCAAGCCTGCAACCTTTACGGTTGGTGACGGGAATTTACTTGTTGGTTTTGAAGAGGTTTTAATGGGTTTGACGGCGGGTGATGAAGGCTCTTATACCTTGCCTCCTGAAAAAGCATTTGGTCAGTCAAACCCGAATAACCTTCAGTCATTTAAAAAAGACCAGTTTGGTCAAGATATGACGTTGGAGCCAGGTTTGATGATTTCCTTTGCTGATGCGAATAAAGCCGAGCTTCCTGGGGTGGTTAAATCCGTTTTGGAAGATGAAGTCATCGTTGACTTTAATCATCCTTTGGCGGGTGAAACTCTTAGCTTTGAAGTAAAGATTATTGATGTCCAGCCTGCGCAAGCAGCTCAAGCGTAAGCCTATTACTATGAAAATTAAATTAGCTAATCCTCGTGGATTTTGTGCCGGTGTCGACCGTGCAATTGAAATTGTGAACAGGGCTCTGGATGTATTCGGCGCGCCGATTTATGTTCGTCACGAGGTGGTTCATAACCGATTTGTCGTAAACGGTTTAAAAGAACGAGGGGCTATCTTTGTTGATGAGCTGGATGAAGTGCCTGATGATAATTTAGTGATTTTTAGTGCTCATGGTGTGTCTAAGGCCGTTCAGTTAGAAGCCAAAAGACGTGGTTTGAAGGTATTCGATGCCACCTGTCCATTAGTAACCAAAGTACATATGGAGGTGATGAAGTACAGTCGGGATGGGCGAGAATGTATATTGATTGGGCATGCAGGCCATCCGGAAGTTGAAGGCACAATGGGGCAATATGACCATGATTTTGGTGGTGATATTTATTTGGTTGAAAATGAGCAGGATGCTTATCAATTAAAGGTTAAGAACCCAGAAACTTTGGCGTTTGTTACTCAAACTACGTTATCTATGGATGATACAGCGAAGGTTATTATAGCACTTCGTGAAACCTTTCCTAAAATCGAGGGCCCCCGTAAAGACGACATTTGTTATGCAACTCAGAATCGACAGGATGCGGTAAAACAGTTGGCTGAAGGGTGTGATCTTGTGTTGGTGGTTGGTTCGCCTAATAGTTCAAATTCGAATCGGTTAAGAGAGCTTTCAGAACGAATGGGGTGCTCTGCTTACTTAATTGATGACGCGGATCAAATCGAAAAACAGTGGGTTAATGGCGTATCTACCATAGGCCTAACTGCTGGCGCTTCAGCACCAGAAGTACTGGTGAAGGGTGTGGTTGCTCGGTTGCAAGAACTGGGTGCAGATTTACCTGAAGAAATAGAAGGGCAGCCAGAGAACGTTGTTTTCTCTATGCCTAAAGAGCTTCGAATCCCAACTAAATCTATTTAAGATTTCTCTTGTTAATGTGATCTCCTTCACAGGTGATTCGGTACTGAATCACCTAAAAATCTCCTCTTTACCACTTGCGCCTGCAAATAAGCCATTAGTCTGATATGGCTAAGTGTTTTTTTTTTGAGTTCATATACTTCCAATATCGAGAATATATTCTGACTTTTAGATATTAGGAATAAAACATTGGAAACTCTGACGAATCAAAAAGCTAATCAGCATGGATTTAGTCTATTGGAATTGATGGTCACCTTGGGAGTACTAGGAGTCTTGCTTGTGGCTGCGTTTCCTAATTTCAATGAGATGATTACGGGCCAGAGATTAAAAACCCAGGCAAATGACACCCTGACAGCATTGCTGCTTGCTAAGAGTGAAGCAATAAAACGTCGAACAACAGTTACTATATGTGCAATGAAAACCAATGTAGAAAACCAATGTGGAACTAACGGCATAGAATGGGCTAATGGCTGGGTTATCTTTGATGATTTAGACGGCGATGGAGTGGTTGATAATGGTGAAGATATCATCAAATTTAACGGTGATTACGATAAGTTAACCTCTAAAAGTACAATCAGCGCAATTACACTGGACGAGCAGGGTTCGGCGAACACAAGCGTAGATATTGAGTTTTGTTATTCTGAAGCAAAAGGAGATAAGGCTCGAAATTTAGCAATGGCTGCTATTGGTAGTCCTGTAATTACATCTAAGGCTGCTTGTTCTTAGTAGTTATTTCTTGGGAGCACTTTTATGAGTTTAAGAAAGTCTCAATCTGGTTTTACTTTGTTAGAAGTACTGGTCGCCTCAATCATTATGATGGTGTCTTTACTTGGCTTAGGTGCCTTACAAAGTACTTCAATGCAAAAAAATATAAGTGCTATGCACAAAACACAGGCTATGGAGAGTTTGAATTATATTAATGATGCATTGAGGTCTCAACTCTCAGTAGGTCAGACTATTGATGCTGTTTTCGATGGATTTGAAGCGAAATATTGGGAAAGTTCAAACTATCAAAGCAATTATGTGACGTCATGCGGAACCGGTTGTAGTCGTGACGTGATGGTGAAACATATGTTGGCTGAATGGGAAAAAATGATAGGAGAAAACTTGCCTTTTGGAAGAGGTAAGATTGACCAAAAGACAGCAACTCTGGATGTAGATGGTACTGCTATTTCTACTGATTATTATGAAGTAACAGTAATGTGGGATGACCGTCAGGTTGCTCAAAATACGGATGGGAGTTACACCACACTTGGTACTAATTGCAGTAGTAATCCTAAAGTTGATTTAAGTTGTATGACAACGATCGTATTGCCTTAGTCGTTTTCAGGAGACAGACATGTTTAATCAGACAAAAGAAAAAGGCTTTACTCTCATTGAGATTTTAGTCGGAGTAGTTATAGCGTCAATCTTAATGTTGGCTGTAATCAGATTATTTGCTCGAGTGGGTGAGACTTATGAGCTGAATACAGAGGCTCTTCGGGTAATGGAGACGGCTAGAACTGCGATTAACTTTATTAAAGAAGACCTCACCCAAGCCGGTTATTTAGGCTGTGTGATGACTGATATTACTGACATTAAAGGTACTGAGAAAGAAAATGAAGATCTTCGTGATACGAGGACTGAACCGCATATCTCAGGGGGAACTGAGGATTTTGTTACTGCTGTGTATGGAACGGAAGGCGGTGCGGATCCTGATTCGTTGAGTCTATTCTATCAGGAGGATCTTGATATTAGAGTTTTAGACTTTGAAGGCGGCTCAGAAATAGTTACTCCAGGAGTAATAGTTGAGGCTATGAATGTGTATGACAGCTCCGGAAGTGCAGTGATTTCTGCTGGAGATTGGTTAACTATTTCTGATTGCGCAAAAGGACATGCTTTTATTTTAACTGCTAACCCAACGAAACAAACAATTACTTCCAGCAGTCGATATTATGGTTTTACTGCTGACAATGAGGTTGCGATACTCCTTCATGATACCACTTCATTCAGTGGGTATTCTAATAGCAAAACTGACTTCACTTTTTTTGGTTATGACCCTGCAGGCGGAGCAGGGATGGTCAATCGCTTTTATCATATAACTTATCAAGTGGCTGACTCTCAAATAGATGGGGGCGTCACAAAATCACTGTTCCGATTAGTGAATGGAGAGTCGGTTTCTAAATCTAATGAAGTGGTTAGGTTTGTCGATGATTTCCAATTAGAGTTTGGAGAAGATGACGACTTTGATGGCGTAGTCGATAAGTTTGTTGATGCAAGCTCCAGCCTTGGTAATGATGTTGTTGCTGTTAGGGTGACATTAGAGATCAGTTCAGGGACTCAAACTGAGAAAATTGAAAATACATTTAAAATTAGAAATAGGGGTATGTAGTTATGCAAAGTTTGATGATGAAACGTTCTGCTGCATATCAAAATGGCAATGTGTTGATGGTTTGCTTAGCTCTGATGTTAATTATGACTATCTGGGGTGTGTCTGCTACGAGAAATACGAGTATCAGTCTTCAAGCAAATCAAAACGCTCGCTTTCAACAGGTTGCCTTTGAAGCTTCGGAATTTGCCTTGCGTCAAGTTGAAGATATGATTCGAACAGAAGTTACAACCGTTGATCAAATCCCAACTCTTTATGATGGAACTAATGGGCGTTATAGCTTAGTAATTGGAGGTATGCCTATTTTTGTGGATATTGAGCTCATACCAAAGGATTTCAATTATCGTAACCCAGCTCATTGGCTAGATACCTCTTGGGTCGCTGCGGGGAACTTCAATGCTTTTAGTTATATCGAAATTGAATACGACGATGAGGCTTCGAGTCCTACGTACTTGGAGCGACAACCTAGAGTGATGGTTGAGTATATGGGCAGGGATATGTACAACGACCAAGCGACTCGTCAACCACAGGGACGTCATGTGTTTAGATTATCGGCCATAGGCTGGGGACCACAAGGTCTTGCATCAACGGTTTTACGATCACATATTGCGTTATCTATTTAATAACTGATGGTAGTGACGGAGAAATGTATGAAAATTTATAAAAGAGTATCGTCCTTTGGCTTGCTGTCAGCATTGTTGTTTGTTGTGAACACTGGGCATGGAGCACCAGGAAACATTAAAGACCGTCCGCTGTTCTTAGGATTCAGTGTACAACCAAACATTTATTTTGTGGTTGATGACTCAGGAAGTATGGCTTGGGATGTGACTAAAACAACAGAAGCAAATAAAAATTTTCCAGAGGGTTATTATAGTTTTACGTACCAAGCTTGCTGGGACTATGATTCTAATAAATCAAGAACTAAAGATGAAGTGCCGAATTGTACAGGCAGTCGTTATGTTTTATTTACAGACACTGATAGCGCATATTTATATGACGGATCAGGGCAATATATAGATTGGTCGCCAGATAAAATTAATCTTGATTATAAAATTTATGATATCGATGCATTTGCTGCCACATACTCCCATGTCGATGATGAAGGCTATACTGCAGACGAATTGATGGAATGGTGTGCAGGATATAATGCAACCGCGTATGACCCTAGTCAGGATTACTCTCCTTGGGTTGGTTATTCTGATAGCAATACAAGCATTTCTAGCTCTAGGGGTTATATCCCTTGGGTTGATGACGGGGATGGTGTATTCGAGCAGGGAGAATGTTCTGTAGATTACGATTCTCGTGTCACATATAGTTCAATGACAAGTGACGAAAAACAAAATTTTAGAAACTGGTATACCTACTACAGAAAACGTCAAAATGTGGCCAAAAAAGCAATATCCGAAGTGGTTGCAGATTCGGAAGCAAGGATGGGAATTGCCGCAATTAATGATGGCCAGTTATATTCAATTAAGGATATGACGGATACAACAAATAAAGCCTCTATGTTAAGTACTGTATTAGGTGTTGATGCCAGTGGTGGTACACCTTTAAGAAAAGCGTTGCAATCAGCAGGGCAATACTATGATGGATCAAGTACTCCTATCCAAAGTGAAGACGAAGGAGGGTCTTGCCAGCAAAACTATTCAATATTAATGACCGACGGATACTGGAATGGAAGTTCACCAAGCATTGGTGATATCGATGGTACTTCTTCTGACCCTTTAGTTAGAGAGTCAGATAAGGACAGTTATTCAAATACGCTTGCTGATGTAGCGATGAAGTACTATGCCACCGATTTAGATTTATCATTAGATAATGAAGTACCAACAATAGAAGACGTTGATGAAAATAATGCGCAACATATGGTTACGTTTACTGTTGCATTTGGTATTAATGGTGAGGTTGAGCCAAACGACACAACAGCTGGTCGAGAAACTGATTCTGATGGGATGCCATTATATCCAGATCAGTCATTTGCTTGGCCTCAGCCTTCCAGTAACACCGATTCGACGATTGATGATGTTAGGCATGCTGCTTGGAATGGGAGAGGGTTATATTTAAGTGCGAAGAATCCTCAGGATTTGATTGACGCATTAGCATCATCTATTGATGAAATTGAAAGCAGAACCGGTACAGCATCTGCTCTAGCATTTAACTCAACAAGTTATAAAAACAACGCTCATTTCTTTTATGCTCAATTTAACTCAGGGAGTTGGGCAGGAGAGTTGATTTCTCAGGAGTTATCCGAAGACCTTGAGACTGGAGCAGTGCTGTGGGAAGCGAGTGATAAATTAGATAATAGAAATACAGACAGAGAAATTATTACTTATAACTCAGCTTCTGGTACTGGTGTTGCATTTAGAGCGTCTTCTTTGCCTGCTGACCTAACAAGTGATTTAACATCGTTATATACGTCTGATTATTCTTCGTATTATTCGAGTTCTTCTGACTTCGTTAGTGATGCGGTTGATTATTTAAGGGGGGATAGAACTAACGAAGGTGCAGCTGCGGGGAAGTTTAGAGATCGATCTACAGCGTTAGGCGATATCATTAATTCTACTCCTGTTTTTGTTCAAGGAGCTATGTCTAATTGGCCGTCATTCATTGAACCGGGGTACTTGAGCTACATAAGAAGTATGTCTTCTAGAGATCCAATGATTTTTGTGGGTGCTAACGATGGGATGTTACACACATTTGATGCTGATTCAGGTGAAGAACTTTTTGCATTTGTTCCTTCTGCTCTGGCGTCTACGGATTCAGACCAAGGGTTGCATTATTTGGTAGATCAGGACTATAACCATAGGTATTACGTGGATGGCACTCCCGAGATTGCTGATGCATATGTGAATAGTAGTTGGAAGACTTTATTGGTAGGTAATCTTGGTGCTGGAGGGAAAAGTATTTTCGCCTTAAATGTCTCTGATCCGTCTACGTTTTCTGAAGCAAATGCAAATTCAATCGTACTTTGGGAAACTACGCTGTCAGGTAGCGGACTGGGTTTGACTTTTCCTCAGCCTAGAATTACGAAAATGAATGATGGTTCGTGGGTAGCTGTTGTAGCGAATGGTTATCATAATACTGTAGACGGTAAGGCAAAAGTTTTTATTTTAGATCTTGAAGATGGGTCTGTAATTAAAACATTTGATACCGGTGTTGGATCACTAACGAGCAGTGCATGTGCGGATGCTTGTAATGGTATGTCTGCTGCTTCAATTTCTGATATAGACGGCAATGGTACGGCTGATTTTATATATGCAGGAGATTTGAAAGGGAATGTATGGGCAATAAATGTTTCCTCTGATAAAACGAGTGAGTGGGTTTTTGATAGTCAGGTTTCTTACACTGATGGTGTGGCTCAAAGCTATTCTGGGAGTGACATAGAACCTGTATTTGAAACGGAAGGTGCACGACCGATAACTACGCGTATTATTGCAATAAATAATCCAGTGCAAACTAATCAAGATACTTGGCCAAACCAGCTACTGTATTTTGGTTCTGGACAATTTATTGCTGAAGGCGATCATGAGACAACAGATTCTGAATATTTTTATGGTGTGATGCATGCAAATAGTACCTATGAGTTATCAATCTCGAGTAACTCAAATCAGTTTGCTGAGAGAGTTATTAAGAATGAAGTGATTTCTGTCGATGGCGAAACTGTGAATGCCCGGTTTATTGAACCTAAAAACACAGATGAAGCAACATTTGACTATGGCGTATCTACGGGCCAAAAACTCGGCTGGTATATGAAGCTTCCAGATTTGGGTGAAAGGGTTGTTCATCATCCTATTCTTTATACTGATTTCATTTTATTTAATACATTAATACCTGAATCAGATCCTTGCGCATTTGGGGCAACTGGCTACGCAATGGCTGTATCACTTTTATTTGGCTCAAATCCAGATACAGCGGTGTTTGATATAGGTGCAAGCGACGATATTGCCGGTTTTGAATTGGACTCTCCTCCTGGAGGAATGACAGTGCTTGGTAATAAAGGTATTGGTCAGTCAACATTTGATCAACCAGAGTTCATAGAGTCTGATCCTTTTGGAGAGTACCCTGATCGGATGTCTTGGGAAGAAATGAAATAAGGGGGACGTATGAAAGTATATATATTAATATTTCTGTCAATTCTTGTGGGCGCTAATACAGCTTTAGCAGAAAGGCCTTTACCTAACTTAAAAAAAGAGTTACCCATTTTAGTTGGGACATTAGACCAGTTCGACAATGATGCTTTGATCTTATCTGATCGATTTATACCTGTTTCAAAACTGGTCAATTGTTTTGGAATTAGTGGATCTAAGCTAGTCAGTTGCAGTTCTATAAAAAGAGGCTCTTGGATTCAAGTCAGTTTGCAGGCGGGTAAAAACATTGTTAGTTCTAAAGTAGTTGAAATAAGGGAATTGTCTGAAGCTCAAGCAATATCACTAAATAAGGAACTGAATAATGATGATTAATAAGCTTCCTTATCAACGAGGTTTTTCTCTCATTGAGTTGATGATTGCAGTGGCTATCATTGGCGTTTTAGGTTTTGTTGCATACCCTCAATATCAAGCGTTTTTGCAACAAGGAAACAGAGCTGATGCTTTAGAGCAACTGACATCTTTAGAGTTGGAAATGAGACAGTTTTATTTCGAGAATACGACTTATAAGGGCTTAGCTTCTGGAGGAGGGGATACAGGAACTCCTAGTTCAACGTTATTAATGGAGTTAGATGATAGCGTTACTGACTTCTACACAATTACCATTTCGGCTGCTGATAAACATTCATTCCAATTAAAAGCAGTTCCTAAATCCAGTCAATCTAATGATATTTGCGGGTCAATTGAAATAGGCGTTAATGGAACATTTATTTATACGCCTTCAGGGGGAGGAGCTGCTCCTGATGCATGTAAGCAGTAATTCTTATTTCTTTAAGAAAACTGTAATAACCGAAAAAGTACATAGTTACTTATAATATTTGCAACATTATATTCAATGTGTCATTGGATGAACTATTCACTAGGATGTGAGTTATGTTGCAAATGTCTGGACTATCTTTAATTGAAATCCAAGTTTCATTTTTGCTGGTTTCTATTTCTGTTGTTGGGATTGCAAGGTTGCAATTGGCTTCTCAACAAGAGATCGAGCATGCAGAGTCTCTTGGTTACGCATATGGATTATTAGAAGAAACTTCGCGGCGTATTTCACTTAACTCTAAGAGCAGTGACGATTACCGCATTTCTGAGTTAAATAATTACCCTCCCTATCAATGCTTACCTTGTTCTCCTTCACAAATGATCAAACTTGATCATTCAGATATTTCAGAATTACTTTTAAGACACTTTGATCAAGGTTCTGCCAAGATATTTAGCTGCAATGGCGGCATATGTATGACTATTGCTTGGCAAGGCGCTGATATCAATAAGTGCAATGAATCAGAGACTTGTATTGAGAGGCTCATATGGTGAGGAAGGTTATGGGGGGCTTTTCTCTCGTTGAAATAATGTTGGCTACTTTACTATCGGTTTTTTTATCTGTGGCTGCAACAGAATGGTATCTCTCTGTTATTTCAGTGTTACGGGCTCAGCAGATGGTTATTGAAAATAACGAGGTTGGTCATTTTGTGTTGCGTTATTTAGATAAGTCCCTTCGCAAAGCCGGTGCCGGTTTACAGGATAAAAGAGCATTATATTTTGATAATGGTGATTTGGTTATTCGTTATACGAGTGGTATTTCTGAAGTTCCAGAAATAAAAAATTGCTTGGCGAACAGTGTTGATGATGATGTTATATCAGACCGCTTTTCTATTGAAATCTATGAATTCGGTGGTCGGGAACTAAAGTGCAGTTCTAATAAACTGTCCGATTGGATTTCGGAGGGAGTTAAAGATATTTCCTTTGAGGTTGCGGTGGATCAAGGTGCATTTATTAATAATGAATTCGACTATTCGATAAAAGATGGTTTAGTGGATGGGTATGTGTCTGCTGCGAGTTTTGACCAAAATAGGATGGACCCTTTAGCTGTTCGACTTACAGTCGTTACATATCGGTCTATATCTTATAGTCCATTCAATCGGAGTTTTTGGGCTGAATTTGGTAATTGGGAGGAAGAGCATGTTAGTCAGTCGTTTAGCTCGATTATCTTGCTACCAAATGCGTAAACATCAAAAAGGAACCATCGTAATCTGGGTGATGTTTTTGATTCTGATCACGACTTCATCTTCTCTGACTCTAGGGGGTTATACATTTTCACAGTTAAAAATAACTAATTATTACGATCAAAACTTTAAGATAGATAGAGACTATAGGAAGGTTACTGAGCGTATTAGTGATTTCCTTGGATCTCATGCTGGGGAGCAGACAAAATTAACTGATTTCGTATTATGCTCAAAAGATCTAGAGCCTGAGGATTTTAGAGACTCATGTGTTTTAATCTCGAGTACAGATGCAGGTTGGATAGTTAAAGGAAGTTTGGTTTCTTCTAATGAGTTAGCTCGTAGTCCTTGGTTGAACTCCATAGCTTCAGAGGATACTAATATAAATGATAGCGTATACCGCTTGGCTATATCTCTTTCGCTTGATGGAAATAAAACTCATCAATGGATAGATTTTTACCATGTGGCAATTAAGACACATAGGATACAGTCATTTTCTAAGATAGACCCTGAGATCGAGTGTGCTTTGTGTGAAGTAGAGTCTTTGAGCTCAATAAATATAGCTAGGGTTCTGTCATGGAGACTCTAGATATTACTACCCAACGAAAAGGCTTTTCATTGATTGAAGTGACTGTTGTTTTGGCAATTATAGGTATTTTAGCCTCAATATCTTTGCCTAGTTATCATGTGTTTTTGCAACAAGATAGAAGAAAGCTAGCACAGCAGCAATTGATGTCGTGTGCATCATCTCTTATAAAGTTTCGGATTAAGTACGGAAGCTTTGAGATGCTTGATGAAAACATGGGGGTTGCTGGTGTTTGCGAGGTAGAGGTTCCAATAAGAGACAGTAAACCGCATTACTCTATTTCATTGGTTGCTAATGCTTCTGTAAATAATTTTACATTAATTGCTGAAGCTCTATCTCATTCAGCCAAGGAAGATGGGGATTTAACGCTTTCTAGCTCGGGGTTGGGCTGTCGAGTGTCTAAAAGTGATTCTTGCGATCCGTGGTAAATGGGTTACACGGATGTACTACTGCAACTTACAGGATTACCTTGGCTTCCATCGACAATGCCGTCTTGATTCCAATCTTTTGCTAAACGGGCTTTGCCCCGTCTGTTAATGATAATTTGTCTTGCGAGCTGCTCATCTCCGTTACTTGGGCAAATGGTGTAACGGCCATTCTGGTTGTTAGTCAGTCCGCCTGGTGTCATTTGTAAGTAGCGATTACTCCCAAACCACGATTCTGATTTAATGAAACCGTCTAGATTAAGATTTTCTATGCGAATGAGTTCGTCTTGATCGTTAATGGTTCTATTTTTATCGTGGTCTTGAAAGATCATTATAGCTCCTTGCCATTGGGTTGAGCAGGTTTGGTGATCTTTAGTTGGGCAAAGGGTGATCGTACTGTCGGTCTCTATGGCGGTATAGCGAGTAAAATTGATAGCGTCCATTAGAGTTGATACTGCCGTTTCGACATTATGTTTGTTACGCCATTGATTGAATGATGGCATAGCTAAATAAGCAGTAACGGTAATAATGGCCATTACTACCGTCAGTTCAACTAAAGAAAATCCGTGGAGCGATTTTTTCATAATGGGGAGCTTAGTTGTTAGTTTGTATTTTTATTATGGTGATTACCCTGTATTTTAATGAGTACTGGTTCTTCTTTTCATCCAATGAATCGTGATGTTTTGAAACTGAATGTAACTCGGCTTTGTTATTCCATTTCAAGTTTTTTGAGTTTATATCTTAATGCTCTAAATGTGATGCCTAAGCGTTTCGCTGCTGCAGTTTTATTCCACTTTGTTTCTTCCAGTGCTTGTTGTATCGCCTGTTTTTCAATGGACTCCAAATAGTCATCAAGAGCACTGATTTCCGCGATGTCTATGTTAGTGTCACTGTTGATAAGGTTAGATGAAATTGGAAGTTGCAAATCATCGGTATGAATTACATCGTCTTCACATAAGGTGTAGGCCCGTTCAAGAATGTTTTGAAGTTCTCTAATGTTTCCAGGAAAGTGATAAGCTTTTAAAGCAGACATTGCTTCAGGATCAAGCTGAATATGATCCATTTGCCACTCACTAGAAATCTTATCTAGTAGCTTAGTGGCTAAGAGTTCAATGTCTTCTTTTCTTTCTCGAAGGGAGGGGACGTTCAAGGTAATGACATTGATTCGGTAAAATAAATCTTGGCGGAATCGATGTGCTTCTACTTCTTCGGAAAGGTTCTTATGTGTGGCGCTAAGAATTCGAACATCGATTGATATTTCTTTTTGTTCGCCGACAGGTCGAACAGACTTCTCTTGGAGTGAGCGTAATAACTTAACTTGCATTGCAAGAGGCAAATCCGCAACTTCATCTAAAAATAAAGTACCGCCATGGGCTGCTTGAAAAAAGCCTTCTTTATTTTCTGTAGCTCCTGTAAATGCGCCTTTTTTGTGGCCAAAGAACTCACTTTCCATGAGTTCATTTGGAATAGCACCGCAGTTTACAGCAATGAAAGGACCATCTGATCTTGGGCCAAGATCATGAATTAGCTTAGCAGCAAGTTCTTTACCGCTACCAGATTCTCCGTGTATATATACGGGAGCTTGGCTTCTTGATAGTTTCGTTACTTGCTTTCTTAATAACTCAACGGCTTTGGACTCTCCCAGTATTTTATTGGTCTGCTCTGTGCTCCCTACTGTTTGAGGTTTTTTTGTTGAACTTTGTTTGCTATTAGGAAGTTTAAAAGCAGAGAGAACAAGATCTCGTAACTGTTTCAGGTCCACTGGCTTAGAGATAAAGTCAAAGGCGCCAGCTTTTAAAGCCGAGACTGCTGTTTCCATGCTCCCATAAGCCGTGATGACCACAATGGGAAGGTTTGCATTCCGTTCTTGCGCGTGTGCAATTAACTCAATACCGTTGCCATCCGGTAAGTTCATATCGGTTAAGCACAAGTCGAATGTTTCTGATGCTAAAGACTCTTTTGCTTGAGTTACATTTTCTGCAAGAACGGTATCAATCCCCATTCTCATGAGGGTAATATCTAGAAGTTCACGGATATCTGGTTCGTCGTCAATGATAAGGACTTTTTGGTTCATAAATTAAATGATCTTATCTGGGTGAACAAAAGTAATCCGGAATTGACTGCCTTTTTCCGGGTGTTTGGTATATTCAAGGTTAGCTTGGTTTAGTTCGCAAAGCTCCTTTGAAATAAAAAGGCCTAACCCTGTACCGGT
This sequence comes from Oceanospirillaceae bacterium, assembly GCA_015665455.1. GTDB lineage: Bacteria > Pseudomonadota > Gammaproteobacteria > Pseudomonadales > Litoribrevibacteraceae > Litoribacillus. The sequence continues at coordinate 14,371 of JADFAD010000015.1, read as the reverse complement.
ATTACCAGTTGTATAAAATGGTTCAAATACCTTATGGGGGTCTGGTTCAGTTACGCCTGGTCCATCATCTATGACATCAAGATATGGGAGGTTTGTGCTGTCGTCTACATTGGCCGTTATTTCCACGGTTGACTTATTTGTTTCTTGTTTGCTAAATCTGAGCCCGTTTGAAACCAGATTGGAGATGACTTGTTCAAGTTGACTTTCAACAAACTGAGCTTCAATTTCTGATCGGATGTTTAAAGTAATCTCACTGCCTATAGACTCCTCCTGAATGGTTTTAACTAATGACGGTAGCCATTCAGTTAAGTTGATTCTGTCTGAGGCTTCTACTTTCCTACGTGAAAGTTGCAATACATTTTCAATGATTCGGTTAACCCGTAAGCAGTGGTTTTGAATGATACCCGAAAGTTTAAGGTCTGCTTTATCTAATTGTTCTGATTCTTGTAATAGTTGGGACGCGTGGCTTATTGCACCCAAAGGATTTCGTATTTCATGAGCAATACTGGCTGTCAGTCTACCGAGAGACGCAAGCTTGAGTTGTTGCGCCTCTCGTTTTAGTTTTGAAGCATCCTCAAGAAAGATCAAAATTTCGTTTGATGACGAGGTGAGCCGAGCAAAGCTGCATCTAACTTCTGAATGACCCCCTATCGAAGAGTATGTAGCAAATTGATGCTTGAGGCCAGACTTCCAATCAGAAAGGTATTGGCAAATTAATGATGGTAATTGGTGATGTGATCCAATGTGTTTATTACTGTCTTGGTTGGGCATTAATTCTTTTGCTGCTTCATTGACTAAGTGGACCTCTCCACTTTCAGAGCAGACTATGATTCCTGTTCGCATTCTTTGAATGATCATCTTATTGAGCTGTTCAAGATTAATGATTTCTCTTGCTCGTTCTTTGGCTATGAGTTCGCTTTCATCAATGCGTTTGGTGATGTTTTGGATTAGAAGAGATGTTCCGAAATACATAACACCTTGGAAGCCCGAGCGTACATAGCCTGCTGTTGAAAGGCTGTCTTGAAGTTGCAAGTAGAATTCCATATAAAGTGTTGTAATGGTTGCAATGGCGGCGAGTAAAACACCGAATCTACCGGTCGTTATAATGTTTCCGCAGGCAACTGCGATAATGATTAGGTTCCCTATACCACTATGTATGCCCCCACTTGCGTACATTAAAATAGTCAGAAAGAAAATGTCGATGGTAATGCCAGAAATAATGTGGTGAATCTGTACCTTACGCAGCATCATTAGAATCGCTGTGAGCACTAAGGCACAAAAAAGGTATGAATAACTGGCAATCTGATAAAGCTCGGGCGACCTGCCACCAATAATATCTGTTCCTATTATCTCTGTAACAGCCACAGCTAAACTGAGGGATAAGAGTAATCGGTAGTAGTTATAGATTTCAATTAATCTACGATTTGGTAACCATAATCCTTGTGGCATAAACCTGTGCTTTCTCTTATTTAAGGCTTTTTTTTACACTGCTGAATTGATTGTAGCGTGATTCGGCAATGAACTTTGCTAAATGGTATAAGATTTAAGACAATGCACGCTAGTTCTAAAAAATATATCAAGGGATAAGAAATGACTGCGTTAACGGTTGTAATGGCTCAAGTTAATCCGCTGGTTGGTGACATTGAAGGTAATACCAGTTTAGTAATTAGAAGTGTAAAGGAGGCTCAATCGCAACATAATGCAGATCTTGTTTTATTTCCAGAGTTGGTACTGACAGGCTATCCTCCAGAAGATCTCTTACTTCGTCCAAGTTTAGAAGCGCGTATTAATTCTGCTTTGTCCCGACTAAAGTCAGAACTCCCCCAAGACGTTTATACCGTTATTGGTTTTCCTCGTTTAGAAAGTGGGAAGCTATATAACTCTGCTTCTGTTCTATTTTCTGGAACCGAGTTAGCTCATTACCATAAGCAGAAGTTACCCAACTTTCAGGTCTTTGATGAGAAACGTTATTTCTCAGCCGGTACAAATGATGCGTTGGTGTTAGACATCGAAGGCATTACATTTGGAATTACTATTTGTGAGGATGTTTGGCACCCTGAGCCGATTGCTCAAGCTGTAGAAGCAGGCGCCCAATGTATTCTCAATTTAAATGCGTCGCCTTTTCATCTGAATAAATCGGATGAACGCTATCAGGTCTTGGAGCAGCAGTGCCGTGAGCATAGCGTTGGTTTGCTGTATGTGAATCAGGTGGGCGGGCAGGACGAGCTGGTTTTTGATGGCGCATCAATGGCGATTGATAATGAAGGAACTAAGGTAGCGCTTGGTTCTCATTACGAAAGCGAGTTGATTCCTTTAACTGTAACGGCTGATCACGATGACCTAGCGATAGCAGGTATGTTGCAAGATGGTTTGTCTAAGAATGAGTCTGCATATCAGGCGCTTGTCATGGGGGTTCGTGATTATGTTAATAAGAACCGATTTAAAGGTGTTGTGCTGGGCTTATCTGGTGGTATTGATTCTGCGTTAACATTGGCAGTGGCTGTGGATGCATTAGGTGCGGATCGAGTTGAGGCGATAATGATGCCTTTTAAGTACACTTCTGACATGAGTCTCCATGACGCTGAAGAGGAAGCAAACATTTTTGGTGTTCGATACAGTGTGATCCCTATTGAGCAGCCCTATGATGCATTTATGTCGATGCTTGAAGGAGAGTTTGAAGGCACTCAGCGTGATACGACAGAAGAAAATCTGCAGGCCAGGTGTCGTGGTGTGATGTTGATGGCTATCTCGAATAAGAAAGGTTATTTGGTTCTTACCACGGGCAATAAGTCTGAAATGGCGGTAGGTTACTCAACTTTGTATGGCGATATGGCTGGTGGATTTGATGTATTAAAAGATGTGCCTAAAACGCTAGTCTTTGAACTGAGCCGTTACAGAAACACGTTATCTCAAGTTATTCCCAATCGAGTGATTACACGACCGCCCTCAGCCGAGTTGGCTCCAGATCAGAAAGATGAAGATTCATTGCCCCCATACGAGGTCTTGGATGAAATATTGCGATTATATATTGAAGAAGATGTCAGTGCCGACGGTATAGTTGCGAAAGGCTTTGATAAGGAAGAAGTTTATCGTGTTGTAAGACTTGTGGATTTAAATGAGTATAAACGCCGGCAGGCTCCGATTGGAATTCGAATTACTCAGAGGGGCTTTGGTAAAGATCGAAGATACCCTATCACGTCCGGTTGGCATATTGGTGAATAATTGATCGATTTCACTACGTAATAAAAAAGGGAGCTATTTATAGTTCCCTTTTTTATTCTTGGTTGCTGGCGGCGTTGTTAGCCAAGCAAACCAAATGTGAGGATATTTAAGAACGATCTTTGGTCGTTACTATGTACATCGTCGATAATCAGTTGACCATCGTTATTAAGTTTTTTGTAGTTTGGGTAATTTGCTACCAATATACTTAAAGAATCGTCGGCTAAATCTTGTAAGCCCAGCTTTTGATAGGATTCCACCATAATGGCAAGCCCTTCCGGCACGGCAGTGGTGCCTTGAAAGCGAGTTACGATCTGCTTACCTCGATTGGCAGCCGCAGCAAAAGCCTGTCTGCGAATTAGGTACCTAGCGGCATAAATTTCATGGTTGGCCAAATAGTCTCTGAGATGCAACATTCTTTGTCTAGAGTCAATTGCGTATTGGCTATTGGGGAATTTGGTTAAGAGTTCAGTGAATTCGTGAAAAGCATCTTCAATGATGCCCATATCTCGTTCTGCTCGATCAATTGAAATGAAGGAGTCGAAGAAGCCGCGCGTCATATAATAAGTTGAAAGCGCTCTTACATAATAGGCATAATCCACTTTCGGATGTCTCGGGTGGAGACGAAGGAAGCGTTCGGCTGTCGCATGAGCACTAGTAAAGTCGTCTAGACTCATATAGTTAAATAGCAACTCAAGCTTAGCTTGTTCTGCATAACGACCAAACGGATAATAATTTTCTAAGGCGGATAATTCTTTGATGGCCTGAAAGTATTGTTCATTATTCATTAGCTCTTGAGCGGATGAATAATACTCTAATTCCGACTTTTCCGGTTCGTCCGGCTTTTTGTCATCACTGGCGCACCCAGAAAGGATTGCGATTAATACAATAAGTATTGAGAATCTTTTTAACATCATAGACTGTCAGCAGATATAATAAGAACTTAGGCCAAGCATTTAAGCATACATCGCATCGTGGTTACAGAGATTTGAAGCACATTTTGTTGCCTAAGTTGCATTGTTTTAATAAAGGAAAAATTTAAAAAATATGTCCCGTCAAATTTCAGAGTCTCAAAGTGTACCTGATGATATGAGTGGTATGCGAGTCGATCAAGTGGCCTCGAAACTATTTAATGAATTTTCTCGTGCGCGTCTTCAAAGTTGGATTAAGTCAGGTGAGTTGACCATTGACGGTAAAACGTTAAGGCCTAAAGACAAGCTTTGGGGAGGAGAGCTCATAATAATCGAAGCAGAGCTTGAAGATATTAATCAGTGGCAAGCCGAAGACATTCCCTTGGATGTTGTGTATGAGGATGACGACATTTTAGTGATTAATAAGCCGGTAGGGTTAGTCGTCCATCCAGCGGCTGGCCATTATGATGGAACCCTACTGAATGCACTTTTATATCATTACCCTGGAATTGAAGTGGTTCCTCGGGCAGGTATTGTTCATCGCTTAGATATGGATACGTCTGGCTTGATGGTTGTAGCAAAAACGCTTGAAGCACAAACAGATTTGGTCGATCAGTTGCAAACCCGAGAAATGGGGCGTGAATATGAAGCGGTGATTCAGGGAGTAATGACAGGTGGTGGCGTTGTCGATGCGCCAATCGGTCGCCACCCTGTACATCGAATGCGACAAGCGGTTGTTCCTTCCGGTAAGGATGCAGTGACGCATTATCGAGTTTTACAGCGATATAGGCACCATACTCATATTCGTTTAAAGCTTGAATCTGGTCGAACACACCAAATTCGAGTGCATATGTCACACCTAGGGTATCCTCTCGTTGGGGACGGAGTATATGGTGGGCGGATGAAAAAGCCTAAGGGGGCTTCTACTGAGTTGTTGGATATGCTGAATTCCTTCAAGCGCCAAGCCTTGCATGCAATACGTCTTGAATTAATACACCCAAGGACGGGCGAGGATATGGCATGGGAAATTGATTTACCCAATGATATTGTTGATTTATTGGGCTGTGTGGCCGCAGAATAATTGATGACAATGAATAGAGGCTGAACGATGGAAAGCACAGGTGTAACAAAAGAAAGTGTGATTTGGGCCGATTGGCCGGCACCAAAACATGTTAGAGCTTGTGTTAGTACTCGTTTAAATGGCTTCAGTTCTGCGCCTTATGAATCCTTTAATATGGGGGATCATGTAGGTGATGAGCCTGCCAATGTAATTAAAAACAGAGCTCGGTTACTGCATCAATGTGGTTTGAAAAGTGTTGGACAGTGGCTTAATCAAGTTCATGGTGTCCATGTTGTTGAAGCTCAAGACGATAGCAAGGTGAGAGAAGGCGACGCTGTTTATACTGCGAAACCTAAACTTCCTTGCGTTGTAATGACTGCGGATTGTCTGCCTGTTTTCTTCACCGATATAAAAGGCTCTGTTGTTGCCGTTGCTCATGCTGGGTGGCGAGGTCTGGCTGAAGGCGTACTTGAAAATACGGTAACTTGTTTAGGGGTTCCCTTTCAGGATGTGATCGCTTGGCTGGGGCCTGCAATTGGCAGGCATAACTTTGAGGTTGGTTCGGAGGTAAGGAGAGTGTTTGTTGACCATGATCTATCAACGGATAAGGCTTTTAAGCCTGATTATCATTCTCGCGGCAAGTATTACGCCGATTTGTATGAGTTGGCTCGAATTCGTCTTCATTTAATTGGCGTTGATCAGGTGTTTGGTGGTCAATTTTGCACATGGAAGGACGACCGGTTTTTTTCATACCGAAAAGAAGGGGTGACTGGCAGAATGGCCTCAATGATTTGGATCAATAAATAATCGTTAATATTTTCCTCTTTTTCGTATTCCCTTGAAAGTCAGGTAACCGCCCCAATAAATTCTTTAACATAAGTAAAAAGCTATTTACGTCCTATTCAAATGATCTAACGTAAAAGCTTAAGTTAAGGGGTTTTTATGCGTATTGATCGTCTTACTAGTAAATTACAAATCGCCATTTCTGATGCTCAGTCTTTAGCTCTTGGGCGTGACCATAATTTCATAGAACCAGCTCACTTAGTTTTCGCATTGCTTCAGGATGAAGAGAATGGCTTAAAGGCGATTGTTCTTCGAGCAGGAGGGGATGTCTCTCGACTGAAGGAAGGGTTAGAAGCTCAGCTTCGTGAGTTGCCAACAGTATCGGGCAGTGATGGCGACGTTCATATGTCGAATGACATGGGGCGGTTGCTAAATAGAGCGGATAAGGAAGCTCAAAGAAAAGGGGATCAGTATATTTCTAGTGAGCTGATCTTGCTGGCAGGGGTAGAGGATAAAGGTCGATTAGGTGAGACTTTCAGATCCGCTAATTTACAAAGAGACGCTCTTTCAAACGCCATTGATGACGTTCGTGGCGGCGAGACAGTGCAGAATCCTGAAGCTGAAGAACAGCGCCAAGCCCTAGATAAGTATACGGTTGATTTGACTGAGAAGGCGGAGTCAGGACTTCTTGATCCTGTGATTGGGCGTGATGATGAAATTCGGAGGACAATCCAGGTCTTACAACGACGACGCAAGAACAACCCTGTACTTATAGGTGAACCGGGTGTTGGTAAAACCGCGATTGTTGAAGGTTTGGCTCAGAGAATTATTAATAGTGAAGTTCCTGATGGGCTCAAGGATAAGCGAGTTTTATCTTTAGACATGGGCGCCTTAGTTGCAGGCGCAAAATATCGAGGTGAATTTGAAGAGCGTTTGAAAGCGGTCCTTAATGAGTTGTCAAAGCAAGAAGGCCAGATAATATTATTCATTGATGAACTTCATACGATGGTAGGTGCTGGTAAAAGTGAAGGTTCGATGGATGCGGGTAACATGCTTAAACCTGCATTGGCTCGAGGAGAGCTTCATTGTGTTGGGGCAACAACACTTGATGAGTATCGTCAATTTATTGAGAAAGACGCAGCATTAGAGCGACGCTTTCAAAAGGTCTTGGTTGAAGAACCAACAGAAGAGGACACCATTGCTATTTTGCGTGGGTTAAAAGAACGCTATGAAGTGCATCATGGTGTTGAAATCACGGATTCTGCGATTATCGCCGCTTCAAAACTATCACACCGTTACATCGCGGATAGGCAGTTGCCTGACAAAGCCATTGATTTGGTGGATGAAGCTGCAAGCCGTATTCGAATGGAGATAGATTCCAAACCTGAGAATTTAGATCGTTTAGAACGTCGTTTAATTCAGTTCAAAATAGAAGCGGAAGCACTAAAGAAAGAAAGCGACAGAGCGTCTAAAAAACGACTTGATGAGTTGATGAACACAATTAATGGTGTTCAAAAGGAATACGCAGATCTTGAAGAAGTGTGGATGGCAGAGAAATCATCGCTTCAGGGGGAACACCAGGTTAAGGCAGATCTTGAAAAAGCTCGTCTTGATCTTGAGACGGCTCGTCGTAATGGCGATTTAACGCTTATGTCTGAACTTCAGTACGGCACGATACCAATGCTGGAAAAAGAGTTAGAGCGAGCCAGTGAGGCTCAAGAACAGGAAATGACGCTGTTACGCAACAGAGTAACAGAAGAAGAGATCGCTGAAGTGGTTTCACGCTGGACAGGCATTCCAATCACTAAAATGCTAGAAGGTGAGAGAGAGAAACTCCTTCGGATGGAAGACGCTTTGCATGAGCGTTTAGTAGGGCAGGATGAGGCGGTGAAGGCCGTGGCAAATGCCGTACGGCGTTCGCGAGCAGGGCTATCCGATCCAAATAGACCCAATGGTTCGTTCTTGTTCTTAGGGCCAACAGGTGTTGGTAAGACTGAGCTGTGTAAATCATTGGCTTCGTTCTTGTTCGATACGGAAGAGGCCATTGTTCGCATTGATATGTCCGAGTTTATGGAAAAGCATTCGGTGGCTCGGTTAATTGGCGCACCTCCTGGTTATGTTGGCTATGAGGAGGGCGGTTATCTGACAGAGGCGGTGAGGAGAAAGCCTTATTCGGTTCTCTTACTGGATGAAGTGGAGAAAGCGCATCCTGATGTTTTCAATATTTTATTACAGGTTCTAGAGGATGGACGATTAACCGATGGGCAAGGACGAACCGTTGATTTTCGAAATACGGTTATTGTTATGACCTCTAATTTAGGGTCTGAAACAGCGCAAACTAAATCGGACTCAGTTGGTTATGAGGAAATGAAGGGTTTGGTAATGGACGTTGTTGGTCAGCACTTTAGACCTGAGTTTATAAACCGTATTGATGAGACTGTGGTGTTTCATTCTTTGGCAAGAAACCAAATATCAGGGATTGCCTCAATTCAACTTGAGAGACTCTATAGCCGTTTGGCGGAGCGTGACTTGAAGTTAGAATTATCTGATGAACTTATGTCGATGATTTGTGATGCAGGGTTTGATCCTGTTTACGGTGCTAGACCCTTGAAAAGGGCAATTCAGAGGTATTTAGAAAATCCGTTAGCTGAGTCTTTGTTGGCAGGGACGTTTTCTTCAGGGGATCTAATCAAGGCCAGTCTTGTTGAGAATAATGTAGTGTTTTCTCATTAAAGATTAAAAACAAGCCTAGAGCTGGTTGTTCGCATGCTCAAGGCTTGTTTTAAGTAGGCGTTTTTACGCGCCTGTTTTTTCTGTTTCTTTAAGGTTACTTGTAACTTCTTTCTCTTTTTCAGCTTCTTTAAATTCAGAGTTTAAAAAAGAGATGGCGTCTTTTACTGTTTGTTTTGGTGTTTCTTCCATTGGAACATGACCTACACCAGGGTAAACAACAGTTTGGGTGTCTGCGATATCTTTTTCCCAAAACTGTATCTGAGAGGTTGGTACCCACTTATCTTTTTCTCCCCACATCAGTAATGTAGGTGCTGTAATTTGTTGGAAGGGAAAGACTTCACTGCCTGGTTTACTCTTTTCGTAAATCAGTTTGAGTACTTCCGCATAAGACTCTCTGTTACCTTTTCTCATGCTTAGCTGGATGTATCGCTCCATGTGTTCAGGTTTGATGCGGGTTTTGTCCCCATAAACTTCTTCTACGTTTAAGCTTACTAACCAAGGTGGAACGACTTTTTTAGATATTTGCCAAATACCAGGCATGGTTGCCGTTCTAATAATCCAAGGTACATCCTGAGGGTATGCAATTGGATCAAGGAGAATTAACTTGGAAATTCTATTGGGGAAGGTTGCAGCGTAATGTGCACTCATATATCCACCCAGAGAGTTACCTGCTAAAGCAAATTGTTCAAGTTCAAGAGAAAGTGAAAACGAGTGAAGGAATGAAATGAAGGCATCTTTGTCGTATTCAATTTCAGGAGGAAGGGGGCCAGTCAACCCAAAACCAGGTAAATCCATTCGGATAACCCGGTGAGTCTTTTCCAGTTCTTTTGCCCAGTCATCCCATGTGTGAAGTGAACTCATGACGCCGTGAAGCAATAGAATTGGTTCACCTTCACCTTTATCTTTGTAGTGAACTCGCAGGCCTTTATAAGCAAACCATTGAGAATCTTCGTCAGTGTATTTTTCTTCTATGTCCTCAGGGCTAATGGTTGCAAGTCCCATGGCGTGAATACCGGAGGGGCTTGCTTTCATTGCTGGGCCAAAGCTGGAGCAGCCAGAAAGAATTGAGAGCGTAAGTGTTAGTAACAGTGCTATTCGAGTTTTTCTTATCATTATTATTGGCTCCTTATTAGCAGCCTGTTATTTGTCGTTGTTAAATAATACCTAAAATCTGAACACAGTCGTTAGCCTCAAACTGGCTAACGGTGCACATTTTTGAAAGAAGACAGTAACGTTTTGAGTTTTTGGGTCAAGCTTATGTCACTAAAGGGCAGTAACTTGTCAGTTAGTTACATGTATCCGCCAGTTTAGACTTTATATCGCTGATTTGTGATTGGCGTTCTTCTTCTTTGAGCATGACAACGCTACCGTCTGTATTTCGTTGTTTGATTTGATTGCTTGATATCATTAAGTTCAAGCGATCTTTAAGGCTGTTGCAGTATGTTTTCAATTCTTCTGCGTCATACGCAACTGTGCCTTCAGTTGAGCTGATTGTGTTTTCCTGTTTGCTAGGTTCATTCTTTGGTGCCATTTGAGATGCTGGGCCTGACGCCCGACCGGTAGTCCTAACTTCGTTAGATTCGTGGTTTAGAGAAGGCTTACTGCCATAGTGGGTGGTCCCATTTTCATCTACCCATTTGTAGAACTTATCAGCAAATAAGCCAGTTGAGAATACACTGCTGAGTATTGTAATTAGTAAGAGGGAGGTGCTTTTTGCTGTTTTCATAAGATGTTTGCCCGATAGTTTGGTATTCATTATATGTAAACTATATGAATTGTACGATATATCAACAGTTAGAGTACTTCATCTATTGACTTTATTCGATCTGATGTCAAAATAATCAGCCCAAATATGAGTCAGGATTTTCAGGCAATCCCTGAGTTTGTCCTTATTCTGGTCTGCAGGTAAGTAGCCGCATAAGCTTGTAGAACCCTATCTTTATCCGGTTTTAGTTAACCTCTGAATATCGGATACAACGCCAAAAAAGCGTTATCGGGGCATTTTGGATGGCCTAACCTGCTATTTAGTTGCTCTGTTAATGTGGTACGTCATAATGAAACGTTGCTGGTTATACGCAGCGTATATGTAATTATTGTACGTTAAAATCGTACATATTCTTTTTAGAGGATTCAAAGGTGGAATTACTTTCCGGCGGAGATATGCTGATTCGTGCGTTGAGCGATGAAGGCGTAGAGTATATTTATGGTTATCCGGGCGGTGCAGCCCTGCATATTTATGATGCTTTGTATCGCCAGTCAGATGTGAAGCACGTGCTCGTCCGTCATGAACAAGCCGCAACTCACATGGCTGATGGTTATGCGCGTGCAGCAGGTAAAGCAGGCGTTGTTCTGGTTACTTCAGGCCCAGGTGCAACAAATACAGTTACGGGCATTGCAACTGCGTATATGGATTCAGTTCCTATGGTTGTTTTGTGTGCTCAGGTTCCTTCCTACTTGATAGGTGAGGATGCGTTCCAGGAGACTGATATTATTGGTGTCTCTCGTCCTATCGTGAAGCACAGTATGTCTGTGAAAAACCCTGAAGAAATACCGGAAATAATTAAGAAAGCATTTTTCTTGGCTCAGTCAGGTCGCCCTGGGCCAGTTGTGGTTGATATTCCAAAGGATATGACGCTGCCTAATGAGCGTTATGAATATAGTTACCCATCAAAAGTAAAGCTTCGCTCATACGGTCCTGCAACGAAAGGCCATACTGGGCAAATTAAGAAAGCTGTCGATATGATCTTTGAAGCTAAAAGACCTGTTCTTTATGCTGGTGGTGGTGTCATTCTTGGTAAGGCTTCAGACCAGTTGACTGAATTGGCCAAAATACTTGATGTTCCTGTAACAAATACCTTGATGGGGCTGGGTGCATACCCTGCAACTGATCGTCAATACGTTGGTATGCTGGGAATGCATGGCACTTATGAAGCCAATATGACAATGCATCATAGTGATTTGATTATTGCGGTTGGTGCTCGTTTTGATGACCGAGTTACGAATAACACAGCTAAGTTCTGTCCAAACGCAAAGATTGTTCATATTGATATTGATCCGGCTTCTATCTCGAAGACTGTGACAGTAGACGTACCGATCGTTGGGCCTGTGGATCAAGTTTTGAATGAAATGCTTGATTTGGTTAAGGGCGCCAAAAAGGAAATTGAAAAAGAAGCCTTGGTTAGCTGGTGGCGTCAAGTGGATGAGTGGAAGGCTTACCACGGTATGCGTTACAACAGTGATGGTGAGTTTATTAAGCCTCAACAAGCTATTGAAACCTTGTACAAGGTTACAAAGGGCGATGCTTACGTGACTTCAGATGTGGGTCAGCATCAAATGTTTGCTTCCCAATACTATAAGTTTGATAAGCCTAATCGTTGGATTAACTCTGGTGGGTTAGGAACAATGGGGTTTGGTTTGCCTGCTGCAATGGGTATTAAACTGAACTTTCCTGACAATGACGTTGTGTGTGTAACAGGTGAGGGTAGTTTCCAGATGAACATTCAGGAACTATCAACGTGTAAGCAATATAATTTACCAGTGAAAATTTTGAATTTGAATAACCAGGCTCTTGGCATGGTTAAGCAGTGGCAGGATTTGAATTACGAAGCTCGACATGCTCACTCTTATATGGAGTCTTTGCCTGATTTTCAGAAGTTGATTGAAGCGTACGGGCATGTTGCATTGAGAGTTGAAAAGCTTGCTGATCTTGAGTCTGCGATGGAAGAAGCTTTTGCAATGAAAGATAGGTTGGTATTTATGGATGTAATGGTTGATCCATCAGAACACGTATATCCGATGCAGGTACCAACAGGATCAATGAGAGATATGATGTTAAGTAAAACGGAGCGTACCTAATGAGACACATTATTTCAGTTTTACTGGAGAATGAGCCGGGTGCGCTATCGCGTGTAGTAGGATTGTTCTCTCAACGTAATTACAATATTGAGTCTCTGACTGTAGCTCCGACTGAAGATGGAACTCTGTCTCGGTTAACTGTTACTACTGTTGGTTCAGACAAAGTGATTGAGCAGATTACAAAGCAACTTAATAAGTTGATTGAAGTTGTTAAGCTAGTGGATCTGACTGAAGGGGCTCATGTTGAGCGGGAACTTTTACTGATTAAAGTGAGGGCGTCTGGTGCTCAGAGAGCTGAGATCAAGCGTACAGCCGATGTGTTTAGAGCACAAATAATTGATATGACGCCTTCTGTCTATACAATTCAGGTGGTTGGTACCTCAGATAAGCTGGATGCTTTTATTCAGGCGATTGGTAATACGTCGGTTTTAGAGGTGGTTCGTTCAGGTGTTTCTGGTATTGCTCGTGGTGAGAAGATTCTTGGGCTTTAAATAGCTTGAGTAATCGCTGTTTGGTGACAGGCTGGTTATGCTAGAAATATATAGAATTATGTGAACTTAAAGCGCGGCGTATGCCGCGTTTTTTTATATTTGGTAGATTATATTTATTTCTTTAATTGGCTTGTCATGTAAATTTCCTTAGAATTCTAAGAATCTTTAATTGAGTGTTATTAATTATGTCTGATGTCGAAGATCAAAAAGAAACAGTTAGTGATCAATCGAGTGATTCTGTTGATTGTGAAAAAGCATCTGCTAAGAAGGCAAAGCATAAAGGCTTTTATCTTTTGCCTAATATGTTTACAACGGCGGCACTATTTTCTGGGTTTTATGCTGTCGTCGCCTCTATGAATGGTCATTTTGAGAAAGCTGCAATTGCAATCTTTGTTGCCATGATTTTGGATGGTTTGGACGGTCGTGTAGCAAGATTAACTAATACACAGAGTGAGTTCGGTGCTCAGTACGATAGTTTGTCTGATATGGTTGCCTTTGGGATGGCTCCAGCTCTAGTGTCATTTACTTGGGCGCTTCAATCTTTAGGGCAAATTGGTTGGGTTGCCTCGTTTATTTATGTTGCTTGCGCTGCGCTGCGTTTAGCTCGCTTTAATACTCAAATTGATGTTGTTGATAAAAAATACTTTATTGGCTTGGCAAGTCCGGCAGCTGCGGCAATAGTTGCTGGAATGGTATGGGCTTACAGTGAAGGCGGGGTGAGTGGAGATGATATTTCTTGGTTTGCAGCTCTAGTCGTTGCAGGATCCGGTATATTGATGGTTAGTAATGTTAGATATACGAGCTTCAAAGATATTGATTTAAAGAACAAGGTTCCGTTCATTGCGTTAATTTCTATGGTGTTGGTTATTGCTTTGGTTTCGATAGATCCGGCTCGTGTCTTGTGGATTGGATTTGTGGTTTATGCAGCATCAGGTCCTGTTATGTATTTAAATGACAAGAGGAAGAAATCTGCTTAAAGCTTCTTATTGTATTGGAGGCGAGCTTTTAGCTCGCCTTTTTTGTGTCTGGAGTTTCTGTTTTGTTGGGTTTGAGGCTCTGAATTATTTGGTTGGTGGAAAAGTGATCTGTTTCGAGTGTTTTTGATGGTTATTTAACCGATTGTTCGGGTGTTTTGAGTGGTTAAGTAATTAAATTGAAATATGTTGAAAAAGGGCTTGTTTTGTTGGTGTGGATCCCTATAATGCGCTCCACGTTCTGAGAGGGGCAAGCGGTGAAGCTGATTGGGCTGAGGTTTGATTGGTGATCGCGATTCTTAATTGAATCACTTCTCCAAAAGGTTGAAAAAAGAGGTTGACACA
>JADFAD010000010.1 GCA_015665455.1 Oceanospirillaceae bacterium | reverse complement strand
TAATCACAACCATCGCGTTTTGATTGTAATTGAAGGGCTTAAAGTTCGGCATAAAATGGCTCATAAAGGGATGAGCCATTTTAACAAATCAGGGAGGATAAAGGGGTTTTTCTACAGCCTCAACGCCAACATAATGGGCGCGCGGCTTTTTGCGCGTCCAGCCAGCTTTGCTGGCGATCATTAATGTTCTTGTTAACCATTTTTGTATGCATTGCGTATCTCCTTTGAAACAAAGGTATACCTTGAGACCTCATCGATTATTTCAGGGTGCAGAAAAAACGGTGAATTCTCAGCCATGACAGATGTTTTAATGGATACTTTTTTTCTACTAGAGGAAGAGTAGTATAAATTGCACCAAACTAAATCAGGTCGGGCTCTTGAGTTTCGTTTCTCTAACGTTTTTTCGAGGAATCCGCCGGGAATAAGCGTATTTAGTTTGCTTGGTTTATCAATATGCTTTATTTGATCATATTTATCCTGAGATACCGAAACAAATTCGTTTTCAGAATATACATATAATCCAACATCACAATAACGGCGCAATTCCCAAACCGCACGGTCTAGCATCGCAATTTCGCAATCTTTAATAAACCAAGACACCTCTAAATAACGAAATCTTGCGCCAAACTCCTCAAGCCGTTTTATAAACCGCTTTGTTTGTTCTGATAGCTCAATATCGACTTTCTCATAAATAAGCTTCAAACTTTTTTCTACTTCGTGCTTTATGGCATCTTTGGGTTTTGGAATACGAGTGAGAATTGCTATGCATTTTGCATATTTCTCCAGAGAATGAAGTGCAGACCAATGAAACTGAGGAAACAGATCTGCCCTGTATGCCATGCGTGCATGAATATAGTCTTTGTCAGCGGTATCTCGAAAAGCCCTCAAGGCAAAACTATTCACTTTTTGCATGGTACTGTGAGGCATATTTATCCTATAGATTGGTTAATGAGTTTAGCTTTGCGAACCCGCGCTTTTTTGGGTTTCGCAACAGCGAGTTGTTAGACGGTACACAAAAAAGGCCTACGTCTTACCGCTACTCCACTATTTCCATTTAATTCAGATTACTTAAACTTGGAAAATCAATCAGGTCATTGAACGTAGGCTAATACGAAGGATTTTTTCCGCTCTACTGCGTGTCTCGCTCTGGTCCTTAACAAGCTTGCTTTTACGGCCAGAGCTACGGCTCGCAGCTTAGCAATTACAAAAAGATCTTTCTGCCTAAATTCATCCCTTTGTATTAACTTTTTCCAATTAAATCATCTATTTGTATAAGGTTACTTGCTAGTTAGGTATTACTACTAACTTGTACTGTTAGCGTCTAACAGCTTAGTTTGCGTCTTTAAGACGCAGATTATAGTTTTCAATATCATAGCGTAGAGAATTTAAAAAAGGCAAGCATGACAGTAGTTTAGCTTAGTTCAACTCATGCCCTTTCCTTAAAATGCGTCTTCATGACGCAGATCATCCCAACCACTTCCTCAGTATCATAAAAAATAAAATGAGCTAAAACAGTCAACTAGCGCCTTCTGTTCTATCAAAAACGTCCTAATGACGCATATCACGGAGTTGACGAAAAAAACGACATCAAAAACACTGTATAAAAACACACCAAGGAGACACTATATGTACGATATCCCGAAGAAGATACCTGATCGACCGACCCGATTAATGGATCAATTAAGGTTCCATATTCGTAAACGAGGCTTAGCTTACACAACAGAAAAAACCTATGTAACGTGGATTCTAAGATATATCCGTTTTCATAATAAACAACACCCAAGAGAGCTTTCAGAAGCTCACGTAGAAATGTTTTTAGACCACCTAAGTGTTCAACAGAATGTATCTAAAAATACTCAAAGAACTGCCCTCAACGCCATCGTATTTCTATACCGAGATTTTTTAGACAAAGAATTAACAAATTTAAGTTTTACTTTTGCTTCAACTAAACGACGCTTACCCGTTGTGTTTTCTCACGAAGAAGCCCTCACTGTAATAAACAAACTGACTGGACAATATAAGCTAATGGCACAACTGATGTTTGGTTGTGGCTTAAGAATCTCCGAGTGCATTAGGCTAAGAGTAAAAGACTTAGACTTTGGGATGAATGTAGTCATTGTCCGAGACGGTAAAGGAGGAAAAGACCGCTCTACCGTTTTACCTTCTGTTTTACACGATCACCTGAAAGAACAAATAGCCAGAGTTAAACTGTTACACGAACAAGACTCCAGAGACGGTTTTGGTGAAGTATATATGCCTAACCGCCTTGCCATTAAGTTTCCTGCTGGGGCAAGATCGATGGAATGGAAATATTTATTCCCTGCAAAAAATCTAGCGAAAGATCCAAGAAGTAACGCGATAAGAAGACACCATGTAATGGATAGGGTGGTGCAAAAGGAAGTTAAAAAAGCAATTAGAGCATCGCAAATTTATAAACATGCAAACTGTCATACCTTTCGTCACAGTTTCGCTACATCTTTATTGCAACAAGGCTATGACATACGAACAATTCAAAAGTTACTAGGTCACGCGAATGTTGAAACGACCGAGATTTATACCCATGTATTAAGGCAAGGCGCGAATGCAGTTAAAAGCCCACTGGAGCGTTCAGGGCTTTGAAGAATCATGATGGGCTAATTTTGGGATTAATATATTGAGGCGTTGTTATAAGCTTGAGTTACAAAGACTTATCAACATAAAGAGGGCTACAAAAACCTAACGGCAAGAACGCAACTACAGCTTCTCTACTTCATAACCTAAGGCTTTCATTTGTTCAATCACGCCGTCCTTACCTACGAGATGAAGCGCCCCCACCAAGATAAACTCGACCTTGCTGTCTATCAGCATACGTTCAATTTGGGGAATCCAGTCATTATTTCGGTTCACCAATAAAGCTTGGTACACCTCAGGAAAGTCTTGTCGAAGCGGTACCATCATTTCGGTTTTTAATACGTCCAACTGGCCATTACGCCACGCGTCTTTGGTGGATTTCATAAGTTGGGGGATGTCGTGTAAATCTTTTAGGGTGTAATTGATAATTTCATCTTCTTGCCCCTCACCCATGTCCGCCAAAAAGGTGATTTGTGATTCTGCAGTTTCTAACTGGCCGATGGTTTTACCGTCTTTCGTTGCTTTGGTGTGGTAAAACTCATCCACTCCTGTGCCGGTGAGTCCTAACCGTTGTAGCTCTAATAAGGTTAATGTGACAGACATCATCCCCGGTTTGAAGTTAGGCAATTTATCAATCGGTAAACCGCGATCGTTTAGATGCTCCGCTAAAGCACTGTAGGTCTCGGCGTTAAGTACCTGCTTTAAATTACGACCGTCGGAATATGTAACTTGCGTCAACATGAATTGTTGAAACTCTGGCTCATTGAGCTTGTTTAAGTCGGTTTCAAATACCAAGGTCGTTGATTGATTGTAGATCTCGTCAAACATGACAGGCAAAGGATAATCAGCAGGTGTCAGTAGATGGATAGTTCCGCCCACGTACAAGGTATGCTCGCCTTTGGTGATTTTCCAAATCGGGGAGTCCGCATGCACATTCTGGAATACAGAGAGGGATAGAAAAGTTAAAACAGCAACAAGCAACTGGGATACGAAGGGCATTCACTCATCCTTAAGAGTAATCATCGCCCTTCTTTCTTAACCAAAGTCGGTATTAATAGAAACCAATGAGGGCGATACGTTAAGGCATATAGTACTCTGCCAACCAGAATACTAATACCCTTTGATTAAATCGGACATCTGATCTTTTCGGGCTTGGTTCGCAAATGAGCCTTCAATACCATTACTGACGAGCGCTTTGGCTTGATTTTGACTCATGCTTAACGCACTGGCCAGTGCCACGAAATTTTCAGTCATGTAACCGCCAAAATAGGCAGGGTCATCGGAATTTACCGTCACACACACACCTTGCTCTAGCATCTCGATGATGTTGTGTTGTGACATGTCATCAAACACACACAATTTTGTGTTGGATAATGGGCAAACCGTCAATGGCATGCGGGTCTCAACCAAGTATTTCATTAATGTGGCGTCTTCACTTGAACGTACACCGTGGTCCACGCGCCCTACTTTTAAATCATTAATCGCAGTCCATACGTATTCCGCAGGGCCTTCTTCACCTGCATGCGCCACAGTAAGCAATCCTAAATCACGCGCTTTAGCAAATACACGGCTGAACTTCTCTGGTGGGTGGCCTTGCTCAGAACTGTCTAAACCCACACCAATAATTTTGTCCAAGTGCGGCTCTGCCATGGCTAAGGTATTAAACGCCGCCTCTTCAGAAAGGTGACGTAAAAAACACATAATTAGCTCACTGGTGATGCCCAGTTTCTCTTCGCCGTCTTTCAGCGCACGGCTGATGCCATTAATAACGACATCAAACGCGATACCCCGATCAGTGTGCGTCTGAGGGTCAAAGAAGGGTTCTACATGAACGACATTTTGCGCTTTGCATTTTGAGAGATAGGCCCAAGTCAGGTCATAAAAATCTTGTTCTTTGATTAATACATTGGCGCCTTGGTAATAAATATCCAAGAAGTCTTGAAGATTACTGAACTCATAAGCAGCACGCACCTGATCTACATTTTCAAACGGCAGGTCAATTGAGTTCCGTTGAGCCAATGCAAACATCAGTTCAGGTTCTAAGCTCCCTTCTAAATGCAAATGAAGCTCTACTTTAGGTAGCGAGTTCAACCACTCATTCGTTGCTACGGTCATTACTGTATCCTCTACAAACTTTTTATAACTCTTAAAACATAACCAATTGGACAATTTTAATATATTGCGACTCAAAACGCTTGAAACAGTTCGAAGTAATTTTCGTCAACCAACATTCGTGCTTCAAGAGCCCTATAAAAGCGCTTCGAGCAAATGGAAAGAATGGAAAGAACCCAAACCATCCAATGACAAAACATGTAAATAACTCTAGCAGTGATGAGATCATTAATTGCAAGATTACGATGTGAGGAATGTCCATAACAAAGCTAGTCGAACCAGCAAAAGCTGGTTAGACTGATTCACTTTTCTGTTAACCACGCTGGAGCACCTGAATGAGCCTTCTCCCCTGTTTAGAAATAAACCCAACATCAACGGCCACGGCATCCGTCATTTGGCTGCATGGTCTAGGCGCAGATGGCAACGACTTTGCCCCCATTGTTTCGGAGTTAAATTTACCTGAAGATTTACCCATTCGGTTTGTCTTCCCCCATGCACCCAGCATTCCAGTCACCATCAACGGTGGTTTTGTCATGCCTGCTTGGTACGACATTCTAGAAATGAACATTGATCGAAAAGTGGATGAAGCCCAGTTGGTGGCGTCTTCCGATGAAATCGAAAAGCTCATTGAGCGCGAAATAGAACGAGGGGTTCCCTCTGAACGTATTATCTTAATAGGTTTCTCGCAGGGAGGTGCCGTAGCTTATCAAACTGCATTGAGCTACAAAAAACCTCTCGCAGGGTTACTTGCATTGTCTACCTACTTCGCGACCTCTGACAGCATTGAATTAAGTGACTCAAATAAGAATCTACCCATTACCATTCATCACGGTGTACAAGACCCTGTCGTACCTGATCAGCTCGGTAGAAAAGCCCATAAACAATTAGAAAACTTAGGGTATCAGTGCAGCTTTCAAGGCTACCCAATGGAGCACAATGTCTGCATGGAGCAGGTTGGAGATATTAGAGAGGTGTTGATTAAACTTCTAAACTAGAACACATTTGGCATTGTTTTATTTGAGTTCATAATCTGATTTCAGATAACCTCAAATAAAACAATGTAAATAAAGAAGGTTATTATTAGCCAGCGTCACATTCTAAATTCGAGGTAACGTCTGTTTCCTCCAATGATGTACGTACTGATTGTAAGTCCTCACATGTAAAAGAGTCATTAAGCTGTAAATACAACTTATTTAAAAAGTCCCATGAATGAAATACATCAAAATCAATTGAATCACTGCTCTCCGCAAAATCCAATCGAATAAGCTGTGTCAATTCATTGATTACCGATATATCCGTAACGCCTAGATCGAGATAAACCATATGAGTCAAGGATTCAAGGGACTGAAGAGGACTTATATCAGTTATACTGCTCCCTCCTAATGAGAGCTGTGTAATATTAGGCAACGATTCTAAGAATGAAATGTCAGTCACGCCTGTTCTAAGTAACTTCACAAGATCTAATGAACTCAAAGAACCAATGGTTGTTGCATCAGTCAAACTAGGCATCTCAGTAACCTTGATACTCTCGAGCTTATCTAGCCCTTCCAACGCATTTAAACTAATCACTTCATTTTCATGAATTCTTAAAGCAGTTAATTCTTGAAAATTAGAAACCACAGATATATCAGATAGCTCATTATTCTTTAAGAATAAAAGCTGTAAACCTATTGATGACTGAATAAATTCTAGGTTGTCTAAAGGCATATCTATTATATGTAAAAAAGCTAAATTGGTTATGCCTCCAATATAATTAAGGTTAATAGAGTCTAGATCTAAGCTCTGAACATGAAGAGTGTTAAGTTGACCGAGAGATGCAAGAACTTCCAAATTTGTCACTGGATTGTTTAGCACATACAGCGCTTTAAGGTTCTCGATTTCAGACAATAATGAGATGTCAGAAATACCATTATTCTCAAGAGATAAAAGCCTGAGCGACGTGAGTTTACTTACTAATTCCAAGTCATCTAAAGGGATGTCTATGAGTAATAACGAAGATAAGCCTTCAATTTCAAGTAGAGGGTCATAGCTCGTAAGAGCCACCCCTTTTAAAGACAACAATTGTAAAGACTTTAACTGAGTTAATCTTTCAATATCAAGGTTATTACCTTCTGAATTAGCAGATAAATATAAACTCTCAAGGTTTATTAAATTTTCAACACCAGTCACGTCATCAATGACAGAAGAGTAACTTGCACAATCAAGCTTATCTATAGAATATGAGTCTAACCAAAGATCCACCTTAATACTGCTATCTTCAGATTCACTATCTTCTTTATTCTTAGCAATTTCATCCCAATAGCAAGACTCTAATGCACTATCGGTAAAAACGACGTCTGAAAACTCAGGGTTTGGCTGCACGGTTACGTCTACCAGCTTTATAGAGCTATTTCCGGAATTATCAAAAACAGTTACTCTGAATTGAAGCGTTTCTTGCTCATCGACCTCTGGCGTCATAAAAGAATTATCAGAACCTATCGCAACTTGACGACCCGATATTTGAACCACGTCCACCTTTACAATTGAGCCATCAGGATCTGAAGCTGAACCTAAATCAATGGTTTCTCTTTCTTGACTAAGATAAGAAGATGAGGACTCGACTATAGGGTCTTTACTGTCTTCAGAGCTTTGCGAACAACCAACAGATATAAAAGTACATAAAGCCAAAAGAAAGCTAAGTAAATTCCGCCCTCCCAATGTGAATGTTGTAACTTGCATTAAATCGCATCCTTTTTGATTTTTATATATCGGCTGCCAATCGATGATTTAAATATAGCGGTCTGAATAGATCTAAGATCTCCCGAATATAAATCATTCGTCAGTGAGTCCATGTAGATCAAGTTATCACTAAGATAAGTCTCATTTACCCCGGTAATATCTAAACCCGCCTGGCCGTTAACTTTAAAGTGATTATTAGCAATAACTAACTGAACTTGGTTTTTAACATCGACATCGAACGAAGCGCCATAACGTTTATTTCCAGAAAACAAATTCTTGGTAAGAATTGAGAAAACACCCGAGGTCGATCTAAAACCAGATAAATTATTGTTAGCCAAAATATTGCCTGTCAGTTCAATATAACCCGTATGATTTGGATTTAAAGAATCAATAAAGATCCCGTTCTCTCCATTTTCATAAACTTGATTACCGATAATAAAGGAGGATTGAGAGGCCCCAGACAAATGAATTCCTGACTTCCCTGAACCAGAAACTTTATTCTTTACTAACCTCTGTAAATTGTTATCTTGAAGGTGTATTCCTGCCCCCTCAGCTGTATTAACTATGACATTGTTAGAAATGCTTATATTAGAATTACGTGCATCAATGGCATAAAGATTATTATTTTCAAAGTTATTCTCAGTTACTAGGCCAGACCCTCCCAGTAAAGTTAACGCGACTTCCATATTCATGAGTGAACTATCATTCACTTCAATTCGACCTGCAAGCCCGTTTTTAGAACTGCTAACTAGAGTTATACCTTTTGATAAATATGCGTTATAGCCTAAATTCTTAAGTGAAGAGTTGTTTATCAAGGTTTCACTATCATTCCAACTTAAAAGAAAAGGTCTATATTTGTTAGGCGTAATATTAGTCGCTTCTACTGTCCCTTCTTCAATGATTAAAGAACCTAGATTGATGATAGCTGCTCCGCTTGAAGCATTCATAGCAAGAGAGCCAGTTATAAATAATCGAGCCTTTTTGTGTACTATCAAGGGATACGAGACGCGGTAACCGTTTTCAGTCTTATTAAAAATCAAGGGATTTTTAATCTGTTCGTGTAATTGCTTCAGCGTAATATCACCACCACGAATTACAATTGCTTTAGGGTGATAAGGCTGATATTTACTGGCTATTTTAAAAAGACCATTATTAACAAGCGATTGGAACATCCAGCTTCCATCTTGTGATGAAAATAATGTTTCTAACGTTACTTTCGCTGGGCTATTAACCTTAAGATCTAGAGTATTTCTTACCGGATCACAACAAACATCAAGTAAAGGCCTATTTTCTGCGGTAAGTTGCTCAACAAAAAATGATTCTGTTGGTTCAATAGTGACAGGCTGTAAACTTGTTGCAGTAGTTACTTTAAAGGGAGTAAATAATAGGAGCAGTAAAGCTGCATACTTTATCCCCTCTATTTTAGCGTTATTCATTTTATTTGCCCTTGTACTGAGATGAAATACGACCACCGATCATGGAATAGCCGTCCATCTCACCATCAAATTTGTTAAACAGTTTTTTTGCCAATACATGGCTTTTGTTTTCAGCTAAGTACGGAATCACCCATGCTAATTTATACAAAGCAACAGAGGTTTGTTTACTTTGAAGCACCGAAGAAAATTCGCTTGAACGAAGAATAGATGCCGCAGCAAAGTTAACCAGTTGCGACATAATTTCAGTTTGTCTGTCTGATATTGAATAACCCGCTTTAGGTAAATAATAATTCAGCATTATTAAGGGGGTTAACGAGAAGTGAGTATAATTTAAAGCTAAATGGCTTCTTGCGAGTTCAATTGGAAAGTATGCATATTTGCCTTTGTAATCTGTTTTAGCCAACGTAAGCGCTTTATTAAAGCCCTTATGAGCCCAATCCATATAGCGTTTATCTTTCAGTAAATAGCCTGAAGAAAATACAGCCCAAGCAGCCCAATGGTCGTGATTGTTATAATACTTGAAATTAGTCGTCAACCGTTTGTCATAATCATGAATGACTAGATCCGCCAATTGAGATAGCCATGTCTTTTCTATCTGAGACAAGCGCCAAGAGCCATTAGTCAATTTTATAGTTTTAATTATTGAGGCGTTTATTGAAGCCAAAGCCCATTTACGAGCGGCTTTTCCGGTCTTAGTCGCTTCTTGTGAAGTTAAGGCTTCATCTGTTGCCCAAGCAGTTAACCAGCTATGCAAACATTTCTGAGCCATGAGACGCTTTCGCTCATCACTAGCAGACACATAATTAGTAAACTTAACTAAACCTTTAGTAAAGTCGTTAATTTGCCTCTGAATATCTGCTGAATGAGAATTTCTAGTTTCAGAAAGTTTTGATTTTGTTTTATCCGACTGATCGTACTTACTTTGTATGTTTAAATCGTCCGTAAATGCTTCAGGGGCTGCTTTCTTGCAGGAATACAGCTGATTGTCATTACGGCTTGCACTATTCCCTATAGGGGAGCACGCTAACATTGCCAAAGTGATACACACTAAAGATAAGCTTCTAACTACTATTGACATAGTTGCACCGTTAAGTCTGTCGACTCAATAAACTCTTCAGACGGCTCGATAAAAACAGACATCAATTTAGCGCTATCAAACCGATCTTCATTACTAAGTTCAAGTAAATAGCGGCCACCATCAACGATTCCAGCTCTTCTAAACCAAACTTTATCGCGCTCTCCATTGTCATAGTAAGTAATGACATAGAAATCCTTTAGCTTTTTATTGCTAAAGTCTAACTGTAAAAAGCTGTCTCGATTTGTAAAACTCTTCCGTAGCTTCCCTGTATTGGACAATACTTCAACACGATCTGCTTTCTTCATTGGTCCCAAAGAATGGGAACGCTCTAAAATCACATCAGTGTTCTCACATGCACCATTAATTGCTGGGATTAGTTGACGATAAATTTTTTCATCGTCTAGTTTATAACTAGCAGGCAACTCCCAGACAAGAATCTTAGGAGGATTGCTTGAGTCATATTCATCTGATAAGAGATATTGAAGTAAGGCTCCGTCCTGACCAGCACCCGGCAGTGCATAGTTAAGAATATCAACCTCAAGAAACTCTTTTAAGAACCCATTAAAATTATAATTTTTATAGTCATCATCTCGATCAGCAGTATTGCTGGTTCCAACAAGGACAACCTCAGGGTCTTCTACATCACCAAACAACGCATCTTCATCACTTGAAACAGGCACCGTCTGATAACCTTGAGAGTATTGAGACCCAAAATTGTTACCACAAATTAAGCGAAGCGCTCTATTCATCGTCCCGTCTTTGGGTAAGACGGTACTCTCTTCTGTTACATATTGTTTATTACTTAAATCTGAATATACGCTCAATTGTTTTATATAATCAGCAACAAGTTTTGCCGTTTCTTTTGACCCTGTAGGTGTCCAATGGTGATCTCGTCGAAAAAAGTACTCAGGTTTATTTGTACGATCTAATAATGCTATAGAATCAGGAACATGGGCGCCTCCAGTTCTAAGCTGATCCAGAAACAAACTGAGATTGTTTTTAGCTAAATCAAAGTTAAACCCATAAGCTAAATCAGCTCTGACTTTTGAAGGGTTCATTAAACCCCGAGTAGGTTGCACAACAAATACGACTTCAGTTCCTTGATCATTAAACGTCGTTATTAGGCGATTATAATCCTCTAAGAAACTTCTAGGGATACCAAACTCATTACTCAAATCAAAATCTGATCGAAATAACCAACTGTCTTTACCAGGAGCAATAAAGCGCATCGCTTTCATAATGCCTTCTTTATAATGCTCTTCATTAGTCAGCTCTTCACAAAGCAAACACTCTAAACCTTCACATTTACTTTCAGCAAAAGCAGGCGTGCTAATGTTAAAAACAAGTATTAATAAAACTAGTAATTTCATCTATTAACCTACAAGCAACTCTGATATTAATGGTTACTCAATAACCGAAACTAAATTTGGTTGAACAAGTGTTTGGATTTGGCCGTTGTGATCTAAAACAACATAGCTATAAGATCGTCCTTTTTTCAAAAACGTCTTTTCAAAATCAGCCATTTTTTGATCATCACTGAAAGCAGAAAAAGCCATCTTGATCTCATTCACTTTTCGCGTTCCGTTCTTCTCAGAAAGTACATTTTTCACTAACGAGTGTTTACCATTTGAGGTCTTCAAAGAAAGAGTATTAGAGGTGAAATTATAAAATGTGACATGTGCTTTTTTTACACCATCAAAAAATTCGTCTTCAATAAGTGTTAACTTTGTTCCATCAAATAAAAATGTAGTCACTTGATTTTTTGATAACTCTATTGGTAACGAAACCGATTCAACCGTCAAAGTATACGAACCTTCCGCTGTGAATAAATATTCACCAAGTTGGAAACCAGATACCTTTTGCGCCTTTGATTTAGAACTCAAACGTACATCAACGCTTTGCCCTGAATTATTGAAAACTCGTACAAAGGCAGAATCAGCAGGTGCGGTTACATCATAAAGCGCAGCATTGTTATCTTCAGCTTGTACTTGAATAGTTGATAATAAAAACATTGCGACTATTAAAAATAGTTTTTTCATTAAACAAACTCCTAAGAAGTAATACTTGAAATAATTTTATTGTACGTTTTTGGTTAATAACGTCCGAACTGGAAATTCCCAAATAACAAAATTAATTGAGGGGTCATTGATCTCATCACTATTTATAAATTTATCCATAGCAGCAAAAGGCCCCTTCTCT
The DNA here is from genome assembly GCA_015665455.1 of Oceanospirillaceae bacterium. GTDB lineage: Bacteria > Pseudomonadota > Gammaproteobacteria > Pseudomonadales > Litoribrevibacteraceae > Litoribacillus. Next base: position 85,168 of record JADFAD010000010.1, on the reverse strand, counting down.
TTCAAAGCCACTGAAATAAGGTCTTGCTTAAGATATTCTCTTAGAAAACCATGAAAGTTCCATTCATCAATGGCGGTATAACTCGTACCTACCAATGCGACAGAGATCGATTGATCACCAAACAAATCTGATTCAAAATCACCTTCTTCAGTCACTTTTAAAGTTTCAAGATGAGGTAATAACTCTGGTTCTAGTAACGTACCTGCAACCCAATCACTTGCTTTAATAAAATTAAGCAAATCTCCTTTAAAAGGTTCACTTGAGTTGGTGTATGTTCGGTATTTAGTCTCCCCAATTAACCTAGGAAAGTTCTCCGCTAATGCTTTGGCTGCTATTTCAGCGCCTTCAGGAGTCCAATGAGTATCTTTTTTTAGAAATAACCTACTCTCGTCTTTTGACTTAAAATAAAGATCACGCACGGGGCTATTTAAAATATTGAACTGGTTTAGTTGATCAACAAACGAAGTATACGTTTTAGCGGGTTGATCGCCCAGCTGGTAAGGTACGTACTCAGAGTAAATATCAGCTTTTAAAGGGACAGGAACCACTACTAGTTGTTTCCCCTTAGCCGCCAAAAGCTCTTGAATAGAAAGGATGTCTTCAACCCCTGAGCTTATTTTTAAATCTAAGTCATTCGAAAACATCAACTCTTCTTTAGTAAACAGCCAATCATCTTTCCCAATAACCACTCCATCGAGCCCTTCACTAAATAAGAGATATTGTAAATTCGCCCAACTTTCAACGGAGGCTTCTCGAAGAAAAAACTCGCTATCATAGCCATCTTCAAAGTTCCTAGCTAACTGTCCATCAAAATACAAAGTAACAGTATCCATGTCTTGTTTTGCATAGGAAAAAAGTTTGGGAGCCGAATAAATCAACATCACAAGCAATACCACAACAAATAAGTAGCCATTGAATTTATGTGATTCTTTCATAACTGGAAACATAAATTACTCCTAAAACTGAAAATATAAGAATGGAGAAAAGCTACTTGCGGATAACTTAGAAACAGATATAGCAAACGCAATCCACAGTAATACAGCTTGCAAGTTACTAACATGACTCATGAAATAAACTTCTTGTTTAAGGGCATAAAAACGACGATTGATGTAGCCAGTACATACAACCCAAATAAGCCCTAAGACTAGAAAATATAAAGTCATCTTTGAAGTGCCTAGAGCAACGTCATTAATACTGCCTAAGCCATGGAAGCCCAGAACTCCAGAATAGATGTCTAATGAATGAGCTAAGTCACCAGTAATAAATAACGGCATGGCCATAACCACCATTGCAACTGCAATAATGTTTCTAAAAAAGCTATACGGTGAATTAATGTTGGTAGTTATTCCCAGCTTTTTCTCCAAAACCATAAATATGCCAAAGTACATTCCAAAGAAAATAAAAGAAAAACTTGCCCCATGCCAAAGACCAGACAATGTCATGGTTATAAATGAAGCCATTGCTGCTGCCACAAGCCCTGTGTTGATGATTGGAATATAAACGTAATCCCTCAAAAACTCAGACAGAGTTAGATGCCAACGGCGCCAGAACTCGGTTAAGCTCATCGCTAGGAACGGTTGATTAAAGTTTTCAGCAAAACGGAACCCCATCATCATCCCTAAACCGATGGCCATGTCACTGTAGCCTGAAAAATCAAAATACAACTGAACCAGAGATGCTAGAGAGCCAATCCAAACATCAATCATCGTTGGATCTGAGGTTCCCATTAAGTATGAATTTAGGGGGGCAATTGAATCAGCAATTAATACTTTTTTTGAAAAACCCAGCATAAAGCGGCTAGCACCAAGGGAGAATAGTTCCCAAGAATGAGTCCTCTGCTTAAGCTGTTCTTCGATTAATCTATAGCGAAGAATTGGTCCTGCAATAAGTTGGGGAAAGAGAGAAATAAAGGCAGCAAAATCAACAAACCTTTTTGTTGGGTTGGCATCGTTCCTATATATATCAACAATATAACTCAGCGCCTGGAATACATAGAAAGAAATACCTAGAGGAAGAATGACATACTCAAGAGTGAAAGTATTAACACCCATTTGTCCTAATGTAGATGCTAAGACTTCTGATCCAAAGTTTGCGTATTTAAAATAACCTAGCGTTGCTAAATTTCCAACAACACCAACAACTAACCACCGAAACGCAGCCTTTTTATTTACATCCCTTAACTTATATATTTTTAAGCCAAATAAGTAATTCCAGTAGGTAATTCCTACAAACAACAGAAGAAAGTCAGGGCGCCACCAAGCATAAAAGGAATAACTTCCAATAACGATGATATAGGAACGCCAAGATGCTTTTGATGCATAATAAAACAGCAAGTAAACAGGCAAGAACAAAAACAGAAAAATATTAGATGTAAAAATCACTCTTTCATTTCCTTATTAAAAAGTGACACTTAAGCCAACGGAAAATTTATAGTCATCAACGTCGCCTGAAATTGCATCGCCGCCATGGAAATATCCCACAGACGTCAATACATCTACAGTTACCCGTCTTTCTTCGTATTTAACTGGAAACATTTCCCAAAAATAAAAAACCTCAAGAGACTGTCCTATATTTGAGCCATTGCCTTCAGCGTAATTTTCACCTATTGAATAATTTAAAGAGAGATCCTCGTTTCTCTTATAAAGATCAAACATCAAAACCTCAACATGGCTTCGATCATTGATCTCAATCTCCCCCATCACACCAAAGAATCTCATATTATTCAATCGGTTATCCAGCATTGTTCCCGAGAGAGAAGTACTGTATTCATTCGCTCGACTCACACGATCAGACTGCACAGCAAACAATGAACTTCCTGAGTAAGGGTTGTCAGGAGAATCGGTCATTCCAAAGCGGATGCCATAACTGAATGAACGATTTAATAAACGACTGTTCTTCATTATTTCTGTTATAAAAAGCCAACCTTGAACTGATTCCTCTCCATTAATAAAAGAAGAACCATCGTTGATATTTTGATGTGTTCCGGATATGAGAGAAAAGTCTAAAACAAAGTCCAAGGTTTCATCTGAATCTAAAGGTTGATGGATATCCATGAAATAACCTAACTTTACGCCTTGGAAATCTGAAAGCTCATTGTCATTAGCAACTGAATCATCATACTGCCCAAAAAATCTTATCCCTGTAGTTGTGTTACCATCAGCAAGAAACCAACTCTCAGCCATAAGGAAATATGTGTCCATTTCATTCTCAGACAGCTTGTTTTCTTCCGTATTGTAGTTATAAAACTTCTTACCAAAAGCAACAAAACCACCATAAACAGTCTTGTCAAAGTTCAGTTTTATGGATTCAATACTGTCATCCCACCAGATACCGTAATAGTCTGTATATTGTTGGCGGCCAACAGTAAGGTTTAATGACGGCATGCCAAACAATAGGTTTTTTCTAACATAAAACTCACGAGCTTCTAAGTATTCCCCTTCAAACTGTGTTCCCCCTGCAGAAAAGGAATCAGAAACCTCATCAGAAGAATTGACAACCAACCAAGGCCTAAAGAGAACATCCCACTCAGCCCATTCTTCCTGAGGAAAGGACGCAATATAACTCCCATCATATTTTAGGTTATATGAGAAAAGTTCAGATTCATTAAGAGTATCTTGTTCAGAGTAGACTCCTTGTGTACTCAACTTATGAGAGTTCTGTGTTTCAAAGCTATAACCGTCATAAGCTAAAGCTGAACGCCCAATTAGAAAAAAAATAAGGAATGTAAATAAGGTAGTAAGGGTAAAATTAATTTTCATTTAAAGCACTTCGTCCTTAACTAGATCTCTACGGAACTGCTGAAAAAGGTCATTTCCTCTTTCAAGATCTTTAACATCCATATCTTGAGCTAATGTTTCTAGAAATGAGTTAGACGCCTCATTACCTAAGTGGGCTGCTAACTTCCCATAACCAAAAGCCTTAACGTTATCGTTAACAATCCCCCTACCACTTCGATAAATTGTCGCTACTTTTTGATACGCAACAGAAGCGCCTTTCTCAGCTGCTATAAAGTACGTTTGGATAGCTTTTTGCTGATCGACTTGATCAAGCCCTCCCATGCTATAGAGGTCGCCTAAACCTATCGTTGCCTCGATTACGCCTTGATCATCAAGTGCTGATAGAATTTCATAAGACTTAATAGGTTGAAGTCTTTTCCACTCTCGGACGATATAAAGAGATGCTTGTAACAATTTACTTTTTTGTAAATCGACTAAACTCACTTGATCAATAACTTTACTGGCACCTTGATATGAAAAATTTAAAGGATGAGTCATCATGTATTCCGCTTTCACGGCATAGGCATCTTCAATGCCTGATTGGCTTGAACTGTCTAACCAAAAAATAACATCACTATTAAAGTCAGGTGATAACACCCTCAATCGATTTGCCACTGCAAATTTTGATGTTGAGTGAAGTTCCTCAATTCGCTTTTTTAGCATCTCAGAAAAGAGAGTAAACTCCTCTACTTTCCTTTCTTCTGGCAACGAATCAAAGTATAAGCGGACTGCTCGAGAAGAGCTGATCGCAGCCTCTACAAAATATGGAACTGCATCTTTATGATGATTAAAATAAGATATTTTTACTGCCTTATAGAGATCACCTAAACAGACCTCGATACAGGCTCGTTTATGAAGATCAATCAAATCAACAACATGCTCTTCTTCAAATAAATCTGGGTATGCTAAGAAAACTTCTAAAACAGCAGATACGGTTTGAGGATTAGCAGTACTGGATATATCCGACAAAACATCTATAAAAAAGTCTCGATTCTTAAGATTTATCCATTCGTACTGGCTTGATAACTTAGCTAAAGATTCCAGAGATCGGAATGCCCCTCTTCCATGATCATATGCTCTCTTGTACCACATAGCTGCATTTGATATGGAAACAGTACCGGCTTTCCCTGAAAGTAAATCCGCGTACATAAGCTGAGCATCTAAGGAGCCCATCTCTGCTAATTCTGATAACGGAGCCTCAATATCAGAGTTTGAATCTAAGTAGACTTGATACCTTAAATCTTGAAGACCTTGCTGCACAGCATGCAAATGCACACTGCACAACAGCCCAAATATAGACAACACGATTCCAATTACTCGTTGCATTTTTTCGTTCCTTTGAGCTTATTCAAGGCCATTCTATTTTCAACTACTGCCAAAACTTGGAGATACCCCAGCCAGTATCAATAGATACTTCAGCAGGCTTTAAGTAATCTTCTTTTGCTAAAGGTTCTAAAGGCTCAATTAACAGAACCAAATTACCTAACTTACTGTCCACTTCTGAACGAACGATCTTGCCCTTTGTAGGTTCAGCATGGCCAAATATTCTTATGTTAATCTCACTACTGTTATTTAATGCATCTATTCGAGTAAACGGGAACGTTGCCTTAACATAAAGAGGTTTATCAACAGGAAGCAAATGGAGAAGCTCTTCTTCTTTGTACGCATATCGATCAGATGCTTGTTCAGGATAATAAACAAAACAATCACACGGGCTGGCAATCATTGTTTCTAAAAGCGCTTTGCCAAATAAAGTCTGCAAATCTGTTTCGCTAATATCTGAAATTGCTCTCAAATCTTCAGGGGTATTAAAACTTGTCTGAAGCTGGCTAGAAACTGAGGCCAATGGCTCACCTTTTTCCACTTCATCCTTATTCGTTAAGTAGCTTACATACCCATTACCAGGCATTGAAACAATGAAAGAATCAGCAGATACAGATGAGTTCAACGCATTCACTTGGAAAAAGTAAATATAGAGTTTATAGGCAAGTATAAGTGCGATTAGCGAGCCAAAAACTAGATATGTTGCTGTACCAAAGATGGCTTTTGCTCTTTCAGACCAAGACCTAGTGGCATCAAACTTTGTTTTTCTTTGCTTAATGTAATTCTCACGCTGAACCACATTCAGGACACCACTTGCAGACACTATGTCCCCAGCAATAAATGATGAAATCATATAGCGCAATGTATCCATTTGCTTTTGTGCAACATCAACAAATCCGATACTAGTAACTTTGCCTTTTTGAGAAATAACTTTAGCTTTGATGGGAAGATTCATATCAAACCCATCGAGATTGAAACTGACAGTGGTATCTATCAACTGCCCTTCAACGAAAGATTGATTGATAAAGATAGAAGCGCCTCCTAAAGAGATATCTTCCACCTCACACTCAATAACTTTCCCTGATACATTTACACTTACTGTTGCAGGGATTTTTACCCTCACATGTTGACGCTCATCAATAGCTTCATGAACTACAGACAAGGTTGAGCTTTGGTCACTCATAAAAATCCTTTACGTTATATTAGAAAAATCAAGAATTAGAGCCACAACCCCTAAAAATATAGAAGCTGAAGAAAACAATAAAATTTTGGACGACCACGCATTGAGCCTTTTATCAAAGTTCCCAGATCCAGAGTCCAGCTTGGTCTTCTGTCGGGTCCAGCTTTGCTGGTCCATGTGAAACATGGAATACACCTTCATCACTGACCCTACTATTTGGTTGTAGTAAAGTGCCAACGGGTATGTTGGATCCACTTTATGACCTGAAAAAAAGAACAGCAGTGTCACAATCGTTCTAGACGTAACTACCCATAGTAGATACACCAAAAGAAAATCAATCGAGTATAAAAAGCCAGCTATCGCAGTCGTAACCAAACCGATTAAACACGTCCACATTGAAACTCGTTGATCATAAAGAACATACGTAGTAAACAACCCAAGTCGTCTCCACCCGAGCAATTTAATTGATCTAAAGTTTTGTCTCAGTGAATTACCATACCAGCGATACATCAACTGGCGTGTCGCTCTAAAGAAGTTATTATCAGGCGGATGCTCGATTGTTAATGTGTCACTATCGGGCACATAGAATGTATCCCAACCCTGAGTCATGAGACTAAACCAAGACGATTTATCATCCCCTGTTAAGAAACGAAACCGCCCTAAACGCCAATGATCTAATGAGTCTGATTGAACGTCATCAATGAAGTTTTTATCTGTAATTGCCGATGCTCTAAAGAAAGACAACCTACCAGTCATAGTCATAACTCGTAGTGAAACTGCCATGGAACACATATTTATGTGTCTTTGGACAAATCTCATTGTGTGCCATTCACGCATTAACTTGCTGCCTTCAACCTCACAAAATTCATTAGTAGTAATACCACCAACAGAAGGGAGATAACCAAAGAATTTAACGGCATTTTCAACACATCCAGGTAACAACTGAGTATCACCATCAACTACGCCCACAGCAGCATCTTTATCAGGCATGAGCCGAGATAAAGCCCTAAAAGCGTGAGCCAAACCGTCTCTCTTTCCTGTCCCTCTAGCACGAACAATAACCAGATCCACGGTGCTTGAGTCGTCAACTTCATTCTGCATTATCTCGCGAATTAAGCGCTCATCGCCTTTCTCAACAATCGAAATAATAACCGTTACAGGAATAGACATTCTCTGACACTCCTTAAAGACAGACTTATAAACTTTATAAGTCGTCTCAGGAGGAATTCTAAAACTAGTTACAACCATATACATATGGGAAGGAAGAAGACTGTCGCCCATTGCATCAACAGCCTTCCTCATGCGAGGAAACTTCCAGTGCAAGAAATACATACCGCGAAGATAATGGACGGTTGCATTACCATACCGCCAAAGACCTATAGCACCGATGAGAAATATGAATTTCTTATGATCAGGGTCAAAATACACCGCATCAATAGAGCTTGCTAAAAGTGCAATAACACCAAACAAGCACATCCAACCAAAGAACTTCGCAGCCCAATAATTCAACGTATTGATCTTAAGAACCTGTCTTAAATTTGCCTTCATAGAATACTTCCTGCGTATTAACTAACTACCAACAAATCCCATGGTGCTGTTCACAAGAAACTTTATCCATAAAGCCAACTAAGTCGACAAGAACTTTGCTGCCGTTAGCCCTTTCAACAACGTTAGAAAACTCCTCTGACGAGTTACCAACAACGATCACCTCAGCATGATCAATAACCTGCTCAATATCCTGCTCAAGTAACCCAGCAACATGCGGAATTACATTTTCTATGTAATCCTTATTTGCCCCATGAAGCCTTGCGTAATCAACATTTTTATCATAGATTTTTACTTCATAGCCTTTACCATGAAGACGCTCAACCAATTCAACAAGAGGGCTTTCACGAAGATCATCCGTTCCTGCTTTAAAACTTATGCCAAGAAAACCAATTTTCTTCTTGCCTGCGGCAGAGACAATTTTAAAACCATTATCCACGTGAGATTCGTTACTGTGCATTAAGTTACTTATCACCGGGGTTTTTACACCCAACTGACGGCCAAGGTGTGTTAGCGCTCTAACATCTTTAGGTAAGCACGACCCACCAAAAGCAAACCCTGGTCGCATATAATAAGATGAGATATTAAGCTTCTTGTCTTTACAAACAATGTCCATAACTTCACGGCCATCGATTCCTATCTCTTTTGAGATAGATCCAATCTCGTTACCAAAAGCCACTTTAGTTGCATGCCAGACATTGCAGGTGTATTTGATCATCTCTGCAATTTCAATCGTATTACGCATAACAGGCGAATCAATCCCTTCGTAAATCGACTCTAAAATATCGCCAGAGCGCTTATCAAACTCACCAATCACTGTCATTTCAGGATCGTAAAAATCTTCGATTGCAGTGCTTTCACGTAAGAACTCTGGGTTCATTGCGAGACCAAAATCCACACCAACTTTTTTACCTGAAGCAGATTCTAGAATAGGCAGAAGCTCGCCCATTACGGTACCAGGAAGAACAGTACTTCGAATAACAACCAAATGGTAATCATCTTTATCTTTTAAAGCCTTACCTATCTGATCACAGACCTGCTCTAAATACTGAGTATCTAGACTTCCATCGGATCGACTTGGAGTACCAACACACACAATTGATATGTCTGAATCTAAAACCGCAGAGCGATGATCTTTCGATGCAGAAAGCTTTTTTTCTTGAACTACTTGCTGAATTAATTCAGTCAATCCTGCTTCAACAATAGGAGGTAAACCGTCATTAATTAATTGAATCTTATGATCACTTACATCAACACCAACAATATTATGTCCATTTTTTGCAAGGCATACACCGCAAACAGTACCTACATAACCAAGTCCAAAAATACTAATATCCATTTAAACAGTCCCATTATGAATTCTATTAACAACACACAATCCCAAAGATGGGACAATTGTATATATAAACATTTGTAAATCAATCAAAATCAATCAATACTTTATTCTTATTTTTTATTAGAACGACATTCACTTATTCACAAATAAAACCAATAAACACAATTATGTCCTTTTTTAACTTGACGAAAAAAACCAACAGGAAATGTCGGAAAATCTTACAGCTTTAATATATTGACCATTCAAACAACTAATAAGATTTTAATATATTGATCGTTCAATCAATTAATCTGCTTTTAATATATTAACCGTTCAATCATATTAATTATTGAACTAAATCAATTACAAACCATCTCAACAAAACACAAAAAATCAAACAAAACAAAGACCTATAACAACACCAAATATAAACAGCACTAAAAAACAGGAACAACAAAGCTTTCGACCAAGCTATTAACGGACCGAGAAATAAATCAGAATCGATATTTTAAAAACACTCAATACATGTTAAAACACGCCAAACACCAATTAACATTCGTAGACAATATGTAACAAAATCAAAGAATTACTTTTCAAATAACAACAACACAACTCCCATATTTCAAATACAGTTATAGAAAACCTGTAAAGGCAGTTTAAGAATGAAAAAAATATTATTAAGTATTACTTCAGCCGCATTATTACTACTCAATAACAATAGTTATGGTTCATGCAGCTTTTCACCCCCTTCAGGTTACACAGGCCACTTAAACGTCCAAAGTAAATACGATCCAAACGACCCAACAAGATCAAAGGAAGTGAGACCTGATTCGAACTCTGTTGCGATCCAAAACAGATTAAATAGGTACGCGTATGGCATCTCAAAAATTAGTGATTACTACATTACGAACCACGACCAAAGAAAAAAAGATCTAGCGATAGATTGTTACGATCTTTGGCTTAATTCTTGGGCTGATTCAAACAGTCTCGAAACCCAATCAGCCAGTCATACAGGAAAGGCATTAAGGGCTTGGACACTTTCAAGCATTTCAACGTCAACACTGACCTTAATAAAAGCAACAAACAATAATTGGACACCAACAAGTTCACAAAAAGCTTGGTTGAGCAAGCTTGCAGATAGCGTCATCAATGACTACCAAGATAGGTTGATTACAGCCCCAGAAAAAATAAATAATCATGATTACTGGGCAGCATGGTCCGTTGCCGCTACAGGCCTATTCACCGAAAATAGACGATTCTTAGATTGGTCATATACAGTCCTTATACATAGCCTTTACCAAGTCACACCAGATGCAAAAAGTAATACAGGCTATCTGCCAAACGAAGTTGGGAGAGGCCGACTCGGTGTTAAATACAGTCATTTCGCTATTACACCCATTGTAATGCTGTCAAGCTTTCTTCAAAAAGAAGGTTATGTTCTTCACTATGAGGAACAATTAAGGTTGAAAAAGCTCGTTGATTTCACTGCAGAGTTCACATTATCGACAGCCAGCTATTCACATTTAACAAACTATTCCCAACATGAAGTGCCTTATGAAATGATGAGTTGGCTAATACCATATAACCGTGAATATAAAAACAGTGACTTAGCAAAAGACTTAGAAACCACTATCAACTCAAGTCTAAATATGATCCAGCTAGGGGGTGATATAAATCCTTTATTCCCTGTATCTCCCTAGATGCCTCTATTACTAACTTTCGTGCGATTCTAGCAAAATCGCACACTCAAGCAATTACACAGAATTACATGAAGATTTCGAAATATAACAGCCAAGTTTGAAAGAAAAATGAAAGAATCAAAATCACCTCATAATCACAGAGACTCACCTATCTCAATTACTCTAAACTCAAGTATTTCTAAACATAAAACTAAGCATTAACAATAAATATGCTTCAACCTAGGAGTTGCCAAAAAGCGCCCTGTCAATTGGGGGTAGATTAGGCGCTTTCTGACAACAAACCCTAAGACTTAGTATTCAAACTGCAGAGCGCAGCCATGGGGACAAATACTAAGCGACTATTATTCAAAAAAAGCCTTCACCGTTAGCCACCGATGAAGGCCAAAAGAGTGCATATATCCCTTAAGCCACTGCTTCCAATGTCTTAGCCAAACGATTTAGGTTGCTAAGCGATTGAAGATGTAAGTAAATTAATTCCATGCCGTCGTTCTTAACCAATTCAGCCAAAACATCACTGTCTAGCGCCTTCAATTTAGAACGATTTACCGCCTTGAAACCGGACAACTTTTGAACCTGACCTTCGGCTTTATTAAAACCGGCTGTCACTGGCTCTAGAAGATCCAGCTCTTCCAAGCGCTTGCATAAACCTTGCGTTAATTGATGCTGAACCTGATAGTTCTTTTGAAAGCTTACTACTTGCTCTAGATACACAGTGCGCTCACCTTCTGCATCAAACAACTTCTCGCCTTTGCCTTCCGTGTTGCAGCCTTCGAAGTCTTCATCGATGCAAAGCGCGTAGTTCTTTTGATCTTCAGTAACGCTGAATACGAACGGGTAACGACGAATGAATGCAGGCGTATAACCAGCCAACCAAGCACCCTTTGCATCCACAAAGCTGTTCTCATCTTTGTTTGCGCCCAAGATAACCACGGGCACAGTGTTCTCACCTTCGCCCACAAACACAATGGCAAATTCTTCTGCGGCTTTAGCAAATTCGGCAGCAACAATCGGTGCAGAGTTTACTTTCTTAGCAAAACTGAAATCAGTACCTGATTTAACAGAAACATCTTTGTGCTGCTCAGAAGATACTGGGCTTACATTCTTATAAAACAATAATTGAGTCGTCATGTTACTTTCCTTTAATTGCCTGTGATCGCCAAAGTTATCTTCTTTTATGACGCCTTCTACGTAATATAAAAGCCATAACCTGGTACATAATTTTTGAGGTGTTGGGGGCTTCCCAATTCACCAAATCAGTAAGCAAATTGTATTCGGGGTTGAGCGGTTCAGGTATAGGGTGATAACCCCATATTGAGAAAATAATAAATAAAATGGTTGAATCCTTGATGCTTTCTTCGTTGGCACAAAGAAGCCAAAACAGAGGATGAACTCATGGAAGAAAACTCAGGAGCTACCGAAAAGCATCCGTCCAAATTGGGGGTCGGGAAAGACACTCTCCGGTAACAAACCTATAAAGAACAAGCATTAGACTCCTAAACCCTCGTAGCGATGAAGCTACGAGGGTTTAGGGATTGGGTTTAACGTTAAATTTAAGAGTTAATGTTAAGAGTTAATTCAAAGAAAATTACACCTCTGAAGGCTTACAGTCATAGACTTGCTCCCCGTTCTCTTCGCCTACTAACTCACACTCATAGTTCTCAGAACCCTCAGAAGACTCCGTATTGGCAGGGCTGTAAACAGAGGTTGTAAATTCTATGTCATCACCTTGAGACGCACTTGACGGTGTTACGAACACGCTGTCATTGGAGGTATCAAATTTGATTTTAGCCACATAGAACTGACCGCGACTGTAAAACAATTGGTCCGCACCCACTTGAGTTAAGCCTGATGCGTCGTCTTGATTAACATCGTCAACATTACTGTCTTGAGTGTTATTGTCCGTGGTTGGTTCCGGCTCATACAAATCAGCCTTCTCCAACACAGCATTAATGATGTGATTACGAATTTTACCGAACTCACGCCCATCCAAGACATCAATCACTTCAATGGACACACTCTCACTGTCAGAGGTACCAAGTTCACGATCGATGATGGTAACGGTGACATCCAAAGACTGGTTCTCTTCATAATTCACCAAAAGACCCGCCTTCAGCACCAGCTGATTACCATCAATCTCAAACATACGAGCGTCTTCACCACTCAATGTCACAATGTTGTTGCCCAGAGCGTCATCAGCAATTTGAAGCGTTGCAATGACGGTCTGATTCCGAGACACAATCTCATCGTAAACTTCAGCGTCTTCAGGGCTTAAATTAATTGTTGGGGCTTCGTTCACATCCACAACGTTGAGCGTGAATGTTTCAGAATGCGTGCTCTGCAACGATTCATCCATTACTTGCACGGTCACGTCGTATTGAGCCTGTGCTTCGTAGTCCAGTACGACATCGGCTTTCAAATACAAATCCGTACCGATCAGCTCGAACATATCCGCGTCTGATCCAGTAAGAGCAAGAACATTGTCACCCAATGCATCATCCGAGATTGCAACCTCTGCAACCTTAGTTTCAGTGCTGGTATCGCTGTTCTCGTTCACTGAAGACGCCACCACATTCAATGAAAGTGACGGTGCTTCGTTCACATCATTCACCGCAATTTCAACGATTTGACGGCTGAAATGACCAATGGATTCATCAATCAATTGCACCGTAACACTGAGTGCATCATCGGATTCAAAGTCGATGATCTCACCGGCCTTCAAGAACAGTTCAGTACCTACGATCTCAAACATGCCTGCATGCGCGCCCGCCAAGACCAACTCATTTGTCCCTAAGGCATCGTCCGTTACTGTGATGTCTGCCACTTTAACAGCTGTCTTGGTATCCGTGTTTTCATCCATAACCGAGATAACAGGCGTCACAACAAACGACGGTGCTTCATTCAAATCAGTCACTGTGAAAGTAAGATTCGATTGCGTCGTAAACGTTAATGATCCATCGGTTAACACCACACTGACATTCAATTCTGACTGAGCTTCAAAGTCCAACTCAGTGCCTGCGATCAAATACAGCGCATTATCAACCAGCTCGAACTTATCTGCATCGTCCCCCATTAAGATGAACTGATTGTCACCCAGCGCATCATCTGCAACCGTCACCTCAGCAACCAAAATGGCCGTTGACGTATCGGTATTCTCATCAAACTCCGTCAGGGTCTGAGCAACAGAAAGCACCGGGGCTTCATTCACATCATTAATGATCAACGACAAATCAATCTGCTCTGAACTATCAAGCAATTGATCATTCAAAAGCACTCCCACAGACAGCGCACTTGCTTGTTCGTAGTTAAGATCGACGCCTTCTTTCAAGAACAGTTCGGTACCAATCAGTTCAAACAGCTCGGCATCATCCCCCACCAACGAAAGTTGATTATCCCCTAAGGCATCGTCAGCAACGTCCACTTCAGCCACCATAATCGCAGCCTCAGTATTGGTATTTTCATCCAGTGAGGTAATGACTTGAATCACAGAAAGCTCAGGCGCTTCGTTCACATCGTTAATTGCTACTGATACCGTCACGGCTGAATTCGTTGCCAGCTCAGCATCAGAAACATTCACATTGATGTTCAAAGCAGACAGCTGCTCGAAGTTAAGATCTACGCCCGCCTTCAAGAATAACTCGGTACCAACCAATTCAAACTTATCGGCATCATCCCCTGTCAACGTCAGCTCGTTGATACCCAAGGCATCGTCAGACACATCAACATTGGCAATCTTAACGGCTTCTGTCACTTGAGTATTTTCATCAACGTCAGTCACCAACTGCGAAATGCTAATGGTTGGGGCTTCGTTAACATCGTTCACAGCCAACGTAACCGATTCACCAAAGATAAACCCTAACTCTGCGTCTTCAACCACCACATCAACGGTCAGCTGCGGAACCTGCTCAAAGTCCAGTGTCACGCCCGCTTTCAAGTACAGTTCGGTGCCCACTAATTCAAACAAGTTCGCATTTTCACCCGTCAGGCTTAACTCGTTATTGCCTAAAGCATCATCCTGAACCACAACATCGGCCACTTTGACCGCCGTAGCGGCTTGAATAATTTCATCCGTCTGCGCAATCATTTGATTCAGCATCAAGCTCGGTGCTTCATTCACATCACTGATCACCTGAAGCAGTTGCTCAGAAATCACCGCCTCCTCACCAAGGCTTGGATCTTCAATACGCAAAGTCACTTGATAGGCCTCTTGCGCCTCAAAATCGAATGCTTGATCCGCAGTGAAAAAGACGCTGTTGTCCTGAACAATAAATAAGTCTTTATCAGCCCCGGTTAATGTCACGGTATAACTGCCAAGTGCATCGTCTGAAATGATGAAGTCAGCGACTTTGACCAAGCCTTGATTTGCTTCATTCTCAACAACCAAATTCTCAACTGGCGTTACCTCAACGCTTGGCGCTTCATTAACATCAATGATCTGCTGAATAAACGTTGAGCTCACAACACCTGCATCACCCAAGCTCAAATCCGTTACGCGTATTTCTACGTCGTAAGCATCTTTCGTTTCAAAGTCCAGATCCGTCGTTGCGATAAAGAACAACGCATTGCCCTGTACCGTAAAGTGATCTGCGTTCTCGCCTTCTAGAGTTAACTCGTAGCTGCCTAATGCATCATCAGCAATAGCAATATCAGCAACCTTAACCAAGGTGTCTGATTCTGGGTTCTCTGAGATTTGAACTTGGCCTATCGGCGTTACGGTCAATGTCGGCGCTTCGTTCACATCTTTAACGTGCTGTACGAAAGCGGCGGTTGTTATGCCAGCAACGCCTTCAATGTCGTCGTTAATGGCTTGTACTTCAACGTGGTATTGGTTTTGAGTTTCAAAATCTAAACCGTTGCCCGAGTTAAACACCAGCTCATTGCCACGAATTTCAAAGAACTCAGCATCGTCGCCCGCTAACTCAAAGCGATAGTCATCGAAATTACCTTCATCCAGTGCAATATTCGCCACTGTGATTAGGTTATTTGCTGCCACCGCTTCATTCAGATCAAAGCCACCCACTTGCGTTAAGCGAACTTCTGCCGCTTCTTCAATGTCATCAATCGCAATGTTTAAGGTATGTACTTGATTAAAGGCCAAATCAGCATCCAGAACCTGAACATCCACCGTTAGGTTTTGTTGCGCTTCAAAGTTCAGAGTTGTGCCCGCTTTGAGGTACAACTCATTGCCAATGATTTCAAACACATCCGCATCGGCACCTTGCACGGTAATGACGTTATTGCCTAAAGCATCGTCCACCAGCGAAATGTCAGCGACTTTAATGCGAGCAGAAACATCCGTGTTTTCGGCAAGATTTGCGATCAGAGGTGTTATCGTCATCGCTGGCGCTTCGTTCAAGTCATTCACGTCAATAGCGATTGAAATGGCTTCCTCAAAGAAGTTGCCAACGTCAACATCGTCCATTCTTATTTCAACGTCCATCTCTGAACGTTGTTCGTGATCGACCAATACACCCGCTTTCAAGAACAGGGCCTGTCCTTGGATCTCAAACAAATCCGCATCCGCGCCAGACAAACTCAATTGGTTATCACCCAATGCATCATCGGTGATGACTATGTCTGCAATCTTGATCGCTTCTGCTGTATCTATGTTTTCATCCAGCGAGGTAACAACATTCTCCAAGGTCATTGAAGCCGCTTCATTCACATCAAGGATCTGCACCTGCATAGACACTTGATCGTCTGGCGTACCAGCAATCGAAGCATCGTCTACTAACACAGACACTGCGAAGCTCGCTTTCGTTTCAAAATCCAATGCGGTGCCCGCTTTCAAGTACAGCGCATCACCATCAATTTCAAATAAGCTTGCATCCGCACCCGCCAACGACAATGTATTAACACCCAATACATCATCCGTAATCACAATATCAGCAATAAAAGTACGCGTGTCAGTATCCAACGTTTCTGACAACTTACTGGTGACATTGGAAAGCGACACTTCCGCCGCATCGTTCACGTCGTCTATGCCGTCATCGGTCACGGACACGTTAATTGATCCCGCCGAGGTTAGTTGACCGTCAAATACCGAAACATTGATCACCGCATTACCGATGAAATCCTTCGTCGGTGAAAATACAATGGCTGCAAGTTGCTGATTCAACGATGCCGCAGAGCCCGACAGGCTCAATACGGATTGAGATTGATCAGCAAACTCTAACAGGCCATCGTTGGTCGAAATGGTGATGTGAAGTTGATCTCCATCCGCGTCTGCCAACTGAATGCCACTCAACACAACGGACAGATCTTCCACAACGGTGGTATCTACCGGCAGCGTTAATAATGGTTTGTCTGCAACGGAAACAACGTCCACATCAATGGAACGAACAATCAAGTGGTCGCCGTCAGCCAAGTTCACGGAGATATTCGCAGGGCCGTTGTAATTAGCCGTTGGTTTGAACACCAAAGAAGCCAACAACGCGTTTATTTCATCGGCATTTCCGGTTAACACAAGTGGGTCACCCGTCTCGTGTTCAGTGGCCAACTCGCCTTCATCTACGGAAAGCGTCAATGTCATGTTGTCTGAGTCAACATCCGACACCTGAATGCCTGTAATGGCTAACTCTGTGTCTTCATCGGTACTTAATTCAGAAACAACAACCAAACTTGGTGCATCGTTAACGGCTGCAATATCTAAGCTAATAACATCGTCATTAGTCAGAAGTTCATCACCCGCTACCTCTACGGTTAAGGCCACCTGACCGCTGAATTCATTGACTGGGTTAAACGTCAATTCAGCCAGTAATGCATTCAAATCAGAGACAGTACCAGTACGTGTAATTTCCGTGGCTTGCTCGCCGTCCATGGATAGCAAACCCTGCGCATTATCAATGGAGACTTTCACTGTAATCAATTTGTCCATATCCGCGTAATTCAACAGAATCGCCGCAGCGCCAAAACCATCAAAAACAACGTCTACGTCTTCAAAGCTGTTTACGTTGTCTGGTGCGTCAATCTTGACTTCGTTCTGGTTAAACCAGATCTGGCTGCCATCATTTCCTGCTAACCACAGATCAATATCGCCATCGCCATCAAAGTCACCCGCAGCTACGGCCTTGTTATCAACGATGTCATTGAAGCTGCCGCCGTCCACAAACGCACCTGAACCATCGTTCAACCAAACCTTATGAGCATCGCCATTGTAGTTAATCGCAATCGCATCAATATCACCGTCGCCGTCTATATCCGCCAGAACACTGTCCTGTGTCCATTGCGCATCCAACGTTTGTGCAACCGTGAAGTCTGCATTTCCATCGTTCAACATGATGGCATCGCCTTGAACCTTCACACCGCCATAGAGATCCAGCGTACCATCGCCATCAAGATCCGCTGTGTTTAAGCTGGCAATGTAATCACTGCTGCCTCCTGCGTACACCCGATCAAGATACGAATACTGGTTGTCTTGGCGTATATCTTCATAAATATAAACACTACGTTTGCTGTAAGTGCCTGCAATGTCCATGTTGTTATTGCCGTTAAAATCAGCAACCACACCGTTATACATTGGCTGACCACCAAAACCAGGGTAATTCCCTGAATGCTGGACTTGAGCGACGTTTGCAAAACCACCCATGCCATCATTTAAGAAAATTTCAGTTCTGGCCAAATCCGTTTTACCAAAGGTCACGACATCCAACAGGCCATCGTTGTTGATGTCGGCGATCTTAATGTCTTGTACTTGTGAATGGCTCTTCTCACGATCAGCATGAGCCAGCTTGAAGCTACCGCCTTTAACAAACTCACCCTGAGTGCCATTTTGAACGCCACCTTGGTTGAACCAGTAACCATCACTGCCGGTCACTAGATCCAAATCGCCATCGTTATCGAAGTCGCCCAAAGCAACGGCTTCAATGCCTGCGCCATCCAACGAAACAACCTCTGTGAATTGGCCCGTTCCATCGTTCAACCAAATTTCAGCCCCCGTATGAGTTGCTAAAATAGAGTCAAGATCGCCATCGCCGTCCACATCCGCTAACTGGATGTCACGAACATCAGCACCAGAATCCAAGACCTGTTCAGACTCAACAAACACACCCGAACCGCCCGTTGCTTTTTGCTGCACAACGTCATTGTCTGAAGCACTGCTGCTGGCCAGCTCACGATTGGTTTCTGCCGTAGTAACCACCGTTGCCGAATGCAACATACCTTCAACGGCTACATTATCGGCGGTCTCTACTTTTGCAGTAACGGTGTAAGTGATGGAAGCGCCGACGGCCAAATTGATCGTATCACTTAAGCCATTTTCTAACGCCCCCGTTTGAGCGATCGTACTGGTTGATATGTTGTTCGTAGCAGTATCAAAGTCGTACTCTAATTCAGCCGTTGGCGCGCTTTCGTCTTTGGTCATCACCACATAGACGTCTTCACCAGACAGCACCTGAGTAAAGATCTGAATGTCATCAAGAATGGCATCCAAGCCTTCTGTTGTGATGACTTCATCGCCATCAATGTACTCTCTTGGTTCGTACGCTTCGTGCTGAAGACGACCAATTTGACTGAAGGAGTTGGTGTAATCGCCTGTGCGTCCGATTGCCGTTTCTTGAAGAATACCATCCACATAAATGGCAATTTCACCCGAAGCAGAATCACGCGACATGGCAATGTGGTGATCCGTGCCATCGTTGATCGCATTGACTGTCGTAACCGTAGCGCCTTGAACACTGAAGTTCATGTGCCCTTCGGTATCAATCCAACCCCAAATAATATCGTCAGCATTCACTTTACCCGCATCGTAACGGTTGCTGCCGTCCAGCATGTTGATACCGGTGATCGAAGGAGAT
Source organism: Oceanospirillaceae bacterium (assembly GCA_015665455.1). Classification (GTDB taxonomy): domain Bacteria; phylum Pseudomonadota; class Gammaproteobacteria; order Pseudomonadales; family Litoribrevibacteraceae; genus Litoribacillus. Next base: position 65,537 of record JADFAD010000010.1, on the reverse strand, counting down.
CGCGTCTGTCCATTCGTCCACTCCTCAGTACTGACCTGAGTAGTGTTAATCCAAAACGCCATAGTGGACGTGGTACCAAGGGTGTCGTTTAAGTCGACGCCTGTATCTAGATAATCCGCATCTCCATGACGCTCTTCACGAACGTAAGTCGTGCCGTTACGCTCGTAGTGGTAATACTCGTCGTATGGGTTATCAAACTGAGCCTTACCTTCGGTATCACCCAGTGAAACGCCTGTCCCTTCGGTTGTTTCAACGGCAAGTAACTCAACGTCTGTTAAACCTGCGAAGTTATCAAACACAGAAGCATCAATCACATCACTGTCACCCGTATTAGTCACGGTGATGGTGTACGTTACGGTATCGCCTTCCGTCACGTACGACACGTTATTGTCTTTCGTGACGGTCACTTGGTTTTCGTACGCATTACCCGCTTGGATGGTAATTCGTTGTTCGTCCCAGTTTTGATCGTCCTGATAAATACGAACCACTAAGTCATAGCTGTTCTTCGTGTCATCTTCAAAATCTAGCAATTCAGAGATAGATCCTGTTAACGCACCATTCGGATCAACCATTGTCAGATAACCATCGTCATCAATGGTGAAGTAATCTGCAGCTGAACCACCCGTGATGCTCCACGTTGCATTGCCATCATCAAACCCATCAACACGAGCAACCACATCGCCAACCAGTGAATTCTCCATCACCTCAACGACTTGATCAGGCACCTCAATAGGCTCAACAACGTTTTTCACGTACAAATCAGCGAAGTACTTACGCTCTTCGTACGTATCTACGTTGCCTTCACTGTCAATCACCTGAAATGCGAAGAGCTCTTCCCAACCATGAGATCGATCACCATCACTCCCCGTATCCGGTGCATTTTCATAATCCAGTTTGCTGTTATCGATTACCGTCAACCAACCCGTTTCCGGGTCAATTTCAAACACACCCAAAGGATCGTTCAAGTGAAGCGTGTCGTCGCCAAACCACTTAAAGTAATAACGAAGGTAATCGCCATTCGCCTCATCACCATCGTCGGTGTTATTCGGCATCTGAGTGTAGATTTGAGTGCCAATCGGCGTGTTCTCATCCACTGCATAATAAGTGTTGTAGCTGATGTCTGGATTTTGATTAAAATCGATCAAGTTAATGGTCAAGGTTGCCGTGTCTTGAAGGCCATAGCGGTCTTCAGCAACCACAGTTAACGCAATGGTTGCAAAGTCTGGATCTTCAAAGTCTAACTTAGCGCCATCAACGACCGTGATATTACCCTCACCATCAACAGCAAACACACCTGCGTACTTGGCATCCCCCGTTAATTGATAGGTAATGATCTCGCCTAAATCCGGATCGGTTGCAGAAACCTGCCCCACTTGAGTACCCGCCAGTGCGTTTTCACCCAATGTAAAAATGTAATTGGCTTGATCCATCACTGGCGCTTCATTTGCGTCGTCCACCGTGACTTTTACCATGGCAATGTCAGTCATGCCTTCAACGTCGGTGACCGTCACCTCAACCATGTAGTAATCCATAGTTGCTGCATCCAAACTGGATGCATCTACGGTAATATCTCCGGTAACCGGATCAATAGTGAAAATGTTAGACGGATTACCATGAACCGCGCCCCCTACCATGTAGCGAGTTAGATCAGTAATGCTGTACGTTAAATAATCTCCATTTACGATGTCCGCATCGGTTGCCGTCACTGTTGTCACATACTGATCAACATTGCCTTTTTCAACCGTTGAAACATTTAAATCACCGGTAACAGGTGCATTATCTAGAGGAAGAACTTGGAATTTAACAGAAGCGGATGTGCTTTGACCTGAATTCAAATCAGTAATAATGAAACTTTGACTGTAGAACCCATTATCGACATGTTCTTCAGCAAAATACCCAACCGCCTGACGTTCAACAAACATGTTGCCTTGCTTGTCAATTGACACAACCGTGTGGTCGCCCGAGTTTACATAGGTGATTTCATAGTTATCGTGATTGCCTTCAATGGTGAAATCAATCGTGCCTATGTAGCCTCCCAACGGGATATTTTCATAAGAAGTCACAGTCTGTCTTTCAAATACAGGGGCTTCAGCAACGTTGGTCACTTCAACCACTAATGCCGAGTAATCAGAAGCATCAGAACGATTACCATCGCCATCCACGGCTTCAATCCAAAGCGTAAAGCTGGTGTCACCCGCTTCATGATCCAAACCGGCGCCAATGTAAGTCACTACACCATCACTGTCGACGGTGAACAAGCCCGCGCCCGTGCCACCCACAATGAAGAAGTCGGTGATCACATCCCCAAAATCCGCTTCAACGTCGGAAGCAGTTACAACGCCTACGATGGTATTCGTGGCACTGTTTTCTTCAATGTAAAGCTTGTTGTCGGTATCCGGCGTTGGCGCTTGCGCAATATCTTTAACGTCTATCGTGATGTTTTGAGTATCTTCACGGCCCAGCTCATCCGTCACCTTAATCGAGAGAACAAACTGCGTACCGATACCAGAAGTTAATGCTTCGAAATCCAACTGGCTGTCATCAATGACAGTTAACTTGCCCGTTGCTTGGTCAAGCGCAAAAATGCCTGCGTCGTTGCCTGATTCAATGGTGAAAGACAGGTCGCCATCCACATGGTTTTTAAGTGTTACATTACCCAGCTCATAACCACTTTCGTTATTTTCATACACTTCAAAGGCTTGATTGTAATTAACTTTTAAGCTGAACTGATTTGTAAAGACGGCATCGTCACCGAAGTTACGCACGTAAAAATCCACCATGCCATCATTATCAAAATCTGCCAATGCTAGGGAGACACTGTCATCTTCAGGCATGTCTTGGGTGCTTAACGCAAACTGACCATCCCCTTGGTTGATCCAAATTTCATTCGCCTGCCCAGGAGTGCGAATCAAAGACGCATCTCTGTTGTCGCCGCCAGGATTACCTTGGCCATTATCAAACCAGATGTAACGATCGCCCGCGTATGGGTCTGGCTCACCGGCTTCAGCCGCAGCGGCCAAATCCGGTGTTAAGTAATCATAAGAGTTAATAACGATGGCATCCAACAACCCATCTAGATTCACGTCCATCAGTTCTACTTTCTGACTGTAACCGTCACCCAATGTCTGAGCACTGTTGGTGAAATCCCCCGTACCGTCGTTTAACCAAACTTCGTTAGCACCGTGGAACGTTAAGAACGCATCTTGGTCACCGTCGTTATCAAAGTCAGCGAACTTGATGTCCGTCCACTCAACGGAATCAATGGTCTTAGAATCATCCACGATGTTCATTTGATCATCGAAGATGTAAATAGTGTTGGATTTATCACCGTTATTCAGTTCATCAACTATGATGTCCAAAACACCATCTTTGTTTATATCTGCAACAGCAAAGTCATCCGGACCTTCAATGGTTAGGTCATATATAACACGTTGATCAAATTCAGCATCACCGTCGTTTAACCAGATAATTAACTTATCGTTAATCTTATCTGTTGCAATCAAGTCAACGTAACCGTCGCCGTTGAAGTCAACCCACTCACTTTGACCGAGACGGAAATCCCATTCAGTGTCACGGCTTAAACTCATACCTACATTTGCGGTATCAAAACGATACGACGACTTAACGAAGGTGCCTTCTTCGCCACCTTGCAGTTCACCTTGGTTAATCCAGATGTAAAAATCATTCTCCAAATCACCAATGGCTAAATCTAAGTCGCCATCTTTATCGATGTCGATCATGTCGTGGAAGAACGAGTCATCCGCTGTGAACGAGCGATCTAAGTTGAACGAACCTTCTCCATCGTTGATATATAACTCACGATCAACCAATACATCAGCGAAGCCATCACCATTTACATCACCTGCTACCACATGAGAAGCAAACTCATAGTTCCCTAAACGGTAAGTACCATCGCCATTACTAAAGTATGTGGTTCCGTCAATAATCAAATCAGGCAGATCATCGTAATTCATATTACGTTGTGTAATTTGCTCAGACTTAGTGAGCGCAAAGGCACCTTCATCACTTAGGAATTGGCCTGTAGGTCGTTCAATTTGATCGATGTAAACCAGACCCGCTTCCGTCACGACGGTTGCACCTTCAAGCACGTCAATCGGGTCTTCAACCAATCCGATGCTACCCAGTTCCGCGCTTAAGTTGATGGTAACGGCATTCAAATTCATTTGATCACCGTTGGCATCCAGTATTGAGCCCAACGTCGATTCAAGTTCTACCGTACCCGTGAAGTTCTGCAAGTAACCCAGTAATAAGTCCGCTTGAACACTGACATTTAATAAGCCCGAATCCGTGGTCAATTGATCAACCGTTAAATCAATGCCACTGGCAATAAACAATTCAGTAATGATCTTGCCGGACAAACCTTCACCCGACAGTTCAACTTCAAGTGCATTGGTGATCGAACCGACTGTATCCGCATCCACTTCAAGGCCATCTGCCACGATGTTGGTCAGCTTAAAGTCACCAATGTCATTGGCATCAACGATGGCACCCACACTGGATAGGTAAACTTTGCCTTCGGTGTAAATGTTATCAATATTGAACGTGCCAGTGGTGTCATGGAAGAACATGTCTTCCGAACCACGAGCCGTCAAAGTGCCCGAAAGATCAAGGTTAACCGCACGACTGTCGGACCCAATACCACCTTCACCGGATTCAATGATTAAGTTATCACCGATGATGGAAACAACTTGCTCACCAGAAGCCTTATAAATGCTGCCATCCACTTTAATACGAATGTCTTCAGGGCCATTTTCAGAGTTATCAATCTGATAGATATTGATATCGCTTTCAGCCCCTAGGAATACTTTCCCACCGGCTTTAAGTGTGATTTGGCCTGATGCATCAACATCAATGTCATTACGCTGTTGAAGCTTGATAACGTTGTATTCATCGGCATCTACGATGTCGTTACCGTTGAGATCCACCCACTGAGTTAACTCATTGTCCGAGATTGAGCCATCACCGTTATCAGTCCAAACATAGAACTCAATGTCATCCGCTTCGGCAGACATAATGGCTACTTTGGTATCGTCATCACTGATCGATGCAATGTCACCATTTTCAACGTAAATGGTTTGAACACCGCCGATGTCCTGACCAAAATCACCCGATACTTCGATGTTAATGTTTCGACCAGAAATATTGGCATTTTCAATGGAGGTTACGGTGTCGCCCGTACGAACGGCAACGCCCGTTGGTAGCCCCCACAACAACGCCTCCTCAGACCAAATAACACCTTCCGTTAATTCGTCTATTTCGGATTGAGTCATCTGATATTCGAATCCATCTTGGTACGAGGATGAATCAAAACCAGCATCATTGTTAGCAACGTAAGTACCGCCATCGCCGAATATGTCATTCAGACGGAAGTATTCGTCCGTGACGTTTTGCTCTAATTCATCAATTTCAGCGTCGCTGTAGCCCTGATCCAAATACGTTTGACGAATTGCATCGCTGTAACTGAACTCATAAGCAGGATCAAACGCATCAGCGGTATAACCAATCACATCACCGTTGTCGTTCGTCACTTCCGCAACGTTTCTTAGATCCCAGTAATAGTTGTACTCAGCCTCGTATTGAGTCTGATACACCTCAATGATTCGATCTTTACGCTCTTGGGCTTTTTCACCAATGAGATCAAGGTCTTCCCACTGTGCAATCAGCTTGTCACGAGTGTCATCATCACGCGACATGTCACCGTCTTCAAGATGGGCATCAACCAAATCCCCATTGGATATTTTGATGGTCACATCACCGGCTTGAGATCGAGCTTCCACAAGGGCTAAGTCACCGGATGTTTCTTCGAAGAATATATCCCCCACGGCGATGACAGAAACCAAATCAGACGCGTTTGTACCGGAATCCATGGACAAGAGAACGTCCGAAGAACCTACATCTGAACGGCTGTCTAACGTGATATTACTTGCTTTGATGTGCTGATTAATACCCAGACCTGAAATGTCTTTCGCCAGTAGATCGCCCGCTTCCGTCGTCAGAACAACGTCACCGTCATTGGTGCGAATCTCTTGAACCACCATGTTGCCAGCAACGTCCGTAATGTTGATGTCGCCGTCTTTGGTGATCGCAGTTAAGCCTGCACTGTCTACGTCGGTTTGGTAAGTATTAATGTCGGTGTCCAGACCAATGCCGTCTTCTGCAATCAATTCAATTTCAGACGCAGTAATTAATGCTTCAGCACCTTCCTGAATGATCTCACCGTCAGTAGTAATGGAGACTTCACCCCCGCGCGCCGAAATACTGTTCGCAAGAATGACTGAACCCGCAGAATCAATATCAATGGAACCGTCACCACCAATGAAATTAATAGCCACTTTGTGATTCGCATTTAAGCTGTGGGTATAGACCACCTTTTCACCACGATATTCTTCCAATGTGTGGTCATATCGAACTTTATCCGATTGAAAGACTCGATGCGTTGTGGTCTTTTCAATGTACAACGTGCCTTCATACTCACTTTCATACGTATTGTATTCGAACTCATAAATGCCTCGATCTGCAGGCGCCGTAAACGCTTCACTGGCGTACTGCCCCAACGTCAAAGCAACAGGCGTACTACGATCGTAATCTTCAAGAATCAGATCACCTTCAGTGCGAACTTCGTAAGCATTCTTCTCACTGGAAGTATTGTTTAATTCGTAAATCGTTTCTTCAGTGTACGAGAACCCCGTCGTCCAATAATAACGTTGCGAACCAAGATCAGACTGAAAATAGGCATCTGCGCCATCCACATCTGTCACAGCTTCGTACTTATAATCGTCACCATAGCCAGGCAATGAACGCCAGCTTTCTTGGTAAACCTGATCCCCTAACTTAGTGTAAACATCGGTGTATTGAATGGTTTCATTGTTGTACCACTTGCCACCTACATAATAACCACCAGGATCTTGCACACGGTTGATCAGAATGATCTTACCTTCAATGCCTTCACTGTCGACCGCGCCCTTACCTACGTCCAGGTTGGAAGCAAGGACAATGTCGTAATCCGTATTGTTTTCTATATCGATGCTGCCATAGCCGTCCATCACGTCCAGAGAACCGCCGCCAGTACTCATCAAACGGCCCACCAATTGAATATAACCGCCCTTCACTTCTACATCAGACACAAGCTCCAAACGGTTTTCTTTGGCGTCATAACGAACAACGGCATCACCATTAACATACTGATCTTCTAAGGTGTGATAACGCTTAGATTCACTGTAACCACTGTCTTGGTATTTACTCTCAAAACCTCGAATGGCATCGTCCAGTTTACCGTCGCTGTCATCCACAGAGATCGCATGTTCAGCAATGCCACTCTGAATTTTTCCGTTAAGGTTGATGTTTTGAGCGCTGATGTAGATATTGCCCGCAGCCAGTGTTGCACTGTCCCCGGTAAGCACTTCATCTGCTTGCGCTTCTTCATCATCCGGACGAGGGTTGTCTGCGTTTTCATTCTCCAACGCGATGTCTTTGTAGATTTCTTGTGGCATACCGCCCACGTGATACCAGCCCGTGCTGCTTAAAATAAAGTCTGCACCACTGGTGATCGACAAAGTACCGCCCGACATATCACCCGTCGCAATGATGGAGCCATTGCCACTGTCAATTTCGATGGTACCTTCGATGTTAGAAACGTCGCCCTGCAGCATGACATGCGCTGTTTCGGCATTATTTGTATTCTTGATGGAAATCAGTGGATCTTGAGAGTTCTCTGCGACCGTAAAGCTGGCGAAATTAGCATCGCTGTAGGACTCATCATTCAAGTCATTGATTTCATCTTCACTTTTTACTGAAACGTTGTTGAAGTAAAGGTTGCCGCCAAAGTCTTCAGGAATGGTCAGGTTGTTAATCTTTAAGCTGTGCTCAGAGTCATTAAGAATTTCAATCTTAACGTCCCCTGGTGCTTTGATCGTACCGCCGCCCACCAAGGCATCCGCATCGACAAAAATATTGCCTGAACGGGCTTCTATGTTGTCGATGATATAGAAATCATCTTCGACACCGCGTTCAATCAATACCGTGTTTGAACCTTCGTTGTAAGACGCTTCACCACCTAAGTCGTTGATCGTCTTAATCCAAAACTCGATTTCAGTGGTGTAGATGTCTTCGTCAGGGGTGCCTAGGTACTCTGCCTTCAGGTCTAACAATTCATCCAATCGAACGCGTATTGAGTCATCAAGGGTATCCGTTGTCGGACCACTGACCACAATGCCTTCACTTGCTGTGATTGAACCATCCGCAGCAATGTTCACTAACTGCTGATTCTTAATGCCCACTTCAACCGTACCATCAACGGTCACTTTGTTTGTGGTGTCGTTGTGTTCTTTACCACCGCGATTTACGGTGTAGCTTTCTTCTTCCGAATAAGAGAACAACAGAGGCGTACCTTCATCCGTTCTCAGATGAACATCTTTCACGCCTTTGATAACAGTGCCGTCACCCACGGTCACTTCGTTACTCTGTGTCAGATCAGAAATGGCATAAGCTTTGGCTGTATTAATAATGCCACCAGCGTAAGCACCTGCATCTGACTCTAAGAAGAAATCATTGGTCTTAGGTACACTACTGATGTCTTCAAGCACATCACTTTGGCCTGCAAGCAACTTAACATCTTCTTCTGCCGTAATCTGACTATTTCCACCCGTAGTAATGATGTTCTCTGAGTTAATGACTGAGCGTGCATCCGCCTCTGGAAAACCACCGAAAATACCAAAGGAGTTTGAATACCCTTCCGTCTCAGCATCAGCTCGAGACCAAGCCGCTAATAACACCTCACCCTTTGCGTTGATTTCAGAGTCATCACCAAGGGTTACTTTGGCGTTCATGTCATTCATTTTCACATGAACGTCTGTATGACCGCCGGACATCCCAGCCGAACCATTATCCAACGTACCCTTCGCTTTATGATCCGCTTCGTTATGCGCTCGGAATTCAAAGTCCCCCGCATCAAAAACATTACTAGAACGAAGATCCAGCCCACTGCCCAATTCAACCGAAGTTTTGTGATCCACATCTAAGAAGGCATCAACGCTGGCGCCATCCGCAATCAATGATCCTGAGTTACTGTGCACTCGAACCCCATTGCCTACGGTATTTGAAATATTTTCAGCATCGGCATTCACGCTGCCTGCCGTAATGGTACTGTTGGTACCGATCTTGACTTTAACCGTTGCATCAATGTCACCATCAAACTTAGCGCCACCGATGTTAAAGCCAAACGAAGCGGCAACGTTTTGAGCCAAACCTTCAATGCTGCTTTCATGGGCTGCATTTAGATCAAGCGAATCAACGATAATATCTGCGTTATTTCCGATCACCGTTTGGGTGTTGCTCTTCGAATCTGCTGACGCTTTCGCCGCAAAAATATTGCCATCACTGGCCCCGAAGGTACCTACAAACGCGGCACTGCCCGTTTCTGCTTTGGCTTTCATGTCGTCCGTGCCGCGCGCATTCATGCGAAGCGCACCCGCTCGCACCACGGTGGCGGTTCCCAACGAAGCGAGCACGACGTTGTCGTTAAAGACTTCTGCCAGATTACTACCAATCGAGTAAAAACCAGCACCTTGCCCGCCATCTACACCAGCAAATTGCTCACTTTCGAGATCCGCAGTAAGGTCCATGTCTTCTGTCACAAGAAACTGACCATTGTTACCTATAATGGCTCTTACATCACTGCTGTCTCTTGAACTGATCTGAGTCGCCTGAATACCAAGAATTGCAGCCGCTTCAACGCCGTAACCTTCCGCTAAACCTGTATAGTCCTTACTGCCAATTCGACCTTGATCAGCAATGAGCGTTAAATTATCAACCGTTAACTGAACGTCATCCCCGATGATTGCTTTCACGTCTGTTGAAATATTGGCCTTGGTTAAGACAACGCCCGAAGAAGCCCCTGAAACATTCACGCCCCAACCTTTTGATTCAGAGTAAACTTCGCTTATTGCCTGAATATCCAAATCTTCAGCATAGATAATCACTTCATCGCCGATTTCAGCGAAAATGTTTTGACTGACTTCTGTTCGTGTGTCCACGCCGCTGCCACTGACGATACCTGCCACACCGGCAGCACCGAAACTGCGTGCGTCCGTAGTCGACTCAGCCACAAAACTGATGTTTCCAAGGTAACTGTCGCTGCTGCCAAAACGGGCTCCGTCTTCAGCAAACGCCTTAACACTGCCATCTGAAATAGTACGAGCAACGGAAACGCCAATCACGCCACCACCGGCAGTCGCGCCAATGGCCTCTGAATTCAGCTCAAGATTCTGATCAGAATGTACAGTGACAGCATCGGCATCGATAATTTGAGCGTTGCTGCCAATAGATGAATGCTGTTCTGTACTGGTGTGTACTTCAGCATAGACAGCGGCAACCCCTGCAACGGTTCCCAAACCACCAAATGAGATAACTTCAAGCTTTTCTTTAACATGGGAGTCCACCAATAAGTCATCTTTTACAGTAACAATCGCTTGGTCGCCTACTTGGGCTCTCACGCGGTTATCAACGTCTAAAATACCAATCGAGCCATTGGCACCAATGCCTAAGTTCCCTGAAGCGGAGCCCACCCACATGGTAACTTCAGTACGCTGTTTGGCCTCAATTTCAACATCATCACCCGCCCATATCACAGCGCCATCGGCAATCATGGCAGACACACCACGGGGGATGCTTTGACGCCCCATATCATTCAGATCTATCGGTGTATCGTTGTCACTGTTGGTTTGTAAGTGGCCGTCCACCTCTTCAGAGTTATCGCCTTTAAAAGTATTACCTGACGAATTATCTCCGTCCAGTCCGTGATGCCCTTGGCCATCTTCTACATCATCATTGGCTGCACTTTCACCATCGTATTCCCCATCTTCCAAAGCGTTATCATCATTACCATCCGCGCTGTATGCACCGTTGTAATTACTGCCTACGCCCCAAACGTTCGCGGCAATACTCAATGAACCACTGCCCAAAGGAGCCACTGCTCCAGCCGCACTGACGCCCACTGAAAAGACTTCTTGATCTGAAAGCGCAGACACCTGTACATCACGAGCGGCACGGGTCGTACCTGCAATGTAAGCATGAGTATCGTTAAGGATGTCACCAAATACTAAACCACCGGATACCGCACCCACCACTGATCCAGCAACTGAACCTGAATTAGCAGACGCAGAAACCGCATTGGCTGCTGAAACATAAACGTCTTGTTTAGTATTAACACCGTCTGTATCGAGATTGATCTCTGTGCCCGTTTCAAGCCATGCTTGGGTATCTGAGTCAATTCGCATGCCGGTAATTGCACCCGACACACCAAACGTAGCACCACCCGCACCCGAGGCAGCTACAGCAAACAACTCTTCAGTGCTCATCGCGGTAATCACCAAACCACGCACACCCTCTTTTTCACCAAAGCTACCATCGCTTGCTTGTTCACCACTGAAGGTTGCCAAATCATTGCTGTTTGCCTTGGCATCAACAGTCGTACCGGAGTCAATCCAGGCTTTGGTTTCTTTCAGAACGATCATTACATTGATGCCAGCGCCCACACCTCCAGCGGATAAACCGACACCAACGCCACCCGCAATATTACTGAAGTCTGAGTGGTCTTCTGCTGTCACAGTAACATTACCATCGGCATACAAGGTTGCATTAGAACCAATATTTGCATGTGTCTCAGCAAACAACCCAAGCCCGCCTATGGTTCCGCCCAATGCGAGGCCCCCGGCTCCCGCGACCGAGATAACAGCACCGGCATAAACCTGATTCGCATACGCTTCAACGTTAATGTCTTCGGTAGCTGATACATCTACGCCGTCCTGAACGATTGCCTTGGTATACGTTGTAATAACTGCGCCGCTCCAGGCACCCGCTGCACTTGCAGTTCCGCCGCCTGCCGCGCCACCTACAATGCCACGTTGAAAAGAGTTATAACTCGCAGCAACGTTAACACTTTGATCACCGTCCGCTCCGTCAGTATCTTGGTTGATTTGAGCATTCTTAGATATTTGTGCTTCGGTCGTGGTATTCACAACCGTCTGCCCGAACGATATTTGAGCCCCCACCGTTGCAGAAGCAGCACCGCCTACGCCAGCCATTTCAAGATTATCTTCACTGACCGCAGTAACTGAAACCCCTTGGAAACGAGCGTTACGACGATCATTTACATTCAGTTGCTCCATATAGGCACGACTATTAGCATCAGGATTACGAACGTCCGTACCGCCTACGTCACCTTCATCATCATTAAACCCTTCACCGTCGTTGGTCCAGTTCTCATCGAAGCCGCCTTCATGCACTGAAACATCATCACGATTTGCAAAGGCATTAATCACGACATCATCGCCGACAAAGCCTTTAACCGTTTTATCAATGGAAGGAATGGTCACCGCACCTGAAAGTCCTGCTGCATTACCATAAGATGCAGCGCCGCCGCCCACGTCCATGCTTAATTCATCATGACCTGCAATAACAACACTGCCGCCAGCCGTTAGCTTCGCAGCAGTCAAACTGTCATCGTCATTGGTGCCTTCAACTCGCGCTTGTGTATCAACCGTCAGCACCGTGACCAACACACTGCCTGCCAATGAACCCGCTTCAACACCCACGCCAATAGAGGCCGCGATGGCAACGATGTCTTCAACCGACTTAGCTTCAACTAAAATGTTATTTTCAGCTTCGATTTCTGTTCCGGTACCAATCTTCGCGTAGGTATTCTTGGTGATTGTTAATACATCAACACCTGCGCCATAACCACCTAAACCACCGATGGCAATAGCACCAGCTACATCCGTCACTTCAGTGTAATCACCCGCTCGTACAATCACCGACTGCTCTGTACTTTCACCGGCATCCGCTAAGTTAATTTGTGCTTCTTTACCAATCAACGCTTTGGTTGACTGATCAATCACGGTAAGCGTGCCCGATCCCGCGCCGCCATTCGCTAATGAACCCGTTGCCGCCGCTGCCGCTGAAATAATGACATCTTTTGAGTACGCAATTACCATGACGCCTTTCGCGTCTTCTTTCTGACGACTGCCATCATTCAGAATTCGACCGGAATACACGTTGAAACCATCGCCAAAGCCATCGGCTTGAACGATGGCGCCACCATCAATGGACGCCTCAGTATCATTAATCTGGAACACACTGGAATTGGCAATACCAAAGGAAACAGCTTCGCCTGTCATCCCCAAACCACCAATACTTACTGCACCTGCTATGGATAAGATATCGGAGACATCCAATGCAGAGACCAACACAGAACCTTTAGCGTAAACATCTGAATCACTGTCGATGTACGAGTACGTTTCATTGTTTAGCACAATCCAAGAAAACGACCCTGTAACGGCATTGCTTGGTGCTATGGCCGCACCCACAGCCACAGAGTCAATGGTTGCGTTATTGTCTGTCGCGATGGATACATCACCGTCTGCTACGATGTTAGAACCTTTGATGTAGGATTCCACATCATTAGAAATCATGCTGAAACTTAACGATGCGCCTACCCCGACACCGTTGTTCGCCAATACCAATGCACCTGCACCTGTCAGGCTAAAAATATACGACGTGTCATCAGACTTAAGGCGAACATCCCCGCCTGCATTTACATTGGAATCAGATATCATTGAGCGCGTGCGAGAATTTATTGCATTTGTTGCAACGCTGACTCCCGCTGCATACGCATACGCATTAGTGGTTGCTGTCATCGCACCTGAAATCGCAACGGACATAATATTGGTGTTATTTACCGCATCTAACCAAACCGTATCACCCGATGTAATGTCTGAATCACTGATGGACGCCTTAATTCCTCGACCATTATTAACGACATTATTGATCGAAATTGCAGCACCTACCGAAGTATCACCCATCACAGCGCCCGGCTCCGTGACGTTCATAATCGAACCAACACTCATGGCGAATCCACCACCAAAGCTGATAATTAACGAATTATCTTGAGCGTACAAAAGAACGTCTTCACCCGCATGAACCGTACTGTCATCAATCTCAGCCAGTACGTCGCCTCGAACGGTATTAATGGAAACCGAACCTGCAATCGTTAAGCTGCCAGTTGCACCTGCCCCCCCTAAGGAAACGGACACAATGGTCGCATCATTTGCAGCGTCTAGTTCAACACTGTCGGTCACAGTAATGCGTGCATCTTCGATGATTGCGCGTGTAGAAAGATCGGCAGTACCACTAGAAAATGCACCCGCTATGGCTTTGGAGTTTGTTGTAGAAACGGCAAATGAAAAGCCGCCGCTGGCAGAGATGATCTGAGTTTTGTTGTAGGCTTCAACGTCCAAAGAGCGAGCCGTTAGGTCAATGTCTGTCACTTCAGCACGCGTATTGTCATTTACCACACCAATGGTAACGGCACCCGCACCGGACATGCCCGACATAGGGGTTGTCACGGCTGAACCTGTTGATGCCCAACTTGCGCCCGTTAACCATTTGCTGGTCGTCGCTGTAGTAACCGCTCCCGCCATTGAAACCGCAATGATGTCCCCACGATTCACGGCAAGCACATGGGCATTACCTTCTGTGTTGACATCACCTGTACCCAATATCTTCTCAGCAAAACTGTGTTCTGCACCCGATCCATCATTGGTTAAATTGACGGCTGTTTGGCTGGCGGCATTGTCCGCTGACGTTGCCAACTGAATGGTGTGCTCATCCACCACAATCACGTAATAGGTATTACCCGAGGTTAACCCACCAATGCTGTCCCCACCGCCATTGTTATAGACAATGGATTGCCCATCACTAAAGCCGTGCAATTCAGTAAACGTGATGGTGTCTTCGTAAGCATCAACCGCCGGTATGATCGAAATGGCTAGGCCAAAGGCGTGTTGATCTCCATTTGCTCCAGAGTCGCTGATCTCAATGGCTTCACCATTAACTGCATCATCGTAGGTTTCCGCCAATTGGATGCTGGTGTCGTCATTCACAATGACGTAATACACGTTGCCTTGAGACAGCCCCTCAATTGAAGCATTCAAGCCTTCGCCATTGCTGTACACGACACGGTCGCCCGTTGTGAAACCGTGCTCAAAACCAAGCTCAACCACATCATCACTGATGTTGTCTTTTGCTTCAAACTGCTGGCCAAAGCCGTGGGTATTATCGTTGGTTGTGGTTGGGTCAAGTGCCAAAGAGAAAGAATGCGTTTCCCACTGAGTTGAGTTTGCATCCAGCGCCATTCGATGATCAGACACAAAGAAATGCGTATCACCCGCGTCACCCGCTGCCGTCACTTCAATGCGGTTATCTGCTCGAACGCTGTGGAAATTACCTGTGGCTTCAGAGCCATCCAGTTCAATCGCATCCCCATCCAGCGCATCCTGATACGTTGCCGCCAACTGTATTCTGTGACCGTCGTAATCATCACCGGCCGTTACTTCTATAACGTAATAAACCTGACCATCAACCAAGCCGCCAACAGCCGTTTCACCGTTCGAAGAATAAACAATCGCATCTCCGGTTTGATAATCATGAGCCCCCCATAAATCAATGGTTTCGTCCGATCCGTTTTGATCCAAATCTAATAAAAACTCACCGTCGGCTTCACCCGGCTGGAATACTCGATAACTGCTGCTCGCTGCATCTTCTTGCGTTTCAGCCAAAGCGATGCGCGTATTATCAATTACGATTGCGTAATACAGGCTTCCATCTTGGATTTCATCGTTAAGAGACACACCACCCGCTGTGCTGTATCGAATCGCTTGACCCGTTGTAAGACCGTGTTCGTAACCTAGCTCAATCACTTCGTTACGTTGATCGACACGATCACTGGCCGGCTCGATAGCACTGGCATCAAACCCAGGCTGTAGACTATGAACGCTACCAGTGGTGTCTTCAAGGTCTAAAACTATCGCGTCGCCGTTCTGGGCATCGTCGTACGAAGCAGCCAGCTCAATCGAATCGTTTGAGTTATCAATGATGTAATAAACAGTACCATCAACAAGACCCCCAACATTTTCACCTCCACCGTTATCGTAAACAACCTGCTGACCGGTGATAAACGGATGCTCATAACCCAAGAAGATCTCAGTTTGATCGCCGTCATCGTCTAAATCGGCAATTTGACGGTAAGGAGAGAAGGTAATTTCAGTTTGATCCATCGCGTCGTCCTGACGCTCTGTCAACGCAATGCTCTGCTCGTCAATAACGATGACGTAGTATGAACCGCCCTCTTCCAACCCATCAATAGGGTCATTGCCGTGGTTGGTAGAATACTGAACCACATCACCCGTTTGAAATTTATGGTCGTACCCTAGATCAATAACATTGTCTGCATTGATATCGACTTTTGGATTAAAGTAAGTACCAGCCAAGTTCGTTGCTTCGGTTTCCGAACGAGCCAGCTTGAACGAATCATTATTCGCATTCGCAACGTAATAGGTTTCGTGATCACGAAGACCACCAATTGCAAAGTCACCACCGGCGGTGTACGTCACCTTGTCGCCATTTTCAAAACCGTGATCGTAACCAAGATTCACACGATCCGTACTGTCAATGCCCTGCGATGGTGACGCACCGTTAATCACGAACTCTTCTGAACCGATCAACGCCTTAGTCGTACGATCAATGACATCCACCGATACAGAAATACCTATGCCCGTTTCGCGGCCCAATGTCACACCGCCCGTTCCCTGATAGGACTCGGAATTATCGGAAGCAATGACTAATAAACTCAGGTCGGTATGAATGAAATCATCGTCTTTTGAAACAATGTGATTATCTGAACTGTTCAGCTTTCCATCGTTATTGCTGTCTAGGCCGGCGATATTGTCGCTGATCACATTCATTTCAAAATCTTGTGGCGTCAGACTATGGCCAGTGCCTGTAGCATCGGATGGATCTAAATCAAGGTAAACGCCATCACGGGCTTTTTCTTCAGTTTCAGCCAGTCGATACGTGTTGTCGTCTTCAATAATCACATAATAAACATCACCGTCGACCAAACCATCAATGGCCACGCCACCGCCCGTTGAATAACGTACAGGCTGTCCGGT
Organism: Oceanospirillaceae bacterium; assembly: GCA_015665455.1. Taxonomy (GTDB): domain Bacteria; phylum Pseudomonadota; class Gammaproteobacteria; order Pseudomonadales; family Litoribrevibacteraceae; genus Litoribacillus. Next base: position 48,513 of record JADFAD010000010.1, on the reverse strand, counting down.
CAGCATGCCATGTTCGACCGTCAATGTTATCTTGTCACTCGCAATGGTCGACGGATCAAACCCTTGGTAGAACGAATGAATCGAGCCGTCTTCCGTTGCATCAGTTAAATCTATCGCAATGCCGTTCTCGGCATTTTGTTTCGTCGTAGCAAGTTGAATCTGCTCAACTGAGTCATCCACTTTAATGATGTAATACGTTTGACCACTGACCAAACCACCAATGGCAGTGTTGTCACCCGCGTCATAAATAATGGCATCGCCTTCTTCCAAGCCATGCTCATATGGCAAATAAATGATGTCGTTTGTGGCATCCAAACGCTGATTGGACGCAGAGTCCTCAAAGGTTTCTGTCGGTGAAAACTGGGGAACGCTGGTAAAAAGTGAGTTATCGCCACCTCGAATGGTGTCGTAATCACGCGCCATTCGAATTAGGCCCGCCCCCGTCTTAATTTGCGCATCGGATGAAATCTTAGCAATCGTACGGTTATCAATGGTTAAACTGTTAAACGCGCCGTTGAATGCAAAGGTATCTGCTGTACCGCCTTGCAACGCAAGGTTAATGTTGTGGGCATCGTTATTGGCATGAACCAATAGACTGTCGGCATCCACTACAACACCACTTTCAATGCTGGCAGTCGCATCATTCTGCATCACAATCGTTTGGAAGCTACCGCCTACACCCCCCGCACCACTGGCGTTTGAAAGCGATAACGGTGACCCAACAAAGTTAACCGTATCGGCTTCAATTAAGGCCTCTACCGACATACCACCGTTTGCAACCACAATGGCGTTTTCTTTAATGGTGGCATTACTTTCATTCTGATAAACATACGAATTAAAGCTGCCGCCAACGGCCAACTCTTGAGCACTTACGAGTGCTTCAGACCAAGACGTAAAGAAGCCGTTTTGAATGCCTAAGTTATAATTCAGCTTGTCGGTGATGTCTGAAAACTCATTAATTTTATGCCACTGAATTTCATACGGCACATGCACTTCTGAGCGAACAGAAACTTCATTACCTACGGTGACCGTTGCGCCATTGCCTATGTAGGCTTCGGAGTCATTGTCCATCCAGCCAAACGATAAAGCAGAGCTGACGCTGTTTGTACTTTGGCTCAAACCTAAAGATGAATTAACCGTACTACGAGCGCTGGTTTCTGGCATGTCTTCAACAGAAGAAAATAAAGAAAGACTGCCTTCGTTTGATGTTACGTTCGCGCCATCACTGATGTATGAGTAACTTTCATTATGAAAATTGCCGACGGTGTAAGCCATTGCACCGCGCGTGTCGCGTACTGTTCCAGCCTCAGTGATGCCGTTCATTTTGCCTAGGACTTTACTTAAAAACCCGGATGTTGCACCGGAACCTCCGCTGAGCGCCTGACGCATAAACTCGCCAGTACCCGTAGTCGCGGTGGAAGCCACATCGTTACGGGTTGATACAACCTCCGACTTGGCAATGATGTCACCACCAACAACGACAGTGCCTCCTAGCGCTGTTTCTGCAAGCGTATCTGTCAGATTCAATGCCAAAGAAGCAGATAAGTAACCATCGCCGTAAGCGGCTGCATCTGAGCTAACGTAGTGATCCTTAACCACCTCAGATGACATTTTTAAATCACCGCCAACGACGGTAGTCGTATCATCACCCAACAGCGTAATAGCTCGCACATTGGCTTCTGCCACGGCTATGGTTAAATTCCAGTTATCACTGTAAAGCGTGGCTCCAGGAAGCAGTGATTGTCTTGCTGTCGCTTGTAATTCACTCTCTGCATAGGCGTCAATAACGACATCGCCCTCAGATTGGATATTCGCACCGTTCTTAATATCAATCTTTGCAAGTGGAGAAGACTTTGCGTACGAAGCTGCAAGGGACAAACCAGGAATACTGATGGTTGTAATTTCTGCGTCCGTTTTAGCTTCCGAGGTAATTGAAACGTAATCGCCCTTAATGCTTCCGCCATCCATAATAAAACGAGCTTCGGCATCCGATAGGCTTACACCGCCTAAGACACTTAAGGAAGAGAAGAATTCACCTGCAACTTCACCTATGTTTTCAGAATCACTATTATTGCCATCGTTATAAAGATCAGAGCTATCAGCATCGACCTCAATAACAATATCAGCGCCTTGAATTGTTGCCTCATCCAACTCTAAAGAAGTGGATGAATATGAGATATTCCCATACACAGGAAAAGTCGAAATAACTTGCAACCAAAGATCAGGCTTATCCGTTGCTACTAACGTAATATCTCCTGCATCATGCGCACTGCCTTGCTTAACATGCGTTAAAATTGCAGCCCCATCATCAACACTGAGGTTATTCGCCCTTAGCTTTAAATCACCTGAATCAGCTTCAGAAGCGCCTGTTAATGCATTACTCTCGCCGTCTTCCAGATCTCGAGTTGAAATAACAGAGTCGGCCTCAACAGTAATCTTTTTGGCTGTAGCCACAAGAAGATCTGCGCCTTCTGTATCAATGGAATCAAGAGATATTTCGCCTTTACCGCGAATTTTAATTTCATCGAAATCAGAAACCTCTAATGAAACCTCCTCGCCATTATCATTGTAAGTCACGTCTTGATAAGAGCCGTCAACCTTATACTTCAAAATACCGTCTTCAGTTGTAACGGATGCGCCATCATCTAACGTGACAGAAATGCTTGAACCATCCACTTCAGCGTCCACAGCCGCTTTACTCAGCTCACTGGCACCCGGCGACAATTCATGTTCCGCTTCCACGCCTACCAAGTGTGCTACTTCGTGAACAATGACGTATTCAATTGCCTTCAGATATTCTTCTTCGCTGTCCACAGCAAGAGCAATGTTGTCCGTCAGTACAACGGCGTTATCGGTTTTGATCAGATTGCCTTCATCAACCTGTTCTGCCAAACCGAAGTAATTGCCATACCCCTTAAACGCTTCACGCGCACCACCGATGGTTACGGTAGAGTACTCTTCACCTTCCGGTGCGTCTTGAGTAAACACGAGACCGTATTGCTTAAACCGCTGATTTAGAGTCTCTGTTATTTGATCGGCGGCATCCTGATCATGAAATGCAGACACATCAATGTCTTCAATAACTTCGGCACCGTTAAAGTCCAGATCTTGAGCGCCATCAAAATCCAGTACAATGTGTTGAACGGTTAGGTTTTGTTCGGCTTGTTTAGGGTCTGGGGTTAAGCCTGCGAACAAATCTTCAAATTCTTCTAGGGGGTCTGCGAGCTGCCATGCTTCTTCAGCCAACAATTTACGATCCACAACCACATCCACAGAAGGTTGTTTTTCAGAAGGCTTCTCATCAGGGAGATTTGCCAACAACGGATCGGCCGACAGTAAGATTCGTTGTTCAAGGTTCTCCAGTTCAAACTGGCTGCGCTCTACGGTAACCGAAGGCGTAATGCGTTTAAGAAGCTTCTTCGCTTTTCTAGCCCTGTCACCATTCGCCGTTTTAATGGCTTTCCATAATTTTGTGCATTCGTGCAGCGATAGCTGCGGCACTGAGCGTTTGTTTTTAAATACGTTTTTCTTGGACGCTTTCTTTTGTTCGGACATTAGTAGACCCCATTGTGACGTTTGTCTCTAAAGAGACTTAACGAGACGACAACCCCCTTGCCGAACTCTTCCTTTAATTTGTTCCCTTCCCCCTGATTCGCTTCAAGCAACCTTTCAATTAAAACCGATCAGGTTAGGGAATTTTGATACTCGTATTCTAGGAAGGGAGTGCAACAAGAAAAATGGGGTGATCACCCCATATTGTGAAATCAGGTCTGGGTATACGATGTCCCTGTAAATTGGCAGCAAGACCAATTTTGCTCCTGAAGACTGACTTCAAGGAGTAGGAGCTACAGATAACTCACCAAATAAAGACGCACACATGAAAGATACAAGACAGGCAAAATCAAGTACTCAAGTAAAGAAAGCGCTGGCTCTTTCCTTACTTTCATTGTCCATCAGTAGTGCGTGGGCAAACACATCAGTGGACAAACAACCCACTGCACGTGAATCTTTTGAACGGGGAAGCATTCAAAAAGAGATCATAAACATTGCGGCATTGGCGGACATTTCAGCGGCCGATATTTCAAGAAACGGCGAACTGGGTCTGCAAGCGTTTTTAGAGCAAGTCATGCTTCGAAACGAACGTATTCAATCTCAAAAAATGGAATGGAAAATATCTGAATATTCAATTTCACGCGCAAACGCGAAATTTGAACCCATTCTAAATTCAAGCATTGGGCGCAGCTACGATTACACACGTACCACCATCGAGCGTTCCGTTGCCATTGGCGATGAAAGTGAATACGAAAGCAAAAACACCACCGCGTCCATCAGCATTGATAAAGTCATAGAAACAGGCGCCACCATCAGTTTGTTTGGTAATGCGGAGCAACAGAACAACTCGCTGCAAGACCAAGACGAACGCGGCGAAGAATTCGTCACGTACGCGGGGGTTTCAATCACACAACCGCTCTGGCGAGATGCGTGGTCAGAGGCAAGCACGGCCACCGTTCGAATTTCAGAAAACGACAGTAAACGTGCCGAACAGTCCTTCCGAAAAATCACAATGGAAGAACTCGCTAATGCCACCAACGCTTATTGGGCGCTGTATCAAGCTCAGAAGAAATACAAAATCCGAGACAACTCAGTGCGAATTTCTAACGAATTGCTTGAAGACCAAAAGCAGCGTAAGCAGTTCGGCAAGGCAACCCAGTCGGATGTGTTGGATGCGCAAACCGGTTTGAGTGAACGTTTAAACCTTAGATCAGTAGCAGAGCAGGAATTAACCCAAACTGAAACTGAAGTCCGCCAGATCATTAATCTACCACCGCACAGCAGTATTCCTATACGCGCTAGAGACACATTAGAAGTGACAGAAGTGGCGTTTCCTTCCATCAACGATGAAAGCCTGCTCGAAAGCCATCCCGAATATCAGGAAGCGCTTTTTCAGGTGAGATCTGAAGATTTAAGGGAATACTTTGCATTCAATCAAAGTCTCCCTCAGCTGGATCTGATCGCCGCTTATGGCGTCAATGGCCTTCAAAACAACACAGCTCGCTCTTTTGAAACAGCGTTCAGCGACAGTTATGACTCATGGAGCATAGGCGTTCAACTGAACGTGCCGATTGGCGGTAACTTAAAGGCGGAGAGCGAACTTTCTGCCGCCAAAATCCGTAAACAACAAGCGCTGCTCGACTTAAGAACCATCGAAAGAAAGATCGCCAACAGCATTGATGCCTACATCGTGCAGGCAAAGCGGGCACTTGACCAAGTCACCTTTGCTAAAAATGCCGTCAGCACCAGCAATCAGTTGTTGACCATTGAAATGGAGAAGAGAAAAGCAGGCCGACAAGATATTCGCTCCATTCTTGAAAGAGAATCGAATCACAACCAAGCCAAAGAAGCGTTATTGGCGGCTGAAGTTCGCTATCAACGAGCGGTAGTAAGTTTGAAGCTGGCCAGCGGTACATTACTCGAAATGTATGGCCTTGAAGCGTCTTACTCGAGAGGACAAACACTATGAAAACATTCAAGACAGTAACCTGTACCAACGGCCTACGCATGATCGGGCTGTCTGGCGCTCTGTTTGTTTCTGCCATGTCTTCCAGCATAACGATGGCTCAAGAAATCGCAGGATACACACGCCCATCACACGACATTACGCTCTCTTCCGCCGTATCTGCGCCTTTAATCAAGCTGCATAAACAGGAAGGCGAATACGTTAAAAAAGGCGATTTAATTTTAACGTTAGAAAACCGAAGAGAGACCTTAGAGCAAAATCGTCGAGAATTGATTTGGAAGGATAAATCAGAGTTAGAGTCAGCAACCAAACGCGAAAAGCTCTTGGCTGAAATATCCCAATCCTCACGTGCGCTGTACAACAAAACGGCGTCCATCAGCTTGGAAGAAGTTCAAAGAGCCGAACTTGAATACGAGATGGTCAAATCCGAGTTGGAACGAATTAAGGTTCAAGAAGAAAGAGAAAAGATTGAATATCAACTGGCTCGAAATGACCGAAATCAGCGTCTGGTTTATGCCCCGATCAGCGGCGTTATTACCAAAGTTCACTACCAAATTGGCGAACGATGCAATTTGGGCGAACCGCTGGTCAAGATAGCAAACGCACAAGAAGCGGTGTTCGTCAGTAACGTCGAAGAGCACATAGGCAGAAACCTCACGACCAATCAAACCGTGACGTTAAAACTGCCTACTGGCCGTTCAGAAACCTTATTGCAAGGCAAGGTCAGTTTTAGATCGCCTGTGGTTGATCCTGCAAGTGGTCTCATGGAAATCAAAGTGATGTTCGATAACAAGGAAGGCACGGTGAACCCAGGCGTCTCGGGTGTACTGTTACTACAGAATCAAGCGGAATCACAAGAATTAGCTTTCCACGAAGAACACCCTCACTCAACGGATTCCTTCATTGATGGGTCGCTCAATCATGAATAGCCAATTAAAGTTAATGCCACAGCCTGCAGCTAAAGTCACACGAATTGAAGCGATTGAACAGCTCAAACTGTTACGACAATTCAAAGGGGAGCCTTCCGAATTCTGGCCATTGATGGTCTCGGGCATGGCAACGCTGTTTAAAGCAAAGGCTGCGCTTCTTCTTGTCAGAGAAAAAGAGCAACCGTGGCAGCAACTTTTATCGTGGCCTGAAAGCGCCAAGCTGAACGAAGACAGCTTGATTGTGAAATCGGCCACGAAGATGGCACCCGCCGCAGAAAAACACGGATTCATTCATAATCTCAGCCCGAACGTCATGCTTGTTGCGGGTTGCATGCAGCACCAGCCCGGAGAAACGCAGAGCATTCTCATTCTGCAACTTCAGAGCACCGCCGTTGAAAACAATCCGGATTTTGACACGCAATTTCATCTGCTTTCGGACATCCCGGCCATTTATCAACTGGAACGCTTGGTTGATCGGTCTCGTAATGAAACGGCTTACGCCATTGATGCCTTGGATCTACTCACGCAGATCAATGAAACACCGCATTTTATTGAAGGCGCAATGACACTTTGCAACGAAGTGGCGTCCAAACACCATTGCCAACGCGTGAGCTTTGGACACATAGAGTCTGGCTACATTGAACTGAAAGCCATCAGCCATATGGAAAAATTTGAGCGAAAAATGGACATTGTTCAATCGCTCGAAAAGGTCATGGAAGAAACCTACGACCAAGACGCAGAAATAACCCTGCCCGCCGCTGAAAATATCAGCACGGTAAACAGAGAGCATCAGTACTTCTCTCAAAAAAACGCCACCAAATACCTTGTTTCTTTACCGGTCAGAGACAAAGACAATCGCATCGGAGTCATCACCTGCGAACGAAATCACCGCGCCTTCAGTGACGAAGAGATTCGAGGTCTAAGAATTGTATTAAATCAGCTGGGCGAACCGTTAACACGGCTAAAGAAACAAGATCGGTGGTTCGGTGCTCGTTGGTTAGACAGCACGAAAGAACAGTTGGGACGTATCGTCGGTTATGAACATACGTGGGCAAAACTGGTGACAGTGCTTCTATCCTCCATGCTTCTGTATGGACTGTTGGGAAATTGGCATTACCGCGTTGAATCCCCTTTTATCGTACGAACAAATGACCTGTCCTATATCCCCGCGCCTTTTGACGGTTACATTCAAAGCACCCGAATCGATATAGGGGATGAAGTATCAAGAAACCAAACTCTGTTGCAGCTGGATACCGAAGAACTGCTCTTACAAGAAGGCGAAGTATTGGCTGACTACAGCCGTTACGCACGAGAAGAAGACAAAGCCCGTGCCTCAAATGCCTTATCGGACATGAGAATTGCCACCGCATTAAAAGATCAATCTCAAGCGAAGCTGATGCAACTGAGATACAACCTGAACAACGCGACCATCAAAGCGCCGTTTAGCGGCATCATCGTAGAAGGTGAGCTGAAGAAAATGCAGGGAGCGCCCGTAAAGAAAGGGGACGTCTTATTTAAAGTCGCAGCATCAGACGAACTTTACCTTGAAATTAATGTGCCTGAAGTAGACATTCACGAAGTTCAACTTGGTACGAATGCTGAAGTTGCGTTTGTCAGCCAGCCTGACCAGAAGTTTCCCGTCCGTATTACCCGCATACACCCTTCTTCAACCATCAATCAAGACTCGAATAACTTCATCATCGAAGCCGAGTTTACAGAAAACTTAGAGAACTGGTGGCGTCCAGGGATGAGCGGTGTGGCCAAAATAGACGTGGGTGACCGCAACATTTTCTGGATTTTGACACATCGTACGGTCGATTTCTTCCGCATGTATTTTTGGTGGTAATAACCAACACCACGAACCGATTGGTTAGGAGAAAACAATGGCTGGACAGAGCCGTACATTCAGCGACTCATGGTACCGAGTTGCAGACGTAAAAGCAGCGTTGCTGCCCAACATCAAAGTACATAAACAACGATTTAGAGGAGAGCTTTGGTACGTTCTCCAAGACCCGTTCAACAATAAGTTTTATCGTTTGGCACCGGATGCCTACGACTTTGTTGCGCACCTCAATCACAAACAAAGCATCGAGCAAGTTTGGTTAAACCGGTTAGAGCACCGACCTGAACAAGCACCAGGACAAGAAGAAGTCATACAACTTCTTTCAAGTCTGCATCAAGCTAATATGCTGTATTACGAGTCCCCTTCCGACAGTGAGCAGTTATTCAGCCGTTACCACACCTCCGCACAACGAGAAATGAAAGCCAAACTGGCCAGTTTCATGTTCATGCGAATTCCTCTTTGGGACCCAAACGACTGGTTGACCAAGGTAACACCTTTATTTCGCCCGTTGTTTGGTTGGTTCGGTGGCCTGCTTTGGTTGGCGGTCGTTTTAGCGGCGATCAAAGTTGGGATTGATCACGCCCCAGAATTAGGCAACCAAACGCAATCGGTCTTGGCCCCCAGCAACTGGATGTTGCTCTACCTCGCAATGATTTTCATAAAAACATTGCATGAACTCGGCCACGCAATCATCTGCCGGCACTACGGAGGCGAAGTCCATGTCATGGGGGTTATGCTGATTCTATTCACCCCCTTACCTTACATGGATGCGACTTCCAGTTGGAGTTTTAGGAATCGTTGGCACAGAGCGCTGGTTGGCGCTGGCGGTATGCTCATTGAATTATTCATTGCAGCCATTGCTGTTTTTGTCTGGGCGAACACGGGGGAAGGTACCCTTCATAGCCTTGCCTATAATGTGATTTTCATTGCATCCCTATCCACCCTGATATTTAACGCCAACCCGCTGTTAAAGTTCGATGGCTATTACATATTTTCAGACGTCATAGACGTACCCAACCTGTATGACCGCTCTCGAAAACAAGTTAGGTATTTTGCGGAACGCTACCTCCTGAATAATCGTCATTTTGAATCCCCTGCGAATACCCTTAACGCCCAATTGGGGCTAGCGACCTTTGCTACCACCAGCGCCATTTACCGGTTCTTTGTATTCATTGGCATCATTACCTTTGTCAGTGACCAGTTTTTGATGTTTGGTATCATCATGGCCTTATTCATGGCAGCCAGCTGGGGGATAAAACCACCCTATCAACTCATCAAATACTTAATCACGAGCCCCCAGCTAAGTCGTCAACGGCCTCGTATCTTCATGCTGTTTGCAGGCGCCATCGCTCTGGTCTTAATATTACTTACGCAAGTCCCCATGAGTGATCGCTTTCAAGCCCCTGGTGTTATTCAAGCACAAAACCACCTGACGGTGACCAATTCAGCCCCCGGCTACGTTGCCAAAGTTTTGGTCGATAGCAACAACTACGTTCTCAAAGGCACCCCGCTGATACAGTTACAGAACACCACGCTTCCGATGCAAATCGAGCAAGTGGATGCTCAACTTAGGCAGGTCTTAAATGAAGAGCGAAAAGCCCGCTCCGGTTACAGTGAAAACCTTGCGCCACTTAAAAAGCGTAAAAAAAGCCTAGAAGAACAAAAACGTCGTTTACTGGATATGAAGAAAAACCTGATTGTCGTTGCAGAACAAGACGGACTTTGGGTGGCCTCTGGTCTGCGAGAACTGACGGGGCAATGGCTCTCTAGAGGTCAAGCCATTGGCGACCTAATTGATACCAACCAATTTATTTTCTCTTCTGTGGTGGCTCAAGATGAAGCCTCTGACCTGTTTGACGACGAAATTACAGCCAGTAGCATTCGATTGTACGGTCAAACGGAGCAGCAGTTGGAGGTCTCTTTAAATACGATCATTCCATTTCAACAACAGCGCTTACCGTCCCCTGCCCTGAGTTGGCGCGCAGGCGGTCCCATTGAAACCAAAGGTGGAGACCAATCCGGATTAGAAACGGCAGAGCCCTTCTTCAGAATAGATAGTCTGTTAGCCTCGAATGCATCCGCACAATTGTTCCACGGTCAAACAGGAAAGATACAACTGAAACTTAAAGACAAACCCCTGTTTGCCCAATGGGAGCGGGACTTTAGGCAAATCATGCAACGCAGGTATCAACTATGAGCCTGCCCTATGAATCATCGCAAGCCATTCAGATCACAACACCTGAGCAAGTGTATTCAGGGTTAGATGCTTGGTGTCATAAACTCGCGGGGAAGTATCACAGCCGACTTCCCTTGTTCAAGCAGTTACAAAAACGTTCCATGGCCATCCACGAACGATCACTTGAACTGTCAGAACTGTCTGAAAAGCAGCTCCAAAAGAAAATAACAACGCTGCGAGAAGTATTTCGTTGCAGACGAGATTCTGACACCGACATTGATGAAGCGTTTGCCGTCATAGCAGAAATCTCTTTTAGAAGCATGGCCATGCGGCCATACCCAGTTCAATTGATGGGAGGCCTGTGCATGCAACAAGGATTTCTCATCGAAATGTCGACGGGGGAAGGGAAAAGTCTCACCGCTGCCATCAGCGCAATTATTCCTGCTTGGGCGGGTCGCCCTTGTCATGTATTGACTGTGAACGATTATCTCGCCGCACGCGATGCCGAAGAAAGCATTCCTTTATTTAAACGATGTGGTTTAACGGTTGGTTCTGCCATCGAGTCCATGAAACCTGAAGAATTAAAAACCGCATACCGTCAAAACGTTGTGTACACCACCGCCAAACAATTGCTTGCTGATTTCTTGAAAGATCGCATTACGCTATCCAACCTCGACCATCCCGGTCGACAAATGCTAAAGAGTTTAGGTCGTTCCACTGAAAACAATCTGTTATTGAATGGCATTGATACGGCCATCATTGATGAAGCCGACAGTATTTTGGTGGATGAAGCGGTCTCGCCTCTCATTATTTCTCAGCCGAAACCCAACAAAATGCTCGAAGATGCCATTTTAAGTGCTCATAAAATCGTCTCTCAATTCCAAGAAATCAAAGACTTTACGGCAGAACATACCCATAAAACAGTCACATTTACCCAAAGTGGGGTCACGCTGTTAAAGAAGCTCAAAGAACAACTGCCTCCCATTTGGCAGGGAGAAAAAAGACGACAAGAACTCATAACCCAAGCGCTGTCCGGTCGGTTATTCTTCCATAGAGACAAGCAATACGTGGTTGAAGAGGGCAAGATTGTCATTGTTGATGAATACACGGGCCGACTCATGCCCAGCCGATCATGGAGCCACGGGTTACATCAAGCCGTCGAAGCCAAAGAAGGGCTTGAGATATCACCGCCCAGTGAAACCATTGCTCGCCTTAGTTTCCAAAACTTCTTCCGGTTATTTAACAACCTAAGCGGTATGACAGGCACTGCGGGAGAATCGGCACAAGAGTTCTGGCAAATCTATCGATTGCCCATCATGTCCATTCCGAACCATCGAACACCGCAACGCCAAGAGTGGCCGGTTCGGATTTTCAAAGACAGAGAAACGAAATGGCAAGCGGTCGAAGCCTCCATTTTAAAGGTGCATCAAACAGGCCGCCCTATTCTTGTGGGCATGCGATCCGTAAAAGACAGTGAAGAATTGGCAGAGCGCTTAACAAACCTCAAACTGGATTTCGACTTATTGAATGCCACCAAGCATGAAGAAGAAGCGGAGATTGTCAGCCGTGCAGGTCATCAAGGAAAAATAACCATAGCAACAAACATCGCAGGCCGAGGAACAGACATTAAATTACCTTCGGACATTAAAGAATTGGGGGGACTGCACGTAATAATTACCGAGGGCAACGAATCCGCTCGCGTTGACAGACAATTGATTGGCCGTTGTGGCCGACAAGGAGACCCCGGCAGTCATCAATTATTCATCGCACCTTGCGATGAAATGATTGAGCAATACGGTTCTAAATTCAACAAACTCAGATTAAAGCGGCTGGTTACATCCGAGGCATCAAAAACAGCCTTAAAATCAGAAAAGATACTGAAGCAGTCGCAAAGCAAAGCGGAAAAAATGGCTTACGGCCAGCGAAAAAACATTTTACAAATGGATACTTGGCTTGAAGACTCTTTATCTTTCGGACAAAAGAGTCGCAACTAGAGCGCCTGAACTCAAACGGTAGGGTCTAAGTCATTACATCTGAAGAATTCATCCGGATGAATGGTTCTGAGCTGATAGGCTTTAAAAAATACAATTTGGCTAATCAACCAAGATTAGGCATCAAAAAAGCCGCGTTCTTGAGCAAAGCGCATTAAATCGACTACGGAGTGGGCGTCCAATTTACGCATTAAGTTTTCGCGATGTCGGCCAATGGTTGAAGGGCTGTTGCACAGTAAATCCGCCATTTCAGAATTGGACTTGCCATTAACAATCAGCTCAAAGATTTGAAGTTCTTTCGCTGTCAGAAGACCAATGGAACCTTCCAAGGCGTCTTTTACGGACTTGGACAGGTAATGTTTACCTTCACGAATTTCTTTTAGGGCTTCAACTAAGCAATGGATGCTGTCTTTTTTACTGACCAAGCCATCGACTTTGGCATCGATTAAATGCTGAAACAAAAAGCCAGATTTAAGGCCGGTTAAGAATAAAACTTTGCGATCAGGGAAGTAGCGTTTGCTGTGTTCTAGGAAGTTGGCAGGCCCTTCACCAGGCATTTTACAATCACAAACGATGAAGTCGGATTCGACCGTTTGAATGATTTCTTTGAGTTCAATGAAACTGCATGCACTGGCAACAACATTAAAGCCATTACGCTCTAAAAGCATGTTCAGACCTTCATGAAGTATCTGATCATCGTCTGCAAGGATTACATTTTTCATATTCACCAATTACACTAGAGGTCGAAACACATAAAATTCTATGGATATAATGAAACTATACGGCCAACATACACAACAACTTTGGATTACTTTATCCGTTATTGTATTCCTAATTCTGGCCAGCATCTCCATCACGTTGCTGTTGCCTGACCTGAAAGAGGGCAATTCTAACCCAGTTGAGACACCAAATGTAAACACTCTGTTCTATTATTTGGACGAACAACACAAAATCACGATAGAAGACATTGCCGAAAGTGACGATTTTTTCGTCAACCAAGGCCAATCCCCAATCGCATTTGGCCATACCACCAGCACCATTTGGATTAAACTGGGGATATCAAACCCAACCGACATTCCAGACTGGGTTATCAATATTAATAACCGTCACTTTACGCCGGCCAAAATTTTTCAAGAACAAGAAAACAAAATTGTTGAGCTCTACAGTATAGGCGATGACAACGCATTCAATACGCCTTACAAACCTTATAAACCGGAAGCCCTGTTCTCTGTCCCGCCAAATCAAGACACGACTATTTATTTAAAATTAAACTCCTTAAAAACGACACTGCTTGATATTGATATCTTGGGGCTGGATGAAGTCATTCAGAACAACCACACTCAAATGAGCAATGCCCTCTTGTGTGTTGGCATCATTACTTCGTTGGCTTTTCTGAATTTCTTAATGTTTTTCTCGCTCAGAAAGCCGTATTTGATTCTCTATTCTCTACAAGAGTTTGTCCTCATCGGACTTATTATTCTCGAATCCGGCATCGGTATAAATGAAATTTGGGAGGGAGACTGGCAGTTTAACTATTGTCTGAGTATGTTACTCATTTTCTCTTTGATCATAACTCAAACTCTTTTTTGCCAGTCATTTTTAAGCACCAATACCAAACCTAGGCTTCATAAGTTTTTAAACATTAAGCTCTGCATAACTGCGAGTATCATCCCTTTTATTTTCTTCGAACCAACCAAAACTTGGATACTTCAAGGGATTGCGCCCGCGTACTTTGTAGCGTCAGGCATCATATTACTTGTGGTCGGTTTCATTCGATGCATGGATAAAAAACCTTATGGCATACCCTACTTTCTAAGTATGTTGTTCATATTGATCTTCATTTTCTTAATTCTCGGCGTTGCCATGTTCAACCTTGGAAGGCTAAGCCTGTATGCCATTGACGCCTTCATGCTTCTTTGCGTTTCTGAAGGCTTGATGCTCGCCATCGCCATTAATATGCGCATCGACATTATGAAAACACAACATAATGATTTCAGTACGATGTGGATTGAAACCTTGAAAGAACGGCTGAGCGAAACCTCTGAGTTTCATCAAATGACCTCGGAAAAAAATGAAGCGGTGGAACACTCGTTAGACACAGTGAAAAAGCTCTCAACCACCTCTCATGACATTCAACACAGCTTGTTCAGTATCCGGTTACACTTAGAAGCGCTGAGAGAAATCGAAGGCAATGAACGCTCCGTGCTCCGAATCAATGATGGCCTGCAGTACATTGAAGATGTCACTCAACAGCTCATCAATGAAGGCTTAAGTAATGCGAACTGTGACGGTCAAGAGGTTATTGATTTTGATGATGTTTTCAAATGCATACACGACCAAACCTCTCCGTTTGCAGAACAAAAAAGCATTATTCTGGGCTACAGTAATACAGGGCTTAAGCACTCCGGTTCAACGGTCATCGTTCGAAGGGTTCTAGAAAATTTAGTGCGTAATGCCATCCGTCATACAACGAAAGGCAGCGTAACGTTAAAAATCTCTGACAACGAACATCACTTAAAACTGGATGTCATCGATACAGGGAAAGGCATGAATGCAACCGTCGTCAATAACCTGATTCAAATTACAAAAACAGACGACGCCAGCGCCATTGAAAGTGACGGCTACGGCTTAGGGTTAAGCATTGTATCCGCGTTGTGTCATCAAGTCGGCTATCGAATTCACGTGGAATCGGAAATAAATAAGGGAACAATCTTCTCAATTTTCTTGCCAAAAGAACACGCTATGAACCTGCAGACCTAAACTTAGGTCTGCCCATTCCTCTGAGGACTAAAACTCAACATTCTCTTGCAGTACCTACACAAAAAGCCAACATTAAACTAGACTCATCAAGCTAAACTGATCATTCTAATAATAAGAATCAGGTTACTCACTTGGATGTACTCGTTACTGTAAGGCTTTGGTTGATCCTGCTATTTGGCTCATTGATGGCCAATAGCGCATATGCAAATATTTATCTGAATGATGCACCTTCACAGTCATTAACGTCGGACGCGCTTTTTTTAGAAGACCCGAGCCATTTGTTCACTCCGAATATGATTCTCTCTAAAAACGCCCCCCATTGGTTTGAATCATCCTCCTCTGTCCCCAACTTTGGCCACACCAATTCAGCTTATTGGATGAAGGTGACTCTCACAAACCCGGGCAAAAAAGATCAAGAACGAATCATCAGCCTTAAAACACCGCTGACCGACTTTGTCAGCTTTTATGTCATAAAAGATCAATCCATTATCGACTCCTACACAATAGGAGATCGAGTTTCATTCAATATACGAAGAATCCCCCACCCACATCCTTCACTCAAAGTTAAAATCGAAGGAAACAGTAGTATTGAGCTACTCGTTCGGCAGTTATCCAGTACTCCTATCATTTTTGATATGGACATGATGCCTCCTGAACACTTCTACCAGGAACACATGTACGACACCGCTAAGTCTTCCTTTTATTACGGAATTTTATCGCTCTTGGTAATTTTTAGTTTATACACGTTCTGGATCATTCGAGAACCCATCTTTTTAATTTACGCGGCCTTTATCTTCTTCCGTGTATTAGTTCAAAGTTCAATTGATGGGTACGCCTTTCAATATTTATTCCCTAATTGGCCAATCCTTCAAAACTTCAACTTAATTGTTTTTGCCTGCTTATCCATTGGGCTATTTGCCGCATTTACCCGTGAAATTTTTAACGTAACAAACCAGCTAAGAAACGCCCTCAATGTATTAACCGCTACCAGTTTCGCCCCCGTATTGATCATGTTTTCCAGCCTTCAGTTTGCACTCATCGTTACAAAATTAATTGGCATCGTGATGGTCTTTGCTTGTCTAGGCATTGCTTGTTACTACGCAAAGCTCGGCATTCGAATTGCTTGCTATTATATTTTTTCAGTCTTAATACTGCTGACCACAACAACCTATTTCATCCTCACCCGATTTGGTTGGGTACCACACAGCGATCTGACCGCATTTATCTTTCAATTTGGCTTACTGGCCGAAGTCATACTTCTGGTCATCTTGGTGTCTCGCCGCTTCAAACAAGAAGCCAGACAAAGAGCCCTCGCTGAATATTCAGCACTTAAAAAATCACAACACACGGATAATTTAGAGCAATTATTGCAACACAGAGCCTTTCATCATCAAAAAAATGATCTTCCAAATGACTTGCTGCTCCACAAAAATTATCAACAACTTGTATCTACCAATGACTTCAACAATCAAGGGCTCGTCTTTCTAAAAGCCCATCAATTTAAAGAATTTGATCGAACCCTTGGCGCAAATTGCACTGACCGCCTGACTCAAGCTCTCGCCTCATACCTCAATGAGACCCTGTGCAATTACCCATCGATTGTGACAATTGAAGACAGCGACAGCGGCCCGCTCAAAGTAGCGGCGATGGACGCATCCTCCTTTGTTCTTCTCGTGAACGCAGAGTCAGAAAAGAAAGTTGAATCACTGTGCCGAAGCCTGGCAGATCATTTAAGTCAGCCCTTTAACTTTGAATCCATTAACTTGGATTTAAACGTTCGAATTGGCTACACCTTTCATCAGCGCAACCCGAGTCTATTAAAACCAACCGCATTAGACATTAGCTCAACCGAGATGCTGGATGAACTGATTCGAAGAGCAAAAATTGCTGCCGGTCTGGCGTACCAGAAAAAAACCTTTATACAGGCTTACAATGAAAGCGAAGATTTATTCAACGAACGACGGTTATCGTTAGCAGCAGAATTACGCAGTGCTCTTGAAGAAGATTTGCTAACCCTTGCCTACCAACCTCAAATGGATCTAAAAACAGGAACGTGTTGCGGTATAGAAGCCCTACTTCGATGGAAACACGCCGAACATGGTTACATAAACACGGAAGAATTTATCCTGCTTGCAGAGCAAAACGGGTTGATAAAACCTCTCACCCTTTGGGTGGTGAACCAAGCCCTTCGCGAATTCAAAGAAATAAGAACACAACAAGATAATTTACAGTTATCCATTAACATCTCAGTACTCAACCTTCATGAACCCAAGTTTCTGAAAGTGATTTCTGATGCCTTAATTGCAACAAACACACCGCCAAATCAACTGACTCTGGAGGTTACTGAATCCAGCTTGGTCACAAACGACCAACAGGAAATGATCACACTGGAAGGTTTAAAACGTTTAGGCATTCAAGTCTCCATTGATGATTATGGGACCGGCTACTCAGGCTTATCTCAAATCCACAATTTGGCCGCACAAGAGCTCAAGATTGATAAGTCTTTTGTATTCGAAATGAACAAGAGTCAAAGCGCTCGAACCATCGTTAAAACTTCCATTGATATGGCCCACGATCTTAATATGACCGTTGTTGCTGAAGGCGTTGAAACGCTGCAAGCCGAAGAGTTACTGATTGAAATGGGATGCGATATCAGCCAGGGCTACCATTACTCCAAACCGGTCTCAAATATTGAAATTATTGAGTGGTTAAAACAACACGCATCTTAGAGTATTCATTCAATTGCACCTAACACGCTAACCTAAGCTTCTAAATAATAGATACTTAGTTTGGCTATTACGTAGGATCATTCAAATAATAAACTTGGGCTCTTGAAGTCCTCTTCGAGCGCATCTAAAAAGCCCACAAATTTGGTTTGGATTCTACATACATCAACTTGAAGATGAGCCCAGTGAACGTCATGACAATCCATTTCCAAGCGCTCAGCTAACGAAGCGATATCCTCAACCATTAGCCGTCTACAAGCCATTTTAATACGGTGAGAAAACATTCTAATTTGTTCAATGTCTTTAAGATCCATTGCCCCCTCTAACGCAATCAAGTCTTCTCGGCTCGTCGAAATAAAACCTGCAACCAGATTAGGGAACTCGTCACCAAAATACATTAAAAGCTCGGCTTTATTTTGTTCAAAACGTAGCATTGTCGATGATTTTTTATTTTCAGCCTTCCTTTCGTAGTCCAAAAAATCTTGCGATAATGAACTGGAGTCACCAAAGACTTTAGACGCCCACTTTTTCATCTTTTTATCAAACGTCCCCATCATTAAGTAAGACCCCTGTTACGAAATATGTAACAAAAATACTAACAAGGACTAAATTATAACTGTGTGCAAAACGCGCAATCTTGTATCATTTTACGCAAGATGAGTGAATTTAATGAAAAACATGGAGATTGCATGGCAAGCCAAACCGTTCGGGGAATTGTCCTTACCGGACTGATCGAGACTCTGGAAAGTTTCAATATCAATAGCGATACCTTCCTCGGAACATACAGCTTGGCTAAAACCGACGTAGGGAATATCAATGCAGCTATCCCTCTTTCGAGCATCGTTAAAATACTCAGAGATGCAACTCAATTATCTAATGACCCTCTTTTTTGCTTAAAAATGGGACAGCAATGGACCATAAACACATTAGGCCCTTTTTCATTGGTTGTTATTGATTGCCATACGTTTGAAGACTTTATAAATAAAGTAATCAACTACATAAAAACGTTTAACCAAGGCTTCGAATATATACTGACAAAATATAAGAACGCCGTAACGATAGAGTTCAACCTCCGAACAATGACCGACGTAAACCATAGGCCGTTAATAGAATTGATTGTCTCCCGGTTTCTGACAGTCACACGCGTGTTCCTTGGTAAGCAATGGAACCCTAAAGCCGTCATTTTTAGGCATCCCCCTTGCGTTGAAACCCAAAAATACAAACGAGTATTAGGTTGTAAAGTTGCTTTTGAAGCAGAACAAGATGGCCTTGTCTTAGGCTTGGAAGACCTCAACCACCCTGTAAACATCAGTACAGACCATCTCAGAGTTCACATCAAGAACTACTTAAATCAAATAGCATCCCCCAACGGACTGCCTTTGATTGAACAACTAAAGCTCACAATTGGGGATTTATACAATCATCAACAAGAATGCACCCTCAAAAGAGTGGCTAACATACTCTCCATGCCCGAACGAACCCTTCAATACCAATTACAACAAGAAGGCTCCAGTTATCGAGAAGTACTCAAAGACGTGCAATCTACTTTTGCAAAGAACATGCTGATACAGCGCAGAGCGACCATCAAGGAAGTCGCTGAAATACTCGGATTCTCGGATCAAAGTGCTTTTTCTCGTGCATTCAAACAGTGGTATGGCTATTCGCCATCAAAGTGCCTTTAATCTAAACCCTTAGCGTTTAGAAACTGTTACGACTTCGCTTTAGTTACAGACCGGAACTAATAATAATTACCGTTATTACGTTAGGATATAATTAACACACCGTCAGTTATGCTAAAATTCTCTACATATAAGAACCAGAACCAAACAAGAAACACTGCCCTCGCTTATTATGACAAAACAAAAAACGCCGAAACAAACTCGCTCACGAAAAGATGAAGATAAAGCACAACGACGAGAAGACATCATTGATGCGGCTGAAATAGCGTTCTTCAATACCGATTTTGGTAAAGTATCGATGGCCAGCATCGCAAAGTCTGCGGGAGTAAGTCGAGCGCTCATTTACGTTTACTTCGAAGATCAAGCCGATGTTTATCGCGCAATTATGGTTCGTGCAAGTTCGGATCTAAAACAACGATTCGTGGACGCCTATCATTCTGAGACATCAGGCTACAAAAAAATCAAAGCAATCGGCTTGTCGTATTATCAGTTTTATCTAGAAAAAACGAATTACTTTAATATGCTGACGGATTCAGGCTCCATCATACGAAATATGCCAAAAACCCCTTCAGAGAAAGAAAAAAAGACCATTAAATTACTCACACAAACATCCGGTGAGTGCATGGAAATTATGTCCAAAGCTCTGTCCGAAGGTGTCAAAGATGGGAGCGTGTGTAAGGTTCGAGCAGAAAACCCAACCAAAGCCGCTTACTTTTTAAGAGGTATGTTACACGGGGTCATGTTGAGCGGTCGCATTGATAACAAAGTCATCGATCGTCATTGCGACTTTACCGTTGAAGAACTGATCGAGTATTCCATTGAAAATGCCTGCATCGCATTATCCAACGAACATAACATCGATAAAATTTGAATGTAGAAAGTTCTCTATCCCTTAGGGGATAGAGAAACTAGCGCTCTCATTACTTACGAGATCTGCGGAAACCCGCTAATAGCAATAAGCCAGCTAATAGAGGCAAAGAGAAAGAACCTGCGAACGTCACACGATAGACATCATAAGTTGTACCATCGATGGTCTCCTCTACTACTTCTGTTGTGGCCGTTGCGTGCTTCGGTAGGCCTGTCACTGAAACAGAATCAAATTCGCCTTGAATGCCGGTAAACGCATCGGTTCCCAACGTTAGGCTGTCATCTTTCACTGCTCGAATTAAATCAATAGAGCTGTCTTCTTCAGCCAGTTCTTCGTTTACATTAATAACCAGGTTACCGCCCAGTCTCACTTGAACTGCATCGATCGCGCTGTACAAATCAGAGCTATCTTTGGTATTTGCTGCATCCGCACGATTTAAGCCATTCACATGAACAACCAGTGAGCTACCTTCAGTAAGCGTTAGCGCACCTTCATTTGCGTCCAGTGTATATTCATCGTTTGGATCTTCAGGGTCGGTAGTATCGCTCAAAGCAATGAATGCGTTTTTAAGCGCTATTGTCCCGTTACTGGCGGTTGAACCAGACACCAACTCTTGCGCCGAAACCACCGAGTTACTCGCCTCAAAAAGACCGGTGTAGCTATCAGATGGACCAGGAACAATGCTTCCATGTTCTAATTCGGAAGCAATGTCTGCAACTTGAATAACCCCATTCACGTTCAACGTACTTTCCTCAAGAATAACCCCAGCATCAAGTACTGCCGTACCTGTACCATCAATGCTGCCATAAGAAGCAATTTCGAGTAATTCACCAATGGAAATATCAGAATTCATTGCTCTCAAATACGCGCGATCCGTTCCGGTTGCACCATCTTCAACATCAATATCCGTCAATTGAATATCAAATTGAACATCCACCGTTGTATTAACAAGAGAAACGTTAATGTCGCCTAATACTTCATTCGTTGATGTACCATCTGCGCCAACATCACCTAAGATCATTCTTCTATTTAAAGAAATTGTGGAATCCGTAAAGGTGGCATTAACTGTATTAGTGACGGTATTTGCAATGCTGTTAATTCCATCTCGTGTGCTGGTGTACTCCCCAAACTCTAACCATGCACCTGTAATATTTGAACGCTCTACAGTCATTTGAGTATTCGCAGAAATGCTGCTGTTCGACACGTCGGTGCCGGTTCTTACGTCCGAACCAATTTCCAAATCAAGATTAGGATTACTTGTCCAATCAACATCGTACAAACCAATCACAGATTCCACCGTGGCATGGGCATCATCTGAGTCGTTTGAAACACCGACCAAGCCGCCCAATGCACTTTCATTAGACGTGGTATTAATTGTTACGTTGGTCAAAATCGTGTTACTTGAAAGCGATGACGTATCACCTGAATTAAGATCTGTACGGTGATATAACTTACGCGCATTTAAGGTGCCGTTGGTTTGATTAAACTGAGCGCTCTGGTTACCCGCTTTAGTGCTGTTAAAAAGGTTAATGCCTTCCGGCGCATTGATGTCCGCATCATTAACAGTAAGAGACGCATTGATATCGCCCTCTGCCGATTCATTTAACCCCAAAGTAATCTCATTGGCGTTAAGGTCTGAGCCAGAGCTCACTAAATGGCCATCACCTGCGTTTAATCCGATGTATAAATGCTGGCTGTTCGCTGAACCACTGCCTGCAACCTCAACCGTATCGCCGTTACTGATTTGAGCTGATACGTCACTGGTTGGCACTTGACCACTGTTCCAGTTTGAGCCTTCCATCCAATCGTTCGATGTATCCCCTGTCCAAGCAACAGGAGCTGCAATTACGTTTGATGATAATGCGCAGGTCGCTGTAAATACCGCAGCAACGAGAGGACGTAGTAAAAATTTGTTATTTGTCATGATGATGAAATACCCAATGTTAGTTATAAATTAAAGACAGTATGTATCTCGCTAACTTCGTTGATGGTTTATGTGAAATAAAAAATGCATACAAAAACCTGAAGTGCGAACGTGTTGTTTATTATTCTTCATAGAGCAAGGCATCAAGCGTTATAACGTTTGAAAATCCGCCTTGAAAGTTCAGTGATAGTATCCGCCTTAAACTTAACTGACAATATGTCAATTATAAAAATGTGACCTAATTCAACCTCATCTATGCTCATGGGCAAGCTGCAGTTTGCCTACGCCAAACGGCTCTATATAAACAAAACGAGAAATCAAATGAGATAGCTTACAAAAAGCGATTAAGATCGAATGAACACTTAAAAATACAGGCGAGAAAAGAAAAAATATCCGACGAAATATATTTTGGAATACTAAAAGAGGGCTAAAGTTTTTAGCAGAAGAAAATCACTCTGCATAAAAGCAGGCGACTTCCTCGGCAGACAAATAACGCCATTGCCCTACGTCAATGTCCAATGATACTGCCCCTATAGATTCTCTGTGAAGGCTCACCACTCGGTTACCAACAGCAGCAATCATCCGTTTCACTTGATGATACTTCCCTTCCGTTATCGTCAAGAGGATTTCTTTCGGTCTAACAATAGTTACTTTGGCAGGCAAAGTAAGGGACGTTTCACCCTGTAACTGAACGCCTTGTTCAAGACGAACCGCTGTACTTTCAGACATAGGATCTCTCAAACCCACCCGATAAACCTTTTCGCATTGTTGGGTCGGGCGAATGATGTTAAACGACCACCGCCCATCATCCGTTATTAATACTAAACCGGTGGTATCGGCATCCAATCTGCCCGCAATATGCAGCTCAGACGTTCGTTCAATATCAAGGAATTTTAATACAGAGGGATAGGCTTCATCGACATTTGAACAAATGGTATCAGAAGGTTTATGCGCCATGATGTAACGGAAAGGCCTCGAAACCAACACATCGCCATGGAGCTTCACGCAATTATTCTCATGCACTTGCATGACGGGATCGGTAATTACCTCACCGTTCACGCACACTGCACCGTCAAGAATGAATGAGACGGCTGTGTTTCTGTTGAAATCTGTACTTTTACAAATGAACTTATCAAGACGCATGCGCTGACTTCTATCGTGAAATACCAAGGAGGCAGTATCGCTCATCGATTGAAATAAGCAACTTCGGTATCTCTTTGTTTCACCCATCCATACAACTTACGGTGTAGACCTAAAGCGAAGTGACCATTAGCGCAATATTAAAACTCAACTAGACTTACGAGTTTTAATATTGCCGTAATACTAATACCGTCATTCTAGAGTGGTTTCGTTTGTACAATTTTTGAAAGGGATGCTATGACAACGTCTACTTCAGAACTAGGAATACAAAGTACTCAACCCAACCTACAGCAAAGTGATAAAAGCGCAGTAGCGCTTGCGCAACACTACCAAACTGTCAGGCGTCTCTCTCAGCGGCTTTGCCAGCCCCTGTTAATTGAGGATTATTGCCTTCAGGCCATGCCTGAAACCAGTCCAGCCAAATGGCACTTAGCACACACCACTTGGTTCTTTGAAACATTTATCTTAAAGCCATACGTCAAGTCTTATCAGGTTTATAACGCGCATTTCGAGTACCTCTTTAATTCATATTACAACGCGGTCGGTGCTCAATATCCACGCGCTCAACGAGGTCTACTTTCCAGACCGAGTGTCGATCAAGTGTTTAGCTATCGTGAATACGTCGATAAGCAGATGCATAAGCTCTTTACCGACACTCAATCAATGAGCAACAAGGAAGTACTTCAGCGAATAACCCTTGGATGCCACCATGAACAACAACACCAAGAACTGTTTTTTACCGATTTAAAATATTGTTGGTATCAAAACCCCATACTACCGGCCTACCAAGAAAAGCCTCTAAAATCAGCCACCCCCACCGATGAGTTGAGATTCAGCAAAGTAAGCTCAGGTCTCTACACCATAGGGCAAAACAGCACGAACAACTTCAGCTTTGATAACGAGCAACCCGCCCATCAAGTGTACTTACAGGACTATTTAATTGGTCAACGCTTGGTCACGAACGGTGAGTTTTTATCCTTTATGATTGACGGAGGTTATGACCGCCCAGATTTATGGCTCGCCGACGGCTGGACCCAGATTCAAGAAAAAGAAAACATCCACGCCCCACTGTATTGGCAACAGCTGGGACAAGAATGGTTTGAATATACGCTTCATGGCCTTCAGCCATTAGACTTGGCACGCCCTGTAGCTCATATTTCAGCCTATGAATCGGACGCTTACGCCCGTTGGGCTGATTGCCGATTGCCTACGGAACAAGAGTGGGAGGTCTACGTAGAGCAACCCGCTGATTTAAACAGTAAAGAAGAATCCGGTCAGTTCCTCCAAGACGATCACTTGCATCCGATCAACACAAACAAGATTACATCAGCGTTAATCGGCCGACTATGGCAATGGACAAGCAGTGCCTATAGCCCCTATCCAGGGTTCAAAACAGCAGAAGGCGCCATCGGGGAGTACAACGGTAAGTTTATGGCCAATCAATTGGTACTCAGAGGCGGGAGTTGTGTTACTTCAAAGTCTCATTATCGTCATAGTTATCGCAACTTTTTCTATGCCAAAGATAAATGGCAATTTACAGGAATTTGCTTAGCAAAAGATCCATAAACACATCGAACTCACACTCTTTCTCCGATTCATAAAGATTCTAAATTGATATTTATTTTGACGAACAGTTTTAATTAAAGGTAATTATTAAGGGATTTAAGATGGCCGCAACTCAAACGAACAACCAACGTTCAATTGAACGTACTCACTTATCGGAAAATAACGCATCAAGTGACGAAGTAAGCCGCGAATTAATCGAAGGATTACAACGAACTCATAAATTCATCAATCCTAAATTCTTTTATGATGCACACGGTTCTACGTTGTTCGAACAAATCACCACCTTACCTGAGTATTATCCCACTCGTACGGAGTTGGCTTTACTCTCAATGCACAACAATGAAATTGCTGACTGTATTGGCCAAAAACAAGTATTAATCGAACCTGGTGCAGGCAGTTGTTCAAAGGTCCGTCGGTTGCTTCCAAGCCTACAGCCTCGCTGCTTCATTCCTATCGATATCTCAGCCGAGTTTTTAACCTCTTCAGCAAATCAACTTCAGCAAACATTCCCTAATGTAGATGTTCGTCCCATTGCCGGTGATATGTCTTGCAACTACGACATGCCAGACAAATATAAATTTTTACGAAAAACTGTGTTTTACCCAGGATCGACCATTGGTAACTATGAGCCAGAAGAAGCACTCGAGTTTCTAAAGCATGTGCATGGACAAGTCGGTTCGAATGGCGGCTTATTGATTGGGGTTGATCTGCAAAAAGACAGAGATGTATTACACCAAGCATACAACGATACCCAAGGCGTCACTGCCCTGTTCAATATTAATATTTTAAACCACTGCAATCAGCTTATTGATACTAACTTTGATGTCTCATGCTTTGAACACGTCGCATTTTATAATGCACAAGCATGTCGTATTGAAATGCACTTGGAATCACTGGCCGATCAAACCGTGAATGTAGGCGATGAAATCGTGTTTATTGCCGAAGGCGAACGTATTCATACGGAGCATTCCTATAAATATACACTCGAAACATTTACTCGTATGGCTGAAGACGCTGGCTTTAAAGCCGTTAAGCATTGGGTAGATGGCGCAGGCCTTTTTAGCTTGCAATACTTTACGGCAATATAAATGCAGTAAGCTCCTCAGCCTCCTTCGTGATGAATAACTTAGACCTATTAAAGAAACACGACTCAATAAAAGCACCCAGTCTAAGTTATTCGCGTTGCAGGTTTTCTATAAAGAACGCCCTAAAAGCACCCCCTTAAATTAATAAAAACCAATACCGCAAGATTTGTTAAAAGTCCTAATGATATGGTTAGATTCATCATTGAAAAATCTCGTGAATAAGGACGTTCTCATGGCAAATCAGGCATCAAATGCACTCTACCAAAAACGTTTTCAATGGGTCATTGATTACATCTATGAGCACTTAGACGAAACCTTAGATCTGAATAAGCTCGCCGAGGTAGCCTGCATGTCGCCCTACCACTGGCACCGCATTTACCAAGCAACGTATGGAGAGTCGCTTGTTTCAACGGTCAAACGATTACGTCTGCATAAAGCAGCAGGCAAGCTGGTCAACAGTGAATCGTCAATTGGGGACATCGCAAAGCAATCGGGTTACACAAGCCTTCAATCCTTCTCGCGTACTTTCAGTGATGTTTATGGTATGCCGCCTGCACGCTATAGACACTCAGGCAGCCATACCCAATTTAAACTCAGTGATCACACCATAAAAAATTCAGGAACGAATACCATGCACGAAGTTACGATTAAAAACGTTGAAAGCTTTGATCTCATCGGACTAACGCATACCGGTGCTTACATGGACATAGGGAATGCTTTCGAAAAGTTGTTTGGCTGGCTGGCAATGAATAATTTATTCAGCCCTAAAATGAAAGTGATGGGCATCTACTACGATGACCCATGCACTGTGCCAGAAAATGAACTTAGATCTGCCGCTTGTGTGACCCTCTCCGGCATCGACAACGTCGAGCTTACAGATAATATGGAGAAAAAGTCTATTCAAGCCGGTGAATATGCGGTACTTCAATTCAAAGGCCCATATTCCGATATGCACAAAGCGTATAATTGGCTCTATGGAGAATGGTTTCCTAACTCAGGTCGCGAACCCGCTGACCAACCCGCGTTTGAAGACTATCTAAACAACCCAAGAGAAGTGGCTCCGACTGAACTGATTACTGAAATTTATGTGCCTCTGAAATAAGCTGATATTCCACCGAGGTCATTTCAACTAAACGGCTTCGGGTTCTTTCAGACACAAACATGAAGTATTTGAATATAAAAGAGGCTGCTAAATTAGCAGCCTCTTCGTTTATTTCAAACGTTTAGAGATCGATAGGTTGGAATCAACCGCAATGCTGATTGTACTTTCTCTTTATATTTTGATGGTTTCGAGCAATCTGTTCATCATTCAAATACTGACGCTCGCCTTGAGCGTCTAAATTGTACCATCTGCGACCTTCGTTATACGTTCTTAACCGATCACTTAAGCGATCACATTTTTGCTGCTGTTTTGCTAGTAATACCTGTTGCTTCTCTTTTTCTTCTTTAACTTTCTGACGTTCATTATGACCAGACTCATACACGGACAAAGCTTTTCTGACTCGGTCCATGCTGTTTTCTGAGCTGGATTGGTAAGCAGATACTTTCGTATCACCTACAGATGCCACCTTAGTTTTGGCCGTTGACCCTCGTTCACTTTGTTTTAATTGCTTGAGCATGTACTTGGCTTTCGGTAACCATGCGCTTCGAGGATAGTTATCAATAAAGTTCTGAACGGATGCAGAAGAACCAGAATTAGCCGATTCAACATAAGCTAACCGATCCCTTTCGTACACAGCCGTTCTCTTAAACTTACTGTGAGGGTATTTACGAATAAAACGATTCATGGCAGAAATCGAACGTTCAGATTTTGCCGTCTCATACTCTGCTTGTTCAAAATAATATTGTTGGCGATTATCTTGCCCAAAAGCAGCGGTAGATAGAATGAAGGCAATGGATAATAAAAGCGTTTTAAACAATGCTGATGTCATAGTGTTCTCATTCACGAATGTCATTTATCTACTCCCTTAGATAATATGTTTCATTTATGGAACGCATTGTATCACCGGCACCTTGTTACCCTAAGTAACGATAGCCTCATTTAACTGTAAGACATCAACCATAATTAATACTATCTTCTAGGAATTGGCTTTTACTCTATCGACTAAAAAATCAACAGCCGCTTTGATTTTAGGCACCGAATACCTTTGTTTTTGATACAGTAAATACACCGCAAAGTCAGGGTTATCTGTAATGTTTAGAGGGGGTTCAATGTCCAACTCAATTAAGGAACCATCCTCTAAATAAGGCCTTAATACCCATCGAGGCACCATCAAAATCCCTTGACCTTTGATGGCTTTCCTTACTAACCACTTACCCTCGTTAGAAACTGCAACCGCAGGTGCTGAAACATTCTTACGTTGCCCATCCAATGTGCATATCCAAGGCGTTGGGCCTACAGGTGTTCGATAATACAACCCCTTATGATCTCGTAATTCCAAAGGATGTTTTGGCATGCCTTCGCTGGCAAGATACGCAGGCGAGGCTACAGGGATAAAATTATTGTTCAGCAGTTCAATGGCAACTACGCGCTCGTTCGGTGCATACCCTCCACGAATGGCCAAATCAACATCATCACGGCTCAAGGTAGACACTGCATCACTTAAGGTGATGTCCAAGACAACATCAGGGTATAGCTCATTGAATTCATCCATCAACGGCAAAAGAATCGTCTCACCAAACCCCGTCATTGCACTGATTTTAAGTTGTCCCATCGGCTTAGATTGATAATTACTGACCGCTTCATTACATTCATCCAGATCCAATAAGATAGAACGAACCTGCTCGTAATAGCTTTGCCCAACCTCCGTTAACTTAACTTCTCTCGTTGTCCGTTTGAGCAGCGTGGCCCCCAAGCTTTCTTCTAAATCCGCTACCCGGCGAGATAAAGAAGAAGGCGGAACAGAAAACTGCTTTGCAGCCTTCGTGAAACTGCCTGCTTTAACAACTTCCACAAAATATTTAAGCGCTCTTAACTGATCCATGTTCTCTATTTGCTCAAACTATTGTCTTTATGACAATAAAGAATAGCAATTAACCCTATATATCTCACTAAAACTTGAAGCAATAATACCCTCCAAACGAACATCAACATCTTATTCAATAAGCAAAGGAATTCGCCATGACAACCTACACCGCTATTAACCTTATTGCTCGCCCGACACCAGGCCCTATTGGCTCTGAGCTTTTTGAAGTAGTGACAAAAGAATTAACAAAAGCAGGTCCCAGTCAAATACTGATTAAACAAACGCATATGTCACTTGATCCTGCCATGCTGGGCTGGATGAGTCCCGCAACGGACAGCTATATCCCGCCCGTTGAGCTTGGCAGTGTTATGCGCTCATCAGGCATTGGTGAAGTCGTTGAATCCAATCACCCAAAGTTCTCAGTGGGTGATCGCGTCATGGGGATGATGGGCTGGCAGGAGTATGCCTTAAGCGATGGCCAAGGCATTAATAAAGTTGAAGCCCCATTGCCTTCTGAAACCGTTTTATCCATTTTTGCTTTACCCGGTTTAACCGCTACCCAAGGTTTGTTCAATGTAGGTAAGCCAAAATCAGGCGAAACATTAATCGTCACTGGCGCTGCGGGGTCTGTTGGTTCACTCGTTGGCCAGCTGGCTAAAGCCGAAGGACTAACGGTCATTGGGGTCGTGGGCTCCGATGAAAAATGCGACTGGATCGTCAATGAACTGGGCTTTGATGGCGCAATCAACTACAAATCCGACGACTTAGCCGGCCAGCTCGACGCCCTTACGCCTGATGGCATCGATCTATTCTTTGAAAATACAGGCGGTCCAATTCAGAATCTTATCTTCGATCGAATGAATAACCATGCAAGGATCGTCGTTTGTGGCATGATTTCAGACTACACAAAAGCAGAGCCAAACCCGGGGCCAAACTGGATACCGTTGATCAAAAAGCGCATCACGGTTCAAGGGTTTGCTATGCCGGATCACTTCCATCAAGTACCTGAACTGCTTGCTAAACTTACACCGTACGTCATGCAAGGCAAGATAAAACACCGCAGTCACATTCTGAATGGCTTAGAGTCCGCCATTGATGGCTTGAATTTATTCTTCACGGGTGAAAACAAAGGCAAGTTGATCGTAGAGCTATAAATTAAACGCCATTTCTTCTCGACCGACAAGATGTCGGTCGAGCCCTAGTAAAAAAGATTAAGACTGATCACCCAAAACATACATCCCTCTTCGGGGTGTAAATCGTTTTCCCGCACCATCAACAAACTTGAAAGGCAAAGAAACCGACTTCAAACCAACATTTTTACGTATGACGAAGTGTAAATGTGGCCCAGTTGAATACCCCGAGGAACCTGAACGAGCAAGCAAATCGCCAACGTTAACTTTATCGCCAGGTTTAACCAAGGCCGTTCCTAATAGAATATGGGCATACACCGCATATGAGCCATCATCATGAAGGACTTTTACGTAATTCGCTTTATCTAAGAAATACGTTCGTTTTCCTCCCATGTGGTAATCATCTTTCACCCAAATCACTGTCCCGGCTCTTGCTGCACTGATGTAGGTACCCACCGACATTGCAATATCAACTGCGTGTTTACTCGGTCGTTTTGAGTGAGAAAACTTACCATTAAACGACTGGGTTATTTTGTGAGATCGTTTAGACGACACAGGGAAATGATAGTCAGTGGTTTTGATGTCTGGATTAGGTGCACCGAGCGCCCACCGATAGCGAAACTTAGGGATTTGGTTCTTACTTTTATAAAACGTGACCGTTGCATTAGCCGGTACGGTTTGTCGAGAAGCACCAGACTGAAACGCCTTGGATGTAACCTTGATATCAATGGGCGCAAAATAGGGGTTATGCACATTCAATTGGTTAAAACCATTTTCATAGTCGGTGTATACACGTGGTTTAATAATGAGGTTTTTATGGGTTTTATACTTAACTTCCTCTGTAACTAAAGAGCTTTTAGGCTTAACGTCGCTGTATACCCAGTTATCTTGGCTGTCTTTGTATTTATAGATACCTGCAAATGCCATTGCAGAAATAAAGCAACCAATAATAAAAACCAAAGCATTAGCATTCATAAGGTACTGACCACCTGCAAGGTTTTTTTAACGATTCCTTTGAATGATTCATCCATGTGCCCACTCCCTTTCAATGAGTTACAAAAATAACATAGCTAAAGGTATACCGATTTGTCTATAATAATCTCAACGTATTCGCACTTGTATTGTGCCGTTAAAAAGTTATCTCTAAAAAACCCACAGGACATCGACCATGCCTTCTGCCTCTAAACGAGAACAAATCGTCACAACAGCGCTTCAATTGTTCTATCAAAACGGTATTACAGCAACAGGCATTGATTTGATTATTTCAGAGGCTGCGGTATCTAAAAAGACACTGTACAACCACTTCCATTCTAAAGATGAATTAGTGCTAGCGGTATTAAGAAAACGAGATGAATACTTTCGAAACAACTTAATGCGTGAAACAGAAAAGCAGGCCGATACCCCCAAAGCTAAGCTGATTGCACTCTTTGATGTCATGGATGCATGGTTTCATGAAAAAACGTTTTGCGGCTGTATGTTTATCAATGCGTCTGGTGAATTGTTCGATTCAAAAAGCCCAAGTCGATCCGTCTGTGCAGAACACAAACACCTTATATGCGACTACGTCAGCGAACTGGCCAAAGAAGCCGGGGCAAAGGAGCCTAAGAAGCTGGCTAAACAACTGAATATCCTCATCGAAGGCGCCATCGTATTTGCACACGTCGCCGGCGATAAAGAAGCCGCTCAAGATGCAAAAGAAATGGGTAAGGTCTTCATTAACATGGCACTCGAATAATCCATCATTAAAAACGTCTTATCATCCTGCCTATTATCTGCCGTTAATCCGTAATTCACCTTTCTCAAAAAGTAAGACCTAAGTATAAACAATTACTTATCGAGCCCACCTTCGCCCAGAATTTACCTTTCTGTTATTTTTTATTACTTTTCTCTTTACTAAACAGATCTGTCTACTATATTTTAAAGATATACAGATCAGTATACCTTAGTAAAGCCATACTGATTCATTCAACCTACTAGCAAGGCAGCGTCCCCAAAGGCGGTATAAACAAATGAATACAGCAACTCACACTCAACATACCAACAATCAAAACTTGGTACTTGAGAACCTGTTCGGTTTGAATAATGTATCTAGTGCTAAGGCTGTCAATCTCTCTCCCATTGAAATAAAGGCATTTAGAACGGCCTCCCCATTACCAATTATTGAACCGTTCGATGATCAAGAAGAAGACGAGGTGTTGATCCAAGAGGTTTTAAATGGGTCACATGTGTCTTTCGAAAAACTCATAAAAAAATATCAGAGTAAATTAAAAAGATTGATTCATCGCTACCTATCTGACGTTCATACGATCGAAGATGTGATGCAAGACATCTTCTTAACGGTTCATACGTCATTGAAGAATTATCGAGGTGACTCAAGGTTTTACACTTGGTTATATAGAGTGGCCACGAATACAGCAATTACAGCACTGAAGAAACAAATTCGTACCAATCAATACCACGTGTATTCATATTCTACTGACAGAGATGAACAAGGCGCGGATTTCTTCGACAATTTAGAATCCAGTGAGGCCTCACCTGAACAGAAATTACATGAAGAACAGCTGAGCCTTAAGTATCAAAGCCTCGTATCAAGCTTACCTAAAAACATACGCCAGACGTTTGTTTGTCGAGAAGAGCTGGGCATGTCCTATCAAGACATTGCTAACACACTGAACGTGCCCGTAGGAACGGTCCGATCAAGAATTTCAAGAGCTCGTGAGTTGCTTTTAACTCCGGATTTTGGGCAAAAGTAAAGGATATTTTCTTCTGAAAAGTTACTGCGGCTTATTCTCAAGGGCTTATTCTCAAGGGTTTATCCTCAAGAGCTTTTCAGGATGCACTTGAGGATTCAATCAAGAATCCAAACGTGAGCGCTTATTATTTATTTGTCGCACCCAACGCGTCATGACGGACAACTCAACGTCCATTATTTCTGCCGTCGCCCTAATCGTATATCCTTGCTCTAATAAAACTTGAGCCACGCCAAACTTGAACTCCAAAGAGGATAATTGTTTAGGATGCTTTTCCATATCCGTTCCTTAGCTATTCACCGTTCAAATTACTGTTCACATTCTAAATTACTGCTCGTAGTGCAACGCCAAGCAATCAACAACTACCGTATGTAGATCAGACTCAATGCGATCCTTACTTATACTGAAATCGACCGCTTTATTATTTGGAGAGCCGAATAGGCCTGCTCTTCGATCAGGTTCCATCTGGTTAACAGTTAAAACAATAATTTTTGGTCGATCCATAAGATTGGATAAATAACCGATTAACTCCATGCCATCCATGTTTGGCATATACGTATCAGTAATAACGAGATCCGGTAAGCTATGAGCAATATTAAGAAGTGCTTCTCGACCATCGTAAGCAGTCAGAATATCTAAATCACGGTCTATATCATGTAATACCTGTTGAATAAGCAACTGATAAGACTGTTGATCATCTACAATTAAGATCTTTCTCATAAGGCACCTCAACCAAAAATATCTCTCTTCTGTCGATGAGATTAATCATTCATGAGTGATGCTCTTATTATCTGAATTCAGATTTTAAGTCAGACAAAGATGAAATTACGTTAGACAGCGAATAACTCATTACATAATGCTCTTCGATTCATGTTTAACATAGAAGAGCTTGAACAAGCGCGCCGTACAAAACATAGATCGCTTACAAACGAATCGGATATAAGCGCACTTTTAGGTTTGTTTTATGAGATTCACATAGAATAGACAGCCATAAAGCCATGAGCTTCATTCTCATGGCATGGCCTATAGAGCTTAATAATAGGGTTCCCTAACTAAAGCCTGAATAAGCGCCTTAAATTAAAAGCGCCTTAAATACAGCCCCGTACTTAACGGTCCAACTGGAATTCAGCCCCTTCCGGTAAATCCGCGACTTTTTTACCCAGCTCACCAGAAGACTTAATTAAATCTACAAACGAGGTACTTTTAATGTTTTTTGCATCGTAATCCCCACCTAATGCACCAGGAATCACAAGTTGGAACTTATGGCCTTCCTTAAGACCGCCCAATTTTTTTTCAGCAATGGCAACCATGTCCGCCATAAACCAATCTTCATTAAACTCTTCGTCTTGAATCAATTCATTATACGACTCAATGGAGTCCGCAACGACTTCGCACGTAATCTCTTCAGGACAGACACGCCAGAACTTATCTTCTGCGTCTTTCAATATCAAATTACCAAATTCATTTTCCGTAACCAACTCAACCGGTTCTATACCACTCCAACCCCAAGCGGCTTTTACTTCTTCTAGAATGTTCATAATCGCTCTTTATTTCATAACCTTAAAACGAGTGAGGAGACAAACAACATGAATAGATCGTTTATCCGCCTTTTCATTCCGCCATTATGCCGCAATTAGAGCCTTTTGACTCAATTCGATGCTCGACCATTCAATAAATAAAAGCATTCTAAATGAATAAAGCCCCCTATCTTAGATAAAGGGCTTTAAGTTCCAACAAGTTACTCTGCTGCATCTTGTGAGTCAGCGGTGACAATTGCGCGATTTATTGTTGATGCGGATACGATAAAAGCGGGGGTTTTATTTCCAATTTATGACCTCCATATGTGTTCTATAAATAACTTGAGAAAATCAAAAACACAGCAGCGGCTTTCGACTGTCAGTTGATATTGAGTCTAAATTCATAAAAAGGCGGACTTAATACCAAAAATAAAAAACACGAGCCTCACCTACGCTTACGCAATACTGAACAATTATGGAAAATACCTCAGCAAAATAGAATCTACTCTTTTCTCATCTTTTAACCGCTTTATCGCTGCTTTAAGGCTTGGAATCGAGCCTTTGTGTTTTGATTCATTTGAAAATTGAAGCCATGCAGTATTTATATTAAGTTCATAGGGATCACCGAGCATACTCTTCTTAACACCCAGCTTTCTCAACTGAAAATGAAGTATTTTTTCAGGGGCAATGATTGCGTCAACATAATCATTTTCAAGCATCAAAACAGCATTATCGTAATCCATCACATACGTCGTATTAAGGTTACGGTCATCATCCAAGCGCTTTGTGTATTTTACACCTGTAGGGGTGGCTAATTTCAGGCTATAAAGATCTTCATACGTCGAAATCAATGTACCTTTTTTTCCAACAACAATCGTTCTCAAATCATAAAGAGGAGCAACACTTTCTGACAAGGAAAGGCTTAATTCTGATTGGAAAAAGACTGAAAAATCCAGTTTTCCATCTTCGATATATTGAATCATTCGCTTATAAGGTAATAAGTGTTGTCTCAAAGTAATCCCAGATTCAGCTTCAATGGCTTTGATTAGATCTGAAGTAATGCCTGTAATATTCCCTTTAGAGTCATAAAAACCAAAAGGCTCAATATAAAAAATACCAACATCCAATGCAGCCTCATCCGCATGAGTAATACAGTGAACCCCAATCAGACTTAGAAACAGCAAAACTCTCATTACTCAACCTAAAAATATATGACAAACACGACATCCCTTAAGTACATCTAATAATTTAGCTCTAAATTTCGAAATATGCTTAAACCTGAACGAACTCAATACGAGCAATAGTAACTAAGAAGATATAACCCCCTTAAACTTTCAACTCGGATGGATGAACAACATGCTAAAACTCACCTACTTCAATATGCAGGGCGGTCGCGCCGAACCTGCTCGAATCGCATTTAAAATAGCGGGGATTGAGTTTGAAGACGACAGATTCGAATTCGATCAATTCCCTCTCATCCGAGACAATACCCCCCTAAAACAAGTTCCTACGCTTACCATTGACGGGCAACAAATCACCCAATGAAACAGCATTAATCGTTATGTCGGTAAATTAACAGGCTTGTACCCTGAAGACAGTTTCAAGGCGTTGCTTTGTGATGAAATAATGGATGCCATAGAGGACGTATCTACGAAAGTGGTCGCCACCTTCCCCTTAAAAGGAGAAGCTCTGAAAACTGCAAGAGAAGAGCTCGCTCATGGGGCACTAACACAATATCTAAGGTGGGCAGAATCCCGGCTAACGGCGCAAGGCGAGCAATACTTTTGCGGGGAAGAACTCACCATGGCGGATCTAAAAATGCTGGTTTGGGCCAGAACATTAAAATCAGGTATTCTGGATCACATTCCAACGGATTTAACTGAACAGGTCGCACCTAAACTCAACGAGCATTTTCATCGAGTGTCTCAACACCCTAAAATCATAGAGCACTTTTCAAAATAGTTTGGCCTTGCTCAATATTTAAATACGGATAGGCGCTTTGCGCCTTTTCAACCCTCTTATGACCTTTTGAGCATCGACCCAATTAACATAGAGGTCACCGCTAGTTCGCTCTTCCAATAACCACTGAACTTAGGCAAAGCATCACCCGATTCAGCAAGGCAGCGGTGATAAAAGATATGACCTTGAGAGTCACGTAACGAGCTTTCATCTTCAACACTTCGACTGGGGAAGAACGCCAAACGAACAAACGGAGCTAACCTTAAAAAGCCGACGACAGGAGAGCTGCAAGATTTACAAATTCCACGACTCAATGCCGGTGGCAACCTATATTTACCAAAATGTAAATTATGATTCTCAGGTAATTCCACATTCCCAGCCCATAAAGCAGAGACATCCACAAAGGGTTTTTTATACAACGACTGACAAATAGTGCAGTGGCAATAGAACCGAATCAGAGGCTTAGATTTAATTACGAACGTAGACTCTCCGCAAGGGCATGTGCATGTTTGGCTTTGCATATTAGACACCATTTCTATTTATTGTATTTATGAGCTCAACAGTTGCATCCGGTTGTTCCAGTGGAAATAAATGCCCGCCTTCAACTTCCATCAAATCAAAATTCGGCATGTGCTTTCGCCACCACTTGGCATCCATTGCTTGAAAGGTATCACTTCTACTTCCATAAACTAAAGTCCCTCTCATGGATTTGGCATCTTTTGGCAAGTTCAATAACGGTGTTAAGAAAATGTCCCCTTCCACCTGTCGATCAAACGCCAGCTCGACGCCCTCCTCCGTCGGTACGAACCCATGCTTTATATAAGCTTGAAAACAACGAGGATCAAAGTCTTTAAATAAAGGTTTGGAGGAAAAATGAATGTGCGCTGCTTCTAAGCTTTGAAACTTTAAACGACGTTTAAAAGTGGCATTTGCCGGCCCAACATAGCCTATCAGCCCCAATTTCCTTAAGGCGCTCAGAACACATCGCTTAGTGGCACTGAAGACCACGGGGTCTAGCAAAATCAGGTTCTTAAATAAATCAGGCCTCTTCGTTGCAGCAAGAAACGTAACGGCACCGCCAATGGAATGCCCTATCCCGACGACAGGGTCTGTGTGCTTCAATTCAATGTCTTCAATCAATTCATCTGCGTAAATGTTTAGATCGCCATTTAAGAGAAACTTACCATGACCAATCATATCAATGAAATGAAGGTTCTTGCCGGAAAGCCGTTCGCATGAGAAAAATGAATATCAGTCACTGAAGCCCTCTACTTGTGTAAACAGTGCCTATCATCCTAAACCGAAATCCGAGTTCATGATATTTAAATGAATAAGATTTCTCATCAACTATACTTCTCCTGATAAAGACCCAACGCTAATTGAACGATCTCATAAGCCACACCCATTCAGACGTTCAATCGATTATATACAGCGGTTTAGAAGGATATTGACGGATGCAAAGCACCATTCAAAATTGCCGAAGCTTAGTACTTATCTTTGTACTGCTTGCCCCCTTTACAGTACGTGCAGAGTTACTGGAAGCCGCAACAGCGCACTGGAGCCCCTACGCGATGCAAGTAGAGCAACGTCAATTGCAGGGCATCTCCGTTGAAATTCTTCAAGAAATAATAAAGCGTTCGAACAACGAAGTCATGATGCAGCTCCACCCAACCGAGCGCCTCAATCAACTGTTTGATGATAAGCAAATCGATATTAATTTTGCTGATTCACCGGTTTGGAACCAGCAATCCAAAGACCCTCAATATGTCTTCTCAGAATCTTACACAACCGTCTTTGAATACATCTATTTTCTTGAAGAAAACTATAAAGAGGTCAACGCGCCAGACGACCTATCGGAAAAATTTGTCGGCGTCACTCGCGGCTATTATTACGAAGATTATGAAGATTTCTTTAATACGGGAAAAATCAAAAAACATGAAGCTTATTCAAACAGCAACCTCATTGCGCTGCTGGATAAAAATAGAGTGGATGCGGCATTCTTTGACGACGTACTCTTCAACTATTTACTGAAAACGGAGCACTTTGCTAAATGTAAGTTTAAACGAGGTAAACGGTTAAGTACTGCCCCCCTCGGTTTAAAGCTAATAATAGAAAAACAATATCTTTTGCAGGGCATCAACAACGCCATCGCGGAAATGAAAGCGGATGGCACCATCAAAGACATCGTTGATAAATACATAAACTGAGGTACTCTCAATAGCTCTAAACAGGTATTTCAGTGGTAAATTTATTTCGCTTCATTGAGATTAATGTTCGGAACTTCCGCATGTTCGATTCGCAATAAAGAACTCGATCTGCAAACGCTTGGAATGCATCCATATTGGGTACATTCACAATCAAAACAAAATCCACTTCACCGGTAACTTGATAACTCTGCGTCACCTCGGGGCTCATCATCACACGCTTAACAAATTGCTCCGTCATATCCGTGCGATCCCGCTCCATTTCAACTTCAACAATCATTGTAATGCCCACGCCGGCCAATTTAGGATTCAAAATAGCCACGTTTTTTTCTATAACGTCGTTGGCATGCAGCTGCTTCAAACGCTTTAGACATGCTGGCGCAGACAACCCTATCTCTTCAGCCAAGGCGGCATTGGTGATTTTATTATTGACCTGTAACTTGCGGAGTATCCGAAGGTCGAGCTCGCTCAATTCCATAATCAGTTAATTTTCTGCATAAAATTCATCAATAAAGAAATAATATTAGCTAACGTCCTTCAATAACGAAACATTCATTAAAAAATATTCTTTACTATTAATCCCAACTATACAGGTTGGTGAATATATGAAAGTCTTTTTTTCAGAGCTGTCTAAAGAAATATGGCAAGTTTCGTATACCTTATTTCGTTTGATGATCCCTGCGATCATCGTCGTTAAGCTATTAGAATCCTTCGGATTGCTTGAATATCTAGCCATGGTGCTTGGCCCTATTATGAGCTGGGTCGGATTACCTGAATCCATGGGGTTGGTTTGGGCTACAACCATTCTCACCAACTTGTATGCAGGAATGCTGGTGTTTTTTTATGCCCAACAAGCAGAAACATTGACAATCGCTCAAGTCACGGTCATTTCCTTATTGATGCTGTTTGCACATGGCCTCCCAGTTGAAGCCAGAATTGCTCAACAAGCAGGCATGCGCTTGCGCATTACATTATTACTGAGAGTTGGCGGTGGTTTATTAATCGCTTGGATCATGAACAAGCTGTATATCCACTTTGATTACCTTCAAGAACCCAACGTACTGGCGTGGCAACCTGAAATTCCGACTCCGGGACTCATGCCTTGGATACTCAACCAGATTGAAAGTTTAGCCATGATTCAAATAATCATAATTTTGCTGCTAACGTCTTTAAAAATCTTAAAACTGGTAGGCATTGAGAAATTAATGAGCTGGTTACTTGCACCTGTTTTAAAAATTCTTGGCATTGGTCATCAAGCCACAACCATCACTATTGTAGGGATAACGCTGGGCTTAGGTTTTGGTGGAGGGTTACTGATTCAAGAGTCAAAAGCAGGCCACGTCTCAAAACGAGATGTCTTCGCAGCGATGAGTTTGTTAGCCATTTGTCACAGCATCATTGAAGATACATTACTCGTTCTATTGTTAGGAGCGGATCTATCCGGTGTCCTCTGGGCAAGGTTATTTTTCTCGGTCGTCGTAATCTCAATACTGACTCGAGTCATTGATGTCCTACCGGAACATATATGGCAAAAGCATTTAATTAATAAGCACGTTCAACCAGAGAGTACCCCAAGCTCAACGGAAATATCGAGAGCCTGATTACGCACTTGAACCTAACGCAATCAACCCATGACGAAAAAAGCCCCTTAATGTCTCGTCACAACGAAATACTAAGGAGCTTTTTCAGTGTTGATCATGCTTGAGTATTAAACTTCAAGCTTGATTAATTACCACTGGTATTTTTCTTTTGGTTCCATTTTATCGCGGTACTTAAGTTGCATCCCCTGAAGGAAGTTACGAAGTACCTGATCTTTACATACACGATAATGCTGATGATCCGGTTTACGGAAAAAAGCACTTAACTCATGCTTGCTTAAACGAAACTCTGCCATCAAAAGAAGTTCTAACACGTCTTCAGATTTAAGGTTTAATGCAATTTTCAGTTTACGAAAGATAATATTGTTATTTAACTTCTTCTCAGGCTTAGGTTGGTCGCCTTCTTTCTTGCCGCGCTTATCATTAATTAAGCCATTCAAGAACGTAGCCAGAGTCACGTCCGTACAATTCTGATATTTAGGGTCGTCGTCTTTCTTCAACCAGTCGCTAATCTCTTCTCGCGTAACCTTATGATCCGCTTGCCCAAATATAGCAATCATTTTTGAATCATCGAAGTCAAAAACATAGCGAAGACGACGTAAAACATCATTATTGGTCATTCAATTTACCTGTAATAAGCGAGAATATTTCTGTGGTTATTCGGATGAACCCAGAATTAAGTGTGCATTCTAGTCAGTAAGGAAGTTTCGAGCAATGCAGCTAATCAGGTTATTTCCAGAAATGTCCGTTCGAGCGGGAAAAACCGCTTCACTTTAAGGTCTTGGCGTAACACTCGCGATCAATGTCACAAACCTCAACCGTTAGAGATACGGAAGATAAAGATAAGGCCTCCAAATTCGACAAAATACGATGGGACAAAAGTGATTTTTGGTCTGTGGATCGGCCAGAAAGAATTTTGACCGTCACATGAACAAAGCTTAGGTTATCTTGCCCGCTGTAGTAATCCGAGTAGGCTAAAGCCCTTGCTTTAATGTCTTTTTCAGTAAACAAATCCGACGTCAAAGCGCCATTAAAAACGGTTTCAAGTAAGGTAGAAACGCTGACAGAGTTTGCGATATTGTCTGAATACTCAATGATGCAGTGTGGCATGTCTATGTCCCCTTAGAAGAATTCACTCTAACCCTGTTCACTCAAGCCACTGTGATGTAACAACATGATATGAGGTTCGATATGTTCAACACAAGTCCATTTCTGACACTACCAAAAAGATGGGTATGTACTGTATTATTCTAGCGAAACAAGAAAACGACATGCATAAACATCAGGATACCGTAGTTAAGGAATGACTATCATCTCGGATTTCACGTGCAGTAAGAAAGCACGCATCCTTTTCTTTGGCTTATTTGCCTTGCTTACTTGTGTGTCTGTGCAAGCAAAACCGCC
Organism: Oceanospirillaceae bacterium; assembly: GCA_015665455.1. Lineage (GTDB taxonomy): Bacteria > Pseudomonadota > Gammaproteobacteria > Pseudomonadales > Litoribrevibacteraceae > Litoribacillus. Next base: position 6,780 of record JADFAD010000010.1, on the reverse strand, counting down.
TTCGCTTATATTCGACGCACAGGGGCCCAATCACTTATCGTCACACGTCGAGTATTGGCAAGATTTAACCGCAGACTCCCCCATAGAACATGTAACCTCATTAGATCCCAAGCAATGGCTCTCAGACAATAAAACGCTCAACTTTGGTTTCACAACAACGCCTTACTGGTTACGCTGGCAAATAAACAACCCTAAAGACACCCCCTTAAATGTTTACATCGAGTTTGAAGACCCCAGACTGAACCAGTTGGATCTTTACCATATTTCCTCCAAGACAAAACACCAACAAATCGGCAACCAATACCCATTTAATGACCGCATTATAAAAACCCGCACATTGGTATTCCCTGTCACTTTAGCGCCTGGTGCAAATACATTCTATGTACGTGGGGCATCTGCTGATTCATTACAACTGCCTTTAACAGCTTGGCTCCCTGATCAGTTTTATCTTCATTCCCAATTAGAAACCAATACATACAGTATTATGTTTGGTCTCATGATCATGATGATGCTGTACAGTCCATTATTTTTTATAAGCATGCGAGATAAGACCTTTATCTACTACACTGGGTTTTCATTCTCGCTGCTGTTCTTCTTTCTTAGCTTTCATGGCATGGGGTATCAATACCTATGGCCTAATCAAGTCTTCTTTAACCTAAAGAGTGTCGCGTTAAGTGGCTGCTTCGGGCTTATATTCAGTTGTTTGTTTTCTGCTTCGTTTCTGCAAATCAAAAAACATGCACCCAGCCATTTAAAGGTGCTTAAAACCATCATTGGCTGCTCTATTCTTGGCGCGTGCTTACTTCCTTTCGTGCCCTATGAAATCATCGTCAAATGGCTCATAGCACTCACAATCATCTGTTACACCTCAATTTGGATCTGTGCAATTTCAGTATTTAGGCAAGGCAACTATTACGCTCGTTTCTTCCTAATGGGTTGGAGTGTCTTTATTTTAGGTTCCGTTGTTCTTTCATTAAACAAAGCAGGCTGGTTACCTCGCACCCCTTTCACCGAGTACCTCCAAGTCATAGGCACCGTCATTGAAGTTCTTCCTCTGTCTCTTGCATTGTCAGATCGAATCAATAGAAGTCAAAAAGATAAGGACATTGCTCAGCGACAAGCCCTATACCTGTCCGAAGAGGCCTCGAACGCGAAAGCTTCTGCTTTAGCCTTTCAAGAGCAGACGAACCAAGAACTGGAAAATAAAAACACAAAACTCAAGTATGCGCTTCAAGAAGTTGAACGCAGTAATCGCCTCAAAGAAGAATTTTTAGCAACCATCAGCCATGAACTCAGAACACCCATGAACGGAGTTCGGGGCTCATTAGAGCTGATTGAAACAGAACCAATGTCAGGCAATGCAAATAAATACCTTAAGACCGCCTGTGATTCAGCTCATGGCATGATGAGACTGATTAACGGCATTTTAGAATTCTCTGAAGTTCAAGCTGGTAATCTCCCCATTCAAAACGAGCCCTTTAAGCCCAACCAAATATTTGAATGCTTAGAAAAAGAATACAAACCACAGTGTGAAAGAAATGACTTATCATTCAGACCATTCATTTCAAAAGACACCCCTGAACTTGTGATGGGTGATGTCAGAAAAATAGGTCAAATCCTATCTCATCTTCTGGATAATGCCATCAAGTTCACAGAGCAAGGCACTGTACATATTTCAGTAGAGCCCACGTTCCTTTCAAATAATAAATGCCTTCTAACGTTTGTTGTATCCGATACCGGATCAGGCATTCCCAAAGAAAAACAACAAGACATCTTTAATGCATTCCAACAAGCCGATGGTTCGTTCAGCCGCAAACACGACGGCTTGGGAATCGGTTTAGCCATCTGCCACCAGCTTGCGGTCATCTTAAACGGAAAACTCTACTGCACTTCAGAGCTAGGTAAAGGAAGCCACTTTAGCTTTGAAATTCCTTTAACGGTGACTGAAAATCAGCCTTCCTTAGCCGTCAAGAACAAACAGACCAGCACGCTTAATCAGAAACACGTTCTTGTGGTTGAGGACAATCATGTAAATCAAATGGTCATCAGTAACATGCTCAAGAAGCTGGGGTATCTCGTTACTATGGCCGATGAAGGATGGCAAGCCTGCGAAATGCTTTCCCAACTCGAGTTTGATATTGTCTTAATGGATTGCCAAATGCCTGTCATGGATGGATTCGAAGCCACTCGTCGAATCCGACAGCAATCATTATCGCCCGACGTGCCTATTGTTGCCGTTACAGCAAATGTAATGACAGGTGATCGCCAACGCTGCATAGATGCAGGGATGAACGATTACCTAAAGAAGCCCGTAAGATTGAAGCAATTGGAAGACACCTTAGAAAAGTGGATTTAAAACGGCTCAGCAGACCTACATCCGGTAAATCGTAACCCCATATTTCAACATACACACCAACAGCAAGAACTGAACTGCGGGTCTAACCGCATTGAGCATGGCAGGTAAACGCTTCGAATCAATGATATACATTGACGTGATGATCATAAGTACCCCTGACACCAACGCAGCCACGCCCCAAAATTCGGTTATATTTCTGAGAGCATACCAAAAAACGTTCCAACTCCCAGCGGCTAGGACAACGAGCCCAACCGCTCGCTTAAGCAATAAAGGGATTACTTGAATGGTTCGAATAACAGGTAAGCGCGAGGCAAACAATAACCCCAATAACATACAAAAAGTGACGATCGTGCCCATGGGTAACATAGAGATATCCTTATCGAAGAATCAAACCATTGAGCATAAGACAAACGAATACTCAATATGATCCCTATGATCTCTATTTATTTACAGAAGGAATAAAGCGAAGGATGGAGAAAGAAGACGTCTAAGCTCAGGGTCGAAATTTAAAAATAACGACCCTAACGCTCAAAACGAAGGATTACTTGCTAACGCGCCTTAACAACTCAATGGATGCATCAATCTCAACTTTACGAATGGCAACGCTTTCAATATTACATCCGATAGGAATGTTGCGTTCATCAGCAAACTTCTTGAGTTCCAACCAGCTCTGTTCTGAAAAATCCACAGACTGCTGAAGAATGTCATCGGAATGAATCAACTCATTCTCAAGCCACTTAGGAATGCTGATCCCAAGCCACTTCATGAATTCAAGTGTTTTCACAGAACCACAGGGCGTCAGCGTAAATAAAATGGGAACCAGTGGAATGTTATTTTCTTTACCATAGTAATAGTATTCAGACAGTAAATTCTTTGATGCGTTAACATCATAAACACCCTGAGAAACGAAAAATGAGCAACCTTCAGCGATCTTATCAAAAACACGCAAGTGCTCATCACCTTTACTTTGGTGACGTTCAGGAATCGTTACGCCGCCCAGCAGAATATCACTGTTCATCTCAGCTCTTAGCTGATATGCCTCTTTCATGGAGAGGGTAACTTCTTGAGATTTTGATGCCGCCCCAACAAAAACAGTCAGTACGTCATCAGCCGAAGCGGTTTCTAGAAACTCAGTCAATTCTGGTTTGGTGTATTTACCTACGGCTCGATAGACAATTTTTGGTATCGAAAGCGACTTCAAATGTTCTTGACTGTAGGAGAAAGCATCCAATGTTTCCATGAATGGAAATGGCCGCTTTTCAGATGTTCGAGATTTTTCATCTTGAATATCGTAAAGCACTAAACCATCTAAATTGAGCGCCTGAAGACGTTCAATTTGACGAGCAGAAATTTCTTCAATTTTATCCTGCTCAGTGCCCTTCTTAGGTGGCGTAATACCATAAAGAACGATTCCGCTCTCACGATTTTTAATTTTTTCTAAAAGCATTATAACTCTCTATTTTCACGCAACCAATTCCACGCAAATCTATTTACACAATTAAAGTGGTATCCAAAAACTAAAGCCCTTACGTAACGAGATCAAAGTACAGAAAGGGGTCGTAAGGGTTAAGAGGCAAAAATTATAGAAGAGGTGTGCTACTCAAACAAGGCAAACTCGAACAATGATCAAACATTGAAGGAAAATCAGTTCATTCCTCCTACGAGCATCAATCCAACGAACATCCGGAATTATATAAAATACTGCGATTTCGGCCTTCTCTCTTGGCTCGATACAGCGCTTTATCTGCCTCATTATACAATTCAAGGTACGTGCAATTACTCGCATTACATAAAGACACACCAATGGATGCGGTTAACCGAATAGTAACGTCATCTAAATGCAATGGGGACTCTTCGATGACTTGCCTAACACGCTCTGCTATTTCCAGCGCTTCAATAGATTGTGTTTGACCAAGAAACACCGCAAACTCCTCACCACCAATCCGCCCAAAGATATCGTAGTCTCTTAATGTATCTTTGACTAATTTAGCCACATGTTTTAAGACTTGATCACCCGCATGATGGCCGTAATTGTCATTGATCGATTTAAAGTAATCCAAATCGAGAATCATGTAAGCCACGGTTTTCTTTAACCGTCGACAACGACTTAATTCTGCATCCACAGAGTCCACAAAACATCGTCGATTTGCAACTCGAGTAAGCTCATCCGTAAGGGACAATTGGCGCAACTTATCACGAGACTCAAGAAGTTTGTTTTCCAACACCTTTTGTTCTGTGATTTTCTTAGTCTGAATCAGAACCTCATTATGGTTATTCGCCACCTCAGAGAGTAAAAACCACTCGCCCTCGTTTGTTTCAATTTCAAATAAACGATAACTTTCAGACCGCCACTGTGTTTTCACTCGGGCTAAGAATTCATCCAGCGCCTTCGTTTCAACTTTCACCCCCTTGTCTTCGTTAAAACATAAAACCAATATCTCTTGGAATGTTTTGCCAACAAGCACAGAAACACCGAACCCCATAACATCGGCATAAGCCTGATTGCAATAAATCAGGTAGTCCTGCGCATCAAAGATGGCATAACCTTCCTGATTCATATCAACAAACCCAAACAGTTTTTGGCCTAAAAGATCGAGATTCTCAGTCATAGCTGCAATACTCCTTAATAGAAGCTTAGCCAACTAAAAAAAGAATTCAAAAACACCCAACGATAGAATCATGAAACAACTAAAAAACCTGATTATCCTAATCTCTGCCCTGTCTCTTTCTGGCTGCCTAATTTTGCCATTACAAGAATCTGATCCGGATCAATCTCTGCATTGGTGCCCACCGCTGCCCAATTGTGCATCAACCGAATCAGCCACCTTTGTTCATAGCATTCAACCCTTCGAATTGAAGATGCCATTCAATGAAGCATGGCCAATCATTCGAGAGACGGTCAATGAACTCCCGAGAACGCAGATCGAACACGATTACCAAGGGTATATTTACGCAAAAACTCACAGCGCTGTATTTCAGTTTGTTGATTACTTCGAAGTATTGGCAGACCCAGAAGAAAAACAACTCCACGTTCGCTCTTCTTCTCTACTGGGAATATGGGATCTGTTTGTAAACTACTTCAGAACGGAAGACTTTAGAGAACGGCTTGAAGCAAAAGGGGTCATTCAAACAAAAGAATAACTGCATTCTGCCGAAGGCTCATCCCCTGCAAGCAGAAGGCAGAAATTCTTTATTCAAATCTGTCTTGTTTTGACCAACGGCTTCCATCCCTTTCACTGGGCCATCATAACCACACAGCCAAGCAATCGGGCTGGTTGGACTACCAGTAACAATAGCTGGTCTAAACGTAAGCGTCTTGCCTTGTAAAGGTTTTGACGCTTTATTGCCAATAGAAACGTGTATCGCGCCCAATTCTACACTCACCCCCGTAATCCGATTACCAATCAAAAAGTTTGAAGCGGGTAACCCTGCAGCACCATTGTTCTCAGGAAACTCTAAATTTTCAGCGTAATACTCAGTAACGTTCTCGCGTAACGCAGCAGCCATGCTCAACGCTTCAGTCACTTCGCTACGTTGCACATAGACTTGGTACGCTGGTAATGCAATTGACGCTAAAATACCAATAATCGCCACCACCACCACCACCATCAACTCAATCAGCGTGAACCCATTGCTTTTACGGACATGGTTTACATCTGATGAAACGGTATTCATAAGGTTTCTCCCAATATAAAAATTGGTGAATAAGCACTGACTAAAAAGAAGAAAATAGCAGCAATAATAGCCACCGCAATGACCACAGATATGAGACGCATTTGGCGCTCACATAACAAAGCCAACATGTGCCCTTCTTTTCTAATAATGCATTGCATTTCATTACTGACATTCATCCCCGATCGCTCCATCGATCGAAGATGCTGCGTGATTACAAAATTAGGTACCCCGCTCTCATCTGAGTGATCAGCCATTGGATAAAAAACCGTTTCAAGAATATTCAGATACGACGCTTTAATACCCGGCAGGGTTAAATACTTGAAGACAAAAGAGTTTAAAGAGAGGCTCGAGAATTTATAAAGCCGTTTTAACTCATAACCCGTTTTTATCGCAATAATCAAAAGAACAATAACAACGAACGTAAACAACAACCAAAAATCTCGATAAAGTAAGATGTGGCTTGGTATTGAAAGTTCAAATACTTCATAAGACGCTAAAAAAGTTGGTGCCACTTTTAATTGATAGAGCGCACTGACTAACAGAAAAACAAAAGCAACATAAGAAAGGTAAATCGTTACCCGCTTTAACTGCATGGGTTCATTAAGTTGGGCGGTAAAGTCTAAACTGAATTAGTTCAGACTTAATCTGACACCTCTTCTTGAAAAAGAGAGGGTTACCGACTTTGATTGATGGTGACCAAACCTAAAATCAAAATCATTTAAAGGTAACCCTCATGATTCATACTAATG
>JADFAD010000014.1 GCA_015665455.1 Oceanospirillaceae bacterium | reverse complement strand
ACTGCATAAAACAAATCTATTCATGAGTCACTTACATCTATATGTCCTTCAACACATCAGTAAGTGCCCACACGAATTATCTGAACAAATTCTTAAAGAGCTGTGAGACAAAATACTTAAACCTCAAAGGCTTAGTAACAACCAGTGTCTCAACCAAGGACGCACATTATAACGATTTAAATCTCTGTGTCAACCTCTTTTTTTCAACCTTCTGGAGAAGTGATTCAATTCAGAATCGCGATCACCAATCAAACCTCAGCCCAATCAGCTTCACCGCTTGCCCCTCTCAGAACGTGGAGCGCATTATAGGGATTAATCTGACCTATACAAGCCCTTTTTCAACATATTTCAATTTAATTACTTAACCACTCAAAACACCCGAACAATCGGTTAAATAACCATCAAAAATACTCGAAACAGATCACTTTTCCACCAACCAAATGATTCAGAGCCTCAAATTCAATAAAACAGAAACTCCAGACACAAAAAAGGCGAGCTATAAGCTCGCCTTTTCACCTCAACAACAAATCATCGAATAGGTGTGGCAGTGATATTTGCTCTCAGACTAACATTTTCAAATTGCGCACCATAATAAATAGGCTGACTACCACCGGTATGATGCGTCATGTTAATCTCGCCAATTTTCAATTGACTGAACTCCACCTTCGTATCAACAGCAAATCCAACAGGATTTGTGTACCCAGAAGAAAGCTTTGCTATGAGCTCTGCATCCGACACCAATTCTTCCTGACCAGAGCCATCAAGTAATACTCTCTTCAATAGACCATCGGTCTGATCTACATCTTTAACTATCGTTTCAGCAACATCTACGGCTAACTCAACAGTAAGCCCATCATCTGCCGTCGTGATTCCAACCGCTTCAATACCCACCTTGGCATCAGATCGATACCAACCAAGTTTAGTATCTGCATTAGGATCAATTGCATCTACAAGCGCACGCTCCTCAGCGGTTAAAGAATTCTTATCAACAAACTGCGCATTAATTCCAATAGTGACACCTTCCTCACCTCTATCCTCCCACCGCCCATTCGGTTCATCCGTCACAGGGTCTTTTGCCTCACATGCCGCCTGATTCGCCCCAGAACCTCCAATGCAAACACCACCAGCACCTCCCGAACGCAAATACGTTAAAGAATTTCTTTCAAGCGTCGACACCACAACCCGACCAAAGGAATCTCCCGTTTTCTTCTCACCTAAACGAACATTTCCAATGTCCATCGTTGAGACATATAAGCCACTATCAAGAACAACACCGCGCTCATCCACATCAAGAGTTGAATCCCTCATTGATATATCATAAGTAACATCATCCAACCATAAGCCCGATCCATCAGAATCAACAGACACCCCCAATGTTGTATCCGTAAAGTGCAAATCGCCGTTTAAAGTCAGGCCATCTCCGTCAGAACCACCAGGCAGTATCGTCATGTGACCATTCAAAGTAAAATCAGCCTCTTGGAAAACCTGAAGAGGAAGAAGAAGCTCTGTTCCTCCCTGCAGCTGAGCAGTCTCCTTATCATCCCCAACCTTTAGGCCGTCAATGCTGTAATGCCCAACAACATTTTCAAATCCTAATCGAATACCATCAAAGAAAGGGTCGTGATTCGCATCAACAACATTGCTTGAGTACAAATAACTTGCATCTATAAGATCAAAAGTAACCGTGCCTGAACCGTAACTCTGAATACCCGATATCCAAATAGTATTATTATTGTCTGTATAGCCAATATCGGCGTTTGCTAAACTCCAATTCGTGTTAATAGATACACCCTGGCTTCCACCGTACTGATTTCCTTTAGGCGTTAACTGAATTGAATTGGTATAAGTTTGCCCATCAATCACCTGATCTTCGAACAAATAATCAACATGAAAACTCCCCATACTGGTTTTACCAATATCATTAGCATCCTTATATAAAGTACCAATGTAAATCTCATCAATATCAAGCGTACCTTGAACCTGCTCCGTAGTTAACCACACACTGTCATCAATGACATCGAATGTTAAGTTACTTACTTTAGAGTAATGAGTTACTCCCTTAAGGGCTACCTCATACTGCTCACCAGCCCCATTGGTATCAATATAACGAAAGTCACCATTACTCAGCGTTTGCTCATAGTTAAAAGTCAAACCCTGAACAGGATCCTTACCGCCAGCACTGACATATAACTCACCATTCATATCAGCAGAAGCAGTTATCATCCCCACATTCGGCTGAGCATCCAACCCAGAATTGTTTGGGTCAGACGTAAAGTTATTATTCGCAGTGTCTCTAGTCTTAAACTGGATCTTATCCACAACCAATTTAAAATGATGATCAGGGTACGTTATAAGCAATGCCTCTTGCCCTGCTTTATATGGATCATCAACCACATCCAAAGTCCAATTTGTTCCCCAAGACTCATAATCAAAGGAAATCATTAAGTCATTTCCATTATCTCGGTAGAAAAACTCAGCGCCTTTCGTTATTGGATCGCCATTAAGATCCGTCTGGATAACATCAAATTCGTCACGAACAAGACCATATATACGGCTATTGTAACGGGAGACAGTCATACCTTTATCAGAATTAAATAACCCTCCGCCAGAAAACTGAAAAAAGTTTTCCATATCAAAATCTAAAGCAACTGTACCAAAGCTATTTGGTGCCGTATTATCCGAATCAACTCGAATATCATCAATCTGCAAGTGCGTTTGATCCGCGATGTTATGAATCTGCATTTCACCTTCTGCAGTTACATCCACCATGACATAGCCATGAGCACCCTGAGTATCGTCACCCGTCTTATGAATACTAACCCCCTCCAATGAAAGAGGATTGCCATCATCCACATAACTGAGCTTATCAATCTCTACTCTGGCTTCAATTTCTACAGTAATTCCTGCTTGACCAGTTACATTCGATAAACTGGATTCATCTAATAGTTCTAATGCAGCAAACGAATTCAAAGAAAAAGAGCAAAGCGTTAAAGCTGTAATTTTTTTCACAATAACACTCCTATTTATCTGCAGTAGGGAATATAAGCATATTGCCAGACATATTTACCTGCCCATCAATGAAAACGCCGTAAATATTCGTTTGCTGAAATGTTTCTCCGGTAGGCACCTCGGTTGGAGAGGCATGGGAGGCATAACCTAAGGTATACTGATACTCATCAAACTTAACGGAAGAGGGCAACCCTATTTCTAACACTTCTTTATTAAAAGATGCGCCATCTCCACCAAATCCATCATTAACCCCCAAGGCAATTGCACCTGCATCGCTCACGGGATTACCACTGTTATCCACCAACTGACCTGTAACATCACGTTGATTACCATCAACCTTTCTGGTTCGAATAGTTAGCCCTTCAAATGAAAGCCCACCTTTCCAGTCATCAATTACATACCAACCATTTGAGTCGTTGCCGCCAAGCTTATAAGAGAAACGAGCCCCGCAACGCTTATCATCGGTACAATCACCGTAGGTTGCATCTTGGATTGGCCCACCCTCTTCGTTCAAGCTAAATTCGCCAGAAAGATACAAACCGCCTTGAGCAACTGCATTAGACAACTCCGCATCATCAATAGGAGCCAATTCCGCTTGTACATTCGTCGCCAAAGCACTAAAGATAACAAGTGCAGGCAGGACGTTTTTTATTTTTATTTTCATCGTCGTCCTCTCATTAACCGCCAATATCATGAGTAGTCATCTTCAAGTATTGAATTTGTATTCCTTCAATCTTTGAAGTGCCAAGGTAAGTATCCCCTACCTGTAACCCACCTGCTGTTTCAAAGGTAGGGTTAGCAATTGTTGGATCACCTATATACAAATTACTTTTGGTCTTAACACCAGGGATTGTATCGTTGTAATAATTTTCATAAAAATCTTTATCTGTAGCAGCCCATGTCATGCCATCTGACTGATCATCACGTATAAGCTGTAATCGTCGAGTACCCTCAGGTGTAGTTGGGTTAGGCAACGCCTCAACCTCCAACTGAAAGTTACCGTCACTTGTTACACTTAAAGCCGCAGGTTGGATTTCACCAACACCAACAATCAAATCCAATGCAAAGTGTTTAATATGAACTGCATCGCCACACGAGGTACCATCAAGACCACAGCTAGCAATATAAATATCTGGTGTATACAAATTCAAACGGACGTTTGCCAAAGTAATGTTTCTCTGAGCATCTGAGTCTGTCTCGCTGCCCGTCTTAGTCTGATCTCCCCAAAGGCGGGTATAACTGCCGTCAAACACCGCTTCTTTCATATATATTGTTAAAGGGGTATCACTGTCGAAATCAGTAGATCCTGCTGCCGTTTGAAATTTAGCATTCAACTCCAAACCGACATCTATTCTTTCCCCTCGAAATCCACCATCAACCGCCTCACGGCTGGCAAACTTCGAACACTCCGCAGCGCCGGCTTTCAAACAAGGATCCATCGTCGCACCAATCCAAACCGGATCATTATCAATGGCAACAAGTTCTGTATGGGCTATTTCTAGAACCCCCTTATTTGGAGCTCTAACATCAATATCATCACCATCTCGAAGATTCACAGCGATTGGGTTATTTAATCTACCAATATTAACGGTCGTTGGGTCTACAACAAATGATGATGTACCATTGCCATTATCAACAAAGTTGGCACTTCCCTTACCGCCTATAAAGAAGTTATCAACTTCAATATTAACATCGCGACCATCTGTCGTTTTGATTCCTGTAATCTTAAATAGTGAAGCATTGTCTGTTTCTGCGCCAGCATGCAAAGAGAAGTCTTCTAAGACGATCCCAAGTCCCGCGCCATCGACTTCAGACATATCTTCATCAGTCATCGGAGCCATATCAGCATTAGCACAAGCACTAAAAAACAAACAAGAAAGTATTGCCACAGGTGTTTTCATAATTATTATTCCTATGGGTTAAGGGAACAATCCCAAAGCAGCATCGGTATAACGTGTTGGTAAAATATTACCGTTTTGCCCAGAAATACCAATTAGAGCATCCGTAGTGGTTGTCATATTGGTAGGCAGATTGATAAACGCACCCTGAGTTGTATTTATTAAAGTACTGGTATCAATCGTCGATGTATCATTAAGCGTTGAAGCCCACTTTAGATCAATGTTCTGATACGACAGGAACATGTCACTAGAGGACCCCGAGTCATCAATGTTAAGTGTCGCAAGGTTATTTAGTGAAATACAGTTCGTTGAACAATCCCCCGCAACCCCAACATTTGTTGCGCGAATATTTGTCGCCGCACCAGAAGAATCTAGAAGCTGAGCAGCAACTGGAGCTGTGTTTACATCATTGTCATGATCGATCAGCATTTCGAAGTTGCCCGTAAGCGAATTTATATTCGCCGTAAACGAGCCGGTTGCCTTACCCGCGCCAATCCTGATACCAACCACATCTCGAACGCTGTTGGTTTCGGAGAATGCAAACTCCATATACGGATCTTCAATGACAAAGGGAACAAACTCACCTGTATCAGCATCAATATGACCTAAACGCAGATCGTCAATATCTATGTCAGAAGCAGCGGAATAACCTGCACGATCGTATGTACCTAGCTCAAGGTTATCGATTGTCGTATTGGTTTCAATCGTTGAACCTAAAGTAATCCGCATAAAGTCAGTCGTCGAGGCATTATCTTGTACTACCTGATACTCGTCGATACCGATCATCGCCTGACCTGAATAATTTGCTAAGTCGGAGTCTTCTACAGGAACAAGCTCTGCAAACGCAATTGGCGCTACTGTTACAGACACGACTAGAGCTAAGCTTTTCAAAAGTAGTTTTTCCATAAATTCGCTATTTATTTTTATTGTGATTTTATGACGTACAACTGTCATTTTAGCGCAACGTCATTTTTCCGCAATACTGGTTACAGAATTCAACATATGGAACAAAGTGTAGACGGACTTTAAAAAAAGTAGTGTGACCGTTTCCCCATTTCGGAAAGGTTTTTGATTTTATACGCCAAAAGGCAAGATTACCTGACGTTTATGAAATTTAGGCACATAAACTGTCAGGTATTATCAATATCAAGTTTCTAACACCAAACTTACCTTACTAAGAAACTTTTTCTCCTTTTGCTTGCTTATCCGCATGATAAGAAGAACGAACTAAAGGCCCACTCGCCACTCGTTTGAAGCCCAACTCTGTTGCGATCCTGCCAAGCTCATCAAATTCAGACGGCTCAACAAAGCGATCCACCGCCAAATGATCTTTACTTGGTTGTAAATACTGACCAAGTGTAATCATATCCACATCATGCGCTCGTAGATCCTTCATAACATCTACAATTTCTTCGAAGGTTTCACCTAACCCTAGCATCAAACCTGATTTAGTAAGTACATCAGGCCGGCGAGCCTTAAATTGTTTCAGAAGATCTAAAGACCACTGATAATCAGAACCTGGTCTTGACTGTTTATATAGACGAGGAACTGTTTCTAGATTGTGGTTAAAAACATCAGGTGGACTCTGCTCTAAAATATCCAAAGCAACTTCCATCCGCCCTCTAAAATCAGGAACCAATGTCTCAATTTCTATAGAAGGTGAGCGCTTACGAGTTTCATCAATACATGAAACAAAATGCCCAGCGCCACCATCTCGCAAGTCATCTCGATCAACCGAGGTTATAACTACGTAGCGTAGCCCCATGTCGGCAATGGCTTCGGCCATGTGACTAGGTTCATTCTCATCCAAAGGATTTGGTCGACCATGAGCGACATCACAGAAAGGGCAACGTCGAGTACAGATATCTCCCATAATCATAAACGTAGCAGTACCATTACTGAAACACTCGCCCAAGTTTGGACAAGAGGCTTCTTCACAAACTGAGTGTAATTTATGATCTCTAAGCTTTTGTTTAATCCTACTTATTTCAGGGGAGGCAGGTACGCGCACACGAATCCAATCGGGCTTGCGTGGCATTTTATCAGTAGGGATTATTTTTACCGGTATTCGAGAGGTTTTTTCAGCCCCCCTCAACTTTTCACCTTGCACTGCTCGCTTACGTGCAGGACGTTCTTTTTTCGCCATAAGAGGCTGCGTTTCGTCCGTCATTTTTACCTCAAATATCAGACAAGTCTGTTTTACAATGATATTCAGTGTACTCAAGCTTTTTCTTTAACTCTGATAAAAGCCTGTTTCTAACATCCTCAATCAATACATTATCACTGACTTCATTCAATGTTGTCATGGCCATACCAGCATAACCGCACGGGTTGATTCGAGAGAACGGTTCCAAATCCATATCGATATTCAACGCTAAGCCATGAAAGGATTTCCCCTTTCGAATCCTTAATCCCAATGACGCAATTTTCTTTTCGTCAACGTAAACACCAGGCGCATCAGGTTTAGGATATGAAGTAACTCCGAACTCATCAATAACCGAAACAAGGCTCTGCTCAATAGTATCAACCAAAAATCTCGGCCCGACGCCTTTGCGTTTCAGGTCAATCATAAAATACACAACAAGTTGTCCTGGGCCATGATAAGTAACCTGACCACCCCGATCAGCCTGAATTACAGGAATATCACCTGTGGCCAGTAAGTGCTCTGGCTTCCCTGCTTGTCCCTGAGTAAACACCGGAGTATGTTCAAGAAACCACAATTCATCAAAGGTTGAATCATCGCGAGCATCAGTGAACCGATGCATAGCATCGCTCACTTCAGTGTAATCTTGAAATCCTTCCAGCGTACGGACAACAACTGCAGTCATTACATCACCATTTTAACTCGGCCTGTCTCCATAAAACCCTTATGAAGATCCGATAGCTGCTGCTCACTCTGAGCTTCAATTTTAATGGTAATAGAAACAAAACGGCCATTTCTGCTTTCAGAGGATTTAATACTGGATAAGTCTATGTGCTCTGCTTTTGAATACAACTTAAGTGTTTCAATTACGAAATCCTGAAAATCTTCCGCATTATCACCAAGCACTTTGATTAGATATCCCTTACAGGGAAATTCAATTTTGGGGGGCTTATTCTTTTGCATTTTAACAACCTTTTCTTTACGCCTCGGAAGTATACGCTGACTTAAGTAAAGTATCCCCCTTATTTATGAGCCACAAGTAAACAATTCGGACTTATGTCGCTCATAATAAACGGCAACTTTTTTCCATAAAGACCCCACACACCCTTCTCCAACTGACATACCATTAAGGGAGATCACCGGTCTTATTTCAGATGTGGTACTCGTCAACCAGATCTCATCAGATTCAGAAAGCTCATTAAGTGAAATATCTGCTTCTATAATCTGAATATCATATCGACGGCACAATTCAAACACGTACTCTCGAGTAACCCCAGTCAGAATCCAATCGTTGAGTTTCGGCGTTTTCACTACACCATCAACCACTATAAATATATTGCTGGCAGTGCCTTCTGCGACCAGCCCATTTCGAACCAGAATACCTTCATCCGATCCAGCTTCAAACACCTGCTTCTTTAAAAGAATGCTACCTAGCAAAGAAATAGACTTTATATCGCCCCTATCCCAACGAATATCCTGCAATGTTATTGCTGAACAAGGAGGTAAATCCACGGTTGCTTTAGTGCTAAGAGCGATCTTTTGAGAACAGATAAAAACAGTCGGTTCAAGCCCCACCGGATAGTTATGAGTTCTGGTTTCAGATGAACCACGAGACACTTGAATATATATAGAGGAATGATGATCAGCGTTCATTGAAATTAAACGCTCTATGACAAAGCGCCATTCATGAACCCCCATAGGGTTTTCTATTCCAACTTCAACTAAGCTTTTTGCAAGACGAGCGATATGCTGCTCTAAACGAAAAGGATGACGCTCATAAGCTACAACAACTTCGTAGACGCCATCCCCAAACAGAAAACCTCGATCGAAGACCGAGACCTTTGCCTGATCTGCAGGCAACCATTCACCATTTAGATAAACAGTTCTAGCCATTAACTTCCAAACAAACCAATAAAGAAGAGCTTAATAGAATCCCAAAGGCGAGCAAAGAATCCAGCCTCTTCAACAGCTTTAAGTGCCAACAGAGGTTTTTCAACCAATGTTTCCCCGTTAAGCGTGATCTTCAATTGACCAAGTTCTTGCCCCTGAGTTACAGGCGCTTCAATGATGCTGTCCACTTCAAGCTTGGCTTCAACTAGCTTACGGCTTCCACGAGGAACAGTAATAACAATGTCTTCAAGCACACCCAAAGAAACTTGGTCCTGAAGGCCTTTCCATAAAGGATTACGCGTTAGTTCTGCGCCCGCCTCATATAGGGACATGGTCTCGAAGTATCTAAAACCATAATTAAGCAACTTTTGGGTTTCTCGTGCTCGAGCCTCTTCACTGCGAGTCCCAAGGACCACGGAGATCAAACGCATCCCATCTTTCTTAGCTGAAGCAACCAAACAATAACCTGCTTCATTGGTATGGCCAGTTTTCAAGCCGTCCACTGTTGCATCTCGCCATAACAAGCGATTTCTATTTGGTTGCTCGATACCGTTAAACGTAAAAACCTTCTCTGAATAAATCCCATAATAATCAGGATGATCATTAATAGTTCGTTCAGCTAAGACAGCTAAATCACGCGCAGAAGCGTAATGGTCAGCACTCGGTAGGCCAGTAGCGTTCATAAAATGGGTATTCGTCATCCCCATTTGAGAAACGTATTGATTCATTAAATCTGCAAAGCCCGCTTCAGAACCAGCAACATGCTCAGCCATCGCTACACTGGCATCATTACCAGATTGAATAATTATGCCTCTTAGTAGATCTTCAACCTTAACTTTCTTCCCTACCTCAATAAACATTCTAGAACCTGGCATACGCCAAGCTTTCTCACTAATGAGGACTTCATCATTTAGTCCAACGTTTCCACGCTGAACTTCTTCAACCGCAATATAACTGGTCATCATCTTAGTAAGGCTCGCAGGAGGTACTCTCTCATCCGAGTTTTTCTCAACTAAAATTTTTCCACTCTTAGCATCTAATAATATATAAGCACTGGCAGCCAACTGAGGTGGAGCAGGAATAAGAGGTGCTTCAGCATTTGCTTGAGAAACCAACAAAATAGAAGATATAAAAGTTACAATAAAATTACGAAAAATCATTTTCATAGCTGCTTAAATATTTACCCGGTGACTTTAATAATATGCACAATAAGTGCGGCTAACTAAATTTCATCTTGTTAAATCTGATCAAATACCACTAATGGCTGCAAGATACCATTGCTTTTGAATAAGGTCATCATATCTTGGGACTGATTCGCATTTTTTAAAGGTCCGACCTGTACTTTATAGATCCCGTTCTCAGGTTTTATCCTGAAATCAAACTCCCCCCAAAGAGCAATCTTTTGAGCAAGGTTCTTAGCATTATCCAAACTGGAGAACGCACCAATCTGGACATACCTATCTGGCTCTAAAAAATCAATCGACTCAATTGCAACGTTTGCTGTACCTAAATTGTGGTAACCCAATTTAGACGCTGCCGCATAAGATAAATCTATAATGCGTCCCTCATGAAAAGGCCCTCGATCATTGACCCTAACAACAACTGTACGCCCATTATCAAGATTTTTAACCTTCACATAACTGGGTATGGGTAATGTTTTATGCGCTGCAGACATAGCATACATATCATACGTTTCCCCATTCGAAGTTAAATGACCGTGAAACTTATGGCCATACCAAGAAGCGATACCTTCCTCTACAAAATTATTAGACGTTGATAACACATGATATGTTTTACCAAGAACGGTATAGGGTGTTTTATTTCCTCCTGCTGAATACGGCTCCCATTTAGGCACAACATCCTTAACTTCAGACATGTCCAAATCAACAGAAGGCCCATAATCCTTATCCACATGATAACGAGAGGGTGTTGTACACCCGGCTAAGAACGTAGCAAGCACACAACAGATTCCCAACCATCTGGGAGCAATTACTTTATTGATCTTCAAACTTCTTTCCAATTTCATTGCTTAATTGAATAACCGACATTGCATATAAGCGACTGTGATTGTAACGAGTAACAGCATAAAAGTTATTGAACCCTAACCAGAACTCAGCGCCCAAACGGCCCTTATATTTCAACAGTGTCGCTTTTTTAGTTTCCGCGTATTCCTCAGAACTGGCAGGAAACACGTCCATAGCAGCCAACTCATTTAACGCGTGCGTAGGCTCCAGCGTGGAGTTTATTAGAGGCAGGAACTGTTCACCGGACACCCTAGCCCTACTGACAGCCGCTTCACCAGTCTGCCAACCGTGCTGATGTAAGTAGTTCGCAACGCTGCCAATAGCATCTACAGGATTAGACCAAATATCTTTTAAGCCGTCGCCATCAAAATCCACTGCATAAGATAAATAACTGCTTGGAATAAACTGCCCATAACCCATAGCACCGGCATAAGAACCTTTGATTTTTAAAGGATCAAGGTTGTATTGGCGAGTCATGATTAGATAGGAAGAAAGTTCGCGCCTAAATAAAGGCCTCTTAGGGTAGTCAAACGCCAACGTAGCTAACGAGTCAATCACTCGATAGGAACCACCTTGTCGTCCGTACATTGTCTCTACACCAATGATTGCGACTATCACTTCGGCAGGAACGCCATAAAGTTTCTCTGCTTGAGCTAACGTCGCTTTGTTCTTATTCCAAAACTCAACACCACGATTAATTCGAGTTTTATTTACAAACATAGGGCGATATTCTTCCCATGTTTTTGTTCTCTCAGCCGGCCTTGAAATTGCATCAAGAATCGACTGTTTCTTTTTGGCATTACCTATAATTTTCTCTAACGCCGTTTGGTCAAACTGATGTTTTTCAACCATTTCTAAAATAAATTCTTTGGCTTCTTTACGATCAGAATAATCCCCTGCATAAACAGTAGAAGCCATCAAACTCAGCACTGCACTTATAACCAAAAATAAACGATCCATCGAATAATCCTTCTGGTGTTACCCATTAACAATAAACACACCACCCGAACAGCATACAGCTATCACAAACAGTGTTTATTCAAACTGTTATTTAGCCAGTAATTTCCTATGCGTATGCACAGACATTAAAACGCCGAAACCAGCCATCAATGTTAATATTGAAGTGCCGCCGTAGCTTATCAACGGAAGGGGAACACCAACAACGGGTAATATCCCACTCACCATTCCTATATTAACGAATACATAGACAAAAAAAGTAAGAGTAATACTCCCCGCTAATAACCGACTATATGTATCTTGTGCTTTTACCGCGATATACAAACCGCGAAATACAATAAGAAGATATAAACCGAGCAAAGCTAACACACCAAAAAAGCCAAACTCTTCTGCAAAAACCGCAATAATAAAGTCAGTATGACTTTCAGGTAAAAAATCTAAATGACTTTGGGTGCCATTCAACCAGCCTTTGCCGTCCAGCCCCCCTGAACCAATCGCAATTTTTGATTGAATAATATTCCAGCCTGCCCCTAGGGGATCACTCTCAGGATCAAATAACGTCAAAACCCGCTGCTTTTGATAATCCCTCATAGCAAACTGCCAGAAAGGATAAATCAAAGCAATGACCAAACCAACAAAGCCAAAAATAATACGCCAGCGAAGACCGGACAACAGAAGAATGAAAATACCAGACGCGCCAATCAACAAAGAAGTTCCAAGATCAGGCTGCTTAGCAATTAAACCAACAGGCAAAATAATAGCAACAAGAGAAATAAACACATGTTTAAACTTAGGAGGAAGTTTCTTTCCAGCCAAGTACCATGCCACCATCATAGGTACAATCAGTTTCATTATCTCTGAAGGCTGGAAACGAATAGAGCCAAGACTTAACCATCTCTGGGCACCTTTGGCCCCCACACCAAACAATAAAACCGCCACTAATAAACCAATCCCCACCACATAAAAATAAGGAGACCAACGGCGCATAGTCGAAATATCAAATTGAGCAATAAACAACATAACCGCTAAACCTAAGCCTAAGCGAACGCCTTGTCTATAAACATCATCTAAACTGCCGCCACTGCCGCTGTATAAAACAAACAAACCCCCAAACGATAAAACCAAAAGTAAAAATAACAAGGGCGTGTCTATATGCAGGCGAATCCAGATACTCGATTTACGACTAAAATGCGCTTCGGCATCAGGTAGCGTTCGGGAAAAGTCTTTCACTGTATGCTATCTCCCGATAAATACTCACCCAATAAATACGCATCCATCACTTTTCGGCCTAATGGTGCAGCGGTAGTGCTTCCCCCACCTCCATTTTCAACCAAGACAGCAATGGCTATTTTAGGGTCCTCTAATGGAGCAAACCCCATAAACCATGCGTGGTCACGATGCCACTTTGATATTTTAGTTTCATCGTACTCTTCGTCCTGAGCAATCCCCAAAACCTGAGCAGTTCCGGTCTTCCCGGCGATTGTATATTTCGATTTATAACCTGACCGACGTGCCGTTCCTCTCGCGCCGTGCATCACATCCTTCATTGCATCGAACATGAGATCCCAGTTCTTCTCATCGTTCAACTTGATGTTTCTTGAAGCTGCATGTTTATTATCTTCAGCAAGCTTTTCAGAGACCTCGGCAAGATCTCCCTCCATCGTCAATCTAGGTCGTATCCACTTACCTTTATTCGCTAATATTGCTGTACCAGCAGCCAATTGCAAAGGCGTCACTAAAACGAAGCCTTGCCCCAGCCCCATATTCAAGCTGTCCCCAGGAAACCAAGGCAGACCTTTAGCACCCTTCTTCCACTGCCGTGTTGGCAACAAACCTCGACGGGCTTCAGATATATCAAGACTGGTCAAATCACCAAAACCAAACTTGGCCAAGAAAGCTGACATTCGATCCACCCCCAATCGAAAAGCCAGCTCATAAAAATAGGTATCACATGACTGAACAATGGAAGAATGTAAATTCATTCGACCGTGACCACCTTTTTTCCAATCACGGTAAATACGTTTATCATTTTTCAGCTGATAGGTGCCGTAGTCCATGATCGAAAAGTTCCAATCCATTACTTTCGCTTCTACGGCAGCAATCCCCAACATCGGCTTTAATGTTGAGCCTGGAGGATACTGACCTTTTAAAGCTCGATTAAATAACGGTTTGGCTTTGGAGTCTCTAAGCTCATTATACGACTGATGATCAATCCCCAAGACGAACAAGTTTGGATCAAACCCGGGCTCACTCACCAAAGCTAATATCCCACCCGTCGAAGGTTCTATAGCAACCACCGAACCACGACGACCATCAAGTAATTTACTCGCCGTTATTTGCAGCCGACTATCGAGAGAAAGCCTTAAGTTTTTACCTGGTGCAGGAGGGATACGTTCGATGACATTTAGAATCTGTCCTCTCGCATCTGCCTCAACTTTCTGCAGACCTACCTTTCCATGCAACGACGTTTCATAAAATTTCTCAACCCCAAGCTTACCGATATGATTTGTCGCTTGATAATTGATTGGATCCAGTCGATTAAGCTCTCTTTCATTAATCCGAGCCACATACCCAATCACATGGGCGAAAGGTGCACCTAAAGGATACGATCGAACCAATTTTGCTTCCACTGATACTGCAGGGTAGTTATGAAAGTCCACAGCGATTCTAGCAATCTCTTCTTCCGTCAGACGATCTCTCAATGCGACAGGCTCAAGTGGGCGGCGGCGTCCCTTTAAATGACGCTCAAACCGTTCAATATCTCGATCAGAAATATCGATAATCGACCGTAAGTCTTCAATCAATGAATCACGGTCATCCACTTTTTCAGGAATAATCCCTAGGCTAAAATTAGGAATATTTTTAGCTAAAAGTACACCATTACGATCAAAAATCAGCCCTCTGGTCGGAGCAATAGGCTCAACTTGAACTCGATTTTTTTCAGATGCAATTTGATACTTTTGAAATTCAACAACTTGTAATTGATACATTCTGGAGAGCAAAACGCCCAACAAGACTAAAACAACACAAACAGCAACAATGACTCGCCAAAAGAAGATTGAAGAATATTTTGAATGGTCATGAAGGGAGTGCCTATCCATACGCATCTAACTCCTGCTAGGCGCGATGATAGGGGTGATTAGTAATGATCGACCAACCACGATAAAGTTGTTCAGAAACCAATAATCGAACCATAGGATGGGGTAATGTAAGCGGAGACAAAGACCACTTAATGTCTGCTCTTTCGACACATCGTCGATCTAACCCTTCAGGGCCACCAACCAATAAAGCAACATCACACCCGTTCATTCGCCAGTTTTCCATCTGACCGGAAAGCTGTTCTGTTGTCCAGTTCTTTCCTTTAACTTCAAGCGCTACAACATAATCGGAGGGGGAAATAGCAGCCAACATTGCATCGCCTTCTTTTTGCATAGCACGAGCGACATCTCGACCTTTTCCTCGTTGACCGGGTTGAATCTCACACAACTCAAGAGACATTTCAGAAGGCATACGACGAGCGTACTCTTTATAACCTTCAGTCACCCAAGACGGCATTTTAGTGCCCACCGCGATCAGTCGTATTTTCATAAATCCCTTTATCAATAGAAACAACGGCCAGCCACCCAATGCAGCCAGCCGTAATCTTTACAGCAACTTAATCAACCTGAGGCTGATCCAGCTCTGAAGAAGGCGTCAAACCAGACCAAAGTTTTTCTAGGTCATAAAACTCACGAGCTGTCGGCATCATTACATGCAAAACAACATCGCCAAAATCAATCAACACCCACTCAGCAGCTTGTTCACCTTCTGAGCCAATAGGATTAATCCCTGCTTTCTTAAGTTCTTCACCTACATAACCCGCAATGGATTTAACATGACGAGAGGACGTACCAGAGGCCACTATCATATAATCAGTAACGCTGGTTTGCTCTTTCACATCAAGACATACAATTTCTTTTGCCTTAATAGCGTCCAATAAATCAAGTACTTTATCTTTTAAACTCTCAGAGTCCATAGTTCACTTCAATCAATAATGAATTAACGACGGATATGTCCGTCACCTAGCACAACATACTTTTGAGAAGTCAGACCATCGAGTCCAACAGGCCCTCTCGCATGAATTTTATCGGTGGAGATACCTATTTCAGCACCCAACCCATACTCAAAACCATCGGCAAAACGAGTGGATGCATTAACCATCACTGAACTCGAATCAACTTCAATTAAGAACTGACGACTTTTCGTATAATTCTCAGTCACAATTGCATCGGTATGGTGAGAGCCATACTTATTGATATGAGCAATTGCTTCGTTCATTCCATCAACCACTTTTACTGACAAGATAGGCGCTAAATACTCAGTTGCCCAATCTTCTTCTGTCGCCAGAGTAAATGCAGCTGATAATTCGCAGCACTTTTCACAGCCTCGAAGTTCAACGCCAGCACTCTGGTATGCAGACACAAGTTCAGGCAATAGCTCTTGAACCCTACTTTCAGTAATTAGCAGCGTTTCCATCGTGTTACAAGTCCCATAACGATGGGTCTTTGCATTCACGGATATATTGATTGCCTTTGTTATGTCTGCATCATCATCGATATAAACATGGCATATACCGTCAAGATGCTTAATGACCGCAACTTTAGCATCTCGGCTAATGCGCTCAATTAGGCCTTTACCACCACGAGGGACAATTACGTCTACAAACTCAGGCATGGTAATCAACTCACCAACGGCAGCACGATCTGTCGTTTCAACGACCTGTACCGCAGTATCTGGTAGCCCAACAGCGGCAAGCCCCTGTCGAATACATTTCGCTACCGCCTGATTAGACTCAATGGCTTCAGAGCCACCACGCAAAATAGTCGCATTGCCTGACTTAAGACAAAGACTGGCAGCTTCTACTGTCACGTTAGGTCGAGACTCATAAATAATACCAATCACACCCAAAGGTACACGCATTTTACCGATCTGAATACCGGATGGACGGTATGCCATATCCGTAATTTCACCCACCGGATCTTGCAATCCTGCAACCTGACGTAACCCTTCGATCATTGTATCTATGCGTGCATCGTTCAATTCAAGTCGATCAAGTAGCGCAGCATCCAAACCGTTCTGGGCGCCCCGTTCAAGATCTTTATGATTTGCAGCAATTAATTCAGGACGAGAAGCTTCGAGTGCTTCAGCCATTGCTAACAATGCATTGTTCTTTTGAGCCGTCGTAGCGGCAGCGATTACTCTTGATGCTGCTCGGGCACTCTGCCCAAGCTCGATCATATATGCTTTAATATCCATTCATGTTCCGTAGCTGATAACAATCTGCAACTGACATTTACTTACACCAAACTGGCGTTCATCAGAAAATACTACCATTATAACGGTATTATGCTCACGATTGTATGTTCAGTAGTCATAATCCTTTAAGCAACTATTAAAAATAATGAAAACGCCCGGATTCGACACATTAATATTCTCCAGTAAGAAACTGGAAACCTTTATAGCACTGACAATAATTATCACTGTTTTCTCAATTATTTTATTGATTCGAGCAGATAATTTACTGAATGGTCAGTCCATATTTCTAACAATCCCCTTAACGGCGATTCTTATTCTATTAAGCTTCCAAAAGCCATCAAAAGGAAGGGAGTTAAGCGGTGTCTCCATTGTTATTGCCTTATTCGGCTTAACAGTCGTAGTGCCTTTCTTATTACGCTCTCAATTGTCCCCGTGGATATTCCTAATTCCCATCCTACTAATAAACTTCATGTCATTCAGGTTGAATTTGATTTCCATCAGTATTTACTCTGCCTGCATATTCAGCATGCTCTGGATGATGCCAAGCAGTGCTAACGCCCTTCCGACCTTTCTTGCATTTATCCTAGTAACAGCACTTTGTTTATTGATGGCATTCCTCAAAGACCAAATGATGATTCGACTGGCCGCATTGGACATATTAAACCCTAAGACAGGCTGGCACGTTCGCCAAGAATTAAAACCTTCCCTTCAAAGAGAAATCCAGCGCGCGGAACGTGAAGGCAGCGGATTAAGCTACAGCATGCTGGACTTCCAAAACACGCAGCAAAACATGTCTGAAATAGATTGGCCACAGATAAAGTCATCCATTGAAAAGACCATCCGACCGTTTGATCAAATCTTTCATCTTAGTGCCAGTAAAATTGCAATCATCCACCCTTATGCCACGACAGAAGAAATTCACGACAGACTCAATCAGACCCTGAACGCATTTAAAGAAACGCCTTTTAAAGCAGGCATTGCCAGCCTGAACATTGGCGACACAAGTTCAGACTTAATCAGCAAAACACGCGCAGCCTTATTGTGCTGCTCGAATGAAGAACAGGTAAGCTGTCATGAAGCGTGAATTATTCGATCGCTCCGTCCAAAATAGAATCACAGCCATTGCCTACAGCGTATTAGGCATCACCCTAATTACGATCAGCATTCATCAATTTTTAGCAGGTTACATCGCAGCGTTATCGATCAATGTCCCCGCCGGTCTACTGTTCTCCCTTCTTGCCGCCATTCGCTGGCTGAGTCGATCAGAACAGGGCAGTGACCGCTTTAGTTTGGCGGGGTATATCCTCATTGCTGTCATTTTAATTAATGAAATCGAGTACATTCACTCCACCACCATGGTATGGATGTATTGCCTACCCATGCTCCTTTTTCTAACCCAACCGTTAGCAACCGCAACCATAGCGTCCACTATTTTTGTTGCATGGCTAATCTCAGCAAGCAGCGATGCAGGACTGATCAACATCCAACATCAAGCCCTATCAGGGTTGAGCTTTATGTTCTTGTTTTCGGGTTTATTTGCATACCACCGTAAAATTCACTCGCGACAACTCTTTAAAGCAGCCAAAGCTCATCCATCAACGAAACTTGCTGATTTCACTGTATTCCAACAACAGCTGCAGGAAGAAATAGAACGCGCTAAAGTCTCGAAAAACGCACTATCAATCATGCTGATCGAACTGGATGACTTTCACAAGCTGAAAGAGCTTGAAGGTAAAGAAGGCGCTGCATCTGTATTAATAAAGCTGAGTTCATTTTTAGATAAAATAACGCGTACCGGCGATATGATCTTCCATTCTTCTGATCATCAGTTTTGGATGATTTTACCGTCCACAGGCCAAGATGGGGTGGTCGTTATCGATGAAAAAGTCGTTCGAATGGTACGAGAAGAAAGCTGGGGACTTATCAGCTCTGTCAATGTCAGAACAACCACTGCCACACTCAACAAAAACGACCAAGCGCCCATTAACCTGATAGGTCGCTGCCATAAGCGAATGGCAAGCAAACTGAGTCAATAATATCTATATCGTCATTGGAAATTCACATACCAGAGCTTACACTGGCGAAAACATGAGAATAAGCACTTCTTTCTATGTCATTAGATCAAATTTTAGACTGGCTAAATCAAAACCCTGAATGGTTTCTATTCACCGTATTTTTAACTGCATTCAGTGAATCATTAGCGGTCATAGGCTTAATTATGCCTGGCGCATTCCTAATGTTTGCCTTAATGGTTATGGCAGGAAACCAAGCATTCCCACTTGGGGACGTGCTCATATGGGCTTTTATCGGCGCAGTGTTAGGTGATGCTATAAGCTTTTACTTTGGTCGAATCTTCAAACACAAAATACCCCATATTTGGCCATTCAAGAAAAAGCCTCAATGGCTTCACCAAAGTAAAACATTCTTTGATAAACACGGTGGAAAAAGCATATTCATAGGCCGTTTTGTTGGGCCTGTTCGCCCTCTCATCCCCATGGTCGCAGGGATGATGTCTATGCCAAGCATGCGCTTCTTGATCGTCAACCTTCTTTCTGCAATTGGCTGGGCCATCTGCTACGTATTACCCGGTTACATTATTGGTTCAGCAATTCGACTCGATATAGATCTGCCAGAAAACTTCAAAACGGTATTCTTCAGCACAGTCATACTTGTGGCCTGTTTTGTAGCTCTTACGGTTTGGGTATATCAAAACCTTCACCCTGAACGATCCATTTACCAACACTTGAGACAACTATTTAACAGCAACAACACCCTAAACTATATTTGGCGTCGTCTATCTTCACCTAGAGCCGACGACCCTACATTTCCTTTGCCGTCTTTGCTTACATTTATAACCTGCACACTACTTTTCCTGGTGTGGGTATTCTGGGTTGATTATGCTCAACAGCCCCTACTGACAGACTTAAGCTTACTGGATCTTGCAAAACAGCTGCACTCTGAAGACTCACAGCTCGTACTCGTTTTCATCACCATGCTTGGCGATCCAAACCTACTCTACTTTTGTGCAGGTTGGTTCAGTATCTACTTAGTAATCAAACGTCAGTACAGCGCAATGATACTTATTGCTGGCGTCACTGCAGTCAGCTTTACCTCTGTCACCTTACTGAAAGATACATTTGCCCATGCAAGGCCTGAAATCCTTGCAACACCTTTCCCTGGATTTGCATTCCCGAGTGGCCACACTGTTGGAGCAACCGTGTTTTTTGGACTCATAGCCGCATTCATAGCACAAGAAACAACACAGACCAAACGCTGGCCCATTTATTTAATTTCTATACTTGCTGCATTAACGGTGGGAAGTTCAAGAATTTTTCTTGGCGTACACTGGTTCAGTGATGTTGTTTGCGGGCTTTTATTGGGAGCGAGCATTATCTCTCTTGCTCGTGTGATCTACAGCCCGTTCAACCAACATTCATTAAAGCCAAGCAAACAAGACGCTTGGCTTCCAATCGTTCTTTTGATGAGTTATGCGGGTTATTACTGGTATGAATTTCCGAAACAATTAAGTCGATATATCTGGCTTGATTTCTTCTAACGGAGCCAACACTACTCTTGATATTTATCCAACAACCTAAAAATCTCATCCAAGCGATCGTATGGATGATTCATTTCAAGCAGCATCTGCTTTTCTACTGCGTCAAAGGGCAAAAGCTCGGCTAAACGCCAGCTGACAGACGAAGCGTCATCGTACTGGACTTCACGATCCTTAATGGCCGGATGCTGCTCCAAATGCTTAAGCATGATAACAAGCTCTTCATGTTCAATTTCTGTCGAAATTTCTAACTCCGCATTCATGGGCTCCATATCAGCTCGAATCAACAAAGACTCGTCTCTGAATGGCGAAATCAAACGCGCTCGCTCAACGCCCTCTATGGTTATCCCCAACATACCGTTCTTTAACTGAGTGAAATCAACGATCCGAACCAAAGATCCAACAGGCTCAAAGCTTCCCGCTAGGTCGTCAGATTCACCATCGGTTATCAGCGTAACAATAAAGCCATAATCGCCTTTAAAGCACTCAGCCACCATATCAAGATAACGAGGTTCAAAAATTTTAAGATCAAGCGTCATCCCTGGAAACATTACAACATTTAAAGGAAAGACAGGAAAATGATTCATAGTTAACCCTTTCACCAAGTTTTTCATGAAACTGGGTGTTTCTTATTACAAAGGCAGAGATTTAATAATTATTCCAATATCATGGCAAGGCCAAATGCTAAAATAGTTAGCCATTACAAACGGAACATGAAGGGTCTTTCCGAAGCTTAATCGTACGCCAATCATGATTCAACGCATCAAATACCTGTAAGCGCCCAACCAAGGGCTGACCCGCCCTCGTCACAAGTTTCAAAGCTTCCAAAGCCTGTAATACTCCCATAACCCCCACTACAGGCCCGAGTACGCCATTCTCAGAACAGCTCAACTCATGCGACTGAATATCACCATACAAGCACTGGTAACAAGGAGAGTTTTCAGCGCCAGGGTCGTAAACCGATAGCTGCCCTTCAAAACCGATGGCCGCTGCCGAAACCAAAGGTTTACCAGCCTGCCAACTACACCGATTAATCATAAAGCGGCTATCAAAATTATCCGTACAATCAAGCACAACGGTTACGAGTCCCATTAGCTCCAACAGCTCATTCTCACCAAGCCGCTTAGAAATAAGCTCCACACTGACCAACGGATTGTTTTGTTTGATTCGATCAGCCAAGGCCTGAACCTTTGCTTGACCAACCTGATCAGATGCAAAGGCCACTTGACGTTGAAGATTGGTCACATCCACAGAATCATCATCAACAATAACAATCTTACCGACGCCAGCTGCAGCCAAATACATCACTGCAGGATTACCTAGCCCTCCAGCGCCGATAACCAACACAGACGCCTCAGACAAAGCCGCTTGACCAGCAATATCAACTTGAGGAAGCATAATCTGACGACTGTACCTTAATAACTGATCGTCATCTAAAAAATCATCCATCACCCTCTCCCGAGATCCAGCCGTAGGTAAAACGATCTTGACCGCCATAATCTTGGCCCGAGCCGACCGCTACATAACCGGCTTGGCGAAAAATAGTTTGTACTGATTCCGCCTGATCGTAACCATGCTCAATCACCAAGCAGCCACGTTCTGTTAAATACTTTTCTGCTTCCGAAACAATCATCCGAATATCTACCAAACCATCATCTCCAGAGACTAATGCGCTTTTCGGTTCAAACAGCACATCGCCTTCTAATAAGTGGGGATCACAACTCGGAATATAAGGCGGGTTACTCACGATCAAGTCGAACACCTGCCCCTCAAATGAAGCAAACCAATCACTTTCAATAAAGCGAACTCGTTTTAGATCCAGCGCCTCTGAATTCTCAGTCGCCAACTCAACCGCCTGAGCAATTCGATCACAACCCGTAACATGCCAATTTGAATATTCACTGGCCAACGCCAATGCAATGGCCCCCGTTCCAGTCCCTAAATCAAGAACCGTCATTGTCTCATTCTCGAACTGGCCGAGAACCCACTCCACTAACACCTCGGTATCCGGTCGAGGAATCAATGTAGTAGGAGAAACATGCAAAGGTAAAGACCAGAATTCACGTACGCCCGTTAAATGAGCAATAGGATTACCCTGTTGGCGCGCACCTAGTAAGGAAATAAAGGAATCGTACTGAACAGCAGACAATGACCTTTCAGGCCACGTATAAAGGTATGATCGGTTTGCGTCTAAAACATGACACAGCAGCACCTCCACATCCAACTTAGCAGAAGGCGAATCAGGTAGAAGCTGACCCGCCTGTGCTAACCAAGACTGAATAGGCGTGCTCGATGAAGGAAAAGAGCCAGTCATAATCAGAACTCAGATATTAAGAACTAGTTACCAAGCTCAGTAAGCATCTCTGCTTGATGCTCATTCACTAACGGCTGTATAAGGCTTTCAAGGTCACCTTCCATCACCTCAGCCAACTTATACAAAGTTAAGTTGATGCGATGATCACTTACACGCCCCTGCGGATAGTTGTAAGTACGAATTCGCTCTGAACGATCTCCACTACCCACCAAACTCTTGCGTTGATCTGCGGCTTCTTTCTGGGCAACATCTTCTTGCGCTTGCTTTAAGCGAGATGCAAGTAAAGACATGGCCTTTGCTCGGTTTTTATGCTGTGAACGCTCATCCTGACACTCAACCACGACGCCCGAAGGTACATGAGTAATTCGAATAGCAGAGTCGGTTTTGTTAACGTGCTGACCACCGGCACCAGACGCTCGAAAGGTATCAATACGAAGATCAGATTTATTGATATCAATGTCTTCTAACTCATCAGCCTCAGGCATAACGGCCACAGTACACGCAGACGTATGAACACGACCTTGAGACTCTGTTTCAGGGACACGCTGAACTCGGTGGGCACCGGACTCAAACTTCAAACGAGAAAACACTTCTTGGCCAACCACGCGTGTAATGATTTCTTTAAAACCACCGTGCTCGCCTTCATTCTGACTTACGATCTCGATGCGCCACCCTTGAGCTTCTGCGTAACGAGAATACATTCTAAATAAATCGCCCGAGAAAATAGCCGCTTCGTCACCACCCGTTCCCGCACGAATTTCAAGATATACGTTCTTGCCATCGTTCGGATCTTTAGGCAGCAATAGCTTCTGCAATTCAAGCTCGAGGTCACCAATCACCTCTTGGCAAGACTTATACTCTTCTTGACCCATAGCTTTCATGTCTGGATCAGAATCGTTCATTAAGACCTTTGCTTCTTCAAGATCGTCCAGCGCTTGCTTGTAGTTCGCAAAACATTGAACCACAGGTTCAATCTCAGAATACTCAACGGACAACTCACGAAACTTATTCTGATCACCAATCACTTCTGGATCACTTAATAACGCACTGACTTCTTCATAGCGATCCGCCAGGTTATCTAATTTGTCTACTATCGAAGCTTTCATAAATAACTACTTAATAAATTCTTATAAATAGACCGAATTGAAAAATACAACGTTCTTCAATCCTAGTCCTCTGATTCATCTCTGGATTGTTGACTGAGGCCATACAGCTCTCTTGCTGCATCAATTAATTCAAGTCGACCATCAGCACTTGCTCTACGAATGTTTACCGTAGGCTCATGTATGAGTTTATTCGTCAAAGTACGGGCCATTTGAGCCAGCACTTTTTCAGGGGATGTACCCTTTGATAACAACAGCAATGATTTCTCCAGTTCATTATCCGAAATATCCGTTGCTTGCTGTCTGAATTCAGTCAGCGTAGAAACAGCATCTAACCCTCGTAACTGCTGTTTAAATTTATCTACTCCGCCACTGACAAGAAGTTCAGCGTGCTCGGCGGCTTTCTGACGACTTTTCCTGTTCTCTTCTACGACCTCATGAAGATCATCAACCGTATATAAGTATACATCTTCTAAATCAGCCACTTGAGGTTCAATATCTCTTGGCACCGCGATATCAGCCATGAAGATCGGTTTAAAGCGCCTTTTCTTCATCGCAGCTTCAACCATCCCCTTCCCCAAAATAGGCAACTGACTTGCCGTAGAAGAAATAACAATATCAGCATCTTCTAGATGGTCTGGGATATCCGGCAGCATAATTGCCTTCGCAGAAAAGCGTTTAGCCAACCCTTCCGCGCGAGTAAGCGTACGATTGGCAACAACAATTTCAGAAACGCCCTGCTCTTTAATATGTCGAGTCACCAAATCGATGGTTTCACCCGCACCAATCAGCAACACTTTACACTTAGAAAGATCAGAAAAAATATGCTTGGATAAACTGACTGCGGCATAAGCGACAGAAACAGGGTTTTCGCCAATGGCCGTTTCCGTTCGCACTTGTTTAGCAACGGAGAAAGACGATTCAAATAAACGAACCAACAACGAGCTTGCTGTTGAAGCCTCTCGAGCAACACTGTAGCTCGACTTCAACTGACCTAAGATTTGGGGTTCACCTAAAACAAGAGAATCCAACCCGCAAGCCACACGCATAATATGACGACACGCTTCCCCATCACGATGAAGATAAACCGCTTGATCAAGATCACCACGGTCGACCTGATGGTAGTGCGCCATCCAGTCTAAAAGAGGTTTCTCTACATTTTCATCCGCTGAAAAATAAATCTCAGTGCGATTACACGTAGAAAGAATAGCGACTTCGCTCATTCCCACCTGTTGTTTCAGGCGATGCAAAGCATCGACAACCAGCTCGGGACTGAAAGAAACTTTCTCCCGAACCTCAACTGTCGCGGTCTTATGATTAATGCCAAATATACCTAGCGCCATGCGATGCCGACTTAAATCCCCAATCTAAAGTACCGAAACCATAAAAACCGCTCATTATCCATGGTTTTAAGGGTTTAATGTACTTTTTTTTGTGCTTTTTTTCATAGTATTAAGCTGGTAGTGTTAGTGGTTTAGACTGTTTATCTACCAATGTTTATCTATTCTATTCAGTCACCATAGTAATTGGTTTAAATTTTTGACTTTAGATTTAAATCAAAAAAGTACCGATCAAAAAGGACTACATATGAAATTGCTGCTTTGGATTGCCATTATTTCTATCAGCGGGTGCGCATCACTTAGCAGTAATTCATCGAATCAAGACAACTCTCATCAATCAACGGTTCAAGAAAAATCAAAGACAGCCAAGGATTTTCCAACCCGCCCCTTCGAAACGGATACACTGTACAACCTGCTTGTTGCTGAAATTGCAGGCCAAAGAAGCCAATACGATTTGGCACTTGAACACTACTTAAGTGAAGCAAAACATACACAAGACCCTTGGGTGGCCGCTCGAGCGGCCCGTATTGCTCAATACCTTAACGAACCCCAATCCGCAGCAGAAGCCGCTGACATTTGGCGAAAGAGTGATACCCAAAACATCCATGCCCACGTTGCAGCTGCAACCAGCTGGTTAAAGCAGCAACAAATCCCAAAAGCGATTAATGCATTAAAAGACGCGTTAGCCATTACAGAAGCCATCAGCCTCGAACAAATCTACCTATCAGGCAAATCCCTTTCACCTGAGAACCAGCAAGCACTGATCGACGGTTTAAACGAATTATTAGCCCTTCATCCAAAGCACGTACGATTACACTTTACCAAAGCATTACTTCTGGACGACTACGGCAGGAATGCAGAAGCCATCGAAGCAATTCAAGACCTCAAACAAGCAGGCGAAATGACTCCGCCTCACTATATTATGCTCGCGAAGCTATACGCCAAATCCAACGACCTTGAGAATTCCTTCGACACATTAAACGAAGGTTGGGATAAGTACCCAGGCGATAAAACAGTAGGCCTACTTTATGGTCAAGCCTTAGCAGACAACAAGCAATCTGAAGATGCGATCGAAGTACTCGATAGCCTTTTAGAAAGTCATCCAAATGACGATGAAATTCTACTGACTGCCGCGCTATTAAAAGCCGAACTCGGAGCATATGAGCAAGCTGAAACCTTACTGATTCGTGCGACTAAAACCAAACAAAAAAACAGCAGCTGGTATTTCCTTGGCCAATTGTATGAGCAACAAAATAACAGCGAAAAAGCCATTCATGCATACAGCCAAGTAACCGAGGGGAAAAATCTTATCTCGGCAATTACTCGTGCCACAACCATCATTAAAGACACTCAGGATCTTTCGGCAGCGAGGGCCCACTTACGAGCGCTGCACACAACCATTCCAGAACAAACGCCTCGCCTAATTCAAATTGAAGCCGAATTTTTACGAGATGCGAACGAACTCTCTGAAGCCCTTGAACTGTATAACGAAGCTTTGGAGCTTGAACCTGAAGACAACAACTTGCTTTATGGCCGAGCAATGGTGGCAGATTTAAACGGCGACATAGTAAGTATGGAAGCCGATCTAAAAAAGATCATACATAACAACCCCAACAACTCCATCGCGTTAAACGCATTAGGCTACACCCTTGCGGACAAAACAGATCGACTTGAAGAAGCCAAAGACTATATAGAACGAGCCTTCGCCCTCAACCCCAAAGACCCTGCGATCATCGACAGTCTTGGCTGGATTTACTTCCGATTGGGTGATGCCCCTAAAGCCGAATTACTTCTGACACAAGCTTATAGTCTATTTAAAGACCAAGAAGTGTCTGCACATTTAGGTGAGGTTCTTTGGACCCAAGGCAAAAAAGAACAAGCACTTAAGATTTGGATTGACGGCCTACGACACAACCCTGAAGGAGCAACACTCCTTGAGACCATGCGCCGCTTCAACATCAATGTAAATCTACACACAGAAGCAGAAGGCACTGACGCCTCAAACGATTCAACCACTGAAGCAACAACCAACACACCTCAAGAACAACCTTGAACATTCACTCTTATAAACTCAAAACAATCATGCCCGAAATACTTAATTCATCGCGAATTTGGCTTGTAGCCATTTTCGCAACGTTCCTGTTGCAGGGCTGTACGACCATTCATGACATCCCTGAACAAACTGAAACGTTAAGCTCCGCGACGCCAAACAATTGGGCTTCCCACCTAAAAGCAGTTCAACAACTCAATAACTGGGCAATTTCCGGTAAAGTAGGTGTCGTCACCCCAAAACAAAGCCAAACGGGTTATATTGATTGGAAACAGAAAGAACAAACCTTTGATATCAACATCCGAGGAACCCTAGGCTTTGGGGGGTTGGATCTCTCTGGCGACCAGAGCTGGGTAACCATTAAGGTCGATGAAAACAACCAAAGAACACTGCCAACCGACATTGCCTTAGAACGATATCTGGATTGGGAATTCCCCATTAATTCTCTAAAATACTGGATTAAAGGTATACCAGCACCCGATCAGCCCATTAAACATCAACAATTTAGCAACCAAGGCTTACTTTCTCGATTAGACCAACAGGGTTGGGACATTCGCCTACTAAACTACGAAAAGCACAATCAATTATCCCTACCACATAAGATAATTGCCCGCAGCAATGGCTACAAAGTAAGCCTGATACTCTCTGACTGGACAACAAAATAGCGTACAAACCAATGTTATCGATAACACTACCTGCGCCTGCAAAAATCAATTTGTTTCTTCATATCACGGGTCAACGAGCAAATGGGTACCACGACCTTCAAACCCTATTTCAATTTGTTGATTTAAACGACCAGCTCATATTCACAACCAATGAAACAGGCACAATTACCGTCGAAGACGTATCCCCAAACAAAGAACGCACTGAGACAATCCAACAAGAAGACAATTTAATTTACAAAGCGGCTATGGCACTTATGCCATACACAGAACAAACGCTTGGTGTTCATATTGAGTATACGAAACACATACCTTCCGGTGCAGGCCTAGGCGGCGGAAGTTCTGATGCAGCCACAACCCTGCTGGCATTAAATGCATTATGGCATTGTGGGCGAACTCGTGAACAATTAAGAGGAATAGGACTCACGCTAGGCGCTGACGTCCCTGTTTTTATAAACGGCACCGCAGCATTTGCCGAAGGCGTCGGTGAAAACCTAACCGCTGTCGAGCCGAATGAGCCTTGGTACGTCATCATAAAACCTGAAGTTCATATCAGTACCGCTGAAATTTTTTCTCATCCTGACTTGACTAGAAACACATCTCCCATCACAATATCGGCCGCTCTAAAGCAAGGCGGTCATAACGACTGCGAAAAAGTCGTCAGAAATCTGTACTCCGACGTTGATATTGCTATGAATTGGCTCAATCAATTCAGCCCTGCAAAGTTAACGGGTACAGGCGCTTGTATTTTTGCTGAATTCAGCAACAAACAACAAGCCGATGCGGTAGCAAAGCAATACAGTAATTCAAACGCTGTGTTTGTCGCGCAAGGCATCAATGACAATCCTGCTCTTAGTGCAATGCAGAAACAAATTAATCGAGCTAACGCTCAACGTTAATTCTATTCTGTTTAAAGTTTGTTGGGGTATCGCCAAGCGGTAAGGCAACGGGTTTTGATCTCGTCATGCGTTGGTTCGAATCCAGCTACCCCAGCCACTTACTAAACCCAATTTTTTCAACCAGCTCCCCTAATAAGGTGTCGCGAAGTGTCCAAGTTAATGGTCTTTACGGGTAATGCTAACCCGGAACTCGCTAAAAAGGTGGTTGATCAGCTTTGTATTACAATGGGTGATGCAACAGTTGGTCAGTTCAGTGATGGTGAAATTCAGGTAGAACTGAATGAAAACGTGCGCGGTAAGGACGTATTCATCGTCCAATCTACCTGTGTACCAACAAACGACAATATCATGGAACTGATCATCATGGCCGATGCTCTGCGTCGTGCTTCTGCAGCAAGGATTACTGCTGTTGTTCCTTATTTCGGCTACGCTCGTCAAGATCGTCGCCCACGTTCAGCTCGTGTACCTATTAGTGCACGCGTTATTGCAGATATGATGCAAACATCTGGTATCGACCGAGTTCTTACAATGGACTTGCACGCCGATCAGATTCAAGGTTTCTTCAGCATTCCGGTTGATAACATTTATGGTTCACCGGTATTGCTTGATGACATCGAACGTCAGAACTATTCAAACCTAACGGTTGTTTCTCCTGACGTTGGCGGTGTTGTCCGCGCTCGTGCACTGGCTAAATTACTGGGTGACGAGTTAGCAATTATTGATAAGCGTCGTCCGCGTGCGAACGAAGCCGAAATCATGAACATCATTGGTGACGTACAAGATCGCACCTGTGTATTGATTGATGACATGGTAGATACCGCAGGTACACTATGTCAGGCAGCCGCTGCTCTAAAAGCAAATGGCGCTGAAAAAGTTGTGGCTTACTGTACACACGCTGTACTTTCTGGCCCAGCAGTAGAACGTTTAAATTCATCTCACGTAGATGAACTCGTAGTGACAGACACGATTCCTTTGAGCGGTGCAGCGGCAAACAGCCCTCGCATTCGTCAGCTAAGTGTTTCTGGCCTATTGGCTGAATCGGTTCGCCGTATCAGCAACGAAGAATCCATCAGCGCAATGTTCCGTTAATAGTATTGGTTCATCCAAGACTATTAATCAAATTATTGCCTGATACTACAACGCTGAATTCAAAATAAATTCAGCGAATTAAACTTCCAATCCGCTGGTCGCAAGCAGATTGGTACATTGAAGGTAAATACAATGGTTGATTTCGTATTAAACGCAGAACTTCGTGATGACCAGGGGAAAGGTGCGAGCCGCCGCCTACGTCGTCTAGATAACAAGGTTCCAGCTATCATCTACGGTGGTGCTAAAAACCGTAAGCCTCAGTCTATTACTTTGGCAGCAAACGAACTAAACAAAGCACTAGAAAGCGAAGCTTTCTTCTCTCACGTTCTAACTGTGAAAGTTGGCGAGAAAGAAGAGCAAGTAGTTCTTAAAGATCTACAGCGTCACCCAGCTAAGCCAGTAATCTACCACGCTGACTTCCTACGCGTAACTAAGAGCACAGTCCTTACTAAGGTTGTTCCTCTTCACTTCGTAAACGAAGACACGTGTGTTGGTGTTAAGCAGCAAGGTGGTAAGATTTCTCACAACGCTGCAAACATCGAAATTAAGTGTACTATCGCGTCTCTACCTGAGTTCATCGAAGTTGACATGGCTGCGTTCGAAGCTGGTTCAACTGTACACATTTCAGACGTAACTCTTCCTAAAGGTGTTACATCTGTACAGCTTGCTCTTGGTTCTGATCACGATGCAGCGATCGCATCTGTTGCTAAGAAAGCTGCAGCAAGTGACGAAGACGAAGAAGGCGGCGAAGCTGCAGCAGCTGAGTAATTCTCTGTAAGCTTCGATGTGGATGCATTTAAAATCTCGATTTTAAATGCTCCGCACATAAGGAACCGGTATGAGTGAAGATATTTGTTTAATCGTTGGTCTAGGTAATCCTGGTACTGAATATGAGCAAACTCGTCACAATGCCGGTTTTTTATTTTTGGATGAAATAGCCCGCCAGTTTGGTGGTAACTTTCGCCCAGAGAAGAAATACGCGGGTGACTACTGTAAGGTTCGAATCAACGGTCAAGAAGTTCATCTTCTGAAGCCTAAAACCTTCATGAATCGAAGCGGTCAGGCCGTCGGGCCTTTGGCAAATTTCTATAAAATCCCCCCAGAACACATCCTTGTTGTTCACGATGAATTAGACATACCTCCAGGCACAGCCAAGCTTAAAAAAGGCGGCGGCCACGGTGGTCACAACGGTCTAAAAGACATCATTCGTTGCTTAGCCAACAGTAAAGACTTCCATCGCTTACGCATTGGTATCGGACATCCTGGCGACAGCAAACTCGTTGCTAATTTTGTACTCAAGAAAGCCCCCCTTGCCGAAATGAAATCCATTGAAGCCACCATTGATGAGGCAGCTCGTGTACTGCCAACGTTTCTTGACGGCGATGCAAGTAAAGCAATGAACCAACTGCACAGCTTTAAGGGCTAATTGCTCGGCATAATATTGATCTCACCGCCATTTTCTTACTGTTTATTCACCTTTGCTCAGAAAATCACCAACAAAACCGCCTCCCCCTATACCTGCCCGTAAAAAACCCTATAATAGCCCCTTTCAAAATTATCATTCGAGCATCCAAGATAGCCCTTTTTCGATAACGGGATAACTATCACCTGCTCATATAACGTATACAGGTATGATTCATGGGTTTTAAGTGCGGTATCGTAGGTTTACCAAATGTTGGCAAGTCCACACTGTTCAATGCGCTAACAAAAGCTGAAATTGACGCAGCTAACTTTCCGTTCTGTACTATCGAACCGAACTCGGGCATCGTGCCTATGCCAGATCCTCGCTTGGATAATCTGGCTGAGATTGTCGTTCCTGAGAAAGTCATACCGACGACCATGGAATTTGTGGACATCGCAGGTCTGGTAAAAGGCGCTTCTAAAGGTGAAGGCCTTGGAAACCAGTTCTTAGCAAACATCCGTGAAACCGATGCTATTGCCCACGTTGTTCGCTGTTTTGAAGATGAAAACGTCATTCACGTTGAAAACCGTATTGATCCATCAGACGACGTCGATGTCATCAACATGGAATTGATCTTTGCTGACCTTGAAAGCGTTGAGAAACAACTTCAGAAAGTTCAACGTACAGCAAAAAGCGGCAACAAAGACGCCATCAAACAGAAAGAATTGCTTGAGAAGTTGGTCGCTCACTTCGAAGCAGGCTTACCTGCTCGAACGCTTGAGCTGTCTGATGATGACTGGAAAACAGTAAAGCAATTCCACCTTATTACTAACAAGCCAACGATGTACATCGCAAACGTTGATGAAGAAGGCTTCGAAAATAATAAGCACTTAGATACTGTACGCGCAATTGCTGAAAAAGAAGGCGCTATTGTTGTCCCTATCTGTAACAAGCTAGAAGCAGAAATTGCAGAATTAGACGACGACGAAAAAACCGAGTTTTTAGAAGAGATGGGCATGGACGAAGCCGGTCTTGACCGTTTAATCCGTGCAGGTTACGACCTACTCGGCCTTCAGACCTACTTCACAGCCGGTGTTAAAGAAGTTCGTGCTTGGACAGTAAAAGTTGGCGCAACCGCCCCACAAGGCGCTGGTGTGATCCATACCGACTTTGAAAAAGGATTCATCCGCGCGGAAGTCGTCGGTTACGATGATTTCATCGAGTTTAAAGGCGAAAGTGGCGCGAAAGAAGCCGGTAAATGGCGTTTAGAAGGTAAGGATTACATCATCAAAGACGGTGACGTAGTGCATTTCCGTTTTAACGTATAGTTTTTTGAAAAAACTGTGCATTTAGTGTTGACAGAACCCAAGTCGATCCCCATAATGCGCAGCCTGAAGTGGCAACGTAGCTCAGCTGGTTAGAGCACAGCACTCATAATGCTGGGGTCGGCAGTTCAAGTCTGCCCGTTGCTACCACTTATTTCCGAAAGGCTCGCCAATGGCGGGCTTTTTGCGTTTTAGACCTATAGAAATCTCTGATGGTACACATTTTGGCACACAAAACGGTACACATGAGTCTTTCTTATGGCTATATCAGTTCCCTATACTGTCGTCCGAGACGGTATTTATACATACAACAGAAGAACTTCTAACGGATTACTTCGCTTCTCCCTGAAAACACGTATCGATTTAGAAGCACAAGCCTCGTATCAGGAATTAACAAGGTAGTTTCTCCCATGATCAAACAAGACGTTCGTATTGAATTAATCCGCAAAGCTGCCCGCCTCTGGTTAAAAAGAAATCTAGACAGAGCAGATGTGAACCTAGCGTTACAGCCTCAGTTCAACAATGAACAAGAACGTCCTTAAGTATCGGGAACACCACGAAACCTACAGAGATGACTCCATAGCGTTAAACCAGGAATTAACGCTAGGACTATCACCAAGTGAAGAGAAGGTCTTAACACACTCACTAGCGCAAGCAGCCGTAAACTTCTATCAACGCATCCTCAACTGGGATATTTCCCCCAGTACCCCACTAGAAAGTTCACAGGAAGAAGTGGTCTCCCCTCTTATATCTGAAGCCGCTGAAGAATATTTCAAGGAAAACGAAGGCCGATTAGGCCAGAGAACAGTAAAAGGCTACAGGGCTCACATGCGTGACTTCTTAGAACTCAACGGAGATATGTTCATTCACCTCTTCGATAAGACCAAAGCTAGAGAATTTAAATCCAAGCTCATGGAGTTCCCTAGAGTGCGTAACCACATGAAGAACGCCAAGAAGAGCCTTGAGCAACTAAAGGCTGAAGGAGCGGCCACTATCACCACAAACACTGTTCGTGACATCATGAAGAATATCAGTAGCTTCCTAAACTGGGCTGTTAAACAAGGTTATTTAGAAAAGAATCATTTAGCAGGTCTTGAACCAAAACTTGAAGAATCAAGTAGACGGCCTTTCACTGTGCCAGAACTCAAGAAGATCTTCAGTCACAAAGCCTTTACTGAACATAAATGGGATGACCCAGAGAAATACTGGAAATACTGGCTTCCTCTTATGGGTCTATTCACTGGCGCTCGTATCGAAGAACTAGCAATGCTTGAGCCACGTGACATTAAAAAAGATGAAGACGGTATCCACTACTTCGATATTAACGATATGCAGGAAGACAAAGAAGGGAAACTAAAGACAGCGGATAGTAGACGGAGAATTCCTATTCACACCAAACTTGTTGAACTGGGTTTTATCCGTTTCGTAGAGAGCGTGAAGACAAAATATCTCTTCCAGCAGCTAACAACCTACAATAAAGCAACTATGGCGGGTGAAGCATCAAGCTGGTTTGGTCGAACCAAGAAAGACATCTGGAAGTTTGATAAAGATGTAGTCTTTCACTCCTTTAGGCACAACATGCGAGATAAACAGGTAGACGTAGGTTCTCAAGATTCACACATTAAGGCGATCATCGGCCACAAGCAGTCAAACATTACGTTCTCAACCTATGGCTCCAGCTTCAAGCCCGTGCATCTGAACCCATCGTTACAAGCTGTAGATTATGATGAAGTCTTGGTGAAAGTTAAGCCTTGGGCTTAAGCCTAAACCTATATTTAACTAATTTTCGGCAGTGTGATTTTCTTTTGAATAACACGGTCGTGTACTGAAGCTAAATTCACCTTGCCTATAATCACCCACAATGACCTCTTTAGCGTTTAAATAAGCAAATCGCTCAGAAAGCGCTTCCCTATCACAATGAGTCTTAGGGTACATTTCAAAATAGTATACAAAAGAAGTCACCTTCACCTTAGTCCACTCTAAATAAGCACGCTCATTATTCAAAGCGAACTGAGCAGAACCAACAATGAGGCCTATAGCAACAAAGCGAGCTACACGAGTTGCCCATAAAAAAGCAGGCTTTTCCTTATCCTTAATTCCAAAAATATAGCGGAACTCATCTGATTGTTTTACTTGATCAATTATGAAAAATAGTCCCAGAAATAGAGTCAAAACTATAGCTACAATAGTCGCCCATATATATAAACCTAATGCCACCATAAATGGAGTAATTAAAATACCAGTTGCGGTAATTGATAGAGCAAACTTTGAAGGGTCGCTGCCAACAATATCTGAAATAAGAGAAGTGCTAACGGCTACAGCTAACGTTGTACCCAAAGCCAGTACCAATGATAATAGCGCTTTACCAAAAGAGTTATCCCAAAGCTTCTCTAGAAAAGTTATCGAACGTACAACGAAACCAGAAGATGCTACAAGACAAGCGATAAAAAGAAGGATAACAGAGTTTTCATAACCCACCATCCACGCCAAACCATAATTTAAAAATAGTAATAATCCTGCTATGTATAATTTTTGTTCTAGAGAGCTTGATTCAACCACCTTTTTCAAAAACTCAATTCGTTTTGGATATACTTTCTCTGTCATTAAATTACTCCCTAGTAGAGCTTTCTTACTGCAGACTGTATAAAAAAACACGTCTGTATACAACACTGTATAAAATATTAAATTTCTTAGTATTTACCAAACGAGTTTTCCAGAAAAAATCTGAGCGCCTTTATCTAAGAAAGACAAAAGCTGAAATCCCCCCGTACCCCCGCTCAACCCTCAGCCATAACAACAGGCTCTTCTTACAGCAATAAAGAAGGCAAGAGCAAGATATCACGCAGGTACGAATGTCTGAAGCGACGCGAAGTATTGCACATGGTTGCTGGACTGATACTTTTGTCCCTCCTAAGGCTATCTTTCCATCCAAGCCAAACGAATACACCACCAGGTCAACCCAAAGTCTCTGTACAAGCTCCATTCTCAAGTCTGTCCAAGTGAGTAAAGAATTTTTAACGGAGACTTCAACTCAGGAGGAAGGTTCTATTGCAGCGCGCAAGGGCTAAAAAAAGCTGAACGAAATACTCTAATGATTGACGATGAACCGACACTGGAGCTGGATTACAAGAGTCTCCACCCTAGATTGCTTTACAACATGGACGGACTTGAAGCTCCTGAGGACTGTTACGCCTTGAATGGTTTTGACCGAGATTTAGTCAAATCAGCTTCTTTAATTGCCTTTAATAGTGACTCCTTTGAGCAAGCGGTTAGAGCCTTAATAAAGGACGCTCAAATCACTTCAGAAGAAGCTAAGGCGGTACTCAATGCCTACCAGGAAGCTAATCAGCCCATAGCAAACTACTTGTTTAAAGGCAGTTGGAAAAGATTACAGAATCTCGATAGCCATCTTGTGGATTTGGTACTTGGGGCTGCAACTTTAAAAGGTGTACCAGTGCTGCCCGTTCATGACAGCTTTATCGTGAATACAAGGTATTCATCTTGGCTACGCACTCAAATTCAGAAGGCATATAAAGAACTAACGAGTTTTGACGCTCCGGTAGACTGGGAAGACATGGATGAACTGGAAATAGAACTCTTTACTTAAGCTCATAACTCAAGGTGTTTTCGGCAGAAAAAGTAATTTAGATGAATTTTATATTTCCAAATTTTCCATAATGGTATTACAGGTAAAATGTTACAGCAGTTTCATGGATATATGGCTATTTACGGGTTATAAATCAAAGCATCGATCCAATTGATAAAGATTCCAAGATTTTGTGTATCAACAACCCTTTTTGTTCTCCTACATCAAAGAAAAATGCTTTTCCGAATAAGATATCCATACATACTTTATGTTATACATATACATACAAAAATCATTTGATGAAAAAACCAATATTTCAAGTAATTAGATACCTATAGCTACAACAACTCTATTTTGGTAAATTTCTTGAACTTAACTTAATTATAGTAATAACAAGGAATCAGTTTTTAATGCTACCTAACCACTTTGAGCTTCACTATGAAGGTAAATCGACAGAAAATCATTCGATGGATATCTCTGTAACTAAAGATATTTTAAGTGCATTAGAAACTCTCATTAGCACAATCAACAAAAGAACTGGCTCTGAAGAAGAAATTAACCTTGAAGTTCAAGCCTTTAAAGAAGGAAGTTTTGGCATTGAGATAGCTCTACTGGCTGATAATGCGCTCTCTTCTTTAGAAATCCTCTCCACAATTGGTATTGGAGGATTAGCAGCTGCACATGGAGGAGTGTTAGGCTACCTTGACTGGAAGAGAAATCGAGAAAATGTTGATTTTATAAAAAACGAAGACGGTAGTATTGAGGTTGTAGATTCAGTATCAGGCGAGACAACAAGAACAACAGCAGAGATTATAAAGCTCTCTTCGGATAGCCGTATCAAAGCGCAACTTAATAGAATATTGGTGGAACCTTTCAGAAAACTCGACTTAAATAAAGTATCAATTACAAACCAAGATATTACCAAAGTTTCTTTCACCCGAGATAAGGTAGAAAGTTATTCTTCAGAATTCTTTACAGAACAACTGGACAAT
This sequence comes from Oceanospirillaceae bacterium, assembly GCA_015665455.1. Classification (GTDB taxonomy): domain Bacteria; phylum Pseudomonadota; class Gammaproteobacteria; order Pseudomonadales; family Litoribrevibacteraceae; genus Litoribacillus. Next base: position 109,710 of record JADFAD010000014.1, on the reverse strand, counting down.
TGGACTGAAGACTTAACCGTAACAGTTCACCATGTATCCTTAGTCCCTGAAGGGAAATGGAGAATACATATTCAAGGATATCAAAATGCAATTACTGCTATAATGCTTGATGAAGACTTTATGAACAAAATAACCGATGGTAAAGTAACTTTTAAAGCTAAGGACAGGATGATAGTTACTCTAGAAAAACAAGTAACTCGAAAGGGTGAACGGAAAAAAAATACCTATAGCATTCATGAAGTTAAAAAACATTGGCATGACGAAAAAGGGTAAATAATGGATTTAGGTACTCTCTTAATAGTAGGAGCAATTATAGCCTATCCGTTTATAGTCTCTCTATTTCGCAGCTTAGTATCTAATGCTCTAACAAAAATTCATGCAGATAGGATATCTGTTAAATATGAAAGTGTTGGAGGTGAAATTCGAGAAATAGTTTTTTCACCCAAAAACACCAATGAGCTGTCCCGTGCATTAGAAACAATAAGACAAACAAATAGTCGATTAAAAGATACAACAACAAAAATTGACTCCTCTCAACACGGGGGAGACAGCAAAGTTGACTGATAAACAAAATAAAGTTGACTCTCCTCTATCAACTGCAAGCCTAACGGGCACACTTGTTCTCATTGCTATTCAAATAATAGAAGCCTCTGAGCTACCAGACCAATATCATAGTTTTGCCACTGCAATAGCTTCAACTTTAATAACTTTTTTGTCTTTCCACTCCACAAAGCTAATAAAGCACTGGCTAGATATACGAAACATCAAGATCAATAATAAAAGAATGATCAATGAAGTTGATGATGCACTGAAAGCATTAGAAAAAGAAATCAACAATCCATCAGCATGTAATGACACCAAAGAGCACGCTAGAAAAGAACATAAAAAACTTTCCATTCAGAAGATTGACCTAATTACATGTAAAATCAAATTACTAGATATTCACTCAACTCCGACCTCAAAACTGACTCCTAAAAATCCCGTTTCTACAAAGCCTGCCGAAACAGATTAAGACAACAAAAAGGTATGAGATTTAGAAATTCGTTAAGTCCTGTTTGACATGTCACACATTTGCGATGATACTGAGTCACACATTGAAATTAAGCCTCAAAGAAACATTAGGTTTATCAACGAGTTACATGTCTTGATGTTACACAATGTCATTTCTGCCCGTTGCTACCACTTATTTTAAAAGCCTGCTTATCTCAAGCAGGCTTTTTTCGTTCTGGTCTCTTCAGTTCTTCCAAACTAATTTAAAAGACATATCAGCAGCCGACTCCAGACATACGAATAAGACATCATCGTTAGAAGAAAGACGTACCCAGCTTGATTTAAGAATCGATTTGAAACGTATTATCCGCACCGGTAAAAGGTAAACCGATCAACGTTAAGAATTAAGAAGTGAGAATTAAAAAGAGAAAAAGAAGGTATTCGGCTCAGTCCCCATACCTTTGATCTTAGGTAGGATGGGACGAAACAGACAGAGAATCGCTCCCCAAAGGGAGCGCTAAAGGTTACAGCAATTCTTTTGCTGGAATGGATTCATCCATTAAACGGTCAGGATCAATCGTCAATCCACCACTGATGATTCGCTTACTGATCATGAATTCTTGAGGTCGATTAACGCAATCCGCTGCGATCAGGCGCCCTTCTTTAAAATAAAAGGCCGCAAAGCTTCGCTCGGTTTGATAATCACCTCGTATCACCAGCTCGTCATAACCTTCACTTAAACCAGCAATCTGAAGTTTCAAATCGTATTGATCAGACCAGAACCAAGGCAGGCTTTGATAAGGCTTGTGTTGACCACAAATGGCGGCCGCAGCGCACTTGGCCTGCTCATTGGCATTCGGTACGGATTCAAGCCGCATACGGCGCTGAAATAAAGAATTGAAGTGATTCGTACAATCCCCTGCCGCAACGATGTCTCGGTCATCAGTCACACACCCATCGTCCACCCAAATACCATTGTCCACCTTGAGCCCCGCTTGTTCGGCCAATTCCGTATTCGGAATAACTCCGACCCCCACCACAACCAAATCGGCGAAATATTCAGTGCCATCCGAGCAAACCACCTTTCTAACCTTATCCGATCCCGCCAACTCGGAGACCAACTTATTGGTGTGAATATCTACACCAGCCTCTTCATGAATCCTCGTATAAAACTCTGACACTTCCGGTGCGGTCACACGCTGTAACACACGGTCGGCCATTTCCAGCACCACAACGTCCATCCCTTGCTTCTTGAGCGAAGCCGCCGTCTCAAGGCCAATGTAGCCACCGCCAATGATCACTGCCGCTTTCGCCTGCGGTAAGTCTGCTTGTATTCCTGTCACATCAGCAATATTACGCAAATAATGAACACCGCCCAGATCCGCACCCGGCAACGCTAACGTGCGTACCCGCGCCCCCATGCACAGAGCCAACTTGTCATAATCAAACACACTCCCATCTTCAAGTGTAACTCTATGCTCGACTCGGTCGATTTCAACGACCCGACCTTGGCAAAAAGACACGTCCAGTTTTTCATAAAAAGCCGAAGGTCGTATAGCCAACTCTTCCAGCGTTTTATCCCCAGCTAAGAAGGCCTTCGATAATGGGGGGCGATGGTAAGGTAAACTCGGTTCATCTCCGATCAACAACACCCCACCTTGCCAGTCTTCTTGTCGAAGGCTGGCCGTTAATTGGGCTGCCGCATGACTCGCGCCAATGATAATGCAACGCCGACTCATTGCGAGGAGTCCTTCGCGGTCAGCGTCACCATCATCTTTGCATACCCTTTCACAAAGTTGGATTGCACGTATTCAGGTTCGCCCACCACATCAATGCCATCAAACCGTACCAAGAGCTCTTCCCATAACACTCTCAGTTGCATTTCGGCCAAACGATTGCCCATGCACCGATGAATACCAAAGCCAAAGGAAAGGTGGTTTCTGGCATTTTTACGATCAATGATGAACGCATCGGGTTGCTCAATCTTCCGCTCATCCCGATTACCAGAGACATACCACATTACGACTTTGTCGCCTTTCTTAATGGTCTGACCATTGAGTTCTACGTCCTGCTTGGCAATACGGCGCATATACGCCAAAGGCGTTTGCCAACGAATGATTTCAGAGACCATATTAGGAATCAGTTTCGGGTTGGCCTTGAGCTTCGTAAATTCCTCGGGGAATTCATTCAGCGCCAATACACCACCCGTAATGGAATTTCGAGTCGTGTCATTACCGCCCACAATCAACAAACTGAGGTTCCCAATGAACTCCATTGAGCGTTTTATCATGTCTTCCGTGTCTTTATTGGAAAGCAGCAAACTGATCAAATCAAAACCCAACTCCTCCCCAGCTTTCTTACGCGCTGCCTTTTCATGCCATAACACAGCAAACGCTTTCGCGGCTTCCAATGCGGCATTAAAGACTTCATCCACGGTACCGGTTCCACCGGCCATTTCTGGGCTATTGGTGGCTTTGTCCGACCATTCTATTAATTTGTGACGATCCTCAAATGGAAAATCAAAAATGGTCGCCAGCATTCGAGCGGTTAATTCCATCGATACCCGCTCTACCCAATCAATGGTTTGACCCGTTGGAAGACCATCCAATATGTCACAAACATGTTGACGGATCAGCGTTTCCATTTCTTTTAGATTCTTAGGCGCCACAACCCCCTGAACCGCTTGACGTTGTACATCGTGTTTGGGTGGGTCCATAGCAATGAAGGTTTCACCCGGTAAACCATCTGGGGTACGACCAATGACGATCGCAGGTTCCGCTGAGAATAAATCATGATGTTTATCGACAAATACGATGTCTTCAAACCGAGTTACCGACCAAAATGGCCCAAAGGGACTGTTCGGCTGAAAATGCACTGGGCATTCGTCACGCAGTCGCTTGAAATACGAATGCCATTTATTCTGGCGAAACATAAAAGGGTTGCTGACATCGATGTCTTCAAGGGCTACCTGATGAGCTTCTGGAATGTCGGTTTCCACAAACTGCGGTTTTTCAGCAAGCATGGGTAAGATTTTATTTTTTGCCTTTTGAAAAATGTGCATGCCTTTGATTTGAAGGTGGAATGGCACCACCGCCGAGCTCTTGTTGACCACAGGCACTAAGATTTTGTTGATACTTTGTTCATTTAACATGTCTTTCACCGAATAAATGGGGGTGGGCGATTTGATACGACGAGCCAATACGACTCAAATCAAACTCCGCGTTACATTTGAAATTCAGGTAACCGCACCACCATACCGTCCATTTCTGAGGACAAATTAACGCTGCACGATAAACGCGAAGTCACTTCCTTCTCTGGTGTCATATCCAACATTTGCTGCTCTTCCTCAGACACAGCACCTGTTGCTTTGATCCAACGATCATCAACGATCACATGACAAGTGCCACACGCACATTCCCCCCCACAATCGGCATCAATACCCGGAACGCCGTTATCCATGGCAACCTGCATAAGCGACTTGCCCTCTTCAATATCCACCGTATGTTCCGTACCGTCATGCTCTACAAATGTGATATTAGCCATCAGAACCTCCTACAAACTTCTCTTAAGTTATTTTGTGTTGGGGAATCTACGTTCCCTCATTGTTTGATCACAGAATGTCGTTCTTAGATAACTTAAGCGTAAGCAATTAGCCTTAAATCGATGAGGTCATTTCTCGTCACCACAGAGTCATTTCAAGACAACACAGGGTCATTTAAAGACACAGATTATTTTTTTAAAACTCGCTATGATTTAAACGAAGGATTCAGTCGGTCTTCTCATTTCGCCGTATTCTCGACTCAACAGGCAGCCCTAACCATGACTAATAACCACGACCCAGCCAGAAACATCGATTTAAACCTTGCCTGTATTCCATCGACCTATTCTCATATGTTCGCCCGTGAGCTGGGGTTACAAAGAAGAGATTTACCCACCTTGTTACGGTTGACGCAACTCTCCACCGAGCAGTTTTTACATGACGAAGCGCTGCTCACGACCCAACAGCAGATTCAGATCATTCAGAATGGGTTACGTATGACTGAAGACCCTACATTGGGTTTGCGTGTCGGGTTGAGACTGACACCTCGCACCCACGGCATGATGGGATTATTAGTGAACAGCAGCCCCAACCTGTATATGACGTTAAAAGCCATTCAAGCCTTTGTACCAACCCGAATGCACTTTGCGCGCATCGATTTAAAAATCCAACAAGACTGGCTGGAATGCCACTGTCACTTTGATGTGGAATTGAGTGAAGAAGTACTCAGAAATCTTGGGGAGTGTTTTGCCATGGCGTTCTTTGAATGCGCCAAATACATTTTAGGCCGCCCCATAGACGAAGCCATTATTCAGTTTTCTCATGAGGAACCTGACTACAGCCAGCGCTACTTTGAGTACATGCCAGGAAAAATTCTATTTGGCGAATCGCACATCATCGTTAAGATACCGCTGGATGTCTGTTACCTTCCCAATGCTTCCGCCAGTGAAAAAAACTACCGTTTCGCATATCAGCAATGCAAATTAATTCTCGAAGCACTGGATGAACAAAAAGGCACATCCAAGTATCAACTGCAAAAGATCATGCTGGCTCACCCGTTAGGCATGTTTTCTGAAGACGATGCAGCGGCCGAACTCTATGTCAGTAAACGAACGCTCGCCAGAAAACTCAAAGAGGAAGGCACCAGCTTTCGTGAAATCCGAGACGGCATACTCTCTCAAAAAGCGTCAAGTTATTTAGAAGAAGGCTCCCTGTCGGTAGAAGCCATTGCCACCTTGCTTAATTACCACGACAGTTCCAACTTCCGACGAGCCTTCAAACGCTGGTTCAATATGACACCAGATCAATATCGAAAGCAGTTATCAACAAAATAAGCACAACCACCATTCATTGGCATTTATCGTAACCGTAAGGTTTACGAATACCGTTATCAGCACCAACGATATTCGTAAAATCTCTAATTCATTAAAGTTCGCAACTAAAACACAAAACTACGCTTCTCCGGCGATAAGGCATCGTAGCCTTTGTTCCATTGTTTTTTACCGCTGTCTGACTGGCTATAGAAACCATCCAGTAAGCGTTTCTTTTGTTCATGGCTGAAATCCGTCCGGATCTTCGAGGTAATAGTTTGCAAAGCGCGTGTACGTTGCTTGCCCGTCAAACCATTCACCAACTGAAATACCTGATCGGCGTTTAAATCCCTTGGTAAGTAGAACGACAGCATTCCAATGGCTTCCACTTTGCGGTCTTGTGCCCAATCGGTTTGATCGTAAAAACCAGAAATCAGAGCCAATCCACCATTAAATGACATCGGGTATTGAGCACCCATTAATAACGGTTCTAGAATTTTATTGCGTTTATCATTGACTGAAGACACCAATAAATCTTTGATCTCTTCCGACGTTAAATCTCTTGGACGATGACGAATCAAATGCTGTGCAACTTTGGCACGCTGTCCCCAGTTCCATTTATCATCGCTGATGCCGTCATGAATCAACTTGGTATAAGTCACTTTATCCAATGGCATAGGGAGGAACTTACGAACCGATAACACCGCATCCGCACGTTTGCCGTTGTTCAACTTTAATAAGCTTTCTAAACTCAAGAATTTATGAGCAGGAATAGCTGCGGTATTTGCATCTGCCGTGTGCATTACCAAACCATTATCGGGACACGAAGGCATGACCGCAGCAGGCTCAGGTACGGCAGTCACTGGCGCGGCAGCTGGGCAATTCACCCCCACATTAGGGCTATCTATATTTTGCTGTTTCAGAGTCAAACTGTCTTTTAATATCGTATTCTGCTCGGTGATTTGCTCCAGTCGTGTTTTGTAGTCACGGCAAACCGATATATATTCTCGGGTTTGGTTCTGAAGCTTCGTTAGCTGGCTTTGAAGCGCTTGTTTCTCCTCCATCAGCGTTGAGGTGCCTTTAGTTTGATCCTCCGACGCAGCAACCCGCTTTTGCAATTCTTCCAAACGCCCTCGAAGTGTCGCTTGGGTCTTTTCCAGTCCCTGATTCTTAGAAACTAACTCTGCGTTATTGGCAATCAGTTGTTCTTGTTTCTGAATGCTGCATGCCACGGATTTATCCAATTCCGAGAAATTCGAATCGTAGCGATCTGCGGCAAATACGGAGAAAGAGCCCGCTGTCAGCGCACAAGCAAGTAACGATTGCTGCAAGAGATGAGATCGATTCAACATATAAAAATCCCTATTTCATTAAGTCCATTTTCAATTGAGAAATACATTAGCACATAATTTAATATTTGTAGCATAAGCAAGTACTTACACCTTTATCTTGATATTTTCACATTTCAGTCGATACAAAGTGTGTAAGAAACGATAAACTGGTCAAAAAAATAACAGACAACCATACTCAGGACGTAATGCAGCAAATAAATAAAATAGTTACCCATTTAAGTGCCAAAATTTTTGAAGGCACTTACGTAGAAAAATCCCAATGCATCTTTGTGTTGATGGCATTGGCCACCGCCTGCTTTTCAATCTTGCTTTCGTTTACGTTGCTCGTAACTGACCACACCAGTGGTCACATGGATCGTCAGGGGTATCAAGAGTTACTGGAAATTTCCAGTGTCAGCTCACTCTACAGCCTTATTTTATCCCTCATAGGCAATTACATTAATTCGCACGAGAACCGCTGGTATGCACAGGTATGCCTGTTCAGTTACGTTCTTTTGAACTCGGTGATTTTGTTTTACATCGGGGTGTTTTCCATCGGTACTGGTATCGCATTGGCGGGAGCCCCCATCATCGGGCTGATTATCTTTAATCGTAAAATGATCTTCTTAAGCTTTCTCAGCGGTTTGCTGATTCTGTCCGTCTTCTCTATTTCCTTACAGCTTCGATACTTTGATTACGCGCCCATTGTCATGGACAACGAACTGACTTATAGAGACCCTGTCTGGCTTGTCACCATGATGGCGTTCGTCTGTGCTCACTTAGCGCTACTAGTACTTGTCGCTAATGCTTCTATCATGCGTTGGAAACGACGGGAAGCCGAAGTCACCTATTTATCCACCACCGATTCATTGACTCAAATTGCCAATCGTCGTCAGTTAATGAATCAATTTAAAATGGAATACTTAAGAGCCGCGCGCAGTAAGCAACCGATTTCAATCTTTCTGGTCGATCTGGATCACTTTAAACAAGTGAATGACACCTACGGTCACCAATCCGGCGACGTAGCATTGAAAAGTGCCGCTGATACGTTAAAAGCAACGCTGCGTGAAATAGACATGGTCGGTCGCTACGGCGGTGAAGAGTTCTTAGCCATTCTGCCCAACACCGACGGTAAGTCAGCCATTCAAGTGGCAGACCGATTCAGACGAGCCCTTCAAGCGCAACAAATTACGTTGCCGGATAATAACATCATCAATATTACCGCCAGCATCGGCCTGCATACCATTACGCCAGAGAACATTGGCGGGCTGGAACACTTTCTTGCGGAAGCCGATAAAGCCTTGTATCAAGCCAAGCACAACGGTCGTAATCAGGTCACTATTGCGCTTCGAACACAGCAGTCCGCCTAATCAGTTCAATCACCTCAGGTTCAGGGATGTTTTCATCCGGAAAAGCCGCCCGAACCTGATCCGTTAATTTCTTCGCAAACACCTGATACAAAACTCGGGTCGATACCGTCAACGGGTACTGAACCCCTTCAGGCAAATCAAACGTCTCTTGCCGTGTTTCTCCCGATGGGATGCGCGTATCCAGACCGATTTTTACGTATCGCCAAAACCGTAACCCAACCGGTACGCCGTCTTTATCCACGCCAATTTTAATGAATCTGCGCGCATCAGCTGGAATCACACCCTGATTCATTACACCGCTTTGATACACCACCGCCCCTTGTGCATCAGTGGCAATCACTTCCAACCACACTTGACGCCGAGCGCCGCCCGGCATGTGGTGACCTGAGTTTTTATTGGTCACCTTAACAATGAATTTACGCCCTTGCTTTTCAACATCGAGGGTCAGTGCCGTCTTCAAGATATCAATGCTCAGTTTCTTATGCTCAGAGTTTCTCATTCCGGTAAAATAATAATTGCCACCCACAAAGTGGTGCGAACGTAAGTTGGGTTTAACGGGGCCATCGTTCGTGGATTGCCCTGCCACCGAATTGAAATGGGTCGCATCTTCCGTCATATGGCAATCAATGCAGGTTTTGTGCTGCTGCGCATCATCTGGGCGATTGAACGGTGAAGCCAGCCATTCCCCAAAATTATCATTGATGTTAGCACCCATCCCCGTAGTGAATTCGTTATGGCAGGTCGCACAATACAATGAACTCTGGTACAGCTCAGGGTTGGAGTAAGAATCCCTATGCGCTTTAGGTTGCGCATTGATCTGCCTATCCGCCAGCCATTCCATCACAGGATTGGCGCTGTCTTCAAACACGTAAGCAGGCCGATCTTTCAAGTTCACCGTTAGGTCGGTATTTCCACCCGAATTCTCGGCTTTCGTAATACGATGACAAAACAAACACCCAGTGCCCCGCTCGTTCACAGGTCGGTGTTGTTCCAAAGCCGTTTTCAATGAATGTCCGTTCTTCTCATACATGTCACCAAATTCAGAGAACACTTCGGGTTTATTATTGATGATGGCTTGCGGTGCATGACACCCTCGGCATAAAGTCCGGAATGCTTCGCCTTCTTCTTTTGCCGCTATATCTTCCTGAAAACGGTAAAACGGATGATCCATGTTCATGCCATGGTTGGAATCCGCCCACTGATCATAAATCGTGGTGTGGCAGTCGGCACACTTGGCCGAATTAACCCATTCTTCTGGGTGGGTATATCGTTGATCATCGTCCAGTCGTAACCATGTGGACAAATACGGTAAATTCTCAGGGGCTCGGACGTATTCATTCAACGCCGACATCATTTTAATGGCCTCAAGCGGTGGTTGATCCAACGCGACATCCATCATCCCGCCTTGTGTTTTCTGAATGATGTCCAAATACGCAGTGATGGGGTCGCCTGCAATCATCTTGTGCGTATCTACGTGACCGGTAATGGCATTTTCAAATCGATTTTTCTTACCGTCCGCCATTAACTGTCGATTGGTGAAATTAAACCCATCCAAATGGCAGGAATTGCAACTCATCCAAAAGTCGCCTGCCATCGACAACCCTGGATAATCCGCTTCATTGGCATTATTAAATAAGGTCTTTCCTAACCGCATCTGAGGCGACAAAGGGTCTTCCGCGACCAATGAAGCAAAATGCGCTTCAGCCAACTTTATTTTTGAGAATGGGCCCGGCTTGCCTGCATCAAATTTCACCAAATCCAAAGTCATTGCATTTTGAACGAATACATCGCGCCCGGTAGAGATGATTCCCTTTGGGTTATTCCCCGGAACATTGCGATAAATCTGAGTGACTTTGGCGCCCCCATGAAACTTTTTACGGCGATGCCGCTTTTTGTTTCCCTTACGGCCTTGGCCTCGTGATAAATCAAACACCATCAGGTCTTCGGACCCAGCTAAGGTCACCAAGACTTTTTTGCCGTCGGCTGTGAACGTAACGTCGTGAGGATTGGATACTATTCGGGTCTTATTGCCGTTCTCAACCACGTTTATTTGCTTGAATAACTGCTTACGAGCCGTTACCCGTTCATGTTCATTGCCCACTTCCAAATCAATAATAGAGACCGTAGGAAACACCGTGGATTGAAATTGAAAGTCATGACCAAACGACCACAGGACATGAGGCAACCACGCCGTATTGCCGTCCGGCGAAATCACAATGTTATCCAATAAACGGGGTTTACCTTGTGGCGTGGTTTGTTTTGGATGAAAAGGCGTATCCACCAGCTGGATGATTCTCTGAAGCCGGGGTTCTGATGTTGCAACATCGTAGACAGACACTTCCCCTGATAACGCATGAGTCACCAGCAAACGGCTGTCTTTCGTTAAAGCCAAACCTCTGGGCGTCGATGCGGTCTTTAACTCTGAGGTAATCTTCCCCTCAACATTCACCACCAATAATTTATCTTGTTCAAAGCTGGTCACATAGAATTGATTATTTCGTTGATCGTATACCGCACCGAACGGGCGAGAAGGCACATCAATACGCTTAATCACATTCAAAGAGCGACCGTCTAACAAGATCAATTGGTCGGCCAGATAATCCGTCGCAAGGATTCTAAACGCGTTCTTATTGTCTTGATCAATACTCAACGCAATGCGTCGAATGTCTCGACCGATGCGGGCTTCTTTTAGTAACGAACCCGAGGCCCGATCCAGAATACTGACACTCCCGGCATCAAAATTAGCACTGATGATCTGAGAGCGATCCTCAGAAAAAATAAGAGAACTGCTTTTTTCGAACGCCATCGCCTGACCAGTCAGTAATACCAACCCAACAATGACAAGACGTTTAAGCGCATAAACCACAGACATAAATCACCTAACTTTTCACCTAAGCTTTTACCTTAACTTTTCTGCGTTTCATAACGATTTGCTTAATGTTTAACACACTCCAACGGAACGCATGACGAAACACTAAGGGCGCCAACACCATCGACGAATAGAAATGAACATCCTGAATCACAAGGCTGAGATTGTTCCCCGTCACCCCGAAGAAAAACAAATAAAAACCACTGAGCGTACATAACAACAATAACCACTCAATGACGGTGCCGGTCTGTCTTAAAAAAGGCCGTTTGGCGTTAACGATCAAGCGACGATGAGACGACCAAAACGCCCCCACAACCAGGGTAAATACGCTCGCGCCCACCAGCATGTGCATCAACAACAGCCAGCGATCCAACGACCAAGCCAGCTGCAACGGTTCCCACAGAAATAAACCACTGATAAACATCACGTACATCAGCTTTTCAGCCTGAGTGTGACGAAATGCTAAGCCAAACCATCGTTTATACAGCCGTTCTTTCAACGCACCTTCGTGATTTACATCGGTCATGGGTACAGACATGTCCTTTGCCTCGTTACGTACATAAAGAGAATGCAGGCATGGTAATGAAAATAAGAAGAAAACATCCTGACATAGGACAAAAGGGGCCGTTTAAAGCCCCTTTCTTAACAGGCGAAGCTAGTGAACCTTAACGCGATTGGCAAGCACTTGCGAAGTACCAAACTTACCGCCCGCAGCCGTCACCTGCGGCACACCGTCTTGGTCGGTATCCGCAGTGGTTTGTCCTTTAACCACGTACTCGCCACTGTCGCCTAAGGCTTCTGCCATTTGCATGCCGCCGTTGATCACCGTTCTGAACCAACGCTCATAACGGTGTGTTAACGTTTCAAGCTCTAAAGATGGGTGATCTTCACCTTCCTGATTCTTTAAATGCAACATAACTTCGCGTAAACCACCCGAAATCGCAGCAGCGGTATCCGGCGTATGAATCGTCGGCTTACCTGGCGTTTGCGCCCACGTTTCAATGGTTTTATCGTACATGTGCGTTTCTACGGCTAAATAGATATTACGAGCCGCTTGTTGGTACTTCTGATCCTTGGTCGCAAGGAATGCAGCAACCAAACCACGAATGCTGGAGAACTGAGCATCCAGAGAGGTGTTTGTGTTCAATGCCAAATGCCCCGATGCATGCAATGTGGCGCCATCCACTACCAAGCCTTGTTCAGTCAGTAATTTCTCCATGATGAAATCCGCTTGGCGAGTGATCATTGCAACCGCAGACTGACCCGCAGCCGTCTTTAAATTCACATTCCCGCCTTCCGCAGAAGCATAACCCACGGGCAATGCATCTTTTGCTCGTTGATAAATCGATAAGGCCACCATGGCGTAATTCGCATCAAAGGTCGATATGTCTGTCCCTTGTTGCCCTCGCCCTATTTTATCCTGTGTATATTCCGTAACAAACGCCCCCACCTCTTGATTAAAGTGAAGCGCTTCCAGATTTTTAAAGGCCAAGTTTGACAGGTTATTGGCCATTGAGAAGGCATCCTCTGCCACCACGTCATTACTCAATGTTGCATCTAAATTTGCTTTAGGTGCAGAATCAAACGGCGCCCCATCAAACACCGCAAGAAACGCCGGATTTTGAGACGTATTCGCTGTACGTTGATCCGTCATTGCGAAGAGTTCAGCCAAAGGCCACAGCATTTGCCAAGTGTCTCTCAAGGTGGAACGCGCGTCGGTCACTTTCAACGCGTCAATCGTCCTCACATTGTGTTTTTTGCCTTCCTTCACCGCCAAGAAATGAGGAAACCACACCGCGCCTTTGCTCGGGTCGTAATCCGGACCAAATGCCACCCCCAGATTGTTACCATCGAAGCCCATGACATTCTGCATGATGGTCAATTTGTCTAAGGACAACTCCGTTAACAACATCCCGTTAAAGCCGTCAGTGGCAGAGACCCCTAAACGGTATTGACCGTCCTGATCCATTATTGATGATTCCGCGTCCACTTCTTCATCACCCTTGGTGGTATGCATCCCCCCTAGAAAATCTTGTGCCCACATTACTTCTTTTAACAAAATGCCGCCGGTCGCCGCTGGGTTAAAACGTTTATCAAAGGTAGAACGATTCCAACGTAACGTTGAATAATCCGTTTTATAGCCCGGAGTCATTGCCTGTACGACCTTGGCTTCGTCTTTAAACGTAAACAAATTCACTCGACCGCCCTTTTCAGTGCGGACATCCGGCTGTTGCTCAAATTCCGGCATACCTGAAACGTAGGGCATGGACGTTAAATACATGTTGGATTTAATGCGCTCATGAGGATGCCCAACCGAATCCGCAAGGGCTTTTAGCCGTAACTGAATATGCTCCGGAGTACCTCCGCGTTTCTGATTCACTGGGCCATTGATCAGGTTCGGCCCCATACCGGATTGATAGTTCAGAGCAAACATGGCTTCTTCAGAATATTCGTAGCTTTCAATGCCCGCTGCATAATCAAACAACGTCGGGTAATTCACCTGATCTGGGTCTAGCATATCCAGATTCAACCCCAGGGCTTCGGCCAGAGGTTCACCGGATAACTCAAACTCGGTGTACGCTAAAAAGTTGGTGGCCGGATAATGCGTTTTATCCAAAACCTCGACCTGTGCCTGAGCACTCACTGAAACGCTCACACTCATCACGGAAGAAAGAATCGCTGCCGAGACCGCCATGCTCAATGTATTTTTCACCATCGTTTTTTTCATCATGTTCCCCAAACGCATTACGCAAATATGATTGATAATGGTTCGCATTCTATTTAATAAAAAAAGATTAGATAGGTGTAATGTTAATCAACGAAAGCTTCATTGATGTGCATCAAAAAAGAGGGAAACTTCGAGCGACATTTACCCAGGTTTATCCCATGAACTGAGAAAAACAAGGGAATAAACCCTCTAGAATAAAGGGTTTATTAGACATCCATTACTCAAGCGTCGATAAATACACAGAGATATTCTTAATCTGATCATCGCTCAATTGTTTCGCAATGGCCGTCATGGGTGTCTTGCTTCGATCACGATGACCGGTCTTAAACTTCTTCAGCGTTTTAGCCAAGTATTCAGAGGGTTGGCTAGCTAATCGAGGTAACTGCGCCCAACCTTCTGCGTGTTCGCCATGACACATTTGGCACTTATCCTGAAAGTCCGCTCGGCCCAACTCTATTTCATTTTGAATGATGACTTTGGGCTTACGAGCCACGAAAGGTTTTGCTTGTTGAGAGGAAAAATAAATCGCTAAGTTCACTCGGTCTTCCAACGTCAACGTACTCGCCAGTTGACTCATTACATAATTTTTACGAGAGCCGTTCGCGAACTGCTCAAACTGATTCACCAAATATTTAGCGTTTTGATCCGCAAGATTAGGAATAAAATCACGTTTACTGTTGCCATCCTCTCCATGACAGCGCCCACATAAACCTGCTCGATCCTTGCCTTTAATGGCAGCGTCTTTGAGTTGCTCTGGGTTCTTCTGAATGTCGTCCAGAATCTGGTATTGCTGATTCAAATCCGCCTGCCCCTGCAGTGCCCATAAAGAACATATAACAAGCGCCGTCCACTTCAACATACTTCGTAATAGAAAGGTCTTCATAATCCATCCTTGCTGAATCTTTGTGACACAATTCGAGCGCTACGTTGAGAGTACCCACACAAATTGAAGGGACGACACTCTACTCTTAGGATGAAGAATAAAATTGAGTTAGATCAATAAAATGACGCAGAAATACGCCAAAAAGAGGTTTTTTTAGGATTCAGACTCATTATCGCAGAACAAAACTATTCTACCGTCAGATCATTCGAGCTTTTTTTTTCCAATTGAACGTTCAACCAATCCACCGCATCTTGCTTATGATCAAACAGCTTTGTGTCGTAAGATATGAGCTCAAAGAAATCAGAAAAGACTTTTGAAATAACGACGTTTGCCCCTGAAATCGCCGCTGAAACACAACCGTTTGTCTCTCCCCAACGGTATGCATTTTTTATGATTTCCAAAACATTCGGGGTGCCCATCATGGTTCTATCCAAGCTGCTGAGCAGAACCCATTGGGTTTTCTTTGACGTAACCACGGATTCAAGAACGTCTTTAAAAAAAGACAGGATCGCTGCTTCATTAAAAGCACCTTTTAATGACAAAATTAATAAATCCCCCTGCCACTCAAAGCAATAATGACCATGCTCTTTCATAAAGACTCCTAAACAACGTAATGAAATGTAATGATAACATCACAACTAAAAATCCTAACCCCCAAGGGCGACCGTTCATCGTCCCAGCAGTAAGACCCTAGGTTAAACAACGTCTATCTCCCATCAACCTCTATGACCATCAATATGATGGAACGTCCTAATGTATAACTTTAATCACTGTCCTAGCCCTGTCATTCCGTTATAATGGCGCCCTTGATAAATGACTCGCCTAATTCATGAGGTATCCCTTGACTCAGTTCCGTCCTTGTATCGATTTACACCAGGGTAAAGTAAAACAAATTGTTGGTGGCAGCCTAAATGATGAAGGTGCAGACACCAATTACGTCAGCCCTTACGATGCGGCCTACTATGCAGAACAATACCGAGATCATAATCTTCAAGGCGGTCACGTCATTGCGCTTGGCCCCGGCAATAAAGAAGAAGCCTTAAAAGCACTCGCCGCATGGCCACAAGGCTTACAGTTTGGCGGAGGCGTTAACCGAGAAAATGCCGCTGAGTTTTTAGAAGCTGGCGCATCACACGTTATCGTTACTTCTTATTTGTTCGAAGGTGGCCAATTGTCCTCTGATCGCTTAGAACAAATCAAACGGGAAACAGGAACGGAACATCTCGTATTGGATTTAAGCTGCCGCCGAACGGATGCAGGGTGGAACATTGCTACAGACCGCTGGCAAACCATCACAGAAACAACCATCGATAAGGCAACACTCACAGAACTTGCAGGTCATTGCTCTGAATTTCTTATTCACGCCGCCGACGTTGAAGGTTTACAAGCGGGCATTGATCAAGAGCTTGTGAAGTTTCTAGGCGATATAGCATCCATCCCAGTAACTTACGCGGGTGGCGCTCGTTCTCTGGAAGATTTAAAACTGGTGCACGAACTTTCTAATGGCAAAGTTGACTTAACTATCGGTAGCGCACTGGATATTTTTGGTGGCAACGGCGTAACACTGAATGAATGCATTGAGTGGAACCAAACACCTAAGTAATCCAATAAGCTAAGCGCAATGAATTTCTAACGGAATTGATCACATGAACCAACACGGAAGCATTCAGTTAGCATGGCAAGATGATTTATTGACCATGCATACGACCGGCCCTTTTAATGAGGAAGGCATTGATCAAGCCTTCCTTGAATTGCGGACGAATATTTCCGAAGCAAATCTCCCCCGCTGGTATCGCATCGATATACTGGATAAAGAAACATACGGTTCCCCCCAAGTCATGAGCGTCATCAGCCAAAGCTATTTATGGGCCATGACCCATGGCTGCCAAGCAATTGCGATCGTATGCGCCAATCGGCTGCAAGAACAATTATTAGAACAGTTCACCACGCGCATCCACATTAACTTACAAAGCTTTCTAACCGCAGCCGATGCCCTAGCTTGGCTCGATAGCCAACGCTTTGGTAATGAAAAAGACGTCTTCTCCAACTCCCTTTCTGCATAACGTGATTACCATAATTCCTTTCTTTTATCAGGCGTTCAAATCTATCATTTAGCTCTGAATCATTCATAAGAAAGCACTGCGTGCAGTGTCCACCCCGCATTCCCTTTATGATCTATTTGCAGACATTAATGATTATTCATGCCCGTTATCTCTGAAACCCAAGCCTTCTCCAAAAAAAAATCTAGAGTATAAAAACTAATAGAATTTATCTAAAGAGTTCACCGCTTTTTGGGATGGCGAGATCCATTACAGACGTTAAGCAAGCAACCGTATTGCTTGGTGTAAACAGTGTTTTGAACTTGGTTGCGACTCACGAGATCAAGAAATCTATGATTGGAAAATCATGCATTTCTTTAGAACGCTTTTGGGATAATGCCAGTGAAACCGCCGAAATGATGGTCCATATAGGTAAAATCGTTAACCCCAACATTCCTCTCGAAGACTTACACATCGCAGGTTTATTTCATGACTGTGGGTTACCAGCCATGTCGATCAAGTTTCCCGATTACATTGAAGTATTGAAGGAATCAAATAGCACCCCAGAAAAGAGCATCATCGAACTGGAAGAAAAAAGATATACAACCAATCACGCGGTCATTGGTTATTACATTGCGAGTTCTTGGGGGTTGCCCAAGGATTTATGCAATCTCGTCCTACGTCACCATGACAATGAAGTATTAAACACCCAATCATCCGGCACATTTGAATGGATGTACGCAGTTCTAAAAATCGCTGATAACCTCATACAAAAGTCACGCAGCCATCAAGATTCAGAAGACTGGTTGGCCGTTAAAGAGGATGTATTAAGCTTCATAGGAATGAACCACGACGACTACAACAACATAGAAGAAGACCTCTGCGAAATGCAGTGTTAAGAAACAAACACATATGGACTCACAAAAGCACGTTTAGGCCTTTCACGTTATCAATAAAAGGATCGGATATCTTTTTATACGCAATCGACCTATACTGTATTAATATACAGTATAAATTTTATAAGAATTCAGTGGTGTCTTGTGAAAGTATCTTCGGTCAAACCAACGGTCTTAAAAGGCCTTCCCTTTTATTTAAATACCGTCGCAGCAGGTTTTCCTAGCCCTGCTGACGACTATATAGAACAAGGGCTCAGCATCGATGAGTTATTAATAAAGCATCCGTCCGCCACGTATCTCGTCCGAGCGCACGGCGATTCGATGATTCGTAGTGGCATTTTTGATCAGGATATTTTAATCGTT
Organism: Oceanospirillaceae bacterium; assembly: GCA_015665455.1. Taxonomy (GTDB): domain Bacteria; phylum Pseudomonadota; class Gammaproteobacteria; order Pseudomonadales; family Litoribrevibacteraceae; genus Litoribacillus. Next base: position 91,393 of record JADFAD010000014.1, on the reverse strand, counting down.
GATCGCGCCATCGAGCCAAAACACAAAGACATCGTCGTTGCAGCGGTCGACGGCGAACTCACCTGTAAATATTTAGACCTAATAAACAAACAACTGGTTTCTGCAAATCGTAACTATGGACCAATCGCGATCAAAGAAGCGACGGATTTAATCATCGAAGGGGTGGTTGTGTCTTCGATTCGGCTCCACCGAACATGCTCGCGTTAGTCGACTGCAACGCTTTTTTTGCCAGTTGCGAACAGTTATTTCGGCCGGACTTACGAGGTAAACCCGTCATCGTGCTCAGTAATAACGATGGCTGTATTGTTGCCAGATCAAAAGAAGCAAAAGCCCTCGGAATTCCTGATTTAGCGCCCTATTTCAAAGTCAAAGACCAAATTGAAGCCGCCGGAGTGACGGTATTCTCAAGCAACTATGAACTCTATGGCGACTTATCCAGTCGGGTCATGCAAACCTTAGAACACTTCTCGCCCAATCTGGAAATCTACTCCATCGATGAAGCCTTTGTTTCCTTAGAAGGCATGCAACAGCCACTTCATCAATACGGTCAAGAAATACGAAACACCGTTCTTCAACACGTAGGGTTAGCCGTTGGAGTCGGCATTGGTGCGACCAAAACACAAGCCAAGCTCGCCAGTTTCATAGCAAAGAAATCCCCCCGATGTAACTTTGTATGCGCCATTGAAAATACTCAGGATTGGCAAAATGTATTTCAAAAAATACCTGTCCGAGAAATTTGGGGCATAGGGTCACGTTTATCTCGTCGACTCGGAGACGAACAGATTTATTCGGTCTGGGACTTAATGCAACAAGATCCGGAACGAATGAAACGACGCTACAGCGTGAACGTCGCTCGTACCATCACAGAACTGAACGGGACACCTTGTTTTGGCTTAGACGAATCACCAGCCCCCAAAAAGCAGATTTTTTCAACGCGCTCGTTCGGCGAAAAAGTGACTGATTGCTTGGCTCTGGAGCAAGCCATCAGCCAATACGCAACTCGCGCCTGCCAAAAGTTACGCAAAGAAGAGTTACAGGTCAAAAGCATCTTAGTGTTTGCTTCCTCGTCTCGGTTTCATGAACCTCGCTATAGCCAATCCATCGTGGTGCCTTTAACCATGCCCACGAACGACTCTCGCACGATCATCCAAGCCTCGCGCCAAGTGATTCGTCATAGAATATTCAAACCGGGGGTGCCTTTTGCCAGAGCAGGCGTTGGACTGATCGACTTAACCACTGAAACACCGGAGCAATTGGATGCTTTCACACCAAGGCAAAGCGAGAAGTCTAAAGCACTCATGAACGCCATCGACCAAGTTAACATAGAACACGGTGGTCTATTTTTCGCCAGCCAAGGCATTGATCCTTACTGGCGAATGCAAAGGCGATTAAAATCCCCCGCATACACGACTCAATGGAGGGACTTACCAAAGGTTAAAGTGTAAGGTTTCTTAATAATGAACCGCTAACCAAATCGTCTCAGTGTCTGGTTTCGTCCATCGTACTTGGTGTTTTTGATGGGCCGGAATATTAAGATGATCTCCTGCTTGTAAACGTATTTCCGGCTGATCTTCAAACCCCAAAACGGCCTCGCCTTTAAGAAGCATCACCCACTCATTCTGAGCTTGGTCATACCACTCATGTTCAGGTGTTACATGACCCTTAGAAATAATGCGTTCTATTTTAATGTTGTCGCTTTGAATTAACTGCTCAAATACTTCGTCATCCAAGTTATCAGGGATGGATTTGAAAATATTACTTAATGTCATAATCATACTCCAAGAACCATCTATTCCGGACGTTAGCACTTATCGCTTAAGCAGTTTCAAATATTTTAAGCTCTTTATCAGAAGAAACTCCCAGCTTCTTCTCCATTTCCAAACAAGTAAATGCAATTGAAGAAGACGTACGGTCAATTAAATAGAACAGCAGCTTATTTACTCGATCAGTGACATCATATACTCGCCATGCAGTGCAGCCATCTTCCACTTGATAATCGCCACACCACTCACGGAACCACCACCCAAACGTTTTATCCTCATGATTACTAATAGCTACTGTTTTATCTGACATAATCGAGATAAAGCCATTTAATGATTCCTGACAAAAAACTTTATAACGCTCGATCATCTTAGCTAAATCATCAAGATCATCTTCGTCTTCTCTAAGCATTAAATCCAGCATCCAAACATAACGTCGCATGTCTAGCCAATAATTCTCAGTTCTCTCAAGCAATTTGAAAAATTGAATCTGATGATTCAACATGCTTTGCTCTTCAGGAGACATATGAGGCATAAGATTGACCATTCGTTGAAGAAGTAACGCATCTACCTTTCTCAATCTTTCTTTTGAATTCCCCCAACGTAATGAGGCGGAAGCTATTTTATCATCACAAGCTCGAATGTTATTCCCAGACACGCCCCAATCGACAGGAGATATATCCATCCCAGATTCCAAGTAAACTTTTGCCATAATGGCTTCTGAAGCCTCACTCCGACCACTCCAGTAGTCTGAACTTGCTTGCTCCCATTGCTCACTCATCTCAGCTAATGACTGGATAGTCAATTTGAGATTACGATGAGGTTTCACTCCATCAGGAAAAAATATACAACGATAGGATGCTTGGCCAAACTGAAAAGTTTCTAACGCGTCTTTTTCTCTTCTCTCTTGTTCATCATCTTCCACTACCTGCTGATAACTCACTAAGTAATCTTCGATACCTTCAATATGACGATCTCGGTATTCATTCAAGGTCACCCTTTTAGCGAGCTCTTGAAAGTTTCCTATGAGTTGTTTTGCTGGAGTAATGTCCGTCCAGACACCTTCAAAGCCGAGCGACTTCGCATGTTTTACTCTATCTGTATCAGCAGGATGGGAGTCCCACCAATTCGAAGTCCCCTTGCTCATCTGTTCATCAATATAATCAAAGTGCTTTTTCTCTAGTTTTGAATACTCGTGAGCAATTCCCATAGGAATGTTATCTATCAACTTATTGCTATTCCAAGCGTCTCGATTAAGGTGATTAAAAATATTATGGGCAAGGTCCAGTTTCCGAAGCTCAAGCGCGGTATCACCAAAACATTCACTTCCAGAAATATAGCTTTCATAGCGATCAGCATCATATTCCATTTGACGAGACATCCACTTAGAAACATACAAATTAAATTCGTAAAACTTCTTTAGAACTTCTCTAGAAAAAGATATTAACTGACGGGTCAACCAACACATCAATGTGATTCCAATGTGAATATCTTTTTCCTGCCAATTCAACAAACGACTTTCCCAAGGGTCTCTGTACCAAATTCGAGAAGACATCCAATGATTTACACTGTTAATCATATAATTAGTAGTCATCGAGGATACTTGAGAAAAATGACCAAATTCATGGCTCAACACCCCCACCAGCTGTCGACTGTTCATTCCTGCAAACAAAGGCATCCCTACAGTCAAAACCAACTGCCTACGCCATAATGAAATCAGTCCCTTCCTCGGTGATACAAACGCATTCACATCATTATTTACGCGAATAGCTACTGGATATGGCTGTCCTAAGCGATCACATAATTTTTCAACTAAGGTATAGAACACAGGATTTTTAGCCTTAACTAGTTCGTATCCAGGTAGCTTGTCAGACGTACGAAAAAATATAGGCCGTATAAGGAAAAAACTAAAAACAGTCCCTGTAAATATAGGAGTAATGTAGACCCAAGGCTTTAATACATTCGGAGTACTATCAAACCACCCCATATAACCCATGTTCATTCCTAGCCAAACAGTTCCCAACACGATCAGTCCTATGATGCTGAGGTATAGCAAAGGAGCAATAAGAGATAAAAAACCTGTTGCGACTAAACCAAATTGATACATTGTCGTTGTAGAAAAGCGTACCGTATCTCCTTGAAGCAGCTCTGATATTCTCTGATTCCTTTTCTCCGATGTTAGCTTATGCTTCAATACATCCAGTTCAGTGCTATTTTCGGAATAAATATCAATGATTAAGCCACACTGGATAAAGGCCCTCTTATATTGCTTCGCCTGATCAATAGACAAGCCTTGCTTCACTATCTTTTCAGTTTTGACTACAGACATTGCTGCCTGTCTTGATAATTTAAAGGTTTTAGTAAGCTTGCTCAGAACTAACTCAAGGGAAAAATCGGGTGCTAATTTACCCGTCGATACGACTACGAACGAACTTTCGTTCTTCATTGGACATCCTTTGTCACGAAATCAATTGAAATACTTCAGAGAAAGTAAATTTTCTTTAATAAAGAATAAAGTAGGAATGAATGAATGATAAGACAAATAACTAAAAAAGATCTAATCAATTTCTGTTAATCTTTATCCACATCCTCCGGCTGTTTCGCTGGCAACCAAAGATGAAATGTCGTGCCTTTGCCTAACTCGCTTTCAACTTCAATACGACCATGGTGCGCTTTGATTATTCCATAAGAAACACTTAAACCTAAGCCAGTACCCATGCCTACGGGTTTTGTCGTATAAAAAGGTTCAAGGATTCTGTCCAAATCACTGTCAGGAATTCCCTTCCCTGTATCTGAAATACTGATGCACACCCAAGACTCGAGTGATTCCGTTTTAATGGTAATCAGCCCTTTCTTCTCAATGGATTGCGCTGCATTTACGATTAGATTCATAAACACTTGGTTTATTTGAGAAGGCAAACATTCAACCAAAGGTATTGCATCAAACTTAAGCTCAACCTCCGCTTTGTATTTCACTTCATTCTTCACGATATTTAAGGTTGAATTTATTCCTTCATGTAGATCGGCTTGTTGCCACGCCATATCATCCACATGAGCAAAATTCTTAAGATCACCTACTATGGTGGCAACGCGGTTCAAGCCGTCAATGGTCTCCAGCATGAGCTGTGGAATTTCTTCTTTTATGTAATCAAAGTCAATTTCTTGTTTATGCGCATTGATCTCTGACATGATCGAATCACTTCCCTGAGCAGACTGATCATAAGACTTTATTAATTTGATGAGACTCTGACACCAATCAGACAGCACAGAGACATTGGAGCTTACAAAGCCTATCGGGTTATTTATCTCATGGGCAACACCGGCTGACAATTGACCAATGGCCGCCATCTTTTCTGATTGCAGTAATTGAGAGTGCGTTTCAACCAGCTTCGCATTAGCGTCTCGCAGTTCTTTGGTTCGCTCTGCCACCCGATGATCGAGAAAACGATTCTGTTCAGTAATGTCATCGTAGGATTCCTTTAGGCTAATACGCATACTATTCAAGACTGTCGCTAGTTGCCTCAGCTCACCTTTGGCCTCCACTTCAATGGAATGATTCAAACCCCCTTTACTCAAATGTTTGGCTTGATCGACCAAATGGTGCAACGGATCGGTGATCATCTTTCTAAAGAAGACAAATAATGAAAACGCCAATGCCAAAAATATAATGACGGACTGAATGACCATTTTCTGAAGGTGATCTGCAACAAAGGCATCGTAATTCGCAGTGGATATTGCTATTTCAATCCTGCCAATTAAATCTTCATCCACCACTACATTTGAAAAGTACCGGCTCACGTTGGTGGGCTTATCCATAGGGCGAGAAGAGTTCGCCACAACTTTTTGATCAACTCTTTTTATAAGAATGTAATTTAAATCAGGATAATGCCGAAGCAACCCTTCGGTATAAGTGCTCAACACAGGGTAATCTTCAATCAACAGCGACTCTGTGGCAAAGATAGCTGAGGCTTGAGCCAGACTGTTACCTTGACTGTCCATCTGTTGGCGCAAGATCTCTTTCTCACCACTGATGGTATAAAAAATACTCACGGCGAGAGCCAGTGCAAATAATAATAACAGCGCACCCAATACAGTTATCCCCAAACCTGGGGCAATGTGCTCTCTCCAATTAGTACGAGTTTCTTCCATTAAAACGTCTTAGCCCTATTCATCCCCTCACGAACGTACTGATAGTCCTTATCCGTTACGGGTACAAACCGAGAAACTTTGTATTTTTTTAAGATTTTTGGATCTGACAGCTCAATCAATGCGGTCGATAAAGCCGTAAAGGTATCGGAAGGCAAACCTGCACGAGCAATCCAAGGCTTAGTCACGTTTTCAAAACTGTGTAAGACGCGTAGTTGATCCGATTTGTTCATTTTCTTAAAGGTTGATTCTTTAAGTGAGCCAGCATCAAAGTCGCCTAACTCCACCGCTTTGAACACTTTGTCATGACGACCTAGAAACTCAGATTTTGATAAAGAAGATGCATCGACGCCAGCCTTTAACATTTCAGACTGAGCAAGATAACGGCCAATGGTCGAGTTTATATTACCAAACGCAAAGCTATGCCCTTTTAAATCCGCTAAGCTTTGTATCGAACTGTTGGTAGCCACTACGATCAACCCATTAAAACGGGTCTTCCCCTTTTTCTCTTCCATGGCCAACAGTTGGACATTAGGCTGCTTCTCCTTAGCTAAAATATAAGACGCTGGCCCAAATCGCACAAAATCCACATCACCTTCCACCAATGCATCATTAGCGCCTTGATAGGATTTATAGATTTTTAACTTAAATTGCGTCGGCGTATCAGAGATACGAGACACTTCATCAGAAAGGTAATCAATTAAAGGCTTAAACTTACGGTGCATTTCAGACGCTTTATCCGACTGATACAAGCCAAAGGTCAATTCACTAGGGGCAGACTCATTTGCAAACACTGAATGAACGGGCATCAAGCAGCATATAAAAAAAATAAGCGCGTTCTTAAGGCGGATATCCATATAACCTCTCCAATATGATCACTTTAGATGTAACTGTAGTCCATCCTTTACAAAGCGACTCATATTAGAAAGAAATCTATATAAATTAAATGTTAACCCAGGCCTCCTGATAAGGATAAGCGCGTATCGTCTTCCATCTTTTTCGAAAAGAAATCCAAGAACAACCTTAACTTCACTGGCATGTGTCGTCGGCTTGTATAAATGGCATAAATCTCACTTCTTACGGGCTTGTAATCCAAATCAACTTTGACCAGCTGCCCTAATTGAACGGCTTCATGCGCCATTAAATCGGGCAACACACTGATTCCAGCGCCCGCCACCATAGCATCTCGTTTCATAGTGACGCTGTTGCTCTTAATTCGAGAGTTCAACTGAATATCAAAAGGGCCATTATCCCCGTCGAATCTCCACGTCGGACCTTGGGCGTTTTCGACTAAATCATGCTCAGCCAAATCTTCTACCGTCTTCGGCGTACCTCTACGATTTAAATAATGAGGTGAGGCATAAATGCTGCGTGTCGGCTCGGCAATTTTACGAGCAATAAAACTGCTGTCAGGCAAATTACCCAAGCTAGCCCGGATAGCGAGATCAATTTTATCCTCAATGATATTGCCTTCTTCGAAGACCGTTTCACAGTGAATATCAATATCCGGGTATTTCATTGAGAATTCGCCAATCACATTCCCCATGAAAAAAATACCGAACTCACCCGGCGCTTCAATACGCAAACGGCCACGAGGGTTATTTTGTAGTTCAGGTATCAAGCTTTCGGTTTCTTGAAGGTCTCTGATGTTCTGCTTGCATCGCTCATAAACCACTTCGCCCACTTCCGTCATGGCAACAGACCGGCTCGTGCGCTCAAGTAGTTTTACACCCAAAGAATCTTCCAATTGTGAAATACGACGACTCACGTTTGATTTTGGCAAACCAAGACGTTTTGCTGCAGCAGTAAAACCGTTCTGATCGACTACTTCAACAAAGAGAGCAAGTTCATTTAGATCCATAATCCCCCCAAAAATAAATACCTCCAGCAGCAACCTAACACCAAACGTAGGTCGCTATTTTTATAAAACCTTAACTGAAGACTGCATTTAGGATAAATGGTTCTATTAATATCACTATGATTTAGATCAATTTTGGAACACTGTTATGAACGATTAATTTAAACCGTATCAGTTCAGCTAATTCCTCGATAATATCACAAGCAGAACAATACCGTCTTATAACATTCAAAACTAAAAACACTTGAAACTCAAAATACAAGTAGCCTCTTAAACATATAAAGCCAATGAAAGGCAGACTTTCAAGGGCTTTATAACAACTTATCTACAAAGTTATACACAGAGTTTTAAATTACCTTTGGTAAAGCGCTTCTATTTCTACCGCTTCAATTTTATGGCTATTCAGCATATACCCGATCAATGCCGCAGAGCTTTCCTTGGGCAGAGACAAATGCTCCACATCCAGAGCATAAACAGTGAATTGGTAGCGATGAGGCCCATGATTTTCAGGTGGACACGCGCCCCCGAAAGCAAACTGACCGTAATCGTTTCTTCCTTGTACCGCGTCTAAAGGTAAGTCATTTTGATCAACACCACCTGCGCCAGAAGGCAAATTATTAGTGCTCGCAGGTAAGTTATACACAAGCCAATGCCACCAACCACTGCCTGTGGGCGCATCCGGATCGTATGCTGTTACAGCGAAGCTTTTTGTACCTTCAGGAGGGTTATTCCACATTAACTGGGGGGATTTATTTTGACCATCACAACCAAAGCCGGTGAATTCTTGCGTTTTCGACATCATCTTTCCGGATTGAATGTCATCACTCTTTAATTCGAATGCGCTGGTTATTGGCGAAAGTAATGAGGCAACAAGTGCCGTAGATAAAAAGATGGATTTCATGAGTGGCTCCTTAAATTGAGCCACTATCCTATCTCAGTGAAAAACTCGGTATTCGCTTTCAAGCGCCAACTTTTCTCCTGAAAACACCAACCTAACCTTCAAGCAACCTGACAAAAGGAAATTAACGTTCCCTTGTTTTTCGAAGCTCACTGGGTGAGAGCCCGAAACGAAGCTTAAACCGTTCGCTAAACCGAGACTGACTCTGATAGCCCACCGATTGAGCGACTTGAGAAATAGGCCAAAAGGTCTCTTGAAGTGTGCACAAACCAGAAACTAAACGAGCATCTTCTAACAACTCCCGAAAACCCGAACCTTCATTCTGGAGATGCCGACGTAAGCTGGAAGCACTTGTGCCTAGATCTGAACACACCTCTTCTAGCGTCCAATTCTTTGATAAGTCACTTTGAAGATGATTGAAGAGTTTTTGTTTCCAGCTTAAACCCTGGGGTGTCTGTAAATTCGAGAGCGATGCGTGGTTCGCTAAAATCGAAAGCAAGCTCAAAATATTCAACTCTATTTGAGCGTTACTCATTTCGGAGAGTTCGCTGAACTGTACCCAGTGATTTAAGTGCAATACTAACTCCGGAGTCAAACCGATCACTGAGGATTCGGGCTTTTCCACCTCTGGATGAAAATCCCTAAGAAATCGGTTCAATAAGTTTGGTTGAATGGTTAACGCAACCGCTAAGTAATGGTCAATAACATCATCAGGAAAATTCACCATCGTTAACTGGCTATTGCCCGGCACTAAAACACCCTCTCCTGCCGAAATTAAAACAGTCTCGCCTTTCTCTGACGTAATTTGTTTACTGCCGCTCAACACCAAAATAACGGAGGGATGGACAATAGGCACCGCTCGCAAGTTTTGATCTTCCTGGCTGTGAAACAGATTTAGTCCTTGAACGGGGGGAGTGTCCTTATTTTGATATATTAACGAAAGCAATTGTTCGGTTAACCCTGAGATGTCCACTCACTAGATCCTTCTTAACTGTCTGAAAGTAAAGCTGTCTGAAAACAAAACGACCTGAAAGCAAAGCCTAATAAAATCGCGTAAGAATACCTTCTTTTAATCTTACTTTAAAAGCATGACTCAAGAGGTGAGACGATATGAATATCCGAAACGGACTGGATAAGAAATGCACAGGCTTAAAATAATCAAAGGACTGATAGGACACCAGCCCCATTGTGGAAAACTTCCGATACTCCTCGCAATACACAGATCTTATTAAAATAGGGCTTTTTAAGTTTTTTCTGAATAACTTCAACAACATTATGAAATTAGAAGAGATTAACCACAATTGAGCAATAATGTAACAACCCGCCTCAGATCAATAGTAATAAGGCTTTCAGTCGCTTTACCATAGCTTATCAACTAAGTTACCCACAGGTATTGTGGATTACTTTAAAACCAGCGTGATAAATAAGTCACACTATTTAAGACACATTCAAACAAAGTCAATGCTTAATTCCATCTTTATTAACATTGAAACGCATGTTTCAATTATATTTAGAGCCCTCTATCAAAAAGACTCAATAACAAACACAAACACAACATAACCCATTGTTTTACAACAAGTTATAAATAACTGTGCATTTTTGAAACAAAACACAAAAAGCCCATTAAAACAGGCGCTTAGAGTATTCCTAATAACTTACCAACACTTTTATCCACAGAATCTGTGTATAACTGATTTTAGAGAACAGCATGAATGGATTAATACAGGTTAACTCAACATTAACGAGTCAAAAAGTAGTCAACAAGGGGAAGAAAAATAGACAAAAAGACCCCAGTTAAGGTCATCGCTAACGCTGAAAATGCACCACAAACGGGACTGATCTCCATCGCTTTTTGAGTGCCTATAGCATGGGACGTAAGCCCTAAAGCAACCCCCTGAATTCGATGGTCATCAAATCCAAATTGATTCAATAGCGTCGGCCCAATCACCGCTCCCAGAAGTCCTGTAAACATAACGACCAGAGCAGCCAGAGCAAGGTGCCCTTTCAACACCTCATTAATCGACAGTGCTATGGGCGTCGTTGCAGACTTAGTCACCATCGCCACTTGCGTACTGAATTCAAACCCCATAGCAAGTGAGATCGCCCCTGTCACAACAACCCCCAACGCAGCGGATACAACAATCGTAACAAGAACCATCGGCAACCATTGCCGAATGTGAGTGAGGTTTTGATACATAGGGATTGCTAATGAAACCACCGCAGGCCCCATTAACCACTGCAGTAGTTTATTGGGAGCAATATACTGAGCATAAGGTATTTCGAATACTAACAACGCTCCGACCACCAAAATAACGCTAATAAGCAAAGGTTGCAGAAGAACATGTTGATTTCCCTTACGATACACATAACTCGCTAGCAAGAATGCGCTTACCGTGAGTAAAAATAAGAGTATGTTTTTCTGATTGCTCGTGACTAAATCAATAATGTCCATACCACTAGCTGCGATTCAGGCTAAGTCGAGACAATAACCAAGCGGTCATGATTAAAGAAAACACAATGGAAATGCTTAGCGTAAACGCCATGGCTAATCCTTGTTTTTCCACCAATGCAGCGCATGTGATAACCCCTACAGAACTGGGTATCAGCAGTAACGCTAAGTTCTTAATCAACAACTGACTGCTTTGCTGGAGTGACTCAGACACCTGTTTTCGGAACACCAAATAAACAAAGAGGAACAACATACCAATGATTGAGCCCGGTACAGGGATTCCCAAACCTTCCTGAGTCAATTCACCTACCCCATAAAACCCAATCGTTAGCGCCAAGCCTTGTAACACGTTGCACCTCTCCTCATTTTGCAATAATGATCCGGCAGCAATTAAAGTATCGCTAAAAATGCGGCTAACCATTTAGGGTGCGCAGGCCAAGCAGGCGCAGTCACTAAATTCCCATCCACCAGCACATCATCCACAGCTATTTCTTCGTATTGACCACCGACAGCAATCACCTCAGGAGCGACCGTAGGGTAGCCAGTGCATGTACGCTCGTTCAAAACACCCGCTGCTGTTAATAATTGAGTTCCGTGGCATACAGCGGCTACAGGCTTATTCTTTATCATGAAATGCGCAACGATATCTAATACACGTTTATTCAAACGAAGATACTCAGGCGCACGACCACCAGGAATCACTAAGGCATCAAACGCCTCCACATTGATGTCATCAAAACTTGCGTTCAATTCAAACCGATGGCCCGGCTTTTCACTGTAAGTTTGATCACCCTCAAAATCATGAATAGCGGTTATTACCGTGTCACCTGCGATCTTATCAGGGCAAACTGCGCTGACTTGATGGCCCACCATTTGTAACGCTTGAAACGGCACCATGATTTCGTAATCTTCAACGTAATCGCCAGCTAACAATAATATCTTCTTCATCCAGAACGCCCTCTTTATTCGGTCTTTAAAAATCAAATGGAAAAACAAAGCGTCAGCCCTGTCCCTTTTAGATAGCGCTACTTTACGCAGACACAATTCATTGATATATAGATATAAAGAATTTCATTATTTCTTAAAATCACATAATTAAAAAAAACAGAGCACTATGAATCTTGCAGACCGTATATTGTTATTCCATAAAGTCGTCGAAACAGGCTCATTCACCCAAGCGGCTGAGCGTGCAGGCATGACCAATTCCGTTGTCAGTAAACACATCGCTCAACTGGAGCAACATCTGGGAGTTCAGTTGCTGCATCGAACGACGCGTACACTGAAATTAACCGAAGAAGGACAGCTGCTTTATCAACACGCTCAAGAGGTAGATCGATCGGTTGAAACCGCCATCAAAGCAGTCACTGAAGTCAGCAGTGAACCGTCGGGGTCTCTGTGTCTGAGTGTCCCGACCATCTCTGGCGAGTATTTAATATCCGAATTGGTGGCGGAGTTTTGTCAAAAATACCCAAGGGTCAAAGTGGAGTTACGGCTAGAAGACCATCAGGTGGACTTAATTTCAAAAGGCGTCGACTTAGCGATTCGAACCGCCAGCCTTCCTGATTCAAGTTTAATTGCTAAGTTGCTGGTGCAATCTAAATGGGTGGTCAGTGCCAGTCCTGACTATTTAAAAAATCAGAGCCCACCGCAACGCCCCCAAGACTTACTGACACATAACTGCCTGACTTACACTTATATGGAAACGGGCACCAACGATTGGTTGTTTAAAGAAGGCAAAAAGCAATACAGCATCAAAGTCTCAGGCAATGTCAGTTCTAACAATCAAATAGCGCTTAAAAAAGCCGCCATTGCAGGGCATGGCATCATCTACACCCCGAGGTTATTGGTTCACAAAGAATTAAGTTCAGGAAAACTAGTCGAGCTTCTGGCAACGCATTCCAGTAAAGAGTTACCCATTTATGCGGTCTACCCATACAGTAAGTACTTACCTGAAAAGACTCGATTGCTGATCGATTACATAGCGGAGGGCTATGCAAAAAAAGCGGCGCTGTTTCATTAAGCGTTGGTTATGTTAATTAAGCAGCGGTCAGGTTGATTCCTTTACGCACTCGATAGTTCATGCCGAAAATCACCATAAACACCAGAGCGCCCAGTACGCTCACCCCCACCATTTGATGAGGCCAAATCATCAGTAAGGCCGCTACACCACACAGCAAACGCTGATACCACATCAAAGGGGCTTCCAAATGCCCCTCCACAAATCCAACAAGAGCGTACAACCCAATTGCAGCAAAGACGAAAACTTCCAGTATTTCAGCCATTGATCCTCCAATAAAGCGAGTGTAAGCAAACAACAAAGGCACAATGTATAAACCTTTCGCTATTTTCCAAGCCATTAAACCGGTCTTCATCGGGGGCGTTTTAGCAATGGCCGCTGCCGCAAACGCAGTCAAACATACGGGAGGAGTCACATTACTGTCTTGCGACAACCAAAAAATAATCATGTGAGAGGTCAATAGAATCATCGCTAAAAATTCAGGCGCCAGCGCCAATTCAATCAACTGCATTTTATAATCCACAGGGACTTGCCCCAGTAGCGCTTCCGCTTGTTCCAGAGTCATGCTCTGGCTTAGCGCCGCCAATTGATCCGGTGCCACCAACATGAATATCGCTTGGGCTGCCTCCGGTAGCTGCCCAGCCATGATCATCTCAATAAGGTAGTTTTCTGCAATCAAACCATATATTGCGGGTGCCGAAAGCGTGGCCAGAACAATGTAAGATGCCGTCACGGGTAAACCCATGCCCAAAATCAGAGAAGCAAGCCCCACCAGCAACACCGTAATCAACAAGCTGTTGCCAGCCCAATCCGTCACCATCAACGAAAAAACATTACCAATGCCCGTCATCGCAACGACATTGACGATCAAGCCTACCGCAATCAACAGCATGGAGGTCGTGGCCATGTTCATCGAGCCCTGTGCCAGAGAATCCAACACATCGTTCACTTTCATCGGCTTTGGTCCGAACCAAGAAGCCGCAATCACAGAGAGAATACTTAAACCCGCCGCGTACGTCGGCGTAAAACCATAAATAAGTAACGCAACCAAAACCGCCAAAGGTAACAAGCTGTACCAACCTTTTTTGAAGACCTCTAATGGGGTTGAAATACTTTCATCAATGATTTGTGTTTGTCGTTTTTGCGCTTCCACCCGAACGTAATAACCCACGGATAAAAAATACAATAATGCAGGTAAAGAAGCGTAAGCAATAATATCAAGGTAAGGAATTTGTGTGTAAGACGCCATAATAAACACACCCGCACCCATGACCGGCGGCATCAACTGCCCACCCGTCGAAGCCGCTGCTTCGACGCCTGCTGCAAACGTTGGTGGAAAACCTGCCCGCTTCATCAACGGAATCGTAATCACCCCTGTTGATACAGTGTTCGCAACGGATGACCCCGATACAGAGCCCATTAACCCAGAACCAATAACAGCAACAATGCCTGGCCCACCGATCATTTTACCTGCCACAGAACGAGATAAATCGATAATAAAGTCGCCTGCACCGGAACGAACTAAAAAAGCCCCGAACAAAATAAACATGAACACAAACGTCCAAGAAATTCGAGCGATCTGGCCGAACATACCTTCAGTTGTGAAATAACTGCGATACAACACCGTTTCCAAGCTCAAGCCGGGAAAGCCAAACACCCCATCGACGTATTGCCCCCACCAAAAGACATAACTCAACGCAATAGCGATCAGGACAGGAATGAACCAACCAGCCGTCCTGCGCGCCATTTCCATAGACACTAAAATGGCGGTAATCGAAGCCACCCAATCCCCAGTGTTAAAATTCACGCCTCGTGCGTACAAAGCATCTTCAAACAACACCAAATACACTGTCGATGCGACTGCTGCAATACCAATACAGAGATCCACACCAAGCTGCCATTTAGATCGACGATGTACCTCAGAAGACTTCACCAAAGGTACGATCAAAGCCGTTAATAATGCAAAGCCACCGAAATGCAAAGCCGATACCCACAACTCTGAAAATGTACCAATTGTATTAGCGTATACGTGAGCCAACGCAAACAGCACGGCCATCCAATACACAAAGCGAGTAATGAAAGTCTTATGTTCCAAAATGGATGAGGTATCCGCAGACATAGTAACGCCGTTATTTGAAGAGTAATGACACTATGAAAAGCAGCCTGAAGACATACTTCAGACTGCCAGTTCACAAAGGCTCAAAGACCTTAAGAAAGACTCATTGAGCAATCAAGTGCTCTGGGATGTCTAAACCCACTTCACGATAATACTTCGCAGCACCCGCGTGTAGTGGTAAAGGCAAGCCAGCAATGGCTTTCTCAATATTCATCGCTTTCGTTGCTTTATGAATGGCGCTCAAGAAAGGTAAGCTTTCGTACATGGTTTTGGTAATCAAGTACACATCGTCTTCTGAAATATCATCACGCACTGCCAAGAAATTTGGCTGAGCCATAGTGTTAACCGCTTCGGTTTGGCCCGGATAAGTATTTGCAGGAATCACAAAGCGCGTCCATAGCTTCATACCGTTGTTGGCTTTAAGGATTTGCTCATCCGTAAAGTTCAAGATCTGAATACCTTTACCGTTAGCCGCAAATGCACGAGTCACTGCACTGGTTGGTACTCCCGCCGGTATGTTCATCCCCTGAATCGTACCGTTTTGCAAAGCATCGGCACTGCCACCGTAGCCTAAATACGCCATATTAATCGCATCGGTGTCCACACCTAAGCCCGATAGAATCTGGCGACCAGAGCCTTCTGTGCCCGAGTTCTTTTTACCGATGGAGAATTTCTCACCCGAAAGACCTGTCAGATCTTTCGCGGTTCCTGTTTTAGCAAACTCGTTCTTTATCACAAACTGCTCAACGTTCTGCCATAACATAGAAACAGAACGTAAATTCTTTTGCTCACCCGATGCCTTTAATCGTCCGGTTCCATCCCAAGCCCAAGCACCGTAAAGCCCCTGAAGAATGGCAAATTGCGCCTGATTTTCCGCCAATAACTTTACATTCTCGCCTGAACCTGCAGAATTAATCGCTGACATGGAAATCTTATGCTTTGGTTCCAACTTCACTTTGGTCAAGGTCGCCAGCGCCACGCCCACAGGGTAATACGTTCCCCCCGTCGACGCCGTCGCTAATACGTATGAACTTTTATCTGCTGCAACAGCAACACTTGAAACGGCTGTCACAAGAGCCAGCAAAGAACCAATGACGGTTTTTTTGATAAACGATTGAGAAGACATTGAAAATAATCCTTTTTATATTTCATGATTGCTTCCTGCGCTCAATGGTCATCCCCATTTACCCATCAAATAATAGAAGCACGCAACACCAGAGAGAACTGTACACGTCTCTTGATAATGCGAAAAGTGCTTATGAGAAACCAATCACGGATTAACAAAAAAAGTCATCACTTCCATTAGAGATTACTCAAATAAAAAAGAGCTATGGAAGCTCTTTTTGATAGGTTCAAATGTTGATCAATACAGATAAAGTCTTATGCTTCAAACAACCTCAGCATGATCTTAAAGTTATCATTAGACTGCGCCTGAACCGAGGTTTGTGCTTGCTCTTTCACCAGCTTCGCTGCCAAATCTGAAATCTCTTTGGCTAAGTCTGCGTCAGCAATTCGACTTTTTGCGGCAGATTCATTTTCCACGGAAATGGACAAGTTATTAATGGTGGATTCCAATCGGTTCTGATTTGCACCGAAATTCTCTGCCGTTTCAGACGTCACATCCAACGCCTCATCAACAACATCAAGCGCGGCACTCGCCCCCGCTTGAGTACTGATGTCGATGTCATTAACACCCAAGTCATCTAATTGCTGCTCAAGATTGCCCCGCTCCAACGTTAACGTGTCACCCGCGTCAGGACCAACCTGAAAATCAACGTTCGAGTCATCGTTCAACAGAGAAACGCCATTGAAATCACTGTTCGAAATGGTTTCACTGATGTTTTCTACCAACTGATCTACTTCGGCTTGTAATCCTTGTCTGTCTTGATCATTCAGCGTGCCGTTTGAGGATTGCACCGCTAATTCACGGATGCGTTGAAGATCGTCTTGAATCGAACTCACACCACCTTCTGCCGTTTGGCTTAACGAAATGGCGTCGTTGCTGTTGCGAATGGCCTGCTCGGTACCGCTAATCGACGCATCGAACTCGGTGGCAATGACCAATCCGGCCGCATCGTCAGCGGCTGAGTTTATTCGACTGCCTGAACTAATACGTTGAAAGTTCTGACTTGGGTCATTTTGGATGCTATTTCGCGAAAAAGCAGCTTGTTGCGCACCCGTACTAAAATTGACCGTCATACCTCACCTCAATAGATCAAAATTCATACAGTAAGTGTGAACCCTATTAATGCAATCAACAAGACGATGTTAGCAACGGTTCGTTATTAGAATGTAAGCGGAGATTACTTTTTTATCTATTGTGCAACGTCACTGCCTCAAATCCGATTAACCACTCAGGAAAAACCCGCATTTTTTGGTCTCTTCGGCTATTTCGAGACAATTTCAAAAATGCTTTCTTACAGGCTTTTTTAGTCTCCTTATTTAATTCGGACATCAACCAAATACCTGAAATAAGAGTCACATCACTGATGCCTAAACTCACAAGACTATTTTTGTCAGACCATCGAGACATTAACGGCGAAGGAAACGCTGCAGCCATAACATCCCCATGCAGCAGCAACGCCATTGCGCCTTGATATTCAGATACGCCATACACACTAATGTCTTTGGCGCTCACACCTGATTTCAACAAAAGGCGCATAGGTAGCTGGTAACCTGATAGGGATTGCTCATCAAACAAAGCAACACGTTCACCCTTTAGGCTGGATAGATCCTCTAAAAACAGGCTCGACTTAACTAGCCAATGAACGGTTAAAGGACTGGGATCATCCGTTCGAGCCCTCAGCCAAAGACGACTGAATTCATTGGATTTTTTCTCCCGAACATCAAACAGGAATGCAGCGTCTTTTTTCTTTCCAACTCCCAACTCAATCTTCAATGGGCAATGCTCACGTTGGAACCATCTTGCCAACGCGTCTTGATGCCGCGCTTTTATTGAACCGCCTTCATGGTGATTAAGCCAAAACGTAGGAACGTACTGTCCTTCATTTAAAGTTTCAGCGTTTGATTCCATTCCCAACGCCAGCAGTACCCATGCTAACCATAACCAACTAAAAGGAAGTATTCTCTGAAATATCATCCTAAGGATTACTCTTGTCCGAAGGATTTCTTAGTAAATGGTGCTCGAACGAACTCGGCCACGACTCGATTAGAAGAAACCAGCGTCGCTTTATTACTTTCACCTAGAGCACTGTTTTCAATGGTCATTTCAAACTCGACATCGGCCACCGAAGCATCAGACGACTTGCACTTAATACCAATGGTCTCCGCACTCGACGCCTGCCACACGCATCGTAATACAGAGACTTGAGACTCCTTTGGGACGAGTTCTCCCGTTCCATCAAAGGTTATTTCTAAGCGCTGATATTCATTAGACGAGCTGGAATCTGCGTCCCAATTACCTGCGCCGGGATGGCCACTGCACCCTGTAATGCCTAAGGCGATGACGCCTGAAATCAGAAAAGCACCACACCGCCGTACCGTTTTTGATATTGAATTCATAGTAAAACACCCATCAACCATCGAATGACATCATCCGGAAAAAATACCCGCCTGAATCACTTTGTATTATTAAAGGTTAACAAACACGGAGAATGAGACGCTGATATAAGTCAGGGGATAACCCAGTTCTTTTTTTGAGAACGTTTTGCTTCTTAAACCTCTACTGTGTCCCAAAATGCCCCTTGCTCAGATCAATTTAATTATGGCATGGTAATCAGATACTTATTCAATTACCGAGTGTAGTGACGAGTAATTCTTAGTTGTTTTTCTTTTGGCTGTAACAAGTCATCTAAACTTAATCAGAACCATTTATTATTTTATAAGTTAAATCTAAGAATCAGTTGTACGTCCATCATCGGCAATACGGTTTCCAGTGTGTCCTCATGCACCTGTAAACAATGCCGCCTTGCAGGAGACGTTATGCCAGTACCATCACGAGCGTTTGAATTAATTTTATTTGGGGCTGCGGGGGATTTATCTCTCCGAAAGCTCATTCCTTCACTGTATTGCCTTCATCTTGATCAACGTATTCATACCGAAGGTAAAATCATTGCAGTTGCCCGTCGTGATTACGATCGGGACGGTTTCTTGGACATCGTCAAATCGTCCCTTCAAGAGCACTTATCGGACGGCTTATTTAACGAAGACACATGGATCAGTTTCTCGAAACGCATCAGCTATGCGCAAATGGACATTACCGATCCAACCAGTTATCAAGATCGACTGAAACACTATTTTACCGAACCAAACACCACCAAAGTTTATTACCTAGCAACGCACAGTGACCTATACGGCACCATTTGCCAGCATCTCTATAGTCACCAGTTGCTTGAAGGCGAGGCAAGGGTTGTACTCGAAAAACCCATCGGTATGGATCACGAAAGCGCGAAAAAGGTCTGTAAAGAAGTCGATAAGTACTGCCGTGAAGATCAGATCTACCGCATTGATCACTACCTTGGTAAAGAAACCGTTCAAAACCTACTCGCATTGCGTTTCGCAAACTCCATCTTTGAACACCAATGGAACCAGCGTTACATCGACCACATTCAAATTACCATTGCAGAGACCTTAGGCGTTGAACAACGCGCAGGGTTTTATGAATCAGCAGGCGCCATGCGAGACATGGTTCAAAATCATCTTCTACAATTATTATGTATGGTTGCGATGGAACCACCCGCCCAATTAAATGCGGAATCCATTCGAGATGAGAAAGTAAAAGTACTTAAAGCTTTGAAGCCTCTCGTGGGCGAGCACATCTCTGAAAATGTGGTTCGAGGCCAATATCAAGAAGGCTCTCTTAACGGTCAGCCAACCCAATCATATCGTAATGAAGACGGCGTTGACCCCCACAGCGATACTGAAACCTTCGTCGCAATGAAAGTCGAAATTGATAACTGGCGTTGGGCAGGTACTCCCTTTTATTTAAGGACAGGAAAGCGACTGCCCGACCGAGCCTGTGAAATTGTGGTTCAGTTTAAAGAAGTACCGCATTCCGTTTTCGAGTTGCAACATGCCTCCGCCATGGCAAACAAGCTGATTTTCCGTTTGCAACCCGACGATGGCATCAAGCTGCAACTGTGTGAAAAACGCGTAGGTAAAGGCATGAGTGTTAAACCTGTGCTTCTCAGTTTAACGGATGAGCACGCCAGAGAAGATCGAGTCCCGGATGCTTATGAGCGGTTATTAGCAGACGCCATTGATGGCAACCCGACGTTGTTTCTTCGCGAAGATGAATTACTGACCGCATGGAAGTGGATTGACCCCATTTTACAAACGTGGAGAAACCACGGTTCTAGACCCGAATTTTATCATGGAGGAGTTTGGGGGCCAGCAGCAGCTACGTTACTTCTCGCTAAAGACGGGCGTCTCTGGCAAGAAACGCATTAATAATTCACTTGTTTAAGGAGATCATCACAATGAAACTTCATGAACAAATATTTCAAACTCACCATGAATTAATGGAGAGTATGAGCCTACAGTTAGCAGATCACTTGCGAAGTGCCATTGAGCACCATGGCCACATCAGCTTTGTGGTCAGTGGAGGCAACACACCCAAGCCGTTATATCAACAACTCAGCCAACAGCATTTAGCTTGGGATCATGTCACGATTTGCCCTTCCGATGAGCGATGGGTCTCTGTCGATCATGACGACAGTAATTACAAAATGCTCAGTGAGCACTTGACTCAAAACTCCGCGGCAGAAGCCAAACTAATCAATCTAAAACCCGACGGCCCGTTTGGTGAAGCCGCTAACAGCTTGACGCCTACCCTAGCTCAATTAACCAAACCACTTAACGTTGTCTTACTGGGAATGGGCGAAGACGGCCACACGGCGTCGTTGTTCCCTGATGCGGTAGAGCTGGATCACGCATTATCAGCGTCCATAAACGACCCTGTATCAACCATCCAGTCAGAAAGTAAGGGTTCCAGAATCACACTGACGCTTCAAACGCTATTAAATGCAGAGCACATTTTCATTCTGTTTACGGGTGAAACCAAGTGGCAGGTGTACCAACAAGCCAAAAAAACCATCAACGAAATACAACTCCCCATTGGACACATTCTTCATAAGGCACAATGTCCGGTAACGATTTGCTGGAGTCCAGATGTATGAGGAAAAAGTAACATGGAAAGCATGATGCACACCGTCAACCCAACAGTTCAAGACGTAACTGATACCATCATTGAACGCAGCAATACCTCTCGGTCGCATTATTTGAGTCAAATGCGTGAGCAAGCACAACTCAAACCTCATCGTTCGCAACTCAGCTGTACCAATTTGGCCCACAGTTTTGCAGCCTCGGACGAAGAAGAAAAAATCATTCTGAAACAAGGCCATAACAAAGCAAATATTGGCATCGTCACCGCTTACAATGACATGCTATCGGCTCATCAGCCCTTCCAACACTACCCTGAGCTGATAAAAAGCACGCTATTAGGGTTAGGGCACACGGCTCAGGTGGCAGGAGGGGTTCCTGCCATGTGTGATGGCATTACCCAAGGTCAACCAGGGATGGAGCTCTCTTTATTCAGTCGGGATACCATTGCCTTATCCACCGCCATTGCCCTGTCTCATAATGTATTTGATGGCACGCTCTGTTTGGGCGTTTGCGATAAGATTGTTCCCGGTTTATTAATGGCCGCCTTACGGTTTGGGCACTTACCAACCATCTTTGTACCAGCAGGCCCAATGCCCTCGGGAATCAGTAATTCTGAAAAAGCCATCACCCGTCAAAAGTTTGCAGAAGGCAAAGCCAGTCACGACGAATTGTTGGAATCGGAATCCAAGTCTTATCACAGCGCTGGTACGTGCACCTTTTACGGAACAGCGAACACCAATCAGATGCTGATGGAAGTCATGGGGCTGCATCTGCCGGATTCGGCATTCACTCCCCCTGACTCAGGCTTAAGGCATGCATTCATTGAACAAGCAGCCAAGCGTGTGTCTGAAATTACAGGAATGACCAACCATTACACCCCGATAGCGGACGTGATCTCCGAAAAAGCCATTGTAAATGGCATGGTTGCATTGATGGCCACAGGAGGCTCGACCAATCTCATCATTCACCTAACAGCCATCGCCCGATGTGCGGGAATTCATATCACGCTGGATGATTTTGATCAGTTATCTTCCGTCGTCCCATTGATCGCAAGGGTATACCCTAACGGTCAAGCCGATGTGAATCAGTTCCATCACGCAGGCGGTACCAGTCGCGTTATCTTTGAACTGCTTGAGTCGGGTCTTCTTCATGACGATGTCACCACCGTCGTAGGGGATTCCTTAAGCGATTACGCTAGACGCGCAAAACTGGTGAAACAAACCCTTGTGTACCAACCAATCGAGCCAAACGAACAAAAAGATATCATTCGCCCCACCAAAGAACCTTTCGACTCAGTCGGGGGAATAAAGCGACTCAAAGGAAATCTAGGCGATGCCATCATCAAGGTATCGGCGGTTCCCAAAGAACATTGGGTAATCAAAGCACCTGCTCGTGTTTTTCATGACCAAGCCGATTTCATTAAGGCCTTTCATGATGAACAACTAACAGGTGATTTTATTGCGGTGGTTCGCTTTCAGGGACCTAAAGCCAATGGCATGCCCGAACTCCATAAACTGATGCCCTTATTAGGAATACTCCAAGACAGAGGCCAACACGTGGCCTTGGTAACGGACGGTCGATTATCAGGGGCATCAGGCAAAGTTCCTGCTGCGCTTCACGTGTGTCCTGAAGCGATGCAGCTCGGTGCTATCAGTCAAATTAAAGAAGGCGACATGGTCGAACTGAACTGCCACGAAGGATCATTGAACATCACCGGCTGTGATCTAAGTACGCGTCCCTTTGCTCAACAACCTTCAGGTCATGTTCAAGGCATTGGACGAGAGTTGTTCTCCGTGTTCCGCCATTCAGTAGGCCCAACCAGCCAAGGCGCAATCAGTATTCAATGGGAAGAAGCTTAATCCACACGGAGAAAAGGAACCGACATGAATCACACAAAACGATTCACTCAATTAATAGAGCAATACAGCCCAGGTCTTAAACCCGTATTGCCTGTTATTGTGATTGAAGAAATTGATCACGCCATACCACTGGCACAAGCATTGGTTGCTGGTGGGGTTAACTTTTTGGAAATCACCTTAAGAACCGAACACGGTTTAGAAGCGATCAAGCGCATCAAAGAAAACGTGGAAGGGGCATGTGTGGGTGCAGGCACCGTAACCAACGAACGAGAGTTTGAAAGTTGCTTAGACTCAGGCGCCGAATTTCTAATCAGTCCTGGCATCACCCCCACGTTGGCCAAATACTCTGAAGATTCGCCCGTCCCATATTTGCCCGGCATAGCAACAGCCTCTGAGCTTATGCTGGCTCAGGAGTATGGCTTAAATGAACTTAAGTTTTTCCCTGCGGAACAAGCTGGAGGTATCCCCATGCTTCAAGCACTGTTGGGGCCATTCCCTCATTTAAGCTTCTGCCCAACGGGCGGTATCAACGCGAACAATGCAAACAACTACCGTTCAATTAATCAAGTCATGGCTGTGGGTGGCAGCTGGATTTGTCCGTCATCATTAATTAGAAGACAACAATGGCAAGAAATTACTGAACTTTGCAAAACAGCCATGTAGTTCTTTTTATCGAGTCACATTTCAATGGAATGGCTTTTTCTGAAAAACCATTCCTCTGATTTAAACATCTTAAGATGCGCCTAGGGTTCCGACCTAAAACGCCACAGTTCCATTTGTCTAAAGATCATCGTCACAGATATCAATACAAAAAACGATCCCCGTCCATTCAACAAATTCTTCGTCAATTCCTTTGATCTCAATCAATAGTTCAGACTGGAATAACTCACAAAACACCATATATTGTGTCTTAATATTAAAAACCAACACCACATATAGACACATAATAAATATGGATATGACTTTCGATGCATGCGGAATAGATACGAAACACTTAATTTTTCGAAGTGGGTCGTCATCATCAAGAAGGCTCAAAAAGCCTGCCGGGCAATTCAATAGCACTTCCGCCAATATTGTTTTCCAAGAGTTGCCCAATCATATTGCCTTGGCCTACACCATTTACGGCTGCCCTCTTGCCTGTGAAGGTTGTCACAGTACAGACACCTGGAACGCATCTCAGGGCCAGTGTTTAACCGATGAAATATTCAAACGTGATCTCGAAAAGTACCAAGGACTTATTAATGCGGTGGTGTTCTTTGGGGGTGAATGGCAACCCTATGCATTGCAATCAAAACTCATACTGGCGCAACAACATGGGCTTACTACCTGTCTATACACTGGCCTTGATTCAGTATCACGCTTACTTAAACCGCATCTTAATTTTGTGAAAACAGGCCGGTGGGTTGAATCGTTAGGCGGTATTCAATCCACCACCTCAAACCAACGCTTTTTCGAACTCAAGCACGGCCAATTCTCTCGTGAACTCACGCACTTATTCCGTGAAGACCCAACGAACACCCTCAGTCTTAATTCAACGATACAAGGAGCCCACCATGCTACGGCTTAATTCCGAACAAGTAACAGACAAACTGAACTTTATTGAATCTTACATTCATGCAAATAATGCAGCCGAAGGCTCCAGCGTAGATGCAAACGCCAACGTCACCCACAAAAACATTGCCACGCTTGAAAGCGAATTAATGAAGGATGCCATCATCCAGGTGAATCGAGCCAGAGTTCATCAAAAAATCACCCAAATGTTTGGCAGCGCTCTAGGGGACGAGTACATTCGCCAAATTGAAGCCCATGAGATTTATGTCCACGATGAAACCAGCTTAAAACCATATTGCACATCCATTACCATGTACCCGTTTTTATTGGATGGCCTAAAAGGTCTGGGCGGTGAATCAAAAGCGCCCAAGCACCTTGAATCGTTTTGTGGCTCTTTTGTGAATCTGATTTTTGCCATCAGCGCTCAGTTTGCTGGCGCTGTCGCTACGGTGGAATTCCTCACGTATTTTGATCACTTTGCTCGACAGGATTACGGAGACGATTACCTAACGTCCCACCCTAAAGCCATCGCAAATCATCTTCAGCATGTCGTCTATGCATTGAACCAGCCTGCTGCGGCACGGGGCTACCAAAGCGTGTTCTGGAATATATCCCTTTACGACCAATATTACTTTGAATCAATGTTCGGTGAGTTTGTATTTCCGCCTAATAAAAACAATGACATGCTGAAACCAGAATGGAAATCTGTGCGAGATTTACAAACGTTTTTCATGAACTGGTTTAATGAAGAACGAAAAAAAGCCATCCTCACATTCCCGGTTGTTACAGCCGCCATGCTCACGAACGAAGGCAAGTGCAAAGACATGGGCTTCACTCAGTTCTGCGCCGAACAAATGGCGAACGGCAACAGCTTCTTTGTCTATCAATCCGATAATGCAGATTCACTGGCTTCGTGCTGTCGTTTACGCAACGAGATCACAGACAATACGTTCTCATACACCTTAGGCGCTGGTGGCGTCTCTACCGGTTCAATCAATGTCATAACCTTGAATATGAATCGCCTAGAACAAGACGGAACAGATCTAAACGAAGCGATTATTAAAATCCAGAAGTATCAAATGGCCTATCGATCTCTTATGGAAGAATACCAAGCCAGTGGCATGCTGCCTGTTTACGACAGTGGCTTCATCAGTCTCAAAAAACAGTTTCTAACCATCGGTATTAATGGCATGGCAGAAGCGGCTGAAAGCAGGGGAATCACCGTAGGAAATAACCAAAAATACAAAGATTTTGTTCGAGCCCGTCTGCAAGTTATTTACAACGCCAACCAAACTGCTAAGAAAGAAACTGGCTATCTATTCAATACAGAATTTGTACCCGCTGAAAATCTAGGCGTAAAAAATGCGAAATGGGATAAATCCGATGGTTATCAAGTTTCACGAGATTGTTATAATTCATATTTTTATGTCGTCGAAAACAACGTGAGTAATGCGGTGGATAAGTTCATTTTACATGGCCGCGAAATGACCGAATATTTAGACGGTGGTTCAGCACTGCATCTCAACTTAGACGAAGCCCTCACCGCAACACAATACGTGCAATTATTTAACATTGCAGCCTCAACCGGTTGCAACTATTTCTGCATAAACGTCAAGATCACCATTTGTAATGAATGCGAATATGTGGATAAACGAACCCTGCACGCCTGTCCTTCATGTCACAGTCAAAACATTGATTATGGAACCCGCGTCATTGGGTATCTAAAACGAGTGTCCGCCTTTAGCCATGCAAGACAACAAGAACATGACATCCGTCATTATCACCGTCAACCTCAAGTCCAAGGCGCACAGTACATAAGTCGTGTTTCAAATGAAGGAGGCTAAGTCTCTGTAAAAACATGAATAAACGACTATTCTGTGGTAAAACGTCACCCTATTAATAATTTTGAGGCGCCACGATTTGTTCTCAGACAAACGCAGCCACACGATTATTTATCCGAATAACAAGGAGACGACACAGTGACAAAAACCGCCATTATTACAGGTGCAACGTCTGGCTTTGGCCAGGCGTGCGCATATAAATTTGCACAGGACGGGTACAAGCTGGTCATTGTTGGTCGACGTAAAGAGCGCTTGGATGCGCTCACCAGTGAGCTGTCTAAAACAACACAAGTACACCCTATCGTACTTGATGTTCGTGAACGACAAAATGTATTTGATGCATTCTACAACCTACCTTCGGAGTTCAATCAGCCAGACATTTTAATCAATAATGCAGGCCTTGCCTTAGGTCTTGAACCCGCGCATCAAGCCAATCTTGATGACTGGGAAAACATGATCGATACCAACTGCAAAGGTTTAATGTATTGCACCCGAGCATTACTGCCCGGCATGGTTGAACGCAAATGCGGTCACATTATCAATGTAGGCTCCATGGCGGGCAACTGGCCTTACCCCGGCGGAAATTGCTACGGAGCATCCAAGGCCTTTGTGCAGCAGTTCTCTCGTAATCTACGCTCAGACGTTCATGGTACAGGCGTTAAAATAACAAACATCGAACCGGGCTTTGCTAAAACGGAATTCTCTTTAGTTCGTTTTAAAGGCGATGAAGGTCGATCAGAGACTTTGTACGAAGGAGCGGAACACTTATCACCAGAAGATATTGCAGACATCATTCTCTGGACAGCCAATACCCCAAACCATGTGAACATCAACACCTTAGAAGTCATGCCCACCAATCAAAGTTGGTCTGCACTCGCCATTCATAAAGACGAAAAATAAATACCGTAAGCTCGTTTGAAGATGACAAACGAGCTTCCCGTGTTCCAAGAACTTAACCGCAAGTGCTGTACGGATACCCTATGAAAATTTTTGAAATGCAATTCAAACCCCGCTGGTCTGACCTTGACCCCAATCAACACCTAAGGCATACCGCGTATAACGATCATGCAACACAAGTTCGCTTCAGTTTTCTGGATGAGAACGGCTACAGCCAAGAACAATTTAAACACTTAAACATCGGGCCTGTGCTATTTCGTGAAGAATCTACCTTCCGTAAAGAAATTGGTATGACCGAAAGCTTCACCGTGGACTTTGAAGTCATCAGTCTCAGCAAAACAGGAAAAAAGTGGTGCTTCGCGCATAACTTCTGGCTCACCGATA
Organism: Oceanospirillaceae bacterium; assembly: GCA_015665455.1. Classification (GTDB taxonomy): domain Bacteria; phylum Pseudomonadota; class Gammaproteobacteria; order Pseudomonadales; family Litoribrevibacteraceae; genus Litoribacillus. The sequence goes on along the minus strand of JADFAD010000014.1, from coordinate 63,494 downwards.
GCACCTTAGCCGCAACAGTGAAAGTAGAAGGCAGTTGGATCAATCTTGATACTCGTCGATTCACCAGTCCACCAGAAGACCTATTAAAACTCTTTCAAAGAATTCAGGCCAACACTGAAACGAAGTAACCCTATGACTGCCTTTGCTCATTTATCAACTCAAATGCAATTGGAAAAAAGCCACCAGCTTACGAGTGCTATTACTCAAGCGTTAAGTCAATTCATTGCAGAGGCCAACCCATTTATATTATTTAACGGGCTATTAGATAACCTGTTGGAACTCACTGACAGCGAGTATGGTTTTATCGGAGAGGTTTTCTACGATGACAAAGGCCAGCCTTATATTCAAAGTTATGCCACCACAAATATTGCTTGGAGTGCCGCCACGCAGAAGCTCTACTCAGAAACAGAACAACAAGGCATGAAATTCTCTAAGCTGCATTCGTTATATGGCGAGGTACTTAAAACAGGGAAATACGTTATCTCCAATGACCCTTTCACCGATTCAAGAAGTGGCGGTCTACCCGATGGGCATCCACCTTTGAATACGTTTTTAGGGATTCCTTTTTTTAATCATGATTCACTACTGGGCGTGGTTGGCATTGCAAATCGAAGCAGCGGTTACGACGAGTCCTTAGTCGACTATTTAGAACCTTTCTTAAATGCATGTGGAAATTTAATCCAAGCCTATCGAAACAATAAACAAAAACAGGCCTTGGAACGAGAGCTTCAGTCGTATAAAAAACGTCTGTCTTCCGTGTTGGAAAAACAAGAATCATTCACCAACACCCTCATAAACACCCCTAAGGAAACAGACACTCTCGATTTACTCCAACTGTCTTCTAAGTTCAGTTATCGCCAATCGACAATGACACTTCTCAACCACGACAAAGCGGTCCCTCTTACCAACAAAGAGTCTTTACTGCTCAACCTTCTCACTCAAAATATAAACACCATAGTGTCACACCAAAAAATTGAAACCCATGTCTGGGGAGAGGTAATCGTAAGTGAATCGTCCCTCAGAGCATTAATGCTCCGCCTCCGAAAAAAATTACCCTCCGTGGATATTCAAACCGTCTCAGGGGTCGGAGTTCTATTAACCGTATAAATTTTGTGTATAACGAAATTCTCACACTATTCTCACACCGCTATCACATCTCAAATTCCAAGCACTGATAAAGTAAATCCATCCCCTATTTGCTAACTTAAAAAGGAAATGAAGATGGATAAAGTCGTCTTAATTACAGGTGCGACCTCAGGTATGGGCAAAGAAACTGCCCTACTTTTAGCAAAGAAAGGCTATAAGGTCTTTGCTGGCGCGAGAACTGAAGATAAAGCTCAAGCGCTTAAAACCGAGGCGCAAAAAAATGAATGCAACTTAGACACGGTCATTCTTGATGTAACCAACAATCAATCCATTGAACAAGCCATAGAATACATTCAGCGCTCTGCGGGTCGCATTGACGGGCTCATTAATAATGCAGGGTTCGGACTAATCGCTACAGTAGAAGACGGTACCGATGAAGAATTCATCAAACAATTCGACGTAAATGTCTTTGGGGTGTTACGAATGTGCCGTGCGGTCATCCCCGTAATGCGAAACCAAGCTTCTGGGACCATTATTAATGTCAGTTCATTCTTAGGAAAGATGGGACTGCCTTTATTAGCCCATTACAATGCGTCTAAATACGCAGTGGAAGGCATCACCGATTCATTAAGGTACGAAGTTGAGCCGTTTGGTATTCGTGTTAACTCTGTATTACCAGGCTTATTTAAAACCAACTTTGTTAACGGCGGATTAGTAGCAAACCCTAAAACAATGTCAGAGTCATCCCCTTATGTAGGTTTGGTTTCACACTTTGTGCCAATGGTCGCAGAAAATATTAATGAAGGGCCTTCCCCCATGGCCGTGGCAAACGCCGTATTATCAGTGTTAGAAAATAATGAAGCACCCATCGCTACGCCTGTTGGGGTTGAATCAGAAACATTTCTGCCAATGATAAAAACCATGACCCCCGAAGACTTTGAGCAGAAAATAAAAGCCAGCTTTTCCTTATAACGCGGATGTCTATTCCAACTTAAAAAATTAAAAACCGCCCTTGACCTGTGTGTTACACCTAGCTTTATGGTATAAGCTAAACACAGAGAGAGGGTTTCTACATGACCGTATCAGAGCTGGCCAAACGCACCGGAGTCACTGCGGACACCATCCGACATTATGTACGCACAGGGCTCTTAACGCCTACCCGTGACCCAAATAACGGCTACAAGCGATTTTCCGCATCCGACGAACACCGTTTGCGTTTCATTATTCAAGCCAAATCCATTGGCTTTTCTTTACCCGACATTCAAACGATCTTTGAACAAGCAGGACACGGAGAATCCCCCTGCCCTCAAGTACGAGAAATCATGACTCAGCGAATGCAAGAAGTGGCCGAAAAGCTCGCTCAAATGCAGCAAACCTATAACACCATGCAAAAGACTATGAAGCTCTGGGAAACCCAAGCTAACTGCACACCAACAGGCGACCACATTTGTCATTTAATCGAAGGGCTCAGTGAAGGAGACTGTTGTTATGAGTAATTGCTGTAATACCAATAAGAACGATCCATCAAAAGCAAATACTTCAAGCGCGTCTAAGTGCAACAGCTCAAACAAAGCGACGCCTGATGACATTAAGACCGAACAAGTCTCTCAGGATTCATGCTGCGCCACTCAACCCCAAAAGACAAGTTGCTGCGGTACTGAAAGCATAACCAAAAGCAGCAACAATAACAAAACTGTTCCCAGTTGCTGTGATACTGAAAAATCCAACAAAGTAGATTGGATTCTTTGGGGGTCCACCAGCATTGTGGTCGTTTTATACAGTCTCTATTTATTTACTGACGGCAGTCAAGTTGATTGGCTTAATACCATGGCATCAACGTCATTCGAAATGATGAACGCAATGTGGTGGGGCGTCGTCATGGGAATATTCTTGGTGGGATGGCTGAATAGAATTCCCCGAGAAGTCGTTGTCTCCGCATTAGGTCCTGGTCATACAAAACGCGGAATTTTCAGAGCCACCATGGCAGGTGTTTTACTGGATCTATGCAATCACGGAATATTGATGGTTGCTATGAAACTCTATGAACGGGGCGCAAGTTTAGGGCAAGTCATGGCCTTCTTAATTGCCAGCCCTTGGAACTCGTTTACCTTAACATTAATCCTGTGTGGTTTAATTGGCATTCCATGGACACTATCATTCATTGTCTTCTCTATGGTTATCGCTTGGATCAGTGGTCACATTTTCGATCACTTTGAAAAAAATGGTCGTTTGCCAATGAACCCAAATATGATGGATCTTCCTGAAGACTTTAAACTGGGGCAAACATTAAAGACGCTAACCAAAGAAGCCGATTATTCGGCCGCAGCTACCACCGCAATGCTGTGGGATGGTTTAAAGGGCGCAAAAATGGTCATTCGCTGGATCATGTTTGGGGTGGTATTAGTCGCGCTCCTCAGAGCATTCGTACCATTGGACATCTTTGAAACTTGGTTTGGCGCAAGTATTGGCGGGTTATTTTTAACGCTACTTGCCGCCACGATCTTAGAAGTCTGTTCGGAAGGCTCCAGCCCTATTGCTGCAGATTTGGTCAACCGAGCGGGAGCACCAGGTAATGGCTTCACATTTCTAATGGCTGGGGCTGCAACCGACTACACCGAAGTTATGGTCATCAAAGATACGATGAAAAGCTGGAAAATTGCGTTGTTTTTACCACTGATTACCGTCCCCCAAGTTTTATTTATTGGTTGGGCAATGAACGTATTCGGAGGTTAAGTCAGGGCGCTCATACAATCTAAGGAAAACGGAAGGCGTTATTCGCCTTCCATGCCTGGCTGATAGATCGTAGAGCAGTTTCGTCCATTTCGCTTACAGTGATACAACGCCTTATCAGAGTTTTCTAGCCATTCCATGTAAGACCCCAAAGATGACCCCATCTCTGCGATGCCGATACTGACCGTATACTTAATTTCTAGCGAGTCATGTTTCACGACCATTGCTTCAATGTGCTTACGAAGACGCTCTGCAAAGGCATGAGCATCCATTGAATCAGTATCAACTAAGATAATGCCAAACTCTTCACCGCCATATCGACCTGCAATGTCCGTCAAACGTAGGTTATCCCTAACCGCTTGCGCGGTAACTCTAATCACCTCATCACCCGCTTGATGACCGTAGGTATCATTTACCTTCTTGAAGTGATCAATATCAAACATGATCAAACAGCTGGTATTTCTACTCCGAGTACAACGCAAATACTCGGCTTCAAGACACTCTTCCCAGTGACCTCGATTATAAAGATTGGTTAATCGATCCGTCTGGCTTAACATCTCCAGTTTAGTATTCGCTTGTTCCAGAGCCGCCTTACTGGTGGCTGCATCGGTTACGTCATACACAAGAATACAAACGTGATCCACCTTACCGCTCAATGACACGAGTGGAATAATCGTGATGTTTTGAAACATGAAATCAGCAGTGCCAGTGATTGGTCGATAATTCTTAAACTTAAACACATAAGGCCGTTGCTCCCACGTAGTGAAAGCTCGACTGTGCAGTTGGAATACCGCATCAATTTTATGACAAAACCAGTCGCGTGGAATATCAGGAAACAAATCAAACATCACCTCGCCCTTCACTGCGGAAGGTTCCAAGCCTGAATGATTTTCCATGAAACTGTTCCAAATATCGATTTCATATTTCTCATTCAATACCACCAAACCCACATCGATGGTTTGGAGCATATCCATCATCCAATGAAATTCAGATATATCGAGTTTTGTTTCTGACGGCATAATTATTCCAATAAATACGAAGCAATTTCATTCAAACGGTCGATCGAGTCGTCTGAAAACAACAACAACAAATCACAGTTAATATTGTGATCTTTAATGGTGTAATTGATTTCTAAAGTAAGTACCTTATTCCAGCGTGTCGAGTTTGCTGAAATTAAATCTGAAATATCGCAATGCTGACCTAACACTACAGGATGCCCTTGGCTGAAAGACATATCCAACTGTTCTGCCAAACCATTTAAGAAAGCGCCAATTAAAATACTAGCGATGTCCATTTCCAGTTCAAGCTGAACGGCATCATCGATCTCACCTTCATACTTCATTAACTTGGCAATGTCGTGAAAGCTGGAATCATTAAAAATCAGCAAGGCTTCACCTGCAACGCCTTTACCAATAAATCCCTGACATACCGCTGATACAGATTCATTATCGGAAGCCGACTGAAGCGCCATTTGCAACTCGCCAGCTTCTAGAATATTCACATTCGGGATAGGTAATACAACAAAGACATCAAGAAGGCGAGCCAGACTATCAGCCGCTTGGCCCATAGCAACGTTCGTTACCTCTTGATATACATCTCTAAGTTCTTCGTTGAGAACTAATTCATTATCGCTCACAAATACCTCGTTACTGAGCTAAGCGTCGCATTATGTCGTATGGATAATGCCACTACGCAATGATGCCATAAGCAGTCAAAATTTCGTTAATTTTGTCTGTGGTAATGGGTTTTTTAATGAACTCCAAAGCACCCAGCCCTCTGACTCTTTCTCTCGCTTCTGGCTGAATATCTCCTGAAACCACGATAACCATGGTCGGCAAGTCTTGAGCTCGAATTGCTTCAAGTACGCCATATCCATCTAACACAGGCATAGTTAAATCAAGAAACAGAATATCACCCTTGCCTTCATGAATAGCATCCAGTGCTTCCTGACCATTACCAGCAAACGACAATTCAATATCCCACTCTTTGGGCAACGCTCTCGCCATTTGCTTCCTGGCAAAACTTGAATCATCACAAATAAGAACCGGTGTTGACATAATTCCAACTTTTCTGTCTGGTGAAGTTTATAGACGAATACAAAATATGTGCACAAAAGCCAATCAGGCTTTTACTGGTGCCTTTAACAATTAAAGTAGTTAACCCTATGTTTTTCAAGGCGCGACGGTATGTTTATGTAACGAAAGAAATAAATTAGATGGCCAGATAAAAAAAGCCACCGTTATCGGTGGCCAATTGATTATTTGATGCGCTTAACACGAATTTTAGTCGTTCGGTCTTCTTCCGTCATAGCGTAAGAACCAAACAGCAATTTAAAAATACGGACTTTTGGTTGCTTAGAACGAAAACGAAAATCTTTTTCTTTTGTTTGCTGCCATACATGACCATTGTCCATGGTGATGACCCAATCACCGGATGTATTTTTCTCAACTTTGATCGCTTGCATGTTCATTTCATTAAACGATTGAGATTGGTGTGTTAAACCAAAGTCAGCAACCGCACGTTTTTCAGCTAATGCTTTTTTCTCCGGTTTTGCTTCTGCAAGGTTACGTGAGATATCGTCATAACATACCAGTCGTTTTTGCTCATCCGTCATTGCAAAGCATTTAAACAAACCATTTTCCATCGTTTCCTCTGCATCAGTCGAAGCGACTGCGCCCATGGAAAGTACGGTGCATGAGGCCAGTAATGCCCCAGCTATCATCTGCTTTCTCATTCGATATTCCTGATCCATTAAATATTTTTGACAGTATCACAGAATCCCATCAGAAACGGAATTATTGAATGCATACTCTAAATTCATTCTCTAGAGTTATTAAAACAAATCGACCACCACAGTGGGTATTGATTGTTCGCCTCGCGAAATACCTTCCTAGCAGTGTTCTTAACAATGTTTGGAGCAATACCATGGACTCATCTGAAGCTCTTAAAAGTGGAGCAATTAAAACACAGCAACCTTCACGTTTAGTAAAAACAGCCAGTGCATTTATTGGCTTTGCCTTGCTACTGAACGAGAAAAGAAAAAAGAATAAACAAAAAATGATCACATCCGGTCAAAGAACAACGAAAGAGCTCATCGCAAAAGGCACAGTGTTAGACCAAAAGCTGAAAGACAAGGGTAATGAATTCTCAGCAGAAGCCAAAAGCCAAATAAAGAAAAAACTTCAGACGTCGAAGCACCGAATTCATAGCGCTCAAAATGACATCAAATCCGTAGCAGACAAAAGCAGAGATAAAGCCTTAAGCATCACGGGCGTTGCTACACATAAAGACGTAATGAATAACGCAAAAATCGGCCATATTAATGCGGTTGCGACCAAAATGGTCGAATTCAATGAGAACATTGATTTCCAACTGAAAGATCAAAAAGAAATTTTATCCCATAAAGTGGATAAAAGAGACCTGTTACCACTGGCCAAGTCCTGTGATCTTGAACCACTCACCACCAAAAAAGACCTTGCTTCGTTAGCTCGCACTGAAGACCTACACAACGTAGCAAAATCAGAAGAGTTAATGGATCTTGCTAAAACAAGAGATTTAAAAGCATTAGATGGCATACCTCTGCTCACTGAAAAAGTTGAACAGCTCGCTCATAAACAGGATCTATCCCCTCTGGCCAAAGAACAATCAATAAAAGCATTCCAAAACGTTCTATCCAACCAAATGGATACCCATCAATCTAAAATTGAATTATTAATGACTCAATTAGCGACACGAGACGACCTATCCGAATTGACAGAGAAACAAGTCTCTATCGAGAAAGTTCAAGAACTTACTCAACCCCTAGCCACGAAAGATGATGTTGAAAGTGTTCTGAAAAAAATGATCCAACACATACAGCATTTGGAAGTTCAAGTTTCGTACCTAAAAGAGAAAGTACAAAAAAACGTAACAACACCATCGACGTCAGTTACACAATCTCAAGCAAAGAAAGCTCCAACGGCGGCGCCAACTTCCGTCACCGAAGCCATTGATTCGGTCAAGTTAAAAGCAGGGTAAGCGTGCTCTGTAGGCCTAGAAGCTAGTTAGAAATAGCTTCATAGGCCTTATTCAGAGCTCTAATTAGACCGTCGAATTGCACGGGCTTAGCAACAAAGTCGTTCATTCCCACTCGATAACACTTGCGCTCTTCATCGATCATTGCGGATGCAGTCAATGCGATTATGTAAATATCTTCATAGGGCTTCCCTGAATGACGAATATTCGCTGACGCTTCATAACCGTCCATAACAGGCATTTGGCAATCCATCAAAATCACATCATAATGATCATTATTAAGCATATCTATGGCTTGCTGGCCATGTTCCGCAATATCGTATTTCAACGAAAATTGATCCAACATGCTGCCTGCGACCAACTGATTAATATGATTATCCTCAACCAGTAAAACCATCATGGATTCAGCGTCAAATGTCACTGATTCATGCTCATCCACTGGAATCTCATTCTGGTCCTCAAGAGTACCAACCGGAATACTGAACCAAAAACGAGTACCTTCACTCATCTCTGATTCTACCCCAACTTGGCCGCCCCACGACTCAACAATTGTGCGAACAATCGCAAGACCTAAACCGCTTCCGCCTTTGCTTCGAGCAACGGCATCAACCTGCCTAAACTTTTGAAAAATTGTTTCACATTGGGCTTGAGGGATTCCTACACCAGTATCGACAACTGACCCCATTAACATCCCTTGAGACGATGACTCCTCTGCAGGGATATAATCAAGACTGACCTCGACCGACCCTCGATCTGTAAACTTAACTGCGTTACCTGCTAGATTCATTAAAATCTGGTAGAAGCGTTTACCATCACCTTCTACCGCTTTCGGGCACTTATCCGAAACATTGAGAGTAACACCGATCCGTTTAGAGTCAGCCTGAGGCTTTAAGTTAGCAATCACATTCTGAGCGATGTGTTCAGGCATCATAGGCTGAGATTCAATTGAAAACTCACCGACTTCAGCTCGTGATAAATCCAATACATCATCAATAATAGAAACTAAGTGCTCACCTGATTGCATTGCGATCCGCAACCATTGAAGATTCTTTTCATCTAAATCCGTGGAGCGCATGAGTTCCATGATCCCCAACACCCCGTTCAACGGCGTTCGTACATCATGGCTAATGCTGGCAAGAAAAGACAGTTGGTTCCGGCTTTGCTGTTCAATTTGATTATTCTGTCGCTTCAGCTGAGCTACCAAATAACGATTCTTCAAGAGCGCACGAACCCGGACCAACACCTCTTGAGGAACAACGGGCTTAGATACATAATCATTCACCCCACGCTGTAATAGCTCCACACGTCGGGAAGGATCATCGTAGCCCGTAATCGCAACAATCGGCACGTCGCCCTTATAACCCTCCAAACGTCGAATACTATGCACTAAATGCAACCCTGAAACAGCCCCAGGCAAAACAATGTCCGTAAGGACAATATCGTATTCGTGCTCGAGAAATGCATTCCAACCCTGCTCTGCGTTATCAAAAGCATCCACTTTCAAGCCAGCATGAGATAAAAAGGCCGTCATCGACATTTGCTGGCTGACGGAATCTTCAATATAAAGCACTCGCCCCTCTACACGGCGAGACATTTCTTGATGTCGTTTCAAATAGGCTTCAAGGTCATCCAACTCTTTACGATTGAAAATATCAGTGAAGCCAGAACTGAAAGCTTCCGTCTGAGTTGCTTCTTCCGCCTGGGAGGTAAGTAAAACAATTGGCGTAAAACGATAGCCCGGGCGCTCTCTCAGCATCCGACACACTTCTAAACCGTCTAGCTTCCCAGGAATATGCAACCCTAAGCAGATAAAATCAAATGAAGTGCCATCCAGCAATGAATCCAAATCATCGGAATTTTCTAAAATTGTTACATCCATACCAGCACTGCTGAATAGCCGTGCTAATACCGAGCGGAATGCCTTACTGCCTTCAATGGCCAACACCCGTGAAACCATTCTTAATCCTTTCTACAAAAATTAATTTGAATTAATCTACAACTGTATTGAGAACATTCTTCACTAATAAGCCGATTCAGTATAGCAGTGATTTGTTGCACCTAAGAATAAAGTCAGATATGCCTGCTTAAGGTATACTCTGTCCATCTTATATATCCTCTGCTTGGAGTATGCCGTTGAAATCTATTGCAATTATTGGCGGAACAGGTCTAAACCGGTTCCCCGACACATTAAGTTCTAAAGCAATCGAATTAAGCACACCTTACGGAGCGCCGTCTGGAAAAATTGAAAAGCTGTGTTTAAAAGGCGGTGACGTCTACTTCCTTGCACGGCATGGTCAACCTCACTGCCTCCCTCCCCATCAAATTAACTACCAAGCAAATATTCACGCACTTCACCAACTGGGAGTCACCGACATTATCGCAGTCAATGCAGTCGGAGGGATTACCAGTAAAGCGCCCACAGGCCATTTAAGTATTCCTGACCAATTAATAGATTACACATGGGGTCGGGCTCACACGTATTCTCAGCAAGAACAAGATAATCCAATGTTGGCCGTTCAACACATCGATTTCTCTCAACCCTTCGATGCAGAACTGCGCCAAGCGCTTATAGAACAAGGGAAAGCTCTTAAACTGTCCATTTCTGACTCAGGCACGTATGCCGTCACTCAAGGACCTCGGTTGGAAACAGCGGCCGAGATTACCAAATATGAACGAGACGGTTGCGACTTGGTTGGTATGACGGCCATGCCCGAAGCGGCACTCGCAAAAGAATTAAACATTCGATATGCGAGTTTATGTCTGGTGGTGAACCCTGCAGCAGGTAAAGCGGATAAAGAAATTACGATGGATGATATCCGCGCCGTCGTTGATACGGGGATTGGGGAAGTAACTCGTTTAATCAATCAAACCGTTTCTCAGCTTAAATCAGCTAAAAACTAACTTCGAATTCAAACTATGGAGCGGGCTCTAAATGACATCCACAATACACCTGACGACCTACCTTCCAGAAGAATTCAGTCCCATACGTTGGACCAATAATCAGCTTAAATTACTGGATCAAAGAATTCTCCCCTTAGATATTACGTGGCTAACATACAGTTCCGCTGAAACTGTTGCTCAAGCAATTACGGACATGGTGGTCCGAGGAGCCCCCGCGATTGGAATCACCGCAGCATATGGCGTGGTGTTGTCTGCGATAGAACATAATAGGTCCATCCTTGATGGGGATTACAGCGCGGTTATGAAAGACATAAATATCTTAGCGCAGAGCAGACCCACCGCCATTAATCTGTTCTGGGCATTAGAACAAATGGAACAGGTGCTCAAAACCTCTGAGTCTGCAGACACGATTGAAAGACTCATTCAAGCAGCCATAGAAATCCACCAGCAAGATATTCAATTTTGCCATCAAATTGGTGATCACGGCGCAGGATTGTTATCTCCGAACAGCACCGTTTATACCCACTGCAACGCAGGTGCTTTAGCCACAGGAGGTCACGGCACAGCGTTAGGAGTCATTAGAACTGCATTCAAAAAAGATAAAATCAAACAAGTTTTTGCTGGTGAAACGCGTCCTTGGTTACAAGGTGCTCGATTAACAAGTTGGGAACTCACTCAAGCAGGCATTCCGGCCACCTTGGTTACAGAAGGCGCTGCTGGTCATACAATGAAAAGCAATCCCGTCGATTGGGTCATTGTGGGTGCTGATCGTATCTCTGCCGATGGTTCAGCGGCAAATAAAATTGGGACTTACAATCTAGCCGTATTAGCTAAATTCCATGGTTGTAAGGTAATGGTTGCAGCGCCAAGCTCTACCTTTGATATGACCATTGATTCAGGCTTGGATATCCCTATTGAACAGCGCCCTTTCACTGAAGTTACGCAATACAAAGACCACCAAATAGCGCCAACCGATGTCATCGCCAGCAACCCTTCATTTGATGTCACACCACCTGAATTAATTGATGCGATCGTCACTGAAAAAGGCGTCATTCTATCGCCAACAAAAGAAAAGCTTTTAGCACATTTTCAATAGTAGAATTCCTTCACTCCAACAGTAAGCTGGACACTTAAAAAACCAGCTTACTGAACTGGTCCGTGCTATCGAACTACAACGCTCTGGGGGTCTTGATGAATCAAAATATCGGCATGGGGGTATTCCTCACGCACAGACTGCTCCACTTCTTCTGAAATTCGATGTGCTTCGCATAGCGGCAATTCATCGTCCAGTTCCAAATGGAATTGAATAAACACAGTTGGTCCTGCCTGCCTCGTTCGAAGCTCATGCAAACCATGCACTTGAGCGTGGCCCTCAACTTTCACTCGAATGGCTGACTCTGAATCTTCAGGTAAGGCATGATCCATTAACGCATTAATGGCTTCTTTTCCAATGCCCCATGCACTGTATAAAATATAAAACGCAACGCCCAACGCAAAAATCCCATCCCATTCATCGAGACCAAACCAAGCCAACAATAAAGCTAAAAGAATCGTTGCATTCATCAGAATATCGGTCCGATAATGCAGAGAATCTGCTTTCACGGCTAAACTGCCGGTTTTTCTCGCAACAATGGATTGGAAACTCACTAAGGCCAAGGTAGCAATGATGGAAACAATCATCACTGCAATACCAATCTCAGGCGTAGAAACGTCTTTAGGGTGAATGATTCGATCAACCGCATGAATAACCAATAACACACACGAACCGGATATAAACGCGCTTTGCGCTAGTCCCGCAAGCCCTTCAGCCTTACCATGCCCAAACCGGTGCTCCTTATCCGCTGGTTGAATGGCGAGTTTCAAAGCAAAAAGGTTGGCAAGCGATGCGGCTAAATCCAATAAAGAATCAGTTAATGATGCTAAAACACTGGAAGACTCCGTCATCATGACCGCAACCACTTTGATTAGAATCAAAAAAACAGCCGTTCCTGTTGCTGCCCACCCTGCGAGCACAGTTAACCGAGCATAATCATTCATCGAGCATTCCTATCATTACTGACTTGGTATCGCTTGAATCGCAGCTTTAATCCTTCGCATAGCTTCTTCCAACAGGCTTCGAGTACAACCAAAATTTAAACGAATAAACTGATCTGCCCCAAAATCTCGGCCTCCAGACATACCCACCCCCTGCGCTTCAAAATATGCGGCAGGATTATCTAATGACAAGGCCGAAGCATCAATCCAGGCCAAGTAAGTCGCTTCAGTATGCAACATCGTCAATCCCGAAATACCTTCAATTTCTGACTCAATATAATCGCGATTTCCTTGGAGATAATGAATCTGCGCCTTAAGCCAATCGTCACCCTGCTTATACGCTGCAATTGCAGCCTCAATAGACATCAAGTTTATCTCAGGCACTATGCCTTGCATCGTACGTTTAAATCGGCTTCGCAAGTTCGCATCTTCAATAATGGCAAAAGAACATCCAAGACCTGCAATATTCCATGTTTTACTGGGCGCCATCAATGTACAACTTCTCGCCTTCGCTTCGTCTGAGATCGAAGCAAAAGGGATATGATCCAATTCATCCAAAATCAAATCACAATGAATTTCATCCGAACAAATTAACCAATCATGTTGTTCAGCCAATGATGCTAACCGTTCCAATTCATCCCTACGATATACAGTACCGCCAGGATTATGAGGATTACATAACATAAGCATATCTATGTTATCCGCTATGGCATCCAATTCGGGCCAATCAATCATCCATCGCCCGTTCTCTTCAATGAAGGGAATAAACGTCTGCATTGCACCAGCATTGGTAACGGAGGACATAAATGGCGGATAAATTGGCGTTGGAATCCCAACGGATTTTCCTTCACCAGCATACGCACGAGAAGCAACGTTTAACCCACAAACGAGCCCCGGTATAAAAACGATGGCTGACGAGTCAATGCTCCAGTGATATAAGTCGTTCATTCTCTGAACAATTAAGTCTTTAAGCTCATTCGGTACCAACGTATAGCCAAACACACCATGCTCCGCTCGCGCCTTTAATGCTTCAGTGATTTGAGGGGCGACCTTAAAATCAGTATCCGCAACCCACATGGGTAAGACTTCAGTGTCCTTATATCTATCCCACTTTAAGCTAGAAGTGTTTGATCTATCTACCAATTTATCAAAGTCGGTGTAGCCTGATTGCTTATCTTGCATTTGAAATGACCATCCTCTGGAAACCTTAAGAATTCTTTATACCAAGCATTGTTAATCATATAAGTTTCATTTTTAGTACGTTTCGTTCTGACACCTGAGCACTTGATTGCTTTCTATATTCGCCTTCTTACTGTATATTTATTGTACACACAGGTAAAAAGGTGGCGGATAGATGACCAGCATCATCGCAACGACAACAGGGATCAATCCCCTTGCTCAGCCTCTCAATGTAGGTGAAGAAGAGCGGGTATCCAATACTACGCGCAATCCTGATCAGGACAACATAGCAACACGGGCACCTGAAGCAACGGATACAACCGCCCCCGAAAACGAGACTCAGAGTGCGACACAACCTCAAGATGAATTGAATCGACGAGATCAACAATTCACGGACACGGCAAGCCGAGGTGATAATGTAACCGTCACGCCCGATGAAGACAACGTTGATACAGGCGACCGCTCTGAAAACTCTGTCACTGTGACCTTATCTGGACCTGACGATCAAGAAGTGTCTGCGACAATAACGCGAGAACAGTTATTTGACCAAGTAGAACAGAGACAAAACAGAGAAAACGCAGAGCAATTCATTCAAGCAACACAAAATGCAAACGATCAAGCCGATAACGATTCAGATCGAAACAACGTAAACGTGGTAAGGACCATTGCTGAGAACTCTGATTCTCCAGAAGAAGCAAGAGAAACCACAGTCGATCTCGTTGAAACACAACAAAATGCTGAGCTTGCCGAATTTGCCTTTGAACAATTTGAAAACGCGTCTAACGAAACGTCGTCCGATGATAATAGCGACTTTGTGGATACAGCCATTGAAGCCAGTGAAGACCAAACACAAAACACGCTTATCAGCAGTTTTATTGATCAACAAAGCGCAGAACAACGCGTTGGCACAAATGTCGATGCCTCTGCTTAAATAACACCCAAAAAACGTCTACTCAATTAAGCCCTTCAATGAGGGCTTTTTTGTTTTCACAAATGGATTTTCAATTCTCTTATTTCCTTTTCAAGCACATTTCCCTCCAAACAAATTGAAATCCACGACACCAGCCCCCATTATTAGAACATTGCCATACATATTGAGAATAAAGTAATGATTGAAACTGACAGCCCACAAACACCAACACTCTCTGAGAACATTGTTGATATCACACCAGAGAACTTCCAACAGTCACTCATTGACGAGTCGATGAAGCGTTTGGTCGTCGTTGATTTCTGGGCTGAATGGTGCGCGCCTTGTAAAGCGCTGATGCCAATCCTAGAAAAACTGGCCAACGAATATAATGGCCAATTTCTATTGGCAAAAGTAAACTGCGATGAGCAGCAAGCCATTGCATCACAATTCGGTGTTCGATCATTACCCACGATCGCCTTATTGAAAGACGGTCAACCTGTTGATGGGTTCATGGGCGCTCAGCCAGAATCTGAAATTCGCCAGATATTAGAAAAACACTTACCAAAAGAATACGAAATTGCCTTCAAAGACGCGTTAGAAAAAATTGCAGAGGGCAGTCTTCATGAAGCATCTTCGTTACTGAACGCTGCTTATTTGGCTGAACCTAAGCGCTCTGATATTGCGATGACCTTTGCAGACGTATTAATAGAACTGCAAAATCTTGAAGCCGCTCAAGCGATCATCGACTCAATACCAATGCAAGATCAAGACAACCAATACAACCAAGTCAAAGCCAAGCTTGAGCTGGCTAACGAAGCTACGGACTCTCCTGAATTAAAAGCACTTGAAGATCAACTTGCTGCGTCACCTGAAGATACAAGTCTAATCATCGATCTCGCAGTCCAATATCAACAAGCCGGACGCAATGAAGACGCCTTAGAACTTCTACTTGTCTGCCTCAGAAAAGATATTAATTCTGCGGACGGAGAAGTTAAAAAAACAATGACCGACGTGTTGTCCGCCTTGGATAATGCCGACCCAACTAAAGCGCGCTATCAACGCAAGCTGTACACACTGCTTTACTGATGCAATAAGTACTCAAACATGCCCGTGTCGTTAAACCGTACGGGCATTTCTGAAACACCACCTTAACCGATTAATTAACTGTCCAACCAAGCAGGCTTATGGGCTTGCCAATCCAGCTCCGATTCCAGCTGAGCCGCCAACTGAAACAAAGTTGCCTCATCTGCCATAGGTGCGATGAATTGAACACCCACCGGTAACCCATTGTCCGCCCAATGCACAGGCACAGACATTGCTGGCTGGCCCGTAAGATTCGCTAACTGCGTAAAAGGAAGTTTCTCTAACTGGCGAAAAGCCAAGTGTTCAAATGCACCACTACGTTTCAGTAACGACCCAATAGGAAGCTTGCATAATCCCTTCATTATCAGTTTCTCAGCAGTCGAAGGCATCAACTCACCAACCTTAGCAGGCAAATCAGCCATCGTCGGTGTAAGAAATAAATCATACTTTTTGTGAAACTCTCCCAATGAACGAGCATAGATATTCCACGTATGTAATGTCTGAGCAAACTCTTTCGCAGAATACTCCTTACCCAACTTCACTAATAACGCAGTCATCACCTCAATGTCTTCCCCCGGTTTCAGTTTACGCCCCAGTTGTTGCTCTATATTCCCGATCGCAGCAGCCGTTTCGCCAAGATTCATGGCCAAGTAGCTTTGATAAAGTTGCTTGGCATCGTATTCCGGTTTCGCTTCTTC
The DNA here is from genome assembly GCA_015665455.1 of Oceanospirillaceae bacterium. Taxonomy (GTDB): domain Bacteria; phylum Pseudomonadota; class Gammaproteobacteria; order Pseudomonadales; family Litoribrevibacteraceae; genus Litoribacillus. The sequence goes on along the minus strand of JADFAD010000014.1, from coordinate 46,859 downwards.
TACCTTGTGGCCGAGAGACGCCAAGAGTTTTGCTGTCTTTTCTACTGCGCGTTTACATTCTGGATGAACACTGCCACCCGTAGGGTTTTCGGTACTAAAAGCAATCTTAAGCGTTTTTGGCGATTCTTTGGTTAACTCAAAATAGGAATGTTCAGGTTTTGAAATTGGGAAATGAGCGCCATGGTCAGGCCCCGCAGTCAGATCCAACATCAATGCACTGTCCCGCACGCTGCGAGAAAGTACGTGTTCAACCGCAGCACCTTGCCAAAGCTGACCTTGATCTGGGCCTGTAGGCGTACGACCTCGAGATGGTTTCAAACCAAAAAGCCCACAGCAAGACGCGGGAATTCGAATAGACCCACCACCGTCCCCAGCTGACGCAACAGGGACAATTCTGGCAGCCACAGCAGCGGCACTGCCACCACTCGACCCTCCAGGTGTATGATCTGTATTCCAAGGGTTCCTCGTCGGACCAAATAACTCAGGCTCCGTAACGCCCATCAAACCAAATTCAGGTGTATTTGTTTTACCTAAATGCACTAAACCGGCTTTTTGAAAACGATTAACCATCTCTGAGTTATGCTCAGGGATATAATCCACCAGCGCCCTGCTACCACAACTAAAAGGCACACCTTCATAGGCTGCAACCAAATCTTTCAGTAAGAAAGGCACTCCGTAGAAACGACTCTCTGGATCCACTTTATTAAAATCATTCGACCATCGGTCAACCATCGATGTAACAACTGCATTAATCTGAGGATTCCGCTGATCCATCCTTGTTATGGCCGCATTCACAACCTCTTGAATGGAGACATCCTTTTTCGAGATTGCCAACGATAAAGCCACTGCATCCATATCATCGTATTCTTTGAACTTATTCACTCTGCTCTCCCTAATCAATGTTCATTCAGTTATAACATGAGCCTTTACTCAACATCTACGACTACCGTTTATCCCTTTAGCCTAAGGTAAGCATGCAACATAACCACACTACGTCACTTTTTAAGACTATTTATTTAATTAGACATAGAGATATGGATTAATCCATTGCTATACTGAAAATAAACTAAAGGAATTTGATCCTCCATATCTGTATGAGTCAAGAACATAAAACAAGCCACCAAGGACACAACCTAATTGAAGTTAAGCTGGAAGCTTCCAAGCTTGACATAGGCATGCATGTCAAAAAATTAGATCGACCTTGGCTAGAAACCCCATTTATGTTTCAAGGCTTTCGAGTTTCTACAGAGAAAGAACTTCAACAACTTAGATCCCTATGTGAATATGTAATTATTGAAGTTGAAGAACACTATTGGTTTTCTTATCAAAAGCATCACTTAAGCAAAAGACAAGAAAGTGAACGGAAACCCATAAAACCCATTCTCAAACCCATTACTCAAGCGCTGCCAGAAGCCAAAACGCTTTACGATAAAGCGGACATAGAAATTCACCAAATTCTTGATTTGGTTAAAAAGACTGAAGATATCGACATTGAACCTATAAAGGATACGGTCAACGGGTTTGTTAAAAGTGTGGTCACTAATCCAAATGCTCTTTTGTGGCTAACTCGAATTAAAGCCAGAGACGAATACACCGCAGAACACTGCCTGCGTGTAGCAATCCTTGCCATCGCGTTTGGCCGACACCTAGGCCTACCTGATGAAGAACTAAAACTCCTAGGCTTATGCGGGATGCTTCACGATGTAGGAAAGATGGTTATTCCTGATGAAATACTGAACAAACCAGGTCGCTTAACCGCTGAAGAATACGAGATCATGAAAACGCATTCCGAAGAAGGCTATAAGCTACTCATGGAGCAAAGTGGCTTAGATCCTGTTGTCATTTCGGTTGCTCACCACCATCATGAACGGCTAGATGGCATGGGATATCCAAGTCAATTAGCGCCTGAACACATTTCTCTCTACACTCGTATCGTCACCATTGTTGATGCTTACGATGCAATCTCCAGTGCCCGTTGCTATAAAAAAGCCTCTACCCCCGCTGAAGCATTAAAAATTCTCTATGATAATAGAGACTCTCAATTTGACGGCGACTTACTGCAACACTTCATCCTAATGGTTGGCATCATCCCCACGGGAAGTATTGTAGAGATGACAAACGGTGAAGTAGGCGTTGTTCTATCGAATAACCCTGATTATAAACTCAAGCCTAAAATTTTACTGGTAAGAGACGAATACAAACGCCCTCAATCAGAGAAAATTGTAAATCTTGCCAATAACCCTTCATCTGAGGATGGTAACCCCTACGAGATCAGTAAAGCATTAACCAATGGCAGCTATGATGTCGATATCCTAGATTACAAAAAACCTAAAGAATACCCGCACCTATCACAATTTGACTGGCTTTAGGAATCACTGTCACGCTAAGGACATACCTTTCTCAGACCACTCTTTCAGTGCGGTTTGATAGTTCTCATGTAAGTCTCGAGTCATTGCTTTATAAGTTAATATCGTTTGCCATAACGACTTAGACCAGCGCTCTGAATACGCCTTCAAGTCCGACATTGGTAAGGTTTCGATAGGTTCCCCTTTACGAAATTCGCGTATCACTACCTCCGTTAGATCAGGGAAGGATGTAAGGTCTACCATTGATAGTCTTGCCAGCCAGCGAGTCATGGAAGAAAGAAAAGCAAACTCGTCATGACTAAAACGAATTTCAAGAAAAAAACCTTTATCATTGATGGTCAAGAACTGCCGTAAAAGGTCACCTTGTTGGCGCATTACAGCTTCAGAAGATAAAGCGTTATTTTCACTCCTTTGAACGAAATAAGGCATCTTCTCTAAGCGTTGAGCGGAGCAGTAAATTGCTTCTAACTCGGCCTCTAAGATCGTAATGACAGGCTGTTCAGTCCGATCTGTGACAACTTCGTACATAGGCCACCTCCTTAAGAAGTTTATCGGCGGCAATCAACTTAAACTGAATGTTTTTTAGTCAATTAATTAACCTTAGTAATGTACGAAGCAATTTCATAGCCATCTTTTGGAATAATTTTAATGACCCGATTAGGGGTCAACGTCTTAACTGCCTTCTACCTGCCAATCCCCAGATTTCCCACCACTCTTTGATAACACTCGAATGCCTTCTATTCGCATCATCTTATCAACCGCTTTACACATGTCATAAACCGTAAGGCAAGCAACTGACGCTGCAGTGAGTGCTTCCATTTCAACCCCTGTCTGACCAGTAAGTTTACATATGGCTATCGTCCGAATTCGTCCTTGATCTGCTTGGATTTCAAACGTCACTTTTACAGAGCTCAACATCAGAGGATGGCAAAGAGGGATCAAATCAGGGGTTTTCTTTGCCGCCTGAATACCCGCTATTCGAGCAACCGCTAACACATCGCCTTTTTTATGACTTCCTTCAGCAACCATCGCCAAAGTTTTGTCATTCATATAGATGAACCCTTCTGCATGGGAGGTACGTGTTGTTGACTGTTTATCAGACACATCAACCATCACTGCGTTGCCCTTATCATCTATATGGGTAAATTCACTCATTCTAATACCTTATAAAAAGTTATAAATTCAAACCGAGATAGAAATTCAATCTAATTACGTGTTTCTGCCAATTTGGCGACTACTTTAGATAACTCGATGCGCCAAGACCGTTGCTTAATACCAAAGGTGTACAATAGTTTTTGACAATTTAGAACTGCGTTCATTGGTCGTTTAGCAGAACCTTGATGTTGAGCACTGCTTACCTGATCAACATGACGCGCTTGAAGGTCTGGATGTCGCTCAGCTTCTTCAACTACAGCGGATAAAAATTCACGACGAGTCACGGCTTCCACATCAGAATAATGGTAGATCCCCCAAACTTCGATGTTACAAGACAATTGATGGCACACGGCTAAAATCACTTCAGATGCAGTCATAGCTGACGTAGGACACGCCAATTGCTGCCCAATGACTTCCATCCTCTCATCTTGACCACCATGAGCCAGCACTCGGCCAACAAAATTGTCTTCCCCTGCACTGAACACGAGCCCCAACCGAATGATGACATGCTTCGCTAACGTGGTAGCAACGGCTTCTTCAGATGCTTGATGTATTTCACCATAGAGATTCACTGGGTTCGGAGTGTCTTTCTCCGTATATGGCCCAACTTTGTCGCCATCGAAGACATAAGGCGATGTCAGGTGCAACATGGGTTTATCTAGCTGATGACACGCTTTCGCTAATGCCCGAGGAATCTCAAGATTCTTAAGGCGACAGCGCTCAACTTCTTCTTCCGCTCTATCGACAAACGGGTACAGTGTGGCATTAACTACAAAATCAGGGTCGTGCTCTTCAAGCAAGGAGACGACATCTCGGTGATCAATGAAAAGCTGGTCATCCGAATCAAATGCAACAAAGTCTGTATTAGTGCTTTCCAGAAGAGCGACTAATTCATTCCCAACTTGGCTTTCTGAGCCTACGACCATTAACTTCATTAATATGCTTCCTCAACAGTGTGAGTAGATAATGTTATTTACTAGCAAGATTATCAACAAAGAAGAAGCAAAATACCAGTAATCACCTTTGTTACAAATACTTGACCTAGCGCATCAATTATTCTGGTAAAATGCAAAAAGTGATTTTTATTCTGGTCTTCATTTTGCGAAATGATTAACATCCAAACAGGTTAGGATCGGATATCCAAAAGGTACATTTATGGCATTAATAGATCAATTTGGCAGGCATGTAAATTACGTTCGAATCTCAGTGACCGACCGTTGTGACTTCCGTTGTGTCTATTGTATGGCTGAAGAAATGACTTTCTTACCCAAAAAGTCGGTACTGACCTTAGAAGAAATCGAGCGTATCTCCACTGCCTTTGTTGAACTGGGAGTCACAAAAATACGGCTCACCGGCGGTGAACCGCTGATTCGTAAAAATGTCCTATCCCTTTTTGAGCGCATTGGCGCCCTTCCATATTTAAAAGAATTGGTAACTACGACGAATGGTAGCCAGTTACCTACCATGGCTCAAGGCCTAAAAGATGCAGGCTTAAAGCGAATAAACATTAGCTTGGATAGCTTAAATCCGACCCGCTTCAAAGAACTCACACGCTTCGGTAACTTAGATCAAGTATTGGAAGGAATTGACGCAGCAAGAGCAGCCGACTTTAATCAAATCAAACTGAATGCGGTCATCATCAAGGGTCGTAATGATGACGAAATTCTTGATTTAGTTGAGTTTGCAAAGGAAAAGCAAATCGATATTTGTTTCATTGAAGAAATGCCTCTTGGCGTTATCACTGAACATAATCGAGGTGAGAGTCTATGTTCAAGCGATGAAGTACGTTCCATCATCGAAACGGGTTACGAATTAATCCCGGACACGTATAAAACTGGTGGTCCAACCAAATACTTCAAACTAAAAGGCAGTGAATCCCGCGTGGGCTTCATTTCGCCACACAGTAACAACTTCTGTGGTGATTGCAATCGCGTTCGAGTTACCGTGGAAGGTCGACTCTTACTATGCCTTGGCAATGAACACTCCGTAGATTTAAAAACGCCTATGCGTGATGGCTGTACGGATGAAGAGCTCAAACAAATCATCATTGAGTCCATGAAAATAAAACCAAAAAATCATGAATTTGATGTTCATGATGAACCACAAATCCTACGTTTCATGAACACGACCGGAGGCTAACTCGCCTACTTAGCCCACACAGATAAAGTTATTCCAGTGTATTAATGTTTGCCATTTGGGTTTCATCCGGAACCAAAACCCATTCCACTCCAATTGAGTTAAACACTCGATAGGCGCTTCTTTTCCCTTCATCAAACGCACTGCAAACCGAAGCAAAAGCCGATTTATGAATCAAACTGTGCAAAGGATGGTCTTTGTCTTCCCCTGCCAATGCAAAGATCACTTTATCAGGAGAATTCTTAGTTTCTTCAAGCAATAAAGATAAAAGATCTGCGGTAATCAATGGCGTATCACACGGGACAATCAACAACCAGTCAGCCGTAACATGAGGAAATGCACTGACTAAACCGCTCAACGGTCCCTGAAACCCTTCAACCAAATCCGGTATTACGTCATCGGCCAGCAAACTGTATTTATTAGAGTTTCGATTGCAGCTAATAAAGACAGAATGACATAAGGGCACTAGAGCAGACAAACAATAGCCGACCAAAGGCTTCGACTGCCACTCTTGTAGGCCTTTATCTACCCCCCCCATTCGACTGCCTTGGCCTCCGGCCAACACAAGCCCTTGAACATCTTCCTTGTTGATCATGTTTAGCCTTAAGCCTTTCAACAAAAAAGCCTCTGTAAAAGAGGCCTTTAATAATCATAATATATCGAATCTAGATTTCACTTAGACGAATATTAGAAAGGAATATCATCATCAAAGTCATCAAAACCGCCCGCAGCTGGCGCAGGAGCTGATTGAGGTTGTGCCTGGTTCTGTCTAGGCTGTCCCTGCATCGGCTGGCCTTGCACTGGCTGATTCTGCATAGGTTGTGCCTGTGGCGTGGCTTGATACGGCTGATTAGTTGGCGCCGCTGCAGGCTGTTGCACAGGCGCAGCCTGATTCTGCATACCGCCTTGATTCATGTTCTGATTCATTGGTGCAGGGGCTGCAGCTGGTGCTTGCTGCTGATAACCACCCATAGCTTGACCACCACCCATTTGATCACCAGCACCTCGGCTGTCTAGCATTTGCATTTCACTAGCAACGATCTCTGTAGTGTATCGATCTTGGCCGCCCTGATCCTGCCACTTACGAGTGCGTAAAGCACCTTCTATATAGACTTTTGAGCCTTTACGTAAATACTGTCCTGCAATTTCACCAAGCTTATTAAAAATGACCACTCTGTGCCATTCCGTACGCTCTTGCTGCTGACCCGTTTGCTTATCCTTCCAAGATTCGCTGGTAGCGATGGTAATGTTAGTCACAGCACTGCCGTTTGCAGTATAACGAGTTTCAGGATCTTGCCCTAAGTTACCCACCAAAATTACTTTGTTAATTCCACGTGCCATGAATATCTCCACACTCCGTTCAAATGGTCAGTCTAAGACTGCAAATTCAATTCGTATTAATCAGCCGGACATTGTATCGTCCGACAAAAATTTGTCCAACTAGCTTACCGCTAAAGTCTGATGAATGAGCCCTTCATTCGTCTGATCGGGATCATATTTTATGTACAAAGTTTGCATTTGCTCATAATGAAAGACTTCAAGCACGCCTTCCATCGAATTTAGCACTGAAATGTGCTCGTCATATTTCTCTTTACTGGGCAATTTCACAGACACACCTTTCACAAAATTAGGTTTATCCATAGACGCAACTAAAATCAGCCACAGCCCAAGTAAACTAGAACACCCGATCAAGAGCATCTGATCACCACCATGCTGCAACGCCAATCCTCCAAGCCATCCCCCTAAAAATGCGCCAAAAAACTGATGCGATGAGAATAGTCCCATGGCACTGCCCCGGGTTCCTGCTGACGCCAACTTAGCAACAAGCGAAGGTAAGGTAGCCTCCATAAGATTGAACGCAGTAAAAAACAACAGTAACAGCAACGCCAAAATTACAGCAGAAGTAATATCAGCTAATAATGCTAAAGAAACCAAAAGCATCAGAGCAACGGACAATATCATCATCCATTTCATTTGCCTTTTAACTTCGGCAACCAAAATAAACGGCACAGCAAGTACAAAGCCTAGAATGACGACAGGTAAATAAACCCACCCAGTCATTGAAGCCTCAATTCCAAATATATCGATTATTCTTGTCGGTAAAATAATGAATAATGCAGTTAACATTGCATGAAGAATTAAAACGCCCCAATACACGCGTTGAAGTTGTCCATTAAACAAACTTTTCTTGAGGCCTCCTCGTGTGGAAAGCGTTTCAAGAGAATGAAGAATAACTGGAGGGTTAGGAACCACTTTCCAGAGAATCAATAAACCAACGACCCCTAGCACTGCGGTTAACCAAAAGATTCCGCTCAGTCCCCAATAAGAATCAACGATGGGACCTAGCACAATAGCGACAGCAAAGGATAACCCAATACTTGCTCCAACCATTGCCATTGAACGAGTTCGTGTTTGTTCCGACGTAAGGTCACCCAGTAGCGCCATAATACAAGCAGCAACCGCGCCACAACCTTGCAATGCTCTACCAATCACAACGCCATATATATGATCGCTCACTGCGGCAACTACACTGCCTGTAATAAATAGAATATATCCTATGGTTATCATGACCTTCCGGCCATATCGATCAGACAACGTCCCGAATGGAATTTGCATTAAGGCTTGAGTTAAACCATAACCACCAATAGCCAAACCGATCAGTAACGGCGTTGCGCCAGAAATAGTTCGACCCGTTACTTCTGGAGACATATAAAGTGAAAGCACAGGCAAAACCATAAATAAGCCCAGCATTCGAAATGTGTAAAGCAATGCCAGCGAAAATGTGCTGACTCGCTCAATAGAATTCATACACCGTCCATCCCTTTTTGTGATCGAGCGCAAGTTTATCACCTTTGTGCTTACGACAATATCTTCATGCTACGTAGGAAATAAGACATACCTCAAGATACTGGTATTTTTTTGTGGCTTAATACGTTTAATCGAACTGGGTTATTAGGGATTTACCAGTTTTTGCCTAAGGAACAAGGTGCTTATCTATGTCTAGTGTCATAGCAGAAACACAAACTATTTTATTAGTTGGTCAACAGAACCTGCAAAACTCTGTCATTATCAATTATTTGACCAACGAACAACAGATCACAGCTCAACTGTGCAGCCAAGCTGAAGCAGTAAAACGTATATCAACGGATCAAGCGTCTCTTTTTCTATTAGACGCTCGTGACATACGACCTGAGCAAGCAGTTCGTTTTCTGAATGAGTTATATCAAAGGAACTCATCCATTGCTGTTGCTTTCATAAATGTGCTCTCTGAATCTAAGTTTGAAAAGCTCATTGATCATCCAACCATAGCGGGTATTTTTTACGCCCACCAACCTCAAAGTCAAGTTTATAAGGGCATTAGCGCCCTTCTTGCCGGGGATCTATGGATACCAAGAAAGCTTCTTAAACAATACCTTCAACAAACTCGTACAGCCTACCGAACTGCAGAAGACTCAAGTAAGTTACTTACTAAGCGCGAGCTGCAAATCTTAAAATTGACTGCCACAGGTGCAACAAACTCACAGATAGCAGACAAGCTCAATGTAAGTATGCATACGGTCAAAACACATATGTACAACTTGTTTAAGAAGATTGGCGCTTCCAATAGAGTTCAAGCCATTAACTGGGCAAATGACAATTTGGATGCCGTAATTATTAATCGCTCTAACGCGGCTTAAACTTGAGAAGAAATAATCCTCAAACAAAACAGAAATGTCGCTTTAACTCCAGTCTCTAGTCCCTATAATAGTTCGTTCGATAGATAGGGCTAGAGGCTTAAATGGATAAGATTTCTGTTCGTGGTGCAAGAACACATAACCTAAAAAATATTGATCTCGACATTCCCCGCGATCAACTGGTAGTTATTACTGGTTTATCAGGCTCTGGTAAGTCCTCACTTGCATTTGACACCTTATATGCTGAAGGGCAACGGCGTTACGTTGAAAGCCTATCCACTTACGCCCGCCAATTCCTATCTATGATGGAAAAGCCCGATGTTGATAGCATTGAAGGTCTTTCTCCTGCCATTTCTATTGAACAAAAGTCTACGTCTCATAACCCGAGATCAACAGTCGGTACTGTCACCGAGATTTACGATTATTTAAGACTATTGTTTGCTCGTGTTGGCGAAGCCAGATGCCCAACCCATGACCTACCACTTCAAGCACAAACCATCAGCCAAATGGTCGACCAGTTGATGGAGCTTCCTGTCGACAGTAAAGTTATGCTACTTGCGCCCATTGTCCGAAACAGAAAAGGAGAGCATGTACATCTTTTTGAAGATTTGCAGGCTAAAGGCTACATAAGGGTTCGTCTAGACGGTCGCATATATGAGCTTGATGAACTTCCGAGCCTCGATAAAAACAAGAAGCATACGATTGAAGTGGTTATTGATAGGCTAAAAATCAAACCGGACATCGAAACTCGTTTGGCAGAATCTTTAGAAACAACCATCGAACTTGCTGAAGGTGTAGCACTTATAGCCTTCATGGACAATGATCAAGAAGATATTACTTTCTCAGCAAACCATGCTTGCCCTAGTTGTGGTTATTCAATATCAGAATTAGAACCAAGGTCTTTCTCTTTTAATAACCCTGCTGGGGCATGCGAAACCTGTGATGGACTAGGCACAAAACAGTTCTTTGATAACAGTAAGATTATTACCGATGAAAACCTTACGTTAGCGACGGGAGCCATCAAAGGCTGGGATAAACGAAGTTTATATTACTTTCAATTGCTTGATTCAATAGCGACCCATTATGGCTTCAGCTTAGATGCTCCCTGGAACTCACTTAGCAAAGAACACCAAGACATAATTTTAAATGGCTCAGGAAAAGATAAAGTCCCTTTTAAACACGTAACTGCAAAAGGCGATGTTTATCATAAAGAGCAATCATTTGAAGGTGTGTTACCTAATTTAGATCGGCGATACCGAGAAACGGAAAGCCCTCTAGTAAGAGAGGAGCTATCAAATTACCTCAGCATACAGTGCTGCCCTAAGTGTGATGGCGCTCGACTTAAAGAGTCATCAAGGCATGTATTTGTCGATGAACAAACACTTCCAAAAGTAACTAATTTATCCGTCGGTGATGCGAAAGCATTATTTGAAAATATGTCCTTGAGTGGGGCTAAAGCGCAAATAGCCGATAAAATCATTAAAGAAATTAGCGATCGTCTGCATTTTCTAGTGAATGTCGGTCTAGAATATCTGACACTGGATAGAAGCGCAGACACGCTATCAGGTGGAGAAGCCCAACGCATCCGATTAGCAAGCCAAATTGGAGCAGGACTTGTAGGAGTTATGTACATTCTTGATGAGCCATCTATTGGGCTTCACCAAAGAGATAATGACCGATTACTAGAGACCCTGAGAAGGTTAAGAGATTTAGGCAACACTGTAATCGTGGTCGAGCATGATGAAGATGCAATAAAAACAGCAGACTATGTTATTGATATTGGGCCGGGCGCTGGCGTACATGGCGGCCATGTGATTGCCCACGGAACACCAGAAAATGTATTCAACAATGAGAATTCACTTACAGGTCAGTATATTTCAGGTGTTAAGTCCATTGAAATACCTAAGAAGAGACATGAAACGGCTGATGAATGGCTGAAATTAATAGGCGCATCTGGTAATAATTTACAAGATGTCACCTTAGAACTGCCCATTGGACTCATGACCTGTATTACTGGAGTGTCCGGATCAGGTAAGTCAACACTCGTTAATGCAACACTGTACCCAATCATGGCTCACCTCCTAAACGGAGCGCATAAATCAACAACGGTTCCTTACAAAGATATTGAAGGTGTTGATTACCTAGATAAAGTCATCGATATTGATCAAAGTCCAATTGGGAGAACTCCTAGATCAAACCCTGCGACCTATACAGGCATTTTTACAGGCGTCCGTGAATTATTTTCAGGGACTCAAGAAGCCAGATCTCGAGGCTACAAACCAGGAAGGTTCAGTTTCAATGTAAAAGGAGGTCGTTGCGAAGCTTGCCAAGGTGATGGCGTTATCAAGGTAGAAATGCATTTCTTACCTGATGTTTATGTCCCATGTGATATTTGTAAAGGAAAACGATACAACCGTGAGACATTAGAAATTACTTACAAAGGGAAAAACATCCATCAAGTCTTAGACATGACGGTTGAAGATGCTAGAGAGTTTTTTGATGCCATCCCTGCCATCGCGAGAAAGTTACAAACTTTATTAGACGTAGGCTTGGGCTACATAAAGCTTGGTCAGAGCGCCATTACGCTTTCAGGCGGTGAAGCTCAAAGGGTTAAGCTGTCAAAGGAACTCTCGAAGCGGGATAGCGGAAAGACGCTATACATTCTTGATGAGCCTACAACAGGTCTTCATTTTCACGACATTCAGCAACTGCTAACTGTTCTGCATAAATTGCGAGACAGAGGCAACACTGTAGTCGTAATTGAGCACAACCTAGACGTCGTTAAAACTGCAGACTGGATCGTCGATCTTGGACCTGAAGGCGGTAAAGGTGGCGGAATGATTATAGCTAAAGGAACGCCAGAGGAAGTTGCAAATAATGAAGCATCACACACAGGTACATATTTAAAGCCGATGTTAACATAGAGAAATACAAAAAATAATAAGCGGCTTAGGTCGCTTTTTTTATATCTGCGATAAAGGTGAGCAAAGTAAGAAAGGAATTATTGGCAGGTAATAAAAAGCCGGGCTAAGCCCGGCTTTTTATTAATCTTCAGCGCTATCTTCGCCAGTAGGCAAAGGACGATCGACTAACTCAACGATAGCCATCGGCGCATTATCACCTGCACGGAATCCACATTTTAAAATGCGAATGTATCCGCCAGGACGGCTCTCATAACGAGGGCCTAGTTCGTTGAACAGTTTACCAACCGCTGCATTGCTGCGAGTACGAGCAAATGCAAGACGACGGTTAGCTACTGTATCTTCCTTAGCAAGAGTAATCAAAGGCTCTGCAAAGCGACGTAGTTCTTTCGCTTTAGGCAAAGTAGTTTTAATTACTTCATGCTCGACAAGAGATACAGTCATGTTCTTGAACATCGCTTGGCGATGTGCACTTGTACGATTAAAGTGACGACCACTCTTACGATGACGCATGATTTAATTCCTTACCAAACACCAGAGTTGGATGCTCTGATTACGGGTTTACCCTGTCGTCGTTTCTTAAACTAGCTGGAGGCCAATTCTCTAAACGCATACCTAAAGACAGACCGCGTGAAGCTAATACGTCTTTAATTTCCGTTAGAGATTTCTTACCTAAGTTTGGAGTCTTAAGTAATTCAACTTCAGTACGTTGAATTAGATCACCAATATAATAGATATTTTCAGCCTTCAAACAGTTAGCAGAACGAACTGTAAGCTCAAGATCATCAACCGGACGAAGTAGAATTGGATCAATTTGATCTTCCTCTTCTTTAACTTCCGGTTCAGCTTCGTTCTCAAGGTCGACGAACACAGCTAATTGTTGCTGTAGGATAGTTGCTGCTCTGCGAATGCATTCTTCAGGATCGATGGTTCCATCGGTCTCAAGATCAATCACTAGCTTATCCAAGTCAGTACGCTGTTCAACACGTGCGCTCTCTACACCATAAGCGACACGGCGAATAGGACTGTATGTAGCATCCAACTGAAGTCTACCGATTGGACGAGTTTCGTCTTCTTCAGTATGACGTGTATCAGCTGGTTCATAGCCACGACCTGCTGCAACTTTAAGAGTCATTTTCAACTCTGCTGCTTCATTCAAGTTAGCAATCACATGTTCAGGATTAGCAATCTCAACAGTATGATCAACTTGAATGTCTCCGGCCAATACTGGGCCAGGACCAACCTTAGAAAGGCTAATTGTTGCTGTTTCCGCTTCGTTCATGCGGACTGCAACACCTTTTAGGTTCAACAGAATTTCAATTACGTCTTCCTGCACACCTTCAATAGCACTGTATTCGTGCTGAACGCCGTCGATTTCAACATCAACAATCGCCGCACCAGGCATTGAAGATAACAGGATCCTACGCAACGCACTACCCAGCGTGTGACCAAAACCACGCTCCAATGGTTCTAAAACCACCTTTGCGCGCGTGTTACTGTATTCAGTCACATCGATGTGACGTGGAACTAAAAAGTCGTTCACGGAACGCTGCATAGTTGCCTCTTTAATTAGCACTAGCTGTTACTTAGAGTAAAGCTCTACAATCAGGTTTTCGTTAATTTCTGCCGACAGATCAGTACGCTCAGGAACAGACTTAAATGTTCCTTCAAGCTTCTTATCATCAACTTCTACCCACTCAACCGGAGTACGGTTTTTGCTCAATTCAAGAGCACTTTGGATACGAAGTTGGTTCTTAGCACCTTCACGGATAGTTACAACATCACCCGCAGTTACTTTGTAAGAAGCAACGTTCACTGTACGACCGTTAACTTGAATCGATTTATGGCTAACGATTTGACGTGCTTCTGCACGTGTAGAACCGAAACCCATACGATATACAACGTTATCTAGACGCTGCTCAAGAAGTTTCAAAAGGTTTTCACCTGTTGCGCCCTTCTGACGAGCTGCATCTTTATAGTAGTTGCGGAATTGCTTTTCTAGAACACCGTAAGTACGACGAACTTTCTGCTTTTCACGCAACTGTAGACCGTAGTCTGACAAGCGTCCACGACGCTGGCCATGCTGACCCGGTACTGTGTCTGCCTTACACTTTGAATCAAGTGCACGAGCACCGCTCTTTAGAAAAAGATCAGTGCCTTCACGACGAGACAGTTTACATTTTGGTCCGATATAACGAGCCATTACTGCCCCCTTTTATACGCGGCGCTTCTTCGGTGGACGACAACCATTATGAGGAATAGGTGTTACGTCCGTAATGTTGTTGATCTTGTATCCACATGCGTTCAATGCGCGCACTGCGGATTCACGACCTGGGCCTGGGCCCTTAACTTCTACATCCAGGTTCTTTAAGCCGTAATCCTGAGCTGCATTACCTGCACGCTCTGCTGCAACCTGCGCTGCAAAAGGAGTACTCTTACGAGAACCACGGAAACCAGAACCGCCAGCTGTTGCCCAACTAAGAGCATTACCTTGACGGTCTGTGATAGTCACGATTGTATTGTTAAAAGAAGCGTGGATATGCGCAATGCCATCTACAACTGTCTTAGTAACTTTTTTACGTGTCTTTGAACTGCTTGGCTTTGCCATGCTTCAGTTTCCTGCTATCAAAGATTATTTCTTAATAGGCTTACGAGGACCTTTACGAGTACGAGCATTCGTTTTAGAACGCTGTCCACGTAGAGGAAGGCTACGACGGTGGCGCAAACCACGGTAACAACCTAAATCCATAAGCCGCTTGATGTTCATACTAACTTCGCGTCGTAAGTCGCCTTCAACATTTAAGTTGGCAACTTCTGCACGAATTTTATCCAATACTTCTTCAGACAAATCTTTGATCTTTGTCGTAGGTTCAACACCAACTGTAGCAAGAATTTGCTTAGCAGATGGGCGACCAACGCCAAAAATATAGGTGAGTGAAATCACCGCATGTTTATTGTCTGGAATATTGACGCCTGCAATACGGGCCATCTAAATTACTCCGTTAAACTTTCGTAACGAATCGTTCACGTCTATCGTGAAAGGCGCAACAGCATACAACTAGATTAAAAATAAATCAAGCACTGTCACGCCGATTCTATGATTAACCTTGACGTTGCTTATGACGTGGTTCTGCATCACATATGACACGAACTACGCCATTACGACGGATAATCTTACAGTTACGACAAATCTTCTTTACTGATGCACGTACTTTCATGATCGCATCTCCAAGTTAGTTGCTAAAATCTAGGCCTTTGAGCCTTTTAGATTAGCCTTCTTCATCAGAGAACCATACTGGCTAGACATCAAATGAGACTGTACTTGTGCCATGAAGTCCATGATCACCACCACAACGATCAACAATGAAGTACCACCGAAATAGAATGGAACATCAAAGAAAATCACTAACATCTGCGGCAGTAGCGAAACTGCAGCAATGTATGCGGCGCCGAACAATGTCAAACGCGAAAGTACATTATCAATATAACGAGATGTCTGTTCACCAGGACGAATTCCCGGAACATATGCACCAGACCGTTTTAAGTTGTCTGATACATCTTTAGGATTAAACATTAATGCAGTGTAAAAATAACAGAAGAACACTACGCTTAATGTAAACAAAATCAGGTAAAGTGGCTGACCTGGAGCGAGAGCCAAAGCAATTTCTTGCAACCATTCCATACCTTCTCCTTGACCAAACCATTGGCCTAAAGAAGCAGGGAATAGCAAAATGCTGGATGCAAAAATCGGAGGAATCACACCTGCCATATTTACTTTTAGTGGTAAATGACTACTTTGGGCTGCAAAAACTTTACGACCCTGCTGACGCTTAGCGTAATGAATGGTAATACGGCGTTGAGCACGTTCCATCCACACTACAAAGGCGATAGTAGCAACTGCTAAAAGAGATATAACAATCAGTCCAAGAAATGACATCCCATCTTGCTGACGAGCAGCTTCAAATGTTTGCCCAATTGCTGAAGGTAAACCTGCAACAATACCTGCAAAAATAAGAATTGAGATACCATTACCAATACCACGTTCAGTAACCTGCTCACCTAACCACATTAAGAAAACAGCACCACAAACGAGTGTTGTTGTCGCAACGAAGAAGAAAGAAAAGCCTGTCGTAAACGAAATCCCCTGACTAGCTAGTCCCATGGACATACCTAGCGCCTGTACAGTTGCAAGAACAACTGTACCGTAACGGGTGTATTGACTGATTTTTCTGCGTCCTGCTTCACCTTCTTTTTTCAGCGCCTCAAGTTGAGGACTGACAGCAGAAAGTAACTGCATGATAATGGACGCAGAAATGTAAGGCATAATTCCGAGCGCAAGAATACTCATGCGCTCCAGAGCCCCTCCAGAAAACATATTAAAGAGGCTCAGAATCGTTCCCTGATTTTGCTCAAACAAGGCTGCCAGACGATCCGGGTTAATGCCGGGTACGGGTATATGTGCACCGATGCGATAAACAACGATAGCAATAAATACAAATAACAAGCGAGATTTAAGCTCGCCTAGTCCACTTGATGCCCCTGCTGCTGGCAATGCTCCTGCTTTAGCCATTATGCTTCAACCTTACCGCCTGCAGCTTCGATTGCAGCTTTTGCGCCTTTTGTAACACGCAAGCCACGTACCGTTACTGCCTTTTTGATTTCGCCAGATAGAATGATTTTCGCGTAAAGAATGCTGTTTTTAATTACATCAGCTTCTTTAAGTGAGTTCAAATCAACTACCTCGCCCTCTACCTTAGTCAGTTCACTCAGACAAATCTCAGTTGTAACAAGAGACTTACGTGATGTGAAACCAAACTTCGGCAAACGACGTTGCAATGGTTGCTGACCACCCTCAAAACCGGCTGGAACCTTGCCGCCTGAACGTGATTTAAGACCTTTATGGCCTCGACCAGCAGTCTTACCTAGACCGCTACCGATACCACGACCAACACGTTTCTTTGCTGGTTTTGAACCGGGAGCAGGGCTTAGAGAATTAAGACGCATAGCTTACTCCCCAATAACTTCTAATAGATAGTCAACTTTGTTGATCATGCCACGAACTGATGGCGTGTCTTCAAGCTCTACTATTTGACCAATCTTACGCAGACCCAAACCTTTAACACAAAGCTTGTGCTTTGGCAGTACAGAGATCGGGCTACGAACTAGTTTAACTTGTACTTTTTTACCAGCCATCGTATTACCCCAGAATCTCTTCCACTGACAAACCGCGTTTTGCAGCAACTTCTTCAGGTGATTTCATCTGCTTCAAACCGTTAAACGTTGCACGAACAACGTTTACAGGATTCGTAGAACCATAGCACTTAGCTAATACGTTATGAATACCTGCAAGTTCAAGAACAGAGCGCATAGCACCACCGGCAATAACACCAGTACCTTCAGATGCTGGCTGCATGTACACTTTAGAAGCACCGTGACGAGCTGTCACTGGGTACTGAAGTGTAGATCCATCAAGCTGAACCGTAATCATGTTACGACGAGCAGCTTCCATTGCTTTCTGAATAGCAACTGGTACTTCACGTGATTTACCACGGCCAAAACCTACACGACCATTACCATCACCAACTACAGTCAAAGCTGTGAAACCAAAAATACGACCACCTTTAACAGTTTTCGCAACACGGTTTACTTGTACTAGCTTTTCTTGCAAGTCTGTTTGTTCTGTATTTGACATCATCAACCCCTAGAACTGAAGGCCAGCTTCACGAGCAGCGTCAGCCAAAGCTTTAACGCGACCATGAAACTTGAAACCAGAACGGTCAAAAGCAACCTTTGTAACACCAGCGTCTTTAGCACGGTTAGCGATTAGCTCACCAACTTTAGCTGCAGCATCTTTGTTACCAGTTGCACCAGAACGCAGTTCTTTGTCCAAAGTAGAAGCTGTTGCTAATACTTTGCCACCATCTTCAGAGATGATCTGCGCATATATATGCTTCGGTGTGCGGTTAACACACAAGCGAGTCGCACCCAATTCACGCATATGTGAACGAGAACGGCGGGCACGACGCAAGCGAGTTTCTTTCTTACTAAGCATACCCTACCCTTATTTTTTCTTAGCTTCTTTAGTACGAACCATTTCGTCAGCATAGCGGACGCCCTTGCCTTTATAAGGCTCAGGTGGACGGAAAGCACGAATTTCTGCTGCAACTTGACCAACTTGTTGTTTGTTAACACCTTTAACAACAACTTCTGTCTGGCTTGGAGTTTCAGCTGTGATACCTTCTGGAAGAACATATTCGATTGGATTAGAGAAACCCAACTGAAGATTTAATTTCTTACCAGAAGCATTTGCACGATAACCAACACCACGTAGTTCAAGTTTCTTTTCGAAACCTTGACTTACACCCTGAACCATATTGTTCAGTAGTGCACGTGTAGTACCTGACATTGCGCGAGAACTTTTGCTACTGTCATTCGCTACAAATGTTAGCTGATCGTTTTCTTGGTTGATTGAAACAGTGCCAGTTAAAGCCAACTCAAGGGAGCCCTTTGCCCCTTTTACTGTTACTTTATCACTGCCAATCTTAACTTCGACGCCGCTCGGTATTGCGACAGGGCTTTTTGCTACTCGAGACATATTGCCCTCCCTTAGAATACCGTGCAAAGAACTTCACCACCAACGTTCTCTTTACGAGCTTGGCGGTCAGTCATTACGCCTTTAGAAGTAGAAACAATGGCAATACCTAAGCCAGCTTCTACTTTCGGCAATTCATTCACACCACGATATTGACGTAATGAAGAACGTGAAGCACGTTCAATACGTTCAATAACTGGCTTACCTTCAAAGTACTTAAGGTCAACAGAAAGTTCTGGCTTAGCGCCTTCACTTACTGCAAAGCTTGCAATGTAACCTTCGTTCTTTAGAACGTTAGCAACTGCAACCTTAAGCTTTGATGATGGCATGGAAACATTTTTATGTTCAGCCATCTGTCCGTTACGAATACGTGTAAACATATCCGCTAACGTATCTTGCATACTCATTGGTTAACTCCTAGGTTGTGCAGCGGAGCCCCGAAGGGGACTCGCTTACCAACTTGCTTTTTTCAAACCTGGTACATCACCACGCATCGCAGCTTCGCGAAGCATGTTACGACTTAGTTTAAACTTGCTATAAACTCCGTGTGGACGGCCAGTAATCTGACAGCGATTACGCTGACGAGCTTTACTAGAGTCACGCGGTAGTTTTTGAAGCTTAAGCTGCGCTTCCCATATTTCATCATCTGTAGACTCAGTGCTCAAGATGATTGCTTTCAGGGCTGCGCGCTTTTCAGCGAACTTGGCTACAAGCTTTTCTCGCTTCAGCTCACGCTGCTTCATTGATACCTTTGCCATGATTACCCCTTACTTACGGAACGGGAAGTTAAAGGCGTCTAATAGAGCCTTACCTTCATCATTTGTGTTCGCAGTTGTGCTGAAAGTGATATCCATACCGCGTAGGCGATCGATTTTATCATATTCGATCTCAGGAAAGATAATCTGTTCCTTAATACCCATGCTGTAGTTACCACGACCATCGAATGATTTCGGGTTAACACCACGGAAATCACGTACACGAGGTAGCGCGATGTTCATGAAGCGATCTAGGAATTCCCACATACGCTCATTACGTAGAGTAACTTTACAACCAATCGGCCAGCCTTCACGCACTTTAAAGCCAGCAACAGACTTACGAGCATAAGTAATTACAGGCTTTTGACCTGCGATTTGCTCCATGTCACCAACAGCGCTATCAACTAACTTACGATCACCAATCGCTTCACCAACACCCATGTTCAGAGTGATTTTAGTGATGCGAGGCACTTCCATTATACTATTGTACTCAAACTGCTCACGCAGCTTGGGTACAACTTGATCTTGATAAAATTGCTTTAATCTTGCCATTGTCGTACCCAAAGCCTTTATGCATCAATAACTTCTTGATTAGACTTGAAGACGCGAACCTTCTTGCCATCATCAAGTACTTTGAAGCCTACGCGATCAGCTTTACCTGTTGCAGCATTAAAAATTGCAACATTAGAAATCTGAATACTAGCTTCTTGCTCAACAATCCCACCTGGTGTACCCAAGAAAGGATTTGGCTTCTGATGTTTCTTAACCAAATTAACACCAGAGACAACTAAACGGGTGTCACTTAATACGCGTGACACTTTACCACGTTTACCTTTGTCTTTACCGGCGATAACAATGATTTCATCACCACATTTGATCTTGTTCATAACTCTCCTCCCCCCTTACAGCACTTCAGGTGCTAGGGAAATGATTTTCATGAACTTTTCAGAGCGTAGTTCACGAGTAACCGGGCCAAAGATACGGGTTCCGATTGGCGCTTCTGATGCGTTCAACAATACTGCTGCATTGCCATCAAAACGAATAATAGAACCATCAGGGCGACGAACACCCTTACGAGTACGGACAACTACTGCTGTCATTACCTGGCCTTTCTTCACTTTACCGCGAGGAATTGCTTCTTTAACAGTAACCTTAATGATGTCACCAATGCCCGCATAACGACGGTGTGAACCGCCTAGGACCTTGATACACATCACTCGACGTGCACCGCTGTTGTCGGCGACGTCAAGCATTGTTTGAGTCTGAATCATAATTCACTCCAATACCTGTGTATTTAGTCGCCGATTATTCGGCTGCTTTTACAACAACTTCAACCAAAGTCCAAGACTTAGTCTTGGAAAGCGGACGACTTTCGCTGATCGTAACCTGATCGCCAATACGACACTGGTTAGTCTCGTCGTGCGCATGAACCTTAGTTGAACGCTTAACGTATTTCCCATAAAGAGGGTGCTTTACGCGACGCTCTACAAGTACAGTGATGGTTTTATCCATCTTGTCACTAACGACTTTACCTGAGACAGTGCGCGCAGTTTTTTGCTGTTCTGTCATCTTTATTCACCTGCTTTCTGATTCAGCACAGTTTTAACGCGAGCAATGTCCTTACGTGCTTGAGTTAACAAGTGCGTTTGGTTCAATTGACCGGTCGATTTTTGCATACGCAGGTTGAACTGATCGCGTAGCAAGTCGAGTAGTTGTTGCTGTAGCTCTTCAGAGCTCTTTTCTCTCAATTCACTCGCTTTCATTACATCACCGTCCGCGTTACAAAGGTTGTTGCTACAGGTAATTTAGCTGCTGCCAACGCAAATGCTTCACGCGCAAGCTCTTCACTAACACCTTCCATTTCGTACAACACCTTACCTGGCTGAATCTGTGCAACCCAATATTCTACAGAACCTTTACCTTTACCTTGACGAACTTCAAGAGGCTTTTGAGTAATAGGCTTGTCTGGGAAGACACGAATCCAAATTTTACCGCCACGTTTAATATGACGAGTCATAGTACGACGCGCTGCTTCGATTTGACGAGCAGTGATACGACCACGACCTGTAGCTTTAAGGCCAAATTCGCCAAAGCTAACTTTACTTCCGCGAAGAGCCAAACCACGATTGCGGCCTTTCTGCATCTTACGGAATTTCATACGTTTAGGTTGTAACATGTTTCATTACCCCCTTATTTTGATTTTTTCTTAGAAGATGTTGTTTTACGAGCACGAACTTCTTCGATGCCACCTAAAACTTCACCTTTGAAGATCCACACTTTTACGCCAATGATGCCGTAAGTAGTGTTTGCTTCATATGCTGCATAATCAATGTCTGCACGCAGAGTATGCAAAGGTACACGACCTTCACGATACCATTCGCTACGAGCGATCTCAGCACCACCTAGACGACCACCGACTTGGATCTTGATACCTTTAGCGCCTTGGCGCATTGCATTCTGAACCGCACGCTTCATAGCACGACGGAACATAACACGGCGTTCAAGTTGGCCAGCTACGTTAGCAGCTACCAATTTTGCATCCATATCTGGCTTACGAATTTCTTCGATGTTGATGTGCACTGGCACACCCATCATCTCAGAAGCTTCACGACGTAGCTTTTCTACATCTTCGCCTTTCTTACCAATCACAATACCTGGACGGGCAGTGTGAATTGTGATGCGAGCATTCTGTGCAGGACGCTCGATGATAATGTTACTAACAGATGCCTTAACTAGACGCTTCTCAAGGAACTTACGTACTTTAAGATCTGTCAGTAGCTTTTCTGAGTAGGCACTTCCATCAGCATACCAAATGGACGTATGGTCCTTGGTTATGCCCAGGCGTATACCTGTTGGATTTACTTTCTGACCCATCTGGCCGTCTCCTAATTGTCTGCGACTTTAACAGTTATATGACAAGTTCTTTTAAGGATACGATCTGCACGACCTTTAGCACGAGGCTTGATTCGCTTCATCGTCATACCTTCGTCTACATTGATTGTACTAACGCGCAATTCATCAATATCAGCACCTTCATTGTGCTCTGCGTTAGCAATTGCAGACTCAAGAACCTTCTTAACAATCGCAGCGCCCTTTTTAGGACTGAAGGCCAAAATGTTCAGCGCTTCTGCTACTTCTTTACCGCGCACCTGATCAGCAACCAAGCGAGCCTTTTGAGCAGACAGTCGCGCACCTTTTAATACTGCGGATACTTCCATCTTTAATACCCCTAAGATTAGCGCTTGGCTTTCTTATCAGCTACATGACCACGATATGTACGTGTAGCAGCGAATTCGCCCAGCTTGTGACCAACCATGTCTTCGTTTACGAAAACTGGTACATGCTGGCGTCCGTTATGAACAGCAATGGTTAAACCTACAAACTCTGGAAAGATTGTAGAACGACGAGACCAAGTTTTAATTGGCTTCTTGTCGCCGGATTCCAATGCAGTTTCAACCTTCTTCATCAGATGATGGTCAACAAATGGACCTTTCTTTAATGAACGTGGCACAGTCTACTCCCCTTACTTGGCGTTACGACGACGTACAATGAACTTGTCTGTACGTTTGTTCTTACGAGTCTTGTGCCCCTTAGTAGGAACACCCCAAGGTGTAACAGGATGACGACCACCTGAAGTACGACCTTCACCACCACCATGCGGGTGATCTACCGGGTTCATAACAACACCACGAACAGTAGGACGAACACCACGCCAGCGAGAAGCACCTGCTTTACCCAATTGACGTAAGCTATGCTCACTGTTACTTACTTCACCAAGTGTTGCACGGCAATCTGTAAGAACTTTACGCATTTCGCCAGAACGAAGACGTAGAGTACAGTATGAACCTTCACGAGCAACTAATTGAACAGAAGCACCAGCAGAACGTGCAACCTGTGCACCTTTCCCAGGCTTTAATTCAATACAGTGAATTGTACTACCTAGAGGTATGTTACGTAGAGGTAGAGTACTACCAACACGAATCGGAGCATCAGATCCAGAAACAATTGGATCACCTGCGCTCAAACCTTTAGGTGCAATGATGTAACGACGCTCACCGTCAGCATATTTAATTAGAGCAATATGCGCACTACGGTTAGGATCATATTCCAAGCGTTCAACTACCGCTGGAATGCCATCTTTATTACGACGAAAGTCAACTTTACGATAGTGTTGCTTATGACCACCACCGATGTGACGTGTTGTAATACGACCGTTATTGTTACGACCACCAGACTTCGACTTCTTCTCAAGCAGTGGCGCATAAGGTTTACCCTTGTGCAGCTCGCTATTGACTACCTTGACAACGTGGCGACGACCCGGGGAAGTAGGTTTACATTTTACAACTGCCATTACCTAGCCTCCTTATTCAGCGCCCAGAAAATCAATGTCACTGCCTTCAGCAAGACGAACATAAGCTTTACGAATATCGCTACGCTTACCTAAACCACGCGCTGTACGCTTGGTTTTGCCTTTCTGGTTTAGAACCTGGACGGACTCAACTTTAACGTCGAACAATTGTTCAACTGCCTTTTTGATTTCAGGTTTAGTAGCATCTGGAGCAACCTTAAAAACAACTTGCTGGCTGTTTTCTGCAACGATACTAGCTTTCTCTGAAACGTGTGGACCTAATAGTACTGTAAAGACGCGTTCTTGATTCATGCTAACGTCTCCTCAATCTTTTTAAGAGCAGCAACTGTCACTAAAACTTTATCGTGAGCAATCAAGCTAACAGGATCGATACCAGCAGAGTCTAGAACTTCTACACCCACTAGGTTACGAGCTGCAAGATATAAGTTTTGCTCAACATCTTCAGAAACAATCAAAACGTTTTCTAGGTTCAGTTCGTTCAACTTACCTAGTAACTCTTTAGTTTTAGGCTGTTCGCAAGCTACAGACTCAACTACAACAAGACGTTCTTGGCGTACTAATTCAGACACGATGGACTGAATCGCAGCGCGATACATCTTCTTGTTTACTTTCTTTGAGTGATCTTGTGGACGAGCTGCGAACGTAACGCCACCGCCAACCCAAATAGGGCTACGGATTGTACCAGCACGTGCACGGCCAGTACCTTTCTGACGCCATGGCTTCTTACCACCACCACGTACATCAGAACGAGTTTTTTGTGCTCTTGTACCTTGACGACCACCAGACATGTAGCTAGTAACTACCTGGTGAATCAATGCTTCGTTGTATTCACGACCGAAAGCAACGTCAGATACCTGAACAGTGCCTTCAGCACCTGTAATATTCAGTTCCATTTTGCCTCCTAGCCGCGTGCTTTAATTGCAGGTTGAACAATAACGTCATTACCAGGAGCACCAGGAACAGCACCCTTGATTAACAACAACCCACGTTCAGCATCAACGCGAACTACTTCTAAAGTCTGTACTGTCACACGTTCGTTACCCATCTGACCGGCCATTCTCTTACCTTTCCAAACACGACCAGGTGTTTGACATTGACCGATTGAACCAGGTGCACGGTGAGACAAAGAGTTACCATGAGTTGCATCTTGCATCGAGAAATTATGACGCTTAACACCACCTTGAAAACCTTTACCTTTAGATGTACCAGCGACATCAACTTTCTGACCAGCTTCAAAACGCTCTACTGTTAGTTCTTGACCAACTGTAAACTCGCCTTCTTCTGACCCTAAACGGAATTCCCAAAGACCACGACCAGCTTCAACTTCAGCCTTAGCAAAGTGACCTTGCTCTGACTTAGCTAGACGAGATGCCTTTTTCGCTCCAGTTGTAACCTGAATCGCTGTGTAGCCGTCAGTCTCTAAAGACTTAATCTGAGCAACACGATTAGGTTCAACTTCAATAACAGTAACAGGTACGGATACACCGTCTTCGGTGAAAACGCGAGTCATCCCGCTTTTCCGCCCTACCAAACCGATAGTCATTACTATTTCCTCTATCTGTACGGGACTTTCACCCTCTATGGTCGCCCTTTCCAAGGCGTTCCAAACATATTCACACCATTCAAGGTGCTTCTGAGTTACTCAGAATTAGCCAAGGCTAATTTGTACGTCAACACCCGCTGCCAAATCCAGCTTCATTAACGCGTCTACTGTTTTTTCAGTAGGCTCAACAATGTCAAGCATGCGCTTATGAGTGCGAATCTCGTACTGATCACGAGCATCTTTGTTTACGTGCGGTGAAACTAGCACTGTAAAACGCTCTTTACGAGTTGGCATTGGGATAGGACCGCGTACCTGAGCACCAGTTCGCTTAGCAGTTTCAACAATTTCCTGAGTCGACGCGTCGATTAGGCGATAGTCAAAAGCTTTTAAACGAATCCTGATTTTTTGGTTTTGCATTATCCAAACTCCACAAGATCATAATTGTCGATTTAAATTATATAAACCGACCCCATTCAAAAGGAGGCGCATTGTAAGCAACTGATCATTTTTTGTCAACCCCACAAAAAAAGGGAGGCATCAGCCTCCCTTTTTTGCGCTCCTTTCAGAGCTACTAAAACGTCGAATATTATTCGATAATTTTAGCAACAACTCCAGCACCAACTGTACGACCGCCTTCACGGATCGCAAAACGTAGACCTTCGTCCATCGCGATTGGAGCAATTAGAGTCACTGATAACTGAACATTATCACCAGGCATTACCATTTCAACGCCTTCAGGCAGTTCACAAGAACCAGTGATATCAGTTGTACGGAAGTAGAACTGTGGACGGTAACCTTTGAAGAATGGAGTATGACGACCACCTTCATCTTTACCTAACACATAGATCTCTGCTTCGAACTTAGTATGTGGAGTAATTGTACCTGGGTGAGCCAATACCTGACCACGCTCAACTTCTTCACGCTTAGTACCACGCAAAAGAATACCACAGTTCTCACCAGCACGACCTTCGTCAAGCAACTTGCGGAACATTTCTACACCAGTACAAGTTGTCTTAGTAGTTTCTTTAACACCAATGATTTCGATTTCATCACCAACGTTAACAACACCACTTTCGATACGACCTGTTACTACAGTACCACGACCCTGGATTGAGAAAACATCTTCAATCGGCATCAAGAAAGACTTATCAGTGTCACGAACTGGCTCAGGGATGTATGAATCTAGGGATTCAACAAGCTTCTTAACAGCAGTTGTACCTAATTCATTTTCGTCTTCGCCGTTAAGTGCCATCAATGCAGAACCAGCAATGATTGGAGTGTCATCACCAGGGAATTCATATTCGCTTAGTAGATCACGTAGTTCCATTTCTACCAATTCAAGCATTTCATCATATTCTTCAGTACCGTGACCGCCACAATCTTCTGCTAGAAGATCTGCTTTGTTCAAGAATACTACGATGTAAGGTACACCAACCTGACGAGAAAGAAGGATGTGCTCACGCGTCTGAGGCATAGGACCATCAGTTGCACCACATACTAGAATAGCGCCGTCCATCTGTGCAGCACCAGTAATCATGTTCTTAACGTAATCGGCGTGCCCTGGGCAATCAACGTGCGCATAGTGACGATCTGTTGAATCGTACTCTACGTGTGAAGTTGCGATTGTAATACCACGCTCACGCTCTTCAGGAGCGTTATCGATGTTAGCGAAGTCAACCTTCTCACCACCGAATACTTCAGCACATACACGAGTAAGCGCTGCAGTTAGAGTTGTTTTACCGTGGTCAACGTGGCCAATAGTACCAACGTTAACGTGCGGTTTGGAGCGTTCAAATTTTTCCTTTGCCACTTTATATCACCTCAAAAATAAATTTATTGACCAGAGTTTTTCTTAACAATTTCTTCTGCAATGTTTGCAGGTGCTTCTGCATACCTTGCAAATTCCATAGAGTAGGTTGCTCGACCCTGCGTTGCTGAACGCAAGTCCGTAGCATAACCAAACATCTCAGCAAGAGGGACCTCAGCATTAATAATCTTACCTGAAGTCGAATCCTCCATCCCCTGAACCAAACCACGTCGACGATTCAGGTCACCCATCACGTCACCCATGTAGTCTTCAGGAGTAACAACCTCAACCTTCATCATTGGCTCCATCAATGCTGGATCACCTTCTAATGATAATTGTCTAGTTGCTTGTGAAGCAGCGATTTTAAACGCCATTTCATTCGAGTCAACATCGTGAAATGACCCGTCGAACAAAGTAGCTTTAACACCCAAAACAGGATATCCAGCTAAAATGCCGTTTTTAAGTTGCTCTGAAATCCCCTTTTCAACAGCAGGGATATATTCCTTAGGAACAGAACCACCAACAATTTCATTTACAAATTCAAGATCCTCAGCATCCTGATTAGTCTGAGGCTCAAATTTAACTACAACATGCCCATACTGACCCCGACCGCCAGATTGTCTTGCGAACTTATGATCAATATCTACTGTGGCACGAATTCTTTCTCTATAGGCTACCTGAGGAGCACCAACATTAGCCTCAACACTAAACTCGCGACGCATACGGTCTACGATAATATCTAAGTGGAGCTCACCCATCCCCGAAATAATGGTCTGACCGGTTTCTTCATCCGTCTCAACTCGAAAGGATGGATCTTCTTGTGCTAATTTACCAAGGGCAATACCCATCTTTTGCTGATCAGCTTGAGTTCTCGGCTCTACCGCAACAGAAATAACTGGCTCAGGAAACTCCATACGCTCAAGAACAATTGGCTCAGCAATAGAACAAAGAGTATCACCAGTCGTAACATCTTTAAGACCAACAGCAGCTGCGATATCACCAGCCCTAACCTCTTTGATCTCTTCTCGACTATTTGCGTGCATTTGAACCATTCTACCAACACGCTCTTTCTTTGTTTTGACAGAATTTACAACACTATCACCACCCTTCAACACACCAGAATAAACTCTAAAGAAAGTCAGAGTACCAACAAAGGGATCGGTCGCAATTTTAAAAGCTAGCGCAGAGAAAGGAGATTCATCATCGGCTTGACGCACAGCTACAGTCTGATCTGCGTCGTCAAGAGTACCTTCAATTGGTTTAACTTCAGTAGGAGATGGCAGATAGTCAACTACTGCATCCAGCATGGCCTGAACACCTTTATTCTTAAAGGCAGAACCACAGATAACAGGCACGATCTCATTAGCAAGAGTCTGCTTACGAATTCCTTGCTTAATTTCTTCTTCGGACAAATCACCTTCTTCAAGGTATTTATCCATCAATTCTTCACTGGCCTCAGCCGCAGCCTCAACCATATTCTCTCTATATTCGGCTGCCAACTCTTGAAGGTCTTCAGGTATGTCTTCAAGTTCAAATGTTGCACCCATGTCATCTTCGCTCCACATGATTGCTTTCATGCGAATCAAATCAACAACACCCAAGAACTCATCTTCAGTTCCGATATTCAATTGCAAAGGCACAGCGGATGCACCCAGTCGACTTTTCAGCTGATCAACAACCATAAAAAAGTCAGCACCCGTACGGTCCATCTTATTAACAAAGACCATACGAGGAACTTCATACTTATTAGCCTGGCGCCAGACCGTTTCGGTCTGAGGCTGAACTCCAGAGGAACCACATAACACCACAACAGCACCATCCAGAACCCGCAATGAACGCTCTACTTCAATCGTAAAGTCTACGTGCCCTGGCGTATCAATTATATTGATACGATGCTGATCGAACTGCTGGGCCATACCACTCCAGAAGCAAGTCGTAGCAGCCGAAGTAATAGTTATACCTCGCTCCTGCTCCTGCTCCATCCAATCCATAGTTGCTGCACCGTCATGCACCTCACCGATCTTGTGAGAAATACCTGTATAAAACAGTACGCGTTCCGTGGTTGTAGTTTTACCTGCATCCACATGAGCACAGATACCAATGTTGCGATATCTATCAATTGGTGTAGTACGAGCCACAATAGTCCCTCTGAGTTATTAGAAGCGGTAGTGAGAGAAAGCTTTGTTAGCTTCTGCCATGCGATGCACGTCTTCACGCTTCTTAACAGCAGAACCTTTACCTTCTGCTGCATCTAGCATTTCATTTGCTAGACGTAGTGCCATTGACTTCTCGCCACGGCTACGTGCAGCATCCACCAACCAACGCATAGACAATGCTTCACGTCGACTTGGGCGAACTTCTACTGGAACCTGATATGTAGCACCACCAACACGGCGAGATTTAACTTCTACCATAGGCTGGATTGATTCAAGTGCTTTTGCGAAAGCTTCTAGTGGATCAGAATTTGTACGCTCTGCAACTACATCTAGTGCACCGTATACAATCTTTTCCGCTGTGGATTTTTTACCACTAACCATTACATGGTTCATAAATTTTGCCAACGTGGTGTTTCCAAATTTAGGATCTGGAAGAATCTCACGTTTTGCAACTACTCTTCTTCTTGGCATGGATAAGTCCTCAAAGGTCTTCAGGTTTCCCCAAGACTAATACATCAATTAATCTGCTTGGCCTTACATCTTATCTACAGTAAAGCTTACTACTTTTTGGGTTATTAACCCTTAGGACGCTTAGTACCGTACTTAGAACGACCTTGCTTACGATCAGATACACCTTGAGTATCCAAGCTACCACGAACTGTGTGATAACGAACACCCGGCAAATCTTTAACACGACCGCCACGGATCAGTACAACACTGTGCTCTTGCAAGTTGTGACCTTCACCACCAATGTATGAAGTAACTTCAAAACCATTAGTTAGACGAACACGACAAACTTTACGCAAAGCAGAGTTTGGTTTCTTTGGTGTAGTTGTATACACACGGGTACAAACGCCACGACGCTGAGGACAAGCTTGTAATGCAGGAACATTACTCTTCTCAACCATACGCTTACGAGGCTTACGTACCAACTGGTTAATCGTTGCCATTAAAACAACTCCAATTTAGTAATCAAAAAACAAGAAAAGGTGAAACTCAACTGAGTCTCACCATTATTCAGGATGCGGAATTCTAATGATCTCCGCAATCCTAGTCAAGTCCTAGAGGCTTAAGGTATGAATTACTCGATACCTTTCATCTCTTCGGACAAACGCTCTTCAGCTTCGTCTGCATTCAAAGTTGGAGCCACGAATGGATCCAATTCTTGTTGCTTACGACGCTTACGCTCTTTGTGGTAAGTCAAACCAGTACCCGCAGGTATCAAGCGACCAACTACAACGTTCTCTTTCAAACCACGAAGGTAATCGCGCTTACCAATTACCGCACCTTCAGTTAGGACGCGTGTTGTTTCCTGGAAAGATGCAGCAGAGATAAATGATTCAGTAGACAGAGAAGCCTTAGTAATACCAAGCAAAACATGTTCAAACTTGATAGTAACCTTACCTTGCGCCTCAAGATTCTTATTCATCTCAAGAACTTCTGACAACTCAACTTGATCACCAGGGATCATATCACTGTCACCAGCGGCAGTAACATCTACCTTACGCAACATCTGACGCATAATAACTTCGATGTGCTTATCGTTAATTACAACACCCTGCAGTCTATAAACATCCTGAACTTCGTTTGTGATGTATTGAGCCAATGCTTCAACACCTAACAAACGCAGAATATCATGAGAGCTTGCTGGACCGTCCGCAATCACTTCACCTTTGGTAACCTGCTCACCCTCAAATACATTCAGGTGACGCCACTTAGGTATCAGTACTTCATACGCCTCACTTCCATCAGTAGGAGTGATCTGCAAACGCTTCTTACCTTTAGTCTCTTTACCGAAACCGATAACACCGGTAATTTCAGCAAGAATTGCGGGCTCTTTAGGCTTACGCGCTTCAAACAGGTCAGCAACTCGAGGTAGACCACCAGTAATATCTTTGTTACCAGAAGATTCTTGTGGAATACGAGCCACAACATCACCGATCTTAACAAGTGCATTATCTTCGATATTTACCAGTGCGTTACCAGGTAACAAATATTGTGCTGGAGCTTCAGAATTGGCAAATTTAACTTCTTTACCATTTTCATCAAACAACTGAACCATTGGGCGGATATCTTTACCCGCTGCAG
Organism: Oceanospirillaceae bacterium; assembly: GCA_015665455.1. Taxonomy (GTDB): domain Bacteria; phylum Pseudomonadota; class Gammaproteobacteria; order Pseudomonadales; family Litoribrevibacteraceae; genus Litoribacillus. Next base: position 15,297 of record JADFAD010000014.1, on the reverse strand, counting down.
GACGATCTTTTGGATCAATAATTTGAATACTTGACAATCCTGTGAGCTCATCTGTTTGGCGTTCAATGGTAATTTTATCTTCCATACCAACGAATTGAACACGACCAGATACTTCAGATACGATTGGATGCGTATGCGGATCCCAGTTAGCAACAATTTGACCAGAAGTTACTGCTGCACCATCTTCTACAGAAATCACAGCACCGTATGGAAGCTTATAAAGTTCGCGCTCACGCCCAAACTCATCAGCAATCGCCAACTCTCCAGAACGGGAAGTTGCTACTAATTCGCCTGACTCACGCTTAACAAACTTAAGCTTACGAAGACGAACCGTACCACCATTCTTGACCTGAATATTATCAACAGCAGCAGCACGAGATGCAGCACCACCAATATGGAAAGTACGCATTGTCAACTGTGTTCCTGGCTCACCAATTGACTGAGCAGCAATTACACCTACAGCTTCACCAGCATTAACCTGATGACCACGAGCCAAATCGCGACCGTAACACTTAGCACAAATACCAAAACGTGTTTCACAAGTAATTGCAGAGCGAACAACAATCTCATCGACACCCATATTCTCTAAACGCTTAACCCAACGCTCATCGATCAGAGTGCCTTTTTCAATTGCTATCTCATCACTACCCGGTTGAGTCACATCAAGCGCAACTACACGGCCAAGTACTCGAGCACCTAACGGCAATACAACGTCACCGCCTTCAATTAACGGCGTCATTACCAAGCCATCTTCAGTGCCACAATCTACCTCAGTTACAACAACATCCTGCGCAACATCAACTAAACGACGCGTCAAGTAACCAGAGTTAGCTGTTTTAAGTGCCGTATCGGCCAAACCTTTACGCGCACCGTGAGTAGAAATAAAGTACTGAAGTACGTTTAAGCCTTCACGGAAGTTAGCAACAATTGGTGTTTCGATGATTGAGCCATCCGGCTTTGCCATCAAACCACGCATACCTGACAACTGTCTAATCTGAGCCGCAGAACCACGAGCACCAGAATCAGCCATCATGTAAACCGAGTTGAATGAATCCTGTTCAACTTCATTGCCTTCACGATCCACAACAGTCTCTTTACCCAAGTTATCCATCATCTTTGTGGATACAACTTCGTTAGCACGAGACCAAATATCGATAACCTTGTTATACTTTTCGCCTTGAGTTACAAGACCAGAAGCATACTGTGATTCAATTTCTTTTACTTCCGCATCTGCAGCAGCAATGATTCCAGCTTTTTCGTCAGGAATCTCAAAATCGTTCACACCGATCGACGCACCTGAAAGTGTTGCATAGTGGAAACCGGTATACATAAGTTGGTCAGCAAAGATAACGGTATCTTTCAAGCCAATTACACGGTAACACTGATTCAACAATGCAGAGATAGCCTTCTTCTTCATCGCCTGGTTGACCATCTCATAAGAGATGCCTTCAGGAACAATTTCAAACAATAAAGAACGACCTACTGTTGTTTCGCGAATTTCAGTTTTCTCATGACGATTGCCGTCATCATCAATGAATACATCACGAATACGAATTTTAATCTTTGCTTGAAGGTGTGCACGGCCAGACCAATATGCTCGATGTGCCTCTTCGATGTCAGCAAATACTAGACCTTCACCCAACGCGTTAATACGGTCACGCGTCATATAGTAAAGACCCAATACAACATCTTGTGACGGTACGATAATCGGATCACCATTCGCAGGTGAAAGAACGTTGTTCGTAGCCATCATTAAAGCACGTGCTTCTAACTGTGCTTCAGTTGTCAATGGAACGTGGACAGCCATCTGATCGCCATCAAAGTCGGCGTTATAGGCAGCACATACCAAAGGATGTAATTGAATTGCCTTACCTTCAATTAGCTGAGGTTCAAATGCCTGAATACCCAAACGGTGAAGAGTAGGTGCTCGGTTCAATAAAACCGGATGTTCACGAATCACTTCAGCAAGAATATCCCAAACTTCAGGCGTCTCACGCTCAACCATTTTCTTTGCAGCTTTGATCGTTGTTGCAAGGCCACGCAATTCTAATTTACTAAAGATAAACGGCTTAAATAATTCAAGAGCCATTTTCTTTGGAAGACCACACTGATGCAATCGAAGCTGCGGACCTACAGTAATTACCGAACGACCAGAATAATCAACACGCTTACCAAGAAGGTTTTGACGGAAACGGCCGCCCTTACCTTTGATCATATCAGCAAGTGACTTCAATGGACGCTTATTAGAGCCTGTGATTGCACGTCCGCGACGGCCATTATCCAGCAACGCATCAACAGATTCCTGAAGCATACGCTTTTCGTTACGCACGATGATATCAGGTGCACTTAACTCCAATAAACGCTTAAGACGGTTATTACGGTTAATCACACGGCGATATAGATCATTCAAATCAGACGTTGCAAAACGACCGCCATCCAAAGGTACAAGAGGGCGCAAATCAGGTGGAAGCACAGGAAGTACTTCAAGAATCATCCACTCCGGACGATTGCCTGATTTAACAAACGACTCTAAAAGTTTTAAACGCTTAGTAAACTTCTTAAGTTTTGTTTCAGAATTTGTCTGTGGTATTTCTTCACGAATCTCTGCAATTTCTTGATCAAGATCTAAATCCTGAAGCAAGTACTGTACGGCTTCAGCACCCATACGAGCATCAAAGTCATCACCAAACTGCTCTAAAGCTTCAAAATATTCTTCATCATTAAGCATCTGCCCTTTTTCTAGGGTAGTCATTCCTGGCTCAATCACTACGAACGATTCGAAATACAATACGCGCTCAATGTCACGTAGTGTCATATCCAAAAGCATACCAATACGAGATGGCAAAGACTTCAGAAACCAAATATGTGCAACAGGGCTTGCAAGCTCGATATGACCCATACGGTCACGACGAACTTTAGATAACGTAACTTCTACACCACATTTCTCACAGATAATACCTCTGTGTTTCATTCGCTTGTACTTACCACACAAGCACTCGTAATCTTTGATAGGACCAAAGATCTTCGCACAGAAAAGGCCTTCACGTTCAGGCTTAAATGTACGGTAGTTAATAGTTTCAGGTTTCTTAACCTCACCGAATGACCAAGCGCGGATCATTTCTGGTGATGCAAGACCAATTCTAATCGAATCAAACTCTTCGGATTGGCCTTGTGACTTCAGCAAGCCTAACAGGTCTTTCATTGATAAAGCCTCATTTAGCTCCATAGATCTCGGTTTCCCCAAGACCTATGGCTTCACTAAGTTAATTAATCAGTTTCTAGCTCGATATCGATGCCTAACGAACGGATCTCTTTGACCAGTACGTTAAATGACTCAGGCATACCTGGGTCCATACTGTGGTCGCCATCAACGATGTTTTTATACATCTTAGTACGACCATTAACGTCATCCGACTTAACCGTTAGCATTTCTTGCAAGGTATAAGCTGCACCGTATGCTTCTAGAGCCCACACTTCCATCTCACCAAAGCGCTGACCACCGAACTGAGCCTTACCACCCAACGGTTGCTGTGTTACAAGGCTGTACGAACCTGTTGAACGAGCATGCATCTTATCATCAACCAAGTGATTCAATTTCAGCATATACATGTAACCAACGGTCACTTTACGATCAAACTTCTGACCTGTACGACCATCAAACATAGTCATCTGCCCACTTTCAGGTAGTCCTGCAAGCTTAAGCATATGCTTGATTTCAGCTTCTTTAGCACCATCGAATACAGGTGTGGCCATTGGCACACCTTTTCTTAAGTTTGCAGCTAGATCTAAAATCTCTTGCTCTGTTAAAGAGTCTATATCTTCAACTTTACCACCTGCGCAATCTGCAACTTCAGAGTTATAGATCTGCTTTAAGAAATCACGTAGTTGTTGAACCTTTTCTAGACGTTCACGCTCTTCTCTAAGCATCTCATTGATGCGATCACCCAAGCCTTTTGCAGCTAGACCTAGATGCATTTCAAGAACCTGACCAACGTTCATTCGAGAAGGTACACCCAGAGGGTTTAATACAATATCTACCGGCACACCGTTCTCATCATGAGGCATATCTTCAACAGGCATAATTGCTGAAATAACACCCTTGTTACCATGACGACCAGCCATCTTATCACCAGGCTGAATACGACGTTTAATGGCAACATAAACTTTGACAATTTTTAGAACGCCAGGCGCTAAATCATCACCGGTTTGAATCTTACGCTTCTTATCTTCAAACTTTTCATCTTGCTCTTTACGATGAGTTTTTAAATATTCTTGAGCGGCTTCTAGCTGCTCATTTAAAGATTCATCTACTAAATTAAGCTTAAACCATTGATCATGCTGCAAGTTGTCCAAGTATTCTTGAGTTAGGCTATCGCCCTTCTTCATTCCCGGACCAGAAATAATCTCTTGACCTAACAGCAATGCACCTAAACGCTCAAAAGCAGCAATCTCAACGATTGTAAATTCTGCCATAAGATCCTTACGGAACTCATCAAGCTGTGCTTTTTCAATATCCAACGCTCTTTGATCTTTTTCTACGCCATCACGAGTAAAGACCTGAACATCAATAACTGTTCCTTTTGTCCCAGTCTTAACACGCAAAGAAGTATCTTTAACATCAGACGCTTTCTCACCAAAGATAGCACGTAGTAGCTTTTCTTCTGGAGTCAGCTGCGTTTCACCTTTAGGTGTAACTTTACCAACTAAGATATCGCCTGGGCCTACTTCAGCACCAACATATACAATCCCAGATTCATCAAGCTTTGCCAGCGCACTTTCACCAACATTTGGAATATCTGCAGTAATCTCTTCAGAACCAAGTTTTGTGTCGCGACTAATACATGTTAGCTCTTGAATATGAATCGTTGTAAAACGATCTTCTTGAACAGCACGTTCAGAGACAAGAATTGAATCCTCAAAGTTGTATCCATTCCAAGGCATAAATGCGATACGCATATTTTGACCAAGGGCCAATTCACCTAAATCAACAGAAGGACCATCAGCAAGGACATCGCCACGCGCTACCTGATCACCAGGAAACACAACAGAACGTTGATTAATACACGTATTCTGGTTCGATCTTACATACTTTGTTAAATTGTATATATCAACGCCAGCTTCACCTGCGGCTGTCTCATCATCGTTCACACGAACAACAACTCTAGAAGCATCAACGCTTTCAATCACACCACCACGATCAGCAATTAAACATACGCCAGAGTCGCGAGCAACGTAACGCTCCATACCCGTACCAACAACTGGCTTTTCAGCAACGAGGGTAGGTACAGCCTGACGCTGCATGTTTGATCCCATCAATGCACGGTTAGCATCATCATGTTCTAAGAAAGGAATCAATGAAGCAGCAACGGATACAACCTGACGTGGAGACACATCCATGTAACCAACTTTATCCGGAGTCATCACCGTAAATTCTTCTTGATGACGAACAGGAACCAGTTCACCGATTAGATTATTGTTTTCATCTAATTCAGCATTTGCCTGAGCAATTACTTGCTCTGTTTCTTCGATTGCTGACAAGTAATCGATATCATCAGTTACAAGGCCATCTACAACTTTACGATATGGGCTTTCCAAGAAACCGTATTCATTGGTTCTTGCATAACTCGCTAGTGAGTTGATCAAACCAATGTTTGGACCTTCAGGTGTCTCAATCGGACATACACGGCCGTAGTGAGTTGCATGAACATCTCGAACTTCAAAACCTGCACGCTCACGAGTTAAACCACCAGGACCTAATGCAGATACACGACGTTTATGTGTAACTTCAGAAAGCGGGTTGTTTTGATCCATAAACTGCGATAACTGGCTAGAACCAAAGAACTCTTTGATTGCAGCAGCTACAGGCTTAGCGTTAATTAAGTCCTGAGGCATTAGACCTTCTGATTCAGCAAGACTCAGTCTTTCACGAACAGCACGTTCAACACGGACCAAACCAACACGGAATTGGTTTTCCGCCATTTCGCCAACAGAACGGATACGACGGTTACCCAAGTTATCAATATCATCAACGGTGCCTTTACCGTTACGGATATCTACTAGAGTTTTCAGAACATCAACAATATCTGAAGGTCTGCCTGAGTCTTCACCAAAGTAAGTAGCATCATGAAGGATGCCTTCACCTGTCGTTTCTTCACGACCTAAACGACGGTTGAACTTCATACGACCTACCGTTGATAGATCGTAGCGCTCATCTGTGAAAAATAAATTGTGGAATAATGCTTCTGCTGATTCCTTGGTAGGTGGCTCACCAGGACGCATCATTCTGTAAATTTCAACCAATGCTTCCAACTTATTTCTGGTTGGATCTACTTTCAATGTTTCCGAAATAAATGGACCACAGTCCAAGTCATTCGTATACAAAGTTTCAATATTCTTAATACCAGCTTGTGCAAAGGTCTCTAATAACTCCATAGTAATTTCGGAATTACATTCACACAAAATCTCACCTGTTGCAGGATGAATAATATTTTTGGCAATTGTTTTGCCACATAAATACTCAACAGGAACCTTTAGCCATTCCAGCCCAGCTTTTTCCATAGTACGAATATGGCGAGCTGTAACACGACGACCAGTTTCAACAATCACCTCACCCTTATCATCAATAAGGTCGAAAGTTGCTGTTTCACCACGCAAGCGGCCTGCAACAAGCTCTAAATAAACACCATCTTTACGGAATTCATAACTTGTTGAATCAAAGAAAGTATCAAGAACCTGTTCAGTTTCATATCCTAATGCGCGCATTAGAATAGTCGCAGGTAATTTACGACGACGATCTATTCGAACAAAGACGTTGTCTTTAGGATCGAATTCAAAATCTAACCATGAACCACGGTAAGGGATAATACGTGCAGAATACAATAACTTACCAGATGAATGCGTCTTACCTTTATCGTGATCGAAAAACACACCAGGTGAACGGTGCAACTGGGAAACGATAACACGCTCAGTACCATTAATAACGAAGGTACCATTATCTGTCATGAGTGGCATTTCACCCATGTAAACTTCTTGTTCTTTAATATCTTTAATTGCCTTCGTAGAAGACTCTTTATCATAGATAATCAAACGAACTTTTACACGTAACGGTGCGGAATAAGTAATTCCACGAAGCACACATTCCTTAACATCGAATACAGGCTTGCCTAACCGATAACTAACGTATTCTAATGCTGCATTTCCAGAAAAAGATACAATGGGAAATACAGATTTAAATGCGGCATGAAGCCCCATTTCCATACGGGACGCAACATCGACATCCGATTGTAAAAACTTCTTGTACGAATCCAGTTGGATTGCCAATAAATAGGGCACATCCATTACCGGAGGTACTTTACTGAAGTCCTTCCGAATTCGTTTTTTCTCGGTATATGAGTAAGCCATTAGTGATCCTCAGCTCTTTACCAGCGATCGCTCTAGTGCGGGTGACACTACTTAATTTTGTTCTTTATAAACGGTAAAAGGCCGACGACAAAGGCCGCCAGCCAGTATTACTATAGAGCTATTTGTGCTTCTTTGAGATTACTTAATCTCAACAGCAGCACCAGCTTCTTCAAGCTGCTTCTTCGCTTCTTCAGCTTCTTCTTTAGAAGCGCCTTCTTTAACTGCAGAAGGAACGCCGTCTACCATGCCTTTAGCTTCTTTCAAGCCAAGACCAGTGATAGCACGTACTGCTTTAATAACGTTTACTTTCTTCTCACCGATGCCAGTAAGAACAACGTCAAATTCAGTCTTCTCTTCAGCTGCACCGCCAGCGTCACCGCCAGCTACTGCTACTGCTGCTGCTGCTGCAGATACGCCGAATTTTTCTTCCATTGCTTCAATCAGTTCAACAACGTCTGTTACTGACATTTCAGCAACTGCATTGATGATATCGTCTTTAGATAGAGACATAATAGTATCCCGAAATCATATATGAGCTTTCGCTCGTTAATTTTTTACTAAACAACAAAACCAGAGCCATTAGAGCTACTAAATTTATGCTGCTTCTTGTTCTTTCTGATCGCGGATCGCAGCAATTGTACGAACCAGTTTGCCAGCGGCTGCTTCTTTCATCACGCTCATTAGCTTTGCGATCGCTTCGTCGTATGTCGGCAATGTAGCTAGTAAGTTTACATCTGCAATCTTACCTTCAAATGCCGCAGCCTTAACTTCGAATTTTTCATTTCCTTTTGCGAAATCTTTAAAGATTCGCGCAGCAGCACCTGGATGCTCTGTAGAAAATGCAATCAAAGTTGGACCAACGAAGTTTTCAGTCAGGCACTCATATTCAGTACCTGCAAGAGCACGACGAGCAAGTGTATTACGGACAACTTTCACCCATACACCTGATTCACGTGCTTCTTTACGCAAAGAAGTCATGTCAGTAACTGATACACCACGTGCATCGGCAACAACAGCGGACTGAGCTGACTGAGCAGCTTCCTGGACTTCAGCAACAATTGCTTTTTTATCAATAAGTCCTAAAGCCACAATTTAACTCCTAAAAGTTAATTAATGCTCCGAAGAGCTAACTTTGGTGTGACAATTCAGTATTCTGAAGGGGTACACACCATCTGCGTAGGGTATTAAGTTGATGAGTTACATCAACACCTACGGTCTTTGACGGCCTCAAAGCAATGCCCGAGACCCCAAAGTTCTTTAAACGCTCAATTAAATATCAAGCGCTGATTGATCAATTGACAAGCCAGGACCCATCGTAGAAGAAAGAGTAACTTTCTTCAGAAAAACACCTTTTGCTTGAGCAGGCTTAGCCTTCTTCAAATCTGCCAAAAGTGCTTCAAGGTTACCTGTAATTTGAGTTGCATCGAACTCAACATTACCAATAGCAGTATGAATAATACCTGCTTTATCATTACGGTAACGAACCTGACCAGCCTTAGCATTTTTAACCGCTGTTTCAACATCAGCAGTTACAGTACCAACCTTAGGGTTTGGCATAAGACCACGAGGGCCTAAAATCTGACCTAACTGACCTACAACTCGCATTGCATCAGGAGTAGCAATTACAACATCAAACTCCATATTGCCTGCCTTAACATCAGCAGCCAACTCATCCATACCTACAATATCTGCACCAGCAGCTTTTGCCTTTTCAGCATTTTCACCTTGTGTAAATACAGCAACACGAACTGTTTTACCGTTACCATTAGGTAGAACTGTAGCACCACGAACATTCTGATCGGATTTACGTGCATCAATACCTAGATTCACAGAAACATCTACTGATTCAGTAAACTTTACTGAGCCGCTCAATTCTTTAAGAATTGATACAGCTTCTTCTACTGAGTATTGCTTTTCAGAATCTACTTTCTCAGCAACAAGTTTTGCACGCTTAGTAAGTTTAGCCATGATTAACCCTCCACCTCTAAGCCCATGCTACGAGCAGTACCAGCAATGATACGAACCGCAGAATCCATGTCTGATGCATTCAAATCAGCCATTTTAGTTGTTGCAATCTCTTCCAGCTGTGCACGAGTCACTTTACCAACTTTATCGGTATTTGGACGAGAAGAACCACTCTTCAAACCTGCAGCCTTCTTAAGAAGAACTGAAGCCGGCGGAGTTTTTGTGATAAATGTGAATGAGCGATCACTGTATACAGTAATAACTACAGGAACAGGAAGACCTGGTTCCATTTTCTGTGTTTTAGCATTAAATGCTTTACAGAATTCCATGATATTCACACCATGTTGACCTAAAGCAGGACCAACCGGAGGACTTGGATTCGCTTGACCAGCTGCAACCTGCAACTTGATGTAAGCTTCAATTTTCTTAGCCATTTATTACTCCTATGGGTACAAACGCTTTACAGCTCCCCTCTTTGATAAAATCAGGTTTTCTCTACCTGACCAAACTCTAATTCTACTGGTGTTGAGCGACCAAAAATCAGAACAGAGACCTTAACCCTACTCTTCTCATAATCAACTTCTTCAACAACACCATTAAAGTCAGCAAACGGGCCATCATTAACACGAACGACTTCGCCAGCTTCAAATAATGTCTTCGGACGAGGCTTATTAACACCAGACTCTACACGCTGTAGAATTGCATCAGCTTCTCTCTGCGTGATTGGTGCAGGCTTATCAGCAGTACCACCAATAAAACCTAAAACCCTTGACGTACTTTTAACCAAATGCCATGTATCGTCATTCATTTCCATATTGACAAGTACATAACCAGGGTAGAACTTACGTTCACTTTTGCGCTTTTTTCCTTCACGCATTTCAATAACTTCTTCGGTCGGAACTAAGATATCTCCGAAGTTATCTTCCATACCCTTCAAGTTTATTTGCTCTTTTAAAGAGTTCATCACTCTTTTTTCATAGCCAGAGTAAGCTTGAACCACATACCAGCGCTTAGACATATAAACCTCTAACCAATCAGCAACTTAACAAGCCAACCGAATAACGTATCCATTAGATACAAAATAATACCAACTATCAGAACCGCAACAACCACTATAATAGTGGTCTGTCTTGTTTCTTCTCTTGTGGGCCAAACAACTTTCTTAACTTCACTCCAAGACAACTTAACAAACTGAGAGAATTGCCTTCCATGCTCAGTCGTCAGAGTAACTCCAACAGCCACACACGCAAGAGCTAAGACAGCTATCACACGATACAACAGCGACTCATCACTGAACATTGAGTTACCAATCACTGCTAGTAAGACCAAAGCAGCAACGAAAACCCACTTAATGATATCTAATGGAGATTTTTGATTATCTATATTTGAATTCATGTGCGCGCTAAAGAGGAGGAAAAGGTGGCAGGCCAGGAGGGACTCGAACCCCCAGCATTCGGTTTTGGAGACCGACGCTCTACCAATTGAACTACTGGCCTATTTAATAACCCCTCTTTTAAGAGAGGGGCACATTATACTACTACTCTATAATCTTTGCAACAACTCCAGCACCAACTGTACGACCGCCTTCACGGATCGCAAAACGTAGACCTTCGTCCATCGCGATTGGAGCAATTAGAGTCACTGATAACTGAACATTATCACCAGGCATTACCATTTCAACGCCTTCAGGCAGTTCACAAGAACCAGTGATATCAGTTGTACGGAAGTAGAACTGTGGACGGTAACCTTTGAAGAATGGAGTATGACGACCACCTTCATCTTTACCTAACACATAGATCTCTGCTTCGAACTTAGTATGTGGAGTAATTGTACCTGGGTGAGCCAATACCTGACCACGCTCAACTTCTTCACGCTTAGTACCACGCAAAAGAATACCACAGTTCTCACCAGCACGACCTTCGTCAAGCAACTTGCGGAACATTTCTACACCAGTACAAGTTGTCTTAGTAGTTTCTTTAACACCAATGATTTCGATTTCATCACCAACGTTAACAACACCACTTTCGATACGACCTGTTACTACAGTACCACGACCCTGGATTGAGAAAACATCTTCAATCGGCATCAAGAAAGACTTATCAGTGTCACGAACTGGCTCAGGGATGTATGAATCTAGGGATTCAACAAGCTTCTTAACAGCAGTTGTACCTAATTCATTTTCGTCTTCGCCGTTAAGTGCCATCAATGCAGAACCAGCAATGATTGGAGTGTCATCACCAGGGAATTCATATTCGCTTAGTAGATCACGTAGTTCCATTTCTACCAATTCAAGCATTTCATCATATTCTTCAGTACCGTGACCGCCACAATCTTCTGCTAGAAGATCTGCTTTGTTCAAGAATACTACGATGTAAGGTACACCAACCTGACGAGAAAGAAGGATGTGCTCACGCGTCTGAGGCATAGGACCATCAGTTGCACCACATACTAGAATAGCGCCGTCCATCTGTGCAGCACCAGTAATCATGTTCTTAACGTAATCGGCGTGCCCTGGGCAATCAACGTGCGCATAGTGACGATCTGTTGAATCGTACTCTACGTGTGAAGTTGCGATTGTAATACCACGCTCACGCTCTTCAGGAGCGTTATCGATGTTAGCGAAGTCAACCTTCTCACCACCGAATACTTCAGCACATACACGAGTAAGCGCTGCAGTTAGAGTTGTTTTACCGTGGTCAACGTGGCCAATAGTACCAACGTTAACGTGCGGTTTGGAACGTTCAAATTTTTCCTTAGCCATCGTAAATACCCCAGAACACTAAATAATTAAACACCAAATACAAAAATAAGGCGCACATTAAGATGCCGCCTATTTCTATGGAGCTCATGGCCAGAATTGAACTGGCGACCTCTCCCTTACCAAGGGAGTGCTCTACCCCTGAGCTACATGAGCAATCACTATAATCTTTTTGGAGCGGGTGGCGGGAATCGAACCCGCATCATCAGCTTGGAAGGCTGAGGTAATAGCCATTATACGACACCCGCACAAAGAAATGGTGGAGGGGGCAGGATTCGAACCTGCGAAGGCTGAGCCGTCAGATTTACAGTCTGATCCCTTTGGCCACTCGGGAACCCCTCCCCGAACTGTGTGGCGTGCATTATACTGAAGGTTTTCTGTTTTACAACCTTTTTATTCAGTTTCTGCAATCACCCTTAAAGAGGTCGCTATAGTAGTCACCTTCTCTTTAGAAATCAACGACTTTTGCAACTTTTTTCATTTATTTTTACATTTAAATCATCAAACATGCCATTTAGTACAAAATCCGTATTACCAACCTCAACCCAGTACCGAATTTGCCGACGAGGAATCTCCTGCACAACAGAATCAAACCCGGCAGCCTCCATCTTTTCTTTAATTCTATAGGCGGAATTCTCTACTGTAAAAAGCCCCAAAGAAATGGCATTAGAGAAATCACCCTGCGTTACAACATAACTGTCGATATTCGCTAACTGTAATTGCTTCAATAACCGTAGGGCCTGTCTCTCTGATTTTCTTGGTGGGATAATTACCCAGTAATCCGTCGACACCAACACATCTTTTTTAAGTATTTCACTGACCACATTTCGTGCATTGAGACGCTGGTAAATTTGCTCGGCCATTTCTTTTGTATCAATGGGCCCCAGACTCAAACAATGATCCACTACCTTCCTTATCGGAAGTGTCTTCGTAGTAGTTATCACTTGCAGTTTTTCACCAACACTCACAAAATCTCTAGATAAATCATCCTCAACAACTATCTTTTTATCCATTGATACGTAAAGAACAAGAAGTGCATTTAATGCCAATAAAGAAATAAAGACCTTCTTAATCAACATAACCAAACTCCATTCCTTTAAGCATATACATACCTCAATCCCTTAAACACTAATGACTGATCCTCAACACCAAGACTTTTTAGTTTCATTAGAGGACCTTGAATGTCTCCGCCCGTCAAAACAACTTTCTTTGGCTTACACTCCCTAATTACACTTTCACAAAACGAGTGAATCATTCTTAATGAACCATTTCTGATACATTCATTTGTAGACACCCCCAAATTAAGAGCAGGCTCTATTTCATCAAATGATAAACTCGTATCTCTTATTAAACTGTTCATCTGCAGCTGATAACCAGGAACAATATAACCACCTATATGCCTAGCATTTCCACCAACATAATCAATCGTCACCGCACTACCACAATCTATAACAAGAACACTGCAATTATAATCTCTATAAGCAGCTTCCATAGCTAGAAGTCGGTCAATTCCTAGGTTCTCAGGATTACGATAACTATGACTTACGCACCAATCCCCATCAAAGCACGATGCATCAACTACTTTACTCCCTTTTAAAGCGTCTTTAACCTGAATAAGGTCGTCCGCCCTAGCAACAGACGCTAAAACACATACATTAATTTGTAATTTAGAGATTAGCTCTTTAAATTTAATTAACCAATTGGGTTCTCGCTTATTAAATACACCTAATAGCTTACCCAGTTCGTCATAAACTTTTAATGATGTATTACCATAATCCACATATATTCTAGCCATATACTTTTCTCAGGGAGACCTCCCCACCATGCACCAATGTATTACACCCATTATGCTCGAGAATCAAAGCGCCTGAAGAATCAACCCCGCGGGAAATACCTACAACCGTTCGATCACCTTGCTGAACTTGAACTTCTTGATTAGAAAACACATCCAAATCATTCCACTTAGACTTAAATTCAACAAATCCAAGCCTTGAAAAAGTATCAATATCTTCCATAAGATTCTTAATAATCGCTATCAGCAAAGCACTCCTATCAATTGCTTTACCTAAAACCCGATTGAGTGACTGTACATCAATTCTATCATCCAGCTTAGGAAGCTTATTTACATTTAAACCAATACCAATCATAAGATTATATGAACCGGTTATATCACCTTGAACTTCAACTAAAACCCCAGCAAGCTTTAATTGATTAATAAATATATCGTTCGGCCATTTAACACCAACGCCAACATTAAACTTTTCACTTAACGTTCTTGCAATTGAATAACCCACAACAAGGCTTAAGCCCTCGAGCCCGTTTTCAGTATAAAAATTTGGTATCATATAAGTGAAAGTTAAATTATGAGCAAAATCACTAGCCCAAGCTCTTCCCCTACGCCCACGACCACCACTCTGATATTCAGAAACCGCTAATAAAGGCTTTATTTGGTTTTCGGCCTCATCTCGGGCCATATCATTAGTGGAACTACACTCCACTATATAATTTACTTGGAGACCACTTAAAGCATCACTAATTTTAGGTACATCCAGTAACTTTGAACCTCCATTATACTTATAGCCTTTACCCCTAACCCTAGATATCAATACACCTTTATTTTCCAAGGAGTTTATTAACGACCAAACACGACTACGCGTTATTCCAAAGTTCTCTGCAATCAACTCACCTGAATGAAATTCACCATCAGAGAGCAATTCAAATAAATTATAATCCTGACTTTTCACCCACGTAATCTCCATCCAGCTAGATAACTCCATATAAAAATAATTTTATCCTACCATGTACATATTTATAGCTAACCAATTATCATATATTCCTCTAACATTTAGACTGCATGCAATCCTCATCACCACCTACCCTATAACTATCTCTTGTATCTAAATATTGACTCACCTTCAGATAATTTAATGCGTCATAAGATTTACTTAATTAGCAGTTGAACATTTGGCAATAAAATAGTGACAAACCACAACTCAAAACCCACGAAATTCTTATCAATGCAGGTGTAAATCCCTCATAACTTTAGATCACTTTTCTTCAGGCAATAAAAAAGCCCGAACGCGTGAGCGATCGGGCTTCTGCTATACCATAAGGTATAAATAAGGCGCTTGACGATGACCTACTCTCACATGGGGAGACCCCACACTACCATC
>JADFAD010000007.1 GCA_015665455.1 Oceanospirillaceae bacterium | reverse complement strand
TGTGTCAACCTCTTTTTTCAACCTTCTGGAGAAGTGATTCAATTCAGAATCGCGATCACCAATCAAACCTCAGCCCAATCAGCTTTACCGCTTGCCCCTCTCAGAACGTGGAGCGCATTATAGGGATCCACACCAACAACACAAGCCCTTTTTTCATTTATTCTCAATTAAATTCAATCGCACTATATCTACTACTATTTAATTCTCCTTACGCTATTTATTTGACTGATTAAAAGTGTATCTCGTGTTAGATTTTTACTAATACACCAAGCACTTTAAACCGAGATAACCATGAGAGCTTTTTCTTTACCGATTTTTGTTTTTCTCTTTGCATTAATACCGTTCGTTTCTGCTGATACACGATTAGACATATCTCAATTAGAATCTGGATCCGACATCACAGCGAAAGTTTCAATCATCAATGATGATGTCAAAACACTTATGTCGTCTGACTTTTCAAAAAAAGAAGTCCTTAATCGGTTCACACCAAACCATACCCCCTTCATCAAAGTCACAAAAGAAGAAGGAATCTATTGGTTAAACCTTTCACTTCTCAACCCAACACAACAAGAAATAGTTGGCTTCTTGAAAATTAGCGATCTCCAGCTAACGAACACAATGGTTTTTCAAGCCACTGAGAACAACGCGTCTCGTCACGTATTTAAGTTTATCCAAACTACAAACAACCTATTCGTTAGCAATAATGCAACCTACGTTAGAATCAATGTTCCCAAAGAATCTCTCACGTATAATCTAATTAGACTTGTCCCCCAGTCAGATAACAAAATCCAAGTGGCTTACCTGGATAAAGATCATTATCAGCAAGATATTTTAAGAAGTAATTGGTTTCAAGGAATCTTCATTGGCGTTTTATTTACCTTTGTGACAACTCTATTATATCTATACAAAACCAGCAGAGACCGATCACCTTTAGCGGGTGCAGTTGTGATCACATTCATGGGCGTATTCCAGTTCGTTTACACAGGTCAAAGTATTTCAGGTTTTTCTTTATCGCAAGAACAAAACATATTCATTTTCTATATTACCTACCTAACAGCACTTCTTTCTTACATCGCCCTCACACTCTTCTTATTTGAGCGTCAACACCGTATAAAACAAGCAGTAACTCTTTCACTACTGATATCCATCCCTGTTATGCTAATTTCCTACACATTGCATGCAAACCATCAAACAGCGGTAATAATCCCTACCCTTTTTGTTACTGCTGGGATGACTGCGTTTGGGGCACAACAATGGGCAAGAGGCAACAGTATTGCGTCTAACCTCACCATTACAAGCGCCTTAGCAACGACATTACTAGTCACAAGTACCTTACATACATTAGGCATTGCACCTGAACTCCTGACCTTCGGCTTCGAAGATACACTCACACTTGTTTTACTCAGTGCTTTCATTACAACCGCCATTGGTAAGTTACTTTTTATTCATGCTCAAACAAGTAATCGACAATACAGAGAGAACAAAGTAAAAAAAGAACTTATATCCGCCAAAAATTCTTTTCTTGCTCAGTTCAGCCATGAAATGCGAACACCATTAAATGGGGTCGTAGGCATGACTGAACTATTAAACGACACGCCACTGAGTAACAACCAAAGAGAGTTTGTTTCAACGATTCAAGAATCAGGCACTCGATTGATGACCATGATTAACGACGTCATTGATTACACCCGAATTGAATCAGGAGAACTCTCTTTAACTGAAAGGACCTTTGATCTACCTTCTGTCGTAGTTCAATGTTTAACCGACTTTTCGAGAGAAGCGGAACAGAAACAAATCGAGCTCATAACCGATATTTCAGGCGATATACCCCAGCTAGTAAAAGGCGATAATGAACGCTTACGTCAAATACTCAGTGGTCTTATCAGCCATCTATTTGATCTTATCGAGCACGGTGAAATCATTGTCAGCGTAGAAAACAGCAAAATTAACAATCAATTACGCTTTCAAATTAGAGATACAGGAATTGGTCTTAAAAAAAACCAAGAAAGCAGTCTATTTGATGCCTACCAACAAAGTAAATCCCACATTAAAAGCTCCGATCTAAGCTTAGACCTCAGCATGATTCAAGAGCTTGTACGTCTCATGGGCGGTGAATTACACATGGCTTCAGAGTTTGGTAAAGGCAACATAATTTGGTTCACAGCCAATATGCCTGCCAGTGAAAAAGAACAAGAAGATTTATTTGATGACTCTGTGCTTGAAGGCCTTCACTTATTAGCAGTAGATGACAACGTATCTATTACCAAAGTTATTGCCCATCATGCACACTCTTGGGGAATGGAGTCATCTATAGCTCACGGCGGGCCAGAAGCTCTGGCTATTTTAAGAAACAAAGCCAGCCTCAAAGAAAAAATTGATGTAGTAATCCTTGATTACAAAATGCCGATAATGAACGGTATCGAACTAGCGGCTAAGATCAAAGAAGACAACCTGATCACAAATGATGTTCTAGTCATCATGCTCACAGGCCTTAATTTTACACCCAACAATGCCACATTGAAAAACGCAGGCATTCGACACATTCTAACCAAGCCTGTTTCTGGAAGCTCCCTAAAACAAGTCATCCTACGAGGGCTTGGCCATATCACACATTCAAATACCACACCGCTATTAAGTCATATTGATGACATTACCTCTCACAAAACACTTAATGTACTCATCGCTGAAGACAATCAAGTATCTACGAAAGTAATTTGCGGTATGCTACGAAAAATCGGCGTCAGTTATGAAGTTACAGCGAACGGAGAGCAAGCCTATAACACCTTCAGAAATGGCGACTTCAATATTGTTCTTATGGATTGTGAAATGCCAATCATGGATGGATTTGAAGCAACACAAGCAATTCGTGATTGGGAAAAAAGAAATAAAAAAGCCGAAGTTCCTATCATCGCCCTATCAGCCCATGTCATGCCTCAACAAAAAGCCATGTGTCTTGATTGCGGTATGAATGATTATATTGAAAAACCTATTGAATTAAGCACCCTAAAGACCAAACTTATTGATTGGGCTCCCGCCATTAAAGTGATAGAAAAAGAAGCACACTAAAGCGCTCCATTACGCATAAAACTCAGGTATAGCCCTTGCTGTACCTGAACACCTAACTAAATCAAATTACAATAAACGGAAAAATAACTTAAAGAAATTCCATTACCTGTTTGACAGACCTTCACAAAGTAACATTTCATCAAACTAAATTATTCGAACTGTCAATTCCATGGTAAGCATGCATTCACAGAACATCAAAACCAACCTTTAATCTGAGTTCCTAGTTACGATATCTCCTATTTAAAAAGCAAATAGAGTATTATGAAGCATCATATTGATGCTTCATAATTTAGGAATACTCAGTGCAAAGTGATCACGCCATTCACTTCTCCACAGACTCAGCTCGTACTATAGGTCTGGAACAGGCCATCACCCTTTCGGTGATAGAACAGTTTTTCCTGTTTCGCGTTTCTGAAAACGGTTGGCTAGAAATTTCTGATCAAGAGTTTATTGCTAAATTACCTTTTTGGTCGCTGGATATACTCCAACAATCGTTAAACCAATTAAGAATCCAAGGCCTAATTGAAATTCACCAAGCAGGCAATGCATTACAGCCTCAGCTATTTTACAAATTAAAATCACAACAAGCTCAAGGCTTACCAATCGTCAATGCTCCCCCTCAGCATGTAAGTCAAGAGGTACAGGGCCGCAGCATTCAAAATCAGACGAGTCTGAATCAATTTAATCGATCAGGACCAATGACCGAAATCTGGCAACCGGATCGATTTATTTTTCAGCAGTGTCAACAATTGGCCATTCCCGAAGCTTTCATTCATGAAGCTATTCCTGAGTTTGTAACTTACTGGCGGGAAAGAGGGATTAACTCGGCCAGCTGGGGATCCAAATTTCAAAAGCACGTTCTGAAGCTTTGGCGTGACCATGAAACAAAAGTTGCTGCTAATAAAATACCAACACCAATCACCAAAGACTGGAAACCAAGTGATGATACTTATGAAATTCTTACGCGTGATAACGTAGACCCTGACTTCATACAACATAGTATCGCCGAGTTTCTATTGTATTGGATGGAAAGGGGGTCTGCCGAAACAACTTGGAATACAAAATTTGTTAGCCATATTCGACGACAATGGAAGCAGTTCTGCTCATCTATAGAGCATTCCACTGACCCTATTCGAATCCCTAAGAATTGGCAACCGAGCTCTGAGTGTTATGAAATTGCTCGTTTAGCTCAAATAGATACCCAGTTCGCTAAAGATCAAATCAGACCTTTTGTGCTATATTGGTCGGATACAAATCAAACATCAACATCCTGGAATACAAAATTTGTTCAACACCTAAAATGGAGTTGGGCAAAGAGACACCAACTAGAAAACATTGGTCATAATGAAAAAACTGCAGGAAATAATTCATCCGGTAACGCATCAAATCAAACATTCGTCCAACGACATCAAGACACCAGTTGGTGGGACGAACTCAAATCATGACCAACAAAGAAAGTTAAACGATGACTTACTCGCCGCTATCACCTATTTGTTCGGTGCATTTGAGCTTGCCTATCACAACCAGTTTCGGCGTGCTTTCTCAGATATAAATAGCCTAAACAGTGCAAAAAAGCTCTGGGCAATACAGCTATCTCGATTTAAGCCAAGCCAAATAACAAGAGCCACCGACCAACTCATTCAAAGCAATAAATTCTTGCCTTCACTACCAGAAATCATACAACTGTGCGAGCATGATCTGACTGAATATGGCCTGCCAGATAACTACAGTGCTTATGTAGAAGCCTGCAGAGCGTCTAGCCCGAAAGAGTCTTTTGGCTGGTCACATCCCGCAGTGTATTGGGCAGGCCGAGCCACGGGCTGGTTTTTACTGCAAAGTGAAACAGAACAAAAAGTACTTCCGATCTTTAAGCGAAATTACGAATTAGTTTGCGCTAAAGTCAGAGAAGGCCAAAGCATGGAAATGCCTAATCGCGATGACACCCCTAGAATTGAAAGAATCCCACTGACCAAGGCAGATCAACTAAAAAGTTTAGACGCACTAAGAAAGAAAACGGGCCTATAAAAGGCCCGCCAGAGAACAAATAATATTCTACGGACGAAGCGAAACAAGCTCTTTTTCTTCTTCGGCTAAACGCTGCGCAGCCAAGATTCGTCTTTGCTGCTGCAAAATATATTGAATTAAGTCTTCACTCAAACGCTCATCTATACGCTCAAAATTAATACGAGTCATATATTTGTGACCATGAGGCCCTGGAATCGAAAGTGAATCACAGCCAACAACTCGACCTGTCACCAACACTCTTTTATTCTCCGCCGTAAGTAAGGCATCTACTAATAAAATCATGTCTTGTTCTAAAGGCTCTGCAACAGGAAAACCTATACCGCAAGCACTCAAGCTAACGTTTATTGTTCGATAAGGTTGTTTAAACCCTGCGTCTAAGTTCGCATTCGTGCTTTCAGCCAGCATTTCTAACTTAGTGTTTAGCAACTCAGCCATAACCGACAATTCCGGCGAGCAACTTTTAAGCCGCTCAAGTTCAGCCGAGATCTCAGCATCAAGCGCTTGAACATTAGGATCAGGTTCAAGATTCAATTCATCTTCTAACCACAGTTGTTTTTCAGATAGAGACAAAGGGCGGAATCTAAGGCTTACAGTATCTGCAATTCGAAAGAACCGTCTACGATCTGCGCCACTATCAGTTGGGACAGTCTGATTCATAAATCCTCTATTTTTATTATTATTTTCGTTAATTTTGTTATGTTACGTCAAAAAATCTCATCTGGCGACAACTCATACAACTCATCACTGGGATCAAAATCATCTTCATAAGGATTAAATGTCTCGATTTGATCAACATGCTCCTCGTACGGATCATCTTTAACAATTACAATCTCGACACGCCTATTTAATTGGCGCCCCTCTATCGTTTCGTTAGAAGCTATAGGTTTTGTTGATCCCCAACCCACAACCTTAAAACGTTTACGCCTAAACTCTTCAAAGGCCAGTAGTTCATTCGCTAGCGCCTGAGCTCTCGCGGAAGACAATTCGTAGTTATTTACAAAACTATTTGCACTTGGTAGAGGAACATCATCTGAATGACCTTCAAACGACAAGGTGCCTTCCACCATTAACAACATATCTTTCAATTTAGCCAGTACAGGAAAGAACTTATCATCCAATATCGCTGAACCAGATTTAAACGAACCATTTTCCTGAATTCGTATTACAATTCGGCGATCTTTTGTTTCAACCTGAATGGAACCTTTACCCACCTCTTCCTGCATGTGGGTGGCAATTTCAATGGCATCTTTCTCAGCATCCGCTTTAGCAGATTCTGCTTCATCTTGTTTTTTTTGTTCTTCACGAAGACGCTGATTATCTTCAGTTGCAATATTCTGGGCTTCAGGGTCCTGACATTCAACGTCTAAACTCTCTTTCGTTGTATCAGACGTATCCTGATAAATAACGTTCAAAGGGGTTGGATCGGGTCGACCTGGACTGAACTCCTGAGCAATAATACTCGTTCCCTTTGGGATTTCTGCGAGATTTTTCACATTCTGAACACCGAAAGCATTCAATAAAGATCCTGCTAATCGCTTGAACTGAATAGCATCAATCTCGGCAAATGATAAAAGAAGCACGAAGAAACACATAAGCAATGACATAAGATCAGCAAATGTCATCACCCAAGGGGGAATGCCCGCTTTTTCTTTTTTCCTTGGTTCGTCGTCACTCATTTAAGTTACAAATTACCTTACCATTAAATTTCAGGAGGACGCTTACCTTCAGCAAGATAGGTTCGCAGCATAGATTCAATAACTTTAGGATTTTGACCTGCTTGAATGGCCAATAGAGAGTCAATAACCATGCGCTTTGACATAGCTTCTTGACCTGCTCGTAGCTGTAACTTATCAGCAACAGGCTGAGCAAACATGTTCGCAACCATTGCACCGTACAATGTAGTTAACAAAGCAACCGCCATTGCTGGGCCAATTGATTTTGGATCATCCATATTTGCAAGCATGGCAACCAAACCAATTAAGGTTCCAATCATCCCCATCGCTGGCGCCACTTCCCCTAACTGAGAGAAAATAGACGCTCCAGAATCATGACGCTCAACGGCGAGATTCATTTCCTTAGTTAATAAAGTACGAACCACTTCAGGATCGTGGCCATCTACCAACAACTGAATACCGTTCGCTAGAAACTTATTCTCTGTTTCTTTACCTTCTAACGATAACAAACCACCTTTGCGGGCCTCTGCTGCCATGTCGACAACTTCAGCAATTAAATCTTCAGGCGCTTGAATTTTAAAAATAAACGCCTTAGCCGCAATTTTACCCGCAGCAAGGAATTGTCCCATCTCGTACTTCATCAACACTGCAAAAATGGCACCACCAACCACAATCAATAACGAAGGTACATTAAGGAACATACCTGGGGAACCACCCAGAAACATGGCGACAATGACAATAGCAAATGCACCGACGATACCAATGATTGTTGCTAAATCCACAAAGTTCCCTCTTTATTTATTCGGGATGAACCAAAAAATTATAATTTCACATTAAGGAAAATCGGCAAAGATCGCTGACGAAAAGCGATTAACTGCGACCTTCTAGAGTTATCTTATTGATGTATCGACCAAAACAGAAGAATCTTAATAAGATTTTTCATTCTTACTGATTACTTGAGTCACTTTAAGAATACTAGGATAATAGCGCAAGCTTTCCACTTGGTTTATTTGATTTATGTCTGATACAAAAAAAGAACTTAATTTTGAAGAATCACTGAATTCTCTAGAAAACATCGTCCAATCCCTTGAAAGTGACAACCTAAGCCTTGATGAGGCCCTTTCCGCATTTGAAAAAGGCGTCAAACTTTCCAGAACTTGCCAAAAGGCATTGGATAAAGCGGAACAAAAAGTAACGATTTTGCTCGGAGACACAGAACAAAATTTTGATACTAACTCATTATCAGACGAATAATACTTTGAATATCACATCATTTATGCAGACATGCAGCCAACGCTGCAACCAAACGTTAGAAAATAAAGTAAACCAACTTCCTAACATCAGTAATCTCAAGAGTGCGATCTTATATAGCATTACGAATGGGGGGAAACGCTTCAGACCCACATTAACCTACGCGACCTTAGAAGCATTAAACATTCCCCTGAATCAAGGGGATGATATTGCCGCTGCGATTGAATGCATCCACACCTATTCTCTTATTCACGATGATCTTCCAGCGATGGACGATGATGATTTAAGACGAGGCAAACCAACCAGCCACATCCAGTTTGATGAAGCGACTGCGATTCTAGCTGGCGATGCATTGCAAACACTAGCCTTTGAGATCATTTGTAGTTCAGAGCAGCTTTCATCCCAACAAAAAGTGGATGCAACCTTGGTGCTGGCAAAGGCTTCGGGCCCAGAGGGGATGGTTGGTGGTCAATCACATGACTTGGCATCAGAAGGTAAAGAGCTTAACCAGCAAGAGCTTGAATCCGTCCACTACAAAAAGACAGGCGTTCTGATCGCCGCGTGTACTGAAATGGCTGCAATCTCTGCTAACGCGCCATACATTACTCGTGAAGCATTGAGAGAATATTCATTAACATTAGGGTTAGCGTTTCAAGTGGCTGACGACATTCTAGATATTACCAGCTCAACCGAAACATTAGGAAAACCTCAAGGCGCTGATCATGAATTAGACAAAGCGACCTACCCTAAGCTTCTTGGTCTTTCAGGGGCTCAAAGCTATCTTACTGAGTTACAAGAAAAAGCATTGAGTTTACTAGGTAAAGCCGAACTAAATTCGGTGAATACCCTCACTGAACTGACAAATTTTGTTGTTAACCGAAGATATTAATACTTATCTTATTTGTAGGCTCTAAGCTTTGTAGTAGAATGCCCCGTTAAACCAAATTAGCGTTAATCAGGTAATCGACTTCTGATGATTTTCCACAAAATACCCGAAACTCGTCCCGAAACACCATTGCTTGATAGCATTGACTGCCCGGTACAACTTAGAGAGCTATCTTCTGCTACTTTACCTCAATTAGCAAAAGAGCTCAGAGAGTACCTACTCTATTCTGTTGGCCAATCTGGCGGCCACTTTGGAGCGGGTCTTGGTGTAGTCGAATTAACCATTGCCCTTCACTACGTATTTAATACGCCAGAAGATCGCTTAATTTGGGATGTAGGCCATCAGGCCTATCCGCATAAAATTCTAACGGGTCGTCGTGAAAAAATGACGACTATCCGCCAAAAGGATGGACTCGCCGCATTTCCTCGTCGATCGGAGAGTGAATACGATACCTTTGGTGTAGGTCATTCCAGTACCTCAATCGGTGCAGCCTTGGGTATGGCAATCGCAGCCAAACAAAAAGGCGAAGATCGCAAAGCGGTTGCTGTTATCGGTGACGGGGCATTAACGGCAGGTATGGCTTTCGAGGCCATGACGCACGCCGGAGATAGTTGCGCTGATCTACTTGTCGTTTTAAATGATAATGATATGGCCATTTCAGAAAACGTCGGCGGCCTATCTAACTACCTTGCTCGGTTGCTTTCTTCAAAGTCCTACAACAGCCTAAGAGACAACAGTAAAAAAATACTCCACGATTTACCCCCTGTCTATGAGTTGGCTAAGAAAACGGAAGAACATTTGCTTAAGGGCATGACGACACCGGGCACTATGTTTGAAGAATTAGGTTTCAACTATATTGGCCCAATCGATGGTCATAACATTGAGCTGTTGACAGAAACTCTGGCAAACATGAAGTCTTTGAGCGGCCCTCAGTTTTTGCATATTGTGACCAAGAAAGGTAAAGGTTTCTCACCTGCCGAGGCAGATCCGATTGGCTACCATGCAATTAACAAGCTACCCAATCAAAATGAGCGCAAAGATACTGCACCCAAACCTTCTTCACCCAAATATTCAGCCGTGTTCGGTCAATGGATTTGCGACATGGCAGCACAAGACAATCGCCTGTCTGGCATTACACCTGCAATGCGTGAAGGTTCGGATTTAATTGCATTCAGTGAAAAATACCCAGACCGGTATTTCGATGTTGCTATTGCAGAACAACACGCAGTGACGTTAGCTGCAGGAATGGCATGCGAAGGATTAAAACCTGTCGTTGCCATTTACTCAACATTCCTTCAACGCGCTTACGATCAACTCATTCACGATGTGGCCATTCAAGATTTAGATGTACTATTTGCAATTGATCGCGCAGGCCTAGTCGGTGAAGACGGCCCAACACACGCAGGAAGCTTTGATTTAGCTTACCTTCGTTGCATTCCTGGTATGGTGATCATGGCTCCGTCGAATGAGAACGAAACTCGTCTAATGCTATCCACGGGTTATTTACACAACGGCCCTGCAGCGGTTAGATATCCTCGTGGGACTGGCTCCGGCGTTGAAGTTTCAACACATTTAGACCCAATAAAAATAGGCCAAGCTAAAACGCTATTAACAGGCAATCAAGTAGCAATATTAGCTTATGGTTCAATGGTTGAACCTGCTCGTAAAGTAGCAGAAGAAAATAACTACACCCTCATTGATATGCGCTTTGTAAAACCTATTGATGAAGCTACTATTCTAGATGCTCAACAGAACCACGAGCTACTCGTAACAATCGAAGAAAATTCGGTTATGGCAGGCGCAGGCTCTGCGGTTAATGAATTTCTAAACAGCCAATTCCTAACCACCAACATAATTAACTTAGGCCTTCCTGATTACTACATTGAGCACGGAAAACCTGTCAATATGCTCAAAGAGTGCGGATTGGATTCAGAAGGGATTGAAAACGCCATTGAAAAAGCACTGAAAGCCTTCAGCACAAATTCACAGGCTAAGATATCTGTCATATCAAATTGAATATGATTTAAGGGGCTCCGAATAGCCCCTCTTCTCTCACGAGTAAAAGAAAGGGTTCACTGAGGCGTGGGAATACTGCAAGCAGGTTTCAATCCGAAAGATTATATCTGGCAACCACAAAAACACGTCTTCTTGAAACAAACAACAAAACGTATCCACACTCTTTCAAAGCAACTTAGAAATTTTGCTCAAGAATCAAAAAGCCCTTTTCATCTCGCATTTTGACATGTTTCAAAAAGCTCATTCCCAACAATATCTCACCACCAAAGCCAGACTCAAGTACAATCGCATCCACATAGCTGGCCTTAAGACCGCCCACCTTAACTTGATTTAACACCACTCGATAGCCAACAACTCGACCTCCAGCAGTACTGACATTGACGGCTTTAGTTCGATCCAGTCTTACGCCTAAGTTTTGAGCATCTTCTTTAGACAATGTAACGGAGGTCGCACCTGTATCAACCAGAAACTGTACTGGGCGACTATTAATACTGCCCGAAGTTATGTACTGACCGTGATTTTTTTTAATACTAACAGACGCCGACTTGGGAGCCTGAAAACTACCTGAAATCTGACTCGATAAAGTAAGCGTTTTCTTTTTTCCTGAAATTAAAACAACCGCTTTTTTACTGTTCGAACTAAGAAGCTTAATACCTTCTGGCGAGGTTTTTCCAACACTCAAAATACGTTGTCGACCATTTACTTTCAAAATGGCCATATTATTCATTAATCCCTCAACTTGAATATCAACTGTTTGCGCAAGCGTTAAGCTGCCAAAACATGAAAAAACAAGAAAGAGAGAAACGAATACTCGCCTTAAAAACGCCTTTATTCCGATCAATAGATGCACTATTTAAAGCCCTAACCAGCCCATTGCCAGTATAAATTGCAGTACGAGTAAGGCCATAATACCAGCAAGAATATCATCAAGCATGATACCAAAGCCGCCTTCAACCTTCTGGTCAACCCATTTAATTGGCCAAGGTTTTAGAATATCAAAAAACCGGAACAGTAAAAAACCAACCAAAGCGACTAACCAATGCTTCGGAGCAAATATAAAGGTAATCCAAAGCCCCGAGAATTCATCCCAAACAATCCCACCATAATCATGAACGCCCAGCTTTCGAGCACTCTCATCACATAACCAGATACCTACAGGAATGCTAGCAACACAAACAGCAATATACCAATAGGTTGAAAAATCAGCTAACAAGAACCAATAAATAACCAAAGCCATGATGGTACCAAATGTACCCGGAGCAACTGGGCTCAAACCAGAACCCAAACCAAAAGCAAAGAAATGAATGGGGTCTTTTAAAATTTGGCCGGCTGATAAATCAATCTTTTCACTCATAAAATATCCTCTAAATACCCACTAAAGTTTTAAACTAAAAGTGATTATACCCACCCTTATCCAGTTGAAATGATTCAGGACTAAGCAGCACAGATCCAGAACAGTCTGGATCGCCTTTCTCTAATACAACCCCGACTCGAGTAACAGGAATCGAGAATTTGTTCGAAATTTCCTCAATAGCAGATCTATAACTTGAAGAGGCTGTGAACGCTAATTCATAGTCATCCCCTCCTGTCAGCGCTGCTTTTAAAGCCTCTTCTTCCGAAAAATAAGAAGATAACTGGTGAGAAATGGGGATAAGCCGAGTATCAATGTTAATATCGACATCACTCGTCTTCGCAATGTGGCCAAGATCCGACACCAAACCGTCTGAGACATCTAGCATCGAATTAAGATACGGAGACAACACAGTTGCCAATTCAACGCGTGCAGTAGGTCGATGAAATCGCTGAAGTAAATACTGATGAGTATCTGTCACACCTTCGCTTTTAGTCTCTAGCCATAACTTCAAACCAGCGGCTGCATCACCTAAATACCCAGTGACATATACATCATCAGACACTAACGCTGCTGAACGCTTAATGGGGTTAGGGCATGAACCATGAATCTGCACTGAAATCGTTAAAGGCCCACAAGTTGTATCCCCCCCAACCAATAAAACATTGTGCTGTGAAGCAAGCTCACCTAAACCAGAAGCAAAACGTCTTAACCACTCAGGGTCAGAGCGCGGTAATGTGATTGCTAAAGTAAAAAATAATGGCTGAGCAGCCATTGCCGCCATGTCACTAAGGTTAACAGCCAGTACTCGATAGCCAAGGTCTTCGGGACGAATGTCTGAAGTAAAGTGGACACCTTCCACTAAGGTATCAATAGAAAAGGCCAGGTTTCCCTGACCTTTCCAAACAGCCGCATCATCCCCAATTTTTATTAAAAAATCATTCGATGCAGACGCTGAACTTCCATCCTGTAAAGGCTGAAAGAATTTTTGAATCAGTGCAAATTCATCCATGCTCGCACTCATTGGATTACTTTCGCTTACGCAATTTTTCTTCCATGCGAGCGCGACCAGCTAATTTATCTAAAACGCCGTTCACGTACTTATGACCGTCTTCACCGCCGAAGTTCTTAGCCAAATCAATTGCTTCATTAATCACAACTCGATAAGGCACATCCAAACGGTGCAACAATTCATACGCACCAATCCTTAAAATTGAACGTTCAATAGGATCGACCTGATCTTCCATGCGATCTAAATACGGAAGATACGCGGCATCAAGCTCATTTAACTTTTTCGGAATTTCATGCAATAACTCACTAAAGTACGGTAGATCCACTTTAGACATATCGTTATCAACAATAAACTGCGCTTCAATTGTGCTTACTGCGTCTTTATTCATAACCCATTGGTACAAAGCCTGTACCAACAAACAACGTGACTCATGTCGAGCAGCTGCAGGACCTCTTCGGCCTTTGCCTGATTTCCCTTTCTTAGCACCTTTTGAGCGACCTGCTGGGGAAGTAGGCTTACCTTGCTCGTTTGATTCGTTATTTGTCATTAGTTCACCTGCTTTAACAAGCTAACCATTTCGAATGCGCTCATTGCCGCTTCTTCACCTTTGTTACCGGCCTTGGTGCCAGCACGCTCAATTGCCTGCTCAATGCTATCAACCGTCAAAACACCAAACGCAACAGGGATACCAGACTGCAACGCAATTTGACCTAAACCTTTAGTACATTCACCAGAAACATATTCAAAGTGCGGGGTACCACCTCGGATCACCGCGCCCAAAGTAATGATTGCATCGTACTTACCCGTTTGAGCTACTTTCTGAGTAGTCAACGGAATCTCCATTGCCCCAGGGCAACGAATGATAGTAATGTCGTCTTCTTTAACACCGTGGCGCTTAAGCGAATCAACAGCACCTTCAACCAAGCTCTCTACAACAAATGCATTCCAACGACCAACAACCAAAGCATACTTACCTTGGTTTGGCGTCATATCACCTTCAATTACTTTAATTTGAGACATTTTTGTTACCGTTTCTAAGTAAAATGAGATGGCTCATCATTTACAGTCAAGCCATCTGAATATCAATAATCTACCAATACACTGCATCAATGCATCAATGCATCAGTTTAACTTTCAGCTTCAGGCTCAATAAATTTAACCAACTCTAGGTCAAATCCAGACAAAGCGCTAAATTTCACTGGCGAGCTCATCACATCCATACGACGTACACCCAACTCACGAAGAATCTGAGAACCCGTACCAATCGTTTGATAAGCGCCTGAAATACCTTGCGCTGCAACTCGATGCGTATCTTGAGGTGAAAGCACTTTATCAAGGCTCGAATCAATGTCCATTTGCCCATCAACATCAAGAAGAACAATCACACCCTGATCTTGATCCGCAATGTACTTCATCACTGCGTTAATAGACCAAGACGAACGACCTTTGGTATTTGCGCGAAGAATATCTCTGATTGGATCAAGCACGTGCACTCGTACCGGTACAGCATCATCTTCCGTCCACTCACCGCGAGTCATTGCTAAATGTCTATGGCCATTGATTGAATCCTTAAACTCGTGCAACACGAAAGGACCAAACTCTGTCTCAACCGAATCTTTACGAATCAATTCGATTGTTTTCTCATTCATCATACGATAATGAATTAAGTCAGCAATGGTACCGATCTTAAGGTCATGCAATTTAGCAAACTCTTCAAGATCAGGACGGCGAGCCATAGTACCGTCTTCATTCATGATTTCAACAATGGCAGCTGCAGGTTCAAACCCTGCTAGTCGGGCCAAGTCACAGCCAGCTTCGGTATGACCTGCACGGCTCATTACGCCACCCGGTTGAGCGCGCAATGGAAAAATATGACCAGGCTGAACAATGGCATCGGAAGGGGATTCGGAGTCAACAGCAACTCGAATAGTATGAGCTCTATCCGCAGCAGAGATACCCGTTGTAACACCTTCACGAGCTTCAATGGAAACTGTAAACGGCGTACTGAATTGAGCACTATTATCATCAACCATAGGAGGCAAGCCGAGGTAATCGCAACGCTCACCGCTTAGAGTCAAACAGATTAGACCTCGAGCCTTAGAAGCCATGAAGTTAATGTCTTCAGGGCGAACTTTTTCTGCCGCTATAATTAAATCGCCTTCATTCTCACGATCTTCATCATCCATCAAGATAACCATTTTACCTTGGCGAATATCTTCTATGATCTCTTCTATACTGTTTAGCGTCATTATTGAGCCTTCTTCAGCCGAAATTAAATTAAATATCTTTCTTTAAACTTATCAAACCAAGTTGGGCATTAACGTTTCATTCTGCCCATGAAGCCATTCTCAGCGAGAAAACTCATTGAAATGGCCGATTCTTTTATTTCATTTTCTGTTGTCTTACCAGCCCCTGATAAAAGACGTTCGAGGTAACGGGCAACAACATCCACCTCAAGATTAACTCGATTACCCTCTCTGTATCTTTCGATAATCGTTTCTTGCTGAGTATGCGGGATAACGTTTAATACAAAGTCATCACCTACTAAATCGTTAACTGTCAAACTGCAACCATCCACGGTAATAGAGCCTTTCTTAGCAATGTATCGTGCTAATTCAGGATCAGGACGAACAACAATTCGAACGGACCTTGCTGATGACTCCAAAGAAACAATGGTCCCTTGCCCATCCACATGCCCACTTACAATATGCCCACCAAAGCGGGATGTTGGAAGCATCGCTTTTTCTAAATTCACAGGAGTGCCTATCTTTAAATCATCTAGGCCTGTTAGGGAAAGAGATTCTAGTGAAACATCGGCCGTAAACTTCGTTTTCGTAAAGTCTACAACAGTGAGGCATACACCATTCACAGCGATACTGTCTCCGAGCTTAACATCGGACATATCCAAACCATTCACTGCAAACGTCAAAGCAACATCACCACCTTTGATGACTTTGCTTGCTATTTTACCTACTGCTTCAATAATTCCAGTAAACACTCAATTACCTTTATGTTTATTCTTTAGTTAATGTTCAATATTACTTAATCAGTGTTAGATACTACAGGTCGAGCAATCAACCTTAGATCCTTGCCAAGCATTGAAACATCTTTAAATTCGAAAGGAATGGCCTCATTCATTTCAATGAAATCTAAACTCAAAAGAGGACGGGCACTGGCCCCCATCGCTTTAGGCGCAACATACACCCAGTATTCATCTAACAAACCTTGATCAACAAACTGCCCACAGAGCGTAGCTCCTGCTTCGACTAACACTTCGTTTATTGATTCTTTATCAACTAATTCTTTTAATAACCATGCGAGATCAATTCGATCGTTGAAACTCGGCGCCAACCAAACAAGAGCACCTAACCCTTCAAGTGCCTCAATCTGAACTTTCTCATTAGCATCGCTACACACAATTACGGTTTGACCGAGCTGATCAAAAATTTTGGCGTTTTCTGGAATCCTTAAATGAGTATCCAACACAACCCTTAGAGGTTGATGATCAGCGATATCTTTGGCTAACGTATCAGGTAAACCTAATTCATCACGTCTGACTGTCAGAGATGAATCATCATGAATAATGGAATCAACACCCGTGATAATTGCAGAGCTTTGAGCTCTTAATCTCTGCACATCGGATCGAGCATCAGATCCCGTAATCCACTTACTCTCACCTGACGCCATCGCAGTTCTTCCATCCAAGCTCATCGCCTGCTTGGCCCTAATAAAAGGAAGCCCTGTTTCCATTCGCTTCAAAAAGCCTGGGTTTAAATCTCTGGCTTCTTGCTCTAAGAGGCCAAATGCAACAGATATACCCGCTTGTTTGATTTTAGCGAGGCCTTTGCCTGCTACTTGAGGATTCGGATCTTGCATTGCAGCCACTACACGCCCAACTCCGGCACGAATCAAACCATCACAACAAGGAGGGGTTCGACCAAAATGACTGCAAGGTTCTAAAGTAACGTAAGCCGTGGCGCCTTGAGCTTTGTCACCCGCTTGTTTTAATGCGTGTACTTCCGCATGGGGTTCACCTGCACGATAATGATAGCCCTCGCCCACCAGAACGCCATCTTTGACAATGACACAACCTACACGAGGGTTTGGGTGAGCAGTATATAAACCACCTTTCGCTAGCTCTATGGCTTTAGCCATCCAAGCAACGTCATCATCCAAGAAAGACACTTCTGCCATAATTAACCTTGCTCCGACGTTGAGCTGGATAACTTTTCAATTTCTTTACGGAATTCATCAATATCTTGAAAGCTTCGATACACGGAAGCGAATCGGACATAAGCAACTTGATCGAGTTCTCGCAACGAATCCATTACCGCTTCACCAACCATCAAAGAGGGAACTTCCCGCTCACCAGTGGCTCTCAAGCGATGTTTAATTTTCAAAACTGACGATTCAATATCATCAAAACTGACAGGACGTTTTTCAAGAGCTCGCTGAATACCAGCAAGAAGCTTTTCTTCATTGAAAGGTTCACGGGTACCATCTTGCTTGATAACCCGGGGCATCAAAAGTTCGGCTGCTTCGTAGGTTGTGAAGCGCTCACTGCATTGTAGACATTCTCGACGACGACGAACCTGTTCACCATCACTGATTAATCGAGAATCAATGACCTTGGTTTCTTTGTAGCCGCAAAAAGGACAATACATACGAACCTCTGAAGTTAAAGAGCTGTAGGGCCTGTGTTTTTATCAAAAATGTAACACGACCAAATAAACAGTGCCGCCATTCTAATTCCACAGCAGCCAAAACGCAAAAAAGCTGTAACCGATTATCTCGATTACAGCTTTTTATTTATCAGCAATTACTTATAAACAGGCTTCTGCTTACAAATAGCCAATACTTTTTCTTTTACTTCAGCAATTGCTGCACTTGCATCGCCCGCTTCCAGACCATCAAGAACATCACAAATCCAACCCGCTAGTTCTGCAGATTGAGCTTCATCAAAGCCACGACTTGTAATCGCTGGCGTACCAATACGAAGACCTGAAGTAACAAACGGTGAACGCGGATCATTAGGTACTGCGTTTTTGTTTACAGTGATGTTCGCTTCGCCTAGCGCTGCGTCTGCATCTTTACCTGTGTATTCCTTACCGATCAAATCAACAAGGAACAAGTGATCGTCGGTTCCACCAGAAACAACATTGATGCCACGCTCAATGAATACACCTGCCATTGATTGAGCATTTTTAACAACTTGCTGCTGATAAACTTTATAGTCGTCAGCCATTGCTTCTTTAAAGCACACTGCTTTAGCAGCAATAACGTGCATTAAAGGACCACCTTGGCTTTCAGGGAAGACAGCAAAGTTCAATTTCTTATTCAGCTCTTCGTCTTTCTTCGCAAGAATAAGACCGCCACGAGGGCCTCGAAGTGTTTTATGAGTTGTTGTTGTTACAACATCAGCGTAAGGCACTGGACTTGGATATGCGCCCGCAGCAATAAGACCCGCAACGTGTGCCATATCAACAAACAGATACGCACCCACTTTGTCTGCGATGTCACGGAAACGTTTCCAATCAACAACACGAGAATAGGCAGAGAAACCAGCAACAACCATCTTTGGCTTATGCTCAATTGCTAGACGCTCAACTTCATCGTAGTCAATTTCACCCGTATCAGGGTTCAAACCGTATTGAACGGCATCATAAATGCGGCCAGAAAAAGAAACTGTCGCACCGTGCGTCAAGTGACCACCGTGTGCAAGGCTCATGCCTAAAACTTTATCACCAGGCTTACAAAGCGCCATGTAAACAGCTGCGTTTGCTTGAGAGCCTGAGTGAGGCTGAACGTTAGCGTAATCCGCACCAAATAATTCTTTTGCACGATCAATGGCCAACTGCTCAACCACATCTACGTGCTCACAGCCGCCGTAGTAACGCTTGTTCGGGTAACCTTCCGCGTACTTATTGGTTAACTGAGAACCTTGAGCTTCCATTACACGAGGGCTCGTGTAGTTTTCTGAAGCAATCAGCTCAATGTGCTCTTCTTGGCGAACACGTTCGCCCTCCATTGCAGCCCAAACATCTGGGTCGAAATCAGCAATATTCATATCTCGGGTAAACATGCGCGTCCTCGGAGTATCATCAATTGAGGTTGACCACTTAATCAGGTTATTAATTAAATAACATCTGAATTAAGTAGAACTGGAAATTTGGCGCGAATTATACCCGAATAAATAATAATCGCCTACTGAGGAAATATAACAACACCATGAGATTTACTCATAGTGTTAACTTTAGCACCTCAGAAGCCGCTGAAAATCGGATCAATTACGCACCAGAAGAATAGAAGTTATACAAATCACGACCACCTTCTTTCGCTTTGTACATGGCCTGATCCGCGTTTCGAAGTAATTCTGAGGCATCTTTCGCATGCTTAGGATAAATAGCAATCCCCACACTCGCAGTCACAATGAATTCTTGACCATTTATCGAAACCGGTTCTTGCAGTGCTGAAACAACCTGACCAGCAACATGCTCACCAAATGTACGAGCCTCATTCTCTGTTTTTTGACCACCGAGAATGATTGTAAATTCGTCTCCGCCCATTCGGGCAACCGTATCCGAAGACCGAACACAACTATTTAAGCGGAAAGCCACTTCTTTTAATAAAATATCCCCTGCCTCATGACCCAAGGTATCATTCACTGGTTTGAAGTTATCCAAATCTAAATACAATAAAACGACCGCCCCACCGCTATCATTTGCATGACGCATTTCTAATTGGAGCTGTTCTCTAAATAAACTTCGGTTTGCTAAATCCGTCAACGGATCATAGTAAGCCAGTCGATGAATTCTTTCTTCCGCTTCCTTTCGTTCACTCATATCAGAAAAAATAACGATGTAGCTGTCCACCAGCTGATCGTCATTCAAAATAGAAGATACTCCGACCCAAGCAGGATAAGGCTCTCCGGTCTTCTTTCGGTGCCATACTTCTCCCTGCCAATAACCAGAACCAGCCACACACTCAAGCAAAGTATGATAAAACTGTTCTGTCTGTTGCTCCGTGCATAGCTCGGAAATATTTCTCCCTACCACATCCAAATTGTCGTAGCCCGATACTGCCTTAAATGCATGATTGGTCTTAACAATATCACCATCCATATCCGTAATAAGAATGGCTTCATTACTGCTTTCAAACACCTCTGCAGCAAGTTTCAATTCTGCCTGACTTTTTCGCCTTTGAGTAACATCCCGGCAACTGCCCAATAACCCTTCAAAGTTATTATCCTCATCCCAGAGCAAACCGACTTTGACCTCCAATGAAACATAATGCCCATCATTATGAAGAGCCATTACATCAACAATGTGCTCGCCAATTTCTTCCCGATAACGCTCCGCATCTATCGAGCCTTCCATAACAGAATGAAGAGGCGATGCTATTTCCCGCTCTATTCGGGCAAATTGATCATCAGCCAAAAACGCTCGAACACCACGATTCAATACTTCCTGTTGGCTGTAACCTAACACTTGAAACACCGACGGGCTTATATATTTAAAACGAAACTCTGGATCCATTACCCAAACTAGGTCTCTGATGTTGTCCGCAAGAACCTCCAAATACCGTTCATGCTTTCCCACTTTGCTTTGAGCATCCATCAAATCCGTAATGTCTCGGCCAACTCCAATGTACTTTTCCACGACCCCATCATAACTGCGAGTAAATGGCGTATCTAAAAACAAATAACTGCGCCAATCGCCTTCTTTATTTTTCAATCTCAAAACGGTCTCTTTAACTGCACCGTTGTCCATAGATTTAAGCTTAGGGAGCTCATGTTCTAACAATAACTTATCTTCAGGATGAAGTAGTTTTTGCCAATAGGCTTCACCCATGACGCCTGTTTCTTGCTTTGAGTAACCTAACCGTAAACCAATATCATGATTCACAAATACATTAGATCGAGAAGAGAAATCATTCACATAGACAATGTCAGGCACCGCATGCACCACTTGCTGCCAGAATTGTTCCCTGATTGCAGACTGCTCTCTCGCCTCTCTAATCGCCGTAACATCCAATAAACTGAGCAAAATATTTTTAACGTTTACCGATGAGCAATCAGTCAACGGTTGAACAAAACTGGCATTCAACTGAATAGAAATCCCTTTGCCCGTCGTGCTCTGGATTTCAATCACGGTTTCAGCCCTATCCTTACCGGATAAAACCAACTCCAGTAATACTGGCCACAGTCTGCTATCAGCATGAAACAAGGACTTTTTAAGATGCTTAATTGCTGTCATAGAATCAATAGTGTCTAACATGCGACACGCAGACTCATTAATCTCAGTTAACAAGACGCCCTCAGCCATGGACTGAAACTGCCAAGAATTTTGATCTCGCCAACGATTAAATGCCTCAGCATTAGTAATACCACTTGAAGACAACCATTCGCCCAACTCATTCAAGTCCACCATCGTCAAGGCAACACCAGCCCCTTCAAAGGTCGATTTATAATGACTTTGGCTGGTCGCTAGCTGCTCATTGATACGATGCTGTTCACTGACGTCCTTCAACACCCAAACAACAACGCGACTTGAGTCTTCCAGCGATAGCAACTGATGCGTGGGTTCAACAAACCGAGAAACAGCCAAGCTATCAATAGACATTAATGCATCAATATCTGCTGAATCTTGACTTAATAGAGATTCCGTCCAATGAATAAGTTTCTCTACCACAGGCCAGTCTCTGTGTTCTTTCAAGCCACTCAAAACATTCTGATCTGGGTTTAATTTCAACAACGCATAAAAAGAATGATTGGCGTAATGCACTTTCCCATTCTGGCCAATCACAAGAACGGCATCAGAAATAGATGAAAGGATTAAATCGCCTCTTAATGCGAGTTCTCGGTTTTTCTGCAGCAGCGTACGGTTTTCTTTCCTCGCGGAAGAAAGATACCAAATGAGGCTGACACCACCGAACAAGTAAAAGAAAGCGACTAACGCTGAAGGCGTCAACGACGAGAGATAATATTCAAACATTACCTCTCGGTTAATAAAACCGGTTAACTCTAATTCGCTCCCCAATAATCGCACGGACCAAACATGTTGTCGCTCATCCTTTGAACTCGGCATGTTTGAGGCAGCCCACAAAGGTTTGTCTCTTGATGTATCCAAGAGTTCAAAGGTTGCCAAATGGTAATTACCCTGTGCCAAATGCTCTTTAAACCAAGTTAAGGAGAAAACAACCACTAAGTAACCTTGATTACCTTTTCTTCTATGGAATAAATAACCCTGCTCGGAATCCAGTACTCGTAATCCAGATATTGGAC
Source organism: Oceanospirillaceae bacterium (assembly GCA_015665455.1). Lineage (GTDB taxonomy): Bacteria > Pseudomonadota > Gammaproteobacteria > Pseudomonadales > Litoribrevibacteraceae > Litoribacillus. The sequence goes on along the minus strand of JADFAD010000007.1, from coordinate 126,973 downwards.
TACGATCGTCAAACCGAAATGGCGCATTTGAAGGTTCACCAAGCTCATTCGATAAAGGAACCCCTGAATCTTTTACAATTCTAGAGTTGGAATCAACGAGGGCAACACTATTTACTAGCGGGGAGGATTTAGAGATTTCCAAATAAAAGCGATCAAAATCTTCGAGTTTTAGAAAAGGTGTATCATAACGTTCAGAAAGCAAACGACTCACTGGCTCAAGCTGAACCCTAAAAAAGTCATGAAATAAAACCACTCGGTTCTTTACTGTGCTAGACGTTATATCAATATGATATTTATGATCCTTCCAGACCTGCCAAGACATCACCCCAACTAAATATAGAAAAGCAACGACAAATAAAATAACGGGATACACTGGAACTGATTTAGAGCTATCCATACCCGGATAATTGCTGGATCTCTGCACAAAAAACACTCGTATATGAGGTTGCTTACAATTCTGATTTTCAGCAAGCAATAAGAAATTAGAGTTATAATCTGTATATTAAAACATCAAATGTAGTAGGCCAACCATTAAGGTATGCTCATATGACATTCATCCAAATTAATATTCGCCCCCAATAATCGTTGTTTCGCTTGCACCGTCCGTCCGTTGAATTATCATTAACACTCGGAAGGTTCTGTTCGGGTATAATTTTAAAAAACATCCCTTCAAAATTAATATACAACCACTTAAATCAGGTCACTTATTTATGGCGCAATACGTCTATACGATGAATCGTGTAAGCAAGGTAGTACCTCCTAAACGCGAAATCATTAAAGATATTTCACTGTCCTTTTTCCCGGGCGCAAAAATTGGTGTACTTGGTTTAAACGGTGCGGGTAAATCAACCGTACTACGTATCATGGCTGGTGTTGACACTGAATTTGATGGTGAAGCACGACCAATGCCGGACATCAACGTGGGTTACTTACCCCAAGAACCCGATCTCGACGACACTAAAACGGTTAGAGAATGCGTTGAAGAAGCGCTAGACCATATAAAGTCTGCCCAAACTCGTCTTGAAGAAGTTTATGCTGCATACGCAGAGCCAGAAGCAGACTTTGATGCTCTAGCAGCAGAACAAGCCAAGCTTGAAAATATCATCCAAGCTTCCGATGCTCACAACATAGAGCGCAAATTAGAAGTTGCGGCTGACGCGCTACGATTACCAGAATGGGATGCCACTGTAGGTAATTTGTCAGGCGGTGAAAAACGTCGAGTCGCGTTATGTCGACTACTGCTTTCCAGCCCAGACATGTTGCTATTGGACGAACCAACCAACCACTTGGATGCTGAATCCGTTGCATGGCTAGAAAACTTCTTGTGTGAATTCCAAGGCACCGTTGTGGCCGTCACCCACGATCGCTACTTCTTAGACAATGCCGCAGGCTGGATTCTGGAACTGGATCGAGGCCGAGGAATTCCGTTCGAAGGCAATTACTCTGCTTGGCTAGAAAGTAAAGAACAACGTTTAGCCTCAGAAGAAAAGCAGCAAGCGTCGCGAGAGAAAGCCATTAAGCACGAACTTGAATGGGTTCGCTCCAATGCAAAAGGCCGCCAATCTAAAAGTAAAGCCCGTATGGCTCGCTTTGAAGAAATGAACTCTCAGGACTTCCAAAAGCGCAGTGAAACCAACGAAATTTATATTCCACCAGGGCCTCGCCTAGGCGATAAAGTATTAGATTTTAAAAATGTATCCAAAGGATTTGGTGATCGAGTACTGATTGATGATTTAAGCTTCAGTATCCCACAAGGCGCTATTGTAGGTGTCATTGGTGGTAACGGCGCAGGTAAATCCACACTATTTCGAATGATCTCTGGCACAGAACAACCAGATAGCGGCGCGATTGAAGTAGGTGAGTCAGTTAAAATGGCTTTTGTTGATCAAAGCCGTGCCAACTTAGACAACAATAAAACGGTCTGGGAAGAATTATCTGGTGGTTCAGACATCATCAACATCAATGGCTACGAAGTTCAATCTCGTTCATACGTCAGTCGTTTTAACTTCAAAGGGTCCGATCAGCAGAAACGCGTTGGAGATCTTTCCGGTGGTGAACGCGGTCGACTTCACCTTGCGAACACCCTGAAGCAAGGCGCAAACGTATTACTGCTGGATGAGCCATCCAACGATTTGGACGTTGAAACATTACGAGCTCTAGAAGAAGCCCTTCTGGACTTCCCTGGTTGTGCCATCGTTATTTCGCATGATCGCTGGTTCCTAGATCGTATTGCAACACACATTCTTGCTTACGAAGACGAATCAAACATCACCTTCTTTGAAGGTAACTACACGGAATACGAAAAAGACTATAAAGCGCGTGTTGGTGAAGAAGCCGCCACACCAAAACGAGTAAGACATAAAAAGCTTGCTTAATTTCAAGCCAAAAAAAGCCCGAGTTATTACTCGGGCTTTTTAATCGTTCACAGCTACTCTTTATTTCTTCTTTATATACAAGGTTTTCTTGACTGTCGCGACCACATCGCCCTCTTCATCAACGATATCAACAGAATACACGGGTAGGTATTTCTCTCCTGCAGCTGTCTTTTGGCGAATATCATCCAACATATGATCAGTAGCTTCAAAACGAGCCCTTACGATACCTTTACCCGGTTTCTTAAAATCAATCTCTGCTGACTTATCCCAAACGATATAATCCTTACCTAGCCGATTCATAATCAACAACATAAAAAATGGATCCGCCATGGAATACAAAGAACCACCAAAGTGAACACCAACGTAGTTTTTGTTCGTCAGCTTCAGCTTCATAGCAACCGTTGCATACGTGAAATCTGACGCCACTTCCTCCAAATGAATTCCAGCCCCCATAAACGGCGGCCAGATATTTACAAATCGTCGAAACCACTCTGGTTTTTTAGCCAAGGTTTGGAACATGCTTACCTCAATAACATAGTTGATATATCAACTATGTTATCAAAATGACTGAAATATATCAGCCATTAAGAAAGTGAGACCTAGTTTTTTGAGATAGGCGGGTGATATATCATTTGAACGGTAACACCGTCAGGATCTAAACAATAGAAACTGCGAGCACCGTCTCGGTGAGTTCTCGGCTTACTTTGGGCTTTCACTCCATTCTCGATAAAGAACTCATACCACTTATCAACATCATCCATATCGTCAAGAATGAACCCGATATGATCCAACCGTTGGCCTGACATCGCCGATGGCTCTTGTGCGCGATGCAGCGCTAAATTGTCATTCCCCGAGCTCAAGTAAACATTATCAGAGTCAGGTTGCCACTCAATTTCCATACCAAGCAAGTCAGTATAAAAGACCAAGCTCTCTTCAAATTTATTACTAAAAAGAGCTACATGTCTTAATCCTGCTTGTCGTGAAGGTCGTTTCACAGACATATCATGCCTCGATCATTTCATAGCTGTGTGTAATGTCGACACCCGCTTTAGTTAACATAATTGAAGCAGAGCAATATTTTTCAGCAGATAGTTCGACAGCTCTTTTCACTTGGGTTTCTTTTAACTTATTACCCGAAACTTTAAAGTGCAGATGAATTTTAGTGAATACCGCAGGAACTTCATCAGAACGTTCAGCTTCGATATCAGCCACACAGTCAGTAATGTCCTGGCGAGACTTTTTCAAAATACTGATCACATCGAATGAAGCACAACCACCCATACCAATCAGCAATGTCTCCATGGGCCTTATCCCAATGTTTCTACCACCATGATCTTCCGGTCCATCCATCACAACCGTATGGCCAGATCCAGATTCACCAAGGAAACTTACATTTTCTACCCACTTAATACGCGCTTTCATTTCAACACCTTTTTTATTAACTTGTCGAACATTGTAACTGGATCACATTCTTTGCAAAACTATTCAAAATATTTTACAAATTTCTTTAATATCATTGGAGTAGCAATCTTATTGCATAAGAAGCTGGCAATAACCAGCCTAACAAATGGAAATTAGAGGAAAAATGGTTTAGATCGGTCTATCCTAGATAAGTATGTGTAATAATAACTCACACATAATTATGACCTATATCTATCCAAGTACCCAAATTACATATGTTAATTGAATAGCAATTTATAACTTTTAAAGGGATTATTCGGGTTTTGCCTATGACAAGCATTATCAAGCCAGTGGAAACTAATAAGCACCTTGACGCATTTATTGCTCAATGCCACCGTAGAAAATACCCAAGTAAAAGTACCATCATCTATGCAGGTGATGAATGTGACTCTCTCTATTATATCGTCAAAGGTTCTGTCGCAGTAATCATTGAAGATGATGATGGTCGAGAAATGATCATGGCTTATTTAAATGCCGGTGATTTTTTCGGAGAAATGGGGCTTTTCGATCAAGAAGAAACACGAAGCGCGTGGATTAAAGCAAAGAATGAATGTGAAGTGGCTGAAATTGGCTACAGTAAATTTCGAGAATTCACTCAAAGTTCGCCAGAGATTCTTTATATGCTCGGTACTCAAATGGCCAGCAGACTAAGAGCAACCACGCGAAAAGTAGGCGACTTAGCCTTCCTAGACGTTACTGGCCGCGTTGCCCGCACACTTTTAGAGCTGACGAAAGAACCCGATGCAATGACACATCCCGACGGAATGCAAATAAAAATAACACGTCAAGAAATAGGCCGTATTGTTGGCTGTTCACGAGAAATGGTCGGTAGAGTACTTAAAACACTTGAAGAACAAGGCCTTGTATCGGTCAAAGGAAAAACAATGGTGGTGTACGGAACGCGTTAGTTCTTTCCCCCACCCATAAAAAAGGCTCTCATTGACAACCAATGAGAGCCTTTTTTATATTTTGTAGAAAATGGTAATTATCAACAAATAAGATTTTCAATCTACTCGTGCATCAGCTTACCAGACTACTCATTATTCTAAATATCTAACTAAAAAGCTTAGACAACTCATCGCCCGGATTTTCTGCACGCATAAATGCCTCTCCCACAAGAAACGCATTTACATCATGTTCGCGCATATCCGCTACATCCTGAACAACGTGAATACCGCTTTCCGTCACAACAATCCGTTCATCCGGAATTCGATCTAGTAATTGATATGTATTTTCAAGCGCCACTTCAAAGGTATGTAAATTACGATTATTAATACCGACAAGAGGGTTATCCACCGTGAGCGCAACATCAAGCTCAGCGCCATCATGAACTTCAATCAATACATCCATGCCTAACTCTTGACTTAACCCGGTTAAGTCAGCCAACTGCTGCCGCGACAAACAAGCAACAATTAATAGAATGCAATCGGCCCCAATGGCTTTTGCTTCGTAGATTTGATATTCATCCACCAAGAAATCTTTACGTATCGCTGGCAACTTACACGCTGATCTTGCTTGCTGAAGATAATCTTCATGGCCTTGAAAAAAGTCAGCATCCGTAAGAACCGACATACAAGCCGCACCAGCGCGTTCGTAACTTTGAGCAATCTCAGCAGGATTGAAGTTCTCTCTAAGTACACCTTTACTTGGCGACGCTTTTTTAATTTCAGCAATCACAGCAGATTGCCCAGCAGCAATCTTTTTCTCTATTGCAGCAACAAAACCCCTGGCTGAACCAACGTCTTTTGCTTTATTCTTCAACTCGGCCAACGAAACCTTCGCGGAGCGTGCTGCAATTTCCTCATGTTTTCGACCAACAATCTTGGTCAGAATAGTAGGTGTACTCATTTCAACTCAATCTCTACTTCAATACATTCAAAATGGATAAGTTAACTTACTACACCAATGCTTCGGTGAAACTTACCAATTCATTTATTTTTTCTTTCGCAAGACCGCTATAAATAGCATCTTGAGCCATCTCAACACCCTGCTTTAAAGTAATTGCAATGTTGGCAGCATAAATTGCAGCACCTGCATTCAAAGCAATGATATCAGCCGCTTTATTGCCAGCTTCTGTTTCGCGTTTCCCTAAGGCATCCATAATGAGAGTCAAACTTTGATCTGCAGACTCAACTGATAATCCTTCAAGCGATTGTCGGTCGATTCCTAACTCTTCAGGACTGATTGTGTACTCTTTAATCTCACCATTATAAAGTTCAGCAACAGACGTATTCGTTGCAATTGATATCTCATCCAAGCCGTCGTCAGAATGAACAATAAGCACATGCTCACTTCCAAGCTTGTTTAATACTTCAGCCAATGGACGACACAGTGCTTTATTAAAGACACCAATAACCTGGTTTTTAACACCTGCAGGATTGGTCAGTGGACCCAACATATTAAAGATAGTTCGCATGGCCATTTGTTTACGAGGGCCAATGGCATGTTTCATGGCACCATGATGAGCAGGCGCAAACATAAAACCGACGCCAATTTCTTCAACCGCACGCCCTACCTGCTCTGGTGTAATTTGTAGATTAACACCGGCTGCTTCTAAAACATCCGCACTGCCTGTGCTGCTTGAAACGCTGCGATTACCATGCTTGGCAACTTGACCACCAGCAGCGGCAACAACAAAAGACGAAGCAGTCGACACGTTAAATAGGTTTGAACCGTCACCACCTGTACCGCAAGTATCGACCATATGATCACCGGAGACCTGAACACCCGACGCCAACTCGCGCATGACCATTGCAGCCCCTGTAATCTCATCAATGGTCTCGCCTTTCATACGAAGTCCCATCAACAATGCGCCAATTTGAGCTTCAGTCGCTTCGCCAGTCATCACCTGAGTCATTACAGACTTCATTTCTTCTGTGGATAAGTTTTCTTTATCTACTACCTTAGATAGCGCCTGTTGTATGTTCATTTCGATCCCTCTATATTTCCTAATATTATCGAGTTTTCTATTATTGGGTTAAAAAATTCTTAAGAATGTCATGACCATGCTCAGTCAAGATAGATTCAGGATGAAACTGAACGCCTTCGATCGCAAGTGTTTTATGGCGAACACCCATTATTTCATCCATTCGTCCGTCCGGCTTCTCAGTCCAAGCGGTTATTTCCAAGCATTCAGGGATCGTCTTTTGATCAATTACTAACGAATGGTACCGAGTTGCCTCGAAAGGTTGTTTCAATTCGGAGAACACACCTGAATCCAGATGATGCACAAAAGATGTTTTACCATGCATTACCTGCCCCGCTCGGACGATATTCCCTCCAAACGCTTGAGCGATACTTTGATGCCCTAAGCAAATACCTAATATAGGTAATTTACCAGCAAAAGACTGGATAGCCTCAACAGAAATGCCCGCTTCATTCGGAGTACATGGCCCTGGTGAAATCACCAATTGATCAGGCTTCATTGCTTTTATATCAGAAACAGTAATTTCATCATTTCGAAACACCCTAACATCAGCTCCGAGTTCGCCTAGATACTGAACAACGTTATACGTGAATGAATCATAATTATCGATCATTACTAACACGATAAATTCCTAGCGTTTATGACACTTATCAAGCGCTTATTTCCTGACGTTGCTCAGAATGCAGGCGTTTAAGTCTGTCGAGAAGAATATTCAGAGAATCACACACAAAATCAGGATTCTCTTCAGCAACAGATCGTCCATGATTATAGCCATAAGTCATGCCTATAACGGAACAGCCGGCACTTCGTCCGGCAACCACATCAGATCGAGAATCACCGACCATCCAACAATCATCTAAATCCACACCCAGCTGATTTGCACTGAATGTAAGAGGTAACGATGAAGGCTTTCGCTCCTCCAACGTATCGCCGCCCACAACCACCTGAAAATACTGAGCCAAGGAAAGAGACGATAAGATTTGATGAGTAAACTGCTCTGGTTTATTGGTTATCAGCGCTAATGGTAAATCCACTTCCCGACACCATAAAAGCAACTCTTCAGCACCTGGGTATAGCCCTGTCGCACGGGCGCAACACTCACTGTAAACTCGATCAAAAATAGATCTGGCTTCCAAATATAAGTCCTTGGAAGAACCAGAAGCAGAAGACTCTGAAACAGCAAACGTCAACGCGCGCTCAATTAACTTCTGCGCACCATTACCAATCCAGCTTGATACGCGTTCAAAGCCTGCTTTCGGTAATGAAAGCTCCGACAGCATTCGATCAACGGCTACCGTAAGGTCTGATGCGCTATCAATCAAAGTACCATCAAGATCAAATAAGACAGCTTTAGGCAATTGTTGCATTGGCTTTTGCTAACTCGTTTCTCATAGTATCAATTACAGACTTGTAATTATCTGCGCCAAAGATTGCCGACCCGGCAACAAAAGTATCTGCACCTGCAGCGGCAATCTCACGGATATTTTTGGTATTCACACCACCATCAATCTCTAAACGAATATCCAAACCTGAAGCGTCGATCTTCTGTCGAGCTTCTCGTAATTTATCTAAAGTCCCGGGGATGAATTTTTGGCCACCAAAACCAGGATTCACAGACATTAACAACACCATGTCCAGTTTATCCATTACATAGTCCATATGGTGAAGTGGCGTGGCAGGGTTAAACACTAGGCCCGCTTTACAACCTGCGTCTTTAATAATCTGCAATGAACGATCTACGTGCTCAGAACCTTCGGGATGGAACGTAATATATGAGGCTCCCGCTTCAATAAAGTCACCAATAATACGATCCACAGGCTTAACCATCAGGTGTACATCAATGGGTGCCGTCACACCATAATCACGGAGCGCTTTACAGACCATAGGCCCAATGGTTAGATTAGGAACATAATGATTATCCATTACGTCAAAATGAACGATATCAGCACCGGCTTCAAGAACTGCATCTACATCAGCACCTAAGCGAGCAAAATCCGCTGAAAGAATAGACGGAGCAATCTTAAAAGACTTCATGATATAACCTCATTAGAGAATTTAATCCGCGCATTTTACCTTACTACCCCATTGCTTTCAGCTTTAAAAGAATCATTATTGTATTAAAGCGGTCTAATTCTTGTATAAACCTTAATATTCAAATAATTCGTCAAAAAAACAAACTATGAAATTACGCATATTCCTTCATAACTTATGTCTTTGTGCGATGCTAAGCACATCGATGCTGTTCCCTGCACATTTATTGGCCGAGGAAGAGACCGAACAAACACCCGAAGAATCCGAAACAGAAGAACAAACGTCTGAGGACGAAGAATCAGAGGCAACCGATTCAAAAATCACTCTAACCATTAAAGATTGGAAAGAACTTGATCGCCCCAAAGCTCAAACAGAGAAAAATAAATCCTCGTTATTACTCAAAGAAGTCGATGAAAGAGATGTCATTACTTTAAACGCAGGTGACGAAGAGTTTATTGGTTTATTCTCCGAACAAAATACGGCTCAACCTCTAGGCGGTGTCCTAATCATTCATGATTCAGGACTGGGGCCCAACAACCAGTATTTCACAGCGCCTTTGCGTAAGAGGCTCCCTGACTACGGTTGGAATACCCTCGCCATTTCACTCCCGGAACCAGAAACAACGCCCTTACCTTCGAGAAAATGGCCACCTTACCCGGCAGACTTCACACTCAATTCACCAGCAGAAGATGAAAACTCGACCGAAGAAGAAACTGATCCAGACACTGAAAGCGAATCATCTGACGAAGAAAGCTTAGAAACGGAATCCAACGAAGAAACGTCAGCCTCAGATACGCAAGAAGAACCAGAAACAGCTCAGGCGAAAAATGAGCCTTCCAATACCGTTTCAGCTCAAGAAAGAACCATGACTCGCATTGAAGCATCCGTTCAAGAACTAATTTCTCGAGGCCAACTTAATATTATCTTAGTAGGTCACGGAGTGGGAGCAAGCTGGGCAATCAGTTACCTAGAGTCCTCCTCCAACCCTGAAATGTTCACCCTTGTTGTGATAGACCCAAAACTCCCTCCCGTTGAACAAGATAAAAACTACATAAACACTCGGTTGGAGAAATTCATAGACGTTCCTATTTTAGACATTGTAAGTACCCAAAACTCATTCACTAAAAAACAAGCAAAAGAGCGAAGAAACACAGCTAACAGGAAGCAGCTCAAGGCTTACCAACAGCTTTTCACACGGGCAACGTCAAACTCGGAAGTAAATCACAACAGGATAGTTAAACGCATTCGAGGATGGCTCGCACAGAACGCACCTGGTGAAGAACAGCCAACGCAGTAAGTAAACACCAACTAACCTTGGCGTTTTTTCTTAATCGACCGATAGGCATGCTGTATAGCTTGGGTCTGTTCAGTGGCCGCTTGAATCATGTTATCCGTCGCGCCGTCTTTATGTAATTTGTCTGGATGGTGCTCTGACATGGCTCGCCGATAAGCCAATTTCAGTTCCTTATCACTGCAACGTTCAGAGACATCCAATAATGAATACGCGTCGTCCATTTTAATGGATGCTGGGGTGACTGATCTCGCTCTAACTTGGCGTATAATATTGCCCGCTGCTTGATCCGAAAACCCTAAGCGCCTTGCAATCATAAAAAACGGCTTTCGGGTCGCCTCGTTTAACCCCCCCTCAGCAATCACCATCCGAGCCTGTATTTCCAAAAACACTCGAATAAGGCCGTTATAATTTCTAGCAACAGAAGACAAAGGTTCAAGAATCGTATTTAAGTCAAAGTCGGTATTTTTACCTTCTGAGAATAAACGAATCGCTTCCTTACGAGCCACTTCGTTCAGCTTAAACGAGTCGAAAATAGCTTCTGCTGCCTCGATCTCTTTCTTACTGACGGTTCCGTCTGCTTTAGCTAGGTACCCCATCATGAGGAATGTAGATTGATGCAACAAATGGCGAAATGCTTCACTGTCTTGGTTAAAGCGATGCCTATGACGAGTTAAAGGATGCGATTGAAACTCCAACCAAGTACCCAACAGGTAACCAGCAAGAGAAAGTAAGACAAACGCAATAATATCTACGAAACCCTCTAAAGAGCCACCTACGACACTCCCTAATAAACCTCCTATCAATAACCCTAGCCACTTTACCATGCATTTTTCCTATTACGGACCATTCACCAAAGAGCATCAGAAATCAAAGATATAAAAGCCCACTAGCCACGTATTCGCAGTTCCAGTTCAGCCAGCCTTTCCGGTGTCCCCACATCGAGCCAGTAGCCCGAAAACAGAGAGGCAGATAACCGATATTCATCAGACCATTGGCGTAAGAAAGGTCCCAAAGCGCCTGATGCATTTGTTAATGAATGAAATAACTCAGGTTTAAAAATACTCAACCCGCTGAACGTAAACGTAGGCCCCGGTATACTCCGATTCAATACATTCCCAGAGTCAGAGCATACAGAAAAGTCCCCCTTTAAATTATGAGAAGGGTTTTCCACTAATATAAGCTCTCCGTCACTGTTTGATTCTGTCAATGAACGAGCTCTATTCACCAAGTCGTTGTAATCTATCTCACACCAAACATCACCATTAATAACGAGAAAGGGCATATCCCCTAACGCGTCGAGTGCATTAGCAATTCCTCCTGCGGTTTCAAAGGGCTCTTCACCTTCACTTATAAGCTCAATAGCCAGGCCATCGTCGTCTCTTTGATCGAAATACTTAAAGATTTCATCAGCTAAGTAGGAGCAATTTATAACCACATGTTTCACACCCGCGACTTTCAGCTTTTGAAGGTGACGTTCAATGAGTGGCGTTCCTGCGACGGGCAACAATGGTTTTGGACAACGATCAGTTAAAGGTCTCATTCGAGTTCCTTTGCCCGCAGCCAAAATCATTGCGGTTACACTGAATTCTCTCGCTTTTTTACTTACATCGTTCATCTAACAGCTTTTTCTCCAATGCCGGTTTAATCGTGTGCGACCAAAAGACAGAGAAACCTTCAGGCCAAAGCGCTGAATCATGGTTAACTAGATCATCAACGTGCTTCATAACCAAAGGAAGATCTGATAAATACTGTGCCTTCCCATCTCTTATGGTTAAACGACAGAATATCCCTAAAATTTTTAATAAGCGCTGCATCGCTGTTATAGAAACCCAACGTTGAAATGCGTCAATATCGATATCAACCGATAATATCTCAGCTTGTTGTAGCTGCTGATAATAGTCCTTAATCAAAGACATCTGTTGATCATGAGTTAACTGCCAATACGCATCGAATACGATTGAAGCTAAGTCATAACAAACAGGGCCTTTCACCATATCTTGAAAATCAATCATGGCCACATCGTCATCCGTTAGCATTAAGTTTCTGCAATGAAAGTCTCGATGAACCCACACTTGAGGCTGCTCTTCAAACCCCTTAGAAAGAAACGTTGAAAGCTCGATCAGTAATTTACTTTGTACATCCGACAGATCAAGCTCAAGGAATGTCTTCAATAACCACTCTTCAAACAATCCAAAATCCCGTGAGAGCAGCTGGTTGTTATAAGATCCAGTAAGCGGCAAGAGAGGATCAGGGATCTGAGCCAACCTAAGTAAGTCCGTCAACGCTCGATGAATAATAGCGACGGGTTGTCGATGGGTGTTCATTTTATACACGTCGCTAAGAAGTGTGTTCCCCATATCCGACATCAGCATATAACCTTTTTCGTCTTCAAACGCGAAAACCAAAGGCGCCATAACACCAACCTGTTCAAGCGCTGCAGACACCTGCCGAAATCGCTCATTACTTTCAATGCCTGAACTCACACAAAAGATAAAACTTCTACTGCCCAGATGCACACGAAAATATGCGCGACTGCTGGCATCGCCCTCAACCGATTCAACACTTGGTTCACCTTTTACAGACAAATAAGCAAGGCTTTGCTCCAACCAGTTCAAAGCGTCTTGTGTTAGCATCCAGATAACCCCTTTATTGTTTAGGTACGCTTAAATATTCAAGATTCAAAAGAGAATAAATCCAAAATAATCTACTCTGCGAATTGGAGCCTGAAGTAAATCAGTATAGAATCTCACACCAAACATTCTCCATGCTGGCCATTCACTTAACCTTATCATCGTTTATATGAAGATTCGAACTTACCGAAAACATCATTGCACAACCAAGCCAGCATCTCGTCATGCTAGAAACTATAGATCAAACAATGGGTTATTAATAACCCTAGCGAGTCTTTTGTTCTCATACAGCACCATCATAAAGGCCGACGACAACACCTTCTGCACACCACAAAAAGATCTCTCTCCACAGGATTACTCTGACATCCTCAGCTATGCCGATAAGCTTGGATGGGTTAAAAAAGAAGATTTGCCTGACGATCTAAAGAAGAAAGCATCAGCACGTTGTGACGGTTTCTACATCGGCCGAGGACTGCAAGAAAAAGTATCTAAAGACGCACCGATTGCAATTGAAGCAAATAGGGCAACTGGCTCGACCAAAGACAACACCAGCCAGTTTGGCGGCAACGTCGTCATCACCCAAGAAAAAAATCAATCGACATCGGATTATGCCTGCTACAACAAAACCACCAGCCAAGCTTCTTTATTTGGAAATGTGTTAATCGACAATTCAGGTCTCAAAATGCTCGGAGACCAAGCCGATGTGGATTTGTTAAATGAAAGCGGAACAATCAATAACGCATTATTTTCTGTCGCTGATGCGCATTTAAGAGGTCAATCGAATAAAATTGATTTTGATTTCTTAGACGATTCTCAATATGTCGAACTTGAAAGTGGTTACATCACTTTTTGTGAACCATCCAGCAATGCTTGGAAAATGGAAGCCCAAGACATTGAACTTGATTTCACTGAGGGATGGGGGGAAGCCTCTCATATTAAGTTAAAAGTCCAAGATGTTCCTGTTATGTACATTCCTTGGATGAACTTCCCCATCGATGACCGTCGCAAGACGGGTTTCTTAATGCCCTCTTTTGAGGCTAGCCAAGGCGAAAGCTCCCTTTCCACACCTTTCTACATTAATTTAGCGCCAAACTTTGACGCAACATTAACCCCTAGGTACTTCGAAAAACGTGGCGCGATGCTGGAAGGCGAATTCCGCTACCTCAATGACTGGAGCATGAATAAATTAAACGGTGGTTATCTTGGCGACGACGATGACTACCCTGAACAAGATGAACGTGAAATCACTGGCGAATCGACGGGTGAAGATCGATGGTCACTGCACTTCGATCACTTAGGAAAAATTGAGGACTGGAAAACAGAAGTTGATTACAACCGAGTAAGTGATGATGATTACAAAGGCGACTTCGACGGAATCTTATCTAAATCGGTGGATGGCACTGTCGATCAAATATTCAAAACCAGTTGGGCTGGCGAGAACCTAGCCTTTGCAGGGCAATTCCGAAGTTACCAAATTACCGATGAAGACGAAGTAGCATCCGATCAATACAAACAACTGCCCGATTTATTACTTTCAGGCAGCTGGTACGAATTTGGTGCTTGGCAACCCTCTTTTGAAGTCAACGCAACGTACTTTGACCGAGCAGCAGCCAATGAAGATCTTACTGCAGGCCAACAGGCAACGACCGTTGGTTCCGCGTTTAGAACAAGCTCTGAAGCAACCATTAACTATGATAAACGCAAAACGTGGGGTTATCTAACACCCGGAGTGACCGTTTATAACAAGCAATACACACTCAATGGCTTCAATGAAGACCGCTTTAACTCTGAAAAAGACATCACTCTACCTTCCGCACACTTAGCGGGTGGTATTTTTCTAGAAAGACCGTTCGATATGTTGGGTCGTTCAATGACCCAAACACTTGAACCCCAATTTATGTACGCTTACATTCCCTACCAAGATCAAGGTGATGTGCCCATTTTTGATGCCAGTGCAGCGGACTTAACATACAGCCAAATCTTCGAACCTAATCGATTTTCTGGCGGTGACCGAATCGGTGACACATCACAAGTTGGTTTGGGATTAACTTCTCGCTTTATTGATGAAAATGGGTATCAATCATTGGTTGCTAAAGCCGGTACCATTTTATATCTGAAAGACAGGAAAGTGGATTTAACCAATAACCACGATGAAGTTAAGAAAAACACCGACAACGATTACGACGTGTCTAATTACATTGGTGAAGTGCGATACAACCCGTTTGAGGCATGGGCGTATCAATTTGATTTTGAATGGAGTGATCGACTTAATCAAACTGAACGTAGCAGTCATGCGATATTATGGAGACCAGGCACAGAACACGTAGCCACATTAAGGTATAACGAAAAGAAAGACGGTTTGGCCGCCCGAGAAGAATTTTTGGAATTTTCTGGTGTTTGGCAAGTCTCACCTTTTTGGCGACTGCTTCACCGTTGGGAGTACGACTTAACTCTAGACCGTACATCTGACATGTTAAACGGCTTTGAATACAACAGTTGCTGCTGGAGAACCTCTCTGGTTTACCGTCGTTTTTATACAGGCGATACCGAAGAACTCATTAGAAATGGAATTCCTGAACAACGAGATGAGTTCGATAGCGGAATTTTCTTGATGATAGAACTCAAAGGTCTTTCAGGCTTTGGAGGTTCTAACGACGAGCTACTGACTGAACTGATTGAAGGTATTAACCAACGGACAATTTATGATTACTAAATTTATTTCTTCACCCGTTAAAAAGAGATTAATCGCATCATTTTTATTCTGCGGTTTAATCTCTGCACCAGCATGGTCGGCAAAACAAGCATTGGACCGGGTTGCTGCACAGATCAACGACGATATCATCATGGAAAGTGAAGTCGCAGAACGAATTGAAGTCGTCAAACTCCAAATTCTAGATTCAGGCCGACCATTACCACCAGAACACGTTTTGACTCAGCAAGTCATTGAACAGCTTGTTGTGGAAGAACTGCAAATACAGCTGGCTCAACGCGCAGGCATTCGAATTAGCGACCAAGAATTAAATCAATCCGTATCAAACATTGCTCAGAAGAGCGGTATGACGCTTGAACAATTCAAAGCCGCGCTTGAAGAAGAAGGCACAAACTACAGCAGCGCTCGCGCCCAAATCAAACGAGAGATGATCATTTCTCGAGTTCGTCAAAATCAAGTAAACCGACGAATCAAAATTACAGATCAAGAAGTGAAAGCATTTTTGGCTTCCGATGAAGGTAAAGAGAAAATCTCTCCTGAATACCAAATTGCTCACATCACGGTCCCTGTATCATCTCGAGCAGCGCCTGAAGTCGTTGCAGAAAAGAGAAAAGAAGCGCTTAAAGTCCTAGCCTACTGGAAAAAAGAAGGTAACGACTTTAAAAAAGCGACCAAACAATTTAGCCAATACCAAGCAGGCAAAACTGACTGGGCCAAAATACAAAACATACCTAGTTTGTTTGATGAGCCACTTTCGAACATGAAGAAAGGTGAGTTCAGTGAGCTAATCAAAAGTGACATCGGTTTCCATGTTTTGAAGCTAATCGATAAACGTGGCGGTGATAACTTCATTATTCATAAAACTCACGTTCGCCATATCCTAATTAAGCCCAATATCATTCGAGATTCAAACCAAGCGTATATGGTTGCCGAAGATATCTATAAGCAAATACTAGACGGTGCTGACTTTGCGGATTTAGCTCGATCGAAAACAGACGACACCGGTTCCGCCGTCAACGGTGGCGATCTGGGCTGGATGAGTGGAGAAGAACTTGTTCCAAGTTTCGCTCGCACAATGAACAACACTGAAATCGATGAAATAAGTAAACCCTTTGAAAGTCAGTTCGGCTGGCACATTCTTCAAGTATTAGGACGCAAAGATGAAAACATGGCGTCTCAATACCAAAAAGCGATTGCCAAAAACTACTTAAGAAAACGTAAGTTCCAAGATGAGTTGCAAAACTGGCTTCAAGAACTGAAAGACGATGCATACACTGAAATTAAGTTATAAGGCGGCTAAAGCGGATGATTAACCTTGCAATAACCACTGGCGAACCAGCAGGCATTGGCCCTGAGTTATCCGCCCAGCTCCCATTTTCAGAATTATTTGAGAAGTATCCTGAACTCACCATTACACTTATTGGTGATAAAAACTGGCTATCACAGCAAACCGAACTCAACTTAGAGCGGTATTCTGGGCGTCTTAACGTTCATCATATCCCTCTTAAACAGGCCGCAAGCCATGGAACACTTAACGTAGATAATGCCCACTATGTATTATCTACGTTGAAACATGCGGCCAATGGCTGCTTGGATGGTGCCTACGATGGCATGGTCACAGCCCCTGTTCAGAAAAGTGTCATTAATGATGCCGGAATTGAATTTTCTGGCCATACTGAATTCCTAGAAGAGCTGACCAACAGCAAAAAAGTTGTAATGATGCTCGCAACAGAAGGCTTAAAGGTGACATTAGCAACAACGCATCTCCCTCTGAGAAAGGTTGCTGATCAAATCACCCCTGAGCTTCTGACTGAAATAATAACCATCACAAACAGTGATCTTCAAAATTTCTTTGGTATTCATGAGCCTCATATCTACGTATGTGGCTTAAACCCGCATGCAGGTGAAAGTGGACATATGGGCCATGAAGAAATCGAAGTTATTGAGCCTACTCTCGAAAAACTAAGACAATCGGGCATCAAGTTAACAGGCCCTTTACCTGCAGACACCTTGTTCACAGACAAATATTTAAGTCATGCCGATGCCGTTCTTGCCATGTATCACGATCAAGGCCTGCCAGTATTAAAGTACAAAGGGTTTGGTAACGCCGCCAACATCACACTTGGTCTACCCATCATAAGAACCTCCGTTGATCACGGAACTGCACTAGACTTAGCAGGGAAAGGAGTCGCCGACAATGGCAGCCTGCTGACCGCCATTGATTACGGATATAAAATGGCCATTGCTCGACGACAAGTAACCTCGTCTAAATAAACAAACCACGTATTTTTCTAACTCATTTTTTGCACTTAGGATTTTTTCATGTCGTCAGAACATCAACATCGTGCCCGTAAGCGCTTTGGTCAAAATTTTTTACATGACCATCACGTCATCGACAATATCCTAGCCGCTGTGTCTGCCAAACCTGGTCATAACATAGTAGAAATTGGCCCTGGCCAAGGGGCAATTACCGAAGGGGTTCTTAAGGCAACCGAAGGCCACTTGAATGTCGTGGAACTTGATCGCGATTTAATCCCTATTCTTGAATCGAAGTTCAATCATTACGAAGGTTTTAACATTCATCAAGGCGATGCGTTAAAGTTCGATTTCCGTCAGCTGATTCAAGACGAACCGCTAAAGATTGTAGGTAACTTACCCTACAATATTTCCACGCCACTTATCTTCCACCTTTTGACATACCATAAAGACATCACAGACATGCACTTTATGCTTCAAAAGGAAGTCGTCAACCGACTTGGAGCAAGCCCACGCGAGAAAAACTACGGTCGATTAAGCATCATGGTTCAATACTATTGCGCTGTACAACCGTTGTTTATCGTCAAACCTGGATCGTTTCATCCAGTGCCAAAAGTTGATTCTGCAGTTGTACGAATGGTCCCTTACACTGAACTGCCCTTCCCGGCAAAAGATGTGAAAGTACTTGAAAAAGTAGTGAGACAGGCTTTCAGCATGCGCAGAAAGACATTACGAAATACATTAAAAGGCACCGTTAGTAGCGAGCAGCTTGAAGCGTTAGGCATTGATCCGTCTGCACGCCCCGAAACATTAAGCGTCGAACAATATGTAAAAATTAGTGATTCAGTCTCATGAAGAACACAAACAAGAAGCTAGATGCTAACAATGTTGATGCCGAAAGTGGGCTTGAAATCTGGGTGGACTCTGAATACCTCCCTGAGCGTTCAGAACCTGCCAAACAGCGTTTTGTGTTCTCCTACACGATAACCATTAAAAACCAAGGGGCTGAATCATCACAACTCTTGTCCAGATACTGGCGCATTACTGATGCGAATGAACATGTGCACGAAATTGAAGGCGAAGGCGTGGTTGGCAAGCAACCGATTCTCGAACCAGGCCAACATTTTACTTATACCAGCGGTACAGCCATCGCTACGCCAGTTGGGAGTATGCAAGGGCATTATGTCATGAAGAAAAATTCAGGCGAACAGTTTAATGTCAGCATTGATCCTTTCCGTCTTGCAAATCCATCCATCATTCACTAAATACTATAGTCATGAGCACATACGCAATTGGAGACATCCAAGGTTGTTTTGATGAACTTCAAGCGCTTCTAGAAGTCATTAACTTTAACCCAAAGAAAGATACTCTCTGGCTCGCAGGGGATTTGGTCAACCGAGGGCCCAAATCTTTAGAGACGCTTCGATTTATTAAATCCTTAGGTGACTCTGCCATCACTGTACTTGGCAATCATGATTTGCATTTAGCCGCGTGCCACCACGGAATCAAGAAGGCCAAAGGCTCTATTAAAGATGTCTTAGAAGCCCCTGATAGAGAAGAGCTCATCAACTGGATTTGTCAACAACCGCTCATCCATCATTGCCCTATTTTGAATTACACGATGGTCCACGCAGGCATTCCGCCCATCTGGTCTTTGAAAAGCGCGCTTAAATACAGCAAGCAAGTTGAAGATCTTATACAAAGCCCTGATCGACAGCACTTTTTCGACCATATGTATGGTGACACGCCCAATGTATGGAGCTCAGACCTTGAAGGCGTAGAACGACTTCGGGTGATCACTAATTACCTAACGCGCATGCGGTTCTGTGATGCTCAGGGCAAGCTTGAGTTTAGTACGAAGGAAACTGTTAGCAATTGGCCTGACGGCTTCCAACCATGGTTTTCCTTTAAACAAGCTAAAATGAAAGACAACCGTATTGTTTTTGGTCACTGGGCTGCATTGCAAGGCAATACAGAATCAAACACCGTTTTCGGGTTAGATACGGGTTGCGTATGGGGTGGATCATTAACCGCCATGAGACTGGAAGATCAAGAGATGTTCAGCTTAGGCTGCCCTTCTCATAAGTCTATCAACTGATTAAATTTAAACCACAACAGAAGTGGGTATGGAGTAGAGCATCATGTACGAGCGAATTTCACCAGAAAAAGCAAAACAACTCATGGACACCGAAAACGCTCGTGTTGTTGATATTCGGGACCCTGGCAGTTTCAACCTCTCACACATCCCGCAAGCAACACTTTTAGATAATAACACCGTAGGTGAGTTAATCAGTTCCGCTGATATGTCTAAACCGTTAATCGTCTATTGCTATCATGGAAATTCCAGTCAATCCGCCGCATCATATTTAAGCGAGCAAGGCTTCGAACAAAGCTACAGCATGGATGGAGGCTTTGAGCACTGGCGAGTGTTATTTCCCAAACATGTTTCAAGCGACTAATACTAAGTTTCAACGACCCCATACAAAAAAGGCGATGAGTATTACCTCATCGCCTTTCATTTCTATAAGTGTAGACCCTATTAAGTGATTACATCAGGCTCTCTTCTACCCGATTTTTCTTCAACTTTTGCAATATCTAGGGCTACTTGAGCCAAAGACTTTGTCACCTCTATTGAATCACTGGCCAATTCGCCATCAACGTTCACATACTGTTCGAGATACACTCTCAAAGTAGCACCTACCGTCCCTGTTCCAGACAATCGGAATACCACTCTTGAGCCATCAGTGAAATAAACTCGTACGCCTTGATTCTTACTCACACTGCCATCAACAGGGTCTGAATAAGCAAAATTATCCGCTCGATCTACTGTATATTCACCAAACGCTTGCCCCGGCAACGCTTTCAAGCCACCATTTAAAGTGGCCATCAAGTCATCCGCTTTAGCAGTTTCGATGCCTTCAAAATCATATCTGCAATAATAAGAACGTCCGAAACGTTTCCAGTGATTAGCTAAGATATCAGCAACCGGTTGATTCAATGAACTAACAATAGTTAACCACGCTAACACAGCCCATAAACCATCTTTTTCACGAACATGATCTGAACCCGTTCCAAAGGATTCTTCACCACAAAGCTGTATCCGCTCATCATCAAGAAGGTTACCAAAGAACTTCCAGCCCGTAGGGGTTTCGTAACAATCAATTCCTAAGGCTTCAGCAACGCGGTCAACCGCAGTGCTGGTCGGCATCGATCGAGCTACCCCAGAAATTCCATCTTCAAATTGAGGTAACAACCTATGATGCTCAAGAATAACGGCTAAGCTATCACTCGGCGAAACAAATTGGTTTTTACCCAGAATAATATTTCGATCGCCGTCACCATCCGACGCAGCACCTAACACAGGTGCATTATCAGCGGACATTCTTTCAACTAACTCTGCCGCATGAACTAAGTTAGGATCAGGATGACCGCCGCCAAAATCTAGCTTCGGCTCTGCATTTAAAAGACACGATGCGTCGGCACCTAATACATCAACCAACAGCTGGCGAGCGTAAGGGCCTGTTACAGCATGCATGGCATCAAACAACACGCTCAATTTACCCGACTCAAAGCCTTTCGTTAACTCATCGAAATTAAACAGACTCGCCATATGATGAACGTAATCAACCACCCCATCACGGATAATCAATTGGGTCTTATTTAATTGAATATCCTGAACTTCTGAAAGATCAACTGCGTCTATTTCGGCAGACAAGTAAGAAGTTATTTTTATCGTCTCTTCAAACACGGCAGAGGTTAATGATTCAGGAGCAGGAGCACCATTAGCGCCATTAAATTTAATCCCAAAATCGCCATTTTCGCCCGCTGGGTTATGGCTGGCGGAGAGAACAATACCTGCATCCGCCTGGTATTTCCTAATCCAATGAGAAGCGGCAGGGGTTGATAATATCCCGCCTTTAGCAATTAACAACTGAGGAATTTCATTCGCAACAGCGATACGGATAATGGTTTGGATGGCTTCAAGATTGAAGTAACGACCATCTCCCCCCACAACAATAAGCTGGGGCGCATCACCCTTAACCACATTCAAAAAACTCTGTACAAAGTTTTCCAAGTAATTAGGTTGTTTAAAAATATCTACCGTCTTTCTTAACCCAGAAGTTCCTGGCTTTTGATCCTTAAAAGGCGACGTTGAAACGTCCGTTATTTCATATTCCTGCATGTCAAAAATCCGTCAGTCTTTTTAAATTGGGGGTAGTTTAGCATAAATATCTGATCTTCCTGCGCCAATCTAAACAACTTAGTTTTACACCGCTATAACCCTTCCCCCATAAAAAAGCCATTATTTGAGTTTCAAATAATGGCTTTTTGATCATTTCGACGTTAGAGCATCACCAAGCAACCACGAGATCCCTCATTTGAACTTGCATGACAGGAATGGAGCCCGTTATTTCCGCAAACGCAAAATGCGGCTGCACTTGGCTCACTTTAACGGTCGTTTGTACTCGATTCATAGAAGCATCGACTCGAAGAGGATGTTCATAATGTTCACGAGTTCGATATACCGTCAATGTATCCCCAGGTCTTAAACCGTCCAGCGCACCTGCATTAATACGAAGTTGTTGGCCTTCCGCCTGAAGTATTTCAGCCATGAAAGGTTGGCAATTCATTAACATTGCCATGTCTTCGCTGACGTTTTGAATAACACGCTCTACAGCAACCCCATAATCCGTCGACCAGAACTTTTGACTACCAAACCCCGCCTTAGAAAACTCACTGTCAGTCCAAGCGCCTTCTTCAGAATAAGCAGAACGATGAACCAAGGCACCGCTGTAGGCTTCATAAACATAGACATCAACAGTCATGCGACGATTTAATGGCTCTGGTTCATTCAATAGATCAAGCAAAGGCTGAATTAACAATTCCTCCCGCTTATATTCTCCCTTATGACTCATGTCTCGAATTACACCAGAAATCACATACTGAACACCCAAGTCACGTCCAATTCGGGATAACTCAGCAACCGTATAATCAGGCATTGTTCTACTTGGCGCGTTCGTAACATCAGGGTATAAACCGATGTGCGTTGCAGGTTGAACACGCAATCCACCATAGGAACTCATAGTCAATGCAACACGCTGAGGAAACTCGCGCTCAATTGCATCCAACCCACCCAGTGTCGAGTCATCCATTTTCTCACGACTAAAGCCAAGCACCGCGATACGTTTGTTATAATTCTGAGATTTGCTTGGTGTGCAAAACGGTGCTTGTGCCACTTCGGCGCGCACTTTCAGAGTAACGACATTATCATTCACCGATTCAGAAACAATCTCTACTTCACCAAACTCGGCATGAGACTGCATTCGTAAATTATCATGTGTGATATATCCGTTATTTGCGACTTCAGTACTTGTCACCCGTACATTAGCCTGAAGTGTTGCATCTCTTAAAGCTCTTCGGTATGCGAGATCTCTCGCGTTCTCCATATCACCGCCAACTTTGGCGTGACCGGTTCCTGTAACCGTCTTGGCCCAACTTATCGTTGAAAGCACAACCATCACAGACACCAAGAAAATGCGAATCACTTTAAATGCACGCAACATAACCCACCCACTCTAGAAGATATTCTGATTAGGTTCCCTAAAGAACCTAAATAACCGCAATTCCAACACGTAATCAAAAGAGAACCTAAATTGGTAACCTCTCTGTTTAATCTAAAAAGTAACTGCGCTTTTGACCCGCTCGAATGTGCTTACTCTGCTGATAATAATTCGAACGACCCTGTGTTTGAGGTGGCAGAGGTGAACGACAGTCTGTATTCGCCGTTAAATAATTTACATCAGACAAACACACAAAAAACTCTTTATCGAGGGTCATTTCCAGAACGGTTTCATAAATGCCGTCTTTCTTCTTTTCACTGGTGACTACTTTTGCGCCATGAACAAATGCATCAACGAATGTTTTGAAACGGTCGTCTTGCATGATCAAATTTTCAATGCTTGATCCACCTTCCAGTGCCGTACCGTATACACGTTCAGCCATGGCACGATAAGCATCAAGCTTAGACGCGCGCATGCCCATCAAATGCTGTTGAGCCGCATTAAAATTCGATTTTTTCTGAATCGTACCGTAGCCTTTAACTCGAATCACCTGAGGTTGAGAGTTAGCTGGACGATCCATATATTGCACTACAGGTTGAACCTGAGTTTCTACTTTTTTAGCTTCAGCACCTCCTTGAAGAAAGTGATGGTTTGAGCATGCAGAAATAGACAGTGTAATTACCGCCACTGACACGCCTTGAGCGAGTTTTGAAATCTTCATAACAGACCTCTGACAATTTTTTGCCGCTTTTTATGACTTTGCCAAGAAGTTGATCAAATAGTGTGCCAAGTTAGCACTAAACGGAAGATGCCTCTGAACAGAGGCACCCTATAAACACAAATAGGTCGAGCTTAAAGTTAAACTTAATATTGGTAAACAACACCACCCGCCGGTTGAAACAGGTACGTTCGAATATTACTGTCACTCTCTTTTGAAGAGTTTGAAGACATCTGAATCGGCATAACAGGCTGCTGCACGGGCTGTATCGGCTGCTGATAATAAGGTGAATAAGACATAGGAGCCTGAGCAGGTGGCGCACTCTGTTTTTGATTCGGTTCAACTGGCGTCAATTTATAATACTCCGGCATTTTTACTTGAGGTGGCGCCTGAGGCCGCATTCCTTGCATAGAGTATGGATGGATCGGCTGATAGATGGGCGGCAATACTTTTACATCATCACCGTAATTAAGAGGCAACTTATAACCGCTGGATTGCATACCGACAACATCCGCAGTATTACAATTACATCCAGTTAGATCATCCTTATTAAAGTGATGAATATGATGAACCTCGCAACCCGCTAAACCAATAGAGGCAGCAATCAATAACATTTGCAATTTCATGAGCTTCGACCTTGGGATATTTGTGTTTTTCTACACAAATTATCGACTACAAAAGCCAAAGCTTGAGTTCTTTTTGGTATGACATTGTAAGAACGCGTAAACGCGTTGAAAACTTAAGAGAATCAAGGATGAAGATGCCTCTTCCGTAAAACTCTCTCGTAAAAATAAGCCCCTATATAAAACAAAAATTAATAGTAATTTGCACAAGGTTGTATAATACAATGACGAATTGATTGGGACGCCGCTAACGGATAATCATCGGCATCAGTGAATTCATATGATTCGCCTAATATCGGCTGTAAAACAGAACAGCCACCCAAAGCGACCGAAGCAACGAGAATCATTAACGATCTCAAGAACACCAATTTAAGCTTTTTCATTGAAAACTCTCCTTTGAGATTTTATCGGCAACCCAGTGTTTAACTATAGAGGCCAAAATTGAAAACGTATTTAGTCGGCGGGGCCGTACGAGATAAGCTATTAAATCTTAAGGTCTATGACCATGATTGGGTCGTAGTCGGCGCTACGCTAGAGCAAATGGAAGCACAAGGTTTTCGATCCGTCGGTAAAGATTTCCCTGTATTTTTACACCCAAAGACCCAAGAAGAACACGCGCTTGCTCGTAAAGAACGGAAACAGGGCCACGGCTATCAAGGCTTTGAATGTCAATTCTCCCCAGACGTAACATTAGAAGAAGACTTGTTGCGCCGAGACCTCACCATCAATGCAATGGCACAAGACAGTTCAGGTCACATTATTGATCCTTATTCCGGACAAAGAGACATTCAATTGAAGCTGCTTCGTCATGTTTCAGATGCGTTCATTGAAGATCCTTTAAGAGTACTCCGAGTCGCTCGGTTTGCCGCGCGCTTTCATCACATAGGTTTCAAGGTTGCACCTGAAACGCTTCTATTAATGAAAGAGTTAGCTGACTCCAATGAGTTAAAGTATCTAACGCCTGAACGGGTCTGGAAAGAAACAGAAAGAGCATTAACTGAAACATCACCGCATATTTATTTTGATGTACTTCAACAATGCAACGCTCTAGAAGTTATCTTCCCTGAGATAAGTAAACTGTTTGGCGTTCCCCAGCGAAAAGAATATCACCCAGAAGTGGATACAGGCATACATACACTGATGGTGTTGGAACAAGCATCACTATTATCTGACGCCATAGAAGTCCGATTTGCAGCTTTAACGCACGATTTAGGTAAAGGCGTAACACCAGAAGACATCCTACCTCGTCACATTGGGCATGAATTCAAAGGAATTCAACTCGTTGCGGAACTGTGTACGCGTCTAAAGGTACCCAACAAGCCCAAAGAGTTAGCGCTTTTGGTATGTGAACTCCATACTCAATGCCACACTGCCTTTGACTTAAAACCATCAACAATTTTAAAACTGTTGAACAAGCTGGACTGCTGGCGAAAGCCCGAACGTTTCGACCAATTTCTTCTCAGTTGCCAAGCAGATGCCTTGGGCCGAACAGGGTATGAAACCCGGCCTTATCCACAAGCGGATTATTTAAGAAAGGCCCATCAAGTCTGTCTCACTGTTAATGCAGGTGAATTAGCAAAATCAGGGTTCAAAGGGGCTGCAATTAGAGAGGAACAAAACAAGCGAAGAATTAAATTATTAACGGACTTAAAAGCAACCATTAATAGCTAACCCCTATTCGGGTTCGTTTAAAGATGATAGGTATCGAGTCCAATCAAATGCAGGGCCTGGGTCCGTCTTCCTGCCCGGAGCTATATCACTGTGCCCTGTTATTCTATTCGATATAATGTCAGGGTATTTCACCATT
This sequence comes from Oceanospirillaceae bacterium, assembly GCA_015665455.1. GTDB lineage: Bacteria > Pseudomonadota > Gammaproteobacteria > Pseudomonadales > Litoribrevibacteraceae > Litoribacillus. The sequence continues at coordinate 100,581 of JADFAD010000007.1, read as the reverse complement.
AAATCTTTAGTTAAACCAACCAAAGATTGGTATTGAAGCGTTTCATACGGAATTTCATCCGTACCCTCCATTTCAATACCGAGAGAAAAATCATTACAGCTTTCTTCACCTTGAAATTCAGACACGCCCGCATGCCAAGCGCGCTGATCTACGGACACAAATTGAATGACTTCACCTGTACGACGAATAAAGAAATGCGCAGAAACAGTCACGCCTTCAATTTCTCTAAAGAAAGGATGTTCATCTGTGTCTAATTTATTCAAGAAGAAGCGTTCGACCTGATTTCCACCAAATTCACCGGGCGGTAAGCTAATGTTGTGGATAACCAATAAAGATGGATCACGACCGGATGGACGATCATTAAAGTTCGGAGAGGGAACGCATCGCGCGTGTTCCCACCAACCGTTAGTAAAACTCATAAATATTACGTCTCAAAAACCATTAATAAGTTCTTAACAATGTCCTTTGAGAGAGTAACATCCATTTTAGATCATTGCCTAGCCTGGTTTTCTTAAGTTTTGAACAACTGCCTTCAGTGCCCGATCAAACACAGCACCATTATCAATCAAGCATATACGACCAGACTGCAGCATCTTTGCAAACTCTACACGACAACACTCATGAACCTTGATACCTGCATGATTTACAAAAATGTACTTATTCAACTTAGGCAATGCTGCCGCTAATTTACAGCGCACCTCACCATCGTCTTTTGATAACTTAAACCAACTGCCATTCCCGAGCTCATCCACTTTCGATAAGTGCTCAGTTAACGATTCATCGTCCGAGTCCTGATTCTGTTGAGTTAAGACTTGGTCTATAGCCACCATCGTTTCAGTCGGTGATAAATCTTCATCCGATTCACGAAGCTTCTCTGCTGGAGAGTTCATCTTCACTAACCAGTTTTTAGATTCTTCAGCCTGTTCAGGTGTTCCCTCTCTCGTACTGGCTTCCTTCAACATATTAATCTGAAGAGTCTCTAGTTCTTTTAAGAGGCGGCTGCTGTCATAAGGATTAAAAGAAACATCCGTTAAGCCCTTACGAACTTTCTTTTGAACCATCGGGATAACTTTAAGCAGTACAGGTCGAGTACTTCTCGAGTGCTCCCCTGCTACCGTCCATAAGAGTTGCTCGATTGCAAACACAGAACCGTTCCATTCTTCACTATTATTACCTGACTTAAGGGCGTGTAAGAATAAAACTTTGCTCCAAGCTTCCGAAAGTAAAGTATCAACAAACTCAGGCAAAGGACGATAAGGTTCCGTTACGGTATTTAACGCTGACTTCACCCACTCCCGTGCATTTTCAGTTTTAGCCTTACCCTCTTCCGCATCTTGCAAACGCTGCGTCACTAAATTTACTCGACGACTTTCTTTCTCTTGAAAGACTTGAAAATCAGCACTCAATAAGTCGAATAAATCAATATTCTCCTCAAACTCAGTGCAAATACGCGTTACAACTTCTTCAATTTTAAAGTTTAAACGTTCTTGAAAACGATCCGTTTGAGAATTAAACCCAACCGCTGCTGAAGCAAGCGCATTCAATAAACTTCTTGCTGGATGCGACTTCTGATCAAAAAAACGTTGATCTTGAAGCGCTAACTTAACCAAAGGTAACTGCAAGCGCGCTAGCATCGCTCGAATGGAAGGAATGATATTCCGATCTTCCAATATAAATTCGAACAACATCGCAACAAGGTTAATTGCATCACTGTCCTTACGGCTCATTGGCAGCGGGCGTCCAGAAGGCGCCGAAGCCTGAAGCGCGCCTCTCACATGCTCTCGAACATCAAACTGCATCCATGCCTGCAACTCATTACCCTCTGCTTCAGAAGGCACGTTAAAATCCGATAATGTTTGGCAAAGTTGAGTCGTGGGCTGCGTCGGCCCCTGATATGACGGAGCTGCAACCATAATATCGCTGCTCACCCCTTGAACCTGAGTTAATAACTTTTGCAATGACCGAAAGATCGGCTTTAAATCGCCTTGAGAAAGACTACCGCCTGCGCTTACCTGTCCTATTTCCGACGAACTTCCATTCTTCACTCCGGATGAAACAGCTTCAGATTGCTGCTTTCTACCTAAATCCGGTAATGCACCGTGTGTAACTAACAATTTATCAATTTGCTCGTAGAGATCAGACAGTTTGCTTAAAACAAATTGATCATACAGTTTATACACCAACAATCGCGCTTCAATGTCTAAATCTAATAAATCTAAGGCATCAGCAAAGTAGTCACACAAGTTGATAGGCGCAATAGGGTTATCTGCATCGCTCAAATCATCTTTTGATAACAGGTACGCCAAACGCTGGTTCAAATAACTTAATGATGTTTTATTTAGAGTTGTTGTTTTGTTGGACATCGTTTCCAACGCCACTCGTTCTTCCAGTTCATCATTTTGAACCAAAGACAAACTCTCGGTAGATACCTTATCTGCCTGACGAGCCGAAAGCTCAATGCCTTCCGACATATCATCAATGGAGCCTTTAAATCCTTCAAAGAATTTCGTTTCCATTTGACGACGCTGTAAACGAACGGCACGCATTGCGTTAAAATAACGTTCTTGCTGTTCATTAGAAGACGCTTTATCCGACAACTTAAATAAGGTGTCATCAGCACTATCAAACATTGCTCGCAGTAAAAGCTTTAGTTCCTTTTCTGCCAGATCACAGAAAGCCTTAACAGGTACAGACAATCTCTTAGACTGTAGCGGCGTGCCCGAACTGATTGAAACCACTTTTTTCTGAGGGCCCATTGAGATATCTCCGATGCTAATTTTGTTTAACCTGTAGGGTTAAAACTAAAGTACTGCTTTTATTTAATTCATAGTTTAATACTAAGATACTCCAATAATTCAGATTTACGTCACGTTTTTACGTATCTTTACGATTAAAAATTGACGGTTACGAGAGACAACCAAACCTATTACAATAGCGGCCGTAAATTCACCAATAATGCAACGAGTTACAATTTTATGACGACTATCTCCGACGCCCTACTTAACAACATTCAACACAGCGTTAAACAAGCCCTACAAGAAGATGTTGGTGACGGAGACATAACCGCATTATTAATACCCGAAAGCAAACAAGGTCACGCTAGAATAATTACTCGTGAAGCAGGTATTTTGTGCGGCCAAGCTTGGGTTAATGAAGTATTCAAACAATTCGACCCAGAAGTAGAAGTTCTTTGGCACAAACAAGATGGTGACCAACTCAGCCCTAACGACGTGTTATTTGAATTAAAAGGGTCTGCTCGCTCCCTCCTTACGGGTGAACGTTGTGCGCTTAACTTTTTACAGACCTTATCTGCAACAGCCACCCTAGCAAGTGAATATGCGGATATCGTAAAAGGCACAAATGTCACCATCCTAGATACTAGAAAAACGCTACCAGGGTTAAGGCTTGCTCAAAAATACGCAGTAAAAATCGGCGGCAGCGACAACCACAGAATCGGTTTATTCGATGCGTTTCTAATTAAGGAGAATCACATCAGCGCCGCAGGCGGAATACACCAAGCTGTGAAACAAGCACAACAGATAGCACCTGGTAAACCCGTTGAAGTGGAAGTCGAAAGCTTTGATGAACTTAATCAAGCATTAACTGCCAATGCAGATATCATTATGTTGGATAACTTTAGCAATGAGAACTTAGTTAAAGCCGTCGCAGTCAATAAAGCACACAACAATGGAAACGCTAAACTCGAAGCCTCAGGTGGTATCACTAAAGATACCTTACGAGGTAAAGCAGAAACCGGTGTGGACTTTATCTCTATAGGTGCACTAACCAAAGATGTTAAAGCGTTAGACCTATCTATGCGGTTTGTTGAGCTTTAACTACTTCATAAACACCGAGGGATATACTAGACAAGATGAAACATTTAAATGCAAGAATAAAAGCAGCTGTAATTCACACCTCTCTTAGCTTACTCGCGTTTTCAATCATTCTTTTCTTTATGTTAACACAATGGTTTCCTTCTCCACTGTTTAGCGCAGAAGGAGGCTGGCAAGCATTAGAAATTGTTCTATTTGTCGATATTGTATTAGGACCATGCTTAACTTTCTTGATCTTTTCCCCTGATAAAAAAAGAAAAGAGCTTATTTTTGATCTATCGTTCATAGCAATTGTACAAATATCAGCCTTAAGTTGGGGGGTTAATCAAGCCTACCAGGCTCAAGTTATTGCCATTAGCTACCTAGAGCATAAAGAGACTTTTTATCCAATTAAGTTAATTGATGCACAAAAACAAAACATCTCTCCTAATGTGTTTTATGATCTAGACACTAAAAACACACCATCAGTACTGCATAGTCAACGCCCCAATAAGAATGATTACGACAGCAATACAGAGTCTATAGTAGCAACATACCATGGCATTCAAGAGCACACTCAACTAAAGCTTCTAAAAAACTTTAGAGAAACGCCTATAACCATCGTTAATCTAATTAACAGTGGTAACGATGAAGATCTAAGAAAAATACGACATTGGCAATCAACAAATAACAACCAAAATAAACTAACCTTTGCACGCTATAAAGGTAGTTTTTCTACAGGCATCCTTATCTTAGACGCATCCTACACACCAATCGATTTCATAGAAAAAAATTAGCACAATGTGACGTTTTTTGTCACTAAATAAATTAAAGACAGAATACAACCAGACACAAACATCAAACAAACCATTGTTTTATATAAAAAAATAAAAAACGGCATCATAATCGCAAAATATACTTCATCCAAAGCGGACATATACATTACAAAACCCAAAGGGGAATAAAATGAAACAAGTACAAAAAGGTTTTACATTAATCGAACTAATGATCGTTGTTGCTATCATCGGTATTCTTGCTGCCGTTGCAATTCCTGCGTACAACGGCTACATCACATCTTCTCGCCTTGAAGCAGTTGAAGGCAATATGGAAGTTGCAATGCGCTTAGTTAAAAACGAAAGTGCTAAAGTTGCTGGTGGTGGAACAAGCGTAAATATCATCAACACTTTAAATGAAGGTAATAAACTAGCAGTAGCCAACCCAGCACTCCCTGCATTTAAAAACACTGCTGCTGTTGCTGCTGATACAGGCCAAGTTGGTATCGTAGGTCTAACAGCTGATTTAGTTACCCTAGGTGCAGCAATGACCATCAGTGGTACTGATGCTGATGGTAACGTATTAACAGCGGTTACATTTACTACTGTTAATTAAGTCCAAGCTAATTAAGAGTTGGCTCACAAGAAACTCCAAATGGAGTTTCTTGCGTTTAAACCTATAATTACCACATGACATTAAGGGTAAGAGCATGAACAGAAATACTGGTTTTACTTTGATCGAACTAATGATCGTCGTGGCAATTATAGGTATTCTGGTATCTGTCGCCCTACCAGCATACAATGGCTATGTCCGATCAGGGCAAACAAAAGTTGCAGGAAACAACCTAGAAACCCTCAAGCTTTTTGAAGAAGCATATTATCTAAATAATAGTACATACGTTGCAGGAACCATGACTGGTGGAAGTGGTGGAGCCTTGGATACCACTCTTGGATTTAAGCCTGAGGGCAATAATGCTGATGCATACAAGTACGAAGTAGCTGCTTGCTCAGGAGGATCCATTACAGACTGCTACAAAATTACAGTAACACTTTCCTCCGATAGTTCGGTCGTCGAGACATACGAAAAGAATTAGCATTAAATTTCTCTAACTGCAGCTCTTGTTTCCATAAAATACAAGTAAAACACTGACTTAAAAGCTATTCTTGTGCTATAAATTCCTGATAGCTTTATTAATTGGGGATAGTAATGAATAACGAAACAAGGTTGTCCGGTCTAGCCCGTCGACTTTCCGATGACGGAGTTATTTCTGAAGAAATAGCGATAGAAGCCAGTAAGTCTGCAACCAATCAAGGGGTTTCGTTAATAAGCTACCTTTGTCAAAACAACTTAGCCCAAGCTAAAGATATAACCGTTGCAGCAGGCGAAGAATTTGGCCTCCCGATCATGGACTTCTCATCGTACAATATTGAGCACATACCCAAAGACCTAGTCAAACCAGAATTAATTCAAAAACACTTAGCTCTTCCCTTAATGAAACGGGGCAACACTTTGTTTGTTGGAATCTCTGACCCAACAAACACCCACTCTATAGATGAAATTAAGTTCAACACAGGGCTAAATATCGACCCAATTCTAATAGAGCCTGATATATTAAAAAAATCAATTGAGAATTTCCTCAATTCCAGTGATGCCTCTAGCATCATGCTAGGTGATGATGACGAAGAGTTTGGCGATTTAGAAGTCGCTGAAGACGAAGAAGAGCAAGACGTAACTCAAGCTGAAGCAGATGATGCGCCTGTAGTTAAGTACATAAATAAAATGCTACTGATGGCAATCAAAACGGGGGCTTCTGACCTTCACTTCGAGCCTTACGAAAAACGCTACAGGGTACGATTCAGAACCGACGGTGTACTTCACGAAGTGTCTTCTCCACCAAATCAAATTGCCGCCAAGATTTCTGCACGTTTAAAAGTAATGTCTAAAATGGACATCGCCGAACGACGAGTCCCCCAAGACGGTCGAATAAAATTAAAGATATCAAAAACTAAGTCCATTGATTTCCGTGTTAATACGTTACCCTGTTTGTTTGGCGAAAAGCTTGTTCTTCGAATTCTAGACTCCAGTTCTGCCAAGATGGGCATTGATGCACTAGGTTATGAAGAAGAACAAAAAGAAATGTTTATGAGTGCTCTCGAACAACCTCAGGGTATGATTCTAGTTACTGGTCCCACAGGATCAGGCAAGACTGTATCACTCTATACTGGTCTCAATATTCTTAATACTGACGAGCGAAATATATCAACCGCAGAAGACCCTGTTGAAATTAACCTCGAAGGCATAAACCAATGTAATGTTAACAATAAAGTTGGCTTAGGCTTTGCTGAAGCATTACGCTCTTTCCTTCGCCAAGACCCTGATATTATCATGGTAGGTGAAATACGAGATTTAGAAACAGCCGAAATATCCATTAAAGCAGCTCAAACTGGTCATATGGTAATGTCTACCCTTCATACAAACAGTGCACCAGAGACATTAACTCGTATGATTAACATGGGGGTTCCTGCATTTAACCTCGCCACGTCAGTTAATCTAATCATTGCTCAACGTCTTGGAAGACGTTTATGCTCAAACTGCAAGACAGTCATTGATGTTCCCAAAGAAGCATTGATTGAAGAAGGCTATACCGAGGAAGACATTTCCACAGAATTCAAAATATTTCATCCAGTCGGATGTGACAGCTGCAATAAAGGATATAAAGGCCGTGTAGGCATCTACGAAGTAGTCAAAATAACACCCAAGATTGCAAAAATCATCATGGAAGGAGGAAACTCCATTGAAATTGCCGAAGCCTGTAAAAAGGAAGGGTTTGATGATTTACGTCGCTCCAGCTTAAAAAAAGTAATGCAAGGCGTAACTAGTCTAGAAGAAGCCAACAGGGTGACTTCTTCACATTAAATATTCCTTAATCGACTAATAACGATTAAACGAGAAAAATTATGGCGTCAAATCAAAAAGAAAAGAAAAAGTTTATCTGGGAAGGTAAAGATAGATCAGGGAAAGTAAAAAAAGGAGAGATGTCCGCCCTCTCAAGCGCTTTAGTTAAAACTCAACTGCGCTCTCAAGGAATAAACCCGACCAAAGTAGCACAAGAAAGAGCTGCTTTATTTGGCAACAAAGGTAAGGCTATCAAACCAATGGACATTTCAATCTTTACGCGCCAACTGGCCGTAATGATGAAAGCAGGTGTTCCTTTGGTTCAATCATTTGAAATTGTGTCTGAAGGCCTAGCCAATGCAAATATGAAAGAACTTGTCCAAAAGATAAAGCTCGAAGTCGAAGGAGGGAGCAGTTTCGCTTATGCAATTAAACAACACCCTTTATACTTTGATGATCTATTTTGCAGCCTAGTTGAATCAGGAGAGCAATCAGGTGCCCTCGAAACAATGCTGGACAGAATCGCCACCTATAAAGAAAAAACAGAAGCACTAAAAGCCAAACTTAAAAAAGCCTTAAACTATCCAATTGCCGTACTGATCATAGCGGCGATAGTAACAGGCATACTACTAATTAAAGTGGTTCCTCAGTTTGAATCAGTGTTTGCCGGATTCGGGGCTGAACTTCCCGCATTTACCCAAATGGTTATTCGTCTTTCAGAGTTTATGCAGGCTTGGTGGTTTATCATACTACTTGGAATCATTGCATTCGGTTATTCAACATCACAGTTACTCAAAAGGTCTGAGAAAGCGAGAAACAATCTCGACAGAGTGCTATTAAAAGCTCCCGTAGTAGGAAAAATAACTTACGATTCATCCGTCGCAAGATATTGCAGAACCCTCTCAACAACCTTTGCTGCGGGTGTCCCCCTAGTTGAAGCCCTGGATTCAGTATCCGGAGCAGCAGGGAATATTGTATTCATGAATGCAATTAAACAAATTAAAGAGGAAGTTTCTTCTGGAACCCAGCTTAACTATTCTATGAAACAATCTGGATTATTCCCACCAATGTGCTTACAGATGGTCGCTATCGGTGAAGAATCGGGTGCTCTGGATGAAATGCTTGATAAAGTTGCTACACATTACGAAGCTGAAGTAGATAACGCAGTAGACGGCCTTACAAGTCTCATGGAACCCATCATAATGTCTGTTCTAGGTGTGCTTGTTGGCGGGTTAATCATTGCTATGTACCTACCTATTTTCCAATTAGGAAAAACCATCGGTTAAAAGGATTTTCAATGGTACTCAATATTCCAGGCGAGCAACTGCTCGCCTTTTCTGTGATTTTAGGTTTATTAGTTGGTAGTTTTCTAAATGTAGTCATCTACCGAATTCCCGTCATGTTAAAACGCCAATGGAAGACAGAGTGCACCGACTTTCTTGAGTTAGAACAAAATGATTCAGAGAGCCCTCCTTTTAATTTGGTCGTACCTGCCTCCACGTGCCCAAAGTGTGAGCACAAAATCCGCCCATGGGAAAACATTCCTGTACTTAGTTATATATTTCTTAGGGGAAAATGCAGCAATTGTAAAACACACATATCGGCCAGATACCCTTCGATTGAATTACTTACCGGCATCCTATCTGGTGTAATGATTTATCATTTCCAACCGACGCTTGCTGGCGCCATTTCGTTAGTGTTCATTTGGATGTTGATTGCTCTTTTCTTTATCGATATGGATGAACAACTTCTTCCCGATAACATAACCCTACCTCTACTCTGGTTAGGCCTAATAGCGAATTCAATGGGTTTATATACTGATTTAACAAACGCGCTTTATGGCGCTGTTTTTGGATATTTATCCCTCTGGTCTATCTATTGGTTGTTTAAACTTACCACAGGTAAGGAAGGTATGGGCTACGGAGACTTTAAACTTCTGGCTGCGCTTGGTGCTTGGTGTGGTTGGGTCATGCTCCCACAGATACTCATCATCTCTTCAGTAGTAGGCCTCGTGTTTGGTCTAACTCAAATGTTTAAATCAGGAGAAAGTAAGCCTTTTCCTTTTGGGCCAAGTCTAGCCATTGCTGGTTTAATTGCTTTCTTGTGGGGACCAGATGTTAACCAATGGTACTTATCTTCTCTTTAAAAGCGATTGATTAAACTAAGAAGTAAATCAACAAACACAAAAAAGCCAGCATTGAGCTGGCTTTTTTGATTCTCTGATCATGATTGACTTAAACTTTAAAGGCGCTGATCAATTCTTGTAGCGAATGCGTTAGCTGTGCCATTTCTCCACTGGCTCGTGCTGTACTCTCAGCATCACCCGAGGTCTCCTGGCTCAGGTCTGAAATTGAGTTAATGTTACGATCAATTTCAACCACTACATTGGTTTGCTCACTGCAAGCAATTGCAATCTGTTGATTCATTGCCGTAATCGTTTCAATCAGGCTACTGATGTTCGCCAATACATCTCCTACCTTGCCCGACTCATCAACCGTTTGAGACGCTCGGTCGTGACTCACTTCCATCGCCTTAACGGCATCCTTTACACCAGACTGAAGACGGGAAATCATTTCTTCAATTTCTTCTGTCGAAGATTGTGTTCGCTGAGCCAAAGTACGAACCTCATCCGCAACGACCGCAAAACCTCGACCCTGTTCACCCGCACGCGCTGCCTCAATCGCAGCATTCAAGGCAAGCAAGTTAGTTTGCTCCGCAATGCCCTTAATAACATCCAACACCTGACTGATGTTCGCGCTGTCTTTTGCCACGCGATTAATTACTGATACTGAGTTCTCAATCTCCGAAGCAAGAATATCAATATTCTTAAGCGCTGCATCAACTTGCTCTGTCCCCAAAGAGGCTTCTTTCTTTGCCTTTTCAGCTTCTTGGGTCGCGTGAGTGGCGTTTTCTTCAACCTGCTGAACTTGGGCTGTCATTTCATTTACAGCAACGGTTACCTGCTCTGTCTCTTGCATTTGTCGGTCAACCGAATCACGACTTTTCGACGAAATAGATTCTAGCTTACTGGATTGCGTATCCACCTCTACAGCAGTCATGCTAACCGCCTGGATTAAATCATGAATACGCTGCACCATAGTATTGAACTCTGTTGTAAGGTGCCCCATTTCATCCCGCGTATGCAGACTCATACGAACTTTCATATCGCCATTAGATACTTTGGTAGCAGAATCACGGAAACTCGTAATGGTATCATTCACCGACACGTAGAAAGCTAAGAACATCAATAAAACAACCGTCAACAGAACCGTAATAGAGATTAAGAAAACTCGCAGCGTACCGCTTTGCTCTTCTAAACGATCCTCTAAAATCATTACCATAAGTGGCGCTACCGTTCCATTCATAACCGTAAATAGTTCGCTCACATAAGCAGAACTATCTTGATAATACTTATCCCAAGTTGAATTAAGTTGCACCGCTGATATGAGGTTATCATCAAGATAGGCCATCATATCGTTCATCTTCGTCATAAGACCCGCAACAGGCTCCTCCATCGGTCTCGCTAATCGAGTGTCTTCTTCCATTAGTTCCGACATGTCTTTTTCAAAACGCCCTAAGGCATCTAAAAATCCATCATAAGCATCATTAAGTGAATCTGACGTTCCTGAATCCATAAAACCAGCATTAAACGCAACCATCCCTGTTGCCCTAATTTTAGCAACAAGTGGGGAAAACTCAGGATATAAACGAACCAGTAATTCTTGCAGACTTAAAATAGCGGAATCAGGTGCTTGAGCTAACCCTGAAGCTCGAGTCGTTGTTTTCAACATACGAATTAAAGGATTCAGCATATCCTGATAACGTTTAACTTGCTCATCCACATAATAATCACGAGTATCATCTGCCTTGAGTTTTTCCCAGCTCTCGTAGGCCAATTCCATCTGACGGGCTAAACGACCTTCTGTATCCCAAGCAGGCTGCCAACCCGCCAGTTTGGTTAATGCCTCTTCAACATTGCCTTCCGCTTGAGCAAGTTGACCTCGCATTTCTTCATTGCCTTTATAAACATACGTGGCTTTTAAGTCGCGGTACTCAGCTGAACGCTCCAAAGCACGAAATGTATCTTTTAAGATCGCAACGCCTTCTAGCTGACTTTCTGTCGCTGCTATATCCGCCTCTAACTCCTCAACCAAACCATAGCTCAGCCCTAATAAAGGGAGCAAAAACATCACGTTGATCAAACTGAATTTATACGCGTAATTCAGTTGATTCATCAACTTGACGAAAGGACGAATTATCAGCTTCATAAATACACCAACTTCTTAAATAAAGGCTTTATAAAAGCAAATGCCTACTGTCTTCGAGCAACTGCTTAATTCTTGTTGTAAACTTTGCAGCCAAAACCCCATCAATGACCCGATGATCATAAGACAAAGCCACTGGCAAAATTAATCTAGGTTTCCATTGTTCACCAATCCAAACTGGCTTTATTGATGCCTTAGAAACCCCCAATATCGCAACTTCAGGTGCATTTACTATTGGAGTAAACTGCGTTCCTCCAATTCCCCCTAAGCTCGATATTGAAAAACAACTCCCTTGTAATGCGTCCGGTCTTAGCTTCCCATCTCTTGCTTGTAGTGCATATTGCATACAATCGGCTGCAATATTCAATATACTTTTTGTATCCACATCTTTGACAACCGGTACCATTAACCCCTGCTCAGTGTCTACCGCTACCCCTATGTGGTAATACTCTTTAACAATAATTGCATCACCTTCAGGGGCTAAAGAGGCATTAAAGCGTGGCATTTCACTCAAAACCTTCTGCACAGCTTTAATCAAGAACGGAATCAGAGTTAATTTCACATCATACGTCCCTTCTTTATTTACCCCTTTCCTAAACGCCTCTAATTCCGTGATATCAATTTCGTCAAACTGAGTAACGTGCGGTACATTCACCCAGCACCGATGTAAATGCTGAGAACTTATCTTCTGAATTCGGGTTAGAGACTCCCGCCGTACATTACCAAACCGGCTAAAGTCTACTTCAGGAATCGGCTCAATGCCCATACCGGAAGAACCCTTTGTACTTTCAGAATCACTTAATCGACGCTTAACATAATTCTGAATATCTTCTTGTAATATACGCCCTTTTGGCCCTGAAGATCCCGTGAGTTTAAGCACATCATCCATTGACACCCCAAATTCACGAGCCAGTTTTCTGACAGCCGGCCCAGCGTACACGCTAGAACTTACTTTAGATTCGCCTATTTTTAAGGAACCCTGCTCCGTACTCGACGGGCGTGTCTGCGTGTCTATAGAGCTATCGGCGCCAACTGATTGAACTTTAACCTTTTCTTCCACATCCTTTGGAGATTGATTCAATTCTTTAGCTTCGTCTGCGGCATTGGATTGAATCACTGCAATTTGGTCACCTTCATTCACTTTATCACCCACTTTCGTGGTGATTAATTGAATAACGCCGGCAACCGGAGCTGGCAGCTCCATAGTGGCCTTATCCGTTTCCAAAACAACTATGGTGTCTTCTAAATCAATCGACTGGCCAACCTCGACAGATACCTCAATCACAGACACATCTGTCGAACCGCCGATATCAGGAACTATCACAGCCTGCTCTTTAACGGACTGCTCTTTTGCCGGCTTATCCTCAATCTCATCAGTCACATGCTGAAGAGGCTCTAATGCAGCGATAGGTAAGTCATCGTTATTTTCTTGTATTACCTCCTCACTAGGAGCAGAAGAGGTCATTAACGCAAAAACATCACCTTCATTTACTTTATCACCAACCTTAACACTAAATTTGTTCACAACTCCTGCAACAGGCGCTGGAATTTCCATCGTTGCCTTGTCTGTCTCCAACACCAATAGAGCATCGTCTACCTCAACAGAATCACCTTCAGCAACAGGCATTTCTATGATTTCAATATCCTGGAAACCGCCTAAATCGGGTATTTTGATCTCATCCATCACAATCAATTCCTCTGATACAAATCGTCACATATCCACATTCACATTCCAAAGCCATGCGACTTACTAATGGCTATTTAGTACGTCAGACATAACTACAGAAGCATCGGATCAATCTTATCTGCATCAATATTGAATTCTTCTTGCGCCTTTTTAACCACGCTCGCTTCAACCAACCCTTGCTGACAAAGTGCATGTAGCACACCAATACAGACATAAAAGCGGTCCACTTCAAAGAAATGACGTAATTTCTTCCGGGTGTCACTGCGACCAAAACCATCGGTACCCAATACGGTATATTCCATCGGAACGTCTTTACGAACCTGATCCGCATACATTTTCATGTAATCCGTGGCAGCAACAGCCACTTGCCCTCGATTCTGCAAACATTCTCGAATGTAAGACAAATGCGATTTCTCGTTCGCATGCAACATATTCCAACGATCCGTGGACTGAACATCACGACCAAGTTCATTAAAACTCGTAACACTCCAAACATCGCAAGCCACATCAAATTGCTCAGAGAGAATTTCAGCAGCGGCCTCAACTTCACGAAGAATGGTTCCACTGCCTAATAGTTGCGCTCTAACTTTCCTATTCGTAGTATCTTCTTTTAACAAATACATCCCTTTAATGATGCCCTCCTCAATACCTTCCGGCATATCAGGATGAACATAATTTTCATTCATTAACGTGATGTAGTAATAAACATTCTTCTGGTCTACATACATTTCTTGCAGACCTTTCTGAACAATTGTTGCTAGTTCATACCCATAAGCAGGGTCATAAGCACGGCAATTTGGGATAGTCGAAGCCAGTATGTGCGAATGACCGTCTTGGTGCTGTAAGCCTTCGCCATTTAACGTCGTTCGCCCTGCTGTGCCTCCAAGCAAAAAGCCCCGAGCCTGAATGTCCCCTGCTGCCCACGCAAGATCACCAATCCGTTGAAATCCAAACATGGAATAGTAAATATAAAACGGAATCATCGGAAAGCCGTTGTTACTATACGACGTTGCTGCGGCAATCCACGCTGCCATTGCCCCCGCTTCGTTAATTCCTTCCTCTAATATTCGCCCTTTAATGTCTTCCTTGTAATACATTAATTGACCTGAATCGTGCGGTTCATACAGTTGACCCACCGCCGAATAAATGCCTAGTTGACGGAACATCCCCTCCATACCAAAAGTTCGCGCTTCGTCAGGCACAATAGGCACAACACGCTCACCAATTGCTTTATCCTTAACAAGAGTCGACAACAAGCGAACAAACGCCATCGTTGTTGATATTTCTCGCTGGCCGGAACCTTTTAAATGGTTTTCCAACTCTTTTAACGTTGGAACCTTTAATGCGTCTGAAGAAGCTCTACGAACCGGATACGGCCCACCAAGCTTATCTCTTTGCTGTTTCATATAACGCATTTCAGACGATTCTGGATCCGGACGGTAATATGGAAGCGATTCCAATTGCTCGTCAGAAACAGGAATATCAAACTTATCTCTGAACCCCTTCAAAGATTCCATTTCCAGTTTTTTCACTGAATGGGTCTGGTTTTGCGCTTCACCTGCCTGCCCCATACCGTAGCCTTTTACCGTCTTGGCTAAGATAATGGTTGGCTGGCCTTTATGGGAAGCTGCTGCCGCATACGCCGCATAAATTTTATACGGGTCATGCCCCCCTCTATTTAATTGATAAAGCTGCTCATCGCTGTAGCCTTTAACCAACTCTAATAACTCAGGATAAGCGCCAAAGAAATGTTCACGAGTATACGCGCCCCCCTTTGTCTTATAGTTTTGATATTCACCATCAACCACCTCATTCATTCGTTGCTCAAGGATGCCATCTTTATCATTTTCAAGGAGTGGATCCCAATGGCGACCCCACACCACTTTAATGACGTTCCAGCCTGCGCCTCTGAACTGTCCTTCAAGTTCTTGAATAATCTTGCCGTTGCCGCGAACGGGGCCATCAAGCCGCTGCAAATTACAGTTCACCACAAACACTAAATTATCTAACTTCTCTCGGCCCGCAAGCGCAATGGCACCTAGCGTCTCTGGCTCATCGGTCTCGCCATCGCCTATGTACGCCCAAACCTTACGATCCTTAACATCCACCAAGCCTCGATTTCCGAGGTATTTCATAAAGTGCGCTTGATAAATGGCTTGAAGAGGCCCTAGCCCCATTGAAACGGTAGGAAACTGCCAGTAGTCAGGCATCAACCAAGGATGCGGATACGAAGACAACCCCTCGCCATCCACTTCTCTACGAAAATTATTTAAGCGTTCTTCAGAAAAACGCCCTTCAAGAAACGATCGGGCATACACCCCAGGCGAACTGTGCCCCTGAATATAAACAAGATCCCCGCCATGCTCTTCCGTTGGGGATCGAAAGAAGTGGTTAAAACCCACATCATATAAAGTGGCACTGGATGAAAAACTCGCAATATGCCCACCAATATCAGAAGATTCTTTATTCGCACGCATCACCATGGCCAGAGCATTCCATCGAATGATCGACCGGATGCGCCGCTCCATAAACACATCACCAGGGTAAGGCGCCTCTGCTTCTTTAGGAATAGAATTGCGATATGGGGTTGTTAACGAATAGGGACTCATTGCCCCCAGCTGACCTGCTTTATTAACCAACCGATCTAAAATAAATTGAGCGCGTTGCTTTCCTCTATGTTGAATAATTGATTGAAAAGCCGCTAACCATTCTTCCGTTTCCGTAGGGTCAATATCATGCTGACTCATTCTGTCTCCATCTCAATCCTATGAATTCCTAAGCAAATGCAACTCAGAGTTACAACCAATGCAATCAAGTATAGTCAAGCTTATGAATTTGAAAGGGTATTTAAGAAGAACTTTACTTAATAAAGTGTAAACAGGAGAATCTCTAATACTGTTTTCTAAAGACTCAAAGGATTAAGCAATCATGGCGCATCAACCCGATACCGTTTTAATCACGGGTGCAGCTCAACGAGTTGGAGCTTGCCTAGCACGAACATTTCATAAGGCGGGCTATAACGTCATCATCCATTACTTTCAATCACAGGATTCTGCCATTAAGTTATCGGAAGAATTCAACGACATCAGAAAACAATCGGCCTTCTTATGCCAAGGAGATCTATCAGACACTGCTAGCATTAAAGCCCAAGTGCTTAGTATCACGGATAATCTATCCGTTCTGATTAATAACGCGTCCAGCTTTTACCCGACACCGATCAAAGAATTCAACAAAGAACATTGGGACGATCTATTCACCAGCAATGCAAAAGCACCATTGTTTTTAACCCAAGCGCTATTACCACTACTGACAACCTCTCAACGGACAAAAACAGGCTGCGTCATCAATCTTGTTGATATTCATGCTCAAAGGCCTCTTAAAGATCATACGATCTATTGTATGGCCAAAGCCGCCAATCAAATGATGACGATGAGTTTGGCAAAAGAACTCGCACCTAACGTTCGAGTCAACGGAATCGCCCCAGGCGCCATCTTATGGCCCAGTCAAAGCAATGAAATCAGCGAAGAGTACAAAAAAGATACGTTAGACAAAATACCCGCCAACAAGCTGGGCAATGCAGCGGATATCGCAGAAACGGCATTATTTTTAGCGACAGGACCTGAATATATTACGGGTCAAATCATTTCTGTGGACGGGGGTAGAACCCTCTACAGCTAAAAAGCCGGCACTTTGAACAACTAAGAACTACTTCTCAGCGCTGGAGATAGTTTTCCCCTGCCATTCAAAATCTACAGACCAGAGCTTTTGAGAACTTGAATCGTAACTCAACCACATATCGCGGTAATTACAATCATAAGCAGGGTGCATCTCATCGCCTGCAATCTCCGAAAGAGGTAATAACACAAACGCATTTTTAGGGATTTCATCTCGCGGCAACTCGACGCCCTCGATGTCTCCCATTAAATGATCGTAAGTTAATATGTCTATATCCAGCGTTCTAGCACTGAATTTCTCAACGTTACGGCAACGACCGTATTGGTCTTCCAAGACTTTCAACCAGCGAGATAAACGACCTACCTCCATATCAGTATCAAAGCGAGCAACCAGATTCAAGAAATGATCTCCTTCAAATCCAACGGCTTCACTTTCATAAACGTTTGATATATCCAAAGCCCCAAACGTTTCAGACAAATGATCCAACGCCGCCTTAACATGGAAATAACGGTGAATGTTTGTCCCAATACTTACAAATACAGAAGCCATTAACGTTCCTTTCTTCCTACGATCGCATCAAACAATACAATAAAATCCACAATAAAAACCGAAAAATAAAAACTAAGAACGAGTTATTTCAACACCCACACAACCCGCTGCAGGTACAGCGTCGGGCTTAGATATTTTGACTGTCACTTCTTTCGGGCCGTACTTAGATAAGACCATAGACGCAACCTCATCTGCCAAACGCTCTATCAGCTTAGGCTGCAGTGCTTTTGTTAGCGAAATAATATCTTCACTCACTGCGGCATAGTTTATTGCATCATCTAAATCATCACTTTGCCCTGCCAGTTTTAAGTCACTGGCCATCGTAATATCAAAAATCAAGGGTTGAGCGTGTTCTCTTTCCCAACCATACACACCGATAACAGCTTGCACTTTCAAACCACTAATAAAAACTTTATCCATATCGCTCTCAAAATAATGATATTTAGATTCATAAGCCCCAAGTAAAGCCCAATTCACTTTCAAGACTCTTTGACACAATCAGAGTATGATCTCTTTTACACTCCAACCAGACAATTAAATTACAATAATGGAATTACCCTTAATTCAATTATTCCTTGCTGCATTTCTGGCTTACCTTTTAGGTTCAATGCCGACTGCTATGATCATCAGCAAGATTCAAAACCTAAAAGATCCTAGAAAGCTCGGTTCAGGAAATGCTGGCGCAACAAATATGATGCGTCTACATGGCTGGCCTATCGCTTTAATCACCCTAGCAGGGGATGTGTTTAAGGGCTTCCTTGCAATAAAGCTTTACCAACAATTTCTAGGCTCAAACCCAACCCACCTTGCCACCATTACATTTGCAGTCATAGTTGGCCACATTTACCCAGTGTTCTTTGGTTTCAAAGGGGGAAAAGGCGTCGCCACTATATTAGGTACCATGCTAGCGCTTTCCCCAATCCTAGCCTTGCTAACATTAAGTTGCTGGATTCTCGCGTTTATCATCACCCGAGTGTCTGCGTATTCTGCCTTGATATGTGCTCTAATCGCGCCCGTTATCGCCTACGGGTATGACAATGACCAACTGCTAATTTGGGGCATCTGTAGCTTAACCTTACTGCTCTCTCACAGAGAGAATGTACGTAATTTAATCAATAACAAGCCAGAAAAAGACAACTATTAAATTGATGGCAACTCAGTTAATGGCCAGCGAGCCACCGGCTTAACGGCCAAATCATCACATTGCCCCGCCTTCAATCGTTGACATCCAGCGTAAGCAATCATCGCCCCATTATCTGTGCAGAACTCAGGGCGAGCGTAAAAAACTTTACCACCTACTTTCGCTAAACTTTGTTCTAATTTCTCTCTTAATCGTACGTTTGCAGAAACACCGCCAGCCATAACAAGCTGCTTCAATCCGGTTTGCTCTAATGCTCTACGACACTTGATAGCTAACGTATCTACCACTGCTTCTTGAAACGCAAAAGCAATATCTGCTTTGTCTTGATCCGATAGCTGCTCTTGAGCTTTTTCAATCCCTAAGACGGTATTCAACGTGTAAGTCTTCAAACCACTGAAACTGAAATCCAAGCCTGGGCGATCAACCATCGGTCTAGGAAACTTAAAACGCCCTTCTGTACCCTGCTTAGCAATGCGCGCAATGTGAGGGCCACCTGGATAAGGCAAGTTCATCATTTTAGCCGCCTTATCAAACGCCTCTCCTGCTGCATCATCTAACGACTCACCAAGCAATTGGTACTGACCAATGCCATCAACTTGAACTAATTGGGTATGACCGCCAGAAACAAGCAAAGCAACAAAAGGAAATTCAGGGGGCTGTTCTTCTAACATAGGAGCAAGAAGATGCCCTTCCATATGGTGAACCCCCAAAGCAGGTACCCCCCATGCAAATGCAATCGCACGAGCGGTCATGGTCCCAACCATCAGCGCCCCAACTAGGCCTGGTCCCTTGGTGAACGCTACTGCATCAACGTCCTCACTTGTTAATGCCGCTTCATCCAATACAGCCTGAATAAGAGGCAGTAACTTTTTAACGTGGTCACGAGAAGCAAGCTCAGGCACAACACCGCCATATTCATTGTGCATATCAATCTGACTGTAAAGCGCATCTGCAATCAACCCTCTTTGCGAACAATACAAAGCAACGCCCGTTTCATCACAAGAAGTTTCAATTCCAAGCACTAACATAATATACTCCAGCCGCATTGATCAGCCTGCTTACTAAAAGCTATGAGTGATCAAGATAAGGATCAAATAAAAAAGGTGGCTAGTTTAATGTGTATTGTTCACATTGGACAGCTTAGACATCGTATCTTTGATAAGCGATATATCCACCTAAAAAGATGAGTAAATAGATATTTACTTTTTCATAGAACGGATTTAGAATATGCGGCCTTACGAATAGACAGTACTTATTTTATTATTAATTTAAGTGTCTAAAACTGGTCACATGACAATAGGTAATTATTGATGCCAGCTGTAAAAGTTAAAGAAAACGAGCCATTTGATATCGCACTACGTCGCTTCAAGCGCTCTTGCGAAAAAGCAGGCGTTCTTTCTGAAGTACGTCGTCGTGAATACTATGAAAAGCCTACAGCAGTTCGCAAGCGCAAACTAGCTGCAGCAGTTAAGCGTCACGCGAAAAAAGTTCAGCGCGAAACAAAACGTTTCGAGCGTCTGTACTAAGACTGAATTTAGTCGAAGTGACCAGTACAAAAGAAGCCTATGGCTTCTTTTGTTGTTTCTGGGCTAGTAAATTATTCCCGCATATACAATAAACACTCAACGGAGATCATCATGTCAGGTGAATTACTGGAAGTTCAAATCAAGAGTGCAGTAAAAGATGCAATGCGCAGCAAAGACAAGCCTCGTCTTACTACACTACGTACAGCACAAGCTGCACTGAAACAAATTCGTGTAGACGAAGGTCTAGAGCGTGACGCAATCATTGATGATGCTCGAGTAATCGCCGTAATTGATAAAATGATCAAACAACGTAAAGACGCAGCCAGCCAATACAAAGAAGCTGACCGCCAAGACCTTTACGATCAAGAAGTTCTTGAAGTGGGTATTTTATCTGAATTCCTTCCTGCCCAACTTTCAGAAGAAGAAATCACAAGCCTGATTGCAACCGCCAAAGAACAAACGGGTGCTGCAGGCATGCAAGACATGGGTAAATTAATGGGTGTCATTAAGCCACAAGTTATTGGCAAAGCCGATATGGGCCAAGTCAGCAAGCTTGTTAAGGAAGCACTACAATAATCCTATTTAACTGATTGGAATTAGAATCAGTATGGCCGGACGCATACCAGAGCAATTCATTGACGACGTCGTCGCCAAAACCGACCTGGTCGAGCTTATTGGAAACCGAATTAAGCTCAAAAAGTCCGGCAGCAACCACACTGGCCTATGCCCTTTTCACAATGAAAAGACCCCGTCTTTTAGTGTCAGCGACAGCAAACAGCTATATCACTGCTTTGGTTGCGGTGCCAGCGGTAATGCTCTCACATTTCTAATCGAACACGACCGCCTTGATTTTGTCGAAGCCATAGAAACATTGGCATCTGGTATTGGCCTCGAAGTACCACGAGAAGAGAACAGCCAATACAACAAAGAAGAATACAACCAGAAGAAAAAAGAAAAGCTACAGCTTCAAGACATCATGGAGAAATCCAGCGTATTTTTCCAACAACAGCTTCGTCATCACGCAAGTAAGCAAAAAGCAGTTCAATACCTCAAAGGCCGAGGTATGACAGGGCAAATCGCAAAAGCATTTCAAATTGGCTACATTCCAGCCGGTTGGGACAACCTCTTAAAAGAATTAGGCACCGATACGGACGCTCGAAAGCTGCTGAACAAAGCCGGTATGCTCATTGAAAAAGAGCAAGGAAAAGATCAGTTCTACGACCGCTTCCGCGATCGAATCATGTTCCCTATTTTAGACAACAACGGCAAAACCATCGCCTTTGGCGGGCGAGTACTGGGCGATGATAAGCCCAAATACCTGAACTCACCAGAAACGCCTATATTTAATAAAAGCCAAGTTCTCTACGGCCTCTACCAAGCACGAAAAGCAACAAGACACCCAAAGAGCCTCATCATTGTAGAAGGCTACATGGATGTTATTGCTCTCGCTCAATATGGGCTTAACAATGCTGTAGCCAGTTTAGGAACCGCCCTCACCGAAGAACACGTCAAACTGCTTTTTAAACAAACATCTCAATTAGTTTTCTGTTTTGATGGCGACAATGCGGGCCAAAAAGCAGCAAAGAAAGCCCTTGAATTATCGTTATCTCAATTAATTGATGGCAGAGAAGTAAAGTTCCTATTCCTAGACGAAGGTGAAGATCCCGACACCGTTGTGACCAAAGGTGGAAAAAAGGCATTTGAAGACGCACTAAAAACTGCATTAACGGTCGATCAATACCTGTTTAACCTTCATGATTCAGACAGCAATAGCCTTGAAGGCAAAGCCAAACTGGCCAAAGAACTCACCCCATTAATCAAACAAGTCCCAGGGGAATTCTTACGCAACCTGCTAACAAAAGAGCTTGCCAGAAAAACAGGCCTCAATGAAGAAACACTACTAAAGCAACAAAACCAAAAGAAAAGCACTAAAATTCAAGCACCACAAAAGAAAAACCAAAGCGAGCGCTCAACCCCAAGCTACGCTCGCAATAACGCGCCAAATATCATACAAGACAACTCTGACTCATATCCAAATTACCCAGAGCAATTTGACTCAGGCTATGAAAGCATCTCGCACAACCACTATGAAGAAAGCGCATATACCCAATCGAGTAATACAAGCGATGCCAACAAGCACGCCTTAGAAGCCATCAGAATTTTATTACACGATCCAAAACTGTCCGGTGATTTGTCTGACGAACTCCTTAAGCTCGACCCAAAAAACACACATGAAAAGGCGCTTATGGATCTCATAAGCCACCTAAAATCAAATACTAATCATAAATCCACCGCTCAGCTTTTAGGGTATTTTCAAGACACCCCCCTTTTCAGTGTCTTACAAACCGCACTCAATCAACCTCTTCTATTGGATAATATTCACCTCTCTGGCCGCCTCAACGACATCATAAACCACCTAATAAAAGGCCAACGAGACAAAAAACTCCTTGAGCTGAAAGAAAAAATTACAAATAAAACAGCCACAGACGAAGAAATACGTCTATTCTTCCAGAACCAACAAGAACAAAAGAACGCAGACAAACCGTAAGACGAAACTAAATAGCTGCACCCCCTTTAAAAAAAAGAAAAGGTAACCATATAGAAAGCATGGCTTAACACTTTGGTTGCACAAAAGTAAAAATAGAACAGAATTCAAACAGAATATATGGCGATATGACGTTACTTTATGGAACAAATACAATTTTAGTGCTATAATTTAACGCTTTCGTGTTCTCCATCTACATCGCTTTCTTTACAGGCAGGATATGTCCGACAAAGCCCAATCATCGAGTTTAAAAGAACTAATTACACGCGGTAAAGAGCAAGGTTACTTAACTTATTCAGAAGTTAATGATCACTTGCCTGAAGATATTTCTGATCCAGATCAGGTCGAAGATATCATCCGAATGATTAATGACATGGGTATCAACGTTGTTGAGACCGCTCCAGATGCAGATACCCTAATGATGGGAGACGCATCCCCTGATGACGCCGCCGCTGAAGAAGCTGCAGCCGCACTCGCCGCCGTAGAAAGTGATGGGACGCGAACTACTGATCCCGTCCGTATGTACATGCGTGAAATGGGTACCGTAGAACTTCTTACACGTGAAGGCGAAATTGTTATCGCTAAGCGTATTGAAGAAGGCCTGCGTGAAACCATGTCATCTATCGCCTATTTCCCTGGCGTAGTACAAAGAATTCTCACTGACTTTATCGAAGCTTCAGAAAGCGAAGAAGGCCGGATCAGTGATATCTTCAGTGGGTACATAGACCCTACTGCAGATAACGAACCCATTGCCGTCGCAAGTAACAGTCCTGAAGCTAAAGACTCCGATAATAACGACGATGACGATGATGACGACGAAGACGCAGTAAAAGGTCCCGATCCAGAAGAAGCCAAGATTCGATTTGGTGAAATCGCTGCATCATGGGAAAAATACCTACAGCTGTGTGAAACAAAAGGTCGTACCAGCAAAGAGGCCAGTGAAGAGCTGCACCAAACAAGCTTGTTATTTGCTCCAATCAAATTGACGCCAAAATATTACGAGTTTGGTATCGATACGGTTCGTGGCACGCTAGAAAACATTCGTAGGCAAGAAAAAGCGATTATGGAACTGTGTATCCGTAAATCCAAAATGCCTAGAAAAACCTTCATCAAAGAATTCCCTGGTAACGAAGTCAACCTTGACTGGATCCAGAGCCATATTGATGCAGGCGAGCCATACTCTCAAATGCTTGAAGCATTCCGCATTGAAATTGTTCGCGGTCAGCGCAAGCTAAAAGAGATCGAAGAAAACAAAATGCTTGCGATCCCTGAGATTAAAGAAATCAACCGTCGCATGTCCATCGGTGAAGCGAAGGCCCGCCGTGCGAAGAAAGAAATGGTTGAAGCAAACCTTCGTCTTGTAATCTCTATTGCTAAGAAATACACAAACCGAGGCCTACAGTTCTTGGATTTGATCCAAGAAGGTAACATCGGTCTAATGAAAGCGGTTGATAAGTTCGAATATCGCCGTGGTTATAAGTTCTCAACTTATGCAACATGGTGGATTCGCCAGGCGATAACTCGCTCAATTGCTGATCAGGCACGTACTATTCGTATCCCTGTTCACATGATAGAGACCATCAATAAGCTGAACCGTATTTCTCGTCAAATGCTTCAGGAAATGGGCCGAGAAGCCACACCTGAAGAATTGGCAGAACGCATGGAAATGCCAGAAGACAAGGTTCGTAAAGTATTAAAGATTGCTAAAGAACCTATCTCAATGGAAACCCCTGTTGGTGATGATGAAGATTCACACCTAGGCGACTTCATTGAAGATATCAACATTCACTCCCCTGTCGATTCGGCAACGGGTGAAGGTCTATCTGAAGCAACCAAAGAAGTTCTTGCAGGCCTAACGGCCCGTGAAGCGAAAGTTCTACGTATGCGCTTCGGTATCAACATGAACACCGACCATACACTAGAAGAAGTAGGTAAGCAGTTTGACGTAACACGTGAGCGTATTCGTCAGATTGAAGCCAAAGCACTTCGTAAGCTTCGCCACCCAAGTCGTTCTGAGCACCTTCGCGGTTTCATCGACGAGCAATAATTTTTTTCGAAATAACTAGCGTGCATTATTCCTTATCGGTATAATGCGCGCTGTTTCCTTCCAAGGAAGAAGGGCCTGTAGCTCAGCTGGTTAGAGCACTCGACTCATAATCGATAGGTCCACGGTTCAAGTCCGTGCAGGCCCACCATTTTCCTTACTCTGTTTTATTTTAATATCAGAATGATCTTTCATTCTTCAGTCGTGATCTATCCCCTCACTACCTATTTCATCCATTCCGTACTAAACCAATTCCAAGCAACACACCAGTTTATTAAGCTCATTTTTTATTTACCCCTCCAAACCTAACTCCGTTCAAAGTTTGTACTCTCCTACTCAACGCTAATGAAAGTTGACCTTTAAAAAATCGGAAATAACCGATTACGTTTAAGTCGTTAACTGTTTTGTGGGAAGTATAAATACAATCCGCGATATTCAGGCCAATGCAGTTTAAGTTCAGGAATCAAATAACCATTATTAAATTCATCAATGACGGCCGGTTCAACAATTCAACCAATACCCAAACCTTGTTTGTCTGCATCAATCAGCCCCCCAGAGGGACATACAGTGATTCATTGCCTGAATCACTGCACCATTCACAGATATCGTCAAAGTACTATCAAATGCACAACCTACGTCTAACCCACCTTATTAGTAAGCGCGTCGAGTACGTGCTGCGGCTTCATTGGCAGGTCCCTCAATCGAGCGCCCACGGCGTTATACACAGCGTTACCAATTGCAGGGCCAATCCCAATCACCCCTTGCTCACCCAGACCTACCGGGACTTCACTGCTTTCGATGAACTGAATATCCACTTCCGGGATTTCATTCATTCGTAAAGGTAAATACGAGTTAAGGTTCTTATCACGCACTTGGCCCTTTTCAAATTCAGTGAACTCATTCAACGCCAAGCTCATACCCCAGAACGCTCCCCCTTCCAATTGAGCCAATGCCCCATCCGGATGAACAATGACACCAGCATCCACAACCATGGTGATTTTTTCAACTTGAATTTTACCCGTGCTTCGATCAACTTTAACGTGCGCAGCCGTCGCGATCCATGCAGGCATAGTGCGCTCTTGACCAGACGTTGCAGCTATACCAATGCCTTCATCCACAGGAAGTTCAGTGCCATAGTTAATGCGTGATTTCAGCGTCTCAAGTGCATTTCTCAATCGTTTAGCACCACCAACGCTCTCTGGTGCTTTACCCGCATGCTTGCCATGGCCATCCAGCATCGACAATCGGAAATTCATAGGGTCCTGGCCAGTTTTATGGGCCACTTCATCCACAAAAGACTCCAGCCCCCAGACAATCCACCCCTGACCTACCGAACGTAGCCAACCCGGTAAGAACGTCTTTTGTGCAACGTCATTATTAATGGCGCGAGAGCGATGATTCGCCATACTATACCAATGGTCTGCACCACTTGCGGAGAAGGGATCAATCTTGCCTTTCTTATCCAAACTTTCCGGCATGAACCCAGGCGCCATAGCCAATGAAGGCCAACCTGCAGAAAAGGCATGTTCAAGACCAGTAAACTGGTTGTTTTTGTCGAAGCTCGCTTGAAAACGAGACACCGAGGCAGAGCGAACCTGATCAAATCGTGAATCATCCTCACGCGTAAAGATAAGTTTCACAGGCTTGCCAATTTGCTTTGCCGTTAACGCGGCAGGCACCATGTAGTCTCCCCATAAACGGCGACCAAAACCCCCACCTAAATAATATTGGTGCATGATGACCTTTTCACTGTCCACACCGAGGGCTTTCGCAAGGGTCGGGAGCGTTAAGGATTGCCACTGATTTCCACCATGTATGTGCCAAATGCCATTTTGGAAATGCGCGGTCGCATTCAAAGGCTCCAAGGCGAAGTGTAGGGCCGTATTCGTTCTATACACTTCATCAATATTGAATTCAGCCGTTTTTCTGGTTTGATCCACGTCGCCGTCATCAATGAATAAATACCCTTCGTTTCTATCGCTTACCTGACGCTCACCTTCCGCCAAAATATCCGCCTCGGATACATTATCGGTCGGGCCTGCTTGGTACTTAACAGCCACTAAATCCACGGCTTTGATGGCCGTTGGATAATCCTTTGCAATGACGGACACCCAACCTGCCAGCGTATTACTTGGATCATTCAGAATCTCATAACCTAAATACCCTGAAAGCGCTTTTGCTTTTGAGTCATCCACATTAATTACTTTGCTGCCGTAACGTGTGGGCGGCACAATCGGACGCGCGTACACAATGCCATCGATTTCAACATCAATGCCATACGTGGCGGTGCCATTGGTTTTAGCTGGGATGTCCAAGGCTTTGAAGTTCGAACCAATAAGTTTGTGATTCGCTTTGGATTTCAGTGGCAACTTAGCCAGCGCTTCCTGATCAAAGGTTTGATCGAACTTCCCGGTTTTCACAACATCAGCAAAGCTGACTTTACCTTTCGGTGTGATCACAAACCCGTTTTCAGTCGTGCAATCCGCAGGCGACACTCTCATTATTTTCGCAGCAGCATCAATTAACGCAATGCGCCCTGCAGCACCCGCTTGAGACAACGGTTTATAGGAAGTAAAAATGGACCATGAGCCCCCTGTGACCATAAAGCCCCATTTAGGGTCCGTGTCCACATGAGTAATGGTTACTTTATCCCAATCGGCACCCAACTCATCAGCAACGATTCGAGCCAATGCAGTACCTACGTGTTGCCCCATCTCTGCTTTGGCGATGTTCACAACGACTTCACCCGTAGTCTTAATTTCAAACCAAATGGTCGGTGAAAACACTTTATTCTTTAATGAGTCGGCGGCGGATGCCGTCGAGGCCATGACGCCAGGAGCAAAAGCCATCATAACGGAGCCACTGACCGAACCGATGAGGAAGTTACGACGAGAGACCGTCGACTTGTGTTTAAGTGCTTTAATGGATCTCATCTTATGCCTCCAACTGCTGGTCTGATTTAGGATCGAAAATGCCTACGCTTGAATCCGAAGCCGCTCGTTTCACCGCTTTTTGAATACGCTTGTACGCCATGCAACGACACAGGTTGGAACTCATGTGATTGACGATGTCTTCGTCGCTCGGGTTTGGATTGTATTTAAGTAATGTGGCCGCTTGCATGATCTGACCGGATTGACAATAACCACACTGTGGCACCTGCTCTTCAACCCATGCCTTCTGCATTGGGTGTTCATTATTCAGCCCTTCAATGGTGGTTATTTTTGCGTTCTTAACCAAATTTACGGGATAAGAACACGAGCGAATCGCGTTACCATCAATGTGTACGGTACACGCGCCACACATCGCAATGCCACAACCGAACTTGGTGCCTTTTAAATTAAATTCATCCCGGATAACCCACAGTAAAGGGGTATCATCAGACGCATCGGTAGTGACTTTGTCACCGTTGAGATAAAACTCGATCATTGCGTTCTCCTAATCAAACTTGTTCCCTCTGGAGGGGAATTCTTAAGTTATGTTCTTTTTCTGCCAAACACTGAGATCTATATTTCTTCTAGTCTCAGGATAGCCAATAAATAAGCGACCCTTGAATTCAAGCATTCACCACAAGGAGAACCCTTTAAGCTAAAAGAATGGGCTGATATACCACTAATTACTGCGTCCTAAAGCCATCTTGCATGACCTTCAATGTCCATGTAATAAGTTCAAATTCAGGTTTAGCTCAACATGTCGTATGAATAACTAATAGGTGTGATTCTAAAGACCAGCGGATACAATGAATAACAAGAAAAGAATGTAGGCCATACAAGTGAAACCTTTGAATCGGATTGATATCAAGCAATTACGGGTACTTCAGGGCTTGTTACAAGAGCGAAACCTCTCTCGTGTTGCAGATCAATTGGGAGTAACTCAGCAAGCGGTCAGTGATCAGTTGAAGAAATTAAGAAACACGCTCGATGACCGGTTATTTATTCGAACCAATAATGGTGTCATTCCGACACCGTTTGCAGAATCATTACAACCTAAAATAGAACATATCCTAGATTCACTGGAAGACCTGCTAACTCCTGATGAATTTAATCCAGAGACATTAACAAAAACATTTACCATCAGTTCAATGGATATGGAACAAGTAGTGTTACTTCCAAGCTTAATTAAAGTGCTTAGAAAAGAAGCGCCCAAAGTAAAGCTTGCCATTAAAAAGTTAGAGCTGGATCAACTTGCCTCATCGCTATTAACTGGTGAAGTCGATTTAGCATTAAGTAATCCTGCATTTGTACCTGAAAACTATCCTGTAGAAACCTTGTATTCTGAACAATATTGCTGTGTTGCGTCTAAGCAAAATCAACACGTAAAAAGCACAATGACCATCGAACAAATTGCCAAAATCCCTCAACTGGTTGTGTCTCCTTCACGAGGAGACTTTACTGGAGCAGCCAACCATTGGTTTGAGCAACAAGGTCACCCAAGAAATGTAGTTCTATCGGTACCAACCTTCTCTGCAGCTAAGGCCTCTATTGCTGAAAGTGACTTATGTGGTTTTATCCCTTCTAAGCTTTTGCCTGATCGTAATCTCAAAGAAGTCACTCTTGATAAAGACATTCCTGGGTTTGAAGTCATCACGGTATGGCATCAAAGATCTGCACACGACCCTTTGCACCAGTGGATTCGGAAGAAACTCGTTCAATTGTCCAGCGATGGAAACCCATAAAACTACCACTGACCGATATACGGAAACTACAGTTATCAAGATATATGAATCTCACCTTTAATCTGAATGACGTCCGTCTCTTCCCTAGAGTAAACGAGCATCATGCAAGACATCTAAGCGAAGGTTGTTCATCACCTTTGAAAGCCTATTGAAATACCGCGAGGCCATACCGCACAACCATAACACTCATACAATAAAAGGTTTATTCGTATTCAAGGTTACCCATTCGTTTAAACTACCAGTAGAATAAGTAATAACTAGAATAATCCACAGGGAATAATAATCTATGCCACAGCTTCGAATGGCTTTTCTAACCGTTACTTTATTAACCATAGCAGGGTGCTCACTGTTTGGTGTGAGTTCAGACCTTATTGATAGAGGCGCATTTGTGGGGGCATCAACTTATTCTTGGAAGTCGCCTGAAATTGAACAACCGTCTGGTGTATCGGACACTCAATACCAGCTTGATCAGAAAGTCCGTGCTGAAGTTAACCGATTAATGAGCATGAAGGGTTACCAACTTGCAAAACCACCAACCGATCTTTATACCGACTACCAGTACAAAATCATTCCTATTACCGTAGCGCAGCAGCCTGACAATGCCGAAGCATCCATCAGCTTCTCTAAATCTGAAGGCATCAACACGGAGAGAGTTAACGAAGGAACAAGTAAAGTGTCTCTGTCTGTCGAGTTATCCATTGATGTGTACGATCAAACGAATGAGAATTTAGCGTATTCCACTAAAGCAACGAACCAAGACGCTGAACACAAAGAGCTGGGTCAATCCATTGATCGAATGATACGAAAAGCCAAGCTGTCCATCCCTAAAAAGCCCAATTAGAAGTACAAACGATGTGGAACTAAAACAGTTCCACATCATCCTCACCCGCGCTTAACTCCTCTGAGTTCCCTGTGACATTTTTCATTCGACCGCTGCGCTTCTCAACGCTGTAATCACGCTCCGACACCACAAAGTTACCCAACATATCTGTTAAACGATTGCTTAAGTTAATCAAATCTTCAGAAGAAACCGCCTGCATTTTTGTATTTTCCAGTGCGTCAGAATTCAGAGAAATAAGCGATGTGATTGAACTATTAGTCTCTTCAGAAAAACTCTTTTGTTGATCAAGCGCCGATTGTATTTTAGCCGTGTCGGAATCGACTTGATTTACTACCCCTGTAATTTTGTAAAGCTCATCTCTGGATTGCATGGTCATTTCAACCGATTTGGTCGTCATATCCCGACCGCTTTCCATGTTTGTCACAACTTGTTGAGTAATGGATTGAATAACCTCGATCATCTCTTTCACTTCAACCGTTGAAGCGTACGTCCGTTCAGCTAACCCTCTTACTTCATCCGCAACCACCGCGAAGCCTCTGCCTGCCTCCCCTGCTCGAGCCGCTTCAATGGCCGCATTTAACGCCAATAGGTTAGTCTGTTCTGCAATGGAATTAATCACATCAAGAATGGTAACAATGCCATCACCTTGCTGTTTCAGCTTAGCAATTAAAGAGCCTGCATTGTCCATGACATCCGACAACTGATTAATGCTTTCAACCGTATTATCAATAGAACCTTGAGCTTCTGACGCCATTTCCTGCCCAAGATGTAAATCTTTCATTATCTTTTCTACATCACCGCCAACTTGATCATTGATATCAAGTAATCGATGCACCACTTCACTGATAGAGTGACCATTATTCGCTTGCATCACAGCCTTTTGAGCCAAATTACTATAAGTTTCATGCAGCTCTTGGGACATGGGCTGAAGCCGAACGGCCGACTGAATAATATCAGCCAACAAAATATCGGCTTCTTCCGATTTTGTATTCGCTCGAGAGACTAAATGACGGTAAATAGAACTGACGGATTGTTCATCGAGTTTTGCTGAAAAATCGAAAAGACTGCCAAAGATATGAGCACCGAACAATCGCTCTAATTGGCTTATCGGGGAAGAAACGACTTTATAAATAACCAACCAACTGAGTAAAGCAGCAATAACAAACAAGCCACACGCATAGCCCCATTGAAGGCTAAAAAAAGTTAGTACAAATAAACAAGCACCCCATAGTATTACAATCGGTAAAAAAACAGAGTACATCACTGACTTACGCATTCCTAAATGCCTTTTCCATATCACTCTCTATATATCGAATAAAACAACTAAGTCTTTAGATCTTTATTAATCCAATTCCTATCAAACACCTGCAACTGATCAATAAGAGTAAGACAGTTTCAGTACAGTTATCCCTAAGATTCATCTATAGTTTCTGAACTAAAGGAATGCAAACAAGAGAAGCCTCATGATTCGTAACACGCTCAGTTATTTATTAATAATCAGTTCCGCCTTCATACTCGCTGGATGTGAAAAAGAAGTTCCACCAGCCAAAGAAATTATAAGACCGGCCAAAGTGTTACTGCTTGGCGAGGCCAACTCTTCGTCTATCCGTAATTTTCCTGCCACGATTGAAGCCAGTGATCAGTCCATATTAGGTTTCAGAGTAGCAGGTGAATTAAGAAAGTTCCCTGCCAAAGCAGGGCAAAAAGTAGAGAAAGGCCAGCTGCTGGCCCAGCTCGATACCACCGATTATCAGTTGCAAGTCGATGACCGTCAGGCGAAATTCGACCTAGCAAAAATAGACTATCAGCGTTTTAAAAAAATGCTTGAGAAAAAAGTGATTGCAGTTTCAACCGTGGATCAAAAGAAAGCCAGTTACCTTTCAGCCAAGTCCGCTCTAGACCTAGCCAAACAAGATCTTGCGTATACAAAGCTCACAGCACCTTTTGCAGGGATCATATCCAAGACACTGGTAGATAATCACGAAAACGTTCAAGCTAAGCAGGTCATTCTTCACCTTCAGTCTGCAAACACCATAACCATCAGCTTCCAGTTACCAGAATCCGTGCTTGCCCAATTAAATACCAATGCACGAGATTACCAACCGACCATTTCTTTTGATTCAAATCCAGGCAGTACATATCTCGCACACTACAAAGAACACAGTACCGAAGCGGACCCTCAAACATTGAGTTATGAAGTGAAGCTAGAGATGGACATGCCCGCTGATTTTAATGTTCTACCAGGTATGACAGCAAACGTTGCTTTGGATATGACAATAATGACAACAACGGCAGCGCCCGACTACCAAATTCCTGCCAGCGCAGTATTCTCAAGCGATGATCAAACCGCTGAAAGTGATGTACGAAATGTTTGGAAGGTAGATCCAAAGAGTTACACAGTTCATTTATCAGAAATTAAAATAGGCCAGCTCTCCAGTGCAGGTATCGAAGTATTCGGAGGCTTAGTGCCTGGCGACATCATCGTTACTGCTGGTGTCAGTAATCTTCGCGAAGGAATGAAGATTCGTGCGTGGGAAAGAGAGCGAGGACTATAAATGAACACAGCTGGATACTTCATTAAAAATAGGGTCACTAGTTGGCTTGTCACCCTAATTCTTCTTATTGGCGGAATCGTTTCATTCCAAGAATTAGGTCGACTCGAAGACCCTGAATTTACCATTAAAGATGCCGTTGTGGTGACGCGCTACCCTGGCGCTTCACCTCAGCAAGTTGAAGAAGAAGTTACTTACGTCATGGAGAATGCGATTCAGCAGCTTTCCTACGTGAAAGAAATAACATCCATTTCAACGCCTGGTCTTTCACAGATAACCGTCACCATCAAAAATAATTACGACTCTTCTAAACTCCCTCAAATATGGGATGAACTCAGAAGAAAAGTAAAAGATAACAGCCGAAACCTACCCCCAGGTGCGAGAACGCCTCTGGTTAATGATGATTTCGGGGATGTTTATGGCGTCATGCTAAACGTAACGGGAGATGGTTACAGCCATAAAGAGATCAGGGATTACGTCGATTTCTTAAAACGAGAACTTGTCCTCGTGGATGGCGTAGGCAAAGTCTCTGTGGCTGGAGAACAGCAAGAAAAAGTCTTCGTAAACATCGATAAAAACAAAATGGCGTCCTTGGGGATATCACTTCAACGACTTTATGACATTATAGGTAATCAAAATACCGTTTCTAATGCGGGGTCGATACACGTTGGGCAAGAAAATATTCGGCTTCATCCAACGGGCGAATTTGAATCGGTCAAACAACTTGAAGACCTACTCATCAGTGAACGGGGAGCTCAGAACTTAATTTACCTCGGCGATGTAGCCACCGTTGAGCGAGGTTATGAAGAAATACCCACAAATCTGATTCGCTTCAACGGGAAGCCTGCAATTAACGTAGGCGTCTCTTTCTCTTCTGGCGTAAACGTCGTAAATATTGGTGAGAACATTCGCAACAGGCTCGACGAGCTTGAAGAATATCGACCGATAGGCATAGAAGTAGATAGCATGTACTTCCAACCAGAGGAAGTCTCTAAGTCCATCAATGCCTTTGTCGTCAACTTAGCAGAAGCGGTATTGATCGTAATTGCAGTGCTTTTGATCTTTATGGGTTTCAAAAGTGGATTGCTCATAGGTACGGTGCTGTTCTTAACCGTACTGGGCACCTTCTTATTCATGAAGATGTTTGCTATTGATCTGCAACGAATTTCCTTAGGCGCCTTGATCATCGCTTTAGGTATGCTGGTTGATAATGCGATTGTTGTTACCGAAGGAATACTCATCGGTCGTCAAAAAGGGCACTCCACTCTTAAAGCTGCCCAAGGCATTGTGAAGCAAACCATCTGGCCCCTGTTAGGCGCAACAATTATTGCCATTATGGCGTTTGCTCCCATTGGTACCTCCGATGATGCTACAGGCGAATTCTGTCGAACATTGTTCTACGTATTAATGATCTCATTGTTCTTGAGTTGGGTTACAGCGATCACAATTACCCCATTCTTAGCAGACATTTTATTCAAGAACACCAAAAGTTCATCATCCAACGACGAGAATAAGGAGCCTGAAGATCCGTACAAAGGCGCGTTCTTTAATGCGTATAAAGCATTATTAGATTTCACAATGCGATTCCGCGCGTTAACAATGATTTTCTTGGTGCTTTCGCTAGGTGCTGCAATCTATGGTTTTAGTGGAATAAAGCAAGCATTCTTCCCGCCTTCCACCACCCCTATTTTCTTGATCGATTACTGGAAACCTCAAGGCACTGACATTCGTGATACTTATTACGATATGCAGCAAATTGAAAAACACATTCTAGGTCACGATTTTGTTGAACATGCCACCACCACCGTTGGTAAAGGCGCTCAACGCTTCATCCTTACTTACTCACCTGAAAAGCAGTACAGCAATTACGGTCAAGTATTAGTAAGAACAGAGCAATTGGAAGACATTGAGCCCTTCATCGGTGAGCTCATAGATTACTTCGATCAGAATTACCCTGATGCGAAGCTTAAGTTCAAACGCATCATGCTTGGCCCTTCTGATGACGCAAAAATTGAAGCTCGATTAACAGGTCCTGATCCCGACGTTTTACGTAAACTGGCGGTTCAAGTCGAAGATGTCATGCTTGCAGACCCTGGAGCCGACTATATTCGACACGATTGGAGAAATAGAGCAAAGGTTATTCGTCCTGAATTTTCCGAAGTCCGTGCTCGGAAATTAGGCATCAGCAAATCAGATTTAGACAACATACTTCTGATGAGCTTCAAGGGAATCCAACTGGGCCTATATCGTGATGGGACAACGTTACTGCCTATTGAAGGTCGACTGCCTGATTACCAGAGAGAAACCATAGACAGCCTACCGAACCTACAGGTTTGGAGCCCGACCACCAGCAGCTATGTACCTATCTCGCAAGTCGTTTCGAACTTCAAAACGGAATGGGAAGATCAGGTTATTCATCGCCGTGATCGAAAACGAACGCTAACGATTCAAGCCGACCCCAACATTTTAGGCGACGAAACCGCAGCACAAGTATTCAACCGAATACGACCAAACGTTGAAGCCATTGAATTACCACCCGGCTATCACCTCTCTTGGGGCGGTGAATATGAAAGCTCGGGCGATGCTAAGGCGTCTCTATTCGGCGCATTGCCTATGGGCTATCTATTGATGTTCATCGTAACGGTTCTCTTGTTTAACGCAGTTAAAACACCGCTCGTGATATGGGCGTGCGTACCGTTAGCGATCATTGGCATCGTGATTGGTTTCATTGCTACAGGCAAGTCGTTTGGCTTCATGGCGCTCTTAGGCATGCTCAGTCTATCGGGAATGATTGTTAAAAATGGCATCGTCTTAGTCGATCAAATTAATACGGAGCTCGCCGGCGGAGTAGAACCTTATAAAGCCGTGTTCATGTCAGCAGTAAGTCGTGTCCGACCTGTCAGCATGGCTGCAATCACAACCATGCTAGGAATGATTCCCTTACTGTTCGATGCGTTCTTTGAAAGTATGGCTGTGGTGATCATTTTTGGGCTTGGTTTTGCTACGGTCTTAACTCTGATTGTTATTCCTGTACTCTACACCCTGTTCTACGGTGTCAAATACAGGCCAGTAAAGGATCTGTAATTAGAAAAGAGAAAACCACACAAAAAAGGCAGTCATTGATGGCTGCCTTTTTCATTCTGCTTTATCAATAGACTGACTTATTACGCTTGCTTTAACTTATCAGTATAAGGAGGCCAACCTAGAGCCTTACCTGCTAACACATGCAAGTGGATATGATAAACAGTTTGTCCGCCATCACTGTTGCAGTTCATAACCGCTCGATAACCGTCATCCGCATAACCTAATTCTTTCGCTATTTTCGCAGCCACTAAATATAAGTGACCGACGATCTCACGGTCCTCTTCTTGAATATCATTAATTGTAGCAATGGGTTTCTTTGGAATGACCAGAAAATGAACGGGCGCCTGTGGATTTATATCCTTGAAAGCAAGGGCGAGCTCATCCTCGTAAATAATGTCCGCTGGAATTTCACGGTTTATAATTTTAGTAAACAAGGTTTTTGAAGCATCTAATTTTGACATAGAGTTTTCCAATAACTGAACAGTTAAAAACAGCAAGTAATTTAGTATCTTACAAAGGCTTTATCTTTAAGTTTTACCGCAAACATATCCACAACATAGCACGAGTCAAAATACACGACTAGATTTTATAAGCTGGCAATTGAAAATCATTAACATTATCAGCCACACCAAACCGCATACAAAACTATAGATTTTGGCTAGGTGCTACCATGAGTAAATCAATTCTAATGTTGACTTACATGATAAGAAACTACCTTTTAGATGCCGAATGGGAGCCTGTTGCATTCGGAAATAGACGCGTAATCATCCGACGTAAAAGAGAGAGTAGGGTCAGAGCATTATGGCTTTGCACTGCCGGAGCAATGATGACCGTTCCTACTCTAGGCTCTGTTATAGCATTAGGGTTTGCATCATTATTTCTTACTTTTGCAATCTTAGACGGCGTTTAGCTGCATCAGTTTCTTGGAAGTCTAAAGGGCGGATATTCTTTTAACCATTGATAATGAATATCCGCCCTGTATTGATTATTGTCTGAATCTCTCAAGTTCGTTAAACCCTGATAGCGAAGCAACTTCTTTGTTGCACAATCGTACGTGAGCTGAACCGGATCAATAAACAAACTAATAGGCCACCAGTCTAAACTCATTTCAATAAAACAAAGGTTCTCAGACGGCTCTTTCATCTTCAATTCAAACGCATATCGGCTAAATTTTAATGGCGATAAAACATCAAAAGCCACCACTTCATTGTTCAGCAATCTGGGCCAAACGAATTGAATATAAGCATCAAACCCCGCATCAATAACAGTATTTTCATAAATAAGCTCAATACCTTGCTCTTGTAGGGAATCATCTAAACGTCTAAATAACTTCGCGTCATTACCATCATGAAGCACGCCTACGGTTGAATTAAGCTGATAATCTTCATAGGTAAAACTGGGCGTCCATGCGGGCTCAGCATCATAATCAACGACTTTAACGCTTTTCAACGAACCATCTGGCAATCGGTATTCCACCCGTCGTTGAATTATGAAGCCTAAACTGTCGAGCTCAAACTCACTGTATTCATAAAACAACACTTGATCTGTACCCGGCTTATAGCCAGTACCAATCAAGGTCCACTTATCAACATTGCTTGAAGCCAGAAGAGACTCTGAAAAACAGAAAGCCAAAAAAAACGAACACCAAACCAGCTTCATACAACTCAACATTCAAGCAACGATCATTAAAAACATCTAATGAAACTCTGGCTTATATTGCATAATTAATGTTTTCATAAATTGAATATGCTTTTCACTAGCATTCAATGCAGGAATATAGTGATATTCCCGTCCACCCGCACCAATATAGGCCTCCTTATTTTGAATTTGAATTTCTTCTAATGTTTCTAAACAATCAACAGAAAAACTTGGTGCTACAACATCAACCCGACCAAACTCCTTCTCACCCCAAGTCTCTAAGGTTTTATCTGTATAAGGCTTAACCCATTCCTCTCTACCAAAACGGGACTGAAATGCAGCAATCCACTCCCCGTCCTTCAAGCTCAACTTCTCTGCAACCAAAGCTGCTGTAGTTCTGCATTGTCTTGCATAAGGGTCCCCCAAACCTTCTAATCTAGCCGGAACGCCATGGAAGGACATCAAGAGTTTATCACCTCGACCAAACTCCTCCCAATAATCAGAAATAGAAGAAGCCAATGCATCAATAAAGCCAGGATGATTATAATAATCACTGATCCAAGTTATGCCTGGCACATGAGGGCAATTGGATAAGCCCCTTGCCAAGCTATCAAAAGCGGCTCCAGTGGAAGTTTTTGAGTTCTGCGGGTACAAAGGCAGCACAATGATATGTTCGACGCCTTGAGCAGCTAAGGACTTTCCAGCTACAGACATCGAAGGTTGCCCATAGGTCATTGCAAGCTCAACGGGTATATCCTGCTCAGCTAACACTTCTGAAAGCGATTTTTGCTGCAATCGACTGTAATGCAGCAAAGGAGAGCCATCTTTGAACCAAATGCTTTGGTATAACTTAGCCACCTTAGCGGGACGAACTCTGAGTACAATCCCGTGCAAGATAACCATCCAAATCAACCTAGGAATATCAACAACTCGTCGATCGGATAAAAATTCAGATAGAAATTTTCTTACTGCACTTGGCGTTGGATGCTCAGGTGTTCCCAAGTTAACCAATAACACACCCACTTTTTTAGTCATAACAACACAACTCCCTTCTCTAACACACCAAAACAATTCGCAAATATTAACCGATAATATTTTTCAACGCAGTCTTAATGTTAAGAAATACGATCTAATCGCAAGGTAAACTCGCTTTGATCAATAAAATAAACATCAGACAATTAGGAAATTGAAGGGAGTGTACTCGTAATGACTAGAATTCAGGCAAAAAAAAGCCCTAAACTTACCGTTTAGGGCCAACAACGACAGACATGTTCCGTGTCTGGTACTGCCTAACAAAAGGATTGAATAGCCTAGCCTATCAACCGAGCGCTAAGTGCGCTGCGAAACAGACTAGTAACTACTATAGCCAGCACCAGATTTTTTTAAAGATCTCTATTTCGAATTCATCGTTCCACAAACTGAAACATTTTGTTACAAAGCAATAAAAGATCACATTAAGACGTCGATTCAATTGCCTCAAACGCTGCCATTGCGAGATTTTCTTTCAAGTGATTAATGAACGCAGTGATCTTTGGCGGCACATAACGTCGAGATAAATACACCGCATGCAACGTAGATGGAGGAACCGTATAAGAGTCCAGAACACTGACCAAACGACCGTCTTGAACCGCCTTGGTACTGATATCCACAGGCAATAAACCAATGCCCAAGCCACCAATGACAGCATCACGAATGAAAGTAATGTTATTCGCAACCATGCTGCCCTTAACTCGAACCTGAACCGACTCACCTTCAGGGCTCACGATGTTCCAAGGTAAGTGTTGACTCTGGTGCATAACAATACAGTTGGATTCCATCAATTGTTCATGCGTATCAATAGGGCCATTCTTTTCAATGTATTCAGGGCTCGCATAAATACCACGAGATAAAACGCCCAAACGCGTTGCTACAAAGTTAGAGTCTGGCAAATCACCAATTTTCAAAGCAATATCAATGTCATTTTCCAGTAAATCCGTCGCCCGACCAGATAAATCAACTCGACATTGAATATCTTTGTATTCATCCATGAAAGAAGAAACCAAACCTCCCATGTAATACATACCAAACTCTACTGGCGTCGATATATTCAGTCGACCTTGAGGCTTCTTCTGTAGATCCGATAAACTGGCCTCAGCCTCTTCAATCTCTTTCAGAATCCTCTGACAGTGCTCGTAATAGCGTTTGCCAATTTCAGTTAATTTAAGATGCCTTGTCGTTCGGTCCAACAACCGAACAGAGAGACGCTCTTCAAGCTGCGTAATTCTACGACTGATCGTGGATTTAGGCATGTTAAGTTCACGGCCTGCCGCTGTTAGGCTGCCACAGTCCACAACTCGAGTGAAAATCAGAAAATCATTGAGATCCATCTTCTAGGGTTCCAAAGTGTCTCGGCTCTTGCTGTTATTATCTGCCGACATTATTCAAGAATATTTAGGCATACTTTAGCACAACTTTTTGGCCAGAAATTGTTATTAATGCATTAACTATAGACTTAACAACTGATTTTATGGAGTTTTATTCAAATTCTTTCAATGTAATAGACATATCAACTTCTTAAGTACGTCAAATTCAGTATAAAATGCCATCACAACTAAGGGAGAGCTTCCAACAATGAGCCAATTATTCAATATCGTTTCAAACATCAATAAACTTCCAACACCTTTAAAAGTCAGAACTCTAACTATGTTCTTCGGTCGAGTTATCCCTTTTGCAGGAACCTCAAACATTCAGATCGAAGAGTTAAATCAGGATCGTAGCGTCCTAATTGTTAAAAACAAAAAGAAAGTACAGAACCACATTAAAGGTGTCCATGCGGCAGCTATGGCCTTACTTGCTGAATCAGCAACGGGTTACCTATGCGGCATGAATTGCCCTGACGATAAATTGCTTCTTATCAAGTCGATGAACTTAAACTACGTACGTCGTGCTAAAGGCGATCTAAAAGCGGTAGCAGAGTTAACCGAAGAACAACGTCAGAACATGATTAACAATGAAAAAGGTGACATCAGCGTAAAGATTACGGTGACTGATGAAGACAACAAAGAACCACTAACCTGTGAAATGATTTGGGCTTGGGTACCTAAAAAGCGTAAGTAACCCCAAAAAATCGCATTACAGTTCAAACTTGGAAAAAAGCCATTAAAGTTCGCGAATGAAGGCTCTTTCCAAGTTTGAATATTTCCCATTCGCCTATTCTAATACCAAATCATTACATTTTGTCACATTCAAACAAACGTATGACATAATCCCATAAGACTGTCAAATTATTCACTTTAACATCTTTAAATTACATCCAAGACTGTTACACTGTTCTCAATCTAAAAAAATAACAAACGAAAGTAGGGATTGAACCGATGAGATCTAGAGGCATAGCAGCAGCCTCCCTTATGACACTAGGTATCTTTGCTTCATACAGTGTACTTGCTGATGGGCAAACCAAAATCGATGACCCTAAAAAAGCGGCCAAAGATATTTTCTGGGATGAGCTGTATTCGAACGGTGGAAAATCATTTTTCTGCAAACAACCCTTTGAAGGGAAAACAAGGCGTATCGTCGCGGGTCATATTTATAATACCCATTGGATGATCGATACGTATGATTGCGGAACCAAGAGTCGTTGTAGAAAGTCCAACACGGACTACAAATACGCTGCATCCGACCTTCACAATATATACCCTATCTCTCCCAGAGTAGAATTAAACCGCCGGAACTCTAAATACGCAGAGCTGCCCAACCAAGATAATCAGTTTCCAAATTTAAACTGCGAATACAAATCTGGGTTTCAAGCCATTGAGCCCTCTGATGACATCAAAGGCAACATCGCCAGAATCATCTTTTACATGAACAAAGCTTACAACCTGCCTATCATTGGTAATGTTCAAACGCTTAAACAGTGGAATGAACTTGATCCTGTAGATCAAGCTGAAATAGATAGAAACAATGCTATTGAGAAAGTTCAGGGAAGCCGTAATAGGTTTATTGATAACCCTCATGCGGTGAAAGATCTAGATATCACCGTTACTCGCTAAGCGGACTTAGTTACAGAGCCTGAAACCTTTACCAACACAAGTTAAAACACACAAAAAAGCTCGCCTAAGCGAGCTTTTTTGTGTGCGTCAAAATCGGATTAGAAAATAAAGCTTTCTTCGTCCAATTCAAACAATACATCCGCACCGTTCTTAACTGAAGTAGTTAGACCTTCATAAGTCGGTAGCAAACGCTTGTTAAAGAAACGACCTGTAGACAGTTTCGCTTCGTAGAAACCACTCGTATCGCCTTCTGCAATCTTAACAAGAGATGCTTTAGCCATCTTAGCCCACATATATGAATATGCAGTGAAGCCAAATACGTGCAGATATTCAACAGATGCTGAACCCACTTCATTTGGATTTGCTTTAGAAGCATTCACAACAAAATCAGTTAAGTCATCTAGGTTTGCAACTGCAGACTTTAATGGCTCAATGAATTCAGCCATCGCTGCATCCGCTTCGTTTTCAGCAACAAATGCTTTGATCTCATCAGCAAAGATCTTGTAGAAAGCGCCGTCATTCATCACAACTTTACGACCCATAAGGTCTAGCGCCTGAATGCCGTTAGCTCCTTCATAAATCTGAGTAATACGAATATCACGAACGTGCTGCTCTTGGCCCCACTCACGAATAAAGCCGTGACCACCAAATACCTGCTGACCAGCAATCGCAGACTCAAGTGCTTTATCAGTCAAGAACGCTTTAGCTACTGGCGTCAATAAGGCAACCATCGCCTGTGAAAGCTTCTTCTCTTCTCCATCATCAGTAAACTTAGCTCGATCTAACCAAGATGATGTGTATGTAGAGAATGCACGACCCGCTTCAGTGTATGCTTTCATTGTAAGCAACATACGACGAACGTCAGGGTGAACAATGATTGGATCTGCTTCTTTATCTGGGTTTTTAGCACCCGTAGGTGAACGGCTTTGCAGACGATCACGAGCGTATTCAACAGCGCTCTGGTAAGACGCTTCCGCAGCACCAATACCCTGAATACCCACAGCCAAACGCTCGTAGTTCATCATAGTAAACATACATGCAAGACCTTGGTTTTCTTCACCAACCAACCAGCCTTTTGCGCCGTCGTAGTTCATAACACACGTAGCAGATGCTTTAATACCCATCTTCTTCTCAATAGAACCACAAGAGAAGTCATTACGCTCGCCCAATGAACCATCGTCATTCACTAGGAACTTAGGAACTAGGAATAAAGAGATACCTTTAGGACCCTTCGGTGCACCAGGAAGCTTTGCCAACACCAAATGAATGATGTTCTCAGCCATGTCATGCTCACCCCAAGTAATAAAGATCTTAGTACCTGTGATGTTGAAGCTACCGTCTGCATTTGGCTCTGCTTTAGTACGGATAATACCCAAATCAGTGCCTGAATGAGGCTCAGTAAGATCCATTGCACCAGACCAAACACCTGAATACATGTTTGGTAGATACTTTTCTTTCAATTCTTGGCTACCATGCGCATTAATTGAAAGACAAGAACCCGCAGTCAGCATTGGAGCTAAACCGAACGACATGTTAGAACCCTGGATCATTTCTTCGAACTGACCCACAAGTGTTTTCGGCATTCCCATACCACCAAACTCAGGATTTCCGCCTAGACCGTTCCAGCCGCCTTCAATATATGTCTTATACGCTTCTGTAAAGCCTTCTGGAGGAGTAACTTTACCATCTTCCCACTTAGAACCTTGTTCATCCGCTTCGCGGTTTAAAGGGGCAAGTACTTCATTAGCAATCTTTGAAGCTTCTTCTAAAATTGCATCCGCAGTTTCAGGATCAACAACATCAGCAACACCAGGCAATCTTGCCCAAAGCTTATCTGCTTCAAAAACATCCTTCAGAAGGAACTGCATGTCACGTACAGGGGCTCTATATTCAGCCATTTTCGTCTCCAGCTTTTTACTCTTTCAACCAATTAGGAAGGCAATTTGCTAAACACCAAATTGCCAACTCTTTTAAATTGGGCGAGATTTTACTAGATAACGAAGCATTTGTATAACGAGCAGGCGCTTGGTCAACCTATCAGGCGACAAATAATCAAGGATATGGCTAAGGAAAGCGGGAAAAGGTGGCACAGCATGACATTCTTACCCAAGGTAGAAAGCAATTCTTTTTCTAAGTTAACGACTGAAAGGGTGTTCTTAAAAATAGGGTAAATAAACACCAATACAAACAAAACAGAAATACATAGCCAAGGCACTGCGCCCAAAAAGACAGCAAAGATGACGATGCCAAACGCGACCAATAATTGCACTCGAAACACGGCCAAGGTAAACGCTTCACCGAAAGTAATCCACAGATGTTTTCTATCTACAGACTTATCGGGAGCGATATCTGGAAATTGATTCAATAACAAAACATTCCCTATTAATAAAGCAAAGCTAATCGCTAAAACAACCACCGCCCAAGAAAGATACCCTGACAAAATATAAACGATCCCCAACGTAGCCAAGAGACCAATCCCAACACCCGGAGCCAACAAGCATAACCAAGGATTTTGATGTATTCGAGTTGAATAGTTAACAACCAGCCATAGACCAAACACGCCCACTGGCAATAGTTCAATGCCAACGTTTAATACAAACCACACACCTATCACAAACGAAATAGAAATACATGTTCGAGCCGTCCAACGGGTTGTATTCAGGAATTCAGGGTATTCAACCAAAGTACCGCTGCCTCCACTGAATAAAGTTCTAGACGTAGAATCATCTAAACCAGACACATAGTCCTGATATTCATTAAGCGCATTAACCCCCATATGAGCGAAAAGAACCGCAGCCAGAACCAAAATACCATCAATAAACGAAGGAAAACCTGTTTGATAAAACGCGAGAGACCAAGCAAAAAACACGGTGGTAA
This sequence comes from Oceanospirillaceae bacterium, assembly GCA_015665455.1. GTDB lineage: Bacteria > Pseudomonadota > Gammaproteobacteria > Pseudomonadales > Litoribrevibacteraceae > Litoribacillus. Next base: position 55,976 of record JADFAD010000007.1, on the reverse strand, counting down.
AGGATAAACTTAGAAACGGAGCTCGAACGACCCCTAGAAATTTCTTAAACCAAAGACTGTCCATACTCACCTGTTATCCATTCCAGCTTTCGTTAAAAAGATTCCGAAAAAACAACAGCAGTATAACTTAAAACAAAAAAACCGCAGCTAAGGCTGCGGTTTTTTTATAAAGATAAAAACTTATACGAAAGACAAGTTTTCTTCTTCAATGTCCATCAAGTTTTCAGCGCCTGACAACATAGTCACAGCGTGAGAACGAGTACGAGGTAAGATACGCTCGAAATAGAACTTAGCAGTCTGAATCTTAGCAGTATAGAACGCTTCTTCTTCAGTACCTGCAGCTAGCTTGTCTTGAGCTACCTTGGCCATTTCTGCCCAGAAGTAAGCCAAAGTAACATAACCAGAGTACATCAAGAAATCTACAGATGCAGCACCTACTTCATCACGGTTCTTCATCGCTGACATACCGATCTTCATAGTAAGGTCGCCCCACTCTTTGATGTGCTCAGCAAGAGGTGCAGTGAACTGGCTGATCGATTCATTACCTTCGTTCTCTTTACAGAACTTATGAACGATCTTAGTGAAACGCTTCAATGATTCACCTTGAGTCATTAGTACTTTACGACCAAGAAGATCAAGCGCCTGAATACCAGTTGTTCCTTCGTACATCATAGAGATACGAACGTCACGCATGATCTGTTCCATGCCCCACTCAGCGATGAAACCGTGACCACCAAATACCTGCATACCGTGTGAAGTAGATTCGAAACCAACTTCAGTCAAAAATGCTTTAGCAATCGGAGTCAAGAAACCTAGTAGCTCATCAGCTTCTTTACGATCTTCTTCACTTGCATTAGGAGACTTAACAATATCAGCTTGCTTAGCAGTCATGTAAGCCAATGCACGACCACCTTCACCTAAAGACTTCATCGTCAATAGCATACGACGAACATCTGGGTGAACAATAATTGGATCAGCGCCTTTTTCAGGAGCTTTAGGGCCAGTCAATGAACGCATAGCTAGACGATCTTTAGCATATGCTAGAGCACCTTGATAAGATGCTTCCATTGCAGAACTGCCCTGAAGAGCTGTACCGATACGAGCAAAGTTCATAAAGGTGAACATGCAGTTCAAACCTTTGTTCTCAGGACCGATCAACCAACCTTTAGCGCCATCGAAGTTCATTACGCAAGTTGAGTTACCATGGATACCCATTTTGTGCTCAATAGAACCACAAGTAACTTCGTTACGCTCACCAACAGATCCGTCTTCTTTCGGGATCATCTTTGGTACGATGAACAAAGAGATACCTTTAGTACCCTTTGGTGCATCTGGAAGACGAGCTAGACAGATATGGATGATGTTATCAGCCATGTCGTGCTCACCAGCAGAAATAAAGATCTTAGTACCAGTGATGTTAAAGCTACCATCTGCGTTTGGCTCTGCTTTAGTTTTTAGCAGACCAAGATCCGAACCACAATGAGGTTCAGTCAAACACATAGTACCAGTCCACTCACCTGAAATTAGCTTAGTAAGGTAAGTTTGCTTCTGTTCTTCTGTACCGTGCATTTCAACGGTATCAACAGCACCGTGACTTAGACCAGGGTACATGCCCCATGCCCAGTTACTTGCACCAACCATTTCACTAACAGCGATACCAACTGAAGAAGGAAGACCTTGTCCGCCGTATTCAGTAGCACATGTCATTGAAGGCCAGCCGCCTTCCACATATTGCTGGTATGCTTCTTTAAAGCCAGTTGGAGTTGTTACACCATCCTCGCTCCAAGTACATCCTTCTTCATCACCTACGCGGTTAAGCGGGGCAATAACGTTCTCACAAAATTTTGCGCCTTCTGCAAGAATGGCATCAACCATATCTTCAGTACAGTCATCAGCACCAAGTGCTTGATAGTGAGTAGGCATGTCAAGTAGTTCGTCCATGACGAACTTCATGTCGCGTAAAGGAGCCTTGTAATCTGGCATAATATCTTCCTCGGCATGATTTCAGGTTAATGAACAGGCTATTAAATATAAGGTTATTAGCGTCTGTTCCCACTTTTCAGGCTAAACTTGATTTGTTCAAAGTTTAACCAACTTATCAAACGGTTGTTTGAAACATACGTTTGCAGTCCATCTTTGTCAAGCTAATTCAAACAATTGTTTTAATTACAAAGCTCTGTTTAGGCTAATTACTCTAGAGTAAAAGACGTAGAAAATAACAAACTAAAGCAGCAAGAAAGTCGTCGTGAATAGACGTCAAGGTGCCGTAATTACTTAGTTAAAACTCAGATAGGAATATAGAAGATCTAGCGCGAGGGTCAAACCAGTTCGTCTAGATTTATTTTAGGAGGCTCTGCATTGATATTTTCAAACACCGCGAGAGCATTTCTACGCGCAACATCAGATGCGAGAAGATAGGTAAAATCCTCTGGAGACAAGGAGCCATCAGAGATTTCAGGGGAAACAGCCTCATCTGTTTCACCTTCAGTTGAAGAATCTGAGTTACTTTGTTGCGTTTCTGTATCTGTCGCTACAACGGCTTCATTTCCTTCGACCGAGCCATCACTTTCTTCAAGAGATTCTTCGTCACTTTCTCCTGACTCAAGCTCAGTGTTTCTAATTTCACTTTGAGCCTCTAACTTAATTTGAACTGCCTGAGCAGCAACCGCTCGGTCTTGTGCTGACGGTTCAGCTGGGGCCAATGCGGCCCGACGAACGGTATCCGCTTTCTCAATGGTCGCTTGAGGGTTACCTTCGATTGGTGCAATGTCAATTGGCACCTCTCCACCAACGGCGTAATTCACACCATCCGGCCCTCGTTGGTATGTGAAACTGGCGGCACCGGCATACTGCCCGCCAGCAGATTGATGCGCTTGTTCATGAGTACGAACTTCTCGGTCACGAGCTTCTAACTGACTGATTTGATCCAGTTCTTGGTCGGTATAACGGGGTTCGATCGCTTCTGAGGATGGTTTTTGTTCTGACTGACTGCCAGAGTCATCACTTTGCTCTGGTTCATTCAAAGCAGACACGGTCGACTCTCTCTCGCTTAACTCCCCTGAAGTTTGAGCTGAAAGTTGCGCCGAATCTTTCGTTTCCGCAAAACTGACATAAGAGACAGAACCAATTTGCATCTAAATATTCACCTTCCAATCTATTTCAAAACAACATCACTAAATTCTTTTGTCTAACGTTAAACTAAATCATCTAATTAAACGATTTCGTCTAATAAAGTACCGACCGTTTCATTTGCTGTCGAAATTACTTTAGCAGAGGCCTTAAACTGCACTTCGTAAACATTCAAATCAACAACGGCATCGAGCATTTGATCCGTATTCGAGTTATTTGTTCCTGAATTTATAGGTGCAACTCCTGAATTTAGAGCTGCATCCGCTTGGCCACCAGAAGCGATGGTTTTAGCACTTTGATTTAATCCCTCTCGACTTCGGGCAATTCCCTCTAAGCCTGAACTAAGAATTCCGCCAACCATACAACCTCCAAACCAACCTACCTGTATATAATTTAATCAAAAAATACAGCTATACGCCAATTTTTAGGGCCTAATCAGTAAAAATTATCCGATTAATGGCCATTTATGAGACATGACACATCCAAATGCTCAGATACAGAGACAGCGGATTTCTCCTCCAAATAAGGAACTTCGCCCAAGCAAGGGGCATCCATCATCTGTTCTAAGGTCTCAAAATTCTCCTTATAATGACTCATATCAGGATCTACTCTATTTGCAACCCAGCCACTGACCTTTAACCCACTTTTCTGAATGGCAGTAAAAGTCAGTAATGAATGATTGATACAGCCGAGTCGCATTCCTACCACAAGAATAACGGGCACTTGTAATTTTTGAACAAGATCGGCAAGAGTTTCTCGATAACTTAAAGGCGTAAACCACCCACCAGCACCTTCAATTAGCTTAACTTTGGCGGGTTTTAACATCGCTCCCCGAACATAACCCTCAAGGCCACTGGCGGTTAACAGTTTTCCTTTTTCCATGGCTGCGATATGAGGCGCTATTGCAGGTTCATAAGCCACGGGGTTCACTGTCTCATAACGAACTGCCTCAGTCGAAGCCGCCTGTAGTAACAACGCATCTTCATTACGCAACCCATCATCGGTTACTTCACAACCGGCAGACACAGGCTTTAATCCCAATGTCGTATAACCTTCCTTTTCAAACGCTTTTAATAATCCAGCGGTCACCACTGTTTTTCCAACGTCTGTATCCGTTCCTGTAACAAAAGCAGAATAGCGACTTATATTCATTTATTGTCCTTATTTCTCCACACGCAAAATGCCATAACACACATCATAAGTAGCTGGAAGTTGCCCTGAAACAGAACGACACTGATCATAGGCTTTAATTAATTGTTTATATTGGCCTTTGGACATTGCTTTAGATCCATCAACCACCGTATTTGCACCTATACCTTTGATACTGTGCAATAAGGTTTTGAGATCAGAATAATGAGCCGTCACAAATTCACACTTAAAGTGTTCAACGTTCGCATTCTGATTCATCGCGTCTAATATCACCTCTGAATCTAAAAATCGATTCACATGCGCACCTTGATCAATGGTCTGCCAAGCATCTTTAAGTTCATATAACGTCTTAGGAAGAAGCGTGGAAAACACAATTAAGCCGCCCGGTTTTACAACTCGGCACAGCTCTTTAAGTAAACCATCAATGTCTTCACACCATTGGATGGCCATACTTGAGTAAATTACAGCAAACGAGTTATCTACAAACGGTAAGTGCTCTGCGTCCGAGACCACAGCAGCAGCCAATAGAGAAGAGTATTTAGAGGACGCATGTTTAATCATCCCTTCCGATAAATCGAGAGCAAACAAAGGATCATTAGGAAACTGTTTTTTTATCTCAGGTAAAAAGTAACCAGAACCCGTGCCTAAATCGAGGACAGGTCCTTCAATCGACACCTCATGTTCAGAAAATTTCGATAAAAGTGTGCTACCAACGTACTTTTGAACGCGGGCATAAGTATCGTATTCGGCAGCCTTTTTCCCGAATGTTTTGGCTATTTGCTTTTTATCTAACATCTTTACCAATAACTAAAAAGTTTGAATCAATGAGATGAATTCTTACTACATAACCCCAACAAAAACTTAGCTAACCTTTCTGACTCAATCACTGGCGATAAGTGCCCACCATCAAACAAAAGGGAACTTTGGGATGTAACCTTAATCAAGCTGTCATTACTAAAATAAACATCAAACAGCTGACCACTGCTCAATTGATGATTCCATTCTGTAGAAACATCCAACGCATACAAATGTCTGAGAGATGCGACCAACACCTCATCACGAGCGGGTAAAGAGAGGGCTATATCTGACTTAAGCGAGTTAATCTCGACTTTAGGCTCACCTTTACCTGTGAGAGCAATAAAATAACTTAATCCTTTCGAAGCCGATCTCTGTACTCGCTCAAGAAAATGATTCGCTGTTTGCTCATCAAAAACAGTACATTCATCATCTATAAACTTAGGTCTAGAACCTAATGTAATAACATTCGGTAAGGAAGAAAGCTTCTGAGACAACCTAAGAGCTAGCATGCCACCATAAGACCAACCAATAATTAAAACATCTTGCAGGCCTTGCAACCGGAGCAACGTTGAAGCCTCCCAGTCTTCGAATGTCTTCTCAAATGGAACAGAATCATCGGAACTTTTGTGATAACCAGGTAAATCAAGTTGTTCAACATTCGCTTGAAACATTTGTTTTAACGCTTGGCAAAATGAACCCAACCAAGCACCGTCACAACCCCAACCACCAAGAACAAAAATGTGCTTAGGTCCATCCTGTGACAAATCAGAAACCATAGAAAATAAATACCTTAACGTCTATTAGGACTCAACTCACAAGTCAGCTCAGCCTTCTGATTTGCTGATAGCTCGTTATAAATGTCGCTAAGAGCCGTTAATAACACATCTAATTGTTGGAGCGTATGTGAAGCAGACAACGTCACCCTTAACCGAGATGTTCCTTTTGGCACGGTTGGCGGCCTAATCGCGGTAATTAACAACCCTCTTGACTCTAACTTTCGGCTAATCTCTAAAACCAAGCTCTCCGAACCAATAACAATGGGTTGGATTGCCGTTTCCGAAGACATTAAGCAAAATCCAATTGCATCCACCCCCGACTTAAAGCGACGAATCAACTGAGTCAGGTGCTCTCTTCGTGAACGCTCATTGCGTACTATATTAAGACTCGCCAAAGTTGCAGCCGCAACTGCTGGCGGTAAAGCCGTAGTATAAATATACGTCCTAGCATGCTGAATTAAGGTTTCAACGACCTCTTCAGAACCTGCGACGAAAGCACCAAAGGTTCCAAATGCTTTCCCTAACGTCCCCATTAAAACAGGCAATTTATCCTGATCTAAACCAAAGTGTTCCGCTACACCAGCACCTGTCTCACCTAGCGTCCCTAAACCATGCGCATCATCCACCATAAGATAGGCATTATATTCTTCCGCAAGTAGGCTAACTTCATTCAGAGGGGCCAGATCTCCATCCATGCTGAACACCCCATCCGCAACAATGAGCTTCCGGCCACTTCCAGCTGAAGTTAACTGCCGCTCTAAAGAAGCCATATCATTATGCTGGTAACGTTTGAATGAAGCACCGCTATTTAAACCGGCATCAATCAATGATGCATGGTTCCAGCGATCTTCAATAACCGTATCACCTTTGCTAACAAGGGCTGAAATAGCACCTAAATTCGCCATGTAACCAGTAGAAAATAAGACCGCTCGATCACGACCTGTAAACTCAGCAAGCGCTAACTCAAGTTGATGGTGAAGCTCACTGTGACCATTAACTAAATGAGAGGCTCCGCTTCCAACGCCATACTCTTCAACCGCAGAAATAAATGCATTTTTAACGTCAGGGTGATTCGCTAAACCGAGGTAGTCATTACTGCAAAAAGAAAGGACCTTCCTGCCTGATACCGTTTGCTGAGGCGTTTGTGCAGAGGAAATAACACGACGGGTGCGATATAAATGATCTGACTTGCGAGTCTCTAAAGACTCGCGTAAATCATCAAAGCCAGCCATTAAAAGTTACGCTGATGCATCATAAAAGACGTGATCGTGTTGCTGTTTCTCGACTGCATCGATGAGTGCCGCTTCCTGCTCTTCTTCAGAACGCTTTTCACAACGCTGCTCAGGCTTAATGCCCAGTCGTTCAAACAACTGCTTATCTTGATCCGCTCTAGGGTTGTTTGTTGTCAGTAGCTTCTCACCGTAGAAAATTGAGTTCGCACCCGCGAAAAATGCCAACGCTTGAATTTCATCCGTCATTTCTTCACGACCAGCAGACAGACGAACATGAGACTCAGGCATCATGATTCGGGCTACAGCAATGGTACGAACAAAATCAATAGGATCCAGTTCTTCATTCTCAGCAAAAGGAGTGCCTTCTACTTTAACCAACATATTAATAGGTACACTTTCAGGCTGCTGTGGCATGTTAGCCAGCTGAATTAGCATACCCGCTCGATCCAGTTCTGTTTCACCTAGCCCCAAAATACCACCGGAACATACTTTCATACCGGCTTTACGTACATTATCAATAGTAGATAAACGATCTGCATAAGTTCGAGTTGTAATGATCTTGCCGTAAAACTCTGGTGACGTATCCAAGTTATGGTTGTAGTAATCTAAACCAGCATCCGCAAGTGCTTGCGATTGATCAGCATCAAGCATCCCCAACGTCATACAAGTTTCCATCCCCATACCACGAACACCTTTGATCATATCAATCACGTAAGGCATGTCTTTCTTAGTAGGAGAACGCCACGCAGCTCCCATACAGAAGCGGGTTGAACCAATTTCTTTCGCCTTGCGAGCTTGTTCCAATACCTTTTCAACTTTCATCAACTTCTCTTTCTCAAGATCCGTTGTGTAGTGACCGCTTTGGGGACAATACTTGCAGTCTTCAGGGCACGCACCTGTCTTAATTGAAAGCAACGTACTGACTTGAACTTCATTCTGGTTGAAGTTTTTTCTATGAACGGTTTGAGCATGAAATATCAAGTCATTAAAAGGCATAGCAAATAAAGCCTCTACTTCTGATACTTCCCAGTTATGACGTAATTGACCCAGTTGCTCGAGATTCATATACCGCTCTCTTCCGATGTTACTTTCAAGAAATTAATGTTGGAATGCCATATTAAATGACAAAAAAATCCTGTCAACTATTAGAATTACAACAAGTTAACATCTGGTCAAATAATGAACTTTTGTTTTTTATGCTTAATCAAACTTTCTAACTCAAAAATGAGCTTCTGTTACGATTGTCAGTCTCACCTTCCATTCATTAAAGATTACTGCAAGTCCTGCGCTCTTCCGACGTCCACAATGTTAGATATGTGCGGTCATTGCCAAAGCGCCCCATTCAGTTTTGATCAAGCCGCCAGTATATTTGAATATGAATACCCTATAACTCACTGGCTGTCTCGATACAAAGAAAATAAGCACAACAATACGACCCAACTCGAGCAGTGGTTATTTTCCGCCTTTTATCATAAATACAACCAATTCAATATTGATGCGATTTTTGCAATACCCAGCTCACCGATCAAGACCATAAAACGAGGAGAAACACCTTCTCATCCCTTAGCAAGAGCAATTCAGAGTCGTTCAAAGATCCCCTTTTACCCAAACGTGTTTTCGAAATCCATATTCAAAAGCACTCAAAAAAGTAAGAACAGATCCAATCGCATCTCATCAGCGCACTTCCAGTTTCATCCTCAAAGAATACTCAAGCCTATTGAATCGTTGCAGTCAGTGCTTATTGTTGATGATGTCATGACGACGGGGGCAAGCTTAAATGAAGCCAGTAAAATTTTAAAAGCCCAAGGCGTTAAACAAGTTCTGACATTAACCGTTGCTCGAACACCTCGATATAAATAGACTGCATCCAATCGAAGTAACAATGCAGGTAAAAACAACGTGACTCATCCTTATCAAGCGCTTACTCAAGATAAAGTCATCGACTTTGTAGAATCCTGCGGGTTTTATTCAGATGGACGCATATTCCCACTCAATAGTTATGAAAACCGCGTATATCAAGTAGGCATTGAAGACAGCACACCAATAATTATTAAAATATATCGCCCTAATCGATGGACTCTGGATCAAATCCAGGAAGAACATGACTTCCTCATTGAGCTGTCGAATGCAGATATAAGTGTTGTTCCGCCCATGAATATCAACGGCAAAACACTGTTCGAGCAAGACGCATTCAGCTTTTGTCTTTTTGAGCGCAAAGCGGGTAGACCACTGGAGCTTGATCAATTGGATCAGCTTTACGAAGTAGGCACTCAATTAGGTAGAATACACTCCATCGCCAAAGCTCAACCGTTTCAAACTAGGCCTGAACTGTCCGTAAAAACCTTCGGACATAACAGCGCAAAAATCATTACTCAATCAGGTATGCTCCCGAGCTACCTAGAAGAGCCTTATCAGGTACTGACCAAACAGCTTCTTGATATTATGGATGAACGATGGGCCTCCGTTGATCACTCACCGATTCGACTGCAAGGTGATTTCCATCCCGGAAACATTTTAATCCGAGATGATAAATCAATATTTGTGGATTTTGATGATTGCAGAGAAGGCCCTGCCATTCAAGACATCTGGATGCTTCTCTCCGGTGATAAGCCACAACAAGAAGCCCAGCTATGTGAAATTAAAGAAGGCTATGAGATGTTTGCTGAATTTCCCTCTCAGCAAGTCCCGCTTGTAGAAACAATGAGAACGCTTAGACAGCTTCATTACGCAGCATGGCTTGCAAGCCGATGGGATGACCCTGCCTTTCATCATAACTTCCCTTGGTTTGGCCAAGAAAGGTATTGGTCTGAACATATATTAGCACTCAAAGAGCAGCTTTCCGGACTTCAAGAACCGCCGCTTCAACTCCTATAACCTTCAAACATGGTGAGACAAACCAGGTCTGACCTCCCGTTGAGCCGACATTACGTTGGCTTGACGATTCTTCCTCGATTGATCCACAACATCAAATGTAAACTTGGCCTTTAGCCGCTCAGGGCTTAGCGATCTAAATTTCATACCCAACTGATCATACCTCAGCTTCCGTTCACTCAAAGGCATTAATAACGCCTGTTTAATCGCCTGCGAAACACCCACTACATCTAAAGGATGGACCACAATAGCCCCTTTTAAGTCATTGCCATCAATGGCCAACTTAGAAACAATCAAAACACCCGGATCTTCAATGTCTTGAGCAGACCAAAATTCGTTAAGATTACCGCTTGCGTAGCAGCCAAGACTTAAATCAATAAAGACCTTCGCTTGACGGTACAAAGACGGCACGTAGACATTGGTGTCTTTACACTGAGCCATTCTGAATGGCTTCCTAGAATAAGAGCGCCATTGCTCATTTAAGTCAGCTAAATCACTCTGCCAACGCTTTAAGAGGTTTCGAATGCGATCTGCACTGATGGAGAATGGCGTTATCATCGACCCAAACACAATGTCTTTCGCCAACGTTGAATTGTCTTTCAAAAAAAGCTCATACGCCTGATTTCTATTTGTACGATTTGAAAACCATGAAGGTATATCCACCGATAAAATAAGCTTATCGCTCGAAGCCATTCCAAATGGGAGGTCCACAGAGGTTTTCAATAAAGCTTCATCTATGGCAGTGACTGAGGGATAAGCAGCGACTTTTATAATCTGATTACCTTTCTTTAAGCGTTTATCCGCCAAGGTCACTGCGCCCATAATCGTTGTCATAGAACAAGTGAAGCTTTGTATGTCTGAATCACGCGCAAAATTAATTAAATCAAAGTAAAGCAAATCCTCAAGGACTTCTTTGGCCACAGGCAAAGTATCAAACACCTCTGAACCACAGAATGAAGAAGAAAAGGAAATACCGATTGGAAGATTCGGTTGAATTTGTTTTAAATAGCGTGCGACAGGAATCCAATGCGCATCGTGTAGCCAAAGAACATCACCCTCACGATAAAGCGCAGACAAGGCTTCAGCTAACCCCTTATTCCAGCGTCGATAGGCCTGATAATGATGCTGATTAAAGCTAAACCCTTTTCTCAGATGATGAAACAACGGTGTTAAGCACTCTTCATAAAATAACTGGCTCAACTGCAAGTCATCTCGCTGATCAAGATTAAGTGCAATCAGCTGAGTACCTGGATTAGGTGAGCCTCCATCTCGTTCCACACACAACCAAAGACCATCGGTCTTTTGGTGCAACCCAGAGACTTGCTTAGCAATCACATCCTGTGAGCCTGTACCGCCAAACCAACTGAGACTAATCATGCGACCGATCTTCACGTTAACTCCCTTTTATTAAGTAAAGCCTAAAGAAAACAACTTAAGACCCTGATTCAACTAACATTGTAGTATAGTGCATTTTTTGAACAGTCAAGCTAATAACCGATATACAGCAAAAAGCAAAGCATTCCCCTTAAAGCCCTGCTCTTTTATAATGCTTCATTACTAAATCAGAGAGCTTTACGAATATGCTAGTCATCGGACTTACAGGCGGTATCGGCAGTGGGAAAAGCACTGTCGCCAAAGAGTTTGCGAAACAAGGCATTCACATCGTTGATGCAGACCAAAAAGCACGTGATGTTGTTAGCATTGGTAAGCCGGCATTAAAAAATATTGAGTCACATTTTGGCTCAGATATTCTTCTCCCCGATGGCAGTCTAGACAGAGCTAAACTCAGAACCACGATCTTTAGCGACAGTACTCAAAAAGACTGGTTAGAGAAGTTACTGCATCCTTTAATTCGCCAAGACATCGAAACGGATCTTGGCAATGCGACCTCCGAATACGCAATTCTCGAAAGCCCGCTGTTATTCGAAACCGATCAGCATGAGATGGTTCATAAAACCCTGTTGGTCGATGTTCCGGTCGAGTTGCAAATATCGCGAGGCTGTTCAAGAGATAACAATTCAGAAGAACAAATTCAGAAAATCATTGATGCCCAGATGCCCAGAGCAGAAAAGATCAAACGTGCTGACTTCATAATTGATAACAGCTCTGGGATTGCTGAACTAAAAGAAAAAATTGAAAAGCTTCATCATGAATTCATGACCTTATAGTAACGAACATCATTTATCATTAACGACTAACGTCCAAAATTCAGTAGATAATTTATTATGAGCGAAAGTGAAATAAAACTATTCAAATGCCCTACCTGTTCGGCACCAACACAATACGACACAAAGAAGTTCCCTGACTTTCCCTTCTGCAACAAGCGCTGCAAAATGATCGACTTAGGTGCCTGGGCCAGTGAAGATCATAAGATAGAGGGCGATCAAGAAGGGTTTGACGACCACTTTTCAGAAGAAGGGACGTTCTAACTCATCGAACGTTTATCGAATTAAAACGCCCTAATTCCTGCAACACCTTGAGCCCCAAAGGCCTTAGCCTCATCCAAGTCATTAGGTGAAAGGCCACCCAGTGCATACACAGGCATATGCGCTAATTCCGCTAATTCACTGAAAACGTTCCACCCTATACCTGAAACCTCAGGGTGAGTCGGCGTCGCTTTAACCGGCGATAGAAAAATAAAATCCACCTCAAGCTGATTTGCTTTAAGAACTTCTTCTTTGTTATGACATGATGCAGATAACCATTTAACAGAAGGGCGGATCTCCGTCTTTAATAAGTTGCCACTTGATAAATGAAGAGTATCGCCACTGTACCCAGGAAAGCGCTTCTGAGTGACTAAGAAACCTTCATCTTTAAGACGCTGAAGCAGATCTTGCTGCCGTACGTCACTTTCAGTACTCCGATAATACATTCCCTTAGCCTCAACACTGCTACTCTCTATCCAATTTTGAAGTATGGACTCATCCACACGATCTACGATCGCCATGAGCTTTGGAAGCAACAGTGCATTTAAAATACCAAAATTAGCAGCGGGAAACTCATAATTGATCAGTTCACTCTTCGGACACCAAATAACTGGCTGCCCTTCTTTACCATGAGGCTCTCCCTCAAACTGATCAACTATGTGAGCATCCAAGAGAACATGCTTATCAGGGTATTCATACCTAATGGAGATTAGAGGTGTGTGATTTAAGGTTCGAATCCCCAACTCTTCTTCAATTTCTCTTTGAAGAGCTTCAGTTAATGACTCACCATCCTCCACTTTTCCACCAGGAAACTCCCAAAGGCCTCCTTGATGTTGATGTTGAGCTCGCTTTGCAATGCAGATATCACCATTAGCTCTCTGTATTACGGCAACAGCCACATGCACTAACTTCATGGGGTTCTCTCTTTAATAAGCAGTTATGGTTGGAACTTACGTATTCGTTCAATTCTTGATTCAACGGCAGGATGCGTCGATAGGTAATCAAATGTAGACCTCTGGTTGTTATCCGCCTCAGAGTCGTTCGTATCTTGATTCTCTGAGGGGCCACCAGTAACACTTTCCATGGCTATATGACTTTCATGTAAGCGATTTAAAATTTCTATAAGGTGGCTCTGATCAATATTATTGGATGCCATATAATCGCTGGCATACTCATCCGCTTCATATTCGAAGTCTCGTGAGTACCCTAACTCTAACAATAAACCAGGCAAATAAATCACCATAGAACTAATACTGGAAACATCCCCAGTAAAAGCAATGAACATTGCTGCTAACCCTGCTTGTTGAAGTAACCTACGAATGGCGTGCTGATTCTTTAAGTGACCAATCTCATGCGCAAGTACCGCAAGCAACTGCTGATTATTTTCAGAAAGGGCCACTAGCTCGTCGGTCAAAATAATTACATTATTTGGTAATGCGAGAGCATTGGCTCCAATTCTAGGACTTTTCCTAAAAAGAAGATGATACTGATGACCCTCATCAAGTTGATCATCAAAAAGGTCAACAAGGGATTGTTGCTTCTCTACGGACAGTTGCGAAGGTTCAAACACCTCTTCATCCATCCAAGCTTGAACTTCATCTCCTAAGGGAAACAAAACTTCTTCAGGAATTGCATGAGCTACGACTTTCGCCACTGCTGGAACACCGTATGTTACTCCGCCCCAAAAAAATACTGCGGTCGTAACCAAGCCAATCAGAACAGCGCCCCAAGACCGCTCTAATCGGTCTATTGTTCGATACAGGATGCTTTGACTGAATGACTTTTGTAGAGAATCAATTGAATCATTATCCACTGACTCAAGCTGTCCTCCTTCAGGCAAACCAATCAACCTCGGTGTGTTTGCAAGCCGAGGCTGCACATCAAGTTCCGACCAATGCTCAAACTCATAGCTCTTAATGGGCGACGTTAGGGACCGAGGTGAGATCTTAACTCGCCCATCTTGCTGAACGTCTACGACCACTGCTTCTGAGAGCGTGTTAGCGCCATTATGAAGGACTGCTTCAAATCTCATTAGAATCCAATATCCACATCAAATGCTTCACCTATTTCCTCGCCCAAAGCATTTCTTTCTTTCTCCTGAAGCGCGACAAAGGAATCTAAAGAACGACATACAATACGAGTTTGCTCTGCCTTATATCGAGCTGTTCTAACATGCGTCCAAGGTATCGCTAACCCCAGAGACAAGACTATAGCTAAGGTATTTGAAAGATAAATCCACCATAGCGCTAATGGCTCCATCGTCGAGATCAATTTGACATGATCTAAAGATGTATTGTTCAGCATTAGGTTCTGTTTATAAACAGCAACATAAGCTTGCAACAGTAAAAAAGCAGGTAAAGCCAGCCCCCCTATTGCAACGCTCATTAAGCCTATGGATTTAAACAAGTCTTGCGTATCCAGTAGGCTCTTTATCCCAGCCACTAAAACCAGAACAAATACAACCACACCTATCGTCACACCCAAGCCCAGCAAATACATCTTATAGTAGTCCCAAATACCAGCACTGAAGCTGAACTTTGACTGACCAAAACGACTGCTATTAATTTTAAACCCAGTAAAAACCTGTTCCCATAATGGATACAACAAGAAAACAATCAACATAGGTAAGAATATCCAGAAAGACACGGTTGGCGCTTCCGCCACGCCATCTTTATCAAGCGTTAAGCCATGATCAAGAGCAAAGGCCTTTAATTCACTCTCTTCATCCATCGTCAGTTCATCATCCTCATAAGCATCTACAATCATTTCATTGTAAATAGCGGCATTTTGAACCGCTTCAGACTGCTCATGAATTAGTTGAGGAACAACAGCAAGAATGACAAGTAAAACAGGCACCGCGAAAATTATATACGCCTGTTTAAAATTCCTATGAAAGTGAAATGAGACTTTCCGATAAGCACTATTTTTAAGTCTGAAGGACATAGACAAAACAATTAACGCAGGAATACTCAGCATCAAAAGAACAAATGTATAAGGTAAATATTGAGGAAATATATTCTGAACGACTGAGTATAAAATAAGTAAAGCAAAGGCCACTATACGACCTTTTAAGATATTAATTGGCTTTGCTAAATACTGAAAGCTCGATCCATCAAGCAAGGTGTTCGCATAGAAGTATTGATTCGTTCGAACTTTGGCCCATGCCGAATATATGCCTAAAGTAATAATACTCAAGAATATATTCACGACCCATATTTTAAAAAACTCAGCACCTTTACCCGTAAACTTGAAAGGGATGTTAGATATTATCTGTTCGGTAGGCGAGTGCTCTTTACTTTCAGTCGAGTTATCCATCTTAAGTTCCCTTTTAGACGGTTATCACAAAATAAAAAGCCTTCCAATTGGAAGGCTTAACATTACTAAGTACGGTATTCAGCATTAATTGTTACATAGTCGTGTGATAAATCACTCGTCCAAACGGTTTCAGAGTCACTGCCCGATGCCATATCTATTCGAATGGTAATGTCTTCTCGGTTCATGACGTCTTGTCCGGCCGCTTCAGTATAGCTTTGAGCTCTACATCCCTTTTCAACAATACACACATCGTCTAGATAAATAGCCAGCTGGGTTAAATCAAATTCTGCAATATTTGCTCTGCCCACAGCAGCTAAGATTCTGCCCCAGTTAGGGTCACATGCAAACAATGCTGTTTTCACTAAAGGAGAGTGCGCAACGGTATATGCCACTTCAAGCGCTTCCTCTTCAGAAACTGCGCTGTCCACTTGAACAGAGACAAACTTCGTAGCCCCTTCTCCATCACGGATAATTGCTTGAGCCAAATCAATCATCAACGCTTTTAGCTCTGTTTTAAATATGCCATATAACTCGCTTTCTTCTGACTCAATAGGGGCGGCTTCCGATTCACCTGTAGCGATCAAAATACACGAGTCATTGGTAGAGGTGTCACTATCAACAGTAATCCGGTTAAATGACTTCGTTGCAGTCTCAGACAGTAAGCCTTGGAGTAACTCAGGAGAGATCGATGCATCTGTAGCAACAAACCCTAACATCGTCGCCATGTTAGGTTTTATCATGCCTGCGCCCTTAGAAATCCCCGTAATAGTAATCGGCTTACCTTGATACTCAAACGTTACCGAAGCACCTTTTGGGCGTGTATCCGTGGTCATAATCCCCGAGGCTGCTTTAACCCAGCCATCTTCTGTCAAATTAGATTCTGCATTTGGTAATCCTGCCAATAGTCGATCCATCGGGAGGTTTTCACCTATAACGCCAGTGGAGAAAGGTAAAACTTGATTCGCATCGACGCCCATTAATACAGCTAAAGATTCACACGTTGATACAGCATCAAGCATGCCCTGCTCACCCGTGCCTGCATTCGCATTGCCCGTATTAATGACCAAGTAACGAGCTTTAGCCTCCGCTAAGTGTTTCTTAGAAAGAGTAACAGGAGCTGCGCAAAATCGATTTTTAGTAAACACACCCGCAACGTGACTTTTTTCAGAGATTTCAAATACGACAAGATCATCTCGTCCTGGCGTTTTAATCCCAGCTGAGATTGTCGATATTCTCACACCGGATATTGGTGTAAGGGGAGATAAGTTCGGGTTTCCGGTAGCCATAATAAATAATCTCAACAGGCGCTATATATTAATGAAACAAAAAGAGCCTAAATAGGCCCTTTATGAACAACCACTTAAAGCTCAGTGGTAATTAAACTTTTTGACTTGATCTAAACAATCAAGTGTAACTCACATCAGATCTTGCCATGACATTGCTTAAACTTCTTACCTGATCCACACGGACAAGGGTCATTACGACCAACTTTAACGCCATCTCTTACGAAAGGCTGCTCTGCCTCCGATTGATCAGGGCTACTTTGCTCGCCTTCTTCCCCTGCAATGGATCCTGCAGAGTCATGACGGTATTCAACTTTATTCTGTTCTTGCTGCTCTTGGCGCTGTCGTTCCATTTCTTCAACTTCTTCAGGTTTTTGAACCTGAACATGACAAAGAATTCGAACTACATCTTGTTTAATGTCGCTCAATAGCTGTTGAAACAATTCAAACGATTCACGCTTATACTCTTGCTTCGGATTTTTCTGAGCGTATCCGCGAAGGTGAATGCCTTGACGAAGATGATCCATCGTAGCCAAGTGCTCTTTCCACATGGTATCAACGACCTGCAACATCACTTGTTTTTCAAACCCACGCAGTGTTTCAGCACCGGCAATATCTTCTTTCGCAGTATAAACAGAAGAAATTTCCTTCGCTATTTTCTCGCGTAACGTCTCTTCATATAGACGTTCATCATCAGCAAGCCATTGCTGGATGGGTAGTTCAATCGCAAACTCAGATTTTAAATGAGCTTCTAATCCAGGCACATCCCACTGCTCGTGCAAACTTTGAGGAGGAATGAAAGAACTCACTGCATCCGTAAGAACATCATCCCGAACCGCTTGAATGGTTTCTTGAATGTCTTCCCCAGCCATCAGTTCCTGACGCTGCTGATAGATAACGGTACGCTGATCGTTAGCAACATCATCGTATTCTAATAACTGCTTACGAATATCAAAGTTGCGTCCTTCAACTTTACGCTGTGCTTTTTCGATCGCGTTACTGACCATACGGTGCTCAATCGCTTCACCTTGCTGCATGCCCAGTGCTTGCATAAAGTTCTTAACTCGATCAGAAGCAAAAATACGCATCAAATCATCTTCTAAGGATAAGAAGAATCGAGTAGACCCGGCATCGCCCTGACGACCTGATCGACCACGAAGCTGGTTATCAATACGTCGAGATTCATGTCTCTCAGAGCCAACAACATGTAAACCACCAGCACTCAGAACCGCTTCATGACGCTTTTGCCATTCAGTACGAATCTGGTTTATTTTCTCTTCACTTGGGTCTTTAAGCTTCGCAACTTCAGCTTCCCAGTTACCACCTAATACAATATCAGTACCACGACCAGCCATGTTAGTAGCGATAGTTACCGCACCTGGAATACCAGCTTGTGAAATAATGTCTGCTTCTTGACCGTGATGCTTTGCGTTCAAGACATTATGAGGAATTTTATCTTTCTTCAATAAAGTAGATAGATACTCAGAGGTTTCAATCGATGCAGTACCCACTAGAAGAGGACGACCTGCAGCAACACAATCACGCACCTCATCAATAATCGCGGCATACTTCTCTTCTTTGGTTAAATAAACCAAATCATTAAAGTCTTTTCTCTCAGGTACTTTATTTGCAGGTATTACTATTACGTCTAGCCCGTAAATCTGCTGAAATTCAAACGCTTCTGTATCTGCCGTACCCGTCATGCCTGACAGCGTGTTATACAAACGGAAGAAGTTCTGGAAAGTAGTAGAAGCCAATGTCTGGCTTTCGGCTTGAATTTGAATGCCTTCTTTCGCTTCAATCGCCTGATGGATACCTTCACCCCAGCGACGTCCCGGCATGGTTCGTCCGGTGTGCTCATCAATAATGACAATTTGTTTATTCTGAACAATATACTCAACGTTAATATGGAACATAACGTGAGCTTTCAAACCTGCATATACGTGATGAAGTAGATTCAAGTTCTGAGGCGCGTATAAACTGGCCCCTTCATCCAATAATTCTGCTTCAATTAAAAGTGCTTCAACAAACGAATGGCCGTCTTCGGTTAGCTCAAGAGATTTCTGTTTCTCATCGTAAGTATAATGCCCTTCTGCTGCGCCTTCTTCTTGAAGTTCTAACTTTGGAATTAGAGCATTAATGCTTGTATAGAGTGCTGCGTTATCAGCAACCGGACCAGAAATAACGAGAGGTGTACGCGCTTCATCAATTAAAATGGAGTCAACTTCATCCACTACGACAAAGTTAAGGCCTCGCATAACCTGCTCTTCCTTACGGAAGGCCATATTATCTCGCAGGTAATCAAAGCCAAATTCATTGTTTGTACCGTAAGTGATATCAGCCTGGTAAGCCGCCTTTTTCTCTTCAGGGTTTTGACCTGAATACACAACACCTACAGATAAACCTAGAAAGTTATAGAGACGCCCCATCCACTCTGAGTCACGCTTAGCTAGGTAATCGTTCACCGTTACAACGTGTACGCCTTTATCCGACAGTGCGTTCAAATAAACAGGGAGAGTAGCAACAAGTGTTTTACCTTCACCCGTTCTCATTTCGGCGATGTTACCGCCGTGCAATGTCATCCCACCGATAAGCTGCACATCAAAGTGGCGCATACCCATGACACGCTTACCAGCTTCTCGAACTACAGCAAAAGCTTCAGGCAGAATAGCATCGAGAAGTTCGCCCTCGGCCACTCTCTTCTTGAATTCAGCAGTCTTAGCTACTAACTGATCGTCAGAAAGCGCAACATAATCCGCTTCCATATCATTAATATTTACTACGATTTTTCTTAATCGTTTAATTTCACGATCATTCTTGCTACCAAAGAGCTTTCTTACCAGGGGTGCAAACATAGAAGCCTTCTGTGAATTTCCGTTAAGTGCTGAACACTTGGTTTACATTATTTTCTTATATTGGTTTAAAACCAAGTTAAGCTCAGGTTGTTATACCTGATTCTTGTTACAATAGGGAACAGATAATAAAAGGATTTTATGAAGAATACCAATAGCTGTTTAACGCTATCGACTTGCGCGATGAATAAAACGGGCTGGATCAACCTGTCGGTTGTTTTTTAGGACTTCAAAATGAACATGTGGCCCCGTAGATCGGCCAGTACTACCCATTAATGCAACTGTTTCATTTTTTGATACCACATCCCCTACTTTCACCTTAATTTCTTTACAGTGAGCGTAACGAGAGGAATAGCCATTTCCATGATTTATTTCAACAAGCAAACCGTAGCCGTAACGTTTTTCAGCCCAAGTAACGACACCAGCCGCAACTGAAATAATTTCACTGCCATCTTTCCCCGCGAAATCAACCCCTGCGTGCCACGCTATTCGCCCATGAAAAGGGTCTCTGCGTTTACCGTAACGGGAAGACATCCACCCTTTCTTGATAGGTCGGCCTGCAAGAAAGATATCCTTTTTGAACTCTCGATCACTCAGTAAAGAATGCAACACTTCAATTTGCTGTTGTCGATCGACAATTCGTTCTTGTAATTGATCCAGAGCATCTTTCAAAGTAGGGGCTTGGTAATATTCATCAAGCATATCAGATGGACCACCCATACCAGGGCCAGAAGCAAAATCAAACTCGTTCGTATCGATTTCTGCCATCTGAGTTAAACGCTCGCCAAGACCTTCGAGTCTCAATAAACGCGCTTGCAGTTCTCCCATCTTTACAGATAGAGCATCGATTTTTTGGGATGAAATCATTCTTTGCGCAACGACTTCTTCTTTTTGGTCGCTCAACTCTTGAGACCAACGAGAAATCATATCAGGGGTAAGAACATCAGATTGTTGGCTTTTTGCGTAATAAAAGCCAGCATAAGTAATTCCAGAAAGGACAAAAATCAGAAACAACAAAGACACCAATAAACGTTTGCCGTTCATTGAGTACGTTAAAGATTGACCATGTGTTCTGCTAATAAAAACAATATTCATTAGATGCTTACAAAATAAACTTCGACCAACACAGTATATATTATGAGAAAAATATAACCTACCAAATCGTTAACTTTTACAAATCCAAACAAAAAAAGCTGTCAGCATAGCTGACAGCAAATTTAGCGTTCGTCTAAGTTACCAATTTTAGGCAGTAATTGGCTTGATATAACTGATTGGAGCGTCAGAAACGTCATCAAAAGTAACCAATTCCCAAGCATCTGTTTGCGTCATTAACTCACGCAATAATAAGTTATTTAAACCATGCCCAGATTTAAATCCGATATATTCACCAATCAGACTCTTACCTAAAAGATATAAATCACCTACTGCGTCCAACACCTTATGCTTCACGAACTCATCTTCATAACGTAAACCGTCTTCGTTAAGAATAGAGAATTCATCAACAACAATAGCGTTATTCAAGCTGCCGCCCAATGCTAGATTCTGAGAGCGAAGAAATTCAATGTCCTTCATAAAACCGAAGGTTCTTGCTCGACTCACTTCTTTAACAAAAGAAGTGCTGGAGAAGTCGAGAGATGTCTTCTGGTTCCCTTCATCTACAACGGGGTGATTGAAATCGATAGTAAACGTGACTTTAAAACCATCAAATGGTTCAAAGCGCGCGTATTTATCGCC
The DNA here is from genome assembly GCA_015665455.1 of Oceanospirillaceae bacterium. Lineage (GTDB taxonomy): Bacteria > Pseudomonadota > Gammaproteobacteria > Pseudomonadales > Litoribrevibacteraceae > Litoribacillus. The sequence goes on along the minus strand of JADFAD010000007.1, from coordinate 34,411 downwards.
TTCACGAATCTCAATCGGCTTCTTGATACGTATAAATTCTTTAGCCGCTTCTTGTTCAGCAATACCTGCAGATTGAAGAAGAAATACAAACGGCCCTGCACTACCATCCATGATTGGAACTTCTGGTGCAGACAACTCGACATAAGCATTATCAATACCCAGTCCAGCCATTGCCGACAACAAATGCTCCACAGTATCAACTCGAACACTGTCTTTAATCAGGGTTGTCGACATCGTGGTATCACCCACATTGTCATACTTCGCCTCAATACCTTCGACCACATCGAGGTCTGTTCGGCGAAACACAATCCCTGTGTTCACAGGCGCAGGCTTTAAGGACAAATATACTTTCTTGCCCGAATGTAAGCCTACACCAGTGGCTCTAATACTGTTTTTCAAGGTGCGCTGTTTAATCATGGCAACCACCAAATATTCTAGGTTAGTACGCAAAGGCGCGCGAGTATACCAAATTACTATTCAGCATTCACTCACTTCATCCACTGTATTTTACTAAATTTAGAGTAGATGCCCTAATCAGCTTGGCGTCGTAAGAAAGCAGGAATATCAAGATATTCAATACTGTCCTCACCACCCGATACCTTTGCAACTTCAGCAGCATCTTCAACAGGCTTGTTACGCATAACCGTCGGACGATCTAACTGACGATAATCAACCTGACCATCAGCTGCTTTATTCGCTGTATTATCAACAACTTTGACAGGTTTCTCAGCCGCTAAACTGCTGCCAATACCCGTTGCAACAACGGTTACTTTAATTTCATCCGTCATTTCAGGATCAATCGAAGTACCAACAACTACTGTCGCCGTTTCAGAAGCAATATCTTCAACGATTTCACCTACTTGAGCAAACTCACCCAAACCTAATTCGGGGCCACCAGTAATGTTTACTAGAATACCGCGAGCGCCGTGCAGATCAATATCATCCAGTAGCGGACTACGAATAGCGAGTTCAGCAGCTTCGGCAGCTCGATCTTCACCCGATGCAACACCGGTTCCCATCATCGCTAAACCCATTTCAGACATGACTGTCTTCACATCGGCGAAATCCACGTTAATCACACCTGGATGCGTAATCAAGTCAGCAATCCCCTGAACAGCACCTAATAGAACATCATTTGCAGCTTTAAATGCATCCATTAAGCTTGTTGTTTTACCTAAAACAGTAAGCAGCTTTTCATTTGGAATAGTAATTAAAGAATCCACGTGCTGTGACAATTCTTTAATACCTTCTTCCGCAATCTTCATTCTCTTACGGCCTTCAAATGGGAACGGTTTAGTAACAACCGCAACGGTTAGAATACCCATTTCGCGAGCAACTTCAGCTACGATCGGTGCAGCACCAGTACCTGTACCGCCACCCATACCAGCAGTAATAAATACCATGTCAGTACCATGCAGTACTTCTACAATACGATCTCGGTCTTCCAGTGCAGCTTGACGGCCTACTTCAGGGTTAGCTCCAGCGCCAAGACCTTTAGTAAGCTCATTACCTAACTGCAAGATAGCTTTAGTCATATTCTTCTTTAATGCTTGGGCGTCTGTGTTTGCACAGATAAAATCCACCCCTTCAATGTGGTTGTCCACCATATAACATACGGCATTACCACCACCGCCACCGACCCCAACAACCTTAATGGTTGCCTGGTTAGGAACGTTATCAACCAGTTCGAACATATTAGACATTTTGTTTCTCCTTTAAACGAACGCAATCTTCTTATTGTTTATGTATTTTAAAAGTTTCCTTGAAACCATTTTTTCAGTTTGCTCACTACACCTTCTTCCTCTGAAGCGTGTAATACCTCTCCTGAGCTCACTGCACTCTCTTCCAACGTTTTCCGACCATACTGCAAAAGCCCGACTGCCGTTGAATAGATTGGATTACGAACCACGTCCGTTAATCCGGTTACACCTTGAGGAACTGCTAAACGAACTGGCATATGAAAAATTTCCTCTGCCAATTCAACAACACCTTCCATCTTTGCTGTACCGCCAGTCAGTACAACACCCGCTGGAATTAAATCTTCGAAACCGCTTCTACGAAGCTCAGCCTGAATTAAAGTAAACAACTCTTCATAACGAGGCTCGACTACTTCAGCCAAAGCTTGGCGAGATAGATCTCGAGGAGGTCTATCACCGACACTTGGCACTTTAATTGTTTCATCTGCACCTGCAATGGTTGTCAATGCACAGGCATACTTCATCTTAATTTCTTCTGCATGTTGAGTAGGTGTACGAAGCGCCATAGCAATGTCGTTCGTAACCTGGTCACCAGCAATAGGAATCACAGCTGTATGGCGAATAGCGCCTTCTGTAAACACCGCAATGTCTGTAGTACCACCACCGATATCCACCATGCAGACACCAAGCTCTTTTTCATCTTCCGTCAAAACGGCATAACTTGATGCCAGTTGCTCTAAAATGACGTCATCAACTTCTAAACTGCATCTACGAACGCATTTTTCAATGTTCTGAGCAGCATTATCTGCACAAGTGACCAAATGTACCTTGGCCTCCAAGCGAACGCCTGACATACCAAGAGGTTCTTTTATGCCTTCTTGGTTATCAATCACATACTCTTGAGGCAGGATATGCAGAATCTTTTGGTCAGCGGGTATTGCTACAGCTTTAGCTGCTTCAATTACTCGCTCAAGATCAGCCTGCATTACTTCTCGATCTTTAATAGCAACAATGCCATGTGAATTCATACTGCGAATATGATTTCCAGCAATGCCAGCAAATACAGAATGTATCTCACATCCAGCCATAAGCTCTGCTTCTTCAACCGCACGCTGTATGGATTGCACTGTCGATTCAATATTTACCACTACCCCTTTCTTCATTCCACGCGAAGGGTGTGAGCCAATTCCGACAATCTCTATACTTCCGTCATCCGCTGTAGCCCCAACAATGGCAACAACTTTAGATGTCCCGATATCTAAACCGACAATCATGGTTCCTGATGCAACCATAGCTAGGCATTTCCTCTTTTCACCGAACTAAAATTCGGATATTCCCTAATTTATGAACCAACCTTTAGTTGCGATTTACCTTTTAATTCTTTTTTCGGTGCCTTCCAAGCCACCGCTAAACCATTGGTATAACGCAAATCAACTTGTTCAATCTGTTCTACTTGTTTGTGCAGTGATAACTTAAACACTGTGACAAACTTGCTTATTTTTTCGTTAACCCTATCCCGACCAAGATTTAGCTTTAGGCGGTTTCTGCAAACTAACTGCCAAGCACCTCGGCTTGACTGCTTTAAAGACTCAATAATCAAACCCGCCGCTGCAAGCTGCCGATTTAAATCACTGTAAGTGGCCATCAATTCCAATTCTTGACCTAAAGCCCCATGCAAAACAGGCAGGTTTTGAAACTTACTGGTATCATCAACCTCAAACACCTCACCATCTGCGCTTAATAATGACCCCTTTCCCCATCGGGCAACAGGCGTATGCTCTGTCAAACTCAACTCAACACCATAAGGCCAAAAACGTGTCACCGTTACCGTCTTAACCCAGCCGAGGGCTTCCGCCTCAACCCTTAAGCGTTCCATATCCGATGTAATAAAGCCTAATTTCCCAGACTCTAATATACTTTCTTTCAATGCAGCAACATTGACATGATCAACATCACCAGAAACCACGACATTCCTTATCGGTTGGTCTAGAAATGCATAGAACTCTTTACCCAAAAAAATCGAACTGTAAACAAAACCTGAAACAAGCATAACAACGGTTAAAACAGACCATGGAATATGCTTTAACCACGAAACCCTTAACTTTATTTTAGGTTTTGACGGTTCTTTATTTACTACAGCTCGACTGGCACCTCTTCTTGTCGATGACCCAGGCAACTTTTGTTTTCCAGACATTCAGGATCACCCTTTTAGTGATGCCTTCGATAGCACGTCTAAAACCAGCATCCTAAAGTCCATACCCTTCGCGGATGCAGCCATTGGCACTAAGCTATGATCTGTCATGCCTGGTACTGTATTGACTTCTAACAAGTAAAAATTACCTGTTGCATCATCACGCATAACATCAACACGACCCCAACCATGACAATCAATCGCATTAAATGCTTTCAACGCCAACGCACGCAAACCTGTTTCCTCTTCCTCACTTAATCCACAAGGCAACAAATATCGGGTATCGTCAGATAAATACTTTGCGTCATAGTCATAAAAGCTATGATCGGTTTCCAGTTTAATAACAGGAAGTGACTCACCATTTAACACAGCAACTGTATACTCACTGCCCGTAACCCATTGCTCGACCAGAATATCACCATCCAATGAACGAGCTTTGTCGATAGCAGAAGGCAGCTCATCCCAAGAAGTGACCTTGGTCATACCAATGCTTGAGCCTTCGTGAGCAGGCTTTACAATCAAAGGCAGCGATAGCGTCTCAGAAAGTAACGAAATATCAGTCTGTTCTGTTATCACTGTATATTTAGGGGTTGGAATCCCATTACCTACCCAAATATGCTTAGTCAGTGCTTTATCCATGGCTACTGCCGATGCAGCCACTCCGCTCCCTGTGTAGGGTAAGCCTAAGCACTCTAAGAAACCTTGAACCTTCCCATCTTCACCACCACGACCATGCAACGCGTTAAAGACTCGGTCAAAACGACCAGCCATTAAACGACTCATCCAATCACCGGTTGCATCTATCGCCTCAAAGTCGACATTCGACTTAGATAGCGCGTCACAAACTGCACCGCCACTCTTCAGCGATACATCTCGTTCAGCTGAATTCCCACCATATAAAACAGCTACTTTTCCAAACGAATCAGCTATACCCATACGATCTATACTCACCTACTTCGCTTTACTTAAATCCAAACTGGCTTCAGCCAAACCTGCTGCAAGCGCTCCAATGTCCCCTGCGCCCTGAGTTAGAAGAATATCTCCCTTACGCAGTACACCCGATAGAACCTTAAGAGGATCATCATCTCGCTCCATGAAAACAGGATCGACTTGGCCTCTTTGCCTAATGCTGCGGCACAAGCTTCGACCGTCTGCACCAGGCACTACTTTTTCACCGGCAGGATAAACTTCCATCAAAACTAAACAATCCGTCTCTGATAAGACTTGAACAAAATCCTCATACAGATCCCGTGTTCTGGTATAACGATGAGGCTGATATAAAGTAACTAAACGTCGATCCGGCCAGCCGTCACGTATTGCAGCAATAGTAACTTCAACTTCACGTGGATGGTGTCCGTAATCATCAACCAACATCACTTGACCCTGGCCAGTTTCATATTCGCCATACACTTGAAAACGTCTACCTACCCCATTAAATTGCGCTAACCCTTTAACGATTGACTCATCGCTTATCCCTTCATCGGTTGACACCGCAATGGTTGCCAAAGCATTTAAAACATTATGTTGCCCTGGCATATTCAGAGTTATATCTAACGAAGCATGCCCTTCAGGACGAACTACTGTAAATCGAACCTGACTCTGGTTCTGTTCAATATTCGTAGCTCGATAATCAGCTTCAGTGTTATCAATTCCGTAAGTAACCGTTTGACGGCTAATCCTTGGTAACAACTGCTCAATCACAGGATCGTCAACGCACACAACAGCCAACCCATAAAAAGGAAGGTTATGTAAAAACTCGATAAATGTGTGTTCTAACTTTGCAAAATCACCACCGTATGTCTCCATGTGGTCCGCATCGATATTAGTCACAATCGCAGTCATTGGCTGTAAATGTAAAAATGAAGCATCACTTTCATCTGCTTCAGCTACTAGGTACCGACTAGCTCCAAGCTTTGCATTGGTACCAGCACTGTTCAGCTTACCGCCAATAACAAACGTTGGATCTAACCCACCTTCCGCTAATACAGACGAGACCAAGCTGGTCGTCGTTGTTTTGCCATGAGTACCAGCGACAGCAATCCCATGTCGGTAACGCATGAGTTCAGCTAGCATTTCCGCTCTAGGAACAACAGGTATTCGAGTATTTAATGCTTCTGCAACCTCGGGGTTGGTCGTATCTACAGCGCTGGACACAACTATCACATCGCAACCTGCCACGTGCTCAGGTTGATGACCGATAAAAATACGAGCACCTAATGCTTCTAGTCTTGCAGTATTCGCTGATGTTTTAAGATCAGATCCGGTGATTCGATACCCTTGGTTCAACAACACCTCAGCGATTCCGCACATTCCTACACCACCAATTCCAACAAAATGGATGGTACGAATTCTGCGCATCTCAGGTACATCCCAAACTGCAGATTTTATCTTTTGTTTGTCACTAGACATTAATTAACTCCTGACAATGCGCTAACACTAATTCTGCCGCTTCTGTTTTCCGGCTCTTCCATGCGTTAGTCGCCATTACCGACAAACGTTGTTTTTCGATTAATTCAATCATAAGCGAACCTAGCTGTTTAGAGTTTGTATCGCTCTGTTGGCAAATAACACCACCGTCTACTTGCTCTAAATACCCTGCATTTGCAGTTTGATGATCATCCACCGCATATGGGAAAGGAACTAAAATAGATGCAACACCAACAGACATAAGTTCCGAAACCGTTAAAGCACCCGATCGGCAAATCACTAAATCAGCGTCCATATACGCTGTTTTCATATCTTTGATATAAGGAACAACCTGAGCAGATAGTCCCTTTTCTTTATATAACTCAATGGTATCGCCCAAACTAAGCTTCCCTGTTTGATGAAGTACAGAAAGCTGAACCCCTTTATCCACTAAATCAACTAACGCATCAGGCACAAGCTTGTTGATAGCCACAGCACCCAAACTTCCACCCACAATAAGAATGTTGATTTGAGCCCTTGCACCAACCCCTCTACTGCTAGGAGAGGCATCACAAATCAAATCCTTTCGGATTGGGTTTCCCGTACAGTCTGAAGCGAATTCAAACGTTTTAGGAAACGCCTCCAAAACTCGATTTGAAATTCGAGCTAAGAGCTTATTTGTCATCCCAGGAATTGCATTCTGCTCATGAATTACAAGAGGGATGCCTTTTGCCTTTGCAGCTATGCCACCTGGACCGGTAACAAATCCCCCCATACCCAGTACAACATCAGGCTTCACTTTGCTATAAATCTGCAGCGCTTGGCCGATTGCTTTCAATATTCGAAACGGCGCTTTCAACCAACCAAGAACTCCATTCCCACGCAAACCTGATATATCAATAAAGCTGATATCAAGCCCCTCGGTAGGTACTATTTCAGCCTCTAGACCTTTCTTAGTCCCTAGCCAATGAACCGCCCCCCCTTGAGCTAATACAAGTTGAGCACAAGCTAATGCAGGATAAATATGACCACCTGTTCCACCAGCCATAACCAATAAAGTTTTCCCAGACCAACTACCCTTCATTGCTAGACTTCTCCGGAGCAATACGACTCTTCAATGCTTGTAAACGAGTCTCGTAATCGATACGCAAAATCATCGCGGTTGCCATACAGCTGATCACCAAACTACTGCCCCCATAACTCAAAAACGGTAACGTCAGCCCTTTCGTTGGCAAAGTTCCTGTGTTCACTCCAATGTTAATCATTGCTTGCATCGCAAATATCATGGCTAGACCGTATGCCATATAAGCATTAAATAATTGACCGCTCTCCTCAGCCTTACGACCGATGGTAATAGCCCGCCACGCAAATACTGCAAACAACGCTAAAACACCTAAAGCGCCTACTGTCCCGAGTTCTTCAGCAATAATTGCAAATACAAAATCAGTATGTGCTTCCGGCAGGAAATACAACTTCTGCATACTATTGCCTAAACCCACACCAAGCCAATCACCTCGACCAAATGCAATTAAAGCCTGTGTAAGTTGGTAACCACTTCCAAACTGAATTTCTTCGTCCCACGGATTCAAAAACGCCTGCAACCTAGCCATACGATAAGGTTGAGAAACGGCAATTCCAACAACCCCAACCAAACAAACAACGATCGAAAGAAAAAAATGAGATGCCCTGACTCCCGCTAAAAACATCATTGCCATAAATGAGCTGAGCATTACTACTGCCGCCCCAAAGTCAGGCTCTAATAACAGTAAGAAAACAAATGCGCCTAATACCAATACCGGTCGCAAAAAACCTGAGTACTTGTTTCTTACTTCTTCTAGATGTCGTACTAAATAAGAAGCGGTATAAATAACCATACTTACTTTAGCAATTTCTGAAGCCTGAATATTAAAACCGCCAAGCCCAATCCAACGAGTACTACCGTTAACATCACGACCAATCCCTGGAACTAAAACCAACACCAACAATGTAAAACCAACGCCTAGCGCCAACCAGCTCATTTCACGATACAAGCGGATTGGAATAGACAAAGTAACAATTGCAGACACCAGCCCTAACGCCAAATATATTAGATGCCTTTTAAGATGAAAAAATTCGTTACGGTAATTACCTGACGCGATTTCTGTTGATGCTGAAGTCATGCAAATCGTTCCAACAGTTAAAAGCAACAACACACTCAATGTGAGCCACCCATCAAAAGGTAGCCTCCATGAGGAGTTCATATTAACTGGCCCAACTTGAGCATTCATCAGCCGTTACCTAAATCGTGAACTAAATCGATAAATACCTGACCTCTATGTTCAAAATTACGAAACATATCAAAGCTCGCGCAAGCAGGAGAAAATAAAACAACATCTCCAACGTTAGATAGCTGTTCAGCGAAAGCCAAAGCACCTTCAAGGTCTTCTGCATGTTTTATCAATAGCCCTTCAGGAGCCACATCAGAAATACGCCCCTGATCTTCACCAAAAACAATTAGCCCTTTACAATGCATACGCATAGGCTCTATAAGATCACTGAAATCAGCACCCTTACTCACACCACCAGCAATCAAAATAATATTCTTAGCTTTAGCTAGACCATTTATCGCCGCTTTAGTTGCACCAACATTGGTACCCTTGGAATCATTTACATACGTGACCCCATTAAGATCAGCAACCCATTCACAACGGTGAGACAAACCTTTAAATTGTTTTAACGCCTTCAGCATTGAATCCATTGGTAAACCAGCGGCATCTCCAAGAGCAAGACCTGCTAAAGCATTTGCTAAGTTATGAGTGCCTTGAATCTTTAAGTCTGACGCTTTAGCAAGAGATGTTAAGCCTTTAACTAACCAAAGCTCTCCCTCTATCTCACGTAAACCAAACTCTGCTAAATCCGGTTCCTGTGTAGTAAATGCCACCGACTTTGAACTTGCCCCCATCAATGGCTGAGTAAGCATGTCCTGTTTGTTCCAAACAGAGTTCTCGCAATGACGATATATACGCTGCTTACTTTTATGATACGCAACCATATTGCCATATCGATCCATATGATCTTCTTGGAGATTCAAGACTGTAGCTACTTTAGGCTTGAGGCTCTTTGTCGTCTCAAGCTGAAAGCTCGACAATTCCAAAACATAAAGCTCAGCTTCTGAAGACTTTAATAAATCAAGAACAGGGACACCAATATTACCGCCCACACGGACATCTAAACCAGCTACCTTAGCCATTTCTCCCACTAAGGTTGTCACCGTGCTTTTACCATTAGAGCCTGTAATTGCAATAACAGGAACATCATTTTTTCTAGCAAAGATTTCAATATCGCCTATTACATTCACACCTAAATCAATCAGCTCTCGAAAAGGCGATTGATTAGTATCCAGTCCTGGCCCGACCACAACATCAGTAGCCCCTTGCAGAATTGAAAAATCCAGCTCACCTGTAATGACTTCTACATCGGGACATATGTCTTTTAATTTCCCAAGTAACGGGGGTGAGTTTCGAGTATCCATTACAAGAAACCGATGACCGTTGCCTTCTTTCTGTTGCTGCGAAAAATATCGAGCACACGACAGACCAGACACTCCAAGACCAACAATGATCGAATACTTATCAGTTGTAATTAAACTCACCGAATTCACCTTACCCTAGAACACTCTTAACTAACGCAGTTTCAATGTAGCCAAACCAAACAGCACTAAGATCACAGTTATAATCCAGAATCGAACAATTACTTTCGGCTCAGGCCATCCCTTTAATTCAAAGTGATGATGAATTGGAGCCATTCTGAAAATACGCTTTCCCGTTAATTTAAACGAAGCTACTTGTAGAATTACGGACAACGTCTCCATTACAAACACGCCCCCCATAATAAACAGCACTATTTCTTGTCGAATAATCACGGCCATAATGCCTAATGCAGCACCCAGAGCTAATGCACCTACATCCCCCATGAACACCTGCGCAGGGTATGTATTAAACCAAAGAAACCCTAAACCTGCGCCGACCATCGCCCCGCAAATAACAACTAACTCACCACTGCCTGGAATATAAGGGATGTGTAGATAATCAGCGAAATGAGCATGACCTGAGACGTATGCAAATATTGCCAATGCGCCAGCCACTAAAACCGTAGGTAAAATGGCTAAACCATCCAAACCGTCTGTCAAATTTACAGCATTACTACTCCCAACAATCACGAGGTAAGCAAGTACAATAAACCCTAATCCCAACTCAAGATAAAAGTCTTTAAAAAACGGAATTATCAACTGCGTTTCAGCAGGGCTATCCGTTGTTGCATAAAGCGCTATGGCAGCAGTCAAGCCTGCTGCAGACTGCCAGAAATACTTCCAGCGAGCAGGCAATCCTCTTGAATCTTTTTCTACAACTTTTCGATAATCATCAACCCAACCAACAGCACCAAAGACGCCTGTAACCAATAAGACAATCCAGACATAGAAGTTAGATAAATCAGCCCAAAGCAATGTACTCACAACAATGGCGACTAGAATTAAGGCGCCCCCCATAGTGGGAGTACCTGCTTTACTCAAATGAGACTGAGGGCCATCCGTTCGTATGGCCTGTCCTATCTGATGGTACCGAAGTTTCTTAATAAAACCTGGTCCTAACAACAAAGAAATCGCTAATGCCGTTAACACACCAAGAATTGCTCTAAGCGTGAGATACTGGAAAACAGCAAAACCACTAGCAAATTCTGATAACCACTGAGTCAGCCATAACAACATGACAAATACCTATTTAATTATGTTATTTTTTTGTTGATCAAAATCGCTTTGCAACGCTTCAATGACCTTTTCCATACCAGCACTTCTAGAGCCTTTCACTAAAATATGAAGTCCGTCTTTAATATCATTCTGCAAATCAGAAATAAGGACATCCATGTCAGTCTTTTTATAGGCAGTGCCAAATAAACCATCATGTTCGACAACCCGTTCAGCTAACGGGCCTATCGCAAAAACTCGATCAAAGTTATTCTTCAAAGCACATGCACCAATCTCTGCATGTGCCGATTCGGCACTGTCACCCAATTCAGCTAACGCACCAAGAACCAACCACTTTTCACCTTTCTGTTCACCAACTGCCTGTATCGCAGCCTCCACCGAACGAGGGTTCGCATTATACGAGTCATCCCAAACAGTAAAACCATTCACATTTATTGGAGACAGACGGCCTTTCACTGGATGAAAAGAGCTCAAACCTTTTGCAGCTACAGAAACATCAACCTTTAATGCATAAGCAACCGCTAAAGCTGCTAACGCATTTTGAATCATGTGGTCGCCCGCAGCATGCAGTTCAAATTCAACTTGAATCGAATCAACATTGACCACCAGCAAATACCCAATGCCAGACAAGGATTCTTTTCTAACCAAATAAACATCTGATTGAGAGTCAGGTCTTGCACTGAATGTTACTTCTTTACGTCCATCCAGCATGTTATGCCAAGCTTGGTACGAAGCATCATCTTTATTCAAAACCACGCAACTATCAGGCGATGAGAAACGTATAATTTCACCTTTCGCCTGAACAATATTTTCAAAAGAACCAAACCCTTCTAAATGCGCTGGCGAGGCATTCGTTATCAAAACAACTTTAGGCTTAATCAGAGACACCGTGTACTTGATCTCGTCTAAACCACTGGCCCCCATTTCAATAACGCCATACAGGTTTTCTTTTTTTAGAGCACCCAACGTAAGAGGAACACCAATATGGTTGTTAAAATTACCCTGCGTCGCATGCACGCTTCCAAAACGAGACAAACTTAAACGAATCATTTCTTTTGTCGTGGTTTTCCCACAACTGCCCGTAAGAGCTACTAACTCAGCATCTGAACTAACGGCAAAACAAGAACCTATTAGACCTAATGCAATCAACGTATCCGAAACAAGTATTTGAGGTACATCACTCTCAACAACGCGATCAACAACAACAGCACACGCGCCCAGCTCGGCGACTGAACTTATGTATTTGTGTCCATCAAATTTTTCGCCAACCAAAGCGATAAACAGCTCGCCTCGTTGGATTGACCTTGAATCTGTACAAATGCCATAAAAATGACAATCCTCACCGATAAGCTTTCCGTGAGTAGCCATAGCAATATCACTCAATTTCATTAACTGGATACTCCGACAGCGCTAAATTAGACTTTTCAATATCTGAAAATGGGTATTTGATGCCATTTACGTCTTGATAATCTTCATGACCTTTACCCGCAACAACAACCCAATCATCAGGCCGAGCAGCGTGAACAGCTAAACGAATGGCTTCTTCTCTATTCTTCTCAACAAGAACTAATTCAGGTGAAACCAAACCAGACGTAATGTCTTCGATTATTTTGTCCGCATCTTCTGTTCTAGGGTTATCATTAGTCACCACAACCGAATCAGCTATACGCTCTGCAATTCGCCCCATCTCAGAGCGCTTTCCTGTGTCTCTATCACCGCCACACCCAAATACACACGTAACTTTGCCATGACAGTGTTCTTTTACAGCCAACAACGCTTTTTCTAATGCATCACCAGTGTGTGCATAATCAACAATCACTGTTGGCGTGTGTCCATATCCTAGAAGTTCCATTCGTCCTGCAACAGATTCCAGCTTTGGCGTTAACTCAGAAATTACATCTAGACTTATCTCAAACGAACCTAGAACAGAGATCACAGCAAGTAGATTCGAAATATTAAACCGCCCGATTAAAGGCGAACTCAAAGACGCCTCCCCCCAAGGAGTAGAAACATCTAAAGTAACCCCTGCTTTCGACAAGCTGTACTTCTTACAGTACACATCAGCAGAGGGATTAGTGATGCTAAAGCTTACTGTATTCCCGCAAGCTTTACTTAATAGCTCAACACCGAACTCATCATCAAGATTTATCACCGATGTCTTCAGATTTGAACCTTGAAACAATAACGCTTTAGCGTCTGAGTATGCTTCCATTGAGCCATGATAATCCAAGTGATCCCGAGTCAAGTTTGTAAAAACAGCAACATCAAAATCAATTTCTCTGACCCTTCCCTGATCTAAACCGTGTGAAGAAACTTCCATTGCAACTATATCCGAATTCAACAGTTCAAATTCATAAAATAAACGTTGCAAACTCACTGCATCAGGCGTTGTGTGCGTTGAGGTTTCTAACTGAGGCCAAACACCATTACCGGCTGTTCCAATAACGGAAGCAACTCGGCCTTCATGAAAAAACGCCTGACCTAAAAGCTGACTTACTGTTGTTTTACCATTCGTTCCTGTAACACCTATAACACTCATTTTATTGGATGGCTTATCAAAAAAGCATGATGCTATTTCACTCAACAATTCATCCAATTTAGGAACATCAATAATCCAACACTGTTCTAATCTCTGAACACCCCGAGATTCTGCTTGTCGAAAACAGACTCGAGCGCCATGATTAAAAGCTTGCTCAATGAACGCTCTACCATCAACAACCAATCCCTTAACAGCAATAAAAAGATCGCCATCGTTCACAGCCCTACTATCAAGAGTAATTCCAGACACTACAACGTCAAAAGCCTCGGTTTGGGCAAGCCAACCAAGGCAATCACTTAACATTACTTGTCGTGTCTGCATATCAGATCACTCTTCCAGCCATTTACTTAAGATCCTTTAAAGAATCGGGTGGTATATTATTTAAACGCATAGCGGCACTGATAATCTCTGAAAACACAGGTGCTGCAACTTCACCGCCGTAATAACGATCTCCCGAAGGCCCATTAATAGTTACAACCACAGAGTATTTAGGGTTGGATACAGGAGCGATTCCTGCAAAATAAGCGATATATTCATCATCTTGATATCCGCCTCGACCAACCTTATGCACTGTTCCTGTTTTTCCTCCAACGCGATAAAAAGGAACAGCCGCTCGAGTCGCTGTCCCCCCTTTTTCGGTAACCGTTTCTAACATTAGCAAGACTTGAGATGCCACACGCTCAGTCATCACTCTTTCGCTACGAATTCCTTCCTGAACTTCAGAGTCAGTCCGAGTCATCAAAGAAAGCTCTGGTCGAACTCCGTTATTCCCGAAAGCAGTGTAAGCTCCCGCCAACTGCAAAGGCGTTGAAGACAAGCCGTAGCCATAAGACAATGTGGCTAGTTCAATCGGCCTAAACTTACGTTGCATTGGCAGCATACCGTTAGCCTCTCCCGGAAACCCTGTTCCTGGAGCTTGGCCAAACCCTGCTTTAAATAACGTCAGCCAAATCAAATCACTGCCCAAGTTCTGAGCCAATTTGGTAGTACCAACATTACTTGATTTTTTTACAATACTCGTTAAATCTATTACGCCATAATTAGAGTGATCTCTAATTGTCTTTCTACCTACTCGTATATAGCCTGGCGAAGTATTTACTTTCGTACTAGCGCCGTATCTACCCGATTCCAACGCAGTTGCAATAGTAAATGGCTTAATCGTCGATCCAGGTTCAAACGTGTCTGTTATTGCTCTATTTCTTAGATCTCCAACCCGAAGTCGAGAACGATCGTTTGGATTATAAGACGGCTGATTTACCATCGCTAAAACTTCACCCGTTTCAACATCAACAACAACCGCACTACCAGATTCAGCCTGATGTTTAATTACTGACTCTTTCAAAGCTTTATAAGCTAAATACTGAAGTCTTAGATCAACAGATAAAACAAGGTCCCGACCATCTTTAGCCTCTGACACTTGCTTAATATGTCGAATCACTCGACCCTGAAGATCCTTAATAACTTTTCGTTCACCCGGCTCACCTTTGAGCCAATTATTAAAAGCAAGCTCAACGCCCTCTTGCCCGACATCATCTGTGTTAGTAAAACCAATTAAGTGCGAGGTTACTTCACCTGCGGGATAATACCGTTTGTATTCTCTTTGACTAAAAAGTCCTTTAAGCCCTAGCTCTAAGACCTTTTCAGCTTGCTCTGGCGGCATCTGCCGTTTCAAATAAACAAAACGACGCCCCTTTGAAGCGTTCAATCGCTTTCTTAACGGAGCTTCGCGCACGTCCAACAAAGATGCTAGTTCTGTCAACTCAGTACTGGATAACTCAGGAAAATACCTAGGATTCACCCAGATGGACTCAACAGGGGTACTAACAGCTAAGGGTTCACCGTTACGATCAGAAATCATCCCCCTATGAGCGGGATCAACTTCAGTTCGAACCATCCGTAAGTCGCCCTGGTTTTTCAAAAATTCTTGCTCTGACACCTGTAAAAAAATTAGGCGATAACCCAAACCAAATAAAAGAGAAAGAATTACAATTAAAACCAAACGCGCCCGCCAACGGGGCATATAAATAGCGGTTTCCTGCTCTGGACGCTCTTTCTTATTATCTTTAACACTAGCGCCCATGGGACATTACCAGTTTAATATTCTCTGCTTCCGGAAGTGACAAATTCAGATGTTTAATCGCCACTTGCTCTACTCGCGTATGAGCAGAAAGAGCACTTTGCTCTAAAAGAAGCTGCCCCCACTCCGTCTCCAATGAATCTCGCTGCTGCTTAGCCAACTTAAGCTCATGAAACAATCCACGGCTATAATGAGCAGAATATACAACAGCAAGTGACGACAAAATTATCAACACAAGCAGAACAACTAAAAAAACGGACTGACGTGAGATTATTTGTTTGGGAAAATCTAACTCTATTAACCAAACTCTCTGTAATTTTTCTTGGATCTTACTAGCCCAAGAAACACGTAACCCTTTGCTATCTTCCGACTCTTTATTCATTTAAAGTTTAATTGCGGCTCTAAGCACGGCACTTCTGGCACGAGGGTTTTGTTTCACCTCTTCATCACCAGGTTTTGAAGCCTTACAAGTCAACTTCATCGTTCTCAAAATCTGATCATCAGTTATCGGTAGGCCTTTAGGTAAAGCCTTCCCTTTTGCCTGCTCTTTCATAAACCTCTTGACGATACGATCCTCTAGCGAATGAAAACTAATCACTACTAGACTTCCACCCGGCTCCAACACTTCTAAAGACTGCTCCATAAGCGCCTTAAGATCACCAAGTTCATTATTCACATGTATTCTTATGGCCTGGAAAGAACGCGTCGCAGGATGCTTAAACTTATCTTTCTTAGGCACTGACTTACTAATCAAGTTAGCCAGATCAAGCGTATCTGTAATCGCTGTTTCTGCTCGACGCGCAACAATTGCACGCGCAATTCTTCTTGAGAACCTTTCATCACCATATTCCCAAAGAATACGCGCAATTTCAGACTCTTCAGCTGTATTAACCCAGTCGGCGGCCGATTGGCCCGCCGATGGGTTCATACGCATATCCAATGGTCCACTTTTTAAAAAGCTAAAGCCGCGACTTGCATCATCTAACTGAGGAGAAGACACACCCAAATCAACAAGGATGCCTGACACTTTCCCCACAACATCACGTCTTTTCATCACCTCCAACAAGGAGGCAAAACTGTTGTGCTCTATATCAAACCGAGCATCTTGCTCAACCAAAGATTGAGCTACTTCAACAGCTTGAGGGTCTTTATCAAACCCAATTAACGAACCTTCGTCGCCAAGTCCAGATAAGATCAAACGACTGTGGCCACCCCGGCCAAATGTACCATCTATGTACAAGCCATCAGGGCGTTGAAGCAGTAAGTAAACAGCTTCATCCAACAAAACCGTTTCATGTTTAAACTTTTTTTCGATCATCAAAGCGATAAATTCATCATCTCTTCTGGTAACGCATCTCCATCGGAGCCATCATCCAGATATTCATCTCTACACCGCTCCCAGAGTTCTTCGCTCCAAAGCTCAAACTTTTTACCCTGACCAATCAACATCAATTTTTTATCGAGACTTGCGTAATCCCGTAATGGTGCAGGCAATAAAACCCGTCCACTAGCATCCAACTCTAAATCAGTTGCATGTCCAATCAATAAGCGTTGAATTCTACGAGCAGCACGATTAAAACTTGGAAGTGATTCAATTTTTTTCTCAATCACTTCCCATTCGGTCAATGGATAAATGAGTAAGCATCGCTCTTCGGTATCAATAGTAATTACCAAATTACCATCGAACTGCTCCATCAATCGCTCACGATAACGTGTAGGAAACGCCATGCGTCCCTTGCCATCCATATTGATTGAGCTTACACCTCTGAACACTTAACCCCACCTTGCGACTCTTTTTCCAGAAAGAACCACTTTTATCCACTTTCCCCCACATTTCGACACTATAAGAAGACTATTGACTTTTTGCAAGTAATTACATTAAAAGGAAGAAAACACAAAAACCATAAAAATCAAAGAGATAGGTTTTATTCGAAAACATCTTTTCACAGAAAAACACAAAATAAACAAACAGATAAAAGCCAAACCTAAGAAATTACTTTAAGTTTAGATTAAGGTCTCATTAGAAGAGAGAAAGGAATACAAAAAAGGAATATAACAAAGAAAAGTTCCAAGCCAGCCTATAAGCCGGGTTTTGTCGAGGATAATCATTCATCTAGGCTTTTTGTCGCCAAAAAGCTCAAGCAACCTACCCGAATCCACTGTGGGCCACAGCAAATGGATTCCTATTTGGTCTTGCTCCGAGTGGGGTTTACCATCGCCGCAGACTGTTACCAGCTGCGCGGTGCGCTCTTACCGCACCATTTCACCCTTACCGGCTCTACTGAGCTTAGGCGGTATACTCTCTGCTGCACTGGCCGTCGGCTTTCACCGCCCAGGCGTTACCTGGCACCCTGCCCTATGGAGCCCGGACTTTCCTCCCCTTCAACTATCGAGATAGTTAAAGCGGCGATTATCCAGCTGACTTGGAAACCGCATAATACTGTATATACCATCAGCATTCAACAGTTTCAGTTCAACTACTCTGATATCTCCAAAGCACGCTGGTAAATCTCTTTTTTTCTCAAGCCTGTAATATCAGACAACAAGGACGATGTTTGCTTGACCCCTAGGTACTTCAAAGAAGATTTAATCATAGTATCCAAGCCTGCAAGAGTAGCATTAACCTCTCGTTTATCGGCACCAGAAACCATCAAAACCATCTCTCCTCTCTGTTGATTCGAGTCATTATTAAGAGCATCTAGCAACTCATCAAATGAACCATTAAGAAAAGTTTCATAAGTCTTAGTGATTTCTCTGGCGAGAACCACCTCTCTTTCACCCAACACACCCCTCATATCCTCTAAGGTTGCTAAAATGCGATGAGGAGACTCATAGAATATTAAAGTAGCAGTCTCAGCAACTAACTCTTGAAGCTTCCCTTTCTTTTGCCCACTCTTGGCAGGTAGAAAGCCCACAAAAGTGAATTGATCGGTTGGCAAGCCACTTGCGCTCAGCGCCGTAATAGCTGCACACGCCCCTGGTAAAGGAGAGACTCTAAACCCTGCCTCCCGAACTTTATTCACTAAATGATACCCTGGATCGGATATCAAAGGCGTTCCTGCGTCACTTATTAACGCAATACTGGTACCTTCCTCTAACCGACTAACAATCCAATCTGATTTCCCTCGTTCATTATGATCGTGAAGTGCCGTCAAAGGCGTCTTTATGGAATAATGATCAAGCAATCTGCTACTGTGTCTGGTATCCTCGCAAGCTATTAAATCAGCCTCACTCAGCACAGCAAGGCAACGCTGCGAGATATCATCAAGATTACCTATAGGTGTAGGCACTATATACAAAACTGGCTCAGAGGATCCCGTGACCATAGTTAATACTCAATCCACTTCAGTGATAATAAAAGCGCTAGTATATGGGTTCCTTATCCTCCTGTCTGCCTGTGCATCAACTCCAAACACAAACACTGAGACTACATCTACACAATACTCAAAAGCAGAATCACTTCTATCTCAAGCAAACATCGCGCTTGAGCCACATAAAACAGAGCTAAAGATTGCCGCAGCAAATGAATACTTCCTCGCCAAAGACTTTAACTCGTGCTCAACAACACTTCAAAATACAACAAATACAAACCATCTAGATCATATTCATCAAGCCAAATTTATATTCCTTCAATCTCAATGCATTTCATACACAAATGCGGCACAGGCTCCGTTTTGGTTTGAACAAATGACGTCTGATGCACTATCTACTCTTAACGAAGAGAATCAATGGCTTTGGCAAAGAAGCTATGCTGAATTACTAGCCAAGAAAGGCAAACTTTCAAACGCCATATCGCTACTTGATCACCTAGAGCCAATTCTCTCAGAGACACAACGCCAAGAGCTTAACTTTACACTGTGGGAAATAACATCAACACAACCCTCTGAGCAGCTGGCAATCAACATCAAGAACACGCAATCTGAATTAATAAAGGGCTGGTTAGAGCTAGCTTTGATCATCAAAAATGACACAGAGCTTCAATTTAAAGGCATTGCCTTATCCCAATGGCTATCAAGCAATCCAAATCACCCTGCCAGTCTAAATCTCCCCCTAGAAGCAAGAAGCCTTCCTCTACCCGACCAAGCACAAATTAAATCCATTGCAGTACTTCTCCCTCTAGAAGGAAAATTTGCAAATGTAAGCAAAGCAATAACCCAAGGACTGATTATGGCAAGCTTCCAACTGCCACCTGATATTCGCCCTGATATACAAATAATCAACAGCAATTCAGGCAACTTTATTTCAACGTACAACGACATTCATGCCGACTTAATCCTAGGCCCTCTCGACAGTAAGAATGTACAAGCACTGCAAGCATTGCCTCAACTAAAATACCCAACCATCGCGCTTAATTCCCCGAATACAAAAGAACTACCAAGCAATCTATTTTTCATGGGCTTACAAGCGGAAGATGAAGCAAAAACCATGGCTAAAGAAGCCATCAAAAGAAACCTTAAAACAGGTGCAGTTCTAACCTACGATTCCAATAAGGGGATGAAACTTGCGTCTGAGTTCAGCCAAGCTTTCAATCAGCAAGGCGGAAAAATAAGCCATATACAGGTACTAGACAAAAGCTGGGCCAACAGCCTAAAAAGTCTGCTCGAAATAGATAAAAGCAACCAACGTGCACAACAAATCAGCCGACTGGTTCGTAGCCCCATTGAGTTCACTGCACGAAGAAGAAACGACATAGAATTTATCTACAGCCCATTAAAATATAAAGATCTACGCCAGACCAACCCCTTAATGGCATTTTATTTTGCTGATTCAATTCAAGTTTTCAGTAACTCCGACATATCAAGCAGACTTTATTCCAACAAAAAAGATAAAGACCTAAATAATATAATATTTGCAGACTCCAACTGGTCACCAAATAAATACACATCTTCAGATCTTCTTCCTGGAAAAGAAGAACCAAGCGCTAAACTATACAGCTGGGGGGCGGATATATTCTCTGCAGCCATCAACCTCCCGACACTTTTAGCCATAAACTATCACCAAGTAAAAGCCTTTAGTTCCAACATTTACTTCAACGGCCAAAATCAATTAATTCGAGAATTCCCAGTCAGCTATGTTCGCTATGGAAAGCCCTATGAAGCATCTCCTACGCCGATCAAAGTCCACTAAAGAGATTGGTGACAAATTCGAAGGTATAGCCCAGAAACACCTCTCATCTTCTGGAATCAAAATACTTCAGAAAAATTACTTATGTAAATTTGGAGAAATTGATATTATCGGTATCGATGGTGAGGTCGTTATCTTTTGTGAAGTTCGAGCAAAATCAAATATAGAATTCGGACGCCCAGAAGAAACAATCAATCAAAAGAAGCAATTGCGTATACGTAAAGCAGCCTCTAAGTTTTTACAAGCAACACCACAGTACAGCAATAGCCTATGTAGGTTTGATGTAATAAGCATCATATTCAATGACCAGAATCACCAAATAAACTGGATTCGCAACGCGTTCTAAATAAATCTTTAAGAGACCTAAATGAGCCTGCAAGATCGTATTCAAATGCACATAGGACAATCAGTCGAAACTAAGATGCATACCGCTGAGTTGCTTACTGATGACATATGCCTTGTAAGCCAGTGGTTAATTGGCTGCTTGGTTAACGAAAATAAAATCATCACATGTGGTAACGGTGTATCTCTTGCTGTTGCACAACTACTATCCTCAACATTATTAAATAAATACCATCAGGACAGACCCGGCCTTCCATCTCTGACCATAGGCACAGACAATTGTGCGACCAACGGTATATCCAGTACATTTAGTTTTGCTGAAGTTTATGCCCGACAAATTAAAGCCCTAGGTCAACCCGGTGACATTCTCGTCATCATTTCAACTGATGGCAATTCACCCAATATAATCCAAGCCATTCAAGCCGCCCATGACCGTGAAATCACAGTCATTGCACTTACTGGCGGAGATGGTGGAGGCGTATCAAGCCTGCTAACCGAACATGATATTGAACTAAGAGTACCCAGCGACATCAAACCCTTCATACACGAAGCCCACATCAGCATCATTCACTGTTTGTGCGATTTGATTGATCACCAGCTATTTGAGGAATCTCAATGAATCTAATTAAAGCTTTCAGCCTCTATACTCTATTTTTACTAACTACAGGCTGTGTGAGCTTATTGGACGCCACTTCAAACTCCCCGATAGAAGAGCACAAAGGAACCAGAACACTTGGCGCAGTTGTTGAAGACCAAAATATAGAAACAAAAGTTAGTGTCAACCTAAGAAAGGCATCACAACTACTCAAAGACTCAAACATAGACACCGTCAGCTTTAACGGCATAGTACTCATTGTAGGAGAAGTACCCAATGAAGAAAGTAAATCTCTTGCCGGTCACGTAGCCTCAGAAACAAGAGCCGTTAAAAAAGTCTATAACGAACTAAAAGTCTCCGGTGTCAGCACTTGGTTGTCCAGAACGAATGATACATGGCTCACCACAAAAGTTACTTCACAAATGAAATTTGCCGAGAATTTTCCAAGCTCAAGAATCAAAGTAATCACTGAACAAGGGACCGTCTATCTAATGGGCTTAGTCACCGAGACTGAAGCTGACCATGCAGTCTCTATCACCCAAGACGTCTACGGCGTGGAGCGAATAGTTAAGCTATTCGAATATATTTAAAGCCATATAATTGATCAAAAAAAAGAGCCTTTCGGCTCTTTTTTATTTTACAACTTTCAAACTCGGCTTTGCTTTCTCAGCCGGTTTCTCATCAGAACTGGAATCATCCACTACCTTCAAAGAAGGCTCATCATCCGGCTGAGGAGCTCCGGGCTCCGCACCAAAGACCATACC
Source organism: Oceanospirillaceae bacterium (assembly GCA_015665455.1). Lineage (GTDB taxonomy): Bacteria > Pseudomonadota > Gammaproteobacteria > Pseudomonadales > Litoribrevibacteraceae > Litoribacillus. The sequence continues at coordinate 11,935 of JADFAD010000007.1, read as the reverse complement.
CTGACCATTCTCACGAGCATAAATTGCTAACACAGCAACAATAGGAACATAAACCCGCATTGGCACTCCACCAAATCGAGCATTAAAGTCTATTGCGTCATTACTAACAATCAAGCCCCTGACAGCAGAAGGTGCAATATTAAGAATAATTTGCCCATCAGAAACAAAGTCCTGGGGCACCTGCACATCTTGTACACCTGCATCCACCACAATGTATGGAGTGAAGTTATTATCAACCATCCATTCCTGTAACGAACGAATTAAATAAGGCCTACTTGGCGTCATTATTCTTACTCCAAGTTCAATTAAAGACGCATTTCGCGCTCAGCTTCAGACAAACTCGCCTGAAATGACTCTCGCTCAAATAATCGAGTCATATAATTGATCAAACCTTTTGCCGTGCTTTCTGGCAATTCAATACCCATTTTTGGTAAACGCCAAAGAATCGGTCCAACCAGACAATCCACAACAGTGAAGTCATCACTCATGAAATAAGGTTTTTCTTCAAAAATACCCGAAACAGCAACAATGCTATCCGTTAAACTTTTTCTCGCTTTATCTAAATCGCCTTCGCCAGCCAAGATCTGATCAACCAACGGCCCCCAATCGCGCTCGATTCGGTACATCCACAAACGACTTTGCGCACGAGCAACAGGATACACAGGCAATAGCGGCGGATGAGGAAAACGCTCATCCAAGTATTCCATCATAATCTCTGGCTGATAAAGCACCAAATCACGATCCACCAATGTAGGTAGCTCGTTATATGGGTTTAAAGAAGCCAAATCTTCTGGCTTATTGCCTGGATTAACATCCAATACATCAACAGCAACACCTTTCTCAGCAAGAACAATGCGCACACGATGGCTGTAATGACTTTCGCCATCAGAATAAAACGTCATAGAAGAACGTTTGGCAACAACACCCATAATTCACCCCAAATTAAAACCAAAAATAGGGTGTGCAGCTAAACCACACACCCATATACTTTTAACTACTCCACTTTAATTAGTGGATATCTTTCCAATACTCACGATTCAACAAGTAAGCAAAGATAAAGAATACAGACAAGAACAACATAACATAGATGCCAATGCGAATACGCTCTTGCTGCATTGGTTCCGCTGTATAAACTAAAAAGTTAACCAGATCATATACCGTTTCTTCATACTCTGCAGGAGATAATTCACCTTCTTCTGCAAGATAAAGAACATCGCAACGCTCTTCAGTAATGTCTTGCCCTGTAAGCACATCAATTTCAACAGGAACCTGAGAACAACCCTTCTTCTGAAGACCTTGCAGTTCAGCTAACACATGAGGCATACCAACATTCGGAAACACCTCATTGTTAACACCAAACGGACGCGTAGTGTCTTCATAGAACGTACGAAGGTAAGTATATAACCAATCCGAACCACGAACACGTGCAACCAATGTTAAATCTGGTGGTGCAGTACCAAACCAACGCTTAGCAGCATCAACTGTCATCGCGTTAGTCATGTGCTGACCAATTTTTGCATCATCAAAGATCAAGTTATCCACAACTGAATCATGAGGAATACCCAAATCATCTGCTACTCGCTCATAACGTGAGTAACCCATCTCATGACAACCCAAGCAATAGTTAACAAAGGTTTGAGCACCACGCTGCAAAGATGCGTTATTTGCAACGTTAGGCTTCATATCATCCAACGGATAGCCACCGCCTGCAGCGACAGCTAGAACAGGAGCAACAATGCTTAATAAAAATACAGAAAGTAGCTTTTTCATTAGCCTGTAACCCTCTCTGGTACTGGTTTAGTCTTTTCAAGTTTTGTATAGATTGGCATCAACAAGAAGAATGCAAAATACACAACTGTCATCACTGGCGCTAACCAAGGTGGCTGAGCATACGCAGGTAATGAACCACATACACCTAGAATAATAAATGATACAACAAGAGATGCTATTGCAATTTTACTCAACAAACCTTTGTAACGTATTGAGCGCACAGGGCTTCGATCCAACCAAGGCAATACGAATAAAATGGCAATTGCCGCCGCCATTGCGATTACACCCAACAATTTATCAGGGACAGCACGTAAAACAGCATAGAAAGGAGTAAAGTACCATGTCGGAGCAATATGATCAGGCGTCTTAAATGGATTCGCCTCTTCGAAGTTTGCATGCTCTAAGAAATAACCGCCCATTTCAGGCATAAAGAAAATAATTCCGCAGAATACAAACAAGAATACAACAATACCCACCAAATCATGGACAGTATAGAAAGGATGGAATGGGATGCCGTCTTTCGGAACTCCATTTTCATCTACGTTTTTCTTAATGTCTATACCGTCAGGGTTATTAGATCCAACTTCATGCAGCGCTAAAAGATGCATAACAACTAAAGCAACTAGAACCAGTGGCAGTGCAATAACATGCAACGCAAAGAACCTGTTCAATGTGATCTCAGAAATTAGGTAGTCACCACGAATCCATGTTGTCAGGTCTTCACCCACATAAGGAATGGCACCAAACAAGGAAATAATTACCTGCGCCCCCCAATATGACATCTGCCCCCAAGGCAATACATAACCCATGAATGCTTCAGCACATAGCGCTAAATAGATGCACATACCGAATATCCAGATTAATTCACGTGGTTTCTGATAAGAACCGTAAATTATCCCTCTGAACATATGTAAATACACAACCACAAAAAATGCCGAAGCGCCCGTTGAATGCATATAACGCAACAACCAACCCCACTCTACATCTCGCATTATGTATTCAACGGACGCAAATGCACCTTCCTGAGATGGAACAAAACTCATAGTCAGCCAAATACCAGTCAAAAGCTGGTTGACCAAAACCAACATCGACAAAACACCAAACACATACCAAACATTAAAGTTCTTTGGCGCATAGTATTTGCTCATGTGTTTTTCATAAGCTTCTGTTACTGGCAAGCGGTCATCAACCCAAGCCATCAAACCTTTCTTATCACTCATTATGCACCCTCCTGATCAACACCAACATGAATGACACTATCATTCAAATAGCTATGCGGTGGAACCTCAAGGTTAGTAGGAGCAGGAACCCCCTGATAAACTCGCCCAGCCAGATCAAATCGCGAACCATGACACGGACAAAAGAAACCACCCAACCATTCATCACCCAAATCAGCCGGAGCGATTTCAGGACGATATTTTGGCGAGCAGCCAAGATGCGTACAAATACCAACCAAAACCAATATTTCCGGCTTGATGGATCGAGGAATACCTGTTACATATTCAGGCTGCTGAGGAACTTCTGAATTCGGATCACGGACAGAATCATTAAGTTTCTCAAGATTATCCAACGTCTCTTTCGTACGTCTAACAATCCAAACTGGTTTACCACGCCATTCAACAATCATTTGCTGACCCGGTTCCAACTTGCTAATGTCAGCCTTCACTGGTGCCCCTGCCGCTTTTGCTTTCGCGCTCGGGTTCCAGGACGCTACAAACGGGACTGCGACTCCTACTGCGCCAACTGCACCTACTGCAGATGTGGCTCCAATAAGGAGGCGTCGGCGCCCTTGATTTACGCCTTCTTGATTCATGTTAGGTTTTCTCCCATCAGCCAACCGATCTGAATCCGCAAACTAAAAATTCAGCGAAATCCAGCACACTATCGTTATGTCATTTTAGTCGCGGAATACTATAGAAAATACCCCTACAATACAAGCGACTAAAAAAGCCTTGTCATGACATAAGACAAAAAAAAGGCACTTCCGAAGAAGTGCCTTTTTCCACACAGGAATCGAAATTAACGTTTCGAGAACTGTGGACGCTTACGCGCTTTACGTAGACCGACTTTCTTACGCTCAACAACACGAGCATCACGAGTTACATAACCCGCCTGACGTAGAGTTGGACGCAATGTTTCATCGTACGCCATCAAAGCACGAGTAATGCCATGACGAATAGCACCAGCCTGACCTGAACCACCGCCACCTTTAACAGTAACGATAACATCAAACTTTTCTAAGTTTTCTGTCAACTCAAGCGGCTGACGAACAACCATACGAGCTGTTTCACGGCCAAAATACTCATCAAGAGAACGACTATTAACAGTAATAGTACCGTTACCAGGTCTTAGGAAGACACGTGCAGCAGAACTTTTGCGGCGACCTGTTCCATAATATTGTGTTACAGACATAATGACTTCCGTTAGATATTCAGTTCTTGAGGCTGCTGAGCAGCATGTGGGTGTTCAGCACCAGCATATACTTTCAATTTTGAAAACATAGCTCGGCCTAGCGGGTTCTTAGGTAGCATACCCTTAACCGCTTTCTCAATTACCATCTCTGGCTTACGTTCGATCAAATCAGCGAAGTTGATTGAACGAATACCACCTGGATACCCAGTGTGACGGTAGTACATTTTATCTGCAGACTTATTGCCTGTTACCTGAATCTTCTCTGCATTTACGATAACGATATAATCGCCCGTATCAACATGAGGAGTGTATTCTGGTTTATGCTTACCACGAAGGCGTGACGCTACTTCTGTAGCTAGGCGACCCAAAGTTTTACCCTGAGCATCCACGACATACCAATCGCGTTTAACTGTTTCTGGTTTTGCGCTAAAAGTTTTCATTCTTACCAGCCTATAAACGGCAAATTATAAAAAGCAGCGCATTCTATACGAATAGAAATACATCTGCAAACCAAACTTTCAACGGACTCTTCAGTGTGGGAAACTGAACGGCGAATTATACAACAAAATACAAAGAATGTAAGCCCTAAAGGTTGTAACAGAGCCCATGTTTATATATAAATACATAGAATAGATACTCTAATAATAAAGTCAGACAAGGTTTTGAGATGACAAAAACAAAAACCCACCACAAAAACATCTCCGTGCTTATTAAGTTAGGAATTATTCTTAGCGCAGCATTCTCCTCTATATCATTCGCTACGGCTGGCGAGCAAACTCTCATCGCAGCAACACAAATCAAGTTAAATACATTTCAAATATCTACCCGTTTTCATCAGCTAACGCTTCATGAAGGCGACACTATGATTCAAGCCAAACTGGAAGAAGACATTAATGCGCTTCAAGACAACATAAGCCTATTAGCAAAACAAGAAGCACCTGAAAGCGCCGAAGCGATTAAAGAGAGCTTGGCTGTTTCTAAAGACTACAGTCACTTCGCACTGAAAAATGAAATGGCGTCAGAAGGTTTCACTTCTCAGTATGCCATCAATGATCTGCACGGGGCCAGAATCAATCTAATTAGTTCACTTGATAAAATCATAAGTAAAGAACTTGAATTAACAGGCTCGTCAGAAAAATTTGAAATATATAAGGCTGCAGCACTTCTTCAAAAAATGACATCACAATATGTGCGACGCGCGACATCAACAGGCGGGGCAGGTATTTACGTTGCAAACGAAGAAAATCTTGAAACACCAGACATCATGGCTGAGCAGTTCACCCAACAGCTGAACACATTAAAACAAACTCAAAATGACGCTGAGACTACTTCAATAATCCGAAGTATTGATAGAAAGTGGCGATTCATAGAACCTTCGTTCAAAAACTACAACGAAAACACAGTACCTTATTTGGTTACCAAATATTGCGATACGATTATTGAAAAGTTTACAGAAGCAGCAAACAAACACTAATCCGTCTCGAGACCAAATAAATCACAACTGTTGCGATACACCTTCATTGCAACAGTTGATTCCTCTATACCAAGCAACTCCGCCACATACTTGCCAACATGAATCACTGACTCAGGCGTGTTGCATTGACCTTTAAGCCACTCAGGGGACATATCAGGCGAGTCAGTCTCAAAAACAATACTATCTATACCCAACCTAGATACCATATTCCTTACTTTAGATGCATTCCCCCAAGTTACGGCACCACCAAGGCCAATTAGAAATCCCCTTTTCATAAACTCACACGCTATTTCATAACTGCCAGTAAAACCATGCACAACCCCTGACCTTACATCATGAAAGTCCAACAACCTTAAAAGATCAGAATACCCTTTCCTGCAATGCAAAATAACCGGGAGATTAAAGACTTTAGCGTATCTCAATTGCTTAGAAAGCACCTCCTTTTGCAATTCATAATCAACACCACAAAACTTATCTAACCCCATCTCCCCTAGCGCTACTAAGTCAACAGACGGAGAACACTGCAAATAAGCACCCAGCCTATCAACATCTCTTAAGGATTCTTCATTCACAAAAAAAGGGTGTATACCAGCTCCGATATACACCCCCTCATACTTATCCGCCAACTCTTCTAACCCTGCCAAAGCAGAGTATGAAGTTGCAGGAACAACAAATTTTTTGACACCCAAAGCCTTCCACTTGGTAATTAAAGCACCTCGACCTTCATCAAACTCTTTAAAATCCAAATGACAATGAGTATCAAAATAGCAATTCACTAGTGCTCCCGAGTTGCTCTAAAGCGCACATCCGGCCAACGTTCTTCCATCATCGCAAGGTTCACTCGCGTTGAAGCCAGGTAAGTCAAATGACCTCCGCCATCAACAGACAACCCATCAGAAGCCTTTTTCTTAAAGTCCTCTAACATTTTAGGATCATCACACTCTACCCAACGAGCGGTATAAACATTAATCGGTTCGTAAATACATTCAACCTTATACTCATCCCTCAAACGCTGAGCAACAACATCGAACTGTAGAACACCTACAGCTCCAACTACCAAATCATTATTGCGAGTAGGCATAAATAACTGCGTTGCGCCTTCCTCACATAACTGCTGCAAACCTTTTTGTAACTGCTTAGTTTTTAGAGGATCAGCCAGCCTTACTCGCTTGAATAACTCAGGGGCAAAGTGAGGTATACCCGAATACTTTAACTCCTCACCTTCCGTAAACGTGTCACCTATCTGAATGGTACCGTGATTGTGCAAGCCGATAATATCACCAGACATTGCAACCTCAACATTAGAACGATCACCAGCCAAAAATGTCACTGCATCAGCTATCTTGACGTCTTTACCCAATCGAACATGTTTCATTTTCATGCCTCGAGTATATTGCCCCGAGCAAATTCTCATAAATGCAATCCGATCACGATGCTTAGGATCCATATTAGCCTGAATCTTAAATATAAAACCTGTCAACTGATCTTCGTGAGGAGTAACTCCTCTCGTTGTAGTATCTCTAGATAAAGGTTTGGGCGCCCATTTCACAAAGTCATTAAGCATCTCTCTGACGCCAAAATTCGACAACGCAGTTCCAAAGAAAACAGGTGTCATTTCACCTGCTAAGTATAATTCGAGATCGAATTGATGACTTGCCCCACGAACCAACTCTATCTCTTCCATAAAGTCATCGTAGAGATCACCTAAATGCTCTCGGACAAGATCTGATTCCAATCCCTGGATCGTAATATCATCAGGAATCACAAGACCTTTACCAGGCTCAAATACGTGTATGGTATCCGTGTATAAGTTGTAAATGCCTTTAAACGCCTTCCCCATTCCAATTGGCCATGTAATAGGGGCACACTGAATTTTTAAAATCTCTTCAATTTCATCCATGACCTCAATCTGATCACGAACTTCTCGATCCATCTTATTAATAAAAGTAAAAATAGGCGTATCTCGCAACCTACATACTTCCATTAACTTAATCGTTCTTTGCTCTACACCCTTAGCCCCATCAATAACCATTAACGCAGAGTCAACAGCAGTTAAAACCCTGTAAGTATCTTCAGAGAAATCCTCATGTCCCGGTGTATCAAGAAGGTTTACTGTTCGGCCCTCATAAGGAAACTGCATAACAGAGGTTGTGATCGAGATCCCCCTTTGCTGCTCCATTGCCATCCAATCGGAGGTCGCCATTTTTGTACCCTTCTTACCTTTTACCGTACCAGCCACCTGAATAGCATTCCCGAATAATAAAAGCTTTTCAGTAATTGTGGTTTTACCCGCATCAGGGTGAGAAATAATCGCAAATGTTCGGCGATTATCGATCTCTACAGCATATTTCGACATCTAAAGTCATCCAAGATAAAAAATTGAAGCTATTATACAGTAACTTTAAAACAGTAGGTGACAACAGAGAGATATAAAACACGAAGATTAAGCATAAAAAAAGCCGATACAAAACGTATCGGCTTAAGGAACCTAAGCGAGGATGGAAACCAAGGTTCAATGTGACAGACACTTAGATAAAAATCTTAGCGCCAATGCTCGTATATCATTATATCTCTGTTACAAAATGAAACATTAATAATTAGCGTCATTTTCATGACCTGAGTCGCATTTTCACAAAAAAGAGCTTCAAATTTAAGCAATCAAAGCTTTATAACGCATAAAAGCAGCTTCAAACGAGTAAAAGCCAAGAATATTTCATAAACTCGACGATTCGATATAATGACTTAAATAACCGAACAAGAAAAAACCAAACCAAGGATCAGGGTCTCAAATAACACCCATACAATTAGTTAGCAATAGAGAAATAAAACCCGCTTGAGTCAAACATGCTCATCAATAGTAGATTGATCCATCACCAAAGAAAAAACAATGGCATCCTCTCTTCCTTCATCTGAAGGGTAGTAATTCTTACGAACACCTATTTCTATAAAGCCAAACTTCCGATAAATATAAATAGCAGACGTGTTGCTAGCCCGAACCTCAAGTAACATCGAAGCACATTCTTGCGTTTTACAGTTCAGGACCGTTTTATCCAATAAAAATTGACCAAAGCCCAACCCCGAAAACTTTTTTCCAATGCATAAATTTAGTAAATGCGCCTCACCCACAATATTAGAAACGATGCTGTAACCAACAATTTGGTCTTTGTAAAGAAGGGTTAGAAACCAATAATTTGGCTTGAAACAGTCAAGAAGAACATTTGACGACCAAGGATTAGAATAGGCTGATTTTTCAATGGTGTGAATTTCGTCAATATCTGATAACAGAGCTGGGCGAACTGTTAATTTCTCTAGCCCACTTTTAATGTAAGTAGTTGTTGCCATAATTTACGTTTTTCATCAGCAGACATCATTAGTTCAAATAACTCAGAAGATGGGACTACCAAGCATTCTGTTCTGGTTTCTTCAGTAGTCATCGCCCCTTTATATAAGTCATCCAAGATGGGTGACAACTGCTCAGTAACCCCCTTACCAAAAACAATAAAGGTATTAACCCCTCTCTCAACGGCCTGCTTTTCAAAAAGAGTCGACATACTTTCGTGTAAAAAACCTTTAGTTTGAAACTCTCTATTATTTTTAACTAAAGGCCAATCCACTCGATGCTGAAACTCAGGAATATTTGAAATCCCTAAAAACGCCATTACCCCATCAATAAACCGCAGTTCAACCGAAGAAAGCAATTCATTAGGCGTTCCTATAACTAAAGCAACCCCCAGCGAATATCGACTGAACAAAAAGCTGAAAGGAGGAACGACAACATCCAAAGAGGCATCCCTAACTGGGACCTCCTTATCTGCATGCTCACCAGGCTTAACAGAACACTCTTCAGCTACCGATTTACCGTCTTCAAAAATGGTTCTCAGATTAACCAAAGACTCGGAAGGTAAACGAGCTACACACTCACTCTCTAGCACTTCAACTGGTCTTATGCGTTCAGCTTCACCTACTGGTATATCAGTGATTTCAGGCCAATCAAGCTCAGGAGCATTAGGCAATGCATACTTTGGGTACCATTGAGATACCCCCATCGCACTTAAATAAGATTCTTGAACTTGAGGATCCATAGTCAACTTAATCAAACACCTTCAGCCGTTTGTGGGTGCTCTCGTACAACATTAGCCCCCAACAGATTCAGTGCATGTAAATAAGCTTTCGTAGAAGCGACTACGATATCAGTATCGGCACCTAGACCATTAACAATCTTACCGCCTAAATCCAAGCGAACTGTTACCTCTCCCTGAGAATCCGTTCCTGAAGTAATAGCATTAACAGAATACAGGGTCAGCTCAACACCTGAACCTACGATTGACTCAATGGCTTTAAAAGAAGCATCTACAGGACCACTTCCTTGAGCAACACCTTTAAATTCCGTGCCATCAACAGCAATTACTAATTCAGCTTCCGGGGTTTCACCAGTACATGATGCAACCTTTAAACTCACAAGCTGGTATTTATCTTCGTAATCCCCATGATTTTCACTGACCAAAAGATGTAGGTCTTCGTCATATATTTCATGTTTCTTATCAGCAAGATCCTTGAAGTTTGCAAAGGCTTGATTCAATTCCGTTTCAGTTTCAAAGCTATGACCAAGTTCTTCTAAACGTGTTTTAAAAGCATTTCGGCCCGAAAGCTTGCCCAATACCATTCGATTCGTATGCCAGCCAACATCTTGAGCAGACATAATTTCATAAGTCTCGCGATGCTTTAATACGCCATCCTGATGAATCCCTGATTCATGTGCAAACGCATTTGCGCCTACAATGGCTTTATTTGGTTGTACAGCAAACCCTGTTACTGAAGAAACCAATTTAGAAGTAGGAACAATGAACTGAGAATCAATATTGGTATCAATATTAAATAAATCTTTACGCGTCCGAATCGCCATCACGATTTCTTCAAGAGAAGCATTCCCCGCTCTTTCGCCTAAGCCATTAATAGTGCACTCGACTTGTCTCGCACCACTCTGAACAGCAGATAAGGAGTTAGCAACGGCTAGACCTAAGTCATTATGACAATGAACAGAAAAGATGGCTTTATCTGAATTTGGTATACGGTCAATTAAAGTCTTCATCGTTAAACCGAACTGTTCAGGTATTGCATAACCAACAGTATCAGGAATATTAATGGTAGATGCGCCAGCATTAATGGCCGCTTCAATGATACGGCATAAAAAATCAATTTCTGATCGACCAGCATCTTCACAAGAGAACTCAACATCAGCAACGTGGTTTCGTGCACGCTTTACTGCCGCTACAGCCTGTTCAATAACCTGATCGGGTTGCATTCGAAGCTTATGTTCCATATGAATAGGAGAGGTAGCAATAAATGTATGAATTCGTCCAGAATTAGCCCCTTTAAGAGCTTCAGCAGCACGGTCAATATCTTTATCAAGTGCACGAGAAAGACTGCATACAGTACTGTCTTTAACAGAGTCCGCAATGCTTTTTACCGATTCAAAATCACCGGGACTTGCAATTGCGAAGCCTGCCTCAATAACATCAACTTTCATTTTTTCAAGTGACTTCGCAATGCTAAGCTTCTCTGATTTAGTCATTGAAGCACCAGGGCTTTGCTCCCCATCACGCAAGGTAGTATCGAAAATAATTACACGATCTTTGCTCATCACGAACTCACTGTTGTTATTAATACAAATTTATTAAAAATACCCACCGAATATAAGGTAGCTGGTAATTATAAAGCACAAAAGCTGGGAGATGGAACTATTAACGAATTTCTCTTTCTAAAGATTGAGATACAATTACTGAAACCACAAGGAAGTGTAACCTATGAAAAAGCTACAACTATTAACCATCCTCTTTATAAGCTCACTTTCCCTTACTTATGCCCATGCAGAAACCGAGAATCATCAACGAAATCAACAGCCAAAGAAGAATAAAGTCTTCCTATTTACCCAAACATACTGTCCTTCATGCATTTATGCTAAGCAATATATGGAAAAAGAAAACATCGATTTTATAGAGCTAGATATTGAAACAAATGAAAACGCCTTAAATGCATTTGAACGACTTAATGGAAGAGGCACCCCAATGATGGTTCTAAATAAACAAATACGATATGGCTTTGATGTCGAGTTTCTTAAGGCAAACCTTTACGACAACAACTAGCTCTGACTCTCCTACTATCCCTTCCGTTTCAGGCTTTGAGTTTAAAGTGCAGATTTGATCCTAGTTCTTATCCAATACAGCATGCCTTCAGAACATCACTTTTCTTCAGGCAATAAAAAAGCCCGAACGCGTGAGC
>JADFAD010000012.1:85705-198189 GCA_015665455.1 Oceanospirillaceae bacterium | reverse complement strand
CTGCATAAAACAAATCTATTCATGAGTCACTTACATCTATATGTCCTTCAACACATCAGTAAGTGCCCACACGAATTATCTGAACAAATTCTTAAAGAGCTGTGAGACAAAATACTTAAACCTCAAGTGCTTAGTAACAACCAGTGTCTCAACCAAGGACGCACATTATAACGATTTAAATCTCTGTGTCAACCTTCTGGAGAAGTGATTCAATTCAGAATCGCGATCACCAATCAAACCTCGGTCAAATCAGCTTTACCGCTTGCCCCTCTCAGAACGTGGAGCGCATTATAGGGATTAATCTGTCCTATACAAGCCCTTTTTCAACATATTTCAATTTAATTATTTAGCCATTAAGAACAGTATAATATTCACTCAGAAAAATGACTAAAAACGCAATTCTGCTCACTATTCATACAAGAGGTTAGTTTACTTAATTCATTCTTAACTACTCCTTATAAAAACCACGAAATATACCTGTGTAATTACTCGTAATTTTATTGCTCTAAGTTCGTACCTAGTCTCTTCATGAGTCATCAAACCAAGTTTATTACAGCAGCAGTTCAGAAATTCCATTTTTTAGCGGAACTTACTGACACTCAAAGTTAATGGATTTAACTCGATGAGCAGCCAATTTAAAAATAACGAATGTGATGAGATGGAGATCAACATGACCGAACAAACAGCAGAATTAACACCGGCCAAGACAAATAAGAAAAAGAATACACCAGTAGCGGGTCAACAGAGCTATGAGTACATGCATTCCTACACATACACTCTTAAAGATGGGTCTAAAAAAATACTTGAGCCAATAGCGGTTCTCAAAGTTGATGAGAGTCACCCGTTTCCCTCGAACCAAAATCCGAATTTAGTGCAGGTTATCGAAATTGGTGAAGTCCTTGTTCAGCTTCTCACTAACATCACTATAAAGTTAACCAACTTATTAGATGTAGGCGCTGTAGGGGTCACCAATAACACATCCACTAAAAATCCTGTTTCCCTTAATGAAGTTATAGGGCTTATCAAACAGAAGCTGGAAATATTGCATAAGGTCATAGAGTTTGCCGATATCGCTTCCAGCAAGATTGAGAATGACATTCATCAAAAAGAAGCACAATTAGCCAAGTTTATTGAAGACCAATTGAAGAAAGACTGTGGTGCAGCACTTGGCTCCATACTTGCCAAAGAATTGGATAAAGTCGCTCAGAAGGAAATTAAAAACCTGAGTGATGGTATTCAAGCGCTGCTTAAAAATGTCTTTGGGTTCTTAGCCCATTCCGTCATTCAAGAAGTGCTTAATGCTGCAGGACTGCATGGTGATGCAACGTCCCTGCGCCAGTACGCAGAACAATTTCAAACATTTGTGGTGCCTGACGTGCTGTCTACACTGCATAACGATGACGCCTTTGCCGCCTTTCAAGTATCAGGACCTAACCCTCTGGTCATTGAACGAGTAATAGATTCACTGCCCGCTAAGTTTCCCGTGGACAACAAATCATTCAGTAGAATTATGGGGCCAGATGATTCAATTGAGTTGGCAATTTCAGAAAATCGGTTGTACCTCACAGATTACAAAGCCCTTTCAGTGATGGAACCAGGTACCTTCCCACTACAAAAATACATTGCCGCGTCAATGGCACTGTTTGCAGTTAAAAAAGGAGATACATCCGGCGCGCTGAAATCCATTGCAATCCAAGTTGATCAACAACCTTCTGAAAGTAATCCTGTTATCTACCCTTTCCACAAAGAAACTTGGACGCTTGCCAAAACGCATTTTCAAGCTGCTAATGCAAATTACCACGAATTAATCAGTCATTTAGGCTTAACTCATCTGCTGATCGAGCCCTTTGCCGTCAGTACTCAGCGAAAACTCAACGACAAACACCCAATTTACACTTTGTTACTACCGCATTTTCAAGGCACCTTATTCATTAATAACGCAGCTATCCTTACGCTCATTAATCCAGGTGGTGCCGTCGACAGTTCACTAGGAGGAACTATTGAAACAGACTGGGAAGTCACTACGAACGCATTGAGTGAACTCAACTTCAATGAACGCATGCTACCAAATCAACTTGCCAGTCGGTTCATGGCAAACAAAAACCTACCTGTGTCCTACCCTTATCGCGATGATGCCATGGATGTTTGGGACGCAATTAAAAGCTGGTGTACAGATTATGTGGATATTTATTTCGCTAACGACGCGCAAATCGCAGGTGATAAAGCGTTGCAATCTTGGACACAAGACCTCATCAGCAAAGACGGTGGCTGCATTAACGGGTTAGGAGAAAAAGATCCGAAAGGCAACCTAGGTATATTCACCAAAGCGTATCTGGTTGATGTGCTGACAATGGTGATATTTACTGCCAGCGCACAACACGCTGCAGTTAATTTCCCTCAATTGTCTGTAATGAGCTATACCCCAAGTATGCCGATGGCTGCCTATGCACCAGCACCTACAAGTACAGAGGGATCAGAAAGTCAAAGTTTGCTGGCCACGCTTCCTCCATTACAACAAGCACTTCAGCAACAATTGATAACTCACGGTTTAGGCGGCGTATACTTCACTCGTTTAGGAGACTACAACCGACACCAAAGAGGTAACTACTTCAGTGATACCAAAGTACAGGGAGCACTAGTCACGTTCCGAGACAAGCTTGATGCTGTAGAACGAAAAATTGGGGATCGAAACCTTCATAGACCTCAATATCAGAGTTTACTGCCGTCTAGAATTCCTCAAAGCATCAACATTTAAAACTCATTTTTCAGCAATTTAAGACTCATTTTTCAGCAATTTAAGACTCTATATAGAGTCAATATAAGGGCGCATTATGCGCTCTGATATTTGCTACTCAAGCCCTCCCTGTAATTCCATGTAATATTTATTCCAAACATCGTCGACTATAAATTTTAGTGCAGAAGTCACTCCCAAAAAGAGGAAGGACTTAGCGCTTTCATTTGTGATTAGAGTGTATCTATTGAGGAGATAGATGATTCGGCGACCAACCGCGAGCCCAGCCTTAATTACGATCAAAAGTGCTTAATGCACTCATTCACCCAATAATAAAAGATGGAATCTCATGAAAATAAAACACACAGATTGGGGCATGGAAAACTTAAAAGACCACTTACAAGCAGCAGTGGATCTAGAGCTTTGGACAATTCCTTATTACATGTCCGCCATGTACTCAATCAAAAATCGTGATTCAAACGCCTATCAATTAATACGAACGGTGATTAACCAAGAAATGCTGCATTTGCAATGCGCCGCCAATATTGCAAATGCATACGGATTATCCCCCACAATTACACCTCCCGTTTATAAAGGGACGAAGATTCCACACCTAAACTTTAATCTTGATCCCAGCGAAAAAACCGAACCTTACATGCCTTATACCGCTGAAATCGGACCATTAGATTTGATGCACATAAACGGAATGTGTTTGGTTGAGTTACCTGAGTTTAACCCTCCACCATTAGAAATCCTTCTTGAAAGCCTCATCAACGAATACAGCAGCATAGGCGCGTTCTACGATGCTTTACGCTTTGGCGCTTCATTACTAAAAGATCATATTAAAGGTGGCGTAAGACAAGTGGATGCCTTCTCAGCCTTCTATCGAAATATGCCAAACATGACGGTTACCGAATCTGGTGAGGCTGGTTTTGATCAAGTATCCCTACTAATTGATCTCATCACCGATCAAGGTGAAGGCCAATGCAAGAAAGACCCTATCGTACCGTCAGTATTCCAAAACACAGCGGATGACACTGAGCCGGAAGACGATCACTTTGTTAAATTCAATCAAATCAAAGATGCCGGAGGCTTAGATGGTTGCGAACTTCCCGAGACCTTCAGTACTAAACCGCCAAGCGAATATACCCCTGAAGACCTTCAACTGCAGAATATTTTGGTGAAGCAATTCGGTCGATTAACCGAATTATTGGAAGCCTTGTTTAAGGGCGAGAATCCAGACAACTTCTTCCCCATTATGGCCAGTGTCGGCGGCGCTCTCCGCAATTGTTGGGAAAACGGCGTAACACCAAAATTCAGCGAAACCAATCAGCACTAAGGGATGCTCCAACCATGACCAATAAAACTGTATTCAGGGTACACCCTAGCGTTAACTTTGCTCGCTTTGGCACCAGCGAAGATTATATTCTTTCTCCAGAAACCAGCGCTGGTTTACCGCAAGAAGGAACCCAAGTGACGGGCGGCCTTCCAATCAAGAAAGGCACGGAAAATACCCCCGTCACCAGTAACGACCTTAGAGACGAAGAAGGCAATCTTAAAAAACAGGCCGCACGATTCCGAATATACGCGTACGATGTCAATGGCCCCGATACCTACCCATCGGGAAGCGGTACTGAAATCGTAATTGGCACCAAACTGGCCGACGGTCGAACCGTCACCGATCTTCGTTGGTCAAGTCACTTAGCCAATAAAAAAGCTGCCGTATACAACGTTGTGAACAACAAAGGCATAGAAGCTTACGCCGATAATCAAGTTCCTCAGTTACGTAATCCTGAAGTACACGGCGACATCAACTCAGATTACCGTCTTAATCGTCTAATGATCGATGCAGGACCAAGAGCCATCAGTGCATCCTCGGGCGATTCAGCCAAGTTTAATCGTTGTTCCGAAGCAAAATGCGTAAAACAAGCCGGTGAAATTACCCCTTTACCGAATTACCCTATCCGCTTCCCTGAAGACACCAATGACGAGCTATACGAACCCAGTGGTCCGTTAGACACCTTAGGTGAAATACTTACCGACGATGACGGTCGCCTCCTTGTCCTAGCAAGCTCCGGTAACGCAGTAGGTCAATATGACGAATACGGTGTTCCGATTCAAATGACAGGAGACCTCAATAACGTAGGTTGGTTTGATTCAGCAGCCGATGGTCCAGTAAATGTTACCTTGGTATTTGACGACGGCACCACTGAAGAGGCCTTTGGCGCTTGGGTGGTTTGCGGCGACCCAGCATACGCCCCTCAAATTCGTAATGTCGTCTCCGTTTGGGATGACGTATATAACATGTTTGTTCGAGATTTAGAGCTGCAACCAGAACTGTATGGAATAACGCACGACGAAGATGCTTATCGTTATAAGCCTACCTACCAGCCAAATTTCACTCAAGACATCCAACCTATTTTTATTGCCTGCAACTTGCAACGCTGGACGGCTAACTTACCGCCACTTGCACTGCAAGCTCACACAGCTGTCCAAGCCATTAATGAAGATAATGACCCGAATGAAACCATCATGGCGGCATTAAACTTCATAAGAGACCCCAATAAAAATGAGACAAACATTGGCGCGCCACTGATGCCTCTTTCTCTTGGTGCCGCTGGCACTTCCTTCTTAACCGTGACCAAAACGCAATACTTTATGCTTGAACAATGGAGCAAGAAACAGTTTGAGAAAGGGGGCGAATCAAAACTAGGCCCCGGAGAGATTTTAGACATGGCATCCATGGCCAATTGCTTAGGCGGGCGATACGTACCGGGCATCGAAGTCAGTTACACCATAATGGAAAAAGACATCTACCAACAGGATTGGAAAGAGTCTGGCGCAGGCCCGTTCCGAATCAAGCAATACCCTCTTACCTATTCAGGTTTAAGCAAAGAAACAAAAGAAACCACCCCCTACCTAAAAAGCGGCTGGATACCTCTTCACAATATGACACACGGATTGGAACCTGGAGACCTTTCCAAGTTTATGGCTACCCCTTGGCAAACGGATTACAACTCCTGTTCCATCCATGCTACTGCCATTAATACCGACGGTGTTAATGAAAGTAACGGGGCGGAATCCACTCTTTACTGGTCTTGGCCGTCACAACGACCTGACGCAGTCTATGTGGCTGAAGAAGTTTACAATAACGTCTTGCCGCAACAAAAGTGGTCCATTCGAGGAAAAGGCACCTATGCCATCAACCCTGCCTCAGCCGCTACCTTTCAAGACCCGATACAATCCGTACAAGACTGGGACAAAATCGGCATCATTGTGCAAGGCACCAATGTCGATAGCGACACTCAGGAATTCGCCCCCGAATTGTACTTAGAGGTACAGAGTCAACTCACCAACCCAGGGGATGCCACTGATCCAGTTCCGGCCTGGCCATTTAATGCAAACCCACCGAAAAAGAAGAGAAGCTGCCCACACTAAACCACGGCAGCCTTAAACGCTTTAGGCCCTGACGCATCAGGGCCTTTGGTATTCAAGTTGCGCTCAAAACCGAGTCAAAGAAACTAAGCCTTAATACGCATAAACAACACATTGAGACAATTATGTTAAAACCAAACTACGACGTAGTCATTCTAGGAGGAGGCCCCGCCGGTCTAGCGGCAGCCATCGCCACTCGGACAAAAACAAATGCCTCCGTGCTAGTTGTAGACCGGCAAGCCCCAAATCAAGAACGTTTAGGAGAAAGCTGCCCACCGGAAATAGTTCTGTTATTAAAACAACTGGGTGTCGCTAAAGCGTTCTATCAAGAGAACCACCAAACCTGTCCGGGCTATGCCTCCGTATGGGGACGCGAGACACCCGGCTATAATGATTTTATCGTCAATCCATTAGGCCCTTCTTGGCGTTTAAACCGCATGGCCTTCGACCAAATGCTGGTCAACAAAGCCGAATCTTGCGGAGCACAGCTAACGTGGTCAACCCGTTTTATTGGCACTCAAGAAACCACGAAAAAGGCTAGCAACACTACAGAGTCCCACACACTACTGCTTGCTCAAGGCAACGATCGAACACCTCACGTGATCAAGGCCGGTTTTGTAATCGACGCCTCCGGCGCTAAAGCGCGTTTTGCTCGAAGCTTAGGTATTCATAAGAAGATAGATGACCAGCTCTTTGCGACCGTACGCTTTGCCCAAATAGCCAACAATAATAAAAAGAACCAAGGTTCCAAACAAATTCAATTGGAAGCCACCCGAGAAGGTTGGTGTTACCAAACCCTTTTGCCCGAACAAAGAACGGTCAGCATGATCGTATCAGAAA
The DNA here is from genome assembly GCA_015665455.1 of Oceanospirillaceae bacterium. GTDB lineage: Bacteria > Pseudomonadota > Gammaproteobacteria > Pseudomonadales > Litoribrevibacteraceae > Litoribacillus. The sequence continues at coordinate 191,183 of JADFAD010000012.1, read as the reverse complement.
GAGAAATCATACCGAATTTACGTGAACATGATCACCAAGGCTTTGAACAAGCGTTATCAGCAACCACCTTCGTCGGACCTAATGCAGCCAAACTTAAGCTCGAAAATACTAGCTATTACAGTTGCGCCATATTCTCAGGCATTTTGCCCTCACTGGAAGGAAATAACTGGATGGCCATCGGCGACGCAGCCGCAAGTTATGACCCAATCAGTGCCCAAGGCATCTATAAAGGATTAAGCCACGGGTTAATGGCGGCCGATAAAGTAGAAAGCTGGTTCAATAACAGTAATGACAATTCGTTAAGTTATACACAAAAGATACGAGACCAATATCAAATCTACCTACGCAATCGAAACCATTCCTACAGCTTAGAACGCCGATGGTTGGACGCCGACTTTTGGAAAAATCGAATCACAATGAATGCCGCTTAGAAAGGAGCGGCGCTTTGAATGAATAAATACGAGTTCGATGATAGACTATGCCCATTTTTTTTACACAGTAACCACTCTAACCCCTGCGTCATGAACATTAACTTCTTTCCATCTACCTATAAATTTGTATTATGAGCATCAAACAAGACAAAACCGTAAAGATACAGGGAGTACATAATGTTAAGACTATCCATACTCACGCTCATCGCGCTATTAATCACAGGCTGCGATTTCATTAACCGATCCACACGAACAATGGACACAATGCTTGGCGGTGATTACGAGATCCACATCTCAGGGCATAACACGGTTTACTACGTTGAAAATGACAAAATCACATCTGAACCAACCAAAGGGTATTACATCTTTTACCCAACGATTAACGGTAAAAAAACCTTAGTACAATCGCCTATTCAGTTAACTACGATCATCAAAAAAGATTAAGCCTCTGTCATGGCCGAGAAAAAAGCTCTAATGAATAGCGCTTTTTTCTCTATAAACGACAGAAACCTAGACGAATAAAGTACTAACATTGATTATGAGGGAATACTCTCTGAACAAAAATACCAACAAGATGCGTTTTTAACCCTCTCCTTTGGTTAAATCCTCTTCCGTATCTGCAAACCGTTCAGCAACTTCATAAAATGCATCCGCTACTTCTAAAAAAGCATCGACCATATCCGGATCGAAATGAGAACCTCGGCCCTCTTTGATAATATCAACCGCCTTCTCATGAGGAAAAGGAGGTTTATACACACGACGACTGATTAATGCATCATATACATCTGCCACTGCCATAAGTCGCGCCGAAATGGGGATTTCATCACCAGAAACGCCTTCGGGATACCCCGATCCATTCCACTTTTCCTGATGACCGTATGCGATTTCTTTTGCAAACGTCAGAAAGTTATCCGCCACCGTCATGTTTTTTTCTGCTGCAACAATGGCATCTCGGCCATAGGTGGTGTGTTTCTTCATTTCCTCAAACTCCTCGTCGGTCAGCTTACCGGGTTTAAGTAAAATACTGTCCTGTACGCCCACCTTACCGATGTCGTGCAATGGCGCGGATTTATACAATGAAGTAATCACTTCTGGGGTTAAAAAGGCATTAAACCTTGGATGATCTTTTAACTGCATGGCCAAAATCTTTACGTAATGCTGAGTTCTTCGAATGTGATTGCCCGTTTCAGGATCACGGGATTCAGCCAAAGCTCCCATTGCCACCATAGTCACATCCTGAAGCTCCTCCATTTGATGGGTACGTTCTATCACTTTATCTTCAAGAATTTCATTTTGCTGTCTAAGCATGTCCTGATGTGCTTTTAACATCAGATGATTTTTGACTCGCTCCATCAAAATAGGTGGACTGATGGGCTTGGTAATATAATCCACTGCACCTAAAGCCAACCCTTTCGTTTCATCCTCCACCTGAGCTTTAGCCGTAAGAAATATGACCGGTATATCTTTTGTTTTCTCATTAGATTTAAGTGCATTACACACGTCATAACCATCCATATCGGGCATCATGACGTCAAGCAGGATTAAATCCGGAATTTTTTTCTCTACAATCTTAAGCGCCATTTTACCGCTGGTAGCCGCTTGAACTAAGTAGGTTTCAGATAAAACACCACGCACTAAATCAATATTCGACGGCGTGTCATCAACCGCTAAAATGGTTATATTAGGCTTCGATGCATCCACGACCATCCTCCTCAAATTAAACCGATACCCAGCCAATCGTTGTCATTTATTCGTGCTGATCTAATAGACTAGCCAATAATTGTTCAGCTTGCTCGAAGTCATAATTAGCCAACGCTTTCTTCAAAGACGTCATCACTTTTTTATCCTCGGCAGAGAACGTTAAATCATTTTCCTCCACCAAATCAGCCAACACGTCTTCGGAAGTCGAGTCAAAGTTTTCAATACGCTGTTTTAAATCATGAAGACCTGACACCAAAGCTTCTGAGTAACCTGAATCGCTGGGGACATCTCCAGCTTGTAACTCATTCACCTTTAAGAGAATCGATTTATGTATCAACGCCGCAGTTTCAAAATCGTAATTTTGCAGCGCTGAATTTAAGCCCTTCGCTAAATCAGCCACCTCGCTGTCGTTCACAAGTGCGTTGTTCAAAAGTGCCTTATTTAGAAGCGCCAGCAACTGGTGACTGGTGTCTTCTGCTGTGGCATCGAACGCATCAATTTCTCCTTCCAGTTGCGTGAGTGCCTCGAGCGCCTTATCGAAAAACCCCGATGGGTTTTCACATTCACTCTCAGACAGTACGGATTCATCATTTACAGTGCTTTGGTGTTGTTCCATCAATACTTGATTAATGGCGCTTAGCTTTTTGTCCAACAAGTTACTGGTTGCTTGAACCAACGATTCAATTTTGTCCGACGTTGGCTCATCCAATGCGATTTCTAACTCCGAAGCCAAAGTTTGCAAATCTTTGGCTCCCACATTACCAGCGACACCTTTTAACGTATGCGCATCACGCACGGCGTCTTCGAAGGCTAAATTCGTTAGATGTTCACGAATTCGTTTATCAAAATTTTGCTCGCTGTCCTTCACTTTTGCCAAGGTATTTAAATACGCCTTAACGCTGCCACCCACTCTGGCCACCGCACTTTCAACTTCAAAACCCGGTAGATACGGTAAACTTTGTGTCGACTCTTTCGACGCTTTAAGTCGTTCTTCCAGTGCTTTAGGTACTTCCCTTTCTTCGTATTTTATCCATCGAGATAATGCACTGAACATATCTTTGGGATCGATGGGCTTCGCCACATGATCGTTCATCCCTGCGTCCAAGCACTTTTCTTTATCTCCCGACATGGCATTCGCCGTCATCGCTATGATGGGAAGCTCAACCAGTTTCATTGTTTCTCTGATCTCTTTGGCTGCGGTATAGCCATCCATAACTGGCATTTGAATATCCATTAACACCGCATCGTAAGTATTCATACTCAGCTTATCCAAAGCTTCCTGACCATTATTGGCAACCTCAACAACCAATTGCCCGTGCTCTAGTAGCTCAATGGCCACTTGCTGATTCACTTCATTATCTTCCACCAGAAGAATACGAGCGCCTTTAATCTTGCGATAAAACTCTTCCCCCAACTCGTTCGCCACAGATTCAGAGACCAGTGCGATTTCGTTACTTCCAAAAACCCCAGTAAAAATGGCATCAAATAATGTGGAAGCAGAAACGGGTTTAGATAAAAACCCTGCTAAGGAGGCCTTCTCTGCACGCTTTCGAATCTCCTCACGAGCATAGGAAGTCACCATAATTATTTTAGGTTTGGGACCAATTTGATTGTTTTTCTGAATGTGTAAGCTGGTTGCAACGCCGTCCATATCCGGCATTTTGTAATCCATCAGAACTAAATCAAAAGGCTCATCATTCAGTGACGCTTTCTCTAAGACCTCAAGAGCGCTCGCACCTGAATCGACGGACTGAGAGACTAAAGCAAATGATGCCATGTAATTACTTAATATCTCCCGTGCTTCGTCACTGTCATCAACCACCAGCACTTTTAGATCAGCCAACTCTTCCGGAACCACAGACCGCTTCCATGGCTGTGTCGCTTGCAATCCAAATCGCGCGGTAAAATAAAAAGTACTCCCAACGCCTGGCGTACTGTCCACGCCGATTTCCCCGCCCATCATTTCAACTAAGCTTTTACAAATGCTCAACCCAAGGCCCGTACCACCAAATCGCCTGGTTGTGGAAGAATCCGCTTGTGAAAAAGCCTTAAACAAGTAGCCAATTTGCTCATCGGTCATGCCAATACCCGTGTCATGCACCTGAAAACGTAAGAGCACATCATTATCGGTGGCCTCCACTAACTCAGACTTAATTATGACCTCTCCCAACTCCGTAAACTTCACCGCGTTATTGGCCAAATTAATAAGAATTTGACCTAAACGTAAAGGATCACCTACCAAACCGTTTGGCACATTCGGGCCATTAAAAATCAAAAACTCCAGATCTTTTTCATTCGTTTTAATCGTAATGACGTTTCCAAAATTCTCCATGACGTCATCAAGGAAAAATGGGACCGCTTCGATGTCCAGCTTGCCAGCTTCAATTTTGGAGAAATCCAAAATATCATTAATAATGCCCAGTAAAGAGTTCGCAGCATTAAACGTTTTATTGATGTAATCGCTTTGTTTTCTGGTGAGCTCCGTTTGAAGCGCTAAATGACTCATACCGATGATGGCGTTCATAGGCGTACGAATTTCGTGACTCATGTTGGCCAGAAAGTCACTTTTCGATTTTGTGGCCGCTTCTGCAACCTCCTTCGCTTTGATCAGCTCCCTGTCTTTTTCTTTACGTCGGGTAATGTCTCGTACAATGCCAGTAAACACTTTTTCACCGGCAATTACAGACTCCCCCACGGCCAAATCCAACGGAAACTCCGTGCCGTCTTTACGCTTTCCAGTCACTTCCCTCGTTTTACCAACAATTTTAGCGATGCCCGTTTCATGGTAATTCACCAAGAATTGATCGTGATTCGAATGCGTCGGTTCCGGCATTAAACATTTGATGTTATGCCCCAAGACTTCCCCCGCTTTAAAACCAAAAATGCGCTCTGCCGCAGGACTGAACGTTTTAATAGTTCCTTTACCATCAATTGTGATGATCCCATCGGGCGCGGTATCAATGACACTGCGTAAGCGAGACGTTCGATCTGCTACTTTTTCTTCTAAATGATCATTTGCTTCACGCAGAATCGTATTGGCTCTACGGCCCATCCATAACATAAACCCGGTAAGCATCAGTGAAAGAAACGCCAATAAACTCAAAACCGAAATCACATTCAACCGAATAGAATAGAACTGCTCAAGCGCTTCCTCTTCATCCATCTCTGTGGTCAAACCAAATTCACCTTCTTCGTGCCAAACCCAAGCACCTAACACATTAACCCCTCGATAATCTCGATAACCTACAGCGTTTTGACCACGGTTGCCCGATATCGCATCAGCTGCAGCCAACGTCAGTGATCGCTTGTCCGTCTCCATTCCAACATTGTCACTTAAAAATAGGTTACTACCTGGGTCAGAGACCTCAATGTTCAGTATGGATTCTCCACCTTTAGGCATAAGCCCCAATTTCGATAGATCTCGAGTAAAACGACTCTCGGTAATCATCTTTCCCTTAGAGTCAAACGCATAAGTTTCGCCAGTGTTCCCCAACCGACCGGCTTCAAGCAGCCGGCTAAAATCTCTCTGCGGATTAATTCTAAGCGTAACAACCGCAATCACCTTCTCAAACTCATTCCGAATGGGCGCAGCAAAAAACATAGTCGCAGGAAGTTGTACCGAACGAGATTGATCACCAATATAGACATCGGATCGAATGGGTAAAATCATCAGCGTCTCACCCGCTAACACCCTTCTTAGCTGTTCCGGTCTCTGCAATGAAATCGGGTTCTTAGTCCCTATGTTTCCGTCCCGCATAGAAGCCACACTGATGAACTCTGGGGAAATGATAAAAAAGCCAATATCACCATGGCGGTTCCTCTTGAGATCAAAAAAGTTACGCATTTCATTTAAATGAGGGTTTGAAGCCAGTTCATTACTGTTCACTGGAAGTTGAAGCTGTTTTTTTACCAATGAAACCAACTTAGGATCTTTCGCTATTAGATTAATCCGCTCTTTGTGTTCGTTTATCCAGATGGAAAGACTGTTTGAATTTGCACGTAAAACACTGTGAAGAGAGTTCACCACGGCTTCTCGTGTTTGTCCTTGAATCTTCTCCAATGTGATGTACGCCGCAATGTAGACCACCAACAGAAAGAAGCAGATAAAAACAGGAGCAATCCAAATGAGCAGCCCAGAATGAAACAAATGAATCAAACGGTCGGCAAAGAACTTCTGCATGAACGAATACAAACCAACCAGAAACACCACAACGACTATTAGGAAAATAACGCCTTGAACGAGGATTTCCCGTCCCACCTTATCAATGACACTGCTCTTACTCGGACTCTCTTTCTGTTCCATTGTCTGAACAATTCGTTGGGTCTTATGAGAGACCCAGCGCTGCATGATCTGATTTTGATCTTCCGTATCAATCGTTGAAATGGCTTTATTAATAACCGTCAGTAGTTCTTCCGGTAAATCCTTATGTAACGCCAAATGAAGTGGATTACTGTAAGGCATTTGGCTGGCCACTTTCAGACGAACCAATCGATGTTTATTGATTAAATGGCTCGCGACCAATAGATCATCCACAAATGCACTCAGCTCACCATCATCCAGCCGCTGTAAACCATCCAATGTATTGGTCATCCTAATGAGTTTCACATCGGGATAATCGTTTTGTATCTTTTCTTCCAGCCAATAACCATCAACAACACCCACACTTAAACCACTCAACTCATCCAAGCTTGAAATAGGTCGTGCCGTCGAGGTCGTGATGATGGCATCCGTTAAATTCAAATAGGGATCTGAAAAGTTCAGATATTGCTCACGCTCCAAGGTTTTTCCTGCACCCGATAAAGCTTGAACATCACCCGCTTTGACTTTATTTATCGTGTCTGACCAAGAATCTGTGACGTTGGCGTGAAACTCAATGCCGGATCGATCCGTTATCAGGCTTAAGAAATCTGAAATAATCCCTTCATGAGCTTTGGATATAGGATGAATTCTTTCTAATGGCATCCAGCTGGGGTCAACCCCTATCTCAATACGTTGATACTCATTGATTACTTTTTGCTCTACCTGAGAAAGAGGCGCATATTTACGCGCATTGCCTAACCACTTTTTCTGTAAGGTTTGAACCTCATCAATACTCAATGACAACATGGCTTTTTGTAGAATCGACTGCAGCTCTGGCCAATCGTTCCGAACGGCGATGTTCAAGTTTTCCAATTCAGGGTCATTCGTTTCAAACTCCCCTTTAATCTCTACCCCAAGAATGAAGTTATCATTCACTTGATACTGTAAAACGGCCATTTCACCGAGCACGGCATCCACTTTACCAAACTGCAATGCTTTCAGCGTCTCTAGCGTATTTCGGTAGGGCTTTCGAATAACCTCCGGAAATTGATTTCTCAAAATTTCATCGTAAAAAAAGCCTTTCGGATAAGCGACTGTCTTTCCGTTAAGGGAAGCGATGTCTTTAATTTCACTCTCTTTCAGCGCTAATATGACATTAGGGTTTTTGGCGTAACTGTTGGTATACAGCAAGTACTCTTGACGTTCCGGCGTTTTAACGATGTTTAACATCACATCAAGTTTTTTGTTATATGTTTGCTCTAGCAAATCCCCCCAGTCACCCGTTACATATTCGACTTCAAGCCCAATTTTATTCGCGAGCGTATTCATGTATTCAACGGAAAACCCAGTAGGAATACCATTCACATTGTAATTAAAAGGCGCCCACTCCTGTTCATTATGCACTCTTATTTTAGGATGCGATTTTATCCACTCACGTTCGAGTTTACTCAGACTAATTTCAAAGGCCTCACCGGGTAAAGAAGCCGATTGAAGCTTTGATGAAGAAGGAACATCAATCGATGGCTGTATTTCGCTCATCCGCTGAGGTTGATTTAAAACACGCTCATTCTCTTGGGCGAGAATCGACGCAGGACACAGAACAGAAACCAAAAGTAAACGTAAAACAAAGCCTGACCATCCGTAAGCAGTCTTTTTATATGACACTGTCTTTTCCTATACGGCAATTAGAGAGAACAATTGATGTAAAGACTAGCTCAAGAGATTGGCACCAGCAGATTATTCAAACGAAAAATTGATCCTCAAAATCTAACCTTATTCATTCTTTAAAACTGGTTCCAGTGAATACCTTCTCTTCATACTCCCCCACCAAAAAGTCGTGATGAATTCAAAACCCAAAACCAAAATCAAAACCAAAACTAAAACTAAAACTAAAACTAAAACTAAAACTAAAAAATTAATTCAATTCAATGAATTAAGATTCAAGCAGATCAAAAAATAACCACTATACTATTTTTCAACGCATTTCATATTATTGAAAGACGCAAAGGATCAAACAGAAAAGGACGTCTTATCTCAAATCTGACCATAGGTAGCAGTCATGATTAAGAATAAAAATGATATAGAAAACTCCTTTATGAAAGATATTTGTTACGCTGGAAAAAATGTTTTATTCCCTATTCTCGCTGTAAGCATCTCCACAACAGCGTTAGGAGAAGTCACACTGGAAGGTGCAGGCGGCTGGAAGTTCGGAGTTAACGGGCACATTCCTGTCTTTGCTTTAGTCAGTGATAACGATGATCTCGAAGAAGATGCCTTTCGAATCACAACAGGGTTTAACCCTGCAACAGCCCAATTTAATATCTACGCCCCTCAGCAAAATAATTTAGACATATCAGGCCATTTTCAATTAAACAGTCATCTTGCTGGTGCGGATGGGGTTCAAAACTCAGGGTTCGGAAAAGAAGCGTTTGGGCGTGTATCAGGCGTTGAAAGCCGAGTTGCCGAAATCTCCATAGCAGGAAGTTTCGGTACAATTCATGTCGGTAAAGGGTTTGGTATTTTTGGCGTGCCTGCCATTGGAGATACCGGAAGTGCGCTTGGAGTAGGTATATTCAGCCCAAACTCTGGTGATGCAACAGGTGGGCGCATAGGCAACGGGTATTTCTACGCTAATTTCAACCCTCGAGTCGCGTACACCTCAGCCGATATGAACGGTGCTCAGTTTAAAGTAGGGCTATTCCAACCCGAAAAGCCAAAAGACGGCGCAGCCATTGACGACAGCGTAGGAACCGAATCACCAAGAATTGAAGCCAACCTAGTTTGGAAAAACGACTTACTGACCGTATGGTCCAGCGGATTTATGCAAAAAGTAAAAGTGGATAGTGCCACCGTCGATGATTTTGACATGCACGGGATTGATTTTGGTGTAGGAGTTGCAGCAGGTGATTTAAACGTAAGAGCTAATTACTCAATAACGCAAGGGACAGGAAACGGCGTGTTTGGCGGCCACGGAGTCACAGGAGGTTCTGAAGAAGAGGATGCCAACCAATGGTATCTTGAAAGTACATATGATATTGATAAAACAAAGCTTGGCGCCAGTTATGGGGAAGGAAGTGATGACCTATCCGACGTTGATACGGATTTAATCATGCTCTTTGTTCATCATAAAGCGACTGACGCTTTAACGTTAATGGTCGAAGTACAAGACTTTAATACCGATGCTGCCGATAGCGACTACAGTGCATTTATCGTAGGCACACAGTTTACCTTCTAACGATAAATAGACTTTCAGAGGTATTTCACGTCAAGTTAAAACAGTGGTTCGTGTGGGGATGAGGTAAATTGTAATTTACCCTCCCCAAATCGCTCAATCTCCCTCAAACAAAGATATATGCCCTCCCCCTCTCACAAGAAACATAAAACAAACCTAAATAACGAAAGAAAGTTCTTGTCATCATCAATTGTTGGCTTACAATAGAAACAACTGTATATAAATACAGATAAATACTTTCTACGGCCATATCTGTAGGTCTTATGTACAAATAACAAGCAACATAATCCGATCATTAAAAATTGAAAAATTACATCAATAGGATATTTAACATGGCGGTGGTAACTCTATATATGTCAGATCGAGATAAAGAAAATAAAACCTTTACCAGTAAAAAAGAGGCTGATAATTACGATAAAATGCTGGATTTAGGGTATTCGTTAACAGAATTTCTGAATACCAAGATTGATGATCTATCGGAAGATCTCGCTGAAGAAATAGGCATGCTCCTAGCTAAAAACAGCGATCTGTTGATGTCTGCATGCAAAGGTAAACCCTCTGTTTTACTTGAGTCTGCTACAAATTCTGATTCGAAGGACTCTAGTAAGCCCAAATAGAGCCTTAATGGACTGGGCTTAAATCCGGACAGCCATTTTAATCTCTGATCATAAAACAGAACAAGATATTGTCTGCTAACCTTCTTTGTGTGTGCCCATCTTATTTTTTAAAATTTTCAAACAAGAAAAAGTGATTTAGCTATTCATAGCTTTCCACTTTTTTAGCCAGGTCAATAAATCATTCTTGTGCATGGGTTTTGACATGTAATACCCTTGAATGATGTCGCCACCTAAATTCCCTGTCATTTGATACAAGTCTGAACTCTCAACACCTTCGAAAACCACTTTCAACCCTAAACGTTTGGCCAGTAATACACTGGATTCAACAATAGAACGATCATTATCACTCTTACTCGAGTTGAGCATGAAGCTCTTATCAATCTTCAATTCATCGAAGGGATATACCCTAAGGCGCTCAAGTGAAGAATGGCCAGTGCCAAAATCATCAATGGACAATTTAACGCCACGCATTGATAGTCTGTTTAACACCTCCAAAGCTTCAGGACTATTGATGTCTAATGCGGATTCAGTAATTTCCAGTGTTAATAAGTGAGTAGGAATATGATTATCTGAGAGTAAATTACAGATATAATCCGGTAAATCTAAATTGGATAACTCACCAGGTGAAATATTAACTGCAATATTTAGCTGGTAGCCGTTTTTATTGAATTCAAGCCAATCTTTCACCACATTGTTTAACACATACTTAGTTAAATCGTTGATTAGAGTAGTCTTTTCCATCGCATCAATGAAACGATCAGGGAAGATTAAACCCTGCCGAGGATGATTTAATCGTGTTAACGCCTCTACTCCGACGACTTGTCTGGATAAGCTATCTATTTTAGGTTGATAGAATACTTCGAATTGATGTTTCTCAATGCCCCTGATTAATTCGTAAATTTTAAGGGAACCTACTTTTGTCGTTGAGCTTGTTTGTTTTGTTTTTTCTCCAACACCACTTAATAACTTAATGAGAGATTCTTCAGAAACCGGTTTGGCAATGCTCCCAAGTAAATTGATATTGTGGGCTTTTGTAAGCTGTTCTGCCGAATTAATTACTTTTGAAGCCATTGAGCTGATGATGCCAAAGTACCCTTTAAATCCTTTTTCTCTTAAAAGACGAATCATTTCAAGGCCATCCACTTGATCCATATTCAGATCGCATAACACCGTATGAATGGGTGAATGGCTATCAATAATGGCCAGTGCATCATTGACGTTATAAGCGACGTAAACCTCTTTAAGGTTTAAGGAATTACGAAGAATGGCAGCAAGATAATTAGACACAGAGTGGCTGTCATCGATGACTAAACAACACATCCATGAAAAATCATAAGTTGGTTTCATTTCTTCAATCCATGTTGGTGGTGATCTTTCGACCGTGAAAGAAAAATAGAATTTTCATCCGATAATTGGTTTATCAACTTTATAACAGAAGTTTAGTCTGTCTTAATAAAGTGTCACTGAATATTGCGGAAAAAGCGGAAAAACACCCACGCTAAGAAGAAAGGAAGCAAGAAAGCGTAAAGAAAGCGGACATCCATTTTAAGTATTGATACTCATATAATTGTGTTTCACCTATTTGCGGTGAATTAATGAGCCTTAGACCGAAAAGCCAAGTCGCTCGACTTTACTTAACCACTTTTGAATGGTCGGTTCTTTTGCAGACATAACGGGACCTAAATAAGTGGATCGCTTATTCTTAATCCCGACTAAATCCAGCGTTGTTATTTTTAGTTGCTTGTAAACTGCATTGCCCTGAAAGAATCTGTACCACCATGCAGGTGTATCCAAATTGATGATCAGCTCTGATGTCCTACCTTTCAATAGTTTTTCAGGTATCTGTTTACCTTTAGTGTACTTAAATGCAAAACCCGGCAGGAAAGTACGATCGAGTAATCCCTTAAAAGCAGCTGGCGTGGTTCCCCACCAAACGGGGGTGAATATGGCAATATGATCTGCCCACTGAAGACTTTTCTGAAAGTGCACTAGGTCTGGTTCAAGTTCCTGGATTACGTCATATCCCTCACTAAGGTTTGAATCAAATTGCATTTCCCCAATATCTATCTGTATAACTTCATGCTTTTCTTTTGCAGCATTTGCATACTCGACACTTAAAAACCTCGTCAGACTTTTGGTTTTTGGATTGGCATTGATTACAAGTATATTTTTCATATCGCCCCCTATTTTTAGTCACTTGACCAAAAAATATATTAATCACATCGATACTGCAAGACAAAATTTAGTCAACTGACCAAATAAATATATAATACAATGCAATAACAGTAGGTCCATTTTTAAACGGTGAAAGAACTTGAGCAAAAAAAGTAATGAAACGAAGAAAGAAATTCTGGCAGCAACACTGAGTATTCTGCGTGAGTCTGGAGCAGACGGAGTGACAATGAGAAAGGTTGCTGCGCTATGTGGAAGAAACTTAAACAACGTTCAATATTACTATAAGAATAAAGCTGCTTTACTGAGCGGATTGGCGAATTATTATTTTGAACGATGCGCGGGTCTGTTCGATGAATACGCGCCTAGCCCAGAGGATTTACCCTTAAAAGAAAAGCTTCAAGAAGCCATTTTTTACGCGCTCCAATATTCAAGCCAGCTTAGCGACGAATGCATTGTATTTCGTGAACTGTGGGCACTCAGCACCAGAAATGAAGAAATAGAAGAGCAATTAAAAATGTTTTACATGGAATCCGTTGAAAAGATGTGTCAGATCCTCGGCGAATATAACCCAGCACAAAGCAAAATAGCGGCTTCAATATTACTGCCGTATTTGGATGGTTATTCTATTCAACATAAATCTCTTCCTGTCACTATTGAGCAACTCTCCAACGCCTTAACGGAATGCATGTTCACTCTTTTCTTGAGTTCTTCGGAAGAATGAATGAGAAGAAAGCAAAGAATAAGAAAGCGGATAAGAAAGCGGACACCCACTTTAAGAAAAACTTAAGTCTATCATCTCAAAACTATTCGTCCTTTGTCTCAAATCTCAGTTCAAACTAACGATCTCTAGAAAAACCCTCAAAAACACAGATTTTAGGCACACCAAAGCCTCAGCCTATACCGAGCACTCAATCTATTTAAGGAATATATATCAGGTGGTTCGCAATCGTTGATACCCAAGCAATTGGCTTGCTAATTTCATCTTATTCGAGCCCCCCGCAAAGGTTTTGTATGCCTTCTCAAAACCATGAGACAGCTTGAGCCATTCTTGTTGATCAATCTGGAGCCGATCAAGTATTGGTGGCAGTGTGCTTGATAACGCCCCTCGTTTGTCATCTCTTACGACACGCCCTGTCCAATCAACCAGAGCTAGATAATCAGTTAACGGGACGGGTAAGCCTTTCTTTTGCTCGTTATTTGGATAACCCGTAAACGGAAGCAGTCCCCTAACCTGCTCTTTAGGAGGATTAGGATCATTGGTTTTAACTGCTTTTTGATAACGTTTTTTAACCGAAGTATGATCCGAATGTTCCGGCGTTCGAGCCATCTTTGCCCGAATAGGATTGAGATCGACGTAGGCCATGCAAGCTAACAAAGCTTTTTCATCTAACAGCGCCTGACTCTTGAATCTCCCCTCCCAGAACCTGCCGCTGCATTGATCTTCTCTATTTGCTTCGCGGGCAATGGCTTCGTTCAGCACCCGCATAAACCAGCTGATGTCTTGCAAACGCTCACGCCATTTAGCGATTAATAGATCCAATACTATTTGTTCGCCTTCAGAAAGTGCTTCATGTTTTAGAAACTTCGTTGAAATGGGAGAGCCGCGAAACAGTTTATGCCAGCGTTCTGCCACGTCATAATCTGACCAATTTTTAGCTCGTTCAGCGTCCACATAAAGTACGACGTGATAGTGGTTAGACATGATTGCATAAGCTGCGATCTCTATAGAGAAGATTGAAGGTAATGAAAGTAATTTGTTTTCTAACCAACCCCTTCGGTGTTCATAGCTCTTACCTGATAACGGATCAAGACCACACAGAAAAGCTCGCCTTACGCAGCGCGAAACACAGTGATAATAAGGCGTAGCATCTAGAGATATTTGAGCTTTGCGTGGCTTAGGCATGAGATTGGTCTTTCAGTTAAGTGAATACCAATAACTGTATATTTAGACAGCACCTAAAACCATCAGCCAAAGTTCTTTTATGGGATTGGTCTCTCAGTTAAGTGAACACCAACAACTGTATATTTAAACAGAATTTAAAACCATCACCCAAAGTTCTTAACATGGCTGTCCATAATTTATCAGACGATTAATAAAAGCTCAACTATCAATTAATTACCAAGTTCTTAAGCGATGAAATAAATTCTTCAGTCAACAAAATTGAACCAATATATCTAGCACCGTTTATTGAAAAATGCGAAGCATCCCAAAAAACTTTATCTCCATTAGGAGAAAGCACGAGACAACTCTTATTTAAGTCTGAACAGCTCAATGCATATTTATTTACAAACAGAACTCCACGATCTTTAGCGAGGTCTTCAACTATCACATTGAGTTTTTCAACACCCACGTTCCTGTCAGCATAAGTATCAAATGAAAGAGTTTCAACAAGCGAATTAAAATCATCTATTCTAATATTAGATATTCCCCCAACTGAGTCCGCCAATTGCTCTAATCGATAATCGAGTAGGTTAATTTTTTTCGGACCATAAGTTTTAAATTCAACATTGCTTCCGAAAACAACAACTTTTTTACCATCAATCAACACTCTGTTTATTAGAGCTCGTAAACCTTCTATATCGCTCAAAACCTCTTTTTTTCTTATACAAGCTTGTGATTTTCTGAATCTTGTAGATACGATAATAATATTGGACTTCTTGTAGTCTTCAGAACTATAAAAACTGTCTGATTTGGACTTCACTTCATCTGATTGAGCTTTAGGATCAAAACAACTAATTTGCCCAACAGGACCTCGTCTTAGATTAAATCCATCAAGTTTATATTTGTTTTGGTGAAAAGCAGATAACAAATCACGTGCGTGCGAATTACCAACGAACAGTAAATTTATACTTTGATCATCAAAACTTGAGTCTTTGTGGATCTTACCTGCAAATTTCAGATGATCTTGTGCATATCCTTTCTTATCCAGATTTAAATTTATTTGATATTGATAACGTTCCTTAAAACCCTCTGTGTGCCAAGTAAAAAACACACCAACAGCAACACTGGTTACACTTAAAAAAATAATATAAAAGAGTGTTTTTGAACCTACTTTCTTTCTAAATGGCCTTTCAATAATGAAATAGGACACAATTGATAAAAAGATGGTAGCTAATATAAGACCAATCTTGTCATAATTACTTGGTTCTGAATGAATACGAGAGAAAGCAAAAATAGGAAAATGCCATAAATAAGCGGAATAACTAACCAAGCCCATCCAAACAAAAGGCTTACTTCCTAATATCTTGCCAACCAATTCATCCTTTGAAGCAAAGCCAATAATAAGAGCCACACCGACAATCGGAATCAGCGTATAGAGGCTTGGATGAGGTGTTTTGCTATCAAAAAATAAGATACTGATGACAACCAAAAAGAGTCCAAGCATCGGAAAGATCCGCGTTCCGATTCTTTCATTCGATGCCTTAGAGTTCAACTCCCTATAAGCAAGCATAGAGCCTACTGCCAACTCCCAAAATCGGCTGAATGGCAAATAGAAGTTCAAGTCCGAGTTTCTAGTTTCCATCAACTCAGCAAACTGAAGACTCAGAAGAGACAAACCAAAAATAATAGTTAGAAAATGTTGTCGAAAAAATTTAAACACAATGATCGCAATAAATGGAAATACTAAGTAGAACTGTTCCTCAACACCTAAACTCCAAGTGTGTAAAAATGGCTTCAGCAGAGCACTATCAGCACCATACTCAGTAGTACTGAAGTAAAAAAAGAAATTAGATCCAAAAAATAATGAGGCAAGGATACTCTCTGCGTACTCGACAAATTCAGAAGGCAATAACTTTTGCCACGCATAGGGTGTCGATACAAATATCACAACAAAGAGCATCGGGAGTATGCGTCTTGCTCGCCGTTCGTAGAAATTCAAAAAACTAAAAGAACCTTTAGTTTGAAGTTCAGAAAGAATAATTCGAGTGATCAGATATCCGCTTATCGCAAAGAAGATATCTACTCCAATGAACCCTCCCTCAAACCAATCCCTACCAAATAGCACCATTTGTGCGTGATAGAGAATAACGCTTACTACTGCGATAGCACGTAAGCCATCGATTTCTGCTCTATAAGAAAGCTTGGAATAATTTACTTGATTCACTTGGCTCACTTGGTTCACTTGGTTCACTTGGTTCACTTGGTTCACTTGGTTCACTTGGTTCGCTATGCGAACAATGGCCTAATTTTATAGATATCTATCGGAAAGACACCTTTAGCCGTCGAATGTAGGATATCAGACAGTCATTTTCTCCTTCATACTGATAGCAACTAACACCTTAGTACGTAAAGGATACCCGTAATATGTAACTAAGAGTATAACGGGCACCCATTATAACAGAACGTTCTATCTATCACCTCACAATAACCAAATCTTTGCTTCAAATCTCAGTACAAACTAACGATCTCTAGAAAAACCTTCAAAAAGACAGATTTCAGGCACACCAAAACCTCAGCTGAAGCCGCGTTGTTTATCTCTTTTTGAAGAGTGTTAATCAGGTTATGCGTAAACGTTAATAGCAGCAGCACCTAAAACCATCAGCCAAAGTTCTTATGGTGGGTGTCCATTGCTATTCCTTACTCTGACCCCATTGATTTTTTAATTAGTTAACGATCAATTCCAATCGTTTACTTATAATAAAATCTTGGTCTCTCTCATCCATTTCCTGTTTATCGTCATACGGATCTAAAGAAAGATAAAAGTTACCTCTTTCAAGAGAAAATAACTTTACTCTCTCGATATTGTAAAAAAAGATACTGGCAACGTAATAAAAAGAATATTCTTCTACTTCCAAAAACTTTATTTTTATACTTTTAAATTTACTTTTTTTTCTTCTTATTTTCACATCAACAGTAATTACAAGGTCATCATCTTCTAGAAAAATTGATAGACCTTTCACCTCTCCATCTAGTAAGGTTTCATTACCTGTTAGTTTTGAAATCACGTCTTCATTCTTGGCAATAACGTTCATAATCTATTCTCCAAAAAATCCAAATTCATACAAGTCTTGAGCCCTTGGAGGTCTGCCTTCTTGTCCAAACAAACTGTCCAAACAAACGGACACCCATCTTAAGAGCACTTTAAGTCTATCGTTTCAAAGCTGTCCGTCCTTAGAAACAAACGTATTAGAAACAAACGGACACCCACCTTAAGAGCACTTTAAGTCTATCGTTTCAAAGCTGTCCGTCCTTTGTTTCGAATCTCAATTCACACCAGAAGCCTTTAAAACATGTTAAAAAACACTAATGTCAAACACACCAAAACCTCAGCTGAATCCGCGTTGTTTATCTCTTTTGAAGAGTGTTAATCAGGTTGTGCGTAAACGTTAATAGCAGCACCTAAAACCATCAGCCAAAGTTCTTATGGTGGGTGTCCATTGCTATTCAATTGGATACAATCACTGTTTTCAACCTCAATAGCTTGCTTCATGAACCCACACTTTAAACGAATTATTCTCGAAACCACATCAGCGACTGAATTGTATAAAACCGAAAGCATCCAATCGCTTTGGAGTGGCTATGGTGAAATCGTCCGTTATAAATTGATTGGAAGTAAACTATCCTCGATTGTGGTGAAGCATGTACAGCTACCTGATCAACAATCCCACCCAAGAGGCTGGAACACCGACCTTTCCCACCAACGTAAAATTACGTCCTATCAGGCAGAAAGTGCTTTCTATCACGATTATGCCTTCTTGTGTAACGATCAATGCCGTGTGCCAGAGTGTTATAGTCTGGAAGCGAATGAAAACCAGTTTTTGATAGTACTGGAAGATCTTGACGCTCAAGGTTTTTCTAAACGAATCAATAAAGCATCTACTGAACAAATGAAGTCCTGCCTGAGTTGGCTGGCGCACTTTCACGCATCCTTTATGGATAGAAAAAATCAAATAAAAACCGAAGGATTATGGCCCATAGGCACCTACTGGCACTTGGACACCCGACCAGATGAACTGCAGGCTCTGGATGATTTACCCCTAAAAAATGCGGCACAAAAAATTGACCAGCTATTAAATGACTGCCCATTTCAAACTCTGGTACATGGCGATGCGAAGCTAGCAAACTTCTGTTTTTCAGAAAATGAAAATAAAGTTGCTGCTGTGGATTTTCAATACGTGGGCAGTGGCTGCGGCATAAAAGACGTCGCCTACTTTATAGGTAGCTGCCTACCTGGAGAAGACTGCAAAACCTTCGAGACCGAGTTGCTCGATTATTATTTCGACGAGCTACATCATGCCCTGAACCAAACAAAAAATCAGAAACAGCCTGATGTGTACCCGTCTCTGATCGAACAAGCGTGGCGGCCTCTTTATGATGTAGCATGGGCCGACTTCCATCGATTCGTTAAAGGCTGGAGTCCCGGTCACTGGAAAATACATGACTACAGTGAGCGTTTGGCTCAAAGGGTGATAGCACGCATTTCTTCTGAAAACTAAATTGATAAAGTCTAATAAAACCAAAAACAAATGGACACCCACTCTAAGAGAAACACAAAGCTTATCATTACTCTCATTCACAGCCATGCTTGATTTCTCAACTAGCAAAGATAACTGTGCTCCAAAAACATGAAAACCTAATCATCACATGAAGACGAGATATGCCTCGAACAGAAACCGATAAGATAAAGTATTATTTAGGAAGTTTTTGATGTTGTTCTTAACTGGTAGGATTTACCTCAAATCATTATTTGCTTAGCCACAAAAAAGGATCTGATTTTTTATGTCATTGGAAATAAACGATACTGACTCACAGTGAATACTGGCGATAGCTTTGAAATTCACTGAAGATTTTAGAGGTATAAACAAAAGAGGCGTTATGGAGGCGACCTCCACCAGCACACCCTCGGCACACAAGTCGACCGCTGTGGCTGCTCCCTTCCGGGCCTGACCAGGTTCACGGTGTATTGTTGCGAGGGGACCAATGGAGGCCACCACAACGGGAGCAGATTATAGAGATTCATTACGTAAGGTCAAGCGTTCTTCTGCAATGAAAGAAATTATTTCCTACTTTTCAATTATTTGGAAACTGGAACCAATAGGAACCACTTTAAACTCGGGGAGATCAGGAAATTTCTGAAGCGCTTCGGCTAATGCGTCTTTGGGTGCGTAGATTTGCTCAGCCGTTAATTGGAACGTACTCCAATGCACGCCCATGGATAAATTCGATTTAATGTCCTGATGAATTTTGACGGCATCCATAGGATTAACGTGCATGTTTTTCATGAACCACCTTGGCTCATAGGCACCGATGGGAATCATTGCAAAATCAAACGGCCCTAGCTTGTCTCCAATCTCTTTGAATTGGTATGGGTTGTAACCGGTGTCACCACCAAACCAACTATTAAAGTCATCGATTTCTATTTGCCATGAGCCCCACAGTATTTCATTTTTATCCCAGACTGAGCGGTTAGACCAGTGCTGGGATGGCGTAAGACGGAGTGTTACATCCCCTTCGGTGTAGGTTTGCCACCAATCCAGTTCGACCACCTGCGTTACACCTTGGGCTTCAAACCAAGCTTTCATATTCAATGGCACAAGCCAAGTGACCTTGTCGCCCAATTGTTCTACGGTATCCACGTCTAAGTGGTCATAGTGGCTATGAGAGATAACCACGTAATCAATCTTGGGGAGTTGCTCCAGCGGCACTGCGGGTTTAAAGGTGCGTTTAGGCCCCGCAAAACTAAAAGGTGATGCTCTATCTGAGAAAACCGGATCAGTGAGTACGGCTGTATCTTTATATTGAATTAATACGGTGGAATGCCCTATCCAACTAACACGAGGAATCGGATGGTTCGTTTGATGAATCAACTGAGGGTCGAGAGTAACGGGCGAGACCTTCATTTCATGGCCAGACCAGTCCGACCAATCGGTGGTTGAACGCGCCCAAAGAAATTGAATTAATGACTTTTCACTTTCTTCAAGGTAAGGGTTTCGAAACGTACCGTCTTCTGCGTAATGATTGGGATAATATTGTGGGTTATGCGTGCCCTGCTCATGAGAGCAGGACACCAACATAATAGCGCTTAGCAGCGTTACGAGTAATTTCATGAACAACTTATTGGAGGAAGGAAAGGTAATCTTCAGCCACAAGGTCAATCGCCATAACATGACGGTATCGATCAAAGTACAACAGTTGTTTAATCAACAAGCCAAACTGCCTTGGAAATTGAATACCGTGACGTTTAGCCATTTTCACAAATTCAGTCAGCAGTTTATTGATGTCGTTTTCAGTTTCTGTGATGTCTAAATAGCTTACTGACTGAAGCCCATCCACTCGTGTAATGAATTTCTCTAGATCACGAGATAATTTAACGGTGTCTACTTTTTGTTTCGTGATGCCCACCGTCACCATCGCATCTGCCATGGATTCATAATCACCGGAGATCAGCGCTTCGCCAAAGTCATTCATGGCTTCCCATGTACCAGGAGTAAGGCGACCGACAATGCCAAAATCAATGAAGCCCACACGGCCATCGGTAAGTACCATTAAGTTACCAGCATGGACATCCGCATGAAAAATCTCACACTGATGTAAGCTGGCAAACCAAGTATTCATGGCAATGCGCAAGGTTAATTCAGGGTTTTCACTGTACTGTTTGATTGCTTCAAGGTTCGTCATGGATACCCCGTAAAGGCGCTCCATGGTTAATACGCGTGATGTTGACGCTTGGTGATAAACTTTCGGCACAATCACCATGGTATTGTCTGTGCGATCTAAGAACTGATCGAAGGCTTCAATGTTCTCTGCTTCTTTTAAGAAATCACATTCTTCCAGCATCGACTTTTGAATCTCACCAACGATGTCAGCTAGAGAAGCCATCTCAAGGTGTGGCGTGATCATCTCTAGAACTTTCATCGCTAAGTGTATGAAATTCATATCGGTGTGAATAACATGCTCAACACCTGGCTTCTGAACTTTAATAACGACGTCTTCTCCAGTAACAAGCTTTGCAGCATGTACTTGAGCAATGGACGCAGAAGCCAAAGCATGTCGATCAATTTCAGAAAAAACATCAGACAAAGGCTGTTTCAGTTCTTTCTTTAAAACCGATTCAATATAAGAAAAAGGCAGCTCTTCTGTTCTATCAAGACACGCCTGAAATTCTTCCACGTATTCTTCTGGGAACAGGGTTGGTGAACTGGCAATGAATTGGCCCAGTTTAATGTAAGTTGCCCCGAGGTCTTCAAACGTTTCTCGTAGAAGTTTAGGTGTCGGTGGTCGATCGCCACGAAGCCACCCAAATCCTGTCTTGGTCAGTACTGAGGTTGTCTGCGCGATTCTCCATGCGCCCTTAATTCCGCTGAGTAACATTTATAGCCCTCCAGGCCAAAAATCAACATACCAATCTGGTGTCATATTCTAAGCAAGCACGAACAATAAATCACGACAAGAAAGGATTTTATCTCTCGATTAATTAACTTTTATGAACTAATTAAAATCTCGACCCGATATTCAGTCAGCTGTGTTAGCATTTACCCTTTCTTTGCACCAAGAAGTAGCACATGAGCCGCAGACCAAACCTACTCGAAGACAACATTAGCACGACATTAATAAAGCTGACCTTACCCATGACATTAGGGTTAATCAGTTTGATGTGTTTTCATCTGGCCGACGCTTATTTTGTTGGTCTATTAGGCGTTCGAGAACTGGCAGCACTGAGTTTCAGCTTCCCCGTCACGTTTACGTTTTTAAGTTTGTCCATTGGTCTTGGCATTGGGGTTTCCGCGTATGTTGCCCAAGCGCTCGGTCGCGGAACAGGCAACAAAGAAAATATGCACATCAGTGCCATATTACTGAACCTCTTGATTGTTTCTACAGCCAGTTTAATAGGTTATGTATTCAGTAGGCCTATTTTTGCCCTGCTGGGTGCGGACGATCAAATGATCGAATTGATTATGGATTACATCACCTATTGGTATCTCGCTGCTCCGTTCTACACCATGATTATGACCATCAATAGTTTGCAACGGGCTGAGGGCAACACCAAGTTTCCTGCTGCAATCATGGCTGTGAGCTCCATTCTTAATGTCATCTTCGATCCACTGTTTATTTTTGGGGTTGGATCTTTCGAAGGACTAGGGCTTAAAGGTGCCGCAGTAGCGTCTTTATTGGCTTGGGCAATCAGTTGGGTGCTTTGCCTGATCTACGTCCAAAAAAGAGAGCATTGGTTCGAAGGGTTACCCGAAATAACTCAGTTCAATTACCACGCTTCTAAAATTTTGAGCATTGGTTTACCAGCTGCCGCTGCCAACATGCTTACACCTATTGCTGGCAGCATTCTAATTGCCATTACCGCGCAATACGGCGAAGCTGCCGTGGCAGCCTTCGGCGTTGGCAATCGAATTGAATCCCTCGCCATTATGATGATTCTGGCACTGTCGATGACCCTTCCTCCTCTGATCAGCCAAAACTTCGGCGCGAAGAAGTTTGATCGAGTAAGAAAAGCCATCAGCATTACTCGTAGATTCTCTCTGCTGTGGCAGTTCCTGATCTATATTGTGTTGGTGCTTCTGGCAGAACCCATTGCTTCTATCTTCAGTACCTCACCCGAAGTTCATTACAACGTAGGTTTAGTACTTACAATCATGCCACTTGGCTATGGCGCCATGGGAATTGTGATATTATCCGCGTCGTCTTTGAATGCGCTCTCTCGACCTAAGTATGCGTTATCAGTAAGCATCATTCGCTTAATATTGATTACGGTGCCCTTCGCATGGATAGGCGGTTCCATTGATGGATTCAGAGGCTTACTGATCGGAGTCACATCCGGATATTTTGTAACAGCGATCATTGCTGTTCTCATTGTAAATAAAGCAACAGTACAAACTAAGGTTTCGTAGAATGACTACCCTATATATTGTCTTAATTGTTTTGGCCGTTTTGATCATTGGTTCTTTGGCTTATTGGGCTTTGTCACTCACAAAAAAGGTGAAACAACAGGAAGAAGAGATCCTTAAAACCGTTAATGATAAACATGACCACATAACGGAAAGCATTCGTGTAATCAGCAGTGCTTACGGTGATAACCAAATCGAACTCATCGAGGCTTCAATTCGCCTAAAAGTACTTCTAGATAACCTTCCTCTTTCGGAAAAAGAAAAAGAACCTTACACCGTTTTCAGCGTCATTTATGACAAAGTTGCTCATATACCAACGCATGAAAACTGGAAGGCCCTCGATAAAAATACAAAACGTCAGTTCGAAAAAGACATGAAAGTGCTAGAGCAGGATTATGAAGACCTATTCGCAAGCTCAGTGGAACAACTTAAACGTCAAAAATTCGAGTTTTCTCCAACCATTAAATACGCCAAAAAGTAGAGAACGTCTGAGACCACACACAAGCTCTTCGATATCTAGGGATAGAAAAGAAGAGCTTCACAAAATCAGCTTCTATCATTTCATTGAATTCAGCCAATAAATCATAACCGTTTAATTAAGTTTTTTGATTTTAGTCAATCGACACACTTTCAATTTTTGCGATAATTGATCCTATCGATAAACTTGAGAGTACTGATGGATGATAGAAAACCACAGCCTTGCAAATGAGCTGCCTGAGTTCAAAGATGAAATCCACACCCTAAAAATGACTGATCGTCACTTCCAAGCGTTGTTTGAGACCTATCACAAAGTAGATAAAGAAATTCACCGCATTGAAGAAGGCGTCGAAATATCTTCTGAAGAGTACCTTGATGAGATAAAGAAAGAGCGACTTCAATTAAAAGATAACCTGTTTAAAATTCTTCGATCCACAAAGTCCTATTCATAGCAGTCAAACTCGTTTCAAGTGATCCGACAAGTATAAAAAAAGGGGCTAAATAAGCCCCTTTCTTTATTACATCTGAATGCCTGTTAGCTCGACATATACCAAAGCGGTACATAAGCAACAATCACTAACGCAGTTGCCATTGTGACTAACGGAAGCAGAATCTTCTCATGACGTCGCCAGAAATTACCACCTTCCTGACTGGCCAATTCAACTTCTTTTTCACCCACGACCTGCCTGGTTAACAAGTGATTCAAGGCCACCGGTGGACTTAAATACCCAAGCTCGAAAGCAACCAAACAAACCATCCAGAAGTGAAGTGGTTCAATGCCACTTTCAAAGGCAATGGCAGCAATCGTTGCGTTCACAAGAATCACGGCGCCGTATGGGTCCATGATCATTCCAACAAAGACCAGTAGAACAACCAACGCAGTCATTGCAATCCACGGGCTATCGAAGACCTGAGGGAACATTTCCATAACACCGGAGCGCTCCATCACGCCACCAATACTTACAGATAACCCCATCACCAATAACAATGCTCCGATGTGCGCTGTGGTTTCATTAACAGAAGAACGGGTAGAATGCTCAATGCCTTTGTATTCAGGTTCTTCTTCGGTCGCTTCCACACGATCACGCGTGAAGTGCTCATACAACAAGAAACCAAGAAGAATAACTGGCAGAATACGCGGTGCTGAGAATTCATTCAGCGCAGTATCTAAAACGTAGTTATAGAAAAGAACCACTGAAACAAGCACCAACACATATGGAAGAAGTGGCTTTAGAAGCTTCAATGCTTGAGGTATTGCTTCTGCTAGAGGCGCTGGATTTGCCTTAACGGATCTATCACGAGTAAACCAAACAAAAGCAAGGAAAAGAACAGCAGTAAGAATAAATACTCGGTTACCCCAAAAGAAAAGCTCATCCGTAGTCACGTCACGATTTAGGTAGGCAATGATTACAACCAATAGACAAGGACGTAAAACCACACCCATACTGCCCGACATAGCGGTCGTAGCAAGCGCCAATTGGCGTCGTGCGCCTGCACGTCTTAGCTCTTGATAAATCACCGCACCCACTGCGATAACAAAGATACCTGAAGCACCGGTATACGCGGTTGGTACTGCTGCAACCACAACGGCCACAAATGCTAATAACTCAGTTGGCATTCTGAAAGGTCGGAATACGTTAAATACCAAAGATGCTAAACGCGTATTCTTTAGCATCATACCCGTCCAAACAAACAACCCAAGATTCAGGAACATATCAGAGAAATCCATCATCTTATCAAGGTAAACACCAATACCTGCGGTATGCCCTTGTATGATGAAGTAAGTACCCGATATCAAACACATCTGAGTGTAAAGAGGCACAGAAAGCATGGCATGGCCAAAGCCGCCACCTTTTTTAGCATCTTTAGGGATCTTAATTAATTGATAGAGGCTACAAAGAGTTAAAACACCAAAACCAACGACCCAAGCAATATGAATCCCTTCGCGTTGAGCATCAATCGTTTCTTTGCCAACGTAGGACAAATTCCAAAACGCAATTGAAGAGTAAAATAACATGCCATTTGCAATAACCTGCATCAAAGAAGACCAACGATGATCTAACTCAGACTCCATTGGACGCATTGCAATTTGATGACGAGATAATGTCGCAGTTGCAGCACAAATGATCACAAGAAACGCAAGAATGAACTTCTGAGCACCTAATCCAAACGCAACGATATCAGCAATGAAGCGTTCAACCGTACGGTAAATAACAACGGATGTTGTCATTTGATCCTGAATGCTTTCATAAGTCGCAAATTTCTCCTGACACAGAGATTTAGAGCGTTCCAACGACTGACGCATTGCACCGGTATCAATAGGCGAATCATCAAACAAACCAAATTCGTCTTCCGCTGCTTCTGCTTCTTTACTCGCAACAAGCTTTGCTAACTCTGAATCCACATCAAATGCAGGATTACAGCTTGGCTCTGCAGGATCATTACGTAACTCAAAATATGTATCCCAGGTGCTCTGACCTAGTTTCAATAACTGTGAATGGATATCTGCACTTGTTGTGTATGCAATCACACCCAGCAATAAGAAAAACACTGGGAGTGAAGATAGCCACTCCTGCCAACTACGTTTGGCAATGCCACCTGTAGACATGTACTCACCCTCTTCTGAATTCAAAACCCAAGGCATCCCTGCCTGGGTTTACAACTGAATATTTGAATATAAATTAATGACAAAAATTTGGTTTACTCAAGACCTTCCGCACACTCAGAACGAGAGGCATCTTTCTTACAGCGAACCTTGTACATTAGTTTAAGAGCTTTCGGGTGATAAACATTTTCATCACGTAGAGAAATACGAACATCACGCAGCATGTTGTCATAACCAGCTGTATGTTCTGCAGTTAGAGGGTCTACCCAGTAATTAGGCTTAATTTCAGCTTCCGCAGTTTTGATCAGCTCAAATGCTTCGTCAAAACGGCCCATAGAGAATTCACGAGACTTCTGACCAAAACCTTCAGGCATTCTGTCTGTATGAATAATGATCTGGAAATTCATCTGAGCGATTTTATAGTTGAACACGCCACCGTCAGTACCAAGACCTTTGTATAACTCTAAAGGCGTGTAAGCAACGGCTGGAGCATAGGCAATGTCTACGCTGCCGTTATTGAACTTACCAGCAAAAGTAGAAGACGTAGCAGGAACAACCGAACCACCAACATGGCGAACCATTGTCAAAGCTGCAGGATCATAGTCTTGAGTAGCAATTTTCTTGCCTTGAAGATCTTTAACATCAACAACAGACTTATCACGCATGAACAAATAGATGGCACCAGCAGGTAAAACACCCGCTACTTCATAGTTACCTTCTTTCATGAACTTTGCACCTTTAGGCGAATGCAACGTCTGAAGGATAAGCTTTAGCTGATCATTACTCGTGATCGCTCCCATAGCTTCTAATGTACCAGTGAACTGATTAAATTCACGAGCACGAGTACCCGTTAGTAAAACGCTATCACATTGACCTGCTTTGAAATCTTCTGCAGCAATTTTTTCATCGGTATAAGCGTGTAACTCAAGCTCAACACCCGCATTTAGAGCGAATGTTTTTGAATCTTTCATTAAGTTAAACAGTGGGCCATTAGCCCCAACTGGATCAAATACACAAAATGAACGCTTTTCTGCAGCTTGAACACTACCCATAGCCAAGCTGGCCGCAAAGCCTGCAGCCAGAATCTTTTTGAACGACATAAAGTTTGCCTCTTTTCGAGTTTATCTCTTGTTTTTATTAAATTATTTATTATTAGTTTTTTTGTTATAGAAGATCATCAATATCAATGGTTTCTACTTTTACCTGATCATCTGGGAACTTACCAAAACGGCCCGTAGGTGTACGGTGGCCAGTTTGCTCAGTCCACATGCGATCTGAAATCGAGCGTAAGGTCAACGTTGCAATTCGATCTAACATCGCTGCATCTTTACGAACAGGCATAGATTTAAGCGATGCCACGTGAGCACGAATTACATCTTTTACTAATTCTGTGTTACCCGCATTTAGAGCAGCTAATGCCTGAAATACGTGAGCTAGACGAACGCCATTGTTCTCACCTTGCTTAGAAGACTGAGCTAGACGCTCCCAAGCATTTTGCCCTTTTGGCATCACACCAGGAACCATAGTCCAAACCAAAGCTCTGATTGACGAAGGTACACCCCACCAGTCCGCGTCATCCAAACAAGCAGCGGCTCGGCCAGCTTTAGATGCAATATTGGTTGGAATACCTTGATCAGATAGAGATGCTAATTGGCTGTTCAACGCTTGCAAACCAGAGACGATGCCCATTAGCCAAATCAATTGGTCTTCACGGTCATCTACGTCACCGCACTCTTCACCAACTTTCACATCGAAATATGCTTCCATGTGCTTGTAAGCTTTGTATTGGCGTTGAGCTGCAATCGCGTATGAACGCTTTTCAAGTTCACGTGCATCCTCTGCTTCTGAAGCATTACCTGCACGAACGGCTCGAAGGTAGCTCAGCTCATGATCCCAAGCTTTTTGTTCCGCACATGTCGCTGCAGAGGAATACATCAAAACACCGACATTATCAGCTGGGTTGGTAACACGACTGAAAGACATTAGGAAAGGCGTCATCGCCTCACCCGTAGCACAGCCCATATCAGTATCATTAAGGCTTAAAACATAAGGAACCGCATGAGCTGAGCTATAGCCAGCCATGGTATCGCCTGTAGTTTTATAAATTAGGTTACAACCGGCACTCATAAGAGATAGGGCAACGACGGGTACAAGTTTTTTCAGCTTGTTATTATTGTTTTTCACTGCATTCACCTTTGCTAGCTTTTAGAGTTTCTCACTTAAATCGTGGAAACCTTCTTATTTCATTTCATAGCATACTAACCTCTTAAGCGGGGTTAGGCTTGCCTTTAAGCGACATCTTGTCGTTAATTAGCACAAAACGATTCGAATCTGAGAAAGTTATCACATATTAGCTAAGATAATTAGTATTTTTACTCTAATTGAGTCCAAGCCCTATTATGCCTCCCATAATTGCAAAGCCTCCTACTTGAAATCCACCATCAATTAACCAGTGTTTAAGGCTGCGCAAATTGATAATTGATGCCCATTGACGCCATTACAATAAATAGACTTTTGACACCTCCTTTTATAGTCCCTATTACAAAGCTAACCTCATGAAATAGCAACACCTGCTTCTCTACCCAATTGATTTAGAAACAAAGCAGGCGAATACCATACGGCTCCAAATATAAACCCTGCAATTAAGACCGCTAAAATGTCTACTACTTCAATTACCACTTAATGCTCTCCGAGGTCGTCCATCATTAACACTGAAGTAAAATATAGGCTAACCAAAGGGTATCAAAGCATATTTACTGTTTAACTTAACCTCCCCAAATAGATAAAAGAATCGTTAAGCAAATAATACTAGAAACGCTTTTACCGTCAGTATCAGTAATGTAATCACCCCAATAGAGAACATTTTCATTCTCACGGGCACATAGTTTGAAGTAACGTGTACAAACGCATGAACATATCGACTCACAACAAACAGCCAAGCCAAAGTAACTACTGAAGTCGAAACTTCATTTAAACTAAAAAACACCAAGCACAATACATAGAACAATGTAGGTATTTCGAATTGGTTTGCTATGTTATTGGAGACTTGGACCACGTCACTGGGCCATTTTTTATTGTCCAAAGCGGTTTCTTCTCTGTCCACTCGCCCTTCCTTAACTGCGTCACCTTTGCGAATAAGTAATAAAACAAAGAGCAAAAGCGTCAAGAGCACTTGAGCCAACACAGGGAAAAATATCATCGACGAAGTCATTATTAATTCATTCCTTTAACGTAATTAGTGATTGTATTTTTTCTAAATTACCAATCAATTCAACCAACCCCTTTTCACCCACGGTGTTCACTAAAATTCCGTCCAATTCCGCCAGCAATAATCGAGAATCTGACATCAATTGTTCACCCAACAAAGTGAAGACGATTTGCTTTTGCTTGCCTTCCCCTTCTTTCTGATCCAAATAACCAACGCGACAGAGTTCCTTCACTGTTTTTGCAACCATTTGCCTTGAGACACCAAGGTTCCGAGCAATTTCTGACCCGAAATTCACACCACACTCCAACGCGCCTAAAAAATTGAGCACAGATGAAGAGGCTGATTCATACCCTTTCCTCTTCAATGAACTCGATAAATATTCGGAAATGCCTTCTTGAACCCCAGCCACACCAAACGCCAGTTTAAGTGAATGACTTTCAACCATTGGCAAATCACCAATTGTCAACCTAGTTGACATAAGTACACCCCAACTGATAGCTTACATGTCAACCAAGTTTACATAAAACTCAGCAAAAGGAATAGAATATGATCACCATAGCGCAAGTATTACGATTGAACGCTCTGAGCTGCATTGCATTTGGCCTTATTTTCCTACTGATGCCGACGACAATTACACACTTCTTAAGCCAATCTGAACCAATGCCCATGATGTTTCTTCTTATTTTGGGTGCAGGGTTGATCATCAATGGACTTCACTTAATCATTACATCACTAAAGACATCACCAAAACGAAACTTAATACTGTATTTTTCAGTCGGGGATTTCTTATGGGTGGTCTTTACTCTTACCTTAATTTTGACCCAAACATGGATCACCACCACAGAAGGAATAATGGCTGCCTTGATCATTTCAGTCTTAGTCGGTGGTTTTGGCATCCTTCAATTGCGGAAAATAAATGGCAACCAAAGCACTGGTGCACGATAAAACAAGGTTAACAAAGTGGCTAATCACGATTCTCTGCTAAATAAACCAACTTCAAGGCAATGACTGCCGCCTCGATCTCTTTCGGTGTAAAAGATGCGTAACCCAGAATTACACTGGGTTGCCTGTTAGGTTTCAAACAGAATCCTGACGTTGGCATGATTTCTAAGTCTGATTTACCTGCTGCAGCCAGAACGTCCGACTCTTCAACATCCTGATTTAACCAACCGATGAGATGCATTCCTGAGTCTAAGGGCGGTACCGACATGATCTCATTTAAGTGGATCTCTGCTTGCTGCACTAAAGCCTTTTGACGCTCAACGTATAGCGTCCTCATCCGACGTAAATGTCGAGCAAAGTGACCGTCATTAATAAAATCAGCTAAAACAGCTTGTTCCAACGGAGGGGAGTGCCGATCGACCAGCCACCTTAATGTTGCTAAGGGCGTCATCATATCTGGGGAGACAACCATATACCCCAACCTTAACGCAGGAAAAAGCAGTTTACTGAAACTCCCAAAATATATAACTCGACCTTGCTCTGCCATTGAAAATAACGTGGCCAGTGGTCTACCTCGATACTGATACTCACCGTTATAATCGTCTTCAATGATTAACGCATTGACCTTATTTGCCCAGTTTAATAACGCCTTACGACGACATTGAGACATGGTTTTACCCAGTGGAAAATGACTTGCAGGCGTGACATAGACCAACTTTGCCTCTCTCACAGTAGCATTCAGTACGTCAACATCCAGCCCTTCATTATCTACCGGAATAGAAACAACCTGAGCACCAGCCATTTCAAATGCGATGGCTGCAGGTGTATAACCGGGTTCTTCGAACACAACCACGTCGCCAGGATTGATCAATAACTTAGCCAGTAACTCCACCCCCTGCTGAACCCCCGCAACAACAAACACTTCGTCTGAATCAGTCGAAATGCCTCTGGATGCACCAAGATAACCTGAGATGGCTTCTCTCAAAGGTTCATAGCCGCAGGAATTGCTCTTATCTAGCCAACTCCAAGACATGTGCTTAAGCCGTCGATTCGTCAGTTGCGCCCACAGCGCTTTAGGAAAATCCCTGCATGCAGGCGTATGTGCACGAAAGGGCCGAGCAGCATCACCGTCTTTAAGCGGAACAGCAAAGCTTATGGCCTTTGCTGATTCATAGGCATCGCTGAATGTATAACTGGCAACACCTTCTGATATTACAGAGTCAGGCACCGCGTCTGGCGAAGAGGATTGAAGTGGTTTTCTTCTTTTAGGTTTATGCTCTGGGAAATTATCGGCCACCCGAGTACCAGAACCTTTTTCTGTAACAATAAACCCCTCAACAACCAACTGCTCATACGCATTAATGACCGTGTTTCTGCCAACTTCAAGCTCTGTCGCTAACCCTCTTGTTGAAGGTAAACGCTCCCCTGCTTTTAAACGCTCAGACCATATTGCATCTCTAAGTTGTTCTTCAAGCTGTCTAAATAAGGGCTTATCAATCTCAGAATTTAAAACCAAAGAATCAAACTGAAATCTCTGGGTGGTGCTTCCCTGTTTTGAAGGCATACAAGTGGACCCCATATAAAAGCAGAAAGTGGATCTTTTAATAGGTCCAGTATGACATAGCATGTAGCCATTAGATTCAACTTTGTTTGAGGAAAGCCACAAAGTACATAGAGTCAAACGCTTTACTTACCTTAAAAGGAAATAACTATGAAATCAGTACTATCACTTCAGAGAATACTTTCTCGCCTAATGGCCGTTCTCATTACGAGCCTTATGCTGGCCTCTGCTACGTCAGCAAACGCTGCCAGTTCTAAGATTGGAATCATTGTCTTTGATGGCGTATTAACCAGCGATGTCACCGCCCCGATTGAAGTATTCGGAGCAGCCAGCAAAAAATCATGGTTTTCAGACTACGAAGTAGTGGTCATTTCAGCGACCAAGAATACATCCGTCACATCAGAAGAAGGTCTTAAAATCATCGCAGACAAAACCATTTACGATAATGTAAACCTTGATGTAGTTATTGTCGCCAGCTCATACGATATGGATCAATGGGTGAATAACAAAGATCTGATTAATTACATAAAAAACCAAAAATCAAAAGCCTCTTGGATGGCAAGCAACTGCTCAGGGGCAATGCTGTTAGGAGAAGCAGGCGTGTTGGACGGTAAAAAAGCAACCACATGGGCTGGCGGCGAAAAAGATCTTGCCAAGGCATACCCAGAAATCAAGGTTCAATACAATCAAAACGTCGTCGTAGATAAAGGGGTTATCACCTCGAACGGAGGCCCTGTTAGCTATCAATCTGCATTCGAACTGCTTGAACAACTCAGTTCTGAAAAATTTTCTAAAGAGATTTCAGAGCTCATTCAATTCAACCGTTTAGCAACTGCATTTTAAGAGAAGGTATCCCAATGAATAAGTTCACATCAACCATGGTTACTTTAACGTTTACGTTAATTGCTGCATCTTCAATGGCTAATGAAACCAAAACAGAGGGCTTTACCGGTCTAGATCACGCAAAAGCGGTTTGTTCATACGGAAAGCGAATTGACAGGAAACGCGATCTAAATTGCGTTAACTAATTACAAACGCACAAAAAGACATCTATCTATTTGTCCTTTTTCTGGTTATCCATGCTTGTTTGGGTAACCAGATCTTTTTCATCGATTTGAGCTGCCAGTTTATCATCAAGTGCATTCTTCCATTGCTCTGCACCTGAGAAATCAAACCCAGTGTGATCACCTAATTGATCGGGATCATATCTCAAACCACAACCTGCTCTTACCGTAATCGCTGCGTCAGAGTTGCCTGTTTTAATGCTCATTGAAGTCTCCAAAATACGTTATAAACATTCCGCATAATCCACCATCAACTGTAAACTTCGCTTATCTCTAAATTCATTCACGGATAAATGAAAACAAAGCTTAAGTTTATTGGCCTGCTCCAGCACATCCGGTTCTTTGACATTAAAGTAAATGGCATCAACCACTTCACCCTGTTCAGTCAATAATGTCCACTTAATATGATTGCCTTTCAATATGCGCACATGATGGACTTCAAACACACCTTCAAACATGGGCTCAGGAAACTGCTGTCCCCATGGGTAATTCATTGTAAGTTGCTCTGCCGTTATTAAGTTAAAATCGCTCGCAGAAAGTTCACCGTCGGTCGTCAATTGTTGCTGAAAGTTTACTTCTGAAAAGTGAACATCCAGGACTTGATTAAACACCTTAGTAAACTGTTCAACCCCTTCTTTTTTCAACGTCAAACCAGCGGCCATCGCATGACCACCGAACTTTAAAATAAGTCCTGGATTTTGCTTATCCACTATATCAAGACAATCCCTCAAGTGCAGGCCAGGAATTGAGCGGGCGGACCCTTTAATAAAATCTCCCGAGTCAGCAAGCGCAATAACAGGACGGTAGAATCTCTCTTTGATACGAGAAGCAACGATCCCGATGACTCCTTCATGCCAATCACTTTTATACACGACGACGCCTTTGGGGAGCCCAGCATCAGATTCAATAGAATCGACAAAGTTAATTGCTTCTTCTCGCATACCCGTTTCGATTTCTTTTCGCTCACGATTGAGTTCATCAAGACGAGCAGCCATTTCCAAAGCGACATTAGGATCATCAGCCAATAGGCATTCAATACCTTCAGACATATCATCTAATCGACCGGCAGCGTTAATACGAGGGCCTATCGCAAACCCCACATCGGAACTTGTGAGGTTTTTAGGCAATCGCTTAGCCACTTGAAGCAAAGCATACACCCCCGGAGAGGCTTTGCCCGTTCGGATACGTTCCAGCCCCATTGAAACAAGAATACGGTTATTCGCATCCAAAGGAACCAAATCCGAAACGGTCCCCACGGCAACAAGATCCAGAACAAATGCTAGATTGGGCTCTCGAATACCTTGCTTCTCGAACCAACCCTTTTCTCTTAATACTTTACGAACTGCCAACATCACATAAAAAGCGACGCCTACCCCCGCCAAAGCCTTGCTCTGAAAATCACAGCCTGGTTGATTTGGGTTTACGATGGCTGCAGCAGACGGTAATTCGTCACCTGCGAGGTGATGATCCGTGACCAAAACTTGAATACCGTGTTTGGCTGCTTCTTTAACACCTTCAACACTGGAGATCCCGTTATCAACGGTCACTATTAAGTCCGGCTGAAATGGTAAAGAGGCCCTAACAATTTCAGGGGATAAGCCATAGCCGTATTCAAATCGATTAGGCACTAAATAATTAACTTTTTTTGCCCCCAAGGCTCGCAAACATCGAACACTCAATGCCGTGCTCGTTGCACCATCCGCATCAAAATCGCCAATGATTAGAATACTTAGATTGTTCTCAATCGCACTGCTTAGCAATTCAGCCCCTTGCTCAATCCCCCTCAAACCAGAGGGAGGTAACAATCGGTTCAGTTTGAATTCCATATCCACAGCATCAGTAACACCGCGACTCAGTAAAAGTCGTTGAACGAGAGGCGAAAACGCATGGAGGTTATGGGGGACGTCAGGTACATGACGCGATTGGATTTTCATAGAGTAACCAAGTAAGTAAGAACATCAACAAATACAGGATTGTATATACTTCAACGCCGTCATTGAAGGTGGGATTTTAACAGCGTCCTTTTTTCTCCCCCAACTAATAACGCTTCAACAATTCATACCTTTGACATTAAACTACGCAAATATCACTAGAGTAAGAAATCAACTCTTAAAGTCAAAGGAACTGACATTCATGTATATCAAAGTGTTATACCTAAGTTTCATTCTTTTACTCAGCTTACCTGCACTATCAAACGAACAAATAATTTCCATTTCAGGCAACGCAGACAAGCCGCCTAAGATTTGGTTAGAAAACCAAGAGCCTAAAGGTATTCTTGTCGATATTCTAAAATACGCCGAACAAAAAATGCCCTCGTACCGCTACAAGGTTCGCCTTCTGCCCTGGAAACGAGCGTACCAGTCCTCTGTGAATGGTCTTCATGGCATTGTAGGAATATCTAAAACCAAGGAACGACTCCCACTGTTCGATTACTCCATCCCGTTATATTTCGACGAAATTATTCTTGTTGTTAATAAAAGCAACCCCTTCGTCTTTAAAGATGCTAAAGACCTTAAGGGTAAAAGAATTGGGATTTGTCGAGGATGTTCATTCGGCAAAGAATATGAAGAAGCAAAGGCATATTTCACAGCGGTTGAAGACAACGACAATGCCCAAAGACTCAGATCGCTACTCAAAGGACGCATTGATGCGGCCATCATCAGCCCAGGTGAACACGCTTTCCGAATAATCATTGACCGAGATTCTTTTCTCAAACAACACCAAGGTCAATTAGTCGTTCTTAAAAAGCGCTTAGCGTTAGACCCAAACTACCTTGCCTTCTCGAAAACATTAGACAACACAGCATTTATTAAAGCATTTAACCAAGTCATTTCAACTGGATATGCTCGTGGAGACATTCAAGAAATCATTAAACGTTATTAAATAATGAACACAAAAAAGCCGAGATAAAAATCTCGGCTTTTAATGTACACATTTAAACTTACTTAAACGTGTTCTCCGCAACAAACGCTTGAACTTTTTCAAGGTCTGCAGGTAATACAGTCAAACGCTCTTCACGTTCCATCAAGTCCGTTAGGTGATGAGGAAGTTCTGGCATCTTATAGCCTGCGCGTTGTACAGCTTCTTCAAATTTAACTGGATGCGCTGTCCCTAAAGTAATCATAGGAATGCGAGTGTTACGACGGCATTCACGAGCAGCCTTCACACCGATCGCAGTATGAGGATCTAGTAAGTAGCCAGTCTCATCAAACACTTCTTGCATTGTTTTAACCGTTGTATCTTCATCAACAGCGCAACTGTCAAACAATTCACGAGCCTTAGCTAATTTAGCTTCATCCAAAGAAACTACGTCTTCCTTAGCGTTCATCTTAGCCATCAATTCAGACAACTGATCACCATCACGATCATAAAGATCAAATAATAGACGCTCAAAGTTTGAAGAAACTGCGATGTCCATAGAAGGCGTGATTGTGTGCTGTAGAGGATGAACTTCGTACTGATTCTTGCTCATCAAACGGTGCAATACATCATTGCTGTTTGTTGCAATAATCAATTGCTCAATCGGCAAGCCCATTTTCTTAGCCATGTAGCCAGCAAAGATATCTCCGAAGTTGCCTGTTGGCACTGAGTAAGCCATCGGACGGACTGGGCCACCAAGGTTTAGTGCAGAATAGAAGTAGTAAACAATCTGAGACATGATACGTGCCCAATTGATGCTGTTTACTGCAACTAACTTACGCTCACCACGTAGGAAAGTCTGATCACCAAAGCTGGCTTTGATCATATCTTGAGCCTGATCAAAGTTACCTTCAATCGCGATGTTAAAGATATTATCACCTTTCACCGTCGTCATTTGACGACGCTGAACGTCTGAAACTTTACCGTTTGGATGCAAGATGAAGATATCGACGTTGCGACATGCTTTTGTGCCTTCAATGGCAGCAGATCCGGTATCACCAGAGGTAGCGCCCATGATTACAACTTTTTCATGGCGACGCTCAAGAATATAATCCAATAAACGGCCAAGCATTTGCAACGCAAAGTCTTTAAATGCAAGTGTTGGGCCATGGAACAATTCAAGCACATATTCGTTGTGGTCAATTTGCTGCACAGGTGCAACCGCTTTATGACCAAAGCCACTGTAGACTTCTTCCAACATTGTCTTTAGCGCATCGCCATCAACACTGCCTTCAACAAACGGATAAATAATTTTATGCGCTAGCTCTGTATAAGACAGGTCACGCCAAGATTCAATTTCTTCTTTGCTGTACTGCGGCACTTCTTTAGGCACATACAAACCGCCATCAGACGCTAAACCTGTTAGCAAAACATCTTCAAAAGTTAACTCCGGCGCTTTACCGCGAGTTGAGATATATTTCATCGCCATGATGTTTTAAAACCCAATTTTAAATTAATTTGTCGTGTGCAATTACTCTGAATGCTCAGCACGAATGCGTGTAACACTGCCGTTTACATCCGCTAATGCTTCGATTTCAGCAATGGCTTCATTCATTAACTGTTCTTTCACTTCATGAGTAAGAAGAACAACCGTTGCTTTAGCCTCGGCTTTCGCTTCTTTCTGAACCATTGCTTCAATGCTAACGCCTCGAGAACTCAATATTTGAGTAATCTTTGCCATAACACCGGTCTCGTCTTCGACCTGCATACGTAGGTAATAAGAAGTCTCAACTTCTTCTACAGGTAGAACACTCAAGTCACTAATACTGTCAGCATGGAAACCTAAGTGCGCTGCACGTGCATTGTTATCTGCATCGAACGTACGAGCAAGGTCAACCAAATCAGCAATCACAGCAGACGCCGTAGGCTCTGAACCAGCACCAGGGCCGTAATACATCGTATCACCCACAGCATCACCATGAACGGCAACCGCATTCATTACACCATCAACCTTGGCGATCAACTGTGATTCATGAATTAATGTTGGATGAACGCGCAGTTCAACACCGTTTGATTTCAGCTTAGTAATACCCAGGTGTTTAATGCGATAACCAAGCTCTTCTGCAAACTTAATATCTTCCGTGGTTACTTTGCTGATACCTTCTGTGTAAGCTTTTTCAAACTGAAGCGGTACACCGAATGCGATTGAAGAAAGAATGGTCAGCTTATGCGCAGCATCAATGCCTTCCACATCAAAGGTAGGGTCCGCTTCTGCGTAACCTAATTCTTGAGCTTCTTTTAATACGTCTGCAAAGTCACGTCCCTTCTGACTCATCTCTGTCAGAATGAAGTTACCAGTACCGTTAATAATACCGGACAAGTGATCAATGCTGTTTGCAGAGAGGCCTTCACGAATGGCCTTAATGATTGGAATGCCACCAGCAACTGCAGCTTCGTATGCTACGCATACTCCTTTAGCTTCAGCCGCTGCAAAAATCTCATTACCATGAACAGCAATTAACGCCTTATTGGCTGTTACGACATGTTTGCCGTTTTCAATCGCCGTCAAAACCAACTTTTTAGCGACGTCATAGCCACCAATCAGTTCAACAACAACATCTACGTTCGGATTTTTTGCTACATCAAAAATATCACGAGTTACGTCAACTCCAGCCAAATCACAAGCAGGGTTATCACGACGAGCGCCTACTTGAGTAACAATCACTTCACGACCTAAACGGCCGGTAATTTTCTCGGCGTTCCGTTTCAGGATATTGAAAGTACCGCTTCCCACGGTGCCTAAACCACAAATACCTACTTTGACCGGTTTCAAAACGTCACTCCGTTTATTATTTTCTGAATACATAAGGGGCGTTATTCTACATGAAACACCATTTAAATGGATAGGGTTTGACCACCTCTTCATACTAGATCCGTATCAATCGGGCATAAAAAAGGCCCGAATACGGGCCAAAGACGAACAAAGAATCAAAAATACCTAATCGCCGTAACCGGCTGCATCGGTTAATAACGTTCGACCTCGAACAAAAATACCGTTTCCACGAGCAATTTCATTCCCTTTGGCATCATAAACGATGGACTCAGCAATGAACTGGGTTTTAGTGCTATTGACCACTCGCCCTACCGCTTTCATTGTTCCAAAAGCGACTGGTCGAGTTAAATAAGTAGTGAACGATGAAGTTAATACAAAGGTCTCAAATTCAAGCGAATTAGCTGCAAAAAATGCAGAATCGTCCAGCATTTTGAAATACACAGATCCATGTACTCCGCCCGCTGAATGATGGTGCTTTTCAGAAAGCTCAATTTCAATAGTCGCTTCACCCTCAGACACCACTATGATCGGTTTATAGAGTTCATTGATCGGGGCAGCCGCGTACATACTCTCTAAACTACGATAATGTTTATCATGTTCCATCAAATCGACCCTTTCGTTACGTTTTATACCAATGCTTCTGTTGGTAATTCTAGCCCATACAATTGTTGAATCTTTTTAGGCAGTTCAACGACTTTACGAAGTTTAACGTCCATCCAACCAACAACCACTTGATGTTGTGCGGCCAATTCACCATTGGGTTTATATACTTTATTCACAATACGAACCGATTTCTTAGACCCCGTTGGCTCACCCGATTCCACGGTAATCCGCAATACTTCACCCATGAACGCTTCGCGAAAGTACTCAGTCTCTTCTTTAAACAAAACAGGGCCAATACCCTGCTCTTTAAACCATTCAGCGGTAAGGCCTATTTGATCGAGAAAACCAATTCGAGTGTGAGCACAAACATCCGAGTAGGCACTATGACGCATGTGCTGGTTTGCATCGCAATCCGCCCAACGAATTTCTATCGACTTATCGTATAGCGCTTCAATTAATTCAGACATAACTCACTACTCTAACTATTTAATATGAGTCCATTATCTTAACAATATCAACATAAGTGAAATTCATAATATTAATGACATACATGATCCAAAATCATATAGTGAATATTCATTCATCTGATCTGTGGTTTTAATATGCACGCACTAAAGAAGTTTGACTTGAATACACTCGTCACTTTAAAAGTCCTTCTTGATGAAAAGCATGTAACCCATGCAGCAGAACAATTAAACCTGACGCAATCAGCTGTCAGTAGAACCCTCTCAAAACTAAGAGCTCAATTTGATGACCCTCTCTTAGTAAAATCAGGGAAACATTTAGCACGAACAGCCAAGGCTGATCGGATGTACGAACCCTTAAATCAAATACTTCAACAGATTGAAATGTTAATAGAGCCCGAAGCATTCGACCCAGCCACGGCATCAGGCACCATTCGAATTGCGACAACCGATTACGGCACGCATACGTTACTGCCTCGCTTAACGCCAATATTGACGGAAGCGGCTCCGGGAATTCGATTAATTGCTGTTGATTGGCGATCGAACCTATTAACTGAACTTGAAGAAAACAATGTCGACCTCATCATTGGAGGTGCAAAACAGCCACCACCTGACATCTTTCAACGTGTTCTCGCCAGTGATGACTTTATTTGCGTCATGAGAAAAGAGCACCCTAAACTGAACGCATTCAGCTTCGGCGATTACCTCTCCCTCAATCATGTGATGATCAGCCCTTCAGGTAAGGGTAAAAGTGGCATTGACGATCTACTCGAACAACAAGGCTATGAAAGAAATGTAGCCGTAAAAGTACCTCACTTTTTCGCTGCACTGGAGATTATCGCTAACACAGACTTTGTAATTTTATTACCAAGACACTTTGTCCGACGATATGTTGATACTCAACGGTTTGCCGTGGTTGAAGCGCCTTTTGAAATACCTGATTTTGAAGTTTCCATGTTCTGGCATGCTCGAATGCACCAAGACCCTCTCCATAAGTGGTTTCGTAGTTTTGTTTATCAAAAAATTTACGACAAAAAAGAAAGAAGCCGAGAATAATCTCGGCTTCGCTTCTCTATCAACAATCAATATCCATAAAGAATATCCGCAATATTTAGTCGCCTAAAGCAATTCCTTCTCGACGAGAATCTGCTCCACCATCTAAGCCATCTTTGGTCAACACGATCCCATGAAGGCCACTGTTCAGCTCCCTAACTTTTACATTATGACCTTTCTGCTTCAGACCCGATTCCAGCTGTTCAGCACGCGTACCTGATTCAAGGTCAGTATCACCATTTCGATTCGACACATTCGGCAAATCAATGGCCTGTTGAATATCTAATCCCCAATCCAATACGCCAACCACCGTTTTAGCCACGTAATTTATGATTCGACTCCCACCTGGGGACCCAATCACCATCAACAACTGATGCTTTTCATCAAAAACCATGGTTGGCGCCATGGAGCTACGAGGCCTCTTGTTTCCCTGAACGCGGTTAGCCACAGGCTTCCCATTCTTTTCTTTTGCAAATGAAAAATCCGTTAACTGATTATTCAATAAGAAGCCTCTAACCATCAGCGTTGATCCAAATGCCATCTCAATACTGGTGGTCATTGAAACGGCATTGCCTTCCCCATCTACAATAGAAATATGCGACGTCGATGGCTGAGCTAAGGTACCACCCCTAGCGAATGCTTGAGCTTTTAACACGGCACCAGCATCCGCTTTCCCCATATCGGTATCGCTTTTAATTAATGAAGATCTTTTTCTTAGATATTCTGCATTCAATAAACCAGACATAGGAACATCAACATAATCATTATCCGCAATGTATAAATCACGATCTGCATAGGCAAGGCGAGATGCTTGGCTGAATAAATGGGAAGCCTCTGAATTCATTGGCTTTAAGCGACTCAGATTAAAAGGCTCTAATAGAGACAGTATCTGAATAAGTGTTAGCCCTCCGGACGTCGGTGGCCCCATGCCGCATACGGTGTATTGACGATATGGGCCACAAACCGGTACACGCTCCTTTGCTTCATAAGCACTTAAGTCTGACTCTGAAAGTAAACCTGGGTTGTCTTTGGCACCTTGCACTGCCTTAACAATGTCTTTCGCAATGTCGCCATTATAAAAGACACTAGGGCCTTGCTTCGCGATAAGCCTAAAGGTGTCCGCAAGTTCTTGGTTTTTACGTATCGCTCCGACCTTTAAGGGTTCTCCATCAGGAAAGAAGTAAGCGTTTGCTTCAGCGTAATGGCCTAAGGACGGATTCGTTTTCTTTGCAATGAGTTGGTGTAATCGCTCAGAAACAACAAACCCAGATTCAGACAGTTCGATAGCATCTTGAAATAAAGTGGCCCAAGGTAATTTCCCTTGAGCCTCATGCGCCTTAAATAATGCAGCAATAACACCGGGGGCACCCACTGAGCGCCCGCCTGCTAAAGCATCCCACCAACGCATGAGTTTACCGTTATCATCTAAAAACAAATCACCGTCCGCAGATGCCGGGGCTGTTTCCCGTCCATCCCAACTGGTAATGATGTTCTTTTTTCCATCCCAATGAAGAATAAAAGCGCCACCACCAATGCCTGAGGATTGAGGTTCAACCAATGTAAGTACCATTTGGACGGCAATTGCGGCATCCACAGCACTGCCACCCGCTTTCAGAATTCGATAACCGGCTTTAACTGCATACGGATTCGCAGCACTGACCATAAATTTGTTAGAGCGAACTAAATCTTTTTCAATGACCCCTGTCGCCGCTTCGGGGTCTCTTACTTCATTAACAACTGTATTCGCTAGAGTGTGAGCGCTAAAAACGCTCAGAAGTAAGCACCCAACAAAGATATTTTTAAAAGACATACAAGATTCCTTTCCTATTACAAGCGAATGATTGCGTTAAAAGCTCAGTTTAGACCAGCCTTATTCTAAAAAAATAGAGGCAAAAAAAAACAGGGCGCGTTGCCCTGTTTTACTTTGTAAATCTTCTAGTTAGAAGATTCCATTATTTTTTCAGAATATCCTCTATCAGGCTCAAGTGTTTCTTTCACACTATCCCCTGAAACCGGAGTGTTTTTTCGACTTAAAATGTTATTGATCCAATCACTGAAGTTTTGCCCCAGCACTAACATACAAGGCGTTAACAACAAAGTAAGCACCGTCGCAAAAGATAAACCTCCTGCAATGGAGCTCGCCAGTTGAGTCCACCATTGTGTCGATGGCGCACCAAAGTTCACAACGCGACCAATCAAATCAATGTTCATAGACATAACCATTGGGATGAGTCCCAAGACGGTTGTAAAGGCAGTCAAGAAAACGGGCCTTAAACGTAAAACCCCTGTTTCAAGTGCAGCATCGTAAGCCGACAAACCTGTTTCTCTTAATTGATTATAGGTATCAATAAGAACAATGTTGTTGTTCACCACAATGCCCGCCAAAGCAATGATACCTAAACCACACATAACAATACCAAACGGTTGATCGGTTACCAGTAACCCAAGAACGACACCGGCGGATGAAAGAACAATAGCACTGAGAACAAGCATACTCTGATAAAAGTTATTAAATTGTGTGACCAGAATCAAAAGCATGACAACCACTGCCGTAACAAAAGCCCCTGCAAGAAAATCTCCGGTTTCCTTAGCGTCTTCATCTTCGCCTTTAAATCGAATACGAATATCAGCGGGGAACGTTTCATCTTCTAATAACGTCTGCAATTCTTTAAGTTTATCGCTAACCAAGACGCCTTCAAATACATCCGCTTGGACAGTAATCGCTCGACGGCTATCCACTCGCTTTAAGTTACCCACTTTAGGCTCAGGTTCTAAAGTCACGAAGTTGCCCATTGCCACCATGCCTCGTTCGGTTTTCAAACGAATTTGTTCAAACTGCTCAAGGTTACGGTATTCAACAGGGTATCGAATA
Organism: Oceanospirillaceae bacterium; assembly: GCA_015665455.1. Taxonomy (GTDB): domain Bacteria; phylum Pseudomonadota; class Gammaproteobacteria; order Pseudomonadales; family Litoribrevibacteraceae; genus Litoribacillus. Next base: position 147,347 of record JADFAD010000012.1, on the reverse strand, counting down.
CGAATATCCAATTCTTCATCACTGTCATTCGGGCGATAACCCGCGACTCGAATGCCTGTTGTTACTAGCTGTACGACGCCACCAGTTGAAGTTACATCCGTTCCGTTCTGAGCGGCCAGCTCTCGGTCAAGGTTCAGCTGCCAATCAATGCCAGGTAATGGACGGTTATCTTCAATGTCTTTCACCCCATCAATCGAGTTCAGTGCATGCGTAATTTTATCCACAGTTTCCGAAATACTGTCATTAAACCAACCAGACACTTGAAGTTTAATGGGCTTACCACCTGAAGGACCGTCGTCTTGTTTACGAAACTCCAACATCACACCAGCGATATCAGCGGTACGCACCTTCATTTCTTCTAAAATCTGAGACGCAGGCAAACGCTGCTTCCAATCAATAAACTTAAATTGAATCGCGCCTACCGTATCATCAGGCATCTCATTAGCACCTTGATTGAAGGATCGAGCATAAACGTTATCCAGCTCTTTCATTCCGATAATGCGTGCTTCAACCTGCTTAACCAAAAAGTCTTTTTCATAAACGGACAGATCTCCGCGAGCCCGTACAAGAATTTGAGCCGAATCAGGTTCTACATCAGGGAAGAACTCCGTTCCTTTACCAAACTTTCCATAAGCGCCATAAGCTGTGGCAACTAAGATCAAAACCAGAATCAAAAATTTACCCGGTACTTTTAATAACGCACCCAGTAATTTCCCATAGGCTTTGGTGATACCGGAAGGCTCCGGCTCAGTAAACGGTACGTCTGCGGTTTGCTTACTGCTGATAGCGGCACCTATCACTGGCAAGAAGATCAACGCCATGAAGGTCGAAGCCACCAAACAAATAATGACCGTCACCGGTAAATACATCATAAACTGCCCCATGACGCCTGGCCACGCAAGCAACGGGAAAAATACGGCTAATGTCGTAGCGGTTGACGCAATAACAGGCCACGCCATTCGTGTAGCAGCGGCAGCAAACGCGGCTTTAGGAGACTCCCCTTCCTTCATCTTTCGGTCGGCTAATTCGGCAACCACAATGGCGCCATCCACTAACATTCCAACAACTAAGATCAAGCTAAAAAGCACGACAATGTTCATGGTGTAAGACATGGAGTCCAGCACCCAAAGCCCCGCAAGGAATGACCCCGGAATAACGATGCCCACGATCAAAGAAGAACGGAACCCCATTGCAGCTACAATTACAATCATCACAAGAACAATTGCACTAAGCACATTGTTAAATAAGTCCGTCAGCATCTCTTCAATTTGCTCGGACTTATCAAGAATATAAGACACTTCCAATTCAGAAGGCCAAAACTCACGCTTCTCTGCAATTAAGGCACGAACTTCGTCCAAGGTACCAATAATGTTCGATCCAATGCGTTTCTTGACCTCTAACGCAAAGGCTGGCTGACCGTTTACACGGGCAAACCCTTCTGGGTCCTTAAATGTACGTCTAACTTGCGCAACGTCGCCAATTTTCACGACTTGCCCTTGATAAACCTTTACAGGCAATTCAAGTAAATCTTGAGGCTCTTCAATCACACCCGGTAATTTAATAACCATTCGACCGTGCCCTGTATCCAGCGCACCGGCAGCGACCAATTGGTTATTACGATCAACCATGTTAAAAACTTCTTCGAGACTGACGTTATAAGTTTCTAAAACAACGGGGTCGACAATCAGTTCAAGCACTTCTTCACGATCACCGCCGATCTCTACTTCGAGCACGCCACTTAACGCTTCAATATCATCTCGAAGGTCTCTAGCGATCATCATGAGTTGTCTTTCAGGTACTGGCCCAGACAAACCAATCGACATGACAGGAAATAAGGCCACATTAACTTCATGCACCTCTGGCTCTTCAGCACCATCAGGAAGTTCAGGCTTCGCCAAATCAACTTTTTCTCGAACATCTTGCAAGGCTGTTTTACTATCGAAACCTGCATCAAACTCCATCGTAACTGAAGCGTGGCCTTCACTGGCCACAGAACTCATTTCCTTTACACCTTCAATGCTTTTCAACTCGGCTTCCATCGGTCGCACTAACAAACGCTCTGCATCCTCAGGAGAAATACCGTCATACACCATCGAGACATAGATGAAAGGAACTGCAACGTCTGGTTCGGATTCCTTAGGCATGCTTTGTAATGCAATAAAACCGCTCACTAAAAGAAAGACAAAGATAACTAAGACAGAACGATTCTTTTGAAGAGCAAACTCTATAATCTTACCCATAATTAAGCCTCTCTCTTAGACTGCTCTGCTGGAGATTCGCTCAATTCTGTACTGTTTTTATCCGTGACCAACGTTGGCTCAACGATTTGATCTGGCAACACAAACCCTTGGCCCATAGTGATAACGTTTACAACATCCGGTAAACCTAATAACCAAATACCATTAGACTCACTTTGAATCACTTCAATGGGATACGAAACCACTTTATTGTTTTCGTTTACCGCTTTAACAAGCAGGGCTCCAGAGGCATCAAGGCTGATCACAGAAGGAGAAAGAAAATGCGCTTTTTTAGTTGATGTGATGATTCTAGAGCTCACACTGGACCCTAACAACTTCACTTTCTCAAGGGGCTTAATTTCAGCTTCTATTTTAAACGCACGAGTTTCAATATCAGCTTGCGGCGCGACATAACTGATCACCCCAGTTAATTCTCTACCATTCACTAATTCAGTGGAAACTTTCTGCCCAACCTCAAGCTCAGAGGCTTTCTGTTGAGGAACCCAACCAATCACCTTTAACGTTTTAGTATCTAAAACACGAACAAGAGAATCACCCTCACGGACATAGTCACCCACTTCAACAAAGCGATCATCAACCACACTATCAAACGGTGCTTTTATCTTCGTGTTATTGATTTCATTATTAATCTGACTTAGTTGAGCTTTTGCCGAGGCAAAGTTTGATTCATTTTGCTTCAGTTGACTCGCTGACAATAAGCCTCTTTTATAAAGCTTTCTGTTCGAGACTAAGTCGCTTTCAGCTTTAATTAATTCTGCTTTGGCCCCTTCTAATCGAGCCTTTCTATCATCTAACGCAATCGACAGAATTTGCACACCTTGGTTTACACTTGAGGCCTTATCTACAATAATTTCGGCAACACGCCCCTCCGTTTCAGAACGAAGAATAACCTCTCTAGCCGGTAACAACTCGCCCTGAAACTTAATATCAATATCGACATCAACGGCCAAAGACTCAGTCACCTGAACCTTCATTGGCACACGCTCTTCTGTATGCTGGTTTGTCGACTCTAAGGAATCATCAGGTCCAGATATGACCCACAAAAATAAGCCTAGAGATAAAAAAATTGCAACCCACATTGACTTGTTCATACTGCCCCACTGTTTTTATTGTACGGTGCTTTGTCGCACTCATTATCCTTGTACATTTTTAAGTTTGTATTTCCTTTGCACTTCTTTTCATTCATAACATCAACCGATGAATCATCATCCCCCGATAATGATTCATCGCTTAGCTAACGCTGAAACCATGAAGCCAGTTACAACATCAACGAATGTATCTTCATTCAACTCTGAAAAATCGGTGTAAGAATCATTTGTCATCATTGAGATAGCCCCTTCAAAAGTCGCTTCCATACCAATCATTAAATGCATAATTGGCCGATCATCTATGACTCCTTCTTCAATTCCCTTTTGTAAAATAACGCCAAAGAACTCTTCAAATTTTTGATCTAACATTTCGTATTCTTTAGAAAGCGATTCGGAAATACGACTTTTAAAATCTTTTCTCTTACAAAATTCGCTTAACTTTCCGCAAATTTGATTGCTACTGTAAAACTTAAAGGATTGGTAAATAGCTTCTTTCATGAAATCAAGGCTATTAAGTTCAAGACTAATCTCTTGATAAATCGACATCAGCTGATAATGAAAATCCAGAGAAAGACGCGCGTAAATATCCTCTTTAGAAGCAAAATGCTTATAAACGGTCCCTTTACCAATTTCTGCACGCGTTGCTATTTGAGCAACCGTGACGTTCTCCCAGCTGTCTTCACTGAACAAAGCAACAGCAGCCATTAAAATATCTTGTTCTCGTCTTTGAAACTCTCGTTCCTTCCTTGACGTGCCTTCGTTTTGTGCTGATTCAATCATAAATACTCGACATTATTTCAAACTGAGCAGCAGGATAACCGATTTATCAGAGCAATAAAATGACCGAGCGTCACATTATGACCATCGGTCACAGACATAAAATATAGAAAGGAAAAACAAATAGACAAAAAAAAGGCCAGTAACAACTGGCCTCTTACTCATTAAGCACAAAAATATTACTTAATTAACGCCCAACTGCTGAGCAAGTTGTTTCGCGGGAACGTACCCTCGAATCAACTCACCAGTGGAAGTCACTAAATTCGGAGTAGAATTAACACCGAGCTGGCGACCAAGAAGGTATTGTTCTTCAACCGGGTTGGCACAGGTTTTACTGCTCACCGCCTGACGCTGCTTTGCTCTACTCATTGAATCCTGTTGATCATCAGCACACCAAACCGATACATATTTATCAAAAGAATTAGAACCTACACCCGCTCTAGGAAAGGCCATATAGTTCACTGAAATACCCAACTCATTCAACTCAGGGATTTCTTGATGAAACTTACGGCAATAGCCACAATCAATATCCGTAAAGACCGTCAATGTCGTCTTTTCTTTGCCTTTTGCAGGAAAACTGATCATCTGCTTTGCATCAACAGCTAGAAGCGCTTTAGCTCGAACATCATTCATGCGCTCTTCAGTCACATTGGCTAAGCCATTCGGCTCAATACGATAAAGGTCACCCGCAATAAAGTGAGAACCATCTTCAGGCATATAGACGATACCATTACCAACCACCTCAACGGCATACAAACCAGGTACCGGACTTTCAGCAATAGAAGCAATTTCTGCTTGAGGGAGTGCTTTTTTCAGCTTGGCTGTTACATCGCTATTTTCAGCATAAACTGCACTGGCACACACCATGACCAACGCAGAACACAACTTAGTGTAGGAATTATTAAACATCGGTTTTCCGCTTATTGTTCTGTTTTAAAGTTATCGATACCGTATCAGACTCGTCTACTAAGTAATAGTTCCTCAGATAAAAAATCCTTTATCCTCGAGGATGATGTGCTTGATGCAACTGATTCAGTCGTTGTCGAGCCACATGCGTGTATATTTGAGTTGTGGATAAATCACTGTGCCCTAAAAGCATCTGAACCACTCTTAAATCGGCACCATGGTTCAGTAAATGGGTAGCAAACGCGTGCCTTAATGTGTGCGGCGAAAGATGCTTAGCAATACCTGCTTCTTGCGCGTACTTCTTTATTCGATGCCAAAAGGTCTGGCGAGTCATTCCTTTCCCTTGCTGACTGGGAAAAACAATGGAGTCGCTTAGATCCGGCAACAAATCGCCACGCGCTTCTTTCAAGTAGCTTTCAATCCAATCCATTGACTCTTCCCCCAGAGGAACTAACCGCTCTTTGTTCCCCTTCCCCATAATTCTAACCAAGCCCTGCCTTAGATTAATTTGTTCAAGGCGAAGACCAACCAACTCAGAAACTCGTAAGCCTGTGGCATACAACACTTCCATCATGGTTCGATCACGAAGACCCAGCGAGGTTTTAATATCAGGCGCCTCCAGCAGGCGATCAACCTCTTGTTCCGTTAAAGAATCCGGAATAGGTCGACCCAGCTTTGGGCTGTCTAAATTCTGTGTAGGGTCTTCTAGAATAGTATTTTCACGTATAAGGTACCGGTAAAAGCTTCTCAAACAAGACATCATCCTTGCCGTTGAGCGTGCTTTATAACCCGCTTTCATTCGAGAACCCAAGTAATCCATTAAATCTATTCGATCCGCTTGATCTAAGGTTTTATCGAGCTTTTCTACAAACAAAGCCAACCCTTTCAAATCTCGACGATAGGCATCTAATGAGTTATCGCTTAGGCCTTTTTCAAGCCAAAGCGTATCAAGATAAGTAGAGATAAATTGTTCGTTAATTTCATTCATTAGAAAACCAAGCCCTACGTTTAATCGGTCAGATAGAAACTGCAGACATAAAAAAAGACAGTCCAAAGACTGCCTTTTTTCTGGTTTCAAAGCAAACGCTATGCAGCGCTTGCCTTGAGAGCAACGTAAGAAAAAGTAATTATACTTTTTCCTTAATACGTGCTGCCTTACCAGTAAGCTCACGCAAGTAGTAAAGCTTAGCTTGGCGAACAACACCACGACGCTTAACTTCTACGCTGTCTACTAGCGGGCTATAAGTTTGGAAAGTACGCTCAACACCCACACCGTGAGAGATTTTACGTACTGTAAACGCAGAGTTCAAACCACGGTTACGCTTACCGATTACAACACCTTCATATGCCTGAAGACGCTCACGGTTACCTTCTTTAACTTTAACCTGTACAACTACAGTATCACCAGGGCCGAACTCAGGAAGTTCTTTGCCCATTTGCTCATTTTCAATCTGCTGAATAATTAGGTTCTTGCCACTCATGACATAACTCCTACATTTTCGCGGTCAGTTATTCCGACTCGCGAACAAACTCTTCTAATAACGCCTGCTGTTCTTTATCCAGTTCTAACTGGTCTAGTAACTCAGGCCGCCTTTGCCAAGTCCTACCAAGTGACTGTTTAAGTCGCCACTTTCGGATGGCTTCATGATTTCCACTAAGCAGTACATCCGGTACAGTGAGATCATTGATCTCTTCAGGTCTGGTATAGTGCGGGCAATCCAACAACCCCGTTGCAAATGAATCTTCTTCTGCCGACAATTCGTGACCTAGAGCGCCGGGGATCATTCGGGTTACCGAATCAATCATCACCATTGCAGCCAACTCACCACCACTTAAAACGTAATCACCTATTGACCATTCTTCATCAACGACGGTTTTAATAACCCGCTCATCAATGCCTTCATATCGTCCAGCAACAATAATTAATCGTTCCTGCGACGCGAGGTATTTTACCCCCTCCTGGTCCAGCTTACGTCCTTGCGGCGACATATAAATAACTTTGGTCTCTCCATCAGCAGCATTTTTAGCTGCATGGATAGCATCTTGTAAAGGCTGAACCTTCATCAACATGCCAGGACCACCGCCATAAGGGCGATCATCTACAGTTCTATGCCGGTCATGTGTGAAATCTCTAGGATTCCATGCTTCGACTTGCAACAAGCCTTTTTCACATGCCCTTCTGGTAACACCGTGCTCTGTCACCGCAGAAAACATTTCAGGAAATAAGGATATTATCCCAATCCATTTGTTTTCCATGATTCATCCTTTTACAGACTTAAAACTCGGGATCCCAGTCTACGGTAATCGTTTGCTCTTCAAGATTAACATTCAAGACATATAGATCCGGTAAATACGGAACCAAACGTTCTTGCTTATCAATACTTCCAGAACAAGCCTTAACAACAAGGACATCGTTTGAACCTGTCTCTGTAAGATAAGCAACCTTACCCAACAGTACTGGTTCACCCTCTGTAGCAACACTGATCACCTTAAGGTTTTCAAGTTGATGCCAGTAGTAATCCCCATCATTAAGTTCAGGAAGTTCATTTGCCGCTACTTTAATTAAGCAACCGGATAATAACGCAGCCTGATCTCGATCATCGTACTTAGCCAACTTAACAATTAAACCTTTGCTATGTCGCTGGCCTTTTTCAACTTCAACAGTCACTTTCTGACCGTTTACGTCGAGATACCATGGTTGATAGTCAAATATGCCTTCCATCGGTTCAGTGTACGAATACACCTTCACCCAGCCTTTCACACCAAACACACCAGTAATCTTACCTAGCGTTACAGGCTTATTAGTATTACTTGTCATATTAGTCAATCAGCCAACCTGATACCGAACTACAAAAACAGCTTATTTAGCTGCGTCTTTAACTATCTTAGCTACGCGATCAGAAAGCTGAGCACCTTTACCTACCCAGTATTCAATGCGCTCTGCATCAATACGTACACGCTCTTCTTGACCACGAGCGACTGGATTAAAGAACCCTACCCGCTCGATAAAGCGACCGTCACGTGCATTACGTGAGTCAGCAACTGAAATGTGATAGAAAGGGCGTTTTTTTGAACCGCTACGTGCTAATCGAATTACTACCATAGTTTTCGATCCTTTATCTGCGGGAGGCTTTGAAATCACCTACCGTTAGTTTAAAGACGCCTCAAGTTAGCAAAACTCGAGAAGTCCGGTAAATTAAGAGCGCACATTCTACGACATGAGCAAACTAAAAGAAACCAGAATAAAGCCATAGACACGAGAAAGCCGCTACTACAGATAATAATAGCGGCTTTCTCGTTAAAAAAGAGGAGCGTTTAACGATTAAAACTTTGGAGGTAATCCACCTGGTCCGCCCATTCCTCCACCACCCATTCCGCCCATACCACCTGGGCCTCCGCCACCAAACATGCCACCCATGCCTCGCATTAGGTTAGCTACAGCGCCTTTTTTACTGAACTTCTTCATCATTTTCTGCATTTGCTTATGCTGTTTAAGCAAACGATTGATGTCCTGTAGCTTGGTTCCTGACCCCATCGCAATTCGTTTCTTACGAGAGTTATTAATCACATCAGGAAAGCGTCGTTCATGAGGCGTCATAGAGTTGATGATGGATTCCATCTGAGAAAACATATTCTCATTCAAGTGATCTCCAGCCATCTGAGATAAATTCCCCATACCAGGCAACTTATCTAACATGCTGGTCATGCCACCCATGTTTTTCATTTGTTGAAGCTGATCTCGGAAGTCTTCTAAGTTGAAACCTTTTCCTTTCTTGATCTTCTTCGCAAACTTTTCAGCTTTCTGCTTATCAATCTTACGATCGGCCTCTTCGATCAGAGACAGAACATCACCCATACCAAGAATACGTGATGCCATTCGATCAGGATGGAAAGGTTCTAGCGCATCCGTTTTTTCACCAACACCCAAGAACTTAATTGGTTTACCGGTAATATGACGAACAGAAAGTGCCGCACCACCTCGCGCATCACCATCAACTTTCGTAAGTACAACCCCCGTCAGAGGTAAAGCATCATTAAATGCTTTGGCTGTATTCGCAGCATCTTGCCCCGTCATTGCATCAACAACAAACAAGGTTTCTACCGGATTCACAGCACGGTGAAGGCGTTTAATTTCCTCCATCATTTCTTCATCAACGTGAAGACGACCAGCAGTATCGACAATGACTACGTCAGCTTGTTTGCGTTTCGCATCTGCAATAGCTGCCTGAGCGATTGCAACAGGGTCCTGATCCGAAGTACTTGGGTGAAATTCAAGTTCCAAATCATTCGCTAATGTTTCTAGCTGCTTAATCGCAGCTGGGCGATAAACATCGGCAGAAACAACCAAAACCTTCTTTTTCTTAAGCTCTTTTAAAAATTTACCAAGCTTACCAACGGTGGTTGTTTTACCCGCACCTTGAAGACCAGCCATCATAATGACAGCTGGAGGCTGAGCAGAAAGATCCAGATCTTCGTTGGCTTCACCCATCAACAATTCAAGTTCTTCTTGAACTATCTTGACGAATTCTTGACCAGGGTTCAGGTGCTGAGCAACATCCAAACCAATGGCTCGCACCTTAACTTTACTTATAAATTCTTTAACAACGAGCAGAGCAACATCCGCTTCCAATAAAGCTAAACGAACTTCTCGTAGTGTGCCTTTGATATTATCTTCGGTCAGTTTCGCCTGACCGGTGATGTGCTTGAGGGATTCCGTTAAACGATCGGATAAGTTTTCAAACATGAAATTTTTCTACCTACATGTAATCGAAATCAATCATTTGGCTAGGAATTTCGGTAATCAACCTGAAATTTTTATACTCAAAATGAGTACGATTTATACCCAAGCACGACTGAGGACGAACTAAAATTAAGAAATTGCCGTTATTCTAACTGATTCTCCCCCTTAGAAGCTATCCAGACACTTCTATAAACACCCTATATGTGACAAACTAATGCAAGTTTTCTGATTGATAACTTAATGTAGAGACAAAAGTTTTTTGGTTTAAGCTATTCAGGCAAGAATATTTAAAAACAGGAAATCTAACCAAATATGTCGACGCTTCTTGCAGCAATTGTCGTTTCTATCCTTTATTGTTCTGTAGCTGTATCACAGTTATGCACTCTTAATGGGAAAAATGGATTCGCCCCTAAAACCCTAAATATTATTCTTGGTATTGCTATTGCCACCCATTTCATCATTTGCAGTTACGAAATGAGAACAGGCAATGGCCCAGACATCAGTATCGATAACATCTCATCTCTCGTTGCAGCGCTTATAAGCTTAATGGTTCTTCTTAATAGTTTTAAACAACCCGTTCTAAATCTATTTATTGGTATTGCGCCTATCGCATCGCTTGCCTTGCTTTGGTCTGTTCTTATCTCATCACCTCACCAAGTAACGGTTAATGAGCTCAATCCTGGCCTTGCGACACACATTATTTTATCCATCACGTCCTACGCATTCTTCAGTATCGCTGCGCTGCAAGCGATCTTACTGATGGTTTTAAACAACAAACTAAAACAACGCCATAACAGCTGGAACCTAATAAAAGCGTTACCTCCACTGCAAACCATGGAGCACCTTCTCTTTAATATGCTTTGGACTGGGTTTATCTTATTAAGCGGAGCCATGACCGCCGGCTTAATATTTGTAGATAACCTCTTTGAGCAGCATTTAGCTCACAAAACATTCCTATCTATCGCCGCTTGGATTGTTTTTGGAACACTGCTTCTAGGACATCAGTTCAAAGGCTGGCGTGGAAAAAAAGCCATTCGCTGGACGCTCGGTGGGTGGGCTCTATTATTATTTGGTTACTTTGGCAGTAAAGCGGTGATTGAACTTATCCTTCAACTGCCATCTAATTCTTGACTGGCGCCTTGATCTGCTTAACAATCCCCACAACTCCGTATTGAAAGGCTCTACCCTCCTTGAACGAACACTCAATTACACTTTTAAGTGTATTTCTCTTATTTTTAATTATTTTATCGGCTTTTTTCTCAAGTTCAGAGACAGGAATGATGTCACTGAACCGCTATCGCCTTAAACATTTATCAAAAAGTGGTAACCGTGGCGCTAAGAATGCAGAAAAGCTATTAAAAACACCTGATAAGCTAATTAGCGTCATCCTTGTAGGTAATAACTTTGTAAATATTCTGGCATCCGCCATTGCGACAACCATTGCAGTTCAACTTTGGGGCGATGCAGGTATTGCTATCGCAACAACGGCCTTGACAGTCGTTGTTCTAATTTTTGCAGAAGTGACGCCTAAAACGATTGCAGCGCTGCACCCTGAGCGCATCGCATTCCCTGCGTCGTTCGTGTTATCCGTTCTTTTGAAGATTCTTTATCCGGTCATTTGGATTCTAAACATCATAACCAAAAGACTTCTATCGCTGATTGGGATTAAGAGTGACGGCTCAGGCAGTGATGCATTAAGTAAAGAAGAACTCCGCACTGTTTTATACGAATCAAGCCAGAGAATATCACCTAAATATAAAGATATGCTGGTCTCAATCATTGATCTTGAAAAAGTCACCGTAAACGACATTATGGTGCCAAGAAATGATGTCGTAGGGATAGACTTAGATCTTGAGATCAGTGAAATTATCGAGAGTATCAGCCACAGTCAGCACACTCGCCTTCCTGTCTACAAGTCAGACATTAATAAGGTTGTTGGTCTGATTCACCTTAGAAGCATTAATCGCTTTCTGAATGAAGATACCCTGACTAAATCAATGATTATGCAGGCAACGAAAGAACCTTATTTTGTTCCTGAAAGCACTCCATTGCACACCCAGATGTTTAACTTTCAAAAAGAAAAACGTCGAATCGGCATGGTCGTAGATGAATACGGCGATGTGATGGGTATTGTTACACTGGAAGATATTCTTGAAGAAATTGTTGGTGAGTTCACCACGGATATTGCAGATGCAAACCAAGAAATAACCCCCCAACAAGACGGCTCTTTCATCATTGATGGTGCTGCTCCGATACGTGAAATCAATAAATCGCTTAACTGGTCTTTACCTACCGAAGGGCCTAAAACCATTAATGGCCTGATCATTGATTATCTTGAATATATTCCAGATGCCAACTTAAGTCTGAAACTGCAAGATTACTATATTGAAATTCTTCAGGTAAAAGACAACATGATTAAGTTCGCTCGAATCATTCCAGCCAGAAGCGCTAAATAACCCTAAAAGCTATGCCCTCCATAGGCGATTTAATAGGCGATTTAATTGAAGTTAAATCGCCTATTTTCATACAGTGACACACCCTAAATTCTTGCCCACTGTAATACCTTGTTCATAAAACGGTCAACTTTCATACATATTACCGCCATAGACTTCTAATAAAACGTTCATAGGAGTCGGGCTACATATGTCCCCAAACACGAACAAAACAGACGCTAAAAGCGCAGAGTTACCTAAGCTATTGGATGACTCTCAAGGTGAAAAGAAATCATCAGTTAACGCCCCGATAAACGAGAAAAGCTGCTGTGATCTTTTAGGCATTAACTCATCAGACCTTTCCTCTCTTCCATTTCTAGGTAACGATATTACAGCTGGTTCAGAAACTGAGCTTCAAGTAGCCGTCATGGGAACCCGAGAACACGTAGACCTTCCCCGTACAATTCTTGATTCTTCCTATTACTCCAATGTAATTCGTCGCTCTCAAGCCGGGGATACACCAGACAATGCCGTAGAAAGTTTAAATGAATATTTAGACAATGACTCAAACGTATGGGAAAACAGCTGGGTTAGATTCCCTTTAGAATATCTAAACAACCAGAGCCTTCAAGTATTTAATTACGACTTGAAGTCAGACAAACAAGAAGCAGACAGCCAGCAAAGAAGCGATTCTAATAGCTTTCTTTTTATGCAAGATGATCAACCTTGGGTAAGAGTGCCCATTAGCTATTTAGTAAAACTGTCTCTTGCTGACATCCTTGCAGAAAAGTTCGAGCTACCCGAGCAAATTCGGACGCAAGGAATGAAACTCTTAGAAAACTTCTCAAACGACAATACCTCACCTGAAACACACTCGTTCAAGGTACTCAACCTAGAGAAAAACAAAGGTTTAGGTTTCCAACTGTCACGCGAAACATCACATCGATTCTTATTCACCCACCTACTGACAGAATATGCGAATAAGCAGTTCGGGCTTGAGCAGTCTCAACAAAAAGCACTTATATTCTTCTCACCTCACCCCCCTGTTCGACAAAAACAGTTGAACGAATGCATATCTGATAATTTCTACCGTGAGCTGTTCATGAGTCCATGCTTATCAGGTTGGGATAAAGGTGAAGAAAAGCACGCTTATATGGCGTTATGCCATCAAGTATTGAGTCGATCTCACTTAAATGCAGTGGCCAAGTTACGAGATGCCGGAATAATTAATTCAAACTTGGTTATTTTGCCAAACACGTCAAATACAAGCTTGGCGAATAACGGGACACACATCAGTCTTGGCAGTAAAAAAATCCAAGAGGCTTTAGAAGATAAAACCAATGACTTCAATGAAGCCCACGAGAAATACCTTGGCGACTTGGTTATTAAAATAACAGAACACTTCTTACCCTTGTTTGTAGGAACGTACACCGCCGCGCCTCATAGAATTGACTTTGAACAATTCCACCCTGAAACAGTGCTTGGCTTTCTCTCACATGAGATTGACTTCACTCACCTTAGGATGTTTTGGAGACGATGGAAGAATAAAGCCAAGATCAAATTCATTGGTCGGCCTATCACGCCATTCGGTCCCGATCTAATAGATAACACTGTTCGTTCCTCCCTGGGACTCAAAGGCGACTTTGTTCCTGATTTCAGACTGATAGATTACCCCGCTGCACTCTTAAGCACCGAAGAACATGCAGCTCTGGACGGAAAGCTAGGTAACCAAGACCTTTTAAAAGACGATCTGGATAAAATGGGAATTTTCGATCGCAGCATGTCAATGTACTTGTTGTTCAAGTTACGAGAATTTCAAAAAATGGGGTATTGCGGTTTCGAAGGTCGCCATTACTCCTTATTCCACAGTATTGAGCACGATATGGGTCACGCAGTTAACCTGCAAATATTGATTCAAGCCATCGCCTATAAGCTGATTACGAATGGCGATGTAACTCACAGAGACATTCCTGATTCACCCGAAATTGAAAGTGAAAGACGACAGATATTCTTTACCGCTGCAGTTGATCTTAAGAAATTTTCGGTAAACCAAGAGACAAAAAATAACTTTTTAACAAAGCTTCTAGAGTTTGCCGACAAAATAAAAAAGAGTAGAAGAAACAAAGGTTTTAACGTAATTAAACTTCAGGACTACCGAGTAGCCCTCTTCCGTTTTCTTCAAACAGAAGGTCGGGACATCATTAGTCAGTTAGGGATTCAAGATACGATTGATGACCTACAAGAGCGTTTACTAGGCAACCACGCTGTATCAAAACGTTTGGTCGACGGCATTATGGCCGAAGAACGCAATAAAGACCCTATCCGAGTGTCCGGCAAGCGCTTTAATCGCAAAGCCGAAGAATACTACAGAGGCGACTTAAGATCGTTACATCTCGTAGAAGCAATGGACTCTGCAACCCTTCAATTAAAAGAACTTAACGAACAAGATACAGCCTCACTCGAGACCTACTTGAAGATACCCGTTCCTCTTCATGATTGGTTGGAACAGGTAAAGCAACATCTTGTTGCAGACACATTAAACAGCCAACAAATAAGAACATTGATCGCGCTGATCATTTATCTGGACTGCGATCTTTCAGTTCAAACTTTGAACTCAAAAAACCAGGGATTTATGCAAGCATGTTAATGCATCAATATATCGATCGAAAAGAAAATGTCATCGACGAGAACCTATTTGCGGACCGTATAATTCAATGGCTGTACAGCTCAGCACGGGAAAAAGCGCCTAATATATTCAAAGCTTTAACGAGCGCTCAGAGTTCACGATTACTAGCTCATTTAAACTTTGATATGGCTTTAACGACTAAGCTACTCGGTAATAAAAAGTTTCTTAAACAATGCGGCCTTAATCTGGCTGAATGCATTGATCCACCAGAATCATTTACCACTGCACGCCGGATCTTCGAACGAAAAATTCGTTACTGGGAATGCAGGCCTCAACCCAACCAACCGGACGCCATTCTTTCACCCGCAGACTCTAGAGTTCTCATAGGATCATTAAATGATACATCAGAGCTTTTCATCAAAGATAAGTTCTTTCAATTTGAAGAGATGATTGGTACCGACAAGAAGAAATGGCTTAACGAATTTTCCGGTGGGGATTTTGCAATATTTCGGCTCACACCCGATAAATACCACTACAACCACTCACCTGTGAATGGAAAGGTTATTGATATTTATGAAGTCGACGGTCATTTCCACTCATGCAACCCAGGCGCCATCGTCAAAATTGTTACGCCGTATTCCAAAAATAGAAGGGTTGTCACCGTCATTGACACTGATATTCCTGGTGGCTCAAACGTAGGCTTAGTTGCCATGATCGAGGTTGTCGCGCTTATGATAGGCGAGATAGAACAGTGCTATAGCGACCGAGAGTATGCAAACCCAATCAATGTCGAACCTGGATTATTCCTGAAAAAAGGCCAACCAAAAAGCCTCTATCATCCAGGAAGCAGTACTGACGTACTTATATTTCAAAAGAATCGAGTGAATTTTGATGATCGCTTGGTCAACAACCTAACCAATAAAAATGCTAATAACAGATTTAACAATGCATTTAATCAACCACTGATAGAAACCGATGTTGCTGTTCGGTCTCTTATCGGTACACCTGTGTACAACGGAGAAGGATAATATGAATATACTGTTTACCCTAGTACTCGGTCTTTGCCTACTGGCTTTTCAGGGATGGATGTTTAAATTACTGACAGGTGAACGTTGGCAATTTTTAGCAACAATTCCCTTAAAAAAAGACAACGATGGTAACTGGCTGGGTTTAAACTTAACCTATTACGGTGTCTTTACCGCAACATCTCTGGCCATTGGCGTCTTACTATTTATTCTTATGATGGCTTCGGTAGGTAACTCTCTGTCTTTATCTGCTGTCGTTATTGCTGCCCTACTCGCCGTGTGCTTGCCTTCCGCTAGGTTGGTCGCTCGAATTGTTGAAGGCAAAAATCATACATTTACCATTGGTGGCGCAACCTTCGTAGGCATCATTTGTGCGCCTATATTCATTGAAGCGTCGAATACACTGATGTCTGGTTATGGAGAACTTTCACTTATTCCAACTCTTGCAGCAATCTCAATTGCCTACAGTTTTGGTGAAGGTATTGGACGACTCGCCTGTGTAAGTTTTGGGTGTTGTTATGGAAAGCCCATTGAAAAGCTCCCTGTCTGGGTTCAGAAAGTATTTGGGCCATTAAGCTTCACGTTCTCAGGTGAAACACGAAAAGCATGCTACGCATCAGAGCTGCATGGTGTACAAATCTTACCAATTCAAGCAATCACATCCGTTCTCTACGTTCTTTGCGGCTTAATAGGGCTTCTGACATTTTTGGAAGGTTTTTACTTCTTTTCGTTAATGTTCACTCTAGTATTCACTCAATTCTGGAGACTGTATTCAGAAACCTTGAGAGCAGATTATCGTGGTGGGCAAAAAATATCCCCTTATCAGATCATGACCGTAGTTGCTGTCGTATACACTGCCATCTTCATGAGCTTTTATTCAACGCCAGACATAATGCCTGCTGACTTAATGACAGGGTTTACCTTTCTTTGGTCGCCAGAGGTCATTCTTGGTGTTCAAGCAATTTGGTTAGTTTCGTTTTTCTACACAGGTACAAGCACTGTAACCAGCTCTAACTTGAAGTTTCAGCTGCATAAAGACCGAATCTAAAGAGATAAAAAGAGCGCAAACAAAAAAGGGAAGCGATTATCGCTTCCCTTTTTACGTTCAAAAATAGCATACGTAGCTAGCTATTTTCGGAAAATTCCTCTTGAACCTTTTCTTCCGCCTTTTTATAGGCGGTATATGAAGACATAAGATGACAAACCCAACCCAAAAAACCGCCCGTAGTGATCCAAAAACCAGGTGTGATAATCAGCCAGAATAGTCCACGAAGGAAATAACCATTGTAGATCTGACCCACGCCCGGCACGACGAGACTTAAAACAGCTGCAATTCCTGGATTAGACAAATAAACCACCTATTACTTATAAAAGTTCAAAAAGTTTAAAACCTTGTAGCTTAAAACTTAGTGGTTACAACTAGGGCCGTGCACGTGACCGTGCTCAAGCTCATCTGCAGTTGCATCACGAACATCTTTTACTGTCACATCAAACACTAAATCTTTACCTGCCAATGGGTGGTTACCATCTACAGTCACTTTATCGCCTTCAACATCTGTTACGATGATCTGAATTGGGTGACCTTCTGGAGATTCAGCGTGAAAAGCCATACCTGGTTCTACTTTCTCAACGCCTTCAAATGCTTCCATAGGAATTTCCTGAACCATTTGATCGTGGTACTCACCATAAGCTTCAGCCGCTATGATTTCAACATTGACTTGATCACCAACAGTTTTACCTTCCAAAGCTTTCTCTAGACCAGGAATGATGTTGTTAGCACCATGAACATAAACTAATGGCTCAGAGCCTTCAGAAGAATCCAGTACCTGACCTTTCGTATCAGACACTTTAAAATCCATAGTTACAACTTTCTGGTTTGCAATTGACATATTGGCTCTCAAGTAATGGTCGCTCGTTTATTACGAGCGATTTAATTTAAAGATTCAAAGGAATAAATTTCCATTCCTTCGAATCGTAATAAAATTTCAATGAGCTATATCTATGGGCAAATAAACGTTATTCAACCCAAAAATTAAACATATATATAATTTTTTAAGGTTTAGCCATCTACACCGATATAAGCAGCTAGCTCAGTATAGCCACCAATATGATCCTGGCCATGGAATATCTGAGGAACAGTCTCTACAGGCTTCCCCACTGTTTGCTCTAAGTCCGCTTTTGAAATGCCTTCATTATGAATATCTATGTATATAAAATTCAGTGCCTTAGCTTCACACAGTTCTTTAGCTCTTCGGCAAAATCCACAGCCTTCACGTCCAAAAATAGTAATGCGCTTCATGTTTACTGCCTCTAATGTGTTTCAATGAAAAGCAGTATGAACCACCCCATAGAATACATAAAAACAATAAAAATTATACTATCAATTAATTAAAGCTATCGCGTTAAAATAAACTGATTTGACCGCTGGACGATAAGCCATCAATAGAAAAGTCCAAGCAGTTCAATCGCTCTTTATCCTCGGTGTTTAAATGGCTTTTCTTACAAGCAAGTGTGAACCGCTTAGCTAATATGTCTGAGAATATCCCTGAGCCCGTCATCCGCTGATCAAACGAGGCATTATACAGCTTTCCTCCTCGGCTCTGTTCAATCAAGCTTAGAACATGCCGCGCTCGTTTAGGGAAGTAGCTATGGAGCCATTCACTGAAAAGTTCTTTTACTTCATGAGGTAATCGAAGAAGGATGTATCTCGCAGAATGAGCTCCCGCTTTTGCACTCTCTGTCAGTATTGCTTCTAATTCAGAATCGTTTATGGCTGGAATGAGTGGCGCAACTAATACGCCAGTTGGCACCCCCCTCTTAGTCAGCTCTTTAATCACCCGCAGCCGAGACTGCACAGAAGCCGCTCTTGGTTCTAAAGTTCGCTTAAGTTCATTATCCAACGTTGTTAGAGATACATTAACGGAACACAGACCTAATTTAGCCATGTCAGCAAGAAGATCCAAGTCACGTTCAATTAAATTACCTTTAGTAATGATCGTAACCGGATGCTTAACCCTGAGGCATAGCTTGAGAATATTACGAGTAATCTTGTATTGCTTTTCTATAGGTTGATAAGGATCTGTGTTCGCACCTAAAACGATAGGCTTACAAACATAGCCAGACTTAGAGAATTCCTTTTCAAGAAGAGAAACAGCATTTACTTTGCATAAGAGTTGAGTCTCAAAGTCTAAACCTGGAGACAAGTCATGATAAGCATGTGTAGGTCTCGCGTAACAATACACACAGCCATGTTCACAACCCGCGTAAGGGTTTACGGATTGTTCAAAAGGCAAGTCGGGAGACTTATTCCTCGAAATAATGGTCTTTGCCTCAACCTCATGAACCTCCGTCTTCGGCTGAATCTTTCCACAACTGACAAAATCAGAATGAGGCATTGAATATTCATCAGAATCTCGCACGATGATGTGTTGATGAAAACGATTGGCTGGGTTTGATAACGCCCCCCGACCTTTTATAACCTGAACTGAACCACTCATATAACCTCCGAATAAATACTGTACATAAAAACAGTATTGATTAAGAGTAAATAATTACCTTTTTTTAATCAACCTAGTTAGTGAGTATTTTTCTAAGCGATAGAAGCCTAAATGGAGAAATATCCAACTTTTAGCAAACCAGCCCCAATAATTGCACTATATTTTTAATGTCTTGTTTTAAATAAAGAGGGATCTTTATGAACGCGGTGGTGAATGACGATCAATACATTGAGCATGTAACAGACCTAGGGGAAACCGAAGTGGTTACTGCCAGTGAAGACATCGTCAGTGAAAAAGGCGTAATGCTCTTACCTAAAGGTGCAGCAATCAATAAGAAGCTGTTCTCGCGCTTACAACAACACTCACTAGACCAACAAATCGATCAAGTAATCGCAATTGAAGATGCCCTAGACAGTTCACAAATCATGGAGCTCGCTCAAAGCTTTATCCGAGAGCACACAGAATATTCCAGTTCTTTGGAATTCTTACACGATAGAACAATGCCTATTCGGTGTTTTGGTCGATTAAGGCTTAATACCACTTCAAAAAACAAACTGACGGTGTGTAAAAATCAAAAACCTGATTTATTTGAACACTCACTGCTTGTAGCGTATTCAAGCATGTGTGTTGCAGACATGATGAGAATACCTCAAATAGAATGCGATGATCTTATTACTGCTGCGATGCTGCACGATTTAGGTATGATGCATTTAAGTGAAGAATTCAGTAACCAGGAAACCGTCTTTACGCCTGAACAAGAGCGTCAAGTTGCCTCCCACCCCATTATTATGCAGCGTATTCTCTCCAAGTTTCCTGAATACGACTCCATAGCCAACCTTGTTATTCAACATCATGAACGCCTCGATGGGAGTGGCTACCCGAAAGCACTCACGAGCGACAAAATGTCTATAACCAGCCAAATACTGGCTGCAACCGAGTGCGCAATAAGTATTTATCAAAAGCATGGATACAGCTATACGGCCTCCGTTCTTAAGACTCACATGGGCGAGCAATTTAACGACGACGCGGCTAAGTGCCTAATTAAGATATTGAGCAGTTGGCACGAAGCCTCTTCGGATTTCGATTTCCCTAGGAATTTCGACAAAGTAGAAGACCTCTACAACAAACTAAATGCATCCATCAGTAGCGGTCAAAAAGTTCTAACAGCCCTAACAAACCCGTTTGCGAGCAGTAATGCTGCTTTACACTTAAAACAACGAATATCTGCCATTGAGATTGCTTTAGCAAACATTGGATTAGATAAACTAAGAGGCTCCACGACAATCAAAATGTCTATTGACGATGATGACCTTATTCTTGAAATAGGAGATGTTGTTCAAGACGGGGTTTTTCAAGTCTTCGATAGCATTCGCGTATTCCGACGCCAACTCCACCCCCAAAGCAAAGTACCGCCAGAGCTTATACAGTGGTTAAAACAAACAGAAGCCATTCTGAAAGACTTCTTCCTCGGTGATTAAACAACAAAGCATTCTTCTTTCAATTAACGTCGAGCAGACATCATGAGTGAAGAGAAAAGCCCTCTTTGGTACAACTTTTTTAGAAAAAAAACAGAGTTTAATGAACAAATTGCTAACTTGTGGCTAAAAACGCCCCTATTCAACAAGATATCCAAAAAGCACTGCCAGTTATTGGTGCCCGACATGCATTTGCGTTCTTACAAAAGCAGTGAAACAATCTTCAATCAGGGAGAAACAGGCATAGGTGCGGCTTTGATTCTATCAGGTAAAGTTAGCATCACGTCCAACAAAAAAACACTCGCTATTCTTGAAACAGGGGATTTTTTTGGTGAAGTTGCATTGGTCGTTGATGAACCAAGAACCGCAAATGCCACTGCCCAAGAAAACACAGAGTTAGTTTTCTTTTTGAGACAAAACCTCGATGAACTGACAGACCGATACCCGAATGATGGTGCGCGATTAATGCGTAATCTGGCAAAAATTTTGGCCACAAGGCTTCGGTTAAGCAATCAGGCAATCAGCAATGAATAAGTGGTTTCAACGGCCTTCGAGCCAAGCAACGTTAACCTTTATAACTCTGTTATTTGTTGTTATCGCACTCTCTTTATTATTCAAGCCGGTCATATTCGCGTTGCTGGTTTCTTTTACTTTATATGCTCTCTTGGAACCTATCAGCAACCAAATGACGGGGCGAGGTCTTCCTCCCTCAACCACTGCATCCATTATATTATGCCTCCTCGTCTGTCTTAGTGTTTTACTGACGCTGATTGGTTTTCCAAAATTACTTGATGGTTTAGGCATAGTTCAAGACAAAATAAGCGTACTGAAAGACACCATGTTTAGCTGGATAAACCATGGCCAATTTCTTATTGAGCAGTCGGGTATCGAAGTAGATAAAACAAGCATTAATCAATTCATTGAAGGCTCAGGAACCAAACTGAATTTAGATGTAATTATTCAAGGCTCGAACATTATATTGGATATTTCGGGAACACTATTACTGGTTCCTTTCATCGTATTCTTTCTCTTAAGAGACTATAAATCATCAAGAAATCGTTTACTGGCATTACTCCCGAATGAATACTTTGAGATGGGTTGGCTTATTTATTACCGAGTGGCAAAACAACTTCAAGGGTATATTCGTGGCGTAATCGTTCAAACATCAATTCTTGCAACTGTGTCCGGTATAGGTTTCTATGTGGCTGGGTTTGAATCAGCTTTAATGCTAGGGATACTGGCAGGGCTGTTTGGAATTATTCCTTATTTAGGACCGGCCTTAGCGTTATTTCCCCCAATAATGATGGCCATGAGTAACCAGCCATTCGACATTTATTACGTTTGGGCTGCGGTTTCGGTAATTGGCGTGGCGTTTGTTTTCGATAATTTAGTCGTTATTCCCACGGTCATCGCTAACGCCGTAGACCTTCACCCCTTCATCGTTATCATCGGGGTTATCATTTTCGGAAGTGTCTTCGGGATTATAGGCGCCATTCTTGCTCTACCTATCCTAGCCACTTCTAAAATTCTCTTCGTAGGGCTTTACCAAGGCTTCTTTCAGAAGCACTTGGCTACTCATCAATAAAAAACAACTAGCCTCGGTGATCTGAAACAAAGGGATTATTCTTACGTTCAAATCCAATGGTGGAGTTAGGACCGTGACCAGCAATGAACTCGTAATCATCATCCAACGTCCACAACTGTTGATGAATGGAGTTCACGAGAGTATCCATATCGCCCTTTGGAAAATCTGTGCGGCCGATAGAACCGTTAAACAATACATCTCCCACAATGGCTAGCTTTGAAGGGTGATGAATAAAAACAACGTGACCAGGAGTGTGGCCTGGACAATGACGAACCTCTAAATATTGATCACCTAATTGAACGGTATCACCCTGCTCTAACCATTGATCGGGTGAAAAAGATTTAGCCGCCGGAAAACCAAACATAGCGCTCTGTTGTGGCAACATATCAATCCAAAACGCTTCCTCTTTCTGTGGACCGATAATCTTAACCTGGGCCTGTTCCGCTAGATCCGCAGTAACACCTGCATGATCAATGTGTCCATGCGTTAATAATATCTTATCCAACACTAAGCCCTTGGCTTCAATCGCAGCAAGAATTTTTGGCATATCACCACCAGGGTCAACCACAGCAGCTTTTTTTGTAG
The DNA here is from genome assembly GCA_015665455.1 of Oceanospirillaceae bacterium. Classification (GTDB taxonomy): domain Bacteria; phylum Pseudomonadota; class Gammaproteobacteria; order Pseudomonadales; family Litoribrevibacteraceae; genus Litoribacillus. The sequence goes on along the minus strand of JADFAD010000012.1, from coordinate 124,352 downwards.
ATTCGCACCAAATCACAGAACAATTTTGTTCAAATGAAGTAACGGGTACTATTTGATAAGACAGACCTCGACCAGCTGACATTCAGCTAACTCCTCTCTAATTAATTTTTATGCAATGGACTATAAACGAGCAACCAACGTAGCTCTTGTTGGTGCAGGGTAACCTTCAATGGTCTTGTTAATGTCTTCTGGATCCAAGAAGTTTTCAAGGGATTGATAATTCATCCACTCTGTTGAACGCTGCTCTTCAAGGGATGTTTGATTCACATCAACCACCTTCACGTCCTTAAAGCCGGCCCTTTTTAGCCACTGAATCAAAGTATCACAAGAAGGCAAGAACCAAACATTTCTCATCTGCGCGTAACGATCATCTGGCACTAGGCTATACCCTTCAGGACCATCAACCACCAATGTTTCTAAGACAAGTTCGCCGTGAGGGTGCAAGCATGCTTTAAGTTGATATAAGTGATCAATCGGTGACTTTCTGTGGTATAGCACGCCCATAGAAAATACCGTGTCAAAGCCACCTACATTCTCAGGCATCTCTTCCAAGGTTAGAGGGAGCATATAAACGCCATTCGCACCGATAAAGTGCCTTGTCGCCCAATATTGCATATTAGATAAAGGCGAAGGCTCAATACCAATCACCATGTTGGCCCCTTCACCCGCCATTCTCCAGCAGTGGTAACCACTGCCGCAGCCAACGTCTAAAATATTTCGGCCCTTTAATGGGCTTATATGTGGTGAGACTCGATCCCACTTCCAATCAGAACGCCACTCGGTGTTGATGTCCACACCAAGAATATGAAACGGACCTTTTCGCCAAGGCGTAAACGCTTTCAATTGCTCGGTAAGTGCTTCTTTCTCAGCATCTGACAACTGAGTGTTCTTGCCGATCGCCAAATCGTGACTGTTTAAATCAAAGTCTAATTTACCGTAGTCGGGAAGAGATTCTACTAATGGAATCCATTTCTTCAAATTCGCCCAGCGTTTTTCGGATAGGCCATAAGCTATTTTTTCAGGTAAACCGTTCGCTAATTTAGCAAGCTGAGTTTCAGGAAGAATTTCTAAGATATCATCGAATGTAATTTTCATAATGTCCAATACAGCAAAACAATGTACAACGAACCAAATACATTAGCGTTAGCGTTTATTTAACGGCTAAGAATGATGCAAAGTTAAGGCAACGAAACCAAGAATAAACGTGACTAAAGCCTACTTTCTCAAGTCGACAAATATGCTCGCCATTGGATTCAGGCACCAGTACATTTTCAATGGCAGCTCGCTTCTGAGCAATTTCCAAATCACTGTAGCCATTGGCTCGTTTAAAATCATGATGAAGCGTAATCATCAAATCGTTTTCACCCGGCTGGCTGAATGCCAACTTTTCTGACAACACCAAAACTCCGCCAGACACGAGCCCATCGTAGATCTTTTTCAATAATGATTCTCTTACGTCTTTCTCAATGAATTGAAGCGTAAAGTTAAGAACGACTAAAGATGCATTTTCTATTTTAAGATCCAAGATATCCGCTTGCTCAACCCTAATAGGAAAACGATGCCCCGCTTTCTTTAAGTTATCAGAACAACGAGCAACCATTGCTTCAGAGTTATCCACAGCCACCAATTCGCAGCCTTCAACATCCACCATTTGATTTACAACCAAAGAGCAGGCCCCCAAGGAGCAACCTAAATCGTAAACTCGTGTATTTGGTTGTACGTAATGGCGTGCCATCACCCCTATGTTTGAAACAATCGTGCTATAACCAGGGGCTGACCTTGAGATCATATCCTCAAAAACTTGAGCCACATTATCATCAAAGACAAAGTCACCTATTCGCTCTTTGGGTGTTGAATATATTTGGTCTTGAGTACTCATTAATGAACCACGCTTTAAAGAAGCGGCTATTTTATAGGAATGACGACAGAATATGAAAGAAATTAGCTTTGGCCAAAGATCATCGCATTATCCAAGCCATGAGACTCAGGTGCATTCATAGGCAATCGCAGCTCAACTTGCGTTCCCTGATTTGGTTGACTGAAGATTTGAATACGCCCACCTAAAATCCCCGTGACCATATTATAAACAATGTTCATCCCTAAGCCGCTACCACCTTGGCCTAGCTTAGTCGTATAAAATGGTTCAAAAATTCGTTTTTGGATTTCTTCAGGCATCCCAACTCCATCGTCGCTTACAACAATAATCACCTGATCTCCTGTTAACTTCCCACTAACACGAATAGAGCCATAGGGACGTCCATCAAATCCATGTAAACATGCATTATTAATCAGGTTACTGATGACTTGACCATAAGGCCCAGGATAACTGTCCAAAATAATATTACTTTCTATCTCAGTCAGAAATTCGAAGTTGTGATGTTTAAAGCTCGGCTTTAAGGTTTCAATCACCTCTTCCGATACTTCTTTTAAATCAAACTGCCTGCGACTCTCACTGGTTTGGTCCACGGCGACTTGTTTGAAGTTCTTAACTAACGAGCTTGCTCGAGCTAAATTTTTCTCAGCTAACTCAAGGCCCGACTGGCTGTATTCTAAAAACGCTTTAAGTTGACTTTGAGTAATTTGACTGGACACGAAGGCCTCATCAATGATCGTTCTTTCAATACTTATGGACGTAAGCACTGTCAGCGCATTGCCAAGAGGCGTATTCAGCTCATGAGACACACCTGCAACCAAAGATCCCAACGCAGCCAATTTCTCACGTTCCAACAACTCATGCTGAGCCACCTTCAGTTTTTCTACAGCTTCATTTAGCTCTTCATTTCTGTTCGCCAGTTCATCTGTGCGTTCTTTAACTTTGCTTTCTAGTTCAAGGTTACTTTCAACTAACGCTTGTCTTTTCGCTTCAGCAACTGCACCTTTTTCTGCTTCGTATAAGCTCGTTCTAAAAACTTCAGCGGCTTTAGCAATTTGACCGATTTCATTATTTAAACTCCGAAAAGGAATGTCCAAATCACGATTGCCTTGCGCCAATGCCTCCAACGTTTCCACAATATTTGCCACTGGCCGACTGATCATGGATGAAACAAATCGACCAGCCCAAAAAACAGCGCCTCCCACCAGCAGTGCTGTCACCACAAGAAATAAAATAAGGGATTGTATTTTTTCCTCTGTCTTTTCTTTTTGGTTGGCTAAATCATAACGAACTCGTTCCATCCAAGTGAATAAATCTGGTGCTAAGGTTTCGTGACTATCTTCCAAATCAAGCTTAGCTTGTTGAATCTCTGCATTCACATACGAAGCTTGGATGAATGTGTTGTAATAAATGCCAAGCAGATCAGCAACTATCTCTTTATCAAAATCTTCCAAATTACTTTTCTCGAGTTCTTCTAAAAAGCCGTCATAGAGCTGTTTCATCTCTATCAACATGATCGATAAATTAGTTAGAAAGTAATCTTTCTCATTCTGACGAATTCTTAATAATGAAATTTGAAGCGTTTGATCTCCATAGTTTTTTAAAACTGAATTCAGCTTCTTAGCATGAGAAATAAGCTCACTTTGCAGGCCTTTATCCAAGCCAAGTCCTAACTCTTGAAACTTATCCCACAAATAAGTGAAACGTTCTTGATAATGACCTAATTGAAATTGAACCTTATCGTGCAGCTCAATAAGGTGTTTATCTTTCGCCAGATCACCTAGCCGTTGTGTAGTTTCATTTAGGGAGTTAAGTTTTCTCTGAAAGTCTCGAGCTTTATTGGGAGAAGGACGACGCATAAATTCTTGCATATGTCCTTGAAGACCAGAATGCTCAAACCGAACATGCGATAACGCACGCTCATCCTCAAGTAAAAACTCTTGGGCCTCCATGAAGGTTTTTAAAGTGAGCCCCAGCAATACAAGAACAATAATGGAGATCAGTAAACCCATCGACGAGAGCAAAGTTATTAGATGAATCTGATCCCGAATTTTTTTTCTTTCAAGAGCAGATGTAATGCGTTCTTTTAGCTGCAATCAAAATTCCTCCCGCGTGTCCTTTGCACTATAGCTCAAAGCCTCGATTTTTCGAGGCCGAGTCAACTATAGGCCCGACAATTTGGGCAATAAAAAAGGGAGCTTCAGTTGAAGCTCCCTTTTTTATGCAAACCAATTAAGTGTCTAGCTTAATTAGTCCAGCATGTTCCGGCCTTTGCTCGCAGCAATTCTTAAGCGTAAAGAATTTAAACGAATAAAACCTTCTGCATCTTTCTGATCGTAAGCACCTGCATCGTCTTCAAACGTTGCAATGCTTTCATCAAACAAAGAGAACTCAGACTGACGGCCAACAACCGCAACATTGCCCTTATAAAGCTTAAGGCGAACCTTACCGCTCACGTACTCTTGTGTTGCATCGATAGCAGCCTGAAGCATTTTACGCTCAGGAGACCACCAGTAACCGTTGTAAACTAACTCAGCGTATTTAGGCATTAACTCATCTTTAGTATGAGCAGCATCTCTATCTAATGTAATTGATTCAATTGCACGATGAGCACGAAGCAATACGGTTCCCGCAGGTGTTTCGTAACAACCACGAGACTTCATACCGACATAACGGTTTTCAACAATATCAGCACGACCAATACCGTTATCACCTGCAATTTTGTTCAACTCTTCCATTACCTGAGCGGGTGTCTTAGCAACACCGTCAATAGCAACCACGTCGCCTTTCTCATAAGTAAGTTCGATGTATGTTGGAACATCCGGAGCATTCTCAGGAGAAACAGTCCACAACCACATGTCTTCTTCAGGCTCAGCCCAAGGATCTTCTAGAATGCCACCTTCATAAGAGATGTGAAGCAAGTTAGCATCCATAGAATAAGGGGATTTCTTACCTTTCTTCTGTTCAACAGTGATGCCGTGCTTATCGCAATAAGCCATTAGCTTTTCACGAGAGTTCAAATCCCACTCACGCCAAGGAGCAATCACTTGTACGCCAGGCTTAAGGGCATAAGCACCTAGCTCAAAACGCACCTGATCATTACCTTTGCCAGTCGCACCATGGGAAATTGCATCAGCACCTGTTTCGTTCGCGATTTCAATCAAACGCTTAGAAATAAGTGGACGAGCAATCGATGTACCTAATAAGTACTCACCTTCATATACCGCGTTTGAGCGGAACATTGGGAATACAAAATCACGAGCGAATTCTTCTCGTAGGTCGTCAATATAAATTTCTTTAATGCCTAGGGCTTCCGCTTTTTTGCGTGCAGGCTCAACTTCTTCACCCTGACCTAGATCCGCAGTAAAAGTTACTACTTCACAGTTATATTCTTCTTGTAACCACTTGGCGATTACAGAAGTATCTAAACCACCGGAATACGCTAGAACGACCTTATTAACGTCACTCATGAATTTTGGCTCCTTAGCTTATGGCACCGATATTAAAAAATCGGCCTATTGTACTGGCGACAAACGATAATGCCTAGCGTTTAGCGCCAATACTTGATAAGAAATAGATAAGATTTGATTATCAAGGCTGTTTTACTCGTGTTTTCGCATAAATACCGCGCTATTACACTACACATGTTATTTATTCGAAAACAGAAACCAAAAAGCCAATGACAGAGTGCCATTGGCTTTTTGGTTTAAATCAGTCAGCGCGAACGCTAATTAAAAATACTCTAAATTGCTCGGCCTGAATGGTTCATCTCGCTCTAATCGAATGGTGACCCGTCGATTTCTGGATCGGCCATCTTTACCTACGTTTCGCACAACTGGGTAACGCTCACCATGGTATCGCGTAGTAATTAGATCCTCTTCAATACCCGCCTTAATAAAGTAATCGGTTATATGTTCCGATCGTTCCCTTGATAACTCGCGGTTCTTAAAACGTCGACCAATGTCATCCGTATGCCCATCAATAATGATTGCATTCACAGAGGGGTCAGCATGAACGTACTGAACAATATAATCCAATAACTGATAGTACTTTTCCTCGGGATACAAACCCGAAGACTCGTAAAACACAACGGAACGCTTCACCTGATCAAAATTAACAGGAAGCAGACCCGTAATGCACCCCAAGAAATCTCGGTAAATAGGTTCAAAGTCAAATGCACTTAAACCAACACGAATGGAAGGTTCTGTTGGTTCATACCAGCTTTTACGAGTAAACATAGGCATCAAACCGCTGTTTAAACTTGCAAGCATGGTACTGGCTCTTTCAGGCTCCACTTCAAAGGGACGATTACCTGAAACCACATCCACATACCCCATATGACGAGCAGGGTTCCCCGGTCGCCAAGTCGGTGGTTCAATGACTAAAGAAGCCTGACCTTTCCTCTGTTGGTTGTATGGCGTCGTCAGATAGAAAATCATCTTTTCTCCCGCACGCCTAAAAAACACACCTTTACCATAGGATGGGATTTCTTGAGAAATAGAACAAGAAAATACAGACGACTGCAGCTTCCACTGACTTTCATCATACCCAGCCATATAGGTTACAGATGCGGATACATTTGTAGCAACCAGAATAAGTAAACCAGCCAAGCTTAGCGTCAGCGATTTATATCTATGTATTATCCAGTTAATAAGCACGCCAGCGTATCCAACTTCAAATGAGTTCAACGGTATAAAAATTTACGACTTAAATACCTCATCGGCCCTGAAATAAAAAACTGTAGCGCCGATCACAAAGAACTTTAGGTTTCTATAAATATAGCCCGACCCAACCACCCGCTCTAGATACTGAAAGTAATAAATCGTTAAACCATTTATGCAATCCCGCTAAGTTTGTAATCAGATTATTGGACTCGGAACCTCCCTTACATCACAAACGCCCCTTTCTTAATAAGATAGATATAATAGAAACTGGTTTAAGCGAATGAGACACAGTAAAATGCCCGAATCGATCATCTAGGAATCATCTCTGTGTCCGACTCTGAAAAATCTCTTTTTGCCCAACGCTTCCGAAGTTTCATGCCTGTTGTTATTGACGTTGAAACCGCTGGCTTTAACGCCAAAACAGACGCATTACTAGAAATATGTGCAGTTTGTTTACATATGGATGAAGAAGGCTGGCTTCATATTGATGAAGTTATCGACTTCCCTGTTGAACCCTTTGAAGGTGCAAATCTTGAAAAAAGCGCGCTAGAATTCACAGGCATTGACCCAACCGATCCTGAACGCGGCGCGGTCAGTGAACAAGAAGCGCTTTCTGAAATATTCAAAGTCGTTAGAAAGAAAGTCAAAAACGAAGGTTGTAACCGTGCAGTTCTGGTTGGGCACAATGCAACATTCGATCATGGCTTTGTTATGGAAGCAGCGGAGCGTTGTGATATTAAACGCAACCCATTCCACCCGTTCTCAACCTTTGATACGGCGACATTGGCTGGCCTAGCATTCGGTCAAACGGTATTAGCTAAAGCCTGTATCGCTGCAGACATTGACTTTGATAACAAAGAAGCTCATTCAGCCCGTTACGATACCATCAAGACGGCTGAGTTATTCTGCGAAATTGTAAATAAATGGATGCGTATGGGCGGCTGGCCACCTAAAGGCGTTGAGGAAGCAAAAGAAGAACTAAAAATGGAAGATTTTGACAAAATGTAATCCTCTACATTTTATTTAAGACAATAAAAAAGAGCCCAAAGGGCTCTTTTTTTCAGCCTTCAAAAAGGCTTAGCAAGCGCAGAAAACGCTCAACAAACTCATTACAGCTTGTCTGATTCTTCTGTTAAGTACTTAGCTACACCTTCTGGAGAAGCGTCCATACCTTTGTCGCCTTTGTTCCAGCCAGCTGGACAAACTTCACCGTGCTCTTCGTGGAACTGAAGTGCATCAACTAGACGAATTAGCTCGTCCATGTTACGACCTAGAGGTAGATCGTTAACGATCTGTGAACGAACGTTGCCTTCTTGGTCGATTAGGAATGCGCCACGGAATGCAACACCACCTTCAGATTCAACATCATACGCTTTACAGATCTCATGAGTCATGTCAGCAGCCAAAGTGTACTTAACTGGGCCGATGCCACCTTCATTTACTGGAGTATTTCTCCAAGCGTTATGAGAGAAGTGTGAATCGATTGAAACACCGATTACTTCAACGTTACGAGCTTTGAATTCTTCCATACGGTGATCAAGAGCAAGTAGCTCAGATGGACATACGAAAGTGAAGTCTAGTGGGTAAAAGAATACTAGACCGTACTTACCTTTAATCGCTTCAGATAGAGTGAACGCATCAACGATTTCGCCGCTTCCTAATACTGCTGGTACTGTAAAATCTGGTGCTTTCTTGCCTACTAATACGCTCATTGCGTTTGCTCCTAAAAAAGTATATTAAAATAAATTACTCACGAGAGTAATCACATGAGTATATTAAGGTGAGTGAATCATACACTCGGTATTACCAGAATCCTATCAAGAGATTAGCAAATTTTCCTATCGCATCAATAAATAAAAACTATCACTGATAATAACCAATAAATTTTGACTAATTGATAACCAAATCAAGGAATTAGTTATTTAACTTCCAAGAAAAAGTGATTTACGTTACTTTAACCATATACGTTAAACATTGAATTCTAGATGTCATGCACGCGAGACAAATACGATTATCTCTGGCTTTACTGATTGCCTTTATTGGGCACATTGCTATCTTATATCAAGCCCCCGAACCGGTTCGAATTCCGTTGACTGAGCAAACCTATTCTATTGATGTTGAGCTGACCACAGAGCAATCCACACCATCGTTTGAAGATACCCCCCTAAAAGGACAAGGAATCATTAATAGCACCAGTAAAGAAGAATCCAAACCAGCCAAAGAAGAACCTAAGGTAACAGAGCCTCAGACCTCAAAACCAAAATCGGGTAATCCCCAAAATACAGAAATCGAAAACGCTTCTGCTGCCCATGTAAAACTAAATAGAACCGAAAGCGATAAAAACGTATCCGATAACAAACATGACCATCATTTCAATGTCAAAACAGACAAGATAAACGAACAACCTCCAAAAAAAATCAAAGGTCATAAAACCGATTCGCCTTCTGAGGTAGAAATAGAAAAAACAGAAACAACGGAAATTAAAACAGAGACTCTCATTCCGGCAAAGCAGCAAAAAGCCAGCGAGGACTCTCAAGCCAATACCACTAAGAGTATTAAAACCGAAAAATCAACTCCGCAGGTTCTGACTGCTACGGAACAATATGAAGCAAGAATATACGCCTGGATTCTTAATGGGCCTAACAGCAAAATCTTTTCGGGAATTTCTTCCGAAGGACAAAAATTAACACCAATAAAAATCCGAACAACATGGTGGAGAAATGGAACCGTAATCTACACCAAACTAATACAAAGCAGTGGTAACCCTACATCAGACCAAGCGTTTAAAAGAACGATCCTTACAGCAAGCCCCTTTCCTAAAATACCTAAGAATATAAAGGGTTCTGATTACACAATGGACATTCAGCAAGGCTTTATTAACTGAATAAATAAGTTGTACAGACATAAAAAAAGAGGCCTAGACCCCTTTTCCAAGCAAGAAAGTAACGATTAACCTTCTTCAGAACCGTCTTTCAGTGCATCAGCAATCAAAGGCTTTAACTCACCTTTCTGATACATTTCAACGATGATATCGCATCCACCTACTAACTCACCACCGACCCACAACTGTGGAAACGTTGGCCAATTAGCGTATTTAGGCAACTCAGCACGGATATCTGGATTCTGAAGAATATCAACGTAAGCAAAGCGCTCGCCACAAGCCATTACCGCTTGGGATGCCTGAGAAGAAAAACCACACTGCGGAAGCTTAGGGCTACCTTTCATGTAGAGAAGAACAGTGTTATCAGAAATTTGTTGCTTAATACGTTCTACTGTATCAGACATTACTACCTCACCAGATAATCATTCAAAATTTTCGCCCATTCTAGCGTTTTACAGCCTTAATTCCTACTAAATTAGTGGGTCTTAAGAGGTAAAAGTTCGATTTGTTTTACCGTAACCACCGCCACCAGCAGTGATAATCTTCAATTCATCACCACTTTTGACCTGTATTGAACACTTTCCGGAAAGGGGCTCACCATTTAATAAGTTCTGACCTTGCTCTGCTTCCTCCCCACCTTGAAGCCCATAAGGGCTTAATTCCCTTCGCTCTGTAAGCAAAGTGACTTGTGCGAATTCTTTAAATTGATAGGTACGCTCAATACCTTCTCCACCAACGTACACGCCATCTCCACCACTACCTTCTCGAATAGCGTAGCGCGTCACCCTGATCGGATAATGCAATTCAAGACTCTCTACTGGAGTATTTGACGTATTTGTCATGTGAGCCTGAACCGCAGATAAACCATCAAACTTGGAATTAGCGCCAAGACCACCACCGATCGTTTCGTAATAATCCCACTGCCCCACACGTTCCGAATTTTTCGACCCCATCGCAACGTTGTTCATTGATCCATGGCTTGCGGCACAAAACTGATCCGGGAGAGCCTTAGCTAAAGCCTTAATTACCACATCAACAACGCGCATTGACGTTTCAACATTGCCTGCTGCAACAGCGGATGGATAGCAAGCATTCAACAAGGACCCAAGGGGCGCATTGATAGAAAAAGTACGAAAGACACCGTCACAGGTAGGCGCTTGATCCGGCATTAAACAACGTAACACATAGAAAACAGAGGCTGCGGCTACCGATAGCGGACAATTCAAGTTACCACTTACCTGATCGCTTGTACCATCGAAATTAAAAGAAAGTCGTCCCTCTTCTACGCTAATATTAACTCGAACCAGAATGTGCCCATCGTCTATTCCGTCACCGTCAAGATAATCATCCGCTTGATAATTCCCATCTGGAATTTGAGAGAACGCTGCCAACGCCAGCTTCTCGCCATATTTATTTAACGCATCAACAGCCACGTTGAGCTGCGCTGATCCCATCTGCTGTACCAATTGATCGAAACGATCCAAACCGGCTTTTACTGATCCGACTTGTGCTAAGAAATCGCCCTTGGACAAATCGTTTCCAGAGCTAATTCGATTGAGCAGCGAATCATTTAATACACCTTGATCTATTAGCTTTATAGGATCAATCACCACGCCCTCTTGCTCAATATGAGTAGAAAGAGGCATTGACCCTGGAGCATCGGAGCCGATATTCGCATGGTGAGCACGATTGGCAATAAACGACTGAAGCTTGCCATCAATATAATGGGGCGCAACCATAGTAACGTCAGGTAAATGAGTTCCGCCCATGTATGGGTTATTAAGTACTAACACATCCCCTGGACACCAGTTTACTTGCGTTATGATATCCCGCATTGCATAAGCCATGCTCCCCAAATGCACTGGAATGTGAGCGGCTTGAGCAAGTAACCCACCCGATACATCAAACAAGGCACAAGAGAAATCCATTCGATCTTTAATGTTTGGAGAAAAAGAAGACTGTTGAAGAATCGCCCCCATTTCCTCACAAATTGATTCTAATCGACTGACAAGAATCCCAAGTTCAATTGGATCCACAAGCGCACCTCCATTAAATAAAATATGCTGAATTTTATTCCGGCTACATTCAAATTCCAATGTAATTCTAATGAGTTAAAACAAATTTGATAGAAATCCGAGCAAAGTGCCAATAAATTGCTACACTCACAAGTTCAGAAATACACGCTGACATGTAGTTTAAAGATTCAGCTCCCCATCGAGCTTTTCCTGTTTTCTTAAATATTCTACATACACAACACCGCCCACACCGTCACTTAAGGGCGTGTGTGTTTTTAAATATATGTTTGTGATCACTTACTACCACTGAGACAAAATATAGGTCGCGTCAGCCGAATGGTCACCGAACTGTATGGATTTGTTATTAAATGGATTTGTTATTAAATGGATTTACTATTAAATGAAAAAACGCATGCCTGACTCATCATTAATGAACACTTATGGCCGCCTTCCGATTCAATTCACTCGTGGTGAAGGTATTTGGCTTTATGATGATCATGACAGGAAATACTTAGATGCCATTAGCAGCATCGCAGTTTGTGGGCTAGGCCACAATCATCCCGCAATCACCTACGCAATCCAACAGCAAGCAGCCACACTTCCCTTTGTTGCAAACCTGTATCAAAACCCATTGCAAGAACAACTGGCCAACGTTCTTACACACATATCAAGAACCGACCAAGCTTTCTTTTGTAACTCAGGCTCGGAAGCCAATGAAACAGCTATTAAGCTGGCACGTCTTCACGGTCGTAAATTAGGCATCGATCAACCTTCAATCATTGTTATGAACGGCGCATTTCACGGCAGAACGATTGCAACCCTTACGGCAACCGGCCAAAGAGAAGTCCAAGCCGGATTTGAGCCCCTACTGCATGGTTTTGTTCGGGCGCCTTATAACGACCTGCCTGCCATCCAACAAATAGCCAAAGGTAACCATAATGTATGCGCTGTACTTCTTGAGCCAATTCAAGGCGAGTCAGGCATTCAAATCCCAGATCCAAATTACCTTTCTGAGCTGCGAGCAATTTGCGATCAACATAACTGGCTATTGATGTTCGATGAAGTCCAGACAGGTAACGGCAGAACAGGCGAATACTTTTATGCCCAAAAGGCAGGTATTGAAGCAGACGTCATCACTACAGCAAAGGGATTAGGAAATGGTTTTCCCATCGGTGTCTGCCTTGCCAAAGAACAGGTTGGTGAGCTCTTCCAACCGGGCTCCCATGGCTCTACTTTTGGTGGAAACCCAATGGCCTGTGCAACAGCATTAGCCGTTATTGAGACAATCCAAAATCAGAAACTCTGTGAAAGAGCCGATTATCTTGGCGATCTAATATTAAATGCGCTCAAAGAAGGCTTACTTGGTTCCTATTACATATCCGATATACGAGGCACCGGATTAATGATCGGAATTGAACTGAAAGAACCTTGCCCTGAGCTTGTTGCCTTGGCCAAAGCAACAGGGCTTCTTATCAATATTACTGGCGATCAACGGGTCATTCGTCTTTTACCTCCGTTAATCATGAGCAATCAAGACGCGTTAAAAATGGCAGACAAACTCATTAAACTGATCAAAATTTACATGGGTGACGAGCGAAGTACACCTCGTCGATGGACGCATTAATAACGCATTTAACTGAACCAATTTAGTGATTTAAGACAAAAAGACCCATAAAAAAGAACGAGAATGTTTACTATTACTAAAAGCATTATAAAATAGATACATACGTTTGGCGTTTACGCCCAAACTCTTCATTGTTTTTTGCATCAAGTGGTCCAATAGTATGCATGCAGATAAACCGCTCACACAGCGTGCCCTGACACCTGAAGAGCACACTCACAGTCAATTTGACACAATTGATGTACTCACAATCAGTGATCTGCATTGCAGTTACGGAAACACGAAAGTGGTAAGTTCCGCAAACATATCTCTGAACAGTGGAGAGATAGGCTGTCTTCTTGGTCCTTCTGGTTGCGGAAAAACAACCATATTAAGAGCTATTGCTGGCTTTCAAGGTATCGACCAAGGCGACATCAAAGTTGATGGTCACTTAATAGCAAATAGCTTAAAACAGTCGCCTCCTGAAAAACGCAATGTAGGCATGGTATTTCAAGATTACGCCTTATTCCCACATCTAACGGTGCTCGAAAACGTGATGTTCGGCCTAAATAAAAAACAGGCTTCTTCTGAGCAACGCGCCTTAGACATGTTAGAAACGGTGCAATTAGAACAACTGGCCAATCGTTACCCCCACGAGCTGTCTGGCGGACAACAACAGCGAATTGCGCTTGCTCGAGCACTTGCTCCAAAACCTAAACTGATATTGCTGGACGAACCCTTTTCCAATTTAGACACAGAACTAAGACGGACATTAAGCCTTGAAGTCAGAGATATATTAAAAGCGCAAAATACCAGCGCAATATTAGTAACACATGATCAAGAAGAAGCGTTCACTGTGGCTGATAAAATCGGCATTATGATGAAAGGCCAAATCCAACAATGGGGCACGCCTTATGATCTCTATCATGAACCTCTGAACCGCGACATTGCTAACTTTGTTGGTAAAGGAAGTTTTTTACCTGCCAGCATTGAATCCACCCACTCAATTACATGCGAATTAGGGCAAGCAAGTTCAGCGCAAGCGTTATTACACCCAATTGGAGCCGAGGTTGATGTTCTTGTTCGTCCCGAAGACATCATTTCAGATAAAGACAGTTCATTAATAGCAAAAATCACAGAGAAACATTTCTTGGGTGCTTCTTGTTATTACGAGCTGGAACTTCCATCTAAATCTCAAGTCTCTACGGTACTATCAAGTCACTTAAACTTTGAAATGGGAGATCATATCGGCATTCGTTTTTCTGCGGACCATCTAATTACATTCGATAAAAAGGCCGATGGCATTCAACGCTAAAGATTAATGATTTAATCACCTGCGAGAAAGAAAATTCATTCTCGCAGTTCGAGATAAAGACCTTTCACCTTCCTGTTTAAAAAATTATTTTCATTGAAATCATAAGATATTGATAAAAAACTCAAGAAAAGAATCCACCGCCCGATGTTACTAATCGAAATTCAAGTAGCAACAATCGAGAACTAACAGTCAATAAAGCGTATATATTGAGTATTTTTTTAAAATATCGAACTAATAACTTGAAATAAATACATAAAAAGACTTGAATTAGACACTGAAAGAACAATAACGAAAACCATAAAAAGCATTTGGTAACAATGAGCAATATGGATACCCACACTCCTAATATCCTGATCGTAGAGGATGATGAGCGCTTAGCGACTCTGACTAAAGACTATCTTGAAAACAATGGTCTTCAAGTCAATATTGAAGGCGATGGCGCAAAAGCAATCGACAGAATCATCAACGAACAACCTGATCTAGTCGTTTTAGACCTGATGCTTCCGGGTGAAGATGGTATCGCTGTATGCCGTTTGGTTAGACCAAAGTACAAAGGTCCAATCTTAATGTTAACAGCACGTACTGACGATCTTGATCAAGTGTTGGGTCTCGAAATGGGCGCTGATGACTATGTCGCTAAGCCTGTTCGACCTCGAGTTTTGCTTGCGCGAATTCAAGCGCTTCTTCGTCGATCTCTTCAACCAACCGCAGAAACCACTCAAGAAGTCACCAGTGAACAGCAAACACGACTGGAATTTGGTGAGCTGGTGATTGATAGCTCCATGCGTGAAGCATGGCTTGCTGATGAAAGCATTGATTTAACCAGTGCGGAGTTCGACTTGCTTTGGTTACTTTCCAGCAATGCAGGTAAAGTACTCAGCAGAGAAGAAATCTTTACTGCCCTACGCGGTATTGAATACGACGGCCAGGATAGATCCATTGATGTTCGCGTCTCCCGTATTCGACCAAAGGTTGGCGATGACCCGATGCACCCTAGACGTATTAAAACAGTACGAAGTAAAGGGTACTTATTTGTGAAGGATATCGAAGGATAACGCCCCTTTCTCCTCACTCTCTATTGATGCACTGTTTAGTATTATATAAAAATCAAATTTAAACAGTGCGTTCAATCTAAAACGTCCCAATCCTTACTTACCTACTCAACATAAGCTGATCACTCAGCGATTCATAACGGTAACTCCGACGTGTTCAAAAGCCTGTTTTTTAAGCTGTATCTAACACTCTTAATATCTTCAATAGCACTTGCCTCTTTGTCATTTCTATCCATTTATGCGATCAATTATGTAAACCAAACAAGGCATGTTGAAACCATATCAGCCTTACCACTGTCTTTAGTTAAGTCTGCATTTCAAAAAGACCCTCAGTTTTTAAACAATACAGAAACGACCCACTTACCAGGCTTATCGTTTCAAACAATAACCTACGAAGACACAGACTTCTCTGGAAGAATTAAAGAGCGTCTCAAGCGAGGGTTCACTTACTATGAATTCACAGATAAGGGTCGTCTCAAGGCCTACATCAAATTAGACACCCTGCAAGACGAGTTATTATCTGTCACACTCCAAAACCCGTCCTATACACTCACGCACGCACTGCCCAAGCTGTTTGATTACTTTGTTAGCAACTCAACCTCTTTAGAACAAGCCATTGTAGATCTAAAAACTCAAACACGTTTCAAAATAAGCGTTAGCGACGAACCCCAGCAAACAGACCACCTTGGTAATCCAATAGCCCATTATCAAATTTGCGCCAGAGAACACTGCAAAGAAGACTCTATCTTTGTGAATGTTCCTTATCAAAATAACACAGTGACCATCGGGCCTATTCCTATCAGAGCAAACTTCCCGTTCATTCCTGCGCTGATTGTAATCACAACGGCGTTCAGTGGCCTTGGTCTGATTCTTTATCTGCAACTTAAAAAGCTGAACAGCAACTTCAGAAAAGTTGAGCATGCCGCTTATAAGATTTCTCGAGGAGACCTAAATACTCGAATCGATCAGAAAGACCAAGGCTCCTTAGGTCGAATGGGCGAAGCCTTTAACACCATGGCAGAGCACATACAAAGACTACTAACCATTCAGCGCGAAATGATTCGAGCCGTATCACACGAATTGCGAACCCCCGTGGCCAGAATTCGATTTGGTGTCCAGATGATCGAAGACTTCTCTGACGACCCAAGTATGACCAATCAGCTTCAAGCAATTGATAATGACATTCAAGAACTGGATGACTTAATTGATGAAATCCTAACCTATGCAAGACTTGAGGAAGGCGGTCCCATCATTGAGTTCCAAAACTTGAACCTCAAAGACATCATTGAGCAGGTCAGTACCGAACAGCAATCTCTTGCAGATGAAAATCTCAACATCAGTTATACCTTCAGTTGTGACACGGAAAACCAGCATTCCGAATTTGAAGAACGTTATATACATAGAGCCATTCAAAACTTAGTGGGTAATGCGCGTCGTTATGCAGAATCGGAAGTAAAGATTACCTGTCACTTATCAAAAGATACCTGTCGAGTTGACGTTGAAGATAACGGGCCAGGTATTCCAGAAAAAGACTGGGACAGAGTGTTTACACCATTTGCTCGATTGGATGACAGCAGAACCCGAGCATCAGGTGGATACGGCCTAGGTCTCTCCATTGTAAGAAGAATTACATACTGGCACGGAGGCAAAGCAATGGTGTCCAGTAGCAAGCGACTTAATGGAGCCAAGTTCAGCTTAATCTGGCCAAGAGAGCAACCTTAACCAACGTCCTTCAAGAAAATACAATATCGCCCATGGACATCTTCATGGGCATTTCAGACTGCAAATGTAAACTTACATTTCCTTCTTTCAAAATAAACGTGATTAACGTCTCACCTTCTTACACTCTGTTACACCTCTCTCACAAAGCAACAACAGATAATTTTCTGCTCCTGACCGACACTTATAATCGTATTCTGTGAACAGATGTTCTCTTGTAGATTGATTCACGAATACAAAGGTTGTAGTTAGGGCTTTTTAAGCCCTTACCCTTTTCGTATTTATCTCTGAATTTAGGAACTCATTTTGAGTTCCTTTTTTTTGCCGAAAATAAAATTAGTAAAAAAGAAAAAATTCTTTTCCAAGACTCCGACGAAGGGCATTTTTAATATACCCCCCGCCACTTCTAGCTTCTGACGAAAGTGTCAATTAACAGGGTGTTAAACGGCACAATCCTACCTTTTTTGTCAATCCTTGAATTTCACCAATTAACGCTCTATCTTGTGCATTCAACAATATTAAAACCCTATATCTAGTGCACCACCTTAGGGACAGCGCACAGGATAATAGTGTAAATAAGTAACAGTTTAAAAACGCTCATGAGAGCTTTTAAACGCTTGAATCTAATTGCTCATTAGATTCAAACAAAGGGAGCCGTCAGGTCAGTATGAATAATAATATTTCGGTTATGAAGCGAAATGGTCGCACAGAGTCCATTGATCTAGATAAGATTCATAAAGTAATTGAATGGGCCGCAAAAGGCCTGGACAACGTATCCGTTTCTGAAGTCGAGCTTAAATCTCATATTCAGTTTTTTAACGGCATCAAAACCGAAGATATTCACGAAACACTAATTAAGTCTGCAGCTGACCTTATCTCACAAGATACTCCTGACTATCAGTTCTTAGCAGCGCGTTTATCAATCTTCCATTTACGTAAAAAAGCATTTGGCCGATTTGAGCCACCACGTTTATACGATCACGTGGTTCGCATGGTGGAAGATAACCGTTATGACAACCACCTTCTTGAAGACTATACCGAAGCTGAATTCGATCAAATGAATGATTTCATGGATCATTGGCGAGACATGGATTTCAGCTACGCTGCCGTTAAACAGCTTGAAGGCAAGTATTTAGTTCAGAACCGAGTTTCAGGCGAGATTTATGAGAGCCCTCAGATTCTATATATCCTGATCGGCGCTTGCTTATTCGCAAGTTACGATAAAGAACGACGTTTAGATTTCATCAAACGTTTCTACGATGCAGTTTCCCAATTCAAGCTGTCTCTGCCTACACCAATCATGGCCGGTGTGCGTACGCCAACACGTCAATTCAGTTCCTGTGTATTGATCGAAACTGGGGACTCGTTAGATTCCATTAATGCTTCAGCGTCTTCCATTGTAAAGTATGTCAGCCAACGAGCAGGCATTGGTATCAACGCAGGTCGCATCCGAGCACTTGGCAGCCCTATCCGCAGTGGCGAAGCATTTCATACTGGCTGTATCCCATTTTACAAACACTTCCAAACAGCTGTTAAAAGCTGTTCTCAGGGCGGTGTTCGTGGTGGTGCAGCAACACTGTTTTACCCGTTATGGCATTTAGAAGTAGAATCCCTCCTTGTTCTTAAAAACAATCGAGGCGTTGAAGAGAACCGTGTCCGCCACATGGATTATGGCGTTCAATTTAACCGCCTTATGTATCAACGCCTGATTAAAGGTGGTGATATAACACTTTTCAGCCCTTCCGATGTGCCAGGTCTTTACGACGCATTCTTTGAAGACCAAGAAAAGTTTGAAAAGCTTTACACTCAATACGAAGCCGATGATTCCATTCGAAAGAAATCAGTTAAAGCGATTGAATTGTTCTCATTGTTTGCTCAGGAACGTGCAAGCACGGGTCGTATCTATCTTCAGAACGTAGATCACTGCAACACACACAGCCCGTTCGACCCGCAACAGGCACCGATTAGACAGAGTAACCTTTGTCTAGAAATTGCCTTACCGACAAAGCCATTGAACAGCATCGAAGACCCTGACGGCGAGATTGCGCTTTGTACACTAGCAGCCTTCAACTTAGGTGCACTTGAAAACCTTGAAGAACTTGAAGAGCTTTCTGATCTGATCGTTCGAGCACTTGATAGCCTATTAAGCTACCAAGATTACCCAATTAAAGCAGCCGAAACTGCGAGCCTTAGCCGCCGTACACTAGGCGTGGGCGTCATTAACTACGCGTACTACCTCGCTAAGAATTACAAACGCTATTCTGACGGCTCTGCAAACAAGTTGACTCATAAAACATTTGAAGCAATTCAATACAACTTGTTGAAGGCCTCTAACAACTTGGCAAAAGAACAAGGCGCTTGTGACAAATTCGATGAGACAACTTACGCTCAAGGGATTTTACCCATAGATACGTATCGTAAAGAGCTTGATGATATTTGTTCTGAAGAACTTCATCTTGATTGGGAATCACTTCGTACCGACATTAAAGTACATGGTTTAAGAAACAGTACATTGACTGCACTTATGCCATCAGAAACTTCGTCTCAAATCAGTAACGCAACGAATGGAATTGAGCCACCAAGAGGCTTAATCAGCATTAAAGCAAGTAAAGACGGAATTCTGAAGCAAGTCGTCCCGAATATCGACGAACATAGAAATGAATATGAGCTGCTCTGGACTATTCCAAGCAACGACGGGTACCTTCAATTAGTAGGCATCATGCAAAAGTTTGTTGACCAAGCAATTTCAGCAAATACAAATTATGATCCTGCTAAATTCCCCGATGGAAAAGTGCCAATTAAAACCATTCTTAAAGATATTCTTACTGCATACAAACTGGGCGTTAAGACACTTTATTATCACAACACCCGTGATGGTGCGAGTGACGACCATAATGAAGCAGATGATGGCTGTGAAGGCGGTGCATGCAAGATCTAATCTTGTAACCTCGGTCGTAAAATATATCAGAGGGGCGTAAAGGCCCCTATTACTTATTCTTAAACACTTTTCATATGTGTTCGTTTGGATTCTTGCGCATGCAGTACACTATTTTTAATCGTAAACCCGTTAATTCTTTAAAAGAACCAATGTTTTTTGGCGAGACTGTAAACGTTGCCCGCTACGATCAACAAAAGTACCCTATTTTTGAGCAGCTAATTGAGAAGCAGCTTTCTTTCTTCTGGCGCCCAGAAGAAGTTGATCTTTCTAAAGACAGAAAAGACTTCCAAGATTTGGCTGAACACGAAAAGCACATCTTCCTCAGCAACCTGAAATACCAAACCCTATTGGATAGTATTCAAGGTCGCTCACCAAACATCGCTTTTCTTCCTGTATGTTCTCTTCCTGAACTGGAAACATGGATTGAAACATGGGCGTTCAGTGAAACAATTCATAGCCGAAGCTATACCCACATTATTCGAAACATCAAATCCGACCCATCAGACGTGTTTGATGACATTGTAAGAAATGAAGAAATTCTGAAACGAGCAGACAGCGTAAGTAAGTATTACGACAGTTTTATTGAGTACATGAACCTCTTCAATTTATTAGGCCTTGGCGTTCATGATATCAATGGTAAGAAAACTGAAATAACCATGTTTGAACTCAAGAAACGTTTGTACCTTTGCTTGGTATCAGTGAACGTTCTTGAAGCGATTCGTTTTTATGTAAGCTTTGCCTGCAGCTTCGCATTCGCTGAACGAGCATTAATGGAAGGCAACGCAAAAGTCATTAAGCTGATTGCTCGCGACGAAGCGCTTCACTTAACTGGTACACAACACATGATGAATCTCATGGCCAGCGGTCAAGATGACGAAGAAATGGCCCGTGTTGCAGAAGAGTGCAAACAACAAGCGGAAGAAATATTCGTAGAAGCGGCTGAGCAAGAAAAGCAGTGGGCAGAATATTTATTCAAAGACGGTTCAATGATTGGCCTAAACAAAGACATCTTATGCCAGTACGTTGAGTACATCACGAACATACGCATGCAAGCGGTTGGTCTTAATTCCCCATTCGAAGCTAGATCCAATCCCCTTCCGTGGATGAATGCTTGGTTGGTCAGCGATAACGTTCAAGTAGCACCTCAAGAATCAGAAATAAGCTCTTACTTGGTTGGCCAAGTGGACAGTGAAGTTTCTGCTGATGACTTTGATGACTTTGATCTGTAATTCCGTTGCTAAACACAAGGAGTCATTAGTCGGTGTCTGATGAAGTAAAGATTGAAATTGATGATTTGGTGCCTATCTACGCACCCAAATCACAATCAATCTTAAGCAGTCTTGAACAGCATGATATTCGTATAGAATATCAATGCCGTTCAGGCTATTGCGGTGCTTGCAGAGTAAAACTGCTAGAAGGCAGAGTCGACTACGATGAGCCCCCCTTAGCATTCATCAAAGAAAATGAAATTCTCACCTGCTGCAGTAAGGCGATCACAGACCTAAAACTGGAACGCCCCTTAACCTAGATTCATCTCCCAGGTCAATACTCTAATTACACATAAAACGCAGCAAGAATAGCGAAGTGCTCAGTTAAGCTTGCCGTTTGTGAGTTTCAACGTATTCAATGGCGTCTGAAACTGCGGTTTCAACATCATCAAACAGCTTTTGCCGTTCATCTGGCGAAAGGTAAAACACAAAATCAACGGCATATCGAATGTAACGTGCAGGCAGTTGGTTTAGAGCTACACATGCAACATCAATGAGATTATCTTGATCAATTTCTCGACCAAGTTTTTCATATATTTTCTCTTCCACCATGGTTTCAACATAATTCTGTATTTGATCAGTTAAACTCATAACCACTCCTTTCCTGCTTTAAGCACTCCAGAAACCGCACTTACGCAAACACAACACTGCTTAAGTAACATTGAGAACAAACTCGCTGCTCAATACTTAATCCCACAGAAACGATCATTTTTCAATCAAACTTAAGACAATATCTGCTGATTACTTAACAAGTTTAGCAAATGACTTGAAAAAGCCAGTCAATACTTATAAAACTTCATAATTCATTCTTTTGTGGCCACCTGTTATGTCTGAAATTTTGTTGTCATCTTACAATATTCGCTATCGAGTTGAGTTAGCTGAACCCAATGCTCATCGATTTCAAGTTCACTTAGAAATAGACAACCCTGAGAACGAGCAAATAGTAAGGTTACCTAGCTGGATTCCTGGCAGCTACATGGTTCGGGACTTCGCAAAGAACATAATTGAACTGAATGCATTCTCCATAGAAGACGACAAAGAGCTTTCAGTAACCAAGCTTGATAAATCCAGTTGGAAAATAGCAAGCCAAGGTAAAGCCCTCAGGATCACTTACACAGTTTACGCATGGGACCTTTCTGTTCGCAGCGCGCACTTCGACCAAACCCACGCTTATTTCAATGGTACCAGTTTATTTTTAGAAGTATTAGAGCATGAAAAAGAGCCTTGTCTTCTCACGTTAGAACGACCAGAACTGGAACCTTTTTCATCTTGGCGTGTAGCGACTTCACTTAAACCCGTTGATCACCCTCGCTATGAATTTGGCCTATACCACGCGGACAATTACGACGATCTAATTGACCACCCAGTAGAAATCTCAGACTTCACACTTGCCTCATTTGAAGCATGTGGCATTCAACATGATGTTGTTTTAGTCGGCAAGCATTACGCGGATATGGAACGCCTCTGTAAGGATTTAAAACAGATTTGTGAATATCAAATCAATTTCTTTGAAACCCCAGCTCCTATGGACTATTACCTGTTCATGACTCTGGTTGTTGATCAAGGCTACGGAGGTTTAGAGCATAGAGCCTCGACAAGTTTGATTGCGAATCGATCCGACTTACCCGCTAAAAACGAGACGAATATTACGGATGGCTATCGAACGTATTTAGGTCTTTGTTGCCATGAGTATTTTCATACTTGGAATGTTAAACGCATTAAGCCTGCTAAGTTCCTTCCATATGACTTAACTCAAGAAGTCCATACAGAATTGATGTGGCTTTTCGAAGGCGTCACGTCATACTTTGACAACCTATTTTTAGCCCGTTGTGGCGTTATTACAGAAGAAAGCTACCTTGAACTGTTAGGCCAAGACATTACCCGAGTTCATAGACAATCAGGCCGATTCAGACAAACGGTGGCAGAATCAAGCTTTGACACATGGACTCGTTTCTACCAACAAGATGAAGGTGCTCCGAATCACATCGTCAGCTATTATGCTAAAGGAGCCTTAATTGCGCTTGGTTTGGATTTATTTATCCAACAACAAAGTGATCAAAAAGCCAGTTTAGATGACGTAATGCGACATCTTTGGAAGCGTTTCCTTGCCAGTGGTATTGGTGTGAATGAAACCGAAATGCCAGGGTTAATAAAACAAGTAACAGGAGTAGATGTTACAGCGTACTTACAAAACGCGCTTTACACAACCAACGACCTCCCATTGGAGGAACTCCTTGGTAAACAAGGCATAAACCTTCAGTGGTACAACGCTGCAAGTCTAAGTGAATTAGGCGGTAAAAAGCCAACATCTCCAACTGCAACACATAGTATAGGGGTTAGATCAAAGCCTCACCCAATGGGCTGCGAAATTGTAAGCGTCTTAGATGATATGCCTGCTCAGAAAGCTGGATTATCCTCCGGCGATATTGTTCTAGCATTAGATCAGTTAAGACTTGGCAAGCAGGACATTGATAAAGTAATCTCTCAATTCTCTGTTGGAGATCAGATAGAGTGCCATTTTTTCAGACGAGATCATTTAATGGTTACTACAATTACTCTAACTGAAAGTACATTAAGAACTTCGTTTCTAACTATTTTAGATTCAAGCATGTGCCGAGAGTGGATTAAACGTTGAAGTAAGCTAGACTGAGAAAAGTAAACTTCAACTGAATTTATTCAATCATAATCAAAGGGATACGACACACTATGCAGCATTGGTTTAGCAAACGATCATTGCGGGGGAAATTCCTGCTGATCACTATTCCTCCGATGCTGCTAATCACCAGTTTGTTCGTTCTTGTTTTTGCATTAACGACCGTTTCAGAATCCAAACGTCTTTTAAAAGACGAAGCGGATCGCTTCCTCACTCGATCCACACAACTACTTGAACGACCTTTATGGTATTTAGAGTCCAGCAGTGTTAAAGCCATTCTCGACACCATCAGTCGAGAAGAACGAGTGATATGTCTCCGTCTTGAATCCGTACTTGGCCCCAACGAATTTGACTTCAACAATGAGTGCCCCGGCGCTAACGGTGATATCTATGTCGGAAAACGCTCTATTGTTCATGAGGCCGAGCTGGAGTCTGATACATTAGGTGAATTGGAAATCCACTTCGATTTATCACCAGATAAAGATGAGCTCAGCTCAAATGTACTGACCCAACTCCTTCTGCTTTGCCTATTATCTGGTACGCTGATCATTATGATATTCATTGGCTTTGGAGTAACGATCATCAAACCGTTACGTCGAGTCATGGACACCATTGAGACGTTTGAAAAAACAGGCCAAAGAGAATATTTTGATTGGAAAACGGAAGATGAATTAGGCCACTTTATCCAAGCGTACAATTCAATTCAGCGTCTCCAAGAGAAATTCGAAAAGAACTTACAAGACCAATTAAGCTTCCAACGGACATTACTCAACGGTATTCCTAGCCCCATTGTTTATATCGATAGAAACCAAGGTATTGTTGACTGCAACCCATCGTTCAATGATTTAGTTCATATAGAAAAACTGCAGGTTTTAAATCAACCTCTAAACAACATCATTAACGACATGCCATTAGATATCTCGTTAAAAGAAACCCAATTCCGAGAAGAACTGACAGTAACGTCCCATTTAGGCCAGAATTCAGGCACCATTGGTATGACATTACTGTACTCCACTGCACCACTCTTTGATTCTCAAGGCAATCCTCAAGGGCACGTAATTGTTTTACAAGACATCAGTGAACGAAAGCGTAGCGAAGCTAAAATTCAAGAAGCTAGGGAACGCGCAGAAAAAGCATTCTCCGATTTAGAACTTGCCCAAGATACACTGGTTCAAACGGAAAAACTCGCATCCCTTGGTCGCCTAGTCGCAGGGGTCGCACACGAAATTAACACACCTATCGGTAGCAGCGTAACAGTTTCAAGTGCCCTGTTAGATCGAGCAAAACATTTCCGAAGTGAGTTCGAGAGTGGTCAACTCAAGAAATCATCTTTAATCGTTTTCATTGAAGGCGTTGAAGAAGCAGCTTCGCTCTTAAACTCCAGCTTAACCAGTGCAGTTCACTTGGTTCAGAACTTTAAGCAAGTCGCAGCCGACCAAACCAGCTCTCAAAGACGTACGTTTGATTTGAAAACGGTACTGGAAGAAGTAATTTCAACGTTGGTTCCCCGTCTAAAACATACACGCCATTCGATTAATATAGAAATACCCAAAGGTATTTCTTTAGACAGTTTCCCTGGCCCTCTCGGGCAAGTTATTACGAACTTTTTCACAAACGCAGTGAATCATGCCTTTACCGATGACAATGCTGGAACTATGCTAATAAATGCTCAATCTCTATCGGATGATATGGTAGAAATAGTCTTTGAAGACAATGGCAAAGGCATACCCGAAGGCCTGCATAAAAAAGTATTTGATCCCTTCTTCACAACCAAGATGGGGGAAGGAGGAACAGGACTGGGCTTAAACTTAGTTCATAACATTACAGTTAAGATTCTTGGAGGCACGCTTTCACTCGAAAGTAATGCGAGCCACGGGACAAAATTTATCGTGAGAATACCAAAAATTGCTCCCGTATCTGATGAGACGCAAGGATAAAGAAATTATATGACTCAGCAATCGCCGCAGGACGAGCTAATTATATTTGAAGATGACCACCATGATGAGACGCCTGGTAACGGCGCTCTTCCATGGAAAATGCTCGTGGTCGATGACGAACAACAAATGCACAAAGCAACTTCCTTTGCTCTTCAAGGCTTCACATTTGAAAATAAGCCATTGGAAATCATCTCTGCATTTTCAGGATCTGAAGCCAGAACCATTTTAGATAATGATGATGATATTGCCTGCATTCTTCTAGACGTAGTCATGGAGACAGAAAACGCAGGTCTAGACCTCGTGGGTTATATCCGTGATGAGCTTAAAAACAACTCTGTCCGAATAATTCTTCGAACTGGCCAACCTGGTTATGCACCAGAGCTTGAAGTCATTAGCAAATATGACATTAATGACTACAAAGCTAAAAGCGAGCTTACACGAACAAAACTAATTACTGCACTTACCTCTGCACTTCGCTCTTATGAACAAATAAAAGTAATGGAAGCAGGTCAAGCAGGGCTAGAATTTATCGTTCAATCCTCGCGAGAGCTTTTCCAAGAACGTTCGATTAACAAACTGGCTCAAGACATTATTGCGCCATTTGCTCAATTGGCGTATGTCTCGCCAAATGACGTGATCGTATGCGGTGCTCATAAATCCAGCCCGTCCAGCAAAGCAATCGTATTGGCATCGGGCAGCAACTTAAACATTGCCAAAGACTCAAGTATTTCGGATTTAGCCGACAACTACAAAGAAGTGATCAATAATGTATTTGTTGAAAAGCAAAGTAACTTTACTGGCTCAACGCTATGTTTATATGCAGACACACCTTCGGGTCATAAATTAGCCATTGCCAGCACTCACTCAACGCCTCTAAATTTCGTCACCAAGAAACTATTGGCAGTTTACGGTGTTCAAATTGCAGCATCCCTTGAAAACACATACTTATTCGAGCACATTAATGAAATTGCTTATCAGGATAATTTAACCAGTTTAAAAAATAGAAATGGTTTCTTAGACACTATCCAGAAGTCGCTCGACTCAGGCAATCGACAATGCATTCTCCTGCTCATTGATATAGATAACTTCCAAGCAGTGAACGATGGCCTAGGCCACGACATTGGTAACGAAGTTTTAAAGAAAGTTGCAACTCTCCTCCAATCTACATTTTCAAAGGCATTAATTGGCCGAGCCAGTGGAGACACATTTGGCGTTTATCTTCCCTCTTCAACCACAGAAGACCAAGAATCTGCGATTACAAATCTCTATAAAGCGTTTGAACACACACTTAACATTGGAGACAATGAACTGCCTCTATCTGTTACCGTTGGTGCAGCGTGTGCCACTGAAAGTGAAGACAGCGCTAATAACTTATTCAAAAATGCAGGTATCGCTCTTAAATACGCCAAGAGTAATACCAAAGGCAAACACCAGTTCTTTGATTCCGCGATGGACGAACAGTTAAAGCTTCGTTTAAACGTCATTAAAGAGCTGAAAGGTGCTTTAGAAAATGATGAAATGGTCTTATTTTATCAGCCTCAATATTGCCTTAAAACAAATCAATACATAGGCGTCGAAGCACTCATCCGATGGTTTAAACCTGATGGCACCATCATTTCACCTATGGACTTCATCCCCGCCGCAGAAGACTCAGGTCAAATTGTTCACATTGGTGAATGGGTATTAAAAACAGCCTGTGCACAACAAGTTGAATGGCTTAAACAGGGCCTACCACCATTGAGAATGGCAGTGAACATTTCAATGCGTCAATTTAAAGATCCTAATTTTATTGATTTCGTATACGAAACGGTAAAATCCACAGGCATTGACCCGAAATATCTCGAGTTGGAAGTCACTGAATCAATGGTCAGTGAAGACGCCATGGTATTCATTGATCAACTGTCTATGCTACGAATGGATGGAATTACGGTTGCTATCGATGACTTCGGCACGGGTTACTCTTCTCTAAGCTATTTACAGCGTCTTCCTGTTGATCGCGTTAAAATTGATCGCTCTTTCATACGAAGAGTTGAAACCAATGCCGGTGATAAAACCATCGTATCTCTGATTGTAAAAATGGGACACGAATTGAACCTTCAGGTAATTGCTGAAGGGGTTGAGGATGAAGAACAAACCGAGGTATTGCTAGAGCTAGGTTGTGACGAAGTTCAAGGTTTTTATTATGCTAAACCTATGCATCCGGACGATGTAAAAGATTTATTACTTAGTAAAAGTTAATCATACCTATTAGTTTTTCCAATAAGATGTACCGGGCTCAGTCCTTGCTGAACCCGGTACTTTCGTATAGCATACCGCGATTATTTTAGTCCTATGGGTACGACGCATTATTCCCTTATTTAACTAAGGGTTTTTTGTACTCCAAAAAATCTAATATTAGGATTCCTATGTCAGTTACAAACCCTGCTGCCAATAAAGCCCTACCAGATGTGGCTCTAACAAGTCGCTCAAGTCATAACACAACTCTGGATTGGGTTGGTATGAGCGGCATCGCTCTGCCTCTTGTCATCAAGGATGTTAACGAACCAGAACAACGCATTGACGCAAAAGTTCAGACTTATGTAAATCTGAACAACCCACAAGTTAAAGGCATTCACATGTCACGCCTTTACCTTCTTCTGATGAAATATGCGGAAAATGAAACTGTTACTGCTGCTGGGCTTCGTGAATTCCTTTCTCATTTACTGGACAGTCATCACGACATCAGTGACCGAACGAACCTAAATTTAGATTTTGATTATTTGATCAAAAAATCTGCCCTAAAGAGTCAATTCTCTGGTTGGAAAGATTACCCGGTTAACATCAATGGGTTTCTTGAGAATGAGAAGGTCATTCTTGAGTTGTCTGTTAAAGTGCCGTATTCATCTACGTGCCCTTGTTCTGCCGCACTCGCAAGACAGCTAATTCAGGAACAGTTCACCAAAGACTTTGATGGCCGTAAAGACATTGACGTCAATGAAGTTGAGTCTTGGTTGCGTTCTGATAAAGGTACCTTCGCCACGCCTCACAGCCAGCGCAGCACCGCTCATATTGTTGTCCGTTTAGACGAGTCAGCTCAAGATTTCCCTATTACTGACTTAATCAACATCATTGAAGATGCACTTCAGACACCGGTTCAAACCGCTGTGAAACGTGAAGATGAGCAAGAGTTTGCGCGACTTAACGGACACAATCTAATGTTCTGTGAAGACGCAGCTCGACGAGTTAAAAACGCATTAAATCAAAGTTCTGAATACTTAGATTTTTGGTTGCGTATCGAACACTTTGAAAGTTTGCATGCCCACGATGCAGTGAGTATCACAACTAAGGGTGTTAAAGGCGGCTTCCAGCCACACCTTCACCGATAACGTTCAATTCAGACGCGAATAGATGATATGGCAACACTCGACTGGAAAACGCTAGAAAAAGAAGACGCTGGCTCTAAGCACGACCTTCAATCCGCGCTTGATAGCCTTCGTTATAATCAGGACGGATTAATTCCTGCCATTGCCCAACAACACGATACGGGTGAGGTATTGATGATGGCTTGGATGAACAAGCTATCCATTGAAGAAACGCTAAAAACTGGTCATGTTTGCTATTGGTCTCGTTCCCGTCAAACCTACTGGCGAAAAGGCGAAAGCTCTGGCCACCAACAAAATCTAGTGTCCATGGCAACGGACTGTGACGGTGACACCTTGCTTCTTAAGGTCAACCAAAAAGGTCCTGCATGTCATACCAACCGTCGTAACTGTTTTTACAACGAAATCACTCGTGAAGAATTAACAATCTCTGCAAACCCTGTCAAGTAATCTCCTCTTTACACAAAATGCTTCTATTGCTCATCAATAGAAGCATTTTTTTATTCCAGTTTCTTATTCTTTTATTAACATCTAAACCCCTCTAAACCCTTGCCCCACCTAAGCCCACTAAAAATCTCATACACCTGTTTGAATTAATTTTCCATTAAGCCATTCATTTTATTAACAAAAAATAACATAACAAATAAAAAAGTTTGGTAAATTAACGCTTAAGAATTAAGGGTATAAAAGTGAAGCAAAATTTCAACACGAAGGATATGTTGTTGGGATGTCTATCTGTAGTATGTGAACTACTGCATAAACCACATTCACCCAACGCTTTAACAGCAGGCTTACCGTTAGTTGACGATCAACTGACTCCAAGCTTATTTGTCCGTGCCTGCGAGAGAATCGGTTTTAACACATCCCTTGTCTCTCGCTCACTGTCTGAAATACCCAGAGAAGTTCTCCCCTGTGTACTTCTTCTAGAAGACCACCAAGCACTTGTGCTCACAGCCATCGAGAATTCACCAGAAACGTTTATGGTGATTGATCCTTCTGAGCAAGAACAAACTAACCATAAAGCTTACTCCCGAGTAGAACTGGAAGAACGCTACACTGGCCAATGTTTTTATATTCGTAACCAGTTCAGCATTGCTGACACGGATAAAGCTCATGAACTTAAAGAAGAAAAAAGCCATAAAGCAAAGAACTGGATTCTAAACACCTTAAAATATTCCCGAACAATTTATCGTGACGTCATACTCGCAAGCATCATGATTAACGTGTTTATTCTTGCAAATCCCTTGTTTGTAATGAACGTGTATGACCGGGTAGTACCTAATAACGCCGTTGAAACACTCTGGGTTTTGGCCTCTGGTGTCGCTATTGTTTTCTTCTTTGATTTTTTAATTAAAGCGCTCCGAAGTCACTTCATCGAAGTGGCAGGGAAAAAACTCGATATAATTCTTTCAGCAAAGCTATTTCAAAAAGCCCTCGGCGTGCATTTTCAACACATTCCAACATCCGTTGGTGGCTACGCTCAAAACATTCGAGAGTTTGATCACGTAAGAAGTTTCTTCAGTTCAGTGACCATCACTACCTTGGTTGATTTCCCCTTTGCCATATTATTTCTCATCGTTATTTTTAGCCTTGGTGGTCCAATTGTCATCGCGCCAATCACGGCAGCCCTCCTCATCTTGGCTTATGGCTATTTTGTTCAGTGGCCTCTTCGTAAAGCGATCGAACAATCACAGGTCGCTTACGTTAAAAAAAATGCAAACCTGATTGAATCAATACAATCACTGGAAACCATTCGTGCATTTAATGCAGAAGGTCAGCGCCAAAGCCAATGGGAAGAGAGCGTCGCCTTTTTAAGTAAAAATCAGGTACAAATCCGTAAAATCTCAAACTCGGTGAGCCAAGTATCAGGATTCCTTACGCAGCTGGTTGGCGTTTCAATCGTTATCATAGGCGTGTACCTAATTACTGAGCACGAGATGAGCATGGGCGCGTTAATTGCATGCGTACTGTTAGGAAGTCGCGCAGTTGCACCTATGGCCCAAGCTGCAAACCTGATTGCGCAATTTGAGCAAACCAAGCAAGCAGTAGAGACTCTAAACCAATTACTAAGCTTGCCAAACGATCAGCAACCCGACAGCCGTTATATATACCGCCCTTCCCTTGAAGGGAATATAGAACTTAAAGACCTTAACTTTTCTTACCCAAATCAAAACCAAAAAATACTCTCCAACATCAACATCAACATTAAAGCCGGTGAACGTGTTGCATTGATTGGCCGTGTAGGCTCAGGTAAATCAACCCTCGGAAAGTTATTAATGGGTTTATTTACCCCTCAAGATGGCCAAATTCTCTTCGACGGGTTAGACCAACAGCAAATTAACCCTGCAGACTGCAGAAATAACATTGGCTACGTTCCACAAGACATCCAAGTCTTCAGCGGTACATTGAGAGAGAACATTGCCCTTAAAGCGCCTTACATCCCTGATGAAGAGATATTGAGGGTTTCGGATGTTTCCTTGCTTTCTGAATTTGCTAACCACCACCCTGAAGGTTATAGCATGACCGTTGGAGAACGGGGTGAAGGGCTTTCTGGTGGTCAGAGACAGCAACTTTCAATTGCCCGTGCACTTGTTAATGATCCGCCAATTATTTTCATGGATGAATGCACCAGTGCCATGGACAATCAAAGTGAACAAGCCATTATTCAACAGTTTGATAAACACCTCGAAGATAAAACGCTGATCATCAGTACCCACCGAGCGTCTTTATTGAACTTGGTTAATCGAATCATTGTTCTTGAAAAAGGACGCGTCATTGCCGACGGACCTAAAGAACAAGTTATGGATGCACTCAAGAGAGGCCTTCTCCATACCACTCCGTCGAAATCCAAGAGTGAGGCAAAATAATGGTTCGCTCCTCACTGAAACGCTCTCAAGATATTGATCTAGCTTACATGGCTCCAAATCGAGCAGCCATGGAAGAACAAACGCCTTTTAAATCTCGATTGTTAATATGGTCGGTCTTTACATTCCTAATCATTATCATCATCTGGGCTTATTACGCAGAAATTGATGAGATCGCACGCGGCGAAGGAAAAGTTATTCCCTCACAGCAACTGCAAGTCATTCAAAATTTAGAAGGCGGCATCATTTCCGACCTATTGGTCACAGAAGGCCAACTGGTAAATAAAGATGATGTATTAGTTAAAATTGATGACACACAATTTCAATCCTCTTTCAAAGAAACTCGACTGAGATTCTTAGAGCTGGAAGCCAGAGCATCACGTTTAAAAGCAGAATCTCAAGGCCACAGTAGCATTACCATTCCCGAAGAACTTAAAGAAGAAGCCACGCCCTTCATTCAACAAGAACAAGGCTTATTTTTAAAACGCAAAAACCAACTCAGAGCCCAGCAATCAACGATCAAAAAGCAGATAGCCCAGACAGCCGCTGAACTGGAGCAAGTCAAAGCAGAACAAATGCAAACAAAGCGTTCACTCAAGCTCGCTCAAAAAGAACTGAACATTCTTTCTCCAATGATTGAAAGCGGCGCCGTTTCAGAGGTTGAGATTATTCGAGCAGAAAAGGAAGTTGTTCGCCTTGAAACGCAAATAAGCTCCCTCAATCTCTCTTTACCGGTACTAAGAGCACAAGTAGGAGAGCTAGAGAGCAAGCTTTCTGAAATCGACCTAAAACACCAAAGCGAAGCCTATGTCGAGCTGTCTGAAGTCTCCGCTGAGATTTCAAGACTGTCAGAATCAGAAGATGCGTTAGAGGACAAAGTGTCTCGTACCGCTGTTCGTTCCCCAGTCAAAGGCACCGTTAAACAGATCATGATTAATACCGTGGGCGGTGTCGTTCAACCCGGTATGGACATTCTAAGTATCGTGCCTATTGAAGACTCACTGCTCATTGAATCTAAAGTTAGTCCAGCAGACATTGCCCGAATATACCCAGGGCAGCGAGCGATCGTTAAGTTCACAGCCTATGATTTTTCTATCTATGGTGGCTTAGAAGGCTCGGTTGTTCATATCAGTGCTGACTCCCTAACAAACGAAAAAGACGAAACCTACTACCTAGTAAGAGTGAAGACGGATCAAAACTTTCTCCAAAAGAACAATACGCAACTGCCTATTATTCCGGGAATGACAACCAACGTAGATATTCTGACGGGTAAAAAGACCATCATGAACTATTTGTTGAAACCGATATTTAAAGCTAAAGAACGGGCCTTGACCGAAAAATGAGTACTCCAACAAAAGTAACCATTATAGCGATCGTATCTCAACAAAATGAAAAGCGTTTGAACGAAGCTCTGCGCTCTGAATTTAAGTTACAAAGCGCCAACAGCTCAGACGAAGCATTAATAGTGCTTTCGCAATCCTCAAACACCCTTGTACTTATTGAAGAACAATTGAGCTGTGATATAGTGCGCGCCGAAATTATAAAGCATCAACATATCGCCATTTTATTAAGCCCTACACCTTCCTTTGAAAAGGGAGTGAAAGCATTGCAGCAAAATTACCGAGGCTATGGAAATTTATTCAGCCATTCAGACCGTTTAGTTGCAGCAATCAGGTTAATTCAAACCGGCGAAGTTTGGCTAGGTGCTTCTATCACAGAAGGTTTTAAACAATTAAACCTGAAAGAAAATTCAAAAAATAACGACAAACTCATGTCCCTCACAGAAAGGGAATATAAGGTTGCGAAAGAAGCAACCGTCGGTTCAAGCAATCGGAACATTGCAGAACAATTGCATATATCTGAGCGCACAGTGAAAGCCCATCTCTCTGCGGTATACGAGAAACTGGGGGCCAAGAACAGGACCGAACTCATTATAAATTATAAAAACGACTTTCAACTTGCTCCGAGAGAACTATGACCGACAAACCAATGAACATAAAATCTATGCTCAATAGATCCTTTACCAGAAGTCTAGCCTGCTTAAGCTTAATGACACTCGGTGCAACCGTTCAAGCAAACAGCTTGGAAGAAACGATTCGTGTTGCAGTGACTTCTCACCCTGAAGTTAAAGCGCAAATCAAAGAGCATGCAACACGCCGCGATGAAGAGCGTAAAGCCTACTCCCGTTACCTCCCTCAGATTTTATTAACGGCTGGTATTGGCCCTGAGAACAGCAATAACAATACAACACGTTCCGTTGGTAATGGGCGTTCAGAAACATTAAGACGCGAAGAAGCTCAGTTCTTAGTCACACAGAATTTATTTGATGGCTTCAAAATGCAGAACGAGCGTGCTCGTGAACAATCAAGAATAGACAGCGCAGACTTTGAACTGCTCGAGGTCGCTGAAGATGTAGCAATTCGATCCGTAGATGCTTATATACAAGTGGTTGAAGCCAATTTAATCGTTAAAAACAGTAAGAGTAATTTACTTGCCCATCAACGAATCTTTGATCAAATTCAAATTCGAGTAAAGTCGGGTGCGGATAACAAAGCAAATATCAGCCAAATTCGTGCACGTTTAGCCCTTGCTCGCTCGAACTTAGAGACGTCTCTAAATAACCTATACGATGCTGAAAGTGCCTATTACGAGTTAGTGGGTATCAATCCGCCAAAGCTCATGAATATGCCACATTTTAACTACGAATTGCCTAAGAACAAAGGCGAAGCCATTCGAGTTGCTATGTCTCAACACCCATCTGTTTTAGCGGGTCGAAATGAAGTTCGCGCACAAGAACTGAATATTGATGCAACTAAAGGTGATTACTACCCAAACTTCTTCCTTGAATCAGGCGCCTCATGGAATCAGAACCTGGACGGAACAGAAGGGAATAATCACGATGCGTATATTATGCTTAAAATGGAATACGACCTATTCCAAGGCGGCTTCACAGAAGCAAGCGAACGCCAAGCAATGAGCCAATATGAACAAGCCCAGCATCAACTGGACAGAGAACTGCGTGAAGTTCGTAAAAATGCAGAGATAGCTTGGAACGCTTACCAATCGGCTGATAATAGAACTGGATTTCTAAAAGATTACGTCGCATCAACCAAAGAAACACAAGTGGCCTACGAACAACAATTTCGAATTGGCCAACGCAGCTTACTGGACGTTCTAGACTCAGAGAATGAGTTATTAAGAGCAGAGAACCAACTGGTACAAGCAAAGCGTGAATTCACATTGGCTCAATACCAAGTATTAAGAACACAAGGCACGCTTCTGTCCTCGTTGGATGTGAAAGCACCAGAAGGTGAAGCTTTACCTGAGTACAAACCCAAAGATAGACCGTTTTTGAACTCCGAAGTGAACTACCGATAACAGGAAAACTCCGATGCCATACATTGAACGAAGTGATTGCGGGAAAATCATTGCCCTACATTCAGAATCACAGCACGATGGCGCGGAGTATCTCCCTTCTACACACCCAGAGGTTTTTTCTTTTCTAGACGGTGATTGCGACCAAAGCGAAGCCAGAAAAGCGTTGCAAGACTCAGACGCAGAACTGGCTCGCGTCGCTGAAGATTTAATTCAAGTGCTCATAAAGAAACAAGTCATCCTATTCACCGACTTACCGGATGCCGTGCAAGAGAAATTAGTAGCCCGCCAGAAATTACGTTCCTTACTTGGGAATGAAAACACCTCCATTCTAAGTGATGACGAAATGATCTAGCCATCACGAAACCTTCGTTCATAAAAAAGGGAGTCTCAATATGAGGCTCCCTTTTTATTTACATTGTCTCGCCCTGAATATTAACCTGTCCTGAACATGTTTGACGCTCTGTTTAGAGTCACAAAGCCAAAGGATGGAGACTCTTACGAGTCTACATCCAAGTTACCGTCTGCGATTAACTGATTAATAATGGCACTGTCATCCCCGTAAGTCGTTAGATCGACGCCTTCAAGGGTGATCTTCTGGGTTACAGAACCTCTATCAGGGCTGACCTCAACCACAGTATCATTCCCCTCTTTAGAAAAGTGTAAATACTGCTCTAAAGAATTGCTTTCTTCATCAACCAACAAATCTGATAGGTTTAAGACATCGCCACCATTGCCCGTTTGAAAGTCACTAATAATATCCGTGGTTACACTGCCAGCTGAACCATCATCACCAGACAGCCATACAAAGGTATCACTGCCTTCTCCGCCAGACATATAATCATTCCCTGAATTACCAATAATGTTGTCATCACCCGCTTGTCCAAAGATGTCATCATCCACTAACAAGCCAACAAGTTCGTTGTCAGTATCATCACCAAGAAGCTGATCCGCATTAACTTCAGAACTCCGTAAATACCCCTTATCTAGAGTTTCATAACTTTGACCATTATCATCGGTAATTTCGGCAAGGAAACGATAAGCACCGCCCTGATCCCAATAAATTATTTCAATATCTTGAGCTCCAGAATCAGTAATCGTGAAATACTCATGCCCTTGAGAATAATTATCTGGATTCCGAGTACTTGTTCCCTGATTTGCATCGTATTCAGCGACTGATACACCATTAATAAGGATTTGATAACCATCATCTGCTGTAACTTGGAAACCATAAGTTCCGGCAGTCAAATAGATCTTACCTTCCATGTGCAACAAACCATGTTCATTATTACTAGGATCTGTAGACAAAGAAGATGCATCATCTTTCAAAAACTCTTGTAAATGATTGCTTCTAGCTAGGTCCCCACTACCTGATCCATAATCAAGAGCTGTAGCTGTAAAAGTCGCATCTACACTTTGATTATTTATAACAGTACGTGCGTCACTAATATTGTCGATATTATTATTGCCAATTGCGACTCTATTAAATCCGTAGTAATCCCCCTGAAGACCAATCTGTGCCCCCACAAACGTGCTTGTATCTAACAACGAAATAGGGATATTAATAGCAGAACTTGCAGTACCTCCATTACTGTCTGTCACCAGAGAGGCAACCGATAAGTCGAAATCAGCAGAAGGAACGGGTAATGTCATAGTCAATGAAGATAAATCACTAGCACCTAGATCAATCACCCAATCATTACCTACCTGGCTTCCAAGATTGAACAGAGTACCTTCAGGAAAGCCACTTAAAGTCACAACCTGAGACTCAGAACCATCGGTATCAATCAAAGCCGACGAAATATTAACATCTATAATTATTGATTCAGCAGGAACTGCTACTCCTGATAACTCAATATTAGAAATAACCAACTGCGAATCGTATATAGCATCTCCCACATTAACAGCAGCAAAGCCTAAACTTAGGATTCCAGTTTGAGTCACTGTATATGTATATGTGGAAATACCTGTTTCATTATCATTGGCTTCTTCAAGTACAGTAGGAACACCATTAATAACAACCACTGCAAAATCATTGTAAACGGTTGTGTTTTGATTATTATTAAATTCGGGATCAATAAAGTCCCAATCAAAGGTCAATACATCACCAGCATTAACAGCAATGTCTTTAGTAAAGTATGAACCATCAACGACTTTGGTTGCGCTGCTTGTATTAGCCAAACCATCCAAAGTACCGGCCACTAGACCTAACCCTGTCTCTATTTCAGTAACAGAAACTTCCTCATTATCGTCTTCATTATTTAGTGTAATAACATTGTTAGTTATATCTACAACACCACTTTGACCATTACCATTGGATGCAGAGAAATCAACCAGCTCAACAATCTTTGAAGGTCCGAATAGATCGGGCTTGTCTGCAACAGCAGCGACATTCACTGTTGCTATTGAAGCATTACTCTCAAACCCATCTGGATCTTTCGCATTAAATTGTAATTCATTGCTACCTGCCCAATGGTCTGTGGGCTTGAAATAAAGTGTGAGTTGATCGGAACTCGCCAAGTAATCTGTATTCACTTGTACTTCTTGAGTCATTGCGAGATCAAGATACAGGGTGCCATTCATAGGAAGCGTGCTTACACTGAACGAAGCTACTGAACTGTCGACGTCCGTCGCCGTTAATACAATCGATGTTAATTGATCTTCGCTTGTATTAACCGTTAAGTTTTGAGTTACAGGCGCTTCATCATTCACATCACTGACCGCGATCGTGAACGTTTCTTGGCTGGTTGAGGTGTCGCTGGACGTCGCTGTCACGATCAGATCGATACTGCCTTCGGTTTCGGCATCGAAGCTCGCGCCCGCCGCTACCGTCACAACACCGTTCGCATCGATATTGAAGCGACTGTCGTTCACACTGTAAGTCACTGTGTCGGTCGCATCCGCATCCGTCGCCAGGGCCGTGATGCCCACGGTCGCACCTTGCGCCGCATTTTCCGCGATGGTGTTATCCGCCGCATTCTCGTCCGTCACCGCGCCTACGTCCGATTCATTCACATCACTGACCGCGATCGTGAACGTTTCTTGGCTGGTTGAGGTGTCGCTGGACGTCGCTGTCACGATCAGATCGATACTGCCTTCGGTTTCGGCATCGAAGCTCGCGCCCGCCGCTACCG
>JADFAD010000012.1:0-85605 GCA_015665455.1 Oceanospirillaceae bacterium | reverse complement strand
CGGTCGCATCCGCATCCGTCGCCAGGGCCGTGATGCCCACGGTCGCACCTTGCGCCGCATTTTCCGCGATGGTGTTATCCGCCGCATTCTCGTCCGTCACCGCGCCTACGTCCGATTCATTCACATCCGGAATACGATCAGTAGAAAGCGAGATTAAACTTTCTTCAGTACCATCATCATCGGTATAACTCACTTCAACACGTAAGCGACCCCCTACTTGTGGCTCATCCGGAACAAAAGTTTGGTTATTCGCACCATCAATATTCGTCCAAGTTTCTCCTTCATCAAAAGAAACTTGCCATTGATAATTCACATCCCCTGAAATACCGTCTAGATCCGAAACATTCACGGCTAATATTTCATTCTCAATAGCCTCACCCGTTATCGTAACTTGACCTTCTTTGTTCAGGTCTGGGGCATTGGTAAGTGTTTCTTTAGATTCACCTCCCGCATCTTTTGAAATAACAGAAACTGTTTCTCCCTCTGTCAAGGCAGGATTTAAGCCAATTTCAAAGTTGCCATTTTCATCCGATGTCCCTGTGAGTTCAGTACCATCGGGTAACGTTATTACCAGGTCAGTATTTGCTTCTGTCGTACCTGTTACCAGAGAACCTTCGTCACTAATTGTTGCTGTCGGGGCATCAGGTGCCTTCAGATCTGGGGCATTTGTTTCCGTTACCTCTGAAGTACCACCATCATCGACAGCGACAACAGAAACAGTTTCACCGTCTTCTAGCGTTGGCTCTAACGTAAATTCATAATCCCCATTTTCATCTGAGATAACAGTTTCAGTGTTTCCATTCGGAAAAGTTATCTGCACCTCTGTATTCGGTTCAGTGCTACCAGATATAAGTGTGCCGTCTTCATTGATCTCCGCACTTGGCGCAGCAGGCGGATTTAAATCTGGTGCTGTCGCTACCGTTTCAGCTGTATTACCAGCTTGATCAGTCACGTCGATATCAACGGTTTCTCCGTCGATTAATGCAGGTTCAAGATCAGCCGTAAAGTCACCGCTTTCATCAGCAATAACAACAATTGGCGCTACCACACCCGGAACAGTAATACTTACGGTTGCTCCCGGTTCAGTCTTACCCGTTACAGCAGTGCCGTCTTCTGTTATTGCAATTTCACCATCATTTATATCCGGTGCGGTTGAGTCCGGAGCATCTGTGTTCGTAGGTGTTGAACTACCTACTTCATCTGAAGCAACAACAGTAACCGTCTCTCCATTTGTTAGTGCAGGCTGAAGATCAGCTTGATAAATACCGTTCGCATCAGCGGTGGTTTCAATCACTGAGTTATCAGGCAAGGTGATGCTAATGTTGGAATTTGCTTCCGCCGTACCACTGATTAAACTACCATCGTCTGAAATAGTTGCTTCGGGCGCTTCTGGCGGTAATGTATTATCGATGGTAATTGAGTATGTATTTTGAGTAGTGTTGCCCGCGCTGTCCGTCACATTAACCGTAAACTGATATTGACCTGGCGTTGCAGGGCTGCCTGATAAAGAACCCTCTTCCGATAAAACAAGCCCTTCAGGCAGTGAGCTACCCTCAGCAAGATTAAAAATTAACGCATCATTTTCTTCATCTACGAAGTCCGTTGTTAATTCAACCGTTAAAGCAGCATCTTCGTCAAAGTTACCTAAATCAACCTCACCTACAAATACTGGCGCGTCATTTGTCGCTTCATTCACTACCAATGAAAGGGTCGATTCTGTTGTATTACCTGATTCATCTTCAGCTATTACAACAAACTCATAGTTTCCAGGAACACTTGGGGTTCCTTCTATTACTCCTGACTCAGTAAGCGTAAGGCCGTCAGGCAAAACCTGATTATCGCCAAGCGTTATCGTAATACTTTCGCCATCGACTTCGTCAAACAATGTATTTAAGTCAATGGTTGTATTGGCGCTTTCATCCACTGAGCCTAAATCGTTTTCTTGATTTGAACGAGGGGCATCATTAACAGGCTCTACGGCTATAATAATGGTTTGAGTGGTTTCATTACCCTGACTGTCTGTAATTACAATGTCGAATTGATCCGCCCCATTATAATCCGCCGTCGGCGTATAAACGAATTCACCATTAGGATTAAGCGTAAGAGCACCATTCTCAGGTACAGTGCCTAATTCAAACGTTATCGAGCCACCATCTGGGTCAACAGCCTCAAAACGACCAGTGAATGTCTCATCTTCGTCCACTGAAAACTGATTCGCAGAGGTAAGTTCAGGGTTGGCAATTAACGGATCAAGTTGAGCAATATCAGGCGATTGGAGAGTATCTAACTGATTTTGTTGATTGTCTTTTGAGTCTGCTGAACCAGCATTAACGTTATAGATTAAGTCGTAATCGTGATGAAGAATCACTGGCACGGACTTAAAGCCGCCCGCTGATTCGCCACCAGCGGCGGTTGCTTCTAGTTGAGAGGGGTCAAAGTTTGGATCTTCAAGTATTTGACGTTGAAGCAATTCAGCTTTGGCAAGCTCATCTTCAAGGCCGTAACTGCTTAGATCCAGTAAGTCTTGATCTAAAAGCGCTTCACTTTGGCGGCCTAAGGCTAGACTTTCTCCATTGGACAAACCTATCATCACTTGGCTTCCTTCACCTTGGGTAACTATTCGCTCCCCAAGATAAACGGATTCGCCTAACTGCAGTTGGCGTTCATTGCCTGCCGCATCTACCGCAATCACAGTACCAATAATAAAAGTAACGTTGCCAATAACTTGTGCCATGCTCAATCTCTCAAGAAGTTCTCCAATTGAGATCAAACATACCAGAAAGTACAAGCCATACTATTGTACCAAAGTACATCTGGATTCGGTTTTACGTTACGGTTTGTTAAGCGTCTAAATAGACGCTTTTCAACGTGACTTTATTCTTCGCTTTCTTCCCCTTCATCTTTTGGAATTAAAGACAGACCATCAAGTGAGAACGAAGTCTTTTCTTCGTTTGGTTTTTCTTTAGGAGCGGTTTCTTGTTTCGGTGCTTCAGACGCTGGCTTTGCCGGTTCAACAGGCTTAGGGCTTGCAGGTTTATCATCATCCAAACTGATCTTAAGTCGTAAGTTATTTCGGGAATCAGCGTTCTTTAATGCTTCTTCCTCAGAAATCAGCCCCTGCTTATAAATCTTAAGAAGTGCAGAATCAAATGTTTGCATCCCTATATTTTCAGATTTATTCATCACCTCTTTGATGGATTCAACATCTCCTTTCTTCACTAAATCAGCCACACGGGGGGTATTAAGAAGCACTTCAATTGCAGCTGCTCGTTTACCGTCTTTCGTAGGTATGAGTCGCTGAGAAATAATGGCTTGTAAATTAAGGGAAAGATCCATAAACAACTGTTTATGACGTTCTTCAGGGAAGAAGTTAACAATACGGTCAATCGCTTGGTTGGCATTATTTGCATGTAACGTAGAAAGACACAAATGCCCCGTTTCAGCAAACTCCAAAGCATGTTCCATGGTTTCTTGTGTTCGAATTTCACCAATTAAAATGACATCAGGAGCCTGCCTTAGTGTATTTACCAACGCATCTTCGTAGCAATTG
This sequence comes from Oceanospirillaceae bacterium, assembly GCA_015665455.1. Lineage (GTDB taxonomy): Bacteria > Pseudomonadota > Gammaproteobacteria > Pseudomonadales > Litoribrevibacteraceae > Litoribacillus. Next base: position 82,055 of record JADFAD010000012.1, on the reverse strand, counting down.
GTATCAACCCCTACTTCACGCTGATTAACAATTGATTTTTTATGTCGATGAACAAATTCAACAGGATCTTCAATCGTAATTATGTGTCCCGATGAATTGGTATTTCGATGATCAATAAGAGAAGCTAAAGAAGTTGATTTACCTGAACCGGTCCCTCCGACAAACAAGATCAAGCCGCGCTTTTGCATAATCAACTTCGGCAGGATTTCAGGCAGACCAAGGTCGTTGTAACTTGGAATATCTGTCTTAATGGTTCTAATCACCATAGAGAATTGATTGCGTTGAAGAAAAACATTCACTCGAAAGCGGCCAATACCCGCCTCTGAAATAGCTAGATTTGCCTCAGGTTTGGTTTCAAAGTCCCGTTTTTGTTCTTCATCCATCATGCTGTATGCAATTTTCTTTACAGCACCACCGGGTAAAGGTTCTTTGGACAAAGGGATTAACTTCCCATAGATTTTTGCACTAATAGGCGCCCCTGTAGACAGGTATAAATCTGAACCGTCTTTTTCTACCATAATGCGCAAATAATCTTTAAATTCCACGAGCTTATCCTTGTTCATTTATAAAGTAATAACCAACACTAAATACCTATATCTTGCTGCAACAAAGTATAGTCAGTTATTGAATTTAGAGTGGATAAATAAGGGATTAATCTCGTAACACAGAGTATCTAAGAGGTGTTTTTTTTATAAAGAGTGACCTGCATCACTGAAGGGAAAAGGCTGACTAGCCCTTTTATCAAATAGAGAAGCATCTAAAATCGACTTTAGGCTAAGAAGTCGTTTAAATTTATACCATAATTATTAGGATCTACCGGCCTAACAATCTGTTCACCCAACCCTTTTCTGCTTAGATCTAAGGTCTCGATGTTAATAAATCGTTTAAATTTAGAATTATAAATTACTTTCACTAAAGGCTGCTTCTGATCTTTTGAGTTTATCTCAGAAACAACCGCCAACTTACCGCTTGTAAGTTCAACTAAAGAGCCAACAGGATAAATTCCCATAGCACAAATAAAGGTATGGAGAATTTCTTTATCTAAGTGACTACCGGTCCACTCCAGCATCCTTTTCAAAGCTAATGTGGGTGGTATTCCCTTATGGTAACAACGATCAGCAGTAATCGCGTCATAGACATCAACAACAGCCGCCATCTTTGCCTCCAGGCTGATCGCGTCTCCATTCAAGCCCTGTGGATAACCCGTACCATCCAAACGCTCATGGTGCTGATATGCCACATTAATCGTCGCTTCGGATAAATCACCCGACTTAACTAGAATATCACGACTGAATGTTGAATGTTTTTTCATCAAACCAAACTCTTCTTCAGTCAAGCGTCCTGGTTTATGCAAAACTTCATCAGGTATTAAAATTTTTCCAATATCATGCAAAATTGCGCCAAGTACATATTCAAATAATGCTTGTCGATCCAACTTCATGGCCTTGCCAAGAATTGACATCAAAACACCCACATTAATTGAATGCTCAAGAAGATAGGCGTCTTTCTCTCGAATTCGACTCAAGCAAGCAAGTGCATTTTGATTTCGAGAAACAGAGTCGATAAAGTCATTTGCGACCTCTTTAAAGCCATCAATATCAACATCTTCACCGTGTAAAGCTCGTTGCATGGCCGTTTCCACCATGCCTTTTGCGCGAGAATGTACTTTACGCGCCTTCTCTAACTCCTCGGTGGTCGATACTTTCTTTTCAAGAACAGGAGATTCTTCTGCGTATCGTGCTAATGTTTCTTCACCCTCATGTTCGATTTCTTCTTGCGAAACACCCGCATCAACATCGATACCTCGTTCCGTATCAATGAACAATTCTTTAACACCACGTTTCTTGATTAGTTCAATGGTCTTCAAGTCAGGGATGCGACCTTCTTTCTGATAAGAAGATTCAACGTCCTGATCCCAATGAAAACCAGATACATACATGCCAGGAGTAAGACAAGAAATGGGTATTCTTTTTATCATATAAAATCTCAGTACAGCCTTTCTAACTAAATAAATGCATTCATTAATAATTAAATCACATCAAAGCTGTATGTTCTGTTTCATTTTGCTTTCAACTGTTTCAGACGTTTCAGCATAAACTGCCACTGCTTGGATTTGTTTTTTTCATTTTCTTCAGTCAACGAACCATAGCAAAGTTCTTCATACCGAGAAGATAACCAACTAATTTGCTCTCCCTCTTCAGGATAGATGGTTTTTAGTACATCAAACAGTTTTCTTGGGGGTAAATAATCCAACGGAGAGCTGGTCTGTCGCCCTTCCACCTTAAGCATTCGGAATAACAACATTTCAAATTTAACTTGCAAACTTTTTTTCTGCTTCATCCGAACATAAAGTAAAATCACGCCCCAAATCAAAAAAGGAACGGCAATGGCAACAACAATACTCAAACCAACCATAAGCCAAGCACTGCGCCCCCACGAAGCAATTAACTCACTCCAAATACCTGCCTGCTTCTTAACATCATAACCAACCACGTTTAAAGACCATTGGTAGTTAATCTCATCAATTAATTGACGAGCATTATTTAACCATTTAACAGCCTTGTATCTATGAGGAGAAAAAAACGAATCTTCAAGAAAAGAGCCTTCATCCTTAACTGCTTCTGCTAATCCCTGCTCCAAACGCTCTGGCGCTACCACCGAAGTAGGATCAATTAATACCCAACCTTGTTTTGGAAACCAAACCTCAGTCCACGCATGGGCATCATATTGTCGAACACTTAAATACCCTGCCTGAGCATTCCACTCACCGCCCAAGTACCCAACAACCACTCGGGCAGGAATACCCGCATATCGAGACATTAAGGCCAATGCACCCGCATAGTGAGCACAAAATCCTCTTTGAGTTTCAAAAAGAAATTCATCATTGGCTTTTTGTCCCAACACAGGCGGTTTTAAGGTATAACGAAAGCCATTATCAATAAAAAATGCCAACGCCTTATCTACAAACTCCTTAGGAGACGTTGACTCGTCCTTAAGCTTAAGGGACAGAGCTTTTGTTTGAGGATTTTCGTTCTTTGGAAGCTGTAGCTCTCGATTTAACCGCCAACGGTAAAGATCCACTTCACGGATAACACGGGAAGGTAAGGAAGCACTGTACCTTAACGTTTGTCGAATCGGCTTATCGTAAAACAGAGTAAAATCTTGAGTTAACCCAACATTAGGCTGCTCAGGTATCGAACCGTCGAGGCTAAATAACCACTGTTGATTTGATGGCTCTAAAATCACTTCATATGGATAGTTAGGCTCCGTCCTTTGAATATTTTCCTGCCAAGGAGAAACGCCTTTACCATACCAGTCCACAGGATTCCCTGAATAATTAACAGGTTTATTGCTCTTCCAGCCTCGACCATCCGATTCATCTAAAACAATAGCGCGCCAATACAGCGAACCAGGATTCGTAGGAACATCATCCAAGAAGCGAACTCGAAAAACCAATTCGTCCGATTGACTCAGCTTGGCGATATCACCTGGATTGATCTGATCGCTGATCCCTGTTTTAGCACTCTGCCCAACATCTATTGACCAAAAAGGCGACATTCGAGGGAAAAAGACAAAGAAAATTATCATCAAAGGAACGGCTGATAACCAATACAAACCTGCCTGCTTAACTAACTGTAGAGGCTTAAATACAATGCGACTATGCATGGCAATTAAGGCAGACGTTATAAACACACAACTGGTAAGCACAAATGCAGCGGAAAGCATTTCAGTACCGAATAAAAACGAAAGCCCAGTAACCAAAAAAGATAAGAAGAGAGAAATATAGGCATCACGTCTCGAATAAAGCTCTATTAGTTTTAAACCATACGCTAAAATCAAAAAATTAACGGCGGCTTCAACCGAAACCTTTCTAAAGGTGAAAACAATTGCCGCCATGCCTACAATGGCCAGTAACGTCTTCACCGGTTTAGTTGGAAAACGCCAACGCCCCTGAATAACCTGCCAACGCCACCCGATACAAATTACTAAAACAGCAATGAGCCACCAAGGCATTCTTGGGACATGGATCAACAACGAAGAAAGTTGAGCCAGTAACATCCATCGTAAAGCCGATAAAGTTAAGCTCGCATCTAAAACAGATTTCATCCACCCTCCGAATAGAGAGCTAGCGCACGAAGACAATCAAACTTATGGACACTACCTTGATCCGGCTCAATATCAACACCAGGTAAACTCATGCCAAAGACCCGTTGCTGTTCGCTCCACTCAAGGACCCAACCGCTCATGACCGAAAGCTTAGTTTCAAAATCCAACCCTGAAAACGAATTAAAATCCAGACAGTCATTACTTGAAGGCGGTGTTATAAACTCCTTAGTGACCAATTCTTCCGTTTTTGCATATCGCTTCCAATCCACCTTCCGTAAAGAATCACCTTCAACATAAGGCTTTAAACTATAGAAGTCACTGCCGGAATGACGACTGGAAATATCCTGAACAACGTCCTGATCATCGTCGCCATCGCTGTCTTTTTGATTAGGAGCAATACCAAAAATCGGCTGAGGGTACCCCAAAACAGGATGAGTTAGCCGAATAACAGACCAAGCCGTTAAAATACCCAATGGATATTGGGTTCTAACCTCCATTTTTGGCGTACGATTCCAGCCTCGATTAAGACCTTTGAGTAATATTGAATGAGCTGTTGTTTCATTGGGAAGAATATCAAACATTGAATACGCTTCGGCAGGCCGCCAAGCCGCTTCGATTGAATGGTGTAACCGCTCATCGAGTCCTTTAAATTGAGTTGGAACAAGAACAGAGTCCCCTACAAAACCAGCCACTTCCCCACCGATTGATACCTCTAAAGAAGCTAGATTTCTCCATGTATGCCAAATAACAATGGCAAATACACTTCCCACCCAAAAGCACAAACCAAAAATCAAACTGTTCTGATAGTTAATCCCCGTCAGAAGCATTATCAGAAGGACACCAACCAATAGCCAACCCGCACGAGAAGGAACGATGTAAATATTACGATTAGTCAGCCGGATACGATCAGTGAGAGGTGATCGGTTTGCAAACCACCGCTCTATAAGCTGCTTGAATGAGCCCATTAACCCTCTCTTTTCTAAAAGATGAATTCACAGACTAGATTGCAGGCACCTGATCTAGCATTTGGGAAGAAACAGATGAGGCATCCGAGCTTACGACTCGATGATCAACCACAGAGGCTAATACCGCCTGGACGTCATCAGGAATAACGTAATCTCGCCCTTCCAATAAAGCCCATGCTTGAGCGCTTCGCAACAACGACAAACTGCCTCGAGGAGACAAACCAATACTCGCGCCCCCTAATTGACGGCTGAAAGCAACTAGCCGCTGAACATAATCAAGCAGCGCCTCTGATGTGCTTATAAGTGTTACTTGTTTTTGAAGCGCTTTAAGCTCTTCTGGGGTAAAGACAGATTGTAAGTCCGTCGCCATTTCTCGACGGCTTTGCCCTTTTAATAACTCTCGTTCAGCTTCAGCCGGAGGATAACCTAACGTCACTCGCATTAAAAATCGGTCTAACTGGGATTCTGGAAGTGGATATGTTCCAGCCTGACTCATCGGGTTTTGAGTAGCAATAACAAAGAAAGGTTCAGGCAGCGGATAAGTTTCTCCTTCCACGCTGACCTGATGTTCCTCCATCCCTTCAAGCAAAGCACTTTGAGTTTTAGGACTTGCTCGATTTATCTCATCAGTCAATACAACTTGTGAGAAGATGGGCCCCTTATGAAACTCAAACGTGCTGTGATCTCGATTAAAAATCGTTACACCAAGAACATCAGAAGGTAATAGGTCACTGGTAAACTGCACTCGGTTGTAACTCAAGCCGAGCACATTTGCTAACGCATGAGAAAGGGTCGTTTTCCCCATCCCGGGTAAGTCTTCAATTAACAAATGCCCCTTGGCCATGAGACAAGCAAAAGCCAGCTTCAGCTGAGGCTCCTTACCCAAGATAATTTGATTAACATTATCGAGCGCTAAAAGTAACTTTCCTTGCAATTCATGCATCAAATAATCGCCTTAATGCCTCGGGACAAGTCATCTTTAATGTCGTCCACATTTTCTAGCCCCACAGAAATACGAACCAAACCAGGGACAATACCAGCCCTCGATTTATCGTCATCCGAAAGACGACCGTGAGTCGTTGTTGCTGGATGAGTTATGGTCGTTTTTGTGTCACCAAGATTAGCTGTTATAGACAACATACGAGTGTTATCAATTAATGTCCAAGCGGCTTCTTTACCACCTTCAACTTCAAAAGATAAGACACCACCAAAGCCATTTTGTTGCGAACGCGCTAAATCATGCTGAGGATGGCTTTCAAGACCACCGTAATGTACTTTTGAAATATGAGGCTGATTTTCTAACCAACTGGCAATTTCAAGAGCAGACTCACAATGAGCCTTCATTCGAATAGATAAAGTTTCTAAGCCTTTCAAAAACACCCATGCATTGAACGGGCTCATGGTTGTACCAGCCGAGCGCAAGAAGCCATAGACTTCATCCATCTCTTTCTTAGCACCAGCAACAACACCACCAACGCAACGCCCTTGGCCATCCAAATATTTAGTCGCAGAATGGATGATAATATCGGCACCGAGCTTTAATGGCTGCTGAAGAACGGGTGTACAGAAACAGTTATCCACAACCAGTAAAGCGTCATAGCTATGAGCTAAATCCGCTAAATCTCGAATATTTGCTACTTCACCCAAAGGGTTAGAAGGCGTTTCCAAAAACAGAACTTTCGTTTGATCGGTGATTGCAGACTTCCAGCTATTGATATCTATTAAATCGACAAAGGTCGTTGAAATACCAAACTTCTTAAAGTACTTTTCAAATAACACGTTCGTCGTACCGAAAACGGAGCGAGAACAAACTACATGATCACCAGACTTCAAAAGCCCTGCAAACGTACTCAGAATTGCGGCCATACCTGAAGACGTAGCAACAGCCATCTCAGCCCCTTCCATGGCAGCTAATCGCTTTTCAAACGTCGCAACTGTCGGATTTGTAAAACGAGAATAAATATTACCCGGTTCATCGCCGCCAAACCGAGCTGCCGCTTCTGCCGCGCTATTAAAGACATAACTCGAGGTAGTAAAGATAGGCTCACTGTGTTCAGCCTCTGCCGTACGGACTTGGCCCCCACGCACAGCATACGTCTCTATGGAAGCATCTGTCAGGTCAGATTGAATCCTCGCGGAAAGAAGCGGGTTGTTTTTAGAAGAATCAGTCATTGTCATTCCTTAGCCATAAAAAAAATGAAGGCCATCAAAAAAATAGTAGCTTAAAACAAAAAGCCGAACTTTATAAGTTCGGCTTTTTCAAAAATGGTTCAAAATATCTAGACAATATTTTGATAAAATACCCAATTCGACTAAAAATTAAGATATTTCATTATGGATCCCTACGGTAGCGTCATCACTGCCATCCGAATCGTCTTCGTTGTCATCAGCAACATCGACAACAATGTTCGCTTTCTTATGCTTAGTTGCATCACTTCTAGCTTGCTCTAGAGCGGCCAAGTACTCAGGTGTGACATCATCCGTTATGTACTCACCATTAAATACGGCACAATCAAAGCCTTCAATTTCCTCATTAACGCCTTTCGAAGCCTCAATCAGGTCACCTAGATCTTGGTACATCAAGCCATCAGCACCGATTAACTCACAGACTTCATCTACTGTGCGACCAGAAGCGATCAGTTCGTCCGCTGACGGCATGTCGATGCCATAAACGTTTGGAAAGCAGACTTCAGGCGCGGCAGAAGCCATATAAACTTTATTAGCACCAACATCTCGAGCCATTTCAATGATCTGACGGCTCGTAGTACCGCGAACGATAGAATCATCAACCAGCAAAACATTCTTTCCAGCAAACTCAAGTTCAACCGGATTCAGCTTCTGACGAACTGACTTTTTACGTTCGTTTTGACCCGGCATAATAAATGTTCGGCCAATGTAGCGGTTTTTCATGAAGCCTTCACGGTACTTTACACCCAAGCAGTGAGCTAGCTGTAATGCAGACGTTCGACTGGTATCAGGAATCGGTATAACAACGTCGATGTCATTATCAGGCCATTCGCGTTTGATCTTCTCTGCTAATAACTCACCCATTTTCAAGCGCGTTTTATAAACAGAATTACCATCCATAATACTGTCAGGACGAGCAAAATAAACATACTCAAAAATGCATGGTTTCAAGCTTGGGTTTTCCGCACACTGCATACTGTGTAATTCACCAGTTTCAGATATAAAAATTGCTTCTCCTGGTGCTATATCTCGCTCTAGAGTGAAGCCTAAAGAAGATAAGGCAACGCTTTCAGAGGCGATCATATATTCAACGCCTTCTGCAGTTTCACGCTTGCCAAAAACGGCAGGACGAATGCCATTCGGATCACGGAACCCAACAACGCCCTGTCCAGCAATCATGGCAACAACTGCATATCCACCACGACATCGCTTATGAACACCTTTTACGGCTTCAAAGATATCTTCAGGGCTTGGGGTTTGCTTACCTTGTTTTTGAAGACCATGAGCAAAAACGTTTAGGAGGACTTCTGAATCCGACGTAGTATTAATATGACGAAGATCAGTCTCATAAAGCTTTTGACCTATCTCTTTAGAGTTGGTCAAGTTACCGTTATGAGCCAAAGTAATACCGTAGGGGGAGTTCACATAGAACGGTTGAGCTTCCGCAGACGATGAAGAACCTGCGGTAGGATAACGAACATGGCCAATACCCATATTACCGATAAGGCGATGCATATGGCGAGTACGAAAAACGTCTCTCACCAAACCATTATTTTTACGCAGATGGAATCGACCATTATGACTGGTAACGATCCCAGCGGCATCCTGCCCTCTGTGTTGTAGAACGGTTAACGCATCATATAAAGTCTGATTAACGTTAGTGAAGGAAACGACGCCAGCAATGCCGCACATGGATAAACTACCTCATTAGCCTTTAGTTAATTTTCTACCTGGATGACTTCTTCTGCGCCATCCGTCCAAACCTCTTCAGGAGCGGACTCTGTATCAGGAATTTCAGATAAAACCTCTCCAGCTTGCTGAAGAGCATCGCCTGCAACCGCAGGATCTACCAAACCGGACATATCCATTTCGGATAACCGTTCTGATAACAATTTTGTTGTTTCTTTGGTCCAAGATTCAACTTGCGCAAAGTGAGGAACAATAGAAGAGGATTGCCAAACAGGAGAGTCTACGAATGCGGTTAGACTTAATAAGCCAATGCTGACCACAATGACTAACGCCCCTCTTACCACACCAAAAGCAACGCCTAGGAAACGGTCCATTAAACTTAGACCAACAGCATGTACAAATTGACTGACAATAAAATTAATTAATGAACCAACGATCAAAACACCCACAAATAAAATAAAAAAAGCCAGCACAAGGGCTGACTTTCCATCGTTAGCAAAATCACTTAGATAATGAGAAAGGTCATACGCATAGATACGAGCTATAAATAATGAAGCAACCCAAGTAACTAGAGACAGCAACTCCTTCACAAATCCACGCTTTAAACTGATTAACGCAGAAACAGAGATAACAACAATAATTGCCCAATCTAACCAGTTCATTCTTGTATCCTTCCTTTCGGGCTGCGAATTCTACCAGAGCATTCCGTTTCGCAACACCCATGTTCGACAATCAATCCAATAAACCTAGATTTCAACTGCATATTTAAAACTAATCGTAAGTCATTTAAGGGCGATAAGGCTTGATAATGCCATCTTTCAGTTTTAGCTTAGCTGCAAGCTGCTTTTTAATGCCCATCAATTTTTCTTTCTTTAATTCAGGACCAACAAATACTTGATAACGAGTTTTCCCAGAGGAGTCTTTTAATAACTTACTGTAAGAGTTAAAGCCCGTCTTCGTTAACTTTTTTCTTAAAGCTTGGGCATTCTTTGGCTGACTGAATGTAGCTAATTGTAGAGTCCAACCTGGCTTTTTAAAGGCACTCACCTTCGCTTTTTTCTCTTCTTTCACCACCACTGGTGCTGTTTTTCGGTTCTCATTCAAGTTGGCTTGAACTTTTGGTTCTTCGGTACGAGAAAAACCCGTTCCTTTAGGCGATGGCGGTTTTAAGATCGGAGCGGCAGGAACAACAGGAGGCTCAGGGATAGCGACCATGGATGTTGTATGTACACGACCACTACCGTCTAAAATTTCAGGGCCAAATAAAGCAATCAAGACAAAAGTAACAACGGCCCCAAGCAAACGAAACTTAATTAACTCAGGGGCATCATCTATGGAAGTCGATTTGGCTGATTTTGAATTCTCTGATTTGACACTATTGTTCATAGTAAGTAATCGCTTCAGCCACAGTAAAGAAAGAACCCAAGACAACAAGGTTCGCAGTTATTGATGACGACTCAGGATTTTCACGGGAAACAAAAGTAAATGCATCATCAAACGATTTAAAACTTTGAGCATTTAAACCTTTATCAATAAGCAGTTGGGAGAGCTCGTATGCCGGCAAGGCTCTTTCTACCGGTAAATCAATGCACAGCCAACGTTCAATAACATCACTCAATTCATCAACTACACCGCCGATGTCCTTATCAGACATACAGCCAAAGATTGCAATTAAGTCAGTTGCATCTGAATCATGTAGTTTCAGCTGACTTGCTAGATACGCCGCCGAGTCAGGGTTATGAGCAACGTCCAACCAACCAGACACACCATTATATTCAAAGCGCTCCATTCTTCCACGAATAGAAATATTCTGAATGGCATTATTAACAGAGCCAGCACTGATTGGCCAATTTAGGCAAGTCAAAGCGCATAACGCAGTCGCTATGTTCTGCACTGGAAATCCAGGATATTTTAACCCATCAACAGAAGCAGAAGCGTCTGAGAACCACCCCCAATCACTTTCATTTTCAATGAGTTGGTAATCCTTTCCAGCTTGATAGAAAGAAGCACCAATATCCTTCGCATGATTTGAAACAGACACGGGCCCATTTTCAGCCCCAAATACAGCAGGCCTACCAGAACGAAACACCCCTGCTTTTTCAAAACCAATGACTTCAATATCAGAACCTAACCAAGATTCATGGTCTATCGAAATAGACGTAACAAGTGCCACATCGGAATCAACGATATTAACGCCATCCAATCGTCCACCAAGGCCAACTTCTAAAATTACGACGTCCAACGCTGCTTGTTTAAAAAGCCAAAACGCAGCAAGGGTCGTAAATTCATAGTAGGTAAGAGATATCTCAGCTCTTGCTTTTTCAATGATCTCAAAAGCACTAACAAGCTGATGATCCGTCGCCTCAACAGAATTCAGCCGAACTCGCTCATTGAAAGAAATTAAATGAGGTGAAGAATATAAGCCTGTCGATTTATTCGTTTGACTTGCATATGATTCAATAAACGCACAAGTAGTGCCTTTACCATTCGTACCTGCAACCACTATAACTTCATTAGCCAACGGAAAGAGAGATAGTCGATCAGCCACAGCTTGTATTCGACCTAAACCGAGTTCTATCTCGCTTGGATGTACACTCTCTAAATATGAAAGCCATTGATCTAGTGTAAAATTTTTACTCATAGAGAACGTTCTGAAGTGGACTGCATGTGCCAAGTTAAATTAGAAAGTAGACGAGACACTTTGGTTCGCATGTGTTGGCGATGAATAATCATGTCAACGGTTCCATGCTCCAAGAGAAACTCACTGCGCTGAAAGCCTTCAGGCAATTTTTCTCTTACCGTTTGTTCAATAACTCTCGGCCCTGCGAAACCAACCAATGCATTCGGTTCGGCAATATTTAAATCACCAAGCATAGCCAAACTGGCCGAAACGCCACCAAAAACCGGGTCCGTCATCACTGAAATGTAAGGAACACCTTTACGCTTCATTCGTTCGAGAGCCGCAGACGTTTTTGCCATCTGCATTAAAGAAATTAATGCCTCTTGCATTCGCGCACCGCCACTGGCGGAAAAACAAATAAAGGGGATATTCTGGTCGATGGATAGCTTTACTGCTCGAACAAACTTTTCACCAACTACCGCACCCATAGAGCCACCCATGAATTTAAATTCAAAGGCAGCAGCAACCACGGGTTTGCCTTCAAGGCGACCATGCATTGTAACAAGCGCGTCGTTCTCACCCGTTTCTTTTTGAGCCGAACTGAGACGATCCTTGTAACGTTTAGAATCTTTAAATTTCAAACGGTCTTCAGGCTGAACATCTGCGGCAAGCTCAACCCTGTCTTCAGGGTCAAGAAACAGCTCTAAACGACGGCGAGCACTCACTCGCATGTGGTGATCACACTTAGGGCAAACATCCGCATTTTTTTCAAGTTCAGGACGATAGAGAATGGCGTCACATTTCGGACATTTTTTCCATAGCCCTTCCGGAACACTCGATTTTTTCTGAGCATCCGAGCGAACAATGGAAGGTACAATTTTATCTAACCAACTACTCATCTATCGTTTGATCCTGAATTCACTGATGATTACAAAGTACCGCTATTCTTGATCCATGGCTGCACGCATTTCACGAATAATCGCAGATACCTTTTGACAAGTATCTTCAACAGATAAGTTTTGTGAAGCACTTTCGGCTATGGCATTCACCAAAACAGATCCGACAATAACTCCATCAGCAACTTTTGCAACACTTGATGCTGTCGCACCATCCTTAATACCAAAGCCTACTCCAACAGGTAAATCCGTCTGATCCTGAATGGCTGCTACTTTCTTAGCCACCTCATCCGCATCTAAAGCAGACGAACCAGTGACACCTTTTACCGAAACATAGTAAACATAACCCGAGCCGTGCTCGCAAATAAGCTTAGTTCGGTTTTCAGACGTCGTCGGCGCTAACAAGAAGATGGTATCAATTGAATGGGATTCAAATAACGGTTTCACATCAGCCGCTTCTTCCGGCGGAAGGTCTACCAATAACACACCATCCACACCTGAACTGGCCGCTTTTTCAGCAAAAGCTGGATATCCCATAATTTCAACAGGATTCAAATATCCCATTAACACAACAGGTGTTGTAGTATTCGTCTCACGAAACTTAGCGACACAAGCCAATACATCAGTCAGACTCGTGCCATGTTCTAATGCTCGCTCACAAGCCAGCTGAATTGCTGGACCATCCGCCATAGGGTCCGAGAAAGGTACACCTAGTTCAATAATGTCTGACCCTGCATCCACCAAACTGTGCATAAGAGGCACTGTCGACTCTAAATAGGAATCCCCTGCTGTAATGTAAGGTATTAACGCTTTTTTACCTGCTTTATTCAGATTTTCAAAATACGACTTAATTCTGCTCATAATCAATCACGCTTATACAGTGATACCATCGATTCCAGCGATAGTATGAATATCCTTATCTCCACGACCAGACAAATTAACAACAATTGTCTGCTCTGGTGACATAGTCTTAGCTAGCTTTTCAGCATAAGCCAGCGCATGGCTGGATTCTAAGGCAGGCATAATACCTTCAATGCGAGTCAATTTACGGAAAGCCGCTAACGCCTCATCATCCGTAATTGAAACATACGAAGCACGTCCAGTGTCTTTCAAGTAACTATGCTCAGGTCCAACACCAGGATAATCTAAACCAGCAGAAACAGAATGAGTGCCGATAATTTGGCCATTCTCATCTTCCATCAAGTAAGTACGGTTCCCATGAAGAACACCTGGTTTCCCTGCAGATAATGGCGCTGCGTGCTGACCTGTTTCTAGACCTAAACCACCAGCCTCAACACCATACATTGCGACAGAATCATCCTCTAAGAAAGGATGAAATAAACCAATAGCGTTAGAACCACCACCTACACAAGCTACTAGAGCATCAGGTAATTTACCCGTTTGCTCTAAAGACTGGCGACGAGCTTCACGGCCAATCACCGAATTAAAGTCACGAACCATCATAGGATATGGGTGAGGCCCTGCTGCCGTACCAATGATGTAAAACGTAGAATCCACGTTTGTCACCCAATCGCGCATGGCTTCATTCATGGCATCTTTTAAAGTGCGAGTACCCGCTTCAACAGGCATCACTTCTGCGCCAAGAAGTTTCATTCGGTAAACGTTCAACGCTTGGCGCTGAACATCTTCTGCGCCCATGAATACTTTACACTCAAGACCTAAGCGTGCAGCAACCGTCGCAGTTGCAACACCGTGCTGGCCAGCACCTGTCTCTGCAATTACACGAGGTTTCCCCATGTGCTTAGCTAACAGGGCCTGACCGATTGTATTGTTTACTTTATGTGCACCCGTATGATTTAAATCTTCCCTTTTTAGGAAAATTTGCGCACCACCCACTTCTTTTGTCCATCGCTCCGCAAAATATAAAGGTGACGGGCGACCTACATAATGCGCAAGATCACGATCGAACTCAGCCTGAAATGCAGGGTCATTCTTCATTCGAGCATAAAGGTCTCGTAGCTCATCTAAAGCACTCATTAGTGTCTCAGAAACGAAACGACCACCGTATACACCAAAATGGCCGTTTTCATCAGGTAATTGCGCATCTTGCGCTAAATCAGTCATTTTAAAACCTCATTCATAAATGCGATTATTTTATCATTTGACTTAATCGCTTTTTCAGCCTCAACACCACCACTTACATCAACGGCGTAAGGCTTTACTTGTTCAATAGCAGAAGCGACATTTGACGCATTCAAACCGCCTGCAAGTATTATTGGCTTTGGTAGGTCACTTGGAATCAATGACCAATTAAATGTTTCTCCCGTACCACCAGGAACACCGGGTTTATAAGCATCAAGAAGTAATGCTGATGAATTCTTATATGTTTTAGAGCACTGGTAAAGATCTGTGTCATTCTTTACTCGAATTGCTTTAAACCAAGGAAGTTTAAATTGCTCACAAAACTCAGGTGTCTCATTCCCGTGAAACTGTAGACAAGAGAGCCCAGCCCTTTCAATTGCTCTGTATACAACGTCTGGTTCAGGATCTACAAACAAACCGATAACCGACACAAACGGTGGCAACTTAGTTGTAATTGACCGAGCATGATCTATATCTACATTTCTCGGACTTGGAGGATAAAAAACAAAACCAAGTGCATCACAACCTGATTCAATTGCATTACACGCATCTTCATAACGCGTTATACCACATATTTTGGCTCGTGTTCTTAACACTTTGCCTCCAAGAATAAAAATGGCAAATATTAACAGAAAGCCAATAAAATCTACAGTTACAGCGCACTAAAAAGATGATTTGCAGGCGAAACAATCAGCGGCCCCAAATCTCCATCTTGTTTTGGAAGGCCGTGCTCTTCATCATAATCAACATTAACAAAATACAAGCCATGGGGAGGAGCTGTAACACCCGCTTGACTTCGGTCCTTGGCAGCCAGTACATCTGCAACCCACTCTTTAGGCCTACGCCCATCGCCCACTTCACATAACACACCAGCAATGTTGCGAATCATGTGATGAAGAAAAGCATTTGCTTTAACATCAATTACAACAAGCTGGCCAATTCTGCGCACCATTAAATGATGAATATTACGCATAGGCGAATTAGATTGACACTGCTTAGCACGAAATGAAGTAAAATCATTCTCGCCCAGTAATGCTTGACCTGCTTCGTGCATATTTTGAGCATTCAAAGGTTGAAAATGCCATGTCACGCCATATTTATTAATTACTGGTGCTACAGGGCTATTATCAATTACATATCTGTATCTTCGAGCCGACGCCGAAAAGCGAGCATGAAAATCACCACTTACACGCTTTATCCACTTTACACCAATCTGATCAGGTAACTGACTACTGACACCCCGAACCCAAGAGTTATCATTTCGATAGACAGGAGAATCAAAGTGAATTACTTGATGAACTGCATGCACTCCTGCATCCGTTCTTCCTGCACAAGTCACCTGAATGGGGCTATTTGCAATTCGACTTAGAGCGATTTCTATTTCTTCCTGAACGGAAGGTTTTGCGGAGGGCTGGCGTTGCCAACCCTTAAAGCCATGACCAAAATACTCAATACCGAGCGCTATACGCTCGGCAACTGGACTATGAGACAAGTTATTTTCCTTCAAATCATTTATCTAATCGTTTCAAGTTGATTATGATAAACCATTCAAAAGCTCACCCGCCTCATTTTTTTGCTCTTCACTGCCTTCCAACACAACTTCTTCCAAGATGTCGCGAGCACCATCAACATCTCCCATGTCCACATAAGCCCTTGCAAGATCCAACTTAGTAGCAACCTCATCAGAACCAACAAAGAAATCCAGCTCATCTTCAGTCAATTCGGAGTTGACTGAATCAGCTAAAGACACTTCCGATTGAGATTGAGCTACCTCAGCAGCCTCAGTCAAATCCACATCAGAAGAAGACTCTTCTTCAGCGCCTTCAGATAGCTTATTGGAATCAGCATCAACTAAAGACTCATCTATTTCAAGAGACTCGTCTACGTCAAGCGCCACATCCAAATCAAGAGATTCTTCAGAAGCCCCCTCTTCTACTAGAGAAACTTCTTCAACCTCGTCAAGAACAGCAACATCAACTTCAGTCTCAGACTCAAGATCATCTCCACTCAAAGCACCTAAATCATCAGAGCCTTCTGTAGCCGATGCTAATTCAGCATCTAAATCAACCTCATCAGCAGAATCAACGCCCAATGACTTGGCCAGATCCTCAAGGTCTACACCTACATCCAAAACTTCACCCAACTCATCGGACGAAAGAGGCTCAACATCTGAAGTATCTAAATCAATCGAATCTTGCTCTAGAGAGGAATCGGCCTCAGGTTCAACAGTTAATTCATCATCAGTTCTTACAGAATCGAGCTCATCCAAACTAAAGTCAGAATCAAGACCAATTTCACCATCACCTAGCACATTATCTTCAACAGCCGGAGTGTCATCCAAGTCAGCGTCATCAGTGACTGAATCCAACTCCAAACCTTCATCTAAGCTCAGTCCATCAAGTTCACTACCCCCCTCTAGGGATATACCTTCAGAAAGGCTTGACTCGGAGTCCATATCAGGAATTTCAAGTGAATCTAATTCATCCAGACCCGACGACAGCTCTTTATCATCAGAAACATCAAAGTCCATATCGATAGAAAAGTCACTTTCTTTGGAGCCCTGTTCTATAGAGTCAGGCGCCTCTTCAGTTATGCCTAACTCCTCTTCTAAATTGAAATCAAGATCATCTAACGAATCCAGTTCAGTCGTACCTTCCGACTCAGAAGACTCGCCACTTAAATCACTCGCCAGTTCAGACTCTAAATCCTCAAGAGAGTAACTTAACTCATCGTCTTCTGAATTTTCACCTGGAGCCAAATCAAAATCAGCATCGCCCATTAAAGGCTTATCATTTGATAGGTTCTCATTGCTATCAAACGCATTAACTGATGCAGTCTCACCCATATAGCTCGGAAGTTTCTGCTCTAAAACATTAATCTGTGCCAATACATCATCAGCACCTAACCCCAATATCTCTTGCTTTTGACGTTCAAAACCTTGGCTGTCCTGCATTTCGGCATAGACTTCCAACATCTTTAAGCGAAGATCAATACGTCCTGCTTCTTGATTAATCGCATCACCCAGTAAAACAACTGCATTATCAAACTGACCGTAAGCAATAAAGCTGTCTGCACGAGCAACAATATCATCAGGCTGTAAGCTCTCATCACCATCAAGTGACACTTGCCCAAACCCTTTACTTTCTAGATCTAAACCTTCGAGTTCCTGCTCAATATTATCCATTTCTGTTTGAACAGTATCACTTGCAGGCTGATCAGAAGAACTGTCCTTCTCCATCACCTCAGACAATTCGTTTTCTCTTTGGTAACTTCTTCGAGACAACATAAACAACAGAATAACGAAAAATAAAGAACCGGCACCGATAGCAACTAACCAGATTGGATTTTTCGTAACAGACTCTAAAAAGCTTGGTTGCTTAGGACTCTGAATCTCAACAGGTTGTCCTTGAGGTTTAATAACCGGTTTATTTACTGGTGGAGGGACATCAGCTACCACAGGTTCTTCAACAGCGACGTCATCTACCTTAACCTCATCTGTTAAAGCAATGTCATCCAATGCATCCACTGGCGTACTTGACGCTAAAGTATCCTCAAGATCTGATGCAGCAACCTCATCCGTCATTGCATCTACAGAATCACTCTCAACCGGCGAAGCAACAACTTCATCTGAAGGTAAGCTGCTCTCTACAGCCGCATCGTCAGACTTCGCCATACCCGCTTGTAGCTCAGCCATCTGAGTATCTTTAAGTGTGACTAATCTAGATAGTTTCTCGACCTGCTGCTGCAAAGATTCCAGTTTTTCTGACAGCTTTTCATTTTCACGGCTCGCTTTATCAAGGTTTTCCTGAGAAATAGCCAAATCATTTTGTAAGTTTTCAACATTAGAAGATGACTGATCACCGCTGGCTGAACCACCACTTGCTGCACTGACATCGGAACGAACAATCTTCAATCTTGCATCTTCAGGCGCCTGCACAACAGGCTGAATATCCTGATTCACAGCACTCAGCTGTACCTGATCAGATGTATTATTATCTGAAGGTTCCAGTGATTTCTTATAACGTTGATTGTGTGCTGCAACTTCTTCTACCGCCGAACCATGCTGCCAATTATGAATCTGATCCAAAGTTGGGATACGAAGGACGGCTCCTTTCTTTATTTTATTGATATTCCCTGCAACAAAAGCATTTGGATTTAACTCTCGTATTGCCATCATCGTTTGCTGAATAGTGACAGAACGATCAGGCCTAACCTCGGCTGCTATATCCCATAAGGTATCTGTTGACCCTACTGTACGGCCTTGATTATTAATACCCGAACTACCTGAGTCTCTCGAAACGGGAGTAACAACCGCAGAAGAATTACGTTGAACAGAAGATTGTTTGACCGGTGTAATTTTCGGAGCTCTTGGGGAAGAAGAGCCTTTAGGCGTAACTACTACACTAGGAGCCTCATCTTCATAAACTGGCGGATCAAGAAGAACAGTGTACTCTCTCAGAACACGCCCATTGGGCCAATTAACCTCAACTAGAAAATTCAGAAACGGCTCTTGAACTGACTGTTTGGTAGAAAGAAGTAAAGTGCCATCACCATTACCACTCAGTTCAACATCAAAACCGATATCACTGAGAAAAAAGAACCGCTCAACACCCGCTCTATCAAATTCTTCGTCGGCGGCCATAGAAGGAAGAATCTCCTCCTTTGCTAATTCTCGAGTTTGAAGAAGTTTAATCTCTGCCTGCAAAGGTTGATTTAAAGCCGACTTTAATTTTAAGTCACCCAACCCCAACCCTAATGCCCAAGGAGAAGTAAGTACGCCAGCTGCAACTAGAGCAGAGGTGAGTTTACGAAGCTTCATGCGTCGATCCTTTGTTGTTATTTGCCCGCAGCGGCATCTGAGATTCCAACCAATCCAGAGCACCAAACAACGTCAAAACAAGTAGTTGAAAGTCATTTATACATTTAACCAAGTTTAGACGTTTTTTGCCCACTATCAGCTATTATTAATTAATTGAAAAAGTATCGACCATAAATGCTGATTTATCAACAGCTTGTCATACTGAATTATCAATCAACATCAAAAACAACACACAAAAAAGGCCGAATACGCGAGTATTCAGCCTTTATGTGAACTCAATCACAGTCAAATAAAGAATTCAAAAATAGAAAACGCTTATTTCTCCAATAGAATTCTTAGCATTCTACGAAGAGGCTCTGCAGCCCCCCACAGCAATTGATCACCAACAGTAAATGCAGAGATGTACTCAGGACCCATTGATAACTTTCGAATACGCCCAACAGGAATACTTAACGTACCCGTTACTTTTGCTGGAGTAAGCTCTGTCATCGTCACGTCACGATCATTAGGAATTACTTTCACCCAATCGTTATGAGCAGCCAAAATAGTCTCAATTTCATTTACCGATATATCTTTCTTCAGCTTTATTGTTAAGGCTTGGCTGTGACAACGCATTGCACCTACGCGAACGCATAGCCCATCAATCGGTGTTGGAGTAACTGAAGTACCAAGAATCTTGTTCGTTTCTGCCTCGGCTTTCCACTCCTCACGACTTTGACCCGATTCTAACTGTGAGTCAATGTAAGGAATTAGACTTCCTGCCAACGGAACACCAAACTGATCAGTTGGGTAATCAGAACTACGAATAAACTCAGCAGTTTTCTTATCTATTTCCAATATGGCAGAAGCTGGATCATCCAAAAGCTCAGATACATTGTCACGTACAGCGCCCATTTGAGAAATAAGTTCTCTCATGTGCTTAGCACCAGAGCCTGAGGCAGCTTGGTACGTCATAGGACTAACCCATTCAACCAAGTCCTTCTCGAACAAACCGCCAATAGCCATCAGCATCAAGCTGACAGTGCAGTTACCGCCCACAAAATTCTTTGTACCGCTCTCGAGAGCCTCAGCAATAACATCCTGATTCACAGGATCCAGAATAATAACAGCATCATCCGCCATTCTTAACGAAGAAGCAGCATCAATCCAATATCCATCCCATCCGCTTTCGCGCAACTTAGGAAAAACAGCTTTCGTGTAATCACCACCCTGACAGGTAATAATGACATCCATGGTACTTAGAATACTAATGTCCGTTGCATCTTGTAAAACAGGGGTCGGCTTACTAATATCTTTTGAACCAAAAGACGGTGCCGTCTGACCTGCCTGAGAAGTAGTAAAAAATACAGGTTCGATCAAATCAAAATCGTTCTCTTCCTGCATACGTTGCATCAGCACAGAACCAACCATGCCACGCCAACCTACTAGACCAACTTTCACGTTTTCTTCCTCTATACCATGAAATGAAACAGTTACGTTCCATTATTAAAAATACGAAACGACAGTATATCCGAATCACCAGAAACTTTCAGGACATACATCAACTTGCCGAAATAATTTTGAAAGCCATCCCTAGAATGGCTTTCAAAGTCATCATTATGCCTTAAGTGCAGCAACCACCGCTTCACCCATTTTCTCTGTCGATACCTTTTCCATCCCTTCAGAATAGATATCTGCTGTACGTAAACCTTGATCTAACACGTTACTTACAGCCTCTTCAATTGCATCTGCTGCAACCGTCTCATTTAAAGAATAACGAAGCATCATTGCCGCAGAAAGTATCGTAGCCAAAGGATTCGCAATACCTTGGCCCGCAATATCAGGCGCAGAACCATGGCAAGGTTCATACATACCTTTGTTGTCTTTATCCAAAGACGCTGAAGGCAACATGCCAATAGACCCTGTTAGCATAGCTGCAGCATCCGAAAGAATGTCACCAAACATATTACCTGTCACCATGACATCAAACTGCTTCGGTGCACGAACCAGTTGCATAGCAGCATTATCGACATACATATGAGACAACTCAACGTCTGGGTATTCTTTACCCACCTCTTCAAGAATCTCTCTCCACAGTACCGTTACTTCGAGAACATTCGCTTTATCGACAGAGCAAAGCTTTTTATTACGCTTCTGAGCAGACTCGAAAGCAACACGTGCAATTCGACGTATTTCAGACTCAGAATAAACGTAAGTGTTATAACCCTCACGCTCACCATTCTCTAGCGTTCTGATACCACGAGGCTTACCAAAATAAATACCACCGGTCAGTTCGCGAACAATCAGAATATCCAAACCCGAAACAATTTCCGGCTTCAAACTTGAAGCATCAGCCAACTGAGGATAAAGAATTGCAGGACGAAGATTACCAAACAGCTCAAGACCTGAACGCAAACCTAACAACCCTTTCTCAGGACGCATTTCACGATCTTCAAGCGTATCCCACTTAGGCCCACCAACCGCGCCTAATAAGATAGCATCAGAGGCTTTTGCCTTATCCATCGTTTCCTGTGGAAGAGGCGTACCATGAGCATCAAATGCAGAACCACCAACAAGCCCATCAACCAAAGAAAGACCCAAATCAAACTTATCATTCACTACATTTAAAACTTTAACCGCTTCAGCAACGATCTCAGGGCCAATACCATCACCAGGTAAAACCAATACATTCTTAGACATGAATAAACCTTATATCAATTTGTTTGTTATCTATTTGCATTACAATAAGCACAAAACTATTTAACTACATCAAACAACCACGGCTGCGAAGCGCGGCGCTTCTCTTCATAGTTACGAATGTCATCAGCATCCTGAAGTGTTAAGCCTATATCGTCCAATCCATTTATTAGGCAATGTTTTCGAAATGGATCAACGTCAAAATCTATTTCTTCACCACACGGCTTAATAATTTTTTGGGATTCCAATTCAATCGTTAGCTGATAGCCTTCACTTGCAAATACCTCGGTAAAAAGCTGATCAACAACAACCTCATCCAAAACAATCGGAAGCAAACCGTTCTTAAAACTATTATTAAAAAAGATATCGGCATAACTCGGAGCAATTATTACCCTGAAACCATAATCTTCCAACGCCCAAGGCGCATGCTCACGACTGGAACCACAACCAAAGTTTTCACGAGCCAATAAAACCGAAGCCCCCTCATAACGAGACTGGTTCAGTACAAATTCTGTATTTAATGGACGACCACTGTTATCTGCATCCGGCTGTCCCTCATCTAAATACCGTAATTCATCAAATAAATTCGGGCCAAAGCCGCTCCGTTTAATTGACTTCAAAAATTGCTTTGGAATAATCATATCAGTATCGATATTTGCACGATCCATAGGTGCTGCGATACCAGTATGTAATATAAATTTATTCATTTCTCACGTTCCTTATCTGGTCGCGCTTAAAGCGTGTTCACATCAATAAAATGGCCTGTTATCGCAGCTGCGGCTGCCATTGCAGGGCTAACTAAATGCGTACGACCACCGTAGCCTTGGCGACCTTCGAAGTTTCGGTTGGATGTAGAAGCACAATGTTCACCGTTCCCAAGTTTATCCGCGTTCATCGCCAAACACATAGAACACCCAGGCTCACGCCACTCTAACCCTGCAGCAGTAAATATCTTATCTAAACCTTCTTCTTCAGCCTGTTCTTTTACTAAACCTGAGCCAGGTACAACAAGCGCCTGTTTCAAACTTGAAGCAACTTGCTTGCCTTCCACAATCGCAGCCGCTGCACGTAAGTCTTCAATTCGAGAGTTAGTGCATGAACCAATAAACACGCGATCTAATTGGATATCAGTAATCTTCTGACCACCTTCTAGCCCCATGTACTCTAAAGCACGCTCAATTGCAGAACGCTTAACCGGATCAGATTCATCTTCCGCTTTAGGCACCAAACTATCCACAGAAACGACCATTTCAGGAGAAGTACCCCAAGTTACTTGAGGTTTGATATCAGCTGCATTAACTTCAACAACCTTATCAAAAACTGCATCTTCATCAGAAACAAGCGTATTCCAATATTCTACCGCCTGATCCCACTGATCGGATTTAGGGGCGTACGGGCGACCTTTCACGTATTCAGCTGTGTTCTCGTCAAACGCAACCATACCAACACGAGCACCGGCTTCAATCGCCATATTGCACATGGTCATTCGGCCTTCCATGCTCATTGAACGAATGGCACTACCACCAAACTCCATAGCACAACCATTACCACCAGCAGTACCTATGATACCAATAACATGCAGAACAACGTCCTTACCTGTAATACCAGCGCCTAATTCGCCATCAACCTTAATCAAAAGGTTTTTCATTTTTCGTTGAATTAAGCATTGAGTTGCCATCACATGCTCAACCTCGGATGTCCCTACACCATGGGCCAACGCAGCAAATGCACCATGCGTTGCAGTATGAGAATCACCACAAACAATAGTCATACCCGGCAATGTTGCACCCTGTTCAGGGCCTACTACATGAACAATCCCCTGACGCTTATCTTGCATCTTAAATTCAACAATCCCGAACTCATCACAGTTATCGTCCAGAGTTTTTACTTGAATTTTTGAAACAGGATCAACAATGCCTTCAATACCTACGTCGCGCTCTGTTTTTGTTGTTGGCACATTATGATCAGGCGTTGCCAAATTAGCATCAAGACGCCAAGGTTGACGAGAAGCTAGGCGCAAGCCTTCAAATGCTTGCGGTGACGTTACTTCATGCAATAACTGTCTATCAATATAAATAAGTGCTGTACCATCCTCACGCTCCTTCACTACATGAGAATCCCACAATTTGTCATATAACGTCTTACCCGCCATTTTATTTCTCCTCATAAACGTGGCTAAGGAATTAAGGCCAATAGATATAAAGTTTTTAAAATTATCTTAGAGGCCCGAACCATTGAAGCCATAGTACCCAGAGACAAAAATAAAATAAATTCATATTTTTTATAAGATCCATAACTTATAGTTATACAGGAAAAATATTTAGGACTTATTAATGGATACCAATACCCTTAAGGCATTTTTGATTGTGGCAAAGCACCAATCATTTTCTGAAGCAGCAGAAGAGCTCTACTTAACCCAGCCTGCTGTAAGTAAACGAATATCGTCTTTGGAGAGTCAATTAGGAACCACCTTGTTTGACCGCATTGGTAGGAAAATCCATTTAACACCGGCGGGCGAGGCCCTTCTACCCAAAGCAAAGCAAATCATAAACTTGATAAAAAGCACCCAACAAGAACTTCACAATTTATCTCAAAGCATCAGCGGATCGTTAGAAATCATATGCAGCCACCACATAGGCCTACACAGACTGCCCCCTATCCTAGAAGCCTACTCAAAAAAATATCCAGATGTGGATTTAAAAATTGAATTCAGTGAATCAGAAAGTGGCTATGAACAAGTCATTCAGGGGGATAAAGAAATGGCACTGATCACTCTGGCTCCAGAACCTCATTCTCACCTAGTCAGCAAAGCCGTTTGGCACGACGATATGAAATTCGTTTGCAGCACCAATCATCTTTTAGCCCAATCCAAAAGAGTAACTTTAAATGACTTAGCTGAACATAAAGCCATCCTCCCAAGCCACAACACATTCACCCGGCAACGAGTGGAACAGTTATTTTCAGATACTGACGTAAAGCTGGATGTTGTCACCTCAACAAACTACCTAGATACCATAAGAATGATGGTCTCCATTGGCTATGGCTGGAGCGTCCTTCCTGATTCATTGAGCGAAGATTTGCACGAAATGAAAATCACAACCGATATGAACAGTCGGCAATTGGGTTATGTCATACACAAACAACATTCACTCACTAATGCAGCAAAAGCACTTATTGAGCTTTTGAACCAAGAGACGAACAAACCACCCACATAAAGAAGCGCCGACTCGAAAGCCGGCGCCTTTTACCACAGGTTTGTACCCAGGCTAAATAACAAAGGCTCGTTGATAAAGATGCCAAGTAGCATGAGCCAAGAAGGGGAACAAAATTACAAAGCCTACCAAACCCGTGGCAAACCCAACAACACAACAAATACCAATAACAAAAGCCCAACCCACCATAACACCTTTATTGTCTCGCACCGTTTTTAAGCTTGCAACGCTTGCGCTGACAACATCCACCGGCCGATGAACCATCATTGGCAACGAAAATACCGTCACACCAAACACCAAAACACAAAACCCTACCCCCACCAAAGATCCTACTGCCAAGAAAGGCAAAATCTCAGCAATACTCATTGCTTCCGGCATAAAGACGTGAACAACACTCGCCATCCGCATCCAGAAAATCATGATTAGCATCAAACCAAACCCCAGAGCGATAACATCAAAAAATGCTCCAGACCTCATTGCTTTAATAGAATGCCTTAACGTTGGAGACTTCCCCTTGTGAAGCTGCCGACTTAAATCATAAATACCCACCGCAAATAGCGGCCCTGCAAGCATAGCCCCAATAAACAAAGCAAAGAACAAGTAAGGCCTATCTGCGGCGTATGTCAACGCAACCATTGAATAACCGGCCAGTACAAAAACCAGACCGTACATCATGCTTACCCACTTCGTTGCTCTGAAATCAATCCATCCATGATGAATTGCTTGCTGTATATCATGCATTGATAGAGGTCGAGCAGCGCTTGGCGTCTCAACTCTTGCAGATTCATTCTTATTTATGACTTGTGGCATATTAGTTCCCTCAAACTTCTACTGACTACATACTTAAAACTAGCAGGACAACAGCAAGCCGTTTAATATTCATACACCATTCATCGGAAAGAAGGGGCCCACCATGAAGAAAAACCACCAAAAGCTCAATTTCATCCTTAATTCATACACTGAAGCTAGAGCAAAATATCTCCATTTCGGCCAACACAAATCCAGTCAATCACCGATAAAAGATCTCAACAGCAGCAACCTATTCGCTTCAAACCCCAATATCGCAGAAGAACGGTTAAATCTATTAAAGTAACTCCTAAAAAATTTCGCGATTCTCCTGAAAAAGAGAAGATTTATGTAAAGAAACTCAGATCCGAGCCGACAACTAGACTAAGATTTAACATCCCTACAGCAGAGTTATGGTTAAGCTATATTTACTCAATCACTCACTTTCTGTTGGGTAAACAAACAAATTTCGGCCCAGAGCAGCGCAAGGATATAAATATGTGGTTTGGAAACAAACAAGAAGTAGAAAGCCTCAAAAGCAAAACGGCTGATCTGCAGCACGAAGTTAGCCAACTGTCATTGACATGCAAACAAAAAGACCAAGAAATTAAAGAGCTACGAAAAGAGCTTGATGCAAAGTCTCAATCGCCCGATGACAATAACATGGTCAAGCTATTACTTACCTCGAATAGAGCAATGGATGACGTTAGACATTCTGTAGCCGACACCAGCAATTTAATGTCAGCTGAACGAGAAAAGCTTAACGACTCACAAAAGCTCTTTGATGAAAGCGCCTCCCTACTCACTGCAACCAAAGGTGCAGTAGAGTCAATCCGTGACACAGCAATGGACAGTGTAACGAGCATCCAACAACTCAGAACCGTTGCAGAACAAATCAGCACATTCGTGGGCGCTATTAATAACATATCAGAACAAACCAACCTCCTAGCCCTCAACGCTGCAATTGAAGCCGCTCGCGCGGGTGAACAAGGTCGAGGGTTTGCCGTGGTTGCTGACGAAGTACGGGCCTTGGCTCAACGCGCAGGTGAAGCAGCATCAGAGATTTCTAATCTTGTTGAAAACATAGACAAACAAACACGAGAAGTGGATTCCCGCAGCCAACAAATGGCAGAAAAATGCGAAGACGTAGCAATTAATAACGATCAAATAATTGGCTCAGTTAACGAAGTAATTAATCTAGCAAGAACTATGTGTTTAACCATTAGCGATTGCAGTGATCAGTCGTTTATTCAAACAGTCTCTCTTGACCACGTGATCTGGAAATCAAAAGTCTACGAAAGTATCTCAGGTCAAAGCCAAGTGAATGAAAGTGACTTAGAAGACCATAGATCCTGCAGATTCGGCGAATGGTATTACCATGGTACAGGCAACCAAAAGTACAGCCATTTACGCTCATTCCAAAGAATGGAAGAGCCACACCGTCAAGTTCACGAATACGGTAAAGCAGTAATCGCCGCTCATAAAAGAAGCGACCAATCTGACACGAACAATCAACTTCGAATGATGGAAAGCTCCAGTGACCAGATGCAGCGTTGCCTGCAGGATCTACTGAATGAAATCTCAGCGTGCGATAAATAATTTTAAATTCTTCTGAAGTTAATCTGCTAATGCCAGGTTTCCACTAAGCCTGGCTTCTTCCCTCGCAACTCATTAGAAATTAGTACTAAAAACAAGCACCACTTCTCAAATCTTCCTGCTTAGCAATCCATTCACCCGCCTTTTCTGAATAAAAAATAGACAATATCGCACATACAAATATAATGACGTAAAATAACAATATTCCGGAACAAAATATGCTTAAGCACACCAAATACAGGCCCTATATTCGACGCCTTCAGGGTAACGAAACAGCACATGATCTGGAAACCAACATTCAACTGAGTTTCTATAAAAAGTTGCTTAAAACTAAAGACATCAAGAAAGCGTATGTATTAACCCAAAGAGGCTTCCCCAATCACGCTTTAGCAGTCTCCTGCACCAAAGAAAACCTTTACAAAATCACATCATTGACCAATAAAGAATTCAAACCGTGGTCCATTACTACGCAAAAAAACATTAAAGAAGCGGACCCCCTTCAGCCATTTCAAGTCCCCAAACAGCCAACCCCCTGAGACCTATCAACGAAGGCAAGTTGCGAAAAAACAGAAACACGTGTACGCTGACTTTCTCAGAATATAGGTGCCTTCATGCTTTATACGATTCGAGTCCCTCTCATTGTCCTCTACTTTTTACTTGTCGCCGCCCTTGGCACCATAGCCTGCTTAGTTCGCCCGTTTAACCCAGACAATACCCGTATTTTTGCACACATCTATTCTTGGTTAGGGATTCGACTTCTAGGCATGAAGCTCACAGTAACTAAAAGTGAAAACCAGAATAAAGACAAACCCGCTGTCTACATCGTAAATCACCAAGACAACTTCGATTTATTTGTTTGTGGTGCTGCAGTACCCAAGAGAACAGTAACCGTAGGGAAAAAGAGCCTTAAATACCTCCCTCTTTTCGGACAACTTTATTGGTTAGCTGGTAATGTATTTATAGATCGCAAAAACAAATCGAGTTCGTCTGCAACACTGGAAGCCTCTACTCATGCACTTCAGCAAAAAAACACATCAATTTGGGTATTTGCAGAAGGGACGAGAAACAGAGGTGAAAACATGCTGCCATTCAAAAATGGCGCATTTAAAATGGCTATTGAAGCCCAAGTTCCAATTATCCCTATTTGCGTAAGTAGCTACGCGAAGCATTTAAACTTAAACAAATGGCACAGTGGTGACGTCTTAATCCAAACACTCCCTCCCCTAAGTACCCAAGGTCTTAACACCGAAGACTTAGAAGCACTAAAGGAACAGTGCTGGAATCAAATGATGAAGACAATCGAAGAAATGGACCTAAAAATATCCAACCAAGAAACAATATCTAAAAAAACACAACCTATAGATACTCAACAAAATATATAAACCCCAAAAACCAAAAAGGCGCTCGTTTACACGAGCGCCCTTTTGGTTTAAAAACAAATAAATTACGCCTTCAACACATCCAAAACTTCTTCAAGCTCCGAAATTGTCTGGCGAATCAACTGCTTAAAATGCGATTCATCACCCTTCGTATCATCACCAGCAAGTCGCTGACGGGCACCACCAATAGTAAAACCTTGATCGTACAATAAACTACGAATCTGACGAATCATCAGCACGTCTTGGCGCTGATAATATCTTCTATTACGTCGCTTGACCGGCTGCAACTGAGAGAATTCCTGCTCCCAGTAGCGCAGCACATGGGCCTTCACTCCGCACAATTCGCTCACTTCACCTATGGTGAAATAGCGCTTTCCCGGTATGACCGGCAACTCATTATTGTGACTGGCTTCCAGCATAAGCTTCTACTTTAGTTTTTAGTTTTTGTCCTGGCCTAAATGTTACAACTCGACGAGCTGAGATAGGAATCTCTTCACCCGTTTTAGGGTTTCTCCCAGGACGTTGACTCTTGTCCCTCAAGTCGAAGTTACCAAAACCAGACAACTTCACCTGCTCATTTACAGCCAGACTCTCTCTAACCTCTTCAAAGAACATCTCAACGATTTCTTTCGCTTCTCGCTTGTTGAGACCAAGCTCTTCAAAAAGGCGCTCAGCCATATCTGCCTTTGTCAGAGCACTCATCCGCTAACTCCTTAGCTTGGCTTGATACTTTTCATCCAACGCCTTAACAACAGCGCTAACATCTTGATTTACTTCATCATCATTGAGCGTGCGCTCAGGGTGCTGCCAAGTCAAGCCCAACGCAATACTCTTATGACCATCCTCAATGCCTTTACCCTGATAAACATCAAAAATAGATATCGAGTTCATAAATTCGCCTGAATTTTGCTCGATAGACTCCTTTATCTTAGACACATTTACAGATTCCTCAACCAAGATCGCCAAATCTCTACGAACTTCTGGGAATTTAGAAATTTCTTTAAATTCAGGAATCTTACCTTGCAGTATTAAACCAAGTTCTAATTCAAAGGCAAATACAGCACCAGGCAAGTCCGCTCGCTGCTCTACACTTGGATGAATTGCACCGACGTAACCAACTGACTTATCACCCATCATCAGTTTTGCTGTCTGACCCGGGTGAAATGCTGGATGCTCCTGCGTAGAAACAAACTCAACAGAATCAAGTGCGCCCGTTAATTCTAAAACAGCCTCAAGATCACCTTTGATATCAAAGAAATCAACAGGCTCTTTTACGCCATGCCAGCTTTCAGGTGATCGACCGCCATAAACAACACCCGCTATTCGGTCAACCTGAAGCAAAGAATCACCTTGAGGAATAAATACCTGACCTGTCTCAAATAATCGAATTCGACTTTGCTGACGGTTAGCGTTGTACTGAAGCGCTTTAGCCAACCCAGGAATCAAACTTGTACGCATAACAGCCATATCAGCAGAGATAGGATTAGCTAATGCCTTAGGTGTGATTTTTGGATCAAAGATCTTCTGAGTTTTAGGTTCAATAAAACTATAAGTAATCGCTTCTTGATATCCAGCACTTACCAGTTGAGACCTTACCGTAGAAAGAGGTGATTCAACTTCAGGCTCAGACAAAAGCTCCATATCCGCTACTGGAAGCGTACGAGGCAAGTTGTTATAACCATAGATTCGACCAACCTCCTCAATTAAGTCTTCTGCAATACTGATGTCAAAACGATAACTCGGGATATCAAAAATCCAGCCTGATTCCGTCTTAGATTGAACACCCAAGCCCAGGCGAGTTAAGATTTCTTCAATTTCAGAATCTGATATTTTAAGACCTAAGAGAGACTCTACTTTAGCGGACTCAAGTTCAACAGTACGCCCTTCGGGAAGATCCTTAATGTTCTCAGAAACAAATACAGGGCCAACTTCTCCACCAGCGATATCAACCAACAATTGCGTTGCTCGTTCAATTGCTTTTTCTTGCAACTCAAAATCAACTCCGCGTTCAAAGCGGTGAGAAGAGTCCGTATGAAGGCCGTACGAACGGGCCTTGCCTGCAATAGCAATTTGGTCAAAGAACGCACTTTCGAAAAGAATATCAACCGTCTCAGAAGTTACTGACGAGGCCTCACCACCCATAACACCAGCCATAGCAAGCGCTTTAGATTGATCCGCAATAACAAGAGTCCCTTCTGTTAGCTCTACTTCTTGCCCATCCAGTAAGGTCAGCTTTTCTCCGGAATCAGACATACGAACTTGAATATCACCGTCCAGCTGCGCCAAATCAAATGCATGCATAGGCTGACCAAGCTCAAGAAGAACATAGTTAGTCACATCAACTACAGGATCAATCGAACGAATACCACTTCGACGTAACTTTTCTTGCAGCCAAATTGGCGTCAAAGCACCAACATTTACATTTTTGATGATACGACCAACATAGCGAGAACACGCCTTCCCTGCATTCAGAGCCACAAGGCGAGTTTCGTCATGAACAGCAGGGACATTATTGATACTCGGCTCAGTTACAGCCGTTCTTGTTAACGTACCAACTTCCCGCGCTAAACCGGCAATGCTTAAACAATCGCCACGATTAGGCGTTAAATCGACATCAATCGCTATATCATCAAGATCAAGATACTCTCGGATACACATACCAATAGGCGCATCCGATTTAAGCTCCATCAAACCGTTCGAGCTTTCAGCAAGCCCTAACTCTTCTTCAGCACAACACATACCAAAGGATTCAACACCTCTGAGTTTTGCCTTCTTGATTTTGAAATTACCAGGAAGTACTGCCCCGACCTTAGCAACAGGAATTCGCATCCCTTCTTTCACATTAGGCGCACCACAAACAATTTGCTTTGGTTCATCTTCACCCACGTTAACCACACAAACATTTAGCTTGTCCGCATCAGGATGGCGCTCAAATGATAAAATCTCGCCAATTACAATGCCACTAAACTCACCAGCAACAGGAACCTGCTCATCAACTTCAAGTCCCGCCATCGTTAACTGATGTACCAACTCATACGTATCTATAGATGGGTTTACCCACTCTCTTAACCAGTTTTCACTGAACTTCATAATCAATCCTAATTCGTATTTATATTTGCTTATATGAGCAGTCGCTATAAATAATCCAACACACGACCCTAATCTTTGAAACAGCCTTAGATCACTACTTAAATTGATTTAAGAAGCGAAGATCATTTTCAAAAAACATACGCAAGTCATTTACGCCATATCGAAGCATTGTCAGACGTTCAATTCCCAAACCAAACGCAAAGCCAGTATATTCTTTAGGATCAATCCCTGATGATTCAAACACTTTCGGATGAACCATCCCACAGCCCATAACCTCAAGCCACTTAATGCTCCCATCCGCATTTCTTCCCCACTCAATATCCACTTCCGCTGATGGTTCAGTAAAAGGGAAATACGAAGGACGGAAACGTACAGCCAAGTCACGCTCAAAAAATACTTTTAAGAAGTCTTCAATTAAGCTTTTCAAATCAGCAAAACTCACTTTCTTATCGACGTATAAGCCTTCTACCTGATGAAACATTGGTGTGTGAGTCATATCAGAATCACAACGATAAACACGACCAGGACAAATGATACGAATCGGGGGTTCGCTGCTTTCCATTGTTCTTACTTGAACAGGAGATGTATGAGTACGCAGCAAAGTATTTGCATCAAAATAAAAGGTATCATGCATTGCTCGCGCTGGGTGATGACCCGGAATATTTAGTGCTTCAAAGTTATGATAATCGTCTTCAATTTCTGGGCCCTGCTCAACCTGAAAGCCAACTTTTGCAAAAAAGGATTCTACGCGCTCTAACGTACGAGTAACGGGATGAATGGAACCAGGCTCCTGACCTCGACCAGGTAAAGTCACGTCAATGGTCTCATTAGCAAGCTTAAGGTTTAATTCTTGAGCAACCAACTCATCTTTACGAGCGTTGATCGCCTTTTGAACTTCTTGCTTAGCTTCATTGATCTTAGCACCAGCTTTCGGTCGCTCTTCAGCACTCAACCCACCCAAGCCTTTCAGTAACTGAGTCAGTTCGCCCTTTTTACCTAGGTATTGCACACGAATCTGATCCAAAGCCTGAGCGCTATCAGACGCCATGACTGTATTTAATGCCGTCTCTACGAGTGGCTTCAAGTTCTCCATGAAAGGTTCCCGTTACGAAAATAATAGATATTCGACAGTAATAAATATGCCGAGAAAAAAGACAGGTAATATTACCTGAGAAGGAGTAAAAATGGTACATACGCCCAATAAAAAGGACAAAAAAGAAACATAAAAAAAGGGGGCCAAAGCCCCCTTCTTCAAAGCAAACTGAATGACTTACGCCAATGCAGTCTTAGCCTTCTCAACTAACGCTGTGAAAGCAGCCTTGTCATTCACTGCAAGATCAGCAAGGATCTTACGGTCAATTTCAATGCTAGATTTCTTAAGGCCAGAGATGAAGCGGCTGTATGACAAACCATTCAAACGAGCACCAGCATTAATACGAGCAATCCATAAAGCACGGAACTGACGCTTACGCTGACGACGGTCACGGTATGCGTATTGACCTGCTTTAATTACTGCTTGCTTAGCAACACGAAATACACGACTACGTGCACCGTAATAGCCTTTAGCTTGCTTAAGAATTTTCTTGTGACGACGACGCGCCTGAACACCACGTTTTACGCGAGGCATAATTGTAACCCTCTACCAATCAATTTATTTTACGTAAGGAACCATACGCTGAACCAACTTCACATCTGACTTCTCAACCTGATGCTTTGGACGAAGCTGACGCTTACGCTTAGTACTCTTTTTAGTCAAAATATGACTGGTATGAGATTGACGGTGTTTAAAACCGTTCGCAGTCTTTTTAAAGCGCTTAGCTGCACCGCGCTTTGTCTTCATTTTAGGCATTTCTAAAACTCCGCATTCAGCATACTTTCAATTCAATACTCAGGGAATCCAAGTACCAGAAAGCTGCTCGGTTAAATAAATCAATAAGCACTAAAAAGCCTCACCCAACTCCCAATGAAATAATCACCAAGAATTAGGTAAAAGCTTTGAAGTTACTTACTTCTTCTTTTTAGGGGCTAAGACCATCGTCATTTGACGACCTTCCATCTTAGGACGCTGTTCAACAGTGCCGTAAACATCAAGGTCTGTTTCCAGCCTTAACATCAACTGCATGCCGATCTCCTGGTGCGCCATTTCACGACCTCGAAATCTTAGAGAAATCTTAGCCTTATCCCCCTTCTCAAGGAAACGTATCAGGTTGCGTAGTTTTACCTGATAATCCCCTTCTTCAGTGCCAGGACGAAACTTCATTTCTTTAAGCTGCGTCTTAGTTTGCTTTTTCTTAGCTTGCTTCTGACGCTGCTTATCTTCATACACCTTTCTGCCGTAATCCATGACCTTACATACGATTGGGTCACCGTCAGAAATCTGTACTAAATCCAATTCGGCTGATCGGGCTACCTGTAATGCCTCAGGAAGAGGTACTACACCTACTTGATCACCGTCTGCTCCAATTAGACGAACTTCTGTCGCGCGGATATTTTCATTAATCGGAGTTTGGTCTTTACCGCTACGTGCTTTTGGATTTCTAATTGCTATATCTCCAGTTATTGCTTACGTCCACGCTCTGCAATTTTATTATTTAGAAGAGTTTCTAGGGCATCAATAGACATTGTTCCTAGGTCTTCACCATTGAGAGCACGAACCGCTACTTCTTCGTTTTCCATTTCCTTATCACCTACAACAATCTGATAAGGAACTTTTTGTAAAGTATGTTCGCGAATTTTAAAGCCGATCTTCTCATTTCTCAAGTCCGCATTTACTCTAAATCCGTTCTCGGTCAACTTTTTTGCAATATTTTGAACATATTCGGACTGTCGACCCGTAATATTCATCAAAACAACTTGGGTCGGAGCTAACCAAACAGGAAACTTACCTTCGTAATGCTCGATTAGTATTCCAATAAACCGCTCGAAAGATCCAAGAATAGCACGATGTAGCATAACAGGTGCTTTTCTTTCACCATTTTCATCAACGTATTCGGCACTTAGGCGGCTTGGCATAGAGAAATCAACTTGGATTGTCCCACATTGCCATACACGCCCTAAGCAATCCTTCAAAGAAAACTCAATCTTCGGACCATAGAACGCACCTTCACCAGGCAACTCTTCCCAAGGTAAATCTTTTGCATCAAGAGCATCCGCTAAGGCTTTCTCTGCCTTATCCCATATCTCATCGGAACCAACACGATTTTCTGGACGAGTAGATAGCTTATATATCAACTCCTCAAAGCCGAAGTCATCATAAACTTCATGCAAGAAATCTATAAACTCTGAAACTTCCTGCTGAATAGCATCTTCTGTAACAAATATATGACCATCATCCTGTACAAAACCTCGCACACGCATAATTCCATGCAATGCGCCTGACGGCTCATTTCGATGACAACTACCAAATTCAGCCAAACGCAAAGGCAGATCACGATAACTTCTTAAGCCTTGATTATAAACCTGAACATGACACGGACAATTCATAGGCTTGATCGCATAATCACGACTTTCTGAGCCTGTTGTAAACATATCATCTTTAAACTTATCCCAATGGCCTGACTTCTCCCAAAGAGAGCGATCAACCACTTGAGGCGTCTTAATTTCCTGATAACCTTTTTCACGCTGCTTTTGACGCATGTACTGCTCGAGACCTTGATATAAAGACCACCCCTTAGGATGCCAAAACACCATTCCAGGAGCTTCTTCCTGCATATGAAAAAGATCTAACTTTTTAGCCAGTTTACGGTGATCACGCTTTTCAGCTTCTTCAATGCGCTTAATGTAAGCTTTAAGCTCTTTTTTATCAGCCCATGCGGTACCGTAAATACGCGTTAACATTTTGTTATTACTGTCGGCGCGCCAATAAGCACCCGCCAGTTTAGTCAGCTGAAACGCTTTAAGGAAACGAGTATTCGGGACATGAGGCCCTCGACACATATCAACGTATTCTTCGTGATGATATAAACCAACCTCAGAAACTGAATCATCCAATTGGTCGATAATTTCCATTTTATAGCTTTCACCACGCGACTCAAAAAGTGCTCGTGCCTCAGCGACAGGCGTCCACTTTTTCACAACATCATAACTTGTTGCGATCAAATCCTTCATGCGCTTTTCAAGTGAAACCATATCTTCCGGAGTAAACGGCTCATCAGTCTCTATGTCGTAATAAAAACCATCATCAATAACAGGGCCAATCGCCATTTTAACATCAGGACGAAGTTGTTTTATTGCGTGGCCAATTAAATGAGCACAAGAGTGACGAATAATTTCAACACCCTCTTCATTTTTAGCAGTAATAATAGCTAGTTGAGCATCTTCAGAAATTAATTCGCAAGCATCCAGAAGCTCACCATTTACGCGTCCAGCAATGGTTGCTTTAGCCAACCCAGGACCAATATCTTCAGCAACTTGCATTATTGTTACAGCTTGCTCAAAAGTGCGCTGACTGCCGTCAGGAAGAGTAATTACAGGCATTGTTCGTCCCCTCAGTGGTGGCCCCTACCAAAGGCCACATGATAATGTTTTTGAAATATGAAATAAAAAATAGTCAGCCATGCTAAAAGTGCAAAGATTAAGTGTCAACATAAAGCTGGATTAATTGAAATATATATCGTAGA
Source organism: Oceanospirillaceae bacterium (assembly GCA_015665455.1). Taxonomy (GTDB): domain Bacteria; phylum Pseudomonadota; class Gammaproteobacteria; order Pseudomonadales; family Litoribrevibacteraceae; genus Litoribacillus. The sequence goes on along the minus strand of JADFAD010000012.1, from coordinate 45,311 downwards.
AGTAACAAAAGATTTAAAAAAGAAAATTGGTAGTCCCGACCAGATTCGAACTGGTGACCTCTACCATGTCAAGGTAGCGCTCTAACCAACTGAGCTACGGGACTCCAAACATAACTCACTGAAGAAACAGCAATTGATATGTTGTGGGACGGCATTATATGGAGATTTTTTATAAAAGCAATAATCATCCACAAAATTCATTTAATTACTCTTCAATTAACTCTTGTTTTAAACGCACAATTTCATCACGCATTTTCGCAGCCTTCTCAAACTGGAGATCTTTCGCCGCCTTATACATTGCATCTTCAATGCGAGTTAACTCTTTTTGTATTTCTTTTGGAGTAAGATGTCTTGTCTCCACTTTATAATCAGCTGAGTTTTCTGCCACCTTAGAAGCTTTACTCTTTCCTCGGCTACCCGGAACAACACCCTCCATGATATCGGATACATTCTTAACAAGCCCTTTTGGAGTAATACCATTTTTAGTATTAAATGCTTCCTGTTTAGCTCGACGCCTCTTAGTTTCATTAATTGCCCTTTCCATAGAGCCAGTCATACGATCGGCATACAGAATGGCTTTACCATTTACATTTCGAGCTGCACGACCAATCGTCTGAATCAATGAACGGTCCGATCTCAAAAAACCTTCTTTATCAGCATCTAAAATGGTTACAAGAGAAACTTCAGGCATATCCAACCCCTCTCTTAGCAGGTTAATCCCCACCAACACGTCAAACTCACCCAACCGAAGGTCCCGAATAATCTCTACTCGCTCAACAGTATCAATATCAGAATGCAGATACCTTACCCTCACACCATGGTCCATCAAATAATCTGTCAGGTCTTCAGCCATTCGCTTAGTTAAAACAGTTGCCAAAACGCGCTCATCTCGCTGCACTGTTTTTCTAATCTCGGATAATAAATCATCAACCTGAGTAGTTGCAGGGCGAACCTCAATCTCAGGATCAAGCAACCCTGTAGGCCTTACAACCTGCTCAACAATCTGTGAAGCGTGCTCTTCTTCATATTTAGAAGGCGTAGCCGACACAAAAACCATCTGCGGTGCGATTTTCTCCCACTCATCAAATCGCATTGGGCGATTATCTAATGCAGAAGGAAGCCGAAAACCATACTCAACCAAGGTTTCTTTTCGACTACGATCTCCTTTATACATCGCACCGAGCTGAGGGACCGTAACATGGGACTCATCAATGAACAGCAAAGCGTCATCAGGAATGTAATCAAACAAAGTCGGCGGCGCATTTCCTGGTTCACGACCTGACAAATATCGAGAATAGTTTTCAATGCCCGTGCAATAGCCAAGCTCCTGCATCATCTCAAGATCATATCGAGTGCGCTGCTCTAGCCGCTGAGCCTCAACCAACTTGTTATTTTCTTTGAGCCCACCAAGACGCTCTTCAAGCTCGACCTTAATAGAATCAATTGCTTCTAATATCTTCTCTCTCGGAGTTACGTAGTGCGTTTTAGGATAGACAGTTACCCTAGGAACTTTTTTAAGCACCTCACCTGTCAGAGGATCAAACCAACTCAATTGCTCAATTTCATCATCAAACAACTCAATTCTTACTGCTTCTTTTTCAGATTCCGCAGGAAATACATCAATAACATCACCTCGAACACGATAAGTCGCACGCCTAAAGTCCGCGTCATTACGAGTATATTGAAGTTCAGCCAAACGTCTTATTATTTTGCGCTGATCAATTTGATCTCCCCTGACGAGATGCAGCATCATCCCTAAATAAGACTCTGGATCACCCAAACCATAAATAGAAGAAACCGTTGCTACAATAATACAATCCTTTCTTTCCAATAAAGACTTCGTCGCTGAAAGGCGCATTTGTTCAATGTGTTCATTTACTGAGGCATCTTTATCAATGAAAGTATCAGAACTTGGGACGTAAGCTTCAGGCTGATAATAATCGTAATACGAGACAAAATACTCAACAGAGTTATTAGGAAAAAATTCTTTAAACTCACCGTAAAGCTGCGCCGCTAAAGTTTTATTATGAGCAAGGACGATCGCAGGCCGTTGTAATTCCCCTATAACATTAGCCATAGTAAACGTTTTACCTGAACCAGTAACACCTAATAAAGTCTGATGGACAAGTCCAGAATTAATCCCATTCACAAGTTTTTCTATTGCCTCAGGCTGATCACCCGCCGGCTTATACTTCGCAGAAACCTGTAAAGGTTTTGGTTTTGATGACAATTGAGTTACTTCAGACATAGACTTCTATTCACGATGAGGCAAAATTACTGTATTATTCTGCGGGTTTATCTGCAGAGTGGCAATGCTTTAGCATTTATAAGTCAATTTTTTGCATAAGATTTCATACATTCGGCCTTTCAAGAGGATTTAAGATTGGACGTACAACTGTCTAACCGCGTACAACAAATCAAGCCATCACCAACGCTTGCTGTTACCAACCGTGCTGCTGAATTACGAGCAGAAGGCAAAGATATTATTGGCCTAGGTGCCGGCGAACCTGATTTCGATACCCCAGATCACATTAAACAGGCTGCCATTACCGCACTTCAAAACGGTTTCACCAAATACACTGCGGTAGACGGAACCCCATCTTTAAAACAAGCAATCATCAAGAAGTTTAAAAAAGACAATAATCTTACTTATGAACCAAATCAGATTCTTGTTTCATGCGGCGGAAAACAAAGCTTTTTTAATCTTGCCCTTGCACTACTAAACAAGGGAGATGAAGTTATCATCCCTGCACCTTACTGGGTATCTTACCCAGATATGGTAACAATGGCCGAGGGTGTACCTGTTGCAATTGAAACTACTATCGAGTCTCGCTTCAAAATAACAGCAGAACAGCTTGAAGCAGCAATTACCGATAAAACACGCCTATTCGTTATAAATAGCCCTTCAAATCCATCAGGGGTTGCTTATTCAAAAGCAGAATTAAAATTAATTGCTGACGTACTGCTTAAGCATCCGAAAGTTTTAATAGCAACAGACGATATGTATGAACACATCATATGGAATAAGGAAGGTTTCTGTAACATCCTTGATGCCTGCCCTGAACTGTATGACCGCACAATCGTATTAAACGGTGTATCCAAAGCCTATTCAATGACAGGCTGGAGAATTGGCTACGCCGGCGGCCCCGCTAAATTAATAGGCGCAATGAAGAAGATTCAATCTCAAAGCACCTCAAACCCAACATCCATTTCTCAATACGCTTCTGAAGCCGCAATTAACGGCAATCAAGACTGCGTAAAAGAAATGGTCGTTGAGTTCAAAAAACGCCATGACTACATGGTTAAGGCTTTAAATGACATTTCAGGCATTGACTGCCTACCTGGTGACGGAACCTTTTATGTATTCCCAAGCGCTCAAAGCATCATTTCTAACTCAGACAAATTCAAAGATGATGTAGAGTTTGCGGAATACCTATTAAGCGAAGCAGGCGTTGCTGTAGTACCAGGCTCAGCTTTTGGCAGCCCGGGAAATATGAGATTATCATTTGCCACTAGCATGGATGTACTCGAAGATGCAGTAAATCGCATAAAGAATGCAATCGAAACATTCTAAAGCGAAAAGTCGTATAAAAACGGGCCAATTGGCCCGTTTTTTTTAATCAAGGCATAACACATCAAAAACAGTCAAATTCATCATTTCACCGCCAAGTAATAAGTGGTAAAATCCGCTCGTTTTTTAAACAGCACAAAGAACCAATCCAAAAGCAGGCAAGCACAATGCAAAAATACCCTAATACTCCATATACTAGCTCTACCACCCATCATAGTGACGAGATTGACTTACTGGAGTTATTTGGTGCATTAAAAAAACATATTAAGCTTATCATTGGCACCACAACAATATTCTTATGCCTCTCACTGATTTACGCAATATCGACTACTCCAACATACCAAACAAACGCAATTATTATAGAACCCTCAACCACAGAGCTTCACAAAATAGACGAAGGCAGCAACCTTTTAAAACTAACACCGAAAAGTGAGCTACAGCGGCTGTATCTAACACTACTCAATCAAGATCTAAAGTATCAGTTCTTCATTGACAATGTATACCAAGCTCTCCCTAGTAATCCTATCAGCCCTCTTTCAGCCTATAATGAATTTAAAAAAAATCTAACGATAACAAAAAGCCAAGGAAAAAAAGCAACACACAACTATATCGAACTAAATTATCAATCTAATAATGCCCAAGACACAGAAAGAGTATTGAAAGAGTACATCGATTTTGCAAATACCGAAACAGCCAAGTCAATTCACAATGAATACACCACAGCAATCCAAAAAAATATAAACAAGACTCAATCAGCCATCAATGAGAAATTAGATTCAGCCAAATTTGATATTAGGAATGAAATTATCAGACTAGAAGAGGCATCAAAGATAGCCCATGCATTAAACATCGAAACAACCTCTTCCCCTGAAGCAATTAACGGCATGAATTTAAATAGCGGATTAACAAGCTATTCTCTTCCTATATACACCCTAGGCCACAAAGCCATAGATATGAGAATTTCCTTATTAAAAGACCGTAAAGACATAGAGTCTTTTATTCCCGGTCTGACCAAACTCATCGCAAAGCTGAACACATATAGAAACATACAAATTCAGACAAACAACATTCAGCTATTTTCATTTGAAAAAAGCCCTACAACTCCATACGCTCCAATTAAACCCAAAAAGACACTAATCACTATATTAGGCACATTACTCGGAGTAATATTCGGCTGTCTTATCGCACTTATACAGTTTTTTATTCACAGAAAACACGAAGAACTCCCCTCAAACAATGAAACACAAGCTGACTCTGTCAGCTTTATTGCATCAATAAAGCAACCTAAATCACTAAAGAACAGCATCCCAACTAACTAATTACCTACCTAGCCCTTTAAACTTAAAGGGCTTTAACCACAATCACTCTTAGCATTAATTAAAACATTTTAACTAACACTATTCGCTTAATATTCCTACTTAGCTATAATATTTTATTATCTAAACTAAAATACTAAACTAGGATCTATCAAACACATGTCAATTAACTTCAATGAATATTCCCTAGAAGATTTAAAATCCCTACAAATAGATTTAGAAAAAACCATCAAAGACAAAGCCAAAGAAGCTAAAAAAACGGCATTACAGCAAATACACAACATTGCGAATGAACACGGACTCGATTTAGACGACGTATTAGATGGCCTTAAAAACCCATCAAAGAAAAAAACAAAGGTAGCACCAAAATATCAAAACCCAAGCTCACCATCTGAAACATGGACAGGCCGTGGACGCCAACCAAAATGGGTCGAAGAAGCTTTAGCCTCAGGAAAGACTATGGCAGACTTATCTATTTGAAAGACTCTTCCAACTCCATAATCATTATGGAGCTGGAAAGTAATAAATCACTCCTAATTTTCTTTCTGAACAGATCAAACAAACGATCATAAATCTACCCCCTATAATACCCACCTATAATAAAGTCAAATTATCAAAATCCTGTTAAGCCCAACACTCACTTAAATCCCATTAGACAAAAAACCTAACCAACAAAAAAGGGCTTTAGATTTACTCTAAAGCCCTTTTAAAAACCCAACTAAAGAATCATCTGAAATCTTCAGGCCTAGGCTCTTCATAATCACCCTCAATTTCACCCTCTTCTGCCTCAGGCTTCACTGGCGCTATCATATCTTCACGAGAGATACCAAGAGCAAGTAGCATTGTCCCAGCAACGTACACTGAAGAGTACGTACCAATAACCACACCAACTAAAAGAGCTAAAGAGAAGCCCTCTAAACTTGATCCTCCAAAGATATACAAAGCTAATAGCACCAGCATTGTAGTCAAAGAAGTCATCAACGTTCGCCCTAAAGTCTCATTCAATGATTGGTTAATAATATCAACCGAAGAATCAATTCTTACAATTCTAAAGTTCTCTCTAATTCTATCTGATACAACAATCGTATCATTCAGAGAATAACCAATAACAGCTAATACAGCACCAAGAACCGTCAAATCAAAGTCAAACTGAAACAAAGAAAAGAAACCAAGCACAATAACCACATCATGCATTAGGGCAAACACAGCCCCTACAGAGAACTTATATTGAAACCGAACCGCTACATAAGCCATAACAACCAAGAGCGCAAAGAGCATCCCCAATCCACCACGCTCACGAAGCTCATCACCAACCTGAGGGCCGACATATTCAGTACGACGCAATATAACTTCGGATTCAGAACCAGATTTCAGTGAAGTCAACACTTCCTCACCCAAACCAGGCTTATCGCTTTGCATTCGAATCAACACATCATTTGGCTTGCCAAAAGTTTGAACCACAACATTTTTGTATTGAGCCCCCTCAAGTAAGGAACGTATCTCTGATAACGGAGGCGTTTGCTCATATTCAACCTCAATTAATGTTCCTCCAGTAAAATCCAGCCCAAATTTCAAACCATTCACAGCTAAAGACGTCAATGAAGCAATCAACAAAACTAAAGAGAAAAACGTAGCAATTTTACGCTTTCCCATGAAGTCGATTTGGATATCTGATAATGCCATGAGCTACACTCCTCCAATCGATAGTGATTTAATGTTTCGACCACCATAAATCAAATTAACAACACCGCGAGTAAACATAATTGCAGTGAACATCGATGTAGTAATACCTACCATCAAAGTAACAGCAAAGCCTTTCACAGGACCCGTCCCAACAGAGAATAAAATAACTGCCACAATCAACGTTGTTAGATTAGCATCAAAAATTGTAACGAATGCTCGCTCATAGCCAGCATGAATTGCTGATTGAGGTGGCGCACCATTTTTCAACTCTTCTCTAATTCGAGAGAAGATTAAGACATTCGCATCAACAGCCATACCAACAGTTAAGACAATCCCCGCTATTCCAGGCAGAGTTAATGTTGCAGACATCAAAGACATTACTGCAACCAAAACGACTAAATTAAGAACAAGGGCAACATTTGCAACGATACCGAAAACCCGATAAAAGAGAACCATAAAAACAAGAACAAGTGACAAACCTATCTGAACAGAAGTGACACCAAGGTCAATATTTTCTTGCCCTAAACTAGGACCAACAGTTCTTTCTTCAACAAAGTAAATTGGTGCAGCAAGTGAACCCGCCCTTAAAAGTAAAGACAGTTCTGACGCCTCTTGTGGACTATCTAGACCAGTGATCCTAAAGCTATTCCCTAGAGGACTTTGAATCGTCGCTAAACTAATGATGCCCTGTTGAGAATACTTTATACGCTCCTCAACTATTTCACCTTCAACAACTTTATTAATAGTTCGTGTCTTATGCTCGATAAATATGACCGCCATTTTACGACCAACCGCTTTTCGAGTGACACGATGCATCAATTTACCACCGCTCGCATCCAAAGAGATATTAACCTGAGGTAAACCATTCTCATCAAAGCCCAAAGACGCAGTAGAAACACTTTCGCCAGTAATAATTATGTCTTTTTCGATATTAGCCCTACGATTAGGGTTATCCCTAAAACTGAAAGATTGGCGCTGAGTCACAGACGCATCAGGCAAAGCTTCTAAACGAAACTGCAGATTAGCTGTCGCACCTAAAACACGCTTTGCTGCCGCCGTATCTTGAACGCCAGGCAATTGAACAACAATACGATCTTGACCTTGCTTCTGCACAAGAGGCTCAGCAACACCCAATTCATTAACACGATTGCGTAACGTAGTTAAGTTTTGAGTAATCGCATAATCTTTAATTTCTTTTATTTTCGCATCCGTCAAAGAAAGATTTAAATAGAAATACTTACCATCTTCTTTTTCTGAAGCAACAAAGTCTTGATATTCTCGACGCAAAGTATTTCGAGCATCTTCCCTGTCTTCCGCTTTACGGAAAGTCAGCTCCAGATCATCAGCCTTTAACTCAACTCGACGGTAGCGAATCTTTTCTGTGCGAAGGAAACGTTTAATTTCACCAGCATAAACCTCCATACGCTGAGTAATCGCTTTCTCCATATCCACTTCAAGCAAGAAATGAACACCGCCGCGCAAATCCAAACCAAGCTTCATAGGGTTAGCACCCAACGAAGACAACCACTCAGGCGTAGTCGGAGCCATATTTAAAGCAACAATAAATTCCTGACCTAACACCCCTTCAATAAGAGGCTTAGCTTTTATTTGATCTGCACCAGAGTTGAAACGAAACAACGCCTTTTTATCTTCATTCTCTTCTTTCAAAACCTGAATATTTGCTTCTTCAAGAATATTCCGTATGTTTTGAAGCTTTGAGTTATTTAGAGACCCACTGCTTCTCGTTTCTGAAATTTGAACGGCAGGGTCTTCTGGATACAAATTAGGAGCAGCGTAAACACAACCAATTACAACTACAGCCAATATGATCAGATATTTCCACAAGGGATATCGATTTAGCATTTTCGTGCCTTACTTTCATCCTGAATGAGAGCACGAACGCCCTCAATCTAAAAACAATAACGACTGGATTAAACCAGCCGTATACTTTTCTCTTTAAATAAACCCGATAGATAATAGATAGTTGATACTATTAACACCCCAATCGAATTACTTTACTGACTTAATTGTACCTTTAGGCAAAACAGCTGTAACAGCAACCTTCTGTACCTTGATTTCAGTATTATCAGCAATTTCAAGAGCAACATAATCATCAGTAACAGCAGTAATCTTACCTAACATACCGCCATTCGTTGCTACTTCATCACCCTTACCAATATTACCAATCAAATCCTTATGTTCTTTTGCTCGCTTAGATTGCGGACGCCACAAAAGAAAATAAAAAATTAAAACAAAACCACCCAACATGACCAACTGACCTACAGCACTTGGACCTGCTGGTTGTGCCGCTGCTGCACCTTCGGCCACTGCCTGAGAAATAAAAAAGCTCACTGAATTACTCCTTTGTTAACAAACTAAAACTTGGATCTATTGAACGCTCAACAGATCATAAAAAAATCAATTATCTTTAAACAAATCTAAAGAAGGAACTTCCATTCCTTTTTTTGCATAAAACTCTTCGACAAATACATCAAATGTATTGCTCTCTAATGCAGATCTAATATCAGACATAACACGCTGATAATAACGTAAATTATGTATTGTATTTAACTGAGCACCTAACATTTCTTGGCATTTATCTAAATGATGTAAATAAGCCCTAGAAAAGTTTTTACAGGTATAACAATCACAGTCTTTATCTAGAGGTGAAGTATCATGCCTGTGTTTAGCATTGCGTATTTTAATAACACCTTCAGATACAAATAAGTGACCATTACGCGCATTTCTGGTTGGCATCACACAGTCAAACATATCGACACCACGCCTAACACCTTCAACGAGATCTTCAGGTTTCCCAACTCCCATTAAATAACGAGGCTTATCATCTGGCATTTTATGAGCTAAATGCGATAGAACACGCATCATCTCTTCTTTAGGCTCACCTACAGATAGTCCACCAATTGCGTACCCATCAAAACCTATATCAGTAAGGCCTTCCAAAGAGATATCACGCAATCCCTCAAACATTCCACCCTGAATAATCCCAAACAAAGCAGAAGGACTGTCACCATGAGCCTCTTTACTGCGTTTAGCCCAACGCAATGACAACTCCATGGATTCCCTAGCTTGCTTTTCGGTCGCAGGATGCGGCGTGCACTCATCAAAGATCATGACGATATCTGATCCTAGGTCACGCTGAACTTCCATTGATCTCTCTGGTGTTAATTCAACCTTAGAGCCATTAATTGGCGACTGAAACGTTACACCATGTTCAGTAATTTTTCTCATCTTTCCTAAACTGAAGACTTGAAAACCACCCGAGTCAGTCAGAATTGGTTTATCCCACTGCATAAAGTCATGTAACGTACCGTGCTCCTTAACAACTTCAGTCCCGGGACGTAACATAAGGTGAAACGTATTCCCCAAAATAATATGAGCACCAATATCCTCAATATCTTTTGGCAACATTCCTTTAACCGTTCCGTATGTCCCTACAGGCATAAACGCAGGCGTCTCCACAACACCTCTTGGAAACTCCAGTTTACCTCGACGAGCCTTCCCACTTGAAGCACTAACAGAAAACGACATAAAACACTTACGAGACACAGACACTCCAAATCATTAATACATAGCTTTAATAGAGACTAAACTTTAAAAAACAAGTTCAACTTCAAACTTAGACTTTTTTAGTTAAAAACATTGCGTCACCATAACTAAAAAATCGATATTTTTCCTTAATTGCCTCTTTATAAGAAGACATGATATTTTCATAACCCGAAAACGCAGAAACAAGCATTATTAACGTTGATTCAGGTAAATGAAAATTAGTAATCATACAATCCACAACATTCCAGTTATAACCTGGATTAATAAAAATATCCGTTTCGCCATAATATGGAGAAATTTCAGCGTTTGGCAATGAGCTTTTCCAGCATGCAGATTCAAGGCTTCTCACACTCGTTGTACCTACCGCGACAACTCTACCACCGCGAGCCTTACATGATTTTACTTGATTACAGACGTTTTCACTTACTTCAATATACTCTGAATGCATCACATGATCGCTTATCTTTTCAACCTTAACTGGCTGAAACGTACCTGCCCCGACGTGCAGAGTAACATAAGCGAACTCAACCCCCTTTGCTTGTAATCGAGCAAGTAATTCATCATCAAAATGCAAACCTGCTGTAGGGGCCGCAACTGCCCCCGGCTTGTCAGCGTATACCGTCTGATAACGTTCGCGATCCTCCAACTGATCTTCTCGCTCCATATAGGGCGGTAGAGGCATATGACCAAGTTCCTCTAACGCCTGCAATACAGACCAACCTTGATCATCAAATCTCAATTGGAATAAAGCATCTGAACGACCAACCACTTCAACCCACTGCTTGCCCTCAAGAAGAATACGAGCGCCTGGTTTTGGGGAACGATTTGAACGAACATGGGCAAGTGCATTTCGATCATCTAAAACACGCTCAATAAGCACTTCAATTTTCCCACCTGATTCTTTTTGCCCAAACATCCTGGCAGGAATAACTTTCGTATCATTAAAAACAAGTAAATCACCTGAATTTAGCAACCCAAAGACATCAGTAAACTGCAGATGGGAATTAGATTCATCATCATTCACGACTAGCAAACGTGATGAGCTTCGATTTGCTAACGGCTGACTAGCAATTAGTTCTTTGGGTAAATCAAAATCAAACTGGGAAACGTCCATAAGAGAAAATACACTACCAACAACAAGATAAAGAGCCCAAGCTGAGCGTAAAAACGGGACAGTAGCTTAACGGAAAAACACAGAAAAAGGAATTAGATAAAGCTTAGAAAAACAAATTAAGAATGGTACCAGTGGGCGGACTCGAACCGCCACTTCCGAAGAAATCGGATTTTGAATCCGACGTGTCTACCAATTTCACCACACTGGCACTTTAGATACGAAAAAGCTTTAGCTCTTCCGTTAAAGAGTGAGACGCATTATACGTATGCATTCACACCCGTCAACTGTTTTTGTTAGAGTTTTTAAAGAAAGAGACTCAATCAGAATATCCGTTAGGATTTTTACTCTGCCAGCTCCATGTATCCCGGCACATATCTTCAATAGAACGTGTTGCTGTCCAATTCAACTCTTTTTGTGCTTTCGTTGGATCAGCATAACATTCAGCAATATCACCGCTACGCCTTTCAATAATTTCATAGGATACGGCCATCCCTGAAACAGCACTAAAAGCATTTACCATATCAAGTACACTATACCCCTTACCTGTACCAAGATTGTGAATATGCAAGCCTTTAGACTCTTGTAGAAAGTCTATAGCTTTTAAATGACCTTCAGCGAGATCCATTACATGAATATAGTCCCGTACACCAGTCCCATCGTGAGTATTATAGTCCCCACCAAACACAGACAATTTATCCCGCTTTCCAATAGCAGTTTCAGCAATATAAGGCATCAAGTTATTAGGTATACCACTAGGGTTTTCACCTATTAAGCCACTTGGGTGAGCACCTACTGGATTAAAATACCTCAATAAAGAAATATTCCAATCCGAATCAGAGACATATAAGTCCTGAAAGACTTGTTCAACAATTAGCTTAGAGCGGCCATAGGGATTAGTTGCCGAAGTTGGGAAGTTCTCTGAAATAGGAACAGAATCAGGGTTACCGTAAACAGTCGCGGAAGAACTAAAGACTATTGACTTCACATTATATTTATTCATTACACGACAAAGAGTCAATGTACCCTCAACGTTATTCCTGTAATAGCTCAAAGGTTGATTTACTGACTCTCCAACGGCTTTTAAACCAGCAAAGTGTATAACAAAATCAAACTTATAATCTTTAAAAACCCTTTCCAAAGCATCATAGTCGCGAATATCAACATCATAGAACTTAACGGCTCGAGAGGTTATTCTCGAAACTCTAAGTAATGATTCTTCACTTGAGTTACTTAAGTTATCTACAACAACAACTGTATAACCAGCCTGAAGTAGTAACAAAACAGTGTGACTTCCAATATAACCAGCACCGCCAGTTACCAATATTGACTTACTCATAAAATACTATCTAAAGTCCGCTTAAAAGATACGAAATTAATCAGCATTAAAAACATCGCGAGTATAAACTTTATCAACGACATCAACTAATTCGTGTACCATTCTATTGGACACTATAACATCAGCCTTTGCTTTAAACCTATCAAGATCTGTCATAACTTCCGAATAAAAGAACTCTTCTTGCTCAAGAACAGGCTCATAAACCACAACCTCAACCCCCTTAGCTTTAATACGCTTCATAACCCCCTGTATTGCTGACGCCCTAAAGTTATCAGAACCAGATTTCATAATTAGACGGTAAATCCCAACAACTTTTGGATTTCTCTTAAGGATAGAATCTGCAATAAAATCTTTACGAGTTGTATTTGCATCAACGATCGCACCAATAATTTCATTGGGTACGTCATCATAATTCGCTCGAAGTTGCTTTGTATCTTTTGGTAAACAATAGCCGCCATACCCAAAGGATGGATTATTATAATGACTACCAATACGAGGATCTAAACTCACACCCTCAATGATTTGTCGGGTATTCAAACCATGTGTTTCAGCATAGGTATCCAACTCGTTAAAGTATGAGACTCTCAACGCAAGATAGGTGTTTGAAAATAGCTTCACAGCCTCCGCTTCTGTTGAATCTACAAATAGGACGGGAACATCTTCTTTCACAGCGCCTTGCTTTAGTAAATCAGCAAAGATTCCTGCTCTCTCACTTTGCTCACCAACAATGATTCTAGAAGGGTGCAAATTATCATACAAAGCTAACCCCTCTCTTAAGAATTCAGGCGAAAATATGATATTCTCTATACCAAACTTTTCCTTAACTGATTTAGTGTAACCAACAGGCACTGTTGACTTAATAACCATCACAGCAGAAGGGTTTACTTCCAATACATCAGAAATAACAGCTTCCACTGATTTAGTATTAAAGTAATTAGTTTCTATATCATAGTCAGTAGGAGTTGCAATAATCACATAATCAGCATGCCCATATGCCAACGCCTTATCACTTGTAGCTAATAAGTTCAACGACTTATTAACTAGATAACTCTCTATTTCTGAATCAACAATAGGTGATTGTTTATTATTTAGCGCTTCAATCTTTTCAGGTATCAGATCAATAGCCACAACTTCGTGATGTTGAGCCAAAAGTACAGCATTGGAAAGACCTACATAGCCAATACCAGCCACAGCAATTTTCATATACGTTTAACTCCATTTAAAATTAATTACAACTAAATAAGATACTCAAGGACTTTAGTAAAAGGCCATATCAAAACTTAGAACTCATCAGAATCAGGTAAAATCTAAACTTAATTATCAAATACCAAACTAAATAAGAAGTTGATACCTTTAAAACAACCAACAAGAACATTAATAAAACAATGATAATGTAATAACATAGCCTAGAGCATGAAAGAACCCTTTAAAGGAGAAATCATCGAAGCTTGAAAATAGAATTAAAATATAAGCATTCAAGCATTCTTAGGAATTTTCGTTATATTAGGCGTACAAGGGTTATCATTAACAAACTCCCATAACATATCTTTAACTCCATGCTGCGGATCATAGCCCACAGGGGCAGATAAAATTAGCTCTTTAACACGATTACAATCCATTGAGTGACAGGCATGATCAAGCCTCTTAAGCAGAACCTCCATTTCGCTCCATTCTAAATACTCTTCTGATGCTGTCATTATTTTAGGGTGACTAGTCCCCTCGACATTTTCACCTATCAACAGTTCTTCATAGAGCTTTTCACCCGGCCTTAGACCAGTATGAATAATCTCAATATCACCAGGTTGACTTTTAGATATCACGGTTAACCCCATTAAGTTAACCATACGAGTAGCTAAATCCATTATTTTGACTGACTCGCCCATATCCAAAACAAAAACATCCCCCCCCTTACCCATTGCTCCTGCTTGTATAACTAACTGTGATGCCTCAGGAATAGTCATAAAGAAACGAGTTATTTCAGGGTGAGTTAAAGTAATTGGACCGCCGGCTTTGATCTGTGATCGAAATAGAGGAACAACAGATCCAGAAGACCCTAATACATTACCAAATCGAACCATAGAAAACCGGGTTGTATGATTATTAGCATAAGACTTAGCTTGTAAAACTAGCTCAGCTAATCTCTTGGATGCCCCCATAAAATTAGTTGGACGCACCGCCTTATCAGTAGAAATTAGAACAAAGGTTTCAACCTTAGCCTCAATTGCGGCTTCAGCAGTAAACCACGTACCGAAAACATTGTTACGCACCCCCTCAATAACGTTTAATTCGACTAAGGGCACATGTTTATATGCAGCAGCATGATAGACTGTTTGAGCACCTGTTAGCTTCATTACCTCGCAAAGCCGTTTTTTGTGTTGAACTGACCCCAAGAATGGATAAATAGAAAAACTCAAATTATTCTTTTTTTGATAGGTCAGTAACTCTCTTTCAATTGCGTACAAAGCGAATTCTGAAAGTTCAAAAAGAACCAATGATTTAGGGTTTAACTTACAAATCTGACGGCATAGCTCAGAACCAATGGAGCCACCGGCCCCAGTAACCATAACTACCTTTGACTCAATACACTGTAGTAATAATGGCTTATTAGGTTCAACGGATTCTCGACCAAGCAAATCATCAATATCAACCTCTTTTAGCTCTTCAATCCTAGCCCGGCCAGAAACAACATCAGCCATAGAAGGTATTGTTAAAACCTCAACAGGAAAAGGAATCAATTTATCAATAATAGCTCTACGTGTAACTTTTTTAGCACTTCCTAAAGCAAGAAGAACCTGCTTGACAGAGTGTTTATCCACCAAGCTTTGCAGCTCAACAAAAGAAGAAACCATAACACCCTGAACTACAGTTCTATACTTCCCTGGATCTTCATCAATGAATGCAACTACCTTATATTCCCCCCCCGATTGCAATGAAGTAAGTAGTTGCCTACCCGCTCTGCCAGCTCCAAAAATAATGACCGCCTGTTTTTTATGTTTCATCTTGTGTGCAAAAATATAACGTACAACCCAGCGAGGCCCACCAACAACTACCAATGCCATAAACCAATAAATAACAGGTACACTTCGAGAAATAGAAGAGTGTGTAAAGTAAACAACTGCTATTAAGATAGCAGTTGAAACACTAACCCCAATTAACAAGGAAACAACAGCTTGGGAACTCATATAGCGAAGTACCGCTCGATACAAACCTAAACGAGTAAAAACAACCAAACTTAACAAAACAGCAACAAAAACAGCAAGATAATCCATAAAACTCAAATAGATATCTGTATCACCTAAACGAAGTACTGCTGCAACCCAGAAAGAAAAGACAAGCGCAAAAAAATCATAACAAAGAGATATAAGGCGCTTATAAACACGAGACACAGAGAAAAATAAATGAATCATTCAAAAACCTAAAAATATTTCACTAAAAGATATAGAAGCATTTACAAAACCTGCAGGTAGATGAAAACATATTAATACAACCCATTAAGCTTTATCATGAGGCTTTACTGCATCCCCCCCTCCCTTACCCGTGACTGTCATCACTATAAAATTCAAGTAACCTTTGATGGAGAGAGTATCGATCATCAGTCTATCTTTTTGAGCAAGTAATTCAGGTGTTGACATATCAATATTATTTATTTGAGCCAGCCCAGTAATTCCAGGTAAGACGTCATAAACATTTAAAGAGTTTCGTTCATGAATTAATAATTTTTGATTGAGTAAGTTAGGTCTTGGCCCAACAAGACTCATATCACCTTTCAAAACATTAATCAACTGAGGTAGTTCATCGACTTTAGTTCTACGCAAAAAAGCCCCGACTTTAGTAATTGATCCACTACTAGCCAAATGGCTAGCTACAGACTCAGTATCCTTTCTCATAGTACGAAACTTAATAAGCTTGAATGGCTTCATATTTTTCCCCATACGAGTTTGAACAAACACGGGCGAGCCCGATTCAAAAAGACCAACAAAGAAAACTAATAACATAATAGGAAAGAGGATAAACAATCCAAAAAGAGAGAAAAGGAAGTCCAAAATTCTTATAACCATATTACACCTGCAGCTATTTATTTCTTGTGATACTGTGTTCATGTTCCTTTAGAACGTTAAAAAAGCGATCCAAAGGCGGACGATATAAATTGACCAAGTGTTCAGATGCCCTCATATTTATATGATCATCATCCCTATAAAGAAAAACATCTTCAATAAACAAAGGGCACTTTAAAATCGAGTTAGAGCCACATAGAAGACTGAAACTATCAGCAAAAACAACACTGGGATACAACAAATCAAGGCGGTAGAATAACTCCATATGAGTCCTAAATCTATCTTTAATCACAGTCCTTTTTAGCATAGGCTCACAATCAGTAATACTTTTCCATGGTGCACCAATGCAATCCCTTAAGTCTATTCCCAAAGGAGGGACTTGTCCCATAAGTAAAACGGGCTTTTTTATTGATGATAGCTCTTCTACCCAATTCCTCATAGCCAACTCAAAAACAGATTGTGATTTCTCTGACGAAAGACCCTCTTTACCGTTAAATGACAAATCAACTAAGCGAAAAGTTCTTTCTTCAAGCGATTCAAAAGAGCTGATTGAATCTTCAGTATAAAGCGACCATCTAGCAGATAAGATAACCCCATCATATTCTTTTAAGAGTGATCTTAGCTTAAAGCGATTAAAGCGCTTACAATTATCTTGCCTCTTATCTACCTCATAATCATTAACTGAATTCACCACAAAGGTATCAACAACTGGTACACACCCGCTAACAGCCACATTATCCACCAAATACCCTTTCTTATTATAGTAACCTCGAAGTAAGTTAACAAAATGAGTAGAATGACTCTCACCAACCAGTAACAACTTGCCAATATTAGCATCATTAAGATTCGGGTTTATAGCATCTTTATATTTAGTAGCGTAATCTACAATTCTATTTTTTTTATCCTCAACTCTTTCAGGAAACCCATTAAAAAAATAGAGAAGCAACCCTAGAATAGAAATAGCAACAGTTAATGTTAACAAGCGTTCTACGGAGATCCCCTTTGAATACCTAAATTTTGTTTCTACAAAGCGATAAAGAAGTTCAGATAACAGAGCCAAAAAAACAAAAAGAAAAAGTTTAATATCTAAACTTAGAGCACTTTGAAAATAATAAAAAAAGAAAAACCAAAGAGGCCAGTGAATTAAATATAAAGAGTAACTTCTCGATCCAAGCCAAGAAACTGAATTCATTGTCCCAAGTCTATTTCCAAGCCCTGATCTACTATATATACATATAGAAGCACCTAAGGCAGACAACAATCTTAAATACTCATCAGAAATAGAAAAAAGACCAACCGAACAAAAAACAATTAAAGATACACCAAAAATAAATAAGAAGTTGGATTTCCGTTTCCGAGTAAAAAACACAATCACAGCACCAAATAAAAATTCATATATTCTAAACGGTAACAAATAAAATTGGGATAAACGGTCAACAATCAAAACTTCAAAAAAAGAAACCACAACAAGAATTATTGACAGAGTAGTCATAACAACAAGTAAAACTACGATCCAGTTTCGACAATATTTAAATATCAAATAAAACAAAACAGGCCATATCAAATAAAATTGCTCTTCGACAGCAAGAGACCAAGTATGCAACAACGGTTTATACAATGCACTTATTTCAAAATAACCGGACTCCGACCAAAAATATATATTTCCTAAGCTAAGTGAAGAAAAAAATAAAGACAAGCCATAAGATTTAAGAGAACTACTAGACAAAAATACTATGGCTAAAAGTGTTGTTATAAGAAGAACTGTTAAAAGTGCAGGAAAGAGTCGTCGAATCCGGCTGGTATAAAACCCAGTAAAGCTAAAAGTTTCTGTAACACACTCTTTAAAAATTTTATTTGTTATTACATACCCACTAACGACAAAAAAAACATCTACTCCTACATACCCAGAAGTAAAGAATAATAAATCAAAGTGAAAAAAAATCACTAAAAGTATAGATAGCGCTCTAAGAAATATAATATCTTGACGATAACTTTGTATAATCATAGCATTAAGAATCTACTGACCTAGACAAGCCCTGTTCAAAAGTCAGCGGAGGCTTCCAATCAAGTGTATTTCGAGTAAAACTATCATCTACAGTCAGCGATCCATAAATCTTATTATATGCATTTTTTTTATTTAGAATAATAAAGCAAAACCTAATAATAAACTTTGGCAAATAAAATAAGTATAGTTTTTTATTTGAGTTAATACTTATTCTTTTTAACAAATCTGAAGTTGATACTCTTTCATCATCTTCTACAAGAAAAGTATTAGTAGGAGCATTCGCGTTAGTTACACATTCAACAATTAAATCAACCAAGTTCCAAACTGATACAAAAGACCTCATATTATTAATACCAGAAAAAGGTAAAGGTATACCGCATGTAGCCACTTTAACAAGTAATCCAAAATTTCCCGGTGCATTCCTGCCAAAAACTAAAGGAGGCCTAACGATCACCAACTCCATACCTGAATCCTTACAAATTCTTTTTAAGCCAAGTTCAGCCTCATACTTAGAAATAGCATATTGCTCAGTAGGATTAGGATTACTTGATGAACTAAAGTCATCGCTATTAGTCGAACCATTTACACCAATTGAACTAATATAAATAAATCGCTTAACTCCAGCTTCAGCCGCTTGTCTTGCTAAATTTAAACTTCCTTCAGTATTAACTACTCTATAACTTTCAACATCATCTTTCTTAGAGTTTTTTTCATGAGCTTTGGCCGCTAAATGAATTACCGCCTTAATACCAATCAACCCCTCCTCCCAATCAGTACCCGAACTGATATCAGAAACATAAAAGTGATCTTTAGATAAATCTTCACGATCACGGGAAGAATAACGAAAAATATAACCTTTTTTTCTTAATAGATTACATAACTCAGAGCCAATAAACCCTTTACCACCAGTTACTAAAAGACTCATCAGAAAACCTTTCTAATCATTATTAAAAATACTAAAATGTTTAACAAACGCACCAACAATATAGAAAGAAAAGTAATAAATAGACTTTAATAGGTTTAGCTTCTCTACATCTCGATATAATTTCCATGTATATAACGCCGCACTAACTTTATTAGAGGAGACTGAACCACTTCTAACACGATAGCACCCTAAAGACTCATTAATTCCATATGCTTTATTTGATCGTTTCAATAACTTTAGCCACAAACCAAAGTCTTGCCTCTTTCTTATAACCGGCATGTAAACCTTACCAAAATATTTCGTATCATACATTGCGGTCAAACATCCAATCACGTTCCCTTTAAGCAAGTTTTTATAAGTAGTTTCTTTTGGTACTGAGATTTTCTTAATAAATAATCCCTTGGAACATACCACATCATATTCTGAGTATGTAAAGGATAGCTTTCTCTCCCTCATAAATTCAATCTGAGTTTCAAGTTTATTTGGTTTCCATAGATCGTCAGAATCCAAAAAACAGATAAACCTACCTTTAGATTCATTAATAGAGTTATTCCTAGAAACGGCAGCCCCTAAATTCTTAGTATTTCTGAAGATTTTAATTCTTGAATCTGACCTCATTAAACCTTCTAAAACAGTATATGTAGAATCAGTTGAACAGTCATCCGTTACTAACCACTCCCAATTGGTATAAGTCTGAAGAGCTAGGGACTTATAAGTATCAACAATGTATTGCTCTGAATTATAAGAAGGAGTAATCACACTAACTAGCACGAGACAAGCCACCTTTATTAATCATCTTTTTTCCATAGTTCATTATAGGCTTTTCAAAAAACCTAAAGCTAAAGCTACTAACAAGTAAAGTTATAATTACAAATACAAATAATACAAAGTAATTCAACTCACCATCAAAGAAAGTAAGATATGAATGCTTTAAAACATACCAACAGATAGGATGGACCAAGTACGCAGAATAAGATATCTCTCCCAACCACTCACTTAACTTCCCTTTCATAAATGCAAATTTATTTGCAATAATAAAAACAATAAAAATTGAAACAGAAGATAAAGAAAAAACTAAGAAATTAAAACCTGAAGCAATATTTATTCTGTCACCGTCCACCGGATAAAAGTAAAAAGCAACAACAAAAGTTAAAACAAAAACCCATAGAAAACCGCCTTTAATCCAACTATTTAACCTATAAACATAAGTAACAACGCCAAAAAGAAAAAAAGCTAGATGATTCATCGGATTAATGTAAAGATCCCATTGAGAAGATAGACTTTCATTCATATCCAGCTCGTAGAACCTAAAATAAATCAAACATAAAACTGACATAATAAAAAATAAAATTAAAAACATTTTAGAATCAGATGATTTTAATATAATTAAAAAAATACAGTAAAAAAACATTTCATTTCCAATCGACCAAGCCCCAGTAGCTAAGTATTCACCAGGATCAAAAAGAGAGAATAAAAATGAGAAATTTAAGAAAACCCCATAAAAAGTTAAATCCGCACCTGTCAACAATAACTTAGACATAAATATAATTGATACTAAGTAAAACAAAGGTGCAATTCTAAAAAAACGTGAAAACAAATAACTCTTCACCCTCACATCACGATCAAAATACACATAAGCTAAAGAGTATCCACTAATCAAATAAAATATAGTGACTGCATATAAGCCAAATCGAGAAAATAAACTACTTGAATCTAAACCAGAAACCCCCCATGACACAAAGTGGTAACACATAACAAGAATTGCCATGAGACCACGTAAAAAATCAACTGAATAAACTCTGTTCATCTAATAATACTCTTGATCATTCACAAAGGTAAGTTTAAGACTAATAATAATAAGTACATATAAGTAAAGAACAGCTTTGAAGACTTCAGGCCCAAGAGACATAAAGCTATTAACTGGATTATGTAAGAATGGGAACATATAATATATCATGAGAAATACTGCTATCATTGAAAATCTATGCTGATTACCAGGAACAACAAATCCATTTAATACTTTAGAGATAAATGAGAAATAAAGACCAGATAATATTGCTGCGGCATATGCAGGCATCAACATTGAAAAAGAAGCAAACACCCCAGGAGAAGCACCAATTTCTTTATCTTTAAGATTGACAAATATAGTTTCATAATTCAATCTATTCATATTAGTTAACTCGGGCCTTTCAATAGCAGCCCCTACAAGTATAGAAACTCTATACAAAAAAGACTCAGCAACAATAGATATAGACTTAAAGTAAAGGTCAAAATCAAAATTAAACTTGGAAACATAAATAGCAAGAGAAGAATTAAAAATAGATAGTCGGTAGTATAAGTAGTAGAGTAATTTACTTACAACATCATTAGAACTAAAATACTCACCAACATCATCCATTCCTGTTTTATTTGCGATACCGACAAAAACAACACCAGATAATATCAACAAACCAAACATTACCAACAGAACTAATTTCAAATAACGATTAAAAAAACCTATATCTACCCTTGAATAAAATACTCGATAAAAGCCTTTAACTGATACTATCTGAAAAACAACAAGAGAGATAATCAACATTTCAAAAGAAGCGATCAAAGTAAAAATCATAAAAAACAGAAATAAAACTTTGGAAAGAAAAACAACCCCTGTTTGTTTAATAGCATGATAACAAAACATATGATAAACAAAGTATGAAATAGCAACTGGTTTTAACAAAAACACCAATTTAGGGATTATTCCTGAATCTGATAGCTTGTCACCTGACTGTCTAAAATCCAGCCCATAATTCAACTTAAAATAAAAGCCAACAACCATAGAGACAAAAGATATACAAAGCCATAAATACTCAAACTTAAATATATTTATAACCCTATTAACTGATACCTTAATAAGCCCTACAAAAACAAGATAAGAAAAAAACCAAGTCCCAAAGAATAGAAGAAAGAATATAAAATATTCATAGCCTATCACAAACGGAATAAAATTAGCATGACCACCAAAACCAAAATACAAAAACAAAGGAGTCAAATAAAATATAAATATATATGTAAACAATACTGACAAACTAAATCGCATGTAGATATTCTTCAAGCTCTTGCTTTGTTTCAAGCACGTCTATTTTATCAGAAAGGTTATAATAATCCCATTGCAAACCAATTGGTTTATACCAAATAAGTCTACCCCAACAACCATCATTATAACCATCAAGAAGTAAAGAAGAAGAAGCACATATTATTACCTCCGCCGATGAAAAATCAGCTTTATAACTATACTCTTGTGATGTAATCGTAACCGACTTACTAAAAGAATTGATAAATACAGTCTTTGCTTTTATAAATCTATCTGAAGGATGAAACCTAACCCTAATTGTTTTTCCTTCTAGCTTATTAATTGATTTAAAAAGATGAATAACTGCCAATATATGAAACTGGTGAGAAAAACAAACTAAAAAATCTACTTTTCTCAATCGACCTTTAGAAAATTTAGCAACATCTAAATCTAACACTAAAATAGAAACATCTTTATTTTGTGCTAATCCCTTATATACACCTAGATACTCATTAGAGTTTACGTAAATGGAATCAAAATAGTTTTCTGGAAACTCTCGCTTAGCAGCACCGTGCTGAACATAAGTTACATGAATACTCTTACACCCCCTTATTAAAATAGACAATATATAGATATCACCAGCATGATCATTCGATATAATAAGGGACTCAACATTTCTATTTATAAGTGATCGACGCAAGAATAAATTATAAAAAACCATACCAGAAGTAAAACACGAAAAATAAACCCCCTCTTTATTTTTAGAAGCAATAAAAAAAACAGGATAAAAAACTAATTTAAAACTCCAAACAAAAAATCTTAAAAAACAGAATACAGTGGACAACTCACATATTTCGACCAACTCAGTAGACCTTCCCTCCACTTCTATCAACCTAGAAATTGCTCGTTTTTGATTTGAAGTACTATAAACAGCTAACTCAGGCTTACTTACTTCTACTTTTCTTAATGAAGAAAAAAAATACATTAGAGATCTTACTATTTCTATAAGGATTCTTTTAAGCCCATAAAAAAAGTGATAAGTATTAGATTTTCCATATCCAAGATATAGGTCTTTACTATATCTGATATCTATTAACTCCCTAATCCTCTTCATTGTATAATTATGATTAACCACTAATTCTCTCTCTAATTGAAGCAGGTATATCTTTTTCAAACATATAAGCTGTAACTAAAACCCTTTCACCTTCCCTTATTACTTCTCCTCTATGGATATAAGAAGTATTCACAAAAAAAGGTTCATTCTTATTTTTAAGAACCGGCTTCGAACAAAAATTCAAATATTTAAGCAGATTTATAAATCTCTCACTAAAACGAAATTTATTCCCCATCATGTAATTAAGAGCTATTACGATCTTATCAACTAAAGCACTCCCACTCGAATAAAGTGTCAATGGTCCAAAGCTTACCTTATTACAATCTGTTAAATACATAAACATTTTGTATTGATTACGGACAGAATCAACATGCCAGCCACCACCGCTTCCTTCAGGAGAGTCTTCAGCAGTAATATGGTTTACCATTAAGACAACATGTTTTGGGCATACCCCAACTTCGGTTAAGTAAGTATCTATTGAGAGTTGTTTAAACTGAGCAAGAAAACCATACTTAATCGAATCAACCCCCCAAAACCTTCTATCACCATTTACAACAACAATATTATTGCACTGAAGTTGACCAAGCCTAACATCCTCTAGGAAGGCCCCCAACTGATAATCTGAGTACAATAAACCTCTTATTTCCTTAAACACTCTTTCGCCTTAATAATTTTAAATGAAGCTGAGAATAATGCAGGTAGTTTGGAAAATGCAAAAAATCCATAAAACAAAATAAATGGCGTTATGAACAACTGACCAACTATAAATGACTTTACCTCGATTGCATGAAAGTCTTTTGATCTCTTAAGCTTCCAAAATAATCTTTCCGAATTCATCATATTAGTTGCCATTATATAATTACCAAATAAAAGAAATAACAAAATATAGATATTTGAATCAACCTCATTAAAATAAAATTCAAATATAATATAATATAAAACAACAACCAATAACGAAACAACAAACATCTGAAAAGTCTGCGACCTATTTATAAATGAGAAACCGAAGTCTTTCACCTTTAAAATCCTACTTTTGAATCTGCTCATATAAACAATCTCAAAATAGGTTAGTACTATATTGGCCAAATGTGCCGTTAAAGTATAGATCCAGAGAGTCTCATACAGAACAATCCCGTAAATAATTTTATCGCTTTGTTGACTCAACTTACTTATGAGTGATGACTGAAAGTAATTAAAGTGATCTAAATAGTTTCTTAGAAATTTCTGATTAATTTTATATACGGAAATATCATACATCAACCCTTCAGTTTTATAAGAATAAATCAAATTTATAACAAAAAGACAAAACATCCAACTAACTAGATATTGTTCTCCTGTAAAATAACAGAGTAAAGGAGCTATCAAAATAAAAGATGTCCTAATAGAGTTCAATTTAGCCCATCTTACTCGATCCCCGCTATAAAGTATTAAGCGGGATTCATCATGAATCATATGCTCTGTAACAACAAACATAAAAATAAAGACAACAAAAGTAGCTTCAGAAGAAAATATCCATACAGCAAAAGCAATAAAAAACAAGATGCCCATATTTACTATAAATAATGATCGCCTATTTTTTTCACTAGCCTTAAGTAAATTATCATCAGAGTCAGGATCTAATAAAGATCTATAAGAGCCAAACGATAGAGAAGCCATTAACACACTAGAGATGATTATTGACAAAGACAAGTAGTTTGCCACCCCCTCACTTAAAAACTTTGCTGTAATCAAGAGACTAACAGGCTTTATACCAATATATACGCCTCGCCATAGATAGTACTCATACAAACCCTTGCTCATTAATCATACCATCATGGTAGCTTTTTAATAAATTTAGACATCAATTTGAAGTTCTTTTGAATATTGTTTTTAGAAAGAGCGACCCTATGAAAATTATTATTAATTTCATAATCAATATTCATCAATACTTCTTTTGTGGAATTTATATTCGCAGTATAACGATCATAACCTCCAACCAACCTATTCATGACCTTAGATAACAGCCCTACCTGGAAGTCATTGTAACCATTACTAACAAGACCACCTATAGCCTCTTTACTTCCCTTTGCCCTTCCATCTTCAGCTATCAAATAAGATAACTTCCCTATACTACTCATAAATATATGCGCATGAACCCGATATCCGATATGCAGATCTACTGAAGAGTAAAACTCAATTAAGTTTTCTGCTGATCCAGAAATATCCTTATAGTCAATTTTTTGTCGAACCAACCAATCTCGAAACTTAATATGCTCCAAATTATGCTTCAAACTAGCACCATGTGTTCCCATGAATTCTTCTGTATTCAATGAATGATGAAATGCCACTATGTACTTTGATGAACTAAACCTATCTCTACACCTAAGAATCTGTTCCTTCATTAAGTTCATCATTGATTTACTTTCAATAAATGAAACCCCCAAAGAAAACACCACTTTATTTAATGATGTAGGAGCATCATAATCATCACTTAAATTATTCAGATCATAGTATGCAGGACAGCCCGTCATCAAAGCATTATTAAACCCCTTATGAAAGAGAACGCTCTGCGTATGATAATCCCGAACACTCATGGGCAAACCAGAATCACTACATTTATTTAATAAATCTAACGTATTAGGTGACAATGGATAATCATATGTATCACTCCAATTCCCTCTTATAGACTT
The DNA here is from genome assembly GCA_015665455.1 of Oceanospirillaceae bacterium. Taxonomy (GTDB): domain Bacteria; phylum Pseudomonadota; class Gammaproteobacteria; order Pseudomonadales; family Litoribrevibacteraceae; genus Litoribacillus. Next base: position 18,907 of record JADFAD010000012.1, on the reverse strand, counting down.
CCAACCAACGCCCATAGTTGTAACTGGCACTTGTATTTTATTTAGCTCAGGAATTAGAGGATAAATACCTGGATACATGTTTTTTTGTAACGATGGTCCTCCTAATAAAATAAGTGCCTTGGAGCTATTTATTAACTCTAAAGTTGATTCATCAAAACCCAACCAGCCATCAACATCAATTATTTCACGATCAGATCTTAATTCCTTAAATAGTTTTTTCGCTCTATGCTTAATTAAAAAATCACCAGCATTATTTTTACTTCCTGTTAAAATAACATAACTTTCACTCATTCGAACATTTTCCATTCTAATAATGTATCATCCGGAATATCCATAATAAGTTTCTTTCCAACAACATCATCCCAGTGAACAGGACTAATACCGTGAGCAGGCCTCTTAGCAATTAAATCATTCTCTAGAATTATAGAGCCAGCCTTTAAATTCCCATTAGCTACAATACTTCTACGAGCATGCGACCTAGCTAATGACTCCTTATTTAGATCTTTAGAATCACTTGAGATCATAGCCCTATATTTAGTAACCTTATCAACAAATGATCTGAGATCACTTTTATTCATTGAATGATAATGGTCATTACCCGGTAAACATTTATTATGCGTGAAGTGTTTCTCCAAAATTGAAGCACCCAATAACAGTGCCGCCTCAAGTGCACTAATTGTGGCATCAGGGGCCACATGATCTGAATAACCAATAACTACATCTGGGTGTATACTACTTAATGTTTTTATAAAGCCTAATTGTGCATTTTCTTCTGGAGTAGGATAATTCAAAACACAATGAAGTAAGCTGATATTCTCTGCCCCAGCCTCACGAGCTATATTTAAAGCAAACTCAATTTCAGACAATGAAGCTGCACCAGTTGATATAATCAAAGGCTTTCCTTGTTTAGAACACTTTCTAATCAAAGGAACATTAGTTATATCTGCAGATGCTATTTTAAACGCAGGCATTAAAGGTGACAAGAAGTCGACTGCCTCCAAATCGAAAGGAGTCGACATAAAGTGAATACCGACTTTTGAACAGTGTTCTGCTAACTCAAGATATTCTTCTTCACCAAAACTATCATATTTTTTAAATAGCTTATATTGACTATCAGTTTTCTCTTTTCGCTGATCCCAGTATGCTGGACTATTTTTAGAAGCTATTTTATCTGCTTTATAAGATTGAAATTTTGCAGCATGGGCCCCACCTTCGGCAGCCTCTTCTATTAGCTGTTTTGCCAATTCAATGTCACCCTCATGATTCACTCCAATTTCAGCTATAATATAAGGGTTTAAATTATCACCAACTATAAAGTCATCGATATTAAATACTGGTTTCAAAATATTAGTCCTACTCTATGTAATTAATGACGCTATTTAATTAAAGACACTAACTTTTTAATTACTCGTTGCTTTCCGAGTGTCAAATCCAAAGCCGCCATCCTGAGTGACATTTCAGATCTAAAATTATTATCATTTACCATTTTATCAAAAGCACTTAGGATATCCTCTCTTGAGACATCCCCTCTATAGCCTAAATTCAAAACACCATTTCTACTAGAGGCAAAAGAGTGAGTAGTCTCCCTCTTATTTTGGCAAATAACAATTGTAGGAACTTCTAAAGAAGCAAGTTCTAATACTGTCCGCCCTCCAGAAGTAACAGCAATATCTGCAGAGTTCATCAAATCAGATATACGCTTAGTTTTATCATAAACTTTAACTCTGAGAGTTTTAATACCACTCATGTAGCTCTCGAGAGCGTTCTTATTCTCAAAACCAGGACCAAGAACGATAACGACTTCAATTTCTCTTTCATGACAAAAATCATAGATCGAAGATAGAACTCGTGTAGTTAAATTCCCTTCATCAACACCACCAAAAGTCAACAACACCCTTTGTACACTATCAGTTCGCTCTCTTCTGTTTATATAAAGAAACTCATCCCTAACACAGAAGTATTTCTCGCCAGAAAGAATATGACTAGACTTAATAACATCCGGGTACAAAGCATTCACCACTAAGTCAGAAACAACCGCGCCTGAACCTAAGTCTTCAAAATTTACAACTTTAATATCATGCTGTTTTATTGATTCTATATATGCTTTTTCTGTATCTAAGATATCATTTATGACCATATCAGCATTCTGTTCTATTACTGCAGTCGCCAAATGTTCACAACCATTTGGGCAAACTAGAACATTGTAATTCTGCTCTCGGATATAATTAATTGCCAAATCACTTTGCTCATCACATATAAACAACAATTCATAGTTAACTAGTTCATGAGCCAGCATAACAGCCCTAAAAGCATGCCCTAAACCTACAGCAGAATGGCCAATAACAGTAAAAACTATTTTCTTTCTATTTAACATCGCCTCACATAAAAACAAATCAGAAAAGGAATCAATATCAAAACTTCTATTCTGTGGAACCTCAACCAGTCCCACTTTTTTTCCTATACGACTCCCAGTATCTATCTGACCTCTTGTACACCCAATAACAGCCCCTGTTTCCCTATAGTTCACAGGTAAAAGCTGTCTATTGACTCTTTTATTATATAAAGGAGAAGCCTTGCCATCTTGGACAGTCCAACAAAGATGCCTATCATCAACAACTGTTTGAGCAGTATCTAAGTCATCATTCTTTATCTTTTCAACAACAGTATCTATATCAAAACTCTGAATCAGAGGTGAAGTTGGCTGGACAGTAACAACGATATGATATTCTTCATTATTCTCCTCCTCTGCCTCAGTTACCGCATGCAAAATAACTGGATCAAGGGGAATTACATCATCAGCTAAATCAGGTGGTCGCATGATTACTTCAGCCCCAAATCTCTCTGAAAACAGAGCTATTTCTTCATCTTCTGTTGTAACGATAACTCTGGATATACTCCGCGCATTTAGTGCAGCATTAATGCTATAATAAATCATTGGAAAGCCAGCAACTGGCCGCAAATTTTTCCTAGGAATACCTTTTGAGCCTCCCCTAGCAGGTATAACAACTACATTTTTTCCTGATGTAATATTCATTATCACTTACAATACAACCCAACCAATAAGTTTAAAAAGCCAACTTAATAATTACCTATTAACCAATCCATACAATTGGTTACCCACACTTAGTTTCTGGCCTCCATCTCTGGTAAGCGGGCGCCAAGAAGCCATTAAACTGTCCTTACGGGATTCAACAAAGAAAAGATCCAATGGAAACTTTATATAGATACCCTTATCAAAGCTTCCCTCACCAAACTCTTCAGAGGAAACATCTGTAAAGGTAGCCCAACCACCAAGTACAACTCCACTCTTAAAGTGCCTACTTAAATCAATAGTACCACCAATGTCTTTTGCTAAATAACGGCCAACACTTAACTTAACTGATGTATTTTTAATCGGAGTGTCATAATACATTGTAAGATGCCCAGTGGCTACATTGTAACTTCTAAAATCAAATAACTGATCAAAATCGCGCTGCTTAACATAATTTACATCCAAACCCACCCCCAACCGATTCTTTATAGGTTTGTACAAAAACTCTGCTCCAACACCACCATACATACTCTCAAATATACCGGCAGAGAATCGAGAATATGTTGATTCATAAACCTTCCAAATATAATCCATTTGCATTCGTTGTATGCTATTATCTCCCTCTTTCGCATACTCCTTAACATCAGAACGAACATGAGGTAAAAGAGAGTCTGAAGGCTGATCTAGCTCATCGTAATTATTATGAATATTTATACTAAATACGTTATTTATGCTCAACCTTTCTGTAACCTGGACTTCAGAAGCAAGTTTTAACCATAACTTATAAATAACAAAAGACTCAGGCGCACCAAAGCTGGGCGACAACACCGGTCGTATACGCCAGTTAAAAGCAGGGTAATTAGCCAAAAGAGTAGCGTCTTCTGATATTTCTATTGGAGCCTCATCCATCATCATGTAAGGCTCTACATATCCGGCTTGTATTTTATCTTCCACCGCTCTCTTAAATGGCTCAACGTAAACCAATACCTCATTAGTGTTAAGCGTCTTTTCACGATTGATATACCGCACACTAGACAGCGTAATGGGCAACTGATTAATTAAACTACGAGTCGCCCTACTTACAGCTCTCGCCTGATCTCTAAATCGATTCTGCCTAGCATAAACTGTCAACTGACTATCTGTTGCTTCAATCGCATCGATTACTACTCCCTCCTCTTTAAGGATTTTTTGAATTCTCCCCCCCTCTTTGTTGACCGCATCCACCAACCCTCTTCTATCATTAAAATTTGGATTTATTTTCTTTGGTGGTATATCAAACTTTGGCATCAAAGCATACTCAGAACCAAAATTCATTCCCATCTGAATACCAGCCATTAATGTATCTCCTCGCTCTAAACCAAACTGCAAACGAAACAAATCACTCAAGCGATACACAACTCCAAAATTAATAGGACTAGCTTGACTTAATCGATTACCTAGACCTTCATGAGCATAATCATTTCCATCCAACTCAACCTTGAACGACCAATCTACCCCCAAAGGTGAATACTCAACCCCTCCTATTAAAGCCACTTCTTCACCGGAGAAGTAATTCCCAAAGGTAACATCCCCACCCTCACCTGAATCCGAATCACGAACATCAAACTTCGAACTTAAAACAGAAAAGGGGTTTCTAATTCCACCACCTGCTCCACCATTCCCCCAAGCAAGCCCAAGAGTAAAATCCCAATCAAAATATCGTTTAGAACCCACTAAGAACTCAGAACTAAATAAGCCTGTACCGGCAAAATCATGCAATGCCAATGAAACCTCAGGGAGATACCTCACCTCATTCATTAGACTGATTTTAATATCAAACCCCCTATCTTTATAAGTTTGATCACCAGAAAACTCTTCTGAACCGTACTTTCTATTCGTAATAGCCGTATATCGAACAGTCCCCTCTAACCAAGGTAATACTTGAGCCGAGATAGATGTTCTATTATATGGAGATACATGAGAGAAATTTACATTAAAACTACCATCGGGAGCCATTCGAGCCGAAGGTACCTGAAGTAAGCCAACCCCCCCAAAATCAGAATGAGTGAACAAAACAGGAGCCTCAACAAGAGAGCCGTATCCATTAGCAAGCAAAGAGGTGGAATATAAACAAAAAGAAATAGAAGCAAGAATAACTGAAACAACCATTCTAAGGCACTTCACCCCCCTAGTAGACAAGTTCCCTTTCAAAACAATACATCCTATTTAATCATATCCTTTAGAACTCCCTAACTTAGAGAAGACAATTGATAAGCTTGCTACCCTCAGCACCTATATAGCTAACTTTTACTCTATTAACTTTTTCTACGTCCCCCAAAATAGGAAAACAAGGCCCAGAAAACACCGAACACACCACCCATTAAGGCACCTAAGACACAAATTAATGCTCGCTTCGGTTTGGACTTCTCAAGAGGAACAACAGCAGGATCAATAGTTCGAAAAGCATATTCTTCACGAACCTCTGCCAGCATAATAGTTTTAGCCTGAGCCTCAATCAAACCATACAAAGACTCATGTAGATCCACCAAACTTGTCTCCTGCAGTTTATCACGCAAAAACTGAATACTTTTCCTAGCCTCAGCAACATCTCTATTCTTCATACGAGAATTTATCTTCTCGACCAATAAAGAAACCCACTGCTGTGCCTGAACAGGGTCATACCACTCGACAGATAGAAGAATCATTCCTGTTCCTTTGTCTTGATTAACGGAATACACTCTAGAAAACGACTTATATATCTCCCAATCAGTCGGTCCTTTCGTGTAAGGAGGACTTATATCTCTAACCCAAGTACCTTCTTGCTCATTATAAACTTTAGGATCTATCTTAACTAACTTTGAAAACCTCACTGGCTTATATGCAAATAAAGGAACAAGTAAATCATTATCTCGTACAAAGTTAACTATAAAGTGGCGAGATTTTAAAATAGCAAGCGCCTCAGTAACGCCTCCACCTCCTCCACCAAAATCAACTCCAGCCAGAGAAGCCAGACCACCAAATTGACCAGATAGCGCTGACAACCCACCACGTGAAGCTTGATGATCCGCAGCAACCAATAAAACTTGAGACCTATAGATGTCAGGTTTCGACATCGCAAAAACAACAGAAATCACAGAGAAAACAAAAACAATTATAACAACTTTTATTTTTTGCACCCAAACAGCCTGTAACAACTCAAGCAAGTCAACCTCTTTTGTTTTTAGTTCAGCCTGTTTATCTGGTGTCATTAATTTATTCATAATTTAATAGTAAAAAATTCAGTTTGGTTAGTCACTAGACAATGTAGCAAGTGACGCAGCTGTAATTGCAAGTTTAGAGGCTATATCAGTAACACTCTGCGTAAGTAATAACCAGTTAACGGGTCGCGTATCACGAGGAACAATAATTGTTGATCCAGGAGGAATATTAGTCGGCTTATACCCCCACCAAGATAACTCAAGACTTCGAGCAGTTCCATTAGGCAACACTACAAAAACTCTATCCTCGTCAGCTGAATCATTGTAGCCACCCGACTGCTCTAAATACTCAACAGCATCAAAACTAGGATCAAATAATAACGTCCCTGCGTTCAACACCTGCCCTACAACAGATACCGTCCTAGTTCTTTTTGGCATAAACAATGCATCACCCACCTCTAGTTTTATATCTAATTCAGGCTTTACCTCTAAAATTGAAGGATCAGCTTCAACAACTATCCGGCCTAAAGCATCTGTCTCCTCAAGCTCTTTTGTTAAACTCTGTAACATTGAAATCCCTCCTGCTCCTCCAGAAGATTTAAATGTCCCACTTGCCACAGCTGTAAAAAGAGAGCTATTCAATTCATCAGCAGCACGACGAAAAGCTTTTTGCTCTAATTTTCGGGTACTCTCCCTTGTAAATACAGCCCCATAAGGATATGCATCTTTATTTACCCCTCCTGCCCTATTCATAAGTTCCGATAAGGTTTCACCTTTCTTAAAGCTATAAACACCTGGATACTTAAATTCACCTATTAAACGAACAACTCCTTTTTCAACAAGTGTTTCTTTAGGTCTGATACTAATTATGTCACCAGGGTATGCTTGCTGACTACTATTTACTAAATCCACCTCTTTAAATATCTCATCCTGTAAATCAGGCCGACGAGCTCTAGCTACTTCTACATGCGTAAGATCCCCATCCTGAGTAACACCACCCAACGACTCGATCAAAAAGCCAGTATCTAATGGTTCAGCTAACGGATACAACCCAGGGCTTCGAGACTCTCCCTGCACAGCCACAACATACTCCATTAATATAGGTAGCAAGTATGGAAAGCGTTCATAAATTTCCGGACACTTCATAACGTTTTTGAGGGATAATTGGTCAGCAGTCACTTGAGTTGCAATAGCCCTTTTAATTCGATTACCACCTTCACTATTTACAACCTCTGCCAACTGAATCAAGCCTCGACACAACCCTGTAATAGAGCTTTGTTGATCTTCAGTGACAATATTAGCTCCAGCTAACCCCCCTCCATCCTCTATAGATATGGCTCCTGATTCACCACCTCGATGAAGTATTGCATCAGTTTTATCTCTTAACTCTTTAGTAACCAAAACCCCACTACCTTTCAGTTTTAACGAAGAAGGCTCCTCTCCTTTCAAAACATCATGAATATCTGCCGAGGATAAGTAACTAATATGTTCTTCATCAAAGAAGAAGACTCTATCTCCAGGTAACAAAGGTACATCATCTGAATTCACTAAAACTCGGTAAGGCAAGAAGGTTTTAAAACTACGAGCTTTAGTTTGTGGATCAACCCGCTCAATCACCCCAAATAAATTATATGGTTCTAATTCACTTCGCGCATACCCCTTCACAATCCCAAACAATTCAGACAACTTCATACCGTTAACGAATGGATAAATCCCAGGATTATTGACTGCCCCTTGAACCTCCACCAGTTTCGGCACATCAAATGCATCAGCCTGATACTTAAGCTCATCAGTAATTGACTTTAACTGAACAGCCCTATTTTCTCCCAAGGAAACTACTGTCAACTCATCTCTTGGTTGTAATAATATATTCCCAACAGAAGCAGGGTTTAACATAATAGGGACCAAATCTATCGACCTAAATTCAATAGCCCTATTCTCTTTACTTATGCGTTTTAAGAGAATATAACGAAGATCAACTTGATCTTTAAAAATGGAAATATCACCTAACACATCAGAAACTGTCATTCCTCTAAACCATTGATACTTTCTTTCTCGTTTAACATGCCCCTTAATTTCAACAACTTTCTCAAAATGCTCTACAACAGAGTAGACCATCAATCGATCGCCAGACTCTACATTTAAATTTAACTCCTCAGCATCTGAAGCATCAAAATCCATTAAAGCTTGCTTTGCATTGCTTTCAATTCTCTGAATCTGTATATAAGTCTTGTCAGCAGTAGGTTTAAAACCTCCTGCAAGTTGAATAATATCCCCTAAAGTTTTCTCGTCATTCAACTCATAAACAGCTGCCCTGTTAACTTCACCTGCTAAAGATACAGTTCGCATCACCGGGGGGATAAAAACCGCATCACCCGGTAGCAACTTTAAGTCTTTAGATGTATCCCCTTGCAGTAGAAAATCATACAAATCAAACTCAACAACCAATACACCATTACGCTTTAACTGAATCTTCCTTAAGGAGCCACTCTCCTTTACACCACCACTCATCATTATTGCATGCGAGATCGTCGATAAGGCACTAACAGTATAGGATCCCGGCTTCCATGCATCACCCAATACGAATACTCGCATTGACCTCAACTCACCCATGGTGATAGCAGCAGAAACACCAATCTGTTGATTTTTAATTCTAGAGAGAATTACTTCTCGGGCATCACGAAACTCAAGACCAGCCACTCGAATCAACCCTAGCTTTGGAATATTAATACTCCCATCTCTATTTACAACCAACGAATGTTGCGCACTAACTTTCCCGAACAGAGTAATTTCAAATTTATCACCCGGCCCAACAATATACTCATTAGGGATAGGTATATCAGTAGCAGGAGCAAAAGTAGTTGGGGTAGAAGCAAACAGATCATAACCAAATGATCTCAGGTTACTGAATGGATCTAAAGCATCTGAATCAGAAGATATTAAGTCAGCTAGATAACTATCACGGTGAATTGAATTTTCGGCCTCTACCCCCCTCAACATCCTATAAGAAACACCATTCTGAGAGTTTGATGTCAAATACTCATAAGGAAGCAGTCCCTTAGGGTAAGAGCCTGTCAGGTTTAATTTAGAATTATTAACACCACCTGTATATTGCATATATGAATTCGACCTTGGAGCAAACAATCTCGGATCAGACAGTCCCTCCTGTCGCAACCCCGAAGAACCATTTCTTCCTAGCAGTTTCAATGCCTTAGCCTTCTCATTTGGAGATAGATCTTGAAACATCAACTGATATTGAGGCGGTATTGCTACAGAAGCAATTGAAATACAAGGAAATATCCAAATAGAAAAAAACAAGCCTATTATCAGACGAAAAAGCATATACTTCCAATCCCTTGTAATAACATCCATAACATTAGGGCGGTAGTTAACCTAGCACCCGACCATTTAGAACCGCATAACTTACAACGTTTGTGCCTACTCATGCAATCACGATCGAATATTTTCATTAAAATCTATTCATTTAATTGGAATTCCTTAATAAATTATGCTGTAGTAGCTTTATTAAGGCATGGACTTGTCCTTAATATTGGCCGATATTAACGATTTAAGAGAAAGGAAATATAATGAAAAAATTAGTTATTTCTATATTTGTAGCAATGTTAACTCTATCTACAGGATCTTTTGCAGCTGAAGCTGGTGCTGGTGCTGGTGCTGGTGCTGGTGCTGGTGCTGGTACAGCAGGCGCTGCCGGTGCTGCTGCAGGTGCTGCAGGTGCTGGCGCTGCTGCTATCGGAGCCGCAGCCGTAGCTGTTGGCGCATCAGTTGCTGCCGCATCAGACTCAGAAGAGACCACCACTGGAACTATTGCTACATCAACAAACTAAGTTGATCAAAATAAAAAAGAGCTTCGGCTCTTTTTTATTGATTTCGTTTCACTCCAAATAAAGTCAACGCGTTTCCTCATAAACACAACCCAGGTACTCCCTGTTTTTTGTACTAGCCTAGTGGAACCTAACACTTAAATAATGCACCATAATCGTCAATCAATAAGGTGTCTGTATGAGACTACAAACCAGCACACAAACAATGCACAAAAGTATTTAAAGAATAGACAGTGGCCTTATGTTCTGGTCAACTCCTACCGAACACTTTTAGGTGAGGTCAAAAAACTAGCATATGACACTCTACACAACAACAAATAAAAGTCAGGTCAATATATCAAACTTACCTCTAGATTACCGAGCTTAGAGTGCTCATGCCCCTTTAAAGAAGCGTAGCTTTTATGCTGATCAATCACACGATCTAAGTCACTTTCAGTTGTAAAAATTAAAACATACCGTTCTTTAGAAGAAGGTTTAATTTGAATTCTCCCCTCTAAATAAGCATATCTATCCCAACTTTCAGGATGATACTCAACAACTGAATCAGTTACATATCTAAGTGGCTCCTTATCCTCATCTAGAAAAAGAAGCACTGGATAAAAAAGACCTTTCTGTGCAAAGCTCTTGATCTTTAAACCATACGATTGTTGAGATACAGGTAAACTAATTGGAAGATAGTGGCTAGTCCCTGTGGGAAACTCATAACTAGGCGATAGTTTTGTAATTTTTTCATAGACAGAGCCCGAAGAACTAAGCGATAAAAATTCAGAATCGGGTATCTGATTACAACAAACTTCCCGCAACCTAAGTACAAGTTTCTTATCAACGGAAATAACTGTTTGAGGCTCTGCGTTCATAGCTGGCACTAATGCGCCTAGTGAAGCTATTTGGTTAACATCACTTTCGTTATAAACGAATTCCTGTCCATCAGTATAATCTATGACAGCAGTAGACACAGAGCTATAGTCAGGGCCTGGCTTATACTCTGATGTAATCAAGCGACCAGTAGGGTCAACCCACGTATAATAAGGCTTCTCAGAGCCATCACGAAGAAAGCCTTTCTTAGCAAGTAAGTCACCATCTATAAAATCATCAGCAAGCTCACCGCCCTGGATAACTATCTTCTTATTTTCAACTTTCTGAGGTACTGATGCATATTCTGTATTATTAGTTCTCCCATCAGCTTCTACCCAAGTAAAATATTTCCTTTTTTGTTCTTTCGGAGCTTTAGGGTTTACTTGTAGACCAACACCTGCAATTCGATTATCTTCAGATACAAAGTCAGATAGAGAAATAGACCTATAACGCTCCACCTCCCCTTGAGTGATAGCCTCTCGTTCTAAAAAGCTATTATGTAAATCACCCGACTTATCAATCCATGTATAGTATTGCTTTGCCTGAATATTTACAGAACAAAGCAACAAACTAATAAAGAAACTAAACCGCAGATTCAACAATAAACGAAACATAACTAAGCAAACTTCTTTTTAGTGCGTAGTTTGTTGAAACATAAAGCCAAAAGTATCATCCCCATCAAATATCCCAAAGAGCCACTTTCAGCTTTTTCTACAGGCTCTCGAATATTCGAATCATCTTCACTTGCAGTAACAACAGGCGCATCTCCTACTCCCCCAGGATCCTTAATTGCACCATTCACATGCAAATCATCATCATTCGGACCACCATCTGTAATCGCTAAAAATATACAGTCGTTACCTTTACTTAATGTTAGGGCTTTTCTATACAAAGGAGAAGAAGGGTCAGGGCATATTCCAGAAACACTTGCCGTAGACGCGTAGTAATCTTGACCCGTCACATCGAAAGAGACCCATGCCCCGTCTTTTAATTTATAATAACCAGCCGTGGTCTCTAATGGTTTTTCTAGCTTCACAACAATGAAAGCTTGGCTACCAGCAACAGAAAGCCCTCTCACATCAAAGCTTATAACCGAAGAAACATCTATAGTCCCTTCAGGGGTTAAACCACTAACCCTAATAAAATCATCCAATGTCATTTCTGCCGTAAAGTTACCATTTTTAAAAGCGTCATCGCCGAGCTGCACACTTAATCCTTGCTGAGTAAGCAGGCTTACTCCACTGGCTGAACTAACGGTATTCTCTTGAGAAGTAAGCTCACTAGAATCGCTTATACCATCAAAATCACTATCAACCTCAAGCACAAATGACTTATCCGTTGAATTATTTATCACCCTAATCAGCATTTCATAAACCACAGGCAAACTAGCAAGTTGATTCTGAACGACACCAACCTTAACTAAATATGTATCCTCATTTAAGCCTGTCGGATCAAAAATAAAACTTGAGTTATTAGCTGAGCCGTCAATGTCAATCAAACGATTATCTGTCTCAGACCAGTCGATAATCAAATCATCAAAACTATGGTCACTATCAATATTTAGCACTAACGATACATTACCAACATCACTACTAAGAAATGTTCGTGTGTGTATACCGTTTTGTGCGGCTGTCAAATGCAATATAGGAGTCTGAGCAAGATCAATCACAACCTCTTGTTTTTCATTCCCTAGAAATGCAGCTTTATCAACATCTTCAATTGAAATAACAGCATCAATATCATCCCCGTTCTTAAAGTTTGAGAAGTTATAATTTGTAGAGCAAGCCTCAACTTCATTATCATTAAACACAATCGAAAGAGTCTCTGACTCTACATCATTACCCTTGATAGACAATTCAACATTAATCGGATAAGTAAGAGATACACCATTCATAACTAAACAGATATCTCCCTCCGAGGAAGACCCATCTAGAGGTAATAAAGGAGAATTAAAACTAACTAAAGGAATAACAGTAATGGTTTGTTCTTTTTCTGTTTTATTACCAGATGGGTTACCATCGAAATCATTAGGCCCATCAAAAGTCACCCATGTAATTGTATGAACACCGGGCTCAAAATATGTTTTAGCCTCTCCCAACTGCCAAACAGGAACCTCTGTTCTGGCCTCACCATCTCTTGCTAAAACCTGACTAAAATCAACACCAGTTAACGCACCTGTCGATTCGATTCTAAGCTTTTCAGGAACCCCTACAATTAAAGGCCCATAATCATCAAAAATCAGATTGGTACCATTTCTATATTCAACTGCATTAGAAACCCCATCTAAATCGAAGTCATCACTTCCATCTGAAGCGACCTCAGGATCAAGGAAATCATAAAGAACTTCAATTGCATCAGGGATACTGTCATTATCGTCATCAAGATCTTCGTTATTACCCTTACCGTCCTTATCCGTATCCACTGTTTCTAAAGGGTTACTAGGTAAATCATCTTCATTATCATTCTTGCCATCATGATCAGTATCTATTTCTGTCCAATTACTCTCCCCCCCCTTTAACTCATCAATATTGGTAAGCTTATCACCATCGAAATCCGCGTCAGCATCCTCTGAAAGGTTAGGAGTAGGCTCTGTATTTTCGCCCCCCTCTTGTAAAAAGGGAGTTTCCGGATTCAATCCAAACAACAGCTCTTCTTTATCAGGCAAACCATCTAAATCAACATCCGAAGTAGTTGAAGCAGCAAAGAGATTCTTCACCTGAAGCACATTATTCGATTCAACCCCAGATGTATTAACAAATGAAATAGTAAATAAACTATTGAAGTCATTCGAGTTTAAAATACTTCCTGAAAAGACCCTAAAGTTTACCCAACCCTGGCTTTCCTTAAATTCAAAAACACCGTAATTCTTTTCATCCAGAGTAATAAGCACTTCACAACAATCATCTTCTCCAACTACTCTCGCTTGGAAGTATATATCCCCTTCTACTTCTGGAACCCAAGCAGCAAAAGACAAATCCCCCTCAGGTTTATTCTCTCCCTGTAGAACAAACTCAGTCAAATCATCCTCTTGATTAATATCCACGATCGCCCAGTCCGCCGACTGCCCCTCGCCTATTACTCCTTGTTGAATGTAAAACAGGTTCTGAGTCTCTTCTTCAGTAAAATTTTTTATTGGATCATAATTTAACGCTTTGATCTCCCCCTTACTTTCGGCATCGTCTTTCTCTGTCCCAATGAGGTCTTCTGCGGCATTTAAATAACCATCAGCATCACTATCCAAGTCCGACAAAGTCCCTATAACACCTACAGGCTTAACCGCAACTAAATTCTTAAACGGATCGATCAGATCAATTTCCACATCAAATACAACAGGATTAGTAATCAAGTCTGGATCTGACTCTGCATAAGTAAACGAATCAATGATTACTGTTGTATCTAACTCCATGATTACACCAGCAGCTCTCACTTGAAGAGAAAAAATAAACAGGCTAATAAAAACAAACAGCAAGTTTTTCATGACGACTCCTTAAAATTTTGTCCTAAAAGTCATACCTGCAAACAAGAGCGTCAGCTTTGTTTCGACATCAAGACCTGCATAGGGGTTATATACCAAGTTAGTTACACTTAGCTCATTAAGGCCATCACTTGTATTGGCCGGAATATATTCTTTTGATTGTAGAAATGTCATATCAAAACTAAGCTCAGTATCTTTATCCCAACTGTAACCTAAACCACTACTGAACATGTGAACATCACCTAAAGGCGCTAGGATATTTCTCCGGTCGTCAGGAATAGAGCTTTTTCGAGGTTCATAACCTAAGCGAGTTCTTATTCGTGATGTTATTTGATGCTCAAAACCAATCCCCCAAGACCAAACACTTTGATATTCCAAGGGGACGGTAATTGTATTACTTGTCACGTTTTGTGGAGAAAGAATTTGACCTGCACCTGTAATATCAAGGCTGCGATCAAACTCCAATACAAACGCATCCCATTCATCATAATCTGCATAACCTACATCAAACGTGAAAGTATGATGTGGAGTAAGTTTTAACTTTACACCCGTCTGGATATGCATAGGGTATGTCAAATCCATCCGAGCACTGCCTATCTCTTTATCCACACCACGAGGCAGATTAAAAATGGCACCCGTTATTGAACCAAAAATAGAGGAGTTAAAGGTTTGCCAAAAACCGGCAAAATCATCTGTGTAATCCATCTCAAACTCACCACTCAATGTCATTTGAGATTCACTTTGAAATACAGCGCCCCAGGCAAACCAATCCGTAGGCTCCCAAAGAACACCTAAGTTATATGACGGAGACAAGCGTTCCTCGAGGTCAACCGTAATTTCTGCCGCCGGCCTAAAAGGTCCAACACGACCACCACATAGAGTAATCAATGGTGCCAATGGATCAGAGCCACCCCCGCCCTCTTCACAACCAAAGGCTTCTTGTAAAATATCCGCCATAGCAACCAAAATGTTTGGCGTCCTCATATCCATTTGCAAATGAAGAGCCTGATAAGATGTTTGAAATGAGGCACCGAACGACAACTCATCATTATATTGATATGCAATAGAAGGTGAGAAGTAAGTCAATCGAGTCATTGCCAACTCTTCACCTTGATATGCTCCTGGATCGCTACCAGCCCTCTTATAACCAAAAACAAAAGGTGCATAAACTCCGTTCGCAAAGGTAAATTTAGAACCAGGAGGTTGAATTGAGATGCCCGCACTTGGCAAAGCAGCAGCAGGTAATTTAGGAGCTTGGTAACCAATAGAAGGAGCATAGAAAGCTAACGTACTAGTTACACTCTTCGAGTTTGCAACAGGGTCATCATTTTCATCCAGCCCGAGAATATCGTAATCATCAGGAGCAATGAACTTATTACTTTGGCGCATAAGCACGTTAGTAATACTTAATTCTAATTGCCTACCATCTAATTTAGATAAACCTGCAGGGTTAAAGTGTATAGACTCCACAACACCCTGAGGGTTTGCAGTTACAGCGTTGCCCTGTGAACGAGCATGAGAACTGATTGTTAAGTTCGTGCCCATCTGAGCATAAACAAAAACAGGGCACGACAAAGCCACTGCCGATATCAAAGGCACTAAGCGCATTAAAGCTTTCATTTAGGCTATCCAATAAAATAAATAAACTATTTTTATTATTTTTTTATTCGTCTGCGAACGACTTCAATCCAGATATATCCAATGGCATACTAAATCCAACCAACATATCGGGCGAGTCCTCCGTTAATCCAAAACCGGTATTAACATTAATAATCGTAGTAGGACTAACACGAACTCCCAACGCAAAGCTCATCACACCACTAAACTGCTGCCCAATAGTTGCTTTGTTTTGCAGAACAGTAATGACTTCTTGAGCATCGTCACCTTCACCAATCGTTGTTCGTTCAATGGTGTCGTTAAAGTCAAAAATCGTTTTATCCGTGAAAGACCCCTGAACTGACGCGGTTAAAGAAACGTCATAAGATAAGGAGTAAGCAAAACCACCAGATAAAGAATAACTGTCTCCAGGCTGGACCTTCTCTAATTGACGTCCATTTCGTGCTTGATGTA
The DNA here is from genome assembly GCA_015665455.1 of Oceanospirillaceae bacterium. Lineage (GTDB taxonomy): Bacteria > Pseudomonadota > Gammaproteobacteria > Pseudomonadales > Litoribrevibacteraceae > Litoribacillus. The sequence continues at coordinate 2,455 of JADFAD010000012.1, read as the reverse complement.
ACTCTTCCACATCGAAGTTATGTGTATAACTTAAAGAACCAAACAGAACCACCGGATCCAAAACTTTGTTAATACTTCCACCAAAGCCCATGGAATAATATCCACTACCAGTAGAAAGCTCACGACCAGAAATAATGTCGTAAGGACTATCACCCGTTGCTGTACTAAATGTAGCGAATAAGGTCTTGTTTGCTGCACCAGGAACAACAGCCCATGGCTGCCAACGCAGACTCATAGACACATCACCCATACCGTAACCAGTAACATCATCCTGAGTTTCAAACTTAGCGACCAAAGGAAAGGAGATACTACCCGTTAAATTATTAAGTATCCCGTAATCAAAAGTAAATGTATTAGTAAATGAATGATTTGAAGAAGGAGTCACATCAGCAGATCTTAAAGCACCGTTCTCAACATTAAGGTCGAGGGCCTGGTCGCCGTAATAGCTATAACTAAAACTATAATTAAGAGATTTCCCACCTTTCTTCAATAAAGAGTAATTATTCTCTGCAGCTTCAAATACTTCTTCAAGCGCCTTATTAGCATCTGCATCAGAGTCTTGCTTTGTGAGAGCGTCTCGAGCTTCAGCTTTTTTCTCCGATTTGCTCTCAGCAAGAGAAAGAGGAGAAACCAAAGTCATAGCCACAAACGGCACTATCCAATTCATTCCCTTAGGTATATACATATTTATCTTCCGATCTTTCATTATTGTTATTGTCGTTTAAAATAAATTCGGTTTTCCCCAGGCGGGTTCTGATCAAATTCAAGTAATGAAGTTGTTCCATCTGATGATGTAACAGATACCCTATACTCCTGAACACCCCCCAACTCGGTAGTAGTCATGTGCTCCATTGTAGTAATAAACTGAGGATTCTCATGAAATGCAGTAACCTGAAGAGTTGACTCATCAATATATCTTAAGTCTTCATCCTTAATAGCCAGAGCATTCAAAGGTTTCTTATCACCAGGAAACACAATAAACAGAACGTTTCTATCCCAAACTTCCTCAAATCGTTTCAAAGAAAAAGTTATATTTCCTACGGATGGATCAGCAATAAATACACGTCCATCAATGACATCTCGCACAATCACAAAATGTTTGAAGCCTGCATATTCAATTGGCACGATAGCAGGATGTTCAAGCTCAACCAAATCATCAACCGTAGCCTTAAATCCTCCAGCTGGATGACCAAGAGCGGTTACAAGACGCTTCATATCAAGTAGAGAAAAGCCTCTTCGCTCAACAATCTTCTCTGTTTCACCATACTCAAGAAGACCCTCCATGACATGGCGCTCTTGAAAGTTACGGCCTAAATAATAGTCAAGTAAAGTCGTCAACGCCGCAGATCCACAACTGTAATCATACGCCTGTCGCACAATGTTTTTAAACTTCTGAGCCGCCAAGGGCTCTACAGTAGCTTCATCACGAAAAGAAGGAATATATTGATTACCTGATTGCTCAAAGTAAACAATATCTCTTGGCTTTTCTTCAACGTTGGTTACATGGAAAAGACCAAATACAACTACAAGGGAACCTAATAATGTAACTATCATTTTTTATACTTTTTATAATGATGGACACAGAACAACTATAGTACAGTTTGTACCATTATTTGTACTAATCGTTTCACATTTTTGAACACTGTCACGAACTAATACAAAAAAAGGGCTACAAATGCCCTTTTTAATTGAGAAACTACTATTTTTCAGCAAAAACAACCTTAGGCTTATTATTTGTAATTATCTTTTCAATTATCAAATGAATTTTACCCGTATCTTCATTAACCTCTACAGGCACAAACCGCTGCATACTTACACCAACTTCATGCTCAATCTCAAACGACAAACCGTGAGAATCAATACCATCTTGATTTACAACAATATACATCACTTGACAGTAGCCTCGAATGGATTGTGTTCCAGCCGCACCCTGTAATAGGCTGCGAATATGAGCAACACGTTCATCAACAGTCAGGTCTTTATTTTTTTTACTATCTTGGGGTAATTCAAAGATGCCTATATTACCATCAGTCTTCACAACAACAGCAAATGGGTTCACCTGCGCAGCCTTATCAAGCTGAGCTGCCGCCCCCATCAAAGCGCGTCTAAAAATATTATTAACATCTTTTTCAGCTACATTCGCAGTAATAACATCAGCGGCATTAACAGCAGAGGAGATAAAGATCAGAAAAAAGAATTTGACTAGATAACGCATAACAACACCTTAAGTTCATTTTATTTTTATAATCAGGCAACACTCTATTAATTTAAAAAAAAAAAATCAATGTCTTCCTTTAAAACATTACAAAACAATTCTCCTCCCGCAATCCCAAACACAAAAAAGGCCACCCGAAGGCAGCCTTTTATTGAGCTTGACGATTTACAGATCAGATTAGTGACCGTAAATTACCATCTCTGTTCCAGAAACATTTAAGTTTTCTAGAGCAATGTGACC
>JADFAD010000004.1 GCA_015665455.1 Oceanospirillaceae bacterium | reverse complement strand
GACCTTCATAAGGTCAATCATTTTTTGACGTAGAGGACTCATAACTTATCTCCTTTGATAAAGCCGAAATGGCTAAAGATAAGTGTGAGTTATGATCAGAAAACTAGGGCAAAATTAGGTCTTAAAGCTACCGCGAAGCGGTTTAGTTCAACAGTAATTAGACGGATAAATTCCGTATATTCCACCCAGTATTTCATCAATCCGTTGATTAATCGACCATAATTTCACTATAAATCAATGAGCTACAACAATGTTCTACGAGCGCATTCTAGAAACACCAGAGAAAATGCGGAATCATTCCGTCTATTCTGCTAACGAACGCTATTGATACGTTACAGTTTCATAATTAATCATTTAATTTCAATACTTTATTTGGCTTGAAGACCCAACGTCTTACACCCTTGGATAAAATACAGAATAATTCCGTATATTCCCCCGCTCTCATAGCAAATACTATGACTGTAAATAAACACAGTAGAAATTATTATGTCTTCGCCATTTCTGAACACCATTCGACAAGCCATCCGATTAAGGCATTACAGTAAGCGCACTGAAAGTGGCTATATCTATTGGGTTAAACGCTACATTCATTTTCACAATAAGCGGCATCCCTCTGAAATGAATGCAACCCACATTGAAGCATTTCTAAGTTACTTGGCCATTGAACAGAATGTGGCTCCCTCCACCCAAAATACAGCCTTAAATGCACTTGTATTTATGTACAAAGAAGTACTCAAACAAGACTTAGGAAAGTTTGATCAATTCACTCGGGCGAAAAAAGCAAAAAAGTTACCCGTATTCTTCACTCATCATGAAATTAATCTTCTGTTTAAACAGTTAAAGAATGATTACAAATTGTTGGCTGGGTTAATGTATGGCTCAGGGTTACGTTTGATGGAAACAGTACACTTGAGATATATGGATATTGACCTTGATAAGCTCTTCATACGCATTCACGACGGAAAAGGGGGCAAAGACAGAATTGTCACGTTAAGCCAAAGACTGGTCGAACCGTTAACCATTCAGATGCAAAAGGTTGATGCCTTATACCAGCAAGACCAACTCAACAATGTTCCTGGTGTGTATTTGCCTTTTGCTTTAGAACGCAAGTACCCTGATGCAGGAAAGACCCTCGCGTGGCAGTATTTATTCCCCTCGTCGCGTTTATCCTTTGATCAACGCTCAGGCATTACTCGTCGTCATCACATCGATGAAACGTCCGTTCAGAAATCCGTTAAGCAGGCTATAAAAAAGGCAAAAATTAATAAACCCGCGTCTTGTCATTCACTGCGCCACAGTTTTGCTACGCACTTACTGGAACGAGGGGCGGATATTCGCACCGTTCAAGAACAATTAGGGCATTCAGATGTGAAAACCACACAAATATACACGCACGTTATTAATCGAGGTGGCAGTGCTGTACAAAGCCCGCTGGATGATATCCCGTTAACGTAATACCTTCAGCGCTATTCCAACCCTGCATCACGCAGTTTTTGCAATAACAGAGCTTTTTCTTCTCGCTCTTGTTCAAGCTGTTTTTGGGTTTCAATTTCACGATTCAGTGCATGTTCTTTTTCTTGGCGCTCGTGCTCTTCCCTTTTTAAAGACTCTTCTAACGCTACTTGTTGTTCTCTAAGTAGTCTTTCCTGCTGCAACACCATCACCTCAGGCAGAGGCTTGGTTTTCAGCGTGTCCAAATCCAAAAAACGGTAAGGTAACGTTTGGCTCTGAGAGTAGCTGTCCTCAGGGACAAAGCGATCAATCTTAGTCAGGCATTCGTTATAAACCCATTGTTGAAAAGTCGCGACCAAGCCGATGATGGCATCCAGTGCGTTTGGGTCCACTTCGTAATTTAGCTTGTAGCGCGAATCAATGTAGGCGTCACCAAAGAAACCAAAGAGCTGGCGTTGCTCTTTGGTTTTGAAGGGGAATATTGATTTAATTTCACGAGATAAAGGAATAACCTGATCGCGCAATTCATTTAAACGATGAGTTCGCGGCTTGTAATGGCTGTGTACCAATAAATACACATAAAACAGCCGTTCCGTCATTTGATGCAAATTGAAGATCGCTGTATTTAAGGCGCCTTTTTGATAATGAAACTCAAACGTCTGTTGGGAATCACAGCTTTGGCCATACAGGCCTTCAAAATAACCAATGCTCATGTCACGCCGTTGTTGGCCATCAGGGAGGTGCTGGGGTTCATTCAGCTGCACACCGTCGTTAAATAATACGACGCCTTCTTTGGCCACATCGAGGTAAAAATACTCGCTGTGTTCCAGCCCTTCAATCAAGCGGTCTAGGGTTTCATAAATGACGTGAAATTCGGAGGTCAAGCAAGGTGAGTTTTCCACCATGCCGACGAACTTTTTGGTTATTTTGGATTTCTTTGAGGGGGTTCTATCGTGCAAGATCACTAAAATATCGACATCGGAGTTATATTCCGAGACAACACCCTGCTCATCCACTCGGCGATCATTAATGTAATCACCACGCGCGTAGCTTCCGAACAACCAGATCATTGCCACCTCATCTTTGCAGAATTTATGGATCAAACCTTCGGCCATTTTAAGTTCTGATGAGATGGCGTCAGGGACGAGATCCAGCGAGGTGTTCAAATGAATTTTGTTGGCTGTCATTACGGTTTGAAAGACCTTTCCATGTCATGAATAAGTGCACTGGTTTTATAGTAGCATTCAGTGACCTTGAAACAAACGGTAAGTCTTCATATTTAAAGGCAAATACTTTACAGCGTTTAGGCTTTCAACGTGCCCCAAACCAATAACAAAAAAGCCGCAATCCAAGGATTGCGGCATAAAAGAACCAAGTAAACGTACCTTGGATTTTTAACGGCGGTTATGAGAAAGCCTCACTTCAAAAGAAGCCCTCCTTTCTTATTAATTCATGCCAACGCTATTTCACTTCGTAAACGGTCGTCGTGCCAGACACTTCGTTACCCACGATCAACAACGCATTATCGGTTGGGCTGTCTTCAGCCGCGACAAACTTCATGCCTTCCGGTGCGAGGTCACCCGCTTGCGTCAGTTCATCTTCAACATCCACTGAAAAGTCGCGATTGATGGTGTATTGAACAAACATTGGCGCACTCGGTGTAGTGATGTCGTACATCATGATGCCGCCCGTACGTTCCATACCAATGAAGGCATAGGTTTTATCATCAACGCTCCCCACTGCAAGTGCTTCTGGTTCTGGCCCTTTATCGTCTGAGCGATCGTCAAAGTCATTTTCATCGTTAGTGGAGTTGAACCCATCGGTACCTAGGGCTTGCGCTGTGATTTGTTCGAAATCATCGCCAGAATCAAACACCAAAGCACCCGTTTCTGCATTAAAGATACTGAAAGAGCGAGTACCGAATGAATACAAGGTCTCCAATTCACCATCGGAATCCGTATCCCCTTCGGTGCTGATCACCTTTAAGCGACCTAGGTTCTCACTCTCTGTGAGGGTTTCATCGGTAAAGATTTCTTCGTTCAAGCTTAGGTCGAGGTCTTCAAGGTCTTTCACTCGAACTTCATCAATCCAAGCTAGGCAACCGTCGTCTTCATCAAAATCTAAACCACCCGCTGCGGTACACGCATCTTCATCAGCAACCTCAAAGAAGTACTCGCGAGAATCACCTTCGTTGGCTGTTACCACGTAGTTAACACCGCCTTGCGTGTAACTGGCGATGGTGTCTGGCATATACAAACCACGTAGGTTCGCATGAGTCTTAATGTTGATGCCATTGTTCAGTTCTGTGCAATCGCCATCTTCGATGTCACCTGCATCGCAGGCGTCTTTGTTACTTGCGTCTAGGCCATTGCCTTCAACACTGTGGTCTTTGTACCCCAAACCGAAGATATTGCTGATGGTGCCGTTTTCTAGGTCAACCACGGCAATCGCATTGTTCTCTTGTAGGGAAACAAAGGCTTGCGTGTTATCGCCTGAAAACGCAACGTATTCTGGTTCAATGTCGGTTGCGACGGTCGATGTCTGGCGTGGTTGCGTGATGCGTACATCGTCGCTCAATTCGTCAGCCCGTTCGCCGCCTTCATTAAACGCAGTAAACATTACCTGAGTGCCGGTATCGGATGGAATACCGTTCGTCACAGCAACCACGGTGATGGAGCCTTCAGGGTCCACGGTGTAATCATTAGAAGGCTGACCTTCGTTAGCCGCAACGGCCCATAAGCCATCCGAAGAAATCTGGACATTGTCCGGCAATGCACCCGCTTCTACCGACTTAAGAAAGGTTGCCGTACCTTGATCGTCCAGTGAGTAAAAAGCAATAACACCGTTCAGTTGTTGGTTGTCATGCTCTACGGCCACCGCCATTAAATTACCCTGTACCGCAACGCTGTTGATGCCACCGGATGTGAACGCATCCGTTTCAACGTCAGCAGCTACGTTCAATTGAGAACGCGCTTCAATGTTGGATGCCGTCAACGGCGATGCCAGTTCCGTACTCGATAGATCACTTATGTCTAGGATATCCACACGGCTCGCCGCTGCGTTAATCACCATGATGCTGTCACTGGCTTTATGAAAAGCCACGATCTCAGACATGCCTTCATCAAGCAGTTGGTCTTCTGCAAAGCGCCCAACCAACGTCAGTGATGCGGTCTCATTAACGTCATTAAGGGTTTCTTCAAGGTGTTTCGCCGCTTCATCGGCGGTAATTAAGTTAGGCGCTAACGCGGCCACTTCTGTTTCAAAGGTGTCTGTGTCGCCCCAATTGGTGACACTCAGCCCCGCTGCTGCGGCATGGGCGGTTTCAGTGATGGTGATGCCGTTAGATGGGTCTGAATCCGAGTCTAAGGTTTGCAGTAAGCGCGCAATGTTGTTGGCCGCTGCATCGTATGGGTTATCTGAACCTGTAATGGTTAACGGTGTTACCACGCCTGTTGCTGCTACCAGCGGCAGATCTAAATCACCGATTGAGAACGTTACGGTTTCATTCGCCAAGAAATTATATTCACCGTCGGAATTTGTAGAACCACTTTGAGTGGCAGTTGCATAGTGAATGCCTTCAACCGCTGAATCAACGAACGTACCTTGCTGGATGACGGGCTCATCCGACGATGAATCACTGTCGCTGTCACTGCAACCAACCAGCAATGCACTGCTGACGGCCAAAACCAATGGGCTGACTTTCCAAAAGCCTTTTACAAATTCATTACTCATTTCTATCTCCGGTTAATAACTTCATATAAATTAACTGGCTAGTTTTTTACGTGACTTATGTTTCAATGCGGGGTCAAAAATAAGACAAAAACATGACAAGCGAGATTCAAACGACTCAGTTTGATATAATCTGGCGGCTTTAAACCCGCGACCATTTGCACCCTACTTTTACCCCAATAAAGACACTGAACATGAAACGTATTGATGTCCTGCTTGTTGAACAGAATCTGGCTAATTCCCGTACCCATGCCCAAAAAATCATTTCATCGGGGCGAGTGACCGTTCAACTGAATGAAAAATGGAAGGTCATCAACAAACCCAGTTTCAAGCTGGAGGGTGACGAGGCAATCCAAGTGAAAAGCCACGAAGAAGACAAATACGCATCGCGCGGTGGCTTAAAGCTCGAAGGGGCATTAACCGATAATAAGATTGATGTAACGGGCTTCGTTGGATTGGATGTGGGCTGCTCTACCGGTGGCTTTACCGATTGTTTACTGCAAGCAGGCGCCAAGCATGTGGTGGGTGTGGAAGTGGGTCATGATCAGCTGGCGGCCAAACTTCAAGAGGACGACCGAGTTACTTTGTACGAAGGCATCAATGCCCGCGAGTTAAATCCCGCGCTGGTTTTGCCACATACCGAAAACGAGGAAGGATTCGACATCACCGTCATGGATGTGTCGTTCATCTCTCAATTGAAGATCTTACCCGCGCTTGCCCCTGTCATGAAATCCGGCGGTCACCTAGTCTCCTTGGTTAAGCCTCAATTTGAAGTGGGTAAAAGCGGGATTGGTAAAGGCGGCATCGTTAAAGACCCTGCCCTGTATAAGAAAGTCGAAGAAGACATCCGAGACATGTGCAACACTCTCGGTTTGACCGTTCAAAACTACATCAAAAGCCCGATCAAAGGTGGTGACGGCAATCGAGAGTTTTTAATTTGGGCCACTAAAGACGCTTAAGCGTCTTTTGCTGTTTTTGTTTCTATTTCTGTTGCCTGATCGGCCTTACGCCCTAACCGATACGAATCGACCACGCCAATCAGCCAAGCAATGATGATCGCCATGTTAATCATCCCTGCGTCTGCGCCCAAGGGTTGTTGCATGGCCAGTTCAGTAATGGCGTCTGGGTCAAGCAATGCCGTCTCTACGTCAATCTGTTCAATCACTTTCATCGCATGATCAACGGCCGTGGTTACCACGTAATAAAGAGAAGTAAAGGTGACCGCGAGTAACGCAAAGCCCGGAACAAACTTCTTAAGCGATAGGTGCCCCGCACCAGGAAATACCAATGCAGACAATAAAAACGCTTTTGTAGATTTCTTCATGTAATTCCCTTTAGTGTAAAAAATAGCGTGCTCTTACAATGGCTTCATCACTATAAACCCAACAACCGCAAATAATACCCAAGAACCGGCCAACAAAACCCAAGGCAATTTTGTGTTTGTGGCCTGAGTCTCGATTTCGCTTTCTACGACGGAATCTTTACTGGCATTCGCCGCTTTCTTTTTAAGTTTATCTTGCTCACGGGCTTTGGCTTTTTGTTGTTTCTTATACTGATCAATGCCCTTTTGAATGCCCTGTGCAATCAATTTGGTTTGTTCTTTGGTCTGCCCCGGCTTTTGTATGCCTTTGGCGACAGTCATGGCCTCTTGTTTGGTTTCTTCGGATACTGCGTTGTCTTTCGATTTATTCTTGGTATATCTGGCCATTATTTGATGAGTCTCTACATTTCATTGGCTTTACGATAAGCGCCATCGTAATCAAAAATTCGCTCTTTCACACGCCAAAATTGCCCTGATTTACGCGCAACGACAAAATCAGGTGCGGTAAAACCACATGTGGCCGCAATCACTTCGTTAATGTCAGTGAATGTTCTGGGCTCAGAACTCTGCTTAAAACGACGACCAAAATGCAGATTAAATATATGCCTTTGGCCTTTGTTTTTAAGATCAAAAGATTCACTCAACTCAACGCCCTCTTCGTCGTGATAAATCACTTTTAAGCGGCCATTGTGTTCGGCAAAAGAAATACCCGCACATCGAATCACCATGGCATTTTTTAAGCGAAGAGCCGCTTTCAGCTGCTCATCGGGGTCAATAATAGGTTCGAGACAAGAAGTACATTCCCGCGCAGCGATGTCATTCTCGGCACCGCAATGGGGGCATTCTTTAAACCGAAATCGATAATCGCATTCTATACGTTGGCCGTCCTCAGTTTCTTCAACGCCCCAGCATTTACGACCGTAATGCTCAATGATATGGCCATCATCGTCGGTTTTGCCCCAAAAGGTGTTTGCAAAATCACATTGAGGGCAATGCACCATCACAGGCACGCTGTCTGAATCTTTCTTTGCGCCCCCCACTTCGGGGTAAAACAAATTAAACCCATTGCCGGCATAATCAATGACCAAACAATCTTTTTTATTTTCTGAAAGCCGTAAGCCCCGCCCAACGATTTGTTGATACAGACTGACCGATTCCGTGGGGCGTAATATCGCAATCAAATCCACATGAGGCGCATCAAAGCCAGTCGTAAGCACCGAGACATTCACCAAGTATTTAAGCTCTTTGGCTTTGAAACGACGAATCAATTCGGCACGCGTTTTGTTTGGTGTCTCCCCTGTGATTAATGCCGTCTCTGCCGCATCCAAATACCCCGTAATTTCAGTGGCATGCTTGACCGTTGCGGCAAAGATCATCACGCCTTGTCGGCCTGAATCCTGCGCAGAAACATCATTATCACCAATAACTAAGGATTTAATCTGCTCTACAATGCCTTGGGTGACACGAGGAAAGCGAGACAGTAGCTCATTCACTTCACGCTCGTTGTATTGACCATTGGTATTCGGATTCAAGCTTGAAAAGTCGTAATGCGCAATGGCCGCATCCACCATATTAGGCGGAGTCAGGTAGCCCTTCTTAATCATGTAATTTAACGGCAATTCATAAATGCAGCTTACAAAAGGTCGCGTTTCTGTTGCTCTTGAGAAACCATGATGATGGTATTGATAAATCCACCCAACGCCCATGCGATACGGCGTGGCCGTTAAGCCCAATACTTTGAGGTTTGAATTATGCGCTTTCAGCTTACGAATTAACTGGAGGTATTGGCTTTCGTTGGCTTTCGTTGTGCCATCAGTACTCTCAACATGAGTTACATCAGTGCATACATCACGATTCTCATCTGCGTTATTTGAATCTAAGTTAACAGCGTCAACATCACCACTCACTCGATGACATTCATCAATGATTACCAAGGAGTACGATTCAGAAAAATCGTCTAAATTGCGCGCTACGGATTGAATGCTGGCAAACGTGACTTGATGATCGGTATTCTTTTGCTTTAGACCCGCCGAATAAATACCCGCCGTCAGCCCATAACTCTCGTACTTAGCATGGTTCTGTTCGACCAATTCTTTAACATGAGCAAGTACCAAGATCTTACGTTTGGCGATACGCGCCAACTCAGCAATAACAAGGCTTTTACCCGCGCCAGTAGGCAGCACAATTACGGCGGATTCATCACTTTTTCTAAAGTGTTTAACCGTCGCGGTAACGGCTTCTTGCTGATAATCTCTTAAAACAAAGGCCATGAGAGTGTTCTTAACGCGGTAATTAAAGTGATGTCAAAAATTTACGCAACAGCCCCTTGTCGGTATCTTGTTCCCGAATGTGCAATAACTCACCAATCTGGCCATTGATGGCGTCTGCAACCTGATCCCTTAGGGACAATAAATGCGCTTTACTCGCATTTTCAAGGCCACGCGCCTTCGGGCTGGAGACGGAGATAGGCTGACCAAATGAAAAATAAAAACGTTCAGGCCGAGGAATCAACGACAAGCCAAGACCACGCGTAATCGGCGGAATTAAATCACCGTTTCTCAGTACCTTTTTATAAAACTGGGTTTGCTTAATCCGTTCGCTCAAGAAGCCATTGATGTCATTGGCATCCAACATTACGGAGTAAGTGTTGTCTGGCCCGACACTGGCAAACGGAACGATGTCATACCCATGCGCCATTGCCATTTCAATGAACCCTAGTCGTTCTTTCCAAACCAGTTTATAAGCTTCACCTTTACGTTTGAATACTTCCCTTGCGCCACCTGGAAACACCAATATGGATTGGCGATCCTCCATTAATGCGCTGCAAATGTCTCGGGTACCCTCAACAATACCCATGCTTTCAACGTAAGGGGTCCAGCCCGGTACATTAAAATGCATGTGATCGGCCAGCGCTCTGGGTAACTTGCCAGTGGCTTTCTGAATCGAACGCAGAATTAGCATCGGATCAAGCACACCATAAATGGTATGGTTACCAACGAAGAGCACCGGTCGATCGCTTGGGATGTTCTCTGTCCCGTAACTTTGAGGGGAAAAATAAGCCTCTACGGGGCGAAACAACGCATCCGTTAAACGATTATCCTTGGGGGTAAACGCCAGTACGTCTTCGATCTGGGTCTTCATTGCTAAATCCTTTAACACGCATGTCATGATAAGTACTGAGATATTACCAAAAACCTGTTCCAAATGAACGGTCGAATGAACGCTCTAATGAACAATCTATTAGAGCGTTACTAATACATGACTTAACGAGACATCTCGTCTTCATTGAAACATTCAATAAGGTAATCAATGAACACCCTGACCTTTGCCGGTAAAAACTGGCGCTCGGGAAATACGGCATAAAACGTTTGTTCTGGTAGTTGATAATCAGATAGTACAGGGACTAACTCCCCTGACGTCAAAGCGCTCTCTGCTACAAAAGAAGGCAATCGACCAATCCCAATCCCTTGAACCAACGCCTCTTTTAACGCTTCACTGTTGTTTACTTTGTAGTTGCCCGACACTTGTACCGTTTCTGTTGTGTCTGAATTTGAAAGCGACCATTCGTTCACATCACTCGAATAGGAAAACAACACGCAGTTATGTTGGATCAACTCACTTGGAAACATTGGCGCACCCTGAATCTTTAAATAGTCGGGCGAAGCACACACCACACTCCGGCATGGCATCAACTTACGAGCCACCAGCGTTGAGTTAGGCAGCGCCCCAACACGGATGGCGATGTCGTACCCACCTTCAATCAGATCTATTGTCTTATCTTCCAGCTGCAAGTTGATTTCAATTTTGGGGTACATTTGAAGAAATTGAGGGATCAGTTTTGCTAAACATATCCGCCCAAATGACATAGGTGCATTAATTCGTAATTTACCCGTGGGTTCACCCTGCATATGGGTAACAGCGTATTCCGCATCTTTTGCAGCAGACAACGCCTTAAGTGCATGTTCGAAGTAGTTTTCACCCGCTTCCGTGAGACTGATCTTACGCGTTGTACGGTGCAACAGCCTCACACCCAGTTTAGTTTCCAATTGGGTAATGCGTTTACTCACCGCAGATTTAGAGACACCCAGTTTGTCTGCTGCGGGCGAAAAGCCTTGGTTTTCTACCACTGCGACGAACATTTCAATAACACCAAAACTGTCCATACGGCCTCTTTTGTTAACTTTTGCTCAACAGTAATTTTACTTTTAGATGGATTATCAACCATCAAGAAACAATTTACTATTTATTCCAACACTAGCGGACAATCAGAAAGAGCCACACATGAACACATTAGAAGCCATACAAACACGCCGCGCGGTAAAGCACTACGATGAGAGTTTCACTATCCCGAATGAAGATTTTGAAACATTGATGAACTCGGTGCTACTTTCGCCTACGTCTTACAATATTCAGAACTGGCGCTTTGTACGCATCACAGATAAAACCTTAAGAGCGCAAATCAAAGAAGCCGGTTGGGGGCAGGAACAAATAGGCGCAGCCTCTGAGTTGGTGATCTTATGCGCGGATCTTAACGCTTGGAACGATAGGCCCGAGCGTTACTGGGCCAATGCAGATCATCAAACTCAAGACATGCTATTGCCCATGATTGAGTCGTTTTATACCGACAAGCCTCAAACCCAGCGGGACGAGGCCATGCGATCTTGCGGAATGGCGGCTCAAACCTTGATGCTCGCAGCGAAAGCCATGGGATATGACACCTGCCCTATGATTGGTTTTGACCCCGAGCAAGTATCAACGCTGATCAAACTGCCTGAAAGCCATGTCATTGTCATGATGATCGCGGTGGGTAAATCACGAAAAGCAGCCCACGGTCGAGGCGGCCAATTACCGCTGAATGAAGTACTGGTCGAAAACCGTTTTTAATACGTATTGATCACATAACCATATGCAAGCCATCGCCCATTAAATGGAGTACATCTCAACCAATGGGTGGGCCTTGTCTTTATCATTCTGTAAATCCCAATGCTGATCAAAAATGCCTGTCACCACCAAACAATGCTTTACTGGCACAATCCAACATCTATTCAGATGAAATTTAAGAGACATAGATCACACTTTTTACGCGATCAAGCGTTCGCTGTAGTTTAAAACCACGACTATAGCAGTAAGAAAACCACAACCCAGAATTTCAAAACCATCAATCTACCCTCAGATATCCTTAGAAATAATGGATAAAACCCACGCATTTACGAAGAATCCAATTCATTAACACGTGTAAGCCAAGTAAGGCTGTAGACAAATACTGCGAGAGCCTTTACTCTTCCGCGTTCTTCAATCGACGAAACAATAAAAATGAGCCATTCAAGTACGTCCAGCGAACAAAATTACGATGAGATTCATCAAGCCTTTGAAGACATTAAAACGAAGCACAGAGATGATCTTGGCGAAAAAGACATTCGTTATATAAAGAAGATACGTCGCTACTCTCGTATTTTTGAAGTGATCGGACGAGGGCTTATTTGGATCATGCCTGGGCCATTGGCTCTGATTGGCGTTCCCTTTCTCTTTTTACACCGCAATCTAGAAGCCATCGAAATCGGCCATAATGTTTTACATGGCCAGTACGATTCCTTTGAAGGTATTCCTCAGTTTCATTCCAAAAAGTTTCGTTGGAAAGCGCCGATTGATGAAGCCGCATGGCGACAAGAACATAACGGTATTCACCACGTTCATACGAACGTATATGAAAAAGATCCCGATCTAAATCACGGATTCTTGAGAACTAACGCCCAAGTACCTCACAATAAGTGGCATTATTTTCAAGTGCCTATTTATTTGTTCTTTGTTTACCCTGCCATGCTCTATAACTTCAACGCTCAGAACCTGGGTGCGAATGATAAATTCAGAGAACGTCGTTTTCCGTTAGGAAATAAGGGGTACGCAACGTTTGAAAATACAGAAGAACTGACCGAAGACGCTGCAAAGAAAAGACACCAACGAGCCGTTTGGCGAGTCTGGGCCAAGGAATATGGCGTCTTCCCTCTATTAGCGTTACTTACAGGTTCTGGCTTCTTCAAAGTTTTTTTAGCAAATATGCTGGCAGACGTTCTCAATAATTATTGGATTGCTTTAACAATTCAGGCCACGCACTTAACTGAACCCCTTCAACCGGAAGATGCACTTAAGAGTAAGGGTAAGTGGTATGTCTCCCAACTGGATTCTTCCGTGAATTTTAAAGGCACGCGTAAACAGAGCATTTTATGGGGGCATTTGAACTATCAGGTTGAACACCATCTATACCCTGATCTGCCTTCACACCGATACCCAGACATTGCAATTGAAGTACAAGAAGTCTGCAAGAAGTACAACCTGCCGTATAAAACCAATAAGAACTGGTGGCAAGCCATCAGTAATTACATTGGGTTGTTGTGGCGCTTTTCATTCAAGCGCAGTGCTTCGGTGCCATTAGAACCTTCATTCCTAGAGAAGGAGGCTTCAAATGCTAAATAATATGAAAAACACACTGCACCCATGGGTCATTAAAAAAATCGGTCGTGATTGGTTAGAGTACGTTGCCAGTAATACGATGAACGTTGCAACTGAAGCGTTTGATCCTTTTATTTGGACCTACGACTGTAAAGCAAAAATCGTTGAAGTAAGACAGGAAACAGCAGACACAAAGACTTTTGTGTTATTACCAAACCAACACTTCAAGCAGCCTTTGCCAGGCCAACACATTGAACTGACCGTCGATATTGATAACACGGGCACGCCCGTTGCTCGTTGCTATACGCTGTCAGAAATACAGCAAGATACGGTTTCCATTACCGTTAAGCAAAATCCAGATGGCAAGATGTCGAACTGGCTGCATAAGTATGGCCGAGAAGGCATGATTTTAGACATATCCTCCCCGCGAGGTCAGTTTGTCTATCGGGATCAAGAGAAGATTCTGTTTATCTCTGCTGGGTCTGGCATCACGCCCTGTTATTCAATCTACAAAGCCTTTGAAACCCAAATTAATCAGCCTGATGTCGCTTTCTATTATCGGTCAAGAACGCCGGATGAAACTATTTTCCGTCAGCAATTGGAACAAACCAAGAATGACAACTCTGTAGACATCAGTTATTCACGCCATTCTGAAGAAGAAAAGACGTCCTATTTACCAAGTCAATTAATCGAAGCCTATCCTGACATTAAAGAAAGGCACATCTACTTATGTGGCCCTGAGCCATTTAAGAACGATGTATTATCTTATCTCGATGATATTGGTTACGACCTAAACAACTTGGAAGTTGAGCACTTCGCCCCACTTCAGGCCACGTCCCAATCCGTAGACTCATTCACTGGAGAGGTGTCCGTTCTGTTAAAGTCCAAGAACATTCGTTTCGTCATTGATGCTAAAGACAATGACAAAACACTCTTGGAAGCGGCAGAAGCCAATGGGGTTCAATTTGAGCACGGCTGTCGTTCAGGGATGTGCGGAACCTGTCGAACGAACCTTGTTTCCGGAGAAGTAAACGGCCAACAACTCGGTAAAAGCATTTACCCATGTGCGACCTACCCTGCTTCGGCAGAACTGGTTATTGAATAATTCGACGCTAGAACCTGAATTTGATTCGTAAAGCCAGTAAAGCACCGATTGATTCGGTGCTTTTTTTGGTACAAAACAACTAATAATAAAAATATCAATAAAGTCATCAACAAAAAAACCATCAATACTTTGAAAGACTGTTAAACTTTACTATTAAGTAACTGTCTAGTACTTAGGCTTTTGTAATTAAATACACGAATAGATGCATCAATGGATGATACTGACGTTCAAAACACGCTACATTATTTTTATGTCTTCAGAAATTTATGCGATGTGTATTGTGTTCTATCTTTTATGCGGCGTTCTGTTTTTTCTTGGTGAAGCAACAGGAAAATTTGGCCACGATATAGCTGGCCTAGACAAAAGAGAAAGAACTCTTAACCTACTGGCGTTGTTTATGGTTTGCGTGACAAGCTGGTGGATCGTCTGTGCTCTAAAATCTGTACGTAGAATTCGTTATCTTAGAAAACTTAAGAATAACCCCCTACAGCATGCACGCTCAAATTACTAGCCTTCACTAAGAGTTGAATCGGCTAAACTCCGATCGCATCACACATTGTGATTTTCTCGATCGCTACATCAATTGTGTCAGGCGTCACCACTTCATAACTCGGGCCATTCAAATCCAGCAGTAACGTAGTAAAACCCATGTGATTACGGAACAAACGAGCAGTTTCAAGAGGGACATTGCGGGTTTCAAGCAGTTTAGCTATATCCCATTCTAAGCGTATTGATAAATTCCCTTTTTCTAAAGCCGCTAATTTGTATTTTTGATATTCAGGATCACGAGGGTCTTTAATCAACGCATCAGCAATCAGAGGGATTGTATTTTGATATTTGGTCGTGAGTTCATCATCTACGATGAAGCGGCCTTCAGAATCATAAACGCCAATTTCAGCGCCTTGCTTAAGCGACTTGAAGTACGTTTCACGACTGATATAGCCCTCTGTTGATTCCGGGCCATGCATGGGTTTTAAAAAAATAGATCCGACAAGTTCCTGTTCAATCATTTCCCAACATCCTTATTCATGATCAATGATTATCGTTTGTAACGATGACAGAACCGTAGTCTAACGATTTATTATTCCGCAACCAGAGTAATCTCGCCCCTTTATGTGTGAGACATAATCATAATTCGTGAGGCAAATTGGGAATAAACACCGATTTTAATAGAAATCACGACAACAGAGAGGCTAACCAATATTTTGATTCAGGATACAGATCCATATCCAAAACAAATTCCTGACCTCTGGCGGCACATTGTAAGTTGCAGTGCGCTTCCGCTAAGGACCAACGTTCCATTTTACTGTGGTAGGTTAAAGGCGGTTGGCCTTTCGGATAAAACCATTGAGGAAGTTGCCAAAAGCTCGGCTTCTTTGACTCCGGTGCCGTTAAACATAACTGATCAGCGTACCCATCAAATACACCTGCGCCTTTTAACTCAGGTAGTTTTAATTCAGATAGTTTTAATTCAGGTACTTTTAATTCAG
This sequence comes from Oceanospirillaceae bacterium, assembly GCA_015665455.1. Lineage (GTDB taxonomy): Bacteria > Pseudomonadota > Gammaproteobacteria > Pseudomonadales > Litoribrevibacteraceae > Litoribacillus. The sequence continues at coordinate 196,982 of JADFAD010000004.1, read as the reverse complement.
ACACAGCTAAGTCGGGAGTATTTAAATCCAGTGACGTGAGTCGAGTACCATCAATCTCTAGCCTGTCAGATGCTATATAGATTGTGTTATTTGAGTCGGGCTTTCCATGAAGATGAGGGTGATACGTTAACCAGGGGATTTCATTCTTTGCTAGTTCATCGACGTTAATGACTTGCCCGATTTGCATCCAGCCCCACAGAACATGCTTCGCCTGAGAACCCGGTACAAACCGCCATTGACGTCTATAGCGTTCAACATCTCTAAACAAACCGAAGTAAAGAAACACATCTCCCACCCCCACGTTTTGTTTTCGTAAATGCCCCTGTGCAGAGCCTGTTTGGCCTAATACGGGCTTCCACCCATCCGACCTAGGATAGGCAGAAGTAATGATATCCGGATCCAAATGCGCTTTATGGTTGGGTTTGTGGCGACCTTTGGTTAATTGATTAACCAAACTTCCAATATTCGTACCATCGTACTCAACATCTCGATATGCGATTTTGGAATCGGCATCAGGAATTGGAAGCGCTAACATGCGTCCATCAGGAAAAATAGGGTTTGGGCACCCACCCGCAGAGCTATCAAATCCCTTACGGCTTAAAATCAATCGCATGCTCGCGCCTTCCCATCAAAAACGAGTAATGTATATCAAAGCGTCAATCATCTCCATTTGATTAAGTCGCAACGTTATTTTCAGACGGCGTTGATGTTACTTTCCTAAACCAAACAACTTCATTACCCGCCTCAGGACTCGCTGGAACTAACCGAGCTAACACCAGAGACACACATGCCATCGCTGCTCCGGTTAGAAATACTGCGGCAGGCGATATCATCCATAGCAAACCATACGCTGCAGGCAACACGACCGCTGCTATGTGGTTAATGGAAAACGCAATACCTGCCGTGGGCGCCATATCTTTCGGGTTAGCAATCTTTTGAAAATACGTCTTCTGTGCGATGGCCATGGAAAACAGCAAATGATCCAAAATGTACAAAGCCACGGCTACCCAAGGGTCAGAAACAAAGGCATAGGCCCCAAACACAATAATTAAGCCGATATATTCAACCGTTAATGCTCTTCGCTCTCCCCAAATACCTATGAGCTTACCTATTTTTGGTGCAAACACCATGTTAAGAAAACCGTTGGCCAAGAACATGATCGAAACTTCACCCGCCGAGAACCCAAATTTCTCCACCATCATGAACCCAGCAAAGACAACAAAGATCTGCCTACGAGCGCCGCCCATGAACGTTAACGCGTAGTACAACCAATACCGTTTACGAAGTATCAACTTTTTATGCTGTTCTACTTTTTCAGGAAAATGGGGAAAGGCCATCCAACAAAACACGGCAATTGCCATTGTGATACTGCCCCCCAGTAAATAAACAAGTTTCATGTCTATTTTGAGAATGTCGATCGTGAGCCAAACCAATCCAAAAGCAACGAGTCCAGTGAACGAACCGATCGCCACCATTTTTCCCATTTTATGCGCTGCGTGCTCTTTCTCGAACCACTGTAAAGACAATGACTGATTGATCGTTTCGTAATAATGAAAACCAAGAGACATCAAGACCGTCGTACAATACAGACCTATCTCAGTAGGAAAGAATCCCGTCAAAGCCGTACCTAACCCCATCAACAACAAAGAGGTTAATGCCACTGTTTGCTCGCGAAAATAAAGCAGCAGTAAGACAGCGCCAAACGCTAAAAACCCAGGTATCTCCCTTAGGGATTGTAAAATCCCAATCTCTACACCACCAAAAGCAGCGTGCTCAATTGCAAAGTTATTCAACAATGCCTGCCAAACGCCAAATGAAATTGGCATGGCTGCAGCCATTAAAAATAGCAACATCTCTGGTCGCTTTAATTTATTCATTTCCCCACCTCGTACCCTTCAACATCCTCAGTAATGCTTAAAAGTACTTTAATTAACCAGACAAATGACGTATACAGACATGCATGACAAAAAATATCGAGAAACGGACACAACCCAGTAATAAAGCAACCCCATCAGAAGCCCCCAGACATTGGCTCACGCTCAATGGCCAAACCATTAACGACTCTGATAATGTGGCTCGCAGAATGGTGGTGCATTCAGATGCACATGACTCCGGGTTTTACGCCCCCTTTCATAGTCATGACCGAGGCCAATTGCTGTTCATTTCAGAAGGTCTAATTCAAGTGTCTGCTCAAGGCTCCGGCTACTGGGTTGTTCCCCCTCAGCGTGCGGTGTGGATTCCTCCTTACGTTGAACATGACGCGCTCACAGTGCATACCGTCAAGATTCATAATGTGTACATTACGGAAGAAATATCGCAGAACTTTCCTAACCATTGCCAAGTGGTCACGATTACGCCATTGATGCGCCAACTTATTCTAACCATGGCAACGTTTGATATGCTTTATGATGAACGTGGCCCCGATGGCCGTTTAGTCAGTGTGTTCCTTGACCAATTAAAAACAACACCGGAAGTTCCTCTTCATCTACCTCAGCCTTCAAGCCCTGCCTTGAAAACCATAGCAAATACGTTAAGAACTGAGCCTTCCGATAAGCGCTCAATGGACGATTGGGGAAGTGAACTTGGATTAAGCGCTCGAACGTTAGCTCGACGGTTTAGAAACGAAACCAATATGACGTTTGGCCAATGGCGACAACAGGCCAGATTACTTGAAGCCATTTCACGCATCGCCAACAATGAACCCATTGCGAACATTGCGTTAGACTTGGGTTATGACAGCCAAAGTGCGTTTATTAGTATGTTTCGTAAAGCCCTAGGCAGGACGCCAGGTCAATATTTCCAAGGGGAGTGATTTCATCACTAGAAAAGCAGTATCAGAAACCCGTACTCCGAAGATGCGAAGTTTCTGACATGCACGAATGTAAGTATTTTACTTACAGTTCTCTTACGAACGGATGGCTCACTTACTTTTCTCAACCATATATTCAACGGTTGCTTTAATTTGTTCATCACTGCAGGTTTTACAACCGCCTTTCGCGGGCATCTTGTTGACGCCATTAATGCTGAATAAGGTCATAGCTTCAACACCCTTTGCAATGAGCGGAGTCCAAGCTTCTTTATCGCCCACTTCAGGCGCACCTGTTAACCAACCTTTTAGGCCACTGTTATGACAACCAGCACAGGATGATGTGTAAATCTGTTCTGCTGAACTGCTTGCAGTAATCTCTGCGCCACCACCAGAACAACCCGTAAGAATAGCAACCACGGAAGCGGCCAAAGTCATTTTCAATTGTTTAATCACAGTCTTTCCTCTTTTTTATTATGCGTCATCCATGAACGTTTAACCTACAGCGGCACATGAAACGACTTTCGAGAGGGATTTTAGTTGATAACAAAATTCATCGCAGTAGAAATCCCCTTAAAAAACAAATTCAATTAGTGCTTTCCCACTCAACCTATCTCGCTATAATCCCTACCATTAAAGAAACAAGCTATCATTATTTGCACTTATCACTCGGAAAACCATTATGAATACCAAGCTTTACAAAAAGGTTCACACACTTGCCACAGACTTAATGAAAGCGGCAAAGAAGAATGATGAGACTGCTTTTAATCGCCTTTACGAAGAACTCAAACAACTTTGTTATGACAACGAAAATGACAAAGTTAAGAACCACCCAGTTCAATGGGAAACACTCGCTGACTTTTGCGATGACACTGATGATGCACTGCCTATCTATCAAAAAGCATTGGGTTACGCAGAAGACATCAACTCACATGATTTCATTACATCCATCAGCTATGCCATGGCCATTATTTATCAGCAAGAAGGAAAAACAGTTCAAGCGATAAGATCCGCTAAAAAAGCCGATGAGCATGCGCTTAAAATCAGTGATAGCGATCTACAAAACGACATTAAGAAACTGTTAAAAGCGTTAAGTTAAACGCCTCTCGCCCACAACTAATGAGGAAAGATATGACATGATCACCTATCTTTATTGGACATTGGTCTTCGGGTTGGCCATCGCAACCCTCTTCTATCTAGGAAACAAAGGCCATCAATGGAAAGTCGCCGGTATCATAGCCCTCATTATTTTGGCCATCGGATGGGCTGCCTACTTCTTCCATTTCCAACAATTGTTCGTTAAACGTTGGGGAGGCGTAATGACGCTGAGTGTACCAGAAGGACAATTACACCTTGGGGCAACGTGGAAAGACGATAATCTTTGGATTGAAAACTACGATCCAAAAACAAACATTTGCCATTTTCGGGAATACTCAAAAGGTAATTTACTGCAGGGCAAAGTCACGATTAAAAACTGCAATCCGTTAATGCCGAAGTAATCATTGATTCAGTACCTGTAACAACTTTTTATAAGTAAGGAATACCATGCAAAACGAAAAGAATAGAAGTAAACGCCTTCGCAAGAAGTTATTCGTTGGTGAATTTGCCGTACAGGGCTTTGCATTTAGCTGTACGATAGACGCCAGCGATGAAACGGCATTAAACGCTTTTTTCAACGGTCTGTTAGACCTTGTTGAAAGTAGAAATCTTCAGATTGGTGGCGGTGGTAACCAGGAAAACTTTGAAGGCTACATCAGCTCTGGTGACCGTTACGGTTCAGCAACCGAAGACGATAAGAAAGCCCTTGAAGAGTGGCTTGCTGCGCAAACTAACGTATCAAACACCGTCGTAGAAGGTTTGTCTGACGCCTATTACAGCGAATAAATAGTTGTAAATATAAGCCGTGAATAGAGCATATCCAGTAAGGAACAGTTAATTAAAAAACGGCCAAAAAAAAGCGCAGTCATTAAATTACTGCGCTTTTTTTGTGTCTGTCAGGTTTTCTGACATGGAACAAGACTAACTAAATACAAAAAACTCAGCGTCAAAATCAAGAACATCAGCCCCTAAAATCTCTTCTATAGGTGCCGGGTCTTTACCTTCCTTAAACGCCTGATACGCAGCCACGTTCACAACTAAATCACCGTTATCCTCTTGAATAAGCACGTCTTCATTACGAACAGCTTTGATTAACATCTTCTTTTGATTGTTGGATACGGCTACTTCTTGAATACTCATATTTTTCCTAACAGATTGTTCAATATCGAATCTTAAACATTATACTTCAATTTTAATGAAACAGATCATTAAACTGCCCTATTCAATCGTTATCGAATGGCTTACCCTAACTTCCTGAGCCAATCTCGAACGAAATGAATCACATTTAAGAATTATGATTAATAAATTACTCAACGTTTTTAAAACCAAACCTTTATTAGATACTGAGAGTGCTGATTGGATTTTCGAAGCATTTCACTGGGCACTTACAAACTTTGATAGTCAAGAGTTTTTTAATCGAAGTAAACTCATACAACCGACCAATCAGTTCTTTCCTGGTGGTGTAAACAGTGTTCATGCCAAAGCTGAAAACATATTCAAGCACACCTTAAACCATGCAGGTTTAAGCCATTGGCCTTTTCAGCTTCAGCCACCAGAGCACTTTCAAAACCTTCCAGTACAACCTATGAATGTGGACAGCTTTAAGCGCCATTCAGCCAAAAACACATTACCCGTTCTTAGTTCAGCACAACCGATCTACATAAGCTATAACCCACAACAAACACTCAAGCCTGAGGACCTTTCTTCGAGTTATGCCCACGTACTGGCGCAACACTTGACCGTCCAATCACAGCAATTGCCGCCGGGTGGCCCTGAGTATTTTGCTGAAGGCACTGAAATACTCGCTATATTCATGGGCTTTGGTGTGATGTTCTCGAATTCAGCCTATACATTTCGAGGCGGTTGCGGCAGTTGTTACAACGCTCAAGCTAACCGGCAAGCGTCCCTGTCAGAGAATGAAGTCATATTTGCACTTGCACTCTACTGCCGCTTAAAAGACATTCCATATTCAGAAGCCACGAGACATCTGAAAACGCATTTAAAAACCAACTACAAACAAGCAATCAAACAAATTGAAGATCAACAAGAACACCTAAGCAATTTATTGGCCTTCAAGCAATAAAGAGAAAGAAGACCAATAACAATATAAAAGATTATGCGGCATCTGAAACTAAGGTTTTTCTTGATTGTATCGACTCGTCAAACGTGACTCGTTTGATGTTTTCAAGGTCAGCAATCTTTCGCATTACGTTCAAACCTTCTGTTTCAAAGTTTGAAATCATCTCTGCATTCACTTCATAGGGCGAAGCGACGGACAATCCTAACTCAGCAGGGCTTAATCGCCAGCCGTTTGTAATGTCGGAACCTCCAACCAAATTCACGGGAAGAATAACGTCCCCTGGTCGTAAGTATGCCTCCATATATCTAGGGTTAACGTACTTCATTGTGACATCGCCTTTTTCATCCGTATACGAACGAGAACCTTCTGGAAACAATAAAAAGGGTTCATACATGACCGATTTGAACAGTTCATAGTCTTCTTGATCCAGCCCATTGAGCGTTTCGAACTCATGGATATTATCCAAATAAGTAATAAGCTCATCTTTCTCATCTTGAGTAAGAAGGTCCGAGGCGTGAAGAGCGGAGTTGGTTTTGTAATTAATTACGCTCGAAACAAAATCCTCAAAGCTCATTGCTTCGATAAGCTTTAAGCCTGCATTTGGCATCTTGATTAAAAACTGTGTTCTACGAGCATTCTTTTGAAGGGCCTCTGCTAACCCTGCTTCTTTAACTTGTGTCGTTTTTTGAGAAGGCAGCGTCAAAAACAAATTACCCACGTTGCTTGCACCACTTTTTAGAACAAGGTTTGAAAACATTCGAGGACCAACCACTGTATTACAATTACCCGTTAAGTTATCAAAACCCAACTTACGAAAAACACTTCGAACAAAATAAGGGCCTAAATACCCTTCATGATGACCAATAATAAAGATTCGATGCCCTTTTGCTTTTAGAACTGACGCTTCGTATAACGTGCGAACAACCTGTGATGATTCTGCAGCATGTTTACTGTCTTGGTTGATCGACACTCGGCGTTTTTTCTTATCAACTAATATGATGTCCTTGATATTCCGGCGCTCTAGAAATACGAATAGTTTATGCCATAACGCACTGTCTGCCAGTACAGGCGAAATCGATCGGTTGAATGAAAAAGGGATAGCCAGTAATCGTTCTAGGAAACTTTTACTGAATTCTTTAAAGAACGAGTGTTGAAGAAGTTGGTTTTTCCGAGCAACAAATTTCTCGATGATCTCTGGGAAATGCTGTTTAACATCTAAACCTTGTTTCGTCGCATGACTGATCACTTCATCCATTAATTGCACAACTCTAGCGTTCAGAGGCGCCTTTTTTAACGAATACATTTTAGCCCGAACAAATTCTACGACACCTTTAAAACTGAACTCATCAACAAAAGCGCGTATGCCCTGCTTAAGCCCAGCCGGTGCAGGAATCTTTAATATAAGATCTACGATAAAATTTTTAACTCGATCTATGCCACTGGCAATGACGGCAAACCATGAAAATACATACATCATTAAGCGATACAAGAACGACCGTTTATCCATAGCCGCCAGCGTTTTCTCTAAGCGATCTTTATTCGCTTGTAGAAAATGTAAAATCTCTGCCTGAGATTGACTCTCTTTTTTCTTCAACCATTCCACAAACGGTAAGCTTGCTTGATCTGAAGGTTTATCGTTCCTTTCTTCCATATAAAATTGACCCACGGCACGGCTTAAGTAAAGTATTAATCATCAGGTTTAAACTGCCAAACCCATATACGAAAATAGTAGATATCTGGATGAAACGCTGAATATCAGATTCAAGCTCACCCTTTGGGTTTTCAGTAACTAATGAATAAAGATTTAAAATGTTTCATTAAGTTCGAAATATTTAATCAAAACATGTCTTGCTAATCATTTTTCTTTATTATGAAATGGTGCCAACAAACGTATTCGAAATGAGCGAAATAACTATGAGAGAAGTAATCATCACCAAAGAACCTGTTGAGCTATACAAAGTTCTTAAGTTTGAAGCGATGGTCGACAGTGGTGGCGAAGCCAAGAGTGTTATTGATCAAGGGCTCGTATCCGTTAATGGTGCAGTAGAAACCCGCAAGCGTAAAAAGCTCGTCTCAGGCGACACCATTGCATTTGATAACCAAGAAATTCAGCTTGTTCTTAAGTAAGCACTGTATTGTTCATCTAATGATTATTGTTAAAACGAAGATTGCTAGCTCGAACGAATATTGAATAAAAAAGCCCGAAGGTCATGCTATTCATGCCCTTCAAGGCTTTATCTAAAATATGACCGTTCAAAGTTAAAAACTTTGATGATTGCCGCATGATGTGCATTTGTAATAGGTGCCTAAGTGCTTTCCATTTCGAGGAACAGCAAGAAAACCACAGGTACGACAACTATCACCCTGTCCCCTTCTCCACATCCAGTAACGATAATAATTGTATGCGCCCCAAACAACGGCCACACCATACAAAACTAAACCGATCAAGGGCCCAAATTCTTTAGCGCCTTCAATAAACACAAAAGCAGAAAATGAGTCAGAAAAGTAAACCGGTATAAACGAACCAAAGACATAAATAACAATTAAAGAAACCAACGCTAACAAACACGGTCCTTTATATAAATTAATCCACATTTTCTTCAAAACAGTGAACTCCGTTGAAGCCTGCGTCCCTGCTGGCGTTGCCAAAATAGTCGAAGTGTTTTCGACGGCCAAAGAGGTTCTCACGTCGTATAAGAGTTTTAAATCAAACGAATTTATTAATTATGGATATTTGAGAAATGAAACAAGGGTTTAAGGTGTCAGTTCAAGTGCAAGACGATGATGTCTTTAAGAAATCACATATATAGTTAGACATAAATTCTGTTGAACCGATATGAGGTAAAACATTAATTTTTACAGCAGGATAGCGTAATTGAACATCACTGATAATTTCAGGTAAATCTTGAGAAACATGTACACCAGCGGCAAGAAAGTACGGAAAAATGGTTATTTCATCCACACTTTTACTTAAAATCATATCTACAAGTAACTCAGGTAATTTAGGCGTAGCCAATTCTAGAAAACCAACATCTACAAAATCAAAGTCCATTGAGAGCGAATTCGAAACTTGTTCCGATAATTTCACAATTTCTTGATTTGAAGTTATCTTTTTGCTTCCATGAGCAGCTAAGATTAACCCTTTCATTGATCATCCTCTGTGAGATTTACCACTGTTTGTTGATCCAATTCAATACGCCAAGGCTTACCATCACATACAGTATAGTTTGAGCATGTTTTTAAGCACCCCCTACAAGGTAACCTTCGATCATATTGGATAACCTCGTGAGTATGAGTTTTGGTATTATTTTCTGTCTTAGAAATAGCCATTTAATAAAGTCCCTAATGTCATTTAAAACTAGGCTGATCTGCAGTCAGGCCTAGCAAACAGCATGTGAGAGACACCTATTGATCGTTCCAAGAAACCACCTTCACAATAACTTAGATAAAACGTCCACATACGAATAAAATCGTCGCTATAACCTAGGCCTTTTATTTCATCTATGTTTACATAAAGGCGCTTACACCAAGCATTAAGTGTTCTTGCGTAATGTTCAGCATAATCTTCAAGCTTTATTAGCCTCAAATCTGACGAATTCATTGTCGAAGTGACTATCGTTTGTATCGATGGAATACAACTTCCAGGAAAGATATATTTTTGAATAAAATCAACATCATCTTTAGCCTTTTCAAAACGTTGATCTGTAATTGTAATAGCCTGAATTAGCATTAGACCGTCACGTTTTAACAGCGATGCGCATTTGTTGAAAAACGTGTCATAAAATTGCCAGCCGACAGCCTCTATCATTTCAATGGACACAAGTTTATCGAAATGCCCTTCAAGCTCCCGGTAATCCTTGTTAAGCAATGTTATTCTATCAACCAAGTTCTCGCTTTGGATACGCTCTTTAGCGAGTCTGTATTGTTGGTCAGAAATGGTCGTTGTGGTTACATGACATCCATAATTTTTAGCCGCGTAGATTGCAAATCCCCCCCAGCCAGTACCAACTTCTACGACCTTGTCTCCTGGTTGTAAATCAAGTTGTTCACATATTCTTTGTAATTTATGTTCGGATGCTTCTAACAGTGAAGACTCGGCTTTAGGAAATATTCCTGATGAATACATCATTGTTTCATCCAGAAACAACTTAAAGAAATTATTACCTAAGTCATAATGAGAAGCGATGTTACGTCGAGACCCCTTTGGTGTGTTTTGATTTCGTTTATGAAACCATTTCTTCAACGGTTGAGAAAGTCTTGCAAAACCGTTATCCACATCATCCATTACGTTCAGGTTTTTAACCATGACTCGAACAACGGATGTCAAATCGGGTGATAACCAGTCTTTCGTTATAAAAGATTCCGCAGCTCCGATGGTGCCGGCCAAAAGAATGTCCAGATAACAAGATGGATCTTTAACTATCATCTCAGCGTATAAGTCATGATTAGAAGGCAATAGCTCTCCAAAATGTAGACGTTGGTCATCTTCAATAACAATTAAAGAGCCTGTATGTAATTTTGATAAATGGCGAAGGACTAGTTTACGAGCGGTCGCAGTTACATGCTCTTTCCCTATCATTGAAATTTGATCTACAGCCATTGTAATGCTCATAACTTAGCCTCTAATATTATTCAAAGATTTGCTTATACTGGCATTGACTTGCCTATCACGTGTTTGGATGATCGTAAAAAGGGATTCGTTTAATCCAAAGCTTTAACGCTTGCCAATAAATGCCTAATACTACTTTTACGGTCATAAATGGGTATTGGATCAATGTTTGTAGTAATTTCTTACTAAAATCTTTTTTTTCCAAAGTTAGCGTTGCATCAAAATGGGTAACACCACTGGTACTGTCAATGCCTGCCCCTGTGTAAATAGTATTCGTCATATGTACTTTAATCTCGTCATCCGGGCAACTAAATACCCATCGATACGACATATTCATAGGATTAAATGGGGACACATGGAATTGTTTGTCGAATTCAAATACATATTTTTTATTTTTCTTTAAGCCTGACGGAGCAGACTCAGATAGACAGGAGTGAACATACACGTGGCGTTCGTCCCAGGGGGTATTTGTGATTTCAGAAAGTATCGCAACTAATCGGTCGGACGCATCAAAACAGTAATAAAAAACAACCGGATTAAATACAAAATTAGCATACCTTAGGTGCATTAACCCCCGAACACTGACAATAGGAGGAGTACCTTGACCTATATCCTCCAGATACTCCGATACATACTCAATAACAGATTCTTTCAAAGGTTTTGAGTTGTCTCCAAAGAAGTCGTCTCTACGATAAGTAACTACGTTGGCTTTATTTATTGAGCAGTACCATTTAGAAGAAAATAAATCATTAATTTCATCCAAATCTAAATAAACCATAAAAATAGGATAGCTAAAATTATGACTCGAAGGATGGAACCTCCTATGCCTTATAGTGCCAGTATAAATAGCGCTATTGGAATGATCGAACCCAACGGATCTCATAATTCTATACCGAAATACTTTGCAACTCTTAACGCACTATTTACACCGTCTTCATGAAATCCATTAAACCAATAAGCACCACAGTAATGTGTACGGTTAATGCCGCTTATCTCAGAGTGTCGCTGTTGCGCTTCAACAGCCACCGCATTAAATACAGGGTGACTGTAGGTATAGCTTTGTATTATTTTTTCCGGTGATATTTCATTACATCTATTCAGCGTTACAAGAAGTGTTTCGTTTTTGATGTCAAAATTCTGAAGCATATTCATGTTGTAAGTGACCATCGCATCAGCATGAGATTCACTTGAAATGTGATAATTCCAACTGGCCCAGGCCCGTTTGTTTGATGGTAATAAGCGAATATCGGTATGAAGTACAACCTGATTATCTTTATAAACAATAGAGCTAAGTATCTCATTCTCTTCTTTGGTAGGAGAATGAAGAATCTTTAATGCTTGATCACTATGACACGCAAATACAATGTGGTCATAATCTGACTCTACTCCGTCACTAGATACAACGACAACGCCATTATAATTACGAATTACTTTTTTAATTGGAGTATTCAAATGGACATTGTCTTTAAAAGTCTTAATTAGTGGTTCAATGTATGATTGGGAGCCGCCGGAAATCACACGCCACTCAGGTCTGTTATTAATACTTAACATCCCATGATTGTGAAAAAACTGTAAGAAGAACTTCAACGGAAAGTTCATAATCACGGAATATGATGAAGACCAAATTGCAGCGCCCATTGGGACAATGTAATTTTTTATAAATTTATCCGAGTAACCCTTATCTATTAAAAAGTTACCCAGAGTTTTCGTCTCATCAAGGTTTCCAAACTTTAATTCTGTTACAGCACTTTTATTGAAACTGATAATGTCATAAACCATTCTCAAGAAACTTGGCGTTATTAAATTGAGACGCTGAGAGAACAAACCATTAAAGCTTGTTCCATTATATTCAAGCCCAGTTTCTTCACACTTAACACTAAAGCTCATGTCAGATGCTTCACTTTGAACACCCAGTTGATCCATCAGTTTGATAAAGTTAGGGTATGTCCAATCATTAAATACAATGAAGCCAGTATTTACCGGATAAGAATTGCCATCAATCATGACATTTTTAGTATGTGTATGTCCTCCAAGGTAATCATTAGCTTCATATAGGCTAACGTCATGTTTTTTGCTTAATAAATAAGCAGCAGTTAGCCCTGAAATACCTGAGCCAACTATTGCAATTCTTTGTCTATTTCGCATTCATATAATTCCTAAGTTGTGCCTGTAATATATAGACATAAATATTACTTAAACAATTCGCCCTTTTATTTTTTGGATTAACGAACCAATAAAAGGGATGTGCTCATATAGCATTGCTCCGCCATCAAAATAGTCTTTATGAAAATAGATTTTTTTGTTAAAACGAACCTCTGACGAGCCTTCAACACAAATGGTACGACCTCTTTTAAGCTTTGGATGGGAATAACAAAAAGTCCAAGTTAAAAATGCATCATTTTCACTTAACATTTGTTTATGAAATACAAAGCCAGAAGCAATTACATTTTCATACATATCAGCACAGTATTTAGTAAATGCTTCAGAACCCTCTATTTTATGAAAAGGATCTTGAAAGGTCATATCTACATCATAGACTTGCTCGATTATTTTCTTATTACAATAATCTTTATTAAGGCTATGAAATAAGTTTTTAAAATCTTCTATTAACTGCTCGGGATGAGCGAAGTTATTTTCGGGTAAATCAATAGGGTCTTGTCCAAGTAATTCTTCAAGCACTGTTTTATTAGACATATCAATGCACCATAGTTTGATTCAATCAACCGTTTTTGGATCCTTCCTTTAATATACGCAAGGGGACTGGATTCAGATCATAAATCACACAAAAAAAGCTCAAAATCTTGAGTAAATAATATGAAACATCTATCTCCCACCAGTAAAACCCTTGCCTTGCAGACACTGCAAAACGATGATGATTGTTGTGCCAACCTTCTCCTAATGTGAGTAGAGCGAGCCAAAAATTATTTCTACTCTGATCTTTCGTGTTAAACCGTCTTTTACCCCAAATATGACCTAGAGAGTTAATTGTAAAAGTGGCATGAAAAAGCAAAGTTGTAGACACAAAAAAACCCCAGACCAACATTTGTAACCCACTTGTTTCGGACTGAGGCCAATAAGTCCCTATAAACTCTCCTATAAAGTAAGTCGCTACTGCAAACAAAATTGGTACGAGAGTGTCAAATCTATCTAAGAAGCGAAGTTCTGGATACTTCACTAAATCCTTAATGACTGAATAATCAGTTTTGAAGCCATAATCAGACATAAACCAGCCAATGTGACTGAACCAAAAGCCATTTGAAATAGGAGAGTGTAAATCTTCATCTTGGTCAGAATGCTTATGATGACGTCGGTGATGAGATGCCCACCACAATGGTCCACGCTGACAAGAAGAATTACCCATTACCGCAAACAAAAACTGAGTAAATCGGCCTGTTTTAAAACTTTTATGTGAAAAATACCGATGGTAAAAAGCGGTTATCGAAAACATTCTTAACCAAAAAAAGATTAAACAAAAAGCTAAAGCAGTGGTACTGACACCAGTAAAAATAGCGCCAAAACAGCAAACATGCACAAAAATAAAAGGTAGACATCGAACCCAATTAATTCTGTTAGGCCCACTGTGCATAGATTGAGTCTGGTCGTTAGCCTTTGAATCAAACCAATTTATTACACTTAACATCGCTTTTCTAGAAAATCGAATAGAAGAAACCTTTAGATCTTTCATGCAGATATATCAACCTCGTCCAGAAAAGAACTTTCATTGTGATTATTTAAGCTTCTAAACAAATGTTTAGCTCGCTTTGCAGAGTCTGCTAGGTGAACTATAGGTTCGGGATAGTTTAATGCTCGAATCTGGAAAGAAGTCGGTTCATGAATATCTTTGCTGTCCAACGATCTAAGTTCAGGAAGAAACGCTTTAATAAACTTACCGTCAGGATCAAACTTTTGGGACTGCCTGATTGGATTGAATATTCGAAAATACGGTGCGGCATCAACACCCGTAGACGCAGACCATTGCCAGCCCCCGTTGTTTGACGCAAAATCACCATCAACTAAATTTGCCATAAAATATTGTTCTCCCCAACGCCAATCTATAAACAAATTTTTGGTAAGAAACATGGAGACAATCATTCTCAATCGATTGTGCATCCACCCTGTAGTTTTTAATTGACGCATTGCAGCGTCTACAATAGGAAAACCTGTTCGACCCTCACACCAAGCTTCAAAAACTTTGGTGTTGTGCTTCCAAGGTAAGTTGTCCGTTTCAGGTTTAAAAGGCTTATGCATACAAAGCTGGTGATTAAATACTAATAAATGCCGATAAAACTCTCGCCATATAAGTTCACCCATCCAGTCAGATGTGCCCTTACAAATAGATTCGACTTTCGAATCAGACCTGCTCATGATTGTTCGCATGCATTGAGTCGTAGAGATAGCGCCAATAGAAAGATAAGGGGACAACGTGCTGGTACCAGGCAAAGCAGGAAAATCACGATCTTTATGGTATCTTGATAATGAGGTTTCAACAAAGCGATCTAATCTTTCATGTGCTTCATTCTCACCACAAGGCCAATATTTATCCCATGTATTATTTAATTTAATCTCTGATAATAATTCAATGCTCGATGACATGGGTAATGAACGTTGAGGAGATGGAACAGGACTAAGGGGCCTACCTTGGTCATAATACTCATATAGAAAAGCTTGTTTAAAAGGAGTAAAAACTTTGTACGGTTGATTGCTTTTATTCAATACTTGGCCAGGTGGTATCATGCATGAATCATGGTACGAAAATACCTTCTTACCATGAATCATGAAATGCTTTGAAACTTGTTTATCTCGCACACTCTCGTTCAGTTCATACTCTTGATTGAAAAAAACGGACTCTGCTTTGAGATCCAAAGCAAAATCAATCAAAACCTTAGAGCTTTCATCAAAAAATTCACATTGTTTTACAAAAAACGGAATATTTAAATTATTCAATTGCTCAGCAAGAGTATGCAACTGACGCACAATAAGTGATCGCTTTGCTTCTGAAACACAATGGTTATCCCATTGGCCTTCCGCCAATAAATAGATAGCAACCACTGTTCCGGACTTCATGGCTTCAGCTAAAGCCGGATTATCATGAATCCTTAAATCATTTCTAAACCACATAAGTTGTATCATTGCTGCACCTCAAACATTTTTTAAGTAATGTTTTTTATATGGAATTCCTAAGACCTAACGATATAGGGTAAGGATCCAAAGCTGCTGTATTAATATCAAAGTGGTACTTACTGACAAAATATTTTAATAAGGTCATAGGAACTATTAACGGAACGATTCCATCACTGTAGTGCTTTATTTGATTAATTAACTCTTGAAATTCAGACAAGTTAAGAGACTTCTTTAAGTATTTACTAAAACTGAGTAAGACACCCACTTGCCTTTTTCTTGGCACTACAATGTTCATCGCTTTCATAAAACCTGAAATATATTGATCAGCAAGAACCGAAAGTGGTTTTATTGTCATATTCGAAAGCAAAACACCAAGCTCTCTTGCAATAAGTGGGCTATGCGCTTTTAACAATAATTTATATCGACAATGAAAGTTGAGTAGCGATTCTGCAGATAAGCAGTTAATTACAGTTTGTTGCCATTCATGATAAGCATAAACAACAGTAATAAAATTCTCTCTTATTGGCTGGTCATTTAATCTTCCCGCCTCAGTAACTGGCAACAAAGGCAATTTTGATATTAATTCACCGGAAAAAACACCATTAACGCCGGGCTCAGGGTACCCTGTCTCTGAATATATTTTACCGCTACCTACAGCACAGCTTGGTGATTTCTGCATAAAAATATATCCGCTTAAATCCCTTAAGCTGGGCGCAATATCATGGGCAAAATTTTTCATTGGTTGAGAAAAATCAGACCCAGAATTATCACTGGCGATCAAGCGTACATTTTCTTTGTCCTTCGTCATTCGAATAGCCTTTCTAGGCACAGACATTCCGATCCCAACCTCTGGACATATCATTTTAAATTCAAAAAATTCGGACAAGACATCAGTGCAGTAACGAGAACGTTTATGTCCGCCGTTGAACCGCACCTCTTTTCCCATTAAACACTCACTAATACCTAATATAGGTTTTTTGGAAAGTGTGAGTTTTGGCGTCTTAGTCGTTTCCATTGTCACAGCCTCTGATCTTAAGTTGATATTTACTCTATTACTTACGAGAAGAGTTCATAAATGGATTACAAAAGCTAGACAATTAAACTTTGACCTAAATAGTGCCCGCTTAGATACGCAGCCTCGACACCACTTGAGGAGGGCCTGTGCCCAAGATAATCGCCACACAAACCCAAGCCATCATCATTTAAAATGTAACCATCTGAAATTATCGAAACTTCCGATTTTGGAATGGAATACAACCAACGATGCAGGTAGTGTTCCTTAACATCGATGATCGTGCCAGTTAGACGCTCAAGCTCATTTATCAACGAACTAAACACATCCTGGGGTTCCGAATTGATTTTCAATTGTGACCAATCAGTTGAAGCCTGTATTTGCCAAACGTCAGTCAAACTTGGAACCACCCTATCAGGCTTACTGCTTTCCAATGTAACTCTCGAAATAAGTTTTGAATTAAGCCCCTGATTCATCCTTACTTCTAAAAAATTTAAAGCTGTTCTCTCTGCGCTATCAGTGGCAATCATTAAAACCCATTGAGGTAAAGTTTTTGGATAGGCTAGAAAATCTCGTAATGAGTGATAGTCAGGTAATAAGTTCTTAGCTTGTTCGGGAGGTACAGCTAAAATTAAAAACTTTGAAAAACATAAAGGAACTTCTTCATTATCAACCTTTTTGTAACAAACCCAAAACTCACCTTCTTTTTGTGTTCTGACAACTTCAACCCCAAAGTTTACATTTAGCTTATTCGCCAGATGCCTTGTAATGGTAGAGTTACGAGGAACTCCAACATACTGTTCACATTCAGAGTTCTTACGCCAAGACTTAGCAACGCCAGCATCAATCCACTGCTTTATTTGTTGTTTAAATTCATCACTGTTTGCGGTAATGCTTGAGCAACCAAGATCAAAACTTATATTTTGGTTATCTTTGGTGATTAGTCTTTTAGACGAAAGCCTACCACCTGATCCTCTCGCTTTTTCGAAGCAACAGACTTGTATTCCTCTCTCTTGTAAATTACAACCTGCTACCAGGCCACTTAGACCAGATCCAATAATTACTACATCAGAAAAAATCATAATTTATCTCATCTCAAACACAACTATACGAGCCCCCCCTTTAATCAGTTCACCTAGATGTGAATTTTTTTGCCAAAACAAATAATTTGTTGATTCAGTTCGTGTGCAAACTTACACTTGAACGCCTTGTTCGTCGATTTATAACCTAAAGGAAACAGCTTTGAGTGAACAAAGTAGCGTAAAGCTAAATCCTCTTAATCAGCTTGTTATTAAAATTGCGGAAAGTCAGGACCGAGTTGCTTTCAAAGAACTGTTTGAAAGTGTTTCCCCAAAGCTTAAGTCCTACGCAATGCAATGCGGCTCTTCTGCTCATGAGGCCGAAGAGCTAATACAGGAATGTTTTATAACCGTTTGGAGAAAAGCCCATACTTTTAACCCTAATGCGGCATCTGCTATTACATGGTTGTATACAATTGTTCGAAACAAACGAATAGACCTGCTAAGAAAGACTAAAAATAAAGAATTCGTGATTTCTGATGATCTGTGGCCTGAACCAGAAACCGGCTGTCTGGAAAATGATGTAGAAAGTGATCTAAACCAAAACATCGCTCGTACACTATTGCATGGCTTATCTCAAGAACAAAGGCAGATTGTTTATAAAGTTTACTTTGAGGGTAAATCCCATAGTGAAATTGCGTCTGACCTCGGCGAACCCCTTGGGACAATTAAGTCTAGGCTCCGCTTAGCAATGAAAAAATTAGACTCTCTGGCAAAAGAAAATATAACATGGCTAATTATCATCCTAGTAACGACTTACTGATTGAATTCTCCGCAGGAAAATTACCTAACGCACTTGGTATAATGGTCGCTTCACACATAGAGAATTGTGCTGAATGTCAAAAGAAGACCAACATTTTCGCTAGCATTGGAGGAGAGTTGATTAACGACATTCATCAAACAGACGTGAATGAAGCCCTTTTCGGAAACATTCTTTCTCAACTTGATAAAGATCCCGAAATTATTATCCCCAGACCAAGTTATAAAGGTATACCACGTCCACTAAGTAGGTTTATGTCTGGTCCATTAGAAAATATTAAATGGCGAGGCTATGCCCGTAGTTTAAAAGAGTACAACCTGCCAATATCTGACAATCAATACAATGCCAAACTCTACAAAATATCAGCTGGAAAGAAGCTTCCAGAACACACACATAAAGGTAATGAGTATACGCTTGTCTTATCTGGAAAGTTTTCAGACAACGCAGGGTGTTATGATATCGGGGATTTTATAGCAACAGATAACGCAATCACTCATCAACCCAAAGCTTGGACTAACTCAGATTGCATATGCTTTGCAATTGTAGATGCGCCTCTAACGATGACTGGAACATTTGGTAAATTACTCAACCCTTTTATAAGATAAAGAAAGTAAATAATTGACTATCAATAATTCTTTAATCACTGAAATGTTACTTGCGTTCTACCAAGGGATATCCTTACCTTCCCAATCCACATACGAAAGTAAACCGTCTGGATGCAAATTTTTAAGAACAGTAATTAAACGTTGAGCCACAAAATTCACGTCAAACAATTTACCTTCTGGTACATTACCTTGAAAAGGCCGAGATAAATGAGTATCCGCTGTACCAGGGTGGAAAGCTATCAACTTAACGCTTGGGGCTCGCCTAGATAACTCTATGCTTAAGGTCTTCAGCATCATATTTAATGCTGCCTTGGAAGCCCGATAAGAATACCACCCACCTAATTGATTGTCCTCTATACTACCCACTCGTGCACTAAGAACAGTTACTTTCACAAATGAACTGTTTTTTATATTCAGACCTGAGAATAAAGACGAAGTTAATGCTCTAAGCCACAAAATAGGGACATAAACATTAGCTGAAAAAACTTGTTCTAATGCTGAAAGATGAATAGACTCTATGCGCTTTTCAGGAGAAAAATCTTTACCATGAAGAACACCATTACAAATAAATACATGTGAGTATATTACATCCACTTTATTTAAATGAACCAGAACTGATTCAATATCGCCTGTTGAATTATTACAGCAAATACCATGAATATTATCTCCATCCAAAGCAAATAAAGGCACCGATCGACTGATCGCTATTACCTCATCAATGTCATCTTCTTCAGAAAGAGCTTTACACAACGCTCTCCCAATACCGCCATTCGCACCAATTACAATGGCTCGCCTTTTTATCACTTTCATCACTTTAATACCCCATTTAATATGATGTAATAGTCAGAGAAAAATCAATAAAAGATAAGCCATTCACTCCAAGCCAATCATTTCGTTATAACAATTAACTTGCTGCACATTAATATTTTTAATCCCGTTATCCCTTAACCTCTTCTTAGCTAGATACAAACATTTAAATGTCGAAGATGATCGGCTTAGCTCTTCACCGCTAGATGAAACTTCAAGAGCAAGATAAACATCCCCCTCCAGCGATACAACAATCCCTTCATTAGTGAAGTGCTCACGTAATTTTAACCCTTCTATAAACATCACACCTATCCTCAAATATTGACTTCATTCATAGATATACGAAGCAACACTGAAAACGGATTGGAAGTATAAGAAACATAAAAATTTCAGAATGCATAACCATGGGTTTAAGAAGAGGCATTTGACAAAGATGACACTAAATTATGAGTTAAAATCAGATAAGAAATCACTCAACGTGATAAAAAGCCTCACCACGAATGGAAAGGCTTTATCGATTTTCAATAAGCTATTTACTAACCTTTAATTTCTATCACTTGTATAGAACACGCTTACTTTAACGCCGCTTGGATCAACCTCCCATAATCAGGATCTGCCTTAGTAAACTGCTCAACCATTCTTGCCTTCACAGATTTTGTTGCCTGAGATAAGCCTCCCGCAATGTTACCCACCAATTGCGCCTTCTGATCATCACTCATCAATCGAAACAGATCGCCCGCTTGTGAGTAATAATCTTCTTCCGACTGATCATGATGACCAATCCAAGCGTCTTCCAAAACAGGCATAGGTGGCGATACTGATTGACTGTCTTGTTCGGGAGCCCCTTCTGTAGCTTGATCGTTCGGGTAAAAGTTGACACTGTCACCTTGATTATTCTCTTTAAGGTCTCCGCCGCCATACGCAGGACAAACACCCGCAAATGCGCCATCACGTTGATAATGATTCACTGGACATCTCGGAGCATTCACAGGAACTTGATTTACATTTGCCCCAACTCGATAGCGATGAGCATCTTGATAAGCTAATAACCGCGCCTGCAACATTTTATCCGGTGAAGCACCAATACCCGGAACTAGGTTACTTGGGGCAAAGGCCGATTGCTCCGTTTCTGCAAAGTAATTATTCACGTTACGGTTCAGTTCTAACCTACCCACCTCAATTAACGGGTAATCGTTATGAGGCCAAACTTTGGTCAGGTCGAATGGATTTATACTGCATGTCTTCGCTTCTGATTCCGTCATGATTTGAACTTTGACCGTCCAACTCGGGTAGTCGCCCTTATCAATAGCGTCCACCAAGTCTTGCTGAGCGCCAAAGGGGCTCATCCCATTCGCCTCTTCATCCGTTAACGTTTTAATACCTTGATCCGTTTTAAAGTGCCATTTAACCCAATAGCGCTCACCGTCCTTATTCCAAAAGCTCAAGGTATGGGAACCAAAACCATGCATGTGTCTTAAGGAAAAAGGAATGCCTCGATCGGACATTAAAATGGTCATCTGGTGCAATGATTGAGGGTGACTCGCCCAAAACTCAAACATACGAGCAGCATTAGGCGTATTTGTTCGAGGATCTTTCTTCTGAGAGTGAACAAAATCAGGAAATTTAATAGGGTCATTCAAAAAGAAAACAGGCGTATTATTTCCCACCAAATCGAAGTTGCCTTGCTGAGTATAAAACTTTACAGCAAAACCTCTTGGATCTCGGGCGTAATCACTGGAATCTTGCCCACCTCCGACCGTTGAGAACCGTAAAAAGATCTCCGTCTGGTCTTCAGGCGTTTGTAGAAATGAAGCTATCGTGTAATTGCTTAGGCTTTTTTTCAATGTAAAAGTACCGTAAGCCCCAGTGCCTCGCGCATGAACCACTCACTCAGGAATACGCTCTCGATTAAAATGTGCGAGCTTCTCAAAAAGGTAATGATTATCATAAGTTAACGGCCCACGAGCCCCAACACTTATGCTGTTATGATCATCTGCGACGGGTGCGCCGCTTGATGTAGTCAAGGTATTTTTAGCCATCGTATTGTCCCTTTCTATCACTTATGTTTGATCAGTTAAGTTGCTAACAAAAAATATTCAAATACATTCGATGAAAGGAGAATAACCAGAACCAGCACATAGATATAATTAATTATAAAAATCATACCAATAGCTAATACTTATACCAAAGAGGTATATCTGAGCGAATTTAAATGCAGAAAGAAACTAAATATCAACGCAACTTAACTCCTACGACAATTAACTCAATAACCGTTAACTTCCTTAATCGGAGTCACGTTATTTCTTTGATAAGTTCTGAGTATTTTAAGGAATGAGAGACGAGTAATAACTGGATATTGAAACTAAGAGAAGAGAAACAACGCTTACAATCATAATAATATTTGACTGAAAGCATATGAAAAAGGGTCAGCATTTCTGCTGACCCTCCTAAGGATACGAGAGGTGCTTAAGCTCGTAATATCCAAGACAATACTTTCGCAGATATTGATTACTTCATCAATACGACAAAATTCTGGTTTTTCTCGACAATAACATAAAGTTTTTGGATAGGAATCGCGATAACTAATACTTTTTATCCCACTCCTTAGTCCATTCAAAACCTCTCTTAAAAACACAAGTAAAGCTCGAACCGCCACAGGAAATTTCAACGGGTTAAATTTTTCTACGAATGCTCCCTAACCTCTGAGATTCCTTGAGTTAAATGCTCAACCGAGTGTATTACCATACCCTAGCAACTAAAAGACCAACGATACGCCGGTCTTTTAGTCTGATAGTTACACCACAAGCAAACCAAAAACAATTAACGGTTAACTGGTGTCTCTGGATCATTTTCTTCCAGCTCACGACCATGAATCATATGGAAAGCCACACGTTCAGACAAAGCACTGATGGTAGCTGAAGGATTTACTGAAATGGCTGAAGGTACGATGGAGCCATCCGCCACGTAGAGGCCAGGATAATTCCAAACTTCACCCCATTCATTCACCACACCGTCCGACGGGTTGTCAGACATCACACAACCGCCCAACGGATGTGCTGTTAGCAATTTTTTAGATGGCCAATCCCATAGAGGACTATTAATGAACTTACCGCCGGATTCCTTACTGATTTCTTTCAAATGACCAATCATGTCGTTGAACATGGATTTACTCTTCTTATGACGCCAATCCAAATCCAACTTACCACTCCACCAATGCAAAGAAAGCTTACCATCTGCAGCATCTGTCCCCATTCCCAAGTAAGGTAAGAACTTGGTCATGAAGCCACCGTCCAACAAGCGTTCTGCTTCAAAATTAGCACTCAGACCAATACTGCGCAGTAAGTAGTTTTTCGCTTGTATCACGGTATTGAATAAACGGCCTTCCGTAGGAATTATTCCATTCAAATACCACATGAACGGATCAGGGAAGCCCAAGTCTTCAATATAAATATGCTGACTGTCTCCTTTAAAGTACCCAACGCCTGCTGTAATGCTTGGGCCTCTGCCAGCATCCACTTCTTTATCTTTGTAGTGCGTTCCCGCAAACAGAAAATCACCATTACCAGAGAAATGCTTACCAAGATGACGGGACAGCTTAGGTAAACTGCCCTTCCTACGACTTTGGAGCAACAACTCGTTTGACCCCAACGTACCTGCCGACACCACGACTTTTTTGGCTTTTACCACTCCATGCGTACTCTCACCGCTTTCAGGATCATCCGGCAAGCGTTTAAATTCAATATTGTACCCTTCGCCGTGAGGTAAAATATTTACGGCCTGATGCAATGGATGCACTTCTGCACCATGCTTTTCAGCGAGAGGAATATAATTCAGATCCAAAGTATTCTTAGCGTTTACGTGACAACCCAATAAACAGTTACCGCAATAATCACAAGCGTTCTGAGTTTCCCCTCCAGGTGACTTTTCACCGTCTTCCCCGAAATGAACACAGATATCAATGTCCTTCGCTTGACGCCCTGTCGTGGCCACTGCTGATTTAAATACGTCTAAGCGACGAGGAAGCTCACGATCTTTCGGTGGCGTGATTGGGTTAGCCGCCAACATGTCCCGCGCTACATCATAATAAGGCTTCATGCTTTCCTTGCTGATAGCGGCAGGCCAGCGCTGCTGGTCAAAAATCATTTCTGGTGGTTGGATGTGAACATTGAAATAGTGCAATGATCCACCGCCAACCCCGACACCTTGTACTACGTCCATATTCTTAAACGGCAAGTACTCTACAAAACCTCTGCCTTGCTGCTTATCTTTCTCATCCCAAAACGCGTGATTAGCCACCTCACCCGTTGAACGCGGAAACTCAGTGTTTATCCAACGTCTACCCTTTTCCAATATGCATACAGATTGACCGGACTGCGCTAATCGACAGGCAGTAATCGCACCGCCAAACCCTGAACCAATAACAACAACATCATATTCATCTTTTACACTTGTCATATGTTTCTATCCCTAGCAATCCCTAAAGGGTTGTCTTGTTATTAAGTATTTTTTGATCGATATACACAGAAAAAACACGCTTTCAAAAAACATACAACTTGGAGTTCATCACACTCACAATGCATGTAGTACTGCTTAGAGGTGGTAATTTGTTAAGTGATATACAGCCGACTTAAATCCTACTCATCAATTTTATGTCACGTCTTGCCTCGCCTAGTTACTAACTATTTACTCAATACAACTTCGAGCAACAAAACACCAAACCCAAAACAAAACGCCTTAAAAAGATAGCGCTCTATCTGTCATAAGTTGAGTCGGTAAATGAGCATTAATAAGTAAGCTAAAGACTAAAACATGGAGTTAAACTAGGTGAAATATCTGCAAAAGACGATTACACGCAATTACAAGCAGAAAAGAAGCTCAAGCTAGGCCACGCATGGCTTTAGGGACAGTAAAAATTAATAATTTTGAATGAGGCATCGCGCTAACTATTATCAAATTTATCAATATTCATTTAAAAGAAAGTCTATGGCGACAGGCATTTTTATCGACTATAAATTTAAATCATCAACAGCTTAGCGCATCAACTTAATTTACAGAGAAGCGAACGCCAAACGTCTCTCAATAAGGAGCAACACATGTTTTATCGATTTATAGGGAATTTAAAGCGCGTTACATGCAATCCATACTTAAACATAATCATCAGTGTCATTTTGCTGGGTACAGGAATATCGGAAACGATAGATGATTTGAAGAGTTTAGAATCGTTCACATTAGGTGTACATCACGGTGTTGTGGTATTTGCTTCAATGCACATATTGAAAATATTTCCAGATATCTTTGAAGGACTTGAATACGCTGGAAAATTGGAAGCTAAAGAATAATCTACAAACGGCAACGTAATGCTAGATCAAGCTATTTATTCAAAACGAATTAATACTAAACACTTTAGATAAATAGAAATAGCACACACACAATCTGGTATTCAGACTTAAATTCTAAGGTGTTGTTTTGTAATAATAACGGGACTGAGAGCCATCACACATAAATAAAATACCGCCCCCTATTAACTGTGTTTTTATACAGCTATCGAGGGTAAACTTATGCAAGATATTGAAATTAAATCATTCGGAAAAAATTCATTCGTATACACAAAATTCGGTCAGACGAAGACCTCAGATTATAAGATAACACCAAAACATGAAGCCATTGAAAACTCTGAAAGCTTTAGATTAGGTTGGAAGGCTTGCAATCACGCGATCAAAAACAAACTTAAACATACAATAAATACTTTATGGAAAAAGCGCTTTTATCTCCTCGCGTACTCTATGTTGGTAGGCCCGCCTTCTCTACTAAAAATACATGAACTAATTCACGTTAATGCACCAATCAAATACATAGAGTTTCTATTATTCGTTGAAGTTAGCCAGGTGGGGCTATCTAGTATTGCTCTCGCGCTCATTATTGGAACCGGCTGGGCTAAGTCCAATCTCAAACTCTGATTGTATATGCTCGACTAAGCTTTAATCACTCCTAAAAACCTAATTTGCGGGTATACAGCCCGCGTTTATTATTAGATCAATACTGTGT
This sequence comes from Oceanospirillaceae bacterium, assembly GCA_015665455.1. Taxonomy (GTDB): domain Bacteria; phylum Pseudomonadota; class Gammaproteobacteria; order Pseudomonadales; family Litoribrevibacteraceae; genus Litoribacillus. The sequence goes on along the minus strand of JADFAD010000004.1, from coordinate 170,960 downwards.
CTGATAGGAGCGAAATAATCATGACTTTTTTACTCAATATAGAAGCAGAAATATATAAATTCTTAGTGTCAGTTAAGTATATAATCACTGTAACTATCATTCTGGTAAAACCTTCATGCGAAAGATCGCAATACTTTTTAGCACTCTAATTCTTGGTTGTGTTGTTTCACTATTTTACTTGGGGTCTTTACTATCTAGACCGAACCAATTATTAATTTCTCCACCTCCACTAAGTTTAGGAGCTGAATCCGTATCCATAAACGTCGATGAAGGTAGCCCTATACAAGGTTGGTTTGTTAAAGGGTCCGAGAATCAAGGGAGCATTCTATTACTACACAGCCTCAGATCTAACAGACTGGAAATGGTCGAAAGAGCTCTGTTTCTAAAAAATGCAGGATACTCTGTTCTATTGATTGATATGCAAGCGCACGGAGAATCTAAAGGACCTTATATTTCATTTGGTTATATAGAATCTAGAGGAGTTAATAGTGCAATTAAGTATTTAAAAAATAGGCGATCGAAACAACCAATAGGAGTTATAGGTGTCTCATTAGGTGGGGCAGCTGTACTACTGGGCGATGAACCTTTAGAAGTTGATGCAGTGATACTTGAATCGGTATATTCCTCAATTGACATTGCCGTTCAGAATAGACTTGAGCTTCGTATAGGCTTTCTAAGTAAATACTTAGCGCCTTTACTGTTTAAGCAAATAGAGCCTAGATTGGGTATTTCAACTAAGCAACTGTCACCATTGGATGCAATATCAAAGCTGAAAAGTCCCATAATGATTATTTCAGGTACTGCAGACTTACATACTCGACTCCCCGAAACAATTGAACTGTTCGCTAAAGCAAACGAGCCAAAAAAATTATGGGTAATCGACGGAGCCAAGCACCAAAATCTACACAAACATTCACCTATTGAATATGAGTCTAGAATAATCTCTTTTTTCCACACTCACCTAACAATCAATTCGAGTTTTAACTATAAATAATGACAAACAAACAAGAAAGTGTAGAACTGACGAAAACCTCATTAAAATATATAGTTACTACTATCATTACCCTAGCATGCTTAATGATAGGAAGTATCAGCTTTGGTTATGTATTCAATAATTCCACAAAGACAATATATGTTAAGCCAGAAAGTAGTGCTATTCCTATAAAAGTTGAGCCTGGGGCTGCTTATCTGCACGATCAAGATGGTGTAGTAGCAAGCGGAAAAGTAATCAAAAACATAGATGGCATTGATCTGATTGTTCAAAGAGATGGAACGGTAGATATCTTAGAAAAGAACCTATTTATAACAATAGCTAAAAGATTTTTGTTAATGGAGTTATATAAAAGCCCTGACGGCGGATGGATTCAAGCATTCAAAAAAGCAAAACAACAAATGAACGAAGAAAAGGAAGCTAAGCTTGATCTGACAAATACTACACAAAACCAATAACTATCAGATCTAGCCTAGCTAATTAACGTATGACAAGAGGTATTATAATTCCACTTGCTCTCCTACAACGTTTCCATCCATATCACTCATTGGTTTAGAAGGTTTCATTCGTAAGTTTGTTTGTGAATCAACCCAGAGATAATGAGGCCCTAGCCTTAGATAACCCAAGTCAGTTTGATTCCAGTCATGGGCAAATGTTATATCCTTAAGAGGTCTTATTATCGGGTTTATTTCCCCTGATCTAAATTGAAGTAAGTTTACATCATTATTATTACTATCACTTACTCCGATCATTGTATCTACACCACTAAAAGCGACCATATAGCAACGATTTCCAGCTATATTTTCCCCATTCAAGAGCTTAATAAACTGATTCCTAGGAAGAATAGAATCAGAGAGATCAACCATTCCTGTTCGATGCCTACCTCGCTCTATTACATCCCAATTACCTGAAACATATTGTTTTCGATCATTTGGAATATAAATCTTACTTAACCAAGCTTTCTCAGTTTTAAAAGACCCTTTTGCTGATGGATCAGTAGGCGTAAACCAGCACATATTTGTAACTGGATCATATTGAGCAAGACCCTCCCAGCCATCTATTGAGATACTAATATCACCTTGAGAAAAAAACTCAGATGCAACAGCAACATTATCCGAGAAATCTATCTGTATAGGTGTCATCCCCTGTAATGTTACTGTAGAAGAGGCTTGAATGAGGTGAGCATTACTATTGACAGTTATCTCTGTCTGACCAGTTAAATTTTCGGCATAATTAATTAAACGTTTCTGTGCCAATGCACTGCGAAGATTCACCTTTATCGTCTGGTAATTTTGTAAATCCACACCATATTTATGTACTGGCATGGACAAATCCAAATCAATATCAATAGGTCTGCCACCATCAGCTGCAGCCTTAACAGTTACAGCGTACTCCTCTGACCAATTGTAAGATATGTCACCCTGAATATGTATATTTGCGACATACCCTTCTATTTGAATCAAGGATCCAACGTTATACCCTATTATTTGACTACGACCATGAAAAATCATATTTGTGAACTGCAGTCCATAAAGTGGTGGGGCTACTACAGGACTCTCTTTTACTGCTGTGATCTCTAGGCCTCGACCGTAAGGTAAGATAACTTCAATTTGGTTAAATACAGACATATTAACCACATCGAACGATTCAAAACCTGGTGATGCAGTTCTCTCAATTAAAAACGAGGCGGTTCCATCATTATCCCCACAACACCTAAGAGTGATCTTATTAAAGTTCGATTCTCGTACCGAGCCACGCTGATCTCCGCGTCGTGCCCCCAACCATAAACCGCTACCACTAAAGTAACTAATATCAACATCATAGACCGAGACATTATCACAGTTTCGAGTGAAAACTAGGCCATTCTGTAAAGAGCTTCGATTACCAGTAATATTGAAATCAGCTAAAACACAACCGGATAATATATTGCTTGGCTGGGTATATGCCACGTCACCTATATTAGAAAACTCCGTAGTTTCATTCCTAAATCCAACATCATCAACTCTGATAAAGTCACCTATCATAGAGGCTGAAGCATGTAGAATTGTTTGCCTCCTACCCGCTCCTCGTATACTTATAGGTTTTGTAATTGGTATTAAAGGATCATCACAGGTATAAAATCCTGCCTCTATCTCTGCTGACTTAATAGGGGGTTGATGGCAGTACGCAATCAACGCATTGATTGCTGGAGACGCATTGCTCATCGACGACTTCAAGCCTATGGCTTTCGAACTAATTCTACCTTCTTCAATTAGCTTCAATGACAAATTAGGGTCACCAGTGCATTGAATATTATCAAAACCATTCACTGACACATCTGAAGTTAAGACAACCTCAAACTTTGCGTTATCTCTATCCACAATATAAATACACTGACCCTGCGCCAAGTTTTGTGAAGCTAAGACAGTTTCTAAGTCTACTTGATTATTTATATGATCAATTGATTGAACATGTAGTTCTGCCTCACGTGCCCATGATTCTGATTTCTGAGCTGAAAGAAAAGAATTGTTGGCTGATACCGCCGATTGATCTCTACTGAAACTCGCTTGCTCTGCGCTAGCAGCTGCTACTGCTGTGATTGACAATTGTTGTTCTTGTGTCAAATCATCCCAAGTCATTACTTTACCATCATCTCCTTTTAGAGAGTCTTTTTGAGCCTGGGTTAGCTCATCCCAAGTAATCTTAGTACCTGTAGCACTCTTCTCATCACTGCCATCAATAGTGATATCAATATATAGTTGGTTCGAGTCTAATGTTTCATTTGAATTAGTCATGGAATTCTCGTTACTTGATAAATAACTCAAGAAAAACAAACTGAACATCAAAGCAATATTATTAATATTGTCTTACAGCCAATCTATCAAGAGTCAATTTAATTAATAAGTTAAAGGTATACATTTACTAGAACTGGAAGGTATCTCGAATAAGTTAATATCAATTAATCTTATACTGGAGCAAAGTATCCAGTTATGACTGCCTACCTCTCTTGACACTTTACGGTCTTCATTACTGCTTGATTCAATCCAAAATTAACTCTACGTCCAAAGCCAATGATCTTTTTCAAAGACAAATCTGTCGCTGAATCTGAAGCGTTTGAAAAATATACTCGAACATGCGTTGCTGTGAGAGGCACATCAAAAAATACATCAGGAGATCGATCTAGAGCTCCACCTTCAAAATTATTCCCGCCATACAAAAATGTGACCCCATTATCAATAGAATATTGCCAACGAGAACGAGAAGCCTCACCTCCAATAACTTCCACTAAATATCGTGATCCACCATCTATAGCAATCCAATCCGTTCTCCTAGCCCCTACTAAAACAGGAAGCGTATCGTTATAAATTATTGAATCATTAACAACCGCATGAGAGATTAATTCACATTGTGCGTCTTCGGCTGAATTAACAACCACATTCGTTCCTGGCGTTTCGTCGAACCGATATATTCGATTCAAAGCTACTCCACTCGATATAGTTAAATTTTTAAACTCTCCACTGCATGGGGAGGAAAACACTCTATCAATGTAAAAAGGCAACATATATTTAACTGTCCCTCTGAATCGTTCATTAATGTATATAGAAGCCGTACCATTTTCACCATATGCTGATAGCCTTACTTCTTCACCTTCAGCAATACCAGTAAGTGCGCCTTTTATATTCGGATAGGTAGAATTAGTAACAAACTCGATAGTGTCGCTATATAAAAGAGTGACTAACCTAAATACATTATTTCCATCACTACTTAATACGTATGCATTTGAATGTTTAGGAGGACGGGCAAAAGTGAAATGAATTTCAAAATCGTCAGTGATCTCAGCAGCCTCAATTTCAACATACTCATCTACCCCCGTTGAACTCCAAACCCAACGAGACAAAGTTACAATTACGTTCACAGCAGTTTTAATTGAAATAGACACAGCATTAATTATTGGGGATATACTCATCATTTATTCTCCGTATGCTTTCTATTACCAGCAATTTGGTCCAGCACACGCCCGGTCTTCCCTAGTTTCACCCAGTCATCCGGTTTAATATGAGGCCTAATAACTGAAGTGAATACGCCATAGACGCCACTGGTAAGAACCAAAGCTAACTGGGCCCACCCTGGGAGAAATGGTTGAAATAGAACAATAGCTTCAATCATCAGTTCTAAATCAGACGCAAAAGTCAAAGAAGCGCAAAGTAAAAAAAATGAACACAGTACAATCAATTGAACTTTAAACATGATTATCCTCTTAATTTAGGTTGGTATTTCAAGTGAATATGGCCCCGTTCAAGCACTACACCGTAATCTGCGCCTAATCGGGAAGAGAGCTCAGTTTTTACTTTTCTCTGAGTCTCTTTATCTAGATATCGAGAACATAAATCAGCCTCGTTACCTAAATACGGGGAGAAGTCTTGGCCGCATCCTCTGCTTTTCAGCAAAGTAAATACTAACGCCAGACCTTTGTTATCGTAAACTGTTGCTGCTACAGCAAGCGCTATAAGAAGTTCAGATGAGATGCCGTAAAGGGTTATATCCTCATTTAATTTCATGGGCTTCTATCCTTTTGAGTACGCTGAGCTTTTACTAGAAAGTCCAAGTCCCGCTCTATTCGAGACATTGAATCTTTCTGGTATTTAAAATGAATTTTCAAATTTTGTAGGTCTTGAGCGATGGGCCTAACTTCTTTTCTAATAGCCTCAATTTCATTAATATTTCGTTCTATTGCACTGGTGTTGTCATCAATTCTCACTGAATTTTTTGCAGCGAGAACATTAATGGTAAACACAACCGCAGAACCACCTAACAACATGGTAATAAGCACCAGTACATTCCCAAGGGAAATACAGTTATCAATAGAGTTCGGCATAAATATCAGGCATAAAAAAACCGGCTCAAGGCCGGTTAGTGAAAATTTAGTATCGACTGTTTTTAAGCTGAATCATCTCTAAACAAAAACAGCAGGCATAAAAAAGCCAGGAGTTCTGGTGAACCTCTGGCTACGTTAGAAATAGTTGCACAAACGCTCGTATTTAAGCAACAACAAATCGAAAATAATTTTTACCTGCCTTAGTTAGCGTTTATTAATTCAAGTTCAAAGCAGTCACTTCACTTCTTACTCAACAAAATAGAAACAGGTCTTAACGCTTCGTCTGCTAACTCCTGAAGCACCGATAATAAGCGATTCCAAACCAGCACCCACCCTTGCCGCTTTGCATTAGATGGATCAATACCCGCTTGAGCAAATACTTCCTTGAGTGTATAGAGCTTATCTCCTCCATTCGTGTCACGAAACCTGAACTCTTCAATAGCGAACTTGGCTAATATAGTAACTTTATGTGTATGACGATTGAGCTTTTCATCCCTATTCTCCAGCCAGAAGTTTTCGACAACCGTTTCCCATGCTCGATTAAAATCTTGAACAGAAACAAACGTAAGTGGCGCCCAAAGAACCATGCCTAAAGACTTTAGCGATTCAGGGAGCTTTTCAATCGCACACATTACTTGTCCTGCTTCAACACAATGCGCTATTCGAGCAAAAGAGCTATCTTTTGTACAGTTTGTTCTTTGACCCCCAAATTTTACACCCGGGGTATAAAACGCATCATGCCATGCCTGTCTTGGTGTTATCCATTTCATCGTCGGCCTCAATATTCTGCTTGCTAGGTTTCCTATGAATTGATTTAGACTTCAATTACTGAGGTGCACTTTAGTAATAAGGAAAGATTGACTAACTGAGCTAAGCAGGAGCTTGATGCTAGCGTCATGGTTTAAAAGGTATCTAACAATGATATTCATACAACGACCTCCTCTAACAAGCATGTTAAATTTAGCTTTTCTACGTTAATGGCATACCAAGTGAAATCATCTCCTCGCTCAATCAACAAGTAGCCACCTTTGACCAGTAACTCGATGGATTCTGAAACATCGGAACATTCCCATAGCGAAAATATTTCAAACATTCTTTCTTGATTGATCTGGTAAAATACAAGACCGTTTTTCTCTTTAGTCATCCCTCCGCTTTCACTGATTCCCATTAAAGTAATGCACGCTCGAGTGCCCACAAGAGAAATCAAGCGAGGACAAAAATGTGCGAGTTCCTTAGCTTGCTTTATTAAAACGTCCATTTTAAAGTTCACCTTAAGCTATCCTTTAATTTGTTTGCGCAAAATTCTGGGTGCTTGCTCGTTGCGAGGAGGTGGTGCTCCTCGCAACTTAATGTCATGTTGTCTGCTTCAAAGCGCCCTCTTTTCTTACATTCTCTTCAATCAAACGTTTCATTACCTGTTATTCTCCATTGCGTATTAGATCGCTGTATGTCATGGTCTTAAATATCCCGATTAAAATAATATACGCATATGCAAAATAAAATATAGAGCTAATTAGTGAACAAATGTAAAAGCCATTAAATCCAAAAACTTTAAAGTAGGTTTCAAATACAAATGGATAAAGACAGCGAATTATTTATTGAACGCACGAAAGCGTTAATGAGGAAAAAGAGAATCAAGCAGAAAGGTCTTGCGGCCATCACAGGCTATTCGGATTCAGGAGTATCAGGAATGTTTTCTCGAGGCAATGCAGCCATTGGCTTCATAAAGAAAACGGCTATAGCTCTGGGTACGTCGACTGATTATCTATTAGGTTTAACTGAAGAAGATGGCTATTCAAACAAACTACCAGTACCAATCATTGACTGGGAAGAACTGCCTAACACTCGAAGTGTTACACCATCAAGTTTAACCAAAAAGTTCGCAATGTGGTACACAACGAAAGGTGACGAAAAACCATTACCTGAAGGCTGCTTCTGCATTCGAGTAAAAGATTCTTTTGCAGAACCAGAGTACTACGAAGGTGACGTAGTGCTAATATCCCCGCAAGACGAAGTGGACAGCCAAGAACTTGCTCTAGTATTTATCCCAAAGTTAGATCAGTCGGTTATATGTTTCGTCAAAAAAGGATTTCTAAACATAATCCTTCAACCTAAAAACACAGATTTCTCAGATGACGACAAACCTCTCAGATTTAAGCCTGACGAAATACAAATATTAGGTCAGTGCCTAAATATTATTAAAGAAGAAATATAAGCTTCTTGAGAGTTTACGCGTTTATTAACCAAAAAATCACTTTAAGTACATAGTATTTAGAGCATAGCCTCATCAATTCAAAGATATAACCCAAGCCCCTTCCTCTACGACTAACCCTATCACAGACACTTCTTTCCGAAGCCATAGTAAAGCTAAAAACTATAACACCTATAATCTCAATAGAAAATATCAATTACGAATTAATTGATATTACGCATATGCGAAACTAAGGTTATTTCATCATCTCAACCCAAGGAAGAATGATGAAACACCAGAGCCCTCTCACAACAAGAGTACATTTGCTTTTTCCATCACAACAATTGCAAGAAACCCCTGAATCAACGAGAAGCCCCCAACTCAACACCCATAGAACGCCACACAAGCCACAACTATAAAAGAAAGGAGTTTATTATGGCCTCTCACGAACAATTTGAAACAACGAATTCAGATTTTGAATACTCGAAAGAAAAAAGACAAAGAACCCGCTCTGAATTAATCCAGCAAATTCATGAATTTGAATCAAAAGGCGGAAAAATAATCCAATGCGAGAGCGGAAAAAGCAATGTAAGTCAAAAACATCAATCCCATGCTATGCCAGCAGAAATTAGTCAAACAAAAGAAGAAAAGCTCAACATCCCTGATTCAGACATTAACTATTATCAATTCAAGAACAGTGAAATTCGATCAATAAAGAACAAGAAAGGCGAAATGTTCTTACTGATAGATATTTCCAGAGCCGCTCGAATGAACCAAGTACACTTCGCTAGTAAATTTAATCGAGAAGAAAAAACAACTCAAAAAATCAGAATCAATACAGCCAACAACACTTATTCTCTCGCCTCAAAGTCTAACATTTTGAAAGCTCTGAACATGCTAGGAAAATCAAATACCGAGTTAACCAGAGAACTTATAAACTGGATGGAGCAACTAAATAATATTTAGTATTCATGGCGCTTATTAACACCAAGCGCCATCTTAATTCTAAATTTGCCAACAGCTCCACCCACAACTAGCCCCTCTGGATAACCCTAGCTACATCTATATGAGATCATTTAGCGTTAAACGCAATTGGCCACATAAAATCTAAAGGAACAAAACCATCGCCAAGATAATAAGTCGGACCTGCAACGCCCGACGCTGAGTTATTCGGGCCATAATATTGCTCTGAAAGAGCACCCACTGGCACAGTAAAAGGGAAATAAACTGACAACGTAGGCTCATCATTGAGTTTAATCGCCGCTGTAGCGTGGCATGTGTGGCAAGATGCATTGAAACTTGACCAATTGTTCGGTTGAGCGTTATTAGGCAAGCCCGCAAAGTCTTCCATATCCGTATGACCAAGAATCACTGGCGTCTCACCTGCGCCTCCATCAGTATATCGAATCTGAGTTCCGTTAGGAGCGTAGGCCTCAAAGCCAAATTTTGAAATACCACCTTCCATCAAGATTGAATTTATTTCTTCTAATGAAAGAGAGGCTCTTTGGGTAATAAGGTTTTGACGCACGTGAGCCACACCAGGGTTGTTATTAAATTCAAACGTGGTCCAAAACCAACTTGGCTCTTCTGTATAAAAAAGGTTTTCATCTTTCGGGAGAGACTTCATTTTCACCATAATATGAATCCCACGCCACCAATAAGTATCTGACTTAAATTTATATATCAGCGCGCCTTTAGGTGCTCCTCCTGGAGGAACTTTTAGCCATGAGGCTTTAATTTCTACTGAGCCAACAGGCATATCCACTCTATTGCCCGCTTTAATATAATCAAAAACGCCTGTTTTGGTGTTCAATTTTGCCGTATTAGTAAGGTAATCATAACTAATAGCGTTTCGAGTTACTTCTTCGTTTGCTCCGTCTGGCCGCTCATTAGAGATATCACCAGTTAAAAGCCTCTTCTTAGTAACAGGGACTAAATCATCACGGTTCTTTTTAGTGTACTTAAAGGTTGGTTCTACCTGAAATGTGTCCTTATCGGTTGCCCATGCCATCCATTGAGGAACACGACCAGACTCAGAAACCTCATGACTGTCAGGAATTAGTTGATTGACTCGAGTAAAGAACATCCATGCAAGAGTTTGACGATCTTTAAGGTTGTTACTGAACGCCATATCCACACAGTCTTTAGCAAAAACTTTATCGCTTTTAGAAACCCACCTCTTCATGCACTTTTCAGAACTCGACTCTGCGAAGGCAAACATGGAATAGTTAATTGAAATTATAAATATTACGAAAATAGCTTTAATCTTATTTAGCATGACCCACCCACTTTTTTAGATTTATTTCTTTAGATGGCAGGCTTTTTATTATCTCTATCTGCCACAATCAGAAAAAAAATAGATTAAATCATCCAAGTAAAGTATTACATGTAATTACATAACGAAAGGAATAAACGCTGGAAGTATCAGTTGCAACTCTAGGCTTTCACACTTGAGTTAAGAACAGCTAAAGCATAACAGTAAGAATAGAAATAAATTACAAGAGAGAAAAATCAGAGATTAAAATATAATGATTTTTAATTCGTAGCTAACAAAGGAAAGTAAATCTTAGAGAAGGGTCTGTAATCAAATCAAAAATGGTGCGAATGGCCGGAATTGAACCGGCACGACCAGAAGTCGTCAGATTTTAAGTCTGATGTGTCTACCAATTCCACCACACTCGCATCTTTTGATTTAACTATTTAATGCATCTTAAACTAATTAATCTTTAAAATCAACAAGTTATATTAAGAAAACATTTGGAGGCGCGAGCCGGAATCGAACCGGCATCGGCGGATTTGCAATCCGCAGCATAACCATTTTGCTATCGCGCCAACCTACTTTGAATCAGAATTGGCTTTCGCCCTTGTGCAAATTTCTGACTCTCAGTTTGACCACAACTAATGTTAGTTGTGACAACATCCTCTTACAAGGATGATTAAGAACTTTCTTCAACTTCCTAAAAATAAGAAGTTGGAGCGGGAAACGAGACTCGAACTCGCGACCCCAACCTTGGCAAGGTTGTGCTCTACCAACTGAGCTATTCCCGCTGAACTTGGTGGCACATTCTAGTGATTATTTTTTTTCGGTCAACCCTTTTTTGTTATCTTTCTGAAATTATTAAGAAATAATTACAAAGTTGATTACTTAGTGTCCACTACTGTTTAGGTTTTGTTCTATTCCTCATTATTTGATGAGAAATCAGCCTATTTATAAATGATAAATCCTCCTGAACCTCACCTACCCCACACCGAAACCAATGATTCTTTGGCTTTAAATTCCTCCCTGTGATCAAACAACGTTATGAACCAACGATTTATTATGAAAAAACATGCACCGTTCATCAGGTAAGCGTCTAAATAACCCACAACCAAGAAAGTTTTTTGCAAAACCGCTTAATGGTAAAAGAAATTAAATGAACAGGAACGGAGAGAAAGCTCTCGTCATCACACAGATGATCATAAGGAAGTGACAGGGATATGATACAGAAACAAAAATGCCTGCATAAAGCAGGCATTTAGAATGTCACGGCACTCATCATCACAGAACTAAATTCAACAAAGCTGCATTCACCAGAGAATAAGATACACCAGAAACATTATTTAGTCGTTTTAAGCTCAGGCCATGCTGCCTTAAGATAAATGCACATGGACCAAATGGTAAGCATTGCAGCGATGAACATTGAGATATGTCCCAACAACCCAAACATTCCTTGCTGAGCAGGATCATCCGCCAATAGCAGCGTGATAGACCCCATTTGAGCCATCGTTTTGAACTTTCCTAAAAAGCTAACGGCAACGCTCGTACGTTTCCCTAGTTCGGCCATCCATTCACGCAATGCAGATATCACAATCTCACGGGAGATAATAATAGCGGAAGCTAACGTAATGAAGAGAGATCCGTAACTGTGTACGAGCAACACCAAAGCGACAACCACCATCAGCTTATCGGCAACGGGGTCCATGAACGCGCCAAACGGCGTGCTTTGGTTCCACTTTCTGGCAAGATACCCATCCAGCCAATCCGTAAATCCGGCGACCATAAAAATAGCAGCAGAAACAATGAAACGCCAATCCACCGGAAAGAGGTAAATCAACACAAATACAGGAATTAAAGCTAGACGTAACGAGGTTAGAATATTTGGGACATTCATCCGGGCAATTAACTTATAAAATGAAAGTTTCGGGAGTATAACATAGATACTTTACGCGAAAACAAGCCCCTTTTCGTTATTCCTTACAAGTCTCAAAAATTACATTTTAAAATAAGGCTATGAAATCCATTAACTTAAGAATTTTCTGTATAAGTCAAAAGCCGTCTCCACCACAATACCGTGGCGTTCAGCCAAGCGTTGGTGATCTTTGTCATAACCACCGCCAATAACCGTTGCAACAGGCACATGACGTTGTAAGCAGGTTTCTATAACCAATTCGTCACGCATTTGAATGCCCTGCCAACTGATGTCCAGCTTTCCCAACCCATCTTCCTGCCAAACATCAACGCCAGCATCATAAAGCACAATGTCCGGTTGCACTTCATTCAATAAATGCGTCAGGGTTTTCTGAACCACGTCTAAATAGGCCTGATCTGTTAACCCGACATCCAAACCTATATCCAAGTCGCTCTTGCTCTTTCGGAACGGGAAGTTCTTTTCACAGTGAATCGAGCACGTATACGCCCTGTCTTCGTTCTCTAAAATGGAGGCCGTACCATCCCCCTGATGCACATCCAAATCAAAGATCAGTACTTTTTTAACCTCTCCCTCTGCGAGTAAGGTTTTAGCGGTGTACGCCAAGTCATTTAAAATGCAGAAGCCAGAACCAAAATCATAATGCGCATGATGAGTGCCACCAGCCAAATGGCTGGCCAGACCGTATTTAATGGCCAATCGAGCCGCTTTTAATGTCCCGTTTGGGGCGGTTAACGTACGATCGACCAATCCTTGACTCCAAGGTAGACCTATCCGTCGCCATTCTTTCTGCTCAACTTGATCACCACACAGTTTATCCAAGTACGAGCGACAATGAGCACGCCCTAAATCATCCAGTTGCGCAGTCTGAGAAATAAACAAATTATTCCCGATCAAACCTTTAGATTGAACAAAGTCGTGAAGGCGAACAAATTTCGACATCACAAACCGATGATCTTCAGGAAAAGGGCACGAATAGTTTGAGTGGTACACCAAAGGCAAAGACATAGATAATTTACTTTAAGTTTGAATTTAAATGTCAGTTCATTCGCACATTTTTACATTTATGAACCTGCACTCTATACATTATGCAAGTTTGCGTAGATCTCATCGGCAAGGGCTTTGCTGATGCCCGGAACTTTCGCCAACTCATCAACACTGGCATTGTTTATTTCCTGCAAACCACCAAAGAAAGTAATCATGGCTTTGCGTCGCTTGGGTCCTACGCCTTCAATATCTTCAAGGGTTGACCGTTTACGCGCTTTGCCTCGACGCCAGCGGTGCTTGCTGATTGCAAATCGATGCGCCTCATCACGAATGTGTTGCAACAAAAGAAAGCCAGGATGATTGGCATCAAGGTCTAACTCTTGGTCTATGCCGTTGACAAAAATGGTTTCAAAACCCGATTTACGTTCAGGCCCTTTTGCAAGACCCACAACGTCAATTCCTGTGACTTGCAGTTCATTCAAAACATCAAAGGCTTGATTAATTTGCCCTTTACCACCATCAATCACAAGAATATCAGGCACTTTACCTTCGCCTTTTTTAAGCTTAGTAAAACGTCTTGTGAGAGCTTGGTTCATGGCCGCATAATCATCGCCACCTGTAATACCTTCTATATTGTATGAACGGTATTCGTTTTTAGCAGGGCCATTTTGATCAAACACAACACAACTGGCCACGGTAGCCTCACCGGAACTGTGACTGATGTCAAAACATTCTAACCGTAACGGCACTTCATCCAGCTGCAAAGCATCTTGAAGTGAACGAAACCGTTGCATCATGTTCTGTTTGTTATTCAATAAAGATTGTAGGCTTTGCTCGGCATTCTTTGTAGAGAGCTCCAACCACTTCGCTTTCTGGGTGCGAACTTTATGCTTGATCTCAATCTTTTGCTTTGCAAATAACTGCTTAAACGCACCATTCAGTAATTCAAGGTCGTTCAGTTGATGCGAGCATAGAATCTCTTCTGGGAGCTCCCTGGTGGCATCGTCGGTTAGATACAGTTGGGTAATAAACGTGGCCAGCAGTTCACTCTCACTTTCTTCAAGGCTTACTTTGGGGTAATACACTTTATTGCCCAATACTTGCCCAGAACGAACATACAGCACAGAAATGCATACGCCCCCAGGCTGAGCGGCCACAGAAATAACGTCTGCATTAACGTCACTCCCCTCGCCCAACACGTATTGCTGTTCTTGAACGGCTCTCAAGGCTGCAACTTGATCTCGTAACTCAGCCGCTCGCTCAAAATCGAGCTCCATGGCAGCCTTTTCCATTTCACCAGCAAGTTCATGGATCACCTCATTGTTCTTACCTTGTAAAAACATTGAAGTACGGCGTACGTCTTCCATGTAACGTTCTGGCGTGATTAGGCCAACACAAGGGGCTGAACATCGTTTTATTTGGTGTTGAAGGCAGGGTCTCGAACGGTTTTTATAAAAACTGTCATCACACTGACGAACCTTAAAAAGCTTCTGGAGAATCGCTAAACTTTCTTTTACCGCGCCTGAACTGGGATAAGGTCCAAAGAACTGCCCTTTCCCACGCTTTTTACCCCGCTTAAACGAAAAGAACGGGTAGTCTTTATGGTCCGACAAATGCACATAGGGATAGGATTTATCATCACGTAATAATACGTTGTAAGGTGGACGGTGCTTTTTAATGAGGTTCTGTTCAAGCAACAGAGCTTCTGTTTCACTGCTTGTAACGGTCACCTGAATGTCGGCGATTTTACTCACCAACACTCGTGTTTTTATGTGCAAGCCTGTTTTACGGAAATAGCTGGATAAGCGCTTCTTCAGGTTCTTCGCTTTGCCGACGTAAAGCAACTCTGCTTTCTCATCGAACATGCGGTAGACACCCGGTAACTCCGTAACGCTTTTTAAAAAGCCGTCAGAATCAAATGTATTTTCATTTATGTCAGACTCATCGGAGGCATCCAAAGAGATGTCAGACACGTCATCTGTGGATGAGTGATCCGCTGTCGTTTGGTCCGTCATCGCTTGGTCTGTGGCAATAATATCCGAAGGCATGAGTAATCTACTGACCCTTTATTTAATCCGCTATCTAACCCGCTATTCAACCCGTGATATAACCTTTAATTAACGCTTATTAGTTAGCACTGCCCCAGAACAAAGCGCTGCCCTTGGCTGTATACCACCATCGTTGAGGTATCGACGTCTTCTTCCACGGTAGCAAGTTCGGCCAGCTCGTAGAAAACATTTCTCGCAATAAGGGCTTTAAGGTTGGTTCGAACTAACGCATACGGGCTTGGCTCACCTTCAACACCTGATTTGTATTCAACGTCAAGCGGGTGTTCAGCACCAAGAACAAAGCTTTCACCGGTCTTAGTATGAAGCTTTAAGCCATTCCCTTGCTCTGTTTCAACTTCTTCAAGACCAACAACCAAAAACGGCGCATCTTCAACGTCTATACGCCACTTTTCAACGGGCGTGATGAGAAAATATTCATCATTTTCAAGCAACAAGATATTGCAGAATACTTTTACAATCTCTTCGCGTTTGATCTCTGTGCCTTCATGAATCCAGCGACCATCACGTTTTACAACGATATCAATATCACCAGACAAATCAGGGTTCCATAAGTGCACGGGGGCAGGTTGTGAGCCTTTGGTTTTCGCCTTCGGATTAACCTTAATTAGCTCCGATATTTTCCCTTCGAAATCTTCCATAATTACAAACCACGCTGCCATTCTTGACGTAAAGGAATCACTCCAGGCTTATTAATCGCCAAATCAATTTTATCGAGCATCTTTTGTTTATCTGCACCTAAATCCCCTTTAAGCACAAGATAATTCGAGGCATGGTCAGAACGGAACACCGTATTGTCTAATTCAAAATTAGCAATTAAGGTTCGAATCTCCTGAAACAACTCCATCTGCTGTAAAGGCTCGTAGTCTCCTTTAAAGCCCTCAATGAAACGCTCTTCACCCATAGGAAAAGACACAACTAATGTCGATACAAACTCAGGTTGGGTTTCATTCATTAGTTTCGCAGTATTCACGGCATGCTGCTCTGAAAATTTACGTCCACCCAAACCATTAAGAATCATGACCGAAGACTTAATGCCCGCTTGTTTCAATTTGATAAGCGCGTCTTTAGACGTTTCATACGTCTCGCCCTTATTTATTTTTTCAAGCACAACATCATCACCAGATTCACACCCCACATAAACCATGGTTAAACCAAGTTCTCGAAATTCAGCCAATTGCTCAACGGTTTTCTTCTTTAGATTACGAGGCAAACAATAGGCCGTCACACGCTCTATATTCGGGTAATGTTTACGAATGCATTCCAATACTTCTTTTAAACGGCGGTACGACAAACTCATCGCGTCCCCATCCGCAAGAAAAATTCGAGTCAAGTGCGGCATGGACTTAGATATTTTCGCCAATTCAGCGTCCACTTCATCAATGGGCTTTACACGAAACTTCTTTTGGGGCGCAGTGTACATTTCGCAAAACGTACAATTATTCCAGGAACACCCATTCGTGACTTGAAGAATTAACGACCTTGCTTCACTGGGTGGTCTAAATACTGGCTCAATATAATCTATCGGAAATGCATTCATAAGCTTGCTGTTGTATCTACTTTCTTTAAATAATTAGGGAAATCGAACGGTTAATCATACCACGGTATGATAAATAGATCGTCAATAATGCATTTCAAAGAATATAGAGACCATGAAAACGACATACAGCAACGGGTGCTGCCATTCCTGCTACCAAATAACTTTAATGGGTTTGAAATGAAGGCCACAAAATCTAAAACCCATCACAGCATTGGTCTTTCTGTGGCACCTTTGGCCTAAAAAATGTTAGTAAGTTTTAACTGCGCTGAAATACATTAATGCAAAAAAAGAGGCTGTTAAGTTATTAACTCAACAACCCCTAGATTTAATTCTAAGCAACAATTCACTTACTTAGTTATGAAACTCTGGCCAGCTATCAGTTGTCCATTCTGATGACCAGATAGTCCCTCCATCGCCTAACGTAGGCTTAGCGGAACTAGTTATATCAAGCACACCTTCATCACTCAATGTCATACAGGCAAAAGGATCAATAACCCAACGCGGTTTAGAGTTTTGTTCCTCATAAGCCAGTGAAATAAGCCCTGTTTCTCCCAACCAAACATCCCCATTAGCAAATGAAAGCGTGTCATTCTTTCGAGAAGACAACACCAGCTTATTCTCGCTATCAGTCGCTTGAATTTCGAGCGTTCCATCTTTTGTAAAAACCAGCACATACAATCCGCTATTACTTTTCATCACGGTCGTATCGGTGGTATTCGAGCGCTGAAAAAACAAATTCCCACTTAAGTAAACCGTCGCTTCGGGCTGGGTGTGGCTCTGGTTAATCCAGCTCGTATACTCAGGCCCCGCCGCAAATAAATAGTTTTCTGGAACATTGGATAAATTTAACTCAATTCTGCTCTTAACCGTTGAGTTTTTACTGTCTGGCCACCCTCCTGGCCACTTATTCGTCGTGGTCAGATCCACATCCACCGTTACTTTTATGCCATTTTTACAATTTATCGCATCAATGTCATTTTGCTTATACACGTCATGTTCTTGAATCGCCTCCCAATACCCTAAGTGGATCTGATTCGGATCTACCAGACCCAAGTCTTCCTGTTTTGCAATGTCAGAAGTCACATACTGAAAAGGCACAGGTTTGATAAACTGAGTGTAATAAAAGCTACTAGCTCCAACCGAATTTTTCTGAGCGGGAAATTCATTTACCAAAATAAAAAGATTGCCCGTCTTTTTCAATCGAACGATATACGACTGATTCCATTTCCTTGTTTCGTGCGGTTTTCCAAACCAATCATTGGATCTGTTCTTTCCATAGGAAATGTATTGAGAATAGTTTTCTTTAGACGAATCATAGGTAGTCCCTTTTGAATTACGCCCCCAAGGATTATCGCTCTTGGATGACGCATAGTTGTAAATCCACTCATGAGCCAAATCCATATTTTCCTGGATATAAACTTCGTATCCCTGATAATACGCCCACTGGTGAACGCCCCAACCATTCGCCCACCACCCCATCACGATTGGCACCGACTCTTTCTCAACCTCATAATCAGGTACCCAATCATTGTAATTAGATAAGGAATATTTAATGGCATCCAGCCTGGAATCCGCCCCATCATCTATGAATTCAAAACCGTCAATCCCTGTATTTCCAATAGTCGTTGCGGAGCTAAAAGGAAGAGATGCATAAGGAATATCGTGACCCACGGTAATTTGCTGAATAACATCATCCTCGTTGGTTAAAGCCACCATTTCAATTCTACCGAGATAATGGTTCTTATTTTCCCCGCCCACCACAGGCATATAAACCGATTTGATTGCGCAGTTTTCCAGCAGTGCATCCGGAAATGTATGCTGGTTGTTGATGGCAAACTGTATGTAATCTTTCAAATCAGGGATATGGTTTTTAACCACTGAATTGCCCGTTGTGGAGCCAAAAATCTTCTGTATTTCATACCCCAGACCCGAATCACCGATAGTAAATGACTTCGTCATATTCTCTAAAGCAATGGCAAACCCTTCTTTGGTTCCGGCTTCAGGGTCCGTACCTTTTAACCAACTCGTGTCTGCGATAATAAAGCCATCACGGAACAAGTCGTTTCTTGCGAAGTAAAATGCTAATTGCAGGGCTTGCATGTAATACAACTCACTCAGTGAATTATAGTAAGCTACAGTGAGCTTATTGAGCGCTGTATTCACTGCATTCCACGGAACCGTAAGATCTTGAGCTTCTGAAGGGGCTTTAACACCGGTTAATTCGCCATTGGTATACTGCACGCCCAGATAAGTCTGAAAGTTTTTATTCAGATCGCTGAATTGCAGCTCAGGGTCCTGCAACGAGTACATCAGCGTGTTGTAGAGTTCCTGAATACTGGTTCCTGTATAAGGTGACTCTTGGCCAGGAGGTAACCCTCCTAATTCCATAATCAAATATTGTTCAGCTAAACTGCAAGACAATGAACCATCGGTATTTTCCTGGCAGGTTCCTGACGCATAATCCCACAATTCATCTACCGTATAATTACGATTAAAGGCCTCTAGTTTCGCGAGAGCCTGGTATTTGGTGTTGACTTGATAAGGCACTGAATTTTTACTGTGGAGCTCAGAAACGATGGTGTCTTTAACAATGAAATTATAAGTCTTATTGATTTCCTGCAAAATTTCCTGAGAATAGCTAATAAGGGTATTAAGCTTAGCGTCCATTTCTTCCAGCTTATTTTGGATATTCTCAAGTGCAATCATGTAACCAGGTGTGGGTTTTGGAAAAATAGATCTGAAAACACCTTTCGCGACTAAACTGAGAGGGCTGTAATCAAATAGAAGTCCCGTCATTGACCCGACGGTTTTATCCCGAATAGTATTTAGCGCCCCTTCCGAAACCCAGTCACCGAATGATTGAGGGTCTTTATTCTTGGCTTCAAACTGAAGAGGCACAGCCTGAGGCTCTTTCTTAAGATACATATTCATAATTAAATCCTTTTGTTTGAATTTGAGGTCATAAGCAAACTTACTGAGATTTAGGAATTGAAAGATATCCCAAACCTATCGCATTGCTTTACCACGCTACTCAATGAAAAAATCCTTTTATCAGAATGTTTTAGCAACAAAATAAATAAATTCAGATTGGTTTTTCATCTAAGTATCAAACATAGAAATCAAAGATAATTATGTAAATTACGAACTATTACGCATCGACTGAATGGCTTTTTATACAGGCAGTTATAACTTTCAATCGAACATATGAAATGCTCACCATTATGGTTATGAACCTAAAACTTATAAAAGCAACGGTAGCAGCAGTGACGATTAGCGTGACGTCAACTTGTTTAGCAGGTGGAGACGTTAATCTTGAAGACTTACAGGGCGTCTATAAGCATACGTTTCCAAATGCGCTTATGGGCAACGCCCAAAACTGGATGAACTAGATGTAAGGCAAACGCATCAATCATCATCTTGTGTAGGCATTGAATACTTGTCTGAGTCCAGACCGGATAACCTCTCAGAAATACTTGCTTCTTCTGCTGCGGTTAAGCTAAGTGACTCATCAGCCGAGTTAAATATGTGCTCTTCTTTAGAGCTATCAAACCTGATTTTTCCAAGAATACGACCGTCATCATTAATGCAATCCAGTTCGTCTTGGCAAGGTAAGAACAACATAATCTAAAGCCCTTTTTTAAACGTAATTTCAGTGGATGGAGAATGATAATCGCAGAACGTATTCGTCTCAATGAGACAATGGCTTATATCTCGGCTTGAAGATCAATAAATACCTTCGCAACGTTAATAATACAACCGACTAATAGCTAAATTTAGCCAAACGAGTCATTTGTGCCATGCTTTACTATGCGCATACCAATTCGCATAATACAAAACATTCATTGTGATTGGAGAAATATACGATGCAACCTCATCTTGGTTTTACATCATTCTCATACCTGTTTACGTGATTAAGTCCTTCACTCTTTATTGATGAAAGTTACCTTAGAAAAGGAACGTTTTGAAAGCGAGAGCTGCTACTTCTTAGGTTGCTTTAGCACTTAATCAGAGATCCAGCCTAGTCCAACAAACACTTATAAACAGAAGAAACTGCAATGGCAATCTTTGTCATAGATAGCTATAGTGACATTTGATAAAAGTAACGTTTGGAGTGTAACTATGGCAACGATGAATATCTCTCTTCCCGATCCTATGCGCGATTGGGTGGAATCACAGTCTAAGCATGGCTCTTATGCGAATAACAGTGATTACGTGCGTGATTTAATACGTAAAGATCAGCTTCAGTCCAAAAAACTTAATGCAATGCAGGATGCAATCACAAAAGGATTGGAAAGCGGCGAACCTAAAGCTTTTGATAAAAGCGCCTTCAAAAAACGAATGAAGGATAGCCTCTAATTGGATAAATTTAGACTACTGCCAGAAGCCGAGAAGGACTTAGAGTCTATCTGGCAACATACAGCTAAAAACTGGAGTGCTAATCAAGCGGATCACTATATTGACGGCTTAGTCGATATTTTTAAGCTACTGTCTAAAAATCCTTTGATGTGCCGAGAACGAAGTGAATTCTCGCCTTCGGTTTATATTCATCATCACGCGCATCACTTAGTCGTTTTCATGATCTCCAGAACAGGAATAGATATAGTGCGTGTCTTGCACGAATCGATGGATATAGACGCTCACTTAGACTAACCAAAACCGCCCACTATGCCTCGAAAACAACAAACCAAATCTATTCGCTTTAAAGCAAGAGTTAGCAGTTAATTACTACCCGAAAAAGAGTCCTGTGCCATGAGACCTGAACATAATCAACAAAGGCCAATCACTCAACTGCACCTTGTCTTTTCTTAACCGAAAACGGCGAAAACTTAGAGACCTTCTCCACAACACTTGGAAAACAAAAATACAGTCCACTGGAGATGCGGGTTTTCATATCCATAATGGCGCGTGGTTTCTGCTGTACTGCTTTTACAATCCACCCGCCCGCTTCTTCCGGTGTCAAGCCCGGTAGTTTTTTAAAGCTTGCTGTGGCGTCACTCATGGCGGTGTGCACCAACGGAAAGTGTATTTGAGTGACGGAAATACCTTGATCTTCCATCTCCATTCTTAAGGTGTTGGCCATGGTGTCTAAGGCAATTTTACTGGCGTTGTAAGGCCCAAACCCTGCCGCAGGTAAAAGCGTGCCCCAAGTGGTGGAATTAATGATGTGGCCGGACGGTGAGCAAGTTAAGGCCGGAAGAAAGTTACGAATTAAACGCACGGGTGCAAAGTAGTTAATGTCCATACACCGCTGGAAATCGTGATAGCGATCTAGGGATTTCTCCATCGGTCGGCGAATGGACCGCCCCGCATTATTGACTAAGACATCAATGACGGGATGTTCAGCAAGGATGGCCTCCGTCAGCTGGTCAATCGTTTCGATCTGGGATAAATCCCCCACGTACCAATGGGCGGTGCCGCCCGCTGCATTAATTTCACCCGCAACGTCTTTTAACAGCGCTTCTCTTCTTGCCACTAGAATGACGGTTGCGCCTTTCTTTGCTAACTGAATCGCCGCCGCTTTACCAATGCCGCTGGAAGCGCCTGTAATCACTATTGTTTTATCAGCAAACATCCTTACGCCCATGATTTCCTCTTCTGTTTATTCTTTTATCCGAGCGCTTATGGCTCTTTCATTGATTAGATTTAAGATTGGATTTGAACTGCAACGCGATGTCTTCGGTTTTAGTACGTTCAATCTTAGTGCCTTCAATTTTAGAACACGCCATCCTTCAGCGCTTTTTTCGGTGTGATCCCAAACCAGATTTTAAACGAACGATAAAAGCCACTGAGTTCCGAATAGCCCAGAGCCTGCGCTATGTCTTTAATCTCCATCCCGGTATTGAGTTCTTGCAGTGCCCGCTCCTTCAACACTTCTTCTTTAATTTTTCTAAAGCTCGTGCCGTAATCCGCCAGTTGCCGCTGTAGGCTACGCGGATAACTGTTCAGTTGCGCTGCACAATCGGTGATGCCTGCCACCAGCATGCCGTTATGGGCGATATAGCGCCGAACCCGCTGGATAAGTTCTATGCCCTGATTTTTCTCATTCAACAGTGCATTGGCGTATTCCAAGCACGTGTTGTAGAGCGTGATGTCACAGCCGGAGATGGGCGTTTGCAGACCCGTCATTTCAATCGTGAATGCAAAGCGCTCCCCCTGACTTACTACTTCCATTTGAAGAAAATCACTAATCATCCCCGCAGAGTATCGTTCCGGTATGATTAAGCTTTTCGCGTTCACTCGGCCCGAGGACAGCGTTTTAATGGCGTTTATTACGCCTACCGTTACAGACAATATTTGCTGCGATGAGGAGCTAACCGCCGCCGGTGTTTCTTCGTAATAGCAATATATTAGCTGCTTATCCTCATCAATTTCATAGCGAAAGGCGCCATTCTCACTGATCAGCGTTTGAAAACGGGCGATGTTTTGCAACGCTAACGCTATGCTACTTGAGTGCCAGATGATGGGTGCCAGTACCCCGATACTCCGGTAATCCGCACTCAGACCAATCTTACAGCCAAGTAACGGGTCACCCGACAGTTTGCTCGCGCGGTGCCAAAGCAACCGAGCGGATAATAAATCCAAACGATCACCTTCTGTGAAGTCACCATCAGCGAACCCCGGTAAATCACGAGTTAGCTCGGTACGGCTTAAGTTAGCGGCATCAAACGCTCTTAACAGCGCGTTGATCCAAGTACTGGCGATCCATAAATGCTTCATCGAGCGACCTTTCTGCGGCAAGATTTTTTGCTCAGAGTTCTGTTATTGACGTTCACCCCAGGACTTGAACTAATAAGCACCGAATGATCACTCATTAAACATTAATTATTAGTTTGCGCCTACAGAGACACTAAAAAACTATCGCATAAATCCACTTTTAATCGCAAAACGTCAAAGACATGAATGTGCCATCGCTACAAACTAGTAGATCATTAATAAACTGAAGGTGGCGACTCGTGGAATTTGAATACAATTTTGGGGCTGTAGGTATCCCTCTGTTTCTGATCTTCATGCTGTTTGAGTACATAGCGTTAAGATTGAAAGGCAGAAGCTTACACACGTACAGTGATTCAGTGACAAGTGGTTCGATGGGTGCTTGCCTGCTTATTTCGGAAGCACTCCTGAAAGTCTTCACCTTTGGCGTATTTATCTGGGTTTGGGAAAATTATCGACTGCTCGAATTCAGCTCGGCAAGCCTTGTGACTTGGGTGGTCTTTTTCTTCGGTGTGGATTTTTGTTATTACTGGTTCCACCGTATCGCCCATGAACGCAATATTTTATGGGGTGCCCATGAGGGCCATCATCAAGGTGAGGAATTCAATTACACAACGGCGGTTCGTCAAAGCGCCTTTCAGTACGCTTTTTCTTGGGTCTTCTACCTACCGTTAGCCGTGCTTGGTTGTCCGCCGGAGGTGTATCTCGGCCAATTCTTGATATTAAAGGGTTACCAGTTCTGGATTCATACCCAAGGCATAGACCGTTTACCTTTCATTGAAGGCATCTTATCTACCCCGTCGAGCCATCGCGTTCACCACGCTAAAAACCCGAGGTACATTGACCGTAACTACGGCGGTACACTGGTAATATGGGATCGCATCTTCGGTTCTTGGCAACCGGAACTTCGTAAAGAGCCTTGCCATTACGGTACCACTAAAGCCCCCAATACACTTAGCCCGCTTAAGCTGAACCTGCGCCATTGGCGCAACCTGTTTCATGACACCATCGCAACGAAAAAACTGTCCGATAAACTCGTTGTCTGGTTTAAACCCACAGGCTGGCGACCGGCGGATTGTATCGAAGCAGATCATCACCTACAAAAAGAAGGCACAGCGGGTCGGCCCAAGTACGACCCTTATTCAACCCGATCTAAGAAAGTGTACGCAGGTTTTTCCACTTTAATCACCTTCGTTGCGGGCACCATGTTCATTTTCTTATCACCCCAATTGGATGCCTTCTATAAAATCGCGGGTGCACTGATCTTAGTTTCGGGCGTTATCGTTGCCACCCATCTGCTTGAAAATAAAACTACGTTGATTCCTTTCGAAGCGGTCAGGCTGCCCTTAATGCTGGGCTTTATCTATGCCTTATGGTCGTTTCCCGTAACCACAACCGTCGTGAATAAGGTCGTCATTAACAAATCCGCCTACGAAGCCTTGAATTACGCAGGTGACTTCAGACGATGGCCAGACTGGCACCCATCATCCAAACACGTTGTAACCTCTTCTCGGAGAAAAAATAAAACAAGCGCCATGCTATCAGGCGATTCGTTTGCTGAAAAAATAGAAACACCGATTGGCCCCAATAATCTCAAGTGGGACATAACCGCCTATCAACCCGGCCAAGTATGGTCTGCAAAGGCAGAGAACCTCACCAATGGCAGCGTTATCGAACTGAATTACCGAGTCAGTGCCCTGTCTGAGAGCCAGACCGAATTTCAGCGAACCCTTAAATATACATTACCTAACTTTGCTCTGGTTGCCGCCAATGCACTCTACGCCAAAAAGAAGGTTGAACAAAACTCAGCGCACTCATTAGTCCAATTAAAAGCGATGATTGAGTCAATTTAATCAATTCGATCCATATGAGGGTGGGACAAAGAACGAGGCATTACCGTGTCTCGTTTTTAAGCAGAGCTGTGGGTTCACCCTATCTGAATGGTAAGCCCTGCGTAAAGCGACAGAAACCTAGATTGATTCGAATAATAAATTATCACTAGCCATTAGGTTCATATATCTAAACTTCCATCACATCTTTAAAGCTCGATTCCCAGTATCACTTATCCTCCTTCTCGCAGGCACATATCATCAGCATTACCTTTGAGTAACATAACTTAAAAAAACTCAAAGGTTGTTGCCCTAACCTTCTTAACGAAGCTAAAAGGCAAATAGGTTAATCATGCTATAAACATGGCTAAGCATAAAATAGACTTTGCTGATGCCGTGTACGTATTTCTTGATGATAAAAGGATAGAGAGAGAAGACTTTCGGGTTGATTATGGAGAACAAAGATTTCAAACTATAGGTTCTTCAGATTATGGAATACTGTTCGTTATTTATACTGAACGTGAGCCCGATGGGACTATTCGACTCATATCAGCACGTAAAGCCACTAAACAAGAAAAAAACTATTACTACAAAGGCAAATTTAAACAGGCATTGTGATATGACTTTAAAAAAGTTTAGTTTTGATGAAATCAAAAACCTCAAGGGAAAAACTAAAAAGTCTGATGTTGACTCACTTACGGATAAAGACATTACTGAAGCAGTTTTAAGTGATCATGACTCTGCTTTACCAACAGAAAAAGAATTGGAAGAATTTACGCAACCCAAGGACCGGAACAAACATGACTAAGCGGATAAATGTCTCAGATATTAAGAAGTCAAAAGGTAATACAAACTGGCAGTACCTCAAACAAGCCAGTGATGAACTGTTACCAAGTTCTGACGCCCCTGAACTAAAGCGTCACCAATTAAATGAGATGAAACCAATAAAACAAAATCAAGAAACCTAACTTTCCCGAGAGACTGAAAATTTAACACGAGCAGCTTAGGTTAATTTGTATTAGTTGAATCGATTTAGACCCTGTAAATAATAAATGTGTCTTTTCTATCCTACGTTTTCTTTTCTGTTAACTCTAATTAGTCCTTTATAAAACATCTTGGCCAGATCACTTCCTAGTATCTGGCCTTTATTCATTACTATTCAGTAAAATACCAAGCCAGTTGATCGCTCAAAATGACCACCTCACCGATAGTAATCAGATGAAGTAGCCTTTGCCCTTTCTGTGTAAACTCAGCGCACTCATTAGTCCAATTAAAAGCGATGATTGAGTCAATTTAATCAATTCGATCCATATGAGGTGGGACAAAGAACAAGGCATTACCGTGTCTCGTTCTAATGGAAATTCCGCAGTGTTCATTGATTTCTTACTGACAAACCCCAGTCTTCTGTAAACGCTCCTAACTCACGAGCTTAAGGGTTGAAAAAAAATCATCAGCAAAATTCTCTTTACATATAAATGTTATAATATAACATTATCTATCTAACCTGCTGTAATAAAACAAATAAGCGGCCTGTCAGAACGTTAAATAAAGTGAACAACGAAGTCTATTGGCGTCATTTAGATGGTAAAAAAGTTCACGGTGATGTAGATTCAGCCCCCCATTGAACACCGCACAAGTAATTACGAACAAATGTTTTTCAAAAAACTCTACTTATACCAAAAGAGATTCACACGGTTACAAGTCATGTTAAGTGTACTTGCAGCCTTTGGTACTGTTGGCTATATCAGCTCTGAGATACTATCTAAGCCTTCAACTGCAATCATGGTCCATTTGAATCCTGACAGTACAATCAGCATCGAGCAACAAGACGGTCAGTCCACAGAAGACTCGGTTGAATACTCTGTACCCAGCGAAGCTTCAAACCAACGCCCTTCTCAACAAACCCTGTTCATTGATCAGGCATATACCATTGCTTCTGGCGATACCCTTGAAGCAATCTTCATGCGAATGACGCTTTCCATCACAGAACTTCATGCCTTACTAGAAGCGGATGAGCCCTACCTACTGTTAGATATCTTAAAGCCAGGAGATCAACTGAACTTCCGTATTGATCCCTCCGATAACAGACTTGAAGCGTTATCCCTCGTTATCGACCCAAGTAAAACGGTCATTTATCGCCACAATGACACCGGATTTACCTATAACGAAGCTCTGACACCCACCGCCAAAGTTGCTGAAATCACTCGTGGAGAGATTAACGGAAGTTTTTACCTCTCTGCGGCATCCGCCGGGCTTACCGATAATCATGTAATGACCATCACCCAACTCCTAAAAAGGTCGCTTAACTTTAACCGAGATCTGCATGCAGGTGACCGCTTTGAAGTGATCCTTGAACGTGAAATCATTGACAGTAAACCCATTGGGAAAGACCGCATACTGGCTGCACGCATATATACCCGAGGAAAAGAGTTCGATGCTTATCT
This sequence comes from Oceanospirillaceae bacterium, assembly GCA_015665455.1. GTDB lineage: Bacteria > Pseudomonadota > Gammaproteobacteria > Pseudomonadales > Litoribrevibacteraceae > Litoribacillus. The sequence goes on along the minus strand of JADFAD010000004.1, from coordinate 143,159 downwards.
TCACACCGATGGCTCTTACTATAACGCTAAAGGCCAAAGTTTAATGCCAGCGTTATTGCGCTTTCCCACTAAGAAAAAGTTTGCCATCAGCTCACATTTTAACCCCCGCCGTCGTCATCCTGTGACCGGGAAAATTGCCCCTCATCATGGCGTTGACTTAGCTACACCCACTGGCACGCCTGTACTTTCTACTGGCAGCGGTCGAGTAACTCGGGTTGCGAACCATCGCTATGCAGGAAAGTACATTGATATCGATGAATTTGGTCCATACTCAACGCGCTTCTTGCACCTAAGTAAAATTCTTGTAAAGAAAGGACAGCTTGTAGAACGTGGTCAAGTCATTGCGCTCTCAGGTAATACAGGTCGCTCCACAGGTCCTCATTTACATTATGAGTTGCACTTCAAAGGCAGACCCGTGAACCCTGTAACGACTGAAATACCCAAACTGAGATCTATTCCAGACAATGAACTCAAAGCATTTAACCTACAGGTTGCTAAGATGCAAAGCCTGATGATAAGTGAAAAGAGAATTGTAAACCTGGATAAAGAAACCGGCATCAAACAAGCTAAGCTCGATTCAAAGTCAACATCAAAAGACGCTTCATCGAACAGCTAAGTTCAACCCTCCACCTCAAGAAAGTAAAGGCTCTCATACTAATGAGGGCCTAATTACAGTTTCCAAACACCCCTAATCCGTCTCGTTTTCTAGAGGCTTGTCTAAAAATTCAGCCCAAGACCAAACCCCATTAAGTCCACATCTTGCTGTTCAACAAAAATACGCCTTAATTTAAGGTCTAACGTGAAATGATCATTAAAACGGTAACCCGCACCAAACCCCATGTACAAGTCACTTTCGCCGGAATCATCCCCTTCGATATTAACGCCGTCTACGTCGATATCACTTTCCCAAAAGAATACGCCCACTTCCCCAAACACAATGACGTGATTCAAAGGTTCAGCTTCGACGCGATTGCCTAGCGTCCAACCTTGACCTGTCACTGGGTAGTGATCATTGAAAGAATTCTCAAGCACCTCGGTATTCGTTGTTGTCGCGGATAAATCCACGTTCACTTTGCCCAAATCCAGATACCCCAATTCAATGGCAGACCAATCTAAATACCGATAGCCCACCGTAAATTGATACCCTGTTCGGTTCTCATCGTAACTATCAATGTCAACCGTTACCCCATCGGAGGCTAAGCCGTTGACAAAGTCGGATTCCGATTGCGATGAGATCACACGATACATATCAAAGCCCAGATAGCTTCTCGATTCTATGTTCGATGTAACTGAATCCCAATCAAAGGCTTTACTCTCTAGTGGCAAAAGCAGCAACAAAGGCAAGGCCAAGCGGTTGTGGCGCCCGAGTGCTTTATAGAACTGTGCATGTTTCATTATTAACATCCCTATTAAGACCATTATCCAGCTCCATCCAAAACTGCCTCCGCCACTTCCAGAACTAGAAATAGCAGTGCTCTCAAGATTTCCAACACCACCCGGGTCAATCACACTGCCATTGGCAATGCCATCTGCATCATTAGGGCCACCGTCTTCAATGGTCAACTGAACACACCAATCGCCTTCATTTAATCCAGTCTGATATAAATCGGACTGAGGTGGTGGACATACCCCTTGGGAGCCAGGTGCAGACATCACATCATTATTTGCATCTTCAACGAACGTAAACCACACCCCATCATACTTTCTATAAACGGCGTCTTCAGGGATGGCCATACGCTGAGGAATAACCACATTAACGCTTTGCCCAACAACAGGAAGTTCATTAATGACAAAATCAAAATAGCCGCTCAAATTATTAATGTCATCTTCAGGGATTTGAAGGGCTTCAGGTAGCAAGTCCGGTTCCAATTTTGCTCCACGGCCATCATTAGATAAGGCTCGCTCACCCAGTACCATTTTAACACCTGGATCCGCTTCAATTAAAAAGGTAAAGCCATCTTCCGCAACTTCATTCAGAACATTAGGCAATGCAGAGGAATCCAAATAGTTGGGTTGACCGTCTTGATCATCATCCAACCACCCTTCATCAACATCACTCACCCCATCACCATCAGAGTCTTGGCTCGAACTAAGCTCATTCAATTCTTCGACAATACGATAAGAGAGATTCACTTCGTTGCTGATTGGCGGTAAACCGTTATCGAATACTGTCACTGTCGCACTGTAGATACCAGGCACCAAGCTGGAAGGGTCCAGTTGCTGCTCAACATCACTGATCGAGACCGTTGCACCACCGCCCGAAAATACCCATTCAACGGTATGGGTGTCATTCGGGTTCGGGTCATAGATGTCTGCAACAAAGTTCACTGGGCCGCTACTTTGTTCGATGATCAGTTGTGCTTGCCCATTTTGGCTCAACGTTAATTCAACCTGTGGCGCCACGTTTTCTTCAACAATGGTGATGATATGGGAACTTTTGGTGCCAAAGTTCTCATCACCCACAAGACTGACTACCAGTAACTCCGAAGCTTCTTGAGTTTGATCTTCAGTAATATTGAACGATATATTTTTAACCAACTCCCCTTGTTCAAAGGTTACACTGCCTGCCGTTAAATTATGATCAGAAGCATCTGAACTGCCACCAATTTCATAAGAGACAGTAATCGGGTACTCTGGAGCTAAGCCATTCAACAGTACTTGAATCTGCCCTTCTACCCCTTCTCCTACAATCTGATCCTTACTGAGAGAAATCAACGGGTGAACGTGTATCGTTTGGGCCAGTTCAGTTTGATTACCTGCGCCATCCACTGCCGACCAAGAAGCCGTATGTAAACCCGGCGCTAGGTTTCCAATTGTTCCTCCGACGAGTGTGACATCTACATTGCCATCACGAACATCATTTGCAGTCGGCGCAACCAGATTCATAATTGGAGTTAATAAACCCGTTGCATTGACATTGAACGCAGATACATCGGCAATGATAGGCGCCTGATCATCCACTAACGGATTGCTGCCCGCATTCTGCTCGTTCAAGTTGGATAACCCATCGTTATCTGCATCAAGCGCTGCATCTTGTGCATTAAAGGTATCAAAACCATTCGCAAGCTCAAATTCATCGGACATACCATCGTTGTCATCGTCTGTGTCTTCAGAGTTCGCAACCCCATCAATGTCAAAATCACCCACTACCTCAATTGTAAAGCGTGCTAATTGAGTACTGCCTTGGCCATCGCTTACTTGCAACACGATATTGGAATATGTGCCTTCATCCCCCACCTCTGGCGACCCGCTCAGTACGCCTGTGGTGGCATTAAGAGTTAACCAGCCCGGTGAATTTAAAACCGTCACCGTTAAAGGATCATTTTCTATATCAGATAAAGTCGGTGTGAATGAATAATCGCCACCTTCCAACACATTATCAGATGGAGTACCTGAAATAGTAGGTAGATCGTTCACACTGTTCACCTGAATGGATACGGTGGCTGTATTTGAATCGGCGCCCTCATCATCACTGACGGTATAACTGAATGAGTCAGACCCACTGAAGTTCGCCGTTGGCGTGTATGTGACCAAACCATTCCCATCAGCCGTTACACTGCCATTTGAAGGTTGGCTCAGAGAAACGGATGCGCCATCCAAACTGCCATCGATGTCTTGGTCATTCGCTAAGACAGTAATCTCAAGTGAAGTGTCTTCATCGGTAGTGACATTATCATTGTTCGCTAACGGCTCATCATTAACGGCCTGAACCGTTACCGAGACCGAGGCCACATTGGAAGTACTGCCTTCAACATCATTAACGGTGTAGCTGAAACTGTCATTACCATCAAAGTCTTCATTTGGAGTGTAACGGAACATACCATTAACCAGACTCACAGTACCTTGCGATGGTTGAACCGAGACACTCAATGAACTGGTATCCAGGGTGCTGTCTATATCCGAATCATTACCCACAACATTAATGTCTAATGTTGTATCTTCTTGCAGCACGACCACATCATTACTGGCCACTGGTGCATCATTCACAGCGTTGACAGTAAGGGTCACTGTAGCTTCTGAAGACACTGCATTTTGATCGTCCTTAACGGTATACGTGAAAGAATCTGAACCATTAAAGTTATCGGATGGCGTGTAAGTAAAAGTACCATTAATCTCTGCAACCACTGTACCGTTAGAAGGGTTTACAACGGCAGCTATGGTGGATACCTCAAGTTGGCCATCAACATCCGAATCGTTATCCAATACCGAAATTATAACGGCAGAATCTTCATCGGTTGAGACGCTATCAGCCACAGAAACCGGAGCATCGTTCATACCTGAAACGTTGATTGTAACCGTCGCAGAAGCTGAGACCGCCCCACTGTTATCGCTTACGGTATAGCTAAAGCTGTCGCTTCCCGAATAATTGGCTGTCGGTGTATAAGTGACTTTATTGTTTTCAATCACTACCGCGCCATTGGATGGCTGACCTGAAATAGCAATGCTGCTGCTATCAATTTCATTTGATCCATCAATGTCCGTATCATTCGATAGAACATCAATAACTACACTGCTGTCTTCATCCACTGACGCCGTATCATTCACGGTATTGGGTGCGTCATTTATACTCGTGACGGTCACTGAAACTGTAGTGCTAGCGGATGTATTCCCTTGAACATCAATCACTGTGTAAGCAAAGCTGTCTGAACCATTAAAGTCATCATCAGGGGTGTAGGTAATAACACCGTCGGACGTGTTAATACTCGTTGAACCGTTACTCGCAGAAGAAACAACCGCCACACTCGCAGCGTTCAACGCAGCACCTGCACCAACATCATTAGCCAGAACATCAATTTGAACGCTTTCGTCTTCATTAACCGTTGCAGCATCAGCCGTGGTTTCATTGTCATCATTGGTGATACTGACAGTTTGAGATTGAGTGCCGTTTTCTAACGCGCTGCCACCACTGACACTTGAAATATCAACCACGATGGTTTCATTGCTTTCTTCATTGGCATCTTGAATGGCCGTTAATGTCGCCGAGCCTGAAGTTTGTCCTGACGAAATCGTAATACTGCTGTTCGGCGTATTGTAATCCGTACCACTGGTGGCCGTACCTGTGTAACTCAAGTTCACAGTTACATCTTGATAGGTTGCTTGATCCAATGACGCTGTAATGGTACTTGTGCCTGCTGCTTCAGCAATACTCGCAGTACTTACGGCCAAACTGACATTCGCATTATCATCATCCGTAACGGTTACGGTTTGTTGTTGGGTACCGTCTTCCGATGCGGCACCACCACTGACGCTTGCGATATCAACAATAATACTTTCACTGCTTTCGACGGAACTGTCTTGAGTGGCAGTAAGAGTAGCGGTTCCTGTGGTTTGACCTGCGGTAACGGTGATGCTCGTTGGGCTGGTCGCATAGTCAGAGCCGTTGGTGGCTGTACCGCTGTAACTCAAGTTCACAATCACATCAGCAAAGGTTGTCTGATTTAAGGTGGCAGTCATTGTGGATGTACCCGCAGCTTCGGCAATCGTTGAACTGCTCACAGTTAGACTAGCAAGTACGGCTTCATCATCCGTCATTGTAACGGTTTGCTGTTGAGTACCTGATTCTGTAGCGCTGCCACCACTCACGCTGGCGATGTCGATAATGATGGTCTCACTGCCTTCGGTATCACCATCATCCACTCCCGTAATACCTGTCGCTGCATTCGCAGAGGTTGAACCCGCATTGATGGTAATTGAAGAACTTGGCGTGTTGTAATCCGTACCACCGGAGGTTGCTGTCCCCGAATACGAGAGATTAACCGTGGTATTTGCATAAGTCGGATGACTCAAGGTTGCCGTCATTGATGACGTTCCACCGTTTTCTGCCACCGAAGCATTACCAACACTTAGAGAGACAGTCGGAGCCGATTCCGCATCCGTAATTGAAATGGTTTGCTGATTGGTTGTGCCTTCATTACCTTCAGACAAACTGCTGATATCAACAATAATGGTTTCACTGGCTGCTGCATCATAGAGCGTATCAGCAATGCTCGTGATGGTTGCTGTACCTGTTGAACTGCCAGAGGTCACTGTAATGCTGTCGAACTTGGTGTAATCCGTATTCACCGTTGCAGCGCCTGAATACGCTAAATTCACAGTAATATTGTCAGGCCATTGATTATTTAAACTGCTACTCAACGTTGCCGTCAGTGTTGAGGCGCCACCGTCTTCCGCAATGGTATTTGTGTTAGCAGTTAAATCTACATCGGGGAGGTTCGCGTAGATTGCATCACTTGCTTGGCTAATCGCCGCTGTAAATGCACTGCTGGCATTACCCGTGCTGTCTGTCAAAGCCATATTCACCGATACATTACTGCCGGCATCGACATCAGTACCGCCATCGACGATGGTAAAGGTCGCCGTATAGGTTGTACTGTTTGTCCTGCTTAGACTGCCTAAAGAATAGCTATTTATTGTGCCACTGATGCCGCCACTGCCCGTAGTGTAATCGTCTGAATCCGATGAAACAGTGATAGTCGCAGTAACCGTATCGCCTACTTTATGATTTGAATCTGGAATGGATATGGATGAAATTGAAGGCGCCACATTATCAGCGACGGTAATAGAAAAGGCTTCTTCATACGTCGTATTGCCATCGTTGGTTTGAAGACAAATTTTGTAGCTAGCTGCAGTTAAGGAACCAGCGGTTTCTAGCGTGGCTGTGTTTATCTGGAAGTCGCTGTTGTCGGCATCATTTCCTGCACCACAAGCCCCGTTTGCTGCAGTCCCATTACTCACCAATGTATAAGTAAATGAACTATCGTCCACATCGGTTGAGCTGAGGGTGCCAACATCGGCGCCCAAAGCAGTAGCACTTTGGGTAATGGAGGTTGAAGTTAGTACCAGATCCGTCGGTGCATCGTTCACTGCTGCGACCGTGACCGTGGACGCAATTGAAAGCCCATCATTCACATTATCGTTCGAGCCAGAATTACTGCCGCTATCCGTTAATGATGTAACTGTAATCACTCGATTCGACGTGTTTGGATTTTCACTGCTATTGGAATATGCAATGCCATCAATTAACGTCTGCGTTGCAGAGGTACTCAAGGTTCCACCGGACACTGAAACCGTTGCAGTGGTACTCGCTAAAGCAACCGACACTGATAAGGAGTTGGTTGCTGACGTCAGGGAATTTCCATTAGTAAGCTGAACACTTGAACCATCCAATGTAAGAACTTCATTAGTGCTGTCACTGACATTGGTGATGGTTAATTCCATTGCCGATAATGTCTGTCCACTTTCAATGGTCGATGCAGACGCAGAACTGTAAACAGACGCTGCACTCCCTCCTTCTGTAAACGTAGGATTACTGCTCGTCGCCGTTAACGTTGGCTGATCGTTCAACGCAGTAAATGCAACCGTTCGAGTGTCCGAAGATGAACCTGAGTTCTTATCCGTCGCAGTCAATGTAATGGTTCGATTGGAAGTGCCAGGATCCTCTGATGTATTTCGATAATGAATGGCTCGAAGCACTTGCTGCACTAAGCTATTGGTCGCATTAGAGTTAAACGTAATGGTTAACGCAGTGCCATCTGTCACGGTACCTTCGCTGGTACTTAATGTGCCAATGGTTGTCACATTATCAAGGATATTTGTACCAGAGGTGTTGATGTTGCCTACAACGTTGTCAGGAATGGACAGTTCATCTGCGGATTCATTATTTGCTGTTATCTGCGCGACTAAAGTTCCGCCATCCCAATCTGCATCACCATCTGAATCCGTTAACGTTGCAGCGCTGTCCATTTGAGTCACTGAATCATCTTCTGTATAACTCAAGTTGCTGTTATCAATAGAAATGGCAGGAGATGTATTGGAGACCGAATTGAAATTACTTAGCGTTAAACTTTTGAAGGTTACATTTAGGAGAGAACCTCCACTAATTTCAACAATTGTAAACTCTATCGAAGCAACCTGACTTACTGATGTAAACGAACCAAATAAGCTTGCTAAATTTGATGACGCTCCAGAACCAATAGTGCCACTGGTTAATGTATCGGTTCTAATAACGTTATCAGAAGAATCTTTAAAAACAATTTGAGTCCCCGTTACTACTGAAATAGGTGAACCAAAGGAATACACCAGGATCTCATCTACATCAAAATTCGTGGCATTTGTTCCATCCGCCTTAAATATAAAGGTTTGTCCAGATGTACCAACCGATGGATAGACTTCAGGTAAAGCATCTACCGCTAAATCATTATCGATAAGAATACGATTATCTGTAATCGTTCTGAAACCTGCTCCGCCTGAATTCGTAGCGCCAGCACCAGCGAAAGTTATGGTTTCTAACACGCCTTGATAGTGGTCTTTAACTTGATCAATAAAAGCAAAGTTACCTTCGATTAAACCGTGTTTGATTTCAAGATCCCAATCACCCCCCTTATTTTTAGCGCCTGTTAAATCATCGGAAGCCGCTACATCGGCACCAGTAAACGCCGCCAAACGATTTACAAAATCAACGCCATTTGCGCCATCACCAACATTACAACCGTAAAACAGAAGATCGCCTTCTTCTGATAGGGCGTTGCCCCACGCATTCAAAGGCGTCTCATATTCGTCAACGTTGCTATAATTCAATGAAGAATCGCCTAACTTCAGGCTACCAGTTTGCCCATGGGAGATGATATGGATACTGTTCAAATTTCGATAAGATTCGAGGTGTTGGGCAACTTCTTTCACCCCATCCTTATTTGGATCAAGTAATATTACTAACGACTCATCCGACACGTCGGTCAGCAGTGAATGAAAATCCTGAACCCCAGGGTCGATAAAGATAATGTGTTTCTTGCCTGATGCATCTGGCATTGATGGCATCGCATAAACGTTCAGAACGAACAATATGGTAACTAAGGCCACCGAGATCCACTTTTTCATTACAACTTCCCTCTTATGCTTTCTATACGCTCGCTCTATGATCAAAAAAAGTACGAGCAATCTGTATGCAGCAAAAATTTTTATTGTTAATTTTTTATATCGAATCCAACACTAAGCCAAAGTTAGTACCTGTTACTTTAATTAACTTAAAAACAGCCGAACTTTAATGAAAAATTCACATAAAAGATACGAGCTTACCGTGACAATTAGTACTTACCTATTACACGCAATTACAACGAATTACGATGAATTACAAATACCCGATAGAAGGCTTGTTAATTGGTATTCTTTATGGAGCATTCCTCTAATGTTGAGTGCGCTTGATGGGCTAATAAATGGTTGGACCTCAGCTTTCTCGGATAAGACGCTTACAACGTTCAACAATGTTTTATGCCGTTCTAGTTATTCAAACAATAAAAATTAAAATTACATAAAAGGAAATCATATGGAATTTATCATGGGTGGAACCATCATGTTTGGTGGCAATTTTTCACCAAAAAACTGGACGTCTTGCGAGGGGCAATTACTGGCAATCAGCCAGAATCAAGCTTTGTACGCAATTTTAGGAACCACTTGGGGTGGTGATGGCCGAACAACCTTTGGAATACCGGACTTAAGAAGTCGTGTACCTGTTGGGATAGGACGAGGACCTGGGCTCTCCCAATTTAACTTAGGTATTAAACATGGTGCCGAAACAAACAAACTCGTCGTAGCACAATTACCTTCTCATACGCACACAGCCAGCTTTACTGGCACTGGCGGTAGTGCAGGTGGATCGATCACGGCAACCACAAACACAACGACGGAAACAGATACAACGACGACAATGAAAGTAACATCGGAGGAAGGGAATACTAATGACCCAACCGACGCTTATCTTGCATTAGGCCTTGATGGCAGAAATGAAATTAATATCTACAAAAAAGCACCAACACAAAAAACTGAGCTCAATGCACAAGCAATTTCGTCGACGTCGACTTCTACATCAACCTCAAACACGGCTCTATCAGGCAGTGCAGGTGGTATAACGGGCGGAACAGTTACCGTTGGGCACACAGGCGGGAACACCAGTATAAATAACATTCAGCCGTCACTTGGAATGCGATATCTTCTTTGTATTCAAGGGCTATTTCCTTCAAGAAATTAGCCGTTCATTTCAGAATTTCTCGGTTATTATCAGACACGAATAACCGAGAAACTCCTCTAAAACTAAAATTTGCGCTGACGAACCAATATTGCAGTATTTAATGCAATCAAGGGGCTCTCTCAATTCTATTTTTTCTCTTAAAGCCTTCAGGCCAACTGAACATTCTAAACGTTAAGTTAACTCTAGGATTGATGTATTTGGGGTTGGTCGGTAGTGCGTGCTCGTATTCCTCTTGGCTGCCCTCCCCCATAATCAATAAGCTCCCGTTCTGTAATTCAATTGCATAGAGCTCGGAGTGATTGGACTTTCTCCTAAAGGCGAACGTCCGCTCTTCACCCAAACTAATCGATAAAATCTGAGAGGTGGGGCCGTAAGAAGTGAATAAATCAGAATGAAAACCCATGCCAACAGTTCCATCTTGATAATAATTACATAAACACACACTGAACTCAGCACCAACAAAGCGCTCTAATCGATCTCTAAGCTTTTCAATCATTGGCGGCCAGACCTTGCGTCGGCCATGCCATTGACTGAACAAAGAGAAATCCATTAAGGCGTTATCGACAAACAACCATAAACCATTGTCCACCCATTGCTCTGATCCATCCGCTAAGGACATGTATTGCCCATTTAACCCTTCACAATGGGTGATAATCCAATGGAATATTTCACGACTTTCCTCCGAAGTAATGAATCCATTATGATAATCAACGGAGCACTCAAGTGGTAACTTCATTCTTTATCTCCACCTTCAGTTCTTCTGCATGACTTCGCAAAGCTTTCGGTTTAATAAGCACCCGATATTTGAAAGAGAGAAACGTCAATCAAGCTGAACGCCGGCGTCCAACCCAAACCGCTCAGAAAAAGCGACACCACTGAATACACCTTCTGTAATGGTTAAAATATCCAAACGTAACGCCCCACTTTTTGTGGCAACGATCACGCCTTCAGGTTCTCCGATGTGAAGAACGGTGCCAGGAGGTACACCGTAACTCGGATGTTCCACTGGGGTTGCTTGCAATAACCCAATCATTGAATGGCGCCAAACCATTAACGCACCGTTAAATAATGGATTCCCTGCCCTCGCCATGGCGGCAATCTCTTGGCTTGTCATGGATGGCCAATCAATGGTCAAATCCTTCTGGCTTGGCATCGGTGCTTTCAATGGATCAGTCAACGATGTGTCTTTTTGAGGTACACCAGCTAAGCCACCCTCTTTTAATTTGGTGAGAAACGTTTTTACAAAATCAGGCGTGTGTTCAGCGACTACGAATCCTAAGCTATTTAACGTGTCTGTAGGTTGTATAGAAAATGTTTGTTGCGTCATGATATCCCCACAATCAAACTCTGCCTCTACTTTGACAATACTTAAACAGCCTTCACTTTCTTGATTCCTTATTTGCCAGTACAACGGCATAGCCCCCCTGTACTTAGGCAAGCTTGACGCGTGAAGATTATATATCCCCTCAGGGAAGGCATTCAGCAAAGAGACAGGCAGTTTATGAGTGAACGTAAAAATAAGCCCTAAATTCCCCTGCCATAATGCAACATGATCCAAAACAACTTCAGGGTTGGAAGGTTGATACCGAACATACGGAATATTCGCTTGATTTAACTGTTGCTCTAATTGCATTGTGTCCGTATCAACTCGATCTGTAAGTATCACGCCGGCCAGCTGTTGAGTTTCAAGCAGTGTATTCAGCGTGGAGATAACGATACTGCTGGAAGCAAAAAGAACAATCTTATAGTCACGGTGATTCATTAACGCTTCATCCCTTAAATATCATTCAACCAAAGTGGCCAGGAAGCCCGGTAGCCCATTCAATCGATAATAGAACTTTAATCTATCACCTATCTTTACCAGCAAGTCGCCTGGTTTTTCGTCATGAGGAACAAAATTCACACAAACCTGTAAATCAGGTAACGGATGAGTGATCCCTGAATCGTATTCGCCTAATGTTTCGTTGTTATAGACACTGATATTGGTACAAATAAGCAGCAGAGGTTTGGCTAAAGAGGATACCTGTTCAGGTATGACCACGTCTTCACATGCAATCAAGCGAGTGTTTTCATCAATCTGAACTTCTGTTAAGTTCCTCAGTGAGTCAGGGGTTAAACTGAAGATGTCGCCCAAAATCACCCGGTCATTAAGGATTTTTTGATCCATTCCAGCCTCTGATACTTGAGAATCAGAACACTCCCATTGCTCAACAAATTCCTTCTGACCTTCACTGAGTGCCGCACTCAAACGTATATTCTGAGGCAGGAAAATCCCTTCATCCTCCATTAAAGAAGCAAAGTGCCGAGCCATCGGTAAATGACCTTCCTTACTCAGTCCATGTTGCATCGCCTCAAGAACAACCATATGCACAGGTAACTCAGGCTCATAATCGTATGCATCTTCGCAACGTATTTCAGTTATGAACCCCGAAACCCCCATCTCTTGAACAACAGCATTTAGACTAGCAACGGCACCTGGCTGCATATCAATTAAGGTAATACGTAGGTCATTCTCATTGTAGAGACCAGATGTTTTGTAATAACTGATCAGAGGAAGCAACAAGGGGGCAAATGGGCCACAAGCGGGATAAACAATATGCAAACACCCATCAAACCTTTTACGTAAGTCATCAATGGCCTGATCAACCCCTCGAATAAACGCCCGAACTCGCAGAGTGTCTTTTTGCGTGGTAACACAATGATCAGGAGAGATAACTAAGCCATGACGAGAAATAAATTGACGCTTACGTAATTCAGGGGGAATGTTACTTTCTTGATAAACCTGGTGAAGTTGATCAAACAAAGATTCAAGATTCTTCACTAAATGCTGGGGATTCTGTTCATTACTATGAAGTATTTGATCTACCGCTCTTACTGCGCAAGAAGTTAAATCATCCGGAATCGCTTCTACCTTAGACTCTCTAATAACGGGTTTGACTGCAATAGGTTGAACGTCCACTGACGTATCGGAAGACATCAAGTCGCTCAATTGTTGACGCAGCAAATCATTGATTGATCCTAGCGTAGATTGCGGATCGGAAAAATCAGTGTCTAGCGGGGCTACGTTCCCTTCTGTAAATCCTTTACTCATAACTGTCCTTTCTTATTATTTTGAAATTCAATAAGCTATAAAGCATAATGAATTCAATACATTGAAGCATGCATCATACTAATTTTAAATTACATTGAATTTCACGAAGTCGTTCGGCCATTTCATATGAGACATCGGTGTTCAAAGCCATTAACCTTCCAATAACTTCTTCAACGTTTTCATCGTTTATCGAAGGGTCGTTGTATTTATTACCTGAGCTCAACCTAGCAACGGAAGCTTCTGAGTGCCCTGCTTGCTTAAATACTCCGTGTAGCCATTCATTAACCACACAATCCATAACAAGATGAACCCGAGTGACCTCACTGTTATTTATCACGCTGTGCGGATGATTTGCATTGATGTACCAACATTCACCTTCTGACGCTCGAAGTTGCTTGTCTGCAATCATAAATTCAACATTTTCATGGGTTTTTATAGGGATATGTATTCTTGCTAGGCCATCTTCGAAGGAAAGCTCATTGTCCGTATGACGTGCTATTCGTGTGCCTGATGCCAAAGCCAATAATCGAATCGAATGCTTTTGACACTCAAAGGCGTCGATCACATGACGAAAATATGGGGATCGAGTTAAAAATGAGGTATCTAAATAGGAATCAACCTTAGACTCACAAGCAAAAATTGAATCCTCTTTTCCACCTAAAGAACGAAGAGGTAAGGCACTCCAACCTCCTTCATTGACGGTTTTGTTAAAGTGATCAACCCAATGGCTGTCAGGCCATAAGGCTAAATCCTGTTGCAACCTTAGAGCATCAAAGTTTAAGCCTAACTGCAAATATTCATGAGCCAAAGAAATAACCTCCATGATATTTACTATGAATAAATGAACGTTAATTCCAGATATAAAAACACAAAACAAGCGAAATGATGAGCAGAAATTTATTTAGAAACGAGAAAGGTATGCCTCAAGAAAGCATCAGACGTGTACTATTACAGCAATCGAACAGAATTGGAGGATAAAGAAATAGAGAAACACTCGAGAGTTCGAGTGTTTCAATGTTGGTTAGCTCTCAGCTTTGAACCAAGCCAACTTATCGTGCAGTTTCACAACTTCACCGATAATGATCAATGTTGGGGCTTTAATTTCATTTTGCTTAACCAACTCAGGCATGGATTCAAGCGTACCCAATAATACTTTCTGTTCTGGCGTTGTTCCTTTTTGAACCAACGCAATAGGCATCTCAGAACGCATGCCATGTTCAATCAGTTTACTGCAAATAATTGGCAAACCAACTAACCCCATATAGAACACAAGCGTCTGATTCTCATGGGCATACTCATGCCATGGTAAATCACACGTATCATTCTTAAGGTGCCCCGTGATGAAACGAACCGATTGAGAATAGTCTCTGTGTGTTAAAGGAATGCCTGAATATGCAGCACAACCAGAAGCTGCGGTAATCCCAGGGACAATCTGGAACGGCACATCACTTTGAGCGAGTTCCTCGAGTTCCTCTCCTCCGCGACCAAAGATAAACGGATCTCCACCTTTCAAACGTAAAACGCGATGTCCTTTTTGAGCATACTCCACAAGCTGAACGTTAATCTGATCTTGTGGAACGGTATGATTACTACGTGCTTTACCCACATCAATTAATTTTGCGTCTCGGCGACAAAGATCGAGGATAGGCTTGGACACTAAGCGATCATAAAAAACAACGTCTGCCTGCTGAATTAACCGTAAAGCCTTAAGAGTCAGTAAATCTGGATCACCAGGGCCAGCGCCGATTAAATAAACTTCACCTGGATGTTTATCAGCATCAAAACTCGTTAGTGAAGCTTCCAGCATATTTCGTGCTGTGTCACCGTCATTAGCCAGTGCGGCGGCACCTGCCGGGCCTTGAAAAAAGCGTTCCCAAAATGCACGACGTCGATTCATGTCATCAATAACCGACTTAACTTTGGCACGATATTCACCGGCTAAATCGGTCAATTTACCGATATGAGCAGGCAATGCAGCTTCAATGGTTCCCCTTAGCAAACGACTGATAACAGGCGACTTAGAGCCACTCGCCACTGCCGCAATCACAGGTGAACGATCAATAATGGAAGGAAATATTACATCGCCCTTGCTGGCATCGCTGGCAACATTAACAGGGATATTATGATCAAACGCGTAGTCTGCCACCGCTTGGTTAACAGAATCATTATCCGTTGCAGCAACAATTAAACGTAATTTCGACTGAACTGGGGCCAAGGCATCCGTATCAAATAAAGAACGAATCCAGGCGATTTTATCCTGATCAACAGACTCTTTAAGCGTACTGTCTATTTCGGGGGAAATGACCGTAACGGCCGCTCCCGCCTGCAATAATATATGAGCGCGTCGAGCAGCAATGACACCACCACCCACAACCAAACAAGGATGATCAGCCAGTTTATGAAATAAAGGCAGGAATTCCATGAAATTTCCTCGGACAACAAAATCGACAAGAAGCAATAGAATCAAACAAATGGTATGACTGCAAAGTAGGTGTTTGATCGTCTAAATATGAAACGCAACTTCAATATAAAAATAGCAGCGAATCAGGACATGTGTCCAAATTCAGCTGCTATTGAATACTCAGTGAAGGCAATTACTCAGCAGAGATTGATTCCACACCACCCATATATGGGCGAAGTACACTAGGAACCGTAACTGAACCATCTTCATTCTGATAGTTTTCAAGTACAGCAACCAACGTACGGCCTACCGCCAAACCAGAACCGTTCAACGTATGAAGTAGCTCAGGCTTGTTTGTTTCAGGGTTACGATAACGCGCCTGCATACGACGGCCCTGGAAGTCTTCACAGTTACTGCATGAAGAAATCTCACGATACTTCTGCTGACCAGGTAGCCATACTTCAAGGTCGTAAGTCATTGCTGCAGAAAAACCTAAATCACCGCCACAAAGGCGAACTTTACGATACGGAAGTTCAAGCAGCTGCAGTATCTTCTCAGCATGGCCAGTTAGCTCTTCAAGTGCTTGGGTTGACTCTTCAGGTTTTACCATCTGTACCAATTCAACTTTCTCAAACTGGTGCTGACGAATCATGCCTCGCGTATCACGGCCATAACTGCCTGCTTCACTACGAAAACAAGGTGAGTGACATGCAAACTTACGAGGTAAATCTTTTGCTTCCAATATTTCATCTCGCGCCATGTTTGTCACTGGGACTTCAGCCGTTGGCGTTAGGTAAAATTCATGATCTGAACGCAGTTTGAATAAGTCTTCTTCAAACTTAGGTAACTGGCCTGTGCCTCTTAAACTGTCACTGTTTACGATGTAAGGCACATAGATTTCTTCATAGCCGTGATCATTCAAGTGCGTGTTCAACATGAACTGGGTCAATGCACGATGCAAACCAGCAATCTTGCCACGCATAACGGCAAAACGAGACCCCGTAATTTTAGTACCCGATTCAAAATCTAGACCACCAATATTTGAGCCTACATCAACGTGATCTTTTGGTTCAAATTTGAATTCACGAGGCGTACCCCACTTAAGGATTTCCTCATTTTCATCTTCGTCTTTGCCCTCGGGCACAAGATCGTTCGGAATGTTCGGTATGCTCATTAGGAAGTGATTGAACTCTTCCTGAACAACGCGTAATTCGTCTTTTGCCTGATCGAGCTTATCACCCAGCTCAGATACAGCAGCCTTAAGAGGCGCAATGTCTTTACCTTCACGAGCCGCTAAGCCAATCTCTTTTGAACGGCTATTACGTTCAGCCTGAAGTGATTCAGTTTCTGTCTGCAACGACTTACGCTTGGACTCTAGTTCTTCATATTTAGAAAGATCGAGTTCAAAGTATTTTTTTGCCAGTTTTTTGGCAACAAGTGCCGGGTCCTTACGAAGTTCTTTTGGATCTAACATGATCAGCCTACTTAGACGTCCTTACTTAAATCAGGCGGGAACACATCCAGCCCAAATACACAAAAATCAATCCCGCAATTATACTCACGGCAGCATACAGAATTGAATAGAGAAATTGCTGTTGTTGCACTAAAAAGAGCATATCTAACGAAAAAGTTGAGAAAGTCGTAAAAGAACCCAGTCCACCAACGGCAATTAGAAACCAATAATGGTGAGTATTGTCCAATTTACCGAGAATAAACCCCGCAACTAACCCAAGAATAAAAGAACCGACTAGGTTTACAGTCAAGGTAGCGAAAAAGCCGGGTTTACCTAAATACTGAACAACAAACACAGAAACCAAGTAACGAGCGTTCGCTCCAATAATGGCGCCAAGCGAGACCCAAAGCATATTCAACAACATATATTAGCTTTGCTCCGTGAGAGAATCATTCATAGCGTTTATTCATGCTCGCTTCATCTAGGGATTTAAGCCATTCAAGCTTATCGCTAATCTTTTTCTCCAGCCCTCGATCTACGGGCTGATAAACAGATAAGTCTTTCAGCTCTTCTGGCAGATAATTTTCACCTGCTGCGTAAGCATTTGGTTCATCATGCGCATAGCGATAGCCGTCGCCAAACCCAGACTCTTTCATCAATTTAGTGGGCGCATTACGAATGTGCATAGGCACTTCATAATCTTTGGTCTCAGAAACAATTGCACGCATTTTATTGTAAGCGGTGTAAACAGCATTGCTCTTCGGCGCTGAGGCAATGTATGTGATCGCTTGAGCCACAGCCAATTCTCCTTCTGGACTGCCCAAACGTTCTTGCACTTGCCAAGCATTTAGGGAAACTTCCAAAGCCCTAGGATCAGCATTGCCAACTTCTTCACTGGCCATTCGAACCACACGCCGGGCAATGTATAGAGGATCACACCCTCCATCTAACATTCGACAGAACCAATATAAAGCACCGTCCACGGACGATCCTCGTATGGATTTATGCAACGCAGAGATTTGATCATAAAAAGCATCGCCTTGCTTATCAAATCGCTTCACTTCATTCGCCAGAGCCAGCTCAGCAATCGCTTTAGTAATGATCGTTTCTTGGTTTGAACCTGTATCCCAGTCGTCGGTGTCACTGGCTTGCGCAATTTGAAGAGAAACTTCAAGTAAATTATATGCCCTTCGAGCATCGCCCATGGCTGTCGATGCAAGTAAATCCAAAGCATCATCAGCAATAGACACATTTTGGTCAACCAACTCAGCATCAGAACGAATCGCTGAGTGAATTAACTGCTCAATTTCTTTGTCACTTAATGACTGAAGTCGATAGACCCTCGCTCGTGAAAGCAATGCATTATTCACTTCAAACGAAGGGTTTTCGGTCGTTGCACCAATAAATACTATGGTTCCGTCTTCCACATAGGGTAAGAAGGCGTCCTGTTGGGTTTTATTGAAACGATGGACTTCATCAACAAAAACAAGCGTTCTTCGGCCTTGAACTAAATGCATTTTCGCTTGTTCTACAGCGCTTCGAATTTCTTTCACACCCGACATCACTGCTGATATTTCAATGAATTCCGCATGACAACTGTTTGCTATGATGCGAGCAAGCGTTGTTTTCCCAACGCCTGGAGGCCCCCACAACAACATGGAGTGAAGTTGATTGGAAGAAATGGCTTTGCGAAGAGGTTTCCCCTCACCTAAGAGATGCTGTTGACCTATATACCCTTCCAGTAAAGACGGTCGGCAACGAGAAGCCAAAGGTTGAAAGCTGGCCTTTATCTCATTTTCAGAATCAGTGAACAGATCACTCATAATGCTTAACCTAACTTACTGGATCTGTACTCGATTATCCAAAACGTCCACATAGTCAGGATAAGAAACACTGAACACATCTCTGGCAAGCTCAGGGTTCAACTTAACATCTGTGAATACTATTTTGGTGTACTGCCCAAGGCTGTCTTCAATTTGCATCTCAACCAATTGTTCATCAACAAAGTTCATAGACAATAACGTAAATAAGCTGCCTTCATCCTTAGGCGTAAGAATGAAAATTTCTTTAAGACTGTCTCTGCTTGCCGAAATACGATAGTGCTTACGAATCTCTTCCGTAGACCCCGTTAAAAGCACAGCAGGCGTCTTCGCAGCTCGTTCATCAAGGTAATCAATTGAAACCTGTTCCAAATCAGGATCATAAACCCAAACTGACTTTCCATCAGATACGATGGTTTGAGGGAAAGGTTCTTTCACAACCCAGCGAAATTGACCTGGCTGCTCAAGTACAAATTCGCCATTGCCTTTCTGAGACTGAAACCCTTTGCCATCCGTAGTGGTTTGCGTAAAGGATGCAGAATAGGCATTCATCTTATCCAATAACAGTTTTAAACGCTCACCACCATCCGCTTGGGCAAACGCTGAAAATAAGAAAGAGAAACATGCAACACAAATCAATAAAGCTCTATACACAAAAAATCATCCTGTTAAATCATTTACAAAGAATTTGATCAACCACCGAAGAATACTTATCTCGGAGGTGGTGGCGGAGCAAGTACTTCTCGACTGCCGTTACTTCCCATTGAAGTAACAATACCTGCAGCTTCCATAGTTTCAATCATACGAGCAGCTCGGTTATAACCCACTTTTAGTTTACGCTGAACAGAAGAAATGGAGGCTTTTCGAGTCTCAGTAACAAAAGCAACAGCTTCATCGAACAAAGGGTCTGATTCATCGTCACCATCATTAGCAGGCTTTTCACCTGGTAGCATACCCTCTTCAACACCTGCAACCACCGAATCGATATAAACGGGCTCGCCTCGAGTCTTCCACTCATCAACCAGCGCATGAACTTCGTCATCATCAACAAACGCCCCGTGAACTCGAATTAAACTGTTCAAACCTGGCGGCATATACAACATATCACCGTGGCCGAGTAATTGTTCCGCACCGCCTTGATCTAAGATAGTTCTTGAATCAATTTTTGACGATACTTGGAACGCCATTCGGGTAGGAACATTTGCTTTAATCAACCCCGTGATCACATCCACTGACGGTCTCTGTGTGGCTAAGATTAAATGAATCCCTGCTGCTCGAGCCTTCTGAGCAATACGTGCAATTAATTCTTCAACTTTTTTACCAACAATCATCATCATGTCAGCAAATTCATCAATTACGACCACAACAAACGGCAAGTGTTCCAAATAAGGTTGTTCTTGCTCATCAATAGGCGTCATAGATAACTCATCTGGCTTCCAGATGGGATCAAGAATTGGCTCATCCGCCGCAATGGCATCCGCCACTTTCTTATTAAAGCCAGCGACATTTCGAACACCCATTTTAGACATCAATTTATAGCGGCGTTCCATTTCAGCCACACACCAGCGCAAGCCATTCGCCGCATCTTTCATGTCTGTAATTACAGGCGTTAAGAGATGAGGGATGCCGTCATAAATTGAAAGCTCGAGCATTTTTGGATCGATTAAAATCAAACGAACTTCATCCGGTGTCGATTTAAACAAGATACTTGCGAGCATCGCGTTTACACCCACCGATTTACCAGAACCCGTAGTACCTGCAACCAATAAGTGCGGCATTTTCGCCAGATCAGCAACAACTGGCTCGCCCGCAATATCATTTCCTAGGCCGAGAGTGAGTGGTGAAGATGAATCGTCAAATCGTTGAGAACCAAGCACCTCACTCAAACGAACCATTTCGCGGTCTTCATTGGGGATTTCAATACCCACTACTGTTTTACCTGAAATCACCTCCACAACTCGAACACTCACTACGGCCATAGAGCGAGCAAGATCCCGAGCCAAATTCGAAATTTTAGACGCTTTTACACCTGGTGCAGGTTGAATTTCAAATCGGGTAATTACAGGCCCTGGGCACACTTCAACAACTTCTGCGACAACGCCGAAGTCTTTCAACTTGTGTTCAATCAAACGAGACATTGCCTCCAGAGATTCTGGGGAATATCCGCGTTTCTCATTTTTATCCGCTGGTGTCAGGATTGAAATAGGAGGCAGACTTACTGCATCTGCAGGAAATAAATTCCCTTGTTTCTCTTTCTCAGTACGATCACTCTGCTTTTGTTCTGTTTTGAGAGGCGTAATTTTCGGAGCTTTGGATTCATCTTCGCCAATCCCCGCTGATGTTTTAACCGCGCCTTTAATCGGCGCTTTAGAAACCTCATCCTCGACCTGAGGTGTTTCAACCGAATCGATCTCTTTCTTCTTTTTACTTTTCGCCTTACTCAATAACTTCTCTTTCAAGCTTAATTTCGGCGTTTTTTCTACTTCTTCAACTTCGACATCAAACGGTAATTCAAGATCAACTTCCTGTCGTTGATTCTTCGACGCTCGTACCGTACTCTTCTCAACAACATGAGCAATCCGCTCAATCTCACCTAATTGAGGTTCCACATGTTTCTCTTCTCGAACCGTAGATAGCATAACTGGCTCACGCTTTTCTTCAGCCAATAACGTCTTATTTTCATTGACTCTACGTGTGCGAGCCTGCAACCGTGAATTGCCGTAGTTTGCGGCCTTCTTTGACTGTTTAAATAAGAGACGGAGCACTAACATGCTAAGACGACCAACGTTCTCGAAAAACTTAATCCAAGAAACACCGGTAAACATGGTAATACTGATGCAAAACAGAGAAAGGAGTATTAATGTTGATCCTAATAAATTAAAACGCTCGAACAAAGCATCTGACAGTGCTCTTCCTACAATGCCTCCTGAGCCATGCAAAAGAACTGTTTCCGATACATAAAAATGCAATGCCGTTAGGCTCGCACCAGAAAGAATAAACACAATTAATCCGCTGAAGCGTAAAATAAACATAAACGGATTGATCAGTCCGTATTGCTTATCTTTAATTATCTTAACTGCACGCCAACTGATGAGGAGCGGCAACAAATAAGCCATGTAGCCGAAGAAAGACAGAAGGACATCAGCAAACAATGCACCGACTTTACCGCCCGAGTTGGTTACTACCTGATGTGTTGAGGATGTACTCCAACCGGGATCACTAACATTATAAGTAATCAGCGAAATAAACAGAAAAGCACATACAGCAACAAGAAGTATTAAAATGCCTTCTTTAATCAATCGCTGTGAAAGTTCTTTTGGTATGGCCGAGCGCACAGCTTCAGCATTTTGTTCTTTCAAACCGGCATCCTGTGGTTTTATGAAGTGGCCAATATAATAAAAAATCTAGCCTTAGCATACCAGCGCCGTTTGCCTGATTATCAAAAGCTTTTACTGTTTAAGCCTTAATTCAGACATTAAGAACAACACTCATGGTTGAAATGAAGCGCATTATTCCTGCATTATTCACGATAAATCCGCATCTCGTTCGAATAACCACATTCCAGAGTAAGCTATGAAAATAATCTCATTTAATATTAATGGCGTAAGAGCCCGTCCTCATCAGATAAAAGAACTCATTGAAAGCCATCAGCCCGATGTCATTGGATTACAAGAAACTAAAGTAGACGATCCTCAATTTCCTGTAGCCATGATAGAGGAGCTTGGCTATAAGGTCAGCTACTTTGGGCAAAAAGCACATTACGGTGTTGCACTTCTTTATAAAAATGACCCAGTATCCATTCAAAAAGGTTTTCCTGACGACAGCGAAGAAGATCAGAAACGATGGATCATTGGTGAATTTAAGGCAAACAACGGTGAAAGTTTCTTTGTCTGTAACGGCTACTTCCCACAAGGTGAAGCGATTGATCACCCCACCAAATTCCCTGCAAAACGAAAGTTTTACAAAGACCTAATGAATCAGCTTAATAATCAATTTGAAACTGATCAAAACATTGTTGTCATGGGTGACTTTAACATTTCACCAGAAGACAAAGACATCGGTATCGGTGAGCCGAACCGTAAACGCTGGTTGAGAACGGGTAAGTGTTCATTTCAACCGGAAGAAAGAGAATGGTTCAATACATTAAAAGCTTGGGGGTTTAAAGACACCTTCAGAGTATTGCACCCAGAAACCACCAATCGTTTCAGTTGGTTTGATTACCGAAGTAAAGGGTTTGCTGACGATCCCAAGCGTGGACTAAGAATTGATACCCTATTAGCAACTGAAAAGCTGATAGAAAAGTTAACCGAGGCGGATGTTGATTATGACATTCGAGCGATGGAAAAGCCTTCAGACCACGCACCGGTTTGGGCAACGTTTGATTTAAACTGATCTCAGGTTTGGACTAATACTTATTTGGCGCCTTCCTATATGATGTTAGGAAGCACGCCAAATCCGTTACTGCGCTAGACCAAGAACGTATCCCAATCAGAAAGGTTCAACGATTTAGAGTTCTCTTCATTCGTAATCACCGCTTCAGAATATTCAGTGCCGACCAAATATTTCTCCGCAACTCGCTTCAATTCAGATTCAGTAATTGCAAGGACACTGTCTCTAAACTCGTGACGATCTTCATACGAACGACCCATCAATCGATTATGAAAGTCCTGTCTTGCTTCACCGGCTGGAGAGCCTGGCTTATCAATTGAACCAATCACACCAAGAATTGCTTCTTCAATTGGCTCAAAACCATGATCTTTCGATAAGAACCATTCAACTGATTTCGTAAAGTCATCCAACGTTTCTGTTAGTCTAGGGTCACGATAAGAATAGAACCTAAACACACCAGACGCACTGTCTTGGCTCGCACCGCCACCGTATGCGCCACCTTGTTCTCGGATAGCCCTATGCAAATAGCCATTGCGAAGAACACTGGATAAAACCGTTAAAGGCGCTGAGTCCGCATTATTGTGCAAGGCAGACTTGAACGCTCTAGAAACGAAATTTACTTGCGTGTTCGTTTTCCATAACTGTTTACGAGAAGCAGGCGTAATAATCAGATCCGATTCAGTCATACCCTGATTAAACTCAGAATGACTGCCCCACTCTTTCTCAATGGCACCTTGCAGCTCAACCAACCCTTGGCTGTCCGCCATCGCGGCTATTCGCACTGGGCTAGCAATGACTTTCTGATGTATGGATTTCAAAATAGGCAATACACGATCAAGACACGAAATATCTTTTACGTCTTCCATCAATTGATTAACACCCGTTAATCCACCTAATCGATGATTTATAGAGGATAAGGGGCTCCATGTTGCGGAGGCCGCTAACATAGCGTAAGAGTGCCCAGAGCCAGTAATGGATTGATGCTTACGATGCTTCATCTGTAGCAACAACTCCCAAACACGTTCAGTCTCATCAAACCGTGCATTATTAATGACTTGTTTTAGCAACGAAACGAACTCGCTAGCTTTTGTATTCAAAGCTTTACCAGAAAAGTGAACATAACCCTGAACCGAAAACTTATCATTAGGGTCCGCCATCAACGAAGAATAAGCAGAAAGACTACCTACTGTTTGAGACTGTTTTAACTGGGCTTGCTCGTAATCCAAATTACCATAGCCCACCTCAGTAATCATAGAGGTATAAAGCGATAGCCAGTTCTGCTCTTCTTCAGAAAGAAGAGGTAAATCAAATACAACCTGATGATAAGCAATACCGTTTGTACCACAAACATAGTTACTCAACGCTAGGGGTTCATTAATTTCAGGATCGTGTCGTGGTATATCAGAATGAATATCCGAGAGCTCAACTTTAGGTAAGATCGAAATATCATCTTCCTGTTCCTGACGAGCTTTTAATTCGTTGGCAGTGTCAATGAGTGCCTGCAACTGATCATCAGATAGCGAAGACTTGATCTCTGCTAATCGATCTTTCTCACTTTGTTTCTCTTGGTTTAGAACTTCTTCACTGGGTTTCATCGTTAAACTTACACGATGCTGATTATCCAAGAAGAAATGACGAATTAGCCCTTTGATATAATCGGGGTTCTGTATTTTCTCTCTTAGCTCCGTCAAAACCGGATCGATGTCCAAAATATCCGCTGGATTTACTCCATGCATGGATGCAGCCAAGCTGGATAAAATCAACTGCAAACCGTATGGATAGCCATCCCCACCGATCTCACGCTGAGATACTTCCAATTGATGCAATACAGCTTCTTGTTGCTCTAACGGCACACCATTTTCAGCAAGTGACTCAAACAAAGCCATAATTTCAGATTCGAACTGATCCGATTTCTCTGGATCAATACCCTCTAAACCGCATAGAAATGCCATTTCCTGATTACTGTCTTCCAAACCACACAATGGCGATGGCGTTTCAGCCAGCTTTGATGTTTCAAGGTATTTTCTTAACGGTGACGAGCTGTTGTCCAATAACAAATTGGATACAAACTGGGCTGAAAGAAGCTCTTCAAGATCCGTTGATTCGCCTAACAACCAGCCAATGACCACCGAAGTTTGATCGTTGGGATCAGCAGTACCGTAACTATCTTCAACATGAACAGGCTTACCAAATCGAACTTCTGTTCCCACATGAATGCTTTCTTCACTCTTTTCAAAGCGAGACAACACAAGCGACTCAAACTTGCTCTGATGCTCTTGGGCTGGGATATCCCCAAACGTCATGAATACGGCATTACTTGGGTGATAATGCTTTTTGTAAAAAGCTTTAAGCTCGTCATAGCTTAAATCTGGAATATTTTCAGGTTCACCACCGCTGTTGTGATGATAGGTCGTTGTACGATACAAGTGAGAGCTCATTGTTTGCCACAAGCGGCTCACAGAGGAACTCATAGCGCCCTTCATTTCATTAAAAACCACACCCTTATATTCTAATTCACTGTCTTTCGGGTTTTTCGGATCTTTAACTTCAATACGACAACCCTCTTGAGCAAAATCTAAGGGATGTAAATTAGCGAAGAACACTGCATCCAAATAAACTTCAAGTAAGTTATCGAAGTCTTTTCGGTTCTGCGAAGCAAACGGATATGCCGTCCAATCACTGCTAGTGAATGCATTCATAAAACTATTTAGCGAACGACGGATCATCATGAAGAACGGATCACGCACAGGGAATCGCTCACTGCCGCACAACGAAGTATGCTCAAGGATATGAGCCACACCCGTAGAATCGGTCGGCACTGTTTTCAAAGCAACGAGGAATACATTCTCTTTATTTTCAGTCGCCAAGTGATAATGATGAGCACCCGTCGCTATATGCTCATAAGTTTCCAAAGTAACGTGAAGGCTATCAATCTCGCGTTTTGAAATTAATTTAAACGAGTTTCCTGTGGTCATACTAATCAAATACTCTTAAGTTTCATTTATCCAAAATTCTGGAAGTTTATGTGCCTTTTTGAACCGCTAACTATTGCTGTAAACTCATAAAGTCCAAATCTATCAAGGCTTTGCCCCGGGGTACTTCTTCAAAATACGCATCATACCAATCAAACACTGAATTATTAATGCGTACTGTATAACGAATAAATTTTTCTTGCCCCGCCTCTAAGTCAACCGAGGTCGTTTTAGGTCTGACAGGCCAATCGTCCTCTCCATATAGATTAGTATATGAATCGATTTCTTTAACTAATAAATGATGCCTACCTGCTTCCATTGGGATAATCACGTAACGATTATTTTTTAACGCCCCATGATCAGTATTATTAATATAGAGATAAGGCGCCCTATCCTCCACTTCCTGAAGTGGCTCTCTGTAGATGATCAATCGACTTTCGGAAGAATCAAGTGTTTCAGCATGATACCCAAGTAACGGCGTTAAAGTTTCAACATTGGAACACCCAGACAAAACGAGTGTCATAAACACCAAGATGTAATTTTTTAACATTTCTTATATAAAACCCAAATTTACTTATGAAATTAATATGACATTCTAAGTACAATTACAGAATGTAATCAAAGAACTGGATAAATTTGCTCTTAATCTAACAATAAATCCTGCATAGCAGCTAGGATTTTTTTGCTCACTGGAAATAACAAACGAACATGCATTTACCCTGGCTTGAAGATGACGACCTCAGTTTCCCTACTACAAATGAAGCTTTAACAACCCCGAACGGCTTATTAGCTGCCGGAGGCGACCTGTCACCGGAAAGACTTGTACGAGCCTATGCTCAAGGTATTTTTCCTTGGTTTTCAGACGGTGATCCCATCCTGTGGTGGAGCCCAAGCCCACGTTGCGTTATCTTCCCTAATGCTTTCCATGCATCCAAAAGCCTTAAAAAACTTTCAAGAAAGCAAATATATACAATAAGAAGTAACGCTAATTTTTCTGAGGTTGTTGATTATTGTAGTGCCGAAAGAGAAAGCCAAGACGGTACATGGATCACAGAAGAAATGAAAGAGGCATATACCCAACTGCATACACAAGGCTTTGCGCATTCAATCGAAGTTTACAGAGAGGAAACGTTAGTAGGTGGTTTATACGGCATAGGCATAGGTAAAGTATTCTATGGTGAATCCATGTTTTCTCTTGAGCCAAACGCCTCTAAACTGGCCATTTATTATTTAGCGTCTCACCTATCTACCCTGGAGTTTGAAGTTATTGATTGCCAAGTCACAAGCAACCACCTCCTAAGCTTGGGCGCGGTAGAAATTGATCGAGATGAATTCGAAACCATTCTGTGTGATAACCTCAAGACATCAGGAATAGCCCCTTTTCTTTTACCCGATAAATTTCCGTCCCCTTAAAATAAAACTCATCTAAAATACTAAAACAGATTCGACAACGAAGACCAGAATGGAAATAAAACTATTTCATACGACCGAAACAACCTGTGGCTACTTAGAGGATCACATAAGCTCCTCGCTGGTTGTTGATCCTGACATTGAGCTCACGCAAGAGCTCACATCTTGGTTCAGCAGTAACGGGTTTAGAAGAAGTGGTGACATGATTTATAAACCCACATGTCAAACTTGCAATGCATGTAAATCTTGTCGAGTGGTCGTTGACGCATTCAAACCCAGTAAGAGTCAAAAGCGCATTAATAACAAATGCTCACCTCTAACGACCAAAGTGCGACAAGCTTACTTCTCAGCGGATGAATATCAGTTATTTGAGAAGTATATTATTTTAAGACACTCAGATGGAGAAATGTTCCCCCCTTCTCTCAAACAATATGAAAGCTTCCTTTGTAAAGATTATGGCTTTAATTACTTCCTAGAAACCTCAATAGACGACAAAGTAATAGCGATCAGTGCCTTTGATTTATTGGACGATGGACTATCTGCCGTCTATACTTTTTTCGATCCTGAATACGATTCACTGAGCCTAGGGGTCTTCAGTGTCATACGACTCATCGAATTAACCAAACAAACCAAACTCCCCTACCTGTATTTGGGATACTGGATCAAAAACTGTAAAAAAATGAGCTATAAAACCAAATATCAACCAATGGAAATCTTTGATAAAAACCACTGGCAGATCTACGTTTCTGAATAAAACAGCATATTTATTCAATTTAGGTCGATGAGGTTTTGCACATTGAAGGAAATTAGTGCACAATTCGCACCCATTAATTTGGCAATCATTTTTAAGGTAGAGCTTGAATGGCAAAAGAAGACCATTTTGAGATGGAAGGTACGATTATCGATACCTTGCCTAATACTATGTTCCGTGTTGAGTTGGAAAACGGCCACGTAGTTATTGCGCATATCTCTGGAAAAATGCGTAAGAACTATATCCGTATTCTTACCGGTGACAAAGTTAAAGTAGAACTGACTCCTTACGACCTTAGCAAAGGTCGTATCGTGTACCGCGCTCGCTAAGTACACTTTCTTCTCGCCTTCTCACAGGCACTCATCTTAAGAACTGATCACTCAGTACTTAAGATAAGAACACCCAATGAAATCAGGCAGAAGAAAACACGAAGCGGTTTAAACCGCTTCGTGAGCTTCCACATCCAATGCAATACCATCATCATTCGCAGTGATAAATACATCACCACCAGATTCAGATAAATCACCAAACAATATACTTTCAGCAAGCGGCTTCTTAAGCTGATCCTGAATCAATCTAGACATTGGGCGAGCACCCATTTTTTCATCATAACCGTGCTCGGCAAGCCAATCCTTCGCAGAATCATCCACGTGCAGCACAACATCCTTATCATCCAACTGATGCTGCAACTCCTCGACAAACTTATCAACCACGTTCCGAATAACATCAACAGAAAGCGCACTGAACTGAATCACTGCATCTAAACGGTTTCTGAATTCAGGTGTGAACGTCTTTTTAAGCTCTTCCATACCGTCTGTAGAGTGATCCTGATTTGCAAAACCTATGGATCTTCTGCTGATCACCTCTGCCCCAGCATTAGTCGTCATGATCAACACAACATTTCTGAAGTCAGCCTTACGACCGTTATTATCAGTTAATGTGCCATGATCCATCACCTGCAAGAGCAAGTTAAAGACTTCTGGATGCGCTTTCTCGATCTCATCAAGCAACAAAACACAATGCGGTGTTTTATTGACCGCCTCGGTTAGCAGACCGCCCTGATCATAACCAACGTAGCCAGGAGGGGCACCGATTAAACGGGATACAGTATGACTTTCCATGTACTCAGACATATCGAATCGAATCAACTCGATCCCCAAGGTATCCGCCAATTGACGAGTCACTTCTGTTTTACCAACACCTGTCGGCCCAGCAAAAATAAATGACCCCATTGGCTTCTCTGGTTCTTTCAAACCTGCACGCGACAATTTAATCGCAGAAGACAATGTTTCAATCGCCTCATCCTGACCAAACACTTTTTCTTTCAAGTCAGAATCTAGAGTTCTCAACTGATCCTTATCGGAGGAAGACACACTCTTAGGCGGTATACGAGCGATATTCGCTACAATTGACTCAATATCCACAACTTCGATGCGAGTCTTTCTTAGATCGGCAGGTAGAAGCTTCTGATAGGCCCCCACCTCATCTATCACATCAATTGCCTTATCAGGCAAATGTCGGTCGTTAATGTAACGCTCAGAAAGCTCTGCAGCAGCATGAAGCGCCTCTTCATCGTACTTCACATCATGATATTCTTCGAAACGATCCTTCAGACCTTTCAGAATCTCAAATGTATCCTCAACGGAAGGCTGAGCAACATCAATTTTCTGGAAGCGACGCGCTAGTGCACTGTCTTTTTCGAAGATACCTCTAAATTCCGTAAAAGTAGTAGACCCTACACAACGAATCTCTCCACCACTCAGTAGAGGCTTCAATAAATTCGACGCATCCATAACCCCACCAGAAGCCGCTCCCGCACCAATAATGGTGTGAATTTCATCAATAAAGAGAATTGCATGCGTCTTTTTCTTTAACTCTGCAAGCAAAGCCTTAAACCGCTTCTCAAAGTCGCCTCTGTATTTTGTACCTGCAAGCAGAGCACCAAGATCCAAAGAATAAACAACCCCATCTTTGATAACATCCGGCACAGAGCCCTCAACAATCAAAAGCGCCAAACCTTCAGCAATAGCGGTTTTACCTACACCACTCTCACCGACAAGCAAGGGATTATTTTTTCTACGACGAGACAACACCTGAATAACGCGCTCAACTTCTTTATCTCGGCCAATGAGAGGATCTATACGCCCTTCTTTGGCCTGCTGATTCAGATTGGTAGCATAAGCCTCTAAAGGACTCTCAGTCGCGTCTGCAGCAGCGCCCTCTTCTTGAGCCTCTCCTGCACCCACATCTTCCTGATGATCACCATCAGAAACCTTAGAAATGCCATGCGATATGTAATTAACAACATCAATGCGAGCAACGTTTTGCTGTTTAAGATAATAAACAGCCTGACTTTCTTGCTCACTAAATATAGCGACAAGGACATTCGCACCTGTCACTTCGGATTTTCCTGAAGACTGAACATGAAAAACAGCCCGCTGAAGAACCCGCTGAAAACCTAACGTAGGCTGTGTCTCTCTTTCCTCATCCGCCTCAGGGATGAGAGGTGTCGTTGAATCCACAAATTCCAGCAAATCAGACCGTAATTTAGATATGTCTGTACCACATGCTTTCAACACGCCGGACGCAGCTTCATTATCGAGGAGTGCCAATAGCAAGTGCTCCACGGTCATAAATTCATGACGTTTGCTACGGGCTTCTTTAAACGCAACATTCAGAGTTAGCTCTAGATCTTTACTGAGCATACAAAATCACCTCAAATAACATCTGGTATTTAAAAGCTTAATCAATCTGCAACTTCAACTTCGCAAAGAAGAGGATGCTGGCTTTGTCTTGAGTAGTCATTCACCATAAGCGCTTTAGTTTCTGCAACATCCTTACTGAATATGCCACAAACACCTTTTCCCTTAGTATGAACTGTCAACATTACTTCTGTGGCTTGCTGATCATTCATATTAAAAAAGACCATTAAAATCTCCACTACAAAATCCATCGGAGTAAAATCATCATTTAATAATACTACCCGATACATAGGAGGCGGCTTTAGCTCTGTCTCTGAAGGCGCTGTCGCCAGCCCGGTACCGAACCCGAACTCTTGATCATCACCAAACCCACTGGACATGTCTTACTCCCTCCATAATATTTAGCTTAGATGAAAAATCGGAAATACACGTAGATTTCACTGTCATTTATTATTTGCTCTTAATCTTTATTGGGCCGAGGCACTAGATTACAAGCCTAAATAACCCTTAATGCACAGTAAAACACAGAAAAACTGGGGATTGCGCACATTTTATTCTTTTTTAATTAGTGACAACTTGACAGAAGGTGATATATGTTAAGAATTGTAAACAAGCAACAAGAACATGGAAGCGCTCTTAATAATTAGAAAACCCTACAACTGAACTTGGGTTTCATAATAAAAGAAGTATAAGAGTCCGTTACCATGCCTTGGAAGTATGATCACAGGGAATTAGGGGGTCTCCTATGGCGACAGGAAAGGTCAAGTGGTTTAACAACGCAAAAGGCTACGGCTTTATTGTGTCAGATTCACACAACGAAGATTTATTTGCTCACTATTCATCAATTCAGATGGATGGATATAAAACTCTTAAGGCTGGACAGGATGTTGAGTTTGACACAACACCTGGCGATAAAGGCCTGCACGCTATCAACATCCGCATGCCTAGCGACTCGGAAAGCACCAACACTCAGCCCGAAGAACAAGCAGAAACTGCTTAACCTAGTGCTGACGTCGTCATTTGAAACAAAAAAACCAGCTTTACGCTGGTTTCTTTGTTTTTAGGCTTACGAAACTCACACTGAACAGTGAATCCCATTTTCTAAGCCGTGACACCTTGCTTGCTTGGCTGCTCAGCATCAATCATTCCATGCCTTACCGCCAAAAGAGTAAGCTCAACATCACTACTAATCTGTAATTTATCAAAAATACGGTATCTGTAACTGTTTACTGTCTTGGGACTTAAACAAAGCTTGTCTGATATTTCCTGAACCTTATAACAATTCACAATCATCATTGCGATTTGTATCTCACGCTCAGAAAGAAGGTCAAAAGGCGACTCATCCGGCTCACTACTGAAGGGTTTCAAAGCAAGCTTCTGAGCGATCTCCGGGCTAATATAACGCTGCCCAGCCTTCACTACACGAATAGCCTGAACCATCTCATCAAGGTCCGCCCCCTTAGTTACATACCCAGCTGCACCAGCCTGTAATAAGCGAGAAGGAAAAGGATCATCCCCACATACTGTTACAGCAATAACACGAATATCAGGATCCATGCGGTACAACTTTCTTGTTGCCTCTAGACCACCGATTCCAGGCATTTTGATATCCATCAAAACAACATTAGGATGCAATTCACGACAACGTAATATTGCATCTTCACCCGAAGCAGCTTCACCAATAACTTTAATGCCATTTACATCTTCAAGCATGCGACTAATGCCTGCTCTTACCAGATCATGATCATCAACCACTAGTACATCAATCACATTCCCCTCCTAATTATCCTTTCAGATGCAAAAGCTTTTAAATACATCAGGACAAATCTTCCATTGATTAATATCGCGTCTCATCTTTACGATAGCACTAACAATAATTCCTAACATCTTTTTTAATATTACTCTAATCAGTCGATATTAGCCCTAAAAAACCCGAAGACCAAAGAGTTTTGTTTGATTTTGGGAACTCTTGCAATACTATAGGATCAAAGAGCTTAGATAATAGCTGTTGATTCATCATTTTACGGAGATTCTTTAATGAATAACGACTATCAGGTAATTGACCAGGCCTATCCTTCAACGGAAGTGAAAAACAAGGTTTTAAGAAACACATACACTCTTCTTGCTATGACATTAGCGTTCAGCGCATTAACTGCGTTCGCGGCCATGCAATTCAGAACACCTCAAATCCCTTTTCTACTACACATCGTAGTATTCATAGGTTTACTTTTCGGCATTGAAAAAACAAAAGAAAGCGGAGCAGGTATCGCTCTAACGTTTCTTTTCACTGGTTACATGGGCTTTACGCTTGGACCAATTCTAAATATGTACATGGCCATTCCTAATGGAGGCGAGCTAATCACTTCAGCCTTTACTATGACAGCCATTGCATTCCTAAGCCTTTCAGCTTTTGCAGTTACCACCAAAAAAGACTTTAGCTTCCTAACAAACTTTATTTTTGTTGGCGCTATCGTGCTTATGGTTGGCGTACTTGCTGCTTGGTTATTTGAACTACCAATGCTTCAACTTGCTCTTTCTGTTGGCTTTGTTCTGCTTTCATCTGCTCTGATCCTATGGCAGACAGGCGAAATTGTTAATGGCGGCGAAACAAACTACATTTCTGCTACTGTTACTCTATATGTTTCTATCTACAACATGTTCCTAAGCCTTTTAAGCCTACTTGGCTTTGCTAACAATGATTAATCATTGATTAACATGCTGTCTTGAAAGCCTCGATATTATATAATTTCGAGGCTTTTTTAATGCGATTTCATTATGAACAGTACAAATACCCAAAATATTAAAACCTTTAGCCTGCTCGTCACCTCCTCTGCTTGGGCGTCACAAGGTCACATTACAGCGCTGAACTTTGCCAAAAGCGTACTCAAAGCAAACCACAAGATTCATAGAGTTTTCTTTTACAGTGATGCAACACAGGTTGCTAACAACTCTTCCGTTGCCCCCCAAGATGAGCTCAACCTCAGCTCCGAATGGACAGAATTAGCAACAACCAATGATATTGACTTAGTTACATGCATATCTGCAGCTATTAAACGCGGCATTATTGATTCTCAGGAACAGACCAGATATCAAACCCCAGCCAACAACCTTGCTGATGGGTTTAATCTTTCAGGACTCGGACAACTGGTTGACGCAATTATCCAGTCCGATCGGGTTGTGTCATTTTAATAAGGCCTACCGAATGACAAAAAAGAAAATACTTTTAATCATCCGAACTGCACCATACGGTAATTCAGGTGCCAGAGACGCTATAGACTTCATTCTAACGGCCGCAGCCTACGATCAAGACATATCCGTTATTTATCAAGGCGACGGGGTATTCCAAACCCTAAAAGAGCAGGATCCTACCGCTCTTCCTATGAAGAACACTTCATCAATGATCTCAGCATTCGAAATGTATGACATAGAAGATATTTACTGCGATTCAAACAGTCTTACAGAGCGGAATATTCCCAAAGACCAACTTATGATTGATTGTGAATTCATTAACACCGTCAAAATATCCAAATTAATTGAAACAGCCGACGCTGTTCTTACTTTTTAAGCAAGGGGTAAGCATGACTCTTCATCTTGTATTCTCATCCCCGTTTACAAATTCAGCACTGAAGGACTGCCTTGCGGTGATGAACCCCAACGATGGGATACTGTTCATTGAAGATGGCTCCTACATAACCCAAAATATAAATTTACTGCCTCAGACAAAAAATAAGTACTACGTCCTATCGGAAGACATGTCTGCAAGAGGCCTCTTTGCTTGCCCAGAAATCAACTCCATCAACTACGATGAATTTGTAGCGCTGGCCCTCGAATTCACCAAGACAATCAGCTGGCGTTAACCATGCTTACCGTAAAAAACAAAACACTTGAAACTGATCCTGACGGCTATTTAAAAAATCTAAATGATTGGTCCCCTGCCGCTGCCGAAGCCATTGCCGAACAAGAAAATATATCTTTAACGAAAGAGCACTGGGAAATAATAAACGTCCTTAAGGAGTTTTATGCGACGTATGAGACCTCTCCATCTGCTCGCCCCTTAGCAAAGGCGGTTAAAAAAGCTTTGGGTGAAGAAAAGAGCAGCAGCATCTACTTAATGACCCTTTTTCCGGAGAGCCCAGCAAAACAGGCTTCCAAGATAGCCGGTTTACCCAGACCTGCTAACTGTTTTTAATTACTTTTAACCATTTTGAATGGAATTATCATCAATGAGCAAAAGCAACTTCCCAGTGGAAAGAGACGAACATCCATTTGCACAATACGTTCGTATCCTAGGAAAAGGAAGACGTGGAAGTCGATCTTTTACACAAGATGAAGCCAGAGAATCAATGAGCATGATTCTTGAGGGTAAGGTCGAAGATGTTCAACTTGGCGCCTTCCTAATGCTTCTTCGCGTTAAAGAAGAAAGTGCAGAAGAGATTGCAGGTTTTGTCCAAGCAGTAAAACAACACCTATCGATTGAGAACAGCGTAACCCCCGATTTAGACTGGTCCTCTTATGCTGGCAAGCGTCGTCATCTACCTTGGTTTATACTCAGTGCACTACTATTGTCAGACAACAAGTATAAAGTTTTCATGCATGGCGCGTCAGGGCATACCGTTGGAAGAATATACACGGAGAATGTTCTTAATTATTTAAAGCTGCCAATCGTTAATAATTTCACTGATGCAGACAAAGCACTAACAGACAACAGCTTCTGCTATATGCCACTGTCGTCGTTCTCACCTAAATTACACGACATCATACAACTACGAGATACACTAGGGCTTAGGTCACCCGTACACAGCCTTGCACGCCTAATTAACCCAATGAACTCTGCCTCCGTTGTACAAGGAATTTTTCACCCAGGCTACAACCCTGTCCATCAAGTGGCAGGGCAACTTTTGGGTTACCAAAATCTAGCTGTTATTAAAGGTGAAGGCGGCGAAATTGAGCGAAATCCAGATTCAAAAGTCGAAGTTCGATCTTCAATAAATAATCAATTGATAGAAGAAACCTGGCCTCCTCTATTTAGCCAGAGACACGTAAGGCCAGACGAGCTCGATATAAACCTCCTCCCAGCACTTTGGAGCGGAAAACATCAAGATGAGTATGCAGAAATGGCAGTCATTGGAACAGCTGCATTTGCCTTACGACTGATGCACCACGATCAGAAGAGTCAAACTGAATGCCTTGCCTGGGCAACAGAGCTTTGGAATCAACGCAACAAAAGCCTTCTATAGACAACTAAAATGAGCCTTGCCAGATTATTCTGGCAATCTCATTAGCTTATTAAAGTTTTGCGTTGTAGTTTCCATAAGTGTTTCAAAACTCACACCTTTTAATTCCGCAACAAACTCTGCTACATCCCTAACAAACGAGGGCTCATTAGGCTTTCCCCTGTGAGGAACTGGGGCAAGATAAGGCGCATCGGTTTCAACCAACAACCGTTCCAATGGAAGCGCGCATACAGTATCTCTTAACTCATCTGCATTTCGAAATGTTGCAATACCAGAAATAGACACATAAAAGTTCATATCCAAAGCTGCTTTGGCCATCTCCAAGCTTTCAGTAAAACAGTGAAGAATCCCACCAACATTTAAGTCACAGTACTCATTCAAAATATCTAATGTTTTCTGCCTAGCATCGCGGGTATGGATAATCACAGGCTTTTGACAATCAGCTGCAACGTTCAATTGAGTTATAAATCTCTTTTCTTGCTCTTCGTGTTGATCTTTATCATAAAAGAAATCCAACCCCATCTCCCCAATAGCAATAACCTTAGGGTGATCCGCCAACGACAACAGTTCGTCGGCTTTCGGCGCTGCATGCTCTAGAGATAATGGATGCATGCCCACCGAAGCATAGACATCATCGTACTTTTCGGCCAACTCAATGACTTGAGCTGCATTTTGCATATCAATTCCAACACATAAGAACCGACCAACACCTCGATCCCGAGCGGCATCTAACGCTTTCTCCAAACTACCGCCATAAGCATCAAGTTTTAAACGATCAAGATGGCAATGAGAATCAACTAAATACATAAAACTTCTCTTCAAAAACAAAAAAAGCCTAATTTTCATTAGGCTTTTATAAATCAATATAATTAAGCTTAAATTATATTATCACATAGTATGATTTGGACGGTCAGAATCGAGCGACCCTGTTAGAATTTTTTCAATCATATGACGAGCAGACTCATCTTTCATTGTAAATTGAATGCCAATTCCTGCAGCTCTATTCCCCTGAGACCCTTGCGGGGTGATCCAAACGACTTTACCTGAAATTGGAATACGCTCTGGCTCGTCCATTAAATTCAATAAAATAAAGACTTCATCACCCAGCTTATACTTCTTCGGTGTTGGAATAAACAAACCACCCTTATCAACAAAAGGCATATAGGCAGCATAAAGAACGCTTTTATCTTTAATAGTCAGCTGCAACATAGTTTGCATTACCCCTTAAACAGTAAAAAATTTCTTTTAAAATTCGACAACTTACAAAATATGAGTGATAGACGGTGTTACGTCAATAAATTTATCTAAAACAGCATTTATTATTAAAAAATCTACATTGATATCATCTTACACCAGTCAATAAGCAGTCGATCAAACGCCAACTGTTTATTAGGATGACTCTCAATAGCTGCCCTTTCGGTTGCCTGAAGTATTTCTCGATAACGGTGCAAAAACCTAGGATCAACCGACTTTTGTAAAACCAAGCCCATCAGTTCACTAAGATCTTTGTTTTTGATCCTACTCTCATCCTTGGTCATAACAAGAATGACCATGTCTTTAATCCAGTTATCCAACCAATAGAGAGCATCCATCAAATCTATCGCTCTCCATGACTCAGCGACCTCAACAGTAGATTTCCCCTTCAGAACATCAACCAAACCGGAACTCAATAAAGAACGCCATTCCAACTTGCCATTCTCAATAAGCTCTACGGCATAAAACGGACCTCCTTCAGCAATATCGATAAGAACATCATGATCTGTTCGATCAGGATAACGTTCAGCAAGAAAAGACCTAGCCTCATCCCGCTTAGGTGGCTGTAGCTCATAATACTGACACCTACTGCGAATTGTCGGCATTAACGAACTTAGAGAATCCACAACCAATATAAGGTGAGTATCACCTGCTGGCTCTTCCAGTGTTTTAAGCAATGCATTTGAACTGTTAATATTCATTGCATCCGCAGGCTCAATAACAACCACCTTCCTACCTGACATCTGTGATGTTTGAGAAACAAAATGGTTAAGCTCTCGGATCAAATCAACTTTAATCGCCTTCCCAGCCTGTTCAGGTTGAGCAAAAAATAAATCTGGATGAGTGCCCGCGCTATTTAATAAACAGGAATTACATTGACCGCACGCCCTGCCCGCCTCTGAAGAACTGCACAAGAGCAAATGCGCAAGCGCTTTCGCTAGATGTAATTTACCTACACCATTATGACCATAGATCAATAAACCGTGAGCAAGGTGATTTTTATTCAACGCGCCCAACAAAGAAGACCACGCAGAACCATGCCAGGCCAATGGATGGATCAAACCAGAGGTATCACTCTCAACCAAAATTATTTGCCTCACCACCAAAGGAGTGAAGCACATTCAAAACCCGCTGCTGAAACACGTCTTTAATTTGTACCTGAACCTGATCCAATGTAACGCTAGCATCCACCACAGCATAACGCTCAGGGTTCGACTTAGCCCGAGATAAGTACCCTTGCCTTACTCGCTCAAAGAACTCTATATCCTCTTGCTCAAATCGATCCAATGCCCCCCGGCTTTTGGCCCTAGCCATGCCAACTTCAACAGGCGCATCTAAAATAATGGTTAAATTCGGCTGTCGATCTCCATGCACCAATTCTTCTAAAGTAGAAATTACGTTGGTGCCCAACTCTCGACCAAACCCTTGATAAGCATAAGTTGCATCTGTAAATCGATCACATACAACCGACACACCACTATTTAAAGTGGGCTCTATTAATCCAGATAAATGCTGAGATCGAGCAGCAAACATCAACAATAGCTCAGCGGTAGAGCAAACAGACTCCTCTCTAGGGGATAGAAGTAAATTCCGAATTTCTTCAGAAAACGGCGTACCTCCAGGTTCTCGTGTTGCCCTAAAACTTAAATCAGCCTGCTGCATTAACTCCTTAAAATATTCAATATTGGTCGTTTTACCGACCCCCTCGCCACCTTCAAAGGTGATAAATAACGCATTAGACACTGCTTAAAGTCCTCGCATCATGGCTGATTAGGCGTTGATCTGTAATTTTGACGTCTCTTTCTAATCTGGTATTTTCGTACTGCTGCATTATGTTCAGAAAGCGTCTTCGAGAAATGGTGTGTGCCATCCCCCTTTGCAACAAAATAAAGTGCATTATTACCTTCTG
The DNA here is from genome assembly GCA_015665455.1 of Oceanospirillaceae bacterium. Lineage (GTDB taxonomy): Bacteria > Pseudomonadota > Gammaproteobacteria > Pseudomonadales > Litoribrevibacteraceae > Litoribacillus. The sequence continues at coordinate 103,752 of JADFAD010000004.1, read as the reverse complement.
GATTTAAAGCCGCATGTATTGCCTCTCGCCCAACCATAGCAATAGGTGTCGGAGGCAACCCATTAATTTGATAGGTATTATAAGGCGTTTTTTTTCTTAGGTCGCGTCGAGTAATATTCCCTTTATACCCATCACCCATGCCATATATAACGGTCGGATCGGTTTGTAAGCGCATGCCCAACCCTAAACGCCTTACGAAAACTTTTGCTATCTGGGGCCGCTCACTACCAACTGCCGTCTCTTTTTCTACTATGGAAGCCATGATCAAGGCTTCATATTCATTCTTATAAGGAAGCGACTTGCTTTTAAGTGCCCACTCCTCGGACAGCACCTTTTTCAATCTTTTATGAGCACGAATCAAAACATCCAGATCACTCACACCATGAGAAAATGTATACGTATCCGGGTAAAAACGCCCCTCCGGATGCAATGCTTCGCCTGTTACACGCACCATGATTTCAGCGTCTGAAAGCCCAATTAGAGTTGAAGTTATATTTGGGTTTTGAGCAATGCGCGTCATCATTTGATCAAACGACTGACCTTCAATTAATGAAATATTAAATTGGGCAACATCCCCCGACATCATTTTCTCTAACAACAAGACTGCAGAATCCTGCTCGGATATAACGTATCGGCCTTTAATTAATCGATTGTATCCCGCCCACATAGCAACACGACAAAAAGGCCTCACGCTTTCAATTAGCCCTAGAGATTTCATGCGCCAACAAACCTTATACAGTCCGTCACCAGGGTTTACATCAATATACTCTGGATATTCATCCAACTGACTGAATGGCTGATTGAAACTCTTATGTAAATGCCAAGCATAGCCAGCTACCGCCAAACCACCTACCAAAATACCAATCACTAATAACCGTTTTAACAAAGATAAAGACATCAATACATTACACTTCGAACTTGGTTAGACAAGGCATAAGCTTCGTCCACTTGAAATTTATATTCATTGCCATTCGACATGGAAATAGACCGAACAGGAACAATACCATTAACAGAATTACAAACAAAACAACCTCGGGCCTTTCCTAAATCGTCAACACTCAGGGTTGTAACGCCTGTTTTAACACCCAGCTCTTGAGACTTATCCAACAACCAGCCCCTCAGAACACCACTAACACCACTGAAACTCAGATCAGGAGTAACCCATCGAGATCCAATGTTAAAAAATATATTTGCCTGTGTAGCCTCAATAATCAGCCCTCCCGTATCCAACAGAAGCCCTTCAAAAACGTCATCATCATGCCATTCATTTCTCGCAAGAACATTCTCTAAGCGATTTAAATGCTTTAACCCTGCCAACGCAGGCTGACAAGACAAGCGTATCAAGCACTCTCGAAGCAAGACACCTTCTCTCAATAAAGACACCTTCATTGATGACGGTGACGGGAACACTTGAACATACACTTCAGGCTCTGCATCAACCAGAGACCTGTACCCCCGGCCTCCAGCACCTCGTGTTAAAATACACTTAATAATTGAACTGCCATGTTCATTTGCTAACTCACTAATACGAAGACCAAGCTCGGATGCATCATTTTTACCAAAATTCATCCCTAATTTCTTAGCTCCGTTGCACAAACGCGCCAGATGGTATTTCAATAAAGGAATTTTCGTTTCCTTAACCAATATTGTCTCAAACAAACCATCCCCATAATTTAGGGCACGATTATTAAGTTTAACGTCATCTGACTCGTAAAGTATCTTCATCTAATTAATCGCACTCAGCAAAGATCAATGACGCATTCGTTCCACCGAAACCAAAAGAATTATTCATCACCGCCCTGCCCTCAAAGCCTTTAGCCTTGCCCTCGACCAAATCAATGCCTTCCACATCCGATGAACACAAGTTTATCGTCGGTGGTGCAATTTTCTCTTGAAGCGCCTTAACGCAAAAGACAGACTCAAGCGCGCCTGCTGCACCCAATAAATGACCAGTCATACTTTTCGTTGAACTCATCAACAAACCGCTCAAAGAAGCACCAAATACGGACTGGACCGCTGCCGCTTCTGCCTTATCACCCAACAAGGTGGAGGTTGCATGCGCATTTATGTAAGAAATATCAGAAGGGTCAAGATCGCTGTCCTTAAGTGCTGCAATCATCGCTCTCTGGCCACCTTCACCATCCTCTGGCGGAGCTGTTATATGATGAGCGTCCCCACTCATCCCAAAACCCACTACTTCCGCATAAATAGGAGCATTACGTGATTTTGCATGCTCATATTCTTCAAGCACAAGGGTCGCTGCGCCATCGCTTAATACGAAACCATCACGATCTTTATCCCAAGGTCTAGATGCTTCTTCCGGTGAGTCATTTCGAGTAGATAGTGCTCTAGATGAACAAAAGCCAGATAACCCTAATTGAGTTGTACACATCTCTCCTGCGCCAGACAACATAATATCTGAATCACCGTAGGCAATTGCTCTCGCCGCGTATCCAACATTATGAATTCCCGTTGCGCAAGCGGTTGAAATAGCGACATTAGGGCCTTTCAAGGTCAAACGCATTGATACATGACCCGACAACATATTAACAAGCGCAGAAGGAATAAAAAAAGGAGATACGCGTCGATGGCCGGATGCGTTATAAACATCATGATTACGCTCTATGCTTTCAATACCGCCAATTCCAGAACCAAATGCCACTCCAGCTCGATCACTATCAAATTCATATTCATGAAGCCCCGCATCTTCAAAAGCCTCTATAGAAGACGCCACGCCGTATTGAATAAAAGCATCCATTTTTCGGCTTTCTTTTTTGCCAAATAACACGTCAGCATCAAAGTTCTTTATTCCACCACCAAAACGAACAGGGAATTCAGCCGCATCAAAACGAGTAATTAAAGAAACCCCGCTTTTCCCACTTACCGCTGCCGACCAAGAAGACTCAACCGAATTACCGAGCGGAGACACACATCCCATCCCGGTAACAACAACGCGCCGACCCTGCATAAATCACCCATTCATTATTTTAAAAACACAAAACTAAACTTCAGATACACAAAAGCCGCCAAAAAGGCGGCTTCTATCAAACCAGATCAGAAGATCAGAGGTTCGCTACAACGTAGTCAATCGCGTCCTGAACAGCAGTCAGCTTCTCAGCTTCTTCATCAGGAATCTCTGTTTCAAATTCCTCTTCCAGAGCCATAACCAACTCTACAGTGTCTAGTGAATCAGCGCCAAGATCATCTACAAAAGATGAAGAAGAATTTACGTCTTCTTCCTTAACACCCAACTGTTCACAAACAATTTTCTTGACGCGCTCTTCAATCGTACTCATGAGCGAACTTTCTCCCAATAGCTATAGTTTTAGTGGTTGTAAGTTTAGCTAAACGTATCTTACAACCGCAAGTATAAATTCAAGGATCTTTATAGGTTTAATCGGAGTATATGTCAATGAGCAATTAGCTCATGTACATCCCACCATTAACCTGAAGAACCTGACCAGTTACATAAGAAGCTGGCTCAGTACAAAGGAAACCCACAACTGCAGCGACCTCATTTGCATCCCCCATACGACCCATTGGTATCTGAGTCAATATCGCATCCTTCTGCTGATCATTAAGCATTTCTGTCATATCAGAAGCGATAAAACCTGGAGCAACACAATTAATCGTAATATTTCGATTTGCCAATTCTTTTGCTAAAGAGCGAGTCATTCCCTCCAAACCCGCTTTTGAAGCGCAATAATTAGCTTGGCCTGGGTTACCAGCCTGTGCGACCACAGACGAAACATTCACTATGCGCCCCCATCGAGCTTTTGTCATAGATCTAAACGCAGCCTGAGCAACTCGGAAAGCACCGGATAGATTCGTATCAATAACTCTTTGCCATTGATCACCTTTCATACGAAGAGCCAAACCATCGTCAGTAATACCGGCATTATTAACAACAACCAAAGGCAACAAATCAGAAGACTTTAAGTCAGCAAAGAATGCCTTAATTGACCCTTCAGAACCAACATCAAGCTTGTAGCCGACACCAGAATCAGACAACTGCTCTGAAATCGCCAAAGCACCTTGATCAGACGTCGCCGTTCCTAAAACATAATAACCAAGCTCTACAAGCTTATTAGCGATTGCAGCACCAATCCCTCTGCTCGCACCTGTTACTAATGCAATTTTCTTATCCATTAATAAAATCCCAAACTGATTAATTTACTAATTCAGACATAGAGCCCACTGAATTTAAAGATGAGCAACTCAATGAACGGTCAATACGCTTAACCAAGCCAGATAAAACCTTACCAGGCCCACACTCGACCAAACTATCAACGCCATAATCTTTCAGTTTCTCTACACAATCGACCCATCGCACGGGACTATACAACTGCTCTATTAACAGCTTTTTAATATCATCAACCGACCCTGAAGGAGCAGCAGTAACATTATGAACCACATCGATTTCAGGCTCAGAAAGGTTCACGCCTTCTAACATAAGAGCCAATTCCTTCGCAGCCGGCTTCATTAATTCACAATGCGATGGAACGCTTACAGGTAGCTCAATGACTCGCTTAGCACCCGCATCTTTCATTAACGGTAAAATATTCACAACTGCCGACTTACTGCCTGCAATTACTATTTGGCCCGGCGCATTAATATTAGCAGCCTCAACAAGACCTTCCGACGTAGAACATACTGCTCTTATATCGTCCAAAGATAAGCCTAAAACAGCAGCCATCGCGCCTTCACCAACAGGTACTGCGCTTTGCATAAATTGACCTCGTGCGCTTACCAACTTCAACCCATCAACAAAAGACAATGCACCGGACGCCACTAGCGCCGAATACTCGCCCAAACTATGGCCCGACAACACTGTAGGACGCTCTCCGCCCTTAGATAAATAACATCGATATAAAGCGATGGAAGTAGCTAATAACGCAGGTTGCGTAAACTGGGTCTGATTCAGCTTATCATCTGTATTTTCTACAATGATATCCCACAGATTATAACCAAGAGCATTCGACGCTTCTTCAATTGTATTCCTGTAAAGCTCATCCTGATCATATAAATCTTGACCCATTGATACAGACTGGGAACCCTGACCCGGGAACAAAAAAGCAACAGACATCAATAAAACCTCTAAAACTCAATTTGATTCATTATTTCTTCGAAGTGATCATTGGATTTATTCGCAACTTCACGATAAGCCTGCATGACCGCATTGGTATAACTCTGCACATCAGAAGAGCCATGCCCCTTCACGACGATCCCCTGCAAACCGACCAAAAGGGCACCATTCAAATAGGTAGGATCCAGCTCTTTGGTTAAGGACTTCAAAAAAGGCCTAAGCATTAAACCCAGCCACCTTAACCACCATACAGAAAAGCGATCATGTATTTTTTCAGCAGCCAACCGCATCACACCCTCAGAAGCTTTGAGAGCTACATTACCAACAAAGCCGTCACACACAATAACGTCGGCCTTACCGCTGAACAACTCATTCCCCTCGATAAATCCAATGTAATTAAGAGCCTCACTTTGCGCGATTTGATGTGAAGCCAGCCTAACTTGTTGGTTACCCTTTATTGACTCAACACCTACATTCAAAAGAGCAACTTTAGGCTGTATAACATGCCCATTCGCCGCCGCAAAAGCAGCCCCCATAATAGCAAACTGGTATAAGTGCTCAGCCTGACAATCGACATTAGCGCCCAAATCGAGCATATAAGTAGCACCTTCTTTTACAGGTAATCGAGCCATAATTGCCGGCCGATCAATACCAGGAAGGGTTTGTAGAATATGACGACTGATTGCCATTAAGGCGCCAGTATTACCAGCACTGACAATAGCATCCGCTGACTTTTCTGAAACGGCTTGAATAGCTAATTTCATTGATGAATTAGGCAGGCCACGCAAAGCTCGGGAGGGCTTCTCATCCATGCTGATACACTGATCAGTATGCACAATTTCAACAAAAGACTGTAGGTTTCTAGGAATAAGGGGGGAAATTTGATTTTCATCGCCTATTAGAATAAGGCGAAGGTCGGGCACAATCTCAAGGCACTTGAGCGCACCCGGCACAGTGATCAGGGGACCAAAGTCCCCGCCCATTGCATCAATAGCAATGGTAATCATGTGTCTTACTCTTCGTCTGCAGCTTCAGCCTTAACAACTACCTGCTTACCGCGGTAGAAGCCGTCTGCTGTCACGTGGTGACGACGGTGAGTTTCACCTGTTGTTGAATCAACAGATAACTCTGCACCTGTAAGCGTATCGTGTGAACGACGCATACCACGTCTTGAACGAGTTACTTTACTCTTCTGAACAGCCATCGGGATTACTCCTAATTCTTTGTTTTACCCACTTTCAAATTTGCTAGCACTTGAAATGGATTAGGGGTAGTTTCTTCCACTTCGGCTACATCTTCAGCATCGCCGTATGACATCTGCACTTCACAGTCATTGTGATATGCATGCATTGGCAATGCCAGTAAAAGTTCTTCTTCTATCAACGGCACGAGATCAAGAGTATCTTCCTCTACAATCACTGGCTCATAGTGGTTAGGTATATTTCTTGCCGATTCATCCGTTGCAACAATAGCAACTTCAAATTGACTCTCAACCTTTACACTCACCGGAGTCAGGCACCGCTGACAATCCAAATCAACATCCATATCAATTGAGCCCGAGATCACCCTAAAGTTTTCCTCATCCGAGAAAAATTTTAGCTTCACTTGAACACTTTGACCGGTGATGGTTGCAACCTCTGCAATTCGTTTAAACGAATCGGCTGAGATCTCACCCTCCAGGGACATACCCTGATTGGCCAATCGCCGTGGATTTACATAATCTGGTAATGATGACTTTGACATAAGGGCGCCATAATAGGGATTGAACTTAACTCTGTCAAAGGTAAATTAATGAAAAACCGACAATTTACCTTTAAAATAGGAACGACCATAAGCAGCTAGCGAAATAAGACTCAAGATGCCAACTACACCTATTATTTTAGCCTCATCCTCACCTTTTAGAAGAGAGCTATTAAATAAATTACAACTCGAACACCAATGCATAAGCCCTAACATTGATGAAACCCCTCTTCCTAACGAGAAACCCGCCGAGATTTCTCTAAGATTATCCATAGAGAAAGCAAAAGCCGTCGCAGAGAATATCAACGAAGGTCTTATTATAGCATCAGACCAAGTTGCAGAAGTTGATGGAAATGCGTTAGGAAAACCCAAAACGAGAGAGAATGCAATTAAGCAGCTATTAAGCATGTCAGGCAAAACCGTCACGTTTCACACCGGATTATGCTTATTCAACGCTGAAAGCCTCGAATACCAATCTTGCATTGAACCTTTCCATGTTGTTTTTCGAAACCTGACAGAAGAGCAAGTAAGCAACTACGTAGACAAAGAAGACGTGTTAAATTGCGCAGGCAGCTTTAAGAGCGAAGCTTTAGGTATCGCTCTGTTTGAAAAACTAATCGGTGAAGATCCAAATAGTCTGATCGGTCTGCCATTAATCAAATTAGTAAAAATGCTTGAACAAGAAAAGACTTACATACTTTAAGCCAAGCATAAAAAAAGGAAGCACCAGCTTCCTTTTTTATTCACTAGAAATTTTTATCTTAAAACTGGCCCCTCAACCCCCAGCGCTTTACTGAAGTACATAGCCATGCTGGTGCCTAAACGCTTAGTAAACTCCTGAAATGGATCTGGTTTAGGAGTAAAATCTACAATTTTTTCTGCACCAATGACTTCACGAGCAACATAACTACTGCTCCCTAATTCATCAATCAAACCTAACTCAAGTGCCTGCTCACCAGACCAAACTAGACCAGAAAACAAATCAGGATTATCGACCAAGCGATCGCCACGCCCTTCTTTGACCACATTTATAAACTGCTCATGGGTCGTATTCAGAACAGATTCCCAAAAAACTTTTTCATCATCTTTTACAGGTAAAAATGGATCAAGGAACCCTTTATGTTCACCTGATGTAAATGTGCGACGCTCAACGCCCAGCTTCTCTATTGCCTGAACAAAACCGAAACTGGAAGCAGTTACACCAACAGACCCAACCAAGCTCGCTTTATCCGCATAAATCTTATCGGCAGCCACTGCTATATAGTAGGCACCGGAAGCACCCAAATCAGAAATCACCGCATAAACAGGAATATCAGGATACAACGCCTTTAAACGCTTTATTTCATCATTAACGTAGCCAGACTGAACCGGACTCCCACCAGGACTATTAATTCTTAATACCACACCTCTCGTTCCAGGGCTTTCAAAAGCATCTCGCAACCCAGTAACAAGAATATCTGCACTTGCTTCGCCGTCCGCCATAATTGGCCCTTTTATCTCGACGAGCGCAGTAAACTCACCTGAACCGGCCAACGCTTTTCGATCAAACTTTGCGGTCTGCAGAGTCATAGAAAAAACGAAAAACATAAAGCCAATGGTAATTAAAAACTTAAAAACCCCCCAACGTCGAGCTTTTCTCTGCTCCAACGCCATGGTTAAAACCATTTTTTCAATTAAATGCCACTCTTTATTACCTGCATCACCTGCAGCGGCACTGTCCATTGCTCCACGAGTTTTATTATCTAACACACTTTCCCCTTCTTGTTCAGACACTCGACACTCCATCTATTAATCAACAATTACTCATTAAATAAAAAATCAGATAATTCAGATACACTATCAACGTATATTTTGGGTCTATACGGATCCATTTGCTCTTTCGAGTGAACCCCATAAGTCACCGCTATTGAGTCCATCCCGATTGCTTGAGCCATTTCCATATCATATATTGAATCCCCAACCATCACAGCCTTTTCTATCGGCACAGAGGTTGCCTCCAAAATCTCACTGAGCATCAAAGGATGAGGTTTAGATTTAGTTTCATCTGCACACCGCGTAATCTCAAAGCAATGTGACTTTTTAAACCGCCCTAAACCACGGACAAGTCCTTTACGCGTTTTACCGGTTGCTACTGCAGATAGCGTTTTACCCTTAGCCAAAGAATCCAACAAGTCAAAAACGCCATCAAACACTTTCATTTCGCCAATATCTCGAACAACAAAATGCTCACCATACAACCGACAAACATTCAGCAAATCGGATTCTGATATTGAATCATCCAATACTTGAACAGCTTCTTTTATCCCTAGGCCAATAATATTTTTAACACTCGAATCAGTAGGTATCGTTAGAGAAGCTTCTTTAAAAGCAGCCTGCATGCTATCTACGATCAAATCAGCACTATCAACCAAAGTGCCATCCCAATCAAAAATCACTAAATCATATTTATTCGACATTATTTGGACACCAAAGACTGTACCTTCGTTAAAATTTTCTGAAAGTCACTATCATAATCAGCCGTTAACTTCATAGGTTTCTCAGTCTCAGGATGTTTAAAGCGCAGTTCCCGTGCATGCAAGCAAAGTCGATTAAACCCGAGAGTCTTTTGCTCCAATAAATCTTCTTCAGCGCAGTATTTCACATCCCCAACAATTGCACTTCCTGCAAATTGACAATGCACTCGGATTTGATGAGTGCGCCCCGTTATTGGGCTTGCCTCCACCAAAGAGTACCCCTTATACGCATCAAGAACTCGATACTCTGTTTTACATTTTTTTCCTTTGCCGTCCACTTTGACAATTCGTTCGCCGGAAGCCAATTCAATTTTTCTAAGCGGCACATCCACCTCGCGCTTATGCTTTGGCCAACGACCAACCACTAACGCATGATAAATTTTAGACATTTGTTTATTTAGTAAGTACTGATGAAAAACTTTTAAGACACTTCCTTTCTTAGCAATCAGGATAATACCGGAAGTGTCACGATCAAGACGATGCACCAACTCTAAACGCCGAACATCCGGCCTAATCTGGCGCACAGCCTCAATCAACCCCCAAGTAACGCCACTTCCACCATGAACAGCAATACCACTCGGTTTGTTAATGGCCATAAAGCAATCATCTTCATAAATAATTGCATCTTCAATTAACTTCAGGGTTTTATCATAAACCTTCACTACAGGTTTAGGATCAGCGGTTCTTATAGGCGGAACCCTCACCACATCGTCAGTCTCTAACCGATAATCCACCTTCTTCCTTTTTTTATTTACTCGAACCTCACCCTTCCTAATAATCTGATAGACCTTGGATTTTGGAACCCCTTTCAGCCTGGTGATTAAGAAATTATCCAGCCTTTGCCCCTGATAATCCTCTTCTACTTCAATATACGTAACTGAGACACTTTGATTACTGGAAGTTAAACTCATAAAAAACTATAAACCTATTCAATTGATGGTCTTGATATTTATTGCTATAGTCTGCGTCGCCGCGTCTACTAAGTTAGTATCACATAAAGATGATGATCTAGCTCTGTAACCGGTGGTGAATTACAAAAAACCGAAGTTATTTATTTCCTTCGGTTCAAAGCGTCAAGCCGCGCAAGACACTTTGGCTTCGAGAAGGCGAACCACCACCCTTCCGAAGAAAGGCGGTTAGTTTACCAAAATAGTTGCGACAATCTAACTAAGATGTCGTTTTTGAACATTCGGGGCATGCATAACTCGAAATTGCAGTTGAAGATTTTCATTTGGCGTTTGTACTTTTTTATTTAAGTCCAATTCTTTTTGTTTAACTTCTGCATCATCGACCGCATGCAACCCACTGAAAAACTTGGATTTACATGAAAAGAATGCTAATCAACGCAACTCATCAAGAAGAGTTGCGTGTTGCGCTTGTTGACGGTCAACGCCTATATGATCTAGACATTGAGTCAGGTACTCGCGAACAGAAAAAAGCCAATATCTATAAAGCTAAAATCACTAGAATCGAGCCAAGCCTCGAAGCTGCTTTTGTTGATTTTGGTGCAGAACGTCACGGTTTTCTTCCCCTAAAAGAAATCTCTAAAGAATATTTCGTCAGCAAGCCTGAACGCGGTCAACGCTTAAACATCAAAGAACTTCTTAAAGAAGGCCAAGAAGTTATCGTTCAAGTGGACAAAGAAGAACGAGGAAACAAAGGGGCTGCACTAACAACCTTCATTTCCCTTGCTGGTCGTTACCTAGTTCTTATGCCTAACAACCCCCGTGCAGGAGGTATCTCGCGCCGAATTGAGGGCGACGAAAGAACACAGTTAAGAGAAGCCATGTCAGGCTTGGAAATTCCAAGAGACATGGGTGTAATTGTAAGAACCGCTGGTGTAGGCCGCAGCACTGAAGACCTTCAGTGGGATTTGAATTACCTAACGACCATCTGGAATACCATTAAATCAGCTTCAGATGAGCGTGATGCACCTTTCCTTATTTATCAGGAAAGCAATGTAATTATCCGCGCGATTCGTGATTACCTGCGTAAAGACATAGGTGAAGTGCTAATTGATAGCCGCGCCGTCCATAACGACGCCGTTACCTTCATCAACCAAGTTATGCCTCACTATGCAAACAAGATCAAAATTTACGATGATGCCGTACCGCTATTTAATCGTTATCAAATAGAAACCCAGATCGAAACTGCATTTCAACGTGAAGTTAAATTACCGTCTGGTGGCTCAATCGTAATTGATCCAACAGAAGCCCTAGTATCCATCGACATTAACTCTGCCCGAGCAACCAAAGGCTCTGACATCGAAGAAACAGCGTTAATGACGAACCTTGAAGCAGCTGACGAGGTTGCACGTCAACTTCGATTACGCGATATGGGTGGCCTAATCGTAATTGACTTCATTGATATGCTGCAAAGCAGAAACCAGCGCGAAGTAGAAAACCGTTTACGCGAAGCGCTTGAAATGGACAGAGCCCGCGTTCAAGTAGGAAGAATCTCTCGCTTTGGTTTATTAGAAATGTCTCGCCAAAGGCTTCGCCCTTCACTTGGTGAAACCTCTGGTATCGTTTGTCCTCGATGCAGTGGTCACGGCACCATCCGAGACACAGAATCACTTGCACTTTCGATCATGCGACTTCTTCAAGAAGAAGCTTTCAAAGAACGTACCTCTGAAGTTAGAGCAATTGTCCCTATCTCTGTTGCAACCTACCTAACCAATGAAAAGCGCTCTCAGCTATCACGTATAGAAAAAGAACAAGGCGTAAAAATACTGATCGTTCCAAATCAGTATATTGATACACCAAAGTATGAAGTTGTTCGCTTACGAGATGATCACATCACTGAAACTCGTAACGAATCTACTGTTGCTATGATCCCTGATGCGCCAACACCTGAAGTTGTTGAAGCTACGGCGCCCAAAGCAATTGTAAGGGCGGAAGCTGCAGTCAAAACTGTTGTTCATTCAACTCCAGCACCGGCTCAAGCTGCGTCTACACCAGCAACACAAGAAAGTACAACAAAGAAGAAAGAAGGTTTCTTTGCCCGTCTTTCTGCAGGCTTCTCTAATCTATTCAAAACAGAAGAAGAACCTAAGCCAGAACCAAAGCAGACAAAACCACGTCAACAAGGTAACAGAAAGCCTCAAGAGAACCGTAACTCAAACAGATCTCAAAACAACAGAAACGACCGCAACAGAAACGACCGCAACAGAAACGACCGCAACAGAAACGATCGAAATGATCGTAACCGTAACGATCAAGGCCGTAATACGAAATCAGGCAATCAACACGATCGCAAGCCTAATAGAAACAACGATAATAAAGCGCAAGATCGTAATGCACGCAATAATCAGTCAGATGATCGCAAGAATACAAAGCAACAAGATCGCTCAACAACTGACAACCAAGCAAACGCAGCTCAAAATAAACGAGAAGATCAACCTCGTCGCCGTTCACGCAACAACAATACTCAACGCAGAAGAAATCAATCTCCAAAGCGAGATCAGAAACCAGCAGTTGAGCAAGAGCTAGCAAACACAGCAGCAACACCAAGCAACACAACACCTGAAACTAAGAAGCCTGAAGTTAAGTCTTCTGATGTAAAAACGCCTGATGTGAAAGCACCTGAAGCTAAAGTTTCTGACGTTAAAAAATCAGAATCTAAGCCAAACGAAACACAGCAAGAGAAAAAGTCTCAGTCAGAAGGCAACTCAAGCAGAAGAAATACAAGAAACCGCAATGATCGCAGAAGAAATCGTTCTGAGAACAAAGCAGATTCTAATTCAGCTTCAAACCAAACTTCAGATAAAGCAACTGAGATCGCAACTCAAACTGCAGAAAAGAAAGAAACACCAACACCTGCAGATAAGCCGATCACGGACGATAACCAAGCAGTACCAAGCCAAGAAACAGCGTCAAAACCTAAGCAGGAAGTTTCACCAGCTCCGTCTAAAGAGCCAAGCAAAGAAACCCCTGAAGTGGTTAAAAGTATCAATGCAGAACAAAATACTCTGACCGCTACTGCCGAGAAAGAAAAAGCAACTTCAGACACAGTAAAGAGTACACCTGAAGATAAGCCTAAAACAACTCGACGAAGTGCCAGAGCTGCCGAACGCAAACTGAAGCTAGATCAGAAAGCAGAAGAAAAAGCAGCTGAAGCTAAGAAAGCGCCGGAAAGAATAAAACCCAAAGCTGAAACAATCACTTCCAGCTCTGAATCTTTTAAAGCGACCAAAAGGCCTTCTCGCCGCTCAGCAAGTAAACGAGCAACGAATGATCCTCGCCTTCAAAAAAGCGAAAACACTCAAGCACAATCAGCTGAAGCACCTACTGAAAAGCCAGTAGCCACACAGCAAAACACGCCGACTGAAGCAACTAAACCTGCTGAAGTTAAGCCACAAGAGACTAAGGCTGAGCCACAAGCCCAAGGCTCAACACCTGAAACCTCAAATCAGGTTGATAAAGCTGCTGAGTAAAATCAGCAGACATAAAAAAGCCCGGTATACCCGGGCTTTTTTATGTTCATAATTCCATGCTGCGCTTGCACTACCACCCTCACTAATATCAAATCTTCACAGGCTCAACCTCAAGCTCCAAGCCATAAACACACCTAACCTTCTCACGAATCAAATCAACTAATTGAAACAACTCGTCAATACTCGCAAACCCAGTCTTATTAACTAAGACCAAAGCTTGCTTATCATGCACAGCAGCCCCACCTAACTGATACCCTCGAAACCCAATCTGATCAATCAACCACCCTGCAGCAACCTTAAAACGCTCTCCATGAGGATAAGCAACCAACAAAGGGAAATCAGCTTTTAACTTTAAGTACACTTCCTGGCTTATAATCGGATTTTTGAAAAAACTGCCCGCATTCCCTAAAACAGCTGGGTCAGGTAATTTTTCAGAACGAATTTCCGAGATCACATCAGACACTAATCTTGCTGTAACCAACCCGCTCTTTTCATCCTTCTTTAAACGATACTCAACTCGCCCTGAGACATCCCCATAATTCAATCGCAGAGATTGATTTTTAGGGAAACAGAATTGAACTGAAAGTATCACCAAATGCTTACAAGCGCGCTTAAATACACTGTCTCTATAAGCAAAACGGCATTCCTCATTTAAAAGTACAACCTCAACGCCTGTCTTAACGTCAAAACACGTCACAGATTCAATGAACTCAGCAACCTCTACACCGTACGCACCAATATTCTGAACCGGGCATGCACCGACTGTCCCTGGAATAAGAGAGAGGTTTTCTAAACCTACAATGCCGTTATCAATGCAATAACCAACAAAATCATTCCAGTTTTCACTCGCACTGGCCTTAACAGTAAAAAACGCTTCCGATTCACTTATAAACCGCCCAAAGAGCCTCAAATGAATCATCAAACCAGTGATTTCAGGAGAAGAAAAAAGAACATTACTCCCTCCACCTAAAATATAAACAGGTAAGTTGTTTTCTTGAGAAAAAATAAATGCCTGTTTTAAATCATCTACGGAAGAAGGCTCACAAAAATGGGATGCAATAGAATCCAACCCAAAGCTATTGAATTCTTTAAGACTCACCTGCTGTTGAATTAACATAGCTTACTCTGAACGTACGCAAGCAGACCCTCGCTTGCACTTTCAACAAGATCTAGAACATCCTCAAAGCCCGAATGCCCGCCATAATACGGATCAGGAACATCCCCATCAGTTGCAATCCGACTGTAACTTAAAAACATTTTCACTTTAGGCTTACATTCATCAGGGCATAATGACAGTAGGTTTGAATAGTTCTCACTGTCCATTGCCAAAATTAGATCAAACTCAGAAAAATCCTCAAGAAGAACCTGCCGAGCACGCAACAACGACAAGTCATAGCCGCGCTCGTAGGCAGCTTGCTCAGATCTTGGGTCTGGTGACTTTCCAATATGCCACGCAGCTGTACCAGCTGAATCAACAGAAACCTGGTCAGTCAAACCGGCGCGTTCGACATACGTTCGAAAAACCCCATCAGCCGTTGGAGAACGGCAAATATTCCCTAAGCAAACAAATAAAATTTTCACAATTGTTAATACACCTAAGACTGTTTAGCTGAAAAATACGCTCTTACACGCTCAAGATCTTCTTCAGTATCTACACCACCCGGCGGTATTTCGTCAGCAAGAGCCACGTGTATCTTTGAGCCATTCCACAAAGCACGAAGCTGCTCAAGACACTCAGTACTTTCAATTGGAGCTTCATCCCATTTAACAAAACTATTCAACAGATTAACTCGATAAGCATATATACCGATATGACGCTTAAATGAAACACCCTTTGGAACTTCATCTTTGGTCAATGAGAAATCATCTCTGGCATATGGAATTGGCGCCCGTGAAAAATACAAAGCAAAATCATTTTGGTCTGTAACCACTTTCACAATATTGGGGTTAAAGATATTCTCAGCTTGCTCAATTGGCTCGTACAAAGTTGCAATGCTTGCCTCTTTCTCAGCAGCTAAGTTATGAGCAACTTGATTTATAACTCGTGGAGGAATCAGAGGCTCATCACCTTGAACATTTACCACAATGTCATCTGCATAGTAATTTAGCTGTGACACGACCTCTTGAAGTCGATCTGTGCCAGATGCATGATCTGGGTTGGTCATACAAACTCTAGCACCAAAGCTTTCCGCAACTTCCTGAATCCTATCATCATCGGTAGCGATAATGACTTCCTTAGCTTCACTTTCAAGCGCCCTTTCATACACATGCTGAATCATTGTTTTACCAGCAATTTCTTTCAGTGGCTTACCAGGCAGACGAGAAGAGGAATATCGGGCAGGAATAACAACCGAAAAACTCATAAATACTCCAAAAAATTTAAAATAACTGTTTGTAAACTCGGTCTAAAAATCCATCATCAAGCTTTGCATTAATGGACAAGTAAACTGCATTACCGAGATCCAATTCACGGCATTTAACAGCATCCTTCTCTGTCATTACAATCCGATGATCAACCATATCGACAAAATCAAGAAGAGAAAAATCATGATGATCTGAAAACGCCTTAGGGTAATATTTTACCCCCATAAGAGATAAGGTGTTATAAAATCTTTCTGGGTTACCGATCCCTGACACAGCATAAACTTGTTCACCAGTTATGACTTCTGATTGTCCAGCGTTCAGGCTCATAAACTCGCCCGGTTCGATGCTCATATTAAAATACGAATTTTCTTCGAACCAAGATGACCAACAAGAAGAGTTGGACGTCTTAGGGAAACCATCAACGGCACTATTAACAACAACGAAATCAACAGAAGACAGTCTGTCCACGGGCTCTCTCAAAGGCCCTTCTGGTAACATCCTTCCATTACCTAAACCCCGACTGCCATCAATAAGGGCAATTTCCATTACTCTAGACATATTATAATGCTGCATGCCATCATCAGAAATGAGCACATCAACATCATAATTCAAGAGTAAGTAATCTACAGCGGCAGTTCGATCGGGATCGATAACCACAGGACAACCCAGCCTTTGTTTTAACAATAACGGTTCATCACCCGACAAATCAGCAGAGCAGTCTTCCATAACATCAAATGGGAAACGCTTACTTTTACTCCCATAACCTCGACTTACAATACCCACTCGCTTACCTTGTGAAATAAAGTATTCGGAAAGAGCAATAGTGAAAGGCGTCTTACCCGTCCCACCCACCGAAATATTACCCACTACGATAAGCGGGATAGCAGCCCCATCACGCCCTAAATAGCATTTCTCTTCTATTTTGGACAGGTACTTTTTACGTTTAGATCGGGCATATCGCTCTGCGAGAAAACTAAAAGGGCGAAGTATAGATAACCACTTCGCCCCTTCGTACCAAGCCTTTTCTATTGAGCTCATGCGTCACTTTGCCTGCTTGGTAGTAATACTTAGCTTGGTAAACCCTAATTGAGCCGCTGCGTCCATAGCCCTTACAACATATTCATGAGCAACACTGGCATCAGCAGTAATTACCATAGGCAACTTAGTATCGCCTTTTGATTCTTTCTCAAGCGCTCGTTTAAGCGTATCAATTTGATTATTAATCAAACTCTTGCCATTCAAAGAGTACTCGCCTGAAGAACCAACGATAATCTCAAGAATTTCTACATCATCAGTTGAAACAGCTTCGGCAGAACTTTCCGGTAAATCAATTTCGAGATGCGTTTCTTTCGTAAAAGTGGTTGATACCATGAAGAAAATCAACAAAAGAAAAACAACGTCAATTAACGGGGTAAGATCTATCGAAACTTCCTCACGCTTATGCGATCGAAAATTCACGCTTAATCTCCCTCCGCCATATCTACCTTACGGTTACCTTGAAGAACCTCGACTAGTTTGATGGATTCTTGCTCCATAAAAACAAGGTGTTCATCAATTTTGCGAGTAAAATAACGATAGAAAATCATCGCAGGAATAGCGACAGTCAAGCCAGCAGCCGTTGTCAATAATGCCTCACTAATACCGCCTGCCAGCACATTTGCATTACCAGTACCTTGCAGCATAATGTCGTTAAACACTTTAATCATGCCGATCACAGTCCCTAACAAACCCAGCAAAGGCGTTATAGACGCAACAGTACCTAAGGTATTTAAGTAACGCTCCATCTCATGAGCAACATGACTTGCCTGCTCCTCGAGACTCTCCTTCATTACTTCTCGACCTTTGGACGAGTTATTTAAGCCTGCAGCAAAAACGCTCCCTAATAGAGACTGCTGCTTTAACGCGCGAAGCTTTTCTTTATCAAGTTCGGAGTTTTGAATCCATACCCAAACCTGAGCCAACAACTTTCGGGGAGCAACCTTAGTCGCTCTCAGAGACCAAAAACGCTCAATAATAATTCCCATTGCGATGACCGAACACGCAAGAATTGGAAACATTAACCAGCCACCTGCTTTCACTAGCTCAAACACTCTTTAGATCTCCCTAATTATTCTGTTAGGTATATATTAACGGGTTGAGAATAAAGGTTTTTTAACCTGTTCGCAAAAACTAAAATTCCTCAAACCTATCCGTATGCCAATGGAAATGATTTACCGCTCTCCAAGATACTGGATTACCCTCCAATTCACTCTTATTATATTTAAATTTAACAGCACCATGACGAGCAGTATCCAATACTTTAATATCCCTTAATAAATACCTATTCACAACCTCCTTAGCAGGATGACCATATCGGCTCAATGGCCCACTAGAAGCCACTACCCACAAAGGATCTACGGAATCAATAAACTCCGGAGAACTTGAGGTTTTACTGCCATGATGAGGCATTGAGAGCACAGTACCTACTCCACCCCTACCATCAAAGTCGCCTAAACGCACCAACTCAGATTCAACGTTTGAAGTTATATCACCAACCAATAGCACTTCATTATTTCCGAAAACGGCACGAACCACACACGATCGATCATTATTGCTAAGCACATCACCATCTAGGAAGGTTTGTTTTGGAGGCCACAAGACCTCAAACCCCACACCTTGCCATTCCCATTTATCCCCTCTCGCACAACCAACAGACTCAAAAGCCCCTGAATTCCTTTGTTCGTAATTTAAATGCAGCTGACTAGGTTCGTATTCACTCGCCATTAAAGCAGAAAGACCACCACTATGATCCGAATCTTTATGACTTATAACCAAGTGATCAACCGAGTGAACTCGCCTAGATCTAAGGAAAGGAATAATGACTGCATCCGCCGCATTGAAGCGTCCAGATCTAAATCCCGCATCATAGACCACTGCTCGATTATTTTTAACAAAAACAACGGACTGTGCTTGTCCTACATCAAGAAACCACAACTTCAATTCAGACTTGGCCGAAGAAGTAACCAGCAGAATAAAAACAACAGAGGTAATACCAAAAACTTTAAATAACTTATTCACTGGAAGCAATATAAGGAGTAACGGATACCCAATAAGCAAGGGAGGATAAATAAGACTAACATCCCCCAACCAATCGACACGTTCAATTGCCAGCAAAGAAGTTTCAACAACATCGATCAACCAAACAAGACTTTGCGCTAAGACTGAAAACAGCTCGAACGCAGCGACCGACGAAAATTCAGCAACAGCAACTGACAACAATAAAAAAGGAACAACAAAAACACTAAAGAGAGGGATAAGCACTAAATTCCAAAAAACACCTATAAAGCTCGCATTACTCTGTAACCATAAAACAAAAGGCATAAGCCCTAATGTAACCGATATCTGGAACTTAAGCGCAAGACTTAAATACGCCAACCCTCTGTGCATAAACCCGAGTTTAACTTTACCGCGATTCCCCTTCTCAACATCCGACTTCAAACGCCCCCAAATAGGTAAAGCCAAACAAGACACCGCAACAAAAGACATCCAAAAACCCACGGAGAATATTTGCTCAGGGAACATCGCCAAAACAAGCCA
Organism: Oceanospirillaceae bacterium; assembly: GCA_015665455.1. GTDB lineage: Bacteria > Pseudomonadota > Gammaproteobacteria > Pseudomonadales > Litoribrevibacteraceae > Litoribacillus. The sequence goes on along the minus strand of JADFAD010000004.1, from coordinate 84,038 downwards.
ACACGTTATAGAAATGACGTGCCAAATAGACATTTCAGACGAAAAGAATCTGGATAACTGCCATAGAGAAATAAAGATCGCCGCTCTGAGCGCCGCAATAGGGTAGTCAATTTGAATCACATACCACCACACCAAACAAAGCGGCAGCATATTAGAAAATAGAATAGCGCGACTTGAGATATATGAACTGAATCTTCCAATTAAAACAGCAAGCGTCGATCGAATAACCAACAACAAACAGCCAAACAATAAACCGACATGCAAACCACTGATCACAAATAAATGAATGAGGCCTGAATTCATTAATATTTGTTTATCTTCTTCACTAACACTACTTTTATCCGCAAGCACAAGGGCTTTAACTAACCCTAGGCCTCTGGCCAATTCTTCATCTCCCACATCTGACGATGATAGTATTCTTCCCAGTCTTGAATACCAGCCCACATCAAAGCTTTGAGCTATAAGCTTGTGCTCCCCCCTGAGATACCCCACAGCCCAAATACCCTTAGAATATAGCCAATGTTCATAATCAAACCCACCTGGATTATGAAACCCTAACGGAGGTTTCAACCGAACTTCCGTTAAAATTTCATCCCCAACATAAAATTCACGTCCCTTATAATCATTTAAAATCACTTTTTTGCCGATCGCCATGTGACATATAGTTGAATCAAAACAATCGTGTGTGTCTACAATAATAAAGGGTGTTTTAGACCCCCATGAATTTACAATCGAGTCACGATTAACTTTTAAGGTTACATTTAAGCGCTCGACCTTATAAGGAAAAGAGTAATTTGAAGTAGTTATCAGTTTAAGCTGAACTAAAAAGGGTAAGAAACCAATCACGACAAATAAAGCGATGACTTTATTACGCTGTAAGGTAGAATACCCCGCTGCAATGAGGGCAGGCACTACAAGCCACCACCAAGCCTCCTCAAGTAGGTGCGTTAAAATATAACTACAGTAGAACGCTATAAAAACCAGACAACTAACAAACACAATCAGAACCGATTATCCCTATGGCACTGAAAGACTTTAAATTCAAAATCCCTTCACGCGAAGAGGTTTTGGCGCTTAGCTCACTAAAATTCATGCATGGGCTTATTAGTGAGCCTAACCTTTGGCACTTTAATCGCAGGTCTGTAGCTAGAGCAGCGTTAATTGGCTTATTTTGCGCGATGATCCCTATGCCATTTCAAATGATCTTAGCCGCCTTCCTTGCATTCTATCTAACCGCAAACATCCCTCTATCCATAGGACTCGTTTGGATATCAAACCCGATTACCATGCCCCCGCTCTTTTTTGCCACGTATAAATTTGGCGCTTGGTTACTCGGTACAGAACCCGTTGATTCATTCGAATTCACTGCCGAATGGCTAGCCAATGGGCTGTCCATAGTATGGAAGCCACTTTATTTCGGTTCTGCTGTAGCAGGAATAATTTTGGGATCAACGGGTTATGTCGCCGTAAGATTCATCTGGCGATACAAAGTAATTAGAAAATGGAATAAACGAATAAAAGATCGTACTAAAAGGCAAGAAAATAAAGGTTCGTAACGAGATTACGAACCATTGTAATATCTGTTAATTAGAGACCCTACCATCAACAAGATTAAGTCGTCGCCCCATCTTTTCTGCCAGTTTTAAATCATGAGTCACTACCACAAATGACACATTCATAGTTTCATTGATGGATCTTATTAATTCATGAATATGCTCAGCCGTTTCAAAATCTAAGTTTCCCGTAGGCTCATCCATCAATACGCATTTAGGATTCGCAGCAAGCGCCCTGGCAATTGCAACCCGCTGCCTCTCCCCACCTGACAACTCACCTGCACGGTGCTGATACCTATGGGATAGTTTCACTTGATCCAACAGTTTACGAGCCTTAACAATTGAAGATCCCTTACCCTCGCCTGCAATCCATAGAGGCATTGCCACGTTTTCCTCTGCAGAGAACTCCGGTAATAAATGGTGAAATTGGTACACAAATCCAAGATTTTTATTTCTCAACAAGCCCTTCTTTTTCTCAGACAAAGACTCAAAACTTTGCCCCATCAAGAGAACTTCACCTTCAGAAGGAAGATCTAAACCACCAAGCATATTAAGCAGTGTCGACTTACCTGAACCGGACGCCCCCGTAATAGCTAACATCTCACCTGCAACAATTTCAAGATTGATATCATGCAAAACGGATGTTTTAAGATCTCCATCTTCGAAGGATTTAAACACTTCAGTACACTTCAGAACAATATCAGTCATAGCGCAACGCCTCTGCCGGTTGAATTTTAGACGCCCTATACGCCGGATATAAAGTAGCAAGCAAGCTTAAAACCAATGCAGCCACAGAAATAAACCCAACGTCTTCCCAGCGCAATTGCGAAGGCAAGTAACTAATAAAGTAAACATTTTCGTTCAAGAATTGAATGTTAAACAACTGCTCAATTCCGCTAACAATGTCCGTCACTGTTAATGCTAAAAGTACCCCGAGCAGCGTACCTAGTATTGTCCCAACCAAACCAATAACAAACCCTTGAACAACAAACACCCCCATTATGGTGGACGGAGATGCACCCATCGTACGAAGGATAGCAATATCACTTTGCTTTTCAGTCACCATAATGATTAAGGTAGAAACAATGTTAAACGCTGCGACAGCAACAATCATCAGAAGCAACAACCCAATCATTTTCTTTTCCATCTGGATGGCTTGGAATAAATTCCCGTGACTTCGAACCCAACTGCTGGCGTAAAAACGGCCGGGTAAGTCTGCAGCCAAACGCCATGCAACATAAGGCGCCTCAAACAGATCATTTAATTTCAAACGCACGCCATGCACAGCATCACCCAATCGGAACAATCGAGCACCATCTTTAATATGAATGTATGCTGCGGAAGCATCTAAGTCTGCACCTACCTTAAACAATCCCACAACTGTAAATCGTTTTAAACGAGGCATTACACCTGCAGGAGACAAACTCGCTTCAGGCAGCACCAAAGTAACTTTATCACCGATCACAGCGCCCAATTGAGCAGCCAACAAGTTGCCAAGAATAATGCCAAAGCGACCTTTTTCAAGGCCCTCCAATTCACCATCAACAATATGATTACCTACGATAGAAACATCAGGTTCATAAGTCGGGTCAATGCCCGTGATCAGAGCACCTTTTACATTCCCTTGATGCGTGAGCATACCCTCAGCATTAATAAAGGGAGCAACACCTATCACATCTTCATGTTGATTAACCTTCTCCGCGATGAACTGCCAATCGTTCATCCCACCTTGTTCCGTGATGGTGGCATGAGGCACCATCCCTAAGATTCGACTTCGTAGTTCCTGATCAAAACCGTTCATAACAGATAAAACAGTAATAAGCACAGCAACCCCTAGCATCAAGCCAAGCATCGAAATTAGAGAAATAAATGAAATAAAATGATTACGGCGTCTAGCGCGCGTATAGCGCAGACCGACTAGTATTGGGATATTGGTTTTCATAGCAATCGTGGTGACCTAAAAGAGTCGCTAGTTTGTGACAGGCGTACTCGAATATCAAGAAAAACATCAAATCTGAGTAAAAACTCAACAGTAATGTAATCAATACGTTAGAATTGAAGAAATCACATAAGAACGCACTAGGGTTTATTTATGGCTACAGAACAAAGGGAATACATTCGAATAAGAGACAAAGCCATTGTAAGAATGGCCTTTTTACCTGCCTCTCCCTTAAAAGAAGCCAGTTTCCCTCTGCCTTTACCAGATCATTTCAAGCTACTCAGCGACATCATTGCTAATCAAGCAGAAGAAGGCACGTTACTTAACGCCATTGAATCGGATTCATCTGCAACAGCAAAGTATTTAAAAATAGTAAATACCAAAATAGAATCACTGGCCAAGCTCATTCTTTCAAGCCACCCTGATGCCAACAAACATACTGAACGAAAAGTCTCCGTGAGCGAAACAGGCATTGATTTCTACTACCCAACGCCTTCGCCAATTAATAATTACGTTGCACTTAACATTGTATTCCTTCCAAACTATCTAAGCTTCGAAGTCTACGCTAAAGTTATTACATGCGATGCTCTGGAAGACAGCAAGTTTGAATTAGACCCTATGTATCGCTATGGCCTTCAATTCGTTAATATTGAAGAGCAAGACAAAGATAAAATTGCACGTCGAATATTTCATAAACAATTAGAAGAAAGAAGAAAACAGAGACTAGGCCAATGAAAAACATATATAAATCAGTACTCACTACGATTCTAGCGACCAGCACAGTATTTTGCTTTAGCTCAATTCAAGCTGATGAAATAGTTGTGCCGGTCTCACAGCAAGCCCAGGATATTCAATCTTTAGAACGCCCTGCAAACGGGCAATCAATGCAGCGTGTAGAATCAACCTACGGCCAACCAATTCTTATTTCTGGCCCAGTTGGCGAACCTCCGATTACTACATGGGAATATGAGCAATTCAAGGTCTATTTTGAACGTAACTTAGTGATACATTCGGTATTAAAACATAACTAATAATAACCAAGCCGATAAAAAATACTCGTAATAGTGAACTATACTGCCTTGCAAGAGACAATATAAAAAAATGAGTTTAATTGACGTTTCCACTGGAGCTGTAATTTTTGGGAACGTCATAACCAGCACAAGTACACATCCAAACAGGATAAAAAATCATGTTAATGACTAAAAATGGAAGCTCCAAAACAGACATGAACAAGAAACTACGACTCCTAATCGCATCACCTTGTCTATTGATGCTAGTCAACATATCCCATGCAGACGTAGTTGAACTTTCCCCTAATGAACTTAATTCGGCTTACATTGAAGACTCAACTATTTACATCCCTAAAAGCACACAAGAAAAAATTGGAAAGAAAATAGTTAATGTAAAGTTTACACCCGGCAAAGGGGATCCTGATCAAGTAGACAGAGAAAGTGAACTCGATGAACAAGCCGAGCAAGCAGCGATCGCAAGCTTCCAAGCAAATCAAAGCTGGGAATCAACACGTACTGAAACAGCCCTGATCAACGCAACTCAGACAAGTTTCCAATCAGACCCAGCTCTGTTACCTCCAAGAGAGATCATAGGTGCGCCAGAAGGATTTACGCTGCCTGAAAACTTCTCTTACACAGTACAAGATCTACAAAACCTAGGGTTCACTGATCCTACGACAGGGCAACCACTGTCACTGGTTTCAGACAGCGGTATTTTTTATGGCGACAATCTTCAGGTTGGCACTGACGGAACAAACGGCTTCATTCAAATACCGATCGTGAACCCTGCCGATTTTGAATCAGGATTACCAGCAGGAGGTGTGAACAGTGATATTCTTTCTATCAATCAAGCACTTCAAAACGCAATAAACATCCGGCTACAATTACCAAAGAACTGATTCAAAAAACGCATACCACCCATTCCGGCTAACAACCGGAATGGGTTAACCATTTCCAATAAAGTACGTTTAACGGCCTTTTCAATGACCCTATTCAATCACTAAAGAATAAGGTGGCAAACTATTAATCAAAGCTTGACCGTACCTCTGAGTAACAATCCTTCGGTCCATCAACGTAATCCGACCGGTGTCAGTTTCAGAACGTAAAAGTCTTCCACACGCCTGAACCAATTTAACAGACGCATCTGCGACTGAAATATGAAAAAACGGATTAATCTTCCGCGACTCCAACCATTCAGAAAGTGTCTTTCCAACGGGATCATCTGGCACAGCAAATGGAATTCGAGCAATCATCACATGAGTGCAATATTCACCCGGCAAATCAACGCCTTCCGCTAAACTCGCCAAACCAACAAGAACGCTCGGCAAGCCCAAGTCAACACGCTGCTTATGGCGCTTCATCAGCTCTTGTTTACTCATTTCGCCCTGAATCAAGCACTTCTCTCGATAAGTTGAAGGCACGAGCGTCATAACATTTTGAAGCTGCCTTCGTGAAGAAAACAGCAACAAGCTCCCTTTATCATTTTTTGTTAGCTCTGGCAGGCGAAGCGCTATATCTTCTGAATGTTGCTGTTCTTGATTGGGGAGAGACCTTAAATTCGGAACAACCAGTTGAGCACTCTGCCAATTAAATGGACTCATAACTTGTTCACAAACAGCATTATCGAACAAACCTGCACTCGTTTTATAACGATCGAACTTACCCAAAGCCGTCAATGTGGCTGAGGTCACGACAGCCCCAAAGCATCTAGACCAAAGAAATCGTTTTAAGTCCTCGCTTGCCATTATTGGGCTTGTATTAATTTGATAATCGACCTGATGATTATATTCAGTCACATCAATCCAACGGGCAACGGGCAACTCTCCTTCTTCTGGAACCGCACAAAACCTAACCCAAAGCGTCTGCCGTCTTTCAACTTCATTGATGACCATCGACAACCACGATTGAAGCTGCTCAAGCTCGGGAGAAACAGCCTTTTCCGAATCCTCTATTAGGTCATCAACTACCGCCAAAAGCTTGTTGTACTGTATTAACAATCTGTTATAGGTCAGTTTGATTTGAGCGCCCTGCTCCCTCAATTCCTCTGGTACCCGACCTAAATCAAAGCGAATTCTGGCAATGGCTCGTTCATGCTCGCTGTCTCTCAGCTCTTCTCTAGGCAAGCCCTGAGAGTGCTCAAGAAGGTCATAATTATGCTGTATGTATTCACCCAACTCAGAGTGAATCACAGGTATGACACGACAGAACTCATCGACACGTCGATCATCAAAGTTCTGAGGAATCCTAGCTAAAACCCGATCAAGTTGCTTATGCCAAAGACGACTTTCCAGCAAGCCAGCTTGAGAGGAAAAATGATTAATAGCCTTAGTCGGAAGATGATGTCCCTCATCAAAAACATAAATAGTCTCTTCAGGAGATGGAAGGACATACCCACCACCAAGACTCAAATCAGACAAAACCAGGTCATGATTGGCAACAATAACATCACTTTTATCAAGCGTTTGTCTTGCCTCAAAAAATGGGCACTTATTATACATAGGGCATTTTCGCCCTGAGCAATGATGTTGGTCCGTTGTGACTGTCGTCCTGACCTCATCAGAAAGGTCATCCGGCCAATCATCCAAGTCACCACTCCAATCATTGCCATCGAACGCCTGAGCAAGATCCTCCAAGACCGGAAGCATGGCCTTATCCGTCTGAAGATCTATTTCATCTTCAAATAGAAACATACTCTGTTCATTTTGCGAGGGCGAAATAGCCAATTGAAGATTCACTGGACACATGTATCGACGACGCCCCTTTGCTAATGCAAAGCTGAACTCCAATCCTGAATTGGCATAAACATCTGGTAAATCTTTTAGAACAATCTGTTCTTGAAGCGCAACCGTCGCCGTGGAAATAATAATTCGCTTATCGTGCGACTTGGCAATAGGGATAACGGACAAAAGATAAGACAACGTCTTCCCCGTACCCGTACCAGCCTCCACCAAAGCGACATACGGATCTGACCCCATGCGATTATCATCACTGTCTGTTTTGATATTCGCAAGCGTACGAGCAAGCACAGCAATCATCTGCTTCTGACCGTGCCGTGGTTTTAAATCTTTTTCAGCAAGAAACTTCCGGTAAGCCCCTTGGATATTATTTTTAAGGGCATCATTTAACATCTAGAACTCACTACTTACCTAACCAATCTTCAAATGAGGACATATAAAACATGTGACCATCCAAATTAAATACAACGCCATCCTCTGTTATGGTCTGGAGTTCAATATTATTATCTAACCAATCACCTTCTTTGTACTTTCTATCACCAAAACGCACACTCCGTGATTCAGGCCTAGACGAGTACAAGTGACCAGAGAACTTGATCACAGGCACCTTTGCCTGCTGCTCAAGTGACAGCTCTTTAATTCTCGGTAACCTTGATATCTCAGCAGCCGTTAGGTATTTCTGCTGAGCCCTTTGTTGCACTTGGCCCGAATTAGGTGCAATAACTTGAGGGTCATTCAAGATATCTTCTAACGGGTTCGCTATCGAAGGTCTAGAGCTCATATTCACAAGATCGTACTTGGGTCTTGATTCCCCACTTTGGAAATCTTGATATTTTTGTGAAATCCCACTTTTCACAGGCTCTTGGTACTCGACATTAGAAATCACACCTAAATCCCTGTCTCTCTCTGATATAGCTCTAGGTCTTATAACCTCTGGCTGAGGCGCATAGGATTCAACCACCGCGACTCTATTCAAGTCAGAGGCCACGCTTGACACTTGCCTAGACTGCTCCTGATAGTGATCTCTTGCGTATGACGCCACTCGCGGGTCAATAGACCTCTGAACATTATTTGGTGCCTCATCAACCCTACGATTATCTATTGAGCCTCTGCCCTGATTGTATTCAGGTTGCCCCCCGTTAATCACAGCTGATTTAACATTCAATTCAGAATTAGATCGCCCCTCACGATGAGTTGACGTATCCGAAACAACTTCACCATGTGATCTAGGCGCCTGAAATAAAGAGTCTTTAAAAATAAAAGCAAGCACAGAAAGATTCACCAGAACCAGTAAAACAACAATAGTAACCAATAAAAACTTACGATCCGGTGCCTGATTTGCAGAGGCACTCATCATAGAACTCTCGAAAGACCCAACTACCTCTTGATTTCTGCGCTCTTGTTCGGATTTTCTTAATGCATCAAGAATATATGACATCAGTTATTCTCCTTTGCATAGAGAACGGCTTCACTGTCTTTTATGTTAGAAGCCGAGACTTGACCTGAATCGCTCCCCTTTAGTTTTAGGGTCGATCTTTCATTGGGCGTGAATAACATTGGAACCGCTTCGGATATCGAATTTAATAACATGATTGTTTCAGGACCAATGACACCATCACTGGTAACGTTTGAGGTCTTTTGAAAACTTCGAACAAGATCTGATAACGCCTTATCATATACATCATCACCGATGGGGTTCGTCATCAAAACTCCCCTTACCGCTTGAACGTAAGGGTGTATATCTCCAGGCCTCAACAGCAACCCACTCACTTGTGGCTGCAACCAAAGATAGTGAACTTTTCCGGTCCAAATTTGCTCAAATACATCTCTAGAGACAGTAGATTGATACGTCTCTCCAGACTCATTAGTGAGCTGCACTTCCAACTCACTCCCTTCAATTAATCTGGTCACAAGCATACGATTGACAACACCCTGAAATAAAACCGTCGCCACCATTGGCCGATTAATTTTCTCCAACTTATTCCAAGTAATATTATCACTCACACACGCTATTCGAGTTAAAGATAGGGAATCACACAGCTGAGTCCAGCTATTAGAGGAATCTTCAATCCCCCAGATACCCGCCAAGGATTTAAACGCGCCTAAGTGATCGTAATTTTGTTGTACTTCAGGACCCTCGCTTTCAACAACTGGATCCGGGACTTCGATCATCACAGCTTCATTATCGGCCCTTCCTACAGGAGCATCATTTCTCAATAGCAACCAAGCTAAAAACATTAAACACTGAACAGAAAAGATACAAACTATGGCGACCTTAGTATTTAAACGCCCTTGATTTGCTCCATTCTTTTGTTCGCCAAGTACTTCTTTCGCTGCTTTCTTCAAAATTTTAATGCTTGCCGTATTACCATTACTGCTATACACACCAAGCAACGTTCTATCGCAAATAAGATTTATTAATCGAGGGACACCACCACTCGCACGCTCAATCACTTTGGCTGTTGATTCGGGGAATAAAGACATTCTACAGCCGGCAACGGCCAATCGATGACGAACGTATGGAATGATGTCCTTGCGATCCAATCGATCCATATGAAATCGAGCAGTAACACGCTGAGAAAGCTGCCTTAATTCTGGCTTAGCCAATAGATCAAGTAACTCTGGTTGTCCCAAAAGAATAATTTGCAGAAGCTTTTTTTGATCCGTTTCTAAATTAGTTAAAAGACGTAACTGTTCAAGTACATCAACGGACAGGTTCTGAGCTTCGTCAATTAACAGAACGGTGTTTTTACCTTGTGAATGATTAAGTAAGAGTCGACTGGTTATAACATCGGTAAGAGATTTAATGGAAACATCATCTTGCACCCGGGCAATACCCAAGTCATCACACATTGACTCAAGCAACTCTAATGCAGTTTGTTTTGGATTTACTATGTAGGCGACATCAATGGCTTCATCCAACTGCTTTAAAAAACAACGGCACACAGTTGTCTTGCCCGTTCCAACTTCTCCAGTAAGAAGAATAAAGCCGCCATCCTGTTGCACACCATACATCAAATGCGCAAGCGCCTCTCTATGTTGGTCACTCATGTATAGATAACGAGGGTCCGGAGCAATAGAAAAAGGTCGGTCAGTCAGACCAAAATATTCATTGTACATAGTATTTTCTTAAGGATGCTTTACGAAAAAACGCATGATAAATAGAAACAAAAAAGCAGACGCAACAGTAACAACTGACGCGTCTGCCCTCAAGTTAATTAAAACTATGACCTATAGAAGGTTATTGAACACCGAAGCCTGTTAAGTCGAAAGGTAGAACCTGAATGGTGCCATCAATATAACGTACTTCCCACTCATTTTCGCCAGTGCCGGAATCATAATCAGAGCAAGAACTGTAGTTATCATTCGTTACAGTAATTTCTCCGTTCTCCCTCTCAATCTTCTCACCCGAAACCAAACCAGAACTAAAATCGGTATACGCGCCATCTATTAAACATTGTTCATCATCACCGCCTGTTTCTGGTGTGTCACAACTATAAAGCCGACCCAAAGGGTCACCACCTGTCGCAGAGTACGAGCCAAAATTCTCACAATCATCATAAGTAATTAAGCCTGTCGCATTGTCATCTGAAAAGGTTAATGAATGGTTGTTTGTGACATCGCCCAAGCCGACATACAAAACAACACGATCATTATAAGATCCTGACTCACTGATCGTTGTCGAGTCGTAGAAATCAACTGTTGAAGTAGAACCATCCGACGCTTGAAATGAAACAGAGCAAAGCTCATCTTGATCTTTTAGAGATTTAATTTGAGCTTGAAGCTGTGTACTCTCACGAACAACAGACAAAGCATAGGCCAAATTCTCTACATTATCGTCTTCATCAAGAATACTGGTATCAAGAACAACGTCAATATCATTAAACGTTTCATCGTCTGACGTGTTATGACTGAACGAGATAGCATAGGACACAGGAAGAAAATCACAAGACGTCTCCCCCCAATCACTGCTACCAGTGCCAGTCAAATAGTCTTGATCAAATGAACCAAAGCCTTCAGCACTGTAACCTTCCGTTCCTGAAGAAACGTGATTCAATACCCTAAATAAATAGCTTACAGGCCATGTATCCCCTGTTTGTGTATCCGTATTTGCAACCGTCAAACGAAATTTACTGGCAACGGGGCTTAAAGGATCGTTAATACCGAACTGTAAAAATACAAACTCTCTACCATCCACTCTTGGCACATTAAACGTGTCTGTTTCACCGTCCCCATCAAGGTCTTCGCGTTGAATCGTGTCAGCCACATGTTCCATAGAAAAGATTAACTGGCCATCAATTGTAATACGCCCTAATGTTTGATCGTAACTACCAATGTCTGTTTGAGCTAGCGTAATATCTTCCCAACGATAAGAAGATCTAACGGTTGTCGCCTCAGTACCATCGAATTCGGAATCAATTTGAAGGCTTACCGCTGAATCATTGCCTGCGTTTGAGTCTGTATTGAAGTTCAACGTCAACCCTTCATTTGACGCTGCAAATTCAACATCTGAAGCATCAGGATCTATATCAAACCGGAAAACTCGATCATCTTCTTCGCCTTCAGGAGGATTATCAGGAAGAACACCTTCATCATTCGTTGTCTCAGACACAGAAAACTTAATGTCGAAACTGGAATTTAAATAATCACCTTCCACCGTATAACCGCCTGAAACAGGGGTTAAAGTGGCCGTTACTGCGTTACCGTCTTTATCTGTAGAATTAAGCGTCACGGCTGAAGAAAGGTTTGAATCAATAATAGAATTCAAGGCAGCTGCTAATACCAACGTGAAATCATTACCTAATGTTTCCATATAGCCAATAGACTCTCGCTGACCTGCTCGCATACTGTCCATCATAAAATCAAACTTGGTGTGCGCCGTCGTGCCTGGAGCAACGGTGTCCGTATACCAATCAGTTGTATCAAACATGTAAGATTGAGCATCCGCCAGCGCGTCCAACGTATCTTGATCAGGAGAAACGTCAAGAGTTTCATCCGTTCTACTATCTGGCGTCTGTGAGTTTATAAACGTTTCCTTTTCTGTAAGCGATTCCTTCGCCGAATCGGAAACAAAACCAGTAACACTCGGTCGGTTAGTAATGCTTTGCGCAACTTCGTAAAAAGCGCTTAAATCTAGATCGTTCTCAGTAGAGTTATTGTAAACCAATTGGTTGCTTCGATTTTCATACTCTTGCTTTAATGCAGTCAAAGCCTCACCCATTGTTGTCTGAGATACAACATTAGAGGGTTTCGTACTAGATGCTATGATTCCTGCATTAACTACTGATAGAAGCCAAGTTTCATCACTTTCAACCGCACTGGAAAGATTACTAACATCAACCATTGGCTGTGAAACAAGATCTATTCCATCTAATTGGAAGACTTCAGCAATTTTTTGATTTCCTGCCCTAGCAAAAAGCTCACTATATCCACCTAGTAAAAGAATCTCTTCAACTGCAAGGGTCGTTAATACAGATATACCAATATCTTGGCTGTCGATTGAGCTTGAGTTTTCAATGATAGGAACCACAGAAATGAGTTCAAAATCTAAAGGAACTAACTCACCAAAAGCAACAATTGACAAATCCGTAGGATCTATACATCCATTAGGGTCGTCGCAACGATAACTACCTAGAAAGTACTCTTCATCCTGATTAACTGTAGCACCATTAGAACCCTCACAAGTTTCAGAGGTACAAATCGTACTGCCCACTTTAACCACAAGCGTCTTATCACGATAATCGTCACCGTTCAATTCAATACTGAATTCACCATTTTCATCCGTATACAAGCCTTCTTCGACTCCATCTTCGTTTGGCGAAATTGGTATATTTCCTCCTGAGTCAGCTCTAAAAATGTTTACAGGAGCACCAACCAAAGCCCCTTTCATCACCTGGCCATTTACTGTAATAGGGGGCTTTGGACCAATTGAATCGCCACTCTCATCACAACCAGCTAAAACAGCAAGAACAGAAACAGCACTGATTGTCTTTATTGCTTTTGTAGAAATACGTACAGATTTAAAAAGATTCACTTCGCCTCCTAGGCAAAACGATAAATTAGAAGGATCATTCTAGATAAACACATTACTGGAATAGCAGTCTTCAAACAACCAAACACCGGCCAATAAATGTGACAAAAGTCACATATCATCTTGTAAACAATGTAAAGTTAGGCTTCATATTAAATGAGACCAGACTCATTTTGAAGACGCTAACTATTAAAGTATTGATTCCATTGATTTAATAAATCAGAAAGGGCTTGTGCTTGATCTTTTAGGGCTTCAAGTTCTTCTTGAGTGTCTTTTTGTCCTAAAAAGAGCTTCACATCTCGAAGCTTGTTCACTAACGGGCAATCAGCGTGTTCCATGCGGTACATTTCCAACTTCCAACGAGCGCTATGGCAAGCCATTCGATAAAAAGCCAGTTTGGACCCCAAACTGACCAAATCATGGTTATACAGATCAGCAAAAAGCTCCGCATTAAGAGACAAAAGTACAACCTCATGGCAATTCTCATCGGCTGCAATGGTCGCTGTACGCTCATTCCCATTGATCATTGCAAACGTACCGAAGCTTTCACCCGGCGAAATGTAGTTTACTTTCTCTTCCGCTTTTACGGTCTCACCTGAATAGACTTCCAGCTGCCCCTTCAACAAAAAGTAAATAGAAGAATCAATGTCACCTTTGTAGATAACGACTTCGCCTGGCGACGCTTTATATATTCGAGCCAATGATATTAAAATCTGAGATTGCTCTTCACCGAGCTTTTTTAAATCATTAAAAAAAGAAACACCCAGTAACAGACGATGAAGCTGATCCGCTTCCATATCGACTTCGATCAACATCTAAGACTCCTATAATAAGTACGAAATATCCTTGCCATAATCATAACTTAATATTAAGTTCTAAGGGGTAAAGATGTTAATCTTTTAGAAAATACTCACAAATATTTATGCTAACCACACGTAGAATAGGTACCACTGGATGTATTTAATCAAAACCTTTGATTTAGAAGTTTCCTGTAAAGACCTTAACGAGCTTAAAGAAAAGCTTGGCGGAATGAATGGCCAATCCGTGAGCATTCAATATCCAGTTACTCAAGGTGAAATTGATAATCTATTTGTTCATATTATGGAAGATGGCACTGTGGTTGAAACATACAACAGACAAAAGACAGTTGATCTGAACAACCTACACCTCTGAGAGTAAGAATATTAGTTCACAAGACTAATATTTGATGCCCTCTGTTTTTATGGGTTAATCATAATGTTCTTAGGCATCGATGCAGGCAGTCCAGATTCATACATTTGTATAGTAAATCAAGCCAAAGAGATTATTATTGAAGATAAACTCTCTGCCTGCAATTTAGCCAATGATACGTTAGAAGAAACCTCTGATTTTCTAATTAGAATAATAAATCAGCACACATCAATTCAAGCCGTTTCAATAGGCCTTGCAGGTTGGGACGAGTCTGACAAACAAGCACAGCTCATCGAAACCATTAAATCCAAGACGCACCTTAGCGCACTTGAAGTAATATCGAATGCCCTTCTTAACCTATTCAAATTTGACATGACGCCGCCATGCATTACAGTCAGATCAGACACTGGATCCATAGCTTATGGTCTGGACTTTCATAGTAAACCGTTTAAATTTGGCGGATATGGTTCATATTTCGGTGACAGCGGTTCAGGCTTCGATATTGCGAAGAGCGCAATAAAAAAAGCACTCAAAGAACTGGATTTAGGAAACATAACCCCCCTATATAAATCTGCTCATAAGCACTTTAATACCGAAAGCATAAACCAACTCTTAGCTAAACAAGACAACATCGGTGAAGTTTCAAGCTTTGCTGATACTGTCAATAAGCTGGCTTTAGCCGGAGACCCTCTCGCTCTTTCGTGCATAAAAGACGCGGCACTTTCACTGATTACACATATAGAGGCAGCAATCACGAAACAATACTTACCCTCTTCCGGCTTCTCCATAGGACTGTATGGATCCTGCCTCCATAAAGGATCTGCATTATCAATCCTGCTTGAGGAAGAACTGACCCACCGATTTAAGGTACACTTGGTTGAAAGTAATTTAACTGCCTCACAAGCTGCTGCACATCGTGCACTAAAATTAATAACCCGATAACGCCCTATGCTACTGACCTACATAACACCCGATAAAGACGAAAACCAAGCCTTAGCGGTGACAACGCACCTAGCCATTGTCGCTCACCAAGATGACGCAGAAATAATAGGTTATTCAGGTATCCAAAAGTGTTTTCTAGAACCAAACCAATGGTTCAGCTCATTTACACTGACTAATGGCGCAGGCGCCTCACGAGGCGGAAAATATGATCTGATATCCAACGATCAGTTAATTAGTATTCGCCAGAAAGAACAAATAAAAGCAGCCCAAATCGGCGAATATGCCTTCTGTAAGCAATGGGATTGTTCGAGTTCAGACTTAAAGGCTTCCCCAAAAGAGATGACCCTTAAACTTGTAAGGGAGCTTTCTTCTTGTCGTCCAAATGTTATATATACCCACAACCCAGCAGACAAACATTCCACGCACATCACCACCTGCAGGATTGCCATTGAAGCAGTGAAAGTAATGAGAGAAATAGACCCAACGTACAACCCCAAAGTTCTGGGCGTTGAAGTCTGGGGAAGTTTAGATTGGTTGCCTGAAGAATATAAAATTGAACTTGATTGCAGCCCAATGCCTAACCTTGAGCAAGCACTGATTGGTGTCTATGACTCACAAATTGATGGTAATAAAGGGTATGACAAAGCGGTTCTAGGTCGTCGAATAGCCAATGCGACATTCACATCCAGCCATCAAGAAGACAGTTTTCGCGCCATCAACTTGGCATTGGACTTGTCGCCTTTGCTTCATGATAAGAGCTTAACCATCGAACAGTACCTAAAAAGCATTTTGGATACATTTATCGAAGAAAAAATGAACGCTATTGCTACCTAACACACTATAAAGTGACACATCAACGCGTCATTTTTTTCACAAAAACTACAACAAAAAGCGCCATCGTAAAACTCCCTGCAAAGGCTTCAACAGCAGCCATGACTTTTGATGGGCCCACTGGCGTATAATCGCCATAACCAAGGGTCGTGAAGGTCACCACCGAATAATAAAGACAATTTGCGAGCGCCATCAGGTTATCAGAGACCGAGTGAGACGAATTAAACGATACCATTCCAGAGCTTCCCGAAATCCCTAAAAAGAAATACGTTATTGCACAGCAAAAAATCAATGCCATTGAAAACAATACGACTCGCAGAGGCTTCTCGCCATAGCCACAGAACACATCCACCATTTTAGATACAAAGCGTCCAAATGACTCCTGAGGCATTTGATATCGACGCATGACCATCTCACGATGAAAAAAATAACCTGCCGTTTCAAACAGTCCTTGCTTTTCACAGCTCTTACGAACGTTCCTATATATTTCTTCGGCCTCTTGGCAGTGATCATTGGCCAACTGGACCTCACCCTCCTTTAATGCTTGCCTAGCTCTCACTTCCTGAGAAACAAACTCCCCCCAGTTAATGTTTTCAAGGCGACACTTACCAATATCAACGCCTAATAAATTACATCCCTTCAAGTTAGCACAATGAAGATTAGACAAGCTCATATCGGCCTTCATCAAAGAACTGCCGCTAAAATCCATAGCAAATAAATGGGCTCGATGTAAATTTGCCCTATATAAGTCCGCATCCCTGAAAGAATAACCAACCTTGGACCCTCTTTTAACGAGGTTAATGTGGGATAAGTCCACCTTCTTGAGCTGGAACCCATCCAGAGACTTACCGCTTTTGGCCCAAGTTTCAAGTTTCGACTTAACATCATCAGACGACTTATCTATAACCGGATCATGCCAATAACAAAACGGAGAGTCCGGCCCACTTTCTTCTTGGCATTGAGCGCCATCTCGATAAACATATAAGCATGACTTTTCTTGGGATGTTTGGTTCATAACTCGTTATAATCCGCTGGCATTACGTTGAGTATAGACACAGATTTTTAGAAGGAAGTAGAAATGTCGGCCGCACTTAATGAGTTAACTGTACGTCTACAGAAGTCATTACCTACAGCAAACCTCATTGCCACCTCAATGCCTTTGACACCATGGTTAAAACTCTGGCTACTCGACGACAGTAATATGGACCGTCCATTTAGCCCAGAAGAGGTACGAGTAATATGGGAAGCCCCACCCTATTGGAGTTTCTGCTGGGCCAGTGGCCAAATTATGGCTCAATACATAGAACAACATCCTTCATCAATTAAAAATAGAGTCGTGGTGGATTTTGGGGCTGGGTCTGGAATAGCCGCCATAGCGGCCGCTAAGTTTGGTGCAAAACGAGTGATCGTGTGTGACATTGATCAAGATGCCATTGCCAGCTGCAAAGCGAATGCAGAACTCAACGACGTTAACCTTGAATTCAATGACGACTTCTTTTCATTGGAAGAGCAGTTACTCGAAAATATTGACGTAATCCTAGCCGCTGATGTGCTTTACGATCGAGACAACATACCGTTACTCACAGAACTTAGACAACGCTGTAACAATATACTGATGGCAGACTCAAGGGTTAAAAACCTTAACGTTGAAGGTTATACAAAGTTCGCTGAGGGGCATGCGGAAACCCTACCTCCTCTAGAGAGGTTCGATGAATTCAAGCACGTCATCATATACGAGGCAAAAGGATTTCTATAAAACAACGCTAGTCATTACTGTTCAGGGCCATGCACGCAGATAAAATATCACCGAGCTTCTGATTACCCAGTTCACGCGCAACCCGAATGTTCCTTTCTGGAATTTCTTCAGGGTCGGCAATATTAGCTAATACCTTTTCCATCGTTGCTTCACGAATAATGTGAAGCGTTGGATAAGGGGATCTGTTTGTGTAATTTGAAGGATCATCAAAAGACTCCCCCTCAAAACGGTAATCCGGATGAAAATTAGCCAACTGATAGACACCTTCATAACCGCTATCGATTAACAACTGCTCCGCAAAACCCAGAAAATCCAAGAACTCATCGAATGAAGTTAAAAGAAAAGGAAAAACCACTAAGGTTGTTTCTATTTCAGGGTGTTCATCAAGGTTGCGGCATTCTTTTATCACATCATCTAATGCATCAAAGAATGTATCCCTTGCCTTGCCTTTATGGTTCAACACAGCGTAACGAATGCTGTTTCTAATGACTTCCTTCTTTGCAAAAGGGCAAAAGTTAAATCCGACAATCACTTGCTCAACCCAATGACGAGTCTGTGATTCTACCTTATGAATGTCATCACCCATATCAATTGCCTTGTATTTAAAGATATTTGATAAACAAAGAGTTACTTCTCAAAAAAGAAATAAGTGTCTGAATACGCATTGTAAATCAACATCGAACACACACATACTGAATTATGAAACCAGCAACAGGTTGACTTGCTCTACAATCAAGTTAGGATGCTCTCTCCACGAACAGGAAAGAACCAGCAGGAAAGAGCAATCTATGAAAAATCTATGGGCTGTAATGGCCATTCTTTTTGCATTTACTTTTACAATCGCAGAAGCCGAAGCTAAAAAGTTTGGCGGAAGTAAATCATTCGGAAAATCGTTTAAAACAGCCCCTGCAAAAAAGCCTACAGCCGATAACAATGCAAACGCGTCACAACCTGCGAACGCACAGAAAAGCGCAGCCAGCTCTAAGAAAGGCATGCTTGGCGGCCTACTGGGAGGCCTGTTAGTGGGTGGCCTAATTGGCTCTCTTCTAGGTGGCGCATTTGAAGGTATTCAGTTTATGGATATTCTGATCCTTGGCCTGATCGCCTTTGTCGCCTATAAACTATTTAAAGGAATGGCCCGTTCTAAAGCCTCTTCATTAGCCCGTCCCGCTTACGCAGGTTCAAATAACGAACAATTCCGCAGCAATGAGCAGGATAACGAACCGGCAACGAGCCAACCAAGTTTTGGAGGCACTCAAGGCAGAACTGAGAACCAGTCTGACGAGGAAGAAGTCCCACTGGACCTACCACCAAACTTTGACGTCAACGGTTTCCTAACAGGCTCTTGTGAGCACTACCGAACACTCCAAAACGCATGGAACACTTCTGACTTCGATATCATCGCTGAATACACAAGCCCAACATTAGGTGAAGAGTTAATTGCTGAACGCAAGCAACTGACAGGCGAACAACACACAGAAATCATGTTCATCGATGCAAGCCTCGTTCGAGCACACCAAGTCTTTGGAACAGCTCAAGTAAGTATTAAGTTTGAAGGCCGATACAAGGATACAGTTGAAGGTATTGAAGAAGACATTACTGATATCTGGCATCTTGAGCGAGACCTTAAAGAAGCCGATGCGCCATGGTTCATTATCGGAATAGAAAGTTAAAACAGATCAAACAAGAAAAGGGCTCATCATGAGCCCTTTTTTGTGTTCGCAATTAAGCTATTTCGTTGCAAATATTTCATCAACAATATCAAATAGCTCATCTTTACTCGAAAGCGCTTTGTTGTTAACTCTATACTGCCGATTAATGACCACGGTTGGGGTTCCCGATATCTCAAACCGCTTACTTAAAAGCACTGAAGAGGCTGTTTTAGCGTCCAACAATGACGTATCTAAAGCCTCCAATACGACCTTAGGCTCGATACCCTTAGATTCAAAAAAAACAATAAACTTAACTTTTTGATCTTCTAAAGAATCCGTTCTCAAAAAACCTGCGACCAAATCAAACAGCTCATGGTGCAGCGCTTCAAAGTTAGAGTATCGCTGAATCAGATAAAAAACTTTCGCATGCATTACCGCCTGCTCGCTCCAAACGACAGGAACGTATTCTATAACCTTATCTGGGTTCTTATCATGCCAAGACACCAGTTTGGGGGCGAAGGCCTGACAGTGATGACAACCGTATGTAAAAAACTCAATGACATCTGCCTTCGCCAACTCAGGCTTTAACTCCAGTTGGTCATCAACCGCATTCGGGTAATTAATGTAATGAGTTCCCTCCTGAAACTGAGCAGCGTCGTCACCACACCCAGTCAGACCAAAGATAACCCCAAAAATACAGAGCAATTTAACAACACCAAAACTAAACCGAGTCATATTGAATATCCATGTAATTTAGAACTCAAGAACTGAACGTTAATACTGTTCCAACCAATCATTTAACTGTTTAATCGTTTTATCATTAAAACCAAGCAATATTTTCTCGACTTTGTTCTCCTTGCTTAACAAAAAGCTGATAGGAAAGCCTTTATCAGCGAAACCATACTGTTGCTTCAATCGATCAGAACCAAGAACCATTGTATTTGGCGACGCAGGTAATGATTCAGTAAACGCTTGAATATCAGTGATGTCATAGTTTGACTCGGTATCTATATTCATTTCGGCATGAATGACAGCAAACGCCACGTTAGGGTGCTCTTTTTCTTTCTTTGCCAGTAACGGAATTTCCTTTTGACATGGCACACATTTCACCCAGAAAAAATTAATGACCTTTGGCTTGTCTTCCATTCTTGATAGGGCAAACAAACCTCCGGATATATCTCGACCAATGATTTGCGGAGCGGTATCTCCCACCTCCAATGCAAACACGGTTGAACTGAACAAAAGCGCTATAACGCATACTATACGATTGAACATACCCTTCCTTTTACTCTATGGTCGATGCAATGGTTTTAAATTCTTCAAGCTTATGATCATAAACCTTAAGCCACTTTTTCATGGCTTTATTCAAAGTAAGCTTGTGTTTATGGCGATTCATCACTTTCGAACCAAGCACTCCGGAATGATACTTTTTCGTGTTATCAGACAAATCCCATAGCGTAAGTTCAATGGTAAAATCGCCCACCCAGAAACCGTTTTGCTTTACGGTATTCAGCTTAACATCAGCAATGGATGCAAAGTTAGCTGGCGTTTTGCCTGCGTGATCCAAGCAGAGAGTTGGCGAATTACATGCTTTAAATATTTCAAAAGATCCTGACATTGAAGACTTTAAAGAATCAGCAATGGGGCTTAATGCCTGTTGGTTTGTGTCTGTACTGTGGTTAATCACAAAAACAGCATTGTTGTTTTTACTGGATATTTTATCGAGCTGCTGTTGAAGGTGCTTGTACTCTCTGATCAGCTGCTCACTGGATTTGCTTGAAGATATCACCCTAAAGTCGTACGTCTTAGCAAGCCTTATCGCTTCACTTATGGCTAAAAGCCGCTTACTTATAGACTTCCCTTCATCTTGAGCATCCTTGAAGTACATATCCGCTTGAGATTTTTTAAGCACAACGGACAAACGTGATTCTGATATCCTAACTTGAACATAAACAGTACAAGTCTCAGCATCTTGCCACTGCCGATGTATAGACAAGCCAGGTAGATCGATATAACTACTGGTTTCAATGTTACTGTCTGTTTTTCGCTTTATCGATTCTTGCCCATCTTCCGACTCAACGAGCGTTGTTACCCCTGTTTTTGTGCTGACAATAACTTGAATGCTACTGACAATATCTTCTAACGCCCGTCCTTCCGCTTCATCGAGCAGCATTTGGTAAGTCGCCTCTTTATAAGATCTTGCTTCACCAAAACCAAAACGGTAACCAGGTTCACTGTAATCATAGCTTTGCGACACCCAGTTAGGCTTATCTGTTGACTCTGCATCAGAACACTCACTAGAGAAAGGCCAAGCTGCATAAGTATTCGTACTTAAAATCAGAATAAGTGAGGCAATAAAGAAATGAGCCATGCGGGAAAAAAGAGCTAAAGAATTTTTATAAGAAGTCATAGATCAATAAGCGTTTGTTGAATAATAAAATTATTCTATGACTGATGCGCTCTAGCTACAACATCAAATATTAATTTGAAGCTTTGAAAGGCAGCTCTCACTTAAAACATCAAATAAGAGCCTTAAAGTTCATTGCAATGTTAGCCAGCAGCCAACCAAACACCCACACCAATCATCAATGTTCCTGCCAGTCTATTTATCAGGCGGACATTCTCTGCATGCTGCAGTAGGTGACTCACCGTCTTCCCGCCTGCGGCATACAGAACCAAGCAGAGAAACTCTAATGCAAGTATCAACACAATAAGCACAGAGAGCTGAGGAACCAACGATTTATTTACATCAAGAAAAGGGGGGAATAGCGCTACAAAAAAAGCCCAGCCTTTTGGGTTTGCAATTGCGGTCACAAACCCTTGTGTGGCTAACGTTAAACGGGGGACATCAAAATTATGAGACCCGTCTTGTTGCAGTGCCATTTTACCTTTCGATTGCCATAACTGAACACCAAGGAACCCTAGGTAAGCACCGCCGAGATATTTAAAAACCTCAAACGCGGCAGGGTATTCCAGCATGACCGTAGCCACACCAATCACTGACAGCGTGGCCACCAAGCCAACACCAACCAACTCCCCCATCATCATCCATAAGGCTCGACGAAGGCCAATGGTCATCCCCATCGTCATGGCCAGTGTCATACACATGCCGGGAGTCAATGAAACAAAGAAGAAGGTAGGAACAAAAACAGCCAACACCGTTAAGCTAATGAAACCAAATTCCATAGCCAGAGATTACTCCGAATGCTTTGTCGTATTAAAAGTATAAGAAGCAACAGTACCATCAGCATTGAAACGAATCACAATGTCTTTGGTTTGAGTGTTGCTAAAAGCACTGTATTCATACAAGCCGTATGTCCAAGTGGTTTCGCCACTTTCTGAGCCAACACGCCATGGAGAACCAAACAAAGCCTTGATCTGTGCCTTAGAAGTGGTATTAATTTCAATACTAGAAACCTTGTTCTCAGAGAAGTCTTTCCCTACTGTTGCACAACCACTGAGAATCAAACCAAGAAATAAAGCAGAAAATACAGACTTAAATTTCGGATAATTAAACAAACCATTAAACATATCAAATACCTCAAACGTATAAAGATTAACACGAAAACGCAGAAACTAACTTTTTCTAGACATTCATATATCCAAACAGTTCACCCGTTAAAAGTAATTATCACCTAAACAGTCAACTTTATCATCATGAATATTTACCTAAAGTAGATTGAAGAAACGCCTTCAAATCGTCTCGAATAACACTTGGCTCTTTTACTTCACAAACAGGCCCTAGCGACAATAACCAAGTACGCAGTTGAACCGTCCTTCGAACTCTAGCCCTAAGTACAACACGTTCAGAGTCATACATCGTTATTGTTTGATCTTTACTAATAGGCGTTTCGGTTACATCTTCAATCAATCGAGATTGATTAGAATCAATCAAAAGCTCAAGGGAGTGCACATCCTTATCATCGTTACGATCAACATAAACCTCCATATTTCCCTGCCTAAGGTATTCAGACAATTTGAAATCCTCAGGAACAACTGAATTCTTATTTTCAGCCCAAATAGAATCGATTTTATGAATTAAGAAGTTACGGCAATTCGCCGTCGACACCTGGTCTCCACTTTTTACTGCAACCAAGTAAATCTTTGGCAGTAAAATCGCTACGCCTAGAGGATGAACCGTGTAACGCTTTGATCTGTACTCGAATGAAAGCTGTTTCTTATTAACAATTGCTCGATAGATTATATCCATGTGATCCATATCGAAGTCGGCGGACTGCAAGGTCTGCCCTCTTTGATAAAATTCAATGGAATCTTTCAATCGGGAAAAGTTTTTAGACGACAGGGCCTTTTCTGAATGCGCTAATTTATGCTCAGCGGCAGAAAATAAACGCTGCAGTTCTTGCTGTGTATTTCTAGGTAATAAATCGGATAAATGCTTTTGCGTCATAGCAAAGGCAATGGCCATGTTTTGCGGCATCTTCTCGAAGTCATAACTCAGGCCTCGATAAGGGTCCAGTTTCCAGTGCAAACTGCGCCCCTCTCCCTTGACTACATCGAGACCAAACTCATTATCAGCGTCGCCTTCTTCATCCACCTCGCCGAGCAAAAATTTGAGATCTCGCTGAACAGATCGTGCATTCGTTCTTTCGTGGGCGAGATCGTTCAAGTACCCCTCATTAGAAAGAAACAACGCAATCTGCTCTGTCGTCAAATGCTCTTTAGTCGTTCTTAAATATTCAAGAATGGCCAACCGCCGAAGAAAAGTTTTCATAATAATCCATCAAAGAAATCACAGCGACAAATAATGTCGCTTCAATCTTTAAGATTAACTTCATCAAGCAACAAAAATCAATTCATTAGGGGAATAATATGTACCGAGTAAATGCATACACAACAAAAGGCACCAAATTCCGTTTCCGTGTTCAAGGCGATGACATCAGGGATGTACAAGATAAAGTTCATCAAATGTTCAGGAGTATGAACATGCGGTTGGTTCTAGTGGAGCCAGTTAATGCCTAAAGTATTAAGACAAAAAAAGCGGTCAATTTATCAAAAATTGACCGCAAACTACTCAGCGGAGGGGGTGGGCCGAGTACATAACAACTAAATAACCTAACGAAACTAACGAAACTAACGAAACTAACGAAACTAACGAAACTAACGAAACTAACGAAACTAACGAAACTAACGAAACTAACGAAACTAACGAAACTAACGAAAAGCCTATCAACGAGTGTATGACTCGTTACATCACTAGCTTTGCATGCTTCTGCATACGTAACGCTCTTAATTTACCTGCCTTCACTTTTTGCTCTTCAGTAAGAATATCCTGGACTGACTGCATCACACCTGCTCGCTTTAAGACTTTTGATCTTGCTTGATCTGCAGCCCTGTCAGCAATACTGTTGATTTCTTCTGCATTCGCGCCGTTATTAATCGCCTGATGAAGCTCTTTCATGATGGCCCGTCTCTCGCCACCTTTAGACTTTCTTCCTTCCATTTGCTTTTCAAATATTGGCTTAAGCTGTTCGACTTGTGAATTCGTAAGATCCAACATAACCGTCATATGTTCTAATCTATCTTGAGGATTGCCGCCACGCTTGTGGTGATCTTGACCACCGCCAAAAGCCAGCGCAGAAGCACTAAACCCAATAACACTGGCAAATAAGATAATTTTCGATGCTTTTTTCATTTACTTTCTCCGACAGCCCTTAGCCGTATTCATAAATTTAATTATTGTGTTGCTTCAAACAACCAATCTATGAACAAATTTTAATGACCTACGACGTTAAGTAGGGTCTGGACTAAGTAAAGAAAACGTAAAGAAGCGTTAAGAGAAATTAGAAAAGCCCCTTAAAGAGGCCAGACACCGAGCACTTATAAATATCTAAAGACATATAAGGCTTATTTAAGTCAGTGTTTTTTCTGAAACTTTGCGGGCTTTAACAAGCCAAGTATTCATATCAGATGGCGTTAGAGGTCGACTCAAGAAATACCCCTGAATGTTGTCACATTGCATTGAACAAAGAATGTCGTGCTCTTCTTGCGTTTCAACGCCTTCTGCCACTAGGTTATATCCTAAATTATGCGCCATATCGATGGAGGTTTGGACAATAACTCGAGCACTGTCCGAACTCGCAATATCAGTAATCAAAGCACGATCTAACTTGATTTCCGTTGCAGGAAGTCTTTTTAAATAAGATAACGAAGAATAGCCAGAACCGAAATCATCAATGGACAGCCGAACCCCGATATCCGTCAACGCCTTAAGCGCTACGATCCCGGCTTCTGGGTCTTCCATAATGGCTGTTTCGGTAAGCTCCACAATGATCTTCCCTGCGTCTACCTCATATTTATCTATCAAGGAAGAAAAAATGTTGGGTAAATCTGATTCCATTAAATTACGCGCAGAAATATTGATCGATAAAGATCCGTCATACCCATCATCCCTAAAGACAATGTAGTCTTTCATCGCCCGCTCAAAAACCCAGCGAGTTAACAGACAAATCACACCCGTTTTTTCGGCTAAAGGAATAAACTTATCTGGGGAAACAAAGCCTAATGTAGGGTGTGTCCAGCGAATTAAGGCTTCCATACCAACGACTTCATGATCATGAGCTCTTAGTTTAGGCTGATAATGCAATTCAGGTTCATCGTTCTCCAGAGCAAACCTTAAGTCCGACATCAACGTCAAACGCGATTCACTATAATCATCATGTTTCTTTGAATAAAAAGAGACTTTTGATCCTAATCCCTTATTCGCGTCTAAACTAACACTCGCGTTTCTTAGCAAGGTCGAGGCTTGATCACCGTGCCTTGGATAAAAAGAGGCGCCACATCTAGGGTGTAAGTCCACACTGAAACTCATAAACTTAAACGGCTTACTCAAATTATCAATAAAGGTTGTATAGATCGAAATATCTGCTTTTACATCGCTTCGATTAAATAAAACACCAAAGGTATCCGTCGAAAAGTTACAAATATAATTATGAACTTCAGTTGTCTTTTCTATTTCCACTACCGCAGGAAGCTTAGAAACAGATTCATTTAACTCACGACCAAGCTCCTGCAGTAAGCTTTCTCCATCCGAAAGGCCTAGCGTTCGGCTGACTTCAGTGAAACGTTCAATTCGTACCAGTAATACCACCAACTCGTTCTCAGGAAACGATGCGATTTGTTCATTAAGCGCCATTTCAAAAAGCGTTCTATTCGGTAGCTGGGTAACGGGGTCATGCAGCATCGCATTTAAAAACTGCTCTTGGCTTTCTCTTTTCTGTCGAGTTTGTTCAATACTGGCTTGCTGAGCGGCAATTTTTGATTCCCGTTCATGATAAATTCGATAAGACAGCGCAACCATCAGAATTAAAGACTCTAAGGCTGATCCGAGAAGCATGCCGTACTGAGACAGAAAATTATCAGGCACAACGCCTAGGACTCGTAAAAACGTCAACATCATGCCTACAGTTAACACAGACCATGCACACGTAAAGAAACCACCGGAAACACTGCCTTTACGCCAAATAATGGGGCCAGAGAAGAACAATAAAAGGAAAAACGGAACCGTTAGAACAAGAGAAAGCCGGATAGAATTATCATAATTTAAAACAAAAGCACCGATTAACTTAACGCACTCTAACGCCAACATTACTTTTATGGCCTGATCCAAGCGTGGAGCTAATTGATGCGTTTTTAAAAACTCTCGAGTAAACAATAAAGAAAAGATAGCTAAAATGGGCATTGAACATAAGAACACTTGGGTGTTTAGACTCGGCAAGCCAAAAAACAAATGCTGGAACGAAAACCCTTTAAGACCACTAAAAAATAATAGGTAACCAACGGTTGCTAATGAATAATAGAAATATATCTTTTCTCGCAACATGGCAAAGATTGATAAATTTAGAAGAACAACAGCAAGCAAGCTGCCGAAATATAAGAAATGTACCTTTTGTTCTTGTGCTGAAAACTCAAAGAAAGCTTTCTCCTGCCACAACTTGATGGGGAACACCGAAGAACCTTGAGTTTTAACTCTGAAGTAAACGGTGGATGTCTCGCCAATGCGTTGAGTTACTCGAAAAAGATAATTAGGATGGTCAACATCTCTGGTATAAAAAGGACGTTGATCTCCAGTGTGTAAGCTCCGAACTACGTGACCATCAACAACCTGATAAAACGCAACATCATTTAAGGTAGGCTTACCTATTTCCAACAGCGTTTTTGTTACTTCATCGAGCTGATTCGTAAACGTGAGCTTGAACCAATAGCTTGAACGACTAAAACCAAACTTTGCACCGCCACCTTCTTCGTGACGCCATTGACTGTTATTCAGAGCTAAAACATCTGAAATAGTCAGACTAGAATCAACATCTTCTAGGTAATCGAAGTTGGCATTTAAAGCATCAATGCTGGAAGTGAAGATATTCTGATGATCTACTTCAGAACTATAAACAGATTGAAAACCGCTCAAGATCAAAAAAAGCAGACAAAAAGATAGACGTCTAAAGACCATAGAAGCTCTGTATTGTGAGTGTTATTTTAATTATTTTTCAACTATTCCTAATGATTTAGGAAGTACTACTCAGCAAAACAGTATAGAGGAAAGTGCTTGAGATATAAGACCTAGCTGACATCTTCAAACACTTGTAATACAAACAGTAACAAACGCGAATTAATTAACTAATTTGATGCCTTCACGATCAATGGTGATTTTACGTTGTTTATAAAGTGCACCAATGGTCATCTTATAAGCATTTTTACTGACACCGAATTTATCATGAATCGCTTGAGCAGGACTTTTATCCGACAACGCAAGGAAGCCACCCTCTGCACGAAGGACATTCATTACTCGACGGCTCAGATCATCTACTTTTTCATAACCAACTTTTTGAAGACTTAGATCTATTTTCCCGTCCTCACGAACCCTTTTAATGTAACCACCGATCTTCTGCCCTCGACGCAGTGGACGATACAAGTCACTTTCGAATAAAACACCCCAAAATAGATTATCAATCACAGCGCTGTAGCCTATATCCGTGCGTTCGGTCACGAACAGCTCTACTTGATCTCCACGTTTATAGTCGTGCTCTTTTTTGCCTACGTATCGGTTTAACTTAGATGAGGCAGCAATTCGATGCGTGTCTTGATGTTGGTATACAAACACATTATATGAACGCCCCTCCTCCATCTTTTCATGCTGTTCACCAAACGGAACCAATAAATCCTTCGGCAACCCCCAGTCTAAAAATGCACCCACAGGGCTAACAGCAACAACCTTTAACTTAGCCACTTCGCCGACCATTGCTTTCGGGTTTAGTGTTGTAGCAATGAGCTTATCTTCTGAATCAAGGTAGATGAACACATCTACTTGATCGCCTACCTGACAGTCCTTAGGAACATAGCGCTTAGGCAGTAAGATTTCATCCAACTGATCACCATCAAGATAGACGCCAAAATCAACAATTTTTACAACTTCCAAAATATTACGTCTGCCAATGGTGGCCATTTAAAGTTCCTTGTGAACAAGCGATTTACAAAAGATTTGAATAAGCTCAAGAGCTCAAAGCGAAGGTAATAATAAGTCTATTATTATGACATAAATTCCAAATTGCAGCGATGTATGATCAACACTATTTTCAAATAAAAAAATCAGTAAAGTTGGGTAAAGATTGACGTTTCGGAAATAAAAGGCGATAAACTTATCTGAATAAATTCAGAATACAGCGTGGAAAAATGTCTCATATTCTACTGGTTGATGATGATCAGGCCCTCAATGATTTACTGACCACATACCTATCGAACGAAGATTTCGAAGTAACTCAAGCGTTCAACGGCGAAGAAGCGCTACAAAAGGTTGCAACAGACCATATAGACATCATTGTTCTTGATATTATGATGCCTATAAAAAACGGCATTGATACCCTCAGAGATCTAAGACGCGACTCCAAAATCCCCGTTATCATGTTGACTGCTAAAAGCGAAGACATAGACCGTATTATCGGGTTAGAAATGGGCGCAGATGATTATTTGCCTAAGCCTTGTAACCCAAGGGAACTAGTCGCCCGAATCAGAGCGATTCTAAGACGATCAAACACTCCCCTAGCTGAACAAGACAATGCTAGCGGGACAAAAGAACATGATAAAGAAGCCTCTTTAATTAATGTCGGTGATCTGGAAATAAACACGGCAAGATTTGAAGCTAAATACAAAGAACAACCTATTACACTGACTGGCGCCGAATTTAAACTACTCCAAGTCATGATAAGCCAACCAGGAAAGGTACTAAGCAAAGCCCAGCTGTCTCTGGACGTTCTTAATAGGCCTCTGGAAGCCTATGACCGCTCAATTGATGTCCACGTCAGTAACTTGCGTAAAAAACTCTCTAAGGTAGAAATAACCACAGACATCATTAGCAATATTCGAGGCCAAGGTTACTTATTTAAGCATGAATTGCTATCTGATGAGCAGAGATAATGAAGAGCCTGTTCAGTAAAATCTTTTTTTGTTTCTGGTTAATGATTATCTTAGTCATCATTACCACTGCATTTATTCTGTATCAGTCTAGGCTTCAATCCAACGAGCTCCCGCTGCCACTAGAAAGAAGTGTAATCAAAGCAGAACGAGCTTATGAAGTTCGGGGATTAATGGGGCTTAAACGCTGGCAACGACATACAAGAGATAGGTTCAGGCCCCATAAAATCTATGTTATTGAATACTCTCGAGACATAATGAATCAAACGCTTCCAAAAAGCGTTCAAAAAATATCAAAAAGGTTAACAGAGAAAAACGCCAGCATACAAAAGCCTACAGGCAAATTTATGTATTTCGGGCGATACTTTAAAACCTCAGACAATCAAGAATTCAGAGTCATCTTTGAACGGCCTCCAATCTATCGAGCCTTCCTCAGTCATCTAGCCAATACAGGCTGGACCCTGCTTATCTCTCTTGTGTTTATGAGTGGCATCGTCTGTTATTGGTTAGCAAGACATTTAACGCTCCCCGTTAGAGCACTACAAAAAGCGACTCAGTCCTTGGCACAAGGGGATTTAGACGTAGAAATAGCACCTAAACTCGGCAAACGAAAAGATGAACTTTCCGAGTTAGCTCAAGATTTCGATAATATGGCGAGGCAGATCAAACGAGCATATAACAACCAACGTCGGCTAGTGCATGATATGTCTCATGAATTGAGAGCCCCAATTGCCCGAATGCAAGTTGCCTTGGCAATATTGGAAAGCTCCGAAAATGATCCATTACCGATGACCAAGCGAATACAACATGAGCTCGACCATTTTGAATCCGTCATCAAACAAACCCTTTCACTTCCATCGTTTGAAAACGCAGAGATATCTCTGACGGACCCAGTGAACATTCATGAAACGCTCAAAAGCCTGATCAATGATTTTCAGTTTGAATTTCAAGATCAACAACTTAAAGTAAACCTTGAACTTAAAGACCTTTCAGAAGACGCACCTATAACGGTACTTTCTAAGGACAACTGGCTCTCTACCGTCTTTAGAAACATCATAAGCAATGCAGTTCAATACCGTCATACAGATACAAACGTCACAATTGTATTGTCAAAATTCAAGAAAAAAACAGAACGCTTTTACAGAGTAGAAATCACAAACCAAGGAAGCGGAGTAAACAGCACGCAAATAGAAGAGATTTTTGAACCCTTCTATCGTGCAGACCAAGCAAGGACACCCGGAACCACTAATATAGGCTTAGGACTGTCTATTGTTAAAGCCATTATTGAATTGCACAAAGGGGCTGTTTTTGCAGAAAACATCTACAACAAGAATGAATCTATCGAAGCATTTAGAATTACATTAGAACTACCAGAGCATCAACATTAGCCAAACGAGTATTTAGCTAATGTTGATCAGCATAGTTATGCTTTCATCTTCCAACGAGCAGTTTCACCCGCAAAGAAAGGAACAATCGGATTACCATTTGGTAAAATTATTTCCTCTGGAACAGACCAGTCTTCACGAACCAAGGTAACCGTCCCTTCGTTACGAGGCATTCCGTAAAAGTCAGGGCCATAATGACTTGCAAACCCTTCCAGCTTTTCGATGACACCCAGATCTTCAAATACCTGAGCATAGAGCTCTAAAGCACTCCAAGCACTGTAGCAACCAGCACAACCACACGCAGACTCTTTACGATGCTTTTCATGAGGTGCGGAGTCAGTACCTAAAAAGAATTTCTTTGACCCTGAAGCAACCACTTCACGTAATGCTTGCTGGTGTATGTTTCGTTTTAGCACGGGTAAACAGAAGTTATGAGGGCGAATACCACCTACCAATAAATCATTGCGATTCAGCAATAAATGCTGAGGTGTGATCGTCGCAGCAACGTTATCAGAAGCCTCAAGAACGAACTGTGCCGCATCCTTGGTTGTAATGTGTTCAAACACAACCTTCAATTGAGGGAATGCTTCAGTAATCGGACGCATATGTCGATCGATAAAGGTCTTTTCACGATCAAAAATATCAATATCATGATCCGTCACTTCACCATGAATTAGCAGCAGCATCCCTTCTTCAGCCATCGCCTCAAAAACAGGGTATAAAGTTTCTAATGCACTGACAGCAGCATCAGAATTGGTTGTGGCACCAGCAGGATAGAGTTTAGCCGCTCTTACACCTGATGCTTTCGCCGCTTGTATATCGGCTTTGCTGGTCGTATTCGTAAGGTAGATAGTCATTAAAGGTTCAAAATTACTGCCTTCAGGTCGAGCATCAAGAATTCTTTGACGATACGACTCTGCCATTTCCGCTGTGGTTACAGGAGGGACAAGATTCGGCATGACAATCGCACGCTGAAAACAACGCGCTGTCGCAGGTACGGTTTCTTTCAACATATCACCGTCGCGAAAGTGTAGATGCCAATCATCTGGGGTCTGAATAGTAATTTCGTTCATAACGTTCCTATCACTTATTAATACTTCTTTAATTAAGCCTATTATGCCTGAAACTGTTCATTTGATCATGGTAGATTTAGTTAAGACGCAAAACTTGAAGCCAAGCAAGCGCTTGGTATAATCTTCAAAATCAGAATTTCCTCAATGAGAACAATCGGTAGAGACAACTATGAGCTTCCAAAGTGTATTAAAAGATAATTTATTTGAACAAAAACACTTTATTGTCACCGGAGGAGGAAGTGGTATCGGTCGATGCATTGCTCATGAAATCAATGCTCTTGGAGGATCCGTCACCCTCATTGGACGAAAAACAGAGAAACTCGAAAAGGTCGCAAACGAAATAACCAACCAAGACGGTAAAGTAGATTATTTCAGCTGTGATATCCGAGATGAAAATAAAGTAAAAGAAACCGTCTCCCTGATCGTAGAAAAGCACGGCCATATCGAAGGTTTAGTAAATAATGCAGGCGGCCAATACCCAAGCCCTGCAGCTTCAGTCACTCAAAAAGGGTTTGAGGCTGTCGTCAGCACCAACATGACCGGTGGTTTTCTCTTCTCACGAGAAGTGTTTAACCAAAGCATGTCAAAAAAAGGCGGTTCAATTGTTAACATTACTGCTGATATGTGGGGTGGGATGCCAGGAATGGTTCACTCAGGTGCAGCCCGTGCAGGTATGGACAACCTTACAAAGACATTAGCCTTTGAATGGGGCCACAAAGGCGTACGAGTTAACGCGATTGCGCCAGGCTGGATTGCTTCCAGTGGGATGGACACCTATGACGGTTCATTTAAAGCGATTATCCCAAAATTAAAAGAAGCTGTGCCAATGAAGCGCTTAGGCACCGAGTCCGAAGTCAGCGGGATCATTTGTTTTTTGCTTTCACCGGCAGCGGCATTCATTAGTGGCACGTCCATTCGCGTCGATGGGGCAGCATCCATGGGCAACAGAATGTGGCCACTTGCGAACGCTGAAAACTGCGAGCCGTTCAATGCCTTTCATCTATCTGAAACGCCCGACATACTTAAATAAAGCTAACAGGATTTCAAACACTCTCAATATTTTGTAATGTTTAGCGCTATTTATAAAAATTAAAATAGCCATAAGAGTCCATTTCATCTAGGCTGGAAGACTTTCCTGTAGTATTTAAACAAACAAAGGACGTTGATAATGACCGACCAACAACTACCGCCTCTAACTGATGAAGATCGTGTTGCACTAAACGAGTTTCTAACACATCCTGATCGCCCTGAAGGCACATTGAACTACACTCAGTTTGTCGGTTTCCTTTACTCCGTTCTTTGTGCACCAGAATTCTTATCGACTGAGCAATGGTTTCCAATTGTATTCAACGGTGAGTCTGCTAATGCAGAAAAACAAACCGAGATGCAAAGAATTATAGTGATCATGGTTCAACACTATAAAGAAGCTTTTGACGACATTATGTCCGGCACCTGCAATCCTAAACTAAACTTAAATTGGTCAGAAGATACCGTTGAGCGAATGGAGCTTGAACATTTCTGCCAAGGGTTTGTTGCAGGCTTCACATGGATTGAAGACCGCTGGAAAAACGCCATGGAAAAGTTCAACGCGATTGACCCTTCAATGCGAGGTGAACTGGACTTAGGGGACCAAATCTATGCCATTATGGGCTTGATTTCGACGTTAGCGTCGCCGGACCTGAATATTGAACGCTCTGAAGACCCAGCCCTTCTACAGCAAAGCTTACCTGAATTCGCAGTTCAATTGCCTGATGTAGTCTTTGCTCTTGCTGAAATGGGAGGGAAACTCGAAGAGCTTTTTCAAACGTTAGAAGAACAAGTTTAACTATCAGTTAACACAACAAAGAAACCGTTATGAGCAAAAAACTATCCAAGTGGGTCAATCACCGAAAAAGAGCATCCAAGTTAGCGGGAATGACGGTTTCTGTTGCTGGAAAATACGCAGGCAGTCGACTAAAAGCAGCGTTTAGCAATCAACCCCATACTGACCAAGCAAAATCAGAGTTCTATGCTCAAATTGGTAAACAGGTTGTATCTACGCTTGGGGAACTAAAGGGCGCAGCCATGAAGGTTGGCCAAATGGCCTCTCAGATGCAGCACTTATTCCCTAAAGAATTTGCAGATGAATTAGCCGCACTCCAAAACCAAGCGCCACCCATGGACTTTTCAGTGCTAGAACGACAGCTCGTTCTGGAGCTAGGGGATTACCCGAAAAAGCTTTTTGCCAATTTCGACCGCACCCCCATGGCGGCAGCGTCAATTGGTCAAGTTCATAGAGCTACCACTCATGACGGACAAGAAGTCGTCGTAAAGATTCAATACCCTGGTATTGAAAAAGCCTGCAAGTCCGATTTAAAACATCTAAGAAGACTTCTGAAGCTTGGCGGATTAATCAAAGTAGACCCTGATGCTCTCGAATCCGTCTTCGACGAATTGTCTGTTACCTTAATCCGAGAACTGGATTACATTGAAGAAGCAAAGCAACTTGCCCGCTTCCATGAATTCCACCAACAAGACGATGGCATCATTATCCCTCAGGTAGTGAAAGAGTTTTCAACTAAAACGATACTCACCACGACCCTCGAGCAAGGCGATTCCATCAAGCAAGTTGTTTCTGGCAACTACAGCCAAGAAGCAAAAAACAAGATTGGCGATAAGTTGTTCCAGTTCATTGGTAGACAAGTCTTTGAATTTGATGGCTTCCACAGTGACCCTCACCCAGGTAATTTTGCTTTCAGGCCCGACGGAAGCGTCATAATTTACGATTTTGGAAGCATTAGCCCTGCACCATCAGAACTTAAGCAAGGCTTTTACGAGTTTATGAAAGCGTCAGTTGCACGTGACTACCCTGCCTTAGATAAGTCACTGATCGCACTTAAAGTTAGAAGCGCTACAAAAACAAGCATTCCTGATGATTTCTATGAGTTATGGAGTGATATATTCATGACACCCTTTGACTCAGAAGATCCATTTGATTTTGGAACATCAAATATACATAACAGAGCAATAAAAGAATGGAAGTCATTTCTTCCTTACTGGCAGGACTTTCAACCCTCCCCTGATACCGTATTCATTAACAGGGTAATTGGTGGCGTTTATCTACTTCTTGTGGAAATGGGCTGCCAGTGTCAATTCCAGCAACCGCTTACTCACTTTCTAGCACAAAACCAAGAATCAGCCCCTAATTAAAAGCGCTGATTCTGTTGGGGCCAATCAAAGCATCAAACAGATCCAATCCATCAAGCAGATGATTGAGTCGTTCGCTTTGCTTCCAACAAAGATGTTCCCATATCTGGCGCTTGCACTACCGCTTCTAACTCTTCAAATGCATCGTAAATAAAACGGCCTAATACATCCAAATCAGGTAGGTAAGCACTTGCAGCGATAAGACCAAAATGAAGTCGTCCGTCGTACGAAAACATAGTGACATTCAAACGATGGCCAGGCCCCAAAGTACTTACAGGATACCATTCAACCAAACGGGCACCTTCAAGGTACAAGCTCTTTCTAGGTCCAGGAACATTCGAAACAATAGTGTGTGATAAAGCAGGCACAAACTGCGATGCACTTGCGCTCTCAACCAATTGAGAGAAGCCATTAGTCACTAACGAAAATGCCTGAATGCTTGACGCAGGCGATGTATCAATTTGGTTTCTGATATTCTGCAAAGAAACGCCGATTTCACGCAAACGAATGATAGGGTCATCCGTTTGAGGTGCTAGCTTTGTAGCAACTAAACCAATCTGATTACCACCAACTTTTGCGTCTTCACGGCGTAATGAGACTGGCATTGTTATCGTCAAAGGCTCATCAAGCGGACGCTCGATATGATCAAGATATCGATGAAGCGCACCATCCAAACACGTTAAAGCAATATGATTAAGCGTGTTCCTAGCAACCTTCTGCAAGTGATTCACTCGATCCATGGGTAATGACGCAGTTGCAAAGGCTCTGTTGTTACTCACTGAACCCGTCAAAACAGACTTGGAAGACGTGAACGGTAGAGATATCGCGTTTGTCGTTAAACCAACGGCTTCCAAACAAAGTTGAGTGGAAATTCGAGATAAACCATAAGCGGTTTTAGCATTGGACGTAGCAGCATTTAATAACCGACCTAAAAACTTCGGCTTAGCTCTATTGGATTTTCGATTGTATAGGTTATCACCCATCGCCCAGAAAGGAGGACGTTCAGGGTCCGTTGGATCAGGAGAGTGACACTGAACAGTCATCTTACTCGCTGAGATGCCATCCATCATGCAATGATGGACACGAAGATAGATTGCAAACCGATTATCACTTAACCCGTCAATGAAGTAGCACTGCCACAAAGGCATTGATTTATCCGTTAGAGGCTCGTGCAACTCTGAAATCTTCTCGTTGAGTTCTTGACGAGTGGTACCCTCTGGCATTTTTATAAAATGAACGTGATTGGATGCTTTAAATTCTTTATCTTCCGTCCAATAGGGAGCAAGAGGATTGGTCGCATTCAGCTTAAGGTTATAAGGAGGATAAACCGTATCTACCGCAACCCACTTGTTATAAAGACGTTCAACAAAATCAGAAACAGCACCTTCAGGTTTCTGATATATTAAAAAACTGGCAATGTGCTTCGGACTGTCTTCTGTTTCCGTGATCAGAAATCCATTATCAGCGATGCTTAAGTAACGCCTTCTATCGTCCATTAATTATTCCTTTAGTTATTATCCATGCTTTAGAGAATGAATTTTATTAAACCAAAAGATGAGTCGCTTAAAAACCGATTTCTTTCATTTCAGACGATATAGTTCATAAATAAAAAAAAACTGTGAAATCGGGTTACGACGTCACAGTTTTTTATTACCTGAAGAAACCAAACGCTTCTGTCTAATCCCCCGACTTAGAACTGATACGTTGCCTTCATCCAGTACTGTCTGCCTGGCTCATTCACTCTTTCAGCCAAAGGATTAAACGGATCCACATTGGCAGAATTCACATGATAGGCGTAGGTTTTATCAAGCACGTTTTCAATACCTGCTTCTACTTTAATCGGCTCGACTATTTCATAGAACGCTTTCAAATGCAGAACACCAAAGCCATTACTCGGCCCCGCATCATAACCACTTTCCTCATTGACGCGATCCTGAGCATTTGCAATGACCCATTCTAAACCTGCCCCCCACCTCTCCGTTTTATAATCGGCATAAAGATGTGCTTCTAATGGTGCTATCTGTGCGAGATCCGTATCGTCATCCGTATTCATGCCTCGAGTATAAGCAACCGTCGCACGCGTAATGATATTATCCGAGAGTGCGTACTGCCCCTCCACTTCTAAACCCGTTAAGCGCGCCGAGACGTTCCTGTATTTAAGCACGGAGTCATTACCTGTACCCGCCTGGTAACGCTCAATGTAATCTTCAACATGATCATAAAAAGCGGTAGCAGACCAACTATAAACGTTAGTGGATTGCTGCACAGTCAAATCAATTTGATAATGGATTTCTGAATCAAGACCGGGGTTACCCACCCAATCATCCTGCATCGTCATCCCCATCATGGTCATTTCTTTATCAGACGCAATATACAACTCTGTTGCATCAGGCGTTCTAGCCGTGCGACTTACATTGGCCGAAACCGATATATTATTCGCCATATCACGATCCCAACCGAATACAAGACTAACTTCGTTCTCCGATCTTCGATCCGCGTCTGTGCCGTAATAGGTTTGGTATAACTGATTAGGTGTGCGGGATGGCATCATACTGTATGTATCGTTTGCAGCAGTAGCATCCGCAGTCCAATGATCAACACGCAAGCCAGCTCTTAGCATATCCTGGCTATTTAGTTGATAATCGAATTCAGTAAACAAGCCTGTCGTCCTTAATTCGGCATCCGGCCATAGAATGGAGGTAGCCATGGGCCCCATCCCCATATCCATGTAGCGTGTAACTTCTTGATCACTTGCACGATAATCCAAACCAAACCTTAATTCACTGGATTCCCCATAGCTTCGTCCTAACCAACGACCGCCCCAGCTTTCAGAAGATGCAG
Source organism: Oceanospirillaceae bacterium (assembly GCA_015665455.1). GTDB lineage: Bacteria > Pseudomonadota > Gammaproteobacteria > Pseudomonadales > Litoribrevibacteraceae > Litoribacillus. Next base: position 45,509 of record JADFAD010000004.1, on the reverse strand, counting down.
GTGAACTCATTTGCCCCATCATCCCCACGCGATCTCTCACACTGTAGTTATCCATTAAATGCTCGACGTCCGTTCGATACAGGTTCAATTCGAACATATCTACGAAACCAATTACCGCTTCATGAACCCACTTACCACGAACATTATCGGCATCGGCATACGGGGAATCCATTCCATTTCCAGCGTAATGAATATCATCCTGTCTGCTTTGTTCATAGCCCAACTGCACATAATCTGCATCAGTTACATCGAAGCCGAGTAATATCCCTTGGGTTAGGGATTCATACGCCGACGAAACAGTATTCCCGTCACCGTCGTCATAATTTCCCGAATCCGTTTTTTCTACATACGCACGAACAAACCCTCGGCCTGAGCCCGCAGAGACATCAACAGATCCACTGGTAGCCTCAGAGTTGTCCGTGTGGCCCAACGTAATCTTTCCTTGGTAAGGCTTACCTTTTTCGAACTCCGGTCTCTGTCGTTCAAATAGAATTGTCCCCCCCGAACCACCAGATCCATAGATAACCGAACGATTACCTTTAATCACCGTAACTTTATCGAACGTTTCCATCCCGATGTAGCTCGTTGCTGGGTCCATTCTTCCAGGGCAAGCACTGACAATATAGCCGCCATCTGAAAGAATATTAATCTGGCTCTGTTGTTGCCCACGAATGATCGGTTCAAACCCATGACCACCGCGACGGGTTGCTGTCATACCATTGATTGATCGCAACAATTCGCCTGAGTCATTCATAGGCCGAGTTATCGCTGATTTTTCCGTTGTCAGCGTTTGCTCCGCTGCAGTTTCCGGCACCTGCCCAATGACATCAATGGCCATACTATGGTCGGCTTGAACAATCGCTGACGCGACCAATACAGGAACCGCAAATAAATAAGGTCTGGCCCCTCGAAAATGCATTAACCAAGAATGTGTTGAACGTGCAACTTCTGGTTTATAAGACATACTACTTCCTCTTATCCGCTTTCTTTTGATTCATACAGTGGTAGTTGTCATCCCTCCTAATCCATCGAATGACCGACAATCTAAGTTGTCTTACTACTGAATCTGATAAGCCAATATCAGGCTTACCTTTATCGGAACCTCTATACCTTCAGGGGGTGGAAATGGTAATGCATTTTTTACAGCGCTCTCAGCAGAGAGCTTAAATAGTCTATGCCCAGTCTCTACTTCTAATACGATAATGTTCCCCGCTTGGTCAATCTGAAAGTTAAGATCTACAGATCCTTCCAAACGCCTCTTAAGTGCAATTCGGGGGTACCTTTTGTTCTCCTCAATCCGTTTTTTTAAATCTGCTAAGTACGACGCTTGAGCGGCTGCCCTCTGTTGATTCAAAACCTCCATCGCCGCTTGTTTATTGGCCGCGACTAGGATCACATTCTTAGTTTCTTTAGTGTCATCAAATTCTTCTACAAGCGCTTGGGTATCTGGCGTCTTTCCATTAAGACGTTCTTCATTCAGACTCTTTTCATTCAAATCATTCTCAGTTTCTTTGACCGGTTCAATTTCAATAACCGGGTCAATTTTAGCGATCGGTTCGATGACGGGTTCTGAAATAACGTTTACTGTCCGTTGCTCTTTAGACGTCTTTTCCTTCTCTTTACTTTTTTCTTGAACAACCCTCTCTTTCAATGATGACTTTTTTACAGGATCAGGCGTTTTTTCAGTTGTGACAGTTTTAACTAATTCAGTTTCTGCTTCTTGATGCTTATCAACAGGTTGAACATTAATGTCGGGAAGTTTCAACGTAGCCTTTATGGTGTACTGTTTCGTATTTTCAGAAACAAGGTTCTCTTTTTCATAAGGCGTAATTGCAATAAAAGCAGCGTGAAGGGCAGCAGACAAAAACAACATTATCCAAACAACAAAATGCCTTTTATGAGCTGCCATACTTATATCCCCTCACGGAAATAACATTAAAAATTAAGCAGAGAAATCGACTAATCTCGATAGTGCTTTTTCTGTAGCTTTCTCTGAAGAGTTCTGCGATGCATGTCTAACTGTCGAGCCGTAGCCGAGATGTTAAAATCATTCTCTTTTAATGCTTGCTGAATACACTCCCATTCATGCATGCCAATTGTATTTGGGGTTTCATTTATGGGTTCATCAGGGTTCGGCTGATAGGTAGTCATCGAAGTAATGATTTCGTCAATGGAAGCGGGTTTAGCTAAGTAATGCGCTGCACCGAGCTTTATCGCTTCCACTGCAGTGTTAATACCTGCATACCCAGTTAAAACGACAATTCGTATTCCTGGGCTGTGTTCAACCAAGGCTTTAATCAATGTTAAGCCTGAAGGCCCCGGCATTCTCAAATCCAACGTTGCATAATCAAACTGCTGCGCCAACATTTTTTCTTTGGCTTCCTCTGCATTGTTAGCAATAACAGGAATGAAGCCTTTGCGACGAAATGATATGGCCAATACATCTGAAAAATCTTGATCATCATCAACAACCAATACAATGGGTTGATCGATTTCATGTTCGTTCTGATTCATTCTGCCTAAATCCCTTTATTTCTTTGTTATGTCCAGAGGTACAACCGACGGTAAACGAAGCCTAACCTGCGATGCGCCCTGCTCTGATCGACTAAATATCAAAGCACCACCAATACGCTGAACAAGCGTTTTCACTAAAAAAAGTCCTAAACGTACATTCCCCTGTTCATCAGTAATCGGCAAATTATTATCTAGAATTTTCTTTAAACGATCCGGCATTCCCGGCCCTGTGTCTTCAATAATGACATCGACTGTACCCTCTCCCTCGACAGTGATCATCTTAATGAAATGAGATGAAACCCGTGCCGCATTATCTAATAAGTTAATGATCGCCTGAGCCAGAAGCTTATCAGTCACGATTTCAAGGTCGGTAGCTGTCGAAAACGCCTTTTCCAAAACTACACTAGGATTAAGATGACACCAGTTATCCGCGACCTCATCCAAAAACGCATTCACTGACTGCTCTTTTGCACTGACAGCCCTAGGCTGACGAACGACTGTCATTAAATCATTAAGAGACTGACTACAACGGCTTACTTGGCGTTCTAATAAATTAAGTGTGTGTTTATAGTCTTCTTGTTCATATAACGCTGCTTTCAGTTCATCCGAGATCAATTGAATGGCATTTAAGGGGGTACCTAACTCATGAGCAGCACCTGCCGCCAACATACCCAGCTTTAAGATTTCTGCTTCCGAATAGGCTTGCTGTTGAATTCGATACAACTCTTGATCTCGTTCACGCAAATTTTTAGACATTTGAACAACAAACAACGCAACTAAAATCGCCGTAATCAAATAACCGAGTAACATGCCGTGTAAATGAAGATTGAAAATATCATCGCTTGTTGCATGCCCCATTCTTCCACTCATACCACTATGCATATCGCCATGCATACTGTGATTTGAAAGCCCTGCTACTTCATAATTAAAGTAAGACAACAATAAGTAGGCAATGCCCGTCACGGCAACAATAGCCCAGGTTTGTTTAGGCGTTAAAATGGTCGCAGCAATGACCACCTGTAGGATGAAGAATCCAATGAACGGGTTTGATGCTCCACCGCTGTAATAAATTAGAACAGCCAAAGCAGCCACATCAATCAATAACTGAATAAAGACTTCATGCTTCGATATATTAGGTTGTTGTTGCTTAAGTCGAAAACGAGTAAAAACGTTCACCGCCATGAGTACACCTATGCTCACGAGCATCGGTTGAACGGGCAATAAAATACCCAAGCCAAAGTGGACAAAAAGAACGGATATTAATTGGCCAGCAATTGCGATATTTCTAAGCCAGAATAACAACGTTAAGTTTTTATTCTGAGTGATTTTCTCAAGTATTATTTCAGACATAAACGCATTATCCCGAACACAAAAAAATAGTCACTGCGACAAATTGTCGCACCATAGGCTAATCCGTTGAGAAAAACGAGCATTTATCAATCTTTCAGGGAATTCCGGTATAATGCGGGAAAGCCATACTATTGAGGTAAATCAATGATTGCATGTGCCAGACACATACTGGTTAAGACCAGAGATGAAGCAGATAAATTAAAGAAGCGTATTGCAGCTGGTGAAGACTTTGGGAAAATCGCTAAAAAATACTCTCAATGCCCTTCAGCAAAGAAAGGTGGAGATCTTGGTGAATTCCGCCCAGGCCAAATGGTCAAGGCATTCGACCAAGTCGTCTTTAAAAAGCCCGTATTAGAGGTACACGGCCCAGTAAAAACTCAATTTGGTTTTCATCTTATCCAAACGATTTATCGCCAATAATTTGATCTGCCAGTGTATCGGCCCATTGTTTATAGAGCTCTGGGCCAGGATGAAAGCCGTCTCTGGCCATCAATTGACCATCAAGTTCAAATCCGGGTTCTATTAATTGGCAAAAGTCATACTGAGCCACCAGCTGAGACATTTTGATGTTTAATTCGTGTGCTCTATGGCCTAAACACCAACGTAAAGGTTGGGGTAACGCAGGAAATGCATTCATAGGAGGAACAACCGTCATAAGAACTTTATGAGCAGAAAACTTCTTTCTCAATAGTTGAATCATTTCTGATTGTTGGCTTTGCCACTCTGACGGTAAAACACTGCTTGTTACATCGTTCACGCCTATGGAGGTAATCACAATATCAAATTGCTCTTCATCCATGGAAGACAGTCTAGAGATTACATCAAGTGTTCTGTCCCCAGTATGTGCTTCTAATCGCCAATTAACAGTGTAGCTGCTTGCCAGCCGCTCAACCAATTGACCTGACAACGCCTGATCTTGAAAATCAACACCAACGCCTGCTGCGGCAGAATCACCTAAAATTAAAACCTTTATTGAGGTCCCTGAACCAATGGAACCATAACGGGCACCTTCAGCCTCGGGTAACTTAGGCGTCTTCAGACGAACCCAAATCCCCTGAGGAAGAAGAACTGGGATTAATAACATTGTTCCTAAGGCGTTCAACATAACCGATCCAATTCCCTATGAATTAAGTCGATTAGATCGACTTAGTTTCTGTTTGCACCCTGTAGAAATTCCGCGATTGTGTAACCATCATAACCAGCAATCACGACCATGGAACCAATGAACAAAGGCATTGCAATGTAAGTAAAACGAAAGCAGATCATGCCTTTCGTATCCCCTAACATTGCTCTCATCACCTTAATACGTCCATCCGTATCTTTACACTTAACACTACGGTAACCAAATATAATGGCAATAAGCCAACACGCCAAACCAATCGCAATTGTTACAACATTCATTTCTTACAACCTAAACAAAAACCGTATTATAAAATAACAAACCAGTAAATACTGATTTAAGAAATGTCTTTCGACAAACGTGATATGCACACCTTACAAATACACACTTTGTATTTTTGCTCTTCCGACAAGGACGCTTCAAAGCCCTTGGGTAAAACCACGTTAGTACACCAACAATCCTCAGTGCTACCTCGGCAATTAGCGTTTTCCTGAGAAACTGCCATGGAGCACTGATTGGGTTTACCACATAAAGGACAAAGGCTAAGATCTTTCAACTAACCAATCCGCAACTAACGGCCAAATGGCTTCAGGAGACTTACTTCCAGATAAAATCCCCATATGGCCTCCTGGCACAAGTTCCAAAACCTTTTCTTTACTTGATACAAGTTCAAGCAGTTTGGAACCACATTCCGGTGTTACGACAGGATCTTGTTTACCGCATACCATGAAGATATTCGCCGTCACATCAGAGAACTGGCCTCTCGAATTCCTTAAAGGTAACTCACCTTTCGCCAACACATTATCTGTTAATAAGAATTGAACAACATCCTGCATTATCGCGCCTGGGTAGGCCACCATATCATCAAGAAAGGCACCGTTCGTAGCATGAGAGATCACATATTCTTCATCGTGAAGGTTCTTCAATAAATCAACGTATCCCTGCACACTGCCCACAGGATTAGTCAATTTAAACGCAACCGAGTTAGCCCAGCCGGGCGAACGCCACCAGCGCTGTCGAGTATTATGAACACGCCAACCTGTGCGTTTTTCCAACCAACGTAAATTCTTTGAAATCCGTTGATAATGAAGACCTAACTCTCCGTTTGCATGGTAGTCACAAGGGGCACCAATCAACGCAACATTTTCAATGTCTTGATCCATTGAGGCATAGCAGGCACTGAACAAGCCACCTAAACTCCAACCATGCAGTGATAACTTCGTCTTACCGCTGTGTTCACGTATCTTTGAAATCATCTCAGGCATTAACTCTGTGATGTACGTTTCAAATGAGAAATGATTTTGGCGCCAACCCGGTCTGCCCCAGTCAATCAAATAAAGCTCAAATCCTCGAGCTCGTAGATACTTTACTAAACTACGATCAGCGAACAAATCGTAGATATACATATTTACTGCAAGTGGTGCGACAAGAACCAACGGGATTGCATGACTTTCTTTTTCAACGGCCACATTATTGAACCCGCCTTTACCATCGGACACAACGATGGAATCACACTCCAACGCGGGGTAATAACGAACTGTGACTATGTCGTTCTGATGGATCACATCAAATGCTGTTTTTTCGGCTTGAACCAAGGATCCTGCTTTAAAGAACCTCTGTTTGGCATTTTCTGTTGTTTGTCTAACTAAGTTAACAACGTCACTCTGCTTTTGAATACCATTTTGAAGATTCTTTTTGATCTTTTTATTAAAAATTTGTCGAACTACTTGCTGCATTTTCATTTCCTAGACTTCTAGATTGCCAGCAGTGTAGAGGTTTTTACAGCTTAGGTCATTTGTTTGATAACGACATGGCTCCAATTTAGGGCACCTAAGAACATTCCTTCTTTTTAATCCGCCAAATGTCTCACTGCTTCTGAATATAGAACCTCTAATCACTTCTCTACCGAGCCCAACATTTAGGTAAATCCTGCCTAGGGCTCTATATTCCCCACCGTCTACACAGCCAATGTTTTACTTATTATCTTTAAAGACCGTTTCTTCTTTTCTCGGAACAGGTTATTGTTCCATAAGCTTTATTTTCTGAATTATTAATGGGTTATAGATAATGAGTGAATGGCATTTACACAGCGAGCCTCGTTTTACTGTTGGTCAAAAATCAATAGCAGGAAGAAAACCAGAAAACGAAGATGCCATTGGAATTCGTATTCCTGAAGGCGCACTTTTGAGTAATAAGGGTGTTGTTGCCGTTATTGCTGATGGCGTCAGTGCTGCCGAAGCAGGTAAAGAAGCAAGTGAGACCTGCGTACACAACTTTCTATATGACTATTATTCAACACCGGATACTTGGTCTGTAAAAAAATCCACGACCAAAGTACTCACCGCACTCAATCGCTGGCTGTACGGCCAAGGTCGTCATTTCAGTGACGCAGGTAAAGGTTATGTCAGCACCTTCAGTAGCATTGTCTTTAAATCCCACACAGCAACCGTATTCCATGTTGGCGACAGTCGAATTTATCGCTTACGAGGCCAAGATTTTGAGCAATTAACACGGGATCACACAACCCATATCAGTGATAAGCAGTCTTATCTTGCCAGAGCAATGGGTCTGGATGTTAATTTAGACGTCGACTGCCGAACGCTGGACGTAGAACAAGGCGACATTTTCTTTCTCAGTACAGACGGCATACATGATTTCGTACGAGACAAAGATATTCAATCGATTCTTCAGCAATCGCAAGAAACAGACGGCAATGAATTGGAAGCTTTATGTCAACAATTGATTGACCTAGCCTTATCAAACGACAGTGAAGATAACCTAAGCTGTCAAATACTTCGTGTAGACGAATTACCAGAACAGAGTGTAAATGACGTCACCCAAAAGCTCACTGAACTGCCCTTCCCACCTTATCTAGAAGTGGGGTTCACTCTAGACGGTTATAAAATTGAAAAAGAGCTTCATGCCAGTAATCGAAGCCAGCTCTACTTGGTGACAGATAAAGAAACCGGTAATCGATACTGCATGAAAACCCCCTCGGTCAATTACAACGATGATCCCGCGTATATTGAGCGCTTTATCATGGAAAGCTGGCTGGGTACCCGCATTCAAAACTCTCATGTCGTTAAGGTCGTTGAAACTAACCGAAAGAAATCATGCCTTTATTATCTAACAGAATACGTGGATGGCATCACACTTGAAAAATGGATTAAAGAACATCACAAACCTCCCATTGAAGAAGTGCTGTATATATTTGAACAAATAGTTAAAGGCATCCGAGCCTTTCACAGAAAAGAAATTCTTCACCAAGATTTAAAACCTGGCAACATAATGCTGGATCGTAACGGAGAGGCAAAAATAATCGACTTCGGCTCATGCCATGCTAAAGGCATTGCAGAGATTGCTTCGCCACTTGATCGAGATGGCATTCTTGGAACCGCCGGTTATTCAGCACCAGAAACCGTGCTTGAATTCAAAAGTTCCATTCGTTCAGAAGTTTTCTCGCTTGGCGTTATTCTGTATGAAATGATGACAGGCAAAGAGCCTTTTGAAAGCAAACTGAATCAGTGTCGCACTAAATCAGCGTATCTAAAACTCAAGTACATCCCTTCATTTGAGCTCAACCCACTGGTGCCATATTGGGCGGACGGCTCAATACGTAAAGCACTGCGCTACGAACCTGATCGTAGACATCAAGATATTTCAGAGTTCTTATACGAACTCCAGCACCCCAACCCGAAATACAAAAGAGTAAACGACTCTGCTCTGATTGACAGAGACCCCAACAAGTTCTGGCAATTACTGTCTGCGGTTCTTTTCATTGCGTTGTGTGCTTCGCTTTATTTCCGATAGAGCCCATGATTTAAGGGAGCATTCTAAATACAAGAACGATCCTATTGCAAAATACACTCATGATCGTTCTTAACGTATTACATCTTCAAAGTTCGAACTAACCCGGCCTTCCGTCCGGTCTCGGCCGCCAGAAATCCAAACCATAAACCACAGAAAAGACTCCGAACGCAAGCACCCATAACAGACCAGCAGCCATAACCCCTGCATTCATATAGATTGGAAACAACCACGGAACAAGCACTCGAACCAAGGCCGCTAACAATATCATCCCGAATGCCACGTTCATCACTTTCTTCGTTTTAAGTGGTCGGCCCATATGCCCAAGACTGACACGAGAAATCATTGATAAGATCATGCCGCCGATAGCACCAACGGTTAATGCATGTATCGCAATGCTAATAGTAGGAATAAGGCCGACAAAATGTAAGAAAAGGGCTAAGAAACCAAGAGGAACAAACGCAAATGAAAAATGAAGAGACCAAAGTAATGGCACCTTGGTGCATAGCCAAAACTGCCAACGAGCAAACCGTAAACCGTTCGAAATACCCGCTACTAAACTCACTGCCGCCAAAAAGATAGGTGATAATTCAGAAAACCCTATGAAAAAACTGATGATCAAAACCAGTACTGAAATGATCGAAACCGCATCTAATATAGGAACAGACTCTACTTTTTTTACACCTAGTCCATTCGCGGTAAAGAACGGAACCACTCGACCGCCAATGATAACAATCATCAACGTAACCACCATGACAGCACCATGAATTGACGCCATAGCTAATCTGTAATCATCCGTCATTACCCCCCAGTGGCTCGCCGCATTTAATATCGCGAGCATCAACAACATGGGTACAAACATTAAATTTCGCCACATTTTGGCTTTAATCACAGGATAGGCCATTGCCGCAGCGACCATGACTAAATACAAAAGATCACCGATTAAAACCACTCCGTCCGGCAGTCCACTTCCGAACGTAACTAAACCCCGACCTAACAACCAAAAAAACACCAAAAGCCCAAGTAATTTACCTTTAATACCAGGAACCCCAGTCCAGTTTTGAACCGCCGTCAGTAAAAAACCGCCAATAATAGCACTGCCAAAACCAAACAACATCTCATGGCTGTGCCACCATATTGCACCTCCATATGGTTGCCAATCAAACGGAAAGACCCAGAAATAAACCCACCAAGCCATAAACAAAGCAGAAAATAACGACCCCAAAAAAAACATAGGTCTAAAGGCCAATCTTAAAATCGGTATCGGCAACGAAGGTTGAGGCATTAAAGGATCCGTCATTTTATATCCTTTCACTGATAAATAACTTTCACTGATAAATAAAGAGTGCCGACTCAATACGACACAAACAGCCCTCATTATCTTAAAAAATAAAATGAAATGCCTGTTTCAGATCAAAAAGCAGTTAGATTCAAAATATTCCATTTAAATACTAAAAAGGCCAATGTTTTTGGAGCAACATTGGCCTTTAAGTTTTATGTATTGAAAAACGCTCACTGTCTATACAAGAATCTCGTCTTACTTGTATTCACCCCGGCGCGAAGCATCTAAATACTTCTGATAACGACCATCATCTTGAAGCTTTTTCAAACCTCGATTAAACGCATCCAACAATCGCTGAGCATTTGGAGACTTTTTAGAAAAAATAACAGAATAATCGCGCGACTTAAGCGTTTTGGCATCTGCAGTAATCTTGTCAGTCAGGTTCATTTTGTTTAACGTTTCATGGCCTACTTCAGTGTCTTCCAGAACGACATCTAACCGCCCTGCTGCTAACTTTTTATAATTACCGACATCTTTACCAATACGATCTACTTTCAAAACGCCCTGCTTCTCTAGCTCTTCAATACCATAGGCATAGCCAATAACACCGCCCATTTTATACTTGGCTAAGTCCTCAGGTTTATCCCATTCAAGCGCCTTTCCTTTCATATGAAATAATGAAGTACCTAATCGAGCTACTGTGTCCGAGTACAAGAAATCTTTCGCTCGTTCATCGTTATACCCCCAAATTAAGGTGCCCTCGAACTTTCCTGATTTAGCATCTTCAAAGCCTCGTTTCCAAGGTAAGAAAACATATTCGACCTCTATGCCTTCCTCTGCAAAGGCTTCAGACACTATATGAGACATATAGCCACTGTGCTTTAATCCCTTTGAAAGATATGGTGCCCATTCACCATTTGCCAATGTTATCTTTTCAGCGAAACTTAGGTTTGCTACCAAAGCAAACGTAATCAACATGATAAGGCGTGACATTTCCCCTCCTCTTTTTTTAAGAAAATCCACCTGTTTTCAATATAGTCAATAAATCAAACCTCATACCAATTTCTTAAGAAATTGTGCGAGATCAGCCATTTCAATATCCGATCTGTCCTTTTAACTATCATTGATCAATTGGCAGAACTTCAAAAACCTACCCATACTGAAATAAACGTCGATCTTTATGGAAAAAGAGAAGAGGCAAAACACCGTTATGACAAGGACAGATTCGGAATCTACGCCAAAGCGACCTTTAAGGTTTATAACCGCAGCGTCTCTATTTGATGGTCATGACGCAGCCATCAACATCATGCGTCGACTTATACAAGCGAAAGGCGTAGAAGTCATTCATCTGGGTCATAACCGTAGCGTTAATGAAATACTTCAAGCAGCCATACAAGAAGATGCAGATGCCATCGCCATTAGCTCCTACCAAGGGGGGCATCTAGAGTTTTTTAAGTACTTATATGATCAATTGGACGTTTATAATGCTGGCCACATTAAAATTTTCGGGGGTGGCGGCGGCACAATAACACCCGATGAGATTACAGAGCTCCACGAATATGGAATAGAACGAATATATCATCCCCAAGATGGCCTCAAGCTGGGCCTAACAGAAATGATCGACGATGTAATTCAACGGGTTTTGAACAATGACTCATCGAATGACAACGAGAGACCTTCAAACCACCCTTTTCTCAATATTAGCCAAACAATCAGTGCCCTAGAAAACGAGCAATACACGGCATCTGAATTAACGGATTTTAAAAACCAGTGGCAACATGATGATCAAGCACCTGTAATTGGAGTAACAGGCACAGGCGGTGCGGGAAAGTCCTCTTTAACTGATGAATTGCTTAATCGCTTTTCTGAATATGCGCCAGACCTAAAAATAGCAGTACTTGCCGTAGATCCGAGCAGAAGGCGTACAGGAGGCGCATTGCTTGGCGATCGCATTCGAATAAACAGCTTACGCAACCCAAACATTTTTATGCGATCCATGGCGACGCGTCGACAGAACTTGGCCACCAATAAAGTACTTGCCGATGCAGTTCTCTTCTTACGATCCTCTGCATTTGACTTAGTCATCATCGAAACCGCAGGCATTGGACAAAGTGATTCAGCCATTATTGATTTAGTCGATATATCGACCTATGTCATGACCAGTGACTACGGCGCAGCAAGCCAGCTTGAAAAAATTGATATGCTCGATTTCGCCGATGCAATTGTGATTAATAAGTTCGAAAAAAAAGGCGCTCAAGATGCATTAAGAGATGTCCGTAAACAATACAGGCGAAATCGGAATGAGTTTTCATCGAACGATGCATCTTTACCGGTATTTCCTACCATCGCTAGTCAATTTAATGACCCTGGGGTTAATTGGCTATTTAGCCATTTATTATCTCTTCTCGACAATACTAATCCGGCCTCAAAACGCTGGTCTACCGCCAAAAAGGGATTACAACAAATCCCTGAAGGTCACACATTAATTCCCAATGAAAGAGTTCGCTACCTTGCTGAAATTGCAGAACAAGGCAGATCAACAAATGCATCCATATCCCTACGTGCTAATGCAGCTCATCAAGCGCATCATTACTATGAAAGCCTTAAATTATTGGATGACCCCTATCTACCCATCCCATTGGAACGCTACCCAAAAAAACATCTGAACAATAACCAAAACGACCTATCATTATTGGCGCTTCGAAAAGGCTACCAAACGTCCATATCTCAGTTAACCGTCGACGATATAAATGCCTTACAACATTGGGACGAAATAAAAGACGGTGTGGAGTCTCAAGAATTTCATTACCAAGTTCGAGGAAAAGACATTCGGGGTCAAAACTACCATGAAACCTTGTCCGGCCACCCTCTACCAAAAGTAGCAGCACCGAACTTCAAAAACTGGGGGGAGATTCTTCAATTCATCAATAAAGAGAACCTACCCGGTCACTATCCTTTCACTGCGGGAGTTTTTCCATATCGTCGTACAGGAGAAGATCCAACTCGAATGTTTGCTGGCGAAGGAACACCAGAACGAACAAACCGTCGCTTTCATTTCATATCGAAAGGCCAAGAAGCGGCAAGACTGTCCACCGCGTTTGATTCCGTCACACTCTATGGCCACGACCCTGAAATACAACCTGACGTATTTGGAAAGGTGGGGAATTCTGGGGTTTCTATTGCCACCTTGGATGATATGAAAAAGCTGTACTCAGGATTTGACCTATGCAAACCATCCACCTCGGTTTCCATGACTATCAATGGCCCCGCACCGATCATCCTTGCTTTTTTCATGGTCGCGGCAATTGATCAACAAGTCGAAAAATACATCTCAGAGAAAAAGCTGTGGCCAGAAGTAAACGCCAAGGTTCAAGCAATACTAGGAGAAAATGCCCCTCCTACTTATCAAGGCGACCTACCTGAAGGTAATAACGGCTTAGGACTGGCTCTTCTTGGCGTTACAGGAAACCAAGTTGTAAGCGATAGCATCTATAAAGAAATCAAACAAGAAACCTTAAAAGCCATCAGAGGCACGGTTCAAGCCGACATACTGAAAGAAGATCAAGCTCAAAACACCTGCATTTTTTCTACCGAATTCGCAATGCACATGATGGGAGATATAGAACAGTTCTTTATCAACAACCATGTTAAAAACTTCTACAGTGTGTCCATCTCCGGTTATCACATCGCAGAAGCGGGTGCGAATCCGATTACTCAGTTGGCGTTTACATTAGCCAATGGCTTAACCATTGTTGAATATTATCTATCGAGAGGAATGGATGTTGATGACTTCGCTCCCAACTTAAGCTTCTTCTTCAGTAATGGCATGGACCCAGAATACTCGGTCATTGGACGTGTCGCCCGACGAATCTGGGCAAGAACAATGAAAGACCGGTACGGCGTATCCGAAAGCGCACAAAAACTCAAATACCACATTCAAACGTCCGGGCGGTCGTTACACGCTCAAGAAATTCAATTCAATGACATACGAACAACGCTACAAGCTCTCTACGCAATTTTAGACAACTGTAACAGTCTACATACCAATGCTTTCGATGAAGCCATCACCACCCCAACAGAGGATTCAGTACGCCGCGCCCTCGCAATACAACTAATCATCAACAAAGAGCTTGGCCTGAATTTCTGCGAAAACCCTTTACAAGGTTCTTTCCTTATTGAGCAGCTTACGGATCAAGTGGAAGAAGCCGTTTATAAAGAATTTGAATCACTTTCAGAGCGTGGTGGCGTTTTAGGCGCTATGGACACAATGTACCAGCGCTCAAAAATACAAGATGAGTCCATGCATTATGAACATAAGAAACATGAAGGGTCTCTCCCTCTTATTGGTGTAAATACATTTATGGGCAAGCCGCAGGCAGAATCAAACACAGTTGAATTAATGCGATCAACTGACTGCGAAAAACAACAACAAATCGAACAACTCAACGCGTTTCAAAAAAGACATAAACACGAATTACATAAACAACTGCAAACACTCAAACTAATTGCAAGAAACCGTGAAAATACGTTCGAGTGTTTATTAGAAACAGTTAAGGTTGCGTCTTTAGGGGAAATATCAAACGCCCTTTATGAAGTGGGTGGAGAATACCGCCGAAACATGTAAAACGCATTTAATTAAAAACTAAGCACATGACTTAAAGTGCCTGTTTTAATTGATAACGTTACTTTTAAGTAGTTACTTTGAAATAAATGCTTTGAAGTAAATGCAATCCACCTCAGCGGGAAGAGTGTCAAAACGCCTCCAAAGACACTCTTCTTCAACTCAGAGCTGATAAGGTAAGACTTATCAGGCTTCAAGATGCAAAAACATCTTTTGTAAGTTCCTCCACATGCAAATGCAATTTATAGTAAACTTCCCAAAATAATTTCTAGTTAATAAACATCCCACTATTCAATAACTAAATAACTGATTGGAGCTTCACTATGCCTACGTTTGATGTGGTATCTGAGATTGATATGCATGAACTGACTAACGCCGTTGATCAAGCAAACCGTGAATTAGCTACTCGCTTTGATTTTCGTGGCGTAGAGGCAAAGTTTGAAGTAAAGGATACCGTCATTACACTTACGGCTGACGTAGAGTTCCAGCTAAATCAAATGGAAGATATTCTACGAGGTAAGATGGTAAAGCGCGGCGTTGATACAGGCTCTCTTGAGATCAAAGACCTTGTCGGTGCAGGTAAACAGGTTAAGCAAGACATCATTGTTCGCACAGGTCTCGAATCTGAACACACTCGTAAAGTGGTTAAACTGATCAAAGACAGCAAAATGAAAGTACAGGCTGCCATCCAAGGTGAGAAGGTTCGCATCACAGGCAAGAAACGAGACGACCTTCAACAAGCAATGAGTATCCTTCGGGAAGGCGAAGTGGGTATGCCACTTCAGTTTAATAATTTCCGCGATTAAGCAAATGATCTAAACCAATGCATTTGCATTGGTTTAGAGCCTTACATAGTAAGACTAAGTATCACGTTAAAATAATCAAACTCAATAATAAGAACAGGGGTTCCATTAGCTCCAATGCCGCCCCGGCCGTATCTCCTGTTGTCCCTCCGATTTTAGTGATAAGAAAATATCGCATAGCGAACAAGAACAAGCCACACCCCACCAAAACAGATAAAAGCCAAAACCCCATCAACGCAGCCAGCGTCACATGAATGACAAGTAGACTGGGCCAAATAATGTCTCTTGGAGCATGATCAACAAGCCAAGTTCCAGACCCATTTTTCCGAACGTAGTCTGTCGTCAATAATAAAATAGGCAATGTACTTCGACCAACAAAAGGCGCAAGCAACAACAAATATACAAGCGAGTTCTCAATCACTGCTTGGAGTAACGTAAACTTCAACAACAGCACCATAATTAAAGTCACTATCGCGATTGGGCCAGATCGAGGGTCCTTCATTATCGTTAAAATACGATCCCGCTGTTGAACATCAGGGTCATTCCCCGAGCCATCATCTACGACGCTATGACCCGCCATAAATGCATCCGCTGAATCAGCCAAACCATCTAAGTGCAGTGCACCTGAGCAAACCACCCAAACAATGAGAATAACCGAAGCTAAAACACCACTGGGCAGAGAGCTTAATAAAGAACCAACGATAAAAAGAACACAGCCAATCAATAAACCAATGACAGGATAGTAAACCAAAGACAACCCAACGGTTTTCTCATCCGGATATTCTTTAAATCGAACAGGAAAAACAGTCAAAAACTGAATAGCGGTTAAAAAAGCGCGAAAATTCATAATGATAAGCTCTAGACATAAAACGAGATGGTATACGACCGAATATAACGCGACCAGAGCAGTCGCCTTTAAATTTATAAATCTATACGTCAGCTCTGATTTACACCTCAAGTGCATTTAACGGAATACACTTGAGTGCATCGTCAACGATTTAAACCATGCCAACATCAGACCATACAGCGAACTCATTATCACTCGGGTCTGTAAAGTGGAAACGACGTCCACCAGGGAAGGAAAAGATAGGCTTAATGATACGACCGTCTGCTGCTTCAACCTTAGAAAAGGTTTTTTCTAAGTCTCCACTGTAAAATACGATCAGTGCACTGCCCTTCTCTGTAGAGACAGAAAGCTCAGACTTAAAGAATCCTCCGTCCAGCCCTTCATTTGAAAAGGCGGTATATTCCGGCCCATAGTCAGTGAACGACCAATCAAACACAGCCATAAAGAACGCTTTCGTAGCTTCAATATCCTTGGCTGGAAATTCCACATAGTTTATTTTTTCATGCTGATTCATTTCTTCACTCCCTTATTTTCCAAAATCAATCACACTCACAATACATAAGTATATTCACTTATTTCACAAAACCGGTTGGTTTTTCAATTTCGTAAATGGCTTCAGTGATGGTTTCTAGTTTATCTTCCAAGACTGAGCGAGCGTCGTATAACCCTCGATTATAATAGTAGGCTCCGACTTCCTCAGAAAAGAAATCTAATAAAAACTCAGCGTCGAACTGACCTAAGTCCTGATCAAGTTCCTCATTAAAATACATCTTTAATTTTCGAACAATTATTGCTTTCTCATCCTTAGAAAAATCAACTTTAGACATCCAACCCACCTAGTTCGCACAATCATAAAGAAAGACACTAAACCTTATTCTATTGTGCATTGTCAAAATCCAAATCCATCATTATGAGGACTGATCACCTGAAATATTTTTATGTAAGCACTACTATCCATCCAACAATTGGAACACAGATATAGGTATGGATCATGACAACAGACGTATTATTTGATTTAAGTTCACAAGAGTTTGTTGAGAATCCATTTCCAACCTACAAAGAACTTCTTACACACGCACCGATATATTGGTGTGAGCAAAGGCAGTTCTACTACATATCCCATCAACCTTTCATAAAAGAATTATTTAGAGATCCAAGAGCATCATCAGACCGAGTTAAACCCATGGTGGCCAACCTTCCTGAAGCACAACAAGCAGCCATCAAGCCATTGACGTCCTCACTGTCTAAATGGCTTTTATTCCAAGACCCCCCTAAACATACACCCATTCGTAAATTAGTAAATCAGGCGTTATCTGCAAAAGTCATTCGATCAATGGAATCCGAGATTCAAACTACGGTTGATCACCTTATTAATTCTTTTATTGATGAAGGCCAATGCGAATTAATCAAAGACTTTGCTTACCCACTGCCTGCAATTATCATCTCAAAGTTATTAGGGGTTCCAACCAACGACATTGATAAGATAAAAGCATGGTCGGATCTTTTGGCTCGTTTTCTTGGAGACCGAACCAGTTTGAGTCTAATTGCAGAAACACAGCAAGCGGTCATTGCAATGACTGCTTACTTACGCAAATTATTAGATCAACACCGACAAGCGCCCACTGAAAATGTAATATCACAAATGATCGAATTGCAGTCTCAGCAACCTGACTTTTCTGATGACGACTTAATTGCAAACTGCATTACATTGATATTTGCTGGCCATGAAACCACCACCAACCTTATTGCCAATGGTTTTCAGCTTCTGCTTGAAAACCCAGAACAGCTGATACGTCTTAATACGTATCCTGAGCTAATTGACCAAACCGTTGAAGAGTGTCTTCGTTTCGCTAGCCCAGTTCAGCGCATTGGACGATTAATAAAAGAACCGATCGATATTGGCGATGTCACACTGGAAGCTGGAAAACGAGTGCTTCTATTGATTGGTGCAGCAAATAGAGACCCTAAATTCATCGAAAACCCAGACACCTTTGACATACAAAGGAAACCCATTAAAAACCTCGCTTTTGGCCATGGTATTCATCTTTGTTCGGGGGCTGCTCTAGGCCGTTTGGAAGCGACGTTAGCAATTAAAGCGTTGGCTAACCGTTTAAATAAACCGAAATTAGTCCACAAAAAGCCAGACTGGCAATACAACTTAGGATTAAGAGCAATGAAATCATGCCCAATTACGTTCGAAGGGCAATGAATAGCTATCCTGCTTGAATCATATCGGCCAGATCGCCGTAATCCAGATCACTTAAGCCCAATGTTTCAAGTACAGGATCTTTTATTAACTCCCACTCTGAAGCATCTGTTTGATGCAACAACTGTGTGCTTTCATCAACAATGCTTTCTGCCAGTTTCAATAAAGCTAATAAGGTAATGGTTTTATCACTTGCCACATTAGTTCCTGTAAAAACGTCATGGCAAATATGATGAAAACGAATAGCCTCGCAAACACAAGGATCAATGTGAAGACCTTTAGCTATATAGAAACCAATGGTTGCATGATCACAATTAAATAATTTGTCTTCTTTTTCAATCAATGTTTGACCCGTTGGCTTTCGAATTTCTTCAAAATAGTTTGGGTATTTTTGCCATAGAAATGGCATACCCACGTTATGAAGAATCCCCAAACAATGAGCTTCTTCAACAAGAGGGATATTCAACTGTCGCGCCATCATAGTAGCGATGTCTGCAACTCGACGACTGGTCTCCCAATAATCCTCAAAAATCCAACTATGAAACTCACCATGCTTGGCCATGATCAACAATATGGCATTCAACATGACCATAATTTTTTGACCACCCAAGTCTTCAGCGGCTTCTCTTATTGAAGACTGCAACGACGCACTGGCATTGGTATTTGACGTTATTTTGAGAACGCTTAAACAAAGCGCGGGGTCTTCTAAAAGAAGCTCACTCATTGCTTCTGTATCGGGATAAGCTGCATTGATATTGGAAAGTAAGTTAGGTTGAACAGGAACAACTATTCCTTTGAGATGGTTAACTGCTTCATCAAAAATAGCCGTTGCTGAATCGGTCAACATAGAACCTCTACCTCATAAAAAACACATCTGTTTTTATAATGTTACATTCCATGCAAGCTAAAGCGATCCAACGAAGAGAAATACAGACATCCACTATCAGAACGGTACGTCTCCTCCTATTACTATAGTAGTCAATTTATCCATTTTGGATATATAAAAGATCGTTATAAGGCTCAGACCCATTAATAAAGTAGACTGAATCCATTCCGTTATTTACACGCATCAGATAACGCTGAATTATCTTCTTTAAACACGGTGAGCGGCATACCCAATTTCCCAGCATAAAATACAATCAACTCCGTGTTTTCAGTGAATATACCTTTATGCCAGGTGTCCACAACCTCAATTAATGCATCCCCAGACTTAAAGAAAACATGCTCACCAGAAGGTTTAATCACCTTTACACTTCCTTTGAGGATATAACCTGCTAAAGGAACCGGGTGACAATGGTTTGAAAGGGACACCTCTTTATCACTGGCCGTTATTATAATTTTTTGAACCGTCAGTTCAGCATCACCCTGAGGGTACTTAAAACTATTTCCATCCCAACTTTTATTACTTTGTGCCAAAATACTGGAAGATACCTCTGCCATAGCGATATTTTGGAATAAACTCATTATCCCAAAAACAATAACTAAGCATCCCTTACCAACCACGCCGTTCAAGCCCTTACTCATAACCCCTATACCCCGTTAGATACTTGCTCTAAAAGCTGCTATTTACCAGCGCCATGCCCTGTCTTTACTTTAAATTACTTTACGTTGTTTTGTCTGAAGAATTACCTCAATTGAGACCTTAAACTTACTTGCAACGTTTATTTAAATAAATTGGATAAAAAACCTATAAAAATAAGAGAAAAAACCTGTATACTTGCTCGAAATTTTTTTCGACGCTAATTTGATACAGAGTAAAACAATGGCAGATTTATCACAGTACAGAAACATTGGTATCTTCGCGCACGTTGATGCGGGTAAGACAACTACAACTGAGCGTATCCTTAAGCTTACGGGTAAAATCCATAAGACAGGTGAAGTACACGACGGTGCAGCAACGACTGACTTCATGGATCAGGAAGCTGAGCGCGGTATTACCATCCAGTCAGCAGCGACGACTTGTTTCTGGAAAGATCATCGCATGAACATCATCGATACTCCTGGACACGTTGACTTCACTGTAGAAGTTTACCGTTCATTGAAAGTACTTGATGGTGGTGTTGGTGTTTTCTGTGGTTCTGGTGGTGTTGAGCCTCAGTCAGAAACTAACTGGCGTTATGCGAACGAATCAGAAGTTGCTCGTATCATCTTCGTAAACAAGTTAGACCGTATCGGTGCAGACTTCCTACGCGTTGTAGGTCAAGTTGAAAACGTACTGGGTGCTAACCCTATGGTTATGACTCTACCAATCGGTCGTGAAGACGGTTTCGTAGGTGTTGTTGACCTTCTAACTCGCCAAGCTTTCGTATGGGATGACTCTGGTCTTCCTGAAAACTTCGAGATCCAAGACATTCCAGCAGACATGGTTGATCAGGTAGAAGAGTACCGTGAAAAACTAATCGAGATGGCTGTTGAGCAAGACGACGACCTAATGATGGCTTACATGGATGGCGAAGAGCCTTCAATGGAAGACATCAAGCGTTGTATCCGTTCTGGTACTCGCACAATGGCGTTCTTCCCTACTTATTGTGGTTCTGCATTTAAAAACAAGGGTGTTCAGCTAATTCTTGACGCTGTTGTAGATTATCTACCAAGCCCAACAGAAGTAGACGCACAGCCTCTTACTGATTCAGAAACAGGTGAAGCAACAGGCGAAGTTGCTACAGTTTCTGTAGATGAGCCTTTCCGTGCACTAGCATTTAAGATTATGGATGACCGTTTCGGTGCTCTTACCTTTATCCGCGTATACTCAGGTGTACTAGAAAAAGGCATGACTATCCTTAACTCTTACACTGGTAAGACAGAGCGTATCGGCCGTATGGTTGAGATGCACGCAGATGACCGTACTGAAATCGATCGCGCTCAAGCGGGTGATATCATTGCTGTTGTTGGTATGAAGAACGTTCAAACTGGTCACACTCTATGTGATCCTAAGCACGAATGTACTCTTGAGCCAATGATCTTCCCTGAGCCAGTAATCTCTATCGCTGTAACGCCTAAAGATAAAGGTTCTACAGAGAAGATGGGTGTTGCAATTGGTAAGATGGTTGCAGAAGATCCATCATTCATCGTTGAAACAGACGAAGAAACTGGCGAAACTATCCTTAAGGGTATGGGTGAACTTCACCTAGACATTAAGGTAGATATCCTTAAGCGTACTTACGGTGTTGAACTAGAAGTAGGTCAGCCACAGGTTGCTTATCGTGAAACTATTACTACGCCTCTAGAAGACAGCTACACGCACAAGAAGCAGTCTGGTGGTTCTGGTCAGTTCGGTAAGATCGACTACCGCATCAAGCCAGGTGAGCCAGGTACAGGCTTCCAGTTCTCTTCTTCTGTTGTTGGTGGTAACGTTCCTAAGGAATTCTGGCCTGCAGTAGAAAAAGGCTTCGAGATGATGATGCAGGAAGGTCCACTAGCTGGCTTCCAGGTTCTTGATCTTGAAATTGAACTTTTCGACGGTGGCTTCCACCCAGTGGATTCATCTGCAATCGCTTTTGAAATCGCAGCGAAAGGCGCATTCCGCCAGTCAATGCCAAAAGCAGGCCCACAGCTTCTTGAGCCAATCATGAAGGTTGATGTGTTCACTCCAGACGATCACGTTGGTGACGTTATTGGTGACTTGAACCGTCGTCGTGGCATGATCAAGGATCAGGAAGCGGGCGTAACTGGCGTTCGTATTAAAGCAGACGTTCCTCTTTCTGAAATGTTCGGCTACATCGGAAGCCTACGTACTATGACTTCTGGTCGTGGTCAGTTCTCGATGGAATTCTCACACTACATGGCTTGTCCAAACAGCGTTGCGGACAAAGTTATTGAAGAAGAGAAAGAAAAGAAAGCTGCTAAGAAGTAATAGCTTCTAGTGAACTTCTCAAAACCCCACTGATTAAAGTCAGTGGGGTTTTGTTCTATCTGGGCTTACAAACTTGAAATACAATGGATAAACGTAAATACCCTACTCTCGTTTTTTACCTCGCTCCTTCTTCCTCAAGTCCGCGTTTCTGATAATTGCCTGCCTTAATTGAGGAGGCGCTGCTCCCCAAGATTTAATCTCCTCAAGAGTACGAAAACACCCCAGACAAACATCTTTGTCATCAAGACAACAATTTCTAACACAAGGGGATTCAATAACAGTCGCCGCAACCATACTCTCAACCTAACCAAGCTCAAACGAAGTCACACCATAAACACCATCCAAGTCAATTTCAGGTTGTTCAGCGGTGTACATACGAGCCGTTTTAAACACCATGTCCATGTTATATTTCTGGGCCAGCTTCGTCGCAGCTACATTCACCTCAGGAACATCCAGAAAAATGACCTCTGTGTCTTTAAGCTTAGACTGAAGATCCAAAAAGATCGCCTCAGCAACCTCTGCCGAACTTGCGAATAAAGGCCCTACTTTATACCCTTCCATACAAGGTCGAATTACACCAAAGCCTTCCAGTGCAGAACCCGACATAAATGCAGACGAAAAACTGCCCGGTATGTTTATCCAAGAATGGAGAAAATTTGAACGTTCAGCCGGAAAGTATTTACGATCAAACACCCTCAAAGTATCAAACTGGATCTCAGACAAAGGCATTATCTGTTCATGCTTATACGATCCACCACCTAAGCCCTGATAGCGAATATTTCCATAAGCCAAAGAAAAGCCTGATTTACGATAGTTATCTTGCTGATCAACCACACCATCCAAACCAACATTACACCCCGCTAAGCGTCCCATACCGGCTTTCCATAGGCGATAACCATACCCTTGATCACGAAAGTCTTGTCTAACGATATAAAAGCCTAAGAACCCAAACGTATCATCGTATTTAACAACAGAAATAGACGCGATCACTTCGCCATTCAACACACCAACTAAAAAGCCCTCTGGATCTACAGCATAAAACGATTTTGCATCGCTTTTACCTGGGTTCCATCCCTCTTGGGCTGCCCACTCAACGACTATGTCCAATTCGTGGCGAGCCATAGTCCGTATTTCAAAATTCAAATCATCCATAAAAACACTTCCAAAAAACAACGGTCTATATAAACATTCAGTAAAAAAGAATTCGAACCAGTGGGCTACCGACTATTTCACGACAATGACATACGCATTCTGAAGTAAGCAACACCACTTTTATAAAGCTGATTACCTTGCGTCACTAAACCAAATTGATGGTAAAAACTCGCAGCAGTACCACGAGCATCACACCAGAATTCAGAAACCTCCATGCCTATGAAGAAAAGAAAAAAGCAGGGTCTTGAGGCAGAATAGCAACTAAAGAAATACGCTGAAATGAAATAAACGCTTGAGGTTCAATTCAACTCTTCCACCAAAGCTTTGATCTTCACTGCTTTTTCAAAGTGATCTAATTGATGTGTCTTAATCCACCACTCAGCGGCCTCCATCAACAACTCAGGATCATCATTTTTATTTGCAAAAAAAGCATAAAAAGACAAGCCAACACCAATCCCTTTTGCTTTTATCTTTTTATCACACACTTGAATAATTCTGGTTTTTAATTCGCTTCTCATATCTTCTCACTGACTAACGAAACCATCAAAAAGATGAACCGCTTCATAAACTATAAAGCGGTTCACCCAATGATTAACAAACCAACGCGCCTCCTCTTAATTCAGAAACAGAGAGAAGCTTAGATTTGATGTCAGAAAACCTTGGGCGAGACCCCATTGACGACTGCATACAGTCATCCCTTAATACAGCTAAATCACTCAGTATCTCACTTCCAACGCCCGGATCAGTTAGCGTTATCAAATCATCGAGTAAACAACCAAACGCTCGAACCTCAATGCTCTCCATAGCCTCTTTTTGCAGCACAGGAAGTTGGGACAAATCAGAAGACGCACCAAAGTCACCAAATAACGCCGAAGCATTGTCATCAATCATCGTATTATGCGCGTATACATCACCATGACTGACGCCTTGCTGATGTAAATGAGACATAGCATCTGCCATATCCAACATTACCTTAGTAATATTTTCAGGCTCAAACTGAGTCCCTTCTGAAAAAGTATCTCGAGTACAAGTCACTAAAGAAGGCGGTAAACCCAGGTTATAAAAAGTATTTGGAATCAATTCCATGACCAAACCCAGTTGGTCTTTTTCTGCAATCTGAGCAACCACTTTAATTAAATTCGGATGATCCCCCGCTGTTAAACAGCAGTTAAGTTCATCTTTTGGATAACCATCACTCGTCACCTCTCCTTTGAATAACTTCACAGCAACGAATGAGTCCGTCCCTTCAAGGCTATCAGGTTGATTAAGCCATTTAGCTCGATAGATAACACCAGAAGCGCCTTCACCCAATTGTTCACCTAACTCTAAATCCTTCATTTGTACTTTGATCATAGAGTCATTCTTAGAGAGAGATGTATTACCTGAAGTTAGTAAGGGATTTCCGTCAAATGCCAACCAAGAAAGTCTAGGCAACTGAAATAACCAATCCGGCAAAGAGATCAATTGGTTGGCTGAAATTCTGGCCAACTCCAAGCGTTTACAATCAGCCATAGAATTAGGTAACGCTACCAGCCTATTGCCCGCCAACGCCAATTTTTGGAGCCGATAGAGTTGCCCCATTGATTCCGGAAGCGTCTCAATTTGATTATCAGTAAGAATTAACCATCGGGTTTTGAGTGGAAACGCATTCTCTGCAACCGTCTTGATTCGATTAGCTTTAAAGCCAATCATTTCCAACTCAGGACAATCAAACATCACATCAGGTATATGCTCAAACTCATTATTAGATAAAAACAAAATCTTTAGCTGATGCAAACGGCTTAAATCGGAAGGTAAACGATCAAGCTTGTTATTCGACAAATCCAAAACCTCGAGGGAATCCGCCAACTCAAAAATCTCACTTGGAAACTCAGTTAAGCTTTCAGAAATCTGCAATCGCTTTATCCCCAATAACTGTCCCGATTTTAACTGCTCTAAAGTTTGCAAAATAAGTAACCCAAACGTCGTTTAAAAAATGTTCGCCATGATAATAGATCCACATACAAACTAAAAATCTAATTCCTTAAGTCATCCTTCAACCCATTCTTCAATTCATGCTGCAATCCATCGATAATACTCGTATTACCTTCCTGTAGTCGTTCCAAAGAATCAATCACGTATTGAGAAGCACGCTCATTGAAAATGACAGAGTTCAGCCGTTCAGGCGCTGGAAGCGAAACAAGAAAAAAGCCTGTAATAGCAACAAACAAAAGAGAAGTGTAAATATTATTTAAACTCATCAACTTAAGGGCGGTACCAAAAGACGCTTTAAGCTCCATTCCTGATAAATTTACGGATGAGAACTCATCCAAGACTAAATGGGTTATGTACCCCATAAAAACACAAATGCCCACAGCCCAAGCGAAATCAAGCGACAGATCTAAAAACCTCCACCCCAAATAAGCCCCGCCCGATCCAAACATTACCGCAGCAAGAATAGAGTGCAGAGCCCCACGGTGCTTGGTATAACGAGCAAAAACTTCCATCACTACAAAACGAACCAGCACAAACGCAGACAACATCAAGGCCCATAAATGAATCAATGGCAAACCGTTAAACAGAAACAACACAGAGAAGGATGAGAGTATCCCCAAACCGTTAAAAATACCTCTGATCGCAATTGAAGAATCCGAATCAATATCAGGCAACAAGCCGGCGATCGTACCAATCAACCACAACACTGCGGTTTGCCCAGGCGAGAAAAGATCCGTCATTAATAATGATGACGATAATAACCCTGCACTGATAGCTGCACCCGACAAGTGAGTATTAAAACCAGCCAAAACAGACCCTTAAGATACAAATAATGTAATTATATACAGGTATGATTCAATACCGCATTGAAACTTTACATTATTTATTAATTAGAACGACTGATCGTCAAAATGATAAGCAAGAAGAGGACACATTAAAAAGACACGCATTGATAACCAATCACGCAGACCATCAGGGGACGAATTTAGAATACTCCTGACTGACAAAATAATAAGGGCTACGACATCAATAGAATGATACGTAACCCCAAATGATTTCATTTCGTTAGGAAAGAGAACGCCCTTCCTAAGAGACTAGGCGACTTTAGTACTCTGCTCTTGGCTAGCAAGATACTCATCGTAAGTACCGTGAAAATCCACAATTGTTTGATCTTTAATCTCAACGACACGCGTCGCCAAAGTAGATACAAATTCCCGGTCATGACTCACGAAGATCAAGGTTCCATCGTAAGCGTCTAATGCCTGATTCAATGCTTCAATGGCTTCCATGTCCAAGTGGTTCGTTGGCTCATCCATGATCAATACATTCGTATCCATCATCATTAACTTACCAAACAACAGACGATTCTTCTCTCCACCAGAACATACATTCGCTTTCTTATTAATGTCGTCAGCGGTAAACAATAAACGCCCTAGCATTCCACGAACCATCAAGTCATCATGCTTTGGTTTACGCCATTGAGACATCCAATCAAACAAATCCAAATCACAATTAAAGTCTTCAGTGCTGTCTTGAGGGCAATACGCGACAGTGGCGTTTTCAGACCACTTAACAACCCCCTTGTTTGCTTCAATCTCTTCCATTAAACAACGCAAGAACGTAGTTTTACCCGCCCCATTTTCACCAATCACAGCCAGCTTTGCACCCGCTTCAAGGATCAAATTACCACCATCAAACAATTGCTCGCCGTCAAACCCGTGGGCAAGATCTTCCAAAACCAAAGCTTGTCGGTGAAGCTTCTTTTCTTGTCTGAAACTCAATGAAGGCGTTAAACGGCTAGACGACTTAACCTCATCAAGCTTAATTTTATCCATTTTCTTAGCACGTGAACTGGCTTGTTTTGCCTTAGATGCGTTCGCCGAAAAGCGATTTACAAACGCTTGCAGCTCATCAATTTCAGCACTCTTTTTTGCATTCTCTGAATGCAACTGCTCTCGTATTAACGCAGACGCTTCCATGAAGTATTCATAGTTCCCCGGATAAATCCGAAGCTCACCATAATCAATGTCCGCCATGTGCGTACAAACAGAATTTAAGAAATGTCGATCGTGAGAAATAATGATCATGGTGCACTTACGTTGGTTCAATACCGTCGCAAGCCAGTTAATGGTATGAATATCCAAGTTATTGGTTGGTTCATCCAATAACAAAATATCAGGGTTAGAAAAAAGCGCTTGCGCTAACAACACTCTTACCTTCAATCCAGGAGCAACCTGAGCCATAGAACCGAAGTGATATTCTTCTGCAATGCCCGCTTCTAACAAGATATCACCTGCACGACTTTCCGCACTGTAGCCATCCATTTCGGCGAATTCAGTTTCCAAATCAGCGACCTTCATCCCGTCTTCTTCGGACATTTCAGGCAAAGAATAAATTCTATCCCGCTCTTGTTTTACCTCCCAAAGCTCCACATCACCCTTAATCACAGCATCGATAACGCTATACTCTTCAAAAGCGAACTGGTCCTGACTCAGCGTACCAACTTTAAAGCCTGGCGTGACTGAAACATTCCCTGACGTTGGCGCCAATTCACCACTCAAAATTTTCATGAAAGTCGACTTACCACAGCCATTCGCGCCGATTAAACCATAACGGTTTCCATTGCCAAATTTAGCTGAAATATTTTCGAACAAAGGCTCAGAGCCAAACTGCATAGTGATGTTTGCGGTGGAAATCAAAGACGTATTCCTAGGAGAAGAGAAAGAAAAAACAGCATGACCTTGAGGCCAATACAGAAGGGGCGCACTATAAAGATTAAGCGACTTAAAGTCGAGTAAAGCTGTACATTATTCATCCAAAACATAAATAGAAAAACGGGCATACAAATAAAAAGAGGCCTAAGCCCCTCTTTAGAATAGTATTAGCTACCAGTGTGAGGGCATAAACCTTAGAACTGGTTTACTTCATAGCCACGTGTTTCTCGTTTCTTCGATCCACTTTTTTTCCGCTTTTTTCTTTAATATGCCTGACAGTGTTTGAGAACATAATGATTTAAAGTTGGCCCTGGATATTGGCGCAATGCAAACCAACGCCTGCCCTTTTTCCGCTTCTGGCAACTTATCTTGGTAATACTCCAAGTAACCACGATGATCCATGTTGTTAGGGTTACCTACAGGGTTAAATTTAGGAACAGGATTTAAAAATGCCGTTTTTGTATAGTCTTCATAAAAACGACCAAAATAATGATCAGATGCTGTATCTTTAAGTAAATCCATCTCCCTTGGCGTTTTACTTGCCGGTTGCGGCCAAAACTCTTTAAAGTTCCGAATCATAAGAGAACAACCTACAAAACTACTTGCCGCCAGAAACAAGTAGTGCGTAGAAAAAGGGTG
This sequence comes from Oceanospirillaceae bacterium, assembly GCA_015665455.1. Lineage (GTDB taxonomy): Bacteria > Pseudomonadota > Gammaproteobacteria > Pseudomonadales > Litoribrevibacteraceae > Litoribacillus. Next base: position 16,627 of record JADFAD010000004.1, on the reverse strand, counting down.
GAATATTTTATCTTTCAAAAAGTAAATAAGACCTGCAATCTCTGCCAATCGTCGTCCTTGGTAAGATTTACTGATCACCAAGTCACTTGTAAATATCACTCTATGGTTTTTATTTCTGCATTTAAAAACTCGTGTTTCTAAAAAGAAAAACCCCACAATGTGATGTTCATGCTCCCCGGTAAAAAGAACGGCCGTCCCATCCACAGGAAGGCCTCTAAAGAATCGCTCTCTATTGGTATGATATTTTTTACGATAAAGATCCCAAATCTCATTTTTGTGGTATTCATCAAGCTTTGAAACACGAATAAACTTCATCGTAAACATCCAAGTATAAATCAGAAAAGATTCTGCAAATTATATGGACGTACAAAAATCTAGGTATGGGGCGACCGCCCTATATTGGAAAAGCATTTCTAATCGGGAGATTTAACGGCAGATCCCAGTACCAATAAAAACATTGCGTCTTTCAATATCTGGTGACTCAAGACCCCACCATAACTTGAAGTCGTTCGCTCAGGAAAGGTTATCTTCTTCAAGATGCTCTTCAACCTTATCAAGTAATGATTGAAGCTTTTCAAGTTCGCGCTCTCTATGATGAGCCAACTCTCTCGTATTCGAGACTAATAAATTAAGTTGATTGGCAGTTGAGCGCTCACTGGCGGAATCGCTCATGACTTCTTCAAGACTCATTAACTTTTTCATTCGGTACACCTTACTTCTTTACGGAAGTTACCATAAATGATTATGGCTCTTACGGGTGAAAAAGAAAGGTAAATGCCCTAAATAGCTAATCTATAGACCCATGGATTGACCTAACGCCGTTCAAGCACCAAATAGACCATGAATTAAAATATAAAGTGCACTCAATGAAATTACACCGCCGGTGGTTAAGATGCCATAAAACCTCCAACGTATGTTCTCATTAACCTGACTGACACCATACGCATGTAAAATTCTGGCGAATAAAAAGATAAGACAAGACACATGAACAAATAGCACGTTATCTGTCGTCACCTCAATAAAGTAAATCAGCAACAATGCGAACGGTACGTACTCCGAAAAGTTTCCGTGCACACGAATCGCTCGAATGAGCTCTTTGTGGTTATCATCACCAACAGACACCTGATACTTTCGACGAAGCGTAATAATTCGATAGCTTAAAGCAACAAACAATAACCCAAAAACAGCTGCGTAATACGGCGTGACTAACATAAATTTCCTTAATTCCCCATTTAGATTTGAATGCATATAAAGTCAAAAAAGGTATGCTATTTCATAAAGAGGCACAAATGACTAATTCTATGGTATAAAAAAGATATTATTTTCTATGGTTACCTCCATGCAATACAAACAAACACCGCCCATACAATACATCCCTGTTTTTGACGCCGCAGCACGACACCTAAGTTTCAAAAAAGCAGCCATGGAGTTATGTGTTACAGCACCTGCCGTTGGGCAACAAATCAAAGCGTTTGAGCATTGGTTAGGAAAGCCTCTATTTAATCGCCACACCAGAAGCCTTAGCCTTACAGATGAAGGCAAGTACTACATGGGCATCGCCCAAGAAATTATGGAAGCCCACTCTAATGGATTCGCAAAATATTCACGTCATTTTAGAAAATCATCTCTACATTTGAGTGCACCACTGTTCATTGCACAAGAATTGATCATGCCGAATTATTTAGAGTTTGAAAAATTTGTACCAGGCACAGAACTTCGCATGGAAGCTCGAATGTCGTACGTAGACTTTGATACAGAATCCATCGATGCAGCCATTCGTTTTGGGAATGGAAACTGGCCAGACCTCAACTGTAAGCAATTAAGTAAAGCCTATGTTTCACCGGTTTGCAGCCCAGACTACGCGGCATCTCACCCCATCTCGAACCTCAGTGATCTAGCCAACCATCGTTTGATTTATGCCGCGCCGGAAATGAGTAACTGGGGTGCCTTTTTTTGGAAGTCAGGCACTCAACAAGCACATGAAAACATTGTCTGTGATTCCTACTTAGCCGCCCTAAAAGCCGCTTCTGATGGGCTTGGTGTTGCCCTTGGGATTTTCCCCACCGCCAATAAGTGGGTTAATAATGGGCTGCTGGAGCTCCCTCTTCCCATACAAATCCCCATCGATAAAAGTTATTGGTTCGTGACACCTAAAACTGAGCACGCCAACCAAGAAATCAACGAACTCTATTCATGGCTAAAGACCATATTTAATAAACTGCCCGCGTTAGAGAGACCGTTAATGTCCATTGATCCTAAATCATTACAAATGAATACTCGTTTCTAATTAAACAGTGTTAACGCTCTATTTACCTGAAAGCTAAACAAAAAATAGCCCGAATAAATTCCCTATATGATATCGAAGCAAACACTATCCATCTAACGTGTAGCAATGTGTTGTAGATACAGATAAAATCGCGCATCAAAATTAATAACCAACGAATTAAGTGAGTTATTTCGCAATGAGCAATAAAGTTGAATTATTGGCGCCAGGTGGCGATGTAGAAGCGATTAAAGCCGCCATTGTTGCTGGAGCAAATGCTGTCTACTGCGGTTTAGACACCTTTAATGCTCGTAACCGTGCGTCCAATCTTTCCTTTGATGATCTAAATGGTATCTTACGTCTTGCTCATAAGTTCGAATGTGAAGTATTTCTTACGCTTAATATCGTCATCTTAGAACATGAAATAAAGTCCTTTATAAAACTGTTAAACCAGCTGGTAAATACGGGTATTGATGGCATCATCATCCAGGACTTAGGCGTTTTCAATCTCGTTAAGAAACACTTTCCTACCCTCGATATACACGCTTCAACTCAATTGACCACGCATAATGAAGGTCAGATAGCGTTCTTAGATAAGGTGGGGGCGTCTCGAGTAAACTTATCTCGTGAACTTAACCTTGAAGAAGTTAAAACATTAACCTCCTTTGCTCATGACCGAAACGTACTTACCGAAGTATTCGTTCACGGCTCTCTGTGTATTGCATTCTCAGGCCAATGCTACTCAAGCTCTGTAAGCGTGGGAAATTCAGGCAATCGAGGCCGGTGCAGTCAGGCATGTCGTGATGAATATGAACCGACAGCGACAGGAAACAAGTTCCCACTTAATTTAAAAGACAACTCAGCCTACTTCGACTTACCAGAGCTCGTAGATGCAGGGGTTGATTCTTTAAAGATTGAAGGCCGTATCAAAGGTGCGCACTACGTTTACACGGTGGTTGATAGCTGGCGCAAGCAGATCAACAAGTTTGTTGAAACCGGTCAGTTACTCGATGACGACACCAACCTATATAAAGTATTCAACCGTGATTTCACCAACCTATTTCTAAAAGGTGACCTCACGAAATCGATGTTCATTGATAACCCTCGTGATAATAGCGTCAATCACGCAGTTGAAAAAAGTAATGCGATCTCCGTCGTTCAAATCCAAGAAGTAAAAGAATCGCTTTACGAAGATAAAAACGAGTTAGGTGCAGAACTCGAAGAAAAGATTAAATACCTAAGCATCGATAAAATAGCGCTTACCTTAACATTCTCAGGCAAACTGGGTGAACCGTTAACCTTAGTCGTTTCAACGAAAGATAATACATTTGAAGTTCAATCTTCTTTGCTTCTGACTGCGGCCGATAAATCCACACTGGATGCGGCTGCATTAGAAAAACGTTTTAAGAGCTTTAACGACGCAAATCACACTGTCGAACAGTTCGATTTTACAAACCTCGATGCAGAGGTAAGCCTACCTTTTAAAGACTTAACAGCGTTAAAGAACCAAGCTGCATTTCTATTAAATAACTCGGTTGAAATCATCCCTCCTGTCGAAGTCTCACCGTTAAAGAAACATCCAAAGTTGAATGAACAGCCAACGCTTTCACTGCTTATCAGTGATGAAAAAGATTTGAATTTATGTGATGTTACTGATGCAGACATCTACTTTAAGCTACCCGAAAGTTTCAAAAAGGGATGCAATAAGTTCATCGATATTTTAAACAACAATCCAAGATTAATACCTTGGTTCCCTGCTGTTTTAATCGGTAAAGACTATATTGAAGCAGTCAGAATTCTTGAAGAAGTGAAACCTGAGCGTATCGTTACTAACAACACAGGTGTCGCATACAAAGCGTATGAGATGAACATAGATTGGATCGCAGGGCCTTTCTTAAACACTACCAATTCTTACGCACTGTTAACCATGCAAGAAGAATTGAATTGTTCAGGTGCATTTATTTCTAATGAAATAAATCGTTTGCAAATCAGAAGCATTGCTCGCCCCGAGAACTTCAAATTACTTTACAGCATCTACCACCCAATCTTGATGATGACCAGTCGACAGTGTTTCTTCCAGCAAACGGTAGGCTGTAAAAAACCAAGCATTGAAGACGGCTGCATGCTGAAATGCCAAAAAGCGACAACCATTACGAACGTTAAAGGCGTTTCTTTTGCCGTTGATAAGCAAAAAGGCGGCTACCCAAGCATTTATAATGATGAGCAGTTCCTTAACTTAAATGTCATTGAAGACCTTTCCGACTTATTCGATGAGTTCTTCATTGATTTAACGGACATAGGCAGTGGTTCAAAAGAATCTTTGGATAAAGTCCAACTGATTAAACACTTTGAAAGCATTATGAACGGTGATGAGCACGCTCAAAGCCAGTTAAATGAAATGGTAACGGTATCGACTAACGCTCAATACACACAAGGCCTTTAAAATAAAAGCTGGGTTACCGTACAAATTAAAAAGGCAGAGTTTAGAGTTTCTAAATTCTGCCTTTTTAGTTTTAATAGTTTGTTAGTTTTAATAACTCGTTAAGCCACTGAAAAATAGGTATGAATCCACTCATAGAGTTTATCTGCATCTAACTCGGAAAACGCTATCTGCTTGAACTCATCGTCGGGATCTTTCGCTTTAAATGAAAATTGATAGCTAATCACCCCCGGCTGCTGATCTTGTAATATCAAAATAATCCGCTTACCTGTTTTTAAGCAATCAATGGTCATAACATCTGCGGGTATGCCACTGGCACGCATTTTCTGGCTGACACCCACAATCGGATCAATCTTTTTAAAGTCCTGCTGAATGCGAGTATGAGCTTCAGTTGCTACATCAGACAATATTTCTAGTGGATTTTGACTCAAGTTCGTATCTCTTTTAACAATTATTGAATAAATCGTAATTTACGCTTATTGCTCGTAATTATTCAATCTTTAGTTTTCACTAATAATCGAGATATCATACGCCAATACACCCACAGACTTAAAAAACACTATGCAACTGCCAGTACTCTATTCTTTACAACACTGCCCCTACGCCATGCGAGCTAGGATGGGGCTACTACTCGCTAAACAACCGGTTATGTTACGCGCGGTGGTACTAAAGAATAAACCACCGGAGATGCTTGAAGCATCCCCCAAAGGAACGGTTCCTATTTTGGTGGTGGAAGAAACAACCGTCATCGATGAAAGCCTAGACATCATGATCTGGGCATTGGAAAGAAACGATCCACAAGACTTACTTTATAACAGTGATGACGAAGCCTTACCCAAGATGCTTGAGCTGATTCATCGAAACGATAAAAAATTCAAAGTACTATTAGAAAAATACAAATTTGCCAAGCGTTATCGTGAAATGTCCGAAATCTATTATCGGCGCCAATGCGAAGTTTTCATTCATCATCTTGAACAACGTTTAACTGCACATAAGTTTTTTATGGGAGACACACCCAGTTTAGCGGATTATGCCTTGCTTCCCTTTGTTCGCCAATTCGCTAAAGTAGATCGCCGATGGTACCTACAAGCCCCCTACCCAAACCTTCAAGCTTGGCTTATTGAACATTTAAACAGCCGAATTTTCTCTAAAACCATGACCAAATACCCACTATGGTTGGACACCCAAGAAGCACACCTATTCGGCACAGACGGTTATTAGCCATGTCGTTAATCAATGGATTCAGTAGGATCAATATTAAACTTGTTAAATACGAAAGCGTTAATATGTGGTTCAAAACGAATATATTCTGGGCTGATAACAAACCGAGCATCGCTCAACCATGCTCTAGCCTTTAAACTGCTGCCGTTACTCAAGCTTAACAACATTAGCACCTCAGCGTTTAAATCGACCGATACTGTCTTGGACGTGTAATGCTCAGAATGATCGTTTAACGATGGATCACCATAAAATCGAACGGAATCGATACGAGAAAACGTAGCGCCCGTATAAGACTCCAACCCTTCTTGGTTAAGACCTGACAAGGCGTCTGAGTTTTCAGACAAGTAGGCGTCAATCTGAGCTATTAGCGCTTCTGAACGCGCCTTGACGGCCAAACCAGCCCGATCTACGGCTTGTTGATACGGGAACTGCATGTCACATAGACTGTAAACAGCAGAATAAAAATTAAAAGACTGAGGAATAAGCCCTGAATCGTCAGTATTACTTTCCTTAGACGCTAACTCACATTCCAATAATATATACCCTTCCCGAAACGCATTAATTACCGGATTATTGACTTCACGATAATCGGCCAACGAATACATCTCTCCCATGCTGTCGTAGTTACGCTTGGAGTTCATCCAAACCTCGTAGTCTTTTCCCTGATGGTGGGCAACGATGGCTTGCGGAATCACGGGTTCATGAGGTAAGAAACGGCCTAGAATCATCGTACCCGTCGCTTCATCAAAAGAAAATCGGCCTTCTTTGTCGGTGTAGGTGGTTTCAGTTCGTTTCTTATCACTCCAAGTAAACGTGTATTCCCGTGTCACCAGTGCTCCTTCAATAGGCTCACCGTGAAGCGTGATCCGCCCTTTCACTTCAGAAAACAGAGAAACTGTCATTCCTCGATTAGCATTTGAACTCGCCATTGCACTCATCCCTAGTACCAAACATATCATTGCTGCTGTTAATCGTGTCAACAAAACCCACCTCCTTGTTTATCACATAGGAAAGCCTACTCATCGTTCTTAAAATTATTTATTGGCCTTATCAAAGCCTGAGTACTGTTGAGTAGCCTCTAAGAGAACAGAGGCTTCCAAGTGAACCAGATTAACAACAGCATTGATTTAATTCATTCAAATAAATGAATTATTCACCTTCCCCCTCAAATTTAAACGTATAAACATGAGGAGGTTGCCCAGAAGTGCCTGCCCCTGATGGCGCGGTAATCAAATACAATCGACCCGTATGAAGATCAAAACTACCGCTACGAGGCATATCCGGTGCACCTTGTACGATGGGGAAAGCACCGTATTCATACGGCACCGCATCTCTGATTGATTGGCCTGGTGCCTGTAAAGCTAAGATCTCGTTCAAATCAAACAACCAGTAATAAGGTAGATAATCACCATAAGCCGCTGTTGGCCCACCTGACTTATTGCCTTCGCTGTCCACAATTTTGTACCCTCCCCCGTTCACAGTACCGCCTGCCTGACCAAGCACTGCATAGGTACGAGTCCCTGGAATAATGAACCCAATACTTGCAGAACTCATGCGCGTCCAAACATCGTTATCTGCAGGAATGATGTCAGCCTCAAGCTGCCCATCAAACGCAGTTCCCTGTTGATTGTATTCATTATAATTTTCCAGTGTGTTCGTATAGTTCCCGTACAAGCCAGCTCCCATACCTGGGTAGTAGTTATACCATTCATCAATATAAGCCCAGTTCATAAACTCGGTCTGATCTAAGGTATTACGGGAATCCTCTAGTGCTTCACTAAAGTCCACGGACATCATGCTTGGGCCTAAGCTATAACGCTGTTGGTTAGAGATACCTGCACCAAAGCCCACGAGCATGGATGTATCCAGCGCTTCAACCCATTGCGCTGGAACTTCGACAATCCACCCTGCCGTTTGATCGCGATTTTCATAATTCCAACCGCCTTTCGCCGTCGATACATTCAAATCTGAAGCAGCATCCACCCGCATGATTTCCTCTGAGAAGCTGCCACCACTGTATGTTTTATACGTATTTGCCCAAAGTTCATCGGTATTTGCATCGTAAAAGAAACCGCCAAACTCACGGTTCGCCTGATAATCATTGTCTGAATACTTCAACTCAGGAATACGATCTGTATTCACAAAGCTCGACCAATTTTGAAGTACCGTATCAGCAATAGGAAAAAAGGCTTCAGATAAACCTAATTCAGAATCTTCAGGCAATTTCAGCTCCATTATTGCCAACACATCTGCACCAGCAGAACGAGACCCCATAAAGAAAGAATGATTTAAACGGTTGTACCCAGCTCTGGCTTTACCGGCCATAAACGAAATAGAGTCGCCTTCATCACTCGTTCCAGACAAACCGTTCGGCATAATAAACCCACCTAAAAAGGCATCATAAAACGTTTGTAAGTTCGCAAGAGGTAATTGAGACGGAGCTGAAGGGTTGGTGGTATCCGTTTCTTCCGGGGCCGTATCTGTTTGTAATTGACTAACTGCTTCCGAAGTGAACTCTTCAGAATAAAAGATCACATTTTCTAATGTCCCAGTGAAATACTCTTTAACGGGCAACGCCGACAAATCATCACTGGCCCAAGCATTTGCGCCTAAAACAATGGGTTCAAAGTTACCTGTTCCTCCTGAAGTAGCACCGAAACCTCCAACGTAATCATTGCTGCTCTCCAGTGCGCCATCAACATATAGCTTCAAGCCTTCTTGACCAAAAACAACTGCCACATGCACCCAGTCACCAGCAGACAATTGAGTATCACTGTATAACTCAATGCTGGTTTCCAAGTTCTGTATACGCGCACGAATTCGTCCATCGGGCTCCAGCATGATACTCATATGACCACCCGTGCCATAACCACTGGCATCCTTAGACCATAAGCCTTGTCGATTTCCAACAGAATCGATGTTTAACCAAAACCCGACAGTACCGTTATCAGTTAAAAACGCGTCTTGGTGAGGGATAGTTTGATAAGCGTCCCCCGAATAGATCATAGGGCCAACCTGATTATCTAGTAATTGATCAACGGCGGGGCCACTACCCTCACTGGGTATCCCCTCATTGAATAAAGCCAAGGTTTCTTCGATACTTAATTGAGATCCAAACAGACTAAAATGACTTATCTCACCCTTGAAGTGCTCTTCAACAGGGGTCGCGATCAGATCATCACTTTTCCAAGCATTCGCACCAAGTACAATGGGCTCAAAATTACCGATGCCCCCAGACTGGCTGCCTAAACCTAATGTGGCGCTGTTCTCACTCTCTAATTCCCCATCGAGATACAGCTGCATGCCTTCCGAACCAAAGCTTATTAACACATGATGCAATTCATCTTTGGTGATATGCGTCGAACCATAGAGCTCTTCCGTTCCGGTCGTGCTTTGAAAACGAAACCGTAAGCGGCCATCACTTTCAATCATTAGACTGGTATGCCCGCCCGTATCATAACCACTGGAATCTTTCGAAAATAACCCCTGTCGGACGCCATCGTTGCTCGACTTAAACCACAGAGAAACAGAACCATCATTCAGTAGAAAAAGATCTTGGTGAGGAACCTCATGATAGGATCCCCCGTCAAACGCTAATGTATCTGACAGCTCAAACAGAGCGGGAGGAAACAGAGGTTCAACAACGACAGGAGCTTCTGGATCAGTTGAATCCTTGATTTCAATAACGTCGGAACCACTGACATGATCACCAAAGATGTTCAGCCCACGGAGTTCACCGTCATAATAGTTTTGAACAGGCGTGGCTTTTAAATCATCGCTGCTCCAAGCATTAGCGCCGACAACAAAGGGTTCAAAGTTACCCGCCCCACCTGAAGAATCACCTAGCCCGCCCGAGTAATTATTCGAATCCTCCAGCACACCGTTAACATACAATTTAGCGCCATCGGCACCAAAACTCGCTGTAATATGATCCCAAGTATCAATGCTCAATTGAGTTGTACTGTACAGTTCCACGGTGCCAGTCGTACTTTGTATTCGATATCGAACACGACCATCAGGCTCAAGCATAATGCTCACATGCCCGCCTGTATCATAACCACTTGAATCTTTTGACCATAGACCCTGTCGACTGCCTATAGCCGTAGTTTTCAACCAAAATGCGACGGCACCGTCATTAATCTCAAAATCATTTTGATGAGTAAAAGACTCAAAGGATGCACCATCAAACATCAACCCGCTTGATTGTTCGAATACTGACGTTGGCAATGCATTCGCTTGTAAAGAAAAACTAGAGAACGATGCACCTGCTATCGCCATAAAAAGACTGGATTTAAGACCAAACCTCGGATGAGGTTGATTCTTTTCTTTTTGCCTGTAAAACAACATAAACACTGCTCCTTGGTCGTGTTGTTTAATAAATAACGAACGTTATTCACCTCTATAATGTTATGGCTACCCCAATAGCCAACCAAATCAGAAGGCCGAAATCTAAGACCTATCTCTGAATTTGATGATGGAATTATAGGAACCAAGCCTCAAATTCACATCGGCTAATCGGCGTAAATTAAAGGTTTGTGAAACACATCAATATGCGAATGAGGATTCAATCGAAACTTACTATCAATCAGCAACTTAGAAAAACATTCAGACACAAAACAACAATAAATTGTTAAGTAATAAATTGACTTCAAAGAAATAAACACGTTAATAATTAGAAAGCTTGAACAAAAATTGCGTATTCATTTTTGTACCAATAACGCCCAGTTAAATTTTCAAAAACTATGAAGCATTTTCGTTAGAAATATAAAGAGCTGAACCATGCCAACTAAGGACGTAGACGCACACTTATCACCCGACTACTTAAAAAATGGTAGCCTCATTCTTGCCTCAAGCGTCATTCTCGGGTTTGTTGCAGATTATCTATTCAACCTAACACTCAGCAACGCGTTACCAAGCCATGAATACGGTGATTATAAAGTCGCCTATGCGTTTATCGTGATCACTAGTGTTATATGCTTGCTCGGGGGGGATCGAGTCGCACCACGCATTTTGTCCGGCCCTTTATCACAGGGAAATAACCGGACTGTTTGGGAGTTTTTGCGGTTTTACTTTGCTATCGCTGTTGGTTTATCGATCGTCATTATTTTCTTTACTGGCGTCATAAGCTTTTTTCACCTTGGCACTACCGACACAAAAGAACACCACCCCATACTGCTTATGTCGTTTGCCATTCCGCTTATTGCGCTTGGGGCTCTATTAAGCCGAGTTCTTCAATCGGCAAAGCGACTTGCACTGTCAAACCTACCTTGGCGCGTTGCCCTCCCCATATTAAAAACCACGTTCGTTTTATTGCTCATCTCCGCATTACCGATCGTCAAACTATGGCAAGTGATCATTGGTGGCATTATTGCTGCTGGCATCATCATTATCTGGCAATGGCATAAGATCAGACAATTGAACTTAGTAGAAATGGAACGCGCTCCTCAAGCATTCAAAAGCCGAGGAATCTTAAAGCTCTCTATCCCAATGATGCTTGCAACGCTCGTGGCGCTTGCGCTCAATCAAATTGATTTATTCTTCTTAGAAGTATTAGCGGATGAACATGAGGTTGGAGTTTTCGCAGCAGCCTCTACAACCGCTCACATACTTCCTGTAGTACAAACCACCATTGTAGGGCTTTTCCTACCATTAATTGGCTCTGCATTGGACCTCAACAAAGTAAAAAGTGCTAGGGCCTTATTTTGGAAAGGCCAAAAGCTGATCACCCTTTCCGTAATTACCATCACGGTATTCTTAATTATTGCGGGTCAGTGGCTACTTTCATTTTTTGGCAAAGATTTCCTCAACGCCCAAGATGCCATGATGTACTTAATAATTGGTTATGCGCTATGGGCGCTCACAGCATTCTCATCCACCTGGTTACAATATTCCAATCAAGGTAAACCCATCATTCTTATAGGCATAACGACCCTAACCATCGATGCGGTTTGTAACCTTTGGCTAATCCCTTTATACGGAATCAATGGTGCCGCCATCGCGACACTCATAGCCATGACATTTGCATCGATTATGACTTGGGGTGTCTATTATCGATGTTCTATTTCTAATTAATAACGATATATATTTAAGGTTTGAACAAAATAACGGCCATTAGAAATACACTACAAGAATGAAGTTAATTGTTAAATTCATTGATTAGAAGCTTTTTTATATCACTCAATTCTTTGGATAATGTGCCCATAGGAAAACCTTCTTCCATAGCCATTACATCTTGCAAGTTATAATCAAAGTACCTAATAGCCTCAGAGTACATTATGTATCGGAAATCACTTTCAGTCGTCTGATTAACAGGATATAAATTTTGAATATCTAATAGAGAAATATCACGATATACAACAACGTTAACAGGATATTCTCTAGGTCTAGAGTCACCATGAGGCAACCATTGATACCATTCATTGCCAAGAAGCTGTCCACTCATGGATGGAGGCCCAAAAGCAGAATAAGGAAGGACAAATGATTGCCCCTTCGTTATAACTTTATCATTAGTACAACCAAATAAGACAAACACACATATGCAAAATAGACCCAGAAAGCTCTTCACCTTTACCCTCCTAAAGCACATATTAGTGTTTCAAGGTTCAACTTTGCAGCAGAATCATGAGGAATAAAGATAGCGCTAGACAACCAAGGATAAGTCTTAAGCGGTTTATTCTTATTAAACAATTCGGCGCCAAAAATAGAATCAAGACGATTCAGCCATTAAACCTTCGTCTGACGATGATTTTTGTAAATAAAGTTCAACGAAAATAAACGCAAAAGGAAGAAGTGACGCTAGAAATACAGATAACCAAATCTTTAAAGACCAGCTTTTTAAATGAGCGACGGCTAAGGAAAGGGCCATATAGATCAATAACAACACACCATGTGTCATACCAATATAAAACACAAACTCTCTGCTAAGCACACCAAGAGTCACACTTAAAATCATCAAATACGATAAGCCTTCAAGAATACTGATGGTGCGAAATGCTTTTAGCATATTTATAGCCTTTGAAAATTAAAAAAGGCAGGATCTAACAACCGTACGTTCTTTTCAAGCATTTCCCGACCAAAAGAATACATCATCAGCAATATTTAACGTACCCATTTACCAATGAATCAACGTATACACCAAAGCCATTTACCTAAACGAAAATATACACTCTTTGCATTCTAATGGCCTGCTGCACAAGTCCACCATTATCAAGAATAAGAATTTTTTAATCTAAGACTTACTCTCAATAAACCGCCTAGCCTCTAAACTTAATGAGATATATTGCCTTCCCACGGTTTGAATGTCTTACTAAACGAACCAAGCAGTAAAATCAGTTAAAATTTTCCTACTAAGTCTGGACCATCGTAGGTCATCTTGTGCAGCATTTCATAACTTCTAATCAGTACTGACAAAGAGAGAAACGACAGCAGATCATGCCACTTCCATCATTTCAAATTCTTCTTTGCCCACGCCACAATCAGGACACAACCAATCACTAGGCACATCGTCCCATGCGGTTCCTGGTGCGATACCTTCTTCAGGCCATCCTTGAGCTTCATCATAAATAATGCCACACACTACACACTGCCATGTTTTCATATTTCTACCTACAAGCTTTTGATTTATATATTTTTTATAATCATACCGATAGAATTCGCTTCCAAAACTTTAGAGATAAAAACAAACCCTTTATCGCTATTTCTTGATGCTTATGCCTCTGTGGTTTGAATACTTAAACACAAGCCCTGTGTATTACACCAAAATAACGGAACTCACGCGAATATTTAGTCTCTATCAACCAGTTCAAATACTTCAATGGAGGCATTATAAGCGCCTCATTTCTCTGTGACTTTCAACGATGCTCTTTTACTGTTGCTAATGGCTCACTGAGTTTGAAAACACATTCATGACAACAACTCCGGTAATAATTAACAACATACCAATCACAGCGGGTAAATCTAATTTCTGATCAAACATCACAGCCCCAACAATTGATATCAAAACAATCCCCAAACCGGACCACATTGCATAGGCCATACCCACTGGAATCGTTTTGAGAACAAGCGACAAAAAATAAAAAGCCACACCATAACCTATCACCACGATAACGCTAGGCGCTAATTTCGAAAACTCTTCAGATGATTTAAGTGCACACGTGGCTATGACTTCAGCAACTATCGCTATCGTAAGGTACAAATATCCCATTAAATTCTCCTAAGAACACACATAAAGACTCATCACACTAGAGTTCTAACATCTAATTCAAGAGCAATCAAAGCCATAAACTCAAAACTAACCTAAAGAACTTAATGTCATGTTGAAAGAAGAATATAAGCAGAGAAGCAGAGAAGCAGAAACAAGCTAAGCGCAACATCGCATGAGTCCACCATTGCTTGTGAAACTATCGTGTGACTTAAAGAGGTAAAAGCTGGTTTATATCTCGAGAAGTTGAGTTCATCCGATTAGCCCCCAAAATATATTTAGCAAGAATGCCAGCATAATGAATTCAGAACCACTTGTACTGGTCTAATAGAACCGGACACTTTAATGAGAGCCGAGAAGGTGTTCCGCAAGGTGGGCCACTATCGCCATTACTTGCCAACATCATGCTAGATCCGCTAAACAAAGAACTTGAGAAACGAGGTCATAAATTTACCCACTATGCTGACGACTTCACGATCTTAATGAAGAGTACGCGTGCAGGTGAACGAGTGCTTCATAGTATCAGTAGATACCTGAAACACCGCTTAAAGTTAGTCGTTAACAAAACCAAAAGCCACGTAGTTAAAACCAGTGAAAGCTAATTCTTGGGGTTTACCTTCCGAGCAGAACGCATTCAATGGTACCCAAAAACGCTGTTGAAATTTAAACAGCAAGTAAGGCGATTAACAAACCGTAATTGGGGCGTGTCGATGAAATACCAGCTATTCAAAATCAGCCAGTATCTACGAGGCTGGATTAATTACTTTGGTATCACTAACAGCTATCAACTCTGTGTCGATCTGGATCACAGGATTCGACGCAAAGTACGGATGGCTTATTGGCGTCAGTGGTGAAAGCCCCTAACCAAGGTAAGAAACTTGATGAAGCGAGGTGTTCATGTTCAAGCCGCTGTTGCTTGTGGCATTACCAGTAAAGGCCCATGGCGTAGCTCTAAAACTCCGGGTATCAACTAAGCACTATCATTAGAGTATTTAAGATCCCAGGGGCTTTATTCGTTACGCGATGGTTGGATTAAGCTTCACCATTCTAAATGAAACGCCCTGTGCGCGCCCGGGTGAAACGACAAAGTGCTCTTGGAGTAGACCCGCATGCAGGGTGATGTGGAGGCTAGATACCTCCGGCTACCCGATTACAAGTCTTTTTCAATTTCTTTACCGTGCCAAATGCGAAGTATAAAAATCGTTTCCTGACCTATAAGATACCTAACAGTGTAATTAGTAATAAATAGGTCTCTGATCTTTTCAGGTTCAGGTGATCGCTGAACCGATAAACCTATTTCAGGAAAATCTTTGAGTTTTTCGATACCAGAAAGAAGTTTCTGTGCAATGTGTTTTGCGGCATATGGGTTCTTTGCCGCAATAAACTCTCGGAGCCGAACCAATTCATCAATTGCTTCTGGTGAGTACTGAATATTCATACTTTAGGAGGCGATAACTCTTCATTGCTTCCCCAGCTATCAAGCCACACAGCGACTTCATTACCATCGACTACTTTGCCAGACTTGATTGAGTTTAAAGCTTCTAATGTTTCTTCCCAACGCGAATCATCCATTGACTGCCGTTGCACAAACTCTTTTATTGCTTGATTTATAAGATAGTTTTTAGATCTATCTAGCTTTTGAGCCAAATTTTCAAGTGGTAATTCCACTTCAGAATTTAGACGAATACTTGTAACGCCTGCAGTTACGCACGGAGGTTAATGGCGACTTTTGTGCGTTTTTTGCACAAAATGTGACAGTAACCGGAGGTCTTGTGCCTTGCCTTGTTATGGCTTTTATACCATAATTAGGTATATATTGGTATAAACGAGGTGAATTATGGCTAAAAATACAAGCATTACTCTTGGAGAGCACTTTGACGGTTTTATTGCTAGCCAGGTGGACACTGGACGTTATGGCTCTGCAAGCGAGGTAGTACGGGCTGGTTTGAGATTGCTTGAGCGTACAGAAACTAAAACAGAGGCCCTTCGAAGACTGCTTACTGAAGGTGAACAAAGTGGTATTGCCGAATATAGCTTGGATGCATTTGTTGATGAGATCGATGGCGAAACAAAGGAATGAAGCCATTTGAATTAACTAATGCAGCTAAATCTGATCTGAAAAAAATAGCGCTCTATACTCATGAAGAATGGGGTAGAAATCAGAGAAACGTTTACATAAAACAGTTTGATGATACTTTCCATATGCTTTCTGATTCTCCTTTAGTTGGTAAGGCATGCGATGAGATTAAAACAGGCTATAAAAAATTTCCTATAGGTAGCTACATCATATTTTATAAAACAGGCTCGAACTCTAAAATTCTTGTAGTCCGAATTCTTCACAAAAAAATGGATATTGAGCGAAACTTGCTCACGCCATAATGAGTTTAGCTTTGCGAACCCGCGCTTTTTTGGGTTTCGCAACAGCGAGTTGTTAGACGGTACACAAAAAAGGCCTACGTCTTACCACTACTCCACTATTTCCATTTAATTCAGATTACTTAAA
>JADFAD010000013.1:158887-274164 GCA_015665455.1 Oceanospirillaceae bacterium | reverse complement strand
GCCGATGGTAGTGTGGGGTCTCCCCATGTGAGAGTAGGTCATCGTCAAGCGCCTTATTTATACCTTATGGTATAGCAGAAGCCCGATCGCTCACGCGTTCGGGCTTTTTTATTGCCTGAAGAAAAGTCATATTGAATGTAAGCCCGCAGCCAATAAGTCGTGTGTATCATTAAGTAAGTTAAAACAGTTCATCAAATAAGTATTTTGCTCCTCGGTCTATGACTTCGTCTTGAATCGCGTCGCCTAGTGAATCTGCTGCATCTTCGGGTTCTTCATAACTGGTATCGTATCTTTGTTCACCAAACCCTGCCTCCGGTTGAGAGTATACTCGATCACCGTAAGTCGCTTCAGAAGGGTTACGGCGGGATTGGGATATTTGTTCTTGTTGGCGTTGCTCTTGTTGTCTTTGAAATTCTTGCCTCTGTTTATGAAGGGTATCTATACGTTGCCCTTTATAGTATTTACATTCTTCTGGTGAGCTCTCAAAGTAGCAAATGCCTGAGCCGTGCGCTAAGCCGTCCGAAAAATCCCCTTCATATGTGATTTCATCAAACTGATAGAGTGCGCCTTTAATTGGATAACCTGACTGAATCATCCCTTCAAAACGAGTTTGTTCATAGGGATTAATGGCTGTTCCTATTCCATGTGCTGTATCATTCTTGCAACTGTTGCCTGTGTAGTACCAGTTATTATCGAACATAGGGCACATCTGATTGTCCTGAAGTGTTTTTGCTTCTTGTTCCGCTTCATATGGATCTACCCGATACGCATTGGCGTCACCATAATTGGTGTCACTATAAGACGAAGGGTCCATTGCATTGTTTGTTGAGTTATCATTGTAATACTGATCATCGGTATAGCCTTCTTGGTTTGGATTGTGCTCATTATAAAGAGGTTCTTCAATTTCTAATCCAATCACCGCCATGCCAGCACTTCTAGGTGCAGAGCCTTCTTGTCTGGTGCTTCCCCATGCCGTATTTTTCTGAGACTGGTTCAGGTATGAACCACTACTTTGAAAGCGCTCCAGTAAAGCAATGGTATCTTGGTATTGTTTTCTTGCGGGAGCATAGATCGCTTCTTTACCAAAATGCGGCAGAGTTTGTTTATGACTTTCAAGCGGAGTTAACCCCATTGCGTTTGTCGCATTAGGGTTGGCACCATTCTCAAGAAGAATACGTGCAACCTCCGGGTTGGTCGCACTGTGTAAAGGAGTACTTTGGCTAATGTCTCTCGTGTCAAGGCGAGCACCGCTTTGAATTAATGCTCTTGCAGCATCTGGTGTTGAGGCGAACTGAAGAGGTACCATTTTAGCCTTATTCAAGGCTTTATTCGGATCGGCGCCGTGTTGAACTAATAGCTCTATCATTTCTCTGTTTCTACCCATTTGACTGGCAGCGGCCCAATGAATGGGGGTGAAGTCTGAGTTATCGGCTTCATTTGGGTTTGCGCCTTTTATAAGTAATCGTTGCATGGTGTTTACATCACTTATTAGCGCTGCTTCATGCAGTGGCGGTCGAGATGAAGTGACACTTAATGAACTTACCGAGGAAGAGCTAGATGCGCAGCCATAGCTCAGTGTTACTAATAGAATTAGACATGCTTTGCGAAAAAAAATGCTAAAAGTTCTCATCGACTTAACCCAAAATTTGTTAAATGACTGTGTAAATAGATGATAAGTATTGTGTACCTGATACTAGTTTAGCCCATCAAATGCCGCTGTGTTTTTTCTCAATAATGGTTATTTTCTGTTTTGCCTGAATTAAAAAGTGAGTGATAACTAGCTTTTGAAAGGCTAAGAATACCGTTGCTTATCCTTGTTTATTGCGAGTAGGAAGCAAACCAAGTAGAGTTCCGGGTTTTATCTCCATTCAGTGCTTTCGGCCGCTGTGTGAAGTAGATCGGATATAACGTTAAGTGAGTTTCCATGAAAAGCATTAAAGATTTCTCTTTAGTCGCAGGCGCAATGACTAAAGCTCTGGCAAAGAAAATTTCATTCCATCCGTCGTCCGATGATATGAGTGATATTCTGAAAAAATACCCTCAACTTGTGGTTGCTTTAAATCACGGTCCGATGCTCGGTCCTTTAGCAAGTACTATTACGCTGAATAAGTTATATATGGAGAGTGGGGGAGAAGAGCGGAAGCCTATAGCCATTATGTGGCGTTTGTTCTATCAAATTCCTTTGTATAAGTATGCGATTCAGTACATCACTCAAGTTGACCGTGGACTTAACTTTGATGAATTTTTGGAAAAGATGGAAAACGAAGGTTTCACCGATCTGTTTGTGAAACCAGAAGGTGAAAACAGTAATTATGGAAACGGGTTGGATATCGAGCCTTTTCTAAGTCCTCGTTTTGTAGAGTTCTCATTGCGCTTAAATGTGCCGATTCTTGTTCTGGTACACAAAGGCTCCGAAAATTGGGCCAAAACGATCCCCGTTTCAAATAAGCTTGATCGGGTATTAAGTAAGTTACCTAAGAAAAGTTTTGATCGGATTAAGGAGACACGGTTACTGAGTATCCCAACCTTATTGAAGCGATTAAAAGAACTTAAAGTCATGTACAAGCTTTACCACCCCGAGATTACGATGGCGGATTTACCGAGTGATCTGGAACAACGTAAAGCTTTATTAAGTCAAGAGTCGGACAAGGTCAGACGTTTGATGCAGTCAATGATTGATGAGCTGAAACAGTCGTAGTGCGTGATATTTTATAAATGAAGGGTCGATGCGTAACGCATTGACCCTTTTTAGTTTTTGTTTCTTACTTAACTGTTTAATGGCGCTTATTCAGCGAGCAGGGTCTCAATCACTGCTTGACCTGCGGTTTGGTGAGTAACTGCCATAGGGTGAATTTCATCGAAGAACAAAAAACCTAGATGATTACTCATCTAGGTTTTTTGTTCCAGAGAAGAAGGGGTTTCTAAGGAGCTACTCAGACAAATCTGCTGTGACTATATTATCTGAAAAGCTTTGATAGGCTGCTTCAAATTGTTTTGCCATAACATCTGGAAATAGATGGAACTCTCCTTTCTTAAGGGCGGTAACAATGCCTTCTGAAACGCTTAATGTTGTATCTCCTTCTGCAAAGCCTGCTTGTGCGGCCATATCCGTGACAATTGGACCTGGATGAACACTTAGGATACTCACTCCTTTTTCACCCAACTTTTCTCTTAGGCCTTGTGTTAAAGAGTATGACGCTGCTTTAGAGGCTGAATAGGTCGATAGGTCGGAGAAGTTCTTCATTGAGGCGATTGAGTTAAGCTGAACAAGAGCGCCTTTATTATTTTCCAGAATGTCTGCAAAGGCGTTCGCTACTCTGAGTAAACCAAATACATTGACATCGATTTCTTTCGCTAAGGCTTTCTCTGCATTATCTCCTAAAGGGGAAGATGGCACGAGAACGCCTGCGTTGTTGACGAGTATTTCAACATCTTTTGTTCTTTCTGCTAAACGCGTGATGGATTCTCCGTCGGATACATCCGCTTGGATTGTGACTACCTTATTCCCAAACTGAGTCTTTAACGCTTTAGTGGATGATATATCGCGTACCGCTAAATAGACCTTCTTTGCACCGTGTTTTATGAATGACTCAACAATTGATTTACCAATACCTCTGTTTGCACCCGTGATTAAAGCAACTTTATTTTCGATTGAAATGCTCATATTTGTGATCTCTTTATCTTATGAATGATGAATATTTTATTTTGTACCGATTGGTATATTTGAAATAAATTATACCGATCGGTACAATAAGTCAATGCTTAATTTATAACTTGAGAGGTCTTATGGCAGGTCGTAAGCGAGGGTTTGATAAAGAACAGGCTTTAATAGCTGCAATGGATGTCTTTTGGAAAAAAGGGTTTGTAGGCGCTTCTCTTTCAGATCTTACCCAAAGCATGGGAATCAACAAGCCGAGTATGTACAGCACATTTGGAAATAAAGAAGCATTGTTTGTACAAGCAACTCAATTCTATATCGAGAGAAGAGCTAAGGATCAAATACAGCTTTTGCATGAGTTGGGCGTTCCTCTGAAAACACGTTTGAAAAATTATTTAATGTCGATTGTTGCTGGCCAGTGCGAAACAGACCATCCTAAGGGATGCTACATTGTTTTATGTCAGTCAGAAGTCGCGAGTGGTGACATTCCTGAAGAGGCAAGAACTTTACTGACTCAAGCGGGGGAATATATTCAGTCATTATTGACTGGTTTTTTTCTGGAAGATCCAGAAGCAAAACGTTTAAGCTTAAATATTAATGCAGAAGATAAGGCGTTTTGCCTTGCTACGATGTTGAGAGGCACAGCATCAATGGCTAGAGCTGAAAAACCATTAGCGAATCTGGAATATGTCGTTGATCACAGTTTGAAGGGCATAGGGCTTTAAGCAGGATTTATTTGCTACTTCGTTTGTTTGTCGCTTAAACGATCCAGTGTTGAAAGTCTTCTTTGCTCTCTTGAATTGAAAAGCTCGTTTTGCATTGTTTGAATCTCATTAGCCTTATCAGTATTTGAAAGGCCTTCGTTATTTAATATGCTCTGCTTTTTACTGCGATACGATTGGTAGCGCGCTTCCCATTGTGCTTTTTTCGCATCCGCTGCCGCGAATCGTTCAGCCGCTTCATAGCCATAGACTTCGGATCGCATCTGGAATATTTCTTCTTCACTTGCGCCCGTTGCTCGAGCTGTTTGGATATTTTGCTTTAAGTTTTCCCGAGTTCGTTCGGCTTGTTTTACTGCTTGTTCTTGAGGTGGGAGCAGGGCTTCCATAGCAATGGATTGGGCTCTTTTTTCTTCGGCGGTTAACGCTTGGTTGTTTTGAATTTCTAATACGCTTGCGGTGTAGCTGTCTTCTTTATCCTCATCTGCAAAAAATGCTTCGTACACTTCTGGGCTTAAGTTGTTCTTTCTTGCATCGCGTCGGTATTGGAACATGGTTAAGTAATCGCTGCTTTTACCGGCGAGTTTTACGTTTTCAGCTAGGTTAGTTTCTAATACGGATAATGACTCTTTATACGCAATATATTGTGTTAACACTTCCAGAGCTTCTGAGCGGGCCGGATCTTCGAGTTGTTGTGTGAAAAACTCTTTAATACGCTCAATGATCGTTCCAATCGGTTCTTCGCCAGTCGCAGAAAGGAAGTACTCAATCACGGATTTTATGGATGAAGTAACAATCAAGTGACCGTCAGGATCAAGTTCAAATGCGGCTGGTATACGAGTGCCTCTTAAAGAACTGGGTAATGGACCGAATGAAGATTGGTAAGAATCAAAGGTGATGTTAGGCGTAATAAAGCTGGGTTTATCAAGATTTGAGTGGTTGCCATTTAATGTTAACTCTTCATCCAACTCGGCTCCCAATTGCGTTATATCGTCGTTTGAGCTCTCTGAGTAGGTAGGTATTTCAGATTCTATCGAGGTTAGATACGAGACTGCAACGACTAATAAGATGATAAATATAGCAAAGAATAGGACGACTAATTTCTTCATATTAAATTCAAAAAAGTGATGACTTATTTTGTATTGATGGAAAATACGCTTAATTACTACTTTATCAGAAAGTAAAAAGGAGGGAATAACTATGACAGTATTTTGTCATTAAACTCTCATATTGACGTTTATTAACAAAAAATCATCAAATCATACAAGTATTCGATGACCTGAATTGCTATTGTTTATAAAAGTTGATTAATTCTTGACCAATATAAAAATAATAGGAAAAGTCATGACTTTCAAAAAATCATTGCTCGCAGTAGCAGGGTCATTAACGTTGGCCGTAAGCAGTTTGTCTATTAGCACAGCAGTACAAGCAAATCCTCACTCTGATTATGTGCCTTATCAGGCGTCACCTTCTAAGCCAAGTAATAGCTGTAAGTGGTATCAAGCGTGGTGCCATACAAAATATGCAGTTAATTATGCCGAGTATTTGGTTAAAAAAGCTCAGGTTGATTCAACCAACTATGCCAACCGATACAACACCAAATACCCGATTGTATTAGTGCACGGTGTATCTGGCTTCGATAAGGTTTTAGGGGTTGTTGAATATTTTCAAGGCATCCCGTCTGCGCTTCGCAGTGGTAATGCCGTTGTGTATACCCCGAACGTGACTGCCTGGGACGACGCCTACGCGCGTGGTGAGCAGTTACTAGATTACATCGAAAATACGGTGTTACCTGAAACGGGGGCCTCAAAGGTACATTTAATTGGCCACAGTCTAGGCTCGCCAACGTCTCGATACGTAGCGGGTGTGAGCCCTGAGATAGTAGCGTCCGTTTCTTCTGTTAACGGTATTAATTACGGTTCTGGTTTTGCTGACTGGGGTATTGATAATATTGTCGGCGGCCCATTGCAAGGTCCGGCAGAAGCTTTACTGAACCTTACTGGTAACGTTTTAGACGCTCTTGCTGGGAACCCTGAATACAGCAATGATGCTTTAGAATCCATCAAATTTATGTCAACTGAAGGTGCACTAGCATTCAGTGAGCAATTTCCTGACGGTGAACCTACATCGTACTGTGGAAATGGCGAGAGCTTGGTTAATGGTGTTCATTACTATTCATGGGGAAGTACGGGGACATTCACGAACTTACTGGATGTGAGTGACCCTCTGCTCGCATTGTTTGACCAACTTGGTTACTACAATGGCGAGAAAACGGATGGTGTTGTTGCTAAATGTTCGCAGCATTGGGGTCAGAATATCCGAGACGACTATCGCATGAACCATTTGGATGCGACGAACATGTTGTTTGGTCTTCATAACTTATTAGAAACAAACCCTAAAACCTTATATAAGAACCAAGCTGATCGATTCAGAGGCATGGATTTGTAAATTTATACCAACTAAAAAAGCCGTACTGTTTTCATAAATAGTGCGGCTTTTTTGATTTTAACAACAGTGTCACCCTCGGGTGTTTAGCTGTAAATTGTATTTAGGATGTACGATCCCTTGAGGTTAGTGCGTTGGTAGCTCGCTCATTTTCATCAAAAGGCTTTCTATTAGCGGTTCAATTGGAAACTCTTGTTGATTAACCATTAACTTGCCATTAGACAGTTTTATTTCACTGACCAGTTTCTCATTCGTTTGCTTAATCAAACCTTGATTAAGATAAGGCGACACCATGGGTGCTGCAGGTGTTTGCATGATGGCCGTGCTGTCAATTTCAACTTTAATGTCTGCACTGATTGCTTTAGGCGCAAGTTCAGGATTTATAAGTTGTTGAAGCTCTATGCCTTCAATACCTGTAAATTCAAGGTCAACATCCGCAAACCAGTTACCACCAAATGCATTTACATTAAGCGCCTGATTAAACTGTAAACCTGGCTGTAGTGTTGCATTAGCTATATCTATGATGAACTTTTCTGATTCTAATGCTGTGGGAACAAATTCCGCTGATTGCTGATTTAGCTCGTCGAGTAGGGCCATAGCCTCCAAAGATAGGCCATTAAATTCGATGTCATAGCGAGCAGAAGTGATAGGAAACGGTGCAGAGATGCTTTCTATGTTATAGCTCATTATCGTATTTAGCTTTTCATCTAGAATTTCAGTACTTGCTTCGATAGAAAAGTTATTAAGATCAATTTGGCCCATTTGAGAAAGCACATTGATTTTTTGAACCGTCAGTTCTGAAGATCCAGTATTGTAGCCAGATTCATGAGCAATTATGTCTGAGCTTAAGGTCGTTTCATTAATGCTTATTTCAGCGCTTGGCGTTTTAATGATGGAATTTGGGACACTAAAATTCATTGTGCCATTGCTTGCTGTTAAGTTGCCTTCAAAGTTCATCACTATGGGGTCAATCTGTACCAGAGTTTGGTTCATCGCATCTTCAAAGTTAACGGCTTGAGTGCTTAATGTTGTTCCGCCGTTACCAAATAAGCTCATATGGCTGTTGCCAGTTAATAGGTAACCCCCTAAATGCTCATCAATAAATGCTTTGACGTCAGTTGGGATGTCCTCAAGAAGAATTTTATCTTCAGAGGTGATTTCGAAAATATAAGTACCTTGATCATTAGATGATAAAGGTGTGTGTTGAAGTTTTGATTCAACGATCACCGAGAATGGAGGTAATTCATCTTCAGGAAATGTGTAAGCGAACTTTATTCGCGCATGTGAATTTGCATACCCTCGATCAAAATCGCTTTCGGCGATCGACATATAGGTATCTTCACTTTCTTTGAGCAAACTGATGGTTTGTGAGAATTGATCTTCGGCTATAGAGCCCATTATCCAAGGGCTAGCAAATCCTCCGGCAGCAATAGCAATGGTGGCAACTATGAGTGGCTTACGCATTTTTAAAATCCTTTTTGTAGATGATTGATTCACCGTAATAAAGCGCGAGATTTTAAAGGTTTTCAGTAACATGTAAATCAAGTAATTGTGTGTGAATTGTTATTAGGAATCTCAGTTTGAGATCTTTACAATGAAGGTATTAAGCTATTTTAGGTTTTGAATTATTTGAGAGCGTGTTAATGAAGAAGTTGTGCTGTTTTTTGTTTCTTTTTCTTTTGTCGTTTCAGGCGAATTCAGAAAATATATCAATTGAATTGTTTAAGACAATCAACCAGCGTTTAAGTTACATGGAAGATGTTGCGTTATTTAAGGCTCAAAACCAAAAAGCGATCGAGGATGTTGAGCGTGAACAGGTTGTAATTGAAAATGCCGTCCGCACTGCAAGCAAACATGGCCTTGACCCTTTGTCTGTGGTTGGTTTTTTTGAGGCTCAAATCTCCGTCGCTAAGGCCATTCAATATCGATACCGTGCGGATTTGCTCTCAGCGCCTTCAATGAAATCGCCACGGGATCTTCAAACAATCGTACGACCTGCATTGATTCGTCTTGGCGGCCAAATTATTCGGCAGATGAAGCAAGTTTTGTCTGAGAGTAATTCATTTAAATCCGTTACCTATTCTGATTTTGAAGCCTCTATGGATGTTAGATACGTTACGTCATCTGACAAGCAGCTTTTATTCGATGCACTAATGAACGTTAAACTTTCATCTGAAAATTGATTCCCTCTTGGTAAAAGAATAAATGATTTATGTTTTTGTTTTAGGTCTCTTGATTGTGTGTGTACTTGGCCCGAATCTTTGGGTTAAGTACGTTTTGAAGAAATACCACCGCTCTTTACCGGGTATGCCTGGTACTGGCGGTGAGTTAGCTGTTCACCTATTAAAAAAATATGAGTTAGATCATGTAACGGTTGAGAAGTCTCTTCCGAATCAAGATCACTACAGTCCGAATGACAATGCGGTTCGTTTAAGCCCCGAAGTATTTGATGGGAAGTCATTGACGGCCGTAGCCGTTGCAGCCCATGAGGTTGGTCATGCCATTCAGTTTAACCGTAAAGAACCTGTCAGCTTATTGCGAGATAAATACTTAGGCAGTGCAGACTTAGTTCACAAGTTCGGTATTTACCTTCTAATGGCAATGCCTGTTATCGGTGGTATTTTTATGGTGCCACACTTGGCTTTGTTAACAGCAGTGATTGGTATTGTAACGATGCTTGCTTCTGTTTCCCTGTATGCCGCTATATTGCCCGAAGAATGGGATGCGAGCTTTAATAAAGCGTTGCCTATTCTTGAGAAAGGGGGTTATGTGCCTGCGGAGTATATGCCAGCTATTCGGCAAATCTTAAAGGCATGCGCATTAACGTATGTTGCTGCCGCTTTAGCGGATATCTTGAGATTATGGCGATGGATTCGTTTTATACGATAGATCATTGAAGCTTATGAGCTAGGGTTAAGTAATACGTCTTTCTCGTTATTTATCTTAAAGGCAAGGTATGAAATATTATCCCTACATCGCTTTACTCTTATTCTTTATTTTCCCTTGTTTTGTTTACAGTGAAACTTATATCGCTGAGGCGTTTGCCGAAAATAAAACTCGAGCTAAAGAACAAGTACTAGTTGAGCTTGCCAGCGCTTTATTTGTCCATATAGAAAGCGAATCAACCAGTGTTGCTGATAATAAATCTGGGCTTTCTGCTCGTTCTAAAACTAAGGTTACAACGAACCTTCCTATTTTGGGTGCGGAGATTAACTGCGTTGAAAAGGCGAGTGAATCGTTTTGTCATGGCGTTCTGGATAGCGGTAGGGCGTCATCTTTATACGCTCAACAATTAAAGCAGCTGAACCAGAAAATAGCGTCATCGGATGATCTGTTAACTGAGCTAGGTCAAATTACTCGGGTAGAGGTGATTCAGGAACTCTTGGTTCTTGTTAAGCGTTGGGAGACCCTTCACAACGTACTTGGGTTGTTATCCCCTGAAATGGCGGATGGGCTTCAACTTTCAGTGGACCCTTCAATATTAAAAAATCAATTGTTAAAGAGTCGAAATAAAGCGGCAAGCCTTAACTTTGCATCAAGGTTATTAGTCGAAGGGTTAAATCACTCCCAGATTTATCTTGCTCCCGCGACTCCCCATGGTTCACGAGAAATAACCGAGTTTTCTCAAAAACTAAAAGTGTATATGCAACGTAATATGCCAGGAAATACGGTGAATTATGCAAATGCCTTTTTGTTTTTAAGAGGGGAGTATTTCATTGGCAATGACGGTATTACGGTTACGTATTCGTTAAATGACAGGGCAGGAAATGTCTTGGAAACACGCGTTGCTGAGTTAGAAACTACGGCTTTTCAATCGCTGAATTACAGGCCTAAAATGTTGGGTTTTGATCAGCTTCTTCACTCTGATTATAGAATCACTTCTGACTTTCAGGTGGCGATCCAAACGAATAAAGGGTTAAGGGATTTGTCTTTTGTTGAAGATGAAGAGGTAGAGCTTTTTGTTAAACTGAACCAGCCAGGATACTTTTATATTGTTGGTTATACAAAGAATAAATCCGGTGAAAAAAGCTATGTTTTGGCGCTGCAAGATGCACCGGATAACCACAGATTTGTTCAATACGTGAATATTGACGATGCCAATCGCTGGATATCATTAGGGGCATTTCAAGTTGAGCCGCCCTATGGCTTAGAAGGTTTGCAGGTCTTAGCGTATAAAGAGAAGCCGCTGCATCTGGTACCTACAAGCCAATGGGACGGTACTTACTGGGTGGTTGCTGATAACTTAACTCAAGGTGTGGCGCGTACTCGTGGCCTAGTAAAAAAGAAAGACTACATTGAACGTTCAAAGCCGGTTGAATCGGTTATCACATTTAATACATTTCCTAAGTCAAAGTAATTTATTCATAAACTCTGAACTCTAGAGTGCAATAATTGCTTCTACTTCAATTTTCAGATCGTCCGAAAACAATTTATCCACTTGAATGAGTGAACTTGCTGGTATGTGCTCGCCATAAACGTCGAAGAGTGTTTGTCTTAATTTGTTTATTTCAGTCATATCACTGACAAATAAAGTGACTTTAATCAGTTTGTTTAAGTGTGTGCTTTGTTGATCACAGATCAGCTTCAGTTGCGTGAAAATCTCTTTGGTTTGTTCGTGAATTGACGCGTTTTGAGCGTCACTGCCGAACGCTGTCATCCCTGAGGTATACAGTACATTTTGATGAATAACGGCATGAGTGTAAGGCCCGACAGGTAAGCCGAGCTCGGGATAGTTTATACGTTGGAGATTGGTATTGTTTTCAGGGTTCATGGTGGAACTCCCTCTGGATAGGGTTTATTCGGCGAGTTTTACCGAAAGCTTATGGGCTTCAGGACCAACAAAAAACGAAATGAGAGCGGCGGCAGGCCATGCAAGTATGAATGCGTTAAACCATTGAGAGTAAAACTGTTCTGTCCAACCTAAGTTGATCCACGTTACCCAGCAGGTCATCAATATTGATAGTACGAAGGACATTAATATGGCGAAGATAACTCTTTGTTTCATGTTGGATCCTATAAAGAAAAACGTGAGGATTATGTATTATTTAATGGGGTTAGACGTTCAATGTACTTTACCGTTGTGAGCTCTTTTGTTAAGTAAGCTTGGGTGTGTGGCGTTTGAAAGTGAGCTTCCAACGCCGCTTCGTTTATCCAGCCTTCCCACAAAGTAAAGCAGTTAGGTGACGTTTTGTTTTGCATAATCTCAAATTGAATACAGCCCTGTTCTTCAAGTGTTGAGGTTCTTAGATCACTAAGAGCCTGTTTGACATCATTAAGTGATTTCTCTTCATCAGCAATTAAGCCTGCACTTATCCATAGTTGTGTCATGTCGGTTATAGTTCCATTGAATGAAAGAATACGTATCATAGAAATTAATAACTTCGGGATATATACTGGATTTATCAATCTTAAATTACATAAATGGAATCATGTTTGACGACATAGTTTTGTTTATTCACATTGTTCAAAGCCAAGGTCTAGCAGCAGCGGCACAGAAATTAAATATCCCCGCAGCAACTATTACCCGACGATTACAAAAGCTTGAGCGTTCATTGGGGTGTCAGCTTATTCACCGCTCGGCTCGAAAATTTGTTTTGACTCAAGAGGGTGAGGCTTATTATCACGCTTACGCGGAGTTAGTGGATCAGCTCGAATCCACTCAGAGAAATTTAAGCTCTGAAATGCTCGAAATGAGTGGAAAGTTGAAGGTGCTTGCGCCAACGAATATCTCGATTGGAATGTTACAGCCCATGTGGTCGAGCTTTATTAAAACCTATCCTGATATTCAGTTGGAAGTTAGTTTGAATAATAGTTTTGAGGATCTACTGCCATCCCAAGCCGATATTGCTTTGCGTATTGGCCCCCAGCAGGACTCCATTCTGTATCAAAAACGTCTTGGGTCGCTGAAAACGGTAATGGTTGCCTCTCCTGAATATCTTGAAGAAAAGGGCGAACCAAAAACGCTTGAAGAATTACCGTTGCATAATTTAATAGGCAGCCAGACGGTATCGGTTTGGCACTTATCTGATGATCGATCTGATGTAAAGAAGGACGTCCGGCCAAGGTTTAAAACCGTTTCAAACGACATAAAATTTATAAGTCAGTTGGTGTGTGATGGCATTGGTATTTCTTTATTGCCGATCAGTGAAGTTCAGACGCATATTCAAAAAGGAGAGCTTCGGCACGTGCTGCCTAATTGGGTTGGTCCAAACCGGGATTTATTTGCTGTTTGGCCGACAGGTCGTTTATTAAATGCTAAAGCCAAGTGCTTGCGTGACTTCATGCAAAGCTACATTGAGCTTAATTTAAAGGGGCTTACTACTGATGCTCTGCAAACGCAGAATCTTCTCTGACAACTCTGAACCCGACTGTGTTTGATGTGGCACTTATGGATACATATGTTCGAGAGGCTGACCGGATCTCATCATGACTGGAGTTCCAATGCCCCCCTCTGACGACTCTATATTCGCAACCTGCTTTCTCGTAATGGGCATTATCTTGTGAAGCACCATAGTAATTTGGTCGCCAACAATCCAGTGTGTATTCAGCAACGTTTCCCAGCGTATTAAATAAGCCAAAATTATTTGCTTTGTAGCTGTTTACAGGCACTGTTTTTCCCTTGGATACCCATGAAAAACAATGCCTGCAATTAACTTGAAGTTGAGTCTTGGATTTTAGCTTTTCTGCACAGAGTTGAATCTTGTTATTTCCAAAGCTTCGAGCCTTATCTATACGGCTGGTGGTCAGTGCGGAGCATTGAGGAAGTTCGTCCCCCCAAAAGTATCGAGAATCTGTTTTTGCTCTGGTGAAGTATTCCCACTCGGACTCACTAGGAAGCCGGTATTTTTTACCTGTTTCTTCCGATAACCATTGGGTGTAGTTTTTTGCGTCCTGCCAAGACACATTGATCACTGGTTGATTATGGCGTCCCCACTGGTCGGGATTTTTTGATTGCTCAATGCTGGCTAAGTATTTGTCATAGTCTGAAAAAGATACTTCGTATTTAGATACTGAAATAGGATGAATGATAGCAACCGGATGAGGTGGTTTTTCTTGTTTATTCTCTTCGGAACCCATAGTGAACGATCCTGTTGGGATTGCGATCATGACAGGGCCAAGAGAATGATCTTGTAGCGTATCTTGAGTTTGTTGCCAATGAAACTCAGATGCAGGCATTAGATACGGCATTTCAGTTTCTACAATAGGGGGAAGTTGTGGTGCTTCTTTTTTTGTTGGTTGGTGCTTAGCGTCTGTTGGTTGATTGAATTTCGTTGCATTGGGGTTATTTAGATTGTTTTGTGTTGGGGCGTTATGTTTTGGGTCACTATATGTTGGGAAAGCAGAAGGTGGAATTCTTGCTGTTGGTTGAGTGGGAATGACCGAGTTATTCGTTTGAGAGAAATAGAAATTGGACGTCAATGATGATGAAATCCAAGGAACTTGAACACCTTTTGTTTTCTTTTGGACTTGATTAGCTACGTCTTGAAACGCTAATAATATATGCTGATTATCGGTGTTGATTGCTTGAATTAGGCTGGCTGCGTAAGGGCTGTTTCGACCCTCACCGTCTTGTGCCACATCGCCTGGCGATGTGGAATATGCGATCAATAAACCTGAAGGCGTTTTTTCTAAACGAGCCAAGCCCCGAGTGGATGATCTAAAGCTACGTGCAAGCGGGTTATTACGGCAAGCATCAAGAATGACAATGTTTAATTTATTGCCTGCGTCTTCCATTGCCGATATGACTCGACCTACATTGACGGCTTCATAGCGAAGATCTCTTTCTTTTTCGATACTGTTGTCTACAGGAAGCAGGTAATTCATGCCTTCTGACTGGATGCCGTGGCCGGCGTAATAAAAAAGTCCTGTACCTCCTCGTCTTTGTAATGATGATTCGAATTCATCAATGGCTTGCTCCATTTCTCTTTGGTTTATATCAATGTTTAAAAATACTTTAAAACCTCGGTTTCTGAGTGATTCAGCGAGGTCAGCAGCATCGTTTTTTGGGTTTTCAAGAGGGTCGTTGATGTACTGACTGTTTCCAATGACCAACGCTGTCCTTGCGGTTTTGGCATTGGCAATGTCAGCCATAAATAGCAGCCCCAGGGCTGCTAAGCAGAGAGTATTTAGATTCAACATGAGTACTTATTTAATGGCGCTAATTACTCTGTAATTAATTCTTAAGTTCCTGGCGTTGAATAATTTCGCCAGCAGGGGTAAGAACTAGATGGTAGTTGTTGACGCCCGATTTGAATAAGTCACTGCTGTCTAAGTAGCCCGGACGGCTGAATTTCAAACGATCTGCGTGCTTTAACGCATCCGACGCGTCCATGTAATAGGTAAACGGTGTTACCCCTAAATGCTTCCAATGAACCAGTTTTTTGGTTTCAATTTTTTGAGTCTTCTCGTTATACACATCACGCTTCTTTTCACGATAAACATACACGTGGGAGCCAGGTGGGTCAGACTGAAAGGATATTTCCTTTGGCTGGCTGCGCATGCTGATCTTAACGGTTATTTCTTCACCGAGTGGGACACTGATGTTTTGATATTCGTTCTCAAATCCAGGCATGGTGGATTTTAGGGTTAACTCAATTTGCCTGTTATTCCAAAAGCGAGAGCGTTTGTGAACTTCATCATAAGTGAACTTTCGTATGAAAGGTGTTTTCCCTAGATAGCCAAAACTAGCGCCTGCGGCTTTACTTACGTCTTCCACTTCAACGCCATCGACATCACTGATAATTTTTAGGCTGGTGGCAAAAGGTTTGAGCTTGTAGGAGAACGTATTGGACTCATCCGGACGGATAGAAATCTCATGAGATTCTGGGTTATAACCTTCTTTTTCAATTTGAATTTTTGCGATCCGAGAAAAGTGCGCTTTGGCTGTGTCTTCTGTGTACTTCTGGTCAAAGGGCGTCACAATGGACGGCAGTGTCACCGCCTTGGTTGTTTGGTCTATGTCTCTTAAATGATCTTCCACCAAATTAGCGACTCTGTAATCTCGAATACTTACAAATTCTTTTGCAAGGAACTTTAACGGGCTTCCGCGACCATCTAAGAACTTAATGGTTGCACCTGGAGGACTCGTCTCAATGGATACATCGGTGCTTAATCGTTGCAAATTTACGATCGAAGTATTTTCGTTTTTTTTACCTTTCTGTATCCCTGATAATCGTTTTAACTTAGGTTTGTAACCTTCTTTGGTGGCCAGAAGAAGAACACTCGTGCGTTCAGCTCCATCAGTGAAAAAATCTTCCTTGTTTTTGACTTCAAAGTTGGTATCAGAAGTTACTCGGCCTTTCTGTTTACCTTCCTGATTGATTAGCATCACCTTTGCGCCAGAGGGCTTTGTTTTGATTGTAATGCTGGTTTTTGCGCAGCTGACTAAGAAAAAGGCCATTAAGACCGTTAAGACAATTCCTAAGCGTCTGGACATGATAGTGCTCCTAATAAACAGGTGTCGTTTCGACTGTTACAGTTCTTCCAGCTCGACTAACGTGGCTGGATTCCTTTTGTATAAATGGAATTCCTGAATAAAGCTTTTTTCTTTAAATTTGGATTTTTTTACGGTCAATTGTAGATTGACTGAGGAGGTTTCTAAGGCGTCGTAATTTTGTGATAAGCGAATTAACTTATCCCATTTAAAATCAAGTTTTAGGGGGGTTCTGCCTAAGAAACCAAGTGTTCGTTCGTAAATCTCTGCTCCATTTGGCATCGAATTTATTTCTAGGGTTGCAACGACTTCATCCAGCTGAAAAGAAAATCGGTTTTCTTGGTGGGGTTCGATCTTTATTTCTTTTGTTAGAGGTTTGAACCCTTTGTGTTCAAGTTCGACCCACAAGGTTTTAATTGAGTCTGGGATTGCATACCTCTTGTTCGCGAAGTAGGTCTTACGTGATATTTTTGATGTGTTGCTGAAACTTAATTCGTCGCCATTCTTATCATGAAGCTTGAGGGATGCTCCTCTCGGTATGGATTCAATATAGAGGTATGTGGGGGCAGAATGGAGCGTAACCATAATGGTCTGGTTGTTTCTGATATTAAGGATATCCCGCTTTTCTTCGACGTAGCCTTTTTTACTGAACGTTAGGTTTAGCGACTCATGATTTGTGCCGCTGGTAGACATTTTGTCAGATACTTTGTATTCAAAATCTGTATCTCCTAGGTAGCCTTGCTGAAGTTCTGTGACTTTGGCGCCAGGAGGGTCTGATTTGATTGAGATTGTATAGGTGTTTGAACACGCCGATAGGAAGAGGGCTACCAACACGAGTTGGAATGTGGATAGCGTTTGTTTTAAATAGTTAATTCGTTTTAATACCATGCGTAGTCCATTTTTTAACAAGGCTAGAGTGTCGAGCTCGAAATTTCCGTGTGATGAATAACTGACATTTAAAGGTCAGCTTTTTTGGAGTCACTCTATTTGGAATAGCTTTTGATTGATTCATGTGCAAGTTAAAAGCGGTTTAAATGTTTGAAGAATATATCTAAGTTATAAAAAACAATGGGTTATCGTATATAGGATTTATTTATATGTTGGTTGTTTTTTATTCTTTATTGCGGGTGAATTGCTAAGGCTGAAAGTGACTGACTCATCAATAAGAGGTGTTGATAATCAATAGGAAGGAGGTGTCATTAAAGGCGCAATGACTTGCGCCTTGATTGGGTGGTTTTCAGTTAAGCGTTTTCTGCTTTTAAAAGATAGTCGTGGTATTTCTTACGGACTTCAATTTTTAACAGTTTACCTGTAGCGGTGTGAGGTAAGCTTGCAACAAAGACCACATCGTCGGGCATCCACCACTTGGCAATTTTATCCGATAAATAATCTTTGATTTCTTCCGCTGTTACATTGGACCCTTCTTTACGTATCGCTAGGAGAAGAGGTCGTTCGTCCCATTTTTCGTGGGCAACACCAATGACGCAGCATTCTATTAATTCAGGATGGCCAATGGCTTCGTTCTCCAGGTCAATTGAGCTTATCCATTCCCCCCCTGATTTAATAACGTCTTTCGATCTATCGACTATGCCAAGGTAGTTATGAGGGTCAATAGTGGCGACATCTCCGGTATCAAACCAGCCATCAATGAAGCTACTTTGATCATCATTTTTAAAATAGCTACTGATGACCCAAGGTCCACGGACTAACAGTCTGCCGTAAGCGACGCCGTCTCTAGGCATTTCATTGTTGCTGTCATCGACAATTTTCATTTCAATGCCACAAACAGGACGACCTTGTTTTAATTGCAATTGGTATCTTTCTTCTAAACTCATTGAGTCCATAAGTCGTGTTTTAGCATTGGCTGTGCCTAATGGGGACATTTCTGTCATGCCCCAAGCATGTACCAAGAACGCACCATGGTCTTCTTGAAACTTTTTAATCATAGAAAGTGGTGCAGCGGAGCCTCCCACAACGACATTGTTTACGGAATCTAACTTCTTACCTATGGACTCCATGTGGTTTAACAACATTAACCAAACGGTCGGTACTCCAAGCAGTAAGTCTGGTTTCTCTGTTTCAATGAGCTCCCAGAGCGATGCGCCATCCATTCCTGGCCCAGGTAACACCAGTTTTGCACCTGTCATAGCAGCAGCGTAAGGCGTGCCCCAAGCATTCACATGGAACATAGGAACAACGGGCAACATGCAAGAATAACTGCCTATATCCAAGGCTTCTTTGGCTATTTCTGCTTGAGCATGAATGACGGTTGAGCGATGGGTGTAAAGAACCCCTTTGGGGTTGCCTGTTGTGCCTGAGGTATAACACAAGCTGGCGGCTTGGTTTTCATCAAACTCAGGCCACTCAAATTCATCGGACTCGTCTTGGATCAGTGTTTCGTAGCAAAGAACATTCGTTAGGGATGTTTCAGGCATATGAGCTTCGTCAGTCATGATGACAAAGCCCTCGATATTCGATATTTGATCTTTTATGGCTTCAAGCAAGGGGATAAAGGTCAAGTCAACAAATAACCACCTGTCTTCAGCGTGATTAATTATATAAACCAGTTGCTCAGGGAACAGGCGAGGGTTGATAGTGTGGAGTATGGCTCCCATGCCTGATACGCCAAAATACAACTCAAAGTGTCGATGGTTATTCCACGCTAATGTAGCGATTCGATCATCCTGTTTTGCACCTAAACGAGACAGTGCATTGGCTAATTTTTTTGAGCGTTGGGCTGCTTCTTTCATCGTATACCGATGAATATCCCCTTCGCATCGTCGGCTGACGATCTCTGAATCTGGATGAGTTAATGTTGCGTGTTCTATAAGCCCCGAAATTAATAACGGGCGTGCCATGATATTTCCCTGCATAGGACTACCTGTATTTTAAGTCTGTATTGGATGATCAATAACCTTCAACAGTATAGGTTCTAAAAAAACGGCTCTATCATGCTTTAGTGTTATTTTGATGTTTTTATTCATTCGGCATTTACAGAATTAAATATTATCCGGCTCAGTCGTGGAATTCTAGAAGACGATTGATATGTGCGGGTAAACACAGGTGAGCAATCAGTTTGATCAAGCTTGTGGATGAATATGAATCTAATGTTTTTTTATGAAACATAATTAAAACGTTCATTGATAAAGTGTGACTGTTTGTTGATATGAGAAGTCGCGCAAGGGGTTGTCGTTGAACATTGAAATTGCTGCTACTAGGGTTTGATTATCTGAAGGAGCAGTGATCTATGAATAGAACTTTATTAAATCAATTCTCGTATTTAACCCGCTTAGTAACTTTCTTATCGGCAACATTTTTAATGTTGTTTGCAGTATCCGCAAATGCGTTTCCCGATCGGGCAAACCTCATTCACCAAACAGAAGAGGGCATGCAGTTTAATGGACAAAGCTACACTGAGATACCTCATGACTCCGAGTTTCTCACGGATGATGGAACCATTGCTTTTTGGGTGACATTAGACTCAATCGGTCAGCAGCAGGGATTGTGGTCAAAAGATTCGGGAGGGTTTGATTCCGGCGGTCATATGAGTGTTAGTGTGACGGCTGATGGTCATCTCCACTATCGCTTACAAAGTACGACAGAAAGTTATGAGTTATACAGTAATACGCATCTGGTTTCAGACCAGCCATATCACATAGCGTTGGTGTTTGGCGATTTGGGGATGCAGTTATACGTTAACGGTATTCAGGAAAGTGCTAACACGTATTCTGGTGGATTTGATCAAAGCTCGGGCGGTCTGGGTAACTTTGAACCCATTGTGTTAGGCGCAGGGGCATGGGGAAGTTATGACGAAGTTGCTACGCCAGTCTCCAATTACTTCAGTGGTGAACTTAAGAGTGTCGTGTTTTATGACAAAGCGTTGGACCAAAGCACTATTAATAATTTGAAAGACTGGGTGGATAACGCTGAAGCGCCTTCAGCTGAGCTCGATAATGAATTTGTAGTGCTTTCTCAAGTGACTCAAATGTACTTTGATGGATCTGAGTATCAAGAAATAAATCACCAAGATGATCTTTTGTTAAATGAAGGCTCCATTTCTTTTTGGTTTAAAACAGATCGCTTGGGTCTCTTACAAGGTTTGTTTTCTAAAGATTCTAGTGGTTACGATACGGGTGGGCATATCACTCTTTTAATAGAGCATGATGGTCGATTGCGTTATCGCTTACAAAATACATCAATAACCTATGAACTTTATTCTGATAATTTAGTTTCTGTTGGTGACTGGCATCATGTGATTTTAGGATTTGGACACGCGGGGATGCAACTTTTCTTAGACGGTGTTCTGATTAGTCAGAATTCATTTTCTGGTGGTCTAGGAACAAGCTCTGGTGGTGATGGTAACTTTGAACCGATCGTTCTTGGTGGGAGCGCTTGGCAGAGTGATGACTTGGTTGCAACGCCTGTTTTAGAGCACTACAAAGGAGAGGTCAAAGAACTGTTGGTATTCAATAAGCAATTAGATATAAGCGAAGTTGAATCATTATTCGACGGCGTTATCCCCGGTGAAAACCCATCTTCTTTTTCTGAGTCTTTGGTGGATTTAACGGAAGGTGAACTTTCTTTCAGTGGTCAGAATGCAGAAGAAATTCATCATAGCGATGCATTTTTGGTGGATAACGGGACGATTTCTTTCTGGATAAAACCTGAGGTCTTAGGTCGTAAACAAGGGCTTTGGTCTAAAGATTCCAGTGGATACGATACCGGCGGACATTTAAGTCTGAGTTTGGAAGTGGATGGCCGAATTCAGTACCGAATGCAAAGTACTTCAAGAACTGTTGAGGTTAACAGTTCTACTCCGTTAGTGCTTGATACTTGGCATCATGTAGCAGCGTCTTTTGGACAAAACGGTATGACTCTTTATATCAATGGCGCGTTGTCAGGCAGTGATGGTTTCACCGGAGGATTCGCTAGCACTTCTGGCGGTGCCGGGAATTTTGAACCCATTGTAGTTGGTGCCGGGGCGTGGATGAGTGATGACTTAATTGCCACGCCAATGGTTGATTATTTTCAAGGTACTTTGGCTGAAGTTGCGTTTTATGGTGATAGTTTATTAATCGACGATATAACTCAGTTAATGAATGACTTTAATCCTTCCGCATCAGAAACTGAACCGACTGAACCGACTGAACCGACCGAACCGACCGAACCCTCAGATCCTGCTCGATTTCTACCCTTGGTTCAGAACATTGATGAAATAAATGGACGCTTTGTGGGGGCGTTTCGTGTTGGTGGTGAATACACTTCTGCGCGAATTGCCTTTAATCCAGAGGGGGATAATGGCAACGGAAGCTTGTTTTTTTCCACTCAGTTAGGAAATTATGGGGTGATGGAAGTGAGTATTCCTGATCTGAGTGCAGACTTGGACGATCTTAGCTCCTTGAACTTTGCTTCTACTTTGCAAGGGAATGTTAACTTACTGGATAAAATACCTGAGAGTTCTTGGCCTCGAGAAGCGCTCGATAATCGATTAATGTCTTTGCATTATAAGAGCGGTAAGTTATTCGTGCATGGCGCTGTGTACTACGATGCGTCAGGTACGGATCTAGACACGACCTTCCGAATTGAAAACCCTTCGAATTTATCTGCTTCTTCCGTGGAAGGTAATTTTCAACTGGAGGGTGCTCAACACTTAACAAAGTGGACCTCGCCTGTACCTTCTGAGTGGCAAGGCCTCCTTGGAAATGATTATGTTATGGGCGCAGGACCAGAGCTTGCGATTTTATCGAGGTTATCCGTTGGTCCAAGTATGTTTTCTGTAGATATGGATAACTTGCTCTCTGCCCAAAGTGGGGATGATATTTCGACGAGCGCGTTACTTGATTTCTCTACGGAATATCCAATGCACGATGATTTCTTAAACTATGGTGGTGCTTCTGGCGGTGAGAATAATGATGTTTTTAATATTCAGTCCAAGCCAGGGTATGGATTTATTGTGCCTGGCACCCGCACTTATGCGGTATTGGGCGCGTCTGCTGGGCATTCGGCATCGAGTAACCCTTATGTTGGTTCAATGACAGACTACGCCAACTTGAATGGCACTATTTTTTATAAAAATGAGGACGCGAGTTGGACGGACGATCGAGGTAAACCTGCTGATGGTTATAGCGTTTATGACCATGACGACAAAGGTGCATTTTATTGGTTCTTTGATCTTAATGATATTTTAGATGCGGACCACACAAACGAACCAAGAC
The DNA here is from genome assembly GCA_015665455.1 of Oceanospirillaceae bacterium. Classification (GTDB taxonomy): domain Bacteria; phylum Pseudomonadota; class Gammaproteobacteria; order Pseudomonadales; family Litoribrevibacteraceae; genus Litoribacillus. The sequence continues at coordinate 251,694 of JADFAD010000013.1, read as the reverse complement.
CGTATGCTTATGGACATTACAATAATTTTTATAGCCCTGAAGGGATTCCTTCCGGCGTAATGAATACGGTTAATAGCGGAACTTGGGATGAGGAAAATAAAAGGCTTTACCTGAGCTTACCGTTTGTTGAACGTACTTACGACGGCTATTCCAGAAACCCTGTGATTGTGGTGATTGATTATGGGGACTAAGTTTTAACGAGCTTTTATCTCCCCGCTGACATCTAATTCAACTTTAATACCATTGATCTCCTTAGGGAGTTCTTTGGTTAATTCTGACGCGTGGTCCTTGGATAATACTCGAATACAGGGTGTGCCGTTGCACTCGCCTAACCCAACAGCAACTACGCCAGAAAGCTGCATAAGCTCACTGGCGTGGTTATTTAACGTATTGAGTACCATATCTTCAGTAATGATTAGATCTTTAGTTTGTGCCATTAAACTCCAGCTTATGACTAATAATAGAAAAATGCATTTACTCTCCGTCAATCGTAACTCCAAACCGTGTCAATATTGGATCAATAGGGCTAGCAATGGTGACTGTAGGGCTACCCGCAAATAGCAAGGCTACAGGTTTGCGATCGTCACCTTTATAACGACCTTTCCCGCCATTAACAACGATAAGAGAGCCTGAGTCGCCTCCTGCACTGAATGATCCCGGTGTTATTAGTATTTGGTTTGTAAATAAGGCGCTTCCAGCAGAACCATAGTTCACATTAACGGTTGCATTGGTTAAATACACTTGTCCAGTTGTGTGGCCTGTTGTTCGACCGTATTTCTGAACTTTCATGTTTAAACTTGCTGCAACCGTTGTCGATTTGGGTTTTCCATAGCCATCATTTGGTGTCGAGTTACCTACATCTCCTGTTGTGGTTTCTGCGATTGCTGCATCCATCTCATTTGCGCTACCAGAGAAGTCTATTGGCTCGAAATCAGAGAGTGTTCCAATGTCGTCTGCAGGTGAAGAGCCCCCATCATAGGTTCCTGGTTGAATAACATTATCATCGATTGACGCTGAGTTTGAAGCGGAATAGACATGGTTGTTGCTTAATGCGTATACGTTACTGCCGTTTGTCACTCGAACGCCTAATGTTCCTGCTGTAATAGAAGGGTGGCCTGTGGATATACCTATAGGCACTGGACGATCAAATCGAGAAGTGGGGTCAATAGGATCCTCTCCGCTATCTCCACTTCCTCCAGGGCCTCCATGATTTTCTCTATGATGGCGACTGTAAATTTTTCCTGTGATTCTTACTTGAACAGGTACGCCATTAAGTGATTCAGGTAATCCCCCGACTAATGGACCTTCTGTTAAAATGAATACACTGGCTCTACCGTCGCCTCGCAAGCCTACTGCAGTACCAACAACGCCGGGTTGCGACATAACTGTTTGGGTGTGCCGTTCTTGAGCTTCAATTGCACGTTGCAATCCGGGAGGTGCTCCATCTAAAACTGCGGCTAAAGCAGGAAGTGCACTAAGAGCACCAGTAATGGTAAACAGGAGTCCGAGTAATATTCGTTTTGAAAATCTCATAAGAAGATCCAACATGTTAAGCAATAAATGCAGTTATATTTATGCGCTCTGTAAAGTTAAGAGTGTTTATTGTAAGTGTAGGTAAGTATTAAGAGGCTTTTTAAAAGAAGGATGAGTGACATAGTTTACTTTTGCATTACTGTTAGTATGGATAGAACAAATTTGAATGAGCCGAAATATGAAAGGTTGATGTGAAAGAAGGGTGTTAGTCCCCTGAGATCAGAGGACTAGAAAATATTGGCTCTAAAAGTATGGGGAGTAATCAGTGATTAATGTTTAACTTTTTCTTGATGAATGTATCAACGGCTGCTTTACCTGGGCCGTAGAAGAAAAGAATTAGGGTCATAAGGCCCCAGATAATATGATCTTTTTCACCCGCAAAGCTGATGTCTGGATATGAAATAGCAGCAACGTAATTTAATACGAATAAGGCAACTACGTTCAAGCGTGTTAAAAGCCCCAGAACTAAAAAGACAGGAATTGCTAATTCTGCAGCTGTTGATAAGTAAGCTGCAATATCAAAGGGAATAATCGGCACCGTATATTCATATTCGAATAACATTAGTGTGGTATCCCAAGATTGAATCTTAGTGAGACCCGCCATAAAAAAGACCTTTGCCAGCCAGAGCCTCAAACCAAGTAAAAATATTACTTGGAGGGATTCTATGCCTTTGAGTGCCATTTCAGAGTATTTCGTTATTGTTGTTGAAAGAGACATTTTTATTGTTTTCCTAGGTTGAAGCCCGCAATTAATCCCATTTGTATGTATGGGGGTAAAAGTTCTGAAATCGGTAGTGAGAAAGTCATGCCTGCTATGTCTGCAAATAACTTTCCTTTTTGGATCGCTGTTAAGAACTTTAGCTCATCGTCATTAAGCACATCGATTCGCATTCCGAAATCTTGACTGCGCCAAACGATTAAATTAACGCCGCCGTCATCAAGGTTGACCGTTTGTTCGCCTTCGAAATCTTCTTGATTCACGCCCCAGATTTGGTGAACAGGGAAGTTTGATTGCATCAAGCTTGCGGAAGGGTTCAAGCAAAACTGAATAAGCGCTTGGTCTTCAGGTTGGATTGCAGCCAGTTCTGAAACGGGTCTAAAGGGAAGGCTGGATAATTCATTGATGTCTGTCGCGTTGAAAGCCGTATGCCAAAGCCACTCAAGTTGGGCAACGTCAGGTAAATACACAAGCTCTTTAGCGGGCTCAAATTCAGAAATATACGCAGGGAGATGTTCGCCATAATTGCCTAAGTCGGGTGAGCCAGATGGGTATTGCTTTAGGTAGCCGCTAACCATTTGAGTGAAGTATTGTTCACCTACGAGTTTTTCACATACAGGAAAAATCCCTGTTAGACCTGATGTTATTCCCCCAAGAATACTGCCCCGATAGATTCCTAGGCGATCTTCTGAGGATAGGTTTTCAGTGCCGTTCACGCCATGGCAAGCGTGTTGAATATTTTCTTGAGTAGGATCAAAGATCCCTTTGTAGAAGGCCTCTTGCCATTCTTTCAAATTCATTACGAGAACGCCTTAAGTTGTTGTTCTGCTTTCTTAGCTTCTTGTCGTAACGTTGTAAAACTGGGTACATCCGTATCCCATTCGATCAACGTTGGGATGGCACCAAATTGTTTCAATGCTGCCCGATATAAATCCCACACAGGCGGGTGTACTTGATACCCATGAGTATCAAATAAGTAATTGTCCATCTTTTCATAACCGGCAAGATGTATTTCTTTTACTCGGTCGCTAGGAATGCCTTTTAAATATTCATATGGGTCAAAGTCGTGATTTACTGCGCTGACGTAAATGTTATTGATGTCTAATAATAGATCGCAGTCAGTTCTTTGAGTAATTCCCTTAATAAACTCCGCCTCGGTCATGTCTGTTGAATCAAAGGTCATATAGGAGGAGGGATTTTCAACCAATATTTTTCGGCCGAGAAACTCTTGCACTTGACTTATTCTGTCTGAAATATGGTGCAGGGTTTCTTCTGTGTAAGGAAGTGGTAGTAAGTCGTGAGTGTATTTTCCCCCGACAGAAACCCATGCAATATGATCGGACACATAGGTAGGCTCAATTCTATCTGTAAGCGCTTTTAATTTACTGAGGTAATCGGTATTAAGTGGGTCTGTTGATCCTAACGACATGCCCACACCATGAAGAGTAACAGGGTAATCCTCACGAATCTTTTCAGCTCTAATAATTGGTAATCCGCCATCGGACATGTAGTTGTCGCTAAGAAGTTCAAACCAAGGGACGTCGGGCTTTGTATCGAATATTTCTTGGTAATGGCTTGAACGCAACCCCAATCCAGCGCCTTGAATCTCATGGCCCTTGAATTTATAACTGCTCATGGAAAAACCTATAGAGGTAAAGAAAAGAAGTATTTATTGAATAGATTAAAACAGAAGGGATACTAAAGAGAACCACTTGATTCTCTTTAGTACTAAATAGGATTACTTAGCGCCTTTGATTTTGCCGCCAACAATCTTATTACAAGTACCTTCAGGTACATATACCCACTCTTCAGCATCTGCATCAGTAGCTGCTTGACCAGCACAGCTGTGCTTGCTTGTACCACAATCGTTCATGCCAGCTTTAGCAATACCTTGGCACTTTTCGAAACCCGGCTTACCAGCAAGCGCTGAAGGTGATGCTGCTGCTAGACCTAATGCTAAAGCGCCTGCGATAGCTGTACTCATGATTGTTTTAGTGTCTTTCATATGTGCTCCGTTGTTTAGATTTTGGCTAGGACTGTTCCATCCTAGTATACTAGACGAGTTATTTAGTTATTTGATTGCAATTTTTTTTAGGTTTAATGCATTCAGGGGATTGGGCAGCCCTTTTTAGTAAAAGTTCAATGTTCGTACTTTAGGTTTAAGAAAAATTTTATATCTTTAATTATTTAATCTGTTCTGACGTTTGCAAAATAAAAGTTATGGTGGAATCTTTTTTACCTCAAAGCGAAGGTTTTTCGTTTTAAAGTAAAGGTATCTAATATCCTTGCTTGTCTTTATACACCAATGTTCGATAGCATTAGCCCCTCAAATTTTACTTCCCGAGACACTTCATGAGTTATCACGTTCTGGCAAGACGCTGGCGTCCACAAACCTTCACCGAAATGGTAGGTCAAGAGCATGTTTTAAAGGCTCTAACGAATGCGCTTAGCCATGATCGTTTGCATCATGCTTATCTGTTTACTGGCACTCGAGGGGTAGGGAAAACAACAGTTGCTCGTATTTTTGCTAAGAGTCTCAATTGTGAGCAAGGGGTAGGACCAAACCCATGCGGTATTTGCTCATCATGTGTTGAAATTGCTGAAGGTCGTTTTGTTGATTTAATTGAAGTGGATGCTGCTTCTCGAACCAAGGTTGAAGATACTCGTGATTTACTGGAAAACGTTCAGTATGCTCCGAGTCGTGGTCGCTTTAAGGTCTACATCATCGATGAAGTCCATATGCTCAGCACCAGCAGTTTTAACGCGTTATTGAAAACGTTGGAAGAACCCCCTGAGCACGTTAAGTTTTTGTTAGCTACGACTGATCCTCAAAAGCTACCTGTTACCGTACTGTCGCGCTGTCTTCAGTTTAATCTTAAGAACATGTCCCCAGAACGCATTGTGAGCCATTTACAATTTGTTTTGGGTGAAGAAAAAGTACCTTTTGAAGATCCTGCATTATGGTTATTGGCAAAAGCCGCTGATGGCAGTATGCGTGATGCGCTAAGCTTGACAGACCAGTCCATTGCGTTTGGTAATGAGTCTGTGATGGAAAGCGATGTTCGTAATATGCTGGGCACCGTTGATCGTGCCTATGTGCTGCATATATTAGAATCATTGTCACAGCAAAATGCGGCGTCTATTCTGGATGAGGTGAGCCGAGCGGCTGACCACGCACCGGATTTTGCCGGAATTCTTGATGAGTTGATTTCTGTTTTACATCGAATAGCCGTTGGTCAAATGGTTCCTGCTTCCGTTGATAACAGCCAAGGTGATCAAGAGTTTATTCTTGGTATGTCACAGCTCATTCAGCCTCATGATGTGCATCTATTTTATCAAATTGGTCTTGCCTCTCGTAAAGACATGGCTGCCGCAGCGGACCAAAGAGCTGCGTTAGAAATGACCCTTTTAAGAATGCTTGCATTTCAAATTAAAAGGCCTGGTCAGACATTACCAATTCCAAATACGCCTCTGCCTAATTCAGAGGCGGTTAATAGTCATCCTTCTGGTACTGTTGCTTCTTCTGAGTCTGAACCTGTTGCAACACCGCCTGTCTCTAATGAGCCTATATCGGATCAAACAGTCGAGGTCAGTGAAACTGAAAAAAAGTCTCAACCTCAAGCTCATGAGCTAGTAGATGGCGTTGTTCCTAGTAGCGTAACTCAGAACCCCGACAACACTGAGCCACAAAATTCGGAAGGGAATGAAAGCGCTAAACCTCAGTCTTTGGCTGACATTCCACCTTGGGAAGATATTCCTGAGTCACTGACGCAAGAGTCTGTTAATCAACAATCAGAAACGAATCAACAACGTCAGGACGACAATAATATTGAACCTGAAGTAGAGCGTGTTGCGGAAGCTCAAACGGCGGATCAAGCACCTTCAGTTGATAACTCTGAGTCTATTAATAACGAATTTAATAATAACGAGTTTACTAATAATGAACTTGTTAATAGTGTGTCTGTTGATGTTGAAGAAAAGACTCAACATCAAACTTCGGTAGAACCTAACAGTTCACTGTCTGATTCGGCTGAGGAGAGAATAGAACCTTCTAGATCGCTGAATGTTCTTGAAACAAGCTTTGACGATTCCGCTCTTGTTGATGCAACCAGTGAATGGCTGTTAATTGAGTCAAGATTAGATGTAGATCGCTTCACTGCGAATTTAGCTGCGAATATGGTTCCTGTTGTCCGAGATGAGACTAATTGGCATTTCATTTTGAAAACGGATATGGAGACGTTTCTTAAGCCAGAAAGAACGTTGACGTTGGCTTCCGCTATTTCGAATGTCATCGGAAAGCAGATTACGATCTCGATTGAACCGGCGGAGCTTACTTCAGAGTCGCCTGCAGACTACCGTTTGAGAATGAAAGCAGAGCGTATACAACTTGCAGTATCAACATTCCATGAAGACGCTAATGTTTTGGTTTGGAAAAATAAGTTTGGTGGCAAGGTATTAGACGATACAATCGTGCCGATTGATCCTTAAGTGCAAATGAATTTTACGTGTTTAATGCCTGAGTGGCTGACGGTATAAAGTGAACATCGCCTATAGTTAATGTAGATTGATGTTATTATGTTCGAATTGATTACACACATTTAGAAAAGGTTACAGATATGAAAGGTGGTATGGGTAATTTGATGAAGCAAGCTCAGAAAATGCAAGAGCAGCTTCAAAAAGCACAAGAAGAAGTTGCCAATGCTGAAGTAACAGGTGAAGCTGGCGCAGGCATGGTTAAGCTTGTTATGAATGGTCGTCATGATGTTAAGTCTGTAAATATCGATGCTAGTTTAATTGCCGATGATGATGATCGCGAAATGATTGAAGATTTGGTGGCTGCAGCTGTGAATGATGCTGTACGCCGTATTGAAGAAAACAGTCAGGATAAAATGTCTGGTTTAACATCGGGCATGGGCATGCCTCCTGGTTTTAAGATGCCTTTCTAAGAGTTGATGCGATAAGTGAGCAGTGATCTACTTAATGCATTAATTGATAGCTTTCGGGTGCTCCCTTCTGTGGGGCCTCGTTCGGCTCGGAGAATGGCCTTGCATTTATTGCAGTCAAACCGTAAAGGCGGTTTGAATTTGGCTGAAGTCTTAAGTAAATCAATGGTGCACATTAAAAATTGTCAAAGCTGTAGAAATTTTACAGAGCAAGAGTTGTGTTCCGTTTGTTGTGATTCTGCACGAAATCCTTTGAAATTATGTGTGGTTGAAAATCCGGCTGATGTGGATTTATTGGAATTAGCTTCAGGCTTTGATGGGCGGTATTTTGTGTTAATGGGTCGTTTGTCGCCATTGGATGGCATGGGACCTATAGAATTAGGTTTAGATAAGCTTTTTGAACAGATCAGAATAAATGGTGTTAAAGAGTTGATTCTTGCAACAGGAACCTCTGTTGAAGGTGATGCCACGGCACAATATATTACGGATCAATTAGTGAATGATGATATTGAGATAACGCGTTTGGCCAGTGGCATACCAGCCGGTGGTGACCTTGAGGCTATTTCAGGTAATACCTTAAAGAATGCATTCAATAATAGGCAGCCAGTATAGGCGTGCGACTTCATTATGTTTATTTTTAATCTTAAGCTTGAATGTATTTGCTGGAATTTAATATGCAATCGTTAAAAACGGACAATGTCCCTGTTCAATTTATTACGACAGATCAATTGTTGGTTGATTTGTCCGGTGAATGGGCATCGTTACCTTGGATTGCTCTGGATACAGAGTTTGTGCGTAGAGATACCTATCGTGCGATTCCAGCGCTTATTCAGGTTTTTGATGGAAGCAGTGTTTGGCTCATTGATCCCCAATCAGGTTTGGATCTTTCTCCTCTTGCAGAGGTTATGCAGTCTGAGTGTGTGAAAATTGTTCATAGTGCCGCTGAAGACTTGGGTGTGTTGTTTCAATGCACCGGCGTCTGGGTTAAAAACTTGCACGATACGCAATTAGCAATGTCATTACTGAATCTAGGTCAGTCAGTGGGTTATCAAAAGATGATCTCAACAATACTTGAGGTGAACCTAGATAAAGATGAAACCCAGTCTGATTGGTTAAAGAGGCCTTTGACAGACCAGCAGGTTCAATACGCTGCCGATGACGTAAAGTATTTGGCCAAAGCTTGGTTTGCGTTGTATGAGCAGTTGGCTGAGTTTGATCGTTTGGATTGGCTGAATGAAGACTGTGAAACGTTGGTCAATCGTTCTCGTGAGCTTTATGAAATGCCAGGGGATCTAGCATTCTATCGTGTAAAGGGTATTGGTCGCTTGAATAGGAGGGCGTTGGCTGTTGTTCGCGCGTTAGCTATTTGGCGCGAAGCTCTAGCTGCAGAGAAGAATATTCCTAAAGGACGAATCATAGCGGATCGACAACTGGTTGAAATTGGTTTGCGCAAGTCCACGAGTTTGATTGAATTTGATCAGCTTGCGGTACCCAAAGGCATTATTCGAAACTACGGTGTTTTAATGGGGGAACTGGTTAAAGGTGCAATGGCTTTGGATGAATCCCAATTGCCTGAGCGTTTTATGCTTTTACCTAAAGACGCAAAGAGTTGGCTCGAAGCTGTTTATAAGCCCGTTAAGGAAGTGGCGTTAAGCTTGAACCTTGATGCAGCTGTTATCTGCCGTAAGAAACAGCTGCAGGATATGGTTAATCATGCATGGCGAACCAGTGAGCCGGGTGATTGGCCTGAAGATATCATTGGCTGGAGAAAAGACCTTATCCAAGCGGGTATTAACGATGCATTGGATACGTTGTTAAATTAAGTTTGTAAGGTGAATTGTTGATTAATAAATGTTGTTTATTAATCGTTGGAATTTGTAGGCACGGATAGCGATTAATTTTCGTTAAATGATCTGGGTGTGAAGTACAGTATGAAAGTTTGTTCTATTTATAGAAGTCCTCGTAGGGATGAAATGTATTTGTATATCGAAAAGCTAAAGGGGCTCAAGGATCTTCCTGAAGCGCTTTTAGAAGTTTTTGGTAAGCCTATACATGTGATGGATATGCTCGTCAGACCGGAAAGTAAGCTGTCTCGAGTTGAAGCGCCGAAAGTGTTAGAGGATATTGCTTCCAAGGGGTATTTTTTGCAAATGCCTCCACCGAAAGAAGACTATTTATTGGATTTATACGATCCAAACCAGGCAGACTAATTAGGGCTTCTTTATGAGTGAGCAGCCTTTTTGGAAAACCACTGAAATGAGTGATATGACGCTTACTCAGTGGGAAAGTCTTTGTGATAACTGCGGCCGATGTTGTCTTCATAAATTAGAAGATGAAGAGACTGGCGAGTTGGCTTTCACAAATGTAGTTTGTCGGTTATATGACATGAAGTCATGTCAATGCAGTGATTATAAGAATAGACGGAAAGAAGTTGAGGGTTGCTTAAAGCTTTCGCCAGACTTTATACCTGTTGATTGGTTACCTGAGACTTGTTCCTATCGATTGCTTGAAGAAGGTAAGGATTTACCTGAATGGCATCCGTTAGTGAGCGGTAAAAAGGCAAGCCTTGCTGCTGCAGGTATGTCTCTCAAGGGGAAGATATTACCCGAAGACTTTGTTGAAGACGAAGATCTTGAAGATCATATTATCGCTTGGGTTAGATGATCCTAAAATTATATAAGTGGATATAGATATGGGGACATTGTTTTCACAGATCGGTGCTGCAGATCCTTTTACCTCCGGAGCTTGGATGCTCTACTGGTTTAGTGCCTTGGGTGTTGTTGTTGCTGGTTGGATATTAATACGCAAGGTTCAGAACTTAGTTGTAAAGTCAGTATTTATGGCTTTGGTGGTTTTTCTTTGTACTGCAATGGCTGAAATAACCTTTGAAACAGGCGCTGTGGTTTGGGTGCCGGCTATACCGTTCCTTGGGGTAGATCTTGCCTTTAAAGAAATGAAGTACATTGACCAGATAATGCCCTATTTAGTGGTTTGTGCTGCAGGCTCTTTAGTTCTTTGCACTCTGATTGCTGTCTCAGGACGAAAAATACTCTCCCGATCAAAGATGCAAAATAGCACTAACAAGCAAGATAGTACTAAGAAACAACCGGAGAAGTAGTAGCCTAAATTTGTTTTGATTAAAGGTTCTGTTTTAAATTAAAGGATCCGTTGTTTCTTTGCCTTACTCGGCTTATTTTTCGAAAGTTTCTAGCTAGAAGACCAAGCCGGGTTAATGGTGCTTTTTTAAGGTACCGTAGCTTTATTGGGTTTTAAATGCTATTTGGTCTTAAGCGTTAACTGATGTCTGAAGGCATTAATGGCGCAATTGGTTGTGATCTTTATCGTCTGTTTGACACTTTCGCTTTACTCCTCAGACTCAATCCTTGTTGCTGATTAATTTCCGGTTTCTAGTTTTTTAAACGATGCCTGATTCGACGTTCATTGAATGTACTACGCTAAAAGGATATTCAATTTAGAAGCGTTCTATGATCTTGTTTTTGGTTGATGTTGAAATATTTTAGAGTCTTCTGTTTAAAAGTGGGCTTGAATTATGCATTTTTATGAAAAACCTTTCCGAAAAGCTACGGAAAGGTTTTTTTTTGCCGATATAGGTAAAGAATGTTTTTGTTTTGTCTGTGTTAGTTATATACATAGTTACATTGGATCTAATGTTTAAAGGTTTTAAAGGGAGAATTCATGCGCTCGATTATTCAACTGATTGCATTTGCAATGTTGGCTTTTGGGGGAAACACAGTATTAGCGGAAGACGTTGATACAAGTTCGGCTAAAGCATCCGCAAAACCGGAGTCTGTGGCTGGCAATAAAAAGAGAACACCAGATATACGTACGATTATTGATATGTCTGGGAGTATGAAAAAGACGGACCCTAATAATCTTCGTGCTCCAGCCATGAGGCTATTGGTTGATCTCTTACCCGAAGACAGTAAGTCAGGCGTTTGGACCTTTGGTCAATATGTAAACATGCTGGTAAAGCATCGTGTGATTGACGATAAGTGGAAAGAAGAAGCTAAAACAAAATCAAATGATATATCCTCTGTAGGTTTGTTTACGAATATAGGAAACGCGTTAGATACTGCGGGTTATGATTTAGAGCGAATTAAGCCCGAGTATGAACCCTTCTTTATCTTGCTTACTGACGGAATGGTCGATATTGATAAAGACCCTGAACTTAATAAAAAAGAACAAGATCGAATCATTAAAGAATTGGTTCCTAAGTTTGCAGAAGCAGGTGTAAAGCTTCATACCATTGCTTTGTCTGATAAAGCGGATAAGGATTTCTTACAACAATTGTCACTCAGTACAGGTGGCAAGAGTACCGTTGCAGAGAACTCAGATGAACTTTTGAAGGCCTTTGTTCGTTTATTTGATCAGTCTGTGCCTGCAGAGCAAGTCCCACTGCAAGGTAATAAGTTTCTGATTGACTCAAGCATCGAAGAATATACAGCTCTGATTTTTAGAAAGGAAGGCAGTGATGCGACCAAGTTAATTTCACCTGATGAATCTGTCATAACAGCTAACTCTAATGATCCTGACGTAACATGGCATTCAGACACCAATTATGACTTGATTACCGTTAAGAGGCCTTACGAAGGGGAATGGACTCTTCAGGCTGAGGCCGACCCTGATAACCGAGTTACCGTTGTTAGTGACTTGTCTTTGCAGTTGGATGAATTGCCTCCAACGATATTCTCAGGTGAAGAAATTAATGTTCATGCGTGGTTTGACTCAGAGGAAGGTCAAGTTAAGGATTTGGACTTTCTTTCGTTATTGGACGGCCAGCTTCAGTTAACCAATGAGGCAGGGAAAAGCATTCAGAAAGGAATTGAACTTCAAACGGAAGGCGAATATCCATTTTCTTATTTTGAGAAAATAAGAAATTTACGCCGCCCTGGTAACTTTGAAATCAGCATCTTGGTTGATGGTAAAACGTTTAAAAGAGAGCGAACTCACCAAATAGAGGTTCTAGAGCCCTTTGCTTATGATGTGACCTACGATGGCGTTGGAGATGAATCTGTTGGCTTGGTTTCTGCGACGCCTTTACTGTCTGGCTTGGATTTGGAAAAAACGCAAGTAATTGCTCAGATGAAGGCGCCTGATGATTCCAGTTTAATTGCATCGGCTGAGCTGGTCTTGGGACAAGACGGCCAAAAATGGGTTGTTCAAGTGGTTCCTACCAAAGGTCAGGGCACTTATCGGGTAAGCCTTGATATGAAGTTGGTGCTTGAAACGGGCAAAGAGTTTCGTTTAAAGCCTAAACCGTTTGATGTTGTATTGCCTCATTATCCTGAAGGTTACATTTCTCCTGAACCAAAAGAAGCGTTGATAGAAGACCCAATTAAACCTGTTGTTGAAGAGCAGCAGATGTCGATGTCTGAAGAGAACTCCGCAGTTGCTGAGCAGATGCCTGAGGTTAAGCCTGAACCTGAAGAGCCTGAAGATAATATGTTTATGTTCATTATGATGGGTGTTCTTGCTTTAGTGGCTACAATTCTAGGCTTCTTATTCCACAAACTTCGCTCGCACAAAAAGATGCAGGAGGAATTCAATAAAGAACAAGAGGGTGCTTCTGATGATGACGATGATATGGGAGCGCTCAATGAATTAGGTTCTGATGAGCTTAATATGGATATTAATGAATCCCCTGAGTTGAGCGAAAAAGTTGATGCGGTGAAGGAAGAGCTCGAAAGGATGGGGGAAGTGCCTGAGGACTCAGAAAATGCAGGCGTTTCAGACGAAGCAACACCTGATTTAGAACAGGATGAGCTGGTTTCTGCATTAGATGAGTTATCCGGCAATGAAATGGATCTGGATGCCGACGACATGATGGATGAGATGGAATCCATTCCTGATCCTGAGGTGCTGAGTGAAAACTTTGCTGAAACGGGTGATCTAGAGGACCCTGAGCTTACCGCATCTTCTGCTGATGATATTGCCGATGAGTTAGATGCTTTACTGGAAGAGACAGAGGCAGAAGTGTCGGCTGGAGCAGATATCCCAACACTGGATGAAGCATTTTCTGAACAACCCGGGAGCCTTGATGAAACCCTAGCGGTTAGTGATGAGATGGTTGAGTCGCCTATCGAAACGCCTGAGCTTGAAGTCGATTTTGGTGTGGAAGAAGAGTTAGACTTCACTCAGGTTGATAATGAACAAGTAGATCCTGAACCAGAAACTGTCGAGGAGTTTTCTCCTGAGGTTATTGAGGAAGATGTTTTTGAAGAGGTAGAAACGGAAGAGTTGATTGATTCAGGTATGCCTGATGAACTAGAGGCTGATGAAGAGGATGATTTTGGTAGCAGCATTGATCAAGCTTTGGATGATTTATTAGCTGAGTCTGAAGGTAGTGGACCTCAAACAACCGAGGAGTTTGATATTGATGATCTCGATGCTGAGTTGGATGCTCTAACCCAGGACTTAGAAAACGATGTATTTACCGAAGATGATTCGCTTGATCAGTTGGCTGATAATTCCATTGATGACGATTTGGAGGCACTCCTTGAATCCACAAATGAGTCTTCTGATTCAGAAACAATAGATGCTCCAGACATTGATATGGGGGAGCTGGAGAGTGCATTTGAAGAAACATTGGGCGAGGAAGAAGAGCTGGCCTTAGAGGACAGTCTTGCAGCTCTAGAAGATATCTCTGCTGACGAGTTAAGCGATACTTCTGATAATGACGACGAAGTGGATGTGGATCGCATCATGGCTGAGATTGATAAGGAAGCGATGCGAATGAATCAAGAGAAAGGAGATAAAGACGGTTAGCTTGGGGGCTTCTAAGTAGTCCCTCTCTTAATTTAATGTAAGTTTCCTTCCTGTTATTGAAAGCACACTTTAATTTGAAATACTAAGTGTGCTTTCATATCTGAATTTCTTAATGTTTTGTAGTCGTGCATCCATTCTAAAACGAGGTTTCGAATGTGTGAATTAATGGGCATGAGCGCTAATGTTCCTACGGATATTTGTTTTAGCTTCTCAGGACTGCTTGAGCGAGGCGGTAGAACAGGCCCTCATAAAGACGGTTGGGGGATTGGTTTTTATGAGGGAAAAGGTTTTCGGTCGTTTATTGACCCTTTGCCCTGCTGTAACTCTGAATTGGCGGGCTTAATAAAGAATTACCCTATTAAAAGTCATACGGTAATCAGTCATATACGTCAGGCAAATTCAGGCGGTATTAAGCTTGAAAATACGCACCCTTTTTCTCGAGAGCTTTGGGGACAACACTGGTGCTATGCCCATAATGGTCAACTGAAAGGTTTTGAGCAACTGGCCTGTGATGTATACACGCCAGTTGGAGAAACAGACAGTGAACATGCATTCTGCTGGTTGTTAAGTCAAATATCCCTGCTTGATCAGGAAGAAACCTCGAAATGCGATTTTGCGTATAAGATGAAGCCTAAGTTAGATCATCTTAGATCTCTTGGCGTATTTAATATGTTGATGAGTGATTCAACGTATCTCTACGCGTATTGTTCGACGAAGCTATCTTGGATTACACGTAAGGCGCCTTTTGGTGAGGCAAACTTAAAAGATGTTGATTTACAGGTGAACTTTGTTAATGAAACAACATTAAGTGATGTTGTAACGGTCGTTGCCACCGAGCCTTTAACTCACAACGAAGAGTGGAACACAATGTCGGAAGGTGAATTGGTTGTCTTTCGAAATGGTTCGTTAATCTGCCGAGTAACTTGATCGTTTGAGGCAGAGCGTTTTTGTTGGTTTTACATGAGTTGTTTATACGCCTTCTATATTTCGTTATATAGAAGGCGTATTGGATAGCACTTAAAGCTACTAGTGCTTACTGTACGGTTTCATTTTCAGTGAAAATGCCGTCAAATAGGATAGAAGATAAATAGCGTTCACCGGAGTCAGGCAGAATCACTACGATGGTTTTGTCTTTATTTTCTTCAGAAAGAGAAAGTCTTTCTGCTGCAACCATCGCAGCACCGCTGGATATGCCTGCTAGGATGCCTTCTTCTCTCATAAGGCGTTGAGCCATTTCGATGGATTCTTCATTATCAACTTTCTCAACTTGATCTACCATTGCAAGGTCTAAGTTACCAGGAATAAAGCCTGCGCCGATGCCTTGGATTTTGTGAGGTGCCGGTTGGAGTTCATCACCTGACATTGTTTGACTGATAATCGGCGATGCAACAGGTTCGACAGCTACAGACGCAATAGACTTGCCTTTAACTTGTTTTATGAACTTGCTAATACCTGAGATAGTTCCACCCGTACCAACACCGGAAACCAGGATGTCGACTTCACCGTCGGTATCTTCCCAGATTTCAGGCCCAGTTGTTTTCTCATGAATATTGGGGTTTGCAGGGTTTTCAAACTGTTGAAGCATTAGGCGGCTTTCTGGGGATTCAGCAACAAGCTCATCGGCTTTTGCAATTGCGCCCTTCATGCCTTTTGCGCCTTCCGTTAAAACAATGTTAGCACCTAGGGCTTTCATGACTTTTCTGCGTTCAATGCTCATGGTGTTTGGCATTGTAAGGGTCAGTTTGTAGCCTTTTGAAGCTGCGACAAACGCAAGTGCAATACCTGTGTTACCACTGGTCGGCTCAACCAGTTCCATACCTGGTTTTAAGGTGCCATTTTTTTCGGCATCCCAAATCATTGCTGCGCCAATGCGGCATTTAACACTGCCTGCTGGGTTGCGGCTCTCAACTTTAGCAAGAATATTGCCGTTACCTATACGATTAATTCTAACAAGCGGTGTGTGACCAATAGAAACCGAGTTATCTTCAAAAATCTTACCCATGACCTTTTATTTCCTTTTACATCGACCATTAAACGAGAGCGTATTCAAAACGGTAGCGTTTTTTATATAGATCAAATCTACCGAGGCGCACTTTACCTTGTGACAGGCAAAAAGACGAATGCTAGTTAATATTTTGTGATTCGCCCAATAGTTAATAGTTCATTTTATCTGAATTTTTTACGCCGTTTGTCTCGGTTGGATTGAGCTTGGCGGACGAACTAGTTAATATATCAACTATATTTACTCCGTTTTAGAGGTTGTACGATGAAATTTGAAGGCACCAATGATTACGTAGCTACGGACGAATTGAGAACCGCAGTGAATGCAGCGATTACACTTCAACGTCCATTGTTGATTAAAGGTGAGCCTGGCACAGGTAAGACCATGCTGGCTGAAGAGCTTGCATCTTCACTGAATACTCGTCTAATTCAATGGCATATTAAGTCGACAACTAAAGCGCATCAGGGTCTTTATGAATACGACGCTGTATCACGTTTACGTGATTCCCAATTGGGTGTGGATCGTGTTCATGATATTAAGAACTACATCAAGAAAGGTAAGCTTTGGGAAGCGTTTGAATCAGAAGAACAAGTTGTTTTATTGATCGATGAAATTGATAAGGCTGACATCGAATTCCCGAACGACCTTCTGTTAGAAATTGATAAGATGGAATTCCACGTGTATGAAACACAGGAAACCATTAAGGCAAAAACACGCCCGATTATCATTATTACTTCAAACAATGAGAAAGAACTGCCAGATGCGTTTCTTCGTCGTTGTTTCTTCCATTACATTCAGTTCCCGAACAAAGATACGATGGAAGAAATCGTAAAGGTTCATTACCCAGAAATTCAACAAAAGTTGGTTAAAGACGCGTTGGATTTATTCTTTGATGTTCGTAAAGTACCTGGATTGAAGAAGAAACCTTCAACGTCCGAGCTGATTGATTGGTTGAAGTTGCTAATGGCTGATAACTTAACTTCAGAAGCTCTGCTTGAAAAAGACAACTCTAAAGCGATCCCACCTCTATACGGTGCGTTACTAAAGAATGAGCAAGACGTTCATTTGTTGGATCGACTGGCTTTTATGAGTCGTAGAGCTTCAAATAACCGTAATTAAAGACGAGGCCTAATTATGTTGGTCGACTTTTTTTATGAGGTGCGCAGGGCTAAAGTCCCTGTGACTATCCGTGAGTTCTTGGATTTACTGGAAGCACTGGATCATAAACTTGCCTTTGCTGATTTAGACGAGTTCTATCTGCTCAGTCGTACCGTCATGGTAAAAGACGAGAAGTATTTTGATCGTTTCGATAAGGCCTTTGGATCTTATTTTGAAGGCATTCAAATGCTGGACGACTTGTTCGATGCAACCATTCCTGATGAGTGGTTACGCAAAGAACTGGAAAAGATGCTGACGGAAGAAGAAAAAGCCCAGATTGAAGCTTTGGGTGGATTCGAGGAGCTGATGGATACACTCAAAAAGCGTCTTGAAGAACAGAAAGAGCGTCATCAAGGGGGCAACCGATGGATCGGCACCGGTGGTACTTCGCCATTTGGTGCTGAAGGTTATAACCCGGAAGGCATTCGGATCGGTCAGAACAAGTCGAGACATAAGAAAGCTGCGAAGGTTTGGGAGCAGCGGACTTATAAAGATTTGGATGACTCTGTTGCGTTAGGCATAAGGAATATTCAGGTTGCACTTCGCAGGTTGAGAAAGTTTGCTCGCGAAGGCGCTGAAGAAGTTCTGGATCTTGACGATACGATTGAATCTACTGCGAAGAACGCAGGTTATTTAGATTTGAAGCTCGTAGCGGAAAGGAAGAATAAAGTTAAAGTACTTTTATTCTTTGACGTGGGTGGTTCAATGGATCCTCACGTTCGGGTTTGTGAGGAGTTATTTTCTGCGGCTAAGACAGAATTTAAACACATGGAATATTTTTATTTCCATAATTGTTTGTATGAGTCTGTGTGGAAAAATAACCTTCGTCGCGGTGCTGAGCGCATGGATACTTATGACATCATTCATAAGTATGGACCAGACTATAAAGTCATCTTCATTGGCGATGCGTCAATGGCGCCATATGAGATTACCCATGCTGGTGGCAGCGTTGAACATTGGAATGATGAACCCGGTTCTGCTTGGATGCAGAGAATAGCTGATCATTACGATAAAATTGCTTGGTTGAATCCAATGCCTGAAGATCACTGGGGATGGGGAGGTTCAATTCAGATTATGAATGAGTTGATTACTAACCGCATGTACCCGATGACGATTGAAGGTATGGAACGAGCTATGAAAAACTTAAGTAAATAAGTGTTTTTTCAGGAACCATCTATACTCTTTGTTGTCTTCGGGAGGGTAGATGGTTTTTGTACTTCTACATTTTACATTATTGATACATCTAAATAGGACGTAATTAGATGTTAGCTAGGAATGGAAATCGAGCTTATCTCTCTTAATCAATACCCTTTCAAGTTTAGGGAAGTAGTTTTTAAATCTATTTTTCTTATCAGTATATTTTTTCCTTCCTTTGTTCACTCTGCAGAATTAAGTACTAATAAGTACGAATCCTTTCAAGCTAAATCCATGGGAACGCTTTTCCGGTTAGAACTTGGTGTGGCGAGTAGGGCGGATGGTGAGCGTATATTTCAACGTTGTTTGGCTCTATTAAATAATCTTGAGTCGAAATGGAGCCCTTGGATTGAAGACAGCTTAATATGGAAAATAAACCATTCAGGTTTTAGCGGTGCAATTCCTGTCGATAGAAATACATTTGCTTTGTTACATCGAGCTCATTCCATTTCCGTACTGACTAAAGGCGCTTTTGATATTACGTTTGCGTCGGTAGGGCATCTTTATGATTACCGAAAAAACGTAAAGCCCTCCGCTCATGTTTTACCTTCGAAGTTAAATGCAATTGACTATAGAAAGGTTCAGTTACATAAAAAAGATATGTCTGTTTCTTTATCGGATGCTCAAGTTAAGGTTGATTTAGGGGGGATTGCGAAAGGTGAAGCCATAGATCAACTGCTGGGGGTGTTAAAACAGGCGGGTGTTACTTCTGCATATTTTTCACTGGGTGGTGATTCTTATGTGCTTGGTAAGAAAAAAAGTTATCCGTGGATGTTAGGTATAAAGCATCCAAGAGATAGAACTCGTGTAGTTGCGAGAATACCGTTAGAGGATGTTGCTGTTTCTACTTCAGGTGATTACGAGCGGTTTTTTATTGAGGAGGGTGAACGTTACCACCATATTCTTTCCCCTTTAACGGGAGCCTCAGCGAAAGGTTTGATGAGTGCAACTGTTATTGGTCCTGAAGGCTGGAGAACGGATGCATTATCAACCTCTCTATTTGTGCTTGGGTTAGAAGAGGGTATTGCATTGATTGAAGCGCTGCCTAATTACGATGCAATTGCTATAGATTCATTGGGTGAAATTCACGCAACGAGCGGTTTAATTTCATCCGGTAACTGATTGATTCAAAAAATAACAGAGATATGTGAAGGCGGTCACTCGCCTTCTCTGATTCTGCAGGATAATAAATAGATATCTCTATTTAAGGTTGTTGTTATGAGACATATTGCTCGATTACTCTCCGGTTTTGCCATTTCTTTATCAGTTATTGGTCTTTCAGGGTGCTCTTCGTCTGAGTCTGGTTCTGGTGGGGTATCAGAACAAGGGCTCCTTGTTAACGGTCAGTTTCCTGTTGTGTATGTTAAGCGGCCGACGAGTGCTCTTGGTAACCCCACTGATGGAGTACGTACTGCTTCTGGTGGCGATTTGTATTATCGAGCCATTGCGTCTGCCAGTGCTTCCGAACTGAATATTACCCGTGGTTATACTCAGGGCGTAGGAGACGTTTCAGATCCGGAAGTGTCTTTTGATGGTACTAAGGTCATTTTTTCAATGAGAGGGCCGAATGACACTTCATGGAACGTTTGGGAGTATGAAATTGCTTCCCAGCAGTTGAGCCGAATTATTGAAGAAGACGCCGTTGCAAATGAAGGTGATGATGTCGACCCTGCTTATCTACCAGATGGACGAATTGTTTTTTCATCCAATCGTCAGCAAACGAGTCTTGCTTTAATGGAGTCAGAAGGTAAAGAAGCCTATCAGTATCTGGATGAGTACGAGCGCGAACGCGTCATTGTTCTTCATCGAATGAACGCGGACGGTTCGGACATTGAGCAAATTTCGTTTAATCAAAGTCATGATAGAAACCCAACGGTTTTATCCACGGGTGAAATAATGTATTCACGTTGGGATCACGTAGGAGGGAGAAATCACTTTCCAGTATTTACGATGAATCCAGACGGTACTAATACCTTTATATTTTATGGGGCGTTTAGCCCTGGTAATAGCTTTCTCCATCCAAGAGAAACAGAAAACGGTTTTGTTGTTAGTGATTTAATGCCTTTGTCAGGAACGAACGAAGGTGGTGGCCTGTATGAAATAGATGTTCGTAATTTTTCCGAAAATAATGATGTTGCACCTAATTATGCGGGGTCAAGAACTCAGGGGCAGATTGAGATTTCTCCAAACCCAATTCCTTTAGGGCGGACGGTTTCTGAATTTGGTCGCTTTACTACGCCATACCCTATTTGGGATGGCAGTGATCGTATCCTTGTCAGTTGGACGCCTTTTATTGAAGCCGAAGAGACAAATGTTTTAACGGGTGAGGTGGCGATGGTGGAAGGCACGCCTGCATACGGCATGTATATGTACGATCCAGCGTCCTCTACCTTGCGTCCCCTTGTTTTGCCTTCCACTGGTCTAGCAATCACGGATGCAATACCGATTGTTCCAAGAGAAACGCCTAACGTTATTTCTGATAAAACTGCGGATGCGGACCTTGTTGCCGATAACAAAGCCATTCTTAATGTAAAAAGTGTGTACGACACAGATAGCCAAGGCTTGATGGCTAGCGCTATGTTAGTGAGTGGGGAAGATATTCCTCAGTTGGACGGAAGTGCCGATCTTGTTGAGTTAAAAGACCCAGCATTGACGTTGGCGTCGGAGAGACCTGGCCGATTTATTCGAATCACTCGAGCAGTCCCTACACCGAGAGGCATTGATATGGAGTCCATCGGGGAGTCCATGTTTGAGATGCAAGAAATTGTTGGGTACGCACCATTAGAACCCGATGGCTCTTTCAAGTTAGAGGTACCTGCTGATACGCCATTAGGAATTACTGTTGTTGATGCAAAGGGACGTGGTGTTCAAGTTCATACCAATTGGATTCATGTTCGTCCGGGCGAAACCCGTACTTGTAATGGCTGCCATTCGCCTCGGCGTGGAAGTGCTTTAAATGGTGCGGGCATTGCGGGCAATCACCCGAATACTCTGCTGGCGAATGACGTTGAATCAGGTGAGTCAATGGCTGAAACTGCAACTCGACAGGATGCTAGTAGGTTAAACATCAGTGCTGACTTAAGTTTTGTTGATTTCTGGACCGACCCTTCCGTTAGAGCGGCCGATGCAAGCTACACTATTGATTACTCGGGGGTAGCGCTACCTCCGGTTGGAGGCGTTATTAATTACCCTGAGCATATTCAGCCTCTATGGGATGCAAACTGTGTTTCCTGTCATAACGATCCTGATGGAAATAACACGATTTCCGTAGGTTTGGATTTGAGAAATACAACGAATGCGCGTGGTCGATTGCAATCCTACGATGAGTTGGTGATTGGTGATCCATTAATGGATGAAAATGGTTTGCCGATAATTCGTCAAATGGATGAAGACAGTCTTGAATTAGAAGTCGTCAGAGAATCTCCTTTAGTTGGAGGAAACGGGTCTCGAGGTGGTAGTCGTGCAAGCTTCTTAACAGAGGTGATTTTTAATGAAGAGTTACGTGCTGGTGGCGACTTATCTGAAATTACACGAGACCACTCTGGAGATTTAAATGCGTCTGAGCTGCGTTTAGTTTCTGAATGGATTGATCTGGGCGCTCAATATATGAATACACCATATGAAACCGGCGCAGGTGACGATGGCTTTTATGCGGTGAGTGAGATTAGAAGTTCAGTAGGTAGCTTAAATGCGACAGCGTATGAAGCAAATGTACATCCTCTATTGATGGATTGGTGTGCGGGTTGTCATCAGCCTTTTGGTGGTGATGGTGTTTCTGGTCCTTTAAATGGTGATTTTGAATTCAGTAAATTTGTGCTGACAGGCAGTGTTGAAGGGGACTTTAATATCACAGCATCGATGATTCATGATGTAACAGATCCTGATACGACAGAGTTGTTATCAAGACCTGCTTCAGATTCCATTGCTCCTAATCCTTTACATCCCCAATTGGAGGTCGCGAATCCAGCATATCCGGATAATGCTTCTTCTGATCCTGCGGATCCTAATTTTGTTTCGACGGATCCAGCCGACCCTAGCTACATAGCGACGACGGTTTTTGTCTCTATTTGGGATGTTTCATCAAATGAATACCGAACGGTTCGTGACTGGATTATTGCCGGACCTTAAATGATTTTGTTTTATATGGACTTTGAATGACGTTTTTAAGAGAAATACTAAAAGTAACCATACCCTCTTTAGGGGTTGTGTTACTTAGTGGGTGTGGTGGAGATTCGGTTTCGAATACTGAAACTGCAGTGAATCAACAATTGGTTTTTACTGATTTTCAAACAACGGTGAGCCCTATTTTTGATTTAGACATTGGCGGAAGAACCTGTTCTTCTGCTGGGTGCCATAACATAGGAAACGGTTCGGGTGGTGGGTTAAAGCTGTATTCAAATCCTGCGTTGGACTCATTTGAAATGGATTTCAATTATCGAGTTGCTCAGTCGCTGTCTAATTTGACGAACCCTGATCAAAGTAAGTTATTACTCGAACCTCTAGCGGGTACATTTTCGATCACTGGAAGTCATGCCGGAGGGGATATTTTTACCTCTACAACGGATGTTAACTACTTAACAATACTTGCCTGGATATCAAACCCGGAAGACGTTGTTGATAGTGGTGAGGGTTCTCTTTAATGATTTTTAAGATGTTATTAAAGCGACTTGAATGCTTTTCATTGTCCATCTTATTGGTGCTGACACCAATCTTGCATGCAGAAGAGACCAGTGAATACTCGTTTATGTCGTTTTTTGAAGAAGATGAACGGGTAACACTTCTTGTAAAAGACACCTTCGTGGATTTGTATACCGGGCCTGGCTATGGGTTCCCTCGGCAGTACAGTGCTAAGAGCGGGGAGTCTCTTGAAATTATTCGCCGGAGGACCAGTTGGTATCGAGTTGTAACGGATACTGGTGTAGAAGGTTGGGTTGAAGAAGATCAGCTGGCTGGTTTGACGTTATTGAACGGTCGAGGTGAGGACTTTCAAAAGGCGGTATTAGATGACTTTCATAATGCCCGGTTTGAAATGTCGATGTTTGCTGGTGGATTATCTGACGATACACAGTATAACGTTCGACTGGGGTACAAATTGACTGAGTTTTTAGAAGCTGAAGCTATGTATGGACAAGCGTTCAGTGATTTTTCTGATACTCGTTTTTACAGTATTGGCTTGCAAGCTAAACCCATCAGGGGAAATCGATGGGAGCCTTATTTTGGATTGTCGACAGGAACATTAGATAACGACCCGAATGATACTGTTATTGGGGGAGAGTCAACGTCAGACGATATAACGATGGCACAAATAGGGTTGCGTTTTTATCTAACCAGAAATTTTGTACTACGTGCAGAGTACGGACGTATGTTGTTGCATGTTGATGATGACCGTAGAGATGAACTGGATTTATTAAGCTTTGGGATAGGAGCCTTCTTTTGAATTGTTTAGCGCGTTTTTCAGCGATGAGAATAATGTTTGTAATTACTGCCTTATTACTGGGGTTATCGTTTAATGTTTCTGCAGATACTGATCAGGCAGGTGCAGGCTCTGATGATCAAGATTGGATTTTTCGCCCAGATCTCAGTGAAGAAGATGTGGATGTACCGGCTATTGATACTGAGAACTTTGAAATATCAGTTTTCACAGGGATCATCTCTATGGAGGATTTTGGTTCGGGCTCCTTTTATGGCGCCCGTTTGGCTTACCACCCCTTAGATTTTTTGTTTGTAGAAGCCAGTTGGGCATCAACTGAGATAAATGATGATAACTATCGTCGTTTTGGTGTTCCTTTATTTGAAAGTGAAACTGAAACGGTTGATTACTATGACGCTTCTATTGGTTTGCAGCTCATGCCTGGAGAAGTGTTTATAGGTAAGTGGGCATTCCCATCTTCGTTTTATTTGGTTGCGGGGCTTGGAAGCACATCTATGCTGGATGAAGATCTTGAAACCTATAATTTTGGCTTGGGTTTGAGGATCTTAGCAACGGATTGGTGGGCACTTCGAGTCGAAGCCCGAGATTACATCTTTGAGTCTGATTTATTAGGAGAGAAAGAAATGAAACATAATTTAGCGCTTGCCTTCGGAACGAGTATTTTCTTTTAGTTGTGATTCAATGAATTGAGTGAATAGAGGGCGTCAGATGATCTTAATTAAGGCCTTGGTAGTTATTTTGTTTTCTGGGTGGTTATCGCTTGCTCATGCAGAGCAGCAGGCCCCTGATTTTGTACTTCCATCTGTCTCTGATGGAAATGTAAGGCTAAGTGAGTTCTACGGAGAGGTGATTCTTCTGAATTTCTGGGCAACGTGGTGTGGCCCTTGTCGTAAGGAACTCCCTGTGTTGGATGAGCTGCAAAAAAAATATCAGCGAGCAGGCTTTACTGTGTTAGCAGTGAACGTTGATGAAAGCGATATAGACGTACCTGGATATTTAAAGCCTTTTGGTTTGAGCTTTCCTGTCTTATTGGATTTCCAGCATGAAGTTGTAAAGCAGTATGACATTCGAGCTATGCCGGGAACGGTATTTTTAAGCCGTGATGGAGAAATGAAGTATTCGCACCTCGGGTACAAAGAAGGTGATGAGGATAAGTATGAAAAAATCATTGAGACGTTGCTTAAGGAGTAAGCTGGTTTGATTGCAAAGAGCTACCAAAGCCTTATAAAACTGTTTTCGTCTGCAGCGTTATTACGGCTTTTTATTGTCTTGTGTATACCGTTAACTTCTGTCTCATGCATAAAGATTCCTGAGTTAAAACCATGGGTAGCGCCTTATGAACGGAGTACCTTAAGTAGAGAGGAAATGGTTCGAGAGAGGCATACTTATCCAAGCCAGTTTCGTGAGCATGTATATTCAGTGAGGGGGGCAGCACAGGGTGCTACAGGCAGTCAGGGAGGTGGTTGTGGTTGTAATTAATAAAGTACGGACACTTCTTGATACCCAGAGTTTAGTCACCTGCGTTTGGTCTCTTTTGTTAATAATAGGGATGACGTTATCAAATACTGTTATGGCTATTACACTTCCAAAAGACAAAGCTGAAGCGACCTACCATTATTACGATGGGGGCGGTGTTGAGGTGACAGGCCCTGCGTTGTTTGTTCGGAAATCTGTTTCTGATAATGTCTCTGTCGCTGCTTCCTACTATGTCGATGCAATTTCTTCTGCCTCAATAGATGTTGAAACTTACGCGAGTCCTTATGAGGAAGACCGGACAGAGTATTCCGTTGCAACGGATTACGTTGAAAATGATGCAAGGCTGTCTTTTGCTTATGTAAACAGTGATGAAAGCGATTACCAGTCAGATACGTTCCACTTTGATTATCAGGAGGAGTTTTTCGGTGGGCTGACTACTGCATCTATGGGCTATTCCTCTGGTAGTGATGATGTTTTAAGTAATGTGAGTGATTTTAAGGACTCCGCTGATCATGATTTTTATCGGTTAGGGTTATCCCAAGTTCTTTTACCTGAGCTGATCATAAGAGCTAACTATGAACATATCTCGGATACTGGTTATTTAGGAAGCCCATATCGTAAGTCTGTAGTGAATGGCGTGTTACTTGATGAGAACTTACCTCGCACTCGTCGGAGCGATGCCCTTTCCTTTGGTGCAGATTATTTTATTGAGACATGGTCGACAGCCATTAAGACTCAATATCGGTATTTTTCTGATACGTGGGATGTAAAAGCAAACGATTTTCGCTTATCTGCAACAAAATCTTATAAAACTAACTGGATAATTGAGGGCTGGGTTCGCTATTATGGCCAATCTTCGGCAAGCTTTTATCAAGATCAGTTCACTTCTGTATTTAATTACCGAAGTCGAGATAAAGAACTTAGCGATTTTGATTCCTATAGTTTAGGATCAGGGTTCGAGTATTTGCTGCAAGATACTGAATGGTTGGAAAAGCCTTCGTTGGCTTTCGGCGCCGAGTGGATTCGTTATCAATATAACGATTTCTATCAGTATGAGAATGGCGATTTTAATCAAAATAATAACAAACGACTCTATGAGTTTGATGCGACGATTATATATGTTTCTTTCAGTTCAGGTTTTTAAAGTGATTTCTTCAATAGTCATAACGTGTTTAATCAGCCTTATGTCTATGACTGCTTGGTCTTCAGAGCAAAAATCTTCAGAGACTATCGTGCCTTTGCATGAACAGGTTCAGTCTTTGAAAAAAGTGGTTTTGGAATTAAACCGCGATTTATACCTATTAGAAGAAGAACTGCTTTTTCCATCCAGCACACAATTGTCCGTTTTTGTTTCAGCTGATACAGCCAATCTTTTTGAGTTGGATTCCGTTTCTCTGGAAATAGATGGGAAAGAAGTCGCGAATTACCTTTATACAGAAAAGCAATCGGCAGGCCTTAAAAAAGGCGGTGTGCACCGATTGCACGTTGGTCATTTAAAAACAGGTACTCACCAACTGGTTGCAACGTTTAGAGGGGCAGGGCCTAAAGGTCGTGACTACCGTCGTGTAGCTGAACATTCTTTTTCTAAAGATACTGAAGCCAAATTTATAGAAATTAGCATTGCAGGTCAGTCTAAAGATTTACAGCCAGAGTTTCAGGTCAGAGAGTGGCAGTAATCGAGGCGATGTCTGTGTTGTTACCGTTAGTTTATAATTCCTTAAAAGTATTCAGCATGAGCTTTATAAAGAAAGCAGTTACATGCGTTTTTTGCTTTTTTCTTGGTTCTTCTACCCTTCTGTATGCGAAAGAAGGTGAGGGAGTAAATGAAGTCTCTCCTGAACAGTCAGTAGCAAAGTTATCATTGAAACATGTTTTGTACTCTCAGTATCAAGCAGACTATTTAACTGCGATAACGGATGTCTTAGTCTCTGACTCCAAACAGATTTGGGATCATCTCCCCAGTCCTGCTCAAGAAGGTGATAAACCTCTAAAACAGAATCTACAACTCATTGAAGCGAGTCTTTACCATTACTTTGGAATGGAGAAAGAGGCTGAAAAGAGATATTTATCCGTCGTTAAAAATAAGTCGAGCCATTTACCTACGGCGTATTTATTGTTGGCTAGGTATTATCATGAGCAACAACAGTATAAGAAATCTCTAACTTGGGTTTCAAAAATCGATTCGACCTTGCTTTCTGAGAGAAACCAAAGCTTGGCTAAATTCTTTGAATTGGACTCTTTATTAAGGTTGGGGCAAGGAAAGAAAGCAGAGACTCTTTTGTCCAGTGTTTCTCCCTCAGAGTGGTTACCTGTTCTTGCCTATAATTCTGATCGGATTAAGCTCGCTAATTTAAAATCAAAAGATAATAAAGATCTCGACATGATGACGCCTCTTTTGGAGGTGGATGAAGATGAGTTAGTGCCGTTACAGCGCGAATTATTGGCTAATCAAATGATCCAGCAAGGAATGGATAACGCCAAAAAGGAACGTTGGGCGAAAGCGGTAAATTTCTTTGCTCAAGTTCCCGTGGATTCAATGCGCATTGTTGAAGCAAAACGCTGGCTAGCTTGGAGCTTAGAGAATAACGAGGAAGTTGAATCTGCCTCGCGTGTTTGGCGTTCACTGACTAACAGTTCAGGCTATCAAGCGATAGATGCTTACATTATGTCTGCTACGACAACAGAAAAGGTCGGTGACAAATCTAAAGCATTGGCTTGGTTCGAACAGGGTATTGGGTTTTATAGTGACCAGCTCAGTATTTTGAATGGATTAAGAGAACGATTAAAAAAAGCAGAGTGGTTTGATTCAGTAGAGACCTTGAACGAATCATTTTGGTCTCCCGTTGTATTGAATATTCCTGCAAATGATGAACTTTACTTGTGGACTGAATCTGTGTGGCACACTGAGAGCTTCCAACAGTTGTTAGCGGATCATAGAGATTTAGTTCAATTGTCTGCGCTTTTAGAAGAAAAACAAGGATACATGTCAACGTTTGATATTATGGTTGATAACCGAGAAAAGGCGTTTGATAAAGCAACACAGAAAATATCTAAGATGGAAGCTGATCAACGCTTAGTTGCTTATAGAAAGGAAGCAGAAAATCATCAAGGGATATTAGACAGCGCCTCAGATTATAAAGATGTCTTTTCTATTGGTACTAAAGAGCAATTGATTAACCAGCAACTATTGCAGCGGGTTAAAGATAATATCGAGAAACTAAAGTTAATGGATGGCTATGCAAAGAAAATAAGCGTAGAACCATATGAGAAGCGTCATACTCATTTAGAACGAATTCAAATCTGGGAAATGAGAGAAGCATTTCCTAGCAATTATCGTAAATATCAAAGAGAAATCCGAGGCTTAATGAAGAATCTAGGTGATTCAGAGTTGGCTTTGCAAAAAATGAAGGCATCAAAAGCGATTGCTCCTGAGCGTTTTGAGGGTTTTTCAAAGAAAATTGCTGATTTAAATGTGAAGGTTGTTGCAGTGGTTGATCAGGCCCTTTCTTTAAAAGCTCGCTTAAAAGAAGCGTCTATTAAGCAATTGGATCAGAAGTTGATTGAGAAAGAGAGGGTTGCTCAAAACTATTTGGAACAATCCATTTTAGCGTCGGCGAGAATTCGTGACGAAATAGCAAATGAATTGAGTTCATCCGTTCCAATTAAAGAGCCTTCTTTTGCTGGTGTAGGTGGTGGGCTATGAAGCATTTATTACGCTCAGCTTTTTTAATGCTCGGGGCTTTGTTTCTTGCTGCTTGTGCTTCTGAACAAGTTATTTCTATTGATGACCCTGAAGTCGAATCATTAAAGCCTAAAATTGAGAGCAACGATCAAGTGAATCCTGCTCGGATACCTGATGTTGAGGCTGTAAATACCAAAGCAGTAACTCATACGTCTGTTGTTAAAAGTTATCAGAGTGCTTTGGCGATGATTTCTGATCCAGCAATAAAAGCTCGTATTGAACGGCGTTTAGCTGGCTTGGCGATGGTTGAAAGTGAAGAACTGCAAGTACTGGGCGAAACTGTTGAACAGCAGAAAGTAGCAATGAGCAAGTTTGATTCAACGATCCTATCTTACAAAAAACTTTTAAAGGACTATCCTGATTCTCCTGATAACGACAAAGTCTACTATCAGTTAGCTAAAGCCTATGGCTTAAAAGGCAGAATCGGTACCAGTGATAAGTTACTTGAACAGATGCTGATTCGATATCCTAACTCTTCTTTGGCTGCGGAGGCCAATTATCGTCGAGCGGAATACTTTTATAGTAATAAAAAATATTCTAATGCCGAGAAGGCTTATAAGCAGGTTTTAAAGAAAGACCCTGACTCAAAATTCGCGGTGAATGCGCGTTATATGATGGCTTGGTCCATGTTTAAACAATCAGAGTACGCTGACTCATTAGATCAATTTACGTTATTGCTGGATCAGTTAGCGCCAAGTAAGCAGGTTTACCAATCGTTAACCAGAAACCAAAAAGCACTGATTGAAGACTCCTTTCGAGCTATGAGCTATGCCTTTTCTTATCAAGAAGGCGGTTCATCCGTAGTTTCTCATTTTAACAAGTTTGGGAAACGTCATTACGAATCTTTGGTGTTTTCATCGTTAGGGTTACTGTACCAAAGTAAAGAACGCTATCAGGATGCGGCTGATACCTACCTGGCTTACATTGAGAGACATCCTTTAGCTGCTGATGGGCCAGATGTATATGCGCGTGTTATTAAGGTTTATGAGTTGGGCCGTTTCCCTTCGGTTATTATTCCTGCGAAATCTGAATATGCAACCCGATATGGGGTGCACAGTCAGTGGAATAAAGCACAGACAAGGGTTGAAGAAACACATACTAAAAGGCTGAAAACATACATTAGCCAATTGGCTAGTTACTATCATACGCGTGGCCAGAAGTCGAAAAGGCAGCCTAAGAAACAGGTCGAGTACTTTGGCTTGGCGATTAATTGGTACAAAACATACATACAAGATTTCCCTAAAGAAGTAGATGTTGCACAGAAGTACCATCGTTCCGGTGATGTTTATGCGTTACTAAAGCAGCATGAAAATGCAGCCACGGCTTATTTAAGTGCTGCTTATGATTATCCTGAATATGAAATATCAGAGCGCTCTTCTGCGGGATATTCGGCTGTTGTTGC
Source organism: Oceanospirillaceae bacterium (assembly GCA_015665455.1). Classification (GTDB taxonomy): domain Bacteria; phylum Pseudomonadota; class Gammaproteobacteria; order Pseudomonadales; family Litoribrevibacteraceae; genus Litoribacillus. The sequence goes on along the minus strand of JADFAD010000013.1, from coordinate 221,309 downwards.
CTACCAATCCATTGCTTCTATAAGTAAAAAAGAAGTCGATCAGCGAAACAAGATTGATCAATCCTTAAAATATGCCAAAGAATTTGCTAATGACTCCCGATCAATCGGTGTTTTAGTGGATGCTTCAGAAAGTTTATTAAAATTGGATGACTATGAAGTAGCGCGCAATACCGCTCAAGGCGTGATTGTAAAGCTACTTGAGTCTGGAAAGTCCGAATACTCCATTGATAACTCAAGACGTTCTTTAAATTGGAAACCTTATTCCTCTCGTAAACATCGAAGGGCGTCTTGGATTGTTGTAGCACACGCGTCTTTTGAACTTGCTGATTACGCAAAATCTGAACACGGTTACACCCAAGCTCTTCGATTGATGAATCGTAAACATGAGCTTTACGCTTCGCTTCGGCAACGATTGGCGATCAGCATCTATCGCCAAGGTGAGCAGTTTGCGAAATTAAAAGAGAATCAGAAGGCGCTTGATCAATACCTACGTGTTTTGGTGGTTGTGCCTGAAGCTGAAATTAAAGTTCAAACTGAATACGACATTATTGCTCAGTATTTGATTCTAGAGCAGTGGTCGCCTGCCATTAAGAAGTTAATTGCTTTCCGTAAGACTTATCCAAAGAATAAGTTGTCATCAGGCATTCGTGAGAAGCTCATTTATGCTTACGAGCAAAGTAAGCGCTGGCCAGAAGCTGCGAATGAACTTACATCAATGGCGAACGATGATAAATTAGAAAAAGATGACCGTAGAAAGGCGCTATACCAAGCGGCTGAGTATTTCGAAAAGGGCGGTAAAACAGATCAAGCTATAGATAGATATCGCACGTACGCCCATGGTTATCCTGCGCCATTTGTTGTTAATCTTGAGACTCAAAATAAACTGGCCGGTTTATACAAAACTAAGAATGAAGTGAATAAACGAAAATTCTGGCTTAAAAAGATAATCAAAAATGATCGGAATGCTGGCGCAAATAGATCCTCTCGCTCTAAATACCTAGCTGCATCCGCATCTTTTGAACTGGCCGAAGATGATTGGAAACGGTTTACACGTGCAAAACTCACCTTGCCTTTGGGAAAATCGATTAAACGTAAGCAAAAGGTAATGCAGTCAGTCATTAAGAAATACACAGCAATCGCTGAATACGGTGTTTCTGAATACAGTACAGCATCAACGCATCGAATTGCTGATGCTTATTATCGAATGGGTAAAGACTTAATGGGGTCTCAAAGACCAAAAGGTTTGAATGAACTTGAATTAGAGCAGTACGATATTCTTCTTGAAGAACAAGCGTATCCTTTTGAAGAGACGTCAATTGAAGTCTATGAAACAAATATTGCTCGAACAAAAGAAGGTGTTTACGATCGTTGGGTTAAAGAAAGCTTTAGTAAGTTGGCAATCATTTTGCCAGCCCGTTATGCAAAAGACGAACAGGTAGATGGGTATGCTGAAGTTATTCAATAAATTAATATTATTGGGTTCTGTTGTTTTATTAAGTGCTTGTGCGTCAAATAAGTTCTCAACGGGTGACCCTGCACCTGTGACAAAGGAAAAACCCGTCATTGTGACTGACTACAGTGAATACGCCTCGATAGGGTTGATGAATGTTGATGCATCCTATCGGAATGATTTCTCGTTAGCGGCTTCGGCAATGAAAAATAAAAAAAGTAAGAAGGCAGCAGAGCTGTTGGATTCTTTAATCCGTCAGAGGCCTGATTTAGTAACGCCTATTTATAATCGAGCTTATTTAGCTCAATCCTCAGGCGATTCAGATTCAGCGCTGAGTTTTTACCAGCAAGCGCATTTTATTGATCCTGCAAATACTTCTGTTTGTACCGCTTATGCTCGTGAACTTAGATCGCATGGAAAATTCAAAGACGCTGAAGAAGTGTACTTAGTTTGTCTTGGTTTTGAGGAGCAGTCCCCAATCGTACATAAAAACTACGGGATTTTACTTGATCTCTATCTACAAACACCAAAACTTGCGTTACAACAATATAAGAAGTATCTAGCTTTAATAGATAATTCAGATAGAACGGTCAAGGGATGGATCATTGATCTAGAACGTCGCCTCAAAGCTAAAGGTGCTCAATGATTCATAAGTACTTGTTTATTGTTTTAGTTGGATTATTACCTCAAACGTTAATGGCTGCAGAAGTTATTGAGTTAGAGGGCATTTTTGTTCGAGGTAATCAGGAGCAGCCAAAGGTTTTATTTATTACACCTTGGCAAACGGATGCTGAACTAAGCGGCTTAAAGCAGAATATCAAACCCGATTTAGAGCCAACGGATGGGTATTTGGACTATTTTGGTTTTAAGCGGCAAGTTGAACAGTTTCAAAAGAATTTAAAATCATCAGAGAGCCCTTAAAATAAAATCTCGGGGTTAGGTCTATCGAATTTGATTTATAAATTGATGGTATAGATTTTAGTTTTCGATGAAGATTTTTTGAGTTCATATTTTTTTATTTAAAATAGATAAGTTATACGAGAGAGGATTTCATGGGATCGTTTGAAGTTATTGTTCGCTTTTTTCAGGAAGGTGGTTCGTTTATGTATCCAATTGCAGTGGTTGCTGCAATCGGGATTGCAATTGCAATAGAGCGTTTTGTCTATCTAACCGCTGCGAGAAGAACGAACCGTAAAGTGTTCGAAACAATGATGCCAATGATCTCGAAGAGAGACTTTAAAAGTGCGATGAAGGTCGGTAATGAGTCCGGTGCTGCTATGGGTGAGTTGGTTGCTGCTGGTATTTCACGCTTATCAGGTGGCGCGCGACGTGACGATGTTGAGTATGCAATGGAAGAAGGTTTGATGGAGTCATTGCCTCGTCTTGAGAAAAGAACACCATATTTAGCGACAATGGCTAACGTTGCTACCTTGCTAGGTCTTTTGGGAACAATTATTGGTTTGATTGCAGCCTTTACTGCTGTGGCTAATGCTGATCCCGCTGAAAAAGCAACGCTTCTTTCGCAAAGTATTTCTGTTGCGATGAACACTACGGCCTTTGGTTTAATGACTGCGATTCCTTTGCTTATCTGCCATGCGCTTCTTCAAACAAAGACAAATGAAATTATTGATAGTTTCGAAATGGCAGGCGTTAAAGTTTTAAATACCATTTTTGACCGTAAACCAAATCAGCCAACAACTAATACAGCTGCACCGCAAGGCGAATAACTGATGTTGAAAAAGCGCATTCGGCATCAAGCTGATGAAGCGGAGCTCAATATTACGGCCTTCATGAACCTGATGATTATTTTGGTGCCTGTACTTTTGTTAAGTATGGTTTTTGCCAATATCACGGTTCTTGAGTTAAAGCTTCCAAATCAATCGGTTGATGATCAATTGGATCTTAATGAATTACAGCTGGAAGTTGTAATTCGTACTGATCGACTTGTGTTGGCAGATACGATTAAAGGGCCTATTCAAGAGTTTCCAAAAATTAAAGACAGTCACGACTTTTCTGGCCTTTCTAAGTTATTGGTAACCATCAAAAAGAAAGTACCTGAAAAAAGAGACATTACGCTTCTGGCAGAAGAAAGCACAGAATATCAGACGCTCGTAGCGGTGATGGATTCTGTGAGATCTTATAAAACAGTAGTCGTTGCCTCCGTGGTGGATGCAGAGCTATTTCCTGATATATCCATAGGGGATGCGCCTGAGCCATTAGCCGGTGAGAAGCAAGCAGGAGGTGATGCATGAAAATGTCACGTCGTGCAAAACGGATGTCTAGGCACTTTGCTAGGAATAAGAAACAACCAGCATTGAACCTTGTATCTCTCATGGATATTTTTACCATTCTGGTGTTTTTCTTGATGGTCAATCAGTCGGATGTTCGTGTCCTTCAGAGCAGTGAATCCATTAAACTACCTGAGTCTACGGCTCAGAGTTTGCCTGAAGAGGCTTTGGTTGTTTTTGTAAATAAAGACAGCATCTTGGTTCAGGGGCGTGCTGTGGCTACAGTGAGCGACTTGCAAGGTGAGGATGCGCTGATACCAGCATTGAAAGAAGAACTTCTGTATCAAGCATCCAAACAGCGTTTGTTGACTTCTGAACAGGAACAAGAAGGGCGTCCTATTACGATCGTTGGTGATAAGTTAATTCCTTATAATCTTCTAAAAAGGATCATGGCTACGTGTGCTGACGCAAATTACACCAACATCTCACTTGCGGTTAACCGTAAAGTGACAAAGGAGGTGTAAATGGCAACATTAGCATTTGATTATCGATTGCCGTGGAGTATTGATCCTGAAGAGCAGTCTCGTTTCAGGAAGATATTATCAACCCTCTTAATTGTTTGTTTACTGTTGGGGCTAGTAATCCCTTTTATCACATTAACTGAACCAGAACGTGAAGAGTTAGAGAAACTGCCTCCTCAGCTTTCTAAAGTTATTTTGAAGAAGAAAAAAGCGCCACCGCCGCCTCCTAAACAGGAGAAAAAAGAGGAAGCGAAACCTGAAGTAAAAGAAGAGAAACCGAAAGAAAAGCCTAAACCAGAAAAAAAAGTTGAAAAACCGAAACCTAAGCCAGATCCAAAGAATGTGGAAAAAGCTCGGAAAAAGGCTCAGCAATCTGGTCTGTTAAAGCACACGGATGCTTTAAAGGATCTTCGGCAGTCGCTTAATTTAAGTACTTTGGCTAAAGGTTCTAATATTAATCAAGGGGGCAATAAGGCCACGAAGGTAGAACGAGCAGTAATTTCTTCTAATGCTGTTTCTGGCAGTGGGGGTGTTTCTGCTGCGGGTGTTTCTCGAGGTACTGCAGGCTCTGGTTTACAAGGGCAGGTCGCAGATCTTAACGATGAGACTGCATTAGCGGATGTTCGCTCTGAAGCGGAGCAAAAAGCACGAGCAGGTAAGAAAGGTAAACGTAGTGATGAAGAAATTCGTAGAGTGTTTGATGCGAATAAAGGCCCTATGTTTACTATTTATAACCGTGCACTGCGTAAGAATCCGTTACTAGAAGGTAAGGTCCAGTTTGAGTTTACTATTGAGCCGGATGGATCTGTCTCTGCGTGTCGTGTAGCGTCTAGCGAGCTAGATGATCGTAAGCTTGAATCAAGGCTTGTTGCGCGTATTCGTTTATTTGATTTTGGTGCTAGAAACGTTGAGCAGGGTACATATCGTTTATGGTATGAATTTACTCAAGGCTAATGTTGTTGATGTACTCAGGATCTCTTCTAGACCTTGGGTGCATTGATTAAGCCTTACAATGTTTTCTGAGGAAAGCTTATGTATCGAAGCGTATTAATTTTTGTTTTGGGTCTTATTCTGCCGTTGAACAGCTATGCTGAGTGCAGTTACTTGCCTCAAGGCCTTTTAACCAGTTGGTCTCAAGATAGATCCCTGTGGGACAGGGAAGTCTCGTACGAACCTGTTATTAAGAACCAAGTACTGGAAGGGTTTGAGATCACGCATCTGGATTCTCAGAATTTTCTTTATCAAGCAGGATTACGTGACGGGCAGGTCTTGACTCATTTGAATTCAGTGCCTGTAGCTGAAACAGAGCGCTTTTCTGATTTAGTTGAAGGCATTGGGCGTCTCTCTGTTTTGGAGCTTCAGTTTGAAAACAGAGAAAACCTAACCTTTCAAGTGAATAATGGTCAGTGTTTTAACTGACCTTTATTCATTAATGAAGTTTGGATTCAATCCAATTGATTACATGAGATCCAACTTCAGTCTTATTTATCTCATTCAACATTTCATGCCTTCCGTCGGGATATATCTGAAGATCGATATCTTTCACCCCTGCAGTCGAGTATTGATGGGCAAGGCTAATTAGACCATTACCATAGTGGCCTACTGGATCTTCTTGGCCACCGAAGATTAATAGTGGTGTTTCAGTGGGAAGTCTTTTGAACGCACTTTCTGTTGAGATGCTAGCAAGGCCTTTTAGTAAGTCGCACCACAGTTGAGTTGTGCAAACGAAACCGCAATGTGGATCTTCAATGTATTTTCGAACTTCAGTTAAATCACTGGATAACCAATCGAAATTGGTTTGATTTGGTTTGAACCGATTATTGAAAGAACCAAATGTTAGCTTTTCGAATAACTTGCTACGGAAACGAGGCCCTTTTCTAAACCGTTCTAACTTAGCAACAAGACGAGCTGCTTTGTATTTGAACGGTGCTCCAAAGTTGCTGCCCGAAAGTATTAAGCCTCTAATATTTGGTTGATACTTGAATACATAGCCTTGTGTAATAAAAGACCCCATACTGTGGCCCATTATATAGACAGGAAGTCCTGGATGATTTGTTCTAATCATCGTTTGTATGTCGTTCATATCAGACAGAACCATTTGCCAGCCATTTACATCGTTGTAATGGCCTAACATGTCTTTGGCTCCGGTGTGTCCATGGCCTCTATGGTCATGGGCATAAACGGCAATGTTCTTTTTTACACATTGTTCTGCAAATAATTCGTAGCGTTTACTGTGTTCTGCCATTCCGTGAGCAATATGCAATACACAAGAGGCTTGAGTTGCATCTTCTGGTAGCCAGCAGCGATAAAAAATAGGTGAGTTGTCGGCGCCGTGGGCCGTACCGGTACAGCTTTCCATGCAGTGATCAGTCCATTTGGGGGTTATTTAAGAAATAAGATTTATATTTTGGAGGGGATTTTAACCCGTTTGCTTTCCAAATAGGAAGCAAGTTACATAACTTACGAGAACTGTATGGCGCTTTTAGACAAATGGAAGAGATAAATATAAGTTCAGCTATTCACAAAACTTTACATAATTGTTAATGTCCCTACTCATAAAAAAAATCAAGCAAATAACAATAAACTAAATACGAACAGGGAGTCCTATTATGGATGCCAGTTTCTGGAGTGGCAAACGTCCACCAGGTGTTGTAGATACAATTAATCCTGAAGAATTCAAAAACGTTGTAGATGTATTCGAAACGTCTGTAAAAAAATACGCTGACAGACCCGCTTTTACTAGTGTTTTTAAAACGTTCACCTGGGGCGATATCGATCGTTTGAGTGCTGATTTTGCTGCTTACCTGCAAAATCATACAAACCTTCAGCCTGGGGATCGTGTTGCGATCCAAATGCCAAACATTACACAGTTCCCAATCGCTGCATACGGTGCATTGAGAGCGGGTATGGTTCTGGTAAATACGAACCCTTTATACACTGTTCGTGAAATGAAGCATCAGTTTAATGATTCTGGTGCTAAAGCACTTATCTTCATGGATACGTTCGGAGATAAGGTTCAGGAAGTACTGCCTGAAACAGGCATTGAAACATTAATCGTAACTAGCTTGGCTGATATGCGCTCTGCGCCGAAGCGCTGGTTGATTAATGGTGCTGTTAAGCATGTAAAGAAGATGGTTCCTGATTTTAACTTGCCTCAGGCGATCTCTTTCCGTACTACTTTGAAGCAAGGTGCTAAGCACCAATTCAAGTTAGCAAGTCCTAATCCTGATGATGTAGCAGTTTTACAATATACAGGTGGTACTACGGGTGTTGCTAAGGGTGCAATGCTGACGCATCGCAACCTTGTGTCTAATATGCTTCAGGTTAGAGCGTCACTACAGCAAGAAAACCCTGAAACTAAACGTCCGTTTATGGACGTTGGTAATGAAACAATTATTGCGCCATTGCCGCTTTACCATATCTATGCGTTTACTTGCCATTGTATGTGCATGATGTCTCTCGGTAACCATAACGTATTGGTTGCTAACCCTCGTGATCCTTCTATGTTCATCAAAATCATCAAACCGTTCCAGTTTACTGCATTTGCAGGTCTGAACACCTTGTTTGTTGGTTTGATGCAAGATCCAGAATTTAAGAATCTTGATTTCAGTAAGCTGAAAATGACGCTTTCAGGCGGTACTGCGTTAGTACGTGCAACTGCTGATAAGTGGAAAGAGATGACAGGCTGCGATATCGGTGAAGGTTATGGTATGACTGAAACCTCTCCGGCGGTTTGTTTGAGCCCTGTGGGTGATTATGTTCGACACGGTACTGTAGGTATGCCGGTAGCCTCTACAGATATTCGTTTAGTTGATGACGACGGTGTAGACGTACCTGAAGGCGAACGTGGTGAGCTTTGTGTTCGTGGTCCTCAGGTAATGAAGGGTTATTGGAAGCGTCCTGAAGCTACGGCTGAAACATTCCTTGATGGGGAATGGTTGAAGACGGGTGATGTTGCACAAATTGATGAAGCGGGTTACATCGCAATCGTTGATCGTAAGAAAGATATGATCCTTGTTTCTGGTTTCAACGTTTATCCAAACGAAATTGAAGACGTTGTTGCTAAGTTGCCAGGCATTGAACATGCGGCGGTTATTGGTTTGCCTGATGAGAAAACGGGCGAAGCAGTTAAACTGTTTGTTGTTCTTGAAGATAAGAACGTAACTGTTGATCAAATCAAAGCTTATTGCCGTGAGAATCTGGCGGGTTACAAAGTGCCAAAACATTATGAGTTCCGTGAAGAATTACCAATGACTAACGTTGGTAAGATTCTTCGTCGTGAATTGCGTGATGCAGAGGTTGCTAAGTAAGTACATAGGTGAAACATTGAGTTTTAACATGGATGAAAACTTAATGTTGATTTACCTTTGAACAGAGGCAGAAAGCTGATAGGCTTCTGCCTCGCTCGTTTAAGGGTTTGGATAGTTTCTTTAGGATGATGCTCTGTTTTGGAGGCAGTATGATTGAGAATTTCTGGAAGGATAAATACCCAGAAGGTATTCCAAGTGAAGTAAATGTAGAAAAATACAATTCCGTTGTTGAAGTAATGGAAGACTCCTTCGGCAAGTTTGCTGAAAAGCCAGCTTTCACTCACATGGGTCGCACCATGACTTATGGTGAACTGAATAAGCTTTCGGCTCAGTTTGCTTCTTATTTGCAAAATCATACAAGTCTTGAAAAAGGCGATCGTATTGCTGTTCAGTTACCTAATATTGTTCAGTACCCTGTTGTTGTGTTTGGCGCTATGCGTGCAGGCATGATCGTTGTGAATACGAACCCTCTATACACTGAACGTGAAATGGAACACCAGTTTACTGATTCCGGTGCTAAAGCGTTGGTTTGCTATGCAGGCATGGCTTCTTTGGCGCAAAGTGTTGTTCCTCGAACAGGTGTTAAACACGTTATTGTTACGGAAATTGCAGATCTGCATCCGTTCCCTAAAAAGCAAATCATCAACACCGTTGTTAAACGTGTTAAAAAGATGGTCCCTGCTTATGATTCACTTGAATATACCTCTCTTAACAAAGCGCTTAAGCTAGGTTCTTCAGGTAAGTATAATGCTGCATCGTTTACCCGAGATGATATTGCTGTATTGCAGTACACCGGTGGTACAACAGGCGTTGCTAAAGGTGCTATGTTGACACACGGCAACCTGATTTCGAATATGTGTCAAGCGCATGTGTTCTTTGAAGCAGTGCTGAATGAAGGCCAAGAAACGGTTATTGCTCCGTTACCGCTTTATCATATTTATTCATTCACAGTTAACTGTATGATCATGATGTATACAGGTAACCACAGTGTTCTTATTCCAAATCCTCGTGATATTCCTGGTTTCATTAAGGAATTGGGAAATTGGGATTTCTCTGGAATGCTAGGTATTAATACTTTGTTTGTGGCTCTATGCAATAACGAAGATTTCAGAAAGTTAGACTTTAGCTCTCTAAAGCTGACGATCTCTGGTGGTATGGCATTAACTAAAGATGCTGCTGAGCAATGGGAACAAGTCACTGGTTGTGTTGTTTCTGAAGGCTACGGTATGACTGAAACGTCACCTATCGTATCTTTTAACCCGCCTGGCTATGGCCAGATTGGTTCAATTGGTATCCCTGCGCCAAACACTATTTGTAAAACGATCGATGACGATGGTAATGATTTGCCGTTAGGTGATCGTGGTGAGCTTTGTGTTAAAGGCCCACAGGTAATGAAAGGTTATTGGCAGCGTCCAGATGAAACGGCTAAGACCATCACAGAAGATGGCTGGTTGATGACTGGTGATGTTGCAGTTATTAAAGATGACGGCTACATGAAGATCGTTGATCGTAAGAAAGATATGATCATTGTTTCTGGTTTCAACGTTTACCCAAATGAACTGGAAGATTTCATTGTAAGTCACCCTGATATTGTTGAGTGTGCTGCTGTTGGTGTGCCTGATGATAAGAGCGGTGAAGCGGTTAAAGTCTTTGCTGTTACTACTAATAAGAACCTAACGGATAAGGAAGTTCGTAACTTCTGTCGTGATGGGTTAACAGCGTATAAGATTCCTAAGTTTGTTGAGTTCCGTGAAGAACTTCCTAAAACAAACGTAGGTAAGATTCTTCGTCGTGAACTACGTGATGAAGAGTTAAAGAAGATCGGTGCTGCTTAATTTTATAAAAAGCACTTGAGCTCTTTAAGAAGCCTCGCTAATGTAGCGAGGCTTTTTTGTTTGTAAAATATCTGTTTAATAACTTCATTTCTGCCTGAGTTTTTTGTTTTCCATGTCTAAGTCTATATCACTTAAAGAATTAAGAGCGCTTTCTTCTCAATCTATGTTGAAAGATCAACGTAGATTTTCACGTCTGTTAAATGAACTTCAGAGAGCCTCTAATTCACCTGAGTCTTCAGAACGTCAAACGAAGTCTGGAAAAAGGAAGTCCTCATCAGGTAAAAAGCTCCCTAGCCTTGAGCAATTGCAAGGCTGGATTGAAAAATCTCAGGCGTTGAGGAAACAGAGAGAGCAAGTCACTTTAGGCATTGAATATCCAGATGTTCTGCCTGTTTCTCAGCGTGTAGATGAAATAAAAAAGGCAATAGACAAGCATCAAGTTGTTGTTATTGCTGGAGAGACAGGTTCAGGTAAAACCACTCAGATACCTAAGGTTTGTCTGGAGTTAGGTTTTGGTCGTAAAGCTCGTATTGCACATACTCAGCCACGTCGATTGGCTGCTACATCAGTTGCTGCACGCTTGGCTGAAGAACTAAAGGTAGAAGTCGGGAAAGAAGTTGGGTTTCAGGTCCGTTTTAAAGACAATTCTTCCGATTCAACATTCATAAAGTTAATGACGGACGGTGTACTCTTAAACGAAACACGTTTTGATCGTTTCTTTAATCAGTATGATTGCATCATCATTGATGAAGCTCATGAACGAAGCCTGAACATTGATTTCTTATTGGGTTACATTAAAAATATTCTTCCTAAACGCCCAGACCTTAAAGTTATTATTACATCTGCAACTATTGATGTAGAGCGTTTCTCAAAGCACTTCAATGATGCTCCGGTCATAGAGGTTTCAGGAAGAACTTACCCTGTTGAGACATTGTATCGTCCACTTGCTTCACATGATGAAGATGAAGCGGATCTCGATTTGTTTCAAGCGATAGCAGGGGCAGTAGAAGAGCTGGAGCAATTGGAACGGTCAGGTGGATCAGACGGGCAGAAGTTATCTCGCAACGGTGATGTTCTTGTCTTTCTTCCCGGTGAAAGAGAAATTCGTGAAGCCGCTAAAGAACTGAGAGGTCGCCAATATCGGGATACCAGCATATTACCACTCTATTCACGTTTAAGTAGTTCAGAACAAAATAAAATATTTAAGCCAACGGGCTCCGGTCGGCGAATCATTTTGGCAACCAATGTCGCAGAAACATCGCTTACCGTTCCGGGTATTCGATATGTTATTGATTCGGGTGTCGCTCGAATAAGCCGATACAGTTATCGAAGTAAAGTACAACGTTTGCCTATTGAAGCCATTTCTCAGGCCAGTGCCAATCAAAGGCAAGGTCGTTGTGGTCGTACCGCTCCAGGTATTTGTATTCGATTGTTTTCTGAAGAAGATTATATTCAACGGCCTGAGTTTACGGACCCCGAAATTCATCGTACGAATTTGGCGACCGTTATATTGCAGATGTTAGATCTTCGATTGGGTGACATTCAGAGTTTTCCATTTGTAGAGCCACCGGACAGCCGTTTTGTAAATGATGGCTATCGTTTACTCCAAGAGCTTGGGGCTGTTGATAAGCAAGTACTTACCCATGTGGGTAAGCAAATGGCAAGGCTGCCATTAGATGCAAGAATTGCACGAATCGTGATTGCAGGCCATGAGTTAGGGAGTTTATCTGAAGTTATTATTGTCGCTGGTGTATTGGGTTTACAGGACCCGAGAGAAAGGCCTCAAGATAAACAACAGCAAGCCACTGAAAAACACAGTGTTTTTAAAGACGAAAGTTCCGATTTTGTGACGCTTATCAATTTATGGAATGCGTATGAAGAGCAGCGTCAAGAACTGAGTAGCAGTCAGCTCAGGAAGTGGTGCCAGAAGAACTTTATTTCCTATATGAGGATGCGTGAGTGGCGAGATATGCACCGGCAGTTGCATATGTTAGCTAAAAACCTTGAATTGAAAGGCAACTCAGAAAGCGCAGACTATGCGTCATTACATAAAGCGTTATTAACGGGTTTATTAAGTCAAGTAGGGCAGCTTAAAGAGAAAAAAGAATATCAAGGTGCAAGACAACGACTGTTTTATATTGGGCAAGGGGCCTCTTTTGGTCGTAAGACCCCTAAGTGGGTCGTTGCTGCGGAGATGATGGAGACCCATAAATTATTTGCGCGCATGGTCGCAAAAATTGAACCTCAATGGATTGAGGAGATGGGTCAGTCTCTAATAAAGAGAAATTATTCAGAACCTCATTGGGAGAGGAAGAGAGCAGAAGTTGTTGCCTATGAACGTGTAACCCTTTATGGATTGACGACTACTCCGAAGCGTAAGGTCTCTTACCAAAAGCATGATCCTAAGCTGTGCCGAGAAATCTTCATCAGAACCGCGCTGGTTGAGGGCGACTATGATACTCGAGCGCCTTTTTTCCAGAAAAACCGATCTTTAGTTTCAGAGATTGTTGAACTGGAAGAAAAGACTCGTCGCAGAGATATATTGGTGAATGATGATGCGCTTTATGAGTTTTATGATGCACTTATCCCTGAGTCAGTAACTGGCCATATATCATTTGAAAAGTGGCGAAAGCGTAAAGACCAATCAGGTGATCAAGCTAATGATGCCAGTCTATTGCTTTCGAAAGACATGCTTCTTAATAGTAAAGAGTTTGCTATCCAGGATGAGAGCTATCCTGACGTGATGTCTTTCGGGGCTTTAAAGTTGCCATTAAGTTATGCTTTTGCGCCAGGTAAAGAAGAAGACGGTGTTACAGTTACGGTGCCATTATCTGCTTTAAAGCAAGTACCTTTTGATGATTTAGATTGGTTGATACCTGCTTATCTTAAAGAGCGATGTGTTGCTTTAATTAAGGGGCTGCCTAAACAATACCGCCGAAATTTTGTTCCTGTTCCTGATTATGTTCAAAAGATCTTACCTAGGCTAATTCAAGGTAACGGTAAGTTATCAAAACAGATTGCAGATCAACTTTATTATTTAACGTCTATCAGAGTTGCGGATGAACATTGGGAACGAGTTGATATAGACCCCCATTTGAATATGAATATTCAGTTGGTGGATGAATCACGCAAGGTGATTGACCAAGGTCGAGATTTAAACGCATTACTTGAAAAGTGGGGTGAGAAGTCCACGCAGTTAAGTGTTTCGTGTGACACGCCTGAAGAGTTCAATAGGAAAGAAATCATTGCATGGGACTTCAATGAGCTGCCTAAGTCTTGGGAGTATGAAACATCTGGGGTGGTGGTTAAGGGGTTCCCGTATTTGCAAGATGACCAAAGCTCTTCTTCGATTGCTTTGAGTGATTCGGAACATTGGGCAAATCATGAGCATCGTTTCGGTGTCAACCGATTATTGAAGATTTCACTCAAATCTCAGATCCAGCATTTGGTTAAACAGTTGCCTAAATTTGAGCGGACTGCTTTGTGTTACGCGACGGTTGGTAATCGTCAGCAACTGACAGACGACTTTGTTACAGCCTTATTGCTTCGATACGTTGATCAAGCAATTGATGTTCGGAATGCGTCTTCTTTTGATGAACTGGTTGAAACGGTTAAGCAGAATGTTTTTGATGATGGGTGCGAGCTGGCTCTGTTATTAAACCAAATCATGTTGAAATATCAGAGCTTAGCGAAGAAGCTTAAAGGTAAGTTTACACTTACTACGGCTTTTGTCTTCAGTGATGAGAAGAAGCATCTTTCTCAACTGGTGTATAAGAACTTTTTAACAGAAACCCCCAAAGACGCGTTAGATCATTTGCCAAGGTATTTGGATGCGATTGAATATCGTCTTGATAAGCTCCAAGGCAATATTTTAAAAGCTCAAGACTATATGAATACCTTGAATGAGTTCTGGGATCGATACACTTCAGCCCTAGAGAAAAATAAAACACGTCATCAATACGATCCAAATCTTCTTAACTTTAGGTGGCTAATTGAGGAATTACGCGTTTCTTATTTTGCTCAAACATTAGGAACGACCCAAAAGGTTTCGAGTAAGCGATTAGAAGAGGTTTGGGATCAGGTATTAGGGTAGAAGAGCCCTAATACCTAATTAGGCGTTACCCGTTAACTAGGAAGTGCGTTCCGATACTGGCTGCATAACCAAGCGCAATGACAGGCGTCCATTTTAAATGGCTGAAGAACGTATACTGACCTCTGGCTTGCCCCATTAAAGCAACCCCCGCAGCGGAGCCAATGGATAGTAAGCTACCACCCACACCCGCAGTCAATGTTACGAGTAGCCATTGATTGTGCGACATTTCTGGCTCCATAGTCAGTACTGCAAACATAACAGGGATGTTGTCTACAATCGCAGACATGATTCCTACTAATATATTCGCCGTTGTGGGCCCTAAGTCACCATAGATGAAGGCAGACGCAACGTTTAAATACCCTATAAACCCTAAACCACCCACCGCAAGAATGACGCCATAGAAGAAAAATAGTGTGTCCCATTCTGCTCGTGAAATTTCAGAAAATATGTCAAAGCTATATGGGTTCTCTTCAGTTTTATCTAGGCTGTCTGAGCTTGGTGGATTATCAGTAAACTGATCCCAAGTTCTGGATTTTTGGCGAAGGTAAAAGCCGTACAATTTTAGATAGGCTAAACCCATCATCATTCCGAATACAGGTGGAATGTGTAAGAAGTTATGAAAACTGACGGCCGTTGCAATGGTCGCAATGAATAAACCAACGATAACGAGCCCACCATACTTGATCGATGATTGGTCAGTCGTTAGATTCTTTGATGTTGGTTTACCTGATGGTAATGCAAATTGCATGATGAATGCGGGCACGACAAAATTAACGACAGAAGGGATAAACAATGCGAAGAACCCCCAGAAATCAATGACGCCTTTTTGCCAAACCATCAGAGTCGTTATGTCTCCGAAAGGGCTAAATGCTCCACCGGCATTAGCACCAACTACAATGTTTATACAGGCAATGGCGACAAACTTTGGTTGTCCTTCGCCAACGGCCAGAACAACTGCGCACATTATTAAAGCGGTTGTTAGGTTGTCGGCGATAGGTGAGATAAAGAATGCAAGAATTCCGGTTATCCAAAACAATGCTTTGTAGCTGAAGCCTTTAGATACTAACCAGTTTCGTAATTCTTCGAACACGCCTCGTTCTATCATGGCGTTGATATACGTCATCGCAACCAATAAGAAAAAGAAGAGTTCTGTGTATTCAAGGAAGTTATGACGTATACCATTTTCAACCGCATGAGACATGCCGTAATTGTTGTAGGTGAGAGCGATTAAAATCCAAATTAATCCGGCTGCCAACAAAACAGGTTTGGATTTTCGCATATGAATTTTTTCTTCTAAGATTACGAAGACGTAAGCAACAGCAAAGATCGCAATAGCAACGTAACCTGCCACGCTTTGAGTGAGGTCTAGAATTTCATCCGGGGATGCAGTGGCGCCAGCTAAACTTGAGAAGCTTAAGCTTGCAATTAGAAGAAGCAGATACTTCATTACGATACTCCGTTGGTAAAGTACTTTCTGGTCAAGTAGTGAATTTGGGCAGGAAGTTACCACAAAGCTTTTTTTATCTGAACGGAAAAACGGAGAAAGTGCACAGAGCTTAATCTGGATCAAAAGTAGAATGAAAAAGTCGCTTAATGGAGGATTAAGAGTAGGCTTACTGTTGTGCTTTTAATTGAAATAAAAGCCGCTAAGAAGAGCGGCTTTAGACAGACAATTAGGTGCTGAGCTAGATTCTTCGTACGCGAAGTTTCTTCCCTTTGATTTTTCCTTCACCTAAACCATTCAATGCCATTCTTGCATCAGAACGGGCTACTGCTACGTAGCTAGCAAAATCGAAAATGTTGATTTTACCTACGCTGCTGCCAGGTATCCCGATGGTGCCTGTTAATGCGCCAAGGATGTCACCAGGGCGAATCTTTTGCTTTTTACCGCCATCAAGAGCAATCGTGACCATCTCAGGTTTGTCTGGTTTGTTTTGATATTGTTTTAACTTTTCAATGCCTAATATGTCGATAGGGTTTGATTGCATGCTATTGATTAAGTCATAACGCATTTTTTCTGAGCCAAGGTAAAGGCTGAATGCTTGACCGCTTTTTCCTGCTCGTCCTGTTCTTCCTATACGATGAACATAGACTTCAGGGTCTCTAGGTAGGTCGTAATTGATCACCGCATCTAGGTCTTCAATATCAATGCCTCTGGCCGCAACATCAGTTGCAACAAGAATGGATGAGCTTTGGTTGGCAAATCGAACTAACGTTAAATCTCGGTCGCGTTGCTCCATATCGCCTTGAAGAGGAAGTGCCGCATAGCCGTTCTCACGAAGGAACATTGCTACATCGTTGCACGTTTGCTTGGTATTACAAAAAACAACCGCTTGTTTTGGCGTGTGGTTTTGTAATATTCGAATCAAACCGTCATTTTTATTCTCAAGGCCTTTTTCAACTTTATAAAAGAGCTGTTCTATTTGGCTTTGAGAATGACTGCTTTCTACTTCAACGGTTTCTGGTGACTGTTGAAATTCTTTACTGAAGTTTTCAATGTCTTCAGGAAAGGTGGCAGAGAAGAGTAATGTTTGGCGTTTCTTTGGCATGAAACTGGCGATGTGACTGATTTCGTCAAGGAACCCCATATCCAACATTCTGTCCGCTTCATCTAGAACAAATGTATCAACAGATTCAAGATCAAGAGTGCCTTTTCTTAGGTGGTCTTTTATTCGACCGGGTGTGCCAACGACAATATGAGCACCATGCTCAAGAGAGCCTATTTGTGGTCCAATTGGTTGGCCACCACAAAGAGTAATGACTTTAATATTTGCTTGGTAGCGCGCGACTTTTCGTATTTCATTCGCAACTTGAGTGCTTAATTCTCGAGTTGGGCATAAAACAATACCTTGAATACCGAAAAATCTTGGGTTTAATTTGGTTAACATTGGTATTGCAAAAGAGGCTGTTTTACCGCTTCCGGTTTTAGCTTTACCTATTAGATCCTTGCCTTTTAGCGTAACAGGTAGGCTCTGTGCCTGAATCTCTGTCATTTGCGAATAACCCAGTTTACTAAGATTATCGAGAAGAGCAGCAGGTAGGTTAAGTGATTGGAATTCAATATTTGACACGGAAAAACACCCTTAGAATGAAACAGTGGGCATTCTAACAGATCAACGGAAATTAGAGACGTTTAAATGAAAAAAGAACCTTTTCAGGCTCTTTTTGTTGAAGTTTCAGATCAATAGAAGGGCTTCTCACCCTTTTTACGAGTTTTAAAACGCTTATGCAGCCATAGATATTGGTCTGGGTAACGGCGGATGGCTAATTCAAGTTGTTCATTCCAGTCTTTAGCGTCTTGCTCAGGGTTTTCCCCAAAGCCTTCTAGGATAGGTGAGAACGCAATCTCGTATTGACCGTTTGGATGGCGAAATTGACTGACTTGCATGACTGTTGCGCCGGACTCGTTAGCAATCCAGCTGGGTGTTGTAATGCAGCCAGCATTAACACCAAAGAAAGGCACAAATACTTCGCATTTTTTCCCGAAGTCTTGATCGGCCGCATACCAGACCGCTCCACCTTCTTTTATGTATTGAATCATATCTTTTAGGCGGCGTTTATCGAAGCCTTGTATGCCGTAATGTCGGCGGCGGCCTCGTTCAATCATTCTGTCAATAACAGGATTATCGTTTGGCCTATACATGTACCCGGGTTTGTCCATGCGTGCTGCGAAAAAGGGAAGGGCCAGATCAAAAATACTAAAGTGGCCGCCTAAAAGCAGAACTCCTTTTCCTCTGTTTTGAGCTTCTTCTAAGTGTTCTTGACCTGTAATGATTACGTTATCCACGTAGGGTGTTACGTCTCTCCACCAGGAATGGGTGGTTTCTAGAAAACCTTTCGAACATGCAATAAAAGTATCTTCTACAAGTTTAGATTGTTCTTGATCGCTTAATTCAGGAAAACAAGCAGCGATGTTTTTTTTGCCTACTTTAGTTCTACCTTTTAGCTTCTTAAAGCCAAATCGGCCAAGCTTTTCGCCTAGAGATTGCTTCCAGCTCATAGGCAGTAGGGATATGCAAAATAAGAGAAAAACCATTAGCCATGACGGGATAAGTGCTGGGTGCCATAGCGGTTTAAACTTATGTTTTTTAGCCATAAAAAGAAATTTCCTGAAGAAACCGTTGGAATTATTGATCCATTGAAGGGGTGGGATTCTAGCGTTATTTTTCGGCTGCTCCTAGCCCATGAATACAAATAGAATGGTCAACCGTAAATTTAGGGAACTAAATGACTTTTTTATAACTGAAATATATTTGTAATGAAATTTTTATTCTTTTGTAACATTACTAGCTAAGAATACGCTTCATCGAATGAGCTCAGGCTCTAGCTCGAGTTTAAAACTAAGCACTTAATATATTTATAATTGGGAAGCATAAAATGAAGCGTAAACTACTACCATTCGCAATCGCTGCTGCAGTAGCTGTTCCTGGTGTTGCTATAGCTGATGCAACTATCTACGGTAAGTTAAATGTATCTGTTCGTAATGTTGATACTGGTGAAGACACTTGGGAATTGGAAAGCCACGCATCACGTTTAGGTTTTAAAGGCGATGCAGAATTAGATTACGGTTTAACTGCTATTTACCAAATGGAATATGAAATTTCTCCAGATCAAGAAGACGGTGGAGAATCAGATGATACATTCAAGCAGCGTGATATTTTTGTGGGTCTTAAAGGTGGCTTCGGTACTTTGAAGCTAGGTAACATGGATACACCGCTTAAGAAAGCTCAAGGTAAAGTTGACTTGTTCAGCGATATCGTTGACATGAATCTTCTCCTTGATGGTGAAAACCGTCAGGATAATGCAATCAACTACACATCGCCTAAATTCGCAAATATGTTCACTATTAACACTATGATCGAAGTGGGTGATGGTGCTACTGATGCAGATGATAATGAGCGTGACGGTATTGCAGAAGGTACTTCTATTGCAATTACTGCGGGTGATAAGAAATATAAGAAGCAACCTTTCTATGCAGCGTTAGCATACGATAACGATTTAACTGAAAACAAAGGCATTAGCACAATCCGTGCTGTTGCTGGCTATAAAATCAATGCGCTTACGTTAGGTGCTTTGTACCAAACGTCTGAAGGTGAGTTGGAATCTAACAAAGATTACGATGAAGACGGTTTCTTAGTAAGTGCTGCTTACAAGATGGATAAAGTGACTCTAAAAGGTCAGTACATCAGTTCTGATCAGAGTGTAGATGCTAAGGGCAACATTGATGGTGAAGGTGGCGAACTTTTCACTTTGGGCGTTGACTACAAGCTAGGCAAGAAAACTAAAACTTACGTTTACTACGCTGACGGTGAAAACGACGGTGATGATGAGTACACTGTATACGGTCTAGGTCTAGAGCAGAAGTTCTAAGATCAATAAGACAGCAGTAAGTTAAAAGGGGCCTTCGGGTCCCTTTTTGCTTTTCTGTGTATTCAAAAGTCAAATTAAGACTTTTGCCCTTGTAATCTACGGGATCAATCGGTAGCTTTATCGTCTGTTGGATATGTTTGAATTTAAGGATAGAAGATTGAAAAAGTTACTGCCTTTCGCTCTTATGAGCTTGTTGTCTTTTAATGTGTATTCATCAGAGGAAGGTGATACAGATCCTTGGGAGTCTTTCAATCGTAGTATTTTTGCTATGAATGAATGGTTGGACGAATATATTGCAAGACCTGTTGCTGTTGGTTATCGAGCGGTTACGCCGAGTTTGGTCGATGCGGGTATCACCAACTTTTTTAAGAATCTAGGAGAGGTTGAAAATACAGCGAATAGTTTACTTCAACTGAAATTTGCTGATGCGGGGGTCAGTGTGACTCGCTTTGCTCTCAACTCGACGGTTGGCTGGTTTGGTTTGGTTGATATTGCATCGGATGCAGGAATTCATGTAAGAGACGAAGATTTTGGTCAAACCCTTGGTTACTGGGGTGTACCTAATGGGCCTTACCTTATGTTGCCTTTCTTTGGTCCAAGCACAGTAAGGGATACTACAGGTCGATTTGCTGATACCTATACAGATCCTTTGAATTATGACCCGCTAAACGAGGAGTTTCATCGGGATGCTCGTTGGGGAATGACAGGGGTTAAGGCAATTGATAAACGAGCGGATTTATTGGCCGCTGAGAACGTTATCTTTGGTGATGATAAATATGTCTTTATTAGAGATGCATATCTACAGAGTAGGGAATATCAAGTGAAGGATGGTCAGGTAGAAGACCCGTTCGCAGATTCAATGGACGAATTCGAAGACTTGCCTGAATAAAGACATTACTATAAATAAAGAAAGACTTATAAAAAGGGCTCATGATGAGCCCTTTTTGTTGTTCTTAATTTATATCTTCGATGATTACGCCAATTTCATATTGGTCATCCTTCTCGATGCAGCGCATAGCCTTGACCACTGCTTCAAGAGGGGGCAAATTTGGTCGAGTGGAAGAAATAACAATATTAAAGATTGAATCTTCTGGCACCGGTTCTGGTGACATAATTAGCATACCATTCCCACTTAAATCTAAGCATCGAGCTTTTATCAAGGCGCCTTCGTGTTTAAGGGTAATTGTTGCTTGTACATCCATTTGCATCCGGATGAAGTTTCTTTTTTCTTGGTAATCGCGAGCTAACATTCTCAATACCTCAGTTTTCGGTATTTATTTTTATATCCATGAATAGGTAACTTTATACTGCTAGTTTAGCTCTCTGTAAAGAAAGGACAAAATTTGTCGGATAAGATGAAGCAACTTTCTGTGAAATTGTGCACTGTTTGTCATTTACATAGATTGGTATGCTTATTTGTTGCATAACGCTAAACTAGTCTACAAAAGAAGAAAAACAATAGAGGACATGAAGATTAGGCAAAATGGATGTACGAATTGCTTTTGATGATCATGACCTAAGTTAACTATATAAAGGTATTTTACTAGATGGTAGCGCCGGGGAAAATTTTAATTATTGATGATGACGATGCCGTTAGAGAGAGCCTCGTTGCATACTTAGATGACAGTGGTTATCAAGTTTATCAAGCGGAAGATGGTGAAAGCGGACTGAAGTTATTTCAAGTTGAAAATCCAGACATCGTTTTGTGCGATCTTAGAATGCCGAAAATGGATGGATTGACTGTCCTATCAAATATTAAAGAGATGTCGTCTGATACGCCTGTCATTGTAGTTTCAGGTGCGGGAGTGATGACGGATGTAGTGCAAGCGATTAGGTTAGGTGCATCTGATTACATCGTTAAGCCCGTAGTTGACATGGAAATCCTTGTTCATTCGGTTGAGAAAAACTTAGAGCGACGAAAGCTGATTGATCAGAATAGGATATACAGAGAAGAATTAGAGTCTGCTAATTTAGAGCTGAGGGAGCGTATATCTCTACTTAAGCAAGATCAAAAAGCTGGGCGTCATATTCAGCAGCGAATGCTTCCTAGAGAGAAATATCAAGCGGGAGAGTATTTCATTGAGCATCGGCTCTTTCCCTCTTTATATCTAAGTGGTGATTTCGTTGATTACTTTCGAATTACCGATGATAAAATTCTACTGTATATGGCTGATGTATCAGGTCATGGTGCGTCTTCGGCCTTTGTTACTGTACTATTGAAGAACTTAACGGTTCGCTTGAGAAAGGCGTACACGAAGAACGGTAAAGATGATATTCTCCAGCCTTCTAAGGTTCTTGAACGAATTAATAAAGAACTTCTAGAGACAGGAATGGGTAAACATCTGACCATCTTTTATGGTGTCTTGGATATTGTTGAACATTCTTTGGTATACAGTATTGGTGGTCATTTACCTCTGCCTATCGTTAAGCGTGGGGGGAAGTGTGAATTTCTTTCCAATGATGGTGGTTTTGCAGTAGGCTTATTCGAAGAAGCGGAATTCAGTCAGAAAACGATTACAGACCTTCCTGAAGACTTCTCGCTTTTAACTTTTTCTGATGGGATCTTGGAGATTCTAGAAGATAAAAGCCTAGCTGAAAAAGAACAGATGCTGCTCGAAATTGTAAAAGCAGGGACTAACAGCATTGAAGAAATTTGTGAGCGCTTACGGTTGGATAACATCCAGGATGCGCCTGATGATATTGCAATTTTTAGTTTGACTCGCCGGATGTAGCATGGAAAACGGTAAAATTCTCGTTTCGGAGAATAGCGGTACGTACATTCTTAAATTTATAGGTGATGTACGACTGACTTTGTGTGCAACTCTAGATGATTTTCTAGAATCTATGTGTTGCAGCAATTTGTTAAACGCTATTTTGATCGACCTTACAGAAACAGAAGGTATTGATAGTACTTCATTGGGGTTATTGGCTAAGATATCTGTTCTTGCCCGTAAAAAGTACAATCTTATTCCTGTTATTGTTTCAACCAATCAAGATATAACTCGTATTCTTGAAAGCATGGGCTTTCATCGAGTTTTTGTGATTTTAGACAGTCCCGTTTCCAATGTATCTCAACTTAATGAGCTTCCAGTGATTGCTGGATCAGAAACTTTAGTGCATGCAAAGGTACTCGAAGCTCATAAGATTTTAATGGAAATGAATGACTCTAATAAAGAAACCTTTAGGGAGTTGGTCTACACCCTTGAAGGTGAAGGTAAGCATAATTAATTGAATATAGGACGTTAGATGACTGGAGCAGTCAAGGTCGCTGTCTTAGGTGGCGGCAGTTTCGGAACAGCAATATCTAATATTGCGGCTGAAAATGGGCATCAAGTATACCAATGGATGCGTAGTAAAGAGTCTGTCGAAGAAATTAAATTGACTCGCCAAAATAAACGATACATGCCTGATTATGAATTAAGCTTAAACTTAATTCCTACGAATGATCTGGCTGAAGCAGTGACTGACGCACACGTTGTCTTTGTTTCGATTCCAAGTAAGTCCTTTCGTGATGTGGTTTCTCGTATAAAGCCATTTATTAACCCCAATCAAATATTTATTAGCACAACTAAAGGCATTGAAGGTGAGTCCTTTAGGTTGATGAGTGAAATCATCAGAGAAGAGTTATCTACGGAATCTGTCGGTGTCTTAAGTGGTCCCAATCTTGCGAAAGAAATCGCGAAACGTCATTTAACGGCTTCGGTTGTTGCTTCTTCGAATGAGTCGCATTGTCAGCTTATCCAAGAAATTCTAGGCAATGACTATTTTCGAGTCTATGCCAGTAACGATAATTACGGCGTTGAACTTGGTGGAGCCCTAAAAAACATCTACGCTATTATTTCAGGTTTAGCAGCGGCATTAGGACTTGGTGAAAACACGAAGAGCATGCTAATTACTCGAAGCTTAGCTGAGATGAGTCGATTTGCGGTCCAGTTGGGAGCGAACCCAATGACATTCTTAGGCTTGTCTGGCGTAGGTGACTTGATTGTGACTTGTATGTCTCCTCTGAGTCGTAACTACCGTGTTGGTTACGCGATTGGGCAAGGAAAAAACTTAGAAGAAGCCGTAGATGAGTTAGGCGAAGTCGCTGAGGGCATTAATACATTGAAGATTGTGCGTGATAAATCAGAAGATATGGAAGTTTATATGCCATTAGTTTCAGGTTTATATCAGGTTCTTTTTGATGGGGCTACGGTGAAAGAGGTTGCGCGAGGCTTGATGTTAGGTGCGCATAAACAGGATGTAGAGTTTACGTTAAAGGACGGTAAGTAATTATGAATTTTGATGATCAGGCAAAGTTGGAACAAAAGCTACTTCGTTTAGTCTTTATGGTATTTTTTGTTGTGATATATAAGGTATTGGACATCGTCCTTTTACTGATAGCGGTTGCCCAATTTTTGTTTCATGTTATTACGGATAAAGACAATGAAACATTGCGACAAGTCGGGGACGGTATTAGTTGTTATTACTTTCAAATTTATAGATATTTGACTTATAACAGCAATCAGAAGCCTTTCCCATTTTCTGATTGGCCAACATCAACTGAAGATCTTCTGGATGGATTAAAAACAAAAGAATCTGAATGATCTTTAGTGCCTTGCTGAGTTTAATCTCGAAATCTAAAACGGAAAGAGGTCATGTCTACTTTCCTATAGTGCTCCGCAAGGTATGTTTTCTTTAGTGCAACACTAGAGAGGTAAGGGCAGCGTTTAATATTTCACTTGACGAGTTAGAACTACGCACAAAAAAATATTACGTTAGTGGAGCCTGAGCAAGATATTTATATGGTGTTAGGTTTCCCTCTGGAGATTCCTCAGAATAATAATTCTTTGATTTAATTTGATAATTCAACTGTGAAAGCGTTGTGCTCTTGAGCTTTCTAAGCTTTCTAAGCTTTCTAAGCTTTCTAAGCTTTTTAGGTTTTTAAGCCGCAGAGCCTGCTTGGGGTCGAAAGGTATTGAAAGTTATCTGTTCTTCTAAGTGATATTTATACGTTCAGTTATTATCAAAATCATCAGTTCTAGGGCTAATGTTTAGATAATAAAGTAAGCCTCTTATTCAGCAGAGGCTATTATGGATTCTTCTAAACTGCTCTTAATTTGTTTGCCTAAAAATACTTTCTCATGATGAAGGAACAGTTTCGGATTTTTTTCACCCAGCTTATATTGATAGATGGCATCAAAAGCGAGTACGTTCTTAACGTATCTACGAGTTTCATCATAGGGGATTGTTTCTATCCAAGCATCGATAGGAAGGGCGACAGCCGATTTAATCCAACGATCCACTCTATGAGGGCCTGCATTGTAGGCGGCCGTTGCAAGCGCTCTATTTTTCTTAAAACGATCATGCATCATAGAAAGGTAGCTTGAACCTAGCTTGATATTGAATTCTGGGTCATAAAGTGAGTTTCCTCGGCTCTTAAGACCTATTTTTCGTGCTGTTTGTTTGGCCGTTGCGGGCATTAATTGCATTAAACCTCGAGCACCTGCACTTGATCTAGCTTTTTCAGAAAATGCGCTCTCTTGTCGGGCGATGGCAAAAAGCCAGGAGGAAGGCAGTTTTACTGTCGAGGCTGCTTTTCCGAATGATTTTTCATAAGGCATTGGAAAGCGTATAGAGAGATCGTTCCAATGATTGGCATCAATGATTGTTCGTATTGCCCTGTTGTGCCAGCCCCAGTCGTTAGCGACGCGAGCTAAAGCCATTAAGCCTTGTTGATCCAGCTTATTTACTGCAAATTGCCATTCTTTGTGGGCGCGCTGTAAGTGACCGATTTCTATGAGTTCTTTGGCTCGGCTGATCTCAGGTAAGTTCTTAATCTTTTTGTGGAAGTCCTGAGTAATAGGAACAGGAATATTTGTCAGTGTCAGTGATTTACCAAGAAGTTCTGCCGCAAGAAACCCGTAGTAAGATCGTTGCTTAGAAAGCTTAATGAATTGTTGTTTTGCCAGTTGAGTTGGCTGAAGGTTTTGATTTAGGAACGACTTATATTTCCAGTAAAGCCAGTCATCGTCCATATTACCTGTGCTTTCCAACTCATTAATCCAACGCGATACAGAAGGCCAGTCACGGTTGCGTAGGCTTACTCGTATTTGCCACTCAAGAACTTTTTCAGAGTCATATTCTGAGCTTAATGAAGACAGCAGGTTTGAAGCGTTTTTATTGTATTGGCGAGCCAAACCAAGATAAATACGCTGTTCTACCTGATGAGACGTTTCAGGTGAAAAGTTAAAGCGATTGCGATGCTTTTTCCAATAGGCTAATGCAGCATCAGGTTTTCTTCTTACTCTTCGCTTTATGCCATGAACAACGGCATCTTTCATGTATGGGTTCGCAGATGGAAAGCGCGTTGTGCTTGATAATATTCCAGGGTTCTTATGCGCCCAAATCATCATTGAAGCCGCTTTTTTCTGATCTCCCTTTAAGAAATTTGAAGAGTAGCTTGCAAGAGAGGTTCGGCCCTTTTTTAAGGATAACTTAACTCGTTCGTATGCATAGTCCGTTTTGAAAAAGCTGGATTTTAACCATACTTTGAACAGTGGGTCGCAAGATTTAGGGGCGGATCGACCAACGACCCAAACATCACGCGCACCTTGTAATGCTTCTTTTTTGCTTCCTGTTTTATATAGTGCTCTGAGGTAATAGCAGCGAAGGTTTCTTGAGTAGATTGTACTGTCGTAATTATCTAATAGTGCTTGCCAATCGTTTTTAGCAGGGAAGCTAAGTAACCATTCTAGCTTTAATCGGTGACTTAGAGATTGACCTGGGTACTTATCAATAAATGCTTGAATTGCATCGACGTCTGAATACTTACCGTATCGAATTCGCTCGTACTCAAGGTAAGGACTTAATACGTAGTCTGAGAGGGAATGACTGAGTTTATCAAAGATCTCAACTTGACCTTCATTCAACGCATCTATTGCGTCGATATAACTTTGTTGGTTTGCGTTAAGTTTTGCCAACAAATGTGCTGGCAGTAGGGTTATAATAAAAAGAATAACGAACCGTAGTTTTAACATGACGCTGCCGCTGATTGTAACTGCTGACAGAAGGCCACATACTGGTCTGAAAGCACTTAACATAGTTTAAATATTGGTCTGATATTCATAAGACTAAAGCTAATTTTAAGTTTGGCAAGGTTAATTATCATAAAATATTAACTTTAGTTTCTATCTTGTTGATTTTTATGTGTTTCAATTTGTATCTGTGTTTAATAAATTGTAAAAAACTAGCCGTTATTACTAGAAGACTTCCAACCGAGCTAACAAATAGCTTGGTCTTAATGTTGAGATTATTATTTCTATATGAATTTACTGCAGTTAGATCAGTTATGTCTGGCTTATGGTGATAAGCCTTTATTAGAAAATGCGTCGCTTACGATCAATAAAGGCGAGCGTATAGCGATTATTGGCCGGAATGGTCAGGGTAAGTCTTCTTTACTTAAATTGGTTGCTGGTGAACAGCTTCCTGACAGCGGTAATATTGTCCGAAGCGATGGTTTAAAAATAGGCGTTTTACAGCAAGATTTGCCGGATGCAGATGATGAAACCGTTTATAAGGTGGTTGCTGGTGGCTTAGCTGATGTCGGTCAGTTGATTGCAGAGTTTCATGAATTAACACATAACCCTGACGCTGATTTGGATAAATTAGCTCGAGTTCAAACGGCAATTGAAGCAAAAGATGGTTGGTCGATTGAACAAAAGATTGATCAGATTATTAAGAAGTTGAACCTTCCTGAAGATAAAAAAATGTCTGAACTATCAGGAGGTTGGAGGCGCAGAGTTGTGTTGGGCAGAGCTTTGGTGGCCGAACCTGATCTTTTGTTATTAGATGAGCCAACCAACCACCTTGATATTCTTGCAATTGAATGGCTTGAAAAACAACTTAAGCAATTCGATGGCAGTATCTTACTTATTACCCACGATAGAAGTTTCTTAAAAGCCGTTGCTAACCGTATTCTTGAGTTGGATCGAGGAAACTTAACCAGCTGGGATTGCACCTATGAGCTTTATTTGGAAAGAAAGGCTGATTGGTTGGCAGCAGAAGAAAAGCGCTGGCATGAATTTGATCGAAAGCTGGCTCAAGAAGAAGTTTGGATAAGACAAGGCGTAAAGGCTCGAAGGACTCGAAATGAAGGTCGTGTTCGCGCTTTGAAGGCTATGAGAGAAGAGCGAAGCGAGCGTCGAAATAGAGTGGGTAAGGCATCATTTTCTATTTCATCAGCAGATCGTTCAGGCAAACTTGTTACTGAGTTGGAAAATGTATCTCATTCATTTGGTGATCAGAAAATATTCTCGAATTTGGATTTTCTATTAATGAGAGGCGACCGTGTCGGTTTGATCGGGCCAAACGGGGTTGGTAAAAGTACTTTATTAAAAACGATCCTAGGCCAGTTAAAGCCTGATTCTGGCGTAGTCCAATTAGGGACTAAGATGGAAGTTGCGTATTTTGATCAGCTTCGCGGTAATTTAGAACTTGAAAAGTCCATTATTGATAATGTTTCAGAAGGTCGAGACAGTATTACCATTGGAGGTCAAAGTAAGCATATTATTAGCTATTTGGGTGATTTTCTATTCACTCCAGAGAGGGCTCGTACACCTGTTAAAGCCTTATCTGGGGGCGAGAAGAATCGAGTGTTGCTTGCTCGATTATTCAGCCAGCCGGCTAATGTTTTGGTTCTGGATGAGCCAACCAATGACTTGGACATGGAAACGCTTGAACTATTAGAAGAACTCTTAATGGAATTTGATGGCACAATTCTATTGGTCAGTCACGATCGTGCTTTCTTAGATAACGTAGTGAGTAATTCACTGATCTTCCATGGTAACGGTAAAGTGGAAGAGCTAATTGGCGGTTTCACTGATTGGCAGCGTTCTGGTGGTCGTTTTGAGAATCTGGATTCCGATAAGTCTCAAAAATTACAAGAGACTACAGCGCAAGAGAGTATTTCTGAACCGGTTGTTGCGACCGAGACAGTAAAAGCAAAGCCTAAGAAGCTCAGCTATAAAATTCAACGAGAGTTGGATGAAATGCCTGATAAGCTAGCCGAACAAGAATTGCTTGTGGAAAGCCTTCAGGAAGTGGTAGCCGCTTCTGACTTCTATCAAAAAGATCATGAATATGTGACTGAACAGTTAGAGCAAATGTCTGAAGCTGAGCAGACTCTAGAAGATATGATGGAACGATGGGTTGAATTAGAAGCCATGGCAAGCGGCGATTGATGCTATCTTGAGAAAGACTAAAGCAAGGCAAGAAGACTGCTTTGCTTTAGCGTAAGATACCGCTCAAGGCTAAATTCGTACGGCTAATACGTCATATTCGGCGTGGTGAATCACATCCGAAGCATGAGACCCGAGTAGCAATGCTAAACCATGACGACCATGGCTGCCTACAATAACTAGGTCTGCATTAATTTCTTTTGCCTTTCTGTGAACTTCAGAGTTTACCGACCCCACTACAACGTCCACTTCTTCGGTCATTAGATCACTTTTTTCAATCAGTTTTTGTAAATTGATTTTGGCGTGGTCTATGAGCTGGTCTTGTATTTCAACCACATCAAAAGGAATGTCCCCACCAAAAGCGAATGCAAATGGCTCAATGGTGTGAAGTACGTGAACCTTTGAATCAAAAGCAGTTATGAACTTTTTAGCGGGTTCTATAATTTTTTCGGACTCATCTGATAGATCAATCGCAAGTAATATGGTTTTGTAGTGAGACATATAGATACCCTCGTTAAGCCAATACCAATGAGCAAATCTGAGCGGTCTTGGCTAATTTGTCTGTAGACCATGTTTTAAGACTATGATCTTATTATTGGAGCAAGACGGCGATGTTTCAACTATGAGTATCATCTTAATTGGGTTGTTGATAGCTGAGTTAGATCAAAGAATTGATTTTTTAAGTTAAGGATAAGCAGTTATGGAAGTTTGGGTTGTTGTTACTTTATTGTCTTTTTTATTGGTTGTTGGTTCCGTTATGTGGATCATGCCTTCTAAGCAGGACAGGAAAATAGCTAAGTTAAGGCAGCAAGCCATATTATCGGGTATTAAAGTGAAGATAATGAAATACCCAATGATTAATCCTTCTGGTCGAGTGGAAGAGAATTGTTTCGAAGGTGCTAACTACAGTTTTGTTGAGGTAAAGTTACCAGAGGTTAAATCGGGATGGATGCTAATTCGCAATCATGATCAGTCCGATTCTCTTGAAAATCAGGAAAAAAATACCATGCCTATATTAAATTGGGGCTGGTACATAGAACAAAGTGATCTGCCTAATGAAATAATTGAACATTTGTCACAATTGGTAGGTCAATATAAAGAGAGGCTATTTGCAATTTCGATTATGAGTAATTCAATTTCGATCGGTTGGAATGAAAACGGTACTCATGAAGACTTAGAGCACTTCAATCGATGGTCTACTGAATTAACCCAGCTGTTTGAAGATGAAATGGCGATAGAGGAATAGGCAATAAGTTCAGAGTGCTGCTCATAAGCTAAACTTAATCATGGAATTATCGGCAAGGAGAGCATTATGCCATCAGAAGTCATTGATTATTCGGTTCTTTCGCCAGTTGGTAGCTTAGATGTGCTATCAATGAATGAAGTTAATAAGTTAAGTGGATTGAACAAAGGAAAAATGTACGAAATGTTTCGACGTTGTTCGTTAGCGGTAATGAATAGCGGTATTGATAATGACGATATTGAACAGTTGGAAAATCAGTATAGAGATTTTGAGATTAACATAGTTCCTCAGGCAAGGGGGGCGAGCTTAGAAGTTCAGAATGCACCTGCTAGAGCATTTGTTGATGGGAAAATGATTCAAGGGGTGAAAGAGAATCTTTTTTCAGTGCTCAGAGACATCATCTATTTAAGCACTCAGCTTGATTTGGATGAGTTGAATGACATAGGAAGTGGACCTCAAATAACCGAAGCGGTTTTTCATACGTTGAGACAAGCGAATGCACTTCAAGCACGGGTAGATCCTAATATTGTTGTATGTTGGGGCGGTCACTCCATTGGCAGTGTTGAGTACGACTATACCAAAGAAGTGGGTTATCAATTAGGGTTGCGAGGGTTTGATATTTGCACTGGCTGCGGACCAGGAGCAATGAAGGGACCGATGAAAGGAGCAAACGTTGCCCATGTTAAACAAAGGATTAGAACCCCTCGTTATATCGGTCTTACAGAGCCAGGAATTATTGCGGCTGAATCACCTAACCCAATTGTTAATGAATTGATTATTCTTCCTGATATAGAGAAACGTTTAGAGGCTTTTATCCGTTTAGGTCATGGAGTCGTTGTTTTTCCAGGGGGCGCAGGAACGGCAGAAGAAATTCTTTATCTCTTAGGTGTTTTGATGGGGAGTGATAATGGGCATGATTTCCCTGTGTATTTTACGGCGCCAGAAGAATCAGCGGATTATTTTAAGAATATTGATGAGTTTGTAGGAAGTACACTTGGGAAAGAAGCCCAGAGTCTTTATGAAATTATTATTGGAGATCCTGAACAATTAGCCATTCGTATGAAGGAGCGTATGGTCGATGTGAAAGCCAATCGAAAGTCGATTCAGGATGCTTTCTATTTTAATTGGTTGCTAAAAATAAATTCCGTTTTTCAAGAGCCTTTCACTCCCACACATAAGTCCATGTCTGAACTGGATCTGCATATGGAACAACCGCCTCATGCTTTAGCGTCTCAACTTAGACGGGCTATGTCTGGCATTGTTGCGGGTAATGTGAAAGAGCAAGGGATATCAGAGATCCATAAGCATGGGCCATTCAAGCTTCATGGGGATGTGGAGTTAATGAAGAAGTTAGATAAGTTACTGACTTCATTTGTTAATCAGAAAAGAATGAAGTTACCAGGCAGTAAGTACGTACCATGCTACGAGGTTGTAACTTAATATTTAGGAAGGAATGTACAGAAAAGAACATAAGCCCAGTTAAGGCTTATGTTCTTTGTGTTTTAGCTTACGTTTCTTGTGCCGCAAGGCTTGTTCTCTGAATCTTGATAATCAGCAAGCTCATAGAGTTTGTTCATATTGAGTAGCTCAATATCTCGGCTGCTGTCTATGAAGCGTAATATCTCTTGTTGTTGAAATTTACTGAAAATACGACTGATGGTTTCTACCGCCAATCCAAGGAAATTCCCCAAGTCATTACGTGACATCGTTAATCTAAATCGAGAGGCAGAGTAGCCCCTGCGATGGAATCGCTCGGAAAGAGAAACTAGGAATGTAGCTAAGCGCTGATCCGAAGTCTTCTTACTCAAAAGAAGCATCATCTGCTGATCTTCTGAGATTTCCTGACTCATGCTCTGAAGTATCTGGTCTTTCAGTTCTGGTAAGTCATCCGCTAGGGCATCTAAACTGTCATAAGGGATATCACAAACCGTTGTTGTTTCTAAGGCGACGGTAGTAATTGGATACTTTTTATTGAAGAGGCCATTTAAACCGATTATCTCACCCGCAAAGTGAAACCCTACAATTTGCTCTTCACCAGATGGGCTGGTTACGAAGCTTTTGACGCTTCCTGATCGGATTGCGAGTACTGAATGGAAGTCATCGCCTTGTCGCCAAATAGTATGGTTTTTTTGGAAAGGCCTGCCTCGTTTAATGATGGCATCTAGGCGATCTATATCCTGACCATCCAAAGAAAGGGGAAGGCATAAAGAGCTCAAAGAACAGTCCTGACAACTTACTGCTGTTCCACAGTTTTTTACAGTACTTAAGATTTTTTGTGTCATCTTAGCGCTTCTTCTATAAAATTTTCGATTTTATACCACATGATAAGTACGGGATAAAGCACTTATACATTTTAAGGTTATTAGGTTTTAATAATCTAAAAATAAAATCTTGTCTGATTGGATGGGTTTTTAGTTGTGCCCCATGGAAGAGTGATCCATTTTTGAATGGTCAATCTCCATACTATTCTCGTTTGCTTTATTCATCTCCGAGTGGTCCATTTTAGAATGATCCATTTCTTGGTGATTCATGTTTCCATGATTCATCTTAGAGTGATCCATACCAGCATGTCCGAATAAATGTTGGCTGTTTCCATAGATGATCCACGCACCCATTAATATCATTAGTATAGCAGCCGCGTAGCGGACGTTTTTATTACGGATAATGTTTGTAAGCTGTGAAGCAAGCATGCCAGTCAACAGCATGGTTGGTACCGTTCCTAAACCAAAGCCGAGCATGACAAATGCGGAACCAAGAACGGTTGGGCTGGCTGAGGCTAAAATTAAGGTGCTATAAACCAGGCCACAAGGTAACCATCCCCACAGTAGTCCTAGGGCAACGGCTCTTGAAGGACTTGTCGGTGGTAAGAAGGGTTTGGTTAACGGTTGGATGAATTTCCAGATAAATTGGCCGACTTTTTCAATGGAAGTAATTGCTCTTGACCACTCTGCGACATAAAGCCCCATCAGGATAATAAAGATGCCTGCAATGATCCTTAGTATCATTCCTACCATCGGGTTGATGCTCGTAAAAATTGAGCTGATTAGGCCAATTATTAATCCGGCAACGGTATAGCTTATAATTCGGCCACTGTTGAATCCTAACGTTAGTAAGAAACGTTTTTTTGCAGATCCAGATGTATTTAACCCAAACGCACCAGTTATTCCGCCGCACATGCCAATGCAATGTGCACCACCAAGAAGGCCAACTAGAAACGCAGCAGTGAATGATAGTGTATCTATAGTCATAGAAGTTTTCTGTCTATTGCTGTGAAAGGGTTAGTTTTTCTTCGCTGGCTTATCTTTGGGTTGAAGGTCGTCATCGTCATCAAAAAGGATTTTATGAGCGGGGGACTCTAAATCATCGAATTGACCACTTTTGATATTCCAAACCAACGCGATGATAGCAATCGTTAGAAAGATGATTGATATCGGTATTAGAAATAAAATACTGTCCACTTTGAACCTCTTATTTAAGTGGTTGGTACTGCTAAATTTTTCGCAATCTCAAGGCATTTAAAACAACGACAAGAGAACTAGTAGACATTCCAATAGCGGCAGCCCAAGGTGGAATATATCCTGTTGCGGCTAAGGGAAGGGCAATCAGATTATACATTAAAGCCCACGTCAGGTTCTGTTTTATTACTTGACGGCACTTTTTGGAAATTTGGAATGCTTTGCTTATGGAGGTCAGTTGTCCATTCATTAGAACCATGTCGGATTTAGTTTTTGCCAAGTCCGTTGCATCACTCATTGCGATGGAAACGCCAGCGGAAGCAAGTACGGGAATGTCATTGATACCATCACCCACCATAAGCGTTTGTTTGTTTTCTTTATGGAGGTTGTTCAACTGATCAAGTTTATCTTGAGGAGAAAGACCTGAGTGAATATTTGGTATTCTAAGCTTGTTGCCTATAATTTGAGCCGCTTGGGAGTGATCTCCTGTCAGCATGTGGACATTAAGTCCTTTTTCTCTCAGTTCGCTAATGGTTTGTTCTGCGTCATTTCTCTCAGTATCTTCGATTTTAAACCAAGCAATTGGTTTTT
The DNA here is from genome assembly GCA_015665455.1 of Oceanospirillaceae bacterium. Lineage (GTDB taxonomy): Bacteria > Pseudomonadota > Gammaproteobacteria > Pseudomonadales > Litoribrevibacteraceae > Litoribacillus. Next base: position 186,995 of record JADFAD010000013.1, on the reverse strand, counting down.
GATTGTTGGCTAATATTATCCAGTGATCTTGATCAGGAGGAGATTGAATGGAGGCATTAATTTGTTTTGATATGAACTTCGTGTGCCCTATATGGTAAAGCTCATTACCTATAACGCCAGATATTCCACCACCTGGTGTGATCTCTACTTCCGTCGCGTGATTGGCACTCTTAGGGAATGCTCTAGCAATAGGGTGTTCTGATACCCCTTCAATTTGAGCGGCAAGCTCTAAAACCTGTTCTTCTGTAAAGCCGTCGCAGGGCTTTACTTCCGCGAGAGTTAGCTTTCCTTGGGTCAGAGTTCCCGTCTTATCAAATAGGACATCTGTTGTGGTTGGTAGTGTTTCAAGTACATGAGTACTCGTAATAACTAATCCCGAGCGTTTAAGTGCGGAGGTGGCGGCTGTGATGGCCGTGGGTGTCGCAAGTGATAAAGCGCAAGGGCAAGTAACAACAAGCACTGACAGCGCAATCCAGAAGGCTTTATCTGGGTCTATGAACATCCAGCTAGCCCATACCGTACCAGCGGTGATGAGGACGGCGGCGACGAAGCGACTCGCTATGGAATCAGCAATACGAGCGATTTTTGGCTTTGAGGACTCAGCCTTGTTCATTAACTCAACGACTAGGTTCAGTGTATTTTGGTGACCAATCTTCGTCACTTCAACAATAATCGGGTGATCAAGGCACACGGTTCCGCCAAGAACATCATCATTGACGGTTTTATTGACGGGAAGGTATTCGCCTGTCAGTGCTGATTCGTCAATGTCAGCGGTACCTTCGATAACTTTTGCGTCAGACGGTACTGTATGGCCGGGCTTAATTAAAACCTTATCGCCTAACTTGATCTGTTCTGTGGGCGTTATTTTGTATTCGCCATCGTTTAATACCAAGGAGGTATTAGGCAATAGACTGATCAGCTCGTTACTTGCTTGAGAGCTTTGATGGCGAGCTTTCATTTCAAAGTAGCGGCCGAGCAGAAGGAAGAATGTAAACATACAAACAGAATCAAAGTAGACTTCGCCTTTACCATTAAAGGTGGCCCAGATGCTTGATGTATAAGCCAGAGCAATGGCAATGGACACAGGAACATCCATGGTCAAATGGCGTGCTTTTAAGTCACGTATCGCGGTGTTAAAGAAGGGAAATGCAGAATAGAGAACAACGGGGGTGGACAGAAATAAGCTGGCCCACCGAATGAACGATTCAAATGATTGGTCGATGCCAGTGTAGTGACCAAAATATAGGGCGTTAGCCATCATGGATACTTGCATCATGCAAATGCCCGCGATTCCTAAACGAGCCAATGCGGAATGGCTTTCCTTTTGTTGGAGGCGTGCCGCTTTGGTCGCCTTCCAAGGTTCGGCATGATAGCCAATGGCATCAATGGCAAAGAAAATAGAGCTCAGCTTAAGCTGCTCCGTATTCCATGTGATTGTAGCTCTGTGGGTCGTAAGATTTACTTGGGCATCATCAATACCCTCAATGCTTTCTAAATGCTTCTCCAATAGCCACACACAGGCTGCGCACGAGATGCCACTAATGAGTAATGTAGCAGAGGCTGTTTCGCCCTCGTATGTACAGAATCGCTCCTGAACGGTGTTTTCATTGAATAAAGAGTACTTTTCTTGCTGCTCTTTATTGTCTGATGCTTGTGGCGCGTTTTCAGTTCTAAACTGGTAATAATTTGAAAGACCTGCATCGGATATGGTCATTGCTACAGCTTGGCAGCCATAACAACAAAATGCTTGATCGGTTCCGTCAATATCGCATTTAACATCGATGTTTGGTGGAATGTCTTCTCCACAATGATAGCAGGGGTGATTATTCATAATTACCGAATACAGAGGTTTAGAAAAAAGTAGAGCAACGAATTAAGTTGGTGCTGTTAATTGAATAGGCTTAATTATTTTAAGCCTATTCAGGGTGCCATTAGTTTGCGCTGATGGTGATTTTATCCGAAAGAGGGAAGTGCAGTTCGCCTTTTAAAACCCAAACATCATTCATCGGATCAAATAAGCTAACGTATCGTTTTTGTTCTTGAACTTCGGTCACTTGGCCAATATAGCGGCCATCTTTCTGATGAACTAAGTTAACTTTGCTGTCGAGTTCCTTCCTGACGGGGTGAGCAAGATTAAGGTGTAAGGTTGATGGATATTCACTAAAATTACCGGAAACATCCGCTGTTAAATCGCCAGTAAGTTGATCAAGATTAAGCGTAAGCTGTAGATTCATGTCTTTTGCTTTGCTTTCTCTCTCGATAATTTCGTTGATCGCGAGGCCTTCTTTTGAATAATCATCGGTTACAAGGCCGTCTGCGATATTCAAAGAAATAACCAACATGCTTGTACCAAGGATGACCGATAGCATGAGGGGTGCAAGAGTGAACCAAAGCCATGGCTGGTTCCAGTTGCCTTTTTTTTCGTTTTGTTCAGTCATCTCTGTCTCTCAATATTTAGGGTATTTAAATGTTCTGCTATCTGACAAGTAAACGGTCAGATAGTGTCGTCTCTCTAATGGATTAATTTCTTTGTCTTGGACCCATAAAGCGACTTTCGCTTTCTGCGTAGATGGATTCATCATCGATTGCATCAACTCTGAAATAAATGGGTTCGCTACGAGAATCTAATTTCTTTGCTGGTACCACAATACTGATGGGAACCTGGCTGATTTCGCCGGAACCTAGGTTGATTTTAGTGTCACCTATAACGGATAAATCATCAAAACCGGTTGCCGTTATGATGTAGCTTTGCTCGTGCTGGGATTTATTCATAATCCGAATGTTGTAGCTGTTTTCGATATCTCCTCGGAAGTTCTCTCTGAAAAGGTTCGCACCTCTGCCTCGATCAACTTCCAAATCAACAGGTATTAACGTGAAAAGAGAAAATAGAAGGCCTGCTAACATTGCAACGAATAATGCAATATACCCCAAGAACCGAGGGCGGAGTAGTTTCCAATCATTGCCTTCCAGTTGGTGTTCGCTTGTGTAGCTAATTAAACCTCGTTCATATCCAACTTTATCCATTACGGTGTCACAGGCTTCAATGCATTTAGCGCAGCTTATGCATTCATATTGTAGGCCATCACGGATATCAATACCGACAGGGCAAACTTGCACACAGAGGGAGCAATCAACACAGTCGCCAAGATCCAGCTTTTTAGGGTCTGCAGATTTCTTTCGCGGGCCTCGGTTTTCACCTCGTTTCTCGTCGTAGGAGACAATGAGCGTGTCTTTATCGAACATCACTGCTTGGAATCGTGCGTATGGGCACATGTAAATGCAGACCTGTTCTCTCAACCAACCTGCATTTAAATAAGTCATTACGGTAAAAAAGGCGAGCCAAGCAAATGTGCCTGAATCCAAGCTGAACGTGAAAATTTCAATTACCAAGTCTCTGACTGGTGTGAAATATCCAATGAAGGTAATTGCTGTGGCGAAACCTACGGATAGCCATAGACTGTGTTTAATCAGGCGTAAGCCCAACTTTTTAAGACTGAACGGTTGTTTATCTAATTTAATTCTGGCGTTGCGTTCACCCTCGACTTTCTTTTCGATCCAGATAAATATCCAGGACCACACACTTTGAGGGCAGGTATAACCGCACCATATACGGCCAGCAAACATAGTGACGGCAAATAATCCAAATGCGCAAATCACCAATAGCATGGAGAGAAGAACAAGGTCTTGGGGCCAAAGTGTGATACTGAAAATGTTGAATTGACGGTTTGGAATATCCCATAAAACGGCTTGGTGACCATTCCAATTAATCCAAGAGGTACCAAAAAACAGGGCGAACAGTAACCAACCCCCAATTATTCTGAATTTTGTAAATCGACCATCCACTGAGCGTACTTGGATCTTATCTCGACTTTGAACAGCATCGTTACCTGTGAATTGTATTACTGGTTCTGATTCAACGTTCTTAGTTGGGATTTTATTACCCATAGTAGCCTCTTCGCTAAGCAGTAGTCATGCGGTGGGTATTATGTGTATCTAGTGCCTAAATGTATAGTTTAGCTATAAAAAAAATGCGGCCAAGGGGCCGCATTTTTTGTCTATGCTGATATAAATCAGTTATTAGATAAACTGTAGATATATGCAGATAAGATATGCACTTTTTGCTCACCAAGCAGATCTTTATGGGCAGGCATTACCCCATTACGACCATTACGAATGGTGTGCTTAATACGCTGTAGAGTACCACCGTATAACCAAGTGTTGTCTGCTAGGTTAGGAGCACCCAGAGCTTGAACTCCTTTACCGTCAGGACCGTGACATGCAGCACAGGTAGTAGCGAAAAGCTTTTTACCGCGTTCTGCTGACTCTTGATCTGCTTCTTCACGATTGCTCAGTGTTAGAACATAGTTAGAAACGTCAGTAACACCGTCTTCGCCTAGAGATTCACCCCATGCAGGCATCATACCCTTACGACCACTAAGAATAGTTGTCTTGATCGCGTCACCTGAACCACCGTACAACCAGTCATTGTCAGTAAGGTTCGGGAAGCCATAACTTCCACGAGCATCCTGACCGTGACAAACAGCACAGTTGTTTAGGAATAGACGACGACCAATCTTGGTAGCGTCTTCATCTTTTGAAAGTTCTTCAACAGGAACTGCTGCGAACTTTTCAAAGATCGGGCCATATTTTTCCTGGTGATTCTGCTGATCGCCTTCAAGACGAGACAGGTTGCTCATACCAGAAAGGCCAGGCCAATAACCCATTGGGTAGACAGCCAAGTAACCTAGACCCCAAAAGATAGTTCCATAAAACAACCATAACCACCACTTAGGCATTGGGTTGTCATATTCTTCGATTCCATCGAAAGTATGGTGCATTTTACGGTCCGGTGAATCAGAACCTTTAATGTTCTTTGCAAAATGCAGTAAGTATAAGAAGCTAAGAATTAGGCCTACGCTGATGATTACAGTCCACCAGTGCCAAAATTCTGAAAGCACATTTGCTTCTGCCATGGTTTACTCCTGGTTCTTCTTTTCAGCAGCAGCAGAGTCTTCCTCGAAAGGAAGATTTGCTGCTTCATCGAATGGTTTTTTGCGTTTTGAACTGTACGCCCAAAGTAAGATGCCTGTGAATGCTACAGCCATGAATACCGTGGAAAGACTTCTTAAATCATTAATGTCCATTGTTTAGTCCAATTTTATTTCTAAATTAACGCTTGTCTTTAAGTGCTGTACCTAGGTTTTGCAAATAAGCTACTAGAGCGTCGATTTCACGTTTACCGCGAACATCTGCACGTGCACTGTCGATTTCTTCATCAGAGTAAGGAACGCCAACAGCCCTTAGTGCTGCCATCTTCTTACCTGTGTTATCGCCAGAAAGCTTATTCTCAAACAACCATGGGAAACCAGGCATGTTAGAGTCAGGTACAACATCACGAGGATCATATAGATGCGCTCGATGCCATTCGTCACTGTACTTACCACCTACGCGGTGTAGATCAGGACCTGTACGCTTAGAACCCCATAGGAACGGGTGATCATAAACGAACTCACCGGCTACAGAGTAATGGCCATAACGTTCAACTTCAGCACGCAGAGGACGAACCATCTGTGTGTGACAAACGTGACAACCTTCGCGAATGTAGATGTCTCTACCTTCAAGTTCTAGAGCGGTAACAGGCTTAAGGCCTTCAACCGGCTCAGTGGTTTCCTTTGCGAAGAACAAAGGAACAATTTCAACCAGTCCGCCAAAGCTGATACCGATTAAAGTAAGAACAATCATTAACCCGATGTTCTTTTCGACCGTTTCGTGTTGCATATTCTACTCCTTGCTCTTGCCAGTTACGCAGCTTGAGTTTGTGTGGTGCTTGCATATTCCGCTTTGGCTACTTTAATCGTGCGGATAACGTTGTATAACATGACAAACATGCCGCTCAAGAAGATTGCACCGCCAATAATACGCATACCGTAGCCAAACTTGCTGTAAATTAGACTGTCGATGAAGCTGAACTTCAAGGTGCCGTCAACGTCTACAGCTTTCCACATCAAGCCTTGGCCAATACCGTTAATCCACATAGCTACGATGTATACAACTGTACCGATAGTTGCTAACCAGAAGTGTAGATTGATTGCACTGATGCTAAACATTTCTTTGCGGCCATAAACACGAGGAATCAAGTGATATAGAGCACCGATAGAAACCATAGCAACCCAGCCTAATGCGCCTGAATGTACGTGGCCAATAGTCCAGTCTGTGTTGTGAGATAGAGCATTTACAGATTTGATTGCCATCATTGGGCCTTCGAAGGTAGACATACCATAGAAAGACAAAGAAACAACCAAGAATCGAAGAATAGGGTCTGTACGAAGCTTATGCCATGCACCAGACAGAGTCATCATACCGTTAATCATACCACCCCAAGATGGAGCAAGAAGAATAACAGACATAACCATACCTACGTTTTGAGCCCACTCAGGAAGAGCAGAGTAGTGAAGGTGGTGTGCACCCGCCCAAATGTAGATAGAAATTAACGCCCAGAAGTGAACAACAGACAAACGATAAGAGAAAATCGGACGTTCAGCTTGCTTAGGTACAAAGTAATACATGATGCCCAAGAAACCGGCTGTTAGGAAGAAACCTACCGCGTTATGGCCATACCACCACTGAACCATCGCATCAGCGGCGCCAGCATAAACGTAGTATGACTTCCAAAGCGTTACAGGGATTTGAGCACTGTTTACGATATGAAGAACAGCAACCGTCAAAATAAATGCAACAAAGAACCAGTTAGCAACATAAATGTGCTTTGTTTTACGCTGGCTAATTGTACCAATGAATACTACAGCATACGCAACCCAAACCAATGTGATAAGAATATCAATTGGCCATTCCATTTCAGCATACTCGTGCGAAGTTGTTAAACCTAGAGGAAGTGTAATCGCAGCAGATACGATTACTGCTTGCCAACCCCAAAAAGTGAATTTCACCAATGGTTCAAAAGCTAAGCGTGTCTGACATGTTCTCTGAACAATGTAGTACGATGTAGCAAAAAGAGCACATCCACCGAATGCAAAGATTACAGCGTTTGTATGTAGTGGGCGAAGACGGCCAAAATGCGTCCAAGGTAGGTCAAGGTTAAATTCGGGAAATAGAAGCTGGGTTGCAATTAGTACACCCATGCCCATACCGAAAATACCCCAAATCACGGTCATAATAGCGAACTGACGCACAACCCCATAGTTATAGGTTGGGTGTTCAAAGGTAGACTGATTCGCAGTAGTACTCATATCAGTTTCCAGGCTTTAGTTAGTTATGGTTTATGAAATCGCGCGCAAGTATGCTTAAAAGCGCTATACAATGCAAACGATGGTTTGAATTATAGAAGTTCTTCATTTGGAAATGAATGGGCATCGGCTATATAACCATATGATCTATGTCAGTATTTAGGTCTTTTTGTATGATTTGAACGTTCTGAGAGTAGAACATAGTAGGGAAATCATGAAATTACTAATTTCTAACCCAATTAATGAAAGTGACAATAAAGACATAACTTTAATATTAGCGCACGGTGCTGGCGCGCCAATGGATTCAGAATTTATGGATTCTCTTGCTGCTATATATAGTAAACAAGGGGTGAAAGTTGTTCGGTTTGAATTCCCTTATATGCAAGAACGTCGAACTATGGGCAAGAAGCGCCCGCCTGATCGTGCACCAAAGTTGGTTGCATACTGGAAAACCATTGTTGATGAGCTGATAGAAAACGCAAAGGGGGCGGTTTTTGTCGGTGGTAAGTCCATGGGAGGACGAATGTCTACAATGTTGCTGGCTGAAAATGAGTTACCAATAAAAGGCTGTGTATGTTTTGGTTACCCTTATCATGCGCCAGGCAAGCCTGATAAAGTCAGAAATGAGCATTTCGAACATATCTCCCAGCCTGTGTTGATTTTACAGGGTGATCGAGATGCTTTTGGTACTAGAGAAGAGGTTGCAACTTATAGCGGTTTTCCTCATGTTACTCATCATTGGCTAAAAGATGGTAATCACGATTTAAAACCTAGGAAAGCTTCAGGGGTAACGCAGGAGCAAAACATTCAAGAGGCTGTATTGGCTTCCGTTGATTGGATGCTAGGGAATCGTTGAATAACGTCTGATTTGAGGTTTGCTTTAAAAGGGTTGTTGGCCCTTTTAAAGCAAATAGATTATTCGCTATGAGAATTGATTTAATAACTGGGTTTGTTCTTTAGCCAATTCTTTTAATGATTGGCTTAGGTTGGAGGCATGATCTATCTCACGAAGTGTGTCTGTGCTGTGGCTCATGACAGAATTTAACTTTTGTTGAATGATATTGGTTTGCTGAGATTGTTGTTCTGTAAACGCAGAAACTTCTTCGGAGACTATTTTAATCTCGTCCACGACTTGTTGTATTGAATGCAGCGCATCTCCGGCTTCGTTGACTTGATCAACGCCTGCGTCGGTCGTCTCTTTACTGGTTTGCATGGTTTTTACTGCTTCGGCGGCATCACTGCTTAGTAATTCGATAATTTCATGAATTTGATTGGTGGATTCTTGCGTCTTCATTGCCAGTGATCGGACTTCGTCTGCAACAACGGCAAACCCTCTGCCTTGCTCACCCGCTCGGGCTGCTTCAATGGCTGCGTTTAACGCAAGAAGGTTGGTTTGATCTGCAATGCCTTTAATTACATCGACGAATTTACTGATTTGTTCGCATCGCTGAGCCAATTGATCGACTGTTTTCTCTGCTTTCTCTACGTTTTCAGACGACTCTTTGATTGTTTTTATCGTCTCTTTAATAATGTAGTCACCTTTATTCGTTAGCTTTTGAGCTTGATCGGTAAGTTCCCGAGAGGACTCGATCTTGTCGAATACAGATGTGATTGCTTCAAGTATTTCTGAAATTTCACCAAAAACATCGGACAACTCACTTTGCTGATTATTCAGTTGTTGTCTGCCGTGATCTGTGGTTTTAAAGCTTTCGCTTGCTGTTTTTGTCAGTTCTTCTGAGCTGAGAGTAATGCGCTTTAATACTGTTTTTAGTTTAAATTGAGCGGCTTTTAAATTGAGAGAAAGCTCATTCGCTTTATGAGGTGCTCCTAGGTACATATATTGTATAAAATCAGAATCTGCATTGTCTGAAGAGTGAGGGAGGGCTAGCTTGAGTTGTCGCTTGAATGTTTTGCCCGACAGAGTGCAAAAAATAATAGCTGCAGGGACACTTGCATACCAACCTATAAATTCATGGCAGGCGATCGTTGCTAAGAATAAAAGGAAACATATGAAATATTCAGAGAGTTCAGCGAGCCTAGCCAATAATGGTACTGGTTGTTGCCCACTGTTTAGTCGCTTATAAACTTCTTCTGATCGTTTAATTTGTTCGTCAGATGCTTTTCTTCGTACAGATTCATAACCTGTAATTTGGCCGTTTTCCTTGATCGGGCTTACATAAGCATCCACCCAGTAATGATCGCCATTCTTGACTCTATTCTTGACTATACCCATCCATGATTTACCTGCCTTAAGGTGCTTCCAAAGGTCGGAAAAGACCGCTTGAGGTACATCGGGGTGTCGAATTAAGTTATGAGCTTGGCCAATAAGTTCTTCGCGGGTAAAGCCTGCCAGTTCTACGAAATCGTCGTTGATGTCTGAAATTACGCCTTTTGCATCGGTGACGGACACTATTTCATGTCTTGATTCCACAGGAACATTGCGGTTGGTAATGGGCTGATTGTTTCTCATGTTTATAACTCGATAACTGCATGCCAATGGAGTTGGCACTATCTAAAAAATTGTAGACGCATGTAGGTAAGCGCGATATTGAACTGTCTTAATATTAGTTCATCTTAGTCTTTCGGCAGGAAAAGGATATTATTGAGACGTAATTGTTCTGTCAATTCAGTTCAGGCAGTGGTTTACATACCTAGAACTGAATTGTGGCGTTATTTACGAGGGTTAAGCGTGTTCAAGAATGGTAATTTTTTCAGGCTCAGAAAGCATAGGCTCGATTTTATACATGAGCTCGGTTCGCTCTTGCGAATGGAACCAGTTGCTCCAATCCTGAATTGAGCGCCATTTTGACAGTGTTAAACGTCGGTTTGGGTTGCTGCTGTCTTTCATTGATTCACCCGCTAAAAAGCCTGCTGCTTGAAGGGCTATTTGCAGAGTGCTTCGGACGCCATCTTCGTAGATGTCTTCAAGGCCATCCATAATGTTTCTTTCGATTAAAACTCTAATCACAATGCGCTCCTTTTGATAATATGCCTAATAATAAGAGTTTAGCTGGTCACATGCGGGTTTTCTACGAAAAGCGTTCATTTCCAAGCTAACTTTGATTATGAAACTGATAAACTAAGACCCTGTAGTGTGATACAGACTTGACCTTTTGGTCAATTAAATTATTTCCTTTCTTTGGTTGTAACGTTGATGAAAGAAATTCAAATTAATCGTTGTGATGGCGTGTTCGAATCGCGTTTCGATTACCGTTCCTCGGTTAAAGCAAAAACGAAAGGCAGGGAACTGCTATCAATTAATTCAAAGGCTGTGGGGGCTTATCGGGCGGAAGGCCGAGGAGAAGGGCTTGAAGTAGGTGACACGCTTTATCTAACACTTAAAGGAAGTAAAGATTTATCGCTTGAATTTCTTATAGAGGATATTAGATATTTCATTGAGCCTGTAGATCAATGGCAAGCTGAGTTAAGAGGCGTGGCTTTTGAAACGCTGAGTATTTTTACTTGGCAAGTGATTTGTGATGAATGCCAGGTAACTTATCCGTTGGAGTTTGTGTGTAATTTAGGGGATCGCCAAGAAGCGCAGGTATTTCATGCCCGTTCTAGATTAAAAGCACTAAAGTGGTTGGTAAATGATCAAAAGCATGTTTGCCCGACTTGCGCCAGTGAGCGTATAACGTAAAGGTATAGAATTTTATGACAGATAATAATACACCTGAGTTTCAACATTCATTAGATGCGAAAGGCTTGATGTGTCCTGAACCTGTGATGATGCTGCATAAGAAAGTACGCGAAATGGCGTCCGGAGAAGTATTAAAGGTTGAAGCAACAGACCCATCGACGGCTCGAGATATTCCTCAGTTCTGTAATATGCTGGATCATACCTTGTTGAGCCAAAATGAACTTAAGCAAGACGCTGGGGATATTTACGTCTACTTTATTCGTCGCCGCTAGTCGTTGATTTTTTCGGTTTCTTTAGTGTTAAAAGGCCTGCTATAAATATTAGTAGGCTGCCTGCAAGCGTCGCCCATCTAAGTTGTTCATCCCAGAAGACCCACCCGTAAATGGATGCATACACAAGTGAAGCGTACGTAAAGGGCGCGACTCGGCCCGGTACTGCAAGGGTATAAGCTTTGGTCATCATTAATTGGCCGATGGTTCCTATTGTCCCCATGAGGCAAAGCATGCCTAATTCAAACCAGCTGGGAGTGACCCAAGCCCAAATGAGTGGTACAGACGAGATGATGGAACTTAATAGCGCAAAATAAAAAACAATTCTTGCGCTGGGCTCTGTTGTACCCATTTTTCGTATTGTAACTTTTGCCAAACTGGCAAGACCTGCCCCACCTAATCCTATAAGCGCAATTAACGTAAATTCGCTCGCATCAGGGTCCAATATGATGGCGACACCGATAAAACCAATCATTATGGCCGCTTTTGACCAAATAGAAATGCGTTCCTTTAACCAAATATAGGCGATGATTGGGATGAATAGCGGCGCTGATAGTTTTACTAACATGGCTTCAGCAAACGCAATGTGGCCGATGCTGTAGAAAAAACAATACATGGCACTAACACCAACGGTCGCTCGTAATAGATGCAAGTGAAAGCGGTTGGTTATAAAGAGCTTCTTTCCCATTGTGATGATAAGAGGCAGGATGGCAATGAGACCAAATAGGTTTCTAAAGAATACGATCATTTCATTGGGAAGCTCTAAGGCCAGTACTTTGATGATCGCGCCCATTGAGGCCAGTAGAAATTCAGCTATTAAAAGTAATAATGCAGCTCGGAGAGTATTGGATGCCAACATAGAAGGTATTCAGTGAATTATCGGTACGGGAAATAAGGGCGCGGAGTCTAGCACGAATGGCGAGGTATAATCATGAAGTTGACGTGTTATACAAGGTCAATCAGTAAAGAAACGGCCGTTAAAGTGTCGGGATCGTGTTTTTTTAAACGGGACGCAATGCCGTGTTGGAAAAAGTATCGAAAGTTTTCGTCGTTAGACGCTGGCTCAAGGTCTTCAGATCCCGGTAGTGGCGTAATGTTATTACTGTCTTGCTTAATTGTCATTGCTTGAAGGCTGCCATCGAGGGTTAGCTTCCAACTAATGACAGGCTTCAAATAGAAGCCTTTTTTATCTTGATGTTTGAACGCTGCGTGGGTGCCTAGATGATCAGGCAGTTCTTGTTTGGAGTCTTTGATTTCAGGGCAGGCATCCATTGGATTTTTAAGGTATAACCTTGATTCTTTGTGTAAATCTTCTGATGCGAAATAATGGTGTCCAAGTTCCAGTTCTTTAACTTTAAACTCGGGGGGCTTAAACATGATGCGATCCAGCCTCTGGTCGTAATAACCATGCCATTGGCCCGTGGAAGGGTTATTCAGTTCGTTGGTGGTAATTATGTCCTTTAACCAAGGAATAATTGCGCAAACGTTTCCATTGTCGAGCAGAGCCCAAAACAATATTTTTATGGTGAACAGCTTTTCATTGCTCAAATCATTTGAATACAAGGCTTCCAGTCCATCCAGCTCTGAGCTGATGCGAACAATACTGGGCTTGGTGCTTTTATCTTTACGATAATTATCCAGTTCAATGACATTGCTTTGAGCTTCTGTTTGCATAATTTCTTCTTCTGTATTGAAATATCTACAGTTTTATTAAAAATATAATCGTTGGTTCTCAATAGGGGTTATCGGCTTGTGTTAGAAAAACATTATTACTTTGCGTACGGATCAAATATGAATCCGGAGCGAATGTCTGTAAGGGGGTTAGAGTACTCAAAACCTATCAGGGGTTGGATGCAGGGGTACCGATTAGCGTTTAATAAGAAGGCTTGGGATCACCCGTCTCGATCTTATGCAAACATTGTTTTTGATCCAAACTCTATGGTGGAAGGGGTGCTGTACCCGCTGGAGGATACTCAGCAGATTGCAAAAATGGACCCCTTTGAAGGAACGCCTAGGCTATACAGTCGCGAAATATTCGACATTGAAACGGATGAAGGGGTTATTTCGTCATGGGTCTATATTGCCAACAAAGCAACCATTAGTGATCAATTAAAGCCAGATCGTTGGTATCTAGAGCACCTTTTAGCGGGTAAAGAATTTCTATCTGAGGATTATTTTCGTCGTTTAACTCAGGTCTCGACAAATGAGTGATTCTTTTTGGCTCACTACTTCTTGGGTTCTGAGCATTTCTTGGATACTGAACATTTCTTGGATACTGCATATTGAATAAAGTATAGATAGCTCATTTGCATCACTGCATTTGCAGTTAGGCCAATGATCAGTCCATACCAGAAGCCCCTAACGCCCATAGTGTTTGGAAGGTATATGAAGTCCGCAATGAATTCTCTAAACTGAGAATCTAAGCCCAGAATGTAGCCAGCAGGCATTGATATTGCCCAGAATGAAAGGACAGTGATAATCATGGGGATCGTTGTCAGTTGATAGCCTCTCAAAGCGCCTGCTGTGGTTATTTGTATGGTGTCCGTAAGTTGAAATAATGCCGCTAGAATTAAGAGGCTGCTCCCCAAGCCAATAACCGCAAGGTCGGTCGTGTAAAGTCTCGGAATGGTTTCGCTGTTCAACATGATAAGTGTCATTGAGCAGATGCCAAAAATGAAAGCAATGAATATTCCCGTGCGTGAAGACACCTTCGCAAGTTCTATTCGATCTCTGCCTAATTGAAAGCCTGTTCTTACTGTAATTGCCTGACTTAGTCCTAAAGGGACCATGAACATAACGGATGAAACATTCAATGCAATTTGATGTGCTGCTACTTTATCTTCCCCTAAGTGCGCTATGACAAGGGGAATATAAGTAAAGACAGATACTTCTGCGAATATCGCCAGACCAATAGGGATTCCTATTCGGCCTAGGTGTTTAAATATGTCTGTTGTTTTTGGCGGAGAGAAGGAACTATTTGCATTCATCAGGCGTTGTAAGCGTTTATTCTTCTTTTGGATTCCGCTCATTGTTATGAGTATTACCCAAAGCACAATGGCGCTTGCTATCCCGCAACCAGCACCTCCATACGCATCTATTATTTGATAGGTCGCGTTTTCTGTTGAAATTGTTAGCCCATGAATAAATAAATAATTTAAAGGGATGTTCAATGCCAAGCCCATTGCAGTAACAATCAGCACATGATGAGGGGCTGCACTACCTTCGGATAAGCTTCGTTGTGATTGAAACAATGCCGCCGCTGGTAAACTAAAAAGAATAAACATCAAATACTGTTGTGCCAGTTGGCTTGTTTCAGGTGTTGCTCCCAATTTGTTGATGATGTTTAAGCCAATTTGAGACACAGCAAGGAAAAATAACATGATTATAAGCGCGAATAACTGACCGCCTCGAAACCATGGTTTTATTAAATATTGTTGTTTGCGACCAATGAGGTTAGCTATTTGGGGGGTGAGAGACATTAATACCCCATTCATGGTCAAAAACACCATGTTCCATATGGCGGATCCTATGGAGACAGCAGCCAAATCTTTTGCTGAAACCTGCCCTGCCATTACGGTATCAATAACAGACATCAGGCATGATAAAACCAATGCGCTTACAATAGGTACCGCCAGTTTTATCAATACGTTAGCTTCTGATTTTGCGCTTGAAAGATTGTTCATTTTATAAGATGGCCGTTAGGGATCGCATATAATACGAGACCTGTATAAGTAAAACAGACTTATGAAGGAAGGATCGCTATACTACGCCCTGTCTTTGGTAAAGGGTAGTAGTGGTTAAGCGAATGCATCATATAGTTTGGGGGCTTTCTGGATGAATGTTCAATCGCATTGTTCGGACGGTTTAATTAGTTTATTTAATTTATGTTTTAAAGAATCAGAACAAACAGAATTAATAGGTAACAACCCTGAACCCGAATATGTACCTAATACAGTTCGAGGTGAAGCGCTTCATGCTATATTTTTTACCAAAGATTATTTTGCTAGTGGGCTGCATGAAATAAGCCATTGGTGTATTGCAGGTTATGAACGTCGTCAAAAGGTCGACTACGGTTATTGGTATTGTCCCGATGGCCGAACAGAAGAACAACAAACTTTGTTCGAACAGGTGGAAGTTGAGCCACAAGCACTTGAATGGATATTTGCTGAAGCAGCAGCTTTTCCGTTTAGGCTTAGTTTTGATAACCTTAATGGTAAGCCTGTCGATGCAAAAGGGTTCGCAGATCGAGTACATAAACAAGTATTGGCATACCTTGAGAATGGTGTGAACAGTCGCTCTGCTAAATTGATATCAACATTCCTTAACTTTTATCGTAATAAAGATGCTCTTGAACCTGCGTGGTTTGATAGAAGTAAGTTAGGGTATACAGAATAAGTAGGTGAACACGTGCTAAAAGCACTAAAAACATGGGCTGGTAAATCTAAGAAGCCAGCCGCTTCGGATATGCAAGATAATAAATCTCAATCAAAGCCTAAGGGTAAAAACGAGAAGTCGGCGGGAGGCAACCCTAATAAGGGGGACAAAGGAAGTAAATCGAGATCTTCTTCCAATAATGCGCAATCAAAAAAGCACAATCATACAAAGTCTAAACCGCGCGGCCAGCATCACCAGAAGCATCAGAAGAAATCAGCCGTTGAAGATACATGGTCTCTTGAGCAATTTGTTGTACCAGCCGAAGAGGGTAAGGTTCGCTTTCATGACTTTGATTTACACCCGAAACTGATGCAGGGAATTTGTAAGTCAGGCTTTACTTATTGCACGCCGATTCAGGCATCTGCAATTCCAATTGCTCTTCAACACAAAGATATTACGGGTAAGGCGCAAACCGGTACGGGTAAAACGGCAGCGTTTCTTATTTCAGTCATACAGAATCTTCTTAATAATCCTTACGATGGTGAGCGCTACGCAAGTGAGCCCAGGGTTCTGGCATTGGCCCCAACGCGTGAACTTGCCCTTCAGATTGAAAAAGATGCTCGTGAGCTAACACGTTACTCTGATCTAAATGTTGTGTGCGTTGTTGGTGGTATGGATTATGAAAAGCAACGTAACTTGTTGCGTGATTCCGTTGTAGATATTTTGGTTGCTACTCCGGGTCGATTGATTGATTTCATGTTTAAAGAAGACGTTTACCTAGATCAGGTTGAGATGTTGATTCTTGATGAAGCCGACCGAATGCTCGATATGGGCTTTATTCCTGATGTTCGTAAAATTGTTAGGAATACACCTCATAAAGATGATCGTCAGACATTATTGTTTAGTGCAACGTATAACGAGGACATCATCCGTTTGACAGAGCAGTGGACTGTCGACCCTGTTCGTATTGAAATTGAACCCGAGCAAGTGACCTCTGAACGAATTGATCAAAGAGTATTTCTGATTGAAGCATCACAACGTTATAGCCAACTTAAGAAAGTTATTTCTGGACCGGACGTCGGTTTGGTTATTGTGTTCTTAAATCGACGAGATCAAACGCGCAAGGTCTATGAGCGACTTCAAAAAGATGGCTTTAAAGTGGCCATTCTGTCTGGCGATGTTCCTCAAAATAAACGTCTAAAGACCTTAGAAAACTTTAAGAAAGGGAATATTAAGGTCTTGGTTGCGACGGACGTTGCTGGTCGAGGGATTCATGTGGACGATATCACACATGTAATTAACTATACGTTACCTGAAGACCCTGAAGATTATGTGCATCGGATTGGTCGTACTGGTCGAGCAGGCCGTACGGGCAATGCCATCAGTTTTGCATGTGAAGATGATGCGTTTGTGATTCCAGAGATCGAAGCGTACGTGGGTGAAAAGCTTAAGATGGAATACGTAGAGTCTTAATCTTTTATTAAAGGCTTGCCATTTTGGTGAGCCTTTATATTTAAGTGTATTCCAAAATCCAATCGAGTTGAGTGGGTTCGTCACTTCGTTCTTTCAGTATGTAACCGCTTTTCTTATTCTTGGATATTATGATATTCAGTTTTTGAATGGCTTCCGTATGACAAGATACAGGAATGTTTTTAACTTTCCCGTTGTTGCTGCCAATCGTGCCCGTTGACTGGGTGAGCACCCAGCCTCCAAATAAATCTTGCTGAACGTGCGCAATGAAGTACGAGTTGTCTTTATGCCAGCGTATGAGCATGATTCTTAAACTTATGTATTATTGAAATTAAAGTGTGCATCCCGTTGCTTTTTTGAGCAGGATGTCGATGATTATATCTGAGCAAAAAGGATGTGTCCTGCACTTGCTGATTGATCAACATACTTATTTGGTGTGTTTTGATTGCTACCTATGACCTGAATGGAAACGATAAGAAAATCTCATGAAAATTGTTGCTGATGAAAACATGCCTTTGGTTGATTCGTTATTTGGTGAACTTGGTCAGGTGCAAAGGCTGCCTGGTCGCCTAATGACGCCCGAAGATGTTAAAGATGCAGATATTTTGTTGGTAAGATCGGTCACTCGGGTAAATGAAGCGTTACTGAGTGGCAGTCGTGTTAAGTTTGTGGGCACTGCGACTATTGGGACAGATCATATTGATCTTGATTGGTTGTCAGAAAGTGGTATCGAATTTACCAGCGCTCCAGGATGTAATGCGCATTCCGTCGTGGATTACGTTATAAGTGCACTTGTTTGTCTTTGCCAGGATGACGAACGGATGATGAAGAACTTATCTGTAGGCGTTGTGGGTACAGGTAATGTCGGTAGAAGGCTTATTCAGAGGCTGAAAAAGCTGGGTGTGGTTGTCAAAGCGTTTGATCCTTTTGTTCAGAGTGATGATCTCCCTTTAACAACCCTTGATGACGTCTTGGCGTGTGATGTGGTTTCTTTGCATGTTCCTATTACGAAAGAGGGAGATCACCCTACCTTTCATTTAATTGATCAAACCGCTCTAGAAAAAATGGGTTCTGATTCGATTCTAATCAATTCTTCTCGCGGGGCTGTGATTGATAATCTTGCTCTTAAAGCACATCTTAAAGTGCATGCTGGGTTTAAGGCTGTGTTGGATGTTTGGGAGAGTGAACCTGAAATTGACCGTGAGCTTCTTGATTTAGTTGATTTGGGCACTGCTCATATTGCGGGTTACAGTTTGGATGGTAAGTACAACGGGACTCATCAAATTTATACTGCTGCTTGTAAATTTCTCGGACTTCCAATGCGGAAGCGCTTGCCTCAAATGTTACCTGAGCCAGATTTAGTACATGTTGGGTTTGCAACTGGCGCTAACTTTGATGATGTGTTTCCTCGACTGGTGCAAGTTGCCTATGACATTCGTAGAGATGATCGATTGTTAAGAAGAGCGATAGCGAAGACAGATCGGATCAGTGAATCTTTTGACTGGTTAAGGAAGAATTACCCTGTTCGCCGTGAATTTTCTTCTCTGACCGTGAAAATGCGACGTAACGATACGGCGAATACATCGATGTATGAAGCTGCAGGCTTTAAAGTAAAAGTGAAATCATAATGAATACAATGAAAGTTGGCTTAATAATTAACCCTTTGGCAGGTTTGGGTGGCAGTGTCGCTCTTAAAGGGAGTGATGGGTGTTCAAGTTTGGCAATGGAGTTGGGCGCGCAACCTAAAGCTCAAGGCCGTGTAGAGCAAGCCCTTTCCGAGTTGGTTGAATATAAAAGTTACATCGAATTCTTTTGTCCTCCTGGATTGATGGGGGGCGATCTTCTCAATCAAATGGGGTTTCAGATTACCGAAGTTGGTTTAGAGGACAGTTCATGTGAACTGGGGGGTACCACGGCGGATGATACCCGCTCTGCAGTGGCGGCCTTGGTAACGCATGATATCGACTTATTGGTTTTTGCTGGTGGCGATGGTACTGCTCGAGATATATGCGCTGTATTACCAGAAGGCATTCCTGTGGTGGGAATTCCTGCGGGTGTAAAAATTCATTCCGCTGTTTATGCGATCAATCCGCAAGCGGCTGGTGCCTTACTTCTTGAAATGCTGAAGGGTGAGTTGGTTAACCTGAGAATGTCGGATGTCAGAGATATTGACGAAGAGGCATTTCGTTCTGGCGTGGTGAAGGCGAAGTTATTTGGTGAGATGTTGGTGCCAGAGGAAGGTCGCTATGTTCAGATGATGAAGTGTGGTGGCATTGAGAAAGAAGAATGGGTTGTTGCGGATATAGCCGCTGAAATGGTTGAAAGAATGGAAGATGATGTTCTGTATATCATAGGTTCCGGTGCCACAACTCAGGCGATAATGGATAATTTGGGGCTTGAAAATACCTTATTAGGTGTTGATTTGGTCATGAATCATGAGCTGGTAGAAAGTGATGTATCTGAATCAAAGATTCTTAATGCTCTAGCCGATGCAGATGAATCGCAATTGATTATTTCTGTCATCGGAGGGCAAGGGCATATCTTTGGTCGAGGGAATCAGCAGTTAAGTCCAAAAGTCATTAGGTTGCTCGGTCGTGACCGCATTCAAGTGTTAGCGACAAAGACCAAAATAAAGACGCTTGATGGGCGTCCTATGCTGGTTGATACGGGTGATATAGCTCTGGATAAGGAGTTATGCGGGTGGTATCGAGTGGTAAGTGGCTATCAGGACGAGATTGTATATCCTGTTTCAGATGGTGTTACTGCACCTGAAAATTCTAATTAGTTGGATATTGATCATGAGCATTATTCCGCTTAGGCTTTCAGTCGCTGAATAATGCTCATTCGAACGCTTATCATTTCTTGGTAAGCATCAATCATTTTGCAGTACGCTTGATAAGCCTCATTCATCTGACTGTCAGAACTGCTAGGAAGGTTTTCAATGGCCTCCATTGCTTTGCTGAAATGTCTGATTTCAGATTCAAGCGCTTCAATAATCCGAAACCTTTGATCTGAATCTTGCGAACAGTCAGGCAGTAATTGATATTTTAAAGGCATGTCCGATTCACTCTTTTTAAATTTATTATTAAATATAGAATCAGAAATTTAGGTAAGCCTAACGAAAGTATATGTCTTTAATGTAGGAAAAGGCTGCTTGTGAATATAAGGAGAACGAGAACTTTAGGCACAAAAAAGCCCTGTAAACAGGGCTTTCGTGTTTTGACTTTGAGTATTAAGCGTTTGCTTTTAACGCTTGAATTCGATCATCGAGAGGTGGGTGGCTTGAAAAAATGGCTTGTAAACCGCTCTTCATACCTTGGTTAATGCCAAAGGCTACAAGTGCGTCTGGCATTTGGTTCGGTACTTCCGTTTCAGCTTTAAGGTGTTCAAGCGCTGCAATCATGCCCGCAGGACTTGCTAGGTATGCACCTGCTTCATCAGCCTTGAATTCTCGACGACGAGAGAACCACATTACAATCGCTTGAGCCAAAAAGGCGAGAATAATCTCAGCAACGAATGTGGAAATGTAGTAGCCAATACCATGACCTTCTTCATTCTTTAGAATAACTCGGTCAACTGTGTGACCAATAATACGAGCAAAGAACATTACGAATGTGTTTACAACGCCTTGTACCAGCGCAAGCGTGACCATGTCGCCATTGGCAACGTGTCCAATTTCGTGAGCAAGGATCGCACGAACTTCTTCTTTGCTGTAGCGTTGAAGTAAGCCTGCACTGACCGCAACTAACGCCGCGTTTTTATTCCAGCCTGTTGCGAATGCGTTGGCTTGTTGTGCAGGGAAAACGCCAACTTCTGGCATTTTAATGCCTGCCTTGTTAGAAAGTTCTTGAACTGTTTCAAGTAACCAGTGCTCATCCGCATTGCGTGCTTGTGTAATCAGTTCAGTGCCTGTTGTTCTTTTGGCCATCCATTTGGATATGAACAGAGAAACCAATGCACCACTGAACCCAAAGACCGCACAGAAAATAAGAAGGCTTGTTAGATTTAGCCCACCTTGAGCATCAAGATAAGAGCCAACGCCAAGCAGGTTGAGAGTAATACTCGCAACGACTATGACCGCAAGGTTGGTTAGTAAAAATAAACCGATTCTAAGCATTATTGTTCCTCAACAATTTCTAATATTTTAAATATATGGTCGTAATATTTTTTTTCAAGTGATTCATTATCCGTTGATGTCATTAACTAGGGATGACAAAGTCATGATTCTTAGGGGTTATGCATCGGTTAGAAGTCTGAATTAATGAACCACGGTTTGACTAAGAAGCTGACTGATTAGATAACTTACTTGATTTGAAGTTCCCTGTGTTATCGCTCGGTGAATTTGTTTAGCGAGGGTAGGGCTTTCTTCGTGTTGATCGTTGTTAGAGTATTCCACTGGTTTGTTTGAAAGCAGAGTGAATGACTTTTGAGATAATGTTGCAAGCTCAATTGCTTCCTGACCGATGGTGCCCGCGTACCGTATGTGACCTTCTTCAGCCAACCACATAATTGCAGCGAAGCATGCTTGAAAGCGATCACTGTATAGACCAATTTCATCGGTTTCTTCGTAGCCACACAAGTCGCCAACGTATATGGATGTCTTTCTAGGAAAGCTTCTATACAGTCGTAGAAGCACGACTGCGCAGTCTTTATAGAAATCGTCGATGTGAAGTTCATCCATATTATGAACGATGCTCTTTGTTGGCTATTGTTAGTAGTAATTGCTAGTAGTAAATGTTACTGGCTGTATCGACTGAAAAAACGTTCGATTCTATCCGTCGCGTTTACCAAATCTTCTTTGTGCGGTAAGAACACAATTCTAAAGTGATCAGGGTGAGGCCAGTTAAAGGCTGTTCCTTGTACAATTAGGATTTTTTCTTGTCGCAGTAAGTCCATTGCGAACCGCTCATCGTCTTGGATGTTGAAGCGTTTATCCATTTTTGCAAACAAATATAAAGCGCCATCTGGTTTAGTGCAGCTGATACCCGGTATTTGGTTCAATGCTTCGTAACAAATATCTCTTTGTTCTTTTAAGCGGCCGCCGGGGAGGATTAATTCATTGATGCTTTGGTAGCCACCTAGCGCCGTTTGGATGGCGTGCATACTAGGGACATTTGCGCATAGTCGCATGGACGAAAGAATATCCAAGCCTTCAATGTAATCTTTTGCTAAATGCTTAGGGCCTGAAATAAACATCCAGCCAGAGCGAAATCCCGCCGCGCGATAGGCTTTTGAAAGGCCGTTAAATGAAATGGTCAATATATCTTCAGAAAGCGAGGCGAGGGGGGTATGAGTCACTCCATCGTATAGGATTCTGTCGTAGATCTCATCGGCAAATATAATTAGGTTGTGTTGTCTGGCCAGCTCGATGATATCCAATAATACTTCGTCAGAGTAAACCGCCCCTGTTGGATTATTAGGGTTAATAATCACGATTCCGCGCGTTTTGTCTGTTATTTTTCGCTTGATATCGTCGATATCAGGCATCCAGTTACTCTGTTCATCGCATATGTAGTGTACGGCTGTGCCGCCAGCAAGGCTGGTAGATGCGGTCCAGAGAGGATAATCGGGAGCAGGGATAAGGAGTTCGTCACCATTGTTAAGCAGTGCTTGGGTCGATACAGTGATTAATTCACTGACTCCGTTGCCAATGTATATATCATCGATGCCTACGCCTTGAATGTTTTTATTTTGGCAGTCGTGCATGATGGCTTTACGCGCAGAGAATAAGCCCTTGGATTCGCAGTAACCTTGGGCATCTGGCAGGTTTCTAATGACATCTTGAACAATTTCATCGGGCGCATCAAAGCCGAATGGCGCTGGATTACCTATATTTAACTTAAGTATTTTATGGCCTTCATCTTCTAGGCGACGAGCTTCTTGAAGTACAGGTCCACGAATATCGTAACAAACGTTGAGTAACTTATTGGATTTATTAATAGTATTCATAGACAGAGACTCGGTATTACCCTTAACTTAACAATGAAATGCAATAATACCTGCGCTGAAACAGCACTGTAAATGCACGCTGAACAATTAATTGGAGAAACTATGAAAATAATCAAGACGGAGAGTCAATGGCGTGAGTTGCTGACAGAAGAGCAGTTTAGAGTGTGTAGAGAAAAGGGAACCGAGGCTGCATATATGGGAGCTCTGTATCATGAGTCTCGTAGCGGGCTGTTTTACTGTATTTGCTGTAATAAACCTTTGTTCAGTTCTACTACAAAATATGACTCCGGCTCGGGTTGGCCGAGTTTTTCTCAGGAAATAACAAAAGGTGCAGTGGATGAAACCAAAGATGTTTCTCTCGGAATGGAGCGAGTAGAAATCACTTGCAGTGACTGTGGTTCTCACCTTGGACATGTGTTTAACGATGGGCCGCTTCCTACAGGGCTTCGGTATTGTGTGAACAGTGCTTCTTTAAATTTTGAGCCCGATATATTGAGTTAAAGCTATCGTGTAATGTGTTTGCTATGAAGGTGTGTTTAATTGGATTTGACTCTTTGTTGGATATTTTATATTGTGCACAATATAATTTTACAAAATCAAAAGGTGGCGCTATGAGTGTTTATGACTTTTCTGTAAAAACGTTAGCAGGTGAAGAAGTATCTTTAGAGCAATACAAAGGCAAGGTGGTTTTGATTGTAAATACAGCCTCGAAATGCGGCTTGACTCCTCAGTATGAAGGGTTGGAATCTTTATATAAGGAAATGAATAGCCAGGGTTTAGAGGTTTTGGGGTTTCCTTGTAATCAATTTGGTCAGCAAGAGCCGGGTGATAGCAGTGATATTTCTTCTTTTTGTTTGAAGAATTACGGTGTTTCATTTCCTATGTTTGAAAAGATTGAGGTCAATGGTTCAGGTACGCACCCTCTGTATAAGTATTTAAAAGGGGAAGCGAAGGGCTTGATGGGAAGTGAAAACATTAAGTGGAACTTTACTAAGTTCTTAATTAGCAAAGACGGAAAAGTTATTGACCGTTTTGCCCCTACGACGAAGCCTGAAAAATTGAAGTCGGATATTGAGAAGCTTCTTTAATATTAAGGCGCAGCTTTAATATTAAAAAGTAGGGTCTTGGATAAGTTAATTTACATAGATTTGGTTGGTAAAAGAGATAATTATGGCGTGTTACCCTGAGCAGTTGAAGCTTGATAATCAGTTGTGTTTTTTGTTGTACAGTGCTTCTCGTTCAATGACGCGCTTGTATCGTCCTTTGCTTGATGAGTTGGGATTAACTTATCCTCAATACTTAGTTATGTTGGTGTTATGGGAGGCTGAAGATAAAAACGGGCTTTCTGTCGGGGATATAGGAGAAGCTTTGAAGCTGGACTCGGGAACATTGACACCTTTGTTAAAACGGCTTGAAGGTACAGGGTTTCTTATCAGGGAACGACGTCAGGACGATGAGCGAAAAGTGATTGCGTCTTTGACGGAGAAGGGTTGCGCGTTAAGAGAACGTGCTGAGTTAGTGCCTTTGAAATTGATGTGTAAAGTTGAGTCTGACAGCCAAGATATGGCGGCTCAAATGCAACTGATGGAACAGCTAAAAGTGCTAAATAAACGATTAGCTGATGTTAGTTGATCAGGCTTCAGAGTCTTGGCTTTCCAACCATAAATCTAGCTTCACTGTGAGATCTTCTTTACGGTAAGGCTTAGTTAAAAAGTCATTCATACCGCAATCAAAGCACTTTTCTCTGTCTTCGTTCATTATGTTTGCTGTGACAGCAATGATTGGGATGTCTTTTCCTTTCGGTAGATTACGGATTGCACGGGTTGCGTCGTAACCGTCCATGACTGGCATGTGGCAGTCCATTAAGATCAGGTTGAATGGGTTTTCTTTAATTTGATCGACTGCAACTTTGCCGTTTTCTGCCAGTACCACGTCTTTAAATCCTAGCTTTTTGAGCAAGCCTCTTGCTACTTTTTGATTAACTTCATTGTCTTCTACGATAAGAATTCGTTCTGGTCTGATTAGGCCATTTAAAGATTCTGAAGTTACAGGGGCGTTTCTGGTTATTGGGCTTGAGCCTTTCGTATCAACAAGGGACTTTAAGGATTCTTTTAATTGATTGTGGGTGATTGGTCTTTGCAATTGTTTGTAGTGCGTATTTTCGGACTTATCTGAAATAAGTAGGGTCTGTTCAAGTGTTAAATTGCTTTGGTCGTCAGGCAGTGATAAACAGATAATTAAGTCGTTATCGATCTCTAGATTTGCCGGATCTGTTTCTAGGATAGGAGAGGCACCCCAAAAGCGAAGTTGGTTCATAAGGGCTTCGCTTTCAATGTCATAAATTGGCGTGGTTTTTAAGACCGTGATTTTAGACGAAGGTTTTAAGAATTGCTCTTCGGGTGTTTCTTGTAAGGTCTCAAAGTTAAAGGTTAAAGTGAAACAGCTTCCTTTATCTTTTTCTGAATTGATGGACACCGTACCATTCATGCACTCAGTCAGTTGTTTAACTAACGTAAGCCCAAGGCCTGTACCGCCATATTTGCGTGTTGTTTTAGAGGAGGCTTGGGTGAACGGCGTGAATATCCTGTCTTGCTCGTCTTCCGTCATTCCAATACCGGTATCGATAATGCGGATTCTTATGTTTTGGAGGTTCGACGAAGAGATGGCGCTATGATCGTTAAAGCCGTTTTTGTTGTATTCGGCGATGATGGCAACATGACCTTCTTCGGTGAACTTTAGAGCATTACTTAGAATGTTGGTAAGTATTTGCTTAATTCTGGTTGGGTCACCACAAATAGTTTTCGGAAAGTTGGGGCTAATGTTTAAGAATAAATTGAGATTCTCAGCTTGCGGTGAATTCTTGAGCAGTCCTGCCGTTTGTTCAATGGTATCTCGTAGATTAAATTCAACGGATTCTAAATTAATCTTTCCTGATTCTACTTTGGCGATGTCTAAAATATCATTAAGTATTTGCTGAAGGGTTTCACCTGACGCATTAGCAAGTTCAAGTTGTTCTTGAATGTTTTGGTCGGGTTTTGAATCAAGTGCAAGGCTTATCATACCTAGTACACCACTTAAGGGGGTACGAATCTCATGGCTCATGTTGGCTAGGAAAATAGCTCGGGCTTCATTACTTTTTACGGCTTCTTCTTTTGTTTCTTCCAGCTTAATGTTGGCATTGGTCAGTTCGCTGTTTGCTTCTGTCAGCTCTTTTGTTCGAGACTCAACGGCCTGTTCTAATCGCTCTGTGTATCGCTTTCTTTCTTCGTCGGCCTGTTTAAGGTTATGGAAGTTTTGTTCGATGTCACTAAGCTGTTGATTGGTTGTGTCAATCAGAAGCCCGATTTCATCTTTTCTGTGCTGGGGGAGGGGGGCCAGTCGATGTGTGGAGCTTGAGTCACTGGATCGGATGTTTGCGAGCTGTGCAGTAATAGAACTGAGCGGTTTTGTTAGCATGAAATAAAACATGACTAAGAGCGCAATGGCCAAGACACAAGCTTGAACGAGAACGGTACCAAGTAGGGTGAGGCTTTCATTGATAAAGCTTTCAGCCGTAGGCTGCATATTAATGGTTAAGTGTAATTCGCCCAGTTCTTCAGTTGGGTCATGAGAGACTGAGAGTCTAAATGCATATTGGGGAGATTTGCTGAATAAGTATTCAATGATGGTGGTGTATTGATTCTCTGGGACTTCTTTGTACGAGGAGGCGAGTATGTTTCCTGACGGTTCAATGATCGTTGCTTGTCGAATTAAAGGAACTTGTACCAGCCCTTTAAGCAACTCTTTAGCGAGTTCAATGTCGATGTTATAAGCAATACGTGATGCAGGATCAATGGTAATGCTGGCTAGTGCTTCAACCTGCTCCTCGACACCTTCTTGCATGCGATAGTAGTTTATTGTGATAAGAGAGAGACTGAATATAGAGCCTAGTAGAAATGCAACGCATAACGTGTTTCTAGCTTGACGATAGGAAAGGCGTTGTCTTGTAGGTATTCTCATGTATGTAGCTGCGCACCTTTCGTATAATGCTAAGTTATGCGTCGGTGCGCTAATGTCCTTGGATCGTATCCATTTATAATAGTAGATGAATTATTATTCGACAGGTTCAAATCAGTCGTAAACCTGTTTCATCTTCCCTGCTTCTTCATCTGCTGACAGAACCTGCATTCCTTTTTCCAGTTCTGTTGGCTTGTTTTTATCGATCTGATGATTTCTCTTTTCCAGAGCTTCTTCATCCGCCTTGCGTTTAAGTGCGGTGATCTTACTGCGAACGTATTCTATTCTGTCGCCGTTCTTATTGGCAAATTTTTCCAACTCAGTGACTTCTTGGTAGTACTGATGGATTGCGCCGCGCAGTTTGTTCTTCGATTCAAGCTCTTCTGCTCTAGCTCGATAGAACTCGAACGCTGCTTGTGTATATAAGTACTTTACTAATGTGTGGTAACTCTTGGCTTTATCTTTTCCTACTTTACCGGCTCTTGCTAAGCTAAGAATATGTTGATTAAGCACTTCTAAGAGGTTTCTGGTTCTTCGAACTTGTTCTGCTGTCTTCAGTGGAACTTCTTTTGGCTCATTTTGTTGTTTGGCAATCTGGTTAAGCAGGTTCTGTGCTTCACCCAGCATCTGTTTTGCAAAGGTTTTCTGATTTTTGTCGCCAACAGAGAATAGATGGTTGGCTTTATACATCATACTTTCAGTCAATAATCGTTTTAGGCCTTTGTGCAGGTAGTGGGGAGGGAGATCTCTAAGTAAAGACTCCAGCATGTTTATTTGGTCGTGTAGGTTTTGGGCGATGCGAGATCGCTCAATACGGTTCTTATCCATTTGTTGATTGATGTAGGCAATCCCAATAAGGATAACAACGATACCTATAACAATGAGTCCCGTGGTGAGTCCGGATGACATAAACGAGCTTATCCTTTTATTTACATATTAAGCATGACAATAAAGGCTGGCCGATCAAACATGGCTGCCTTATCTAATATTAGTATTGTTATCGACTAAAATCACTATAACTCAAGGCGTTAGGCTATTTATAAGAAAAAATAAAAAAAGTGAGATTAATAGTTGACAGTTTTCCACTCGGTTATTAGTATACGCGCACTTTCTGACGAGGTCAGTAAGAAGTACGGAGTCCCATTCGTCTAGAGGCCTAGGACACC
>JADFAD010000013.1:0-158787 GCA_015665455.1 Oceanospirillaceae bacterium | reverse complement strand
GCCCTTTCACGGCGGTAACAGGGGTTCGAACCCCCTATGGGACGCCACTGCGGGAATAGCTCAGTTGGTAGAGCACAACCTTGCCAAGGTTGGGGTCGCGAGTTCGAGTCTCGTTTCCCGCTCCAATTTATTTCAGGCATTAGGCCGTCAGAAGTAAATTTAGTTATTGTTAGTTTTATGTGTCCCATTCGTCTAGAGGCCTAGGACACCGCCCTTTCACGGCGGTAACAGGGGTTCGAACCCCCTATGGGACGCCACTGCGGGAATAGCTCAGTTGGTAGAGCACAACCTTGCCAAGGTTGGGGTCGCGAGTTCGAGTCTCGTTTCCCGCTCCAATACAATATACTTTAGTCCTTATTTAAAGAATTCATGTTCTTAAGTGAACAGAAAGAACCAGCTGATCAGCTGGTTTTTTTATGTCTGTATTATTTATCCTCTGAAATAAGCCATTCTTGGTAAATACTGTTCCATAACGGTTTCTTTATCGTCTGTTCTGTTCTAAAGTTATTCAAAAATTACAATGATGATGGAACGTACATTGGCATTTTCGTTTTCTCAGGTCCGGCTAGCAACAAAACTCATAACCTTTGGTGTGGTATTAACTATTTTCGTTGTTTCTTTAACAACGTGGCTAGCTATTTCTGCGTCTGAAAGGGCACTTCGACAATCCATTGAACGAAACATCGTTAATGTGGCTGTGAATACAGCCGGTGCCATTGATGAGTTCATGATGGAGCGAGTGGTTGAACTTAAGATTCTTGCTCAGTCTCAGGTTTTTCAAGGTGTGGATGATAAGCAGGTGCAGTCCTATATGCTGCCTGTTTTGATTGAAAACCCTCATTTAAAGCAACTTATTTTATTTAAGCGTGATGGTCACTCGATCAGCGTTACTGAAAACGCGCAATTAATAGATTGGATTCAAAATCGAGATGACGACAGTCGCCGCTTATTGATGCAGGCTTTTTCCGCTCGTCAGGGGGATGTGTTTTTTAGGGATGCTCACATTCGTGGGAATCAACTTGTTTCATTTATTTTTACGCCCATTGTTGATCAAAACTTAAACGTTACCGCAGTGTTCACTTCGGTAGTGAACCTTGATTATGTAAAAAATAAAGTTTCAGAAATGGATCGACGGACGCTTGGAAACAAACATGCGTACTTGGTGAACACGCGAGGAGAGGTTTTATTTTCTCTTGATCAAAGAAGCGAATCTTTTAAATCTCTACCTGATGCTAAAGCGTTCCCGGATATTCTGCAGCTACTGAAGGTTGAGGAAGAGGGAAGTGTAAATTTCAGAGATTATTCCGGTGATAAGGTGTTGGCTGGCTTTGCGAATATGAGCGAATACGGAATAAACCACGAGGGTGATTGGTCTTTGGTGGATATAACGCCCGAAGCTATGGTGATGGAACCCATTTATGAACTCCGCAGTAACATGCTTTGGATGTTTGTTATGGTGTTGTCCGCTGGCGCGGTTATTTCGATGTTTTTTGCCAGAGGTTTGGTTAAGCCAATCTTTAAATTGTCTAAATCCGTAAAAGAACTGACTTCAGGTAATCGTTCCGTTCGAGTGGAAATTGAGACTGGCGATGAAGTGGGTGAACTTGCTGCTGCATTTAACAATATGAGCTCCCAGATTGAAACGCAGTATGATTCCCTAGCAAGTAAGAATTTAGAATTAGAGCACGCTCGTCAAAAAGCTCAGGATGCAAGTCGTCATAAGTCAGAATTTTTGGCTAATATGAGTCATGAAATTCGTACGCCAATGAATGCCATCATTGGTTTTTCAAATCTGATGATGGACACCGAGCTGAATATTAAGCAACAGGATTTTATTAAGAAAATTCGAAGCTCTTCCCAATCACTTTTAGGCATTATTAATGACATCTTGGACTTCTCTAAAATTGAAGCCGGTAAGATGGACCTTGAAGCCATTGAGTTCGACTTGCTTTCAGAAATTGAAGCAGTCGTCAGCATGTTTGGTGATTCAGCTCGTAAGAAAGGCATTGAGCTGGTTCATATTCAAGACTTCGATGTGCCTCGTATTGTTAAGGGGGACTCCCTTCGAGTACGTCAGATTCTAATCAACTTAGTAAGCAACGCCGTAAAGTTTACTGAGACTGGACATGTGGTTGTAAAGCTTCGTTTACTGGCTGAAGAAGATGACGCCATAGCGATACAATTCATGGTGGAAGATACAGGTATCGGTATACCTCAGGACAAGCAAGACCTCCTATTTAGTGAATTTCAGCAAGCCGATGGTTCGACCAGTCGACAGTTCGGTGGTACAGGTTTGGGCCTTGCCATATGTAAAAAACTTGTGAAAATGATGGGCGGTGCAATTGAGGTTGAAAGTGAGGATGGTGTCGGTAGTTGCTTCCGCTTTATTTTACGATTGAACAAAGCAGAGAGCGATCAAGCGTACCCATGTTTGCATGAAGATCTCAGTGGAATGAGAGTGATGATTGTGGATGATCATCATGAATCTCGTCAGTTCTTTGAACATGCTTTTGAGAACTTATCTTGTCACGTTAAGACGGTATCTACTTCTTTGGATGTGCTGGCAACTCTGAGGGACCTTAGGTTCAGTGCCAGTTTGGATTTATTGATCGTGGATCAAGACATGCCGGTTATGAATGGTGAATCTCTGATTTCAGAAATTCGAGCCATGCCATACCTCGATCAATTACCAATAATGATGACAACGTGTGGTTTGAAAGAAGAAAAGAATCTCGATTATGAAAAACTTAATATTCGATCGTTTCTTGAGAAACCTCTGTCTATCAGTGGCTTAGTGGATGGTGTTGAAAAGACCTTTGGTAAATTCACGACGGTGGATGATTACTCAGAAGGCAAAGATAATTCCCTTTTCTGGCCCAATGCAAAAGTGCTTTTGGTTGAAGATAACTTAATGAATCAAGAGCTGGCTCGAATGATGCTCTCGGATTTGGTTGCGCATGTTGAAGTGGCTGGCAATGGTAAAGAAGCGATTATGGCGTTGCAACGAATTGAATTTGATTTAGTTCTTATGGACGTTCAAATGCCGATTATGGATGGTCTGCAGGCTACTCGAATGATTCGCAAGCAATCCCAATGGCATGAGCTGCCAATCATCGCGATGACCGCAAATGCCATGAAGGGAGACAGAGAGGCGTGCCTGGATGCAGGCATGAGTGATTATTTGTCTAAGCCTGTCGATTCTGCAGACTTAAAAGATAAGCTGGTTACTTGGTTACCTATCGATGCTGGCAGTGTCTCGGTTGAAATGGAAATTGAGGATACCGATACGTACCAACCGTCTACTGTTGAAGATGAAGATTGGATCGACATTGAATCTGCTCTACAGCGAGTGGGTGGCAACGAAAATCGATTGAAGCTGTTAATGAGTATTTTCTGCCAAGAATCGATGAACGTTGTAAATCGTTTAAACGATGCAATCATCAGTGAAGATTCGCAGCAATGTATTTTTATTGTTCACAGTATGAAGGGAAGTGCTTCAAACTTATCGGCAGGTCAATTACGAGAAGCTGCATTAAACTTAGAGCATGCTTTTAAGAATAAACACCAGGGCGATATTGAAAGCCTGAAAAATCGTTTTGAGGTGTGCCTGAAGGGAACGCTTGAAGTAGCACACGATTACAGTAATTAATGCGTAAAAATTTAAGCACGTATTAAAGCGTTTTTAAGAAGCAGAAAGGATTAACAGACGTGATTGTTAGTTCTTTCTGCTTTTTTGTTTCTAATGAGTGTCTAAGCGTTTAATGAAGGCCTAAAATTCGATTACGAACTTTCTCTCGGTCAAATTGTCTACCTTCGCTGATCGCTTCGTGCTTAGCGTCATCCAGCTTTTGAAATTTTTCAATTTCGTCATCTGGCATGTAGTGGAGGCAATCACCGCCGAAGTACCAGAATAAGTCTCTTGCCCAGCACTCAGTATGTTCTGGATATTTTGAGATTTGTTGTGTTACCAGTTGTTGACCAAGGAATACGTGGTTAGGATCCAGAGCAACCATATTTTTAATGAGCTGTTCGAAACTGGCCAGAAACGCAATCTCATCATGACCGAGCGGTTGTTCATTAAAGGGTTCTTTTGCGCGAAAAGCTTCATAGCTTTGTTTTAGTAATCGTAAGTGGAAAACGATCATTTCTTGTTCGTGAGCAGGAAGTTGTGCAAAGCGTGATTCGCTCATGATTTACCTTTATAAGCAGATTGAAATAAATTAATCATGATATTATACCTTCTTCTAAGTTGAATATGACCGATATGTACGCACTGCAAATTAAAGATCTGACAAAAACCTATGCAAACGGCACAAAAGCCCTGAAAGGAATCTCCTTAAATGTAAATAAAGGCGATTTTTTTGCTTTATTGGGGCCGAACGGTGCGGGTAAGTCTACAACCTTAGGCATCGTTTCTTCGTTGGTGAATAAAACCTCGGGGAGCGTTCAAATTATGGGGGCTGATCTTGATACTCAGCGTACCCAAGCCAAGATGAATTTGGGGGTTGTTCCTCAAGAGTTTAATTTCAATCAGTTTGAAAAAGTTTTCGACATCATTGTAACTCAGGCAGGTTATTACGGTATTTCTGCTGCAGTAGGTCGAGAGCGGGCTGAAAAGTACCTCAAGAAACTGGGGTTGTGGGAGAAAAGATCCACTCCGGCTCGAATGCTTTCAGGTGGTATGAAGAGGCGGTTGATGATTGCTCGGGCTTTGGTTCATGAGCCGGACGTACTTATCTTGGACGAACCAACCGCTGGGGTGGATATCGAACTTCGTCGATCCATGTGGGAGTTTCTTCAAGAAATTAATGATCAAGGCATTACCATTATCTTGACGACGCATTATCTTGAAGAGGCGGAAGCGCTGTGCCGAAACATAGCTATCATTGACCAAGGCTCAATTTTAGTGGATTGCCCAATGAAAGAATTACTCGGTCAAATGAACCAGCAGACAATCATTCTTGATGTTGAGCGTGGTTTGCCCGATTCAGTTCACCTTGATCAATTTGAGACGGTAAAAGTTGATGACCACACGCTCGAAGTGGTCATTAATAAAGATCAAACCATCAATGAGTTGTTCAATGAATTGAACAAAGCGTCGGTATCCGTCTGCAGTTTTCGAAATAAGTCGAACCGTTTAGAAGAGATGTTTGTCTCTATGCTTGGCAAGTCAGAAGACGCTTAAGGGATTTCTCTAAAAGAGCCTTTCGATTTAAGGCTTGTTTTAGGTTCAGTGAATTTTAATACGAATACAAATATGGGGAGCTGCCAATAATGGGAGCCAGTGCGAATTGGATTGCCTTTTGGACAATCTTGATTAAAGAAATAAGACGATTTGGTCGAATTTGGGTTCAGACCATCTTACCTCCCGCGATTACAATGACATTGTATTTCATTGTGTTCGGTAACTTGATTGGTTCAAGGGTGGGGGAGATGGGCGGTTTTTCCTATATGGAGTTTATTGCGCCGGGCTTGATTATGATGTCGGTCATCACGAATGCATACTCTAATGTGGTGTCGTCTTTTTTCGGGAATAAATTTCAACATTCTGTAGAAGAGTTGCTGGTTTCACCGATACCGAATTGGATTATTCTCTTAGGATATTCTCTGGGTGGTGTGGCCAGGGGGCTTGCTGTTGGCATGGTGGTGACGGTCGTTGCTTTATTCTTTGTTGATCTGCCTTTATACAGTGTGGGTTTAATTGCTATTACGATCTTCTTTACTGCATTTCTGTTTTCGTTGGGTGGCTTTTTAAATGCACTGTTTGCTACGACGTTTGATGATATTACCATTGTTCCTACGTTTATATTGACGCCTTTAACCTACTTGGGTGGTGTCTTTTACTCTATTCAATTGCTTCCTGAGTTTTGGCAGAACGTGTCAGTATTAAACCCGATTCTGCATATGGTAAACGCGTTTAGGTATGGTTTTTTAGGTATTACTGATATTAATTTAGGGTTTGCCTTAGGCATGATATTCGTAACGTCTGTTATCATGTTTGGCGTGTGCCTACACCTGCTTAACAAAGGTGTTGGTATTAGGCAGTAGCATTTCGAAGCAGTGACACTGAACGTCTGTGTTCTGTTATTTGTGGTTTTGAATATTGGTGGTTGTTAACAATGAGTAGTAAAGAAGCCGATTCTTTATTAGGTAAAGAGGTTGAGTACCAGTTTACATATAATCCTGGTCTTTTATTCCCTATCAGTCGAAGTGAAGGGCGTGATCGGATTCCTGTCGATACCAATGAATTACCTTTTAAGGGCATTGATATTTGGACTGGCTTTGAAGTTTCTTGGTTGAATGCGAAAGGCAAGCCTATTGTTCGTGTTGCTGAATTTGAAATACCCGCAGACTCCCCGAATTTGGTGGAGTCAAAGTCTTTCAAGTTGTATTTAAACTCATTTAATCAAACTCAATTTGATGATGAAACCGACGTCATTGCGACGATGGAAAAAGATTTATCACATGCATCTGGTGGCCAAGTAAAGGTAGCCATGTTTGAAGCGGACAGCCCTCAATTGCAGTGTTTTGGTTTTGATGGCGAGTGTGTGGATGATCTAGACATTGATGTTGATGTGTATGAGCCAGACGCAACACTACTGAAGACTTCTGAAAATACCGTGACCGAAATATTAAACAGCCACTTATTACGTTCAAATTGCCCTGTAACGGGACAGCCGGATTGGGGAACCTTAGTCGTTGAGTACACGGGTAAGAAGCTAGACCGAGAAGCGTTTCTTAAGTATGTGATTTCATATCGACAGCACACAGGGTTTCATGAGCAGTGCGTTGAACAGGCGTTTGTGGATCTGAAAGCGATAACTCAAGCTACGGATTTACTGGTATACGCTCGTTATTTACGTCGAGGCGGATTAGATATTAACCCTTACCGTTCAATGGATGGACGTTTACCGAAGGTGCGTCGCCACCATCGTCAATAAACTCCATTGGTGGTGAGTTTTGTTCCAGTTCCACTTGCTCCTTCATTCTTGCCGTTGCTGATTCCAGCGCGGCAAGAACACGTTTTTTATCCGTTCTCATTATCTTCTCTTCGTCTATGTACATGGAGAAACCATCTAACTGATGCTCCATGTAGGCACTTTCAGAGCCAAGCTCTTTACGGAAACCGACCACTTGATAGATCGGCAGGGAACGGCTAAAGCCTTTTACTTGAATTTCGCCCTTATCACGACACATCACCGTATCTTTAATCAGTGAGAACGTCTCATAGGAAAGAAGAATTTCGCCTGCGTCGGCCATGCTCTCTAGGCGACTGGCTAAGTTCACTTCCTTGCCTACGATGGTGTAATCCATTCGTTGTTCTGCACCAAAGTTGCCAACAGTACAATAACCCGTGTTTATGCCCATTCGAATTTGCAGAGGGCTTTTTATGCCTTGGCTGCGCCACTTCTGTTGGAGCACTTTCATCTGCTTTCTCATGGCAATTGCCATAGCGACACATTTCTTCGCGTCGGTTTTGGTGCCTTCAGAAGAAGGATCACCAAAGAAAATCATCAAACTGTCACCAATGAATTTATCAATGGTACCGCCGTGTTTAAGTGCGATGTCACACATGTCCGTTAGGTAATGGTTCAGTAGTTCTGTAAGAACTTCCGGTTCCAGCTCTTCAGACAGTTGAGTGAAACCTTTAATGTCTGAAAAGAAAACAACCAGCTTCTTACGCTGAGTTTCAAGAGCAACGTCTTTTTTACCTGAAAATATGGTTTGCCACACCTGAGGTGCCAAGTACTTAGACATCTTGTGAGACAGCTCATGGGCTTTTTCTTGCTGGTGTTCAATTTCTTTCTTAGCGCTATAAAGCATGTTGGCTTGCATGTGAATGTAATAAGCGGCTACAGAAAGGAAGACCAAGGTCCCGATACTATAAGCCACACTAACAACTAATGGTGCGTATTGAATAAACTCAAAACCAAAAATAAGACTTAGAATGAGGGACGTAGTAGAAAGCAGCGCAATACCGGTAAGCAGTAACTTAAGCCCACCGGCAACGATAAGTGCGAAACTGACCATAGTGAGCAGTAATATTGAGGGCGCGAGGGAATACTGCATCCAAAAAAGCCAGAACCCACCAAAAATACAGTCGAGATGAAGTGACAATGAGCGAGCTGTCGATGTTTGAGTGAAGTTGGTTGTTTGAAGTATGGCGTGCAGTATATGCGGATAAATTAAAGTAAACGTGACCATTAGCCATGCAGATTGCTCATAGTGCCCATTGAATAGCCCAATGGTAATTGCAAATGCACCGGCTAAATAGGCGATTGCCCGAATGTAGTAATCTGCATTTATAAAAAGGTGCTCAGCAGTTTTATCGTGTTTGAGTTCTGCATTGTTATTGTTATTTTGGGATTGCATTACTTCTTCACCAGTGAATAGATGTTTACTTAGAACTTGATCTTTCCGGTCATAATATCTTTTAACATTACCCAGTCGGCTAAAAAGCTATATAACGGGTACTTGAACGTGGCCGGTCTATTCTTCTCAAAGAAGAAGTGGCCAGTCCATGCAAAGCCATACCCCACAATGGGTAGAGCCCAAAGCCACACAAAACTTTGTGAAATCAGAATAAACGTAACTAAACTAATGACGAGTAGACTGCCAACTACATGTAAGCGGCGACAGGTTTGGTCTTTGTGCTCATCTAAATAAAATGGGTAAAATTCAGAGAAACTTTTATAATCTTGGCTCATCGTTATGTCCTGATTTTTTATCGTTATAATGGACGGGTTAGCCTAATCATTAACGATTCGTAATTTTGCAGTTAATGTGAAGTGCGTCAAATATTACGTTGAAATTAATATACCTCCTCGCTATGTAAGGTTCAATCGTTTGTCGTAATTTAATGTGCTCTAAAGTTACTGTTTTTAGATAGCAAAGACTCAGAAAAGAGAATAAAGAATGAATGCCTTAGAATTATTGAAAAATCGAGTGTCTATTCCCAAGTTGCGAGCGCCTGCGCCAGATCAGAAGTTAATGGATGAATGCTATCAAGCGGCAATGCGAGCACCGGATCATGGGCGTCTGAAACCCTGGCGGTTTATTCAAATATCCAACGACGGGCTTGATAGGTTAGGGCAACTTTATCTGGATGCAGAAAACTTTGATGCCGTAAAAAATCAAGGTGAAGAAGTCAGTGAAGTTCGCCGTCAGAAACTTCTCTCAATGCCTCAACGAGCGCCCATGATTGTGGTCGTCGTAGGGAGGGTTGAAGCGCACCCTAAGGTACCAAGAGAAGAGCAGTTTATGGCTGCGGGTTGTGCAGCATACGGTTTGTCGGTTTCTTTATTTGCACAAGGTTTTGGTTGTATGTGGCGAACAGGTGCTTTGGCGTATCATCCGGTTGTAAAGGCAGGCCTCGAGCTTGAAGAAAGTGAAGAAATTGTTGGTTATTTATACATAGGCACGGCCGATTGCACGCCTAAAACACCAAAACCTCAGCAGATTGAAGACTTCTTAACCAAATGGGAATAATTATTTAAATAGACTATTGATTTTATCTTGGATATTCGATAACTTAGCGCACCTCAAACGGCAGGACAGTCGTTCAGGTGAATAGTCTGTAAAACATGTCCAAATTTTGGTGAGGTGTCCGAGTGGCTGAAGGAGCACGCCTGGAAAGCGTGTAACGGGTCAAACCGTTCGAGGGTTCGAATCCCTCCCTCACCGCCATTAATTCCAAAAAGCCTCGGCATCTGCCGAGGCTTTTTCGTTTCTAACGAAGCTAAAGCGAGGGATGGTTGAGAAGCCTCGTGGGGTCGAGCCGAGCGAAGCGAGACAACGTTGGCGTTTACGACGACGGCCCGAAGGGCGAAGTAATCCCTCTCTCACCACCATGAATTCTAAAACCGCGTTGATTGTTCAACGCGGTTTTTTTATGTTTGTTACTTCTGTAGATACAACGCTATCAATTACCCAAACTTCTTTTGCAGATAAGGAATGACTTGTTTCTTTCGACTCACAACGCCTTCAAGAAAGAACGAGTTTTCTGTCAGTTTTTGGCCATTCAGAGCGTTGCACACGTCGTTGGTCAATTCACCTATACAGATTACGGTACTGTTCATGGAATTGATGTCGCTGATCATGACTAATACTTGGTCAAAGTTTTGGGTTTTAT
The DNA here is from genome assembly GCA_015665455.1 of Oceanospirillaceae bacterium. GTDB lineage: Bacteria > Pseudomonadota > Gammaproteobacteria > Pseudomonadales > Litoribrevibacteraceae > Litoribacillus. The sequence goes on along the minus strand of JADFAD010000013.1, from coordinate 148,655 downwards.
AAAAGGTTTCAAGAGCGGCTTGCAATGCTTCTTTTCGTTCAAGCACTGCGTCAGCATTGATGACTTCGATTTGAGCAATACTGAACGCAGTGTCACCCATATCAAATACTTTTTGGTCCCTCAGAATCAGTTTTTCATCCGGTACGTGGCGTACATCGGACTTCGCCGTAAATTGCTCTAGAGCCAGCGCTTCGATGGACGCTACGCCCGCAATGTCTGCCAGCATTTGCGCTGTTTTGATGTCTTGATCTGTAGTCGTAGGGCTTTTGAAATTTACTGTGTCAGAGATAATGGCGCCCAACATTAAGTAGGCAATATTGCTAGGGATTACAATGTTTTCAAACCCGTAGATGGCAGCAACAATGGTCGCTGAGCAACCCACTGGCCAAATCCAACATTCTAAGGGTTGATTGGATGTCATATCGCCCAATTTATGATGATCAATGATGCCGACGATATTGGCCTGTTTGATGTCTTCTGGTGCCAGTGCAAGATCGGAATAATCCACGATGAAGACATTTTCACCAGCCACATGAAGTTTGGTGTCAGGCATAGGAATATTGGCTTGCTTCAACAAAAAAACAGCTTCGGGATTTGGTTCGCCTTGAATGTACGCTGACGCTTTTTGGCCTCGTTCGTTAAGCAGGTGCGCAATAGCGATAGCAGTGCACGTGCTGTCACAGTCGGGAACCTTGTGGCCAATGACAGTAATAGGGCGGTCAGTCATAAATACACTCCTTTGTAAGGTATTCAGGTTGGCGAGTTAAGCGCGTACTAGATCCGATGATAGCATGGCTAAATGTATTATTAGTGTCAGAGTTGGACTGCATTATTGCGTGAAAGTTTAGTCATTCACTCTAGGGTTTATTGGCGGTTGAGAAATGGGGCTAGGTTTGAGTGCGGGTAATCTTATTTTTGTTCTTTCTTTAGAAAAGATACTCAAAAGCCAACCATGAACGTATAGCGTCCGTGTTCATGATTGGCTTTCTTCGGCGTTAATACTGCATAGACCGCTTAAGTTTAGTTGATAAACGCTTTCCTGTAAGTGTATCCGTAGATGAATTGCTCAATGAATTGGTTGTGCTTGTTCTACACAGCAAAATAATTCAGAGCATGGCGTTTGAATTACTTCTTTTGTATTAGTGAGTTATCTAAGTTTTTATAAAGAATTCATGGGTACTTTACGGTTTGTTTTGATCGTTTGAAATGTGCAAATATTGTCAATTTACACCTCTACATACTGTAAATTCTTGTCTTAGCGATTATAGTTTCCGGAAATTAAGTTCAGGTTTTTGTTCTATTAACTTCGTCACAATTTTATCGACGAGGTATTCTGATTTTTATTAGGGCCTGACCAAAACTGGATAAACCGGAATCGAACAAATATGCGTTTTGGAATTCGCTCAAAGCTGATTATTACGTTGCTTGCAGCCACGGGCGGGGTGGTTGCGTGCATGTATTTAGTCATGCAATGGAGCTTTAATCAGGGATTCACAAATTATGTAAACACCCAAGAAGGTGAGCGATATAAGCAGTTTGCGTCGGTTTTATCCCATAAATTTCAGACAGAAGAAGCGCTTTTAGGCTTGAAGGACAATCAAGCGGGTTGGAAGCGAATATTACGCTCCGAATTCGGGCCATCTCACCGATCTCCTCCATCGGGTCGACCGCCGTTTGGTCCACCTCCGCATTTCATGAACAGAGAGCATCACCGCGTGGGCGGCCCTCCCCATAGAAGAGGAGGGGCTCCTGAACCGTTTTTGTTGGATGCGGATAAATCCGTGGTTCTCGGCAGACCAGAACACATAGATAGATTGTCGCTCTTTCCAATACAGGTTGCAGACACCACCATTGGCTATGTGGGTCAAATTAAAGGGCCTAAGTTGACGGGCAAATTGGATTTACTCTTTGTTGAGCAGCAGACTAATGCGTTTTTTGTTATTTCGTTGGCCATGGTTTTTATTTCGTTTTTTGTGGCCTTACCCATTTCTGCGCACGTGGTGAAGCCCATTAACCGCTTGTCTTCTGGGACGCAAAACTTAATACAAGGGCACTATGACGAGAAGATTGAAGACGAACGCGGTGATGAACTGGGTCTCTTGGCCAAAAACTTTAATATTCTATCCAACACGCTGGAAGAAAATGAACAATCTCGACGCCGCTGGAGCATGGACATCTCCCATGAACTTCGCACACCGCTGGCCATTTTAAAAGGCGAAATTGAAGCCATGCAGGATGGCACGCGAGCGATGACCAAAGAGGGAATTGAATCCCTGCATGAAGAAGTGAATTTACTCACGCGTTTGGTAGAAGACCTTCACCAGCTCTCAGTCTCAGACGCTGGTTCGCTGAATTATCAAAAGCAGAGAATAGACGCAGTGGAGATCTTAAAATCCGCGTTGGTTTCCTTTAAATCCGATTTTGATAAGAAAGGCATTGAACTGACCTTGGATGAACAATTGGCCAGTCAGGCGTTCATTCTTGGGGATGCTGTACGGATAAAGCAGTTGTTTACCAATATTCTGAATAACTCATTACGGTACACCGACATTCTAGGCCAAATGAGGGTGACGGTAGAATTAAAAACGTCCGACTTGAATGAGGACGTCGTTGTTATCCAGTTTATGGATTCATCCCCTGGTGTTCACAGTGATGAACTCGATCGCTTGTTTGAGCGACTTTATCGCGTCGAGCATTCACGCAACCGAGCAACCGGCGGTTCAGGGTTAGGGCTATCAATTTGTCGAAGTATTGTTGAAGCTCATTTCGGAACCATCAATGCCCAGCATTCCCCGTTAGGCGGGGTGCTAATCACAGTAACCGTTCCATGTATCCCATACATTTCATAAAAATAATTTAGGTTTATGGCAATGACTCAGAATAGAGCTCAGAAAGTGTTAGTGGTTGAAGATGAAATTAAAATGGCCATGTTAATTTCAGAGTATCTGAAAAAGTCAGGCTTTAAGACGGCGGTGCTCGATAACGGCTTATCCGTGGTTGATTGGGTCAAAGCGCATAACCCAGATTTGATTTTATTGGACCTCATGTTGCCCGGCATGAGTGGCATCGAAGTGTGTAAAGAGATCCGGAAATTCTCCGAAGTTCCCATTGTTATGCTGACCGCTCGCATTGAAGAAATTGATCGAGTCTTAGGGTTGGAGTTGGGTGCAGACGACTATATTTGCAAACCCTTCAGCCCGCCTGAAGTGGTCGCCAGAATTAAGAACGTATTAAGACGGACGCAATCGATGTTTAAACCCGAGCTTAAACATTTCGTGGTTGATGATGCGAAACAAAAAGTGTTCGTTAATAACGTGGCACTGAGCCTTACAACGGTGGAGTTTCGGTTGTTCAAATTGATGTTCGCTGACCCAGGCAAGATCTTCTCGCGCGATCAGCTGATGAACAACATCTATGACGATCATCGCATTGTACGTGATAGAACCATCGACAGCCACGTCAACAATGTGAGAAAGAAAATCATTGCTGCGTCACCGGAAGACGACGTCATCGATTCCGTTTATGGCATGGGCTACAAGTTCGATAAGGCCGTCTGAAAATTGACATTGTTTCCATAATTGCTGGTTATTTGGTGGTTATATTTAAGGTGAGAGCAAGGGAGTGGAGGTCTCTTGTTACTTGTCGAGTTCAATAAACCCATTTGTAATGAGTAAGGAAGATCAGATGTCGATTCAACTGAATGCCAATATCGCCACATCAAGCTTTGGGCAGGGGGCCGCGCCGTCATCCCCTCCGTCGCCACCGAGTTTGAGTGCAGAACAAAAAAGTGCTGCTGAATCCATTTTGTCAGAATACAGCGCGTCAGACTTAACGGAAGAGGATGCACAATCCATTGTCGAAGCGTTTAAAGAAGAAGGGATTCAACCCAGCAAAGACCTCAAAGACACCTTGGAAGCGGCAGGCTTTGATGCCAAAGAGTTGGCTGAATTAGCCGGGTTACCACCACGAGAAGAGGGCAATCAAGGGCCACCGCCACCTCAGCAGGGCGGCAGTAACAGCTCAGGGGTGAACCAAGAAAACTTGCAAGCACTGCAAGCCATTTTGGATCAATATTCAGAGCTGTCTGAACTGACGTCAGAAGATGAGCACGACTTAGCTAACTCATTATTAGCGGCGGGCTTATTTGCATCAGGCTCTATCATTAATACACAAACGTAAATGTTGGGTTGTTCTGTTTAACAATGTTTTGATCGCTGTTCACATAAGCCATTGGCATTCTCATAAGCCATTTAAGCCGTGTGAGTGGCGGTTGCAGTTAATCCGTTTTATTGAAAACATCATTTAAGGTTTAAAGCTATGGCAGTACGTACACCTTCGTTCATTTCATTCGCGCTTGTTTCTGTGTTCATGGCATCGACAGCCTTTGCTGAGCCGCCGTCTGGCAATCAACAAGGTTATGAGCGAACTAATGAACCAGCCGAGCGACGAGGCCCACCACAAGAAGCGTTCGATGCATGTAATGACAAAGTAGAAGACGACTCGTGCGAAGTAGAAACGCCCAGAGGGCATGTAATTTCAGGCGTGTGTAAAGTGCCGCCAAGAGGCAATGAATCTTTGGTGTGTGTGCCAAAGGATCGTTTGGATCGTATGAAAAGGCCTGAATAACCGTTGAGCATCGGTTGTTAAAGATTAAAAGTTAAAGCCTAAAAGTTAAAGATTAACGAGCGTTAAAGTGAATGCATTTTCAGCAATACTTCCGCTCGGTTGATGCTCACTTGGTGGGTGGAGACCTTGAACTCATAGTCTTTGCTGAACTTTAAAACGGCATCCAGAAAAAACACCACGAAATCATCGATGTTCACGGGGACATGCAACCCCTCATCGACCTCTGCGGTGGCCTCCATAAAGGCTTTCACGAAAATATCTTCCGAAGGGCCGCTGACGTACTTGAGTTTACGGCCTTTGATGGTTTGATTCTCATCAGCGGTGAGCTCCGGCGCGTGTAATGCTAAACACCGCTCTCGCCATAAATCCTCAGCGTTAAAATCGAAGGTTACGTCGTACGTAAGGTATTTATTTGCCCAATTTTTGAAGGTTTCTTCCGTGGCTTTGTTTTGATCGTCTTTGGCGTCTAAGAGCCCAAGGGTATCGATGGACGAGTAGAGGATAATGAGTAATTGATCAGTAAGGTGCTTAGAGTAAAGTAGCATGATGGAATCCACGACGTTGCCACAAAACCTCTCTAAGTGTTGATTTTGATTCATGAAAATCTCTTATCTACGATTCACAAAACGCTGAAGTTAGCGCCTTAAGGCACCTCAAATCTACTCATTATTTACCTTAGTACAAAATACGGGTTCTGAGTATTTATCCTAAAAGTTTGTTTCACTCTTGATTCGTTTTTGTTCCACTTCTGGCTCATTTCTGTTTCACTCGGCTCGGAGAGGCTGACGGCCAGTGTATAAGGCAAGAACTCTGGCGTGTATTCAGTGTCTACTCACTTACCGTAATGAATTGGACAAAGGTGAATGAAACAACGAATTTTGAATGGCTTAAAACAAGGCGCTATTTATGTGGCCATATTTCTGGTGATCAGTGCTGGAGTTGATTGGTGGCGGGGCAAAGACATCCCCAAAGTTCAGTTGCCTGAATTACAAGGCGTGAGTGTTCAAGGAGAGCCCTTGAACTTAAAAGCCTTAAGCGAAGATCAAGCCGTGCTCGTTTACTTTTGGGGCTCTTGGTGTGGTGTATGTAACTTTGTGAGCCCATCGGTCGATACCATGTCCGATTACTTTCCGGTGATAACGGTGGCCTTAAGTTCGGGTGAAGCCCCCGAGGTGAGCCAATACCTCAAAGACAACGACTACAGCTTTGATGTACTCAATGACCCCGACTATGAGATTGGGGCTCAGTGGGCCGTGCAGGTCACGCCCAGTATTTTAGTGGTGAAGAACAACGAGGTTGAACACATAGCAACGGGTTACGTCAGTTTGTTTGGCATGTGGTGGCGTATGTACTTTTCCTAGCTTGGTCTATAACAGGCTTAACGCTGTATGACGGGCTGAAAACAGTAGGTTTATGAACGTAGAATCAGTAAAGTAGCGCTTGAAAGCAAGCATCCATAAAGGCGAAAACAGGCAATGTCGAAAGTTACCGTGAAGTTTGAATACGAGAAAGAAAACAAGAACAGCGTACGTTATCAAGAAGTCCCTGAAGACGGTAAGCCGCCCATCGTTGGTTCTCTGTACGTGCAGAAATGGTTCGCAGGTAAAAGCCAAAACCTTGAAATCACCATTGAGAAAAAAGATTAATTCTCTAATTTAATCTTTTAATTCAGTTATTGAATCACTGAATTCAATCGCTCTGCCGTTAGAGCCTGCAAGGGTTCTAACTACTCATTCTCATGCGCGACCGACACGGTTAATTCTTCACTTTCACTCACGTTGGTATGAAAGGTGATTGGCCTGCAGCACACTTGGCAATCTTCAATGTAGGTTTGTTGGGGCACGGAGCAATCGACTAAAACCGTGATGACTTCACTGCAATAAGGGCATTGGACTTCCACTTCTTCTTCGGCATTCATAACCTCAATCCTCATTTGCTTTGGGCGAAAACCTGTTATTGCCAATCTCTAACTATGAGAAAAAACTAACTATGAGCAATCCCTGAATATGAGCAACCCCTAACCATTAGAGAAACTCAATGACTAAAGAAATCTGATTAAAGCACCCCTCGGTGAATCAAGAGGTGTCCCTGTGTTATGCAAGCTAAATCACTTTAGTCAAGAAACGTGCGAATCTCATAGGCGGTTTTAAACGGGCGAACCTCTGGTAAAAAGTGACCTGCGAACGAAACCACTTCCAGCTCGGCATCGGGGATGGCCTCCACAATGGCTTCCGTATGTTCAAAATCAATGATCTCATTCTTACCCACCATCACTAAGGTCGAGGCATTGATGCTTTCCAGCGGCTCTAGGCAAAAGGCCTCGCTTGCGGCAGGCAAATAGCACGGCGTATTCCAAAGGGCATACAACTTATCTCGGAACACAGACCAATGGCTCGGATCAGGGTTAACCGCTTTATACTTTAGCCCAAAAGTCGCGTTTGCGAAGGTTTTAAAAATGGCTTCGTTGCCCAATACCGCTGAAAACGCAGGCACGTAAGTGTCTCCACCAAAGGCCGCACCGATCAACACCAGCTTGTTCACTCGCTCAGGGTTAAACGCGGCGATCTGTGCCGCAATGACGGCGCCGTCACTCCACCCGACAAGGTGGGAATTATTGATGTTCAGTTGATCCAACAAGGTGAGGGTATCGTTGGTCATGAGCTCATAGGTGATGGCCTCGTCTCCGTCGGTGGAACGGCCGTGGCCTCGGCTGTCGATCTCAATGACTTGGAAGTACTTAGACAGAATGTGGGTCTCGATGGTCCACATGTCGGAATCCACATACCCCCCGTGCAGCAGCACCAACGGTGTGCCTTCGCCATGAACTTCGTAATGCATTTGAATGCCATTCACCTCGGCGTAATCGGCTCGGGTAAACGTTGAAAGGGCCATCAGTAGGGGCGTGCATATTGCCAGCAGTAAGCAGTGCTTAATCTTGTTGAGTCTCATCATTGAGTCCTTGTTCCATTTTTATTATCAGACGCGTGCGCTGCTAAGAAATATACATGAACGGGGCGACTTAAGATTTGAATCAGTTCTTTTTCTTCCTCAAACCGTAGCTTTTACCGTTGTAGTTACTGAAATACAGCCCCAGCATCGGGTGCTCTATTTGGCCGGTATCGGTGCTTTGCTCGATGTTTTGTTCTGCTACGTACGTCATGTGACCGGCTTGATCGACCAACACGTGATACCAAGGTTTATCTTTCGGCGGGTTTGAGGTGGCCATTTCTGCATACCACTCATTCGTGTGCTGAAAGGTGGCATCCACACCAAAGATGACGCCCCGATAACTGAACTTCGTATGGTGGATGATTTGGCCGACATAGAACTTCGCTTCACTCATGAATCCGTGCCTTTTTATTCTTATCTAATCAACAGTATAGAAACTTGTGGCAAATCGGCTACTGAATAATTGATGGGGCGGTTTGCGGGGAGGATCAGGCAGGTTTTTGTTGAGGTTAGCTCAATGGAATAGAAACTGAGCTGGTACTTTAGTTGTGTAATTGGGTGTAATTCAAAAAGCCGAGAAACAGCCAACGAACTTAGCTAAGCTAATCCCGAAATGGCTCATATTCTCCCTATCGTATTTTTGTAAGTGATTCATTTGAATACAAATTCATACTCTTATTGTGTCTATATATGAATCATTCACGTTCTATAGGTGATCAGATTAATACAGTTGCTTAGGAGTTAGAGCAAATAAAGAAAAACAATACGAGAAAGTTTCTTGTAACTTATTGAAATAATTAAAAGGTTGGGAGTAGGGTGGATAGTGAATGGAGTTAAGATCTTAAGAACGTTGGACGTATTCGAAACTCAGACTAATACACTGTTAAGCCCTATCTCGAGAATTAAACAACGTTCAAGGAATTAGAATGATCAAATTAGAAAAAGTCGCAATTACTGGTTATAAAGGAATTTCCACTAGAACTGAGATACCAGCCAAAGATTTCAATGTAATTGTTGGTAAAAATGATTCAGGAAAATCTACAATTCTGAAAGCGTTAGATATCTTTTTAAATAACAAGCAGTATCTCGCTGAAAATTTAAATAATAGAACCCACCAATTTTCAAAAATTGAGTTATTTTTCTCAACTCATCATACCGAAATAATTATAGATGAAAATGTAACAACTACTTTTGAAGACGAAGGTTTAGTGGATGATAATGGCTTATTACATATAGCTAAGAAGTGGGATGGGACTAAGACAGGGAAGATATCTCCAGAGTATTTAATTACAAGAAAGTCTTTTGGAGAATTAGATTTTTTTTCTTTAACAGAGGCAAAGTTAATTCTCCTCTGCAGAGATAATAATCTTGAAGCTGAACCAGGACTAATGACAAACCCTGATACGGGTGCTGAACATAATAATGCGGAGAAGCGGCAGCGACTAAAAGAGATATATGAAGAACGGAATATTGCATTTGAATATATTCAGGAAAAACTGCCTACGTCTGGACAAAATCGACTCAAGAAGACTGAGCAAGAGATTAAAAAGTGTCTTCCTCAGTATGAATATTTTTTAGCTGATTCTCCGCTATCTGAAAGTGACAGCTCCATTCAAAAATATTTCAAAGAAATGGCATTTAGCGTCATAAAAGATCATGTTGATACGGATACCCTTGAAGAAACAGTAAGAGAGCAATTACAAACAGTTCTAATTGCAATCAGTGAAAAAATTAACTCTGTTGTACCTGATGATGAACAAGTAAAAGCAAGGGTTGACTTTGATTGGAGTAAGTTGATTTCTACAAGTTTTGAGAGTGATGGTGATCAAGGTTCAGTGCCTCTATCTGCGAGAGGAGATGGTTTTCGAAGAATAACTATGATGTCATATTTTGAATACCTTGCTGAAGAAAGAAGCGGGGAACATCAAAATATTATTTTTGCTTTTGAAGAACCTGAAACATTTTTACATCCTTCAGCACAAGAGAATTTATTCGAGAAATTAATTGATATATCAGGCGCTGGGTATCAAGTATTTTTAACTACACATTCACCTGTTTTAGTTTCTCAAACACGACGTTCAGACCTGCATCATGTCTTCAAGAATAATGGAAATTACGGTTATAACCCTGAAGTAAGGAATCATGCGGAGATTGCCGATGATCTCGGAGTTACAATCGATAATCAGTTTATTTCAATGTTTGATAATGCGCGTTGTTTATTGTTACTAGAAGGCGTTGATGATTGTACTGCCTTTGAACACATAGCTAATACTTATTTAGCTAATAATGCAATTGATCGTACACTGGAAGATATGGGGGTTGTTTCAATTCCTATAGGCGGATGCGATAGTATTAAGCATTGGGTATCTTTAGATCTTCTTCAGACTTTAAATAAACCATTCTTTATTTATCTAGACTCAGATAAAGAGCGAGAAGAAGATGAATCACCTAATGCACAAAAGTTGATCAGTCATGGTTTTTTAGAAGAACATAACTTTCTTGTATCAAGAAAGAGAGAGCTAGAAAACTATATTGCTCCTAGTGCATTAGAAAGATTGGTTCCGGGCTGTGGAGTTAATTTTACAGATTGGTGTGATGTGAAATACATTTCGAAAACTCATAATAGACAAGTAAGCCTAGGTGGTAAAAAAATAGCAAATAAACACTTTGTTTCTTTGACATTTGATGAGTTGAAATCAACATACAATCCAACTGAAAACGACGACGAATTCTTAAAAGTATATGGAAAGTTGTCAGAACTGGTGGGAGAGGCTTAATAAGAAGCTGCATCTGACTTCGTAAAACTGTCACTTTTTGTGAAAAGCTGGCACAAGAGGTGACAGTTTACTGCGCAGTTGAGACGGGCATTAAGAAAACTCCGGCCTTAGCTCTTCACGTATTAGCTTCATGTTTGAAGAGCTTATCGACCAGCGATTGGCATCATCAAACTCAAAGTCTATTTTTATCCGATGTGTTTTACTTTCCATTTGAATGAGAAGTTGCTTAAATTTTTCACCACATTGCTCAAAAATTAATGTTTGAAGTTCTACGATTTTTATACTTAATAACTTACGCTGACCTTTGATACTTGCACTCGCAGGAATGACTTTGTCGCCTGTATATAAGAACCCAGAGTTAGCAATATGACCTTCACCTACATCAAACACAAAAGATAAAAAGTCCCACTTCATACTAATCCCTATATGCTGTGATGCGCTGTTTAAGCGGCCCGCTTCTTAACGTGATTATCCATTTTTTACTGTCTAGTAGTAATTATAGGTAGGTAGAATTGCGTATAACTTCTCATACTTTTTCTCATAAAGTGGATACACTGCAAACCTAACAAACTCATAGAGACTCTACGATGTATATGGCAACGGATATGCCAGATCAGCGCGGTATGAAACTGGTAGATATCATGGGAAACCATTATCTATTCTGTAATACTTACGATGCTGCCTGGGAAGTAACTCCTACACAATTGGGTCATGTGACAGACCCTTTGTATGCTCGGCAATTTCTTTTCGATCTTAAATACGATAATTCTTTGGATTCCACACTACGTGAGATCTATAGCTACGGTCGGCCTCATTGTCAGTTAGTACATCAGAGAGATAAATCGGCTCTGGTAACTGATGTTGTCATGATGCTGGTTACTGGCGAGTTGAAAGTCTGGTTGTTGTATAACGAGCTATTGCAGACGATGCCTAGTCATATTGGGAGTGATGCTCCAATGGCAGGTAGTACTTCTAGCTCAGGTTCATTAGCTATAAAACCTAAGCGTAGCAAGCCTCAATCAGATCCTTTAGAATCTTCTGATTCTAGTGTAAAAGCTTCTGTTCATGAGCCTGTGAATTCCAAGGATGATGTGTCTGGTAAAAAATCATCTCTTACGAATAATCCTGAAGTTCTAAGTGGCAGTGAAGAGGGGGCTTTTGATGTAACTAAAGTTACCGTTAAAGATATCCCTTCTTATAAAAGTGGTAAGTTTGATGAATGGTTTGATTCACGAACTCCTGAAGAAATTCAATATTTATATAGTTCAGATAAACGAATCCGTAGAAAGATAGAGAATGGTTTAAGGGCTGATGGTGGTATGCATGAGTTTCTAATGGTTTCTAGAGCCCCTAAGTGGAAAGAATGGGGTGTTACAGCTGAACAAGTGCATGTTGATTATGCTGTTGAAACAGAGAAGTTGAAATGGACGATTCCATTAGAGTCGGAACATCCCCTTAAGGGAGAATCTGGTGGGCATCGAATCGTTGATGGTTTGACGGGTGAAGTGTCTGCTCCTGGATCAACTACTTACCATTTAGAACTTAATCAGGTAATAGATGATAGCTCATCATTAGAGCAGTTTGATGAAAGGTTGGATGTGTTGAATGATCGCTGGAAAGTTCGAGTTATTGAGTAAGTTTATTTAACAAGATTTAGGCTAATTATAATGAGTGAATTGATACATAAACTTGAAGACATTTTAAAGCGCTATATATCGGAGGATGAGGCTTTAAGTCTTGATTTATCTGATGACGATTGTCTTTATCGGAAATTGTATTTTGATAAGTTACCTCCAGAAGCTGCAAAAGAGGCCCTATTGTTATACCCGAATGGTGAGGTCTTATATCGAAAGTACCTAGCTATAATTAATGGTTTCAAAGATAACTTAAAGATTTCTGACAGTGATTTATGTGGCTTAGTGCGAGAGCATTTACAAGTCGTAGTATCTATTATGGATGAAGATGAGGACGAGGATGCGATAGACTTCATTCAATCCATTACTGAAGTTAGCGCTGCTGATTCAGATGAACACTTTAAGCCTGGACAAAACCTACTGCATAAATTTGTATATGGTGCTGTGGGCGAATTTCTTTTGAATGAATTGCCTGATGATGACTCGTTATGGCTTTTATACGACTGGTCTTTAGAAAAGACAAAATGGATAACTGTTTCTGCTTATTTCCTTGAAGGTTTTTTGGACGACACTCTTTTGTCTAAGCCTGACTTTTTTAAACCGGGGTTTGATTTGTGGGCATCGAATAATAGCAATCGTTATTGGTCTGAGGGTAATACGTTTAAGACTAATAACGTTAAATGTAAGTCTGAGTCTTGAAAGTATCTTTATAAATGTTTGAATCTGTAGATGATATCTATAATCATATTGGGCAGGCTATGTTTGATGCTCTTCCTGAGCATTGGGATAGTGCAACATTTTATGCACTGATAGTGACGGTTGATAAAGCTATGCTGTCAAAGCAAACATATTTACATCAAGGTCAAAAGCATGACTTTGATGTAAATATTATTAATGGCTTGGCTAAACGAACTAAGTGTTCTAAAGCTTTTTATTCCCTATATCGCATTATGCAAAAGGGCGAAAAAGATATTCCTTGGAATAAAGCTCGTTTTCAAATTACATCAGAGGGTGATTTTGAAATCGACTTTAAATACGATGAAGACTTTGAATGGTATAGATCTCTCGATATCGACAGTAAAGAATACGATGACCTTGATATTGATATCATCAATCAGATCAAAAGTTGGGAAGGTCTTCCTGATGACGCGCCTCGATATTGGAAGCAATAACTAATTAGGTGTACTTTCACAAGTATCAACTCATTTTAAAGGCTGCTTTTATGCAGTCTTTTTTATGCTTGTCGCAAATACATATGCTGAGCTTAGTCATGTGGTAATAGAGTTATAAAAAATCAAACTGGACGAGACAAATTTCATCGTAATACCAAAACTCAATAGAAGCATATCAGTGATTAAGATGGTGGTCATTTTATTACTTCGCCTTTCCAAGATCCCGCTGAAAAGATTAACTTAATCCCACAGCTTAAGACCAAAATTGTTATGGCGAGTAGCGACAGATGGAAAAAGAATGGGCTAAGGAGCTGGATAAAGGTAACAGGTTGAAGTGGAAATCATAGTGGTATATGAAGATAAGAATGATACGCCTAAATTACTACAGGCATTTACGTCGGTAAACGGCTCACCTTCCCAGCCAAAGATTTTTCCTAATTAACAATTAAGATGGATTATATATGTTTGAGACAGTAGACAGTATTTATGAGTTTATCGGCCAAGAAATGTTTAATTCTTTACCAGATGAATGGGTTTCCGCTTCTAACTATACATTACTGGAGAACTTCGAGAAGGGAATTATAAGTCAGGTTAATTTATTTCAAAGAACAAAATCCTCTAATGAAGAGGCTTTTAGATTTGCACCTTCAAAGGTTTTGGAGTTAATCGAGGCTTATAAGTCTCTTTATCAAATTATGCAGAGTTCTAATACTGAAGCACCTTGGAATAAAGCTCGTTTTCAAATTACATCAGAGGGTGATTTTGAAATCGACTTTAAATACGATGAAAATTTTGAATGGTATAGATCTCTCGATATCGACAGTAAAGAATACGATGACCTTGATATTGATATCATCAATCAGATCAAAAGTTGGGAAGGTCTTCCTGATGACGCGCCTCGTTATTGGAATCAATAACTAATTGGGCGTACTTTCACAAGTATCAACTCATTTTAAAGGCTGCTTTTATGCAGTCTTTTTTATGCTTGTCGTAAATAAACCTGCTGAGCTTAGTCATGTGATAATAGGGTTATAAAAAATCAAGCTGAACGTGACAAGCTTCACCGTAATACTACAACTCAGTCAAAGTATGGTGATGATTCAGACTATGACGGTGCCCTTATAAGGATCTCCAGCAGATCAGTAAACCTGGTTATCAGCGTGAGCCCTTTATCCCGCACTCTTGTTATATGGCGCGCTCAAGTTTACCTAACGAAAAACGATCCAATGTACCCATAGGTTCAGAGTTTGGTACTTATAACGAAGGTGATGCGATTACCTATTTCGTGTATGACGATCAAAGCAAGGGAACTGAACATCGTTACCTAACTGATGTTGAAAAAGATTATGCTAGGGATCTTCAATGCCAAGATGATTTTGCCAGTAGCACTGAATGGCTGGATCATATGGAAAATGAGACTGCGAAGTCGTTTTCTCTTGATGTTATTGAACGAAGCCCCGGTGTGTATGAACCTAGAATCCCTCCAGAAGATGCGGCGGATGTAGCCAAAGGCATTCGTATTGAATACGAAAACTCATTGGATTCTATGGGTGTTAACAAAGAAGCGAAGCTATCCAACTTAGTTGGTGGCGGTAAGGTGCCAATAGGTCCTATTGATGATATTAGTTCTGATTTCTAATTTAATGAAACTGAAGGCTTTTTATAAATGAATGCAGACTATGAAATTGTTCATGTAATTGATGTGGCGTTCTCGAAATTAGGTAACCACAAAATATTAACGTATTACAATGAGTCAAACCCATTGGGCGCTGTAGGGGCTGTTTTTTCTGGTGATTTGCCATATGGCGGGGTTTCTAAGGTTTGTCTCGGAGCTAATTGTCAGTTAAATGCAATGTGGACATCCAGTGAAGGACACTTATGGGTGGTGGATGATCATGGTGATGTCTTTACGAATGCAGATGTTCACTTTACCTCTTCCCCATATAAGCAATTAGAGTTCTCAAATGGTGATTTTGATATTGATTGGAATGTCGGTGAGGTCTTTCAAGGGCAGCTAAACGGCATATGGGGAACGTCTGATTCAGACGTGTGGGTAACTTCTTTCAAGGGGCCTACTCTTCATTGGGATGGTGAAAGCTGGACTCAATACGAACTGCCACAAGCGCCAAATCAAATTGATGGCTCGGCATCGGATGATATATATATTGTGGGTTATCACGGCAATATACATCACTGGAATGGCAGCGCTTGGTCAAAAGTGAGCCTACCCGAAGGTATTTTACCTACGGATTCGTTTACCGATGTAAAGGTAATAAACAAAGATCTTGTGTATATCACGGGGCGCAGTGGATGCTTGTTGGTGGGTAATGCGAAAGAGGGCTTCAAAGACATGGGCTCTCCAAAATACGCTTGGTATGGCGTGGGCAGTTTAGATGGTCGAATCTTTCTTGCTGGTGGTGAGCTTGGTATTTATGAACTGGTGGATGATCAATTTGTATGCCTAAAAGATAAAGGCAACCCTGTTGGGGTGTTTGATGTATCTGACGCGGTATATTTTATACCTGCGGAACAGCAACCAAAACCTTGGTGTGTTCGATATGCACCGAATGAAGAAAGAGCTTGGCTTAAAGTTACGACTTAATTTAGTTAATGGCCATTATGTGACATTGGCAGAGAACCAGTGAAAGTCTGAAGGGTGGCACCTAAGAAGTCTAGAGTTACAGGTATGCTGTTAATGTTTATATCTATGAGTGTATTTTGCATCGTTTACCTCTGATTAGCTGTCGGTAATTAACGGTGATTATTTGTTGTTTGATGATTAAAGAATACCTCTAATAGGCTGTCAGCTTTTTCCTCTTTATTTAATCATGAGTGTTGCACGTATTATCTGAATTCAGGTTTGAGTTCAGGGTTTAATTATTTTGAATTTGACGTTTGGGAGGTGGTTCTTATTTCTCAAACGCCAGCAAACAAGGAATTCAAGTGGGTGAGCGGGCTTGAAGCTTGCCACTACCTTACACAGATGGCACTGAGTTTTTCAGTGCCAGCATCATTTTATGCGCACTTTCACCTGACATTTCATAAGGATTAAACTCAGGGGTGCCAGAAAACGCCAAATTAATTGGAGAGGTTAAACTTGATTCAGGCATATAGCCCATTGACCATTCGCTAAATTCCCTCATGTTTATTTCTTTGTAGTCGAGCATTATGATATTGCTATGTCTTGGGTCATTTAAAATGAAGTGGTAAGTTTTGTTTACGGTTGTTCGGGAGCCTTCAAGGCATTGAAGAAAATACTTCCTGTTAAAGCATAACATACCTGTTACATTGTTCTTATCGTTGTTCTTGCGAGCTGTCTCTAAAATCGTCGTAACATCTTCGGACGAAAAACTCTCTGAAATGGTACTGGTATAAACTAGTCTAGTTAGGAACATGATGGCCTCGAATTGTGGTTTTTATAAACTATAGTTTGTTAGTAGCCATTAACAATAAAATGCCGAATTATCTAAAGCTCAAGTTATGTGTTCTTTATTAGCCGCTGAAACTAAATTGTGATCTGGCATTATTAATTCACGAGTTGAACGTCGCACTCCTCTGCGGGGAATCATTGTGCATATACTATGGATGCGTTAAATGATTGAATCATATGATTTTCTAAAGGCGGTTTTAGATACCATTTCGAAGCACATCGTTGTGATCGATGATAAAGGCAATATTATATTTGCAAATAAAAGCTGGGGTACCTTTGGTCAAGACAATGAATGCAGCATTGAAACGTCTTGGAATCGTATTAATTATTTAAATGAATGTGATAAAGCTGCAGCCATGGGGGATGAGTTTGGCGCTAAAGCAGCAAATGGGATTAGGTCGGTGATCAATGCTGATGAAAGTGATTTTTACTTTGAATACCCATGTCATAGCCCAGAAGAAGAGCGTTGGTTCATGATGCGAGTAAAAACCTTTACTCTCGAAAAAACGAATTACCATGTGATTTCACATCAAAATATTACAGAACGAAAACAGGCCGAAGAAGAAGTTTTAAGCCTATCTCGTATTGACGGACTTACAGGTATTGCGAATCGGCGATATTTTAATGAGTTTCTTGAAAATGAATGGAGACGTTGCAACCGACTTGCTTCACCGATCTCTCTAGCGATGATTGATCTTGACCATTTTAAATTATTAAATGATACCTACGGTCATTTAGTTGGTGATGAATGCCTCAAATCAGTTGGGCAAGTACTCAAAGGGGTTGGCAAAAGACCAAATGACATTTGTGCTCGATATGGTGGTGAAGAGTTCACGATAGTCTATGGAAATACAAACTTGGAGCAAGCAAAGGTTCTAGTTAATAAAATACTTAACGACGTTCGATTGTTAAATATACCGAATAAACAGTCACCAACACTTCCAATCTTGACAATAAGCGTTGGCTTAGCAGAAATGTATCCAAGCAATCAGAATTCAGAGAAAGATCTCATTAGAAAATCAGATGAATTACTCTATCTAGCTAAAGAAAGGGGCAGAAATAGGGTTTTATTCTGATGTATAAAATTGAGAAACTTAAAAGACAATTAGAAGTACAGAATAATGATTATAAGAACTTTAGGTTCAAAACCTTTGAAGAACTTTTGTTTGTAAATACGGTATTAGAGAGTGCCGTTGAAGAGTCTCATTTCGGTCTTGAGGGCAAAGAGTTCTTAATATCTACGATATACGATGATCGAAAAGAGACTGAAAGTAGCTACATTCTTTGGGTTTCGTCTGATGAAGCCAATATTTACTTTATTTCTGTTGTGCGTTCACTGTTGCTCGATGATGGCGTTAAGCCCAGTGATTCTGAAATGAGTAAGGCACTTCACGAGTTTATAAACACCTGTTCTATTAACCAATACGAGTTGCCTGCGACGGTGAATTAAGCCGAGGGCAGTCATAAACCTTTGTTGTTTTACTCTAACCCTGCATCACGTAATTTTTTTAATAACCGTGCGCTTTCTTCACGCTCTTGTTCAAGTTGCTTTTGGGTTTCTGCTTCTCGCTTAAGCGATTCTTCTTTTTCAGACCTTTCTCGTTTTAGCTCTTCTTCTTGTTGAAGCACAACCACCTCCGGCAAGGGTGTGGTTTTAAGCGTGTCTAAATCCAAAAAATTATAGGGCAGGGGTTGGCTGCTTGAGTAGTTTTGCTCTGGAATAAACCCATCGATGGTTTTCATGCTTTCGCTGTGAACCCATCGTTGAAACTTCGCAACCCAGCCCGTTAGCACATCCAATACTTCGGGGCTTACTTCGTAATTGGGTTTGTAGCGTGAATCAATGTACGCGTCTCCAAAAAACGCAAACTGTTTGCGATCTTCTTTGGTTTCGTAGGGGAATATGGTTTTGACTTCAGGCGATAATGTGGCGACACGGCTGCGTAACTCATAGAGCTTATGCGTGCGTGGTTTGTAGTGCGTAAACACCAACAGATACATGCTAAACAATCGCTCGGTCATTTGATGCAGGCTGAAGATCGCGGCACTCAATGCGCCTTTTTGATAAAGGTATTCAAACGTCTGTTGTGATTCGATGGCCTTTTGATAGAAACGCTCAAAGTAGTCAATGCTCATTTCTCGGCGTTGAGCAGGAGAGAGCTGTTGTGGCTGGGCGAGGGATACGTTGTCATCAAACAACACCACGCCTTCATTGACGACATCAAGGTAAAAATACTCACTGCGGTTCAGGCTTTTATTCATGCAGTCGAGTGTTTCGTAAATCACATGGAAGGTGGAAGCGAGTTCTGGGCTGTCTTCGATTAGGCCAATGAATTTTTTGAGCAAGCCAGATTTTTTAGAGGATTCTTTACCACGCAATACCACCAATACATCCACGTCAGAATTGTATTCGGACACCACGCCGTTCTCATCCACTCTGCGATCATTGATGTAGTCACCGCGTGCGTAACTGCCAAATAACCAGATCATCGCCACGTCTTTTTTGCAAACTTGGTGTATTAAGTTCACTGCAATTTCAAGCTCGGCTTGAATGGCTTGAGGTACATGATCGAGCGACGTTTTAAGGTGGATTTTATTGGCTGTCATTGGGGCTGTGTGACCTTTCCGTGTCATGAATCGGTGAGCTTGATCATAGTAGCATTCAGTAAGGCTGAAACAAACGGTAAGTCTTCTGATTTTTAGAGGGGAGGGTTAGAGGATGAGGGTAATTGATGGTGGTGATATGTTACTAGGCTGATGGCTCTGAGTGATTTTGTAAGATATTGAAATAATTTAGGTTTCGTTTCTCAACTTTGACTCATCTTAATTTTTTTGGTGCAGTAAACGTTAAATTTTAATGACGGGGTTTCTCTTGTCTATGTTCTCGCCTATGATTAAGTCCGCAAGGGTAACAAATAAAAATTATAACGTATAAATCGTTGATTAAATTAAAATAATGAGGAAAACATGGGTTCGAGATTTAAGGTAAAAACGTCGGCAATTATGATGGCTGCATTGGTTCTTTCGGGATGCAGCAATAACTCTTCTTCCAGTAGTGAAGAGAGTGAAACGGATACAACACTACAGGCGTTGATTTCAGATGCAAATTTAACGGGTGATCCTTCTACCAACAGAGATTTACCCGATATAACGGATTTAAAAGCACAACTTGGTATGAAGTTGTTTTATACCAAAGGCCTTGGCGGTGATGAAGACAGTGCATGTGTTACTTGTCATCATCCTATGTTGGGGGGTGGAGATGATCTTTCTTTGCCGGTGGGCGTCAATGCCGTTGATGAAGATTTATTAGGGCTAGGCCGTGTGCACGACGGCGACGGCGCGCCGAATGTCCCTCGTAATGCTCCGACGGTATTTAACCTTGGTCTGTGGGATCAAGTGCTTTTTCACGATTCACGCGTTGAAAGTATTGGTAAAGAAAGTGGTGTGAATGGCGCAAGTTCAGGCATTCGGACACCGGACAGCGCTTTTGGTACTGCTGATACCAATGTGCAAACAGGGCAGACGTTAGCTGCGGCTCAGGCTCGTTTTCCTGTAACGTCTAATGAAGAAATGCGTGGTAATACATTTGAGGCTGGTAACGACAATGATGCCGTTCGCTCTGCATTAGCGGCAAGGCTGCAAGGGGATGCGGATTGGTTGACTGAATTCCAAACGGGGTTCAGTTCAACCGCAGATGCAACCACCTTAATTACCTATGACAATATCGCGGAAGCACTTGGCGAATATGAGAGATCCATGGTCTTTACGGATACGCCATGGGGGGATTATGTATCAGGCGATTCGAGTGCCTTAACGGAAGAGCAAAAACAAGGCGCAATCTTGTTCTTAACGTCTAGGGAAGACGGTGGTGCAGGGTGCTCAGGTTGCCATTCGAGCGATTTCTTCACAGACGAAAGCCATCATGTTGTTGCATTTCCGTTGGCTGGAAACGGCAAGGGAAATATCAATGATGAGGCAGGCAATGATGACTTTGGACGAGAGCGAGAAACAGGGGATGCTGCAGACCGCTATAAGTTCCGAACACCGACATTGCTGAACATTTCTGCCACTGCACCGTACGGACACACAGGCTCCTATCAAACACTGGAGGACGTTGTACGTCACTACACGGGCCCGAGAAATCGAGTAACGGAATACTTTGATGACAATGGCGGTTGGTGTCAGCTAACTCAGTTCTCAACCATTGCTGGTTGTGCAGCGCTTTACCCAGATGCACGAACGAACTCTTTATTGGCGATCAGTAAATTAGAATCGGATCGACTTGCGGGTGAGTCTGAGGAATTTGCTGAAGATTTAACGCTATCGGATGATCAGGTCAATCAGCTAGTGGCTTTCTTAGAAGCCTTAACAGACCCTTGTGTTGAAGACAGAGCATGTTTGGATGCATGGATACCGGATACGAGCGATGCGGGCCCTGATGGATTGCAGCTGAATGCTCGTGATTCAGACGGTGAGTTGTTGTAAGTTTCCAATGAAAGTTATGTAACCATTGGTGCTATTGAATGGTTATATGAGCGTTTGTATTGAAGGGCCTGCAGATTCTGCAGGCCTTTTTTTGTGCGAATGGTTTTAGGGTGTTAAATAAGCGAGCGAGTGAATTAGAAAATATGCCGTTAGTGATTATTAGCAGTGAAGGACGATGTTACTGTTCTTTGATTCTTTCTTATGGGGTTTTAAGGTGAGGAGATAGAAATAATAGGGTTTTGAATTAAAGACGCGGTTATATTGCTGCCAAAGATTATTTAAAATCATCGAAGAGACCTCAACACTCGGGAATTCAAGAACAAGAATGGGTATCGTAAAAGTAAGGAAACTTTGTTAATGGTCTATCTCTCTTTTCTTAATAATGTGATTAATCGCAGTCTAGTTATCGCGGCTTGGAGCGTCTTATCGTTTCAGGTTATAGCCATGGAGGATGCCAATCCAACGGACGCGTCTGGCCAGTTATTCTTTACTTCGGATCAGGACATAAAACGGTTTATTTCATATTTTAATGATCTTCAGAGTAGAGCTGAGCTAGACCGTGAACCTTACCTGAAGTTGGTCAATATTGATGGTTCAACTCATCAATTTACGGCACACAAATGTTGGTCTTTAAATTGCAAAGAGCCAAATGAGTCTATCTCTGAAGTTGATTTCAAGTTGTTTTATGCAGACGTGAATAATGACGGACACTCAGATTACACCTTGGTGAGCATGAGGCAGGGTCGTTCTCAAGACGTTGTTGAAGGTGTTTTTACTATGAAGAATCAGGTATTAAACACCTTACCTTTTCAAGAAACGATTATTAGATCTTTAGGTGAGTCTCAGTTAAGAGACTGGCCTGCGTTTATTGAATCTCCGTTTTTGTCTAAGAAAAACAATCAAATCTTTTTTCATTTCATTGATTTACCAATATATAAGAACTCAAAAGGGGAGCAGGTTTTTACCCCGCACTCAGTACCGGCTGATTATTCTGAAACACGCCACTTGGAGTATTTATGGTCAAATAATGAGATTAAGCAAACCGACGTTAAAATCAATATTCGGTATCTAGATCAGTCTGGGCCTTAAATTGAATTCCGATCGTGTTCAATCATCACTTATAGTTCGTACTTTCTTAGAGAGAACCTCCGCTGTAGAATAAGTGTCGTTATGTCACTATCTGAGTTAATCATGAACGAATCCGACTTCCTAAAGAATTACGATAAGCGCAGTTTCGATACGCCTCTTATCACCGTCGACAGTGTCTTATTTACCTGTCATGAACAACGCTTACATGTTTTATTGGTAAAGCGTGATGAACATCCTGATAAAGGATGCTGGAGTTTACCCGGTGGTTTCATTGATCAAACTATCGACACCTGCCTTGAAGATACCGTTCGCCGAAAGCTCAAACAGAAAACAGGCGTTGATGCGCCTTATGTCGAGCAACTAAAAAGTTACGGCGGCAATGCTCGTGATAAACGGGGTTGGGCTGTGACGGTTTGTTACAGTGCTCTCATCGCTTTTCAGGCGTGCGAAGCGCATGTTGCCAGCGTCAGCGACGCTCGTTGGCACCCTTTGGATGACATTGCAGAACTCGCTTTAGCCTTTGATCACGAAACGTTGATAATGGAAGCCCGAGAACGATTACGACAGAAGGCTCTTTATTCGATCGTTCCTGCTTATGCTTTACCTGAGCAGTTCACATTGCCCGAGTTACAAAAGCTCCATGAAATATTGATCGATAAGCCGTTGCAGAAGAAATCATTCAGACGGCGTATAGAGCAAGCTGAGTTGTTAATAGACACTGGCTTAAAGCGGTCAGAGTCTGGACGTCCTGCCAGCCTTTATTCATTGAAAGCCGATTCGGCTGAATTTACTTTTCTTCGGAATCTAGAAAACTGAATTGAACCATAATCATTGCGACAAGGATGTTGCGTGTGTTTGATGCTCTTCTTTACACCACAGTTTTAATCCTTCAATTCATAAATTCGATTACGTCACACTTTGTGTCCTTTTGTCACTTAGTGCTTGACCGATTTGTGATTTATACATATAGTGACCTTAAGACACTAAGTTAATCCAATAGATTAATGAACAAAAAGGGGATCAACATGAACGTTACCGCTTATACAAGAAATGGAAGTCAGCAAATAGAACTTGGTTACGAGAGCTTTACCTTTTCAGGGGGTGAAGAGCACATCCGTTTTACCAGTGAAGCGATGGATATCGAAAAAATATGCATCACGGCACGGCTTGTTAACTCGGCAAGCATCATTCAGTTATTCATGGCAGTAGACGCTCTAAAACGACGTTTTGGTGCTAGAACTATCTTCGAGTTGGTCTGCCCGTATTTCCCTTATGCACGTCAAGACAGAGTCTGCGTTGAAGGTGAAGCTCATGGCGCAGCGGTAATGGCGAGCATGATAAATAGTTTTAATTTTGACAAAGTGACCATTTGGGATGCTCATAGTGATGTATCCCCAGCACTGATTAATAACGTGGTAAATCTGGCTCAAGGGCCAATTATTGAAAAACACTCAGAGCTTGCACAAGCGTTACGCAATAAGACGCTGACTCTAATCGCCCCCGACGCTGGTGCGAGTAAGAAGACCCAAAACGTAGCCAAATACTTTGGCGGAGGCATTGAGGTAATACAAGCAGAGAAGGTTCGTGACGTTAAGACGGGTGAAATTACCCACACTGATATTTACGGCTCAGTAACCGGGAAGGACTTACTGATTGTTGATGACATATGCGATGGCGGGCGGACGTTCATTGAGCTGGCCAAAGTACTTAAGCAAAAAGAGTGTTCAAGCATTTCTTTGTTTATCACGCACGGTATTTTCTCTAAGGGTCTCGATGTATTTAATGATCTGATCGATAACATCTACACCACCAATTCGGTGACTGATTTTGAGAATCAGAACGAGACGTCCAGTACGAACATTAATACGAAAAGAAATACGAACGTATTTATAGCCAAAATCTAAGGAGCAGAACTATGAGCATTATTGCACCCAGTATGCAGAAAGATGTTTACAAGGAATTTCACGGCAGAGCGTATCACCCAGATGTGACTGAGGTATATGCAAATTACACCTCGCGTTCAGGGAAGTTGAGTAATGTTGAAGACAACAATAAGGTGGCATTTGTGGGTCTTCAGTATTTCATCATCAGCTACTTGCAAGAAGAGTGGAACAGCTTTTTCGAAACAGATAAGCAACAAGCCGTGGCCAACCACAAGCGGATACTTAGCGCTATGT
Organism: Oceanospirillaceae bacterium; assembly: GCA_015665455.1. Classification (GTDB taxonomy): domain Bacteria; phylum Pseudomonadota; class Gammaproteobacteria; order Pseudomonadales; family Litoribrevibacteraceae; genus Litoribacillus. The sequence continues at coordinate 124,316 of JADFAD010000013.1, read as the reverse complement.
TGGGCTACCCAGTCGATGTGAAATACCTTGAGGAGTTACACGACTTAGGGTATTTACCGCTTCGAATTAAAGCACTGCCTGAAGGCACTTTAGTGCCTTATCAGGTGCCGCCATTGACGATCGTTAATACCAAGAAGGGGTTCCAGTGGTTAACCAACATGATAGAAACGGTATTGAGCTGTGAGAACTGGCCAATTCAAACCAGTGCGACTACGTCAACAGCGTATATGAAAGTGTTCAAAGAGTTTGCTATTAAGACCGGCATGCCGCTTGATTTCGTACCTTTCCAAGGGCACGACTTTAGCTTTCGAGGTATGTTTGGTAAGCAAGCGGCGGCCATGAGTGGCTTTGGTCACTTAGCTTCAGGGCTGGTGGGTACAGACACCATTCCTGCGGTATTGTTTGCCGAAAAATACTACGGTGCCAACGTTGATGAAGAGTTGGTTGGCTGTTCTGTTGATGCGACTGAACACTCGGTAACTTGTTCTTGGATCTTAGAAGGCGAAATTGAGTTCTTTCGTTATTTAATGACCGAGCAATCGCCTAAAGGGATATTGAGTGTTGTCTCCGATACATGGGATTTTTGGACGCTCGTCACAGAGTATTTGCCAGTACTTAAAGATGAAATCATGGCTCGTGAAGGAACCTTAGTCATACGACCAGACTCTGGTGACCCGGTAAAAATTCTAACGGGGTACATTGCGGACAAAGGCGACTATGCGGATGAATTTGATGGCATAGAAGCAGCAACTGAAGCCGCTCAAAAGCGAGGGTTTGAAGCCTTTTGTTGGAACGGTGTTTACTATGGGATTCAGAATAAAAACACAGACGTTATCGTGTTAATGGAATGTGAAGTTAAAGGCTTAATTGAATGTCTATGGGATACATTCGGCGGCACGATAACAGACAAAGGCTTTAAGCTATTGGATGAGCACATTGGCGCTATCTATGGCGATGCCATTACTTTAGTAAGACAACGACAAATCTTACAGCGCTTGGCAGACAAAGGCTTTGCTTCCAAATTGGTCTTAGGTATCGGCTCTTACAGCTATCAACACGTTACTCGTGATACGCACGGCTCGGCAGTAAAGGCCACCAGTATTGTTAAGGCCGATGAGCGTATCGCAATTTTTAAAGACCCTAAAACGGACACGAAAAAGAAGTCTGCAAAAGGGTTGTTGAAAGTGGTTCGTGAGGAGGGCGAGTTGGTTTTGATTAATGATGTCAGTGAAGCTGAAGAACAAGACAGCTTGTTGGAAACGGTCTTCGAAGATGGCAAGTTAATTAAAACAACAACCTTACAAGAAATCAGGGCAATGGTAGATAGCCAAATATAGAGCCCTATGTATGTCCCTTTCAAAGCTCTTTTTAAAAAAGGCGTTTTGAAAGGGCGTTATTAAATAGGGGCCGTTGTTTTTAAAACGAAATGAAAGCCTCCTAAAGACTCACTTAATAAAGACGAAGAATCATGTTTGTTTTAGTTTCAGTTGTCGTTATATCTCTACTCGCTGTGGCTTTCTTGGCAATTAAATACTTAAGTAGAAAACGCCAAAACTCTATGAAAATCCGTATTGTTGAGTTCACTTATTTGAATCAACCCGTTGGTTGTTTTCAAACCCCTCCTAAAACATCAGGGTGTTACCAATATGAACCGTACAGAAGCCTAGGTCATTATGAATTAATTGAACAAGTTGGGGCCCAAGCAAAACCTCAATGCGAATACAGTTATCAAAATAAAAAGCGCTCTTTTCAGATTACGGACAGCCCTGAGCCGGGAGTTCTTCAAATTGAGAATATTTACTCTCGCAAAGATTAAACTAATAAGTAGTGAGGAAAAAGGCTGAAAGAAATCAGAATTTTAAGAATGTATACCGTTACACATCACTGAGTTCGAGAGTTTTATACAGTTGACGCTTTTATATTGAGTACTCAACTAACACCTCTTCATAAGAGATACATCAGCCTATGTCTTTACCTATCGTAATCATTGCCACAATTTCCCAAATCATACTTTTCATTTTAGTGATTTTGCCTGTATCTGCATTGACTGCTGCTGCAATGGGAGGGGCTAGACAGAATGCAAGGAAGAAGAATAGAAGGTTTAGGGTATTTAAAATAAAAGTTGAAGACTCTATGTTGTATTTGCTTATTGCTTCACCAATTATCAGTATTGTAGTTCTGTGGTTCCAGTTCTTTAATCATGGAGATGCTCAGTCTTATTACTGGTTATTACTACCCATAGTGGTGTGGGTTATGGAAATGATTATTTTGAGTGTAGATTATTAAAACTTGGAGTTAAGTCATGGTGATAGAAACTTAGCTTACCGTATAAAGTAGAGACTGGTTTAGTTGTTTAAACCCAAAAGGAGTTGGATTTTGATCTACAGAGTTTTAGCCCTTATTTTATTGGTCTTATTCTCGACTTACACCGTCTATACCATGTCGATTTCAGAGCAATCATTGCTCAACTTTGGTTATCAATTAATCTCAAGCCCCGACACCGCTCAGGTGGTGATTGATCTATATGTCATGGCACTGCTTGCGATGATATGGATGTATCAAGATCTAAAAGGTCGAGGGGAAACCCTTCTGCATTGGTTACCGTATGCGTTGCTAACCTTGGTGTTTGTCTCTGCTGGTCCCTTATTATATTTAGTGCTTCGGCCTCACAAGGGCGAGAGTGACAGTGAATTACACGAAGAGCAGGTTAAACAAACAAGTAGAGAGCGTTAGCGATGGAACGTAAGGATAAGCACATTAACTTTGTGGGGGTGTTGAACGGCTATCTTGCAATTGGCCATAGACCTAAACTCAAAGTGTTAAAAGAATTCAAGGCCGAAGGCACTTCTCATATTTTAACGTTGCTCTCAGAAAAAGAAGGGGCGTTGGATATTCGTAAAGCCTCGTTATCCAATGGTTTGATTTGGGAATGGTTACCGCTTAAAAACGCTAAACCGCCCGAAGAAGAGATATTGCCGATCATTAAAGAGTCCTTTAGCCAGTGCAAAAAATATTTGGAGGAGGGAGCCAAAATATACATTCATTGCTCAGCGGGGATTCACAGAACAGGGATGATTACGTATTCGATGTTGAGATATTTTGGTTACAGCGATGAAGAGTCACAAGCGTTATTGTTAGAGATGCGCCCATTGACGGGAGAGGGGGTTGGTAAAGACAGAGTTGAGTGGGCCAATACGCATTTCGGAATGTGATTAAATAAACCACTCTCTTCGCTGGTAATATGATATTTAACTGTCAAAGTTAGTCCTACATGGGGCTCAATGGCTATCAGAAGCACTTTGTTAAATCCTATTTTGAGCTGTGCCGCATGTAGGGTTAAGGCGCTAGTGCATAAAATGAAGAGAAACAATCATTAAAATCCTCAAGGAGTGATGGATGAAAATTGAAATTAGTAGACCAAAACAATACGCAGATGGGCTGCGCGCTTATACGATCAAAATTGACGGTAATAAAATTGCGAAGATTAAGCCGGGTGAGTCAATTACCGTGACAGTTCCTGAAGGCGCATCCTCTATGCGGGCTAATGTTGATTTTGGGTTAAGCAATGAAATCAACCTTTCTGAGCTTTCAAGTGACAGTAAATTAACCGTTAAAAATACCTTTTCTCATAAATTATGGATTCCTTTCATTGGGTTCTATTACGCTACCTTTGCTCGTAAGAAATATTTGGAATTTCAAGTGAACGGTTAAGGAATGCAATAGTCGTTCTATGTGGCTTTTCTTGAGGAGGAAAGCTACTTGTCTCGTTAAATTTGCTCCTGGATTCAGATAATAAGTGCTACCTATCATGAGCATTTAATAAATCATATAAATGAAAGAATTCACCAGCTTAACAGGTCTGGAGGATTCAGATTTATTAAAGAAAAGTAAGGGCTTAATATTAATTAATAGTTCCGTCTGTTCGTTAGTTGCATCTTGGAGGTTGTCTCTATATAAGTATTTTTTTTTTCGATCAACATAGGACGTTATATTGAAAAAGTTAATATTGATAGTTGTGGCATTATTCGTATTCCAGAAGTGGGATTCGATTAATGCGGTAATAAATCCTCTTCCTGATTATGCAGCTGATCACAACGATCGGGTAATACTCTACGGAACCTCATGGTGCGGGTACTGTGCAAAAGCTAGGAAGTTGATGGATGAAAATAATATTGAATATCATGAATACGACATCGAGAAATCAAATAAAGGAAAGTTGCAGTACGACTCGCTTGGTGGTCGAGGTGTTCCTGTCTTGTTGATTAATGGTGAGATTGTAAAAGGCTATAACCCTCAGAAAATACTGAAACTATCAGGCAGAACATAATTGTTCTGAAAATGAGACATTAGGCTGTGAGTAGGCTTGTTTGATATTTGTTTCTTTTACGCTAACGATGCGTTTCTCAGCGATAAACCTCGCATCAACCCAAAACCTGCTTATACAATCACTCATTACAAGTTGTAGAGCAGGTACGGCACGTGAGTTATCGAAAGGAATTACCCGAAAAATATTACCTTCAGCATTTTGAAGAGTTTCTAAGTTACATTACCTCTGTGTGTGAGCATTTACTGGATGCATCACACAAGGCGTATCTACGGGATTACCATGCTTTGGATGAACTCTCGCGTTGTTTACACGTTCGTTTGTTGAATCGTAATATCTCATTGGTGGCAATTGAGACCTTAAAGTATTCTGAAATTCCCGACATGGCGACTCAGTTAGCGTTGCTGACGAAAGCAGGCTTTATACGTAAAGCCTGCTCAGACGATTGGACGGAGATCTTACCTGCTCTCAATAAAAACCAGTTAGTTTCTCTGCTGGATCACAAACAAGTAAGCACGTACAAAAAATCGGCCAAAAAGAATGAACTGGCCTCGCTGGTGGATCAATTTTGTACGTTTGATGATGTACTTGAAACGGGGATGTTGGATGATCACATCGTTAAGCTCCACACCGAGACCTTTCGTTATTTGTTGTTCTTATTCTTTGGTAACTTAGACAGCCGACTGAATCAATTTTCCATGCGGGATTTAGGGGTAATTCAAACTCGAAATGAGAAATCGATTTCGCTGGCTCGATTTGAATCCGAGTCTCATGCGAAAAGTGCCTTTCATTACGCGGGTCGGTTGGTTTTCTTGAAACACCTTTCAGACGAGGAATTGAGTGATCAAAAAGATCAGTTAATTCATGATGATGCTCCCGATGGCTCGTATGCCGTGACATTAGCGAATAAGTACTTCCTTAAGTTGTCTCGTCGATTGGAAAAACAGAGCGTTGAACACGCCATAAAAGCCCTAGAGTATTCAAAGATTCCGGAATCGGAAGAGCAGTGGATTCGACTGCAATACAAACAAGGTCAGCGAGACATTGTTCAAACGCGCTTAGAGGCCTTGTTGGATGATGCTCAATCTGAACACATCTTGTTATTTGCTGAGGATTTTCTGGCCCGAAAGTTCAATAAGAAAAAGACCAGCTCATACACCGATGTATTGCGTTCAGCCAATTGTTTATCCATTGAGGAACTGTACCGGAATCATGTGGAGGAAGGCGTAAAAAGCTTCTATCAAAACCAAGGCGCAGAGGTGTATTTTACAGAGAATGCTTTGTGGCGATCTCTCTTTGGTTTGGTGTTTTGGGCAGAATTATTTGAGGACGAGGCATCGGGCTTATGCAATGAATTTGACCATAGGCCACAGACCATTGTTCAAAATACCTTTTATGAAAACCATAAGGACGTGATTGAAGCACGGTTGGCCAGCTTCTCTGATCCAGCTCGAACGCTTAAGTACATCACCAAAATGCTGACACTGCATTACGGTAAAACCAATGGCTTTTTCACGTGGCCATCGGATTTGTTGGAAGTACTCACTTGCTTTGTTCGCCATGCAGAACCGGACAGTGTGGTTCAGTTTCTGCGGTTGATGGCGAAAGATTATTCGAATGTCTGTGATGGTTTTCCGGATTTAATGATTCTTGAAGAAGGTAAGCTTCGGTTTGAAGAAGTAAAAGCCCCAGGAGATCAGCTTCGTAAAAATCAGTTGGTGATGCTCAATAAATTAAGTCAGTGTGGTTTTGACGCCTCCGTTACCCGAGTCGAGTGGTTCATCGATCCGAATCAACCTTATGTGGTGGTGGACATTGAAACAACGGGCGGTAAAAAAGGGCTGCATCGCATCACTGAAATTGGTGCTGTGAAAATGGTGAACGGTGAAGTGATTGATCGGTGGGAGAGTCTGATCAACCCCCAGCGTCACATTCCTTCGTTCATTACCAAGCTGACGGGAATCACCGACGAGATGGTCGCAACCGCGCCTGTTTTTAGTGAGGTCTCGGAGTCGTTTTCGAGCTTTATCGAGGGGTGTATCTTTGTCGCGCACAACGTGAACTTTGACTACAGTTTTATTAAAGATGAGTTTGAACGAGTCGGTATGCGTTTTAATATGCCTAAGCTTTGCAGCTGCAAAGAAATGAAGCGTTATTTCCCCGGTTATGAATCCTATGGTTTAGCGAATCTGTGTCGGGAATTTGAAATTGATTTGGACAGTCATCACCGAGCTTTATGTGATGCTGAAGCGGCGGCCCATTTATTAAATCTCTTTAATGAAAAGCGAATGGCTGAAAAAACCGCTGAAATGAAGCGTCAGGCAGAGTAATAACGCAAGGGGCTGACTTTCTTTATTCATTTCGAACTTTTTAAAATGCCTGTCGACTAAGCCACATATTGATTTGAATTTAAGAGACAGCAGGCCCCGTGATGAATAACAACCAAGCCCCCACACTCAATGAAGATTTCGATTCTACGTCACCGTTTCATCGAGGGGAGCAGGCCTTTCAATCGTTGGTTGGGGTGCGTGATCAAATGGAACGTTTTGGTCGGCGAGTCATTCGTGATCACATGCCAGACCAACACCGCGAGTTCTATCAAAGTTTGCCGTATGTTTTTGTCGGTCATGCCGATCAAGAAGGGTGGCCTTGGGCTTCGATCCTGTTTGGTAAACCCGGTTTCATCGTTTCTCCACAAGCAACAGCCTTGGACATTAACACTCAGGTTGTTAAAGGTGATCCGTTACAAGACAGCTTGGATAACAGCACAGTACCCATCGATTTAGGACTTCTCGGCGTGGAATTAACCTCCCGACGCCGCAATCGATTGTCGGCCACGGTAAGCCAAAAAGAAGACAAAACCTTATCGGTGGTGGTCAGACAAGCCTTTGGTAATTGTCCGCAATACATACAAACACGTTCGATTGAGTGGCTGGATGAAGCAAACTTGCCTTCGCCTGAAACCTCGTTATTGGGTAACGAGTTGGATCAAGCCGCAATGGATCTCATTGCAAACTCCGATACATTTTTTGTTGCGAGCTATACCGCGAATCAAACAAGCGCGAGTGACGAAAGCCGAGGTGTGGACGTTTCCCATCGAGGCGGTCGACCGGGGTTTGTTCGGGTGGATGACCAGAAAACCCTGACCATCCCTGATTATTTAGGGAACTACCATTTCAATACTCTGGGCAACTTCTTAGAGACGCCGAAAGCGGGATTGCTGTTCATTGATTTTGATACGGGTAATATCTTAACGCTGACCGGGCGTGCGGAAATTCTTTGGGATTCCCCCGATACGGAGTACTTTGAAGGGGCAGAGCGTTTGTGGCAGTTCCATTTGGAGTCCGGTCGTTGGTTGAAGGGGGCGTTGCCGTTCCGATTTGATTTCGGTGAGTTTTCTCAAAACAGTTTACTGACGGGGTCTTGGCCAGAGGCAAAGAAACTGGAGCAATCCGAAAAAGACCGCAATCAATTTTTACCTTATGTGGTTGAAGAGATTGAAAACGAAAGCAGTGTTATAAAATCCTTTTATTTGAAGCCTCAAAACCCAGAGCACGTTCCTGCGAGATATAAAGCCGGTCAGTTTGTGACGTTGCGAATCCCACCAGAGCAGGGCGATACCCAGAGCAAGCCTGTGGTGCGAACGTACACGGCCTCCAGTGCACCGAGTGACGATTATCTAAGAATCAGTGTTAAGAAAGAGCCCTCAACGTCTGAGGATTTACCGGAAGGTTTGGTTTCAAATCGTTTGCATCGCGATTATAACGTGGGTGACATCATTGAAATGAAGCCACCTTCAGGCGTTTTCACATTTGACCCGGCAGAAACCAGACCCGCAGTATTGATTGGAGGGGGGATTGGAATTACGCCCATGGTGTCGATGGCAAATGAAGCCCTCGCTCATGGAGTCAAAACACGCAACATGCGTTCAGTGACCATGATTTCTGCGGCAAAGAGTGCCGATCAACGCGCTTTTTTTGATGAACTCAGCAATCTTGAGAAAAACTCCGGCGGTTACATCAAAAGCTATTGGGCGCTCAGCCAACCAGAACCCGATTTAAAACCGGGGAAGGATTTCCATCATCACGGGCGGATTTCAAAGGAATTGCTGCAAGCCATTTTACCCATTGATAATTATGACTTCTATTTGTGTGGCCCGGTGGGGTTCATGCAGTCGGTGTACGACTTGCTCTTAGACTTGGGCGTACAAGACGCCAATATTCATTCCGAAAGCTTTGGCCCATCGTCATTGCATCGGCATGCAGTGGGGGACGAAGAGGCGGTAGAGAACGTGCAATCCGCAGATGAGGCGGTGGTGGTGTTCTCTCAATCAGATGTAGAGCAATCGTGGACGAAAGACGATGGTTCCATCTTGGATTTTGCTGAATCTCATGGCTTATCACCGGATTTTGGTTGTCGAAGTGGTCAATGCGGTGCGTGCCGAACCGTGGTAAATGCCGGTGAGTTGGTACATACCCAAGAGCCAGGCGTTGATTTGGCCGACAACGAAGTTTTAATCTGCTGTGCTGTCCCCGCTAAAAGTGAAGATGGCTCTATGGTTGAGGTTACTCTTGAATTGTAATCTGAAGAGTTAGGCCTCAAGCTCAGAATGACTGAGGCTTAAATTCAGATCAGTCTGGGCTTTAGGCCATAAACAAGCAGGCCATAAACAAAAAAACCATAAACAGGCTACTCATAAAAAAGCTTATAAACTGCCCTTCATGGAAATTAATGCGTTCTCCATGAAGAGCACTCGATCACTGATTTGCGTTGAATCAGGAAACAGAATCTCGTGCACACTGGTAGCGATCTTAGGGTCGACCAGCATTTCCGGTTTTGGGCTTTTAACAAGGTAATATGGTGCCAGACGACGGATCTCTGCTGCCATGGATTGCATTTTTGGCCAGTTTCCAACGTGTTCTATGGTTGAATTGGAGTAAACCAAATGGAAGCTGTAATCCGAGAAGTATTCTAACTGGCAACCATCGCCTTTGATTTCGTTGAAATACTGGCTTTTATCGTTGGTGAGTTGGCCGTTTTTGAGTTGGCTTACTTCCCAGGAATCGTCATCATTGATTAGCGTTACATGAATGTTTAAGGCATCGAATAGCTCAAAGGGAATGACATCCCAATCTCTAACATGACCGCCAATATCCAGCACGTCCACGCATCCAAATTGCTGATGGCAATGGGTTAATAGTTCGATAAGGTGTTTCGCTCGTCGTCGTTTGAACCAAGAATTAATTGTGGGCAAGCTTTGTTCATTCGTATTTTTCTTGGTTTCAGAACGCAATGACATCATTTAAAAAACTCCATAACAGGTTTCGGTAAATAGCTGCATAAACCAGACCAGAGTAATGAATAAGTATTAAAGTTATGTGATTAAGGGCTTCTTTAGGCGGAATGACATTGCCGGGGGCGGCAAGGTGGCAAAAAATTGCAGGCTGCAACGCAAAATGAATACGAATTTGCGAAAAGGAGTCAAAAAATTGTCATGTAGAAGACAGTTTGTTGGCTGACATACATGCAACGTGTGTGATTTTCGTGAAGGGAGGAAATTGAATTTTTGACAATCTTGAAAGTAAACATTCAGGCATTTGTCTGGTCTTAAGAGTGGTCTACTTATTCTGCCAATCTTGAATGCCGTATTGATCTAGAATCCTTTGAAGCTCGCCACTTTTTCTTAACTTTCTAATGCCCTTCGATAAAGTTTCAGCATGTTGAGCAGAGCTGGGTAAATTAGGTGAAAAGGCATGGTAAATGTATGAAACGCCACCGACGGTATCCATTCCCGCTGTCTTTATGTCATTCAATCGACCCATGCTCTTCGCTGTGTAGCGTATGGCTGCGGCGTTATCGACGATGGCGTCGATTCGGCCATTTAATAATAAATGAATGTTTTCTCGTAAGGGCGTATTACCGTGTTGCACGTAAATCTTACTGGGGTGGTTTTGTTGGTAGTTTATAAACCAATCACGATAATCGTAACCGTTGATGACACCTAGGTAGACGTCTTCTAGGGAGTTAATCCCTTCGTATTGCCATTTGGCGTTTTTATGAACGTAAAAGCTTAATTTATTTCGGCCAAGTTCTTCTTCTGGAAATATAAAGTCACCCGCATCATTCTTGGATGCACCGATGATGGCATTAAATCGGCCTTTTCGGCTTTCAATGATGGATCGATTCCAGGGCATTAATGAGTATTCCACGGTATAGCCTAAAGGTTCAAACACCGCGCGGGCGACATCCACCATGTAGCCTTCACTTTCAGAGTCGGGTGTATCATTGAATGGTGGCCAGAGATCAGCAACAAAGGTAATGGTTTCAGCACGAGAAGGGCTGGCAACAAGGACAAATAGAACCAAGAGAAGTTGTAACATTGCTAGGTTTAATGGCTTGGATAATACGTGTTGATTTGACGGTTGCATTAATTCAGTACTTTATTGGATGGAGTGTGAAATATACTTTATTTTAAGTCTATATCAATAGTCTTTACTTTGAATGTTTCTAAATGTGTTAAAACACATGAAAAGTCCTTGAATGACCTCCATGGAATACTTTAGGGTTAGTGCCCAAAAATACTGCATAGAGAAAGAAACATGACTTGGAACCCTTTTAATACCTCGATAGGCCTTGCTTTAGGTGGTGGCGCGGCAAAAGGTATTGCTCATATCGGCGTGTTAAAAGCGTTTGAAGAAGAGGGCGTTAAGATCTCTTGTTTGTCTGGCACCAGTATTGGTGCTTTGGTCGCTGCTTATTATGCATTTGGTAAAAGTGCTGATGAAATTCTAGCAGTGGGTGAACAGTTAAGCTTTAAGCGCATGCGCAGTTTTAGCCTGAAGACAAATGGCGGTTTCTTTACCACCGATGCCATTCGAGAAATGATACTTCGAGATCTCGGTAATGTGAACATTGAAGACGGCCATATTCCCTTGGCCATTTGTACCACGGACATCGTCAGTGGTGAGCAGGTTGCGTTTGAAAAAGGGAATCTTGCTGATGCTGTATGTGCGTCAGTGGCGGTACCTGGCGTGTTTGCGCCCGTAGAAATCAATGGCCGTAAGTTGGTGGATGGCGGGATTGTTGAGAATGTTCCGGTATCTCTGTTAGATGATCTTGGGGCCGGTATTCTTATTGGCATTGATCTTAACGGCGTAAAGTCTTACTCCGACCCGACGGGCATGATTGATGTGATGGGAAATGCCATTGATATTTGCATGAACCTTAAGACTCGGGATCAATTAAAAAAGGCCGATGTGGTTCTTTCTCTGGATCTTTCAAGCTACAACCGAACAGACAATACAGATCGAATTGACGCTCTGCTGAACGAGGGTTATGTCCCCATGAAGGCGAAGATTCAGAAAGTGCTTTGGTTTAAGCGTACGAACTATTTGCGTTATGTGTTTAAAGTGCTTAAAGAAATTGCTCCGATCAAGCTGCCTGAGTTCATCAAAGGGTGGCTACGCCCGAAACTGCCGAGTATTAAAATTAAGTAGTGTTTAGATGAATAAGAATTGTTTAGGCTAGGATGCATTCTTTCGTTTCCACAAACGGCCGTCGATGGCGGAGAGCCCTCCGCCAATTAAGAGCATGCCAAGCACGTGCATTAATTCCAGTTGCTCACCTAAAATTAATATCCCCAATAAAATTGCAGACACAGGAATAAGGAACGTCACCAAAAGCAAGTTGGTGGCTCCCGCTGTGGCGAGTAATTTAAAATATAGGATATAGGCCACTGCGGTTGAAAGTACTGCTAATCCCAATATAGAAAGCACCGTGTAACGGCTGGGAAAAGGCAACGTTAACGGTTGGTCTATCACCAAAACCAAAGGCACTAATAGAATGGCTGATGCGGTTACTTGGCCAGCAGCGGTGATGATGGGGTCAACTCCTAAGGCGCTGAAACCACGGCCGAAGACCCCTGCAAATGCATAGAAAATGGCAGCAATAAGTACCGCGAATTGCGCCAGTATAGGTAGGCTAATACCTTCTGAACTTATATTTTCTAAAACAAGCCCTTCGAAAGACGATGGACCGACCATTAATATCACGCCCACCAGACCGACACTGACGCCCAGTATTTTCATTGGTGTCATTCGTTCGTCCGCCAAAACCATTCCTGCAATGATCACGGTGAAAAGCGGGGTGGTTGCATTTAATATCGAAGCGTAACCCGACGTAATGTAAAGCTGCCCCCAAGCGATGAGGGTGAAAGGGACGACATTGTTCAAGAACCCCATGATAAAGACCATTCCCCATATCTTTGCATTATTGGGTGGGTACAGGCCTTTAAATGCTGCATAAATCCAGAGGGCTAACGCGGCAATGAGTACTCTAAGAAATACCGTGGTGAGAGAAGGCAGTTCAGTAATGACGACCTCCACAAAGAAAAAAGAACCGCCCCAGAGAAGTGAAAGCGTTATGAGCATAACCCACTCACGGGTGGTCATTTCTGCATGAATAGAGGTCTTTGTTACTTTGTTTGAAACGCTTGTCATACGACTGCACCCATTCGGAATGATTAACGAAACGTCGTTATGAATATAGGAACAAACAGAGTGTTGTGCAGCCCGATTCTTGCTGAAAAGTTTTAAAAATGGCGCTTGAAGCAAGCCATTGGGTGAGTTTTTGAATGCCCTGTTGGGGCGTTATTTAGTCTCTATCCATTCGTTGATATTTCATGAGGCAAGGGTTTGCCTTTTGTTTCGTTGGTTGGTCTTTCTTAATTCGGTTTTTAGCCTTGTAATGCCGTGTAGGGCCTATGGCTTATAGGGTTTGTTAATTGGCTAGTTTTTTGCATTTTGGTGATTTAGAAACATAAATCAGGGAAGTGGCAAACAATGGATAATAACTACAGCCTAAGAACAAGTGCCGTTAGTGGCGTTAATATTTTAACGGTGCCGACCGTTAAAAGCGTTGGTGAGGTTACCGAAAGAAAACAAGAACAACCCGCTAACGCCTCGACCGTTTCCCTGAGTGAAAAAGCCACCGACCCTAATTCAAAAGCCGCAGAAGCCGTTGAACAGTATGAAGCTATGGCCCACGAATACGGCCGTAAATTGGATTCTGCGGACGCGTTAAGTTCGGATGCGTTAGGAGGCACTCACAACTTAGATGACTTAGAGCCTTTAACGCTCTTTACAGAGTCCGATGTTAAAGCGTTTGAGAAAACCTTATCCAATAAATTTGCCGCAGCGGGGGTGGATACCTCCATTCCAATCGACCTTGGTTTTGATCTTCAAGGCAACGTGATTGTTAAGAATGATCATCCAGACAAAGAAAAAATTGAATCCGTCTTTAAAGAAGACTCAGATTTACGTAACGGCATGGTTCAAACCAGTAATTACTATTTATTTAAAGAGTTGTATCGATTGAATCAAGAATGGGCCCAGAAAATTGATAACGGCCTGAGCGACGAAGCGGCAGGCATTTGGCTGGTTGATTCAGCACAAAAGGCGGTTTCTAAAGTTAGCCAAGGGATCACCTTTCATGAAGGGAAAACAGCCGATCCATTTGGGAACAATGGCGGTCAGTTAACTTCCTCAATGAAGCAGGCGTATGGTGTTTAGCGTTTCTTAGTTGTTGAAATGGCTCGTTAATGGAAATGCCTAGTCGAAGCACATTGAGTCTATTCATTCAGGATTAATGAATACGGAGCCTATGAATGATTCCCTTTGTCTTGATCCAATAGAAAACCCTTGTGAAAACTCGTCATACTATTTAAACTAGAATTATATTCTAGTTTTTATTGAGGTATGTATGGGTATTGCACAAATGACAGGGTTGGAAGTAATGCAGGCGATGGCTGCGGGTAAAATCCCTAAAGCATCCATTGCGGAAACCATTCCGATGGAGCCCGTTGAGTGTGAAAAAGGACGGGTTGTTTTCAGTGTTAAAGCGGATGATCGTCATATCAACCCATTGGGTGGGGTGCATGGTGGCTTTGCCGCAACGGTCATGGATTCAGCCACGGGCTGTGCAACGCACACGATGTTAGAAGCTGGTGTAGGGTATGGTACTGTGGATTTAAACGTGAAAATGGTGCGACCTGTGCCAAAAAATGTTGAGTTAAAGGCGACGGGTAATGTCATTAATGTTTCAAAATCGATAGCGATCTCTGAAGCCGTTTTAGAAGACTCTGCAGGTAAAGTTTACGCCCATGCCACCGCAACGTGCATGATCATTCGCCCTTAAATCTGCCATTGATTAGATGTTGTTTTTTATCTGACGAATGAAGTCGGTGGGCGCAGAATCTCTGCGCTTAATCGCCACCTCCACACCCACTGCTTCCGCTACTGCAGGAGCTGCCTCCTGAATCTCCAGAGCATCCACCTCCGCATCCAATGTGTGTTGCGCAATAATTGTCTTTTCCCTTTCCTTTGCAATTAAGACTGTAAGTAAAGCCGTCAGGAATGCTGAGTTCACTGTCCATCGCGAAGAGAATAGGTAACTTCTTTGGAACAATTGGGCTGATGGTTTCTCGCTGACAACTGATACGCCATGCTCGCTTGATGCCTTCTTGAGCTTGAGTTGGAGAGTTCATGGCTTCTGCTGGCGTATGATGAAGAAACCGTCCGAATGCGTTCTTACAAAAGACTTCATAGCTTTTAGTGAACAAAATGAATTCATGCCAAGCCATGTCGACGGCTTGTGATGGCATGGCTATCATTTTTTGCCCTGCAATATTACAAAGATGAAAGTACTCTTTGAGACCCGACATCACTTGAATAATCTGCGCATCAGTCAGGTGTGGATAGGCCTTACTGAGCTTTTCGTGAATGGAATTGGGAAACACATATTGATCTATTCGTTTAGCGCGCTTCTTTATTTGTGCTTTCTGGTATTGGTAGATAACGATCAAAGTCATAATGATCGCGATTGTGATGAATAGAATGTCCATGACCAAATCCTTGGTGTCTGTTTGAATCTGTACACGCTCTTTTTAGATGGCTCCATCCGGCATGCGTGGTATGAGTTTAGTCAAAAATACTTTTAAGACCATCGGCCAGCCAATTTAACGCAGGGCCTGGCGTTGTGTTTTTTTGCATAACCCGATCAATGGGTGGGTTCCAGGGTTTGTGATCAAAACTCAGAGGAATGTTGTGTAGCTCACCCTTTGCAATGCCTGTTTCTGCCATATGATAGGGCAAGTAGCTCCAACCCATCCCATGTTTTAATAAATCATAAATCAGATAGAAGTTATTGCTCCACCAGATTTGCGTTGATAACGGTGCAAATTGAGCCAATTCACGGCCATCAATCCCTTTTAGCATGATTTGTCGGTGAGACAGTAAATCGGCAACGTTCACGCTCTCCAATTGGGCGAGCGGGTGATCAGGGCTGCATGCAGCATAAAAAGGTAAATTGCCAAGGAAGCACAGGTCTACTTGTTTGGGGAATTCTAGATCACAAAACATTAACCCAAGATCGGCTCGACCGGCACTTACTAACGCGGCTACATCGGGGCTGGCGATGGAGTGAAGTTCCAATGCTGTGGTGGGAAACTCAATGGCAAAGCGGCTCAGTAAATCGTCGAAGGCGGGCACCATTAAGGAACCATCAACGGCGAGGATTAAGTGAGTTTCTTGGTCTTTGCTTAGGGAGTCTGCAGCACTGTTTAATTCATGGGTTTGAAGCAAAACGGCTTTGGCGTATATCAGCAACCGTTTGCCTTGTTCAGTCAAAACAGGCTTACGGGTAGAGCGATCAAACAGCTGATTACCTAAATCTATTTCAAGATTTGCGATACCTTGGCTAATGGCCGATTGTGCCTTGCCCAGTTTTCTTGCACAGGCAGAGAATGAACCGGATTCAGCCGCTTCTATGAACATCTTTAACTGCTCTAAGTTGTACATTGTTTCGCCTGAGTGGTGTGTTCGCTTATTTTGGTATCTGTTTAGCGCCTTTTAGATCTATCACTAAAAGTGATAGTAACTAACTTTTAAGTATCTGGTTATTGCATAGAATAGCAGCTTACATGAATGTTGAGGGTTAAGAAATGTCGGTTAAAGAACGTATTTTTCATTCACTGCTTTTTGAAGTGATTGCATTGTTTCTGTTGGCTGGTTTGGCGTATTTAATTACTCAGCAAGACCCACTAAAGATGACGGGGCTTGCGGTGACCATTTCTCTTATTGCAATGGCTTGGAATTATCTTTTTAACTTAGGCTTTGATCGGGTGTATGGCAGTGATCGTTTGTCCCGCACGTTGATGATGAGAATCGGGCACGGTATTGCTTTTGAAATTGGGATGCTGGTGTTTTCTTTCCCCGTGATTATGTGGGTTCTTCAGCTGGATTTCTGGACGGTTTTAGTATTGGATTTTGGTGCTGTACTGTTCTTTTTGGTGTACGCCGTTATTTTCAACTGGGTGTATGACATCGTGCGGGCGCGATACTTTAGTCCGACGTATTCAAGCCTTTCGGAGGCTAAGTAGGGATTTCTTCTAATTCCTAAAGATTCTAATACTCCTTGCCGATATAAGGCTTTGGTCGGTCTTAATTCGCATTCGATGTAGGGGTATAGAAGTGGATGCTTTGAAAAAAATGTCGTTGAGAAGAAAGCTGCTGGTAACGAGCTTTCTAACAATTATCTTAATCGTGCTGTTGATGACGATAAACCTGAGCCGTTCGTTGCTGCTCATGGACGAAGATATTGTTAGCCAAACCAGTGAGGTGATGGAAAACCAAGTGATAGCAAGGCTTAAGTCGGAAGCCGCAAGCTATGGGCAGAAGGTCAGAGGCTTCATAAATCGTTCCTATCAGCTACCTCTATCGATTGGCCAAATTCTAGAAGACAGTATGTCGGATGACAATATTCCATTCGACCGAGGACAGGTGAATCAATTGATCGAGTCTGCGTTATCACGCAACTCGGAATTGGGCTCAATGTACACTCAGTTTGAATACAACGGATACGACCAACAAGACGGCATGTATTTTAACTCAGGTGAGTTGCACAGTGTGGATGACTCAGGGGCGCTTGAGATCTATTGGGTTCGTGATCAATCAGGAAAACTGGAACAACAGAAAATAGAAGACTCCAATGCTAAATATGCAGATACGCTTAATGAGTTTGGCATTCGTGAATCAGAATGGTATCTCTGTGCAAAGGATTCTCTAAAGCCTTGTGCTATGGAGCCTTACCTCTACGAAATCAGTGACGGTTACAGCGAAATGATGACCAGCTTAACCGTTCCCGTGATCAAGGATGGAAAGTTCAAAGGCTTGGTGGGCGTGGATGTAAACCTACCGATCTTTGGTACTATGACTGAAGCTCTGAGTAAGAGCCTATACGACGGTGAAAGTAAGGTGACGTTGCTCAGTTCTATGGGGTTTGTTGTTAGCTCCAGTCATTATAAAGACAAGTTAAGTCGTCCTTTGAAAGAATCTCATCCTAATTACGATCCTCAATTTTTAACACTGTACGATGCAGGCGGCTTTCTAGAGAAAGACGGCGTTTATTACGTGAGCTACCCAATTAAAATTGATGCGTCGAATTCCACGTGGTCCATTTTAATTGAAGTGCCTAAAGCAAAGGCCTTGGCAACGCGTGATCAGTTAACGGAATTAATTGATAACAGTGTGTATTCCATCATGACCCAACAGTTTGGCATTGCTGCGATTTTGGCACTTATTGCCGTGGTGGTGATGGGGGGGTTAGTTGCTTCGATTACGCGGCCTATTGGTCAATTAAACAGAGCCATGAAAAACCTCGCCAGTGCCGATGGTGATCTCACGCTTGAGATCAAACTGGATCGCCATAAAGAGCTGATAGAGTTGAGTGAGAGTGCAAATCAGTTCATTCATAAGCTAAGACATATGATTGATGCTTTGAAAACCGTGAGCGGGAACGCGCGATCACTGTCTGAAGAAAGTAAACACGTCAGTGATGATACTCGTCAATCGACCAGTAACCAGCAAGATGAGATCAACAGCGTGGTAACGGCCACGAATCAAATGTCTTCCACTGCCCATGAAGTTTCTCGATTTGCGTCGGATGCGGCAGGCAATGCGACCAAAGCGCGTGATGAAATCCAGGTGTCCAGCGAGTCTTTATCGGGGTCCGTGGCCATCGTTCAATCATTGACAGAAGATATGCAGAGTGCCAGTGGATCGATTTCAGAGGTTGCTTCTCGAAGTGAAGACATTAACCGAATCTTGGATGTGATTCGGGCTATTGCTGAACAAACCAATTTGCTGGCGTTGAATGCGGCCATTGAAGCAGCGCGAGCGGGTGAACAGGGCAGAGGCTTTGCCGTGGTTGCTGATGAAGTTCGTACGCTGGCATCAAAAACACAAGACTCCACTGAAGAAATTAATAGCATGATTCAAAGCTTGCAAGGCGGCGTGGATTCTGCGGTTAGAATCATCGAGCAAGGGACAGAGAAAGCGCAAGAAGCTATGAACAGAACGCAATCGTCGTTTGAATCTCTGAACATGGTGTCGGAAGATATTACCTTAATTAGTGATCATATTACGCAGGTTGCTACGGCGGCAGAAGAGCAAAGCTCAGTGAATGAAGAGATTAATCGAAACTTAACCTGCATTGGCGATGCTTCTGCGTCACTGGCCACTCTTTCTAAAACCAGCGCTGGATTAAGTGATCAATTGCAGAGCGAGATGAATAAGGTGGAACAACAGCTGTCTCAGCTAAAAACCTAGAGCTTCTTATCTTTCATGATGTCTATGAAAGGCATTAAAGAAATAATGAGCTTGAAATAAAAAAGGCCGAACAATGTAACTTGTTCGACCTTTTTTGTTCGTGTGTCCTGTACTAAAGCGATTTCCACCAAGCCAACGTTTGATTGTTGTCGTGTATGGTGACTTTGTCGCCCATTTTGGGGGTCAATAAATCAACGTCGTTTTCTAGGGCCAAATGACTGATTTGGTTAAACGGATCTGTCCACTCATGAAAGGCCAAATCAAACGTTCCGTTATGGACCGGCAGCATTTTCTTACCTTGTACATCTAAGTGCGCCTGTAAACTCTCACTGGGCTGCATGTGTACTTCAGACCACATCTTATCGTAGGCTCCGGTCTCAATCAGTGTTAAATCAAAGGGACCTAATCGGCGGCCAATCTCTTTAAATCCATCGAAATAGCCGGTGTCTCCTGTGAAGAATACTTTGCTTTCAGGGGATTTGATTACGTAAGACGCCCATAGCGTCTTGTTGTTGTCGTTCAAGCCTCGACCAGAAAAGTGTTGAGAAGGCGTCGCGGTAATAGACAGATCGCCCAGTTGTGTTTCTTGCCACCAATCCAGCTCCGTGATTCGATCTTCACTGATTCCCCATTTGATCAGGTCTGGGGCATTGCCTAATGGCACGATGAAGTTTTCAACCTTATTTGCTAGCTTCTTGATGGTGTCTTTATCAAGGTGGTCATAGTGGTTATGGGAAATGACAACCGCTTTGATTTGAGGCAGTGATTCAAGCGAAATGGGTGGTTGATGAAAACGCTTTGGGCCAATCATTGAAAAAGGAGAAGCGCGTTCAGAAAACATAGGATCGAGGAGAACAAATTCATTGTCTAATTTCATTAAGATGCTTGAATGACCTAAACGCCAAACACTGTCTTCGCTGGTCTCAAGCAACTCTTGGGTATACATAGGCGTGACAGGAATATCAACGGACGGTGTGGTGTTTACACTCGTTTCCGTAATGGCTCGTTTTACAATCTTCCACGTTTTCCCCCACTCGAAACCGGGTGTTCTTTCATCGTTGTAAAACTTACCTTTAGCGTAATTGCTTGTTTTTACCTGTTGGTCCAAGGTCTCTGAAATTTGAGCATTTAAAGAACAGGCCGACATAGATAACCCTCCAATCAGGCTTAAACTGGCAATGAGTAACGTTGTTTTAGTTTTTGATGTTTTCATAAACGACTCTATAAAAGTAAACTACACTGAGTAGTTTATTTATTCTTTTTGAAAAGTAAACTAATGAGTGTAAAATTGTTTTCTTCTGAACAGAATAATGAATGAACGGTAGATTAAATCTTGGAAAAGAAACGCTCAGTATCGGAACAAAAACGACAAGCTATTTTAGATGCCGCAAAAGAGGCCTTTATTGATCAAGGCTTCGCAGCAACCAGCATGGATACCGTTGCAAAGCTGGCTGAAGTCTCTAAACGCACGGTCTATAACCATTTCCCAAGCAAAGAAGACTTGTTTACTGCCATTGTGATGGAGCTCATTGGTTACTTCAGTCAAAGCATGACCATGACGTTTATGCCTGAGGTTCCAGTCAGGGAGCAATTAAAGGCAATCGCTCAGGCAAAAGTTGCGACCATGTTGAACGATGACCTACTTCAAATTTCTCGACTCGTCTTATCTGAAACCATTCGAGCGCCCGAAAAAATGTCGGCCTTGATGGACAAAGCACAAGAGGGTGATAACCTCTTTGGCCAATGGTTGAGCGAAGCGCATGCCCATGGCGTTCTAAAGGTTGATGATCTTTGCTATGCGGGTGGCCAGTTTGCAAGTTTGATTAAGGGCGCTGTGTTTTGGCCGGTTGTGGTGTTAGGTCAACCGAAACCTTCCCAGAAACAACAAGTATTAATCGTTGATCGAACGGTGGATATGTTCTTGGCGTATTATGGTGAATGATCTACTTCAATGGCTCGATGTAGGTTTGAATGATATTTTGCAGCGCACCGGTTTGAGATAATTCAGTTAGTGCTTCATTTATTATTTTTGTAAATTGTTGATGGTTAAGATGGACTTTGAGTATCGTATTTTCCCAATTCGATAAGGCGTTAAATCTTCCAGAGTTTTGTATTGAGCTTGCGTCGAGCGGTGTTTGATCAGTACGACATCACTTTCAATGATCGGTAAGGTGTAACTGAAATATTGTTCTCTTTCTGGTGTTTTATAAACGGCGGCGAGAATGTCTGATTTTCCCTGTTTGGTTTCTTCTATGGCTCTGGCAAAAGGTTTCACTTGGAAGCTTAACGAGGTGCTCTTATCTTCCAAGGCTTTTTTAAGAATGATGCCCATGAGGCCATAATCGGCACTTTTGTTTGTGTAATAGGGAGGGAACTCAGCACCGACTATTTTAAGCGTTTCATATTCCTTTGCCGACAATGTAGAAAATAATAAGCAGCCAATGATGACCCCAATTCTTTTGAACATTGATTATTAGCCTTAGTTATTGATGAGTGAGATGAATTAATCATAGTTGATTTGGGCTTATTCTTTTTTAATAAAATTGTCATTATGTATCTCATAGACTAGCCCTCGAATAGCTAAATCATACTTCGAAGGATAGATACATGATTAACAATAAAACATATAAATTGAGTGCACTTTCTTTAGCGCTTACAGCGGTTCTAACGGGATGCAGTGATAATGACAGTTCATCGTCTGATGATGTCGCCAGTGCTGCTAGTGGTAATGAAAACTTCACCTTACAGCTTTTGCACAATGCCGATATGGACGGTGCTACTGGTGCGTTAGATAATGTTGAGTCTTTTTCGGCGATTGTTGGTGCCCTAAAAGCAGAATACCCAGACAATACGTTGCTGCTCAGTTCTGGTGATAACTACATTCCGGGGCCGAGATACTTTGCAGCAGCAGATGATTCAATGAGCTTCATCAGTGGTGTAAATGAAGCGGGGAATGGCCGTGCAGACATCGCATTTATGAATGCAATGGGTTATCAGGCGTCAGCCGTTGGGAATCATGATTTGGACGGTGGCACAGAAGAGTTTGCCAGTATCATCAGTGCAAGTGGCAACTACGCGGGTGCCAACTTCCCGTACCTCAGTTCGAATCTGGATTTCTCGCCTGATGCGAATGTCAGTGGTTTGGTGGTGGCTGACGGTCAAGATGCGACGGACATTCCAAACGCTTTGGCAAAATCAACAGTGATTGAGGTGAATGGCGAACGCATCGGTGTGGTTGGTGCTACGACGCCGACGCTAGCAAGTATTACAAACACCGGAGACATCGATGTACTGCCGGATTCAGCGACGGACACTGTCGCGTTAGCAGCAGCGATTCAGCCCGCCGTTGATGCGTTGGTTGCTGATGGGATCAATAAGATTGTTCTTCTTTCTCACATGCAAATTATTGCCGTTGAAGAAGCACTGGCAGAATTATTGACGAATGTGGACATTATAGTGGCTGGTGGTTCGAACACCTTGTTGGCCGATGATAATGACCGCTTATTGGTGGGTGATACTGCGGCAGGTGATTATCCATTAAGTTTTAGTGATGCTGATGGTAACCCAACCTTGGTGGTTAATACTGACGGTGATTATAAGTACTTAGGGCGTCTGGTGGCCGAGTTTGATAGTAACGGTGTATTGTTGACCTCTTCACTTGATGATGCCGTTAATGGCGTTTACGCCTCAGACGAAACGACGGTTGAAAACTTGAATGGTCATATTAATTCAGAAGTTACTTCAATTTTAACGGGGCTTCAGTTGGTATTGGCGGAACGCGATGGCAACATTCTTGGTAATTCCGAGGTGTATTTGGATGGCCGTCGCAGTCAAGTGCGTACTCAAGAAACGAATTTGGGTAACTTAACGGCGGATGCCAACTTGTGGCAGGCCCAGCAGTACGACAACACCGTTCAAATCTCCATTAAAAACGGTGGTGGCATTCGAGATGACATCGGTTTGGTGACATTTCCTCCGGGATCAACGAACGAAGACGATTTAACGTTCTCCCCTAATCCAGCCAATGAATTGGTGGGTAAGTCGGAAGGCGATATATCTCAATTCGATATCGAAGGAACATTACGATTCAATAACAGTTTGACCGTGATGGATATTACGGCGCAAACATTATACGACGTCTTGGAGCATGCCGTATCCAGTGTAGAAAACGTATCTGGACGTTTTGCTCAGGTGGCTGGCGTACGTTTCAGTTATGATCCAACATTAAACGCGCGTATTGCGGATGGTACGACGGTGACGCAAGTGGGTGAACGAGTTCGCTCTGTCGCGGTAGTGGATGCCGATGGCAATGTGACGGACACCATTGTTGATGGTGGCGTGCTTCAAGGTGATCCAACGCGAACCTTCCGCATTGTTACGTTAGGTTTTCTTGCCAGCGATAATGATGGCGTAGGTGGCGATGGCTATCCTTGGTCCTTCCCGTTGGTTAATGAAGTGGCATTGGAAGACGCGATTACGGAAGACGGGAACGCGACTTTTGCGGATGCAGGGTCTGAACAGGATGCGTTGGCTGAATATCTTCAAGCAGAGTTTGCAGGAGATACCTCATTCAATACGGCTGAAACAGCGTTAGCAAACGATGAACGAATTCAGAATCTAAGCGCAAGAACGGATACGGTTCTGCCATAGATACTCTCTGAATCAGAAACAACCGTAGGATACTTCACCTGCGGTTGTTTCGATCTCAGATTTATTTTTGAATTTATTTAGAAAACTGGATGTTCGCAATGGAATGCACGTCTCCACTGATTAAAACTTCCGATGTGCCGTTATTTTCTTTCACTAAACAATTTAACTTGCTTGGCCGACCAACAAAGCTGCCTTGGCTGATTTGAAACCCTTCATTACTGTTTACCAAATTGGCCTTGTGCAAGAATGCAGCAGCAGGGCCCGCAGCACTGCCGGTGGCGATGTCTTCTACTGTACCTTCGTTGTTCCAGGTTCGGCCTTCAAAGGTGTTTACATCCAACACATAAACAAACTTGGCTTGGTGCGCCGCGAGTAGGTGTTCGAAATCCGTGATGGATATTTTTGCGTGTTCGATCCCTTGTGAAATAGGCACGATTAAATAACCCAACCCCGTGCTGATGACTTCGCAGGGCAAATTCGATTTACTTGCTTCAGATAAGTTAAGGGCCTGAAATATTTCGATTCGTTGGTCGTTGGTTAACGACCCGATGAAGTTCGGGGAACCTTGGTTCATTTCTGCCGTAATAAACCCGTCCCGCTGAACACTGGTCATTTCGACCTGTTTTTTATTCAGTTGAATCGTCCATTCATGGGCTTTATCTGTGCCGTATTCTTCATGTAGGTGTGCGGCGAGACCAATGAGAGGGTGACCGGCAAAATCCAGCTCTTCTTCCATGGTGAATATACGAGCTCGAACAGGTGAAACACCCGGGGCACTCATAATGAAGATTGATTCAAACTGACGCATTTCACCCGTCAATCGCAGCATTTCTTGTTTCGTTAAGTCAGAACAATTCCAAAAAATGGTAAGCCCATTACCGGCAAGCTTTGAGCTTGCAAATACGTCAACCAGCTTGGATTTTATGGTGTGGAGTTCCATAGACTGCCTTCTTCATTAAAATAATGAATGGAAGTTTAGCACTCGAAAGTGAAGTCTTTTAGATACAATTTCGAGCGCATATTTAAGTACAGTTTATGGTTCTTGTCGGGAGTAATACTGGGAACAATAGCTACCTAAACATCATCAAGATAGTTTTCAAACACACCAACCCACTCATCGTAGTAAGGTTCTGCGTAAGTCTTTATGAAGGGGAAGAGCCATTGCGCTGGAATTTCCAACAGGTTGAAGTCATCGTCCATAGGCTGAGTAATGCCGGGGAAGTTTAACGCATGTTCAACGGCAAACGCACAGGCGAGAAACTCACCGATGGAATCAGCGATTGGGCAGAATTCCCATTCACCCGTGCCGTGAATTGCGCTGTAAACGGGGGAGCGTTCACCTCGGTCATTCAAAGACACTATGATGGGATCTGCGCCTTCATGGGCGATTAAAAACCAAGCGTCGTCCCAGTTGTCTATTTTTTCATTGGTTTCTGGGTTGAAGTTATACCCTGGTAACGTCCAAGACATTTTATCTCGGGATAAGAGCTCAACCGGAGGACCGACACTTTCAATGGCTAAATTCTGATTAGGGCAAACGGTGTCGATGTAGGCTTTCAGTTCTGGTGGGAAAGTGACAGATCGTTCTTGTTCAAGCGCAGAGCTTTCAGACTCATCGATGCCTTCTGCCAGCTTAAAATCTGTCGTGATGAAGCTCTTAATCAGTACGATGGATTCTTCTAAATTCATAAAGGGCCTTTTTTAAAATTGCCTAATAAAAGTACAAATGTAATGACAATGAATTATTTAAAGAATAATAGTATCAATTTGAGGTTTTTACGCCAGATCTGGATCAACTTTTTCAAGGTTTATAAGGGAGATGAGGGTTTGCTGTTAAGGTGTAAATGAGTATGAGCTATTAAGCGTAATTTACATGGTAAATTAACGCGTAATACAAATGATAATGACTCTATTTGTTATTCTAAGTTATTTATTTTAAAGGATTATATTGAATTCACTGATATGTGAAAATAGTCTTGCGTATCGCTGCTAATGATCTATTATTCTGCAAAGAAATGAATAAATGAATGCTAACAGGACAGCACCCATGAAATCCAAACCCAATATATTAGCAGCGTTAAATCGCATTCTGACGTTTGAATTGACTTCAATTAATCAGTACTTCTTGCACGCCCGCATCTACAAAAACTGGGGCTTGGAAGAGCTGAATGAAAAGGACTACAAAAAGTCCATCAAAGATATGAAACAGGCTGACAAAATTATAGAGCGTGTTTTGTTCTTGGAAGGGTTACCAAACCTTCAGAAGTTGGAAAAGTTACGTATCGGTGAAAACACAGCTGAAATGTTGCAATGCAATCTTGATTTTGAAATGGAACAAATTGCAGCCCTGCGTGAAGTGATTGCTCTGTGTGAAGACGAGCAAGATTACGTGAGCCGTGACATGCTGGAAGAAATCTTGGAAGACGAGGAAGAGCACGTAGATTGGATCGAAGCTCAGCAATTCCTAATCGACAATACCGGTATTGAAAATTATCAACAATCAATGATGGAAGATTAAGCCATGCAAGGTAGTAAAAAGGTTATAGACCTTCTCAACAAGCAACTGACCTTGGAGTTAAC
Organism: Oceanospirillaceae bacterium; assembly: GCA_015665455.1. Taxonomy (GTDB): domain Bacteria; phylum Pseudomonadota; class Gammaproteobacteria; order Pseudomonadales; family Litoribrevibacteraceae; genus Litoribacillus. The sequence goes on along the minus strand of JADFAD010000013.1, from coordinate 98,099 downwards.
CTCCATGGATCAATACCTAGCCCATTCTAAAATGTATGAAGATTGGGGAATCAACAAATTGCATGACAAGCTTTCTCATGAATACGAAGAAGAGCTAGGGCATGCAAAGCGTCTGGCTGAGCGCATTCTCTTTTTAGAAGGCGTCGCTGATACAGCTTCACGTGAGCCAATTAAAGTCGGTTCTAATGTTAAAGAAATGCTAGAGAATGATCTTGAAGCAGAGCACACCGTTGCTGCGAGTTTAAGAAGCATCATCAAAGTGTGTGAAGAAGAGCAGGACTACGTGAGTCGTGAAATTCTTGAAGACTTGCTGGATGATACAGAGATGGATCACATCTACTGGCTAGAGCAGCATCTAGGATTGATCGACAAGATCGGTTTACAGAACTATATTCAGTCTCAAATGGGTAACAGTTCTTTATAACCCCCGCTTTTGAACGAGCAGTCGAAAGCAAGAAGCACAAACCTGGAAACGGGTTTGTGCTTTTTTATTGCTTATTCGATGTGATTTAAGCTTCTGACTCTACCCGATTACGACCATTATTTTTCGCCTGATAAAGAAGTGCGTCTGCGCGAGCAAACCATTGAGTGTGATCTTCGTGTTCGTGCCTTTCTGTGGCGCCAATGGAAATGGTTATCCCATAAGGGACATACTTGGTCACTTCTTCCATGGCTTCGACGGCTTTTCTCAGTCGCTCGGCATAGATCTTGAGTGCTTCGAAGTCGCTACCGGGGCAAAGGATTAAAAACTCTTCACCGCCAAAACGATAGAGCAAATCGCTGTCTCGACTGTTTTCTTGCAGTGTTACAGCCAAAAGAGAAAGAACTTTGTCACCCACGGCGTGACCGTAAGTGTCATTTACGGATTTGAACTTATCGATGTCGATGATCAACGCGCCAAGGTGTTTGATGTTCCCCCTGTCATGATTTGAAATGGTTTGTGGAAGAAACAGGGTGAGGTGTGTTCGGTTGTTTAATCCCGTAAGAGCATCAACGTAGGTTAAGTTTTGGATGGTAAAGTGATATCGAACGAAACGGTCCAGTATCAAAAAGAACAGTGCGATCAGAACTATTTGTACCACGCCTTCATTTCTTTCCTCTGCCAATGATTTAAAGATGGGTTCTGCATCCACGAATACAAATAATTGCCAATCTTGGTAGGTATCAAATTTTAACTGTTTAAGTTTTGCTCGACCTTGAATTAACCCAGGGAGGGTATAAAACTCAACGCCGAAGAATTTATTTTTAAGAATGAGGTATTCCTTTGCGGGGTGGTTATTGAGTTTATGTAGATGCCCTAATCCGCTCATTTGTTGAACGTTGGATGCCGTGTCTGTTATCGGATCTGGTTCCGAGTTTGATACTGAACTGGAGGCTTGAGCAGGTTGGGTGAATTGCTCATAAAAAATAAGTTGCAATGGCTCAACTTCGTCGGTACCTAACCTGAGTGCTCTGTTGTATTGGTTTGTGACAAATACCACGGATGAATATTCCCCAAGGGATTTCCAGCTTGTTGCTAACGAGAAATCAATGGCGATGACCCCTGTCGGTTGGGCTGGGGTGCCCGTTAGTACATAAGTGTAGATGTTTGCGGTTTTTCGGTGCTCATCGTAAACAAAGGTGATGTCCTGGCCTTTCTTGAGTGTTGTGGTTATGTGATGTGTAATTTCGGCTTTATTGGCCTTTACGTACGTTTGGTAGGCTGGCTGTGTGTTTATGATTTTACCCTGATCGTTGGCTATGAAGGCAATGGAGCCCTTTAGTTCCTGAAGTAAAATGCTTAAATGCTCTATGTTCTGGGGGATGAAGCTGTTTGGTTGGCCTTGGGTAAGAAGATTATTAATTTCAGGTTGAACGGCGATCAATTTTGAAAATGAAATCATGTTACTGAGCATGCTCTCGATTCGGTCCATGGCGATTTCAGCCGTTGAGCTTGCTATTTGGTTTGCCATTTCGTCTTGATGCGCCTGTTCTTTTAAAAAACCAAACCAATTAATGGTTAAGAACACGGCAGCAAAGATAACCGACAGTAACCAACAGCCGATCAGCGCTTGTCGTTTTGATAGTTTATGAGCGAAGGACATAGATAATCGCTTGTGAATACTGTTATTTATTAATTAAAAAGTATAGACAGAGAAATTCTGTGGAGTGTGAAAAAAGGGCGATTCTATGAGGTTCCTATAGGTATTCTATGGGGGTTATGTACTGCTGAAGGGGGAAGAGGGGGCGAATAACTGTTTTATTCGCTTCTCAATTAAGCATTAGCTGAATCTTTAATGGCGCCACGGATTTCAGCGAGTTCTTGTTCTGTCAGGTCTCGCCATTGATTAGGTTCAAGCCCGGTGAGATCAATGTTCATGATGCGTGTACGAAGTAGTTTAGTGACGGTATACCCTAGGTATTTACTCATCCTTCGAATTTGTCGATTTAACCCTTGGTTTAGAACGATGTTAAACACGTGCGAGCTTTCAACTCGTACCTTACACGGTTTTGTCACCGTGTTTAGAATGGGGATGCCCTCTGACATACGTTCAGCAAACTGCTCATCGATGGGTTTATCTACGGTGACTAAGTATTCTTTATCGTGGGTGTTTTCGGCTCGCAGAATTTTATTCACTATGTCGCCGTCCGTCGTGAGTAGGATTAATCCTTCGGAGGGTTTATCCAGTCGACCGATGGGAAAAATGCGCTCTTTATGGCCAATGGCATCAATGATGTTATTTTCTACTTCCGGTGCTGCCGTGCAGGTAACCCCGATCGGTTTGTTGTAGACAATGTAGACGTGTTTGAAATCGGTAAGGGTTCTGCTTTCCACCTTCACTCCGTCGATTAAAACAACATCTTCAGGAAATACTTTGGTGCCTAAGCGACACAGTTCGCCGTTGATGGTGACTCTGTCTTCTTTGATCAACCTATCGGCTTTTTTTCGAGGGCAGAAGCCTGACTCGCTGATGAATTTATTAACGCGAATGCCGAGCTCTGATTCGTTGGCTTTAGCGTCACCAGATTCAGTTGTTTGATGAGGCGAATGTGTGGAAGAGGAAGAAGCCAATGAGAATGTCCAACGTACGGATGAAAGAGAAAAGCGATTCGCTGTAAAAAATATAACTAGCAATAAAACAGGCAAAGTTCAGTAACGTTAATTAAACCACAGTATTGACATGTAATCCTAAGAGATACTATTAACTCATTTATTAATATTTGATCTATGCTTCAACGTAGGATGCTTATAACTTTGGACCGTATAATTAAGATACTTCGATGATTGCAGAGTGCTCATGAGATTTAATCGACGATCCTTATTCGGGGCATTCTTCATTGCGGGCATTTGCTTTGCGCTCATGGCATTTTTGCAAAGTGTTTTTCGTTCCCACGTTATTCAGCAAGACATCTTAGCTTCCAAGCACCAACTCGATCAGGCCGCTTCTTCATTAACTCAATCAATGAGTGAGCGTCTTGCTCTTACTCAAAGTTTAACCGCCTTTGTTCACAGCCAACCCGAATTTTCATCGATTGAATTTGATCGATTTGCATCGTATTTAAAAAAAGACATTACGGGCATTCGCAGCTTGCAGTTAGCGCCAGATGGCGTGGTTATGTTTTTAACAAATTTTGAAGAAAACAAGCGTGCGATGGGGTTTAACCTTTTTCACAGCCGATCCCATCGTTTGATTGAGGCGGCGATTGATCAACGCTCGAATATTATTGAAGGCCCGATTGATTTGGTTCAAGGCGGCTGGGCCATTGTTGCCAGAGAACCCATTTTTGCGGTGAACGCGATTACGGGTGATGAGAGGTTTTGGGGCTTTTCTACCGTATTGATTGAGCTTTCTGACTTGTTAGCCGAATCAGGGTTTAACGCACTGGAAGAGCAACTGGAGATAGGTTTGCGCGGTAAAAACGCAACGGGAGAAAAAGGTGAGATCTTTTACGGCGCGCATGTCTTTGAGAATCCTTTGGTCTCTGCAACGGTTAGGCTCCCCACCGGCAGCTGGCACATTGTTGCTCAGTTTAAAGAAGGCTATCAGCCAGAAAGCGGAATGCTCTCAGCGTATTATTGGTTAGTTAGCGTGGTTATTACCTTATTGATTGGGGTGTTGAGCTATCTCATCCTGAACAAACCCAACGTGGTAAAAGAACAGGTTAAGCGAGCGACCAAACGTTTATCAGAAACCTTGGATTCCATTGATGATGGCGTGATAACCCTTGATGAACAAGGTGTTATTGAACGAATGAATCGGGTTGCGGAAAATATGACGGGCTATCAAACCTCCGCCGTGCAGGGCCAATCTTTGGATTCCATTTTGAATATGGTGGAGACCAGTACTTCTTCATCACTTTTGGAGCGGGTTGATGAAGTACTTGAGAAAGGTCATTCATTGAACTTCGCCGGAACTCGCGTCTTAATTTCAAGAGTAGGGCAGGAGTCGCTCGTAACCCCTTCGATTTATGCCATTAAAGATTCCAAAGAACGAATCAGAGGTGTTGTGCTTGTCTTGAAGGACATGGCGCAGCCTTGATAGGGGCATGAGGCGTTTAGGGTTTAACTCATCTGTATTTTTATACTGCCATTTATTCTGTCGTTCGCATAAAAAAGCCTTGCGCCATTACATGGGGCAAGGCTTTTTATTTATCTTAGCTTATTCAGGCTTTAAGAAGGTTTCCAGGTCTTGCGTGCTTCTAATGCAAGCTCTCTTACTTTCTGAATGTCTTCGTCTGTGTAAGCACCGTTGACCCCAGAAATGGCTGCCAACTTCATGCCGTGTTTAATACCCAGCTTATAGATCTCTTTCACTTTTTCCCATTCGGTGTTTCGACCAATGGTGAATACTTCAAAGCGACCTTCAAGTGCTAGCACGATGGTTTCAGCCATACACGCAAAAACGACGTTATCAGGCAGCTGAATACTCTTCATGTCCAACTTGCCTGGTACTTCGATTTCTCCGGACTCAATCACCAATACGTCTGGGCGCTTAGCCACTTCTTCCGCCGGTAGATCCAGTGGTCGAGCAACATCGGTAATCACACAGCCAGGTTTCACTTTCGTGATGTCTAGAATCTTCTTACCTGCACCCGAAGTTGAAGTCACGACTACGTCCATGTCGCCAAGGTGCGCGTCAGGGTCGGTTGTGATGGATACATTGGCATCAGGCGTGTCTTTAAGGATGGATTTCTTAAGCTTCTCTAAGGTCTTTTCGTTACGACCCGCTAAGTAAACTTCATCAAATGCCATGGCCAGTAGACGAGCCGATACAGAACCAATAGAACCGGTCGCGCCGATAACCATAGACTTAGCAGGAATGCGCTTGCCTTCTTCGGTTTCAACCAGCTTAAGGCGTTTCATTGCATCGGCAGCGGCCCAAAGAGCACCGGAAGCACTGTAGCTGTTACCCGTAGTAATTGGGATTTCAGCACGACGGGCAACGGTGATACCTGCATCACCCACCACCTTGGTGAAGGCACCTAATCCTAAGATTTGAGCGCCCAGCTTTTCAGCCATTTTAGCGGCGGCTAACAAACGCTTATAGGTAAACTCAGGGCTGTGTGACAGCATTTCTTTTGGTGTGCCGCCCACAGTGATTAACCAACCTTCTGCTTCAGCGCCACACGGCGATTTAATGCCTTTAACTTCTGAATACACCAGCGGTGGCACGTGAGCCATGGCTTTTTCAACGGCGTTCATAAGTGGTGTGTGTGCAAAACGCTTTGGAATGGGCGTCACATTACGAATGTATTCTTGAGAAAGCGGGTGGATTACAAACGCAAAACGGCGAATGTTTCTGAACTCACCCGTTGGGTGAAGCAAACGCGGTTTAATTTTCAATTCATTAATGATGTCTTCGATGTCGGCCGTTGAAAGTTCATCGGCTTCCATGTCCATGGCGCTGATGATCATGGCTTCAATCACATTGATGCCCACGACTTGCTCGAACATGTCTGGCGTCACATCGATAACAAGATTTACTTTGGCTTCTTTGAAGTACGCAAGATCTGCATCGGTCACGGAAGAGGCAATCAAGGTTTTATCAACCAGACTGTCTTTACCCGCGTACTTTCTGATTTCAGAACAGGTACCCACAACAACGTGGGAGTCCTTCATCGCTTTCTTAATCAGTAAGCTTTTTACCTGTGGAAGCGAAGGTACGTTGCTTTGTTCTGTATCGAATGGCGACAGTTTATTGATGTTGTATCGACCACGAGCATACAGCTCCAATGCTGAAACGGATTTCAACATTTTAGGCAAACCGGCTTGAATGATCGGGTCAGCGAACATTAAGTTTGGCGTGTATTCTGCCATCAAGGTTGCCATTTCATAGTTGGCCATGCCGGATAAGAACAGCACCTTGTTGTTATTGAAGTAGTTACCTAACTCTTTTTGAGCGTGGCGGACGGCCGCACATTGAAGGATACGACGCAGTTTAGAGCCTGTAGTGACAGGGACGCGAGTAACAACACGAGTTAATTTTTTAGTACCGGAATTTTCAAATTTATAAGCACCGACGTTGTAGTCATCCGGTACCATTCCAACACCGATAACATCGCACTTGCTTTGCAGACGCTGAAGTTGCTCCCATGCTTCGGTTTCGTTGCCGTCTGTACCAATTCGTTCAATGGTGAAATCTTCATCCAGAAAATGGGTCTTAAACTGATAATCGTGTTCTGAAGAGCCTAAACTAATATTGATTACTTTTTTCATAGTATGGTCCGTCGTACCTTTATTATTGTTCCGGTATAAAAACTTTTGGTAAAAACTGTACTGATATTATTGTTCTGAGCATTGTTGCTGAGCTGTGGATCAAACGTAGCAAACGTTTACTACCTGAATGTTTCATTGTTCACCCGTGCAACGACGGGTGATTAAAGAGCGCATTGAAATATTAAAGTGAACTTGAATAGCATAGATAACTTTTAAGCTTGTTGGGCTTAAAGATGCGAAGTTTCGGCCCAATTTGGGCGAATAATTGAAAAGGCTTTAACATCCGTGTTATCCAGTTAACATTCAAGATAGTCATTAAGTATTAATGTGCATCGAGACATTCCAGAAATCAATAGTAATATGATAAAAAGTACATAGTAATTGTTTTAATCAGACACTTTTTGGCTTTTTATACCGACCATAAATTAAACCGCTGGATAACGATTTCGATACGCTTTTATTAGCTTTTTCAAACGTATTTGATCGGCGATCAATGAAAAGGCAGGGGACGAATTTAACTTGGGGGATTTACCTTTTCCCATGCGTTGTAACTGACGTTTAGTTATGGCCATCGTTGCAATCGCAGAGAGGGTTTTGTCTTTCCACTTTACGTCGGGCAGTGTGGCTTTGTCTTCAGGTGAGATCTTCCATTGATTGGGCAGCGAAGGGCTAAACGCCAACGCACGACCTAACCCCACCATATCAATGCCTGCATCTAATACCTTTTGCGCTACGGGCAAACGAACAATGCCGCCTGTGGTCATGATTGGCATGGTGGCTTCTTTTGCGATTTCTTCCGCAAAGGCTAAGAAATACGCTTCGCGTTCTAATGTTCGACCGTCGGCGGTGCTGCCTTGCATGGCAGGGCTCTCATAACTGCCTCCCGATAATTCAACGAGATCAACGTTCAAACGGCCTAATGTTTGTACCACTTCAATGGCATCTTGGGCATCAAAGCCACCGCGTTGGAAATCAGCGGAGTTCAGTTTAACGGATACTACGGCTTCTTTAGGTAAACGTTCTTTTACGGTTTTGATGATTTGATACAACAGACGGGCTCTGTTTTCCAAAGAGCCGCCCCAATCGTCTTTTCTTTGATTGGTCAGTGGAGATAAGAACTGTGAAATCAAATACCCGTGGGCTGCGTGTATTTGAACACCGTTGAAACCCGCTTCAATGGCACGTGACGCAGTAATGGCAAAGCGCTCAATCAACTCGTGAATTTCCATTTCAGTCATGGGGGTGGGTTTACCAAACAGTTTGCTGTGTTTGCCCATGTCTAAAGCGATGTCCGAAGGGGAGAGTACTTGCCCGCCCATGGCGGCATAGACTTGGCGACCGGGGTGGTTGATCTGCATCCACATTTGAGTGCCATTTTGAGTGCCTGCTTTTGCCCATTCTTTGAAAGGCGCTATGGCGGTGTTGGCTTCCAGTGCAATGCCGCCCGGCCCCGTCATCGCCCGGTGATCCACCATGACGTTGCCTGTGATGAGTAACCCCGTCCCGCCGGATGACCACGTCTTATAGAGATTAAATATGCCTTCACCCGGTAAGTGACCTGCAACCGCCATGTTTTCTTCCATTGCGGCTTTAGCCAAGCGGTTAGGTAGGGTTGCGCCGTTTGGCAGAGTCAAAGAATTAAATACGGGCGGGTTGGTTGCTGATGCACTCATGATCATTTCCTATAAAAAGCCCCCTAAAACAGGGCCATTAAAAATGGATTTTCATCGAGTATAAGCTTAAAGTTAACTTTAAGGTCAATAGGCTAAATCGTATTTTGAGGTCGCAATGAAAATCGGTGAATTAGCAAAAGCCAGTGGTGTTCCGGCACATACCATTCGTTTTTATGAAAGCAAAGGGCTCATGCCAAAAGTCACCCGTGGCATGAACGGTTATCGAGTTTATAACGAAGAAAGTCTAGAACGACTGGGGCGGATAACGTGTGCCAAACGACTCGGCTTTACCCTTGAAGACATGCTGACCGTACTGGCCGAGAGTAACCCTTCGGAAGGGCTTGATCACGATAAATTGATTCAGCAGCTGGATACTCGTTTAGACGAAGTTGAAACTATGATGAAAGGGTTAATGCAGCAGAGGGAAGAAATCGTCCAGTTTAAGCAGCATTTGTTGGATACTTGGTCGGAAGGGAAGTGCGTTCGAACTAATGAGATGAATCAGACTCCTACATCCAGCTCGTAATTCAAAGGCCGTCATAGTCTTTGGATTACGAGCTTTACGCATGTGGTTGTTTGATTTGAAAGGGCTAATGAACCTAAGCGATCATCGCTAAAACATTTTCGCCACGAGCTTATCCGGCATCACTTGCATGAGTTTGCTCAACGCTGACCACGGCATTTTAGGGACGATGATGTTGGCTTCTTTCTTCGTGATGCCCGCAATGATGGCCTTTGCTGCTTTATCTGCGGTGATCACAAATGGGTATTTCTCCATGTTATCCGACAATTCGGTTTTCACGAAACCCGGGTGTACGGCGGTGACGCTGATGCCTTTGTTGCTCAGCTCCATGCGTACTGCGTCGAGATAGTTTGAGAAGCCTGCTTTCGAACCTGAATAGGCCGCGCTGCCTGGAATCCCTCGGTAGGCGGAAACGGACGATACCCCTACAATTTGCCCTTGGGTTTTATTGGCACGGAAGATCCTTGCGGCGGCATCGACGGTGGCCATGGCAGAGATCATATTAATTTGAATGACATTACGATTTACCTCAAAATTATCTTTGCCTGTGCGGTTGATGGCCGTGATACCGGCATTAGCGATGATGATGTCTGCACCGCCCAGCTCTTCGGCGATGGACTCCATCGTAGGTAAAATCTCTTGATCGTTGGCCACATCCAACGAACGAATGGCGACGGTGACACCGAGATCATTCAAACGTCGTTTAATGACTTTTAGACGATCGAGACGACGGGCAATCAGACCCAGTGAATAACCTTTTTTGGCGTACTCTTCAGCAATGGCTTCCCCAATGCCGGAAGAAGCGCCGGTGATGATGACTTTTTTCATATTAATTGTTCCTAAAGTACTTAATTCTTTTAATGGTCAGCTTTAATGCCGTTAGCTTTTAGGCATGGATTGCGAAACGACTTAGAACAAGGCAAAAATCAACGAAAAAGCGGAGTTTACTGTTCGTAAATGAGCACTTTGAGGCGATTTATAACGCAGTTATAAGTTGTTGTAGCTTTCATGCATTATTCGCCAATAAACTTGGCCTCCCGCCGCTCAAGAAACGACATAACGCCTTCTTTTGCATCTTTACTTGTCATCAGTTCTGCCATGTCGTCCGACACATGGGCAAAGGCCAATTCTTGGGAGTGCTTACGAGCCAACTTGGATGAACGCAAGGAGGCCTGCACGCCTAATGGCGCTGCTTTGGCAATCTTTTCTGCGAGTTCCAGTGCGCGTTGGTGCAGATCTTTCAGTTCGACGATTTCCTGAATCATGCCCCAGTTCAACGCTTGCTCGGCAGTGAACTCGTCACCCGTTAGCAAATAACGTTGCGCGTTGGACCAACCGATTTCTTTCGCCAATCGAATGGTGCCGCCACGGCAAGCATAGATGCCACGCTTTACTTCCAATTGGGCAAACTTAGTATCGGCAGTGGCGATACGAATGTCTGTGTTCAACAGCAGTTCTAAACCGGAGGTGTAACACAAACCTTGGGTGGCACAGATAAGGGGTTTGGTGAAACCCGCGCCTTCAACGCTGTATGGATCTAGCTCGTCGTCTTCAAACTCCAGATCAATGCCTTTAGCAAAAATAGGCGCCCATTTATCCAACTCCAAACCGCTGGAGAAGTTTTCGCCAGCGGCTTGTAGAATGCCCACTCTCAGATTGTGCTCGTGCTCCAAGCGGTAAAAAGCTTTGGCCAAGAGCTTGAAGCTCTCTGGGTCTAAGGCGTTGTACTTATGAGGGCGATTAAACGTGATGATCAATACGTGGCCCTTTACCTCTACCTTTACTTTGGGTTCCGTTGATTGTGCTTGCTCGTTTTCATGATCGTGTTCGTTGCTCATAACAATGCTTCCGTGATGTGTTTAAAGGGTCGATGACGTTGTAAATCAAAGCGGTTAGAACCACGCTTCTTCCATGTCTGCACAGGTGCTGTTGAGTTCTGTTAACAGTTTAGATTGAGAATGAACTTCGCCCAGTTCCCATTCAATGAAATACTTACACGCTTGCAGCTTGCCTGCCAAGAAGTGTTTGTCTTCATTCGAGCCTTCGGCCCGTTCTTTCTTTGAACCTTCACCCGCTAGGCTTAATGCTTTTTCGGCCATTTCTAACCATAACCAAGCAACCACCATTTTGCCCATCATATCGAGGTACAAGGCACTGTTGGCCAAAGTTTCGTTCACTTTGCCCGTCTGTAAATTTTGGCCTAATTGCATGGTGGTTTGAGAGAAGAGGGTTAATTTTTTGCTGTAACTCTCTACCAAAGGTTTTAGGACTTCATGGGTTTGGCAGCGCTTCAACGTTTTGTTCACTCGAGTTAATAGCAATTGAAGGCCTTTGCCGCCTTTCATCCAAAGCTTACGGCCTAATAAATCCAGGGATTGAATACCGTGGGTGCCTTCGTGAATTGGATTTAAGCGATTATCTCGGTAACACTGCTCCACGGGGTATTCACGAATGTAGCCTGAACCGCCCAACACCTGAATCGCCAAATCATTGGCTTTCAAGCCATAATACGAAGGGAAGCTCTTAACAATGGGGGTCAGTAAATCAAGCAACGTGGCGCTGTCTTCATTGTTGGCGGCTTCCTGTTCATCCACCAAACGGGAGGCAAATAAGCATAGGGCCAATGAACCTTCCACATACGACTTCTGTGCCAATAACATGCGCTTTACATCGGCGTGCTCAATGATGTTGATGGGCTTGCTGTCATTCGCTTTGCTGGATGGATGACGACCTTGCGGCCGGTTTTTGGCGTACTCCAATGATTCCAAGTAGCCGCGATAGCCAATCATGGCTGCGCCGAGGCCCACGCCAATTCGTGCTTCGTTCATCATCTTGAACATGTAAGAAAGCCCTTTGCCTTCTTCGCCTATCAAGTAGCCTGTGCAATTATCTTGCTCACCAAAATTCAGTACTGTGGATGTGGTGCCACGGTACCCCATCTTGTGTAATAAGCCCGCGAGTTGAACGTCGTTTCTTTCGCCCAGTTCGCCGTTTTCGTCCATCAAGTACTTTGGTGTAATGAACAAACTGATGCCTTTGACGCCTTGGGGCGCACCTTCGGCACGAGCCAATACGAGGTGAACGATGTTCTCGGTGATGTCTTGATCCCCGCCAGAGATAAACATCTTCTGGCCTTTGAGTTTATAGGTGCCATCGCTTTGTTTTGTGGCTTTGGTGGCTAAATCACCAAGGCTGGAGCCCACATCGGGTTCGGTTAAGGCCATGGTGCCTGCAAAGCGGCCATCCCACATGCCGGGTAAGAACTGAGATTTCTGTTCTTCGGTGCCAAAGGCATGAATCACATTGGCTGCGGCACTGGTTAAAAACGTATAGCCCGCTGTGCTTGGGTTGGCTGAAGCAAATAAGCCACTGTAAGCCGCATGCACTAATGCTGGCAGTTGCATACCGCCTTCATCATAACGTTGGCGTGCGTTTAATAACCCAGCATTGGCGTAGTGTTTGTAGGCTTCTTTAACTTCTGGAATGGTCGATACGGAGAGACCGTCGAATTGCGGTTCGTGCTCATCCGCTTTGCTGTTATGAGGGGCGAAGTACTCTTCTGCGATGCGATTGGCGGTTTTGATCACCTCATCAAAGGTGGTTTGATCGTGATCTTGATAGTGGGGCAGTTCGGTCAGTTCGCTTGCGTTGAATACGTCGTAGAGCAAGAAGTTAAGATCTTTATGATTCACTAACATGGGGCTGTCCTAAGGGGATGTCCTGTGTGTTCTTACGGTGTTCAAAGGCGCAAGTAAATGCGCTTCGAATGAACAATGTATGTGTTGTTCTAATCAGTATGTCCCTTGCGGTTTAAAAACAGGATTGTCATTATTGACGGTATAGGTGCGAATAGTGTCAATATTTGAAAAATCAAAGTAGGCAGCACCCAAACAAAAAGGGCAATGAGTTGAAACACATCATCATCGCAGGCTTTCATGGGGCATTGGCCACCACCATTACCGGAGTGATGGACATTTTGTCGCTTACGGGCGTCAGCTGGCAACGCATCATGGGCGAACCGCCAGAACCCAGATTCAAAGTTTGGGTTGCCAGTGCCGATGGCCAAGCCATTCGTTGCCTTAATCATCTGGAGATCGGCGCGCACATGAGCTTTGATCAGGTGATGGCATCCCCTGAGTTGCTCGAAGATTTATTCGCCATCATCGTGCCGACCATTGGCAGCCCCATTGAACACACCTTGGCTAACAACCCTGACATGCTTGAGCTATTACGATGGGGGCACCAACAGAACTTAGTGATTGCAGGTAACTGCACGGGCAATTTCTTTCTGGCAGAAGCGGGGCTGTTAAAGGGTAAACGCGCGACAACGCACTGGGGCTACAAAGACCTGTTTGAAGCCCGTTACCCAGAGATTCAGTTACGAACCGATCAACTGATCACCGTGGACGACAACCTGTTTTGCGCGGGCGGGGGCTTGGCGTGGTTTGATCTTGCGATCTATATGATTGAGAAAGAGTTTGGTTACGACTGGGCGCTGCAAACCTCCAAAGCCTTTGTGATTGATTATCGGCGAGAAAGCCAACTCAGTTACAGCTTATCTCGCATGGCACAAAACCACACCGACGCGCTGGTGGCTAAAATACAATGCTACTTTGAAGATTATTATCACCAAACGCTAGAGCTGGAAGCCGTGGCTGCCAAATTCAACGTCAGCAAACGCACGCTAATCCGCCGGTTCAAAACCGCGCTGAACATGACGCCCTACGCCTACCTGCAACAAACCCGAATCGAAGTCTCCCAAAAGCTGCTGGCAGAAACCCAACTCACCCCAGAGCAAGTGGTGAACAACGTGGGTTATGAAGACATCAGCTCATTCAGGCGGTTGTTCAAGCAAACTACAGGATTGACGCTGGCGGAATATCGGCAGCGATATGCGAGAAGGTTGTAGGGTTCGAGTGTAATTGATGGTTTTTTTCATTAGAAACAGAGAAGTCTTTATGTATTAATTATGGGACAATTGTTATTGAAGATTATTAAATTTTAATTTTATTTTTTGGATAGAGAGATTCTATGGCTTTTAAGAAGATGACAGTTTTGGCGTTTGTATTGTTTTTTATGGCTGGTTGCTCCACAGTGCAGAGTACCTCGTCTATAAAAATCGATAATATATATCCAAAGCTTGTTACTAACGAATTACTAGATGAAGCTGTTCAGGAAGGGCATGATAGTTATGTTTTAATGAATTCTTCATCGGGTAAAACACACTTTGTTCCTTCTATTAATAGGGATATACCTTCTCAATTAATAGAATCAAAAGATCATCATTCTATTTTAGTTGAGCCGTTCATAGATGGCATATCTGTTATTTATGTCATAGATCATGGTGATTTCTCTCAAATATTATCAAATAGTCATTTAAAGGTATTAGGGATAACCAAGCTTGAACTTCAGAATTTGATTGATAATAATTTATACGAATACTCGAAGAATAAAAAAAGAAAGAATGTTCAGTTTTCTAACACAAAAAGTGGTGCAGTCTTAATAGATGGGAATTATGAATCATCATTGATACTTTCTAAAAAGTTTATCAATGAAATTTCTGAATCAGTTGAAGGGGATCTTATTGTTTATTTGGCTGCATCACGAACTTTTATTTATGCTGATTCGAAAGACCTTGAGGGTGTGAAAACGGCAAGTTCATATATGTTAGGTTTGAATAAAGAGTTGCCTAACCCTCTTCTCAAATATGGATTGGTTTTAAAAAATGGAAAATGGGTGGCAAAGTAGCTAATTGATAACTGAATTCGGGAAATATCTGCAAGAACCTTGACTCATGGAAGATAAAGTCAAATCAGCAGTCAAAGACTTCGCTCGCTCGATTAATTCGGGGAGTAAGGTAGTGGCTGATATGTCGTCTCTTGTTGAAGCAACTTCACAATTACCTTTGTCTAATTTAGATTATTGGGAGCGGTTGATCAGAGATGAGTTTTCTCGTTTTTCAAATAATTCCTCAAAACTAGATTGGATATTTCGGTCTAAGTCTCGTGAGCTACTTACTTGGCTGGACTTGACCAGTTGGGATGGCTATAAACGAGAGAAAACCTTAAGGGCGTTATCTGGTGCAGCACCTAACGCTTTTTTCTTTTTGATTGCGATCCGTAGATTAAATGACTGGGTGCCCCAAATTCGAGAGGCTGCTAGGGAGAAACTTCCGGAAATTGCTATAGCAACAGATCCCGCTCATGTGGTTGAAGCGCTTTGTATTACTCTTTCAAATTGGAACTCTTGGGGAAGGATTGAAGAGGCGGACAAAAACGTTCTTTTACAGATTATATCCAGAAATGAAATTGCTGAGGCTCTAAAATCTAAGTTAATTACTGCAACCGCTGGGCCTATGACTTCTCTATTCTCTCAACTTGGCCGAACTTCAATTCTCGATAACTATATTGAAGAAATTTCAGCCCGAGCCATTCAGCCTTCACTTAGGGCAAAAGCCTTTCGCTGCTTATTTGAAGGACGAATAGTTTGGATTGAAGGCAGAAAGTGGGAGTGGACAGACATTCGTTACAATGAGGGGAGATATAAAGCCGTTGTTTCTGAGCGCAAGATAGATGTTAAACCTCTGTTTTTGAAACTATTGAAACATTCCTCTGAAGATCGTTCATCCATTGTAAGAAGGGTATCAGCAGAATTTTTGATTCGAGAGCTTGAGAATATGGGGGACGAGTCTAAAGCATATGCTCAAAAATTTGCATCGGATGAATCGAACCCGGTGTCAGAACGGGGCAGATTTGCATTAAGGAAACTGGAGTGACTTTACTTAGTCTCATTTGTGAAACCTATGTTCGTGAACTTTAAATATTTGTTTGTATTGTTTTTGTCTTGTATTTCTTTTTATTCAATTTCAGATGAAGTCAGTATTGAAAATAATTTGAATGAGTGTGTGAGGATTGAGTCTTCTAATACAACGATGCATAACAATCTTTGGTTACTTGATCTTGATTTAAGAGTCATTAAGAGCACTGGATATTGCGGATGTAAATCTGCAATTACAGGTTACTCTGTAATGCTTGATAATGAAGTTCAAAGAAGTGACAGGTTTGCTTTGAAAAAGTCGAGAGAGGTATCGCTTATTCTTTCATCCGATATTCAGTTAGGGTTTAAAGATGTCTCTGGTGTCAGAATTATTTTGGCTTGTGGTTCTTAGATCACTCTGTGTTTAAGGGTCTTGTAATGAAAAAGAAAGTTGTTGATCTTCAAGAAGCAAGACAAGAAAAGCGAGATAACTCTGGTTGGTCTATTGAAGAAATAAGAAAGCGTGCAGCGGAAGAAAGAGAAGCTTTTAAAGCTCTGGCAGAAAAGGAACCTGATTCTTTAGCGTCAGGTGGTGATATGAAAAACATACTCAAGGAAGAAGAACATGATGAAGAGTAAACAACCTTTACTGGATCATGAAAAACAGACTAAACCTCTGGAAGGCGAGGTTACTTTAGAGAATGCGCGTACAAAGGCTGTAAAATTTGCTGCGCAAGAAAGGTCGCAACTGAGTAAAGGCAAAGCGAAAATTACGAAATAAATTAGATCATTGCTGTCTTTGAATATTTTGCAAATGGCTCTTATTTTAAAAAAGAATCGGAACTCTGGTTAAACTTTTATGATTAATCAGGGAGTGTTCCGATCAGGAAATGATCCGTTATATCTAAGCCGATTTTCCGTTTGTTTCAATCAGCCTGAGTGCTACTATGGTTGACTACTTAGGTTCTTTACTTTAGTGAACCGCACTACGATTGACACGGAAAGGTCTACCCACTGCAATGACAGCCCCAAGCACTGAATTTAATACTTCACTGGATCATGTCCCGGCCAACATTCAGGCGGAACTTGAAACGGCGGTGAAGCTGATTCACCAGACGTGCAAAAAAGACGTGGCCATGATCTGGTTATTCGGCAGTTACGCCCGTGGCGATTTTATCAACGACCGCCGTATAGACAGTAACGGTGCGGTATCGGAATATAACTCTGACGTCGATGTTTTAGTGGTATTACGGAGTAAAGAATCCGCCAAGAAATCCAATCTGCATAAGAAGTTCATTGGCCTGATTGAAGAGAGCCCAGAACTGACGTCCACCTTCCACGTTATTTATGAAACCCTCGATAGCCTGAATAAAAGCCTCAATCGCAGTGAGTACTTTTACCTCGATGTAGTCAATGAAGGGGTCGTGTTGTTTGAGGACAATGTTAAGCTGGCCCAACCGCAACAGCTTTCCCCTGCACAACGCCGCGAAATCAGCATCAATTACTTTGAGCGTTTCTATCAAAAAGCCGTTGAATCTCAACAGACCTTTGAATACCTCTACCAGAAAGGCGCATTAAGCGGTGCCATCTTTAGCTTACATCAAATGACAGAGCGTTTGTTTGGCTTATATTTACTGGTCACTACCCATTACAAACCCCGCACTCATAAACTGTATGAACTACGTAGTAGGGTAGCCACTCTGGCCCCAGAGATTAAAAGCATTTTCCCTAGTGACACAAAAGAAGATAGGAAACACTTCGCTTTTTTTGGTGATTCCTATATTGATTCCCGCTACAAACCCAATTACGAAGTCAGCAAAGAGGTATTGGACATCCTCACCCACTGGGTGGCTAACTTTCAGCAATGGGTGTACCAACAAAGCCTGAACACCATCGATGGCTTTATCCCTGAACAAAACTACTCCAACAGCCAAAAATTGCCTTATCGCTTTTTGGATCTTGATACCCTGAAAGACACACCACTGCCAGAAGTGTTGGTGTTACAGCAGGAAGAGTTGTTGGCTGAAAAAGAGGTGGAGTTGGAGCGTGAAAGAGCTGAGAAGGAAGCGGCTCAAAAGCAGTTGGAAGAAGCGTTGAAGAAATTACGGGATGCAGGGTTGGAGTGAATATTAAATCTTATCTAGGTGTCCGCCAGATCATGGTAAAACCATAGAGGTATTTTTGATGAGCAAACTAACGGAAGAGGCCTTAGATTTCGCCAAACAACATATTGAGAAGTACTATGATTCAGACTTCTTTCCTAAGCCGTTTGAATTTGATGCGATCTGGCACAATTGGACTGAAGTGAAAAATGAGCTTTCCAGCAAGAATGTCGAAAAGTTATGGATCTTTCCTCCGCATACGGTACCAGCTATTAAAGCTAATGGTACCTATAGAATTGTGCATCAGCTAGAGCCAGTTGATGCAATTATATATACCGCTATGGCATACGAAATTGCTGAGAAGGTGGAGGCTGCACGTTTACCCGTAGAATCTAAAACAGCATGCTCATATCGATTGCAAATGCATGAAGGTAGTTTCTTTTCTGCAGGTGGTGGCTACCCAGACTTTGATTCAAGAACGATAGAGCTAGCAGGCCAATTTCAGTATATCTTAGCTACAGATATAACTGACTTTTACAATCAAATATATCTACACCGATTAAACAACGCTATTGAATTCGCAGATGCAGAATTAAAAAACAAAGCTAAAGATATTGAATCCTTCTTATCTAGAATTAATGGCAAAACTTCCCAAGGAATACCCGTTGGACCTGCAGCCAGTGTTGTTATGTCAGAAGCCTTAATGACAGATGTAGATCAATTTCTTCAGGGGCTTGGCTTGAATTTTACCAGATATGTAGATGATATACGTGTCTTCGCAAATGACACAGGGCAACTGGATGGTGCGCTTAGAAGTTTGACTACTTATTTGTATGAGAACCATCGGCTTACTTTAGCCTCTGGAAAAACAAAAATTATGGAAGCTGAAAAGTATGTTTCTGAATACCTACAAAATCCATATGATCTAGAAAAAGAAGAGATTTTTGAGGGTTTGGAGATATTCAATCCTTACACTGGTGAAGTCGAAGAACACGAAGTCGAAATAGATGTAGATGAAGCAGCAGAACAAGCGTTTCTGGTTGCTATAAATAAAGCCATAGATCAAAGTAAATTAGATGTTGGTCTTGCCAAAGGTATTATCCGCAGGGCGCGGACAATGCACAGTTCAGTTCTAGTCGCACCTATACTCGCTAATTTCCAATTCTTTCTACCTGTTGTTAGTGATGCCATGATTTATATTAGTCAAATAGTTGGTGAGAATGGTGCGCTAAACTATCAGGGTGAAATCGAGGCGATCTGTGCATCAGATTCTATAAAGAATCCTTTAGCGAGATATTGGCTTGAGTGGTTTGTCGCTCATCATGCAGTTCTATTACAAGGGCAAAATGCTCAAGACCTAATCAACTCTTCAGC
The DNA here is from genome assembly GCA_015665455.1 of Oceanospirillaceae bacterium. Classification (GTDB taxonomy): domain Bacteria; phylum Pseudomonadota; class Gammaproteobacteria; order Pseudomonadales; family Litoribrevibacteraceae; genus Litoribacillus. The sequence continues at coordinate 78,974 of JADFAD010000013.1, read as the reverse complement.
TAACATTGAAAACCAGGCTATAGCTGCTGTTACTAACAACAATATTGCTTGGGTTCGCCATATGAAGTCTCAAATATATAATACGAGTTCACGAGGGCGTAGAGCGATTTTATATTCCACAAAGATTCTACCAAGCGATGAGCGAACGCACTGGTTAAGAATGACTATAGGGAGCACACAATTCCTGATAGATAAATGGGTGGCAACATGGGTACTCGAAACAACATAGCTTCTGATAATCCTCTGTTGTGGACTGGCTTTCCCCGGCGCTCTAAGCCAGCAATCAGCCGTAAACGCAGCGCTAAATTTTATGAGAATGGGAATCACATTATTAATATCACTTCTTATCCCTTTTATCGCATATGGAGGAACTGAGTTGGAGTGGCCTTTCGATCAAGAATCAATGGGGTCATAGTAAGTTGATATTCGCTTCGACTCTGTTTTAAGTTGTGTTTGTGGTTGATTCCTTACTCTGACTCCGATTGGCTTGTGTTCGTCAAACTTAGGTAAAACTACACGGCGTTTTGAGAAGAACGCGCCATGAGGTCGATTATCCCGATTAAATAAAGAGAAAATATGAAGTACTATCTACTCATTCCCTTATTGTTTTTGATACAAGCTTGCCAAAGCGTTGATACCAAAATTACTCCTCCCTACAAAGGGGACTCTTAAGCTGCAACAATGGCTTCGGTTTATATGCTCACGTTGGATGATGGCGGTTTCTCTGGCGTAGTCGATTTACTTCATCCAGACTACTTGAAACAGATTAGGAAAGCGGTCGAGCTTTCAATTAATAAGAAAACAAGTGGCTCTATCTCAGATAAACCAAGCTCTGGTATTTTCGAAGAAATGCCAGATGCTCAATTCGTTAAGCTCATGTACAGAGTATCTGTGATGATTATGGGGTTTTCGTAGAAGAGCTGTTTTTTATATTACCTTCGTCACCAGGCGTTTATGGTGACAACGAAATATTGCCTTAGACAATTTCGGTTTTGATTTTGAGTAGGGGTGAAGAAAGAATACCAGGTGAATAAGGACTATTATCAATGTTACTCGTATTCATTGATTCTCAAATTTAAGGTAATTGATTTTTGGATATTATTGTTTATTCTTTAATGTTGTTAGGGGTTTGCCTTAATTTAGCTTTGGCCGTTTTTGTTCATCTTGGTCGTAAAAAGAAAGCTTCCTCAGATGACATGTTGAAACTTAATTACTTGAATACTAGATCTTCCATTAAAGAATATGTAAATGAAAAATACCAAGGTAGAGCCATTTTATTCCTTACTTTGAGGAATACTATATTAGGTTTGTTTTTACTATTTTTGTTAATAGAGGCCGTAATAGTATTAAACAAAGGCCTATAAATGCTAAACATAGATGATAAAGCGCTGGCGATTTGTATACAGGCTTTGCAAAAAGCAATTAAATTTAATGATTTCTTAAGCCAATCTGAAACTGTAGACGCTGACGATCATGAAGAAAGTTCGTATATGTATGAAGTAGAACTTAACCGTTTATGCAAACTCTATGCGGTCGAAGAAAAAAAGGGTGATGTATCTATACCTTTAGCTGATTTGTTAAAGCCTCCGTTTGACGAAATAAAGCTTTAAAAAACTCAAGGTAAGCCATTACCAGCCAGAGTTAAAAGACCGTAAATACAGATAGGGGCAATCTAGGTTGCCCCTTGATATTTCAAATTCTAGAAACTTCAGTGTCAGTCTTGGCTCAATAAGTTCTGCAGTTCAGCCAATTGTTCATCCTCTGCTTTCAGATTTACATCATTAATTCCGAGTTTACCTACCGTTTTCATGATCTCTGCAATGATTTTTGCGGAAGTAGTTTTATGAGGGGCAATATTGACGGAGGAGATTGCTTGTTCACGGAGCACTTGTTTCAATGAATCGTAGAACTCTGTGATCTCAACTTGTTGTGGCGGAGCTAGGGCGATAGAAATTAAGCCCTCACCCGAGATATTGATAGTTAAAGTTTCAGCTTGTTTAAAATCGGATACTTTCTCAGCTTTGATTGAGTAAAATTCTTCATAATAACTGCATTCCCAATCTTCTTTAATTAGTTTACTGATCTTTTCAATAGCAGTTGGATACAGTTGTTTTCGCCATTGAACCTGATTGAGTTCTGTTATTACTCCTGAAAGTTCAGAGGTTTTAATGACTTTCTCAATTCTGCTGTCCAGTTCATCATACAAGCCAGAATCCACTTCATTGATTCCAGCAGGCTGTTGTGAAAAGAACGCTTGCCAAGAGTTAAGGTTATGAATCTCACAAAATGCAGCGGCATCTTTTTGTACCGACTCTAGCTTTGTCTCCCCAAAACAGCCTTGAAGCAATAACAGAATGGGTAAGGTGATTAAACCAATTAAAGGTTTTGTTTTCATAATTTGGTCGAGTAGTATTTATAGGTTTTTACTTCAAGCCATTAGGTTAATTCATGTATTTATTGTAATGGGGCTGGCCAACTTCTGTTTTCATTTGAATAAATGAAACTCTATCTTTTCAGTAAATAACATTCTGAGAGCAATAACCCAAAAGTTAACCCCCGCACGACTATTAAGTAAAACGAACCGTTGGCTAGGCCAGAAGAAACGAATCTACAACTAAAAGGGGTCAATTAAATTCGCGTCAAACCTCAAGCCTTCAAGGCCAAACTCTTCACAACAGTCTTTTAGTTTCTGGGGGGCATAAAGTCGATTACAACCTTCCATCTTGGACTTAAAGACCATTCTTGGTTTAATATCAGCTTCATTGAAAGCCAGCGATTTAAGTCCATCTTCGTAGCCATCCAAGAATTTCTGTTCTGTAAGCCCTTTGTCTTCTTCCGCGAATGAAAGGCAATTGAATACGTGCATTTTCTGGCCTTCAGAAAAAACAGGTAGAAACTCACCGTCTGGTTGCAGGTAGTCTTTAAGAACAGAATGCGCTTTTTCAGTTAGAATTAGCTTGTTGTGATACCACCACGAAATATCCGGTATTTCAGTGCTTTTTGGAGATAATTTTTTAAAGTCTCCCTTAATTTCTCCATTCCATATATCAACCCAAGATTCGTTAGTGATAGGCTGACGCATTAGTTCTCTTAGTTGTTTTGTTTTTCCTAATTGTTTAGAAAGGTCTAATAAGTCGAGCTGAAACGCTTTGAAACGCTCAGGAATAAATTTAATTTGATATACGTCCATTGCTACTCAGCACCTATCCAGTTTTTATCTTTTTTCTCAATAATCTTCAGTGGGTAACCACCATATTTAAGGCCGTGTTTAATGGCTTTTAGTCGGTTTCGAAAAACATGTTCGGGAATATCTACCGAGCCAAGATTATATGAGATCCAAGTTTCATAATTAAAGCGGTGAATCACTTTATGTGCTGGGGCTTTAGGCGTTGTCAAGTGTCCTTTATCTTTTTTATTTCGAGGAAGCCAGACTCCATTGATGGGGTCATTAATACCAATGCCGTGTATGTGCAATGTTAATCGTGCATTCATCATTTGCATTGCCTGCCACCGTCCTTTGCCCATGATTATATGGTGAGGGTCATGATTTAGGCTTGGCTTCGGTTCGTTTACGGCTCTTAGGTTATTAGCAAGCTTCTTTGTTGGATGATGCTTTTCTGAAGCCATATCATCTACATCTTCGCTTAAGTTTCCTGCTCTGTAGTCTTCTAGGTCGTGCTGTAAACTGGCAATAGCCGCAATTCTAATGCGCTCTTTCTTAAGGTGCTCCATATCTATATTGAACGTTTCTTGCCTAGTTTGCCTTTTTACTTTGCTTTCATTCTTTCGAGCACTAAATGCTTTGTTGAAGTGATACTCTCTTGCTTGTTGTTCAAACCAATTGAAGCGGGGTGGGGTTGTTTGGTCGTGGCAGAGGGATGAATGGACCTTGATTGATCATTCCACGTTTCCTTGTGTTTAAGTGGCGTTCTAATTGATCTTGTAAGAGAGGTTTAATCCATAAACCTTAATTAGACATCATAGTCTTATATATTTTTGTGTTTCAATGGTCAGGTTTCGAAGGTGTTAACTGGTTAGTTATTTTGTTACGTCATGATTGAAAGCAGAGCGTATATAGATATTTATCAATTTACTTCAACTCAGCATCTCGTAATCTCTTAAGTAATTCGGCGTTCTCTGCCCGTTCATGCTCAAGTTTTGTCTCCCCAAAACAGCCTTGAAGAATTAACAGAACGGGTAAGGTGATTAAACCAATTAAAGGCTTTGTTTTCATAATCCAATTCGTTAATTTCATAGTGATAACGAGGTGTCGATAAACAGTTGTTGGTAATAGATTTTTAAGTTCGGGCAAGAAAAGTCTGAATGAGTCAGTTTTGAAATCTCATTTACAGTATATCCATAAAGCGCCTCTGCATTATCGGCTCTTTTAGGATGGCCTACTGAATAAAGTTCAATGTCATTAATTCCACTTAATATCTGTCTGAATTCACTTGTTTGAATGACCGATTCAACGCTTTTGTTATGGTGTTCTACCATTTCAGGAAAAGTCATTGTTTTTCTCATTTCAAGCCAGCGTTTTGGTTTGTATAAATCACAATATTGTTGAGATTCAGAAAGGTGAATGGCTTGTTTAGATTTCGTTTCAGAAGGGCTTGTTTCCTCTGAAGTACAGCCAAGAATAAACGAGCTGAACATTGCTATTAAAATGGTGAGTAGATGCTTCATTATTGTTTACTTGCGTTTGTTTTCTTTGGCTTTAGTTTACGTGATTTATATCACTGGTCGATTCGATCAAAAACAGATTTGAAACCAGAGTCGATAGAGAGGTAAGAGGCTTCCTGAATTTAAATTAGAAGTGCATGAATATGATTGAAAAATACCCTCAATAGAAATATTGAGGGTTAAAGACTATCTTCTAAGGTCGGTTAACTTTCTTATTGAGTGTTACTTAACTCAGCTAATTTGCTTGATGAATTCTCAGCACATTTATAAGTGATTGGTGTATCACCGTAAACAATAACGCCCAGTTCACGGAAGGTTTCACCTGTTTCTTCACTAAAGTGGTCATATAGTTCGACTTTGTTGCCATTATTGTCGAAGGTGACTACATGATCCGTAACTTTGAAACGGTGATAACTTGATTTAGAAAATAGATTATCCGCTTCTCCTGATAATGCTACTTTTGATTTCGTGCTTGATTCATTTAAGGTGATCAGGAATTGTTGTGTTTCGTCTTTACAAAGTTCAGCGTGGATTTTTGGTGAGTCGCATGAAAAATAGACTTCCGAATTTGTACAACTGCCATTTGTTGCTGCACAAGCTGATAAACTAAAAATGCTCAAAGACGCTAGTAGTTTAATTTTATAAAAGTTAAAAATCATGGGACAGCTCCGTGTCATGTTAGCCTTTCTTCTTTGAAAATTTTTCGTAGGCAGTTTTTAGTTTTGTATCGTATTTATTCTCTTTGTAAGAGCTACCGTTGTAACCTTTTGCGAAACTTGCCCAGTCTTTATTTTTCAAACTGTTATCGAGTTTGTTTGATTTAATAAAACTCACAAAGGCATTTAGGTGTTCTGCCTCAGACTTAAACATAGCTTTTACAAAGCTTTCAACATCTGTAAACCCCGATGCTTTATGGTTAAACCCCATGATTTGGAATCTACCCCATGAAGCAGATTTAAGGGCGGCTAGTCGATCTAGTTCCATTGCTTCCTTTAAGCGATCATATTCTTTTTCTCCTCCTTTATATAAAGCTCGGTTCCAGCTACGAGAGGATATGTTTGTTTTTGTGGTGTCGTATTTGTTACCTGTATTTCTAGAGAAAATATGGGCTTCAAATAATATTTTAGGCTTTCCGGATATCAAGAAAGGGTCGCCAGATGTTTCGACTTCTGCCACTGCTTTTATTACGGCTACTTCGCAATCTAAGCTTTTAGCTGCTTTGTTATAATCATCTTCTGTGATGCCTTTTTTAGGGCTAGCAGCTGGGAGTGTGGTTCCTGTTTTCACAGTTACTTTTTGAGTTAGTTTTAGGTTTATAGATCTGTGTGAACGTCCATTAGGGTCAATAACGGCGTCTGGGCGAACCATACCAACGACTTTCTGTTGGTATAATTTAATTGCTGAGACTGTTTTAGAATTTTCTGGTTTTCTGCCTAAAGAACCATCTACGGCTAATTTTTTTGTTGGTGGGATGAGGTGTAATAGGTCATTAAGTGAAGATTGAATTGCCTTTATGTCAGTAATATTATTTTTTGCATTAAGGCCCACTGAGCCTGTTATTCTAACGCTTGCCATACGAACTTCCTTTTCGTGAGGTCTTAAACAACTATTTATTAATTGTTAAAATAGTCCTTATCTGAACAGGAGGACTGAGCTGGATGTTATCTTTAAATTTTAATAATTACAGTGACTTAGTTAGCACTTGTTTATAATTGGTAAATTGAGACTCTGTTGAGTTTGGTGAGATGCTCAATCCTGTTTGTTCTAAAAGCTGCTTTCGCCATTGAACCTGATTGAGTTCTGTTATTACTTCGGAAAATTCAGAGGTTGTAATGACTTTTTCAATCCTGTTGTCCAGTTCATCATACAAGCCGGATTCCACTTCACTTATGCTTGAAGGTTGCTGTGAAAAGAATGTTTGCCAAGAGCTAAGCTTATGAACCTCACAAAATGCGACAGCATCTTTTTGTAAGGCCTCAAGTTTTGTCTCCCCAAAACCTTGAAGCATTAACAGAACGGGTAAACTAGCTAAACTAAGTATAATTCTCATTTTCAAAATCCAGTCCTTCGGTTTTTTAAGTACCTTGTTTAAAACGCTCTTTCCCTGTTCAACCAACTTTCCACAATGCAGGGTACAAGGTTTGACGCCTTGCCCCGTTTAAATTGGTATCCATAGGGCACCTTGTCGACCTCTAAAGAAATAATGCCTTTCTCGGCATGAAAGCTGGCTTTTTTTAATAACCCTGCGGCGGGATAAACACTTAAAGATGACCCAACGACCAGCACTCGTGCCGCGTTTTTAATGTAATTTCTGGCTTCGTCATAATTTAAGATGTTCTCGCCAAACCATACTATATGCGGCCGTAAAGGGCTCCTAAGTTCGCAGGTGTCATCTTTGGTCATTCTTTTCTTGCCAATGTCATAAATGAGTGTTTCATCGAGTGAGCTGCGTGCTTTCGAAATTTCACCGTGTAGATGAATGACATTGGATGAGCCAGCACGTTCGTGCAGGTCATCTATATTCTGGGTGATGACGATGACTTCATACTTTTCTTCCAGTTCAGCAATGGCCTTGTGGGCTGCATTGGGTAGGGCGCTTGTCATTTGATCGCGGCAATCGTTATAGAAATTCAATACCAGTTCCGGGTTTCTGGCCCATGCGCCGGGTGTGGCTACGTCTTCAACTAGATATTCATTCCATAAGCCGTCTGAATCCCTGAATGTGCGGATACCACTTTCAGCGCTTATCCCTGCGCCTGTAAAAATAACTACTTTATTTTTATTTAACACTCGTCCCATGATCTTCCTTGAAAAGTACCGTACTTTATTCCTTTAAGTTACCAAGTTGATTATTAAGCTTTATTTAAGAAAAAGTTGTGAACTTGGCTCTGAATTCAAATTATAAGTGCACACATATGTTTGAAAAATACCTTCAATAGAAGTATTGAGGGCTAAAGACTACCTCCTAAGATCGATTAACTGTTTTATTGAGTGTTACTTAGCTCTGCTAATTTGCTTGATGAATTCTCAGCACATTTATAAGTGATTGGCGTATCACCATAAACAATACCACCCAGTTCACGGAAGGTTTTACCTGTTTCTTCACTCAAGTGGTCATATAGTTCGACTTTGTTTCCGTTGAAGTCTTTTGCGAAACTTGCCCAATACAACTATCTTTGATAACGTAATAAGCAATTTTGGCGCAATGTTACTGTTCTTAATAATTAAGGCTCTAATGAATCATCCAAGTTACGAGCTTCATTAGAAATTAAAAATTTCTAAATATTGTATCTCAACTGTCTAAGCTTATAATTACAATGGAAATATACAGTTTTAACCAACGAGTAACTTCCCACCTAAAGAGGCAAGTCTGCTATCGGGGATGGAAGAATATTAAATTCGTTAATCGAGTATATTTTATCTAATATACAACTGTATAAGAGCCAACGGTTAAGAACTGAATGTGGTTTATAAGGTGTTTAAATTAATAATGGTTAATTATGGATGATTCAGAAAAACATTGGCTAGTCAGGGCCAAGACGATCAAAATCTTGTGGCTTATTTTTATTGCCATTCTCACTCTAACTATCGTATCGGAGTTATTCATTCATAAACATGAATATTTTGGCATCGATGGTAGCTTTGGATTTTTTGGTTGGTATGGTTTTATCACCTGTGTAGCGATGGTGCTTGTTGCTAAATTCCTCGGTTATTTCTTGAAACGAAAAGAAGATTATTATGATGATTGAAATCCCCCCTGGCTGGATAGTCATCGCCGGAGCATTCATTATTCCTCTTCTGCGAGGCCTTCTTCGACATATAGCTTTGGTAGGCCTACCTTCGCTGGCATTGGCGATGATTTGGCTATTGCCGATGGATTCCGGTTGGCAAATACCCCTTTTAGAATATCACTTGGCACCGCTCGAATTCACAGTAGTCGGTAAAGTCTTTGCCACTGTTTTTGCGTTAATGACGCTTGTGGGTGGAATCTTTGCCATGCGTACAGCTTCTACTTTCGAGTTAAGTGCAGCGTTTCTTTATGCCGGTAGTGCCATTGGTATTACCACTTGTGGTGATCTGATAACGCTATTCATTTATTGGGAAATGATGGCTTTGGGGTCAACCGCTGTCATTCTTGCTGCGGGTACCGCGAGCGCCTATCGAGCGAGCATGCGTTATCTCTTGATGCATGCTTTCGGTGGCTGTGTATTACTGACTGGTATTGTTTGGCATATCTACACAACGGGTTCTACCGAGTTTACGAAACTAGAGATTCAGGGGCCTGCACAATGGCTGATACTTATTGGCTTTTTGGTCAATGTTGGCGCACCTCCTTTCTCGGCATGGATAGCAGATGCCTATCCTGAAGCAAGCCCGAGTGGCGCGGTATTTCTATCAGCATTTACTACCAAGACTGCGGTATTTACTCTGCTAGTTGCTTTTCCGGGAACAGGTATTCTTATTCCCATTGGTTGTTTCATGATTTTCTATGGCATTATTTATGCGCTTTTGGAAAACGATGCTCGCCGTATACTTTCGTACAGTATCGTTAACCAGGTTGGTTTCATGGTGACAGGTATTGGTATCGGTACCGAAATGGCCTTAAATGGTGCTGCAGCGCATGCTTTTGCGCATATTGTTTATAAAGCCTTATTGTTAATGACGGCAGGCGCGGTTCTCTATCAAACAGGAAAACGCCGCTGTACTGAACTCGGTGGTCTTTACCAGAGCATGCCTTTAACCACGCTGTGCGGCATCATCGGGGCACTGGCTATATCATCATTTCCCTTTACCTCTGGCTTTATCTCTAAGTCGATGATCTCTCAATCCGCTGCATATGAGCATATAACCTGGGTTTGGTTTTTGTTGGCGGCTGCATCTGCAGGTGTGTTTCTCCATGCTGGTATTAAATATCCTTGGTTTGTTTTCTTTCAGAAGGATTCGGGCCTAAGGCCAGCCGAGCCGCCTAAAAATATGCAGTTTGCAATGGTATTGTTTGCATTTATCTGTATTGCACTGGGAGTATTCCCTCAAACGTTATATGAAATTTTGCCGTATCCAGTAGAATATAAACCCTACACGGCAGACCATTTGGTAACGCAGTTCCAATTACTCTTATTTGCGGGTTTAGCATTTTTTGTTTTACTGCCTATGATGAAGCGAACTGAAACCATTAGCCTCGACTTAGATTGGTTTTACCGAAAGCTTTTGCCTGGATGGTATAGGAGGGTTGTAAGTCTCATGAGCACTTCATATGACATAGGCCAACGAGTCGTTCTCTCGTGGCTATCTACCTTCGTGCAAACCTACTATGACCATGAAGAACAGAAGCCCAAAGGGTATTTTGCTAGACTATGGCCTACTGAAACCATGGTGCTTTGGGTTGTGGTATTGCTCGCTGGCTATTTACTGGTCTCATACATCTAATACGGACTGAGAATCTAATATAAGGCTGCTTCGCATCTTCTTCGCGATCAGATATTGTCTAGAAGGGGCAAGCGGCCAATAATCCCCATCTAATACGCACATTCCGTGTCATTCATTCTTTCCTTGGTATTCAACTGAGGAATTAAGAGAAAGCTGTAAACTTGGCTAGGTTTGAGGTCTATGCTTTGATTTTTGTCGCTTATTTGTTCTAGTCTAATGGAACCGAACTCTTTAATGAGAGACAGTAATCGTCAATCAATAAGGTGTCAGTACATCCAGTCTCAACATCACCACTAAGAATAGTCTGGAAGAGTTAATGTCTTGGGCTCTTATCTTTAATACGCTAGTCATTTACTAAAACGTTAATTTATTTGAGTTTTCTTGCACGATAATAAGTTAGCAACTATTACATAATATTAATGATGTGTATCTCTTCATTGAAGGTAGGAACTGGGGGCAGCGATGAATCAATTCTTTTGTTCTGTTGTGGTATCTGTGATGGTGTTTTTTTCTTTTCATCTTCATGCAAGGGAAGTTGACGTCTTAACGGTGGATTGGCCTCCATATTATGCTCAGGAACTCAAAGATAACGGCCCTTTGTCTGTGATTACCCGTGAAGCTTTTAAGGCAGCTGGACATACTGTAAAGATTACGTTTGTGCCTTGGAAACGTGCTTTGGAAGAGGTGAGAATAGGAAGTGCGGATATGGTATTAGGTGCTTACGATACAGAAGAGAGAAGACGAAAGTTCATATACACGGAAAAGATTTATGAAGTTAAAGATTTCATCGTCGGCTTGGAAGAAAACGGCGTAAAAACCTACAACAATTTGGAAGACCTTAAAGGCTATGTTTTTGGTGTAACAAGGGGATATATTCATTCAAAAGAGTTCATGGAGGCCTCGTTCTTAATTCGGGAAGAAGTAAGCATAGATTTACTGAATTTAAGAAAACTATTTGCAAATCGTGTTCATTTTGTGGTGATGACGACAGCGACGTTTAAAGAAAATTTAGAAAAAATTTCGGAAGCTGAACGAAAGCCTTATGTGTATCTTTCTCCGCCTTTGAGTTCAAATGGTGTTTATAATATTTTCTCCCGCAATGTAAAGGATGCAACTCAATTGGTGAAAGATTTTAATAACGGGTTAAAGCAGATTATTGAGAATGGAAAATACGATGAGATCGTATTAGATTTTGGTATTTAATGTGCCTAAAACTCAAGGCTCTGATTACATAAATCTTGAATAATAAAAGTTTTGTGTAAGTTGATGAATCAATGGGTGAAAAAAGTTAGCTCCTACTGTGCTTTTTATACAAAAGACTTCACTTTGATAGAGTCAGTCTGTGAATGCTAATTTATCTTAAGAGCTAATCGAGATTTTTAGAAACTTTTTTACTTTATTGGCAACACCTCTCTCTCCTTGATCTTATTTGCCTTACTCTTCGTATGTATTTCTCAAAATCAATGTTATTTGTTAAAAAAACATAGGCATTTTACCCAAAGAGCACATAGAGTGGTGGCTTTACCATTTCTTGTCGTGCTTTGTGAGTGGTATTTATTGAGTCGTTTTAAATTTTAGGTTGAACAAGGAAGTTAATTGTATGGGAAAGCAGTTTTCGGAGTTATCCGATAAGCATATTGAGTTTATCGGGAATCAAAAGATCTACTTCGTGGCTACCGCCGCAGAAACTGGAAGGGTCAATTTATCACCCAAAGGTGGGGATTCATTGCGTGTCATCAACTCTACCGAAATTGCCTGGTTAAACCTTACCGGGAGTGGTAATGAGTCAGCTTCTCATGTGCTTCAAAACTCACGGATGACGTTGATGTTTTGCGCTTTTGAAGGCAAACCGTTGATTCTTCGGGCATACGGCAACGCAAGAGTTTTGCATAAAGGCGATGATGAGTGGCAGAGCTACTGTTCTCAGTTTCCATACAGCGTTGCTTCCAGGCAAATTTTTGTTCTTGATATCAATTTGGTTCAGTCTTCCTGCGGAATGTCGGTCCCGTATTTCAGTTTTGATGATGAACGTGATGATTTGGAAAAGTGGTCGGAAAGGCAGGGCAAAGAAGGCATCGAGAAATACTGGGTTCGGAAGAATCAGAAAAGTATTGATGGGGTTGAAACGGAAATTATCGAGCGCTCTGGCCTTACAGCTGTTGAAAGTAATGTTGTTGAAAGTATTGTTGCGGGAAGTATTAGTGAGGAATAGCAATGAAGTTCATTCTGTGTCCTAAGTGCTGTGAAACAATTGATTCTGAGTCCATCAACAATGGGCCAAAACACAGAAATCCATTTAAACGCCGTATTATTCAATGCGATAACTGTGGTGAGTTTTTACAAACGAAGTGGTTATCGTTTTTTATTTGTTGGGTTTTAATTGTGTCTGTGCCGTTTGCGGTGGTTCATTTGGATGTCATTGCGATGGTCGTGTCAGGAGTAAGCGCGTCGGTGTTATATCTTTTGATGGCTGAAGGCTATAGTTACCAACCTTTAGGTAAAACTGAACAAGACTCTGTTGAGGATGACCGTTAGCTTACTTTTATGTAAAGCGTTTTAAATATTCATAAATATGAGTTAATGAACGAGGCCTTGAACCACCCCCTTCATGACTATGAAAGGGGATGACTCTCTGGTTTGATTCTATATTTATACTCTAGAAAGTACATTGAGGTTGACTGTTGCGGTTACCTGTTTCAGAACCTGTATCACTTTCCTTTTCAGTCGCCTCGTTCTGTGTCTGTTTGGTTTCTACTTTCACCTTGTAAAAGATGCTGTACAAAACAGGAATGAGAAACAGTGTGATGAGTGTACCGAATGAGAGCCCACCCATAATTGCAGCCGCAAGCCCTTGCCAGAACACATCCGAAATCAGCGGGATAACCCCGAGCACTGTGGTCGAGACTGCTAGTAAGACGGGGCGCACACGAGAGACCGTGGCATCAATTAATGCTTCGTTGGGTGATTTGGTGCCGAGTTTCTTTTCAAGCTCGATTTGGTCCAGCAATACGACGGCGTTTTTAATCATCATTCCGGTCAAGCTCATGGCGCCTAACAAGGCCAAAAAGCCAAACGGAGTGTTGGTGCCTAATAGCCCGAAGGTGATGCCGATGATTGAAAACGGAAGGGTTAATAAGATGATGAGCATTGGGCGTATTGCATTAAACAACGCAACGAGGATAAACAGAATAATAGCGACCGCAGGAATGACGCCTGGTATGAGCGATTGCTGTGCCGTTGTGGTGCTGTCGTATTCGCCGTCCCACTCCAGTGCGTAACCCGTTGGAAGCTCAATTTCGTTAAACCGATCAATCACTTCTGCCCTCAGTTGGGGGAAGGTGACGCCCTCGGGGCTGGCCTGTACGGTGATCGCTCTGCGTTGATTAAATCGCCAAATGATTGGGTCTTCCCACAGGACATCAATGCCATTGGTGACTTGGCTGAGAGGGGCGGTGTAATTGGCTTGGTTGGGCTGTATTCGTAAGTCTTGCAGGCCTTCCAGTGGCGCTGCGGATCTACGCAATACAATGGGGTAGAGGCTATCGTCTTCCCTGTATTGGCCAATCACCACGCCATCAAAAGCCCGCTTGGTTGTGTAGGCCAGTTCTTGTCGGCTGATGTTGCTCCATCGGCCTTTGTCTTGGCTGTATTGAGGAACGATGACCATTTGTTGTTGGCGCCAATCATTTCTTACGTGTTTTGCGTGCGGTGTTGAGCGTAATATGGCTTCGGCTTGTTGTGCCAATGAGCGGAGAACTTCTGGGTCTGCATCCGCAGGGCCACTGAATCGTGCTTCGAACTTCCATGTATTACTAGGGCCTACGGAGTATTTACGAACGCGTGTCAGTGCATCAGGCGCATGGTTTGGTAACCACGCTTCGAGTTTGGAGGTAACGGCTTCTACTTCTTCCAACGAGTGCACGTTCACGATGATTTGCCCAAAGGAGGCGTAAGGTAACTCAGGGTCAACGGGGAGGTAGAAACGAGGTGGCCCTTGGCCAATGAAACTGCCGATGGAGATGACGCGTTCATCATTTAAGAGATAGCCTTCAATGGTCTTAATGTGGTCTTCTACCCGTTCTATTTTAGTGCCTTCGGGCGACCAAACATCGACCATAAACTTGGTCATGGCCGATTCAGGAAAGAAGATTTGTTTGACCTGTCCGAATTCAATGACGCTCAAAGTTAAAAGCGATACCATTGCTATCGAGGTAATGGCTCGATGCTTTAAGCAGGTGTTCAGCCAGCGCCTGAACAATAAAATACCGGTCGATTCTTTATCATTTTGCTGCTTTTCCGCTTTGAGAAGGTCCATACACTGCAATGGAGTAATAGTGATGGAAACAAGCCAACTGGTGAGAAGGGAAGCCGCGACTACAATGAACAAGGTTCGGCAGTATTCGCCAGCGTCTTCTACGGATGCAAAGATCGGGTAGAACGCCATCACCGCAATGATGGTTGCGCCGAGCAATGGCAGTGAAGGTTGTTTGGCTGAGTTGATTGCCGCCTGTTGGGGCGTTTCGCCTTTTTGTAATCGAACTACGTACCCTTCAGCAATTACGATGGAGTTATCGACCATCATTCCCAGCGCGATGATTAATGCGCCGAGTGACATGCGATGCATATCAATTGAAAATATCGCCATAAAGGTAAAGGTCGCTAGAATGGTGATCACTAAGGCAGTGCCAATGACCAACCCCATGCGCCATCCCATGGCCAACGTTAGAATGACGAGCACGATCAGGAAGGCTTCAAGAAAGTTAATGAGGAACGTGATGATTGAGTCATCGACGACATCCGATTGCCAGTGAATTTTGTTCAATTCAATGCCGACCGGCATTTGCTGTAATTCGTCAGCAAGCAGTTGGTCTACGCGTTGTCCCATTTCGACAATATTGGCACCGCTGATGTTTGAAATTGCCAGAGACAAGGCGGGTTGGCCGTTAAACCGCATCAAGTTATAAGCGGGGGTTTGGTAACCTTCGTAGACGGTGGCAAAGTCCGCGATACGGATCAGTTGGTCCGCTCCTGTGGTAAGGCTATTTTTGCCCTTAACGAGTACGTTGGCGATGTCTTCCGGTTCGGTGAACTGCCCTGATGGCACGATGCGATAGCGCTGATTGTCGGTGTTAACATGGCCGCCATCCAATACTAGATTTTGTTGATTTAGAATGGCTTGAATCTGATCACCATTAATGCCTAATTTCGCTACTTTTTGTTCAGAGACTTCAACGTAAATCACTTTTTGCTGAGTGCCCCACAACTCGACTCTCGCCACGCCATCGACGAGGTTAATTTCTTTCTGAAGGGATTTAGCGTATTTCTCTAATTCTTTGTAGTTAAACCCGTCGCCTGTGATCGATAGGAGTAGGCCGAATACATCGCCGAAGTCGTCTAAGACTCTCGGTTTGGATGTACCGGGGGGAAGCGCTGCTTCTATGTCATTTATTTTGCGTCTCAGTTGATCCCAAACTTGCGGCAATTTGTCTGACCAGTACTCGGCTTTAATATCGACTTTTACAATGGACTCGCCCGCACGAGACATTGAATGAAGGCTTTTGAGCTCTGGCATTTCTTGCAGCGCTTTTTCGATTCTGTCCGTCACTTCCGATTCAACTTCCCCTGGGCTGGCGCCGGGGTAGCTGGTTTGAATCAGAGCAGATTTGACTGTGAATTCAGGGTCTTCCAACTGACCCAGTGAGAAAAAGCTGAATACGCCAGCTAGGATGATCAGCAGTAAAGAGAAGTACGAAACGGTTTTGTTATCGAGCGCGAGCTGGGTTACGTTCATGATTAGCTCTCTCCGCGATCAATCAATCTGACTTGTTGGCCATCCGACAGCGCATGAACACCACCCGTGACAATACGCTCGCCTGGTTTGATACCGCTGGAGACGATGACGCCTTTGGGGGTGATGGTTGCTATTTCTATTGTTTTCTTACTGACCATTTGTGTTTCTTGATTAACGACCCACACCGCAGATGTATCAGCATCGGATGAAAATATGGCGGTATCAGGAATCACGATGTTTGCGTTTTGTTGGGGGCTGTTCGTGACGGATAGATGAAGTTGACCCACAGTGCCCGGTAAAATATGAATGTCTTTAGGCTGGGACATGATGACAGTAAGAGGGTAGGTGTTGGTCGTGTTCGACGCCTCATTTCCGATTTCCTTTACGTTAGCTTCTAATGAGAGATTGGGATACGCGTTGAATGAAACCTTAATATCCGAGAGGGCGGAGACACTCTTTGCCCAATGAATGGGTAAATCCACCGTCATTTCTATTTGTGAGGTGTCTAATAGCCTTAGCACGGGTTGTTTCGCGTTTACATCTTCGAAATTATCAACGAATCGCTCGACCACTTCACCAGAAAACGGCGCCACTAGGCTTGTGTACTTTAGCGCGTCTTTGCTTGCTTCTAATTGAGCGGAATAGGCTTTTACCTGTGCTGCGGCAACATCCACGGCGGCTTTATCTTTATCAATAACCAACTGACTGATTATGCCAGGGGAGGACTGCTGAAGAGTGACTGATCGTTGGTATTGTTTCTTCAGTTGGCGCAATGAGGCTTGTGCGTTTTCCAATAAAGCACTGACATTACGAACCTGAACTTCATAGTCTCTTTGATCTATCTGCGCGAGCAGGTCACCCTGCGAGATCGAGTTACCTTTTATTGCAGGAAGGTTGGTGAGTGGGCCTGATACTCGGAATGAAAGATTTGCTGCTTGGGTGGCTTCAGCTACTCCCGGAAAAACGCCTTTATGCACAGATAAAGGGGCGTTAACTATGGCCGTTTTCACCGGACGAAGCGTGGTAAGGCTGGAACTCTCGGTGGGAGTACAGCCAGTAATGAACAGGGTTAGACCACTGAAAAGTACGAGATAACGGGAAAGCTGCATCATTTTGCCCTTTTAAATAACATCGTTAAAGTTGTTTTTAAGAGTGATAAAGAGTCATCTATTTGTAACGACCGTACATATCATGAAGGTCTGCAAGGAGTTGTCGGTTTTCACCGAAAAACTTTTCTTCGAGTAGATGAACATAAGGTAGAGCGGTGATGAAGGTCTCTGTTCCAAACTCCGTTAAACGCACTATCTTTGCTCGTGTATCGAGCGGGTGGACGTCTCTTTCAACTAAGGCCTTTTTCTCAAGACGTTTTAATACTTGAGAAACCACCATACTGTCGATTTCTAGAAAGCGAGCTACGTCAACTTGAGTTGCGATAAGGTGATCTTCGCGGGTTAACCAGCCAATCCCCGCTAAGATTAAGAGTTGCTGCATGGTTAAATCGAACGGCTGAAGTGTTTTGTTTACTTCTTTTTGCCAAAGCTGCGAGGTTTTCCAGAGCATAAAACCTCTGCTTTCTTCAGGTTTTTCTACGCCTGCCAATTTTTTCCAATCAATTTTCATAGCACTTTACCTATGTTGAGTGATTAAAGTATCTACTGCTTTTAAAGGCAGTAGATACTATATGTATATATGGTATTTGTATTTATAGTATATGTATATACTAAATTTATACCATTCATCGATAAATGATGAGAGCGGACGACGTGGGTACGCTAAGAACGCTGATAATTTTGATGTAAGAATCAGTGAATGTGAGGTTTGTGTGACGTGGTAAGATATTGAAATATCTAGAGAATTTATGGGTTGGTGATTGCGTGTGGATTAAAGCCAGTCGGATTTATTCAGAGTTTGGCATATACCGTTAAAGGATAGTTTATTCATTGGGATACCCTGTCTTTAACTGTAAGTCCTTACACCATTATGTGTCTACTGAACCAGTATCATGGGCCGGTTCGGCCCTAAGCTCTGTTATTCAGGCTCTGATACTGGTCGTGTTTATTCCGCTAATCTTAGGTCTGTGCCTTTAGCGTTTTGTTCTATGCCTGTAGCTCTGGGCTGGTGTCCCATTTCAGATTTTGTGAAAACTGCATAATACTCTGTTTATGTTCGGAGCTTTGATAGCCATCAGTGCAGTTGATATGAAGCTGGTCTGTAAATTCCATATCAAAATACGCATATATATGACGGAAAAATTCATAGTAAGCGGGTGATACTTCATCTTTTACAGACGTTGCCAGATAAAAGCCTCGCTTGCCTTTTAATGCTCGGCCTTTGTGTTTAAGTGCCGGTACGTCACACAGTTCCGTTAGTCGGTCAATCAGTGCTTTTATGTTTGCCGTTGTGCCTGCCCAGTAAACCGGGCTTGCGAATATTAGGTTATCTGCCGCGAGTATGTCTTCTACCAGTTCATAAAAATCATCCTCTGGATACTGATTTTCATAGTTGTAGGGCGTGATGTTCAATTGATCGAGAGAGACTCGCTTTACGCTTTGGCATTGCTGCTGGGTATCAAAAACCAATTGTGCAGTATTACCACTTTGTCTGGCACTGGAAAATATAATTAGGGTATGGGGCTGGTGCTTATCGGGTGTTTCCATGGTGTTTTGCTTCCTTGACTCTTTGGAGGAAACAGCTTAAAACCTCAAGTTAACTTCAGGTCAAATGAAATTTTAAATAATGAGCAAAAAGAATCAGGGTCATGTGGCTCTTTCCGTGGGGCAGGTTGCGAAACGCTCTGGTGTCGCGGTATCGGCTTTGCATTTTTACGAACAAAAAGGGTTGATTCATAGTTGGCGGAATGCGGGCAATCAAAGGCGATTTAAGCGAGATGTGTTAAGGCGAGTATCGATTATTAAAGCGGCACAAAAGCTGGGGATTTCCTTGGAACAAATCAAGCAAGCCTTTGCTTCGTTGCCGGATGAACGCACGCCAACCAAAGACGATTGGTCGTTACTCTCGGCTTATTGGCATCAGTTGCTGGATCAACGTATCAAACAGTTAACCCAATTGAGAGACAATGTCAGTTCATGTATTGGCTGTGGTTGTTTATCGTTAACAGCTTGCCCGCTGTATAACGAAGAAGATAAATTGGCAGATTTAGGAGAAGGGTCGCATTTATTATTTGATTAAGTGATTTAATTGAATGCGTGATTGCAAATAGATTGTAGGAACGAGTGTTGGCACATGTACAAACTAAGCGGGATGCTGAGTTTAACTATTAAGGATGAATGAGTTGAAGCATAGAGGTTCGGTAGGTGGGTTTTTGGTTGGTGCGGTCTATGCACTGGTCTGTGGTTATATTTTTACATTGGGTGAAAAATATTCTCTGGCATTTGTTGAATTTGTTTCTATGGCAATGCTTATTGCAACGCCCGTGTCAGTTGGCGTAATTACAGTATTCTTTGCCACAAAAGATCAGGCAAATAATAGGCGGTATCGCATTTATGCCCCCTGGCTTTCTATTATAGGTTGGTCTCTTATATCGCTGCTTTTTGCACTTGAAACGTTAATTTGTGTGCTCATGTTACTTCCCATCTGTTTACCTTTGTCTTCATTGGGTGGCTTTATTGGCGGTGTTGTTAGAAGGCATTATTGCGATAAAACGAACCAAGGCGTTGCTAGTTGCTTTGCATTGCTACCTTTTTTAGTCATCCCGTTAGAAATGCCAATAGAGACCCCAACGATACAAAAATCAGTAACGAATACTGTGATTATTAATGCGGATAAAGATGTGGTTTGGGGAACGATACCCAACATCAAGAATATAAAACCAGAGGAATTAACTTGGAATATTTCACATTCTATTGGGCTTCCTAAGCCTCTATCTGCTCGTACACCGAGTTTAGCGGTGGGAGGTATCCGAGATCTAGAATGGGAAAAGGGGGTTAACTTTCAAGAGGTTATATCTGAGATAAAGGTCGAAGAGTTGCTGGCTTATGATGTTCTTGTTGATCAAGAATCAATGAAAATAGCGGAACTTGATACGCACATAGTTGTAGGGGATAAGTATTTTGATGTTCTTTCTGGTTTCTATTCCCTAGATACAGTCGATGGGCAAACGTCACTGACTCTAAGTACGACGTATCGGATGACGACCAATTTAAATTGGTATGGGGAATGGCTGGCTGATTTTGTACTTGATGACTTTCATAGCGCTGTACTTACATTAATTAAGCACCGAGTTGAGGGGGCTAATTCATAATAAGGGCTGTTATAGCATTCGGTTTAACCCTCAGTACCGACTTCGCCAACCCTAAAAAGCCAGCCCATAAGGGCTGGCTTTTATTTTTTGATTGAAGGCATTGGTATACAACTAGCGTCTTATAACTCCAGTTCTTTGTACACTTCATCAATTTCAGAGCTCATGCTGTCGTTTAAGTACTGCCTAGCATTAGATCGTTTGGGATCATTAATAGATTTGGCAATTTTCGAGCCGTGTGTTGTGATGGTTTCTAATTCTGCGCTGTCCGCTCGGTACATCCATTCGGGGTGAAGGTAATTCATTTGCGTTAAGTTTGCCGTTAATTGAAAAGGCTTCAATAACTCGGGGAGTGTTGCGTACAGGTCAAAGCCAGAGTAGAACTTTTGATGGCCTCCTACAGACACGATGAGTTGCATGTCTTTTCCTTTGAGTTTGTCGCCCTTAGAACCATAGGCAAAGTTATACGTGAGTACATCGTCCAGCCACTTTTTTAGAAGAGGAGGCACGGAGTACCAATACAAAGGAAACTGAAACACAATGCGATCATGCTCTTTGAGTAGTGCTTGTTCTTTTTCAATGTCTATTTGAAAGTCAGGGTATTCAGCATACATATCTCGGCTTGTTGTGATTTTTCCTGACTCTTCTAATTGGGTTTTCCATGTTTTGTTTACGCGAGAGTCATTCAGGTTTGGGTGAAAGACCAAGTTTAAAATTTTCATATTTGTATTCTTCTCTCTTATGTCAATTTGAATTGTTTCAGTGCTTCGGTCGCAACAATGTTAGGAAGTTTACGAACGCCAGCTTGGTAATATCCATTCGGAAATGGCCTGTATTGGTGTGCTTCGTTCTTTTCTTTTGTGTAGGTCATCTGACCTAATTTTTTGAGAATATAGGTCGGTTGACCTACTCTGTCAAATGTAATTTAAGAGAAATTTCTGAGAAATAGTTAAGTTACTGTTTTAACATTGAATATATTTCTATCGGTAAGAGTGTATGTATGAAGAAAAACGCTAAGGCTGAAAAAGTTCTGGATGTCGCTTTAGGACTGCTGAAGAACGAAGGCGATTATGGTGTAACGATGAGAAAAGTTGCGTCATTAGCGGATATGTCTTTGAGTAACGTACAGTATTATTTTAAAAATAAAGATGTGCTGCTTAAGGCCATGGCAGATAGGTATTTTCAATCTTGCCTTGAAGAAATAAGGAATACGGAGGCTATACAGTCTCAAGAAGCATTGCAGGATGATCTTGAAGCGTTATTAAAAAGCTTTTTAAGGCACGGTTTAGAAGTCACCGAAATGTGTCGGTTATTTAGAGAGTACTGGGCTATTTCAACGCGCAACGAAGCTATCGATGATTATATAAAACAGTACTACCGAGAAATGGTCGTGATTTTGTCTGAGAAACTTAGACCTGTGGCGAACTCTGAGAGTGGGCTATCTAAATCAGTTTCGATGATTATTCCGTTCGTTGAAGGTTATTCCATAACCGCGCTTTCCATGCCTGAAGATATTAATAGTGTTACGGATATCTTAATATCATTAGTGACCAATCTTCTCGAAGGCTTGGATGAATAGTTAAAGCTTCATCAAAAGAATGACAAGGAAGTAACAGGTGCAGTGGCTAACTTTTTTTATGAGTTTTACTGTTCTAACAATCATTTCGGGGGTGGTTAGTTACTTTTTGGATCTTAACTTTTTCATAGTTTGGGGGATAACAATAGCAGGCGTGCTAATTAATGGTTTCGTCGCAGAGGTTGAAGACAATTCAGACGGTGGCTTTACTAAGTCAACGAATAAAAGAGATGATGCATAGGTAGGTCTTTAATATATTGAAAGTTCTAACGAACTCAGGGCAGAATGGTTCGTGAATAAATTTAGGGGCGGTCATTTTTAGTGTTTTGAGAAATGAGGAACTGACTTCCTAAACCTTCCCATATTAAATAGAGATAGAACGATGGAATCTAAAGGTCTGAGTGACAAGGAAATACTCGATTTAGTTCAGCCGTTGGCAGAGCACACCGAGAAAGCATGGAATGATAAGAACTACCGCGATTTTATTCAGTATTTTATTGATGAAAACCCATCTGAACACTTTCCAGAGGAAGAGTTTAATCGACAAATCGAAGAAAATTACGATACTTATGGCAAACACACCATCGCGGATTTAGTGACGATTCATAGAAACCCGGATCATGTCATCGTGTTGTGGAAAGTGGCGTTAGAGCACCGTCAAGACCCCGGCCTTCTTATTTATGGCTTTAGAGAGCGAGACGGTCAAATACTTATCGAAGGTAATTCATATCACGCTTAAATTGATCGAGTGTATTAATGCGTTTAGTGAAGACGCATAGCAGCCGTCTCTGGCTGTTACGGCTTATTCGCTTGTAATCTCCTTAATATTAATAAGGCGCTTTTTAATGGACTTTATTGAACCTTACACCATTGCGATTCAAGTGGTTGGTTTGGCAGGCTTAACCCTATTCCTACAACTGATTGTTGTAGATATTTTCGGTCTTAAGGCAAAGGATATTCTTGGTCAGCCAATATCTGCAGATCACAGTGATTTTCATTTTAGAGCATCGAAAGCGCTTTCTCACACCAACGAAAGCGTATCTATATTTATACTGTTTGTAGGCTTTGCTATTTTATCCTCTGCTAATCCTGATTGGTTAAACATGAGCGCCATTGTTTATCTGGTGGGGCGTGTTGCTCACATGTTTTTTTATTATGTAAATCTAAAGCTTCTTCGCAGTATTTCTTTTGTTGTCAGCCTTCTTGGGTTAATGGCCGTATTCGTTGTCGGGGTGTTGGGGTGGCTTTAGATGTTAAGAGATAAGGAAATACGCCAGTCTTGTGAACAGACAACCAACCGTTGAACAGTATGCGCTCATCGGTTGGTTGCGATAGGTTTTTAAGTTACTTACTTTACACCATTGCTGGGTAGTCAGTGTAACCTTCGGCGCCGCCCATGTAGAAGCTTTCTGGCTTCGGTTCATTCAGTTGTGCGTCAGCTTTGAAGCGTTCAACCAAATCCGGGTTTGCTAGGAAAGGAACACCAAAAGCAACTACGTCCAGTTGAGTGTCCGCAATGGCGCTAGAGGCTTCATCTTTACTGTATCCCATATTTCCCATTAAGTTGCCTTGATACAGTTCTCGTGCCGGCGTCATCACGTCTGCTTGTTGTTCACCCAGAAAATCTGCACGCATTACGTGCCAGTAAGAAAGATTGTATTGATTTAGGTTTTCAGCCAACCAGCGTGTTAAACCGACTGGGTCACTGTCTTTCATGCTGTTATAGCCATTCAGAGGCGAAGTACGAACGCCTACTTTTCCTGCGCCCCAAACATCAATCACGGTTTCGATTACGTCAAACAACAAGCGAGCGCGGTTTTCAATGGAGCCGCCGTATTGGTCGTCGCGTTGGTTAGACCCATCACGAAGGAAGTTGTCGAGTAGATAGCCATTGGCACCGTGAACTTCTACGCCATCAAACCCAGCTTCTTTTGCATTGATCGCCCCTTGTTTAAAGGCTTCAACGATGGATGCTACTTCATTCGTTTCCAAGGCCCTTGGCACTGTGTAAGGCTTCTTGCCTTCCAGCGTATGAACTTCATCTTGAATAGCAATGGCACTTGCCGCAACAGGTACTTTCCCTTCGTTTAAATCCGGGTGACTGGCTCGACCACCGTGCCACAGCTGTAAAAAGATTTTACCGCCTTTGGCATGAACGGCGTCGGTGACTTTTTTCCACCCTTCGATTTGCGCTTGTGAATAGATACCTGGCTCATTAATAAACGCAGAGGCATCTTCCGCCACCATAGTAGCTTCAGCAATGATTAAACCGGCATTTGCGCGCTGGGCATAGTATTCAGCCATCAAGTCGGTCGGGACATGGTCCACCGCTCGGCTTCGGGTTAAAGGGGCCATGATTGCACGATTAGCCAGTTGAACATCACCTAATTGCACGCCAGAAAACAGGTCTAAAGAAGCAGACATTTCATTACTCCAATTTTAAATTATGAAACTTTATGTTTGTTCGAACGACTGTTTATAGAGCGCTTGTCTATAAGTGCTCTTAAGCATCGAAACGATTGTTAATTGGTTGGGTGTAGATTATTCTTTCAATAATTAAGAAACAATAGGTGAATTAGAAAGTGATTGTTCGCAATTTAGAAACTATTGATTTTAGAACCTTATCAATCTTCGTGACGACTTGCCGTTTGTTGAGCCTGACTCAATGCGCGGATGAAATGGGTTTACCCAAATCCACTGTGAGTAAAGCCATTTCTAAATTGGAGGATCACCTCAACGCCAAATTGTTGGAGCGTTCAACGCGTAAGATTCAAATCACCGAAGCCGGCCAAGTTGTATTGAGTAGAGCGGATCATTTGGTGGAAGAGTTCAAATCGCTGAGTGAGGATGTACGTGAAATTCAGCAGCAGGTGCAAGGGCTTATTCGTATTTCAGCCCCTCCAGCCATGGGGGCGAATTTATCACAGGACATATTTCCTGAGTTTTTAAAACAGTGGCCTAAAGCGCAGATCTCCCTTGATTTGTCTTATGCGTTTGATGATCTTTTTGTTCAAGGCATTGATCTTGCGATTCGGGTTGGGCAAGTGGTGGATGATCGCTTGGTAGCGAAAGAAATTGGCTATAGCACTCGAGTATTGGTTGCCAGCCCTAAATATCTTGAAGAGCATGGTATTCCTCAACTGCCTGAAGATCTGACTCATCATAATTGCCTTAGATTTCAGTACAATCCGGATGTTGTTCCTTGGACTTTGATTTCAGGCGATAAGTCGGTATCTATCGAGGTTTCTAGTAATTTCTATTGCGGAAGTATAGACGCGATAAAACGAGCGACGGTTGAAGGGTTAGGCATCGCTCAAATTCCAGTGAATAACATGGTGTGTGAGCTGAAACAGGGGGAGTTGGTCAGAATCTTGCCGGATTGGCATGCGGTGTTGATGCCCATTTATTTAGTCTATCGACCGGGGTTGAATAAGCCCAAACGGTTGGAAGCGATTCTTGAGTATCTATTAAGTAAAAAAGAATACTTCCAATTTGGGCCTGATCACCATCTTTGTCAGCAGGGGTGTAAGGTGAATGTAGAGGGCTAAGTAAACACTCTTTTTAGATAGTGCCTGTTAAATCATTGTATCCGGTACGGTTTGATACATTTTGAGCATGTTGGTGATACCCATATCTTTTTGTTTCAGGTTTACAAAAAAACGGGCGGTTGTTACTCCGAATGGCATTTGTGCAACGCCTGAACCGTGGCCTGTAGACGTGATGATTGCAAACGGCGGGGTTTTATAAGGTTTAACTCTTTTCCCGTTTGCTGATTTCAGAAGGCTTTAATTGGGTGATTTGACATCCGCTAAATCGTTGCGCCTCACACCTACTCAATATATGGCGTTATAGACTAATATAAACAATTACAATTGAACTGAGCGGGAATCAGGGAATGAATGTGGGAATGAACTTTTTGTTTAAATTGAAATTTAAAAGTAAGGTTCTCATTGGTTTTCTGCTTCCTGTTCTATTAATCGTCTTTTTAGCCGTATTTAATTATCGACACATTCAGTCTTCTTTAGACACTTCAAGCTGGGTTAGGCACACCCACGAAGTGATAGGCAGAGCTCATTTACTGGAAAAGTTGATGATTGATATGGAAACCGGTGAACGAGGCTTTCTAATAACCGGTAAAGAAAATTTTCTTGAGCCTTATGATGCCGCGCTTTTGCAGTGGGACGATGAAGTCCAAAGCCTAAAAACCTTAGTCAGTGACAATCCTCCTCAAGTCCGTCGATTGATAAATATTGAGGATACAGCGTCTCGTTGGATTGAAAAAGCCGCAAAACCGGAGATTCATACTCGGCGGCTGGTAAATCAAGGTCAGGCTGAAAAAATGACGGACGTGATTCAGTTGATAGAAGCCGAAACGGGTAAACGTATCATGGATGATATACGAGGCCAGTTACTGGGCTTTATCGCCGTTGAAGAAAAATTAATGCAGCGAAGGGAAGTCGCAGCTAAAGAGTCAGCCAATGTTTCTATCGTAATTGGTACGTTTGTGTTGCCTGTATTTGGCATCGTTTTTCTCATGATATCCTCTGTTTTGTTAATGCAATCCGTCTTGCTCCCGTTAAAACGTTTGATTGCCGCGACCAAGTTGGTGGCCTCTGGTGAGTTGAGTGTCACCATTCAGAAAGAGAGCAACGATGAATTGGGTGAGTTAGCGAACACATTTAATGACATGACGGTTTCTTTGTTGCAGGCAAGATCAGAGGCTGAAGAGTTTCATCAACGCTTGTCTAGCGCTCATAGTGAGTTAGAGACGAAAGCCGAGGAATTAGCGCGTTCAAGTCAGTTTAAATCCGAATTTCTCGCGAACATGAGTCATGAAATACGCACCCCCATGAATGGTGTTATTGGTATGTTGGGGTTGTTACTGCGTTCTGAATTAGCGGAGCAACCTAAGCACTGTGCCAACTTGGCTTTATTCAGTGCCGATTCTTTATTAAACGTCATTAATGATATTTTGGATTTCTCGAAAATAGAGGCGGGTAAACTGGAAATTGAAACTGTTGATTTTAATTTGGGGGCTCAACTTAATGAACTTAGTCAGGCCTTGGGTTATCGCGCACAGGAAAAAGGGCTCGAGTTCATTCTTGATATGTCTTCAATTCAAACGAGCATGGTTAAGGGGGATCCAGGACGTTTACGGCAGATTTTGAGCAATCTTGTCAATAATGCAATTAAGTTCACAGAGAAAGGTGAAATTATTATTCGAATGCGGTTAGAGCCTTCTGAGGAGGAAGGCACCGAGTATCGATTGATAGGCCAAGTGTCGGATACAGGCATAGGCATTTCATCAGAACGGATTGATGAATTATTTAATGCCTTCACTCAAGAAGATGCGTCTACGACCCGTAAATATGGTGGTACAGGGTTGGGATTGTCGATTGTTAAGCAGCTTTGTGTATTAATGGGAGGGAGCATCAATGCAGACAGTATCAAAGGGGAGGGGAGTACATTTACTTTCGATTTATTATTACAGAAAAGTGAGTTAGCCCACCAAAATATCCCCACAATGGACATTGCCAATCATAGAATACTAATAGTAGATGATAATAGTACCAATCGAGAGGTACTTCGTGGGCAGTTAGGTGCATGGGGCGCCGTCGTAGAGGAAGCGGAAGATGCTAAAACAGCGCTGGGTATACTGAACGATTCAGAGGTATTGCCATTTGATGTAGCAATATTAGACATGCAAATGCCTGAGATGGATGGAAAGGAACTGGGCCAGATAATACGATCCAATCCTCAATTTGATCGTATGAAGCTAATAATGATGACTTCGATCGCTGATCGAGGCGATACTGATACGTTTCAGGCACTGGGCTTCGATGCTTTTTTCCCAAAACCGGTTGCGATGTCGGATTTGCATGATGGACTTAATTTGGTTTTGGATGAATCCAAAGCTTCTGATAGGCCAAAAGCGTTGATCACTCATTACTCATTGCAGAGGACAATGACGGGAGAGGCTAATCGACCTGCTCGGGTTTTATTGGTTGAAGATAACTTCATTAATCAGCAAGTCGCAGAGGGTATTTTAAGTGCTTTTGGGGTTGATGTAGAAATCGTAGGGAATGGCCTGGAGGCAATTGAAAAGTTAAAAAATGACAGGGAAAATCCCTTTGAATTAGTGTTTATGGATTGTCAAATGCCCGTGATGGATGGTTACAAGGCGACTCAACAGATTCGCTCCGGAAAGGTGGAGGTGCTGAATCCTCAGGTTACCATTGTTGCCATGACTGCGAATGCGATGAAAGGTGATCGAGAAAAGTGTTTAGCCGTTGGAATGGATGACTATCTCTCTAAGCCGATTCAATATGATGAAGTTAAGTCCATGCTAGAGAAGTGGCTGAATATTAAACCTGGGTGCCAAGAAGAGTAGAGCCTGGCATATACCAGTAAATGGTCTCAAGCAGAGACAAGATGAGCAAGGTTGAAGGAATTTTGATTTTAAATTAACGCATGATTATTCGATATTTTAATCCAAGTTAAGACGGCAAGGTTCTCTTGCCGAATTTGTATCAAGAGGAGATCAGAGGCTTTGTGCGTAGTGATTACGCAAGGGCTTGAGCCAGTTCTTCTTGTGGTGGCAGCTTGTCACCAATGGCGTTCCCCGTCAGTGCATGATAGGCCAAGCCGGACAGCATTTTTTTCTGTACGCTTTTCATCATTGGTCGCATCATCAAGCCCATTAACGCGCCAAGTGGCCCAAATTTCATTACGAAGTTCATGTGCATGAACACTTCACATTGAGTGTCGGAGCGCTTTTCGACTCTAAAACCGGCGTACATGGTTTTCATTGGCATGGTGAATTCTGAAAGGACAACTTTGAGGCTGGTTTTATCTTGGTAATCGATGATTTCTTCGATAACGCTGCTTTTGTCATAAAATACGCAGTGTCGCTTAGCGCCCAGCCCTGTGGCTTGATTACCGATGATAGGTGATGATTCTACACCCACACTGAATTTTTCTACTCCGCCGAAATAGTCTAATACGCCCCACGCTTTTTCAGCGATTACGTTCATTGTTAATGCGGTTTCGACGGTATGTTCCATGATGTTTCTCACTTCAGAATTGGGAAAAATTAAGTGTCTCATAGGGCTACTGTCAGTATATGTCAGTAGTGGTTGATTGTGATGGAACATGATGATGAGATGTTTTACATCGAACAACTAAAAAGTTGTTGAATGTACAATTTTCACATTATTGTTCTTGTTTGGTGATGATCTTACAATTTTCTGCAATTACAAAGTTAATTGAAGGAGTTCCCATGAAAGCACTTACCCTTAAGCAGCCAGGTGGTCTAAATAATATTGAAGTGACCCACGTTGATGAATCTGAAAACCCTCAATCGGGCGAAATCAAAGTTCGCATTTATGCTGGGTCATTGAATTACCACGACCTTTTGGTGGCTGAGGGTGCGCTCGACACTGACGATGGACGCATTTTACTTTCTGATGGCGCAGGTGTTGTTGAAGCCGTGGGGGAAGATGTGACTGAGTTCAGTGTGGGTGACCATGTGGTGTCTGTGTTTTTTCCTCATTGGCAAGATGGGCCAGCGAACGCGTCAGTCAGTAATTTCTCGAATACACCGGGTGATGGTGTTGATGGTATGGCGACTCACTACATAACGCGACCTGTTAGCGCATTCACGAGAGCACCCAAGGGATGGTCTCACTGGGAATCTGCGACGATTACGACAGCGGGCTTAACGGCTTGGCGTGCTTTGGTGAGTGACGGTCAACTTAAAGCAGGAGATACGATCGTTACGTTAGGAACTGGAGGGGTCTCTATTGCGGCACTTCAAATTGCCAAGATGTTCGGTGCTCGAGTGATCGCAACGTCTTCGTCCGAAGAGAAGTTAGTAAAGCTCCAAGCGCTTGGCGCTGACGAGGTGATTAACTACCGTGAAATCCCGAACTGGGGCGAGAAAGTTCTCGAGCTGACGGACGGTGTCGGGGCATCTCACATTATTGAAGTGGGTGGCCCGGGGACGTTGGATCAATCCATTGAAGCGGCTGCTGCTGGTGGACATATTTCGTTAATTGGCGTTTTGACCGGCTTTGAAGGCACGCTTCCAACGGCTGCGTTAATGTTCAAGCAAATTCGCTTACAAGGCTTGCTTGTTGGCAGTCGACAGCAGCAAATTGATTACGTGAAAGCATTAGAAACCAACGATTGTCGCCCCGTTATTGATAAATCTTTTCACTTTACAGAACTTAAACAGGCCTTCGAGAGACAAAAGGAAGGAACGCACTTCGGTAAAGTGTGTGTTGTTTGGTAGGTCATTGGCTTGAAGCATCGGTGTCGATGCTGTTAATAAGATTGATTAAACGTTTGGAGTAAATATTTAATGAGTACTTTTACACTGCACACTATTGAAAGCGCCCCAGAGGAAAGTAAGCCATTACTTGAGAAGTCGAAAAGAGAGTTTGGCATGGTACCTAATTTAATGGCTGTTTTAGCGAATGCTCCTGGTGCACTTGAGGGTTATCAAAAACTGCATGAGTCTTTTTTAAATTCTTCATTCGATGCAGAAGAAATTACCGTGGTTTGGCAATGCATTAACGTTGAGCATAATTGCACTTATTGCGTGCCTGCGCATACCGGTGTTGCGCATTCAATGAACGTTGATCCAGCTTTGACTGAAGCTCTACGAGAACGCCAACCAATGCCGACCGCTAAGTTACAAGCCTTGTATGATTTTACTCTGGCTATGGTTAGAGAGCGAGGCGAGGTATCCGAGCAGCAGCTTTCAGATTTTTACGATGCCGGTTATGGTGAACGTCAAGTGCTTGAAATTATTTTAGGGCTATCCCAGAAGGTGATCAGTAATTACACCAACCACATCGCAAAAACGCCTCTTGATAAACCGTTCCAACAATTCAGCTGGACGAAAAGTTAAGTTTAACCTGTTGTCTGAATAGACCTTGAATCAACCACTGCTCAATGTCTTGAACAGTGGTTTTTTGTCTTCTTTTATACCGCTTTGAGGATTAACTATTCCTTTATACTTTCGACTAACTTTTCGATCAGCCAACGGTGCAAAGGGCTATGGCTTGTTTTTGGGTGCCAAGCGACGACTAAATCAAAGCCGGGGGGCGCTCGATCTAATGCTATCGTTTTTAAATCGGGGGTGGGTAACAGCCGTGAAGGGATAAACGCCAAGGCGGTGGTGTTTTTCAAGTAGCTCGACAAGAGATTAAAAGAGGGAATTGACGCGACTATGTTTCTGTTCAACCCTTGATCCTTAAACCATTGTTCTGAAGACCCTTTCAGATTCGCACGAGAAGGAGAGATGATGACATGATCAAAATGGTTGAGATCAGTGAAATGGTTGATTGTGATCGCAGCGTCGACATTAGCTACGCATTGATACTCTTCTCTAAACAGCATCTTGTAGGGGAGTTGTTCAGGTAAAAAATCCGGGATGCTGATTGCGAGATCGACCTTACCTTCGCGTAATGATGCTTCGAGGGTGTCTATCTCTATGTTTTTAGCTATTAATTTGAGCCCTGGTGCTTCCTCTCTCAGATTGGCAAAAATCTTGACTAAGGCACTTTGTTGGGCGTAATCCGTGGCAGAAATGATGATCTGTTGTTGTAGTCGTTTAGGGTCAAAGGTCTCCGGTTGAGCGTCTATTTCTAGTGATTCTATGATACCTTTCAGTTTTAGGCATAAACGCCCGCACTTGGGCGTGGGCACCATTTTGTGACCATGACGGACAAACAGTTGATCGTGAAAAATAGCTCGTAATGCTTTTAGCTGCACACTGACTGCTTGTTGGCTGACATTCAGCGTGTCTGCGACTCGACTGATGTTTTCCTTTTCTTCCAGAAGTAGAAGAAGGCGCATTTGTTTAACGTCAAGTTTATCGAGCATAGTGTTTTTAATGTGTGTTTAAACACGTGATTTTAGTTGTTTATGCATAATTACAAAATGTAGTTAAGTTACTTTTTCTACGCTTTCAAGAAGTGATTTAGAGGAGGCAATAAACTTATTGTCAAACCATATGGGGTCTATGCTCATATTTTTAGCGCATTCTCTATATTTTTCTGTGCAGGATATTACGTCATTTAACGCAAACTTTAGGTTATCTATCACTACTGCCCCGTAATGATTATCGGCTTCAATTAGCGACTCACTAGGGATGTCTCCCCAAGCTTCATGCATGATGACCAAGTCGAAAATATCTTTATAAGGAGGACTCTTATACCTGTCACAATTTGCTAACAGTTTTGTGGTAAAGCAAGATGCTTTATTAATACTAGGCACAGGGAAGTAATCTCGTTCATAAGGCTTTAAATTATAATCAGTAAAGTTAACGAACTCGACTTTGATGTTTGTATCTTTAAACTGAATAAATAATCGTATTGCATCTCTGTCTGCTCGGATATCCCGTGCGTAGACAAAATCCTCATGTACAAGTTGACCTAGAGTTACATTAGTGACTTCTTGGCGTGCCGCTCGGTAAGATTCTTTATTTGGGCAAAGAAAATCTATATCTATAGATTCTCTGAATTCATTCAGCTCAAGGGCGATTCGGGTGCCACCACCAAAGAGGATGTTATGCACTTTTAAGAAGTCGTTATTGAAGTTCTTAAGTGCTGATTCAATGATGTTGTGATGTGCGAGTTTGTAATTACTCATTAATTAGCAGGAAGAAATAGACCGCCAGCATTGGCAATAAGGTTGTTAATTAAGGTTTGTTCCGCTGCACTTAGATTATTCTGATCAACAAATCCCCAACGCTTTTCATACGCTTCTAGCGCTTCAGTTGGGGTAAGCTTCTGAACTTTTGTATCCCATAGAATAAAATCAAGTTGAGGATATTTGTTTCTTATCACTCTACCCATAGCGAAAACCTGTAATCAATCTAGATTGATTACATAGTAGGCAATACTCAACAGTATTACAATGGTTCAGTAATTACAGAGAGAGTAGGTGGCGAAGTAAAGGTATCAACGGTTTGTAGGATCAATAGGTTAGTTACCAATGAAGTACTTTAATGCTTTATTTAGGTAGCATAGTGAATAGGTAACAACTGAATCATAGCTTAATGGTGTCAGACTACTAAAGTAGCAAAACCTGTTAGATTAAACGTTTAAATAGGCTTAGATTTAACTCTCTTTTTCCTTTTACTTTTTCCCACAATATCCAATAACTTCAAAAATTTAGGACACTCAAAATGACTGGGTGCAGGGCATGCCGCTGCGTGTCGCAGGCCATCGCGCATGGCGGAGAGTTCTTTGATTTTTTCATCCAGTTCATCGGCTTTGTTTGACAGTAATTCTCGATTTATTTCTGGCCCTTGAGCCGTGAACATAGTGCCGATTTCATCCAGAGAAAGGCCTGCCATTCTGCCCAGCGAGATGAGTGCTAAGCGTTGTATCACGTTGTTGGGGAAGAGACGTCGCAAGCCATTTCGGCCATTAGACTTTATCAGTCCCTTGTCTTCGTAATAGCGAAGCGTGGATGCAGGTAATCCTGTTTCTTTGGCGACTTTACCAATATCGAGTGCATTTGAATTGGACATATTAATCACTTGACCTCAAGTTGACTTGAAGTTGTACCCTAGTTTTGAACGTTAATAAGAGCAATCAATTCACGCTCTATTCAATTTAAGTCTATTCAGGGGGCTAGGAGGTTTTATGGACGCAAGTTTTTGGCATCAACGGTGGGCAAGCCGTGACATTGGTTTTCATGAGAGCGAAGCCAATCAATTACTGGTCACGCATTTTCACGCATTGGAATTAGAGCAAGGTGCTCGAGTTTTTATTCCTTTGTGTGGCAAAAGTAGGGACATAGCGTGGTTATTGGCACAAGGCTATAACGTCGTTGGTGCCGAGCTAAATGAAGGGGCCGTTCGTGAGTTGTTTGAGGAGCTGGGTATTGAACCTGTTGTCTCCGTTGGCGATAACCACATTCGATACTATGAAAGGGGCATTGATGTTTTGGTTGGCGATGTCTTCGATACATCGACTGCGGTGTTGGGGGACGTTGACGCTATCTACGATCGCGCTGCGTTGGTGGCTTTACCGTCGGTGATGCGCAAACAATACACCGAGCATATTCAGCGTGTTACGTCGAGGGCGCCTCAGCTGCTGATTTGTTACGAGTACGATCAATCGTTGATGAAAGGCCCTCCGTTTTCAATAGTGGGTGATGAAATACGCACGCATTACGCTGCTAATTATGAAATAACTCAGTTAGAACACAGAGAGGTTTTAGGGGGGGTCAAAGGCGCGGTGGATGCCACTGAGTTTGTTTGGCTTTTAGCATAAAGCTATGTCTAGGTAAAAGTTGAGCCCCTAATCTATGGTGTTGAGTTGTCGCTTTGAGCGCTAAGATCAGGGGCGAGGGATGTTTGTTATAAAAAAGCGGTTTAGGCGGGTTTTTCTAATACTAAATAAAAGGCTGATGCCAAGGTATGAGAACGGACATTCTTCCTTAAAAAGACATCTAGATATTTTACCCAGAAGAATAAGTATGACGCTATTCGTAATGAAACCTTATAGCCCGTTTCGGTGTTAAATGAAAATAACATGGCAAAGTATTCTATTAACATCCAGCTGATGGTACTCGAAGGGCCAATTGCAATACCATGCTTTAGAACTTTAAAATCTTTAAAAAACTCTTTAAGACCATTGATTGTATAGCGTTGGAAGTCATTGGGTACTGCGTGAAACGGTTGCATAAAAGGTACTTTTGCATAAATTCGCCCCCCTTTCTTTAATGTCCTAAATAGTTCATCACGAACAACGATAGGTTCTCGAATATGTTCGAAAACATTCTTGATGATGATTCCGTCTAAAGAACCGTCTTTTATAGGAATACGATGGGCATCTGCTACAACGTCAATATTGTTATAATGTGAAATATCCAAGTTAATAATATTAACGTCCTTTTTGGTTAATTGTTTGGCCAAAGAACCCACATTTAAAACGTTGGATTTATTAGAAAAGTCTTGTATGAATTTATCCAGTTCTATCCCGTTTTGTAATGAGCTTTCTAAAGTATCAAAGTAGATAGAGTGATGCCGTGGTCTTGTTATTTTATGCAATGCCTGTTTTATCGATGATATGGCAGTCTGCTGTCCAGACACTTGGTTTGCATTAATTGTGGTTGTGTCCAAAAAGATGGGGACACCATTATTGTAGGCGTACTCATTATTGCAAGTTGTACAATGTAAATTATGATTGTTTTGGTTGAGTTTGAGGCTTGATTGACCACCACAATCGGGACAACACAATAGCGTTATATCAATAGACATAAATGAGCCTTATTCATGTAAAGAGTACGCTCGATCCAACGAGCTGATTGATGTCCTTTCTTGGAATACTACTCTCGTGAATATAAAGTTTAATCGGTCTTTAAATCACTTATTATCTGAATTCAGGTGATAAGTGAATGTATGTTTTCTATTTGTAATGACAGAACACATAACTTTCTTTCCGATTCCCAATTTGCTATGCAGATTGAAAAAATAAGCCGCTATATTCTGATAGTTTTTCATAACGCCTAAATTTTTAATCTGTATGCATTGGATCTAGCAAGCCTCAAGCCAAGAAATGAAATTGCAGGCTTTAAACGTTGCTTTTTGTTAGTAGTGGATAGGGTCGTTTGATGTAGGTCGGCAGGCCTTCATATAGAGTATTTAGAGGTCTTCAGTGCAATTAATTATGAACGCCTCTTTTTTAGTTTTGATTTTCTGTTTTACATAACGCCGAAATTACTCGATTTCTACCATCCGCTTTTGCTTGGTACAGCGCTGCATCACAACGTTTTACCCAGCTGGCCGTCCAATCTCCATCTTGAACTTCCGATATGCCCGCACTGAACGTCACTGAATGACCGATGTTGAAATCGTGAGCTTCGACAATCTGTCTGAGGTCTTCAGCAAGTTTAGTCGCTTCGGTGAGTTTGGTCTGCGGCAGTAGTATTGCAAATTCTTCACCGCCGTAACGAAACAGCTGATCATTGCATCGTATTCGTTCGAGTATCAGTTGAGATACTTGCGTTAAAACAGAATCGCCAGCTTGATGACCGTGAGTGTCATTGATTTTTTTAAAGTGGTCGAGATCCAGTAACAGTAGGGTTGAAGGCGTTTCATAGCGTTTGAATCTGTGCAGCGTTTTCTCAATGCTGGTGTTGAAGGTATAGCGGTTGAGCGCATTGGTCAGAGGATCGTAAGTCGCAATTTTATTGAGCCGTGTGTGCAAGCGTTCGATGAGATAAGAAAACGAGAACGTGAATAAACCGACTAAAAGAACCGTGCCGTAAATTCGGTATAAAACAGGGTCGGGATAGTGAGGGGATACGAGGTAAAAGGCGCCCATCACGAAAACGGCAGCGCCTGCTGTTGCTTCTTTCAAATCCATAACTAAGAAGAAGCTGACAACGCCAACGTAAGCCCAATAGATTCCAAAATCGGGGTGCAGATAGATGATGTTCAATATCGTGACAGGAATGAACAGCAGATAGGCTCTGCCTTTCCAAAGATAGTAGCGTTTCTGAATTAGGAGGTAGATAACCAGCAGAAAGTAAAAGCACCCTAATAACGAGATACTGGCGGTGATTATCTCGCCGCGAGTGTATTGCACTGCACTAAAAAAAGATGCAATAGCGGCTCCGAAGATGGTGAGGTACAAACGGAGTCTGATTTTAAACTGGGTGATTTCATCGAGCATGAGTTAACTGCATTGGGTTATCGTTTTTAATAAAGGTAGACCTAGTATAGGAGTAATACCTTAGACAAGGGTTCGTTATTTAGTGGTTTATTCCTCATTCGAGTAATAAATGAGTGTGATCTTTATCACGATGATGATTAATTTTTTGAGATTGTGTTGGATTGTCTGTCAATTTGGTGGGGTTGTTGAGTAGAATTGATTTCTTCTATTGATAACGCAATCAATTAATCTAGGGCGTTGTTGGGCAAGGCGACTTAAAAGGCAAGAAATGGAACTTCAAGATATCTGGTTAGACATACAAAATAACCCTCATTATTTACTTATGCCCCTAATTGCAGGATTTGTAGGCTACATCACGAAAGTGCTCGCTTTGGAGATGATGTTTCTTCCTATCGAGTACAAAGGCATTAAGCCTTTTGGTTGGCAGGGGGTAGTTCCTCGCAAAGCAACTAAGATGGCGACGTCTGCAACTGAATTGTTGCTAGGTCGCTTATTGACGTTGGAAGAGCTGATTGAGCGATTGGATATCAATCGTATGGTGAAAGAAGTCGAGCAACATCTTCGCCTAATGACTGACCGAATGATTCGCGACGTGGGGGAGAGTTTCGTCCCTGAATATTGGCACCGCTTGCCGAACTTTGCTCAGTACGCAGTGATAAAGCGAATTCAAAAAGAAATTCCTGACATTGCCGAATCCATTTGGTTAGACATTCGCAAAGACCCTAATCAGTACATCGACATTAAGCATTTATTGATCTCAAATTTAGTAAAAGATAAAACACTGCTTGTACGAATTTTCAGAAAGATCGGGGCTAAAGAGTTTGTGTTCTTTCGAAATGCAGGGTTTTGGTTTGGGCTTGCATTGGGCATGGTTCAGTTACTGTGTTGGCTGATATGGCACGAACCTTGGTTAATGCCTTTGTTCGGTGGCACGGTTGGCTTATTCAGTGATTGGTTAGCACTTACTTTGTTGTTCAGACCTTTGAATCGGGTAAAAATCTTTGGTTTTAATGTGCAAGGTAAGTTTATTGCTCGACAAAAAGAAGTCTCAAAAGATTACGCAACATTAATCGCTAAAGAGTTGTTAACCCCTGCTAACATGATTGAAGAGGTGATGCGGGGGCCCAGTTCGGACCGTTTGGTTGATTTGATTCAAAAGCATGTGGAAGAAGCGTCCGAAGAGCAACTGGGAAGGGCGCGTCCTTTGGTTAAATACGCGTTAGGATCGGATCGTTTCGAAGAAATTCGAGCGTATGTGGTTGAGAAAAGCATGGAAATGCTGCCAGAGACCTCTAAAAAAGTGGAAGCCTATGCGATGGATGCACTCGACATCAATAGCACTATTGTCTCGCGTATGGATAAGCTCACACCTAAAGAGTTTGAAGGTTTGTTACGACCGGCCTTTAAAGAAGATGAAAAGGTCTTAATTGTGGCTGGTGCCGTGTTAGGCTTTTTGATTGGCGAACTGCAAGTGCAAGTGATGCTTTAAATGCATCACGACTCTTCCCAATCTTTAAAATATTCCAACAAGAAGTTTACCGCGAGCCGAGCTCGGGAGGGCAGGTACTTGCGGTTGGCGTATACAATCCAAGTGGTGATGTCCTTGGTGCTGTAAGGTTCAAGTACGGTTTGTAGACTACCATCGTTGAAGGCATCCCCAAGGCTGGACACAGGCATGTAGGTAATCCCCAAGCCCAATTGGCAAGCTTTGATAAGGCTTCGGGCACTGTTGGTCTTTAATTTTCCTTTTACTTTAACTTCCATCGGGCCATCTTTTGACTGGAATAACCACACATCGTTATTCGCAATGAGACACTGATGGTCCCTTAGGTCTTCTGGGTGTTGAGGCGTTCCATGTTGTTTCAGATACTCAGGGCTGGCTGCAGCGATGAGGTTTCTGTTCACGAGTTTTCTAGCGACTAAGCCCGAGTCTGATAATCGACCGTATCGAATGGAAAAGTCGATACCTTCTTCTACAAAGTTGACCATGCGGGAATTGAAATCAATGTCCAAAGAAAGTTCTGGGTGCAGTGCTGCGAACTCAAGCAACGCAGGCGCTACGAACTTTTCTGCAAACTCCCCTGCAGCAGATACGCGCAAAGTTCCGCTAAGTTTTACATGCTCGCTGGAAACTCGTTCGTTGGCTTCTTCCAAACCGAACATTAATTCAGAACAGCGTCGATAATACTGATGACCTGCTTCGGTCAGTCGGACTTTACGTGTGGTTCTGGCCAAGAGCGCCGTGCCTAAGCTGGACTCTAACGCGGAAACACGTCGGCTGACGTGGGAGGTAGAAACCCCCAGGCGTCGCGCAGCAGAGGAAAACCCCTGGGTTTCTGCCACAGCAATGAATTCGGCAATACCTTCAAACGATATCATTATTGTTCCTGAGCAACAGTTATTTGCATAATTTGGTTATTATCGGACTCAGTGATGAAGTTTATGATGGCTTTACTGACTTTCCAAGTGCTCTTTGAAGCGCATTACCTGAATAAGACGTGTCTATGCAGGAATGATTTCGAAGAGAGGTTTAAATCGAGGCTTAGAACTTGGTTCAAACGATGAGTGAAAGCAATCACATTTGAAGTATCGGTGGAGTTCATTATGAGTAAGGTCTTAATTTTAGTAACGAATCATGGAACGTTGGGCGAAACCAATGAGCCAAATGGCACCTACGCGCCTGAATTAACGCATGCACTTCATGAGTTGTTGGATGCCGGTTTTGAATACGATTTAGCGTCCATCAATGGTGGCGTAGCACCTATGTACGGTGAAGATGTAAAAGACGGTGTGAATGAATTGTTTTTAGCGGATGATGATTTCCAGACCCGCATTAACAATACCGTGCCTGTATCTCAATTGAATGCCGACGATTACCTTGCCGTATTTTATCCAGGTGGTTTTGGTTTGTTGTCTGACTTAGCAACCAATGAAGCCGCAGCGGCTATTACTGCTGGTTTATACGATAAGGGGGCTGTGGTTGGGGCTGTATGTCATGGCCCAGCAGGGTTATTACCCATTACCTTGGCTGATGGCAGTTCTATTCTGGAAGGCAAGACGGTAACAGGTTTCACTCGTGAAGAAGAAATCGACTTTGGTACCATAGATAATATTCCATTTTTGCTGGAAGAGGCGTTAACTCGTAAAGCCGGTGGTTACAAAAAAGTGGCCCCTTGGGGGGAGCATGTGATTGTGGAAGATCGATTAATTACAGGTCAAAACCCAGCATCGGCAGGGGGTGTGGGCAAGGCCATGGTTGAGCGATTGAAAGTGTCTTAACCGAGTATTAATTTTTAATAACCTCTCTCTGAAGGCTTGCTTTGTTTGGTCTTCGGGGGAGGCATGCGTTCGATTAATGGATACAGTTTGAACGCTTGGTTAAGTATTTTAATGATAGGTTTGCCTGATTATCTAAATTTATTGCACGTTCCTACCTAATTGTTCTTTGTCCATTTCGCTAAGTGTTTTTATTCACTAATCTCTATTCATTCAACGTTGCTATCTAAGCTTGGTATTTAAATCTGGTATCTAATTCAGGTATCGAAATCAGACGTTCTGATCATTACGTAATTCTAATTCTTACAATAATTAAAAACTTGGCTCATCACTTAACCGTGGAGATTGGCTTGATGAAAATTTCTCTTGATATCAATGGGAAAAAACAGGAAGTGGACGTTGATCCGAATACCCCTTTGCTGTGGGTTGTTCGTGATCATCTGAATCTTACAGGAACAAAATTTGGGTGTGGCATGGCTTTGTGTGGCGCTTGTACAGTGCACATGAATGGCAACCCAATTCGATCTTGTGTGACACCGGTCAGTAGTGTTCAGGGACAGGAAATTACCACGATTGAAGGGGTGACTTCGTCTGACCTATCAAAAGAAAGTAATGCTGTTGTTGAGGCATGGGAAGACATTGCCGTTGTGCAGTGTGGTTATTGTCAGTCTGGTCAGATCATGTCTGCTACCGCTTTGTTAAAGCAGAACCCGAATCCGACGGATCAAGACATTGATGGTTTTATGTCTGGCAATATTTGTCGTTGTGCGACTTACAAACGTATTAAAGAAGGCATTAAGCAAGCGGCTCAGAGCATGAAGGTTGCGTCAATCAACCCTAGCTCGAATGATGTTGCCATTAATGTTGATGACTCATTGTTTTATGACGTGGGTAATGAGCAATCGACCGTTGCACAGAAAACAGAATCAGTGAATGCATCTGTGATGGATCAAGAAGGAGGTGCTGATCATGTTGCATAAATCAGCTAAGGCATTAAGTCGTCGTAAGTTTCTAATTTCGAGCGTTCAATCCAGCGCAGGTTTGGTATTGGGCATGTCATTACCTCTCTCTCATGCTGAAGCAGACAACTCTGATGCTGCGAGCTCAGTGACGAAGACTTTATCCCCGAACGCCTTTGTCACGATTAACGACTCGAATAAAGTCATCGTAACCATTAAGCATTTAGAAATGGGACAGGGTACTTTTACCGGTTTGGCAACCTTGGTTGCGGAAGAGCTGGACGCTGACTGGGCTCAAGTTGAGTGCCAAGGCGCAGAAGCGGCGGTAGAGAAGTACGCCAACGGTTTGTGGGGCAAGTTTCAAGGGACGGGTGGCAGTACGGCCATTGCTAACTCTTATCAGCAAATGAGAGAAGCCGGCGCAACGGCAAGAGCGATGTTAGTAGGTGCTGCTGCTTCGTTGTGGCGTGTGCCAGTGACTGCGATTACCGTAAAACAAGGCATGGTTCATCATGCTGCGACGGGTAAGAGCGTTAATTTTGGTGTACTTGCTGAGCTTGCTGCGTTACAGACAATACCTCAAGAAGTTGAGTTGAAAGACCCGTCTGAATTTACCTTGATAGGTAAAAAAGTTAGCCGTAAAGACGTAGGTAAAACCTCTGGTAAAGCGATTTTTACACAAGACATCCAACGACCAAATCAATTAACGGCGTTGGTTGCTCACCCTCCATTATTTGGTGCGAAGGTGTCCTCGTTTGACGCAACTGAAGCGCTGAAAGTGAACGGTGTGGTGGATGTGGTTCAAATTCCTAATGGCGTTGCCGTGCTTGCGAAAGATTATTGGCAAGCGAAAACAGGTCGTGATTTACTTAAAGTTCAGTGGGATGAGTCGGTCGCCTTTACCAAAAGTTCAGATGAGTTAATGAATGAATACAAAGCATTGGCTGAGAAACCAGGGTTAGTTGCAACAGATAATGGCAACGTAGATGAAGGCTTTGCTCAAGCGGACCAAATCATAGAAGCAAGCTATGAATTTCCATATCTGGCGCACGCGACCATGGAGCCTATGAATTGTGTGGTTCAGCTTCACAGCGAAGGTAGAACCTTTGAACGTGCAGAGCTTTGGTACGGTGCCCAAATTCATACTGGCGATCAAATGGCCGTGGCTGGTGCGTTGGGCTTAACGCCAGATAAAGTAAAGATTAATACTTTGTTCGCTGGTGGCAGTTTTGGACGTAGAGGCAATGCCCACTCGGATTATGTACTTGAAGCGGTTCAAATTGCTAAAGCGCATGGTAAAGGTGTACCGATTAAGCTGGTTTGGTCCCGTGAAGATGATACACATGCGGGCTATTATCGCCCTATGTATTTCCACAAATTGAAGGCCGGTTTGGACAAAGCGGGTAACTTGGTTGCGTGGCAACACCGTATTGTGGGCCAGTCCATTGTTAAGGGCACAGGCTTTGAAGGTTTGATTCAAAATGGTATTGACCATACTTCAGTGGAAGGTGCTTCGAACCTGCCTTATGGTATTCCTAATAAGCGTGTTGAGCTGCATACGACAGAGTCGAAAGTACCTGTGTTGTGGTGGCGAAGCGTAGGGTCTACTCATACAGCCCATGCGACAGAATGCTTTTTAGATGAAATAGCGGCTGTGGCTAAAAAAGATCCCGTTGCCCTCCGAATGGCTTTGTTGAAAAATCACCCAAGACATCGCGGTGTATTGGAATTAGCGGCAAAGCAGGCCGGTTGGTCTGAGCAAACGAAATCCTCTGAAAACGCCTTTGGTGTGGCCGTTCACAAATCCTTTGGCACTTACGTTGCTCAAGTGGTTGAAGTGGCTAAGTCTTCGCAAGGTTATAAGATTGAACGAGTGACGTGTGCCGTGGATTGCGGTGTGGCCGTTAACCCTGATGTGATTAAAGCTCAAATGGAAGGCGGCATTGGTTACGGGTTATCACCTGCGTTACTTAGTGAAATTACCTTGAATAAAGGGAAGGTTGCTCAAAGTAACTTTCATGATTACCAAGTAATTAGAATGAACAACATGCCTGACATTGATGTGCATATTGTTCCATCTACTGAGCCACCGACGGGTGTTGGTGAACCAGGCACGCCTGTGATTGCTCCTGCGTTATCGAATGCACTGGCAGCCGCAGGCGCTGAGCGAGAGTATCGTTTGCCATTAAAGACGCAATTGGTGTGATTCTTTGACGTTTGTTTTTAGATAAACTGAAGGAATACGTAAAAGCTGGGTTTGGGAGAATGGTATGATGTCGTCCCCATTGATGAGTGATTTAAAGCTATGCGTGGTGTACAACAATGAATAATGTATCAACATTGAGTAACTTAGCCGAATCGAGC
The DNA here is from genome assembly GCA_015665455.1 of Oceanospirillaceae bacterium. GTDB lineage: Bacteria > Pseudomonadota > Gammaproteobacteria > Pseudomonadales > Litoribrevibacteraceae > Litoribacillus. Next base: position 35,941 of record JADFAD010000013.1, on the reverse strand, counting down.
GTGAGTTGTGTCTCGAACGGTGAGCAGCCTACTCAAGGTGCATCTTCGTTCGTTGATGATGTGCGCTTGCACTTGGCGCAGTGGCAAGAGGCAGGGCTCAATTCTGCCTTGTTAACGCTCATTAATGTGGAAGGTTCTTCTCCTAGGCCCATTGGCAGCCAAATGCTGGTGAATGAAATCGGGGCGTTCGTTGGTTTAGTGTCGGGTGGGTGTGTTGAAGCGGCGTTGGTCTCCGAAGCATTGAACTGCATTGAAACCAATGAATGGCAATTAATTCGATACGGCCGAGACTCGGATTACTTTGATATTCAATTGCCTTGCGGTTCGGGTATTGACGTTTTGATTGTACCGATTGTTTCGATGACGCCGATTATAAGTTCGGCAGATTCTTCATCAAACGGGCAGGCATCAAAAAATTCATCGAAGAATGCATCATGGGTCGACGAATTGGCTCAAGCAAGCTTAGAGCGCAAACCCATTTCTTTGTCGATGGATCTAGTTCAAAAAACGAGTGCAATTACTACCCGTAATTCACATTCAAATTCAAAATCGAACACTCGAAAAGGGCAATTAACACGCAGAGAGGTAGAAGAGAATTTAACGCACTTTTCGAAAGATTACGCCCCAAGGCACCGTATTGTGGTGATAGGGCAGGGCGCTGTGTTTGATTTCTTCCTCAAATTGGCTGAATCGTTTGATGTTGAAGTAGTCGCTTACTCATCCTTGTACAGTGACGTTGAATCTGAGAATACTCGCTCTGAAAATTTAACGTGTGTTCCCTTAAAATCACCAAAGAGTTTCGATACTTCCTATTTGGATGAACATACCTCCATGGTATTGCTCAGTCATGATCATGACTGGGACGTTCCCATTTTGACAAACGCGTTAAGAACCAACGTCAGCTACATCTCTGCCTTGGGCAGTAAAGCGACCCATAAGGACCGATTGACTTATCTTGCTGATAACGGCGTCAATAGCGACGATTTAGCCCGAGTGAAAGGCCCTGCTGGGCTGAACATCGGCGGCCAAACACCACCCGAAATTGCGTTGTCTATTCTTGCTGAAATTGTTTCTAAAAAGAACTTTGTTAGTAAGGATAATCGTACTTCCGGCTAGCTCTCTTTTTCAATTCGAATTTTATCTGTCATAAATACCTTGATATTAGTTCGTTGGCGAACTAATATCAATTTCCGTTGACGAAACGAAATAGAACGAGTGTTGATATGCCGAGAACAAATTCAGTTGTCTTTTTAGCTGCAGAACTGCGCGATAATGCCTATGAGCATGTGGCTGGCGAGCTTCGGAGGTTGGGGATGACTGGCTTGGCACCCTCACATGGGGCAATTTTGATTACGCTGTATCGTGAGAAGGCGTTGTCGTTGAAAGACTTGGCGGTTCACATAAATAAGAAGAAGTCCTCGACCACGGAATTGGTCGATAAACTGATTCGTTTAGGTTATGTAGAAAAAACGACGTCAGAGGAAGATCAACGAGTAAAGTTGGTTCGATTAACGCCGAAAAGTTTGTCTCATAAAGAGGACTTTAAAACACTGTCGGCCAACGTTAATGGTCGTGTATTCAAAGGGTTTACTGACGAAGAGCAGCAAGAGCTGGTTCGGTTATTGGCGAAATCTCTTAAAAATTATTAAAAATTTGCACTAATAGTTCGTTGACGAACTAATTGGGCATTAGGGGTAATCATTATGAAAGCGGTTTATCAAACGAAATACGGTAAAAGTGATGTTCTTCAATTTGGTGATCAACCAACGCCTGAGTTGAAGCCGCATCAAGTTCGGGTGGCCAATCACGCAACCAGCGTCAATCCAAGAGATTGGATGATTCGAGGGGGCCGGTATCAGCTTCAGTTTTTAGTCCCTTCTTTTCCTTTAGTTCTTGGCAGTGATCTCGCCGGTGAAGTTATTGAAGTGGGCAAAAGCGTTCATAACTTCAAGGTTGGTGATCGTGTGTTCGGAATGAAGAACCCTACAGAAGGCTTGGCGACATACGCGGAGCAGGTCGCTGTGTCTGAGAGTAATATTGCTCATATTCCCGAGGGTTTATCATTTTTGGATGCTGCTAGCGTTCCCTTGTGTGGATTAACTGCGTGGCAAGCGTTGGTGGATAAAGCACACGTACAAACGGGCAATAAGGTTTTAATTATTGGGGCATCGGGCGGTGTGGGTAGTTTCGCGGTACAAATTGCGAAGGCGTTAGGGGCTGAAGTGACAGCGGTTTGCAGTGGCGACAACACCAAACTGGCTGAAGCCTTGGGGGCAAGTAAAACGATTGATTATCAACAGCAAGATGTTCTAATGGGTTCTGATACCTACGATGTTGTCTTCGATACCATCGGACGTCATAGCTTTGCGAAGTGTGACAAGGTCTTAAATGCAGGAGGTCGTTACGTTTCAACGATACCAAGCCCAAAAAATCTAAAAGCAATGGTGTTGACTCAATTGAAAGTAAAGCTGTTGCGAAGCACCAAGACCTGCAGTGTTGTGATGGTTAAGTCCAACGGTAAGGACTTAACGCAACTTGCTGAACTTTTAGCTTCTAACTCACTGTCTTCTCATTCATTAACTGCTAATCAATCTGATGCCAAACCAATGGATAATAATTTAGCAAATGATCGAACCATCAGACCCCTCATTGATTCGGTGTTTCCTTTGAATGAGGCTGCAAAGGCCCATGATTTAAGTCGCAGTTTGCGCGCTAAAGGGAAGATTATTCTTAAAATTCGATAAGCCATGAACTAAAAGCTCATGAACTAAAACCCTATGAGTTAAATGTCATGAACAAAGATCGTGAATTAAGAGGAACGCGGGATGAAAGAGTCTTTGGAATCAAAATTATGGCGTTGGGGTGGGAATCTATTTCCTGCCTATCGAAGAACGGGAGCTAAAATCACTCGAATTAGTGCCGACTTTCATAGTGTGGACATTAAGATTCCGAGTAACTGGAAAACTCGTAATCACATGGGAATGACTTGGGGTGGCGGATTGTACGCTTCATTGGACCCAATATACGGAGTTATGCTCTATAAATTACTGGGTCGACAGTATCGGGTAATAGATAAAAGCGCCTTTATCCATTTTAAACGACCGGGCTTAACGACCTTATTTGCTCATTTCCATATTAGCGGTCAAGAAGTTGAAGGTATCAAAAAAGAACTCCAAGTAAAGAACAGATTGGAACGCGTATACACGATTGATTTAATGGATAAAAGTGGTGGTATTTATGCTTCTTGTGATAAAACGATTTGTATACAAACTTTTAGTTAATTTTTCTTATAAATACACTAATATGTATGGAATATTATTGATGACCTGTTTTATATGCCTACTGTAACTTTATCTGTTTTAAATCGAATGACGCTTAACCTATTTACTTCAAGTCGTCGGTTTTCATTGGTTTCCGTATTGCTGTTAACTTTGGTTATGGCCAGTTTCAGTCGGCTCAGTGTGGCAAAGAACGCGACGGAAACATTAATTTTTTATGATCATTTTTCGCCTTTTTGCTATGCAGAAAATGGCCAGCCGAAAGGCCTATTTGTGGCGCTTGTAAGTGCCGCCTTTGATGACATGGGCGTTGCTTACGATACCAGTGTCTATCCGTTTAAACGTGCGATGCATGTGGCAGATAAAGGCGAAGGCATTGTTGTTGGTATTCTTAAAAATAATGAACGACAAGAGTTACTCGATTTTTCTGATCCATTTTATGTTGAAGTAAGCTCGTTGTTTGTGCGTAAAGGTGGGTCGTTTCCGTTTGCATCCATCAATGATCTGAAAGGTAAACGTATCGGCGTTAAATTAGGCTGGAGTTACGGGCTAGAATTTGACAAAGCAAAGGATCATAAACTGTTTCATTCCATCGTGGGTAATACGAAACAGCTTTACACGTTACTTGACGTTGGTCGCTTGGATGCGGTCATAGATAATGAACTCTCCATACCGAGCTTGGTTAAAACGTTGGATATGGACATTCAAATGGAAATGTTGCCTCATTCATTACTGCTAGGGGATATCTTTATCGGTGTGAAAAAAGGCACAAAAGCCGATGTGCTGAAACGTTTTAATGCATCGGTGAAACGTATAAAAGCCAACGGGGTTTATAATGGCATCATCGAGCGTTACAAGAATCCATAGGCGCTAAAGGCTTTTGCACGTATATCGCCTCACGAATTATTAAATTTTGTTCCATAATATGTGGTGATTTTTTTGCGTATTTTTACTTCCTAATGGAATAACCCAAAGGATACACGCCATTGAACATGATCATTCGAAAAGAAACCTCTAGTGATATTCAGAGCATCCATGAGGTGACGGTTGCAGCGTTTCTTGATGCACAACATACCGATTATACGGAGCAATTTATTGTTAAAGCGCTTCGTGATTCTGGGGTACTCTCCATTTCTTTGGTTGCAGAAGTTGCCGACAAAGTTGTTGGTCATGTTGCTCTGTCTCCTGTCTCTATTTCGGATGGTGCTATGCATTGGTACGGGTTAGGGCCAATCTCAGTCTTGCCGAATGAGCAGAATAAAGGCATTGGTTCTGAGCTCATGGATGCTGCTATTCGAGAACTTAAAACGTTGAAAGCGCGCGGTTGTGTGTTGTTGGGTGAGCCTTCGTATTACCATCGTTTTGGGTTTAAACCTTTGGATGGGCTTGTGTTGCCTGATGTACCGCCTGAATATTTTCAAGCATTGGTGCTTCAAGGCGGTACGCTGCAATCAGAAACGCCAAAAGGCATTGTGACGTATCACGAATCATTCTTGGCTAAGGGTTAATGAGTGGTAAACCCCCAAGGACGTTTACGAAAACTATCAGGAACAATGGTGTTGTAAATTTCACTGTTCATTGTATTAAGGATGCATTTGGTGAATCTATGAAATATATCATTCTCACTGTCGTGTTAGCTGTTTTCAGTCTTCATGGGAACGCCAGTGGCGAAGGTGCAATATCTTCGGCATTTATTGATGGCGTGAGCGATATTCAAGTTGGTAGCTCCGGCACGGTTGTTCACGTTTTACCTGACGACAATAAAGGATCACGTCATCAGCGTTTCATTATGAAGCTTTCCACTGGGCAAACACTTTTGATCGCTCACAATATTGATTTGGCATCTAGAATAAACGCGCTCAAGGTAGGGGATACCGTTGAATTTTATGGCGAATATGAGTGGAACGAAAAAGGCGGTGTTGTTCATTGGACGCACCATGACCCCGCTGGTCGGCATAAGGGCGGTTGGTTGAAACATAATGGCATTAAGTATGAGTAACTCATGGGTGAGTTTCCAAGACTAGAAAGTGCACTGCTTTATGTATCAATCTTACTTTAGTCATTCTCTCAAACTTAATAAATAATCCTGATCTTTTTCTAAGAATACTTTGTTTCTAAGAACTAATTATAGGCTAGGTCTAAAACCCCGCTGTGGACGACTTAATGTACCGGCTACCCCTCCTGCCAATGATTACCCTGAGTACTTACGAGATGCTTTTCAGAATGTATGCAAACTTAGATACACTTGAGTCGTTACGACGAACGCTTTACATTGTTTAAGAGGAAGGCATTGCCGTAGTGGTATTGCAAAATCACAATCAATGAGAGCTGAAAAAATGGAAACCATAGGGATGCTCGGTGGTATGAGCTGGGAATCGACAACCAGCTATTACCAAGAAATAAATAATGGAATAAAAGACGCGCTCGGTGGTCTTAATTCAGCCAAGATTTGTTTGTTCAGTGTTAATTTTGATGAAATTGAAACGCTGCAACACGAAGGGAATTGGCAAGCAACAGCAGAGATTTTATCCGATGCTGCAAGGTCTGTTGAAGCGGGTGGTGCCGACTTTCTTATTATTTGTACCAATACCATGCACAAAGTCGCGAGTGAAATAGAACACGCCATTAGTATTCCCGTACTTCATATCGCAGACGCTACCGCAGAAAAGTTGAAAGAAAATAAGGTGACACGAGTCGGTCTGCTTGGCACCAAATTCACGATGGAGCAAGACTTTTATCGTGGAAGGCTTCAGCAACATCATGGCATTGAGGTGTTGATCCCCGAGCAAGCTGATCGTGATGTGATTCATGATGTTATCTATAACGAACTTTGTGTTGGCAAAATCGAAGCATCTTCAAGGGCGTATTATTTAAACGTAATTAATTGGTTGTATGAGCAAGGGGCGCAAGCGGTGATTCTTGGTTGTACGGAAATAGCCCTTCTTGTGAAGCAGGAGCACACATCGGTTGCGCTTTATGACACAACGAAAATACACGCAGAAGCTGCAGTGTCGTATGCACTTGCGTCATCGTGATCTGCTACTAACACGTAAGCTGATCTATTATTGTTCATAGAGAATTTATAACGTTTAGGAGATAGAGATGCCTCAGTACATGATAACTTATTTAGGTGGTGATCAACCGGCGAGCCCTGAAGAAGGGAAACAGCACTTTGAGAAATACAAAACATGGTTGTCTTCTTTAGGTGAATCAGTGGTAAGCCCTGCAAACTCATTAAAGGGTACATGCACGGTTAATTCGGATGGCTCTATTTCATCAGACAGTACTACCACTATGTCAGGGTTTACGGTCATTAAAGCCAGTTCAATGGACGATGCATTAGCGGCAGCAAAGGCGTGCCCGTTTCTTGATCTTAACGGTTCTCTTGAGGTGTCTGAGTTAATACAAATGAAGTTGTAAATTTGGTTGCCAATTACATTGGAAAAGTAATCTTTATTGCACATTGAGGTGCTGAGCCACATGAAGAATTTCGAGTTAGTTGAATCCCCTTCGGTAGATGCTGTCAGTGAACTTACCCGTCGGTTGTTTCTTTACAATCAAAGCCAAGTCCCAAACTTACGGCCAGAATCTGACGATAAAGTGTTTATGGTGAATGCGCTTGACCGATCTGAACACGTTGTGGGCAGTATTCTGGCTAATTGTTATTGGGATGGTCTTGAAATAGATACCTTGTGGATCGCCGCTTCTGAGCGAGGCAAAGGGCTTGGTGCAGAGTTGGTGGAACAGGCCGAATTGTATGGTATTAAACACGGTGCCGTAATTACATTTTTGAAGACAATGGATGCGAAGCCTTTTTATGAGAAGTTAGGCTATGAGGTTTATGGTGTGCTTGAAGACAGGCCCATTGGAACCTTGTTATATCACATGAAGAAGCGTTTACAGGCTAAGATGTAACGCTTGTTGCTCTCCTGTGATTATGAGTATCGTCAGAGATCAGCGCTGGGCTGGTGCTGGTTTGTTCTGTTATTCCCTCGCTTTGATCTCATTCATGATTAGGTTTATTTTTTGAACTCAGGTTTTCCTTCTTGGAATTTCTCTTAGTTAGCGCAATGCTGCTAGGCTTTGAGTAATGGATGACGAACACGCCTGTCGTCACTTTTCTTCAAGTAAACTGACTTTGAAAGAGCTGTTATGAATGATCATGATAAAACCCATGAGCAGTTGATCAGCGAGTTAAATGAGCTGCGGAAGTTAGTTTCTTCAGAAAACAAAGCGAAAGCATTAGAAATTGAACACATTACGAATTTCATAACTACGGTTAACTCAACGATTGATATTGATCAGGTGGTTGAGCGGTTAATGACGGTTTTGAATGACGTATTTACGTTTAATCAAATCTCAATTTACTTATATAACTCTCAATCTCAAATGCTGGAAGTCTCCCATTGGTATGGTGATGGTGTAACGAAGACATTAACGGATAACTTCATTAATTGCCCGATTTCTATCGACTGGGATGAAGTGTTTTTTGTGAAAGCGTTTTTAAATAATTCGCCTAAGTACATCGCGCCTATTACCCCTGAGTTGGTGGCCAGGTACTCTGAACGTGATCAGATTTTTTATAAGTGGAATCCTCATAAGTCGATTTTAATTCTACCGCTGGAAGTACAGGGCAAGGCCATTGGTGTGATTAACTTTGTTCATACTCAGGCGTCATTTGAACTGAACGACACTGAAATTCATCACATCCAATGTTATGTTAATCAAGTCGCTGCCACGATCAATCATGCGCACCTGATCCAAAAAATGAAGCTGACGCTTGAAAAGACTCAGCGTAAAGAGCAAGAAATAGCTCATATTAATGACATCATTCAAACGGCGAACACAACACTGGATTTCAACAAAGTTTTTCAAGCGATTTTAGATGGCCTTAAAGGAATATTTGAATTTGATGGCATTGCAGTCCAACTTGCCGATGAGGAAGAGGGGTTATTAAAAGTATTTAAAATTTCAGGTGATCTTATATCTAAGAGTGATTTCAGAAGGATTAAAGACACGCCTATACATTTGAACGATAAGAAATGTGTTTCTGCTCGGGTGTATTCGACTGGAGAATGGGCTTACTTTCCTAAGGTGACAGACAGTTCTCCTTTTTATGATATTGATCGTGAAATTCATAATGTCTTGCCATTTTCTGCCTATTTAGGCTTACCTCTTGTCTTTCAAGGAAACGTTATTGGTGTGATTACGTTTATCCGTATGGAATCGCATTATCAGTTGAGTGATGCCGATTTCGAAAAAATTAAGCGTTATGTCGCGTCTATTTCAGTAACAATGGCCAATGCTCGAAACCTAGATCAGTTGAAATATACGAATAAGATCTTCAGCTCTTTATTGGAAGCAAGCGCTCTAATGCACAAAGAGCCTGAGATATCAGACGTTATTCAATATACCTTGAAGAGTTTAAGTTCGTTATTTCCCTTGTGCGGGTTTGGTTTGGTTTTTCAAGGTGAGCGTCCTAATTCAGTCGAGTTTGCTGCATTTCAGGGGTTTGAGGAAGATGAAAAACAGCGATTGTTTGAACATGTAAGCTTGCGTTCGGATTGGTCTTCGGAAGAAGATTTAAGCCAATGGATGACTCAAAATTCTGTGCTGGATACCTTAAATGGTTCTGGCTGTGATTCAGATGTCCATTGGTTTTTGTTTCCGATGAGTGAAGCTCAAAGCCCAATGACCGGAAGTTTGACGGTGAAGGGGCCTTTTTTAAATCAGCAATCCAAAGATACCATCTCACTCTTTTTGAAACAGGCTTCGAACGTCATTGCAAATAAACGGCTGACCATGGAGTTAGAGAAACAAGCAAACACTGATGGCTTAACTAACACCTATAATCGATTGTATTTTGACTCCGCGCTTGAACGGGTACAGCGAATGTCGAAAGAGCTGCCCTTCAATTATTTTTCGTTGTTCGTGATTGATCTTAATGGTTTAAAACACATTAACGATGACTTTGGCCATGTTTCGGGCGATAACTTCATTAAATCAGCCGCAGATGTGTTGTTGAGTGTTTGTCGTAAGAGCGATTTCGTATGTCGGTATGGTGGCGATGAGTTTATTGTGGTTGCGCCTAATACAAACTATGAATTGGCCGGAAATCTATTGGATCGAATTCGTGAAGCAGAGCGGGAGGCTCATGTTGTCTGTCGGGATTTCAACGGCAGAGAAGAGACTGTGCCTATCAGTATGAGTATTGGTGTCGCCAGTTCAGAGGATACGGCACCTAAGAACGTGCTTGAGGTTGCTGACGCCCGAATGTATGAAGATAAGAACGCGTTTTATCAAAAACGAAGGGAAGGTTAGAGTTTGGTGCTGTAGTTGCGCAAAGATTGAATACATAGGTTTGCTTCCATAAAGACTTCTTTCGCGCTTTTCAATAAACTGTTCGTTTACTTTCTGACATAAGGCTCTTCGGGTAGAAAAGGATATCGGTATCGTTCGATTTCTGAAGAGGGTGTGATGAATGAATCAGTTATGACAAAAATCATTAAAGATCTTTTATAAAGTAGATTCTTATGGATATTAAATCGATAACCAAACAGGACTTAGATGCCTGTGCTCTGCTTTTTACTGAGGTATTTTCAGATGCTCCATGGTCAGAAGCATGGACGTATAAAAGTGCGATACAAAGGTTATCTCATTTTTATGAGTCCAAAGGTTTTTCTGGTGTGTTAGTAGAAGATGAAGGGGTTGTTGGTTTTGCTTTGGGTAATGTGGAGCCGTTTCACTTTGGTGAAATGTTTTATCTGCGTGAAATGTGCGTCGATTCAACCAAACAGAATGTTGGTTACGGCCATCGAATTCTTGAGTCATTGGAGCAGAGTTTAAAGAACCAAGGCGTTTATAGTATTTATTTGACCACAGAGCGCCAAATTCCTGCTGCACAGTTTTATCAGAAACACGGTTATGATTTCAAAGAAACTATGGGCTTTTATGCAAAACGCATAGCTTGATTTGGGATTTATGTTAAGAAAAGGAGTTCTTACGTTGCGTATATTTGTTTTGTTTATGATGTTTTTCAGTGTTGCTGCCTCGGCTGGAATGGAGCAGTTTGTGAGGGAGTATACATACAACGCCAGTGAAAATGATTCTAAAGTCAGTGCTCGTAAAGCAGCCATGCAACAACTGCAAGTGTTGTTGATTCAAGAGGTCGGTGTCAAAGTACGATCATCGTTTGAAGTGGATGATACGATTTCTAATGATGTACTTTCCCGAGAAGTGAAGGCCAATTACAGTACGTTTGCTCAGGCGTTGACTAAAACTAAAATTTTGGAAGAGCGTTGGAATGGAGAGACCTTCTATTTAAAGGCTCAGGTCACCGTTGATACCGACTCGTTAATTGAACAAATTCAAATGGTGTATGTGGGGGCGGTTGAGTTTCCGACGTCAGGGGATGTGTGTAAAAACCTGTCTAAGAAAGTCATTCATTTGTTAGAGAATGCCCATCGAAAGGAACCCATCGAAGAAGCCATTGCTATTGCCTTGAAGTACCCCATTGATGAAGAATGTCATCGCTGGCAGTTTAATATCATGAATCAATTTCGATCGTTAAGTATTCATGACGACGAGTATAGACAGTACTTGTTTGACAGCATTAAAAATGAACAAACGTCTTTAGTTGAAGGGCTGGTGGATGAAGTTCTTCGGTATGCAATTCGAGTTAAACCCATTTCTGAAGCAGAGTGGCAGATAATTACGGAAGCTCTGGGGCGATCACAGAAAAGAGTCGTGAACATAGTGATTTCATACTTGGTGAATGGGACACGCGTTCAAAATGATGAAAAGTTTTCTAAAATTAGCAAGTTAAGTAATGCTAAACGACAGTCACAGCAAACACTGACGACTCAATTGGATGATCTTTTAACATTAACAGAACTTGGTGACATAGGTGTTGAAGAGCGAGCGAATGTCTCTACCGTTGCCTCATCAATCATAATGCAGTTAGCCAGTTATCAGCCGGAGTTAGTATCCCGTTATTATCTTCGGATGAAAGAATCCTTGGCGGAAGAGGATCATCAACGAATCGCGTCCAGTCTCTCGAAGTATTACTTTAAACAGCCTGATTCAGAGCGATTGAACGTTCTTACAACGTATTTTGAACACATGACGTTGAGTCAGCGTGAAAACCGAACCTTGTATGGCATATTCCAACGACTCAAGCGGGATAAAAAGTCGCCTGCAGAGAGTCAAGCTGCTCTGGATGCTTTGATTCATGTTGATAAAGAAAAATCGGCGTTGATCATTGCTCAGGCAAGAACCAATCAAAAAGAAAAGAACCTTTGGTTTATTACTTACAAGTTACCGGATTCACCGGCATGCCCTATCAAGGTATGCGCTGACATGTTGTTTGATGAGAACAAACGCGTTCGACAAGACGGCGCTCAATATTTGGTTGCCTATGGTAAACGTGCTGAACCAATTAAGGCTCAGGTGATTAAAAAGCTAACTCGAATTCGGGCAGTGACCAAGTTTGAAGAACCGCTGACGGTAACGCCTGCCTTGCTGAAGGTGTTGGATCAAATTCAAGCGAGAGATGAAGCGTCCATTGATCTGATGATTTGGGGATTGGGTGGGATAGGTAAGAAAACTCAAAAGCAAGCTATGGCGAATCTGACTCACATCGGTGCTGAAGCATTACCGCAAATGATGAACACTTATGAGCAGATAAAACCCGTTGCTCAGCGGAGGATGGTAGATGTCATCGGTACATTCAAAACGGATCAAGCAAAAGCAGATCACTTTCTAAAAACATTGGTGCCTGAAAACGACTATATTCGTTTTGCTATTGAAGATGCGCGCGAGTTATTAGCGCAACCTAAAAGTTAGCTAGTGCTTATATGGGTATTGTATGGTCAACGAACGAGTAGCGAATGGGTAACCTATGGAGAGCGCATGGGTGATGCTATATGAAATACCACATCACCAATGCGATTACCCCAAGACTGAGTAAGTTCTTAACTCTGCTTGGTTTTTTCGGGGTTGTTTTATAGCGTTTTTGAGCTTGCTTAGCTGCAGCGTTGTAGCCCGTGGTTATCGCTTTCGGAATATCAACCACTTCGAGTTGCAGTACGCTGTGACATTGTTGAACAAAGGCGCTTTTCTTTAAGTTTACTTCTGCAAATCTGCATAACTTGCTCAGTTTAATGATGTCTTCTTCGGTACAGATGTAGAAGCCTTCGACAGGGAAGGGGGTCTTACACATTGGAATATCCAATGATGATATGTACATGCCTATTTTGAGCTGTTCAATTGGGTAGCGTTGAACGTTAGTGGTTGTCATGAGCCTGCTCCAAAAAATGATTTTGTTGCATAGAAGTAGGCACGCTTAAGGCCAATATTGGTGAGTTTATATCAGTACTATCAGGAATTGTGAGTGAGCTCACAATATCCCTCGTTGTTTACGGGATTCGAAGGCATTGTCCCATTTTGATTACATCTTGTTGCTCACATTAGCGCTCTTCTTTTTGTGAAAGTATCTGTTTCTGTGTGAAAAGTGACCATTTTTGCGAGTAAATGACATTATTCATTACTTTACAGTTCAACCTTGCTGGGCTTTCGATCTGTACCTTCAGGGTCAACGTTAAACGTGATTTGGTTTCAGGTTGTGGAATATTTGCACCAATGCGTGATAGATCATAGGTTTAAAGGGCTTCGAGTTGTACGATGGCTTTGGGAACAGGCGTGTACGTATTCTTTAGTTACATGTTGTTTGTACTGTATAGCTCAGGATGAAGAGATTCAGGGGCTTCTTTATTAAATGTAAAGTACGTCTTTCGAGTCAGGAATATAAGTAAATTAAGTCTTTTGTGTTAAGATGCTCGTCGCAAAAAATTCGCTATTATCTTTGAGGTTTTATGGATTCCTGGACAGTACTTGATACCGCTATCATTCCCAATAATGGTGGGGAACTGACGCTATCACAATGTGACGATGAGTTTTCTATCAGTATCTCTGGCGTGAGTGGTGAGCTGATGAACAGCTGCTACTTTGGATCAGAAGAAGCTTTGTCCGAACTTGGCTGTGAACATATAAAATCCGAAGAAAATGCTCATGTATTGGTGGGTGGCTTAGGCATGGGTTACACATTAGCCGCTGCACTGAGAGAAGTGAATGACACAGCGACGGTCACTGTGGCCGAACTTATTCCTGAAGTGGTGGAATGGAATAAGGGGCCGCTGGGTGAGTGCGCTGGTAATCCTTTGAGTGATCCTCGCGCTAAAGTTCGTGTGGGTGATGTTGCTGAATTGTTTGATGATGAAAAGCCTGCCTTTGATTCTATCTTGCTTGATGTTGATAATGGCCCGAAAGGCATTACTCATAAAGACAATCAATGGCTCTATTCTTTGTCTGGCTTAAAGGCGATTTATAACACGCTTCACCCTGAAGGTATGTTGGCTATCTGGTCTGCGGGTACTGATCCTCTTTTCTTAATTCGTCTTAAGAAGACAGGCTTTCGAGTCACCATGCGTACAGTGAAAGAGCACAACGGTGGTGGTCGAGACCATACGATTTATTTAGCAAAGAAATCCACGCAAGTGTATTTTTGATCAATCAGCATTGAACGTAAGCCGCCCTAAATAGAATCAGGGGCGGTTTATACGAAAGATAAGACGCGCTCTGTGCTTCTTTCTTGATTACAGTCGTGATTACAAACTGTAGATGTGTCACTTATTTCGCTGAGCGTAAACACGATCAATGAACGCAACACACTTTGGATAGGATTTCTTCCAGCCATCGATCTCTTCTTTCATTGCTGTAGGTAAGTCTTCATGGGATATCCGGACCCCTTCGGCTTTACCCCCTCCGTATGCGTCTGGCAACAGCCATATTCCTGAAATTGCCGAAAAGGCGATGTCGACGAAATCAATGTTGTCATTACTAAGTATTGATACGCTGTCTTCCGAAAGACGGTGCTCCATTTCAGATAGAAACTCAGTGATTGCTGCCCCTTCTTTTTTGTAGGTTTTGTCATTAATCTGAAATGCTTTCATAAGGAGTGTTTTTAGTACGGGAAACAGCGGGACGACCAACTTACGCTGCCAAGCGGGAAGGGATGGGCAATTTGCACCCCACATTTGAAGAGCCAATTTTTTGTCTGTCAATATGTGGTAATAACCCCACAGCTGAAGATTTTTACCGTAGATATCAATCTTTTCTTCCAGAGCTAAATGCTCTTTAGTTGGTGCTAGAAACGCGGCTTTTTCTGGCTCAGACGCGCCGTACCTTCCCCAAAGGTACCTCAGAATGTCTGATGAGTTACTGATGGTCGATCGCGTAAAACCTGTTCGTATTCTTAGTTGAGGTACCGTTCGGCCGATAAAGAACAACCCCATTATTCCGGCTGTTGGGCGCTCTTCGTATTTCAATCCTAAAGAATCCATACACCAACGAACTTTTTCGACAAAATGGCTGGCGGAGATAGTGTCCAATTGCAGCTTAGGTACACGCTCTGGTTTTAATAAACCGCTCAACGTAATGGCCCATCGGCACAACAGCATGAGCACAATAAGGGTGAATGCGCCGAGTACGGAAATCTCATACCAAGCTATGATTAATGGTAATGCGAGGAGGAAAACTGAATAGATAAATAAGCGGTTGTTCGTCATAGTTATTGTTCTTATCGGAGATTGTTATGAAAGATGTTAGCCTTCAAGGATATTTTAATATACCGACAAGTTGGCGATTTAATTCAGATTTCTAAAAAAGAAGAAAAACAATGGACATCATTATTTCAGTGTTTCTTATTCTTGGCACGTGTCTTATCCAATGCTTCACCGCAAGCCGTGTATCTTAAATCTAAGGTGTTGTTTGATCGCTTAACTGGAGGTGTAATGGCTGGCTTGGGGATTAAGCTGGTCTCTAATGCAGGCGCTTGAACTCGCTTGTGATCATATTTAGCAAAACGTAAGCAAGAAGGCTGTATAGTTTTCTTATCTTAAGTACATCTGATAACGCGTCTTTTTAAGGAATGAAGAGATTTCTATGACCAATAAC
The DNA here is from genome assembly GCA_015665455.1 of Oceanospirillaceae bacterium. Lineage (GTDB taxonomy): Bacteria > Pseudomonadota > Gammaproteobacteria > Pseudomonadales > Litoribrevibacteraceae > Litoribacillus. The sequence continues at coordinate 20,651 of JADFAD010000013.1, read as the reverse complement.
TCGGCTTTAATAAATAATTTTTCCATATCGCGGCTACCTCGTATCTTATTTGGTGCAGGAGAGTTCTCTGCATTGGCGTCAGAAATATCCTCGTATGGCCGCCAAGCCTTGATTGTTACTGGGGGGCGCTCTTTTACTGAACTGCAGCAATGGACAAATTTGCAGGAGGAATTACAAACGCTGGAGATAAGCTGGTCATTGGTTCGTATTCCGGGTGAACCAAGCCCTGAGTGGGTTGATGATGCAGTTGCACAATATAAGAATAAGGGTATTGAAGTCGTTGTTGGCATTGGTGGCGGTAGCCCTTTAGATGCGGCGAAAGCCATGGCTGGGTTATTACATAAAGGTAATACCGTCATGGACCATCTAGAAGGGGTGGGGCGAGGGATAACATATTCAGGGCCGTCATTGCCTTATATTGCGGTGCCAACAACGGCGGGTACTGGCAGTGAAATGACCAAAAATGCGGTCTTAAGTAATAACGATAAAGGGTTTAAAAAGTCGTTTCGGGATGAACAGCTCACAGCTCAAGTTGCAATTATTGATTCCAATCTTTTAATAAAGTGCCCAAGGCCTCAATTAATCGCGAATGCCATGGATGCGTTTACTCAGCTATTAGAATCTTATACTTCCCCGAGATCTAATCCCATTACCGATGCACTTGCGATCAGTGGATTGGAGTATTTTATTAAGGGATTCAGTAAGCACCAAGAAGCGGATATGGCGGGTCTTGATTGTTTGGCTTACGGCTCTATGATTTCAGGTATCTGTTTAGCGCAAACAGGGTTAGGTGCGGTTCATGGTATTGCTTCACCGTTAGGCGCTCATTTCCCTATTCCCCATGGTGTGGCTTGTGGTACGACGTTGGCGGCAGTGACAGAAACTAATATCAGGGCGTTGAAAGATAGACTGCCTGATGCTCCTGCCCTTGATCGATATGCTCAAGTGGGATGTCTAGTGTCGTCTAATCATGACTTAAACCAAAGTAGGGCTTTGTCTGCGTTAGTGGATACTTTATGGCGTTGGACGGAAACACTTGAGCTACCTGTGTTAAGCCAATTTGGTATGACTGAATCAGACGTCGATCAAATCGTTGCTGAAAGTGGCGGCAGTAGCATGAAAACAAATCCGATCGTGCTGACGGAACAAGAATTGAAAACGATATTGTTGAATCGTCTTTAGAAATATAGATAAATTGTTCTAAGCTTTTTATCATTCTATCGTTATGTCTTCGTTTCTTTGTGAGAGTTTTTGATGGTTAAGTTGTACAGAAATACGGTTATGAAATTTATTCTGACTTGTCTATTTTTTGTTTCTTTGATTCTTTCAGGTTGTGCTACGGAGCCGGCGGTGCCACCTGTTAAGTTTATTGACTACAAAGAAATTCCAGCAAAGACTAAAACAGGAGAAGCGCTGTCATTTGATGTTCGAGTGCATCTTCAGTCTTCGGGGGTTTCATCAGAAGACAAAGCAGCTCTTGAGTTGTCCGTTCAGAAAAACCTGAATTCAATCTCTGTGCAATTTACTTTGAAGGAAATACTTTCCGCCAAGCGACAAAAAATCGAAGAGCAGTTATCCCATGCGATTGTTCAAGCGTATTCACCGAAGGAAGGTTCAGACGAAGAATCATTGGTTGTCTTAACGCTTGATTTGTTAGAAGTACAGATGCCTGAAACATTAAAAAAGAGCGTCTTTCGACACATGTCGTTGAGTGAAAGTATCATGGCCATACGAAGCCGGATTCAACATCAAGAAGGTTACATTAGCCAATTGAATTCTATGAGAGCATCACCCACGAAAGAACAACAGATGTTGAAAGCCAAACTGTATTTAGGAAAGTTGAAGGCTCAGCAACGAGACTCAATCGCTGAATATAAGAACCTTACTCAACAGTTGGGTTGGTAGGTGAAGCTACTTTAATGTCTTCAGACCATGCATCGGCCACAAAGTCGATAAAAGCTCGGACAACCGGACGCTGATAGCTTCTGGATAAGTAGACGGCCCATAGTGCAGACGTTGGAATAGGTGTATCTTTTAATATCTGAATTAACGCCCCTGATTCTAAATGTTTATTTGCTAAATCGCAGGGCAGAAGCGCGATACCTAAACCGTTCAGTGTGGCCTTGAGGATAACGCCGACGTCGTTTGCGTTAATGGCGCCACTGACTTTAATGTTCAAGGCTTGCTGTTGATCGAGGAACTGCCAACTCTGGTCCAGATGAACCAAACAGTTATGATGAATGAGCTGTTCCGGATGTGTAGGTTCTTTGCACTTATTTAAATACGTTGGTGAACAACAAACAGCGGAGTCCAATGTCATCAAGCGACGAGCGATTAAGTTCTCATCTGGCTGGTTTGTGTAGCGCAGGGCCACATCCACTCGTTCATCAACCAGTTGAGCATTTTTGTCTGATAGTAAGAGTTGGATAATGACTTTTGGGTTCTTTTGAGTAAACGTTTCAACCAAATCAAATAAAAGGTGTTGGCCCAAACCGATGGGCGTTGCAATTCGGATGGTGCCGACCAATTCTTCGTTGTGGCTTCGTGCTTGGCTTTCTAAACCTGCCACTTCATTTAAAATTCGTTCACATCGAATCAGCGCGTCTTGCCCTGGAGGGGTCAAGCTTACGCTTCGCGTTGTTCTATGAAGCAGTCTTTGATTTAGCCATTCCTCAATCTCTTTGATATGGCGAGTAATCTTGATTCGGTTAATCCCAAGCTTTTCTGCTGCTTGTGTAAAACTGCCCGCGTTTGCGACTTCTACAAAGCTTCGAATGGCATCTAACTTGTTCATGGATAATTCATAACTCACTCAGATATTGGGTATTATTGTTTCATTTTATGAAATAAATTGCTTCATTTGTTGATATTTATCTTGGTATTTAAAACAAAGATACTGTGACCAACTTAAATAAACAAGCAGGACTCACACATGAAAATAGCAATTATCGGTGCAACAGGTTGGATTGGTTCAACAATAGCGAATGAAGCACTGGGTCGTGAACACGAGGTAATCAGTATTGCTCGTGATATTTCTAAGATCACGCTGGAAAATGTAGATAAGCGTGAGCTGGATATCTTGAAGAGCTCTGATTTGGCTTCTGCCGTTCAGGGCGCTGATGTCGTTATTGCCGCAGTGGGCGGTCGCGCAAAGGGCAATCACGATATGGTTGCAAGCAGTGCAGAGCGCTTATTGGTTGATTTACCGCAAACCGATGCCAGTCGACTACTCTGGGTTGGCGGAGCAGGAAGTTTAGAGGTTGCTCCTGGGGTAACGGTATTATCAACCCCTGACTTTCCTGAAGAATACAAAGATGAAGCGAAAGCACAAACGGATGCCTTGGGTGTGTTTCGTAGCAGTAAAAGCGCAGTTGAATGGACTTTCATTAGCCCGGCTGCAGAAATATTACCAGGAACCAGAAGTGGTTCATATCGAGTGGGTGGTGATCAATTACTCATGAATGACGATGGCGAAAGCCGCATTTCGGTAGAAGATTATGCTGTAGCAGTGATCGATGAAGCAGAAAAGCGCCAGTACCCAAATCAACGCATTGGCGTGGCGTATTGATCCGTCATTGATTTGGTGATGGCTTAATGAAAAGCCAATTTCATAGGGGAAGATCATTTAAACCTTAAGGGGTTCAAATGGGCTTCCTCTTTTAATTCTGAGGATTTAGTAATACACACAACACCCTAGTTTCTTAATGTCGCTTTCAATCTATTCGGTTTATCGAAATAGGAAAACACATCCATTATGGATTTACAGGCAATGTCTGCTGCCATCAGAGTGCTGACGCAAACGCCTTCGTCTTGAATCAGTGCTATTCCGAGTGCGGATTCTTTTAATAGGATTTGATCATTTTTACCGTTGCCAGCGCATAGGGTCGTGCTTTTGCCCAAATGATGTAGGTAATCCAATTTATCCTTGAATTGATCTGTGTGAGATAAATTTATAAGTGTGCAATTTACACCACTGAGTTCTTGTTGAACGGTGCCGTAGGTATCAGCGGTGATGACATGAAAATTAACCTCAGCTGCTAACCGATTGATGTGATCTTTTACTCCTTCAATGAGCTTTCCGTCAATTGCGATGGTGCCGTTGAAGTCTAAAATTACGTCTTTGATTTCTAGAAGGCCGTGACCAGGTATCTCAATTTTCATTGTACATTCCGTTGTGTTTTCTTTGATTTGTATATGGTGCTCTAAGTCCAGTATTCAAGGGGAGGGCGTTTAAGTAATGAGAACCATAAAAAGTTATATGCAGAAGTTATTTAGGCTCTCGACGGTTTCTTTTCTATGATCTAGCTTTAAAACAGGTTCTCCTATTTGTGTGAGATTCTTATGGCTATTCGATCGCTTTGTTTGATTCTACTGGCTTTAGAAACTTCCAATTTGGTAGCTAATCCGTTTGATGATCAGGTCTTGCAGTTTTGTGGAGATGGGGCGGGGAGGCCTCCTTACACCTTTGAGGTGAATGGTGGTGTGAGAGGCTATGATGTTGATGTTTTAGACGCCATTCTTACTCCTTTGGGGGTTAAATTTGAAGTGACTATGCCACCTTGGAAGCGTTGTTTGAGGGAGACTGAGACAGGAAACAGTTATCACGTAGCGTTGAGTGCGTCTTACAGTGGAGAAAGAAACCGTAGATATATGATGACACGGGATTATTATGCACTGCATGGCTGTTATTTTTATTCGTATACCAACCATCCTAATGGTCTAGACATTAAACTTTCAAGGGATCTTGAAACGTTTACTGTGTGTGGAATACGAGGCTATAACTATGAACGGTTTGGTCTTGATGCGACTGTGGTTGATCGTGGCGCAGGGGATTTAAAAGCCCTCATACAAAAAACGAAGTTTGGTCATTGCGATGTATTCTTAGCTCGCTACGAAATACTTTATGGCTTCTCATTAATAGGACAACCCTATTTGGATGGCACGATTGGCTATAAGGCTGTTCCCAAGATAGAAGGCGAGAATTTTTACATGTTAATCTCTCGTGAGTATCTGCAAAGTAAAGAATTAAAAGCGATATTGGATGAGGGGATTACTCGTTTAAAGAAGAACGGTGAACTAGATAAGATTCTTCAACGGTATTTAAACTAAGGAGGAGTAGGTACAAAGGACAGGCGACAACCATGAATCACTGCTTTAATAAAGGTGCACTTAGGGGGCGTCGTTGAGCAGTGCCTTTATTCGTTGCTGCAGCACGGGAATCAATTCTTCTTCAAACCAAGGATTCCGTTTTAACCAGATATTATTACGTGGGCTAGGGTGAGGAAGCGGGATCGTTCCGGGTAAAAACCGTTGCCATTGTTTTACGATTTCCGTCACTGTGTGTTTTTTCTTCATTTCTAAGTGCCAAGCTTGTGCGTACTGACCAATAACAAGCTTGAACTCAATGTTCTTCAACTCTTTATGTATTTGAGCTTGCCAATGCTCAGCACATTCTTTTCTGGGTGGCAGGTCGCCGCTTTTACCTTTACCGGGGTAGCAAAATCCCATGGGGACGATGGCTATCTTATTTGCGTCATAAAAGGTAGTTCGGTCAATTCCCATCCAGTGTCTTAATCTATCACCACTTGCATCATCAAAAGGAATGCCTTTTTCATGAGTTATAATACCTGGGGCTTGACCAGCAATTAGAATCTTAGCGTTAGGGTGAAATTGAACGATAGGTTTGGGCGGTAAAGGCAAGTCATGAGCGCAGATCTCACAGACTTTAATGCGAGCGATGAGGTCTTTATTACTCATGTTATGAGTCTCTCCTGAGTTAATCTTTTAGTTAAACGAACGCTTGTGCTGCGATTGCAAATATAGAAAACCACGCAACGAACTTTAACGGAATCTTAATGTATTCACTTCCCATTATATGCAAAACGGCATGTGTTGTGTTTGTCCAAAAGAAGATGCCCGCCCAATAGGTAATTTCATCCCCTGCGTTAATGACATTGTTGGAATTTAAGAACTCGGTACCAATTAATACCGCTGCAAAAGCAGGTATGGTTTTTATGGCACTAATATAGGCAGATTGAAAACGGCAAGCCCAATTTGGAAGGCTTGGTTCAAAGTCATCAGGACAACCGGTTGCGCAATCACCCTGCTGATTATTGATTGTCGAAGGAAACGCTAATGAAAACAGCTTGGCAATGGCATACGGAAGCCATAGTAGGGTCGTTGCTACGCCACTTAAAAGTAAATAATAGTATGCCTGCTGCATGGGACGCTCCTACTGCTGTATTCTTTTGTAATGTAACGCTGGGTTAGATTACTTTCTGCATTGGTGTTTTGATGAGTGAATTATGAAATCTATGTGCTTTCGAAACTATGCTTGTTCGTATTTAAAAACGGATCAATCGTCCGCTAAGTTGAATACGCTGCAATCACCGTAGTATGAGATACCGAGGCGTCGTAGTGTTTCTGCTTTACTTTTATGTACTCTTTATTTTGAAAAAAGGACGTTTTAGCGTCTTCATCACGAAAATATACAGTGAATAGCCGATTAATAGGGGCATCTGTTTTTGCTTTGAGAACCTCCAATGATGTGAAATCGTAGCCGAAACCACCGCCGTGCTGTTCTAAAATAGGCGTCATCTTTTCTCTGTACGTGTGGTATTCGGAGTCGTTGATGACATGGAGACCGACGAGCATTTCAAAAGCCATTTTATTCATCCCTTGCTTTAATAAATATATATGTATCAGAGTGCCTAAGCGGGTATATCTCCACTTCAGAGTAATTTTACTAATGCTAAGCCCCGTAGTGTGGGGTAGGGGCTATGAGAATTGGAGAAACTCTCTTTCGCCTAATTACTCTGAAGGGAAATCTTCTTTAGGTGGCTTATTCGACAGCGGGTTCATCCAGCAGTGGATTTGTCCAATAAGGAATAAGTGCCTCGAAATAAAACTTCCTAATCTTTAAGCTTGCGATCAGCTTCTTTAATCGGCTGGTCGTTAATGCTGGCTATTCGTTCTTGCATTAGACCTGCTTCATTAAACTCCCAGAGTTCATTACCGTATGAGCGGTACCATTGACCGGAGTCATCTCGCCATTCGTAGAAGAATGTCACTGCTATTCGATTATCTGTGTAAGACCACAAGGTCTTTTTCAGCTTGTAATCGAGCTCACGGTTCCATTTTCTCTCAAGAAACTTTTCAATGTTCTCCCGACCTTCAACAAACTCTGCTCGATTACGCCATTTGGAATCGAGGGTGTAGGCCTGTGCAACTTTCTGAGGGTTGCGTGTATTCCAGCCATCTTCAGCCGCTTGAACTTTAGCCGCCGCAGTTTCTGCATTAAAGGGTGGCAATGGAGGTCGGGTTGTCATAATTAAGTCCTTACTCAGTGATAAACAAAATTGTTTATGTTCTATGGAGTAACTACGCTAACGAGCAATTCACGTGCTCTTGAAATACGTGAACGAACCGTTCCTATTGGTACATTTAACGTTTCTGCAATCTCTTGGTATGAAAGTCCAAATTGCTCACGATAGATAAATGTCTGACGAACTTCATTAGGCAGTTGTGCCAGTTGGTCTTCGTATTTCAAATTCAGTTCGTTTTCTATCATTTGTTGTTCAGGCGATATTTCATTTCCTGTGAACTGATCAAATACATCGCCGCTGTTGTCTTCTTCCTGAGTAGGTGTTTCAAAGTACTTTCTATTGCGTATTTGTTTCTTAATTGAGTTCAACGTGGTGTTGGTCGCAATGCGATATAGCCACGTATAAAACTTAGCTTCACCTCGATAGTTGGAGAGAGACGTGAAAGCGCTGATAAAAACATCTTGGGTGATGTCATCTATGTCGTATTTGTTTGGAATGTAACGAGCCACAATATTACGAACTTTCTTTTGATACTTATTAATCAAAAGGTCAAAGGCTTGGGTGTTGCCTTTCAAACTTGCGGCTACCCACTTCTCGTCTTCAGAAAGAGGCTTCTTTAATTCAATGACATTGTGGGCATTCTGATTAGCGGCTTGATCAGCAGGTTTAGTTTTAAATTCCGTTAAGTGCTCGGTATTAACCTTTGCATCAAGAACCATCGGCTGTAGGAAATGAGCAATGTGGTTTGCATCGTTCGAGGTCGTTGTTTGGGTCGCTAAGTTGTTCATTGTATTTCCTCGCCTATCAGTTAATCGTCTGTAATTTGTAGTTAATCGTTAGCAATAAATATTGGTGTACAGATCTGTTCATTTGCTAAATAGATTAAGTGTACAGATCTGTTCAGTCAAGTTTTATTTTTGAAATTAATTTGACGTTTAAACGGAACTTTTTTGAGATTGTGTTAACCTACGGCTTTAAGACAGGTCATAAGTTTGAGCAGTAGGCTCTGATTAAAAAAGGCATAAGATGGCAGTTGATAAGCGACAACTTGTATTAGAAACCGCACTTAAGTTATTCAGTGAAAACGGGTTTCATGCAACCGGAATTGATAAGGTTCAGTCTGAATCGAAGGTCTCAAAGACTACAATGTATAAGTACTTTAAGTCTAAGGATGACCTTATTCTTGAAGTCTTAAAAATGCGTCATGAGCAATTTGATGGTTGGATGAGCGAACGTATTGATTTTCACTATGCAGAGAGCTTTTCGACTGTACCAGCGGGTAAATTATTTGCTTTGTTTGAAGCGTTGCATGAGTGGTTTAATTGCGAAACGTTTTGTGGCTGTAATTTTATCAATGCGTGTGCCGAATTTACCGACGATGACCACCCCGTACATAAGCTTTCAACGGAACATAAGTTGAATTTTGCCGGATTTATCAAAGAGGTATTGGAAGAATCGAGTATTCCTTTAGAGGGCAATTTAGCGTTACAAATTTGCATTGTTATTGATGGCGCAATCGTTTGTGCTCACACAACCTGTCAAAAACAAGCGGCGAAAGTGGGCCAAAAAATGTTAAAAGTGTTGTTAGATAATCAATGCAATATGTCTTAGATTTTAGGTTGTTTGAGCTTCTCTATTATTTCAAATCGAACGTCGATCATTTTTTGATAGGACTGAACGAGATTTGAATACGCATCGTAGGCGGCAGGCATCTCTTTGTCGTTGCTGCTTGGAAGGGTTTGAATGGCTTTCATCGCCAACGTGTAATGCTTTATTTCTGACTCGAGGGCGTGGATGACCCTTGATCGCTGGCTGGTGTCGCTGTTCTTTAGATCTGAATAGTCGGCTTGATCGAGCAATGATATAGACATAGTTTGTTCCCTCTCGGTACAAATACATCCTAGGATGGAAAATTTAAACCAAACAAGACAGGATAAATTATAACAGGTTCTCGGTAGAAGCTTTCTAGAATCGTATAAATAGGAATGTTTCGCAATTACGATTTCTCTTAAAACAATGAGAGATATTTCTTAAATTTTTGTTTGTTTTGTGAGCTGATTGTCTGTTTGCCACGTTAATCTTCTGGAATGAAATCTTCTTCAAACTCTTCTTCAAAAAAGGCATCGTCAAATTCCGGTTCCATGTCTTCTTCGAAGTGTTCTTCAAATTCATGCTCGAATTCTTCTTCGAAGTGTTCCTCGAATTCTTCTTCGAAGTGTTCCTCGAATTCTTCTTCAAAAAACGCATCGTCAAATTCCGGTTCCATGTCTTCTTCGAAGTGTTGTTCTAATTCATGATCGAATTCTTCTTCGAACTCTTCCTCGAGAAATTCATCGTCAACGCCTTCTTCTTCAAGTTCAGGGTCGAACTCAACTTCAATGTCTTCATCATGGGCTTCTTCTGGGTCAAAATCGTCTGATTCCCAGCCTTCATAGAAGTCTTGTTCTATTTCATCTTCTTCGTAAGATTCTTCCTCATAGGTGTCGTCTTCATAAATGTCCTCGTCTTCTTCGGAGTACTCTTCGTCGTAAGCATCTTCTTCTGATTCATCGTAATCGTATTCTTCATCAGACTCATCGTGGTCGTATGCTTCCAGAACTTCTTCAAACTCAATAGCATCGTGAAGGTCGAATTCGAAGCCTCCAATGCTGATGGTTCCATCGTCATGTGTTTCCAGTAAATAGCCTTCGTAGATGAGTTCATTAACCTGTTCCAGAACATATTCCACTGAATCCGTGTTGATGGATTCAACATGAAACACTTCATCTTCCAGTTGACCGCTGATGAGTACTCTGTGATCTGCGTTTTCGGTATCGAGTAGCTCATCCGCTAACAGTTCGTCGATTTCAACCGTTTGGTTGTTGATCTGCCAATGACCTTCAGAGGTTTGCTCGAGTTCACCAATTAATTGGATTTGAGACATTTCATCAACAATATCCAAACGGCTGGCAATAATATCGCCGTCGGTCTGGCGAAGACCGCTGACTTCAATATGATCACCTAAATCAAGTTGGGCTAGGGTAATCGTTTTACCTGTGCTTTGTTCGAATATGGTGGTCTGATCATTCACCAAAACGGATTGATTTAAAATTTCTAGCGATTGGTCACCGGCTAAAATTTGGCTTACTGGGCCTGCAACTTCATAAATGATGTCGATGGATTTAGCAGGGTAGTCGTAGCTTTGATTTGCTGCATTGACGCTCTTATCCGCAATAACAGCAACGACTTGTCCAATCTGAAATTCGCCGGAAGTCGCGGGCTGTTGATTGATTGTAATAGGGGTTTGCTCGTTAAACGTTACATGAGCGTCATTCACCCAGATACTGCCAAAGGCGGTAATCGTTCCTACAATGCCCGTGCCTCCGATGCCTCCAGAACCATTGTTAGAACCCGTGCTATTTTGGTTCGATGCTACTTGCCCTGTACCTCCGATACCTTCTTCAGTGACCTCTTCTGTAGTAAGCCCTTCTTTCGCTGGTACGCCTGTGCCACCAATACCGCCGGTGTTTTGCGCGACTTGGCCTGTACCGCCGATACCTTCTTCAACTTGTTTGCCTGTGCCTCCGATGCCGTTGTGGTCTCGAATGCCTGTGCCACCTATGCCTGAAGATGATGAGCCGGGTTGTTTTATGCTGGCTGTATTTAAGGCGTGCTGAGGTGCACTGCACCCAACCAATAGGGCTAGGAGCAGAGTTAACAACTTAGACCGTCTAAGCGCGTTCATCATCCAACTCTTGAGGTTGGTTGAAGAAATATATCCCCGCGTTCATACGTTGAGTTTCTGTTGCGCTTTTTTGCTGGTCCTTTTCTTTTAACTCAAGCGCTTTCTTGTTAAGTGCTTGCAGCATTTCCATGCCTTGTTGCTCAGCTAATGCTTTCAACTCTTGGATGGATGCTTCACTGAGCCCATCGTAATAGACACAACGTTCAACGAAAGGGGGTTGGTTTGCTAATAAATTTTGGCTGGCGGCTTCTAAATGATCTGAAACGTTCATTCCTAAGAAGAATGCTTTTTCATCAATGCCGCTGTCCGGTAGGAAGGCCTTCTTATTCAGTTCAACCCAATGGCCATCGACTAAGGTGGCCATCCCCAATCGCTGCCATTCATCCAAGACGACTCTGGCCCGCATGTCTTGTTTACAGACGGACTGTACCAATTGTTCAAAGTCTGGAAGAGGGTCATCTGTTTTTGCTTTTAGTGCTAGTCGTCTAGGTTCCCCGTCTTTATCTAGGTATTCGGGTTGAGAAATCCAATTTGCGACGAGCTGTGAACCCACACCTGCCGCAGAGATTTCTTCGTCTTCTGTTTCTTGGTTACGTAAACGGCGGGTGTCTTTTCGATGGACGCCCGTCAAAAGACTAATGCGAGCATCCGTTTGTTTTTTATTTTCTAACTTGAAATCCCGATCTGCAATTTCTACGTACGTACTTTTTAGTAATTCAATGAGATAAGGCAGAGTGATTTGAAACGAAAGAAGCAGGCGCACCAAGGGACGCAGCAACTTTTTAAGTGCTCTTATTACCGCTTTTGGTGGTTGGGCGGCATTCGGCGGAGTTGGTGTATTAGCAGACATAATGCCAATCATATCCTACAGAGGGATTTATTCCCATACGAACCTCTTTTCTGTGAATGAGCACACGTTATAAACACTATTTTAGAATAAATTCTTTGACAAGGGAAATTTTCCCACATATCTTTAATCGTGAAAAGAGGGAAATAATCCCACAAAAGAAGAACAGCGGAGAGAAACACAATGACTAATAAATTAACGAAACTTGCTCTGGCCACTGCGATTTCAAGCGCAGTGGTAGCTGTACCGACACAAGCCGATACAAGAATGATTCGCATCATTGGGGGCGTTGATGCGATACCAGATACCTATCCATGGATGGTATCGGTGCAAAGCAAGGACGATGGTGAACACTTTTGTGGTGCCAGTTTGATTGCAGACAAATACGTATTGACGGCAGCACACTGTATTGAAAATGAATCAGCGGACGATATTCAGGTTGTTATCAGTGAATACGATTTAGAACAAGAGACCGCTACTGAAGAGAAGTTGGTTGTTAAGAATATCTTTATGCACGAAGAGTACGATGAAGATAACGACATTGCTGTTCTTGAATTAGAAACAGCAAGCGGAAAAACGCCGGTTCAATTAGCTGATGCCGCTTTAATGTCGACCTTAGCGGTGGGCTCTAACCTCACTGTTATGGGGTGGGGTAATCGATCTAAAGTGGGTGAAGATTTCCCGACCACACTTCAAGAAGTTCAAGTCCCTCTGGCTGATCACGCAACGTGTGATACCAATTACGCTCAAGTCGGTACGGACATCACAGATAACATGATTTGCGCCGGCTTACCTGAAGGAGGCAAAGATTCTTGTCAGGGCGACAGTGGTGGCCCATTAGTTTATCAAAAAGACAGCAGCTGGTATCAGGCGGGTATCGTCAGTTTTGGCGAGGGATGTGCTGAAGCTGAATTCTTTGGTGTGTACACCAAAGTGGCAAATTATGAAGGTTGGATCGCGCAAGTCAGAGCGGGGACGATTCCTGCCTATGAAGAAGACTTTGATGAAGATGATCTGGACGAAGACGATGAATTATCAGGGGGTTGTGGTTATTCAGACGATGAGGATTTTGATGACGAAGATTTTGATGGTGAAGACTTCGACGATGAAGATCTAGATGACGAAGACTTTGATGATGAAGATCTGGGCGACGAAGACTTTGACGATGAAGATCTGGGTGACGAAGACTTTGATGATGAAGATCTGGGCGACGAAGACTTTGACGATGAAGATCTGGGTGACGAAGACTTTGATGATGAAGATCTAGATGACGAAGACTTCGAAGATTGTGATGATGAAGAAGACAATGATTACGGTGTCGATCTTCCTGATTTTGATTTCGAAGATACTGCGTTTGAAATGCCATCATTCCTTGGTTTCATGTCTCCAGGCCAAGAGTATCAAGTTGAAGATGCCGTGTTCTTCTTTAACAACACCGAGACAGCGGTAACTGTTCAAGGTGTTAGCTTGGATAATACAACCAACTTTGAAGTGTTAGAGAATGAGTGTGAAGGCCAAACCATAGAAACGGATGAAGAATGTGAAGTCCTAATTGGTTTCAGTGCTTCAGATTCTGAGGTGCATGAAGGCAAACTCTCTATCTCAACGACGGATGCTGAAAACCCGACCGTGGATGTGAACCTGTTCGGTGTTGCTCTGCCTCGTCTTGTCGTAGAAGAAGAGTTTGACGGCATGGAAGGGCTGGATGATGAAGAATGGTACTTCGACGGTGAAACTCAATGGGCAAGTGATACAGAAAACGACGATTTCGAACTGTCATGTGATTTGGTGTCAGAAAACGAAGATGCCTTGTTGATGACTGAAATTGAAGGTCCTGGTCAACTTGAGTTTGACGTTAACTTAATCGGTGATGCTCCGTTGAATGCGATTCACTTCATGGTTGATGGCGAGGTTGTTATGAGTGTCTCTGGTTCGAGATCCGCTGATCGAGCGAAGCATCACACGACTGAATTGTCAGCAGGCAAGCATCAAGTGAGCTGGGTGTATCGCAAGAAATCTGAAAACACCTCAACCGCAAAAGCCAACGTAAGTAATGTGAGCTTTAAGGCGGCAACCCCTTCAGCAACAGATACTGCCAGTGGCGCAGCAAGCAACGCGACTGGATCAGACGGTTCTTCAGGTGGTGGTAGCTCAGACTTCTTCCTACTTGGTCTACTTAGTCTGTTAGGTCTTGGTTTTAAGAAGCGTCGTAAGTAAGGCGCCCAATAGAGCTTCTTAATTGAAGCTCTTAACTATGGCTGGTCGTTCAAGTACTAAGAAAGACTGAACGGCTGGTTTGAATAAAGGAAAGAACAAGGAACGTAATTGAAAGCTCACAGTAGGGCTTGAGGCAAAAAGACCTAAGGCCTACTGTGACTTTTTTCAAAAATGGAACGAACTATAAAAGACCATTTTCATAACGTTGATACAATTGGAATGAATTATGAAGAAACATTTTACGTTAAGTTTGTTGATTTTGGTTTTGGTAAGCGCATGCAAAAGCCCGCCAAGTCGAGCAAGTTATCTTGAACCTCTGTATTCATTAACAATGGGGGTTGGTGAGATTACATTTGAAGTGAAGAGTCATGGCTGCACAGAAGCAGGGGATTTTAAAATTGAAATATCTCCCGCTAATAAAATAAATAGGTTATGGATCGAACGTATAAAATCGGACCGCTGCCGTAAAATGCCTGAAATTGTTAAAATTACGCAGCGTTTCGATGATGGTGGTGTTGATCATCAACAGCCGATTATTCTAGAAAACCTACTATTGATGAAGCCTAAGAAGAATCGTTTTTAAAAACGTACTATTATCAGCATTGGATATCATTACTTTTAGAAGTAGCTATTTGTAGAAGCTCCTACTTTTAGAAACTCTTACTTTCAGAAATATTTAAGAAGGAATTTAAGCAGGCATGTTAGTGAGTCGTCGTTCTAAGCAAAGGTTTCTTGGTTTAACTATCGTATCTTCAATGCTTGTGAGCTCTAACCTTTGGGCAAATGAAGGTACTGAGTCAAACAGCATTAATATAGATACTCATACAGAAGGTAAGAACCGCTTAGAAACTAAGAAATCAATACATGTTAAGAAGAAACGCAGCACCAACGCGCCTAAGCGGCTTGCAGTTAAAACGGAACAAGAAAAGCTCACTCTGGGCGTTGGCACTTACATCAGCCACGGTGACTATACAACGGACCGAAGTACGGACGTAGTCAGTATGCCGTTTCGTGTCAGCTACAGTCGAAAAGATTGGAGCTTTAACGCTCAAATTCCATATTTGTACATTGATGGTCCTGCGAATATTTTAGTGCTTCGAGAGGGCGGTGAAACCATCACTCAAGCCAGCAAAGACGATAAGCAACGATGGGGCTTTGGAGACCTACGTTTCTCCAGTCAATATTCATTGCCTTGGAGACCCATTAAAAACAGCCGCTTCCATGTGGGCGGAGGGGTAAAACTTCCTACGGGCAGCGAAGATGAAAACCTAAGCTCGGGTGAATTCGATTACAATGCGTTTACAGGAGGCGTCTGGCGTAATGGTCGTTGGGTAACGAATGCCCGAGTGGGCTACCAGTGGATGGGGGATACGGATAAGACGGATTACAACAATCGAATCTTTATCTCGACAGGGGGTAAGTACTTATTCAATCGAGCGCAAAGCCTAGGGGTTAGTTATCGTTTCAAAGAAGCAGCAACAGAACGAAGTCAGCCGATCAGGTCTTTGACCTCGTATTTTAATCAAAAGTTAGACGACGGGTGGAAACTCAGTTTTGCCGCAGGCATGGGGTTCAGTGAGTCCAGCGCAGATTACTTCGGCGGGCTGCAAGTCAGCAAGACGTTTGTGCGTAAGACACAAGTTAAGTATTGATTGGCCATGACTCATTGGTTGAGCAAACTCTCTTGCTGCATTCGTTTTCGTACTTCCATAGGATAAACACCACTCCAACGATGATAACTGCGGCTGAAAGCGCTGAGGCTGTTGTAGCCAAGTAATACCGCAATGTCTGTCAGGCGATAATACGTATTCTTTAGGTATTGATTCGCCATGTTGAACCGCACGGAGTCAAGAAGGGCACTGAATGAGGTGTTATTCTGATTCAGTTTTCGCTGCAGCGAGCGTTGGCTGTAGTTCATGGCGGTGGCAATGTCCTTAATGTTACTCACCCCGTTCGCTAAGGAGTAACTAATGACATTAGACACTTGATCAACGATATTTTCATGATGCGTTGATTGTGCAATATCGACCCGACTATTGATCTGTTTGACTAAATTGCCAATGCTTTGAGAAAGAATGGCACTGTCACCCGTGAGAGACAGTGATCGACAGTTGAAGGCCACCGGGCAACCATAGTAACGGGCGTACTCAGAGATTCTATGTTGATTTCGTTCACTTCTTAGAAAGTAACAGGCTCGAATAGGGTGAGATTTCCCCAGCAACCCAAAAAGAATATTTACCGCACTTGCCATTGCATAGTCTTGGTATTGAACCATTTCTTGAATATGAGGAAGCTCAAGATTGAAGGTGACGGTGATATGATCCTGTTGAATGTTTACGTCCACGTGGTATCCAGAAACCAGAATCTTTAAGTACTTTAGAATAACTTCTAATGCTTCGGACACGTTACTGCAGCGAGTCAGCATCGGGCTCAGTGGGGCGAGAATCATCATGTCTTGTTGGCGAGCCAATTGCATCGCCACGTCAGGAAAATCTAATTGGTTAGCCGCAGCTTCAAGAAGGTAAACGAACTTATCAAAAGGAATGAGGCGGCTTTCTTCAATGAATATTTCTTTATCTAAACCAACGGATTCATAAATAGCAGAAGGGTTGCCCCCTTTGGAAAGTATCAGGGCGCTGAATCCACTTAAGAAGCAGGTATTGATATACGGCGCATGCATGAGCGAGTCCTGAATGATGATGTGTTGTTACTCTAAATAGATCGGCGTGAAATGAAAAGGGAATGGCATAAAAAGGTAAGGCGGGCATTCGATGTTCCGTTACATTAGTGTCATTGTTCTGAACATCCCGTTTTAGGAGGTTGGTGATGGCTATGAAAATCTTGACGACCAGCATGTTATACGTACTTTCGTTGTCTGTTTTGGCAATGACGCCATTGACTGAAGGTGAACTTTCTCAAACTACAGCGCAGGACGGCACGGCTTTGGAGGAAAACCAACTTAATCAACTTTTATTGATCGGTGCATTAGCGACGGTGGCTGAGGCGGCTAAAGATGTTGTTCCTGTGGAAGCGGATGTTCTTATTGAAGGCATTGAGTATAAAGAAGGAGGTGAGCAGGTGGGGGTTACGCAAAGTGAAGACATTAACGACCTTATGATGCTCATCCATCCTGATGTGATAGGCGTCAACAGAATGGAATTCAATAACATTCGATTGGAGGGGAACCCAGAAACCTTCGGGAATGTTCATGTGCAGGGCATTCAGGTTGATCAACAGATTCGTGTTTCAAGCCCTCGTTAATTTTGATCAAGGCTTAGATCGTCGTTCTTATTTGAATTAAATTAGAGCTCTATATGATGTCCTCATATAGAGTTTTTTTTTTTGATAAAAATTAACGCGCGTTGAATCATTACTTTTCACTAAATATGAGTTTATATTCATTTAATTTTGATTTTTGGCGTGAAATGAAAAGTTGATGGCGCAGTAAGGTAAGTCGGTGATGCGGAATCTATTAAATTACTAAGCAGTAACTAAAAACAATAAACGCTTGGAGATAGATTATGAATGCAAAGGTTTCGGCAACCATTGTTTCCCCTGAAACTAAAACGTGGACTGATTATTCGACAGGTATTGCCTGGAAAACAGTCGCTCTATTTGTTGGTGTTTCTGTTGCTTATATTTCCATGATTGTTGCTATCTACCTAGAAGCAATGAGTCTGTTGGAAGGTATGGTGCTAGCCACGGTGCTAATTTACCTTGGCTTTACGGTGGTTCACGAAGCTGGGCATGGCAATATTGCGCATGAAGTGACATGGATGAAGCCTATTGAGCGGTTTATGGGTTGGGTAATGACGCTGTTGTTTTTTATTATGCCTTTCGGTTTATTCGCTAAAATTCATGATTATCATCACGCATTTACCAATGACCCGGATCGGGACCCTGATCACTGGGTGTCTGGTGATACGTGGCTTCAAGCAAGTCTAAGAGCTCCAACATTAGCGTTAAATTACTTATATTTGACGATGACTCGTTTTAAAGATGATCCTGTAATCACCAAAACGCACATGAGCTCCATGATTTACTTCGTAGTGACGGGGTCTATTTCAATGGGACTTATTTTGTCTGGTTTTGCTTTAGAGTTCTTGGTTGTTGGCGTGATTCCGATATTCTTAGCAAGCTACATTCTTGGAATGTTGTTTGATTGGATTCCTCACATGCCTACTCGTCAACAAGGCCGTTATCAAAATACACGAAGCTATTTGTTTCCTGGCTTGAAGTATTTGACGATGGGTCAAAGCTATCATCACATTCACCATTTATACCCTCGTGTTTCTTGGTTCAACTATCAGCGTGTTTTTGATTTGATTCGACCTGAGCTTGAGGCAAAAAACGCTCCAATTGAAGCGTTGTTTTCTAACAAATTGCCAAGGTTTGGATTATCCAAGAATGCACGTGAGCCGAGCAGTATTGATGGTATTCACAAGCTAACGCTGAATGTACAAAAGATTCATCAAGAAACTGCGGATGCCGTTGCCATATCCTTTAAAAACTTGGATAAGCCTCTGCCGTTTAAAGCAGGTCAATATATTACGATTACTAAACTGTTGAATGGTGAAGCAATAACGCGATGCTATTCCATTTGTGAGTCACCCAATGTTGGTGAACTGACTGTTGGAGTAAAACGTGTTGAAGGCGGTTTATTATCTACTTACTTAAATAATGACCTTAATGTAGGGGATGAACTGACGGTTACTGGGCCATTCGGTAGCTTTTACTTTGACCCTAAACAATCGACTGACATAGATTTAGTAACGCTGATTGCTGGTGGTAGCGGGATCACCCCAAATTTAGCCATTGCAAAAACGGCATTGAATGAATGCCCTAGTACATTAGTACATTTGATTTATGCGAACCGATCCATCACGGATTTAATGTTCCTAAATCAATTAAATCAATTATTATCTGACTACCCAGATCGATTCACGGTGACCAACATTTTTGAAAAGTCACACGGTTCATGGACAGGTGAAACAGGTTACCTAACGGAAGAGAAACTCATAAACATGCTGGCGGAGCAAGGTGAGCCTGAAAATGGGCAATACTTTATCTGTGGCCCAACGGTGATGAAAGACATCGTCGTTTCAACTCTGGAAGGTTTAAACATTGGAAGTGACCGTATCTTTGTTGAGGAATTTGGACAATCTGCGCCAAAGGCGGAGGGTCCATTACACAAAGTAAATATCCACTTGGCTAATGGCTCTTCACATGAATTGAGCGTCGCTGAGAATCAAACCGTCTTGCAGGTTGCGACGCAAGAAGGCATTAAGATTCCTCACGCTTGCGGTGTGGGTCAATGCGGTTGTTGTATGATGCAAGTTACGGCTGGTGACAGTGAACTGGCGGTGGAAGAAACCCCAGGACTGTTACCTGGCGAGCAGGCAAATGGTCTTACACTGGCGTGTCAATGCCGTCCTAAATCTGCTTTGTCATTAAAAGAGGACATTACTTTGCGTTAAGTCGTTAGTAAAAGTTAAAACGCTGAACTGAAACTGAATGTGTATCGGTCTTTGTTCTTTTCGTTTTCTTTAGTACAGTTTGGATCAAGTAAGATGGGGATAATACCTAACTTGCTTGATCCTTTTTTTTGGAATTCACGTAACTTTGGCACAGCGACATTATGGCAGATATAACCCTTCGGCAAGTTGAAGAAAAAGATTTGGAGCGATGCTTCGAAATCGAGACCGTTTCTTATGGTGATGAAGCGGCGAGTAAAGAAAAAATAGAGAAACGTATTAGAACTTATCCAGAAGGTTTCGTGGTTTTAGAAAACCAAAATGGAGTGATTGGTTTTATTAACAGTGGTGCGACTCATAAGGTTGAATTGTCTGATGAGGCATTTAAAGAGCTGGTCGGACACGATGCTTCGGGTAAACATATTGTGGTCATGTCGGTTGTTGTTCATCCCGATTATCAGGGAAAAGGGCATGCAGGAGTGTTAATGAAGTCATTTATTCACTCGATGATGGTTTTGGGTAAGTCGGATATTTATTTGATATGCCAAGAGGCGCTTATTGGCATGTATACTAAATATGGCTTCAAAGATCTGGGGCCATCGGATTCGGACCATGGTGGTCTAAGCTGGCATGAGATGTCATTGGACTTAAGGAACTAGAAATCTCTGCTATACCTAACAGGTGATAAGCTTTCTTTTAGGTTAAATGATATGTCATGGGATAGGTTTCATTATATTTGTCGGCGGGTTGCCAAGGCCAGACAGCCTGAGGAAACTGTTGAGAGCACTATTGTTCGTATTGAAAATGATCCAGGCATCAAACTTTATGGGGACTTAGGTGAACCTGGTTCACTGCCTGATCGATTATTGGCTGAGATTAAGGGAATTACGGACAACGATGCGGCATTTCGGGTGCTCGATCTATACCGTGGTTTAGATGTAGTAGTTCAGACTTGATCTGACAGTTACCGATTTTGAGATGGTGTCTGTCAGGTCAGGTTCAGCCTATGAACTTTTCCTTCCAGATACTTTTACCATCGAGCAATGTTTCCATTGGCGTTCTGC
>JADFAD010000009.1 GCA_015665455.1 Oceanospirillaceae bacterium | reverse complement strand
TGTCTGAAATCTGTGTTTTTGAGGGATTTTGGGTTGATTGCTAGCTTGTACTGAGATTTGAAGTCAAGGTTTGTTGGTTGTGAGGTTATAGACTGGATGTTTTGATATAGTGGATGTCCGTTAGGTTGTTAGTAACGGACCAAGTTAGAGAGCTAGAGAAAACAGTAGGGAAATTAAAAGAGCATAGATTACTAGAAAGCTTGGATTATCAGTTAGTCCAACAAAAAGTAGATGGTTATGATCTACTCAAACCTAAACTCAGTAAGTTTGATTAGAAGGCTTGATAATGTCACATCAATATCCATACTTTTCAGCAGTGAGCTTTGATGAGTTCCATAATGACTTATTTCAAGAGTTTATTGCTCGAAAGAAATTATGCATGGAAAAAGCTTTTTTAAAAGCACCAAAAGCTTCATTAGTAAGTATATATGACGAAGCTTGTAAGGTCTTTTGTGTAAAGCAAATATACGGAGCTTCAACTTTTGATTTAATTAAAGACTTGTCATTTGCTAACCAAACAGGAATTTCTTTTTATAGATATATAAGAAATGAAGGCAAAAAATATCGTTTCACAATAGAAGACAAAACATTTGAAACGGTCGGTCAATTTACAGAAAATTCTTTTTATTTTGACCGATGGTTGCGGCATTTATGTGTCGCAATTATCTTGCGAGATAACGCAGCCATTCAGTTTCTTTGTAAGATAAAAAAAGAAACCTTTAAAAGTGTTCGTCTTGCTAATATGCCTATCGATGACGCTTTAATGGATTTTATTCAAAGTTTATTTGATGCTAACGCTGATCATCGGACGTTGATAATGATTATGATGGACAGCACTGGTCCTGAAAATTACAGTCATATTCGTGCCCGCTATGCTACTAATATTCTTATGCCTATGGCTAATTTGTTCATGATGGTTTTAACCAACGTTGATGAAGAGAAATACCAAGAGGTATGGCGTAATGCTGTGAAGAGTCATCAAGATTATTGGTCCTCAGATTCTGATTTGGTTGAGGACTATCAGGGTTGGGTGTCGTTTCCGATTTTGGCAGCGTCAGTGATGATGTTTGATAAAAAAGGCTATAAGTTACCTAGCGATCTTAATGATGCTGAAAAGCTTTATGTGCCTAAATGGTTGGTTTATGGCGAGTTTGACCCGCAGCCTTCTGTGAGCGTTGATTTTTATGAGGGCGAAATATAACCATATGACGTAATGCTTTTGCGGGCCGTACTGAAAAGATGAAGTTTGCCAATCAAATACTGGGCCATTGCCGAATCTGAATGATTTAATATTAATCCTCTCAAAAATTTTTTAATCAGCACATCGTTGAGTTTTGCTGTGTTTGTAATAATGGAATGTAAGACAATTGGTTCCTTTGAAGGGAGTTAGGGAGCAAGGATTATGCTTTGGAATTCAAACCGGAGTTTGTATTTGATTCTTTGTTAAAGTGGGTGTTCATATTTGTCGACCGCAGAGTGTTTACAAGACTTAATTCAAAATGCTGATGGTGCTATTTATCGCTTTGACCCGTCCACAGGTAACTTAAGTGATTGGTAATATTATGATAAAACCCTATGTTTTAATTACTTTGCTAACAGAAAAAGAGACTATGGATTGGTCTCTCGGGGAAGAATTTTTGGGGTCTTTTAATCGATTGGATAAACGATTAGAGCCTGAGTTTTACAGTAATGCAGAAGAAAAAATAAATGCTAAATTTTCCGGCGTAGCAGACTGTGAGGGATTTTGGGCACCATTAGCGAAAGCTAACTTTGAAGGTAAAAAATTTACCTACCCTTTAAATTTTTGTTGGAAACGAAAGCGTGTGGCAAAATCCGAAGGCGTTGTTTCTCATACTCGCAGAGTAGGGCCAAAAAATCGAAAACAATTGGGTCGGGTGAAGTTAAAAATTTCTCCTGTAAGAGGAGATATAAACTACCTTGAAGTACTTCAAGAGTGGTGCAAAATATTTGAAGCAAGCTTTGGTATGCTCCATTTATTTACCGAGCCTGAGTTGGGCCCTGCTAAATTTAAATCGCCTGAGAATAAGTTCAGGCTTGGATCTGTCGGAAGAGTTTTACAGGAAGACGGCATACCTAACTTAGCCTGGGCTACCTATTTTGGTGATAATCTGGCGAATGAAGTGGATGTTCAAGCCTTACAAAACATGGGTGTAGCGGTTGAAGGTATTGCAAATGGCTACTTAATTCAAACGACCAATGATTTGTTTGATGTAGAAAAAAATTATTCTGAATTTGAAAAGGCGAGATCTGAAATTAAATCAACTTTTAAAGAGGAGGTGTTTTTAATTTCTTGATTTTTATGACGGTGAAATATAGCCATTTAACTTACAGGCATAGTTTTATCCAAGCTTTTCTATTCTTTATAGGGGTATTCAACCCTAGCCCCCATCCCACCAATATGATACCTTTCGCGACCTTTTTTATTTCTCTCTAAACTGCATAGCATCAAGGTTCATCTGCATGATCACTGGTTTTGATTACGGTACGTCCAATTGCGCAATGGGGGTTGTTGAACCTTCAGAAACAAATCCAGATTCAGTAAATTTATTGCCGTTAGAAAACGGTAAAGCGTTCATGCCATCAACGTTATACGCCTTAGAGCGCGAACTGATTTGTGAGTCTGTAGGGCTTCAAATTCCGGATGATGTTGTTAAGCAAGATTACATTGGTCTTCGCGCTGGGCCATTAGCGCAGGCGAGCCGTGTTCGTCGTGAAGAGGGTATCGAGCAAGATGAGCAGAGCTTGTTCTTTGGGCAAGCGGCCTTTGAGCAGTATTTCTCATTACCTGAAGAAGGGTACTTTGTTAAATCACCTAAATCCTTTTTAGGTTCCAGTGGTTTACGCCCGGAGTTTGTTCATTTCTTTGAAGACATTGTGACGGCCATGATGCAGTCCATTAAGCAGCGTGCAGAACAAAGCTTAGGTGACACCATTAATCACACGGTGATTGGTCGACCGGTGAACTTTCAGGGGTTGAACGCTGATAAGAGCAATCAGCAAGCGATTAATATTCTGTCGGTTGCGGCCAGTCGCGCTGGGTTTAAATCGGTGGAGTTTTTATACGAGCCGATAGCAGCGGGTTTGAATTTTGAAACGGGTCTGAGCGAAGATAAAACCGTTTTGGTTGTGGATGTGGGCGGTGGTACGACCGATTGCGCCATGGTGAGAATGGGGCCAAGTCACCGTAATAATGTGGATCGAACCAAGGATTTCCTCGGTCACAGCGGTGAGCGTGTGGGCGGCAATGATTTGGATATCCAACTGGCTGGTAAGTGTTTGATGCCGTTGTTTGGTATGCAATCGGACATGAAAAGCGGGCTGCCCGTACCCACTCAGCCATTTTGGAATGCCGTAAGTACGAACGATGTGGGTGCTCAATCAACGTTTAATAGCCAGCAAACGGGCTATCAGTTAGAGCAAATGTTATTGGATGCCAAAGAGCCGCACTTGATTCAGCGCTTTATTGATCTGCGTAATGAGAAACAGAATCATCATGTGGTTCGTAGCTCTGAGCAATGTAAGATTGCGTTGTCCAATGCGGAAGTGAGTAATGTTGACATGAGTTACATTGAGGCTGCGTTGGGTTGTGACATCAGCCGAACACAGTTTGCTGCTGCGATTGCTCGCCCTCTGTCTAAAATGGTTTCTTTGATGGAAGACGCAATCGATCAAGCAGGGTGCAAACCAGACCTTATCTATGTAACGGGTGGCTCTGCTCAATCGCCGGTGATTCGTAAGGCCATTGAGCAAAAGCTCGGTAACATTGAGGTGGTTGATGGGGATCACTTTGGCAGTGTGGCTGCAGGCCTTACTGTGTGGGCGAAACGTATTTTTTCATAGTTTATTTAGTTTTTTTGATTACTCTTCTTATGGCTCTTTACATAAACGCCGCAGTCAACAACGGCGTTTGTGTATAACGTCATTTAGCCATATCGCCATTTATCCGTTCGTTTTAACAGTAAATAACTGAACCCGCTGTACAGTAGCTTCACTGCCAATGCACTGATGAATATCATCATTGCCATGGCCGCTGCGGGGGCAGTGTCGCCTGCGTCGTCCATATTCAAGACCGCAACGGATGCGAGCATGGTATCGACGCCGTATAGAAACACCACGGCAGATACGGTTGTCATGGCGTTTACAAAGAGATAGATCCCCACTTCTAATACGGCAGGCACCGTCATTGGTAAGGTCACTCGGCCCATCGTCACGTAAAAAGGGACTTTCATCGATTCTGTAACGGATTCAATTTCAGTAGGCAGTTGTTTTAATGCCGTGACCATCGTGAGATGACCGACCGTTAAGAAATGAATGACAGACGAAATAATTAAAATCAGAAAGGTGCCGTAAATTCCATTCAATGGGTTGTTTGGTGAATTGAAAAAGAAAATGTAGCTTAAACCCAATACCAAGCCAGGTATCGCGGAAGGAATCACTGAAAGCATGTGAATGACCTTTCTTAGCGAAGGCCAAACATCTATTTTTTGACAACCGTACGCGGATAAAAAGATGAACGCCGTACCCACCACCATAGTACCTGTGGCCATGATTAATGAGTTGGTAAATGCCCCCCAACCGCCACCGTCCATCATGTCGAATTGGTAATTGTTCAGTGACAGGGTTAAGTCGTAAGGCCAAAAGCTAACAAGGGATGAATAGCCGGCCATTACGATGATGCTGAGCATAACAATGGCAATAAGCGTGCAGTAAACAAATCCAAACGCATCGCGTGTTGTGTTAGGTTCTGGTTGGTAAACCACCGACTTACTGTCGAACATGGATTGCTGCTTTTTTTGCACCCACTGATCCACAATGAACGTAATTAACGCAGGGATGAGTAACACCATGCTGACGACAGCACCCATCGAGAAGTTCTGCTGGCCGATGACTTGTTTGTAAATGTCGGTAGCTAATACGTTGTATTGCCCGCCAATGACTTTGGCGATACCGAAATCGGTAACGACCAAAGTAAACACAACCGCAGTGGCAGAGATTAACCCGTACTTACAGCCGGGCAAGGTCACGGTGAAGAAGGTACGCCAAGGGCCGGCGCCCAATACTTCGCTGGCTTCATAGAGCCGTGCATCTTGTTGCTTGAGTGATGTGGTCAGAATGATCAGTGCGTGAGGAAACGCCCAAAATGAAATGGCGAATACAATGCCGGATAAACCGTAGATGCTTTCAAAGGGCCACCACTCTTTAAGAACCCCTTGATTGCCAAACCAATAAATTAAACTGATGGCTGAAAGTAGAGAAGGGGTGAGCAGCGGTATGTAAGCAATGCCCTTAAATATGGATTTACCTTTTAATTGAGTTCTTGTCATGCACCATGCAAAGGTGAATGCAGTAGAAATAATGACAACGGTGCCAATCAACCCCAGTGTGATGGTATTGAAGATGGAATGGGTCAAGGCTGGGTTGGTGAGGTAGGTGATGAAGTTGCTGAGACCAACCCAGTTTTTATCACTGTCTTGAAAGCTGTGAACTAACAAGGCGCTTAAGGGTAAAACGAGCGAAGCGATTAATACGGTGATGACCGCGATTAACCATAGCTTCCGAAAAAGGCTTTCGGTGTCTAATTCTAACTTATGACCCGAAAGAGGCAGTAGGTTTGATTGAACGGGTTGTTCAGCTCGGTGTGTCATAGTCTTTGTTTCCGTCAATTAAAGCGAAGCTGAATGGGTGTTTGAGTGGGTACTTTGGTGTTTCGAGTTTTCCTGTTCTGAGCTTTCCAGTTCTGAAGTGTTTATTCCAGAACTTTTGATTTCAGAGCCATCTAAGGTATTTCCTAAGAGAAACAGTTCAAACCAAGCGATGTTGCCTGTGGTGAAATGGTTCTGTTTGCAATCAACGGTTGGGACATCTGCAATTAAATGTGTGTCAGAAAGCTCGCTTTCCAGTGTCAGCCGTGTGTGCGCGCCTCGGTATTCTGTTGATCGAATAATGCATTGGTGGCGTTGTTCTGCAGGGGCATTAAATAAGCTTATCCATTCGGGACGAACAATCTTTGGCGCTTGGCCTTTGGTTAAGGCGACGCGGTTAATGGTGCCGACGAACTCAGCGACAAACTCTGTGCTCGGTTGCGTGTATATCTCATCCGGTGTGCCAATTTGCTCTATCTCGCCGTGATTCAGTACGGCAATGCGGTCGGAAATGGCTAACGCTTCTTCTTGATCGTGGGTCACCATAATGGTGGTGATGCCGGTTTTCTTTTGCAGCTGTTTGAGTTCAGCTCGTAAACTGTGGCGTACTTTGGCATCAAGTGCTGATAAGGGTTCATCCAATAAAAGTAATTTGGGATTCGGGGCTAACGCTCTGGCCAGTGCAACCCGTTGTTGTTGGCCGCCAGAAAGTTGAGCGGGAAATCGCTGACTTAGCCCGGTTAACCCCACCAGCTCAACCAACTCTTCAACACGGTTGGTGATCGCGTTTTTGTCGATGCCTTGGGATTTCAGCGCGTAGCCAATATTTTCTGTTACGGTCAGGTTTGGGAACAGCGCATAAGACTGAAATACAATGCCGAAGTCTCGTTGTCTGGCTGGCTTGTGGGTGACGTTTTTGCCAGACAGTAAAATGATGCCTTCAGAGCAGGTTTCAAGGCCAGCAATGGTTCGGAGTAAGGTGGTTTTACCGCAACCGGAAGGGCCTAAAAAACTGATGAACTCGCCTTCTGAAATGGTTAGGTTGATATTTTTCAGCGCATGAAATTCGTCGTAGTATTTATTCACTGCTTTTAATTCGACACTGCATGGCTTGTGTGTGGCGCTTTGATCACTGTCATCACTTAATGGCGTGTCATTCATTGTGGGCTTGTTGGCTTGGGGGTTACCGAATGCGCGTTGGGTGAATGCGTTTTTGAGGGCAGTGAAGTTGATCATGATGGCCACCTATGTACAGGTCGAAAATGTTTGAATATGAATGAAAGGATTGATGATCTCGCGTTTATACGTGGTAAACCTCGGTATAAACGCGGAGTCATCAATGGTTCGGATTATCGGTTTAAAAAGAGCCTCAGTTAGCTCTTAGGATCGGACTTACCGTCATAACGTTTTTGCCATTCAGACAAAATCTCGTCGCGGTTTTTAGCAGCCCACTCAAAGTCATTCTTAATCATCTTTTCTGTGACTTCTGCAGGGAAGTGTTCAACCGGTTGTGCGATACCAGGGTAGGCAACTACGGCATAACCTTGGTTATACAGTTTGTTGGCTTTCGGCGTAATGGACCAATCCACTAGGGTCTTAGCGGCGTCCATTTTGTCTGTCGTGTTCAGGATGGCCGTGGCTTCAATTTCCCAACCAACACCTTCTGAAGGAATGACTAGATCCAGTGGCGCGCCTTTTCCGATCAGCTTAGCACCAGGGTACGCGAAAGAAATACCGATGGCTGTTTCGCCTGATGCCGCCAATTTACATGGCTTAGACCCTGAGTGAGTGTAACGGCTAATGTTCGTATGCAGGTTGTCCATGTAGTCCCAACCCTTATCATCACCAAAGGTTTGCAACCAGCTTGATACGTCTAAGTAACCCGTGCCTGAAGAATTCGGGTTCGGCATGATGACATGACCTTTGTATTCAGGCTTGGTCAGGTCTTGCCATGACGTTGGTTTGGATAGGTTGAACTTTTTGGCTTCTTCGGTGTTGAAGCAAATGGCTGCAACCCATGCGTCCATGCCTACCCACGATGGATCTTTGCTGTTATCTCGGAATTTACTGTCTAATTTTTCGACGTTCTCAGGGGCGTAGGTCGCTAGCATGTCTTCACTTTTCATTTTAAGAAGACTTGTGCCTGCTAAACCCCAGATAACATCTGCTTGTGGGTTTTCTTTTTCCGCTAGAAGTTTTGCTGTGATAGTACCGGTTGAGTCGCGAACCCAATTGATTTTAATGTTTGGATGATCTTCAGAAAATGCTTCGCTGTAGCTTTTAAGCAGGTCTGCTTCCAGTGCGGTGTATACCGTTAATTCGGTGATGCCATTCTCAGAACCGCCCAGTTCTGCTGTGTCGTTACCACAACCCGCTAGCAATAGGGTTGAACTGGCTGCTACTGCAGCACAAAGTGTTTTTAAGTTAGAACTCATGCTCATGTTTATCATCCTGATCGAATCTTAGTTAGCTTGTTGTGATTCCTGGTTTGTACCAGATGTGATTAAGCTAACAGGGAAATAAGACAGTTTTATGTCAGTAATATTAAACTGGTATATACCAGATTAAAGAAGTGTAAAGACGTTGAATTAAACGGGCAGTACGTAAGCGGTTTCCGTGTGCATGAGTTGAATTGTTTGTTTCGAGGTGAATGGCTTGTTTTGGGATGAATGGCGTGTTTTTAGATGGAAAGAGCGTTTTTATTTAGATGGAAGATAAAGAGGTGTCCGGGATGAAGGCCTTATGATTAAGACCTTCAGTGACGATGTCGTAGTGCGGGTTATGTCGCAGGTGATGATTTACTGTTGGCTGAAGCTCAATTTGAGTTCAACGGCATCGTGTCGCCAGAACTCCAAATCATATTCCAATACCTGATTATCTTCGGTAAAACGACAGCGTTTGATTTCAAGGCATGGGCTGCCAGCAGAAACCTGAAGCGATGTGGCATCTTCGGCATTTAATGACGTAGGGAACATGGTGACATCCGTTTGATGAACGGTCTTTTCATAGTGTTTGGCAAATATCTCGGTGAGCGACTGGCTAAAATCGTGTTTGAGTAAGCCGGGGCAGAGGTTTGCATCCACATAGATATGCTCGATGAGAATAGGCCGTTGATCCACGCATCTTAATCGACGAATGAGATAGACTGGTGAGCCTTCTGACAGTTTCATTTCTTTTGCGACGTCTGCAGGTACTTCGGTGAGTTCTGTGGTCAGTGGCGTTGTTGTTCCAACTCGATGTTGTTGCTTTAGTATCTGGTTAAAGGTTGCTGGTGACGTTGGGTCATAAACCAAGCGAGAGGGTGAGATAAACCAGCCTCTTCGATTGAGTCGATAAATTGTCCCTTCCTTCTCCAGTTGAAGTAATGCTTCGCGGGCAGTGATGCGAGACGCATCAAATTGATCGCTGAGTTGTCTTTCTGAGGGCAGTTTGTCTTGAGCGGATAATTCACCAGAGGCAATTTTTTCTTTGATGAAATCAACAATGGCTTTGTACTGAGGTAAGGGCATACAGATCGTCGTATTGTTTAATAGTGCGTATTGTTAATTGTCTGGCGTGACACATAAAGAGCTTCTATGTGTATGAATTCACGTTTATTCATATTTATAGGCACTTATGAGGTACTCATAGATACTTATGTTGCTCACGCCGATGAACCATAGCATTTTTGATCGGTCAGTGGGAGACGTGTGCTTGAAACCACTCTTCGGCGATTGCAAAACTGGTGCTCATGCCTGTACCGCCTAAACCGGTGATGAGAAAGACATTGTCTTCCGGCTGTTCCCATAATACATGGCTCGATTTTGCTTTACTGTAGATCCCAATCCATTGCTCTTTGAGTTCCCAATCCGGAAGTGAGAGGACTTGCTTGGCGTAATCCAAAATGAGCTTGTTAATGTGTTGGTTGATGAAAGGGCTGGGCTCTTTCCCGTATTCGTGAGAATCCCCTAAGGTAATTTCCCCCGTTTGATGCTGGGCGGCCAGTATGTGTATCCCGTTTTGAATCAACTCTGGGTGCGTCTGTTCTACTCGTTTCTTGACTGAGTCTAGGGCTGATATGTTTTCGAATGCTGGGTAATGCAGCATGGATAAACCGGTAGAAATCATAGGGCCAAGCGCCCAATTCTGTTTCTGTTTGAGCGTTCTGAGCATTTGAAGCTTGCAAATGGATGGGGCCACTTCTTCATTAAGTTGAAACAGTGAAGCAAATTGGTGTCCGGGACAACACACCACTTGTTGACCAGTGTGGTTGCCTTGGTTGGTAATAACCTTAGCATTTGAATCGGAACTTTCTATATGGGTGACCAAGGTTTGGTACTGCATTCTCACATTGTCAAAGGTGGATAAATGCTGAGTCAGTTTCGTGAGGGCTTGTTGTGGGTTGATCAATACTTCATTTTTGCTGAACAAGGCACCTCGTAATCCTCGGGCGTTGATGCCTGGAGACATGGCTTTTGTTTGATCTGCATTGAGCAAGCGCGTTTGATGGGGTGGCAGACTTACTGTGTGGTGGAATTCTTCCATGGCGTCCATTTCATCATCATGGTGTGCTGCCATAATCATGCCGCATGGGTTGATCCAGAAGTTGGCTTGCTTGGCGTAGTTGAGCCAAATGTCTCGGCTTCTTATTGCTCTATTGAGCGCAGACCCCTTTGGCATGCCCAGAGGGAGAACCATACCGAAGTTTCTTATGGAGGCATCGGTAGGGGCAGTGTTCTTTTCGAGAATGAGTACTTCTTTACCTTCTTCTGCGCCTTTGAGTGCAAATGCTAAGCCGGCTATACCGCCGCCAATGACAATCAGATCGTACATATAATGCCTCTGTATGAATTAATTGGTTTTAAAAACCCAATAATGGATATTGGTATATACCAGATAATATTTCTAATATGTTTCAGTTTGATGAAACTTTTACACAGGCTATTGACCCCATAAGCTCCTAATTACTACTATGCGTGAAATTGGTATATACCAGATTATTTCATCGTCAGAAATAAACCATTAATTAGGAGTTACTGTGAGTCAATTACCCGATAATCCGTATTTGTTGTTAACGCCAGGTCCGCTTTCAACCAGCCCGACAGTTAGGCAGGCGATGATGAAGGATTGGTGTACCTGGGATGATGAATACAATCAATTGGTGCAAAGCATCCGTGCTCGATTGGTTGAACTGGCATTACCTGAGCGTCCGGAATGCTTTGATCAATACGTATCGGTATTAATTCAGGGCAGTGGTACCGCTTCGGTGGAGTCTGTGATTGGTTCGGTGATTCCTACGCAAGGTAAACTGTTAGTACTTGCAAATGGTCATTACGGTCAGCGAATTGCTCAAATCGCATCGGTATTAAACATTGATTGTCACCTGATGGATTTTGGTGAAACAGGCGCCATTGATCTAGACGCGTTAGATCGTTTATTGGCGGAAGATCTTAGCTTTAGTCACGTGGCCGTTGTGCATTGTGAAACAACAACGGGGCGCTTGAACCCGATCGAACGAATCGCCCCAATTGTTAAGAAACACAAATGCGACTTCATTGTGGATGCCATGAGCAGCTTTGGTGGCGTTACTATGGATGTTGCTGCCTTGGAAATTGATTTCTTAGTCAGCAGTGCGAATAAGTGCATTCAAGGGGTGCCTGGGTTTGGGTTTATTATTGCGAACCGCAATAAGTTGAATGATTGCCAAGGGCTTGCGCGTTCAGTGTCCTTGGATTTGTACGATCAGTGGCAAGGCATGAAAAATGGCAATGGTAAGTGGCGGTTTACGTCACCAACCCATACGGTTCGAGCGTTCGATCAAGCGTTAAAAGAGTTGTATGAAGAAGGTGGCATAAATTTACGTTATCAACGTTATGCTGAAAACCATTCCATTCTAGTAGAGGGCATGAGAAGCCTCGGGTTTAGCACCTTACTAGACGATGCTTCGCAATCGCCGTTCATAACTACGTTCTTTAATCCTGAGCATGCGGATTACAACTTTAAAGCCTTCTATCTACGCCTTAAAGAAGCTGGGTTTGTGATTTACCCTGGCAAGGTTTCAGACGCGGACTGCTTCCGGATCGGCAACATCGGTCACGTATTTCCTGAAGATATGGCTCGATTGATTTCTGCCATAGAGCAGAATTGCTATTGGCAAAAATCGTCGGATTTAACCACGGCTTAGGTTGGGCGTACCTTTCGAAAAAGCTTAATTCCATTGAACACATAATTAGCAACGAGATTTTTATGAGACAAGCACCTTCTTTTCAATATAAGCGTTCTTACACTGGACCAGTAAAAGCCGTGATCTGTGATTGGGCGGGAACCATAGTGGATTTTGGTTCGGTTGCACCGATTAGAGCGTTCCAAGCGCTGTTTGAATCCCATGGCGTTATGGCAACAGAAGCCGAAGCAAGAGAACCCATGGGCGCGGAAAAAAGCGAGCACATTCGTCGTATGTTAGCTATGCCAAGCATCCAAAAGCAATGGTTAGCAGGGAAGGGTCGTGCTTCGACGGAAGATGACGTTCAAGCTTTATATCATGAGTTTTTACCCATTCAGATTGAGGCCATTCGAGCGAACAGCCGTTTGATTCCGGGTTGGTTGGATTCCGTTGACATCATTCGGGCACAAGGCATTAAAATCGGAGGTAACACTGGATACAGTACTGAAATGTATCAAGCCTTAGCGGAAGTGGCTAAAGAATATGGCTATGAAACTCAAGCAAATGTGTGTGCTACTGAAGTGAGCAAGGGGCGTCCTTACCCGTATATGGCTCAAGCAGTGATGGAGAAACTGGAAATCGCTGAAACTCAGGCGTGCATTAAAGTGGACGATACTGAGATAGGCATCGAAGAAGGTTTGAATGCGGGCATGTGGACGGTGGCCGTTGCGTTGAGTGGTAATGCAAATGGCTTAACCCATGAGGAATGGGAAGCCCTGAATGGTTCTGAGCAAGCGGCCGTTCGATTGAAATCATACAAACGTATGGCAACCTCAGGTGCGCATTTTGTGATTGACTCTGTGGCGGACCTGCCTGACGTGATTGATCAGATTAATTTGAAATTGGCGAATGGAATCCAACCCTAATGAGTAACTCGACGGGTGAGCCAATTTTGACGGCCTCTCAACAGTATCAGCAGATTGAAGATTTGTTCGATACCTATGGAGATGAGCAGTACGGAGAAGCCATCACTCAAAAGCAACACATGCTTCAGTGTGCGTATTTAGCAGAACAGCAAGGCGTTGCAGACGCCTTGGTTGTTGCTGCATTGTTGCATGATGTGGGGCATTTTATTGGCCCCCAGAATGCGGACTTGATCGCGAGTGGTACACCCGAAGCTGATTTTCATCATGAAATATTGGGCGCGCGTTATCTGAGGCAGTTTTTTGGTTCTGAAGTGACTACTCCTATTCAGTTACACGTGGCTGCGAAGCGATATTTATGCGCGATCGATGCAGGTTATATGGCGGGTCTAAGTGATGCCTCTCAGCATAGTTTAGGGCTGCAGGGTGGGCCAATGTCTGGGGATCAAGTTCAGAAGTTTCAAAATTCTGAATACTTCGATCAGGCCTTGAAGGTTCGTTATTTTGACGACCATGGCAAAGTGGTGGGGCTGGATATTCCTGATTTGGCCCATTACAAAGATCGAATGATCGCCCTGATGGGGGCTGCACTTACAGTAGACGACGCGTGAGTTGGTTTCCGTTTCTGTTGGTGGTGTTTTCGGCCTTTTGCCATGCAGGATGGAATTTTATTGGCAAAAAGTCGGTTCCCTATCTTTCATTTTTTACGGTGGTCAGCGGCTGTTCAACGCTGCTCTTGCTGCCGTTCGCACTCAACTATGGATCAATCAGTGGTCTACTGATTGATCAATATCTTCCGTGGTTAATTGCTACGGGCTTTTTTCAGGGCTGTTACTTTATTGGCTTAAGCGGTGGCTACCGTGGTTACGAGCTATCTGTGGTGTACCCATTAGCGAGGGCGTTGCCGGTGGCGGTGGTTCCCGTGGTTGTAAGCTTATTCAATGATCGGCATTACGAGGTTGTGCAGTACCTTGGTGTGGCCTTAATCATCAGTGGTTGTCTGTTGGTACCGTTCAGAAGCAAAGATGTGTTTTGGGCTTCTTTGTTGAGTAAAGGTGTTATGTACGCTTGCATCGCGGCTTTAGCGACGACGGGTTACAGTTATATTGACCAACATGTATTAACCGAAGTGGCGAAAACGTTACCTGAGAAAGCGACTTGGCAGCGTTCTCTGGTGTACATGTTTTGGTTATCTCTCTTTGCAACGTGTTGGGTATCTCTGTTTTCAGTCTTTGGGCAAAAATCGATAGAACAATGGCGGATTACGGTTTCTAGCCAAATAACAACGGCCATGGCTGCGGGCGCCGTTATGACTCTGACGTACAGTCTCGTGTTGGTTGCCATGAATTACGTATCGCATGTGGGCTATGTGGTGGCTTTACGCCAATTGAGTATTCCCATTGGTGTGGCAATGGGCATCATGTTGCTGGGAGAATCCTTCAATCGATTGAAGCTTGCTGGCTTAGTCGCAGTAATGCTTGGGATCTTGTTGGTAGTAGGGCGCTAGAGCCAAATAGGTTTGACTTTAGCTCATCAAATAATCGGCAGAAGCCCTTCCAGTGGGCTGTGTATTTCCAAAATATGTTTCAGTCGTTCAGTCAATTTGCTTTCGGAAAGCTTAGGCACTCGGGTCTGGTCGGTTTCGTAGTTGTTTTGTTTCCAATGCTTTGAAAACTCTTCCAGGTTTTCATTGTGATGCAATTGCCGAGTTACGCTGGATAAATGTGCGATGCCTTCAATTCTATTTTTCCAGCTAAACCGAGCAACGTGATCGTAGGTAAAATGTTCATCTACGTGACGATCACTCAATTGTACTAGTGCCTGCATCAGTGCGTAGAGAAATTCATTGGTGTCTAGTTTGTTTAGCGTGAAGCTGATGAATCGAGTTTCTGTTAGTTCTTGAAGTTGAGTTGAATCGGCAGGTGTCATGTTGAGCTCTATGAACCAAATACCCGTTGAACGTTGCTCTATGGTGTGTATTGAAAACTGGGCTTGATCGTAGTTTATTTTGTGTAAAAGGAAATCCAGCTCAATGGGGCTGGCGCTTTCGTTTTGGTTAGAAGTCGGTGTTGGTTGTAAGAACGATTTGCTGCGAACCAAAAGCGGTATGTCGTGATGGTTATTGAACGGTGTGGTGGATCTATTTTCGTCAATGAAGCGAAATAATTCTCGTATCTCATGTTCACGGGCTTTCTTAATGGCCAGAAATACCGTCTGAATGATTTCAGAGGAAGGCAGTTGTGGTTCCACTCGCCATTTACGACCATAAACAATTTTGGCATTGGGCTGTTCGCTTAATGGTTGGTAGTTATCGTAGCCAATGACACCTATTTGGATGTATAACCCTGATTCGTCCTGAGAAACAAAAATAGGGTACTTGTCTGAATAATGAAGTTTAAGAACGAGCTGCTCAACGGATGCTTGCGTGTGAGAATAGCTTAAGTAATGTTGAGGAATACACCGCAGCCCATCATATAGCTCTGCATGAGGCGCATTGTCTAAGGCCATTTCGCCGTTTAATAATGGTTCGATCTTTTTCATAATATTTTCGTTGCTGACAATTGACTGGACGAAAGCATTTCCCTATATCCTCGTATTCTTTTTCGTGAAGCAATGGTTTTTAACAGTATTGTGGTGCATTAACGTTAAGGTGCGCACTAAGCGAACTAGTTCTGTTTAAATCTGTCGAACCCATTTTGTTGCCCCTATCACTTATCGGTGGCAGGGTGGTTGCTTGTTCTTAACGTGCCTGTTCTTAATGTGCTTGTTATGCGTTAAAGGCATTCTATTTTTCAGCTGAATAGTTAGGAACTGGCAATAATTGCGAGTGGGTGTTGCATATATGCAACAGGTTTTGACGCTTTATTCGGGTACACTGAAATTCGAATGCAGTGTTTATGGACTCTCTCAAGTGATAACTGACTGTGTGAGAGCAGGGGAGATTGAATGAGACGTGGAATATGTTGAATTGGGATGACTTAAAGTTCTTTTTGGCGGTCTGTCGTACAGGTTCGGTTCGCTCTGCTGCACAGCAACTGGGGGTGAACCATGCAACCGTCTCTCGTCGTATTAACAGTTTTGAGTTGTCGTTGGGTCAACGCTTATTTGACCGTTCAGCAAAAGGGTATGTTAGAACGAAGTTAGGTGATGAGATTTATACCGAAGCGTCTTACCTAGAGGATCGTCTTGGAACGGTTGAGAGAAAGATCATTGGGAATGATGAAAACCTCAGTGGGGATATTCGGATCACCATGCCTGATCTCCTTGCTCAAGAATTATTTATGCCTGGTATTGCGGACTTTTGTCAAACGTACCCTGATATTGATATCGACATTGCGGCGACCAATCAAAACCTGAATTTGGCTAATAGAGAACCAGATATAGCGATACGCATATGCTCTGAGCCACCCGAGTATTTGATAGGGCGAAAAGTCGCTGTTATGCATCGAGCGCCTTATATGGCGAAGGTGTCTCTTCCTAAATTGAAGGAAGATGGATGGTTAGAAAAGCAGAACTGGATAGGTTGGACGGATAAGGCACGGCGACCCATTGGTAAGATTGCGCGTGAATACCCGAGGTTTTCATCCAAACATAAAATTCCGGACAGCAGTTTACAGGCTCAGTCTTGTGCGTTGGGTATGGGTATATCCATTTTGCCGTGTTTTGTTGGGGATAGAAACGATGATCTTGTCAGGGTACCTCCGTACACGACTGAGGGGAAGTTTGATATATGGATCTTGAGCCACCCTGATTTACGGAAGAATGCAAAAATACAGGTGTTTGTTCGTCACATGACTCAGTTTATTGAAGACTTACGACCTTTGATTGAAGGCGAGGTGTTTACGTTACCTTAAGCCATTGATCTTCAGTGGCTTAAGGTACTCTGTGATGAGATGCTAGCTACGAGGGTTACTTTTTGGTTGTTCTCTCTTAGGCGTTAATTGGTTTCAAGTGGTCGGTTTGACGTCTCATCTTCTCGGCCGTATGTACTTTCTACCCAGTTAGGCCCTTTATAGAGGATTCGTAAGTCTTTATGACGAATAATGTCTTTGGTCATGCAGACGAACTCATCGGTACACAGCCGAATGGGGTTCAACGTCGTGGGCTGTCGAGTGGTTAACCCGTATTTTATTTTCCCTGCGTTTGATTCATCTACGAATGTACCGAATATCTTATCCCAAATAATTAATACACCGCCGAAATTGGTATCGATTTGTTTCGGGTTACTGCCATGATGTACACGATGGTGTGATGGTGTATTGAAGAACTTTTCCCACCAGCCTAATTTATTGACCATCTCCGTATGGATGAAGAACTGGTAAGCAAGGTTCAATTCAATGGCAACAATGGCCCAGTTTTTATCAAATCCGACGAGCGCGATAGGCAGCCACCAGATTAACCAACCAAAGTTTAAGTCGTAAATAAAATTCTGGCGTAATGCGGTCGAGAAATTCATTCGGGTGGATGAATGGTGCGTCACGTGCCCTGTCCATAACCAGCGGATATTGTGCATGGCTCTGTGATACCAATAAAACACGAAATCTACCGTGAAGAAGAGCAGTAAGATACTCCAGATGCCGTCGTCAGGGGTGTATTGAAAACCAAATTGAAACACATAGTCGTACAGCGCAGTAATGACCACTGCGATTAAGATGCCGTCTGCGATTTTGTACATCCCGCCGGTCGTTATGCTGGCAAGGGTTTCTTTAAAGTTGTAGATGTCGGTACGACCCTTACGGTGCCAGTAATAGGCTTCAGCAATGATGATGCCGACAAAGAGGGCTCCGAACGTGATAATAAAGCCGATGGCATGAAGTAGGTCTGACATTGTTTTCTCCAAACTCAATCTAATAGTGCGTGTTAGCTACATCAAGAGTGCGTTTTTAACGTTGTTATTTTGATGATGTTGATAAGGTTAGTTATTAAGGCCTTCAAACGCTTGACCATGTAAGTCTTATAATTGACAATCTGAGCCAAGTTAAATAAAAAGAAACGAAATGTATGCTCAATAACCTTCTTATTACATCGGATGTCTCTGTTTTTCTCTCTGATTTTCTAGAGGGTATGCTGCATGAAGGGAAGGTGTCTTCAGAAGATCGTTCGTTTTTAAGGTCCGAATTGGCTTCGTTGTCAGAAGCTAAACATCTCTCGTTTGAACGCTGGTGGTCTCTATTGGCTACGTTTGAAGAACGAATTGCGATTCCAGCCATTGGCATAGAGATTGGTAAATACGTGAAAGTGGAGCACTTTGGGTGCTTTGGGTATTTACTGAAAACCAGTAAAAATTTAGAAGAGGCGCTACGATGCTTCGAGCGTTTCCAGCGTCTTCTCTATGATGGTAATAAAGCAACACTTCAGTTCGAGGCTGGTCCCTCTGGTGCTCCCCATGTTTTTCTTGTTTGGCAGTCAGATTATGGTTACTCGAGTCAAATATCGGATGAATTATTAATTGCTTCGTTGATGGAGATGACTCGCAATACGCTGCTTTCTCATTCCGATCAGAGTAATGAATTAAAACCGGTTCGTGTTGGCTTCACTTGTTCTGTCCCCAAAGAGCATATTGCGCTATATCAAGCGTATTTCGAATGTGATGTTCGGTTTGGGCAGAAGAACCTGTGCGTTGGGTTTCCCGCTGATCTTTTTGCATTACCGGTCAAAAGTCGTGATGAAAACTTGCATCAATTACTGGACTCCCAAGCGCAGAATTTATTAGCTCAAGCGCCGGATGATGTAACCGACGTCATGACCAAGCTTCATTCTGTGTTAGTGCGTTGCCTTCATGAAGGTGAGCCCAACGCTGATGCGGTTGCCAAAAAATTGAACATGTCCACGCGTACACTTCATAGAAAATTAAAGGAACGAGATCTGATCTTTCGAGATATTTTACGAGAAACAAGAATGACATTGGCTAAGCAATATCTCAGTGAAGATAAAGTCTCCTTACCTGAAATCTCGCTCATGTTGGGGTATTCGGAACAGAGTGCATTTAACCGTGCTTTTCGTAATTGGTTTGAGGTTTCCCCCGTTCGTTTTAAAAAGCAGATGGGTAAATAGAGAAAAGCCCTCAGTGTGTATTCATTAGATATTCATTAGTGAATATAGAACAACTGAGGGCTTTAATAAGCACGGGCTAACTTGATGTCAGATCATTATTAGATTAATACTGGATCAATGTTAGAACACGCCTAGCGTTTTCAAGAACTCGACTATTTTATCTTTGTCTTCTTGCGGTAGATCGAAAAACTCATCTCGCACTTGGTGTGCTTCACCGCCGTGCTGATATACCCCTTCAGTAATGGTCGTTAAGTCACCTCGATGACCGTATGGGTCTGAGTTTGCTACGTCCCAAAGCTTACGCGTTAGAAAGTCTTCGGTTGGGCGCGGTACGCCCGGCACGGTGAAATCTTCTGCAGAGGCAAATCCTAACAGACTGCCCTGAGTTATTTGCTCGTTACAAAAATGCTTGTAGTCTTCATCGCATAGATTGTGGCGTTTCAAATCTGTGAAGGCTTTTATTGTGGTGCCTTGTCTGTGGCGTTTTAGTAATGATCGGCCATTGATATAGCGATTCATATCCCAGATCAGAGGTTTTGATACATCGTTGACTTGCAGGTTACCGGATGGGTTATACGGGGTGGGTTCAGAAAACTTGCGCGGGGTCAGTTTCATTTCTGTCACGTGGCAACTATTACAACCGACGTCAAAAAATAATCGTTCGCCTTCACGGGCTTATTCTTATTATTGATTGCTACTACTTGGCTTAATTTGTGGTTTATTGCTTGGGGGCCTCCTTTGTTCATACACTGGAACCTTAGGCCACTCGAACTCATACTAGTCGCTTTAAATGCTTTTAAAATGGAACTTAATTACTATTTTTCAGAGAATCGCTTAAGAATTAGGCATTAAGATTGGTTGGGACAAAAGAGACGCGATTTTATACGTTGTTTACTCATTCTTTCTTATTATTTTATCCATGCTTTTTTATTGCTTTTCATTATAATCTTTACGCTGATAAGGCTTGCGGTGACACTCAACTACGTTCTCGTTTGATTGAATTTACAACGCCGTTTAATGCGTCTTCGGAAGTAAAAGACCATTGTTGATGGCTTAATGGGTGGGCTTGTCGAATAAATAGCAAGTATCGGGTCGTACTTTAACTTAACGTTTTTTATAGTGTGTTTGATTGATGTCGTATGACGGATGTTGCCAATTAAACAATGACTAGAAAGTTGATTATGTCGGATTACCAAAGAATAGAACGTGCAATACACTACATTCGTGAGCACCATTTAGCACAGCCGGAACTTACAGACGTCGCTGCATCCGTTCATTTAAGCGAATCGCACTTTCAACGGATGTTTACTCGTTGGGCTGGCATCAGTCCGAAGCGGTATTTGCAATTTTTAACGTTGGAGCATGCAAAGCAGCAATTGAAATTGAATCATTCTACGGTTGAAAGTGCTTTTGCTTCGGGGTTGTCTGGTTCCAGCCGGTTGCATGATTTGTTTGTGAATTTAGAAGGCATGACGCCGGGCGATTATAAGGCGAGTGGAGAGGGGATTGTCATTGCCTACGGTTTTCATTTGACTAAGTTTGGGTTTGTTTTTATCGCGTTGACGGATCGAGGGATTTGTAAATTGGATTTTATTGATGACTCGGCCACAGAAAAAGACGCTGCGCTTGAGGCGCTAATGAAAGCTTGGCCTAAAGCGCGAATTGTTTTCGATGAAAAGAAGACCTTTTTTGCCGCTGAATCTCTTTTTTGCGGCTCAGGTGAAAATTTAAGATTAATGGTTAAAGGAACTAACTTTCAGATACAAGTTTGGCAGGCATTACTAAACATTCCCGAAGGCTGCGTTACAACCTATCAGACAATCGCTGATCATATTGGTCGACCCAAAGCAGTGAGGGCCGTGGCTTCAGCGATTGGTGCAAACCCTGTTGCGCATATAATTCCCTGTCATAGAGTGATTCGAGGGACGGGTGAATTGGGCGGTTATCGTTGGGGATTGGATCGAAAAGCTGCCATGTTGGCTTGTGAATCCA
Organism: Oceanospirillaceae bacterium; assembly: GCA_015665455.1. Taxonomy (GTDB): domain Bacteria; phylum Pseudomonadota; class Gammaproteobacteria; order Pseudomonadales; family Litoribrevibacteraceae; genus Litoribacillus. Next base: position 275,479 of record JADFAD010000009.1, on the reverse strand, counting down.
TATAAATTACGTGAAGGCTCTTTATTTAACTACTTGGTCAACTTATAATCCGCAGCCCTTTGACCTAACGCACAATGATTGTTGCACTTATTAGCTTAATTAACGCTAAACTGTGAATGTTATTTTCACAGGAACGCTAATCCAAGGTCTGTTTCTACCTTTAAATTGAGGTTCATAATGGAAAAAGTTTACATCAGTGCTCAACAGCTTCTGGAAGACTCTACAAAGATGGCATTGCAAGTTTTTGAGAGTGGTTTCCGTCCTGATTACATCGTAGGTGTTTGGCGTGGTGGTGCACCTGTGGGTATTGCTGTTCAAGAGGTACTTGATGTACTTGGCGTTGAATCTGATCACATCGCTATTCGTACGTCGTCTTATACGGGCATCGGTGAGCGTAGCAGACATGTTAAAGTTCATGGTTTGACGTATTTGGTTAAGCGTTTGGAGTCTGAAGATTCATTATTGATCGTGGACGATGTTCATGATTCGGGCTTAAGTATTGCGCAAACAGTTTTTGATATTAAGAAAGCTTGTAAGAAGAATGCGCCTGAAATACGCGTAGCGACGCCTTACTTTAAACCGGAAAATAATAAAACAGACCGTATACCAGATTACTACGTTCATGAAACTAACGAGTGGCTTGTTTTTCCTCACGAATTAGACGGTTTGACTAAAGAAGAAATTCTAAAGAACAAGCCTGAGTTTGCAGAGGTAGCTTCCAAAATGGTGGAGCTGGGCTTACTCTCATAGCCCATCTTTTATTTGTTCTTCTGTCTTTAGCCTTCGTTCAGAAAAAGCGTGTGGTTGCATTGATGCAGCCACTTTCTGCTTTTCTCTTTCTGCTTTCATGATTTCAGATATAAAGCGGATTCTCTGAAATGCCCTTGTTTCATCTTTTAATAAGCAATTAATTTGTCATTTTTTTGGTGTTTTTTTCGTTTTTCTCTCAAATAACCTCAATAAAGAGACATTAAGCTTCTTGTTTTGTGCTCTTTATCAAACTTATTGCATGCCAAGTGCATACTCGATACATATTACTTGATGATGACAGATCTAAGTTCTTATAATGTGTTGGGTCAATACTAATTTCGTAGGTAATGCTTGGGTACGCCTAATATGGGCGATCGAAACGTATCTTTCGGGATGGTTTTAATTAACTGGGTTAACGGATTTCTTGCTGGAATTGCTTTAGATGGATCTAAATAAGATACAAATTTTCATTATGGTAGCTAAGACCAATTCTTTTACGCTCGCTGCTGAAGATTTAGGGATGACAAAGTCTAAAATAAGCCGGCAAGTCAAAGAACTTGAGCAAGATTTAGAGATCCAGTTATTTCATCGTACAACACGTCGAATTTCATTATCTCAAGCCGGCCAAAAGCTTTACTCCATTTGTGAGCCTCTTGTTTCTGAACTTGAACTCTCTGAACGTAAAGTCAAAAGCTTTGAGTTGGAGCCGTCCGGTATCTTAACGGTGACGTTTCCATCTGCATTAGGCATGAAACTGTTTTCTAATATTACTAACGAATTTTCAAAAAAATACCCTAAGGTTCAACTGGATGTAATTCTGTCTGATAATGTGGAAGACTTGGTGGGTAAGGGAATAGACTGCGCCATACGAGGTGGTGTACTTGAAGATTCTTCTATTATTTGTAGGCATTTATTTTCTTGCCAAAGAGGTTTATTTGCCAGCCCGCAGTACCTCGAGGACAACTCAACCCCTAGACAGGCGAATGATTTACTTAAGTTGGATTGGGTTGCTTTTAAACCATGGCGACAGAACAAAATAAAACTGTTAGGCCCTTCTGGTGTAGAGAAATTGGCAATATCAAAGCACGATATGAGTGTTAACTCATTGCTATTTCTTCAACAAGCATTGAAAGATGATGTGGGGGTAGGGGTTTTACCAAGCTATTTATCCGATCAGTCGGAAGCGCAAGGTGAGTTAGTCCGAGTACTGCCTGATTACAAGTTGGACGATCTCGATTTTTATCTGGTGTATCCCAATGCTCTGTATCTTTCGCCAGCATTACAAGCGTTTAAAGAGTTTTGTTACCAAACCATAGCGCAGCACGAGTTTTTTAAAAAATACGTTTAAGCTAGGGTCTGGTTGGTTGTTCTGGCGACATTGACTTTGAATGGTTACTCTGTGCTTTTCTTTGCTCTGAGCTTGGTGACAACTTCTCCTCCAATTCCCCAATTGTCTGTATTCACTTCATCAATGACGACCACCGTTGTTTTAGGGTTCTTATTTAGAACATCGACAAGCAATTGAGTTGCGCCTTGTATTAACGCCGCTTTTTGTTCTTTAGTAACTTGTTCATCGGTAATTTTGATATTGACGTATGGCATGATATTTCCTCTTGAATCAGGTGTTTTCGATGTTTGGTAAGTTCGCTTTCTTAAATAAGCGACGGTGCATGTTTTGAGCGTGTTTTGAGTTTGCTATCCACACTCCTAAACTTACCAGTAGCAGTGATATAATCAGCTCTTCATTAAGCACTTCATTAAAGACTGGGATCGCCGTAAAACCTGCAAGAATAGGAACAATGGCCATCATTGATCCCATATTGGCAGCGCCGATCAATTGAACGGCTCTCACATAAAGTAGCATTTGTACTATGGTTGCCATAAAGCCCTGATAGAAAGATTGAATCGCGATTTCATTAATGAGACTCATTGAAATATTTTTGGGTAACCAAATTAAGTAAATGGGAAAATAGATGATACAAGTGACGACTGCCAGAGTGACGGTGGCTTCCCATGGCGTGATCTTCCAGCGATTAATCAGTACGGAAAATATTGCCCAGCACAGAGCTGCGCCTGTAAGCGACAAATGACCTATTGATAACTCGCCTGCCGCTTTAAATTCTTGCCAGAATAAGGTCGTTATTCCTAATGTGATTATTCCAATGCCAAACCATTTCGATGACGCGTGACGTTCTTTATTTAAGACGGTTGAAAGCAACGCGATTGATATGGGCAGTAACCCAGGTAATAAAACAGCCGCGTGCGATGCAGGTGCAGTTTCAAAGCCTTTGAACGCAAATAATGCGTAACCGAAGCCACCGATTAATCCAGTGATAATGAACTTTGGCTGCAGTAGGTTGAATCTTTTCCAGAAAAACCAAAACGGGAAAAGGAGTACGGCGCAGGTCACATAACGGATGGCAATAACATCATAGGATAATAAAGGGCTGATTCCCCCCATCCTAGAAACGAGTATGAAGCCTGACCAGATCAATACCGCGCCTAGGGCACAGAGATAACCTTTAGTTTGTAAGTTTTCCATTATTTACCTTCACTGCACTTTGTTTTTATGAACAGGAACACTATATAATTTTTATTCATTTAGTAATAATGAATAATTGTGAATGTATTGTTCATAATTAATGAAAAGGTGGGTGTGGTGGAACTTTCAGATTTAATCGTTTTTAGAACGGTTGTAGAAGCCGGAGGTGTGAGTAAGGCAGCAGACTTACTCAATAGGGTGCCTTCAAATATTACAGCTCGTATTCAAAAGCTTGAATCGGAGCTGGATAAACAGCTCTTTATTCGGGAAAAAAATAGGTTGCATATTTCACCTGCGGGCGAGCAGCTATTAGGGTATGCAAAGAAAATTCTCTTACTGGCGGATGAAGCCGTTGACCAATTGAATCAAAGCCAACCGAAGGGAAAGCTTCGATTAGGAAGCATGGAGGCTCTAGCGGCTTCGCGTTTGTCTGATATTTTGATGGAGTATCATAAGACGTTTCCTGAGGTCGATTTAGAAGTTCAAACCAACCCAACGGGATTGTTGATCGACCAAGTTCTTGAAGGAAGACAAGATTTAGCGTTAGTGGCTGATCCACCCAAAGATCCACGATTGGAAATAACTCCTGTGTTTGAAGAGACGTTGGTATTGGTCTCTGACAGTTTGCACAAGGCCATTGGTAACCCTATGGATTTAGGGCCTAAGCCAACGCTATTGGGGTTCAGTGCTCGATGTGCGTACCGTACTCGTTTAACAGAATGGATTGCAGGGGCGGATCAAGTGCCAAAAGTGGTAGAAATTAATTCTTATCACGCGCTTTTGAATTGTGTTACAGCAGGCATGGGCGTTGGCTTGATACCCGAAAAACTGTTGGATTTCTACCCGTTCAAGGATGGGCTGAAAATACACGCTTTACCTGATCACATTCAGAAAACGACCACCTCCATGATCTGGCGAAAAGACTCAGTAAAGCCCAGCCTAAAGGCGTTTGCAGAGATTCTTAGCAAGGCATCTAATTGTCGTTGAATGTTTGTGTGATGGAGTCGGTCTCTGTTTCTTCTGTGGTTAGTGGGTTGAGCTTGAGTAGGTAGATCACTTTTAATCGGTCATTGATGGATGCGTGTGGGATGTAACCAATGGCATGGTCGTTGGTTGTCAGTTTTTGTATTAATTCTTTTTCTGTTTCAGCTGAAATGGGTAAACGACCTTTGCCTCCAAATAAATAGGAAGCTCTGTATCGGGCGAGTTTAGATGGAGTCATACCAAGCAGTTGACGATAGAAGTTGTCTTTAGTGTTGTTTGAGTTTTCGAGATCGTAGGTAATTACTTCGCTGGTTGTGCCCGGTAGAAGCCTCAACTTCCCCATGAATATCTTCGTTATTTGGCGATGACTCAGTTCGCTTATTGGGCTGTTTGGATTAGTCACTATGGCTATGTCGCCATAGACAGGTGCTGTGGCTATGGTAAGGAGCACCAATGCTGAGACGTATGAGCGTAAAAGGTTCTGTATTGGTGAGTTGCTCGTAAAGTAACGCATCAGAATACTAAGTCCAGAGTAAGAGTAATCAGACTGGAGTTTTCTGCTTTATCGTTGCTGTCATAAGAGATCATATGACCGGACGAATGATCCATAAATTCGAAGAATTGATATTCTGCTTTAACGGCAACGTTCGGAACAATGTCCCAACGGATGCCTGCTGTATACGTTCTTTCCTTAACATTGAAATCGTCGATCACTTCTAATGTGGTGTCTCTTAGTTGGTCTAGGCTGGGTGAAACACCTCGGGGAATTTCATCAAAACTTTTGTTTACTCCTCCTAATACGTCTGACTCTAGGACGTTCTTATATCGACCGAAGACAATGTAGGGGCTAACGTCTCTGTATTGATAAATTAATGAAATGTAATAGCCTCTGGCATCGTTAGAAAGTTCTTTTCCTGTTCCATAGATATAATAGTTTTCGGCAATGAGAGACCATGAATCCCATTCTGAGAGGAACCCCAAACTGTGGTACTGGTACCATTCTCCGTCGGTTTCAAAGCCTTGTGATGTCCGAACCAATGCAGGGGATACTTGTGAAGCTTCTTCAAGCGATACAGTTAAGGGATGTACTACGTCATTGGTTGCTTTTACTTTTAACAGAATGCCGCTGTATCTGACCTTTGTTTGGTTTAGGGATAAAGAAAGAACGATGCCGGTCGATGGTTCAACATCTATATTATTATCAAGAAAAAACCCTTCCATAAAGCCGACAAAGAATTGGGATTCGAATTCTAAATCTGCATTTATAGTGTCAGAAAAGAGGTCTGTCGTGTAGGTGATATCAGCGCCATCAAAGTTTCTGAAAGGGGATAACAAAGGGGTATAAACGTCTATAGGAGGTCTTACCCATACATAGGAATAACCCACTTCCATGGTTTCAGAGAACAAATAGAAAGGTGTTCTCATACGGCCAACCCGAGTTCGTAAACTTTCTGTGAGCTCGTAACTTAAGAAAAGCCAATCCAGTTCGGGTTCATATTTATTGACGTTATCGTAGTTAAAACCCTGTGATATCACTTGCGTTGTAAGTGTGAGCCTGTCCGCTAGAGATGCTTGGAATTGAAGACCAAATACGGTATCCGTATTGAATGACCAGTCTTGTTCATAGTCGCCAAAGTAGACTTGATCTTCAGTGACGGTTGCTGCCCCTAACGTCGCAAATCCGGAGAAGTTATAGTCCAACGCTTCTGCATCTGGCGTAAGTAAAGTAGAAAACAAGAACCCCAAAGCCAAAGGCCAGTTCTTTCTGTTTTTCCTACATAAGTCATTAAAGATTCTCATTTTAAGTTGAAACACGAAAAAGGTTCATGAACGCGTAAACGGTATTCCATGGAGAAGACCCCTGTTAATATGATCTATTTGAATGAATTCAGTATAGACATGACTGGCGAAATATTTTCCTAGAATCTCATCTCAAAACAATTTGTCCGCTGCTAGACTGATAAGTTGTAACAATAATAAATGGATTTTGGCCCTTTTATTATTGTCACAAAGGGTTGATATACGGTCATTAGTAGATAAGCAGGGCGTTCATTTGAGACTCGATCAGAATGACAGGATTCGTCTGAATATTATGAGCATTGCGATACTTAGCGGTGTCGTTTTCGTGCTCTATATTGCTGCGAACTTTTGGGTGGTGAAAACCAATGAACATCATATTGATGATCTTCAAAAGAATAAATTTCCTATTATTGAAAATCTGATTTTATTAAAAGAAGACGTAAGCCTTTTAAGAGAAGCGCTTTCAAATGCCATCATCTTAGAAAATCAATTTTTGATTGAAGAGGCGCTCGACCTTGCGCCTGCGTTTCAGAAACGCTTAGAAGTCATAAAACAATTACTTGGGAAGCATCACTCCAAGGTTGTTGAAATACACTTCCACTTTAATGCCTATAAAATTCTTGCGAGTAAGTTAGCGACGAAGTTGGTTGAAAATCCTCACAATCTTGACGTCTACCAGCATGATGCGGCAGCAACTCATAAAACTTATCAGCACTTAAACACTTCCATTAATGATTTATTAGCCGAACAGCAGATGCTTTATCGAGATGGCCTAAATTCAGTGAATCACGATATTAACACGACCAATAATGTTGCAGCCTTGGTTGGTGCCATTTTTGTGGTCGGTATGATTGCTTTAACGTGGTTAACTTCCAATAAAGTGATGTGTGCAATCAAGCGAGCCGATAAGCTTAAAGAATCCTTTCTGATTACCATCAGTCACGAACTAAGAACCCCTATGAACGGTATTCTTGGGGCACTTTCATTATTGAAGACATCCAAGCTTGAGCCTTCACAGCGAACGTTAATTGAAATCGCAAACAGCTCCTCAATGGCAATGATTAAGTCCGTAGACGATATTCTGACGTTTACTGAATTGATGTCTGGTAAGCCCAAATTGATGATTTCTCCGTTTGATCAAAGTGATTGGGTGGCGGATCTGAATAAAATTGCAGAGCAACAATGCTTAGATAAAAACCTTACCTATAAATTCGAATCGGATTTGGACGATTTAGTCATTGTTAGTGATAAGAGGAAGCTAATACGGGTGTGTCGGCAATTGCTGGAGAATGCAGTGAAGTTTACAACTTCAGGCGTTATTGTTTTTCGGATTTCACACACCCTGAATGAAGATATGTCTGGAGAATTACAGGTTGAAGTAGAAGACCATGGCCCTGGGTTTAGTCATGACTTAATGAAAGATATTTTCAAGCCATTCTTACAAGCGGAGGGCGGATTTAAACGCAGTTATCAGGGTATTGGTATTGGCTTGGCCATGTCTAATGCCATTATTCGTGGCATGGGTGGTACGCTGAACCTGCAAAATAAGCTTGCGAACGAAGGGAGTGTTGTCGAGTTTACTGTTCCTACGCACTTTCTTTCGCCTGACTTATCACAAGATAAAGCCAAAGAAACACTGAGCGAGCTGGTTGAGATAAGCGCCCCCAACGTTCTGATCGTTGAAGATAATAAGGTCAATCAAATCATTTTAGATAAAATTATTAATAAGATGGATTGCGTTTCGTTGTTGGCAAACAATGGGCAAGAGGCGCTTGAGCAAGTTACGGATGAAGAAGTAGATTTGATCCTAATGGATTGCCAAATGCCTGTCATGGACGGTTTTGAAGCCACTGAAGCCATCCGAAAGCTAGCGTCGAGTAAACGAAACATTCCCATCATAGCCGTTACCGCAAATACTCGGGATGAAGACCGAGCTAGATGCTTTGCCGTCGGTATGAATGGCTTCTTAAGTAAACCTGTTGACTTTGAATCGGTGCAGCAAGCCGTTGAAACGCATCTACAACAAAGAGCTTAGTTTGGTCTCTGGTAGGCTGTCGAAAATAGGACTATTTCTCGGCCATGTCTTATATCGACGTATTAGAGTCCGCTAATCCCACCAGAGTTAACCCTCTCTTTGTGTAGTCTAATCCTTTGCATTAGGGACGCTAAGTTTTAATAAGGGTTTTTATGGTTGTTCAGCGTTTTATTGTCTTATTGATTGCCTTGTACTCGTTGATGTCATCTTTTTTGTTATCAGCGGCAGAGAAACCGAGTTTGATGATTCGAACTGTAGTTTACGTCGACAGTTCGATAGCTGAAATAGATGCGGCCCTGACTAAGTTGACACCCTCTCATTTTTCTTTGGTTGATACCTTACCTGTTCAGACCGTAGATCCTGTATATACAGTCGATACTCTTCAAAGGAGTGATAACGAGTTTATTCGCTTAACTCGTCAGTATCTAACCACCTTTGGAAAAGGGCTTACTTCGTCGAATCTAAACCATTTTCATGACTCAAACCGCGCGGTTGTCATTGATGCTGCTTACCCTGACACTCAAATGGCTTTGGGTCTTAAATCTATAAATCGGTTTGCGTTTGATCTTGCAAATTCTTTGGATGGGTTGATTTGGGATGGGGAAACAAGAGAGATCTTTAGCCTGGAAGCATGGAAGCAATCGAGACTTGAAGGATGGCAGGGGGAACTGCCGTTAGTTTCTGATCATATTCTGATTTTCGCACACAATAACCAAGGGCAACTTAGGTCTGTTACCCGAGGAATGGCAAAGTTTGGGTACCCTGACATTTTGGTGAGTCAGTTCTCTGAACATCTAAGTAGGGAAGTGGGGAACTTAATGAATTTAGTCTCCCAGTTGATTATTGAAGGAGGCAGACCTAACCGTTCAGGACTCATGCCAATATCCATAGCGGATTTACGTGATACGGCATATAAAAGAGAGCTTGTTTCCAGCTTGCGTCGATATACAGAGTCTCATGTTCTTTTGCAGCTTCGTCAGGGGACGCGCGTTGATGGGGATCCAAATAATTATTTATTGGAAGTCAGCTTCGAAAACGCGGTAGGGGATAATCTAGAAGAAAAACAGGAGCGATTTTTGACTGCTCTGTTTCTGAACAGCAAAGAGTATCAATACTCAAAAAGAAATTAAGACGCCCCTGAAGTATCCTCTTCAATATATACTTCAGGGTGAATAGAATGTTCTACTTTATGACTTCTTAGCACGTGCTTTTAGCTTGCCCTTTGCCCAAGGGTTATGACCCTGTGAGTTCTCACCTGAGCGTTGACCGTCTTTGTGGTCTACACCTGGCTTTTTAGGTTTTTTTGGTTTCTTAGGCTTTTTCGGACGAAGGTTGAGTCTGGATTCAGGTAAGGTATGAATGGGATCAAAGTCATCGACAATGGTGCGTGGAAGTAATTTTCCAATCAGTCGTTCAATGTCTGATAACAGTTTGAACTCATCAGCACAAACCAATGAAACCGCTTGCCCCGTAGCGCCAGCACGACCCGTTCGACCAATGCGATGAACATAATCTTCTGCGACGTTTGGCAAATCGAAATTAACCACCTGTGGCAGTTGATCGATGTCTAAACCTCTGGCTGCAATGTCCGTTGCGACAAGTGCTCGTACAGCGCCGCTTTTGAAGTCTGCAAGGGCTCGAGTTCGTGCCCCTTGGCTTTTGTTGCCATGAATGGCAGCGGCTTTAATTTTATTGGCTTCAAGGAACTTGGTTAATTTATTTGCACCGTGCTTCGTTTTGCTAAAGATCAGTACTTGTTGCCACTTATTCTCGTGGATGAGCTGAGTCAGTAATGCAGGCTTCTGTTTTTTATCAACGGGGTGAATCCATTGTTCAACGTTAGTCGCAGTTGTGTTTCTTGGTGTTACTGATATCTCAACAGGGTTATTCACTAGACCTTTTGCAAGCGTACGAATTTCGTCAGAGAAGGTAGCTGAAAACATAAGGTTTTGACGATTTTTAGGCAGCTTGGCAATGATTTTCTTGATGTCATGAATGAACCCCATATCCAACATGCGATCAGCTTCATCAAGGATTAGAACTTCAAGCTGGTTGAATTTGACTGCATTTTGGTTGTATAAATCCAGAAGACGGCCTGGCGTTGCAACAAGAATATCGACGCCTTTACGAAGCTTCATCATTTGAGGGTTAATTTTCACACCACCAAATACTACGGCAGACTTCAGAGGTAAATTTTTACCGTACGTTGCGACACTTTCTGCGACCTGCGCTGCGAGCTCACGCGTTGGAGTTAATACGAGCGCTCGAACTTGGTTGCCTTGAGCAGGCTGACCTTCAGAGAGTTTATGCAGTAGAGGGAGGGTAAACCCCGCTGTTTTACCCGTCCCCGTCTGAGCGGCTGCCATTACATCTTTACCTTCAATCACGGCCGGAATAGCTTGTGCTTGAATAGGAGATGGGGTCTTGTAACCTTGTTCGGTTACAGCTTCAAGAATAGGGGCTGCTAAGCCCAAGGAAGCAAAGGTCATAGATATTTCTCATGTAATGGTGTGAACCGCCAGATCTGCGGCCGTGCAGCTTACAGGATCTTAGTATTAAGTACCATAAATACTGATCATTATGGGCACTAGAACGTTCTACACTGAAGTAATGTATGCTGTATTGGAATGATAGTAGATGATTTTTCACAGAAGCCTAATCTTCTTGGTTGTTATAGTCACCTTTTTTGGGTGCAGTTTAATTCGAGCTCAAGAATTGGTTGTTCGGCATATTCAGCCTGAAGCAGAGGGCGATACACGCAGTAATTATTATTTGGCATTGTTGGCGTTATCGCTGAAAAAGACAGAAGCCGAAGATGGTCCATTCAGATTAGAAATGAGCGTGTCTAAAATGAATCAGAGCCGAGCTCTGAAGCAGCTTAAGCTCAACTCGGGGATTGATGTGGTTTGGACGATGGCATCAGAGGCTCGTGAAACGGCGTATTTACCTATTCGAATTCCATTATTGAAAGGGTTGTTAGGCCACCGAATTTTCATTATTCGAGAGGAAGATGCCCATAAATTTGCTGCAATCAATTCTATCTCGGAGCTTAAATCGCTGCGTGTGGGTCAGGCAGCGAATTGGCCTGACGCCAATATATTAAAAGCGAATGGCTTTGATGTGGTCGGTGGTGTTCATTACGAAGGATTGTTTGATATGTTGGAACGAGGACGCTTTGATTATTTTCCTCGTGGATTAAATGAACCTTGGGCAGAGGTCAGGGCTCGTCCTGATAAAGGTTTCATGGTCGAAGAAACGTTACTGATTCAATACCCCGCGCCGATCTATTTCTTTGTGAGCCTGCAGAATAAAACGTTGGCCAATAGAATTGAACGAGGGTTAAAGGTTGCGATCCTAGACGGTTCTTTTGATCGTATATTTAAAGAACATCCTATTTCCAAAGAGATGTTTGATTCAGTCAATATTAATAAAAGAAGGGTGTTCCACATAGATAACCCGTATTTAACGGCTGATACTCCGCTCGAGAACTCTAAGCTTTGGTATCAAGTGAAATAATGTTTTTGGCGTTGTTCTATTTCTAATGAGAAAGTAGGTTGTTTATTGCGATTTTATATCATCTTTGGTTGAGACATTGACGGAAGGTTTCTTGAGGTAGTTAACGGGTGCTTTGATGTGATGCCGTTCCATACTAACTTGGTTGTATGTCTACACACTAAGGAGCTGGATATGGAACTTCTTGTTCTCGGGTTTATATTAATTTTTGTGGGTGCTGCGAGCATTCGTTATGTTGAACTGTGCCAAGCATTGAAGGAGGAGGATCAACTGGCATGGAATAGCTTAGGTGATCCCATAGGCTATTCACTTGCCGATCGTGGCATTACTTTTGGTGTGTTCAGTTGGTTAATTAACCGGGGTTTTGATCATACGGACAGCCCTAAGGTTAAAGACCTTGCTAAGAAGGCGTTCATCAGAGCAAGGTTCTCTAAATACACCCTTCTTGGAGGGGTGATCTCAGTTTCAGTTGGCTTTCCTCTTTCTTTATTAGCCGTTTAAATGTCTTGTTTGATCCAATCGCCTGCTGCTTGAATAGGGGTTGGATCAGTCGTTTTGGATACCCAAACGACAATGGCTTCTTTCGACGACTTAAATTGCGCTACATCTGGTAATGTTAAGTCTGCGATCGCATTGGTGTTCTTCACGATCATAGGTGTTTGAATGTGATCAAGTACTACAAAATCATGTACAAGTTCCTTTCCTCGGTTTTCGCCCCGCTTTATTAAGGTTGCTAAGTTGAAGCCTAATACAGCAACGTTCACTTTGAGTGGGTACGTTAACTGATCTTTTGAGTCAAACTGGATGGATACATTCGTGTTCTCAATAGAGGCTGTTATGACGCCTGATGCGGGCTTATTCTGTAATGGAATTTGTTGTTTGTAGAACCAACCATTCCAACCTTTGCCATTAAATATAAAACCTGGCGTTGCAATCGTTCGAGATAAACCCAGTTGTTTGAACGTTCGTTGTCGTGTGGTATGACGGCTTGATGCGAAAGGGTCTTTCCAGCCAAGATAATCCCAATAATCAACATGAAAATTCATAGGGATGAATTCTTTCCAAAGCCTTGGGTCGTCTTCAAATTTAGTTAACCAGTGCTCTGCTGGTGGGCAGCTGCTGCATCCCTGGGAAGTATAAACTTCTAATAGGTCGACTTGTGTCGATGGGCTTGTAATGGTTTGGGCCAATGCGTTTGTGGATACTGCAGTTGCAGATGCTGTTGTGAGTGCAATTGCACAAAGCCCAAGGAAAGAACGACAGTGTTTAATTAGGTGGTTACGTCTCATAGTGTGTGACCTTAGAGCAGTTTATATGAGATAACTATATTGTAGTCTGATTCAGCAAGTATCACGGAAGTATCACAAATCAATTACCTTTCGAGTCATTGAAAGCGTTTTACAGGGAAGAGTATATGTCTATTCGGAAAGTGGCTGAGCAGGATATTAATGATATTCGTGCGTTGATTAGGTCGTTATCTCATTATTATTTATCTAACAAAAATGATGAATTGCCTCGCTGGTTTCTTAATACACTGACTTTCGAACAATTGCTTGATCGAATAAACAGTGATGATTTTATTCATGTTCTTTACATTCTAGAGGGCGAGATCGTAGGTTACATAGCAATAAAAACAGACGGTCACGTTTATCATTTATTTGTGTCTGAAAGGGCGCAAGGTCAAGGAATAGCAAAGGCTTTATGGACGCATGTAAAGCTTGAGTGTAAATGTGAATCCTACACGGTTAGATCTTCAATTTACGCAGTGCCGGTATATAAGTCTTTTGGGTTCGTTGAGTCTGGTTCAGTGGGAACCAAAGACGGTATTTCTTTTCAACCAATGGAGTGCTCCCCTTGAGGTTTAAGAAGTGAGCGTTGATGTTTAGTTGTGTATTCAGCTTACAAGTGTAACTTTAATGGTGTTTAATGATTGCACTTTTTTTAACCTTTGAACTTTTGAAGGTAATGAATTCAGAATAGACTTGAGCGCTTTTATAGCAATCCAGTTATGTGTTCTTAACGATACTTAAGGGTCATTAAGTAATGGTTAACGCTGAAACCAAAGATTTAAAAGACAGGCTAAATAAGGCGGATACTTATCAAGAGTGGTTTGCAACTGCCACAGAAATTGATCGCCTTAATGGCAGCTTAGCGTGGAAGGATACGATACCTAAAGAGGGCATGTATGAGCTGTTTAGTCGTCATTCGAAACAAATTGAATCTTTAATTGAACGCAAGTCTTGGCTTGAATTAGTGACATTTGTTCAAGAGTCGCTTTTCAAAACAGTGGGTGAGTTAAACAGTCATCGTTTATACAGTGATACATTGAGTGGACCTAAAACCGTAATCAATGAGTACCTAAGTGCAATAGAACATGCGTTGGACACATTAACGAGGACAAAAATTAAAGGACTTTCTAAAAAAGCAAAGCTGGACTTGTTTGTTCATGCTGAGAGAAATTTTGGTCGACCTGCATTAATGCTCAGTGGTGGTGGGACGTTTGGTATATATCATATGGGCGTTATTCAGGCGCTTTTAAACGCGGATATTTTGCCTGAGGTTATTTCCGGTACAAGCATGGGGTCCATTGCCGCAGGTATTCTTGCAATCAATAATAATGATGCTTTGTTGGAATTATATAAAGAACCTGAGAATAGACACTTCAACCCTTTAAAGATGCTACCTCTCAGTAAGGTGTTTTCGGAGAGGTCTTTACTCAGTGATGAGCAATTAAATGAGTGTGTTCAATCCAATATTGGTGATTTAACGTTTTCGGAAGCGTATGCCAAAACGGGCCGTGAAATCAGTATTACTGTTTCACCTGTACGTTTGGGGCAGAAGCCCAGAGTGTTAAATTATCTAACGGCGCCCAATGTCCTTATCCGCTCGGCTTCAAAAGCGTCGTGCTCTGTGCCTGGTTTGTTTCCTCCTTGTACATTGAAAGCTAAGAATGAGCGAGGAGAAGTGGTTGATTATTTGCCATCTGAACGATGGGTTGATGGTTCTTTTGCTTCAGATATTCCTCAGCAACGCATTGGCCGTTTACATAACGTAAATTATTTCATTGTGAGTCAGGCTAATCCTCACATTCTTCCGTTTGTATCTCATCGGCAGAAAACAGGGGTGAGGGCGTTAATCAAAGACGTTGCTGTTTCCTCTCTTGTGAACCAAGGAAAAACTTTGCTCAAAGTTGCGCAGAGGCGTTTACACAAAGAGCCTTGGCGGTCTTGGCTTGATCATGGTTCTCTTGTTCTCGGTCAAGATTACCTTGGTGATATTAATCTGCATCCTAACTTTCCCATTAAGTGGTATTTGAAATTCATGAAAAACCCAAGTGTGGACGAAATTTACTACTTAATAAAAGCAGGGGAGCGGGCTACTTGGCCATACATTACGATGATTCATAACCAAACTAGAATCAGTAAAAAATTGCGTGGTTGTATTGATCAGCTGCAGAGTGGGTAATACATGAGTGTCTTTTGGAAGTTGAACATGACCTCCTACTCTGATGCGCTTATTAGAGAGGCGGAAGGGCTTCATGTACTGAGGTCTGCGATTCAGGATGAAGACATACGAGAATTAAATATTCCTCAAGTGTTTGAAGTGAATCATTCTGAGCTTCAAGTTCAGAAAATAAAAGGGGTTAATGCGACAGAAGAGCAAATGATTACGCTTGGAACTGGACTTGCTCGACTGCATAAACGGTCTGGAAATCAGTTTGGTTTAGATCAAGACAATTACATCGGACTTAACCCTCAAGTAAATACTTGGACATGCTCTTGGGGGGAGTTTTTTGTAGCGCGTCGATTAGCATTTCAGATCAGTAAAATTGAGGACAACGGTGTAAAGCAAAGGTTTGAACAAATCTTGGATGGTTGCAGTAACTCGTTGGTCCGATTTCTCGATCAACACTGTGCTCACGCAAGCCTTGTGCACGGTGATCTTTGGTTGGGTAATGTTCTATTTGATGAGCATGATGTTTGGCTGATAGATCCTGCTATCTACTTTGGTGATCGAGAAGTTGATATTGCAATGACGGAAATGTTTGGTGGGTTTTCTTCATCGTTTTATCAAAGTTACGATCGAGAGTATTGCCGATCAGATGAGTACGACCGAAAGAAAGTAATTTATAACCTGTATCATTTTCTCAATCATTATAATTTATTCGGAAACAGTTATATAAATCCATGTTTGGAAGGGTTTGAGTTCATTCAAACCATTTAATTGTACTTAAGAAGTTTTTCAAGGCGTAAGTTTTAAAATCGAGTTTCGAAGTGCCGTTACCAATTGGTCTATTTGAGATGGATTAATAATGAGAGGAGGCGACATTGCAATGGTGTCTCCAATGGCTCTGACCAGTGTGTTTTCGTTCCAGAAACAGTTGTTGAAGACTTGTTTTCCTCGGTCACCTACATTGTCCCCAGAGTATAATTCAACGGACCCAATTAGGCCGAGATTACGAATGTCTTTGACTAGTTCTAGGTCTTTGAGTGAATGAAGTGCTTCTTGCCAATGAACTTCCAGTGCTAACGCGCTGTTAAATAGATTCTCTTCTTCATAGATATCCAGCGTTGCCATGGCAACGGCTGCAGAGACTGGGTGTCCTGAATACGTGTAGCCGTGGTACAGCTCGATGAGATCTTGAGGCCCTCGCATAAAAGCATCATGAATGTGGCTTTGAATGAATGTGGCTCCCATTGGTATCGCACCGTTTGTTAGTCCTTTCGCTGACGTGAGAAAATCAGGAATAACGTCAAATCGATTTGCTGCGAAGGCACTTCCTACCCGCCCGTAGCCGGTGATGACTTCATCAAAGATAAGTAATATGTCGTGCTTTATCGTTATTTCTCTTAACTTCTTCAAGTAGCCTTCAGGTGGTAACCATACGCCACCGGCTCCGGCAATGGGCTCCACGATTAATGCAGCAATATTTTCAGCACCATGAAACGCGACCAGTGATTCAAGTTCATTTGCGAGTTCAGCCCCTTGACTAGGAAGACCTTTAGAAAACTCACTGCCAGGTAACCACGCATGCTTAAGGTGATCTGTTTGAGGCAATAAGCAATCGAAGTATTTTTTATTGGCGTCTAAACCGCCTACCGAAATGCCTCCGATATTTGTACCGTGATAGCCTTTTTCTCGTCCGATGAGACGGGTTTTCGTGCTGTGACCTTTTAACTTATGGTAAGCAACGGCCAGCTTTAATGCCGTCTCAACGGCTTCTGACCCTGAGTTTGTAAAAAATACGTGATCTAGGCCTTTGGGGGTATGTTTTATTAGTCGTTCAGCAAGTTGAAAAGGCAGCTGATGGCCCATTTGAAAGGATGATGCAAAATCGAGTTCTTGTAATTGATGGTAGGCAGCTTCAGCGATTTGTGTTCGACCATGCCCAGCATTAACACACCATAATCCCGCTGTTCCGTCTAAAATCTGGCGGTTATCTTCAGAGGTATAATACATACCTTTTGCTGATTTCATCATTTTGGGGGCGGATTTAAATTGTCTGTTGGACGTGAAAGGCATCCAAAATGCGTTTAAGCTGGTTGTCGACATGGTTAATTCCTTTATTGGTTTTATCCATTCTGCGGTGAATTTATTTCAGAGATGTTTCTGTTTTATTGAGGTAATATCTTTGACAGTTAAAATGTAATTAAGAGAATTTCTCCCTTGTTTAAAACAGTTATCTACACGATTTTGGCGTTGTTTGCTTTTGCAGGTAATTCTGTTTTATGTCGAATGGCGTTAATGGATAACGCCATTGATGCGGCAAGCTTTACGTCGATCCGATTGATCTCCGGTGTTACCACCCTGGCCTTGATTGTCGCCATACAAAATAAATCTTTTGATCTAAAACTCTCAGGTCGAGGCAGTTGGTCAGCATCCGCGATGCTTTTTATGTACGCGGTTTGTTTTTCTTTCGCCTACATCGATCTAGATACTGGGACAGGTGCGCTCATTCTTTTTGGTGCGGTTCAGCTTACGATGATTCTTATGAGCGTATTATCAGGAAATAGGCTCAGTCTCTATGAAGTTTTAGGTTTTTTAGTGGCGTTTCTAGGGTTTATATATTTAATTCTTCCTAGTATTAGTACGCCTTCAGTGATGGGCTTCATTCTTATGATAGTAGCGGGAATATCTTGGGCGGGCTATTCGCTGATTGGACGAGGGTCTGTAAACCCGCTATTGGATACGGCTTCAAATTTTATCCGGACGTTACCCTTGGTTGTCCTCTTATTTCTGTTTTCTATGACGGATATTCAGCTATCTTTAGATGGCTTTTTATTGGCTGTGATGTCTGGAGCTGTTGCGTCTGGTATTGGTTATGCAATCTGGTATAGAGCGTTACAAGGTTTGCAGGTTTCTCAGGCAGCCGTAGTTCAATTGCTGGTACCTGTTTTAGCTGCTGTAGGAGGGGTCTTGTTTTCTAATGAAGAAATTTCTTTGAGATTAGTGATTGCCGCTATTCTGGTGCTGGGAGGCGTAACCGTTGTCATCTTTGGAAAGAAAACTGTTTTAAAACCGTAGAACTTTTCTGCGTGTTGTAGGGTCTTAATATAATCCTCGAATTCAGATAATAAGTTAAAAAGGCGCTGGTATGTTTTTAAAATTATTCGCTGTGGTATTTGTTTCTTTATTTTATTTTCTTAGTGGTTGTCAGAGTGTAGACGTCGAACCCGATAGCTATCAGACCTCGGTAGATAATACTTATTGGAAGCTGATTGAATTAAACGGTGAAACGGTTGATTTTAAGGATGGCCAAACAAGGGAAGCTTATTTTCAGTTAGTCACTGACGGTTTAACTGTTCGTGGTTTCGGAGGGTGTAATAATTTTTCCGGACGCTATCAATTAAATAACGATAAATTGACGTTCGGACCTTTAATGTCGACCAGAATGTTTTGTCAGAATACGATGGATCTTGAACGACAGTTTTTGAGTGTTTTGAAAAATTTTCAGTATTATTCTATTGACCAAGATGTACTTATTTTCTTTAGCTCAAATGAAACGCCAATAGCCCGATTTAAGGCTGTTTACTTTAACTGATCTGATACTTAAGTTTTAGAATATCGGAACTCTTAAGTTCTGGTTGAGTAACTTTAAACCTGTTGATATGCAAATCTACCCAAATGAAACTCAATGGTTTGAATTAAAGAAAGAGACGCTGGTGTTTGGGACATTGAGAATAAAGCGCTCAGAGCAGTAAATAATGAAGCTTTGGTCATTTGTATTGTTCCTAATTGGATTGACTCCAAGACTTAGTACTCTGTCGCTAGAGTATGGGGTTTAATTCATAAAAGCACTGTATAATCATTATGTTAGTTAGCATCTAGTCCTCATTTTCTAATGGAACTGAAAAATGAAAACAGACAATCAAGCCGTTCAATCGTTAGTTAATCATATCTCTCATGCTGCCTTTGAGGCTTTTGGTAAACGATGCATTGCCGTTTATTTGATGGGAAGTTTAGCAAGAGGAGGTTTCAGCGAGCTCACCAGTGATATTGATGTCGGCATTATCTTGTGTGAAGAACTTGAGAACAGTGATGAGTTAAAAATACAAAGCATTATTAATGAATCAACACGTGAGCACGCATCCGTTCACAATAAAGTGTCTATTTTCTGGGGAAATGTAGCTTCTATTAATGGTGATCAGGATGGCGGAAGATACCCGCCTTTTGATCGTTTGGATTTAATAGAACATGCTCTTCTTATTGAAGGCGTTGAAATTCGTGATCAACTTATTCGTCCATCTCAGGCATCTCTTGAGATAGAAGGGGCCAAGTTTGCAATTGATTATCTTGGTAACGAGGAACGAATGGCTGAGTTTTTTGATTGTCAGCGAATCGTTGAGAAGGGCAGTGTTTATGTCACCAAAACGGTATTGTTTCCTGCCCGTTTTATTTACTTACATCGCACGAATAATATCGCAGGAAATGACGTTTCTTATCAATATTTTATTGAGCATTTTTCTGGTGATGCGTGCAATCTTTTAGCGATGGCTTATCAATGGCGTTTGGGGAGTGTTCCTGAATCAATGGCGCTGATGGTTGAGCAACTGCAAAAAGGCTTAGTGCCGTTATACCTTACATTTATTGATATTTATATTGATGTAATGGGTGGTCACTACGGTGAAGAGTCGTTGGTCTTAAAGTTAAAAGAATGGAAATCTATCCTTCAAAATGAAGTGACTTAAAGAGGTGCTAACCTTGGTTTGAACGTTCAACCAAGGTTAGCATCGTCAAGTTAGCTTACTTCTTCTAACTCTTTCTCGTTTATTGCTTCTTCAGATTTGCTGTTTAGATTATCTAAGAGCTGGGAAATCCAGTTCATAGAAAATGGCGTAGGCTGAACAAAAATAGAACCTCCGTCTTGTTTCACTGGATAAACATTTAAAGAGGTTTCTCTATCTTCAAAACATTGACCACTGATTAAGGAAAAGGCTTTACGGCTGATAGGTGAAATGATCATCGGCTCGTTCTTACGATCGCCTACAATACCTCTAGACAGTACTGATGCTTGAGAAAACGGATCAAGATTATCAATAGCAAATAATTGATTACTGCCACTGAGCTTAACAATCGCCACATCTCTTCCGTTCACTAAGGTGTTAATCCCAGTGCCCGGTAAAATGCTGTCTGATTCACCCACTTTAAACCATTCTTTACTAAGCCCTTTGTTTGCATCACTTGCGATAAGGCCTGATTTTTCGGCGGGCTTCGCTGGTCTGATTTGGCCTCGCTCAGGAACGAAGATGATATTGTCATCCGTTTCTTCGCTATTACCGTAATGCTGATAACGCTCCATCACTTCATTGCTGTTTAATGCTTTCTTCCATTCGCAGTAATAATTGTCTACATGCTCTGCCATTTCTGCTTCAAGTTCTTCGCAGATGCCAAGTGAGTCATTGATGACAACGTTACGTACATGGTCGATGCCGCCTTCAATGTTATTAAGCCAAGTCGCCGTACGTGCCAAATGGTCAGCAGTACGAATGTAATACATTAAGAAACGGTCTGTGTAACGAATGACTTCTTCGTCGGTAATATCTTCAGCGAGTAATACGCCAAATTGGTTATCACGACCACCATTACCTGCAACCAGTAAGTTCCAACCTTTTTCGGTTGCTACCAAACCGAAATCTTTAACTTTGGCTTCAGCGCAATCTCTGACACAACCAGAAACCCCTGACTTGGTTTTGTGTGGAGAGCGAAGCCCTCGATAGCGTTGCTCAAGTTTAATTGCAAGGTTAGTAGAATCTTGAACGCCCCAAGGACACCAAGTATCACCAACACACGTTTTAACCGTACGCAGTGCTTTCCCGTAAGCGTGTCCGGATTCAAAGCCGCTTTCTACAAGACGTTGCCAGATCATAGGCAGAGCTTCAATTTTTGCACCAAAGAAAGAAATTCGTTGGCCACCCGTAAAGCGTACATATAAACCAAACTCTTTGGCAATTTCGCCCAGTGTAATTAAATCCTTTGCCGTTGTTTCACCGCCAGGGATTCGAGGAATAATGGAGTAAGTACCATCACGCTGAATATTTGCTAGATAACGGTCATTAAAATCCTGAGCAGGCATGTGTTGTTTTTCGACAACCAAACCCGTTGTGGTGGTTGCTAGAACCGAAGAAATAAGCGGACGGCAAACCTCGCAGCCTGAACCGGATCCAAGGTTTTCTATTGCTTCATTGAAGTTTTTGTATTTTTTCAGTTTTACTAAATCAAATAACTCTTGGCGCGTGTAAGCAAAATGTTCGCAAACTGCTTTGTTCTTTTCCCACCCGTTCTTTTCAATTTCTTCATTGATAAGCTTCTTAAGAGTAGGGACACAGCCTGCACACCCTGTGCCTGCACTACTAATATCTTTTAGGGTGCCCACATCTACGATCTGATGTTCGTTGATTGTTTGACACACTTGTTGCTTATTTAAACTTTTACAAGAACAAACAATCGCATCATTCGGAATCTCAAATACAGGGGCAGCGGCTGCATTATCGGTAGGAATAATGAAGCTCTTATAGCTTTCAGGAAGCGCTAAGTTGTTTTGACTGAATGTCAGAAGAGCGTCATATCCATCAACATCACCAACAAAGATCGCGTTGATCAACTTGCCGGTTTCTTTATTTACAGCGAGCTTTTTATAGATATTTGTATTGTTTCGACGATCAATGAAAGAAACTATGTCGACGTCTGCGTTGTTATAAGTTTTATTACCGATGCTTGCGACGTCTACGCCTGCCAGCTTCAACTTGGTTGGGATTTCTTGATGGCTGAATGCTGAATTCTCAATACCCAGCAATTGTTTTACTGCTATTTCAGCCATCTGATAGCCAGGAGCTACAAGCCCGTAAACATTCTTTTGGAAGTTAGCGCACTCACCAATGGCAAAAATCTTTGGATCCGACGTTCTGCAGAATTCGTCAATAACAATACCTGCTCTATCATCAACCTGAATGCCACATTCTTTAGCCAGTTGGTCGTTCGGTACAATCCCTGCGGATACAACCAGAATATCGCACGGTAATGATTCATCAGCCCCCAGTTTTACACCGGATACTTTTCCGTTATCGAGAATCACGTGTTCTGTTGACGCGCTGGTATGTACGATGTAACCCATATCCGTTAGCTGGGTTTCAAGGGTTTCGCCTCCAGCTAGATCCAATTGGGCTGGCATTAGGTGAGGTGCTCGTTCAATAATATGAGCTTCTAGGCCTAAGGTTTTTATTGCTTTTGCACATTCAAGACCAAGTAGACCGCCACCGATCACTGCACCAACGGTTTTTCCTTGTGCGTACTCTTTAATGGCTAATAGATCTTCGATATTGCGATATACGAATACGCCAGTGCTGTTGATGTCTTTGATTGGCGGAACAAATGCAGAAGAACCCGTCGAGAAAATAAGAGCATCATAGTCGACAGTAAGTCCTTTATGGCTTGATACTTGTTGAGACTCTCTATTAATAGTAATTATCGGGTCCCCAAGATGAAGTGTTACGGAGTTTTCTTCGTAATAGCCTTTATCTTGTAGGTAGAGCTTTTTGTGATCAAAATCTTCAAAATAACTACTGAGGGCTACTCGGTCATAAGCTTGGTATGGTTCTTTGGAAAATACCTCAATTGACCAGAGCTGATCGGTATCCAAAGAAATTAACTTCTGAATGTATTCTTGTCCTACCATACCGTTGCCGATAATCACAAGCTTTTTTTGTTCCATGACTGCCTTTTCCTATTCACGACGTAATTTATTTTTTTAATACGATAGTGCTAGTTTATTGTTGTTTTTTGACACTAAAATAGTATCGTGGCAATACCGTATGTATTTAGTATCGGGACAATACCTTATATATATTACAAATTTATGTAAATTATTTAGACTTTATATAGTTGTAAAATGATACTTAGAACACAGTATTGATACGTAACATATTATTAATACTGGCCTTGTGTGGTTGCAGTTGAATCTGTAATTTAATTTTAATATAGAATTTTTATAGAACACTTGTTTGTTGAAAATCTTTTGTTTAGACTCGCTGCTACTTTGGTATTGATTCGATACTTAAGTGAGTGTTGAAAGTGGTAATAAAAATAGATATAAAATTTTTGAACTTAAGGATTTATAGATGAAGAAGTTGACTAAGATTTCCGCAGCGCTGCTGTTGGCTGGTAGTGCAAGTGTAATGGCGGGTACTTCAATCAAGGATCATTCCGATGAGCTAGTAAATATCTTTACTGCTGTGGATATGATGGAAAATGAAGTCATTCTTATTAATGCTGATAACGATGTCATGATTCAGCAAAGGCTGGATGTGTTAGATGGCTGGCCTGGCGGACGCCCTCAGCACACACTTATTTCAGCTGATGGTAAGTTTCTGTATGTAACAACGGATTCAAGCGACACGCACTCTGCTGACATCGTTGTTATTAAAGTAAAGTCTTATGATTGGGAATCAGGTGTCGCTGATCTTAAAATTAAAGATATTTTGACAGCAGAAGAAGCAGGTACAGCTTCTACTTATAATGTACCTACTCAAGTCACTGAAGGGCAGCCAATTGCAACTTGGACACAGCCGCCAATGACTCAGCTTCATGGTCCTACGATTCTTCCATTTTCCGATTATGTTTATTTTACTCAGTGGACAGATAACAAAGTTCGAGTGGTAGACACAAGCACAAATACGTTCGCAGACAGCGATTCTCTTGTGATTCCTGGTGTTACTGAGCAAACACATGGTATCTATTTTAATGATTCAGGTACTTTGGGCCTAAGTACTGGTTACTACTACGACGATCCAGACCTTGACTTATTCGAAGCGGATAAAGAAACAGGTGAACTTACGTTACTAAAAAGTATCCGTTTAGGTGATGAAAATTCTTACGCTGCATTCACTCATTTTAATACATGGTTAGATGATCGTTATGTATTAGCCGCTTCTATGCAGTTCGATAGAACGTCATTAACACCTGAAGGCGTGGATATTATTCCGCCAAGTGTTTGGATTGTTGACGCTTGGGAAGGTACTGCAGAAAAAATCTTGGACATGACAACAGAGCTTGATGGTAATGGTGTCCTGCGTTCTGCTTCTGATCTTAATGTGGGTGCAGGCAAACTGATTGTAGCTGAAGAAGACAGCCTTGATGGTACTTACGGTGATGACGGCTTCATCAGTTTGTTTGATTTGTCAGATCGTTCAAATCCGACATTAATCAAGCGTTTCACTCCGGGTGTTGAACTGCCGAGTGATTACTATGTATCGCACAGTATTTCTGTGTCTAAAGATGAGCGCTTTGCTTATGTAGCAAGTTATGCGTCTGATTACATTGTAAAAATTGATCTAGGCCTTAATGAAATCGTTAAGACATATGGTCCTGAAGATGGTTTAACCATGCCTCATGGTGGTTATATCTCAGGTTCAAATCGTTAATTAGCGATTGTCTAGGTAGCTAAGGCTACCTAGACAAACTGTTAATGAAGTGTTCTTAAGAAGAATCGGGATGAAAACTTGGTGCTACGTTACGAAATAAAGGTTATTCGAGGTGCAGGTCTTCCAATTACCTTTAAAAGCTTATTGCTTATGGGGGAGTTGGCGGTTTCTTGCGATCCTCCGTTTAATCATAGAGGGCATGGTTTGACGTTCGAAAACGAAGATCAAGCAAGGAAGTTTGTTGATGAAAATATCTCCTCATGGCAAGAAAATTGGGGAGCTGATTTCGAAGTGGAAGTGGTTAGTTTTAACCATTAATTAGTCATAGGGATTATGAATCACCTATGTAATAAATCGGATAGGATGGATAGACATGAAAATTTCAGTATATGACACTTATGTGAAGAAGAATGATGGGCAGTTAATGCATTTTGATGTGTTCTTGCCTAAACAAGACCTAGAGTTGGCACTGACATATGCACGTAAGTGGCTTAATGAAATTGGCTTGGAAGACGTTACTATTACCGCTGAAGAATGTCGTTTTTGTCATCAAGAAATAGCAAATCCAATGGTTGCTAGTGCGATTCAAGAACAAGGCTATTACATCTATGAGATGGAAGGTTGTCCGCAGGCGAGTTAGTGGTTGTGTTTAATCTGTGGGCTGATGAAATAAGCGCTTTAAGCTTAGTGTTAGCCCTTAAATGTAACAAGCATGTCTGAAAACCTCGTCTAATTATATTTCCTTTCCTTATAAACCCAGGATAGGGATACCTCTAATATTTTTCTATGTTGTAATCCTACAAGGCCGTGATAATGAAAAGAGCATTACGATTAAGTATTTCTGATTGGGTGAACGGAGAGCCTTCATTTTCTAATTTGAATGTTATGCTGGTTTTTCAAGTTAATTGTCCGGGTTGTTTTCTATATTCATTGCCTACTATGATCAAGGCCAAACCGTATTTACAGTCTAAAGGTATATTTTCTTTTGCGTTATCTACAGCCTTTGAAGACTTTGATAAGAACACTTTAAATAATACGGAGTTACTTCAACAAAGAGGTCAACTTGTTGGAGAAACGTCTGCTATGTTTCAAAAAATGGGTGAGGCAACATTGCCATATAAATTGGACTTTCCTATTGCTTTTGATCGTTTGAAGGGAGAGCCTAATGTACCTCGTGAGGAGAATGAGCGAATGGGGATGGTTCCGTATACAGGGGGCCAAACATTCTTCGAAAACGGTTTTCAAGGGACGCCAACGTGGGTTATTTTCAATAAAAACTTTGACGTACTTTTGCAAACATTTGGTCATCTTGATGAACAGAATTTGATTAATCTCCTTGAAACCCATGCTTAGTTGGGTTCAATGGAGATTGTGGTTGGTTTATCGTTCATAGACTGTTCAAACTTATCTCAATCCATACGCATGAGGCCTCTTTATTTAGAGCGGCTCTGCGTTATTGTGTCTTAATTATATAAATGATTATTCGTTCGTCTGGATCAATGTGTGTTCTCTGCAAATCAGCTGAATATCATCATTACTTAGCGGCTGCTTTGTAAGACCGCAAAAGTGCGTTTTGTCATCCACTGGTTGACAATAACGACAGCTGCCGCATACATCAAAGCTTTTTGAATTATTCTCTTTTTGGCATGCTTTTATCAGAGTGTCTAGCGCTGTTTGGAGTTGTGCTTTAGTTTCTAAAGGCATTTCTTCAAGTGCGTTAGAGAACAGTGATGGTGGCATGCTGTTAGCCAGTACGCGTTTTCCTCGAGCTGTTATTTTGAGATGAATAACACGTCGATCACAGGCATCCGTCTGTTTTTTAATTAACCCCTTGGATTCGACGACCCTTAATGATTGGGATACGGTGCCTTTGGTCAGTTGAAGGTATTCAGTTACTGAGGCTGGGGTGTCACTGAATCGATTGCATTTTGATAGGTAGTAAAGGGTTTCCATATGCACCGCTTGTAGCCCATATTCTCCTCCTTCTTTTCTTTCTTCTGCGCGTAGTAAGTTCGATATGCGCTCTATTTGATTAAAAATCATAAATAGCCTTAAATAATTATTTATAGTTTCGAGTCGAAACTATATTGACGGGTGTGCTTGAATGTATTTAAACTAGCTGAAAGTTTTTAGTCAACACAATATAGCTAAAAACTGACCGGTAACAATATAAACGGACTTAATTTGAGGCAATACTGAAAGCTAAGTCCAGAAGCTCTGACGACCAAAGAAGGAAATCAACATGAAATTTAATCGCGTAGCATTGGCATTGTGTGTAGGCCTAGGCATACAGGGTATTGCTCAAGCTGGACCAGGCCATGATGGACATATTCAAGCGAAGAGTAATAAGGATGTAGAACAGACGTTCGATATTATTCACGCTAAAGTGACCCGAAATGGTACTAACTTAGTATTTCAGCAAGAAGTAAGTGGTGAGATTGGTTCAGCTAAGCCTACAAAGACTGGAAAGCTTGCTGGCAGCAAAGTGTTTAGTTATGTATGGCCAACGTCTTTGGACACTTACGCGGTTGGTTTTGATCACAATGAAGGTATTTTGGCTCTTGCTTTAACTGCACATCCTGATTTTGATGATACGCCTAAGTACGATGAAAACAACGATGGAAAGCTTGATAACGATGGTAATGTATGGCACAGCCATTGGGTTGTGTTGACAGAAGACGCAAGTTGCGGACCTGCGGGACTTAAAGTTAAAGACATTCCAAAAGGTGCTACCCCAAGATTACCTGCAACATGGCCTGGCCTTCCTATCATGTTAGACAGCCCTGGTTATGAGCCTGAGTTGGCAAGTAACACAGTAACGATCAATGTACCTATGAAAGAACTTGGCTTCCCGACTACTTTTAACTTTGATGGTGTGACTGCTGGTCTGCAGGTTAACACCAGCGTTCACAGTCCTCTTCTTTGTGTGAAAAATGTTCATAAAGTGGCATCGGGTAATTTGAGTTTACCTGGATTTGTTCCACAGATTGAACTGGCAGAAAAGTAAATTTGTTTTAATTAGGAATCATTGGTCTATGTGGATTCTCCCCGCTTCATATAGATCATATAAATGGACTTTTTATGACAAAAAAGCGTTATACAGAAAGTGAAATAAAAACGATTCTGTTAGAGCAGAGTGCAGGTATGACGCCACAAGAGATTTGTGACAAACATTGTATTTCTGTTGCCACTTTCTATAACTGGCGTGCTCGTTACAGGTTATCTGATGTGTATGAGTCGTGTGGGTCTTTAGGTCAAGAAAACAACCGACTCAAACAGTTATTAGCTGATTCGTTACTGGAAATAGATTTATTAAAAAAGCAGCTTGCTAGGAAAGAGTGTTAATGACTTTCAATCTAGGCTGCTTTGATCAAGTGTTGTAAAAATAAATGTAAAACTTAACTTATGAAATAAAAAAGGAATATTTTATGAAGTCTGCAATTTTTTATCATGCTGGTTGCCCAATCTGTGTTGATGCTGAGTCTCAATTTGTGACAGCTCTGGATCCTAAACAGTATTCGGTAAAAGTAGTTCATTTGGCTGAAGAAAAAGATCAACTGGAAGCTGCAAAATCTGCTGGCGTTCAGTCGGTACCTGCTCTTGTTGTTGAAGGTCAGCCGTTCCACATTAATTTTGGTGCTGCAATCGCAGACCTTGCTTAATTAATGATTATTGAATTCGGTCTATGGATACTACCAGTGACCGGATTCTTTAATTTCTCAGTGTTAACAATGCTCCTTTTTTATGTTTTATTCTCTTCACTCGTTTCATCATTGATTCTCTCCATATAGTCTAATCGCCTTGATTCAAACTCGTATATGACACAGTATTTTGTAGATAGATATTGATCAGTAAGGCCAGCCTAACGTTTTATGGTTAGCTTCACGTACAATGTATTAAAATATTTGATTTTGCCTAATTTATGATGACAGACCTTAAATACACAACGCTTGCGGCCTGGACGTTAGCAATATCACGCGCATTGGAAGTTTCGGGTGTTGATCCTGAACCTATTCTTAAATGCGTGGGCTTAGATTTAAATGAAATTGAAAATAGCCCGGAAGATAGAATTTCGATTGAATTGATGACTCGTCTTTGGCGCTTATCTGAAGAAGCGACAGGGAATCCAGCGTTTGGTTTTGAGGTAGCAAAGCAAGCTCAGCCTATGCACTTTAGAGCTTTAGGGCTTTTGTTTCTCACATGTGATTCGTTAGCTCAGGCCATTCAGAAATTGGCTGATTATTATGTTTTGGTGAGTAACTCTGTTTTACTTAAGCTAGAAAGAAAGCCCGACCAATTAGGCTTTATTATTGAACCCTTAAAAGGCATCCATATCAGTGAATTGGCAATAGACGCTTTTTTTGCCACAGTTCTGCAGTTAACGAAACAAGTCGTTTCTGATCGAGAATTTATACTTAAAGTAGACTTGCAACGATCTAAACCAGAAGACATTGTGCCCTGGAAAGATCTCTTTGGCTGTGAAATAAGTTTTAAAGAATCTACAAATTGTCTTTGGATGGATCGAACAGTTTTAGAAAACACCCTTATATTAGGGGATAAAGAATTAGCGGCTCAAAATGAAGCGGTAGTAAAAAACTATTTGGGAACCATGAATGCTCTATCTTGGAGTGAGCGAGTGAAACACATTCTGCATTCCTTACTCTTATCTGGTGAACCGAGTTTGGCTTCGATTGCTGATGTTCTTAATTTAAGTGAGCGTACTTTAAGTCGCTACTTGAAAGAAGAGGGGGTTAGTTTTCGATCCCTCTTACAAGAAAAACAAAAAGAATTAGCTCATTACTTCCTAGTTCAAACCAACAATACAGTGAATGATATTGCTTTGAAGTTGGGGTTCTCTGATTCAAGTAATTTCAATCGCGCATTTCAGCGCTGGAATGGCTGTAGTCCAACCGATTACCGTAATAAATATGGTTGATTGTCTCTGGGGATAATACTTTGGCGTAAAGAGACCGATCTCATTGACTCATTCTAATTTAAGATAATTTCATTCACATGGGATTGAATTGGAGATGTATCTTGAAATTAGGTGTTTTAGCAGTCAGTACTTTGGCGTTAGTTGTTGGAATGAGTGGTTGCGATTCCAGTAATACAACGAACACAACGTTAAGCTCTTACGGATCTGATGAACCTGATCAGTATGGCTTTACCCCCGCGTCAGAATTCACAATAGAAGCCAATCGGAAAGTCCTTGAGTCGCTTCCTTTTCATGATCAACGAGACTTCAAAGACTCACATCATGGGTTCATCGCTACGATACCTGATCTACAAGTGACAGATAAGCACGGAAACACCTCTTGGGACACTACGTCGTATGAATTTGTTGATGGTGCGGCGCCTGATAGTGTGAACCCTAGTCTATGGCGTCAAGCCAAGTTAAATAACATCCATGGTTTATTTAAGTTATCAGAAGGTATTTACCAAGTTCGTGGTTTTGATTTAGCCAATATGACCGTCATTGAAGGTAAGACAGGTTGGATTGTTGTAGACCCTCTTACTACGGCTGAAACGGCTAAAGTTGCTATGGATTTTGTAAGAAAGAAGCTAGGCGATAAACCAGTTACTGCAATTTTATTTACTCACAGCCATATTGATCATTTCGGTGGTGCCTTGGGCATAGCAAGCGCCCAAGAAGTGGAAGAGCAAAACATTAAGGTTATCGCC
This sequence comes from Oceanospirillaceae bacterium, assembly GCA_015665455.1. Classification (GTDB taxonomy): domain Bacteria; phylum Pseudomonadota; class Gammaproteobacteria; order Pseudomonadales; family Litoribrevibacteraceae; genus Litoribacillus. The sequence goes on along the minus strand of JADFAD010000009.1, from coordinate 245,256 downwards.
CCTGAAGGGTTTATGGAGGAGGCCACAAGCGAGAACATTGTTGCGGGGATGGCTATGGGGCGTCGAGCAATGTTCATGTATGGAAAGCGCCTACCTCGTTCAGAGCGAGGGCATGTAGGATCGGGGCTCGGTAAAGAACCTGCGTTTGGCGCTTTTGGTATTTTGGAACCCAATGTGTTGATCAAAGAAACGGGACAGGAATTGGTGCTGGATGGTGTTGAATTTGAGTTTCAGATTGTGTCTGGTTCCGAAGCACCCGCAGAGTTCACATTTTATTTACCAGAGCTAAAAGCTTTCTGTGGTGCTGAGTTGGTGTCTCGGACAATGCATAACTTATATACCTTAAGGGGAACAAAAGTTCGAGATGCAGTGAAGTGGAGTGATTCTATTGATCAAGCCATCGAGTTATTGGGTGAAGCTGACATGTATTTCGGCAGTCATCACTGGCCTTTGTGGGGGCAAGACTCCATTGTTCAGTTCCTAGAAAATCAACGAGACATGTATAAATATATCCATGATCAGTCGGTCCGCATGTTGAACGACGGTTTGACTTCGACCGAAATTGCCGAGCAAATCGTACTTCCTCCGAACTTGCAGCAATCCTTTTCGAATCGAGGGTATTATGGAACTACTAAGCATAATGCAAAGGCCGTTTATCAAGCCTATTTAGGTTGGTACGACGCAAACCCTGCAAACCTCGATCCGCTTCCTCCTGAAGATTCATCAGTGAAGTACGTTAAGTTAATGGGGGGCGCTGAACAGTTATTAGTTCACGCGAAGGAGGCGTTTGATCAAGGTGAGTATCGTTGGGTTGCTGAATTGTTAAATCATTTGGTGTTTGCTGAATCGAGTAACGAAAGCGCTAAGGAATTACTGGCTAAAGCGTATGATCAACTTGGTTATCAGTCTGAATCAGGACCTTGGCGAGATGTGTACCTAACGGCTGCGTTTGAGTTGCGTCATGGTTCACCTGATGTTGGTGTCAATATTGCGATGATGAAGGGTGTCTTTGAGCAGACTCCGATTGAGAACTTCCTTCAATCCATGGCTGTTCGCTTAAATGGGCCTGAAGCATTTGGTGAAAAGTTTCTGATTAATCTTTCTTTTACTGATCTGCAAGAGAATTATGTGTTAAGGGTTGAAAATGCGGTATTGCATCATCACAAATCGGATTTAGATCCAAATGCCGATGCAACTTTAAAGTTAACGTATGATTTATTTATAAAAATGGCCATTGGTGAAGCTGGTATTAAAGAAACATTATTCTCTGATGATCTCTCGGTTGAAGGCAGTAAGCTTGATCTTATTCGGTTCTTTTCATTAATAGAAAAACCAAAAGGGACTTTCAATATTGTAACCCCTTAGTTATTTACCCAAATTACTGTTTGAACTAACTCCGGGGCTTATTTCGAAGATTAAGAGGTAGTGTGATATTAAAGCAGATTCCGCCATATTGGGAGTCTGTACATTCCACACTGCCTCCGAGTGCCTGAGTGACCAAGTTATATATGATATTTAGCCCTAACCCTAAACCGCCTTTGTTTCTTCGAGTGGTATAAAAAGGTTCGAAGATCCTTTGGCGATCGCTCTCTTTGATCCCGCACCCATCGTCAGAGACAGATATATTTACTGTACCTAAGGATTCGTTTTTTCTTACTTCTATGAATATATTGCCGACCGTGTTTTCTTTGAAGGCATGGGTATTTGCATTCTCAATCAGGGCCTGAAGTACTTTATGCAGTGAGGTTGCAAAGGTTTCTACGATGATCTTGATAGGACTTTTGATCGTTATGGTTACTTCTTTTTGGAGTTGCTCTCCATTCCATAAAACAAACTCATTTAAAAATTGTGTGATTTCGATTTCAGACAGCGTTTCACATTCTTGGCTTACAGAAAGCTCTTTAAACGTTTCTATCAGCCCATTCATTCGATCGATGTTATTTTCGCTCATGTCAGTTAATGACGTAATGTCATTGAGAGCACCGTATAGGACTGATTTACTTAAATGATTGTTATCAGTGTCGTGCCTTAGTTTTTCTACAAAGTCTGAGATTGCGCTCACTGACGTTTTACAAATACCTAAAGGCGTGTTTAGTTCGTGCGCAAGGCCTACCACCATTCCTCCGGTGGCAAGCATTTTTTCACGAACAATTAATTGCTTTTGGGTTTCTTGTAGTTGCTCTATCATCTCATTGACATTATCCAGAGCGACCGACAATTCGGTATTGGTTTTTCTTAATTCAGAAGTGCGCTCTTGGACTTTCTCTTCCAATTCTTTATTTAATTCAGCCAGTTTGGCTCGATCAAGAATGAGCTCTTGTTCTACCTTTACTCTTTGCTCTAATTCCTGTTTGAGATTGCTACTCATATCGTTCAACGAGTCAGTTACGATTTGAAGTTCATCATCTTGTTTTTGACGATTAAGCTCCAGTGTATCGTCAAGCGTTTCAAGTGATAGGTTTCGTGCGAAGGTAGCGAGTTTATAGAGATGCCTGGTCACAATTTGATGGACAATCGATAGGATGAACAGAGATACGATGAACGTTTTAAAGAATTGTGTGATCAGAATACTGACTGCCTTTTCAAAAAGTCGGTCGTAGAGGTAACCATAATTGACTTGTACGAACAGCGTTCCTATGTCTCTATCATCGTAGGCAAGGGGGTAATCAAACAGCTCTGAGTACGGATATTTTGTCGGGTCGCCGTGAGCCATTTTCTCCCCACCTTTCAATACAATATACACGTAATCATTCTCTGGATAATTTAGTAGGCCTTCCAGTTTGAGTTCCACGCCTGGTATATCGAATTCCCACAAATCTAGGCTGAGTTGTTTGAGGTAGACGTCTTCAATCCTGTGTTGGTGTTCTTCAATTACGGATAAGTCCCGTTGGTAATCCAGTAACAGTAGAATAATCGTAGTGATGAGTGTCACCACGGTGCTAAACGCAACGATGGTAAGTAAAAGTCGTCGGCCTAATTTTGAGGGTATTGCATGTTTAAGACCAAGCAAGCTGTTTATCTCCCACCTTGTTGATCGCCATTATTAGTCCGGTAGCCATAAAGCAATTCAAGTAAATCCTTAAGGTGTTGTAATTGTTTTTAAAAACCCTTTAGGAATTTTAGGTTAATTGTTCGAATATTTCTTCTCAGTGTGACGTTAACTTTAAAAATTAATGAGTCTTTGGAGTCTTCGGCGGCAGTGAATAGGTCTCGGCGACTTGTTTTACCGAGACCCATAACGTTAGGGGGAGGGAATAACGATTTATAAGTTTAGTTCATAATTGGATGCTTTTTCATCAGCTTTTTATGACTCATGTTTTTCAACGTTCTCTGATTCGGGTGCTTCTAGGTAATCCTCTATATTTACCTTGTCAATTTGTGACGCATCCAGAAAACGTTGAGCGTACGTTAAATAAGTGCCCGATTTTAAAAACACCTCAAATAGGTTCTTGTCTATGTGTTGATCTTTCGCCATGAACTTCATGATCTTAAGTGATTCGCTCAGTGATTTTGCTTCTTTGTAAGGGCGGTCACTGGCCGTCAATGCTTCAAAGATATCTGCGATGGCCATGATTCTGGCTGGTATAGACATTTCGCTCGAAGTTAGCTTTCGAGGATAGCCTGTGCCGTCCATCTTTTCATGGTGATTGCCTGCAATTTCAGGGACATCTTTTAGGTGGTTAGGGAAGGGGAGTTTATCCAGCATTATGATGGTCTGAATGATGTGATCATTAATAATGAAACGTTCTTCGTTGGTTAATGTCCCTGCCTTAATGGATAGGTTGTAAACTTCACCCAAATTAAATTTCTTTTCGGGGACATCCATTTTGAATCCCCAAGGATTTGCTTCACCTATGTTGGTTTGACAGTCTCTTTCTATTAGGTGTTCTGCTTTATCAGAAAGGAGCTTTTCTTTCACTGGCAGAGTATCGGAATTGAATTTTTGTCGCTTTTTCTCTACCCAAGAGAGGCCAACTTGGTCACTGAGTGTTCGATACCACGTCCGTTCTGAAATGGATTCAAGTCGTTTTATATTATCTTCGTTCATGAATTTATCACCAGAATTGCATTCGGCGATGAACATAAAGTCGTCTTCCAGTGCTTTTATTTCTTGATCGTATTCTGACTTAAGCCTAATTTCTTGGTTTTCATCCAAGGCACCTATCAGTGCTAAATCAGCTCGTTGTGTTTGGTGATTAATTGCTAGATCTCGTTTGATCACTTCAACACGGGTCCGTATTTCATGAATTCGGTTATAAATCGTTTCCAAGCGAGTGGCTTTATCGACGACGTATTCTGGTGTTGTGACTTTACCGCAATCGTGAAGCCAACTCGCGATATGCAATTCTTCCCATTTTTCGTCATTCATTGAGAAGTCTTTGAATTCTTTTTTAGTGCTTTCACAGGTCGCTTGAGTCAGCAACTTGGCCAATTCAGGCACTCTTTGACAGTGACCGCCGGTATACGGCGATTTGGCATCAATGGCACCCGCCATGAGCTTGATGAATGATTCGAGAAGTTCTTTTTGCTCAAGGTAGAGTTGGTTTTTCTCTAAGGATTCCGCACAGAAGCCGGACAATATCTGAGCGAAACTGATTTTGCTTTTGATGGTTGAGGCGTTGTCTTGCTCGTCTAATCCAAAGGTCAACACTAATAGACCCATGACATTCTTCTTTCGATCGACTAATGGAATTGCTACCAACTCTGCTTCCGTTAGTTCGCTATCGAGTAATAACTCGTCGAGATGAGTAAGGGATGACCCATTTGCGAGCTGATAGGTTTGTTGTTGGGTTTTCTTTAGTTCGATTGCGCTGGTAATGAATGAGGGGAATGATTTTAGATTATGCATGCCCGTTCGATCGGAATGCGCAGGGTTGGGGTTGTCAGAACTGAAGCTGGATTGGTGAATCGTGTTGATAGTTTCATCGATCAAGTAGAGAGCCACTGATTGGGCGGTCGATGCTTTTCTCGTTTCGGCTGTGACCGTATTAATTAGACGATCCAGATCTTGCTCTCCGGTGACCGAACCTATCAAGTTAAGAAATTGGTTAATCGTTGATTTCATTGTATTGATGGATTTGGATAGGTAATCAATTTCAAGAACAAAGGATCGAGTGTTCGATGTTTGTCGAAAATCGAGTTTGTTAATGGACTCCGCTTCGCGGGTCAGTTTTACGAGGGGCCTAGCGACTCGGTGCGCTAAAAACCAAGTAATTGGCAGGGAAAGCAATAAAATGACTGCGGCAAGAATGGTGGAGGTGTTTCTTATTTCGACCGCCTCGGCCAGTAGTTCATTTTCTGGTGCTATTACTGTGAGTGAGATGTTACCTCGGCTCAAATTTATTGGAAGGGTGGTGCCTATCCAATTTTGACCTAAATAACTGAAGGACGTGTTTTGGTCTGAATCAACCTGTAAAAAGTGTTCTAAAACGGGGTTGTTCAACTTGCTTAGGTGTACTCTTTGTGGGGTTCCTTCGAGCGTACTTTCAACCACCAGATCTCGCTCTTTATAAGCAACGATCTCGTGATTGTTGTCAGTCATTACGAGCTCAGAAGAAGGGGTGACAAAATGCTTGGAAATAGTATGGCTTAGTTGTTCTAAGGTAATGTCCGCAGCAATAACAGCGCCGCTGTCTGTATCAAAGTATGAAAGCGTGATGCCCAATTTACCTATGAAGTAAAATAGGTAGGGTGGTGTTGCTACTAGGTCCGTATTCTCAGTTGCGTCAGTAAACCAAGGACGTGTCCTTGGATCGTAGTCGGTTGGGATTGTATTCTCAGAACCTATTCTCTCTCCCATGATATTAAAGAAAATTCGCTCAATCTTTGAGTTGGATGTTTGGTGGTTGATGTGGTCAGCCATATAAGACGCACCGAATGGGGCATCAAACTGTCTCTTCATGTAATCGCTGGTGATGGCTCTAACAATGAAATAATCCCCATCAGGGTAACCCACTTCAATGGCTGCAACTTGTGAACTGCCTTTGAGAAGTGAAATCATCATAGGCACTTTTTCAAGTCGTTCACTTTTTGTTGATAGCACAGGAAGCTGGGTGTCAGAAATGAGTTTGACGTTACTGGCAACAGGCAAATACGTGGCTTTGAAATCTAGGGTAACTTCAGTGGCTATTTGTCGGAACATCTTGTCAGATGCAGACATGAGTAGATCGGAAATCTTAAGGTAATTAAACCAAGCAAGTACCCCACCAACAGCAAGAATCAGGGCGATGAACAAGGTGGTGATGTGTATCTTTATAGAAAACCGTTTTCGAAACATAACGAGCCTTTGATTCCCTTCATTAGACTTACTAATGACACTAAACCAAAAGGCTCGTTTAGGAAAGGTGACTTACTTAATTATTCATCAAGATAGAAGTCATCTTTCGATGCGGAACAGTCTGGACAAGTCCAGTCATCTGGAACATCTTCCCATTTTGTGCCGGGTGGGAAGCCTTCATCAGGCCATCCTAGTTCTTCATCATAAATTAAATCACAGGTTATGCAGTTGTATTTTTTAAAGCTCATTCTGATACCTTTATCTATTTTTCATCAAGAGGCTCGAAATCGGGTTTCTCTCGAACAAAGCAATCGGGGCAAGGGAAACTGTCTGGTATGTTTTCCCATCGAGTTCCTGCTGGGTAGCCTTCATGCTCGCAACCTTCTCTTTCATCGTACACATAGTCGCAATCAGGGCATTTATATTTAGACATCTTCTACTCCTGGTTTCATAGAAAGGGTTACGCTGCACTTGCTTCAGGTTGATGGTAACGAGCAAACATTTTATCGACATGGGCGGGGTCGATATTAACTTTAGACATATCGCCTTCGGCCCATTCAACAACTCTGTGATCCATTACATAGCGCCATGCTGGTGGAACCATTGCCAGAGCCATCATTGCAGGGTACCCATGGGGTAGCTGAGGTGCTTCAGGGTAGTCTCGCAGAACTTGATAGGAGCGTGTTGGGTGTGCATGGTGATCCGAATGGCGCTGAAGGTGCAGCGTCAGGAGGTTAGTTGCTTTGAAATTGTTGTTCCAAGAGTGTTTTGGTTGGCAGCGTTCGAAACGGCCGCTTTCTAGCTTTTGGCGTAACAAACCGTAATGTTCAATGTAGTTGGCCATAGTAAGTTGAAACATTCCGTAAATAGCGGTCACAAGTAGGAATGGAAGCGCCATTAAGCCAAAGATCGCAGTCATAAGACCGTAAGCTAAGATGGTGACGTACATTGATTGTAGGAGCTCATTACTAGGAGAGAAAAATGATTTATCTAGTCGTTTTAATCTCTGAGCTTCTAATTCCCAGCCTCTGTGTGCAGCACCAGGAAGCTCTCGAAGTGCGAATTTATACAGAGACTCTCCCATGCGTGATGATGCTGGATCATTAGGTGTCGCAACGTCTTTGTGGTGGCCTTTATTGTGCTCGATATTAAAGTGCGCGTAACCACAGCATGCAGAGCAAATTTGAGCCGCTATGACTTGGCCTCGATCTTTAATTTTATGGCCAAGTTCGTGGCTCATTGTTAGACCTACGGCATGCAGAGAGCCGATACTCAGGATTGCGCCCAAAATCTCATACCAAGTCCATTGATATTGGGTTACAGCATAGGTGGTTGCAATCAACGCAAGCCATTGACCTGCTGTAGCCACATACAAAATTCGCTTGTAGTAAGCGTCATTTTCAGTGAGTTCTTTTTCTTCTTCTTCGGTCGGGTTATATGGATCTTCACCGACAATGGTATCTACAATAGGGATGATTAAATAGAACACAGTGACTAATGACCAAAACCAAGCGCCATTTCCTGTGTAGACAGCTAAGCCAGCTGAAGCAAGCATCACGGCAGGTACAATGAAGGTTATCATGTACCAGTACTTTTTAATTTTTGCCCATCGCTGATCTTTTTCACTGATCTCAATCTTTGTTGAGTCTGTCATTGTCTGAGACATTGTATTTCTCCTATATGCTCTTTTGCTAATCCGCTGTTGGATTGTCTGACAATCTATCAGAATGAATGGTGGATGCTACCCAACTATAGTTAGGTATTGATGGTTGCTTAATCAAATTTTGTTAAAATGAAGGCTTAAATTCAATATAGAAAGAAATATTTGAAGTGATGTACGAAGTGTAGAAATGGAGCTCACACCCATAATATGCTTCATGGATGTGTACTTCATGTGTCTAAGGTATATGGTGTCAATTACCAATTCGCTGGAATCTAGGTGTTGACTTGCCTTCAATGGAAACTTTTTCAGTAAACATGTTTAATGGCCTAACCCAGTAACCTTGTTCACCATAGAGTGCCTGATAAATAACAAGCCATTCTTCCGATTCGCTGTGTTGAGCTGTACCTAATACTCGGTATTGGGGGCCTTTATAATGCTGATATAGACCAGGTTCTACCTTGTGGTTGCCTTCCAGTTGGATTGGAGGTGTCATAACTAACGTCCTAAACCTATTAAATTAATGTTGCTGGATTATTGTATGTAATGGGAGGAAATGATTCGAGATTTTGTTTATCAAAGGACATAAGTAAATATCAATAGGGCTGTTATACTGTCACTTCTTCGAGCAATTGAGTTTAGAAGCTAAGAATGACACCCGCAGTTAATGTTGTTAAAAAAGCAAAAGTTGATTTCACAACCCATCAATATGCTCACGACTCTGCGGCGGTTTCCTATGGAATGGAAGCAGCAGAGAAACTGTCTATCTCTTCAGATCGGGTCTTTAAAACGTTGTTAATTAAAACGGATAAACAGGAGTTGGTTGTTGCTGTATTACCTGTGAGTCATAAACTAAATTTAAAACTTTGCGCTTCCACGGTAAACGCCAAGAAAGCAGTGATGTTAGATCCTGCCGAGGCAGAGAGATCTACGGGGTATGTTGTAGGTGGTATCAGTCCTTTGGGGCAGAAAAAACGATTAAAAATGGTTATTGATGAGTCTGCTCGTGGTTTTGATACCATCTTTGTCAGTGCCGGTCGTAGAGGTTTGGAGATTGAATTGAGCCCTTCCGATCTAGCTAAACTGACAAGGGCCGTGTTTGCGAGCATTCAAGCATAATAAAAAAGTGAGACTAAATGGATATTCTCTCAAATTACTTGGTAGCGGCTAAAGAATTTTTACCGGTCTTATTTGCTATGGCCGTTATCTTTCTAAGTTTGTCGTTTGCTAACTGGTTTTTCTTAGGGCGACGTTTAAAGCTTGGGGCTGAAGCTAAACTCCCTCGCCAGCTACTGATGTTGTGCCTAAGTATATGTGGTTTCCTCACCATCGTACTTTTGTTGCCTATGTCTGATTCCACTCGAGGGCAGGTGCTCAGTTTACTGGGTGTTGTCTTTACCGGTGTGATTGCTCTCTCTTCCACAACTTTTGTTGCAAATGCTATGTCTGGTTTATTACTTCGGTTGATTAACAGTTATAAGCCGGGGGATTTTATACGCATTGGTGACAGTTTTGGTCGAGTGACAGAGCGAGGATTATTCCATACAGAAATCCAAACGGAGGATAGAGACTTAACAACGTTTCCTAACTTATATTTGGTAACCAACTCTGTAACTGTGGTGCACAGTTCTGGAACCATTATTACTGTTGATCTCTCCTTAGGGTACGATCTTCCTGTAAACAAGGTTGAAGAGCTTTTACAGCAGGCCGCGACGGAAACAGGTTTGACGGATCCTTTTGTGTTAGTCACGTCATTGGGCGACTTTTCAATCAGTTATCGAGTTGCAGGTTTCCTTACCGATGTAGGCCAGTTGGTTACTGTACGCTCCTTATTAAGAAAGAACGTTATTTCTACTCTGCATGGGGCGGGAGTAGAGATTGTTTCACCTGGGTTTATGAATCAAAGACCTCTCGATCCCACAGAAAAGGTGATGCCGAGAAGAAAGGTCAAATCAGAATCAAAAAATGATTTATCGGCCACACCGGAAGCCATGATGTTTGATAAAGCGGAAGGTTTAACTGAATTGGAACGGTTACGCCAACTCAGAACAGAAGTTACAGAGAGAATTTCGTCCCTTGAAAGTTTAAAAGTTAAAGTGACGGATGGTGACGAACTTGAAAAGCTGGATAATCAAATTAATACCCTAAAGCTTGAAGTGGAAACAACTCAACATTCTATTGATTTAGCAAAAGCGAAGGCAAAAGAGAACTCATAATGGCAAGACAGAAAAATACAAAACTGGTGTTTTCTACTGAATTTGGTCGGGCGTGTCCTGAGTGTGATCAACCTGTTGATCAATGTATTTGTAAAGACGATACGGGGATTCCTGAAGGGGATGGAATTGTTCGAGTGAGCAAGGAGACGAAAGGCCGGAAAGGAAAAGGCGTGACTTTAATTACTGGCATTCCTTTGGAGTTATCCGAGCTTAAGAAACTTGCAAAAGAGCTTAAGCAAAAGTGTGGAACAGGCGGAGCACTCAAAGATCGAGTTGTGGAGATACAAGGTGATCAGCGTGATCTTTTGGTTGAGCTGTTAAAAGCTAAGGGGTTCCAGGTTAAAAAGTCTGGAGGGTAATCCTAAGCTGTTTATTCGGTGAAGCTTCGTAGGTGTATCAGGGCTTAAAAATGTATCTGAGCTTGAAAGTGCATTTGAACTTAAGCATGGATTGCGTCAGTCAGGATGAATGACCGACGCACTAAGCTGACTATTAAAACTTATTTCGAATCAGCCCTTTGATTGTGAATCGTGTTGGGCTTAGCGAGTCAATCAGAGCTTGTGGTAAGGGCAGAGGCGTTTCATTAATCATTGCACAGAGAAGCTCTGTGCAAATAGGGATGGTAGTAAGCCCTTTTGAGCCGTGTCCTAGGTTTGAATATAAACCTGAATGGTAATTTCCAAGTTCTTCATATTTCCAGTTTTTATCTTTTCTTAGTTTTCCGTATTGATTCAACATCGCTGTGTGATTGTTGATTTGGCCAACAACGGGCAGTCGATCATTAGTAATGCAACGGACGGCCGCTCGACCTTCATATTGGTTTAGTTCTATTTGATTGAGGGAATCAAACTCGCGGCTTATTTTTTTGAGCTTATTAACGTTTTTTTCGACGTCTTCTAGCCTGTATTGGGTGTCCGTATCTTTTAAGTCAAAGGTTGCACCGAAGTTCAAGTGATTTGAGTCAATGGGGGTAACATAGGCATCAGAGCAAATGACCACCTTTGGAGTGGCTGTAGGTTTGGCTTCATTAAGCGCTAGTCTGCTGACTTGGCCTCGGATGGGCGTTAGGTTTAGATGATTTGTCTGCTCAAAGCGATCACTTTCCCAGGCCGCAGCTAAAACAACAATGTTCGCTTTGAATGTGTTGTCTTTAGTTGTAACGATCCAATCATCTAATGCTTGTTCAATGTTTATGGCTTCTTGATGGCAAATTACTTGGATGTTTTCATGTTGAAGTAGCGTACGACATGCTTCAACAGGGTTTACCCACCCTGAATCAGGGTAAAATAGAGCTGGGCAGTCCAAAGGTATGCCCGAAATAGTGCTTGCTTGCTCGGGTGTTTGCCAAGACATCAAGTCGCTGCCTTCACTGCTTGTTATGACACTTTGTAGTCGCGCTTCGTCGTCTGCTGTTTGTGCTAATTGAAGTAAGCCTGTTTGTTTCCAAAGGGTGGCGTTTTTATCGGTCAGTGGCTTGAAGTTGCATTTGAAATGCTGAACGGCGTATTGGAATGCGGATAGGTAGAAGCCGTCTTCTTTTGTTTCTTTACTTGCAGGCTTTGTGTAGATGACGCCTTGGTAGTTGCCAGAGGCCCCTGATGCAATTTGATCTGCTTTATCCAAAACAGTTACTCTCCAACCTGTTTTAGCTAGAGAAGACGCTGTGTGCGCGCCTGCCAAACCAGCGCCAATGATGATTGCTGTTTTTTCTTTATTGGTCGCGTATTTGATATCAGCTCTGGATTTGAACCAAGGTTTTGAATTGGCTTTTTCTTGTTGTGAATCAAAGGGCTGCTCTTTGATAAAAGAGCCATAAACCATTTCTCGTTTTACACCAAAGCCCTTATCTTTAGTAACACTAAAGCCGTTTCCAGACAGTAGGTCTCTGACGACTCGTGCTGCTGTAAAGGTAGCGTAAGTCGTTTCTTTATGACTTAGGCGCTGAATTTGAGCAAATAACTCAGATGTCCATATTTCAGGGTTCTTTGACGGAGAAAAGCCGTCCAAAAACCAAGCATCGACGTCCGCAACCATTTTAGAAAAAGATGCAGAGGCATCACCAAATGCCAGAATGACGGATATCTGATCACTGATAATAACTTTTTGAAAGCCTGTACACATTTTTGGGTAGTTTTCGGTGAGAGCGTCCGCCCAAGGTTTCAGTTCTGGCCAAGTAGTCAGTGCTCTTGTCATGTCCTTGTGGGTGAGCGGGAACTTTTCGGTGCTAATGAATTCGAGTGTGTGGTTGCTCTCCGATAAATATTTATCCCATAGCTGACAAACAGCCAGGAGATTTAGACCTGTTCCAAAGCCCGTTTCAGCAATGACAAACGTTTTTGGTGTTGTTTGTTGGGCAAGGCTACGAAACCGATCTTCGAGATTATTATGTTCTAGAAATATATATCGAGTTTCATCCAAGCCGCCATCAGTAGAAAAATAGTAATCATCGAATTGAAGGGAGCAAGGTGTACCTGATTCATCCCATTCTAAGTTTGCGTGTTTCATGATGATTGCTTTCCTGATAGCGGCGTATTAATCGACGTGATAATACGAGGAGATTAAGTTGAGAGGGAAAGAATGTTGGATATTTTTATATCGATGCGTGAACTTATGGGGGTTGTCGATAACATGAAGTAGAGCCATGAAGTATGGCTCTACTTAAATAATCTTTTATGAGTTTGTCGGTGTTTGGCTCGCTGCATTTGCTTCTTCAGTAGAGGCTTCAAGCTGATACGCTTTATTAATAATTACTTCTGTAGTTGGAACATTCTGGTGTCCAAACTTTGGTTGAGTCGGTACGGTAGAAATCGAATCTAGAGTTGAATAGCTGTCCGTTGTTATTTCACCAAAAACGGCATAGCCGAACTTCTGGCTGCTGCCATCTTTATGGTCTAAAAATAGGTTGTCTATGCCGTTGATAAAAAATTGTGATGTAGCGCTATTAATAGATGATGTTCTTGCCATAGCAACTGTACCTCGTTTATTGCTAAGGCCGTTAGTGGCTTCATTTTCAATTGGAGAACGTGTTGCCTTTCGGGACATTTTAGAATCGAACCCACCGGTTTGAATCATAAAATGAGGGATTACTCGGTGAAAGACCACGCCGTTGTAAAAACCGTCATTTACATACTCTAAAAAGTTTTCAACCGTTTTAGGCGCTTTTTCCTGGTTTAGGATGATGGTGATGTCACCATGATTCGTTTCTAACACGACTTTAGGAGATTCTGCAATGGCCGACTGAGAAAGAGAAAGCAATGAAAAAAGAACAGTAAAGATAGAAGTGATGTGTTTTATTTTGGACATATTGAATTCCGATGTATTTGGTTATTAACAATTTAAAGTAAAAAAGGCCAAACAGAAGGTTTGGCCTCGGATCTTTATTTACAGGCCAGAGTTACCCCAGCTGCCGCCTTTTCGCTTTCTGCTGGAGAAAAACCAACCAAAGCAAATTCCAATAAACGCAATAGAGGCGCCTGTTAACCACATGCTTTTGGTTTTATCCCCTTGTAAGCGTGTGTTGTCAGCTTCCAGTAGATCAATTTTAGTTTTAAGTAATTGGGTGCTCTCTGTTAACTTTAGGTTATCTTCGTTCAGCTTAAGAGCACCAGATGAAATTGTTTTAATTTCATTAAGTTCTTTGGTAAGGGAGGCGTTTTCTTTCTCAAGCTTCTTAACTAAGCTACTTAAGTTTGAGCTTTTACCTGAGAGCTCATTTTTAGACGATGACAGAGCTTTGTTATCAGTAGTTAAACGAGCAATCTCTTTTTCAGCGGTGACGAGCTTAAGGCTTGCCACAGGCTCATAGCTTAGGTATTGATTCTGAAGCCAGCCTTCAATGCCTTTTGATGTTCTAACTTTGGTGTAGCCACTTTCTTCGGATACTTGAAGTACTTCGAGCTTACTGCCAGATCTCATACCTTTATGGATGATTCGGTATGACGATCCTTCGCCACTTCTAAGAGGGACATATATTGTGTCTCGGATGTACGCTGTTTGGGCGGATACAAGATCGGTGGCTAATATTGAACCTCCGATTAATAGTACTTTGATTAAATTTTTCATCGATTCTTTGTGCCTTATAATTTATGGAAGCACTTTTTTAAATGGTTTAACGATAACTGACTGATAGACGCCAGCAGAAACATAAGGGTCTTTATCTGCCCAAGCCTGCGCAGATGCAAGGCTTTCAAATTCGGCAATAACTAAACTCCCTGTAAAACCATTTTCACCCGGATCTTCACTATCAACTGCCGGGTGAGGACCAGCTACTAATAAACGGCCTTGTGCTTTTAATTCTTCAAGTCGAGCCAAGTGGTCTGGACGAGCCTTTTTCCTTAGAGGAAGGCTATTTTCAATATCTTGGCTTATGATTGCGTAGTACATATTACAATTTTTCCTGAAAAAATAAACTGATGCTTAATATCTTGGTTGTTTTTAATGGAAATTATTGATCTGGTTTGTTTATTTCAGCTGTTTCATCGGTTTCTTTCATGTGTCTGGACATATAAATGCCTTGAAGAAGAACAAAAATAAACGTCATTCCCAATAAACCAAATAGCTTGAAGTTTACCCACGTATCTTCGCTGTAGTTATAAGCAACGTAAATGTTGACTGCGCCAGCTACAATAAAGAAGACAACCCATGAAAGATTAAGCTTTTTCCAGACAGGTTTAGGCAGGTCAATGTTGTTGCTCATCATCATTTCAATAATAGTGCGCTTTGAGATAAATTGACTGCCGAGAAATACAACTGCAAACAACCAATTGACGATGGTTGGTTTCCATTGAATGAATGTCTTGTCATTAAATATGATGGTCATTGTTCCCAGCACAAGAACGAGCGCTAAGGTGACTAAGTGCATTTTTTCAACTTTTTTAGTTTTGATCCAGGTATAAAGAATCTGTAGGGCAGTTGCAGGGATAAGAACTGCCGTTGCAAGGATAATATCTTCAGTATATTTATAAACAGCGAAGAAAATTGCGATAGGTAAAAAGTCGATCAAAAATTTCATAGTCGAAATGGTTAGCCTGTTATGAGTGATAGTGGCAAAATAATAAAGGTTTTTAGAGCGAAGTGAAGGGGTAACCGCAGAAATGCAGCAGTTTCGTCATAATATTGATCTACATTGCCATACAACTGTGTCAGATGGTGCATTATCACCCGCTGAATTAGTGGCGCTTGCCCAAAAGAACAGGCTGAATGTATTAGCCGTTTCTGATCACGATACAATTAATGGTTATCGTGAATGCAAACCTTTGGCTGATGAAGCAGGGATCAAATTAATTTCAGCGGCCGAGTTTTCATGTCAAATAGATAAAATAAACATCCACATGGTTGCTCTCGGTATGGACCCGAACTCCGATGCTATGAAGAAAGCAGAAGCATTGCAGGATCAAATAAGAGAACAGCGTGCAGTCACTATCTCTGAGAAATTAGAAAAGTATTTGTCTATACCGGATGTTTTAACTCAGGTTAAAGCCATTTCAGGGAACAGCGTTTTAGGTCGTCCTCATTTTGCCCGCTTTTTAATCGAACAGGGGGTAGTATCAACGATGGAGCAGGCCTTTAATAAGTTTCTTGGCGCTGGAAAGATAGGTGATATTAAGTTGATTTGGCCTGAAGTGGGGGATGTTATCGAACTGGTTCATCAGGCCGGAGGAAAAGCTGTCTTAGCTCATCCATTTAAATACAAAATGACGAAAACGAAGTTGTCTCGTTTGATTGATGATTTTTGGGATATGGATGGTGACGCCCTTGAGGTGGTAAGCAGTCGACAGAAGAAAGACGATACTGGTTGGATGATTCGCCAGATTGATAAACGAAATATGATGGCTTCATTTGGGAGCGATTTTCATGCAAGCGCGTCATGGTCTGATTTGGGAATGTTCAGTGCAATTCCTGAGGTTGGGCTAAACTGGGTTCACAACTCTATTTTGGAAGAACCTGTCGCGCTTTCAATTATTGAAGAGAAATAATTAATGACTCAACTTTTTCAGATTCATCCTGATAATCCACAAAAAAGGCTTATCTCACAAGCGGCAGAGTGCCTTAATGGCGGCGGTGTCATTGTTTACCCTACTGAATCAGGGTATGCCCTTGGTTGTCATTTGGGGGACAAAAAGGCGCTTGACCGTGTGAGAGCGATCCGTCAATTGGATGACAAACACAATTTCACATTGATGTGTAAGGATTTGTCTGAAATTGCGAGCTATGCTCGAGTGGATAATGACCTTTACCGTTTGTTAAAGCAGCATACACCAGGGCCGTATACCTTTATTTTAAATGCGACTAAAGATGTACCGCGCCGTTTATTGCACCCTAAGCGTAAAGCCATCGGGATTCGGGTTTCTGAAAACAAAATCTGTCATGCTCTGTTGGCTGAATTTGCTGAGCCTTTGATTTCAACGACATTGATCATGCCGGGTGAAGATATGCCCATGACGGACCCTTATGACATTAGGGATACGCTTGCATCCCAAGTTGATCTAGTGATTGATGGTGGTTTTTGTGGCTTTGAACCTACCTCGGTTATTAATTTGACTGACGATGAAGTAGAAATCATTCGTGAAGGCGCTGGTGATGTGTCTGCCTTCCAGTATTGATCTGTTTTGAATGGTAGTACATGAAAAATTTAAGGCCTTTAACGTCCGTTGAAGGCCTTTTTATGTTGTAAATGATATTCATTGTTATTGGTTGTGGGCTAACACTTAAATACTGTTAAAAACCCATGATTATCCGAGAAAAAAAGGGCTATAATGCGCCCCTAAATTTTTGTAGTTAGATGAATGGATTGTAGGAGTTAGGTACGTTGGATTCGCAGCGCCGTATTTTGTCAGGTATGAGACCTACGGGTCGTCTTCATTTAGGTCACTATCATGGCGTTCTTAAGAACTGGATTGATCTTCAGCACAGCTATGATTGTTTTTTCTTTGCTGCAGATTGGCATGCGCTAACAACGCATTACGCTGATCCTAGAGACATTGAACAGCATACTTGGGATATGGTCATTGATTGGCTTGCCGCAGGTGTGAATCCTGGCTCTTCTACCATGTTTATTCAGTCAAAAGTGCCTGAGCACGCTGAATTGCATTTATTGTTGTCTATGATGACACCATTAAGTTGGCTTGAACGAGTGCCGAGCTACAAAGACCAGCAAGAAAAGCTGAAAGATAAAGATTTGTCTACTTATGGTTTTCTTGGATATCCGCTTCTTCAGAGTGCTGATATTTTGATGTATCGTGCCGGTCTTGTTCCGGTGGGTGAAGATCAAGTATCGCATATTGAGTTAACACGTGAGGTCGCTCGACGTTTTAATCATATTTATGGTCGTGAGCCGGATTTTGAAGTGTTGGCTGAAACAGCCATTAAGAAGATGGGTAAGAAAGCGGCAAAGCTGTATAAGTCCATGCGAAAAGAATATATGGAGCGTGGGGATGTTGAAGCTTTAGAAAAAGGCCGTGCTTTAATAAACGACCAGCAAAACATAACGATCGGTGATAAAGAACGTTTGCTTGGCTACATTGAAGGCAGTGGTAAAGTGATTTTACCTGAGCCTCAATCCTTGCTTACTCCTGAATCTAAAATGCCGGGTCTTGATGGCCAAAAAATGTCTAAGTCGTATAATAATACGATTGCGCTTCGTGAAGATTCAAATGTCGTTGAAGAAAAAATTAAACGAATGATGACGGACCCTCAGCGTGTTCGTTTAACTGACCCTGGCGATCCTTCTAAGTGTCCTGTTTGGCAGTTGCATGAAGTATATTCTGAAGAAGATGTAAAAGATTGGGTGCAAAAAGGTTGCCGTTCAGCGGGTATTGGTTGTCTTGATTGTAAGAAACCAATTATTGAATCCGTTCTAAAAGAACAGGCGCCGATTCATGAGCGAGCTGTTGAGTATGAGAATAATCCTCAGTTGGTGAAGAATATTATTAAAGAAGGTAATGAAAGGGCAAGAGAAGAAGCTCGGGCCACATTGATTGAAGTTCGTGATGCGATGGCGCTTTCTTACAGAAATTAATGGTAAAAACCACAGGGCTGATGTTTTGTGGTAAATTGGCGATCTTAAGGTCGCCAATATTTGTTTAGTATTCGATTGATGTTTAATCAGTGATTGTTGGGAAACAATAGGAATACCATGTCTGATTCTGTTGATTTAACAGTAGAATCTGTCTCAGAAAGCGATAATATCGCCCATCCTGAACAGCAGCAGCTACCGCTTGCAAAAGTGGGTGGTCAGCTTGTGACTGAAATTCCTCAAGACTTATATATCCCGCCTGAAGCCCTTGAAGTTTTTTTAGATGCGTTTGAAGGGCCTTTAGATTTACTTCTTTATCTTATTCGTAAGCAGAATATAGATATCCTGAACATTAATATTAGCCAAATCACTCTTCAGTACATGGAGTATGTTGAGTTGATGAAGTCGACTCGATTTGAATTGGCGGCTGAGTATCTGGTCATGGCTGCAATGCTGGCGGAGATTAAGTCTAGGAGTTTACTTCCAAGAAATAATGAAGATGATATTGAGGAAGAAGACCCTAGGGCTGAGTTGATTCGTCGTTTGCAAGAGTATGAACGTTTTAAGGTTGCTGCGGAAAACTTGGATGAGATTCCGCGTCTGGAGCGTGACATTATGGTTCCTGCGGCTCGGCATGATGAGTTTGAACATGTGAAGAAGCATCCAGATGTGGACTTGCGTGAAGTTCTATTGGCGATGTCTGATATTTTGAAGCGTGCAGACATGTTTGTGCACCATCACATCAGCCGTGAAGTGCTTTCTGTGCGAGAACGAATGTCGCAAGTCTTAAATAAAATGAAATTTGGTCAGCTCGTTCCATTTGTTTCTTTGTTTACTGTTGAAGAAGGGAAGATGGGGGTGGTTGTTACCTTTATGGCCGTAATGGAATTGGTAAAAGAGTCTTTGGTTGAGTTATCTCAGTCGGATGTGTTTGGAGAAATCTATCTTCGGGCCCGAATGGATGTAACAGAAAATGAGTCGGATTCTGGTTTGGTCGCTGAAGGTGGGAGTGAACAAGACAGTCTGCAGGATGATGTTGATGCCGAATAAAATAAGCGCGAAGTTACTAGAGCAAATCATTGAAGCGGCTCTTTTGGTATCAGGCAAACCTGTTTCGGTGACTGATATTAGAAATTATTTTGGTGAGGATGACTTAATACCTCCATCAACAGAAATTCGACAGACTTTTCAAAAGTTGGTGCGGCGCTATAAGGCAAGGGGCATAGAGCTAAAGGAAGTTGGTACGGGATTTCGGTTTCAGGTTGCAAAAGCCGCTGCGCCTTATGTTATTAAGCAATGGGAGGAGCGACCTCCTAGATATTCTCGTGCGCTTTTGGAGACATTGTCTTTAATAGCGTATCGACAGCCGATCACTCGTGGGGATATTGAAGATATCCGTGGTGTGGCGGTCAGCAGTAATATTGTACGCACCTTGCTTGAAAGGGAGTGGGTTCGTGTTGTAGGTCATAAAGATGTGCCTGGACGACCGGCTCTTTATGCGACAACAAGTAAGTTCTTGGACTATTTTAATTTAAAGTCTTTAACTGAATTACCTGAGCTCTCTGAAGTGAGGGACTTAGAAGAAATAAACCCAGAACTTGATTTTGGGGATGAATTTCAGTTGTCCTCTTCTGATGCAGAGGATTTGGATTCTGAGTTTGATGGTGAAAGTGCTGATTTGATTCCTGATGCTGAGGAGCCTTCTGAGCAGGCGATAGAATCAATATCTGAAGAAGATAAAGAGCGCATTCGACTTGCGAAGGAAGAGGCAAATAAAGAAGCTCAGTTTAAGTTGGAGATGGCTGCTCGAGAAGAGCTTCAGGACATAGATAGGTACAACTCCGCGATAGAGAAAATGATTCGCACGCCTGAGGCGCAGGTTATGCCGGGAGAGGCGGTGGCGTCAGACGATGTTTTTGAAAAGCCGGGTTGGTTGGTAACGGCAGCTGACTCTGAAAAAACCGATGCGGCGTTTAAGGCGGGTGGTACTGAAGTTGAAGGCGCTGACGTTGAAGGTGCTGAAGCTAAAGAAAATGAAGTTAAAGATCCAAAGCGCTCCCGATTTGCAGCGTGGGCTGATCAGCTTGAGACGGCGACGGAAGAGATAGAGCAAAAGGCTTTATTGGTTGAGCAGCAGGCGAATGAGTTGCCGGTTGAAAATCAAGAGGCAGTGCTTGGTGTGTCAGAGGCAGGGGAAGGTGCCTCTGTTTTAGAAGGTGGGCTCACTGACTCAGAGGGTTTGGGTTTAGGCATTACTAATGAATTAAGTGATGATTCAGTTGTGACTTCAGGTGATGATGAGGCTTCGTCTTTACCTGACGAGTCCATGAGTGATGAAGATTTTCAGCAGTTTATTCAGAAGAAATTAGCTGAGCAAGCTGCTTTATTGGAGAGTCGATCTCCGGAAGAAGATGATGAAAGTTAATATGAGTAGAAATAATACCTTAATGAGTGATTGGGAGTCGAAGTAATGAAAGAACGTTTGCAAAAAGTCCTGGGCAGTTTGGGGCTTGGCTCCCGTCGTGAAATTGAGCGCTGGATTGCTGATGGCCGTTTGAGAATTGGTGATGAAGTCGCGCAGCTGGGTGATCGGGTGGATTCTCGAGATCAGGTGTTTTTGGATGGTCGCTCCGTTGATTTGAAAGGATTGGATGAAGGGCAATGCCGGATACTTATTTATAATAAGCCAGAAGGTGAGGTCTGTACTCGAAGTGATCCTGAAGGGCGTCCAACGGTATTCGACCGCTTGCCTAAATTGAAAGGGCAGCGTTGGATTAGTGTTGGCCGTTTGGATGTAAATACCACTGGTTTATTGTTGTTTACTACGGACGGAGAGTTGGCTAATAAGTTAATGCATCCTTCGAGTGAAATCGATAGAGAGTATTTGTGCCGAGTGCATGGTCCGGTGGATGAGCCAATGGTTAATCGTTTGAGAGAGGGTGTGCTTCTTGAGGATGGTATGGCGCAATTCACAGACATCGTTCACGGTGGTGGTGAAGGCCGGAACCAGTGGTTTTATGTTTGTGTGATGGAAGGTCGTAATCGAGAGGTTCGTCGCTTATGGGCTTCTCAAGAAGTTGAAGTGAATCGCTTGAAGCGTGTTCGCTATGGTTCAGTGTTTTTACCTTCCTCTTGTAAAATAGGTACTTGGGAAGAGATGCCGAATAAAGAAGTGAACGATCTACGAGTTCGACTGGGATTGAAGAAGATTGCGTTCGTTCGTCGAACGTTAGATGAGAAGCTTGATATGGATCGTCGTAAGCGCCAGCAAAAGCATACTCAGCGCCGTACATCCAGAAAACCAAAGCGTCGTTAAGCTGTTGTTTTTGTTTTTTGAAGTCGGGCGGTAAGAATTTACTCGCCTGACTTTACTTGGTTTCTGCCTGAGATTTTTGCTTGGTAGAGCGCTTTATCTGCTCTGCAAATTAACTGCTCTGTATTATCTGCATTTCGACAGCTTGCTACTCCAATACTTGCTGTTACATCAATCATGCTCTCGCCGCACTTCACTGAGTGTTTTTCAATTTTACTTCTAATGCGGTCTGCAATGATTTGAGCGCCGTTATGGTCTGTTTTGTTCAGTACGAGTAAAAACTCTTCACCGCCATATCGGAACAGTAAATCTGTTTGTCTACAAACGTCTTTAATGATTGCGACGGTGTCTTTGAGTGTTTGGTCGCCAGCACTGTGCCCATAGCGATCATTAACCGATTTAAAGTGATCTAAATCCATCATTAATATCGACATGGGTAAGTTGTGACGCTTTGACAGTTCCACTTCGCGGGCTAAGGTTTCGTCCATTGCTGCACGATTCCATGTGTTCGTGAGTGGGTCTTTACGTGCGGCTGTAATTGCGGCTCTATAAGCCAGTGAATTTTTAAGAGGGAAGTACAGGGTGCTGAATAGTCCCTCTAGGATGGTAAGCTCTTCTTCGATGAAGCGCTTAGATCTCGACAGAGTGATCTCGCCCATGCTTTCGGTTTCAGAAGACAGCTGGTATGTGCAGCGGTGTGTGTTCTGTTGACCTAGGGTGATTGTTTGGTTATCTCCATCGTTGGTTTGGTAGACAATACCTCCAACCTGAACCACTTGTTGTATCTCACGATAGAATATATTCAAAAGCTTGTCGACGTCTAGAGTAGTCTGAAGTTGTGCGGTCAATCTTTGGCGAACTTCTTTTTGACGCTCTTGTGTTTTTACAAGATTCGTAAATGCTGAAAAAGATTTAGCATCTTTAAGAGAAACTCGTTGTCTTGGTTGCACAGTAGTAACCATATTTACCTCGGACTTTATTTTCTAAATGTCGGTTAAGACTTTTTCGTTTAGATTCATTTGGGTTTGGTAAAAGCTAAAGCTGTGCCAAAGATTAAAATTCTTTTTAAAACAATAGGTTGAGTTTGATTTGATGTTGCTTATTGATAGTTTTGATGTTTTGTTGACGCAGGAGATATGTGGTGGCAATAATTTGCCGTCAGGTAACTGACGCTTCTGCTTTTTATAAGTTAGGGTGTTGGCTTTTTGACTGTCTTGATAGGGAGGGGGAGCCCTAAGGGGAGACCTTAAGGCTGCTTTTTTTCTTGGATCTATTGAGCGTCTATCTTTTGACCGTTAGTGCCAATGCTGTCGTCAGACATTAAGAAAAGGTAAGCATTCATGATTTCTGCTGGTGTAGGGTTGGTTTTAGGATCTTCGCCTGGGTAAGCCCATGTGCGCATTTGGGTTCGTGTAGCACCTGGGTTTAATGAGTTTACTCGAATCTTGGATATTCCAGGAAGCTCATCTGACAGTGTTTCCATTAAGCCTTCGGTTGCAAACTTTGATGCGGAATAGGCGCCCCAGTGTGCTCTACCTTTACGGCCAACGCTGGAAGATGTGAAGATTACAGAGGCTGGCTGGTCGTGGTCGAGTAACGGAAGCATTGCTTGTGTCATCATGAATGAGCCATTTACGTTAACCTGCATGACCTTCATCCAAAGAGATTGATCATAGCTTTGTATCGGTGATCGAGCACCAAGTAAACTCGCATTGTTCAGTAGGCCGTCGATGGTGCCGAACTCTTGTTCAATTAATGCAGCCAGCTCTTCGTACTGCTCAGGTTGAGCGAATTCAAGGTCGAGAGGGCAGATCGCAGGTTGTTCTAGGTTTAAAGCTTCAATTTCATCATAAACAGGGTTTAGAGATTCTTCATTTCGGCCATGAAGTAAAACAATTGCACCATATTGGGCAAATGCTACTGCGGCAGCTCTGCCTATTCCGGCGGCAGCACCAGTTACTAGGATTTTCTTGCCTTTCAGGCAATCTTTGGGTGCATTAAAGTCAAACATGATTACGTCTTCTATTTATGTGTGTGTTAGGGCTGTGTCTGAATTTCTAGATTATATAAGATTAAACAGCTGCGTTGGGTTTTTTAATAAGTGATCTGCATTCCATGTCTCTGGAGTGTCGTTAGGTTGAATGTACCCCCAGCAGGCTGCTGCGCTAGGCATTTTGGCATTGATGGCTGCTTCAATGTCGCGTTTGTGGTCGCCTACGTATAGACAGTCCTTGGGGCTTATGTTGAGAATGCTGGATGATGTAAGCAATCCTTCAGGGTCTGGTTTGATGTTAAGGACATCGTCCCTTGTTATACCGACTGTAATTGGTGTGAATGCTTCTATTTGAGGTTCGATATGCTGATAGAAGCGCCTTCCTTTGTTGGTGATGATAGCAATAGGAATACTTGCTTCTTTTAAGCCTGTTAATGTTTTTTCTACGTCTTCAAATAGTGGGCAGCTGCTCAGTACTTCTTTGTCGTAAAGGTTTAGAAATTGATCGCAAAGCTGTTGGTGTGTCGAGTTGTCTTTGGGTACGTTAAGGCACTTGTCAATC
Organism: Oceanospirillaceae bacterium; assembly: GCA_015665455.1. Taxonomy (GTDB): domain Bacteria; phylum Pseudomonadota; class Gammaproteobacteria; order Pseudomonadales; family Litoribrevibacteraceae; genus Litoribacillus. The sequence continues at coordinate 221,221 of JADFAD010000009.1, read as the reverse complement.
ATGACTGAAGCCCCATTTGAGGCCCAGTTTCGAACTCGCTTAAGTGTTGGCGGTGCTGTATCTAAATCTTGAGCCAGTTTTTGAAGTATGGTGTGAAAGTGAACGGCGGAGTCAAGGATGGTGCCGTCAAGATCAAATAAAATTGCTTTGTACTTTGTGCTCATCTTCTGGCTCATGTAACCTGTTTAGGCTTCTTTAGTCGTGTGGATCATGTAATTTACGTCAACATCGTTGGCCAGCTTGTAGACTTTGGTAAGAGGGTTGTACGTTAGGCCGATGCTTTCGTGGGTTTTCAAGTTTGCTTGTCTTGCCCAACGAGAAAGTTCTGCTGGTTTGATGAATTTTTTGAATTCATGGGTGCCTTTTGGAAGCATATGGAGTACATATTCAGCTCCGACAATAGCAAACATAAATGCTTTGGGGTTTCTGTTAATGGTAGAGAAAAACACATGGCCATCCGGTTTTACTAGTTTAGAACAGGCAGCGATGATTGATGATGGGTCTGGTACATGTTCAAGCATTTCCAAGCATGTCACCACGTCAAAGCTTCCGGGTTCGAGTTCTGCCAGCTCTTCAACAGGTATTTTTTTATACTCTACATTTTCTACGCCCATTTCTAATGCGTGAAGTTGTGCTACTGATAAGGGGGCTTCGCCCATATCTATTCCAAGTACGTTTGCACCTCTGCGAGCCATTGACTCAGCAAGAATTCCGCCACCACAGCCAACATCTAAAACGCGCTTGCCTTGCAGTGCTGTTTTTTCGTTTATGAAATTCAGGCGCAAAGGGTTGATTTCATGAAGGGGTTTGAATTCACTGCTTTGATCCCACCATCTGCTGGCCAATGCTTCAAACTTCGCAACTTCTTCTGCGTCTACATTTAGAGTGTTTGGTTGTTCTGTCATGCTCATACCTGATTTTGAAACGTAGTTTATACTGAAAATTATTTGTTCTTTTGTGGTTGCTTACTTATTGGCTTCTTTGATTTTACTCGCCCAAGCTTTGGCTTGGTTTATTATTTCAGCGGTGTTCATTTTTGTTAATTTCCTATTCTCTACCAAGCGTTGACCTTCGGACCAAACATTGGTGATTTGGTCGCTTCTGGATGCGTATATGATTTGCGATATTGGATCATAAACGGGTTGGCAATGCAGAGGGGATAGATCAATGGCAATGATGTCTGCAAGTTTCCCTGTTTCTAGGCTACCCGTCTTTTCATCGATGCCTAATGCTTTGGCTCCGTTAATTGTTGCTGCTTTTAATGCTTCTATTGCGCTTAGTGCTGTTGCGTCAGAACTGACGGCTTTTGCTAAAAAGGCTGCACTTCTGGCTTCCGAAAGCATATCTAGATCGTTGTTGCTGGCCGCGCCGTCTGTACCAAGGGCAATGTTGATGTTTGCGTGTTGAGCTTTATTGATGGGAGATAAGCCGCTAGCAAGCTTTAAATTGGATTCTGGGCAGTGGATTATGTGAGCGCCTGATTCAGAAATGCTGGTGATGTTTGCATCTGTAAGGGATGTCATATGAACGCATTGCGTGTCATTGTCTAAAACGCCCAGTTTATTTAGGCGATCGATAGGTGTCATTTGGTGTTGTTTTACTGATTCGTCAACTTCAAATTGAGTTTCATGTAAGTGAACTTGAAGTTTGCAGTTGTACTTATCTTTAAGTTTGATGCATTTTACAAAGGTTTCATCTGAGACTGTATAAGGTGCATGAGGTCCTGCTGCAATGGTGATTCGAGGATGAGCTTTATACTGTTCCAATAATTGCTCTGTCTTTTTGATGTATTCGTCAGGTCCGCTGCCCCATGCTGTTGGAAATTCCATGATGGGGGTGCAAAGTTGAGCTTTTATCCCTGCGTCTTCAACAACCTTGGCGGCAGCTTCTGGAAAGAAGTACATGTCACTGAAGGTTGTTGTTCCTGAGAGAAGCATTTCTGCAATGGCGAGCTTTGTGCCGTCTTTTACGAATTCTTCTTGAACCCACTTTCCTTCTGCAGGCCAGATATGATCATTTAGCCAAGTCATCAGAGGTAGATCGTCGGCCATTCCTCTAAAGAGTGTCATTGCAGCGTGATTGTGCGTATTAATGAAGCCTGGTACCAGTGCATGCTCTTGTAATTCTACTATGATATTCGTTGGGTATTTCTGACGTGCATCCGCAGTTGGTAGGATATCCACGATGTGGGATTCATTAATCACCAATGTGTGGTTTTCAAGGATAAATGGGGCGTTGAATTGGATGATCCATTGTGCTTCTAATGATGTGAAAGGTGCCGCCATTTGTGTTAGTCCTTCTTAAATTTTGATTCGTTCATCGATGGCTGGCTATTGTCCATGATTGGTTTATGTTTTTCTATAAAAAACGGCCAAGCTGGTGTATGATTTCGATCTTATTTTCAGATAGTTAACTCGCCATTTACGGATGCTTCTGATAAATCGTTGCGCTTGTGCATGTAACCTTCGCTGCATGAATAAGACCAAAAGCATAAATTGCAGTTTGATAGTCGCAACTAAATAACAAGCACAAGGGTGTGTAACGACAAGGGAATTAGTTTTTATGGTCGAATTTGCAAAACAAGTTAGTAACATCAATATTGAGGAAGAGCTACAGCAGTCTTACCTTGACTATGCGATGAGTGTAATTGTTGGGCGTGCATTGCCTGACGTTAGGGATGGATTAAAACCAGTGCATCGTCGTGTTTTATTTGCGATGAATGTTTTGGGTAATGATTGGAATAAGCCTTACAAAAAGTCGGCACGTGTCGTCGGCGATGTAATTGGTAAGTATCACCCACATGGTGATTCTGCTGTGTATGACACCATCGTGCGTATGGCTCAGCCATTCTCGATGAGGTATATGCTGGTCGACGGTCAGGGTAACTTCGGTTCTATTGATGGTGATGCTGCGGCAGCCATGCGTTATACCGAAGTTCGCATGAATAAAATTGCTCATTCTATTCAAGCCGATCTTGAGAAAGAAACCGTGGACTTTGTACCGAATTATGATGGTACAGAACAAATTCCTGAAGTAATGCCAACTCGTATACCAAACCTATTGGTGAACGGTTCATCTGGTATTGCTGTGGGCATGGCAACAAATATTCCACCGCACAACTTAACTGAAGTTGTGAGTGGCTGCCTTGCCTTGATCGAAAACCCTGATTTGGATATCGATGCCTTAATGGAATACATTCCAGGGCCTGATTTCCCTACAGGTGCATACATCAACGGCCGTGCAGGCATCGTTGAAGCTTATCGTACTGGTCGTGGTCGTATTTATATGCGTGCACGTCACCATGTTGAAACGGATTCGAAATCGGGCCGTGAAACGATTGTTTTCACCGAAATTCCGTACATGGTTAACAAAGCTCGATTAATTGAAAAAATTGCAGAGCTTGTTAAAGATAAGAAGATTGAAGGTATTGCTGAATTACGTGATGAGTCAGATAAAGACGGCTTGCGTATAGCGGTAGATATGAAACGCGGTGAGAATGCAGATGTTCTTGTAAATAACTTATTTACACAAACTCCGCTTCAAAACGTATTTGGTATTAATACCGTTGCGTTGGTGGATGGTCAGCCGAAAATTCTAAACCTTAAAGAGCTGCTTGAGCATTTTGTTCAGCACCGCCGTGAGGTTGTTACACGCCGTACAGTATTTGAGTTAAGAAAAGCTCGCGAACGTGGTCATATCCTGGAAGGTTTAGCCATTGCGCTTGCTAACATTGATCCTGTTATTGAGACAATCAAAAAGTCTGAAAGTGCTGCGATAGCGAAAGAACGTTTACTTGCAAACCCTTGGCAACCAGGTGATGTGACTGGCATGCTAGAACGTGCAGGACCAGATGCATGTCGACCAGAAGATCTACCTGAACAGTATGGTATGAGAGATGGTAAATACTATCTTTCTCCTGAGCAGGCTCAGGCTATTTTGGAGCTTCGTCTGCACCGTTTGACGGGGCTAGAGCATGAGAAACTGATCAAAGAATACAAAGAGAAAGTCGACCTGATTGCAGAATTGCTTGAAATCTTAGGTAGCCGTGAGCGCCTAATGGAAGTGATTCGTGAAGAGCTTGAAGCGATCGTCGAAGAGTACGGTGATGATCGTCGTACTGAAATTATTGCTTCTCGCATGGATTTAACCGTTGCTGATTTGATACCAGAAGAAGAGATGGTGGTAACTATTTCTCATACTGGGTATGCGAAGACTCAACCGTTGGACACTTATCAAGCACAGCGTCGTGGAGGTCGTGGTAAGTCTGCGACTTCGATGAAAGATGAAGATTATATTGAGCATCTGCTCGTCGTAAGTTCGCATGAAACCATTATGCTATTTACTGACAAAGGTAAGGTGTATTGGTTGACGGTGTTTGAGATCCCTGCGGCTGGTAGACAGGCCAAAGGTCGTCCTCTTGTAAATCTATTGCCGCTTGATGATGATGAAAAAGTCTCAACCATTCTTCCTGTGAAAGAGTATGTTGAAGGTCATTATGTGTTTATGGCTACTCAGCAGGGTGTGGTTAAGAAGGTTGATCTTACTTCGTTTGCAAGGCCTCGTAGTTCTGGTTTGATAGCTGTAGAGCTTCAAGATGATGATCGTTTGATTGGTGCTGCAATTACTGATGGCAATCAGAAAATTATGTTGTCAGCAAACACCGGTAAGATGGCTTGTTTTGATGAGAATGATGTTCGAGCCATGGGGCGTACAGCTCGTGGTGTGCGAGGCATTAAGTTACCAGAGGGTGCTAAGGTAATATCTCTTATCATTCCAGACGAAGATGGTTACGTACTTACTGCCAGTGAAAATGGCTATGGTAAGCGTACCCGTTGTGTAGATTTCCCGACATACAATCGTGGCAGTCAGGGCGTTATTGGCATGCAAACTACAGATCGTAATGGTCAGGTGGTTGGTGCAACCCTTATTCATGATAATGATGAGATGATGCTGATCAGTGATCAGGGGACACTCGTTCGTACTCGCATTGATGAAGTGTCTGTCTTAGGCCGAAATACGCAGGGTGTTCGATTGATTAACTTATCTGGTGATGAAAAGCTAGTAAGTGTTGAACGAATATCAGAACCTGCAGACGCCGAAGATGATGAGGCATTAGAGTCTGCGGAAGGTGATGCAGGGGTAGAAAGTACTGCGCCTGAAAGCACAGCCCCAGAAAGCTTGGTATCTGACGAAGACAGTGGTGCAGAGCCAACAGCTGATGAATAATTTTTTTCGGTTTGTGTAAGTGTATTGAAAACGCTGCTTTCGAAAGAAAGCAGCTTTTTTCGTTAATGCGAAGTAATTTTAGAAAATTAAAGATTGGAAAATAAATGGCTAGAGCGTATAACTTTTGTGCTGGTCCGGCTGCTTTGCCGGATGATGTTTTGATTCAAGCGCAAGAAGAAATGTCAGATTGGCGTGGCGTTGGTACATCTGTAATGGAGATGAGTCACAGAAGTAAAGAATTTGTATCCATTGCCAATGAGGCAACTCAGGATTTTCGTGATTTACTGTCGATCAGTGATGATTACGAGGTTTTGTTTCTTCAGGGTGGTGCGAGCGCTCAGTTTTCTATGATTCCTTTGAATCTTTTAGGTGATCATTCTTCCGCTGATTATGTGAATACAGGTCAGTGGTCGAAAAAGGCAATTGCTGAAGCGAAACGTTATTGCGATGTGAATGTTGTTGCCAGTAGTGAAAATGAAAATTTTTCTACGGTTCCAAGTTTCGAGCAATGGAATTTATCAAAAAACGCGGCGTACCTACATTACACACCGAATGAAACAATTGGTGGTGTAGAGTTTGATTATATTCCAGAAGTTGATGTGCCGTTGGTTGCTGATTATTCATCAAGTATTCTTTCGGGGCCTTTGGATGTAAGTAAATTCGGCTTGATATATGCCGGTGCTCAAAAGAATATTGGCCCTGCGGGTTTGACTTTGGTTATTGTGCGTAAAGACCTTCTTGGTAAGGCGAAGGACTTTACTCCTGCCGTGTTCAATTATGACGTGCATGCAAAGGCTTCTTCTATGAATAATACTCCGCCAACGTATTCGTGGTATTTGGCTGGGTTGGTTTTTAAGTGGTTGAAGAAACAGGGTGGTGTTTCCGCGATTGCAGAGGTCAATAAGAGAAAAGCGAGCAAGCTTTATAGCTTTATTGATGAAAGCGGGTTTTATGGAAATCCTGTTGAGCCTCGCTATCGGTCAGGTATGAATGTGCCTTTTACTTTGGCTGATGAAGCTTTGGAATCGGTGTTTTTGAAGAAGGCTGATGAAGCACGATTATTAAACTTAGCTGGTCATCGCTCTGTCGGTGGGATGCGTGCAAGTATTTATAATGCTGTTCCTGAGTCTGCTGTAGATGCGTTAATTGGCTTTATGGCTAACTTTGAGAAAGAGCACGGCTGATAATTTGATTTTAGATGCTTGCATACGTAAGCACATAAACGAACAAGGTAATAACAGTGTCTACAGAAAAAGAACTGCTGGGTCTAAGAGATACCATTGATTCAATAGATCGGCAAATTTTGAAATTGATCAGTGAGCGTGCAACTTGTGCGCAACGTGTAGCAGAAGTTAAAACGGCAGCGGGTTCTGATACCACTCAGTTTTATCGCCCTGAACGTGAAGCCCAGGTTTTGCGAAAAATAATGGACCTGAATGAAGGGCCGTTAGATGGCGAGGAAATGGCGAGGCTGTTTCGTGAAATTATGTCTGCGTGTTTGGCTCTGGAAAGCCCTGTTAAGGTCGCTTTCTTAGGGCCTGAAGGTACGTTCACTCAAGAAGCGGCTTTGAAGCATTTTGGTCATTCAGCGGTGACGGTACCAATGACGGCAATTGATGAGGTTTTCCGTGAGGTAGCTTCAGGCAGTGTTGCATATGGTGTGGTGCCTGTAGAGAACTCCACAGAAGGTGTTATTAATCATACTTTGGATAACTTTATGGATAGTAATATTCATATTTGTGGCGAAGTGGTTTTAAGAATTCATCATCATCTGTTGATCAGCGATGTAACGCGCAAGAACAAAATCTCTCGTATTTATTCTCATGCTCAATCACTTGCTCAATGTAGAAAGTGGTTGGATGCTCATTACCCTAATGCTGAGCGAGTAGCTGTTAGCAGTAATGCTGAGGCGGCTAAATTTGTTCGAGGTGAGTGGAACGCTGCTGCGATTGCCGGTGAAACCGCTGCCGAGATGTATGATCTCTCAAAGCTTTCTGAAAAAATTGAGGACCAGCCTGATAACTCAACTCGCTTCTTAATCATAGGGAATCACCCAATTCCTGAAAGTGGCGATGATAAAACATCAATCTTAGTCTCTATGAGAAATAAGCCTGGTGCGTTGCATGATCTATTAGCGCCATTTCATAAGTTAGGCATTGATTTGACTCGAGTAGAAACCAGACCGTCCAAGTCAGGCGCATGGAACTATGTATTCTTTATAGATTTTAAAGGGCATAGCTCAAGCGATAAGGCTAAGCAGGCACTTAAAGAAGTTGCTGAGCAGGCTGCGGATCTTAAAGTCTTAGGTTCATACCCTTGTGGTGTTCTTTAGTTTAATCGGTAATTGAGAACGGGAGTGTCTTGATGGGTTGTGGAGTTGAAGGATTGATTAAAGGTGCAGTGCAGGGCGTGGCTAATTTGCATCCTTATTTACCGGGAAAGCCTGTAGATGAGCTTGCCAGAGAATTAGGCTTAGATATTAATAGCATTGTTAAGCTGGCAAGTAATGAGAATCCATTAGGGCCAAGTGAAAAAGTGGTCAATGCGCTGCAAAAGCAGATAGCGGATTTAACCCGATACCCAGACGGTAATGGGTTTGAGTTGAAGGCTGCTCTAAGTGCTCGTTTTAAGTTGTCTCCTGATCAGATAACGCTGGGTAATGGTTCAAATGATGTTTTGGATCTAATTGCTAGGGCTTTTCTACAGCCTGGTAAAAATGCCGTTTTTTCTCAATATGCATTTGCTGTGTATCCTATTTCAACCCAAGCCGTAGGCGCTGAATTGAATGTTGTACCTGCTAAAAATTATGCGCATGATTTGCCTGCAATGGCCGCTGCAATCAATGAGCAAACACAGGTTGTATTTTTAGCAAACCCGAATAACCCAACAGGGACAATGTTTGGTAGGGAAGAGTTTGTTTCCTTTATGGCTAAAGTGCCTGATCGCGTTTTGGTTGTGTTGGATGAAGCGTACAGTGAGTACGTTGATGCAGATAATTACCCTGATGGTCTTGAGTATTTACCTGAATATTCGAATTTGATTGTCACTCGAACTTTTTCAAAGGCATATGGGTTGGCGTCTTTACGAGTTGGTTATGCTGCGTGTGCCCCTGAAATTGCTGACTTATTAAACCGTGTTCGTCAGCCATTTAATGTTGATTCTTTTGCACTGTCTGCCGCAGTGGCTGCATTATCTGATACTGAGTATTTGGCTAAAAGTAGAGCGTTGAATGATTCGGGTAAGAGCCAGTTAAAGCAAGGGTTGGGTGATTTAGGGCTTTCGTATATTCCTAGTTTTGGTAACTTTATTGCTGTTGATTTTGGACAGGATGCAGGACCGATTAATCAAGCCTTATTGGCAAAGGGAGTGATTGTACGGCCTGTTGCTAATTACGGTATGCCGAATTTCTTACGTGTCAGTATTGGTACTAATGAAGAAAATCAGTGTTTTTTAACAACACTACAAGAGATCTTGGCATAATGAATTCGGATAGAATTATTCAGTCTTTGCCTATACAAAATGTATTTGTTGTTGGTTTGGGGCTGATTGGTGGCTCGTTTGCTCGTGCTATTAAACAGGCTGACCCTTCTTTACATATCATTGGTTATGATCGAAATGATGCTGAGATGGACACTGCTATTCGTTTAGGTGTTATCGATGAGAAAGCTGAAAGTCTAGCATTTGGTGCTGACAAAGCGCATTTAATAATGCTTTCTGTGCCAGTGAAGGCAATGAATAAAGTTTTGCGCGAGATGCGAGATCATGTTGCAGAGCAGACGATTATTACTGATGTTGGTAGTGTAAAAGGGGCGGTTATTGATGCTGTTGCAGATGCATTCGGGTATTTACCGCGTTGTTTCGTACCTGGACACCCCATTGCTGGTTCAGAAAAGAGTGGTGTTGAGGCTTCGAATGCTAAGTTGTTCGCAAATCACAAGATTATCATTACTCCGCCTTCAGGTGTCTCTTCGAAGGCAGTGAATTCGGTTCGTAATCTTTGGGCGAAGACCGGCGCAGAGGTGCTTGCTATGTCTCCGCGAAAGCATGACCAGGTTTTGGCATCGACCAGTCATCTTCCTCATTTATTGGCGTTTTCTTTGGTCGATACCTTAGCCAGGGAAGATGAGAGCTTAGATATATTTAGATATGCGGCCGGCGGTTTTAGAGATTTTACTCGTATCTCTGCGAGTGACCCGACGATGTGGCATGATATATTTTTATCGAATACCAGTGCTTTAATGAAGTCGTTAGAGAACTTTGAGCTAGGTGTTAAGCGCGTTAAACAGGCAATTTTAGATCAGGATAGTCGAGAAATGCTGGGGATCTTTACTCGAGCAAAAGCGGCTAGAGAACATTTCAATCGTATACTGGACGGAACTCCGTACATTAATCCTATGAGTAGTAATAATATCGAATACCATGTACAACCAGGTGGCTCTGTAAAAGGGTCTATTCGTGTTCCTGGTGATAAATCTGTTTCACATCGCTCTATTATGTTAGGGGCGTTATCTAAGGGAATCACTGAAGTCAGTGGTTTCTTAGAGGGTGAAGATGCCTTAGCAACACTTCAAGCGTTCAGGGATATGGGCGTTGTTATTGAGGGGCCATACGACGGTGAAGTTAAAATATACGGTGTAGGTCTTCATGGTTTACAGTCACCACCAGGGCCTATTTATGTAGGTAACTCTGGTACATCAATGCGTTTGCTGTGTGGCTTATTAGCAGGGCAGGACTTTGATGTGACATTGACAGGTGATGATTCCTTATCAAAGCGCCCGATGGAGCGAGTTGCGAAGCCATTGCGTGAGATGGGCGCTGTCATAGAAACGGGTGAAGGTGGTCGTCCACCGATTAAGATCAAGGGTGGTCAGGCACTTCAAGGCATTCATTATGACTTACCTATGGCAAGTGCGCAGGTGAAATCTTGTGTACTACTTGCGGGTTTGTATGCTGAAGGGCAGACAAGTACAACAGAACCTGCGCCAACCAGAGATCACACTGAACGTATGTTGAATGGCTTTGGGTATCCCGTAGAGCAGAATGGTGCTACTGCGTCCTTAAAGGCAGGCGGAACATTAACGGCGGCTAAGATTGATGTGCCTTCTGACATATCATCTGCAGCATTCTTCATGGTTGCTGCCAGTATAGCTCCGGATTCTGATTTGACGATTCAGCATGTTGGAATGAACCCTACGCGTGTTGGTGTCATTAATATTCTTAAGGCGATGGGAGCCAACATCGAACTCTCTAATGAGAACGAGGTGGGCGGTGAGCCTGTGGCTGATATCCGCGTTCGTTCAGCGCAATTAAAGGGTATACATATCCCCGAAGATCAAGTGCCTTTGGCGATTGATGAGTTTCCGGCGCTTTTCATTGCTGCTGCATGTGCTGAAGGTGAAACGATCCTTACTGGTGCGGAAGAGCTGCGTGTTAAGGAGAGTGATCGTATTCAGGTTATGGCGGACGGGCTTATTGAGCTGGGCATTGATGCTAAGCCGACGCCTGATGGCATGATTATCAAGGGTGGCGAAATGGGATCTGCAACGGTTCATAGTCATGGTGATCATCGGATTGCGATGTCTTTCTCGATTGCTGGTTTGCGCTCAAAAGGAAGTATTGTCATTAAGGATGCAGTGCATGTTGCTACATCTTTCCCTGGGTTTGTGGAGCTGTCTTCTGGATTAGGTATGAATATCGAGTCCAAAGAAGTTTAGTTTCTGGTCTTTTATTAAAGGCCCCGTTGGGGCCTTTTTTATATTTCTAAAGTTGGAATGCATATGCAAAAAGTAATAACCATTGATGGGCCTAGTGGCAGTGGTAAGGGAACAGTCGCTAAGATTTTATCTCAGAAACTGGGTTGGAGTCTTTTAGATAGTGGTGCTTTGTACCGACTTGTTGCCTTTGGTGCTATTAAGCACGGTATTGCGCTGGATGATTGTGATGCTCTGGCGAAATTGGCATTGAACTTAGATGTTAAGTTTGAGTTACAGGCAGACAGTGAGTTATTGATCCCTGTGTTTGAAGGCGAAAATGTTGCAAGCCTGATACGAACAGAAGAGTGTGGCTCAGCAGCGTCTAAGGTTGCAGCGTTGACACCAGTTAGAGATGCTCTTTTAGACCGCCAAAGGGCTTTCTTGACTGAAGACGGGTTGATTGCTGATGGGCGTGATATGGGGACGGTTGTGTTTCCTGATGCACCTGTAAAAATATATTTAAATGCTTCGGCGGAAGAACGCGCGGAAAGGCGCTATAATCAGTTGAAGAATTCTGGCGAAACTGTTAGTATTGCCGCCATTTTAAACGAGATCAGAACGCGTGATGAGCGGGACATGAACCGCGAAGTGGCGCCACTTAAGCCAGCAGACGATGCGATAGAGATTGATAGCACCAGCCTGACCATTGATCAGGTTGTTGACCAAATTTCTGATGCGCTTTCCAACGTAGGCTTGATCTGAATCCCTGCTTTTTGTCACTCATTCCAGTCAGGATATTGAGCAGGATTATCATAAGCAGACCCATGTGGACTGGTACATGGTGAGTGGTATGACTGACATTTGTCAGATACAGCCGCATACATACATTAGGTATAGAAATGAGCGAAAGCTTTGCAGAACTATTTGAAGAAAGCCTTAAATCCGTAGACATGAAGCCTGGTTCAATTGTAACCGGTCTTATTGTTGAGATCACAAATGACTGGGTAACAGTTCATGCGGGTCTTAAGTCTGAAGGTGTTATTCCACGTTCTCAATTTTTAAGCGACAACGGTGAATTTGATCTTAACGTCGGTGACGAAGTTCAGGTTGCACTAGAAGCTGTTGAAGACGGTTGGGGTGAGACTCGCTTATCTCGTGAAAAAGCTAAGCGTGCAGAGTCTTGGATTGAGCTTGAAGGCGCATACGAAGCTGGTGAAGTTGTTAAAGGTATCATTAACGGTAAGGTTAAAGGTGGCTTTACAGTTGACGTTAACAGCATCCGTGCATTCCTACCTGGCTCATTGGTTGATGTTCGTCCAGTTCGCGATACTGCGCACTTGGAAGGCAAAGAGCTTGATTTCAAAGTTATCAAGTTGGATCAGAAGCGCAACAACGTTGTTGTTTCTCGTCGTGCTGTTCTTGAAGCAGAAAACAGTGCTGAGCGTGAAGCTCTTCTTGCTGAGCTTGCTGAAGGTTCAGAAATCAAGGGTATCGTTAAGAACCTTACAGATTACGGTGCATTCGTTGATCTTGGTGGTGTTGACGGTCTTCTACACATCACAGATATGGCTTGGAAGCGTATTAAGCACCCAAGTGAAATCGTGAACGTTGGTGATGAAATCAACGTTAAAGTTCTTAAGTTCGATCGTGAGCGTAACCGCGTATCACTAGGTCTTAAGCAGCTAGGTGAAGATCCATGGCAAGCAATCACTGATCGTTACCCAGAAGGCGCTAAAGTTACTGCACGTGTTACTAACCTTACAGACTACGGTTGTTTCGCAGAGCTTGAAGAAGGCGTTGAAGGTCTTGTACACGTATCTGAAATGGATTGGACTAACAAAAACATCCACCCATCTAAGGTTGTACAGCTAGGTGACGAAGTTGGCGTTATGATCCTTGATATTGATGAAGAGCGTCGTCGTATCTCTCTAGGTATCAAGCAGTGTAACACTAACCCTTGGGAAGATTTCTCAGGCAACTTCAACAAAGGCGATAAAGTTACTGGTAAGATCAAGTCAATCACTGACTTCGGTATCTTCATTGGTCTTGAAGGTGGTATTGATGGTTTGGTTCACCTATCTGACATCAGCTGGAATGAAACTGGCGAAGATGCAGTACGTGAATACAAGAAGGGTGACGAAATCAACACTGTTATCCTTTCTATCGATCCAGAGCGTGAGCGTATCTCTCTAGGTGTTAAGCAGCTAGAAAGCGATCCTTTCCTTGAGTTCGCAGCTGAGAACGACAAAGGCACAATCGTAACTGGTACTGTTAAGGAAGTTGACGCTAAAGGTGCAGTAATCGAACTAGCCGATAATGTTGAAGCTACTTTGAAAGCATCTGAAATTAGCGCTGAGCGTGTAGAAGATGCACGTAACGTTCTTAACGAAGGTGATTCGGTTGAAGCTAAGATCGTTGCTGTTGATCGTAAGAACCGCACAATTAGCTTGTCTGTTAAGTCTAAAGACACAGATGAAACTAAGACTGCGCTTAAGAAAGTACGTGAAACAGAGCAAGAAACTGCAGGCCCAACTACCATTGGTGACCTTATCAAGCAGCAGCTTGCTGACCAGTAATCGTTACGAGTTAAATCGTTTCGACTATTAGTCAAATAAAAAAACCCGCGCTTGCGCGGGTTTTTTTATGTCTGAGATTTGGAGGTACTCCGAAATATTTCGTTCATCGTTTTGACATATTGCTTTTCTAGTCTTGAGTTGCTTTTACCAAGTTGAGGCTGAAAAATGAGTAATTACGATTTACCACCCGTAATTGTTACGGTAAAAGGTAAAATAAGGCGAGTTGGTGTTGAGTTGGAGCTTTCCGAGCTTAATTTATCTGAACTTGCTGATGCGGTAATCGCTTGTTTTGGTGGGCATTCGTCAATTCGTAGTGAGTTTGAAATTTGGATTGAGAAAACGGAGTTTGGAACGTTCCGGCTTGAGTATGATTCCAATTATTTGAAGCACTCAGTTTCAGACGAACTATCATCTGAGTTCGATGAGATGGCTTCAAGTGCGCTGCGTAAGATATTCAAAAATGTGAGTGCTCTGGAGATTATCTCGCCGCCAATCGATTTAAACCAGTTGTACCGAATTGATGAACTTATTTCTAAGTTAAGATGTTTAGGGGCAAAAGGAACAAGGGTGCAAACGTTTCGAGCGTTAGGTGTGCACTTTAATCCAGAGGTGATTTCCTTTGAGGCTACCAGTGTATTGAAATACTTGAAGTCTTTCCTTTGCTTGCATTGTTGGCTGATTGATTACGAGAAAGTTGATTTTGCTAGAAAGGTGTCGCCATACATTCAAGCCTTTCCTGTTAAATATGTTCGTATGGTTATAGATCCAAGGTATCAGCCGCCGTTGGATCTTATTATTGAGGATTATCTCAAATATAATCCCACACGAAATAGGCCATTAGATATGTTGCCTCTTTTCGCATATTTAATGCCCGAGTTAATTCAATCGAAAGTGAGCTCTGATTTGGTATCGGCGAGACCAACGTTTCATTATCGCTTACCAAACTCGGAAGTAGATGACCCTGATTGGTCTCTTGCCCGCGCATGGAGTGGCTGGATACAGGTTGAGCGTTTGGCGGCTGACTCCCATCGGCTGGATGAAATGAGTCGGCTGTATATGAATCATCTTGATCGGTTAGGGTTTGTAAGAAAGTCTCAGTGGTCTGAGCAAGTGGAGCAATTACTGGCTTCAATCGCTTAGGTCAGAAGTAGGATAAATACGTTAGAGGTTGTATTGGATTATTTAATTTTATTTTTGTCTGCGTTTGGTGCGGCAACAATTTTACCATTCTATTCTGAGGTTGTTTTAATTGGTCTGTTGGTTGCTGCACCTGAAAGCTGGTTTTTATTGTGGTTAACAGCATCTATAGGTAATACGCTTGGTGCATGGGTTAACTGGGCGATAGGGAAGTACATGCTTCACTATAAAGAAAAGAAGTGGTTTCCCTTTAAGGGGAGGGCTTTAGACGCTGCTCAGCGATGGTTTCAGAAATATGGGGTTTGGTCCTTGTTGTTGGCTTGGGCGCCCATTGGTGGCGACGCTATAACCTTTATAGCAGGAGTAATGAGAGTGAAACTCGGTGTCTTCCTTTTACTCACTCTCATCGGGAAATCTTTACGTTATTTGATCTTGGTTGGAGCAACGCTTGAGTTGGGTTTATTAGAGTTGTTAGGTTGAGCTTTTACTCTTCAAAAATGCCTTGATGGTATTTGCTGTTTCTTCTGGTCTTTCTACCATAGGAGCGTGGCCCATATTTTTCATCATGATAGTTTCTGCTGTGGGCAGCTCTTCAGCTAAAACACGTAAGCCATCAGGGCTCAGGATTTTGTCATTGTCTCCCCAGATGATAAGCAGTGGTTTTTTGTAATTTTGAAGAGCAATCTCAATAGGGCTCGTGAACGTTATTTTGTTGTCCTGTAAGTTGTGGATTTCATGGCCTGTGCGTTCATTGCTTTTGTAGTGGTCTTCAAAATCTTTTGACAGCGCTCTGATGGCAAAATCAGGTGTGAACGGTTGTTCAAAAAATACCTTATCCAATAATGAATAAAACTCTTCTAAGTTTCTAGGCAATACATAAGGTTGACCTCCAGCTTGAATGATTTCAAACATTTCACTTGGCGCCGCAGTTTGTACTCCTAATGGATTTAATAACCAAGTAGAAATGGTTTTTTCAGGATACAGTGATGCAAAGTTTGCTGAGATGTAGCCCCCCATGGAGTTTCCTGTGATATGAGCCTTATCGATGTTGAGGGCTTCTAAGAAGCTTTTCAGGCGTTGAGCCTGTGGTACTGCATCATAGCTACTAGTTTCGCTTATAGTTGACTCTCCGAAGCCCGGTAGGTCGATTGCGATCACTCTGTAATTGTCAGTAAAGTGTTTGGCCAATCTTAACCAGTTATCTTTGTTGGCGCCAAACCCATGAATCATTAATATTACTTCGCCTTGTCCACCATCCAGATAAACAACCGTGTCATTACCAACTTGAACCTGTTTTTTCGTTAGGCCAGCAGCAGAGCGTTCTAGACTTGTAAAAAAGTTGAGCTTTTCAGTGTCTGTGACGGTTGCCCAGAATGTCGATAAGGCAAAGATTAGTAGTAGGCTAGTTATGGCGATCTTTTTCATTATATTTTCCCGTACTGCAGTCTAAAGGGGTTAGTTACAAATTTAAGCGTCAATTTCACATAAAATTCATACAAATGTATTGATTAAATATACAGTACTGTATATAAATACATGTATATTGTTTTTAACAACGAGTGGTGTCGGTATGAGTGTATCGTTATTGGGTGATGTTGTTTGTGTGAAGTATCCTTCTGAGCATGGCGAGTTGGCCTATTTTTATAAATTGGTAGGTAGTCAGTGGGTCAAGTATAAGCGCCAGACAAAGTGGATTGGCTAGCGTTTATTTTAAAGCCCATATTTAAAAACCTACGTAGCTTACTTTAGCTTGTTGAGGCCTTTTGAGATTTGCTTTTCAAGTGTATTTTTAACAATGCTCCCTATAAGGGGCAAGGGCAGCTTCATATCAAAATCAATCGTGTAGATTAATTTTGTTTGTTCGCCTGATGTACTGAATACCAGTTTCCCTATATGATTTTTTATAGGGCTACCTTTGCTTATTTTGTATTCAAAGTATTCATCTTTAATGAATCCAGTTACGGTTTCCTCAAAAGACGGAAGGGGGCCGATGTTGATTCTACGTATCGAATCAAGGCCGTTTATATGATTATCTGAGCCTTGTTTTACTCTATTTATTTTTGCTCCGATCAGTTTTCCGAAATTCTCATGGTCTGTGATTGCTGAGAAAATTTCACTGAGCGGCTTGTTGTATTCTTTTTCGATGGAAATATGATGTGCTGGCATTTTTTATTAACTCTTATGTGGTTTCGTTAAACATGCCAAAAGATGAGTACAAGCTCAAGTTAAATTTGATGCCTGTTAAACCAAAAAAACCTAACAAGGTGTTAGGTTTTTAGGAGTTTCTGTTGAATCAGAAAAAGTCAAAGAAGCCTTTTTCTTCTTCGGGAGGTTTTGGTAATTCCCATTTATCAGCCATAACGAACAATTGAGTTCTGTAGGTGTTTCCTGCTGGAATAGGCATAAATCGACGGTGCAGTACTACTTCAGAAGAGGGGATATAGCTTGTAATATCAGCTTTTCGCTCCTGTGCTGCAAGGTATGTCGTGTTGTCTGATGGCGACATCGCGATCAATAGATCAGTAAGAGGAATGTTTCCTGTATTCTTCAATTCAAAACGAATTCCTGCGTGATGACCGTATTGTATTCCATCTAAATCGTTAGGCACTTTGTAGCTGCAAGATATGTCTGAACTGTTCTCAGGGTTTTCTGGCAGCGTGATGTCTTTCCTGAATTCATCGGTTGGAAAGTCAGTCAAATAGGTTAATAACGAGTCTTCATAGCTGAAACGGCTTGCACGCTCTAACCAAACACCTTTTGCTTCATCAACCAGGGCGAGTTCGTCACCATCAAGAATTTGATCAACTGCGTTTCCTTCTTCATCAACCATGATGGCGTTGTCGCTTTCATCAATGGCGTTTTGGAAGAAGTCTTCGAAATATCCCAACAGTGTTTTTGAAATAGAAAAAACATCATGGGTTGATGCTTTCTGTTGAGAGCTTCTAAAGCCTGATACATTAACTGTTTCTGACACAGTGGTTTGCAGCGATGTGTCGTTAAGACCACCAGTCAAAGATTCTGTTTCAGCGATATCAACTTGTGATTGCTGACTTGATGTATCGTCTTTTACTTGCTGGTTATCCATAGAAACAGAGCTAGTTGAAGAGCTCGTACCAGCTTCTTGACTGTAGCTTTCTGTCGCCAGTTGGCTTACCGCTGAGTGAGCACCAGAATCTATGTGCGTTGAGTTTATTGCTACAGAGCCAACAAATGATTCTTTACCTGTGTTGGTGATTGTGCCTTGAATCTCACGCGTTATTTCGGGGGTTCTTACGTTTTGAGAAATTGCATCACATGTGATGGCTTGTACATTCGACTGATAGTCAATGTAGAACGCAATGACTTCGCTTGGGGCCAATCTCGGGAACAAACCATTCGATGTGTCGTATTTAGGTTGTGAACCTAAATTTATGACTTCATAAGGTGCATCGGTAAACGCTTTAAGCGGAGGGAAGAAGTCCTCGGATGCATGAACTGTCGCAGACGTTAAGCCTGCAACAGTGCAGAACAAAATGTGCTTTGAACGCATAATGAAATACTCATTCTTCGTGGATTTTGGGCATAAAGAGATTAATTAGCTGGTGAAAACCAGCTAATTAAATGTCGCTTTGATGGATTAGCGCTTAAGACCAAATACGATTTGAGCAATGCGAGCACTGCCATGTTGAGTTTTCGACATGACGTCAAACTTAGAAACAGTTCCTTTACCTGCCGCTTCATATAATTCTGCAGGGATGTCCGCAGGGATCTTCATGAAGGCCGTGTATTCATTGTCCTGTAGGTCTTTTAGGTAACCAGCGAATTTTTTACCGTCTTTTGTTGTGAACTCAAGGCGATGTTGCTTCTTTTTCTTAGCTGGGCGGCCGTACTGATCTTGGTAAACTTCATAAATTTCCAGTTCAGTTTGCATACCTTTTACTTCTTCTTTGTTGATTTTTAGGTCTCGAAGGTTTGCTTTTCGGAAATCAACTTCAACGGTTGCTGGGCCACCGCTGTATAGGTCAGAACGGTTCCCAACCCAATACTTGATACGTTCTTTATTGTCGTAGCTAATGGTGTGACTGCCTAGAACGCCTTTAGATACTTTATCTACGATCTCTTTTTTGATGAGAGAGGTATCTTCATCTGCACCAAATGTGGCGAACTCCATGTCCTGGTCGTAGCCGAAGAACGCCATGGCACCAATGTACAAAGGTTTCTTAAGATCTGAACAGTCGTTTTTAGGCTTTCCTTTAGCGTCTTTTTTAAGGTTGTAAATCTCGAAAGGGTACATGCCATTTACAAAGTGAAGAGGAACTTCTTCACCTTTTTCGTTCTTGGCAGGTACAGGAATTCCTTGGGGGTTGTTGTTAAAACAAACAACGTGCTCTGTTGGTGTGCGTATGAATGCTGAAAATGTTTCAGTCCCGTTATCCAGTTGCTTTTCACGTAGCTTCGGGTTCGGGTATAGGTCGCCTATGGACATACGTAATGTAGATTCTTTTGCTACGAATCCGTATGGCGTATCCGTTGGCTTAACGTTGGCGTTAAAACCGCCGCTGCTTAAGCACCCTGTTAATGCGATGGAAGAGGCTGTGACTACAAGGCCTGTCTTGAATTTAGTTAGGCTCATTTATTTTCTCCAACTTTAGGCGTAATAAGTTTTTATATAGGTCTTAGACTTAAGCGGTAATTAATGACTTCCTTGGCGCCGCTGTCTGTATTCATTTTAATTCTGTATTTTACCGGGCTTCCTCGCATGGAGGCCTGGATGTGTCTTGGTTTTGGAAGTGCTTCATTTAGGCCAAATATCTGTTCTTTGACTTTCTGATCTATGAATGTGAGCTGAAGGTCACCGTAGATACTTCTGCCGTTATCTAATTTGAGCGTGAATTTATTGCTACCTTCCTTCAGATACAAGTCAACTTGGCCCGTTTCAAATCCCTTTTTGGACTTGCCTTTGAATACGAGTTTGCTGCCTTGAGGCTTGGTAAAAACGAAAACAGGGTCGTTAGTTACCTCTTCATCAACGAAAACCAAGGTGATGTTTTTTGTTTCGCCATCGAGAAGGGAGGTGGTGATTACTTCAGATTGTTTGCCATCTGCTATGGCGTAGATTTCGATCTCTCCAACGGGAGATATAAGCGTGTTATCTGAAGAACCTCTTAGTTTGTCATTAATAAATACAGTGGCATTAGACTTATACGGGTCTGTAGTTATTTCAAGTTGACCTTGTTTTTTAATAAGCTCGAAAGGGGTGTTAAATTTTCTAATGCGCTGGTTCAGCATAATGGTTTTATGGAAAGCTCTATAGCCAAACTTTCTAATTTCAATTTCAAGATCTTGGCCTATATCATATCCAACGCCGCGATAGGGTGTGACACCTACATTCTGGCCATTGATGTATACACTTGCATCCGAAGGATAACTGTCAAAAACTAACGTTGCGCTGTTGCTTGATTCAGACAACGTTGGCTGCCAGTGGTCTGAAACCGTTTTACCCGCGCCCATTAATTTTAATATTTTTAGTCTGTCACTGATTGTGCAGTTACGGCATGTTTCTGTTTTTTCTTCTACTGGATCTTTTCTTAAAATGCTCTGTACGGACATTTTAAGTATATATTCGTCCTGTACTTTGCTTACAGAGGCGTCAACAATCAATTCCACCCCAAACTCTTGAGAAACTGCCCCCATACATTTCTCTGGCGTGCATTCGATTTCATTGTCTTGGAATTCTTCAATGAAGTCCTCGACATTGTCGCCAGAATACACGTTATACCTTTCATTAAGGCCTTCGTGTATTGCCGACGTGTAAGTGGAAATTAAGTTTATTTCTTCTGTTTGAACGCTTAAAAGAACTAAGCTGTCCTTTGACTCTGCATGGGCTAAAGGCATGAGTAAGAAGATAAATAATATATACGTAAAGAGTCGATTAAACATAAATTTTTATACAGGTTCTAATTAGATTTATTTAATTACTTTATCCGTTTTGATTAATATCTAAAAGAGGTAATTCTTAGATATATTTACGTTTTTCTAACAACAGAAGCCCAATCTATTATGGACTTCTGTCGCATGTATAAACTATAAATCTACTGGCTCAACAATATCAAAATCGAAACCAAACTCTTGGCCTTCCTCTTCGTTGATGACGGTTGGTGGCGTTTGTTCTTTTGGTTCCTCAACTTGTTTGACAACCGTTTTAGTTGAAGCAGGTTGTTGGTGTGTTTGTTTTGGTACGCTCATTGGTGCACGACTAACTGATTTTGCCTGTTCTGTTTTTTTAATGATCTTTTTCTTAGGGGTGGCCGTTACTGGGGCTGTTGCCGTTTCAGGTGTGGTAACGACGGTAGCTGGTGTGCTTATGTGTTTTGGTTTCTTTGCATTTAGGCGTCGAGCTTTTGATTCTTCAGTCTTAATTTGATTACGTACTAACTGTTTAAAGTTAAACGGCTTTTTACTTTGGTTTGCAAAAGAAAGTGTGGACGATTTAAGTGCAGTTTGTTTTTCTTGTGCGGAAAGAGAGGCGTTGCCATTGCTAGAGTCAGGAGTGCTATTAAAGCTAGGGCTATTTGAGTTTCTTCCATACTTCTTGACTTGGTTATTTGTGAAACCCATGTATTTTTGTATGCTTTCGTTCGCAGTTGCTATGTATTCTGAATTGTTGTCTTTCGATGCTTTGGCTACGCATTGAATGCTTGCGTTTGCTGCTGCATGAGTGCGGCCTGATTTATTGAGTGCTTCAGCTTGAAGGCAGAAGCGTTGCCAGTCATGTGCTTTTCTAAATTCAGTTACTTCATTAACAACATGATCTAGAAGTTGTTTTTCGAGCTCATAGGTTTCTTCGCCAACGCGGGGTAGCCCGTCTTCTCCGTTTTTAATGCCTGTAACGTCGTTTTCTTTAACGCCGTTTCTTAATTGACCATTTTTATCGACGGTTAAGGTAATTGGTTTTAGATTAAATGTGTTTTTACTTCTGCGATCATACGCTGACAGCTCTGCCTTGATTTCGCCCTTAACTCTGATTGTATATTCTTCGTATTTGTAATCAGAAGTTGTTTTTTCTTCTATCTGCTTAGAAGTCTTTAGAAACGCTTGTTCTGTGGATGTTACGGTGTTTTTAGCGGCGTCTAAATCGAGACTGCCGTAAGAACAGTCAATGGCGTAGCCTTGAGCATTAAGCGCTTTACATTGATCAAAGGCCTGTTTCTCTAGAGCTTCCACCTTGATTAAGTTTGTTTTTGCTTCGTCTTTTGCGATCTCAGCCTTTTTATATTCTGGATTGTCGACCATTTTTTGGCCCGAAACAAATTGGGATTGCTTATATGTTGCTCGGTCACGACCGCTTTCTTGGATGTCGTGCTTCGTCAAATCTAATAGGAAGATAAGTTCAGCGGACTCAAATGGGATAGGAGTTTCAGAAAATACATTGGATGTAGACAATTCTGCAACTTGAGTTTGTAGATCCTGTGGGTCGATAACGGTTAGTTGCGAAACGTTTTCGCTTTCTAACTGCTTTGAAAATTGTTCTTTTAACCAATTTGAAAAAGACGCTTTTTCTTGCGCTATCTTTCCATCGGTTGAGAGAAGAATGGATAACCCTTGTTGGTTTGGTACGATCGCATTCGCTTTACGGGCTGTTTGCTTGTATGCCATGGGTGCACTTTCTGAAAAACTGTATGCGTTACTCAGAAGAGCAGAAACAACCGCAGGATAGGCATAAGGATCTTGTTTGTTAAGTACGACAGCGCGTGCAGTCAGTTCGATACCAATTCTATCTTGGAGTGCACTGATTGCGTCAGTAACTTTGCCTATGAGTGGAGGTGAAGGCTTTGCGATTGGTTTGGCTTTGAAATACAAATCAAATGCTTTTGCTTTGTCTTGAATTGAATCAGTTTTAGCTAACTTTGAGGCTTCGGTCAGATAGCCATTAACAATTTGGTTGCGAACGGTAGGCATGTGTTTTGAGTAAAATGTACTGGTGGGTAGAACTTGGTAGAGCGTGTTTAGCCCTGAGTACGCGGCTAATTGATCATTCGCATTAATTTGCTTCTTGACACCGACAGCCAGTAAACCTGCTTTGGCTTGATTGGAGTTTGGTTTGACTTTTTCTGCATTTTTAAAGTGAGCCGATGCAATCTCAAATTGGTTGTTAGAAAGCGCTTTTAACCCTTTGGCTTCATAATAATTGATCGCGTTAGAAATAAGATTTTTTTGATCTGCTTTAGCCTTATCTACGTACTGGACATACTTGTTGTAGGGCTTGAATGCATTATAGGCAACAATAGGGCCATCGGGGCTTTGGTTCGTTTTTGCAACAACGGCGTTTATTTCGGAAAAGATGCTGTCACGATTAGACATTTCTTCTTTTAGCTTTTTAGAACTGAGTTGTTCATGCTTCGCGAGTGTTTCTTTATACAGCTTCACTTGAGCGCTGTAATCCATGCTGTTGTCGTAAGGGAGCAAAAGCTGAGTTGGGCGTGCGTACGGCGCATTAATCTGCGGGTTTACTGGCTTAAGTTGTTCCACTTTTGTTAATACTGACAACGCTTCTTCACGCTGACTGTTGGCTTTTTCAAGAAGTTGAACTCGACTGTCTAAATCTTCAATGGGTCTTGTTTCGACTTCTTCATAAAGAGACACCGCGCTGGTTGATAAGGCTTTAATTAAGCCCATCTTAATATTAGCGTTGTCTGGTGATGTATTTATCGCTTTCTTATAGGCTGAAATGGACTTGTCGTATTGTTGGCTGTTGAAGAAACTTTCGGCTTGGTTGACGGAGCTCGTCGAAGAAGACGTTTTGCAAGCACTTAAAGACATAATAAGTGCAGAGATTAAAAAAAGTTTTCCGACGAAGCGCACGGTCGATCTCCTGTGGTTTGACTGTTCAGCAAATTAAAGAGGCTGAATTTTATTTCTTTCAATAGGATTTGGCTAGTTTATTGCCTGTATTAAGCATTTTGTACGCAATAAGCTGACAAAATGCCTAAGTTACTTCTTCGAATTACTGTGCTTCAAGATCAAATGAAACGGTTTGAGTGTTGTTTTCCAGTACAGGCGAGGCAATCATTGAATCGTTTTGGAAGTTGCCTGTTCTGAAATTTGCGACGGCTTTCTCAATGTTGAAATTCGTTAGAGAAATGCTAGGTTGGCTCATAAATGCTAACGTATTTGCTTTTCTTGTGGCTTCGAGTTCACTGTCGCTCAGACTGTAATCGTTGTTAGAGAAGCTCTGGTAGTCTTTATTTGAACCGTATTTGGCAACCATTTCGGGGTTGAATCCCATGTATTTCTGGATGGCTTTATTGGCTGCAATGATCTCTTTGCTGCCTTTTTCTTCTCTTGGAGCAGTGTTTATACATTGAGAATATGCATCCGTTGCAGCGTGCGGTAATCTCTTTTTGGTGAGCGCGTCACCTTGGTAGCAAAAGCGTTTCCAGCGGTGGTCTTCAAGGAACATCGCAATTTGAGCTCGAGTGTGTTTGAAAACGGATTGTTCTTTCTTTTCAATTTCAGCGTCGATCTCAGGAACGTCTTTTTCTCCGTTTTTCAGGCCGTTTACGTCTTCGCGTTTAACGTTTTTGAATATTTTCCCGCTTTTGTTAACTGAAAGCTTGATGGGCTCCAGTTTAATCGTCTTTTTATTTCGACGATCATAAGCAATCAGGTCAGCAACTAAATCGCCTCTTACTTGAACGGTGTATTCTTCATAACGGTACCGGGAGATTTCTTTCTTTTCGATTTGTTTCGGTGTTTTGCTAAATTCTGCTCTCGCATCATTGAGACCTGACAGTTCACTGGTTAATGCATTTGTGCCATAGCTACAAAGGCCACCTGCTGCAATATCTCCAAACGGCCCCAATGCTGCGGCTGCTCGAGAGGCTTCACGCTTACACAAATTGTAAAGTTCTTCAGCTGCAATTTTAGCTTCTCTATGCGCATCTTTGGCGTTTTCTAAGCGTTGTTTCGCTCTGTCCCACTCGTTGTTATGGATCTTATAGCGTTTGGATACGTATTTAGATGACTTGCGTTTTGCGCGATCGCGGCCCGTCTCTTTGAAATCGTGTTTTCTGAGATTGAGCATGAATACAATCTCGGTTTGCTCGAATGGTATTGCCGTCGATGTGAATACGTTAGATCTATTGAGTAGTGCACCTTCTTCAGGGATATCAAATAAATCCGTGGCTGTCACATTTTCAATGTCGAGATTTGGAATCGTGTCAAAAATTTCGCCATCCAACCAATCTCTAAAGTGAGTGCGTTGTTTGGATTTTTTGCCTTGCGTGGTGAACAGTACGGGCAAGGCCAGTTTCTCTGAAGAAATCTGGTTCGCTCGGTAGGCCATTTGTTTGTAAGGCAGGGCTGCTTTGTCTGAGAAACCATAAGCGTTTGATAGTAGCGCAGAAATATTTGAGGAGTACGCAAACGCATTGCGTTGGTTTAGAACCATTGCGCGAGCTGTCAAGTCACTGGCGACTTGTGTTTGCAGCGCTGAAATTGCAAGAGAAACTCTACTTGTTAGTCCTGGGCTTGGTTGAGCGATTGGCTGCATTTGATGATAAATATCAAAGGCGAGAGCCTTATCTGTTATGGAGGAGGTTTTAGTGTGTTTCTTTGCTTTGGCTAACCCTCGAGTAACCACTTGAGTGCGCACATTTTCCATGTGCTTATTGTAAAACCGACTTTTAGGGTGCTGAAGGTTGATTTCATTCAGAGATGCATAAGCCGCTTCAAACTGTGACTTTGTGATTTGTTTTTTTGTTTGGACTGCAAGAATACCTGCAGTAGCTTGGTGGGAGCTAGGATTAATCGATTGAGCGGATTTAAAGTCTTTATTTGCTTGAGAAAACTTATTTTTTGAAACGAAATGAAGGCCTCTGGCTTCATAAAAATTGATGGCCGTTTTTTCAATGGCGTTTTTTGCCTTGGACGCTTTTGTCATATGAGCCGCGTATTTGTCGTAGGGTCTGAATGCGTCGTAAGCTTGAATTGGCCCATCGGGCTTACGAGACATAAGAGCAACCGCAGACTTCAGACCATCAATTATTTCGTTCTGTTTCTTTTCTTCATCAATTAGCTCATGGGCTACATAGGCTTTATGCTTTTGAAGCGTTTTTTCGTACAAGCGAATTTTTGCTGTGTAATCCATTTCATCGTTGACGGGCAGAAGCAATTGGCGAGGACGCGAGTTAGGTGTTTTAACGTTTGGATCAAGCGGCTCAATGCGCTTTACCTCATTGATGTATTGTCGAGCACTGTCGTTTGCTGATTGAGCCTGACCATACATTTTTATTTTGTTGTCAACGTCTTCTGTAGGGCGACCTTTTGCCTCTTCAAACAGTGCCACTGCTTTATGAGAATAAGCTTTAATAAGACCTTGCTTAATGTGGACGTTATTTGGTGTTTCTTGATCTGCTCTTTGATACGCAGTAATGGCTCTATCGTATTGTCGTGATGAAAAATGAGATTCGGCTTCAGTAAAAGACTTTGGAAGTAATAACTTACAACCACTTAAAAACGCTGCAATGAATAGGCAGGCAAAAATACTGCGGGCTAGGTTCAAAGGGTACTTCTCCGTCGTTAGTTTTTCTCTGTCTCGCTTTATAGTTTTATGTGGTGCGAGATCTGCGCTTTTTAAACGCTGAATCCTGAAATAGATCTAGTTGTCAAATTTTTTCATATACTACCATTTGGTATGTTTTCTGAACAGAGTGATCCGTTTTTAAAACGTTTCGGTTTGTTAAACTACTGATAAACAAAGCAGTATCAATTCAATGAATTGATACTGGATAGCTCACTGTAGGTTTTAAGGCTGGATAGGGGTATTGCTATTGGGTACGAGTATATTGTGCAGTTGCTATATGTTTTGAAGGATCAAGTTAATATGAATAGTAGTTTTCAGGAGATATAAAGAAAGAATGTATGGTTTGTTTTCATATTAGAACGCAGTCACTAGCCCTTAGTGTCTTGAAGACTGGTGACTTTTTTACCATGAAGTAATGAAAAATATCTGAATGAACTGGGCGCATGAGAAATGATGCCCGAGAGGACAATGATGGCTATCATCCATGCGACAGCGAATTCTGGCAGAACGTAGAGCCCATATAAAAGCCCCAGCTTAATGTAGATAATTAAGCCCCTTACTTGAACAAACCAAATCAGATTTGAAAGAGACTCAAGAATTAATAAACCAACACCTGTAAAAATGGTTAACGCCCAAAATACGGGTTGATCGCTTTGGTTTAAAGCAGAAGCAAATACACCAGCAAAGCCGACTAAGTGGAAGGTGCGAAGGCCAATCTTTAGCCAGCGTTTGCCTTTGAAATCAGGAAGTAATGAAGTTTTCATAATTCACATTGTTTGAACGGTGTTTGAATGGTATTCGCTTTACGCCTCAAAGGTAAGAGGTACTGAGTATTTAGAGGGGGTTTATTGGCCTTTCAGTGATCGTTATCAAATTGTTAGTTACTGGAAAGGACTCGGATCTATTCATCAAGCGTTTCACGTCACTGGCTTTTACAATCATAAACACCAGCGACGTATTTTAGATTTTAAGTGATTTGGGTTGAAAGGTTTACCTAGAAAATCGTCCATACCTACGGCGTAGGCTTGTTCAAGTAACTCTTCGGTCGATGATGCTGTTAAAGCAATGATGGGCAGGGTGACGTGCTTCATAATCTTTCGAATGGCTTGTGTTGCTTGAAGACCGTCTAAGACAGGCATCTGAATGTCCATTAATACTAAGTGATAGTTCTTCTTCTGAACCTTTTCTATGGCGTCCTGCCCGTTGTGAACAATATCAAGCGACATTCCCCAGTTTGTCAGAAGCTTTTGAATAACCATTACATTGACCGGGTTGTCTTCTGCAACCAGTACTGAGAGGCCTGTAAATTCATCGTCCGCTTTGTTCGTGTTATTTAAGGAAGTATGGGGCGTTAGGGCGGGTTGCGTTAACTGGAGTTTGTCTTCGTTAGTCAGTTTCTGCATGTTTAAGATGAAAGAAAATTCGGTTCCGGTCTCCGGTTGGCTTTGTACTTTGATTTCACTTCCAAACGCATTTAGTAAGCCTTTGGTAATGGCCAAGCCTAATCCACTGCCGCCATAATGACGGGTGATGGTATGGTCTGCTTGAGAGAATTGTTCAAAAATTGTTTCCAGCTTTTCGGGTTGGATTCCAATGCCGGTATCAGACACTTTGAATTCAATGTCGACACTTTGCTCGTTACATTCTATCAATGACATAGAAAGGCTCACCTTGCCGTGATTGGTGAACTTGATAGCGTTGTTTATGAGATTTAACAGTATTTGAGTTAGACGAATAGGGTCGCCTTGATAGGCGTTTTCTAGGTGTTGATCCTGTGTCACATGAAACTCTATTCCTTTCTCAAGAGCTTGATATCTTGAACTGGTTTCGATGCTTTTCATCAATTCCTTCAAACAAAATGGTACCGTTTCTAAGGTGATTCTGCCTGCGTCGATTTTGCTGATGTCCAGAACATCGTTGACCAGTGTCAGTAGGTTTTCTGCGGCAAATTTTAAAATATTTAGGCTTTCAACGTGTTCTGGCTTGGGGTTGTCTTCTAAAAGGAGGTAAGAAGTACCAATGACACCGTTGAGCGGTGTTCGGATTTCATGGCTCATGGTCGCAAGGAAGTTGGCTTTAGCCGTTGCGGCTTCTTCTGCTTTTTCTTTGGCTTCGATTAACGCCTGCTCTGTTTTCTTATGCGGTGAAATGTCTTTTCTGGTTGAGGCCACGCCAATCGGTTGGCCTTTGTCGTCGGTCACTACAAATTGAGTGGTAAGCGCCGTGAAAAGGCTACCATCTTTTCTTTTCTGAATTACTTCGTCCGTTTCGTTGTGCTGTTCTAATGCCAGTTGTTCAGTTGTTGTCGAGTTATTATTTTTGCTGTCTAACCAATTGAGCGCTTTACCTTCAAACTCACTGGCGGAGTACCCATAGAGTACTTCTGCTGCATTGTTTGCAAAGGTTATTCGCTGATCTGTATCACAAAAGAAAACTGCATCGAGATTGTTTTTAAGGATTTGAGAATTAATTGTTAACTGTTCATAGTTTCTTCGTGCTACGGCACTTTCTTTTCGTATAAATAAAGAAAACAGTAGGAGACAGCTAATGCAATTAAATACGACCCACAAACGGATTTGTTGAAGGAGATTGTCCGATAGTTCATAGGTATAGAAGGGCGTAACTTCAAATACGATATCTAGAATCACAAGGATCAGTAGCCAGCCAAGACACAAAAACAACAGCGCGTTTTCTTTTGGTCTGAAGATCATTACTGACACAGGTAAGCTTAGAATGAGATATAGGTAAACCAGTGCATCGTTTCCTAAAAAGGTGGAGTTGATGAAGCCGATACTAAAATTCACCATTAAGAACGTCACTCTGGCAAATTTGTGATGGCCGAGGTGATTAAAGAGAGGAATCAACAGATTAAAAAATAAAAGAAATGTTACTGTGGAGAAAACAACGTAGAGTTGATTGAAGCCATAGGTTAAGACGAAAGGGATCATTGCTATAGAAATAATGATCGCAGCGACGTTACTTAAACGGAGGCATTTTTCGAGACTGGATGAGGTTTCTTCAGTGCACCCACAGTTGATGAGCTTTTTTATTAAAATGTCCATTTGACTCGTTTTTCATCCTTGGATAAGTGCAGCATTTAATTGTTCTGTATCCGTTAGAACGAGCGTTACACTTAAGTATTATTATTTTTTCGAAAATTATACCCTCTCATGTTGCCAAGTGCATTCTTGAATTCGCATAAAGATTGTATGGTTATGAACACTTTCCACAAATTCTGCGTTTAAGCTCTTCAAAGTGTGAATGCGCTTGTTCTTTAATGAGTCTGTTGACGTGTTCTCTGAACCAAATCAAACCTTGGTCTTTTTCTTGTCGTTTATGCCAAAAGCTTGAGACTTGGTGTGGGTTGATCTGTACTGGGGGCTCAACTACTGCAAGTTCACCGCTAAAAATGGCTTTATGCACTGCTGTGGATGGCACCACAGCAATGAGGTCGCTTCCTTTTAATAGATCAGAAACGGATGAAAAATGGTTTACTGTCATCGCGATGCGACGAGTTAATCCGTGCTGAGCCAACACTTGGTCGGTAAGGCCTGTACTGTCTCCAGAAAGGGAGACCAGCAAGTGCTCAGCCGCTGCAAACTTGGCTAAGGATAGGTTGGTTTTTGTAAGCGGGTGATCTGGGCGCATTACGCAAATGAAGCAAGGGTTGTAAAGGAATTCACTCCGAATGACATTACTGTTGGTGTTCATTGCGCCCACAACCATGTCGACTTCCGCATCTTGTAACACATCTTCAGCATTAAATATTGTATAAGGTACGGCATGGACGTTTATGCTTGGGGCTTGTTCTTCAATAATCTTTCTAAGCGGATGCCATGCGGTTTCAATGATGACGTCGGCGGCTGCTAATCGAAAGGTTCGCTTGGCCGTTGCAGGATCGAAGTTTTTAGAGTCAACAGCCTCTTCAAGATCGTGCAAGGGGCCTTTAATTTGTGCCCACAAGTTTTGGGCATAAATGGTCGGTTGAATGTTGCGGCCGTCTTTCACAAACAATTCGTCATCCCATGCTGCTCGCATTCTTGAGAGTGCATTGGACACAGCGGGCTGTGTTAGGGCTAACCGGTCAGCTGCTCTGGTGATAGAGCTTTCTGTCATAATTGCATCAAAAATGACGAGTAGGTTTAATTCTTGATGCTTCATAGATGCGCTCGCGAACGTAGTTTTATAGAAGAATTATAGAATACATCATTTTTTTTGATGTGTTTTATATAAAAATATAATTATTTTTATTTTTTTTGCGAACGCATAATGCTCCCCATAATAAATTATTGGGGGATCATCATGTCTTTAATGAACAGTTTTAAGGCCGGCGTTTTACTGAGTAGCATCGGTTTGTTGTCCGCTTGTAGCGATAATAATGCTCAAGCACAACAGCAACAACCTCAAGCTCCGACAGTATCGGTTGCACCGGTTATTTACGAGCGCCTCACCGAGTGGGACGAGTTCACAGGTCGTCTTGAATCCCCTGAAAGTGTGGAATTACGCCCGCGAGTATCGGGTTATATTGAAAGCGTAGCATTTGAGGAAGGCTCAATCGTTGAAGCGGGCAAGCCTTTGTTCTTTATTGACAGCCGTCCCTTCGAAGCTGAAATCAAGCGCCTAGATGCTGATCTAACGGGTGCGAAAAGCCAACTTAAGCTAGCTAAAATCAGTTATGAGCGTGCGGATACTCTGACTTCGAGAAATACGTTGTCAAAAGAGATTTTTGACAATCGCTTTGCTGAGTTAGAACAAGCAAAAGCGCGAGTACAATCCGTTGTTGCTGCATTGGATTTGGCTAAGTTGAATTTGAGCTACACTCGAGTAGAGGCTCCCATTACAGGCCGTGTATCTCGTGCAAAAATCACGTCAGGTAACTACGTGTCAGCCGGCCAATCCGTGTTAACCAGTATCGTTTCTATTGATCGCGTATATGCGTACTTTGATGCCGATGAACAGACATATCTAAAGTATGTTCAATTGGCAAAAGAGGGGGCACGTCCTAGCTCTCGCGATGTGAAAAATCCGGTGTATATGGCGTTGGCAAATGAGTCGAATTATCCTCATGAAGGTTATATCGATTTTGTTGATAACCAAGTGAACCCTTCTACGGGTACGATTCGTGGCCGAGCTGTATTTCAGAATAATGAAGGGGCGTTTATTCCAGGCTTATTTGCTCGAATTAAACTGGTTGGAAGCGCGACTTACGAAGGTATCTTAATCGACGACAAAGCCATTGGTACAGATTTGAACAGTAAGTTCGTACTCGTACTGGATGAAAACAACACCGTTCAATACCGACCGATTACTTTAGGTGAGAAGTTAAACGGGATGAGAATTGTGAAGTCTGGCTTAAATGCAGAAGATAAGATTGTTGTGAAAGGCCTTCAGCGCGTTCGTCCTGGCACCCCTGTATCACCTGAGTTTGTGCCTATGGTTGAGCAAAAAACATTGGATGAGTTGCATGCGTTACAAGAGCGCATCGATGACAGTTTGAGCCGTGTTCGTTTTGAACAACACGCTTATAACGCTTCTGATTCTGTTAATACGTGGTAGGTGATCACTTGAACATATCTCAATTCTTTATTTTACGCCCGATTTTTGCGGGCGTTATTTCTTTGATGATTTTCATTGCTGGAGCGCTGGCAGTTTGGAAATTACCGATTACAGAATACCCTGAAGTGGTTCCACCGACGGTCGTTGTTACTGCAACATACCCAGGTGCAAACCCCAAAGTTATTGCTGAAACAGTCGCTTCACCATTAGAGCAACAAATTAATGGTGTGGAAGGCATGTTGTACATGTCTTCTCAGGCAACGTCAGATGGCCAAATGTCTTTAACTGTGACATTTGCCATCGGAACCGATCCTGATAAAGCCCAAGTATTGGTTCAGAATCGAGTGGATCGAGCGTTACCTCGTTTGCCTCAGGAAGTTCAGCGTTTAGGTGTCGTCACTAAAAAGTCATCCCCTAATTTAACCATGGTAGTGCATCTAACGTCACCGGATGATCGTTATGACATGCTGTACTTATCGAACTATGCGAATTTAAAAGTTAAAGATGAGCTTGCTCGGATTGAAGGCGTAGGGGACGTAAATCTCTTTGGTGCTGGCGAATTCAGTATGCGTATCTGGCTTGATCCTGAGAAAGTTGCTGCATTGAGTTTGAACCCAAGTGATATTGTTGGCGTCATTCGCGAACAAAATCAACAGGCTGCTGCAGGTTCTTTAGGGGCACAACCTACGGGCAGCAATGACTTTCAATTGCTGATTAATGTTAAAGGGCGATTGGTTTCTGAAGAAGAGTTTGGCGAAATCATTATTAAGGTAGGCCAAAACGGTGAAATCTCTCGTTTAAAGGACGTTGCTCGCATTGAATTAGGTGCGAATACGTATTCGCTTCGTTCGTTGCTTAATAACAAACAAGCCGTTGCTCTGCCTATTTTCCAAGCTCCGGGTTCTAATGCCATTCAAATATCGGACGACGTTCGATCCACGATGGCTGAACTGAAGAAAACATTCCCTCAAGGGGTGGATTATTCGATTGTTTATGATCCAACGGTTTTTGTTCGAGGCTCCATTAAGGCGGTGATTAATACGTTGTTTGAAGCGCTATTGCTCGTCGTGCTTGTTGTTGTTTTGTTTCTGCAAAACTGGCGTGCATCAATTATTCCATTGGTGGCGGTGCCTATTTCGTTAGTGGGCACATTTGCTGTCATGCATTTACTGGGCTTTTCACTGAATGCTTTGTCTCTGTTCGGTTTAGTACTTGCAATTGGTATTGTTGTAGACGATGCCATCGTGGTGGTTGAAAACGTAGAAAGAAACATCAGCGAAGGTCTTACTCCGGTTGAAGCAACAAAACAGGCGATGAAAGAGGTAACAGGGCCTATTATTGCGACCACTTTGGTGTTGGCTGCGGTGTTCATTCCAACGGCGTTTATGTCAGGCTTAACAGGGCAGTTCTATAAGCAGTTTGCGCTGACGATTACTATTTCAACCTTCATTTCTGCGTTGAACTCGCTCACATTGAGTCCTGCGTTATCTGCGCTGTTGTTGAAAGGCGAAGATGCCCCGAAGGATAAATTAACTCGATTAATCGATGTATTGTTTGGTCGTTGGTTATTTAAACCGTTTAACCGTTTATTTGATCGTGGTGCTAAGGCTTATACCGTCGGCATTCATAAGTTGATCCGGTTGAGTGGCGTGGTATTGGTGTTGTACGCGGGTTTAATGGCGCTTACCTATCATCAGTTCAGTTCAACCCCAACAGGGTACGTACCGGGTCAGGATAAGATGTATTTGGTTTCGTTTGCTCAACTGCCTGATGCCGCTTCATTGGATCGAACGGAAAAAGTCATTCGAGACATGTCTCAAATCGCGTTGGACCATCCTGGTGTTGAATCTGCAGTGGCTTTCCCTGGCCTGAGCATTAACGGCTTCACCAATAGCCCTAACAGCGGCATTGTTTTTGTGACGTTAAAACCCTTCAGTGAGCGTACCACGTCAGACTTAACGGCCTACAGTATTGCAGGTCAGTTGAACGGCCAATTCGGTACAATTCAAGATGCTTTCATTGCTATCTTTCCACCTCCGCCGGTGTCAGGCTTAGGTACGATCGGTGGTTTTCGGTTGCAAATTGAAGATCGAGGCAACTTGGGGTACGAAGAACTTTATAAGGTAACTCAACAAGTCGTACAAAAAGCATGGGCTGCACCGGAGTTGACGGGTAACTTTACGAGTTTCCAAGTTAATGTGCCGCAGCTGGAGGTGGATTTAGACCGGACGAAAGCCAAAAGCCAAGGGGTTCAGGTGGACGAAGCGTTCCAAACCATGCAAGCGTATTTGGGCTCCATTTACGTCAATGACTTCAACCAGTTTGGCCGCACCTATCAAGTGAATGTTCAGGCGGATGATATTTTCCGACAAGAACCGGAACAGATTAATCAATTGAAAGTGCGTAATCAAAATGGTGACATGATCCCATTAGGTTCGTTCATTAATGTCAGTCACAGTGCAGGGCCAGATCGTGTAATGCATTACAATGGCTTTACGACGGCAGAAGTTAATGGTGCACCAGCGCCAGGGTACAGCTCAGGTCAAGCAAGAGCGGCTATTGAACGTATTCTTGATGAAACACTACCGCTTGGCATGACGTACGAATGGACAGAGTTAACGTATCAGCAGATCTTAGCGGGTAATGCGTCTTTGTTTGTCTTTCCTTTGGTTGTTTTGTTGGTGTTCTTGGTTTTAGCCGCTCAGTATGAAAGCTTAAGCTTGCCTTTGGCGATCATCTTGATTGTGCCGATGACGTTATTGTCCGCGATGACTGGGGTTATCTTATTTGGTGGCGATAACAACATCTTTACTCAAATCGGGTTCATTGTACTGGTCGGGTTGGCGACCAAGAATGCGATTTTGATTGTTGAGTTTGCGAAGGAACTTGAAGATAAAGGAATGTCGACGATGAAGGCCATTAAAGAAGCAGGCCGATTGCGTTTACGTCCCATCCTGATGACTTCTTTTGCATTCATCATGGGCGTGGTGCCTATGGTCTTTTCAACAGGTGCAGGTGCTGAGATGAGGCAAGCGATGGGGGTTGCTGTATTCTCAGGGATGATAGGAGTGACCTTCTTTGGTTTGGTTCTAACACCCGTGTTTTATTATTTAATGCGTAAAAATAAAACGAAGACCGCTCAATAATGCGCTCTAGCTAGAGGAAAGGGGAACTTCAATCGAAGTTCCCCTTTTTTATGTTCCATCATTAATAACTTGATTATTTATCTTGAGCTTGGAACACATCTGATTCTGGATGAAATGCCATCCAAGCAAACCAAAATGCGGTAATAACAGGGACTTTCTTGCCGTTTGAGTTTGTCACTTGAACACTGTTTGCGGTGTGGTTGTAAGTGATCGTAAAGGTTTCTCCTCCGAAAGAATCGGTGATCTTTCCTGAGGTTTTGGCTAACTCAGGAAATGGATAGGCTTTAGTAACTTCATTGACTTCAATGCCGACAACCCATGTTTTTGGATGATACCGATCGTTCGAACTCGAAACAGGGAAGTAAGTGCGTTCACTTTGATTGTAATTAGGGTAGGGGGAGCGGTCGTAGTTTCGCCATACACCCGTTTGCTCGGAGAGTACCAAAGTCTTTGGGTTGTTCTTTTTCCATTCGGACCAGATTGTATGATCTAAAGGCAAGCGCTCTAGGATGGTTCCTTTTTCAGGACCGTTAATGGCCTTACCTTCAATCTGTGACCAGAGGGATTGTGATTCCCTGTCGTACATCAATAAATCGCTGTTATAGAGTAGCCCTGAAACACCAAACGAACGTGATTCACCGTTGGGCAGTTGAGCGTTGAAGGCAATGCCTGTGCCGCAAAGCGGGCAAAAGCTTATGGCAACAGCCTGTCCGTTAAATTGGTCATTAACCAGTTCGTGGTAATTTAAAATGTTAATTGGGTAAGCTTTACTTACTTCGTTTAAATGAACCCCTAAGACCTTATCCGTTGAATCTAACTCGGCTGCTTGTGAAGAAATGAAGTTAGGGTGATCTATGGAAGGGATACCATCACGAGGAGGGCCTCCTCTTAATATTTCGCTTTCAGGCACTAAAGGATCATCAATCGTAAACCCATTCAGCTCGACTTGTGCAATGGCGGGAGTGCTGGTCACTGGGTGAAGCGCAATCATAAATATCGAGTAAATCAGCCAGCGATATTTCTTAGGGTTTGGTAGATGGTTTTGCTGGTGTTTCATCTTGAGACCTTTACATGTCTGTGCTGTAAATATTAGACAATTTAAAAACTTGAAGAACCTAAACGTTCGATTTATCTAAAGTACCTAAAAAATGCAAACTAATTGATCGATATTTAGACAGAACATGTTGACGTAAGTTCTTTACCTTTTATTAATATGACTTATTCTTATGTAATAATTTGGCTGTATTGTCCGTTTGTCTGAATATTTAGTCGTGTAGATGTCTGACAAATGCGTTCTATTGATATTAGCGGTCGATCCTTTATTCTACTCAGTTATTAAAAAACGCATTATCCATGTTAAGTCCAATATAAGGTGAACGCTTGAAGGTTAGATCTCATCGATTTGTCGGCGCTATTTTAGTTTATGTGTTCGGTGTCGTACTCATCGCTATTGCAAGTTATTTACTTGAAGAGCAGCGTTATATGGACGACATTGATGCTCGTTTGCTTGCTGCAGCAAGTAATATTCCTTCCATTTTGCCTGAAAACTACCATGATATAGCTAGAACCCCTGATGCGATTTCGAAAGAGCAAGATCGATATAATTTAGAGTTAATGTCACAACATACTCGCAGTGGCGATCTTACCTATTTGTATAGTTATGTGATGGTTGATGGTGAGATCTTTTTTACTTCCTGTAATTACACGCAAGAAGACATTGAAAAAGATCAAGTTGTCACCTATTGGACGGATTACCCTGAAGGTTCTAAAGAGTACTTCGAAGCAATGACGGCCGATGAACCGGTGTATGTCACGGCGGGTGATCGCTGGGGGCTGTTCAGAACCATCCTGATTCCTCTTAAATCACCGGGTGGTCAGCCTTATGTGGCTGCGGCAGATATGGATATTACGGTGATCAAATCGTCTCTATATCGACGTGTGTTTCATGTGGTCGGTATCAGTCTTATACTCTTATTATTGGCTGTTCCTCTTGTACTTGCGTATCGACGTACTTATTCAGAAATGAGTGGTAAGTTATTGACATTGAATAGCCAGCTGCAAGACGATATTAATCAAGCAATGAAACTTGAAGCTGAATTAAAAGAAGCCACTCAAAAAGCGAATAAAGCGAACCTTGTTAAGAGCCAGTTTCTTGCAAACATGAGCCATGAGCTTCGAACACCCATCAACGGTGTTCTAGGTATGAATCAGCTGCTATTGGATATGGACTTGTCTGCTGAACAACGAGAATATGCTCGCCTTACGAATCAAAGCGCTAAGGTTTTGCTAGATACGGTTAATCAGATACTCGATCAAGCCGCATTAGAAGGGGGCGGCTTGGTGATCAAACCTGAAACGGTTGCAACTACCGAGTACTTTGAAGAGATCATTCAAATGTTTTCTTCTCAGATTGATGAGAAGCGATTGAATCTAACGCTACTGATTTCGCCTGAACTTCCTAAACAAATCTCGATTGATCCTGTTCGATTAAGGCAAGTGCTTTCTAATTTGATTTCAAATGCCATCAAATTTACTTATGAAGGTGGCATTCACGTAACGCTATCTTGGAAAGGCGGCATGCTATTTGGTCGGGTTGTGGATACAGGTATAGGGATTCCTTTGGCTTCTCGTAAATCCGTATTTGAGACCTTTCAGCAAGTTGATAACTCTTCAACTCGTCATTATTGCGGCACAGGTCTGGGGTTACCTATATCTCAACAAATTTGCCGCGTGATGGAAGGTGATTTAGAACTGCATTGTTCCAGTCAGAAAGGTTCTACCTTTGTTTTCTCTGTGAATGCTCCGGCGTACTCTAAGGCTTCGATCGATGCGATGGCGTTTCCAGAGAATACTGGTGTGTTGGCAGTAACAAATTCAGCTGCCTTGGAAGAATGGTTAACGGAAGTCTTTTTGGCCAACTCCGTAGAGTTTAATTCTAAAGCGTCATTGGCTGACGCATTGCCAGAAATGAAGTACGCCGATTTGGTGTTAATAGATTCAAGCATTGGAGAAAATGCGCTCGAAGCCATTTGCGATTCAGCGGATTTGGCGCGCCAGAAACTGGTATGGCTTGCGTGGTTAGGCCAAAAGCTGCCAGAGCATCTTTCCGGAAAAGTAGACGTTCTGAATAAGCCGATTACACGAAGAAGTATTTCGTCGTTGTATAACCTTGATGCGTCGAGTGTGATTTCAAAATCGATCAGTTTATCGGGTAACGTATTGCTCGTGGACGATAATACATCGAACTTGAAAGCAACGGGCGATCAGTTGAAGAGCACTGGGCTGAATGTGGATCTTGTGACCAATGGGCCTGAAGCAATCGGATCGTGCAAAGCTAAGCGCTATGATCTCGTGCTAATGGATGTTCAAATGCCGGGCATGGATGGTCTGGAAGTCACCCGCCGTATTCAAGCGGATCTTAACGATGCTGCGCCTCCAATTGTTGGGATATCCGCGCACGTAAGAGCAGAAGACATTTCTCAAGCGATGCAGCAAGGCATGGCGGATTATTTGTGTAAACCGGTGACCAAAGATGTGCTTTTGAGCAAGGTTGCTGAGTACTTGTAGAACTCTGCTTTTGTGTTTTGATTAAGCCCTTAGGAAAAACTTATTTATCAGGCTATTCTTGGTTTCAATTTAATTCAGTAATGCAGTTTTAAGATCACCTCTCTGTACTAAACTTTAGAAATCACTATATTTACTGACAGCGTTCATCCGGTTTAACGGGATTGAATTTTTCTGGTGAGTATAAGGGGAGTTGAAATGCCTAAGTACGTTATTGAAAGAAACATTCTTGATGCGGGCAGCCTTTCGCCTTCAGAACTTAAGAAAATATCTCAAACGTCATGCGGTGTCATTGAAGGTTCAGTTCCTATGGTGCAATGGGTGAACAGTTATGTGACGGGAAATAAAGTCTATTGTATTTTTATTGCACCGGACGAAGAGTCCGTAAAAAGGCATGGCGAGCTAGGTGGTTTCCCGGTGGATTCGATAGCGGAAGTGAAGGCAATTATTGACCCTATCACTGCAGAGTGATTGGGTTGATCAGTAGAGAAACCATAAAACTCACACAGTTTGTTTTATGGTTTCTTTTATCAACTTAAATTAGGCGACTGCCATTTCTAAAATCTCACGACTTTCTTTTAGTGTGATGGCTTGGCTTTCACCCAACTTAACCATTCTATGATTTTCTAATTGCGTTATGATGCTATCAATGGCCGTTGTTTTATCCGTTGTATGCTCAGTCAGTTGAGTTGCAACGTCAAGGCTGTGATAGAAGGCTTCGATGGCTGAAATTGTTTTTTCCGCCAAGTCATCACTTTGATCAAAACCAAAGACGTTTTTTCCCATTTGCTCCAGCTTAGCTTTCTTGACCGGAAGTTGATTTCTCAACAACGATGGTTGAACAATGGCCAATGAACGTGCGTGATCAACACCAAACAGCGCGGTCAGTTCATGACCGATCATATGAGTAGCCCAATCTTGTGGAACGCCTGATCCAATTAACCCGTTCAGGGCTTGGTTAGCGGACCACATTAGGTTTTCTCGCCATTGATCATTATCACGATCTTCGAATTGGCTGCCCAATTGATAGAGCGTTTTAAGCAAGGTTTCAGAGTAACCGTCTTGAACCATGGCGCCCGTTGGGAATGTTAAGTATTGCTCGCACGTGTGTACCCAAGCATCAACCAGGCCATTCACCAGTTGGCGTTCAGGCAATGTTTTCATTACGTCCGGGTCCATGACTGCAAACTTGGGTTGCACGGCAGGAGAGAAGAACGGTAGTTTATCTTTCGTTGAAGCTCGTGTGATCACTGCGCCAGCGTTGGATTCAGAACCGGTCGCAGGTAACGTTAATACAGCACCCAGAGCAACGGCTCTTTTAGCTGAATGCTTGCCGATCAAAATATCCCAGCCTTCACCTTCATAAAGCGCTGTTGCTGCGACGTACTTTGAACCATCAATTACTGAACCCCCACCAACGGCTAAAATGTAATCAACGCGCTCGTCTTTCACGACTTTCACTGCTTTATCCAGTGTTTCCATTGTAGGATTGGGTTCAACACCTGAGAACTCTAACCACTTATGTTCTTTCAGCGCTTCGGTGACTTGGTCATAGACACCGTTCTTTTTAATGGAGCCGCCACCATAAATGACTAAAACCTTTTGGTCTGTGGGAATGCTTTTAGTGATACTCGCAATCTGACCTTTGCCAAAATAAATTTGGGTTGGATTAACATAAGAGAATTCCATAGTAACGCCTCATCAAACTTTTTATATCGAAATATTATGTGTTCTTTGATTAATTTATTTTTTAATCTATGGGTTGCATATTAGTGTGGTTGATTGATATTAAAAAGGCTAATTTAAAGAATATATTTGCCTATTCCTGTAAATGAATATATTTTGTGTTTTTTGTAGTGTTTCTTATTTGGCCGAGGTTTATGCAAAGTTTAGCTGATCTTATGCAGTCGTATGCAGACTTAAAATCGCTGAATGACCTTGATGGGGTACGTTCAACGAATATACCTGGTGTGTGCTTTTATCGCACCAGTAAAGGTAATAATCGACAACCGTTGCTGTACCAATCGGGCATTATTGTCATGGGCCAAGGCTACAAGCGTATCTACTTAGGTGATGACAGTGTTCGCTATGGTGCAGGTGATTATTTAGTTGTTGGTGTTCCTATGCCGCTTGAATGTGAGGCCTTTACTGAACATGGATTGCCTCTGTTGGGGGTGTCCATTAATGTGAATTCTAAAACCTTGCATAACCTAGTGAATCAACTTTCGAGCGAACCTTTTCAGAAGGACTGCAGTTATTCTAATGATAAGGCATGTTTGGACCTCGGTTTAAAATCAACGTGTGTTGATGATGCGTTGGACGACACCTTTAAACGGTTATTGAAAACATTACACAACGATGCCGAAGCAAAAATATTAGGTCCGTCCCTTGTTGAAGAGATCGTTTTTCGTGTTTTGACGGGTGCTAATGGGCATGTGTTATTTGATTTGGCAAAACACGATGGTCATTATGCTCGTATTGCCAAAGTTCTCAATCGTTTGCATCAGGACTATGCCGGTCAAATTACCGTTGAGAGCTTGGCCGAACAGGCGAACATGAGTTTGTCGGGCTTTCATAGGGCTTTTAGACAAGTGACCACTGAAACGCCACTGCAGTATTTGAAAAAAGTACGTCTGAATAAAGCCAAAGAGTTGATCACATCCGAAGGTAAGCGAGCGAATGATGCTGCCTTGATGGTTGGGTATACCAGTCCTTCCCAGTTCAGTCGGGAGTTCAAACGTCACTTTAATGCAACGCCCAAGTCGATGGCTGGATAAGATAGTTGGATAAGAGGACGAGGTAACAGGTTAAATGCGGGCTTTATCGACTTACGCCGTATTTTTTAGCCAAGCTCAAGTACCTCTCAGTAGTTTTAAATGTTTCCATGGCCTTTGCAAATCGTTGGGCTGTTTCTAATCGATTTCGCGGCTTTGAAAAGGCAATGTAATTCCTAAACTCGCTCACGTAGGGTTTGATAAATACGATGTCTTCGATGATGCCTTCTTTTTTATATTGTTTGTATTCAGCCAGTGAAAACATTCCTAGGTCAATTCTTCCTTTGCGTAAGGTTTGAAACATCTGCGGGATAGACTTTATATTGACCTTATTTAAATTGTTAGCATTATCAAATTCATTGCCGTAGGCGTAACCGAGTTGCACACCAATGGTGTAGTCTTTGATGGATTTCAATTGTCCATCAAAGTTAATGAGATTCGCCCTTGATGCTAGGCTAATGAAACCACTTGCTGACTCAGAAATGATATTTCCTTTTATGAAATATGCAAATTTTTTACGTTCTTCTGTTGCGGATGCGTAGGTGATTGCGTCCGCTTCGCCTCGTTTTATCATTGAAATAGCGCGTTTCCATGGGTAGCTTTCAAACCGAGTTTCGATATTGATTGATTGAGCGACCAAGGTCACCAGTTCAATGTGAAAACCAATGAGTTCTCCGTCTTGAATAAACTCGTGGGGAGGGTAGTTTTCGTTGCCTCGTACGATCAATATATCTTCTGCTTGAGCCAGCGTTGGCAGCAAATACATCAGGGCAAATGCCCATGTTTGAAAATACGCTTTCATGGTGCTTACCTTCATGAATCAATAACGCAGGTCATTACTATTGCTTTATTGTTCATTCATAATGTTTTGTTTCTTTATTCCTTAGCGTCAAAGGTAACGTGACATTGAAGCACGCGCCACCGCCTTCTGAATCCATATATTCAATGCTTCCACCCAACGCTTGGGTGACTAAGTTGTAGGTAATGTTAAGGCCTAAACCAATTTCGCCTTTCGTTCTTCGGGTTGTATAGAAGGGCTCGAAAATGCGTTGTCGTTCGCTTTCTTTAACTCCGATGCCATCATCGGAAACACTGAATACTATGTTATCTTGATCTGGGATTTTCGTGATGTCGACGTTGATATTGCCTGATGCTTCATCAGGAAACGCATGAGTTGCAGCGTTCTCTACCAAGGCCTGAAGTACTTTATGTAAAGAGATGAAAAAGGTTTCTATCATTATATTCTCAGAACAATTAACCGTGAGTTTGATGTTGTTTCTGAGTGTTGTGTCTGTCCATGCGATAAAGTCTTTCATGAATGTAATCAATTGGACTTGGGAGAGGGTTTCGTATTCTTCTTTCACAGACAGTTTTTTGAAAGTGGTTACCAACCCAGTGATACGGTCAATACTCTCTTCACACATTTCAGACAGTGAATCGATATTCTGTAATGAATCAGCAAACCCTTGTTTACTTAAACAATTATTATCAACATCGGATTGTAGGGTTCTTGTGAAATCGGCGATGGCACTGATCGAGGTTTTACATACGCCAAGAGGTGTATTTAATTCGTGAGCT
Organism: Oceanospirillaceae bacterium; assembly: GCA_015665455.1. Taxonomy (GTDB): domain Bacteria; phylum Pseudomonadota; class Gammaproteobacteria; order Pseudomonadales; family Litoribrevibacteraceae; genus Litoribacillus. The sequence goes on along the minus strand of JADFAD010000009.1, from coordinate 178,408 downwards.
AGACCGATCACCATGCCTCCAGTGGCAAGCATTTTTTCACGGATAATGAGTTGCTTTTGAGTTTCTTGAAGTTGCTCAATCATAGAATTCACGTTATCAAGGGCAACAGAAAGTTCTGTGTTGGTCTTTCTTAATTCTTGCGTTCGTTGTTCTACTTTGTCTTCGAGTTCTAAATTTAAATTCGCTAATTGGCCTCTCTCAACTTCGAGTTCCTGTTCTATTTTTTCTTTGTGTTCAAGTTCAGAAGCTAAGTTTGATCGCATTTGGTTGAGTGAATCTGTGACCACTTGAAGTTCGTCGTTTTGTTTTTCTCTGGCCAGTTCTAAGTTGTTTTCCAATGAATCAAATGACAGGTTTTTAGCAAAGTTTGCAAGGCGGTATAAGTGTCGTGTCACCATTCGATGGACAATGGCTAAAATGAACAGGGATACAATGAAGGTCTTTACGAATTGCGTCATTAATATGTTGATGGCTTTGTCGATCAGTCTGTCGTAAACGTAGCCGTAATTAACTTGCAAATAGAGGGTGCCTATTTCTTTTTCTTGATAGGTCAGCGAGTATTCTTTGAGTTCTGTGTATTTGCTGTCTACAGACATGCCCCGCGATTTCTTTTCACCGCCTTTCAGAACAATGTAAGCGTATTCGTTTTCAGGGTAGTTCAATAAACCTTCCAGTTTTAACTCTACTTTGGGCCAATCAAATTCCCATAAATCCAAACTCAGTTGTTTGAGGTAGACACTTTTGATCCGGGCTTGATGATCTTCCAGTACGGAGAGATCTTGTTTGTAATCCAGTAGAAGAATGATCATGGTTGTTATTACAGTGACAGCGCTGCTCATGGCGACGATGGTGAATAATAGCCTTCGGCCTAGCTGTGATGGGATTGCACGTTTAAAATTAAACAAGCCGCAATTACTCCAAAAATGTATGCAGATTTTAACTTGTGATAGCGCTTCAACCGTTACGTCAGTTCTTTACGAGCTGAAGATGCCTAAAGGAATTTTAGGACATAATTCGAGGTTTACGCATAAGAAGAGAATTTAATTCTGCTTCAGGGGGAGGGAAGTACTGCGCTTTTGTTCACGCGCAGTACCTCTTTGGGATTATTTAAATAAGTAGGTGACTTCACCGTCTTCGATGGGAACAAGTACCTTGTTTTCAATGCCTATGTGGGAAAGGGCGAGTAATACTTGGCTGACTCGACCAGGCAGTTCCAGTTGGCGTCCGAAGTGGCCTAAATCATCACTTTTTCCTCGTAGGATGAGTTCTGCTTTATCGAGGTGCTCATCGGTCCATTCTTCTACTTCATCAGACACTTTATAAATGGAGACCAATTTGTTCGGAAGAACATTCCCATTTGGATCTTGAGCATCGATAGAAAACTCGACGGATTGGCGATCGGTAAACGTGAATGTACTTTTTGCTTGTAGATCCAGTGATGTTTCTGCTGGGCCGTTTACTGCTTCTGTCTCAGTTTCTTCCGACGTTGATGTTGTGGTCTGCGTCGGGCTGGCAGATGTACTGTCACTTGAGCCGCCACCACCTCCACCACCACATGCGGTGAGGGCGAGGGTAAACATCGTCAGAATAAGTAGCAGAGACGGTGTTTTTTTTGTGATTTCTATAGGGTTCGTCATCGTAAAATCCTCAATTCCTACAAGTATAGTGTTCTTTTGTGATTGTTCTGTCTATGGCAGCACTATTAGTAATAGTGTGTATCCAAGTCACTGGTTTCGAACCAGTCTTGGTTTGTCTCTCCAGAACTCTCTACCCAATCTTCATAATCTGGATATGCCCAAATGATATCTATGTACTCCTGTGGATGACGCCAGTCGGTATTAATCTGCAATGCCCAAGGTAAGTTTTGATCATTCCTGAAATAACGCGATGTTTCTGGATCTGAATCATCATCAAATCGGCCGAACTGGTTATGATCAAACAAATCCGTCGGTGGATAGTCGGCAAAATGGATTTCACGAGCGCGGTTGTTCGTTCTGAATATGAAGTAATCAATATCAGAATGATTTAAGGTGGTTTGATAGTTCTCAAATGTAACGTCTAAAGTGAACGGCACTGGAGAAAATTCGGTACAATCTTTACGCGTGTTGAAGTGCTGGCAGCTTCCGCCTTCGTTTGTCTCTGTGAACTCATGGCTGTCCGTCCAGAGCACGATCACGGGATTGGTTTGAAATTCTTCGGGCGTCTTGTTGTATTCTTCTCCGTCGATCGTTAATGTCGCTGAATCAACGTCTGCGGCTGCGAGATCCATTAGGCGTAACGCAAAACCGTTATGGTGGGCAGCGCCACGAGCATCAATGTAACCGTGAATAATGAATCCAGTAATATCACCGTCAGCATTAAAGGCCGTTTGAAGTCGCTCACGAATGACTAAGTCGTTCATGTCGTAATCGCCTAAATTAGGCCAGTTATCTTCATAAGCTAAGGTGACGTAATCTTCGCTGGATGGATAATACGCACTGCTTGCTCGGTTATAGTCGTTCGGGAATTCGTCTTCGCTGTTGATGACGCCATCAGCGTCGTCGTCATCGGCATCAGGCATGGTGGTTAGAGCGGTTGTATCAATTGCAGACCCAGGAGAGGCTCTTACTGTGAAAACGGCGTCATTAAAGTCATTGTCACCCCAAGATCTAGGTAAGTCTTCAAAACCAATAATGACTTCGTCTACTTCCTCATCGAACAGTAGTACGTTATGTTGGCGAAGTTCGTCGGTTGGATCTGGGTTTAAATCTTTTAGAGAATAGTAATAAGGTACAGCGAACGGTTTAACGCCAGTGTCGTACCAGAACCCGTTGGCAGCGATAAAAAAGCCAATGGACGTACCAGCAGGGAAGGTGCCAATGCTTAGACGATGGCCGTTAGTTAGATGCGGAAAGGACAAATTAGGAAAAATAATGGTTTCACTGACTTCAGATGCCGTTGTTGGTGGATTGCTTGCGTCGTATGTGAAATATCCGAATGAGTTTTTATAGCCAGCACCTTCGTGTACAAACGTGATAAACACTTCTGCTTCTTCCGTTAGATGAATGTTCGCGCCTGCATCATCGGTTAAGAAGGCTTCATTCACTTCTCTTTCTGGTAGGGCATTATTAATGCGGTTAAAAAAATCTGCAGAGTAATCGTTATAGCCCCATACAAGGTTATCGGGTTTACCTGTGTTTTGATTGTAGCCTATTGGCCAATCACTGCCTGATAGAAAGGTCCATGTGTAATCTCCGTCAAGAATGCTGGTTGCCATGGCGGGTGCACAAGCCAACAGTGAGCAAATCGTCACTGTTTGTTTCATAGATACTTTATTCTTCTTCATTATTTGATGCTCCGAGTAATAGGTATTCTATTTATTGCGGCTTTTGTGCCAGTTCCTTCTGGTTTTTAAAAGTCTTTTATTATCAGTGGTTTGCTTGTTTTTTTTTGTTTGGTTTTTTACCATCTATTTCTAAATAATCTAAAGTTGCGTTGCATTTTGATTATTCGAATTGCATTTTGAAAATGAATTGAGCTGCGAACTTTTTTATTGCATAACGAGTTTGGTTTACGAATCGCTTGAGTGGCTTACGAGCGCATCTAGGGTCTTCGAGCAGGCCTTTCGCTGCAGATAAGTTACCTGCTTCAACATTGAGTTTGGCCAAGTGAAGGATATGAGCTGCGGTGTAATCCATAATATGGTTGTAAGTCTGGATAGGGACTTGGCTTGGGTTTATCTGCTTTAACCTTCTACTGAATGGGCATTCTTCAGCAGGGATATTTCGTTTACATGCTCGATTCTCACTGTCCATTTCATAAATGGCTAATACCTTTGGGCTGTACGCGATATCGCAGTTTAACGCGGCACGGCAGAATAAATCCTGATCTTCTCCCATCGGTTCACCTTCAGGAAACCCTCCAATTTGTTGAATAAGTTGCTTAGAGAACACAACGGAAGACATGAAGAATGGCAGTGCGCCGCTTGCGCCAACCTCAAAATAATTTTTAAGTAAACCGGCTTCGGCCATGGGTTTCTTAAAGTTGATCTTAGGATTTTCATATCGAGTAAAGTTGTATCGCATTTGATATGAAGAGGCATAAACGGAGGCTGTTTTTTGACTTTGAATCAAGTGACCCATTTCTTCTAAAAAATGAGGCAACCAAACATCATCCGCATCAAGGAAGGCGATGAAGTCACCGTTTGATTCGTTAATTCCTTTATTTCTTGCGGCTGAAACGCCCGCATTGGCTTGCTTAAATAATCGAACTTTTTTGTTGGCTTGTTGCAGTACTAGATCCGCGCCGTTGTCGGTTGAACCATCATCTACGATGACGATTTCGAACGCAGGAAGTGTTTGAGCTTCAATGGATTCAATGGCATCTAAAATGTGCGCCGCTTTGTTGTACAGCGGAATAACGACAGAAATAATTGGGTTCATGTCTTGATTCATCATTGTTTTTCTCCAACATAAATTCGTTTTAAGTGTTTATTTCCAGTTGATTAGCGATCTCTGAATGGATTCTTCAACGGTTAGGCGTGGCTTTTCGAAACCGTGCTCCAACCCTTTTAATAGACTTAAAGCCATGGATTCATGATTTACATCTTCTGCATCAATGGATAATGACTGTGGCATACCAATTTGATCGCACCAGCCAATGCATTTCTCGTGATAATTAAGCGATAACACGGGGGTATCGGCTAAGAAACCAAGAATGCTGCCATGCAATCGCATGCTTATTATGGCTTTATAACTGGCCAGTCTTTGAAGTAAGCGAAACGGATTTGGATCGTAAGGCACGACGGTGCAAGGCACTTGTTGACCGATCATTGCTTTCAATTCTTGATGAACCTTGTCATCACCAAATTCTGAGTGGCCGTTGATGTTTATTAGGTGAATTGGCTCGCCCGTTTGTTTATAGACTTCAAGTAACGCTTCGCTGATTTCAACCAGTCGTTGATGTTCTAAATCGGGCTGGTTTTTGGCGTGTTCTTTTGGGCATAAACAAACAGCGATGCCTCGGCGAGTCATCGGCTTAAATTCGAAGCTGTCATGCTTTAGAAGAAGAGGTGCTAAATCAAAGCTCAATTTTATTTTTGCATTGGGCGCGATGTCTCGACCTAATTTGTAGCTGTGTAAGTCACGTACGGCCACATAATCGCATTGATTGAGAAACTTGATGCAAGCCTGTTCTGCTTCCGTATCTTTAAACGGTCCGATGCTTACACCCACCGCTATGTTGTTGTCGCTTTGTGAAAGAGACATCATGTGGCGTTTTATATTAATGTCTTGTGCGGTATGTAACACCGAACCGCCACCGAATATGATTCTGTCTGCACTGAACGCTTCTCTGTAATTAAGAAGACGATTCTGACCGCGAAAACTTTGTTTATTTTTGATGAGAGCTTCAAATGGGTCAGTGTCTCGTAACAGTAACGGAATGGGCGTACTGGCTTTTACATGTTTTGTATTTTGGAAGTTTTTTGCTCCCCAGATGGTGGCCGCCAACAGCGCGTCATCGCCACTGTTTTTCATCCCATAATAACCAACCAAATATGCATCAGATATATTCATAGTTGTGATCCTTACTTTCAAGTAAATGCCTTTTCTGTGGGTTCAACGCTATACCTAGCCAAATCAGTGCAGGCCAGAATATATAGGTAAGAATTTCAAGGTTTTCGGTGAAGCTGTAACAAAACAAAATGATCAGCAATAAGAACGCAATACGAGCCGTTTTGCTGTAGAACGATTCCATTATTAGGTACGCGGCAGTAAGGGCCATAGGCACGGCTAACGCGACGAAACCGACCAGTCCCTTTACAAACAGAAGGCCAAACCAACTGTGGTGGCTACCTATGGGCATGAATTCAACGCTTTTTGGCCCAGGCTCTACAATACCGTGACCCCATATCGGTGCTTCAGATTCCCAGCGTTGTAGAGCGATTTCTTCAAGTGCCGCTCTTACCTGAGTGGATTTTGGTCGGCTTTGTTTGATCTCTTCATAGGTGTTTAGAATCCCTTCGATCACGGCTTCGCCTAATAAACCAACAGCACAAATGACCAGTGCAGAAAAGATCCAAAGTTTTGGGTTGGTCAGTTGCTTATCCAGTATTAACAGAGGAATCAACATGCAGAAAATAACCCAGCCCGCACGAGACTGACAAAATAGGCAGATAGCGACGGCACCGGCGATGCCCATTCTGCGCCAGAACTTATCCGTTTCAAGGGAACACAAGACTAAATAAACGCAGCTCAATAGGCCGGCAGCCGGCGCCCATGGACCAAAGAAACGCCAGCGTGGTGCACCTGTTTCTGGGTTAAGTGCATAAAAGCTAACAGTAAAGAAGTCTGCGCCTGGGCCGCCGATGGCTTTAATTGGTGAGATGAATAGGTGGCCTGAAAAGCCGACTATAGAAAGCGCCAGACCAATGAAAAGGAACAGTAATGAATGCGTACTGACAACACAGCAGGCTCTGATGATCAATTGAGGGCGGATATTGCAAAAGGCACCCAGCATTGGAAATAATGCTAATAAGGCCCAACCTTTTGCCCAACCGATGCTGGACTTAATGGTTTTACCTAAGCCCAAATCTTGCTCTGCATGTGCCATAAGAAGCGCGATCAACATAACGAACATTGAGAGTATCCAACACCAGATGATGATTGGTATCTGTCCGTTAGCTGGCTTCCCATGAATGAAGGTGCGAAGCATGCAGATGCCAAAGATCATCCAGCCTACAACACAGCCTACAACGTAGGTGCTGCCGATAGTGAAGAAGACATAAGTCAGGATCAAACTGAACCAGACTAGCTTTTCTTCAGCAGTCGTTTGATAAGGTAGTCGCGCTGCCATATCACTAAGAATCCTATAGTTATGATAATGAACCCGCCAAGACCAATAACAATGGCAAGTATAAGTTTTGGACTTTTCTGCTTTCTTGGGTAAGACGGGGGTGAAAGCAACTGAACAATCGGGTAAGACGCGAAGATGTCTGATTTAGATGCATCAAGCTTTGCGGCAGCCGAGGTATAGACGGCTTCCGCCAATTGGACTTCTCGTTCTAAGCGCTCCAGTTCAACCATTTCACGAGCGTAGATTTTAAGTGTGCTGTCCAGTTTATGTTCTGCTTGAGCCAGTTCAGAGATTTCCGCTAACTTGCCTTGCAGAGTTGCAAAGTTTTCCACCAGGTCTGAGAAAAGCTGAGCTCTGTGGGGGCTGATTTGTAAACTCATCTCATACAAAGCCTCAGCGGATTGCTGCCCTACGATGTTAACGCTGCGTTGCATTAACATATTTTTTGCTTTTTGGAAGCGGCCTTGCTCAGACTGAACCTTTGGGTGTTTTTCACCCCAACGTGAACGGTATTCACTTAAGCGACTGCCGCTGGTATCCAATTCACGCATGTAACTTTGAAATAAGGTATCGCTTTGAAGTGCGAAGGCTTGGCCTGCAAGGGAAGGCGAGATACGCAAGTCGAGGCTTAATTGGCGTACATAATCTTCTTTGCTTTTCGCATCGGCCGCGACATACATTTGCTTTTGCTGAAGATCAGTCAACTGTGAGGTTAATTGCTCCCACTGATCACGAGAGACAAGCAATGAACGTTCTTGAAATTCAATGACACCTTGTCTTGCGCGAGCTAAACGAATGCGATAATGATCAAGTACTTCTGCAACGCTTTCGTAGTGGCGTTGAGTTTCATCTTGCCTAAGTTGGGACAGTCTGTCTTGAAATGCGTCATACAGTGCAGCTGCTTTGCTTTGTGCGTACTCAGATGTTTCACCCAAGACATCAATTTCAATGATGGAAGTTTGTTGAATTAGCTTAACTTTTGGGACTTTGAATTGTTTGCCATCAATGCCAACTAGAAAAGCCGCTTGGTTGACAACTTCTTTACTGCGAAGTATTTCTTTGTAGTTCACTCTTGGGCTAAAACCAGAACCGCCATAAGCCGATTTGGTTTGCGAATTTGCCTGACCGACATCATCAAGATTAAAGTTGCTTGAATGCCCTGTCCCGGGTAAAACAAGCGAGAAGTTACTGCTAAATATTGGCTGTTGTTTAAGATAAAGAAATACAATTAACGCCAACAGTAGGTAGCATAAAATCATTGCCCAGATGTACTTTGATTTTGAGTGAGCGCGCCATGCATCCTTAGGATCGAATTCTTTAAGAAAGTGGCCGGGTTTAATTGTGCTTCTCATCTCATCACCCCTAAATGTTGAATGGAAGTAGAATTTCAGTGATGGATTTTGCTACTTCACGAACATTGGTGACGTCCGAGTCGTAACACGCGATGGCATCGTTAGGCATCAAATACGGATTGATTTGATCCAGATGTGCTTGACGAATTAACAGTTCAATCGATTGCTCGACGACTTGGGTCTCACCCGTGATTGGGTTTCGACTTGCAAGAACAATCTTTCTTGGTGCGTCGGTCAATTGAGTCCCTCCTACGCAGTTGGCTGATACCGCTGCGTGAAGCAGGCGTGAACCATAAGGTAAGTTGCTGCTGAAACGGCCGATTGCAGCGCTGCTGTTGTTGCTTGCAGGCTCAATCAAATTTGATAAGAACACTCGGAATCCTTTTGGTGTGATCTGAGAAGGACGAACTAAATACTGTTGGAAGCACCCAGTACTTGGAACGATTACGCGATCACCTGCAACTAGGGGGATGTCTCTTACGCTTTCGCCCGTAAATATCCCCATCAGGTCAACCTCTACATGCCAGCCATCGCGAATCAACATAACTTGGTCTAACTTAGCGTCCGGTCTGATGCCAGATGCAGCTCGTATTGCTTCAGAAATCATACGAGTTGAAGAGTGGTCTCCTGGCGCATTGATGCGCTGATCAAGAATCTGTTCTGATATCTTTGTATTGATGCGAACACGACCGGGCTCGAATACGGCCCCTGCAACCGATACTTCGATTTCAGACCACTGCAAAACACGTAGGTTTACTAAGTTGTAAGCCGGTTGAAATATTCTATTTCTAGTTAGGCTTAGCTCAATCTTCTGAGACACCTTATGAAGGGGTTCGCCGATAGCTCTCACTGGTGGAATGTAAGGTATGTTTAGGTTGCCGTTTGAGTCGACGACGTACTTGCCATTAAAACCTTCACCATTCTCAATCACTAATTCGACTAGGTCACCAGGGCTTAAAGGTAAACCGATTGAATCGGCTGGGTTGGTCGGTGTTAATTGACGACTAAGGTGTTTTGCGAAGTTGCCTTTGTAGCTGTTGGTTGGCATATCGGCTAAGTAATTAACCGGTGCACCTACGTCAGCAAACACTGAGCAATCAATATCCGTTGCGTACACATGAGTGGGTGCTTCACCGTGTCTGAACTGATCGCCTGCGGCTCCAGGTGTTCCATATAATTTTTGACTTGGGTTTTCAGGAGAAACAACTGCATGATGCTGCGTACAGCCACATGATAGGAGGCTGACGGCAATAACCAATGCTATGTTGTTCATCCAGTTTTGCATATTGATTCCATAAATATGTAAAAGTTATATCTAGATTTTGCAATGGATGTGCCAGTTTTATTTTTTATTGTTAGTTGTTGAAATATATGAATAAATTATTTTACTTTTCTTCTTTTTAGCTTTGGTTTTGCAGGTTGCAAAGTGAGAAGTGGTTATATTGCGAATCGTTTTAAAACGAGGAAGGATCTAAAATCAGGCTCTAAAGTGTTTGGAATAAGTAACACGCAAGTCGCCAGTAACGATGTGAATGTGGTTACTGGCGGCTTGAATGGTGGTACACAATGTTAGTTTTTTATTCTCGATTTTGATTTTAATAAGCGCCTTTCCCTAATAGAACGGTAGGAACGGTAATTAAGATGATTTTTAGATCCAGCCAAAGAGAACGCTCTCTGACGTACTGAATATCAAGTTCAATCTGTTGTTCAAACGTTGTGTCTGCGCGGCCTGATACTTGCCATAAACCTGTAAGCCCAGACTTTGCATTGAATCGTTCAAGCATATACCACTGATATCGCTCTGTTTCTTGAGGCAGGGCTGGGCGAGGGCCTATCAAAACCATGTCACCTTTGAGTACGTTAATCAGTTGAGGCAATTCATCAATCGATAACTTTCTAATGACTCGACCGACCTTTGTGATACGAGGGTCGTTATAGTACTTATTGCAAACGCCGTCTCGGTCACTTTTCATCGTGGCTGGGTCAATGTATTTTGGATCGTCCATTTGATACATGGATCTGAACTTATACATTAAAAAGCGTCTGCCTTGTTCGCCAACCCTTACCTGGCTGAACAGTATAGGTCCCTTGCTTTCTGCTTTGATTAATACAATGGTAATCAACAGTACTGGACTTAACAGTATCAGTGCAATCAATGCGAGAATCCGTTGTGCCGCTTCAGGCAGACCTGCATAGTTTTTAAGGTTCATAGGTGACTCTCCTTTTTATGGAAGTACATTCTTAATAGAAACAATGGATTACCAAGTACATAGCGTTTCCACTTATTGCCCGGTTCTTGAATCAATCGCCATACCCATTCCATCCCGATTTCTCGCATCCATCGAGGCGCACGGGATATCTTTTCTGCGTAAAAGTCTAGAAGGCCTCCGACGGCTAAGGCATTTCTGCAGTGCAATGCATCTCTGTTATCCAACAGCCACTTTTCTTGAATCGGAGAGCCTAGAGCGACTAATAAAATATTGCATTGGCTGGCGTTAATTTTCTTAATAACATCTTCTGTCTCATTTGCCTCAAAGAAACCGTGATGCGTACCTGCAATATGCAGTTTAGGGAAGCGTTTAGTTAAATTTTTACTGGCTTGTTTCGCGACACCGGGTTCTGCACCGAGTAAATAAATCGATAGATGCTTTTTAATTGCTGATTTACACAAATGAGGTAACAGGTCTGTGCCATTAATGTTGTCTTTTAACGATATACCTAGATGGTTTGCTGCCAGTCTCACTCCGGAACCATCGGCAAATATTTGGTCGGCCTTGTTTACATTTTCCTGAAATGTAGGGTCTGATACGGCCAAGTTCATTGAATGCGCATTAACGAATACACCGATGTTGCAGTGTTTCTTTCGTGGCTGAGTGATCCATTGAATGGCTTTGGCTTTTGTTTGGTTATTGATCTTTATACCAAAGAGATAAAAATGATCGGGCGATGGTAAGTTTCTCTTATACAGTAAGTTGCATAAGGTTCCTTTTAGCAGCAATCTAAGGTGCGCCTTAACTTGATTGCATTTCAACTGTTCTTCGAGCAGTTGTTCCGTATCTGCTTCCATTAGACCGATTTGCTGATGAATACCGTACAAACTGATGAGCCCGGTTTTCATCTCAGAAGATCGTTTATGAGAAAGTAACGGGATTTCCAATCTTTCATCAAAGAGTGGAAGGCCACAGAACGCGAAACGTCCTTTCAACACATCCCATAGCCTTATGCTGTGTACTGACCACCCGCAATTGAATCGCTTCAAATGTACGGGATGGCCAGTAATATCAAACTTAGTTGAATACTTGAATATGGACTTTCCCTGTAACACCGCGAGCACCGTGTTTAAGGCGCCGATGGGAATGCATAAAATTAGAAGAATGAGTGCCAAAGCCCGATCAAAGCGGTCAATGGGCTTTCTGGAACTTGCCAAATATGGCATCAAGTTTTCGGTTCTCACGATGACATCCTTTCTGGTTAGGTTTAAGGAAACCATTTCAAAGGGTGTGCCAATGCTTTTCTGTTTTTGTAACTAACTGAAAAATATAGATATTTCTGATTCTTTTTTTGTGTTTTTTGAGGTTTGTTTATTTGGGGTTTCTCATTTTGAAAATCAAAATAAAAATGAATTTTGAAATTGATTAGGTGTTTATGACCGTCTGTCTGGTGATTGACGTATCTCCAGCTAAACTAGAAATAGGTCTTTCTTAGGAATAAGTTGCGGAGCTCGGAATGGATTCACCTTTGATTAATAAAGCTCGAATCATGTTCGTTGATGATGAGATATCGATACTTCAGGCATTGCGCCGTGTGATGAGGAACATTCAAGCAGAATGCTTGTTCGCGAGCAGTGCTCAGGAAGCGCTGGAGATCTTTGAAGAATCGCCTGTTGATGTTGTAATTTCAGACATGAAAATGCCAGAGATGGATGGCGCTGAGTTGTTGGCCATTATTGCTGATCGTTACCCAGAGACGGTTCGCATCATTCTCTCCGGTTACAGTGATAATGACTCTGTAATGTCGGCCATTAATGACGGCCGTATCTGGGGATACATCAATAAGCCTTGGGATGCGGCCCAATTGGTTCAAACCATTGAACACGCAATTAATACGCAGCAGGTGGTGGCTGAGCGAGCCCTTCTTCGTCGTTCTTTATCTCAATACCAAAGCATCATGAAAGAAGAGTTTGAGGGGTTTGTCGGTTCTTCTGTAGCAATGCAGTTTATTTACAATTCACTCGAACGCGCAGCGCCGAGCAGTGCCTCCGTATTCATTACTGGTGAAAGTGGTACGGGTAAGGAAGTCGCCGCACAAGCAATTCATAGCATTAGTAAGCGCAGTTCTATGCCTTTCATTGCAATTAACTGCGCAGCCATACCAGGTGAGTTAATGGAGTCTGAGATATTCGGTCATTTAAAGGGGGCGTTCTCAGGCGCGATTAATCATCGAGATGGTGCCGCAAGTTTGGCGGATGGCGGAACACTGTTTTTGGATGAGTTGTCTGAAATGGACATCGGTTTACAGGCCAAGCTATTAAGATTCATTCAGACGGGTGAGTTCCAGAAAGTGGGAAGTAATAGAGTAGAAAAGGTTGATATACGTTTTGTGTGTGCGACCAACCGAGACCCTTTGGTGGCGATCGCCGATAACAAGTTACGAGAGGATTTATATTATCGGTTAAACGTGATTTCTATTAACTTGCCTTCATTGATTGATCGAGACAGTGATGCGATTTTACTGGCTCAGCATTTCCTTCAAAGCTTTACTGAGAAAGAAGATAAAATCCTAGTGGGCTTTTCTCAAGAAGCAGAACGCTTTATTGAAGGGTATAGGTGGCCGGGGAATGTAAGGCAATTGGAAAATGCCATTTACAGTGCCGTGGTTATGTCAGAAGGGCCGCTAGTGGCAGAGCAGGACATTAAAATCGCTTTGGGCTTTTCGGGCGGAGACAACAGCAATGCATCGACCGTTGGACTTCAACAGGTGAACTCGAACAGCTCGTCAGAGATAAATCGATCCACTAATTCTGGTTCTATGTTGGATGAATCGCTCGCGTCCTCACTGAATCAGTCGTCCTTAACGGGTTCATCCTTAAATGATGTAGCCAGCGCTTCAGCTGCCGTCGGTGAGATCTCTGCATGTGTGACGCCTTTGCATGAGGTTGAGCGAATTACGATCGAAAATGCAGTGAAGTCCTGTGAAGGGAATGTTGTGAAGGCGGCCAGTTTACTTGAGGTCAGTCCTTCAACTCTGTATAGAAAGATTCAAAGCTGGAAAGATTAAATTGGCTATTGTTGGTTTGTTGTATTAACTGTATTTTTCACGTTGACTTTGATTTTGCAAAAAAATTTTTAATTTAAGAAAAAAATAAGAGACTTTATTCATTAGCTTTATTATAAGGTTATATAAAACAATCGGTTAGATGCTCTCTCTGCCGTTGGCATTCGCTTTGCTCTGTTTATAAATATATTTATTTATGGAGCAAAACCTATGAGTCTTCCTATTTTTTCTGTGGTCATTCCAGTATATAACGTAGAAAAATACCTAAATACCTGCATTGATTCTGTACTTGCTCAGACCTTTCAAAATTTCGAAATTATTTGTGTGAACGATGGTTCCACGGACAGCTCTTTATCCATTCTTCAAAGCTATTGTGATTATCGTATTCGTATTGTTAATCAAGATAATCAAGGGCTAGCTGCAGCCAGGAATTCTGGTATTAATGCCGCCCGAGGCGTCTTTATTGCTTTATTGGATGCAGACGATTACTGGTTACCAGAGAAGCTAGTTCGACATTATGCGCATTTTCAGCACAACCCAAAAATTGATGTCAGCTATTCACCTTCGTTGTTTGTGAACGAACAGAATGAGCAACTTGGTATTGGTCAATACCCGAAACTCGAAGGTATCACACCTGAGCATATATATTGCCGTAACCCTGTAGGTAATGGATCTGCACCTGTGATCAGACGTTCGTTATTACAGAGAGTGTCAGAGCGTGTTTATTATCATAACCATATGCATTATCAGTACTTTGATGAAACCATGCGTCAATCTGAGGATGTGGAGTTTTGGTTACGTTGTGCCTTAAAAGAAGGGGCTGTGTTTGAAGGTATTCCTCAAGCACTGACGTGCTATCGGGTGAATGAGGGCGGTTTGTCCTCGGATGTAGAAAAACAGTTGAAGTCTTGGCGTTATATTTCTTTAAAAATGACACCAAGATTCCCTGTCTTCTTTAAAAAGTGGCACAGTCTTGCAGAAGCGTATCAGAAACGATATCTAGCTCGCAGGGCGGTTCACTCCGGTGATGGTTTGAAAGCGATCGTACTTATTCATGGCGCGATCTTTACAAACCCTAAGATTTTATGTGATGAGCCAGTAAGAACATACGGCAGTTATATGTGTGCTTATTTATCGCTCCTACCTAAAGTTATTTATGCCCCGATTGAGAAATTTGCCATGATGGCTATAGGTGGTCTAACTCTGGTAAATCGGTCGGTAACTCAAAAGAAGAGGGCCTAAACCATGTTAAATAAGGATGTTAACAACGACGGCTTATTGGTTTTTTCTCTCGCCTTTAATGGCTATCAATGGCTGTACCGTAAGAACCTCGACAGTCATCAGAAATATTGTGATGATCGTGGTTATTGCTATCAAAGAGTAACTCGTTCTGGAGTAACGTCCTTAGGAAAAGAGTCCGTTTGGTTGAAAATAGCACTCATACAAGAAGCTCTTAATGTTGGTCATCAATGGGTTGTTTGTTTAGACGCAGACACTCAAGTTCGTGATTGTACGCCTGATATTGAAAGTCTAAGTGAAGAAGGGAAATCACTTTATCTCGCCAACGGATACAGCGGTCGCTTTAATTCAGGAGTGATTATTGTTCGAAATTGCCCGGACGTGAGACAGTTTTTCAATACCTTGCTTTTATCCGCTTGTACTGTAATTCCAGAAACCGATCAGGTCGGATGGGGAGAAAACGGGCACTTAATTCATTTGGCTCACGGCAAACCGTTCATCAAAACCATTGATTCACGTTGGAACAATAATTCGGACGTTGAGTTAGATGATTACATTCGTCATTACAGTCAGGGGCCGCTTCATGATTTGTATAAACCGAACTTGTTGGATTATTCGCTCTATATAGTACATCACAAACTTACTACGGCAGTCCGCAGCACTTGGTGGTTATTTGATCGTCAAGAAGACTTTTATGAAAAGCTATGGGCGTTGCTGGATCAATCTCTTAAATCTTACCCTGTGTTTTCAACTATGCGACGCTTAAGAGACTCAGCAATAACAAAAAGTGATGTGTTAGTCAGAAATGATGAATTGTTTTTAGATGAGTCAACATCTAAGAAAAAGCGTGTAGTAAAAGTGCCTTTGACAGCTCGTAACCAATTGAAGCGTTTCTATAATTCTATTCGTGCAAGAATGGGTGTTTCTTTATGAGTCTCCCTTGTTTACATAAACTCAAAAATGACGTTGCGATGATATGTGAGAGAACATCGGGTCTCATTAAAGGGACATCGTGGATGATGGTGTCTGAAGTAATGGCTAGAGCATCTAGAATCGTGACGCTGATCGTGTTTGCAGCTTACTTTACTCCTGTTGAATACGGCACAGTGATGCTGGCGTTGGTTTGCCACGAGTTGATCCGTGTTTTTTCTCGGCTGGGCATTGGTGCAAAGATTATTCAGTGCGATGCTTCAGACTTGAAAGGTTATGCGAGTAATGCCATCACGCTGCAGTGGTTGGTGTGTATAGCTTTGCTTATTTTTCAGGTTGCTGTATCGGGGGTTATTGCACGATTCTACGACAATGAAGAGCTGACACTTCTATTAATCATAATGTCTTTCAGCCATTTACTTTACCCCATCGTAACTGTGAAGGTATTTCTGGTTCAGCGAGTTAGAAATATGCGTTTTTTTGGGATTGCATCAGGGATTTCAATTGTTGTTGATAATTTAAGCGGTGCACTGCTTCTATTATTGGACTTCGGCTTACTGTCCGTTGCCTATGCCAAGTTGTTAGCCGCAGGGGTTTGGGTCGCCATATTTATAACGGCCAAAGTTGAAACTTTTAAGCCCGCGTTCTGTTCTTTTTATATGCCTTTGCTGTTGAGCTTTTCAAGTAAGGTATTGGGAAGTGAAATGCTTAAAGTTTTACGTTTACAGTTGGATGTTTTGTTTGCTGGTCGTCTGTTATCTCCAGAGCTTTTCGGGCTTTACAGTTTTGCTAAAAGCAGTGGTGTAGGGTTGAGTCAGTCATTGAGCAGTGGTTTCATCGCAAGTTTGTATCCATACCTCAGCGAATCTCGTAGGAAAGGCAAACTGTCCTCTGTGATTCGATATGCCTTTGGTGGTGGCGCTGTTCTGTCCATCGCGTTTGTTATTCAAGCCGTCATAGCGCCTATTTACATTAATTTGTTGTTTGGCGGTCAATGGGAAGATGCAATTCCCTTGGTTACGGTTCTTTGCTTTAGTGCCATAGGGATGTTGATGTTGGATATCTCAAATACCGTACTCAGGGTCCAGGGAATGGTGGTTTGGGAACTCTATCAGTCTCTTTATTGTGTATTGCTTATGGCTGTAATTTTAATTTGTGTAAGACCTGTTCTATCTATGGATCTTGCGCTGCTTACTACATTAATTAGTTTTCTATGGTTACCCATTATTGGCTTTGTAATCTTAGTGAATCAATCACATTCTAATGGCCGCAAGGAGGTCGTTTTATGAATACGCAAAGTTCTGCAATTAACTATGGCTGTGAGCGTAAACAACTTGTTTTGGTTGTTGATGATGAACCAGCCATTCTTAGATCCTTGTCGAGAACTTTTCATGGCCAGCCTATTGTTCTTCATACGGCATTAGGTGGTAAGGCCGCCATTGAAATGCTTGAGAAGAATCACTATGACCTTGTGTTATCCGACATGAGGATGCCCGATGTTGATGGCGCTGAGGTTTTGAATCGAGCCTATGATTTTTATCCTGAGTCAGTGCGTATGCTGATTTCCGGTTACACAGACCACGACTTGATGATTAAGGCGATCAATGATGGGCGAGTACATGGATTTATTGAGAAGCCATGGAATAACAAACAACTGGTTTCCAAAGTCAAAGCGGCGTTGTCTGAATTAAATGCCAAACAAACCATGCCTGATAAACCGTCCAAAGAACCTGTAGTTGAAACGCTGCAAGCGGATTTAGTTCAAGAACCTCATGATCTTATGAACGGCAACAAGGATATGACCGAAGGCATATCAAGTCGCGGTCGTGGTGTTTTATTGATGTTAATGCAATCGATGCAGCAGCGCTTACCTGAGCAGTGGTCACATTCGAAACGGGTCGCTGAAAGTGCACGCTTGTTTGCTAAGTACCTGAATTTACCCACAAGTATGCAAACCCAGTGTTATTTAATAGGGCGGTTTTATTCCATTGGTAAGTTAATGCTGTCTGATGACTTAAATAAAAAGTGTGAGTATCAATACTCAAAAGCAGAGCAACAACAAGTGATGGAACATTTTGAGCTCGGGAAAGCGTTGATTGGTCTTGATTCTCAATTAAAAGGTGTGGTGAACGCCATTCAACAACTCAAACAAACGAACTATACCGATCAAGACAGACTGGAAACACGAATTAACTCGATTGTTATCTATTATGACAAACTTATCTCAGGACAATTTCATAAAAAGCCTGAAGCCCCTAGATGCGCAAGGACGTTATTAAAAGAGAAATCTGGAGTGGTATTCGACCCTGAGTTGGTTGACAACTTTTTGTTGATGATGGATCGCTGCGATGATGGTGTTATTTCCGGTGCAACTCGAAGTGTGAGCCCCCGAGGACTGACGCCGGGTATGAAATTAGCACAACCATTGATTACGCCAAAAGGCCAAATTCTCTTGCCGGTAGACACCGTATTGACTCAAAGAATGATTGATCGATTGCTATTCATTGAGACTTCTTGCGATGAAGTGGTGACGCTATTTATTTGTTGACCAAATGTGAGTTCACTCTTACGTTTGTTTAGAGTGAAGGTTCACCTATATTTGAAAATAAATTGGTAAGAAACTCATACGATTTTCAATAACTTGGCTAATCTTAGTATGTTGATATGCAAGGAGGCAATATGGTTAAACAGGGAATCATACATTGGTGTATTGTTCTTTTGGTTGGCGCTGTTTTTTCAGTCAACGTGGTTGGTGAAAATGTCTTTCCGGACAACGAACAACATCGATCGAATCATCTAAAAATTTATTTAGATGCGGATCTCTCTGGTGGCGCTGCAGTCGCGGGGCATGCTATTGAGCAAGGAATCAGTGTTGCACTCTCTGAAGTAGATTTTAAGGTTGGTGATGTGACATTAGAAATCGTAAGGAAAGACCACCGTGGGAGTACGCCGAGAAGTAAGAAGCACATTGAAGAGTTCCTTTCGGATGATCAAGGCTTATTGATGTTTGGTGGTCTACATTCCCCTCCGTTACTGGCCAATAAAGATTATATAAACGCGAATGAGGTGCTTACGCTAGTTCCTTGGGCTGCCGCTGGCCCTATTACTCGATCGACACCGTCTGAAAACTGGGTGTTCCGGTTATCAATTGATGATTCAAGAGCCGGTGCGTTCATTTCTGAAAGAGCCGTTAATAAAGAAGGGTTCAAAAAACCGTTTCTTATCTTAGAGCAAACGGGTTGGGGCAAATCTAACTTAAAAACCATGATGAATACGTTGGAGGAGTTGGGTGTGTCTCCGGCTGGTAAACATTGGTTTAATTGGAATTTAGGCGTCCATGAAGCCAAACTGATTGCTAAATCGCTTGAGAACTCAGGCGCGGATGTTGTTTTCTTTGTTGGTAACGCGCCAGAGGGGAAAATCATCATTGAAGCGCTTATGGGCTCTGAAAAAACGAGGGGCATTCCTATTCGTAGCCACTGGGGGATAACGGGTGGTTCTTTTTATTCGTCTTTGAGCCGATATTCTCGTTCAGTGATGAATTTAGAATTTATTCAGACGGATTTTTCGTTTTTATCTAACTCCGACAATGGGATTGGTCATGAGGTTGTAAACAGGGCACGCCAGTTATTCCCAGATGAGATTCACGCCGCAGAAGACATTCATGCACCCACTGGGTTTATTCATGCCTACGATTTAACGAAGTTATTGATCTCAACGTTAGAGCAGGTGAATACGGAGCAATCCATTCGAGACATTCGTAAGGATCTGAAGAGGATGCTTGAGGATTTACCTCATCCTGTTAAAGGACTCATCGGTGAATATAAAAAGCCGTTTTCGACCTACGATCATAATAATACGAATGCTCATGAAGCGTTAAGCCCTAAGCACTATGCCATGGGATTCTACGATAAGAACGGTGTAATCCATTTAAATACTGAGATGTAATCATTATTACTCACAGGAGATATTATGGCCGATCGAGCATTAAAATCAGAGGGTATTCGCATAGCTAATGCATTCAGTATTTTCATGCTGATCAGTTATGTCATTCTTGCTGTGGCTTTATTGAGCATTGTTTATGGTCAATTAAAGCAAAGTAATCAAACGCTTCGTGATCAATACATCAATGAGCGTATTGCAAGTTTGAAAATTGAGTTCGAAGGCTTTATCCGAAATTACGAAGCTGCTTTAGTCGATCAAACACGTTTCTCGGTGATTCGACAAGCAGTAATGCAACCCGTTCAGTACAAAGAAATCATTAGCGACTTCTTTAATCAGATATATTTAATTGGAGGCCAGCCTCAGCAGGTTCTAGTGGACTTCCAGGGCGAATCTATATATCAGAGAACTCTTTCACCTTCTTTCGATTACACAAACGCAAATGATGTTAAAGGTGTGCTATCCAGTCAGGTGACCAGTGGTTTCAGTGTTAATTTTGATTCAGTGACAAATCAATTTTTTTGGCGGATTTCCGTTCCTGTACTTTACCTAGAAAATACGGAAGGTGCATTGATTACAGAAATTCCATTCATTGCGATCAGTAATTATCTGGAGCTAAAAAGCCGGTTGATAGATGAACGGATCAACATTAAACAAGGCAAACAAATTGTTGCTTCTATCGGGCGCAATCTATCGGGTGAGATTAGAACCGCGAAATGGCCTGAACTGGGGTTGAATATTGAATACATTGCGGATGTGTCTTCTCAATTAGCGCATGAGCGGCAAATTCTTGGTTTGGTGCTGATGGTCTTGACCGTTGCATTACTCTTGTTTGCTCTGATCAGCTTTTATTTGGGGAGAAAGTATTTTGTCGCGCCTATTTTAGCGTTGAGAGATCAAACGAACTTGTTGGCCGATGGAAAAATCAGGGAGTTTTCAGAAATTCCTAGTAATATCAAAGAGCTAAATGATCTTGCAAAAAACTCGACGAACATGTCCCGTCAGATTCATAAACGCACTAAAGCCATTGAATTTGCCTATCAGCAGCTGAGAGAGAACCAGTCTCAATTAGTGCAAAGTGAAAAAATGGCCAGTTTGGGCTTTTTGTCTGCGGGTGTCGCCCATGAAATCAACAACCCTGCAGGGTTTGTGAAAAGTAATATTGAGGTTCTGTCAGACTATTTTCAAAAGCTTCAACAAGCAATCATTCCTTGTCTAGTGCTAAAAGCATTAACTCAAGATGATTATGATAAGGTTCCGAACTGGGAAGAGATTAAGCCTCTACTTAAACAGGTAGACGCCTGTGAAATAGAGTACATCATGTCTGATATTGTGCCTTTGTTTGATGAGTCGTTGGAGGGGATGAATCGAATTCAAGACATTGTTAATAGCATGAAAAAGTTTGCTAGGCCTGACAGTGATCGAATGGAAATGGCGAACATTAATGATGAAATTAAAAATACAGTACGGCTTGTTTGGAATGAATTGAAATATAAGTGTGAACTTGAACTTGAGTTGGGTGAGATACCAAGCGTGTTTTGTTTTCCTAGTAAATTAAATCAAGTCTTTATTAACTTGCTCATTAATGCTTCTCAAGCGATGAGTGCAAAAGGTAAGGTCATTGTCCGAACAATGCTGGTGGATGAAGAAATATTAGTGTACTTCGAAGATAATGGTAAAGGCATGACGGAAGCAGTTATGTCTCGTATCTTTGAACCTTTTTTTAGTACCAAGCTAGAAGAGAAGGGAACCGGTCTTGGGCTCAGTATTTCCAGCGACATTTTAACTCGACATGGAGGCTCTATAAAAGTCAGCTCGGAAGTTGGAAAAGGAACGGTGTTTTGTCTCCATATTCCGGTGAAAACGTTGCGGGAGGAAACCACTACGGAGCACGTGTTTTAGCTATAATGTAGATGATGGTGCCTAGGTCTTTAAAACTGTTGCTGGTGTTGTTATTAGTATTGAAGTGAGTGTTGCCATTAGAGTTTTCTTCAGATGATTGACTGACGTTATCTAGAGGTATAGCTAGTGATTATGGAGTTGATGAATGCTCAAAGATAAAAGAAGTTATAGCTCTGGCTGTGTGTCGTTAGATATTGCCTTGGGCGCGAGAGGCTTTATTGGCGGTCACATCAATGAGATTCTCGGTGATTACGACTCGGGTAAATCTACAGTCGCATTTCTTTCCATCGCATCGGTACAAAAGCTGGGTGGTCTTTGTGCTTATGTTCAGCCTAAAGAAGGGGTGGACGAGATTTGGTCGGAAGTTATGGGTGTCGATTTAGAACAGCTCTCTGTTATTGACGCTGATCCAGTGGAAGCATCCTTAAAGACAGTCAATAAGCTTATCGAATCGAAGCGTCTTTCTTTAGTGGTTATCGATACTTCATTTCTATTGTTTCAAAAGGATGAATCTGAAAAAAGCGATTCAGATTATGCAGCCTATAAAGACAGGGTATGTGAAGCGTTAGCTCAATTCAGGAAGGCGTTAACGCAGTCAGAATGTGGTTGTTTGCTTATCAACCGTAGCCAAATCCCTAGTACCGATTCAGGCCGATCCAGTATTTTATCTTTTCCTGCAGATAAGGAATTAGTCGTTAATAAGTCAGTGATTGATGAAGATGAGTTTCGTTTGAATGTTTCTGTATCCTCTCCGGATCAAGATGAAGTTAGTCAGGCTGAACTCGTGATTCATTCAAAGCACGGTTTAAGTGCTCCTCTTGATATTATTTGTGCTGGGGTCGCAGCAGGCGTGGTCACCAATGAAAATGGCGGGTACCAATATAATGAGGTTCGTTATTCCAGCCAACAAGAGTTCATGCGTGTTATTGAAGGGAATTCTTATTTCGCGGAAGAACTGCTCGTTGAGATTTTTACCTCGCTCGGAATGTCCAAATCTTAAATGGGGGAGGTGTTTGGGTTTATTTGATTTGGGTTGCCGTGGTTAGAATAAGTCCATTTGATTATCCGTTAGGCGGTCAAAGTCCATTCCTATAAATGGTAAAATTCCATCTGCGATGGGTTTGAGCTGTTTTTCTAGGTAATGTTGATAGTCGAGACCGCTTACTTGATATTCGATCGGTTCTGGTCCATTTAATGTAATGATGTAACTGATCCATCCTTTATTTTGATACTGCAATGGTTTGCCGAGCGCTTTATTCTTCTCGTCTGCAATTTTGGCCGAGCGTGCATGAGGGGGGACGTTTTTCACGTATTCACGTAGTGGGCGTCTTAATCGTTTACGGTAGGTAAGCTTATGGTCGTTACTACCATTGAGCGTTTCTTGCACGGTTTGCTTAATGAAGTCGGTTGGGTCTTGGTCATCAAATACGATGCGGTATAAGTCGTTTTGAAACTCCCTTGCAAGATCGGTCCAATCGGTACGAACCGTTTCTAAGCCTTTAAAGACCATTTTGGGGACGCCGTTCACATTGGTAAGACCCGCATAACGCTTTTTGGAGCCTGCTTCTGAGCCACGGATGGTCGGCATTAAGAAACGGTGATAGTGTGTTTCAAATTCCAACTCAAGGTGACATTCTAGGTTGTATTGCTCTTTAAGTTCTCTGATCCAATAAACATTGATGTTGTTAGCAAGTTTTTTACCAATGTTATTAGCTTGTTCACTGCTCACATCAGGATCCAGAAGAACAAACGTTGAGTCTGTATCGCCATAGATGACCTGATAGCCGGCTTGTTCGATCTGCAGTGCGGTCTTTTGCATGATCTGATGCCCTCGCATTGTGATCGAGCTTGCGAGTCGCGTATCGTAAAATCGACATCCCCCTGAACCAAGCACACCGTAAAATGAATTCATAATGATTTTGATGGCTTGCGACCGAGGTGCATCTTTATCTTTCTTTGCTTGGTCTCTTTGCGCCCAAAGCTCAGTAATGATGTCCGGCAGAAAGTGTTGGTTACGGGAGAACATGGCGCCCTTAAAACCGGGAATCGCATCCTCTGGGTGTTTCAGGCCTTCTACTAATCCCATTGGATCAATTTTGAAGGTTCGAATAATAGACGGGTATAGACTCTTAAAGTCCAAAACAAGGACGTTCTTATAAAAGCCCGGGAGGGAGTTCATTACATACCCGCCTGGTGATGCCAGTCCACCATCAGGAGGCAAGTTTGGTGAAATGTAACCCGCTCTATGTAATTTGGGGAGATATAAGTTGGTGAATGCTGCGACTGATCCGCCGAATTTATCCAGCTCCAACCCGGTCAGTTGGCTTCGTAGAATCATGAAATCCATGATGTCTGTGTGTTCAAAAATATCCCACACTAACTTACAGTCTTCTAAGTTGTAGGCTGCCAACTTTTGTTTGTTATGAATAAAATCGTAGGTGATGTGCTCTACTCGGTTGTCCACATCCTCTGTTTTTTTTCCTCGATTTAATAGGTGTTGCGCCACATATTCTAAGCTGAAACTTTCAAAGTAATAAGTTGCTGATTTTAGTGCATCGATGCCATCCATCACCACACGACCAGGGAGCGTTACAAAGCCTTGGTTCGTTTCTGTTCGTGAATCTCGCCAGTTCATGGCCGTGAGTCCTCGGCCCAACCTGAGGGTTAAATTTAGTTTTTTAGCGCGTTTGTGCAGTAGCTGAAAATCAAAGTTAATGACGTTCCAGCCTATGATGATGTCGGGGTTGAGTTGTTGGATCTGGTCTTCCAAACACATCAATAATTGATACTCGTCTTGAACCCAAAGGATGTCCAAATCAGATTGACTGAGCGGCTCTTCATCTCCGATCATGATGACTTTTCGGGCAAGAGTTTGAGCTGTTAGGTCTTTATTTGGAGAGGGGGCGTGTCCGTAAAGCCCTATGGAGTAGAGCTCACCCTCCATAGAACACTCAATATCCAAAGAAATGACACTGAACTCGGGCTTGATTGTTGATGGTTTGATTTTTACGTCAGTGTATTCAGTGTAACCCATTCTTTCCGTTGGCTTTCCAATGAACTCAAAACTCCCATGGATGTTTCTTTCGAACAGAAATTTATCTTGAAGCCTTAAATCATGTTCAAAGGTTTCAATGTCAATATGAGATAGGGCTTGTTTCGCTTTGAAGTGATCATCAATGGTTGAAAAGTAAAACGCGGTGACGGGTTTGTTTTCAAAGCTGAGATGTGTCAGTGGCTTGCATTCATGACGGATCGCTAACGTCTTGAGTCTGCGACTGGCTTTGTCTTGGTGGTTTTGATGCGCAAAGAAAAGAGGTTTCTGATCTTCGAACGTAAGTTTTACGGTGCCATTAGACGTCCACCCCCACAGAGCGGTTTGCGTTTGAGCAATGAGTTCCACTGAGCCCGAGATGCTTAGGTTGTTTCTTCGGCGTACATCCTGAGCATGTCGAGTTAACAGAAAACCGTGTTGGCGATGTGTCTCAAAGTCTGGCATAGCAAAAATGACGGGCACCTAATTTAATAGGCTTGGATTGTATGGGAAACGGTGCAGATCTGGAAAGAAGATTGATAATAAAAATACAGTAATGCAGGCGGGTCGTTAACCTACATTCGATGCGTCAGTTTCTTTTTCCATTGGCCAGAATTTATCGAGCTCTTTGATCCAAGCATTGATTAGAGGGTCTTGAAGTCTCTGTGGTGAAACCGCAACGCCGAGTGAGATCTTAGGTGTTCTCCCTTTCCATTGTACTCCCCAGCCGTCTGCCTCCGCCTTTTCTGCGTCTGATTTCCGAAGTAGGGCGATACCTGCTTCTGCTTTTACCAGTTCACGGATGGCGTCTTCACTGTCCACAAAAACCGTTTTACTGGGTTCTAAATTTGAGTCTTTAAAAAGTGCTTCTTTCAGTTTGTAGAATGGGCAGCGATCGGTGGTGTAAATCCATGGCATATTAGCCAAGTCTTCTAGCGATGCATAACTTACTTTATCTGCCCACTTCTTTGGCGCTAGCAGCGAGGTTTCAATGTCAGCAAGATGAAAAGTATGAACATCTAAGGTTGTGCATGGGCCAAAGAAAAACCCCGTATCTAGCTTACCTTTACGAACATCAATTAAGTTATCACCGGACATCCCGTTGATAAATGAGAGTTGAAGGTCTGGGTAGTGCTTTGCTGAGTCAGCTAATAGCTCGGGAAGTTTCAGAAAGGAAAGGTCGGAGTTTATACCAATCGAAAGTCGGCCAATAATGGCACCTTGAATGGACGTCGCATCGGCTAACATTTGATTGGAGGCTTCAAGGATCGAACGAGCTTGCTCAAGCAGACGCTCACCCGCAGGTGTTAAGGTCATGCCTTTTGATGATCGTGTAAATAAGGAAATACCTAATGTTTCTTCAAGCGCTTTCAGTTTGGCGCTTATTGCTGGCTGGCTGGTGAACAATCTGTCTGCTGCTCTGGTCAGATGACCTTCTTCGGCAACGGTAATAAACGCTTTTAGTTGGTTCAATTCCACAGTCTCTCTCCTTATTCTCGCTGAAGACATTGAACCCCATATTAAGGTAAAGCACCATCGTAAAATCAAATGGCTGTCATTCAAATTAATTATGATTCAAATTCATTATTAAATGTTCACTTGTTTGTGGTTTAACTACTATCTAATGTGTTGTTACACCGTCAAGATCAGAAGGATAAAATAATCGCTAATAACAAAGCAATGGCATGGCCGAATGCCGTTTTGGTCGCTGTAGATCAATTGGGTAACGCAATTGCTGGTGGTAATCCTGATGCGACGGTTTCAGCTCGGGGGGGTTACTTTGCTTTGAAAGCTCCGAAATCAATTCGGTGGTATTGGCAGGGGTTGGGAAAATGATCGATTTTGCGTTTTTGCCCGTGGATGGCCCAAATCATTGCCGCGAATCGTTTGAAGAGGATAAAGACGAGCGCTTCCAGCAGGGCAGTGACGTACTAAGGGGCTTGCTGGGTATTATCGTGATTCTCTTTTCTTTACCTGCTTCGATCGCACTAAGATTGGCGGTGATGATGTATCCGAAATGGCGTTGGCAGAACCGACAATAACGTCGGTTGCTTTACAAACGGTTATGTAGGATCAGTGTCTATGGCGTTGTCCATGATTTTATCGACCAAAGACTTGGTGTTTGCCAGCATTGGTTCGAATACTTCATTAGATTGGCAAAAGCGATCACGGCCCGATTCTTTTGCTTCATAGAGGGCAACGTCCGCAGCTTTAAGTAATATATCGCCTTTATCACCTTGATGAGGGTAAGTGGAAATCCCGATAGAGACGGTCAATTGACCCAGTGATTGAGCATGAAAGTTTAAGTGCATTTCGCGCACTGTCTCGCACAGTTTGGCTGCAAGCGTTGCTGCACCCTCGGGCCCTGTTTCTGGCAACACAATAGCGAGTTCTTCACCACCGACACGACAGACTACGTCTTCCCCGCGAGTCCCCTCTGTAAGTAAGCTTCCTAATGATTTTAAAACGTAATCACCAGCATCGTGACCGAAGGTATCATTAAATCGTTTGAAGTGATCCACGTCGAGCATAAGAATGGATAGGCACTGCTTACGGCGCTGCGCACGCATGATTTCATGTTCAAGGCTTTCTTCCAAGAAGCGACGGTTGTATAGACCGGTCAATGGATCTCGTATGGCTTGTTCACGGAGTTTATCTTGTAAGTTCAGGTTCGCCAGTGCAAGGCCTAAATGCTCGCCGATGGTAAACGCGACTTGCTGTTTATCGTGACACAGTTCGATGTCTTTGAGATACAGGTGAAGAATACCTATGGTGTTTCCGTGTGCAATAAGAGGGATGCAGAGTGTTTGGTCGCCACCCACCGTAGACATGTGCTTACAAGGTAGCGTTGTGTGGTCGTCGTTTGCTAAGTGGAACTTGCCTTTGCGAAGGGCCCAGCATTCTTCGGGTGAATAGGTTTTTTCTCCTGGCCAGGTTCCGCCCCAATCCAGCTTAATTTCAAGCTGATTACGTGAGGTACGAATTAATGCGATGGCGCCGTTTATGTCCCCTAGTAAACGAGGAACGATATCTCCAACCACTTGTTGAGCTTCCGTCATGGTATTACACGCAGCAAGCATATTCGCTAGACGATGCAGTAACTCTACTTCTCGCGTCCGTTCCGCCACACGCTCCTCAAGCACTTCTCGTTCTTGAGCAATGTGTTGGTTTAAAGATCGTTGTGACATGACCATGAGTACGGCTAGAAGAACAGAAGCGGCAAGAAATATGAGCGCTAATAGAGATCGTAGTGCCCATAATGCAGACGTCATATTTTCTGTTGATGTGGACACACGAATAACGCCGTTAAAGTTTTCATCTTGAAACGCTTCGGCATAGAAAATTAGGGTGTCGTCCATGGCTTTGTTGAAACGCTGACTTTTACCGCTTCCTTGTTTTGTGGCTTGTTGTATTTCGCTGCGCTGGGCATGGTTCTCTACGTGGAGTATTTCCGAGGGCGTGAGTTTAGAGTCACCAACGACCGTGCCATCCACTTTAAGGAGCATTATTCTGTAGTCAGGACGTATTTCGTTAAGTTCATCGGTGATTCGATCAAGACGTGGAATTTGATTGTCGTGATAGGTTTTGCCCAGCATGACTTTAGTGGCTTGAACTAGGTTGGACAGTTGTTCGTCGGTATGTTTTAAAAACCAACTTTGGAATGCTCGTTCCATGAGGATTCCTGATACTAACGCCAGTAATAGTAGCCCAATACAGGGCCAAAATAACAAATTCTTCTTCATTGAAAAATAGCCGTCCCAATTTCGAATCAAACACTCATTAAAGTGTATGTTAGAGGGGGACTTTTAGCCAACGGATTGGATGTTCATTGACGACATATGGTAACGAAAAGTAAGTGGCGATGGCACTCACAAAGTAATATAAGAAGTAGGACTGAGATATTCCCAATCCTACTTGTGGGGCTTCTTAATTGGCCGCTGTCATTCCATTTGTATTATCAGGTTTCTGAGGGAAAGAGTACTTAATGACACGTTTTAGAACGGTAGCGTATTGTTTGGCAAAACCACCTGTGTTGTATGGGATGCCGTGTTTTTTGGCAATTTCTTGAACTTCTTTCGACATGTCAACGTATCGATGTGCTGGTACATCAGGGAATAAATGATGCTCAATTTGGCAGCTCAAATGACCTGTTAGGATATGGAACCAGCGCTTGCCTTCAATGTTTGAAGAGCCCAGCATTTGGCGATGATACCATTGACCTTTTGTTTCATTTTCACATTGTTCCTGTGTGAATGTATGAACGTCTTCTGTGAAATGTCCGCAAAAAATAATGGTTGATGTCCATAAGTTCCTAATGATGTTCGCTAATAAGTTACCCAGTAATACGGGGAGGAACATCGGGCCAGCAATCAGTGGAAAAAATACATAATCTTTAAAGATTTGACGGCCTGCTTTACTGAAAAATGCACGTTTTAGATCTTCTGCTGATAGACGCTTTTTTCGTGAGTTTTTCTTTTTACTGAAAACTCTATCACCTGCCAGTTCATGATAAGCGACACCCCATTCAAAGAGAATGCTCAGCAGCATGTATACTCCAAATTGAAACGTGTTTTTAAGTCGCCAAGGTAGGTCATTACTTAGACGTAGAAGGCCATAACCAAAGTCCCGATCCTTGCCGATAATATTTGTGTAAGTATGGTGCTCGTAGTTGTGATAATGGCGCCATGAGTCTGAATCGCCGGCGTTGTCCCAGTCAAACGTTCGGGAATTTATATGTGGGTCGTTCATGAAGTCATACTGACCATGCATGACATTATGCCCAACTTCCATGTTATTTAGTATCTTAGACAGCGCAAGCAAAGCCACGCCCAGAACCCAAAATAAAGGATGGATAAAGCCCAGAACCATTGAAATACGACCGACTATCCCACTCCAGCGATCAATCCTAACCATGCGACGAATATAGTTTGCATCAACTTGGCCGACTTTACTCATTGTTCGCTCTCTGAGTTCAGTTAAATCTTTTTCCAGTGATTTACTTTTCTCGGGTGAGATTAAATCTGTTGTTTGATTGAATTGTGTGTTGTTCATCGTGATTGTCTGATACCTGTCTAAATTTCGATTTGTACGTTGCCAGCAGGGATTGAAATACACATCTGTATTTCTTCTTCCCCTGTGTCGGAAGGTCTGCCTGTTAAAGAGTTAATAACTACGCCGCTCTTTTTGGTGCATTTGCATTGATGGCATACCCCCATTCGGCATCCATAGCTTGGATTTAATTCAGCCGTTTCTGCCAGCTCAAGCAGTGTTGCGTTTGAGTTAGAGGTGACTTGGGTTGTGCTTTGCTTCGAGTGGAAAGCAACTTCACGCGGTTCGACATTCGCTTTGGATAAAGTCTCAAGCATTTTATGGTTTTGAGTGGGGCCAAAGTATTCGTGATGTATTTGGTGTTGAGAAACGCCTTGAGATTCTAAAAGGTCTCGGGTTTCGTTGATCATTCCACCTGGGCCACACAGGTACGCTTCTCTGTCTTGGAAATCCGAACACGCATTTTTCAGTAAATTAAGCGATATGCGACCGTCTTCATTTGTGTCAATGAAGTGTAGGTTGATCGGAGGGAGGTTTTGTTTTTTTCTTAAGTTTGCAAGGCTTACCAATCGGTCTTTAAAGATGTGTTCGCTGCGAGCAAAGTAAATTAAATCAATGTTCTTAATATCTGAACGTACCACTTTGCTCGATAGCATACTGATAATAGGCGTGATTCCTGTTCCAGCCGCAATGAACAACTTATTTGCTGGGGCGTTTCCTAATGTGAACTCACCTTGTGCTTTAGATATTTGAACGTAAGTTTTTTCTTTGATCCCTGAAATTAGCCAAGGTGTAACTCGGCCTTGGTCTTGTTCTCTTATGGTTAATTCAATGCGTCGTTTGCTTTTCCAGACGTCTTTACTGGAAGAGATGCTGAAGCACCGAGTAACGGCAGCGCCTTCAATTTCAGTGGTCAGCTCGATGTACTGTCCTGGTTTAAATCCAGTCCATTGTTTTGACGTTTTTAGTCGAATCGATATTACATTGTTTGTTAGTCGAGAAACCTTAGTTACTTTTGCTCTGAAAAGGGAGGTACTCCACTTAGGTGCGAATGGCTGAATTAGAGGCTCGAAATAAGATTTAAGCGAACTGTTGTTCACTAAAGAAAGGTTCAGGTTTTTAATGGCTTTGTCTTTAAGCTTATGATTAATATCTTTTTTATCGAGTTTTAATGAGGTATTCATATCTATCTCCTTAATTCAGCTTACAGTTGTACTCTTAAATTAAGAAAAATTCAAATGAATGTTTAAATTATTTTTATGTTGGGGGCGTGTTTCACTGAGACCCATGGAGGGTCTCAGTGGAAAGAAAGGGAGTTAAAACTCTGCGCCATTGTCTTCTGCGTCGAATTGGGCGCTTGCAGGGGGGTAGCCTCCTGCAGGGTGACTGAAAATGCCTTTGTCCTGAATAGAAACAAGTGACATAAATTGCCTGTTGGACATGGATATAAGCTCTTCATTATCACCTGATTCCATGTATATGTGGTCATTTTCAGCTAAGGATGAATCCCATATGGCAGATAGGTGGTATGCAGCAGGTACCGCAGGAACGGAACCTGGTTGGCAATCTTGAAACATTTTCAGTAGCTCTTGTTGGTTTGCCATGGACCAATGGGAGTGCAGTTGATGATTTATTTCAGATAGGTCTAGTCGATGATCGGAGGGGATCAAAGCCACAATGTAGTTATTGTTGTGCCTTAAAAGTATCGCTTTTACCATTTGGTGCATGGGGATGTTGGCTGATCGTGCGCTGTCTTGAGATGTGCTGCTTTCTGGGTGATGGATTGTTGAATACTGTATTGCCTGGTCATCGAGGTAGGTGGCCAGATTATGAGCAATGGACATAATCGTGTTCTCCCAATGATTCTAAAAGAGGATGAGCGTAAAGGGCTCTTCGTAATAATTGTAGCAGTTGGAATCTTGTTTGATTGAAAATCAAACCGCTTGGGTTGATGAAATATTAAGAATGTCTCACAAGGTTTGTGGGAGATGACGCATTGGAATAAAGGTTGGGTGGAGTAATTTAGTGTGCATGAATTTTGTTGTATGGAGTTTGTTTTTTGAATATCAAAACCCTTAGAAAATCTTGCGACGTTTGTCACTTATTATTGGGTGTTGCAGCGCTCATTCTTATCTCCGCTAGTGTGATTTCTATTTGATTCTTAAGTTAGGCTTACCTTGAATATCTCTGTTCTTTATTTCAGGTTTACTTTCCGTAAAGGTCACTCGTTGAGTGTTTGTTTGGAAACGATTCTTGGGGTGCGTTTACTCATTTTGAATTGATTGGCTTCTGATTTACATCACCTTTTGTATTCATGGCGTTTGTTATTCTGCATTGCGTCTATTCTGTTTATTAAATGGAGTAAACACAGAGCAGTGACTGGTTGTGAAGGCTGATTATGAATTATGTTATTTTTGAGCAGGTTAGCGATTTAGTGAACGCTGATTTTGAGTGGGCGCAATTAAGTGAGTGCTCCAATGATGAGGTCTTAGGGTCTAATCGAATTTATAGAGCTCAGTGCAGTAGTTTGTCGTTTAAAGCGGTTAAGCAATACATGAGCACGCTTGGACTTTCTGATTACTCTCGAGACTTGGTGTCAGATCAACTGATTCTAAGAGTCAATATATCAAAAAAAGTGGCGTTTGGTGCGTCTAGAGAAATGGAAGGTCAAGTTTTAAAGTCTATCCGCAGTTACTCTTGGTCTCCGCTGGTCATTCATAATAATCCTCGTAAAGGGTGGTTGCTTATGAGTTATCATGGGCAGCCTGAGTTGGCGCCTTCAGAAATAAATATGGGGGATGTTTTGTCTGTGGTTGCTGAGATGCAACAGATAACGGATGGCCCGAGCTTTAGCTACGAAGCATTACTTTTAAAATACTTATCCGCGTTCCAAAAACATAATGATCAACAATACATAGAATATGTTCATCATTTAGATCGCCTGTGGTGTGAGCTGCCAGATGTAGGCAGTTGTCTTGCTCATCATGATTTTCATCCTGGGAATGTGGTTAAAGAGGGTGAGAGTTTAACCCTTATTGATTGGGAATATAGCGGTATTGGTAATCCGTGGAGTGACGCTGCCTCCTTGGTGATTAAATTTGGCGCTTCAGTGGATTCAGTTTATGCATTACCTCGTTTTAAAGTCCTACCGAAAGAGGTGTTCACCAAATCTCTAGGGGTTGCCTGTGAAGCCAATCGATTGCTAGAAAAAATGTGGTCAAGGGTTAGAAAGCTGACGTGACGTTAGACCGATTTTGCAATTTGTCGGTGAATGTGGATGATAGCGTGAAAGTTAATTGTAATGACGTTATTTGCTAGGAGATTACTTTATGACCATGGAAGATTGGATTCTTGGCCAAGCTTGGTTGAGTTGGTCAGCTGGTTTTAGCTGGATTTGGATTGTATTAGCAATTTTTATGGTCGCTGGAATTGCCAGTTTCATCATTAATCAAATGCTGAATGTTGCTGAATCGCAGACAGTAAAGACTCAAACACTCTGGGATGATTCGTTAATATACGCCATCAGGAAACCTGCTAAAGCGTCTGTCTGGATTATTGCAGCGATTATGTCTTTTGATGTTGTTGAGCAAAATTCAAAGCAGAATGCGGTCTCCTCTGTTATCGATTATATACAGCCTGAACGCTATACCTTATTTGTGGTTTTGATCTTGTGTTGGTTTTCATTACGCTTTATTAAGCAAGCAGAGAAAGTGCTTATTGATCCTTCTCGACTTAAAAAGCCAATGGATCTAACGACAGTTCATGCCTTAGGGAAAGCCTTCAAAGCTGCTGTTTATATTGTTGCGTGTCTTGTTGTGTTGCAAACCATAGGTGTGTCTGTTTCTGGGATTCTAGCTTTTGGTGGTATCGGTGGTATTGCCGTTGGTTTCGCAGCTAAGGATCTTCTGGCTAACTTTTTTGGTGGTTTGATGATCTATCTTGATCGTCCTTTTAAAGTAGGGGATTGGGTTCGTTCACCAGATAAAAACATTGAAGGGACCGTAGAGGATATCGGGTGGCGTTTAACACGCATTCGTACGTTTGATAAACGCCCTTTGTATGTGCCGAATTCTACGTTCGCAAGTATCTCCGTTGAAAACCCGTCTCGTATGCTCAATAGACGAATCTATGAAACGATCGGTTTGAGATATGATGACGCTAAGTCTGTCCCTGTCATCGTTGAAGAAGTTCGATCGTTACTTAAGAATCATCCTGATATTGACACTAACCAAACTCTGATTGTGAATTTTAATGCGTTTGGAGCACATTCTTTAGACTTTTTCGTTTATACCTTCACTAAAACAACGGATTGGGTTGAGTATCACAAAGTGAAAGAGAAAGTTTTATTGCAGATTATGGATGTCGTTCATAAGCATGGTGCGGACATGGCTTTTCCAACGCACACATTACACTTCCCTGAGGGGGCATTGAAAGGTGTTCAGGAATAGGGAACTTAATGAAGGCTCTTAAGTCCACTCAATATGTGTATAAGCGACTGAGAATTAACTGGTTATGATTGCAGTGCGGTTTGGTAAAGTATATTTGGCGTTATTTTCCTTGGTGTTTGTGTTTTTTGCTGGTGCTGTGAATGCAGAGCAGGGCAGTTTGTGGGGAGGAAAAAGCGGAGGTTTAAACCTTTTCGAGTCTTCTGAACCCGAGTTCTTGCCTGTGGATGAGGCGTTTGTGTTTCAGTCTGAGGTGACTGGGCGTGACGAATTGACCCTGCGCTGGAAAGTGACCGATGGATACTACCTTTATCAAAATAGGTTGTCAGTCAAAGACTCAAATGGCAATACACTGCCATTTGTAACATCTGAAGGTCGTTCTGTGACTAAGGATGACCCTGCTTTTGGTTTGGTTGAAGTCTTCTATGATGGCTGGGCCGTTACTGTTAGCCCGGAAAAGGCAGGGGATTTAAAAGTCCGTTATCAGGGGTGTGCTGATGCAGGGCTGTGTTATCCGCCAACCACTCGTGATGCTTATTGGGATGGGAAAGCGGCATCATCGTTTGGTGAGTCTCCAGTTGGCAGTGATAAGCCTCAGGATGTTGCTCTATTATCAGAAAGTTCTTCCTTATCAAAAGATGCTGTTTTATCCAAAGAAGTTAAAGCGTTAGCTTCTGGCGCATCTGGCAATGGCGTATCTACATTAGGGCAGGATGGCTTGTTTTGGACGTTGCTGCTGTTTTTTGGTATCGGTTTAGGTTTGGCTTTCACTCCGTGTGTGCTGCCTATGCTGCCGATTCTCAGTTCTGTCGTTGTGAATCATCAAGGCGAAAGTAAAGGGTCTCCTGCAATCGCGGCTTTGGTTTATGTGCTTGGTATGGCGATAACTTACAGTGCTCTTGGTGTGGCGATGGCTGGGCTGGGTGACGCTGTGCAGATGCAGGCTTGGTTGCAGCAACCTGTCGTGGTTGGTGTGTTTGCCGCAATATTCGTTGCGCTGGCGTTGTCTATGTTTGGGTTGTATGAGCTTCAATTGCCTGAGGTGCTTCGCAATCGTTTGCTGGGTGTAGGGGATGGATCGAGAAATCATGGCTTAATTGGCTGTTTGGTGCTGGGCGTGATTTCAGCCCTGGTCGTATCTCCTTGCGTTTCAGGCCCTTTAGCGGGCGTTTTGATTTACATAAGTACAACGCAGGATATGTTTTTAGGTGGTGCTGCATTATTTTCAATGGCGTTAGGGATGGGATTGCCGCTCGTTGCTATTGTGTTAGGCGGCAGAAATGCGTTACCTAAAGCGGGTGCTTGGATGGAGCAGGTTAAGGCGCTGTTTGGCGTGATGCTGTTATTAATGGCGTTATATCTCGTAAAACACCTTCTTTCTGTTGAGGTTTTGGCATTAATAGCAGGTGCAATTCTTTTCGTTTACGCGGTTTGGGCAGGAGCATTAAGCTCAGCTACGAACGGGCTTTATCGTGGTGTTGTTTTGGTTGTGCTTATGTATTCGATGTCGTTGTTGGCATCAGGCTTTTCAGGCAGGGCAAGCTTCTTTGAGCCTTTGGGGTTCTTTGCTTCTACTTCTGGTTCGGTTGAAAATCAGTCGGTGGAGTTGAATGCCATTACGGTATCTACGGGTCAAGACTTGTCTCTTGCTCTAGAAAGTGCGAAGGCAGCAGGTAAGCCGGTGATGCTGGATGTTTTGGCTGATTGGTGTGTCTCTTGTTTTGTAATGGAAGAGGAGATTCTGAAGCGGCCGGATGTTATATCCATGATGTCCGCTGTTGAACTGATCAAAGTGGATATAACTGATGTGACCCCTGAAAATGCAGCTTTCTTGAAGGCGCAACAGTTATTCGGTCCTCCTGCATTTTTGTTTTATGATGCAAAGGGTGATCAGGTTGGGCGTATTGTTGGTGAAGTCAATAAACAAGAATTTAAAGCGTACTTTAACGATTTGGTTCTTTAAATTCTTGTTTGGTGTTTGATTCTTTTTTTATTATGCGGAATAAGCTCTTATTCCGCTTCTTTAGCCAGTTTTTCAACGGGTGTTACTTTGATAAGTGCGCCAAGTCTTGGATGGTCTAGATAGTAGTAGTCTTTTGAGTGTTTCATGATTCTATCTTCTGAGATCGTGAATACTTCCGTTGATATGTAACGAGAAGATTGTTCGTTTTCTTGTTCTATTATGTCGTCGTTGATTACGGTCGCTAAGTCAAATAATTGAATGTGGTGATGCTGTATTCCTTGGTGCGTTGAGTCTAGGTTGTTTTCGTCAAAGAAGTCTTTGGTTTGTTCGAAGTTAAGCTCGGTTTGAAGGCTGTAGCGATGTAAGAATAGATCCGCATAGGCGTGTATGTAGCGTTGCTTACTGATTTTTAGGAAGCCTTCAAATTCTGGCTCGTTGTCAAACCAGTCGCCTGCGACCAGATGAATTGTTGGAGCTTCAGCTTTGTCTTTTAGTGGCTGCTTCCATGCTGTACTGATTAATATTTCGTGGTTTTGGCTGTTTTTAATTCTTTTAAATGCGCTTTGTAAGAGCTCTAAAGGCTCTGTTTGATAGCTGAGACCTGGCAGAGTTAAGTTGGTCTGTGTTTGCGGTGTGGTCGAGGCTTGTGTCCCATTTGAAGTCTGATTAGCTTGTGGGGTGACGGAGCTGTCATTTGTGGTCGATGAATAGGTGAGCCCCTTAGTTGTTACCATTTCTTGAAAGTTAGATGGATAATCGAAGCCTTTCAGTTGGATTAAGTTACTGGGTGCTTCAAAATTCACGTGGGCAGGGAATACCTCTGTTACATCTGTATTTGCATACTTAAAAATAATAACTTCAACCTTGAACCAAAGCTCTTGGTTGGTATTACTGACGTTTAGATTCTTGTTATTTTCAGCGTCTAAGCCGTTTGTGGTCTTCGTTAAGGGGTTGCCATTGAGATTGGATGGGTTCTTTTGCAAATCTTGAGAGAGCTCAAGTGCGTTAATGTCATTCTCGGCATGGCTGAGCGGTACAGCCATTGCCGTTACAGATAGAATAAGTGCGATAGGATAAAAGAACTTGTTCAATGCTATTCCTTAGGTGTTAGGTCGTTAAGCAGGGTGTCTACTACTTGAAAACGACGCTCAGACTTGTTCATGTCAATTGTAAATTGAAGCTGGTTTCCGCCTTGAAGTTTATACTTCTGCGGTTGTGACTGCATCATGGTGACAATGGTGAATGTATCAACGGATGTGTCTGAAGCAAAGACCATTTTCCCTGAATTTTGCCCTGCTTCAATTTTGCATACGCCTAACTTCTCTGCTTTAAATCGCAGTTCTGTCACTTTAAATAAATTCTTCGTGGCTTCGGGTAATAACCCGAAACGGTCAATCATTTCGACCTTGAGGTCGTGTAGGGCTTGTTTGTTTTTAGCGTTAGATATTCGTTTGTAAATGATCAAGCGTTCGTGAATATCAGGTAGGTATTCATTGGGAATTAAGGCTGGTAGCTTGAGGTTGATGTCTGTTGATTGTTGTAATGGTTTGTCGAGATTAGGCTCTTTGCCTTCTTTGATGGCTTTTACTGCGTCTTCGAGTAGCTCCATATAAAGTGTAAATCCGACGCCTTCAATCTGGCCGCTTTGATCGTCTCCAAGTAACTCGCCAGCGCCTCGTATTTCTAAATCGTGCGTTGCAAGAGTAAAGCCTGCGCCTAGCGTGTCAGCTGCGCTGATGGCTTCAAGTCTTTTTACTGCGTCTTTGGTAAGGCTACGAGGAGGAGGGGTCATAAGATATGCGTAGGCTTGATGGTGCGATCGACCTACGCGTCCTCTTAATTGATGCAGTTGCGCTAGACCGAACTTATCTGCTCGTTCGATGACGATTGTATTTGCATTGGGGACATCAATCCCCGTCTCGATAATGGTTGTGCAAACTAGGATGTTGAATCTTCGGTGGTAGAAGTCTGACATGATTCGTTCAAGTTCAGATTCTCTCATTTGTCCGTGCGCAAACTCAATGCGCGCTTCTGGCATTAATTCACGTAAATCTTGGGCCACCTTTTCGATGGTTTTTACTTCGTTGTGAAGGAAATAAACTTGGCCGCCTCGTAATACTTCTCGTAGGAGAGCTTCACGAACGGTTACATCGTCACGCTGGCGAACAAATGTTTTTACGGACAGTCTTTTTGCAGGAGGCGTAGCAATGATCGAAAGGTCGCGGATACCAGACATGGACATGTTGAGTGTGCGAGGAATCGGGGTAGCCGTCAGTGTGAGAATGTCTACGTCTGAACGAAGTGATTTTAGTTTTTCTTTCTGTTGAACTCCGAATCTGTGTTCTTCATCAATGATGAGTAAACCGAGGTCTTTGAATTTAACGCTGCCGTGAATGATCTTGTGGGTGCCCACTAGGATGTCGATTTTACCTTCTTCAAGAAGCTGGATGGCTGTGTTTTGTTCTTTCGTTGTTTTGAATCGAGAAAGCACTTCGACCTTTACTGGCCAGTCAGCGAATCGGTCGCGAAAGCTCTCGTAATGTTGCTGAGCAAGTAACGTGGTTGGTACTAATGCCGCAACTTGTTTGCCGGATTGAACGGCCATGAATGCAGCGCGCATCGCTACTTCTGTTTTACCGAAACCAACATCACCGCAGACGAGTCGGTCCATGGGTGTTGCTTTATGCATGTCTTGTAATACGGCGTTAATGGCTTGAGCTTGATCAGGTGTTTCTTCGAACGGGAAGTTTCCTGCAAATTGACGGTATGAGCTGTCAGGTAAATCAAACTTAAAGCCTTTTTTGGCTGCTCTTCGGGCGTAAATATCAAGCAATTGAGCGGCTGCATCTCGTGCTTTTTCTGCGGCCTTTCTTTTGGCTTGGCTCCATCTTTCTGAGCCTAGCTTATTGATGGGCGCATTCTCATCGCTGGAACCGGAATAGCGCGCAATCATATGTAAGTTATTTACTGGCACGTAAAGCTTGGCGTCATCGGCGTATTCGAGAATTAGAAATTCATTGGCTTGGCCTTCTAATTCAATGGTTTCTAGGCCTCGATAGCGGCCTACACCGTGATCTAAATGAACGACTGGTGAATCAATTTTCAATTCAGTGAGGTTTTTAACTACCTGATCGCTGTTGTCGTCTATTTTGGTGGTTCTTCGTTTTTGACTGACACTGTGACCAAACAGTTCTTGCTCTGTAATTAATGCGAGCGATTGTTCCTGAAATATGACGCCTTGAGAAAGAGGGGCAATTAACAGTTGGACGCAATTGCTATTTGCTTCTTCAAGCTCGTGCCAATGATTGATTGACTTTACAGTTACTCCCGCAGCTTTCAGTGAATCTGAAAGTGTTTCTCTGCGACCGGGGGAGTCTGGAATTAAGGTGATCGAGCCTTCAAAATCTTTGCTGAATTGAACAATTCTGCTGTAAGGTTCGGCCAATCGATGATCTACGCTCATGTCAGGTGCTTTCTGAGTCGGTAGATTTATTCTGCCTTCTTGTTCCTTTAGAGAGCCTTCAGCTAACGTAATTCTTTGGAAGTCTTTTAGTCGGGATAGAAGACTCGTCGGTCGTGAATAAAGCTCAAGCGGTTCTACGATGGGTCTTTCAATGTCGTGACGTAGACTTTCGTGACGTTGTTCTATGTCTCCCCAGAACTTTTCAAAGCTGGAATTGATGTCTTCAAAAGAAAAGATCATGGCTTCTTCGGGAAGGTAGTCGAGCAATGTACTCATCCCATCAAAAAACAGCGGTTGGTAGTATTCAATGCCTGCTGGAATTAGATTGTTTTGAAGGTCTTTGAGGATTGGGGCTTTGTGAGATTGATCAAATTTATCACGCCATACTGCTCGAAAGCTTTTTAGGCTGTCTTGGTCGCACGGAAATTCACGTGCAGGAAGAAGACTGATCTCGTCGTGCTTTTCAATGGATCTTTGGTTCTCAGGATCAAAGCTTCTTAAGCTTTCTATTTCGTTATCGAACAGTTCTATTCGGTAAGGTGTGTCATGCCCCATAGGAAATAGGTCGATGATGGAGCCTCGAATCGAATATTCACCGTGCTCGTATACAGTGTCAACATTCTGGTAGCCTGCGTGTGCTAACCGTTGTCTTAACTTATCGATGTTTAGGTTTGAGCCATTCTGAATTGAGAATACATATTGGCCGATGAATGATTGAGGCGGCACCTTTTGCATCAATGTTTGAGCGGATATGACTAAGAGGCCCTTTTTACTTTTCGCTAAGAGTTCAAGCGTTTTGAGTCTGTCAGAGATAATGTCTTGATGGGGTGAAAAGCTGTCGTAAGGAAGCGTTTCCCAATCAGGAAAATTAAAAACAGGCGTGTCGGTGCCACCAAAAAAACTGAGTTCTTGTGTCAGTAGGTCGGCCTGACTGTTGTTTTCAGTGATAACTAGGCCGATGCATTGGTGCTTTTTCATGTGTTGCGCGATGAGCAGAGCTTTGGCTGAACCAATTACTTGACCGTATCGTTTATGGTCGCCGGGCTTGATGGATTGAACTAAAGTATTGGAGCTGAATAGCATAATGCGCGCGCGTCCTGCATTTACCTGAAAATAAAATTGAATATTGCGTCCGCATTCTACCTGATTGAGTTTGCTGATCTAGTGTTCGATTAACAGAAACTGACCTTTCGTTAACTTTATGAGGCATTTCGCGCCAACAAAGTTGCGTTTTAGGTACATACACAAGATAATATGCGCGATTTTTTCATGCTGATTGGTTTAAGTGAGTCATGGATGATATTACATGAGTCTTCAATCAGTATTCACTTGAGTTTGACATAGTGTTGAACGTGTTTGTTTAAAGGTGCCCTTGTGACTGATATTGCAGAAACAATTTTTTCTGATTGGAAAAAGCGTGAAGAAGTAGCTGAAACCATGATTCCTTTGGTTGGTAAACTAAGCCGTGATCGTAATGTGATCGCAACAGTTTACGGTCGCTCTTTGTTGAATCGTTCTGTTATTCATATTTTAAAATCACATCGTGCTGCTCGCCGTATTGAAGGCTCAGAACTATCCGTTGTTGATAGTCTTAAGGTTGTTGAAGCATTGCTTGAACTTGGTGTTCGTAATGCACGTATTGATATTGGTAAGTTGGGCTATCTTCTAAGCAAGCAGCCAGAAGGTACAGACGCTCTTACATTTGTTACTTCTGAATTGGCTGGTTTGAATTCTGCGGATACTAAGCAGGAAGGTCGCGATGTTGTTTTATACGGCTTTGGTCGTATCGGTCGTCTAGTTGCTCGTATCTTAATCGAGAAAGCGGGCAGTGGTGAAAATACTCGTTTACGAGCTATTGTTGTTCGTAAAGGCAAAGGTAAAGATCTAGAGAAACGTGCAAGCTTGCTTCGTCGTGATTCTGTTCATGGTTCTTTCCAAGGTACAATCACGGTTGATGAAGAAAATTGTGGCATTATTGCAAACGGTCACTTCATTAAGGTTATCTACTCTAGCTCTCCTGACGCAGTTGATTACACTGAATTCGGTATAAACAACGCAATCGTTGTTGATAATACGGGTATTTGGCGTGATGTTGATGGTCTTTCTTTGCATCTGGAAGCTAAGGGTGCTGCAAAAGCAATCCTGACTGCACCAGGCAAAGGCGATATGAAGAATATCGTTTATGGCATCAACAGTGATGACATCGAAGAGTCAGATAAGCTGATCTCAGCAGCGTCTTGTACTACAAACGCTATTACGCCTGTATTGAAAGCAATCAATGATGAGTTTGGTATTAATCACGGTCACGTTGAAACTGTTCATTCATATACTAATGACCAGAACTTGATTGATAACTATCACAGTGCTGATCGTCGTGGTCGTTCTGCGCCATTAAACATGGTAATTACAGAGACTGGTGCAGCGAAAGCCGTATCTAAAGCTCTACCAGAAATGGCAGGAAAGTTAACAGGCAACGCGATTCGTGTTCCTACGCCAAACGTTTCTATGGCAATCTTGAACTTGTCATTAAAGTCGGAAACAACGGCTGAAGAAGTTAATGCTTATCTTCGTCGTACTGCATTGTACTCTGAATTACAGCAGCAAATTGATTACGTTGATTCACCTGAGGTTGTATCTTCTGATTTTGTTGGTTCTCGTAAAGCAGGTATTGTGGACGGTAAGGCAACCATTATTGATGGTGATAAAGCTGTTCTTTACGTTTGGTATGATAATGAATTTGGTTATAGCTGCCAGGTTGTTCGTATCCTTGAGCAGGTTGCTGGTTGTAAGTTCCCAGAGTATCCATTAGCAATTAAGTAAGTGTTGTTAAGAAGTTTGGGTTAAATTTTAATCCAAAAAAATACTTCTGCTACGCTATAAAAGGCCACGTACTTTAACGGTATGTGGTCTTTTTTTTAGTGATTGTATGAAATCTGCACTATAG
This sequence comes from Oceanospirillaceae bacterium, assembly GCA_015665455.1. Taxonomy (GTDB): domain Bacteria; phylum Pseudomonadota; class Gammaproteobacteria; order Pseudomonadales; family Litoribrevibacteraceae; genus Litoribacillus. Next base: position 136,040 of record JADFAD010000009.1, on the reverse strand, counting down.
TCTTATTTTTTAACGAATTTTATTGATATCAATGGTAGTAATAGCCGTGTTTCATTGGCTATAATCATGCGGATTTTTGGGTGGGGGAAACCCCTGAAAGTTTATTAGCATGCTACATACCCACATGAGAATGGGTATTAGTGAGCTTTGATGAGAGACTAGGCAAACGAATGATAAAGCTTAAACGTGGCCTTGATCTTCCCATCTCCGGAAGCCCTGACCAATCTGTTCGTGAAGGCAAACCAGTGCGCACTGTTGCTGTTGTAGGTTTTGACTACAACGGTATGAAACCGACTATGGCTGTAGCTGTAGGTGATAAGGTTAAGTGTGGGCAGGAATTGTTTAACGATAAGAAGACGCCAGGCGTGCTTTATACAGCACCTGCATCCGGAACTGTGGTTGAAATCAACCGTGGGGAGAAACGAGTTCTACAGTCCGTTGTTATCGAAATTAGTGGTGACGACGCTATAGAATTTCCAAAGACCAGCGAATCTGATATCGCTGGCTTAAGCCGTGAAGATGTACAAGATAATCTTGTTAATTCAGGCATGTGGATTGCTTTGCGTACTAGACCGTTCAGTAAGGTACCAGAGATAAAGTCTGTACCATCGTCAATATTTGTACAGGCAATTGATACAAATCCATTGGCAGGTGATCCGCAGATAATCATTCAGGAAAAAGAAGCTGCTTTTAAGCAGGGTCTTCAGCTTTTAGCTAAGCTGACTGATGGTAAAGTGTTTGTTTGCCAGGCGAGCGGTGCTAATACACCAGTCTCAACTGATGCAAATATTGAGTTGGCTACTTTTGGGGGCCCTCATCCTGCTGGTTTACCTGGTACGCATATTCATAATTTGGATCCTGTAAGCGCAAACAAAACCGTTTGGACTGTTAACTATCAAGATGTAATCGCTATTGCGAACTTGTTTACTTCTGGTCGATTGGATGTCTCCCGAGTTGTTGCTTTAGGTGGTTCTCAGGTTAAAACTCCAGGCTTAGTTCGTACCCGCGTGGGCGCTAACCTAGTTGAGTTAACTGAAGGTGAGTTGATCGGCGATAATAACCGTATTATTTCCGGCTCAGTTTTTGGTGGTCGCTCGGTCCGTGGTCCTGTCAGCTATTTAGGACGTTACCACACACAGGTTTCTGTGCTTGTAGAAGGCGATACTCGTGATTTCATGGGGTGGTTATCTCCAGGAACTCAGCGATTCTCGTTGTTGAATATATACCTTTCTAAATTGTCGCCAAGTCGCCTATTTAATTTCACTACCAACACTAACGGTAGTGAAAGAGCCATGGTTCCTGTTGGTTTATATGAGAAAGTTATGCCTTTGGATATTCTTCCAACTTATTTACTCCGCGCATTAATCGTGGGTGATACAGAGCAAGCTCAATTGTTGGGTGCGCTTGAGTTGGATGAAGAAGATTTAGCGCTTTGTACTTTTGTTTGCCCTGGTAAATATGAGTACGGCCCAATCTTACGTGATAATTTGACCCGCATTGAGAAGGAGGGATAATTCGTGAGTCTTAGAGGATTCCTGGACAAAATCGAGCCTCAGTTCCATAAAGGGGGCAAATACGAGAAGTGGTACGCGCTTTACGAAGCTGCTGATACTATTTTCTACTCACCTTCAAGCACAACTAAATCGACAGCTCATGTTCGTGATGGCATAGACCTTAAGCGCATGATGATTACTGTTTGGTTCTGCTTATGGCCTGCTATGTTCTACGGTATGTGGAACATTGGTTTACAGGCGAATACTGCAATTGCTGGCGGTATGGCTGCACCTTCTGATTGGCATGCAATGCTATTCACAGGTCATGACCCTGCAAGCCTGATTGATAACTTCATGTTTGGTGCGGCGTATTTCTTGCCTATTTACTTAACGGTCTTTATCGTTGGTGGATTCTGGGAAGTACTGTTTGCAATGGTACGTGGCCACGAAGTAAATGAAGGTTTCTTTGTAACGTCAATTCTTTTTGCTTTGATTCTTCCTCCATCTGTTCCTCTATGGCAGGTAGCCTTGGGCATCAGTTTTGGTGTGGTGATTGGTAAAGAAGTCTTTGGTGGTACAGGCAAAAACTTCCTTAACCCTGCGTTAACTGGACGTGCATTCTTATTCTTTGCTTATCCTGCTCAAATGTCAGGTGACGCTGTTTGGACTGCAGTTGATGGTTTTAGTGGTGCAACACCATTAAGTCTTGCTGCTGTTGGCGGTGTAGATGCGATTGTGGCGAACGGTATTACTTGGGCCGATGCATTCTACGGAACTATCCAAGGCTCAATTGGTGAAACATCTACGTTGATGCTTTTGCTGGGTGGTGGTGTATTACTAATGACTGGTATTGCTTCCTGGCGTGTCGTCGCGGGTGTAATGATTGGTATGGTTGCTACCACATTGCTATTAAACAGTGTAGGTTCAGAAACGAACCCGATGTTTGATCTTCCTTGGCATTGGCATTTGGTGATTGGTGGCTTTGCTATAGGTATGTTCTTTATGGCAACAGATCCGGTTTCTGCTTCAATGACCAATACTGGTAAGTGGTACTTCGGTGCTCTGATTGGCTTCATGGTTGTTCTCATTCGAGTAGTAAATCCTGCTTTCCCTGAAGGTATGATGTTGGCGATTTTGTTTGCTAACTTATTTGCTCCATTGATTGATCACTTTGTTCTTCAAGCGAACATCAAAAGGAGGTTAGCGCGTGGCCAATAATAACGATACGATTGGTAAAACAATAACGGTTGCCTTGCTGCTATGTATTGTTTGTTCTGTCATTGTTTCAAGTGCTGCAATTTTGTTGAAACCTTCGCAAATTGCTAACAAAGCGCTTGATATGCAACGAAATATTCTTTCTATTGGTGGTTTGACTGCACCAGGTGAAAGCCTTGGTAAGTCAAAGGTCGAAGAAATGTTTGGTCAAATCGAGACTAAATATGTCGATTTCAAAACAGGTAAATTTACTGAAGCACCATTACCAAATTATGACCAAAACAAAGCAACGAAAGATCCAATTTACTCTGAGAAAATTCCTGCTTCTGATGACATAGCTTCTCTTAAGAGAAAACCTAACGTAGCTACTATCTATAAGGTAGTTGGTGGTGAGCATGCGGGTCGAATTATTCTTCCTGTAAGCGGCTATGGTTTGTGGTCAACGCTTTACGGTTTCGTAGCGCTTGAGTCAGATCTGAACACGATTGCTGGTTTGGGCTTCTATGCTCACGCAGAAACACCAGGCCTTGGTGGTGAGGTTGATAATCCTCGCTGGAAGCAGATGTGGGTTGGTAAAACAATCTATGACGCTCAGGGAACTGTTGTAGCGAAAGTGAAGAAAGGCCCAATCAATCCAGTTGTTGAAGCTGAAAAACTTCATCAGGTTGACGGATTGTCTGGTGCTACTCTTACGAGTAATGGCGTAAGTAATCTGGTTAAGTTCTGGATGGGTGAGAATGGTTTTGCACCTTTCTTGAAAAATTATAAAGCAGGGGAGGCCTAATCAATGTCTGAGATTAAACAGGTATTGACCGAACCGTTATTTCAAAATAACCCAATTGGTCTTCAGATCTTGGGTATTTGTTCTGCGCTTGCGGTAACTACAAGTCTAAAAGTTGCTTTGGTGATGTCTGTGGCTGTAACGATTGTTACTGCCTGTTCAAACCTTACGATTTCTTTGGTTCGTAGCAATATTCCTAACAGCATTCGAATCATCGTTCAGATGACAATTATCGCATCGTTGGTAATTGTTGTTGATCAGGTGTTGAAAGCTTATGCCTATTCCATCAGTAAGCAGCTATCTGTTTTTGTTGGATTGATCATTACTAACTGTATTGTAATGGGGCGTGCTGAAGCTTATGCAATGAAGAACAGTCCTGGAATGAGTTTCCTTGACGGTATCGGTAATGGCTTAGGATACAGTGTTGTTCTTATTGCTGTTGGTATCATCCGTGAGTTATTTGGTGCTGGTAAGCTACTGGGTTATGAGATCCTACCTTTGGTAACAGAAGGTGGGTGGTATCAAGCTAACGGTTTATTGCTTCTACCACCAAGTGCTTTCTTCATCATTGGCTTGTTGATCTGGGCTGTTCGTAGCTGGAAAAAAGACCAAGTGGAAGCACCGGACTTTAAGATATCATCGAATACAACGAAGGAGGCTTACTAATGGAACATTATTTAAGTCTCTTTGTTAAAGCTGTTTTCATTGAAAATATGGCTTTGGCATTCTTCCTGGGTATGTGTACATTTATTGCAATCTCTAAGAAGATCCAAACGTCTTTTGGTCTTGGTATTGCGGTTATTGTGGTATTGGCCATTACCGTACCAGTAAATAACCTGATTTATACTTACCTTCTTAAAGAAGGCGCATTAACTTGGATTAGCCCTGAATATGCGTCAGTGGATCTTAGTTTCCTAGGTCTATTGAGCTACATCGGTGTAATCGCAGCAATGGTTCAGATTCTTGAGATGGTGTTGGATAAGTATATCCCGTCACTTTATAACTCTCTGGGTGTATTCTTGCCGTTGATTACCGTGAACTGTGCCATCATGGGTGCATCATTGTTCATGGTTGAGCGTGACTATCAGCTGGGTGAAAGCGTTGTTTATGGCGTTGGTGCTGGTGTTGGTTGGGCGCTTGCTATTACTGCTTTGGCTGGGATTCGTGAGAAATTAAAGTACAGTGACATTCCTCATGGGTTACGTGGTTTAGGTATTACCTTTATCACTGTAGGTTTGATGTCTCTAGGCTTTATGTCTTTCGGCGGAATTTCTTTGTAGTGTCTCACTATAACGAGGGTATATAAATGTTAGGAACAGAAGTAATTCTCGGCGTAGTGATGTTCACAGTGATCGTTATGGCGCTGGTAGCAGTTATTCTTTCTGCTCGCGCCAAGCTTGTGAACTCAGGTGATGTCGCTATCGGGATTAATGACGATGAAGAAAAATCCATCGTTACACCTGCGGGTGGTAAGTTGCTACAGACCTTAGCGGCTTCCAATGTATTTTTGTCATCGGCTTGTGGTGGTGGCGGTACATGTGCGCAGTGTAAGTGTAAAGTTTTTGAAGGTGGCGGTGATATGCTACCTACAGAAGCGTCTTACTTTACTAAACGCGAAGCTCAGGAAGGTTGGCGTTTAGCATGTCAGGTGGCTGTTAAGCAGGACATGAAGATCGAAGTTGAAGACGAAGTCTTTGGTGTGAAGAAGTGGGAGTGTACGGTTGAGTCTAACCCGAACGTTGCAACTTTCATTAAGGAGCTTACGCTTCGTCTTCCTGAAGGTGAAAATGTAGATTTCCGTGCAGGTGGTTACGTTCAGCTTGAATGTCCTCCGCACCACGTTAAGTACTCTGACTTTGATATTCCTGAAGAATATCGTGGTGACTGGGATCACTTTGGCATCTTTAAGCATGAGTCTATTGTTAATGAAGATGTGATTCGTGCTTACTCCATGGCGAACTATCCTGAAGAACGTGGGTTGGTTAAGTTCAATATTCGTATTGCTACACCACCTCCGGGAACAGATCATCCTCCGGGCATCATGTCATCTTACGTCTTCAACCTTAAGCCAGGCGACAAGATTGCTGTATATGGACCGTTCGGTGAGTTCTTTGCTAAAGACACTGAGAACGAAATGGTCTTTATTGGTGGTGGTGCAGGTATGGCGCCAATGCGTTCGCACATCTTCGATCAGCTTAAGCGTCTTAACAGTAAGCGTAAGATAAGCTTCTGGTATGGTGCACGTTCAATGCGTGAATCATTCTATAATGAAGAATACGATATGCTGGCTTCTGAGAATGAGAATTTTGACTGGCATCTTGCTCTGTCTGATCCTCAACCTGAAGATAACTGGGAAGGTTTGACTGGATTCATTCATAATGTACTTTATGATGAATATCTAAAAGATCACCCAGCACCAGAAGAGTGTGAGTTCTACATGTGTGGGCCTCCAATGATGAACGCTGCTGTAATCAACATGTTGGAAAATTTAGGTGTTGAGCCTGAAAATATCTTACTTGATGATTTTGGTGGTTAATCGAAAAGGGCCGCTTCTGCGGCCTTTTTTGTATTTTATTTTCTAAATTGTAAAAACTAAAGGCTCAGATATTTGTCTCAGAAAAAGATAGTTTCCATTTTTATATTTTGTAGTCTTATTCTTGCTGCTGCAATCTTTCAAAAAAAAGTTGATGCCCCCGTTAAGACCACATATTCGGGCTCCACGATGGGAACGACTTTCAGTGTTGTTTATGTGAATACGTCATCGCATGAAGATGCTTATGTAAACAATCTTATTAATCAATCAATAGAATTGGTTAATGACCAAATGTCCACGTATAAAAGTGAATCAAACCTGTCGGAATTCAATCGACTTCCTGTAAATAGCTGTTATGAGTTTCCTGATGATACGTACCAGGTGTTGGAAATGGCACAGGAAATCAGTGAAATCACAGAGGGCAGCTTTGATGTAACAATAGGCCCATTGGTAAACTTATGGGGTTTCGGTCCGACGTATAAGCCTGAAGTTGTACCTTCTGACGAAGAAATAAATGAAATTAGGTCGACTAAAGTAGGGTATCAATCTCTTGTTTTAAAGGGTGATAATACCGCTTGCAAGCTAAAACCCATCTATGTAGATTTATCTGCCATAGCGAAAGGGTATGCGGTTGATTTGGCTGCAAATGCCTTAGATTCACTATCTATTCATGATTATCTGGTAGAAATAGGTGGCGAACTTAAAGCAAAAGGGATTAAACCGAATAAAGACCATTGGAAGGTGGCCGTTGAAGACCCTGATAATGAACTTGGTCACTCAGTTCATAAAGTACTTGAATTGAAAGATCTAGGTATCGCCACTTCTGGGGATTATAGAAACTATTATGAAGTTGATGGTAAACGATATTCACATACCGTTGATCCTTCAACAGGCAAGCCAATAGAGCATTCATTGGCTTCAATCAGTGTTTTACATAAATCTGTCGCGTATGCTGATGCAATAGCAACAGGTTTCGGTGTGATGGGGGCGGAACGAGCCCAAGCGTTAGCAAAGAAAGAAGGCTTAGCAATCTATATGATTGTTAAAAACAGTGAAACCTTCTCCATTATAAGCACGAAAGAATTTAACCAATATTTGTTGGATTAACGTTTAAACAAATCTTAAAAGGTGATTTAACGATGGAATTAGTACTCGTTACGTTTGTTGTTATGTTGGTGCTAGTAGCTGGAATGGCTATTGGTGTAATCATGGGTCGAGAACCAATTAAAGGTTCCTGTGGTGGCATGGCTGCGATTGGCATGGATACCGCCTGTGACATATGTGGTGGCAACCCTGTGAAGTGCGAAGAAGAAAACCAAAAACAACAGAATGCAGCAGTATCAAAAGGCAACCAATTCTACGATGCAGCTAAATAATTGAAATTTCGTACTAAACTGAATAAAAATTTTAATTAATTGATAGGGTGATGGATTGCAAGATCAACGCCTTAGGGGAAATAGGGAATTATTGATGGCAGATATATACTACGATGTAGTAGTGATTGGTTCTGGCCCTGCAGGTGAAGGTGCTGCGATAAATGCAGCGAAAGCAGGTAAGAGAGTTGCAGTCGTTGAGGAACAGCCCCAAGTGGGCGGTAATTGTACTCATAAAGGCACAATTCCATCTAAGGCGCTTCGTCACGCGGTTAAGCAAATTATTACGTTTAACACTAACCCAATGTTCCGTGACATTGGTGAACCTCGTTGGTTCTCTTTCCCCAAAGTTCTTGAAGGCGCGGGTCGAGTGATGCAGAAGCAAGTGAAGCTTCGTACTGAGCATTACGCAAGAAACCGTATTGATATCCATTTTGGCCATGCGCGTTTCGTTGATCAGAATACTATTACTGTCACGGGTGGTTCGAACACCGCTGATCGTTTGCATGCGAAGAACTTTGTGATTGCTACTGGTTCTCGCCCTTGGCATCCACCGGGTGTGAACTTTAATCATCCTCGTGTGTACGATAGTGATTCCGTACTTGAATTACAGCATACGCCACGTACGTTAATTATTTATGGTGCGGGTGTTATTGGCAGTGAGTACGCCTCAATTTTTGTTGGCTTAGGTGTTAAAGTTGATTTGATTAACCCTGCTGATACTTTGCTGTCATTTTTGGACAGTGAGATTTCTGATGCCCTAGGTTATCACCTACGAAACAATGGTGTGATGATTCGACATAACGAGCAGTTCGATTCTCTTGAAACGACTGAAACGGGCGTTATTCTTAATCTTCAATCTGGGAAAAAGCTCAAAGCAGATGCTTTCCTTTGGTGTAACGGTCGTTCTGGTAATACAGATCAGATGGATCTTGATAATATCGGTTTGGAATCCAACTCGCGTGGTCAACTCGAAGTCGATGAGCATTACAGAACCGCAGTTGAGCATGTGTATGCTGCAGGTGACGTGATCGGTTGGCCGAGCTTAGCAAGTGCTTCCTATGATCAAGGTCGTGCAGCCTCCAAAGATATGGCTCAAGATCCTGAATTTCATATGGTTTCTGATGTGCCTACCGGTATTTATACCATTCCTGAGATTAGTTCGGTTGGTTTGACTGAGCAGCAGTTGACGGCGAAGAAAGTCCCTTATGAAGTGGGTCAGGCGCAATTCCAGCATACCGCTCGAGCACAAATTACGGGTGAGCAAATCGGCATGCTTAAGATTTTGTTCCATAGGGAAACGCTTGAAATTCTTGGTGTGCATTGTTTTGGTGACCAAGCGTCGGAGATTGTTCATATTGGTCAAGCGATTATGAATCAGCCTGGTGAATTAAATACTCTGAAGTATTTCGTTAATACGACATTTAACTACCCAACGATGGCTGAAGCCTATCGCGTAGCTGCACTGAATGGTCTGAATCGAATTTTTTAATCGTACGACCACCTGATGCTTCTTATGAAAATAAGGAGTGTCGGTTCTTATTTTTTCTTTTGATGTTTCCTTATCAGTAATTCTTCATTGCTATATCTATTTTTCTCGTTAGAAGCCGCCTTATTATATGTTTTGTTTATGATATGATTCGCGCCATTAGAACTGTCTATTTTCCGTTGTAGCTAATGATCGCTGTAACGTTTGTACTTGAGGTCACGAGAAATGTTAAAAAAAGATAAACAAAAAGTATTTAAAGATGAGTGGAGTGATGATCATGTTAAGGCGTACTTAGATCGCACGCCTTATGGTGACGAAAACGCTGATTTTTACGTATTAAACATTGCATACCGTTATATGGTTGCAGACGATTTTGCTCGCTTTGTTGGCTTCTTTAAAGAAGCGGGTCGTGATCTAAATGCGGTTGGTCCAGAAGACAAGACAATGGAACAATTGTTAAAAGAACACGCTCAGGGCGAAGAGTATCTTGAGGTGTTATTGGCAGCTTAAGTGATTTAATTCACTGAATGGCCTGTTATATAAAAAAAGGAGCTGCTTAGCTCCTTTTTTTATGTGTCATCGCATTTTAGATGAGCGATGCTATTTTCTTCTCTAATGTTATTTGGTCTTTTGTGAAATTGCGAATCCCTTCGGACAGCTTTTCTGTTGCCATTGCATTTTCGTTCATTGCCCAACGGAAGCTCGCTTCATTGAACGTGACTTTCTCTTGCGGCTCAAACTTATCAGAATAAAGCTTTTGTTCTAAAGGCGATTCATCGGCTTCAAGCTCCGCTAACAGAGCAGGGCTGATCGTCAAACGATCACATCCAGCCAATTGTTCAATCTCGCCTGTGTTCCTGAAGCTGGCACCCATAACTACTGTCTTGTAATCATACTGCTTAAAATAGTTATATATTTGAGTAACAGAAAGCACGCCTGGGTCTGTCTCTGCGGTATAAGTCTCACCCGTAGAGGCTTTGTACCAATCTAAAATTCGACCGACGAATGGTGAAATTAAGAACGCGCCTGCTTCAGCCGCAGCAACCGCTTGCGCGAAACCAAAGATAAGCGTTAGGTTGCAGTTGATCCCTTCCTTTTGAAGCGTTTCAGCTGCTTTGATGCCTTCCCACGTGGAAGCGATCTTAATTAATACGCGATCCTTCGAAACCCCGTTGTCTTGATACATTTTTATTAATTGACGGGCTTTAGTCAGAGTTGCATCTGTATCGAATGAGAACCTTGCGTCTACCTCGGTAGATATATAACCGGGGACGATTTGCGTAATTTCGGTGCCTAAGTTAACGCCAAATTTGTCACAAGCGAGAGAAACCTGTTCGGACAATTCGTTCGACTGCGTTTTGGCCCAATTTACAGACTCTTTTAATAGATCCTGATAGTGCGCAAGTTCAGAGGCTTTAAGCAAAAGAGAAGGGTTAGTCGTTGCATCGACGGGTTTGTATAATTTAATCGCTTCGATGTCACCAGTATCAGCAACAACTTGAGTCATTTCTTTTAATTGATTTAACTTGTTATCCATAACACAACTTCTTTGTATGATTTATCGTAATTCTCTCCATACAATATTACAAAAGCTTTACAAAGGTAAAGCGGGAGACAAATAACTTTATACAAAGAAGTTGCTGGGCATCAGTAAAACTTAAGAAAGTGACTGATCTGCGACCATATCCAGCGCATCAATTAAGACGTTCAGGTCTGCGCCTGGCTTAGTGGCATTTTCAGAAATGTGACGTCGGAACTTTCTAGCGCCAGGTACGGCTTGGAACATACCCAGTAAATGACGAGCAATATGATTTAAATATGTGCCGTTAGCCAGTTCTGACTCAACATAAGGGTAGAGTGATTTGATGGCTTCATGGCGGCTAACGGGTTCCGCTGATGTGTCACCAAAAATTCGTTGATCGGCCTCAGCAAAAAGGTAAGGGTTGTTGTAGGCTTCTCGTCCTATCATTACCCCATCGACTTTTGTTAAGTGTTCTTCTGCTTCTTCAAGAGACTTTACTCCACCGTTAAGCGAAATGTGGAAATCAGGAAACTGTTCTTTTAAACGGTAAACGAAGTCGTATTTTAGCGGTGGTATTTCTCGGTTTTCTTTCGGGCTTAATCCGCTGAGGATAGCCTTTCGTGCGTGCACAATGAAGGTTTGGCAATCAGAGACTTGGTTTACCGTGCCTATGAAATCTTCAAACTGTTCATAGCTGTCTTGATCGTCAATACCAATACGAGATTTAACTGTGACAGGAATGCTGACAACGTCCTGCATTGCTTTGATGCACTCACCAACCAGCTTAGGTTCTGCCATCAAGCAGGCACCGAAACTGCCGCTTTGAACGCGATTACTTGGGCAGCCTACGTTGAGATTGATCTCGTTGTAGCCTCGATCTTCACTGATCTTAGCGCATTTAGCCAATGCTTCTGGGTCTGATCCCCCCAGTTGCAAAGCCACATTGGCTTCAACCTCATTGAACTTTAAATGGCGCTCTTGATCGCCAAATAAAATCGCCCCCGTTGTGACCATTTCAGTGTAGAGTAACGTGTGTTGGGTAAGCTCTCTCATGAACGTTCTGTAGTGAGAAGTAGTCCAATCCAACATCGGTGCGATGGACAGTTTACGAGAGTCTTCAATGGAAATAATCGAGGATGGTGCTTTGTTTTCCAAGTGCTTACCTATTTGTTCGTTGTCACTTTTCTAAGCGGTTTAGCGCTTATAAGGTCGGTTTTGATACGGCGAGTGCGTTTTTATTAACGCACCCGCACCTAAAATGCGCTGCATTATAACACAGGGTGGCTTGGGTATTGCCTCGATTACAAAACGAAACCGACAGAGTGATGTGGCTTTTTTCAATTCGAAGGCATCGAATTAATATCCCTTCTTAGCTGCATAAACGCTGATTCTGGAATAAAATCTTCTGACCGAACCAGCAAGGAAGCACTTTTATGGCAGAGCCAGTCCTTACCCAAGAAATTGTTCAATCAATTATTGATCAGTCTTTTAAAGATAATTTTTGGTATTACCTTTTAACTCTTGCAGTCTCTGTCGTAGTAACTTGGGCGACAGCATATTTCACCGCATCAGCTAAGAAGAGTGCTGAAATACGAGCTGTTACGAGCCACTTGAAAGATTTAAAAGAGCAGCAAAAAGAGTTATCTAGCTCATCAAAAGCAGGTGAGATTGATGCAATATCAGAAAATATACGTTCTGTTATGACTCAGCTGGAAGTAACTACCACAACCGCAGAGCAGATTAAGAACGAGATTGAGCATGATCACTGGCGTAGGAAAGAAATTGAATTAATTAAAAGGCAAAAATTAGAAGAGTTGATATTACTTATGGATCAGGTTTATGACAGCTATTTAGGTTATATTCAAGATGAGCTGTTTTTAAATGACAACAGTTATAATTTCTCCGAATTGAGTAAGGCTAAAGTTATATGTAATTTATATTTATCAGAAATGGTTTTGCCATATGAAGAGCTTAACGCTGAATATCTTAACTTTAAGTTATGGGTAAGCAATCAGAAATGTAAAGTTTTAGAAAAGCAAAAAGAGCTGTTTTCAAATGGGAAATCTATACAAGACCCTGCGTTAGCCGCTTTTGCAATTGATTTGTTGAATGATGACGTAAATAAGAAAATACAAAGAGACTTTGTTGTAAAATTCTCCAATCTCCAATTTGACCTTTTCGAAAAAGGGGGTGAAATAGCTCTGGAGTTAAATAAATAATTAAATTAACTCTTGCTCAGTTACGAGCGTATGAGCGAACTCTCTAAAATGTCAGGAGGTTTAGCTGAATGCCTAGTTTCTTATACTTGATCTTTATGTCTAGCCCTATTGATAACCGCATATCCATTGGACATATATTGGTCTTGTCGCCATCTAGCTTGGCGGTTTATGCGTTGTGTTTCAGAAACCGATAGAGGGGATTAAGGATAAGGCTATCTTATCCTTAACAGTTTACCTAACGGTCTATCAGCTTAAGCGTAATCGTAAGGGCCGCCAGACGTTAATGCGCTTTGATATTCCGCCCTTGCATGCACACGTTTAACGTAGGCTTTGATGTTCGGATAATTTGAACCAGCCACATCTCCTGCTACACACGCTTCTAAAGGAAAACTCATCTGAAAGTCAGCTCCAGAGATGGATTCGCCAGCAAACCAAGTAGATTCACTCAAATGGCTTTCAATGTAGTCTAAGTTGTTTTTGATGTTCGGCCCTACATAGTCAGACATTACTTTGTCTGAGATGCCCTTGGCGATGGGCTTAATGAAGAAGGGCATAGGGTCTGTTTTTACTTTATCGAAGATGATCTTCAACAATAACTGCTGCATTAACGTGCCTTCTGAAAAGTGCATCCAGTATACATATTGTCTGTGTTCTTCAGAGCCGATGGCGGGTATGAAGTTACCCTGACCGTAGGTTCCGATTAAATACTCGATGATGGCGCCTGATTCGGCAACCGTGATGTCACCATTACTGTCAGTGATAACGGGGGATTTACCCAGAGGGTGAACTTCTTTTAGGCTCGCGGGAGCAAGTTGAGTGACGGAATCACGCTCATATCTTTTTATCTCATAAGGAATGTTTAGTTCTTCTAAAGCCCATAGGATTCGTTGTGAGCGAGAGTTATTCAAGTGATGAACGGTGATCACGTTTTTCTCCAATTTTAGTTTATGCGCAATGATTAGTAGTTTAGATTCATTAGTGCCTTTTGGTTGGTATTGTAGTGCCTTAGTCTATAGACTTCGTATGGCATTGAATCAATTTTATATACTATCGGATCATTTCTATGCTTTGGATGACTCACGTTGAATTACTTCAGGATATAGCAGCACACAGCCATGATGTTCATGAGTTTGTTGTTTGTTTGGAGGGAATGATTCATGTGACTATGCATGACGAGACACATGCGCTGTCGTCGGGGCAGAGTATCTTTATTCCTTCTGAAATAGAGCATGAAATTACGCTTGAGGGGGGAGGCGCTAGATTACTTTTTTCTTGCGTTGATTTATCTTCTTTTGAATCCTTTATGACACCTACTAACATTGCTCATTTGAGAAAGCTATCAGACGGCAAGTGCAACGTTAGCAATGGGGCAAACACACAAGTTTTTTCTGAAGTTCTTCGGGTGTCTGGCGAAGTCATTAGCCTGTTAGACATTGATTCGCCTCTACAGGCTTGCTTAAAAGAAAACCTGTATCTTAATTTGTTATATCTTCATCTCAGTGGTCATGATGCAAATTCAAATATAGAGGACCAAGCCGCCTTAAGGATTGTTAAGGCAAAGGCGTGGATCGATGATCACTTCACTGAGGATATTACACTGGATCAGTTGGCTCGCCATGTGAATATGTCGAGGAGCCATTTTTCAAGGCAGTTTAGGCTGCATATGGGAAGTAGCATGGTCGATTATTTGCTTAAAGTTCGATGCGACACTGTTGCCAATCGACTGATCGATTCTTCCATGGATGTTTCTGAAATAGCGTTTGCTGCCGGTTTCAGCAATCTCAGCCATTTCTATCGTCATTTTAAAAAGCGATATGGCACTACCCCTAGAGCATTCCGTCAAACAATACGAAATCAAGGTGTTGAGCTTACCGTCTGAGTTCAGTGGTGAATCGAATACTGTTGTACTTGCTGCTTATAAGTTGTACCTACTGCTTATAATAAGCAGATAGAAGTAGTTTTTGTCATATAAATACGTGAGCAAAGGATGCAGGTTATAGAGTGATTGACTTGACCTTCATTTGTGTAAAATTTGGTAATATTTGAGTACAAAAACTGAACGAATCGTGACACTTATCGCGACGAAAACACTCATGTATTGAGCTTTTCTTCTTTTAACGATGTTTTTAATTAAACGCCTTAAAAGAAGGGACGTCCCATGCTCAATAAACCTCGTTTTGCAAAAGCGCTATTGATTACGATCCTCTGTCTTCCTACTTTGGTTATTGCAGGCCAAACCACGGATAGCACGAATTCATCCCTGCGTTTTACCGAAAGTACTAAACATGAAACTCAAGTCTGTGAAATTGCTACTCAAACGTTGGCGTTAACTCGTATAACAGATCATGAGGACATTCGATTAAGAGAATCTTTATTCGATCAACCGATCATAGACGAATTTAAAAACCTGAAGTTTTATCAAGCGTATCAAAATATCCCCCCGCAGATTACTGAGTTTGATTTAGAAAACCTTGATAGGGCGTGTAGCCTAGATAGAAGTAAAAACTATCGCCATACAATGCTTAATGGTTGGCATGGATAACAAGGCTTTGTTAAATGGGCTTTTGTTGAATGGGCTAAGGTTAATGTTGAATGGATTCGAACCAACTTTGGCATATTTATTTGATAGTCATTAATTAAAAACGAAAAGCCACTAATCGGTGCTATTCTTAACGGGAGATTATTATTTTTCATATCTATTTTAGACAGTGCTTGGTTATATTTATTAATCGTTCTGGGGGAGTTGGATGAGCGGAGATGATCTTTTATTCATGGATGAAGACGAGGATGAGATTGAGGCGGTACAGGAAAGTATGCCTTGGAAAATTCTGATAGTAGATGATGAAGCTGAAGTACATGATGTAACTCGGTTTGCTTTATCTGGTTTTGAGTTTGATGGAAAACCTCTCCTGTTCTTGGATGCTTATTCCGGCCAAGAAGCGAAATCTATTTTGGCTGATCACCCCGATGTCGCGGTTATCTTATTGGATGTGGTGATGGAATCTGAGGATTCTGGTTTAAAAGCCGTGAAGCACATTCGTGAAGAACTTAAATACAATAATGTAAGAATTATTCTTAGAACGGGGCAGCCAGGGCATGCGCCTGAAAAATCCGTTGTGCGTGATTACGATATTAATGATTACAAAGCGAAGACAGAGTTAACCGCTCAAAAGTTATATACCTTAATGCTATCGAGCTTGCGTTCCTATCGGGATATTGTGTCTCTTGAACGAAATAAACGAGGCCTAGAGAAAGTCATTCAGTGTTCCCGTGGTATTTTTGAAAAGCATGCCATGGATCAATTTGTCGAAGGTGCGATTGAACAGTTGGTTTCTTTGCTGTTCTTAGATCATCAACCGGAGCTCTTCAGCTACGATGGGCTTGCTGTAGAAGTCAATGATCAGGCGCACTTGAAGCCGTTATGTGGTTACGGTAAGTACAGTGTTGATGGTGAGATTTGTTTGTCCGATCTTAGTGAAGATCTAAACAGCGCTTTTAAAGAAGCCATCTCAGGTAAAAGAAATATCTTTCGTGAGAATGATCTCGTTATTTATTGTGAGGGTAAGAAACGAGCCATTCTTATGTATGTCGATGGTCATCATGTACTGTCTGAATTGGATAAAGAACTTCTGGATGTTTTCACTAAAAACGTAATATCTGCTTATGAAAACATCGAGCTGTATGAAAAAAATCAGCGACAAACAGACGATTTGGTTGCCTACCTTGCTGAGTTGACGGAGTGCAGGGACCAGTTTGTGGGTCGACACACCAAACGCGTTGCTGAGATTTCGGTGAAACTGGGGGTGTTGTGTGGTTTGCCTACGTCAGATCTAGCTGCGTTAAGGACTGCGGCGCCTCTTCATGATTTCGGTAACATCATGGTGCCGGAGGAGATCCTGCACAAAGAGGGTAAGTTAACTCCTGAAGAAATGGCCACGGTGAAAACGCACTCTCTGAGAGGCGCTCAGTTATTGGGGCAGGCGGACCAAAACATTCTAAAGCTGGCAGGGCGCATCGCAGAAGATCATCACGAGAAGTGGGATGGCACGGGTTACCCCAAAGGGAAGAAGGGAGAGGAAATCCACATCATGGGCCGCATTGTTGCCATTGCCGATGTGTTTGATTTACTCGCATGCAAACGAAGCTATCGTGAGCCATGGCCAATGGAAGATATCGTTGCTTACTTTGAAGAACAAAAGGGCAAGCACTTCGATCCTGTTTTGGTGGAAATGTTGTTAAGCAACATTGTTGAGTTTAATCACATTCGTGAAAATATGCCTGATCCAAGCTGACGTTTGATAAATCTGTTACTTAAGATAAACAATCCTTTAAAATGAATGAAGTCTCATAGAAAGGCTTCATTCATTTCTGTATCATTGTTGCCACTATTTTATCTCTAATTCACCTCTTGTTTTTTTGGAACCCGAGCCCAATGACAGTTCGTACGCGCATTGCACCGTCTCCAACCGGCGATCCTCACGTAGGCACAGCTTACATAGCACTTTTTAATCTTTGTTTCGCTCGTCAGCATGGCGGAAAGTTTATTCTTCGTATTGAAGACACAGATCAGACTCGTAGTACTCAGGAATCTGAAGACCAAATCCTTGAAGCTATGCGCTGGATGGGCCTTGATTGGGATGAAGGGCCGGATGTAGGTGGCGAATATGGTCCATACCGCCAAAGTGAGCGTAAAGATGGTTACCGTCAATACGCAGAGACGCTGATTGAGAAAGGCCATGCTTTCTACTGTTTCCGTACACCTGAAGAATTAGACATTATCCGTGAAAAGCGTAAAGCAGCGGGTCTTAATCCTGGTATTAAAGGTGATCTTGAGTTGCCTGCAGATGAGGTTCAAAAGCGTCTTGAAGCAGGTGAGTCTTATGTGATTCGAATGAAGATACCTGATGAAGGGACATGTGTTATCAGTGATCGTTTACGTGGCGACATTGAGATCGATTGGTCTCAAGTGGATTGTCAGATTCTTTTGAAATCAGATGGCATGCCTACGTATCACTTAGCGAACGTTGTTGATGATCATGAGATGAAGATTACTCATGTTATTCGTGGTGAAGAGTGGATTAACTCTGCTCCAAAGCACAAGTTGCTTTATCAGTACTTCGAATGGGACATGCCTGAATTAATTCATATGCCTCTGCTTCGTAATCCTGATAAGAGCAAGTTGAGTAAGCGTAAGAACCCAACATCCATCACGTTTTATGAGCGAATGGGCTTTATGCCTGAAGCTTTGACCAATTACCTTGGTCGGATGGGATGGTCCATGCCTGACGAGCGTGAAAAGTTCTCCATTGAAGAAATGATCGCTAATTTCGACATTAGCCGTGTTTCATTAGGCGGACCTATTTTTGATGTCGAGAAGCTAAAGTGGCTAAACAGCTTATGGATTCGTGAAGACCTATCAGAAAGTGATTTTTCACAGCGAGTTCAAGACTGGGCGTTTAATGAAAAGAACATCGCTCCGATGCTTCCATTCATTCAAGGGCGAGTACAGACCTTCAGTGACATTGCGCCTTTGGCGAACTTTATGTTCTCAGGCATGCTACCACTGACGCTTGCTGACTTTGAGCACAAGAAATTGGATGAAGAGACTGTGAAGCGTGTTCTTCAGTTCATTCTTTGGAAATTAGAAGCACAACGCCACTGGACGAAAGATAATATCTTTGCGGACATCAAAGGGTTGAGCAAGGTAATGGAGCTTAAGATGGGTGATTTCATGCAGCCTATTTTTGTCTCTATTGCGGGTACTCCAAACTCTTGGTCAGTGATGGATTCCATGGAAATGCTTGGCCCTGACATGACCCGTGCACGTCTGCGTTATGCTTTAAATGAGATTCTTGGTGGTTTCTCTAAGAAGGCAACTAAGAAAGTTGAGAAAGAGTATCAAGCGATTCTTTCAAAGCTTGCCGCAGAATAATTGAGTTAAGTACTTAAGTTTTTTAAACTTTTTTCTTGACTGAGACGAGGGCTGAATTTAATATAGCCCTCGTTCAAAGTTAAGGGGCCTTAGCTCAGCTGGGAGAGCGCAACGCTGGCAGCGTTGAGGTCAACGGTTCGATCCCGTTAGGCTCCACCAAATTTTAAAAACCTGATTCTCCGGAATCAGGTTTTTTTATGCCTAGAATTTATGGCATCCTGCAAACATATTGTTTAAATAAAATAGATTAAAAAATTTATAATAAAGTTGTTGCACTTTCTTAATCAGCTGTTATTATACGCGCCATCGAAACAGAGGCCGTTTCGATGGAAGTAAAGTCTTCGAAGTTCTTGATAGTTAAGGATTAATTGAAGATTTTAAGATTCTTTTAATTTCTTTTAAAAGAGTCACAATGCGTCCCATTCGTCTAGAGGCCTAGGACACCGCCCTTTCACGGCGGTAACAGGGGTTCGAACCCCCTATGGGACGCCATTTCTTTTCTTGCTTATCTCAGTTTTTCTTCTTTATTACTCATATTTCTTTCTTATTAATATCTTCTCAGAACCTTAATATCTTCTCAGAACCTTAATATCTTCTCAGAACCTTAATATCTTTACGTTGCCTACTTGTCTTTAAAATATGTGAACTGTTTCTCTGCTTCTACCTGAGTTGCACATTTCTTACCTATTTCATCCACTAATTCTACTCTATTAGTCTTTATCCTGTTGTTTGTTGATGGGGGAGTACAAGAGGTAGATATGAATACTGTTATTAATGCACTTACTGAACTGGCTATTTCGAAAGTACATTTTCGGATTTGTCTTATTTTATTAGCTGGCTTCACGCCCGTATCAACAATTTTATACTTGGATCACGTGTATTCAATTGCAGCAATCTCAAGCGTTGTTGTAAGTTACTCACTGATCGTGGTTTTTTATCATTGTGATTATTTTGAACGCCAGTGTTCACATCTGGAAAACGAAGTGATTAAAGATCCATTAACGGGTGCTTTTAATCGACGTTTCTTAAACGAAAAGCTCAACGAGTGCTTATCGGTTTTTAGACGTAATTCGGAGGTTTCTTCCATCATCACGATTGATTTGGATTTCTTTAAAAGAATTAACGATCAGCATGGTCATGATGTCGGGGATGATGTACTTCGACAGGTCGTTCGCAATGTGCAAGGGCGGATTCGACACACGGATCGTCTGTGTCGTGTTGGCGGTGAGGAGTTCATCCTCGTTATGCCGTCTACCAATGCGAATCAAGCGAAGATCGTTGCAGAATCACTCAGATCTCGGATCAGTAACGCTGAGTTTGTTCACAAACAAAAGATGACCGTCAGTATTGGTGCTTCAGAAGTTACCAGTGGCGATACGCTTGATCATTGGCTTAAACGCGCGGATCTTGCGTTGTACAAAGCTAAAGAAAACGGTCGAGATCAAGTTGCCATTGGATAAGATGAATGAAGTCTTTCTTGGTGGGCGTATAAACAATGAGGGGGAGAGGCCTCATTGTTTATTACGGTGTTAACATTTCGTAGATCTAAGCGGCAGCTTGGTCTACATCTGCATGATATTGATTTACTGCACAAATAATTGCGTTCATCGTCGCTGTAAGCGTGTCTTCATGTATGGCAGCGCTTTCTATTTTCTGATCCTCAATGTTCATTTTTAGATAAGATATCGCGCTGGCATCACTGCCTTGAGTTAAGGCGTGTTCATGAAATTCCTGAACATCTATCTTGATGCCAATGTACTTTGAAAGCGCTTGCGTGAAGGCATCGATTGCGCCATGACCTTGACCGGTTATTTCAAATGTCCCTTGAGGGGTTTGTATCATAGACGTAACTTGGTCTTTTGTGTTCCTGTGGTGCGAATAAGAACCCAGTTGAAATGGTTTACTTGCGGCCATATACGTTTGATCGAACAGCGCTTTCATCGACTCCGAGCTGACAATAGAAGCCGTCTGTTCTGCATGACGTTGCACCACGTTACTGAAAGACATTTGCATCCATCTAGGTAGCTGTAATCCATACTGTTGTTCTAATGAGTAAGCGACGCCACCTTTACCCGATTGGCTGTTAACTCGGATGACTTCTTGGTAGCTTCTCCCCAAATCCGTTGGATCGATAGGTAAGTAAGCGACTTCCCAAGCCGCATTAGCTTCTTCACCTTTGTCTTTACGGATATCTAAGCACTTTTTAATCGCATCCTGATGTGATCCTGAGAACGCGGTGTAAACCAATTCACCCGCATATGGGTGGCGTGGATGAACAGGAAGTTGAGTGCAAGATTTTATAACACGTACAATTTCATCCATGTCTTCCAAGTTTAATTCGGGATCAACACCCTGGCTGTATAGATTCATTGCCATGGTGACGACATCCATGTTGCCTGTGCGCTCGCCATTACCAAGCAATGTACCTTCAACGCGTTCTGCGCCTGCCATAACGGCTAATTCAGCAGCTGCAACGCCACAGCCTCGGTCATTATGGGTGTGAACGCTGATCTCGATGGAATCGCGTTTAGCAACATTCGAACAAAACCATTCGATTTGATCTGCGTATATATTGGGTGTGGAGACCTCAACAGTGGCTGGCAAGTTGATAATGGCTTTGTTGTTCGGGGTCGGCTGCCATACGTCAATAACACTGTTGACAACGTCAACTGAGAATTCTATCTCAGTGCCTGTAAAGCTCTCGGGTGAGTATTCGAACGTCCATTCGGTTTCTGTTGCTTGTTCTGCGCACCGTTTTACATGCCGAGCGCCATTGACAGCAATATCAATGATGCCTTGTTTGTCTAAACGAAAAACCTGCTCTCTTTGAACAATAGATGTTGAGTTGTATACATGCACAATCGCTCGTTTAGCGCCTTTCAGAGATTCAAAGGTGCGTTCAATTAACGCTTCTCTTGCTTGTGTTAATACTTGGATCGTCACATCATCGGGGATTTGTTCTTCTTCGATTAACCATCGAACAAAATCGAAGTCCGGTTGAGATGCAGCAGGGAAGCCAACTTCAATTTCCTTGAAGCCAACTTTAACAAGCAGCTTAAACATCTCCTGCTTTTGGGAAACGCTCATCGGTTCAATCAGTGCCTGATTACCATCACGAAGATCTACTGAACACCACTTTGGCGCGGATGTAATGATTTGATCCGGCCATTGACGGTTAGTCATTTTGACAGGAGCAAATGCTCGATACTTAGTGTGAGTAAAACCAGACATGTTGTATTCCTTGATTGAGGTATTGTTTATTCGCTTCATTAAAAATTCAGGTAGAGCTGCCAATTTCTGAGTTTGAAATTGTGACCTGCCTCATTGTGTAAGGCATTCGCTGGCGTGTTTCCATCGCTCAATAAACCTTGTGGGTTTATATTTCAGTACCTTCAGTAAGCTCATTTGGTATACCCACCAAGTGTTCTTACTTGCCTACCGGATCACGGTGATGACGTAGATAATTATAGGAGGGTTGCATAGGTGTTTGGTTGCGAATGTGCTACAAATTCAAGCTCTATTAGCAATTTATGGTTAAATATTATTACTATTTTGGTGTAATATTGCTTAAACGTATTTCTTGTTGGCATTTTCTGTTTTGTTTTCTGCTGGATGGGTAGCGATATGATTACTTTTGATCGAACTGATCGTAGGATTCTTGATGAATTACAAAAAGATGGAAGCATCAGCAATATAGATCTTGCTGAGAAAGTGGGCTTATCGCCTTCACCGTGCTCCAGACGAGTCAAACAGTTAGAAGATAACGGAATCATTGCGAAGCAAGCGATTCTGTTGGATCCAATTAAGTTAGGCTTAAAGTTAACGGCCATGATTCAAATAAGCATGGATCGACATACGCCCGATCGTTTTGAGAACTTCGAAAGCATTATTCAAGATTACCCAGAGGTAATTTCTTGCAGTTTGATTACGGGACAATCTGCGGACTATCTATTGGAAGTATTAGTGACAGACATGGATCATTATCAAGAGCTTTTATTAGGGAAGCTAACCACTATCTCTGGTGTAACGGGTGCTCATTCAAGCTTCGTGTTAAGAAAAATAATTGATAGAACCGCTGTCCCTTTAACTCACTTAAAATGACTTACCGTAAACTCTTTTAAACGTTTACGTTTCTTATGATAAGAAACGTAAAAACAACAAGAAATAGGGCGGTTGAATGGAGCTGGATGTAGGTTACCTCTGAAGGACGTTGCTTAGCTCTAATTTGATTAAGCGCCTAGATAGTACCTGTCTAAAATGATCTTTTCTTGGCTGAGCAATTCTTTAATAATCCGTTCCGGGTTATTCAAAGACAACATGGCTTTAAAGCCGTCTTCAAAGAGCTGATATAAAGAGCCTAACCCAGCGAGCTTTGCAGGATACTTTGCCATTTTAAACTTTCGTTGATTGGAGGGGTCAAGCAACAGAGCATCCAACCCTGAGGCGAACTGCCGAATCAACTCAAGTTGTCTTACTCTATCTTCTTGATCATTAATTTCCAGTAGAGCTTGGTTATAACTCTTTTTGGATATTCGGTTGATGTTCATTTCTTGAAATAAATGGGTTGTGATTCTTTCATCTAATTCGCCAGTAAGGGCATTAAACTCAATCGCAATGGATACTAATTCAAGGTTGGAAAAAAACTTGTCAGCAAATGTGATCGTTTTTTCTAATTTTGATATGACGTCTGATAGGTCGACCCCAGTATAAATCTCATCTAAAAAGTATGAAATCAGAACTTTTGTGTCTTTGTTCTCCAGTTGAGCCTGGTGAGAAAGGTTCATTCTTTCATTCTGCCATTTTTGTACTTGGCCCAGTTGTCGAAGGAAAGAACTTGTCCCCTTAACGCGTTTCAGCTTGGCGTATCTTTCGATATTACTAATGATTTCTCTTCGATAATTAACTTTTTGATTCATATCTCAAAATCTCAAATTTTGTGTCAAAAGTGGACTATGAATAGTTCTAATGTGACAAAAAGAACGCTATTTAATCTTTTAATATTTGTTGGATTGATATATTGTCCTACAAAATAATAAAAAATCAAATACAAATTTAGTGTTTGAAAGGTAGGAGGGTGGTGTTTTGAAGCTTAATTTCTTAATCCCTGACGTTAGCAATCGAAAGGTGCTGGTGTGCTTTTTGTCTTCATTGGGTTGGAGTGCAGAGGTGTTTTCTGACTTGGAACCCATTAATGATAATGATTTATCTGAAGTCTCAGGTCAGGCATACATTTCTTTTGATAACTATGAGGTGACTCAACAGACAAGCAGTTATACAGACGTAAGTGAAACCATTAATACTGAATTTATGAAGGTTAATTTTGGTGCTGATATAGAAACACAGCTCTCTATTGATCATCTTGAACTGGGTAAATACCCCAGGTATGAAAACGGTGAGCCGTGCCCTGCATCCGGGTGTGATCCAAACCGAACACAGGAAGTAGCAAGCGCAGATATCAGTATTAAAGACTTTGCATTGGGCAGTTATAACAGAGAGTCTGATGGCAGTGTGACTACTGACCCATTTAAGTTGATCGACCCGTTCTTTGAAGTTGCTTTTGAACGTCGACCTAATGGTACTAAAGAAGTCATTGGCGTTCGATTAGGTGCTAACCAAGCAGGTGGCATGTTGTCTGGGGATATTGAAGCGCTGACGGGTAATATTGATGTGAGCATTGAAGGGTTCCAACCCATTTTTCTCGGTTTGGGTGTTAATATTAAATCAAGAGCCTATCTTCAATACGGAGAAGGTGGTGATCCGAACGGCAATAATAATGGTAGTTTTGATCCTATCCGTGCTCAGTACATAGGGATTTTAGATGGAGATGACGTTGCTGTAAGTGTTGGCCCGTTTACGCCTAACCTTACACCGGGTAATTGTTCACTTCTAATCGTTGATACTTGTCATTCATTAAGTAAATTTCAATCCATTGAGATTGGTAAAGACAGCGATAATGGCTTAGTAAATAACTTTTTTCTTTCAACACAGAAAAAGGACATTTCATGGGCGAAAGATCCTCACGGTAATCTGGTACCCTCATATACTCAGGACCTACAGGGTGAGACCATCGTAGATCATTCTAATTTTCAACAGACCTTTCAAGGTTCCTTTTTTAATATACCGTCTGGTGGCATTATTTTAACGCCTGTTGAAGCCGCAAACGGTTTACCTCGACTGCCAACTCGATACACCGACGCAGCACTGGGATTGTTTTAGTTTCAGAAAAAGATGAACTAAAATGACAGTTTTCAGACCACTAATTATTCATCTTCTGTAACTTAGCGCTTAGTTTTATGAATATTGAACATATTTGGGCCGAATACAAAACAGGGTTAAAAGCATTTTTACATTCGAGGGTATCAAACCCCTCAGATGTGGATGACCTTTTACAAAACATTCTTCTAAAAACTCATAATAATCTTCATACCGTAAAGTCACAGACCAGTATTAAATCTTGGTTGTATCAAATCGCGAATCATTCGATTATTGATTTCTATCGAGAAAGAAGTAAGCGCCAAGATCTAGATGTTGAAGATATGTGGTATCAAGAAGAAGATGCAGATATTAAGCAATCATTGGCCTTGTGTGTTGAACCCTTCATAAAGGCATTACCAGAAGAAGAGGCTGACTTGTTGACCTCAGTCGATTTGAATGGTCGCTCACAAAGAGACGTTGCTGAAGCAATAGGTGTGTCGTATTCAACGCTTAAATCGCGAGTTCAAAAGGCACGGGTCAATCTACGAGGGTTATTTGAAACCTGTTGTCATTTCAGTGTAGACAGCAAAGGCAATATTATGGATTTCGAACCAAAATCAAAAAACTGTAAGCGTTGTTAACTTTTCTTCGTCTATTTTTCGTTCCCTTCGTCTTATAAGTACATACATGAAAGATGGGAAAGAAAATGATAAAAGTTATTAGCTTCAAGATTTGTCCATTTGTTCATCGCGTTACGGCTTTGCTTGAGGCAAAGAAGGTGCCTTATGAGATTGAGTATATTAGTTTAAGTAATAAGCCTCAGTGGTTTCTTGATATGTCTCCGACGGGTCAGGTTCCTGTGTTAGTGACAAACTCAGGCGTTGCTTTGTTTGAATCCGACGCGATTATGGAATACTTGGATGAGGTAATTCTACCTTTAGAACCTGAGCTATCATCTGAACAGAGAGCAGTGAACAGAGCGTGGAGCTATCAAGCAACGAAGCATTATCTGGTTCAGTGTTCAGCGATGCGCAGCGCTGATGAGCGTACGCTATTTGATCGTACCGAAAAACTGGGGAAGGCGTTCCAGAAAGCTGAAATTGCCCTAGACTCAGGGCCCTACTTTAATGGTGACGTGTTAAGTAATGTAGATGTTGCTTGGCTGCCTTTACTTCATAGAGCTTCCATAATTAACAAACATACGTGCTATGACTTTTTGGCGGATTTCCCTAAAGTTAAAGCATGGCAATCAGCGCTCATGGAAACAGGTCTGGCAGAAAAATCAGTCGATAAAGATTTTGAAGAGGCGTTCACTGGCTTCTATTTGTCTGATACAACGTTCCTTGGAAAAGGGCAGGATTGTGATGGTGTTTCAGATGCTTTGTGTGAAAGCGGCGCCTGTTGTTAAACGCTTGTGTTGGTAATCATGGTGCTACTGTGTATTAAGTAGTTCTTGATAGATCTTGTAAAGCAGTTGGCTCGTTTTGATCCATCAAAACGAGCCTTGGCGTTAACCCCTCAAATGACTTTTAAGCAGCAACGTTTACGGAGCTCCCCGAGGCGCTGCTGGTAACATCGACCCTAAGCGCCATCTGTTCTCTCAATTCACTTACATGAGATATGATGCCAATCATTCGGCCACTGGCTTGTAAATCAATCAAGGTTTTGACTGCAAGATCTAAGGATTCTTGATCTAAACTGCCGAAGCCTTCATCAATGAATAGAGTATCCAGCTTGATGCCCCCCGCGTAGGCTTGAACAACATCAGATAATCCTAATGCCAGTGATAATGCCGCCATGAAGGATTCACCGCCGGATAAGGTCGCAACCGAGCGGGTTTTACCTGTGTAAGCGTCTTCTACTTCAAGTTCAAGGCCAGAGGCTTTATTGCCTTTAGCGCGTTCTTCTTTTCGGATCAGTAGGTATCTACCTTTACTCATGGTTTGTAAGCGCTGTGAGGCTTCGATCAATACATCGTCGAGTAAGACACTCAAGACAAATCGTTGCAGACTGATTTTGTCACCGGTTTGACCATTGGCTACATCGCTTAACGTGCCAAAAACCTTATATTCGTCTTCTAGGTCTTTATTGGTTTTGTGAACGTTATCCAGTTTTATCTGAACGTCTTTCAATTGCTGAACTCGATTGTCTATTGTCTTCCAATCTTTTAACGCTTTAGATGCGTGTATTTCAGCGTCAGAACGGATGGTTTTCAGTTGTTCGATGTTCGGTTTTGATTGATTTTCGAGTTGTTTTTGTTGTTGAGCCAAGCTCGCTTCACTTCCGACGAATGCTTGCGTGTAAGTATCAATTTCAGCCTGCAGTGCTTCCTGTTCCTGATCAGAAATAATCGCTTGCTGGAAAGCACTTTCATCGTCAAAAGCACTTGAGATCAAGGATTGTTGCCAATCATTCAATGCGCTTTGAATGTCTTGTTCTAAACCAGCTGTTTGAGTTTGTTGCTGAGTTAACGTGGCTTGTATTTGCGTCAGTTGTTGAGCTGACGTATTTAGCGCAGTTTGTGAAGCTTGGTATTGGGCGCTTATCTGATGAATTTGTGTTTCCAGTTGTTGAAGCCTTTGCTCTAACGCGCCCGAAATTCTATATGATTCGGGTAATTGGCTTCGAATATGTTCAACGGCTTGGGTGGCAACGGTTAAGGCCTGTTGGTCACTGTGCAATTGGTTGCGAACGGACTCTAGATGTTGTTCTGCCGAAACATGCTTCTGGGTAAGATCTGCTGCAATTTTGTCACAGTCCTGAGCTTCAGTTTGTTGGCTTATAAGTAATTTAACGTGGTGATCAAGGGTCTTGTATTCTTGTCTAAGCTGATCCGTAGCCTTGAATTGATGCTCACCCAATTCGTTCGTTAATTCAGTGATTAATTGATTGTTATTGTGTTGATTGGTCTGGGCTTGAACTAACGCGTTTTGTGCTTGGTTTTGGGCTTTAAAAAGAGGATCGAGCATTACTTTGGCTTGATCAATGTGCTCTCGGGTGGCTGCTTGCGCTTGATTGGTTGCTGACATATTCGCTGGGCTAGGGTGTTCTAAGCCCCCGCATACTGGGCAAGGTGCTCCATGTTGGAGTTCCGAAGCTAAGATAGCGGCTTGATTGCTGTGCCAGCTTAATTCAAGCGTTTTAATGTGAGTTTCTTGGTTTTGTGCGTTTTGAGTAGCCTGAGCTAAGTGACTTGTTTGGGTGTTAATTTCTTGGGTTAAGCGATTCTTTTCCGAGAGTAACGTATCCAATTTCGCGCGTTGTAGGCCTAGACGTTTAAGGGTATCTAACTCAACCTGATGTTGTGGTAATGTTAACGTGGCTTGTCTTAATTCAGAGAGCTTCGTTTGATTGGCTTCAAGCGATTTACGAATATGAGTTAAGTCTTGGGTTGCGGAAGCTAAGGCTTTGGAGGACGTTAATTCCGACTGCTTTTTCTTTTGTAGTTCGCTGTCAGCTTGGGCAAGCTGTTCGATTAAAGGCAATTTGGCTTTTAGATCGTTGCTTTGCTTTTTTAGGTCGTCCGAGGCAAGAAAGGCTGACTCTGCTTCTTTGAACGTTTGAGCCGCTTTTTGGTGGCTTTGAGTGCGTAGCTCTATGTTTGTTTGGGTTTGATCAATGTCAGTCAAAAGCCGTTTGTTGGCTTCTTGAGACTTAACCAAAGCCGTTTTAATGTGAGCGATACTTTGAGCAGATTTTGCACGAGTTAACGTGTTTTTTTGTTCAGATACGAGCCCACTTTTTGATTGTAATTGTTCGAGTTCCGCTTTTGTTTTTTCCAGTGTCTCAAAGGCTTTATGGGTGAGCGCGGCTGTTTCAAGGTTCTTTTCTGATTGGCTTAAAGTCTTCGCTGTTTCCGTTTTCTTCTCTTCCAGTGATGTTAAATTCGGTTGTAATTCATGTAAGCACTGGTGTAGCTGTTCCTCAGTTTCAAGGTCTGCTCCGTGAAGGATGCCCGCAGTTTTATTACGAAGCGTTTCAACGTCTTTACGGATACTGGATGCGCGTTCTTTTAAGGCATCTTCTAAGCGTTTATAGATTTGAGTTTGAAACAGTTTACTGAAGATGGATTCACGTTGGTTAGAATCGGCCATTAGAAATTCGCGAAACTTCCCTTGTGGTAACACCATCACTTGTCTGAATTGTTCAACGTTTAAGCCGGTAAGGTTCTCTATGGTTTTGGTGACTTCTGAGGCGCTTTTGGGGACAAGTAATGATTCTTCACCTGCGTTGTTAACTTCCCAAAGTTGGGCTTCTGTTTGGTGTGTTGTCGTGCCATCGCCGCGTGCTTTAGGCTTTTCTTGCGTGGGGGCTCGTCTTACTCGATATTTAAGACTGCCTAAGGAAAAACTTAAGGCTACTTCTGTCAGTAATTCTGGCGAAGAGTGATCACAACGCATTTGCGTTGCTTCACGCTCTTTGCCCGTGGTTTGGCCATAGAGAGCAAAACAGATGGCATCCAGTATCGAGCTTTTACCTGCCCCAGTAGGCCCATTAATTAAGAATAACGGGTTCGAGCCAAGACGATCAAATTCTATCTTTTCTGTTCCTGAAAAAGGCCCAAATGCTTGTAACGTTAGTAGATTGGGTCTCATGCTTTGGTCTCGCGCTCTGCGTTATGTAGTTGGGTAATGATCTTCTTTAATGCTTGATTTTGATCTTCGGAAATAGGGTTTCCTGATACTTGGCTGAAAAAATCTTGAAACATATCGAGCTCGCTTCGTTTCAGTTTTTCGCGATTTAACGCTTTTTTCTCACCGACTGCCATGATGCCTGGCTTTTCAAGGTGCAAAACATTTGGGTATACCTCTCTCAGCTTACCCATTGCGTCGAGGATGGCGTGGGTGTCGGTTAAACGAATCATTAAATAATCCTGTGCGTCAGGATCATTTTCTCCGTTTTTCAGTAAGTCATCCATTTCGCCTTCTAATACGCGCATGTCCCGTAGTGGACGCAAGGGCAACGACGTAATGGATATATGGCTTGCTTGTTCTTGTGGTTGAGAGGCATCGTTAGAACTGATGTTGTCCGCGTTAGAGCTTGTGTCTTCCGAAATCGAGCTCTCGGCGAATAAATCATCGGAAAACATATCTTCAATGATGGGTTCTTTGGCAATTTTAGTTTGCTTTGGTTTAAGCTGTTTTTTAATCGTTTGCGATTTCTCAGACACTTCCACCAAAGTAACGCCTTTCTTTTGATGCTGTTCTGAAAAGCTGTATTTAAGTATTGAACCTGAGTATCTGATGTGAGGTTTGCCTCTGTATTGAGGGCTGTGTAGGTGACCTAGAGCGACGTAATCGAATTCCAACATGGGTGAATATGAGACTCGATCTGCACCACCGACGGATAGGGGCCTTTCTGACTCAGATTCTTCCGCACCATCAACAAAGCAGTGGCTTAACAGCACATTGTTCTCTTGATCGTTTATGACGTCGCTTATTTGATTGATTAGATAATTATGCGCGTCATTGTGATTCTTAATCGTCGTATTGTCGTGATCTGCTTGGTTATTACTTTCCATGACGAGCTGACGGATTTGTTCCGGATCATGATATGGAATACCAAAGAAATTAACGGCAGTACCCGATTTACCCGTAATTTGGATGGGCTCTTTAACTTTGTGTATGTCCCCGAAAATAAACAAGCCCGCTTCTTTCAATTGGCGGGCACCAAAGCTCAAGCGGTCGGCACTGTCATGGTTTCCCGAAATCATGATGACAGGGGTCTTGAGTTCATGGCACACCTTATGAAGTACTTCATCAAGAAGTGTGACTGCGGTTGCAGGGGGGACTGAGCGATCGTAGATATCCCCTGCAATGACCAATGCATCGACTTGTTCGGACGTTATGTATTGAATGATTTGTTCGAGGACGTGACGCTGGTCTTCAAGTAGAGAGACATTATGAAATTGGCGCCCAATATGCCAATCGGAGGTGTGAATAAACTTCATTAATTGCGCCCGTCGTATAGAAATGTAAAAGGGCGTTAGTTTAATTGATTACGGAGGAATTATTTAATGATTTGTCCGCTTTTTTACCTAAGACTCGAGCCAGAAGTCCAAACAGTCGTTCGTTGAATACAATTCGTCCTTTTAAAGACATCCAAGCCATTATGTACGCAGGAATAAGGTACTTAATTCGATGAATTCCAGCGTAGAGTTTAATTCTTCTGTTTATACTTTGTGTGGCTTTTGATGAATCAAGATCTTTGGCATCGTATGCTTTTAGGCTCTTTGATAAACACTTGCTTAATAAATCGGCTGAACTCATAGCCCAGCTGCATCCAATACCCGTAAGAGGGTCAGCAGCAAGGAAGGCATCGCCTACAAACACGAGTCCTTTGGCGTTGGGGGATCGATATAACGTGGAGGTGTCTTTTGCGATAAAGAGTTCGTCGGTTTGCTCACCCACGTGTATTCCTTGCTCTTTAATAAAGTGAACAACGTATTCATTATAAAAGTCTTGAGCGTTTGCTTTTATTTCTATGTATTTGCTCTCAGGAATATAACAACTGAGCAACACTTTATCCGTATTGGGGAAGCAAGCGATGTAAGCATCCCCCTTATCCAAGGCCCAAACACTGCTTGGTGTAATGGTTTGATTGGTTTTGAAGTAAGAAAATAAAGCAATGCGGTGGTTCTTTACGACGTTGTCTTTACTGTAATCTAATTTAGCGACCTTAGATTTTCGGCCATCGGCAGCAATCACCAAAGGGCACGCGAACTGTAATATGTGTCCCGCATTATTTTGTGCTGTGATCCCAGAAATTTGGTCAGGGCCTTGCCTGAAGTCTTTTTGTACTTTTCTTTGAAAGTCTTCTTCTAAATCATGAATTAAACTTTTAACTCGATAGCCGTAGAAGAAGGTGATGTTAGGGTGTTGTTCTGCTTTTTCTCTGATGGCAGGATCAAGTATTCTCCGCTCTATATTGGCGGCTTTAGTCTTTTTCCCAAAGGGGTAAAATAAACGGTCTCCTTGACTGTTTACATCAAGGTAAGTGGCTTGAGCGCCTTCTTTCATTAGCGCGTTCAGAATACCTATTTTGTTAAGTGCTTCAACGCCTGATGGGTGGATGATGTGGCTACACATTTTCTTATAGTGAGGATGTTTATCCGTCTGTTGTAGCTTGAGTTGCTTGTCGATTATGGCGACTTTGATGCCATTATCTGCAAGCCTGAGTGCCGTACAACAACCTGCTACGCTTGCGCCAACAATGACTGTTTTAAAGTCTAAAATTAATGGTGACGCAGTTAACTTCACGTTTATAGAACTCCTAGCCCAAAGAATAAAGCACTAAATATACGGGCAAGGTTAAGGTCTTGGCTACATAAATACCATGGTTTTTGGATCGGTCGATAACGTGTCTTATGGTACGCAAGCCCTTGAAATGAATAAATACTGTTTGCATGTTGATACATAAAATTCAATATATTGCGCAATGCTGGGCGATCATTGGGCTCCGGTTGAATATCGTATAAGGGCGAAATTCCCAGTGAAAGCTCTTGAATGCCTTCATTCTGGAACTGTTTTATGGCTTCTAAAATGATGAAGTCGGATACGCCGTTAAAGGCATGTTCTGGCAACGCTCGAATAATATTAGCGCAGTAGCCTTTGACGATGCCTTTCTCATAATAAGGTTCGAAAAAGACGTATCCCAGTATTCGATCGCCTTGCATGCAATAAAATTTTCTGACGTAGGGTTCGTCTTTAAATACGGGAGGGCGAGTGAGTAACTTGAGTTCACTTCTACTCATTCCTTTTTGTGCTCTCCACATTTTAGATACGTTGGAAACTTGTTGGCTGCTGACGGCTTTCCATGCCAGCTCTTTTACTTCACAAGGCACTCTGTGACTGAAATTGGAGGCGTGCCTTAATTGTTTTTTATTTTTACCTCGGAGTTCAAAACCTGAAAGTTCAATGAAGCTTTCAACCCCAATTTGATTTGATTGAAAGCCAAACGGGGCAAGTAGGTTTTTAACCTTGTCATCGACGCCAAGAAACAATGTTGGGTTCTTTTGGTCCATTAAATACGCATTGAGTAAAAAATTTAAGTCTTCTGGTGCGCATACCGGATTGGTAAATACAATGTTTGTATTGCCGAAGATGCTTTTGTGCTGCGTGTAGCCAATGACGCCCGTGGAAGGTGTTCCGAAGTACTTGACGTTCTTTTGTATCAAGAAGTTTGCACTGGATTGCGAGCCATGCTTTTGAATCAGTTGTCGAACTTGAGGGAGGTTCATGGGAGAGAAAAGCGATTCTGGCCCCCAGTTTATCCCTGAATAAGATTGTGTTTCGTTTCGGCTTATCATTATTTTTCCGTCCGACGTTCAAGCTTAGCGTTGGTCATATAATTCTCAATGTGGACAATGCTAACATTAAAACTTATTGGGTATCTACATCCTTACGATGTAAAGTTTGTTTTAAGGTGATTATATGCTCGGTGGTGTTTCTGACCACCATTAGCGATGAGAAAAAAGGTTTGGTATGACGGGTTAAAACCTTTTAAAATCCGCAAACTTTCCGAATAGACCTTATTAAACTCTAAGTAACGATCTTCCTATGACAACGCCATCGCCATTAAGTTATATAGAAAAGCCCGATGATCTAATACAAAGTCAGCGTTTATTCCATGGACGTGGGCATGGCTTTGAAGGACTGGAACACGTCACTATTGATTGGATCTCTCCTGTTGTCCTGGTGACTTTATTCGCAGAGCCGGATGAAGATTGGTTAGAGCATCTTATTAAAGATTTGTCGGCTTTAATTCAGGAATGTAAATCCATTCAGGTGCAATATCGCTGTCGTAAAGGCGCGCCGATTGAAGTCAAGTTCGGGGATAACTTACAAAACCTTGTTGCAGAAGAGCAGGGTTTAAAATACAAATTAACGTTGGGGAAAGCACAAAATACAGGGTTGTTCTTAGACATCGTTAATGGGAGGCAATGGTTAAAACAGAACAGTAAAGATAAAAAGGTGCTTAACTTATTTTCTTATACGTGTGGCTTTTCTGTTGCTGCGATTGAAGGTGGCGCAGTTCAAGTGGTAAACGTTGATATGTCAAAGCCTGCGCTGACGATGGGCCGAGAAAACCACCGGCTAAATTATCATCCACTGGATCGAGTTGTGTTTCATGGTGTAGATATCTTTAAATCCTGGGGACGGCTTAAAAAGCATGGCCCTTATGATCTTTTGGTGTCTGATCCACCAAGTTTTCAAAAGGGTAGCGTTGATATTCAACGGGATTATCACAAAATCATCAGTCGCATTCCTCAGCTATTAAATCCTGGAGGGATCGCAATGTTATGCCTTAATTCGCCAGACTTAAGTGATGAGTTCCTGCTAGAACAAGTTTCGACGCATTGTCCGGACTGTAAGCTTATCCAGAAAATTGAGAATCCTGAAGTATTTGTGGAGACTCAACGTGGTAAAGGGTTGAAGGTGTATTTGTTTAAATACCTTGAATGATCAAGTCGTTTTTCCTGTGATCATGGTTCATCCGGTGATTATGATTCATCGGATGCAAACCGTTTTCTATATCCTGCAGGCGTAAGGCCTGTGCGTTGCTTAAATAGTTTAGAGAAAGAACT
The DNA here is from genome assembly GCA_015665455.1 of Oceanospirillaceae bacterium. Classification (GTDB taxonomy): domain Bacteria; phylum Pseudomonadota; class Gammaproteobacteria; order Pseudomonadales; family Litoribrevibacteraceae; genus Litoribacillus. The sequence goes on along the minus strand of JADFAD010000009.1, from coordinate 101,702 downwards.
CACATCACTGTAGCCAATTTGCTCGATGACTTCGGGTAAGGGCATGACGGTATTTTCTAAAAGACGTTTGGCGGCTTCAACACGAATATTCTGTAGATATGTCGATGGTGTTTGATCGAGTTCCGTTTTAAATCGTCGGATCAATGTTCTTTGGCTCAGTCCCATGCTTTTAGCCAGTTCTGCTAAATCAATATTTCGTTGTAGGTGCGTTTGTAACCAATACTGCGCCTTTGCAACAACCGCATCGCTACTGATTTCGCCGATGAGTAGATCCTGATAAGGCGATTGTGCCGTTTGACTGATGTCGATAAGCATGGCTTTAGCACATTGAACGGCTAGCTCATGTGAGAAGTGCTGCTCGATCAAATGAACAGCCATGTTTTGGAACGCGGTCATAGCACCTGCACACAAGATGTTGTCTTGTTGTGTGAGTATGGACTTTGCCGTTAATTTAACTTTTGGGTAGTGCTTTCTAAATTGCTTTTCAAGCCACCACGTTGTTGTGGCTTCGCGACCATCCAGTAAGCCACTTTCTGCCAGTATGAATGTGCCAGTGCAATTTGACCCTATTTTTGTGCCGTTTTGCCAGGCAGTGGTTAACCAATTTAACGCAGGGGTTAATTGCTTGGCCAACTGGCGCACACTGTCCATGCCCTCATAGCAGAATGCAGGGATGTAAATTAAGTCGAATGTGTCGGTGTGGCTAATGCTTGAGTCTGGCGTGATGACAATGCCGCTGCTGGTTTTTACTGGGGTTAGGTCAAGGCCTACGGTTTTCCAACAGAAGTGTTCAGCGTTTTGGCCTTGTTGGTTTCTGATGTGGGCATTTGCAATCTGAAATGCATCTATGGGCCCTGATAAACTGGATAAGTAACACCCTTCATAGAGCAATATACCGACATTAAACATTAAGACCTCGCATCGATAATAGGTATTTAGGTGTAAAATATAACCATAATATAGTCATATATGCCAATTTTATCAGGCCTCAACTTCTCTTAAACTGAGTGGAACTTAAGATTAAGAGAATACGATGAGACCAATTATGTCATTTTCTTCCATGCTTCCGAAAATTTTACAAAACAAACTTACGTTACCCGTAGTCGCTGCGCCCATGTTTCTCGCATCAGGCCCAAATTTAGTCACAGAATGTTGTAAGGCTGGCATAGTAGGAACGTTCCCTGCGCTTAATCAGCGCAGCAGTGAGGGGCTTGATGGTTGGTTGACAGAGATAAATGCTGAACTTGATCGTTTTGAAAAAGATACAGGAAAAGTGGCAGCGCCCTATGGTGTGAATTTAATCGTCCATAAAAGTAATCCTCGTTTAGAGGCAGATCTGGAAATCTGTATCAAACATAAAGTGCCTCTTATTATCACTTCGCTTGGGGCTGTGAGTCGTGTTGTGGATGCGGTGCACAGTTATGGAGGCATTGTTTTTCATGATGTGGTGAATTCAAGGCATGCGAAGAAGGCTGCCTCTGTTGGTGTGGATGGGCTGATTGCCGTCGCAGCTGGCGCAGGTGGACATGCAGGAACATGCAGCCCATTTGCTCTAGTTAATGAAATTCGTCAGTTTTTTGATAAGACAATACTGTTATCCGGCTGTTTGTCTACGGGCAGTGATATTTCTTCTGCCTTGATGATGGGAGCTGACCTAGCGTATGTGGGGACTCGGTTGCTAGGCACCGAGGAAAGTCAGGTTCAGGCGGCGTATAAACAGCAATTATTAGAAACATCGGCAAAAGACATTGTTTACACGCCGGCTATTTCTGGTGTGAATGCCAACTTTATTCAGCAAAGCATTGAAGCGGCTGGCCTTGATATTAATAACTTAACAACACCGGACCATATTGATTTTGGTGCGGAACTGGATGATGCCAGAGAGGCAGGTCAAGAGAGGGCTCAAAGCAAGGCTAAACCTTGGAAGGATATTTGGTCGGCAGGGCAAGGTGTGGGGAGTATTGATTCTATTCCTACGGTTAAAGACTTGGTTAAAGCGTTAAGGTCTGAGTTTGATTTGGCACAGCGAAAACATGCCCAGAAGTTAACTCAATTTGTGAACATAGATACAAACACTACTGAGGAGCCATCTTAAAATGGAAACGTTTAAGCATCTTGAGTTCAATGTTGAGAACAATATTGCGGTTATCACATTAAATCGACCTGAAGCAGGAAATGCTTTCGATACTATTCTTGGGCGTGAGATTAACGAAGTAGCGAATTTGTGTTTGCATGATTCATCCATCAGGGCCGTGGTTCTAACGGGAAAAGGGCCGTTGTTTTGTGCCGGAGGTGACTTGAGTGATATGGCCCAAGCCGGTGATCGTTCGGATGTATTGTTAAAACTAATGACGGATCAGATCCATGGTGCATACTCTACGTTCCTTCGAATGCGAGCGCCTCTCATTGTTGCAGTGAATGGCAGTGCCGCAGGCATTGGATTGAGCTTAACATTGGTGGGTGACATTACCATTGCCTCCGAAAAATCCAGCTTTGTTATGGCGTATACAGCTGCTGGCCTTAGCCCGGATGGTGGGGCAAGCTATCTCCTTCCTAGAGCTATTGGTATGAAGCGCGCAAAAGAAATGCTATTAACGAACCGAAAGCTCACTGCGACTGAGGCAGAAGCTTGGGGGATGGTTAATCGTGTGGTACCTCATGACCTACTTATGAGTGAGGCCATGAAACTTGCTAAAGCCATGTCTCAAGGACCAACAAATGCTTTTGGCTCAGTAAAGACTCTTTTGCTTTCTTCCTATACGGAATCTTTGGAGTCTCAGATGGCTTTAGAATCTGCTTCTATTGCCAAAAACTCGATATCACAAGATGGCAAGGAAGGTATTGCTGCGTTTATGGAAAAACGCAGACCGGATTTTAAAGGTCTGTAATGTTTGTTGGTTTCAATCTCATCAGATTTTAAGTTATTGCTGTTCTGCCTCAGTCGAGATGCTTTAGTCGAGATGCTTTGGTGGGGCAGTCCTAGGTGGAGGTTGAAGCTTTGTTTAAGAAAACCAGCTAGTATATTTCGTTAAATAGTAACGTGTTAATGTTGTGAGCATTACACTGAATACAAAGACTCTTAAGGAAAAGACTGTGTTCCCAATTGAAGTATGGATTGCGTATACATTGGCTTGTTTGCTGTTAGTTATTTCTCCTGGCCCTGATAACATTTTGGCCATCGGACGAGGGCTAAGCCAAGGTAAATGGGCCGCCTGTGTTTCGGGTATTTCTTCTGGTGTAGGCATTCTCTTTCATGTGATTGCTGCTACATTTGGCCTGACATTATTAATTCAGACGTCAGAACTTGCATTCTTTACGGTGAAAATTATTGGCGCAGGCTACTTAATATGGCTCGGCATTAAGGTGTTACGATCTAGAAGTTTAATCAATTTGGAGAAGACGGGAAAAAAACCGCTTCGATCTGTGTTTATTACAGGATTTCTTTCTGCTGCACTCAACCCTAAGCCCGGTATCTTTGTTCTGGCGTTTATTCCTCAGTTTATTGACCCACAATTGGGCTCGGTCTCGAATCAGATGTTGGTTTATGGATTGTGGTTTGCGTTGTTGACGGCGATCGGTTTTTCTTTAATGGGGGTTTTCTCATCTCGATTGTCTGGATGGTTAAGTGAGAAGAGAACCGTAGTGGCAGGTCTGAATATAGGGGCAGGGTTAACGTTTATTGCTTCTGGTTTTGCTGTGGCGGCATTAAAACAAAAGTAGAGTGGGGGTTATTCGGATATGATCTGTAATCGTCTAAATCACACCTGATATACTGTGTGATTTAGACTAATTCTCACTATTTTTCAGGCAACTTGTTTTTAGCTTCAATCCACTGTGCCATGTATTTGGTGCTTTTCATTGTGTGGTGACGAAGCATGCTTCCCGTGAAATTCTTCAGTCTGTGTTCTTCAAGGTTTTCTTCTAACTCGGAGATTCTTTTTATCAAGTTTGCTTGATGCTCTGCTTTATCAAATCGCTGAGGAATTAACTTATTGCAGTCTTTCTGCAAGGCTTCCCAATCTTGTTGATTGTTGTAGAGATCGACGGCTTTTTGAATGAAAGTTTCAGGTGAGTCTTCTATCCATGCGGGTTGTAAGTCACCGTACATGCCTTCTGCACCAATGCTGGTGGTCACAGAGGGGGTGCCGCATTGAGCTGCTTCTACGAGCTTGCCTTTAAGTCCTGCGCCGAAACGCAGCGGTGCCAAGAGTACTCTCGCTTCTTGCATAACCTTTATGGCATCAGGTGCCCAGCCTTTGACATGAAAGCCTTGCTTAGGGTTGTGAAGTTGGGTCGCTTTTTTAGGTGGATAAGCTCCATAAACGTGGAGTTCTGCTTGTGGGATCTGTTTACGTATGCCCGTCCATAACGTGTCTTTTAGGTAGCGAACTGCGTCCCAATTGGGTTCGTGTCTAAAGTTGCCAATGGAGATGAAATGAGTTCTTTCTTCAAAAGTTAACGCTGGGGCGCTGGATACTTTAGGTTCAAGCATGAACGGAGCGTAGTGAATGATGCTTGATGGTACGTTAAATGTTTCTTGTAGCACCGTCATTTCATGTTCTGAAATCATAACCGTGAGATCACATCGTAAAATGGCAGCGATTTCTCGTTTTGCCAAATCACTGAATAGGTCTGAAGGCTGAAGGGCGCGGTCTTGTTTGAGTGCTTGGTGTCTTGCATGGCGAAGGCAATGCAAATCCTCCGTGTCCAGAACACGAATTGCATCTGGGCAATAGGTTTCGACGCGCCATCCGAATTGCTCTTCCATCATGAAACGATCAAACAGTACTGCGTCTGGCGTGAGATCTGTAATGTATTGATCGAAACTTTCGTTATTGAGTTCGATTTGTACGGACTCAATTCCTTTTGTTAAGAGGTTTTCAGAATGAGGGCTAAACTCTGCTGGCGTTGAGTAGGTGATTTGATAGCCAGCCTCGATGAAGCAGTCAAGTAGCTGCATCATTCGACTTCCTGCAGCGGAAGAGTTTGGTTCTGGCCATACGTAGCCAATTACAAGCAATTTTTTCATGGGCGCATTATATAGAATTTACTCTAGAAAGCATCCGTAGAGATACGTTCATAGAGCGCTACATATAGAAAGGGGGTTCTGACGTATCCATATAAATACGACCTGCATCAATGTTTATGCAGAAACCAAAGGGATTAATCGATACTGTGCATACAACGGCTGGATTCACGAACTTCTGGTGTTATCTTGTGACAAAGAGTCGTTGAATTATTTTGATCGTAGGGTGATTGAATGAGTGAAATTAAAATTGGTATCGTAACTGTGAGTGATAGAGCCAGTGCGGGCGTTTATGATGATATTTCTGGCAAAGCGATTATAGAAACATTGAATGATTATCTTACGTCTGAATGGAGACCCGTCTATGAAGTTATCCCGGATGAACAAGAGGTTATTGAATCAACCTTAATTCATATGGCGGATGAACAAGGTTGCAGTCTCATTGTGACAACCGGCGGGACGGGGCCTGCAAAGCGAGATGTGACTCCAGAAGCAACAGAGGCCGTTTGCGATAGAATGATGCCTGGTTTTGGTGAATTGATGCGTGCTGAGTCCCTCAAGTTTGTACCCACGGCAATCTTGTCTCGTCAAACGGCGGGATTAAGAAGAGATTCACTCATTGTTAACTTACCGGGTAAACCTAAATCAATACGAGAATGCCTAGACGCTGTTTTTCCTGCCATTCCATACTGTATTGATCTAATGGAAGGGCCATTCCTTGAGTGCGATGAGACTGTTATTCAGCCTTTTAGACCTAAGGCAAAATAAATCAGATTCAGATGTCAGCTCTTTGTGTGGCGCTGCTATCTATTTTATTGCCGCGTTTTTTATAGCGTTTCCCAGTTTTGTTTCATTCTTAGGATTGTTTCTTCTGGAACGCCATGAAGATTTTTGAAGGTTCCTGTTGCTTCTTTGATCTCTATTTCCGAGCCCAGTCTCTGGGCAAGCTCTATATAAGGTTTGATTTCCCACCGTTTTATAAACGTATTACTTACTATGACGTGTGCACCTTGTTCTAGATATTTTAGTGTCTGGTTAAAGCACCAATTATGGGCGTCTTTAAGCTTTATAGGGTCAAACTGGTATGTCCCAGTTCGCTCAAAATACATATCGGCTTCAAGGTGGATGATTTTTGTTTCTGATCCGCGTAATAAGGTCTTAATCAATTGTTTAGCTAAGGTTGTTTTTCCTGATCCAGGAATGCCGCGAATTAATGTCAGTTTCATTCTAAGTCTTAAATATCAGTTTAGTGGTTAAAAAGTACCAAGTTGTGGCCTACAATTCGCTCATGTTTCTTATGGACGACTGGCGAGTGAATTGCTGGATGTTAGCGAAAATACGTGAAAAAGGCTCTTTTATATTTATTAGTGTTTGTATGTTTTGATGTTTATTCGGCTTCATTCTCGAAATCAAAAAGGATTATGGCGATTCTTTACTCGGATAATCAGAGCACATTTTATTGCGGTTGTGATTATACGAAGCAAGGGAAGAAGCTAATTCCCAATTTAACAACGTGCGGTTATGAGGTGCGTAAGCAAAAACGCAGAGCAAATAGGATTGAGTGGGAACACGTTGTGCCTGCTTGGTACTTTGGGCACCAGATGCAGTGCTGGAAGAAGGGTGGCCGTAAAGCGTGTAAAAAAGAGCCAGCGTTTCGAGAAATGGAGTCGAACATGCATAACTTAGTGCCGTCCATTGGTGAAGTGAACGGTGATCGATCGAACTTTAGATTCAGCGAATGGAATGGTATCTCCAGTCAATACGGTCGGTGTGATGTAGTCGTGGACTTCAAGAAGAGGAAGGTCCAACCGCCTAATCGATCTAAAGGGGCGATAGCGCGTACGTACTTTTTTATGGCGGATAAGTACGGTTTGAGTTTATCAAAACAAGATCGCAGGCTTTTTAATGTTTGGAGTAAGCAGTACTTACCCGACGATTGGGAGTGTGAAAGGGCAAGACGAGTCAGTGAAATTCAAGGCGATGAAAATAAATTTGTTAGCCAGCTTTGTAAAGATTAAAACGAAGGGTCTTGGATATGAAGACCCTTCGTTTGAAGAGAGTGCTAGATATTGGTGCTTATTATGAGGTTGTTTGCTCGACGCATAACTTTATTAGCGGTTCTTACTCTACGCTTTTTGAGTAACTCGTCTGCGAGGCTTAGATATTTATTAGCCATCTTTTTTCGTAAATCAATTAACGGAGAGAAGTCTGAAGGAAGCTCTTTGGAAAGTGTTTCCATTTCGTTAAAAATGTCGTCCACACGAGCAACGGTTCTGCTGCCTTCCAAACGTTGGTTGAAACCGTCAAAACTGTCTCTATAAAATACGGTGGCAGCTTGGTAAGGGTAGGTTGCCTCATTGCCCTCGGAGGTTTCAGCTTGATAGGTCGCAAGCTTATTAACGGCTTCTTTAAGCTGCTTGCCAACGGCCAGCAACTCTTGAGTATCTTCCGTTTTATTGAAAATAATCGCTCCGACGTTGATCAGTTCTTCAAGTCTTGGCGCGTTGTGCTCTTTTATTGCTGCATTGAATTCAGATTTATAGGTATTAACTTCAGCAACGGTTGGTCTTGGGTTATAGGTTGATTCTATATAACGTAATTCGTCGAGCAATTTATAAACGTCATCATTCTCAATTGAAATGCTGTATTGCGCTTTTCGTAGGAGGGAATGTAGGCGGCCGCTTAACGCTTCAAGCGTTGCTTGCTTACCTCTTTGAATATTTATCGCTTGTTTAGCAAGTGTATGAGAATCAGGGTATAGCTCGCTAACTTCAATTAATAATTTTTCTGCAACAGGGTAGTTAGGGTATTCGTGTTCCCTATCATTCAGCGCGATGTCTACGCGTTTTTCGTAAGCGGATAATATCCCCGAACGGTGAGACCTTAACAAGCCTTCTCTTTCGAATGGGCTGGATTTCTCCAGTTTCGGAAGTTGCAATAAAAACTGTTCAGAAGGCATTGCTTCTAGGTTATTAATTCTGTCTTGATGAAGTTGAAGTTCTGCTAAAGACTGTTGTGTATTTTCAATAACCGTTTGTTGTTGAAATCCATACCAACCTCCTGCTGCCAGTACCGTTACTATGCTGGCTGCAATGGCTGTTTTTGGCCAAGGGTTGTTTGTAAGTGCTTGGGTAAGCAGTTCAATTTTTGGCGTCCTCAACTTTTTGTCAAAAGATAGTGCTTTGTTCAGCGCTTTCCATTGAGCGAAGCTAAGATGTTTTGGTTTCTGTGCAACTTTCTTTTCTTTAAGTGCTTTATCTGCTGGTAAGCGCTCGAAAGGGTGTTTACTGGTCAGGAGTTCATAGGCAACGCACGCAAATGAAAAAATATCATCTTCAACGGACGGCATGTTGCCAGCGAGCAGTTCAGGGCTTGCGTAGGCGGGCGTGTAACCGCCATTCGGTGCTGTAAGATTTTGGTTCTCTGCTGCGTATTTGTCGTGGTTCATTTGTAATACACGAGCTACACCAAAATCCAGTAACTTAATATGACCGTCTCGTGTCAGAATAATGTTGGCAGGTTTAAGATCCGTATGAATGATGCCTGCTTTATGAGCGTAGCGAAGGGCATCAGACATTTGAGATAATAACTTGATTGCTCCGTCAAGCTTGAGCCCTTTAGGTTTGGAACGCTTGATTATTTGGTCCAGTGTTTCACCGTCCAAGTACTCCATAACCAAAAAGTGTGTATCTTCGTCAGAATCAACATCGTATACGCGGATAATATTAGGGTGAGAAAGCTGACGTGTCTTATCCGCCTCTTTGAGTAGCAGTTGAAGCGCTTCGGGCTGATCTACAAATTGTTGTTGAAGAACTTTAATTGCAACGTAGACATCCTTTATGCCTGCTTTTTCCAGAAAAAGGTCTTTCGCACGATAAATATCGCTCATGCCGCCAGAGCCGATCTTATTCTCTAATTGATAACGGCCTTTGATGCACTTACCTTCAAGAGATATGGAAGGTTTATCCTTTTTCTTGGACTTAATAGCGATCTGGGTTTTGTCGCTGGTGGTTGGTTCAACCTTGTCAGTGTTGGTTGAATTTTTTGGATCTGTCGCTTTCGTGGAGCTTTCTTTCTTGCTCATATCTTTCTCGCTTTCCTTAGCCTACATCAAAACCGAAATCTTAAGCCCGTGTTAGTAGTTCGTACATAACACCCGTGGACAAACGGTTGAAGAGTATTGGGTATTCTGCGAAATAAGCATTTAGCTTGATTTCTTTTGCGGGAGTTTAACACTCAGATTACTGACGTGGCGAACCGTAAATACCCTAGATTCTGACTATATTTTTCTTTTGTGGATTGTGTCGCATCTTTCGTCTTGACCTCAAATAGCATACAAACTAACCTGCCCGCAGGATAAGTCACCTTCATACGCAAGTATTAGACAAGAGAGTCGAAGAGGGTGATTTCAAAGGATTGGAATGGAACATTATGTATGTTGCTAGAGTTGACTGTAGTTAGCTATCATCGGCTGTCTCCAAGGCAGACGCCTGTTAAATGTTTTGATCAGCAGGGCGGCACAATAGGGCGTGCTGAAACTTCTGACTGGCATTTACCTGATCCAGAGCGCGTGGTCTCTGGTTCTCATGCGCGAATTGATAAGCGTGGATCTGATTTCTATATTACTGATTTATCAACGAATGGTTTGTTTTTGAATCGTTCTGTAGATGCAGTCGGTATTGATAATACGCAACCGTTGAGTGATGGCGATTTTTTAACGCTTGGCGAGTATGAAATAGAAGTTCGTTTGGTTGAACGTTCTTCTGAAAAGCCCAACGTCCAACCTGTGAAAGAAACGGTTGCTTCTTCCGACTTGAATTCCTCTGCATCAAAATCATCTCTTGATTCTGGTATGTCGATGGGCATAGCAATGCCTAATTTAAATGATGCTCCAATAGCGACGTCTTCAATTTCGTCAGGCGTTGAGTCTGTTCAATCCGTTGATGCTGCAAGTGTCTCTAATACCTTGGATGATCATTTTCTTCCTCCTACGCCTAATATCCCAGAGGAGTGGGATTCACAATGGGGTGGAAATGAAAGTTTGGTCGTTGATACTCCTGAATTAGTTACGCCTGAATTAGCTGTGGATGCGCCTAAACCTGTAACGCCAACGGTGTCTCCGTCCAGTTCCAACGCATCCTCGTCTGTGTCTTCGAAGCCAAATGTTTCAAATGCCGATATGGCTGCATTTCTCCGTGGTCTGGGTGTGTCTTCGCAAATGATACCTGCTGAGGCGTCGGATCAATGGTGGGAACAGCTGGGTGTGGCCTTTCAAGAATTATTAATGGGATTGATGGGCGTATTAAGAACTCGCTCTACCGTTAAAAGTGAGTTTCGAGTTAATCAAACCACGTTCCAACAAAAAGAAAACAATCCATTGAAGTTTTCAGCCACAGTCGATGATGTTTTTCATAATCTTTTTAACCGCTCTGGTGCAAGCTTCTTACCTGCTAGACAGGCAATTAAAGATGCTTTTGATGATGTAAATCGACATGAAGAGGCCATCATGGCAGGGGCCAAAGGTTCCATTCTTGGGGTGCTTAAGCAGCTCTCCCCAGAAATGATTGAAACTAAAGATTTTACACCTTCATTCATGGATAAGATGACACCGGCTCGACGTCAGGCGCGGTATTGGGATCTTTATAAAGAACTTTATAAAGATGTTCAAAGTGAAGCGTCGATGAATAATCAGCGCGCTGTGAATGAGGAATTTACAGCCGCGTATGAAGAATCATTAAATTCGTAATAGTTCACTGGTTTACTAAATAATTGTTGGGTTTCTATATTGAGACTTGATGGAATTCTAAATTAAATCGAAGAGGGGGTAACGCTATGAACAGATTTCAATCTTTGTTAAAGCTTAAAATTATTACAGTCTTGATGGTGGGTTTGTTGTCGGGGTGTCAGAGCTTCTATTCTGTGTTTCCTCCTTCGACGGATTTTAACTTTAAAGTGGCTAAGCATGTAAATCCTGATATGGATGGGCGTCCTTCACCCGTGGTTGTGAAGGTTTATGAGCTTGCTTCGCGCACTCGCTTTTCTAATCAGGATTTTTTCGTGCTTTATGATGCGCCTGAGTCTGTTCTTGGTGTTGATTTGCTTCGTAAAGAAGAGCTGGAATTTGAACCCGGTGATCGTTTTGAATACAACATGGCGCTGTCACCTGCCGCTCGCTATGTTGCTGTGGTCGTTGCCTACAGAGATATTGAGCAAGCTCGTTGGAAGGCTGTTGTGGAAGTTGATCCAACAGACTATGACAGTTTCTACGTCTATATGGATGAGTTGGCGGTATATATCAGAGAACACGACTTAGATATAAACAGAAATGACACCCCAGAAACACAAACAGCAGACCTGCCATCTGAGTCGGACTTGAACGATTTGCCATCCCAATCGGATGCAGGCAACTTAACGACCAAGCCTACCGTCAAAGATGCAACAACAGAAGCAGAAGCGCTTCTGAAGGGTAACAGCTAAACGATTCGGTCGGGATATAACTGAAAAGGATTTCATTAATGAGTGATTTTAGTCGGGTTTCCTGGAACGAAGGAATGTTCTTGAGACCTCAGCATTTCCAACAGCAAGATAGGTATTTTTCAAATACACAATCACGCCTCTTAGCTCAACTGAATGCCTATGGGTGGGGAGTAAATGATTATGAAATTAATGATCAATACCTTCGGTTAGGGCAGTTTGGTTTAGACTCGGTTGATGGCATCTTCTCGGATGGGACTTTGATTCAATTGCCTGAGTTGGATGACCTGCCTAGCGCGATTCAAATCCCTAAGGGCTGTAAAGATGAATTGGTGTATTTGTGCTTAGCGGTAGATAAGCATGCAGGCGTTAACATCAGCAGCGATGAAAACTCTTCTATAACACGATTTAGATTTCTTGATCATGGTGTGGTAGATAACTCCATCGGAGGCAGCGCATTAGAAACTATTCAACTTGCGAAACTTCAAACCGTTCTTAAGTTAGAGTCTGAAGATAGAGCTGGGTATGTATCAATCCCTGTCTCTCGCATCGTTGAGCTGACGGATGATGGGTTGGTTCGGTTGGATAAGAAATTTATTCCGCCATTACTAAATGTTCAAAGAAATACGCGACTTACAGGGCTCATCCGAGAAACCATAGGTATGATTCGCCAGCGAGCAGAAGCTTTGGCAGCGAGGATATCTCAGGGGCAGGGTCGAGCAAGTTCAATTGCTGATTTCTTAATGCTTCAAGTTCTTAATCGTTATGAACCGCTTTTTAAGCATATGCTGTCATCTGCAGGCACTCATCCGGAAGAATTGTATGTCCATATGATTTCATTTGCTGGAGAGTTGGCAACATTTACATCGAAAGATAAGCGGTCTCCAGAATTTGAACAATATCGACATGATGATCTGACTTCTGTGTTTGGTAATATCATGGTAGCCCTTAATCAGACGCTAAGTGTCGTACTTGAACAAACTGCGTTGGCGCTTCCTCTTGAACAGTCTAAGTTCGGAATTCATGTTTCACCGTTGACGGACAAGTCTCTTCTTGAAGATGCTCAGTTTATCATCGCTGTTGCTGCAGAATTACCCAATGAAGAAATACGTAAGCATCTTCCTGCTCGCATTAAGATTGGCTCTGTGGAGCAGATTAGAGATCTTGTGAATAATCAATTGCCTGGCATTGCCGTTACTGCACTGCCAGTTGCCCCTCGTCAAGTGCCATTTAATGCTGGGTACCACTATTTTCAGTTGGATAAAAACAGTGATTACTGGCCTCGTTTGTCAAGCAGTGGCGGTATCGCTCTGCATCTGTCTGGTAATTACCCTGGTTTGAAGCTAGAGCTTTGGGCCATTAAAGGATAGGCGTTAACTTCTGACTGTTTCATCAGAACGGATGTTAACCAAAAGATTTTGCTAACAAGGATTTGTTGCTAATGACCGACAAAACAATTCTAAAACCTCGCCCGGGTGGGCGAGGGAATAAGCCAGCGCCTAAGGACTCTGGGGCTCCAGTTCCCAGTGAGCCTGTGTCAGATGATAAGACTTTGATGTCTTCCAGTGATACGTCGAATTCAGGGAGGCAGCGGCCACAAAGTGTCGCCATTGGTGACAATGTTTTGGTGGATGAAGCCAGCACCTTGTTTTCTTTGATTGCAAAGGTTAGGAACACGCCGAAACATCACGATGTAACCACGTTAAAACGCCAGTGCGTTGATCTTATTAAAACTTATGAGCAGAGCTTGCGTCAGAAATCAGTTGATGGAGAAAAAATTGAGTCCGCTCGATATTGCTTATGTTCTTTCATTGATGAGGCCGTATTAAATACGCCGTGGGGTGAGCAAAGTACATGGGGCGCTGAGAGTTTACTTTCAACCTTTCACAACGAAACATGGGGTGGAGAGTATTTTTATACTTTAATCCAGTCTTGTATCGCTTCGCCTCATGAGCATCTTTTGTTATTAGAGCTTCAGTACCTTTGTTTGTCTTTAGGTTTCAACGGAAAGATGAGAGTAGAAGAGCGTGGCTCTGAGAAACTTGAAGAAATCCGTGAGCAGGCATTCAGATCAATACGTACTCAGCGGAAAGAACATGAGCGCGAGTTGTCGCCGGAATGGAAGGCCAGTGTCGTGCGAGGTTCAAGCATAGAACGAGGTTTCCCTTTGTGGGTACTGCTTTCGATGTTTGGCACCATGATTTTAGCCGCATATATGCTCTTCAGTTACAACATCAATAACTACTCTGACGGCGTTTATCGTGAGTTAAGTGCGTTGGTGCCTTGGTCTCAGCCTACAGAACAAATGATGACCATTCAGGGCAGGGATCAGGCTGTTCGTCTTAAGCAGTTACTTCAGACCGAAATTCAGCGCGAACTTCTTGATGTTACAGAGCTTTCAGACAGAATTCGGATCACTGTAAAATCCAATCAATTGTTTGATTTAGGGAGTGCGTCACTGAAAGAAGATTTCATGCCGATCGTAGCAAAAATAGCGCGTTCGCTTGAGTCTGTTGAAGGGAAGATTTTAGTGACGGGACATACGGATGATCGGTCTGTCTTTTCAAGCAAGTATCCGTCGAATTGGCACTTGTCTTTAGCGAGAGCTAATAGTTTGGCAGATGCGCTTGCGGCTAAAACAGATTTGCATGGGCGTTTATGGCCAGAAGGTCGAGGAGAGGCAGAGCCAGTCGTACCAAATGACTCTGATGAAAATCGAGCGTTAAATCATCGTGTTGAAATTGACCTGCTGCAATAAGCTGTAATTTAAAAGGAATTTAAAATGTCTCTCAAAGGATTTGCGACACGTTCAGGGTCAATTCTGAAGTCCCGTTGGTTCGTGACTACGTTAGGTTTGGTGGCTTTAGCTGTCTTGTTATGGTTTGGTGGTCCGCTCATTGCGATTGCTGGTTATGAGCCTTTAGCGAGCCCAATTGTACGATTAGTGGTTTTATTGGTTATTGCTATTGGTTGGGGCGCAAGCAACATGCTAACCCGTGTTCGCCAAAAGAGTCTCAATAAAGAAGCCGTTAATAGCTTGTTGAATGGCGATGAAGATGAGCAACAAGATGTCATAGCAAGACGTGATATTGAAATTCTTCGTAAGCGAATGCAGCAAGCGCTTGAGATATTAAAGCATTCGAGTTTCAGCAAAGGTCGTGATGTCAGTCAATTGCCTTGGTACATGTTAATTGGCCCGCCAGGCTCAGGGAAGACTACTGCTTTACATAACTCGGGTCTTGAATTTCCTTTAAAAGAAAAAATGGGCACGGATTCTATTGAAGGGATTGCAGGTACCCGTCAATGCGATTGGTGGTTCACAAATAAGGCTGTGCTCATTGATACGGCAGGTCGTTATACAACTCAAGACAGTCATGCAACGCAAGATTCGCAGGCGTGGCAGGGATTTCTTGGGTTGCTTCGTAAATATCGCCCGCAGCGCCCAATTAACGGCGTCCTCATGTTCGTTAGTATGGCGGATCTTTTGACTCAGACTCGTACTGAGCGAAACATTCATGCTCGTGCGATTAAGCAGCGAGTTCAGGAGCTTCAAAATCAATTAGGCATGAGCTTTCCTGTTTACATTGTATTTACCAAGGCTGATTTAATTGCAGGTTTTAGTGAGTTTTTTGATGATTTGTCTCGAGAAGAAATGGAGCAAGTCTGGGGTATGACATTTGGTTTGGATCCAAATGATCCTGAAAAAGGTGTTGTTGCTCAGTTTAATAAAGAGTTTCATTCCATTGTTCAGCGCTTGAATCAAAGATTAAATTCCCGTTTGCAGTTTGAACATGACCTTGAGCGTCGAACGCTGATTTATGAATTCCCTAAGCAGTTGCGTCTTCTTCAAAGTGCTGCGGATGATTTCCTTAAAGAAATTTTCTCTCCAAATGCATTTGAGCAATCACCGATGCTTCGCGGTGTTTATATTGCGAGTGCAACCCAAGAAGGTGTGCCAATAGATCGAGTTATGGCGCAACTTGGTAATGGGTTTGGTCTCTCTGAGCCCGCGTTAAGGCGTCAGACGGGAGAAGGTAAAGGTTATTTCATTAAGAAGTTGCTTGAGGAAGTTGTTTTTCCAGAGCAAAACCTTGCGTCTGTTAATCAGTTTCATGAGAAGAAGCATCGCTGGATTCGTCAAGGTGCAATAGCGGTCGCTTCCGTTGTTTCCTTGACAGTAATTGGGGCGTGGTATTCAAGTTATGTATGGAACAAAGATTTAACGGACGGCAGTGCTTCTGCCATAGCTCAATATCGTGATGTGACGGGGGGTGAGCTAAGTGGCGAAAATGATGTTGTTTCTCTTGCAACGGCACTAACGATATTAAGAGATATGCCAGCAGGTTTCTCTCAGATGCTTCCAGAAGATGGGCCTAAGAATTTAGGTTTGTATCAGGGGGATAAGCTGGGGCAGCCTGCAAGTGCAGCGTATAAGCGTGCCTTGGATGGTTATTTTACTGCGTATTTACTTAAAGCATTACAGACAGAGATGGTTGTTAACGCAGAGCACCGTGATTACCTCTATGAGACTCTTAAATCCTATTTGATGTTGTTTCAGCCAGAACATTTTGATGGTGAACAGGTAAGGTCTTGGTTTGCTCTGTATTTTGAGCGAAAGCTACCGGGTGACATCAATGAAAACATTCGAGCAGAGCTTTCTGAGCATTTAGATGCGTTGTTAATGCAAGGGTTGAGAGCTCGAATGGATGAGCAGTCTGTTGCGGATGCACGTGAACTATTAATGGCGACGCCGCTAGCGGAACGTGCATATCAACGTTTGAAGCGAGAGTTCACAATCAGTCATATTCCTGACTTTAGACTGAATGATGTACTTGGTACTGATAGTCTTGGGATTATTCGTCGTACCAGCGGATTACCTTTGCATGAGGGTATACCGGGTCTCTATACCTACAAGGGATTTCATGGGATCTTTTTGGTTGAGAACGGCCGTATCATCAAACGCTTGATGGAAGACAGCTGGGTCTATGGGGATGAGCTGGACTTTGTAAATGATGAAGGCTCCAGCAGCTTGGCTGATCAAGTTCAAGAGAAGTACATTCGAGATTACGTTTACGCTTGGCAGGAGTTACTGAACGATATTGAAGTGAAACCTATCAATAGCGTTGATCAAGGCTTGTATATTACGAAGATTCTCGCGGGTCCAGAGCAACCGTTGCAGAGCATCATTAGTGCAGCAAAAGAGAATATGAAGCTGACCAAGCTGCCTTTATCTGAAAATGCAAAAGCGGTATCCGGTGTTGCTGCAAACGCGGCGGACATGGCGATGTCTCAAAATAAGTCTAGGTTAAGTCGACTACTGCCTGATGAGTTGCCCGCAGTCTCAATCGATCTCCCAGGTAAAGAGGTTGAGAATGTATTTAAGGATTATTTGTCGGTCGAAACCGTTGAGTTGGATGAAATCTCGGTGACAATGCGTAAGCTTTATCACTACATCGAGAAACTGTCTGCTCCGGGTGCGATGCCAAGCCAAGCGTATGTTAATCAACTCAACAGTAAGAAGGGTGATGAGTTAAAGACCTCTATTCGTCGATTGAAAAAGGATCTGCCGCATCCATTTGCTGATTGGTTGTCTGATATGTCTACGCAGACGACACAGATATTTGCTCAGGGTACTAAAGAGCATATCAATGAGGCTTGGGAAACCATTGTTCTTGCTGAATATTTGAGAGCTATTAAGGGTAAGTACCCGATCAATAAACGAAGCCCTAAAGACATTAAGCTGAAAGATTTTGAGAAGTTCTTTGGGTATGGCGGAACCATGGATAAGTTCTTTAAAGACTATCTTGATCACTTCGTTAATACGCGTAAGTCCCCTTGGCGCTTTAAACGAAATATTGGTCTGGATTCAACGGTGCTTAAGACATTCCAAACGGCCCAGAGGATACGGAAGGCTTTCTTTGAGCCTGGTAGCCGTACACTTCGTATCGAGTTTGGCTTAAAACCAGCGTTTCTTGATCGTAATATTAAACACTTCATGTTTGAGTTGGATGGGCAGGAAATGTCTTATCGTCATGGCCCTCCAAGAACGAAACAATTTGTATGGCCAGGCGACCAAGATCAAGTTCAGACGCGGATGATCTTTACGCCACCGAACGGTGGGTTACCAGTGAATTCAACCTATGATGGCGCGTGGTCTTGGTTCAGACTGCTTGATGATACTGCTAAGGCTCGTCCGAAAACTAAGCAAGATAAGGTGCTTTACCTGGAGTTGCAGGGCAATAAAGCACGAATTGAGTTGCTTCCTAACAGTGTGATTAGTCCGTTTTGGAATCAGGAATTGGAGAAGTTTAGATGTCCAATGGCGCTGTAGAGTCGGATTTCGGAATCTGCGGTAAGATCCCCAGTCGAGGTGATTTCTTATCGCAAGGCTTACCGTTGAGGTTTGTTGATAGCTGGAATGAATGGTTGCAAGCCGTTGTTGCTGTCAGTCGTGATCAGTTAGGTGAAAGCTGGTTGGATAAATATCTAACCAGCCCCATCTGGAACTTTGCATTATCCAGTCGAGTATGTGGGGATATGGCAATGGCGGGTACTTTGATTCCTAGTGTGGATCAGGTAGGGCGTCACTATCCTTTTTCGATTGTAAAGTCGGTTTCTCAATCCCCAATTCAAATGTGGAATGATCAGACTTGGGGTGAAAATCTAGAACCTTGGATATTGGATGCTCTGGATGACGAATTTAGTCTTGAATCGTGGTTCGAAAAGTTGTCTTCTGAAGATCTTGGATGGCCAGAGGGAGAAAGGCTAAATGCACTCGTTTCTAACTCTAGAGACAATCAACGTGGTTCCGTTTTAGAGTGCGAGACGGAAGGGGGTGAACTGAACCTTTTGGGGCTGCTTCATCAAAGCTATCGCGATCAATTTGACCGGTATTGCCTATGGTGGACACAAGGATCTGAAGAAGTGGCTCCTTGTTTATTGGTTACAGAAGGGCTCCCACAGGTAAGTCAGTACAGCGCTATGCTGGACGGAGACTGGGATCGTTGGGGATGGCAGAAAAAGCAGATTGTTTGCTGAAGCATAAATATAAAAAAGGGATGTAAATTATTATGCAAGTAGTATCGCATGCGCAAACTCATGTTGGTTTGATTCGCCAAGTCAATGAAGACGCTTGTTTAGAAATGCCGGAACTGGGGATTTGGGCCGTCGCTGATGGTATGGGGGGGCATGCTGCGGGAGATGTCGCTAGTCAGTTGGTGGTTGATGCAATTAAATCAGCCGTGTTGGGGGCTTTCAATGGTGTGATTACCAAGGAATTGCTCATCGAAACGCTTGAAGAAGCCAATAGGTCTCTGCAACGATACAGTCGAGAACAGCTGGAAGGAAGCACGGCAGGGACAACGGTAGTCGTTCTCTTTCTTGAAAAGACTCAATTCCATCTGTTGTGGGTAGGAGACAGTAGGGGCTACATGCTTCGTAATGAAATGCTCCAGCAAACCACTCGAGATCACAGTCAGGTGACTGAAATGGTTGAGCAAGGGTTGCTTGCACCCGAAGAGGCTGAGAGCCATGAGTGTGCTAATGTGATCACTCGCGCGATAGGTGTGGATACTGACGTTGAGGTTGATATTATCAGTGGGGAGTGCTGGCCAGGGGATGTTTTTCTTCTATGTACTGATGGTTTAAATAAGGAAATCCCAGACCCAGAAATCAAACGTTATCTAGAGCAGGCGGATGTTATGGAGGCTGGAATGGCATTACTTCATTCTACATTGGTCTCAGGCGCTAGAGATAATGTGACTTATGTGATTGTTGAGGTACAAGGACTACAGGAAGATGAAATAGCTAACAATGAAACTGAGAAGACCATCCCAGTTTTGCATAAAAAGATGTAACTCACCATTATGTTGATTGTCAATTAAAGAGCATTTGCTTAATATCGGCGCTCATTGCAGGAAGCAATGTTAATTTCTTAGGTGAGGCGTAATGGACTACAGCGAAGTGCTCGATATAAGTGCTTTAATTGCACCAATTTCAGATGAATCTCCTGTGGGCAGTGATCCTAGAGGGGATATCTCCCCAACGTCACGTTACTTTTCTCTTAAAGATATCCGCAGTCAAGCTCGAGCCAATGAACGCGCATCCCTCGTTGATGAAGATGCGTTAAGTAACTTGGCAAATGACTGGCGTCCAATATTTGAACAGGTGCCAGAAGCTCTCTCCTCTGAGGGTAAAGATCTTGAATACGTAGCTTGGTTAATCGAGGCGCTTTGTCGTCTTGAAGGCTTTCCTGGTCTTGCTGTGGGGTTTCGTCTCGCGCGAGAACTAATAGAGAATTTTTGGAATTCTCTATATCCATTACCAGATGAAGACGGTTTAGAGACTCGTATTGCTCCTCTGATTGGTTTAAATGGGTATGAGGGCGAAGGCTCTCTTATTACGCCAATTGTTAGTATTCCGATTACCGATTATAACGGTGAAGATACTTTTGCTACTTGGCAGTTCAGTAGAGCCTCTGAAATATCTCTTCTTGATGATGATAAGCAGCGTCAAAAAGCGGATGCTGGAATTGCAACGCTGGAGCAAATAGAGACTGTGGTTAAAACAACCTCTCCACAGTTTTATGTTTCATTATTGGCTGACATTGAAGGCGCGATCGACGAGTTTCAACTGCTTTCTGATGTTATGGATAAGGCAATGGAAGGGGTTCCTCAGCCAACCAGTACGATTACTAAAAGCCTTCGTAAGTGTCGAGATTCTGTTAAGTATTTAGCAGGCGATATCATTGAAAAGATGAATACAGAAACAACGCCTGAAGTTAATGACAATGTTGACGGTGACGTAGAAGCCGAAGTTGCTGCAGTATCAAATATCCCCCAGAAATTAGAAACACGAGAACAAGCCGTACGTATGCTTGAAGAGGTCTCTGAGTTTTTCAGAGATACGGAACCTCATTCGCCAATGCCGTACGCAATTGATCAAGTCGTTCGCTGGAGTGGTCTTGCTTTGCCAGAGCTACTTCAGGAACTTATCGAAGATGGAAATTCTAGAAATAACTATTTTCGATTAACCGGAATCCCGGTAGGAGAGTAGGAAAACTCGCTTCTATCCCTAAATACTGGGTCAGAGCATTTATTGAAAGGAGATCAACATGGAAAGTATTCACGGTAAATTATCTCGGGTTCGTAAACCTAGAGTTCACATCACGTATGACGTTGAAACAGAAGGGGCATCTGTTAAAAAAGAACTTCCTTTTGTCGTTGGTGTTATGGGTGATTTCGCAGGTCAAAACACGGAAGCGTTGAAGCCATTAAAAGATCGTCGTTTTGTTCAAATCGATCGCGATAACTTTGACGATGTTCTTAAGCGTATGAATCCAAAGTTGACGTTTAACGTAGATAATAAATTGTCTGCGGATGGTAGCCAGTTTGCCGTAGATCTCGAATTTAAATCCATGCAGGATTTTGAGCCTGCGGCTGTTGTTAAGCAGATTGAGCCTTTAGATAAGTTGATGGCAACTCGTAATAAATTACGTGATTTGATGACGAAAGTTGATCGTTCTGAAGATCTAGAAAATATTCTTGAGAAAGTATTAAACAACACTGGTGATTTGCAGCAATTGGCTGGCGAATTAAACGTAGAGGAGAGCTAAGATGAGCACGGAAGCAGTAGCAGATACTCTGGACGCAACAGCAGAAGAAAGTGGTTCTCTTCTTGAGCAGGCCATTGGCGCAACAAAACAAACAGAAACGTCAAGAGCAGAAGAACTTCTTCGCACTTTGACTGAAGAAGCACTGAGCGGTACGGTTTCTTGGAATAAGAATTTGTCTGTCACGTTCAACGATGCGATAAGCAAAATAGACAGCCTTATTTCTGAGCAATTATCAGCAGTCATGCATGCACCTGAATTCCAAAAGCTGGAAGGAAGCTGGCGTGGATTGAATCACCTTGTAATGAACTCTGAAACAGGTGCTTCTTTAAAGATCCGAATGATTAGCTTGTCTAAGAAAGAACTTCACAAAGACTTAAGTAAAGCGGTTGAGTTCGATCAAAGTCAGATATTTAAGAAAGTTTATGAGTCTGAATTTGGTACGCCAGGTGGCGAGCCTTACGGTACGTTGATTGGTGACTATGAGTTCACTAACCATCCTGAAGATATTGAAACGTTGACGAATATGTCCAATGTTGCTGCATCCGGTTTTTGTCCGTTTGTAGCAAGTTCTTCTCCTGCGTTGTTTGGTTTTGATGAGTGGACTGAATTGTCAAAGCCTCGTGATCTTGAAAAAGTGTTTGAATCTTTAGAGTACACGAAATGGCGTTCTTTCCGAGACAGCGATGATTCGCGTTTTGTTACGTTGACTATGCCTCGTGTATTGGCGCGTTTGCCATACGGTGAAGCAACGGCTCCTGTTGAAGAGTTCCGTTTCGAAGAGTTTGAAATTGATGGTGCTACGCAGGTTTCTAAAACTGCTGAACATTCAGACTATTGTTGGATGAATGCTTCTTACGTCATGGGCACAAGAATGACAGATGCATTTTCCAAATATGGATTCTGTACTGCCATTCGTGGTGCGGAAGGGGGCGGTCGAGTAGATAACTTACCAAGTCACATTTTTACAAGTGATGATGGTGACCCTGATCTTAAGTGTCCAACTGAAATAGGCATTACCGATCGACGTGAATCTGAATTGGGCAAGTTGGGTTTCTTACCTCTTTGTCACTATAAAAACACCGATTACGCAGTTTTCTTTGGTGCTCAGACGGCTCAAAAACCTCAATTGTTTGAATCGCCTGAAGCCACTGCGAATGCTGCTATTTCTTCACGCTTACCTTACATCATGGCCACAAGTCGTTTTGCTCATTACCTTAAGGTTATGGCAAGAGATAAGATTGGTAGCTTTATGGAAGCTGAAGACGTCGAATCTTGGTTGAATCGCTGGATCTTGAGCTATGTAAATGCTTCTGAGGGCGGCGGTCAGGAAATTCGAGCTAAATACCCTCTTGCAGATGCAAAAGTACAAGTGAAGGAAATTCCTGGTGCTCCAGGTTCTTATAATGCAGTTGCTTGGTTGAGACCTTGGCTTCAAATGGAAGAGTTAACTGCCTCTTTAAGATTAGTAGCTAAAATCCCAGAAATTGGTGGTTAATTAAACGAATTGCTAATGCTTGAATTAGCAATGGTTCTTCGTTTAAGAGTTACTGTTTCAAAGCCTCGGTTAGGTAAGAATGATTTTCTCTTACAAGGATAACTGACTGGGGTGCCTTCGGTGGAAGTTGTATCAACATAGATGCATTTCTTCTGTCGAAGGTCTTACCTTATTAGAGTGTATTGCAATCGTATACGCGGACTGAGCGTCGTTTATACGATTGTTATGGACAAGGATTAGTCAGAAGTAATGATGAACTCTCTAAGTTTCGTTGAGCAGGATGTTTTTCAGAATGAAGTCTGGGAAACCCCCAGTAGCCACAAAAGAAAAACATCCGGCCGTTACTCAAATAACGGAAAAATCGAACGATTCTTGGGTGAGAAAAATTCCGTCAGTGCGCTTTTATACTGGTTGGAATATATTGAATTCGAGGAAGGTACGCATTCAAAAGACGCGATCTTGCCTATCTTATCTCGAGCGATCGCAGATATAGATCGACTGATTAACCAACAGGTTAATACTATTATTCATCAGCCTGAGTTTCAGAAGCTCGAAGCCAGTTGGCGCGGTGTGCTGTACATGTCTGAGCAAACTGAAGCCCATGACCGTGAACAGAAAGTAAAAATTAAATTGCTGTCATTATCATGGCGAGAGCTTAGTAAAGATATCAGCCGAGCGATAGACTTTGACCAAAGTGAATTTTTCAAATTAGTCTATGGCAGTGAATTCGATATGGCGGGCGGTGAACCTTTTGGTTTGCTCGTAGGCGACTATCAAGTGACACACAGACCTCGTTCAGGTGTTTCAACCAACGATATGGATATCCTTAAGGATATTGCGAGAACGTCTGCAGCTGCTTTTGCCCCCTTTATTACTTCTGCTGATCCTTCATTGTTTGGTGTTGATAGCTTCTCTGAGCTTGGTCAAGTATCAGATATCTCCAATCACTTTCAGCAACTGGAATATGTTAAGTGGCGAGGATTAAGAAATCTTGAAGATTCAAAATTTCTTGGAATTGCAGTACCTCAGGTTTTAATGCGCGCACCGTATACGGACAACGGTTCAAGAAAAGAAGGGTTTATCTTTAAAGAAAAGTTAGCCAAGCCTGAAAGCGATTACCTCTGGGGAAACTCGGCTTATGCCTTTGCCAGTGTTTTGATTCGTGCATTTACAGAGTCAGGTTGGTTCGGCCAAATAAGAGGGCTGAAAGCCGGGCAGTATAATCATGGCATTGTTACGGACCTTCCTGTCAGTCAACATGAAACCTCAAAGTACCAGCCAAGCTATAAACCATCGGTTAATGTGTTGGTGGGCGACCGGTTGGAAACGGAGTTGTCGGATAACGGCTTCATCCCTTTAACGTCAATTCCATACTCTGAACATTGTGCGTTTTTCAGTAATGCTTCGGTTCAAAATCCGCCCGTGTTTGACAAAGCTGTTGCAAATGTAAATGCAAAGCTTTC
Source organism: Oceanospirillaceae bacterium (assembly GCA_015665455.1). Taxonomy (GTDB): domain Bacteria; phylum Pseudomonadota; class Gammaproteobacteria; order Pseudomonadales; family Litoribrevibacteraceae; genus Litoribacillus. The sequence continues at coordinate 77,631 of JADFAD010000009.1, read as the reverse complement.
GGCGATGCTTCAATACATCATGTGTGTATCTCGATTTGCTCATTATATTAAGGTAATGGGGCGTGACAAAGTAGGCAGCTTTCAATCCGCACAATCATGTGAGCGTGAGTTACAGAGTTGGCTTCACGGTTATACCACTGGCTCAGACAGTGCATCGGAGGAAGTTCGTGCTAGATATCCGTTGCATGAAGGGAAGATACAAGTTAGAGAAATACGCGGCCAACCAGGCCGGTATTATTCAATTATTCAGTTACAACCCCATTTTCAATTGGATCAAATGGTTTCCAGCATAAAGCTGGTAACAGAATTGACTCCTAAATATCAGTCAACAATTTAAGGATTATCATGAGGGAGATTAAGGAATTACTTCAGCAAGGAAGTTTGGCTCAGGCGTGTATGCAGTTGGAAACACAGCTTAAGGATGATCCTTTAAATTCAGACAAACGAGCTGCGTATATTGAATTGCTTTGTGTGCAAGGCGAATTGGAAAAAGCCGACAATCAATTGGATATGATGGTTCGACAGCATCCTGACTTTCTTATTGGTGCTGTAAATTTGCGTCAATTGATACGTGCGATGCAAGCCCGACTTGATTTCAATGCCGGTGGCATGACTGCGTCGCTGTTCAGAGAAGTCGACGATCAAATGGAAGCGTTAGTTAAGCTACGATTAGCGCTTAAAGAAGGTGCGTTGGAGGAAGGCGAACAGATTGCATCTTCTCTAGAATCTCTTCGTGGCTCAATGCCAATGCAAATAAATGGTAAACCTGTTTCTGATGTACGTGATTTAGATGACACCTTGGGTGGCTACCTTGAGTTATTTGGTACTGATGGCAAGTATTACCTAACCAAGTTTTCGGACATCGAGTATTTGGATGTAAAGAAACCTGAATCCCTAGTCGAGTTGGTATTGCGTCGCGTTGAAGTGAGCATAAAGGATGGCCCTAGTGGGGAAGCTTTCTTACCAACTGTTTATGCAGAAAGTACTACTGAACTTGAACGCTTAGGCCGTGAGAGCGATTGGAAAGAATTAACGCCTCAATTGGTTACTGGTGTTGGACAAAAAATGCTGCTCGTTGGTGATCAAGCGATCACAATTACAGAAATTACTTCTTTAGGTTCTTTGGAGTCTACAGGTTCTGTTCAAAGTGAAGATCAAGAAGTTGAAGCTGTTTAGACGTAAGGTCAGGGTTTATTGTGCGGGTAGATAAAAAACAACCTCTACAGATGTCTATTTTGGATCGCTTAATTGACGATACACCAGGTCAGAAAGACTCGTCTCGAATGAGACGAGGTACAGACCTAAAAATGCTAAGGCAAAGTGTTCGTAGAGATTTGGAAAATCTACTCAACTCTAAGATTCAATGGCATGTTTGGCCAGAATCTTACGATGAGTTAGATCGAAGCTTGCTGAATTATGGATTACCTGATTTTTCAAGTATGGCAATGGACTCTTTAGACGGTCGCCAAGCGTTGTGTTTGAAAATTGAAAAAACAATTAGACAGTTTGAACCTAGGTTTATTGATGTCGATGTCTCTTTAATTGATGAAGAGCAACCGCTGGATCGGGTGTTGAAGATAAGAATTGATGCTTTGTTGTATGCAGACCCAATTCCGGAACCCATAACATTTGATTCTGAAATTGAGCCCGTAAACTTAGGATTAAAGGTCAGGGATTCGCTTCTATGAATGATGAGTTTTTAAAGTATTACAATAGAGAACTGACCTACATTCGTAGAATGGGGGCTGAGTTTGCGGATCAATACCCTAAGATTGCTGGTAGGTTGCGCATCAGTGATGAGAATATCGAAGATCCTCATGTTTCTCGGCTTGTTGAATCTTTCTCATTGCTAACTGCACAGATTCGGCAAAAGCTTGATGATAGTTTCCCTGAGTTAACTGATGCACTGCTAGGGCAAATGTATCCAGACTATCAAGCACCGATACCTTCTATGTCTGTGATAAAGATGACAACCCAGAACCTTGCTACTGATGGTCTTAAGCTACCAAAGGGAAGTCAAGTTGAAACTCAAGTGGATGGTTTAAAACCATGCACATTTGAAACCTGTTATGACACCCAGCTTTGGCCAGTTGAAGTAACGTCAGCTGAGTTCAAGAATGCTCCTTTTAATGCACCAAAGCCTCAATCTCAGTCACCGGTTAAAGCGGTTATTAAGCTGACTTTGTCTTGTGAGTTTGATAACACCGAGTTTGGGGAGCTTGGATTGGACTCACTTCGTTTCTATTTGAATGGGCAAAGCCATCATGTTTATTCGTTGTATGAGTTGATTTGTCGTCATACATTAGAAATCGGTGTTGCGCCAACGAACCAACCTGAGAAGGTAAAGTTTTTATTGCCTCGACATATTAAGTCTGTGGGCTTTGAAGATGAGCACCAAGTTATCCCTTATAGCCAACGCAGCTTGCCTGGCTATCGGTTGTTGGCTGAGCAGTTTCTGTTTCCTGAAAAATTCTTGTTTTTTGAACTCAATGATTTAGACCCTACATGGCAAGGTGTAGAAGATAAATTAGATATCTATTTGTACTTGGCTGAAGGCTCTGAAGAGTTGGAGCGGCATGTCACTTCAGAATCGTTGCTTTTAGGATGCACTCCGATTATCAACCTGTTTGATCAAAGCATGGAGCCGTTAAGGCTAGAAACCTCACAATACGAATATCGTTTGGCACCGCAATATCAAGATGCAGATATATGTGAAGTCATCTCAATAAACGATGTGAGTGCATTCGATCCTCACGGAAATAAAGTAAAGCTGAACCCTTTTTATGCACAAGGCCACCCAAATTATCTTGATCAGGATGATGTCTTTTGGCACACGCGTAGAGAATTTGCCGATTGGGCTGGCGGGCATACAGAGTCTGGTACTGAGTTGTATTTGTCCGTAGTGGATAGAAAATTCAAAGGTGCCAGCGTTCAGGAACACGATAAAAACTGGATATTGCAAACAAGTGCATTGTGCAGCAACCGTAATTTACCGTCTCATCTACCCTTTGGTGGGGGTGAGCCTCAAATGGGTGTTAAAGAGTACGCCGATTTGGTGAAAGAAGTTCGCTGTTTAACCGCGCCAACGACTTCAGTAAGGCCCGCGTTGCATGAAAATACGCGTTGGCAGTTGGTCAACCATTTGAGTTTGAACCACTTTACTGGTGAAGGTGCCCTGGAGCGGTTAAAAGAAACGTTACGCCTGTATGATTTTAAGTGTTCACCAGAAAACAAAGCACTTATTGATGGCATTTGTTCGTTGTCAATCGAACCTGGTTCTGCCCGTGTTAATCAAGGCGGTAGAGTCGCAATATGCAGTGGCAGCGAAATTCTAATTGAATTCAGTGAGTCTTCGTTTGCAGGCAGTGGTATTTACTTCTTCTCTAATATTCTCGATGCGTTTTTCTCTCAGTACGCGGCAATCAATAGTTTCACCCGTTTGTCTGTGAAATTAAGAGAGCAGGATAGGTTGTATCACGTTTGGGCTGCAAGAGTAGGTAGGAGAGTACTCCTGTGACGTTACGGGATCTAATAGACGAGCCTTCTGAGTTCGACTTTTATCAGGCTGTTTATAAGATAGAGAGTCAGCTCTCTGTGGAAGATAAAGCTTGGCTGAGTGTTGGTCGAGATTCTTTTCCTGGTAAAGAGTTGGTTCGATTTAAATCGGATCAGCATCTTGGTTTCCCTGGACGACCAATCAGTAAGGTGGACGTTCAATCGAATGATGATGACCTGACATCAATTGATATGCATGTCAGTTTTATGGGGTTAACTGGACCGAGTGGAGTGTTACCAAGACACTACAGTGAGCTCATTCTTAAGTGTATTAAGAATCGGGATACAGCCATGCGCGATTTCTTTGATTTATTTAATCATCGCTTGATTTCGTTGCATTACAGAGCTTGGCAAAAATATCGAATGGCTTCTCACTACGAATTGGGTGGAAGTGATTTATCTGACCCGTACAGCAAAGCCTTAGCTTCGCTCAGTGGTGCGCAAGAAAGTCTGCAAATTTATTACGGCGGTTTATTTAATAAATCTAATCGTTCCGCTGAAGGTTTGCGTTGTATTTTAAAGGACTTTCTAGACTGCAATGTTGATGTGTCAGAGCTTGAAGGGAAGTGGGTGAATCTTTCTGAGATCGATCAGACGAAATTAGCATCCCGCTTACAGCCCGAAGGCCAATACTCTCGGTTAGGCACAGAGGCCGCGTTAGGTAAAAAAGTTTGGGATGTCTCTTCTGGCATCAAAGTCACTGTCTCACCAAAGAACCATGCTCAAGTAACTAATTTGTTGCCCGGTAAAGCATTGCACCAAAAACTGCAGCAGCTTATTAAAGATTATGTCGATGATGGTTTGCATGTGAAGTTAGAAGTGCAAGCGAAGTTTAATGACTTACCTAATGCAAATTTAGGTAATGAAAGTGCTCGTCTTGGGCAATCAGCACGTTTAAGTATAAGAGCTCAAAACAAAAATAATTTTATGTCTATTTGATCTTCAAATAGAAAGGAATTTGTCAGCGAAAGGAAGCAGTAATGACTACAACGACGTTAAAAAGTCTAGTTCAACGATTAAATACACCGTGTCGAGAATCTCTTGAAGCCGCGACGGCGCTTTGTCAATCACGCAGCCATTACACCGTTGAGATTGATCATTGGTTTACTGCAATGCTTGAGAAAGAGCTCGGTGATTTAAGAGTTATCTGTGGTTCTTTTGGTGTGAACCATGATGAGCTAATTTCAGAGCTGCAAGTGGCTTTAGAAACCCTTAAATCAGGTAATAATGCATTACCTAGCATATCATTTCATGTGATTAACCTGTTGAAGCAGACTTGGTTGAATACCAGCATTGAGTTTGCGGATAACCAAATTCGTTCAGCGTACCTGCTTTATACCTTGTTAAAAGATGAGAGTTTATCTGTATGGGTATCGAGACGTTCCAAGCAGTTGGAAAAAATTGATCCTGACCAGCTTCTTCAAGTTTGGCCAAATCTACAGAAAGATTCGGATGAACAAAGCGATTCAGGGACAACGAGTCAGCCTACTGCACTTTCCGGAAAGTCGAACTCTTTGGATCAATTCACTATTGATCTAACCGAGCAAGCTCGCGAAGGAAAAATTGACCCGATTTTAGGGCGTGATAATGAAATTCGCCAGATGGCAGATATTCTTACTCGTCGACGTCAAAATAACCCAATCTTGACGGGTGAAGCCGGTGTCGGTAAAACAGCGGTTGTTGAAGGTCTAGCGCTTCGAATAGCGAAAGGCGATGTACCAAATAAACTTAAGAATGTCTCAATTCGTGTTCTGGATTTGGCCTTGCTTCAAGCCGGTGCAGGAATGAAAGGTGAATTCGAAAACCGCCTTAAGCAGGTAATTAAAGACGTTGCTGATTCGCCGGTACCGATAATTCTATTCATTGATGAAGCACATACCATGATCGGCAGTGGTGGTCAGGCAGGACAAAATGATGCTGCAAACCTTCTTAAACCCGCACTTGCTCGCGGTGAACTTCGCACGATTGCGGCAACTACATGGGCAGAATATAAGAAGTACTTTGAAAAAGACGCTGCTTTAACTCGTCGTTTCCAAGTGGTGAAGGTTGAAGAGCCTTCTCCTGAAAAAGCTGTTGTTATGATGCGTGGCTTGTTGCCCGTCATGGAATCACATCATTCAGTTTCAATTTCAGACCAAGCACTGCAGTCTGCAGTTACTCTCTCTGATCGTTATATTAATGGTCGACAGCTACCAGATAAAGCAGTTGGGCTTCTTGATACCGCTTGTGCACGCGTTGCAATGAGTCAAGATGCAACTCCGGGCCTTGTGGAAGATAAACAACGTCAACTGCAACAGCTAGAAGCTGAAATAGCAGTTTTAACTCGAGAGCAAAAGATCGGTGATGATCATGCCGAAAAACTCGAAGAATTAGAAAATAGCTACAGTGAGTGTGAAATAGCACTTTCTGAGTTTACTCAACGTTGGGAACAAGAAAAAGAGCTTGTAAAAGAAGCACAAGAAATTGCTGAAGCGTTGCAAGGAGAGGAAGTTGAGTCTGTTGAGGATTTAAAATCGAGACTTAATGAAATTAAAGCGATTTTATCCGCTCAACAAGAACCTATGGTTCATTGGCAGGTTACTGATGTTCTTGTTGCAGAAGTGGTGTCGGATTGGACGGGGATACCGTTAGGACGCATGCAGTCTGACGAAATTGAGACGGTTCTTGCTTTACAGTCACACCTTGAAAAACGAGTGATTGGGCAATCTCATTCCCTTGAACTGATCACTAAAACAGTTCAAACGTCACGCGCAAACTTAGGTGATGAGAATAGACCAAATGGTGTATTTCTTTTAACCGGCCCAAGTGGTGTTGGTAAAACTGAAACGGCATTAGCATTGGCAGAACAAGTTTATGGCAGCGAAGATAATGTCACAGTCATCAACATGTCTGAATTTAAAGAAGAGCATAAGGTTTCTCTACTTCTAGGCTCGCCTCCAGGCTATGTTGGCTATGGAGAAGGTGGTGTTTTGACTGAGGCGGTTCGTCGTAAGCCGTACAGTGTTGTTCTGCTGGACGAGATGGAGAAAGCGCACCCTGGTGTGCAAGACATCTTCTATCAGGTGTTCGACAAAGGTACCATTAAAGACGGTGAAGGCCGTGACATCGATTTCCGTAATACCATCATTATTATGACGTCAAACGTGGGCACAGATACTACTATGCGCTTGTTTGAAGACCCTGATACAGCGCCATCTCCTGTGGGCTTAGCTAAGGCGTTGAAAGACGACTTGCTTGAAGTGTTTAAGCCTGCTTTCTTGGGTCGATTGAATGTAATTCCTTATCTACCTCTCGATGCCGAGAAGTTAGCCTTAATCGCTGAGTTGCAACTTAAACGTGTAGTGAAACGTTTGGACGCAAATTATCGAATGGTGCTGAATTACGATGAATCAATCATCAGTGCAATTGTTGATCAATGTAATGATGCAGGTTCAGGTGCAAGGACAATTCATAACATTTTGCAGAACCAATTGTTGCCTGATTTATCAATTCAAATACTAGGACGAATTGCTGAGATGAAGCCTCTTAATGAGGCAAGCGTCACACTTGAAAATGGTAAATTTGTCTATGACCTCACATAAGTGAGTTTTGGTTGTTCTTTGTTGTTGCGGAGTTTAATCGTGTCGATATACTTCGAAACCATTAAGAATTGACCTATCAAGTTATGTTTGTTGCAAGGACTGCAGCATAAGAACACAAAAGGACTTGATTCAATATTTATCAACTAAGTCAACGGCTTAGTTGATGCCTCTAACGGTTTTAAATGGATTTTTTATGTCTGCTTGTTTTTAAGTCAGGCAAATAACCTGGTCAAAAAGACCAAAATATATATGCATAAAAGGAGCATAGCATGCAAGCTAACACTTACTTAAAATACGAAGGTATTAAGGGCGAAACTACTGCTGAAGAGTATAAGGATCTTATCACTCTTCTATCAATGGATTGGGGTACTCATCGTGAGCTTTCTTCATTCACTGGTACAGCACAGGATCGTGAAGCAAGTTCAACTCGTTTGAATGACATCGTAATTACTAAACTACAAGACAGTGCTTCTCCTGATCTTTTCAAAGAAGCAACTATCGGTAAAGGTAAGAGCGCTGTTTTCCACATCACTAAGCAGGGCGATAAGATCGAAGAGATCATGAAAATCGAATTGACTGATGCAATGGTAAGCAGCTACCAGATCTCAGTTCAAGGCGATCGTCCAATTGAAACAATCACTATCAGCTACACAGAGTTGATGATGACTGTTACTCCAACAGACGATAAGAACAACATCTCTGCACCTCTTGTTTATGGTTACAGCGGTGTTAAAGGTCAGCAGATGTAATCATCTGTTTGATTGTCTGGCGCCTTATGGCGCCAGTTTTGTGTTTGATTAGTTATTGTTTTAAATAGAAATGAACGGTAAATCCAACGACAGGAATTCGAAAGACCCGCTCATCATCAGCTCAGAAGTAGAGGCGAATGGATGCTAAAAGCTACGCAAGATGCAAACCCCATCAAAATTACTACGCCACTAGGAAAAGATACCTTTCACCTAACTCGCTTTGATGCGCATGAAGGCATTTCTCAACTTTTTCGACATGAAGTTTTAATGTACTCCAACGGCATTGAGATTGATTCAAAGAGTTTGATAGGGAAGGCCGTAACTGTATCTTTGATGATGAATCAAGGCGGTCAAGTTGTAGAACGCTTTTTTAATGGGATCGTCAGTGAATTGCGTTCGCTTGGGCAGAGAACACCCAATGAAGTCGAAGGCAACCTTTATCGTGATTACGCGGCGACCATTGTTCCAACGTCTTGGATGATGCAACACCGTATCAATTGTCGAATTTTTCAGAACTTAACCATCCAAGATATCATCAAAAAGCTGTTTGGTGAGCACAGTGTTAAGTTCATCGATAAACTTAAGAAAACTTATCCTCCTTATGAGTATTGTGTTCAATACCAAGAATCGGATTGGGACTTTGTTACCCGATTATTTGAGCAAGAAGGGATTTTCTACTTTTTTGAACACGCAAAGGACAAGCACTCTATTGTGCTTGCGGATGACCTAACGGCTTATCAGCCGTGTGATGAAGCAAAAGTTAAGCATTCAACCGGCAGCCTAGCAGAAGCTCATATCCATCAATGGAGCGCAGGCGTTAACATTACGCCGGGCAAATATACGCGTCGAGGTTACAGTTTAGAAAAACCACCTCAGCTTCCTGAAGCAAGTCATGCAGAAGGTTCATTAGTTACCAATCAAGCCAATTACGAAGTGTTTGAATACGAAGCTGAAAGTGAATTTAATAGTAGGGCGCAGGCGATTGCCAATGTTCGACTGGACGGCCTACAACGCGACACCCAAAATCGATTGGGCGCCAGTAATTGCCGTTCATTTATGCCAGGCAAAACGTTTGATTTTTCGGATCATGAAGATAAGAGTGAAATAGGCAAAGGCTATTTATTAAGTCGGGTGATGTTATCGGCCTCTATTTCAAGTCAAACAGGCGCAAACCAGAGTTCTGAACAATCCATTGTAAATACCTTTTACTGTGTGCCAAAAGATGTTGTTTATCGTCCTTTGTCGACTAAATCTAAGCCAATCATTCACGGTGCTCAAACGGCGGTTGTTACAGGTGAGAGCGGCGACGAAATACATATCGATAAATACGGTCGTGTAAAAGTTCAGTTTCACTGGGATCGTGAAGGTAAAAAAGACAGCAATAGTTCGTGCTGGATTCGCGTTAGTCAGAGCTGGGCAGGGAAACGTTGGGGTGCTTTTTTCTTTCCTCGGGTTGGCCAAGAAGTACTGGTTGAATTTTTAAACGGTGACCCCGATCAGCCTATCATCATCGGTGCGGTATATAACGCAGATTTGATGCCTCCGTACGATCTTCCTGCGAATAAAACTCAGAGTGGGATAAAAACTCGTTCGTCAAAAGGCGGTGGTGACGCGAATTTCAATGAACTTCGTTTTGAAGATGACAAAGGTAAAGAACTTGTCATGCTTCATGCTGAAAAAGACCATCACCTAAATGTAGAAAATGATCAAAAAGATTGGGTTGGCAATGATCGCCTTACCAACGTTGATAATAATGACACACTGAACGTTGTTGCAGACAGAAACGTTAAGGTTGACGGCTCTGAAACCTTGAAAGTGGGTGACAAACTCACGATTGAAGCAGGCTCTGAAATTACTCTCAAAACGGGTGGCGCGTCAATATCCATGAAGAGTGATGGCACTATTGCAATCAAAGGAAATAACGTGACAGTTGAGGGGACTCAAACAACCGTTAAAGGGGCTGCAATGGTGACAATTAAAGGCGGACAGGTAGCTATTAACTAGCCACCGGACAAAGGAAATGTCATGGGAATGCCTGAACAGAAGGGACTCGAACTAACAGATATCTTAGGTAATCATTACCTGTTTTGTAATGACTTTGATTCGACGTTTGAAGTATCCCCCACGCACTTAACACACGTTAGTGATCCTTACTATGGTCGGCTTTTCTTACAAGAGCTTTCTTCAGTAGGGCCCCTTGGGAATACGTTAAGAAGTCTTTATCAATATGTGCGTCCACATTGTCATCAATTGCACAGCAGAACAGATTGGGATGTATTAGACCAACTGTTGTTGATGATGATTTCAGGTGAGCTGAAAGTGTGGCTGCTTTATAACGAAATGTGGCAGGATATTCCAAATCACATTGGAATGGATGCACCAATGGCTGGCAGTACTTCGGGCTCAAGTAGTGCAGCGCCTAAGCCTGCTTCTAAACCTCGATCGTCTTCTGATGATACGTCCAGTCCAACGGCTTCTGCGAGTGTACATGAAACGTATACTCCTCATCCTGATGTGAGTAGTCCAAAAGCGGGAAGCCAAATACATAAACGTTTACATTTCGATGGGAATTCTGCTGATCCATATACTGCTGAAGATGGCGGGGCGCCTCTCGGTGCTAAGTTAGGTGACATCCCGTTAGAAACAGAGGGCTTAAAAGAACTCCCTGAAGATTATGAAAATCTTCGTGACGAAGGATGGCCTGATTTGAACTTTGAATACAGTAAAGGGCGTTTTGCTGGTGATTATAAAAACTTTGCTGATATTGAAGCCGTAAGTTTACCGCCAAATACTAAGATATTTCGTATAGTTGACGAATTTAGCAATGATGCTGGCGCGTATTGGGCTCTTGAATTACCAAAAAACAAATCTCAATGGCGTGGCGGTTATGCCGTAAAAGACAGTTGGAATGATAATGGATATTATGTTGAGCATGAAGTTGGAAACGATGGCTTGAAAGTCTGGAAGGGTACTGTAGCTGGACAGCAGTATGAAGACAGTGATTATCATCTAGAGGGTGGGGATATTCAACTTTTTGTTACACCAAATTCTATAGAAACCACTTCGCCGAAACTAACTAACTGGGTTGGATAACATGAATAAAGACCTAAGGGAAAAGCTGTTATATCGATTGTTTTCTGATCCAAAGTATATGGAAGAAATGGTCATTGCTCATGGGCGCGCGATTTATTTTGCCATTCAAGCTGTGGATTCTTTCTATAAAAACCCTATGGATGGCTGGGACAGCATGCCTATTTGGGATACTCCAAAGATCTGGGAGGATCGCGTAATTCCCAACTTCCAAGCAACTCAGGCGTCTATGGAAGAAGCCTTAAAGTTAGCTCATGTGGGCGATTTTAATCGAATGAAAAGAGTCACTCAAAGTCTTCGTGGTATTGCGAAAAATATGGATGGCATTGGCTGGGGATGGTGGAGTTCAGTTGATAAGAAGATTGAAGACGAGTTTGGAATTAATTTTGAAATATCGAAACAGAATGCTGAGAACATATACTGGACATTGAGGGATGGGTGGAAACCACATGAGATATTAAAAGAGAGAATCACGGGGCCTATTAATGATTCAACTCTTATTCCTTATCTCAAGTCAGGTGAGACAATTTGAAACTGGATTGGTTATGATGACTAAAGATAATATTATTTTAAATAATGATGGTGAGCCGATAACATCGCCTAGAATTTTAGCAATGATCGAAGCCAGAAATAAGATTTCAGATGACCTTCGTTTTCCACCAGTAACCAATAAAATGACAGGCTTAAGAGAACCAACACCTACCCAGTGGTTAGAAAAATATTTTGTATTTAGAACTGCAGTACAAGAACCTACTGATGAAGAATGCAAAGACTATTATCAGCGCATAAATATCGATGATGCCGATGATATTAACCGATTTAGGGGGGCGTTACTGGGTACTGCTATTGGTGATGCTTTGGGAACCACATTAGAGTTTAAGGCTCCTGGAACTTTTGACCACATAAACGATATTATTGGTGGAGGCCCATTCAGCTTGAAAGCAGGCGAGTGGACTGACGATACTAGTATGATGTATTGCCTAGCTCATAGTTTAGTAAGAAAAAATGGTTTTGATTTGAAAGATCAGATTGATTTGTATTGTCGTTGGTGGAAAGACGGTGTTTTTAGTGTAAACGGAAAATGCTTTGATATAGGTAATACGGTTCAAGATGCTTTGTCTCGGTATATACGCTCAGGAAATCCTAAATCAGGAGACATTGATCCCATGTCTGCTGGAAACGGATCTCTAATGAGGCTAACGCCTATTCCAATTGCCTTTTATAATAGTTTTGAAGATGCAGTATCTTATGGTGGTTTAAGCTCAGTAACAACACACGGTACATTAGAAGCTGTAGACGCTTGTCGCTATTTTAGCGGATTAGTATGGGGCGCATTACATGGGGTTTCTAAAGAAGAACTTCTGAATGGAATTTATACTCCAATTAAAGGCTACTGGGAAGATAACCCCCTCTGTACTTCAATTACAGATATAGTTAATCGAGCTGAATATAAAACTAAAAAAGCATCAGAAATTCGCGCAAGTGGCTATGTGATTTATTCTTTGGAAGCAGTTCTTTGGGCATTTTGGCAAACTTCAGATTTTGAGCAAGGTGCGCTTGCTGCTGTGAATTTAGGTGAAGATGCTGATACCACTGGCGCAATTTTTGGTCAGCTTGCGGGAGCCTACTATGGAGAAAGAGTATTACCTTTCAAGTGGGTTAAGAAGGTAAAGCAGAATCATATCTTTTATTTAAAGGCTCAAGAACTAAAGGAATTAGTTCTTCAAAGTAATTGATCTAAATATCTAAGGATAGGATATCCCTATGGGCATGCCAGCAGCGACAGTTTCACATTTTCACGTATGCCCTAGATCTACGGGCCCCGTTCCTCATGTAGGTGGTCCCGTTGTTGTGGGGTCAGGTAATGTTTTGATTGGCGGTATGCCTGCTGCACGTCAAGGCGATATGTTGGTATGTGTCGGCCCGCCAGATAAAATAGCGGCTGGCTCGGCGACGGTTAAAATTAATGGTAAACCTGCTGCCCGTATGGGCGACGGCACCAATCACGGCGGTAAAATTGTGATTGGTAACCCTACTGTGACCATCGGATAGCTTGAGCATGTTAGGCAGGGATGGTCTACAACAGCATTGCGAAGACATGCTAAATCAACGAATTTTTCTCCAACGACTGTTGTTGACGACCCCTGAACAGCTTAAAAAACAAGATGCTCGATTATTTGATGCGCTTAGCCTCTGGAAACGTTACCCACTATCTGAAGATACCCCGTTGGCATTTCAACTTATTTACAATCCTGACGGCAGTAAGTGGCTAGAACTCTTGATTGATGAAGATTCAGAGCAGATTGATGAAGACCTGATTTTATACCTGGCTGAACTGGCCATTGAGCTGTCTTCGGCGTCTGTAAAGCAACTCATTCTTCCTTTAGTTTCGTTTGAAGATGCTGACATACAACGTTTGGGCCTAAAACTTAGCTTGCGTTTACAATTCCAGCTAAGCAGTGACATTCTCCAGAAGTTAGATCCCCTTGTTTTTACTGATACACTTTTGTATTTGGGCAAAGGGGCAAGGCTCGATGAATTGGATTTCCTAAACAACATTGTTATTGATCTTAGTGTTGATGAAAAATCAAAAACAATCGCGCGGATAAGTCGTTTATTTTTAGGACATCACGATGACGTACTCGAAATACTCCAGAGTTTAATTGCTGAAGATGCATTGAATGCCGAATACATTACTATTTTGTTGGCGTCTGCATCGGAAAGTGAGTCCTTCAAAATAGTGAATTATTTAGCTAATCAAACTGTTGATCAATGCATCTCGGTAACCGCGATAAGCCGCTCAGGGTGTCACAAATTTATCCCGTTTCTTACTGAATTCTTAAAACTGGAAAATACCCAGCACGAGGTGTTGGTTGGTCTGACTGCAATGTTCGATGAAGATTTGCTGACGGTGCTCCCTTATGATGTATTTTTCGGTTCGTCTGAAATTATTTGGGAGAACATAGACACGGAACAATTGGGTTTAGCTATATCAGATTGGTACCACTCAAGTGCTAAAGTCGCACATTGGCCTGGAAGGGTACTTGCAGGTTCACGCCATGATATTAACCAGTCTATAGCGGTTTGGTCGACAGGAAATAATGCACAACGACAAGCTGCCAATTTACATCTTGCACTAAACGACCCTGAATACGTTTTCAACAGTGAAATAGCCTTATGGGGTGGTCGATGAGCATTCACCTTGAAGTTGCTGCTAAAGCGATGGTTTTAGGTAAAAGCAATGATGCCGAATTGGCTATGATGCTTAATACAATTCCTGTAGTGCCGGAGTATGTTCATTTACAAAACGGTACTAAAACACAAGCGGCTTTTTATTATCCCATCGATGCATTTGAGAATATCGAATTAAGGCAGTTCTCATTATTGGAAGACGCCTTAGGTCAATTGGATTCATTACCGAATAATGAGCCTGTTTTACTTCTGACGCCTTGGTTTGGCCTTCATCGAGAAGATCGACTGGAGACGTGGAGTCGCTCGCTAGCTGAGCGTCAACCTGCGTTGTTTGGTAACAGTGAGAGCAGAATCTTTCCGTTCGGTCGTTCTGCGGCGCTGATGGCGTTATCTTATGCTGAACAGCTTCTTCAAAGTAACCCGGATCAGACTGTTTGGCTCGTGGCCGTTGATAGTTTGGCGGATAACGATACGTTAGAAACGCTACAGGATCAGGGGAAACTCTTTAATGACATGGGAGAGGGCCTCATCGCTTCGGAGGGGGCTGTTGTAATTGGCTTGAAGGCTTCTACAAGTGGTTTAAACATTCAATGGTCTGGCTCAGACGCATCCGTTGAATCAGCATCAACCAACTATGACATACAAGATACTGCTCTAAAGTCTCTGTTTTCGAATGCGGTTCAGCACTCGTCAGAGCAGATAGCGAATATTTATCTTCCCGATAATGGCGATTCTACTTTGACTGATCTTTGGGTGAATCAATATCACGCTTTAGGTTCTGTATTGTCAGAGAAGGTGGAACTCCACATGCAAGGCTTGTTCACCGGTGAGTTAGGTGCCGCAGGTGGATTGTACCGTTTTCTTCATATTTATGAAGCCTATCAAAAACAACGAATTAATGGGCTCACGCTGCAATGTGAGATCTCTGAAAAGCTATATCGCGCCGCCGCGCTTTATCAGTGGAAATAATGGAATTTGAAGTTAGTAGTTAAGAGCTGCAGTGACTTGTGACTCAAATAAGGAATTTGGAATTAGCATGGATGCACAAAACGTAATTACCTTAAAAACAGGGTCTGGTACTGTTGTCAGTTTCACTCGGCAGGAAGACAACCCGGGTTTAGGTGCACTGAAAACGTTTACGTCAGCTAACGAAGCTGCTGCTCATCTGAAGAATCAGCTTGGCGTTGCAGGTAATACAAACAAAACCGGGTTGCTCAATGTTTTGTCGCTGTGTGACAGCCAAGGTGCCAGTAACTTAAGGCACACCATTCAATTCAAGGCATCTCAAGATAGTTTGTATCAGCAATTGGCTACTCAGCTGGTTCAGGGTAATTTGTTTCTATATGTGCAGACGCCATCACCTGCGTCGCTTGTACCTTCTGATACGGCTGCGTCTGCGCCACCACCCAAAGCTAAAGCCGAGCCTAACCCTGGAGGCCAAACGTCGGACAGCTCCGACTCGACGGGTAGCCAAGCGTCATCCACCCAGGGGACTAATGCGGCAGGCAAGAAAGATCAAGCCAATAGCAATAAAATTTGCCAGAGCGATCCGGTGGCCATGAGCAGCGGTGAAGAAATCCTAGAGCTCCTAGACTTTGAGCTTGATGGGCCAATGCCCATACGTTGGATTCGAAGCTATCGATCCAGTCAATGTTTCGAAAACATAGGTATGGGGCACGGTTGGCGGAGTAACTTCCATCTTCAACTACTTGAAGTAATGGAAGTGCTTGAAGAAAAAGATAAACACAAAAAACCTCAACTCATAGAGTTACTTTTAATCGATGAAGAAGGTCGTCGTTTACCATTTACGCCTGTTTCTGTAGGGGAAACCAGTTACCAGTTAAATGAAGGCTTGGCGTTACATCATGAAGATAATGGCAGTTATCGATTGGTTCGACCGGACAATACTCATTGGTCGTTTGTCCGCCATAATGAAGTTTGGGTACTTGATCGTATCAGCGATAGCCATGGCAACCAACAGAAATTGTTTTACAGTAAAGCGGGTCGGTTAACTCGAATTGATTTAAGCCCAACACGTGGCATTGAATTGAGTTACGATCACAGTGGTCATTTAACGCACATACATGCGGCTACAAGAACAGACAAGGGTATTCAGAGGTTCTCCGAACCACTTGCACTCTATCAGTACAATACTAATAACGACTTAGTAGAAGGTACTGACGCCCAGCAAAGAACAGAGCGATATCATTACCAAGATCATCTTTTTACTCAACGAGTTCGTTCCAGTGGTTTCAGTCATTATTTTGAATGGGAAGGCGAAGGCCCTGCTGCGCGCTGTGTACATAACTGGGGCGACGACGGTCGATACGATTACCACTTTGAATACGTTGATGATGAACGTTTGGCCATCAGTACCGATGGTCGAGGTCAAGTGTGGAAGTTTTGGCATGACACTGAAGGTCGCTTGATTGCAAAACAGTCGCCTTCTAATCATCGCTGGCAATACGAGTTCGATGAACATGGTCAGAAAGTCTCCGAAACAACGCCAACAGGCGGGGTAACTCGTTACACCTATAATGACAATGGTCAATTAGTTTCACTTGAAGACGCTAGCGGCGCAAAGACTCAGTACCAGTATAACGGTTTGGGCCAACGGATCGTTACGATTGATGCCACCGGCGGTGTCTGGCAGCGTGAATACAGTGTTGCAGGGCATTTAAAAAATGAAACACGCCCTAATGGTGCTAAAACCCATTACCATTACAATGAGCAAAGTCAGCTCATTGAAATTCAACGGCAAGACGCTTCAACCATTAAATACCTATGGAACGAAGAAGGTCAGTTGCTTGCTCGACAATTAGGTGACGACTTAATCCGTTATAGCTATGACGAGCTGGGGCGACTAAACGGTACGTTGGATGTTAGTGGATTAGTCACTCAGTATGAGAGAGATTCTAAAGGCCAGTTAACCCAGATAAAACAGTTTGAACAAAATAACCCTGAAGACACCACAGAGCAGCATTATCACTACGATGATTCTGGTCGACTGGTTCAACAAACGGATGCGAAAGGTCTAAACCATCGTTATGAATACGAAGGGTTAAGTCAACCCACCAAACAAATCCGACCGGATGGTAGTTGGCTTCATTACCAGTATGATAATGAGCGTAACTTAACGGGCATTGAGCGCAGTGATGGCACTCAATACCAGATTGAATACGACGGAGAAGAGCTACCCGTTAAACTCACCGGCTTTGATGGTCGTCAACAAACACAGACATATGACGGCGAAGGCCATTTAATCGAATCGGACGATTGCGGTGAAAAAGGGGTTCGCCTTAAACGAGATGCATTGGGCCGTGTCACTGAACAAATTGGACGAGATCTTAAAACACAAGAAACCCACAGTAATCATTTTCAGTATGACCCGTTAGGGCGGGTTACGTTCGCGAATAACGCGGATCGAAAGTTACGGTATAAATACAATTCGAATGGTCAGATAACAGAGAACTGGCAAGATCAGTGGCAAACGCAACACGATTACGATCTTGCTGGTCGAAGAATGAGTACTCAACTCCCTGATGGCCAAACCGTTCAATACCGTTACGATAAACACGGTCGGCTTAATCAAGTAGGTCTCAATGATCAACCCTTAATGATGAGGAAGTTTGATCAACAAGGACGTGAGATCCAACGTGAATGCAGTAATGGCGTGTTGGTAGAGCAAGCGTTTGATGCGTTCGGAAAGTTATCAAGCCAAGTTTGGCATAATCAGGATAATGACCAAGAAACAGTTCAGGAAACGTCGCAACAACGTTCTTATCAGTATAAAAGAAATCAACTTATTGCGATTGAAGACAATGAGCTTGGTAGTAAATGCTTTAAGTATGATGAACTTGACCAGCTATTAGAAGTGGAAGGTAAGACGTCTGAACGCTTTGAATGGGACAGCTTTGGCAACCCGATCGGTCCTGATTCAGAAGTTAAGAATGATCGTCTCATAAAGCAAAATGGTACTAACTATCGTTATGACCCTTGCGGTAATCAGATACAAGCACAAACTGATCTTAGTTCAGTAAAAGAATGCAGTGAAAGTTTAAGCCAAACTCGTGACTTTGATGGGTTTAACCAACTGCGTCGTTTAAAAAATAACGGCAAAGTAAATCATTACCAATATGACGCCTTGGGCCGAAGAAGTGCCAAGTTGACCGAGCAGGGTAAAACCGACTTTCTATGGGATGGTGATCAACTCATCGGTGAGCACAATAATGGCCTGTTTCGTTGGTATATATATGAACCAAATTCTTTCCTCCCAATCGCTTTGGTCGAAAACGGTCAGGTATATCAATATCATTTAGATCATCTTGGTACACCCATTAAATTGACTGATTCTCAAGGCGAGACGGCTTGGACTGCCTGTCACAGTGCTTTCGGGGTGGCAGACGTTACGTTAGAAACGATCATTAACCCTATTCGTTTTCAGGGGCAATACTACGATCAAGAAAGCGGCCTCCATTACAACCGATTCCGTTATTATGATCCCAAAATAGGCAGGTTTATTCATCAGGATCCGATTGGGTTAGTGGGGGGGATTAATCATTATCAATATGTCCCGAATCCTGTTCAGTGGGTTGATCCGTTTGGGTTGAGTTGTAAGGAGGGGAGTACTAAGAACCCTATTTTTGCAGGTCACGGTGAAATTAACCCTAGAGACACGTTCATAATACCTGTAGGTACTACTCTTACCCTTTACTCACTTCCAGGTGCTGTTATTACAGATGATCTAGGACAACTTATCGAGGCAGGTACACCGCCTGAAGGAATTTATAAGAAGACATATTTACCTAGCGATGTTGCTCCTGATTTAATACTTCAGCCAAACTGCGGTCAGTTGAACTTGTCTGAAAATTCTTATCAAGTTAAAGATGATACTCATTTGAGAAACATATTAGAACCAAATATGGGAGACTGTCACTGGGCTGCTTGTACTTATATTCCTGAACACAAGAACTCTAATCTCATATTTCACACATCAGGAGTATTCAGAGAAAAGAGTGATGGCTCTTATGAAGAGTTATCAGCAGAAGAACTTACAAAATTAGAGGTAAATAGTTAATGACTTTCTATATCAAGAAAGAGAATGACATTGTGATTGATCCATATTCTGTGAAAAAAGAAAGTGGATTTAAAGAAGTCTCCATAGAAATACTAGAAAAGTTATATTTATTTGCAATGCAAGGTAATAAAGTCAATCAAAAAAGAAACTTAAGCTATTGCAAAGTATGTAAATCTAAAGTCAGCTATCATAATTGTAATGATTTCATCTCTGATTACATGATAAAAGTTAGTAATGAACAGCATTCCTACCTAATTCCCTCATTGATTTTCCATACAGTCAAAGAGCACGATGCAACATTCCCTGAAGACCTAATAGATATAATTCTTGAACAGTAATAACTTGTATCTCGAAAATTCAATCAAGCCTAAACTCGCACACTTAGATGAACTTAACAAAATGGTCGGCATTATTAAGAAGGAAAATTAGTTATTAAAGATCTCCAAATCTTATACGGAGAAGACGGTAAGCCTGTTGTGGCTGATCCTTTAGATGCTTGTGCGGGCAAGTATGCGGAAGAAAAAGATATTAAAACAACAAAAGATAGGCTGAGAACAAATAGAGAAATGGTTGAATATATAATAAACAATCCTGCTTGATATAGAAGATTTTTTATGTGTGAAGAGATTAGGAATGGTCTTACAGAAAATAAAGATATTATAAGATCCCTAAAGAATAATGATATTACAAATATTAACCGAGTTTATTTTAAGCGCTCACTAAAGGAATGGGAGGAAGAAAAAGAACAGAATTTAAATACTTATTTTAACTTAGAGTGTAATACCATATTACTAACATTGAGTAATGCTGACACTATTGGGTTTGGTGTAGATGATGTAAAAGACTCTATTGTAACTTGGTTAGATGTGCATAACGGTAACGAGGATGATACTCAGTATTATTATCGTGATTGGTCAACTCTTCTAAATTATGACGATCCTATCTACTCAAACAAAGATATTTGGGCAGGTTTCATAGGAGAGAAGATAACTAGAATTAGAGTGCTAACTATCGACTTGGGTGGAATCAAACGCTTTGATGACTCTTTTCAAAGAGCAATTGTATTAGAAACAGAAAATGATGGTTTAGTATTGTCTTATGGGCTAAAAGAAATCGAAGGCAGCTATTTCCCGATATCAAAACTGGGAGACTTTCCTCAAGAGCTAATGGATAAAGCTGTGATTACTGAACTCTAATAAAATGGATTTTGTATTTTCATATTAAGTTACTTAAAGAACCTTATAATGAAATTAAATATTTAATTTCGGATAATGATCAAGTTGAATATTTTAAGAGCGTACGTTGGACTACCCGAAAAGGCCAAGTTTGATTTTTATAACTGGTTGATTACAGAAATTAAAAATCAGTGCATTTAAAAAATCAGGAGTTTCGATTTGGGTCGTTTGCTAATTGATCAAAAAAAGCTAAAGGAATATCGTACTTTGACCACAGTATCGGGGTGTATCTGGATATTTGGGTCCTGGTCCTGAAAGATAAAAGAATGAGATCTTCACTGGATGACTGCTTAGTTCGTTTTTCTGAAAATGATACCGAGTTCTTGATTGATATAATTCGTCCCAGACCGACAAAAATCCTGGGTGGAGGTAATGGTCATATAATGGTCGATAAGGAAACCAGAAAAATTACCTGTTTCAAATACTCCCGGTAACTAAAAAAGAAATAAAAAAGGGGCCATCCATGGCCCAACACTATGGTTTGAAACACATTACTTAACTTCTTTTTCGTCATCGACCTCCTTACCTTCAATGCATACTGGTGCTTCTTCTGAACTGGCTTTCTTTTCCCAGGTAAATACAAACGCAGGGAAGAGGTTGATCAGGACAAGTTTGGTTTGAATCAGAGGCCCAAAGGTTTCTTGGGCTAGCCACCTAAATTGTTCTGCCTTAGCAAATTTGTACGAATGGAGGTATTGGAAGGTAGTAAATTTAGCACCTTCATTGCACGCACTTGCGATGTTCTCCAAAAGATGTTGGGTGTCTTGATCGTCTTGGGTGTTGAATGCTCTGCCTGAGAATACATAATCTAAATTCTCCCAATTTCTTGCTTTTAGATGATTTTGAATATCGTCTGTTGTTCCTGTTTCAAAGTCGGTGAATGGCAGGTTGTCTTTCAGTAAGTCAGCAAATGCTGAGTCTTGTTCAATCGCTAAATATTGATCTTGTGTGGCCAGTTTGGATAACAGCTGGCGGGACAAAATACCTGTACTTGGATTCAACTCTAATACTTTGTCAGTTCTATTGAAGTCGATGTCTTCCACCAGTTTGCTCGCTAGGTGGTTTGAAGCAGGAAAAGCAGTACCGATGGCTTTTGGGTTGTCTAAAACTGTTTTAATGAAGATGCTGTATTCGCCGCTCATTTGTTTTCTCCTCTTTAATGTATGAACCCAGTTTACGGCAGGCTTTATAAACTCAAGATGGAGGGAACATTAAATAAAGTTAATGAAGTAAATCGTGTTAGGATGCGTCGATTCACAGGGAGGTTGTTGCTATGGTTTGTACGTTAACTAATGAATTTTATGATGTTTGCATTAAGCCTGAAGGGGCTGAGTTAACCAGCATTAAAGACAAACATGGTCATGAGTATTTATGGCAGGCCGATGCGAGTGTGTGGAACCGTCATGCACCCATTTTGTTTCCCATCGTAGGTGCATTGAAGAACGGTGTTTATACTTATAAAGGCCGAAGTTATTCATTAAGTCAGCACGGTTTCGCCCGTGATACGGTTTTTACTCTTTTACAGAATTCAGACAATTACGCTGAATTTCAGTTAAAGAGTGATTTGAATACCTTAAGAAATTATCCGTTTGAATTTGATTTTAGAGTCATTTATGAACTCAAAGGTAATACGCTTGTTAATCGGTTTGAAGTGCGGAATTCAGGTGCGGAAGACATGCTTTTCTCTTTGGGTGGCCACCCAGCATTTAATCTGAACTGGTTAGATGGCGATTCTATTGAAGATTATTACATTGAATTTGATCAGCCTGAAACACTACCACTTTGGACGCTAGATAATTCGCTTTTGAGCAATACATCAGAACCGTATCTAAACAACGATAAGGTCATTAACCTTCATGAATCCATTTTTGATCGAGATGCTCTGATCTTTTTGGATCACAAATCAAAGTCTATTGCTTTAAAACATAAGACAAACGGGCGCAGCCTAACGGTCGATATTTCTGAGTTTCCTCATCTAGGAATATGGGCCAAACCTTCTGCTCCTTATGTTTGCATTGAGCCTTGGCAGGGCCATGTCGATCCGGAAGGGCACAATGGTCAACTAAGGGATAAACCTGGTATCGTCGAATTACCGCAAGGCGACATTTATCGGGCTGGGTTCTCGATATGCATTACAGGTCTGTGATGTAAGACTCTGTATCCGTTGTGCTTATTATTTGAACTTAGGGTTTGACTCGGCTTGAATACGCTTTTAAGCCGGGGCCAACCTTGGGTATGACTTCTTTTGGGTTTATTTCTTCACCACATTCGGAGCAACAAAGTTCAACGGTCATTTTGTGTTGGCATTTCGCGTGAGTGTATTCAAGGGGAGGGCCATCACCTCCGTCCATCCAAGTGTCTCCCCATTTAGCCAGTGTCATGAGAACAGGGTATAGATCAACACCTTTGCGGGTGAGTTTATATTCATAGCGAAGGGGTTTTTCTTGATAGGGTTCTTTTCTTAATATTTCATGTTCAACCAATTTCGTCAGACGATCGGCAAGGCGGTGTCTAGAAAGGCCAATGCTTTTTTGAAATTTATCGAACCGTTTTACACCAATAAAGCAGTCTCTTAGGATTAATAGCGTCCAACGATCCCCAAATATAGATAGAGCTCTGGCCACTGAACAGGGTAATTCTTGAATGTTGTCCCACTTCATAATTCTTAAGTCTCAACCTTATGCTGCTTATTCTTGGATTTAGTATAGCTTTACAAATTCCATTTTGGAACTTACTATCAAGTTAGTTCTAAAATGGAACCTAGTGGTTAGGAATAAAAAATATAAGATATTTAAACTCAGAAACTGCAGATTTACGTGATGTCAGTGGTTATCTAAGTTTGACGCTAAACTTGAAAACGTGACTTTCAAGGGGAGAGATCAAATGAGTGTGAATCAATTAGCAAGTGATAAGACAACGAAAAAAGACCAGATCGATTGGAAGTCCACCGCGTGTATGCTTTGCAGCATTGGCTGTTCAATTGAAGTTCAGGTTGAAGGGCAAAATTTAAAGAAAATTCGAGGTGACAAAGCGTCAGGATCGTCAGAAGGGTATATCTGCCAAAAAGCAGCACGTTTAGATCACTATCAAAATCATTCTGAACGACTAACTAAGCCCCTCCGTAAAAAGTCAGATGGCAGTTTTGAGGAAGTTGAATGGGATACTGCCATTGCTGACATTGCACAAAAAATGCGTTCAATTAAAAAACAACATGGGGGGCATGCCTTTGCTTATTATGGTGGCGGAGGTCAAGGAAATCATCTTGGCGGCACTTACAGCTCCTCTTTAAACGCTGCCTTAGGTACGCCCTATGTTTATACCGCGCTCGCACAAGAGAAGACGGGCGATTTCTGGGTGAATGGTAAATTATTTGGACGTCAAAGTTGTTATGCCGCAGAAGGCATGGAGCATTCTGACTATACCATTGTGTTGGGCGCAAACCCTTGGGACGCCCATGGTGTTCCTAAAACGCGAGATGTTCTAAAAGACTATAAGAAGAACCCTAATCGAACGATGGTGGTGGTTGATCCTCGTTTAAGTGAAACCGCTAAAATGGCCGATATTCATCTTGCGGTTAAGCCAGGGCGAGATGCCTTTTTGTTATCCGCAATGATCGCAATCATTTTACAAGAAGGCTTAGAAGATAAAGCCTTTATTGCTGAGCGCACAAACGGTTTTGAAAAGGTAAAGTCTCAGTTCCTAGCGGTTCCAGTTGAAGAATACGCAGAACTTTCCGGTGTCGATTTGCCGCTAATTAAAGACGTGGCAATTGGTTTTGCAAAGGCGAAGACCGCCACGGTTCAAGCGGATCTGGGGATTCAGCAGAGTTTACACAGCACGTTAAATTCTTATTTAGAAAAGGTTCTCTTCTTAATTACCGGTAACTTTAATAAAAAAGGTGGAAATCATCTAGTTTCGCAATTTGCACCGATTATTGGTCATTCGAAAGAGCCTGAAGACGGCGGTATTGTCACTAAAGTCACGGGAATGAAGGGCATCAGTAAGCTTTTTCCACCGAATGTATTACCTCAAGAAATTAATACTGATCATCCTGATCGGATACGATCTTTGGTGGTCGACAGTGCTAATCCCGTGATGTCTGGTGCAGATACGCAAGCGTACAAGAAAGCGTTTGAAAATCTAGAACTGTCAGTTGTCCTAGATGTGGCGTTGACGGAAACTGCTCGTGCTGCAGATTATGTTTTACCGGCGCCTAGCCAGTTTGAGAAAACGGAATGTGCGTTCTTTACCTTTGGTTTTCCGACGTCCTATTTTCACCTTCGTAAGCCGATTGTGGCGCCTAAAGGAGATACTTTACCTGAGGCAGAGATCTATCGTCGTCTAGTGGTTGCGTTGGGCGAAATACCCGATCGTTTCCCGAAATTAGAACGCATTGCCAAGTTGGATCGTAAATTCCAGTTTGGACGTTTATTTCCTGCTGCACTGGCCGCGACGCTTAAAGCGAATCCTAAATGGATGCCGTACGTGCCTTTGATTTTGTATTCAACGTTGGGCAAAGCGTTACCAGAGAATATGTCTTCTGCGGCAACTTTGTGGGGTGTTTGTCAGTTTTATGCGGCTCGCTTCAGTAAGCAAGTGGCTGCTACAGGCGTGGATGGAAAAGGTTATTCGCTTGGGAATAATTTGTTTAACAAAATAATGGAGTCTGACAAACCGGTGCCATTGGGTACGTTTGACTATGCCGACACTTGGAAAATGATTAAAACCAAGGATAAAAAGGTGCACTTGCACATCGCTGAAATGGATGAGGCGTTGAATGAACTTTCACGCGAAGCTAAGACCTTAAACGCGGAAGAGAGTGGTAATGAGTTTCCATTTATTTTAATGGCGGGTGAACGTCGCTCATACAATGCGAATCAGATATTCAGAACACCTGATTGGCGTAAAACGGATAAAGACGGCGCAATGAGGATACATCCTGATGATCTTGAATCTCTGTCACTAGAAGATGGCGGCCGTGCTTTGTGTCGTTCAACGACTGGGCAAATTGAAGTGGTTTTGATGAGTGATGACAGCGTCCAGCTCGGCATGGTTACTTTGCCTCATGGTTACGGTATGTTGTATACAGACAAATCGGGGGCTTTGAAACAAAATGGTCCGGCCATCAATGAATTAACATCGGTTAATCATTGTGACCCCATTGCTAAAACGCCGTACCACAAGCACGTTGCCGTAGCGGTTGAAGCTCTAGCATAACCTTAACGTCTTCATTGTTAGTCAGGTTGTTAGTTTCGTTAACCTGAGCGTGAAAACTGATGGTAATAGTAACGTAGAGGTTTCGAGTCTCTATGTTGCTATTAAGTATTCTTACAAAGGAAATTGATCAGCCGTTTTGTATTGCTGTTGTCTGAAACATTAGAAGGCCAGACGACATAGAGTGGAATGCTTTCTACTTTCCACGAGGGCAATAATTCCATCAAATCCCCTTGTTTGATGAGATCATCTACAAGGTAATCAGGGGGTGTAGCAATCCCTAATCCAGACAAGCAAAATTGCGTCATTGCTTCTACATTATCGACGGTGATATTCCCGTCACATTGTACCGTTTGTTTTGTATTGTCTTCGTTAATGAATGATCTTTGGTTGTTAAGTTGGGAGAGTTGTATCCAACGCCATTGCTCTAGTTCATTGGGGGATTGTGGTTTACTCATGTCAGGATTATCGTTTAAATAAGAGTGCGCACAAACCAGCTTTCGGTCAATGTAGCCCATCTTTTTTGCTTTTAAAGCGCTGTCTTCTAATGTTCCTATTCGAATCGCGAGATCGAAACCCTCTGTAATTATCTCATGTCGTTTATCCGAATATTTTATATCCAGTGCGATCCCAGGGTATTTTTTGCTGAATTCGGCAATCGTTTGGTTGATGTATGAACGTGTTAAGACGGAAGGCATGGCCAGTTTAAGTTTACCCGAGGGGCGCTCGGTGATAGAGCTGATTTGATCCAACCCGTTTTGAGCCGCAGCCATCATCGATAAAGAATGTTCGAATAGGGTTTGCCCTTCAGTGGTTAGAGAGAGCTTTCTGGTTGAACGATATAGGAGAGCGGTTCCCACTCGCTCCTCCAGTTGGGTTATGTGGTAGCTCACAACGGAAGGTGATAGACCCAATGTGTTTGCCGCAGCCTTAAATGAACCTAATCTGGCGGTTTCAGAAAATATGGCAATGGCTCTTAAATCATTAATCATAATTAAAGAATCTAGAATAGTTAAATCAAATAATACCATCTAATCAAGCTATTGATTACAAGTTAAGCTCATTTAAAATTTGGGAGATGTTATGAGCTTACTGATTGCAATGAGTCTATTTTCTTTATCAATGTCGATTACGCCTGGGCCTGTGAATGTTTTGACTTTGTCAGCGGGAGTTAATCATGGCCTAACGTCGTCAATGCCCTTTGTATTCGGAGCAAGTCTTGGGTTTACCGTGCTACTGATCTTTGTGGGATTAGGTGCCTCGTCATTTGTTGATGAGGCGTCACGAGCTCTTCATTGGATGAGTGTTTTTGGCTGCTGTTTTATCGGGTACCTTGGTTATAAGGTATTTGTATCTGTGCCGGAGCTGGAGGTAAATGAAGGTTTTAAGCCCACTTTTTTACAAGGTGCAATATTGCAATGGTTAAACCCCAAAGCTTGGTTGGCTTGTCTTTCCGGGGTTTCAGCCTTCAATGTTGCAGGTTCGTATTCGACATTAACGATCTTTGCTGGGGTGTACTTTGTGATATGTTTTTGTTCCATTTCCTGTTGGGCTTTTGCAGGAAGTAAAATCCGAGACAAAGCGTCGACTACTCCATTTTTAGTGTGGCTGAATCGATGCATGGGGTTAGGGTTAATGCTGGTGGCTCTGTATCTGGTCTTACTGGCGTTTTTATCATAGTCAACGTACAGTTAGGCGCGGTTAATTAGGAGGTGGCTGTGAACTACAAACAGTATCAAAAGGATTTGCATCGAATTCATAAATCCGAAATTTATGGCGCTGCAGTATTTGATGCAGCTCAGAGAATAACTTGGAGTCAGGCTAAAAAAGCCAAGTGGCAGCTTCTTTATGAGCTTGAAGTGCAAACACTCGCATTGTTTTTAAAACATATGGAAGAAAGTGGACAGCCGTTGATTGAACCTAGAGGGTGGTGGTTAAGGGGATATTTGGAGGGCATTGTGCTTGGTGTATTGCCTTGGCGGTTCGCCATGCGGCTGCTCGCAGACGGGACAGAAACGTATCAGAGAACCTTTGCTCGCCTTAAAAAACACAGTTTGGCGGAACACCGTACGTTTTTTGATTATGTGTATGCGCATGAAAAAGCGATTAAAGCCTTTGCTCTTCGAGAACTGGCCGAAAAAGAAGACAGTACGCTCGCCGTGGAAGCACTTTTACGTTGATCCTATTGGATGTGCAATATCATTAGCCATTATAAATTATGAAATAACTATAATGGAGGTATTACCTGTTCGCTTTGTGCCTTTAACGGGGGATCATTAGCCATAACTTATAGGTGCAGAGCGTAAAACTTAAACCGGCTTTTGAGATTGGATGACAGATTGCAGTAAAGTCTCAATTAGCCACTGATGTTGATTGTTCTTGTGATTTCGTCGATGCCAATAAATACATAACGGCACGAAGGTTACGCCAAAAGGAAGCTCCATTATGTGGACGTTGAATGAAGCATTTAATCCCTTTGCTAAAGACCTTGGCGTGCTAAACAGTAAGTTGGTTTGTTTGATGAGCTCAAATGCGCTGTTGAAGTGAGGTACTTTGACCGCAACGTTTCTGGTTTCATTGATGTCTTTAAGTTTCTCATCTATCGGCGTACTGCCTTTACCCTCCATATGCACAACAACGTGTTTTGCTGAGAGATAATCTTCAAGAGAAATGCTGGATTCAGAATAGTGCGCTTTGTTTCCTACGCAGACGAAATCACTTTGATGTAACAGCTTTTGGTAGACGTCAGCAGGTGCCGTTGGTACAGCACCGATTGCAAAATCCAGTTCACCTTGGGCTAATTCAGTTAACGTGTTGGAGTGCCAATTTTGAATGTTCAAGTTTACGCTGGGGGCGAGAGCGTTCAGCTGAGCGTAAAACGAGGGCAACAAGTATTGAGAAAAAGCATCAATTGCGGCGATTTTGAATTCACAGCTCAGCTTATCAGGGTGAAATGCCTCTTGCTCAAACACCTGCTGAATGGACGATAACGCTGCTTCAAGTTTAGGGGTTAATTGTTTTGCGGTTGATGTGAGTTCCATGTCATTACCGACGCGAACCAGTAAATCGTCCTTAAAAATATAACGAAGCCGTTTTAGACTCCGACTCATGCCGGATTGAGTGATGTTCATCGATTCAGCCGCACGAGAAACGCTTGTGTATTTGAGCAGAGCGCTTAAGGCGGTGAGTAGGTTTAAATCTAATGATTCAAGTTCAAGTTTCATTCAGGGTATGTCTTAAAGTCATGACTTGTATCTAGTATAGGTATCGCAGTTGTGGCATGTCTATATCAAACTGAGGATATTGAGAAGAATCAAGAGGAATAACATCTATGAACGTGAATCAAATGAATGCCTATTTATTCAATCGGTTGATACATGCAACGCACTATTTATCTGAGACAAAGCTTAAGAATCGTTTAGGAAAACCGCTTTTAAGGTTTCTGGGGTGGTCAACATTGAAGATAAAAAATGGCAAACAAAAAGGGGATATCAAGAGTGCGGCGAAAGAATGGCAACGGATGTTTCCTTCCAATAAAATGGTTCCTATCGTCAGTGAGCAGGCTGAGATGGTTATAGCTGAAATACACTCGGAATGCCCCTATCGGGGATCAGGGAATTTAGAAGGGTGTTACCGGATGATGGAGTATGATCGTCGAATGGTAGAGCATATTGGTGGTGAGTTTACGGTGCTGGAATCGCAAGCCTCGGTTGGAAACAGTAAGTGTGTCGTTGCTATCAGTACTAAGACACAACGTGAAAAGTTAATTGATGCACATCTTATAGATTAAAGCGTTTTGTTAAACGGAGCCTAGGCCGAGCCTTTGCTTCGTTTAGGTATTTTCTTCTTGTTATTAACCTGCAAAGCGCTTTAAATAAAAATCAGAAAGTAAAGCCTCTTTAACTTTCTTTACTTCATTTTCGTTCTGTTTTGAACTTTTTCCCTTTATTAATATCTATTATTTCAGAAACGCATAATAAAGATCAGTATTTAGTACTGGCTCTTGCGGTAGGCACGGCACGCTTAGCTCATAGTTATCATCTACAATGATTTTATCGGATCAGTAAATGAAGCAGATTGAGCTCAACACATCATATTCTTGTTTTATCGAGTACTGTTTATGAAATTATCAATATTACGTTCGACCACTTTAACCTCCTTATTTGCAGCTTTGATTTTGCTGTCTACGCAAGCAATGGCGAAAGACCCTATTTACACTTCATTTTTCAGTGATCTAGCCATATCAGGTTACGATTCAGTGGCGTATTTCACGGACGGTAAACCTGTTGAAGGCTCTGAAGATTACGAGCTTGAATACAAAGGTGCGCAATGGCGCTTTAAAAATGAAGCGAATTTAAATGCATTCAAAGCGTCGCCTGAAAAGTATGCGCCTCAATACGGCGGTTATTGTGCATGGGCCGTTGCGAAAAACGATACCGCAAAAGGTGACCCTCTTCAGTGGACTGTTCATGACGGTAAGCTTTATCTCAATTACAATGCGGACATTCAAGCTAAGTGGACTAACGACAAAGTGAACCTCATTCAAACTGCGGATAAGAACTGGCCTGGTGTTCTTTAATTCAATAATTACCCACGTGTAAAAATACAATAAATTGAGGAATAGGGCATGAAAGGCAAGATAATTGCAGTAGGTAGTTGGGTTGTGGTGCTTTGGATCTGTAAAGTGTTTTTGAGCTCACTGCCATATAAGTTCACAAGTCATCCAGACACTCAGCATATCTTTGGTACAATTGGCGGCTGGATGGAAGGTATTCTATCCGAAGGTATTGGCCGTTGGTTCACTGAATATGGCGCCTATGCAGTGGGTTCTGCTGAACTTTTAGTTTCTTTGCTGCTTTTGCTGCCTGCTGTCTTTTTTGTCCTAAGCAAAATGAATATTTTACGTTCTGCTCCTAGTCGTGCTCTATTGCACAGCATTGGTGGTCTTGCGTCTTCAATGGTCATGATCGGTGCTGTATTTTTTCACTTGGCGACGCCGCTTGGTATTGAAGTGCTACATAATGGTAAGAGTGATAACGGTTCTCTGTTTTATGCTGCGGTTTCAATATTAGTGTTAGGGATGGTATTGGCTGTTGTTAATTACATGCAATGGAATTCCTCTAAAGCGACGAACCAAGAAAGCGCTTAAACACATCATCTGGTTTATATTTTAAGTATTTATGATTATTCGATTACTGTTAATTATTTCTTACATTATTTCCTGCATTCGATTGAAGGTGATGCCATGGCGTTACTTTCAATTGAATGCGCCGTACTTTAATGAAAACAAGGGCATCTATTCAAAACTTGATATCGATAACTTGATCCCAGAGCAATGGCGTTTACCTCAATGGGTTGATGGACATGGTCAGGAGCCTACTTCATACCCTGTTTTTGTAAAGCCAGAGTGGGGGCAAAACTCGAAAGGCATACAGCGAGCGGACAATGCTCAAGATTTGTCTGCTATTCGTAAAAACCAGAAACCTTCTAAGGTGCAGCATCTGGTTCAAGAAGCAGCAAAAGGGAAAATTGAGTTTGAGATTTTCTCTGTGCCCTCTGAAAATAGTACGGAAGATTTTGAAGTGTTGTCTGTTACTCAGGTCGTTAACGAAACGGCGGATGAGTTTCCTATTAATGGAATCTACAACAAAAGCACTCAGTATCGAGATATAACGCCTCAAATGAGAGCGGATGATTTAAATCGTTTGTGGTCTCATTTGAAAACAGTGGGTGATTTCCGGATTTCTCGTTTCGGTGTTCGAGCAGATTCCGTTGAAGCACTATTAAATGGCGAATTTAAGATCATAGAGATCAATTTATTCTTGCCAATGCCTTTGCTTTTGTTAACTAAGAACACATCAATGCACGCCAAACTATCATTCGTATTTCATTGTATGTGGTTGTTGGCAAAAGTGACTAAAAATATTCCGGTTCATCAGGTTAAACGTCAGATTTTCTTCCAAAAATTAGGCTTTATCCGCCGTGTAAAACACATCGCTCAGAAAGAGGCTAATTAATGTTAGCAATAAAGAAAACCATCTATACCTGGATCAGTAAACAATTTATGGATGGGTGCAGCAGCTACAATAGCCTAGACGTTAGAAAAGGTTGCAGGTCTAAAGAACAAGCAAGAGCTGTTTTTGAGAAGGGCAATGTCCCTCATGCCAAAGGTGAGATATTTTTAAATCCAATGAGGGCTCATCGTTTTGCTAAGCAACACGGTTTCCCTTTGGTGATTAAGCCAAATGTCAGCGGCTTTTCGAGAGGCAGTCATTTTCCAATTACCAATTACATGGAATTATGGAAAGCCATGTTCTTTGCCAAACTTTGGTGGCCGACCACGGTGGTTGAGCAATACTTGAAAGGTAATAATTACCGAGTGGTCGTGGTTAAAGGTGAAGTGATGTCTGTTATTGAAAGATACGCTCCCTTTGTTCAAGGTGACGGGCAGAAAACGATCAGTGATTTGATTGATCAAGAGAATAAAATCAGAGAGGAGATGGGGCTTTATCCTTGTATACATCCTCTTTCTAAAGGATCAGTCACTAAAAACTTTCTTAAGAAGAAAAAATACACGTTAGATTCTGTTCCGCCGGAAGGTGAAATTGTTAACTTGTTTTATCGGATTTCATTAGCACCAGGTGGTGTAGTTCGAACTATTAAGAAAGAGACCTTACCTGAAGAAAATAAGCAGTTGTTTATTGATGTGTTAGACATGTTTGATGCCAATATTCTTGGTATTGATGTGATCTTGGAAAAAGGCATCGATCAACCTTACCAAAATCAAAAGTGCATTTTCTTGGAGGTTAATTCTCGTCCATATCTTAAAATGCACGACTATCCTAGATACGGAGAAAAAGAGGATTTATCACCTTATTTTGAAAAACTGGATGGTCTTGAAATAAGTCAGGCTGATATTTTTTAATGAGAAGTTTATCTGTTAATTTTTTTCAATATGCAGGAGTCCATTCATTTTTGATTGGGCTTTTACCATTCTTTATTCCCGTTCTTTTGTGGCAACGGGATGCATCCATCGCTGTCATTTCTCTGTTTGTATCGCTGACAGGCATTGGGTTTTTAATTTCTCTTAACGTTTGGCGTATTCTGTTTAATCAAGCCAATTGGCGTTTGATCGTTGTTGCTTCCTTTGTTATTGAGTTTTTGTTGGTTTCCTCATTGCTATTTACGGAGGGAAACTGGTTTCTATACGCCGCTGCAATCTTGAATGGTGCTTATAATTGTTTTTATTGGACGACTCAACGTGTCATGTTCAGTGCAATGACGGTTGATAGCAGCAGTGAAGCAAATGAAACGGGTAAAAAATTCGGAGACTTTCAGATCCTTGTTGTCATTTTGTTGAAACTGGGAATTTTAGCCGGTGCATTTTTATTGGATGAAGGCAGTTCTCT
This sequence comes from Oceanospirillaceae bacterium, assembly GCA_015665455.1. GTDB lineage: Bacteria > Pseudomonadota > Gammaproteobacteria > Pseudomonadales > Litoribrevibacteraceae > Litoribacillus. Next base: position 44,529 of record JADFAD010000009.1, on the reverse strand, counting down.
AGCGGTTGTTATGGTCAGCTTAATTATCACTGCCGTTAGTGTAATTTGTTTTTGCCGCGAGACGTCAATCGCCAGCTTATCGTCTATCAACCGCGTCTTAGGAAGGGATGAGAAGGGCACTGCGCCAACAACATCCGTATTCAGATTTAAAGATAAATATAATTCAGCCACTGTCTTTTACTTGGATGGTATTTTCCTGTTTTTAGAGAGTTACTTCTGGGTTTTGTCTTTGTTTTTAATCGCCAAAGAAAGCGTGATGGATTTAGGCATTGTGATCGTGTCGCTCACAGTACTGCTTTCGGTGGTTTTCTATTTTATAAAGAACAGGATTGATCGCTTGAATCAGCAAAAGGTTTTTGTATGTGCTGTCGTGTTATATGCAATTTCCTGGGGGTTAAGGGCTGAACTTGATATGGATATTACTGATTACTGGAAATACCCAGTAATTGTTTTGATTGGCTTTATGACTACTTTTTTCCGACTGAGTTTTAATAAGCGATTCTTTGATAATGCCAGAGAGAATGACTCAACGGCGTATTTGTTATCAAAAAGTTATCTTTCTCAGGCAGGGATTGCGGTATTCTTTGGTTGTTTGGCATTGCTGGCTTATTCTTTAGATGATACCGAGACGGTATTACCTATCGTTTATTGGGTGTTAGCTCCAGTATCGCTGGTTTATTGGGCGTATTTAACCCCCACTGAACTATCAGCTAAAGATGTGTCTAATCTTAAGTTATCGAATTAAAGTGTTTAGGCCGTAATGTACGGTAAAATTATAAGTGAGTGGAACGGTAAATCGTTAATGCAGAAAGTAATACATTCAAATGTTGAAATCTTGGATCAGTTGTCTGGCTTCATTGAAGGGCTTGATGAATCTGTGTATGTCAAAGTCTCTAAACCATTGTTTGAGAGTTCCATAGGTCAACATTTAAGACATATTTTAGATATTTTCCAAGCGTTAATGAAAGAAACAAATCCCACATTTGTTGATTATGATTTACGCCGAAGAGGGATTCCTCTTGAAACGGACCCTCAGGCAGGATTGGATGAACTTGAAGAAGTGACACAGTGGTTAAAGTCACTGGATCCATCGACTTTTGACCAACCTCTTCAAATCAGTACTGAAGTTTCTCTGTCATCGGAAGAAACTGCTAAGTTGAATTCCAGCCTTGGTAGAGAACTGTGCTTTGCCTCTAGCCATTTAACGCACCACTTAGCGTTAATGGTCGTTCATGCCAAATTACTCGGTATGGAGATTGACTCAAAGTTAGGCGTTGCGCCATCGACGGCCACGTTTATGCGAGAGCAGGAACAAATCTCGTGTGCACATTAAGTTGGAAGGTTAACCCTGAGGGGTACGAAGTTTTCTTCAATCGTGATGAGCAAAGAACACGCAAGCAGGCAATGGCGCCTCAATGTTTTCAATTTCAAAACACAGATGTGCTGATGCCCATTGATCCCGTGGGGCAAGGCAGCTGGATCTCAGTCAATGAGCATGGCTTGAGTTTGTGCTTACTTAATTTTTATCAGGGTAAAACGCCAACAAAGGTGCTTCAAAGTCGAGGTCAGCTACTTAAATCGTTGTCGCACTTAAATAATATATCCGCTGTTAATTTGCATTTAACCTCTTTGGATTTGTCGTGTTTTGCTGCTTTTTCCTTGGTGGTGTTTGAAACAGTACAGCAGAGCTCAAGTCGGTCGTCTTTTGACGTTCGTTGTTTTCAGTGGAATGGAGTACGATTAGAAATATTAAATCTAACTCGATCTATGATTACGTCTTCCTCTGTTAAGTTTGATCATGTTGCGCCTATGCGTGCTGGTTATTACGACAAGTTAGGTGAAAACCCGAGTTCAAATGCACTGATAGATTTCCATTTTAATCATCAACCGGCGAAAGGCTTTGAGTCTGTTTGCATGCATCGAGACGATGCGAAAACGGTAAGCTTCAGTCACATTACGGTATCAAATAGTAATATTGCCTTTTCCTATTTAGGTAATTCGCCTTGTAAGGGTGGCAAGCCAGTAGACGTCTTTATTCAAAAGAATAAACAATACAGTCATACAGACGCTTCTGAATCCGAGCTCGCATAAATCAGAACGTAAGTCGTGTTTTATCGATCTAAAGTGGCAATTCTAATACAGCCTTTCTTATGCATTGGTGGCGATTTCTGGTGCATGAAATTTCTTTTATTCGGCGCAAGTTGAACTAGAGTTCAGTAACGTATTTCTATTTTTTTGTGGTTCTGTTTTTGGAACTTTTTGTCTTAAAAAGCTACTAATATCAACAAATAACAATTCAGTTGATGTGTTTTGAAATACTCAGGAAGACAAATATTATGAAGAGAATATGCACTGTGATTGCATCGTTAATGATTGCTATAAGTCTTGCGGGATGCAGTCAATCTTCTTCAGAAAAATTGGTGCTTACGGGGTCCAGTACGGTGGCGCCATTGGTGGCTGAAATTGCCAAACGTTTTGAAGCATTAAACCCAGATGTTCGTATTGATGTACAAACGGGAGGGTCTTCTCGGGGAGTGAATGACGCACGAAAAGGATTAGCTGATGTTGGCATGGTGTCTAGAGGCTTAAAAGTATCTGAAGCAGACCTCAGAACAAATACCATCGCATGGGATGGTATTACTTTAATCCTTCATAAAGATAATCCCGTTCAGTCATTAAGTAAAAATCATATCGTTGATGTTTATACTGGGAAAATTAAAAACTGGAAAGACCTAGGTGGCGTTGATTCACCCATTGTGGTCGTAAACAAAGCGGAAGGGCGCTCCACACTTGAATTATTCTTAAAGCATTTCGGATTGAAAAACAGCGAAGTAAACGCAGACATTATTATTGGAGATAATCAGCAAGGTTTAAAAACAGTCGAGGGTAATCCGCTTGCCATTGGCTATGTATCCATTGGAGCCGCTGCCTATGAGGCTGAAAACGGCGCATCAATCAAACTTCTCCCCGTTGATGGCGTTCAAGCAACGTTGAAAAATGTTGAATTGGGTGTATTTCCAATTGCTCGGCCCCTTAATTTAGTAACGACTGAAAACTCTACTCCTTTGGCAAAACGATTTATCGAATATGCCCAGTCTCAGGATGTGGGTGACTTAGTTCAAGAGCAATTCTTTATAGCTGCCAATGCGAACAAGTAAAACACTTTCAAGCACATTAAATGCGGGCGCATGGATAACCGTTGGCATTCTATTCCTTATCGGCTGTTTCATGGTCGCTAAAAGTCTTCCCTTATTTGAAGCGATGGGTGTGTCATCTTTATGGAACGATTCAGGCTGGCACCCGTCAGAGGGGGATTTCAACGTATTGCCTATGTTAGCGGGTTCTTTGGTGATTGCTTTTGGGGCTGTGTTAGTGGCGGGGCCATTGGGGGTCATGCTTGCAATCTTCGGTCGGTATTACGCGCCTAAGTGGCTTGCTTCCGTGTACAGAGGGTTGATGGAGCTTCTTTCTGGTGTTCCTTCTGTTGTGTATGGGTTTTGGGGGCTAATTGTCCTCGTTCCGTGGATCAGTACGTTTGCGCCACCAGGCGCAAGCGTTTTAGCGGGCATTATTGTATTGGCCATCATGGTTTTACCTTTGGTGGTATTAACGGTTGATACTGCATTTGAACAAACACCACAGAAATGGTTGGTTGCAGCAGATGCACTGGCGTTACAGCGTTGGAGTAAAATTTGGCGAATCGTTCTTCCCCATTCATTACCGAGTATTTTTTCTGGGGTTACCCTTCAAACAGGGCGTGCATTGGGGGAAACCATGGCGGTGTTGATGGTATGCGGAAACATCGTCCAAGTCCCCAGTAGTTTATTTGAACCTACACGAACACTAACCGCGAACATCGCATTAGAAATGTCTTACGCAACGGATTTTCACGTAAACGCGTTGTTTGTGAGTGGGCTTATTTTATTTTTGATGACGGTGCTTATCGTTATGGTCGGGGCGTCAGTCAAAAGGAAGCAATATGCTTAGTGCTCACCGACTTGAACTCGTGATGAAAGGGGTGCTTTGGTTAACCGCTTCCGTCGTGCTCATTATCCCTGTGATGATGGCTTATGATCTAATGATTAATGGCTTTTCCACTCTGAGTCTAGAATTTCTAGTGTCTGAACCCCGAAACTCCGGAAGAGCAGGAGGTATTGGCCCCCTGATTATCTCCACAGGGTTGATTCTCTTCGTTTGTCTTTCTGTTGTGATTCCCTTGGGCATAACTTGCGCACTTTATTTAAGTGAATCCGTTGAGGAAAGCAGTGCGAGTGGTAAACGAATTAGTTTGGTTTTGGATATTTTGAGCGGGGTGCCTTCGATCATCTTTGGTTTGTTTGGTTATGTTTTTTTTGCACAAGTTTTAGGATTCGGCTTTTCGATATTGTCTGGTGGCTTAACGTTGGCCTGTATGGCTTTGCCTTTGTTTGTCCGATTAACGGAGCAGTCTTTACGCCACAGTCCTTCAAGTTATCGTCAAGCGGCAGAAGCACTGAACCTTACGCATGTGGGGTTCATTTTTAAGATATTGTTGCCCAGTTCGGCAACAGGTATTGCAGCAGCGACAATTGTTGCGACGGGCAGGGCATTAGCAGAAACAGCGGTACTGATTTTCACGGCGGGTTATGTGACAAGACAGCCCGAATCTCTGTTGGATTCGGGACGTGCGCTTTCAGTGCATATCTACGATTTGGCCATGAACGTTGCCGGTGGGACCAAGCCTGCGGCAGCAACGGCCATTATTTTAGTGATGTTTCTTATTTTGATTAATGGTCTGGCACGTTATTTAAGTAAACGTTGGCTACCGAGGTAACTATGGCAATTAAACGTTTTTTGTCTCGTATAAAAGGCAACATTGAACCACAAAACACCTTTGAGGTTTCTGAATCACCTTCCTTGAGGATTAATCAACTTTCAGTGAATTATGGCCAATACCAAGCACTGAAGGGGGCAAGCCTGGAAGCCTTTTCTAACGAGATTCTTGCATTAGTTGGCCCTTCGGGGTGTGGTAAGAGTAGTCTGCTTGCCAGCATCAATCGAATGACGGAGAACATCAAAGGTTGTCAGGTAGAAGGTGAAATTCTTTTAGATGGTGAGAACGTCCTTTCACCCGCCTATCGAGTTGATAAACTGAGAAAAAAAGTGGGAATGGTTTTCCAGCAACCCAACCCATTTCCTTTGTCTATTCGGGAGAATATTTGTTTTCCTTTGAAAGATCACGGCATGAAATCAGCACGTGATCGTGAACATCAATTGGAGAAGGTATTACGCCAGACAGGGCTTTGGGAGGAAACCAAAGATCGGTTGAACACCAATGCTCTACGTCTCTCTGGCGGTCAGCAGCAACGCTTGTGCATCGCGCGAGCATTAGCTTTGGAGCCAAGTGTCTTATTGTTAGATGAGCCGTGCAGTGCCCTTGATCCTATCTCAACTGAAAAGATAGAAGACTTGATTCAAGAATTGAAAACGTCAATTACGATGATAATGGTGACTCACAACCTGTCTCAAGCAAGAAGAATAGCGGATCAGGTTGCTGTCTGTTGGGTCGAAAATAACAGTGGCTATGTGGTTGAGTGTAATCATACAGAAGCTATTTTTGATCAATCGAGTCATCCCATCACTCAAGCGTATTGCATGGGAAGAGCTGGGTAATAGCACTGAATAATTATGGTGTTAGTTTTTAATTGTTTACATTTAATTGCATGATTTTTCTGCAAATTATCAAATTTCTTCCTATACTGCCTTTGAACCTTTTTAAATTAAATTCTTTAAATTAAACATGTTTGAGGGCTTGCTTTGTTGCTTGTCAAATTATCTAAAGTGATTCGTAAATCACTCTTTGCGTTCATTCTTCCTATTCCGGCGTTTGCGTTTGAAATTCATATTGTTGATCAAAACGATAAACCTGTAAAAAATGCAGTGGTGGCGGTTCCAAACGGAGAAATCTCACAAGTAAACTCCGATCCCGCTGTTATGGATCAAATAGATCGAATGTTTGTACCAAGGGTTTTGGCGGTTGAGAAGGGAAGAGACATCGTTTTTCCGAACAGCGATAACATTCGTCACCATGTATATTCTTTTTCAGAGCCTAAGCGATTTGAAATAAAACTCTATAAGGGTGTCCCTCGAATGCCTTTGACGTTTGAGGATGAAGGGCTTGTGGTTTTAGGCTGTAATATTCATGACTCCATGATCGGCTATATCTTTGTGTCTCCTTGGCCTGATTTCACGGTCACCACGGATTCAGGCACCGTTAACTTTGAGGGAGAGAGTACCAAAGTTGCGGTGTGGCACCCTTGGGTTAAAGGCTTAACTCAACCTATGTATGTTGAGCTTAACGACGCCCAAAGTGATGGAAGCTATAAGGTATCACTTGATTTAACCCCACCTAAACCCGTTAGAAAATTCAAAAACAAATTTAGAAAATACTACGATGATGAACGTTAGTTTACGAAATAAGATTCTATTACTTTTCCTTGGTTTAATTATCGTCTCCTCGGTAACCACTATTTCTGCCGTTTTGTTGGCCACCAACAACAGTGTGGAACGTCAGGCACAAGAGCAGTTGAACGTTGGTCGACGAGTATTCGAGCGACTCATGGATATTCGAGGCAGTCAGTTATTTGATTCTGCTGAAGTATTGACCGCTGACTTTGGTTTTAAAGGTGCGGTATCGGCTGGCGATAAAGACACAATTTTATCGGTATTGGAAAACCACGGTGCTCGAATCAATGCCGATTTAATGATGCTGGCTTCACTGGACGGTCAGTTAATTGCGAGTACTGATGAAGAAACTCAACGCAGACAGGCATTCCCTTTTATTGATTTATTACCAAAAGCACAACAGGACGGCGGGTTGATGACCATTGTCATGCTGGATGGTCGTGCATACCAAATGGTGATGTTGCAAGTGAATGCCCCTGTACCTGTGGCGTGGGCGAGTATTGGTTTTTTGTTGGATCAGAAGTTAGCAAATCAATTGAAAGATTTAACCAGCCTTGAAGTGTCATTCAATGGGGAAGGCAGGGATCAAAAGAGTTTTACGATCACGACTATGCCGGAAAATCGTATGGACGATGCGCCATCTATGACGATGGAGAGTGGTGAATGGCAGAGAATGGAGCTGAATGATAATGATTATTTAGCCCTGCTTACACCGCTAGTCAACACCTCGGAGTATCAGGTCAGTGCAGTTCTAAGAACGTCTTTAAATGAAGCCCTTGCGAGTTTTTCTCCTTTAAAAATCCAGATGTTATTTATATCAACGTTGGCGCTTATCTTATCGGTTATCAGTGCTTACTTTATTGCTCGCAATGTTACGCAGCCAATTAATGCCTTAGTGACAGCAGCAAAGCGTATCAGTGGTGGTGATTACAGTGAAGACATTCCATTAGATCGCACATCGAAAGACGAAATCGGCACACTGGCCAGTAGCTTTAATGTGATGCAGAAGGGCATTGCAGATCGAGAAGAGAAAATTCTTTATCAGGTTTATCACGATACTTTAACGGGTTTATCCAACCGCATTTTAGTTACTGAAGAAATTACGAAGTTGCTTAAAGAGTACGATCACAGTGACAAATGCTTTTCAGTGATGAGTATAAATATAAATCGATTTAAGCAGGTTAATGACACCTTCGGTTATCAGACCGGGGACGAACTTTTAAAGGCATTTGCAAATAGATTGAGGAATGTTGCAAATGTTGATTGCTGTCCGAGCCGTTTGGGTGGCGATGAGTTCTTATTGTTCATAAAAGACGCTTCAGAAGCAGAGCTGTCGTCAGTGATCGATAAACTGTTGGCTGAATTAAATACGAGTTATCAGATTGGTGAACTTGATATACCAATATCGGTGTGCGCAGGGGTTGTGATTTATCCATTGCACGGCACTAGAACGGATCAACTGCTGCGACGCGCAGATATTGCGCTGAATGAAGCCAAGCATAAAAAGCAGGACGTTGTTTTTTATGAAGTCGGTTCGGATGAAAAGTATTTAACCCAAATTAGACTGATCAATGATTTAAAACAAGCCATAGAACAAGATCACTTGGTTATGTACTTCCAACCAAAGGTGGATCTACATGAGAAAAGAGTGACTCAGGTAGAAGCGCTGATTCGTTGGTTCCATAAAGAACTTGGGTTTATTTCACCCGAAGAGTTCATTGGGTTGGCTGAACAATCAGGTTTAATGCCTGCATTAACGCGCTGGGTGCTTAGAACTGTTTTAAGAGAAGCCAAAGCTTGGAAAGCTCAAGGCGTTGAACTGGCGATGGCGGTCAACCTTTCCGCTTATGATTTATCGCACGACGATTTACCTAATTACGTAAACGACTTATTAACTGAGTTTGATCTGTCTTCTAACGAGTTAATTCTTGAAGTGACCGAAAGTGCCGTTATGGAAGACCCAGAACAAGCGCTTAATGTCCTCCATCGTTTTAAATCTTCAGGCATTAAGTTAGCGATTGATGATTATGGTACGGGTTATTCGTCTCTGAGTCAGTTGACCAGCATGCCCGTAGATGAGTTGAAAATAGATATGTCGTTCGTGCTTAAGCTGGACCAAAATAAAGACGATCAAGCCATTGTTCGGTCTACCATCGAAATGGGTCATAATTTAGGTTTGACCATCGTCGCGGAAGGCGTTGAAAATCGAGCGTCTTGGGCCATTCTTGAAGAGTATGGTTGCGATAAATTACAAGGCTATTATATCTGTAAACCTCAATCCTCGTCCGACTTTGTTAAATGGTTTAAAGATTACGATGTCTTAAATGAATACAAAGACGTTGTCGTTTAAGTGCTTGTTTAAACGCTTGTATAAGGGGGGGGGTGGTGAAGGTTTTAAAGAGGACGAACGAGCGGAATGCGTTTTCAATGACTAACCATTTGAGCGCTTTGTCTTCGACCTTTTACCCATGGTTAATCGTTCTTATTGGATGCTTATCGGCTTTTCATGTCTCAGCCGGTGGCAAGTTTATTGGCACTTCTGGTGTGACTCAAGTCGAAGGCAGTGCGGGCGGCGGGTTAGTGCCTTGGGCTACGATTACGGGGTATGCCACACGGGATGAGCAAAGTTCGACGGCGTTCGGTAGTTATGTAAAAGTTGATGACTTTACGATGTTCTCTTATGGCGCCGCTCACGGTTATAAAGACAGGGTGGAACTGTCGTTTGCTCGACAAGATTTCAAAGTGAAAGACTCCGGTGATACGTTTTCGCAGAATGTATTTGGTATGAAAGTGCGAGTCACTGGTGATTTGATTTATAGCCCTTGGCCGCAAGTATCTTTAGGCGTCCAACATAAACGGAACCTTAACTCAAAAGACATTGATGCGTTGGGCGCTAGAAACAGTCACGGAACGGATTATTATCTGGCGGCAACTAAAGCTTGGTTGGACGGTCCATTCCATCGAAATTTTGTGGTGAACACAATCGTTAGGTACAGCAAGGCAAATCAATTAGGCTTATTGGGGTTTGGTGGCGACAAGGATGATGACTATCAATGGCTGTTTGAGTCTTCTGTTGGCTTGTTTCTGAACCGTCAGTGGGTTGTTGGCGCTGAATACAGACAAAAACCCAATAATCTTTCTGCAATAGAAGAAGACGATTGGATAGATTCGTTTGTGGCCTACTTTCCTTCAAAATCTATTTCTATTACGGCAGCAGCGCTGGATCTAGGTAGCATTGGCGGTCTAAAGGATCAGAAAGGCGGGTACCTGTCATTGCAAGCGGCTTTTTGAGTAGTAATGACGTCGAAAATTTTAAAGAAATTCTCTAGTTAGACGATATAAGTTATTAATTTGAGACGGCTTATGAATGGTCATTGGAAACACATCTTAATCAAGCTTTCTGTAGCGCTTACTGTTTGTATCGGGTTGTACGGTTGTCAATCCGTTGAATCTAAACCTGATTCAAGTTTGTATTTTGCATTAGGTGAGAGAGAGGGAATACAAAAGATCGTTGATGTGTTCATTTTTGAAATTGGTGAGAATGAAGAAATCATTCATCATTTTGAAGACACGGACATTGACCGTTTTAGAGAGAAACAAATTGAACACGTGTGTGTGTTAACCGGTGGCCCTTGTGAATATACAGGGGATGACATGATTGAAACACACCGGGGAATGAACATAACGGAAGCAGAGTTTAACTCACTTACTAACTCCTTAATTAAGGCATTGGATACCGTAGGGGTTTCCGTCAGTGATCGCAATCGACTTATATCAATCATCGCGCCCATGAGGGGTGAGGTTATTTATCAATAAGATAAATGACTAAAAATATATGTAGGAAACCCAATGTTTTTATCTAATTTCAAAATCGGAACTCGGTTAGGCATTAGCTTTTCTATCATTTTGGCGCTTATGCTGGTGATTGCATTGCTGGCTTTGACTCGATTAAACAGCCTATCAGAATCCTCCAGTAAGTTTGTGAACGAGGACGTAGCTCGTGTTATGCACGCCTCTGAAATAAACATTCAGGCGCAGGCTGCGGCGTTAAGTCTTCTGCAGATATTAACGACGACGGACCGTCAGGCGCGTATCAAGTTATACGCACAAATGGATGACTATAATAAAATGTTGGATACGATCATTCATGATCTTACAGAGCAGTCTGACGAAGCCTCTGTATCCAAATTAAAAGCGTTAATGGCGCTTAGAAACGATTACAAGAAAGCCTTCCTTGATACCGTCGATTTAGTCGAAATTGATCCAGAAGAAGCGATTAGCCAATTTAATTCAGAAACCCACCCCGCGTTAAAGTCTCTATTATCCAATATTGATGACTACCTTATGTCGCAGCAAAAGGCGATGCAAGCAGAGCATGAGATGGCTGAGCGAGAAAGTCAGAAAGCCATATACATCATGTTTATTCTATCCATCATCGCTTTGGTGCTTGGTGTTGGATTGGCTTGGTTAGTAAGTCGCAGCATAGTTAAACCCGTACGTGATGCGGTAATGGTAGCGAATAGAATCAGTAGCGGTGATTTAAGGCAAACCAAGTCGCATGCTTCCACTGATGAAATCGGTGATTTAATGCGAGCATTTCAAGACATGAGTCAGGGCTTAAGTGGTTTGGTTTCATCGTTTCGTGATTCGGCCCAAGGCGTTAACGAATCTGCGAATAACTTGGTCGAACCTGTAAGTTTGGTGGATCGAGGCTCGAATGAACAGATTTCGGCGTTATCACGCATTGGTGAATCCATCACTAGTTTTTCAAATGACAGTCACCAAGCAGCCGTTGCTGCGGAAGAAGCAAAAGTGCAAGCTGAGAAGGCCAAAGATTTGGCTTCAAAAGGGCAATCATTAATTCATCAAGCGACAACTGAATTTGAAACGATCTCTTCAACCATTAGCAGTTGTGCTGATGCAGTTGAGACACTTCGAGAGCGCTCCGTGTCTGTTCGAGAACTGGTGACAACAGTAAGAGAAATTGCAGAACAAACCAACTTACTTGCATTGAATGCTGCGATTGAAGCCGCACGGGCAGGTGAGAGTGGACGAGGGTTTTCTGTGGTTGCAGATGAGGTTCGAAACTTAGCGCAACGCACCGGTAAGGCTACGGAAGAGATCAACGAAGTTATTGATGCCATTGATTCCCAAACCCATACGTCAGTGGAGCGGATTACGGATGGGCGCAAAGAGCTTGAAGCGGGTGTCGCTATGATTCAAGAAATGGTTGGGCCTCTGAGTGATTTAAATGAAGGGTCAATTGCATCACTTGAACAACTCAGCGCATTGGAATCTGTGGTCGCTTCTCAAGCAAAAGAAAGTCAGGAAATTGATAGCAATGTACGTCAGATTGATACCATGACCAGAGATAATCAATCAGCCGTTCAAAAGGTTACAATGACCACCGATTCTCTGGGTGATCTGTCTAAACACCTTGAAAGCTCAGTCAGTAAATTTACTCTAGATTGACGGGGCGTCACAGGGGTCTTCAGACGATTTTCGTACTTTTCCTGGTGTAACTCCGAGCACTTTCTTAAATGCCTTAGAGAAAGAAGCTTCGGAGCTATAACCGAGAGATAAAGCAACATCGAGCACTGTTTTCCCTTGTTTAAGGTCATCCCGGGCTATAGCCATACGCCAGTTGGTTAAATACACCAAGGGAGATTGCCCCACCTTTGCATGAAACTCTTGAGCGAAGATGGTTCTACTCATACCAGCTGTTTCGGCTAAGGACGCTACTGTCCAGTTTTCTCCAGGACTTCCATGAATGGCATAGAGTGCTTTTGCGAGCCTTTCGTCGCATAGAGCAGCAAGAATCCCTGTTTCGTTTGTGTTTTTTTCAAGCCATTGGCGTATCACTTCAATGAGAACGACTTCTGTTAATCGGTCTACTAATACTTCCCGTCCTGGTCCTGGATTCCTCGATTTGATGCTTAAGGCGTGAACCGAGGACCGTAGCCACCCATTATCCTCGAGGTCTTCTGTGCACAGGTGTACCAGTGCTGGAAGGCTGTTTAAAAGGGGGTGGGGTGTTCTATCGTCGTATTCGAAATAGCCACAAAGCAAGGTGGCGCCTTCATCTTGGCCATCAAAAGGAGTTTCCCCGCTTTGTATTGCCTTGATGACTTCTGGTCCGTTATGCAGCGTGTTCTCAGGCTTATCGGCTAACCAATGAGGGTCTCCATGGGGAAGAACGATAATGTCGCCTTCTTTAACCAATACGTTTTCTTTTGTTTGGGTGCCTAACCAAGCTTGGCCTCGGACTATGATATGAAACTGACCTTGCTCACTTTTGGGTTCTTTAATGCCCCAACTGCCATGGAAGTCGGAGCAAAAGTAAGAGCTTCCGCGCAGTTGTAATTTTCTTAATACGTCGCTAAAAACATCCATAAGTATTGTCCGTTATTTTGGCATGGGGCATTGTAGGCTAAACCCAGTTTAAAGAATGGCGTTACCAGTTAGAAAGCGTTGGGTATCCTTCTGTGTAGATCCAGTCGTTCTTCGCGGCTGGAGCATGACAGCCTAAGCAATCTACCTTGTAGTCTGTACTTACATTTTTAGTTGGGTTCTCTGTTTTAAATAAAGCCCATCCCCAGCCATTTCCCCAGTTTTTATTATCAGGGAAATGTCCTTTTGAATCTTTAATCATGACGAACCATTGTTTTACGGATTCAGTTGAATAGTGAACACCGGCGCCTGTCGTATAGTTGCCTTTAGTGTCGGCTCTCAGTTCTTTGATGATGATGGTCCCATCTTCAAATACTTTGTCCTTACGGTATGACGTGATGCCTTGTTGGTTTGTATAAACATCGTGAAAGCCGCTGGCCGCGCCTTCAGGTACAAACCATGAGCCTAAGTGGGCCATGTTCATTCGAAAATCCACGGGGAGCGTTATCTCGCCTTTTTTATTCACATAAGGGGAGAGACTCGATCTTTCTTCCGAATGAACGCTTGTAGTAGACAGTGTTAACATAAGTGCTGAAGACAATATAGATACTCGGGTAAAACTCATCGTGAGCTCCTTTACATCAGGGCGTGTGTTTTTAAGTCATGGAATACGATGTTAAACGTGAGGTGATTCTCAGAGTATGTGAGGGCGTTCATGAATTATGTTTCGTCGTCCAACACCTTCGAAAGGTCCTTTAGTGGTGTTGATCTATTGATCAGTTATCACGGACTTGTGATGATTTCATAACAAATCTGAATATTAATCAGTCCGGTTTTGTTGAACTATTAACTGATGTGAAACGTCTTTAAGGCAGATCATGAATTGTGATCAATACTATAAGAATATGCAGCAAGGCATCTCTGGAGAGAATAATGAAGTTTGTAATGAAGTTAAGTGTGATTTTTCATTCAATATTATTAACATGGGGTTCTGTGGCTGCAGATGAAGTAACGGGGGAGTTTAATTTTACTCGATTACCTCCGCATGCTGCCGTAGTGTATGTGCCCGATGAGAATGCCCCCAAGCGAATAGCGCAAGTCGACCAGAAAAACATTAAGTTTACTAAAACATTAGACGTTGGTACGTCAGGCACGAATGTCATTTTTTCTAATTCAGATCGGCATGTGCATAATTTATTTGCCAGCAATTACAAGTCAGATATTAAATTTGATGTTGGCTTAATACCTCCAGGGAAAGAGATACAAATTCCTGTGACCTGGCCTGAAGATACCTTATTGCGTGTAGGGTGTAATATCCATTCAAGTATGAGAACGTACATTGCTAACATTCAAAGTAATAACTTTACTTTGGTTGATTTTGTAACGAATAAAAAGAAGAAAAATAATTTTGACGACGACGGTTATAAACGTAAAAAATCGAGTAAAAGTTTAAAAACCTCTAAGGGAAAATACTCGTTCAGTTTGCAGAATGTTGAAGAAGCTTCGCAATCCATTAATGTTCTGCTGCCTCATTATGATTTGATTAAGGTCAAATTAACAAATGGTGAACGTAAGGTTGTTCCTTTAATGAGAAGAGGAAAGATAAAAGGCGAACTTACTGTGACAAGGTCGTAGCCTGTTGGCGTCTTAGAAAGGGATAGAACTTGCTTCAACTTGAGGATGCTCGAGGGCATTTTAGGTACTTGAGTTGAGAATAATTAAAAATGAAGATAGTTAAGTCTTATGAATAAACGAACGAATTACATCATGGCAGCAGTTTCATTGCCTTTGGTATCAGTGATGTCATTGAATGCATTGGCTGACTCTTCACATCATTTTGCTGGTCAGCTTAATGCCGTAGGGAACTTCAATGATGGAGCTGCAACTTGGCTGGATGGAGGGCTTGGGCGGTTAGGCGTTGATTCAGACGACGGTGATAGCTTTGGTTTACAGGGAGAAATCCAATTAGGCTATAAATATAAAGTTACTGATCAGTTGAGTATTCGTACTCATGTTCAGGTGCAAGAGTCTACGGAAGACAGTTCCGCACGTTCTCTTGGTCTTGTTGAACTCAAAGCTCGATACGTCATTGAGCCTAATTGGGATCATCGTTTCACATTTACTGCCGGTCAGTTTTTTCTTCCTATTTCGATGGAGAATACAAATCTCTTTTGGGAATCCCCCTATACCATCAATTTCTCGACTTTGAACAGCTGGATCGGTGAGGAGTTTAGACCGATTGGTTTAGATGCTAAGTATTCCAGATTTTTTGAATCTGGAAATCGTTTATCCTTCGCAGGCACAGTCTTTGGTGGCAATGATTCCATGGGGGCAATTTTAGCTTGGCGTGGGTGGAGTCATGGTCGTCAACGCACCGTATTTGGGGATACCTTATCACTACCTGATTTAGAGAGCCTAGATGCTGGAGGGGCGTTTGAAGAGCAGCGGAACGATGGAAGCAAACCATTTGGGCGTGATTTGGATGACCGACCTGGGTATTCACTTCGAACCTCTTGGGAAGCTGAAGATTATCTGATTAATTTAAGTTGGGTGGACAACTTAGGTGATACAAAATTACATCATGGTGAGTACGCATGGCGTACCAAGTTTGCAATTCTAGGTGCATCTTGGTTGGTTACCGATGAACTTGAAATCCTCGCCGAAGGCACAACGGGTAACACCACAATGGGGGAAGGCCCTGGGGTTGATATGAATTTTTACTCGGCCTACGTTATGGCATCTTATTTGGTGGATGAATTACGATACAGCGCTCGTATTGAAAAGTTTGGTGCACACGATAAAGATTCTGTGGACGATGAAAATAATGATTCTGGTCGCAGCTATACCTTAGCAGTGATGTGGGAACCGGAAGAGGGCAGTTTAAGTGGGGGAGCAGAGCTTTTATTTATTGATAGTAAGCGCCAGAGAACATTAACGTCGGGTACTTTTGAAGATCAAGATACAACAAGCCTTACCTTATTAGCGAAATACGCTTTTTGATAATGAAAATTTCTAATAAGTAAACGCTTCCCGGAATTATTCCGGGGAGCGTTGCTATGTGTTCTTACTACTTAACTTTACCACCGACAATCTTGGTACACGTGCCTTTAGGAACATAGATCCATTCTTCTGGATCACCGTCTTTGGAGGCTTGACCAGCGCAACTATGAGCACTGGTGCCACAATCGTTCATACCAGCTTTTACTATCCCTAAACACTTTTCTACGGGTTTCTTGCCAGCAACTGCAGTGTTCGCGCCCGTTGCAAGACCTACCGTTAAAGCTGCAACAATGGCTGTACCCATAATTGTTTTCTTATTTTGTTCTTTCATTGTGTATCTTCCTTCTAAGGTATTGATCATAAATAACAAACAATAATTCAAGATTAATACAGGTTTAGGAAAGTACAACTTTCTTAGGTGATGTTTGAAAATATTTACTTTGTGTTTTTACGTCTGAGATTTGTTATCACCGTTTTATATTTAGAGAATTTACTTTTATTCAGAGGATAAAAAAGGCTAAGAGATATTATCTCTTAGCCTAACAATGCAATTACGTTAGATTTGTCTTTTAGTAACCTGGGCCGGTGTGCAGGCTTGAAGGTACTGCTCTAAAGTAATCGTAATTGAATTGCTTGTTGTCATCGGTTGAATTCCATTTAGCTTCCAGAATGCTTAAGTCTTCTTGCAGTTCATCAAAGACGGCATGCATGCCATTCTTATACTTTTCATCAACGCCTTCCAACAGGTAGGTGAAGTCGTTCTGCAGCAGTGTAAAGCGCGCGCGACCCGTCGCTAGGGCCACGTAAGCAAGCGAACGCCATTCATCAACCGCAGGTGTGCCTGTATCTTTTGGAATTTGAACCTGTCCGATACGAGGGTCCATCACGGCCTTAACGCCAGTCGTGCCATAGACCTGATGACGGATCACGGTGTGATGAATAGTATCGGAAGCAAATCGAGCAACACCTGCACGTGTTTTAAAGTCGTCGTAACGTTCAGGCAATCCGTTCAGTAATACTACGTTAAGGCCGTCATGAAAATCTTGAAGAAACTTATCTTCTTGAACGGCTCTATCATCTTTGTAAATGATATCAATTAACGAACGGGCATACTTTTGCCAGATCTTTGCGTATTCAAGCTCCCAGTTGATGCAGGCATTTGGCAATATCTTACCTTGGGATTCACCTGGCGCTGGCGCCATTGTCATCAACGCAGCTCTTTCTTCGAAGTTCTCATCAACACCATACTCGAAGTCATGATAACAATCGTTTAAGTGGCTTATGAGGCCGTCGTGGGTTGTTGCAAATATTTGGCTGAATACAGCCCCTTCTTGAACTAAATGCTCCGTTGTAATTTCTTCTGCAAGCTCGTGAGAGAAGAAATGAATGTACATGAAGGTTCTAAATGGGTGAGTCCATTGACCTTGTACATCAAAGGCATTGTGCATTGAGACTTCAACAAGGTTGTAGGTCATATGAATTTCAGCTAAGTGCTTACCGCTAATCACTTGATAGTACATTGATGCAAGAACAAGGCTTTCTGCCCAACGGAACGTTGCATCATCAGGATTAACCATGATTTCTTCAGTGGTATTTGGGGCCACCACAGAGAGCAGTTCTAAGCGTTGCTTTTCACTATTCACAATGAAATATGCTTTGCCGCCGTAGGCTTCATAATCGTCTTTAGTTTCATAGCTTTCTAAGAAGCTGAAGTCAGCTACTAAAACTCCAGGACCTCGACCTTCAGCTGCTTTAACAAATGGGTTAGCAACGCCGTACTCGGATATGAACGCCAGTAATTGACCTTCCTTGTAAGCGTTAATGACCGTTTCGGGCGTCTTTTCAAGTTGTCCTCCGTCGCCGGGAATGGTGTACCCAAATACGTTTTTAGTAAATAAGGCAGGCCAATATTCAGAACCGTCGCTCCAAATCGGCATTCTAGGCTTGTCACTGATTTGTATTTCAACTTTAGCTTGAGGGAAGAAGTGATCCAAGATTGCGATTAGAGCAAATGATTTTCTTGCTTTGGTCACTAGCTGTTTAAAGAGTGTGACGTTTCTTTCAAGGTTCTCCGCAGCAGGAATACTTAAGCTCTGCATAAGGTATTCAGGGTGTACTTGGTAATATGGCTTTAAGCGAGTGGCTTGTGGTTTGTGATTGTCGTAGACGTGACTTAAGTTAAACGGCTTCGGAAAACGTTTCGCACTTACCAATACAAAGTAAAGAATTGACCAAAGGAACTGACTGGCTTGCGTACGGAATAAACTGTAAGTCTTCGGAGAAAGGATTGCAGTGATCACTACGCCAGACAAACAAGTAATAATGAAGCCCCACAACAGTAAGGAACCTTCAGGTAGGTTTATGGCCACTTCGTTAGAGAAGTTTGGATTAACACCCGCTGTGGTCATAATTGCTAGGAACAACATGACTCCTGAGGTTGTGCTGATCATATGAAATGCAGTGCTTTTCAATGGGGTTGAAGTCCCCACTGTGAGCGAAATGATTTGAAGCACCGCTTGTGCTACTAGAAACCATGAAACGACTTCTCCGCCGGGAGGCACTGATCCTGTGGCTATTAATACAATTTGGGCAACCTGAGTACCGAGTAAAATGAGAGGTACTACGGTTTGAGCACCGCCAAAGAAGAGGGCAAACCCTAAACCAAAACACACCGCGCCAGAAAGATAGAGCATGCCTGTACGAAGGCTTGCATCTTGGAGGGTCATACAGCAGATGAAAAAGAAAATAGACGTCACTACAGGAGCTAAGTTTAGAAAACGAATGCTCTGAACAAACGTCCCGAGTTTCGTCCGTAGCAACTGAAATGGGTGGCCAGTGACGAGCAACGTTGCTTCATATAAAAAACCTACGGCACTGCCAAAGATGGTAAATAGGAATGGAATCCAAACCCAAGCAGAAAATTCTGCTTTTGGTAAGTTTTCAAAGATGCCAAACGGCACAATGGCATACGCCTGACCTTGATTCGTCAGCTGTAAGAACATTGCAGTTGAAAGAACCATCATGAATAAGAGGCTCAGCATCGATAGTACAGATGCGAACGTTGAGAATGTGGGTTGTTCTGGTTTTTGGAAACGGATGGCCGTAGCGTATTCAATGGGGATTATCTTAGTTGTATCTTTTGGGGTTGATCCATGGTCCTCATGGGTGTTTTTATTTACGGGGGGGTTGTGCTTTTCTAAGCGATGCAGTGTTGCTTGTTTGTTTTCTAAGGTAGTGTCAGATTCCGAGTTCATCTCTTTCTAATCTCCGTATTAATTAGACTGTCCAAAGTGTCTCCGGTGCGCAACGTCATACATCTATGAGTATTTAGACTGAGAGCGTGCACCGGTTTTAACGGGATACTACGAAAAGTGGTTGAAGCTAGTGGTCATCTAGCTTGGTGGCCTTTCTTCCTGCTTACGCTTTCAAGCTAGCAGGCTTTGTTGAGCAAGCTATGGCAAGCTACAAAAAGTCTACAAAAGTGATGATGTATTACAAATAGTGAGACGTGTGCAGATATCTCTACTGATAAGGGCGTAGATTATCGTCGGTCGATAGGCGTGTTTTAGAGTTCGATTTACACAAGGAGTGTTGTAAACCAAGGGCGAAGAAATTCAGATACAAAAAAGCCGCGTATCGCTACACGGCTTTTTTGGGAAACGCTGGATCTTTAGGATTAAGCGCTTGGTGCTAACAGGTCTGCAATGATTTTGTTCATTTCTGCAGGCATTTGAGCAAGCACACCGTCTTCAGAAAGCGTTAAATCTTTTTCGATGTAAGTAACAATTTCTTGGGTTTCAAGATCAATAATGCCACCGAAAGCCGTTACATTTTTAACGTAAGGGACTTGCATGCCACCAGCAGAGTCAACGTGTAAAACAATCACGTATTTGAAGTTGTAATCAGGGTTAGTAATAACGCCCATGGACTTCAGCTTGCTTGTAAGCTTTTTCATCTGCTTATCAAGCTTTTTCGCTTCTTTATCCGCAGTACCGGTCATTTTGAATTGGTCTTTATTTGCCTGGCGACGCATGTTCTCGCCAAGTGTCCAAGATAGGTTGCCTACTTGGCTGTATAACTGTTGACCGGAGATAACCGATGCACCGTACTCAGCAACTGCACCTGAAGATATTGCAAGCCCTACCTCAGTGTCGTTACCTGGCGTGCCGTGAAGGCTGATAGGGAAGATGAACGCAGGTTCTTCAGCACTCACAACAATAGGAAACGCGTGATCAGTATTTTGCTTAACGGCTGCAGATTTACATGCACTCAATGAAAGAGCTACGGCTGCAATGCTTAAGATGGAAACGAATGATTTTAATTTCATAATTTTCAGTCCTTTGAATTTTGAAACGCAGAGATTACCAATGGCATGAGGGAGGGACAATAACCAAGAGTGTGTAGATTTGTTTCCGGAATGCGAGTGGTGTGATTACTTTCTAGACATATTCTAGAATGTGTAATTTGAAATCTCTTTATTAATCGAGTGATCAATATATGTAAGGTGTTTGAAATATATACGAATCGAGCTTTGGAAAAATAACTCTTCAGAACCATTAAAATGACAGTTTTGTTAAATAATGGTTCTAAAGTATTAATTTTCACATGCTGTTTTCAGCGTGATAGGCAGACTTGAAGAACTCAACACCTTTAAGAAGTTACTGAATAAGTTGAAGACCAACGGGTAAGCCTTCACCAAATACTTTCTTGGTTTCTGCTTCATCCAGTTCTTTGACGGTTTGAACCATATCAATCCAAGATGCAGGGGCCTTTGACGTCGATAATTTATCAATGACCTGTGTTCGCCATGATTCATCAATGTCTCGAGTTCTATCACCGCTCATGCGAGCCATGAGTACTGCAGCAAAAGCAGCGTGCTGGTTTTTCTTCCAGTCTACTTTTAATAACTGGGGTAGCCATTCATGAACCTTTTCTTTATCAATGACATTATGAGCGCTGCCATGAAAAGGGACTCTTGAGGCTATTCGTCCAACGGCCCACCAACTGGTAATGGTCTCAGAGGCTTTCTCAAGTCTTTTCAGTAACCACTTGATAACTTGAGCTTTATCTTCTGTAGGTAACTGCTCTAAGGTGGCAACAAGCTTAACCATGTCCTCGTAGGATTTTTGTTTGAGCTCGGTTTGCAACTTTCTACTGGTTAATGCTGATGTATTGAGATACTTGCTAATGTCTTTGAACAGCTTAAGTTGTTGCTCTGCATTGAGTCCACCGGCGCAGCGACGCCAGAACGTCCACCATTCGACCCAGACTTGGGTTTCTTGATTGAACTGAATTCCGTGTTGGTAGTGATTCCAGACCTGTTCTATTCGCCAATCATCGATAGGGTAGCCAAAACCGGGTCTAAGACTGTAACCTGCGAGGTTTAACCAAACTCGTTCATGAGCGGCGGATCGGCGTCTGCGATTTTTTCCTTCAAGTAACTGATCGAATAGGGCTCTAAGAACCGGTACTTCCCATGTATCACGTTTTCCTAGTTGTTTTTCGATATCGGTTCTTAGCGACTTAACCGCTTTGGGATTGTTGTCTTTCTTACTTGCACCATAAACGGCGTCCACTTTATCCACTACATCTGGAAACTTAGCGGGTAATTTTTCGCTTGAATCTGACTTTCTTTGTTGAGTTAAATTTTTACGGATTTCAAATTCAACATGCCACCGTTGAGCGTTTTCAGATACACAGTCAATTTGAAGTGTTCCGACTTCCGTTAAGCGCGTTGCTAACGACACTTCCATGGTTTGATTGTCACTTGATTGATCTGAATCCATGACAGCCACCAATGGCGGAAGAGAGATAAAGCGCTGAGAGCTAACGTCCTGATCTGTAATCGAAATTAATTCTCCTGGTTCATAAGTTTCGTCAGCCGTGCTTGAGAACAGATGGAACTTAACCGGTTGACCGAGTCGTAATGCAAATTTTCGGTCACTTAATGTGAGTTCCTGATCTTCTTCGGTACCCTTAGGCATTAAGCAAATGGCTTTTTGCTCTGCATCTGACTTATCTAGGCCTAAGAAAAATGTCCGTGCGGAACCGCCTCCGATTTTCAGTTGGGCGCCTCGACGCGCTTTTGCATAGGCGACTGCCCCTTGCGCGACGGCAAGGTCTGGGTTGTTGTTTTCTAATTGAGTGACTGTTTCACCGCGCCAGTTGCTTAAAACAGAAAGCGAGCGATTCATGAGGGTAGGACTATTAAATACCCCACCATTAAATAAGACAGCATCGGGGATGGCATCTACGTTCTGATCGCTGCTCAGTTCTAACGCATCACGACAGGCTGATTCATGGTTGTTAATGAACTCGGCCAGATGTTTACTGACGGCTGGATCTGAGGCATAGGGCAGACCAAATTCCACAACAGCACTGCGTCGTTTGTTTGGTCGTTCATTGAACTGTATTTCAGGAAAAAAGCCATCAAGCGCAATGTCGTGCACTTGTTGGCGGGTAAGGTGACAACTTTTCGAGCCACCAATGAGCTTCGCTCCACTGCCTAATATTGTTACTTTGGCGCTGTCTGGCGCATTATCGCTCAGTAAAAGTTCTTTTGCTTTTCTCGTCTGTTGAATGAGTTGAGATAAACTGGCTGCACTTAGCTTTTTCTTTGGCGACCCCGTTTCTGACAATCCATTAATTTGCTGTTCAGCATTGTGGGCCAACGCCAGATCAACATTATCACCGCCGAGCATCAAATGATTTCCCACTCCAACGCGAGATAATGACAGTGAATTATCTTTTGCTTGGGCAACTTTGATTAAGCTGAGATCGGTTGTTCCGCCACCCACGTCACATACCATCAAGAGTTTAATTTTGGCGAGAGTTGACTGGGCATTATCACCTTGTCTGGCATACCAGTCATAACAAACCGCCTGTGGTTCTTCGAGAAGAAGTACTTTTTCAAGGCCTGCGCGTGCGGCTGCTTCAACCGTCAGTGCTCTTGCGCCTTCATCAAATGAAGCTGGCACCGTAATAACGACTTCTTGATCTTCTAACTTTGCTTGAGGGTGTTCGTGGTTCCAGGCTTTCCTTACATGAAATAAGTAACTGGCACTGGCCAAGACCGGCGATACTTTCGCAATGCCTTCTGCTCCGGCCCAAGGCAGGATATCAGCACTGCGATCAACCTGTGGATGAGAAAGCCAGCTTTTGGCGCTTACGACCTGACGACCATCAACCTTAGCGCCTAATTCTCTTGCCCACTCTCCAATGACCGCTTGAGGCAGCTCACCGGCGAGTTTGCTGTCTCTCTTGCCATGATCTTCATGAGACCAAGGCAGTGTTAAATCGGTTTCGTTCAACTCGCCTTCAGCTGGGTGATAACGAAACGACGGAAGTAGGGGCTTTTTGGCCACTTCTCCCGGAGCAACAAGTTGATCAATTTCGAAAATCTGACAATTTTCAGTAGAAAGGGGCTTGCTCATGTCGGCATAAGCAACCACAGTATGCGTGGTGCCTAAGTCAATGCCGACTAAGTACTTCGGTTGATCTGTCATTTAGTCTCGTACATCCAGTTCTATCTGCCAGCGTTCAGGTTCGCCATTTTCATCGTTACTATCGACCGCAATGGCTTCAAGCTTTAGAGTTCCTACTTCCGTGACTTTCGCACTTAAATTTACTGGTACAACTTCACCTGCTCGTCGACCTTCCGTCGATAGGGTCGCTTGCAGTTCAGGCAGCTCTTCCAGTTCATCATCCTGCCATTGTTCAAGCTGTAGACCCGTTTCATCATGACGACGGGTGTTTGAACCAAAGAATCTGAAATGAACCGGCTCGCCGACCACAAGGCCAAACTCCGCTGAGCTTGCTTCTGTTTCAGTACCTTCTTCCATGCCAAATGGCGCAATACAAAGCGCTTCTAATGGTGGCTCCATTCCCGGAATTGCAGGCATTGCACTTTCAATGCCTACGTAATAGGCATTAGCAAGTCCGCCTCGAATACGAACGCCTTGGCCTTGTTTTACATAGCCGTAATAGCTGGCACCGTTTGCAACCGCAAGGTCTAGATTGGATTCTGTCAGCAGCCTAGCTTCTTCTGCGTTTGCGTCGGTCAACCACTGATTAATGATTGAAAGAATTCGATCTGCTAATACAGGCGCTTTTAAAACGCCGCCGTTTAAAAGGACTGCAGTGGGTTTTATGAACTGCGCACTGTCCGCCTCCGGAGCACCAAAACCACCAGAAAGCGGGTCAGCGAACATGCTGTTATCTTCTTCTGCAGGTGATTCGTTAAGGTCTTCTGCGGCATCTGCTTGTTTGCTTAAGAATGCAGCTAGGTGGCGAGAGACTGCAGGGTCTTGAGCGTAAGGTAAGCCTTTTTGAGTTAGGGCTCCACGGCGCGCTGCACGGGGATGATCTGAAATAGATACATTCGGGAAGAAACCTTCAACGAGGGTTTCGCGAACTTCTTCTCGCGTCAGTTCTGTACGAAGGGTGTTTCCGAATAACTTTGAACCCCTGCTTGGAACCACAATAGGCACTTCGGTGACATCGTTATCCAACAACAATTGTTCTTTAGCATCACGGCATGCATGGGTGATTGCCTGAATTTGCCATGTCTGAAGTTCTTTGCCTTCCTGAGCCAGTTTGGCTTTGACACGATAAGCTAATGCTAAATCCATGTTGTCGCCACCAAGAAGAATGTGGTCACCCACAGCAACTCGATTCAGTGTTAAGTTACCTTCGTCTTCTGTGACGGCAACGAGCGATAAATCGGTTGTCCCACCGCCCACATCAACAACAAGAATAATGTCGCCGACGTTAACCTGATTCCGCCATTCATCACCACATGCATGGAGCCAGTTATATACTGCCGCTTGGGGTTCTTCGAGGAGCGTTAAATTTTCGTAGCCGACGAAACTGGCTGCTTCTGCAGTGAGCTCTCGTGCAGCAGGGTCAAACGATGCGGGGATAGTGATGGTGACTTCTTGGTCAACCAAAGGATGATCAGGGAATTTATTATCCCAAGCGCATGTTAAGTGATCTAAATACTCAAAGGTGGCATCCAGAGGCGATACCTTAGAGACTTCTTCAGGGCTGCCTGCAGGTAGAAAGTCCGAATGGCGATCAACACCGCTGTGACATAACCAACTTTTGGCACTAGAAACTAGGCGAATAGGGGTTTTGCTACCAAGGTTTCGTGCCATTGATCCAACGATATCTTCGGGCTTTTCGTTCCAAGGCAGAGTTACATCACCTTCGTTAAGCTCAGAATCGTGAGCCATATACATAAAAGAAGGCAGTTGATCCTTTTCTTCGATAACACCTGGTTGAGTGAGTTGTGGAATGGGTAAAACTGCTAACTCTACTGCATCGGCTGTTTCGTCACTGGCCGCTTCCAAATCAAGGTAAGACAGAACGCAATGCGTGGTACCTAAATCGATCCCGACGGAATAACGCGCTGTCATTTCATTAGTGTCTTCAACTGGATTTGTTTCTGTATCACTCATAGCTCAACCTCTGCTGATGCAACGATTGAAGTGTTATGTCCTTCGGCGATCTTAGGCAACTTTGTATTGGTTACTTTCCAGCCTTTATGAACCAATGTACCGGTGAAAGGTGCTTCCCCAACGACGTTGCCTGTTAATCGTACTTCAGTGGCATCGAAGCCTTCATTCAATGTAATACGAGACTCTTCGTCTTCGTTACGAACTGGAGTAAGCTCAAAATAGGTGGATAACGTTTTCTTGCTGCCTTCATGAACAACTCGTGCTGCTGCACCGATGTCTGCGTCTGAATAATTGGCTACGTCTTCTTGAATGAAATCAATGAAACGCGCGTCTTGTTGAAGAAGGGTAAGAAGTTGAAGTGCTGCATCCGGTGTTGCTTCTTTCAGTTGAGCCGGTTTTGGTGTTTCTTTAGCTGTGGTAGGCGCTGGTTCTGGTTTTTGCTCAGCAATTGGCTCTACTGAGGTCGCTTGTTCTGTTGGCTTCCGTTTAATAACTAAGACTAAAAAAATGATAACTAGGACAGCAAGAATTAGATGAAGCATGTCGATGGTGGTTGGAAGAGAGGCTAGATCAATATTCATTAGTCATTCCTTGTGGTTGCTAGGTTTTTTATATTCCACGGGTTTTTTACGTTACAAACTTTTCGTTCTGACTGTCTATATATAACGACACTGTTTTTAAAGGATACAGTTTATAACGACATCGTTAGACCAACATAGCGCAGGCAGTATCTACTTCTACCCATGGATAACGGCGGCATTCTAGCATGACAACTTAGAATCAAACATCTATAAGACGACTCAATTTAGAACGGATTTGGACGCTGGGTGTCAGATGCGTATAATAGCGCAAAATTTCTACAGTCATTCGCATAAAGGAATGGCTGAATGTTCGTTTAAATGTAATTGAAGGCAGGTGTTTATGTTGCGTATAGTTCGTGCGATCTTGGGTGCGTTAATTTTATTTTTTAACTGGGTGTTCACGCCAAAAGGCGTAAAAAGAGATGCTCAAACTCAATCCGAGATTGATACCCAAACGGCAAAGTTATCTCTGTATCAGTACGCTGCGTGCCCGTTTTGTGTGAAAGTACGTCGTTCAATGAAACGTAATAGTTTAAATATTGAAACTCATGATGCTAAGCGTAGTGAAACAAGCCGAGATGAGTTGGTCAATGGTGGTGGTACGCTGAAAGTACCTTGTCTTCGAATAGAAGATGATCAAGGTGAAGTAAGCTGGATGTATGAATCTTCAGACATCATCAACTACTTAGAGTCGCGCTTCACAACGCCTCAGCAAGCCTAATATCAGTCATCCCTTGAATCGCTCTTTCTTGAGCGATTCAATCAATCTTTCTTAAGCGTTTTTTCTTTCTCGATCTTTCATTGAATTAATATGGATGGATACTCTTTTTCTCCTAGACTTATTTTAACGTTGGTCTAATCGAGGGGATTTGTATGAGTGCGCATGTCTATAAAAAAGTGGAAATCGTTGGTAGTTCAACCAGTGGTTTGGAGGATGCGATTAAGAACGGCATCAACAAAGCGTCGCAAACCATCAAACATATGGATTGGTTTGAAGTCACTGAAACCAGAGGGCACATTGACAATGGCGCAGTAGCGCATTGGCAAGTGACTTTAAAGATTGGTTTTAGACTCGACTAATTGTTGTTTTCGTATTTGTATTATTCTTGAGGGTTCAAAAAGCGGGATTTATGGTCTGCGGTTGGCAAAATACATTGATCGTATTTCCCGAAAAGTACATATCGATTTAACGCAATTCGGTCATAGCCCCAGTCTCTAATTGCTTTGGGAATGACTGAGAAGATGAAAAGGGCTCTCCAGGGAAGAGGAAATTGGCGGATGATCTTAAGAAAGGCATCACTCTTTTCATGCGACAGGTTGTTTTCAATGTAGAGCATGGTATCGAATTGATCTGTAGGCATTCCGAAATGGGCTAAAATACGTTGGCCTTCAGGAGACTGAACTGAAGCCAGTTTAAACACTCTTTTCTTGTCATACTTGATCGTGAACTGGCTCCAAAAGTGACATAGCTTACATACACCATCAAATAAAATGACTTTATCTTCTTTCGTCATATGCGGTGGTGTTGTTTGCTTATTCATCTTTTATTTCCCTTATTTCGTGAAGGCTTCTTTCCAAATGCGCGTTCTTTTGCTCGGCGTTTCTGAGCTGTGCGGGTATTTTTACGAGAGACAGGCGCTGGTTTTGTCAGATCCGGTTCATACCCTTCTAACCATTGTTGTGGAAGCTTGGTATCCAGTATGGCTTCAATCTCTTCTAAAATGTAATTCTCACCCGCGCTCAGTAATGAAATGGCTAAGCCCGTATTGCCTGCGCGACCGGTACGACCAATTCTATGAATATAATCTTCTGGATTGAAAGGTAATTCATGATTAATCACGTATTTCAGATCTGGGATATCTAACCCTCTTGCGGCTACGTCAGTAGCAACAAGGGCTCTAATATCATTTTGCCTAAACTCTTCGAGTGATCTTTCTCGAGCCCCTTGTGACTTATCGCCGTGAATGGCTTTGGTTTTAATGCCATCTTTGGTCATTTCACTGGCCAGTAAATCTGCACTTTGCTTTGTGCGGGTAAAGATGAGCACTTGCTGCCAGTTTTTAGAACCTATGGTATGAGAGATTAACTCACGTTTTCGATCCGCATCTACTTCATATACCATTTGCTCAACTTGAGTTGCCGTCGTGTTGCGCGCATCCACCTCGATGAGCTTAGGATCATTTAAGAAGGTTTTACTTAAATCGAATATGGCTTGATCAAAGGTTGCAGAGAACAATAATGTTTGTCGTTCGGATGGAACCTTCTTAAGGATTTTTCTAATCTCATCAATGAAGCCCATATCCAGCATACGGTCTGCTTCATCAAACACGAGTGACTGTACTTCATTAAGGTCAGCAACGCCTCGGGACATCAAGTCCAGTAAACGACCGGGCGTAGCAACCACTATGTCCGCGCCAGAATTCAGTTGTTCTATCTGAGTATTAATACTTGCGCCGCCGTATACCAATGCGCTGCGTAAAGGCGTATTTGCACCGTACTGAACAAAACTTTTGTGGACCTGTTGGGCAAGTTCACGAGTCGGCGCGAGTACGAGTGCTCGAATTGGGCGTTTTACTTCAGGCGTACTGTCGTAATTAACCGCTGATAATTGATGCAAGATGGGTAACGCAAATGCGGCTGTTTTACCTGTACCGGTTTGCGCGCCAGCCATAATGTCTTGATGGTCCAAAATTGCAGGAATAGCTTCCAATTGAATGGGCGTGGGTTCATCGTAGCCAAGCTCAGATACGGCACTTAGTAAATTTTGATCAAGGTCTAGCGAAGAAAAGCTCATAGGAAATTACTCAGATAAATTTTTGCGCAGTGTATCAGAAATAATGAATTGCAGAAGTCCTTCAGGAGTAAATTGAAGCTTCAGGTATAAATAAGAACTACGGATAAAAATACGAACTTCGAATATAAAAAAAAACTTCGTAATACTTAAATATGACTCTCGTATTCAAAATGTTCCTTATCTAAATTACACCGCATTACACGGTCAGAGAGTAAACGCCTTAGATTATGTGGTGTTCAGATAAATATGCTTTTAGGTACGCTCAATCTTAGGTGTTTATAGGCTAATACAGAGTGGTAATTAGGCTGACACCACTAATCTTCCTCGCTAGGGTCAAATGGCTGTACCGATTTTGCTGTTCGGATAACAACGAGAAACACATCTGTGTGGGCTGATAATAAACATCGAAAATACAAGGAACATCAAATGTCTGAAGAAGCAGTAGCTACAAATTCCGAACTTGACCCGAAACTATCTGAACTGATTGAACCTTTAAATGCACTTCTTTTAGAATCTCAACCCGTAGAACAGAACGATTACGAAGTTCTGTTTAAAGTTGCTTTTGAGGCATTGGATTTTGTACCAGCGAAATACTTCCCGCCACTGTACTTACAATCTATCTTTGGTCGAGTAGGGCAGTGGATACCTCCACATCGTAAAGACTCTGAATACACGATTATTGACTTTTGGAAACCGCTAAGAACCCTTGAGTACTTGGTTGATTTGACTGTACCTGCCTATTCGCATGAACCAGGGCCGTGGATGAGAACCTTACTGCCACCTGTTGTGCAGAATGTTTTTTGGCGTCCAAGTAATTATTTTCAACAAGCAGATCCATTTGATGGTGTGACATCATTCGCAAATGAACATTGGTTTTTCTTAAATGGTATATGCACTAATGAAGCCGTTGCTAAGATCAACTCTGATTTGATCAGCCGTTTATTCCAGCGTCCAGTCACGTGTATTCATAATGCAACATGTTCTATTGGTCTTGATTTGACACAGTGTGTCGTAGGGAAAATATTCAAAACTGACCCTGACCTTGAACACGCGCAATCCATGACAGAGCCAGCGATTAAAGCGACATTGGCGATCATTGAAGCGTTGAAAGATCCAAATAAAGATAAAGTTGTTCTGCTTTGCCACTCTCAGGGCACAATCATTACCGCTAATGTTTTGCGTGCTTTACAGCGAAGCATCGAGAACATTTATCTCTCGGTAGAGAATGTAAATGAGAAACCAAATCTGAACTTGGATTTGATCGATCAGTTAATTCTTGATGTGTTGCTGACCGATGATTTCTACGGCCTAGAGCGTTCTGCGTTAGATACAAAGATCATCAATATTTTGAAAAAGTTAGAAGTTTACACGTTTGCTAACTGTGCCGATAAGATGAATTATGTAACGCACGTAAACGATGAAGATGGAAACAAAATTGGTCTGCCGTACATTGAAAACTTTGCTAATCAGTACGATCTTGTTGCTCGCCTAGGTGTGTTATCTCCTTTAGAAAGAACAGATCCTTCAATCATCGAAATTGATGGCGACGTTTATGAAAAGCAGGGATTAGATGCGTGGGGACATTTGTTAAACCAACATTATTTATTTGGTATGGAAGGGTTCCTTAAAGGAAACACTGGGAACCCGTATCAACCTCAAAATAAAGAAGAACCAAGGTCTCCTCGATTGTATGAATATTATGATGGTAGCCGTCCAGCGCCATACTATAAGTAAAGCAATCACGTAGAAGATAAGTTTGGACTCTCCATCGGCTTTTTATCCAGCAAAAAGCCGATGGTTCTTAATTTTTTAGGTTCTTAATCTTTTAGTAAAGTATCGATCACTTTGTATAAGCCAAGCTGACGATTTGCCTTTTCTGATTGCAGCGTTTCAAGATCACTTGAAATTAACGTTTGGGTGATTTGTTCTTTTGTGGCCTCTCGGTCGGATACATCACCATTTCTATATTCGGTTGAGGTTTCTTCTTTCGATTGTGATTGGCTGACTAACCCTGAGTTGATTGAGCCGTCTTCATCCATGTTGATGGATCGAATCAGAGAGCCTTCTTCTTTTAACGTTTCATAACGGTAGTTTTGATATTTGAAATCCACCAAATCTAAGCCATTTAATGGTTTATGCTGGCGAATATCCATTTCGTAATTGGAGGTTTGGGTTACTTCGGTGAATTCACCTTGGCTATTTAGGCCTTCACGAATTTTAGTTTCTTGATCAATTTCCAGTGACATAAACGATTTTTCGTTTGGCCTTTGTAGATTGGGAGCTATGTCATTCGTCCCAAAAAACTTAGCTTCGAAATCAGGCAGTCCGCTCACAATGGATTGAGCCACGGATTTTTGTTCTGGGCTCAAAGGATTGGTGTCATCTTCATCATCTTGATTGGTAATACCAATGTTTAAGGCAGAAGAAAATCCATCTTTAAAGAATGATGCAACCTCACGGGCTGAGACACCATGAATTTTGTACGATGCAGCAGTCTTATCGATGAGGTCTAGATAAGATTGAAACTGTGCATTTTCTTCAAGGCCTCCGCTTACTAAGTTGTTGTCTGTATCTACAGTGAATTCGTAAGTTAAACCATATTGAGAGGCAGATAAGGTTTGATTTCCGTTGTCTTGGTCAACTTCAAAGTGGAATTCAGCACTTTGACTGATAAATGAGTTCTGTAGCTCTAAGTCAAACCCAACGAGTTCTTCTCGGTCAAAACTTTCTAAGCCATTTAATTCAGCCATGCCTCGACCATTAAAGAATGCATCGGTGGACTGACCCAGTTCAGTGGCCAATTTTTGGATCGCGGCTAATTCATCTTCATCCAGTTCACCTTCAACTTCAAATCCGAATGATGAGCCGCTGTACCCAGTGAAGTTATCTGTTCCTACGCCAAATTCTTCGCCAATATGGATGGTCACTTTATCGCCGTCTTTCGTTTCAATTTCTAAGCTGAACGTTTTTGTTGCAATGCCTCGACCGAAACTGTCGTACGTTGGTTTGGTTGGTTCGCCTGCTTCATCTAGGGGTACATAACCGTTGTAGGTTCTACTCGCATCGAAATAGGACCCTTTTGAGGTATCCAGTTCAGAGATGTGAGATAAAATAGAGGTGGTTGAGAAATTTCGATTTCTTGATTGAGCATCGAGTTCCGCAGATATGGATTGAACTCGATCATCGAACTCCGTTTGGTCTTCAGGTGTATAACGCGCGGTTCCCGTTTGATATGAATACACCACGATTGGGTCTATCGGAGTAACAGAAAGCTCTATAGTCACGGAAGGCGCGTTTTGCTGAGGCGTATCAGATAATATCTGACCTTCATGTTGGACTTTACGGATTTCAGCAAGTTGTTCAGCTGTGATCTTTTCACCGTCCGATACGTTTGCTGAAGAATTATTTAAATTCTTAAGGTTAAATCCGCTGTTATCCGTAATTGTACTCATGCAGAAACCGTCCTTCCTTGAACTTTGTTTGTGTTTACATAGTAAACATAACGGCCAGTATGTTCATTGCTTTAGTGCTGATCGATACTTAATTGACTATTCAGTCAGTAGGATATATCTCAAATTACACTTGTGGTGTTTGATACCATTCTTTTTGTGGTTGAGGTATTCGCATTTTGAGGCGTAACTCCTCAACGTTTTCAGTGTCTGTAAGCCTTTCAAGTAATTGAAAGGCAACTTCTATTGCGGTTCCTGGCCCTGTTGAGGTGATGAAAAGGCCGTCTGAAACTATGGGTTTGTCTACGAAAATAGCACCAGTTCTTTCCAGCTGTTGTTTCCTCTTTCCTCCTTGTTGGTGATACGTTGTTGCGTATTTTCCTTCTAGAACACCGGCTTCACCCAGACAAATGGACGATACACAGACACTGCCAATGACTTTGTTCTGTTCTGCAAAGTAACGAATGACATTCAAAAAGGGTTCGCTCAAGGCGTCATCATAAAAGCCTGATGGCTCAAACCCACCGGGAATAGCCAGAGCATCATAGTCATCTAAGTTAATGTCTTCTAGACGTCTATTGGGGGTTAATTGCAAACCAAATGTGGTCTTAATTTGAGACCTTAAACCTACATCAATTAATTGTATTTCTTCTTTGCCTATCAAAGTAGCCCAGCCAAGGACATCTGTAAAAGCGGCCATTTCTAAGGGTTCAACGCCATTCGCTAAGAGCATTAATACTCGTTTCATGGTCACAAGTTCCTGAATTATCGTATTGTATTTGTTGTGCCTTTTAATGAAACCCGATGTGATTACCATCGGGTATCAACGTCTTGCAAAGTTGCGGATTTATAGGGGCTAGCCCAGCAGTGGTAGGGCAACCATTACAATACCCACTACACCTCCCGTCCAAGCGGTTGTCCGAACCCATGGCACACCAATAACAAATACAATTGCGTGGATAACACGAGATACAAGAAACACTTTAGCGCCTAATGCTGTCCATTCGTTCGTTAAGCCAAGTACTTGTACTGCAATGGCAATGGGAGCAAAGATAGCAATGGCTTCAATTAAATTACGAGTTGCTCGATTTAAGCGATCGTTCGCGCCAGTCCATGGGTCTATGTTGTGTTGATTACCGGCAGCTGTGGGTAATCCGAGTAAAAGAACATTTCGTGTCCCTTGAATTAGAGTGAGCAGTAGTAATAGACCTGAGACAGCTGCGACGGTTTGGATTTCAATAGACATTATGGTTACGTCCTATTATTGAGGTCATCAACGCACAGCAAAGCCCCTCGACGTGAAACGGAGGTATAAGCTAATGTTGTTTGATAACGCGGAAAGGGTTTTAATGTAGAGCAGCTTTTACGCTGCTCTTAATGGTGGTATTGGATTTATAGTGATGAGCGCTAAACAGCTAGGCACATAAACCAACGGCTGTTTTACCAAACGCTACGTATCCGTTTAAAGATTCGAAACGTTCAAGCCAAGCTCGCACGTTAGGATAGGCTTCCAAAGAAACATCTCCTTCAGGCGCATGAGCGATGTAGGCGTAGTTTGCTGCATCCGCAATGGTTGGGTGGTTCGTAGCAAGCCAATCACGATTATCTAAGTGTGCTTCGAAGGTTGCCAGCACCGCATGCGACGTATCGATGGCAGTTTTATGATCCAATCCTGCACCGAATACGTTCACTAAACGTGCGGCGGCTGGGCCAAATGCAATTTTTCCTGCTGCTAGTGATAAGAAGCGTTGTACTTCTGCTTGGTCGACTAGGTTTTCAGGGTACCAAGTTCTATTTGCATCGTACTTTGTTGCAAGATACACCAAGATAGCATTCGAATCGGAAAGTGTTGCATCGCCGTCTTCTAATGCGGGTACTTGACCAAATGAATTCTTAGCTAAGAATTCAGCGGTCTTATGTGCACCGCTCATTAAGTCGACGTCGATGATGTCAGCCTTTAATCCAAGAAGAGACAAAAGCACTTCAACACGGTGTGAATGACCTGAAAGTGGGTGACGGTATAGTGTGATTGCAGACATGGTATTGCTCCAAATGTTATATGTTTGTAAATGTAAGTCTTTCAACAACTTTAAAGGTTCGTTTTTTGCTCAATTTCGAGCGGGTAATCGGTTTTGCTGTTCTAATCTGAGTAAGTCTTCAAACCCACCCAGCGCTTCATCATTTATAAAAACCTGAGGGTAAGTTCTGCCGTTGGTTCTGCTGCGCATTTCACTTACTCGTTCTGGGTTTTTGTAAACATCGTATTCTGTAAACGCTAGCCCTTTGCTGGTTAATAACCGTTTAGCGTGGGTGCAATAACCACATCCGGGGCGCGTATAAACTTCAATGTTTATCATTTATAACTCTCGTATTTACTGACTTTTGGGAAACAATATTGGTTTGCCCTGAGTCGATGAAAACAAGTATCCGGATTTAACAAGTGTTGATAAACGGGTGTTCTATTGAATGATTGTCAATGGTATATTGACAATTATGGATACAATCGACGGCATGAAAACAATCGTAGCGGTGGTTGAAACTGGCTCATTTACAGCAGCCAGTGAGCGACTTGGGATATCAAAGGCTTTGGTCAGTAAATACGTTGGTGAAGTCGAGCGCAGTCTCGGAGTGCGGTTGTTTAATCGATCTACTCGTCGGTTGGCGCTGACAGAAGCTGGCCAAGGTTATTACGACCAAGTCATTCCTTTATTGGAGGAATTTACTGCATTGGTGGATAACGTGACCGGAGAACAAACCGCCCCAAGGGGAGTTCTTCGAGTGAGCGTTCCTGTGACCTTTGGAGAAATGAAATTGTCTCCGTTGATTCCAAAGTTCCTTGATCAGAACCCAGATATGCAGGTTGATCTTCAGATGTCAGATCGTATGATCGACATGTTAGAAGAGGGCATTGATGTTGTAATACGAATCGGCGGGGTGGATGATTCAAGTCTCATTGCAAAACACATCAAAACCTTGCCTCTGATTTTATGTGCAGCACCGAGTTATCTAGAACAATACGGACACCCATCAACTGCTGATTGTATTACTCAGCACAATTGCATAATTGACAGTAACTTTCGTATCGGTAAACACTGGCCCATTGTTTCGCCTGAGGGTCACACTACGTCCATCGAAGTAAGCTCCCGTGTTGCAGCAAATAGCCCAAGAGCGGTGAAAGAAATTGCGATGGCGGGTGGCGGTATAGGCATGATTCCTAAGTTCATCGTTGAGCATGAGCTTAAAGAAGGTGTGTTGGAGGAGGTTTTACCTGGATACAGTACACTTGAATTTGGTATGTTCGCGATATACCCACACCGTCGGTATTTGTCTAAGAAGGTCAGGTGTTTTATAGATTTTTTAGCTGCGGAATTCAGTGAAGGGCATTAATAATAATTGAAGGGGCTCTTTGAAAACCCCCGTTCACGTAGAAAGTGAACGGGTTCCTTATCACGTAAGCGGGCTAAGAGTTAATCTAAGCTCGAAACCTCCCAGCTCTTCAGAAGTTGCTCGTAAGGTACTGTCTCACCTTGTGGCTTTTCGTTCTTCAACTTGGCTTTCGGTGAACCTTGCTGAGACAACCAGTACTCAGGGTCACGCTTAGCATTAAGTTTAGGGCCGCATTCGCCTTGGACTTTAGAGCGCTCCAGTCGTTTTAGTACTTTATCCTGTGCTTTTGCTAAGCCGTCTAATGCTTCTTGAGGTGTTGATTCACCGCTTGCCGCTTCAGCAATGTACTGCCACCAAAGTTGAGCAAGTTTTGGATAATCCGGAACGTTAGTTCCTGTTGGTGTCCATTGAACACGTGCAGGGCTGCGGTAGAACTCTACAAGACCCCCTAGCTTAGGCGCTGCATCAGTCATTGCTTGAGAGTTTATGTCTGACTCACGAATCGGCGTTAGACCAACCAATGTTTTCTTCAATGAAACCGTTTTAGACACGGTAAACTGCGCATACAACCACGCCGCTAGACGATTCTTCTCAGGTGTGGATTTAAGGAATGTCCAAGAGCCCGTATCCTGATAGCCCAGCTTCATACCTTCTTCCCAATATGGGCCTTTAGGTGAAGGCGCCATACGCCATTTTGGTGTACCGTCTTCGTTCATGACCGGAAGACCTTCTTTGGTCATGCTTGAAGTAAACGCGGTATACCAAAAGATTTGCTGAGCAATGCCGCCTTGAGAAGGTACAGGGCCCGCTTCAGAGAAGGTCATACCTTGTGCTTCAGGTGGCGCATATTGACGTAACCAATCCACGTATTTTGTCGTTGCAAACACAGCCGCAGGGCCGTTGGTCGCGCCACCTCGTTCAACACTTGAACCCACAGGTTGGCAGCCTTCCACTCGAATTCCCCATTCATCAACAGGAAAGCCGTTAGGTAGGCTTTTGTCGCCAGCGCCTGCCATTGAGAACCAAGCATCGGTAAAGCGCCATCCGAGTGATGGATCTTTTTTACCGTAATCCATGTGGCCATAAACAGGTTGGCCGTCGATTTCTTTCACGTGTTTACTGAAGAATTCTGCGATGTCTTCATAAGCAGACCAGTTTTTCGGTACACCCAACTCATAGCCATAGATGTTTGCAAACTGCTTCTTTAGGTCTTCGCGCGCGAACCAATCCGCACGGAACCAATACAAATTAGCGAATTGTTGATCCGGCAGCTGATAGATTTTTCCATCGGGGCCCGTTGTAAACTCAAGGCCGATGAAATCAGGGAGATCCAACGTAGGAAGAGTCAGATCTTTTGCTTCGTTCTTGATCATGTCTGAAATGGGTACTACTTTTCCGTATCGAAAGTGCGTACCGATTAAGTCCGAATCGTTAATGTAAGCATCATAGATACTTCGACCGGACTGCATTTGAGTTTGAAGTTTTTCAACGACGTCGCCTTCTTGAATCAAGT
Organism: Oceanospirillaceae bacterium; assembly: GCA_015665455.1. Classification (GTDB taxonomy): domain Bacteria; phylum Pseudomonadota; class Gammaproteobacteria; order Pseudomonadales; family Litoribrevibacteraceae; genus Litoribacillus. The sequence continues at coordinate 7,513 of JADFAD010000009.1, read as the reverse complement.
CATGCGTTACCTTGATTCCAGTAATTTCTTCAAAGGCTTTCGCTAAAACTTTAGATTCGTATTCATGCGTCGTAATGGTTTCAGACACAACATTAATTGACATGCCTCGGAACTGCTTACCCGCTTCTGTAAACCATTCCAGTTCTTTCATTTGTTCTTCTTTGCTGAGGCTCGATTGCGTAAATTCATCATTGAGCCACTTCTTTGATGCGTCAGAATATTGATCTGCATACACCGATACACCCGCAGTGGATAATGAAATTGCTGCACTCAGCATGAGTCCCTTATGTATTTTTTTATTTATTTTCATTTCTAGCCTCTTTATTCACTATCTCTAGTTTTACGTCACCATTGTTTGTATCTTTGATTAGAATGAAACAATGACGCGTTAGGAGCCTTTACTGCTGTTTACAAGGCTCATTCATTTTTCAATGACGTTTGGTTTGATCCTTAACCCCATCGAAGAACAATCCCAACCCATACAACGGATATTGCCAGTGGTACCCATAAAGCAATTTCAGTAAACCCCAAAAACACTAAATGAAGATACGCACTGCTTAACAGTCCTATGAAAAGACGATCACCCCTTGATGTCTCAATCGGTAAAAAGCCTCTTCGTTCTGTACTCGGTACTTTTATTTCGAATATCGTCATTGCAATCAAGATGCAGGCAATGACGCTAAAAAAGATTGCTGTGGTTTGTGTCCAAGCCATCCAACTCATAATAATTCTCCTCGTTTGTTCTAGGCGGGTTTAAACACGACCTAGAGCAAATCCTTTAGCGACATGGTTTCGTACAAACCAGATGACAAGTAAACCGGGGATGATGGTAAGCACACCCGCTGCAGCCAGTACGCCCCAATCAATGCCTGCAGCACCTACCGTTCTTGTCATGATTGCCGCAATGGGTTTGGCCTCAACTGACGTCAATGTCCGCGCGAGCAGTAACTCAACCCATGAAAACATGAAGGCGAAGAATGCAGTCACACCAATACCTGAGCGAATCATTGGTAAGAAGATTCGGCCAAAGAATCTAGGGAAACTGTAACCGTCAATGTAGGCCGTTTCATCGATTTCTCGTGGCACCCCAGACATAAACCCTTCAAGAATCCAAACGGCCAGTGGGACATTGAAAAGGCAATGCGCCAGTGCCACCGCAATGTGTGTATCGAACAAACCGACGGATGAATACAATTGAAAGAAAGGCAATAAGAACACCGCTGGTGGCGCCATACGGTTCGTTAATAGCCAGAAGAACATTTGCTTATCGCCTAAAAATTTATAGCGACTGAACGCATAAGCAGCAGGTAAGGCTACCGCCAAGGTGATGATTACGTTCATTCCAACGTATAAGATGGAGTTAAAGTACCCCATGTACCACGTTGGATCTGTGAATATGACAGCGTAGTTTTCTAACGTAAATTCTGTAGGCCAAAAAGATAAGCCCCCCAATATTTCTTCGTTACTTTTGAATGACATGTTCAATAGCCAATAGATAGGCACAAGAATGAACAGGATATAGAGCGTGATTCCAATATTTTTATTACGACTTTTTTGAATGGCCATGTCTTACTTGTCCTTATCCATATGATTGATTGTGGTAAAGAACAACCAAGAAACGAGCAGTACAATTAAGAAGTAAATCAGTGAGAAGGCCGCTGCCGGGCCTAGATCAAATTGACCGATTGCCATTTGTGTCAGGGTTTGGCTTAAAAACGTTGTTGAGTTGCCTGGACCACCCCCTGTCAGTACGAAGGGTTCGGTATAGATCATAAAGCTGTCCATGAAGCGCAACAGAACTCCAATTACTAACACGTTTTTCAACTTTGGTAATTGAATATGCCTAAAGATTGCCCATTTTGATGCTCGGTCGATTCTTGCTGCTTGATAAAACGCTTCAGGGATGGCTCGTAGGCCTGAATAACAAAGTAGAGCAACAAGCGGTGTCCAATGCCAAACGTCCATCAATAGAACAGTAGCCCAAGCATCAATGGGATTGGATGCATAGTTATAATCCATGCCTAAACTCGTTAATGACCACCCGAACAAACCAATGTCTGCGCGGCCAAAGATTTGCCAGATTGTGCCAACCACGTTCCATGGAATGAGTAACGGAATGGCAACTAGGATCAAGCAGACGGAGGCCATTTTTCCTTTCGTCGGCATCATTAATGCGATTCCGATACCCAAGGGTATTTCAATGGCCAGAACCGCGAATGAAAACATAAACTGTCTAAGCAATGATTCGTGCAGTCGCGGGTCTCTCAGTATTTCTCGATACCATTCCGACCCTACAAAATAGGCATTGTTTTGATCAAAGATGTCTTGGACGGAGTAATTAACTACGGTCATTAAGGGCACGATGGCCGAAAATGCGACCAGTAGAAACACCGGTAGAACTAATAGCCAAGCTTTGTTGTTTTCAACTTTTCTCATGATTGGTTGTCCTCAACAAGGTATTCATCGATATACAGTTTTAACCATTGTGATGGGAAGTTGACATACGCCACGCCTTTAGGAGATACGGCGTTTTCTTCTATGATCGCTTTGAGTTCCCATTGGCCCAATTGAATGGACAAAACCTTATAGGTTCCTAGATCTTCCTCGTACATCACTCGGGCTTGATATGCGCCTTCGGTAGGGTCTTGCGACACTCTTACAAACTCAGGGCGAATGCCTATTTTGATGTTCTTAGAGGGGGAGGCTTGTACTATTTCATTCAAAGCAGGGGATAAAGGGACTTCAATGTCATCAAACAACACGCCATCCGGTATGCGTTTGACTTCTGTTATGTTCATACCAGGGCTGCCAATGAAATAACCCACAAAGGTATGATTGGGTTTCTCAAATAGTTCTCTAGGTGTGCCGAACTGCACAATTTGCCCTTCGTACATCAACGCGATTTGATCTGCAAAGGTGGATGCTTCAAGCTGATCATGGGTTACATAGACCATGGTGATGTTGAACTGCTCATGAATTTGTTTGAGCTTACGACGAAGTTTCCATTTGAGGTGAGGATCGATGACAGTAAGAGGCTCGTCAAACAAAATGGCAGACACGTTATCTCTAACTAAACCCCGCCCCATGGATACTTTTTGTTTTTCATCGGCCGTAAGGTTTTTGGCTTTTTTATGCAGAACATTATGAAGTTCGAGGATTTCTGCAATTTCATTAACTTTTGCAGTCACTTTGGCTTCAGGCACTTTCTGATTTCTAAGTGGAAAGGCCAGATTATTAAAAACGGTCATTGAATCGTAGACAACTGGAAACTGAAACACTTGAGCAATGTTTCGATCTTCAGGGGGGATGTCATTCACTTTCACGTTATCAAATAGAATTTCACCACCGGAAGGCGAAAGAAGACCTGAGATAATGTTCAATAAGGTGCTTTTGCCACATCCAGAGGGACCTAGCAAAGCATAAGCTTTACCGTGCTCCCAAACATGGTTCATTTCCCTTATTGCATAATCGCTCGGCCCTGTTGGTTTTTTACTGTAACTGTGAGCCAGTGACTTAAGATGTATCTCAGCCATTGAACGCACCTCCAATGATTGGGGAAGGGGCTTTAATAAGTTTGCCTTCCATGTCGAACACAAATAAACGGTGTGCGGGTAAATACACATTTACGCGAGCGTCTGTATGAAACTCATAAACACCGGACAACTGCATGACCAAAGGGAAATGTTGGTTTTTAACATGCATGAAGGTTTCTGACCCGCTGATTTCGGCCAACTCCACGGTCACCGCTATTTCAAGATCATCGTCGTTATGAGGCACTAAACCAATGTGACTCGGGCGAATTCCAAACTTGTAGTCGCCGGGCGGTAGCCCTTGAAGCTCTTGAACAAGTGGGAAGTGTACGGCTTCACTTATGAACACCTGGCTGTCTGTGATACGACCGGGAACAAGGTTAATGGGTGGCTCACTGAATAACTCGGCTGCATCGACATTAATCGGGTTGCGATAAACCTTTGCCGCTGGACCCGTTTGAATAATGTTCCCTTCGTGAAGTAACGATGTTGTTCCTCCCAGCGCAAGAGCTTCGTTGGGTTCGGTGGTTGCGTAAACGGCAATGGTGTTTCGAGCTTTGAATAAGTTACGCAGTTCTTGTCTGAGTTCTTCTCTCAGTTTGTAATCAAGGTTTACTAAGGGCTCATCAAACAGTATTAAGCTGGCATCTTTTACTAACGCACGAGCCATTGCGGTTCTTTGCTGTTGTCCACCTGACAGCTCCATCGGATGTCTTTGCAAGTATTGCTCAATATGAAGCAGTTGAGCGACTTCATCGACACGCCTTTTTATTTCTGAAGGCTGAACCTTTGCCAGCTTCAAAGGCGAGGCAATGTTCTCCCATACGGTTAAATTGGGGTAGTTGATGAACTGTTGATAGACCATGGATATATTGCGTTTTTGAACAGGCACGCCTGTAACATCGGCACCATTCATCAATATCCGGCCGCTGGATGGTCGATCTAATCCTGCCATTAACCGCATTAGTGATGTTTTGCCCGCTAATGTCCTACCTAGTAAGACATTAAAAGAACCCGGCTCGAGGCTAAGATTCGTGGTGTTAATGTGAGTTTCACCATCAACAACACGAGTGATATTTTCTAAAGTTAGCGACATGTAGCCGTCCTTTATTATTTTTGTACTCACGAAGTTCTATTTCTATTGGAATAAACACGTTCGTTTTTAGAAAAAAAACAATCCTATCGGTATCAAGGAAGAGCAATATGGGTGCCAAACAAATCTTTGTGTAAGTGGTTGCTATCTAAGTATCTGTTTTTAAAGGGTTATAATTTAAAGTGTGAAGAAGGGCTCATTAGCATGAACAGATTTCGTTTATGTTACTGATCATTATTTCTGTTGACTTTGAACACTTTTGAACAGTAAATATGAACACTACTAAGCAGTGTTCAATCAGTATGAACAATAAAAATAATGCGTTATGCACGCTGTATCGAGATATAAATGATGGATGGAACGTCTCCTAAGAATGAGCAAGACGAGTTGATCAGCAGCTCTTGGGGTCGCTGTAGAAAATTCGGGTTGGATCATAATTCATCGCCCTCGCTACAGAAATTAGATCAAGGAGACTTGAACTCGATTGTTGCTGAGCATAAGGCGTTAGTGACGACGACTAATAATGAAGTACTGCCTTACTACGAAAATATTCTCTCGAATACTCAATGCTTAATTGTACTAACCGATAACCGTGGCCAGTTGCTAGATAGCTGGGGTGATCAACGATTTTTAAGTCGTAATACGAAAGAATTCTTTAGCCAAGGTGTGAGTTGGGAAGAACGCTACAATGGAACCAATGCCATAGGTACCGCCTTGGCAACAGGTCATGCAGTTCAAGTGCAAAGGGATGAACACTTTCTTACGGCTAATCGCTTTATGATTGGCTCTGCTGCTCCGATTTTAAATTCAAAGAAAGAAATGATCGGTGTCTTGGATGTTTCAAGTGATGCCTATCTACCTCAGGCGCATACGTTTGGGTTGGTTAAGTTGATGTCGCAGTCGGTTGAAAATCGATTGATCATCAGTACATTTCATCGTGATCATTTTATTCTGACCTTTAATACCAATTTAGAGAACATCGACAGTGCGTGGTCGGGTCTGATTGTGTTTAATGAGCAAGGCTTGATTGTTTCTGCGAATAAGCGAGCTGAGCTTATTTTAGGCCATGATCTATCATTGACAAAAATATCCAATCTGTTTGATTGCTCGGTTATTCAACTGAAAAACCACCCAGAAAATTTACCTATACCGTTAAATGCGTTAGGTAAGTATGAAATGTTGGGGCTAATAAAGAGACCTTCCTTACCAGAAATAAAGGTGACAGATTACCGAAGTTTTCAATCCAAGATGATTGAATCACGGCTTGAACAACCAGAAGATCAAGGTCACCTGTCTGATGATATTTCTTTGAATCGCATAGGTTTTGGTGATGAAAAGGTGGCTAAATGCATACGTCAAGCTGAACGAATCATAGAGAAGGAAATTCCTATACTGATTCACGGTGAGACAGGGGTTGGGAAAGAAGTCTTTGTAAAAGCTCTTCATGAAAAAAGCAGTCGTAATAAACAGCCGTTGGTGGCGGTTAACTGTGCTGCGATACCCAGCGAATTGGTTGAATCTGAATTGTTTGGTTATGAGAAAGGCGCTTTTACTGGCGCCAGCGCTAAAGGTGGCATTGGCTTAATAAGAAAAGCCAATAAAGGGACGCTTTTTCTGGATGAAATAGGTGAAATGCCACTGAAAGCTCAAGCCCGTTTACTTAGGGTCTTGCAGGAAAGAAAGGTGACTCCGTTGGGGTCCACAGAGTCTTACTCCGTAGATATTAAGGTCATATCTGCAACCAACCGATCATTGAAAGACGATGTAGAAAAAGGGCTGTTTCGGCAAGACCTTTATTATCGAGTGAGTGGTTTAAATCTAGAAATTCCACCGTTACGGGATAGAACCGACAAAGTCGATTTATTCAAAGAAATCTATCGTATACATCGTTCTGAGGATCAATGTTCTGAGTTGTCTCCTGAAATTCTTAATCTTTTTCAGCAACACCCATGGCCAGGCAATATTCGACAACTGGTCAGTGTCATTCAAATCTCGTTAGCCATGTCGGACGATGAAGCCGTTTCTTCAGAACACCTGCCCGATGACTTTTTTGAGGATATTCGAAGGCAAGAGCGCCGAACCGCAAATAAGGTCGATGCACCCAACGCTGTGTTGCAAACAGAACCATCGAACAATAACGATGAATCGCTGGATGAGATGGTGAATGGAGGGGAGTCTCAAGATGATCTATTGGTCACGAAACATCAATCAAGTGATTTAGATCTCTCGAGGGACGACCGAATCGAGCTCTCAAGAGAAGGTATAAAAGAGAACGTACAAGAGAGTACTATTAATGTTTACCACGCAAACAACGGGAACATCTCTCGTACTGCAAAAGAATTAGGTGTTAGCCGAAATACGCTCTATAAACGATTAAGGGCGTTGGGCATTAAGAAATAATTATTAACTGTCTGGACTGTTCTAACCATTTAAATACTCTCGTGCAGATTCGAAAGGGACGTTAAGGAGAAAGGGATGATTTCTTGTCATATACGTTATGAGATAGATCCAAATAAAGTTGATGAGTTCGAAGTCTACGCCAAAATGTGGATTCCTCTGGTTAAAAAGTTCGGTGGTGTTCACCATGGCTATTTCTTACCTTGTGAAGGTAAGAACTACGAAGCCTTCGCTGTCTTTAGCTTTGAATCATTGGCGGTTTATGAGCAATACAGGACAGATAGTTTTAAGGATGAAGATTGTTTAAAGGCTTTTGAATACGCAAAGCAAAATGGAATTATACTAAAGGTGGAACGTCAGTTCATGTGTAGTAGTTCAGACTTGATCTGACAGTTACCGATTTTGAGATGGTGTCTGTCAGGTCAGGTTCAGCCTATGAACTTTTCCTTCCAGATACTTTTACCATCGAGCAATGTTTCCATTGGCGTTCTGC
>JADFAD010000002.1 GCA_015665455.1 Oceanospirillaceae bacterium | reverse complement strand
TGTGTCAACCTCTTTTTTCAACCTTCTGGAGAAGTGATTCAATTCAGAATCGCGATCACCAATCAAACCTCAGCCCAATCAGCTTTACCGCTTGCCCCTCTCAGAACGTGGAGCGCATTATAGGGATTAATCTGTCCTATACAAGCCCTTTTTCTACTTTATTTTAATTATATTCAAACTTTATTATTAACGGTTAATAAATGATTAAAAGACATACTAAAAAACCAGATTCTTGCTCAAATAACCACCAGATATACTATCAATCTAATTGAGAATCCGTTTATTCACGCTCATGTAATTAATTAGCATTAATCAATTAACTTAATTTTGGACATAAAAAAAGGTAGCCGAGGCTACCTTCTTTTAGCGTCTGCTAGATATTAACGCCCAGCGCCAACCTTCTTACGAAGTTCGCCGATAGTACGTAACATACCTGTTGCTTCTGCTAGTTTTGTCGCAGCAACTGAGTATTCAAAGTCATCTGCTCGATTTTCAAGCCCAGTTTGAGCTTGAGATCGTGCTTCTTCAGCAGCTTGAACATCCAAATCTTCACCACGTACAGCAGTGTCTGCCAATACGCTGATTAGATTTGGCTGTACTTCCATAAAGCCACCAGAAACAAAGAAAACTTCTTCCTCGCCGTTCTGTTTGATAACTCGAACAGGGCCAGGCTTCAGCTCAGTAAGCAATGGGGTATGACCTGGTGCGATACCTAGGTCACCCATCTTACCGGCTGCAACTACTAACTCCACCAAACCGGAGAAGATTTGATCTTCTGCGCTTACGATATCGCAGTGCACGGTGATAGCCATGTTAGTTGCCTCTTAAACCGGTTTGCTTACACAGTTTTCGCTTTTTCAACTGCTTCTTCAATTGCGCCTACCATGTAGAAAGCCTGTTCAGGCAATTCATCATAGTCGCCAGCCAAAATACCTGTAAAGCCACTAATAGTGTCTTTAAGAGATACGTACTTACCAGGAGCTCCAGTAAATACTTCAGCAACGAAGAATGGTTGAGATAAGAAACGCTGAATCTTACGAGCACGAGTTACAACAAGCTTATCTTCTTCAGATAGCTCATCCATACCTAGGATCGCAATGATGTCTTTCAGTTCTTTATAACGCTGAAGAACTGTCTGTACACCACGAGCAATATCATAATGCTCTTGACCAACTACTAGAGGATCCAACTGACGTGAAGTTGAATCTAGAGGATCAATCGCAGGATAAATACCTAGCTCAGCAATCTGACGTGACAATACAACTGTCGCATCCAAGTGAGCAAAGGTTGTTGCAGGTGATGGATCGGTCAAATCATCCGCAGGCACATATACAGCCTGGATAGAAGTAATTGAACCTTCCTTCGTAGATGTAATACGTTCCTGAAGTACACCCATCTCTTCTGCAAGAGTTGGCTGATAACCTACCGCTGACGGCATACGACCAAGAAGTGCAGATACTTCAGTACCCGCCAATGTGTAACGATAGATGTTGTCAACGAACAATAGAACGTCACGACCTTCGTCACGGAACTTCTCAGCCATAGTAAGACCAGTCAACGCAACACGTAGACGGTTTCCAGGAGGCTCATTCATCTGACCATATACCAACGCAACTTTATCGATTACGTTAGAATCTGTCATTTCGTGGTAGAAGTCATTACCCTCACGAGTACGCTCACCAACACCAGCAAATACTGAATAACCTGAGTGCTCAATCGCAATGTTACGAATAAGCTCCATCATGTTTACAGTCTTACCAACACCAGCACCACCAAACAAACCAACTTTACCACCCTTAGCAAATGGGCAGACCAAGTCGATTACCTTGATACCTGTTTCAAGCAACTCGTTAGATGCTGCTTGTTCTTCATAAGAAGGTGCCTTACGGTGAATCGCTGAACGAGTTTGTTCGCCGATTGGACCTTTCTCATCAATTGGGTCACCTAGAACGTCCATGATACGACCTAGAGTTTCTACACCCACAGGTACTTCAATTGGAGCTCCAGTATTTTCAACTTCAAGACCACGAGATAGACCTTCAGTTGAACCCATTGCAATGGTACGAACGATGCCGTCGCCCAATTGCTGCTGAACTTCAAGCGTAGTTTCTTTGCCTACAACTTTCAGCGCGTCGTACACTCTAGGTACGTTGTCACGTGGACATTCCACGTCAATGACGGCGCCGATAATCTGTACGATACGTCCGCTCATATTGGTTCCTCATTAATAACCAAATATAATTCGTTTACAATCGCCAAGCGTGTTTGTAATTAAGATAAAATCTTATTTACTAAACAGCCGCTGCGCCACTCACGATCTCAGACAATTCCTGAGTAATCGCTGCTTGACGTGCTTTGTTATAAAGAAGCTCAAGCTCCTTGATAAACTGACCTGCGTTGTCGGTTGCGTTTTTCATTGACATCATACGAGCAGCTTGTTCGCTCGCATTATTCTCAACAACAGCCTGGTACACCTGAGACTCTACAAATCGCTGAAGCAACTTCTCTAGAAGTTCTTGCGCTTCAGGCTCATAAATATAATCCCAGTTGTGAGCACGTTCTGTCACTTCTTCTACCTTTGGCAAAGGAAGTAACTGAGTCGTTGTTGGCTCCTGCGTCATACTGTTCACAAAAGTGTTGTATGACACATACAGTCGATCAATTTTGCCTTCTGCGTAAGCATCCAACATAACCTTAACGGCACCGACAAGTTGTTCAACCGAAGGTGTATCACCTAATTGGTTTACTGAACCATCGATTTTCATGCCTAAGCCACGGAAGAAACCTTGAGCTTTTGTACCAATAGTACAAAGGCTGACTTCCGCACCCTGGTCAACCCATTGCTTCATGTCTTTAGTAAGACTACGAAACAAGTTCGAGTTTAAACCACCGCACAAACCGCGATCAGAACTGACGACAATATAGCCAACACGCTTGACCTCACGCTCTTGCATAAAAGCGTGCTTGTACTCTGGACTGGATTCCGCAACGTGACCAATCACCTGACGCATACGGTCAGCGAAAGGACGACTAGAAGCCATTCTGTCCTGAGCTTTACGCATCTTACTTGTCGCTACCATTTGCATAGCGTTAGTAATTTTCTGCGTGCTCTTAACACTACCTATTTGCGTGCGAATCTCTTTTCCGACTGCCATGATGTCACTGCCTATAAACGTTGATCCAGGCCACTCATGATAAATCTACAGCTCGCCCAGAGGGCGAGCCTAAGCAATTACCAAGTCTGAGTAGCTTTGAATTTCTCAATAGCTTCTTTAAGACCAGCAGCGATGTCACTATTGTAATCGCCTTTTTCGTTGATCTTAGCCATCAATGTTGCATGCTCTGCGTTTGCGTAGCTCAAAAGAGCTTCTTCAAAACTTACAACTTTATTTACTTCAACGTCATCGAGGAAACCCTCGTTAGCAGCGAACAGGCTAACAGCCATTTCCGCAACGCTAAGTGGAGCATATTGTTTCTGCTTCATAAGCTCAGTAACACGCTGACCGTGTTCTAGCTGCTTACGAGTCGCTTCATCAAGATCAGAGGCAAACTGAGCAAATGCTGCAAGTTCACGATACTGAGCCAATGCAAGACGAACACCACCACCTAACTTCTTAACTACTTTAGTCTGTGCCGCACCACCTACACGTGATACAGAAAGACCGGCGTTGATCGCTGGACGAATACCTGAGTTAAACAGGTTAGTTTCCAAGAAGATCTGACCATCAGTAATAGAAATTACGTTAGTAGGTACGAACGCAGATACGTCACCACCTTGAGTTTCAATGATTGGCAATGCCGTCAAAGAACCCGTTTTACCTTTTACTTCACCGTTAGTGAACTTTTCTACGTATTCAGCATTCACTCGAGACGCACGCTCAAGTAGACGTGAATGAAGATAGAAAACATCACCTGGGTATGCTTCACGACCTGGTGGACGACGAAGAAGTAGAGAGATTTGACGATAAGCCCAAGCTTGCTTGGTTAAATCATCATATACAATCAGTCCGTCTTCACCACGGTCACGGAAGTATTCACCCATCGCACAACCAGCATATGGTGCAAGGAATTGCATAGAAGCTGGTTCTGATGCAGAAGCAACAACGATAATGGTATGAGCCATTGCGCCATGTTCTTCTAATTTGCGAACAACGTTCGCAATTGAAGATTGCTTCTGACCTACGGCAACGTAGATACATTTAACGCCAGTGCCTTTCTGGTTAATGATTGCATCAATAGCGATTGCAGTCTTACCTGTCTGACGGTCACCAATGATCAACTCTCGCTGACCACGACCAACAGGAACCATGGCATCAATTGACTTAAGACCAGTCTGAACTGGTTCGTCAACTGACTGACGAGCAATAACACCAGGAGCTACTTTCTCCACTGGAGCCATTACTGCATTTTCAATTGGGCCTTTACCGTCAAGTGGGTTACCCAGTGCGTCAACAACGCGACCAAGTAGACCTTCACCTGTAGGTACTTCAAGAATACGACCAGTACATTTTGCTTTCTGGCCTTCTTGTAGACTTAGGTAATCACCCAATACGATAGCACCTACAGAATCACGCTCTAAGTTTAGAGCCATACCGTAAACGCCACCTACAAACTCAATCATTTCGCCGTACATCACGTCAGCTAGACCGTGAATACGTACGATACCGTCAGATACACTGACGATGGTGCCCTCGTTGCGGGCTTCAGAAGTCACATCTAAATTTTCAATGCGCTTCTTGATAATATCGCTGATCTCTGATGGATTCAGTTGCTGCATGCTTTTATCCTCAATGCTCAAGGCAACTTAGGAATTGATCGCTTCGGCCAACTTTTCAAGTCGTCCAGCTACTGAGCCGTCAATCACCATGTCACCTGAACGAATTACGACGCCGCCAATCAATGATTTATCAGTGTCTGTAGACACATGAATTTCACGACTGAATTTCTGACTCAATACTGTAGCCAATTTTTGCTGTTCGTCATTCGCCAGATCAAACGCAGAAGTAATATCTACGTCAATTGATTGTTCTTGATCGGCTTTATATTTTTCAAACAAAACTGTAATTTCTGGCAATAATGCCAAACGATGATTTGCGGTAAGAACAGATAGAAAGTTCTTTAAACCATCATTGCTTGATTCACCACATACATCGATGATCAGTTTTGCTTTCTGGTCAGAACTCAGCTGCGGTGCCGATAGCAGCACTGCTGCCTCTTTATCCGCTGCAGTCTGAGACGCAATGCCCAAACCAGCTGACCACTGATCCAGCTGGCTGTTCTCAAGAGCAAACTTAAAAGCTGCTTTTGCGTACGGCCTCGCGAGTGTGGTTAATTCAGCCATTGATCAACCTCTGCTTAAAGTTCCGACGCTAGTTTGTCGAGCAGCTCTTTATGTGCATTCTCATCTACCGAACGCTCAAGAATCTGTGCAGCACCAGCAACAGCCAGTGTAGCAACTTGTGAACGCAATGCCTCTTTAGCACGATTCACGTCCTGCTCAATTTCAGCTTGTGCGCCCGCTTTAATGCGATCGCCTTCGGCTTGAGCAGTTTCTTTTGCATCATCGATAATCTGACTTGCACGCTTGTTGGCTTGCTCGATTAGTTTCGCAGCTTCTTCTTTACCTTCACGTATTTGTTGCATAGCTTTATCTTGAGCCAGCTCCAAATCACGTTGGGCACGATTAGCGGCATCCAAACCATCAGCAATTTTCTTACGACGCTCTTCAAGAGCAGCCATCAATGGTGGCCATACGAATTTCATACAGAACCACACAAAAACGGCAAACGCGATAGTTTGGCCAATCAGTGTCAAGTTAATGTTCACGCCAACACCCCTACAGTGAATTTATTTTCGGTAACCTTGATTTCTGGTAAACCAAAAATAATTAAGCTACTGCAAAGATTAGGTACATTGCAATACCTACACCGATCATTGGAACAGCATCCAATAGACCAGCCATCAGGAACATTTTACCTTGAAGCATTGGAGCCAGTTCAGGCTGACGTGCAGTACTTTCAAGTAGACGACCACCTAGCAAAGCGAAACCAATCGCTGTACCAAGAGCACCTAAACCGATCAGAATTGCCGCTGCGATATAGATTATACCTGCGTCCATTATATATCTCCTAAAATTTAAGGTTGGTTAGTTTAAAGTTTAAAGGTACTAATGGTCTTCACACGCCTGGCTTAAATACACCACGGTAAGAACCATGAAGATGTAAGCCTGAAGTGTAATTACCAAAATATGGAAAATTGCCCAGCCAAGTTGTAAGACACCACCAAGTGCACCCATAACCCATCCAGCACTAAACAGTAAAGCGATCAAGATGAAGATCATTTCACCGGCGTACATGTTTCCGAATAGTCGAAGACCAAGAGAAACAGGCTTAGCAACAAGGTTAATTGTCTCTAGCATAAAGTTCACCGGAATCATCGCCGGATGATTGAAAGGGTGAAGCGTCAATTCTTTAGTGAACCCACCAAAGCCTTTGATCTTAATGCTATAGAAAATAATAAGGAAGAAAATCGTAAAGCCCATACCGATAGTAACGTTAGGATCGGTAGTAGGTACGACTTTCATATATTCGATACCTGCGATGGAACTTACATAAGGAATCCAGTCAACAGGTACCAAATCCATCAAGTTCATCAGGAATACCCAAACAAAAATAGTCAGGGATAAAGGAGCAATCAAAGCACTACGGCCATGAAACGAACTTTTTACGGTGTCTTCGATGAATTCAAAGATCATCTCAATAAAGTTCTGAAAACCGGTAGGAACATCCGAATTAGCTGCTTTTGCAACTTTACGGAACAAAAACAAGAACAACATGCCTAAGGTAATAGACCAAAACATGGAGTCCACGTGAATCGCCCAAAAGCCCATATCAGCAGCCTCTTGAGCTGAACTAGCAAATCCCCAACTACCATCTGTTTTTTGACCATAGGTCAAATTTTGCAAGTGGTGTCGGATATACTCGGTAGGTGTACCTGCAGCCATATCTTTTCTCGACAGTCTAAAGTTAATAGTTATAAAAATTTTACATACAATGGAGCACAGATATTCATCAACATCGCTGCTCCAAAAGCTGAAAACACGGCGACCATATCGGCTTGCGGAAATGTCTTAAATAACGCCGCAAATAACAATGCCGAAAGAAACATTTTCCACGTTTCACCTTTGTAGAAAGAGCTTACAGTATGAACCATTCTACTGGCACCTAAATACTGCCAAGCCTTTCTAATAAAATACGCATTCGGGATCGTATAAATCATTCCGCCGCACAAGGAAGATAATGCAGCGACGTTGCCCCTAAAAATAAAAAACAATATCGCTATTAATAAAACAACAACAACCTGGGCAACAATTATTCGCATGACAGGAGGCGTTGGAACCGTAGATCGCATACGCTGTACTTCTTTCTCATACCATACAATTTAACATTCAAAAAAACAGTTTTTAGCTACCGATCCCAGTACCCCTGATTTTTGGTGAGCAAAGTATATTGATATTGCTCCTGCTCTTCAACAACTGAGGGGAAAAATGTAGCAATTATTTGGCTGGATATTAAACAAACACTAGATATAGGGAGTGAACGGTATTTTACTCCACTAGAAATGAGAGATTTTTTTATTTCAAGTGACTTAAAATCCCATCCAACTCATCTAAAGAAGCATATGAAATGGTTAATTTGCCCTTACCCTTTTCAGAATGGTTAATTTTAACTGGGGATCCAAGCCTATTTGCCAGAGTTTCTTCCAATCGTGAAATATCAGGATCTACCCTTTTTTCTTCGACAGGCTTTTCTGAAGATTCATTATTTAAAACTTTTTTCACCAATGCTTCTGTCTGTCGAACGGTTAATTCTTCAGATACCACACGTCGGGCTAACTCTATTTGTTGAATCCCATCAAGCGACAGCAGAGCACGAGCATGCCCCATATCCAAATCACCACGCTCTAGTAATGTTTTAACGTCATCAACCAGATTCATTAAGCGTAATAAGTTAGTGACAGCCGTTCTTGATTTACCCACGGCATCAGCAACTTCTTGTTGGGTTAACTCGAACTCCTGTTGCAGCCTTGATAATGCTCTTGCTTCTTCAATAGGATTCAGATCTTCTCGCTGAATATTCTCTATCAGAGCCATTGCTATAGCAGCTTCATCTGCTATTTCACGAATAATGGCAGGTACCTTTTCAAGACCAGCCATCTGAGCTGCTCTCCAACGGCGCTCACCTGCAATAATTTCATAACGATTGGCTTTGATAGGCCGAATCACAATGGGTTGCATGATCCCTTGTGCTTTAATAGAAGCAGATAATTCTTCTAGCGATTCAGGATCTATGTCCATTCGCGGTTGGTACTTACCTCGTTGAACAAACTCAACAGGCACGTCTATAAAGCTGCCATCATTTGAAGACGTATTCTGGTCATTACTTGACTCGGGGGGTTGTTTTGGCGCTGCAGCACCCAACAAAGCATCCAGACCACGACCCAATCCACGTTTTTTTGTTGCCATCTAATTAACTACCTACGTCTTCACTACAGTCCATTGCCATTTTAATCACCTGATTTACGCAGGTACTAAGGCATCTCTCTCTGCTTTTGTTTTTCGATTTACTTCGCCAGCCAATGCAATATAGGCTTTTGCACCCTTAGAATTCCGATCGTAACTTAAAACAGGTAAGCCATGACTAGGCGCTTCAGCTAAGCGAACATTTCTTGGAATAACCGTAGTGTAGACACGGTCATCAAAATAGCTGATTAATTGCTCCGATACATCTCGAGTCAAACTGTTCCTTGGATCGAACATAGTACGGAGAATACCTTCAACTTTCAGTGAAGGGTTCACTCGATCAGCAATCTGTTGAACGGTATTCATCAATGCACTTAACCCTTCCAACGCATAGTACTCACACTGCATTGGAATCAATACACCGCTCGATGCACACAAGGCATTTACAGTCAGCATATTTAGGGATGGTGGGCAATCAATCAGAATATAATCATAAAGCTCACGAACATCGTTTAGCGTGTTCCGTAATCTTAATTCTTTAAAATCCAAATCCAGTAATTCAACTTCTGCTGCTGTTAAATCACCATTGGCAGGTATTAAATCGAAACCTGCAGGTACTTGTTTTTTAATGATGTCATAAATATGCGCTTTTCCCACGAGAAGATCA
This sequence comes from Oceanospirillaceae bacterium, assembly GCA_015665455.1. GTDB lineage: Bacteria > Pseudomonadota > Gammaproteobacteria > Pseudomonadales > Litoribrevibacteraceae > Litoribacillus. The sequence continues at coordinate 316,882 of JADFAD010000002.1, read as the reverse complement.
TAGATTGATAAGTCCAATTCATGCTTATCGACCCCACTCCCCATGGTTGCATTGCCTTGCGGATCCATATCAATAATTAATACTTTCCGCTTAGTTGCCGTTAAAGATGCACCTAAGTTGACACACGTTGTTGTCTTACCAACACCGCCTTTTTGATTTGTCACAGCAATGATTTTAGCCACAGGCGTTTCCTTTAACAGGTTTGTTCTTATGAGGGGAAGTTCCTTTAAGAACGATAGTCCCTTGTGAAGCCAACTTTCTGGATTAATTAATCTTTTATACGACAAGAAAATATAACAGACTCAGTTAGCGTCAGGCTTAAGAATAATAAGATGACGCTCACCGTCGAGATTTGGAACGGTTAAAGAAATAATTTCCTCTACAGAGACCCAAACAGGCAATGCAGATATTTCTTCTTCCGGTACCACACCTTTCATTGCTACAAATCGTCCACCGGTAGCAAGTGTATCTCGGGCAAGTGTAACCATATCTGATAAGGATGCAAAGGCTCTGGAGGTGACGATTTTATATCTTTTATCTGAATCCGTATTCGAAGCAGAAACTGCATCTTCTACTCGACCATGAATTACCGTTACGTTATCCAACTTTAAGCTTACTTTTGCCTGAGTAAGAAACCGAGTCTTCTTCCCATTACTATCAAGCAACGTGATATCTAAATCGGGTCTAGTAATCGCTAAGGGAATGCCGGGTAATCCAGGCCCTGTACCTACATCCAGTAAAGGACTGTCATCAATATGAGACACAATGGACAGACTGTCCAAGAGATGTTTAACCACCATCTCTTTAGGATCACGAATCGCCGTTAAATTATAGGCTTTATTCCATTTCATTAATAAATCGATGTAATCTGCCAATTGATCAATTTGGTGATCTGACAAATTCAATTCAAGATGTTCAACACCCTGAATAAGTTGATGTTTTAAAACCGTTTCCATTAAGCACTCTGTTTAGTGACTAAATCACGTTTTTTTAAATGAACTAACAACAACGATATCGCCGCAGGTGTCACGCCTGATATACGAGAAGCCTGAGCTATCGTGGTAGGACGCACGTCATTCAGTTTTAATTTAATTTCATTGGACAGTCCTGACATTGAATCATAATCTAAATCGTCAGGTAATTTGGTATTTTCATTTTTTCGTAAGCGTTCAACTTCTTCCTGCTGACGAGCAATGTACCCATCGTATTTGATCTGAATCTCAACTTGCTCAGCTACTTGTTCATTGTCAGTAACAGGCTCGCCCTTCAAACTCGCTATGTCCTGATAACGAATTTCGGGACGTTTGACCAGATCATGCAAAGAGTATTCACGATTTAATGGGCTTTTTAGCTTTAAATTTATCGTTTCAGCTTCTTCTGTATTGGGTAATACCCACGTTGATGATAAACGCTGATTTTCTTTTTCAATATTTTCTCGTTTCTCATTGAAGATAGCCCAACGATGATCATCCACTAAGCCAAGTTCACGGCCCTTCTCCGTTAATCGAATATCCGCGTTATCTTCACGCAAAATTAATCGGTATTCCGCACGGCTGGTAAACATTCGGTACGGTTCTTTAGTTCCTAACGTAATAAGATCATCAACAAGAACCCCCATATAAGCTTCATCACGACGAGGGCACCAAGCATCTCTACCCTGAACTTTTAATGATGCATTTGCCCCCGCTAAAAGCCCTTGAGCAGCTGCTTCTTCATACCCTGTTGTTCCATTAATTTGACCAGCAAAGAATAATCCATCAATAAACTTCGTTTCTAATGAAGATTTCAAATCTTGCGGATTAAAGAAATCATACTCAATCGCATAACCCGGACGCATAATGTGCGCGTTTTCAAACCCTTGAATTGAACGAATCATTTCAATCTGAACATCAAAAGGTAAACTGGTTGATATGCCATTTGGGTATAGTTCATTTGTTGTTAACCCTTCTGGTTCAACAAATATTTGATGAGAATCACGATCGGAGAAGCGTACAACCTTGTCTTCAATGGAAGGACAGTAACGAGGGCCCACGCCTTCAATTACGCCTGCATACATTGGAGATCGATCCAATCCACCTCGAATAATGTCATGAGTCTTCTCATTCGTATAAGTTACATAACAGCAAACTTGCTCTGGATGTTGATTAACAGAGCCTAAATATGACATCACTGGCCGAGGTGTATCACCCCATTGTTCTTGCATTACTGAGAAATCAACAGTTCTACGATCAATACGCGCAGGTGTTCCGGTTTTTAGCCTATCAACTCGGAAAGGTAATTCTCGAAGACGTTTAGCCAATGCATTCGAGGGTGCATCACCCGCTCGACCACCGGGCTGATTTTCCATTCCTATATGAATAACACCGCCTAGAAAGGTACCCGTAGTTAATACGACTGAAGCAGCCATAAAACGGATCCCCATATTAGTAACAACCCCTTGAACTCGGTCACCGGTGACAATTAAGTCATCCGCAGATTGTTGAAATATTTGTAAATTCGGCTGGTTTTCTAATATTTCTCGAATGGCTGTTTTATAAAGAAGTCGATCTGCTTGTGCTCTTGTTGCTCGAACAGCAGGCCCTTTTCTTGAATTCAGAACTCTAAATTGAATGCCTCCTTTATCTGTTGCAGTGGCCATCGCTCCACCAAGAGCATCAACTTCTTTTACTAAATGACTTTTACCAATGCCTCCAATGGCCGGATTACAAGACATTTGTCCTAGTGTGTCGACATTATGAGTCAATAAAAGTGTTTTGCTTCCCATTCTTGCAGCAGCGAGTGCAGCTTCTGTTCCTGCATGTCCACCACCAATAACAATGACATCAAAATGTTCTGGAAAATCCACTAGGTATACCTCAAGCGTTACATTTAACTGACGGTTTTATTTAACACGTCTGAAAATTTCGCCGCATTATATAGCAAGGTTAATAAATGACCAATTTATAAATGATGATCTTCACAATAAATAATTAACCTCTTCTTTATGTATATATATGTTTTATTTCTTTTATGTTTTTAGATATATATAGTAATTATAGAGGAGGCTATTTTCTGTTGATAAGTACATTAAGTTTATGTATTTAAACAATAATTTTAAGTTATAACTACGTACGTTACGTCTGTAAAAGGGGCGTATATGCTGGTTATAAGTGGTTGAATAACATGTTGGTTATCCACAATGAATACTTTTCCACAATCTGTACGTGGGCTAATGAAGATATTGTACCTACTGTTATCAAAATGTTATTCATTTGTACCTATCCTGATGTAAATGAATTTTTTTCTGTGAATAAATTTCTATGTATAAGGGTGTTAACTTTAAAAAGTTACATTAATTAATTGATTTTATTAGTAATTATTGTTTATAGGATTTGTGATTAAGTCTGTTAATAAGTTTAGGTATCATTGATAAATGAATGTGTTAGGGCCATTAAGAGAAAGAGTCGAGTTTATTGTTATTGTTTGATGTAGCCGGATATGTCAGGGCAGTAAGCCGATAAAAGGCTGTTTTCTTAGGATTGAGCTGAGTGGACTTATTCTGGGGACGTTAATTTTAAAGGAAAAAGAGGAAAGCTCTTTTTTAAAAGAGCTTTAAATTCGTTACTTACCAATACAGAAGCTGGTAAAGATCCTTCCTAGTAGGTCATCGGAAGTGAATTCACCGGTAATTTCAGACAAATGGTTTTGTGCATCTTTTAAATCTTCCGCCAGTAATTCTCCAGCCCCCATCATAGTCAGCTGATTCAACCCTGTTTCAATAGAAACTTCTGCTCGAAGCAGTGCGTCCAAGTGACGACGACGTGCAATAAACCCACCTTCAGTCGTACTTTGGAATCCCATGCATTGTTTCAAATGATCGCGAAGAAGATCAATTCCATGCTGCTCTTTGGCTGAAAGGCGGATCACATCTTGATTGAGCGTGTTTTGGCTGATCCCTGTTTTTTCACCGGATTGATCAATTTTATTTCGAATGATACTGATAGGAATGTTGCTTGGCAGTCGATGAATAAAGTCAGGCAAGATATTTTTAGGGTCGTTGGATTGATCTTGCGTACTATCAACCATGAGTAAGATTCGATCTGCTTTTTCAATTTCTTGCCAAGCTCTTTGGATGCCAATTTGTTCTACTTCATCAGGACTTTCTCGAAGACCTGCTGTATCAATGATATGAAGTGGCATTCCATCTATGTGAATATGTTCTCTGAGTACATCACGGGTTGTGCCTGCAATGGAGGTTACGATGGCGGAGTCTTTACCTGAAAGCGCATTTAGTAACGAAGACTTGCCTGCATTAGGACGACCAGCAATAACAACGGTCATCCCTTCTCGCATTAATGCGCCTTGATTGGCTTCCTCTTTAACTTTAAATAGGTTTTGTTGAATCGTTCGTAAATCATTCTCAACTTTGCCGTCCGCGAGGAAATCAATTTCTTCTTCTGGAAAATCAATGGCGGCTTCTACGTATATCCTTAATTGAATAAGTGATTCAACGAGACTTTTAATTCGTTTTGAAAACTCACCTTGCAACGATCGTAATGCACATTTAGCGGCTTGCTCTGAGGCTGAGTCAATCAAATCGGCAATGGCTTCGGCCTGAGTAAGATCCATTTTATCGTTTAAAAAAGCCCGTTCAGAAAACTCCCCTGGGTTTGCCATGCGAACATTAGATGCAACTATATTCGATAGAAGCATATCAAGAACAACAGGGCCTCCATGACCTTGAAGCTCTAAAACATCTTCACCTGTAAAGGAATTTGGGCCAGGAAAAAACAATGCAAGCCCTTCGTCTATCTGCTGGTTGTTTCGATCGTAAAATGGACCGTAATGGGCAAACCGAGGCTTCAGCTGCTTTTTTGTGATTTGTTCTGAGAGGGCTTTTGCTTGGGGTCCAGAAATACGAATGATACCGACCCCTCCTCTTCCTGGAGGGGTTGCTTGAGCTGCAATTGTGTCTTCGGTGTAGAGTTTGGACATGAGTTACTTCTATTGATTGATCGTTAGGTCGTGATATTACCGTTTATAGGGAAATTTTATACGGCGATTGGTCTTCTAGAAAGTATTCAGACAATAAAAAAGCTCCCGAAGGAGCTTTTTTAGTAGCAGAAACAGTTATCCTGCGATTTTCTTATTTATATACGATTGCTGTGCAATCGATAAGATGTTGTTTACTAGCCAGTAAAGAACAAGACCGGCCGGGAAGAACATGAAGAAGAACGTAAACATGATTGGCATCATCTTCATTACTTTTGCCTGCGTTGGGTCTGGCGGTGTTGGGTTCAGAGACGTTTGAATGAACATCGTGATCCCCATCAAAATAGGCAGAATAAAGAATGGATCTTTCACGGATAGATCAATGATCCAAAGATAGAATGGCGCCTGGCGTAATTCCACACTTTCCATTAATACCCAATAAAGAGCGATGAACACCGGCATTTGAACCAGTATTGGTAAGCAACCACCAAGTGGGTTAATTTTCTCTTCTTTATAGAGAGACATCATCTCTTGCGACATCTTTTGACGATCATCACCATAACGTTCTTTCAGATCTTGCAGCTTAGGAGCAACACGACGCATATTCGCCATTGATCGGTAGCTCGCTGCAGATAATGGGAAGAATACGGCTTTAATTACTACTGTTACTAAGATAATGGCAAGACCCCAGTTTTGAACAACGCCATGCAGCATGTTCAGTAACCAGAACAGTGGTTGAGCTATAAACCATAACCAGCCGTAATCAATGGTATATTCTAAGCCGTTTGCAATTTCTTTTAATTGATCTTGAATTTTCGGACCCGCATAGAACTGTAAGTCGACAGTTTCAGTGCTTCCTGGTGCTACGGTAAATCGTTGGCCTGTTAAACCTACAATGTATAGGCCCTTATCTTTAAGGACGCGTGTTTGATAATTGTAAGCGCCTTCAGATGAAGGGACCCAAGCACTGATGAAGTAATGTTGAAGAATTGCTAACCAACCGCCATTGATTTTTTGGCTGAAATTTTGCTCATCCATGTCATCAAAGTCGATTTTTGTATAAGGCTCTTCAGGTGTAAACAAGGCTGCACCTAAATAGGCTTGCATGCCCATTGCGTTACCCTGGCTCGGATCTGAACTTCGATCTCGTTTGATTTGAGCGAAAATATTTGCACTCCAATCTGAATCTGTTTGGTTATCAACAATGTGCTCTAGCTGAACCAAATAGTCGCCTCGTGTAAATGTATAGCGCTTTGTGATAGAGACACCGTCTTTACTGAAGTTCAAATCAACGGTTAATTTATCTTCATTGTCTTTTAAACTGAACTCGTTGGCGGATGTTTGATAAACCGGACGAGTTTTAGATGATTTATCTGGACCGTCTTTACCGATAAGACCTGATTGAGCGGTATAAATTCTTGCAGGTGTTTGTTCAAGCAAACGGAATGGTGTATCTGGTTGATCGATTGATACTGGATATTGAGGTAATTGAACCTCAATGATGTCACCGCCTAACGTATCGATTAGTATCTGTTGGGTGTCTGTAACGACGCGGATAATGCGACTCTTCGTCGGAGTATCCGTGGTTTTGGTTACGACGGGCTCTTCGATAACGGTTGGTACATCACCTGCTGGTGCACTAGGTGACGTTGTTTCTGTCGGTAAGCTGGTTACCGAATCAGATAAAACGGGTGCCGAAGATACTTGTTGTGTTGTTGTTGGCTGACCGTAGTCTTCATTCCACTGTAAAACCAGTAGATAAGAAACCACTGCCAAACCAAGAATCAATGCGACTCTTTGAAAATCCATAATTTAGGCCAAACTTCTTTAATCGATGAGTTTGAGGAAAACTTCAGTAACGCTTTCCAGGAACAGCGCACATTTTATTCATTTGTTGCGCGAAGAGCCAGAAATAACCTGCTTAATAATGGCGCTAATCAAAAGAGTTTGGGATTTCAGAGGGGATAAATTGGGAAGCAATCTGTGAATTATGCTTTAGCGGCTTTTTTTGCTTGTTCAGAAAGCTTATGCCAGCTGTACTTACAAAACTTCGTGATGGCTATATTTTCTTTTTCGCCAATACCTGGGCGAGCAATAAATACAATATCGACGGAAGGAAGCTTATGTTGACTAAGACGATAGCAGTCTTTGATGACACGCTTTATTCGATTACGACCTACTGCAAATCTTACTTTCTTTTTTGCAATAACAAAACCGATGCGGGGGTGATTAAGTTCATTAGGGGTAGCGATGAATACGCCGAGGGGACCAGTCACTTTAAACTGACTGTTTTCAAATACCCGGCTATAGTCCCTTGGGGTTAAGAGTCTTAACTGTTTTGGGTAGCTATAACCAGACATTGAATAAGTCTTAACTGTCGATTAAACAGTTAAAGCCTTACGACCTTTTGCACGACGTGCATTGATAATCTTACGGCCGTTAGCAGTAGCCATACGAGCACGGAAACCGTGAGTACGCTTACGCTTTAGTACGCTAGGTTGAAAAGTTCTTTTCATAATATATTACTACCTATTAAGGCAAATGAATTGTATACACTTCAAATTTGAGGCCGAGAATTATAGAGAAAACAAGGCGACCAAACAAGTGTTGTTTAAATTTTATGCGCCGTTTTGGCGAGAAGATACGTAAATTTATTGTTTTAGAACCGATTTTAGCGATTTTTTGATCAAACGCTTTGTTGAATCAAAGCGTAACACCCTTTCATTCGACAGCCTGTTCCTTTCTCTGTAACCACTTCTATTTCAATGGTAATGCGTGCTTTCCCTTTCTCTTTATAGGTGTTAACAAAGTTTTGAAAGAGGGTTTGATCCACTTTGGCTTGCGCAACTAGATCAGTAGCGACTGGCTTTTCATAAACGATATTTGCTTCGGCGATCACTAAGTCGCCTGTTGGGAGCCATTGATCCGTGATTTGAGAATGAATTAGGCTCCAGCCAGTTAATAACGCTATGGAAGATAAACTGCCGCCAAACGCAGTGCCATGCATGTTGCTGTTACTGTAAAGAGGTGCTTTTAGCGTAAGTGAGTATTTGCTTACATCAAGAACTTCTACATCCATTGCCTTTGCTAAGGGAATGTTGTTATATAGGTAATCTTTGATTTCACTTTCAGTCATAACAGACTCATTTATTTCAGAGACGAAGCAGTATAAACGTATCTCTGTGAATATCGAGCCAAGGTTTTGGTTTGTTGATGGTGCTTTGAGCTATTCGGGGGCTGTAACGGCAGCCATTATTAACCCCTTTTCCATCCAGAGAGATACTTTATAACCGTCTGTATACTGAATTATAGGTTGTTTTCCTTGGTCTACGTTTGGAAATCCTTTAAATACGGACGGTTTGTAAGCCGTCTCATACAAGGTTGTCATTTCGCCTGCACTATTTTGATAGCGTATTTGTGCGGCAGTAATGCCTTCAATGGAGCAATAACGCCCACCTATTAAAGTGCTGTCTTTTGGGTTGAAGATGTTTGAACTGCTTGGTCGAAAATCCAATTGAGTGAAGTACCCTCGAATTTCATCAAAGCTATTGGTCGTGACTTCTAAGGGGCGTAGTTTTCGATGGTTTAACGTTACTTCTTCTGCAACCCGACGAAATAAGTCCGAAGACTCTCCTTGAGCAATGGTATCTTGTGAGTCGGAATTAAACGTCGTAAATTGACTGCCAAACATTAAACCTAACAGTAACGTGACCGTGATTGCAGCGGCCAAGCCGTAATAATTAATCGAGCTTTTTTTACCTGAAACCTGTTTGTTTACTTGATGTTTTGCTTGTAATTGATCCAACTGGTTCAGTTGATCGTCGGTGAGTTGGACCGCTTTATATTGATCCTGAATGGCCTCTTTCAGAGTTTTATCCGTCATAGAATTCTCCCGGTATTTAATTGGCTGATCCGAGATGTGAATTGTTCTGCTTTTTTGCGGATTCTATGCAGTTTAGACAGTAATGTGCCCTTAGGCTTACCTGTTTCATCAGAAAGCTCTTGCACTGTATAGCCTTCCACTGCCCAGTAATAGAGCAGCTCATTTTCTTCAGTATTTAATTGTTCTGTAAATGCAGATACCTGTTGTTCATTAATCAGCGTTTCTTCCAAACAGTTTGTATTGATATCTATTAAATTATCAAAGCTTGCCGAGGGATTACTATTGTCATCCTGTGTTAGCGAATCCTCTAAATACACTTCTTTCCGATGGCGGGAGGATTTTAAATGATCAATAAATGCATTCTTAATGGATCTCTTTATATAGGCCATCGCTTCGTTTTTAGGTTTTTCTTGCTGGAGATAGCGTTCTAAAGAGTTGTATACAAGGTCATAAGCATCGTCTTTATTTTTAGATAGTGAATACGCATATTTATACAATTGATTCAGTTGTTGTTCATTAAACATGGAATATCCTACCTACCCGACGCTATGAGCTATCTGTTGTTTTATCAGCAACGCTTATGACTGTGATTGCGGATTGTTTCATCAGTTCCAAAAAGCAGAGTTTGCCATTCGAAATTTTTGTAACGTCGTGTTATTTGGATTAGAAAGATGCCATAAGCACCAAGATGCTTATGACAAACCCCTCAACCGAAGTCGAGTTGTGTTTTTTTTGGAAGTTAAACACAAGAGTTTAAACGAATGAGAGGGGGATTTGATTGCATGCAAACGCATTTATTTAGGATGGCGCCTGAAATACAAACTGAGCATGTGAGTTCCGTTTGTATTTCAGTAAAGCCAAAAGAACGCTGACTTATTGCCGTTTTAGACCTTAAGCCGGTGCTTGATTGCCTAAAAACTTTTCAATGGCTTTATCTAAACTCATTAAACCTTGAGCGATATCTTCGTCTGGAATAATAAGCGAAGGTGCTAAACGCATGACGTTAGGACCAGCAACTAAGATAAGTAGGTTTTGTTCTAAGGCTAAATCCATTAAATCCTTAGCTTTACCTTGGTATTCAGGTTTCAATTCACACCCGATAAGTAAGCCCATGCCTCTAATATCTTTAAAGATATTGTGACGTTGATTTATGTGATCTAAACCATCAATGAATTTACGGTGTTTAGACTTTACGTTATCTAATAACTGCTGATCAGAAATAATATCGAGGACGGATTCTGCTACCGCACAGGCCAAAGGGTTTCCGCCATAAGTGCTGCCATGAGTACCAACAACAAAAGAAGACGCTATTTCTGTTGAAGTGAGCATGGCGCCAAAAGGAAAACCGCCACCCAAGCCTTTCGCTGAGGTCAAAATATCAGGAATCACATTATAGTGTTGATAAGCGTAAAGTTCGCCGATTCGGCCCGCACCCGTTTGAATCTCATCAAATATTAATGAGGCGTTATATTTATCACACAGGTCACGTAAGCCATTCAAAAAATCTTTTGAGGCTGAAGAAACCCCCCCTTCGCCTTGAATAGGCTCAACAATTACAGAGCATGTTTTATCTGAAATGATCGCTTCGACGGAAGCAAGATCATTAAATGTTGCATGCTTAATATCGCTCGGTAAAGGCCCAAAACCATCTGAATATTTGGCTTGGCCTCCTGCGGAGACTGTAAACAACGTTCGGCCGTGGAAAGAGTTACTGAACGAAATGATTTCAGTTTTTTCCGCACCAAATTTATCAAAGGCATACTTACGTGCTAACTTAAGTGCGGCCTCATTGGCTTCCGCGCCGGAATTACAGAAATAGACTTTTTCCGCAAATGTCAGTTCTGTTAGTTTTGTCGCCAAACGTAGAGCGGGCTGGTTGGTCATTACATTACTGACATGCCATAGCTGCGCTGTTTGTTGTTGAAGCGTTTGGACTAATTTTGGGTGGCAGTGGCCTAAGCTGGATACTGCGATACCACCCGCTAAATCAATATATTCATTATTATCTTCATCCCATAAACGACTTCCTTTTCCATGAGAAGGAATGACTGCTAAGGGTGAATAATTAGGGACCATGACGTCATCGAAGGTCGATCTGTTTGTCATTGTTGTACAGACCTCAAAAATATTTTTAGGTGATGAACAAAAAAGCTAGTAATTAGCTGCTCAAGTTAATGCCAGGTATGGGAGAGGACGGGAAGGAAACTCCTTGTTGGCACATTGTTGTGGTTGGATACGCACAATAATCCGCTGAATACCATCCTCCTGGTCGGTGGTTGCCACTTAGCCCGATGCCACCATATGGTGCTGCACCACTGACGCCTGTTATTGGCTGGTTCCAGTTAACTACACCCGATTGGATAGTGCAATCAAATTCATCAAACTGGCTCTGTTGATCGCTTATTAAACCTGCGGTCAGTCTAAATTTACTGTTATTGGCTTGTTCAACTGCGTTTTCAAATTTTTTGTAACGTGATATTTGGAGCACGGGACCAAAAATTTCTTCGTCAAAAGGTTGTTTAAGTTGGCTAACATCTAATAACCCTGGTGTTATGAACGCGCTGTTTTCATCCGCTTGATGTGCGCTAAGTAATACGTTTGCACCAAGGGAAAGTAGCAATTGCTGCTGCTTGATAATGAGCTTTGCTGAAGTAATGTTGATGACGGGACCCATGAAGGGGCTTGGATGTTCATCGTATTGGCCAATAGAAAGTAAATGACATTGCTCTACCAATTGTTCCAATATGTGGTCACCTTGAGCGGTATCAGGCAAAAATAAACGGCGAGCATTTGAGCACCGTTGCCCTGTAGTAATAAATGCTGAGTGTAAAATCTGATAGAGGGTGGCCTTTACTTGAGTTGTTTCACCTACGATTAAAGGATTGTTAGAGCTCATATTCAGACAGACCAGTTTTTCAGGATGGCTTGCCATTGCTTGATTTATTTTTATGCCTGTTGATGTTTTTCCTGTAAATAGAACTCCGTTTATTTTGGGGTTATTCACAAGTTGTTCTGCTACCTGACTATCCCCCTGGATTAAATTGAAAACACCGGCTGGAAGTCCGCTTTGTTGCCAGAGTTGAGCGATAAAATCTGCCGTTTTGGGGGTCATATCACTGCTCTTATACACAACGCTATTACCAGCCAGAAGTGCAGGAATGATGTGTCCAATGCTGATAGATGCAGGGAACGAGAACGGCGTAATGACCGCAATCACGCCATGAGCTCTATGACGTAATTGGATATGTCCTCCGGTGCTTGCAATGATCTTTTCACCTGTTCTTTGTTGATAGGCTTGATAAGCTAAGTGCGTCTTGTCTGCGACGGCTTGGGCTTCTGTTTGAACTTCCCACTGTGGTCGCCCAGTGTCATGGCATAGGGCATCAATCAAATGGCTCTTGTGCTTGTGGATAAGTTGTTCGAAATTATGTAAATATTTTAATCGTTCCGAGGCGCTCAGCGTACGCCATGATTTAAATGCTTCTTGTGCCGCTTCTACCGCTTGTGAGACTTGGCCTTCATTGGCACCTCGTCCTTCCCAGATAATTGTTTGGCTGGCGGGTTCTTTTGAGCAAAAGCTGTTTCCCATTCCGGCCTGCCATTGACCATCGATGTAGAGGTCTTGGCGAACTTTCATGATGTTGCCTTGGGTTCTGTAATAAGTGCATCTTTGGCGTACAGAGGAGCGACGGTAACGTCACTTTCTTGTAGATTGAGTTCTAACAACACTTCTTTAGGGAGTCGTATTGTTTGATCTTCGAACTGGTAATGAAAACTCAATGTTGAACGAAAGTTTTCCAATGAATTATTTGAAAGCAGCAGTGGCGCTTGGTCTTCTATCATTTGGTGTTGGTCTGTTAATTCCTTGGCGGTCAGAGAGTGGGATTGATTGATCAGGCGTAAATCATCAATGTAGGCTTCCATGACGGGCCCGCCATCAAAAATAGCTATGTAGTTTTCAAACCTTAATCCTTCTTGTTTAAGCATTTCTAATGCGGGTTGAGTGTTTGGATGGACCTTGCCGAAGCATTCTCTGGCTGCATCAGACAGTAAGTGGCTGTATACCGGGTATTTAGGCATGAGCTCCGCAATGATTGATCGCTGACCTCGTCCTGTTAAGAAGTCTATTCGCTCAAACTCCATGTTGAAGAATTTTTTCCCCAAGTTATCCCAGAATGGAGATTGCCCTTGCTGGTCGTTGTATCCTCGCATTTCAGCAAATATTTTTTTGGCAAAGAGTTGTCGAAACTGATGGATAAATAGGAATCGAGCTCGACTTAGCAGAGGGCCGTTCTTTTTTCCTCGGGCATCCGGGTGTAAAAGTAAAGAGCAAAGCTCTGAGTATCCAATCTGATCATTAGTAAGAAACAGTGTTGGGGTATTGCTATAAATATTGATGTCTTGGCAGGCATGTACCATTTGGCTGATGCGGTAGGTATACCAAGGTTCGTCCCAACCGATGGATGCTTCGATGCCACAAACACCTAAAACTTGATTGTCAGAATTGGCTAAAACAAATAAATAACTGGCCTGCTCTTTTGGGAGGTTTTGATGAAAGGATTTTACTGCTCGGTCTATTTTTTTTGCTAAGAAATCTTTATCGGCTGGCAAGCTGTTCATTCCAACACCAACCGATGACGCCAAATGGAATAAAGAGTCTAGATCTGATTCTTGAATGGGCCGTACAAACATCAATAGCCCTCCTCTGTATTTATAGGTACCCAGCGAATCCATGAACTCGGTGATAGGTTTAAAGTGGCTATGGCGTTGTCTCTTTGCTCTACACCCACAAGGACAACGATGGGCTGTTCTTTGTTTACATTCATGACAATGGTTTCATGGCTGAGAACGGGAAGGACATCGAGACGAGTTCGTGCATTTTCTTGTTGGGACCAACTGTTTGATGATTGACACGTTAGGCATGGGCCTCCATCAAAGATGTCTATGTGGTTGGATGGTCGGAAACCTTCTCTTATGAACGATTGATAGTAATCATCTAGATCTTGTTGGGGTTCCCCAAGGGTTGATTGACTCGTACTGCTCAGTAAATTTTCATATAAAGGATGGTTCGGCATAAGCTGTGCTATGAGTGCTTTATCTTCGACACTGGCGTGATAGCAGGCTTGCTTTAGGCTCATTTGGAAAAAATGCAATCCAAGATCATTCCATAAAGGAGATTCTCCCCTTTCATCTTTAAACCCCGGGAATTCAATTAATAACTTTGAACTGAAGTTCTCGGGATGCTCTGAAATATAGAGAATGACGCCTTGGATGAGTAGCGCAATGGTACTGGAGGTTCTATGTTTAGGGTGAAGCGTTATTGAATGTAATTGAGAGTACCCTGCCAGCTCATGGGATTGGTATAAAACAGGAATGGATTGTTTTACCTTAAGGCGATAGCTGGCGTTAATTAATGTTTCTCTCCGATAGCTATAAAACGGTTCTTTTTGACCTGTAAAAGCTTCAATTGCGATGGTTCCAACGATCGCACTCTCTTTAGAAAGGACCCAAAAATAGTTACCTGTGAGGCTGGGTTGATCGCTGGGATTTCTGAATGCGTCTTCACTGGTTTGGATAACAGATCTTATCGCTTCGTCTGTTTTGGGTAGGCTTGCATGGCAGGACCCTTGTTCACATGCCAAGGTTAAAATGTCTGAAATATCCGTTTGTTTTGCCGGTCTTAGAGAATACATCAAGGCTCCTCATAATTTCTCTGTATAGAGTTTAGTTCAGATAGCCAGTTACGTTTAATTATTGATTTTTGGTTGTATATAGATTTGTTGGTAAGTTTGTGTGTATGTTGTTACTAAGTTGTTTTTAAATGGTTATTAAGTTTTTATCCTGTTGAATTTATTGTATAAAAGTCTTTGTGTGTATAAAAACAAATGAAGAAAAACTTGTGGATATATCTGTTGGTAGTGCTATTTTTTATTGTCCCTTGATTAAACTTTTATGTACAATCTTTCGGCTGTAATGAATTTGGAGTTTGTTGTGTCTGTTGAGCTATGGAAGCAGTGTTTAAGTTGCTTAGAAAGTGAGTTACCTTCCCAGCAATTTAATACTTGGTTACGTCCTTTAGAAGTAGAAGGTGATGAAAAGGAGTTGACCATAGTGGCCCCGAATCGATTTATTCGAGATTGGGTATCAGATAAATATTTAAGCAGAATATCCAGCCTTATGATGGAGTATTCTAACTCGGCACCTCCTCGCTTAACATTTGAAGTTCGTCAGGGTGGCCGTGCTAATTTTGGCATGAGTCGACCAACTCGTCCGACCAACCCTTATCACCGCGAAAGCCAAGCGTCTGCAAATGTGAATCAAGCGAATTCATCTGGATTCAGTTCTGAAACGTCTCAACCTAATTTCACGCCACCAACGGGCATGTACTCTTCACAGAACGCGCCTGCTTGGAGTGAACCTGATCGTCCTTCTTCAGAGACCAATGAATCTGACGATGGTTCGATAAGTGTTGAGTCGGCTTTGCAGAACTTAGCAAGCACAGAGTCAGTTATCAGTGCAGAAAGTCCTTCAGTACAAGTATCCCAAGCGGTATCGGGTCAAGCGCCACAAAACTATGCTTCGGTGCTTGAAAACAGTTCGGCGATTATTCATCGCTCTACTCCGCCGCCTGAAACGAATAATCCTGGGTTTGGTCGTTCTTCGTATGATACCGGTGCGCCTGCTCAACCGATATCTCCTCCGCCTCAGTCGAATCGAAATGTCAGTGTGGGTGGGAAAATTCAACGTGAAGCGAACTTGGATCGAAACCTAACGTTTGAGACGTTTGTTGAAGGTAAGTCCAATCAGCTAGCGTTGGCTGCATCAAGGCAGGTTGCAGAGAGTCCGGGTGGAAGTAATAACCCGCTGTTTTTATACGGTGGTGTGGGCCTTGGTAAAACCCACTTGATGCATGCCATTGGTAACTACATGTTGCAAAAAAATCCAAATGCAAGAATCTTGTATTTACGTTCAGAGCAGTTTGTAGCTGATATGGTTCGAGCGCTTCAATTAAACGCAATTACTGAGTTTAAGCGTTATTACCGACAAGTCGACGCACTATTGATTGATGATATCCAATTCTTCTCAGGTAAAGAGCGATCACAAGAAGAGTTCTTCCACACGTTCAGTGCTTTATTAGAAGCTGGCCAACAGGTCGTTATGACGTCAGACCGTTTTCCGAAAGAGATTGATGGGGTTGATGATCGATTACGCTCTCGTTTTGGCTGGGGATTAACCTTTGCTGTTGAGCCTCCTGAATTAGAAACACGTGTTGCAATTCTAAAGAAAAAAGCGGAAGAGCAGCGCGTTGAATTAAGGGATGAATCTGCATTCTTCATAGCTCGACGAATACGTTCAAACGTTCGTGAACTTGAAGGGGCTTTGAAACGAGTCATTGCAAACGCCCACTTTACCGGCAGTGATATCAATCCTGACTTTATTAAAGAGTCGTTGAAAGATCTTCTCGCACTGCAAGATAAGCAAGTCAGTATCGACAACATTCAAAAAACCGTTGCTGATTATTTTGATATTCGACAGAAAGACATGAATTCAAAACGACGAACTCGGTCTATTGCTCGACCTCGACAGGTCGCAATGGCATTAGCGAAAGAGCTGACCAATCATAGCTTGCCTGAGATTGGAGAGGCGTTTGGTGGGCGTGATCATACAACTGTATTGCACGCTTGCCGGAAAATTAAAGAATTAAAAAGTACCGACAACGACATGGCTTCCGACTACGGTAAGCTGAACAGAATGTTGACTACTTAAAATCCACGTTTATTATCTTACAAATAAGCAGTTATTCCAGTGGAATAATGATAACAATGTATCCCACATCGATGGGTGCATCTGTTTGTTTTTTAGTGAATAATAGAACTCATTTGAATTACTTAGAATAAGAGAGCGGGATCTAATGAAATTTGCGATTTCCAGGGAAGCTCTGTTGCGTCCTTTGCAGCTGGTTGCAGGGGTTGTTGAGCGTCGACATACACTACCTATTTTATCGAATATTTTAATGGTGCTTGAAGAAGGTCAGTTAAAGCTGACGGGCACGGATTTAGAAGTTGAACTAATAGGCACTTTAACGCTGGAGCAACCGGGTGAATCGGGTCAAATAACCGTTCCTGCTCGTAAATTGTTAGATATCTGTAAGTCTTTACCTGATCAGTCTGAAATCGAATTTTCAACCGATGGGGCTAAAGCACAAGTTAAAGCGGGTCGAAGCCGATTTGTTCTAGCGACCCTTCCTGCGGATGATTTTCCGAATGTGGAAGAAAGTGAAGCGGCATTAAACTTCACAATGAAAGCTGAAGATTTAAAAACCCAGTTCGATCAAACAAGTTTTGCAATGGCTCAGCAAGACGTTCGTTATTATCTAAATGGAATGTTACTTGAGGTTTCTCAAGGTGTTGTTCGTACGGTAGCTACGGACGGTCACCGACTGGCCATGTCCGACAGTTCTGCAGATGTGGCTTGCGACAAGAAGCAAGTCATTGTTCCTCGTAAAGGCGTTATTGAATTACAACGTTTGTTGGGTGACAGTGATGATGTTATTTCGGTAACCGTTGGCACAAATCATATTCGTATTGGTGCTGGTGACTACTTATTTACATCAAAGCTGGTGGAAGGTAAATTTCCTGATTACGAGCGCGTTGTCCCTAAAGGCGGTGACAAATACCTGTGTGGTAATCGCCAAGAACTTCGTCAAGTTTTTCAGCGTACGGCCATTCTATCAAATGAAAAATATCGTGGTGTTCGTTTAACGGTTGAAGGGGATTCTCTTCAAGTGGTTGCTAACAACCCGGAACAAGAACAAGCAGAAGAAACAGTCGGCGTAGATTACGAAGGCGACTTGCTTGAAATTGGTTTTAATGTCACTTACTTGTTGGACGTCTTAAATGCTTTATCTGGCGAACAAGTAAAAATGACATTGTCCAATGCAAACAGCAGTGCGTTGGTTGAAGACTTTGATGGCGGAACGTCCGTTTACGTTGTTATGCCTATGAAGCTTTAGATTAGTAAGAATCCGGCTAGCGACTATAGCTATTAAGGTGCGAGAAAATATATTGGCTTGTGCCTTAAGGTGTTTGTCATAACGGGTTTAAAAAAGTCGAAAGTAGTTTTGAAGCTACTTTCGGCTTTTTTATGTCTGGTGTCTTCTGTTTCCTTCCCTCCTTTACTTACGCCCATTTGGGTGGGGTTCAATGAACCTTAAAAGTTGTTTCATTGGTCAGTTCTGACCTGTTCAGTTTATGTGGTTAAACTATAATCAATTTATCGTTATAAAAATAACGAACGAAACTCAGTACCTCTCAACAAAAATAAATACTTGAGGACAAAACATGAAATACCTTCTTAATTGGGCAGCGCGCTTAGCGACTGTATTCACTCTGCTTACTGTCAGTTATTCTGCGTCCGCTTGCTGGTTCTTCTGTGGTAATGACGACAGTGATTATGCTCAGACGAAATACCCTATCGTATTAGTTCACGGTATGCTTGGGTTTGATAGCATTTTGGGCATGGATTACTTTTATGGCGTTGAAGATGCGCTTGAAGATAAAGGGGCTAAGGTTTTTGCTGTACAAGTGACAGCGTTGGATTCATCTGAAGCGCGTGGTGAAGAACTGTTAATTCAGGTAGAAGAGATTTTAGCGATAACGGGGGCTTCAAAAGTTAATCTGATTGGCCATAGTCATGGTGGCCCTACTGCTCGTTATTTAGCTTCTATTCGCCCTGACATGGTTGCTTCTGTGACCAGTGTGGGAAGTCCTCATACAGGTTCTGATGTGGGTGATTTAGTTCAGGATATTTCTGACAGCAGTGAAGTGGTTACTGCAGGTGTCAGTGCAATCGTTAATGCATTGGGAAGCTTTATTAATTTATTATCCAGTAACCCAACCAGTGACGGGCAAAATTCATTAGGAACGTTAGAGTCCTTGAACTCCGAAGGTGCTGCGGCATTTAATGCTGCTTACCCTGAAGGTATGCCTACATCGTACTGTGGTTCAGGCGCTAACCCTGCAAGTAATGGCGTTCATTATTATTCTTGGAGTGGTACGTCACCTTACACTAATGTGTTCGATCCAGCTGATCCGTTCCTTGCTATTGCTTCGACGGCTTTTGCGTTGGACAGCGGCGAAGAGAACGATGGCTTAGTCGGTCGTTGCAGTTCACATTTAGGCTCGGTTATTCGTGATAACTACAAAATGAATCACTTAGATGAGGTGAATTTATTCATTGGAATTCATCATTTGTTTGAGACAGATCCTGTTACTGTTTATGAGCAACAAGCAAATCGTTTAAAGAATGCAGGTTTGTAAGTCTGTATAACTAGGACTCGATCCTTTTTACATTTTAACGATACAAATAAAATCCCTATTCCACTGATTCTGGAGTAGGGATTTTTTTATGGTGTTGCTAAAATGTTATCTTAGTGTTGATAAGCCGAGTCCTGTTAATTAGTTTATCTTCTTAAATTTTATTTATGTATTTAGGGCAGATATGCTGATAACTCAGTTAAAGATTAATGGTTTACGAAACCTTCAGGATGTATCTGTTTCTTTAGAACAAGATAAACACGTCTGTCTTTTTGTGGGAGATAATGGCGCGGGTAAAACAAGTTTCCTCGAGGGAATTCATTGCTTAGCCACAGGCAGCAGCTTCAGAAACTCCTCTATTAAGCATGTGGTCGGTCGTACTGAACCTGCTTATTTTATCTTTGCTAAGGCGGATCAAACCACGGGTAACTATTCTGAGATGACGGTTGGTGTTACCAAGAATAAAGAGGGTAAAAGTGAAGCTCGATTAAACGGCGAGAAGATTCGTTCTCAAGAAACCATCAGTGCCCTCTTCCCTGTTATGGTGCTCGAACCAGGTTCCTTTGATTTAGTGATTGGCAGCCCTGATTATCGACGTCGTTTTTTGGACTGGGGTGTGTTTCATGTGAAACATGAGTTTTGGTCTTTGTCCGCGCGATACAAGAAAGCAATAAAACAACGTAACGCATTATTAAGAAAACAGGCCGATCCTGCTCTTATCTCTCCTTTCACAAAACAACTCGTCCAGCTGGCAGATTCTCTTTCGTCGATGAGAGAAGAATACTTTTCAGAATTAAAAGTTGAATTTGAGTCCGTTGCAGGGCAATTAACTGATTTAGAAAATGTTGAGATGAGATATAATAGGGGGTGGTCGAAAGAGCTTGGGTATGACGAATACTTAAAAGTTAACTTCGAGAAAGACTTAGAGTCTGGTTATACCCGTTATGGACCTCATCGAGCGGATTTGGTCATACGGTCATCAGGCTTGCCTGTGAAGGAGGTCTTGTCTCGAGGGCAATTGAAACTTTTAGTCTGCTCTTTAGTTTTAGCTCAATGTCGATTATTTGAGCGCTACGGTAATAAAGAGACTATCTTATTACTTGATGATTTGGCCTCAGAATTAGATGAGAAACACAGAAATAAAGTATTACAAGAGTTGATTCGGATGGGACGTCAAGTCTTCATGACGTCTGTGGATTTGAATGGTTTTAGTGAAGATATTCTGAATCAAACGCAAGTGTTTCACGTGAAACAAGGGAAGATAACAGAAAGCTCAATCAAGGGCTAAGAGGAAGGTTATGTCGGAACAAGAATATGATTCGTCCAGTATTAAGGTTTTAAAAGGCCTTGATGCTGTAAGAAAAAGACCTGGCATGTACATCGGTGATACCGATGATGGCTCCGGTTTGCATCACATGGTGTTTGAAGTAGTTGATAACTCCATCGATGAAGCCTTAGCAGGGTTTTGTGGCGATATTCGTGTGACCATCCATCCTGATGAGTCTGTGAGTGTCTCAGATGACGGTCGTGGAATACCCGTTGATATTCATGAAGAAGAAGGTGTTTCAGCTGCAGAAGTTATCTTAACTGTACTTCATGCCGGCGGTAAGTTTGATGATAATACCTATAAAGTTTCTGGCGGACTTCACGGTGTAGGTGTTTCCGTAGTTAATGCATTATCTGAAAAACTAAAGCTGACAATTCGCCGTCAAGGTAAAATCTGGGAACAGGAATATGAACACGGTGTGCCTACTGGCCCGTTGTCTCCTGTTGGTGATTCAGAAACTACAGGTACTGAGATTCACTTTAAGCCTTCAGCAGATACCTTTACAAACATTGAATTCAGCTTCGATTACCTTGCCAAACGTTTAAGAGAACTTGCTTTTCTTAACTCTGGTGTGGGGATTATTCTCAAAGATTTACGTTCCGGTAAAGAAGAGACCTTTAAATACGAAGGTGGCCTAGAAGCGTTTGTTCAATATCTAAATACTAATAAAACGACCGTTAATAGTATCTTCCATTTCGAGCATGAACGTGAAGATGGTATTACTGTTGAAGTAGCTCTGCAGTGGAATGACAGCTTCTCTGAAAGCATTTTCTGTTTCACGAATAACATCCCTCAGCGCGATGGTGGTACTCACCTTGCTGGCTTCCGTGGTGCGTTAACACGAACGTTAAACCAGTATATTGAAAAAGAAAATCTACAGAAAAAGTCGAAAGTCGCGACAACGGGTGATGATGCTCGTGAAGGTTTGACTGCGATCGTTTCTGTTAAAGTTCCTGATCCTAAGTTCTCTTCTCAAACGAAAGATAAGCTTGTTTCATCCGAAGTGAAGTCTGCCGTTGAGCAAGAAATGGGTTCAAAATTGGTCGACTTCTTAGCTGAGAATCCAAACGAAGCAAAACTGATTGTCCAGAAGATGGTTGATGCTGCTCGTGCTCGAGAAGCCGCTCGTAAAGCCCGTGAGATGACGCGTCGTAAAGGTGCGTTAGATATTGCCGGGTTGCCAGGAAAGCTTGCTGACTGTCAGGAGAAAGACCCTGCTCTTTCTGAAGTATACCTAGTGGAAGGGGATTCTGCGGGCGGTTCGGCCAAACAAGGCCGTGATCGACGCACGCAGGCGATTCTACCTCTTAAGGGTAAGATCTTGAACGTTGAAAAAGCACGTTTTGATAAGATGCTTTCTTCCGTTGAAGTGGGAACTCTGATCACTGCATTGGGTTGTGGTATTGGACCAGAAGAGTTTGACGCAGATAAGTTACGTTATCATCGCATCATAATCATGACCGATGCCGACGTGGATGGTTCACACATCCGAACACTATTGCTGACATTCTTCTTCCGTCAAACACGAGAGCTGCTTGAGCGTGGTCATATCTACATTGCCCAGCCACCTTTGTATAAAGTAAAAAAAGGTAAGCAAGAGCAATACATTGATAGTGATGCCGACTTGGATAACTTCCTTGTTCAAATTGCTTTGGATAATGCATCTCTACACATCAATGTTGATGCTCCTGGTATTAAAGGCGAGCCGCTTCAGATTCTTGTTGATAAGTACCGCAGTGTAATAAAGATGCTTGATCGTTTAGATCGTGTTTATCCTAAGAAAATCATGGATGATCTGATTTATAGCCCTGCTATCAAACTTGAAAGCTTAAAAAATGAGGCCTTTGTTACTGACTGGGTTGAGCAATTAAATGCTAAGTTAGATACAGAGCGACGCAGTGGTATCCATTACCATCTATCCGTTGAGAAAGACGAAGAGCGTGGCTTATTCTTACCAAACATCACGGTGACTGAACACGGTTCAAGCCAAGACTATATGATCAGTCATGAATTCTTTGATTCTTCTGAGTATCGAAGCATTCTAGATTTGGGGGATAACATCTCTACCCTTCTTGAAGAAGGTGCATACATTAAACGCGGTGAACGAACGCAAGACGTATCAAGCTTTAAGGAAACACTTGAGTGGTTGATGAAAGAAGCACGTAAAGGCTTCAATATTCAACGATATAAAGGTCTTGGTGAGATGAATCCTGAGCAGTTGTGGGAAACCACAATGGACCCAGAGTCTCGCCGTATGCTCAAAGTGAAGGTTGAAGATGCAATTGCAGCAGACCAGATGTTCACAACGCTTATGGGCGATGATGTAGAACCTAGACGTGATTTCATCGAAAAGAATGCTTTGAATGTTTCGAATCTAGACTTTTAATTCGACACTTCTTGTTTTATTGATGTAATAAAAAGGCCCTATTCAGGGCTTTTTTTTTGGGATTTTTAATCCCCCTCTTTCTTAATTCATATTACTTACAGCCAGTAGTTATTGGCTGCAGCAATCGTTTGAAAGTTAGTAGCAATAACCTGGGATGATGCAATAAGGTTTGTAGGGTCTTCTGCGTAAGCAGGGCGAACTTTTTTTCTTACTTCGTCGGACGGTTGAGTGTACTTAACGCCCATTCTGGATAGCTTTATCGCTAATTCATATCCGGATTGTGGGTCTTCTGTTTTCATGCTTGTTAACCATTTATCTGACATTTATATCTTCCTCAATCGTTAGCTTTTATTTGAATCGTATTTATATTATCTATAGTAGTGCAATAATAGTTATCGAGATAACTGTATGCAAGTTAAGAGTTGATGACAAGTTCGTGAATATGACTATAGGTGCAAAAATAATCGGTTATTTAATAGCTTTATGGAGTAGTTTGTTTGAAATTTCTGATGTTAATCACTTAGTTTATTTGAAGGTTAAAGGCACTATTTATTGATTCAAGAGACTATGTATTCCGAGAATGTCCCCTTCAGTTGTCCTGTATTCCTACGCAGCTCCGTGTATGTTTTAAGCCTTGTCATTGATTGACCTTTTTGCCAAGAGGTAGATGCAAAACAGCCAATGGAAATGACTCTTTACTGTGTGACTCTGTAAAACACCTAATATGTTTCACATGAAACATTGATTGTGTATTTAAGAAAATCACACGGTAAAGGAGTATTTTCATGAGTAGAGATGCAACAGGTTTTGCTTTATCAGTGCTGAATCAATTTGCTGGATCATCCTTAGCTGACAAGTTTGGGCTTAGGAAATTGATTGAGACAATAAGTTATTCATCAACAAAGAAAGGCTTTCAAGCCGTTGGTCTAGCCTCTAGGCAATTCAAAGCAGTTAATAAACTTTTAAATCCAGCTCGGTTAACCGCTCCTAAACAAGGGAATAACTTATTTGATTTGAACATCAGTGACGAACAGAAAATGATTCGTGAGAATGTTCAACGGTTTTCGACGGAAGTTATTAGACCTATTTCAGCCGAAGCAAATGACGCCTGCAAAACGGCGCAGGATATTTTCCTACAAGCTCAAACGCTGGGCTTAATTTATTGCTCAATACCTGAATCACTGGGTGGCGCTGCAGCACAAAGAAGTCAAATGACCAACGCTCTGATTACAGAGGATCTTGCCTACGGAGACATGGGAACAGCGATTTCTTTAATGGCTCCTATTGGTGTAGCCAGTGCAATATCGCAATGGGGTTCGGCTGAGCAGCAGGGAAAATATCTACCTACATTTCTAGACGATGATTCACCTGTGGCTTCTATTGCGGTTAATGAACCTACACCCCTATTCGACCCTTATGATTTAAAAACAACGGCGAAAGTAATTGGCAACTCGTATGTTTTAAATGGGGTAAAGAGTTTGGTCCCCGTTGGATTAAATTCAGAATTATATTTGGTTGCTGCAAAAGTAATTGAAGATAACCAAGAGACTGAGCAAGCCGTATTCATTGTTGAAAGCTCGACGTTAGGTCTGTCAGTTAAAGAAGATAACAGCATGGGAATTAGAGCTTCTTCTCTGGCCCGATTGAAGCTTGATAATGTTGAAGTGAATAAGGCGCAAAGGTTGGGACTGGATAAGGAGTTCAGTTATCAGGCGTTTGTAGATAACTCTCGGCTGGGCTGGTGTTCATTAGCCATAGGAACTTGTCAGGCAATTCTAGATTACGTTATTCCTTACTGTAATGAGCGTGTTGCCTTTGGAGAGCCCATCAGTCAAAGACAGTCCGTTGCGTTCATGATTTCAGATATGAAGATTGATTTGGAATCCATGCGAATGCTGACGCTTAGAGCTGTCAGTCGAGCAGAGAATGGCCTCAACTTTCAGAAGGAAGCTTTTTTAGCCAAAGTTATGTGTGCTGAAAAAGCGATGAATATAGCAACTAACGGTGTGCAGCTCCTAGGCGGTCATGGGTTCACAAAAGAGCACCCTGTTGAGCGCTGGTATCGAGATCTACGTGTTATCGGGTTAGCAGAAGGCGGTATACATCTTTGATTAATCGTCTCGTCTTTTATTAACAGGAGTAATGGCTATGAACTTAGAAACACCAAAAAAATTCAGTGCATTGATTAATCAAGCGTACCAGGTTGCAAATGAAGTCTTTCGTCCTATTTCTCGTAAATACGACAATGCTGAACACTCCTACCCCAAAGAGTTGGATATGCTCGCTGCCGTCATGGATGGGATGAATGATGGTGATATCCATGGGGGCGCAGGTGCAGGAAAACTAAGTAAAGATAAAACGAGGCAATCGGAGGGCATAAAAAATGGCACGAATATGTCAACGGTGCTTGGGCTAACCGAATTGTGTTGGGGCGATGTAGGGTTAGCACTTAGTCTTCCTCGACAAGGGCTTGGTAACGCCGCCATTGCAGCCGTAGCAAATGAAGAGCAATTGGTTAGGTTCAAGAATACTTGGGCTTCTATGGCTATTACAGAGCCGGGAGCAGGGTCTGACTCTGCAAATATCAGTACAACAGCGAAGGAAGATGGGGATCACTATATCCTGAACGGTGAAAAAATCTTTGTGACTTCGGGTGAACGATCGGACGCGGTGGTTGTTTGGGCTACCTTAGATAAGGCGCTCGGGAAAGCCGCCATTAAATCGTTTGTCGTGGAGAAAGGCACTCCGGGAATGGAGGTCAGTCGGTTAGAACATAAGCTTGGAATTAAGGCGTCTGATACTGCAACCATCAATTTCTGTGATTGCCGTGTGCCTAAAGAAAACCTATTGGGTAATCCAGAGGTGGATGTTAAAAAAGGTTTCGGTGGGGTCATGGAGACCTTTGATAATACTCGTCCCGTTGTTGCCTCTATGGCGGTTGGGTTAGCCAGAGCCGCACTTGAGAAAACCAAGGAGTTATTGTCTGGTTCCTTAGATCAAGCCACAGCAAAAAATTCGTATGCGTCACCGATCAATAATGCCTCTTACGTGGATGCAGAGCTTTATCGCATGGAAGCGGATTTAGAGGCCGCCCGTTTACTTACTTTGAAGGCGGCTTGGATGGCCGATAACGGTTTACCAAATTCCATGGATGCATCGATTGCAAAAGCAAAAGCAGGCCGTACGTGTAATTACATTACTTTGAAGTGTATAGAGCTTTGCTCAAGTGTCGGTTATTCAGAGTTGGAGCTTTTGGAGAAATGGGGGCGAGATTCAAAAATTCTTGATATTTTTGAAGGGACTCAACAAATTCAATTGCTCATTATTGCCCGACGGCTTTTAAATAAAACCTCCGCTGAGCTTAAGTGATAAGTGTTAATCCTATTTAGGATAGGGCACTCAATAAAAAAAGGGGGACGCAACAATTGTGCTTCCCCCTTTTTATTCGACTATCGTTCTAAGGTGTTCTTTAGAACGTTTTTATTTGCCGTCTCAATTTCTAAGCTATGACGTTTGAAGAAGTGATATATCAGCGACTTCTAGAAACAAGTTCCTTAGATTAGATAAAAGAGCTAAACGATTTTCTCGAACTGCTTGATCATCCGCCATGACCATCACTTGATCAAAGAATTGATCGACCGGCTCTCGAAGTTGGGCTAATGTTTCCATGGCAACGGTATAGTTTGCTGCTTCGAAAACGCTTTCAAGCTCACTCGCTACGTTACTCACTTTTTCTGCAAGTAACTTTTCAGCGTCTTCTTGTAATAGCGCTGAGTTGATTGAGTTACCAATCCCCTCGCCTGCTTGTTTCGCCAAAATATTAGACACTCGTTTATTTGCAGCAGCAAGCGCTTGTGCGGCATCTAACTTGTAGAAACCAAACACTGCATGAACGCGGCTGTTAATATCCAGTGGTTTGGTTACACCACGAGCTCGAACGGCTTGAAATACTTCCGCCGGAATGTTTTCGTCTTGATACCAAGCACTGAATCGATCAAGCATGTATTCCGTTAAGACAGACTTAGTTTCAGGCTTAAGTTCAATGGGCCAGCTATTATCAATTGCCCAGTCAATCAGCTCAGATAGATCCAAGTCGATCTTCTTTTCAACTAAGATTCGCAGTACACCCAGAGATGCGCGTCTTAACGCAAATGGGTCTTTTGTGCCTGTTGGTATTTGGCCAAGACCGAATAGGCCTACAAGACTGTCTAAGCGATCTGCTAGGGCAATGGCAGTCCCTGTTGTTGTTTCTGGCAGTTGATCACCTGCGTATGCAGGCATATATTGCTCAACCATAGCCGCACAAACATCCGCTGCTTCACCGTCGTTTTCTGCGTAGTAGCGTCCAGCGATACCTTGCATGTCAGGGAACTCATAAACCATTTGAGTCACTAGGTCTGTTTTACACAGCTTTCCTGCGCGTTCGGCCAGCGCTTTATCGCCACCGGTTGCGTCAGCGATCTTAGCTGCTAACGTTGCAATACGTTGAGATTTATCTGCAACCGTTCCAAGTTTATTAACCCAGACGACAGAAGACAATTTTTCAAAACGACTTTCCAGTGGATTTTTCTTGTCTGTATTCCAGAAAAATGCAGCATCAGCCAGGCGAGGTCGAATTACTTTTTCGTTACCTTCGATGACTTGGCTAGGGTCTTTACTTTCGATGTTGGCAACCGTAATGAAGTTCGGCATTAGCTGATCATTACTGTCCACAACATGGAAGTATTTCTGATGTTCTTTCATAGAAGAAATAAGTGCTTCCGACGCAACGTCCAAGAAGCTTTCTTCAAACTTACCTGCGAGTGCAACAGGCCATTCATTCAACGCTGTTACTTCATTCAGTAAGTCGTCATCAATGACTGCTTGGCCACCAAGCTTCTTACCTTCAGCAATTACTTGCTCATTGATCAAGTCTTGGCGTTCCGCAAAGCTTGCCATTACATACGCTTGACGTAGCTTTTCTTCGTATTCGGCAGGTGAATTGATTTCGATAGTTTCAGGCGCGTGAAAACGATGCCCTTTTGAGGTGTTTCCAGCGTTAAGGCCTAACACATTCCCTTCAACGACTTTGTCACCCAACAACATAATTAACCAATGGACAGGACGTACAAATTCAGTACGGCTTGCTCCCCAGCGCATACGTTTAGGAATAGGTAACTTATCCAAGCTGTTTTGGACAATCGCAGCCAATAGCTCCGTGGTTTGTTGACCTTTGATGCTTAATTCAATCATCAACTTGCCGTTGTCGCCTGTTTTGATTTCAGAGACATCAACACCAGAACGTTTTGCAAAGCCTTCAGCGGCTTTCGTTGGCTTACCGTCTTCATCGAAGCCAATTTTGGCTGGAGGGCCATAGACGACTTCGTCTTTGTCTTCTTGTTTTTCGGGTACATCTGAAATGCGAACTGCAAGACGACGAGGCGCAGCAAAAATTTCTGTTTTGGAACCGGATAGGTTTGCATCGGCTAAGCCAAGTTCAATGCCTTGAGCAAATGCTTCACTTAATTTTTTCAGTGCCTTCGGTGGCAGTTCTTCGGTACCTAGCTCAACTAGGAAATCGCGAGTCGACATTACTTATCTCCTTTTTGAGCATTCTTATTCTTGGCTTTTTCTTTTTGGGCTTTGGCTGCAACGTATTTCGCAAGCACTTCTTCTCTGGCGCCTTCTTCTGCCAGCGGGAATTTTAATTCCGCACGGCTATTGAAATAGGCTTCTGCCACAGCGCGAGCCAGTGTTCTTACTCGTAAGATATAGCCTTGACGTTCGGTAACTGAAATTGCACTTCGTGCATCAAGCATGTTGAAGGCGTGTGATGCTTTCAGAACTTTTTCATAAGCAGGCAGTGCCAGACCAGAATCAATGAGACGCTGACAGTCTGCTTCATGTTGGTCAAACGCTTTGAACATGAAATCAATGTCTGCGTGTTCGAAGTTGTACGCTGACATCTCAACTTCATTTTGATGGAATACATCGCCGTAAGTAACTTTCGAACCATCGGGGCCGTAGCACCAAGTAAGATCAAAAATGCTGTCTACGCCTTGTAAGTACATTGCGATACGCTCAAGACCGTACGTGATTTCACCAGTGACGGGATAGCACTCTAAACCACCTACCTGTTGAAAGTAGGTAAATTGCGTAACTTCCATTCCGTTTAGCCATACTTCCCAACCAAGACCCCAAGCACCCAATGTTGGTGATTCCCAGTTATCTTCTACGAAGCGAATATCATGAACGTTAGTGTCAATGCCCATCATGCGCAATGAATCAAGATACAGCTCCTGAATGTTGTCAGGAGATGGTTTCATTGCTACTTGAAATTGATAGTAGTGTTGAAGACGGTTCGGGTTTTCACCGTAGCGGCCATCCGTTGGACGACGGCAAGGTTGTACGTAAGCCGAGTTCCACTTTTCAGGACCAATGGCACGTAAAAATGTAGAGGTATGGAATGTGCCTGCGCCGACTTCCATATCGATTGGCTGGTTAATGACACAGCCGTGTTGTGACCAGAAATTTTGTAGAGCTGCTATCAGCCCTTGGAAGGTTAATACATCTGGTTCTTGATAAGCTGGTTTGGTCACAGAAGACCCCTTTATTTGTCTATCTTATTTGTTGGTGTCGTCAGAGTGCGAATAAGGCGTGTCATATAGGACCGATGGCAATGCAATGACGACTCAATCTTTTTGTCTGGCAGACGTGTTAAGCAAACGGACAATGATAATGACAAAAGGCCTCTCCATGCAATGCACTGGAGGGGTGTTTCGAGGTTTTTATCGGATTTATTTTGCTTATTTGAAGGCAGGGTTTGTAAAAAGGAAAAAGCCTGCGAAGCGCTGGAAATCAGCGCTCCCAGAAATCAGGAATAAAGAGGACAAGAACGGTAAAGATTTCTAGTCGACCAAGTAACATAGCCGCGCTCAGAATCCACTTTGCGGAGTCGTTAATCCCGCCATAGTTAGCGGCAACTTCACCAAGACCTGGCCCCAAATTATTGATGCAGGCGCCTACAGCAGACCATGCTGTGACCATGTCCAAGCCGGACATTAGAAGGCCAATTTGTAAGCCGATAAAGGTTATTATGTATACTGAGAAAAACCCCCACACCGCTTCGATGACACGGTCAGGAACGGGCTTACGGCCCACCTTGATCGGGATAACGGCACTTGGGTGGAGTAAGCGACGAATCTCTCTTAATCCTTGTTTATAGACCAATAACGTACGGATTACTTTCATACCGCCACCAGTGGAGCCAGCACAACCGCCAATGAACGCTAATGAGAATACCAAAAACGGCAAGTAGCTCGGCCAAGAAGAAAAGTCTCCAATCCCGAAACCGGTCGTGGTTGCGACGGATACAACTCCAAACAACGCATGCCGCCAGGAGGTGCTTTCAGAGTAAACTTCCGTTGCGGTTAACGTTAAGCCCGTGATTAGAATGGCGACCATGATGATACTTAAGAAAAACCGTGTTTCTGGATCTTTCCAATAATAAATCAACGTATTCCTGCGCCAGGAAAGAAAGTGCAGGCTGAAGTTGATGGCTGAAATAATCATGAAGAACACACAAATTAGTTCGATCGCCGTGCTGTCGAAGTAACCTATGCTCGCGTCATGTGTTGAAAACCCGCCAATGGCAACGGTCGCAAAACTGTGACAAATGGCATCGAATAAGCTCATGCCTGCGATCCAATACCCCAGCGCGCACGTCACCGTTAATGACAGATAAATGTACCAAAGTGCTTTTGCTGTTTCGGTGATTCGAGGGGTTAACTTGGAGTCTTTCATTGGTCCCGGCGTTTCTGCGCGGTAGAGCTGCATACCACCAATCCCCAGCATAGGGAGGATGGCGACGGCGAGTACGATAATTCCCATGCCGCCTAACCACTGAAGTTGTTGGCGGTAGAATAAAATCGAGTGGGGTAAATCATCCAGCCCGGTCATGACGGTCGCTCCAGTGGTGGTTAAACCAGAGAGAGATTCAAAAAATGCATCGGTGAACGAAAGACCTGGGCTTTCGGAGAGCATCAAAGGGAACGAACCAAATAAAGCCAATACTAACCAGAACATGAGAGTAACTAAGAAACCATCGCGCACAGAAAGTTCTTTACGGTAACGACGCGCGGGGAACCATAAACAAAACCCTGCGATTACGTTAATCGCAAACCCGATTCCGAATGCTTCTGCGCCACCATCTTGATAGATAAGTGATACAGCAATGGGAGGCAGCATGGCCAAGCTGAAGATCATCAAGAGAATGCCGAGGATGCGAGATGTCAGCACTAAATGCATAAATTAGTTTCCGTGTTTAGCGTCTATTCGTGCAATAAACTGAAAGACAATCAGAATGAAGTAACATCAAAAGAACATGAACGACGGTTGGAATAAGCGTTCAACTTCCGGCACTTTTCGTTTATCGACCAGGAACATAATTACGTGATCGTTTTGCTCGATCACAGTGTCGTGGTGCGCAATGATAACTTCATCATCACGTACGATGGCACCGATGGTGGTTCCTTCTGGAAGCTTGATGTCTTCAATGGCTCTGCCTACTACTTTGGAAGATCGCTTATCACCATGCGCGATGGCTTCAATGGCTTCTGCTGCGCCCCTTCGTAGTGAGTGAGCACTTACTACATCGCCGCGTCGGATTTTACTTAGAAGGCTACCAATGGTTGATATTTGAGGAGAGATAGCAATATCAATGGCGCCACCTTGGACAAGATCTACGTAGGCAGGGTTATTAATTAATGCCATCACTTTACGGGCACCTAAGCGCTTGGCGAGTAGGCACGACATAATGTTTGCTTCGTCTTCATTGGTTAGTGCACAGAAAACATCGGTCTCTTCAATGTTCTCTTCAATGAGCAATTCTTGGTTTGATGCATCCCCGTGTAAAACGATGGTTTTGTGCAGGGTGTTCGAGAGGTATTCACAGCGATCATAATTGCGTTCAATCAAGCGGACGCGATAATGATGCTCAATGTCACCCGCCAGACGCTCGCCTATGTTTCCGCCACCAGCAATCGTAATGCGCTTATAGGAACCTTCCAGTTCACGCATTTCACTCATAACATCACGGATATTTGAGCGTGCAGCAATGAAAAACACTTCATCGTCTTCTTCAACGATGGTGTCACCGGTTGGAATGATTGGGCTGTCTTTACGGAAAATTGCAGCAACGCGAGTGTCAATGTTTGGCATATGCTCGCGAATGTCTTTTAGCTCATGACCGATCAGAGGGCCACCCTTTCGAGCCTTCACTGCTACTAATTGAACCTTTTTGTCTGCAAAGTCTAATACCTGTAATGCATCCGGATATTGGAGCAAACGCTTAATGTGATTCGTCACCGCTTTTTCAGGGCTGATTACATGATCAACAGGAAAGGCTTCTCGTTGAAATAGCGAGTCTTTCATATTGGTGTAGTTCGAAGAACGAACTCGGGCGATTTTGTCAGGTGTTCTGAATAATGAATGGGCTACCTGACAGGCGACCATGTTTATTTCATCTGAATTGGTCACCGCGATCAGCATGTCGGCGTCTTCAGCGCCGGCCTGTTTAAGCACGTTGGGGTGACAACCCATACCTTGAGTTGTGCTGATGTCCAGTTTGGACTGAAGATCTTTCAGTCGACCTGCGTCGAGATCGACTACGGTAATGTCCTTATCTTCGCTGGCTAAGGTCTCGGCTAATGTGCCTCCGACCTGGCCTGCACCCAAAATAATGATCTTCATATTGAGCGAAATCCGGGTTGTTATGTTCAGATTTGAAAGGCTGAATATTGTACTCGGATTATCCTTAAAATAAATAAGGTGTTTGCTTCGGGAGCGTTAAATTATGTGATTAGGACGAAATTTTCGTCAGTTTTGCGTAATAGAAGCCGTCTGAACCGTCTTGTTCAGGCAAAAACTGCCAGCCGATAGGCTGTTTAAACCCGATGGGTAAGTCCAGCGGTTGAACGTTTGCATCAGGGTGATTCTTTAAAAAGCGGTCGATAACGTGTTCGTTTTCGGTCGGAAGAATGGAACAGGTTGCGTAAAGCAGCACGCCATTCTCTTTCAGCAATGGCCATACTTCGGTGATTAAGCGCAGTTGAGTGTCTGCCAGAGCGTTGATGTCTTCCGGTCGTCGTAAATATTTAATGTCAGGATGACGACGAATTACGCCCGTTGCAGAACAAGGTACATCCAATAAAATACGATCAAACGGTTGACCGTCCCACCACTGATTCACGTCACCAACGTCGCCAGCTTTCAGCGTTGCAGTGAGTTCTAAACGATCTAGATTTTGTTGTACGCGAGTCAGTCGGGCTGGTTCTAGGTCAATGGCAACCATTTCATCCAGTGCGTTTTCATGTTCTAACATCGCACAGGTTTTTCCTCCTGGTGCGCTGCAGGCATCAAGCACTCGTTGGTCTGGGGCTAAATCAATCAACTGTGCAGAATATTGTGCGGCGGTATCTTGTACTGAAATGAGCCCTTGATTAAAACCAGGTAAGGCGCGTACATCGATGGCTTGTTTTAAGGTAATGAATCCAGTCGCAGGATGCACCTCAAACTGAATGCATTCTTTGGTTAATTGATCCGCGTAATCAGCGATCGACGTTTTGGATCTATTAACTCGTAAGGTGATGGGCGGCTGGCTGTTGGTTGCTTGATAGACATCCAAAGCTTGGTCGGGCCAGAACTTACGAACACGCTTGGCTAACCAGCCGGGTAAAGCACTTTGAAAGCAGATATCGTTCTGAAGCTTTTCTTCAATTTCAGCTTTATCACGCTGATAGTTGCGTAAAATGCCATTAACCAACCCCTTAGCCCAAGGTTTCTTCAACGATTTCGTTGCGTCTACGGTTTTGTTGAGCGCTGCGTGTTCTGCAACGCGCATGAAATCTAATTGATAAAGTCCGATTAGGATAAGTGCCCATACGTCTTTATCTTTGTCTTTGAGAGGCTTTTGAACTAACTGCATGGCAATGCGCTCAAGCCTAGGGGCTTGACGTAATGTGCCTAAGATAAGTTGATGAGCCAAGCTTCGATCATCACTGCTGATATCATTCAGCATAGGTTCAAGTGTTTGAGAGAGACTTCCCTGCCCTTTTAAAATAGGGGCAATGAGTTTGGCACACTTGGCTCGAATCTGGCTCATAGTTTTCGCTTATCTGGTTGTGGGTATTGATGTTGGTTCTTATTTGAATAACTGACCGTTTTCGAACAAGTCTTTGTTACCGTTTAACAACTGTTCTGCGGTCATTGCTTTTTTACCGGGCAATTGTAGTTTCTCAAGACGGATTAAGCCTTCACTCGTAGCAACGCAAATGCCTTGCTTATCAGAGGATACAATAGACCCTGGTTCCGCTTGGCTGGATTGATTCAATGCCGTTGCTTGATGAATACGAATGTTATTTTCATCTAATAATGTATACGCTGACGGCCAAGGAAAAAGACCCCGAACTTTACGCGCAATATCTTCCGCGGATTCCGACCAATTAATTTGGCCTTCTTCTTTTGTGAGTTTATGCGCGTAATTGGCTAGTTCATCGTCTTGTTTTTCGGGCTCGAGCGTTTGAGACTTCAGGCTTTCTAATGCGGTTAATAAGGCTTCGCCGCCTTGAGTGGCCAATCGGTCATGCAAACTTGCACTTGTGTCGGTGTCTTCGATTTGGGTGGTTGCCTTTAAAAGCATATCCCCAGTGTCTAGACCTACGTCCATTTGCATGATGGTAATGCCGGTTTCTTGATCCCCTGCTAGCAACGCTCTGTGAATTGGCGCTGCGCCTCGCCAGCGAGGTAATAAGGAAGCGTGCACGTTAATGCAACCGTGCTTAGGCATATCTAAAACGGCTTTAGGTAAGATTAAGCCATAAGCTGCAACGATCATAACGTCCGCGTTTAGATTCTCTAATTCCAGTTGGGCTTCGTCGTATTTAAGCGACTTGGGTTGGTAAACGGGAATGTCCGCGTCTAATGCCACTTCTTTCACTGGGCTGGGTTTGAACTTTTGACCTCGACCCGCACGGCGATCAGGCTGGGTGTAAACAGCAATAACTTGATCCGGACCATCTAACAGCGCTTTAAGTGATTCGGCTGCGAATTCAGGCGTTCCTGCAAAAATAATCTTCAACGGCTCAATAGACATGAAGAATCCTTATATAACAATGGTTAAATGCTCAGGCGTATGTTGCTGGGTAACAGAAAATGCGGGCGAGTGTCAGTGCAACCGTCACTGCCCGTATTTAATGTCTACAATCACTGTATGCTCATTAAGAGGCTTTATTCTGACGTTTGTGTTCTTTTTCCAACTTACTGCGGATGCGGTTACGCTTAAGAGGAGAAAGGTAATCAACAAATAGCTTGCCGTTTAGGTGATCTAACTCATGTTGTATGCAAACAGCCAATAGATCGGTTGCTTCCATTTGGAATTTATCACCGTTACGATCTTGGGCTTCAATGCGAACATGAGGTACACGAGTGACGTCTTCGTAATAACCTGGAACGGATAGACAGCCTTCTTGCATGGATTCAGGATCACCACTCAAGACTTCAACCGTTGGATTGATGAATACTAATGGTTCATTTTTTTCTTCAGAAACATCAATAACAACAATTTGTTGGTGGATATTTACTTGAGTTGCGGCTAAACCAATACCTGGGGCGTCATACATTGTTTCAAGCATATCATCGACAATCGTACGAATTTCATCGTTTACATTGTCTACAGGTTTCGCTTCTGTACGCAGTCTGGCGTCAGGAAATTCTAAAATTGTGAGCTTTGACATAACAAGGTTTTCAACATTTGGTAGTAAATCTTTGGGTTTGGCTGCTAATATTAAGCAAAGCCGTTAATAACCCGCGCGATATGGTTAGAATTGGAGTTTATTCTAGCAAAAAGCGCAGGTGACCGCACTGTTGGTCACAAGACAAAAATAAGGATAATTGAGATGCGAACTTGGCTTATATCTATTGCCATTGGTTGTTTGATCAGTCTGTACTCTGTTGCAGCAGACTTTTCTGCACAAAACCCAATGAAGGAAGGCCACCCCGATAAGTACATTGTGATTAAGGGAGATACGTTGTGGGGGATTTCGGATAAGTTTTTGGAAAGCCCATGGTTATGGCCTGAAATCTGGCAGGTTAACCCTCAAATCGAAAACCCTCATCTAATTTTTCCTGGGGATACGATCGGTCTTGTTTACATTGATGGACAGGCAAAACTGACAGTACTGCGTCGTGGTGCACAAGGTAGAACAGTCAAATTAACACCGACAGCACGAATTACACCCATCGATACAGCCATTCCAGCCATTCCGATGGACGCAGTTAACAGCTTTATTGTGAATAACCGAATTGTTGATGAAGAGCTTCTATTAAAAGCGCCTTACATTATTTCGGGTGAAGAAGGTCAGTTGATCGGTGGTAAAGACGATAAGGTTTATGCGCGCGGCAACTACGGTGGAAAGCCTTTAAAACGATATGGCATTTATCGCGGTGGCGAGCAGTATGTTGATCCTGTAACGAAAGAGTTGTTGGGTTACGAAGCGCTTGAAATGGGTACGGCGAAAGTTACAGCTCAGAACAATGATGTTCTAACCATGATTCTTACTCAATCGAATCAAGACGTTCGTATTGGCGACCGTTTGTTGGAATCTGAAGAAGTAAAGTTGGAAACCGTTTTCCACCCGAGCTCTCCTGAACTTGAGATCCGTGGTCACATCATCGCTGTTCCGGGTGGTGTAAGCCAAGTCGGTCAGTATGACGTTGTGGTTATCAACAAAGGTGAGCGTGAGAAAATGAAGCCGGGCAATGTTTTGGCTATCTACCGCAAAGGCGTATTGGTTAAAGATCCTATCGCCAAAGAAACGGTTGAACTGCCTGCGGAACGCGCTGGTTTGTTAATGATTTTCCGTGTATTTGATAAGGTCAGTTATGGTTTAGTATTGCGTTCTAAGCGTGTGTTGTCTGTTCTTGATGAAGTACG
Source organism: Oceanospirillaceae bacterium (assembly GCA_015665455.1). Classification (GTDB taxonomy): domain Bacteria; phylum Pseudomonadota; class Gammaproteobacteria; order Pseudomonadales; family Litoribrevibacteraceae; genus Litoribacillus. Next base: position 280,030 of record JADFAD010000002.1, on the reverse strand, counting down.
TAACCCGTAATTAACCCAGAGTTAAATCGTAGGGTTGTTCGGTAAAACGGATGACTTTTTAAGAAAAACCGAAGGCTAACCCCTTCGGTTTTTTTATGCCTGCCGTTTGACACGTACATTGGGGGATTCACTTAATGGCCGATAGGACGCCCAATGAAATCGCATGCCTCAATGGATCAAAGAACCAGAGACTGGTTGTTGCTATCTCTAGTACCGGGTTTATCAAGCCGGACGCTCTTAAAGCTTTTGAGTCTTTATCAATCGCCAGAAGACATTTTAAAGGTAGTGGTGTTGGAATGGCGTAACCTTCCTTTGCATAAACAAGCTAAAGATTGGTTGTCTGCGAATCACTCAAATATTTCTCAAGCGTTGTCCGATCAATTAAAGAAAATTGACCTTTGGCTGGAGAAAGGAGGCACCATCATTGATTGGCAAAGTGATCGTTACCCGCCTTTATTGAACGAGATCTATGATCCTCCGGTTGTACTTTATGTGCTTGGGCGCAGTGAGTTGCTATTGAAACAAGATGTGATTGCGATGGTGGGCAGCCGAAAAGCAACGCGGCAGGGCATTTCAGTGGCAGAGACGTTTGGTCATCAATTCGCTGAAAAAGATTGGCAGGTGGTCAGTGGCTTAGCCCTAGGCATTGACGGTGCAGCCCATCAAGGCGCGTTAAACGCGTACCAACAACATGGGCTAGCCTCAACCGTTGCCGTAGTGGCAACGGGGTTAGATCAAGTGTACCCAAGCAGTCATCGAAACCTACATGAGTTTATATGTGATAGTGGGTGTGTTGTAAGTGAGTATTCACTTGGTGTTGTACCTAGAGCAAATTTCTTTCCTCGTCGTAATCGAATAATCAGTGGTCTGTCACAAGGCGTTGTGGTGGTCGAGGCAAGCCAAAAGAGTGGGTCATTAGTTTCTGCTCGCTGTGCTTTAGAGCAAAACAGGGATGTATTTGCTGTCCCTGGTGCGCTTAATAATCCGCAAGCCGTCGGTTGCCATCAACTAATCCAACAAGGTGCAAAGCTCGTGACGTCAGTGGAGGATGTCATTGAGGCCTTTGAGTTTAGAATGACGCAACAAGGCATGCCTAAGGCATTTGAGTTTGAGCCCGTTCAACAGCCTTTAGCGATAGATACACCGAAACGCATTAATATACCGACGCCACTAACGAGTCCTGCTTTGGCTAGGGCTACATCGACTAGGGCTACATCGACCAAGACTTCCTCGACACGCTCTGTTCCGAGAAATACTCCGAACTCTAAGTCCGATAACCTGAATGATGATCCGATATTGAAAGCCGTGGGGCAGGATTTGTGCACGGCAGATGAATTGATCGTTCGTACAGGCTTGAGTTGGTCGGAGCTCAGTCAAAAGCTTCTGCTTCTTGAGTTGTCAGGAGAACTTCAATCCATTCAAGGCGGGTATTGCCGAGCATGAAATATTCGATATATATGTAAAATTTAGAGGTGTGTTTTAGCAATTGTCATATCTTTTTTATCAGAAACTTGCAGGAATGAGTCTGTCTGTCGACAATGTCATCTTTCAACTGATGAATTGACGACCATGTATGTTTCTCCTGTTCATTTAGGTATTGCCAGTAAAATACTGAATCAAGGCGGTGTTATCGCTTATCCTACGGAAGCCGTTTGGGGATTAGGTTGTGATCCTTGGAACTGTGATGCGGTATTTAAGTTATTGATGTTGAAACAACGGCCGTGGGAAAAAGGCCTCATTATGGTGGCTTCTGACATGAAGCAGTTAGACCCGTTGTTGGGTAATCTCAACCATGCCCAATTGTCTAAGCTTGAAATGAGTTGGCCAGGGCCAGTCAGCTGGGTATTACCGGATGACAACAACTGGGTGCCGAAATGGAGTCGAGGTGAGCATGAATCCGTGGCGGTAAGGGTTTCCTCGCACCCTCTGGTTCATAAATTATGTGCACGATTAGGCCGACCGATTATTTCAACGTCCGCCAATTTGGCAGGTGAAGCGCCGGCCAGAACTAAAAATGGATTATCCAGTTCAATAACCCACTATTTGGACTATATCGTTCCGGGTCAGACATTAGGTCAAGATCAGCCCTCCGTCATACGTGATTTGATGACGGACCAAGTGTTCAGAGCGTAACGTTGTTGGGATGGGGCTTAGAGTTACATACTTATAAATTTTCAGAATACAGAATCTGATTAGGAGCAAATAATGACCGATATGGTCTCTGCAGTTAAAGAATTTCTATTGGATCTTCAGGATCGAATCTGTGCAGGTCTTGAACAAGAAGATGGTCAGGCGACGTTTTTTGAAGAGAGCTGGGTACGCGAACAAGGTGGCGGTGGCCGAACTCGAGTGATCACTGATGGTGCTGTGTTTGAGAAAGGGGGGGTTAACTTTTCTCACGTGCATGGCACTCAGTTACCTGCCTCTGCGACCGCTAATCGACCAGAATTGGCTGGCCGGAGTTTTCAGGCCTTAGGTGTGTCGTTGGTGATGCACCCTAAGAACCCTTACGTGCCTACCTCGCATGCCAATGTCCGTTTCTTTGTGGCAGAAAAAGAGGGTGAAACACCGGTCTGGTGGTTTGGTGGTGGCTACGACCTAACGCCCTACTATGGTAATCAAGACGATTGTCAGCATTGGCATCAAGTAGCGAAAGATGCGTGTGATCCGTTTGGTAAAGAGATTTACCCTAAATATAAAACGTGGTGTGACGAGTATTTCCACTTGAAACACAGAGATGAACCTCGAGGTGTTGGTGGTTTATTCTTTGATGATTTAAACGAGTGGGGTTTTGATCGCAGTTTTGAGTTCATGCAGTCCATTGCGAACAGTTACATTGAGGCTTATCGCCCTATTGTTGCGAGAAGGAAAGACACTGAGTACGGTGAGCGACAGCGCAAGTTTCAGTGTTATCGTCGTGGCCGTTATGTTGAATTTAATTTGGTGCATGACCGAGGCACAATCTTTGGATTACAAACAGGAGGTCGTACGGAGTCCATTCTTATGTCGTTACCGCCTGTTGTGCATTGGGATTACAACAGTAAACCTGAGCCTGGTAGCGAAGAAGCGGAGTTATACGACGTTTATCTAAAAACGCAGGAGTGGGTTTCTTAATCATGTCAGATAACGATCTTTACGCTGTGATTGGTTCTCCCATTCAACACAGTAAATCTCCTTGGATTCATAATGAGTTTGCCACACAAACGTCAGAGTCGGTGGCTTATCAAGCGGTGCTTGGTGATGAAAGTAATTTCTCTGGGTCGGTTGATGCGTTTCGTGAGCAAGGTGGCCAGGGTCTAAATGTGACCGTACCTTTCAAGCAAGAGGCGTTCAAATACGCGGACAAGCATTCTGAAAGAGCGTTACGTGCAGGGGCTGTAAATACGTTGGTGTTTCAGGCCGACGGTTCAGTGTTAGCTGAAAACACGGACGGTGTGGGCATTGTAACGGATATCCAAAATAATCATGACGTTGCTATTGAGGGCAAACGCGTACTGATCTTGGGTGCTGGTGGAGCGGTAAGAGGGATTCTTGAGCCTTTGTTGGGCCAGAAACCTGCCGATGTGGTAATTGCCAACCGCACGGTCAGTAAAGCTGTTCAACTGGCTGAGGATTTTGCTGATCTCGGTGAGATTTCCGGTTGCGGGTTTGAGGCGGTTGAAGGTCGGTTTGATTTGATCATTAACGGCACTTCGGCAAGTCTGGCAGGAGAACTGCCTCCCGTTCCTAAAACGGTTATTGATACCCAATCGGTCTGTTACGACATGATGTATGGTGCAGATGTGACGGTCTTCAACAAATGGGCCGATTCTTTAAGTGCGGCAAAAACCATAGATGGTTTAGGCATGTTAGTAGAACAAGCGGCAGAGTCTTTCTTTATTTGGCGTGGGGTAAGACCGACGACGGCCCCAGTCCTAGAGAAACTAAGGGACTTGTTAAAATCATAGTATATTATTAACTCTATCAATAACTTAGGCTTAGTTTTTTGTCATAATAATGTAATAAAACTGACTTAAGCTGCGCGAACAGGCATTCAGACAAAGGACTGAGTTTCTTTTCGTGCAGTGGATTCTTCTTGGCTATTAACGTGGATATTATGCGTTTGCGGAGTTAACCATATGCCGAGAAATACTCTGAATGTTGAACACGATTGAATTATCAGTGTCGGAGCATTCAATGAGTAAGTCAAAAAACATTACGATCTTTAATTTAGTAGTATGGATAAGCACAGCCATTATATGGGGCGTATCTCAAACAACCCTGTTGCTTGCAGCGAAGAATGTCCATGCTCAGTCGTCATTACAAATGGCGTCACTCACCCAATCCAGTCTTCAGCAAGCCCCTAAAAACACCGATACCTGGATTCATATGCAAGGATCGAACACCGTAGGTGAGCGTTTAACGCCAGCCATTGCTGTCGACTTTTTAAAGCATAAGGGCATTCAGGACATTGGTATTACCACGGGTCGAGATCAGTACGATAAGTACATACAGGGCTATGATCCGGTTAATACACGTTACGTGCAGATCCGAATTGAATCGTATGGCTCATCTACAGGCTTTAAAGGGCTGATGTCTGGCGCTGCGGACATGGGGGCTTCATCTCGCTCCATCAAAATGAAAGAAGTGAATAAGCTTAAAAAAATGGGCAACATGACGTCGCAAGAAGCGGAGCACGTGGTCGGTATTGATGGTTTGGCCATTATAGTCCACCCTTCCAATCCGGTTCAGTCATTAACGGTTAAGCAGATTGCCCAATTGTTCAGTGGTCAGATAACCAATTGGGCTGAGTTAGGTGGTCCTGATTTAGAAGTGAGCTTGCATGCACGAGATCATGAGTCTGGAACTTGGGATACCTTTAAAGGGCTCGTTTTGGCGAAGAAATATAAGCTGAATGACAGCGCAAAACGCTATGTGTCGAACGACGAATTGTCTCGACAGGTTTCAGGAGACGTCGCTGCCATTGGTTTTTCTGGGTTGAGTTCTGTGGGAAACAGTAAGCTATTGGCGGTTGCTGACGGGGATAACTCGCCAGCGCTGTACCCTACTCGTTTAACGGTAGGTACAGAAGATTATCCATTGGCCCGTCGTTTGTTTCTGTATACTCCAGCAAAACACAAAAAACCGATTGTAGATGAGTTTATTCAGTTTGCACTGGGATCCGACGGTCAAGCGTTAGTGGATGACATTGGTTATGTGTCACAAAACATTGAAAGCCATAAGTTACCTGTGGCGGAAGATTTGCCTGAATATTATCGCCATGCGGTGGATGGCGCTGATCGATTGTCACTTAATTTTCGTTTTAAAGAAGGCAAAGCAAAGCTTGATAACAAAGCCTTTATGGACGTTCAGCGATTGGTTGAGTACATGAATGCAAAAGGTAATGAGCATAAGAGCGTAGTGTTGGTGGGGGCTTCCGACCCTAGACTTAAAAATGAGTACGCCATCTTGTTATCAAAACTGAGAGCTAAAGTGGTCAGGAAAGAATTGATTGATCAAGGCATTCCTCGCAGCCGTATCCGCATGATTGCCAATGGCGCCTTGCTGCAGGTTGCAGGCAACAGTTCTTTGACAAGTCGGATCAAAAACCGACGTGTTGAGGTTTGGTTGCAATAACGAACTGTTTACATGTTTAGAGATAAAAAGCCCGATCGATGACGCATTGATCGGGCTTTTTAATGCCTTAGATTTTTTGTTATAGAAATTATTGTTCGTCTAAATATTCGTTTTTAAGTTTGACGTAATTCATTGCGGAATATTTTAGGTAAGTGTATTCCGATTCCTTCAATGGACGGACTTTCTTGGCGGGCCTACCTACATACAAATGACCTGATTCTAACGTCTTTCCGCCTGGTACTAAGCTTCCTGCGCCGATAATGACATCGTCTTCAACAACCGTACCGTCCATAATGACGGTATCCATGCCTACTAAAACACGTGAGCCAATGGTGCAGCCATGCAGCAATACTTTGTGGCCGAGTGTGACGTCATCTCCAATCTTGAGTGGATAACCGCCTGGGTTGTATTCACTGGCGTGGGTTATGTGCAACACGGAGCCGTCTTGAATACTTACTCGATCACCGATGGTTATGCAGTGCATGTCCCCGCGAATGACAGCCATTGGCCACACAGAAGCATCGTGACCAATGGTTACATCACCAATGATGTGAGCGCTTGGGTCTATCCAACAATGATTGCCTAAGGCTGGGGTGATTTTTTTAAAGGAACGTATATTTGACATGAATTAACGGTCTCTCGGGATTAAATACACACAGAATATATAAACAAACATACCGGCAATGAAAGAGACCATTAGATAAATAAGAAGCTGCTGCGTGGTGGCTCGGTAGTCGGATATATTTATTGCCTTTGCCAGAGAATAATTTGTGTCATTGATCGGAGTAAAGAAAATTTGATAAGTCTTTCCTTCAATGGATGCCGTTTGTGATCCCTGTTTACCGGATACCATATTCCGACCAATACTTTTTAATTGGCTGGACGTCTCAGCCAAAATATTAAACAGTTTAGCGGATGTCTCACCCATGTCATCGGTGACTAAGTCTCCGTTTGAGTTGCGGATAGGTTGAATAACTTTATTAGAATTCCAGTGGTACCAATAGTTTCCATCCTTGGATATCAACATATATTTATCGGCTGTTCTATTGGATGATTTCTCAATGAGCTGATCAATTAACTTAGTCATGTGTTGCCAAGAAATTGAGCCGCCCAATAACCCTACAACCTGGTTTGTCTCATCATGAATAGTGGAGGTGATAACTACCTGTTTAACATTTGTCGTATAAGAAATCATTGGGTTTGAAACGTAGTTAAGTTTTTGATTCAACGAATTACGTTGGATCGTGACCTGCCAATAATCCCGCTTTGTAAGACTTTTGGGTTTTGAATTTGGGTCTGAGTCATTGAATGTAGCGATGTCATCTTGGTATGGGTTTCCTACTTGAGTGTTGTGGAAGTGCCCGTTTGCTAGACCAACAATAAACTTTTCAAAGCTGTCATGTTGTTGTCTAAGGTGAGACGTTAATATGGGTTTCATGGTGTCCCAGTTCATGCCTTGAAGTGCAGCCAAATCGGCTAACGTACGCACCTCAGATTTTTTTTCTTTGATGAAACTGGAAAGGATCTGAGCGTCGGCTTTAAGTGCTTGAAGATACTGGTTATGTTGTTCTGACTCCATCATAGGCAAGATAAGGGAACGAACCATTAAAAGACTCACCAGTAAGGATATAACACTGGCAAGAAGGTATCTTGTGGGTTTTAAAGGTTTTTTCTTTGGCATAGTGTATAAATATAGCAGGTAACTGTAAGACTATCAGAGCCATTCTATAGCCAATGAAATAAGATTTTATGTAAATCCTTCATATGGAACGGCTTGCTTAGGTAATCAACCATGCCTTCAGCTTTGTATCGTTTTTGGTCTTCTTTCATTGCATTTGCCGTTAATGCAACAATGGGGGTGTTTTGATTCAGGCCGCTTTCAAGAATGTTTCTTGTGGCTTCAATGCCATCCATAACGGGCATTTGGATGTCCATTAGAATCAGATCGTATTTGGTGATTTTTGCTTTTTCCACCGCTTGTAAACCATTCTCAGCGACATCAACGGTTATGCGTCCTAATTGTTTAATCATTTCGGCCGCAATCTCTCGGTTGATGAGAGTATCTTCTACAAGAAGAATTTTGCCCTCGATGTTCTCATTAGAGTGATCGGTTAAGGTTTCAGGGAGGTGTTCGGAATGATCAATAGCAAATGGCAGTATGAAATAAAAATGGCTGCCCTTCGCCAAGACAGACTCAACCTGAATCCTTCCTCCCATCATGTTGACCAGTTCTTGGGATATGGATAACCCAAGCCCGGTTCCGCCGTATTCTCGAGTGGTCGATGTGTCGGCTTGTTTAAACGCATCAAAGATCGTTGTTAGCTTGTCTTCGGTCATCCCTATGCCGGTATCTCGCACATGAAAGCTCAACTCAATGTTGTCTTGATTCATTACTGTTGGTTTTACTTCTAATGTGATGGATCCTTTATGGGTGAATTTTGCGGAGTTAGAACCTAAGTTGATCATGATTTGACGTATTCTATCGGGGTCTCCGATCAGTCGTTTAGGTATGTTGCCATCCAGTTTAAGTTGAAGAGTAATGCTGCTTTCGGCAACATGAATGTCGAGTAACGTTTTGATTTCTTTCATTAATTCGGGTAAATCAAAGGAAATATGATTAATGTCTAATTCTCCGGCTTCAATTTTAGAGAAGTCCAGAATGTCATTGATTAAATTAAGTAATGAGTTAGCGGAATTACGAACGTTGTTCAATTGCTTCTGTTGCTTAGTATTCAAGTCCGAGTTTAAGCACAGTTCCGTGAGACCCAGAATAGCATTCATGGGTGTACGAATTTCATGACTCATATTAGCGAGGAAGCGGCTTTTAGCATGATTTGCCGTCTCAGATTTCTTTTGTGATTGAAGAGCTTGATCTCTCGCTGTCGATAACTCTGAGTTCGCAATGGTCAGCTCTTTAGTCTGGGCCGATATCCTACTTTCAAGTTCCTGATTAAGCGTTTTAAGTTCTTCTTCCGCTTCCATTCTTCGGGTGACATCGGTATGAATACCAACAACCCTTGTGGGCCAACTGTGCTCTTCGTCTCTTACTGCAATTGCCTTTGTAAGAATATGAACCCAATGGCCTTCTTTGTGTTTCATCCTAAAGGAAACTTCATAGGTGTTACTGAAGCCTTCCAAGTAAGCATTTAGTAACTGTTCAACACGGCCTTGATCATCGGGGTGTATTAAATCCAACCAGACATCAATGTCGTTCCCCAACTCGTCGGCACGATAACCGACAATGGCTTTCCAGCGTGGCGAGTAATACACCGTATTTTCTTTAACGTCCCAATCCCATAAACCATCATTGGCCGCATCCATGGCGAGCGAAAACCGTTGTTTACTGATTTCGAGGTTGGCTTGGCTGGTGTTGAGATTTTGGGTCAGCTGATTCAACAGCGAGCTGATTTCTTGAAGTTCTTTAGGACCCTCTGTTTGAAGCTCTTCCAGCTTACCGGTGGATACTTGAAGACTTAGATTCGAACATAGACTGGCCAATGGTTTGGATAATTTTTGCGTTACCCACCAAATGCCCATGCAGATAAACAACAATGCAATGACTAAGCTTAAGCCCAGATAGTAGGCAAGCTCTATAGACGGTGCATTGATTTCATCGGTACTGACTAAGGCTGCAATTGAGTAGTTGGCGGCTTTAACTGGAGCAAAGAAAAGATAACCTTCCATATTGTATTCGGGGAGATCAAGAAAGGCATAGCCAGTCTCTCCGGCCACCATTCGATTGCCGGCGTTACTCAAAGCGAGGTTGGGCTCTTTTAATATGTTACTGATGATGGATTTCTTTTCACCGTAGGCATCAACTTCTGATTGACCTTGTTGATCGGTTTTTAGGTGAATGACGCGCTTTTGATCCCAGTGGTACCAGTACACCCCTTCTTTTGATAAAAGCATGAATCGAGTGCTGGGTGGGTAATATTTCATTAATTGTGTTTGGGTTCTTTTGATTAATGACGTAACCGATTTCCAAGGAAGTGATCCCCCAAGAAGTCCTGTTACGTTGTTGTCTTCATCCAGAATGGAGGAGGCAACGACCACTTGTTTAACGCCCGTGGTATAGGAAATCATTGGGTTGGAAACATAATTGATATTGGTGTTATTGATGTTTTCACCCACGGTCGTCTTCCAGTAATCCCGCTTTCTTATGTTCTTTCTCTTAGCCTGAGGGTCTGAGTCATTGAACGTTCTGAGCATTTGTTGGTGGGGATTTCCCCCTGCCGTGTTATAGAAATAACCGACTTTGGTGCCGACGATAAATTTTTCATATACGTCTGAGTGTTGGCCATGTTGCTGCATCAAGAATGGGCGCATTTTATTAAAATCCATAGAACGAACGTCTTTGTGTTCAGAGTAAAAGGAGATTTCTGAAATGCGTTGTGTGAAGTATTGAGACATGGATTCAGCGCTGGTTTCAATGGACAGCAGCATGCTTTCAATTTGCAGTTTTTGTGCTTGGTTTAAGCTATGAAAAAGAGCCGCTCCCATTGCTATGGAGACGGGAAGAAGAGCAATGAATACGTAACTGATTAATAACTGGGATCGAATTTTCATCAATAAAAATAATAGCCAAAAGTTGAACTGTCCGTGAATTTTGGTATCTGAAACAAAATTCGTACATCGTAAAGTGTAGTATAGACAGATAAACCGAGTAGCAAGGTCAATTATTTTTGATTATCCGGTACTTTAAAAAATGCATCGATACCCTTATATACTTGGTACTATATTGTGATTATTGAGTCTTAAACTCAGACCACAGGAACAGAATTCAACAGGCAGGTTAAATAGAATCATTATGACAAAGGCCAATTCATCATCTAATCCATTATTGCACAATTCGGAATTACCGAATTTTTCTCAGATCAAGCCAGAGCATGTTCAACCGGCGGTGAAAGCGTTGATTGAAACCAATGAAAAGCATACAGATAAGTTGCTTTCTGATCTAAGCGGCGATGCCGTTGTGACTTGGGACAACCTTGTTGCTGCGTCAGACGAATGGGACGATGTGTTAGGTAAGGCTTGGTCCCCTGTCAGTCACATGAATTCGGTTGTTAACTCGGATGAGCTGCGTGATGCCTACAACTCATGCTTGCCTTTGTTATCCGAGTACTCAACGAAACTTGGTCAAAACAAAGATCTTTTTAATGCATATAAAGCGCTTTCTGAGAGTGATCAATACTCAGAGCTGGACGGTCCTCAGCAAGAAGTGATTCGCCATGCGTTGCGTGACTTCCATTTGTCAGGGGTAGATCTTTCTGAAGATAAAAAGCAGCGTTATGCAGAACTCAAGAAGCAGATGTCTGAGTTGACCAGCAAATTTTCTGAAAATGTGTTGGATTCAACCAATGCCTGGTCTAAAGAAATTACAGATGTTAGTGAACTAGCGGGTGTTCCTGAGTCCGCGCTGGGCTTAATGAAGCAACAAGCGGAACAACGCGAAAAAGAAGGGTATCTGCTGACACTAGATATTCCAGTGTACTTACCTATCATGACGTATTGTGATAATCAGGCGTTGCGTGAAGAAATGTACACGGCCTTTGCTACTCGTGCATCGGATCAAGGCCCGAAAACAGGGGGTTTTGATAATACGCCGTTGATGTACGACATTCTTAAATGTCGTAAAGAATTGGCTCAATTGCTTGGGTTTGATAATTACGCAGAGCGTTCTTTGGCCACTAAAATGGCTGAAAATCCGGATCAGGTGGTCGACTTCTTATTTGATTTGGCCGAAAAATCCAAACCCGTTGCTCAGCGTGATTTGGATGAACTGAGAACGTTTGCTAAAGACGAGTTTCAGGTTGAACAACTGAATCCGTGGGACGTGGGTTATTATGGTGAAAAGCTGAAACATTCTCGATACGATATAAGCCAAGAGCAACTTCGACCTTATTTCCCGTTCCCTAAAGTGGTTTCGGGAATGTTTGAATTGGTTCAGCGCTTGTATGGCGTAGAAGTGGTTGAACTCTCGGATTTTGATACCTGGCATGAACAAGTGTATTTCTATGAAATTCGCAAAGACGGGAATGCCATTGCTCGCTTCTATTTAGATCCTTATGCTCGCCCTAAAAAGCGTGGCGGCGCATGGATGGATGAATGTCGTGTACGTCGTACAAACAGTGAAGGTGAACTTCAGTTACCGGTAGCGTATCTGGTGTGTAATTTCACTCCGCCAGTGGGTGATACGCCTGCGCTTCTCACGCACGATGAGGTGACGACTTTGTTCCATGAGTTTGGTCATGGTTTGCACCACATGCTGACGAAAATTTCATACTCTGCAGTGTCCGGTATTAACGGTGTTGCTTGGGATGCAGTGGAATTACCATCGCAGTTCATGGAAAACTTCTGTTGGGAAAAAGAAGTTTTGGATTTCATCTCCGGCCACTTTGAAACGGGAGAAACCTTACCGGAAGCGCTTCTCAATAAGATGCTTGCGGCTAAGAACTTCCAATCAGGAATGCAAATGGCGCGTCAGTTGGAGTTTGCATTGTTTGATTTCATTCTTCACAGAGATTACACCGAAGGCACTGATGTGTTGGATGTGTTGGCTCAAGTTCGAGAGAAAGTGGCAGTGATCATTCCGCCTGAATGGCACCGTTTCCCGAACAGCTTCAGTCACATTTTTGCGGGTGGTTATGCTGCAGGGTATTACAGTTATAAGTGGGCGGAAGTACTTTCCTCTGATGCTTATAGCCGATTCGAAGAAGAAGGCTTATTCAACCCAGAAGTGGGTAAATCCTTCCTGACAAGCATTCTTGAAAAAGGTGGCTCGCAAGCACCGATGGATTTGTTTGTGAACTTCCGAGGTCGTAAGCCGACCGTTGATGCTTTGTTGAGACACTCAGGCATCACTGCTTAGTGTTCTTATGTCGTTAGCTTCACTTGGCTGTGAAGTTTTGACAGTGAAGTTAACGACGCTGCTAATCCTCCCTTAATGCTGTAAAATGGCTCTATCAGATCAACATTAAGAGATTCCAATATGAAAAAACGTTTCATCGCAGGCGCCATTTGCCCTCGTTGCAGTGAGATGGACAAAATTGTTATGTATACCAGTGACGACGGTGTTCAAAGCAAAGAGTGCGTAGCCTGTGGTTTCTCAGAAAATATGAAAGACCTTGAAGCGCAGCAAGAGAAAGAACTGGCTACTCGAGTCACTCCCGTGGAAGAAGCCGTTCGCAGTGAAGAAACTCAAGTGTTGCAGTTTCATCCGAACCCGTCGACGAAACACTGATCGTCTCTGTTTGATTAAAAAGGCAAAAATTGCACTCCCAAGTGTGTTTTTGCCACTCTCATCACTTTCTTCCTCTCTGTAATCTAGGCTTATCACTTAAACAAAGTCGTAGGCGTCAATATGAAACAGTCCGTTAATGGTCAGCAAATAGAGTATATTCGTCGAGGTTCTGGTGAACCTATGCTGTTTATTCATGGCAATCCAGACACGTCCCACCTTTGGGAAGACATGATCGATCAACTGGATGATAACTATCTGTGTATTGCTCCAGACCTACCGGGTTATGGAGGTTCCGATATTCAATCCAGCTTCGATTTTTCATTGGCTGGCCTGGCCCAGTTTATCGATGACTTTGTTACTGCTCTGAACTTAGAAGAGCCCGTACATTTGGTGGTTCATGATGTGGGCGCGTTTTTTGGGTTAAGTTGGGCGGTTGAGCACAGCGCAAAGGTTCGATCGATCACCATTTTTAATACCGCTTACAACAGGAACTATCGTTGGCATAAGCTAGGTAAAATTTGGCGTACACCGCTAATCGGTGAATTGAGTCTTGCCTTGATGGATGAAAGAAAATTCGTCGGAGGTATTCGCCGTATGGCGCCAAAACTGCCTAAGGCTTCCATTGTAAAGAGCTATCGGAGCATCAGTAAGAAAACCAAGAGAACCATCTTAAAACTGTACAGAGCGGCGAGCCCTTCTGTGTTTAAAGGTTGGGATAAACGCTTACAGTCTGTGGTTAAGGATGTACCCACGCAGGTGATTTGGGGGCGACATGATCCTTTTATCGGCAAAGAGATATCAGAAACGTTCGGAACAGACCGCATTACTTATCTGGAGGATTACGGTCACTGGGTCCCGGCTGAGGCCCCGGAAAAGGCCGTTGAATTGATGAGATCGTTTCTAACCGTAAATAAGGCGCATTAGAACCACTGGCGTCGCTTGGAGTAGCGATTGCTACGCCAAGCCATGCCAAGACTCCTTGTTGCCATAAAACAACTCATAGCAAGCCATAGCCCGTGATTAGCCAAGTCGTATTTTTGGCTCAACCAGAGTATGGGGAGAAACACGGCAAAGGTGCTGATTAACATGATGTTTTGCATGGCCTTAACCTTAGTCGCACCGATGAATACGCCGTCGTAGGTGTAGCACCAAACGGCTATCAGCGGCATTGCCGCTAACCAAGGTAAATATTGGTTGGCGATCACTTTTATTTGCTCAAGGTCGGTTAGGAAGGAAATTAACAACTGGCCACCGAGAGCGAACGCCAAGGTAAGAACCACCGCCGATACGGCAGACCAAATCAAACACACTCGAATGACACGTATTGTTTGGCTATGGTTTTTCTGGCCACAGGCTTCACCGACCAATGCTTCAGCGCCGTGGGCAAAGCCGTCTAATGCGTTGGATATTAGGAGTAAGAAGGTTAATAACACGGCGTTGGCGGCTAAGGTTTCTTCGCCCAATCGTGCGCCTTGGGCAGTAAAAAAAGCGAAAGTGAACAAGAGTGTACCAGTTCGGACAAAGATATAACGATTTACCAAGATCATTTCTTTCAATGTGGCGAGTTGAGGTAGCCAACGACGGATGAAAGAAAACTCCTTCCGATAGTAGCGTAGAATAAACACGGCCCCCAAAACGGTTGCTGAGACATCAGCCGCTAGCGTCGCAATCGCCACGCCTTCAACGTTCATGTTAAAGCCAATCACTAAAATCAGGTCGAGGAAGATGTTGATCAGATTAGCAATGACCAACATGTACAAAGGGACTTTGGTGTTTTGACGACCCACGAACCAACCAATGATTGCGTAATTAAGTAAAACAAAGGGGGCACCGATGACTCGCCATTGCGCATAGAGCACGGCTTGCTGATAAACGGAATCCGTCGTGTCTTGAAGGTTGGTATGATCCCCAGCTAATATCCCCAAACCGATGGGCATCCACAGAGGGCTAAATAGAGCAAGAATCAGTCCTATCGTTGTGGCCAACCACCCTGCAGAAATAAGTAACTGCAAGATTCTACGAGTGTCTTGCCCGCCAACGGCTTGCGCCGTCATGCCACAGGTGCCCATGCGTAAAAACCCGAATAACCAAAAAACAGACGTAAATAAAGTGGTGCCTAATGCAACGCCTGCAAGGTATTTCGATTCATCAAGATGGCCCAATACTGCCGTATCCACCAGCCCTAATAAGGGAACCGTGATATTGCTTAGCATCATAGGCCAGGCAAGCAGCCAAAGCCTTTGATGTAAGTTCAAAGGCTTTGTAGGTTGGGCATCAGAAGGTAATGACATTTATGTACCGTAAGAGCTCAGTAAGAGCTCCGTAAGGGTTCAGAAGGACTCTGTAATTAACTTTGATTACTTTGAACTAACCGAACCAAACTGTGTGTCATCAGAAACATAATCCCTGCACTGGTCACAATGGCAGGGCCAGCGGGTAAGTCCATAAACCAAGAACCTGCTAACCCTGCGCATACGGCCAACATACCAAAGATAGTTGCTATGACGGCCATTTGTTCCGGGGATTTACTCAGTACTCTCGCAATGGCAGGCGGGATAATTAATAAGGACGTGATCAATAGAATACCGACAATTTTCATGGCCAGTGCGATGACGATGGCGATCATGATCATTAATATCCATTGCAGCCATTGTACTTTATAGCCTTCGGCAGCGGCCAATTCAGGCTGTAGGGTAATGGAGAGTAACCCATGCCAGAGCCTAATTAAGAGACCGATAATCACGACGGATAAGGCGGCAATCCAATATAAATCGACGGGTTCTACGGACAACAGGTCTCCGAACAGGTAAGCCATTAAGTCGATCCGAACATCATCCATCATCGCGGTCACTAATAAACCAAGTGACAAGGTCGTGTGAGACATGATGCCGAGCATGGTGTCCATTGCAATGGTTCTGCTGTGGAGCATGACTAAGGAGGTAGCGAGCAATACACAGCCTGCCGTAACGGCTAACATTAAGTTAATGTCCAGTAGAAGACCAAGGGCAATGCCTAATAATGCGGAATGGGCTAAGGTATCACCGAAGTAAGCCATTTTTCGCCAAACTACGAAACAACCCAGAGGCCCTGCCATCAGAGCAATACCAAGCCCGCCGAGTAGCGCGTATAACATAAACTCAGGCATGGTTGTGTCCTTTTGAGTTGCTGTCCTGATGTTGGCAGTCGCCATGCAAGTCATGAGTATGATCGTGGTGGTGCGTGTAATGCGCCAACATTGGGTGGGTTTCTTGCCGGCCAAAGATGGAGATGTATTCGTCGTTTTGGGTAACTTCGTCTGGGTGTCCGGAACAACAAATATGATGGTTTAAGCATAAAACTTGATCGGTGGCGGCCATCACCAAGTGTAAATCGTGAGATACCATTAAGACGCCACACCCTAATTCATCGCGGATGGACTTAACGAGTTGATAAAGTTCGGCTTGGCCATTGATATCAACGCCCTGTGCGGGCTCATCAAGGATCATTAATTGTGGCTTATTTAATAATGCTCTAGCCAATAACACTCGTTGTTGTTCGCCGCCGGAAATGTTCTGCAAAGGAGAGTGGGCAATGTGTTCGACTGAAACGCGTTTTAATGCGGTTAGTCGCTCTGCTTTACTGGATTTTGGCCCCAGCGCTAAGAAGCGGTCGACGGTAATAGGCAAACTTTGTTCAACGTGCATCTTTTGAGGCATATAGCCGATACGTATGCCTTTTTGAGTGGTTACAGTGCCCTTTTGGTACTTTTGAAGCCCTAAAATGCAGCGGATGAGCGATGATTTTCCTGCGCCGTTCGGGCCGATTAACGTCACAATTTGTCCCGGTTGTAGATTGAACTGAACGTTATCTAAGATCGTTCGTTTTTGAATCTTGAGCGTTAAATCAGAGACAGAAAGTAAGCTCATGACTGAACCTCTGAGTTATCTTTCTCGGATTGGCACTGTGGGCAAAAACCATAAATTTCAGTGATGTAATTTTTTACCTGAAAGTTATGTTGATGACTTACTTTCTGAATGGCATTGAGGATGTTCGTGTTATCCACCTCTAGTGCGTGATCACACTGTTCACAAATCATGAAGGTGCCGGTGTGTCGTTTGCCCGGTTGACAACAACCAATGAACGCGTTGAGTGAATTAATTCGATGAATTAAGCCCTGATCTAACAAGAAGTCTAACGTGCGGTAGACCGTTGGTGGCGTAGCAGAAAAATCGCTGCCTTTGATTTGATCCAATAATTTATAAGCCGTGACGGGCTTATGACTTTGCCAAATAAGCGTGAATAACTGTTCCCGCAATTTAGTGAAACGAACCCCGTTTTTTTCACATAACTGACGAGCTTGTTCTACTGCAGAGGTTTGGCATTGATGATGATTATGATGTGAAAAGGCAGAATCCACTTTCATTTTCGCCTGTAAAAAAGAGATAATGTAATACTATAACATTTATTTTGGCTATGAGAGAATTCTGATGCGTTTTGATCGAAAAGATAAAACATCCATTGTTTGGTGTTTGTGGGCGTTTGTATTGGTGTTGTTTACGGTTCAGTCGTCTTCGGCGAGTGAGATGAACAAACCTAAGCTATTAATGACAATCCCTCCCTTGGCTTTGATTGCTCATGATGTGGCAGATGGCCAGGCGGAAATCTCTCTTCTTAATCAAAATGGTTCACCTCATAACCGAGTGCTAAAACCTTCTGATGTACGCGCAATGGAAGACGCAGATTTGATTGTATGGGTCGGGGATGAACTGGAACAGTTCATGGTGCGCTTTGAACAACGATACGCTGATAAAATGCTGTCCATGATGGAAAGCACTTCTGAAGCGGTTCATATTCATCGTGATAAGCAAGATCATAAAGAAGATGCGCATGGTCATCATCATGGCTCTGTCGATCCTCATCAGTGGTTAAGCCCAGCCGCGTCGAGTGAATTTGCAACGGTCATCGCAGAACACTTAGCGCGTTTAAATCCGAGTCAGGCTAAATTTTATCATCAAAATGCAAAGCGCTTTACCGACGAGGTATTGCAGGCTCAGCAGACCTGGAAGTCTTCTGTTAAGCAATATCTAGATGCTCCCTATTTTGTATATCACGATGCTTACCAATACTTAGAGCAAGCGGTTCAGGTTAAAAGTCGAGCGGTGTTAACGGTCAATCCGGGCATTAAACCAAGTGCCGCTCAGTTGGGGCGTTTATCTCGGACATTAGAAGGTGTTGATCAGGCCTGTGTTTTTTATGAACCGGAGTTTCAGGCAATTCGTCTAGATCGAGTAACAAATGCAAAGCTGCATTATCAGATGTTGGACCCGCTAGGCAGCCAGTTGTCGTTTCCAGATACTCAAAAACAGCAATACATCCATTTTATTGATGGTCTTGTCGGACAACTCACAGAATGTTTGTCACAGCTAAAATAGATTATCTAAACTAAACTCAGGGATTGAGTTTTTTAGATGATGGAAAGAGCAATAAAAATGACAGGGTTAAAAATGTTCCGTTCTATTCGTGTGAGGTTATTGGTTACTGTGAGTTTTCTTGTTTCGTTTTCAGCTTTTGCGTTGCCAAAAGAAATCGAAATAGATCGCTTGCTGTTGGGTGTAGAAACGTCCGTGTCGGAACAACAGTGGGATAAAGCAAATACGCGGTTAATTGCAGTGAAAGCACTGGATGATGAACTCCCTGCTGCGTTTTATTATTACCGAGGTAAAGTATCGATAGAACTGAACGATAACCAAAGCGCGAAGGAAGCCTTGGAATATTATTTGGAACAAGAAGGCCGTGAAGGTGAGTTCTATCGAGCGAGTCTTGAATTGCTTAACGAAATCGAAGAGTCGGAAGTGATTCAGAAAACAGAGCGGACTCGTCAGTCCATGAGCAGCCAATTAGTCATAGAAGATAGTGAACATAAAAAATACATTCAGAAGCTAAAAAGTCTCTATTTGGTGGATCAAGGAAGAGACGCGCTGGAATTGCATATTAATACCCTTCTTTCAAATCACAGATACATTCCTGGGCGATACCGTGATACTCGTAAATGGTTAGGCAGTAAATACCAAATTCAAGTGCGTGGTGGTGATGTTTCGATTCTCGAAAAACGTGCCAATAAAGAAGGCGGTTACAGTTTAAATCAAGATTCAATTTCCGTTTATGGGGTGAACCCCTATCTGAAAACGCAATGTGATATTGTTGGTGATCAATGTTGGGTGAATCATCCTGAAACAGGCCAGCAATGGCTGGAACTTGAGTATGACAGTGATGCGGTTTCCAGTGTTGCTGAAGCCTTTTCTCATCTTATCCGATACATGCAGGGCGGGTAATTCAAAGCTGAATTAACGGTTATCTCTGTAGCTTTTGTAAGTCATGAGCCTTTTATGATGTTTGACGCGGAAATGTCATAAATCCGGCCTATATTCTACGTTGTATGAATTATAACCAACTCAGTGCATGGCTAAACAAAACGCCCTTTTGAAGTTCGTTTTTTAAACAATTCACGGATTGATTGATTTCGGTTGATAACTAGTTGTTTGAAAGTAAAAGAGAAATTCAAGTTGGTACAGCTGATGCTCTGATTAGTAACTCAAACTTTTGAATACTAGGAGAATATTATGTTAGACGACGAAAGCTTTGTTGTGATGATTGCATCAACCGAAACAGAACGCGCAAGTATGCGAGCTTTAAAAGACTATTTTGAGGAGATGTATTTCGCTAACTAGTGAAATTTAAATAGCTATGCTTGATAGAATTGACTTTCTAAGCCGCTTTTTTAAGCGGCTTTTTCATGTCAGTCGTTTTTAAATGCGTTGGTATTAACGTATTCGCAGTGACAGTAAGTGTTGCATAAGTTCTATTTCTTCGGGTCTTAGAAGAAAATTGTGTCTCTAGAATTTTGATTTATATCAGCCAGCCTGCCATCATTCCGTGCTTTCATGGCTACAAAGCTTGCAGGGGAAAATAATGGCGAATAATACCGGATCAGAAACACCTAATACTAATCACTTTGATGTTCTTATCGTCGGTGGCGGCATGGTAGGAAGTGCCATAGCTTGTCGGTTAGGTCAGGTGGGTATGAAGGTTGCGGTATTTGATCGTTTTTCTCCGCAAGCGTTTGATGCGCATCAACAGCCTGATTTGCGTGTTTCGGCGTTAAGCCCTACGTCTATCGATTTGCTTCAAAAAGTGAATGCTTGGAAGAATATTGAAGCCATGCGTTATGCGCCTTATCAGCGTATGGCTGTTTGGGAAAAGCTTTATCATCCGATGACGGGGGCTGAAATCCCTACCAATTTAAACCGAACTGAGTTTGACGCGGAAGAACTGGGCGAACCATTACTCGGCGTTATTGTAGAGAATCGCATTACCCAACTAGCGCTTCATCAGCGCATCGCAGAACTGGATACGGTTGAGCTTATCGTGCCAGCTGAAGTTTCCGAAATAGACGTTGCACAAGGCGTTAAAGTCACGTTGGCGGATGGCCGTGTCTTCTCCGGTGAGCTGTTAGTGGGGGCGGATGGAGCCAATTCATTAGTAAAGCAATGGTCTGGTATAGAAACGGATACTAAGCCTTACGATCAGCATGCGTTAGTGGTTACGGTGAAATACACGGGTCGCCAAGAAGACATTACATGGCAAGGGTTCACCTCTACAGGACCAGAAGCATTTTTGCCGTTGCCTGATATTGATGGTGAGCATTATGGGTCTTTAGTTTGGTACAACACACCAGAGAATATCGATGCGCTAAGCCTGTTGAATGATGAACCTTTCCGTAAAAAATTACAGCGCAGTTTTCCTGATGAACTCCCAGAAGTGACTGAGGTTCTGGAGCGAGGAAGTTTTCCCTTGATCCGTCGACATGCAGAAACCTATTACGGTAATCGAGTGGTGTTAGCCGGAGATGCGGCGCATACCATTAATCCGTTAGCGGGCCAGGGGGTGAATTTAGGGTTTCAGGATGTGCTCACACTGACGTCTAAGATTATTGATGCTCGAGACCGTTGTGATGACTTCTGGTCTGAATCGGTATTAGAGAGTTACCAACAGGTGCGTCGTCCTCAAAACGGGATGATGATGCGCATCATGGATATCTTCTACCATACCTTTAGTAATGACATTGCGCCTATCAAGCTGGCTCGAAATCTCGGGTTGACCGTTGCGGGTCGTTTTGCGTTTGGTCAAAAGCTGGTGATGAAGTACGCCATGGGGTTAGTGCATGTATGGCCAGAAAATCTGCCTGCGGTCCCTGCTCTGTCTGAAATATTGGCATCGAGTCCTCTCGAAAATGTAAAAGCACAGTTCAGTAAGTTACCTGATATGCCGTCACCTAAAAGTTTATGGCAGCAGCTGAAAGGCGGCCCTTCTGATCGTGAATGACATATTCGATGATCGCTTCCACCTTGTTTTATTCTAGGTTGGTAGAACCGGTTTCGTGTCGGTTTTGAAATCATACTTTTTAATGAAGAGCCTTTAGGGGCTCTTTTTTTGTGGTTATAAAGACAACTGTGTTGTACTTGTGACTACAGGTTCTTGTTGTCTTATGTACAACCTGATATTTTAATATCAATAAAATCAGTGCCTTATAAGTTGGCACGTCTCTTGGGTTGAAAAGAATAACTTTCTTTCATTTGGGGATGTAAGCCGATGAATAAATCCATTCTTTTCTCTTTGATCACTTTGTATGGTGCAGCCTCTGTGGGGTACGCAGATGAAGTGGTCGGTCGATCACCCAGTAATACTGCAGGCCATTTTATCGGCGGCTGGTCCGGGGTCATGGCCGGTGGTGTAGTTGCAGGCCCTATCGGTGCCATTTTGGGCGGTCTTGGTATTGCTTGGGTCGGTGGGGAGATTCAAGAGTCCTCCGGTTTAAGTGAGCAGGCTTATCAAGTGAAAGATTCAGACGGTGAGATACAGGTTGTTCGTTCTCCCAACAGGGCTTGGAAAAACGGTGATGAAGTTGCCGTTATTTCAAACCGTTTAAGACCGATTGAAAAATAATTAGCTCTCCATTAATAAAAATTTATAACCACAATAATTAATAGATTAGGAAATGACTCGATGATTACAGTACAGCAAAGACAAGTGATTGATGCGACCCTCCCTGCGGTGGAAGAGAACGCGGTTAAAATTACGGCGTGTTTCTACCCATTAATGTTTGCTCGTTACCCTCAAGTGCTTGATTACTTTAATCAGGCAAATCAGGCGAAAGGCACCCAACGTGAGGCATTGGCCAACGCAGTGGTGGCTTATGCTAAAAATTTAGATCGCTTAGAGGCATTATCCGATGCCGTGAGTCTTATTGTTCAGAAACACTGCGCTTTAGGTATTTTACCTGAGCACTACCCTATCGTGGGTGAGTGTCTGTTGGCTGCTATCTCTGAAGTATTGGGTGATGCCGTTGATGAATCCGTACTGGATGCTTGGGGTGCTGCATACCAACAACTTGCGGACATTTTAATTGGTGCTGAACAAGGTGTTTATAAGAGTAACGAAGAACGACAAGGCGGTTGGACAGGCCTTCGTAAGTTTGAATTGGTTGAAAAGAAGCAAGAAAGCGATGTAATCACTTCGTTCGTGCTCGCGCCAGCCGACGTTGAAGAAGCCATTGATTTTACTCCGGGGCAGTACGTCACAATTGTAATGACATTGGATGGACAACAATTAAGACGTAACTACAGTCTAACGGATGCCCCTGGCCGACAGACGTTGAAAATTGCAGTGAAGCGTGAAGAAGGCGGCGTGCTTTCTAATTATCTGCATGATCACCTAAATGCTGGTGATGTTGTAGAGCTT
This sequence comes from Oceanospirillaceae bacterium, assembly GCA_015665455.1. GTDB lineage: Bacteria > Pseudomonadota > Gammaproteobacteria > Pseudomonadales > Litoribrevibacteraceae > Litoribacillus. The sequence goes on along the minus strand of JADFAD010000002.1, from coordinate 257,397 downwards.
AGGGCGCCTTGCGGTGATTTCGTGTTGAGAGAGAATAACAAACCTATGGTGTTGGTTACTGCAGGTGTTGGTATTACGCCCGCACTGTCCATGCTGAAGTCTGGGTTGGGTGAATACAAAATAGAAGGCCAGGATATTCACTTCATTCACTGCGCTCGCAATGGATTGAGTCATGCCTTCGGTGCGGAAGTTAAACAAATTGATCGAGCTCATGAACAAGTTAAGAGCACATTTGTTTATAGCCACCCGTCCGATGACGATTTGAATGGCGTGACAGGTTCTGCAGATGATTTCGGTTACTTAACCAAAGCGCATCTTGAAAAGCACCTTGCTGGGAACAGTGATGTTGAGTTGTATGTGCTTGGGCCTAAGTTGTTCATGAAGCAGGTTTTACAACTGGCTGCTGATTTGAACATTCCTGAATCTCAGACGCACTTTGAGTTCTTTGGACCATTAGAAGAGTTAGCGATTAATCGATAAGCGTTGATAGCGCTCGATGAACCGGAGTGTTCCCACTGATCATGATGAAACCTATGTTTTGAATGGTAAGTGGGAACGCCTTCTTTGATGCTCGGAGAGAGAATGGTTATGGACTATGCAGAGCTATTAAGTTACGCCAACTCTTCTATGATGTGTTCTTTGATATTACTCGTTGGTTCATTGGTGTGCGCGTTTGGCGTGTCTTTTGAATCCATGGGGTTGACCGTCATGGCGCATTTATCAAACATAGTTTTAGCGACTGTGTTCAAATTCAGTTATATAATACGACTTATTGCCCAAAAAGAACTTGGCTTGAAACTGTTATAACAAGAAGCCGTCTTTTACCGTTTAGGAGTAGTAAGTTGACGTCGCCGTTATACCAAGTTTTAGCAGAAATATTGGGTGATTTATCCAAACATATGTCGAGCGAAGAACGCTATCAGCGTTTGATTGATGCGTGGGTAAACCTCATTCCCAATGATGCTTGTGCCATTCTTCAGTTAGAAGGGCATGCCCTTCAGCCCCGAGCGTCCAATGGTTTTGGCACCGACTTGATGGGGCGTCACTTTTCGGTGGATGATCACCCTCGCTTGGCCAATATTCTTCACAGTCGTCAATACATTCGCTTTGATTTGGAGTGTGAGTTACCTGATCCGTACGATGGTCTTATCCCTACGGAAGACGGTCACCTTCATGTGCATGATTGCATGGGAGCGTCTCTGTACATTGATGAGCAGCCATGGGGGGTGATTACGCTTGATGCGCTCACGCCGGGTACATTTGATCAAGTGGACCCATTGTTACTCAATACCTTGGTCCGGATTACTGAAGCAGCGATTAAAACAGCGGGCTTAATTGAGCACCTAGAACAAAAAGCAGAGCATCAGACTGAGGTTGCTCGGGCGGTCTCCAAGCATCAATCAGGGTTTAACTTTATTGGAAAAAGTGCAGCCTTTCAGCAGTTAACGTCTGAAATAAATACGGTGGCCCATTCGGACCTTACAGTACTTGTGACGGGTGAAACGGGGGTGGGTAAAGAGTTGGTGGCGCATAGCATTCATCAGGGGTCGAATCGTAACGATGCGCCTTTGGTTGCAGTTAATTGTGCTGCTCTGCCAGAATCGTTGGTTGAAAGTGAATTATTCGGACACATCTCAGGTGCTTTTTCTGGGGCGACTAAAAATCGTGCAGGTAAATTTGAGTTGGCCGATGGTGGCTCACTATTTTTGGATGAGGTGGGTGAGTTACCGTTAATTGCCCAATCTAAATTATTGCGGGCCATTCAAAGTGGTGACATTCAGCGTGTGGGTTCGGACGCCGAATTAAAAGTCGATGTTCGAATCATTGCTGCGACCAATCGGGATTTATCCCAAGAAGTGGCGGAAGGTCGATTCAGAGCAGACTTATATCACCGTCTGAGTATCTATCCCATTGCAGTACCAAGTTTGCGTGAACGTCTCATCGATATAGGCCCCTTATCGGGCTACTTTTTAACAAGAATGCAGCGTAAGTTAGGCCATATTAATTTGGTGCTTTCTATGGAAGCAGAGTTGGCTTTAATCGCTTATCAGTGGCCCGGTAACGTTCGTGAGTTAGAGCACGTGCTTAGTCGAGCGGCATTAAAGGCGAACTCTGAGCGAGGCAGTGATGAACGCTTGGCCGTCATCAATTTAGAGCACTTGGGTTTGGATGTCTCAACCAACCAAGAGCGTCCTAACGGTTCAACTTCAACGTCATCTTCGAGCAGAGAAGACAAACTAGATTCTAATGGCTTTGCTTCCTTCGGTGTCGAGTCTGGCTTGGAAGGTGTGACATTGAAAGATGCGATGGATATTTTCAAAGCCAAGTTTATTCAAAGCACATTAGATCAGTGTCAAGGCAATCGATCCAACGCAGCGCAAGCACTGGGATTAGACAGAAGCAATTTCCATCGTTTATTGAAACGCTTAGACATCGAGTAGCGATTAATTTTCTTTAAAAAACTGGTTTCTAATTTCAGCCATTTCAGTTGAATCTCTCACTTCAGCAATGGTATCCCAAATCGTCTCGGATAATTCCGGGTATTCTCTAACAAGTTGAAACGACAACAATACGTAATAGGGTTTTGTAAGAATTGGTACTTGGTACTTTTTAATCTTTTTGGCCAATTTCGGTTGCTGCATAAGAATAGAGTCTACTCGGTCTGTATGCAGTGCTGCGCCTGCTGCTCGGCCTTCGATGACTATTCTTAAATTATCCACTGGATTGGTAAATTCGATGACGTCTACGTCGATTTTCTTGAGTAAGTCACCGATAGAGAATCCACTTTGAATGGTAATTAAGCCATCCAAGTTTATAAAGGTTTCGCCATTCCAGCCTAAGTCAGATGTTTTTGGAATGTATAAGGAGTAGCTCGAAGTATGAAGTCGGCGGTTTGCATCTAAATTTCCTTTTGGTGTAACAGGGTAACGGCCCATGTTTAAACGCTCGGCCTTAAAGCTGGCAGCGATTGCACCATGAATTTTATGGTCTTGAACTTCGCGTAAACATCGCTTCCAGGGCAAAGACGCAAACTCAATGGGGATGGCGAGTTTATCTGAGACAAGCTCAAGCAGACTGATGTCGAGACCTTGGTTTTTACCGTCTTTGGCAAACACCCAAGGAAAGGCGTTTTGATCTTCATGACAAAAGATGAGCTTTTCTGGCGCAGCAAGTAATCCGGGTCGCTTTTTTATTTCAGCGACGCTTAATGAACTGCTGATAATGAATAAAAGAACCGTCAGCGCTCTTATAACACGAATCATTTTGGCCTCTTGAACTCTGTCATTTTGAAATCACTTAATAAGCAAGTATAGATAGCTTTTCGGCTAAGTTAGGCCGTTTGTCAGATTACTGAGCAGATAGGAATGGAATACGAAGAGTGTGAGGTGCGAAGCCAGAGTGGATTGAGGGGGGAGGCTCTGACTTCGACTTAAAAGGAGCAAATGCTTAGTCTTTATAGAAGTGCGTTGTTTTCATCCACCGCGTTTAATTGATTTCCGTCAGGCCCTGTGTTTGAAGTATCTGGTATCCATGGATCCAGGCACTCTCGATCTTCGACGCAAGGATCCGTTAAGGCTTCTAGGAAGTCGACAAGTTGGCCTACTTCTCCACCATTTAAGCGTGCATTTTGTGGGAACTTGGATGTCCCTGCTGCTCTATCTTCGTCCAGTTTATCCACTGCTAATAGAGAGTTGGCTTCCGCATCTGGATAGAGGGTTGCGCAGTTTTCAACACTTTCAAATTGTTCTAATTGACACCAGCCTCCATCATCGAAGAAGTCGTCCACACGGCCTCGAGGGTTGGTGTAATGGCGAATTGCTTCGTTCAGGCTTTCATAGGCGCCTACGTGGCCATATGGTGCTGTGGTTGCGATGTTTAACAGTGATGGTGTTCTGAAACGGTAGCGATCGTCTTCAACGCCTGTTTCTCGTTCACGACCAAAGTCATCATTGTTACCGTCGCCTTTTCCGGGGCCAAACTGAGGAAAGGCTACGGTGTTGTGCAGTTGGTCCGAAAACAAATCGCCATTGTGACAAGCGGAGCAACCTGCACCGCCTTCATCAACGGAGGTAAAGAAGAGTATGGCCCCTTCTTTTTGATCTTCTGTTATGGCGTCTAGGTCGCCGTTCAGGTATTGATTCCAAGGGTTGTCGGTGAAGACCATAGAGCGCTCATATTCACCAATGGCATGAGCGATATTGTCAAAGGTTACGAGAGTTTCAGCATCAGCGGTACTGCCAAACGCGGTTTGGAATTCAATGAGCCAATCGTTCGTTGTAAGCTCTCCCTCCCCGACACCGTAGTCACCTAAGCGAGCGGCAAGATGAGCTCGGATTGTTTCATTATCACTGCCATTTTCAAATGCATCGGTTTTCATTTCTTCTGCGGAGGTGACGGGAAAGCGTGCTTGGGCAGACGCTAGGTTTGCGCCAGCATTTGGGTCTGCTACGCCGAAATCTGAGTCAGGTGTACGAATGCCGGATAAGGCCCCGTTTGTGTCTGCTTCTTTGCCTAAGCTTTCTACACGAGAGTCCAGAAACAGGCTGGAATCCCACAGTGCGACGTTATAAACCGTGGGTGCATTGCGTGGGACGACCGGTAGGTTGTTACTGTGTTCACGGCCCTCACCAACTAGATCTGGTAAAACAGCGTCAACTCCTACAGATAACGAAAGATCGTCCCCTCCGCCAAGAACCGGGTGGTGGCAAGAAACACATGCACTGTCGAAGCCCCCACCTAGGCTTTTACTGTAAAAGAGCTTCATGCCTAGCTGAGCAACCGAATCCGTAATATCGGGAATGTCTCTATTCTCGGTTGGGTTGCCCGTTAGGTTTTGGTTTGAAATGATCGGAGCCAGGGTTTCATCCGCTGCAGAGAGTGTGATCTCTTCGTCTTCTACGGCCGTAGTTACGGTTTCTTCTGTGTCTGTGGTGCTGTCTTCATCACTGCTGCCACCCCCGCCGCCACACGCGGTAAGTAATGTGATCATAGAAATCATTAAAGGCAATTTGAACGTTTGATGAACTCTAATTGTGTTGGATGTACTTGTATTATTTGAATTGAATTGCATGACCCCTCCTGACATCAAGCCTTTGTTGAAATTAGGCTTGGTTACAACTCAATTTATATAAATATGTTGCATGAAAAACGAAGTAAGTGTGTAAACACTATGGAAGGTCTTAGAGGCTTAGAGAGAATTGGGGTTAGTTCACAAGGTGAGACGGGTTGTGTTTATTGATCAACCATTTGATTTTTTCTAGAGAAAGCGGTTTACAAAGGTAATCGTCCATCCCTGCTTGCAAGCAACGCTTTTCAAATCCTCGAGAACTGTTGCTGGATAAGGCGATGATTGGCGTTTGTTCGTATTCATCTCCCGCTGCACGGATCTCGCTGGTGGCGGTTAATCCATCCATTATTGGCATTTGGCAATCCATAAAGATGATCGACCAAGGATGATTTGATAATAAATCCAGTGCGCGTTGACCGTCACAAGCGACTACGGGTTGGTAATTCAAGCTTGATAACATCTTAGTCAGCATGCGTTGGCTGACTGGATCATCTTCAACGATCATTGCGTAGGGCTTACTTTGCAGCAGTTCGCTACGCTCTTGCTTTAATTCATCGCGTTCAGACTGCAGTAATTTGATTCGGCTGGCTAATGCTAATGAAAAAACCACGGCTTCTATCATGGAACCGATGGGCGCAAGATGTAGGTTTAAATAACTGCCGGGAATAATGCCTATGACTTCTAGAGCAAGAAGACTGGTACCAGAAAAGTATGCGAACCAACCAATGATGAATAACGTCGCCTGTCTCGGGATTCTTGATAGGCTTTTCATTGCAATGATGGAGGCAAGAACCGTATAAATAAGTAGCAAACAGGACATCAACATAGGACCGGCGGCAAAGCCGGTTGTCAGGAACGCTATTCCGTTGATTAAAGCCATTGCTGCAAGTAAAAGGATTGCTCGGTCAAGAGTAGGAAAACGTTCTTTCGACTCAAATAAGGCGCGAGTGAATAACGCCGCAAAGCATATGATGAAGGCTACTTGGATTAAGTTGATACCCGCTCTGAAAATTTCGATGGCTGGCCATAGGAATTGATCAGGCAGACCGAATAGGTTTGAGAAGTAGCTAGTGGAACATAGTACAAAGGCAATGTAATAGAGGTATATGTTGTCTCGAATGTAAGTCCATAATACCAAATTGTAAAACAGCATAATCAGCATGACACCGATGAACATCCCCTGAAATAAGGATTGTTGATCAACTTGTAAGAATGCCTCTTCAGGCGTTAACAGTTGAAAATCGGTACGTACTGCGCCTTGGGATGTAATTTTAATGACCAACTGATATTCCTGGTTCCGTTCCAGAATTAAAGGAAACATCTGATTTCGATGGGCAATAGGACGTTTATTTACAGCGAGATTCGCGCCGCCATGAATGCGTTGACTCATTTCCCCATCTTTAAAGAGGAATACTTCTACGATGGTTGGGATGGATTCTAATACGAGCCAGAAATTACTGCTTATTTGATCGTTAATGATCGTTCCTTTGAACCAATAAACGGCGTTTGATGGTCCGCTGGTGAACAAGTCATTGAAGAGCGGATTGAAATCTAGGGCAGTGTTTTTTTGGATGTCATGAATTGTGAATTGGTGTTGTTGATCTTCCAATACATCAAGGTGATTACCCATTTGACTGGAATGCGTAGATAGCAAAATAGGTGCCGCTTGGGTCGTGCCAGAGAGTATATGGCAAACAAGCAGAATAATGGTCAAATACAGGTAATGATGAAAACTAAAAGAGCGCAGATCATCCATGTTCTGTTAAAGAGTTCTTTATCAATAGTCCATTTCGCCGGAAAGATACCAGAAAAATGTGATTTGGTGCACATTTGTCATTATTTAACAGACGAGCGGTATTGTAATTACACTATTAGGTTCTTGTTTTTTTATTGAACACTGTTAAATTAATACTTATTGAACAGTGTTCATAATTAATTGAGACACAAAGAGAGACTCAGGATGGCTCGGCGATCAGATCATTCTTCACAACAAATAACAGATATGACGGTTTCTTGGGTACAGACGTATCTGTCTGAGCGTTGCGCCGAAAACTTGAGCCTCCGTCAAGTTGCAAAGGCCATTGGTTATTCTCCGGGTACGTTGATTAACCATTTTGGAAGTTACGGCATGTTGCTGTTGCACGTAAATGCCTCAACCCTCGATCAATTAGATAACGCAATGGCTCAGGGTAATGTTATAGGTCGTGATCCAGGCGCTCTGATCATCAATATGGCGAAGTCGTACTTAGCCTTTGCTGAAGCGCATACGCATGCTTGGCGGCTGGTGTTTGAACATCGGCTTTCTGAGCATGAAGACATTCCTGAGTGGCAAATGAAACGGATAGATCGTCTATTTACCCAGCTGAAGGAGTTACTTAAAAGAGTGAATCAGGCAGCGTCTGAAACGGAGCTTGAACAAAATGCCAGAATACTTTGGGGAAGCGTACATGGCATTACTGTGTTAGCCGTGGATGACAAACTGTTTTCACCGGTGGACACACCAAATGAGCAAATGGTAGAAACATTAATTACTCATTATCTTTCCGGCTGGTGCACAGGGTCGTCGCAGAAACAACAAGGAGAAATGTTATGAGCCAGAACAGTCAATTTGAATTACTGAAAAGTAGGCGCTTCCTGCCCTACTTTCTTACGCAGGCCCTTGGTGCATTTAATGATAATGTTTATAAAAATGCGCTGTTGCTGTTTGTTGCATTTGGGACATTTACAACCATCAGTAATGGCGCTGATGGTGGGATGGATAAAAACCTAATCAATAATTTAGCGGCGGGGTTGTTCATTTTACCGTTCTTTTTATTCTCGCCTTTGGCTGGGCAATTGGCGGATAAATATGAAAAATCACAGCTTATTAGAAAAATAAAAATTTTTGAAATTGTGGTTATGGGGCTGGCGTGTGTCGCGATTTGGACTGAATCCCTATGGGGAATGATCTTTCTCTTGTTTGCCATGGGTACTCAATCGGCCTTTTTTGGACCAGTGAAATTCTCTATATTGCCCCAGCATTTAAAGAAAGATGAATTGGTGGGGGGGAATGCCTTGGTTGAAATGGGGACGTTTCTTGCCATTTTATCTGGAACGATTCTGGCGGGTTATTTGGTGGATGCAACGGATTCAAAGTTCACGATCCCTGTCTCTATCGTCGCGTTTTCTATTTTTGGTTATTTGGTTTGTCGCTCGATTCCAAAAGGAGAAGCTCCAAGTCCTGAGCTTAAAATCAATTGGAATCCTGCTACTGAATTGATCGGCGTTTGGAAGCGAACGTTAAATAATCGCCCCGTGTATTTATCGATCATGGCCATCAGTTGGTTTTGGTTTTTAGGCGCCAGTTATTTAACCCAGTTCCCCAATTTTGCAAAAGATGTACTTCAAGGCAATGCTCAGGTTGTGACGCTCCTATTAACTTTATTCTCAGTGGGGATCGCGCTTGGATCTCTGGTGTGTGAGCGTTTGTCGGGTCATAAAATTGAATTGGGCATCGTTCCTATTGGGTCCTTGGGGTTAAGTATCTTTGGTATTGATTTGTATTTTGCTGTTCCAGATGTGGTGAGTGGAGCTGAGATTGGTGCAATGGCGTTTATCCAAGACTCTGCAAACTGGCGTCTCATGATAGATTTACTGTTGCTTTCGATGTTCAGTGGGTTGTTTATTGTGCCTTTGAATGCGCTTATTCAAGAACGAAGTGATGAAAAAGAGCGTGCGCAAGTGATAGCTGCGAGTAATGTTTTTGGTGCTTTATTCATGGTGGCCAGTGCAGCGTGCGGTATTTTATTCCTGACCGTTTTTGAATTATCTATTCCAGAGTACTTCTTTGTTTTAGCCATCATGAATTTGGTGGTTGCGGGTTACATTTATAAACAAGTACCTGAGTTCGTATTACGTTTCTGTCTGTGGATGTTGTCTCACACTATGTATCGAGTGGATCAGAAAAACTTAGATAACTTACCTGATGAGGGGGCTGCTGTCATCGTGGCGAATCATGTGAGCTTTGTGGATGCGATGCTCATTGCGGGGGCGTGCCGCAGACCGCTTCGATTTGTGATGGATAAACCCATCTATGAAAATAAGGGATTAAACTGGTTCTTCCGTTTGGCTCAAGCCATTCCGATTACTTCTGAGCGCAGAGACCCAGTTGCCTATCAATATGCAATGGATCAAGTCAGTGAAGCGTTGTCGAATGGCGAAGTGGTTTGCATCTTCCCTGAAGGTCGGCTAACCCGCACAGGTGAGATTGATACGTTCCGTCGAGGTATTGAGTTAATCCTAGAGCGTAACCCTGTGCCTGTACTTCCTGTTGCGCTTCGTGGTTTATGGGGGTCGTTTTTCAGTCATGGGAATGGCTCTGCCTTGAACAGCTTGCCAAAGCGTTTTTGGTCTAAGGTAGATATTCATGCAGGGGCGATGGTGACGGCAGAAGACGCAACGTCGGTATATTTAGAAAGTACGATTAGAGCACTGCGAGGCAGTAAAGCTTAAGGGTCTATTTCACTCGCTTCATTACATTGCATCGAAATGAAGTTTCAATGCAGAGTGTAAAGAATCGAGTTTGAACGGTTTGGAAATAAAGCCAACCATACCTGCATCAAAACAGGATTGTTGGCTTTCTATTGTCGTATTTGCTGTCAGTGCTACGATCGGCATGTCATAACCAAACGCCCGGATTTCCTTTGCTGCTTGAATGCCGTCTTTCTCTGGCATTTGTAAATCCATCAAAATTAAATCAAAGCGATCTTCGACAACCGCTGAAACGGCTTCATTGCCGTTGTTCGCGACAGATACGGTCAGCCCTAATTTGGTCAACATGGCTTTAGCGATTTTTTGATTAACGGCATTGTCTTCAACCAACAGTACTTTGCCGCTTAATAGGGGAATGGCTTCTTCCGTCTTGGTGGGCACTTCGCTGGTTAACAACACATCTTCTTCAACAGGATTAAATGGCAGTGTCACAATGAAGGTGCTGCCGTGATCGGGTTTGCTGTTGACGGTTAAACTTCCGTTTAAGACTTCTGTTAGTTTTTTACTGATGGTTAAACCCAGACCAGACCCGCCAAAGCGACGACTGATCGAGGAATCTTCTTGGCCAAAGGGTTTGAAAATGGCGTCAAGGTTCTCTGATGAGATGCCGACACCAGAGTCTTTGACCCGAATAGTGAGTTCGTCTTCAATGGCTGCAATCGATATGCTGATTTTGCCCTCTTCAGTGAACTTAATGGCGTTGCTGATGAGGTTTAATAAAATCTGGCGAAGTTTACTTGGGTCTCCGAGAATAATGAGCTGGTTGTCAGTGCGTAGTACAGTGGCAAGTTCTTCTGTGTTTAATGTTAGGTCGAGGCCTTTATTGGTCGCTTGAGCTGAATAAATCGAAATGACGGCACGAGCCAACCCAACCAAATCAAAAGGTACATGTTCGATAACGTGCTTTTCTGATTCCATCCGGCTGTAATCAAGCACATCGTTTATTTGAGCTAACAGCGCTTCAGAGGATTGCTCCAGTGTATCCATTAATGCAGAGCAGTCGTCTGCTTTTGGCGTTGCCCGCATCAGCTGAATACTGCCGATAATACCGTTCAATGGCGTTCTTATTTCATGACTCATATTGGCCAAGAATTGGCTTTTTGTTTTGCTGGCACGTTCTGCAGAGATGCGTAGTTTTCGGCTGCGTTGAAACTCTTGATATAAAACGAATGACAGCACAAAAATGACCAGCCCAAGAGCTACGACAAGGTTCTTAGTGACTCGGTAGGTGTCTTGTACCTGTGCTGCAATGTCATGGAAGTTGGAGTAACTTCTTTGAAATACCTCGCCCATTCGTAATTGGTATTCGGCGGACCAACGGTTGTTTTCAACGGCTAGTTGCCTAGCTGTTTTTTCTGACATTCGGTATAAGCTGTTTTCATGCTCTGACAGATAACTTTGGATGTTTATGATGAATTGATATGACGTGGGATCGTAGTGATTGAGGTCTTTACCTGCTGCCCCTCCAATCAGTACTTCTGCTCTATTCCACATAAGCTCCATTCGAAGAATGGCTTTGGTTTGCGTGTCTTTTGTGGGGGTGTGTTGGTAAGTCAGCAAGGCGCTGTTTAAACGCTCCATTTCAATTTGAAGCTGAGACAAATGCCAAGGCCGATTATCGGTAATGATGGCAGAGTAGTTTTGAGTTTCCGTAGAAATACGAACAAAGATAATTGCCAGCCAAATAGAGACACCAATAAGCAAAAAAAGCCAAATGCTGAAAATACTGTAACGTTTCATTGATTGATGGACTGCGCTTTTATTCGTTAGTTTGTGGTCGGGAAACGGGTTCAGTTTGAACTGTGTTTATTCAATTTTGAGTTCCACCATTTGCCATATGGACCAATCTTGGTATTTACGATCATTCAATTCAGGTTTCTCACTCCAAGGAAAGATAATCCAGAATGGTCCTTTATTACGAACTTTCATGGGTTGATTGTCTATATGAGAAACGATAAATGCATTGGCTTCAATGGCTTCTTGGAGATCAATTTCGACTACGTAGTCATTCAATGCTTTTGCCTTAGCGATACGACCTTTGATTTTGTATTTGGCCAGCAGTGATGCTAATGATATTCCCTGAAACGTAAGAGGGTTGTCCGTCCAAGGCGTTATGGTTTCCAATGTTTGACCATTAATTTCTTTTAAAGAGGACTGTTCGATGGAGTGCGTTTGATTCTGATGGATTAATGTCAGTTCGTAAGCTGAGACGATACCAGTACACAGCAAAAGGATGGCACTTAAAAATCCGTTTAAACAGAATCTTTTAATTGACTTTGGTTCTCGCGCTTTCATCGGTAATTCCTATCTCAGCTTTATTGAGTTTATCTGTATTAAAAGAACTGGGCAGATATAAACTTAGCAAAAAATTCTCGCCGTAAGGCAGTAAGATTGAATAGCGTGACAGCGTTCTAGTTCTTCTATTGTATATTGTTATTTATATCAATAGCGTAGAGCTATCTTAATGGATTTATATGGAAATAATAAGGGAGAGGTGAGCTATGATTCTAAGGTTGATTGAACCTAAAGATAACCCAATCATCGAGACTATCATTCGTACGGTGCTTACGGAGTTTGGTGCGAATAAACCTGGTTTTGCATGGCAAGATCCTGAATTAAGCCGTTTAGCGGGTGTGTATCAAGGCGACGACAAATGCTATTTGGTCGCAGAACATCAGGGAAAAGTTGTAGGAGGGGCAGGCATAGCGCCATTTCAGTGTGATTTGCCGAATGTGTGTGAGTTACAAAAAATGTATTTACTGCCAGAAACAAGAGGCCTTGGGTTGGGTCAGACATTGATGTCTGATTTGTTCTGTCGCGCCAAAGAGATGGGGTATCAGCATTGTTATTTAGAGACCATAGGTCCTATGACAGGCGCGAACTTTTTATATCAGAAAAACGGTTTTCAACGGATAGAGGAACGCCTTGGTAATAGTGGGCACTCGGCGTGCGACGTACTGTATTTGAAAACATTATAAGGCGTATCGAAAGCGCTCTTCAGGCTCTTTAGATCTCTATGTGATCAAGCACCGTTTGTCGGAACCAAACCTGATCCGGTTGTTTGTGCTGGCGTTGATGCCAAATGGCTTTATAGCTGAATGAAGGCGTTTTTAATTCTTTGGGCAATTTGATGGTCGTTAACCCGAGCGCTTCAAACATGGTGTCGTTAATGCCTTTCCCGCCAAGCATTATGTAGTCTGTTGAAATTAGGCTTTGAAGTGCGCTGTTGATATTGCTGGTTTCAAATACGATGTGACGCTCTTTCCCCAAGGTTTCTAAAGCTTGTTTGTCTTTTTGGTGGGTATCATTGAACTCGGGAACAACCATTTTAATGAACGAATACATCAGAAATTCATCAAGGGTGGCTTGTTTTTCTCCCTGAACGCCTTTAATGAGAGGATGGTCTTTTCGTAGAATGGCGCAAGGCTTGATGTCTGCCAGTTTACTTTGGTAAAAGTTAGCGCGGTCAACTTCTACTAGGTTGACGGCCAGATCTAATTGGCCGGATGACATTTCGTCAAAACTGTTGTTCGTCCAAGGCTTCACTTGCAGCGTTACATTCGGGGCAATGTTACTCAGTGTTTTGAGCAGTTGAGGACACAACCGAGTTGCGATGTGATCCATGATAGAAATTCGGAACGTACGATCACATAATGCCGGGTCAAACTGAGGGGGTTCCAATAAATTCTTAAGCTGTTCAAGCGCATCGTAGAGAGGTTCTTTTAGAGCCAGTGCGCGCTCAGTGGGTTGGATGCCGTGTGTTGTGCGGAAGAATAAGTCTTCGCCAAACATCTCTTTTAAACGAGCCAGCATTTTACTCATAGCAGACTGAGTGACATAGAGTCGCTCAGCTGCACGAGAAACGTTTTGTTCTTCAAGAAGAACTTGCAGTGCCACCAACAGCTTTATGTCGTATCGAGCAAGTTCTTCTATCTTCATAAACGTTCTGTCGTAAGTAAACATGTTAGAACTTGTAGTTTACAGAGAATGATCCTGCGATGGCACTGTTATCGTAATCTCCAGCAGGGCTGGCCAGTGCATCGCCTAATGGGTCTCCGCTTGTATGATCCAATACTTTTGCATTTCCTAAATCGGCGTATTCAAGGCCGAGTGCGAGACCTATATCGTCAGTCGCTTGATACATTGCGCCAACGGTATAACGCTTGATGTCATCCAACGGTAAATCTGCGGTTCGGTCTGCTGTTTCTACAGGGCTTTCATCGTAGGCAAAGCCCGCTTGTAAAACCAGCTTCTGGGATAGCTTATAGTGGGCGCCAATGGCATATCGATTGGCGTCCTGCCAGTTACGCTCGATTGGAATATCCAGCCCACCAGCTAACTCGGCGTTGATGTTGGTGGTTTCAAAGTCACTGTAAAAGGTTCTGCCTAAGTCCCATAGGATAGCGACTTTGTTGGTCACTTCGTGGTAACCACTGATGACAACACTGCCAGGGTTTTCCCAATTTAAACGCGCTGTAACACTGTCATCCATAACAGGTGTGCCGCCTAAATCGGCTGCAACATCCGCATCCCCTTTTAAATCCGATTCTATTTTCGAACGGTAAACAATTCCCACTCTGTGCTGAGGGTTAAACTCCCAAAGAGCACCTGCGGTCCAACCGTATTCAATGCCGTCTGCGTCCAATGCGAGATTTGCATCCGCCTCTAGATCAGGAATCGGTCTCGGCATATCCACGACGAAACTTGGGGACAGCTCCTGCTGGGTGCGGGTGTAGTTAATATTGATCCCGCCGCCCAAAGATAAGTTGTCGTTTACACGATAGGCAAACGTCGGCTGGGCTTGAATTGTTTCCATGCTTGCAGAGGTAACAGCATTGCTGCCTGCCCAGCTTGATCCATAGTCAATTTCATTGCCGAACGGAACAACAACAGAGAAACCTAATTTAAAGTCGTCACTGATGCTGTGTACATAAGCAAAAGAAGGAATGTAGATGGAGCTGCCTGCATCCCCACCGCCATCAAGGGTAGAATCTTCAGGACTAAACTCAAGGTCTGTTTCAGCCGCGATGACGCCAAAACCGATTTGGTTTCCTTCGACTAAGGTCATGGAGGCTGGGTTAGCCCATGTTGAGCCTGCGCCATTGCCTTCCGCTGCGTGACCCGCACCTGCGGTACCAAAGTTTGATGAACCGGGCATGAGTTGCAAACCAACTGCGTGAGCTTGTGATGTTAACAAGGGACTACCAATAACCAATGCTGTAATCATGGAGGCTTTTTTAAACTTGTGCTCTTGGATGGACGTTGTTTGAGCGCTAGATTTTGCAGTTAGTTTGTGTGAGAGCATAGAATACCCCTTGTTCATAGTGTTGATGAATTAGGGTCGTCAATCTAACGTTTGACTGTATGGTTAAGATAATGAAGTTTAAGACTATGAGATATTCCTATGCGGAACGGAACTTTTTGATAGTTTTCTTGTGGGGAATATTAAGTAAGGGCTCACTCGCTCTGGAATAGAGCCCTTGGAAGGGAATGCGTGCTTCTTTCCCGAATGTAATTTATTGATTTCTAAGGGACAAAAGAAGGTTTTTCATTTCTTTTGGGTCTTTTGATGAAATGTGTCCGTCGTTCTTATGCTGCTCAAATGCTTGTTCGGTATCAATACGCGAGAGCCAAAAGCGCAAGGCTGCCGTTTGTTGCATGATCGGCAGGGCTGAGTGTTCTGCATCCGAGAGAGGTCGAACGCTTTGATAACCAGAGATCATTGCTTGGTATTTCTCTGCATTTACTTCATGACTTTTGTGAGCGATGGTCCAGTCATTTAGTGTGATGGCTAAATCAAATACGGCAATGTCATAGCTTGCGTTAAATAAATCGATGATGGCCGTGAGCTTCCCTTCATTGACCAAGACATTGTCTGAAAATAAATCTCCGTGGACACTGGTCTTAGGTAATGAATGAGAAACCGTCAGGTATTGATCGATGGTCTCTTGAATCAATGCCTTATCGTCGTCAGTAAGGGACTTGAATTGCTGGATACTGTTTTGCCAGAACGTTAAGCCTTTTTGGTCTGTGTGGTGATCAGCGTAACTCTCGCCCACTAAGTGGAGCTTAGCCAACTCAACGCCGCACTGAAAACATAACTCAGTAGTTAGGTGTTCAGGTGGTCGGCCTGGTAAACGGGGGAAGACCGCTCCGGGTTTTTTATATAGCTGAATCAGTCGTGACTTGTCTTTGTTTAATAGTGGGTCAGGTACGGGTACACCGCCCTTAAAGAGATGATCGTAGAGCTCGAGGTAATATGGTAAAGCATCTGCTTGGGTGTATTCAAATAAGGTAAAAACCCATTCACTTATTTGGTTGTCTTTTTCTGTTCGGAAAAAGTACGTTGTATTTTCAATGCCATCTGCAACGCCTTTGAAATCAATCGGGCGGCCCAGCTGGTAAGCTTGACTGATGAATTCAAAGTCTTGGTGATTGAGTTGGGTGTATACCGACATATCTACTGCTCAACGATGCGAGTGGTTACCACTCAAGGATTTTCCAGCTAGGAACTAATAGCTGCGATTCGTCTGTACGAAGCATTTGACCGCCCTCTGCTGGCACAAGGTAGTAAGTGGGCGCATTTTTCGGTTCGACTTTGATTTCAACCAAAATACCATTGACGTAATACTCGGATATTTTTTCATTGCCAGATTGCTTGATGATAACTTCTGGTTCAGACAGTTCTTGTCCGTTTTCGGCAGAACTGCTGGTGGAGTAAACCGTAGCTGATAATATTAGGCTTGCAGCCATGGCCAAATTGACTAGTTTTGTTCGCTGTTGCTTCATGGCTTAACCCTCTCTTGTCTGCTAATATCGTGCGCCTGTTCGATGATAACGGTTAGAGTAACCCGCTGTACACTGCCCATCGATTTGATCCTGTCTGAAACGATCATTTTTAAGCCCTCAGACATTAATTCTTAAATCTTTTGTTAGCTTATCTGGATGAGTATCTTATGAGTGATCAGCCCGCCGCTCCTTTAATTCTAGTTGATGGATCTTCTTATTTGTTCCGTGCGTTTCATGGTTTACCACCATTAACGAATAAAGAAGGCCATCCAACGGGTGCGATCAAGGGTGTGGTTAGCATGCTGCGCCGTATGATGAGTGATTATCCGGACAGTGATATTTCAGTCATTTTTGATGCGAAAGGCAAAACGTTCCGAAATGATATGTACTCGGAATACAAAGCCAACCGCCCGCCTATGCCCGATGACCTACGCGTCCAGATTCAGCCTATTCACGATATTATTCGTGCAATGGGATTGCCTATGATGGTGATTGAAGGGGTTGAGGCGGATGATGTTATTGGTACCTTGTGCCGTCAAGCCACAGAGCAAGGTGTGGATACCATTGTTTCCACTGGCGATAAAGATATGGCGCAATTGGTGACTGAACACGTTTCTTTGATTAATACGATGACCAACACCACCATGGATCGAGAAGGTGTGGTTGAGAAATTTGGTTTGGCGCCTGAGCAGATCATCGATTATTTAGCGTTGATGGGCGATAAGGTTGATAACATTCCGGGGGTTCCGGGTTGTGGTCCGAAAACGGCGGTGAAGTGGTTAGCTCAATACGAGACGTTAGAAAACTTGATCGAGCATGCCGGAGAGATCAAAGGGAAGATTGGTGAAAAGCTGCGCGATAATTTGGAGCAAATTCCTTTATCTAAAGCACTGGCAACCATTAAGTGTGATGTTGAGTTAGATAAGGGGCCGAAGGATTTTGCTTTGGAAGCGCCTGATCAAGATGCTTTGATTGATTTCTTTGATAACTTTGGCTTCAAAGGCTGGGTCGAGAATCTTAAAAAAGAGGGCTTTGAGCCAAAAGGTGGAAGCTCTGCCACGTCGACCGTCCCTACTTCGAGCAATCGTACTGATGCCGATGATGCTGAAGTTCCTGTTATAACAGAAACGGATTATCAAACCATTCTGACCGCAGATGACCTGACTGCGTGGGTTACGCAAGCCGCCAGAAAGTCATTTTATGCGTTTTACCCAGTGATCACCGATGATCATTACCAAGCAACACGATTGGTTGGGCTTGCGTTCAGTGTGACCCCTGGTAAAGCCGTATATATTCCATTTTTGCATGATTTTGTGGGGGCGCCTGAACAGCTTTCTGCTGAAGACGCTCTCAATATTCTGGCTCCGTTGATTACCGAAGGTCATAGTAATCAAGTGGGTTATAACACCAAAAAAGTAAGTCATATTTTTTCAAACTATCAGCAAAAATTTGCCGGTCAAATTCATGATGTGATGCTGCAATCTTATGTCTTTAATTCGGTTGAAACTAAACATGAATTGCATGAGATAGTGAGTGCCCATTTGAATGAAGAAATCCCAACGGACATTGACCTGTTAGGTAAAGGTAAGAAACGTTTAGCGGCTGGCCAACTCGAAATAGAGCCGATGACTGAGTTTGCCTGTCAGCAAGTGGATATGATCATTCGTGTTCATCAAGTTTTAGCCGCGAAGTTAAAGAATGATGCTCAATTGGATTGGGTCTATCAGTGGATTGAACGAAAACTGTCGCCCGTTTTGACCGACATCGAAGCCAACGGTGTGACTTTGGATCAAGCAGAACTGCATCAGCAAAGCACTTACCTTGCCGAAACGTTAGCGGAGATCGAGAAAGAAGCGTATGACTTGGCTGGCGAACCCTTCAATATGAACTCACCCAAGCAAATTGGTGAAGTCTTGTATGAGAAGTTGGAGCTGCCGGTTAAAAAGAAAACGCCAAAAGGTGCCCCTTCTACTGCTGAACCTGTCTTGCAGGAGTTGGCGTTGGAGTTTCCTTTGCCGAAGCTGATTTTAGTACAACGCAGTTTGGCGAAACTTAAGTCGACTTATACCGACGCTCTACCGGAATTGATTCGACCAGAGACGGGTCGTTTACATACCACTTATCAACAAGCGGTGGCTGCCACAGGCCGTTTGTCTTCAACGGACCCAAACCTTCAGAATATTCCCATTCGAACAGAAGAAGGTCGTAAAGTCAGAAAAGCCTTTGTTGCTCCGAAAGGGTATAAGATTTTAGCGGCCGACTACTCTCAAGTAGAGCTTCGTATTATGGCGCACTTGTCGGGTGATGAAGGGCTTGTGAATGCGTTTAAAGATAATTTGGATGTTCACAAAGCCACGGCTGCTGAAGTATTTCACGAAACGTTGGAAGAAGTAACGGCGGATCAACGAAGAAAAGCCAAAGCGATTAACTTTGGTTTGATATACGGTATGTCTGCGTTTGGTTTGGCACAGCAATTAGACATTGCTCGTGGTGAGGCAGCCGAATACGTAAAACGGTATTTTGAGAAATACCCAGGCGTGAAAGAGTATATGGACCAAACGCGCAGTGAAGCAGAAGACAAAGGATTCGTAGAAACGATCTTTGGTCGTCGTTTGTATTTACCTGGTATTCGAGCGTCCAATCAGATGGTAAAACAAGGCGCTTTACGAACAGCCATCAATGCTCCGATGCAAGGAACAGCGGCAGACGTAATTAAAATGGCGATGATTGATGTTCATAATTGGTTGCGAGAGTCGAACGTGGATGCGCGTATTGTGATGCAAGTGCACGATGAATTGGTTTTGGAAGTTGCAGAAGGCGATGTGGATGCGGTGACGGCAGGGGTTCGATTCAGAATGGAAAATGCGGCGTCTTTGGCGGTGCCTTTACTGGTTGATGTTGGTGTTGGTGACTCTTGGGATGAGGCGCATTAATACAACAAAAAAGCGACAAATTCGAGACAATCAAACGAGTGTTTGAAAGTTTTTGGAATAAAGCCTGAACTAAAACGATGTACTGAGTTCTAAATCAATAACACGCACATAATGTGCTTCACCACTTTAGTGTTTCACACCGAGTGTGTAGTGTTTTCCTCGTTATTCTCTGTTTTCAGGTAGTTAGCCCCGATTTTTATCGGGGCATTTTTTTGTCCAGTTCATTTTTATTCATCGTCTTCCGATAAATAATCAATCACTTGTTCTGCTTCTTCGTAGCGTAACCAATCGTTTAGGCGTGCTTTCAATTGATCTAAGCCTTCTCGTTTTAATGCTGAGAATGTTTGTACCGTTACTTCACCTTTAAAATCTTTAAGTTGGCGAGTCACATCCAACATGGTTGCTTTTGCTGGGCCACGCTTCAACTTGTCTGATTTGGTCAAAAGTACATGCAATGGCATGCCACTCTCTTCAGCCCAGTCAATCATCATTTTATCGAAGTCGGTCATTGGGTGGCGAATATCGCTGACTAAGATCAAACCTTTTAATGATTCTCGTTCTTCAAGGTACTTTGCTAGATTCTTTTGCCACTCGTTTTTAATTTTGAGGGGGACTTTGGCAAAACCGTAACCCGGCAGATCCACAAGACGAAGGTGATCGTCTCCTAACGTGAAAAAGTTAATGAGTTGCGTACGGCCAGGCGTTTTACTGGTTCGTGCCAATTTCTTTTGCTGAGTCAGGGTATTAATCGCACTGGATTTCCCCGCATTGGATCGACCGGCGAAGGCAACTTCAGAGCCAAGGTCAGGAGGACACTGCTTAATTGAAGGTGCACTCGTTAGGAATGTGGCAGCATAAAACTTTACAGGGGCTAGTTCAGACATTAGTGATCTCTTGTGAAACAGCGATATACGAATAATTGGGATATCTTAGCACGTACAGGAATAACCGTTTGGAAGTTCAGATAGATAGTATATAATACCCGCACTTTTTTGGTGGAGTCCTGAATATTTCCGGATTTCATAAGAATTATAATGATGAGGAGAGCGAAATTGCACATTTAGATGCATATTTGCTCAGACGTTTAAGAAAAGAAACGGGTCTTCCAATGAAAAAAATCATTCTGACTGCTTTAATGGCAATGAGTGTTGCTGGTTATAGTCATGCTGAAGGTAACGCTGAAGCTGGTAAGGCAAAAGCTGTAATGTGTGGTGCTTGCCACGGTCCTGACGGCAACAGCGCTGCTCCTAACTTCCCTAAATTAGCTGGTCAGGGTGAAAAGTACCTGTTGAAGCAAATGCAAAATATTAAGAACGGCGATCGTAACGTTCTTGAAATGACGGGTCTTCTGAATGCATCAAGTGATCAGGATTTAGCTGATATCGCAGCTTTCTTTGCTTCGCAGACGGGCACTGTTGGTTATGCAGACAAAGATAAAGTAGAAAAGGGTCAGAAAATATACCGTGCAGGTATTGCTGATCGTGGCATTGCAGCGTGTGCTGGTTGTCACTCGCCAACAGGTGAAGGTAATGAGCCTGCTGGTTTTCCTAAGCTTGGCGGCCAACATGCAGCGTACACGGCTAAACAGTTAAAAGACTTCCGTGACAGTAAGCGTGCAAACGACCCTAACTCAATGATGCGTGACAACGCGTATACATTGCGTGACGATGAAATTGATGCGGTATCTCAGTATATCCAAGGTCTTCACTAATTTGGTGATTGATCTGAATCAATGGATGGTCAATTAATCTATTGGGCAGTCTTTTAAGGGAACAAACCCTTATTTGAAGCATCTAAATAAAAGGGAGTCTTTTGACTCCCTTTTATTTTGCCTGGAATAAAGATAAATTGGATTCCCCGCAGGCCTCCATATTTATGGACAGTGAAAATTTAATAATAATCAGCAGGAGCAGTGAATGAAGAATTTAATGGTTTCTATGGTGGCAGCATTTGCGTTGTTACTTACTCAGATGGCTGTAGCAGAGAGCTACATTTCAGGTAAAGACTATCATCAGGTGGCCTACCCTGTACCCGTGAGAGACGAGAGTAAGATCGAAGTGATTGAATTGTTTTGGTACGGCTGCGGTCACTGTTACAAGTTTGAACCAATGGTAAATCAATGGATGAAGACAATTCCTGAAGATGTGGATTTTCACCATCAGCCGGGTGACTTCGGTGGTTGGGTTCCTGAAACTCAATTGCACTACACCATGGAAATATTGGATGTGCTTGATAAAGGCCGTGCTGCGGCGTTTAATGAATACCATGTAATGCGAAACAAACTGCGCAGCGATTCTAAGCGCATCGCATTCTTTAAAACGTTGGGTGTGTCTGAAGCAGACTACACGAAAGCGTGGAACTCGTTCTCGGTAAAGAGCAAAGTCAACATGGCGCAGTCTCGTACTCGTAGTTATAAAGTAACGGGTGTGCCTGCAATGATTGTAAATGGTAAGTATCGCGTTGATTCTCGTTCGGCAGGTTCGTTTGATCGTATGCTGCAAGTCGTTGATTATCTGGTAGACTTAGAACGTACTGCTAAAAAGTAGTTCGTTCTATTATTCGTTCTATTAATAGCGCAAGAGACAAAAGGGATTGTCCATGCTTGAACAAGTTAAGAAACGGGTTGATCGGGTAAAAGAAGCGTTGGAAGAATTGCGCTCTTTATCTGCAGACCGTTCTGTTATTCAAGCGCCCGTGGACTATCCCGCTCAAAAGTCTCTGCCTATGATTGAAGACGACGGCCTTGAGCATGTTCGTCTCATTTCTTTTAATATTCAGGTTGGCAATTCTGTTGGCCGATATCTTCATTACCTTACTCGCAGTTGGCAACACGTATTACCGCATTCTGAACGAATTGATAATATGGATCGCATCTCTGATGTGCTGTCTCACTTTGATGTTGTTGCACTTCAAGAAGCCGATGGTGGTAGTTTACGCAGTGGGTTTGTAAATCAAGTTAAGTATTTGGCCGAAAAGGGTCGCTTTTCTTTTTGGCATCAACAGCTGAACCGTGATTTTGGCTTATTAGCACAGCATGGGAATGGTGTGCTAAGTCGAATCGTCCCCTTGAGTGTGAACAATCATGCGTTACCGTCACTGATTCCTGGTCGAGGTGCTATGTTCATTGAGTATCAGACCTCTACGGATGACCCTCTTCTGGTCGTGATGATGCACTTATCGTTATCTCAACGGGCGCAAATGAATCAACTGGCGTACGTCAAAGAGCAAATTCAGAAATATAAGTATGTTGTGTTGATGGGGGATTTAAACTGTCATGCAGAACGACTTCTGGACGACTCTCCTTTAAAAGAAACCTCTTTAGCGCTTGCTACTGACGGCATCAGTACTTTTCCTAGCTGGGCGCCTCAGAAGGGCTTGGATCATATTCTGATTAGTCCAAATCTAAGAACTCATGCCATTGATGTTTTAGATCACCCGATTTCTGATCACCTGCCGGTTGCAATCGATGTGAGTTTACCAGCAGGTGTTAGTTTAACGGATCGGGCAACGAAGAGTTCAGCAGAGACAGCGGAAATTCACAGCTAAATTTACTGCCATACCCTACTCTACTTTCAATCAACAGCTGACCGTTATGACGCATAATGATGTGTTTGGTAATGGCCAACCCTAACCCTGTTCCGCCAGTATCAGATTTTCTGCTCGCATCCACACGATAAAATCGCTCGGTAAGGTGAGGAATGTGCTTTTGGTCAATGCCTGGCCCGTTATCAATAATGTCTATGCGAATACTGGTTTTATCTCGGTAACCAGTAACGTCAATACGACCGCCACTTGGGGTGTATTTCACGGCATTAAACACTAGGTTGCCAACAGCACTACGAAGTTCATCGTAGTTTCCGGTGATTTCAATATCCACAGATGAAACACGAAGCTCGTGTTCTCCGTTACTGTAACTTCTGGCCTCTGCCGTGACGTGCTCTAGCAGTTGTTTGATATTAACCGGTTGTTCTTGGGTGTTGATCTCCGTGGTTTCTAATCGAGTTAGGATGAGAAGATCGTGAACCAGATCTTGCATTCTGATCGCTTGAGATTGCATCTGATGATAGATTCTCAGCCATCGGGTATCACTTTCGTCGGTGTAATCGATCAACGTTTCAAGGTAGCCAATCAATACGGTCAATGGCGTTTTAAGCTCGTGGCTTACGTTGGCCACGAAGTCTTTACGCATACGCTCTAAGTGTTCGATGTGCGTGATGTCTCGCGCCGTAATCAGGCGTTCGTCATTTCCGAATGGTGTTACAGTCATTTCAAGGGCGACACCCTGATTGATCGGGCTGTTCAGTGTCAGAGGCGTGGTGTAATCGCCGTACTCAAAGTATTCAACGAAATCGGGGTCGCGTATTAAGTTCGTGATGTGCTGTCCGCCATCAACAGGCGTTCTGAAGCCAAGTAGTGCTTCAGTGGAGCGATTCCACCATTCAAGGGTGCCATCGCTTTCTACCATGATCACGCCGTCTTGCAGAGCCGACGTTGATTGCTGTATTCGATCAATGATGGTTTGCAGGCGCTTTTTCGCGGCTTGGTGTGCTTTTTCTTGACGATAAATGGAATCAAACAGTTTACCCCATAAACCTTCACTTAACGGCAGTTTATCGAGTTCTTGATGTTGCAACCAAGATTCCAAACGGGACATTTGGCGGATGGTCCATATGATGTAGGACGTGAGGCCAAAAAGCAGTCCGGCAACGGGGAAACCAAAGAGATATCCTATGAAAGTAGAGGCTAGAGCCAATAGGGTTACGCGCTGTAATTCTATGTACCAATTACTTAACACTTGGCATCCTCAGCAGGTAGAGCAGATAAAAGTTTTGTTCTTTCATAATGAACTCGCAGCCATAAAAAGGCTGCGAATGAGTTATTACTATCTATAGTGCAACAAGGTATCGCTATGCCGCGTTCACGGAAAATCGGTAACCTGTGCCTCGAACGGTTTGGATTAAGTTATCGTGCCCCGTTTCTGTTAAGGCTTTGCGTAGACGACGAATATGAACATCAACGGTTCTTTCTTCAACGTAAACGTTACCGCCCCAAACATGGTCGAGTAATTGGCTACGAGAGTAAGCTCTTTCCTGATGCGTCATGAAAAACTGAAGCAAACGAAACTCCGTTGGCCCCATATCAATCGCATCACCATTCGCAATAATGCGATGTGAAACTGGGTTTAACTCTAAGCCGTTTACAACAATCGTTTCTTCGATGCCTTGAGGCGTCGTGCGTCTAAGTACTGCTTTTAATCGCGCGACTAATTCTCTCGGGGAGAAAGGTTTGGTGATGTAATCATCCGCGCCTGCTTCCAACCCTTGAATTTTGTTATCTTCTTCGCTCTTCGCTGTCAGCATGATGATGGGTACATCTGCTGTTAACTCGTCTTTTTTAAGGCGACGTGCGAACTCAATCCCTGAGGCGCCAGGCAACATCCAGTCCAATAGAATCAGGTCTGGCTGTTGATCTACGATGATTGAGTGAGCCATCTGGGTATTCTCTGCTTCTAAGCAGTCATAACCAGCCATTTCGAGAGCAACCATGATCATTTCACGGATAGGTGCTTCATCATCAACAATAAGAACTTTTTTTCCCGCCATCACTTTTGCCTGTAGTGTGGTTATTAAAAGACAACTGTATTAGAAGACACTTTTGTTACAGAAGTATGACAGGTTTTATTCGCTTTGCTGTTGATCTTTTTCGAATTACTTAAAAAAGTAGTCGATTAGGATGCCGCCAAAGATGGCTGCGCCAGCCCAGTGATTATTCAGAAATGCTTTAAAACACATGTCTGCATCTCGGTGGCGGGTCAGCGTGTGTTGATAGACAAATAACCCACCCGCAATGGCCAGACCAAGGTAAAAAACCACGCCTGCAGAGAGTTGATTTCCCATGAGCGCTAACGTAATGATCGTCAGAGTTTGTAGGCTTAGGATTGCGATGTTATCCATTTCACCAAATAAAATTGCGGTGGATTTAATGCCTACTTTTAAGTCGTCTTCTCTGTCTACCATGGCATATTGTGTGTCGTATGCAATGGTCCAAAGTAACGTCGCTATATACAGTAACCAGGTTTCCTCTACGACGGTCCCTGTTTCAGCGGTGAACGCCATGGGAACAGCCCAGCCAAAAGCAGCCCCTAAAAAAACCTGCGGAAAATAAGTGACACGCTTCATGAATGGATAAAGAGCGGCCAAAAACACGCCTCCGAAAGACATTAAAATGGTTTCTTTATTAGTAAAGAGTACCAGTACAAACGAGGCTACGATTAACAACGCAAAAAGGCTGAGTGCTTCTTTTGTGGTGACTCGGCCTGACGTTAATGGTCGTTCTTTGGTGCGTCGAACATGGAGGTCAAAATCGCGATCGGCGTAATCGTTAATGACGCAACCAGCGGAGCGCATGAACACAACACCGAGTACAAAAATGACTAGATTGCCCAGGTTTGGTAGGCCTTCAGCGGCTACCCATAATGCCCAAAGCGTTGGCCAGAGCAGTAACAATATCCCGATGGGTTTATCTAATCGCATTAAGCGTACGTAATCAGGAAGTTGCTGTTTTATTTGAAAGGTAGAATTTGACATGATTTCCGCTATCTATCCGGTAGGCTCCGTGTTGAAGCCTTGAATACTAGGGGGATTAATCGGAAAAAACAACGGGCATGAAGGTTTCGCTGACCAATAAGTTTTTTTGTTGGCCATTACAGGAAAATATTGATCGGCGACCCCAAATAGATTGCGTGTTTTCGAGTGCAATTTTACCTATTTGAAATTGACTGCGTTTGTATCTAGGGCTGCTGAAAAGAAGGTGGCCAAGCGGCTTATTCCCTAAGTATCGTAGTTGTAAGTCTTGGCCATTCAGTGTTGATAATGGAACCACACTGCGTGCGAAGACCCAAACTTGGCCATCGACGATGAGTTCCACTTCTCGAATCCAAGCGCAACCGACAGGGCTCTTAAGAACGTCCTTTTCATGCTGGAACATTCTTGCAACGCCTTCACTGACGACTCTTACTCTGAAATCCTGAGTACTTTGCTTGATGAGGCGTCGAGTTAGGGAACCACTGTCCAATAACCAACTTTTATTTAAAGAAGACAAAAGCGGGGAATATTTTTTATAGGCTGATGTCCAACGATGTATATAAGGTAAATTCTGTGTCATTGGCCTATCTATGATTGAGGTAGATCAAAGCTTAATTAGTGCTGATTATAAAATGCACTAAAAAACCATTTTTTAGTAAGATTGTAGAACAATTGTTTATCTTTTAGAATGCGCTTACCAATTTCTAATGATATATTGCCGAGCGTTTACTCTGCCGCATTGTTAAAATTGGCACAGGCTCTCAGATAAACAGATATAAAACAACAAATAAGTTTGAGGTTGTACCGTGAAAAAGTGGCAATGCGTAGTATGTGGCTGGGTTTACGACGAGGCTCTAGGCGCCCCAGAAGAAGGGTTAATAGCTGGAACTCGATGGGAAGATGTACCGGACGATTGGGAATGTCCTGATTGCGGAGTCGGAAAAGAAGACTTCGAAATGATCGAAATTGCTTAAAAATACCCTTAGAGCAATCTCAGACACAATGGATAGCCGCCAAAAGCGCAATGTGTTCTTACTTTTGTACCCGCTGACCAATACAACGTTGGTTAGTCGTAACGATTTCAAATTAAGGGTTACTGTATGACAGAAACAAACGAAAAACCGATTATTATCTTAGGATCGGGTTTAGCAGGGTATACCTTGGCGAAGGAGTTTCGTAAGTTAGACGCTGAAACGCCTGTTACTATTATTTCTAATGATGATGGCCGTTCATATTCCAAACCTATGTTGTCTGCTGGGTTTACGAAAGACAAAACGGCTGCTGCATTAGCGCTTGCTACAGCAGGTGATATGGCAACTAACCTGAAAGCTTCCATCAGAACCAAGGCAGAAGTTACTGCGATTAATACTGAAGAGCACACCATTCAGTTAGGCGAAGAAGTACTTGAGTACAGCAAGCTTGTGCTGGCTTTAGGGGCTAAAACGCATCAAGCACCCTTGGAAGGCGACGGTATTGATGTTGTTTATTCCATTAATGACTTGGAAGATTATGATCGCTTCCGCCAAGCTGCTATTGGTAAAAAGCGTGTAGCCATTGTAGGTGCGGGTCTTATTGGTTGTGAGTTTGCCAATGACTTGGTTAATGGCGGTTATGAAGTTGATGTGATTGCGCCAAGTACGTCCGTATTGCCAACCATGTTGCCAGAAGTGCCGGCGAAAGCGTTGCAAGCAGGGCTTGAAAGTATTGGTGTACGTTTTCATTTAGGTGCATTGGCTCATCGCGTTATTAAGCACGAAGATGGCGTTAAGCTGTGTTTGTCGAACGGTGAAGAGATTGAAACCGATTTGATTATTTCTGCGATTGGCTTGGCTCCACGCGTAGAGTTGGCCAGTAAAGCAGGCCTGAAATATCAGAAAGGCATTTCAGTGGATCGGTCGCTACAGACATCTGACCCAGATGTGTATGCATTAGGTGACTGCGCTGAAATCGACGGCATGGTGCTTTTATACGTACTGCCTCTTATGAACAGTGCGAGAGCGTTGGCTAAAACACTGTCAGGTACTCCGACTGAAGTTACGTTTGGTCCTATGCCTGTGGTTGTTAAAAGTCCTGCATGTCCAACCGTCATTGCAACACCTGCAGATACAAACGGTGAATGGCATGTTGAAGGTGAAGGCCAAGACTTAAGCTGCTTATTCAAAGATGCTGAAGGGCAACTCAAAGGCTTTGTCCTAACGGGTGCAAAAGTTGTGGATAAGTTAGCGCTTTCTAAGCAGCTGCCACCGCTTTTAGGCTAGATCCGTTGATCGGAGGTTAAACTCCGTTTCGGTATTAAAAAGGGAAATCTCGTAAGAGATTTCCCTTTTTTTATTTTGAATTTGACACTTAAAGCCCATGGTTAAGGTATTTCTTTGTGATTTTCTGGTATTACGTTCTTTTTGTTCTAGTCTCTATACATTCCATTGAGAATAGAGTGTAATCAGGATTACTGATCCAAATGATCAGGTTTAATTTGATAACAATAATAGAAGGGATATTTATGCGTAAGCCAGAATTAGCTGCTGCAATTGCAGAGTCTGCTGGACTATCTAAAACTAAAGCAAATGAAGTTCTAACTGCTCTCACTGATGAAATCACACGCGCGGTAAGCGGTGGTAATGCAGTTCAGTTGATCGGTTTTGGTACGTTTGAAACACGTCGCCGTAACGAGCGCACGGGTAAAAACCCTCAGACGGGTGAAGCGATTCAAATCCCTGCAAGCAATTACGTTGCTTTCAAACCGGGTAAAGCACTTAAAGAAGCTGTAAACTAATTGCTCCTTACCCTAAAAGCCGGGCTTGCCCGGCTTTTTTATTGCTTCAAGAACTGAAATTGTATTAAGTATGTTGAAAACGATTCGTTTTTTTTGTCTTTCATTGTTCGTATTAAGCCTACCCGTTTACGCCAACTCCGAAGCACCTTGTGATCGTCTCTGTAAAACACGACAGAGCGTGGCCGTTACGCCTGTGCCATTTGTTTTGGTGGATATGAACGGTCAGTTGGATGCTTGGGCCAACTTATTACTGACCATCAATGATGCCCCTACTTATCAGACTTACATGAACGGCTATCAAGTGTTGAGTGAGAGTCACATGGGGCGATATCTGGCTCGTTATACTCGACGAAACTTAAAAGGTAAGGAATTAAATCATTTACATCAACAAGTGACTGAAGGCAGCTACAAGACTGTATCAGACGCCCTAAACGAAGCTTCCACGGCGAGTCGTCAAACCGTCGAGGAATACATTCGACGTTTGATGTGGATAAGGATGCGAGAAACGCGAAGGTATTTAATCGAACGACTTGATACGGCTTATGGGTTGTCGCGTTTGACGATGAAAGCCCAGCAGGTCAATCACTCGTTCATTGGCTTATACATGGTTGATCAAGTGGAAGCTTGGATGTTCAGTGAAACGACTCCCAAAGATACGGACGCGCAACAGGCGATTGACCGTTGGCTAAGGGTTGATATTGATCGTTCTGATCCTGATTTACAGAGTGA
Source organism: Oceanospirillaceae bacterium (assembly GCA_015665455.1). Lineage (GTDB taxonomy): Bacteria > Pseudomonadota > Gammaproteobacteria > Pseudomonadales > Litoribrevibacteraceae > Litoribacillus. The sequence continues at coordinate 227,991 of JADFAD010000002.1, read as the reverse complement.
CAGCTACCGTAAGTCGGTTAACTTACTGACCTATGCGCTAAAGAACGTAAGTGATGAGGACATTCGGCAAGCGTTAACCTTCTACGAAGGCGCCGCTTACCAGCAGTTAATAACGGTTATTGAGAAAGCGATGGATCTTCACTTTCAGCGCTTGGTTGTGAAAAACAACCTTTCTGTCCCAGAGACATAAGCTCAGTTAAAACCTCGCAAAAATGGCTCAGCTTCTCTGCCCCGAATTTATCGAGCATATGCAGATTGAATTGATCCAACATGGGTTGAACGTTGGCAAGTGCCTCACGCCCGCCGGGTGTTAGATGCAAAGTAAATGCGCGTTTGTCTTTTTCGGAACGTTGTTTTGCGATCATGCCTTTTTTGGTTAGGCGTTCAACCATCCCTGTGATTGCAGAGGTATCTAACTTGAGCCCGTTTGCCATATCCTTTTGCTGACAACCGTCGTTCTTTTCAAGGTAGAACAAGGCCCCCGCTTGAGGGCCGGAAATTCCTGAGACCTGCATTAACACTCGGTCTATCTGCAAACTCATTTTGTGCTGCGCCTGACTTAACAGGAAATATATTCGTTGATCTTCTGGCATGTGGGACCGGTAACATCTCTGGTCGTTGGTTCTAAGTTAACGCATCAGCGCTTGAGCCATATTCTTAAGATCCGTACTGGACTCTATGACTTTATCAATGATCTCTGTAACCGCATCAGGATCTAGACCCAGTCTATCATAGAGTGATTCCGGCACATACGAAGAAGCCGCATTTCCGATACCGCGTTTTTTAAGTTCGGCTTTTGCCAGATAAATCAGGTTTGCGTAAGCGTGGAACTTGCCGTTGTAATCCGGGTTTAATTGGTGCTTAAGGCCGATGCAGATCTCAGTCGGCATCTGCCAGTAGTTCATTAACCAGCTACCAATCTGATAACGATTCACCTTCATGATCTGATCATCAACGGCAACGTCAGGCAAATGCTTGTTCACTTCAAGGTGACGGCACAGCTTATCGAAGTGTGGCGGGAATACGTATGCCAACACTAAGTAACCAATTTCGTGCAATAACCCCGTTAGATAGCTTAAGCCGAAAGACGGTCGCTTTTCACGTGGAATGGCTGTGACTAACCCCCCGATGGACGCCGCAACAAACACAGACTCGTACCAGAACGGCGTATAACCGTTAGGGCCTTCTTTTGGCAGTGGCAGCGTTTTACCCAATGCAAGGCCAAGCGACAGGTTAAGTACCATGTCAAAGCCCAGAACTCGCATGCATGCGTCATGAACGGATCTTACAGTCCCTGGCGGATTGTAGATTGGCGATGACGCCCAGCTGACAATTTGAGCCGCTAGGCTTGGGTCCGTTTCAATGATGTTGGTTAACTTATCGATGTCTGCGCTTGGGTCTGATCGTAATCGAATGATCTTTTGTGCAGAGGTAGGCAATGGCGGAATTTCCATTGTCTCTTCTAAACGCTGCTTCATACGAGTTGGGTTAAACGCGATGACCGCTTGCTGTATGGTCTCTTTGTCTTCGTCCGTGGTCGTATTGATTTCACCGCTGTGTCGAATATCGATTGGGGTACTGATGGTTTCCGGTCGAGCTTTAGGACATAGCTTCAAGAAATCTTTCGTTTCCATCTTGATCCAATTACCGTCTTTGCCGGATTCAATATAAATGAACGGCAGTTCAAGTAATTGTTTATCAATGATGACATCCAACCGAGTAAGTGCAGGTACAGCGGGTAATGTTTCTGCATTGATGGTTTGACACATGCGAGTAACAACGTCGGGTTTGGCGGGCGTAAGCTGCCGACCGATGGCGTTGTTCAGCAACGTCAGATCCAGAAAACTATTGTACGGTGTGATGATTTGTACTTTGCCAATTTGATCGGCTAACACGGTTGAACGAGTACAATGGCTTAGGGTTTGTGCTTTTTGAGAGAATCCGTCCAGATGTTGTAGTTCTTCTTCGATAACGTATTCAATCTGATTTTTGGTGAGTAACAGCTTTAATGAGGCTGCAATTGACATAATGGCTCCAAAACTACAAATGATCATGCCTTGATCATAAAAAATTAACTTACCCTAGTTTAGACTAAATCGACAACATGTACTGGCTATTCTTGCGCAATAATCGCGTCGATTGCATTTAGAATGGCAGTGAGCTTGGCTTGAATATTCTTTTGAAGATCATCAGCTTGGCCTTCTGATGCGTGCTCGATTTCATTCGCCAGGGTTTCGAGTTCCTTGATGACCGAGTATAAATTACTGAAAGAGACTTGCTGAGCAAGTTCTTCAAATGTCTCTTTATCTTCGATCGACTGGTGCAGTTCACCGAGCTGGTCATTAATGGTTTTATCCACTTGGCACGTAGCAGAACGCAGCTGTTTGATGTGACTTTCTACGGTTAAAGATGCTTCTTGAGACTTATGGGCAAGTTTTCGAACTTCATCTGCCACCACGGCAAATCCTCGACCCTGTTCGCCTGCCCTAGCGGCTTCAATCGCTGCATTCAACGCAAGAAGGTTGGTTTGGTCCGCAATTTCTTGAATGCTCTTAAGTTCTGTTTCCATGCCTGATGTGGGCTCTAAGATGGATGTCCACGCGTCAGTGAAGTTGAATGCGTTGAGCTGTTTTCTTAGCGTATGCATTTGTTGAATGTGATGCTCTATTTGATTGGACGCGTTTTCATCTTTTGTTTGATGCTCTGTTTCCAGTTGCTGAAGGTCATTCGTTAACTGGTTTAAGTTACGAGTAATATCATTACGAGACTTGGCTAACACGTTCTGATTGATTGATTCAGGTTCATGAGTCAGCTGATTTGTTTGCTCAGCCAACGCTTTCAATTCCAATAACTGATCTTGTTGTTGGCTGCTTAATGCGGGCGAATTGTCTGTATGACCGAGATAGCTTTCCACTGGTTGTTCTGTTGGCACATGTGCCTTTTGTCTGAACACAATAAATAAACACGCGGATAGGCAACCCAAGAAGCTTAAGATAATAATCACCCAAGTCATTGCATTGGCGTTGCCATGAATGTCTGGCAATTGGTGATCTGCGGTTAAGCTCATGTTCCATAATTTATAAAACTTAATTGCTTGGTTGGGGGCTTCATTAACAAAACTGAGCGTGTATTGGCTGTAAGGCATGGGATGATCAGTTATCGCTTGAGTCATGCCTTCTGTAGAAAAACTCATAGCAATGTAACCGAAGGTTTTCCTATCCCTTTCAAGCTTAGTAAGTATAAATGCTTGTGGTTGATTGCCCGCTGGCAGGTAGGGGCCGAAGCCGATGTTATGGGTTTTTAAATGTCGGAACTTTTTGAATTTGGTTTGAATAAAATTGGCCAGATTATTCTGTTCCGCAGGCATGGTCTTGAGGTTCACCCCCAAATCAATACGTTTGCTGGTGGAATAAATGATGCGAAGATCTTTGTTAATCAGAAAGAGATCGGTGGCATCGGTTAAACGGACAATCCTTTGAAAGGCCGGATGGAAGGTTCTGTGGATTCTGTTGTAATCGTCACCGTTGTTTGGGCCTTCAAACTCCATCGCTTCAGAGGCCGAGTATTTGTTGCCAGCAAGGTATCTGATTTGAAGTTGCTTGGTTATTTCATCGAGCGAAGAGAACCATTGATCTTTTGATACATTGGTACCTGAAAATAAACTACTTTTCTCGCGCTGATAAAAGACATCCAAGTGTTGATTAGGGGTCAGCGACATGTTGCTTAGAAATGAAATGCCCATTTCGAAATGCGTTAAGGCATCGAACGTCCATTCTTGCGATGCAAGGTCGTTGGTGGTTTCTGATAATCGGTTCAATTGTTTGTCGACTTGCTTGGCAATTAAACTATCAAAGTGGTTTCTTTCTTTTTGATCACTTAACGACAATTGCTCAGCAACAAAATGGGTCTGAAAACGATTGATTAAGACGATGGTCACAACGGCTACAGTGATAAACACAGCGGTAAGAGTGATGCCTATGCGCCAACGTTGAGTCATATACTACCTGCAAATCATGGATGTCGAAATTTGAACTAATTTGAATACCTGAGCTCAATTTACTGAGCGATTTCTTATACGCGTTTGGTAGTTATCGGCCAGATTCACCGGAAAGTTTAACGAAATCTTATTCTGAGAAGTGTAGTTCAACTGTTGAACTTTGTTACTAATGACGAAGGGGATTGAATGGGAGGAAAAGAGGTAAGCGCCGCAACCGTGAAACAGTTGCGGTTCTGAGTAATTCAGACGCCGCTGATGTTCGAGTATTCCTCAGACATCAACGGCTAAGAAAGACTAGTTTGTTTGATCAAGTGCCTGACGCTGAAGTTCAATGATTTCAGCAATTCCTTTTTTAGCAAGATCCAACATGGCAGTCAGTTGATCACCGCTGAAAGGTGCGCCTTCTGCAGTGCCTTGGATTTCTACAAAACCGCCGTCTTCCGCCATAATGACGTTCATGTCGGTTTCTGCGTTGGAATCTTCAGGGTAATCAAGATCCAGTACTGCGTGATCCTTATAAACACCTACAGAAATTGCCGCGATCATCTGTTTGATTGGGTTCTTCTTGATCATGCCTTCTTTCAACATGTGGTTTACCGCGTCAACCATAGCAACGCACGCACCCGTAATCGACGCAGTACGTGTACCGCCGTCTGCTTGGATCACATCACAATCGATTGTAATTGAGTTCTCACCCAATACGTCAAGATCGATGGCTGCGCGAAGTGAACGACCGATCAGGCGAGAAATCTCAACCGTACGACCACTCTGCTTGCCTTTTGCTGCTTCACGAATCATACGGCTGCCCGTAGAACGAGGAAGCATGCCGTATTCAGCGGTTACCCAACCTTGGCCTTTTCCTTTTAGAAATCCTGGTACGCGAGACTCAACACTGGCAGTACAAATAACTTTTGTATCCCCAAATTCAACCAACACCGAACCTTCGGCATGACGAGTAAAATTACGAGTGATTTTGACTTCTCTAAGTTGGTCTGTGCTTCGTCCACTTGGGCGCATATGAGCTTCCTAATTGTATGGGTCTTAAAAATTGATTCGCATTATAGCAAAGGACTGCCCCTTAACTTCAACCATTGATCTATATTGATTGCTCTATTTAACGTTTTGTACTTTGTATCCGCGATTTAAGAGTAAACAGACAACTCATGGATTAATTAATCCAATATTCACAACCTGACCTCTGGGTGGAAAACCGCTACAATTCAGCACAGACTTTTTTCCAAGGAATAATCATGACGCGTAGTATGACTGCTTTTGCCCGAGCTGAGGGTGTATTTGACTGGGGTTCATTGGTTTGGGAGTTACGCTCTGTAAATCACCGTTATCTGGAAGTGTACCCTAAGTTGCCTGAGGGTTATCGAGACCTAGAGCAGACCGTACGCGAGACCGTTCGTAAGAAACTCAATCGCGGTAAAGTCGAATTGCAGTTAAGAGTCCAAACCGATACTGAAAGCAGTTCAGCTATTGAAGTGGACATGCAACGCGCACAAGAAGTTGTTTCCGCCTTAACCAGCATTAACGAATTGTTGCCTAAGCAAGGTTCAATTGGCCCTGCGACCGTTTTGAACTGGCCGGGTGTTCAAGTGCTTTCTGAAATAGATCGTAAAATTATTTTGAAAGACGCGGCGACCGTTCTGAATAAAGCCTTGGATGAATTGCTGGATACTCGCTCTCGTGAAGGTGCGGAGCTTAAGACATTCATTGAAACGCGTTTGGTTTCTATCTCTGAGATCACCAAACAAGTCCGTGAAAAGCTGCCAGAAATATTGGATCGTCAACGCCAAAATCTTAAAGAACGTCTGGAAGAGCTGACGTCTGAATTGGATAACCAGCGCGTTGAACAAGAAATTGTGATTTTGGCTCAAAAAGCCGACGTGGACGAAGAAATTGATCGTCTCGATGCCCACGTGACAGAAGTTGCTCGTGTACTGAAACAAAAAGGCCCTGTGGGTCGACGTTTGGATTTCTTAATGCAAGAAATGAATCGCGAAGCCAATACCCTGTCATCAAAGTCCATTGTGACAGAAACGACTAAGTGCGCGGTGGAATTGAAGGTGTTGATCGAGCAGATGCGTGAGCAGATCCAGAATATTGAGTAGTGTCTATACTTGTCTGTTGTTGTCTATAACTTGTTGTTTTTCAGGGGTTAAAATTTATTTTTAGTCTCTGATTGTCTATCTTTATCTATCTGCTTCTACGTTTTTATGGTGGGTGTTTAGGTGGGTTTGCTGTGATATAGTTTATTTGAAGTGGTGGGTGTTATTCTTCGATAAAAGTGAGCAGAGTAGATGGGTAGCTTAACGGCAAAAGAAATCAATGCTAAAACGAAAGGCGAGCCTGGACGGTTCGCTGATGGTGATGGGCTTTATTTTGTTGTACCTAAGTCAGGTAAGCCCTATTGGATGCTTCGCTATACCTCGAACAAAAAGCGCAAAGAGATGACGCTTGGTAAACTAATGGATCTTTCATTAGCCGAGGCAAGGCTAGAAGCAGCTATAAAGAAGAAACAACTTAGAGAGGGCTCAGACCCTCTTTTACTCAAAAGACGCTCTGATCAAGCAAAGATTTTCACGGTCGATGATCTTTTTAAGGATTGGCATAAAGGGCTAGTCAAGCGACTCAAATACCCGAATATTCCCGAACGCATATATAGAAAAGACATTGCCCCTTTTATTGGTGATTCAAAAGCAACCTCAATCTCTCCTAGAGACATTCGAGAGATCATAACTAAGGTTGTGAATAGCGGTCGCCCTACTGTTGCGAATGATACGCTCATGTACTGCAAGCAGCTCTTTAATCACGGCATAAAGCTAGATGTAGTCAGTTCTAATCCTGCTGCTGCATTTTCAGTTGATGATGCTGGTGGTATGGAAAAGAGTAAGAGCAGAGCTTTATCTATAGATGAGCTTAAAGCAGTGTTTAAAATCTTTAGGGAAAACAGCGACAGCTTTACTCGTGATAATTATCTAGCGTGTGCCTTGCTGGTGTTGTTGGGGGTAAGGAAGGGGGAGCTTACAGAAGCGCCTTGGTCTGAGTTTGATCTTAAGAAAGGCGTTTGGTCGTTGCCAGCAGAGAGAAGTAAGTCGGGGGTGGGGATTGATATTCCATTGCCAGAGCTGGCGATTGAGTGGTTTAACGAGCTTAAAATAAGGGCTTGTGGCGCTGATTATGTATTCCCCAATAGAAGAGCTAGTAAGCGGCCTTATATGGGCCCTGATACGCTTAACCGAGCCATTACCAAGCTATTTGGGCATGAGGCTGGCAAGAAGAAGCAACCGCCCAACTTGATGGGGAATACGCCGCACTTCACTGTGCATGACCTGCGCCGTACATGTCGTACGTTACTGGCAAAACAAGGCACTCCCGGCCATGTGGCCGAGAGATGCTTGAATCACAAGTTAAAGGGTGTTGAAGGTATTTATGACCAGTATGATTATTTGAAAGAACGGAGAGAGGCTTTGAAGTTGCTCTCAAATAAACTAATTAAGCTTATAAACTCAGATTATCCATAATTCTCAAGCTGGGTGATCACTGGGCAATTTAAATTACAAGGTCGGCACGTAGTTAAAGAAAAATGCCGTCAACAAGAAATGTAAAAGTTATACTTTTCAGAAAAATAATACCAATAAAGCTTTAATCGCTAAGGTCTAATCTAGGTAAAATATTAGCCAACCAAGGCTCTGCTTTCTTGGGTTTAACAAAAGCTACTGCGGCTGCTGAAAATGGGGCATACCTATTACAGGCTTCAATTAGTCGATTTTCAGCATTGCCTGAATGGACTTGCATAGCCTGCTTGCTTGCCAATGGTAAACCGTAAATACTTTCCAATAGTTCTAAGTCTCGCTGAACCGATGTTATTACTTTTAGCCGCTCATCTTTCACCGTCTTATGATTAAGGTTATAGCACTTAGCGCTAGTCCTCACTCTCTCATATTTAGATTTATCTGTGGTTTGATCGTATCTAGAATGTGCCATGCCTGGGGATTTTTCAAATGATAATAATTGAACATCAGCAAGTACACATGGATCTATAAGAACGGGAATTTCAGCGTTATGATTCCTTAATGAACATTGACTCCAAACTCTATTAGTTTCATTATCCAGTGGGAAATAATCGTGTTTCCCACCGTTATCTCTTGGTTGGTTTGCGTACTGACAAGAATATCGATAATTTTTTGGCTCAAATGCTAACCACCAATATCCAGGATGCTTTTGACTCTGCCCATTAACGACTTGGACTGCATAAGACTCCTTGGCCTTTTTAACGGCTCCTTTGGGTCTAAAGTGATCGACATTGAAATCCGTACCAATTCTTGGAACTTCCGAATACCAACATTTATCGCCAAATTGGTTGATAAAGTTATCCTTGAATGGTGACCATTTACTACCAAGTCGCTTAAATTCTGCTGATTTATCCTGGGCATTCTGAATATCAGTTAACCACTGTGTGGCATTAACATCCCAGTCGTCAGGTTTACATGCATCAATTAAGTTAATATCTATATATCGCAACTAGACCAGCCCTTTTGTCTTCAAGATATTTTCAATTATCTTCAACCGATACTGAGTGTCATCTATACCTTTAGAATCCATAGCGTCCATTGCTCTTTTCCTAGCAATTAGGAACTGCCTATAATCTTCATCTGGGTGGGTATAGCCGTAACCTAACCGCTCTAACGAACCGTTTAGCTTTCTTAGTTCTTTGGTTTCGTGTTCAGTTAAAGCCTCTTTTTCGAGTAACGTCCTTCGTTTCTCAATAACACAGCTTGTGTGCCTATCTAGCGTTGTAGCCATGCCAAACATGTCACTGGTTAGTATGCCATTAACGCCCATTCCTATTGGGCTTTCAGCTGGCACTTCAGCTATCGACAATCCATCGGTATTATTACGTATTACTTGTATTTGCTTTTTATCTAATTCAGCAATCGCTAGTGGGTGATGGGTTACCATTAAGATATGGCAGAACTTTTGATTCGGTATAAAGCGCTTAAGAAAAGTATGGTATTTGGCAGCCCATGCAGGGTTTAAATGAGTATCTGGCTCATCTAGCAAAAATAAGGAGTCATCTTCTACAGTAAACTCTAGAAGACCTAATACGGTCAGTAGCTGTTGCTCACCTTCACTTAATTCACTAAAGCTAACAATTTCATCGTTATGTAATTTAACTTTGATATTTACGCTATCAATAAGCTCAGAAAGCAATGTGCTTTCTAGCATTTTAAAAAAGTCTTTCGGCTTTAGGCCTTTGGCTACTTTCTTTAAACCGTATATATCGGGCAAAAACAAATGTACGAACTCATTATCAACGCCTTTACCTGTTAACGATGTTGCTTCTTCTCTTGTAGATTTTATAGGGCCATAACTATAAGGGAGTAGCCTATCTAAAAACTCACGAACTACGCCACGAGCGCCCCAAAAGATATCTTTCTTATTATTTTTACCCCATTCAGGTCTGCGAAATACAAAGTGAACCGAATGAAAGTCTTTTATACCCAACTGCTCTGATAGAAATTCACGACCTACACCATGTTGCTGGTTTAAAAAGAAAGCGAGTAGCACAAATTGGCTATGAAATGGTTTCGCGTAAAATAATGGGCGAACCTCATCTTCAATTTTTACTTTGTTTTTTAATAGTTGATTATAAAACTTTGTTCTATGAGGCTTAAACAAGTCTTCCAATCTATCACTAGGTCCTGAATAATAGGCGAAAAGGTGTTGAGGTAAGTACTCAGAAGCCCCATTTTTATCACGCTTAACCTTTGACAGAGCCACTGTTTCAGGTTTTGAATAGGTATTACCTTCCTGCTTAATCGCAACCTTTATTTTGTGTTGTTGGTGAGGAGTACTGCCATAATTTGGTGAGGCATCAATTTCAATGCGCTTTTCATTATTAGCGCCTAATGAATATATTAATTTATAGCTAAAGGGCGCTAGTTCTTCACCAAGGTCTAAAGCTCTGAAAATACGCACTAAGGCTTCAATAATATTCGATTTTCCAGATCCGTTTCTACCAATAAGAACCGTTAATAACTCTTTATCATCAAAGTCTATTTCTAAATTGTGGATATTTTTAAAGCCATCCCTGATTTTTAAAAAGTCTACCTTCACTATTTAGCCACCTTAAAAGTACTACTATCACCTTCTCCAGTCTGCATAACGGTTTTTTGTTCAATAAGCTTTTTTAACTCACTAAAAAGATCATCAATCGCGCTGAAGGTATTATCAGATAAAGAATCAAATAATGCCTGTGCGGACATACCGTTACTATTGCCCTTTAATAGCTTAAACACTTCGCTAATTTTCTCTTCAGCACCTTCAGTCGCGGGTTCTGAAACTATTTTTATTTGTGATCTAAACTTATTCTCAATCTTGAGAGCTTGTGCATCCTTACTTACCTGCGAAGTTTCTTTTTGCTTTGACTTAATATTCGGCGCTTGGGAACTTTGTGTTTTAACTGTGGCTGCTTCTCTTTCATCATTTGATATTGGTGAGAATAGTTTGCCACTAAACGCTCTCGCTAGTATTGATTGAGTCACCTTTTCGACTCGAAGCTTTGCTTCCTTATATTGCTTTTCTACCAGCTCTATGTTGGAAAATAATTCAGTTACTATACGGACTATCTCCAATTGTTCACCATCTGAAGGTAGATTAACCGATATAGCTCTAACTTTGCTCAAATTCAAGTTTGGTTGCGCTCCCCCTTCAGCCATAAGTCTTGTTTTTTCATAATTGGATATAATAGAAAGCTTAATAAAATTATTATTCGCTTTTGACTGATCTACTAATACTGCTGCACAAGCTTGGTTTATAGTTGCCTCTATACCGAGTTCTGTGACTTGCCCTCTAGTTTTTCCTTCTCCGTACATCGCTACTAAAAGTGTACCTGAAGGAAAAACCTTCAGCCTGCACTCTTCAACGGCTTTAGTTGTGACGAATTTTTCTGCTTTTGTAACTAAATTCTGCCCTGTAACTGTACTGGTTAACCAAGGAACAGTGCCATTTAAATAAAATTCCTTATTCGATTTTAATGGAGTACTACCTGTTTTGACTTCAGCCAACTCGCCGATATTAGAGTTCTTCCAACGACTTAAATCAATGCCATTTTCCTCACGCCAGTCTTTGGTGAGTTCGCCTGAGGTAGCGGCTGCAAGGACGGATTGGCGGAAGCGCTTTAAGATGGTTGGGATTTTATCGAGTCGAACTTGTGCAGTTTCAACTTTGCCTAATACCGAATCCAATTTATCTGCAATGCGATTTTGCTCTTTGAAAGGAGCCAGCATTATGTCAATGTCGCCTAAATCTTTTGCAGATATGTTGGGTTGTGCAGCGCCGTAAGCTTTCTTTAGAATCTCATTTTGTAAACTTTTTATAAGATAATTTCTGTACCGTGGGCATGAAGTGTCTTCTGAAACTAACTTCAAATTGCCTACACGTTGATTCTGATAAGCTTCTTTGTCGGATTTATAAATTCCCGTTTTACCAGTTGTTGCGCCAGACATTGCTATTAATAAGTCACCCTTATTAATTAAAAACCTTTCATCAGTCTTTGATTGATCTACATGGGAAGCTTTATCTGTTAAAGCTTTCCCGTTCTGAATATCAGATATTCTTATTACGGGAACGGAGTTTTCCGTAGCATCGATGTAATCTTTACTTTTAAATGCAAAACCATTTTTAAGCTTAACAAAGTCACCCAATTTAGATTCTATCCATCCTGAAGGAACTTGATTCATACCATAACCTCGTCAGAATCTATTGCCACATCCAACTCAACTAAGATTGATTTTAAATCTGTTATCGCACCTGCTAACTCTTCAATGGCTTCGTTAATGAGAATATCAGGTTCTGGCAGATTGGCCGCATCTTCAATACTGTCGTCTCGTATCCATGCTAAATCTAAAGAATCTTCTTTGGCTGCAATTTCTTCACGAGTAAACGCTCTTAGTCGGCACGTATCCACATTACCAATTTCACTGCCGTCTTGGTGGTTATCAATAAAAGCTTGGCGTTTGCTTTCATCTACTTGGGTTAAATCACTACCAACGGCTTGATAAAACTCTTTAAAGTGGTCTTTGGTTAATACGGTGCGTTTTCCAAATTGCGGCATGTTGGCACGAAGGTCATATACCCATACCTTTTTGGTATTGCCTTTATCTTGATTTATATCCGTAGGCTTATCAAAAAACAAAACATTGGTTTTTACACCTGCCGCATAGAAGATGCCCGTAGGTAAGCGTAAAATGGTATGCAGATTACACTTTTCCATTAAATCATTGCGAATTTTACGGCCAGTTGAACCTTCAAATAACACGTTGTCAGGTAATACTACTGCCACACGGCCACCGGGCTTTAACATGCTGTGGTACATGGTATGTAAAAAGGCTAATTGTTTATTGGAGGTATAATGTACTAAGTCATCACGCGTAGGTATCCCACCACCTTGTTTGGTACCAAAGGGGGGGTTGGCTAAAATTAAACTCGCTTTGGGTAGTGAATTTTTGCCTTCGTTTGAAAGCGTATCACCATATAAAACACCTGCGTTGTCATCGTCTATTGCTAAATCATGTAACATTAGGTTCATCATCGCCAAACGGCGAGTATCAGGTACTAATTCCATTCCAAAAAATGTACCGTGCTGGTATTTCTCGTATGCTAGCTCATCAAGGGTTTTTATGTTGTTGTGCTTTTTAAGCTCATGATGGGCTGCAATCAAGAAACCGCCTGTACCAGCGGTTGGGTCTACTATTACATCATCTAAGCTTGGTTTCATGAGCTCAACCATCGCCTCGATGAGTACTCGCGGGGTAAAGTATTGACCAGCACCTGACTTTTTCTCACTAGCATTTATCTCTAGTAAGCCTTCGTACATATCGCCCAAACCTTCTGCTTTAGCCGAGTACCAGTCAAGATTATCAATTTCAGTCACTAGCTTGTTTAAGGTCGCTGGTTTACGAATACAAGTTGAGGCATCAGCAAAAATAGCTTTGGTTATTAGTGAACCGTGTGAACCTAGGTGAATAAGCAGTTTTTTGTATTCATCTAAACGAGTTACAGCATTGAACTCTTCAATGTCAGACCAACGAAAACCTTCAGGGATAAGTTCTTCTTGCCCTGTTTCTTCTACCATTTTTAAAAATATTAAGTAGGTTAATTCGTTTAAGTACTCGTGGTAAGTTACACCGTCATCTCGCAACAGGTTACATAAATTCCAGAGTTTGTTAATTAGGTCTTGTGTGCTCATTAGTTTCTACTTATAAATTCGTTATTGTGTATTAGCCATGCAGCCCTTCAATATGGGCTTTAAAATTCTTCCAAACTAGGCTATTCATCGCCAAAATCTGCGTTTAAGATAGTGAGCGCTATTGTATCGGATTAAGCCGACTGTTGTTGTTCATCCTCTGACCAAATAGATTTATTAAATTGGCTCAAAATATCAGTAATGGGTTGTTCGAATAATTTAGTGGCTCGTTTAATACCACCTATTTGTTTAAAAATACCTTCATTAAGATTGCTTTCATCAACAATGATGTTAGCTTTTATTTGTCCTGCAATGGTTTCTAGCCACTCTCGTTGTGGGGTTTTCCAAGGTTGGCTATTAAGTATCTTAGCTAATGCGCTATCGACACGCTGTTCATATGGAACAAGCGCTTCACCTAGCGCTGCTTGACGAATAAAACCGATAATACGGGCGGCAATATCTTCGTTTTTGACTTCTTTCCAAGCAACTTTTAGATCTTCTTCTCGGAATTCATTTTTTTCCAGCTCTAATGCCAATTGTTTTAAGCTATTACGTGTTAACTCCCAAGGACGCTGGATAACAGTTTGAATTGCGACCATACGATTGCTATTGGCATTAACAAACTTGTTGAAAGATGACAGATAGTCTTCAGGTTTTTGACCACTACCGTAACCCGTTGAGGTGCCTGTAACTTTATCGCCGTGAGTGGAAATAACCACTTTATTGTTACCACCAGTGCCTTTTACTTTCATATCAAGCAGCTCACCTAAACCAGGGTTTTTAACAAACCAGTCTGCAACGTCTTGCACTTTCATTTTTTTCAATTCTTGTGCAAATTTTTGAGGAGGCTTACCAACTATGCGTTCAAAATCTGAGTGCTGGCTATGTGAAAGGTAATTCTTTTTACTTTGAAGTTTGGCAAGAAACTGATCTTTAGCGAGTTGCTGCAATTTAGGATCTGGGCTGTCTTTTATCTCACTTTCAAGTTCAGTAAAGGTAATATCAACCTTGGTAACAACGGGTTTCATGCTGTTAACTTTTTCAAGCTGCCTGTAGATATCTACAGCATCAAAAATACGAAAACGTTCTTTAGAAATCTCATCACAACGACGAGTTGCACGGCCAAGCATTTGTTCAAACAAGATTCGGCTGTTCACTCTGCGTAAAAATACTAGATTACATATACGTGGGACATCGACCCCTGTTGTGAGCAAATCTACTGTAACCGCTATGTTAGGGAGCCTATCGTTTTTGTATCGACGGATTTTTTCGAGTGGTTTGTCTGATGCACCTGTGATTTTTTGAATAGCATCATCATCAACCTCACCTAAATAGTTGTCACACGCTTCTTTCAACGCTTCAACTACGTCATCTGCGTGTTTATCGGTAACACAAAATATTAAGGATTTCTCTTGAGAATATGGATTTAAAGAATCACTTTCGATCAACCAGCGACATATTTCTTTCGTAAACTCAGGTGCTATGACCTTACGGTTAAACTGTGCAACATCAAAGTTTAATTCATCAGGTGTATTGATTAAGTCAAGTTGATGAGTTTGAGGGTCATACACTTGAACTTCTTCGTTAACCTGATATTTAATCCCATCCGTATTGAGCTTGGTATGGATTCGTGTTGGTGGAAGATGGTCCACTAAGTGCCCATCGATAACGGCTTCTGTATATGTGTAAGTAAAAACAGGATCACCAAAGATATCTTTCGTGTGTAGTGCTGGGGTTGCCGTTAATCCAACTTTGAATGCATCAAAATATTCAATTACGGCTCGATATTTTGACATATAGTCTTTTTGATCGCGGAACTTAACTTCAGTTTCACTGAGTTCTCGGTCAAGTAAATAGCCTCTATGGCACTCATCTACAACAATACAGTCATACTGCCCTACACCCGGCTTAGCGCCATTATCTGATGGGTACATAATACGCTTTACCAATCCTTGAACGGTCGCTATGTGAACTTTCGTATCATCTTCTGGAAATGGTACCGCTGATTTATCTGGCTCAATGCCCAATACTTCAAATGTATCAGCAAAGGAGTTAGTAATGCTTTCCATTTTCACTTCACCAAAATCGACAGTCGCTTGCTCACCTAATGCACTTCGGTCAACGAGAAATAGGATGCGGCGAAATCTTTCGGCTTTTAGTAAGCGGTAAACAAGCGCTATACAGGTTTTAGTTTTACCTGTACCCGTTGCCATAGCAACCATTGCTCTTTCTTTGCCATCTTTAATAGACTTCTCAACATTTAGAATCGCTTTTTTCTGGTAATCACGAAGTTTTAACTCGTAATCAAATCCCATGTCATCGAGTTCAGCATTTGCTTGTTGAGGTGTTTGACGTAAATAGGTTTTAATTTCTTGTGGGGAATACCAACCTTTGAGTGCTTTACGGCGGTTAGACTTGTCACGCACATCTAAAAACCAGATACCACTTTCTTGCTCTAATTGCTTTAAGTAAGCCCGGCCATTAGTGGCAAAAGTAAGGGGGGCATTAAATTCACCGTGTTGTGTGACTTCTACATCTGCTGGTAGGTCTTCAATCCCTGTTGCATAACGCTTCGCTTGGTCGATAGCGCCGTAGACATTTTTAGCATTCTTCTTTGCTTCGATAACCCCTACGAGAGTCATACCGATAAATAGTGCATAGTCGGCTGGACCTGATGCTGTTGGCCATTCAGAGATTGCTTTGTTTTTATTTGGCTCTGGTTTGGAACCGGGGACTCTTTTTCCATTAACAATTCTGTCAGCATGCCTGATATTTACAGTATCGGCTTCCCAACCAGCATCAACTAGTTGTTGATCTATGATGACACGAGTTTCCGCTTCATCCATCTCAAATAGAGATTTTTCAATACGTTTAAGTTCTGCGGCTTGTTCTTCTTTCGGTTTAGCTTGGAATGATTTTATGTATTCTTTATTTGCAGCCTCTGCTGCCGATTTGTACTGTGCGGCTTCTTTTTCATTTTCTAGCGCTATTTGCTCCCACACGGCTTTATCTTCGGCCATTTGCTCAGCACGCTCTCGCTCAGCAACGGCCTTTTCAGACTCAATGTGTCTCAGTTCTTCGGCTGTTTTTATACGTTCAGAGCTACGTTGAGATTCTGTTTTTAGTTGTTCTACTTGTTCTTCTAGCAAACGTACATATTCTGAAGGATCTTGTGGTTTTACAAATTTCTTTATCTTAAAACCTTTGGCTGCATTGCCACCAAAAGTTATATGGAACCACATTGACAAGGCATGCCCGACCATTATTGCTTTTAACGCATCACGGTGACTAGTACTGTCAAAATTATGGGTGGCGGTGTTACCTAGCTTTCGAATTGTGTGAAAAGCATCTCGAACGTTATCATCTAAACGTAAGTTGTAATCGAGGTCTCGAAGAAGGTCGACTTGTTTTACGTTACCACCTGCCTCAACACCTATACGAGCAGCGATTGATTGCGCTATAGCCTCACCTAGTTGTCGTATCTTTATAAGCGAAGTATTAGGATCGGAAGAAAAGTTGAGTTCAGCACTTTCGGCCAATTTAAATAACCAATCTTGATGTTTTTTTAAAAAATCGAAATTACTTACTTGTTCCATAACCTTTCCTTAGTATCCTTCGAAGAACTCTTCATCAATTTTCTTGAGCTTTAGAACTTGCTCATCTCGGCTACCAATGTTGTAGCGCAGCATCAGTTTTGCTAACTCTTTACCGTTAATAAGCACTATACGCATACCAAGGTCTTTGGCTGTTTGAGTCGCTGATGAGGTAAATTCTGAAGTCGTAATAAAAATCCCTTTCTGTGCCTTCTTCAGATTGAGTGCACCAAAGAAGTCTCGGATTTCACCAGCGCCAACGTTATTGCCATCAGCATAACGCTTGGCTTGAATGTAAACCTGATCAACGCCAAGTGGGTCTTGATTAATCACGCCATCAACTCCGTTATCACCGCTCTTCCCAAGCGTATGGGCCATTCCCTCATCGCTGCCCCCATAGCCCATTGCTAGTAGCAGATCGATAAGTAATTGCTCAAAGAAAGCTGGGGATACTTTACGGGTTCGGGATAAGATATCTGAGGCCAAGGCGTCATTTATTTGTTTATACGCAGCTCTTAACACTTCATCTGGAGTGGTTTCATCTACTGTATCTTCAATTACTTCAGTAGAGGCTGTTTGCGAACTTAAAGAGTCATTTTTCTGCTCTTTGAACGCAACAAACTCATCAAACTGCTTTAAGTACTGATTATTGATAACCGCATCTTTATCTTGCAGCGCTTGAATACCTCTATCTGTAATAATGAAGTGCGCCCGCTTAGTGGCTTCAAGCAAACCTGCTTTAGTGAGGTATGTGCGAGCCCAGCCAATACGGTTATCTAGAATGGTTTGTTTACCACTAGGCAATCGCTCTTCTCGCTCTTCTTCTGACAGATTGAACCGTTGTGCTAACTGATTAATCACATCCCTAAGCTTTACCTCTTTCCCATTGGCTGACTTTGCCACTTCAAGGAATGGGCGCATAAACTCTTGGTAATTGGGGATCATCCATTATCCTTTTGCTTTTCTATCCAAGCTTCTAAATCTTCTCGCTTAAAGCGCCATGAGCCACCAACCTTGAAGCCTGGTAGCTTGCCTTCGCTTGCTAATCTGTATGCTGTTTTCTCGGCTAACTTTAGATAAGCCGCTACTTCTTTAAGTGTAAGGATTTGGTCAACCATCTGGTTGTGCTCTCTGCTATGTCATTTTTAGTACTTAATAGAGAGAATATGGGAAAATTGAGGAGGTAACAATACGTTGACGTGTGTTTATGTGACTCTTGTTTTATATGTTCGGTTTTGAATCTTAATCTAACTCAGATGCTTGCATCTTCTCCATCATCAAATCGTCAATCTCACTTTCTAACCAAGCTTTGTGCTTGCCCATGACCGTAACGTTCTTAGGAAAGTCGCCAGCTTTGATTAAGAGGTAGATACTACTGCGGCACAATGTTGTTTTGTCCATGACTTGCTGTAGTTTTAAAAATCTCAGCGGCGCTTTATTCAGTTCATGCTGTTGTGAGTATCCCATGATAGTAATCCTTGTGTATTAGCTCGTTCATACCAAGGACTCGCCATTATTTTTTTACCTAGATTCCACCTGTCTTACCGCTCCTCTCCCGATAACCCGTATTCAAAATCCTTTCAGATATATTTCATCACTACGCATAGCCCAGTTGATAAAACTGAATTCACAGATATAGAAGGTCCCTATGCGTACATCTCGACCAACCATTCCAACTAATAACCAATATCCAGCTCACCAAACCTCTAGCCTCAATGAGCTGCTAGAACACGCAGCTGAAGCGCTCGCACAAAAGTACAAGCGTGAAGGAACCTTCACTAACCCAGAGAACGTGAAAGAGTATCTACAGCTAAAGCTTGGTTCGTATGACCGTGAAGTACTCATTTCATGACACACATAAAGTTACAGTGTTGTTATGCTATGTAGATAGCAGTTGCTAAAGAACGAAGCTAGGCTTCGGGTTGTATTGAAGTTTAACTTCAAGTTTAAAAGGGAGCATGTACTGGTCTAGTGGAAGAGCCTTTCGGCTCAACATTCAATCTTATTAAAATCTCTTTCTGATATTCGGGTTGAAATCCACTCTTCAATTTCTTCTTCAACCCAAGCAACGAGCTTAGGGCCAAGACTGACGCTTGGAGGAAAGCTTCCAGATGCCATGTATTTGTAGATAGTGGCTCTTGCTAACCCTGTCATCTGAATTACTTCTTTTAGTCTTATTAATCTCATGAACTTGTCCTCATAGTTTCGTTCATGAGATAGGTGAAGTATGTAGATTATTATTTCCCTTCGCCCTTTCAGCCCATAAATACATCTTTTAGTGTTTCCAGGCACCGTCTTCGTTTTAATTCGGACAGGTTTTCGGGTTACACTAGCTTTCTCATTGATTCACTTTTTTGACGTTTATCTATGTTTTAAGGCAAAAAGAAGTTGGTTCCTTAGGTCAGAATAAGCATTAAAAAATGCTTAATAGGTCTTCATCATAGCGTAGGCCCTTTAGTTCATGCCTTTCGCAGATTTGCTTAAAGTGATCGGAAGCAAATAATAATGACCCCCCTTCTAGTTTAGATTTAAACAAGAGTTTGTCCTTCGTATCTGTAGTATCAAACGTTAATAATTTTAATCCACACTCTATGCCATCAATATACTCTCTAAGACACTGATCTTGGTCTTCTTTGGCATAGTCTAAGCAATTAAAAATAAACATTTTCTTTCCATCCACGGTGATTGGGAGGAATTCACCATAGGGACTGATATGGTCCTTTAAGATTGAATATGCTTTTTCATTAATCAATAAATATAAAAAATTCCAGAGAGATACATCTGGTTGTGTAAGGGCACTATCAAACATTGCCCTCATAGTACTGTGAATGTTTTTCCAAATAGGTAGCAGTGAGTCGTTTGTGGTTGGTTGCCTTAAGAACACATCAAGGGCATCTTCGGTTCCAAGTTGCTCAAGTAACTCCATCGGATCCAGGGCCAAGGTTTTGAACTCTTCATCAATATTTTTAAGTTGATAAGTCATGCCTTGCCACTCCAAGAGGGATCGAACGATTGAAGTATCTCTTTTGGAAACGAGCCAGATCTTAGTTTAAGTTTTATGTTTCTTAGGTGTGTCATAAAAACTTTTTCAGATAGATTCAACCTAAGTGTTCGGGTAATCCATAATTCGTAATTTTTACCGTGCATTGGCCGATGGGTTGGTGAATCAGGTGTTGCCCAGTGTCGAGGGTCTTCTTTTGATGACTCAGGTATTCTCCATTCTTCTGAATCTTTTTTATAGTTAGCAAGCCAAACACCATTAATTGAATCATTAATTCCTATTCCGTATGAGTGTAGTGCAAGCCGAGAACGCATCATCTCAGAGATTAAGTATTGTCCTTTACCCATGACAATATGATGTGGCTCATGTTTGACTGACGGCTTTACTTCACCTATAGCTTCTAAATTATCAACAAGTTTGTCTGTTGGATGATGTTTTTCTAATTGAAGTTCTATTTTGCTTTTGCTCATAGACTCGGCTCGATACTCAGCTAAGCCCTCTTCAAGTTTGGCTTGAGCACTGATTGATATTTTCCGTAGTTGCAAATGCTTCCAATCCTGATCCCTTGCTTCAATCCTTTTATTTAATTGTTGTTGTGTTTCATTCTTAGGTGCAATGGCGTTTTTGTTGTTATGAAAAGATGCACAAGATTTCTCATATAGGTAAATAGCAAGCTCTAAAGGTGTAGGATTATCCGGTCGAGATGGTGTGATTAGAGGAATATACGCTGTGTTCATAATTATCTTCCTTGATAGATTGATTACACTCAGTTACAAGGAATAGCATCATAAAGTGAAAACTAAAATAAGAATTGTACTTAGGTCACTAAAATATAAGAAACTCGATCACTTAGAAATTAAGCGACATTTAATACAGTGTGTAATGATAGAGATTATTGAGAAATACAAATTCCAGGCTGCTTTACGTTTATTGAAACTATTTTAAAAAGTAAAAGAATCTCTAGGGTTCTATGGCTGCTGGTAATGTCATGATATTAGTTGTGAAGTTAAGTTCATGAAATTTCGGAGTCATGTAAAAACTAACTGCTCCGATCATCTCAAAACTCGATTCCAAAAGTTTTCAAACACATATTACCAATACGCATAAAGCACATAGACAAATAAGGAGTGATATTATGCGTAATCAAATAACTAATATGTACTTGTTCAATCAGCCAGTGACAGAGTATCAAGTCTTGGAGCGGGCGGCAGAGATCATTCAGAAACAGTACATGCGTGGGGATGTGTTTCAAAGCCCTAATGCCACAAAAGACTTTTTACGCTTTAAACTTAATCAGTATGATCGTGAAGTGTTTAGTGTGATGTTGCTGGATAACCAACATCAACTTATTGCTTACAGAGAGTTATTTTTCGGTACGATCAATGCGGCCAGTGTGTATCCGAGAGAAGTTGTTAAGGTAGTGCTGGAGTCTCAGGCTTCAGCTGTTGTTTTTGCCCATAACCATCCATCAGGGATTGCAGAGCCATCTCGGGCAGATATTCAAATTACGAAGCATTTGGATGAAGCGTTGAAGTTGATAGATGTCAGAGTGCTTGATCACATTGTCGTTGGTAAGGACTCAGTATCTCTTGCTGAACGAGATCTTCTTTAGCTATCTACTTCTGTCATTCAAAAACTCATTTAATTCATTCTCAGATCACTATTGATTCACTTCAAAAGTATAAATATGGCTTAAGTTCTCAATTTATAAGTTTGGGAACTTTGGATGCCTCATGAAACGGGGCTTCTTTGTCTATGTTGTGTTTGAAGTACTCAATTCGGTGCCTCTGATTAAATAAGGAATTAAGCCATGTCTGAAGTACAGGCAGTGAAAGATCTAGATACGATTCGGTTGATCGGTCATCTTCTGGAAAGACGGTTCAGTAAGCAAGTGTCTGACGTTTGGCATGTTGGTTTAAATCTGGCACTTCGAATATCAGATCTTCTTGCTATCCGGTTTTGTGACATTCAGGAAGACCGTTTAATCCTGAAAGAAGGCAAGACAGGTAAAACAGCCAATATCCCACTTAACCTTAAAACACAGGAGCGGATCAAACGAATACAACAAGAGCATCCTAACCATGAATACCTCTTTCAGTCATTCCGAAACCGACAGGCCATTAATCGAGTTGCTCATCCGATTTCTCGTCGATACGTTACACGAGCTTTTGCTGAAGTGGGTCAGGAGTTGAACTTGAAACTTGGAACACACTCCATGAGAAAAACCAGAGGCTACCATCTCTATCAAAATACCAAAGATATTGCCCGAGTGATGAAAATGCTTAGGCATTCTTCAGAGGGGGTAACTCTAAGGTACATAGGGATAACTCAGGAAGACGTTGATAAGGATTTTGTTGAATTGGAGATCTGAAATTAGGGTATAAACAGAGGGCCATCACAGCCCTCTCTACCCCATTTTTTTTGAGATATACATTATGTTTAAAAACGGTCGTTATGGCTATTTACAGCTACAGCCAAAATTACGTTTCCCGTCACTAAAGTCTTTGGTTCTCAACTTGGTTAAATAACTTACTCGACGAAAGACAGCTTTCAACTCCATTTTAAAGGTTGGTAAATTCCAGTGTAAGTAATAGCCACAATTCTTGGGGAAGTGAACACCGCCTATTGAGTTTTCTATAGGAAGGCCTAGTGCGCTAGCCCAAGCCTTCCTAACCCTTGCGCCCAAGTTACCATCACTTGCTTTTAGGTTTCCAAGCGTATGATAGGTATCTTTATTGAACAAAAGTAAAACATGGTAATGATGATTAATACTGCTGTCTTTCTCTCTAACCCATACATATCTAACGCTACAAGGGTAGATTCGCGTCCCCTCTCTTTCTTTTTGATTTAAATCAGCATTAATTTGAGATTTTAGTGACTCAATAAATCTAGACATCACATTACTGTTATCAAAACTGATACCCAGTGGGTATTTTAAGTCTACTCTTAAACAATAGGTTCTTGGATGCTCTAGTACTGCCTTGTGTAACACCTCAAGAATACCATCCATGTACTGAGTAATTAGTGGGGAAAATTGATTCTGGACTGGGAGTTCAAGATAGGTTGCTTCATAGTGAAGTATTAGGTGCGTGCTGGAATTTGAAATTTTCATTTAACCTGTTCCTTAGTGTCTAGTTACATAGGAACAATGAGGTCTGTATTTTTTTGCTTAGTGTCTGGCTACTACTGCTGCATTATCTAGTTTCGAGTAGGTGTTAGTGTTTACCTAATAGATGATTATGTTGTCCCTTGAGGAGGGGATAACAATATATAAATAAGATTACTTATATTATTTATACCAACATATGTTCATGTCGTTATAGTGTGCTTTCATCCAGTGAACATCAATTAATACGGGTTTAATTAAGAGCATATCACTCTGAAGTTATTCCAGTCTCTTTCAGATAAGCTAATAATTAAAGTATCTGAATTATTCTGGATACTGTTCAGTAAAGTAGGTGTTAAGCTATCGATTATTATTCTAAATATAAATTTCAGGAAATTAAATTCATTATCATTCAGCATTTGAAGGTCTTCCTCAGCCCCTTCAGGTAAAATAACATCAGCCAATTCCTTTAAGATAATTTTACCTTTCTTGCTATTCATTGCGTCTTCAAATGGTTTATTATTACCACCATCGGTTTCGTGTGACTTAGCCTCATAGAAATAAGTAAGCAATTCTAATTCAATAACATAATTTAAGATCCTTGAGGAATAGATATCACACACAGATTGGAAGTATTCGATTAACCTAAATAGATCATTACAATCAAAAAAACTTAAAACACCTAACACGATTTCCTTTACTTCTTGATATTCTTTATCCTCCGCTCTCAAGCTATGTAAAGAAAATATATGATCTGCAATCTTCCACTTATCATGAAACAAGTTAATAGATTTTTTTAATTGTCCAGAATTCCTCTCTTTACCATTTGAGAGTTTAATTACTCGATTGATTTCCTTGATGTCTGAAAATAGGGAAAAAACTGAACCAACAGCTTTACCAGTACAGACTATAGGGTAGTAAGTAATATTTTTATTCTTAATAATTGGTTTTTTCAAATTCAAATAAATAAGCGAATTAGCCGTGCCAAATAAAGACTTAGACTTAACCCCTGGTACAATCTTAATAAGATAACCATGTTGTCTCAATATTTTCATTTGAGACTTAAGTCGAGTGACCGACATTCCTGTTAAGTTCGATAAATTTTTATACGAAATATGATCAACTATTCCTAATTCGTTACCGTGATAGACCAACACGCATAGGAGCCAAATCGATGGTCGTTTAAATGGACTCAGCTTGTCTGTATTTTGATTAGCCAAACTCAGAACTTTTTTAATGACCCCATGTTTCCCATTATTTAAATAAGATTCATGCTCAAAAAAAGGTTTGAATTTTTTAGTCCAAGAATATCTCTTACTTGCCATGCCCCGAACTTTTCTGAGCTGTTCTTCCTGACAGTACCCATTTTCGACTAAGTAATCGAAAGCCTCGACAATAATTTTCCTGTTAAATCCAAGGCGTTCGACAATGACTTTTACCGGAAGATCAATTATTTGATTATTAAGATTTGAGTTCAGAAAACACGTTAAGAATAGCCTCGTTTCAGGCTTTGATCTAGGTAAACTCTTCCATAGTAAGGCTAGTTTCACTACCCACCTCCAAATTTGTTATTCTACAAATATAGACTAAAATTTATAGAATCATAGCTTTAAACATAGCTTTATATGAATAGATAAGTAGAAAATATGAATGAGAAGCTGGCAAAAAATTTGATCGAGTACCAAGGAAAACCGTGGCCAGATCCAAACAAACCTGATGAGCTACGATGGGTTCATGGTCAATTACAAAAAGAAGGGCTTATTCAGGGGGGGTGGCAGAACACTACAAATAATATTCACGACCTACTGAAAGAGCTTTACATCAATCCAAACACATCTCATGTAGTGAAAAAAATAAAAGATCGATGGAGGGCTAGGGTATTTAAAAAAAGGAGCAATAAAAAGCAACTTAATCTGAGTATTACCACGGAAAGCTACAACGAAATTGAAAGAATCTCAACGCAAGAAAGAATAACAGCATCACAATTAATAGAAGAACTTCTGATACTTAGAAACGACTTTAAATCAAAGGTTAATGAAGCTATTACAGATGAAATGGAAGGCTTAAAAGAGCAAAAGCAAAAACTAAAAAAACAAAGAAATAAGCTGAAAGCTAAAATTGAAGAAAAAAATCAAGAGATATATAAAACCAAGTTTTCATCGCTTTTCTTATCAGGTCAACCACATGATAAAAGTGCTCTTCAATCGAAATTAAACAAAGCAAAGAAAGGCTTAGAGGAAGTAAATAGTAAAGTTATGAGTGCTATTGAGGAGTTTGAGAGAGATTTTTTAAATACATAATGAAAGATAAACTTCAAAGAAGATAAAGCTGTTTAAAAATATATGGTGTATTTTAATAGAGAGTTCAGGCTGAAAAATCGAAAGCGACCTGTCACCATTTTTATTTTGGTTGGCGGTCGCTTAATATAAAGCTTACAAAGAAAAAATGAAGAATAACTTAACCAAAATGTTTGTGTTGTTTGACGTGCGTCAAACACCTAATATAATACAATAAGAATATGCAGCAATTGGTATTAATCCCGCTTTTAAAGCGCCAAAAGTATAAAATCCATTTTTAGAGGTGTCTGTTGAAAATTTATATGGTATATACCAAGCGCTAACCGCGAATATAATACTTTCTCCAAAAACTCCAAAGCCAAAAATCGTTTCTTTAAATAAATATTTTCCTTGGGCAAGTTTAGAGTTAATTATCTTGTCATACATTAACCCAATAATGATAGCTAAAATGATTTCCATAAAAGTTCATTTTAAACAATATAATAAGTTCCTGAATTCAGATAATAAGTGCAACACTCATGATTGAATTGGTGAAAGGAGACTAACTGCCTGTTGGTGGTATGCTTTAATCACCACAACAAAAGATAATCACCATGAGTTACAGGCAGCTAGTCGAAGGACAACGATACCAGATCCAAGCTTATTTATCTCAGAACCTAAGCCAAAGAAAGATTGCTGATTTACTGGGTGTTAACCCCAGCACGATCAGTAGAGAGTTGAAGCGAAATGCTACTGATCAGATTTATTGCCCAGCGCAAGCTCAGAAGACAGCTAAAATCCGAAGAATCAGCGCTACTAAACACGAAATACCAGCCCTAACAGAGTTCTATGTTCGTTGTTTCATAGAGGCTGACTGGAGCCCTGAACAAATATCTGCGGTGCTTAGGGAGCTTGATTTTCCGGTGAGTCATGAATGGATTTATCAGTATATTAGCCGTGACAAGCAATTAGGTGGCATTTTGTTTAAGCACCTAAGACAAGGAAAAAGAAAGTACAGGAAAGGAAAGCACCACAATAGATTACCCATTGCTGATGCTCGATCAATAGATCTGAGGCCGCAAGAAGTGGACGAACGACTTAGGTTAGGTGACTGGGAAGCGGATACAGTATTAGGAAAACACGGTACAGGAGCTATCGTCACGCTTGCTGAACGAAAGAGTCGGTTGTACCTAATACGCCGAGTTGACAGTAAA
Source organism: Oceanospirillaceae bacterium (assembly GCA_015665455.1). GTDB lineage: Bacteria > Pseudomonadota > Gammaproteobacteria > Pseudomonadales > Litoribrevibacteraceae > Litoribacillus. The sequence continues at coordinate 201,548 of JADFAD010000002.1, read as the reverse complement.
TCTTCGGACGATGTAACCGACGCAATCATTGATATGCTTACTCCACACAAGGAGTTAGTGAAGACAATAACGTTTGATAATGGTGGTGAATTTGCTCAGCATAAAAAGATAGAAAAAGAGCTACAAGCAATGACGTATTTTGCTCACCCTTACTCCTCTTGGGAGCGTGGCCTTAATGAAAACTTTAATGGTTTGCTGAGGCAATACGTTCCAAAAGGAAGTGATCTCAGGTTAGTCACAAATGACGATTTAGAAATTATTGAAAAGAAGTTAAACCTAAGACCAAGAAAATGCCTTGGGTTTAAACAGCCACAGAAAGTCTATGAAGACTTAAGAGCTGCGGCTTAGAGAGAGTGTTGCACTTCGGAGTTGAATTCGCGGTTTAGTTACTTCAAAAATTAATTGATTGTGATACTCATTCTACTTACTCTGTAGTCATATCGAATTTACTCACCAGTTTGTAATTTTATCAAAATCAGTGGTGCGCTATGAGCTGTACTCTTCGGCAACCCAAATTTTTAATTAACGTTTCTAATATTTCTTCTTTTGGTACTTTAAGGTTTATATTATTTCCGTTTTTTGTAAAATATGAGATGTACAATCGCCCATTTTTTGTCCTGTATCATCCTTGTTAAGGTTAGCAGGTAGCTAACTTAAGACTGTTTACAAAGTATGGTGAGTGTCAGAAAAGGTAGCTTAAAATCTAAACTAATAGATCTGTTTTTTTAATGAGTGTAGAACAGTATTGTGAGGTGTGTATTAGTCATTTTTTTGGCCTATTAGCTGTTCAACTTACTAAGCCCTTATAATTGAGACCTGCTTGTTTTTGAGTCGTATTGCATAGTTTCTACTCTATCAATATCGCAGTTTTTGAATCATTCGTACTGTTAATACTGTCAGAGAAACGCTCACTTCTGGATGTCTTGTGAGTGCAGATGAGAGGAAGATAGGGCACGCAAAGTGCTATGGCATAACGAATTATGTGGAAAGAGTTATACTCTTATGATGAGTGAAGTTCGGCTCTTTCATTAAGGTCTTTAACAAAGGCCTCTCAAGGTGTGCTTGTTGTTAAGTATGAAGCTGAGAAACTCATTTCCTCAGAATAAATTTTTGATTGGTGGGCTTATTGGTGGGTGCTGTCTTTATTGTTTGTTGTTGTTTTTAGTATTTTACATATTAATCAGTATGTTATCTTTAGTTTGTTGTTTTGCTCAGTATTCAGATCCAGAATATTGAGTGATAATGCATTTCGTAAATGTACATAATATTGTTATTGAAAAGAATTAAATGGGTGTAAGCATGAGTCAGGGTTCATTATTTATTATTTCGGCTCCTTCAGGTGCAGGTAAAACCAGTCTTGTTACCAAACTGGTAGAAAGTCGCGCGGATTTGGAAGTGTCTGTTTCTCATACCACGCGCCCAATGCGAGACGGTGAAGAAAACGGTACGCATTATCACTTTGTGGAAAAAGCGCAGTTTGAGAAAGAAATTGAAGCGGCAAACTTCCTTGAACACGCTGAGGTCTTTGGGAATTACTACGGTACGTCTCAAAAAGTGGTTGAGGACAAATTGGCTCAAGGAATTGATATTATTCTTGAGATTGATTGGCAAGGTGCTGAGCAAGTTCGTAAGTTAGTGCCGAGTGCGATCAGTATCTTCATTGTGCCGCCGTCGATTGCGGAGTTACGTAGCCGTTTAACGGGCCGAGGTCTGGATGCAGATGATGTGATTGAGCGTCGTTTATCGGAAGCGAAAACTGAGATGAGCCACTACTGTGAGTTCGATTTCTTGGTGGTGAACGATGATTTTGATACTGCATTGAGTCAGCTTGATGCCATCTTTGAAGCCAATCGATTGAAGATTGATCTTCAAAAAGTGGCCCAAGCGTCCTTATTGACGGATTTATTGAATAAATAATCGACAGAGTTGGGCTCGCCCTCTGGTATTAGTTCCGGGGGTTGGCTAGAATGCTAGGTCCTATTTTATATTTTGCTTATTGTTGGAGATTAACGCGACATGGCTCGAGTGACTGTTGAAGATTGTTTAGAACACGTAGATAACCGTTTTGAACTTGTAATGGTAGCGTCTAAACGTGCTCGCCAAATCACTACTGGCGGTAAAGAAGCGACAGTGCCTTGGGATAACGATAAGCCTACGGTAGTTGCTCTACGTGAAATTGCTGAGGGTACTATGACTCCGGCAATGATCGAAGCGTCTAACCTTCGTTCTGAATAATATTGAAAAGCCGGCTGTCTAAGCCGGCTTTTTATTTGAAGTATTTGTCTTTTAGTTGACGTTCCCTTCTAATCCAAGCATTCTCTTTTTATAGAAAGATATCGGTCCGTTAACGAAACCTCTTCTCAAAAAGGTCATAAGATTGCTTACAATAGATGTGCTTGCTGAACAATTAGCCAGTTATTTACCTTCCGATAAGATCGATCTGGTTCGTAGAGCATACTATTACGCAGAACAAGCCCACGATGGCCAGCGTCGTCGAAGCGGCGAACCTTACGTTATACACCCTCTTGAAGTTGCTCAAATCCTGTCTGAGATCCGAATGGATCATCAAAGCCTTATGGCAGCGATGCTGCATGATGTGATTGAGGATACGGAAGTGCCGAAGGTTGCGTTGTTGGAGCAATTCGGAGAAGAAGTGACTGAAATCGTGGATGGGGTTTCAAAACTGACTCAGATCCACTTTGAGAGTAAAGAACAAGCGCAAGCAGAAAACTTCCAGAAAATGGCCTTGGCCATGTCTCGTGACATTCGAGTCATTTTGGTGAAATTGGCGGATCGCATGCATAACATGCGAACGTTGGGCGCGTTGCGACCGGACAAACGACGACGCATTGCCCGAGAAACATTGGATATCTATTCGCCCATTGCGCACCGTTTAGGTATTAACGATTTCCGAATTGAACTTGAAGACCTTTGTTTTCAAGCCATGTACCCGATGCGGGCTCGCATGATTCAAAAGGCTGTGAATAAGATCACTGGCCACCGTAAAGAAATCGTAGAAGACATTAAGCACGACATTGAAGATCGCCTTAAGAATGAAGGGCTGGAAGGCCGAGTAGAAGGCCGACAAAAGCATCTGTTCAGTATTTATCAAAAAATGGATCGCCACGAAAAATCCTTTCATGAAATCATGGATGTATTCGCGTTCCGCATCGTGACCGACACCGTAGACAGTTGCTACCGAATATTAGGTGTTATCCACAACCTGTTTAAGCCCGTTCCTGATCGTTTTAAAGACTATGTAGCCATTCCTAAAGCGAATGGCTATCAATCACTTCATACCACTCTATTCGGTGTTTATCGCATTCCTATTGAGGTTCAGATTCGCACCCAAGAAATGGATACCGTGGCGAACATGGGGATTGCTTCGCATTGGTTGTATAAGAACGATAAAGATCAGGACGAAGCGAACAATCACCTTCACAACCACCATGCGCGTGCTCGCCAATGGGTGAAAGGTCTGTTGGAAATCCAAAAGAATGCGGGTAATCCACTTGAATTCATTGAAAACGTTAAGCTGGATTTGTTCCCGGATGAAGTTTATGTGTTTACCCCAAAGGGCGATATTCTCGAAATGCCGACGGGTGTGACCGCAGTGGATTTTGCGTATAACGTGCATACCGACATTGGTAACAGTTGCGTTGCTTGTCGAATCGATCGTCATTTAGCGCCTTTGAGTCAACCGCTGCAAAGTGGTCAGACGGTTGAGATCATTACTTCGCCGGGTTCACAGCCTAATCCTGCATGGTTGGATTTTGTGGTTACGGCAAAAGCGCGCAGTGCGATCAGACACTTCCTTAAGAACCAGAAACGTTCTGAGTCGGTAGAGCTTGGTCGTAGGTTGTTGAATAAGTCGTTGTACAATTTTGAATTGAATTTGGATGAGTTGACCTCCTCCGTGACTGAGCGTTGGTTAGAGCAAGCAGGGCTTAAAGTTCTTGATGATTTGCTTGAAGAGATCGGCCTTGGTAATCGTATGGCGTATTTGGTTGCTCGACAGCTCATGGAGCTGAGTGAGACCGAATTAAGCGACACCGATACTGAGAACGATGACGCCATGCCGTTGCAGATTACGGGCACGGAAGGGTTAATCATTAAGTTTGCTAAGTGCTGTCGTCCGATTCCGGGTGATCCGATTGTGGGGCACATGAGTTCAGGGCGCGGGTTGGTCATTCATAACGAAGGCTGTCGTAACCTTAATGAATTTAGAGGTAACTCAGAGAAGCTCGTCACGTTAACGTGGCAGAAGCAGCTTGAACAAGAGTTCTCTGTCGAATTGAAGGTTGGCGTTGAAAACGTACGTGGTGTAGTTGCGAGCATTGCAACGTCGGTCACCGAAGCGGACGCTAATATTGAATCCATTTCGATGGAAGATCATGATGCTCGTATTCGTGTGATTGCCTTGGTCATTAATGTTCAAGGCCGTGAGCACTTAGCTCGCGTCATGAAGCGCTTGAAGGTGAATAAATCCGTAGTAAGCATTTCTCGTGAACGAGGTTAACGACTGATTTGGTCTACGTTTGAGACCAATCAAACACAGTGACGTAGTATTTTAAGGGATAACTTTAAGGGATAAGTATGACGAACAAAGCAATTGTTAATACGGATAAAGCGCCGAAAGCGATCGGTACTTATTCACAAGCGGTTAAAGTGGGAACGACTTTGTATTTATCAGGTCAGATCCCATTAATTCCTGAGACAATGGAATTGGTTGATACTGGCATCGAGGACCAGATCGAACAGGTTTTCGCTAACCTTAAAGCCGTTATTGAAGAAGCTGGCGGTACAATTCAGGACATGGTGAAATTGAATATCTTCCTGACGGATCTAAGTAATTTTGCTTTGGTGAATGAAGTGATGGCTCGTCATTTCGTTGAGCCTTACCCTGCGCGTGCGGCCATTGGTGTTGCTGCATTACCTAAGGGTGCTGAAGTTGAAATGGATGGTATCTTAGAAGTAGGCAGCTCGGCTTCTGACCACTATTCGCTGTAATCGTGCTTTGGCATTCGTTGCTATAGTTCTTTCAGCGCTCAGATTCTCTGGGCGCTGATTTAATGTGAACACATACGCCTTCCATTCGTGTTCTATACTCCCCTATTACCTTTTATCTTTCCTTATTGCCTTTGAGGTCTCTCATGGACGCATGGACGAATAACGCCATTCGAGCGATTAATGCAGATTTTAATCGATCAGCGGACACGCATTTAATTAAATTGGACATCCCTGCATTAAGCGGCATCGATTTGTACCTGAAAGATGAATCAACGCACCCGACTGGGAGTTTGAAACACCGTCTTGCGCGATCACTGTTTTTGTATGCGTTGTGCAACGGTTGGATTCATTCAGGGACGACGGTCATTGAGTCGTCTTCAGGGAGTACTGCGGTATCTGAAGCCTATTTTGCGCGTTTATTGAATCTTCCTTTCATCGCGGTAATTCCGAAGACTACATCAAAAGAAAAGATAGATAACATCAAGTTCTATGGTGGCAAGTGTCATTTGGTGGAAGCGAAGGATATTTATACTGAGTCGCGTCGTTTGGCCAATGAGTTGAATGGTCATTATATGGATCAGTTTACTTACGCTGAACGCGCAACGGATTGGCGAGGCAATAATAATATTGCTCAGTCTATTTTCACTCAAATGCAGGAAGAGCCACATCCTATTCCAAGTTGGGTGGTGATGAGCGCGGGCACGGGCGGAACAACAGCAACTATTGGTCGGTACATTCGCTACGGTTGTCTAGAGACTAAGTTATGCTTGGCGGACCCGGAAAATTCAGTCTTCTTTGATCATTTTAATACAAGAGATGATCAATTGACGTTGAAAACCAGTTCTCGAATAGAAGGGATTGGCCGACCAAAGGTTGAGCCTTCGTTCATTCCTTCGGTCATTGATCATGGCATAAAGGTTCAAGACGTAGACAGTTTGGCGACCATTCGCGTTCTTGAGAAGATGATTAATCGCAAATGCGGTGGTTCCACAGGGACGAACCTCTATGCAACGTTTCAGTTGGTAGGGGAGATGATTAAGCGTGAAGAGGCAGGCAGTGTTGTCACCTTGATTTGCGACTCAGGGGATCGTTATTTGGATACGTATTACAATGATGACTGGCTGGCGGAGAAAGGGTTAGACTTGTCGGAAAGCATCGAGAAGGTTGAACGCTTTGTCAGTACTGGTCGATGGCCTTAAGCAATGAGTGATTTGAAAAGGAATTCGAGGTTAAAACATTAATGAAACTGACGGATCATACAAAGAACTGGTTGTTTGTGGTGCCTGGTGTCGTGTTGCTTAATGCGAGCATCATGATCGGTTTTTCAATCGGTTGGTGGGATTTGGCTTGGTATCGGAGCTCGATTGAGCAAGGTGAGATTTGGCGCTTGATTACGGGCCATTTTCAACATTTGAGTTGGAATCATTGGTTAATGAATCAACTGGGTTTTGCTTTGATTCTCTGGTTGCTTCCCATGCTCTTGAGCAGGTTTCGATGGTTGTTGGCTTGTGTAGTCGGTAGCGTATTTATTAGCTTGGGGTTGTGGTTTACCGATATTCAGGGGTATGTTGGGCTCTCTGGTTTGCTCTATACCTTGCTGTTTTATGGCACCCTCATAGATCGTTCTATTCCATTTAAAGTGAAGTCGTTATTGCTTTCTGCCGTTTTGTTGAAAGTGGTTGTTGAACAGTTTTGGCCTGGATTGAATCAAAGTACGGAAGATTACATCGGTGGCTTTGTTGCCGTAGATGCGCATTTGTTTGGCAGCATCGTTGGTATTTTGATGGCCATAGCGGAACGCTTTGCTAGGCAAAAACGTTCGACTATGATCGATGAGAATGAGGACATGTAGCGTCTATTTGGTTTGCTCAGAAAACGATTTCAGCTGAGCAGGCATCCCCTCTTGATAACTTGGGTAGAGCAATGAAAAACCCGAGGCTTTCATTCTTTGGTTACTGATTCGTTTGCTTCCTGTCCGTCCTGCTGGGGTGAACTCTGTGATCTTCGTATTCATTTGTTCGGCCATCCACGTTTGTACATCGTGCATGGTGACGGGAAGGTCATCGCAAGCCAGGTAAACGTCGCTGATGGATTCGCCTTTTTGATCTTGATGAATTAAGAAACCATAGAAGCGTGCAAGGTCATCGGCATGGATTCGGTTGCTGTAATGAATGGGTTCCGCGCTTGATACTTTTCCTTGTGCCACTTGGCTGATCATTCGTGTGCGCCCCGGACCATAGATGCCTGTTGCGCGAACGATGGTGGCTGGCCAAGGCGCGTGTTTGGTCACGGCGTGTTCAGCTTCTAGCATCTTAATGCCTGAAAACCGAGTTGGCTCTGTGGCGCTTTGTTCGTCGATCCATTCGTGATCTTGTTGGCCGTAAACGCTGGTGCTGGAACAAAAGAAATAGCGTTTGATTGGCGTATTCTGCTTGGTGAGTTCTGTGATTAACTGCTTCTGAGCGTCAATATAAGTACGTTGATAACCTTCTTCAGAGAGTTCGTCGGCTGACGCGCAAAAGATGACGTAATCCACGGTAGGTAAGGTTCCGTTGAATGGCTGATTCATGTCCCATTGAATGGCGGTCACGGAGGGGGCGGATACGTTACTTCGTCGAATGACTGAGATATGAATGTCATTGCCTGATTGATCTGCATTCGCCAGTAAATCGGTTGCGATGCGTTGCCCTATGTCTCCAAAGCCAGCAATCAGAATGTTCAGTCCGTTGTGTGTCATAGCGTCATCCATTATTAAGTTACTGTTGTTGCACATATTATAGGAAGACTCGAATCAGTGGTATTTGCTTCTTAGGGTTCAGTGTTTGTTTCTTATAATTTTTCAGATATAGGCTAAGATTTATCAGAACTTAATATTGATAGGCTATATTAATCAAAAAAGATTGATGTAATCACAAAAACTGGTTATATATACAGTTTGGTTTAAAAGTATAGGCGACGTAAATGACTCTGACGGAATTCAAATACCTAGTAACACTGGCACAGGAACTTCATTTTGGTAAGGCAGCCAGTAAGTGCTTTGTTAGCCAGCCGACGTTGAGTGTTGCGATTAAGAAGTTGGAAGATGAACTGGGCGTTTCTTTATTTGAGCGCAGCTCAGGCTCCATTCGCCTGACGGAAGTCGGCCAACAAGTGGTGCTTCAAGCGGAAAAGGTGTTGGCAGAAACGCAGCGTGTCCAAGAGCTGGCTCACGCAGGCAAGGATCAACTCAGCGGTGCTTTGCGAGTGGGCGCTATTTATACGGTAGGGCCGTATCTTTTCCCACATTTGGTTCCGGAAGTCCGTCGTGCCGCCCCTAATATGCCGTTATACATTGAAGAGAATTACACCGCTGTATTGCGAGAGAAATTGCGTCGAGGCGAGCTGGACGCGATTTTTATTGCCTTGCCTTTCCATGAGCCTGAAGTGGTTACTCAAACACTTTACGACGAACCGTTTGAAGTTCTTATGCCCTCTCAGCACGAGTTGGCTCAGAAAAAGTCTTTAGACATACAGGATTTGACCAGTGAAGATGTAATGTTACTGGGTGAAGGTCATTGCATGCGCGACCAGATCTTAGAATTTTGTCCTAAGTTGATTGAACGTAATCGTGATACTAATACTCGAATTGCGGAAGGCAGTTCCATTGAAACGTTACGACATATGGTGGCGTCGGGTATTGGTATTACTCTTCTGCCATACACGGCAACGGGCATCAACAGTTACACCGATGACGTAGTGACCACTCGGCCATTGTCGAACCCTCAGCCCTATCGAACCATTGCTTTGGCATGGCGTGTTAGCTTTGCTCGACCAAAGGCCATTGATGTATTAACTCAAGCCACTCGCCAATGCAGGGTTGTTAATGCAGGCCAGTAAATACCGGATCGTTTTTAGGGGCTAAAGGATCATGAGCCAACCTCTTTCATCTATTCCCGTCAGTCAACTGAAAGGTGTTGGGCCTTCGTTGGCTGAAAAGTTAAAAGGTTTTGGTTTGTCTTCTTACGAAGACTTACTGTTTCATCTTCCGAATCGTTATCAAGATAGAACTCGGATACACCCGATTGGCAGTTTGTCACCTGGCATGGACGTGGTGATTGAAGCGGAAGTCGTGTTGGCAGATGTGGTAACGCGAAGAAGACGAAGTCTGTTGTGTAAAGTACGTGATGGCTCCGGATTCATGACATTACGGTTCTTCCATTTCTCTGGGGCTCAGAAGAGTCAGATGACACCAGGTGCGAAGCTGCGTTGTTATGGCAGTGTGAGACCTGGGCCAAACGGCCTTGAAATGGTACACCCAGAATATCAAGTGGTGGCTGAATATAAGGCTAAGGCCGTCGAGCAACACCTGACACCTATTTATCCGTTAACGGAAGGCATACAGCAACCTCGTATGCGAAGTTTCTGTGAGCAGGCTCTCAAGCGTTTAAACCCATATTCTATTTTAGATTATTTACCCGCCGAACTGCTTCAACATTGGGGTTTACCTACGCTTCATGACAGTCTGCGGTTATTGCATGCGCCAATGCCGGATGTGGATCAAACAGAAATTCAAGAAGGTTTGCACCCGAGCCAGCGTCGTTTGGCTTTTGAAGAGTTGTTAGCACAGCATTTAAGTTTATTACGATTACGCCATAAAACGCAGAAAGACCAAGCTCGGGTGTTAATGATTGATCGTGAACGAGAGACCCAGTTCATGGCGCAGTTGGGGTTCCAGTTAACCGGTGCTCAGGCGCGGGTTATCTCTGAAATTGGGGCCGATTTGTCGTTAGGTCACCCAATGTTGCGCCTAGTGCAAGGCGACGTGGGCAGTGGTAAAACGGCGGTGGCTGCGTTGGCCATGCTTTACGCCATCAGCTCCGGTCAACAGGCTGCCATTATGGCGCCCACGGAAATTTTGGCTGAACAGCACTTTCAACAGTTTTGCGAGTGGTTTGAACCGCTGGGTCTCAAAGTGGGTTGGTTAGCAGGAAAAGTTAAAGGTAAGAAGCGCGAAAAGATATTGGCTGAATTGGCGGGTGGTGAAATTGACATCATGGTGGGAACACATGCGCTGTTTCAACCGGATGTGATTTTTGATCGATTGGCTTTGGTTGTTATTGATGAACAACATCGTTTCGGTGTGGATCAACGAATGGCGCTGAGGGATAAAGGCATGGTCGCTGACGAAGTGAGCGGCGTTCGCCCTCATCAGTTAATCATGACGGCGACGCCGATCCCGAGAACCTTAGCGATGGCTGCCTACGCTGATTTAGACGTTTCCGTCATTGATGAATTACCACCAGGGAGAACACCGGTTGAAACGGTTGCCATCTCAGATCAGCGAAGAGATCAGGTTATCGAGCGATTGCGCCAGAGTTGCGCAGAGGGTCGACAAGCCTATTGGGTTTGTACCTTGATTGAAGAGAATGAGGAGATGGACGCTCAAGCGGCTCAAGATGCAACGACCTTACTTCAAAGTAATCTTCCGGGCATCAATGTTGCGTTGGTGCATGGCAAGATGAAAGCCAAGGAGAAAGCGGATGTAATGGCGGGCTTTAAACGCGGAGACATTCAGGTTCTAGTGGCTACGACGGTGATTGAAGTGGGCGTAAATGTGCCGAATGCCAGTGTTATGGTGATTGAGAATCCAGAACGATTAGGTTTAGCACAGCTTCACCAGTTGCGCGGTCGTGTGGGTCGTGGTGCAACGGAGTCATTTTGCGTTCTTTTGTATCATGCGCCTTTATCTAAATTTGGCAAAGCCAGATTGCAAGTCATGCGAGAAACCAGTGATGGTTTTGTGATTGCTGAAAAGGATCTTGAAATTCGTGGTCCCGGTGAAGTGATGGGGACGCGTCAAACGGGGTTGGTGAGCATGCGCGTCGCGGACTTACTTCGAGATAAGGATATGTTGGGGGATGTAAAGCAAGCCGCCGATTGGATCATTCGTCATGCACCTGACAGAGTGGATTTACTGATTCGGAGATGGTTAGGTTATGGTGAGCGATACGCTGAAGTGTGATGTCATGCACTGAATCGGCAATCATCTATATATGTGCCATGCTTAATAGAATGAGTTATGGAGTGTAGGATGGAAGAGAAAGAGTATCTTGAAGTGACCGCCGCTAATGCCTTTTGTCATGCTTATTCTGCTCTATACCAAGTTCGGGCGGCATTTGACCACTTGAACTTACCTCGTAAACCAGACGTGACCGTGTGCATTGACGGTCTGCCTCAAGATCTAGAAATAGCCCATTTATACCGAAATCAAGATGAGGCGATGCAGCTCAAAAACGTCTGCTTGCAGCCACCATCGGGTGCCATTATCGCGGTTAAACCCCATGCTACTGTGACGCCTCTGTTAACTGATTTGGTTGATGCGTTAACTGAGCTGTTAACTAAGAAATCCACAAAATCTTATCAAAGTAATCGGCCTTGGTTGGTCATTCGTAATGGATCACCGAAATGGCAACGTAGAGACTTTGAGATTGCACTTCAACGCTTAACGATCCCAAGGGTTCACCCATTTCACGAAATTTGGGTCATTCCTGATTTAAATGGAATGCAAGGGTTGATTAAGTTACACCCTTAGCGCACATGCCTAATCCCACGTGTATCACGTTTGATGAGATGTGAGACTTGGGTTGAATGAATAAGAGCGCCTGAGGGCTCAGGCGCGGGTCATTACTAATGCAGTTTTAATCGAGGTCGAATGACTCGATTAATACGACCGCTCAAGCCAATCAAAAGCGTTTTGAAATAACCATGCAGCGCAATTTGATGAAGTCGATAGAGGGACACGTATACGATTCTGGCAATGCGGCCTTCTACCATCATTGAGCCGCTGGTTAGGTTCCCCATTAAACTTCCAACCGTGGAATAGCGGCTTAATGACACTAGGGATCCATGGTCATGGTAGGTGTAAGCCTGCTGTTCTTTATTGTTGAAGCGATTCATGATGTTTTTATACACATGAGATGCTTGCTGGTGGGCTGCCTGTGCTCTAGGGGGCACGGGTTTACCGTTGTCTTGAAGTAGGAATGAACAATCACCAATGGCATAAATATCATCGTCGTTGGTGGTTTGTAAGGTCGGCTTTACATTGAGCTGATTGGTTCGAGTGGTTTCAAGCCCTTCGATGTCCTTCAGAAATGAAGGTGCCTTCACACCCGCTGCCCATACTCGAAGATCGGCTTTAATTAAGCTGCCGTCTTTTGTCTCAAACCCTTCGTCCGTTACTTGGGTGATCATGGTTTGAGTTGAAACCGTGACCCCCAATTTCTCTAACTCTTTATGGGCTGATGCTGAAATTCTCGGCGGTAACGCAGGAAGAATGCGTTCTCCTGCTTCTAGAATGCTTACTTTCAGTTGATTGTGCTTTAAGTTGTCTAGGCCATAGGCAGAGAGCTCTTCTGCGGTATTGTGCAGTTCAGCTGCAAGCTCAACGCCTGTTGCGCCTGCGCCAACGATGGCAATATTCAGTTTAAAGTCGTCGCAACCTTGCGCTGCTGCATTGGCTTTAAGGTACGTGTTTAGCAGTTTTTTATGGAATCTCTCAGCCTGATGGCGGCTGTCCAGAAAATAACAATTCTGCTCTGCGCCTTTGGTGCCAAAGTCATTGGTTACGCTGCCAATCGCAATAATAAGTTTGTCATAGCTAAGACGGCGCTCGGGTAATACCTCTGTTCCGTCATCGAGAATGGGCGCAAGTACGATCTCCTTGGCTTCACGGTCGACACCCGACATGCGGCCTAGGTGAAATGTAAAGCCATGGTTATGTGCATGAGCACGATAACTAAGCTCATCAATACCGGAATCCATTGAGCCCGTTGCGACCTCGTGGAGTAAGGGCTTCCATAGGTGGGTATTGTTGGCATCGATTAATTTTATGGTGGCTCGGTCTTTCTTGCCTAACTTGTTGCCAAGTTTTGTAGCAAGCTCTAACCCTCCAGCGCCCCCACCGACAATAACGATTTTTTGTTTTATCATGGTTCTAATCCTGAAGATTGTTTGCGCGCATTATATAGAACCATCTTAGAAAAACAGAATTATATGCACTTTGTTAGTGCTAGTTTGTCGTGGTTCTACATTTATTAGTCCAAAATAGTGCTATTTCGTTCACTGTAAGAGAGTCAGAAAAATGCCATTGATTACTTACGACAATAAGGAAATCCTTATTAAACCTGATCAAACCGTGCTTGAAGCGTTGATCGAGGCGGGTCATTCCATTCCCAACAGCTGTCGTGCTGGCATTTGTCAGGCGTGTAAGATGCAGGCCCTTGATGGCTCTCTTCCTACTGAAGCCCAGAGTGGACTCTTACCTGCTCAATTACAAGACGGGCTGTTTTTGGCGTGTTGTTGTAAACCGAAAAACGACCTCACGGTGCGTTTGCCTGATGCTCAGACAATCAGCCAAAAAGCGGAGGTGATTGGGCATGAACTCTTATCAGAAAACGTTTTATGCTTAAGGTTGCGAGTTGATTTTAAATGGCAGGCGGGTCAGGTGATTAATTGCATGAAAGACGACACGCTTGTTCGAAGCTATTCGATCGCGAGTGTACCGTCGGACGGCTATGTTGAATTGCATGTACGTATTTATCCTAACGGGATATTTGGCCAGTGGGCCAAGAATGAGTTAAGTGTGGGCGGTTTAATTCGTGTTGAGGCTCCTTTTGGCGAATGTGTTTATGATGTTGCAAGTTATGAGCAAGACTTGGTATTAGTCGCGACGGGGACAGGACTAGCTCCTCTCGTTGGGGTTATAAAGGATGCAACTTCGAACCACCATCAAGGAAAAATAGATCTGTATTTAGGCGCAGGGGAGCCCAGTCATTTTTACTTTCAGCAGGAATTAATGGAACTTCAAGCCCGGAATAAGCAGTTGTCTGTTCATTGGGTTGTTCGTCGAGATCCGGAAAAGGATATGCATCAAGGTAATGTTGAGGAGGTTATTTTAGAGACCTACCCAACGATGAAAGGTAAGCGTTTTTACCTTTGTGGTGCATCTGAGATGATTTCTAATCTCCAGGTGAAATGTTTTATGCGTGGTGTCACACGAGATAATTTATTGATTGATGCGTTTGAACCTGCCATCACGTAACGGCTATTGCCGAGTAAAGTGAATGTACGGGCGAAACATAAATTCGACCGTTAATTGGTTTTCATTACGTATTCGCCTTTTCCGTTCTTTATTAAGGTGTAGTGCTTTCCTCCATCGCATTGCACTTTCATGCCAGTACCTTTGGGCTCCATATCCGTAATGTTATCGCATTTTATGCCTTTGTCCTGAAGCACTTTAAGCGCTGTCATTGTATTTTGAGCGTCAGTGCCGACTTTGAGATCAACGCCGGGAATCCCGAAGGCCGTCAACTGTCCTGAAAAACAAACAGTAAAAGTCACTATGATGAGTTTTTTCATGATACATACCCTCTTCAACAGACGCTGAAACAACTGAGTGATTCATTACTTGATTAATGAACTCAGAATGAACGTTGACTCATTTCTATTGATTGTAGGAGGAAGCGGGCAATGCGTAATGGAATTGATCTTTGCATAAGATCAACAAACAGACATGATGTTAGAAGTAACAAAAAAAAGGTCGCCGTGGCGACCTTTGTATTTGGTTAGAAGAAGTTGAAATCTTCTTCGCCGTTCAGTTCGTAGTCGTAGTCAATGATGACCGGGGCATGATCGCTAAAACGTTTGTTTTTATAGGCTTTAGCATGTGCCGCTCGACGTTTAAGCCCTGGTGTACCAAGATGGTAATCAATTCTCCAGCCTTCATTGCGTTCCCAAGAGCCCGCTTCGTTTGGCCACCAAGTAAATTCATCATTATCGTAGTTGGCTTCACGGAAACAATCTATATAGCCCATTGGCCCTAGAATGTGATCCATCCAGGCGCGCTCTTCGTCCATGAAGCCGGATTTACCTTGTTGGTTTTTCCAGTCATAGACGTCACCTGTTTTGTGACCCACGTACAGTGTTCCGCAAAACAAGAAGTCGCGGCGTTTACGTAACGTCTTCTTTAAATGCCCCATGAAGGCTTTCATAAATTGAAATTTATGATCTTGCAGGGGAGTGCCTGCAACGCCAGAGGGAAATAACACGGACGCTACACTTACTTTTTCAAAGTCCGCTTGGATAAAACGGCCTTCCATGTCGAACTCTGGATTGCCTAAGCCAAACATGATCGCTTTGGGAGGTTCTTTGCAGTAAACCGCAACGCCTGAGAATCCGTCTTCTTCCGCATCAAAGAAATAACCAGAGTAACTGCCTGGGTTAATCATCTCTTCACTGAGTTGATATTCTTTGGCTTGTAGGTCTTGTACGCAAACGACGTCTGCGTCTTGTTCTATCATCCATTCAAAAAAGCCGCGTTCAGCCGCTTTTTTTATGCCATTTACGTTGAGACTTATGATTCTCATTGAGTGCTCCCAAGTTCGAGAGTGCATATAATACCCGACAAGCGGCTCAAGATTAATAATCCTATGCTAAAAAACGTTATTTTTATTGTTACTTATTTGTATCTTCAACGCTTCAGCACTTGCTTACAAGGCTGGAATTCCCATAATGTGCGCAAAGCAATTTACGAGGTCTATTACTCATGCAAGACTATCAGCACGATTTTATCAAGTTTGCGATCAATCAAGGTGTTCTAAAGTTTGGTGAATTTACATTGAAATCAGGCCGTGTAAGCCCTTATTTCTTTAATGCCGGTTTGTTTAATTCGGGCGCCTCTTTAGCGGCCTTGGGTAAATTTTACGCGCAAACGATCGTTGATTCTGGTATTGAGTTTGATGTGATCTTCGGCCCTGCATACAAAGGCATTCCGTTGGCTGCCGTGACAGCGTTTGCTTTGTCTGAATTTCATGGTCGTGATGTGCCATATGTTTTTAATCGAAAAGAAGCAAAAGCGCATGGTGAAGGCGGTACATTGGTCGGCGCTGAGCTGAAAGGCAAGATTCTAATCATTGATGATGTTATTACTGCGGGAACGGCCATTCGCGAGGTTATGTCTATTATCCAAGATAATGGTGCAGAGCCCGCAGGTGTTGTCATTGCCTTAAATCGACAAGAACGGGGTAAAGGTGAGTTATCTGCGATTCAAGAAGTTGAGCGCGATTATGGAATGCCTGTCGCGAGTATTGTGGATTTAAAACAAGTGCTGACGTTTGTGGAAAATGAAGCTGAGCTGGCTGAACACGTTGAAGCAGTGAGCCAATATAGAGATACTTACGGCGTGTAAAGCCTTACACCTTCAATTTTGGTTGCCTCTTTAACAATGCCCTCCCATGAGGGCATTGTTGTTTCTGGGCATTTTTTCTGGGAATTGTTGTTTTCAGGAAATGTCATCTTTATACCTCTAAGAATCAGCAAAACCAAAAAGAGTCTTAATATCATGAGCAGGTCAATAGGCATAAAGTAGTGATCTTGCTATAGTGAACGTGGTTGTTAGCGTTTTTTACCTTATGGTACGAGGAGTTAGTGCGCATAAGGGTGTATTTCGCAGCGTTTAAGTTGAGCCTCTGATGATTGACGTGGGTAATGACAAAGTTCAAAACTATTTCTAAATATGCCATTTTGTTTTTGATTGGATTCGGAAGTTCTATTGCTCAGGCAACGGAATACTTTCGTTACACCGATAAGAGTGGAATGCAGGTGATTAATACCCACATTCCACCGGAGTACGTAGCTCAGGGGTATGAGGTAATTACTGCTCAGGGGCAAGTATTAAAAGTCATTCCTCCTGCGCCAACGGAACAAGAACTGGCTTTACGTGAAGCGAATAAGAAAATTCGAGAAGAACAAGCTCGTAAAGATGCGGCTCAAAGAGAACTTGATGAACGTTTAAAGAAATTATACAGCCACCCGGATGATGCTCGCCGTGCTTTGGAAAGAAAGTTGGCGGAGCTGGATTATCAGATCAGTCAGAAACGTGGTCAGTTATTGGTCATTAAAGGGAAAAAGGAACGATTAGAAGAGCGGGCTGCAGCCAGAGAGCGCTCAGGACGTAAAGTATCTGAAGAAACAATGGACGATATTGCCAGATTAGAACGTCAAATTGAGGATCTGAATCGACTGATCGATGACATTAATGAGAATAAAATAGTTGCTGGATTGAAGTTTAAAAAAGACATTGAGCGAATGGTTGAATTGTTCAATGAGAAGAACAAGTAGCGCTTTCCACAAATAATTGTTTTGGCGTCTGTCCTTGACGCCTGCCTCTTAGAAGCTTAGCTCACAGGTATCAGTAAGCTGTCTTTGAGGATCAGCCATTGGGTTCTGAAATGATCCGTAGGCTTTTTCTTGAAATTACTTCGAACGTATTGACTGATTTGCCCGTCTGCATAGGCTAATAGTAATTGAGCCGTTTCTGTTGTACCGCCTCTGGTCGTCATTTGATCCCGAATTTCAGCTTCTCGCATGACTTGCTTTAATTGTGTCTCTAAGCGCTCAAAGAGCTGTTCAAGACGGTCTCTGAGCCTTGGCTTTTCACCCGCAAGCACATCACCGTTTAGAATTCGGCACATACCTGGGTTCCGTTCTGAAAACATCAGAATCAACCCTAATATTTTCTCACAACGAACCAGTGTCTCTGATTCTTTTTGCATGATCAACGTAATGTTTGTGAATAAGGTTTCTTCGATAAACTCGATGAGACCTTCAAACATTTTAGCTTTACTGGGAAAGTGGCGGTATAGGGCTGCTTCCGATACGCCCACGTGCTTAGCAAGCGCAGCGGTTGTAATTCGCTGACCCGGACTGCTTTCGAGCATTGCAGCCAGGGCTTCCAATATTTGGAGTTTGCGAGAAGGTTTTTTCTCTTTTTCTGTCATTAAACGATATTCCAGTGTGATCTATTAATTCAATTTTTCATTAGTAATTAAGGTACCAACACCTTGATCAGTGAAGATCTCTAATAGGATTGAATGGGAAACTCGGCCATCAATAATATGGGCGCGTTGTACTCCGGCTCTAACCGCGTCTAAGGCACATTGGATTTTTGGAAGCATCCCGCCGTAAATGGTGCCGTCAGCAATAAGGTCATCTACTTGTTTTGCATTCAGACCCGTAAGAACTTCGCCTTGTTTATCAAGAAGGCCTGCGGTGTTTGTTAGGAGCATTAGCTTTTCTGCTTTGAGCATTTCAGCAACTTTACCTGCCACTAAGTCTGCATTGATATTGTAAGACTGGCCATTTTCTCCTACACCGATAGGCGCAATTACAGGAATAAAGTCACTGTTTACCAACATGTTGATAAGGTCTGTGTTGATGTCTTTTACTTGACCTACGTGGCCAATATCAATGATTTCAGGCTGTTGCATCTCAGGTGCTTGACGGCTTACTTTCAGTTTATCCGCTGTAATTAGCTTGCCATCTTTACCCGTTAAACCGATGGCGCTGCCACCTTCGTTATTAATCAGGTTTACAATGTCTTTGTTTACTTGGCCGCCAAGTACCATCTCAACAACGTCCATTGTGGCGGTGTCAGTGACGCGCATACCATCAATGAATCGTGATTCAATCTTTAACTTATCAAGGAGGTCGCCAATTTGAGGGCCTCCACCATGAACGACTACCGGGTTAATACCTACGGTTTTAAGGAGCACAATATCTCGAGCAAACTGAATTTTAAGTTTCTCGTCGATCATTGCATTACCGCCGTATTTAACGACTAAGGTTTTGCCTGAGAAGCGTTGGATATAAGGTAACGCAGTGCTAAGTACTTGCGCTGTATTAAGTGCTTGATCTCTGTCGAGGGTCATCGTCGACTCCGCAGTAAGATAAAAGATTGAAAGAAAGGGTGGGGGATTAAACCCCCTTAGAAAGGAATTTGCAACGATGGATCCGCTGATATAATTGCGTCACGGAATTGCCCCATAATTAAAGCGAGTGCATCTTCATCAATTCCTTCAAAGCGTAAGGTTAACGACGGTGTGGTATTCGAGGCTCTGACGAGTCCCCAGCCGTTGTCGAAATCCACTCTGATGCCATCGATCTCAGTGATGGTTGCAGCAGGTGTTGAGAGATGTTCTTTAATTTTCACAATTAGTTCGAACTTGGTTTGATCTTCTGCTGGAATGCTATATTCCGGTGTAATGACACCAACAGGGTAGCTTTTAAATACTTCAGAGACAGGTCGATGGTCGGCACTCAGGAGTTCAAGCAAACGCGCGCCTGCGTAGAGACCGTCATCGAATCCATACCAACGTTCATTAAACATGATATGACCGCTCATCTCGCCGCCTAACGTTGCGCCTAATTCAAGCATTTTGCTCTTCAATAGAGAGTGGCCGGATTTCCACATGACGGGGCGACCCCCTTGTTGGCTCACAAATTCGCCAAGTCTGCTGGAACACTTAACATCATAAACGATGTCTGTACCAGGACATCGGCTGAGGACGTCTCTGGCAAACATCATGATGAGTTGATCTGAGCAAATCGTATTTCCTTGGTTGTCTACGACGACAATACGGTCGCCATCGCCATCAAATGCAATGCCCAGATCGGCTTGTTCTTCTTTAATCTTTTCTTTTAAATCGTCGAGGTTGCTTTCGATGATAGGATCGGGGTGGTGGTTAGGGAAATTACCATCGACTTCACAATAAAGAGGAATGACATCACAACCGATCGTTTCGTAGATATGAGGCGCATACTTGCCTGCCACACCATTGCCTGCATCAACCACAACTTTAAGAGGTTGCGCGATGGCGATGTCAGAAACAATGCGCTCCATGTATTCGGGGTCTAGATTAACTCGGTGGTAACTGCCCTCTCCAGAGAGTAAGTCATTGTCGGTTATTCGTTCATAAAGACGCTTAATACTCTCTTCGTGTAAGGACTCACCATCTAAGACAATCTTGATTCCGTTGTATTCAGGAGGGTTATGAGAACCCGTAATCATGATTCCGGAGTTAGACTCTTGGGTATACGCTGCAAAATAAACAACGGGCGTTGCAACCTCTCCTATATCGATCACGTCTCGACCCGTTGATTTTAGACCTTGAATCAATGCATTGGCTAAATCAGGGCTGGAAAGACGTCCATCGTGACCGACGTACACGGTTTGTTGGCCTCTTTCATAGGCTTCGCTTCCTATGGATTGACCTATTAACTCCACTACTTCAGGGGTTAGTTGATCCCCTACTCGGCCTCTGATGTCATAAGCTCGGAAAATTTGACGGCTGACTGCATGACTTTCGTGATCTTCATAAGCGGCAATGTTCTCTTCGTCGAGCTCTAGATCTAAATTTAAATCGTCGGATTCCATTTCTTCTTTTTGAGAGTTCTCGAAGGTTTCTGGCGCCGATGGAATCATGGTATTAACCATTTCAGGGCCATTTCGTTTTGTTTGCTGGTATAAGGCCTGCGCGAGTGTTGCAAATTGCCCTAAAGTGAAATCTGGCATCTTAGGCTTTCTACCTCCGGCTATGGAGAGGGTAAATTCAGAAAGCATGTGCATGTTTTTATTCATTTTGCTATTCAGTACATAGTAGAAAATGAATATACCTATCAATGCTAGAATGGCTGCTATTGCACTTGCAAGTAGCGTCTGACCTTGGTTAAGAAGAGGATCTTCAATCATAGCGTTAGATGTTAGAAATGTGATTGAAAGATGAGGGACACTCGATTGTTTGTTGAAAACGAAGCCTTGTTGATTACCGTTGCCGTTTTGAAAGATGAGTTGTGGCGAGGTGTTGGCAAAGTGTTGTTCCACTTTGATTTCGCCCAAATTGGTATCCGCGAGATAGAAATTTCCAAACAAGGATTCTGGCGTAAATGTAATAAGTAGCGAGCCTATTAACTGCCCATTAGGGTTATTAATCGCGCTGACAGCCTGTACATAAAGCTTCTTATTTAATGTATGAATCTCTAAAGGTACCTTTTTACCTTTTTCAATTCTTTTGATCATGTCTAAGCCTGCAAATGTTAATGGAATTTCTGATTGTGTATCCAGTTGCGCTTGGCCTAGGGGAATGATTCGAGCTGCAATTGCGAATGGTAAAAAGCTAGAAATTTGGACTTCTGTTGAAGTTAAAGATGACTTGTCTGCCAGTTGAAGCATTAAAAACAAGTTATCTTGTTTCGCGGTGTGGTTTGTTGATTGTTGAATTTGATTTAGGTTGAAGTTGAGCTGATTTAGGTATGTTCGTCCTAGATTGCTCTGTAAGGTTTCAATGTGTTGGTTGTTGGCGCCGCTAGAGTTAATCAATTGAACACTGGTACTTACGATAATAGCAACCAGAAGAAAACCTAGCAGCAAGACCATAAGGCCAACTAAGCCTCCTTTGGTTGGGTTTGCTATGCTTTTTTTGGTATCTTCTGATTTTGTTCCTGCAAGTGTTTTTTTCAACAGTGCCACGAGACAGTCCTTATTGGATATGTACTGATTCCATGTAAAGGGTAAGCATAGACGAAATTATTCATCTGTAGAGGCTTACCCACCATTATGTGGCTGTCATGAGCCATTGTTTTATTTCATGTTGTATTGGTGGGTTTAATGTTTACCCGTACTTCCGAAACCACCTTCACCACGATCTGATTCATCGAAGTCGTTGACGAGTTTAAATTCAGGTTGAATGACCGGCACAATAACCATTTGAGCAATGCGCTCACCTATTTCAATCGTGAATGCGGTATTGCCACGATTCCAAACAGAGACCATAAGTTGACCTTGGTAGTCCGAATCAATCAGACCTACAAGATTGCCAAGCACAATGCCGTGCTTATGCCCCAAACCTGAACGAGGAAGTAACATAGCCGCTAGGCCTTGGTCTTCAATATGAATTGCCATGCCAGTTGGGATCAGTGTCGTTTCACCGGGTTCGATTGTTTTAGCTTCATCAAGACATGCACGGAGATCAAGACCAGCTGAGCCTTCTGTTGCATAGGCCGGCATGGGAATTGATTGGCCTAGTCGCTCATCAAGTATTTTTAGATCCACTGTTACTGTCATTAGATTGCCCTTAGTGCTGAAATTTAAGATTACAAAATCAATGATCCAATCAGGTGATTGATTTTGCTTATTTTTAAGTCATAAAAAAATAATTAGTTTGTTCTATTTTGTAGCAGACCGACTTTTGCTATAGGTTGCATGAACGGTTAGTAGTATTTCTTTTGCCATTTGAGTTTTGGACATTAGCTCAAGTTCTTTTTGCCCTTCTGGCCAGTAAATACTTGCTGCGTTGTTGTCGCTGTTAAAGCCAATGTTGGTATTCGATACATCGTTGGCAACAATCATATCGAGGTTTTTCCTTTCCAATTTGGAATGCGCGTATGTTTTTACATCTCTTGTTTCAGCAGCAAACCCTACGGTGAACGGCCTCTCTGGATGTTGAGCTACCGTGGCTACGATGTCTGGGTTTTTCACTAATTTAATAATCATCTGATCTTCGCCATCGACTTTCTTGATTTTGTGTTCGGCGATTTCTGAAGGTCGATAGTCAGCAACGGCGGCAGACGCAATGAATATGTCTGTGGTGGATATTAACAGTAAGCTGGTTTCGAGCAGCTGCTCTGCGCTTTTTATATTAATGCGAGTGACGCGTTCCGGCGTACTTAAATTGGTCGGGCCTGAAATTAGAGTAACTTTAGCCCCTAGGTCTACTGCTGCTTGAGCGATGGCGTAGCCCATTTTTCCTGAACTGTGATTAGAGATATATCGAACTGGGTCGATTGCTTCTTGCGTTGGTCCGGCAGTGATCACGATGTGCTGACCTGAGAAAATACCCTCGTTGAAGAAGCTAGCACTGAGTTCGGTGATTTGAGCTGGTTCAAGCATTCTACCAGGGCCGATATCTCCACACGCTTGTTCGCCTTCCGCTGGTCCCATCCAGTTCAGACGATCTGAAGAGAATAACGTTTTTAACGTTGATATATTGTTTTGTGTGGCCGGACTTGCCCACATTTGTTGGTTCATTGCTGGCGCTAAGGCAATGGGGGATTTTGTCGCTAAGCAAATGGTGTTCAGTAAATCATCCCCTTTGCCTTGGCTTAAATTAGCAAGGAAGTTAGCGGTAGCAGGGGCAATGACAACTAAGTCGGCCCAACGAGCCAATTCAATATGGCCCATTCCTGCTTCGGCTTCGGGATCCAACAGGCTGGTATGAACCGGGTTTCCTGAAAGTGCTTGCAAGGTCAGGGGTGTCACAAATTCTTGGGCTGACTTTGTCATAACGACGTGTACTTCTGCCCCCGCCTTTTTATATAAGCGAACAAGTTCAGCGCATTTATAGGCCGCAATGCCCCCCGTGATACCTAATAGGATACGTTTATTTTGTAAGCGGGACAGAATATTGTCTGAGGCCATCTGGGTCTTTACTCTGATTAGTGAACGAAGAAACCATAAATATATCATGGCTAAGAATAAATTCAGACCTTGGCCTGATTATAAAGTGCCCTCGTGTTTGTTAGTAAATCTAATTACTTCGTTAATTCGTTATCGCTTCTGAATACAGTTAACGGGAATTTATTTAGACGCTAACAGGAAGGTAAATAGATGGCGATTACGCATTGGCCGTTGTCGGAACGGCCGAGAGAGAAGTTGATGTCGCAGGGGGCGGGGTCCTTATCGGACGCAGAGTTATTAGCGATCTTTTTACGGACGGGGGTGAAAGGAAAAACCGCCTTAGATTTAGCCAGAGAACTATTGCTTACGTTTGGAGATTTGCGATCCCTTATTCAGGCACCAAAAGATCAATTTTGTTTGGCGCATGGCTTGGGTGAGGCGAAATATGTTCAGCTACAAGCCGTTGTTGAAATGAGTAAACGGGTTTTGTCTATTGGGCTGCAACGAGGGGATTCATTAAACAGTCCTGAAGATACTCGTAACTTTTTGAGTTATGAATTGAGGGATGAGCCTAGGGAGGTATTTGCCTGCCTATTTTTGGATAATCAGAATAGGGTCATCTGTTTCGAGCGGTTATTCTGGGGTACTATAAACGCAGCGAGTGTTTATCCCAGAGAGGTGGTCAGACGAAGTTTGGAATTGGCATCATCGGCAGTGATTTTTGCTCATAATCACCCGAGTGGTATTGCTGAGCCAAGTATGGCTGATCAACAGATCACAAATCACCTTATTAAGGCGTTGGATCTTGTGGATGTGAGGGTACTTGACCACATCGTGGTGGGAGATCCTGACATAGTCTCTTTTGCGGAGCGCGGCTTGATGTGAACGATGTATTGGCTACCGTTTATACTGATTTAGCCCATTCTTTGCGTTTTTAACCAATAAAACTTGCTATTGGGTATGTGCTCTGGTATAAATTCCCGCTCGATTTAAGACGGTGCCAAAAACCTCTCTTTAGAAAGCATTTTTAAGTATGTTTCCTTTATAGTTAGTTAGGCATCACAGTTAACAGAATTTAAGACGACGAAATTATTCGTTGGAGGCGAGACGATGTCTAGGGTTTGTCAAGTAACTGGTAAGCGTCCAGTAACTGGTAATAACGTTTCACACGCAAAGAATAAAACCAAGCGCCGTTTCTTACCAAACCTGCAAACACATCGTTTCTGGGTTGAAGGCGAGAAGCGCTTTGTTAAGCTTCGTGTATCTACTAAAGGTATGCGTATTATTGATAAGAAGGGCATCGAAGCTGTTGTAGCTGAACTTCGCGCTCGTGGCGAGAAAGTATAAGGAGCCTGAATTATGCGTGATAAAGTAAAGTTAGTTTCATCTGCTGGTACTGGTCACTTCTATACTACGGACAAGAACAAGCGTACTACTCCAGATAAGTTGGAGTTTAAAAAGTACGATCCTGTTGTTCGTAAGCATGTGATCTACAAAGAAGCTAAAATCAAATAAGATTTTTTGCTTTTTAGAAAAAACCCGGCTTTTGCCGGGTTTTTTCGTTTTTGGAGAAATGTTCTAAGCTCAATTAAATCTGATAGTACTGGAGGGGTTGTGGATTTCTTAAATGCGTCACTAATGTTGTTCTTGATTATGGACCCTTTGGGTAACCTTCCAGTGTTTATGTCGGTTCTAAAATCGGTACCAGAAGAACGGCGAATGGCTGTCTTGAGGCGAGAACTGCTCATTGCTTTGGGCATTATGATGACCTTCTTATTTGCTGGCCAATCAATACTAAATGTTCTGAATCTTAGGCAAGAGGCGGTGAGCATCTCAGGGGGCATTATTCTGTTTATCATTGCGATACGAATGATCTTTCCTGGGCGAGGTGGCGTTATGGGTGCTCAACCTGAAGGTGAACCGTTTGTCGTGCCGTTAGCAACGCCGATGATTGCAGGCCCCTCCATCTTAGCCATGTTGATTCTGCTAGTGAACCAGTCGCCTGATAGACAGCTTGAGTGGGCATTGGCGTTGTTCATTGCGTGGTTGATCAGTTCTCTGATCTTATTGGCGTCTAAGCCGCTGTTCAAAGTATTGAAACAACGGGGTTTGATTGCCATTGAACGTTTGATGGGGATGATTCTTGTAATGATGGCGGTTCAAATGTTCTTGGATGGCATTGTTCATTACATTCAAGCCCAGTAATGCGAATTAACTTTTTATGGAAAACGTGGGTAAGCCTAAGTGCCAGCGTATTGCGATGACTCGAGATACGAAGGTAATAGCGAAAGTGATTGCCATTGATATTTCCGAAGATAACCACTGACTGGACAGGAAGTACCCCAGCCCTCCGAGAATTGCTGTCACAGCGTAAAGCTCTTCCCGTAAAATGAGCGGGATATCATTGGTTAATACGTCTCGAATAATCCCTCCCACCGTGCCAGTCATTACCCCCATAATGATACTGCTGGTCGCGCTGGCCTCCATGGTTTGCGCGACTTGAATGCCTATAAGGTTGAATGTCGCAAGGCCAATGGCATCCATGTACAGCAACCACTGGCGTCTACGATGGATGTGGTTGGCAAATATGACGGTCAGGGACGTAACTAAGAGCACAAGAAAGATGTAGTGGGGATCTTTGACCCAGAATACGGGCGTATTGCCTAATACTAGGTCTCTAAACGTTCCTCCTCCGACAGCAGTGACAAAAGCAAGTAGTGCGACACCAAATAAATCTATGCCCTTTCCTCTTGCCGCTAAGGACGCGGATACGGCCAAAACAGAGACGCCGAAAAGGTCTAGAAAATAAATGATATCAGGCATTCTTTACTGCCTCCGATCCAATAAGAGATGGCCATGTTTACTTACTATCGCTTGCCAACCCTGTTTAATCAATGTGGTTGAGACTTGTTCGCTAATAAGCGCCGGCCCTTCTATGACCTCTCCTGCTTTGAGGCTTTCTCGTTGGTAGCATGGCGTCAGGCTGGATACTTGGAAAAGATCAGCATGATTATTCGGTTCAGTGCGTTGTTGATAGTCGTCAAGTTCTGGCATTGATATGTGGTGGGTATATGCGAACACTCGCACTCGAACGGTGACGAGTTCAACGTCTAAGGCCATTTGGTGGCCAAATCGTGCTTTGTGTGCATCGTTGAAACGATCGATGAGTGAGTTGGTTGGCTCAATCGGTTGGTTGATCGTGAATGATTGACCTTGATATCGAAGGTCTGCTGAACATTGATATTGTAGGTTGTCGGGTTTAACCCCTTCCTTGGCCAACTGATTCGCCCCTTCTTCAGAGAGTTGATCGGTCAGTTGTTTGATCTCATGGAAATCGAGATGACTTGAAATCTGATTGATTGTTTTTGATAGTTGCCTTTCATGAGGTGCAACTAACATCCCATAAGCGGATAAGACGCCCCCGAGTCTCGGCACAAGGGCACTGTTTATATTCATTGCTTCTGCTAAATCACAGACGTGAAGGCCTCCTGCACCACCAAAGCAGGCCAAACGGAAGTTTCTAGGGTCTTCCCCTCGCTTCACTGAAATTGTTCTTAAGGCGCGGGTCATGTGCTCGTTCGCAATGGATAAAATACCTTGAGCGGTTTCTTCAAGGGTTAATGAAAGAGCATCTGCGAGTGGTTGGATGACATTTTGAGCTGCCGTTAAGTCCAGCGTCATTTGCTTACCTAGAAACGCTTCCGGTCGTAAGCGCCCTAATACCGTGTTCGCGTCGGTCACTGTGGGTTGCTTACCGCCTCTCCCGTAGCAGGCAGGCCCTGGAAATGCGCCAGCAGATTCAGGCCCTACTTGGAGTAACCCCCCTTGGTCAATATAAGCAATTGACCCACCTCCAGCTCCGATGGTATGCATATCGACCATAGGCACTGCTACTGGATAATCTCCTATTTTACCGTCGTTGGTAAGGCGGATTTCCCCATCGATTAGAGCAACATCTGTTGACGTTCCTCCCATATCAAAGGTCAGCAAGCGCTCTTCGTTGATGTCTGTTGTCAGAGATCGAATCGCCGCTAGGCCGCCAGCGGGCCCTGAAAGTAATAGGTTTACCGCTCGATTAGCTGCTTGCTGAGTATCAATTGTGCCTCCAGAGGATTGCATGATTGATAGTGGCGATGGGCTGACCGCCTGATTTAAACGTTTAAGGTAGTTAGAGACGAGCGGGCCTAACCATGAATTAAGCCACGTAGCCATACCGCGTTCGTATTCTCTGTATTCAGGTAATACATAAGACGAGCGGCTAATGTATAAGTGCTTCGGTAAGGCTTCCTCAATGGCTTTTTCAAAACGATCATCTAAAAAAGAGAACAATAGATTGATGGCAACGGCTTCGGGTTGTAGTTCAGTGATTTTGTCTACTAGTGCAGTAATGTCTGAATCAGACAGTCCTTCATACACGGTGCCATCGGCATCCAGTCGACCGCCTGTTTCTAAACAGAGTTCTTTTTTGATAGGGGGCGGTGTTGGTTTTGGCGTCAGATTGTAAAGTGCTTTTCGTGTTTGGCGGCCAATGCTAAGGGTATCGCCGAAGCCTCGATTCGTAATGTAAGCCGTCTTGACGCCCTTACCTTCTAATGCCGCATTGGTTGCAACGGTACTGCCATGAACGATTAGGATGTCTCCCGATTGAACAAGGTTGTCCAGTTGAAGTTCTTGTATGCCTTGTAGAATGGCTTTTTCGGGGGCTTCGGGTGTAGATAGTACCTTGTGTACTTGTATGTTATTTCCGTCATATAGGACAAAGTCAGTGAACGTTCCGCCTGTATCAACACCAAGAAACATGGTTATACCTTTAATAAGTATCGAGAAAATATAAATACAGAGAAAATGACTCTGAAATAAGAATTAATAAAGCTTAAAGATAATCGAAAGGAATTCTACGGTGACAGCCATTGTGTCTCAAGTGGAATTGCATGGGGGGAGATAATGTATCTCTATTTAAGGGCTTAGCCTTTCATCGGGAACGAAGTTAAGCCCTGTGGCACTATTTCTTAACGATTGGCCTAAGCGCAATATCGAGAGGAAGCCCGAATGTTCGCCACATTCTCTTTATTCGGCTTGTCCAATTCATACCGTGACGCTGCACTCTGAGGTTTAGTCTGTGTGGAGGTTTTAGCGTGTTGACCAGATAAATTCTCAAGCAATAGGTTTGCTTGGGCATCGACTAAGGTGACAAAGTGCTCTAGAGAGTCACCCAATAGACCGTGTAAGGCTGCTTTTTTTACGGGGACCGTTTTTTCAAGCGTCGGAAGGCTTAAGTCATTTTTATCATGGATGCGGTGTATCAAAGTAGCAAACTGAAAGACGTCGACCAGACTAAAAGGCCCTGATGTTAGTTCTTCGAATTGATCGCGAGCCCTGATGCATTCGACAATGTGTTCATCCAGTTGCCAGTGTTTTGCAAGTACAACTGCTATGTTTGAAGAAACTTGGGGTGGAATTGTTTCTATGTCTTCAGCCGATGGCATTGTTAAATTATGGTTTTGTAAATACGACAACAACATCAAAGTGCCAACGTGATACATGGAACCCGCTAAGAGAGCTTGGTCTGTATCGACGCGAACGCCATATTCAGAAATTCGACGGGCAATGGCTGAGCTTAAAGCCCCAATTCGTAAATTGTTCTGCCAGAGGCTTCGAATGGAGTGACGTGCTGGTAAGCTACGTTTTACAAGCGTGCTTTCAAGCGAGTGAGTGAGCACGATGGACGTAACTGAATTGGCCCCTAATCTAACAACTGCAGAATTTAAGTCACCTGACGGTCGTGTACCGTAAAAGGCGGTTGAATTCGCTGCTCTCATGATTACCGCAGCCATCTCTGGGTTTGCGTGCAATGGAGGCAGTAATTCTTTTATTCGGAAATTAGGGTTAGCTAAGGTGTGTCTTAGTTTCATTGTGTTATCAGGAAGGTTAGGCAGTTTAATCTTACCGGTTAAAATATCCTGATAAACTTTGAATTGAATTCCTGAGCGCCACATTTGTCTGTCCCTACTCTTCTTGTTGTTATTATTTTTATTGATTACTGATGATTATGTCTTAGACAGTATCGGCATAGTAAAGCAATAACTTAGAAACAAAAAGTCATTTTATCGATAGGATTGTCAGTAAAGGTGGGATTAGCCCTGTTTTCTGAACTGTGATGGGTTGTGTCGTATGAAGTTGTTTACTGGGTATTTATTAATCAAAGGGCTTAAGCCTTGAAAGATAGCTAAAGCATGTCCTTCTACCATTTGTGTGAAGTGATCCGCTTCTTCTCTGATAAGTCTTTGTTTAACCGCCTTAATGAACGGAAAGCTGTGTTTAAGCGCTGGGTGAGCAATATCTTTTTGTTGGTTTTTTCGGTGCAGCGTGATCGCCATATGAAGTACATCGAGTATTGAGAACTTATCAAAATTCACTTCATTGTATTGGCTTTTTCGAAGTGCGCACTCAGAAATGGCGGGGTCCATTTGCCAATGAAGGGCTGCAAGTGATGCGATATTGCAAGAAAGTATATCTGGAACATCTTCAATCTGTTGGTGTGAAGGTACGGTAAGACCTGAGTTACGGAAGGTAGTAAGCAGCATGATCGTGCCAAGATGGACCACTAAACCTGCTAGTGCACTGTGATCGAAATGGACACCGGAAGTTTGAGTTAAGCGGTAATTAATTGCGCAGCAGATAGCAGATAGCTGAAGTGTGTCTTCCCACAGATTACGAATGTAATGGTTTGCGGGTAAGTTATCAGGAAGCACAACATCTCGGATGGCAAATAAGGTAATTAAGTCAGAGATCTTTTTAGGTGCTAGCCGGGTAATGGCGGTACTTAGGCTAGTGACTAAGGGGCTGCCATAATAACGGCTTTGGTTGGCACCATTAATCAGCAATTGAGATAAGTCGTGGTCTGCAGATAAGGCGATCAACAGTTGTTGGTTAACGGGAGAGCCTGCAAGATTAAAATTATTCGATTCAACTTGGTGTTTCAGGTTTGCGAAGTGAGATCCAATGGAAGGTAGTTCAATACTTCCATTTATAAGGCCTTGATAGACTTTATAGTGATTGCCTACGCTCCACATTGAAAACTCCTTGTTTGTTTTAAGAAAGATCGATCCTGATCTTCCTGACAGCATTGGATTAGCAATATTGTTTTTTTGTACTTTAGATCAACGAAATCACATAGAAGTAATTGATAAATTTCTTATTAGTTTTGTTTTGTGAATCGAGTTTAAATGTAGGCTTATGGGGTTTATGTGAGTAACCTCTGTGTTTGGTTGTGCGAGTTATCTTATAATCTTAGTTTTGAAGGTTATATCTTCTTTAAATTGGTACTGGTTAACTTATTGATATACAAGGCCACAATAGAAATGCATCCGTTCTTAACACCCAGCTGGAATCAACACTTAAGTGCAGAATTTGATAAGCCTTATATGCAACAACTGTTCAACTATTTAAGTGAGCAAAGAGCTCGGGGTTCAGTGATTTATCCGGAAGACGATGAGTACTTTAATGCGTTCAATCTTACTCCTTTAGATCAGGTTAAAGTTGTAATCTTGGGCCAAGACCCCTATCACGGGCCGGACCAAGCACATGGTCTTTGCTTTTCAGTCAGGCCGGAAATCAAAGTCCCTCCTTCTTTAAAAAACATTTATAAGGAGTTGGAGCGTGATTTAGGCGTGATACCTGTGAATCATGGTTTCTTGACCTCATGGGCTGAACAAGGCGTCTTATTGTTAAACAGCGTGTTAACCGTCGAGCACTCAAAGGCCGGTTCTCACCAAGGTCAGGGCTGGGAAGAGTTTACTGATAAGGCCGTTGAGCTGCTTAATGTAAAACGAAGTGGTGTTGTTTTTTTATTGTGGGGCAGTCACGCCCAAAAAAAAGGTAAAAAAATTGATCGAGAGAAACATTTGGTTCTTGAAACTACGCATCCGTCGCCTTTATCTGCCTATCGCGGATTTCTTGGGTGTGGACATTTTTCTGAATTAAATCGTTATCTAACCGATCAGAATAAGCCGCCAATTGATTGGCAATTGCCCGAGATTCAAGCGGTGGATGAATTCAATGGCCAATTATTTTAAAGAAAGGATTTTCCGTTGCCTGAATTACCAGAAGTCGAAACAACACGTCGAGGAATATCGCCTCATATATTGAATAAAACGGTTCAAGCCGTGGATGTGCGGCAAAGAAAGCTCAGGTGGCCAATTCCTGATGATTTGGAGTTTCAGCTGGTTGGACGAGATTTGATAGGCGTTCGCCGTAGGGCAAAGTATTTATTGCTGGAGTTTGAACACGGTACTTTGATGATCCATTTGGGGATGTCAGGCAGCTTGAGAGTTGTTCAAGACAACTCTGAGGTTGGAAAGCATGATCATGTTGATTTTGTGTTTGCGGATCATGCTTCCGGCGAAGAAACTGAATCCACTATTCTTCGATACAATGATCCCCGTAAGTTTGGTGCTGTGCTATGGATTGAAGATCTCTCCACGAGTAAGCATTTAGCGCATTTAGGACCAGAACCTTTAGTAAATGAGTTCAATGGCCTTCATATGTATAAGACGTCTAGGACGCGTAGTGTTGCGGTTAAACAATTCATCATGGATAACAAAGTGGTAGTGGGGGTTGGAAATATCTACGCGAATGAAGCCTTGTTTAAGGCTGGAATCAATCCGACCGTTACTGTATCTAAACTGGGTAAGGTTAGGTTGCAGCGTTTGGCTGAATGCATCAAAGCTGTATTAGCGCAGGCGATTGAGCAAGGAGGAACAACGCTTAAGGACTTTGTTGGTGGTGATGGTAAACCAGGGTATTTTCAACAAGAGCTTATGGTATATGGACGCGCAGGCTTGGCCTGTTACAAATGCGGTTCGTGTTTAGAAGAAATAAAAATGCAAGGCAGAACGACGGTCTACTGCTCAAAATGCCAAAAAAGCTGACATTTTGTGTAAAAGCAGCCTATTATTGGTTCAATAAAAACAGAATTATTGTTATTGCACATTGAAGGGATAGTACTATGCAACAGATTTGGATTAAGTTAAGTAAATTTGCAGCAATGTCGTTGCTCATTATGCAGTTGGTGTTACCAACTTCGGCGATGGCTGAGTCCCTCTCTGATCCAAGTAAATTAAATCAACCTGGTCCAGCCGAAATGGTATTAGATGGATTAGTGGTTAGACCCATAATGCTTGGTGTAACTGTTTTGGGTACTGCACTATTTATCATTACCTCTCCATTTTCGTTATTGGGTGGGAATGCAGGTGATGCCGCTGATGAATTAATGATTAAGCCTGCTAAAATGACCTTTGTTCGGTGTTTAGGTTGTACGACACTTGAAAGGAAATACGAAGTGGTTGAGCAAGAAACTACAGAATAATGTTTGGAAAATAAAAAATTGTGGAAAAGGCCTCGTAAGAGGCCTTTTTTATGTGTGACAATAGCCAGCGTTCGAACATAAGGAGAAAAATAATGATAATAAAACGAACGCTAGCCTGCTTATCTGCTGTATCAGTACTGTTACTTTCAAATATGAGTTACGCCGAAATGGGCCCTTATGTTGGTGTGGGTGGCGGTTATACAAAGTTTGACGACGATGGTTTCATTGAAGAAAGTACGGGCGATAGTGATTGGGATGACAGTGGCACAGCTTATCGATTCATTGCTGGTTATAAGTTTTCTGAAAACTTCTCTGTGGAGTGGAGCTATCAAGATTATGATTATAATGAATATGGTGTTGATTCAGTCAGTGAAGTAGATATGCAAGCTTGGCACGTGTCAGGCGTTTTAGCGTATCCTATCTATGAAAGTGCCCTTGGTCATTTAGACTTGTTTGGCAAGCTAGGTTTTGGTGAATCAGATTATACGTACCGTGAAGTTCAACGCGGATTAGGTGAAGAGCAGTCTTCTGAATCATTGATTTTTGGTGGTGGTGCTCAATTCTATATGGACGAACACTTCCGTATTCGTACTGAGCTGGACTTTACGACGTTCAACCTTGATGTCGCGTTTGGTACAGAGGGTAATACAGAAACCTTCCAGACGAAAGACTACACGTTCATTGCTATGACAGCATCAGCAAGTGTTGTGTACCTTTTCTAAACACTTCCTAACGACTAACAGCCTTATGTGTTGATATGGTTGTTAGCCGTTGCGGTTATCCGCCGGTAAGGGCTTTGAACTTATCGGTAAGCTGTTCTTCTGTTTCTTTATTGTCAGGGTCAATCAAAATACAATCGATCGGGCAGACCTCGATGCATTGAGGGACATCGTAGTGGCCTACGCACTCGGTGCATAAGTTTGATTCTATTTCGTAGACTACTTCACCTGGATAAATTGCCGCATTAGGGCATTCAGGTTCACAAACGTCACAGTTAATGCATTCGTCAGTAATTAATAAAGACATACTGAAGTCTCCTGTGGCCAGTACTTATTTAGCATTCTGACTGACGTGATCCTGTAAAACCTTTTCGACTCTTGGGTCTACAAACTTGGAAATGTCACCACCCAGAGCCGCAATCTCTCTTACAAGTGTAGAAGAAATGTATGAGTTCTTCTCATCGGGGGTTAGAAACATACTCTCAACGTTTGGCGCGAGAACACGGTTCATGTTCGCCAGTTGAAATTCGTATTCGAAATCTGAAACGGCTCTTAAACCTCTCAATATGATGTTGGCATCTACTTCACCCACAAAGTCCGCAAGAAGACTACTGAACCCCATAATTTCAACATTGTCTAAATGACTGGTGATGTCATTTGCTAACTTTACGCGAGTTTCTAATGCTAAAGTAGGTCTTTTCTTTGGGCTTTCTGCGACAGCAACAATAACCTTATCAAATAAACGAGCAGCTCGTTCGATTAGGTCTGCATGGCCATTAGTA
The DNA here is from genome assembly GCA_015665455.1 of Oceanospirillaceae bacterium. Classification (GTDB taxonomy): domain Bacteria; phylum Pseudomonadota; class Gammaproteobacteria; order Pseudomonadales; family Litoribrevibacteraceae; genus Litoribacillus. The sequence goes on along the minus strand of JADFAD010000002.1, from coordinate 167,402 downwards.
ATAGGATCAAACGTACCAGGGTAAACAACAATATTCATACCGATTCCGGATATTCACTGTGTATTGTTCGCGCATGTTACCGAAAAATTAAGCGCTTGATAAGGGCGAAGTTTGATGTCTGCTGAGAAAAGCTAATTTCGATTTCGAGGATCAGAAACAGTTTAGTTTCCGTTGTTTTTTCTTCGAGGCAGAATAAAACTTGAGGATATAAGAATAAAGAAATGGTTGAGCCTATCTAGAAATAGGCTCACCAGATTACAGTTCTATCGGATAAAGAACTTATAAATCATTTTATGAATGATTTTACCGTACGGGGCGTAGGCTAATTTACCACTGTTGAATCTAGGTTTGCTTAGAACTGATTTTGCATGAGAGAAGGTTAAGAAGCCTTCATGGCCGTGATAAGCGCCCATACCTGAAGGACCGATGCCTCCAAATGGTAGGTCGTCTAAGGCCACGTGCATAATGGCATCATTTAAACAGACACCACCTGCGTGAGTCTTGGTGAGTACATGCTCTTGTTCTTTTTGGCTGTAACCAAAATAGTAAAGTGCTAGTGGGCGTGGACGGTCATTAATATGGCCAATGGCCTCGTTCATACTGTTGTATGTGATGACGGGTAAAATAGGGCCAAAGATTTCTTCCTGCATTACGGTCATATCATCGGTAGGATTTAAAATGATATGAAGAGGAAGCTTACGCGTGCCTGATTGTAAGTTTTCATTTGCCGGGTTAATTTCAATGATCTCTGCGCCTTTCGCGCGAGCATCTTCGATCCACGATCTTAAGCGTTGATACTGACGATCATCGATAATAGCTGTGTAATCTTCATTTTCTTTGATTGAAGGGTACAAACGAGCAAATGTATCTCGATAGCTATCAACAAATGCATCCACTTTATCGGACGGGCAAAGAACGTAGTCTGGAGCGACACAGGTCTGCCCTGCGTTGAATGATTTACCAAAGCAGATTCGATCGACTGCATCGTGCATAGGCACATCAGGGGCGATGACCGCTGGAGATTTCCCGCCTAACTCCAGTGTGACAGGGGTTAGGTTGTCTGCTGCTGCGCGCATTACGTGCGAACCAACCGTCGTCGAGCCTGTAAATAATAAGTGATCAAACGGCTTCTTACTGAACTCTTGAGCAACATCAGCCTCACCTGTGATGACACTTACCATGCTGTCATCGAACGTTTCACTGATGATTTTTTTCAAGTATTCAGAGGTCTTAGGTGTAAATTCAGACATTTTGATCATTGCTCTATTGCCTGCTGCAAGCGCAAAGCACAGTGGACCTAATGCTAGAAAAATCGGATAGTTCCAAGGAACAACAATACCTACAACCCCTTTTGGCTGATAGACAACTTTTGCTGTAGCGGGTTGGAACAGAAGGTTTACGTGACGTTTTTCTGGACGCATCCAACGACGAATATTTTTCATGCAGTAATTTATGCCTGATACAACGGACATAATCTCTGCAATGAGGGTTTCGTCTTTCGAACGACTGCTGAAATCACTGTTAATAGCTTCGCAAATTTCATCTTCGTATTTAAGAACCATCTTTTTTAACCGATTAAGGTTTTCAATACGTTCATTCGCAGTCGGCATAGGGTTTTGACGAAATGCTTGTTTCTGAGCGCTTAGTACTTGGTTCAAATGCTGGATTTCACGTTTAGATTCCGTTAATTCAACAACGTTTGCGACCATGATGGTGCTCCTTATTAGGTTACGAGAGCGAAATTTGGACAACACTAAGAGTCATTTCTTAGTTGATTTTCATTTAGAGTAATTGCTCTAAACGAGAATTGCAACAAATTTGAACGATTTATGGTCAGGTTTTTTGGGATTCTTTGACCCAAGCTCCAAGATGAGTGAAGATAGGCTCCCATCCGACGAGTACAGTTAAGCGAATCTGAATGAATACCAAAGAACGAATTCTTGAAGCGGCATTAGTCCTTTTTAACGATCGTGGTGAACGTAACGTTACTACTAATCATATAGCCGCACACTTAGGTATTTCTCCGGGTAATCTTTATTATCATTTCAGAAATAAATCTGAAATTGTGTATGAAATTTACCTTGAATATGAACGGTTGGTTGATCAAACGCTTGAAGTACCTACTGATCATGAATTGACGATTGAAGATAAAGCCAATTATTTGGAAGCTATTTTTGAAGGCATGTGGGTTTTCAGGTTCCTACATCGCGATTTAGCGTATTTCTTGGAAAGTGATGACCGATTAATCGAACGCTATTCAGAATTCAGCCAGCGGTGTTTAGAAAACGTAGGATCGATTTATTACGGTCTTCGACGTTCGAATATTATTGATATCTCTGATCAAGAGATTACTGCACTGGCCATTAATAGTTGGTTGGTTGCCACATCTTGGGCTACGTATCTTCGAACTGCGGACTACGATCCTAAGCTTGAAGACCAAATTACCCGTGATCGTTTACGTCGTGGTATTTATCAAGTCTTTGCGCTGGAAAAGCCATACTTAAACGAGCACGTGAAAGAAGAAGTAGAACGGGTGCAGTTAAGCTTTCTTGAAAAATAAGCCATTATTATAAGTTGACAATACTTTTGACGGGTTGGAACAGCAATGATTTTAGTGCATTGCTGTATAAATAAAATCCTGTCGAAAGTGCTCCTTTCGAGTGTGATCTCTCTCACATTTCATAAGTAAACTGTGTCATTTATGTAACCTTCACTGCACAATAGCACGCAAATTATAAAGAGGGGCGTTACTTACCTTTTAACTAATAAGTAAAAGATCCCTTAACAGATGCAGGATGCACTAAATAATAACAATAATTCTAACTTAAGGTTTTCAATTATGTTTTGGATTCGTCCTCTATTACTTTGTTTTTGTGTGCTGACGTCGTACCAGGTGAATGCGGCCGTCGTATCTGATGTTGATGTTGCAGAGCAAATTACGGTTTCTCCGTCGGAGACTAAGCTTCATTTAAATGGAGCTGCACTGCGTAAAATGTACTTTCTTGTGGATGTTTATGTGGGTGGTTTGTACCTTGAAGAAACGAGCCAAGATCCAGACATTATTATTGCATCCAATACTTATAAGCGAATGATGTTCCATGTTTTGCTTAAGCGAGTAAGCGCTAGAAGAATCGCTAATGCATTGAATGAAGCCCTGATCATTAACTTAACTAAAGATGAGCATGAATCACTTAAACCGACGATTGATCGCTTTTTATCCCTATTTGACAATAGACGCTTCCATAAAGGTGATGAAGCGATTCTCGATTATCTTCCGGGTAAAGGAACATTAGTTCGCATTCCGGGCCGAGAAGATACTTTATTAGAAGGAAAAGCGTTTTACGATGCACTGTTGAAAGTCTGGATTGGCCTTCAACCTGTCAGCAATGACTTTAAGGCACAAATTTTAGGCATCTTGGACGAGGACTAACTGGACTCATTAATAATTCCGGTTAAGAATTGCACAAAAAGTTGAAGGATTTCTTAGTAAAATCATGAATGTTTGTCTATAACTATTACTTGCTTACAGGAATTAAGCGAGGTGAGTATGGCAAACTATAATGACAAAGATTTTTTTTCGAACGACACAAATAATAATAAATCTCGGTCCAATCATGTGGAGCTGAGGGTCCAGTTGGAAACAGACATCGAAGAGTTTTTAAGTGGTGGTGGGACAGTTAAGGTCATTGAACCGAACGTTATGGCCGACCCCCCCAAAAAACCAGAGTCTAAATACGGCAGTAGACCTATCTAGTTGTAATACATATCGCATTGGGCATAGGAGCAGTAGTCCAAATGCGTATATCGTTAGTTGTCTCAATTTCTTTTATTGTGGTGCTCGCAATCATTGGTACGTTCGTTACCAATCCTTCTTCTGATCATACTTTTATAAATACGCTCGATTCTGAAATCAGTCATGATGAATTGTTAGGGCCGTCAAATAATAAGCAAAAACCTTTAAACTCTTCGGAACATGAAGGTTTTAAGCGATCAGAACAACAGGCGTTAATGGCACTACCTAGTTCTTTGAGAGGTACAGAAATTAATGGCGGTTTTCAAGTAGATCAAGATGGTCACCTTATCTTTTCAAGCGAAAATCGAGACTTCTTTGAGTACTTTCTTTCTTCTATGGGGGAAGAGACTCTGGAGCAAATACTGGATCGCCTCACCTTGTTGATTCAGCAGCGGTTAGATAGCCCTGCTCAAGAAGAAGCCTTGGCTCTATTAAATAATTACATAGAAATGAAGCGAGCCTTATCGGATTTGGAGCAACAAATAGGCTCGGGTCTAAATCAATATGGGAGTTCAGCTCTGGACGCTCATCGTGCTCGTCTTCAGATGGTAAGTGATTTACGTCGCCAGTATTTAGGTGATGATGCTGCACAGGCCTTTTATGGTGAGACGGAAGACTTTGATCATTATATGCTTGATCGTATGGCGCTTACTGCGAATAACGAGCTTTCGGGACAAGAAAAAGAACGAGCTTTAGTCGATTTAATGGAGCAAGCGCCAGAGAGTGTGAAACCTCGTTTGTCGGATGAGTACAAGATGCAGCGATTGAGAGTTGATGTGTCTGACTTGAAGGCTCAAGGTGCGAGTGCCCAAGAAATTTATGACGCTCGGGCTCTCGTTTTGGGCGAAGATGCTGCGGGTCGATTGTTGAAAGTGGAAGAAGCCCAAGCAGAGTGGAACGGTCGATACGCCCAATATACAGAACAAAGACAAGCTATAGAGAGCTCAAACATGGATACCGTTGAACAACAGGATGCCGTACGAGCACTGCAACAAGATTTATTCAGTGATAATGAAGTTCGTCGAGTCCAAGCGCTGGATCGAATCTCCACTAAATGAGCCCATTAATTAACCAGTGATACTTGATATGCTGAAATAATGGAAGGTAACTCTTCAAGCTGAGAGACTTCCAATGTTGGCTGACAGTCTGTTCTGTTCCATATTTCGTTATGTTGGTTAAACCAGAGGGTATGCATCCCCATTTGATGGGCGCCTAATACATCGTGTTCAGGATGATCGCCGATATGGAGCACTTCTTCAGGATTTAGATTTGAAGCGTTTAAGGCTGCTCTAAAGATGTCTGGAGCCGGTTTTGCGGCAGGAAAGTCTTCTGCATTATAGCCAAACTCAAACATGGAGAGTCCTAACTGACTTAAATTGGCATTACCATTGGTGAGCGCTGCCAGCCGATACTCTTGCGCCAATGCATTGAGGATCGTGAGGGTGTTCGGGTAAAAAGTAACGTTCTGGCGTTCAGCATAAAACACACGAAAGGCATCCTGACTGCCTTTTGTGGATTCTTCTTCTGAATAACCGCAGCGCAACAGTGCTTGCTTCAGGCAGAAAATACGAATATCACTGACTTTATGCGATAAAGCAGGAATTTCATCGGCTAACTCAAATTTTAGCTTTCGTAGAGTGAGCTTTGTATATTGATCACAAACCTTGATGTAATGTTGGCTTAAGTAATCCCAACATGCCTGTTCTGCAGACAAAATCACCGGATCGGAATCCCACAACGTATTATCTAAATCAAATGTAATGAGCTTAATCATAGGGTTCGATCTCTGGTTATTTATTGGGCTTACTGCGCTTTGCTCTCGGATGCGCTGTATCGTAGACCTGTGCTAGATGCTGGAAATCTAGATGGGTATAAATTTGAGTGGTTGATATATCTTCATGGCCCAATAACTCTTGGACTGCACGTAAATCACTGCTTGATTCAAGCATGTGGCTTGCAAAAGAATGTCTAAGTTTATGAGGATGAAGGTTGCCGGTGATGCCTTGTCGTGTCACCCAGTGTTTTAAACGTTGTTGTACACTTCTAGGTTGTAATCGATTACCTTGCTGAGTTGTGAACAGCGCACTGTCGGCTTCAGTTGGCCTATGCTCAAGCCATTCTTTGAGTGCTTTTATGGCCATTCTTCCAATGGGCAAATCTCGGGTTTTGTTCCCTTTACCTGTCACTCTGAGTTGGCCGTAAATTAGATCTATGTCTCTTACGTTGAGGCTGACCAATTCAGATAAACGTAAACCTGATGAATAAAAAAGCTCCATGATGGCTTTATCGCGGAATTCAATCCATTCCTCAGGGGTAAATGCCAGCAACGCATTGAGTTGATCGGTGTCGAAAGTATTAGGCAGCTTTCGATCGGCTTTAGGTGCAGATACGGCTTGAGCGGGGTTTGTTTTACAAATCCCTTCTTTGTTTAGGTAGTTAAACAAGCTTCGGCAAGCGGAAAGATTACGTTGAATGCTTTTGCTTGAGAGCTGCTTATGTTTGAGGTAAGCACTGAAGAAACGGATGTGACCTGCATCTATCTTCGACCAAGACGTAATTTTTTTTTCTTCAAGAAACAGACAAAAACGCAGTAAATCATGACGATAATTGGTCACGGTGTGTTCGGACACTTGCCGAACCTCCGTGAGGTAGCGTATGAACTCATCAACGGATGATGTTAATACGCTTTTGGTCATACATCATCCAAGGCGTTGTTAACGAATCTAGGTAACACTTGGGCTAATACGTCGCTGATGTAGTTTAAGAACATCGTGCCCATTCCTGCGGTAAAATGATCTTCTCGTTCGCTACCAAGAGCAAAGATGCCTAAATCATGGCCTCGACGAACCGCCGTTACGGCCGCTGATTTTATTTTGTCTGCGCCTTGGGGGAATAAAAACTGGTTAAGCTCGTTATCCAGTGCGCCACAATAAGGTTGGCCTGATGCGATCCAACGGGCCAGTGTCTCAGGCAATTCAGATTGCAAAACGATTCGCATATAGCTGTTTTGACTGTGCTCTCTTGGCTGGTCATCGCTGATACCAAAGGCCAGCAGTGAGCAAGCATTCAGCTCGAAATCATAGAGAATGCTGTTTTCAAGGGATAAAAATACATCATCCAATGATTGAACGTCTAACAGGTCAAGCACCAAGCGGCGAGTCTTTTCAAACAAACGATCATTGTCACGAGCAATGGTCAACATGTCGTGAATGTGTTGATCCAGCTGATTATGCTTTTCACGATAAATATTGAGCTGACGCTCAACCAATGAAACTGCGCTGCCCGTAGGATGAGGGATTCGCATTTTGGATAATAATTTATCACGGCCGACAAAGAAATTTCTGTGTTTGTTCAGGTATTCTTCAATCTGTTGTTCGTTAATTTCAGGTGCCTGATCTGTCATCTACTGCATTCTCTGTTGTTATTATGTTTTGAATTATAGTCGGAGAATTAAAGGTATATTTGACCTTCAAAAACACGGGTGGCTGGACCCGTCATCATTACGGAGTTTCCTTCTCCTTGCCATTCAATGAATAGGCTTCCTCCTGGAAGGTTGACCTTAACTCCTGGGTCTAATAATCCTCTAAGTTGGCCTGAGGCCACTGCTGCGCACGCGCCTGTACCACATGCTAATGTCTCCCCCGCGCCACGCTCGTAAACACGTAGATTGACTTCATGGCGGTTAATTATTTCCATAAACCCTACATTAACACGCTGTGGAAACCTCGGGTGATTTTCAAGCAGTGGGCCTAGTGTTTCAACGTCAGCGGTCTTAGTCGAGTCAACAATCAACACTCCATGAGGATTGCCCATGCTGACGGCGCCTATTTGATGCGTTTGGTTATTAACTTCGATCTTATATTCAGCATCAAAGGCATCTGCCTCGAACGGAACTTCTGCAGGCGTCAAAATAGGCGCGCCCATATCAACTGTGACTTCTTTATTCGATTGCAGGTTCAGGGTTATGTTGCCACTGCATGTGCTGACTTTGATTTCAGATTTATTGGTTAAACGCTTATCGTAAACAAATCGTGCAAAGCAACGGGCGCCATTGCCACATTGTTCAACTTCGCTTCCGTCGGCATTAAATATGCGATAAGTGAAGTCTACATCGGGAGATGTTGGCGGCTCGACCACGAGAAGTTGGTCGAAGCCAATACCAAAGTTACGGTCAGCCAGTTGCCTCACTGTTTTTTCATCAAGGCTGTAGTGTTGAGTGACTAGATCAATGACCATAAAGTCATTGCCTAAACCGTGCATTTTGGTGAACTTGAGTCGCATAGCGAGTAATCCGTGCTTTATTAATTTGTGTAACTAATCGTTGTATTCCAATCGAAGATATCAGTCAGCCAGACATTGTTCGCCAGCTAATTGATGCTCTATGGTTTCTCGTTTACGAATCAAATGTACTTGGTCACCGTCAACCATGACTTCTGCCACTCGATTACGGCTGTTGTAATTAGAGCTCATTGTAAAACCATAGGCACCAGCCGATTTTACTGCTAGAAGATCACCGGGCTGAAGATCCAGCTCTCGATCTTTACCTAGGAAATCACCTGTTTCGCAGATAGGGCCGACTAAATCCCACGTTTTTTTGTTTTGTTCTGTTTCTGGTCTGATGGAAACGGGCACAATATTTTGCCATGCGCTGTAGAGTGCGGGGCGTAGCAGATCGTTCATGGCACCATCAATGATGGCAAAATTCTTATGTTCTGTTGGTTTTAGAAACTCAACTTGAGTGGTCATGATTCCTGCATTTGCAGCGATAGAACGACCAGGCTCAAAAATCAGTTTAAGCTTTCTGTCGCCTAAGTGCGTTTTGATTGCATGAATAAAGTCTTCAACGGCAGGGGGTTGTTCGTCATCGTATACCACACCCAAGCCACCACCTAAGTCAAGATGGTCAATACTGATTCCTTTGTCTGCTAAGTTATCAATTAAGATAAGTAAGCGATCCAGAGCATCAATGAATGGCTGAATTTCAGTTAATTGAGAGCCAATATGGCAATCCATTCCGACGACATTCAAATTAGGTAAGCTGGCTGCGCGTTGATAGGTTTCAAGTGCGTGATCGACACTGATGCCAAACTTGTTGTCTTTCAAGCCTGTAGAAATATAAGGATGCGTTTTTGCGTCAACATCAGGATTTACTCGAAGAGAGATGTCGGCAGTGGTGCCCATTTCTGCAGCTACTTGGTTAATACGATCCAGTTCAGCATCGGATTCCGCGTTGAAGCAGTGAATGTTGAGTTCCAAAGCACGTCGAATCTCAGCCGCTGTTTTAGCTACCCCAGAAAAAACGACTTTTGACGTGTCTCCACCGGCAGCTACGACACGCTCAAGTTCTCCAATGGATACAATGTCAAAGCCTGCACCCAGCTTAGAAAGTATATTCAAAACAGCAATGTTCGAGTTCGCCTTGACTGCATAACACACTAAGTGAGGGACATCCGTCAGTGCATTTTTATAAGCCATGAAGTGATTTTCAAACGCTGCTCGTGAGTAGATGTAGCACGGGCTGCCATATTGTTGATGAATATTTTCAACAGATACGTTTTCGGCAAATAACTGATTTTGTCTGTATTCAAATGCTTGAGTCATGATGAGCTTTTTCTTTTGTTAAGGGGCTAATTACATCTGGTTCTATGAACCAATAATAATGTTATGTTCGATGCGACAGATTACTGTTCGGTCTGTTTTTTAGACTTAGGTTGTTTTTGTTCTTCGTTCGAGGAAGGGTCTTCGGGTAAGTACAGTGGACCCTTTTGGCCACAGCCACTGATTAGCAGAGAGCTGGATAAGATCATAGATGCAAAAACAATAAGTAGTCTGTTCAATCGCACGTTCAGTTGCCCTGCAAAATATTTAGAGGTTATTTTGCGAACGATTATAACAGCAATCTACGTCAAATGGATTACGGATTGTAGCGATCCGAGGGTTTTACTTCCCAACGATGTTGTTGGTAGATTTTTTGGACCCACTGGAAAAAAGGTCTGCCTTGTTGTTTTTTCTGAAATTCGGCCAAATCTTTAGGTAATTGAAGGCGTTCATCGTAATACGGGTGTTCGATTGGTTGGCAAATTGGGCTCAGTAACGCAGCCGCAGTTAAGTCTGCTCGACTGAATGAATCACCGACTAAATACTCTTTATTTTCTAGCTTTTTATCCAATAGCTGCAGTGTTGTATTGATGATCAGTCGCGATCGTTCGGCTTCCAATGCGTTCAGCCGCATCTCTTTTACGAGCTTATTTTTAATAACAGGAAGTATGATTCGATAAAGATTATTACTGTACCAAGGTCCATAGTGGGTGATTAAGCGACGCAGTTGACGAGGGTCTTGTAGCATATGCGTATAGAAAAAACGTCGGAGATGAAGGCCCAGATCTTTATCTAATCGCAATTCGAGCTCAAGAGCTTCTTTTCGAAGGTTCATATCGACGGGTGTCAGTAAACGCGTTTGATATTGTTCGTCCAGATACGTGATGATGTTACCAGAACCTTGAATAAACTGCAGACCGTGGCGAAGAATGGGCAGCTGGGTTGTGGAACTGACTTTCAGTGCTTGCCTTGAATGTGTGCCTGGTAGCAGATTATCGGTGTGATAGATGAGCCCTTTATGATCAATTGCCCAACGGGCTTTCTCACAGAATTGCGAAGCAGTGAATTGATAAAGAGAAATCATATAAGTACTTATCTGCTGATGTATTAGACGGAATATTCGAACGATCTGTTGAGCTGTTAAGCAGATTATAGCGGGAGTATTTGTAAGTTACTAAGGTATTACTTTCGAACAGCCATTCTGAAGGGCGCTATTCGAAGGTTGTTTAGTGTTAAGGCCATGATAATTGTGGCCTTAACACTAAATAGCTTTAACACTAAACTGTAGTTGCTTTACGGTTGATTAGTAGCGCATCAAAACCGAGCCCCAAGTTAAACCGGCACCAAAGGCTGCACAGCAAACAAGGTCTCCTCGTTTTATTTTTCCTTCATCAATGGCTTCGCTGAAGCACAATGGGATGGTTGCGGCTGTTGTATTGCCGTATTTTTGGATGTTGTTATGGACACGATCACCATCAAGTTTGAGTTTCTTGGCAACGAATTCGTTAATACGCAAGTTGGCTTGATGAGGAATCAGCATGTTCAAGTCGTTTATTGTGTAATTATTCGCTTCTAAAGATTCAATAATTACTTGAGGTAAACGAGTTACTGCGTTCTTGAATACTTTTTGTCCCTGCATGCTCGGATAATGAAGACCTAAGTCGATGTCTTCATGAGAGATGCGAGGGTGATATTTGCTGCCTGGTTTTTCAAGCCACAAACATTCCGCGTTAGTGCCGTCTGCGTAGAGGTGAGTCGATAAAATACCCATGTCTGGATCATCACTGATCCCAACAATAGCAACCCCTGCCCCATCACCAAATAATGACGTTACATCACGCCCTTTGGTGGACATATCAAGGCCGGTGGAATGAATTTCAGAACCGACGACCATGACCTTCTTGCTCATGCCCGTTTTAATGAAATTATCGGCAATGGATAAACCGTAGATGAATCCTGAACACTGCTGGCGAATATCCAATACAGGAATAGGACGTAAGCCCAGTTCTCTTTGTAGGAAAACTCCGGTTCCCGGGAAATCGACATCTGGAGATAAGGTCGCGTAGATGATCATATCGATTTCATCTGCTTCGACTTCCGCTTCTGCAAGCGCTTTCTTTGCCGCCTTGGCTGCCATGCCTGCCCCTGATTCGCCTTCATCGGCCCAGTGGCGTTGTTCTATCCCTGTACGTTCAACAATCCACTCATGACTGGTTTCCATGAATGCTGTTAAATCCTGATTGGTAACAATGCGTGGTGGAACATAGGTTCCCCAACCAAGAACACGGCTTCTAATACTCATAATTTATTATCCTGTTTGTGTTGAATCTATGCGTGCTTTTAAGCAGCGATACAAACATTTTCAATGTTTCAACTGGGTAAAATAACATAAAAATAAGAATAGACGAGCTGGATAATTCGATGAAATTTATCAGAATATTTTCTGGTATTTTTTGGCTGTCAGTTAAGGCTACAGTTGTACTGATTGAAGTGCGTGATTGAGTCTTTTCTCTAATCGACTCTTTTGTCGCAAGTAGTGGATGGTCTGTAAGCTGCCCGGTGGGAATGGTGTACTGTCGGATTTAGCTAATTCTAAATCCGTTAAATAACATGGGTAACGGTTTTTATCTTTACGATGAGATAGCACATATCTAGCCACTTCAGTGTACAAGTGATCGCCATATTCTAATTCAGAAAATTCTTCCTGATTGCAATAAATAGTAAACTTTAGTCTGGCTTCTGTGGAACCATCACCGATGGCTTGGACAGTAAAGAATTTGTCTTGCCCTGCCAAAGGTTCAACATCAACGGCTTTTAATAAAAACCCTTGCTGTAAATCTTTGCTTACTTCCCAGAAGTGGATATTTCTACTGAGAAGCTGACTCTCGGTTAAGGTTAATTGTGTTTGTTGACGAAACAATACCGATCTTAAGAATCTAACCAGCGGGTTCAATAACGATGCCGTAGAATTATACGGTGTCGTATAAAACAGCAGGGAACCGTGCTCGTCCACAATGTAAACCTTTGCTCGATGTAATGCCGGCTCTGCTTCAAAGAACACCTGAATATGGTCTTTTTGTAACACTCGAGAAATAGCATCAATGGGTGTGGCTTTCAATGTGTGACTGTCTATGGATATGGGGCTGAAATGACCTTGAGGTGCACCTAATGCGGTAAACAGTTCAGGGATAGTTTCATAGGTTTCTATGGTACCTTCATTTTCTTCGGCATGAAGGATCAAATGTTTTCTTCCGCTTTCGATAATAAGACGGGTGTTATCGATGTTGCTGGTATGCCCATAAATGAGCGTCATCTGCTCTGTTAAATCAATGAGCTTCTTTCTGATTAATGCATTGAACTGAGACCCTAAACTTCGTGCAATGATTTCAGGTTGATATTCTTTTTGTTTGGTTATGCAATTAATAAGCAAATATAAACATTGTTCCAGTGCCTCCTCACCGCTGAAATGTTTGGTGACAACTTCATTCCAGGAGTTGGTGAGTACGAGGTCGAGCGATTGGATCAGGTTTTCTCGGCTCTTTCCATAACAGAGTGGGTTGGCATTGTCTGCCAGAGGTAAGTTCAGAGGCATTTGCCGACCAGTATTGGCGACAATAATGATTTGTTTAAAATGCGCGGGTTTAGAAAACACATCCTGTTTTAATTTAGGTAAAGGCGATTGAATATTATCTAATATGATATCAACCAGCTGGTGTAAGTCGTTTTGACTGATGTTGGTAGTATGTTGGTCAAGGTAGGTGTAACTGTTTTTAGTTAGAATCCCGTTGACTCGGCACCAAGTCAGTAACTTAATTAAGGTCTTGGCTCGATAAATGGGCTTTTCGACCATGCTGACCGATCGACCGGGATAAACCTCCCATACGTGCTGGTGGCTTTCTTGATGTTTTCGGTAGCAGAACGCCATGTCTTGATGTTCAAGGGATGCCGTAATGCCTGGATTGATGAATTCAATCTTGCCTGGCTTTCTTTCAAAGGCGGCGTAGAGTTTTCGCCCTAAGATGCTAATTTCTTTGGCGCTCATGTTGGAGGCGGTATCGTACTGGCGAGCAAACTCGGTTAGAGAGGTGTAACTCTTAATCAGTTCGGATACCACCGCTTTTCGCTCCGCCGCCACTTGGTTAACAGTCCAGTTATCCACATTATCCAGTTGTTCGAGTTTTTCCTGAGGCCAACCCCAATCTTCAAGCAACTGTATTAGTAGATTTTCACGCCAAGTTAAGTGCGGTTGATCAATAAACTTACTGGCCCTGATTCCCACTTTAAAATAAAAGCAACGGCGAACCATTTCCAAACGGGACAGGTCACGTTTACGAATCAAGAACGATTCAATGATTCGATACGCTAAGATATACGGGTCCAGTTCATTCAGTTCTGTGTTGCTGTTATGGAGCGACTCTTTAAACCGTTGACTGAGCGGAATTGTATTTGGGTATTCAGCAGCATAAACGTCGGCGATCATAAGCTTTATCGCTGATTTATGAGGAGAATCAATGGCTTTGTAAAGTTGCCACATTCCAGCCCCAAGGAACTCGCTGACAGGAAAGTCATTTACTGGGCCGAAATCCAAATATTCATTCTTCTCAACCATTCTTCGTTGGAAGATATCATTGATGTAGGTTTCATAGATATGGTGTTGAGACAGAGGTACCAACCACCAAGCGGGCTTTCTTCCTGCCACTAGAATCGCAGTGCGGTAGAATTCGTCCAGTAAGAGATAGTGCTGAGTGCTACCACAGCTTTCTTCAGAAAGTTCACCTAGGCTTCCGGATCGGAACTTATCTGGGTCCATTAAAAAGAAGTACGCTTCAACGCCCAACCTCTGAGCCCACTCAGTAATATTTTCACATTTACGACTCAATAACTCGTTTTCTTCGAGCGACATGTCTTTGTGCGTGCAAATCCAAACGTCAAAGTCACTTCGACGAGAATGCGCTATCGTCCCTGTACTGCCCATTAAGTAGATGCCTTGAATCGCTCGATCACCCTTTTGCACCTGTTGTCGTTTTAAAGACATGGTGACGGATCTTGGTAATGAAAGAGATTCTCGGCCAGGACGATAATTATTGATCCCACAAGGTGTTTCTTTGTGGCAGTAGCCGGGCAGTGATGGGTTATTGAAATGGAAAAGTAGAGGCAACAGGTCAATAAAGCCTTGTTGACGAATGGTAAGGGAATCTCGAGTCCGCTGTAATCGAAGCGCGTTTACTTGTAAGAAACGTTTTTCAATGTCTTGTATGGCCTGAATATCAGGAAGGTCTACAAGTTCTTGCACGCGTACCTCAAGATATAAACTGTGGATGTTATTCACAAGGTATCGTTATTAGACCTTGAGATGGAGTTTCGTCAGTTTGATTATAGTTGTAGATAATCAATTATGTGTAATGACATACGCGCAGTAGTGCACATTTCTTAACTAGAATTACTGATCTGTAAATTGTTTATCGGCTGAAGACGAAATAATTTGAGTAACAGCCAAGTAATGCATAGGTACTTTAACTATAAGTACTATGGTCGAAGAGAATTAAAACACAGAAGACTTTAGGATGAGCAGTGGAAAACCACTGATTAAGGGTAGAAATGAAGAAAAGAAAGGCAGCTCAAAGAGAGCTGCCCAACGGGGTTTAACGTTCAGCGATACGCTGCTTGCCTCGAGCGACGGCTGCGATCACTTGTTTCGGCGCTGTGCCGCCAATGTGATCTCGTGCATTAACAGAGCCCTCAAGGGTTAAAATATCAAACACATCTTCGGTGATTGTGTCGGAGAACTGCTGAAGTTCTTCGAGGTTCATATCACTCAGATCTTTATCTTGTTCAATGCCGTAGCCGACTGATTTACCAACCACTTCATGAGCATCACGGAATGGCATGCCTTTACGTACAAGGTAGTCAGCCAAGTCCGTAGCGGTTGAGAACCCTCTGCGAGCAGCTTCGCGCATTGATTCTTCTTTCACTTGAATGGCAGGTACCATATCCGCATAAGCGCGAAGGCAACCTTTCACGGTATCTATGACATCAAATAGGGGTTCTTTGTCTTCTTGATTGTCTTTGTTGTAAGCAAGCGGCTGAGCTTTCATTAACATCAATAGGCTCATTAAATGGCCTGTTACGCGGCCAGCTTTACCTCGAACAAGTTCAGGTACGTCTGGATTCTTTTTCTGAGGCATGATGGACGAGCCTGTGCAGAAACGATCCGGTAGATCAATGAAATTAAATTGTGCTGATGCCCACAAAATCAGTTCTTCAGACGCACGAGATAGGTGAGTCATGAGCAATGATGATGCTGAACAGATTTCAATGGCGAAGTCGCGGTCACTTACAGAATCCAGTGAGTTTTCTGTTGGGGCATCGAAACCGAGCAGTTTGGCCGTCATGGCGCGATCGATTGGGTACGTGGTACCAGCCAATGCTGCTGCACCCAGTGGAGAGCGATTGACGCGTTTACGACAATCTTGGAAACGTTCGAAATCACGAGAAAGCATTTCAAACCAGGCCATCATGTGGTGACCAAATGTCACAGGCTGGGCTGTTTGCAAATGGGTGAAGCCAGGCATAATGGTTGCTGCTTCTCTTTCTGCTAGCATTAACAGGCCTTCTTGAAGGCGAGTAATTTCTTCACAGATAAAGTCAATTTCGTCTCGAACGTATAAACGAATATCCGTTGCAACTTGGTCGTTACGTGAACGGCCTGTGTGAAGCTTTTTCCCTGTAATGCCAATCTTATCGGTTAGGCGTGCCTCAATGTTCATGTGAACATCTTCAAGTGCGATGGACCACTCTAATTGACCGCTTTCAATATCTTCTTGGACTTCTTTTAAGCCTGTTAGAATTTGCTCAAGCTCGTCCGGCGTTAATACGCCTACTTTTTCAAGCATTGTTGCATGAGCAACAGAGCCTGCAATGTCTTGGCGATACATGCGTTGGTCAAATTCAATGGATGCGGTGAATTTTTCCACAAAGGTGTCTACAGCTTCAGAGAAGCGACCACCCCATTGGCTGTTCGTTGATTTTTGATTCTTAGACTCAGACATGCCTTCTTTTCTCACTGTATACACAAAAATTGTGCAGATTATACCATGAGCAAACTGTTGTTGTTAAAATTGGGTATAATTTGCGTCCACTATACTTTTAAGGTTGGTTTTGGATGAGTATTAAGATTTTCTTAACGATTTTCGCCACCGTATTCTTGGCTGAACTAGGTGATAAGACGCAGTTAGCGACTATGTTGTTTGCTGCAGATAAAGAAGTCAGTAAGTTAACCGTATTCTTGGCCGCTTCGGCAGCGTTGATTACTGCGTCAGCGATAGGTGTCTTAGCAGGAAGTTTGTTATCGAATTACATCAATCCCAAACACTTATCCATTGTTGCTGGCATTGGTTTTATCTTGATTGGTGCATGGACACTGTTTACTGCGTCGAAGTAACTGAGTGGCGTGGGCTATGTCCAAATGGTTTAACTGACGGGATACGAAGAGTTAAATCATTTGGATGTGCCAAGGCTCATAACGTACACCCAGCATATTATCTGCAGTATATCGAATACGAATGATCCCTTGATCTTTTAATCGCTTGTAGACTTCTGATTTCTCAAAATGGGCAGTAAAGTTCAACTTTCCATAATCTCTCTGGCCTACATCAAAGTCGCCTGAAGCATGGAATGAGTATCCTGGAGGCGCCAATGAGCGAGATGCACGAGATAAGTTGCCGTTGCGATCTATGACTTTTTGGAAGTACAGCTGGTACTGTTTAACGACACTGCGTACGCCAGAGGTTAAAATAAGCTCATCGCCTATCTTTTTCTGAAGTGTTTTTAAGAACTCTTCAGATTCCCCTTTAAATAGGTAATGTCCAGAACCTGGAATTTTACTGACGTGATTCTTTTTAATTTGAGTGGTTAAGTTTCCAACCACCTTATTGCCCATGAAGCCAAGATCTGTGGCATCACGATAGAAATTTGATTCGACTAATACGAGTTCTTCTTTGGTGAAAGCCCCAATGGAAGGCACTGCCTTTGCGTATTTCAGCATTTCATCAAAGGATAAAATGTTGAAATGTCCATAACCCACGTAGTTTTTTATACGTGCAATTTTAGAATGGACGCTCTGAAGCAGAAGCCAATCCTTTTCGTTCAGCCATATATCGCCTTCTAGATCTTCATCGAAACGTTGAACTTTCTCAAGCATACGTTGGCGTTCGGCTTTCTCTACGGCTTGGGATACATCCGCAATAATCGGTTCAGGGGTTACTTCAGGAGGGACAATAATTTTTGGTGCTGGTGGAACAGGGGGAACTTCAGTGCCAGCAATCGGTGAGCTCTCCATTAATTCTTTTGAACCCTGATTGAAAATCGTATAGCTACTACCCAATGCTACGGCCGACAATGATGTCGCGTATTCTAAAAAACGTCTACGGGATAGCTTGATTTCTGTATCTCTACTCACTGGATTCTCTGTTGTCACGCTGAAAGTAATTATTGTCATAATAGCCAACAAAATTCGTTGGTTAGATTTAATTTAACTGGTTTTCATGAGTAACACAAAAAAAGATTTCGTCTGTGTACTTGTGTATATCGGACGCTAGTTAATTGACATTAATCTTTTTTAAATTTGTTTTAATGTTGACGCTTTGGCTAGTTGTTGTGAATTCATGTTTTAACAGTCGGTTCCGCAATCGGGTAAATATTGTCTGAATATTTGATCGGCTTGGCCAGTTTGTTTTAAGGCTTGAATTGTATCGTTTATTTTATTTAGCAAATATGAAGCTCTTGGTGATTGACGAGAAACAAATAAATGAAATTGTTGGTGCGGCAGTTCTTCAATGATTTTGGCGCTGATGGAGTCGTCGATCATAGGTTTATCGGTGAATTTTGAACCAAAAGGGACTGAGTATGCATTTAATAGAAGTTCACACCTATTATTTTTGAGAAGTCTAAATGCCGCATGTAAATCACCAGCGGAGACACTCAGTTGGTGTTGAGTGACTTGGAACATTTCATAATTAAATCCGTGTACACCACAGATGGAATAGTCTTTGAGATCAGAGAGCGTTTGGATTTCTGGACCCTTGGGAAATATCTTGTTTGAGTAAAAGTAAGCGGCTCCAGAGCTGTAAACTCGGTCTGAAATAAGGAACTTTTCTGCACGTTCTTCACTGAATGAACCGTTGATGAATATTTCATACGGAGGGGTGCCCGAATAATTTTCAACTTGATAGAGGCATCGTTTCCAAGGCGAGAGCGTGAGGGAATATTCAATGTCCATTTGTTGGAATATCGCGTCAACCAACTCAACCATTGCGCCGGTTACTTTAGGGCCTTCATTCGTTTGTTTAATGAATGTGTATGGGGGCCAAAGGTTTTCGTCATCACAGATGGTCACGGAAGCTTGATTCGTACCGGCCCAAGCTGAATTAATGAGTAAGGTATACATCAGCGTTAGAAAATATAAAGGTTTGAGATGTTGAGAGATATTCATGGTCAATCATCCTGATACGCTCTAAATAGAGCCTAGAATCCTAGTAGCTTCGTTATACTGATCGTTCTTAGTTTAATAAGTATTTTGTGGTATTTCGAACACTTATTGTACAAAGACCTTTGGGTCTTTTTCTGAATTTAATACCAGTTAATGTTAGCTTATTGATTCAAATATATTTTTTTATTTTCTGTTGTTTTTTTTGGAGTGTTTATTATGACACTGGAATCGCCAAATCGTACTTATTTCTTACCTGACTTATGTAAAAGTTCTTCGTTGATTGTTTTAGTCATAACGGCAGAGATTATCGCTTTTGTGTTTTTGTTGTTGAAGCCCTGGAGTGAGATCACGCTTGAGTTGTTTGGTTGGCTCTCTTTGTTTTTACAGTGGGTTACGCTCATTTGTGCTGCTGCTTTATGCAGCTTGCGTTCGACTTTGATGCGAATGCCAGATTCTTTAGCGGCTGTGATCAGTTATTGCTTGATTGTGATCATTGTTGTGTTTATGACAGCCATGCTCGATTGGTTGCAAATGGATCAGGTGTCTTGGCCGCGAATGGTTAAACACGGCTTAGTCGCGGTGCTCATTGGCGCCTTACTTATTCGATATTTGTACGTGAGCGCGGAGTTGAGTCGACGATCTCAGGCCGAGCTTGAGGCAAGAATTGAAGCGCTGCAGTCTCGAATTCGGCCTCATTTTCTATTTAATAGCATGAATACTATTGCTAGCTTGATTATGATCGATCCGGTTAAAGCCGAGCAAGCCGTAGAGGATCTGTCTGCTCTTTTTCGGGCGACACTGGGTAAGCATAAGGCGCGTACATCATTGTCTGAAGAGTTGGCGCTTTGTAAGAAATATCTTTCTATGGAGTCACTTCGTCTAGGGGATCGGCTAACGGTTGAATGGGATACGGATTCTTTACTTGGTTCAACTCCTATTCCTTTACTGACACTGCAACCGGTCTTAGAAAATGCGATTTATCACGGCATACAACCCTCATCATCTCCCGGCTGGATTAAGGTTGAAGCGCGGTTAGCACTCGATGGTCGAGCTTGCATCAAAGTTAAAAACTCGATTCCTGTCCATCAATCGGTAAATCATACGGGTCAGAAAATGGCGCTAGAAAATATTCGCGCTAGACTAAAAGCAATATATGGAGAGAGTGCTTCAGTTGATGGGGTTTTTAAAGAGGATTGTTATGTATCGACAATCATCTATTCTTTTCAGTAATAATTATGCGTTAGATCCATGTTTTCTTAATACATAATGAGTTTGGTGTAGCGGTTTAAACTATGCGAGTTTTGATAGTTGATGATGAGCCTTTAGCTCGTGAACGTCTGAAGCGATTGGTTGAGGAAATACCTGATTGCCAAGTGATAGCGGTTGCCCATAATGGTCAAGAAGCTATTGAACAGGTAGAAGCCACTCGGCCTGACGTTGTGCTAATGGATATAAGAATGCCAGAGATGGATGGACTTCAAGCGGCTGCGAAGCTTGTGGAGTTAAAGCATCCGCCTGCAGTGATTTTTTGTACTGCCTATGACGAATACGCAGTAGAGGCGTTTGACGTTCAGGCATTAGGCTACTTGGTGAAGCCTGTAAATAAGGACGATTTGTCTATCGCATTGAAAAGGGCTTCTCGCCTTAATAAAGCTCAGCTCTCTGCATTAGGTAAACGAAATGATGAGCAAGAAGATCAAGTGGCTCGTTCACACATCAGTGCGAGAACTCACAGAGGGTTAGAGTTAATTCCGATTGAAGAAATTTATTATTTTCGAGCGGATCAGAAATATGTCACCGTGTTACATCAGCATGGTGAAGTGCTGATTGATGAAACGTTAAAAGAGCTTGAAAAAGAGCTAGGAGAGCGCTTCTATCGCATTCATAGAAACTGTTTGGTTTCAGTTTCGCACTTAGAATCCATGGAACGAAGTGGGCAAGGTCAGCACCGAGTGCGAGTACGTGGATTGGAAGACAGTTTAGATGTCAGTCGTCGCCATGTGTCCGGTTTACGCAAATTGATGCAAAGTCTTTGATTTCTGTCATTATTTGCATTTCTCCTGTTCAGTCCTCTCTGGTAGCATAGCGTTATCTTTGATTATTTATTGAGAAAGCTATGACCACCACTACTTTGCGCATCGCAACTCGAAAAAGTCCATTGGCCTTATGGCAGGCTGAATACGTTAAATCACGACTTCAAGCAATCAACCCAGGCTTGGACGTTGAGTTGGTTGCAATGTCGACCCGAGGGGATAAAATTTTAGATGCGCCTTTGGCAAAGGTGGGTGGTAAAGGTTTATTTGTAAAAGAATTAGAGCGTTGTTTATTGGATGGCGAAGCGGATATTGCCGTTCATTCAATGAAAGATGTCCCAATGGAGTTTCCTGAAGGCCTTGGCCTTTCTGTGATCTGTGAGCGTGAAGATCCTCGTGATGCCTTTGTTTCGAACCAATACGCTTCTCTGAGTGAGTTACCGCAAGGCTCGGTGGTCGGTACTTCAAGTTTACGTCGTCAATGCCAATTGATGGAGTTGCGTCCTGATTTGAACATTAAGTGGCTGAGAGGCAATGTTCAAACTCGATTATCAAAGCTGGATGAGGGGCAGTACGATGCTATTATTCTTGCGTCGGCCGGACTTATTCGACTTGAACTAGAAGATCGTATTGCTGAGAGAATCAGCCCTGACGTTTGTTTACCTGCTGGTGGTCAAGGCGCAGTCGGTATTGAATGTCGTACTGGAGACGAGAACACGATCGAACTGATCAAAGCATTGCACGATGATGCTACTGCAATTCGAGTTATGGCTGAACGTGCTATGAATCGTCGTCTCGAAGGCGGTTGTCAGGTGCCTATTGCTTGTTATGCCGAATTGCAAGAAGAACAAATTTGGTTACGCGGATTAGTGGGTAGCCCAGATGGAAAAACGATTCTTCAGCATGAAGTTCGTGGTGATATAAACGAGCCAGAAGCGTTAGGTATCGAAGTCGCAGAGTCTTTACTCTCTCAAGGCGCTAAGAAAATCTTAGATGAGGTCTATAACTCGCAGGAAGATTAATATTGCGACGAGATAGACTATGTGAAAGCAGTCATCATAAATGAAGTTATTAATTACTCGAGCAGAGCCTCATGCAAGTCAGCTTGCTACTCTATTAAATCAAAAAGGTATTGCGTCAGCGTCTGTTCAAGTAATGACCATTGAGCCCGTTGTTCTGACGGGCGCATCTCGAAGTACGTTATTAGATCTGGATTCCTTTGCGACCATTATCGTCGTCAGTGCCAATGCTGCAAGAGGGCTGGCGGATCATATTGATCAATATTGGCCCCAGTTACCGATAAACATCCATTGGGTTGCTATCGGTCAAGGAACCGCTAACGAGCTGGTCAAGCAGATACCTGAACTTTCTTTAAGCCAAATCCATATCCCAGATGGCACAGACAGCGAAGCGTTGTTGTCCCTGTCTGTGTTTGAGTCTATTGCCCATACAAAAATTTTGATTGCTAAAGGTGAAGGCGGGCGTGAGCTCATTCGATCTGAATTGGCTGGACGAGGAGCCAAGATAACGGAGCTTTCTTTGTATCGTAGGGTTGCTAATGTTGTTGCTGCTGAAGAGCTGGTAAGAGAGCTGGAGGTGCCCTTAGATTGGGTTCAGGTGGCAAGTGGTGACAGCTTTTTGCATATTTTGACTATGCTTGAAGGCACTGTGATGAGAGAAACGCTAAAAGACTTGGCTGTCACTTGGTTAGTCCCCAGTGAGAGGGTTGCTTCTGTCTTAATTTTAAATGGCATCTCTGTGTCGAACATTATTTGTTGTTCCGGTGCGTCCAATAGTGCAGTTGTTTCTGCTATGGGCTTGGATACAAATGATGGAGCGCGTTTCAATTAGGGTCTTATGCGTTTAGCCATCGCATAATGAAGACGGTCGGGGTTATACTCTCCATTAACCGTATATGAACAATCTTAGAAATTAGTTACTTTTATGTCGAAAGAGAGGCGCTTGGATGCAAGGTTCAGATGAACAGGATAAACAAAATAAGGCAGAACCTGAGAACGCTGAGAATGTATCTCCTGCAAGCGATGGCTCCAACACTTCAACAGCGTCTACGAGTGATAATTCTGGATCAGCGGTGGGCACCTCTAAAGAATCGTCCTTAAACGTTAAAAAGTCGTCCGAGGTTCAGCCCAAAATAAAAGCATCTTCAAAAGAACACGCCAATTCTAAAAGCCGCTTGCTCATGACCTTTGTGTTATGGGGGCTGGTGGCGGCCCTAATGGCGGGGTCTTATTTCTTGTATTTACAAACGACTTTGCTTTCAAATACTGTCAATAATCTGAAATTCGCTCAAAACGCTCTGAATTCAAAAAGTGATACAACGCTGGCGACACTCGATGCCATTGGTAAGAAGCAAGCGTCATCACACTCTGAATTGACTCGCATTGAAGATCAACAGTCGACCCAAAAGAATCAATTGGTGTTTGTGTCCGAGCAATTGGCGAGTTTGACCGGCATTCGTAGGCAAGATTGGGAAGTTGCCCGATTGGAGTATTTGTTAAAACTTGCTTCGCAACGCTTGCAACTTGATGGTGATTTAGAGGGTGCCAGAGCTACGCTTGTGACGGCTGACGAATACTTAACGCTTCTGGACGACCCTAAATTACTCAACGTTCGTAAACAGGTGAGTAAAGATTTATTGCTTTTGAATTCATCGAACGCCGTGGATCAAAGTGGTTTGTATTTGTCGCTGGATAGCATGATTCAAGAGATACCAACGCTGCAGCCTGCTCAGCCTGAATTTGAAGTCTTTGAAAGCGCTGTTCCTGAGGGCATTTCTGATAGCTTTGTTGATTGGTTGTTGTATAAGTTTAAAGATTTCTTTCGTCATACTTCCACGGATGTAAAGCCTTCGATGAATTGGCTTAATTCAGAGACGCGAGGCCAATTTAATAACATGCTGATCTTACGCCTTATGCATGCTCAGCAAGCCCTGATGGCTGGGAACCAAGCGGTATATGATACGGCATTGTTGCAAGCGCAGAGCATTGTTGAACGTGCCTATTTAGGTCGACCTCAAAGTAAAGCGTTCATCGAAGAGATTTCAAAACTGAGGCAAGCTAAGATTGTGCTCTCGGACGTCGATATTTCGGGCTCACATCAAGCACTACAAGTCTATCTAGAAGAGATTCAGCAATCCATGAGAGACGCTGTGGTGCGCAAACTTGTTGAACCCGGCGCAGCGAAACAGCAGGGAAGTAACTGATGAGAGGCATCGTATTATTATTAGTTACTGCTCTGTTAATTGGTGGTAGCTTTGCTTTTTTTGCGGGTCAGGATAAGGGTTATGTCCTAGTTAGCATCTGGGGGCATACATTTGAGACCAGTTTTTGGTTTGCTGCATTAGTCAGCCTGCTTGCATTGAGTACATTCTATTTTGTGATCCGTTTGTTTAATACCTTGGTTGCTGCGCCTAAATCTCTTAAGTTTTGGCAAAAAGAACGCGTAAGAAAGCGCGCTTTGTTTAATGCTATGGAAGGTTTGGTTGAGTTTACCCAAGGCAATTGGACACAAACAGAGAAGTTACTCAAAGGCAGCTTAAAAGACTCAAAACATCGAATCATCCATTATTTAGTGATGGCGCGTGCCGCTCAAGAACAAGGCAAGCAAGACGAGTCAGATTCTTTGTTGGCGACGGCGTTGACCGAATGCCCAAAGCACGAATTGGCAATTTACCTAACACAGGCTCAAATACAGCTGGATCGAGGCATGTATGAGCAAGCTTTGGCTACTTTGGTTCGTGCTCGCGAGATGGCCCCAACACATCGTTATTTATTGAAGCTGCAAAGCATGGCCTACTTGAGGCTTAAAGATTGGGTTCACTTGAAAAACCTTTTACCTGAATTGAAGAAACGAAAGGCGCTTTCAGAGAAAGAACTTGCAACCCTAGAACGGAAAATAACTAAGTCATTCCTAACGGACAAAATGCAGGCGTTGGGTGAATCAACGGATAAAGAAGAAGCTTATAAAGAGCTTTTAAAGTTTTGGAAATCCTTGCCTTACAGCATGCAGTCGGACTCAAGGATGGTTATTCAATACATCAGTTTTCTGCGACAGGTGGATCAAGACGCTCAGGCAGAACGCGTTATTCGTCACTTCCTGTATGAGGAGTGGGTCGATAAGTTGGTATACCTCTATGGCGTGATTAAAGGCGATGATGTTGCGCGTCAGTTACTTGAAGCGGAGCGGTGGTTGCAAGATAGGCCTCATAGTGCCGTCTTAATGCTAACCCTTGGTCGTTTATGTCTTGCGAACCAACTGTGGGGTAAAGCGCGTGAGTACTTCGAGATAAGCTTACGATTGGATAAAAATGCCGAAATCTATGGGGAAATGTGTCGATTACTTGGGCATCTAGGCGAATATGAGAAATCCAATGAGTACTTCACTCAGGCTGTTTCTATGATGACCGATGGATTACCTGATCTTCCAATGCCTAAGCCAAGAAGTGGTGTTGGTGAGTTTGAGTTTGATCCTGAGTTATAAACCATTAATAACAGGTTTTGAAGGATCGAAGAGGTTGTGATGTATGGTTGTGAGATGATTTAAAACGAAGGGATACCTCATAAAAGATAATCCCATAAAAAAGGCCGACATGATGTCGGCCTTTTTTATTCTTCAGAAGAACAGTGGTTAACTCGCCATTATTCCTCGGATAGTAAAGAAAATTAGAGCGGCTAATAAACCAGAAGCTGGTACCGTAATAATCCAAGCAGCTGCAATCTTCATTAATGCTGAACGCTTAACAAGTTCGTCTTTATAAACTCGTTTAAGGCGCTTACGCTCGCTTTTGCTTAGGAACACATCAGCTTCACGCTTTTTAAGCTGCTTTAACATACGAGCCATTTCTTCAACGGACGCATTTTTAAAGTTAGCTAGGTATTTTTCAATTTGCTCACGTTCACTACCGTCGTGTTTGTCGGCAATGGTGTGCAATTGGCTAGCGTAACTTGTTTTTAAATATTCACGTAAGAAACCTACGCCGAATACACCGCCAACCGCAATGTGAGTTGAACTCACAGGTAAACCCAGTTGAGAGGCAATGATTACAGTAATTGCCGCAGCCATGGCAACACAGAATGCTCGTGTTTTATCCAGCTCAGTAATTTCAGTACCTACAGTACGAATTAACTTAGGGCCGAATAGAATCAAACCGATGGCAATACCGAGCGCACCAACCAACATAACCCAAAGCGGAATGGAGGCTTTGGTCACAATGCCGTCGCTGAGAATGGCTTCGTTAATCGCTGCCAAAGGACCAATCGCGTTAGCAACATCGTTTGCGCCATGAGCAAAACTCAACAATGCAGCAGCAATGATTAAAGGAACTGTAAACAGGCTGTTAACGCCTTCTTTTTCTTCAAGGATGTTATTCGCTTTGATTGCGTCTGATTTTTTACTCACCATAGGGCTGGTAAGAAACCAAGAGCCGATCGCGATTGCTAGACCTGTTAGCGTGGCAATCTCAATGCCGGGCTTCCAAATCTTTTTAAGGCCTTTCATGATTAGGTAAGTAGAGAACGCCCAAACCATGATCATGATTAAAAGTGGCACAACGCGTTTCGCCGCTTTTAGCATGTCACTGTTTGTCATGACCGTTCGTTTAATGATGTATAAGAATAAAGCCGCAATTAAGCCGCCTAGAACAGGAGAGATCACCCAACTCGCTGCAATTGCACCCATCTTGCCCCAATTGGCAATACCGAAACCACCGGCTGCGATGCCTGCACCCAATACACCACCAACGATTGAATGTGTCGTTGATACCGGCGCACCAAGGTATGTTGCAAGGTTTAGCCAAATCGCACCCGCTAATAACGCTGCCATCATCAACCAGATGAACACATCGGTGTCTGAAATCGCACCTGGATCAATAATCCCCTTTTTAATGGTACCTACTACGTCACCACCGGCAATGATTGCTCCGGCGGCTTCAAAAAATGCAGCAATTAATAGCGCGCCAGTTAGCGTTAATGCTTTTGAGCCAACGGCAGGGCCAACATTGTTAGCAACATCGTTTGCACCGATGTTGATGGCCATATAGCCACCGATCATGGCTGCAATGATAAGCATGTAACCTTGTTCAATGCCTTGCATTTGAACAGATGTGTACAGAATGATGCCTGCTATAAACAGTAGGCAGATTCCCATGCGAACCAATTCGGTTTGCGAGGAACTTGTAGCTTTTTCGAGTTGGTTTAGGTTTTTCAATTCCATAAAAGAACTCTCGTGGTTAATAGGGGATAGAGCTGTGAGTTTTATTCGGCGCGAAGTGTAAAATAAATACAATCAAAATGTCACATAAATATAGTATTCGATTGATAAAGGGTGATATTTAATTGAATGTACGTGGGAAGGATGGGAAGATTTAGCACCAAAAGGTGCTAAATCTTGTATATTTCGTCAAGAAAATGCGGGTTGATTAGCTTCTTGGCGCGTAATCAAAGACATCTGAAAAGCAGTTTTTCTGATCGAGACCATCATTGGTTAACGCATCCAGAATGCCGTAAACAAAGTTAGGGGAACCACAGAAAAAAGCTGAGCATTGTTTCAGTTCAGTGAAGCGCTCAAGAATTAAATTTTCGATTAAACCACTGTACCCGTCCCAACCTTGATTGGTGTCTCTTACGATTGGGTAGTATTGAATGAGTCCCTGTTCTTGCCAAGTTTGCGCTTGCTCGTTGGAGTAAAGATCCTCCGGTGTCTTGCCGACCCAGAATAAATGAAGCTTTGGTTTTGCTGTCGCATTTGATGCATCATTTGAAATGGCTTCGATGATGCTTTTCATTTGAGCAAAGCCTGTACCGGCAGCAATGAGCAGAACATCTTGTTTCAAATCGTTGCGTTCAATGGGTAGAAAGCAATTCCCCATTGGCATTTTTACTCGCATAGTCAGCTGCTGTTGGAGCTGCTCAATGATGTATTTAGCGCTTTCATTGCCACTATGAACTTGAATGTGAAGCTCTATTACTCTGCCTTGAGGTGCACAAGCAATGGTAAATGGATAACTGTTACCATCCTCTGGCAATAGTTCGAGATATTGTCCTGCGTGAAACTCAGGTTGTTTCCCCGCAGGTGCTAATAGTCGAACACCGAATGTATCGTAATTAAGTGGTTGTACTTGTTCGATCTGGCACGCGATGGTTTGCAATTTAAATTCTCCAGGGCCTCTAAAGGCCTTAATGCCTACATGTAAATCAGTGAGAGGCTTTGCTATACAGTATAAGACGTTTTCTTGTATTGGTGGTGCGGTTAACACTTCACCAGTATTCAGCTGTATAGAGCCTTGTATCAAGTCACCGTAACAAACCTCACAAACGCCGTTTGTGCACCCTTGAGGTATAAAGCAGTGTTGTTCTAACGCTGCATCAAGGAGTGTTTGATCTGTGCGGCAAACAAATTGTTTGCCGTTTTCGGTTGTAATTCGGTGATTCATTATTAGAACGGTTTTTTATCTTTCAGCTTGATGCCTAGGCTGTCCCAGATCTCATCAATACGATTAACAACCGCAGGGTCTTTTTCTATGGGTCTTCCCCATTCGCGTGTTGTTTCTCCGGGCCACTTATTGGTTGCGTCAAAGCCTATTTTGGACCCTAAACCTGAAACCGGTGAGGCGAAGTCGAGATAATCAATGGGTGTGTTATCGATCATGACGGTATCGCGCGATGGGTCCATTCGGGTCGTCATTGCCCAAATAACGTCATTCCAGTCACGAGCATTTACATCGTCATCACACACAATCACAAACTTGGTGTACATGAATTGACGTAAAAAGGACCAAACACCCAACATGATACGTTTGGCATGTCCGGCGTATTGTTTCTTAATTGTCACAACTGCTAAACGATAAGAGCACCCTTCTGGTGGTAAATAGAAATCCTCCACTTCAGGAAATTGTTTCTGAAAAATGGGAACAAATACTTCGTTCAGTGCAACACCAAGTACGGCGGGTTCATCAGGCGGGCGGCCCGTGTAAGTGCTGTGATAGATAGGGTTCTTCCGATGAGTGATGCGTTCCACCGTAAATACAGGGAACTGATCCACTTCATTATAGTAACCGGTGTGATCGCCATAAGGCCCTTCATCGGCCATCTCATCAGGGTAAATAAACCCTTCAAGAACAATTTCAGCACTGGCAGGGACTTGCAAATCGTTGCCAATACTTTTGATTAATTCGGTCTTACTGCCACGTAGTAAACCTGCGAAAGCATATTCTGATAATGTATCGGGCACAGGGGTAACTGCACCAAGAATGGTCGCAGGGTCGGCACCCAAGGCTACGGATACAGGGAACGGTTCTCCAGGGTGAGTTTCTTGCCACTCACGGAAATCCAGTGCTCCACCCCGGTGAGATAACCAGCGCATGATCAGTTTATTTTTACCGATCAATTGTTGACGATAAATGCCCAAATTTTGACGTTCTTTATGTGGCCCTCTGGTAATGACCAACGGCCAAGTAATTAGGGGCGCAGCATCGCCAGGCCAACATGTTTGAATCGGGATTGTATTAAGGTCTACATCATCCCCTTCAATAACAATTTCTTGGCACGGGGCTTTTGAAACAACTTTTGGCCCCATTTTAAGCACTTGCTTAAATAGTGGCAGCTTGGACCATGCGTCTTTTAACCCTTTAGGTGGCTCTGGTTCTTTAAGAAAGGCCAACAGCTCGCCCACTTCTCGTAGGGCTGAAACTTTACTTTGTCCCATGCCTTGGGCAACGCGCTCTGGCGTGCCGAATAGATTGGCTAATACAGGCATGTTATACCCTTTCGGGTTTTCGAACAGAATGGCTGGGCCGCCAGCACGTAGTGTGCGATCACAGATTTCCGTCATTTCCAGATGAGGGTCAACCTCAGTGGAAACACGTACTAAATCACCGGATTTTTCTAACGCTTTAATGAAATCACGCAAGTCATTGTATTTCATAGCTTGTCCAAGAGACTATTTTGCCCTGAATTATCGCGGATTCGAAGAGTGAAGAAAAGCTTTAGTGAAACGATAGGGTATAAGCGAACGGTGGAAATATAAGAAAGGCTCATCGGTTGTTTGTTTGAGGCATAACGGAAGCTATGGGTAGGACAGGGTTTTTGCGGTGATTTCTACGCCATTAATATTTGTAATGGTCAAACTTAGACTATACGTAGTATCGCTTGAAAGGTTGAATGACAGTGTTGAAAGCGGGGTTGGTTTTTGGGATGAAATGATAAACCGCCCGGATTGATTTGTGATACTTGTACCGGACGCACTGACTTTTTTTGCGCTGAGTTTATAGAAGTAAGATCCTATGCAGTTACAACTTGCAGATGGCGATATGGTTAAGAGTTGATTCTGCTGGTGGGCATTAAAATCAACCGTCATGGTGTTTGCAGTTGCCATATTCGTCATACCCAGTAAGAGCGCATATAAAAGATGTGGTCTCATCGGCGTTATCCTTTCGCTCTGATCGCTTGGTTATAGGAAGTGTTCCACTCTGCGTATAAGCGTTAGAACGTTTATTTGTCGGTATAACAGTCTAATTAATAAGAACGCCGCTCTATAAGAGCGGCGAATTTAGTACATCAATGATGCTTATAGCTGACCTTGAGTGATGGTTGCTACATTACCATTTCCGTATTGATTAACAGACGCTTGATTGGATGACTCAAACTGGTTAACAGAAACTTGGTTGAAATCTCCATTGCTATAAACAGTGGCTGTTAGGTTGTTACCTTGCTGCACTACGTCAATGTCGTTTTGCTCTCCCCACCAAGACTCAACATTTGCTGAGTTTTCATTACCTAGCTGAGAAATATCTACGTCGGACAGATTGCTTGAAGAATCGCCATAAGCGTAGTTGTTATCGCCCGTTTGAGTAATCGTTAACATGGTGTCGGTACCCCAAGTACCTCCCCAAGCTTCGTTGCTTTCGCCGGTTTGAGTGATATCAGCATTTGCACCGCTGCCGTAGTTGACGATTGCAGCATCGTTTTCTAAGCCAGACTGGGTGATGGTTGCTGTATTATTGTTACCTGAATTAACGGTTGCAGATGCAGTACCAGCAATGGACGCTGTCTGGTCAATTGTGGCGGTATTTTCATTACCGTCTTGATCAACTTCCGCGTAGTTATCTGCGTTCGATTGATCTACAGTCGCCGTGTTTGTTGTTCCGCTTTGATAAACTTCTGCGATGTTGTTGTTATCGTTTTGGGTGACTGTAGCGGAGTTACCTTCTACTTCTTGTTCAATGAAAGCGCTTTGTTGCGTGCCGCTTTGTGTCACGGTTGCCGTGTTACTAGCGTCTAATTGAACAATCGTAGCTTCTGAATCGTCAGAGGCATTTTGATTAATGGTTGCCATATTTGCATCACCGTATTGTTCGATGGTGGCAACGTTGGCTAAGTTACCTTGCTCAATTAAAGCGATGTTCGCGTTACCTTCTTGGTCAACGCTTGCAAAGGTGCCTTCTGGGCCATACATATATGAACCCGTATTTTGTTTGATTGACGCGTCATTCGCGTCGCCTAAACCTTGTCTGATTTCTGCAGTGGTGCCGTCTGAATTATGTTGGTCAATCAATGCTGTATTGCTGTTACCTGATGTCTGTTCTATAGAGGCATTGGCAAAGTCTGAAATGTAGTTATCAATGGTAGCCGAATTACCATTACCTTCCTGATAAATGCTGGAGATTGCTTGATCACCATTGTTTTGCTCTATGGTTGCTTGGCTGCCGTCGCCTAGCTGTTCAATGGACGCTAATGCATCTCCGTTGTATGTTTCTTGTGTGATGGTTGCAGCATTGCCATTTCCGATGGTGTTGATGTCCGCTGAAGAACCTGCAGTCTGAGTCTTTTGTGTGATCTCCGCTGTGTTGTCTTCTCCATCTTGCATAGAGGTTGCTAGCGCCGTAGCGGTATTGGATTGTGTTATGGAAGACTCATTACGAGCACCATCTTGCTCAATATAGGCGTCGTTATCTTGGCTGGAAACTGCTTGATCGATTGTTGCTGTATTCCCGTCACCATTCTGGTCTACGTCTGCAATGTTTTCTGTCCCTGCAAATGCAGCCCCGGATGCCAATGAAATTGCTAAGGCTAAAGGCGTTAATTTTTTCATTTTTGTCTTCCTCGATTATTTATAGTTTTTAGTATTGCAATACAACAGCGGTTTGGTGGGTACCGTATTGAGTTACCGCTGCTTGATGTCCGGTTCCGTACTGCTCTATCGAGACCGAGTTGGCATGGCCAAACTGTTTTACAACAGCCAGATTGTCGTAACCTGACTGTGAAATTTCTGCGTAATTTAAACTTCCCGCCTGAACGGCATAAATAGTATTTTGCACGCCTTGTTGGGTTAATTGCATTTCGTTGTCGTAGCCATATTGGGTGGCATTTACTGTATTTTGATACCCAATCTGGTTAGCTTTGATAAGGTTCTTTGCTCCGTATTGGAAAGCCTCAATACTATTAAGCGAACCCGTTTGAGATGCCGTGAGTGTATTGAGTGACCCCTGTTGACTGACTTCTAAGCTATTGAGGTTGCCTTCTTGTGTCAGGTGAACCAAGTTATTCTCGGTGTATAAATGAGAATATTGAGGTTCGGCAAGAAGATCGCTTGATAGAACGGGGGCACATAAGAGAGCGATAAAAATCCCTCCAATGGATTGTTGTAGCCTGACCACGTTCATTTCAATTCGCATTAATTCAACCGCTTTTATTGTTTATTGTTCTTATTATGAGACAGACTGTTTTCTTATTGGTTGAAAAGTATGCAGTTGATTTTACGAGGGTGATATAAGTAGAAAGTACCAAAAGATTATTGTTTTTGAGAGACTACCCTGTGATTGCGTGGGATATATCTCAAGCTCTTGTGGATAATTTACTCAATAAGAAAAGCCCCGAAATTCGGGGCTTTCAAAAGGATCGTGACGGTTTTTGTGTTCGCCTTAACTTTTAATAATTGGGGATTCTGCGTCGAAGTAGCGTTTTAGCGTCTTGTTATCCAGTTCCGATGGGTTTGCTAATTGCCAGTTATTATTTTTTAAACCGTTAGCAATTAAATGGATTAATGCTGATTCAATGGCCGACATAACACAAACCTGAACAGGCTCGTTTGTGGTCATTCCTGCTTCAATTTCTAGCAGTTCTTTGAATTTTATAAATTTGAATACACCCGTTTGTACTTCTTGCGAGTAGACGGTTTTGGTCGTCATAATGCTATCCAGCACCTCACCGGAGCGTGTATTAATCATTCTTAAATTTATCGTTACTTGATCTTGCCGATATTGTTCTGAGGCCCCAATGCCTAAGTAACGAGCGCCAGTGCCTCCTGTCCTAACATTCGTGTCGTAGCCTACAATACCTCCTTCGACCACAACGGTTGCAGGCATTAAAGGAGGGAGCTCAAAGGTATCGTTTGTATTTTTTTCGGTGGCTCGGATGATTTTTCGTTCGGTTAAAAGGTTTTGTAAGCCTTCCCTTTCTACCGGAATGAACCAACCGGAATCACGAAGCGCCGTGATTAAATAAGACGTGGCGCCTTGGGTTACTGCTGTTGAAAAGTTACTTGAAGGAATGGGTTTGTATTGGCCTGTTTGATCTCGAAAGTTGTAAACAGCAGTGACTATCTTCCCTTTGGGCTTGGGTAAGGCGATTAAATCGGAGTATGTATTCGAACGTGGTGTGAGGCCTGCTGTCTTTATTCCAAGCTCATCTTTTACCGCACAACCTGATAGGGAGATCAGTAGAAGTAAGGCTAGAGATCTTTTGATTGTTGCTAACAGTTTCATAATCCTATCCTTGGACTGTTTAAGGGTTAGCCGGATTCAATCCGTTTACTTGGATTTCGGTGGTTTCGCCTGTGACTTTGTCTTCTACGCGGACAAATAAGTTACCGCTGTCATCGATAATGTCGACCACAAAGTCGTCAGTGACTAAGGTGCCTTCGTTCCCGTCCCCAACATCGGTTAACAATTGATTGAGTAATCGCGATTCTAATGAATCAGTAAAACGATCAAGGGCCGATCGTTGAGAGAATGCAGATCCTGTTGCATCGGGATCAGTGTAGGTATTTTGTGCTTGAGCGCTATTAAGCAGGTATGAACCGTTTAAGGGGTTACCGCCAAAATTTGGGTTAATGGGTTGATAGACCAACTCGCCTGACGTTGTTATGGTGTTGAATGAGAGTAAAGTGGTAACGAATAGAATGTCTCTTCGAATATTTCTTTTCATGTTTATCCCCTAATTATTTTTTGTATTTATAGTTGTATTTCGTCTTCTGCTAGGTCATCACTTTTTTGAAGTAATCGTTCCAATTTCAGTTGCTGAAGGCGTTTATTGATGTGAACAGAAGCGGCTTCAGCAATGGACTTAATGTCATTGCCTCCTGCCCCAATTCGATTGTAATAAACCTGTTGGCTGTAAGATTCGACCCAAATAATACTGCCCCATCGAGCGGAAGGACGTTCCTTAATGGTCAGGTTTTCCTTAGCTTGGGCAAAATACGTTCTGCGATGGTCGGCAAGATAACGATAAAATTCATGGCCGAATCGGCTTACGGTATGATCAATGGTCATGCCGGTCATTAGGTCTTCGTCTGGGTTATCTGACCATGCGGCACTAGCAACAAGCAGAAGGCTTGTTAATAGTAATGTCTTGGCTTTCATGTTCGCCTTTACTGCGGAAGGTTGTTTATTTTTGTTGTATTAAGAGAACAGTGAATGATCAATAATGATACAAAAGAGAACAGTTGAGCAAATGTTTACCGAAAAACTGATAAATAAGTACTAGATTTTAGAGGCCAATGCTCAAGGTGTATTGATACAGTTGGCGATGTGGCGAGGGTGCTAGACATAAAAAAACCGCATAGGCATGAAGCTTATGCGGTTTTTTAATTCGCAATAAAAGGGGCGATTAACGACCTTTCATTGACATGAAGAACTCTTCATTGGTGTTGAAGCCTTTGATCTTATCAAGTAAGAATTCACTGGCTGCAACGTCTTCCATTTCATGCAATAACTTACGTAGAATCCACATGCGCTGAAGTTCTTCTTCAGACGTTAGAAGATCTTCGCGTCGAGTGCCTGACTTACGAACATTAATGGCTGGGAAGACACGTTTTTCTGCAATCTTACGATCCAAATGCGTTTCCATGTTACCTGTGCCTTTGAATTCCTCAAAGATCACTTCGTCCATTTTAGAACCTGTATCCACAAGCGCAGTCGCGATGATGGTTAAGCTACCGCCTTCTTCGACGTTACGAGCAGCACCAAAGAAACGCTTAGGGCGCTCAAGTGCGTGTGCATCTACACCACCAGTAAGTACTTTACCGGATGAAGGCACGATGGTGTTATAAGCTCGAGCTAGACGAGTAATGGAATCCAAAAGAATCACTACGTCTTGTTTGTGTTCTACTAGACGCTTGGCCTTTTCAAGTACCATTTCTGCTACTTGAACGTGACGTGCTGGTGGCTCATCAAAAGTACTTGCTACCACTTCGCCGCGAACAGTACGCTGCATTTCGGTAACTTCTTCCGGACGTTCATCAATAAGAAGAACAATCAGGTGGCATTCTGGGTTGTTACGAGTAATAGACTGAGCAATGTTTTGAAGCATTACTGTCTTACCAGCTTTTGGTGGTGAAACCACCAAGCCTCGCTGACCTTTCCCTATTGGTGATGTCAGATCAATAATACGAGAAGACAGATCTTCGGTTGAGCCGTTGCCTGCTTCTAGTTTGAGTCTTTCATCTGGGAATAAAGGAGTGAGGTTTTCGAAAAGAATTTTGTTCTTAGCATTTTCTGGTTTGCCGTAGTTGATTTTATCAACCTTAAGCATTGCAAAATAGCGTTCACCGTCTTTAGGTGGACGTATCTTTCCTGAAATGCTGTCGCCTTTTCTCAGGTTAAAGCGGCGAATCTGACTTGGAGAAACGTATATATCGTCAGGGCCTGCTAAGTAGGAACTATCTGATGATCTTAAAAAGCCAAAGCCGTCTTGCAGAATTTCCAATACGCCGTCGCCATAGATATCTTCACCGCTTTTCGCGTGTCGTTTAAGAATTGTGAAGATTACGTCCTGTTTGCGGGATCTAGCTAGATTGTCGAGTCCCATTTCAGAAGCGATTTCTAAGAGCTCAGGCATGCTCTTTTGCTTGAGATCGGTAAGATTCATGTAGTTCCTGTGAATAGTATTTTGAATAAGTGAGATTTAACTGAGATAGGTTTCAGATGTTTAGTTATGGGAAAGGAGGATGCATAGATATCCTCAGATCATCTGCCACTCAATATAGAAGTATATTCGGCGGCAGTCCAGAGAAATTTACTAAAAAATGATCAATTACTCTAGGATTAGGGTATTTAGTTCACGATTTTGTTGAAAAGTGGAGTGAGGACAAGGCCAGACTCCACTTTGAGATCACAAAATCGATAGAGCCTATACTGTACTTTCGATGAATGCCGTCAGTTGAGACTTTGACAATGCGCCTACTTTAGTTGCTTCAACGCTGCCGCCTTTGAAGATCATTAGTGTTGGAATACCACGAATATTGTATTTAGGTGGTGTTGCTTCATTCTCATCAATGTTCAGTTTACAGATCTTAAGCTTATCTCCGTAATCTTTAGCGATTTCTTCCAAAATCGGCGCAATCATTTTACAAGGGCCACACCACGGAGCCCAATAGTCTACGATTACAGGGACATCGCTTTTTAATACTTCTGTCTCAAAAGTATCATCCGTTACGCTTATAATATTCTCGCTCATGAGGTTGGTCCTAATTTAGTTTTTGAGAGGGTTTATAAATTAAATTGTTCTTATTGGTACCGTAACTAACCATTAAGTTCCTTGCGTTGGCTCAATAGCTAGATAGCGTGGACGGCTGCAGATTGACATAAAAGATGGCATGATAACGTCCACAAAGTGTTCATTTGATTCTCTGTACTATATGGGCGCAGAGATGAATTACAAGTCTTTAACGAAGAAAGAGAACTTATGACTTGCGATATTAACGCATTGGCGGCCATTGATTTAGGCTCAAACAGTTTCCATTTGGTGGTTGCTCGAGAAGAGCAAGGTGAGATTCGTGTTGTTGAAAAGCTGGGTGAAAAAGTACAGCTGGCAGCAGGTATCGGCCCTGATAAAAAGTTAAGCGAAGACGCAATTCTGCGTGGTTTGGCATGTCTTGAGCGTTTTTCTGAACGTTTACAAACGGTTCCTATTGATCGCATACGTGTTGTTGGGACGAATGCACTGAGGGTAGCGCGAAATCGTAAGGACTTTATTCGTAGAGCAGAACGCATTCTGGGTTGCAGTGTTGAAGTCATTGCAGGCCGAGAAGAGGCTCGCCTGATTTACTTAGGAGTATCGCACACCCTCTCGGATGATGGTGATTCTCGACTGATTGTTGATATTGGGGGGGGAAGTACCGAGTTTATTATCGGTCAGCAATTTGAGCCCCAAGAAATGGAAAGCCTTCACATGGGCTGTGTTTCTTATCGAACCCGTTATTTTGAATCAGGAAAAATTAAACGAAAGTATTTTGATCGAGCGGTTTTATCTGCGCGAATGGAGCTGCAAAGTATTCGAGATCAGTATTTGGCTCGGGGTTGGCAGGAAGTGGTCGGTTCATCTGGTACGATTCGTAATATTGAGCGTGTTTTGGTTGCTCGTGGTTGGACTGAATCCGGTATTACTCGTGATGCATTAGGCCGTCTCAAAGGCTTGATCTTATCTTATGATCATGTGGATGAATTGGACATTGAAGGATTAAAGCCTGAGCGTAAAAGTGTCTTCCCTTCCGGTGTCGCTATTTTGATCGCACTATTTGATGCGTTAGGCATTGATGAAATGGCGTATTCTGATGGGGCGTTACGAGAAGGTGTTTTATACGATGTGCTAGGCCGTTTGAGCCACGAAGATGTCCGAGAGCGAACGGTATTGGCTTTAATGGAGCGGTTTCATGTTCCTCAAGAACAGGCCGTTGTGTGTGAACAAACCGCAGTGAGTTTGTTTGATCAGTTGCAGCAAGAGTGGAATCTTCTACCGCGTGACCGAGAGTTATTAAATTGGTCTGCCTGTCTTCATGAGGTGGGCCGTTGTATTGCACACAGTCAGTTTCATAAGCATGGCGCGTATTTAATTGAGCAGTCGGACTTAGCGGGCTTTTCAACGAATGAGCAGCGTGAACTGGCCATTTTGGTGCGGTTACACCGAAGAAAGATTGCGCTACAGGAATTGGACAACTTCCCTCCCTCTCGCACCATGCAGTTAAAGAAGCTTATGTTCTTGTTGCGTTTGTCTGTGATTTTATGTGCCCCTCGTTTTATGCCGTCTCCGCCCGATGTAAAAGTATCTTTGAGCAAGGGGATGTTGCAGATGTCGTTTTTGGATGCTTGGCCTGAGAATTATCCATTGGCTTTGGAAATGCTTAGGGAGGAAATGTCTTTGTGGCCGAAGGTGGGTTTTCAGGGTGAAATTTTGAATGAAGAAGAGTGATCTTGAAAGCTAGATTGCTCCATATTTCATCGCGTCACTAGACTACTAAAGCTGTGTTTGTAAAAAGCCCCTTTCCATTATCAGTGGAGCGGGGCTTTTTTGTTCACTCATTACTTGGAGCGTTACGAGCTTAATGCAAGATTTGTTAATAAGTGAGACTGGGCAGAAACTTCTTCTTGATCTTCAGCCGGCGTATTCAGCGTGTAGTTTCCGTCTGTATCCAGTTCCCAGCTCTGGCAGTTATCTTGAAGATACAGGTCTAATTCATCAATTATTCGTTTCTTGAGCTTCGATGGTTCGATTGGGAAGCAGCTTTCAACTCGATTGATTAAGTTGCGTTCCATCCAGTCAGCACTGGCACCATAAACTTTGGGGTGACCATTGTTTTCAAAATAATAGACACGGGTATGTTCAAGAAATCGACCTATGACAGATCGAACTGTAATGTTCTCAGAAACCCCAGGGATTCCAGGCCGTAAAGAACACATACTGCGGATGATTAAATGAATTTTCACGCCTGCTTGAGATGCCTTATAGAGCGCTTTAATGATTTTTGGCTCAGTTATGCCATTACATTTAACAATGATCTTTGCAGGGAGCCCCTGCTCTGCATTCTTGGCTTCGTGATTGATCAGCTCAATCATTCCTTTATGCAGCGTAAATGGCGCATGGAGCAATTTTTTGGTTTTTTGGATCTTTCCCATGCCTGTCAGCTGTTGGAAAATTCTATGCGTATCGTAGGTTATTTCATCGTTTGCCGTGAGGTAGCCGTAATCCGTATAGAGTTTTGCTGTACCAGAGTGGTAATTGCCAGTTCCAAGGTGAGCGTAACGCTTAAGGTGCTGGTTTTCACGACGAAGAATAAGCATCATCTTAGCATGCGTTTTATGTCCAACAACGCCGTAAGTGACCAAGGCCCCTGCTTCTTGAAGCAAACTGGCTAGATTAATGTTGTCTTCTTCATCAAATCGAGCACGTAATTCGATAACTGCGGTAACTTCTTTTCCGTTTCGTGCCGCTTCACACAGCGCTTTTACAATGTCTGAATTTTCACCCGTGCGATAAAGCGTTTGCTTGATGGCAATTACGTTCGGATCTTTAGCGGCCGCCATGAGTAGATTGATCACGGGTGTAAAGGATTCAAATGGATGATGAAGAATTCGATCCGCTTTTCTGATCTCATCGAAGATATTGTTCTTAACGGATTGCTTCAACGCCTTGGATAGACTTGGCGTGAAGTTTTCGTAATGAAGTTCAGGGCGTTTCACCAAGCTTAGCGTTTGCATTAACCTTGATAAATTAACAGGGCCATCAACTCGATATAGGTCATCTTCCGTTAAATTGAATCGTTTCAGCAGCTCGTCAACCAGCTCATCAGGGCAGTTTGTTGCGACCTCTAAGCGCACTGCGTCACCGTAACGGCGTGACAACAGCTCACTACGAAGTGCATTGGCCAAATCTTCTTCGTTTTCATCAATTTCCAAATCAGCATTTCGAGTAATTCGGAACTGATAACAACCGTCAATGGTCATGCCAGGGAAAAGATCCGCCGCATGAGCGTGAATAATAGACGAGAGAAAAACAAGGTTGTCGCCGCCGTTTTCACACAGCTCATCGGGTAAACGAACTACTCTGGGTAAGGATCTTGGTGCTGGGAGAATAGCCAAACCCGTTTCACGGCCAAAGGCGTCTTTACCATCGAGCTCTACAATAAAGTTCAGCGTTTTATTCACGAGCCTTGGGAACGGATGCGAAGGATCGAGCCCTAAAGGACTCATCACTGGCATGACGCTTTCATTGAAAAAATTGGCAATCCATTCTGTTTGCGCTTCACTCCATTCTTCTCGCCTAAGAAATAAAACGTCTCTTTTTCTTAATTCCGGCAGAATAATGTCATTAAATATCTGGTATTGGCGTTCAACCAAGGGGTGGTAGTTGTCACTGATCAGTTTTAATACTTTGGTTGGTGATAAGCCGTCCGCGTGTACTTTTTCTTGGCCAAATTCAATTTGACGTTTTAATTCAGCGACACGAATTTCAAAGAACTCATCTGTGTTTGAGCTGAATATGCAGGTAAACAAAAGACGTTGCAGTAACGGGTGGCGCTCGTCCAGTGCTTGATGGAGTACGCGCTCATTGAACTTAATTTGGCTCAATTCACGATTGATATATAACTCAGGGTTTTCTAAATCAATCACTGCGGGTTGGTCGTCTTTAGTATGTTCCGTCATTGCTTACCTACTGCTTAAAGATCCTAGATGCATTATAAAAATGCATCGGAATTACGGGTTGTTAACTGAGTTATTGTGACTTCAACGCTCATTGAGCAGTTTGGCTGCTCTTACGGCAAAGTACGTTAAAATGCCGTCGGCACCTGCTCTTTTGAATGACACTAAGGATTCCATCATCACGTCGTCCAAATTCAGCCAGCCGTTTTGAGCCGCTGCCACGTGCATGGCATATTCCCCACTGACCTGATAAACAAAGGTAGGAGCCTGAAATTCATCTTTGACGCGGCGAACGATGTCTAAGTATGGCATGCCCGGTTTAACCATGACCATGTCAGCCCCTTCTTCTAAGTCCAAGGCAATTTCATGGAGGGCTTCATTGCTGTTTGCTGGGTCCATTTGATAACTGTATTTGTTACCGCCGGCTAAGTTGCTTGCTGAACCGACAGCGTCTCGAAAAGGGCCGTAATAGGCGGAAGCATATTTGGCAGAATAGGCCATAATGCGAGTGTTTATGTGGCCTTCGCCTTCGAGTTCTATGCGAATAGCGCCAATTCGACCGTCCATCATGTCTGAAGGCGCTACGACATCAGCCCCTGCTTCCGCATGAGATAAGGCTTGTTTCACTAATATTTCGCTGGTGATGTCGTTTAATACATAACCGTCTTGATCGATTATTCCGTCCTGACCGTGGGTAGTAAATGGGTCAAGCGCAACGTCTGTCATTACGCCCAGTTCCGGAAAGGCTGCTTTCAGCGCTTTTACAGCTCTTTGTGCCAGCCCGTCAGGATTATATGCTTCTTCTGCCATTTCTGTTTTGGCGCTTTGCGGCGTAACGGGGAAAATAGCAATCATTGGAATGCCTAATTCGTTCCAACCTTTCGCTTCTTTTATTAACAGATCAATTGATAATCTTTCTACGCCGGGCATTGAAGCAACCGATTCTCGTTGATTCGTACCTTCCAGTACAAATACGGGATAAATCAAATCATCGGTTGTTAACACAGATTCGCGCATCAATCGGCGAGAAAAGTCATCTTTTCTCATACGGCGCATTCTATTTAATGGAAATCTGCGAGTGTCAAATGTAGGCATGGTAACTCCGTAGTCAGTGATCGAAATCACTTGTCCCTGAACGAGAT
This sequence comes from Oceanospirillaceae bacterium, assembly GCA_015665455.1. Classification (GTDB taxonomy): domain Bacteria; phylum Pseudomonadota; class Gammaproteobacteria; order Pseudomonadales; family Litoribrevibacteraceae; genus Litoribacillus. The sequence continues at coordinate 125,641 of JADFAD010000002.1, read as the reverse complement.
CCGATGGTCTAGGTCAATTCTAGACAATACTTTTCTTACTGGATTTCAGGATTAAAAATTTAAAGTAACTGATGTATGTTTAACTATTATGAAACTTTACCACGAAAGTGCTTTGTTTTAACTCAATACTGTTCTTCCTATTTTGCGGTTTTAGAAGAAGACGTGTATAGAGCTTACTTGATGTAGTTTTACAATGAACGAGTCAAAGGAAAATAACTTAATGGCTAAGAAAGTAGCGGTTCTTCTGTCTGGATGTGGTGTATACGACGGATCAGAAATTTATGAGGCGGTATTAACTCTGTTACGCCTAGATCAAAGCGGTGCGGAATATCAGTGCGTGGCTCCCAATGGCGATATGATGCACGTGATTAATCATACGAACGGCGAAGAAATGAGTGAAGCTCGTAACATTATGGTCGAAGCTTCACGATTAGCGCGTGGTGATATTGCGGATTTAGCAACGGTGAATGTGGATGATTTCGACGCAGTCATTGTTCCTGGCGGGTTTGGTGCGGCAAAGAATTTGTGTGACTTTGCCGTAAAGGGCTCAGACATGAGTGTGCGTAAAGACGTGTTGTCTTTTATTCAATCGTTCCATCAGGCGGAAAAGCCTGCGGGCTTGATGTGCATAGCGCCTGTGATGGTTCCTCAAATCTTTGGAGGCGGTGCGGTCTGCACTATTGGCACTGATCCTAATGTGTCAGAAGAAATCAAAACCATGGGGGGAGAGCATCAAGATCGAGGTGTGGATGATGTGTGCATTGATGAAGCCAATAAGCTCGTCACTACGCCTGCTTATATGTTAGCAACAGGCATTAATGAAGCGTCACGAGGTGTGTTCACACTGGTTGATAAAGTCTTAGGAATGATTAAAAAATAGTTTTGGGCTGGGTTGCCTGAAGCGTGGATGTTGTTATTCAGGCAATCGGTTGTAGCCCTTTATTGATTTCTGTTTTGAGAGGTCGATTAGTTTAACGGTACTTCAATGACGATAGCTTTACGATCCAGAGGATCGCCTTCAAAAGGTTTTATGATTTCTTGCTTTTCATCGTCGCTTAACGCAGGGTGAGTCTCATCCATATGCTGTATTGATATCGAAACAGAAGGGTCTTTTGTGTTGTCTTCTGTGCCAAAAAAGTTGGGCAACGTCGTTTCATAAAATTTGGTGACACGCTTGGGAAGGGTTGAAGACCAATACTCGTCGCTGATGTTGTCATCATCTATGGCATAATGCTTATTAGCATCCGCTGCTGCTAGGTTTGAGAACAGCTGAGCTGTTACGAATACAATTAATATTAGAAGATTGGTCGACCATAGTAGCTTCTTAAGCTTGGTTGTTGCCGTTTTTGTATACCACTGTTGTTCATAGTTATTGTCATTCATAGTTATCTGCACTATTTAGTTGTACCGCTCAAGCTCATCTACATGAATGGGGCTTCCCCCATTTTTATACTGCTCGTTTTTTGCGTCAGTCCCATGACCTTCACGTGACACGCGGTAACTTAATTTTTATTTAGTGCTGCAGATACCTCTTAGTCGCTCTGCCGCAATTGTTGTTCTTGCTGCTCCAACAATTCCTGTTGCTCCAGCCAATCAGCTTCCAGCTGCTCGGAGTTTTGCTTAATTTCTGCCTGTTCTTGTAAAAGGCTTGTAAGCTTAGTCTTACACTCATCTGTGTAAAGTTCTGTATCATTGAGTTGATCATTTATTGAACTGAGACGCAATTCATATTTTTCAATTTCTTTCTCCAACTGGGAAATTTTCTTTTTGACCGGTTGTAAGGAAGCTCGTATTTCTGCTTCTCTCTTTCTTTGAGCCTTTTTGTCCACAGAAGGTTTCGTTTGGGTTTCAGAACGATCCGTCTCAGATTTCGATGCCTGTTCCGCTTTCTTTTGGTTTTTAAGCCAAAGATGGTAATCGTCTAGATCGCCTTTGAACGGTTCAACTCTCTTATCGTGTACTAACCAGAATTCATCCACGGTATTTTTTAATAAGTGCCTGTCGTGAGAGACAACAATGATTGCCCCTTCGAAGTCTTGAAGCGCTACCGTTAACGCGAAGCGTGATTCCATATCCAAATGGTTGGTTGGTTCATCCATAATGAGGAGGTTGGGTTTTTTCCACGCAATCAGTGATAACGCCAGACGGGCTTTTTCACCGCCAGAAAATAATTTAACCGTGTCCGTTGCGCGCTCACCATTAAATCCGAAACTGCCTAGAAAATTGCGAATACTTTGTTCACTGGCGGTAGGTGATAAACGCTGGATATGGACTAAGGGCGTCGTACTCACGTCGAGCGCTTCTAATTGGTGTTGTGCGAAGTAGCCTATGTGTAAGTGCGCGCCTTCGGTCATGCTGCCTTCAAGCAGGGGTAAATCACCGACAAGGGATTTAATAAGCGTTGATTTACCGGCACCGTTAGCGCCTAACAAGCCAATTCGCATCTCTGGAAGAATGGTACAGCTGGTCGACACAATTTTGTTGCCTGCGTAACCCATCTCGCCTTCTTCAATGGATAATAAAGGTGATGAAACGTTATCTGCCTGAGGGAACGTAAAGCTAAACTGGGTATCAACGTGGGCAGGTGCAATGCGAGTCATTCTCTCCATTGCTTTCACCCTACTTTGGGCTTGTTTTGCTTTGGTGGCTTTCGCTTTAAAGCGGTCAATGAACGACTGCATGTGCGAAATTTCACGTTCTTGTTTTTCATGCTGCGCTTGCTGTTGAGCCAGTTGTTCTGCTCGAGCTATTTCAAAACTGCTGTAGTTACCTTTATAGCTATTGATCTTTTGTTGTTCGACGTGCGCAATCGAACCAACAATACTGTCCAAGAAGTCTCGGTCATGAGAAATAATGATTAACGTACCGGGGTAGTTTTTTAACCATTGTTCAAGCCAGAAAACGGCATCAAGATCCAAGTGGTTTGTCGGTTCATCAAGTAACAGTAAGTCAGATGGACTCATTAATGCTTGAGCCAGATTCAGTCGTAATCGCCACCCACCCGAAAAATCACTGACTGGACGACTGACATCCGATTGAAGGAAGCCCAGTCCAGACAGTAGCTGCTCCGCTCGGCTTTTAGCGGTATAGCCATTTGCTTGTGAAAATAAATCGTGTGCGTGAGCCAGTTCTGTATCCAAGTGGTTATCTTCGGCATGCTTAATTGCGGCTTCAGCAGCGCGTAAAGGCTTGTCGCCATCAAGAATGTAGTCTAATGCGGAACAATCAGTAGATGACACTTCTTGAGCCATGTGGGCCAATGTCCAATGTGCTGGTACTTGTAGGTCGCCTTGATCTTGATGAAGCTCACCTAACAAGAGCTTAAATAAACTTGATTTACCGGTACCGTTTGCACCAACAAGACCAAGTTTATGGCCAGGGTTAATTGTTAGGTTAGCGTTTTCAAAAAGTACTTTTATACCGCGCTGTAAAGACACATTTGATAGTTGAATCATGATGAACCGAAGATGAAATAAATGGCTGGAATATACGTGTTATCAGTTTCTAAACTGATTGATATTTATGCTGAAGGCACAGTAACAGGAGTTGTTTAACTTGAGAAGGAAAAGGCTTAATAAATTGAGAAAGAAGGTGGTGAGCCCTGACGGGCTCATAAGGTATTTTCTGCTCGATTCTTATTTTTATTTTTGAGCGGTCAATTCTGATCTTCAGTTGTTATTTTTATTGGTGAAGCCGAACTGAATTTTTTCTTATTATGTCGATTATGTTAGCGATTGTTATGCCATGATTTAAATGTTCTTTATAAACAACTGGTTATGGTTTTTCGTGCTCGTATTGTTACTTATCATGTGGCGATACTGTTACTTGTGTTCCGAATTTAAAACAGACTGTTGTGATGTTCGGTAACGTTAACAGTTTTTTGACGAATGGAATGGGGCTTATGGGTTTATGAATGCTTGTGACTAATGTTCTTTGGAAGGTCTTTCTCTGACGAAGTTCAGCAGGTTATTAGTACTAAATAATTATTAATGCATTGATTAATAAGGATTAAGTTTAAGAATGAGATTGAAGAAAAGAGAAGGTGGAGAGCCCTAAAGGGCTCATAATATTTTTCTGCTCGCTTTTTATTTTTATTTTTGAGCGTTAATTCTGAGCTTCTATTTTTATTTTTATTAGTGAAGTCGAATCAATCATTTTTGTTTTTCTTAATTAAAGTATTGCGATTGGTATGCCAGCTTTAATAAATTTATTTTTAAACAAGGGGTTATGTTTTTGTTTGGGGTGAGTGTTACGGCAGTGTTACTGTTTTTTGTTACCGTTGTTCCGAAATGGAAACAGTCTGTTGTGTTTGGTGGTAACGAAGTTTGTTTCTGATGTGCTAAAAGCGCACGATTAGGAAACAGGAAACAGGAAACAGGAAACAGGAAACAGGAAACAGGAAACAGGAAACAGGAAACAGGAAACAGGAAACAGGAAACAGGAAACAGGAAACAGGAAACAGGAAACAGGAAACAGGAAACAGGAAAAAAATCTTTCCCCCTTTGGGTTCTTAGAAAAAGAACCCACAGGAGATAACCGCTTTTGCTGTCAGCGTGCTCCTTATTATTTTTATTGGGCGGAGCGGCTGCTTATCTTATTGGCTATTATTATTTTTATTACTGCCAATTTGATGTGTTATATCTAAATAGAAAGCGCATTTCAGACCACTCCTTGAGAAGTTTTCTTTTTTCATTGGGTTAGCGCACAATGCTCATTATATAGTTTAGTTTTGACGTGTTTGAGTTGTTACTATTGTTCGGATATTGAAACACTCCTTGTCTAATTCGGTAACAATGTGCAGATAAAAAATAAAAACGATGCACAAGTAATTAAGATGTGAGTAAGCGTCTTCACGCTTTCTACAAAAACTTCACAAACGGTCTGGCTGTATTATGTTGGGTTTCGTATGAATTATTCGCAGAATATTTGCTTTTGCTAGACTTAATCTGACATTGTAAACGTTAATAGTCAGCATTCGATTCGTCACGACAAGATGAAGCTAAAGATAAATTGAGCAAAGTAGTTTTGATGTATGCATCCGTATCTTAAAAAGTTAGTTCAAAATTATGATTTAACCCGGCTGGACGGTTTGAACGTTCAGCAGTTGTTAGTTCAAGTATCTGAATATATGGAGAGTTTAGAAACGCAGGACCACTCAAATGCGGATGCGTCTAATGTGCCTTCTAAAAGCTTATCTCCAGAAGAACTCTCAAAAGCATTGGCAGCTCAAGCCGTACAATTCGAACGACAATTAACGCAATTGGCTGCAGTGAAGTTAGGTCTTGATGATTCCCTGTCATTGTTAAATACGACGTTAGATGCAACGAATGATGGCCTGATTGTCTTTGATAATCACCATAAAGTGGTCGCTCATAATCAGTTGTTGACCGACTTTTTTGGTTTAACGTCCGATGAAGTTGAAGATCACTTTGTTGGTCAGTTCCTTAAAGGGCTGTTGAAAAGAACTATTCATAACGGTGATAAGCTTTTAGAACTTATTCGATTTACCAATGATAACCCGTCTGAAAAAGCGCAAGGTTTATTGCATTTTAAGGATGGCAGATACGTTGAGTGTGTATCCAAGCCAAGATTTTTGGGACATCGTATCGTCGGTCGAGTATGGAGCCTTCGGGACATTACCGATCTAAAGCAATCGGAAGAACAAGCAAAGCATCAAGCTTACCATGACACGCTAACGGGTTTACCGAATAGAGCTTTACTTCAAGAGCAAATGGAGCGGGCTCTTGCAAGCGCTCATCATCATGGCCATCGAATCGCGATCCTATTTATGGATTTGGATGGTTTCAAGTACGTGAATGATACTTTAGGTCATGACGTGGGTGATATTCTGTTATGTCACGCCGCAAAGCGCTTGAATGAGTGTATTCGTGAGATAGACTTATTGGCTCGCTACGGAGGGGATGAATTCATCATTATGATGAACGAAGTTCACTCAATGAAAGACGTGACGGAGCTGGCGGATACTATTATTAAGGCGTTAGAACGGCCGTTCTTTATTCACAGCGAAACGCTCTATATTACAACCAGCGTTGGAATTTCTGTTTACCCTAATGACGGTAATTTGCCTGATGGTTTGATTCGTGATGCAGACATGGCGATGTATCATGCAAAAGCGAAAGGTCGTAATAACTTCCAGTTTTTTGCAAAAGAGTTAGCAGTTCTTTCGTCACATCGCCTTTCATTAAGAAATAAATTAAAAACGGCCATTGAAGAAAAACAGTTTTCTTTGGTCTACCAACCTAAAGTGACCACCAAAGGCTCTCGAATTGTGGGGGTAGAAGCATTAATTCGTTGGGTCTTGCCCGATGGTCAAATTATTCCACCTGATGAGTTTATTACTGCTGCCGAAGATAATGGTTTGATCTTGCCGATCAGTGATTGGGTCTTTGAAGAAGCGATCAGACAAGCCAGTGTTTGGTTGGCGGATGCGCCTTCGGATTTTACGGTTGCAATTAATATGTCTGCACGACAATTCCAAAAGCCGGATTTGGTTGAAAAATTGGTCGCATTATTGGCCAAGTATCAACTTCCTGCAAAATGCATTGAACTGGAAATAACAGAAAGCATGGTCATGGATGATGTGGAGACCGTAATTCGGATACTTGCTGAATTGAGACGTTTAGGTATTCAGATCGCCATTGACGATTTTGGCACGGGCTATTCTTCGCTAGGTTATCTGAAGTCTTTGCCCATTGATTGCCTAAAAATTGATAAAACGTTTGTCGATGAGTTGCATGACAGCAAGGCTGACCGGGCGCTTGTCAGTACGATCATTTACCTCTCGCATGTCATGGGCGTGAAGGTCGTTGCGGAAGGTGTGGAAACCGCAGAGGCCTTGCAGTTATTGGATGAAATGACCTGTGATTTAATTCAGGGTTATTACTTCAGTAAACCGGTCTCTCCTGATGAAATATCGGTTATGTTACGAGGTATGTAGTTCTTACCTTGATAAGTACCTGTGAACAAGGCGTGTTAAATGGACCCGTTATTTATAGTTAAAAAGTTCGTGATTGCTCTGGTCGCCCCTTTATCCATTGCTCTCATTGTTGGGATCGCAGGCTTAATTAACGTAGCTTTGGGTCGAAGACGATCAGGTGTGTTTTGGATTTCTCTCTCTTTGGTGATTGTGTGGGTGAGTTCATTTAACCCTATTGCCAATCGCCTACTTATTCCCTTGGAGTCGACGTACCCTCCTTATCAATACCAGCAAGATACTGCCGTTGCCTACGTTCATGTCTTAGGTGGGGGTCATATGGAAGGCGATCGGTATCCAAACCAGGCTCAATTAAGTTCATCTTCGCTGGCCCGACTGGTGGAAGGCTTGCGTATTGCTAATTTACACCCAGAGTCCACGTTGGTGTTGTCTGGCTATGCGGGTAAAAATCAGTTGCCTAATGCTGAAGTCGCTAAGAACGTTGCCTTGTCTTTGGGGTTTGATGCCGGCCGAATCCAGTTATTACCAGAAGCGAAAGACACTAGGGAAGAAGCTCAAGGTATTGCGGAACTGGCCCAAGGGCATTCCATTGTGCTGGTGACTTCTGCTACTCACTTGCCTAGAGCGATGAACATCTTTTCACAAGAAGGGTTGTCACCTGTGCCTGCGCCTACTTATTTTCTATCTTCAGAGCATTCTGGAAGTCTGTATCCCACTTACGAAGCCGTGCAGAAAACAGAACGCTTATTGTACGAACAAGTGGGGTTGTTGTGGGTTGAAATAAAGGCGTTACTCACTAAGTAGCGCTTGCCTATTTTTATAGAGTTCTCTTTATAGAGCTATCTTCGTAGCACTATAACGAGCCATCATGGAGAGTGATCATTAACCGTATTTGTTGGATGACTTACGGTTTCTTGAATATGGCACTTAGGGCTGGGTTCAGAAGTTGGTTTTTGGGATCGAGCTCTTGTCGGATCGCTTGAAACGTTTCCCAGTGAGGATACATTTCTGAAAGTTGTTTTTGTTCTTTTGTATGGATTTTTCCCCAATGAGGCCGACCTTGATAATCATCAAATATAGGCTCTAATTCACCAAATAGTCCGTGGTAATCCTGCTTGTAATATTGATGAATGGATATAGACGCTGAGTCTCTGTTGTAAAAAGGACTTAGCCAAATATCGTCACCTGCCACATATCGGTATTCAATTGGGAAAAAAGCGGGCAGTTTGTGTTTCTGAATATGATTGATGATCCTTTCGAAGCATTCGGGACCTGTCTCAGAAGACACCTGGTATTCCATTTCATTGAATCGAACATTTCGGACTGAGGTTAAGGCTTTGTAAGATTCATCTACACGTGAACTGGGTTTAATGAATCGGAATATTTGATGGTGTATTAAAGACGTCAGCTTTGGTGCCTTTCGTGTCACTTCGCAGAAAAGAGTTAAGAGCGAATCATCGGATATGAGCGGTGCTTTGGCTTGAAAAGGCGCTTCTTCGGTGATGTTTAAGGTTTTCAGAATGGCTTGGTCGCTGTAGCCAAACGCAAAGAGTTCTACGTGGCGGTGCTGGTGTTTCCATGTCTCTATGTTAGTGAGCGCTTCTTTGAGAGGCACTACATCAATGGATTCTTTCAAACGGTATTTTGGTCGGTTTTGTAATTCAATTTCTGTGATGATCCCTAAGGCCCCTAAGCTAACGCGAGCGGCATTGAATAGTTCTCTGTTATGAGAGGCTGAGCACTCAATAACAGAACCATCGACTGCTATCAACGTCATTGACTTTATTAGGTGCGAAAGACAAGACAGCTTTGCGCCAGTGCCATGCGTTCCGGTGGTAATGGCGCCAGCAATGGATTGATGGTCTATGTCACCTAAGTTCATCATGCTTTGATCAATTGATTCTAGCAAAGGGCCTAATTGATGCAATGGCGTTCCTGCCATCACTCGAGCGGTGTGTTCGCTTTTATCGGAGCCAATTAATCCAGTGATTTGATTCAGGCTAATGAGCATGTCGTTACTATTAACCAGAGGGCTAAAAGAATGCCCAGAACCCACAACTCTTAACTTACCTGAGTATTCTTTGAGGGTAGAAGCTAGCTCGCTGGTAGATACGGGCTGAAACACGTGCTTGGGTGTGCAAGATTGGTTACTTGACCAGTTTTGCCAGTGACCGATAGGACTTTGAGCGTGTTCTTGAGAGATGCTTTCTACGCTGTCGAAATATTCCATTATTTATGTCGTTGTTGTGTGAGTGTTAACTTTCAAGGCGGTTAAGTAATTAGATAGTAGCGCATTTTTACTCTCAAACTTTATTTAATTGGATAAAAAACAACGATAAATATTAGTTATGCACAAGATCTGTGGGTAAAACTGTTAGTAAGTTATTTATAAACACCCTTAAGGCCTATGTTTACTGAGCTTAAGCGAATAGAGTTAAAAACGCACGAATTATAAAAATATAATAAAATCAATTAGTTGTGTTTATTTGTTAATGATTTTGTGTTGGGTTGATAATGAACTCAATATGTACATGACCTATAAAATATTTTGTTAATAATTCAAAAAATAACATTGACATTGAGTATATTAGGCAAAACAAATCAATGTGTATCGTTGGCATCTTGGGACAGTAATCCACAAAACATGTGGATAAGTATAGGGATAACGTCTTGTTAAGTCAGTGTAAGTCCTAATTATTAAGGGCTGTGAAGAATTGGTAGTTTTTTGCTCACTTGATAGTGAATGTGCAAAACTCGAAATTAAAGTCATTGGTCGATTAAGACTTGAGTTAATAGACGCTCGGTCGTAAACTCCCCTTCCATGGCGAGACCGAGAAAGAACGAACACATTAAAGAGCAACTGTTGGAAGTCGGTTTAGATGAACTGCTGACGAACGGTTACCATGGCACGGGCATTAAAGATGTCCTAGACCGACTGGGGGTTCCAAAGGGGTCCTTTTATCATTACTTTCGAAGCAAGGAAGTGTTTGCCGCTGAAATAATTAAATTCTTTGCTGACGATTTAAACCACCGTTTAGCAGCCTCTGTTTCCAATAAAGGTGAGTTAGGGTTACCCGCATTAAAGCGTGTATTCCGATTGTTGGTGACGGAGCATAAAGACGGGTCGGGTGGCTGTATTCTGGGTGCCCTAGCAAGTGAAATTGCTGAAACCAGCGAGGTTTGCCGACAGGCTTTGCAAAAAGAAGTCGAAAACTGGAATCGGATGATGACCATCATTATTCAGCAAGGGCAAACGATAGGTGATATCCGAAACGATCTCGATGCCGATGTGCTTGCAAGAATGGCATGGAATTGTTGGGAGGGCAGTGTACTTCGAATGAAAATTGAAGGCCGTCCTGAACCCACTGAAGAAGTGGTAGAAGTCATGTTTGATGCAATGTTAAAAGCCCAATAGGGGCAGACTAAAGAAGCACTCGGGTTGAGTGTTTTTTTATAAATATTTAATAGACGACCGGTCTAATATGTTTCGGTCTAATCATGATCATTAAAGTTGAGGTAATAAATGTCTGATACACAAGTACTTGCAGCTCCGCTTGAATTGCCTTGCGGTAAAACATTAAAGAACCGTTTTTTTAAATCGTCCATGAGTGAAATCTTAGGCACAGTTGATCATCAAGTAAGCAAGGGGTTAGTGACGCTTTATAAGCAGTGGGCGGAAGGCGAGTGCGGTGTATTGGTGACAGGTAACGTCATGGTTGATCGTAATTCTTTGGGCGAGCCTCGTAACGTGGTGTTTGATGAACGAACGGATGTATCCAAGGCGGCTAAGTGGGCGTCTGCAGCAACGGGAAACAATACTGATTGTTGGGTTCAACTGAATCATCCGGGTAAGCAATCCCCTAAGGCCATTAATCCAGACCCTGTTTCACCTTCTGCCGTACCTTTAGGGAAGGGATTGGAGCAGTTCTTTAATCCTCCTCGCGCATTATCGGAATCTGAGATCCAAAGCATTATTAATAAGTTTGCGTTTGCTGCCAAAATGTCAAAAGATGCTGGCTTTACTGGTGTACAAATTCACGGTGCGCACGGTTACTTAGTCAGTCAGTTCTTATCACCTCATCATAACCGTCGTGATGATCAATGGGGTGGCAGCATTGAAAATCGCATGCGCTTTGTTAAAGAAATTTATTTGGCAATCCGTAAAGAAGTAGGAGAGAGCTTTCCTATTGGTATTAAATTGAATTCAGCGGATTTTCAGCGTGGTGGCTTTACTGAAGAAGACTCTACGGAAGTTATCCTAGCTTTGGATGAACTGGGTATGGACTTGTTTGAAGTGTCTGGTGGCAATTATGAAGCGCCAGCAATGACAGGAGCGAAGCAAAGTACTCGTGACCGAGAAGCGTATTTCATTGAATTCGCGGCAAAAATGAAGACATTGATTAAAGCACCAATCGTTGTAACTGGGGGCTTTAGGTCAACGGAAGGCATGGTAGAAGCCGTTGGGTCTGGTGAAGTTGATATGGTGGGGATTGCTCGCCCTCTTACGTTACAACCGGATTTACCAAAGCAAATCCTAGAGGGTAAGAACCCGAAAAGTTTGGTGAAGCCGCTGACGACTGGAATTAAAGCGTTGGATAAAGCAGGCATGCTTGAGATTACATGGTATGAGCAGCAAATGGCTCGTTTGGCTAAGGGGAAAAAGCCTAACCCTGAAATGAATGTGTACCTTTCAATCTTACGAACACTTACCAGTAACGGGGTACAAGCGTTTCAAAAACGTAGAGCATAACGTTTAAGTGGTTTGTATGCGTTTATTATAAAGGGCGAAAGCCCTTTTTTTGTTTTTTTCTGTAGCCCTTTCCTGCCTTGGTAACCACTTGTTCTAGCTTGGGTTATCGTTTTTTGGTCGCTCTGATCTCTCGGTATTACGCTTTTTATTATTGGATTCTTTCTTTTCTGTAGTTGACACATCGACAATTAAACCTGTAACTTTACATTGTAAAGTTAAGGTAAGTAATTAAAGTGAAGTGGTCTTATTCATTTTGAATAACAACAAAAAAGGGGATCGCGATGACAGATTTTGACGTGGTAGTGATTGGTGCGGGAAATGCTGGTTTAACGGCTGCTGTTTCAGCTCAGCGTAACGGTGCTCGTACATTATTGTTAGAAAGACATAATATTCCAGGTGGTTGTGCAACGTCATTTGTACGTGGCAATTTTGAATTCGAAGTAGCACTTCACCAGTTAAGTGGTATGGGAACCGATGAGAATCCATTCATCTTGCGCCAGATATTTGAAAAACTGGGCATCATGGACAAAATTGAAGTCGTTCATGAAGGTGAGTTGTACCGTATTGTTATGCCCGGTGAGTTTGACGCGACGCTGCCTGCTAGCTGGAGCGGACTACGTAAGATGTTGATCGAAACGTACCCTTCTGAAGCTGAAAATATTCCTAAGTTCTTGTCTCTGTGTGAGAAAGTGACGATGGAAGCATTTATGATGCTTCCTAAAGCCCAGAAAACGGGCGATGAGAAAATGCTTAAAGCTTCGTGCCCGAACTATGTAAAGCATGGTTTGCGCCCATTCAAAGACGTTTTGGATGAGTTTTTTGAAGATGAAGATCTGAAGACCGTGATTGCTGCCTATTGGTGTTATATCGGCTTACCGCCGAAAGACATTCCATTTCAGGACATGGCAATGATGTTGTTTGCCTACGCAAAGTTTAAACCTTCTCATATTAAAGGCGGCTCTCAGGCGGTATCCAGTGCGCTATTGGAATCCTTTTTAGAGGCGGGTGGTGAAGTTAAATTTAATTGCGGTGCCGAGAAAATTTTAACGGAAGGCAAGCAAATCAAGGGTGTTCGTACAGAACACGGTGAAACGATTTCATGTCACTCAGTGATTTCCAATGCAAGCCCTATTCATACATTTAACGAAATGTTGGACTTTGAGAAGCCACCAGAATCCGTGTCGAATGACATGAAATCTCGTCGCTTGGGAACGTCTGCTTTTGTTCTGTATCTAGGTTTGGATTGTACGCCTGCAGATATTGGGGTGACGGCCGCATCAACGTTCATTATTGATGACCGTGATGAAGAAGTGGCGCACAAGAATATGGAAAGCATGACGCCTCCGTGTCATACCATGTTGACCTGTTATAACTTTGATGACCCGAGTTTCGCACCAGAAGGCAAGTCTGCTCTGTCTTTATTGTGTCTGCAATACGGCGAGCCATGGGAAAGCGTTCCTGCTGAAGATTACGCCAAAACCAAATACGAATTTGCAGAGCATCTGATCGAACATGCGGAGCGTGTATTCCCGGGTATTCGCGCGAATATTGAAGAAGTAGAAGTGGCAACACCATTGACTATGATGCGCTACCTGAACACGCCGGGCGGTGCCATTTACGGTTTCCGTCAGAACATCCAAGAGGGTGCTTTGTTCCGTGAAAGAATGAACGCTGTTGATGGCTTATTTATGGCGGGTTGTTGGAACGGAATGGGTGGCTTCCAGCCAACCTACATGATCGGTGAAAGTACTGGTCGAGCAGCAGTAAAACACATTGCTAAGAAACAAGCGAAGAAAGAGGAGGCAGCCTGTGCTTAAGAATCCTGAATCAAACGTATTGCATGCCATTGACGGTTACACAACGGCAATGGATCATCAAACAGAACTGGAAAAAACAGGGACTGACTTCACAGAGCAAAAGGGCGCGGTTGCAAACACTATTTCGAAACTGCACCCGAAACGTCTTACGTTAGAAGTGTGTGAAGTGATTCAAGACACACCAACAACCAAGACATTTCGTTTTGTTTCTACGGGGCTACCGTTACCTCCGTTTCAAGCGGGTCAATACATCAATTTATTTGTGAATATTGATGGCGTTGAAACAGCGCGACCTTATGCCATTTCGTCTGCGCCTTTAACGCGAGGCCATTATGACTTAACGGTAAAGATTGTAGAAAATGGTTTCGTGACCAACTACTTACTCAATGACGTAAAAGTTGGCGATCAGTTTGAAAGTACCAGCCCGATGGGGACTTTTTATCATAACCCGCTTTTTCATGGGAATGATTTGGTCTTTCTTGCTGGGGGTTCAGGTATCGCACCGGCCAGAGCAATGATTAAAGACATCGCGGATCGCGGTCTGACTTATAACTTTCATCTGATTTATGCGTCTCGATACGTTGATGATGTGATCTTTGATGAAGAGTTAGCTGAATTAGATGCGGCTCATGATTTCTTAACCGTTTCTCAGATCATTTCTCGTCCACCGGAAGGTTATCAAGGGCGAACAGGGCATTTGCACTCAGAAGTGATTGAAGAGCTTATCGGCAGCACTGATAACAAGATGTTCTATCTATGTGGCCCGACCAGTTTCCATGATTTTTGCGCTGAGCAACTGGAAAAGTTGAACGTAAAAGCACGACGTGTTCGCATCGAGTGTAATGGACCGCCTAAGAACCCTGAGACCTTAGAAGGGTGGCCAGCTGGCCTATCGCCTGCAGAAGAAGTAAACGTGGTCATCAAAGGGCAAGGTAGTTTTAAAGCGCGTGTTGATGAGCCGTTACTTAACAGCATGGAGCGAAATGGTTTTTCGGCTGAAAACGCTTGTCGTTCTGGCGAATGCAGTTTGTGTCGTGTGAAAGTGACTAAAGGTAAAGTCTTTAATCCTGCTGAAGCACATCTACGCGAGTCGGATGAACAATACGGCTGGTGCCATTCGTGTGTTGCATTCCCTACTGAAGACGTTGAAATTCTCGTATAGGAATTCCCTAGAAATACAGAACGCGATAATGAGTGCGCTGTATTTCTATAGGTGCTTTTGTTCTGAAGGTGCCTTTGTTGTATAGGTTCAGCGCTTTTAAAGGCAACGCATTTTTAAAGGTTGTGCATTTTTAAAAAACAATGAACACTAGAAAGCACCCTATCTCTTACATTAGATTAAGGGATACGGTGTTTTTTTATGAATTAGTTTTCTGAGAGCGTTTGAGTCTGCAATGCGGCAGCGGCTAAGAACTGTCTTAAGGATAGACCTTCCGGTATTTCAATGTGCCCTTCAATGATCAGAGCAGATAAACCGTGGACCATCGCCCATGCCCCCATCGCTTGAGCTCTGGCTAAGGCTTTATCGTCTGTGCGTAATGAGAAGGCTTCTTTTAAGAGGATAAAAGGCGTTTTAGAAAAGCTTTCCAGATCAGAGAGTTGATCAGACTCTTTAGACTCACTCTTCTTATTTTCAGAGTGCGTATTTTTTCTTCCGCGAGTTTCAACCTGACCTAGCATTAATCGATAAAGCTGAGCGTTGTTTATGGCGAACTCTAAACAAGCAACGCCGTATTCTAAGATCAGTTTTTCAGGTTTGTTGTAAGACGCTTTTACACCTTCCATAGCAGCGGACATTTGTTTAAAACCTGCAAATGCGACAGCTTGAACCAACTCTTTTTTGTTCTTGAAATGGGAATAGGGCGCCATGTGAGATACGCCAACTTCCGCAGCAATGGCTCTCAGTGATAATGCGTCCGCCCCGTCTCGTACCAGAATGACATTTGCCGCCTTAATCAGCGAACTTTTTAAGTCCCCGTGATGATAACTGCCGTTGGCTTCTTTGGCAGGGCTTTGAGGCTTGGATGTTGAATTGCGAGGCATACGACCACTGTTCCATTATTTTAATCTTAGCAGGCTAAAGTACCGATTTAGCACGGGTTTGCCAAGTATCAACACCGATAAAATGCATATGGTTTTATCTCTCTTTTATTTTCCCGATAATGCTAAATATCCTGAAGCACCTAATAATGCCGATCCGCCAAAACGATTAATGAATTTTGGATTATTTGAGATCGCTTTGGTTGCTTTTTTCGCTGATGCGGCATAAATCATTACCCATGTGAAATCGAGTAATGCCATGGTTGGGCACATGATGAGCATTTGTGCTAACAGGGGTTGTGTTGGGTCGATAAATTGAGGGAAAAATGCGGTAAAGAAGACAATGGCTTTAGGATTACCGGCAGCCACGAAGAAGCCGTATAGAAAAAGTTTTTTAGGCGAAGCGTTGTTATCAGGCTGATCGGATATCGTGGTTTTAGGTGTTTGCAAAAACATCTTGATGCCCATGTATAGCAAGGTAGCCACACCAAACCATTTAATTACCTGAAAGGCCATCTCTGAACTGGCAATAATAACGCCTAACCCCACAGCCACTAATAGCATTTGTAGAAAGTTAGCAGAGATGTCTCCTAGGGCTGTAAATACGGTTTTCTTAATACCAAAGTTAACTGAGTGCACCATACCGAGTAAGATGCTTGGGCCTGGGGTCATGGTAAGAATTAAAGATGCAGCAACAAATGCGAGCCATGATTCGAGAGTCATACCGTTCTCCATTAGCTATAAAAATACACACAAAGGAGAAAACAGTGTAACGGAATCCCACCAAAATGGGGGAATTGTATTGTTACACTATTGTAGTGATATACAGTCGATTCTTACGTCAGTAGCTGACTTCCGAGTACGATTAATCCCGCGACTTCAGCCAGATATGTGATGGATGCAGCAGATACTCTTAATGCTGCGGATACGTTTAGCATGCCTGCGGCGTGAACCACTCGTGCGATTGTAAAACCAATAACAAGTGTTGCGAGAATGATTGTGTTTGTATCTGCTGCGAGCGCAAGAATAAGCAAGCCAAACGCAGTCACGTGTTCTACGCCGTTTACATGACTACGGATGGCTTTCTTAAGGCTTACTTTGCCACCATCGCCATTAGGAGTTTTCTCTTTTATACGCACTCTGGATACGTGCAACGCTAAAACAGTCAGAATTAATACATTAAAAAATACGTAGAATTTAAACCAATACATAAGTACCTCAATTCAAAATATACAGTGGACAAGTGATGTTGAGGCAGTTTATTCGTTGCAGTGTTTGCAATAAATAGACTAAGACGTAAATGATTGTTACGTTAACTGTAATAATTGGCCGTTTTCCGCTAAGAAATGAATGTCGTATGTTACTCAAAGATGATCATCAGGTATTTGTTACGCTTGTGAATGCAGGCAGCTTCATCGGTGCTGCAAATCAATTGGAGACAACCGCCGCCTCCATTAGCCGGTATCTTAAAAAACTAGAGGTTAAGCTAGGGGTGCAGTTGGTGAACCGAACGACGCGTTCTCTAAGTTTAACGCAAGCCGGTCAAGTGTATTACGACAGTTGTCAGCGAATTATTGAAGAAATACGAGACACACAACATCGGATGCAGAACCTGTCTGCTAAACCGGTTGGGCTGCTGAAGATAACCTGTACATTGACCTTTGCCAGAGGCACATTAATTGACCTGTTAGCTCGTTTTTCTTTGGAGTATCCGGATATTCATTTTGAATTGAATATCTCAGACGAATCACTTGATATTATCGATGCTGGATTCGATCTAGCAATTAGGGTGGGGGAGCTTAGAGATTCGCGCCTAAAATGTCGGCCTTTAATGACTGGGTATTTAGTGCCTTGTGCATCGCCTGACTATATTGCCCGTTGTGGGTTACCGGCGACGCCCTCTGAATTGGCGAATCATCAGTTTATTTTTGTTGGTCATGTTCAATCCATTATTAAACGGCATTTGAGCCTGATACCTGATCTCATAGTGAACGACCGTCAGAAGAAAGTGGTCTTGAACGATACATTTTCAGCGTATCGAGCGGCGGTGGCAGGTATGGGGGTGACTTTATTACCGAGCTATTTAATTGAAGATGCGTTATCAGAAGGCCGCTTAGTGGAGTTATTTAAAGGGGCTAAGCGTTTGCCACATGAAGTGAATTTAATCTTCCCTCAATCGGACTTTATGCCAAATAAAACTCGAGTATTTGTCGATTATCTGGTTAATGCGTTGGGAGCGGCCTAAGGAAAAAGCGACGTTAAGGCGCCGCTCATTGGTGTGATTTTGAGTGCATATATCTGCAATAATCAATGGCTGTGATTTGGGGGTTAGAGACTGTTTAAGTCGTGCTTGAGAAAGCATATTAATAAATCGGTCAATGATTGATAGACATCAGAGTTATGGGTTTGCCTCATTTGCTGATGAAACTCGGGCAGCCATGTGAGTAAGTTGTTTTGAATAAAAGATTTCTGCAGTCGGCTCGACTCATAAGCATGGCTATGAATGGCTTGAATGACCGCATTTCCTAAATAATCCAGTTGAATTGCTAGGTGGTCAGCGGGCTCGTTACACCCCTCGATGGCGGGTAGGCCAATGTCTTTCAATCGCTGAAGCATTTCGAAATGGGGTTCTTGAAATAAACGTCTTTCATGAGATTGATAGACAGACGCGTATGGCGGTGCGCCTTTACTGTTCTCCATCAAGAATAATTCAGCGTATTCGTTTTTTAATGTCTCTGTTGGGCATTCAAGGCCCATCAATTGATCAAGGTTTCTTTGCAGTCGTCGACTGTTTAAAGCAAGAGAAGGCGTTTCTGACAGTTTAATGAGCCGATCCCTGTTTGCCCCTTGAGCGAGCGAAAGAAGCGCATCATCATCGAGTTCGTTTGCATAGAGTGTTGAAAAGAACCAATAGCAGCTTGCTCTGAACTCTGATATTTGCTGAATCTGTCGATTAATAAGAGCATCCATACAGCTTACCATCCAATACTTAGAGCCTTTCCAATCCATTTTCCAGCGATTGTTAATAGTTGACTCTTTAGTTAGTAGTATCCCTCAATTTAGCAATTGATGGTGGATTTGCAAGGGCCGAAAGGATGAGTTTATAGAACATAGAGATTTAGGTTTTATGTCATTTCATTTGTTAATCTATAGAAGTAGGAATTTATTCATTAATGATGGCTAAACGAGGACAGCAGTGTTTGTTTACTCAAGCAATGTTCTTATGGTGCATTTAAATGTTGATAACAATTGCGTAGAGAGTAGGCTATATTCTCGGTCAAAGGGTGGGTTGATCGAATTTCTAATAACTGAGGTGGTGACATGATGAGTAAGAAGGGACTGATGTGGTGTGCAGCAGCATGCTTCAGTTTGGTTTTGGCGGGATGTCAAAGTACCCAAGAAAAGCCAGAAAAAGGTGAGCAATACTCAGGGTTTCTTTCAGATTACACGTTATTAGGGCAAACCATCGCCCAAGATTCTTTCGCGGTGAAGCGTTGGGTTAATCCTAAACTCTACTCCGGTGAATATGGCGAACTTGAGTACATTTCTACTCAGTTTTATCCTGATGTGCGTCCGTCAGAGCAAGTAAGTGATCAAATGCTGACGGATATTTTGATCTATGTTGATGGAAAACTGCGTCTTGCCTCGATTTTTATCAGCCAGGACATGCCTGAAAAAGGTAAGAAAAAAGCAAGAGTGAGAGCGGCCATTACTGCGGTAGAAACGCTAGATAAGGATTATCAGTCGCATGAAGTGGTATCTCAGGCCTTAATCTCCGCCGCCGAAGAAACCTCTGTGAATCCCCGAAATGACGACGCAGTGATTGCCTTTGAATTGGAAGCGCGAGATGTTGAAACGGGTGAATTGTTGGCTCAGTCTGTGATTACTGGGGTTGCTCCAACGGTTGTTGTGAATGGGCAAGAGAAACTCTCCCTTGCATTGCTTAAGCCTACTATCGATCGTTGGATTGAGTTTGCAACGAATAACGGCAGGAAGTTAACTCAATAATCTTTGATCATCGGGCTTAATTGATGGTCTTTTTGTATTCGGAGGGGGGCATTCCTGCCTGCTTCCGAAATGCTCGTCCAAAGTTACTTGGATCGGAATACCCAAGTTGTTCAGCAATATCCTCGACGGAATCTCCCGCCAATAAGCTTTTCTTCGCTTTGGACAACTTAATTTGATCGGTTAATTGTCGGTAGCTGGTATTCAGTTCTGCCAGTTTTCGTCTTAATGTCCTGCCTGACATATGTAGCATGCTCGCCATATCTTCTAATGAGCTGAAGCCTCGTTGTTCCTCAAAAATTAAGGCATTGATTTGTTCTGTTAATGATTGTTGTTTGGGCAGTCGGGCTAAAATTTTGGTACATGCCTCTTCCGCTTGTTTAAGCGCAGAAGGGTTAGGCATCGCCATAGGAAGTGTTAGTAATTCTGTTTTGAATTGCAAAGAATTGTCTGGACAACTGAAGTGAATGCCATCAAAGAAGGTGTGTTGATACGCAGCTAAGTGTTCGGGTTTTGGATAAGAAACATGCACTTGGCCTTGCGTCATAAGCTTCATACCAAAGAAGAACATGTTAATTCGGACAATGCAGGTGAAGATGGTTTCAATCATGAACCGCTGCGTCAGGCTGTCCGATATATCACACTCCAGAGAAAGAATGGCCATACCTTGATGAAAGGTTAGTTCCATTTGAACGGAGAGCATTCGAGTTCGATAGTATTTTAAAAGCAAGTTTAATGCTTGTTCCAAGGTGTTACAGCTCAGTACGGCCTGCCCTAATGCGCCATGAGTCATGAGATTGAGGCGTTCACCAAAGTTAATGCCTAACGCCGGATTACTTTGATGTTGGGTAGCACTGTGAACTAAGCCAATTAGCTGGTCTTCGTTTAAAAATGCGTCTTGGCTGCTTAATAAAGCAGGGCGTATTCCTGCACGTTGAAGCAGTTCTAACTTTTGCTCTTCGTCAGTACAAACCATATCGACTAACAGGGCTGCATATTGGCATTGGAGTGCGGGTTTGGGCTTGCTCATTACTTCATCATGCCTGATATTGTAAGGTCAGAAAAGCAAAGTCAGTGGGGTATGGGCATAAAAAAGCCAGCGTCTAAAGCGCTGGCGAAAGATTTTTGGTTCAAGGAAGTACGAAAAGGTATTAAAAGAGACCTAAGGCCGCATCGGTGTAGCGTGTTGGTAAACGAGGTAAGCCAACCTCGGCTTCATGTGGTGTTAAAATTAGGCCACCACTAGGGATGTTAATGAAACCGCCTTGGTAGGTTTGCTGAAAGTTTTCATGCGTTACAATTGTTTTACCGCCTGCATCTTGGCCATAGGTAGGTGTTAGATTTCCGTTGGGATCAGTTGCCCAAGCAATGTCTTTTGACTGCGAAGATAAAAAGAAGTTGCTAACCAGTCCATCGGAACTGTCTTTACCCAGTTCTAAAGATTGGAACTGAGCTAACGGTTGGCAGGTATCTGTACCGGTTGATGTACTACAATTTTCAGGAACAATATCTAATAGGCCTCCAAGTGCAGTAATGTTTGTTCCATCAATAACACCAATATACTGAGCTCGGATGGGATCAAAGCCACCGACATTTTCACCGTTAGGGTCCCCGCCTTCGGCGTATTGTAGAAGGGCTTGAGCCTCAATATAAACAGGAATGATGCCTCCCACCAGTTCCGTTCCTTCTAGTTTAACGTCTACATTTCCCGTTAAGCTTTCAATGTCACCGGATAAAATACCGCCGGACTTTTCAAACCCTAATCGGGCTCCAATGACAGCGCGAGTGCCATCGGGTTTATTTTCAAATGCAACTTCGAAGAATGGGTTAGTCAGTTGAAATGGTTTTTCAACGACGGTGCCATCGTCCTGTTTCTCATAAGTTCCTAATGCAAAGTTACGGATGCTCACGTCAGCGTCCATTACTTCTTGAGTCCGGCTAGGGTCACAGCCTGTGGCAGGGCATATCTCCCCGTTTTCATATCGGTCAGCTTCCCCTAATACGAGATGATCAACGGACAAATTCGTTTCAATGTCAGCACCAAAGTTTATCTTATAAAATTCAGTATCTATTTCTTCCGAAGGTGCGGAATAGCCGCCCGTAAATTGAGTTACTTCATAGTTATCGAACGTGATGAAGGCTTGACCCGTAACATTGGATAGGTCGCTGTCTTCTATGGGACGCAGTTCTGCAGACGCTGTAGCAGATAAGGCGCATGTAAATAAAACTTGGCTGACTAGGCTGTAAGTTCTCATAGGATCACTTTTTATTTTTGTTATTTTTGAATTAAGTATATATGGCGAACACGTGTTCACTGTGATTGTCGTCACATGTCTAATTTGTTGGCGTAAACCGTCATACATGACGCAATTGGACAACGAATTGGTATCTAATGTTCTTCGATGTTGGTGTGGCCTAATATGACAGGTTGTTTGTCAGTTAATGACCTTCATTTATGAAGGTAAATCTTCACAATGCTGAGCTGGGTTTATCATGTTAATTGTCCCCGGTGATGACCCAGAACTTTGAAAGAACGATTCGCTATTATTTTTATAGGGCAGTGGGTCCTTTCGGTCTTGTATCGTAAGGGCTGCTGTCTCTTTTTTATTTACGTTCTTTATGCCGGAGACCATTTAATTTTCAGTAAGAAAGGAAAAGAACATGCCAGAATTTAAAGCACCAATACGAGACATGAAATTCGTATTTGAAGAATTATTTAATGCCTATCAGCACTATGGGAACTTTGAGAAAGGGGCGGAAGCGACGCCTGACATGGTGAATGCCATTCTGGATGAATGCGCAAAGTTTTGTGAACAGGAATTGGCACCTTTGTATCAGACGGGTGATGAGGAAGGCTGTCATTTTGAAAACGGTGAGGTGAAAACACCGGCTGGGTATAAAGAAGCTTATCAAACTTATGTCGATAGCGGTTGGCAGGGCATAAGTCATGATACAGAGTACGGTGGTTTAGGTTTACCTATCTCCATCGGTGTTCTTAAATCTGAGTTGATCAGTACTGCAAACTGGTCTTGGGGCATGTACCCAGGCTTGAGTATGGGGGCTATGAATACCGTCTTCATGCACGGTGATGAACAGCAGAAACAAGTTTACCTTACCAAGATGACGGAAGGCGCTTGGACAGGGACCATGTGTTTGACCGAGCCTCAGTGTGGTACGGATTTAGGGCAGGTTAAGACCAAAGCCGAAGTCAATGCGGATGGCTCTTACAGCCTGACCGGTACGAAGATCTTCATTTCTGCCGGTGAACACGACATGGCAGAAAACATCGTTCATATTGTACTGGCCCGTTTACCCGATGCACCAAAGGGTACGCGTGGTATTTCTTTATTCATTGTTCCTAAGTTTATGCCTGATGCCGATGGCAATGTGGCGGAGCGAAATGGAATCGTATGCTCAGGTATTGAAAAGAAGATGGGCATTAAGGCTTCATCAACGTGCGTAATGAGTTTGGATGGCGCAAAAGGCTTTTTAATCGGTGAGCCTAATCAAGGCTTACATTGCATGTTCACCTTTATGAACACCGCTCGAATTGGTACGGCAATGCAAGGTTCTTGCGCGGCGGAACGTTCATTCCAGGGCGCATTGGCGTATGCGAAAGATCGTTGCTCAATGCGTTCGTTGTCAGGAAAGAAAGCCCCTGATAAGGTTGCGGACCCGATCATTGTTCATCCAGATGTTCGTCGTATGCTACTGACTCAGAAAGCCTTTGCTGAAGGCGGTCGAGCAATGTTGCATTATGCTGCCTTGATCGCCGATTATTTTGTCGATGGCGCCACTGAAGAAATCAAAGAGCGAGCAGACGATGACTTGGGCTTCTTAACGCCAATCCTTAAGGCGTTCTTGACGGAAACTGGGTATGAAGCTGCCAACTTAGGCGTTCAGGTGTTTGGTGGACATGGCTACATTAAAGAATGGGGCATGGAGCAAATCGTTCGAGATACACGAATCTCCATGTTGTACGAAGGTACGACAGGCATTCAAGCTTTGGATTTGTTAGGCCGCAAGATCTTAATGGACCGTGGTGGAGCATATCGACGTTTCACTAAAGAAGTGAAGAACTACTGTAATGGTAAGTCTGAATTTGTAACAGGCAAGCACCGTTCAGAAATTAAACCCTTGATTAAACGCTTGAAGCAAATGAACAGCGAGTGGAATCGCTTAACGTTGAAAGTGGTTTATCGCTCGATCAAAAATCGAGATGAAGTGGGTGCCTCGTCGGTGGATTACCTCATGTACTCCGGTTACGTTGTGATGGCGTACTTTTGGGCGATGATGGCTGAAAAGGCAGAAGAACAATTAGCCGCAGGAACGACTGAAGTTGACTTTTACCGAGGTAAAATTGAGACTGCGAAGTTCTACTTTGATAAGATCTTGCCTAGAACAAGTGCACATCGTGAGTCGATCATGTCGGGATCGAGCAGTTTGATGGATATATCAGAAGAGGCGTTTGCTGTCGTTGGCTAATGTGAAATCATGTTTTTGAGAGGCATAAGCCTTCCAAAAAATAAACATGGTATTAGGGCTCCTTAGGGAGCCCTTTATGTTTTTAAGGGCCAAATTTTAAGCCGTAAGTCGCGTTTTACTATGAAATTACTTGTGTAACTGAGTGTAACTGAATAGTCTCAATGACCTGTTCTAATGAATTCAGTTGAGCTTTTGATAAGTAACTGAGTTCAGACCTAATAATAAAAATTATAAGGAAACTGAGAGAATGCGTAGTATCAAACTGATTTTGACGTCCTTTATTGTTGTAGCAATGACTGGCTGTGCGTTATTTGCGCCAAAAGCCCCTGATGTGGATCGACCGTATACTGGGTTTATGGAAGACTACCGACCATTAAACACCGTTGAAGTAGAAGAAACCGAATTCATTGCCGCAAAAGGTTGGATCGCGCCAGGCGTAAACCTAAATCGCTATCAAACGGCCATAGTGGAGCCGATACGAGTAGAACGTGGTATCCAACGAGATCGCCAAATTACGAACAAGGCGATGAACAGCATTCGTAAATACATGACGACGGCTCTGACCAACAAGTTAAAAGAATATTATCGTGTTTCTGATCGGGTGAGTGGTAAAACGCTACGTGCACGTGTGGCCATTACAGGGCTAGAAACGCACGATGAGTCATTGCGTTTTTATGAGTTCTTACCCGCAGCACTTGTCTTCACTGGCGCGACTAAAGCGATTGGAACTCGAGACGAAGAAATCAATATGTTTGTTGAGGCTGAATTTGTTGATGCTGAAACGAACGAAGTAGTTGCGAAAACCTTAGTGAGCATGGTGGGTCATGAGCGTTTAGAGAATAAGTGGGAAGAAGTCTCATTGGCTAAGATCCAAACCTCCATAGATCAATGGATTGAGCACCAGGTGGTGGCACTTAAGAGTGCAGTACAAAGAAATAACGTTGCAAGTACAGCGCCTTCAGAAACGATTCCTGTAGAAACAACACTGGCTGAAGTCGATTAGTCAGATCTAAAAGGCCATTACCGTGTTTTCAACAGGTACGGCAATGGCTTTTCCATAATTCCTATCCTTTTGGTCAACCTGTTACCAGATGTCAAAAGCTTGGTACTGGTAGTCAAGAAAGTTCTTTCTTAATCCCATAAAGTAATAACCCTGACAAGAAGTTAATCGCCATAAGCGCTTATCTTCTAATAATTTTGAAACACCGATACCCAAGGGGTTATTTATTATGGAATTTACTACTCAATACGAAGTCTTTGTTCCACATAACAGCAAAGAACAAATTAACCACGACGCTTTATGCTGCTACTTCTCTGATATGTGCTATTGGTAAGAACAGCTGTTAGACCTATCTGTTGGGTCTATGAGTAAAGCATTTAGATAAGCAAATTACAGGTGAGTGTTGTCACAGGGATTTGGACTGGAAGTCTCTAGCTGCTGAAACCGTAGGGCAGGAAGCGATGGACAAGGATAGAGGTGTTTGTATCTGTTTTCGACGACACGGATGACCATTAATTACTGAATTCTAAGGCACTGAAGCCAACGCTTCAGTGCCTTTTCTGTTCTGGGAGCGTATTGCTCTCGGGTTAAGCCGATGACTGCTTTGAATTTAGGATAATTCTAAATCTAGACGCTTTTTAATCTAACGACTATTTGAATAGTGATGAAAGCTGTTGCTGTAAATATTAAACAGTTGCTCTTGGGCTGGTTTAGGCAGGGATTTGCAGCGTCTCTGTAATTGAGTAAATGCATACAGAAGGTGGGGAGGCATTATTTCGCCTGCTTGTTTGCGTGCAGCGGCTTGATGGCTTGAATACAGACGATATTTTTCGAGGAGGAATTGATCCATCTGTTGGCGTAAGCTGGCAATTTCATTATTTTCTTTTGCCTCTAGGGGCTTTCCAAAGCGTACTGTCACGCGACCAGCGCAAGATTCTAAACTGTCTATTAAATGTTTGATGCCATCCGTTCTTGGTATGTCTCCTTCTGGGCCTGCAATAGCGCGGAAGTGGTTTTCCAGGGCTTTATGGGTATCGCTTGGGTCCCATTCATAGGAAATTGCAACGGGGGTGATGTTTTTTTCATTGAGAAAGTCGCGTAACGGTTGCTCTTTTTTGCGGGCCAGCGAGAGCATTTTTAAGATGGCAGGGTTGGTCTGATCGATGCCGTCTTTAGTTCTTCCTTCTCGTTGGGCTATCCAGAGGTGGCTACTTTTCTGAGCATCACACAGAGTGTTGCTGAGATCTTTTAACGCTAGAAACTTCTGTTTAAGTGGCATTTCTCCTCTAGGCACAACAATGCATCCTGCTAACGACATGAGTGATGACATGGCGGAATCTTCCATCAAGTTGCTGCCAATGATTGCGCGTGCAGCGCCTTTTCCTTTATTCAATAACGCATGATTAATCAAAACGACATCCAAGAGTATGTCTCTGTGATTGCTAATGAATAAGTGTGATCGATCATTGGATACGTGCTCTAGGCCTTGAATGTCTATGCTCTCAAACCGACGGCTAATCCAATGCCCTAAGAATGTCATGAAGGCAGTTACATCAGACGCACCTTTTTGAGTTGTGGAAAGGTGCATAAGTTGCTCAAGCAATGATTGTAGCTGAGGTGACGCTTGTGCTGAACTGTCTGCGAGAGCCGTTTCTTTGGTTGAATTTGCGACCATATTCATAGGGTTTTCTACTTATTTATTACGTTACGTTTTTGATTTCCTGAATGATAAAAGTCTATGAAAGGATTGAATATGCTTGTCCTGAAGGTTGGTTCGAGATGTCAAATGGTTGAGTCCATGTGTCAAGCAACGGAGTTAAGGGATCGTTAAAGTAGCCAACATCAACCATATGGGCTTTTGCTGAATGGAGGCAAAAACAGATGTTACAGGCAAGTTTCACAAAAGAGCAGTTATCGGCATCGGTTCCAATAATCGATGAGTTGGAAATGCAATTACCGCAGGGTGAAATGCAATTATTGGATCGCGTTGTTTCGCTCACAGAAGAAGGCGGTCTTTATGATCGTGGTGAAGTAATCGCTGAATTTGATATTCATCCCGACCTTTGGTTTTTCAAGTGTCACTTTCCTGGGGATCCTATTATGCCTGGTTGTTTGGGGATTGATGCGTTGTGGCAAACCATGGGGGTTTTTCTTGCTTCTCAAGGACACGTCGGCAAGTGCCGTGCTTTAGGCGTTAGCGATGTGAAATTTTGTGGTGAGATTTTACCGACCACCGAAAAGGTACGATTTCATGTCCACATCAAACGAATCATTAAGCGTGGAATGACGCTGGCGATTGCAGACGGCTTTGTTTATGCCGATGGCGTGGAAATTTACAGCGCCCGTAACTTGAAAGCTGCCTTGATCTAAGCCGCTTTTCTATAAATGGATTTAAAATAACAGGTATTTATATGAAAAGAGTAGTTGTGACAGGTGCAGGTATTGTATCCAGTCTAGGGAATACCTTGGACGATGTGAGCCAATCTTTACGCCAAGGACAAAGCGGGATTGGTATCAACGAATCCTTTCAAGAAATTGGGATGCGTTCACACATCAGTGGCTTGATTGATTTTGATGAAACGTCGCTGGTTCCAAAACGCGTGTCTCGATTTATGGGTCGAGGCGGCGCTTATGGTTATCATGCCATGGAGCAAGCGATCATTAATAGTGGCTTAAGTCGAGATGAAATAAGTAATGATCGCGTCGGTTTGATTATTGGTTCAGGTGGCGGGGCGACGGATGAAATTGTCGACTCTGTGGAAGTGATGCAAAGCAAAGGCATTCGCCGTGTAGGGCCATATCGAGTGACGCGAGGTATGCACAGCTCAACTGTGGCATGTTTAAGCACGGCGTTTGGTATTCGAGGCGTTAGCTATGCCGTTACCTCTGCGTGTGCAACCAGCTCTCATGCCATTGGCGCAGCGTACGAGCAGATTTTATTAGGCAAACAGGATGTGATGTTTGCTGGTGGCAGTGATGATATTCATTGGACCATGGCGATTCAGTTTGATGCCATGGGGGCATTATCCACAGACTATAATGACACGCCGAGCGAAGCTTCTCGCCCTTATGATCAAGCGCGTGATGGGTTTGTTATTTCCGGTGGTGCTGGGCTTCTGGTGTTGGAAGAGTTGGAACACGCCCTTGCTCGTGGTGCCAATATCTTAGCCGAACTGACTGGGTTCGGTGCCACCAGTGACGGTGATGATATGGTACAACCCTCAGGTGAAGGTGCTGCGCGATGTATGAAATTGGCGATGGGAGAGGATGCTCAAGAAATTGATTACATCAATGCACATGGCACCAGTACTCGTATTGGGGATGTGAAGGAACTGGCTGCCATTCAGACGGTATTTGGTGATCAATCACCTCCGGTATCGTCGACAAAAGCATTGGGCGGTCATGCTATTGGCGCAGCGGGTGTGCATGAAGCAATTCATTGTTTATTGATGATGCGAGATGGGTACGTTGTAGGCAGTCATAATTTGGACGAAGTGGATGATCAGGTGAGGGATTACCCTCTCTGTATTCAAACACAGGCTGCGAATTTGAATCGTGTTATGTCGAATAGTTTTGGGTTTGGTGGGACGAACGCAACCTTGGTCTTTGATCGGTACATTGATGATCAAACGGCTCGGGAGGTCGCATGAGTCATATAGAATCAAACGCGATCGTTGTTCAGCCAAAGGTTCGTGGTTTTTTATGCACTACGGCGCACCCAACGGGTTGTGAAGCGCACGTAAGAGAACAAGCGGAGACTGTGAACGCTGCTTTTTCAGTGGAAAACTTACCAGTGGAATCGTTGTCTAATACACCGAAGCGCGTATTGATCGTGGGTGGTTCTGCAGGGTACGGTCTTGCTTCTCGGATCACTTGTGCGTTGGGCTATAAGGCCAACACATTATCAGTGTCATTGGAAAAGCCGCCGCGCGCGAATAAGCCGGCCAGTGCGGGCTGGTACAACAATCATTACGTTGAACACTTATCAAAAGAAGAGGGCCTTTTTGCGGGTTCTATTTCTGGTGATGCGTTTTCAGAAGAAGTAAAACAGCAAACCATTGATACCATCAAAGCAGAGATGGGAACCGTTGATTTGGTGGTTTATAGCTTGGCAGCACCTCGTCGAACTCGCCTTTCATCCAATGGCGAAGCCATTAGTTATTCCTCTTCCATTAAACCCATAGGTAATGCATTTTCAGGACAAACCATTGATACGAAAACAGGCTCGTTGGTGGACTTCTCACTTGAGCCTGCGTCTGACCAAGAAATAGAAGACACCGTCACCGTGATGGGTGGCGAAGATTGGTATCTGTGGATGAAGGCGCTTAACGAGGCGGGTGTGTTAGATCCTAAAGTGCAAACCGTAGCATTTAGTTACTTAGGTGGTGACATGACCAAAGCCATTTATGGGGCGGCTACGCTAGGTGCAGCGAAAGAAGACGTAGAACATTACTGCGGACAGATTAACCGGCTTCTTGGTTCGGAGTCAGAGTTACAGGCGAGCGCTGAACCTGCTTCGGTGGCGGTGCTCAAGGCCATTGTGACTCAGTCCAGTGCTGCGATTCCCTCTTTGCCTTTGTACATATCCGTATTGTATCGAGTGATGAAGACGCAAGGTTTGCACGAAGGTTGTATAGAGCAAATTATTCGCCTGTTTCAAACTGGGTTGTATCCAGCAACGCAGGACGTCTGTCAGAAAGATAAGTCTTATCGTTTTCGATTGGATGAATTGGAAATGAGACCACAAGTTCAAGACGCCGTTGCGCACTTGTGGAATGAAGTCACCACCGAAAACGTACACCAAATAACAGACGTTGAAAGTTATCAAGAAGACTTTCTAAAACTGTTTGGTTTTGGTTGGTCTTCTGTTGATTACCAACAAGCAGTGAAAGTGGACTTGTGATCGTGACGCTCTAAGTATGTTTGTTTAATCGTTCCGTTTAGCGCTTTCATTTCGTTAAATTCGAAGCATTGATCAAGTTATTGGGTTCATTCTCAAGAGATTATCAGTGGTCATGCTTGCTGAAAACATGGGTAATTTATGTTGGAAATGGATATTAAAAATACCGCCGAGGCGAGTACGCCCCGGGAAGAAGAGACTAAGACGTGTTTATTGTCACCTCCGTTTATGTCGACGCTTGAAATAACAGAGCACGTTGCCGAAATTCAGGCAAAAACGCATCAAGCTTATGGTCGTGATGTGCTGCAACCTGTCGATGATATGAACCGTTCATCTGCAGTGACTTTAATTCATAGAATTGCAGACCGGATTTCAATCGATTATGACCAAGGTCCCTTATTTTTAGCTCGAATTGAGCTCAGTTTCTCTGATGAATCCTTAGGGGAGTCATTTGAAGTTGCAGTGGTTGCACAAAACAGAGCCGTTAGAAATGGCGTTTGGATGCCAAGCCATCATCGTAAAGTCGAATCGTGGCTAAATGACGTATCTGCCATGCGCTTACCTGTTATTACTTTTATTGATACACCGGGTGCGAATGCGGGTGCAGAGGCCAACGCGAACTTGCAGGCGCACAGTATCTCCAGTTTGATCAGTCGTTTTTGTGCGTTGGATGTACCATCAATCGGCGTAATTTTTGGTAAAGGGTATTCCGGCGGAGCAATACCTCTGGCGTCTACGAATCTGTTGTTGTCTGTGAGAGACGGTGTTTTCAGCACGATTCAGCCTCAAGGGTTGGCCGCCATTGCGCGCAGAGAAAAATTAAGTTGGCAGCAATGTGCTCGGTTAATTGGTATCAGTGCGGTTGAATTGCAACAAGACGGAACGATCGATGGTGTCATTGATTTTAGCCCATTGGGCAGCAATGAATTCAGTGACCGTTTGAAAATTGCACTTGGTAAATCCTTAAAATTATTGCAAGCGAAAACCGCGCAAGGTAATGACATTCGTGCGCTCAGAGCTACGTCATTAAGGCGTCGTTTAGTGTTCACTGAAGGCATTAGCGAATCCGGTGATAGAGAGAATGGAACCTCTCAAGCACTTATGGCGTTAAAGCTTGATTCACTTAAGAACGAATCTTCTCAGACGGTCTCTCTTAAGAAGGACAGCACAGCGGGAAAGTCGTCTCGTAAACCGGTGCCTTCGGTGTTGGATCAATGGCTACAAAGCAGCCATCCTGTTCGGTATGAGAAACGAATTCAACGGCTTTGGTTGCTGATGCAAGCTCGATTGCATCATCAGAAATGCGAGTCGGCGGAGGACGGCGAAACGGCATTGTTTGGAGGGCGAATCGGTCAACTGCCACAAGGCAGTCCTTATGCGTTGTATGAGTCGTTGTCACTTGAGTTGGCTTTGTATCTTTATCATCAATGGCAGTCTGACTTGGCGAACTGTGTTACTGCATTGAAGGCTCATTGGTTAGGGTCTGATAATTTGAATTTGGACAATTCTCAAGGAAGCCGTTCATCAAAATCAGAAATCAACGGTGTGAAGTCTAAACCTCAGTATGACATCAAGGATTTATTAATGATGCCGGAATTGAGGGATTTGTTGGAGCATCATCTAGAGCAGTTTGTATTATTGGATTCTTGCTACGAGTCGGTATTGAAAGATATTTGTGCCGTTGCTTGGGAATATTCATTGCATTTATCGCTTTCAACGCAAACGGTTAATCGACTTTTAAAACAATCAATTACTGAGGCGGTTAAGCTAGGTGTCGACCGTGAAAGAGCACAACGCTTTTTACACTGGTTAAATTACCTGAATGAAAAACAATTAGTCTTATCTGAAATCACCCGAATCAACGAATGGAAGCAACGACAACACCCAAGAATCGAGCAAAGCCTTTTGGTGGTTGCTGGGTATTTTGTGAGTACATTACTGGTGCGTGTATATCAAAAACAGGTTCGAGGTATTCCTTTTGATGGCGCATTCCAGCCGACGGTTATTGGTCGTCAAAAAGACTTTTGGTATCGCGTATCCCAAGCGTCTCGAAATATCAGGGTTCAGCAAGTTCTGAATGAAACGAAACGACAACGCTTAGTATCTTCGGATCAGTGGGTTTCGTTGCTCTTTTCTCAATGGACGACCTTTGATTCGCTTTTGATGTCCTCTAATGCAAAACAATTTCCTGGTTTCAGTGAAAGAATTGAGCAAGCCGTGACGAGTAATATTCATGCTTGCGGCTTGACTACCGGTGAAGGTGTTTTGTCTGAACAGGTTTTAAATGTCACAGGGCATGATGACGCCGATGTGTTAGACATGCCTAACAGCGAGCAACGCAAGGTCGCAGCATTTATCAGTAACGTTTCTTTTCAGGCCGGTGCGTTTGATATGGCATCGGCAGAGAAACTGTGTCGGCTATTGGATCGGGCACAAAGAGACGGTTTGCCGGTCGTGGGATTGATTTCATCCGGTGGAATGCAGACGAAAGAAGGTGGTTCAGCCTTATTTTCAATGGCCGTTGTGAATGAAGCGATCAGTCGCTTTGTTGATGCCGGTGGTCAGATAATGATTATAGGTTTTGGGGATTGTACGGGCGGCGCTCAAGCGAGCTTGGTGACTCACCCGGATGTGGAAAGTTATTATCTTTCAGGCACGAACTTGCCTTTTGCGGGCCAAGTGGTTGTGCCTGAGCACTTGCCATTGCAAGTGAGCCTTTCGAATTATCTGGTGATGGATGCGTCTGAGGTTAATTCATCGTCTGAATTAGCGTCGTTATCATCCATGCAGGGATTGATTCGGCATCCTTTCATCCCCGGGTTGGATTCGAAGCTGAGAGAGATTGACCCAGGATTACCGGTTGCGACCACCACGTTGAATGATGTGCTGGCGCATTGGTTAATGAAGCGTAAGAGTTTAGACGCAAAGAATGCCTATTCCGATGTGTTGGATAAGGTATATAGACCTATTTCTCAAGTTTTGATTCACTCGCGTGGATGTACTGCAGAGCGATTAATCAACGCGGCTCATAAGTTGGGTAAGCATGTTGTGTTAGTTCAATCGGACCCTGATATGCATTCTCGTGTGGTGGATTGTTTGCTCAGTGGTGATCGGCTTGTCTGTTTGGGTGGTCAAACAGCGGAAGAAAGCTATTTAAATTCCGGTTCGGTGTTGCGTGTTGCTGAGCTGGAAGGCGTTGATGCATTGCATCCGGGGATTGGTTTTCTATCAGAAAACGCAGAATTTGCGGAACAGTGTTTAGCGCACAACATTAATTTTATAGGGCCTGATCATAAAAGTATTGCTCTCATGGGGGATAAAGCTCAAGCCATTGAAACGGCCAATAAAGCGAACGTCCCTGTGGTGCCTGGCAGTCACGGGGTTGTGTCGAGCTTAAATCAGGCGCGTGCTTTAGTTGAACGTATTGGGCTTCCAATCTTGATCAAAGCCAGTCACGGCGGCGGTGGTAAAGGCATTGGTATTGTTTCGGAGCTATCCCAGTTGGATGAGACGTTCTTACGTGTCGGACAGGAAGCAAAAAGTGCCTTTGGCAGTGCAGATTTGTACATCGAACGGCTCGTAGAGCATGTGCGTCATATTGAAGTACAGATACTTAGAGATCGATACGGTCATTTTAGAATGGCCGGTATTCGCGACTGTTCTTTGCAGCGGAATCGCCAAAAAATCATTGAAGAGTCCGGTGAGTATGTACTTACTGATGATCAAGTTGAGCAACTATCAGAGTGGTCTGAACAGTTGTCGGATGGTATTGATTACGTGGGTGCTGGGACGGTCGAGTTTTTGTATGACTTGAACCGAGATTGTTTCTATTTCATGGAGATGAACACCCGTTTACAAGTGGAGCATTTGGTCACTGAGATGACATCCGGTATTGATCTGGTGGAACAGCAGTTGAGAATTGCAGAGGGCTTAAGCATTGATGCATTGCCTAAACGCATTGATCAATCGGGTCATGCAATTGAAGTTCGTATCAATGCAGAAACCGTTTCTTTAAATCGAACGTCAGGTGCGCTCAAAGTCATTCCAGCAACGGGACGCTTTGATGATGTCTTTATTCCTGAAGAGCCTTGGGTGCAGGTTTTGACGTTGGCTGAATCCGGTCGTGAGGTTACTCCTTTTTACGACAGTTTAGTTGCTCAAGTGGTGGTTCACGGAACAAATCGCGCTGAAGCCATAGACCGAATGAAACTGTTTTTAGAGCGGCTGGTTATCGGTGGTGTGGACACCAATCAAGAGTTGTTGAAAGTCCTATTGGCGGAAGAGGCCTTTGTTGAAGGGGATGTAAACACACTTTACGTCGACCAATGGGCTAAGCAGAGCAAACAAGAGTTATTACCGATTCAAAAGGGGTCGACGGCACCGGATTTCGTAGAGAAAGACGGCCAGGAGCTGTTATTGCGTATCCCTTCTACGGGCGTCGTGTATTTTTCTCCTTCTCCGGATTGTAATCCTTTTATTAAGAAAGGGGATGTCATTACACCGGATCAAACATTATTACTTCTCGAAGTGATGAAGATGTTCATGCCCATTAAATTAGAGCATTTTTTCAAAAACCATAGGATGGAAGCGGAATATGAAGTAGTTCATTGTCGGAACTTGGACGGCCAGTATGTGCAAGAGGGTGAAACGGTATTAACCCTTAAAGTACTTTAAACGAGTTTATATATGGAAGCCTTAATCGAGTGATTCTACGGCGAAGAAGGCTTCGGAATTTGTCAAAATAAAGGAAATAAAATGAGTGATTTAAACGCTAAAATTAAAGCAATCGTAGCTGAGCAGTTAGGTGTTGATGCTGAGTTGGTGACAGATACCGCTTCATTCTCTGATGATCTTGGTGCTGATTCTCTTGATACTGTTGAGCTGGTGATGGCGCTTGAGGAAGAGTTCGAAGTTGAGATTGAAGACGAAGTCGCTCAAGCGGTTAAAACGGTTGCTGATGTGGTTAAATTGATTTCTGCAGAAACAGAAACTGCGTAAGGCGCTGACCTTTCGATTAGGTTGGGTTAGGTTCGTTGCTGTTGTCGTTACCCTGCTGACGATAATGCTTCGGACTTTTCCCCGTCCATCGTTTAAATGCTCGACTGAATGCACTTAACTCTGAAAAACCAAGGACAAATGCTATTTCGCTCAATGAGCTCTGATGATCTTTGATCATTTCTAATGCTTTCTGCTGTCGAATTTCTTCAATCAATTCCTGAAAAACCAAGTCCTCTTTTTTAAGTTTGCGGTATAAGGTTTGGCGGCTCATGTGTAACCGCTGAGCGACATGATCAATGTCTGCTTGGCCGTGTGGCAATAGCTCCAGAACAATGTCTTTTACTTTGTCACCGATTTTTCTTTTGAACAAACGATTGTTGATTGCTTCAGCGTAACCTTGCAAAGCAGATTTAACGTATGGGTTTCTTTGTTTCGGGCTGAAATGAAGGAACTTGCTGGAAAAGGTTATGGTGCATATAGAGCAATCAAATTCGACGGGACAACCAAAAATTTCTTCATATTCTTTAGCGTAGGACGGCGCTGGATGTGCAACGCATATTTTTTCCATTCGGATTTCGTCGTTGACGTATTGTCGAGAACGCTGAACTGCGAGAGCCAGTGTTCTTTCCATGTCTTGAATGCAATAAAACTCCGGTTTGTAATGGTGGAATTCAAGAACGGACGTTGCGCCTTGCTTGTCGAAAATAAGGTCGATACCGTTGTTTACTAAACTGTATAAACGGGCGTATTGCTCAATGCCTTGCTCAAGGGTATCACTGTGGACTAAGACGTTGGTTACGAGCCCCATGAGCTCGACGCTTCTTTGTTGTCCTACGTGTAAACCAATGGCAGGGTCATTGGTGATCTGTTTCGCTTTTCCCCAGAGCTCATGATAGGTGGCAATGGATAAACGGCCTTCTTGGTCTTCAATGGCCTGTTGGGAGATTCCAAGTTCTTCAAATAAAGCGGGTTTATCTTGTTCTGTTATGAATTTTTGTTCGATCAGGTAATGCAATACTGCGCGTACAGAAGAGGTACTTACCGTAGTCTGATTCATGATTGGCCATGTGTTGATGCTCGTGGCATTAAGTGTATCTGTCTGCGGATTTAAATGCAGTTATTTCCAACTAAATTTCAATTTATTTTATCCATTTTGCGAGCTTTTCTTCTAAGGTTGCAGGATCAATTGGTTTACTCATGTAATCGTCCATGCCTGCTTGAATGCAGCGCTCCATGTCGCCTTTCATTGCGTTGGCTGTCATAGCGATGATGGTGACATTTGGGTCGGGAACATTGGCTTCTTTGTTGCGTATTGATCTCGTGGTTTCATAACCGTCCATTATAGGCATCTGGCAGTCCATAAGAATAATTTGGTAATTGTTTGCTTTCAACATATCGATGGCTTCTTCGCCGTTGCCTGCTACATCGGCTGTATAGCCTAAGCTTTCGAGGATACCCAAAGCTACTTGTTGATTGATGGCATTGTCTTCGGCCAATAACAGTTTGACTTTCTTTTGCGAAGGCGAGCGTTTTAAACTTCGAATATGGTGATGTGTGATGAGTGGTTCTGCGGAGGTCAGAGCTTCTCCTCCATCAACGAAGACCGAAAGTGCGTCGTATAAATCGGAGGTAGACGTCGGTTTAGGGAAATACGCTGAGAAGCCTAATCGAGCAAAATAGTTGGCATCCCCTCGTTCGCCAATCGAGGTCATCATCATGAGATGCAGGTCATCGTATTTATGATTATCTCGAATTGCGCTGCCGAGCTCTGCCCCGTTCATAAAGGGCATTTGCATATCAAGAATAGCGACTTTGAATGAGCAGGTTTCTTCGTGTTCCAGTATTTTTAACGCTTGGTGGCCGCCATCGGCTTCTGTAACGATAGCTCCCCAATGTTCTAGTTGACCCCGAAGGACTTCACGATTGGTCTTGTTGTCATCCACAATCAGGACGGCTATTCCGTTTAAATCCACTTTGGGTAGGTCTTTGATGACTTGATCACTTGTTTGAAGCATGACAGAGAAATTAAATTGACTCCCCTTATTCGGCTCACTGTGAAGAGAAATTCCTCCGCCCATAAGTTCGCAAAGTTGTTTCGAAATCGCAAGCCCTAAGCCTGTTCCACCGTATTTCCGAGTGTTTGATTCATCAACTTGAGAAAAGGATTGGAACAGGGTTTGTTGTTTGGATTTGGGGATACCAATGCCGGTGTCTGAGACGGAACCGTAGAGAATTAGACCGAATTTTCCTGCTTGTTCTAGCCGCAGGCGGATAACCACCTCACCCATATCCGTGAACTTAATGGCGTTTGAGACAAGGTTGATTAAAATTTGTCGAATTCTGCCTGGATCGCCTTTCACTATTTGATGGGGGACTTGATGAATGTCCAAGATAAGTTCAAGCCCTTTCTTCTGAGCTAGATGTGCCATGTTCCCTGCAAAATCGTTCAGTTGACTGCGTACGTCAAAGTCGAGGGCTTCGATATCGAGTTTCCCTGCTTCAATTTTTGAAAAATCTAAAATATCATTAATGACGGAGAGCAGTGATTCCGCACTGGATCGAGCCATGTTTGCGTAATGAGTTTGTTGTTTATCGAGCTGGGTATGGCGCATTAAGGTAATCATGCCGAGTACGCCATTGATCGGTGTTCGAATCTCATGGCTCATATTTGCCAGAAATTGGGATTTTGTTTCGGCCGCTTGTTTTGCCAACCCGATTTGTTCTTCTAATTTGGTATTTGATTCTAAGAGTTGTCGAGCGCGGCTGTTAAATTGGAAGGCCAGTTCACCAAGTTCACCACCCCTTATGCCTTGAATTGCGTTTTGGTCGGTGTTTGTTGATGTATTCCCAATGTCGAGATTTTTAACCTGTTTGGTCATACAAACTAAGGGGGTTATTAATATTTTTCTGATAATGAATAAACCACTAAGTAGGCTAATGGCTAGCACGATAAAAGAGGTGCTTAAGACGGACTGAATGATCTGTTCACTGGACGCATACGCGTGTGATTGCGGGGTGACGGTAATAATTTTCCAGTAGGTATCAGGAACGTGGAATATGTTGGCAATTACAGGCTGATTTAATAGTGGGTCGTCTTCAATCATTAAACTTGAAAGAAAGGTGTTCCCTGCCTTTTTGGATTTTAAAGGATCTTCGATCATTTGAACGATGCGAATGGCTTCTGTTTCATCAACTTGATAGCTCTCTTGAGCAATTTTCTTTGATAAGTGAAGCGATTGAGGCT
Source organism: Oceanospirillaceae bacterium (assembly GCA_015665455.1). Lineage (GTDB taxonomy): Bacteria > Pseudomonadota > Gammaproteobacteria > Pseudomonadales > Litoribrevibacteraceae > Litoribacillus. Next base: position 87,447 of record JADFAD010000002.1, on the reverse strand, counting down.
TGAGCTTATCGGTGTAATCGTAGGCTTTGAGTGCTGCAGATACCTTTTTGAAATAGTCATGGCCATTAGCCAGGTCGTTTATATTTAGATACTCTTCTGTGATGTGGCCTTGGTTGTCTTTGCTAAAGCGCTTGGATAGCCCGTCATGTGGAAAGGAGAGAAACGTTCCGTTTCTATCCAATGCATAGGCATAGCCTTCAAATTTCTTTGATTCGGCGGCTAATAGTTCCGTTAAACCTTCGAGCTTTAAATCAATGGTGGTCACACCGTAAAAAACGCCTGATCTGAACATGGGGGCCGTTGCAGTAACCATGGACTGAAAAGAGTAGGGGTCTATATAAGAACTGGACCAATACACTGCGCCTTGAGTGAGCAACTTTGCAGGAACGTACCATTCTTCGTTGTGGTACCCATTTCCTTCCGTCAAGTTATAATCGTCGTAGTACTTTAAGGTGTTGTTTCTTTCTCGACCCCAGAAGAAACTGCGTCGGGCTTTCGTTGATTGATATAGATAGGGTTCGGGCCAAATTCCTCCGCCTGCAATAAAGCTTTCAGTACCTTCATAGTTAACAATGTTCTGAATGACTTTATGGTGCAGATCATCATCAGGAGGCAAGGCTTCTCCTGCATTTGCCATGGCGGTAACTAGGGATTCTGTGAGCTCTATGCGGTTGCCCAGCTGTGAAACAATGGACTCGCCTGTCTCTTGTACTTGTTGGTTCGATAACTCGAAAATAAGAGGCTTACCTTTAAATTCCAGTAAGCTTAAAAATGTAGCGATGAACACCAACATGACGACAACGAAGGTTAATGGAATCTTAACGGCGAGTGAACCCAGTATTGGAATGTTTTTACGGGTCTGTTGTTCAGTCATGAGTAACCGTCGTTCCTATCCTTGGTGCAATATCGAATTATCAGGAGCATGAAAAGTAGAGCATGCTATAAATTAAGTACGCAACTTATAAAACTGTAGATCAAAACCGAAATTAGGCAATGTGAAGATAGGACTGAGAAGAGAAAAAAGCCCTTCAGAACGAAGGGCTTAGAGTGTGCTATAAATGCTTGTCAATTAACCAGAGTAGGCGTTCACGCAATTCTTCCGGTGTAATGGTTGGAAGAACAAATGCGTGACAACGTGCGTAGCAATTGAATATGTTTGCAAAGTTTCTCGCGTTGAACTCGTCATAGCTGCCGTCTTCAGTAAGCAGGCTGATAATGTATTGTTCACGCTTGATGTCTGTTTCTTCGACTCGAGTTTGAACTCGTGTCTCCTGTACGGCCCATGAACGTACAGGCATGTCATGACGTATTTGATCTTGATCGATCAGAAAGTTAGTCATAACAACTAATGCGTCTTTAGCATTTTTGTCTTCATGTTCCCTCATGAATTCAATAACGCTTTGGGAGCTATGCGCATCCCAATAGTCCAGCACTTGATCAACAAAGTCATTACGACTTTCGAAGTGCCAGTAAAAGCTGCCCTTGGTAACGCCCAGTTTAGCGGCCAACTTTTCAATGTGAATTTTTGCGCCTCCGGTTTGAGAAAGGACTTCCAGTGCCTTCTCGATCCAGTGATCTTTTGTGAAGCGCGAATCTTTCTGTTTTGCTAGAGCCATGAATTACTCGCTTGTGACTTTTTGTTATACCCGACCGTGTTTATATACGTTTATTGACAGCTATTTCAAGCGATCATGTCATCTTAATGACTAAGCGGTACAAATAGTTGATGTTTAGAAGGGATATGAGCCTATTGTTGTTTTTACTGTACTTTTAAGGATAGGTTGTTTTTGATATTTATCACATTTATTAAAACGTTTTGACTGCCACTATAGCAGTCTTCATTGCTTTATTCTGTGATGGCCAATACAGTAACTCACATGAAAATAAATCAAGGAGGATGACTGAATGTCGTGTGTATTTTGTCAAATAAACCGCTCAGAACTGCCCGCATATACTGTCTATCGAGATAACGACTGTCATGGAATTATGGATAAGTTTCCTCTCAGTCCAGGGCATGTCATTGTTTTAAGTCACTCGCACGTAGGCTCAATTTCTGAGCTATCGAGTCAAGAGAGAGCGTCATTAATGGAGGCCGGAAACAAAATCGGGCTGGCATTGAAGGCGACCAATAAAAAAATCAAAGACGTTCATTATTTAATTAATGATGGCCCAGAAGCGAATCAACATGTTCCACATGTTCATTTACACGTTATTCCTCGGTACGGTTGGGATTTGGGTCTACTGCCGTATCGGTTCTTAACTCGTTTTGCTAACCCCCTTAATTATGTTTTGAGTGATAAACGGTTAAGTGCTTGGGCCGAAGAGATAAAATCGCACCTCTTATGATGGAATACAGCTTACAGAAGAAACACAATTTATCGATGGGATAAGACTACCAAGCGCCTTAAATCAGGCTAGGATTAATGAATATTCATTTCTTTGAACTGATTTAAGGTTTCAATGGATAAGCATAGCCCTCGCTTTAAAAGCGTTGCTTCGGTGGTTGCGTATTTCAGCATTCTCTTTGCTGCTACCTATTTCATTTTGTTTTGGCAGATCAATGCTCAAGAGCGTCGGATCGTAGATCAAGTCAAACAAGAAGAATTTTCAGATGCTTCTAAGTTACTTGATGTCTTTTCTAGGCATATCAACAGTCGATTAAATACCTTGAGTCAGATGACATTTCTTCTTTCTGATGGAGAACTGTTACGTCAATTTTTAGAACAACCAAAAGAAGATTCCCTCTTACTGTTATCGGATGCTTTCCGAAACCTCCTGCTATTAGAGTTGGACATCGAGTCTATTCATTTGGTGGATTTGCAGGGGAAAGGTTTATTGCACATGAAACAAAAAGGCATCCTCGGCAGCAGTATTCTTGAGACGCCTGAAGACATAAGCTCAGAATTGTATTTTCATGAATTGAAAATGCTTTCCATGAGTTCTGTTGGGCGCTATCTCGGAGGTTTCGAGAAGACCATGTTGAACTCTTTGGATTATAGAAACTTAGCGTTGAGGTTGGTTGCGCCTGTTTATGACGGGTATCTGCCCATGGGGTATGTGGTTGTCAGTTTGGCATTTAATAAGTTTCTCCGAAGTAGTTTGGTGGAACTGGGCGCGGAACACGCAAATTTCATGCTGTTGAATCATAGTGGCCATTATTTATATGGTGTTAGAGACGATTGGTTATTTGGACATGAACTGACGTCCCGATCGGCGTATTCGTTTCAAGCCGATTATCCTGATATTTGGCGTAAAGTTAATGTTGACGGACATGATAATGCGGTTGAAACAACGCAGGACACGCATTTTGTGTTTAAGACGTTAGAGTTGGATTTGGGGCGGGATGAAACCTACGAAACGTGGTCGTTAACGTACTTCACAAACAAGCAAATCGATGAAATGACCTCTCAGGAGTTGGTGTACTTCAAACGTTGGGGGGTGTTGATTGTTCTGGTGGCATTTATTGTTGCTGTTCTGGGTAGTTGGATGAGGGTGCGGCGAAGCAAATTTGTTGAGCTTTCCTATATGGCCCAAGCGACAATGCGTTCCATGTCGCCCATCATCTTGATCGACGAATTTGGTCGAGTAAAAAAAATAAATAAGCAATTTTCGATGATCTTAGGTTATGGCAGTGCAGATATTATAGGTATAACCTTTTGGAATTTTTCAGATGATCGAAATCAAAAAGTAATGCATGACGTTTGGGATCAATTACAAGTGCATGGGTCTTGGGAAGGAGAGGTAACGCTTTTCAGTAAAGAAGGGCGCAAAATTGAGGGGCTATGTCATTTTTTTTCGTTGGAAAGTAACAGTCGAAAGGTTAAGGGGTATGTGGGGTCATTGGTTGACATCAGCGCCCAAAAGGCTCTGGAGAGTCGTTTAAGGGATTTAACCATTACCGATGCGTTAACTGGGTGTAAGAACAGACGCTTCTTTGATAATGCCTTGACCAACCAAGTGGAAAATTTAAAACGTAACCCAAGGCAAATATTCTGTTTAGGCATTATCGATATTGATTATTTTAAACGCGTTAATGACGAATACGGACACGATGTAGGAGATGAGGTCCTGCAATTTTTTGTGCATGTGGTGGAGCAAGAAATACGTGCATTTGATCTGATGTGCAGAGTGGGAGGGGAAGAGTTCGCAATTATCTTACCCAATACGGAAATAGAAGACGCCTGTCTTGTGCTTGAACGGGTTCGATTGGCGGTTGCGTCTGCTGATATTCAACCAGCGATTACGTGCAGTGTTGGGTTAATACAAAGTGAATTAGACCGAGAACCGGATGACTTATATCGTTGGGCGGATGAGATGCTCTATCGTGCAAAGCAAGGCGGGAGAAATCGAGTGACCAGCTGTCGGTCTTGAGGATTCTTATAAAGGAGGTTTCTCATAAGACGTTGTCATTTAGTTGTCATAAACATTTAGCATCATTCCAAAGTATTAGAATAGCAGCTAGATGGCAGATGACATGAATTGGTGCACATTAGAACAGTCACTTAGGGAAGTCATTAGTCAAGGATCGATACAACCCGTTTTCCAACCGATTGTTGATATTCAACAGCAGAAAGTCTTAGGTTATGAAGCATTAACCCGAGGGCCCTCTGACTCTTCGTTGTATTCCGCCGGTGTTTTATTTGAGACCGCTGAACGGGCTGGCTTATTAGATTCCTTAGAATATTTATGCCGGCGGAAGTCAGCCGAGCGCTACAAGCAATTATGCGTTGATGGCTTATTGTTTGTGAATGTCACGCCACAAACGTTAGAAACGCCGATCTTCAGTTCTGAAGGACTCGATAGGCTATTGCTGGAATTGGACATTAACCCTGAGAATGTTGTCTTGGAGTTGTCCGAGCGGTACCCTGCGACAGATATCAGCCAGACGTTAAAATCTTTAGAGTTGTTACGAAAGAAAGGCTTCAAAATTGCGATTGATGATTTGGGCGCTGGTTATTCAGGGCTTAAGTTGTGGTCTGAGGTCAAACCCGACTACGTTAAAATTGATCGTCACTTCATCCGAGACATTGATACCGACCTTGTGAAACGAGAATTCGTTTCATCCGTTATTCAATTGGCGAATGGTATGAGCTGTAAGCTCATTGCGGAAGGTGTTGAGACCGAGTCTGAAGTAAAAACAGTTCATAATTTGGGTATTAAACTTTGTCAGGGGTTCTATTTTGGTAAACCAAAACCCGTTCCCGTGGTGTCTAATTTAACGAAATTGAACCAACTACGTGAGGAATCCATTTCTCTCGGTAAAGTTGGTTCGCTTTCAACCTACATTACTCCTATAACGCCAAAAACCAGTTTGGGTGAAGTTGCAAAACGTTTTGCTATTTCAGGGTATGTTTCTTCGATTCCGGTGGTAGATGACAGAAAGCCCGTCGGCATGATCTCTAAGTGGAGTTTATTAGAACTTTTTTCGTTGCCGTTTGGGCGGGCACTTCATGAAAATAAACCCATTGAACAATACATGGCGCATAATCCGATTGTGGTTGCGTGGGACGAAGATTTATCTGAAGTCAGTAGGTTACTGACAGAGGAAGAAGATCTATATATACGTCAGCACTTTATTATCACTCGACGTGGTCAATATCATGGTTTGGGAAGTACGAGAGATGTATTAAAACGCATTACGGATATGAAAATCCGTTCAGCTCGATATGCGAACCCTCTGACGTTGTTGCCAGGTAATGTACCGATTAATGAAAAAATAAATGAATTGGAGCAATCTAAAAAACCGTATTCATTAGCGTATTTTGATATTGATCACTTTAAGCCGCTGAACGATGTATTGGGTTATTCTACCGGTGACTTAGTCATTCAATTGTTGGCGAATACGCTGAAATCTAGGATCTCAGACGAGACGGCGTTCATCGGTCATATTGGAGGTGACGATTTTGTGGTTATCTTCGAACTGAGCTCCGCAGCAACGAATGAATTGGACGAAGGCTTAGACTTTGACTTAAGTGTGGGAGTAGCGTCTATTTGCCAACAAGTTCAGCAAGATTATCAACATAAGGTCATTGCGCATTATCCCAAAGACGCGGTCAAACTGGGTTATATCTGTGCTCCCGATCGATCCGGTTTGAAGCAAGCCTTTCCGCTAAGTACTTTGTCCGTCGGAGTGGTGGAGCAAGATATGCCGGGTGAGACCTTCACTCAGGACATGTCTTCGTTGGCAGCTAAAGCTAAAAAACAGGCAAAACAAGCCAAAGAAAAGATGTTCACAATGAGGATGTCCGAACATCAATCTTCTGTTGAGCTGGAATGTACAGGGAGTACCGCCTAAGAGATGATCTCTTAGACGGGTAAGTTGTTTAGCCTCCGATTAATGAGGGGCTATAACCAATGCGTACGAGACCATTCAACTCGGTCTGCAATTGGCATTTCGGGATGTTCCAATGCTTCCACGGTTTGAAGTCGGTGTTTCAAGCCGAGTTGATTGGCGATTTGAATGGCAAGACCAGGACGAGCATTGACCTCTAGAATGAGTGGCCCCAGCTCATTATCAAGCACAATGTCTGCGCCAAGGTAACCCAAATGTGTCATTTCAAAACAAGACGCAGATAAGGTTAAGATGGTTTCCCAATGAGGTAAATTTAATTCTTCGAAGCTCTTGTTAGTGTCTGGATGATGAGTTATTAAGCGATCATTTTGTACCGCAAATAAACTTTTACCCGTTGCAATGCTTAGACCTACCCCTACAGCGCCTTGATGCAAATTTGCTTTACCGTCGGATGATTCCGTTGAGCACCTCATCATGGCCATCACGGGGAACCCTTTGAAGATGATGACTCGAATGTCGGGTACACCTTGATAGCTGTAATCATTAAATCTTGGGTCAAAGTTAACCAGCTCTTCTACCATAGCTACATCATTACGGCCCCCTAAACTATAGAGTCCGCTTAGGGTGTTTGATATGTGTCGTTGAACATCCAGTAATGATATTTGTTCTCCGCTGGGTTTTAGGAAATGATCTCCTTTGCGGCCCGTGATGACCAATATGCCTTTGCCTCCACTGCCTTGAGCTGGCTTAATCACAAACTGGTTGAGTTTCATAAGATTACTCAACGCGGGTTTAATCTCAAACTGATGCGAAACCTTACCGATCAGAGTAGGAACTGAAATTCCGGCTTTCAGAGCGGCTTCTTTTGTTTTCAGTTTGTCGTCCACCAAAGGGTAAAACTGACGATCATTGTAACGAGCAATGTAATCAACGTTTCGTTGATTCATGCCCATGATCCCCATACGTTTCAGCGTAAGTGGGCTTGTTATCATTACGCTTCTCCTGACTTTTCTTGAGTAGGGGATTGTTTTGGTTCGGGCATGTTCCATTCGTTTTCTGATTTAGCGACTTGAGCAAAGCGGAATAATTCAGACAAACGATAGCCGTTGTATTGACCAAGGATGAATATCACACCGAGGGTCGTTAAGTGCAGTTCAGGGAAGTTGAACGCAAGGTATTTAATAACATCTGCGGTCATGACAAAGTAACAGGCAATCGCAACCAATAAGCTGCCCGTGCCTTGAATTAAGACATCTTTAGGACCTTCTTCTTCCCAGATAATGGACATTCGCTCAATGGTCCAAGCAAGGATAATCATCGGGAAGAACGTCACCATTAAGCCTTGTTCGATCCCCAACTTATAACTGGTGATGCTGATTAATCCCATCAAGCCCACGACAATGACAACGATGGCTGCGACTCGAGCAACCAATAATAGGTTAATCCGACTGAGATACGATCGAATTAGGAGCCCTACCATGACAATGGTAAGAAACACAGGGAGGCCAGTCACCAATGATGTCTCGATAAAGGAGAGCGCAATCAAGACTGGCATGAAAGTACCGGATGTCTTAATGCCCACCATTACTCTTAAAAATACGACAACCAATGCACCTAACGGGATTAATAGGATTAGCTTAAAGATGCTCTGTTGTTCAATCGGTAAACTGAAAATTGTAAAGTCAGCTGTGTCAGAGTCGCTGTTCAATGTGTTCCAGATGGCGACTTTTTGAGAGGACATTAAATTACTGATGATGGAGAAGCGAACATCGGAGTCGTACCCACCTTCAACATCAAGAAGCGAGCTGCCACCAATTTGCCAAATCAAGAAGTTATCAAGGCTCGTGTCGCGTTCGGAATCAAAGTTGTACAGGCGCCAGTCATTATTAATGAAGACGGCTAGAATTTCTTCAGGGGGTAAACGTCTGTGACCATCTTCCAGGTAGATACCGCGAACTATCGTTGCATCGATGGACTTTAACGCGAGGATGTCTTTAACCAGTTTAGATTTGCTGGCCGTTTTTAAATCATTTTTAAGCAGGAAATCAACTTCAGGCAAATCTTTAGATTCGATGATTTGCACAATACGAGAGACCAGACTGTGGGTATCGGATGACTGCTCAAACGCCATATCTAAGATGGACTTGGCCGCCACTTCTTCATCTTTATTTAAGCTGGTTTCAGGCGCAGGGTTGGGTAAAGGCAGCATTTCAGCTTGCTGCTGGCCATCATGAGTAAGTTGAAGTTTATAATAGAGACGCTGGGGACCTACGGCATGGCGTTTGTTCCAGATGACTTTTCGTACATTATTTTCTACTTCAGTCGATAAACCATACCCATTCGAAGTGAATTGTTCATCAAGCAAGGATATGCCGGATTGTTGGCTTGGCAGTGTCAGACTGACTTTGACCGGATCGCCTGATGTCTCTTTGTTGGCTTTAAATTTTACAACGGATTCTACCGTCCAGACTTGACGAGTTTCTCCTTTAACTAATGGGAAATCCATTTCGTAGGCTTTATACAAAGTTAATCCTAATCCCGAGAGAATTAGGATTAGTGCAATAAAATAGACTTGAGCGCGGCTGGACATAGTTTGAATCGTTCCCTGTTTAATGTATCTGGGTTATTTGTTCTTGGCTGGGATTTTGGCGATGTATTGTTCACTTACATCGATGACGGCTCTGTCGATTAGGAAGTTACGCCCAATAAGAACAGGGAAGGTAAAGTCACTTCGATCGGTTAAGGTGACTTCAACAATCTCGCTGAGCTTTCCTATCGTTAGCTTCAATTCAATTGCATAACGCGTTTGAATTTCAGTACCGTGTCGTTTTATATCTACAGTGCGCGTTACGGGCTTTTCAATCTCAAAGGTTTTCTTTGTTTCACGATCAAACAAGTTAAAACGCACCCAGTCTTTGCCATCTCGCTCGAATTTTTTAATGTCTCGAGCATCGATGGACGTTGTTGTTGCGCCAGAGTCTATACGTGATTTAAATGTCCAGCCGGATGGTTCAACTAGGACGTTTTCAGCCTGACCAATGATAATTTTATCTTTTAAGTCGGCAAATGCTTCCGGTAAGACTTCAACTTCTTTGGTGATGATCTTAGGTTTGGCTTCTTTTGTAATTATCTTAGGCTCAACCTCAGGGCATGTTTGGGCGCTGGAGGGTTGAGAGCCGAGACTTTCACAACCTGCTAACGTTGAAAGTATGAACAGTGCGCTCAGGGTACGGATTACCATCGGTAAGAAACTCCAAAAGTTAAGTTGTTAGTGACTTTACGGTCGCCAGCTTCAGGCGCATCGTTATAGTTCCATTCATAATTTAAGCTCAGTCCTATGTTATAGGGTAAGCCATATTCCAATGCTGATTTTGTTTCAATTCGTTGATTACCACTTTCGAGTTTTAAGTACCTGTGGTCTTGCAAAAAGAAAAGACTGCTAATGACCGTTTCTTCTCGATAGTAAATATGAAATTGAAGACCATTTTCACTGATGTTTTGATCTTCAACGTAATCTTCTCTCAAGTGCACCAAGTCGATACCGTATGACAGTTGTCGGAACGGCGCTTGCCAGGGCTGATTACCGATACCAAAGCCATACACTCGTCGTATGTTTAGGTTTTCAAAATCGTCTTTCTCGTACCGATAGACAGACGACAGAAAGGTATTTGAGTCGATAAAGTAATCCAATGAGCCATCAAACACGATGGCTTTGTCTGTGGTTACGTCTTTATTTGTTTCACGTTCATATTCCAGAGTTAGCGTATTTCGGAATTGTTTGTAGGTGATGGAGTTTTTTAATTCTACATCCCATTCCTCACTTTCATCCCCGTCTTCTTCCCTTTCTAAATCAATGGCCACGCGAATAGAACCGCCTAAATCCCACTCTTTGTTGATTGGCGATAGATAGTACAGATAATCCACATCATTAATGGATGCCAGTTCAATGGTTTTACCGTCAACGGTGTCAATAATTGTGACGCCATCTTTAACGCTTTGAAGCTTACCCTCAATGATTTCACCGTCTTTTAATTTGATGCGTACATTTCTTTCCAGAATAAGGGATTGGATGTTGCTGCGTTTAATGGAAATGGAGCCTGAATGGTTGGTTGATAATGTAATTTGCCCGCTGTCCATATGACTAATAAAGCCCGTTAATTGATCCCCATTACCGGTAATGATTTGGTCTGCTTGGCTGGCTCCGGCAATCAAGCTAAGTAGTAGCGATAATGTCCGTATAGGTGTTTTTTTTTCCATTAAGTATTTATCAGTGAAGTAAACTCACAGTCTCAGTTAGATGAAAAGATTTTAAAGGTTAATACAGATTGATACAGGAAGTACAACAGACATTAAAGCGAGGGAAAAGTTTCTATTTTTAGACGTAAAAAAGCCGAGGCGTACCTCGGCGAAAGACTCGATTAGGAGGGAATCGAAATCGAAATATAGGGTTCAATCCGCGAATTGCGATTGAGGGTGTTCATGGCAGTACAATACGTTTAGCAATGATTACCGTTGGCCTAAGATAGGTAGTGCTTTAGTCCTAGAGCCAAAGGGATAAAATCCAATACAACTAAAACTAGAATCGGTAGTAAGTAAGTTAAAACTGAAGTGTCAGCTTTATCCATAGGTTCGTCTGAATAGATGGCCGTCTCTTGGAAATCGAAAACGTTGCTCATTGGATTCTCCTAGTCACCGAAGTGAAGTGTTGTTGTTCGTTGCTTTGGAGTTAATTTAGAGCGTAAATGGAATGTGATTATTGATTGAGATCAATAATTAGCGGGGGGCTAATTACTGATGCATCAGAGAATTGATTTAGATCAAAAATAGAACAAGGTGGATGATTAACGCTGTGCGCTCACTAGGTAATAACGAAGCAAATCATGCTTACGAAGCCATTTTAGAATCCATACGGTCCCCGTGTATTTATGCCAGATAGGGGCACTACTTAAGCCTGGAAACTGTTTTTTATATTCGGGCAGCCATTGGGAGAATCCATCCATAACTTGCGGGCTGATGTCTTCGAGTTGAGTGTCTATAAAACCGGCGTTTACCAGTTGTTGTTGATAATCCTCTGCCGTGACAACATTGTCCTTAGGAATACCACAGAGCCATAAAGCGACGCGCATCAGAAACTCTTGCAAAAGATCTGTAGGTTGATGGGGCATCAGCATGTCCGTTACAACCAACTTGCCTTCTGGCTTGAGAATTCTGTGAGCTTGTTTGAACCATTGATCCCGATCTTTAAAGAAATACGCCGCATCAATGGATACGACATGGCTGAAACTTCGATCAGGGTGGGAGTTGATAGCACTATGGTCGTAATTATGCAGAAACGCTTGAACGCCATGAGCTCGTAATTTGTGTTGAGCAAGGCCTACTTGGGAGGGAGATGCATTAACACCTGATATGTGTTGAACTTCATATTTATCATGCCATAGCTTGAGTTGATCACCCGCTCCGAAACCAATGTCCATGATTTCAGAGGTTGAATTGAGTTTTGCAGTATCGCCAACTTTTAATGCCAGTTGTTCACAGGCTGTGGCGTAGTTCTGAGTATTGTCCCAAAAACCCAAGTTTCCCCAATGGTGAGTAACGGTGTTTAAATTGAGTAATTCGTCGGACAAATCAAACCGTTTCATCCGTAACGCATTCAAAAGAAAAGCACCGGATACGCCCACCAATATACCTAACAAGAACGTCAGCCAATCCATAATGACACCTTCATTTCAACTGTTTACAGGCAGAGAATTTAATCAGTTTATAGGTGTATCAGTCTAGCATGAAGGCATTGTGAATCAGTGGATTAATATTCTTCATTGTTATTAAAAATATTTCCTTAGTAATTTTTTAGTACAGAAAACGTCGTATGTCCAATGCAGATATTGTTCAGCTTATGAAACGCACTGTTGCTCAGAATTATGTGCGTTTTTGACTACTCTTCAGTAAATAGATTTGCTGCGAATAGCTGTAATTTCACATGTTGATCATTTTAAGTAAGGGTAAAAAATGAAGTTTTCAAAGAAACTTAAAGTACTGTCTGCTGCATCGGTGATGATGAGTGGCGCTGTGTTTGCAGATGCTCAGTCAGATGCTGCTAAAAAGTGGCTCGATCAAGAGTTTACAGATTCAACCTTGTCTTCCGCTCAACAAATGGAAGAAATGAATTGGTTTATTAATGCTTCGAAACCTTATAAAGGTATGAAGATTAAGGTGGTTTCGGAAACCATCGCAACTCATGTCTATGAATCTGAAACGCTTGCTAAAGCTTTTACTGAGATCACAGGCATTGAAGTGGAGCATGTACTCACTGGGGAGGGGGATGTTATTGAACACCTTCAACAGCAAATGTACACCGGTGAAAGTTTATTTGATGCTTACATCAATGATTCGGATTTAATTGGTACGCACAGTCGTTACGGTGAGGTGGTTGCCCTATCGGACTTTATGGAAGGCGATGGTAAAGATGTGACGTTACCAACGTTAGACATTAATGATTTCATTGGTTTGGATTTCACAAAAGGTGTGGACGGTAAGCTATATCAGTTGCCTGATCAGCAATTTGCGAATTTGTATTGGTATCGTGCGGATTGGTTTGCACGGGATGACTTAAAATCTAAGTTTAAAGCCAAATACGGTTATGAGTTGGGCGTGCCTGTGAATTGGTCTGCTTATCAGGACATCGCTGAATTCTTCACCAACGACGTTGGTGAAATTGATGGCGTTAAAGTTTATGGCCATATGGATTACGGTAAAAAGCATCCTTCATTAGGATGGCGCTTCACGGATGCCTGGCTATCCATGGCGGGAGCGGGCGATAAAGGTATTCCTAATGGCCTACCTGTAGATGAATGGGGTGTAAGAATGGAGGATTGTCATCCTGTTGGCTCCTCTGTGGCTCGAGGTGGTGCAACGAATGGCCCGGCAGCAGTGTATTCCATTACGAAATATATTGAGTGGTTGGATAAGTACACGCCGCCAGGTTCTCGTGAGATGACATTCAGCGAGGCTGGCGCTATTCCTGCAAAAGGTAATATTGCTCAACAAATGTTCTGGTATACCGCCTTTACAGCGGACATGATTAAAGAAGGTTTGCCAGTTGTAAATGAAGACGGGTCTCCGAAATGGCGTATGGCGCCTTCTCCGCACGGTGCTTATTGGGAGGAAGGTCAGAAGTTAGGTTATCAGGATGCCGGTTCTTGGACACTTCTTAAGAGTACACCGGATGATCGTCGTAAGGCGGCTTGGCTGTACGCTCAGTTTACTGTATCTAAAACGGTATCACTGAAGAAAACATTGGTGGGCTTAACGCCAATTCGTGAATCAGACATTCAATCTCAAGCGATGACGGATATTGCGCCTAAGTTGGGTGGGCTGGTTGAGTTCTATCGCAGTCCAGCGCGTACAGCTTGGACTCCGACAGGCATTAATATTCCTGATTATCCAAAGCTGGCGCCTTTGTGGTGGCAAAACATTGGTGATGCTTCCAGCGGAGCTAAGACCCCTCAAGAAGCGATGGACAGCTTGGCTAAAGAGCAAGACAAAGTGTTACGCCGTCTTGAGAAGTCTGGTGCTCAGAAATCCTGTGCTCCTAAGCTTGCTAAGAAGAAAGATCTAAAAGGTGCGGAATACTGGTTGGCTCAGCCGGGAGCCCCAAAAGCAAAACTTGATAATGAAAAACCTCAAGGAATTACCGTTGCGTACGATAAGTTACTAGAAGCGTGGAAAGCAGGACGAGCGCGTTAGTAACCAATAAACACTGTATGACGTAATGACCATTGAGTGACGAAAATATTTCCCTTTTCGTCCTCAATGGGGTGTTTAGAGAAGTATTGAGGTTGTCGTATGAAGGTTTCGGTTGGAATAAAGATTGGTGGAGGCTTCGCAGCTGTTCTAATTATGCTGTTGATTGCTGGTGGTTTTGGTTTGCGTGGTGCTGTCAAGTTGGGGGATAACGTAGATTATTTGTCTCAAACTGCATGGCCTTTAGCTCAGGCCAGTAATCGCCTTGCCCAAACATTGCAACAACAGTCGTCATTAGTGACTGAAGTGATTGAGTCACTGGATTCAGGAACGGCCTCTCAGATTTTGGAATTGAAGAAGAGTCGAACAACCGCTGAACAGTTATTCGAAGAGTTAAAGAGCTATGAGTTGGTTTCTGGTGAGACCATCAATGAGCTAGATAATCGTTTTAAAAATTTCTCTTCCGCTCAGGCGAAATTGTTAGCAAGTCACACCGCTTATATTTCTTCACGAAAGGATGCATTTTCCGGGTTTAATAAATTCGAACTCTATATGGATCTAATGCAATTCTACAATAATCAAATATTCTCCTTGCCTGGTATTGATCAAAGCGATAAATGGGATTTACAAACCTATTTCTTCCAATCCAAAGCTGCGTTAAGCAAGAGATTCTTTTTCTTACAGCGTTATCTGGGAGGTGATGATCCAGAAAAAATGCTGGATAAGATGGAAGGTGCTTGGGACGATTTAACCGATGAATCCGATTCTTTAATGGAGCTGGAGGTTTTAGAAAACTCGATCAAATCCGGTGAGTATCAAGGTCAAACCTACATTGACGTATTGACCGCTCTTCTAGCTTCTCATCGAAAGCAATTCGATCAGCTTGTTGAATACAATAAAGCGTTTGCTGCCGCCAAAATTGAATACATTAAAGTCGCGGGGGATTTTAATGGTTATTTAAAAGTTTCTCGTAAGATGGTTAATAAAGTAGTTGCCGAAGAAACAGAGGGCGCGACTGAAACTAAATACGATGTCTATAAGTCTATTACTATCGCATTGGTAGCCGGCTTTATTATTGCTGTGGTAGCAACAGCAGTGTGCTTAATGTCTGTGGTGAAACCAATTATCATTGCTGGTCATCGAATGGAAGATATATCTTCGGGTCAGGGTGATTTAACGCGTACTTTAAATTCCAAAGGTAATGATGAAGTGGCCAGCATGGCTGAAAGCTTTAATAACTTTGTGGGAACTATTCGCAAGACCGTCTCCAAAATTATTGACCGTGCAGAAGATCTCACCGTGTCAGCAGAGCAATTACAAGCGCAAGCAGATTCAACGCGTTCAGCGACCGCGGAACAACGTGAAGGCAGTGAACAAATTGCAGTGGCGTTGAATGAAATGAGTTCTGCTGTACAAGAAGTTGCAAGAAATGCTGCGGAAGCGCAAACGTCTACGCAAGAAGCGAACAATAAAGTCAATGAAAGCCAAGAAGTGGTTCGCTCGAATCGACAAGCCATCAGTGAATTGTCAACCGAAATTGAATCTGCGTCTGAAGTGGTAAGACAGCTTGAGGGTGAAAGCCAAGCGGTGGGATCAATTTTGGATGTTATTAAAGCTATTGCAGAACAAACTAATCTGCTTGCGCTTAACGCGGCGATTGAGGCTGCCCGAGCGGGAGAACAAGGTCGCGGGTTTGCGGTGGTTGCCGACGAGGTGCGGACGCTTGCTCAACGAACTCAAGATGCGACCAATGAAATTCAGAAAGTCATAGAAGGCTTGCAAGCCAAATCGAACGAAGCCGTTGGTGTTATGGAAGGCAGTCGGGATCGAGCGGAAAACAGTGTTAGTAATGCGGAAGCCATTAACGACTTGTTGAATGAATTGCGCGATCGAGTGAATGACTGCCTATCTATGAACATTCAAATTGCTACAGCGGCAGAAGAGCAGGTGAGTGTCACGGAAGAAATTAATCGTCATGTGAATCACATCAGTGATTTATCGGGCACGGCTGCGGCGGGTGCAGAGGCTAACTTGGAAACCAGTCAGCAAGTTGCAGATTTGGCTTCTCAACTGACTCAAATGACCAGTCGATTTAAAGTTTAAATACGTAAGTGTATTGTCATCCTAAGAAAGCGACGCTCAGTCGCTTTTTTTCAATTTATTCAGTCCAGATATGATCAATTGTCGGGTCAGACTTGGTGCTTCCAGAGGCATCAAGTGACCGTAATCTAATTCATTTTGATAAACATTATTTGGCTTAGATCGCATCATTGATTGCCATGTCTTATCGTGTACGAATAAGGAAGGGCGTCCCCGAATAACAACGGTGGGTGTCTTAAGCTTTTGATAGTCGTTTAAAACAAAGCGCGCAGCCTTGTAATTATGTATTTCCCAATCTTTGGAATAAACCAATACAGTTTTTCCATTATTCGTATCAGTGATTGAACTTACGACGGTCTTGAGTTGCAGATCAGGGATGCGTTTGTAGGCATCCAGTTTTCTAAAGTATTGATAGGCGTTGTCTTCTGAGTTCCATGCTTGGCGAGTCTTTAATGCACTCTTAATTGGGTCTTGTTTGTTTAACCAGCCGGTCGGAGCATGCCGGAATAAGAGAGAATGGAATCGGCTGATGATAACGGGCTCTATCAATACCAGTTTAGAGAAGAGTTTAGGTTCTTTGGCTGCGGCGATCATTGTGACCGTTGCACCCATTGAGTGACCGACACCAATGACAGGGCCGCTGGATTGCTTTTTTAGGTGGGCGATAAGGTCGTTGGCGTACACATCCCAAGTTGCTTCAGAGTCTACTGTTTTGCTGCTCGGCCAAAGCCCCCGATGCCATAAACTGGATATTGAGTAGCGTTGGCTTAATGCAGTTAATAATGGTTCATAGCAACCGACAGGAAAGCCATTCGCACCTGAAAAATGCATGGGAGGGTTGTTCTTGGTGGAATACACTGAAAACTTGGGCTTCAATGGAGCGTTCATAACATCCCTGAATATGATAATGATCTAGAGAGTGACAGCGTAAGATATTATTATTGGATTTCCTAGTGTATGAACCTTTCTCTTTATTGAGAATGAATGGATGCAATTATGTCAGAGCAAGAAGGCGTTATTAAGTTTCACATGAGTCATCACACAAAGGATGCATTTCATGATTTGCCGGAATTAACGGAACTGATGGTGTGGCGAGATTTATGTCGGCGGTTGAACCTTCTTGGTCAAGATGAAGGACGCTATCAGGGATACGGCTACGGCAATATAAGCATCCGGCATCCGGAAAAGGGTTTTCTGATCAGTGCGTCTCAAACCAGTGGCATTTATAGTTGTTCTGAGGAACATTTTGCATGGGTCACAGAAGCGGTACTGGAAAGCAATCAACTCACTTCACAGGGGCCAATGCCTCCTTCGTCGGAATCAATGACGCACTCTTCTATTTACCATGTGAATGATCAAATTAATTGTGTAGTTCATGCTCATAGCACTGAAATTTGGCAGAATAGCGATGCATTGAAGCTGGATTACACTGAGTCAGAGATACCTTATGGCACACCAGAGATGGCAGCTGCAGTCATCAAACTTTGTCAGACGTTGCCGAATAAAACGGAAGGCGTTTTTGTCATGAAGGGGCACCAAGATGGCGTGGTCAGTTACGCCTCAACGGCTAAGCAAGCCGTTGAGTTAATGGTGCGCTGCTTGATGGATGCCTTAGAAATTCAGGGATCAACTCGAAATACTTAGGCTATTTACCAAGGCGTTTTTACGCCCAGTGAATTGGCCACGAATAAGGATGACCTAACTCCCGCCTCTAGGAGAGGAATCCCTCCACCCAGGTAAGAACCACAGAACCAAACGTTGTTCGTGTTATGATTCATCGCGGTTTTAATTGAATGAATACGTTCAAGGGATTTAAAGTTCATTAATGGCCGCTCAAATGTTGCGGTCGCTAATACTTTGTCTGGATTGATATCCACAGTGGGATGCCAAGTTTGAAACACTGGCTGACAGTGTTTAACCGATGGCATGGATTTATTTAAGCATACGGTGGCCATAGGTCGTTGCTGATGTTTATCCACGGAGTAGCATACGGGTGAAAGCTTACGCCAATGAACCGGATAAATGCTCTGGTCTCTATGGACGACCATGTCACTCTGCTCGTAAGGGATAGCGGCTAAATGAGACGCAAGATCTGGTTTGGTCTTTTCTATCATCTTTGCTGCGTGTTGTGGTTGTGTTGCAATAACCACTTGATCAAAGTTCATTTTCTGACCGTTAGATAACGTTAGTTCTGATCCGGCGGTCAATGGTGATATCGCGTCTATTCCTGCATTTGTCTTAACTTGGTAACCTTCGGTTAGCCGTTTGACGATGTCAGGTACGCCGTATTTTGCTTTCCAGACCCCTTCTTTAGAGACACCACAGTTAAGGTAATCAAGAATGATTTTAGCGGGGTATTGATAAATGCTTTCGTAATCACAGGTGCATATGGTTGAAAGCATCGGCATTAGAATCCATCTGACGAACGATGAATCTTTATAGCCTGCTTGTTTCAGGAACTCACCGAAGGTTTGATCGTTGATGTTCCAACGGAAGCCTTTGTCTATTCGCTTGAGAAATTCTATGGCTTCAAAGGCATGGGTAACATTACTGCGGCCAAATCGCTTTGGCCCATTTACAAAAGAGTAACTGCGGCTACCGAATTGGTAGTTTTTGTAATGAAAGACTTGTTCTCCCGAGTCACTGAAGAAAGCGCCTGCATGATCGGTGCGTTCAATCTCTACCCCAATCGTTTGATAGAGTTTAAACAATTCATGATAATAGCCAGAGGTAATGATTCTCAGGGGAATGTCGATATGAACGGGGGTGTTTTCTTCTCCGACATTAACGGAGTAAGCGCCCATACCAGGGGTATCGTGACGTTCAAACAGTGTTACTTGATACTTATCCTTGAGTAACCAAGCGGCGGATAAACCTGCGACACCACTGCCAATGACGGCTAAAGTAGGCTTATTCATGCGTAATTTTCCTTAAAACAATCATTGGATGCTATCACCTTTTAGTTTTAGGGTAACGGTCTTAGAATCAAATGCGGTAAAATTTGTCTAAGAGAGATACTTGAAACCGTTATCGGTACGTTCAAGAACGATAGAACTAGCAGCGTTATATCAAAATAATTTAAACAGGAGGTGCGTTTAATGGACAATTTAAGTGATTTTTTGAAAGAAGTCGGAGATGTCCAACCTCTAAAGAAACAGAACAAAGCGGAAATTAAAAAAGAACAGGAAGTGACGCCTGGCTTGCTCGTGCGTAAACAAGCGGCAGTGGCAGAAACCCCTACAGACTTGAATTTTCTCACGTCTGAAACGGATTTCATTGATCTTGTGTTACCTCAAGATCCTCTGAGCTATAAGAAGGATGGCGTTCAAGAAGGGGTGTTTAAGAAACTTCGCCAAGGGAAGTATACGATGGATGCACGGTTAGACTTGCATCATCATACCGTTGAAATGGCACGTACTGCTGTATTTCAGTTCATCGCGGATTGCCTGAAGTACGACATTCGAACGGGAATTATTGTTCATGGCAAAGGTGAGCGAGAGGAGCCAAGAGCGTTATTGAAGAGCTATACCAACAACTGGTTAAGAGAGATTCCAGAGGTTTTGGCGTTTCATAGTGCGCTTCGCCAAAACGGCGGTGTGGGTGCGGTTTACGTATTGCTTAAGAAAAGCGAAAGCGAAAAAGACAAAAACAGATTGAAGAATCGACCCCGCTAACGTCGAGTGTTCGCGAGGTCTGCATTCCTTATAAATTCTGCTCAGCAAATTCAGCCAGTTGAGACCTAGGGACGCCTTGAAGTTGTATAGTCCCGCCGAGAGGAAATTGCCTAAATCGTGCGGTCAGATAGGTTAAACCTGAACTGATCGGGTTCATATAAGCCGTGTCTATTTGGGATAGGTTGCCAAGGCAAACGACTTTACTTCCTGCGCCAGCGCGCGTGATGATGGTTTTAATTTGGTGGGGTGTCAGATTCTGAGACTCATCAATCAGAATAATACTCTGTTGAAAACTTCGTCCTCTCATGTAATTTAAGGATTTAAATTGCAAAGGCACTTTTTGCAATAAGTAATCCAGACTTCCGTCAGTGCATTCATCGTCATCATGGAGTGCTTCTAAGTTATCAGAAATGGCACCTAACCAAGGTTCCATCTTCTCTTCTTCGGTACCAGGAAGAAATCCAATATCTTCGTCCAACCCTTGAATCGTACGCGTCACTATGATTCGACGATACAATTTAGAGTTCATGGTTTGCTCAATCGCTGCAGCGAGTGCCAGAATGGTTTTTCCTGACCCTGCGCTACCAGTTAGAGTCACTAAATGAATGTTGGGATCTAATAACAAGTTTAATGACAAGGCCTGATAAATGTCTCTCGGTTTCAGCCCCCACGCATCTCTGGCCATCAATATGTCTTTTGACATGTCTTCAAGGGTCACGGAGTGTTCTGTAATTTCGATGACTTTTCCAATGAATCCATAGGAATCAATAATAAACTGATTGTAATAGACCTCATGAGATAGCGTGTCTTTTGGAATGATGTGTCGGGTGTGCTTACCTTCCGTTAATGTTTCAACGTTTGAAATGGAATCCCAGAATGACCCTTCAAGCTCTACAAATCCCTGTGGTAGCAAATCAATGTCGGATACTACCTGATCGGTATGATAATCCTCCGAGCGTAAACCGCAGCCCCTTGCTTTCAATCGCATGTTTATGTCTTTGGTCACTAAGATGAATTCTTTATGAGGCGCTTGTTGCTGAAGCTGAATGAGCTGATTGATTATTTTGTTGTCGTTTAAGTTGTTCGGGAGCGGGGTATTTAGGGGGGATACTTTTGCATCAGGGTGGTTCATGAAAATGGCAATGTTACCTTTGGTTTGATGATCATGCCGGTGAATCGGAACCCCTTGTTCGACTTGGTCGGGAGGGGCATCGCCGATCAACTCATCAATCCTTCGAATGACTTGCCGACAGTCAGCGGCGGCGGTTTGTTTACTTGATTTAAGTTTATCGAGTTCTTCTAAAACGGTTATGGGTATGGCGACTTGGTGTTCATCGAAGTTCATGAGTGAATTAGGATCATGAATGAGAACATTGGTGTCTAGAACGTACGTTTTGGATTTAAAATCGGGAGAGGGGGTTCGATTTACAGAATTAAGGCGTGTTGTTTTAGTCATAATAACGGCCCTGTTTGTTAGGATTACTCGATGAGTCTGAGACGCTGATATGTCGATTTCATTACAACTTCATGCTTTTCAACTCAAAAAGTGACGAAAACGAGTAAATTGCCAGCGTTCGTCCGCCATCAAATTTATTCCGTAGAAATTTGATAACTTAACTATACTTTAGGTGTTGTGAATTGAAGGTCAAGATTTTTGGCGTTCCGATCTGAATATGGAACATGGGGAATTCATTTACATAATTAAGTTTTGGTGCCGATAACATTTGTTAACGCTATGTTTTTATTTGGGGTTACACTGAGGAAAGGTTAAATAATAGTCTTATGTCTGCAGGAATGGTCATGGAAGAAGATATTTTAAAAAAAGTCGCCAGTCGTGTTTTAAAAGAGGCTGGCCGAATTGATTCATTAGTGGGTGAATTCTCGGAAGTTAGAGAAGAAAGCACCCGTTCAGTCGACTCTATAGAGAATCGACTACAGAACATGCTAGGGGATTTTGAAGCGTTAAAAGATCGGCTTCATACCGTTGAATCTCAATTAGAAGAAGCTCAGCAAGGGAACTCAGTTGAGAATTTGGCGGATAGCGCCGAACTTGAAGCGATGAGTCGTGAGTTGGAGACGTTACGAGGCCAAAACGAAGAGTTTGCTCATCGTAATGCAGTTCTACAGGCTACGATTGAGCAGCTTAAGAAAGAGAAAGCGGATTTAACCGAAGTTTCGGGTGAGTTAACGCGTTTTAATGCTGAAACGAATGTTGGGTCAGCTGCGGTTGTCCCGAGAGAAAGCCCTAAAGGTGATTGGTGTTTACATAATGAAGTTGTGCCTATCATCATTTCCTATAAAAGGGATATTAAACATTTAGAGGCGGAATTAGCGAAACAAAAAGGTCGTTCTTCCGTAACTCAGGAGAAGAGTGATCCAACACAGAATGATATGAGTGCAAGATTCAGTTAAGTAAGAAAAGATTATTCGTTTTTGTTGATGAGTTGAGGTGTTTTTGCGAGCCATTAAAAAAATAATAAAAGGCATTTATTTATACTTCGTTTGTATTCTTTACTGGCTCAGTATTGGGCATGTGGCTGTTGCTCAGGGTGACACGAGTTTGTCTGAGCATCTAAGTAGTCCAGTGATGATTAAGCAAGGGTCGGTCTATGCGTTAGACTCTCATTCTACGTTCATTGAAGATAAGAGTGGCTCGCTTGATATAGACGTTGTTAGAGATAACTCTGATTTGTGGTTTTCTGCTCCAGATGGTTCATTGAACTTTGGATACAGTCGTTCTTATTTCTGGGTTCATAACCAGTTTGTCAGTGGTATCTCGGAAACTTTGGTCATTAAAGGTGAATATGCACTCATTGATTTGGTTGATGTCTGGATTTATAGAAATGGTGTTCTTGATTCTAAGCACCAAACGGGAGATGCTCGCCCCTTTGACACTCGTCCCATAGAACATGCCCAATTTATTTTTAAAGTAAAAAGTGAACCTGGGGACAGGATTGACGTGTATTCACGTCTAAAGTCGGACGGTTCTCTAACGTGGCCTGTCAAAGTCATGGGCGAAACGACGTTTAATGAGCAACAAGCCGATGTGTTGGTCATTCGTGGTGGTTATTTCGGTATTATGCTGGTTATGGTGCTCTATAACTTATTTATTTATAGCATCATAAAACAACGCTCTTATGCACATTATGTGATGTTTGTCACCACGTTTTTGTTTTTCCAATTGGTCTATGAAGGCGTTGCTTTTCAGTTCTTTTGGCCCAATATGTCATGGTTCAATGCCTACGCAATTCCGTTATCTTATAGCATTAACGAAGTCGCCATGATCAGCTTTATTCGGGTGTTTATGGAGCTTCCTGGTAAAAACCCGAAGCTGGATCTGTACTTTAGAACGTTAATGATTTGTGCTGTTGGGCTGGTGGTTGGCGTAACGATTATTCCGTATAAGTATTTGGTTCCAATGGTGGTGATCCTTGGGCTATTGGTCACTGTCAGTGGTTTCAGTACGGGTGCTTACCTATGGTCCAAAGGGAATAAGTTTGCACACTATTTTACGGTTGCTTGGGCTCTACTTCTCATTGGCTTGGTTCTTGGTAATCTTAGGGCGTTAGGTATCATTCCTACGAACTTCTTTACCGCTCATGCGTACCAATTTGGCGCAGTACTGGAAGTCTTATTACTGTCTTTTGCGTTGGCTCGACGGATTGATATTGCGCAGAAGGAAAAAGCCCAAGCGGAGTACCAAATGATTCGTGCTCAACGCGAATCCATTATGAACTTAAAGCGCTACCAAGATTTATACGACAATGCCGTCGCAGGCATGTTCCAGAGTAATCTCCAAGACCGGTTTATACGTGTAAATGGAGCTTTGGCAAGCATGTTCGGCTATGAGTCGCCACAGGAAATGGTGTCTCAGGTGTCGTTAATTTCTAGGGACATGGCTGTAGACCAGATGGATATGAAGGCAATGTTTAAGTTGTTGCTTCAAGAACAAACCATTATGGATCGAGAATTGAAATTACGATGCAAAGACGGTTCTTATGTTTGGGCTTCAATGACCGTGAGAACTGTCCTTGATGCAGCAGGGAATGTGGATCATCTCGAAGGCTCTGTGGTTGATATTACGGAGCGTAAATACGCTGAAACGTATCGTCAGGAAGAAGAGCGACGGAGAATGAGTGCTTTGGAAGAGGTGGTAGTGGGCGTGGCGCATGAAGTAAGCACGCCATTGGGCATAAATTTAACGAGTCTTAGTTTGATTCAGGATAGACAACAAGAATTAATGCATCAGTTTGAATCCGGAAAAATGTCTAAATCCGCCTTTCAAAATTTCATTGATGTTCTAGACGATGGCGTCTCTTTAATGTCTCGTAATCTAAGAAGAATTGATAATCTTGTTCATAACTTTCGACAGGTTTCAGTGCATCACTTAGGGTATAGCCAAAATGAGTTTGATCTAACCCGCTTAGTGAACGGGATTACACACGGTGATGGCCCTGATTTAACGGGCATTAATTTAGATTTGATTCTGCCAAAGCAGGTGGACGTATGCAGTTATCCACAGGCCTTTGTGTTGATCTTAGAAAAGCTGCTAGAAAACTCAATTCAACACGGTTTCAAAGACCATCAAGTCAATAAATCGGTGTCCATTGAGCTTAAGGTTCAGCCTTCGAAAGTTCGGTTAATATATAAAGATAATGGTCGAGGTTTGGTGGATGTGGATAAAGAAAAGATCTTCATGCCGTTTTATACCACTCAGCGCGGTGCTCTAGGCCGAAGCGGGCTTGGTATGTACATTGTCTTCAATGTTGCGACTCAGTTACTTCATGGGCGTATTGAGGTTCTTGAACATGATGGCTTTGCTGTGTCTTTAGAGGTCCCTAGATATCTTGAAGTAGAGATGAAATCCCAGAGCTTGGATGGAGAAACGATTAATTCATGACTCTGTGGCAATACGCGTGCAACCTTTATGCTCAAGAGGGTGTTGAACTGAGTTTGCTTCAGCTCCAAGACAAACATGGTTTGATCATTAATCATTTGTTGGCTGGGTGTTGGGCCGAGAAAAACAACATGTCGATCAATTGGTGTGCTTTGTTATTGAAAGAAAGGCATACGAAGTTTTGCACTGCTGTGATTGAACCGATTAGAATGTTTCGTCGTGAGCAAAAGTCGAAGGTCTTAGATGAGACTTATCAACAGCTTAAGGCGCTTGAACTTGAATGTGAGATGAAACATTTATTGTTTCTTGAGAGAAAAGTGATAGCGCTTTCGGTAACGTTAGAAAGGGACTCCAGCACTGAAAACGATTTGAGCTTAAGTTTGAGAGACTATGTCATGACCAAGGCGTTGTTTGATAAAGGCGACTTACCTGCATCTGGCAGCGTGTCTTCTATAGGGTCATCCCGGTCTTTGGATAATTCTTTAACTTCCCTTCTTGATTCATTGGTACGTTCTGCAGGGCAGCTAGCGGAAGGAATGTCTGATTGCTGATCGTCAGTGGCTATTTGGCTGCTTAGGTGATTATCAATCCAGCTAGTAATCAAGTGAATTGAACGCCTGTCGCTCGGACTCATTCTGATTAGATCCGTAATACCAATGCCGCGTTCGTATGCTTTAACGAATTGCTGTGTGTCCCGAATTACCGAAACAACGGGTAATTCTAAGGTGTTTAAGAACTGATTCAAGGTGCCAAAAATTTTAGTGTTTTGCCTCACTCGATTGGCAATAACCCCTACGGGGATCGGATTTTGTCGATACGCCCGAGTTTGTAATAATTGATAGATGAATTGCTCGACAGCTTTTATGTCAATCATGGAAGGCAGGACCGGAACCAGAATGACGTCGGAGTAGCTGATCACTTCTTCAAGCGCAAATTCAGGCATGGCTGCTGGAGTGTCCATGATGATTAAATCGCTTTCTGTTGGGGCTCGTAATTGCCAGCTACGGGTTTGATTGAGCTGATTTGGGCGATAACCGGGCTGAACGTGCACTGAATTGAGTTCTTTTGGTCGTAAAGACAACCAGCACGTGCTGGATTGTTGGCTGTCAAAATCCATTACGGAAACCTTATGTGATTTCGCATAATACGACGCCAAATTGGTCGCGAGTGTTGTCTTGCCACTACCACCCTTAGCGTTAGTGATGAGAATTCTGGGCGTCTTCTTACGGGCGTATTGCCTTGTCATGCGAATACAATTTTCCTAACAGCGTTCGAGTAATTTGTCCAGAGCGTTTCTTGAATTACAGAAATCAAATTTTGTAAGATTCTTTGACTACGTTACTATGAGTATGGCTGGATACAACACACAATAAATGTAGACTATAACGTATACATCGTTAGGTTTGCTGATATCTTTAGACAGGACGTCTTAAATATGAAGATAATGATTAAACTATTAGTGCTGGTTTTAATCGGGGCGGTTGTGGCTCCTCTTGTTATTAAAGGGCCGGACGGGAAGCCGATGATGGCTTGGCAAGACTTTTTCTCCTCAACACCTACCACTGCTTATATAAGCCCTTCAAAAGGTTCCTCCAGTTTAACTACCGTATATAAATGGAAAGATGCTGATGGACAATGGCATTTCTCAGACAAAACGGTAGAAGGGAATAATCACGAAACCATCAAGTACAATCCTAAATCGAATATCATACAGTCTTTAGCGAAAAAGGAAGAACCAAACCAGTTTGATGTTGATGATCGATTTGCATCAGGCCGTCAGTTTGCGGCTAACGCGGTTGGGACAAGACGAGGTCGGAATGAGGAAGAAGAGGAAGGCACGAATCTGAACTCGTTAATTAATGAACATCATAGAAGTCGTGGTGGTAACTCCGGTTCGAATGGAACTACTACTGGTGGGCCTGGTCTTACTACTGTTTCTTTAGCGGATGTCCCAGAATTAATTGAGCAGGCGAAACAGGTTCAAGCGTTGGTTGACCAACGAAATGAGTCATTAAGACAGGCCACTTCGGGAATAATGAATAAATAGAAGGATAAATCCATTGAAAAAGTTAATTGCGGTGTCTGCTTTGGCGCTTTCATTCTTAGCAAATGCGGAAACTGCGCCCAAGAATGAATCTGTTGATCTAGAAACAGATCAGCAGAAATTAAGTTATGCGATCGGTGTTGTCTTTGGAAAGCGTTTAGTTCAAGAAGCAGAAGGCTTGGACATGGATGCTTTTGATCACGGTCTACGTGACAGTTACACCAATCAATCGTTGAAATTGACTGATAAGCAAATTAAACGCGCTTTTGAGTCGTTCCAACAAGAAAAACAAGTTGCGATGGAGCAGCAACATGAAAAATTGTCTGCGGATAACTTAAAGCGTGGACAGCAATTTCTGATGCTGAATGTTCAAGAGGACGGCGTAACCGAGCTCGTGCCTGGATTACAATACAAAGTGATCAAGTCGGGTGACGGTGCTCAACCTTTGGTTACTGATGAAGTGGAAGTTCACTATCAAGGTCAGTTATTGAATGGTCAGGTGTTTGATAGTTCCTATAAACATGAGGAGCCAGTGCGTTTCAAAGTGAATGAAGTGATACCGGGTTGGACTAAAGCATTGCAAGAAATGAAAGAAGGCGATGTTTGGCAAGTCTGGATCGCGTCGGAATTGGCTTACGGTTCCGGTGGCGCAGGCCCTATTGGACCCAATGAGCTTCTTGAGTTTAAAGTGGAGTTGATCAAAGTTAATCCATAATCGATGTTAACTTCGAATTGACCAAAGCCATGGTTTAGCGGCACGCTACCATGGCTTTTTTGTAAGCATTGTCTGAAAATAGGAATAATTAATGAATTCCTATTTTCAGAACTGCAGATTTAATGAATGTGGACCATAATTTATACATGGGTTATTTATACATGAGTAATGGCGTAAGACGCATAAGCTAGAGTGTAATTACATTATGAAGTTAATGATTAAATTGATGTTATTTGGTTTGGTTGGTGCAGTGGTTGCACCGATGTTAATTAAGGGGCCGGATGGAAGGCCTTTGATGTCTTGGCAGGACTTTTTTTCATCCCCTGAGCAAGGGACAACCTCTTCGTCGAAACCTACTTCCTCAGGTGGGCTTACAACGGTGTATAAATGGAAGGATGCGGATGGGCAGTGGCACTTCTCTGACAAGAAGATTGAAGGAGATAACCACGAAACCTTAAAATACAATCCGAACGCAAATATCATACAGTCGTTAGCCAAAAAAGAGCCTGAGCAGGATGTAAAGGTGAAAGCGATTCCTAAGGCGGTAGAATCAAAAGGCCCTTCTTTAACGACAGTCCCTTTGGCTGAAGTCCCTGAGTTGATGGATCAAGCAAAACAGTACCAGTCTTTAATTGATCAAAGAAATCAGAGCTTGGAGCAGTTTAATCGAAGTAACTAATTTGTTTAGGGGTTAAGGCTTAAAGTGGTTAATTAAGCCGTTAGATCCCATTGCTAGTATCTCGTTGCCATTGCCAAAGCTCAAATCCGTTATGTGACTGGCTTCTCTATAAACTTTTGGACGAATGTATGCTTTCCAGCGTTTGATCATCTCGCCCGTTTTAGCGTCATGCAGTTGTACATGACCGTCAAATAACCCCAGTAATAATTTAGAGTCGTTTTTGGAGAACCTTGCCGCTGAAATTCTGTTTCGAGGCGTTCCGGTTGTGGCAAGTGTTTCGCCTGAGTTTAAGTCGTATAGGTAGCCTTCGTCTAAATAAGAGGCTGCGAAAGCGACGGTTCCTTGGTTATTGCTAACTACAAGATCTACAGGGTATTTATGTTCCCATGACCGAATTTTTTCTCCCGTTCTCCAATTCCATAGGTTGGCAGTCAGATCCTCGGAGCCTGTTAATATCTTATTTGTATTGGGTACAAAGTTAGCCGATCGCACCGTGTCTTGGTGTGGCAGTGAACGAACAATCTGCCCAGAACTGATATCTAGTATACTTGCTAGGTTATCTCGACGGCCTAAAGCGGCATAGCTGCCGTTGTTGTTTATGCTCAATGAATGCAGAGTATTGGGCGCAGTCCAGAAACCTAGAGACTTACCATTAGCTGCATTCCACGCAACCATGTTTTTTTGATCTGAAGTCATGGCGACTTGGCCATTTGCGGACAGTGCAGTAAGTATCAGGTCTGAGAACTGACCTGACTGGTGATTCCAGTTATAAAGACGTTGATTATCTGATGTTGTCCAGAGAGACCCCCCATGATTTATGGAGGATATAACAACCTTGGAGCCCGTAGCATCGAATTTACCATCGCGAATACCTTGAGTCGCGTATTCGTTAGTGCTCTGCGGTGGCTCACCGTTACAGCCGCTAATAAGAGTCGTGGCCAAAATAATTAAAGATATCTTTTTAGCTGAGACTGAAAGGCTGATTGGCATTGATACTGTTCTCATGACTGTGTGAATTGGCGTCGGGAAAATACGATTTCCGTGAACTCAGTTAAGAGAAGTTTCGGCAGAAATGATTAAGGCTTTAGGTCAATATAGACTCTAAAGCTTAGATTGTGCATAAAAAGCTTGGCTACCTTTAGGCAACCAGCTCTTTATGACTGTTGTGTAAACATTCGATTAACTGATCTTCTAGAACAAATCGTTCTTCTAGTGCTTCACCGAGCAATGATAACTTCGCAGGAAGTTCATCCAGCAGGTTGCTGCCGTGCTCACTGTTGTCGTATTGGTCGTTGAAGTCGAGTGCGATTTCAGTGGTTTCTTGGATTTTAGGGAATAGACGTTTGGCCAACTCTAAGCCACCATCGTTAAACTCGTTTGCTTCTTTCAATAGCTGCTCGTAAACCTCGAAGTGACCTGCAGATACATAATCTACAAGCAATTGACAAAGTTTCTGAATGTTTCGAGAGCAAGGTGATTCGTTTTGTTCTTCTCGTGAAACGCTGCTGAGCTGACAATACAGGACGATTAGGTCTTGTCTTTCTGCAATCCAACGATCAATGATTTCGTTAACACCGCCCCATCGTTCTTTGGCTGTTTTACAGTTTTCAAGCATGGTTATTTTCCCTTGTTCATCAGTCTTAAGCCGATGTCTATTGTAATTATGGGGCTATCAATTACCTTTTTTGGCTGCTTGATGTGATTTGAATACAATTAAGTCACATTGCAGCTTCTTTTGTATAACCAAACTCTAATGATTTTCAAAGAGGCTTGTCAACATTTTTACTCAGCCAAACCAGAATTGAATAAATTCCATAACCGATAAATACGATGATCATCCAATTCGGCATGGTTAAACCAAGGAAATTCCAACTGATATCTGTGCATGATGCAGTGCCTGTTAACATGGCAGAAAGTACTTCTTGGAAGGGCATAATTTCGAGCATGTAGTCGAGAGGCGCACCGCAACTAGGAATGTCTTCTGGTGGGAATGCTTGAATCCAACTATGACGGACAGCAATGGCAACGCCTATGATGCTTGTTATGCCAGCAATGGATGCATAAACCTTACGGCCTGTGCTGTTTGAGGGATTATGAAAAAATGCAACTAAGGCGATACAACCCAGAGCTAGGACGACGATACGCTGCATTATGCACATGGGGCAGGGCTCTAATTCAAGCACGAGTTCGAAATAGTAAGCTGACGCAAGAAGCGCAATGGATACAAGTACTGTGATCGCAGACAATACTCTTAAGTTAGAGAGAAAAAACATAGTTGGTATTTTCCTGTTAGCCTGATAGCGTTATAAATGAGAATTAGAGATGAGTTTACTCATTTAGTTCAATAACTTAAATGACATAAACTATGCTTCTTGAATACTATTGTGGAGAAGAGAGATGTTTAAGCGTTGCCTACTATTGTTGAGTGCCTTGGTTTTACTGGCGACAGGGCCTGTTCATGCCGTATCTTACGTGACATTCGATGAGCACT
Organism: Oceanospirillaceae bacterium; assembly: GCA_015665455.1. Classification (GTDB taxonomy): domain Bacteria; phylum Pseudomonadota; class Gammaproteobacteria; order Pseudomonadales; family Litoribrevibacteraceae; genus Litoribacillus. The sequence continues at coordinate 56,815 of JADFAD010000002.1, read as the reverse complement.
TTACAACAAATTTTGGTGACCCTGAAAAGCCGAAATTGAGCTATTTACGAGTGAATGTATCAATGAAAGTAGCAGACGATACGACTGCAACTAAAGTAAGAAAACATGAGCCTTTCATTCGAGATTTAATTATTCGTCAGTTGGTTAGACAGGAAGTTGAAACAGTGCGTACCGCAGAAGCGAAAAAACAAATGTTGAGCGATATTTTGACGTCGGTTCAAGCGTTTTTGACTGAAGAAGAAGGCGAAGCCTTAGTAGAAGATGTATTGTTTACTGAGTTTGTCGTGCAAGAATAAGGAAGGGAATGGGAGCGAGTTAAGGGATAGATTGTAATCTATGCGCTTAAACGCTCCTGATGTTCTTCGAAGTATTCGTGACCATCATCTCGGCCAGCTTCCCAAGCTGCAATCATAACATCTGTAGAATACGGACAGTTTTCACGGTTGCCTGTTACACCTGTCATATAGCCACGTCGGTAGGCTTTATCCATAGATTCTATCGAGTAATCTTTATCGTTTAACAAAATGAAACACTCCGTTTCGCCAATAGAAACAATAGGTTACAATTAATTTACAGTTTGTAACTCTAGCAAAAAAAAATAGAGTGTGTAGTCAAATAATAAATAAATGTGAAGTTTCACAAGTTATTTTGATGTTATCTGTTAGAAAAGTCCTTTAAGTAGTTACTAAATAAAGCTTTTTCTGAGTTTTCTGCTTCCTGCTGCTTACCCAACGAAAGTTGGCTTTTTTTGACCATTTCATCGACATATTGATCATTCAGTTCAGTTTCACGTAATTCTTTTGCATGCTTTTGACTGATTTCAATGCCAAAATCTTGAAAACTGGCGTTGTTATCAGTCATCCATTGGATTTGTTCGTGGGAAGGAAGACCTTCAGGCTCGCTTAAGAAGTTTTGATAATGAGCAACACTGTCAGAATAAGATGCGTCGAGATTATTCTGATCTAATAAGTGAGCTACCTTTTGTAATTGTTCAAAAACGACCTTACCTTTTTCTTTGATGCTGTAGGTTTTACCTTCCAGTTTGATTGTTTGAGCTGGGTCATTTCCTTGGTAAGCCATGCCTACCATGTTTTGGGAAAGGCGCTTACATTCTTCTGGATCAACTTCCGGGCTGTCAGCAAGCAAGCAAAACGTTAAGAAGGTATCCATAAACGAAATTTGTCGAGCATCAATACCTGTCGTGATGAATGGGTTGATATCCAAACAACGGACTTCTATGTACTCAACGCCTCTGTTAGAGAGCGCCTCCAAAGGTTTTTCTTCCCCTTGCGCAGTTCTCTTTGGCCGAATATCGCTGTAGAACTCATTTTCTATCTGCAGAATATTGGTGTTAAGTTGTTTGAACTGACCGTGCTCATTGGTCATACCCAACTCTTTGTAGGGCAGGTAAGGTGTCTTAACTGCGTGGTTTAACGTTGTGCTGTAATTGTCTAAGCTGTTGTAACACACCGTTAAGTCTGACTGAGCGCTGTTTTGATAGCCTAAGTCGCTCATTCTCAAAGAGGTGCCTTTAGGCGCGAATAAGGTATCTTTGGCTTTTCCGGTGAGTTGATGTTTACGCCCATCAATGAAGCTTGAAGAGATGGCCGGTGAGGCACCAAATAAATATATTAATAGCCAAGAGTAGCGTTTAAAGTTTCGAATCAGAGCGAAATACCGTTCAGAACGAAAATCTTGGAGTGATTGTTGGTCGCCAAGTAATGATTGGTACTTTGGCCAGAATGAGTCAGGCATTGAAAAGTTATAATGAATGCCTGCAATGCTTTGCATCAGACGACCGTACCGGTGCCAAAGCCCATGACGATAGACATGCTTTAATTGGCCAACGTTCGAACTTCCGTATTCAGCAATACGAATGTCTAATTCGTTTGCTATGTGGCAGGGCATACTGCACCCCCATATCATTTCCTCACCAATATTTTGCTGAGTAAAGGCATGGAGCTTATACAGATAGTCTGCAACATGATTTGGGTTATCTAAGGCCGGAGTAATAAACTCCAATAAGGCTTCAGAGTAATCCGTAGTAATGTCTGGGTGAGTGAGCGCAGAACCTAATGCTGTCGGGTGGTCTTTCTGAGAAATTACACCGGATTGATTAACTCTTAGGCCTTCTTTTTCCAGCCCTCGACGAATTCCTGAGAACTCAGTGCTAAATTCGACTGTCTGGAATTGAGAATAATGGGCAGGGTTTATATGTGGCAAAGCACTATTTCCTTTAGCAAACATTACAAATATTGATACAGAGGTTAGACGGTAATTATATTTAGGCCAACCAAGTTGGTTTACGACTCATAACTTCGTAAAAAGTTGCAGCCTTTATAAAAATAGTTGGCTGCAACATCCGTTATAAGCGTTTTTTCCCCTTTTGTGGCTTACTCTTCGCTTGAGCAAATAAAGCGGCCATGGTGTTATTTGAGTTACTTTCTGGCTGTGTCGACATGTGTTTACGCTGTGCCGGTCGTGCAGGCTTTGATGCTCCTGCTGAGTTCCCTGAGCGTTTTTCTGATTGCTCATTAGCGTCATCGCTCATACGCATGGATAAGCCAATGCGCTTTCTCGCTGCATCCACTTCCATGACCTTAACTTTGACAATGTCTCCTGCTTTTACAATTTGGCGAGGGTCACTGATGAAGGTGTCTGACATAGCGGATATATGAACCAAACCATCTTGGTGTACGCCTACGTCAACAAAAGCCCCAAAGTTCGTCACGTTGGTTACAACGCCTTCGAGGATCATGTTGTCTCTAAGGTCTGAGATTTTTTCGACACCCTCTAAAAAGGTTGCTGCCTTAAACTCAGGACGTGGATCTCGGCCCGGTTTTTCCAGTTCTTTTAAGATGTCTTTGATGGTTGGAAGGCCGAATTTCTCATTCACAAAGCGCTCTGCATTAACAGCGCGTAATGTGGAGGTGTCTCCCATAAGCGACTTTATATCCGCTTCTTGATTGGCTGAAATTTCAGTAACGACACTGTAAGCTTCAGGGTGAACGCATGAAGAATCCAGAGGGTTCGTACCATTCATTATTCGCAAGAAACCTGCGGCTTGTTCGAAGGCCTTTGGGCCTAAACGTGCAACATCTTTAAGTTGTTTACGCGTTTCAAATTTACCGTGAATGTCTCGGTGCGTGATGATGTTGTTAGCAATGGTACTGTTCAAGCCTGACACGCGTGTTAACAAGGGCGCTGATGCCGTATTTAAGTCCACTCCCACGCCGTTTACACAATCTTCAATGACCGTATCAAGGCTGCGCGCCAGTTCTACTTGGCTAACATCGTGCTGGTACTGACCCACACCAATGGACTTTGGTTCGATTTTTACCAATTCGGCTAATGGATCTTGCAGCCTTCTTGCGATTGAAACAGCCCCTCGAATGGTTACATCTAAATCAGGAAACTCTTTCGCAGCAAATTCAGAGGCAGAGTATACAGAAGCGCCAGCTTCACTGACAACGATCTTGGTTAGCTTTAATTCAGGATGCTTTTTGATCAGTTCTCCAGCCAATTTATCCGTCTCACGAGACGCGGTGCCGTTACCGATACTGATTAGATCAATTGAATGTTTTTTACAAAGCGCAGCCAGTACTTGAAGGGATTTATCCCATTGACGTTGAGGCTCGTGCGGGAAAATGGCGCCGTGGTCGACGACTTTTCCTGTTGTATCAATGACAGCGACTTTTACGCCTGATCGGAAACCGGGATCTAGACCTAAGGTTGCTCTAGGGCCTGCAGGCGCAGCTAATAATAGATCCTTTAGGTTCTGGGAAAATACCTTAATTGCTTCTTGTTCAGCTGTTTCACGTATTTTACTCATTAACTCTGTTTCTAAATGAGTAAGTAATTTTACGCGCCAAGTCCAACGAACTACCTCTTGAAGCCAAGTGTCTGCTGATCGGCCTTTGTCTTCGATGAGCCAGAAATCAGCGATAATTTGTTCACATGGAGAGCGTTTTAGCTCGGGATTTCCCGCAACAATGCTAAAACTTAAGACTCCTTCATTTCGACCACGCAAAATAGCAAGCGCTCGATGGCTTGGTACGGATTTTAGGGGCTCATCGTGTTCGAAGTAATCTCGGAATTTAGCCCCTTCATTTTCTTTACCTTCGATCACTCGGACACTTAGGGTGCCGTCTTGCCATAAGAAGGTTCTTAATTTCTCAAGGAGGTTGGCATTTTCACTGAAGCGCTCCATTAATATGTATTTTGCGCCGTCTAGAGCCGCTTTTGAATCTTCGATGCCATTTTCAGGATCCAGGTAATTCGAAGATTCTTGTTCTGGGTTGCTTGATGGAATTTCATATAATACATCAGCGAGAGGCTCTAATCCTGCTTCACGAGCAATTTGTGCCTTGGTACGACGCTTCTTTTTGTAAGGCAGGTACAAATCTTCAAGGCGGTTCTTGGTATCGGCGGATTGAATATCTTTCGCCAGTTCGTCTGTGAGTTTGCCTTGTTCATCGATGCTTTTCAGGATGGCAGATCTACGTTCTTCCAGTTCACGTAAATAACGAAGACGCTCTTCTAGGGATCTCAGTTGGCTGTCATCCAGAGCCCCAGTAATCTCTTTTCGGTAACGAGCGATAAATGGGACAGTTGCGCCTTCATCCAATAAAGCAACGGATGCTTCAACTTGTTGCAGACGGATGTTCAGTTCAGTGGCAATGGCTTTATATATACGATCCATATCTATCCTATAGGTCCTGTTCGTTCCCATTAAATTTTAACGTTCATGTCAGCAAATAAAGAGAAAACTTAACAACAAAGGCTGACAGAGAAAGTATGCGTTTTTATTTGTTAACTCTTATAAATGGGTGCTTTTGATGAAGATTCAAGTGTACATCGTACTTCAAGTTGCATTTAGTCGTGATTATTTTGCGTTATCTAGGATGTATTGCCAATGAGACGCTTCAATTGGCATCACGCTTAAACGTGATCCTTTGCTAATTAATGATATTTCACTCAGTTCAGACTGCTGTTTAATCCAGGATAATGGTATCGGACGATTGAACTTTTGTTTGTGTTTCAGGTCAACCACATACCATTTAGGTTTTGAGTCTGAGTGTTTTGGGTCAAAACCCGAGTGCTCCGGGTTAGATGCAGTTGGATCGGGGTAGTGAGAAGTAACGACTTCAGCAATGCCTACGATAGCGGGCTGCTTACAGCTCGAATGGTAGAAAAAGACTGAATCTCCAATGTCCATCTTTTTTAAGTTGTTACGGGCTTGGTAGTTTCTTACTCCATCCCACATTTCGGTTTGGTCTTTTTTGCGTATTAAATCATCAATGCTGAAGCTGTCAGGTTCAGATTTGACTAACCAATGCTGCATGCGGATACCTTTGTAATTGGATGTTTGAAGATGTATCTGTGTGTGTTGAGGTGATTTGGATCACAATAATTTGACGCTAATGATTTATTCTTATATAACATCCCAAAAATTATAATGTTTGTCTAAAATGCGAAAAAAACCAGATTTAATCATTACTTTAATTACGTTGTTTGTCATCGGCCTTTTGATCAGTGGCTTGGCAAAAACGGCCTCCATTGAGCACGATACGCCAGGTTTGATGGTGACATCCCCGGACGTAAGCTTCGAGTTTCCAGACGACTTTTAATCACATCTATTTAAGCGTGATTTTAACGGCTTGATATTCTTATCGGGCGTTATGATTTCATCGAGCTTAATGTCCCAAGGTTCTTTTGGGATATCTTTTGATAATTGGCATGAGTGCGCTAATCCGATCAATTTAGGCGTAGGTTGCCAGCGTTGATTAACCACTTTTTCTAGGGTGGTGTCATAAAATCCCCCGCCCATCCCTAATCTATTTCCTTCTAGATCGAAGCCAACCAATGGCATGCAGATTATATCCAGTTGATTGGGGTTTAAGATTCGACTTCTGGAAAGTTGCGGTTCCTTAATGCCGAAACGGTTAAAGCGCATTGGTGTATGTTGGTCGTATTTAATAAACCATAAGAACCGTCGATTGATGGGGTGAAGCACCGGTAGGTATACGTTTTTTTCTTCAGAGATCAGTTTGTCTATGACTATTTTACAATTCAGCTCCCCATCACTGGCTAGGTAAAGGGCGATGTTTTTACTGCGTTTGAATTGATGGGAACGATTGAGTGAACGAGATGTGCTGAGGGCTGCGTTGTGCTGCTGAAAGATAGAGAGTTTATTTCTTTCCGCTCGGAGGTGCTTTCTCAGTGTTCTTTTTTGTTCTAATAGAAGGGGCTTTGTCATAAAGGAAAACTCTTAATAGGCCCCGAAGTATCGCTGCCGACGTGCCCCTGAACCCGACGGTTCAAGGTGGTGGTTGTCGAAATGCATAAGGCTTTCCGTCAAGCGGACATGCGCAACAGCACTCACGGTCAACCTCCTAAAATAGGATTATCGGCTCGAGGAACGTGTCAGCTGGCGAGTACTTCAGAACTTAAGCCTATTATAACGTGTTCAAAAAATTTGTCAGCGGAATGTTGTAAACAAGTGTTTAAGTTGGTTTCCGCTGTAAGGGGGATTAAGCTCAATAGAATGATTGGGTAAATCAGGATGGATTAAATACTGCCTTGGTCAGGTGCATCTGTATCCAGTGGTAATTGGTGGTTCTGAGTCAGGGCTGAATCCAAACGATCAGATAATTGCTTTAGCTGGTCTTGGCTAACGCCTTGAGATTTATCTCGTTCTATTGATTCGTGAGTAATATTTAATGCTGCCATTACTGCGATGCGTTCAAGACCTATGACTTTACCTGTTGACCGAATTTCACGCATTTTATGATCAAGATGGCGGGCAGATTGTTCCAACGATGCTCTTGCATCAGTAGGGCAGTTGACTAGATATTCCTTATCTAGAATGCTGACCTTAACCGTTTCCGTGTCTGACATTTATTCTTGCTCCAGTGCCTTGAGGCGTGAAATCATAGCTTCGACTTTCGTTCGAGCCAAATCATTTTTACGCAGTAATACCGTCCTTTCAGACTTCCAGGCTTCTTGGTGTTCTTTTAGTTTTCTATTGTCTTCGAGCAGGTTTTCATATTTACCAATTAGCTCGATAACTTTTTCTTCTAGATCGGGGAAGCTCAAATTTTCCATTTTGCATCTTCTTACTTCAAGGCTAAACCTACTATAGAACCGTGACAGATTATGGTCAATTACAATGCGAATTTGAACTGCAATTTCTGTGTTTTTTTCACGTCTTTGAGAGATATGGCTGTATGGCAAATTCGATTAGGCCCTTTGTGGTGCCATAGTGTGAGTAATGCTAGGATAGCGAAATTGAAAATTAGAGGCAGTTTATGACGAATCACGAGCAACAAGACAACGACTTTGATCAACTATTTGAAGACCTAGCGGACGTATTTTTAGAGCTTAAAATCCAACAAGAACCTTCTGAAGTTCATGGTGTTCTTGTCGGTATGTTGGTGAGAACGCCAGAAAAAGGTGTGGAAGAATGGATTGCTCTGTTAGAGCTTATTGATATGGATACGTCTGTATTAACGGACCGGGTTAAAGGCATCATGCAGGATGTTCATTTAAAAACTCGTGATGCACTTGCTTCTGATGAATATGAATTTCAGTTGCTAATGCCTGCAGATGATTATGATCTTGGTGAACGAGCAAATGCGCTGGCAGTTTGGTCCAGTGGTTTTATTTCTGGTTTTGGTTTGGCTTCTGAGCATAAAGTTGAATTGGACACTGAATTGGTTGAGTTATTGAATCATTTGCATTCTATCTCTCAGTTGGACGATCAGTTAGGCGAGTCAGAAGAAAACGAAAAGGATTTGTACGAGCTGTATGAATACGTTCGTTTAGGCGTTCTTATGCTTCGTCAGGCTGGGTTGGAAGTTAAAGAAGCGAAACCTGTCCCAGCAGAGAAGAAAACGCTGCATTAATGTTTAGCGCCTGAACGTTTTATACATTATCGTGTTTTTTATTCCGATGATCGGCGGATTATAAATTTATCAGCTAGGTATTTAAGGTTATGACTGAAGTTTCTATCAAGCAAAAAGAATACATTCAACGACGAAAGTCTTTGATGGAAATGATGGCACCAAACAGTATTGCTATTTTGCCTGCCGCTTCTATCAAAATGCGTAATCGTGATGCTGAGTTTGCATTTCGTCAAGACAGTGATTTCCAATATTTAACGGGCTTCAATGAGCCCGAGGCGGTTGCTGTGTTAATCCCCGGTCGTGAGCATGGCGAATTTATTATTTTTTGCCGTGAGCGTAAACGCGAAGAAGAGATTTGGACAGGATATCGTTCTGGGCCAGAAGGTGCGATTGCAGAGCACGGTGCTCATGATGCTTTTCCATTCGGTGATATTGATGAAATTCTGCCGGGCATGATTGAAGGCCGTGATCGTGTTTATTACTCCATGGGTTGTGACCCCCAGTTTGATAAACAAGTGATGGAATGGGTTAATACCATCAAGGCGAAAGCACGCAGCGGTGCTCATCCTCCGGGTGAGTTTGCAGCGTTAGATCACCTATTGCATGACATGCGTTTATATAAATCCAACGATGAGTTGGACATTATGCGTCGATCTTCAGAAATCGCCGCAGAGGCGCATATTCGAGCGATGAAAGAGTGTCGACCAGGCCTGATGGAATATCAGTTGGAAGCCGAGTTCTTGCATGAATTTATGAAAAATGGGTCTCGGGCACCAGCCTACACAACGATTGTAGGAGGTGGCGAAAACGGCTGTATTTTGCACTACGTTGATAATAATCAAGTGCTTAAAGATGGTGATTTGGTATTAATTGACGCTGGTTGTGAATTGGATTTTTATGCTTCTGATATTACTCGTACTTTCCCTGTTTCAGGTAAGTACAGTGAACCTCAGCGTTTGTTATATCAATTGGTTTTGGATTCACAGCTAGCCGCCATTGAAGAAGTGAAACCCGGCAATCATTGGAATGATCCTCATGTGGCGGCCGTTAAGGTGCTTACGGAGGGTTTAGTGAAACTCGGTCTTCTTGATGGTGATGTTGATTCGTTGATTAAAGATGAGGCGTATAAAGTTTTCTACATGCACCGAACGGGTCATTGGTTGGGCATGGATGTTCATGATGTGGGTGAATATAAAGTCGGTGACGAGTGGCGCGTCTTAGAACCAGGAATGGTTATGACTGTTGAACCTGGCTTATACATTGCCCCTGACTGTGAAACGGTTGATCCTAAGTGGCGCGGTATTGGTATCCGAATTGAAGATGATGTGATTGTTACTAAATCAGGTCATGAAGTTATGACATCCGGCGTGCCAAAGTCGGTTGAAGAAATTGAAGCATTAATGAATGCATAGGTTTATCTGAGATGACTAAACAGTCCTATGATTTTGCGATCATTGGTGGCGGCATGGCCGGTTTGACCATGGCTTTATTATTAGCACCGATGTTGGCTCGTCAAAATAAGACGTTGGTGTTAATCGAAGCATTCAATCCAAAAGCAGGCGAATATCAACCGAGCTTTGATGCGCGTTCAACGGCTTTATCAGAAGGCACTCGGTTGATCTTGGAGGATATAGGCGTTTGGTCGTCTATTGCTTCAAATGTGTGTCCAATCCGAAATATTCACGTTTCTCAAAAAGGTGGATTTGGTTCAACGCGTATTAATGCGTCGGATGCTGACGTGGATGCGTTAGGTTATGTGGTTGAGAACGCTTGGTTTGGTCATCAGCTGATGCTCGCAGTGAACGGGGTGGAGAACATAAGTTGGTTGGCTCCAGCAAAGGTTGAGCATGTTGAGTCCGTGGATTCAGGGCAACAATTGACCTTGAATGACGGTTCGAATATTTTCACCTCGTTTTTAATGGTGGCTGATGGTGCTCAATCGTCAGTTCGTGAGATGTTGGGTATTCAAGCAAACAAAGATTCTTATGAGCAGCACGCGCTTGTGTGTAATGTTGAAACTCGGTTGCCTCATGGGAATGTGGCGTATGAAAGATTCACGCCGACCGGCCCTTTAGCGTTATTGCCTTTGACTGAGCGCCGCAGCGCATTGATCTGGAGCGTTCCTGACGATCAAATTGATGCTCGTATGACAATGAGTGATCGCGAATTCATGCAGTTGCTGGAAGTTGAGTTTGGTACTCGTTTGGGCCCCTTGGTTAAAGTGGGAGAACGCGCTTCATACCCGTTGAGTTTGATGCTTGTTCGAGATCAAGTGCGACCCGGTGTTGTGTTGCTTGGGAATTCTGCTCATGCCTTACACCCCGTTGCGGGGCAAGGATTTAATCTTATTATTCGTGATTTATTATGTCTTGCTCAATCGATTGAGCAATGCCTTGATGATGACGGTTCTTTACTCTCTCTCGAGTGGTTGTCTGAGTACCACCATAAACGTCAATTGGATCAATGGTTAACGACGTCATTTTCTCATTGGTTAATAGAATTGTTTTCTAACGATGCTCAATGGCTGACTCGTTTAAGAGAGTTAGGCTTAGTTGCATTGGATTGTGTGAGCCCTGTGAAGTCTTCGTTTGCGAGACAGGCCATGGGGATGGGTTTAGGGGCGGTCAAATAACCTGTTAGTTTTCATCGTTGATTAATTGGGGGTCGTATAAGAGCTTGAACATGGATGCAGTCAGTCAAAGTTATGATGTCACAATTGTGGGTGGCGGCCTGGTGGGGGCGACGCTCGCGTTATTGTTAGCGACTAAGAAAATACGCGTTGCCTTGATTGAAGCAGGGCACTTCTCTGAAGAAACCGTCGATTCTCAACCAGTAATCGAAACAACAACGAACGAAAGCACCATGGATGATCAGGAGCATTTAACTTTTGATCCCAGAGTGGTTGCTTTAACGCTGGCGTCTGAAAACTTGTTTAAGAATTTGGGCGTGTGGCCTGCTGTAGAAGAAGCCAGAACGAGTCCCTACAGTGCAATGACGGTATGGGATGGATCAGGGACTGGCGCAATTGACTTTCAAGCCCATGAAGCCAATGTAGAGCATATTGGGACGATTGTAGAAAACTCGACGCTTCTTCTGGCTCTTAGAAAAAAGCTGCTTGAACTTGATGATGTTTTTATTCTCGAAAATACAAAAGTCACGCAATTAGGACCTGTGGCTGAACATTTGGGTGAGTCAGTTCGTTTTATAGGGCTGGATGACGGTCAAGTTATTACTACCCGTGTGTTAGTTGCTGCTGATGGTGCTTTGTCTTCTGTTCGACAAATGGCTGCGTTTTCTATGAGGGAATGGAGCTATAACCACCATGCCATTGTGACTACGGTGAAAACTGAATTACCTCACGAGTCCACGGCAAGACAGGTTTTCATGGATGAAGGGCCTTTAGCTTTCTTACCATTGAGGTCTAAAGATGGGGATTGTCATTATTGTTCTATTGTTTGGTCTCAGGTACCAGAGCGAGCAAACCATTTACTTTCTTTGACGGATCAAGCGTTTTGTAAAGAGATTGAGCGCGCGTTTGAGTCTCGACTTGGTGCTGTTGAGTGGGTCGATCGCAGGTTTTCGATTCCATTGAAGCAACGTCATGCGAAACAATACGTTAAAGATCGCATTGTTTTGGTTGGTGACGCAGCTCATACCATACACCCACTTGCTGGGCAGGGCGTTAATTTGGGGCTCTTGGACGCAGCCGTATTAGCAGAAGAAATGAATCAGGCTGCATCCGATGGCCTCGATCCTGGATCGGAACGAACCCTCAAACGCTATCAGCGCCGTCGAATGGGGCATAATTTATCCATGATGTCGCTCATGGAAGGTTTCAAACAGTTGTTTTCTGAGTCAGCGCCTCCTGTGCGTTTCTTGCGTAATTTCGGGATGTCACTTTTAAATCAGCACCCTCTACTGAAGCGGCCGATTTTGACGCGAGCCCTTGGGCTGGAAGGGGATCTCCCTGATATAACTAAGAAATAGTGTGTTTTACCTTAATTAGACTATTCTGAAAATCACTTTCATGACTTATATCAAAGTAGTAATTTGATTGCGTTACATAATAGAAATCATTACTATTTGCGTTCAAATTATTTCGGGGGACTTATGCGTAAAATTATATCGGCTTTAGCAGTAGCTTCTTTGGTTGCAGGCTGCGGCAATCAGACAGATGCACCAGAAAAAACAGTAACAGAGGCTAAGCCTACCGAGCCAGTAACGCTTACTGTCTATTCAGCTCGTAAAGAACACTTAATCAAACCTCTGTTTGACCTATACACTCAAAATACGGGTACTAAGATTCAGTACATCACTGATAAGTCAGCTCCTTTACTTAGTCGCTTGGCGAACGAAGGTGAAAATACACCGGCAGATATGTTAATCACCGTTGATGCTGGTAACTTATGGCAAGCAGCTAATGAAGGCGTTTTGCGTGCAGTTGAGTCTGATGTACTTGAGAAAAATGTACCTGCAAATCTTCAAGACGAAAAGAACCAGTGGTTTGGTCTTTCAATTCGTGCAAGAACCATCGTATATGCAAAAGATCGAGTTAAAGAAGGTGAGTTGAAGTCATACGAAGGTTTGGCTGATGAAAACTGGAAAGGTCGTTTGTGTCTTCGTACTTCCAAGAAAGTTTACAACCAGTCCCTTGTTGCAAGCATGATCAGTAATCTTGGCGAAGAAAAAGCAGAAGAAGTTGTTTCTGGTTGGGTAGACAACCTAGCAACGGATGTATTCTCAAATGATACGAAGGCGATGAACGCTGTTCAAGCTGGTCAGTGTGATGCAACCGTAGTAAATACTTACTATTATGGTCGTTTACAGAAGAAAACGCCTGATGAAAACCTAGCGATCTACTGGCCAAACCAAGAAGACCGTGGTGTTCATATTAATATTTCAGGTGCTGGTGTAACAAAACACGCTAAGCATCCTGAAGAAGCCATTGAACTGTTGGCTTGGTTATCTTCTGAAGAAGCGCAAAAGCAATTTGCTCAGTTGAACCAAGAGTATCCAGTTAACTCAAGCGTTACTGCTACTGAAGAAGTTAAGGCGTGGGGTGACTTTAAACGCGATGCTTTGAACGTTTCTGAAGCAGGTCGTCTACAGCCAGATGCAGTAAAATTGATGGATCGTGCTAAATACAGATAAAATAGACGCCTTTCTTAGTAAGGCGATATGAATCTGGTGGATAACTTATCCCAAAAGATGTCCGGTCAGCCACAGGCTGATCGGGCATCGTTGTATGTAACACTCATTAATTGGGTGATCAAAAAGCGTTGGTGGTTACTGGTATTAGTAATTGCTTTCTGCGTCTTTATGCCAGTGGCAGTGATTGGACTTACTTGGTTTAATCCTCAGCCTGATGTCTGGCAACACTTAATCGATACTGTACTCTCTGAGTTAATGATCAATACATTGCTATTGACAGCCGGAGTAGCAGTGGGCGTTTTCATTATAGGTGTCTCTTTGGCATGGTTGACTGCCATGTGTCAGTTCCCTGGTCGGAAATTCTTTGATTGGGCATTGATGCTACCTTTCTCTGTACCTGCTTATGTCATGGCGTTCTGTTTTTTGGGACTTCTGGATTACAGTGGCCCAATCCAGACTTGGATTAGAGACCATATATCTTCCGACTTTAATCTTCCTGTTCGAAATACGGCGGGGGTGATTTGTGTTTTTGTTTTAGCTTTTTATCCTTATGTCTACATGTTGGCCAGGACTTCTTTTACGAATCAGGGCCGAGGCCAGATGGATGCGGCTCGAGGGTTGGGGTGCAACAGTTGGCAAGCATTCTGGCGAGTGATGCTTCCAATGGCCAGACCCGCTATTGCAGCTGGTATGGCATTGGCGTTGATGGAAACGCTTGCTGATTTCGGGGCTGTGTCGGTGTTTAACTTTGATACGTTTACTACGGCCATTTATAAATCATGGTATGGGCTGTTTAATATTTATGCGGCAGCGCAGCTTGCCTCTTTGCTACTCATGTTTGTTATCTTTTGTCTTTGGTTAGAGCAGTCCGCGCGTGGTCGAGCGCGTTATGAACAAAGTGAACGTCAGCAAAAGCAACACCTTTACCTGCTGTCAGGTTGGAGGGCAATTGCTGCAAGTGGTTTTTGTTTATTGATTCTGGCGTTGGCATTTATTCTTCCGGTTAGCCAACTTGTTTGGTGGGTGGTAGAAACACAGTTGGCGGATTTTAATGCGCGGTTTGTTCAACTGATGGTGAATACACTTGGGCTGGGTTCAATTGCTGCCGTGGTTACCGTAACGATTGCTTTTGTTATGGCGTTTGCACAACGCGTTGAGAATAACCCTACTTTAGATAAAATAGCTCGTTTCTCTACATTAGGGTATGCGCTGCCAGGGACTGTGTTGGCGGTTGGCCTGATGGTTTGGTTCAGTTGGATTGACAACACATTAATCCAAGTTTTAAGAGAATATTTTGGATTAAATATTGGTCAATTGTTTTTAGGTAGTGTTTTTGCTTTGTTAGTATCATATAGTGTGCGCTTTTTGGCGGTGGCTTATGGGCCTGTTCAGTCAAGATTAGAGGCAATTAGGCCCAGTTTGCATGAAGCTGCGCAGTCTTTAGGGGCATCGCAACGACAGATCTTGTGGCGGGTTTACCTACCAATGTTAAGACCGGGTTTGTTGGTTGCAGGTCTATTGGTGCTGGTCGATGTAATGAAAGAAATGCCTGCTACACTTTTGATGCGACCGTTTGGCTGGGATACTTTAGCCGTAAGAATTTATGAAATGACGTCGGAAGGTGAATGGGAGCGAGCGGCCCTGCCTGCGTTGACGTTAGTGATTGTTGGGTTAGCACCCATCATTGTCTTGATGTCTAAAAGTCGAAAGAATTACTGATCGATTTTAGATACTTAGTTAATACTGTATGTTCCGGAGGAACCATGGGAAGCAAAACAGCACTGTATCAGTCTCACGTCGATATGAATGCAAAAATAGTCGACTTTGGTGGCTGGGATATGCCAATTCATTATGGTTCTCAGATTGAAGAACATAATGTCGTTCGACAAGATGCCGGTATGTTTGATGTTTCTCATATGACGGTGGTTGATGTGACTGGTGCTGATAGCCAAGCATATTTACAATTCTTATTAGCCAACGATGTGGCTCGTTTGACTGAGAAAGGTAAAGCTTTATACAGTGGTATGCTGAATGAAGCCGGTCAAGTGTTAGATGACTTAATCGTTTATAACATGGAAGGCTGGTACCGAGTGGTTGTAAACTGCGCGACTCGTGAAAAAGATTTAGCTTGGATGAATCTGCAAGCGAAGGCCTTTGATGTTGTGCTTACTGAACAAGCCTCGTTGGCAATGGTTGCTGTTCAAGGCCCAAAAGCCATTGAAAAAGCATTGGCTGTGATGACCGAAGAACAGCAGTCCATTACTAAGCAACTGAAAGTGTTTCAGGGTCTTGAAGTAGGTGAGTTTTTTATAGGTCGTACTGGCTACACCGGTGAAGACGGTTTAGAGATTATGATCCCTGAAACTCAAGTTGCTGAATTTTGGGCTAAGTTATCAGAAGCGGGTGTAAGCCCTTGTGGTCTTGGTGCAAGAGACACTCTTCGCCTAGAAGCAGGTATGAATCTTTATGGTTCTGATATGGATGAGTCTGTATCACCGTTGGTTTCTAATATGGGGTGGACGGTTGCTTGGAAACCGGAAGATCGCAATTTTATTGGCCGTTCGGCACTTGAGGCTGAAAAAGCATCAGGCCCAGCAACTAAACTGGTTGGTTTAGTATTGGAAGGTAAAGGTGTTCTTCGTGGACATCAAAAAGTGATTGTGGATGGCATCGGTGAGGGTGAAACGACAAGTGGTACGTTCTCTCCTACGCTTGGTCATGCAATTGCTTTAGCGCGTGTACCTGCTGGTACGGGTGACACGGCTGCAGTAGAAGTTCGTAAAAAAGTATTGAATGTGCGAGTGGTTAGACCACCATTCGTACGAAATGGCAAAAAAGTATTCGAATAATATAATTACCGCTGAGGACGTTAAGATGAGTCAAATCCCTGCTGATTTAAAATATGTAGATACCCATGAATGGCTTCGTATTGATGCTGATGGCACTGTAACGATCGGTATTACTGATCATGCCCAGTCGTTATTGGGTGATGTTGTATATGTTGAACATCCAGAAGTGGACACTGAAATTGAAACCGGCGAAGAAGCGGGTGTTGTGGAGTCTGTTAAGGCGGCTTCTGATATTTACATGCCGATCGCTGGAACTATCCTTGAAGTAAATGAGTTACTGGAAGACGCTCCAGAAACTGTTAACTCGGATCCATATCATGATGGTTGGTTCTTTAAAATTAAGCCATCTAACCCTGAAGAACTTGAGCAGTTGTTAGATGCTGATGCTTACCGCGAGAAGTGTGAAGCGGAAGATTAATCGTAAAGAATAAATAAGACGGGGCTTTTGCCCCGTTTTGTGTTTTTGGAGTGCATTAAACTTGTCTAACTGGTTAGCTTTTAGTGCTCTGTCTATTTGCAATCTATTTGAGGTTACTCATGCCATTCATTCCTCACACTGAACAAGACGTTCAGGAAATGCTGGATACCATTGGTGTTTCTTCCATCGAAGATTTGTTCGATGAAATCCCGCCACAACTTAGAGCGGGCGAACTGACTCAAGTGCCAGAAGCACTGAGTGAGATGGATATGATGCGCAGAATGCGTGAAAGAGCCGCTCAGGATGAAGGCGCATTGTGTTTCATTGGCGCAGGTGCTTATGAACACCATATCCCAGCTGCGGTTTGGGATGTAACAACTCGTGGAGAGTTCATGACGGCTTATACGCCTTATCAGGCGGAAGCTAGCCAAGGTACACTCCAGCTTGTTTATGAATATCAATCCATGATGGCTTCGTTAATGGCTATGGATGTTTCAAATGCGTCTCTGTACGACGGGGCGTCCGGTCTGGCAGAAGCTGCGTTAATGGCCGTTCGTGCAAACCGGAAGTCTAAAAGTCGAAAGATTTTAGTTCCTGGTTCAGTACACCCGAGCTATCGCTCTGCGTTGAATGTCATTGTGGAAGCTCAGAATATTGAAATCGTTGAGGTTGAGTGGAATCCTTCGACTGGCACGACCTTAATTGACAATCTCGCATCGTTTGAAGGCGAAGACTTCACCGCAATCGTGATTGCTCAGCCAAACTTCTTTGGTCAACTTGAAGATGTTGATGCTCTAACCGATTGGGCGCATGCGCAGAAAATGTTGGTTGTTGGTCTTGTGAACCCTATGGCGATGGCTGTACTTGAAGCACCAGGAAACTGGGGCGAGAAAGGCGCTGATATTGTTGTGGGTGATGGCCAGCCATTAGGTGTTCCAATGGCGTCCGGTGGTCCGTATTACGGTTTCATGTGCTGTACTTCTGCAATTGTTCGTCAGATGCCTGGCCGTATCATTGGTCGAACCGTTGATTTGGATGGTAAGCCTGGCTATGCACTGACTTTGCAGGCCCGTGAGCAACATATTCGTCGTTCAAAAGCGACATCTAATATCTGTACCAACCAAGGTCTTGCGGTAACAGCGTCAACGATATACATGAGCTTACTTGGCCCTGATGGTCTGGCTACAACGTCAGGTCACTGCTATCAGAATACCCAAAAACTGATCGCATTGTTAACGTCGATTGATGGGGTGGATAAGGCTTTCTCTGGTCATAACTTCCATGAATGTGCGATCAAGGTTCCGGCGAAAGCGTCTCTTGTGCTAGAGAAATTGGCTGAGCGGGAAGTCTTAGGTGGTTTTGATCTTGGAGTAAATTACTCGGATCTAGAGGATGTTATTTTAGTTTGCGTTACAGAGACTAAAACAGACACTGATCTTGACGTTTATAAGTTGGCTCTGGCCGACGTATTAAATGAAATTAATAGCTAATCTTCGGAGCCTTATATTATGTTGATTTTTGAACAAAGCCGCTCTGGACGAAAAGCGTTCGCTCAGTCGCCTTCAGTGGCTGCGGATCTAAGTGGTTTACCTGAATCTTTTATTCGTAAAGAAAAGCCTGGCTTACCGGAAGTTTCGGAGCTTCAAGCGATTCGTCATTACACGAATTTATCTCGTAAGAACTTTTCGATTGATACTCAGTTCTACCCTCTGGGTTCTTGTACGATGAAGTACAATCCTCGTGGTGCTCTGGCGGCTGCAATATTGCCTGGCATGTTGAATCGCCATCCACTAGCGCCTGAAAGTCACTCACAGGGTTTCTTGGCTTGTTTGCATGACCTGCAAGAGATGCTGAAGGACGTGACTGGCATGAAGGGTGTTTCATTAACACCGATGGCCGGTGCTCAAGGTGAATTTGCTGGTGTTGCTATGATTCGAGCGTATCACGATGCTCGAGATGATGATGGCCGAACTGAGATTCTTGTTCCTTCAGCTGCGCACGGTACTAACCCTGCAACCGCTGTTATGTGTGGCTTTAAAGTTCGTGAAGTGCCTGTTGGCAGTGATGGCGATGTTGATGTTGAGACGCTTAAAACGTTAGTGGGTCCACAAACCGCAGGTATCATGTTAACGAACCCTTCAACCTGTGGCGTTTTTGAACGCAGAATTGAAGAGATCGCAAGTATCATTCATGACGTTGGTGGTTTGCTGTACTACGATGGAGCCAACTTAAACGCCATTCTAGGCAAAGTTAAGCCTGGTGATATGGGCTTTGACGTAATGCACATGAACTTGCATAAGACCTTTGCTACGCCGCATGGCGGTGGTGGTCCTGGTTCTGGCCCTGTGGCTGTTAATGAGCGTTTATTGCCTTATCTTCCAACGCCTATCGTGGGTAAAGATGGATCGGACGATGCTCCGACTTATCGTTGGTTAACTGATAAAGATATTCCTGAGACCATTGGCAACTTATCTGCTTTTATGGGAAATGCGGGGATTCTTGTTAGGGCTTACGTGTATGCAACCTTATTAGGTCGTGAAGGCATGCACCGTGTAGGCGAATACGCAACACTGAATGCAAACTACATGGCGAAGAAGCTAGAGAAGGAAGGTTTTCAGCTGGCTTACCCTGATCGTCGAGCGACCCATGAGTTTATTATCACTCTAAGTAAGCTAACCAAAGAACATGGCGTGAATGCGATGGACGTTGCAAAACGTTTGCTTGATTATAATCAGCATGCACCAACGACATACTTCCCTCTATTGGTACCTGAATGTCACCTAATTGAACCGACAGAGACGGAATCAAAAGAAGCGATGGATGAATACATCGCAGCTATGGTGAGTATTTTAAAAGAAGCAGAATCTGATGCTGAAATGGTTCGTGGCGCACCTTATACACAGCCTGTTAAGCGTTTGGACGATGTTAAAGCTGCAAGAGAATTAGATTTGGCCTGGAAAGGTTAATTTAATTTTAGATTGAGCCCAATAGTATTCATGCTGTTGGGCTTTTTTATGTCTGCTGTTTTTGTGAGAATACGCAGGAACGCATTATTCTATAGCTTATTAGTCAAAGGTTAAGGTTATTATGTGGTTGAAACATGCTCACATGTTATTTGCTGTTGTCTCTATTTTAGGGTTTAGTTTTCGAGGATTTTGGAAGCTATTTCTGAATCGCAGTTTGGATCATAAACTGTGGAAAATCTTACCTCATGTAAATGACACGTTATTGCTTACTGCAGCAATCGGATTACTTGTCGTTTATCAGTGGAATCCCTTAGATGTTCCTTGGGTTTTAGCTAAGCTGATTGCTTTAGTTGTTTATATCGGTTTTGGCATGATGGCTTTGAAGTTTGGAAAATCACTGTTTCAGCAGAGACTGTATTTTGTCGCTGCTTTGATCACATTCGGGTACATTGCGACGACAGCAATTACAAAACAACCGTTTTGGTTTATGTGATGTGATAGCTGTATTTCATCCGAACTAACTATTCTTTTACGTTTTAGAGGATGGGTTTGCTCTTTTACTTTGAAGTGCGGTATTAGGGCGAACGGTGCAGTGTTATTCGATTAGGGCATCATTGACTGAAATGCCCATCTCATTGAAACGAGCGGCCATGTCTTCAATGTCATACGCGCCTAGGCCAACGTGTTCGAGAATACTCTCTCCATAGCGTTCCCACTCGAAATCAACTTTCTGATCGCCAATGACTTTGCTGCCTGAGCAAATATAATCTGCCAGTTTTAGGATTGAAATGAGGTTTTTCTTTTCATTATCCGTACTGTATTTGTCGTGGAATAATTGCTTTAGGTTGTGGTGTTCTGCGATGGCAGAACACAAGTGTATCGGCATGTTCCAGGCTTTCGCTGTGTAGTAGCCAACTACTGCATGGTTGGTGCTGTATTTCTCATTTTCAATATCAATGATGCGTTCTGAATTTGAGGAGTAGGCTTCAGTCATTGTTTTTGAATATTCTTCTACGCCGAACCGTTTCATCATTAATGGGATGCCGCAATTGTGAAAAAGACCTAATAAGTAAGCTTCATCATGGTTTTTATAACCGATCTCTTTTGCGATGGTGGCTGACACCATAGAGATATCGTTGGCTGAATCCCAAAACCGATTGAGCGCAACAATATCAGCATCGGACATTTCACTGCGAATGGTCAGTCCGTTGACTATATTGATGACCGAGTTGAAGCTCAGTAGATTTACGGCTTGCTCAACGGACGTTATTTTGTTGCTTAAACCAAAGAATGGGGAGTTAACTATCTTGAGGATCGTCCCTGCTAGCCCCACATCTTTGCTGATAAGCTGGGCTATTCGGCCTATGTCAGGATCCGGCATGACTTGTTCCATCTGAAGGTCAACCATGATCTGTGGTTGCGGAGGAATACTGATCCCTTGCAACACATGTTTTATCTGACTTTCAGAGAGTTCCTTACTAGGCATAACATCCTCATTCATCATTTGCCGTATGCATTATAGTAAAGCAGAAATATGTAATCTGTTATAGATGTGTAAATCTTTTTCTGGATGTTCTTTTGATATAACGGATAATAGCCCTCGAATTTATTGGAGCTTAAACCATGCAACTAGCCAGCCTAAAACTAAACCCCAGAGCCGATACTCGAATCAGAGCAGGTCACATGTGGATCTACAGTAACGAGGTCGATAATAAAGTCTCGCCTCTGAAAACCTTTGAACCGGGTGAGCAGGTTGTAGTTGTCTCTGCAGATGGAAAAGAGATGGGGGTGGCAATTGTTAGTCCTCAGGCGCTTATTTGTGCCCGTATGATTTCACGCTCCAGCAAAGCTACCCTTTCTAAGAGCTTGATAAAGAACAGGCTTCAAAGTGCTTTGCAGTTAAGAGAACAGCATTATGCAGATCAAAGCTATCGTTTGTGCTTCGGTGACAGTGATGGTTTGCCTGGTTTAGTCGTAGATCGTTTCAGTGATACCTTGGTTATTCAGATATCAAATCCTGCAATGGAGTTGGCCAAAGAACAGATTATTGCCGCGTTGGATCAACTAATTAATCCGACTACGATTGTCTTGAAAAATGATGGCAAGATGAGACCCGTTGAAGGTTTGCCTGTTTATGTGGATGTGGTGAAGGGGGAGCTCAATGATGGATTTGCACGCTTTACTGAGAATGGCGTTAAGTTTGATGCCCCTGTTCTTAAAGGGCAAAAAACGGGGTGGTTCTACGATCATCGTGACAGTCGTAACCATTTAAAACGTTATGTTGAAGGTAAACGAGTGTTGGATGTCTTCAGTTATATCGGTGGGTGGGGTGTTCAAGCGGCTGCGTTTGGCGCTGATGAAGTGGTATGTCTGGACAGCTCCGCATTTGCGTTGGAATGTGTCATGCGTAATGCCAAACTGAATCAAGTTGAAGATCGTGTTTCTACGTTGCAGGCCGATGCGTTTGACGGTCTGAAAGCGCTGACTGAGAGTAAAGAAAAATTTGATGTGGTTGTGCTAGACCCTCCTGCTCTTATTGCTCGTAGGAAAGACATTAAAGTGGGTGAGCGAGCGTATCAAAAACTGAACCAGTTGGCGCTGCGCTTAGTTGAAACTAATGGTGTTTTAGTGACAGCTTCTTGTTCTATGCACTTGGAGCGTAATCGATTGGTCAATATTGTTCAGGCTGGTGCTCGTCAGGTGGATCGTACGGTTCAGCTATTAGAGCAGGGGCATCAAGCTTTGGATCACCCGATTCATCCTGCGATCGCTGAAACTGAGTACATTAAATGTTTGTTTGCTCGCTCTATTAAGAGTTGGTAATTGTTTATTTTGGTTGGAATACGAGGTCTTTTGATAATTCGATGAGCTGGTTACTTCGGTTGCTGGCCAGCTCAAGCAGTAAACTGTTTGCTGGATCTTGTTGGTATTGTTCAACGGTTTCAATGAGTGAATCCAGCACGGCAGTGAACTCTTCCTTTTCTGGCTGAGGGTGTAAGTTCCAGATCGGATTAAGTTGCTGATGAAGCTTCTCTAATGAAGTAATGCCTGCTGTTAATAATGGTTTCTCTGTTCTTGAGAAATGCGCTCTGCCTAACAATAGAGGTTTTTCTTGGATGCTATTTAATGCATCTAAAACGAGATAGGCACTTTTTTGATAGCTTCGAGTTAAGGTTAAATTTAGGTTTTTCCCTGTAAGCATGATGAACTTCTTGGTGTCTTCACCTTCCATTGGTTGCCAGCGTTTGTGGAGTTCTGAAAGGTCTTTCACAAGTTGGTCGGATTGAAGTTTTAATAAGTCACGACGCCTGTTGTTAGGAAGCTGATCTACTCGAATGTCTTCATTAACTTCTTTGGATAGCAACTCCGTTTGAGTTACGAACTTTTTATAGTGATCCGAATTAAAGTGATCATAAAGTAGGAATTCTAATGCGGATAATCCAAAGATGACTTGTTCATCATTATGTGGTGTATGCAGGAGCGTTAATGACGTTGCATCGATAGGTACCATGATGTCATGGACCAGACCGCTGAATGGGTAGTCGGGGATTTGGTCAAGGTACCCAGGCAGTATAGGGAGCTTTTCAATTCGATTAACCAATGGCGCGCCGTTATTGGTTAACGCCGTCATGTAAACGAACGGTAAAGATTGTGCCCATTGTAAGAGCAGCGAGTCATATGCCTGTTGGGCTTTTTTGAGTTCCTGCTCGGAGGGTGACTTTAGAAAGTTAGCAATTTCAATATGAAGTTTATGACTTAGATGCAATAACTCAGTGGTGTTGCGAAAGCTTAACTTTGATAGTTGTTGCAGGCTCTCCGTCGCAGGACTCGTTACGACACTTTCAACCGCAGACGGTGTCGTAGTTGAGCTGGTACTTTCTTGCTTATCGCAACCCGTAAGGCTGAGAATGGCAAAGCTTAAGCTGAGATAGAGAGTACTGCGATTCATCATAAACTTCGATTTAAATCTCTTTAGTCGCGTAGACTGATGCTTGTCCAGCCTCGTTCTT
This sequence comes from Oceanospirillaceae bacterium, assembly GCA_015665455.1. GTDB lineage: Bacteria > Pseudomonadota > Gammaproteobacteria > Pseudomonadales > Litoribrevibacteraceae > Litoribacillus. The sequence goes on along the minus strand of JADFAD010000002.1, from coordinate 33,514 downwards.
TGGCTGCCTGTAGAAGACGCGAATCTCCATCTACAATAATTGGATTATCTACCAACTCAAGTAAAGGCAGATCATTGTGAGAATCACTGTAGAAATAGCTGTCTTCTAATGAGTGCTCAGAGTTTTCTAACCATTCATTAAGGCGGGTTACTTTGCCTTCCTGGAAACTAGGAATGCCACTCACTTTGCCAGTATAGCGGTTATCTTTAAACTCTGGGATAGGTGCAATGATATCATCAATTTTTAAGAGCGTTTTCGCGGGCTCTGTCACAAATAAATTCGTTGCAGTAATAATAAGAAGGTAATCACCTTGAGCTCTATGCTTAGCAATGAGTTCAGCGGCTTTCGGTTGCATCATTTTTACAAACACTTGATCGTAGAAACGTTGACGCCATTGAGTGATTTCTTCATAGCTGTATTGGGTCAGTACCGATAGGCTAAATTCAAGATATTCAAATATATCCAAATTGCCTTCTTCGTATTGATGATAAAAGGCATCATTTTTTGATTTGTATACATCTTCATTAACTAGCTGGTTCTGAACAAGGAACTCGCCCCATGCATGGTCACTGTCACCGTGAATAAGGGTGTTGTCTAGATCAAAAATTACTAAAGCCACAATTGCTCCAATTAACTAACTAAAATTACTGTATATGGATGGGTATTGTGCATTAAATACTATTGTTGCTGCAAACTGGTGACAGTCTTTCAGCTGAGTTTATTGGTTGAGACTAGTTTGAAGATACGGTATTTTAAGAACATTATGGGTTCATCTGCCCGCTGGTTAAACGTAAATAACTTAATTGGCTAGCAGATGTATAGGGACTAGACTTTTTCCATGGGTTGTTTTTGTGATTGATTCGGATGGGTTTCGTCCAAATGTAGGTATTATATTATCCAATAATGAGGGGCAGGTTTTATGGGCTCGTCGTATTGGTCAAGATGCCTGGCAGTTTCCTCAAGGTGGGATTAAGCAAGACGAATCCGCTGAAGAGGCACTTTTTCGTGAATTACGCGAAGAAATCGGCTTGAGAGAGCACGATGTTGACATTCTTGCGTGCACAAGAGGCTGGTTACGGTACCGCTTACCTAAGCGCATGGTTCGCTATAACAGCCAACCAATCTGTATAGGTCAGAAACAAAAGTGGTTTCTATTAAGAATGAAGAGCGATGATGCTCGAGTAAATTTAACGAAATCTGAAAGCCCAGAGTTTGATGGGTGGCGTTGGGTCAGTTATTGGTACCCTTTAGATCAGGTGGTTGCTTTTAAGAGAGATGTTTATCGCAAGGCACTTAAAGAGTTGGCGCCAAAAATAAGGATTTTAGGGTAATAATGTTCTCGATTGGAATGACTGCAATCATTCAGTAGTTATTTAAGATTAATCTGTGTTTTTTTGGATGGCGAACACGATAGATGCTCAAAACGTTACGAGGCATAGTACAAGAGGTTAATACCGCAGGGGATTTAAAATCCGCCCTGGACATCATTGTACATCGTGTTCGTGAAGCCATGACCACTCAGGTGTGTTCTGTTTATTTATGGGATCCAGACAGTAGTCAATATGTATTAATGGCGACGGAAGGCCTAAAGCAAGATGCGATTGGCCGTGTTCGTTTGAGCTCTGCACAAGGTCTTGTCGGTCTGGTTGGGGTGCGAGAAGAACCTCTCAATTTGGATGACGCACCACAACATCCTAAGTATCAATACTTTCCTGAAACTGGTGAAGAACAATTCCACTCATTCTTGGGTGTGCCCATTGTTCATCATAGGCGTGTTCTTGGTGTATTAGTTGTTCAGCAGCGAGATCGCCGTCGTTTTGATGAAGGTGAAGAAGCATTCTTGGTCACGATGTCTGCTCAGCTTGCTGGCGTTATTATTCATGCCGAAGCCACAGGTAAAATAAACGAACTGAATCAACCGGATAAGCCATCCAAACCAAGGAAAGATCAACAGTTTAAGGGCGTTTCAGGCTCACCTGGGATTGCCATCGGTCATGCTGCTGTCATGATTCGTTCTGCTGATTTAGATTCTGTACCTAGTAAAAAAGGTACGGGTGTTGAGATTGAGAAAGATATTTTTCAGAAAGCAGTCTTAGCTGTTCGACAAGATATTCGCAATGCCGGAGCAAAGCTGGCAGACCAACTCCGACCTGAAGAGCAAGCCTTGTTCGACGTTTACCTTAATATGTTAGATGACGAGGCACTGGGCTCTGAAGTAAATTCTTTAATTGAAGACGGTGAGTGGGCTCAAGGTGCCTTGTCTCGTGTGATTAAGCAATACGAGCAACACTTTAGTGTGATGGATGATCCGTATTTACGTGAACGAGCGACGGACATCCGAGACATGGGGATTCGTCTTTTAGAGTATATGCAGTCGGCGAAAGTAGAGCCGATTGAATACCCCAGTGATGTCATATTAGTTGGTGAAGAAATTACACCAACAATGCTTGCAGAAGTTCCTAAAGGTAAGCTACAGGGGATCGTGTCGGTTGAAGGTTCCAGTAACTCTCACGTTGCTATTCTAGCAAGGGCTATGGGTATACCTACGATCATGGGTGTGCAAGGGTTGCCTTATGCCAAGCTGGATGGAAAGAAAATCATTATTGATGGGTATCGGGGTAAGGTATTTACGCATTTCTCTGATAAATTGTTAGGGCATTTCCAAGCGATTGTTGAGGAAGAAAAAGAATTAGTTCGTGAGTTAGATACGCTTAAAAATTTACCTTGTGAAACGAAAGACAATCATCGCATGAAGCTTTGGGTTAATACCGGCTTAATGGCTGATGTATTTCGTTCTTTGGATCGAGGTGCGGAAGGCGTTGGGCTATATCGAACTGAAGTTCCTTTCATGATTAAAGATCGATTTCCCACTGAAAAAGAACAGATGCACACCTATCGTGAGCAGTTAAAAGCGTTTGCGCCTAGTCCAGTGACGATGCGTACGCTGGATATTGGTGGCGATAAAGAACTGAGTTATTTTCCGATTAAGGAAGATAACCCGTTTTTAGGATGGCGTGGCATTCGAATCACGTTGGACCATCCAGAAATATTTTTGGTTCAGGTCCGAGCGATGATGAAAGCATCGGAAGGCTTGAATAACCTTCGTATTATGCTGCCAATGATTACCGGTACTGGTGAAGTTGAAGAGGCTATGCGCTTAATTCATCGTGCGTTCTATGAAGTCTGTGAAGAAGGCTTTCATGTTGCAATGCCGGAAGTAGGGGTAATGATTGAAGTGCCAGCTGCGGTGTATCAGACTCGTGAATTAGCTCAGCTGGTCGATTTTATTTCGGTGGGTAGTAACGATTTAACCCAATACATATTGGCCGTAGACCGTAACAATGCTCGTGTAGCTGATCTTTATCATTCATATCATCCTGCGGTGCTTCAGGCACTGAAAAAAATCGCTGAAGACGCTCACATGGAAGACGTTACGTTGAGCATCTGTGGTGAACTTGCTGGAGACCCCATTGCTGCGCCAATATTATTGGCGATGGGTTATGAAATTTTGAGTATGAACTCCGCCAGTTTACCAAAAGTAAAATACGTCGTTCGAAATATAAAATACAGTTGGGCTCAGGAACTGTTAGCTCGAATTATGATTTCAGATTGCCCAGAAGTTATTTACAGCACGATTGAGTTAGCGTTGGAAGAAGCTGGAATATTATCTTTCATTCGTCCTCAAGCAGGCATTATGTCGAATCAGATTAACTAGTATTTCGTTGTTATAGAAGTTCGTAATGTCATGACATGACGCTTGGGTATATGAATATCAACGGCGTTCATTCCCATATGCAGACCCTGCGTCTTAACGCCTCTTTCAATTGTTCTTGATGCTACATAGTGATGGTTTTGTGATCTGGGGTGAGTGTATCTCTTTGATAAACGTCATCTCTGAACTGAACGGTTCCGTGTTTGTCGACCCAAACAGTCCAATACATGAGATACACAGGCGTTTCTTGTTTTAAGCCAACGTACATCGTTTTTTTGTTTCGGTGCGCGCGAGCGATTCGTTTTCCATCCCATCCAGGGTTGTATTTCAATAACTCTTCTGTCAGTTGTCTTGGTTTTTCAACTCGTACGCATCCAGAACTGAGTGCTCTCATGGAGCGGTTGAATAACTTAGGTGAAGCGGTGTCGTGTAGGTAAATAGCAAAGTCGTTGTTAAGAGGAAACTTTACTTCACCCAGAGAGTTTTTTCTTCCCGGTTTTTGCTCAAGACGGTAAGGGAATTTCTTCAGGTTTAATGTATCCCAGTCCAAGTCGAATGGATCAATGACCTTACGTTTTGATCCGAATCCTCGGACAACCTCTATGTTTTGTGTATTTAGATAATTCGGGTTTTTACGTGCTTTAGGTAAGTACTTCTCTTTCGCTATTCTTGGCGGAACAGACCACGATGGGTTAAGAACTAAGGTGCGAAGATTCTGTACGAGAATGGGGGTTCTTCGGCTCTCTCTACCTATGATTATGTCCATCTCTAACGTGGTTTTACCATGATCTACAACTTCTAAGTTGTAGTTGGCCATGTTCGCCATGACATACCGATCGCCTAATTGCTCTGGCAGATAGCGCCAGCGCTTCATATTAATTGCGATCTGCTTGATGCGTTGATCTGGTGTGATATTTAAACGTTTACGGGTTTCATCATCTAATACGCCGTTAGGCGGGAGCCCATGCCTCGTTTGGAAGTGCTTAAGAGAGTCACTAAGTGACAGATCGAAGTAATTTTGTTGTGTATTGGGTGAGTTAGTAGGGTGGTTTAATGGTGTATTGAAATCACGAGATGCGGATTCGAGAAAATTACGCGTCTGAACACGTTTGAACTTGTGATTAAAGTCATCCCCAAGCAATGAAAGTCTGAGTTCTAATTTTGATATTTGAGGGTCGCTATCGCCCATTTTTAGGTCTTTCCCTAGAGTCAGAGTCTCCCAGCTTCCTGCTTGAGCAATGTTAAAGTAATTATTCAGAGCCTTTCTTAGTTTTAAATACCCTTGATGTCGAGGGGTTAGTTCGTTCTGGATCAAAGGCAAGAGTGATTCAGGTGCCAGTTTGTTTTCAAGCGTGGTAACAGTGTCTAACTTGATTTGGTTATGAGCATTGATTGGTTGTTCTTGGGTTCGTGACGATGTTTTTAAGATTGCAGGGTGGTCAGGCTCGTTTTGGTTAGGGACAAGTTTGCCTGACAGAGCATCTGAGGCATAACCGATGAATGCATCAGTCAGTAATAAATCAACACCGGTGACAGCGCTAGGGACTGTTTGCATGGTTTGCAGCTGGTAGAGTATTTCGTCAACGTGGTAAGGATAATCACTTGATTGATCTGCTGCTGATTCTTTGATGGCTTGGATGAGTGTTCGGCCTGCGTCTGTTATGTCGTAGTGATGGAACCAGATTGTTCGGTAGTTAAACTTTTGATACATCGACCTGACTTGATCTGGGTAGTCAAGATTGAGGTTGTTATGGTCCTCTTGGAAAGCGGATAAGTGGTTTTCAATGTGCTGTTGTGAAACCTCAGGAGACAGAAAAGGTTTCGCGTTTGTAACAGGTATGGCAAATGCGCTGGTACAAAGTATCAGTATAAAAGTGATTGAAAGACCAAGGTTACATGTAACGTTTTTTATAGCCATAAATACTATTATGGTTGCTTACGAATAAGGTGTGATCATTTTACGGTAACAGTTTGAATCTGTTATCGGCAGTGTCATGAAAATTGTTCAATAATTTTGTGCGTTCAACTTCACAATATCAATGGGTTATTCTGCCTTTTCGTTTCACTGGTTTCTTTGAAAGGGAGCGCATTCCAAGAAAATTCTTGTTGTGATGCCATATCTCCTGAGTCAAACCACGTTGTTTCTCGGAAATAACATTTCCCTTTGTTATCTTGCCAAAAAACGCTGGTGCATCGAGTTCCGTAACTGGGACTGGTAATGAACGCGGATGACAATAAATGTTCAAGCTCTTTAGGTATGCCGGTATCGGGCAACAATTCATGAGAATAGGGCGTACGGTCCGAAAGAGTTTGGGTCAATGTATCTGGGGTTATTTGGTCTTCTATAATGGCATGCTGAAGATGAGCTTTAGCGGCCTGAAGTTTTGGCCAAGGCGTATCTAAGAACGCATTGCTTAACCCATAAATTCCAGGCGGCATTGGTGTATAGCCTTGGTTTAAGTTGTTACTGTAATACATTCGTTTGTTTTCATAGACTAAGAGATTAAAAGGGTTGAAAACATGACTACGATTGTTGAGCTGCGCTAGGTATTTTTCTGCCGAAACTTGCTGGGTGATGTAATCAGAAACGATCTTACCTCGAGACAGCGCATTCTCTGACTGGGCAGAACGGCCATTACGTATGTTTGTTAAGGCGATTAAGCGTCCAAACTGGTCTGCTGCCATCCAACTGCCTCCTGCGCTGAGATCTTTGCCTGCAATAACGGAGGGCGCATCAGGCCACCAATGGACAGGTTGTGCTTGTCTCTGATGAAATTCATCTCTGTTTGCTACCAAAATAAGGGGATACTCTGGATGGGTCTTGTATGCCAAGGTAAGTAAGCACATAGCGCAGCCTGTTGATGATTCTTTTATTTGTTCGTTCTATCTTAGAAAAATCAATGCAATAATAGCCAGCTTTTTATTGCAGTCTTTGAGTCTTATTGATGATTTTATTAATATATCTGATGGTCGGTGCGGTTGCAGGTTTGTTAGCCGGTTTGTTTGGCATTGGCGGGGGAATGGTCATTGTCCCTGCGTTAGTCATTGCTTTTGAAGCTCAGAATGTAGACCCCTCTGTTCTTACTCACTTGGCTGTGGGTACCTCTTTGGCCACCATTGTTTTTACGTCCATTAGCTCAATTCGAACTCATCATGCAAAAGGCGGGGTTGATTGGCCTACGTTTAAACAAATATCTGTGGGCATTGTGATTGGTTCTGCGTTGGGGGTCGTGACGGTGAATCAGATATCCGGCGCTTCTTTACAAAAAATAATTGGTTGTTTTGCACTATTTGCAGCAGCCCAGATGGCCTTTCAGTTAAGCCCTAAGCCAACACGAGAGCTGCCAGGAAAAATAGGGCTGGGCATTGCAGGCACACTCATTGGTTGGGCATCAGCCATTTTTGGTATTGGAGGCGGAACGTTATCCGTACCTTATTTGACATGGTGTAATGTACAAGTCCGACGGGCTGTGGGAACTGCAGCGGCAATTGGTTTTCCAATAGCCATAATTGCAGCGATAACAAACGTCATTGTAGGCTGGGGACAGGCAGGTTTACCTGAGTGGACCACGGGTTACATTTATTGGCCGGCATTCATAGGCATTGTAATGACGAGTGTGTTTTTTGCTCAACAGGGGGCCAAGTTGGCACATAAGTTACCGCCCTTAGTGCTTAAGCGAATCTTTGCAGTGTTACTTTTGATTGTAGGAACACGCTTTTTACTGGCGTAGGGTTTACTGAGTGTCAGTGCTTATTTTGAATTTACATAATTAATATTAACAGGCAGGAATGGAATGATTGCTTATCCTTCAATTGACCCAATTGCTTTAGAGCTAGGGCCATTAAAAGTTCATTGGTATGGTCTCATGTATTTGGTGGGTTTTGCTGGTGCGTACTGGTTACTGAACTACAGAGCAAAGAAGTCAGGGCAGTGGACATCCGAACAGATCTCAGACCTAGTCTTCTGGGGCGCTATGGGTGTTATCCTTGGTGGACGAATCGGTTACGTTTTATTTTATAACTTTAGCCATTTTTTAACCGATCCTTTGTCGCTATTTTATATTTGGGAAGGCGGCATGTCTTTTCATGGCGGTATGATTGGGGTGATGGTTTCTCTCTATCTCTATGGGCGAAAGATTAATAAAACATTTTTCGAACTGATGGACTTTGTTTCTCCTGTTGTACCTGTCGGGTTAGCGGCAGGAAGGATCGGAAATTTTATCGGTGGCGAATTATGGGGGCGTGTTTCAGACGTTCCTTGGGCTATGGTTTTTCCTCGTGGTGGTGACCTGCCTCGTCATCCGTCCCAGTTGTATCAGTTTGCTTTGGAAGGCGTGGCATTATTTGTGATTTTATGGTGGTTCTCTGCTAAACCGCGACCAAGAATGGCCGTTTCTGGTTTGTTTTTGGCATTTTATGGTTTATTCCGATTCATCGTTGAGTTTGCTCGCCAGCCGGATGAACACATTGGATTCATCTATGGCGGTTGGTTAACCATGGGGCAGCTGCTTTCAACGCCTATGATTTTACTTGGCTTGTCGGTGGTTTGGTTTGCTTATCACTCAGAGCGCAAGAACGTAAGAGGTTAAGATGCAACAGTATTTGGATTTGTGCGACAGAATAGTAAAAGAAGGTGTTTGGGTTGATAACGCTCGTACAGGCAAGCGCTGTTTGACTGTGATCAACGCGGATTTGACCTATGACGTAGCCTCGAATGAATTTCCGTTGGTGACGACTCGAAAGAGCTTTTGGAAGTCCGCTATTGCAGAAATTATTGGTTATCTTCGGGGTTATGATAATGCTGAAGATTTTCGTAAATTAGGGACAAAAACTTGGGATGCGAATGCAAATGAAAACCAGGTTTGGCTGAACAATGCCTATCGTAAAGGCGATGATGACATGGGGTTGGTTTATGGTGCTATAGGCCGTAAATTTCCTAAGCCGGATGGCGGAAGTATCGATTTACTGCGTAAGATTATTGACGATTTGAAAGCAGGTCAGGACGATCGTGGTGAAATTTTAACGTTTTACCATCCCGGTGCTTTTCATATGGGGTGTTTACGCCCTTGCATGTACAGCCATCACTTTTCTTTATTAGGGGATACGCTGCATCTAAATAGTACGCAGCGTTCTTGTGATGTTCCTTTGGGGTTGAACTTTAATATGGTTCAAGTCTACGTTTTACTGGCACTGGTGGCGCAAATTACAGGGCATAAACCTGGGCAGGCTTACCATAAAATTGTGAATGCTCATATTTATGAGGATCAATTGGAGTTAATGCGAGACGTTCAGTTAAAACGTGAACCCTTTGCTCCGCCTCAGTTACACATTAATCCAGACATTAAAACGCTGGAAGACATTGAAACTTGGGTAACGATGGATGACTTTGAAGTGACAGGCTATCAATGCCATGAGCCCATTAAGTATCCATTCAGTGTGTAGTTGTAGAAATACGCAAATTAGATTGACCTGTTAGCTAAATAGAAATTGGATTCTAAATGAAACTTTCAATGATTGTTGCGATGGCTGAAAACCGTGTCATCGGCCGAAATAATAAATTGCCTTGGTATCTGCCTGAAGACCTTAAGTACTTTAAGAAAGTGACGATGGGTAAGCCCATTATTATGGGGCGTAAGACTTATGAGTCCATTGGTCGACCTCTTCCAGGCAGACCTAACATCATTTTGAGTCGTGCTGGGTTTAGTGCACCGGAAGGCGTTCATGTTGTCGAAACTATCGAAGCAGCTAAAGAGCTAGCTGAAAGCTTGGCTTACATTGACGGTCATGACGAAGCTATGATCATTGGTGGTTCTCAGATTTATCAAATGGCGTTTGAGCACTGTGATCGCTTGTACTTAACGCAAGTGCACGCTGATGTTGAAGGTGATGCTTTCTTTCCTGAATTTGATCAATCTGTGTGGAAAGAAGTCGCCCGTGAAGACTTTTCCGCAGAAGGTCCGAATCCGTACAATTACAGCTTCACTGTATTAGATCGAGGCTAAGTTCTCTTGAATGCCGATTCCTTTAGTCGGCATTTACTTTTTGTTTTCTGCTATTTTCGGTGTGAACTATTCAAGTGGTCTATCCTGAAAGGAGGGTTATGAATAAACCCATGGATACTCTTTGATTGGTCATAGAAGACTGCTGAAATCATAAGTAGGAGACGCCCAATGGCTCAATATCAACCACTGAAACTCGTATCTCTTAACGTTAATATCCCTTCTCAAACCTCTAATACTCAATTACCAAATATTAAACTGTCTTTAACCAGTCCTGCTTCGGTGTTGGTCGATGCTTTCATTGGCAATAAACCCGTTGTTGTTCACAGTGATGATGGTGTGCAGGAAACATTACATGTCATGCATGCAATGAAGGTTTCAGTTTGTCTTGTTGAAAACAGCCGAGACGAAATGGTTGGGGTGGTAACAAAGAAAGATCTTATGGGACAGAAGGCTCTGGCCTTCTCTACATCTACTGGTATTCCTCGTTCCGATTTATCCGTTCGGGACATTATGATTCCGAGATCCTTTCTTTATTGCATATCAAAAGAAGAAGCACGGAAAGCGGATGTCGGTGATGTTGTTGAAACCTTAAAGCGTATTGGCGATGGTTACATTCTGATTGCAGATAACCAAGTCTTTACTTCCACAATTGATTGCATCGTCTCTACGCAAGAGCTAAATCGAGTGTTAGATACTCACTTGCATTTGGGGTATCGCGCAGTAAGCATGATGGATATGCATTTCTCTTTGTCAGGTATTTCAGCAGAGTATTGAATGTTATTTCAGCGGTTAAGAAGTATTGGGATACAGGGGCAGGTCTATTTATTAAGCCCCCGTATTTAGGAATCTGCTCTTGAGTTTATACGGTTACATACACAGCATTCGTTTGATTGATCGTATCTTCTCTCTTGCTGAATCAATCCATTGCATGCTCATTTCAGCCGTTAATTCGAGTTTTTCTAAGTGACGAAACGCAGGGATTTCACTCGGTGGAGGGCATTCTTCTAATCGTTTTTTATCTTTCAAGTAGTGATATCGCGCTATGGTTATAAGGTCGATAGTGTCTAAATCTTGTGAAGCTTCATACGTCCAGTTATGGCGTGCTTGAATGACATCTTCAAAGGTTTGACCTAGCCCCCACAAACGAATGAGTGCGAGACCTGCTTTGGATGAGTTCTCCTCAACCAATGTTTCTACGTCGTGTTCTTCCAGCTGCGGGAAGTGTTGTAGATGGTTGATGAGAGGCAGTGCCCCGATGTTTTGTAACATAGCTGCGACCATGGCATGGTCACTGTCGAAATTGGGAATGTAATCTGCTAAAACAGCGACAATAGCCGCCAGCTCGGTAGCTTCATTCCACTGATGAATTAAAACCTTTTTCCAAGCGCCCTCTGTGTTAACAAACATGGTTCGCATGGTATAAGTCAATGCCATGTTCAGAACGGAATCAATACCGATCATGCCAATCGCATCAGGCAGTGCGTTGACAGGGTTTTGAGTTCGATAAAGAGGACTGTTTGCTACTTTAAGAAAATGCGCGGTAAGGCCTGGATCGAGCATAATTACGCGAGCAACAGAGATAGCTGTTGAAGATGCTTTTTTTACTTCATCCTGAATGGTCATCGCGACTTCAGGGAGACTGGGTAAAATAAGCTCGCCAGCTTCTAAGTCTTTTTTAAGTGACGTTGAAATTTGTTTTTTTAATTCAGTCATATAAGTTACTTAATTAAATCTGTTTCTCATCTTTTTGAGTAATCATAGCCCGATTCAGTCAAATTTCAGTGAAAAAAGTCATATTTACGACCAGTGACCTTAATACTGGGAGATATATCAGTGGTCTGGTATCCTAGCGAACTACATTTAATATGCCCAAGAAAAGAGACTTCTGGGTGACAGATCTCAATGCCAAGTCAAGTTGTATTTATGGCTCTTTGAGACAGAAATAACTATATTTATAGATAATTGATGAGGAAGATCCATGCCTGAGTATCGCTCCAAAACATCCACTCATGGTCGTAATATGGCTGGCGCTCGTGCCTTATGGCGTGCTACGGGCATGAAAGATGATGATTTTCAAAAGCCAATCATTGCTGTTGCGAACAGTTTTACTCAGTTCGTACCTGGGCACGTGCATTTAAAAGACATGGGTCAATTGGTAGCCCGTGAAATTGAGAAAGCGGGCGGTGTGGCGAAAGAATTTAATACCATCGCGGTTGATGACGGTATTGCGATGGGCCACGACGGCATGCTTTATAGTTTGCCAAGTCGTGAATTGATTGCTGACTCAGTTGAATACATGGTAAATGCGCATTGCGCAGATGCCATTGTTTGTATTTCAAATTGTGACAAGATCACACCGGGAATGTTGCTGGCGTCCTTACGCTTGAATATTCCTGTGATCTTTGTGTCTGGTGGCCCAATGGAAGCAGGTAAAACCAAGCTTTCAGAAAATAAGCTGGACCTTGTTGATGCCATGGTTATTGCCGCAGACGACTCGGCCAGCGATGAAAAGGTTGCTGAATACGAGCGAAGCGCTTGCCCAACGTGCGGTTCTTGTTCTGGTATGTTCACCGCGAATTCAATGAACTGCCTAACAGAAGCGTTGGGTCTAGCATTACCTGGCAATGGTTCAACGCTAGCGACCCACGCTGACCGTGAACAATTGTTCTTGGAAGCAGGCCGACGCATTGTTGAGAATGCAAAGCGCTATTATGAGCAGGATGATGAGTCTGTATTGCCTCGTTCAATTGCGAACTTCAAAGCGTTTGAAAATGCTATGACGCTAGATATCGTGATGGGTGGGTCTACAAATACGATCCTTCACTTATTAGCAGCAGCGCAAGAAGCTGAACTTGATTTCGACTTGAAAGACATCGATCGTTTATCTCGTATTGTTCCTCAGCTTTGTAAGGTTGCTCCCAACTCACCTAAGTACCATATGGAAGACGTCCACCGTGCGGGTGGCATCATGGGTATTTTGGGTGAAATCGACCGTGCAGGGTTATTGCATAACGAATTACCAACAGTTCATAGCAAAACTATGAAAGATGCTTTGGATCAGTGGGACATCATGCGTAACCCAAGTGAAGAAGTAATTAGCTTCTTTAAAGCAGGGCCTGCAGGCATTCCAACGCAAACGGCGTTTAGCCAAAGCACTCGTTGGTCAACGCTTGATGATGATCGTAAAGAAGGCTGTATCCGCAGCTTGGAAAATGCGTATTCAAAAGAAGGTGGATTGGCCGTTCTTTACGGAAACATTGCTCTTGATGGATGCGTTGTTAAAACAGCGGGTGTAGATGAGTCTATTCATGTATTCCATGGCAAAGCAAAGATTTTTGAATCTCAAGATTCTGCAGTAAAAGGTATCTTGGATGATGAAGTGAACGAAGGCGATGTTGTGATCATTCGCTACGAAGGACCTAAAGGTGGTCCGGGAATGCAAGAAATGTTGTACCCAACATCGTATTTGAAGTCTAAAGGTTTGGGTAAGGCTTGTGCTTTGTTGACTGATGGTCGCTTCTCGGGTGGTACTTCTGGTCTTTCTATTGGTCACTGTTCACCTGAAGCCGCAGCCGGTGGTGCGATTGGTTTATTGAAAGACGGTGATCCGATTGTTATCGACATCCCTAATCGTACAATTAACGTTGAGTTAAGTGATGACGAATTAGCAAGTCGTCGAGTTGACCAAGATGCTAAAGGCTGGAAACCAGCGGAAGATCGTCCTCGCCGTGTAACCACAGCGCTTAAGGCGTATGCTAAGTTCGCAACCAGTGCTGATAAAGGCGCGGTTCGTGATAAAGCGATGCTAGAAGACTAGTCTTCTGGAACTGAAAAAGGCCATCACTTGATGGCCTTTTTCATACCTATAGTTTATTGAATTTGACAGATTATTCAGCCAATAGCTGCTCAAAGGCGCTAACAACGTGTTTCATCGCTCCTTCAACTTCGGTGGTGGTCTCTTTAACGGTTTCCATTTTTTCCATTGCCCCATCAAATATACCCAATAGATAGCTTTCTTGTTCTTCACTCAAGCCTAGACTGAACAAGGCTTCTTCAAATGAAACCCGAATCTCTTGTACGATTTGTACGGTATTAGATTCAAGCAGGTTTACTAAACCCAATACGTGTTGAGTACGTTCGAAGGTAGAGTCAAAGGTTTGCTTTATCAGGTTACGTCTTTCTTCTGCCATGGACAGTTCAACGCCGATGGTTCGAGCAATGCCGTTAGCCGATGAAAGCAAAACCGCTAAGTTATCCTTATAGCGGCCGCACTTGTCTTCGTCATCCATGGGCATGTTCTTAACCAACATAGAAACAAACCTCTGGTTAAAGAAAAGCCGTTTTCCGTGACCAATAATTCCGCCAACTTTTCGAGCTTCGGTGATCATTCTTGCTTCTAAACTGCCATCAATACAGCCATTTCCGATGTTGGTGATGTTTTCATTGTATTCAAACTGGAAACAACAAATAAGGCCAAAGTTTTTGGTGACTTCGTCTAGGTGAGAAGCAAGTTCTTCAAAGCTTTCACATTCACTGGCAGATTCCATGAATTTGATGATCATTCCCAATTCACTTGAATTGGTCATAGCAATTAATGCCGCTTGCTGGGCTGCATTAGCCATTTCTGTCGCATCTTTAATCCTAGTCGCACCAGAAATGGTTCGGGCTACTTTTGCACTGAGCTCGTCAAAGTTGAATGGCTTGTTAATGAAGTCATCAGCACCCAGTTCATAGGCTCGTAGTTTTTCATCGTTGCAGGTGGACGAGGTAATAAAAACAATGGGTATGTTTTGGGTGGTGTAGTCGGATTTTAATTTTTCACATACTTCAAAGCCGTCCATCTCCGGCATGACCAGATCAAGTAAAATAAGATCCGGAATCTTTTCTTGGACTAAGTCTAGGCATCGTTGACCTGAACTAGCGGTTCTAATCGTGTGATCATCGCCTAACAGGGTCTCAAGTAACAACCGATTGTCGGCCATATCATCAACAACAAGAATGTTTGCAGACATTAAGGAGTGCTACCTCTTAGCTAGTATTATGTAGTTTATAAATTCTATAGGTATTGAATTTAGATATATTCATCTAACTCGGAAAGAACTTGTTGTACTAACGATTCCATTTCTGCGATTTCAGTCGGTGCTTGATCGAGCAAATTATCTTTATAACGTTGTTCAAGCTCTTCCGCTTTTTCTGATACAGAAAGTGCACCGTAATTCCCAACAGAAGACTTGATACTGTGCACTGCTCTTCGCATTGTTTCATGGTCAGATTCTAGTTGAGCACCTTTTAGTTCTGTAATGATGCTTTCAAGAGATGCTCGAGAGCTTGATAAAATAATAGAAAATTTGTCTTCGCCAATTAGGCCTTTAAGGTTGGCAACAACGTCGGGATCATGAAGTTTTGACATTATGAAACGAGTCCTAGTCCTGTGAATAGATATCCTTTGACTCTTCAGTTTAGACGACTGTGTGTCACTTGGGTAATTTCTTTAATACAAGAATTAGAATTTAGAAGAAAAGAAAAAGCGATGCCCGAAGGCATCGGAAAGAGCATTAGCTGTCCTTAGCTTGTCACACTCCTCGCTGACCATGAAGTTTGTATGAAGTATAAGGATCATGATCTGAGTGTTTAGTTTGTTCGTTTACTCTAACCGATTAACTTAGAAATGATGAGGTCAAAATAGGTTTTATTAGGTCAAAGTGGTTGATTCTACCCAGAAAGCACGGGGCATCTTGGCTTTGTGTTGGTCAAGGCCTATGGATATATGGCTATGAGGCATGTTCGTAAGTTCGATGCTAAATGTCTTTCGCCAGAATTCGAGAGTTTCTCTGCCAGTTATACAGCTGTTGGCGTGCCGGCGGTAATTGCTCCGGCTCTGCTTTTTGGAAACCTTGTTCAATGAACCAATGGCCTGTACGAGTTGTGAGGACGAATAGCTTGTTAAACTTTTTCTTCTTGCATTGTTTTTCAATGTAAGAGAGCAATTTCTCCCCCCGAGAATCCCCTCTGTATTCAGGATGAACAACAACGCAGGCAAGTTCAGCCCAAGTGATTTCTGTTTCGGGGTCATAGTAAGGGTACAGCGCCGAACAACCCACGATCATTCCTTCCCAATCCATCACGGTGAACTGTTCAATTTCTTGTTCAAGTAACTCACGAGAGCGCTTTACGAGTATCCCTTGTTGCTCAAGCGGTTGGATCAGATCTAGGATGCCGGCGGTATCCGCAATAGACGCTTGTCTTAAGACCTCCGTTGGCGCACGTGTGAGCAATGTGCCGCACCCGTCTAGGGTATAAAGTTCTTGCAGTAATGCCCCGTCCGATTGATAACTGACAAGATGAACTCGCGGTAAGTAATTTAGCGCCACTAAGCTGGATCGTAAATTTGCCTCAATGACAGAATCAAGGTGCTCTTTTTGGAGCAGTCTTTGGATTTTTGCAGGCGTGAGTTCACGAATAAGCTGGTCACCGTCCATGACGCCTTTCTCTGCTTGAAAAAGGATAAGCTTGTCCGCTTCAATGGCTCGAGCAACGTTCGTAACTAGGTCTTCCGATGATAGGTTGAATACCTCACCTGTTGGTGAAAATCCTAGTGGCGGGATGATAACGATTCGCCCTTGGCCTAGATCATCTAAAATGGCTTGATGGTCGACTCGACGGACTTCTCCCGTGTTTCCGAAGTCGATGCCATCGCGTACGCCGACTGGTTGGGCAGTAATGTAGTTACCACTGCTGATGCGAATGTCCGCACCGTGCATTGGCGAGTTAGGTAAGCCCATAGACAGAAGTGATTCAAGTTGGATTCGTAAACTTCCAACGGCATCTTTCACATGTGGGAGCGCCAATTCAGAGGTGACTCGTTGCTTTTGTTCTATCACCGAGTCGATATTGTATTCAGAAAGCTTTTGGTTTATTTGTGGGCGAGCGCCAAATACGATACACAGCTTTGCACCTAGACTGCTGAGCGTTGCAATGTCGTGAATAATATTTGGCAGGTTCGAGTCGGCTATACTTTCTCCGTTGAGAAGCAGTACCAGTGTTTTACCTCGATGGGCGTTGATATACGGTGACGTATTTCTAAACCACTGCACATACTGCTTCTGATCCACGTGTATTTCCTTATATAGCCAACTAACAACGTCGTAGCGATAATTATGCTGAGACGGATTCTTCTAAAATTTCTTGTTTTAATGCACCGTGCGTTTCGGCCGGAAGACGAGCTCCGAAATGAGTAACAAGCTCAGATGCAGCACGGCTAGCCAAACGACCTGCTTTTTCAGGGGAGTGACCATGAGTTATGGCATATAAATACGCACCTGCAAACATGTCTCCCGCGCCATTGGTATCGATTGCTTTAACAGGAAACGCAGGAATATTAAAACGTTCACCATTGTTCACGACCAAGGCACCTTCTTTTCCTAGCGTCACGACAAGGTGAGAGGTTAGCTTCGTAAGTTCTTGCACGGCTTCTTCTACAGAGTCTTTACCAGTAAATAGTTGTGCTTCTTGGTCATTGCAGAATAAAAGATCTACATTGTCGCCTAGCATTTCAGCCAAACCATCTTTGAAAAACTGGGTCATGGCCGGATCTGAGAACGTCATTGCTATCTTGGTTCCTGCCTTTTTAGCCGTTTCGCGTGCTTCTATGGCAGCGCTACGACCGGAATCAGAGGTGACAAGGTAACCTTCGATATATAGGTACTCTGAATCTGTAATGGCATCCGCGACAATGTTGCTTTGATCAAAAAGTTCAGATACGCCTAAATATGTATTCATGGTGCGTTCTGCGTCTGGCGTGACCATGACAATGCACTTACCGGTCACACCTGATTCACGATTACCGTTCATGTTGGTGTCTACGCCTGCAGCCATAAGGTCTTTAACGTAGAAGTCACCCGTTTCATCGTTTGAAACTCGACATGAGTAATAATTCGATGCACCGAAGTAATTGGCTGCGATAATGGTGTTTGCTGCAGATCCGCCGCTTGCTTGCTTTACAACACCAAAACGCTCTTTCAAGTCGTCAAATAATATATGGTGTTGATCTTCATCGATTAGGGTCATCATGCCTTTTTCGATGCTTTTGTCTGCTAAGAACTGGTCGCTTACTTCAAATTCCATATCAACCAAGGCATTACCTAGCCCGTAAACATGATATTTTTTATTATTTGTCATAGTTATCTCTTACCGTGTTTTGTTCTAATGGCAGGCTTTGGGTCATCATGCCGCTTGATTGAACATTGTTTGTAAAAATACTTAAAGGACTCAAAAAGAACTCTATATAATATGCGACTTTAATGATAGGTAACAGGGATAGAAACCAACGCCTTATGACAGAACGTAAAAAAACGTCCACCAAGAAGAAGCCTGTGGTGAGAAAAAAGGCAGTTACTACAAAGAAAAAACCTTCGAATACTAGAGCGAAGCAAAGGAAAAGTGCTCAGGTCTCTCATGAGAAGGTTCGTTTAGTGCCCTCATGGCTTGGTTTTATGATCAAGTTGATGCTTGTTGGGTTGGTGTGTCTTGCTGCGTTTTTTATCTATGTAGATTCAAACTTGAGAAAGGATCTGGATGCAGTTCAGTGGGAATTGCCCGCTCAAGTTTATGCGCGTCCTTTAGAGGTTTATCCTGGTAAGTCTTTGTCATTAACATCGTTAACTGAGGAGCTTAAAGCGCTGGGGTATCGTTTTCAAAGTCATAAACGTACGGGGTATGTTCAAACAGCCAGCAACAGCGTTACTGTATATGCCCGTAGCTTTCAATTCGCGGATGACCTTCGTTCATCGGCTGTGTGTAAGATAATTTTTCAAGATGGACGAGTTTCCGAATTGTGGGTTGATGGCCAAGAGCAAACTATATTTAGGTTTGAGCCTTTACTACTTGGAAGTTTATTTCCAAGCCATCATGAAGACCGCCAGTTAGTACAAATAGATCAAGTTCCTAAAGCATTGCAACAAGCGCTGGTGGCGACTGAAGATCGAGAGTTTTATAACCACCACGGTGTTTCTCCCAAATCTATTGTTCGTGCCATGCTTGCGAATTTTCAAGCGGGAGGTGTTGTTCAGGGCGGGAGTACACTTACTCAACAGTTAATTAAGAATCTTTACCTTACGCGAGAACGAACTTACAGCCGAAAAATCATGGAAGCCGCAATGTCGGTGTTGGTCGACTTTCATTATTCCAAGGATAAGGTTTTAGAAACGTACTTGAATGAGGTGTATTTAGGGCAAGACGGCTCAAGAGCTGTGCATGGTGTAATGGCTGCAAGTTATTTCTATTTCGGTGTACCTGTTCGGGAGTTGAAATTGCATCAAATAGCGCTATTAGTTGCGGTTATTAAGGGCCCTGCTTATTACAACCCGAAGCGGCATTCAGAGCGGGCCCTAACACGTCGAAACTTAGTGCTCGATTTGATGGTTCAAGAAGGGTACATCCAGCCGAAGGTAGCGAATTGGTCCAAACGTCAAAGCTTAGATGTTGTGAAGCACCCAACACGTTCGGCAAATCGTTTCCCTGCTTATTTGGGGTTAGTTCATCGCCAGTTAAAACAAGATTATTCCCAAGAAGAGCTCTCGGAGTCTGGATTACGTGTATTTACAACGCTCGACCCTCAGGCTCAATGGAAGCTTGAGAAGAGTGCGGTTGAAACATTGGATCAATTGGCTAAGAAAGATAAGCAAGAAGGTGAGCATTATCAGTTAGCAACGGTTGTTACTTCCGTCGACAATGGCGAAGTCGTTGCCATGATAGGTGATCGAAAAGTAGGCTATTCTGGGTTTAATCGGGCCTTAGATGCAAGGCGGCCAATCGGTTCATTGGCTAAACCTGCTGTATTTCTTGCTGCACTTCAAAAGTCAGACCAATACACGCTGACTTCTATGGTCCAAGATCAAGCGTTTATGATTAAGACGGAAGACGGTCAAGAATGGTCGCCTCGTAATTTCGATAAGAAAAGCCATGGGGATGTATTGCTCTACCAAGCCTTGGCGAAATCTTATAACCAAGCGACTGCAAGACTGGGTTTGGAGGTTGGGCTACCAGATGTTGTAAATACGTTCCGTCGGTTTGGCTTTGAGCAACAAGTCCCTATGTTGCCATCGATCATGCTTGGCTCATTGTCTCTCAGTCCCTACGATGTTGCGAAGATGTATCAAGTGCTTGCTGCAGAGGGGTTTAAGGCGCCTTTAAAGGTTATACGTGCGGTTACGGATTCAAAGGGCGAATTACTGGACAGTTACCCTTTGAATGTTGAGCAAGTGTTTGATCAAAAGGCGGTTTACCTAACCGATTATGCGATGCAGATTGCGGCAAGGGAAGGAACGGGGCGATGGCTAAACAATGTCATTGGTAGAGATCAAACCGTTTACGGTAAGACAGGTACATCCAATCAGCAGCGAGATAGCTGGTTTGCTGGTGTAAAAGGTAATTACTTGGCCGTCACTTGGCTTGGACGCGATGATAATAAACCCACCTCGTTGACTGGAAGCAGTGGTGCTTTAAGAGTTTGGGGGCACTTTATGAAACAAATGCCTGATGAGCAGGCGCCAAGATTGGTACCGGAAGGGGTTGGTTTTGTCTGGGTGGATGAAAAGACGGGATTATTGATTGATGAAGATTGCCCAACCGCACGGTTGTTGCCATTTATTGAAGGCAGCCAACCTTCAGAGTCGACCGCTTGCAGCAGTAATCGCAGTAAAGGTTTGTTAGAACGCTTAATGGATTGGTAAACTCAAGGTTCTATTTTTTAAGTAAGTTTAATTTCAGGTAGATAACTAATGATTCGTATATTTCTGATTTCGCTTTCAATGTTGTATCTCGTCGGTTGTAGTACAGCGCATAAAGCACCGGTTGTGACTGGTGGACAAAAAGAACCGGTGTACCATCCTGGTTATCCATTTGAAAAAGCCAATGAGACGGTTAAGGAAGTAACCATTAAGCCTCAAAATGAACGTGGGGCGATTTCGGGAGCAAGTAAAAAGCCGACCGATCGACATGACACTCGCTTAGGCGTCGTTGGCTTGCTTGCAAGTGCCGAAACCTATGGTATTAAGCAGCAGTGGTCTAAGGCGCAGCGTACATTAGAGCGAGCTCAGAGGATCGATCCAAAAGAGCCAAAAATTTATTACGAATTGGCTGTGGTTCATTTAAACAAGAATGAGCCGAGGCAAGCGGAGCAATTGTGCCGTAAAGGTCTGTCATTAGCGCATGGAAATGTGAGATTACAAAAAGAGCTATGGACTGTCATGGCAAAAGCATTGGAAGCACAAGGCAAGACGAAGAAAGCCCAAAAAGCGCTCCGTAGAGCGCACAAAATTAAAGCTTAAATCGGTACTGATTCGAGCTTAATGTCACAACTTGGCGAAGGCCTTTTCTGCAGCATCTAAGGTCTTCTGGATTGCTTCATCGTCATGAGCCGCAGAAACAAAGCCAGCTTCATACGCTGAAGGTGCTAGATAAACGCCTTCTTCCAACATTAGATGGAAAAATTTCTGGAAGCGTGCCATGTCGCAAGCTGTCGCTTGGTCAAAGCTTGTTACTTTTTCTTGATCTGTGAAAAACAGTCCGAACATTGCGCCGACTTGCGACGTGGTGAATGGAATGCCTGCTGAGTCTGCTCGTTGCTGAATGCCTTCAACGAGTTGTGTGGTTTTCTTGGTTAGGATTTCGAAGAAATCCGGTTGGGATATTTCATTTAGGACAGCAAGACCTGCCGTCATAGCAACAGGGTTACCGGATAGTGTACCTGCCTGGTACACAGGGCCTGTTGGCGCGATGTAATCCATGATTTCAGCCTTACCACCAAACGCTCCGACTGGCATTCCGCCACCAATGACTTTTCCTAGCGTTGTTAGGTCTGGCGTTATGTTATACACCGATTGAGCACACCCTAGGGCGGTACGGAATCCCGTCATAACTTCATCAAAAATTAATACGACGCCGTGTTGGTCACAAAGTTCTCTAAGGCCTTCAAGGAAACCTTCAACCGGCGGGATGCAGTTCATGTTACCGGCCACTGGCTCGATGATAATACATGCAACTTGATCACCGATCTCTGTTAGCGTCTCAGCCACTTCTTTCAGGTTGTTATATTCCAACGTGACGGTATGTTTTGCTAAGTCTTCCGGAATACCCGGTGAGCTAGGTACACCAAGGGTTAATGCACCAGACCCTGCTTTTACTAACAGAGAATCGGCGTGGCCATGGTAACAACCTTCGAATTTAATCAACTTATCTCGTTTTGTATAACCACGAGCAAGGCGAATGGCACTCATTGTTGCTTCAGTACCACTGCTTACCATTCGTACTTTTTCAATGGACGGGACCAGTTCACAGACCTTTTCAGCGGCTTCAATTTCTACTGCCGTTGGCGCCCCAAAGCTTAAGCCGATATCGACTTGCTTATGGATGGCCTCTAATACTGCTGGGTGACCATGACCTAAGATCATAGGCCCCCACGAGCCGATATAATCAACGTACTTATCACCATCCTCATCAATGATGTATGCGCCTTTACCTTCTTTAAAGAAAACAGGCGTTCCACCTACGCCTTTAAATGCTCTAACGGGCGAGTTTACGCCACCAGGAATAACTTTTGAGGCTTTATCAAAGAGTTCTTGAGAACGAGTCATAAATGTACCTTATCTGTATGATCCCAACGGTTTATTAACGGGTTGGGTGATTAAATTCTGATACTAATTGTTGTGCTGCGGAGCGAATGTCATTCTGGCCGAATATTGCATGAATAACAGCAACGGCATTAGCTCCGGCATGAATAATTGGTTTGATATTATGCTGATTTATTCCGCCAATCGCGACAACAGGAATGGATAAATGTTGTTTTGCCTCAAAAAGCACTTCGATTTTTGCTGGCTTGGCGTTTGGTTTCGTGTGTGAAGCGTAGAAGCGGCCGAAAGCAACGTAGTCTGCCCCTTGGGTTTGGGCTGAGATTGCTAATTGAATATCATTATGGCAAGTCACGCCAATGATCTTAGACGCAGAGAGCTCTTTTCTTGCCAAGGAGATGCTACCGTCCGATTGGCCGAGATGTACGCCATGAGCATTAGACGCAAGTGTAAGCTCTAAAGAATCATTGATAATACATTTAGCTTGGTATTGCTGGCAGAGCTGAGTAATGGCTTTAGCTCTATCTAATTTTTGGTCTGCGGTCGCGTGTTTGTCTCGATATTGAATAATTTTAACACCAGAAGACAGAGCTTCATCGATAGATGCTAGTAACAGTTGTTCCGTAGGCATTAGAGCAGGGTTTGTAATGGCGTAAATGCCAGAAACAGTTTCGAACGCTACGCTAGAAGCATGAATAGGTGGCATGAGAAGATCTCGGTGATTAACTGATTTTCGGTTTTCGCTGAGGAATGAGTTGCCCTTGACCAATCGGGAAGCTGTTGGTTAGGCAATCCATAGTGATACTTTGAGATTGCTCCACAGCCTCGATCATTGAATAACCCGCAGCCATGAGACCCGCAATGACGGAGGTTAATGTACAGCCGGACCCGTGGTATTCCCCCTGTAATCTGGGCCAATGCCATTCTGTTTCGGAGGCTTTGGAAAATAAACGGTTATGAACCCTCGCTTCAGTGGACTCGTCATGTGTCCCTGTTAACAACACTGAAAGTTTGTCAGTGGCTAACTGTTTCGCCGCGTCATGTGCATCGTCTGTATTGGCTAAACGACAGGCTTCAAAGGTATTCGGGGTTATAAGTGTACATAGTGGAAGAAGTTGTTCTCGGATGATGTCTATTAGCTGATCACTGCTTAAATTGGTGCCCCCTCCTGCTGCGAGTACGGGGTCAAAAATGACGGGTAATGTAGGGCAGTCAATTCTGATGTCTCTAATTAATGCTGAGATCACTTTTGCGGCTTCTGCTGACCCCAATAAGCCTATTTTAATGGCTTGGGGGCGAACGTCTCTGACAAGGCATCGAGCACTGTTCTCAATTACGTCCCCATTAACGGGCTGCACAGAATATACATTGTGAGTGTCTTGTGTCGTATAGCTGGTGACAATAGGGCAGCAGTGACTTCCTACGAGTGCTTGGGCTGTTATATCTGCTTGAATGCCCGCACCTCCCGTAGGATCTAAACCAGAAAAAGTAAGTACGACAGGGGGGCGATTATTCATATATAAAAAGCTTCACTTAGAAAGGTTTAACAACAACCATAATGATGATTCCGATAAGCAAGAATACAGGCATTTCATTGAACCATCTGAAATATACATGGGATTTGGTGTTTTTATCATCTCTGAAATTTCGAAGGTGCTTACCACACATCATATGATAAACAATGAGTAATCCTACCATGGTTAATTTTGCGTGGAACCAAGCACCAGTCAGGTAAATTTGCGGCGTTAGAAATACGATCCAAATACCTAAAAGCACAGCGATGATTGCTGAAGGTGTCATGATGCCTCGGTAAAGTTTACGTTCCATGATTTTGAAGCGATCAATGGATGCTTTATCTTCGGACATTGCATGATAAACAAAGAGTCTAGGTAAATAGAATAAGGCTGCGAACCAGCAGATAACTGCAATGATGTGAAAGGCCTTAACCCATAAATATATTTGCACGTAGTATTCCTTCTGGTTTAGTCACGAGATTCGGATGCAGGAATCTTCGCTAGGTGTTTTGTCGAATAGAAGTGGTCTAAATCTGCTTGGGTAATGATACCAAGGAGTTTAGGTGCTTGTCCTTCTGGTGGTGTGCTCTGAATCAATAAGGCTTCAGTTTGGTGGCTGTCAATTAAGGAGAGTGCATCGACTATGTCTGCTTTAATATTAATAGGAGAAAGATCATAGCGAGTTGCAGGTATTGAAAGAATGTCTAATTCAGTGTCTTCAGTGGGTACTTGGTCGTTCTCCATTTGATACTTCAACCAATTAGCTAAATCTGATGCCTGCATTAAAAAAAATTGTTGTGAATCTTTAATGATGATCCAGCGAGGTTGATCTAAGAACAGCTGGTGGATTGTTCCGAAGCGAAGGTTTCGCTCAGTCACGACAAAACGCCTGTCCATAACGGGCATGATGCCATATTGCTCTAAGCTACTGGAATGGGCATTCATTCTGTCTCGATCGTGGCGAATCTTTTGAAGGTTGTCGAATATGGCTTGTTGACCTAATAATCCTTTATTAATTAGATACGCCATTACGATGCATATCATACCAGGTAAGATGACTTCGGATGAGTTGGTCATCTCAAGTAACGTGACAAGTGCGGCCATTGGGGCATGTAAACTGGCCCCCATCATAGCGGCCATCCCGATTAAGCAGAACAGGCCTACTTGAACTTCAGGATTGAACTGTTGAAGGGCCAAACCTACGGTGAAACCTGTACAGGCCCCAATCAATAATGTCGGGCCAATTAGCCCACCTGGTACGCCATAAGCGAGTACAAAGCTGGTGAGTAACAGCTTTGAAAAAAGCACGATAATAACCCATTGCCAATCCCATTGGCCGTTCAGCAATAAATTGATGGTGTCATATCCGACGCCCATGACTTCCGGTACAAATACAGCGACTAAACCAGTTAAGAAGCCCGCAATGGGTAATGATTTCCATTTAGGTAATTTATTGGTGGTTTGCCATGCAATTAATAATCGTCCGAAGACCACCGAGAGCCCGCCTATCAACACACCAAGCAGCAGTAGCCCAGGGAAATCAAATGCAGTAAGAGCAATAGTAAATGAGGGGAATATGACTGCTTCACCCAATGCTATTTGTGTTACGAGTGATCCGGCCACTGAAGCAATTACAAGTGGTGTAAGGCTTGTTAGGCTGAATTGTCGAAGAATAACTTCTTGAGCAAAAATGACGCCCGCTAAAGGTGTGTTGAAGGATGCTGAAATGGCTGCTGC
The DNA here is from genome assembly GCA_015665455.1 of Oceanospirillaceae bacterium. Lineage (GTDB taxonomy): Bacteria > Pseudomonadota > Gammaproteobacteria > Pseudomonadales > Litoribrevibacteraceae > Litoribacillus. The sequence continues at coordinate 7,923 of JADFAD010000002.1, read as the reverse complement.
TACTCCGCTACCAATGAGCATCTTTCGATATCCGTACGGAAGTTCTATGTAACGAGCAATCAAACTACTGACGCCGCCACCCAGATGGATCGCAGGACCTTCTCGACCGGCACTTTGGCCCGAAATTAGAGCAATCGTTGCACCTACGAATTGCATAAGGGTATTTCGGAATGGGATATAACCTTGGTGGTAATCCAATCGTTGAAGTAAATAGGGGGCGCCCACATCGTGATAGGAAGGAGACACTAGCTTATAAATAAGCGCGAGCAATAAGGCTCCGGCGACAGGCAATATAAAACGCATTTCATAGGATAAGTTCTCAAAGCCTTCGTGACCTTCACCTGGCATGAGGTCACTGATAGCGTATTCGGTTAGGAACCGGAATAGAAGAATGACTAAGCCTGCAGTAACACCAATAAGGGCTGCAATGGCTGAAATTTTTGGAAGTGCTTTTCTTTGAGACTGTGTTCGCATGTCACTTTTTTAATTCAGAAGAACCACTTTTGATGGAAATAGTAGGGAATAAGTGATTCTTTACATGAATAACAACCAATAGTTACGGTAAAACTACTGAATTTGTTGGCAGATTACTTTAGCTTTTTAGCTTAGCCCATTATCATAACAAGGGTTTCAACTTTGAGCGACTCATAGAGGGTATATACGTGATTCAGGTCGGTGTAGTAGGTGGTACAGGTTATACAGGTGTTGAACTTTTACGGTTGTTGGTTTTACATCCAAACGTTGAACTGAAGGTTGTTACTTCTCGATCAGAATCTGGCCGAAAAATTTCAGACCTTTACCCGAATCTACGTGGGCATTTGGATATAGAGTTTTCAGACCCAACTGTCGATGAGTTAGCTCAATGCGATTTAGTTTTCTTTGCTACGCCAAACGGTGTTGCAATGAAGTCCGTGCCTGAGCTTTTGAGCCGAGGGGTAAAGGTTATTGATTTGGCCGCTGATTTTAGAATCGAAGATGAAAAGCTTTGGTCTGAATGGTATGGCATGGAACACGCGTGTCCAGAGCTATTGGAAGAGGCGGTTTATGGTTTACCTGAAACATCGCGTGAACAGATTGCCGCTGCTCGATTGGTTGCCAACCCAGGTTGTTATCCTACGGCTGTTCAATTAGGTTTTTTACCTTTGGTTAAAGCGGGCTTAGTCCATACAGAGAATTTAATTGCAGATACCAAGTCTGGGGTGAGTGGCGCAGGCCGTGGCGCGAGTGTCGGTGCGTTATTGTGCGAAGCTTCAGAAACAATGATGGCTTATAAAGCTGGTGGGCATCGACATCATCCTGAAATTTCACAAGGCCTTCAGTGGTTTTCAGATTCAAAAGTTGGTTTGACGTTTGTTCCTCATTTAACTCCGATGATTCGAGGGATTCATGCAACTTTATATGCTCCATTGAATCAGGACGTAGACGACTTGCAGGCTTTATATGAAGAAGCCTATAAAGATGAACCGTTTGTGGATGTTATGCCTCAGGGATCTCATCCAGAAACGCGTAGCGTTAAGGGTGCGAATACGTGCAGAATTGCAATCCACAAGCCTCAGAACGGCAACACAGTCATTATTCTTTCTGTGATTGATAATTTGGTGAAAGGTGCTGCAGGGCAGGCCGTTCAGAATATGAATATTATGACGGGGCTAGAAGAGCAGGCTGGATTGAATCAAGTTGCTTTGTTGCCTTAATTGATAGAAATACTGCTGATCCGCTGCGAAGAATAGTTCCTAAGCTATTCTTTGTCAGGGGATAAATAATAAATACAAATCTTTAAAGCATATTAACAAGAACTAAAAAGGTATTTTTCGTATGAGTGTGGTGAAAGGATCTTCTCATCAACGATTGAAAGTTGTTGCCTATAACCCTGCGACAGATTTTGTGCAGAGAACAGTTCTTATTATTCTATTGGTTGCGTCTCTTGTTGGGTCATACTTCACTGGCAGTTGGCATATTTCTAAACAACTAATGGAAGTGCAAAGTGCGCGAGAAATTATAGAAGACGATTTATCGCAGAAGAATGTCGCTGTTAAAACTTTAACTCAAAGAGTCGCGGTATTAGAGGAAGGCAGCAAGCTTGATAAACAGGCAAACGACGAGGTTAGGCTTTCTGTTAAGGAGTATCGAGACCGAATTGCTGAGTTAGAAAAAGAGGTTTCCTTCTATAAAAATATTATGGCGCCTGCTGGTACAAATACAGGCCTTCATATTCAAAAGATTAATCTTGCTAGTTTAGCTGCGGATCGATTCAAATATAAAATTGTGCTTACGCAATTAGAGAAAAATCAGTCTTATGTCAGCGGTCAAGCAGCCGTAAGTATTATTGGTAAATTAAAGGGTAAGAAGAGTATCTATTCTTTAAGAGACCTGTCTGCAGATCAAAAAGACTTAGGTGTTAAGTTTAAATTTAGATATTTCCAGAATATAACAGGTGAATTGAAGTTACCCGCTGAGTTTATTCCAGAAGAAGTTCAAGTCATTCTACAAACAACAGGTAAGAAGCCGGTTCGTGTCGAAAAGGCATTTGGCTGGGCTATGGGAGAGAGTGTAAATAATGTGGGGCAGTAAAGGCGGTCATCATCACTGGGATACAGTGATATCAGGAAAAACAAAAATCACCGGAGATCTTCACTTTTGCGGTGGGCTTCATATTGATGGCTACGTTCGTGGGAATATTATCGCGGATGATGAGTCGAACGGTGTCGTAAGAGTCAGTGATCGAGGGCATGTGGAAGGAGAAATTCGAGCTCCGAACATTATTGTCAATGGTCGAGTTCAGGGAAATGTTTATTCGAGTAAGCACATTGAGCTGGCTAAGAAAGCTTCAGTGCAGGGTGACGTATACTATACTGTAATGGAAATGGTCTTGGGGGCTGAGGTGAATGGCCAACTTAAGCATACGACAGAAATGAAGCCAGTAAACAAAAAGGTTCAGCCTGTGTCGCAGGTCGAAGTTAAATCTGTAGGAGATAAAGGATAATCTTGACCGCTTTGGTCGGTTAAATAGATAATAGCGACATATTTGGTTTGTTCGGAGAAAAGTATGACCGGCGTGGTTGAAATGCAGAGCCCTTTTCCAATAGATTTTACGGATGCTGCAGCCAGCAAAGTAAAAGCTTTGGTTGAGGAAGAAGAGAATGAACAGCTTAAACTGCGTGTTTATGTCACTGGTGGCGGTTGTTCGGGATTTCAGTACGGTTTCACGTTTGATGAAGCTCTGAACGAAGATGACACCAGAGTTGAAAAACAAGGTGTTAGTATGGTTGTTGATAGCTTAAGTTATCAATACTTGGTTGGCTCTACGGTTGACTATCTTGAGGGGCTTGAAGGGTCTCGGTTTGTTGTTAGTAACCCTAATGCGGCTACAACATGCGGTTGTGGATCGTCCTTCTCTATTTAGTTGAGTAATAAAATATGAAAGCGGGAAGAATTTGGTTACTGGTCGTATGTTGCTTGTTTTTTCCTGCGTCTGTTTTTGCTGAAGGTGTCTCTTACATTAAAAATGATCAGGGGTTATTTGTCGCGAAAGTCGAACTGCATACACCTGAAGAATTGAAAGCGTTGTTTGATCGGGCTGAAAGCTACTTAGCAAGTAATCAAGATTACAATAACAAAACCAGTCCTATTGCTGTTGTATTGCACGGTCCTGAAGTTCGCCTATTCCAACGGAAAAACTATGATAAGTTTAAAGGGCTCGTTGACCAAGCTGCGCGCTTAGATGCTTATAATATTATCGATGTTCGAGTGTGCGAGATTTGGATGTCAGTGGATAATACAACGACGTCAGAATTACCTCCTTTTGTTGAAACGGTTCCTAATGGGCCTAAGCTTGAACAAGACCTTCTTAGTGATGGTTATCGCTACTTTTAAATAGTCCCCAATGTTTTCTTCTTACGGGTAGTAAATACCACCGAGAATTGCATCGCGGGTGGCGCCGGTTGCTGATGATTGCATGCAGTCTTTTCTTTCTAGGGTATTTTTAGCAAACCACGCAAAAGCACAAGCTTCGATCCAGTCGGATTCGATGCCAAGCTCTGTGGTTGATGCTACTTTTATCTTTTTCCCTAAGTGGTAGGAGAGACGGTTAATAAGGTGACTGTTTTTCCAGCCACCACCACATACATAGACTGAACCTGCTTCCTTTGCTTGAGTAGAAATTTCGTCTGCTAACGTTTTAGCGGTAAGCTCTGTAAGTGTTGCTTGTATATCGGCAGTACTGGTGATAATTGGGTTGTGCTGATGAAACTCCTCGAGTTCATTGTGTAGCCACTCAGGGTTAAATAACTCTCTCCCCGTGCTTTTAGGCGCAGAAAGAGTAAAATATTCGACACTTAGAAGTTGATTGAGGAGAGTTGTGTTTACCTGACCTTGTTTTGCCCAGTCTCCATTTAAATCATAATCTCCAGAGTTATGTTTCGAGAACCAGTAATCTAGAAGTGCGTTGCCTGGGCCTGTGTCGTATCCTACGGGAGATGCCTTTGGTTTAAGGATGCTTATATTTGAAATCCCGCCTATATTGGCAATGACACGAGTTTCTGTCTTTGACCCAAAATAGGCATTGTGAAAAGGCGGAACAAGAGGGGCACCTTGGCCACCGAGTGCCAGGTCTTTACGTCTGAAATCTCCGACGGTTGTGATTCCTGTATGTGCGGAAATATGACTTAGGTTAGCCAGTTGTACGGTATAACCGGGACTTAGTTCTGGGTGGTGACGAACCGTTTGACCGTGCATGCCAATGGCTTTGATCTTAGTGGGAGAGAGTTTCAGTTCTTTAATTAAAGAGTTAATAGAGCGTGCGCAGAAGTCAGAGTAATTCTGTTCTGTTTGGTAGAGGTTATTGAATGTAATGGTTGTTTGATGGGATAAATCAAATAAGCTTTGTTTTAGGAGGCTAGGGAATTCAAAAAGTTTGGTATGAAGTACGGGGCTCTGGCTATTTAAATCGCAAATAGCCAGATCAAGACCGTCTAAGCTAGTGCCTGACATAGCTCCAATGTATAAGTCAGGCATTTAGATTACTCCGCTGTGTTGCTTGCCAGTGCGATTGCTCGTTGGTTGTTTTCCAATGTTGCTAACCATTTTTTTGCGTCTGCTAAGAATTCCTGTTTATATTTCTTCTCAATAGGTAACGCAGCTGGAAGCTTAACCTTTACAGGGTTCTTGTGGACGCCATTTACGCGGAACTCGTAATGCAAGTGTGGACCGGAAGCTAAGCCGCTGCTGCCTACATAACCAATAATTTGACCTTGGCTAACACGAACGCCTTTTTTTGTTTTTTTATTGAATTTGCTCATATGAGCATAAAGCGTTTGCATGCCTTGACCGTGTTGTACGATCACACAACGACCAAATCCACCTTTCCATCCAGCAAAAATAACTTTGCCATCACCTGCCGTGCGAATTGGGGTACCTGTTGCTGCTGCATAGTCCGTTCCTTTATGGGCTCGGATACGATTTAGAACAGGATGCTTACGTGTTAGATTAAAGTGCGAGCTAATACGAGCAAAATCGATGGGGGAGCGTAGAAACGCTTTTTTCATGCTTTTGCCATTCGGAGTGTAATAGTTACCACGACCAAACTCATCTACATGACGAATTGCTTGAAATTTAGTCCCTTGATTAATGAATTCAGCGGCAACAATGTTTCCAAAGCCAATTGATTTGCCATCAAGGAATTGTTCCTCATACATTAAAGAAAAGCTGTCCCCCTGACGGAGATCTTGTACAAAATCAATGTCCCAGCCAAATATGTTGGCAAAGTTCATAATAGTAGTTTGGCCTAATCCGGCAGATTGAGCATCAAGGAACAAAGACGAGTTAATAGTTGCTTGAGCAAAACGGTATTCAATGGTTGGTTTACGAACTTCTTGTTTGACGGTGTATTTTCCGTCTTTCAGTTCGATGATATTACAAGTTAATTGATTTTTTTGATGCTTGAAGGCTTTGAAGGAATGATCGTCGTCATAAGCAAAAGAAACTTGTTCTCCAGGATGGAGCTTCGTTGCATCCTTATATGTTTTCGCAACGTGGTAAACGTCTTTTGAAGACAGACCAACTTTACTAAATATAGATGCTAACGTATCGCCGTTTTCAACGGTGTAGTGACGTGTAAATGCTAGTTCTTTGGTTTCAGATGGCGTTGGGGTTGTAACTGTTTGGGGCGAATCAATCTGAGGTTGTTCTTTAATGTTTTCTACAGGGACGTAAACAGAGTCGCTTTTTGATGCGGTGGAAGCGTCCGAAATGGTTTCTGTCGGTAAGGATAAGTCGATTTGAGTTCTGCTTGCAGATACTGTTTCTGATGTAGGGAGAATTGCGAGTGCTAGTAAAAAGCTAGCAACTGCTGAAGCCGCAACAAAATGTTTCTTTGGGTACAATTTTGCGAGACTTGTTAGGTTTTTCGTAGAGTTCATATGAAAAGGTACGCCTAACTTACTATTTTACTGAAGATATTGGTCATATCTTAGACATTTCTCACTGTTTTAACAAGAATAGTTAGGTCGCAATATTGTAAGTGAGTGTTATAATCTGCCGTCATTTTTGGAACATTGATCACTAAATTAGGTTGTGTCATGCCGTCAGTTGAAGAATCATTAAAAGTTATTAAACGTGGTGTTGAAGAGATCTTGCCTGAAGAGGGGCTGGTTAAAAAGCTAGAATCGGGTCGTAAGCTGCGAATAAAGGCTGGCTTTGATCCAACAGCACCTGACCTGCACTTAGGGCATACTGTTCTGATTAACAAATTAAAGCAGCTGCAAGATCTTGGGCATGAGATTCTATTTTTAATAGGTGATTTCACAGGTTTAATTGGAGACCCAACAGGTAAAAGTGCTACTCGTCCGCCTTTGACTGCTGAGCAAGTGCAAGAAAATGCACTGACATATAAAGAGCAGGTCTTCAAAATTCTTGATGAAGAAAAGACGACTGTCATGTTTAACTCTGAGTGGATGGGTAAAAAATCTGCAGCAGATATGATTCAGTTGGCTGGCCAGTTTAATGTAGCTCGTATGTTAGAGCGGGATGATTTTAAGAAGCGCTTTAAAGGCGGTCAAAGTATTGCGATTCATGAATTCCTGTATCCATTGATTCAAGGTTATGATTCAGTTGCAATGGAGGCTGATATTGAATTAGGCGGAACAGATCAGCGGTTTAATCTGTTAGCCGGTCGTCAGTTACAGGAGCATTTCGGTCAAGAGCCACAGGCCGTCATTATGATGCCGATTCTGGAAGGTTTGGACGGTGTTAAGAAAATGTCCAAGTCTCTGGGTAATTATGTGGGTATTAATGATAAACCTGGGGATATGTTCCAAAAAATAGTTTCAATGCCTGATTCTCTGATTTGGCGTTACTTTGAGTTATTGAGCTTTAAGTCGATAGAAGGGATTGAATCATTAAAAGTCTCTGTTGAAAATGGAGCTAACCCTCGCGATGTTAAGATGGAGTTAGCAAGAGAGCTTATTACAAGGTTTCATGATTCTGAGGCTGCAGAAAATGCACATAAAGCATCAGGTAATCGACTTGCAGAAGGTGAACTGCCTGATGATCTACCTGAAGTTGAAGTTGCTTTTGAGGGGCAAGATGAAATGCCTATTTCAGCTGTGTTAAATAAAGCTGGACTGACAAAGAACTCGAATGCTGCTCGAGATATGCTGAAGGCGGGTTCTGTTAAGGTTGATCAAGAAGCAGTTGAGTCATCGTTTAAAGTGAAGGCAGGTGCAACGCACATAATCCAGGCAGGTAAGAAAAAGTTTGCTAAGGTGATTGCAGTTTAATTTAAGATGTTTCTATAAAAAGGCGAGCTTTTAGCTCGCCTTTTTTGTGTTTGGAGTTTCTGTTTTGTTGGGTTTGAGGCTCTGAATCATTTGGTTGGTGGAAAAGTGATCTGTTTCGAGTGTTTTTGATGGTTATTTAACCGATTGT
>JADFAD010000005.1 GCA_015665455.1 Oceanospirillaceae bacterium | reverse complement strand
GCTCACGCGTTCGGGCTTTTTTATTGCCTGAAGAAAAGTGATGTTCTGAAGGCATGCTGTATTGGATAAGAACTAGGATCAAATCTGCACTTTAAACTCAAAGCCTGAAACGGAAGGGATAGTAGGAACTGAAGCGCGAGGGAGTTCTTAGTGTTGTTTGATGAAAATATGGGATGGCTATGTAAGTTGTTGAGCTCTTATAAAAGGTGAAGGAATAGTGGGCGTAAAGATGCTTGGTTTATTGTGATAAGTTCTTAGCTAGAAAAACAGTGAGAGTGCAAAGAGAAGGATGCTCTCTTTGCACTGAAGTATTAATTACTTAACAGGAAGTTCTGAATAAGTTCTTTGCCACCCTCTGTCGCGAAGGACTCCGGGTGGAACTGTATTCCGTAGATTGGAAATTCCTTATGTTCAATTGCCATTATTTCAAAGTCACGACTTTCACTAATATTATTGATCTGGTTGAACTCTTCGACGGTAATATTACCCACCGAGGAGGTTAGCTTTAAGCAATCAGGAAAGCTTTCCCCTTCAGCCATCAGTGAATGGTATCGCATGACCTCTAAGCCATCAGGGATGTCTTGAAAGATTCCTTGGCCGTCGTGGTTAATAGGACTGATTTTTCCATGCATCGGTAATGGTGCTTTTACAACCTTTCCTCCGAACACATGAACGATACCTTGCATGCCTAAACAAACACCAAGAAGGGGAGTTTTAGGTCCAAATTCCTTAATCACTTGGGCACAAATACCAAAGTAGTTTTCGTCATCAGGAGACCCTGGGCCTGGAGAAATAATAATTCTGTCTGGATTAGCGCTTCTAATTTCTTCAATGGTTACTTGGTTATTTCGCTTAACAATAATCTCGAAGTCTGACAGCGTAGCTTTGTTCTTTTCCGTAGTAAGAATTTCACCTATGAACTGGTATAAGTTGTAGGTAAAGGAGTCATAATTATCGATGATGTAGACTTTCATTACGCTTGCTCCTGCTCTTTAGGTGAAAACTGGTCTAAAACCTTTTTTGTACCTGCAAACTTTCTGCGGATTTCTTCGTATTCGTCTTCAGGGTTTGAGTCATACACATTACCGCCACATGTTTGGACATATGCTTCTTGGCCATTAGCAAATACAGTTCGAATTGGAATCGCAAAGGTACAGTCACCATTAAAAGAAAAATGACCGACTGCCCCACCATAGGGGCCACGTCCATCATTTTCTAGATCGTCGATGATTTTCATGGCTTCAATTTTAGGGGCACCAGTCAATGTTCCTGCGGGGAAGTTACTGGCGAGTGCTGAGAACATGTCTTCTTTATCAGACATGATACCTACGATTTCACTGGCAATGTGCTGTACGTGGCTGAAGCGTTTGATGTCCATTAAGCTTCGCACCTTAACTGTGCCAAACTGAGCAACTCGGCCGATGTCATTGCGATGTAAATCAACAATCATATTATGTTCGGCGATTTCCTTAGGGTCATTAAGTAATGCTCTGGCATACGCAGTATCTTCTTGTTTATTCTTACCTCTCAGGGCTGTGCCTGCGAGTGGGAAAGTTTCCATTTCTCCCTGGCGAAGACGGAACAACAGCTCTGGGCTCGCACCAATTAGTTTTTGTTCTCCAAATTTAACGTAGTACATTTGTGGTGATGGATTAATTTCACGAAGCTGTTCGTAGATATTTATGGTGTCGCCATCCAAATGGAAGCGCTTTTTGAAACCCACTTCGGTTTGGAATATTTTTCCGTTAATAATATCTTGTTTTACTTTGAGGACTGCCGCTCGGTGTTCTTTTTGCGTCATGGTCTCTTCAGTAGGGGTTACGGTAAGTGGCCCATTCTGAATTTCTTGAGCGGCAATCAGATCTTTAACAAGGTCTAAGCGACTGTCGGTGTAATAGAAATAAATTACTTCACCTGTCATCTTGTCTAAGATTAAACCGTCTTTGAATAGCCCGAAACGAAACGCATCGAACATAGTGCTGCTTTGGAGGCTAAGGGTTGGCTCGAAGTAATTCATGCTGTCATAGCCTAAATAGCCCGTCAGTCCGCCTGCATATTTTCTGGATATGACATTCTGTGGAATAATTTCGCGTAACAAGTAATAGGGGTTGTCACTTTCAAAGCATTCTTTCGAGCCGTTTCGTTCTTCAATTGTTAGTGTTTTATCGTTTGCATAAAATATCTGCTCAGGATCAAAACCGATAATTGAGTGTCTGGCAATATGACTATCTTCACCAAGAGATTCTAAGTAAAAGCAGTTATCGTAACGCTTTTCAATTTTCTTGAATAAGCCAAAGAAATCACAATCTGCACCAATAGTAATGTAGTGAGGTTTCCGTGGTAATTCTATTCGAGATGGCTTTTTATACATAACTGACCTATTCGTTCTTTAGTGCACGTGAACCACGTGTAACAGTTGCAATACCAACACCGAGCTTTTCTGCTATTTGACGTTGAGGCATACCAGATTCAAGCAATCTAAAAATTTGTAGACGTTTGCTTATTTCACTCAATTCAGATGGCGTTAAGATTCCGTGGAGTATTTTATTCATACTTTCATGGTCTTTTGCCGTAAGAAAGTGCTCAGCTAAGTCTTGCATATATTTTTTGTCTGTACTCATGTACTAGTACGCTATCATATTTCGATCAAGAGTCAAGCAATATGCTATCAAAACCTTATTCTCATTGACCTGCACCGTTATAAACACATACCATTTCCAAAAATTATTGATCTATTAAAGGTAATAGCATGAGCTATCAGGGTACATACTATTGGTACGACTTCGAAACATTTGGCGCTGATGCTCGTGTAGATAGAATTTCTCAGTTTGCCGGTATTCGTACAGATTCAGATTTAAACATCATTGGTGAGCCTGATATGTTTTTCTGTCGCCAAGCAGAGGATTATCTCCCTGATCCAATTGCGTGCTTAGTCACCGGAATTACGCCTCAGCAAGCGAATAGAGAGGGCTTCTCGGAAGTCGACTTTGCTCGTCGAATCAATGAACGTTTTTCTGAGTCAGGTACGTGTGTTGTGGGTTATAACAGCATTCGTTTTGATGATGAGTTTACTCGTAATTTGTTCTATAAAAATTTTATAGATCCTTATGCACGAGAATATAAAAATGGGAACAGTCGTTGGGATTTAATTGATGTTGTGCGACTGACCCATGCATTAAGACCTGATGGAATAAACTGGCCGAAAAAAGAAGATGGAACTACAAGCTTTAAACTTGAAGAGTTGACGGTTGCTAACGGTATTGGGCATGAAAATGCACATGATGCCTTGTCTGATGTGTACGCGACCATTGCCATTGCAAAATTGATTAAAGAGAAAGCACCGCGCTTATTTGATTATGCGTTTTCTTTGAGACAAAAAAAGGAAGTTCTAGATACTCTGTCCGTAGGCTCTAATAAACCGGTCTTACATATATCATCCATGTTTGGTGCAGATAGGGGTTGCATGGCCCTTGTACTTCCGTTGTGCGTTGACGCAACGAATGTCAATGCAGTGCACTCTATTGATCTTGCATTTGACCCTGATGAGTTAGAAGGGCTGTCAGTAGAGCAAATTCAGAAAAGAATTTTCTCGTCTAAAGAGGAGCTTGGGAATCTTGAAAGGATACCTTTTAAGACTATTCATGCAAATAAGTCGCCTATGATGGTTGCTGCGAAAATGTTGACGGATGATATTGCACTGAAGTGGGGACACGATTTACCTAAGTGCAGAGAGAACTGGAAAAAGTGGCAAACAAAGCAACACCTGATTAGCCAATTAAATGAAGTATTCGCATTCAAAGGGAAGGATGAAACCGACGTAGATCGAATGCTCTATAGTGGTTTCTTCCCTAGACGCGATAAAGAACTGATGGATTACATCGGTCGCTCAGATATTGCTCAGTTGGATCCAACTGAGCTTTCGTTTCAAGATGCTCGTGCGCCTGAGTTGCTATTTCGGTGCAGAGGTAGAAATTATCCTGAGGCGTTAAATGATGAAGAGCGTGTTGAGTGGGAGCAACATAAATATCGTTCGGTGATGGAGCAAGGATATGGTGCGCCTAGATGCCTAGCGAACTATCCTCAGCTTTTAAATGAGGCATTTGGTTTATTTCCGGAGAAAGCAGATGCACAGTTCTTGCTTGAAGAGCTGATGTTGTATGCACAATCGATAGCGCCTATGGATGCATTTTGATTTATGCCTTTAATTGGTGCGTTTAGGTCTCGGATTGGGCGTGGACAGGGCTGAGAGTCTATTGTTTCGCTCATTCTTAAAGAAAGTATTATATTTTTTATTTCTATGTTGTTGATAAATAAGAATAAAGTGTTTCGTGGTGTTTTAATTGCTAAGTTAGGGCAACAAAACTTTTAACTTAGTAAGGACCTCGTAATGAGTACTGCTGATAAATTCAATATTTTTTCTTTCTCGGGAAAAATGAAAATTCTCCACATGAGTTGGATTGCATTTTTCCTAACGTTCTATGTGTGGTTTAACCATGCACCGTTAGGTGGTGTTATCTCTGAGTCACTGGGATTAACTGGTGCTCAATTCAAAACATTACTTATTCTAAACGTGGCGTTAACGATACCTGCTCGTGTCATTATAGGCATGCTTACCGATAAGTATGGGCCGCGTATTGTTTATGCTTCTATTCTGTTTTTAGGCAGTATTCCTTGTTTTATGTTTGCGTTAGCGCAAGATTTTGAACAGGCGGCGTTAGCTCGTTTTCTTTTAGGCTTTGTGGGGGCTGGTTTTGTTGTCGGCATTCGCATGGTCTCTGAATGGTTCCCTGCTAAACAATTAGGTACAGCGGAAGGTTTTTATGGCGGTTGGGGGAACTTTGGTTCAGCTGCAGGCGCAATGACGTTACCAGCCATTGCGTTAATTTTTGGCGGCGAAGATGGCTGGAGATATGCCATTGGTGTCACAGGCCTTTTATCTTTAGTGTTTAGTTTTGTTTGGTACTCGAATGTTCGAGATACGCCAAAAGGTTCTACTTACTTTAAGCCTAAAAGCAATGCGGCAATGGAAGTTACTTCAAAAGGTGATTTCTTTTTATTGCTGATCATGAAAATTCCTATGTATGCTGCACTTGCTCTATTAACTTGGAAGTTATCACCTAATGGTGTTGATATGCTTTCAGAGCTCGCTTCAAACGTTATCTATGTAGGCCTTGCTCTGCTGTATGTTTATGATTCGCACAAAGTGTGGGTGGTTAATAAAAATGTATTTACAGAAGAAGTACCTGAAATCCATCGCTATCAGTTCAAGCAAGTCGCTGTATTGAATATTCTGTATTTTGCAACGTTTGGTTCTGAGTTGGCGGTTGTTTCAATGTTGCCTTTGTTCTTTGCTGATACCTTTGCTCTGTCTATGGTTCAAGCTGGTCTGGTTGCTTCTGCTTATGCCTTTATGAACTTGATGTCCCGTCCTGGTGGCGGCTATATTTCTGATAAGTTTGGCCGTAAGAAAACGTTGTTGATTTTAACTGCGGGTCTAGCTGTTGGATATGTGGTTATGTCGATGATCGACTCTAGCTGGCCGTTAGTTGTTGCTATTATTGCTGCAATGGCTTGTTCTTTCTTTGTTCAAGCAGGTGAAGGTGCTGTATTTGCAGCCGTTCCTTTAATTAAGCGTAGCCTGACTGGTCAGATTGCTGGTATGACAGGTGCTTATGGTAACGTTGGTGCAGTATTTTACTTAACAATTCTTTCAATGGTTGATTACCAAGTTTTCTTCTTGGTTATCGCGGGAACTGCAGTTCTTGGGTTTGTTACTTTGTTCTTTATGAAAGAGCCAAAGGGTGAGATTGCGGAGATTGATGAAAACGGTGAAGTTCAGATGATTAGCGTTCACTAATCGCTGAAGCGTGTTCCAAAAAAGACCGGCATTTGCCGGTCTTTTTTTGTGCACGCTATTTATAAATATATATAAAGTGGCTCGTTAATTGCATTTCTAGATTAGTGATTATTTAAAATATATAAAAAACAATAACTTATATTAAATGTTGCATAGTGCTGGTGCGAATGATGCGTTGGTTTTAGCTTTGCTGCATTAATATGGTGCAAGTTGTTTTGAGGAGCGTCAAACCATGCTTTTTGGTCGTAAAGACAGAAATCCCATTCGAATAGCCGATAAACAGGTTAAAGAATGGAAGTACACAACCTGTGGCTACTGCTCAACAGGATGTTCTATTAATGTTGGCCTTGATGAAGATGGTAACGCGGTAGCAACGCAAGGTGTTGCGGATGCGGATGTGAACCGAGGCAAACTTTGTATTAAAGGTATTTTTGAACACGAGCTATTTAAAGCAGCTGGTCGCGGTGATAAACCTTTGATGCGCGATAAACCTTACGAAGAAGATTTCAAAGAGACGGATTGGGATCATGCGCTTGATCATATGGGTGCAGAGATTCAGCGGATTCAAGAACAACACGGTAAAGACAGCTTTGCGATTATCTCAACAGGTCAGTTGTTAACGGAAGAGTTTTACAGCTTGGGTAAACTAGCGCGTGGTTGCATCGGCTCAAATAACTACGATGGCAACACGACATTGTGTATGGCTTCTGCTGTGTCCGGTTATAAGCGTTCATTCGGTTCGGATGGGCCTCCTGGTTGTTATGATGATTTCGAACACACTGAGTGCTTAATTGCTTGGGGTTCAAATCTTCCAGAGCAGCACCCAATCATTTACTGGCGTTTAAAAGAAGCACTTGAAAAGCGCAACTTCCCTTTAATTGTTGTTGATCCTCGAGTGACTATGCTGGCGCAGTTCGCTGATATGCACTTGCCTATTACCCCTGGCACTGACTTGGTGCTTATGAACAGTCTGATGCATGTGATTCTTGCTGAAGGGCTAGAAGATCGTGAATACATCAACGCGCACACCAATGGTATTGAAGAAGTCGAGGCGTGTGTTAAAGATTACGATCCAATTACGGCTTCTAAGATTTGCGGAATCGATGAAGATACCATTCGTAATGTTGCTCGTCTTTATGCAAAGGCGGGTGCGGCAATGTCTATTTGGACAATGGGAATTAACCAAAGTACCCATGGTTCAGACGGTGTAGTGGGGATTAATAGCCTTAATCTAATTACCGGTAATATCGGTAAGCCAGGTGGTACAAGTCTTTCGATTACTGGTCAGTGTAATGCAATGGGGACTCGTGAATGGTCTTCATGTTCAGGTCTTCCTGGTTATCGTGCACTTGAAAAACCAGAACACCGTAAAGAGATTGCTAATTTCTGGGGCATTGATGAAGAATTCTTCCCTAAGAAACGTGGTTTAACGGAAACAGATATCTTTCCAGCCATTGAAACAGGTCAGATTAAAGGGCTTTGGTTAGTAGCAACGAACCCGATGACCTCAATGCCAAATACGGCTCGTATTCGTAAGACACTGGAAAAACTGGATTTCTTAGTAATTCAAGATGCTTACGCTGATGTTGAAACAACTCAGTATGCGCACATGTTCTTACCTGCGGCAGTTTGGGCAGAGAAAGAAGGCTGTTTTACCAATACCGAACGTCGAGTAAATATTGTTCGTCAGGTTGTGAAACCGAAGGGTGAATCCAAACCAGACTTCTGGATCTTCAAAGAATTGGCAAAACGTTTCCCGAATGGACAAAAGATTCATTTCCCTGAAACACCGGAAGGTGCTTTTAATGAAATGAAGCAACTGTCTAAAGGTGATAAACGTACTTTGGATATTTCCGGCATGACTCACGACTTGATTGAAAAATCTCGTGGGATTCAATGGCCATATCGTGAAGATGATAAACAAGAAGATGAGGTCGCTAACGGCGATGCTCGCTTGTACAGCGATGGTGTTTTTCAGACGCCAGATGGCAAGGCAAATCTAATACCGTTGCCATTCATTAATAATAACGAAGTGCCGGATGACGATTATCCGTTCTGGATGAACTCGGGTCGAGTGGTTGAACATTTCCACACGCGTACACGTACAGGTAAGTTAGGAAACCTTAATAAGTTCAGCCCGACACCTTACATGGAGATGAACCCAGATGCTGCTTGTGAGTTAGGTGTTGAGCATCAATCTTACGTTCGTTTGGTCAGTCGCCGAGGTGATGCCGTTGTAATGGTTCAGCTGACTCAGCGTGTTCCGAGGAACATGGTCTTCATTCCATTCCACTTCCATGACTGTGTTAACCGTGTATCTCTGGGTCTATTGGACCCTCATTCGAGACAGCCTGCATTTAAGCAATGTGCAGTCAGAATTGAAAAAGTAGATCAGCAATTAGCTGGCGAATTGAATGCAGAACGAAGAACGTTCTAAGAGGGGCTAGAAAATGTTAATGAGTGCTTGGTATAAGCTCCGTGATCGCTTGGATCAAATTGGTACGGATAACTCGGATTTGGATTCAACTGAACGCCCGATTTTTAATATTCGTCAAGGCGAACAAAATTACGCGAAGCTACAAGATCCATCGGTGAATGAAGAAAATCGCTATGGAGAAAAAATTGATCTCTTAAAATGGTCAGACAGTACCGGTTCTGTTGGGAACTCCATGTTCATTAATGGTAACCCTGAAGTTGGCGCAAACCCCAACCGAAATAAGCAGCATGGTTTCCACTTTACGGCAGATAACTGTATTGGTTGTCATGCTTGTGAAGCTGCTTGTAGTGAAAAGAACGAGAATCCGGCGCACATCGCCTTTCGTTCTGTGGGATATGTCGAAGGTGGTACCTATCCAGATTATAAGCGACTGAATATCTCGATGGCGTGTAACCATTGTGATAATCCAGTGTGTTTGAAAGGCTGCCCTACGAAAGCCTACACAAAACACAGTGAATACGGTGCGGTTCTTCAAGATCCTGAAACGTGTTTTGGTTGTGGTTATTGTACTTGGGTATGTCCATATAATGCACCTCAGTTGGACCCGGTTAAAGGCCGTGTGTCCAAGTGTAATATGTGTGTGGATCGACTCGAAGTTGGATTGAAGCCTGCTTGTGTATCTGCGTGTTTAGGAAATGCACTTAACTTTGGTGTGGTCGAGAATACGCCAGAAAACAGAGATCAGATTAAAACGGAAATCCCGGGTTTCCCAGACACTTCGATTACTCAGCCAAACATTCGTTTCCAGCAAACGCGTAGTATGCCGAATGAAATGGAGCGTACTGATTCCATGCCGATTAAATATCGCAAGGAAGAAGATGGTTCTTTCCGTTCTGTGGTGGATGAGAAGGCCGGTAAAGAACGCTTCTGGAATTTGTCTCGTTTAAGTTCTCGTGAAAACCCATTGGTTATCTTTACTTTATCAACGCAAGCAATCATTGGTGCGTTCTTAATGCTGTTTGTTGGCTCAATGATGGGTGTTGAATCCATTGCTGCGATCAAGCAAAGCTCTGTTTATTTTCCTTTGCTGTTTAGCATGGTTGGTTTACAGGCACTGGTTTTAGTTCTTTCAACGTTACACTTAGGTAAGCCACTTCGATTTTATCGAGGGTTTAACAACCTTCAAAGTTCACCATTGAGTCGTGAGGCATTGGGTATTGCTATGTTCTTTGCGGGACTTGCTGGGTATACCTTCTTTGAGTTGGTTAATCGCTGGTTGGAGTTGTCCATCATTGATGTAATAAGCTCTGGTTTTGCTGTGTTTGCAATCGTAACCGGTTTAATTGGTTTGTATTTCATGCACTGCATTTACCGTATTAAGGCGCGTCCTTTTTGGAATCATTGGCAGGTGCTAACGTCATTCTTTGGAACGATGTTCAGTTTAGGTGCGGTGTTGCTGGGTGTGTTTATTATTCCTGCAATGTTGATTGCCGGTGAATCTGTTGCTGACATCCTACCGCTACTTGCTGCATTCTCTGCGATTGGTCTGGTTGCCGAAGGAATTGGTTTAGTCGGGCACGCTCGCTACCTAAATACAGAGAGTGGTGAAGGTGCTGCTGCTCACTATATTCAGTGGACGACATTTGGTAATACGTATGTACTAAGAAATGTATTGGTTGGTGCAGGCGCTGTCGTCATGACTCTCTTAGCTGTGTTTGCTGGTGATAATGCGGTAAGTGTTATGGTTGCTGCTTTGGCTTCGTTGAGCATTACGGTTGCTTTATTGATGGGTCGTGCTTTGTTCTATATTTTGGTGATTCCAACGACAATGCCTGGTGCATTTTTCTGGAAGAACAAAGGTTTTGAACAGCATGCTCGAGATATTGGTTTGGCTGAAATGCCACAAGTTGGTGTTGTGCCTGACTTGCACTAACTAGTTGATCGTTAGAAATGAAAAAGCCCAGTCAGTAGCTGGGCTTTTTTGTGGATGTAAATTATAAAGAAAGTGAAGCTATACGTGTCTTGGTGCGTACCTGGATTATGCAAGGTAGGTGCGGTACTTTACTTCCAGTTCTTCCAATAGTTGTTTTCCTGCAATCAGCGCTTCCGTTTCTAATTCTGAGGTTAAAACGGGTTCAGCTTCAACGGCCTCTTTGACCTGTGCCTTGGCAGCGAGCAGCGTCCAAGCGTAAGCTTTTATCAGGTCTTTATCTGTTCCTTTACCGGAATAATGCATGACAGCTAGGTTGTGCCACGCTTTAACAAACCCAGATTGCGCTGCTTTTTCATAAAGCGTAAATGCTTTATCTAAGTCTTCAATGCAGCCTAGGCCATCTTCAAAGAACGTTGCAAGATTAAATTGAGCGGGTGCAAGCCCAAGTTGTGCTGCTTCAGTAAACCAATAATGGGCAGACACTAAGTCCACTTGGCCAAGTGTGCCTTGAGCATAAAGCAGGGCGAGATTGTATTGGGCCTCTGGAAGATTTTTTTTGCTGGCTCTCCAATAACACTCAGCTGCTTGTTCTGGGTATTGCTTTTGACCATCTCCTTGCTCGTAAAAATGCCCTAAATGGTAAAGCGCAAGAGTGGAGCCTTTTTCAGAAAGGTCACGACATAAGTCGTAGGTTCGCTGAGGTGAGTTCTTGCACTGCTGAATTTTCTCAGTGAACTCATTATTGAGCGTATCCATTTCAAGGGAAGATAAGGCGTCTTCCGGATACTGAGAGTCGGGTGTTTTATTTTTAAACTTTTTAAATAAGTCTTTGAATGGCATGGTTGAAACCTAAGTAAAAATTCTTCGAGCATTATATCAAAATAAACAATTGTCTTTGATAGTTTAAATGGATCAAAAGAAGTTTGGAGTGTTATTAGTAATGATCAAAATCGCAAACTATTGGGGCAAATATGGATTTTATTTAAAAAAGTTACTGCTTTTGCACTGATCTAAATCACAAGTATATAAAAGCTTTATTACAGCTGCATCAATTTGGCTATTTAGGATGAAGTTTGTGTATCTATTTGGTGCGTTAATTATTTTTGGGCTCGTGTTGTAGTAGAGAATAATTCTTATTTGTTATGTAGTTGCTTGATATTAAAGAGTAAAATAAATATTTTTTAAGTTGGCATATTAACTGCTTTAGAGAGGTATTAGAACTAAACAAGTATTGGGAAGAGTTACCATGAGTAAGCAAAGAATAGTTATTGTCGGTAATGGTATGGTTGGTCATAAATTCATCGACAACGTTCTAAATGGTGAATCACGAGATCAGTATCAATTGGTGACGTTCTCTGAGGAGCCTCGCCAAGCATACGACCGTGTACATCTTACGGAATACTTTGCAGGACGCTCCGCTGACGATCTATTAATGGCTCCAGTCGGCTATTACGAAGAAAACGGTGTTGAGATCCACATTGACGAAAAAATCGTTGATATTGATCTTAACGCAAAAGAAGTTATTAGTGCTAGCGGTCTTCGCGTTGCTTACGACAAGCTTATTCTTGCGACCGGCTCTTATCCTTTCGTTCCTCCTATTCCTGGTCACGATAAAGAGCATTGTCTTGTTTATCGTACCATTGAAGATCTAGAAGCAATTAAAGCTTCTGCAAAAGACGCAACATCAGGTGTTGTTGTTGGTGGTGGTCTTTTAGGTCTTGAAGCAGCTAAAGCTCTGCATGATTTAGAAATTCAAGCGCACGTTGTTCAGTTCTCTGATCGTCTAATGGACGTTCAGTTGGATGTGGGTGGCGGTGCAATGCTTAAGCATAAAATTGAAGCATTGGGCGTTCAGGTTCACTGCTCAAAGAACACTATTAACATCGCTGATGGTGAAAATGCTCGCTACCGTATGGAATTTGCGGACGGTGAAGTATTAGAAACAGATATGATTTTGTTCTCTGCGGGTATTCGTCCTCAAGATGAACTGGCTAAGAAAGTCGGTTTAGAATTGGGTCCTCGTGGTGGTATTACAGTTAATAACCAATGTCAGACTTCAAACGAAGACATATACGCAATTGGTGAATGTGCTCTTTGGAATGGTCAGATCTTCGGTTTGGTTGCTCCTGGTTATCAGATGGCGCAAGTGGCTCACGATCACATCGTAACAACGGGTGAAACTGAGAATGTATTTACGGGCGCAGATATGTCTACCAAGCTTAAGCTTATGGGCGTAGATGTTGCGAGTATTGGTGATGCACTGGGTCGTACACCTGGTAGTCACAGTTATACATACGTTGATGAACCTGCTGAAATCTATAAGCGTATTGTAGTAAGTGAAGACAAATCAAAACTGCTTGGTGCCGTATTGGTTGGTGAAGCAGAAGATTACGGAACGCTACTTCAATACGCATTAAACGGTATTGATCTACCAGAGCATCCAGACAGCTTAATTCTCCCTAGTCGTGATGGAGCTGCACCGGCTGGCCTAGGTCCTGATGCATTACCTGACACCGCTCAGATTTGTTCTTGTTACGATGTAACAAAAGGCGATATTTGCTGCAGTGTGCAAAACGGTGCTCAGACGATTGGTGAATTGAAAGACGCAACGAAAGCGGCGACAGGTTGTGGTGGTTGTGCAGCGCTCGTTACTCAAGTGATGAACAGCGAACTTGAAAACCTAGGTGTTGAAGTAAATACCGACATTTGTGAGCACTTCCCGCATACGCGTCAGGAATTGTTTCACATCATCAAAGTTGAAAAGATTAAAACGTTCTACGAGCTTTTAGAGAAACACGGTACAGGTCACGGTTGTGATATTTGTAAGCCGACTGTTGGTTCGATTCTAGCGTCTGTGTGGAATGAACACGTAATGGATTCTGATATTCATCCATTGCAGGACACGAATGATTACTACATGGCTAACCTACAGAAGGACGGTACTTACTCAATCGTTCCTCGTATGGCTGGTGGTGAAGTAACGCCTGAGAAACTGATAGTTCTGGGTCAGGTTGCTAAAGATTACAACCTTTACACCAAAGTGACGGGTGGCCAGCGTATCGATCTATTCGGTGCACGAGCTGAGGAATTGCCTGAAATCTGGCGTCGATTGGTTGATGCAGGCTTTGAAACAGGCCACGCATACGGTAAGTCGCTACGTACAGTTAAATCTTGTGTTGGTAGCACATGGTGTCGTTACGGTGTTGATGACAGTGCTGGCTTAGCGGTAGAGCTTGAAAACCGTTATAAAGGTTTGCGTTCCCCTCATAAGATCAAGTTCGGTGTGTCCGGTTGTACTCGTGAGTGTGCTGAAGCTCAAGGTAAGGACATCGGTATCATCGCTACTGAAAGCGGTTGGAACTTATATGTGTGTGGTAACGGTGGTATGAAGCCTCGACATGCTGATCTAATCGCTTCTGATTTGGATAAAGAAACACTGATTCAATATATTGATCGCGTTTTGATGTTCTACGTTCGCACTGCAGATCGTCTACAGCGTACTTCAGTATGGTTCGATAACTTGGAAGGTGGTTTGGATTATCTGAAGAGTGTTGTGATTGACGACAAGCTAGATATTTGTGGTGATTTAGAAGCGGATATGCAGCACGTTGTTGACACTTACGAGTGTGAGTGGAAGAAAGCGATTGATAATCCTGAGAAGCTGAAGCGTTTCCGTCATTTCGTTAACTCACCAGAAAAAGACAGCAATGTTGTTTTTGTAGAGACACGTGGTCAGATTCGTCCTGCGACGGAAGAAGAGAAAAAAATCCCTGTGGCTGAAGTTGTGTAACTTCACTGTAAATTGAACCATATAATATTTAGAGAGATGCATAGCATGAGCGACAATTGGATAGAAATTTGTAAGTTAGAAGACATCGTTCCAGACACAGGTGTTTGCGCTTTGGTTAACGAAAAGCAAGTTGCATTATTTAGAACTCGTAATGATGATTTGTTTGCGATTGATAACCTAGATCCATTCAGTAACGCAAATGTTCTTTCACGAGGCATTGTTGGATCACTAGGAGAAAAGCTGGTTGTTGCTTCTCCTATTTATAAACAGCACTTTTGTTTAGAAACAGGTACATGTCTTGAAGACGATGATGTGAAATTAAGCGTTTATAAAGTCAAAGCGGAAGGAAATAGCGTCGCGATTCAAGCTTAATAAATGTTGTAAAAGTTTTTGATTTGTTACTTCGGTAACATCTTCCCCCGCTTGCCCAATACTTTGTATTGGGCTTTTTTTGTCTCGATTTTTATTAAATGACCCATTTCCTTTCAGTAAATCTTTAGGAGCACCTTTTAGTACGCTTTTTTATTATGCTTTTCTTTCTTAACTCTTTGTTTTTTTAAGTAATTTCATGTTTTGGCGTAATATCTGTTTAAAGTATTGAAGGATACTGTGTATAGGAATTAAGAATAGGAATGCTTAAGAGAAATAACGAATCAAACACAGAAAGCTTTAACGCTGAATTAAAGCTCTCTAATGTTCTGCTGGTTAATACCACAGGCGTGGAGCATGCCATGCTTGAAAAAGCTCTGGTGGATGAAGACTTTAATGTCGTGGCAAGTGTAGATGACCCGAAGAACTTAGTGGAACTTGTGGAAGGCGTTCAGGCTGACATCATAGTGTTTTATATCGAATCGCCTGAAGAGCAGGTGCTGTCATTATTAACGGATTTGGACAGTTGCACCCCTCGACCGGTGGTGATGTTTGCAGAACAAGATGCCCCTGCAGTCATTGATCAAGTCATTAAGTCAGGGGTAAGTGCTTACGTCGCTGCAGAAATTCATCCGCATCGGATTCGGTCGATTATATCGGTTGCTGTTGCTCGGTTTAATGAAAAGCAAGCGATACTCAAAGAGCTGCAGAGCACTAAAAAACAGCTAGCAAGCCGTAAGATGGTGGATCGTGCCAAAGGCCTGCTCATGGAGCGCAATGGAATGACAGAAGACGAGGCTTATAAAAAGCTGCGTAAGATGTCGATGGATAAAGGGGCTTCGCTGGCCTTTGTTGCAGAAACGGTTGTCGATGTATTATCAATATGACGAGCATTTCTACCCACAATGGTTCAGAGCTTGAAGGTGATGAACATATTAGCGCACAAGCGCTTGAATGAATGAAACTTAATGAGGCAGGTGTGCACAGACCAAGTGCGAATGACCAGCAGAGAGTGCCATTCGGCCCCAAAAGGCGTTCATTTGAGTATTTTAGACCTAGAGTGGAGGTTTATTTTGATGATTTTCTTAGTTGGCACGACTTATGCTTTAATTAGAGCGTAGAACAAAATTTAAAATAGATTTGTTACCGACGTAGATAACGAATTTAAACATAGCCTCGTTGAACAACGGCGTTCAGTAAGAGGCGAGCAAAGGCGCTCATTGATTGTTACTTATCAAAGTAATGGATCAGTGGGCGCTTTTTTTATGGAAATTTAAAAGCTACTAAAAGCTTAGTTTAACAAAAGCATATTAAGGAAATTGCCATGAAGAAGTGGTTTAAACCGTTCAAATTAGCAGCCATGGCTGCATGCATAGGCTTAACTGCGACTGCAGTACAGGCAGAAAAACTGGGTTACCCAGAAAAAGAGGAGCTGAAGTTTGGGTTTATTAAACTGACGGATATGGCGCCCATTGCAGTGGCTTATGAAAATGGTTACTTCGAAGATGAAGGTCTGTACGTCACGATTGAAGCGCAAGCCAATTGGAAGGTTCTGCTCGACGGCGTAATTGATGGCCGACTGGATGGCGCTCACATGCTTGCAGGGCAGCCTATCGCTGCGACGATGGGGTTTGGTACTAAAGCAGACATCATTACTCCGTTTTCCATGGATTTAAATGGTAACGGGATTACGGTCTCCAATGAAGTTTGGGAACAAATGAAGCCAAATATCCCTAAGCAAGCGGATGGTCGGCCTGTTCACCCAATTAAAGCGGATGCGTTAAAACCGGTTGTAGAAAAATATAAAGACGACGGTAAGCCATTCAATATGGGCATGGTGTTTCCTGTTTCGACGCACAACTACGAGTTACGTTATTGGTTAGCTGCGGGTGGTATTCACCCTGGGTATTACGCACCTCACAAAGGGGACGTTTCAGGGCAAATAGACGCGGATGCGTTTCTATCCGTGACGCCGCCACCTCAAATGCCTGCGACGCTCGAAGCCGGCACGATTTACGGTTATTGCGTAGGTGAACCTTGGAACCAGCAAGCTGTGTTTAAAGGTATCGGTGTTCCCGTTGTTACTGATTATGAAATTTGGAAAGACAACCCGGAAAAAGTGTTTGGTATTACGAAGCAGTTTGCTGAAAAATACCCGAATACCACCGTTCGTTTAACGAGAGCCTTGATTCGTGCAGCTCAATGGCTGGATGCAAACAACAATGCGAACCGTCCTGCAGCGGTGAAAATTCTGTCTAAATCCAACTATGTTGGCGCGGACTATGACGTGATCGCAAACAGCATGACGGGCACCTTCGAGTATGAGAAAGGTGATGTACGTGAAGTCCCTGATTTTAATGTTTTCTTCCGTTATAACGCGACCTATCCATACTACTCGGATGCGATCTGGTATCTGACTCAAATGCGTCGTTGGGGTCAAATCAGCGAAGACAAGCCGGATGATTGGTACAAGGATTTAGCCAAGAAAGTCTATCGCCCTGATATCTATGAGAAAGCGGCTAAGTCTTTGATCAAGGAAGGTTTGGTCATGTCTAAAGACTTCCCTGATTTCTCAGAGGAAGACGGTTATCGCGACCCTCAAACCCACTTTATCGACAACATTGTGTACGACGGCACCCAGCCTAACGCTTACATCAATAAATTCTCAATCGGCCTAAAACAAGGTGACAAGCTGTAATTGTCGCCAAGAGCAAAGGGATTACTGAGGGTAGTCCCTGCTCATAAAACAATAAACGATTGAGAAAGGAGTGAATAGCATGTCTACCGCCACATCATTGGTTAAAAAAATTGAAGAAAGTATTGAGATACCAAGCTTTGCTCAAGCACTGATAATGAAAAGTGTTCAGTTGGTGGGAATTCCACTGGCGGGTATTTTAGTTTTCATGTTGCTGTGGTCAACGGCCGCCCAAAACATAGATACCTCTTTGGGTAAGTTTCCTGGGCCAACAGCGGTTTGGGAGCAATTTGGCAATCTATATAACGAACACGTTACATCACGTGAAAAAGAATCTGCATTTTATGAGCGCCAAGAAATTCGCAATGCGAAGCGTGTGGAGGCTGACCCTGATTATGTGCCTAAAGTCCGCGCCTACACGGGTAAAGAAACATTTTTAGATCAAATAGTTACCAGTCTTGTTACGGTCATGAGTGGCTTTTTAGCTGCGGCCATCATTGCGATCCCATTAGGCATTGCTGTGGGCCTAAACAAGACCCTAAATACAGCGGTAAATCCGATCATTCAAATCTTTAAGCCTGTTTCACCGTTGGCTTGGTTGCCGCTAGTGACGATGGTGGTGAGTGCTTTGTATGTAACGCCAGACCCGACCATTCCTAAGGCGTTTTTGAACTCCATGATTACAGTAACCCTTTGTTGCTTGTGGCCAATGGTCATCAATACCTCGGTGGGTGTGGCTTCTATCGACAGTGATCTTGTAAATGTCAGCCGAGTATTACGATTGCCTGCAATTAAACACGTTCAAAAGATTGTGTTACCTGCGTCCATTCCAATGATTTTTACAGGAATGCGCTTATCGCTCGGTATCGCATGGATGGTATTGATTGCCGCAGAAATGTTGGCTCAGAACCCAGGATTAGGAAAGTTTGTTTGGGATGAATTCCAGAACGGAAGTTCGGATTCCCTAAGTCGAATAATGGCTGCCGTGGTTGTCATTGGTTTTATTGGCTTCTTATTGGATCGCGTGATGTTGCAGGTTCAGCGCTTTGTCTCTTGGGATAAGGCCAGTGCAGCACGCTAATCGATTACAAAATACAGGAGAACTGATATGAGCGTTTTATTAGATATAAGTAAAATGGACATGGTGTTTCCAACACCGAAAGGCCCGTTCACAGCGTTGAAAGGTGTAGATTTAAAGATCAAGAAAGGTGAGTTTGTTTCATTGATTGGTCACTCAGGCTGCGGTAAATCAACGGTATTGAATGTGGTTGCAGGGCTTTATCAGGCAACTACGGGCGGTGTGGTTCTTAACGGGAAAGAAGTGAATGAACCGGGGCCAGAACGCGCCGTTGTTTTTCAAAACCATTCATTGCTGCCTTGGTTGACGGCTTATGAGAATGTAGAGCTTGCGGTAAGTCAGGTGTTTGGCAAAGAGAAGTCAAAAGCAGAAACCAAAGAGTGGATCGAACATAACTTACAGCTTGTGCATATGGACCATGCAATGCATAAGCGTCCTGATGAAATTTCTGGTGGTATGAAGCAACGAGTGGGGATTGCTCGTGCTTTGGCCATGCAGCCAGATGTACTTCTTATGGATGAGCCTTTTGGCGCATTGGACGCGCTAACTCGAGCTCACATGCAAGATTCCTTAATGGAAATTCAAAACGAATTAAACAACACCGTGATTATGATCACTCATGACGTAGATGAGGCGGTATTGCTGTCAGATCGGATCGTCATGATGACTAACGGACCTGCTGCCACCATCGGAGAAATCTTAGATGTGAAACTGGAACGGCCACGACATCGTCTGGCTCTGGCTGAAGATCCGGAGTACAACCGCTTGCGTTCTGAGGTTTTAAAATTCTTATATGAGAAGCAACGCAAGGTGGAACCTATCAATAAAGCCGTCAAGGTTGTGCAGGAAACAACCGAAGATGCGGCCTAAGTAACGTTTTAATTTCTAGGGCTAGAGGCAGAGCCGCATGGCTTGCCCTAGTCCAACTTTAAAGAGACTCGGATTCTGACATGCCCTGAGAAGGTATGGAGGGTTCGCTCGTCTTAAGTATTTAGTTTTAACCCTATTGAACACATCAGCACTTGGAGAAGTATATGAAAACCACACGCATCAATTCACAGGGCTTGAAATCACAGCGCTTTAAATTACAGCGTATTAATGTTCTGAGCCTTGCCGTTGCAGCGGCGATTGTTGCACCAATCGGTACTGCATCAGCCAACGTCGGAGAAGAGATCACTACTGCGCTGAAGGAAGGCACAGCTTACGGTGATTTCCGCTTACGTTATGAGTTTGTGGATCAAGATAATGCCTTGGACAACGCTAAAGGCATGACTTTACGCTCTCGTCTGGGGTACAAAACGGGTGATGTTTCTGGCTTCTCAGCGGGCATTGAATTTGAGGATTCTCGTGTTGTAGCCGGGATTGATGATTATAACGATACCAACGGTCATAACGCAGGCGAGCATTCCGTAATTGCAGACCCTGAAACCACAGAGTTGGACCAAGCTTACTTGCAATATAAAAACGATTTGGTCACTGCCAAAGTGGGCCGTCAGGTGATTACGATGGATAATCATCGTTTTGTAGGTCATGTGGGTTGGAGGCAGGATCGTCAGACGTTTGATGGGTATAGTTTAAAATTCACGCCCATGAAAAACTTATCGATGGATTATGCGTACTTGGAACAACGCAACCGTATCTTTGGTGAAGAAAAAGACATCGACTCAAAAGATCACTTAATCAACGTGGGTTATAAAACACCGTTTGGTAAGGCGACAGCGTATGCCTATTTATTAGAAGTGGATCAGTCTGCGGATAATGGTTTAGACACTTACGGTATTCGATTCAGTGGTAAAACGGACGTGTCTTCCGATTTAAAGGCGCTTTATACCTTGGAATATGCCACTCAGGATAATGAATCTGGCGGTACGGATTACGATGCGGATTACATGAACCTAGAAGCCGGTGCGGTCTTTAAGGGCGTGACTGCGAAGCTGGGCTATGAAGTACTTGGTTCTGATGATGGCAATTATGGTTTCTCGACGCCTCTGGCAACGCTGCATAAATTTAATGGTTGGTCTGATCAGTTCTTGGGAACCCCTGCTCAAGGTCTTGTGGATATGTCTCTGACGGTCAGTGGTAAGTTAGCAGGCCTTAAGTTGGTGGCCGCTTACCATGAATTTGAAGCCGACGATTCTACTTCAGATATTGATGATTTAGGCAGTGAACTGGATTTATTAGTGGCTAAGAAATTCACAGAGAACTACTCCGCTGGTGTGAAGTACGCAATGTATTCTGCTGGTGACTCGGCTGCAGGCAAAGTTGATACAGACAAGGCCTGGCTATGGGTTAGCGCTAAGTTTTAATACTTAGTCTGACAGATCGAAAGGTATTTGTGCCAATGCCTTTCGGTCGCTTCGAGTACCCATAGTGACGAATTCGTGAAGCGATGCCGAGTTAAAATTATGTCTGTTCCTATTAGTGTAATGAAAGACGTTGAGATATTTGATCCTCGTACAAATGATTGTGTGGCATTAAACGGGAATGCACAATTTCTGTCTGCTGCGCAGCGTATTATAGTAATTGGTTCAGGACCTGTAGGCATTCGGGTTGTTCAAGAGGTGCTGAAACGAAAGCCGTTTGCAAGCGTACTTTTGTTTGGGAATGAACCTTTTCAGCCTTATAACCGGGTTCAATTATCGTCATTGCTTGCTGGTGAAATCGACCGAGACGACATAGATTTACCGCTTCCAAATTCATCTTTGTACCCTCATTTTAATTATGTCATTTCCACTGTTAAGCGAGTGGATATTGAAAACAAGTCGCTGGTAGACGCTTCCGGAGAAAGTTACCGGTTTGATCAATTGGTGTTTGCTACAGGGGCAAGGGCTCATGTTCCGAATATTCAAGGTGTGGAACAAACAGGCGTCTATACCTTCAGAAATCTAAAAGATACCGAATTTTTATACGCTCGAGTAACCCGTGCGAGACACGTCGTGGTGGTGGGGGGCGGGCTTTTGGGGCTTGAAGCAGCCAGAGCATTATCTCGGTTAAATACTCAAGTGACATTGGTGCAACAAGCATCCAGATTAATGAATAGACAGCTGGACGAACCGTCCTCTGAACTTCTTCAAAAACAGGTTGAGGCGCTAGGAATAAAGGTCATCACTTGTTCTGGTGTTAGGCAGATCCATAGTTCTGGGGAAGTGATAGAGGGTCGAAGCAGTGTGTCTGGTGTGACCATTCATTCAGGTGAGGACATAGCTTGCGATACGGTCGTTTTATGCGCCGGAATTAAGCCTAATATTGAATTGGCTCGTGATGCAAAGTTGAAAGTGGCAAGAGGCATCGTGGTTGATGATCAGCTGACAACCTCTCATAAAGACATATACGCCATTGGTGAATGCTGTGAACACCAGGGAACTACCTACGGTTTAGTGAACCCAGGTCTAGAGCAGGCAGCGGTTGCTGCAAATGCCTTAACGGGTGGCAATGCTAAATATTTGGGGTCATTAAGTGTCAGCCGTTTGAAGGTAGTAGGCCAGAGTGTCTGCAGTATGGGAAGTGTTACTGAGTTACAAAGAAGTCCTTTTCTAACGGAAGTGGTTTATCAAAATCACGAACTATCGCTCTATCGTAAAGTGGTTTTTTTGAAAGGGAAGGTACTCGGTGTCGTAGCCTATGGTGACTGGCCTGAGTTCACGAGGATTCAAGAGATCTATAAACAGGGTCGTACGATCTACCCTTGGCAATTAATAACCTTTCGATTAACAGGCCATTTCTGGTGGAAAGACCCATCAAAGGATGTTAGCGCATGGCCTGAAGAAACGGTGATTTGCCAGTGCAATAACATTACCCATGGTTCGTTGGTTGATGCTTTAGAAAACGGTTGCCGTAGCCAAGAGCAATTATCGGAAGCTACTGGAGCCGCTACTGTATGTGGTTCCTGTAAACCCTTATTAGATCAGTTAGTTGAACATCATCACGGGGAAACACAGCAACGTGGAAAAGAGTCTGGGTGGTTGCCTTTATTAGTCGGTAGTTTTTTGGCTGTGTGCATTGTTTTTTTATTGGTTTTTCAGCCTGAAGCTCAGGTTTCCAATAGTGTTATTCAGAAGCCGTGGTTTGAATCCGTTTGGAACGATGGTTATTGGAAACAAGTCAGTGGCTTTTCGTTATTGGGTCTGTCTGTTCTCGGGCTGCTTATGTCATTGAAGAAAAGGGCGGGTTGGCACTGGATGGGTAAGTTCAGCCATTGGCGCATGTTTCATACTTTATTGGGGGTTGGCTGCGTAGCCACGTTGATACTTCATACCGGATTTCATTTGGGCGTGAATTTGAATCAAGCATTAATGATTAACTTTTTAATCATTATTGTTTTGGGTGCAATGACAGGCTTAGTTGTTGCTTTGAGCCATAAACTCACAGCGTCTCATGCTATGACGTTGCGTAAGTTTTGGACATGGGGACATGTATTGGTGAGTTGGCCTTTACCTGTGTTGTTAGCCGCTCACGTTGTCTCAGTGTATTACTTCTGAAGGCGTAGCATGGAAGAGATTGCATCATGAAAAAATTGCTATGGCTTGCTTGGGGTGTATGCAGTGTGATGGTTGCCGGGTACTTAGGTTACAAAATGACGCTGGATGAAGATAAAGCCGCGTTATTGATTGGCGATGCATCTCATGGTCACTTTCAGATAGAAATGGCTTGTGAATCTTGTCATACCGACCCGTTTGGTGGCAAAGAAGTACTTCAGGGGGCATGTGTGAATTGTCATCAGAAAGAATTGGATGATGCTCACGATTCACATCCTAAAAAGACGTTCAATGATCCTCGTAATGCGGATTTGTTAAAAATCATAGATGCTCGTTATTGCATTTCCTGCCACACCGAGCATCAGAACGAGCAAACCCACGATATGGGGGTAACTGTTGCTGGGGATTATTGCTATTACTGTCATGAAAATGTAGGAGACGAGCGGCCCAGTCATGAAGGCTTGGCGTTTGATTCTTGTGCCAGTGCGGGCTGTCATAATTATCATGATAACAAAGCTCTGTATGAATCCTTCTTAGTTGAAAAAAGCGGTGGTCAGTGGTTAAAAGAAGTGAGCAGAATTACCAAGGCCAACTCAGCGGCAGAACTGGTGTTTGAACCGGTGTCGCCTGATGAAAACAGAGCAACTCTGATCACTGAGAAGACGAAGGATCATCCCGATATTTTTACTCATGCTTTGGCCATCACTCATAATAAAGCGGGTATGGATTGTGGCAGTTGTCATTTGCCTCCAGCGCTTGGTGCTTCAGACGTATCTCAGCAGAGCTGGATTGATCAACCGGGTGTTACTGAATGCTCGGTATGTCATCAAAAAGAATCGGACGGGTTCTTAGCCAGTAAGCATGGCGTTAAGTTGGCTCAAGGGTTGAGTGCTCAAGTCGGAACCATGGTCTCAGAGCATTCTAAGCTGACGTTCTCTGATGCATCTCAGGATACGCTGCATGGGTGCAGCACTTGCCATTCATCGGACGTATTCGCCCCATCTGCCTCGGGGACGGACGCTTGTTTGTCGTGCCACGTTGATGAGCATTCAACTAACTTTGAGCACTCACCACACGCCAATATTGAGGAAAACCTTAAGGGCTCAGTTCATTCAGCAAGCTCCGAGGTGACATGTGCTACTTGCCATCTACCTCGACTCAAAGAGAAGAAAAAAGGTTCCGACGTAGTCTATGTGGAGCATAACCAGAACCTCACATTGCGGCCTAACGAGAAGATGATACGAACGGTTTGTATGGAATGCCACAATCTAAGCTTTTCCATTGACGCTTTAGCTGATGAGTCGTTAATCAAATCAAACTTTACGGGCAAACCAAAAGCGCATGTTCCATCAATTGATTGGGCGCTCGAAAGAACAAAAGAGAAAGAGTAAGGCTGTAGAAAAATTAAAAATCTGTCGAAGAACAGATGAGACGGATAGGAGAGTGGAAATTCTCCATCCATCTAGGAGTGAACGCTTTTAATTTCAAGGTTTTAAAAACTAGCACTATTAAAACGATGAGGAAGCAATCATGAATAAATTACTGAAAACTAAATCGGTGAAGTTTGGGGTGGCTGCTGTGGTCGCAAGCTCAGCATTAAGTCTCTCTGGATGCGGTGAAACGGAAGCCAAAGGCATCGCACCTGAGCTTTATACGGATTCGTTATTCGCCGTCATGAAAGCGGATCGAACCAATTACACCAAATATGTTGTGAAACGGTTAGGCCCCAACGGAGCAAACGTAATTAAGCCTGACGAACACTGGCAAGACATTGAGAACGGAACATTACTGCCAGCTCAAATGTTTCGAGCTGGGGCAGAAGCGGTTGCTGAAATGACGGATCAATTCACCTATTCCTTGCAATCAAAGTGGCCCATTAATTCGCAAAACGCACCAAAGACGCCTGTTGAAACAGAGGGCTTAGAGTACATAGCCGAAAACCCAGGCGAGAACTTTTATGGTGAGGAGACGTTAGGTGATACCAAATACTTTACAGCGGTTTATCCCGATGTGGCGGTGTCTTCGGCGTGTTCCAGTTGCCACAACGATCATAAAGATTCTCCTAAAACTGATTTCAAAGTAGGCGATGTCATGGGCGGGGTGATTATTCGCGTACCTCTTGAAAGCTAGTTTGATTGTTTGTCTGGTCATTTTACGTTGATGGCCAGGCAACAGGAGGAACACTTATGGCGACAATATCTCAAGAACATTTGAGAAAGAAAAACCCTGGTATCTTGTTAAAGACTCCTATGCTGATAGTTGTATTTTTGATTCTGTTTGGCTGTTCGAACCCAGAAATGGAGTTAGGTGAGCAGGTTTTTAAAGGTACTTGTAAAGCTTGTCATGCTGGGGGGTTAAATGGTGCGCCTATTTATGGAAATAAAAGAATGTGGGCGAAACGTTTACCTCAAGGTATCCCTGTATTGGTGGAGCATGCCAGTAGTGGCTATGGCCTAATGCCAGCAAAAGGTGGAAATACAAACCTGACTGAACAAGAGATAACTGCTGCAGTGAAGTTTATGGTGAGCAAAGTAGCAGAATAAATATGGAATTAAATAATTAAAAATAATGAGGAAATAGATATGTCGGTATATGAAAAGATTGGTGGTGAAGCGGCAGTAAATGCGGCTGTGGATATCTTTTATCGAAAAGTACTGTCGGATGATCGAATCAGTGAGTTTTTTGATACGGTGGACATGGAAACCCAGCACGCGAAACAAAAGGCATTCTTAACGATGGCCTTTGGAGGCCCAAATAATTATTCGGGTAAAGATATGCGCGAAGCGCATAAACACATGAGCCTGAACGAAGGTCATTTTAATGCCGTTGCTGAATGCTTAGTAGGCACGTTGAATGAGTTAAGTGTGCCTCAAGAACACATTGACGAAATTGTAGGTATTGCTGTCAGTGTTAAAGACGATGTGCTGAATAAATAGCACGCAGGTTGCAATGGATTGAACGGTATTGAAATGTCCAAGGTTTGTTTTGAAGAATCAACGGTTGAGTTACAAAGCAGAGAATCGCTTTTGGACGGTTTACTGCGCAGCGGGCATGATATTCCGTTTGGGTGTCGTGCAGGGGTTTGCCATTCTTGTTTGGTGTCTCTGGAGGATGGTCAAGTCCCTGCGGATGCTCAGAAGGGGTTAACAGCTGGTCAGGTTTCTCTAGGTCACGTCTTAAGTTGTCAGTGCTTTCCCAATGAGCCTATTAAGGTTCGACGTTTGGATACGGCAGGGGAGAGTGTTCATGGGCGTGTGGTCTCAAAGACGTGGTTGAACGAGCAGGTTATTCAATTAAAGCTGGATGCCGCGTTGGATTACGTTCCGGGTCAATACGTGACACTTTGGAAGGACGATCACCTTGCGAGAAGTTATTCGTTGGCCAGTGAACCTAATCAAGATGAGTTTTTAGAGTTTCATATTAAAGTCATTGAGGAGGGGTCGTTCAGTCAGTGGGTTGCGAACACACTTGAGATCGGGGCTGAATTGGCAATACAAGGCCCGCTCGGCAAGTGTATTTACACGGCCCAACCCGAGCAGCCTTTGTTGTTGTCCGCAGTGGGAACTGGGTTGGCGCCCATCCTTGGTATTCTTAAAGATGCTTTGATGAAAGGGCACGTAGGGCCAATTCATGTGGTCATTGCATCCAAGGAAATGAGCGGTTTCTATTTGATGGATGAATTAACTCAATTGTCGGTTGAGCATGGAAATCTTTCTGTTTCTTTCGTTTCAATGGGCGTGGGTGAGCTAGAGCCTTCAAGTATTCACTTATTTCATGATGATATTTATCAATTCGTACAAAAGAAATTCTCCGATTTAAAAGGCTTTAGGGTCTTTTTATGCGGTGCCGAGAGTTTTGTTAAAAAGATGAGAAAGCAATGCTTTTTAGCGGGTGCGGGTATGGGCGACATATCTGCTGATGTTTTTCTTCCTTTCACGACGTCTTAAATATTTATATTTAAGATTCGCTCCTTTGGGCCATGT
Organism: Oceanospirillaceae bacterium; assembly: GCA_015665455.1. Taxonomy (GTDB): domain Bacteria; phylum Pseudomonadota; class Gammaproteobacteria; order Pseudomonadales; family Litoribrevibacteraceae; genus Litoribacillus. The sequence goes on along the minus strand of JADFAD010000005.1, from coordinate 368,907 downwards.
TTTTACCTCTGGCCCTTTTTTCCTCAAATTCTCTTTGCTTCATTTGTAGACAGAAGTTCATAAAAAACTGATGAAAGCGCTCAAGTATTGATCAAGATCAGTTCTGGCCTCATCACGCGCAGTAGTATGGCGCATGTTGGAACACAGAGTTTGAATCCAACAAACCATAACTGACAATACATGGTGAGCCTAGATGAGGACTCGCCTACTGGAGTTCGATATGAAAACAGCTAGCTTAAATGTACTTAGCCTTGCGATTGCAGGTGCGGTTGCTTCTTCTTTTTCTTCTGTGGCCGTGGCCGTAGAGGGTGCTGACATTACAGAAGCGTTAACCAACGGCAAGGCTTACGCTGATTTTCGACTGAGGTACGAATTTGTGGATCAAGACAACGCACTGGACAATGCCAAAGGCATGACCCTGCGTTCTCGTCTTGGTTATAAAACGGGTGAAGTTTCCGGTTTTTCAGCAGGGATTGAGTTTGAAGATTCGCGAACAGTGCTGGGCGTAGATGATTACAACGATACCAACGGTCATAATGCGGGAGAAAACTCCGTCATTGCCGACCCTGAAACGACAGAGCTTGATCAAGCGTATATTCAATACAAGAATGACTTGGTCACCGCGAAAGCCGGTCGTCAGGTGATTACCATGGATAACCACCGTTTTGTAGGTCATGTCGGGTGGAGGCAAGATCGCCAGACGTTTGATGGCTACAGCTTAAAAGTCACTCCAATGAACAACCTGTCTTTAGATTATGCGTACTTAGAACAGCGTAACCGTATCTTTGGCGAAGAGAAAGACATTGATTCGAAAGATCATTTGCTCAATGCATCTTATAAAACACCGTTTGGTAAATTAACTGGGTACGCCTATCTACTCGAAGAAGATACGGCGGCGGAAACATCTTACGATACTTATGGCGTTCGGTTCAGCGGTAAAGCAGACGTGAATTCTGATTTAAAAGCGCTTTATACATTGGAATACGCAACGCAAGATGCTGAAAGTTCAGGGGCAGACGCGGATGCTGACTACATGAACCTTGAAGCCGGCGCGGTATTTAAAGGCGTGACTGCTAAGCTAGGGTATGAAGTTCTAGGGTCGGACGACGGCGATTATGGTTTCTCCACGCCTTTAGCGACGCTTCATAAGTTTAACGGTTGGTCTGATCAATTCTTGGCAACGCCGGATGAAGGCTTGGTGGACATGTCGTTAACCGTCAGTGGAAAACTAGCGGGTTTGAAATTGGCCGCCGCATATCACGAGTTTGAGGCAGACGACGCATCTTCAACCGTGGATGACTTGGGCAGTGAATTGGACTTATTGGTCTCTAAAAAATTCACGGATAATTACTCCGGAGGCGTGAAATACGCGATGTACTCTGCAGGCGATGACGGTGCGGGGAAAGTCGATACCGATAAAGCTTGGTTGTGGGTAAGCGCTAAATTCTAGTCTTCTTCCTTCATTGATATGAAAACCGAGCACTTATTGCTCGGTTTTTTTGTTTTTAAGGCCTAGGAATTTAGATGGGTTGCGCTTACATTAACTGACTTGCTCACTATTGATGACAATTCAGTTGTTAATTACAAGGAGGTTACATGGCTGCGGGGAATTTACTGGCACTACTGGATGACATCGCAACGCTGTTGGATGACGTTGCTGTTTTATCCAAGATTGCTGCTAAAAAAACGGTTGGGGTACTTGGTGATGATTTAGCGCTGAACGCTCAGCAAGTGTCGGGCGTTAAGGCGGATAGAGAGTTGCCCGTTGTATGGGCGGTGGCGAAAGGCTCATTCCTTAATAAATTAATATTGGTACCGGCTGCATTAATTATTAGCGCATTTTTACCTGCGGCTATTATTGTTTTGTTGATGTTAGGTGGTCTATTTCTGTGCTTCGAAGGTGTGGAAAAATTAGCGCATAAGTTTCTTGAAAGTAAAGATGAAAGAGAAGCCAATCACCAAGCCAAGTTGGAAGCGCTTCAAGATGAAAATGTAAACCTTGTTGAGCTGGAAGAGAAGAAAATCAAAGGCGCCATTCGAACGGATTTTATTTTATCCGCTGAGATTATTGTCATTTCGTTGGGGGCCATTCAAAGCGCGCCTTTTTTAGAACAGGTTCTTACTATTTCTGCCTTGGCTGTCATGATCACCGTTGGGGTGTATGGCTTGGTCGCAGGCATTGTTAAGCTTGATGATGCAGGTTTGTATTTGGTCAATAAAGCCAAGGCTGTCAAGGATTCATCTGCTCTGATAAAGATTCAAGAATCGGTGGGTTTTGGTCTCCTTGCGTTTGCGCCATTTCTTATGAAAGCTCTTTCTGTTCTAGGAACGCTGGCCATGTTCATGGTCGGTGGTGGTATTTTAGTGCATGGCATTCCTGGAGGTGAAGCTTGGTTGCATCATGCGTCTGAATTCATGATGAATGCCTTTGTGAGCTCTGAGTCCGTGGTCTCCATTGGCGCACTGCTCATCCAGACCATTGGTACCGCTGTGTTTGGCGTACTTGCTGGTGGCTTAGTGCTTTTGTTTGTTTCTTTGATTGCTAAATTACGTAGCAACGCTAAAAACTAAGTCAAAGGATGTGAAGACATGTGCGCTTTGTGCGCCATGTTTCCCTGATTGTGGATCGTTCTCGTTTAGATTTCTTAAATAATCGCGTGATTAATTAAAAATTAACCAGTACTTTGGTATTGTTTTTTGTTGTTTTTCTCATAATGACACTCAAAAAAATGTCCGTCTGAGTTTACTTAATTAACCCCCCTCCTTATGTGAATTTTATGGGGGGGCGACAAATCTTATAAATTGTGCTTCCTAACTGTCATTTTAAGGCAGACCTCTTTTTTCTATTCTTTTTAAATTCTTACCAACGTTGATGGCTACTGCACACTTGAACGTTTTTGGTGACAGGTGAGCGGGTGTTTGATGTTTTTCGTGTACTGCTTTTGAGTAGTAGTTTTGGTAGGGGGTTTTATCCAATTTCTTTTTCTATTTTTTGAGGTTGTAGATAGTTTAGTAAACACTCGTGTTCTTATTAAGTTGTTTTAAAACAAGGGCTTGGTATTATTTTTCTTGGGTTTGTATATTTTAGGTGTTTATTTGTGACTCACTTCTCGAATGTTTTTGTGTGTCATATTTACCTACTTTCATGTCATGTAATGACATATGTAAAGAAATGTATCGTCATTATCTTACACTAGCAATCTGCTATTTATGGGGTTGAATCCATCAATTTGTCATTGATCCAAATTCAGATAAAGAATAGGAAATTGACTATGAAGACCGTAAATAAAAATAAGAATAGAAATAAAGACAAACTCACGACTCGCTTTTATACAATGAAAAATGTATCCGTCACGCAGTTATTAGAGATGTATACATTATTCATTCAGTACTACAACAACGCTGATTTAGACACCTTCACCCAAGACATGGGAAAGAAAACTGGCGTGTTTATACTTGAAGATAAATCCAGAAAGTGCATTGTCGGATTTTCAACTTGGGTGGAGGTAGATCTCATCCAAGGGGGAGAAAAAGCACTGGGTATCTTTAGTGGTGATACTGTGGTTGATAAAGCTTACTGGGGCAATAAAGAGCTTCAGAAATGCTTTGCGAAGAAGTTATTCGCCACAAAGCTTAAGAAACCGAATAGGCAAATATTCTGGTTACTGATTTCGAAGGGGTATAAAACTTATTTATTACTCACAAACAACTTTGATCAGTTTTACCCGAACCATCAAATCCACAATGAAAAACTTGAAGCCATTGTTGATGATTACTGCAATCAGCTTTATCCCTCTGCATATTGCCAGCAAAGTCGTCTTTTAGATTTTGGTCAAGAGTACCAAAACTTAAAAGAAGGCGTTGCTGGTATAACGCCCGAAATGAAAGAAGAAAACCCTGATATCCGTCACTTCGAAGAGCTTAATCCTACTTGGAGTAACGGTACTGAACTGCCTTGTGTTGGAGAGGTGACGATCAGTGCATTGTTGGACTTCATGAAACGGAACATGATTCCTTTCAAAAAGAACAGAAGTCGACAGCGCATGCTGAAGGTGTCGTGATGTCTATTCTTAGCATGGTCACCAGCAGAGCACTGCATTCCGCATCGCATGTATTGTCTGGTCGCGGCAAAAAAACGTTTCAAGAGGCGAGCCAACGGGTAGAGGAAACTCAACTCGCCATTCTTGATCGCTTGTTGCGCAACACGCAAGGAAGCAAGAGTGCGACTATTTTTGGTGTCGATCAGCGCAGCGATCTTGATCATTTTAGAAAGCAAGTGCCCGTCACGGATTATGACGATTGGCATCAATTGATTGAGAGTCAGCAGGCTGGCCAGAAAAATGTATTAAGTCGTTTTCCATGTGAACGTTATCAGCCAACCAGTGGCTCAACCTCCAAGATAAAGTGGATACCGTACAATCAGCCTTTTCTGGACGAACTGGACCACGCAATTGGCCCATGGATGTCGGATCTTTATGAAAGATTTCCTGGGCTCAAGCAAGGGAAGCACTATTGGTCTCTTTCGTGGGTGCCCAGTGATTTAAGAAATAAGCTGACGTCGAGCATCAATGATGATTTGCAGCTCCTGCCTTGGTGGAAGCGGTTATTCATGTCAGGCACCATGGCGGTGCCTGAAGCCATTTCTTTGGCAAAAACGTCGGATGCATCTACGTTTGCCACGGCATGCTATCTTGTTGCCTGCCGAGATTTAACGTTCATTTCTGTTTGGAGTCCGACCTTTGCTTTAAGTCTTTTAGACTTTATCAAAGCGCATAAAGAAGACATTGAGTACGTGATGCGCAATGGCGCTTGGCCTGATTCATATGTGGAATTGAGCTATTTAGATGCCCCTAAGTGCGTACGTATTTCGTCCTATTTAGAACATTGGGACGGTGAAGTGAATGCTGAATTTACTCAAAGTCTTTGGCCAAAATTAGGGCTTATCAGCGCGTGGGATACCTCGTCTTCTGAGATATGGGCTGAGAAACTAAAAGGCATATTTCCTCATTGTGCATATCAGGGGAAAGGACTTTGGGCCACTGAAGGCGTCATCAGCATTCCGTATCTGGGTCAGTATCCACTGTCTATTACGAGTCATTTCTATGAATTTGAAGATCTAGACTCTGAAGAAATCTACACCAGTTGGCAGCTGACCGTAGGGCAAAATGTACGACCTATCATCAGTACGGGGAACGGTTTACTTCGCTACGCCATGAAAGACCACCTCAGAGTCACTGGCTTTATCAACGAATGCCCATGTCTTGAGTTCATTGGTCGTTTAAACGGTGTTGATATGGTGGGTGAAAAGCTTTCTCCTGAAATTGCGGTGAACATTATTAATGATTTCTCTCGGTATGAATCCGTTTCACCGATCAGCTTATTAGCCATTCCTTCCAGTGATGTGCTTACTGAAGACGTAAGTCCAGAGCAGAGTCGACCGCGCTATGTATTGTTATGTGATGGTAAATGTCAGACAGCACAACGAGCAGACTTAAGTCGTCAATTAGAAGATAGCTTGTGTGAAAGCTTTCATTACAAATTGGCCAGAGATCTCGGGCAACTGGGCGAAGCTCAGGTACTTCTGATGTCGAACGCCATGGACATATACACCTCACATAAAATCGATCGAGGTATGGTGGCAGGCAATATCAAAATAGAACCATTGGTTTTATGGCAAGGGGACGCATTGCCTATGGATGTGCTTCCTGAAAATCAAGAGGCATTCGCGGTATGACCCCTCGATTTGAAACCAGACCCGCTGTGCAAAATGATTCAGCGGCGTTGCTTAATCTGATTGATCAGACGCCGCAGCAAGGGCAAGTTCATCTGAACTTTGAGCGGAACCCAGATTTCTTCCATGCGACGCAAGTCACTACAACCGAGCTTGATGTATGGGTCATTACGGATCTTGAAAAAGATACATTATTGGCCTCTTTCAGTATTGGTAAACGTGAAGTTTTTGTTGATGGTAAAAAGCGCATGACGCGCTACGGGAATGACCTGCGAATTCATCAAGATTATCGAGGTGGAAAAGCATTAGCGGAGGTGTTCAGGAAATATCGTGAAGTCATGCAAGATGAATGGATGCAGTCCGTGATTCTTGAAGAAAACAAAGCGTCTCTTAATTCCGTCGCCAGTGGTCGTGGAGGCTTCCCGACTTTCTACCAAACTGGCCAGTTTCTTACCCACATGGTGGATATGAATAAGAAGCAATTTAAATCGGTGACATCGTTCGTTCGAAGAGCAACGGATGCAGACAAAGAGACAATGCAGGCATTTTTTGACCTGCATGCGCCTTCAAAAGAGTTTTATCCGTGTTATGACTTTTCGAAGATTGGTACGAACGCCAGTTATTACCGAGACATCAACATCGAAGATTTTTTCTTGGCGTATCGGGGAGAAACATTGATCGGTGTTTGTGGCGTCTGGGATCAAAAAGCCTTTAAGCAAACTCGGTTTGTGTCCTATGAAGGCAAGATGAAGATTCTTAGACACATTAACAACGCAAAGAGTAAATTGTTTGGAGGTCTTCAGCTACCGAAACCCGGAAATTTAGCCTCTTACCTAAGCCTGCATTCTGTTCTGTGCGAGGATAACCAAGTCGAAATTTTTAAGGACTTGTTAAATCGTATTTTAGAAACGTATCACGGCAGTCAATACGAAGCGCTGATTTTTGGTTTTGATCTTAGAGATCCTTTGCACCAAGCAAGTAAAGGCCTGAAAGCGTACCAATTATTAAGCAATCACTACCTTGCAAGCTACGTTTCAAATCCCAGTGATGAGCTTGATCAACAGCGCCTTTTTTATTTGGAACCTACGCGCCTTTAAGGGGCGTGTGACAAGTTGAATATTATGTATGTTATAAAAAAGTATCGTGCTTTTCTTTGTGTGTTACTCCTTGCGTTTGGTGCCATTACTTGGATATTCAGTAACGCGCCTCAGCCAGAGACAAAGCCCATGCAGGCGAAGGTGCCTAAAGTGCCGTACGCACAGCTGGTGGTGAGCAATCAAGCCATTCCCATCTACAGCCGAGGGAAAGTCTTTGCGTCGGAAGTTCGACAAATAACCAATGAAGTCCCCGGTCTGGTGACCTCCGTCAGTGATAAGTTGAGCAAAGGCGCTAACGTCCAAAAAGGGGCGTTTTTGATTCAATTGGATGAGCAACCCTTCATTCTGGACATTGCCCAGAAACAATCTGAACTGGATCGAGCCAAATTGGAGCAAGTGAACATAAAGGCGAAAGCCGTGGTTGCTCGAAAAGGGCTAAAAAAGAACGCCTCTGATTTTGCGCTTCATATTCCTCAAGAACGGCATGCTGACAGTCAAGTGGCTGCTGCACAAGCGGCATTGGCTTATGCAAAGAAGCAACTGAAGAAGACCACCATTACCGCACCGATTGACGGGAAGATTATTGATTTAAACATTACTGAAGGTGAGTTCATTCGAGCCACTTCGAGCATTGCCAAGATTTACGGCACTCAAGAAGTTGAAATTAGATTGCCTTTGAATGATCAACAGATTGATATTCTGGGCTTAGGTCATGAACGTGGTGAACATCCAACACACAAACGCCAACCTCAAGTGCAATTGCACAGTTATCAGAACAAAGCCAAGCGCTGGTTGGGGCACATAGTAAGAACGGAAGGCGAGCGCGACCTGAATCAACTTCTTTATGTCATTGCACAGGTTTCGAGTACAAATGCATTTAATGCGAATCGCCAGCCTTTGCTACCGGGTTCATTCGTGGAAGCAAAGATTGAAGGGCAAATCATAAATAAGGTGAACGTCATACCCAGAGTTGCAGAACAAGCGAGCAATAACGTATGGGTCATTGATCAGGATAATAAACTGCTTCGTAAAACCGTTGATGTTATTTATCGTGGCAAAACCAACGCCTACCTTCGTGGAGGCTTGGATGAAAGCGACCGTATTGTGACTGGCTCCTTCCATTTGATGGTGGAAGGATTGGTTGTTGATCCTTATTTGGAAGGAACTCCTTATTTGAAAGAGACTTCGTCGTCTGACATCGGCTCATTAGCCAGTGCGGTTCAATGATGAAGCTTGCAATAAACAGCGCTTTGATCTGTGGCTTTATTTTGTTTCAAGTAAGGGGGCTTTGGCCTGCGGATTTAGGGAAGACCCATAGATGAAAGGTTCAATCTCTTGGTTTGCTAATAATCCCGTTGCGGCGAACTTATTTATGTTCACGGTCTTCGTCTTGGGCTTCATTACGCTGCCTGACATTCGTAAAGAACTGATTCCCAATGTTTCGCTGGAACGGATAGGCATTCAAACCATTTTGTCCGGTGCATCGGTTGAGACCGTTGAGGCCAGCGTTTGTAAGCCGATTGAAAATCAGATTTATGATATTGAAGGCACGCTTGAGCTAACCTCCATTGCTTACGAAGGTTTGTGCTCGATGACGTTGGATGTTGCCGATGGCTATTCAACCAAAGAGATACTCAGCATTGTTAAAAATCGGCTTAAGAATTACGACGCGCTGCCCAGCGACGCAGAAGAACCCGTCATTAAAGAACTCATTGTGCGTAACCGAGTCAGTAAGCTGATTTTAAGTGGTACGGCCGATTACCCCAGTATGGCCAAGATGGCGCGCACCATTCGTAAAGAAATCCTAGAAAGCGATGACATCAGCATCATTGATTTGGAAGACATTAATGACTCTGAAATAAAAATATATATCCCTGCCCACAACCTTGAACGGTACCAAATCAGCTTTGCAAAAATCAGTCGCTTGATTCGTCAACAATCGAATCAATTACCGGGTGGTGTTTTAAAAACCAACGACGGTGACGTGCTGATCATAACGGACGGTAAAAAAGAAAATGCGGACGGTTACCGACGCATTGTAATTTCCTCCAATGCCGCAGGTGCTGAAGTCCGATTAGGCGATATTGCAGACATTGTAGACAACCGACACAGCAATATGAGCCAAGCCAGTTTTGATCAACGTGCCGCCGTCTCGATGGACGTTTATCGTGTGGGCAATCAAAACATCATGACCATAGCGGAAGCGCTGAACGGCTACATCCGAGAAAAACAGCTGCCCGATAATATGCACTTGTACGTTTGGCAGGATGAATCCAAAAACTTCAAAAGCAGAATAGATCTGCTTCTTGAAAATGCGTTAAGTGGTTTATTTTTACTCTTTATTATTCTTGTTCTGTTCTTGAACTTTCGTTTATCTCTCTGGGTGAGCATCGGCATTCCCTTTTCGTTCTTTGGTAGTTTACTGTTGATGCCTTCGTTCGACGTATCCATCAACATCATTTCATTGTTTGCGTTTATTTTGGTGTTAGGTGTTGTGGTCGATGATGCGGTGATCGTGGGCGAATCAATTCACAGCCAGAATCAGCAAGGTAAATACGGAACTGAGGGCGCACTGGCGGGTGTGTTTGATGTGTATAAGCCGATCTTATTTGCCGTTGTGACGACGATTGTTGCGTTTTTGCCGTTGCTGTTCTTACCTGGGCCAGAAGGTAAGCTCATGCAGGCCATCCCGATTATTGTGATTTGTATATTGATTTTTTCGCTCTTGGAGTCGATTTATATTTTACCTGCGCATTTATCTCGAAGCGCGCCTGACAGCAGTCATTCGACTAGCCATTCCACCAGTAACGTCATCAAACAAGCTTCATCTAAATCGGCCATGGCTGATACGGGGTCTTCTGACGTTAAACACGTTAAAACCATAGAGCGTATGTATCTGGCCTTTCAGAGTGCCTTCAGCCGGAAATTAGACATAATAAACAAAGATTTCTATCAACCCTTGTTGGTGAATGCGTTAAATAATAAAGGGCTTGTGATTGTCAGTTTCATCTTGGTGTTCACCATCTTCATCGCACTGCTTTCAACCGGGTGGATGAGAATATCGTTAGGCATTTCGATTGATGCGGAAGTGGTTAATGCATCCGTAACGTTTCCAGAAGGTGGGCCTCGTCAGGACACACAAGATGCTGTAAATATCATGCTGGAAGCCGCAGGCCAGCTCTCCAAAGAGTTGAATGAGAACGCACCGGAAGGGGATGCGGCCGTCATAAAGCATATTTATTCCGTGATTGGTCCGAAGATTAAAATCTCCAACCAAGATAATAAGCCCAACCGTGATCACACAGCTCGGGTAACGCTGGAGTTGTCTGATTCACAAGACCGTAAAATCAGCGGGCAGCATATCTTAAACCGTTGGCGAGACTTAATTGGTGACATTGAAGGCGCAACAAAGCTGACGTTCAGTTCGAGCCTTAATCCCGCCAAACCGGACATCAACATTGAGTTCTCGTCCTACGATCAAACGCATTTAGAGTTGGTCGCTCAACAATTGAAAGAGAAGCTAACCTCGTACAACGGTGCTTATGATGTCAGCGATTCACTTAATGAGAAGAAACAACAAGTTCAAATAAAGCTCAAAGACAATGCCATTGCTTTGGGGCTGACGCTTGAACAAGTCACGAGGCAAGTGAATCGAGCCTTCCAAGGCGAAGAAGTTCAGACCATTCAAACCTCCGATGATGAGGTCAATGTTTGGCTTGGTTTGCCTGAAGAAGAACGTGCCTCCATGTGGTATTTGGAGCACTTTCCCGTGCTCATTTCCCAAGGTCGTTATGTCAGCCTGTCAACGATAGCGAACATACATTATAAGCAAGCGCCGAATAACATCAGACGCTTTGATCGCAAGCGGGTGGTCATCGTCAGTGCCTATGTAAATACGGCCCATAATTCGGTCTACAACATTCAGAACGATTTAAAACGCAATTACCTTGATGGTTTGGTCGCGCAATACCCGGACATGAAGTGGGGCGCTGCGGGCAAGCAAAAAAGCATCGTGACCTTTTTGGATATCCTGTTGAACGGCTACCTGATCTCCGTTTTCGTTATGTACCTTATGATGGCGATTCTGTTCTCTTCTTATAGCCAGCCTTTGTTGGTGTTGTTTGCCATTCCTTTTGGTGTTCTGGGGTCGTTGATCGGTCATATGCTGTTGGATTTGGCGTTCACGCTGTGGTCTTTCATTGGGATGGTGGCGGTGAGCGGCATCGTTGTGAATGATAACTTGGTGCTCATGGACAGCATTAATGAACAACGGAAGAAAGGGATCAATATCTTCTCTGCGGTTTGCCACGCCGGAGGAAAGCGTTTCAGACCCATTCTGTTGACCTCGATTACCACGTTTGCTGGATTAACGCCCTTGATTCTGGAGTCGAGCATTCAAGCTCAATTCTTGATACCGATGGCGGTGTCGCTTGCCTTTGGTGTGCTCTTTGCGACCTTGATTAGCTTAATTCTAGTGCCTGCCAGTTACCTGCTCTTGGATCAATGGCTGAATGCATTCAATGCCCTTGGCCAGCGAGCGTATACCACGACGATGAATACAGAGACGGTGGAAGACGCGTATCAGCGAGGTTTTGAAGAGGGCAGTCGCTCTAAAAAGAAGTCAAACAGCCCGTACAGCGATGAGGTACTGAGTTCAAGTTGGGAAGCCGGTTGGCTTGATGCTAAGAATTTGCCCCTTTCGGGTGAAGCGCGAACTTAGTGCATTGGGTTCTTTCCATGATGGCCGCTTGATATTTAAGCTTGGTCTAATGGTTAGGTATTAGGAAAAGCATATTTTGGTGCAAACGGCGATTAGGCATTCGAAAATAAGGCGTACCCCTGTTGGGCGTTTGAGATTATTTGGTGCAATCTGACTGTTTGGATGACAATTGGTTTTTTATTTAGGTGCACCTTCCTTTCTGAATTTTATTTTTCTTTTTAATTATCCTCGCATCCCCCGAATATCGGGGGACATGAGAAGATTGGTATGCATCCTGCTCTATTAACATCAATACTAAATAGATTGATGTATCTTAGTGCGAGGTGTCAGAGTGATGGTTGATTTTGTTCAACGCTTTCTAACTGAACAGCAGCTCCCAAGCAGCTATAGGCAAAGTATTGATACGTTCTTTACGCCCGTAGCAACGCATATTCAAAACGCGCAGCGTAAACTGGCCCGCCCTTATTTTGTGGGCATCAATGGGTGTCAGGGGTCGGGCAAAACCACCTTAGCGGCTTACCTTACGGCGTGGTTTGAACAGCAAAACCTCAATGCCATCAGCATATCGCTTGATGACTTTTATTACTCTAAACAGCATCGCGAGCAATTGGCTGACAACGTTCATCCATTATTAAAGACTCGGGGGGTGCCTGGTACCCACGATATGGCGTTGGCCAAATCCGTCTTGTCAAAGCTGGCTCGTGGCGAATCGCGGTTTTTAATTCCTAAGTTTAATAAAGCGACGGACGATCTTGAGCCTCAAGACGAATGGGTCTCGATCAATGCGCCTGTCATGAATGCGCCTGTCATGAATGCCCTTTCTGTTCGTGCCCCCGTCGATATTGTCGTGATTGAAGGGTGGTGCTGGGGCGCGAATCATCAACCCGTCTCTCAATTGGCTGAGCCCGTGAACGCCCTTGAATCGGAGCAAGACCCATATTGTGAGTGGCGGCATTACGTGAATGAAAGCCTGCTGAAGCGTTATGAACCTTTGTATCCAATGATGGATGCTTGGTTGATGTTGAAAGCGCCTTCGTTTGATTGCGTTCACCAATGGCGATTGGAACAAGAGCAGAAGCTGATGTCGAAGCTGACATCAACGGAGGAAACGTTATCCACAGGCACCAGTGGCGTAATGAGCGCAGAAGATATTTCGGTGTTTATCCAGCATTACCAACGATTAACCGAACATGTGCTGACGGAGCTGCCTTCACGCGCAGACGTTGTTTGGCAGTTGAATCGTGATCGAGAGATTGAGGCTGTGAAGACTAAAAAAGCGTTTACTTCGATCAGAGAGGTTTCTGCCCTATGAAACAGCAATTTTTGATTTTTACCGACCTGGACGGAACGCTGCTTGATCATCACACCTACCGTTTTGATGCCGCTCAACCGATGTTGGAAACCCTTGAAAAGCTTGCTATTCCTGTCATCCCTATCACCAGTAAAACCCGCGCCGAATTATTAGCATTGCGGGTGGCGCTTAACAATCAGCACCCCTTTGTGACTGAAAACGGTGCAGCGGTATTCATTCCCAAGGGTTATTTCTCAACACAACCCGAAGAGACCGAGAATGTGGGCGACTTTTGGGTTCGATCGTTCTCGCCTGTGCGCTTGTTCTGGGTTCAATTATTAGAATCGCTGGCGCATTCGTTTCGAGGGGATTTCACCTACTTCTCAAAAATGGGCGAGGCGTCCATCGTGCAACATACTGGGTTATCACCAGACGCAGCAGCCTTAGCCAATGATCGAGAGTTCAGCGAGCCCGTGCTTTGGACGGGTTCCGAAGCCAAGAAAACTGAATTCAAAACCATGCTTGCAGAACATGGCATGTGGGTGATCGAGGGAGGGCGTTTTCTTCACATCAGTAACGGCAGTGATAAAGGGAAGGCCCTAACTTGGCTCACGCAGACCTACCAACAACAATGGCCTGACCGCGCAATAACAACCGTTGCCTTGGGGGACAGCCATAACGATTTGGCCATGCTCGAAGCCTGTGATCAGCCCATCATCATTCAATCTCCGACGAAACATCGACCCAGATTAACGTCGAACAGTTCAGTGATAAACAGCCGTTTGCCTGGACCGGAAGGTTGGAGCGAATCGCTTGAACGTTACTTAAAGGTAGGCATGACGTAATGGCCGATCCCTGACGCAATGACCGCACCCTTTAATTTGAATCGCTGAACTCAAATTAAAAAACACACATTCATCTTTTTCACTTACACGCATTTCTTTATGTGAGGTTACTTATGGCCGATTTTTATCAGAATGGAATTATTACCACGTTACATAACTTATCTGAGCGCACTCACGAAGACTTAGAAGCAGAGCTGGTGGAGTTTTCAAAAAATCGCCCCATGTCACTGATTTTACCGTCTTTATTTTCTGAACTGGAAGGCGAGGCGTTGCCCAACATCATTGGCCATCTTAAGGAGGTTCCCTACCTCTCCGAGATTGTGATCGGTTTAGACCGTGCCGATGAAGCCCAATATCGCCATGCGTTGAAATTCTTTGGGGATCTACCACAACATCACCGAGTGTTGTGGAATGACGGCCCGCGTTTAAAAGCCTTGGATGCCGAACTTATGGAACTGGGCGTTGCCCCGAAAGAAATGGGGAAAGGCCGCAATGTTTGGTATTGCATGGGGTACACCTTGGCTTCAGGGAAGGCCGAATCGGTGGCGTTGCACGATTGTGACATCGTGACCTACGAAAAAGAGCTCTTGGCGAGATTGATTTATCCCGTGGCAAACCCTCGGTTTAATTATGAATTCTGTAAAGGGTTTTACGCACGCGTGGCCGATGGAAAAATGAACGGTCGCGTTTCTCGGTTACTGGTGACGCCTTTACTGCGTTCTTTTAAGCGGGTGGTGGGCTATCGAGATTACTTGGAATACATGGACAGCTTTAGATACCCGTTGGCCGGTGAATTTTCATTCCGTAAGGATGTGCTGCACGACATCCGCATTCCAAGCGATTGGGGATTGGAAATCGGTGTGCTTTCAGAAATGTATCGCAACTATGCGCACAACCGTTTGTGTCAGGTGGACATTGCCAAGACTTACGATCACAAGCACCAGAACTTATCGATCGAAGATGACCAAGGGGGGCTATCCAAGATGTCGATCGACATCACCAAAGCGCTGTTCCGTAAATTGGCGACGCAAGGTGAAACCTTTACCACGGAGACGTTCCGATCGTTGAAGGCGACGTACTACCGAATCGCGTTGGATTTTGTCGAAACCTACCACAACGATGCCGTGATGAACGGGTTAAAACTGGACATTCACCAAGAAGAAAAAGCCGTGGAGATGTTTGCTGAAAACATCATGAAAGCGGGGCAGCACTTCTTAGAACGACCGATGGAACGGCCTTTCATCCCAAGTTGGAACCGCGTAGTCAGTGCCATGCCTGACGTGCTTGAACGTTTAAAAGAAGCGGTGGAGTTGGATAACCAAGAATTTTCCGAAGGGTGACCTATGAATGATCTGAACGCGTTGCGGTTTAAACTCGAACAGCAGTTAAGTTTTATTTATAACGACATAGACGCGGTGCAAGATTATCAGGGCATCGCTTCGACGCTGATGGCAGCGATGGGGCTGTATGAAACCCATAATGCTCCCCATGAATTTGAAAGCCGACCGTCGCCGGCCAATCAAAATCATTGGACGGAGCAAGATGCCGTATTAATCACCTACGGCGACAGTTTGGTTCAAAAACCAGCGGCGGATGTTAAACCTATGGCTCTGGACGCAGATTTAGAGAGTAAGATAGAACGTGCGCTAGATAGAGAAACAAAGAATGAATTAGAGAGTGAAATAAAGAATACAAAGGGCCTCAATGACAAGCGGGGTCTGCAACAAAAACCCTTAGTCACGCTCAAACGTTTCTTAGACGACTACTGCAAAGAAACAATTAACAGCGTTCATCTACTGCCATTTTACCCCTACAGCTCGGACGATGGCTTTGCCGTCATAAACTATTCGGCCGTGAATGAATCGCTGGGCGGGTGGCCTGAAATCAACGCCATCGCAGACGATTATCGAGTCATGGCGGATTTGGTCATTAACCATTGTTCCAGCCGAAGTGTCTGGTTTGATAACTTCATTAAAGGCGAAGGGCCGGGCCATGACTTCTTTTATACGTGCGACGCTTCGGAAGATGTGTCCAACGTTGTGCGCCCCAGAACGTCTTCGTTATTACGGGCTACAAAAACAGTCGATGGGATAAAACAGGTTTGGTGCACCTTCAGTCATGATCAGGTGGATTTTGATTTCAGAAACCCAAAGGTGTTGTTGGAGTTTGTGTGGATCATTCGTTTGTACTTGGATAACGGCGTGAAACTGTTCCGATTGGATGCAGTGGCGTTTCTCTGGAAGAAAGCAGGCACATCATGTCTCAACCTTGAAGAAACTCATGAGATCGTCCGATTGTTAAGAACCCTGATTGAATATGCGCAACCGGATGCCGTCATCATCACCGAAACCAACATTCCCAATCGCGAAAACTTGGCGTATTTTGGAAACGGCAACGAAGCTCATTGCGTGTATAACTTTTCATTACCGCCTTTGCTGGTCAATACCTTGGTAACGGGCAGCTGCAAACACTTAAAGCAATGGATGATGAGCATGCCGCCTGCCCAGCAGGGCACCGCGTATTTTAACTTCATTGCATCGCACGACGGCATTGGCTTAAGGCCCGCCGAAGGTTTATTGAATGAAGAGGAGCTGAATGCATTGGTCAGTACCATGCAAAGCTTTGGCGGTCGAGTCTCCATGCGTGCGTTGGACAACGGTAAGAATAAACCGTATGAAATAAACATTGCGTTATTTGATGCTCTGCAAGGCACAACAAAGGGGCCAGACCGATGGGCGATTGCGCGTTTTGTGTGTGCTCATGGCATCATGTTCGCGTTAGAAGGCATTCCGGGTTTGTACATTCACAGCTTACTGGGCACCCGCAATGATTATGAGAAGCTGAAGCACACAAACCATAACCGATCCATCAACCGACATCGTTGGGATTACTCCCAACTTCAACAGCGATTAAGTGAGCCCCATTCTGAGCACGCGAAAGTATTTAGTGCGTTGTCTCAGCTGCTGAAGATAAGAACTCAGCAATCGGCCTTTCACCCGAATGCGACTCAGTTTACCTTGCACTTAGGCGATGCGTTGTTTGGCTTTTGGCGTCAAAGCTTAGACCGTAGCCAAAGCATCTTCTGTATTTTTAATATTTCGGATCAACCACAAACCCTGTGTTTATCAGAGATTAACTTAATTGACTTAGACGATTGGTGTGATCTTATCTCCGATGAACCGATAGTGAACATAAACGATCGACTCGCGATGACGCCTTATCAGATTCGTTGGATTTCAAATAAACCGCTATAGCCAATTAGAGCATATAGAATGCCCTTGTGTGGTGCGAAATACTCTTTGGTTTGCTCTGGCATGTGTTAAAATTTAAAGGATCAGCAGAGGATTCCTTAGCCCGCATGAGTGTTGGGTGGCGATCTTCTGTTTTAACGGTCGATGGTATGTAAATTGCTGAAAAGAAAGACTAAAGCGGTAATGATCTGAATCGAGTCAGGTTTAATGGAGTTAGAGAATGACACAAAAGCTGGTGGTTATCGGCAATGGCATGGCAGGAATGAAAGCCGTTGAAGAATTGTTAAGTGCTGCGCCAGATAAATTCAGCATTACTGTTTTTGGCGCCGAACCTTACGGTAACTACAATCGAATCATGCTTTCTCCGGTGCTGTGCGGGGAAAAGTCCATCGAAGACATCATCATTAATGATCGTCAGTGGTATCAAGATAACAACATTACCTTACATGCAGGCCCAGAAAAGGCCGTGGTGGACATTGATCGACAGCTGAAAGTGGTGACCGCGAAAGACGGCACCGAGGCCGCCTATGATCGCTTGCTGATTGCCACCGGTTCGAACCCCTTTATTCTTCCCATTCCAGGGAATGACCTTGAAGGCGTCATTGCTTTTCGAGACATCTACGATGTAAACAAAATGCTGAGCTACAGCGAAACCAAACAACATGCTGTGGTCTTGGGCGGCGGTTTATTGGGGCTGGAAGCCGCAAACGGGTTAGCCCAGCGGGGCATGCACGTGACGGTGGTGCACAGTAATGCAGTGCTTCTGAACCGACAGCTGGACGGCACAGCGGGCCACTTACTTCAGCTCGAACTGGAGAAGCGCGGCGTGCATTTTAAAATGCCGGCCGATACCAAGATGTTGATTGACGACGGTAACGGCCACGTTTCGGCGGTTCGATTTGGTGATGGCAGCCAATTGGCCTGTGATTTATTCGTCATGGCCATTGGTGTTCGCCCGAACATGAAATTGGCGCAGTCAGCGGGTGTTCATTGTGAGCGCGGCATTGTGGTCAGTGATACCTTACAAACCTATGACCCAAGCGTTTACGCCGTGGGCGAGTGCATTCAGCACCGAGGCGATACCTTTGGTTTAGTGGCGCCCTTGTTTGAACAAGCCAAAGTCTGCGCCAACCACTTAAGCGGCCACGGCGTGGCGGAATACAAAACACTGCCGAGTGCCACCAAGCTGAAGGTCACTGGCATTAACCTTTTCTCCTTGGGGAATTTTCAGGGCGATGAAGAATGCGAAATTATTCGTTTCTCCGACCCTTCCGCCAGTGTTTATAAAAAACTGGTGATCAAAAATCATTGCATTGTGGGCGTGGTATTGTACGGCGACACCAAAGACGGTGCTTGGTATCAAAGCTTGTTAGAGCAACGGACGAACATAGAAGATATGCGGGAACTACTGATTTTTGGCCAAGCCTATTTTCAAGCGGAATTAGTTCAAACGGAAGTAGCTCAAATGGAAGTAACGGGTGAGGTTGTATAGTCATGCAGAACGAAGAGAATCTCATCGCGAAAGAAGAAAGCAACCCCCAAACCATTAAAACCACCTGCGCCTATTGCGGTGTCGGGTGTGGCATTGAAGCCGAAGTAGATGTGGAAAACCGCGTTGTTTCCGTCAAAGGGGACCCAGACCACCCATCCAACTTTGGGCGTTTGTGCTCCAAGGGCTCGGCACTGGCTGAAACCTTGGATCTCTCCAGCCGTTTGTTGCAACCGCAGGTTTATGGCCGTCCAGCCAATTGGGATGATGCCCTTACTGTGGTGGCAGAGAAGTTTCAAGCGGTCATTGATGAACATGGCCCTCAAGCGGTGGCCTTTTACGGTTCCGGCCAGTTATTAACCGAAGATTACTACGTCGCCAATAAGCTGATGAAGGGCTTCATTGGTGGATCTAACATCGATACCAACAGCCGCCTTTGTATGTCTTCGTCAGTGGCGGGCCACAAGCGTGCTTTTGGCACGGATACGGTGCCTGCGTGTTACGACGACTTTACCGAATCGGATTTAATTGTACTGGTGGGTTCCAACACCGCGTGGTGCCACCCCGTATCGTTTCAGCGCATCCGAGCCGCGAAAGAAGCCAACCCGAATTTAAAAGTGGTGGTGGTTGATCCCCGCAAAACCAATACCTGTGACATCGCCGATTTACACATCCCCGTAAAAATCGGCAGCGATGTGGCCTTGTTCAATGGCTTGTTAAGTTATTTGTACCAAGAAAACGCCTTAGATCAAGCGTACATTCAAGCCCACACCGAAGGCTTTGAAGACACCATTCAAGCCGCTCAGACGGATGCCTTTAACGTTTACACCGTGGCCGAGAAATGCGATCTCGCCCCGCACGTGGTAGAGACCTTCTTCCGTTGGTTTAAGGAAACCGACAAGACTTTAACCCTATACAGCCAAGGGGTGAATCAATCCTCCTCCGGTACGGATAAAGTGAATTCGATCTTAAACTGCCATTTGGCCACTGGCCGAATGGGCAAACCGGGCGCAGGGCCTTTGTCTCTAACGGGGCAGCCCAACGCCATGGGCGGCCGTGAAGTGGGCGGTTTGGCCAATACCTTGGCTGCGCACATGGAGTTCAACCCCGATGATTTGGATCGCGTCGCCCGTTTTTGGAACACCGATGCTCTAGTTCAATCTGCAGGCTTGCCAGCCGTGGATTTATTCGATGCCGTGGCGGATGGCAAAATCAAAGCCATTTGGGTCATGGCCACCAACCCCGTGGCCAGTATGCCCAACGCTGATAAAGTGCGCAGTGCCATCGAGAACTGCGATTTCGTGGTGGTGTCCGATTGTGTGGCCCACGCCGATACCTTGGATTTGGCCCATGTAAAATTACCCGCCGCAGGCTGGAGTGAGAAAGACGGTACGGTGACGAACTCCGAACGCCGTATTTCTCGTCAGCGCGCCTTATTACCATTGGCCGGTGACTCCAAACCCGATTGGTGGATCATCACCCAATTGGCCCATCGAATGGGCTTTAAAGACAGCTTCCCGTACGAAACCAATGCCGACATCTTCCGTGAGCACGCGCAGTTATCCGGTTTTGAAAACTCCGAGAATGAACGCTTAAGGGATTTTAATATCTCCAAATTCTCGGACATCAGCCAAGCAGAATACGATGCTCTGATGCCCATTCAATGGCCGGTGACGCAAGCAACCCCCAACGGGGTGGATCGCTTTTTTGCCAACGGCGGTTTCTACACCCCAAATAGAAAAGCCAAACTGGTGGCCGTGGAATCTCGCAAGCCTGAAAACTTGCCGAACAAAGACTGGCCGTTGGTATTAAACTCCGGCCGAGTTCGAGACCAATGGCACAGCATGACACGCACGGCCTTGGCCTCGCGTTTGAACCAACACAAGCCCGAACCCTTTGTGGAAATCACCCCCGCAGACGCTGAAAAGTACCGAGTACAACACGGCCATCTGGCAACCATTAAAAGCCAGTGGGGCGAAATGTTGGCCAGAGTGGAAGTGACCGATCGCTTACCGCAAGGCGACTTATTCGTGCCCATGCACTGGACCTCCCAGTTCAGTAACCATGGCCGAATGGGCGTGGTGGTCAACCCTGTGGTTGATCCGGTGTCGTTCCAACCTGAAAGCAAACACACTCCCGTCAGCATTGCGCCGTTTGAAGCAGGCTGGCACGGCTTCATTATTTCCCGCCACCCGCTGATTTTGGATGGCATCGATTACGTGGTCTTGGTGAAAGGCGAAGGCTACTTCCGCTACGAACTGGCGGGCTCCCGCTCCATTCGCAGCTGGCAGTCTCACTTATCCAGCCAGTTGGTACCCCATTCCGGTGAGCTGGAATGGCAAACCTACCATGACCCGGCCAAATCGCTGTTCCGCACCGCCTGTTTCCATGACGACGAGCTGCAAGCCGTGTTGGTCACTGGGCCGGATTACGCATTGCCGGATCGTAACTGGATCGGTTCATTGTTTGCCCCACAGTCTGATTCAGGCATGGAAGAAGGCCTCAAAGCCGATGAGCGCATGGCGCTGCTGACGGGCAAGCCACCATTGGGCACGCCAGACGTAGGTAAGATCATCTGCGCGTGTTTTAACGTGGGTGAAAAAACCATCGAAAAAGCCATTCAAGAAGGCAATCTCAAAACCCACCAAGACGTGGGGCAATGCTGCAAAGCGGGCACCAACTGTGGTTCTTGTGTGCCGGAGATCAAAGGAATATTGGCGGCGGTTGGGAAATAGGGCGGTTTTTTGCTTTTGATTTGACGCTGATGAAAGCCGAAACTCAATCGAATTTCGGCTTTTTTATTGGTTGAGGAGCGTATAAGAAACTAAGCAATATTTATTACGGAAGTTGTGACAGAATCTTCAGTATATTACTTCTGCCTTTAATGTTTCTTATGCTTTTTTGAGATTAAGAATGAGTTAGGAATAATAGCTTTGTCATGCCGTAAACATATGGATGTTAAAGGCGAAAAATATTGGGAAATACAATGACTAAAGTTATAATTCTATAGCGAACTCGATTCGTCGCGCTATGAAATCAGAAAAGTAGAAGTTTTTCAGAATGGTTCATTTGGTTATGCTTCGAAATTAAATTCTACGCCTGATACTCGTCTTGGTATAGCTCCTGTCCCATCGCTTGCTGAAATATCCAGTCAACCTGAATTCGATGTAAAATCAATCGAACAGAAAGAATTTGAAGCGACGTGGAGCAAAGCAACCCAAAAATGAGTATCCAATATCTAAAAGGTGATGCAACAAACCCCATTGGCGATGACCACAGAGTGATTGTCCATGTATGTAATGATCTAGGTAAATGGGGGAAGGGGTTTGTGCTGGCAATTAGCAAACGTTGGAAAGAGCCGGAACAGTTCTATAAAAATTCATTTCAATCTGAAGATAAGCCTCAGCTAGGTTATGTTCAATTTATACAAGTTACAGATTCGTTAACGGTAGCTAATGTTATTGGTCAGCATGGTGTTAGGTCGCCTCGCAATAAAACCGCACCTCCGCCAATTCGGTATGAGGCTATACGCGAAGGTCTAATGTTAGTGGCTGAATATTCTAAAAAGCATGATGCTTCTGTTCATATGCCTAGAATTGGTTGTGGTTTGGCAGGTGGAAAGTGGGAAGAAATTGAGCCAATTATTATCGATACATTAACCAATCTAGGAATACAAACTACAGTTTATGACTTCTGAACATGAAACCGTTTGATTAAAGCAGAACTAAGAACTCAATAGGACTATCCTTAGCCATTCAGGAAGGCAACCTCAAAACCCACCAAGAAGTAGGGCAATGCTGTAAAGCTGGCACCAACTGCGGCTCCTGTGTGCCAAAGATCAAAGGGATATTGGCGGCGGTGGGGAAATAGGGCGGTTTTTTAAAGTAAAAAAACGGTGGAGCAAAGCGATTGAACGGTTGTTTCAATTGCCTTGAGTGCTAGTATGGTTTATTACTTTGGTTCTTCATTTTTGTTTGACTTAAGTGAATAACACCACGATTGACATGGAAAGGTCTTCTCACTGCAATGACAGCCCCAAGCCCCGAATTTAATACCTCGTTGGCCCACGTTCCGGCTAATATTCAGGCCGAATTGACGACGGCGGTGACACTGATTCACCAGACCTGTAAGAAAGACGTCGCCATGATCTGGTTGTTCGGCAGTTACGCCCGTGGTGATTTCATTAATGACCGCAGAGTGGATGAGAATGGCGCGGTGTCTGAATACAATTCGGACGTCGATGTTTTAGTGGTGTTACGGGGTAAGGAATCCGGTAAAAAATCCAATTTGCATAAGAAGTTTATTGGTCTGATTGAAGACAGCCCTGAGTTAACGTCTACCTTTCATGTCATTTATGAAACGCTGGATAACCTGAATAAGAGCCTCAATCGCAGTGAGTATTTTTACCTCGATGTGGTTAACGAAGGCGTGGTGCTGTTCGAAGACAACGTAAAGTTAGCTCAGCCCCAGCAGCTTTCCCCAGCGCAACGCCGAGATATCAGCATTGGGTATTTTGAACGCTTCTATCAAAAAGCGGTGGAATCCCAACAGACCTTTGAATACCTTTACCAGAAAGGCGCATTAAGCGGCGCCATCTTCAGCCTGCACCAGATGACAGAACGGCTGTTCAGCTTGTATTTGCTGGTCACTACTCATTACAAACCCCGTACTCACAAGCTGTACGAATTGCGCAGCCGTGTGGCAACACTGGCACCTGAGATCAAAACCATCTTCCCCGGTGACGCCAAAGAAGACCGCAAGCACTTCGCTTTTTTGGGTGATTCTTACATTGATTCCCGCTACAAACCCAATTATGACGTTCCTCTAGAGGTGTTAGACACGCTTACCCAATGGGTAGCTAACTTCCAACAATGGGTGTATCAGAAAAGCCTGAACACCATCGATGGGTTTATTCCTGAGCAAAACTACTCCGACAGCCAGACGTTGCCTTATCGGTTCTTGGATTTGGAGACACTGAAGAGCACACCACTGCCTGAGGTGTTGGTGCTTAAGCAAGAGGAAGAGCTAAAACAAGAAGTTCTTCGACGAGAGCAAGCAGAGACTGAGAAAGAGCTAGAGCGTAAAGAAAAGGAAGCGGCTCAGAAACAGTTAGAAGAAGCTTTGAAGAAATTACGGGATGCAGGGTTGGAGTGATCAACAACTCTTAACCGACTTGTTTGATCGTTAAGCAGGGGTATAACCAGTCTTTATAAACAGTGTAATGAGGTTGAAGACGTATTTTGGGAATAATGGTTTGACCCTGTTTAATGGAAGTAGAATTGGCTGTTATGCATATGGAGAGTAAATGAACATCGAACAATTACTTAGAGATGCCACTAGTGCTATTGGAGAAAACTATTTCCAATTACCTATTGATGGTCGTGAAGATCCTATTTATCGGGAAAGAGTATATTGCTATGAGCTTTACCACCAACTGCGCTCAATATGGCCTGCACACGAAGAGTATGAGCTAAGTGGTGAAGTTGATAAGTCTGGTCACCCTCTAATAAGAGGGAATGATCTTGATAATGTTAAGCCTGATCTGCTTGTCCATATTCCCGGTAATATGGAAGGTAATCACACGATAATTGAAATAAAACCAATAACTGCAGCCATAAACGGCATTGTTAAAGATTTAAGCACTCTCACTGCATTTAGAAGGCACGCGAATTACGAAAAAGGAATATATCTGTTTTACGGATTTGGAGATATGAATGCCGTAATTGAACGAATTCAAGAGCTACAACTCCGCGATAGAGAAGATAAGATAGATATAAATCTTATTGAAGTATGGTTCCATGAGAGAGTCAGTGAACCTGCTGTCAGGGTCAATTTATAATGTGCATAACATCTGTATGACCGGGGAGTGTCAAAGAGAGAATGAAGCATGATTCAAGACGATAAGAGCTTTATTCATTGGCTCGACGTGCAATTGAACGAAGATCAGCCCAATCAGGTCGTCGCTTACAAAATCAATATATGAGTCTCCGTTCAACATTGAAATAGTTGTTTCTAGTGGGTTCGACCCAGAAGATAAAGATTGGTTGGGCGTGCAACGAAGATTAGGTACCTGAAAATCGAGTAATTTCTGTTTCTAGCTCAATATTTGGTAATTCATGGGAAGAGGCTCAAGAGAGTATTCTTGCAATGGCTAAGCAGTATCTTCAATCTAGTTCGAAAAATGTGCACAAGTTAAAAGCTGCACAAGCCTTCGCTGTGGGCTTCGTTGACGGTAATCTTATCTATATAGTGTAAGCAATTAACAAGCAAAGGCTGCATAGCTGAGCGTTAATGTGTCCGATAACCAATATGCTGAGCTTCTAACAAGGATGGGGTATGAGTAAAGAAAACTGGGATATTCAATTTATTAAGCCTTGTAGGTTCCCAGAAGAAGAACATCGTTTGTTGACTCCCGAATATACGTTGCAATCGATTTCTAAAGGTAAAATTGTTCAGATAAATCTCGACAACTGTTCCATTCAGAGAATGGAAAACCTAGCAGAAGATGCGACTATCGAGGACGTTAAAGCTGTAGGATTACTTCCCCTCTTCGAAATTCTTCAAAAAGGTATGGTGAGCCTTACTTGTATTGGTATCAATGAGATGCCTGACTGGAGAGTAAGAAGTGCCCATGCTGCATACGAAAGGTTTTGCAGAAAGTTTTGGCCAGGACACCAGGACGATAAAGACGCGACGTATAGACAATATGACCCGGAGTGTAAGGAACGAAAAGTTAAGTTTGGTGATTTAAGTAAGGGAGCGCGATGTGTTTATGGGGGAGCATATGTTTCCGTTTTACAAATTCAGAATATTCACCATAGCTATCCAGAAACTACACCGGAAAAGAGATTCGAAATATACCTTCACAGCATGATTGGATTGTTGGGCATAGTAAGTGGATTTGAGCTAGAAATTGCTAAGTGGGCTTTTTGGAAGCTTAACAAGAAAGAAATTAATCAACTCGTACCTACGGTCAAACAAAGACGTAAGGACATTAGGGAAAACTTCGCCAAAATAAAAAATAGTATCCCCAAATGTCGTGAATTTGCTTTTGATGCTGCTATGGATTTGCACTGGCTTAGTGGGGCGAACCTGTCTGAGGATCTAGGTCATGATATTGTCATAAATGGGGCTCGATTAAAACTAGACAATTGGTGCGGCACAAATGATCATAAGCTGTACAGAATAAGTCGAGATATACATTCAACATACTATGATAATTCAACGATGAAGAGATTGGCTATAACTCGTGAAAGAGAGCTCGTATCTAATCTTTATTGGAGAAATGTTGATGGGATATCAAAAGGTATATTGAGTTATAGATATCATTCCGGGTATTCAGGAGTTGAAGAATTATTGGTAAAAATAGATAAAGCTGTATCTCACGTAGAGGCAGAGCTAGCAAAAAAGTTTGATGAGGTTCTTGCCTAATACCACATAACAAACCCGTCAATTGGGTCTGGTTTTCTGCTGGTGCTTTATACCATCTCACTACGCGGGCATTAGCACTAAGTTAGCATCATCTGAGAGTGAATAAGTTGAAGAAAAGTATTATTGAGATAGATCCCAAAATCAGACTTAGTTCAGTACCACTGTTTAGGATTACATTTACGGTTCTACCTACTTTAGCCTTATTATGCTTTGTGATTATCGCTGTTAATTCAAATTTAAAATTTGACCCCTCTTATTCGGGCTTTAACTATGGCTTATTTACTGTATCAAAAGTCCCTCTCGCCATATTGGCTGCATGTATTACGATCTTAGGTGTTATAGCGGCTATTCATCGGTCTGCTCAAACGACACTTCAGATAGAGAAGGCTATAGAGCAAAATACTTTCTCAAACTTCTATAAGCATCGACAAGAATATATTGATCACTTCAATGATATAAAGGGAAAGCTGACAAGTCATATTTCTACGAATTTGTCTGACAAAATAATAAGAGGATATTATTCTTCTAGTTACCCGCTAAATAATCCCTCGAGTTTCAGCATAAAACCATATTTAGGTTGGATCGAATCGTTCGATAAAGGGCTTATTGAGATGACTTATATACTATCGAAAATGGCAAGCAATAAAGAGGTTAGTATAGTTATCTTGCTTTATCAGCAGTTTGTACGACAAGAAACTTCAATTCGACAAGGGTTGTTCGATTTTAGGCTCCATGAAGATGCCGAGATATCAATTGATGAATCCCGAGAAATTGAGTTTCACTATTGGAATAATTCAAAGTCAGATATTTTAATCTGTCAAAACTTGTTGGCATCCAGCTTTAAGAGAATACAAGATTATGCAGATTTTCTGACTAAGCTTAAGTATTTGTGTGATGAGTTTGAGGGGACCATGCTATATGGGACTGATGCCTATTCCGGTCTTTCTATGATGGCTCACCATAAAAAGTTTAACGAAGGCCCAATTAACGGCTTTTTTAAAGAAGATTCGGGAATTCTAAAAATCTCAGAAGATGATAACAAGCATGCATCGAAAATATTTGGAGACATTCAAAAGTCATATGATCGAAAAATAGCTGAGTTAGATTCAATGAGTAGATTGAACAGCAATAATCAGCAATAAAGCAATAATGGACAGCCATGATAAGAACTTTGGCTGATGGTTTTTAGTTCTGGCTAAATATACAGTTATTGGGAGGGTGTTCAAAATTCTGTGTCAGCTAATTTTCACAGTTCAATGTGATCGTCTAACCGCCCTTCAAAGTGAATTGCCAGTTGCGACAGAGTGAGGCTCCAGTTTTGAACAGGGTGTGTCCATCGCTCAGATGCCTTCAGTATTCCTGCATACAGTAGCTTAAGCAAGCTGTTTTCGTTGGCAAAGCCTCCTTTAGTTTTTGTCAGTTTACGGAACTGACGATGTACTGCTTCTACCGCATTGGTTGTATAGATCGCTGTTCGCACGTGAGTATAAAATCGAGACACCCATCCTAAGAAGAGTGATTGATAAAAAGAGAACTATGGACAGCCATGATAAGAGCTTGGCAATGATTAAGTAATGTAAGTAATGGACATCCATGATAAGAACTTTGGCTGATGGTTTTTAGAAATAAAATCAAGACAACCATCCTAAGAAAAGTGATTGATAACACTTGTATTAAGAAGCTCTAACCAGTAAAAGAACCAATTGGGCCAGAGTAAATCGAAATTGACGGGCCGCTACATCCAGATCGTAACCATTGGTAGATGGCTTACTTTGATCTATTAATTCAGCACCGGATGTTAGCACTCTTTCGTGGAGAGTCATTATCTCTAAGGAGTAGCATGAAAATTGAAGCTCATATTACAAAAAAAGATCTTGTAAGCCTAAGCTGCTATCTTTTTCCAAGAAGTAGAGGGACTTGGATATATTTCACAGTGCTATTTCTTGGCATGTTTTTGTTTTTTAGTTACAAGGATGATTTTACATTCTCTTCGAGCAGTATACTGATAGGCGTTACATCGAGCTTTATTGGTGCTGTAGTAGCTACATTAGTCACATGGCTATGGAATTTGGGTTGTATCTTGCTCATGTCAAACTCCAAATCGGGTGTTTTGGGAAAGCACGAATACGTCATTACTGATGAAGGTTTATCAGAGAGAACTAAATCTAATGAGTCGCTCATAAAGTGGTCGGGCATTGATGAGGTTAAAATTAATAAGAGTTACATCTTTGTCCGGATAAACCAGTATCTATTCCATATGGTGCCTAGGCGTTCGTTTAGTTCTTTAGCTAAATTTGAAGAGTTCGGTAATATACTTACTAGCAGGTCAAATAAAAATGCTTAACAAGTCATTCCAATATGTTCCAGACTGAAAGAATAACATGGACATTCACTCTAAGAAGATTCCCCGATAGTTATTGATGCTTGAATGCCTATAAAAGGTAAATCAATGTATCCATTCAATAACTGGCGCAGGACTAACAAATGATAATATTATTTAAAAATCTTTAGTTAGCATTGTTCAACCAAAATTACGGTGAGGTTGTACTTGGTATCGTTCGGGCGTTAATTATTCATGTGTTTGATTGTGGGTTGATATAAATGGGGCAAGACTTTGTAGCTTTAGCAAATGAAACTAAGAAGGAGTACATAAAACCATATGTTGGTTTTACAAGTTCAGTTTTTGCATTAATGAATGATTGGCTAATCAGTAAATCTACATTATATCTGGTCACATCGTCACATAATTCATTTAAACCAAGGGGAGAGTTTAGTGAGTCGTTAATTGGTTCTTGGTCAAACTCAGAACTAAAGTGGATAGGCGATTATGATTCTCTATGGGACCAGAGGCCTAGAATGAAGGGTTGGGTCGACATCACATTTGACGCTTATATTATGCTGCTTGAATACGGTTATGATGAGGCTTTTGCTGCATTTGAAGATTTAAAAATAAATTATAAGAAAATTACATTTCTTGGAGATGCATATGAATCAACAGGTTCTGGTTTGCTAAATATGTATTTGGAAGAAAGGCTTGGGGTTGATTGGCTATCTTGGTATCAATTTGCTAAATCGTCACCTGGGGAATATCACTCTATATCAGATTGGCCAATCATTAGATAAAAGCGATAACAATTATTAAATTAAACAGTTGGTTGGACACCCACTCTAATTAGATTGCCTGAATCATGCTCTGTTAGTTAGAAAATGTTAATAGGGCGGTTTTTCAGATGGAAATAATGGAAGTAGGTTGGACACCCACTCTAAGATGTTTGTCCGATAGTTATAAAATCGAGACACCCATCCTAAGAAGTAAACCAAAGGGGTCGATGAGATGGTCTCCTCCCGCCTAACGGCATCGCAATGTGCCATGCTTGAAGTTGTATAAACAATCAAAACGGCAAACGAGGAGACCACTATGAAAAGTATGCTATACGGTTTGGATTTAGCAAAAAATATTTTTCACCTTGTTGATAGTAGAGGTAAGCGAACTAAGTTAACTCGTAAAAAACTGATGACGCATTTTGCAAATGCACCGTCATCGATCATAGCTTTGGAGGCTTGTTCAGGTGCTCATTATTGGGCTCGAATTTTTATCAAACAAGGCCATCAAGTTAAGTTATTACCGCCGCAGCATGTTAAAGCGTATTTACGAGGGCAAAAGAACGATTTTAATGATGCAAAGGCCATTTTAGAGGCTGCGGAACATAACAGGGTTCGGTGCGTCCCTGTGAAAACAATTGTTCAGCAAGATCGTCAGGCATTGCTCAGAGTACGAGGGCTTCTAGTTTCTGAAAGAACACGATTGGTCAACCAGATAAGAGCATTACTATACGAATACGGAATTGTAATGCCACAAGGAATTAATTCAGTTCAAAAGCAGATACCTCTCATTCTTGAAGATGCTGATAATGAATTGAGTGTATTAACTCGAGAATTATTATCGGGTTTGAAGAACTATAGACAGCCATGATAAGAACTTTGGCTGATGGTTTTTGGTGCTGGCTAAATATACAGTTATTGGCATTCATTTAACTGAAAGACCAATCTCATGCCCAAGCCACGCAAAGCCCAGATATCTTTGGATGCAACACCTTACTATCACTGCGTTTCACGCTGTGTTCGACGCGCGTTTCTGTGTGGCCTAGATCAGCTTACAGGCAAGAGTTACGAACATCGCCGGGGTTGGCTTGAGAATAAATTACTGTCCCTTCCTTCTATTTTTTCTATCGAAATAGCCGCTTATGCAATTATGTCCAACCACTATCACGTCGTTCTTTATGTGGATGCTGAACGGGCTAATAATTGGTCGGATTACGAAGTGGCAGAACGTTGGCATAAGCTGTTTCGCGGTTCCCCCATTTCAACGAAGTTTCTAAAACATGAAGTACTTTCTGAAGGCGAACAAGTTGTATTGGATTTGTTAATCGCTAAATGGCGTGAGCGTTTGCAAGACATTAGCTGGTTTATGCGAGTATTAAACGAAGCCATTGCCCGAGAAGCGAATAGGGAAGATCAATGCAGTGGTAGGTTTTGGGAAGGGCGCTTTAAATCTCAAGCCCTTTTAGATGAAAAAGCGTTGTTAGCGTGCATGGCTTATGTGGATCTCAATCCTGTTCGAGCCAAGATGGCCCGAACGCCAGAACATTCCGATCATACTTCCGTCAAAAAACGCTATCAAAGAGCAGTTAAGACCAATGAACCTAATCCCCCTACAGCGCAGGTTAGGGGGCTACTTCCTTTCACTGGCTATCCAAACAATGATTTGAAGAAAGGTTTACCTGTTCCGCTAACGGATTATCTAGCATTGGTTGACTGGACTGGTCGTATTGTCAGAGAAGACAAACGCGGGGCTTTATCATCTACCTTACCACCCATTCTTGATCGGCTATGTATGGATCAGCAAGAGTGGTTAAAACTCTCTCAGGCCTTTGAAAAATCCTACAAAACCTTTGCGGGTGGCACCGAAAAGATGAAGCAAGTCAGCCAATTTCTTGGATATCATCGGTTACGAACTTCCTGATTTATTTTTGAAAACGTTTTCAAACTCGGCACTCTCCGAGGTTTTGCTGTACCTGAAATTTGTGTTTTTGAGGGATTTTCGGGTGATTGTTAGTTTGTACTGAAATTTGATGCCAAGGTTTGGAAGTTGTGAGGTGATAAGTTGGGTGTTTTCTTATGGTGGATGTCCGTTATTTGCGTCCGTTATTTGCGTTATCTTTAGATACCAATGAACGGCTGCCCCTTACATTGACCTTATTTCGTTGTTTTTATTTTGTGTGTTTCTTTCAGTAGTAGAACGTGGCAGCTTCAGTAAAAGTGCTTTAGGCATTGCACTAATAGTTGTTCTGGCTTGCCCCAAGGAATCTCGTTAATGACAATCAAGCCATGAGCAATACCTTGCAATTGAAGCGTTAATAACTTTACTTGGAGATCAATCTCAGAGGCTGAATCTTGCAGCCGGACGGCTTGAATCCGTTCTCCGAGTTGAGCAAAGAGGTCCGTCA
The DNA here is from genome assembly GCA_015665455.1 of Oceanospirillaceae bacterium. Classification (GTDB taxonomy): domain Bacteria; phylum Pseudomonadota; class Gammaproteobacteria; order Pseudomonadales; family Litoribrevibacteraceae; genus Litoribacillus. The sequence goes on along the minus strand of JADFAD010000005.1, from coordinate 337,545 downwards.
CTACCTGGTTTTCTGCAAAATAGGTGTCGCCATGGTTTTCCAGTGCATCTGACTCAAGGTAGACCACTCGATAGTGTTCAGGGTGTTTGAGCCAATAGTCTAAGAAGACTTTGCAGAAGGAATAAAGCTGGGCGTGACGATCCGCTGAAGGTTCAAAGCTTAACTTACATTCCTTGCTGACTTCGGAGAAAATATCCGTCCAGATATAGCGCAAGATATCCCGTTTATTGTCGAAGCTTTGGTAGAGCGTCATCGGGGATACTTTGGCTTTCGTGGCAATTTTTCTCATAGAAACCGCCGAGTAGCCTTCTTCTAAAAAGAGGCGTTTGGCAATCTCAATAATCAGTGCTTTTCTCGCTTCTGCTTGCTCTTTGCTGAGTTTTGGGCGGCCTTTGGTCATATTCTTTCTTTGATCATCTTAATTAATTATCCCGTTGACAATTAAATTATACGCGTATAATTTATATTTGACAGTCACTTTTCAAATGGATTTGAAATGAAAAACAACGCCTCAGAATTATTGATTGGGTTCACCGTTCTTATCTCTGCCGTTATGGTGGTTAGTACGTTTTGGGTACAGGGCTTCAATGAGGATGCGTTAAGAGAAACGCTTCGCGAAACGGCGAGGATTTCTTTCATTCTTTTTTTGGTCGTGTTCTTGGCCTCTCCTCTGTATGCATTGAACAAAAACTCTGTTACCCAATGGCTGATTCAGAATCGGCGTTACCTTGGGCTATCTTTTGGTGTTTCTCATCTGATACACCTGGTCTTAATTATTGCTTTGGTCCTTGGTTATTCGGAGGGAGAGTTGAGTAACATCGCGACGTCAGATACCTATCTGATGGGTGGGCTTGGTTACTTATTTATTTTTGCCATGATGATGAGCTCCAATGACGGTGCAGTAAAACGCTTAGGCCGTAAACGTTGGAAGTTACTGCATCGTGTTGGTATGTATTTCTTATTTGTATCTTTCTTGATGAGTTTCATTGGTTTATTAGACAAGGATCAGACGTTTTATCTGCCGTTTGTTGTTGCCATATTATTCGCTGGAGGTGTTCGCATGTGGGTGTTTTACAAAAAAGAAATAGGCGCAGTCAGAAAGCGAAGGAGTTTGGGATGATATTTATTGCATTGGATTATTCCCCGTGGTCTGACAAGGCAAGGTGGGCGCTAGATCACAGTGGCGCTGATTATGTGAATAAAACGTATGTGTCAATGGTGGGGGAGCCTTGGCTTAGATTTAAAACCAATCAATATAAAGGTGCTGTCAGTGTGCCTGTGCTGCTTGATGCGGGTAAGGTGTTTTCGGACTCCTTTGATATAGCCATTTATGCCGACAGTAAGCGCATTCATCAACAGAGACAAACCTTATTTCCTAATACAGCAATAGCCAGAAAGTGGAATGAACTCAGTGAAAAAGCCTTAACCATTGGGCGCTACCACTGTGTGGTGAAGCAGTTGGACAACACGCAAGCGCAACAAGAAATCTTGCCTTCTTTTATTCCTGATGCAGCAAAACCTTACTTCACTTGGTTGGCTCGTGATGGCTTGAAATATCATTTGAAGAAATACCCGGTTAAAGAAGAACTCGCGGCCTATCGAGCAATTCTTCTCAAGTTACGCGAAGCGCTTGGCAACAAGGGTTACATTTTAGATGCATTCTCATATTGTGATATTGTGATGGCGCTTGCTCTTCAATACGTTAAACCGGTAGAGCATAAATATTCAGCGCCCGGGCCTGCAGTTGCTGATTGTTGGACGCATCGGGAATTGCTGGAGGAATTTTCGGATCTTATTGAGTGGCGTGATTGGATTTATCAGCAGCACCGTTAGGTGAGGTGCATAAGTTGAGTACGGTCGTAATAAGGGTTGTCCGCTATGTTTTCTCTTCTACTGCCGACATATGCGTTTTTCCCCAATCTTTAAGGGACAGCAATATCGGAATCAAGCTATCTGCGAGTGCCGTCAGTGAGTATTCGACCTTTGGGGGCACTTGTGGATAGATCTTTCGATGAACGAGCCCATCTTTTTCCAGTTCACGTAATTGATTGGTCAGCATACGTTGGGTAATGCCTGGTAATAAGCGCGACAATTCATTGAAGCGTCGCGTTTCATTCATGAGTCGAAACATAATTACTACTTTCCACTTCCCTTGAATTAACCCAAGCGTTGCCTCAATCGGACAGTTGGAATAATTCTTAACTTCTTGTTTTTTCATATAAAAACCTGTCCGTGGTATCCGTTTGTATACTACCTGAATAATTTGTGCGTTCTTGTTTGCAAAGAATTTGTGTCTGTAAAATCTCCTTGCATGTTTCCCAAGTTAGACATGCGTAACAGTAAAAATCAAACTTAAATGGAAGGAGATACGGATGAACATGGTCGACAGAATACAGGCAGTTGGAGTCTTGATTATTACGGTCTACACAAGCATTTTCTCAGGTACCGTTTTAGCTAAATCTATTAACCTGGGGGGGATGCAACTAGAAGCGATCAGCATAAGCAAAAAAGCATTGTACCCGGAATCCATCCAGTACAATCCAACCACAGGAACGTTCATTGTCGGTTCTTTTCGTGATGGAAAAATATACGAAGTAGATGGCAGTGGTAATCATAAAGTACTGATCGATGATGTAAGAATCAGTTCTGCTCTTGGCATAAAAGTGGATTCAAAACTGAATAGGCTGCTTGTGGTGACTGCCGACATTGGCGCCAGCTTAAATGCCTATGACAAAGGTGCAAAAAAACTGGCTGCGCTTGGCATCTATGATTTGGTGACAGGAGAAGCGCTTCACTTCGTGAACTTGGGAGACCTTAAGCCAGAGGGCGAGCACTTGGCGAACGGTGTTGCACTTGACGACGATGGGAACGCCTATATTACTGACAGCTTTTACCCCGTTATTTATAAGGTTGATACCAATGGCAACGCCTCGGTTTTTTTAGAGAACAATCGGTTTGATACGAATGGGATTAACCTAAACGGTCTGGTTTATCACGCGAATGGGTATCTCTTGGTCGCCGCCAAAACGGAAGGGGTGCTTTTTAGAGTTCCCATTTCTGCGCCAAATGACTTTACCGAAATTAAACTGGGCAGAAAAATCATCGGTCTGGATGGTGTCACCTTAGTCGATAAAAACAGTATTGTTGTCGTGGCTAATCGCGCTGCTAACGTCAATACAGACAAGGCATTTGTGATTACCAGTGAGGATGACTGGGGAACCGCTCAGGTGACGGCTGAATATGAGTTTGGGAATGTTTATCCAACCACCAGCGTCGTTAGGAACAACAAAATTTATGTGTTGCATAGTCGACTGAATGAATTGGTTCGTGCGGATAAAGAAACTAAGAAAAGGTTAATGACGAAAGCGACCATACAACAAATTGGACGCGTCATTCCTCGATAATCAATGCGGTCATCATCAAAGATGTCTGAGTAAGTATTGAAAACGGTCAGAGTAAGCAGACATCGGTTTGTGTACTAAAACCTTTGATGGATTGCTTACTCTGGCTCCCATTCAATCGGCTACTTCTTCTCCAACATTGCAATGATGCTCTGAGCCGCTTTCTTGGCCGAAGCCGGGTTCTGCCCTGTGACCAAGCGGCCATCGATCACGACATTCTCTTGCCATGCTTGACCCGGAATGTGTAGCGCGCCAATGTCAGCCATCTTATCTTGCAACAAGAAGGGGACGATCTCTGTGGTGCCCAAGCTCGCTTCTTCCTCATTAGTGAAGGCAGATACTCGTCTTCCTTCTGCTAGTAACTTACCGTTCGATAATCTCAGATCCACCAGTGCGGCCGTCCCGTGGCAAACCGCAGAGACGATGCCGTTATTTTCGTAAATGGCGGCGGATACGCGGCTGATGTCAGCATTGTTCGGGAAATCCCACATAGGTCCTGAACCACCCGCGAACATGATGGCTTGGTAATCGTCCGGGTTGACCTCCGATAGGGGAAAGCTGCGAATGACTTTTGCCATTAGCACTGGGTCATTTAAAAAGCGATCGTGGAATTCATCATCTTCCTCAAAGGCTTTGCTGTCTACGGGGGCCATGCCTCCTGCAATGCTGGCCACATCCACCTGAAAACCCGCTTCTGTGAACTCATAATACGGGTGGGTTAGCTCGGGCAACCAAAATCCGGTTTTCTTGCCTGTGTTGCCCAGTTCGGTATGACTGGTGAGTACAATCAGGATTTTGTTTTTGTTTAAACTTGCGTCGGAGGCGAAGACCAAGCCATTAAACAAAAGCGCTATTATCAGGGTTGTAAAAGATAAAACGTTTTTCATCGGAGACTCCTTAAGTAAATAACATTCGTGGCCAGATTGAGTGAATCTTCGGGTTAATCTCAGAACCCGAAACGTATAAGTCGCTACGGCCAAATCGTGTAAGTAACTTTAAATTGTTTCCTGTTGATAGATAAGATAGGAGAATTGAATAATATTGTTGACTAAAAGTTAACAGTTGAGGAGAGGGGAAGGTTTTAACTACTTGGAAAAACAGAGACGTCTACCTTAAGAAGAGTGGCTGGCTGTAGGTTTGAATCACTGGGTATTTACTGGTTACCGATCAGGGTTAAAGAGACTTGTGCTTTAACTCAGCAGGGACGTCCATATATGTCCTTTAGGTTTATTTATTTGGAGGTTAAAGCGCGTCGAAGTATGGATGGCTAATGAGTGCTGACTGGCTTGATGATCGAAACAACTAAAGCCGCTCTATGTTTTTTAGAACGTATTCAGCCTGATCAAGGATAGCTCCTTGTTGATCGGCTGATTGTTTATCCCAGTTTCGGTAGATCATGCCAATTCTTGGGTTCTTCTCAAATCGTGCTCGATGGCGATTCATAAAGTGCCAGTAAAGGCTGTTAAATGGACAGGCCTTATCACCGGTTTTCAGCTTGGCCTGATAGTGGCAGCTTTTACAGTAATCCCCCATTTTCTGGATATAATTGGCACTGGCCGCATAAGGTTTTGAAGCTATCCAGCCGCCATCGGCAAATTGACTCATGCCTCGTGTATTGGGCAACTCGACCCATTCCATCGCATCTATGTAGATTCCTAGATACCAGTCATCCACTTGCTGGGGATGAATGCCCGTCAGTAATGCGAAATTACCGGTAATCATTAAACGTTGAATGTGATGGGCGTAGGCAAAGTTCAGTGACTGATCGATTGCATGTTTCATGCAGTTCATTCGCGTCTTACCATTCCAGAAATAACCGGGCAGAGAACGCTCCGCTTCTAGTTCATTTTTGTATAGATAGTCTGGCATATTCTGCCAATACACCGCGCGTATGTACTCTCGCCAGCCGAGAATTTGTCGAACGAACCCTTCAATTTGTGCAATAGAAATATCATCAGGCCGGCGTCTGAAATGATCAATGGCTGTATCCATCACGCATTTGGGACTGATCATTTTGGTGTTCAATGCGAAGGACAGGCGTGAATGATATAGGCTCCATTGATAATCGGACTGACAGGTCATTGCGTCCTGAAAACGACCAAAATTGGGTAGCAAATGTTGGCAGAAATACTCGAGCAATTCTTTGGCCTGAACACGATTTACTGGCCAAAGTAGATGGTCATCTATGCTGCCAAGGGTTGTTATCTGATGACGATGAATTCTTTCAATTACTTTATTACAAGGCGTTGCGAATAACAGCGGTTGGGGAATAGTACTTAGATCGTCTTTGCTGAGTTTATTGCGGTTGTCCTGATCATAGTTCCATTGCCGCCCTTCCGGTTCGTCATTATTCATCAGAACATTAAAGCGTTTACGTAGTTTTCTGTAGAAGCTCTCAAGGCGATTGGCTTTGGCCGGTTGAATGTATGTCCCGAGCTCTTGATGCTCTAAAAGAAAATGTTCTGAACTGACTCGATGACTTTCAATCCCTTGATCAAACAGAGTTAACTGTAGATCTTCCAGCTGTTTGAATAAGCGGTACTCATCCGGTTGTTGATATTGAAGACGTTGAATGCCATGTTGACTGATCAGCGAGTTAAGTAATTCCGGCAAGTATTGGAATGTGGTTGTGTGGTCCAGTGTTAGGTAAAGCACCTGATGGCCGGCTTTTGAAAGGGCCTGACTAAAGGCATTCATAGCGAGAAAAAAGGCGGCGATTTTTTGAATATGATGGCGGACGTAAGTAGCTTCTTGGGGCAGTTCTGCGATGAGATACAATACCTGATCATCGGTTTGTTGGAACCAGGAGTGACTGGCATTGAGTTGATCGCCAAGTATCAGCCTCAATTCCCTGAACTGACTTGAAATCGATTGCTTGGTAAGTTCTTCCAGTGAGGTATATCGCATGATTTTTCCGAAGTCTGAATCCCCTTGTTACAACGTTTTCAGATGGCGGCCACCATCCAGTAAAATGGCGCGACCGGTCATGTAGTCGCTACTCAAGATAAATTGAATGGCGTTGATGATCTCTTCGAATCCACCTTCTTTTTCTATCAGTGCCTTTTTCAACGTCTTTGCTCGATAAGTCTCATCATCATGGTCATTAAACTTGAGTAAACCCGGTGCAATACTGTTCACCTTGATTTTGGACGCGAACTTGCTGGCGAAGGATTTAGTTAGGTTATCTAATGCCGCTTTACTCGCAGCGTAAGCGGCGTGCTTGGCAGAACCTCGTTCGATGACACAGTCGGTAATGTGAATAATGTCTGATTGCTGATCGGTTTGAGTTAGTTGATCTGCCAGTGCCATATTGATCTGATAGGGAGCGCCTGCATGGACAGTCATCATGCGGTGAAAGACTTGATTGGTCGCTTGTTCGCAATCGTCGGGCAGCCAATCCGAAGCGTTGTGGATAATTGCTCGAATGGGTCTCTTGTTGAGCGTCAGTTGATGAATGAATTGGTCGATTTCATGCTGATCATTGAAGTCACAGGGAATCATCTCAACGTTCAATCGAGAAAGCTTTTCGAGGTTGGGGTTAAGTGAACGATAGCTTCCCACGACCTGGAAGCCTTGCTGTTGAAAGTGTTCAGCCATCGCATATCCCAAGCGTTTCGCTATGCCTGTAATAACCATCACAGGGCGTTGATCTTGATCTGGGGTACTATTCATAGTCGCCTCTGTAAATTTGGGTTCTTTAACGCAAAAACTCGGCGCGGGTATTTGGATTAGTTTTAAATGCACCACCTAGTGCTGTGGTTGAGGTGTTGGCATTTACGTCCATTACCCCTCGAGATTTCACACAGAAATGTGTTGCTGTAATCGAGACTGCCACGTCGTCAGTTTCAAGTAATGTCTGTAACGCGACTAACACTTGTTGGGTAAGTCGTTCTTGTACCTGAGGTCGTTGGGCAAAGAAGCGGACGACACGATTGATCTTTGACAAACCAATGATCTTGTTATTCGGGATGTAAGCGACTTGGGCTGAACCATCGATGGTGATGAAGTGGTGTTCGCAGGTACTGGTCAGGCTGATATCACTGACTTTCACCATTTCATCCACTCCCATTTTATTTTCGATCACGGATAGCTTGGGGAAGTTGCTGTAGTCGAGGCCTGAAAACACCTCATATACGTACATTTTTGCAATACGATGTGGCGTTTCGCATAGGCTGTCATCGGTTAGATCTAATCCGAGTGTGCCGACAACTTCAGTCATCATGGACTTAATTCGCTCGTATTTTTGCCGTTGGCTCAAAGGTGAATCCACTAGTGGTGTTTCCAAGCCAAGTTCAATCAAAGTATCTCTGACCAGACTGGCTTCTTGAGAGATGTGTTTTGCGTGTGACATGGCGAACTACTCACTTATTTCGGGTGGTTGAAAGTTAAAAGCGACCAGAGGTCAGGCCTGGTTCGTAAGGAATGATCAAGCTGGCAGGGATGAATTCTCTGGCAGGGTCATAGTCATCAACTAACATGGTATTTTGGGCTTTGCGATCGATTAGCAGTTGCTGAATAGCATTCGTCATCTTTTGACTGTTAGGTGATGTAGAGCTGGAGAAGCGGTTTATCACATTTCCTTTCGAATTGATCAGGTATTTATTGAAATTCCATTTGGGCGCGCCCAGAGACTGGGCCAAATGTTGAAACAATGGATGTGCCTGATTTCCTTTTACATGAATCTTTTCCGTCATAAAAAAGGTCACGCCGTAATTGATATAGCACACCTCGGCGGTCTTTTTCTCAGTGCCTGCTTCTTGATTGAAATCGTTGGATGGGAAGCCTATTACCACTAACCCTTGATCTTTGAAGCGTTGGTGCAGGGCTTCCAATCCTTTGAATTGGGAGGTAAAACCACAGTGACTGGCGGTATTTATCACCAAAAGTGGTTTGTTGGCTGCGAGGTCACACAAGTTGACTTTATTGGAACTGTGGAGTTGCCTGACGTCGTGGTCAAGCCAGTCAGGGCAATCATTATTCATTGCCAGTTCAGAAGTTAGCTGGTTCTTTGTGTCTGCGAAGGCGACAGCGGAAAGCAGAGCTAGGCTACAAACTATGGCTTTTGAAATTCCAAACATGGTGAACCTCTTGCTATGAAATGAATAACTCCTAATTCCTTACGCAAAGAGGGTGGAATTGGTTTTCTTTTTTCTAGAATGTTCTGAAGGATCGTTTTATAGCTCGGTAAAAATAATAATGAAGATGCATCAGAAAAGCCTTGGCTGATGACTTTTATTGCTGGCTAAATTTATGGTTATTGGCATTCGCTTAACTGAAAGACCAACCTCATGGCCAAACCATGAAAAGCCCAGATATCTTTGGATTCGTCTTAGTATAAGCGAAGCCATTACTCGAGAGGTAAATAGGGAAGATCAATGCAGTGTTAGATTTTGGGAGGAGGCTTTAAATCTCAAGCCCTTTCAGATGAAAAAGCGTTATTAGTTTACATGGCCTATGTGGTTCTTAACTCTATTCTAGCTAAGATGGTTCTAACTCCAGAATATTCCGATCATACTTCCGTCAAAAAACTCTATCAGTCCTTTGAATAATCCTACAAAACTTTTGCGGGTGGCGTTGCATTTATGAAACACGTCAGTCAATTGTTTGGGGTTAAGCGATTTCGAACTTCCTGATTTATTTTTGAAAAAGTGTTCAAACTCGGTACTCTTCGAGGTTTTGCTGTGCTTGGAGTTCATTATTTTTGCTAATAGATGTGATTGCTTTGGGTCAGCGGTGTATCACAATAAGAGAGTGATTGAAATTAGTCAGTAAGCGTTTGGTTATTATTAAAAATGTACTAAGAATGGGTGTCTAAAGTTTATTTTTAAAAGAAATAATAAACTTTTTATGATCTGGTTTGAGAATCTTTGCGTAAACAATATGACAGACTAAAACGCAGGAGATTTCCAATGTTTGAAGCTATCCGTCATCAACTGATGTCACACGGTCCTTTGAATGGACATATCATGTCACTGGAAGGCGATATTTATATTGCTCGATTAAAGAACGAGCAAGGTGAAATTGTTGAAGCCAGTGATCATCACTTTTGTTCTTTGGTGAATGCAAAAGACTGGATACGACAGCATGGAGTAACGGACATCAATGTCCAACAATCTACCGCATACTTCGAAATGATCAATAACTGATGTTCGGCGTTTTTCAAGAAAGTTGTCTCTGTCGCCATGTTTAATTAGATCATAAGGAAACTCTATGAGTTATTATCGTACGCCCCGTGAAAACATAAACTTTGTTTTGTTTGATGTTCTCGACAGTCAATGTTTATCGCAAACTGAACGTTTTGCTGATGCCACAGAAGAAATCTTCAGTGCTGTAATCGACGAAGCAGGTAAACTGGCTGAAAATGTGTTGTTGCCTATTAATGAATCAGGCGATCGTCAGGGCGCTAAATACGATCCTGAAACCAAAACTGTGACCACGCCAGAAGGTTTCAAAGAAGCTTACCAAATTTATCAACAGGGCGGTTGGAGTGGATTGTCGGCTGATCCAGAATTTGGCGGACAAGGCTTACCTCATCTGTTGAAAATGGTTGTAGACGAAATGGTCTGCTCAACCAATTTGTCTTTTGGAATGTATCCTGGGTTGTCGCACGGGGCAATTGATGCTTTGACCATGCATGCTTCCTCAGAGCTACAAGATAAATATCTGGGTAAGTTAATCGAAGGTGAATGGACGGGCACCATGTGTCTGACAGAGCCTCATTGTGGTACAGACTTAGGGCTTATTCGAACCAAAGCTGAACCTCAGACGGATGGCAGCTATAACATTTCAGGCACCAAGATCTGGATCACCGGTGGTGAGCAGGACCTAACCGATAATATTCTTCATCTCGTGTTGGCTAAGTTGCCCGATGCACCAAACAGCAGCAAAGGCATTTCCTTGTTCCTTGTTCCTAAATTTCTTGAGGATGGTTCTCGTAACCCTGCTTTTTGTGGCGGCCTTGAGCACAAGATGGGCATCAAGGGCAGTGCTACCTGTGTCATGAATTTTGAAGGTGCTAAAGGCTGGCTGATTGGTGAAGAAAATCAGGGTCTGAAATGCATGTTCACTATGATGAATGCCGCGCGAATTATGGTAGGTATGCAGGGCTTAGGGCTTGCTGAAACTGCCTATCAGGTTTCGCTTGGCTTCGCTAAAGAACGTTTGCAAAGTCGTTCACTAACCGGCCCGAAAGCACCGAATGAAGCCGCTGATCCAATTATCGTGCATCCTGATGTTCGTCGTATGTTACTTCGTCAGAAAGTCCTAAATGAAGGTTCGAGAGCAATGGCTTATTGGACTGGGCTACATATGGATTTGAGTCATTCTCTGGAAGATCAGGACGCTCGTCAAAAGTCAGATGATATCCTTCAGTTGATGACGCCTGTGGTGAAATCTTTCCTTACAGATGAAGGTTTCTTCAGCATTGATCAGGCACTTCAGTCTATGGGGGGATCTGGATTTACTCAGGATTGGCCGGTAGAGCAACTACTTCGTGATGCGCGTATTTCGAGAATTTATGAAGGGACTAACGGCATTCAGGCTCTCGATCTAGTAGGTCGAAAACTGACTATGAATGGTGGACGTTTGGCTCGTACTTATTTCACTGAGTTAAATGCGATGCTATCTGAGATCAGCAATGATATTCACAAGGCAAATTGTTTGGCGTTTATGAAGGCACTTCAAGGCAGTCTTGTATGGCTAGCTAAAGAAGCCATTCAGGATCCGGAACAAGCTGGCGCTGCAGCTACACCGCTACTTCGTATGTTTGCTTTGACCTCAATCGCTGTACTTTGGGCCAGAATGGCTGATACTGCTTCTAAAGAAGACGTGGCAGCTAAATACAATGCAGAGTTTTTAGGCAGCAAAGTTAAGTGTGCTGATCACTTCTATCGTTTGTACAAGCCTGAAATGAGTGCTTTGCATGAAGAAGTTTGTGCTGGTAAGGATACTTTGATGACCTTTTCTGAAGGCGAGTTCTAAGCATGAGCTTGTTGAGTCGGTGCCTTGCTTGGTTCGGTATTTTACCATTCCTGATTGCAATCTTATTGGTTGCACTTGGTTCGACTCTGTTTACTGTAAGTGGTGAGCTATTGTTTGTCACTTACAGTGCCATCATTCTTACTTTTATGGCTGGAACTCTCTGGGGGCAATGTTCTCATGAACCGACTACAGTCAATGTAAATGCGATCTTTGTAAGTAATATTTGGGCTATTATTGCGTGGTTGTCCGTTGTTCTTACACAGGTAAATGAGGCGTTAATAATAGTCGCTATTTTGCTTCTGGCCTTGGGTTATTTTCATGTCCTGATCCAAGAGAGAAAGGTCAGACTATTAGCTGCTTCTGAATCTTATTTAACCCTGCGAACTCAGGTGACCTGTAAAGTTATTACTTTGCATTTGTTGTTCTTATTGTTTCTGTTTTCTGATGCTTAAAATGTGCCGTAGTGATTTATTCTGTGGAGACAGTTTTGGAGAGAGCATGCCTAAACCCGATTTGATCATCTTTTATGACAGTCTATGCCCTTTATGCGTTGCGGAGATGGATAAACTTAAGCTGCGTGATAAAGATCAGCGAATGGATGTTGTGAGTCTTCAGACCGAAGGCCTTGCCGAACGCTTTCCTGAATTGGATATGCATGAAGCCATGACTATTCTGCAAGGGCGATTAGCAACTGGTGAATACATAGAAGGGTTGGATGTAACCCATAAAGCATGGTCTCTGGTTGGTAAGGGATACTTGACCTTTGTTCTGAGGCTACCGATCTTACGAATATTTTTCGACATCATATACCGCACATTTGCTCGTCATAGATATCGAATTTCAGAGATAGTCATAGGCAAGCCTTTATGTGCTTCATGTTGTAAATCTACAGGTGGTATTAAAACCCCTGATGGGTCAGTTCATTGCGAAATAACTCGAAAATAATTCAGGGATACTTTAACTTATTCTAATGGAGGTTTAATTTCTGTGGGTTGTCAGTGCAAAGCTCTGTTTGTTGGGTCATCAGGTCGTATTATCAGATAAGACAAGCGCTGGGCATTATTATCTACTTTGGAACCAATAGGGTCAGATTGAATTGAAATTGATTCGATAGAGGATTTAAGGCATTCAATGGTTTATTAGGAAGTTAGGTATTGCTGATACGATACCATTATTCTCCTAAATAGCGGCAGATACTCAGCTGATGTCAGGATTGTTCGGTAAATCCCACATAGGCCCAGAACCCCCTCCGAACATGATGGTTTGGTAATAGTTTGGGTTGGCCTCCGATAAGGGAGGGCTGCGAATGACTTTCGCCATTAGCACTGGGTCATTTATAAAGCGATCGTGGAATTCATCTTCTTCCTCAAAGGCTTTGCTCTCTACGGGCGCCATGCCTCCTGAAATACTGGCCACATCCACCTGAAAACCCGCTTCTGTAAACTCATAATAGGGGTGGGTTAGCTCGGGCAACCAAAATCCGGTTTTCTTGCCTGTGTTACCCAGTTAGGTATGACTGGTGAGTACAATCAAGATTTTGTTTTTGTTTAAACTTGCTTCGGAGGCGAAGACCAAGCCATTAAACAACAGCGCTATTATCAGGGTTGTAAAAGGTAAAACGTTTTTCATCAGAAACTCCTTAAGTAAATAAAATTCGTGGCCAGATTGAGTGAATGTTTGGGTTAATCTCAGAACCCGAAACGTATAAGTCTCTATGGCCAAATCGTGTAAGTAAGTTTAAATTGTTTCCTTTTGTTAGATAATATAGTGGGATTGAATGATATTGTTAACTAAAAGTTAACAGTTGAAGAGGGGAGAAGGTTTTAACTACTTGGAGAAACAGAGACGTCTACCTTAAGAAGAATGGCTGGCTGTAGGTTTGAATCACTGGGTATTTATTGGTTACCGATCAGGGTTAAAGAGACTTGTGTTTTGACTCAGCAGGGACGGTGAAATGTCCGTTATTTTATACTGAATAATGGATTTCCCTGCTATGGTTATGAGGAAACCACAGATAAGTTAGCCTCATGTTTAGCCGAATTATTTTTATATGGATTCTTATCTTCAGCGGGTGGCTTTCAGCCAATGAAAGCACGGCTAGGTCTGAGTGGGTGATTGTGACGGGCCCTGATTTTCCGCCGTACACTGATCCTGATTATCCGTCGGGCGGCTTGTTAGTGAAGCTGATTGATATGGTGATGGTTAAGGTGGAAGGGGAATACTCACTTAAGTGGTTGCCTTGGCGTCGAGGCTATTTGGAGACCATTGAAGGAAAGTACATTGCCACCTTTCCTTACGTTCATACCCCTGAACGAGCCGAACACCTTCTCTATTCAGAGCTCATTATTGGTGTTGAAGAACGGCTGTTCATCAGGGCGGATGATCATCGAGACTATCATCAGTTTGAGCAGTTCGAGAAAGTCACGGGGTGCAAGCCTATTGGTTATAACGTCAATGCAGTGCAAGATTTTTTAGACAGTGCCTCCCTTGAAATTCTTTGGGCAGACAAGCTTGAGACCTGTTTTTTGCTGCTAAGTCAGGGGCGTGTGGACTTGGTGGATATGGATAAGTACGTTGGATATGCATCCATTAAGAAAGCTGGCTTGCCAACGGGAGACTTTAAGATACATGAGCGTATTTTGTTGACTCAAACCATGCACCTTTTGGTGTCTAAAGAACATCCCAAGGGCAACGCTTTTTTAAAAAGGTTTAATGCTTCCTTACACGAAGTCAGGCAATCAAATGCATACCAAAGCCTTCTTAAAGAATACCTTGAATAGACGAAAGTTCTTACGTTGACAGTGATTGAAGAAATCAGGACACCAAAAGAGAAATCAAAGGGTCAGAGTCCATTGAAATTGGTTTGTGTGCAGGTTTTCTTTTAATAATTTATGAGCCAAGATCATTAATAAAATAGTAGGGGGTGTTTAATATTGCCCTCAACAAATGAGGACAAATCGAGCGCCTCATTTTCTGGAAAAATAGTGCTTATGGTGAGTTGCGGTTCTGAGGCGTAGGCGGCGGGCCCTAATGCCGATACCGTTCGGTTGACGTGAACAAATGTTTCTTGTGTACCATTGATATTTACTTGCGTTTTGAAGCTGGCCATTGGCTCAAGTTTAGCCGCTCTTTGTTGCCAATCCTTAGGTACACTCGGGTGAGAGGCCAGCCGATCTTTTAGTGCATAGTCATTGGGATCATTACTGACCAAGGCTTGTTGTTGTAAAGACATTAATATAACGGACAACGTATCTTGCCAACTGCTCGCGGTGTTACCGATCCCTTGATGACTAAAGAAAAAGTCGTAAAGGTTGGTGACATTGTAGATAACACTTTCGGGAATATACTCACTGTAAAATCTCACCCAGGCTTTATTGACCATCACAATGTTCATTAAACTGTCTAATAGCACCGTGGGGTGGGGGTCTAAAGCCTTTAGATTTAACGTCATGGCTTTACGTAACCATTTCAATTCAGGGGCGTGAAAGTCAATTCTTTTAAGGTTAGGTGAATAACCCGCAGACATTAATAAACGATTACTGTCTCGCTCCCCCATCTCTAACACCTGACTGATTTCTTTGATGATTGCTTCACTTGGGCGACTGCTGCCATTTTCTAAACGGCTGATGTGTCGAGGGGAACTGTCTAGGCGGAAAGCAAGCTCTTCTTGACTTAGCTTATGCAAGCCACGCCAAAACTTAAGAAAACGAGAAAACGCGTGTGGTGCATTGGTATCTGACATCGTAGTTGAATCCGTTCATTTATAAATTATTTTTAATTCGAACTTAAAACCTGCCATCAGGACATCCCATGTCATGGTGGGGTTTAGATTCGTCGGACATTATATTTTTTCAATTCAAGCCTAATGATAAGTACTTTCTTGTTATTAGAAATGACACAGCAGTATCAATTTACACGAATTTTTTGATCAAAAATGAGCACTAGCTCTTCACAAAGGACTGTCTATGAAAATTTCTCACATAATCGCCAGTGGTGCGTTGCTGGTTTCTTCGCAATCAAGCTTGGCAAACACGGATCAGGTTGATTTAAAACAGGAACTGAGCAGTTATTTTTTACAAGAAAAGATCTATCGAATTACAGACAGTGATTTGAGTATTCGTGAAGATCTTGGAGAGTCTTGGATTAACAACAGTAAGCAGCATGAGCTAGAAGTAATAAGGGAGGGGGTAGATCAATTAGGCAATTTGATGCTGGGTACTTACGTCATCGATGATAGCCCGGCTTTAAACACCAATTTATCTGAAGAAATTACGAGCGGTCGTCAGGATTACAGAATATTGCGTGATGCACACCCTAAGGGGCATCAGTGTGTTACAGCAACGTTTGATGTTGAAGATAATACTTTTTTCCCGTCTGGATCTTTCTTGGGTGATAGTGTTCAGCATGAGGCTGTTATTCGATATTCGACGGCTACGGCATCCCCCACTTCTGATGCAACCAAAGGCGCATTAGGAGGAACAATTAAGGTACTTATGGGGGAGCAAACACATGATTTCGTGATGATTTCTGCAGACACACTGCCAACGGACACGGCGGAGGAATTTATTAACCTGACTAAGGTCGCTCGTCTTGCTAATTGCGTTAGCACCATTCCGGAGAGCCCTGGCAGTGATTCATTGTTCGGTGCTTTATATCGCTTTGAGCAGCAGGTTTCAGCGGTGGGCCAGTGTGTGAGTGAGGCAGGGTTATCTATCTTAGATATTCCAGGTGTGGTTATTTCTTTAAATAGACTTAATAACTCAACCGAGAGCAGTGAAATCGAATCTGTGTTTGATAAATCCTTTTTTGGCATTTCTCCATACGCGTTTGATGACACCGTGTTCAAATTTGAGATGTCACAAACGGAGTGCTCTGAGGTAAACAGTGAGAACCTATCATTAACGGAAGAAGAAGCATCGCAGGATAACGGCCTTGAAAATAATATTAAGCGGGTCTTATCTGCAGGAACAGCTTGTTATGACTTTAATGTGGTAGCGAGACCTTACTGGTTGACGAACAAACAAGCGATCGAAACGCATACCAAGACTTGGGATGAAATGTCTTTCAGTACATTAGAAAGAACTAAGGTAGCCACCGTTGTTGTCTCTCAAAGTGACCCTGCTACGGAAATTTCAGCACTTACTTGTGATGAAATGAGATTTACGCCTAAGAATACTGCCGATAGGTTCCGACCTTTAGGTTCCATTAACCGGGCCAGAACGATTGTTTATGATGCTTTGTCTGAGTTCCGCCTTGAAGCAAATGATTACTTGCGTCAGCAGTAAGGCTTATAAAGGCAAAGCAGTATATCTATAAACATGAAGCGTGGATTGAATCGTGATTCTCATAGGGATTCACGATTCAATAATGACCGATAACAATCTCAAAGGGCTAATTCATGGCACTAACTCAAGGCGCTAACCTTAAGGCATTAACCGATACACATTCCCCTGATCCGTCGCGATCAGTATTTCCCCGTTCTTTAATGCCAACACATCTCTAATGCGCTCATTCAGTGACGACAAAATACGTGCTTCTTTGGTGATATTTTGATTCGCATCGAGACTCAATACATTGAGGTGGGTGAGTTTAAGTGCACCAGCGATGAGCTTTCCGGTCAGTTCCGGATAGGTATTACCACGATAAAGGATCAGAGAGCTTGGTGCGATGGAGGGGATGTAAACTTTTTTAGGGGATTCCATTCCGGGGAGTTCTTCTGCTTCGCCAACGTTGAAAGGCCCCCAGTATTCTTTGCCATGGGAGACTCTGGCCCAGCCATAGTTTTTGCCTTGAGTGATGAGGTTGACTTCATCACCACCGCGCGGGCCATGCTCGATGGACCATAGGATTTTGTCCTTATGATCATAAAACAGGCCTTGTGGGTTGCGGTGGCCGTAGCTCCAAATCTCGGGCTGGGCATTCGCTTGATCAACAAACGGATTATCGCTCGGGACACGGCCGTCAGGGTGCAGCCGAATGATCGAGCCTGCGTGGGTGGATATATCTTGGCCGTTATCTCTTATTCCTCGGTCACCAACACTGAAGAAGAGGTAGTTATCGTCAAACGTAATGCGGCTACCGAAGTGACGGCCTGTGTCGGAGTTGGATTGGGTGATTAGAATATTCCGCCAATGAATCAGCTTGTTCTCTTTGAGTGTTGCTATGGCCAGTGTGGTCTCGTAGCCCGCTTTGACTTGTTTGCTGTAAGTAAAATATAACGTATTAGGTGCAAAAGGGGAGACTGCCACATCAAGCAATCCACCTTGGCCGTGTAATGCAGATTCTTGAATGGTCGCGATGCGATTGTATTCTTTGTTCGACAGATTCAGCAGACCCACATGGCCTGTTTTTTCTGTGATGATCAGCGTTTGGTCATTGATTTGTTCTATGGCCCAAGGGCTTTCAAGCCCTGCTGTAATTAGCTCAACTTGCCTATCTTGGGCAGTAAGCACCGTCGAAAGTAGGGTGAATACACAAACGAAAAACGGGATCTTAAACACGGCGCACTTCCCTTGAATGAATGCTTGTTTAAATGCCATCAAAGGAATTAGAGTAAATTGAAATTGGCTTGGACGCCAAATTCAAGTTGTCTCAATTGCTGGGTTTCTTATGTTGATCTTAGGTGTAGGGAGAGCATTCAACTCTCCCAGTAATCAATGGGCTTTTGACGGTCAGACACTGGCAGCCATTTGTCCATGACACAGCATGCGGTCATATCACCAGAAATGTTCAACGCGGTACGGCTCATATCAAGAATACGGTCCACGCCCAGGATTAAGGCAATGCCCGCCCCTGGGACGCCGACACTTTCCAATAATGTAGCGAGAATGACGATACCTACTCCCGGTGTGCTGGGCGCACCGATGGATGCGCCTACCGTTGTAATCATGAGAAGCAGCATGGCGCTGAAACTGAGATCAATCCCAAAGGCTTGTACTAAGAAGAGTGCAGCAATGGTTTGATACATTGCGGTGCCATCCATATTGATGGTTGCGCCCAAAGGCACTACGAATTGGCCGATCGCCGGATTGACTTTGAGATTCTGTTCCGAGGTCTTTAATGAAAGCGGCATCACCGCAGCTGAACTGGATGTGGAGAACGCCAACAATTGTACCGAACGAATTTCTTTCAAAAAGCTCAGCGGCGAGCGCCCAGCCAGAACTTTCACTAAGATCAGATAGAACACCAATAAGAAAATTAAGCCAGTCAACACAGTGAGCACATACACCAGCATACCGAGTAAGGCATTCACGCCAATCTTGATGGTAATGTCACACAACAGCCCAAAGACGGCATAGGGCGCAAGCATCATTGCCCAGCTGACAACCTTCATTGAGAGGGACTGTACGGTATCCAGTAGTTGCAGCAGAAGTTTGGCTTTCTTTTGAGGTAAGGAGATCAATGCGACGCCCATGATCATGGCGAAGACCACCAATTGCAGCATGCTTTGATCTACGGTGGCTTGTGTCACGCTTTTTGGTAGAAGCGCCACCAGACGTTCCGGCAGGCTTGAATTGAGGGTGTTCGTGACGGTGGCTGTGGATTGCTCAACAGAAGCCACGAGTGCGCCATCAATAAAACGACCGGGCTCAATCCAATGGGCCAGTAAGGCGCCGATGGTGACAGCAACGCAGGTGGTCAGGACAAAATAGGGAAAAATACGCAACCCTATGCGCTTAAGGTATTCCGGGTCTCCGGCGGTGGCAATGCCAAGCATAATGGAGCTGACGACCAAGGGAATGACCACCATTTGAATCAGAGCGAGGAAAATACTGCCGGGTAACTTAATCCATTCCGCTGCAACTTCAGCGGACGACTCTGAGAGTAAACCGCCGCCTTCCGGCGAGAGTAATAGGCCAACACTGATGCCCAGCACCAGCGCTAATAAAATTTGCGCCCACAGATGCTTTGAAATCATCACTCGGATGGACTTCAGGCTGTTATCAAAAGGCTGGTACCAAGTTTGAGGTGTGGTCATCGCTTGTCTCTAACAATTCTTGCTGTTGAATTAAGATAATATCGGATTTTGACTGTCTGTCATGTTGAGCCGGATCAAATAAAAAGACGATACATAATAATGGGCATCAGAAAAAGAATAGACTTTTATGGGCGTTTAAGAGTCTCTGCTGACACCTTTTGTCAGTAGGGGTGAGGTATCGTTTGTTACCAATTCAACAGGAGAAACATACCATGAAAATGAACTACTTCGTACTTGGCACCAACAACATAGACGCCTCAAATAAATTCTACGATGCACTGTTCGAGCAAACGGAATTTAACCAAGTTATGGCTAATGAAAGAATGACTTTTTGGCAAGGGGAAGATGTAGATTCTGCGTTTGCCGTGGCGATCCCCTTTGATGAAGCACCCGCAACGAATGGCAATGGCACCATGGTCGGTTTTAGTGTGGGGGCTACCGACGAAGTGAAACGACTTTATAAAAAGGCGATTGATTTAGGCGGAACTTGTGAGGGCGAGCCCAACCAGCGAGGGCCTCGTTATTCTGCGTACGTGAGGGATTTAGATAAGAATAAACTCGTGTTTTCTGTGTGAAGCGGTAACTGGGTAATATAAAAAGTTTTGTTCGACATATTTTTGAGCTGGGGCATCGAGCGTTGTTGTAAAACCCCATGGATTTGGAAAGGGACACACAGAGACTGTTAGAATAAATGTCTAAATATGGAGAGCAGGAGGATAATAGCTCTTCAGTCTCAGAGTGTTGAGCGCCTGAATTTCAGCGTCTTGTATTAAGGACTATTTCCCTAGGGGTTGGTGCAATGAGGGTTCAATTTAAACTGTCTTTGACGAGAATCTCGAGGCTGTTTCTCGTCATGCTGACGCTTGTGACCGGGGTCAGTTATTTCAGTCACTCATATCTCAGCTTCGAATTGTTGTCGCATTTCAGAATTCAGTATTTGTGTCTGTCTTTTACGTTATTGGCCGTGTTTCTATTGCTGAGGCAATATCGGTTTGGAGTTTTGGCGGTTGGGGTTCTATCTCTGAACGCTTATGACGTGATTTCGTTTTTCAGTCAAACCAAAACCAATGCTGGTGGTACTTCCAACCACATTAAGTTAGTGATGAGTAACGTCTACTCCAGCAATGATCGCTACGGTGAATTCATTGATTTTGTAAAAACAGAAAATCCGGATGTGTTCATTGCCTTGGAGATAAACGAGGCTTGGCTTGAAGAACTTCAGCGTCTTAAAAACTTATATCCATACAGTGTTACCCAGGCCAAAAATGATAACTTTGGTATCGGTCTTTTTAGCAAAGCGCCTTTCGACCGTGCCGAAATAGTGCATATTGGGCAGGCAGGTCTGCCCAGTATCAAAGTTTCATCAGAAATAGAGGGCAAGCCATACACCTTGATTGCGACGCATCCGCTTCCGCCTATCAACCCTATGTTTTTCAGTGACAGAAATCAGCAGCTGGAAGCTTTAGCCGATGAGTTAAATCTTATTGATACCCCAAAAATATTGATGGGGGATTTGAACGTTACTGTGTGGTCGGACGACTACAAACGTCTTGAAGCGTCCACCTCCATGCAAAATACCCGAATCGGGTTTGGCGTTTTACCCACTTGGCCCGCTCAGTCGTCTGTATTTGGGATACCCATTGATCATTGCTTGGTTTCAGGCGAGTTTGAGGTGCTTGATATGAAACTAGGAAAGGATATTGGCTCAGATCATCGCCCGATCGTTGTAAGGCTAGGTTTGTAGGGTGTTGGTAGAGAAATAGACTTATTACTTTGCCAATATGATTGTATGTGGGGTGAACCATTCCAACCGAGAAACAAACCACAGAAGATATGCTGAACCCGTTGCCAGACAGAGTATTTTCTTTTACGCAGTCGCGTGGCTCCTGAGCTTAAATCACATAGTCTTCGAATGAATAATTTGGACATGAATATCTGGGCAGCCATCCTGTTTAAGATGGCTGCACTTTTGCGTGGGTTCTTTTACGTGGGTTAGGTTTTTGTGAATGTTATTTGCGCCCCAATCGTCGTAAAACACTGGGCTTAAATTTTGATTTCTTGGCAACCTGATCTGAAACGGTTACGGCTTTACCGTTTTTAATGAGTAACCCTTGCGTGTAATAAGAAGCTTCTTTTAAATCATGGAAGGTATCCAGTACTTTAAATACACCTGGTAACTCATGATAAAACTTGGAATAGGAAAGGCTTACTCGCCAGAGTTGGTCATTGTCATCATAGTTTTCGGCCATGAGTGCTCCCCAACTGTCTTCATCCAGATAGAGAACCCGTTTTTTATAGGGATGAGATTTACCTTCTTTCAGTACACCTTCGACCACCCAAACGCGGTGTTTTTCATATCGTACATGCTTGGGGTTGATATGGCGTGCGGTTAACAGGGTTTCCCGTATACCTTCAAAGTCATCCAGTTGTTTGTATAAGACTTCATTATTGTAAGGCACTACGAGCGCCTGTTTACCCACAAGGCGCCATTGGTAGTGATCAATTGAACCACTATAAAGATTAAACTCATCGGCAAAACGAATACCATCTGAAGAAGGAATGGGAGTGTTGTATTCAATACTGGGGGCACGCATGACTCGGCGTTGACCTGCAACATAGGACCAGGCTTCGGGTGGAGTGAGGCTTGTGTTAACGGGTTCATGGACCAGTAATGAGCTTCCTGATAATCGGGAGGGCGAGGTTATCGTCGACAGGTAATATAAAAGCATTTGTTTCTCATTGGATGGATTACGTGTTTTATCGTAATAATCCAATGAATACTTAATCTTGTTTTTTATTATTCCGGATTGGCTGTCTTCTCGTACCACTATTTCCCAAGTGTTGGTCTCAAGCTGCACACCTTTGAATGACAATAAGTGGTTCCAAAGCGCTTGATAACCCTCTTTTGGCTCTGAAAATGGAATGCCTGGGAACGTGTTCATCACGCTGTTGCCGTCATTCGCCAGAACCGCCGACGTTTTATTTTTCTCGACCGCCTGATAGACCCAATCGGGATAATACGCAGGGCGATGGCTTGGATAGACAGGGACATTCATGGTGTCTGGGTAGGACTGAATCAACGACGTTAGCCCAGCAGACAACTCTGAGCCGTACTCATTTAGGTTAGCCTCATGAATGGTGTAAATGGGCTGCTCTTTCAACAACTCAGGGCCAAAGGATGTTCTATCTTCAGTGTCTCCCTGCCATTCAGGGATGCTTCCATCCTCACTGCCTAAGCGCTCAGCACCGTAAGGTGTTTGAATTCCTGTGGCTTTTGCGACACCAACCGCCAATAGCATGATCACACATGCGCAATAGTGTCTTTTAAACGACTTTCTCAATTTACTCTCCCGATGGATTGCTTTACCCCATTTTATTGATTCTTATGTAGGGTGAATCCATCAAAGGGATGAGTTTTATTGTTTGCTCATGACACCAAAGAACCGCTGGTAGCTGGCCTGAGGTAAACAGAGGTACAGCTCGCTTATTTTGCGAGCTGAATATTCGGAGCCCAAGCTTTCCAATCATCTTCGGATGAATCATGCAGTTTGAATTGCGTCCCAGCTTCCACTTTGTCGCCCATGTCTTTGTTGTTTGGGGTGGCGAAAGCGATGCCGCCTTCCAGTAAGGATTCGAGCGATTCTGTTTCGATTTGCGCGCCTTGGAAGAGGCTGAAATTCAGGCCGATGCCGCTGGCATTCCAGAACTTGGTATTTTGGCGAATCAACGGCGCATATTTAGGCGCAATGGTTGCGTAGATCAACATCTGTTGGGCGTTGTCGGCCAGTTCGGCGCCGTCCACCACGCCCACAGGGAAATTTCGATAGAAGATCTTCACGCCTGCTTTGAGAGAACCCAGTTGCGGCGCGGTTAAGGTGACTTTCAAACCTTCGTTTTTAACTTGGATGGTTGGCGGTGTTTCTCGTCCTTCGAAGGTGTTTGTAAGCTTGCCTTTGCCAGGTTTCACTGTGATGTAAAAGCCTGATAACAAGGTACCTAGATTCTTGGTGGAGGCTAAACCAATTTCAGGTTTGACGATCCAGAATTGGCTGCCTTCTCTGGCGAGATTGGCGGCGCTTTCAGTCAATAGCGCGGTAACCACCACACCGTCGGCTTTGGGGTTAAGTTCCACGGTTTCAATCTCTCCAATGTTGATGCCTTGGTATTGGATTAAAGTCTTGGGTTTTAAACCGTCGCCGCTGTTGAAAGAGATTTGAATGCGTTTGCTTTTGGTCAGCGCATCGGCTTTTTGAGCGTAGAGATCAAACTCGTGATGATTGTTCACGGTTTTGTATTTGCCTGCCAGCGGGGCGGTTTCGAAAGATACGCCACCAATCATTAGGGAGGTGAGGGAATCCAACTGAATGTCGAGGTTGTTTAAACTGCCTTCGACTTTGACGCCGCTGGCGTTCCAGAAGCGGGAGTGGTTATTGACCAAATGCTTGTATTTTTCTTGGATGAAGATGTCGATCATTAATTCATCGTCGGCTTGCAGAGTCGATCTTTCAACATTGCCCACCAGAATCTTCTTGTAGTACACCGGGGCATCGTTAGGAATGCTGCCAACGCGGCTGGATTTCAGTCTTAGGTGAAGGCCGCCAAGGTATTCGGGTTTCGGTGGTGCGTCTGAAAGAGCGGTAAAGTCGAATTGTTTGGGGGGCAGTTTGGCGATTTCCGATTTGGCCAGTTTGCTGGTTTCTGGGCCGAACTGAAAGGTAATGTATCGGCCGGAGACTAGGGTGTCCAAGCCCGTGATTTGGGTGATGGAAACTTCGGGTTTGACCAGCCAGAACTGTGTGTCGGGTTGTAGAATGGCAGCGGCCCGTTTGTCCACTTCAATGACGGCATTTACTCCGGCGAGGTCTTCGGATAGATCCATTGATTTAACCACGCCGATCTTCATACCAAAGAATTTTACTTCGGTTTTGTTGGGGATAATGTCCGAGTTTTCTTCGACATCCAAATGCAAGACAAATTCCACGCCTGCGTCCGTAATGCTTTTAAACAACAGCCAACTGCCGACGATTAAGGCGATTGCAGGAAGTAACCAAATAAACCAACTCGACCCTTCTTTTTTTATGAGCGGTTTGGCGGCAGACGCGTTTAGATGTGAGTTCATTTGTGGTTGTCCTTGTCCAATAGATCCCAGATTAATCGTTGATCAAAGGTGTGTGCTGCAAACATTGTAACGACGACTAGTGCCCCAAACGATGTAGCGCCGGGGCCTGTGAGTATTCGTGCGACGGATTCCATGTTAACCAAGGTGACCAGTATGGATATCATAAAGAGATCCAGCATGGACCATCGGCCAATGAAGTGTATGAAACGGTACATGACAGTGGCGTATTGTTGGTTGATCCGCCATTGACGTTGGATGGCGGTTAATAAAAACGCCATGCCAATGAGTTTAAACAGGGGCACCAGAATGCTGGCGATGAACACCAGCGCCGCAATGGGAATCATGTCCGCTTGAATTAACTGAATCACACCGGAAAAGATGGTGGCGGGTTCACCGGAGCCAAAAGTCACTACGGTCATCACTGGGTACAGGTTGGCTGGAATGAACAGAATGGCAGCGGTAATTAAGAGCGCCCATGTCTTATGTATGCTTTGAGGAATACGGAGGGACACATGGCTGTGACAACGAATGCACTTAGTATGCGCGGGGGGGGCTTGCCTTGAGCTAGCCTCTTGTTGTGAATGGCTTTCTTGTTTAGATCGTGCCAAGGATTGAACTTGTCCACAGGCATGGCAGCGCGCCAATTGATTGGGTTTTCCACGGTTCATCAGGCGTTGGCTTCCAGTTGATCAAAGGCGTGTTGGGTATCAAAGCAAGAGGCGGTAAGCAGGGCAGATACAAGCATACCTACGAAACAGAACAAGCCCATGTCTACCAGAATACTGCCCATGGTGATCATCTTAATGTAGGCCACTAAAATACCGAGCATATACACTTCTAGCATGCCCCACTCGGAGAGGTGTTGGTAAGCCAATAGCAGTTTGGTTGTCAGCGAGTTGGTTTTGTTGAATTTCATTTGAAGCGCAATGGTTAAGAGTAAGCCCAGTTCAAATAAGGGAACTAACACACTGCACATGAGTACTAAAAAGGCCATCCAATAATAGCCTT
The DNA here is from genome assembly GCA_015665455.1 of Oceanospirillaceae bacterium. GTDB lineage: Bacteria > Pseudomonadota > Gammaproteobacteria > Pseudomonadales > Litoribrevibacteraceae > Litoribacillus. The sequence goes on along the minus strand of JADFAD010000005.1, from coordinate 312,059 downwards.
CGTTGAACAGTTGGCTGACTCCGTTGAGCATGGTGTTGGTGGCTTCGAAGCCTAAAAGCTCAAACGACATAATGGGTAAGAAATTAGCCGGCAGGTAGAATAATAAGCCCGCCAATGCAAAGGCGATGACTTTGTTTACGCTGTTTTTTGGGTGCCTGAGTACTTTGGCTTGGCAACGAGAGCACACAGCGGTTTCATTGGGCGATAAAGTCACCTTGTCGATCAGTAAGTCGCAATCGGGACATAAAAGTAGATTGGCGTACTGTGCGTTATTGATTTCTCTGCCCATACTTAAGATCTAAATCGAATGAAAGAAATACTCTATCAAATGTTAATCCGTTGCACATTAGGCTTATTAAGCAAATTAGAAATAAATGAATAATTAATTGAAGCGTTCAATGTATATTCTTATTTTATTGAAATGAAAGAGATTTTTTATTCGATTCAGTGTCTAACAATAAGCTTTGAATTCGTAGGGAGTGTCTCATGAGGTGGTTGGTCTTAGCTTGGGTGGGCGTTTATGTTTCTTTGTCGGGCTGTGCGTCTGCGCCACGTCAGCAGGTGGACGTTCAGAATGAATACATTTCAACCGACGACGGCCCATATGAGACGTTCGTTTGGTTGGCTGGCGGCATGATCATTAATGACCCTAAAGGGCAATGGGAACCGGTTAATATTGATTCCGATGCGGAGTTCAGGGCCGAGATAGAATCGCGCTTAAAGGCGCTGGGATATCGCCCACTCAAAGCAGGTGAGGCAGAGAATCCAGATATTGGCTTGACGTATTTTGCGGGCCGTAAAGTGACCCCAATATCTCCAAACTTAAATGATTCACAAAATAAGACCATTCAAGAGAATATGGCGAAGGGCGCATTGATATTCATTGTCTCGGATCTGGAAACGGGCAAACCGGTCATGGTCAGTACGGCGTCTGCCTCTATGAAACGAAATTCAACCATTGAAGAAATGCGAGAACGGATTGAGATTGTTTCTGAAAAGTTGTTTGTTGAATTCCCAGCAGCAGGGAGCAGGGTCACACAAGATCGAGTGAGGTCATCGGATTACTAGTGTGCTTTTTAGCGAGCGATGTTCTGTTTGGAGTTATGAATAAGAGAGTTATTAATAAGGGGCTAAAAGAAATAGTATGGAAAAAGAAGGAAGTTCGAGAAATAAAAAGAAGGCTTATTGATTTCTACTTTTTTGAAGCTAAAAAACAATAAGCCTAGTTCTTTCTACTGAGTCTTACCCGGCAGTGGTTCTAAAAGAATATTGATCGCTTTGTGGATTCGTTGTTCCTGCTGTTCTTCTGGCGGTGCCACGTGAGTTTCTTTCGAAATCAGGTTTTTCCAGAATACGGTGTTGTTATTGTCTTTAAGGTGAATGGCCAATGCGCCCTTTAGAACGTCTTCCATTCGATAATCTGTGAATGTGCCAATGTTGCTGTGAATCTGGCGGGTTTCCATACGCTTTTCTTCGGTGCGACGCGCGTAGAATTCAACTTCAAAGTCACTGTTGGCACATGATGTCATGCTATACCCTTTGGCTTCTAAGGTCGTCTTTAGGCCCGAGGTGATGGTCTGTTCAACGTCGGTTGCACTGCCTGTAAATTGCTTGGGCGTGATGCAAAACGTTTGAAGCTTTTGGTATGGGTAACCTGCGTCGGCTTCTAAGTTCGGGTGGCTATAAGGCTTGCTCGCACAGCCTGCAAGAACACTTAATAAAAGTGCCGAGGATAACGTGATGATTGCTTTCATTATTTAATCTCTTGGTCATTTTATTGTTATTGGGTAGTTTTTACGCGGCTATTGGGATTAATTCAATAGCCGACATCAATTTATGAGGACTTAATCCGCTTGAGGTGACAGGGTTGCTTGATTTGAGCAATTGCCTTCGGTGCAAATATGGGTTAACAATTCGGCAAGTTTCTTTGTCCCTGGGCCTGCTTGATCCGGGTCTTTAAAGACGAGATAGCTTTGAACAAAACGCGTTCCACCATCTTTTAAGGGGATTGGTTTTAATGTGCCGAGTTTTATTTGATTGCGTATGCGAGTGATGGGCAACCAAGCAAACCCCAAACCTTGGCTGACTTGTTCAATGGCAATGGCCATATGATTGACCGACCAGCGTTGTTCTGCCCCTAACCAGCCAGCGTCGGTTCTTGCCTTGCCTGAATCCATGGTCACTATTTGTCGTTCGCGTTTTAAATCTTGCAGGCTAATGGCTTTACCGGATTTATTTAACGGGTGATCAGGATGAGCTACGGGTTGGAACTCGACGTTAAGCAGGGGTTCACCTAAGAACCCTTGAGGCACTCGGCCTGTAATTGCGATGTCGGTCGTTCCTTCAATTAGGGCTTCTCCGGTGCCTGATAATACGGTTTCTCTGAATTCAATGCGTGTATCGGGCGTGATGTCGGCCAGTTGGTTTAAGGCTTCGGTCACGATGCATGTGGGAAATATTGCATCCATGGCAATGTTTATTTGTGCTTCCCACCCTTGCGAAAGACTGGAGGCAACACGCTCTAATTCATCGGCTTCCCGAAGCAGGGTTTTGGAGCGCCTGAGCAGCACATCCCCTTCGTTGGTAAGAACCGCTTTTCTGCCTTTGATGGCAAGTACCTTGACGCCCAGCTGGTCTTGTAACTTTTGAATGCCGTAGGTAATGGTGGATTGGCTTTTATAAAGTTTGTCGGCCGCTTGCGCGTAACCGCCTTCCTCTATCACCGCGTGAAACATTTTCCATTGATCCAGTGTGACTTTAGGCATTTGGGCTCCATAACGAATAACGTGGGGTGAAAATCAGAGGTGATTCTGAATATTTATCTATTTTGTCGATTGTTCGTATCAGATCTATCTTCTTTTATATCAGTCTAGGCGATATAAACTGTTTATCAAAGCAGTTACTGATAAGTAACTAATCTAAAGTACGAATTTGATAAGGACAGTGTTATGAGTAAAGCGTTGGTAATTAAGAGTTCAATTTTTTCTGGTCAAGGTGAGTCTTCTAAGTTGGTTGACCGCAGTGTATCGGTTCTTAAGCAGCAGTTTGGTGACATTGAAATCATTGAGCGTGATCTTGCTACTTCTCCGGTCGCCCATTTGAGTGGCGAAACGGTGACTGCGTTTATGTCTGAAGATGAAGGGCAATTGACTGAAGCACAGCAAGCTGAGTTGAAGGTATCGAATGAGTTGATCGAAGAGTTGAAGTCTGTTGATTACATCGTGTTAGGCGTACCTATGTATAATTTTGGTATTCCTTCGACGCTTAAGTCATGGATTGATTATGTGGCAAGAGCAGGCGTAACTTTCAGCTACTCAGAAACAGGGCCTGTGGGTCTGGTCAGTAATGTTAAAAAGGTCATCATCGCTGCTGCTCGTGGTGGTATGTATAAAGGCACGCCTAAAGACACTCAAACACATTACTTAGTTGATGTATTGGGATTTCTTGGCATTGAGAATGTTGAGTTTGTGTATGCTGAAGCCTTGAACATGGGTGAAAAAGAAGCTGCATTACATCAAGCGCATCAGAAAATAGAGCAGATTGTAGAAGGGCTTTAAGTTTTAGGGGATTAAGTACCGAGGTTACAAATACTTCGGTACGTCACTTTCATCAGCAAGTCATCATCAATCGCTAATAGCGGAGTTAAGCATGGGCAATGTTCAAGTTATTCAATCCAAACCCGCATCGGACGGTGCGGGAGTTAAAATCAATCGGATTTCAAGAATGTCTGATGTTGCTTTGTTGGACCCTTTTTTAATGATTGATGAAATCCACTCAACAGAGGCGGATGACTACCTTGAGGGGTTTCCTTCTCATCCTCATCGAGGGTTCGAAACTATCACTGTTATGTTGGCAGGTAAAATGCGCCATAGAGACCACTTAGGTAATAATGGTGTGATTGAAGCGGGTGGCGGCCAGTGGATGACCACAGGTCGAGGCGTGATTCATTCAGAAATCCCCGAGCAAGACGAAGGCCTGTTGCATGGCTTTCAAGTTTGGTTGAATTTGCCTTCAGAAGAAAAAATGCAATGTGCCTCATACCAAGATTTGAACGCCGACCAGTGGGTTGAAAAGCAGGTTAATGGTGTTGTTGTACGAGGCATAGGTGGCGTCTTGGGTGTTGATGAGCAACGACTGGAAGCTCCGGTTATACGAGACACGACACAAGCATCGGTCTATACCTTACATGCTAGCAAAGCCACTCGAGTGACGGTTTCTCATCCTGATAACCAGAAGTTTTTAGTTTATGTGTATGCTGGGGAAGTGAACGTTGAAAGTACGTCCATTTCTAGAGGGGCGATGGCGTTGGTTTCAGGCGATCAATTGTTCGAGATGGGTATGAAAGAGGGCGCGGGCGTTCTCATATTATCAGGCAAACCTCTGGAAGAACCGGTGGTTCAGTATGGCCCATTTGTTATGAATACTATGGAAGAAGTTAATCAAGCCGTGGTTGATTACCGAAATAACAACTTAGTGTGATGAGTTTTTATTGGGCAGTTCATCGGCGGTTCGAACTTGGTTACGGCCTTGCTGTTTAGCAAAGTACAAAGCGTCGTCTGCGTGTTTCTGAAGCTTGGATGGCTGCATGTCCTTCTCTGGAATGACAGAGGCAATACCAATGCTTACGGTAACGACTCCGCCTTCTGGGTGTTTGATATTAAGCATTTCTATGTCGTGTCTAATATTTTCACCCATTTCTTGCGCGCGTTCTTTCGTGATAGAAGGGCAGAGGATGATAAATTCTTCCCCCCCGTAACGAGCAACCAAATCTTGAGTTCGTCGTACTGAGCTTTTTAAGGTGGTCGCGACTTGGGTAATGACTTGATCACCCGATTGATGCCCTGCGTTGTCGTTAAATAATTTAAATCGGTCTATATCAATCATCATGACGGACAGGGAGTTATTCAGTTGCAGGGCTGACGTCCACTCCTGTTCATAACGTTGATCTAGAAAGCGTCGATTATAAAGGCCGGATAAGCCGTCGGTATTTGAAATGTGTTGGAACTTTCGTTTGTCGAGGGTAAGTCGTTCTTTTTCGACATTCAGTAATAAGCTCTGTAAGAAATCTTTTCGTACGTCGAAGTTGTGTTGGTAGTTGCTTACTAACCCTAAGAAGGCGACACCGCAAAAGACCAGTAGGTTGTTTAGAAAGATGTCCGGTGGGGATGCGTTAGTAGCACCAATGGCTAAGCCATAGGTAATTAACATGATACACGTGGTAGAAAAGGCGAACCAAAAAGGCAAACGAGCCAGAGTACAGCACAACATAATGACCAGCAAAGTACCACTTTGGTAATAGTGTTGCCCCTGCAGTGCGGCCCAATAACCAAGTAGCGATATAGAGGCATTCACTGCACAAAACATGGCGCAGATGCTGAAGTATTGCCAGCGACTTTCATTTCCCCATTTAATGACGAGCAGCGCAAATACGCTTGGTATTGCAACGGTGGCTCTTAACATTAGGCTTTCTTCGAACAGTTCGGGGATCATCATCTTGTCACCGAACATAAAGCTAAAATACAGTACAAGCCCAACGGCTAATGATGGGACGGCTTTTTGAAAAAACTGGGCAAAGTAGTGACGCTCAAAAGCGCGTTCAAGTTTGGGGTGATCAAATTTAAGTCGACTAAAGCCTTTGTCGAGCGCTTCAGAGGCTTCTTTCTCTAGATGTTGAGTCACAATATTTTCAGTATATGAGTTGTATAATCGAATTGTTATTGTTTTTTTAAGACATTATTTATCCATAATGTCGTACTTTATTAGTGGGCGCAATTAACAATGTTTATTTATAGTTTGGGGATGCATTGAATCCCTAGAGCCATAAAAAACCTTAGGAAAGTCTAGGATGACGGACAATGGAAATGAACCGTCATAATATATGCTTTATCCAAGCTTCCGCAGAATTTGTGGTGGAGAAAATCTCCACTCGATTGGTCATATGTTTCAGTAAATCAAAGACCATTCTTGTACGCTCTGAACCACTGACAATGCTGACGTAGATGTTTTCTGGCAAGTTGGTTAAGTGTTGCATTGCACAGAAGCTGACAGCGTATCGGTTGTGTGGATATAAAATAACGCCGTAATTTTGTAGGGTGTAAGGGCCGAACCGTTGCTCAATGGCTTGTAGACTTGCTGCGGTGAGTTCCGTGTTTGGGTGCGGAACAATAACAGCAAAGTTCTGGTGCAAAGTGATGGTATGATTCGCAATTGTTGTCAGCATGAAACTATATAAGCTCGATGAGTCGTTCATTATAGTTTACGTGGTTATTGATCTTGTACGGATACGTTTTGTTGGCGAGGTGCAACAATATGTATGGGTTTATGTACCTTTTTGTAGTTTGAGTTGTTTAATTGGGTGTAGGTCATGTCAAAGCTATTGTTCTTATTTATAGCCATGTTCGTTGTTTGGTATGCGTATCGCTGGTGGAAAAAGCAAGATCCGGTGGCTACGAAAAAGTCGTTGTTAACGTTTGGGTTGTGGGGCGGTGCGGCGGTACTGATTTTATTAACGCTGACTGGCCGAGTACATTGGATCACCGGTGCGATTGCTGCCTTGATTCCGCTGGCTAAGGCTTCCTTTCCGTATCTTCGTCGTCTTATGCCGTTTGCATTGCAGTGGCAGAAAAGCAGAGCGAGTCAACAGCGTCAGTTAATGGGGGAGTGGTTGCAACTGACCGTTAGCCCGGTGAATGGCAAGGTTGATGGAAAAGTCCTGAAAGGCAGCGATAAGGGATTGGCCTTATCTTCTCTTACTGAAGCACAGCTTAAGGCGTTATTAACGTCTTGTTTAAGCAGTGATGTAAAGTCTGCTCAATTACTTGCCGTCTTTTTGCAGCAAGCGTACGGTGAACAGTGGCAATCGTCTTTTACAGAAGAGCTGTCTGGCCAGCATTCATCTCAGAGCTTTAACTCAGGAGCCCCTTCAGATTCGTTATCGGAGAAAGAGGCGTGCGAGATTCTTGGTGTTTCAAGTGACGCGACGAAAGAAGAGATCAACCACGCATATAAATCGTTGATGCAGAAGGTTCATCCTGATCGAGGTGGAAATGATTATTTGTCTCGATTGGTTGCGCAAGCGAAAGAGGTTTTGTTGCGTCGTTTTGATTAAAGATCATTGGTGTGCTTTGTTTGCTTAAAAAACAGGCAAAAAAAAGGTTCGGAAACCCGAACCTAAATAACAAAAGCTAGCACTTAAGGAAGCATTAACTTCGGAAATTCCTTCGCTTACAGATGCTAAAGAAACAGTACCAAAGCTAATCTAATGTTCAGTATAAGAAGGATATTGGGATAGGTCTGTATGTAAATTTGGAAAGCTTTGTTCCAGAATAAAGGGCCATTCAGAGGAAAAATTTGGACTGGAATATGGAACTTTTTAGCTGAATGATTATCGACCGGAAATAAAAAAGCCATCATAAATATGATGGCTAAAAAAACAAAAATGAAAGATCCAAACGCTCTCAAACGCTCACATATGTGAAAGGATGAAAGTATTATCTCAGCTGTTTATAAATTAGTCTGTTGTCTTTGTGTTATTGAAAAATGTTAAGTGGATCACACTTGGTTACGGTGATTTTTTGAGAGTCAAAAAAACATCAATATATTTTGATATTGATGTTCTTATATTTGACTGTTTACTCAGAAATTAGATCTTTGGCGTCTTTATGCGAGAGAAGAACGTGCAATGTAACGCTGGAAATCAAATTCTTTCGGTAGGGTTCCATACATGGTTGAGCGATCTGTTCTTAATCTTGCTGCACAAAACATGTCTGCGACGGTTTCATTGCCTGAATTAATTAAAACGCTGGCTTGGAATAGCAGAGCCAATTGTTCTACTAGTATCCTTCCTTGGTATTCAAAGCTATTAAGGTCCCGGACCTGTTCTGAAATAATGGCTAAGCGTTGGTCATAATCTGGGTTCTTGCCATGCGCTGAGTTAAACTCGGCCATTAAGGCCTCTAAGGACTTGGGGGTCTTTATTATGGCTCGCAAAACATCTAGGCATTGAACGTTACCACTGCCCTCCCAGATTGCGTTTATAGGTGCTTCACGATAAAGGCGAGGCATGATGCTGTCTTCCATAACGGCAGAACCACCAATGCATTCCATGGCCTCATAGGCGTGGGCGGGTGTCCGTTTGCAGATCCAGTACTTACCTATGGCTGTTCCGAGTCGCATGATCATGGCTTCGTGTTCGTTGGTTTGCATTTGATCCAATGCTCGAGCCATTCGAAATGAAAGAGCCATGGCGGCTTCGCTTTCTAAGGCCAAGTCAGCCAGAACATTTTGCATGAGGGGCTGCTGGATTAATGGCTTACCAAAAACACTACGATGCTCACAATGGTGGATGATTTGGCTGATGGCTTGTCTCATGCCGGATGAGGAACCGACCATGCAATCAAATCGGGTAAGGGCAACCATTTCCAATATGTTCGCAACGCCTCTGCCTTCGTCACCGATCAGCCAGGCAAGGGCGCCTCGGAATTCAACTTCACTGGAGGCGTTTGAAACGTTCCCCATTTTATCTTTGAGCTGTTGAACGTGGACGGGGTTTCGTGTGCCATCCGGTCGCCACCTAGGGAGAAGAAAGCAAGACAGGCCGCCTTCTGTTTGTGCTAACACTAAGAAAGCATCGCTCATTGGTGCAGATAAAAACCACTTATGTCCCACCAGTTCATACAGCTCGCCAGCCCCTTTTTGACCTACGGGGTAGGCTTTGGTTGTGTTGGCTCGAACGTCAGAGCCTCCTTGTTTTTCGGTCATGCCCATGCCGATGGTCAACCCGGATTTTTCAAAATAGGGTTTGTTGGCTTTGTCGTACTGATTACTGTGGATGAGTGGCAACCACTCTTGTGCGATGTTGGGTTGTTTTAAGAACGTTGGCGTACAAGCAAATGTCATGGTGACTGGGCAGCCGTGACCTGCTTCGACTTGAGTTTGCATGTAGGTTTTAGCTGCTCTTGCGACATGCGCTCCGGCTTTCTGTTGTGTCCATGGTCTGGCGTGTAAACCGTGTCCAATGGCTTGATCCATGAGCTGATGGTAAGAGGGATGGAAATCCACTTGGTCCACGCGTTGGCCAAAACGGTTGTGGGTTTTGAACGTGGGTTTGTGTTTGTTGGCCAAGTGTCCGAGTTCCAAGACCTCGGAGGATCCCGTTAGTTGGCCGAACTGTTTCAGTTCGTCCAAAGCCCACGCGGCATGTTCACGTTCAACCGCTTCTGTTAATGCCTGATCTTGAGTGAATAAGTTGATGTTTTCTAGGGGATGTAATTGGTTTGTGACTTCATGGGTATCAGATAGAACATTTATATTGTGAGTCATGGTGTGTTCCGTTGTTTATTTGGCTGAAAGTGCACGTAAGCAAAAGCTAACAATGTCGTGAGTCAGTTTTTGGCTTTCAATGGGGTCGCAGTTTTCAGGGGATAAAGGCCCTATCAGTGCTTCAGAGATGGCACCAATAATTGCAGTGGCTGATATCATGCTGGGTTGTTCACAGAATTCACCTGTTTGTATGCCTTCTTCAATCAGGCGAGAAAAGTGATTTGCGTAGGCACGTCTGAACTGAAGGCGCGTTTCATCTAGCATGCTGTCAACTGGCTCTGCTATGAGTGCGTAGGCGAGTCGTCGGCCTTTAATTGCACGTTGCGCAAATTCGGTGAGTGTTTGATTCATTCGGTCGGTGGGGGTGCCTGGTTGTTGGCACGTTTTGGCGACTTTCGATAGTTCAATTTCTGTGGCTGTTCGAAAAATATCTTCACAAAGTTCGCCCTTGGAGGAGAAGTATCGATACATAGTGCCTGTGGCAACTTGGGATCTTTGGGCTACTTTAATGATGGTGATATTGCCAAAGCCGCCTTCTAAAACAAGCTTTAGGCCGGACGCGAGAAGTTTTTCTCTGCATTCCATTTTTTTTGATTCTGTCAGCGGTGTTGCTCGGTAAACCATGATGTGAATCCGTATTTATTTTTTTAAGAAGTGAATCATGGTTCATTTTTTAGGTCAAGAATAATTGATGTTCTTAACGGGTTTCGATCTAATAGCTGACAGGAGGATTCTGATGCCGAATATTACTAGTAGCTATCGTGCGCCATTATTTTTAAGAAATGGTCACGCCAATACAATTTTCCCTTCTCTATTTCGAAGGTTGAAGCCTGTCATGAGTCGTAGAGAAATGATTGATACATTGGATCATGATTTTCTTTGTTTGGATTGGTATGAAACCGGTTCGCGTAGATTGGTCATTGTTTCCCATGGGTTGGAAGGGCACAGTGAAAGACCGTATGTCCTTGGCATGGTTCGCCACATGAACAAACTGGGCTGGGATGCGCTGGCTTGGAATTTCCGTTCTTGTGGACCAAAAATGAATCGACAGAAGCGTTTTTATCACAGTGGCGCCACGGATGATCTAGCTCATGTGGTTGCCCATGCCAGTGAGCAGGGGTATCAGGAAATTGCTTTGGTTGGGTTCAGCATGGGTGGCAATTTAACGTTGCTTCATGCCGGTCGTGAAGCCGCAGAGTTAAATGATAAGGTTGTAGGCGCTGTTGGAGTCTCTGTGCCTTGTGATTTGGAAGGGTGTGCAAACCAATTAGCGCAACCGAACAACCGTATTTACATGAAACGCTTTTTGCGTGATTTGTATGGCAAGATGCAGGCAAAACAAGAGACGTTTCCTGAAGACATTTCTGTTGAGCACTACGCTGAGATTCGGGACTTTAGACAGTTTGATGATGCCTATACTGCGCCACTTCATGGCTTTAAAGACGCCACGGATTATTGGACTCAATCCAGTTGTTTGAGCTATTTAAAAGACATTTCTATTCCTGCTCTTTTGATCAATGCGAAAGACGATCCGTTTCTCTCAGAAAGCGCTTATCCTTATCAACAAGCGGATGACTCTTCTCATTTGTACCTTGAAACACCGGGGAACGGCGGTCATGTAGGGTTTGTTTCTTTTAACTCTGATGGCAGTTATTGGATCGATCAACGGGTTGGTGAGTTCTTATCTGGGTTAGTGGGCTAATTCTCTGTTCTTTCTTTGAATAAAGCCTTTTGATGGATCCTTGTTGATGGCTCAGCGTAGGGTGATATTTATTCAGGGCATCTAAGGCTATACTCTTAAAATAAAGTGAATAACAAACAAGGGATTGGCCATGCAAGTTTCTGATCTTATGAGCTCAAACGTTGAATCGATTACAATGGATACGATTTTGTCGGACGTTTGGAAAATCTTTCGACAGCACCGCTTTCATCATTTACCTGTCTTAGATGAAAATAATAAGTTGATTGGGATGGTCTCGGATCGAGACGTTCTTTATTACATTTCTCCTCGGGTGGAGTCAGGCAATGCTACGGTGGCAGAAATTGAGGTATTAAGGAAACCCGCACACCAGTTTATGAGTCGTGGTCCTTTGACGGTTTACCCAAATACCAGCGCGACACGAGCTTTACGGACGATCATTGATCAAAGCGTATCATGTTTACCGGTTGTTGATGATGAAATGAACCTGTTGGGGATTTTAACGTGGAGGGATGTCATTAAGTATGTTCTAAACAGGGCGGAAGAAGCAGAGGCAAATTAACACTTAAAGGGTGTTTCTAAACGCCTCCGCTGCAGTCTATTTCTAAGCTGTTTATATCTCTACAGTTTAATTGTATGCAGTTTTTAATAGTATCCAGTGTAATGCTAATAAGTCATGGCCAGACAGTCTGTGTAGCGTCACTTAGCAAGACTGCTTCAGATTGAATAAGCGTTCTAGCAACAATGAAAACTTCTCAATCATTTTAGCGCGTTGCTCAAGGCTATCAGCGTAAGCGGACTGGTTAACGTAATTACCTGATTTTTCTTTTGAATACTCTGAAAGCATATGAAGCGTGGTTTTCATCATTTTGGATGCTTGCTCAGAGTTCTGGTTGCATAAGCTGTTGTCTTCTTCAGCTGCAGTGATCATCTTTTCCATTTTAATCTTGTTGCTGATCATCATCAGTAAAAGAGAAGAATGATTACCATCAGCCAAGCTTAAGGAGGGTACGGTAAGGCACACGGTCAGTGCGCCAGAGAGAAACAGTTTAAGTGACGTGTTCATTCAGTTCCCTTGTCTATTGAGAGTGACTGACTATTCAGAATCAAAGAAGTAACGAACACCGGTCATGTATTCCGCATTATCAAAGTCGATGTTTAATCGAAAGTACATATTCAGACGTTTGCTCGCAACGTTTAGATTCTTAGAGATTTCAGCGCCTAACAGGCCTTCTAAGGTGTCTGTTGCTGCTAAACCAAAATAGGGAGCGAGTTCTACACCGTACTTTTCAACGAGGGGGTCTGTTTTCACACTGATGCCTACGACATCCGTTCCTAAGAATACTTGGGGATGAAAACCCGTGTCTGTTTCTTGATAAACTTCGAGGTACTCACCTTCATCAAACCAATAACCTGCACCCACTGAGTCTATTGGAAGATCGGCGTGAGCCGGAGCTGAAAGAGTAAAGCATATCGTTAGTAGGGCAGCTAGACGCGTGCGCATGTTCTATCCTTAAGTGATTATTATTTTTTTAATTATTTTAAAACGTCACCATATTATAAAGATGTTAACTGGGATGCAAAAATGATTGTTCGAAGGTTATTTTTCTTAAGTGTATTTTTTTGCTTCTCCTTGAGTTTGCACGCTACCGAAACGATCACCACAGGGGATTTATACCCTCCATACGTTGACAGCTCGTTACGTGATAACGGACTAATGATTCCTGTGATGGCAAAAGTTTTGGACCAAACGGAGGATTATTTTGATTTTGAAATTGTTTACGAACCTTGGGCAAGGGGGTATGAACAAGCTAAGCAAGGCATCCACTTAGGAACGTTCCCGTACGTGTGGGATAAAATTCGTGACAACGAGTTTTATTACTCGGACTCTATTTTCGATATTTCCAGCCATTTATTTTCCCGTGATGGAGGCGAAGAGAACATTTGGACCATTGAGTTATTGAAGCAGAAGGGATGGCGTCGTATTTGCCGTCCGAATGGGTATTCATTAAATGAACTTGAGAAGCCTCTGTTATCTACTGGTTTTTTTGAAATAGACCAACCTTCGACTTTATTTGATTGTTTTCGTTTGTTGGCGCTTGGCAGGGTGGATCTCGTGCCTATAGACACCGTCACGGGACGATTTATTTTGGACAATTACAAATTTAAAGCGGGAATTAAGCATTTTAAAAATGCGTTATTTGATGCCAGTTTATATTTTATCGTGTCGAGGGAACGAGAAGATGGCCAAGAAATCATTCGTCAGTTTAATGAGTCGTTAAGGCAGTTGAAGGCGGATGGGACTTTAATTGAAATACGTGATGCGTATTTAAATAAAAACCCCTTAAACTTACCCAATTAATATGGGGGTTTAAGAGGTTTTATTTCAGCGACTATAACGTGTGTCTTATCGCGTGTTTGCTGCTACTTGTATTCCAGAGCCACTAACAATCGGTTTAGGTATTCATTGAAGTTTTGTTCTGGGACTTCAAGGGATAGCCATTCAGACAATAAGCTGGTTGATGTCTCTTTATTGTCTTGGTTGTTGTTCATGCCTTTGGATAAACGCTCAACTTGCAGAGACATACGCAAACTTTGGTCGGACTCAGGAGACGGTTTATCTGCAACAATTTCACTGCGGATACAAAGCTCACGAAGTTTGTCTTCCGTTGTCGGCGTCAGAGCTGATTTACCAGCGTGCAAGTTTTTCCATGCGCCTTCAAGTAGTTTAACCAGCTTCTTATCTTCGACGATAATACCTTCCCACTGTTGAGAGGCATCTTCAGAAGATAACTGGTTGATGCTGGCTTCATGATAAACCTTAAGCTTATTGAATAACGCTTCACCTTGAGCTGCTTTTTGAGCGCGCTTAAGTTCAGACATTTTCTCTTTAATTCGATCGCTCGCTGCTCGGTATTGCTCTTCAAGCTTTTCGTAATGTTCTTTAGGGATGCTACCCACATTGCCATAGCTCGTTTGAAGTTCACGGAGCTGGTTCGACAACTCTTTACTGTTTGAAGATGTTTCTTCAGCCAGCTGTTGAATTTGACCGATGATTTCCTGTGCTTTGGTTAAATTGGAATCGCGTTGGTCTTTTTGCTCTTGCCACTGCTCTGAGCGCTTACCGAACAGTTGATCACAGACGGATCTGAAATCTTTCCAAAGGTGCTGTTCTTGTCTACGATGACACACACCAACTTGCTGCCACTTTTTCTGTAGTGCTTTGGCTTGGTCGGTCGCTTTTTTGAGGTTTTCTTCGTTCAACAATTCTTTTGCTTCAGAGAGCAGAGATTGCTTAACCTCAGTGTTCTTATCTCGTTCTTCTTTCAAACGGTCTTTAAGAATGTGTAACGGTGTATCAAAGGCGGTTTGTATTTTTTCGACTTCAGATCGATTTACGGGGGTGCAACTTTTCCATTCTTCGATCGACTGGCGGTGCAGAAGGTCAATGACTTTCCAGTCGGCCTTATCCCAAACGACTTTCTCAACAAAATCTTCCAGTTGAGTAATGATGTCTTTTCGACGCTGAAGGTTATCTGCACGAAGCTGGGCAATGGACTCAAAGTAAGGTTTACAGCGTTCGTTAACCTTCTCTGACGCGTCTTTAAAGCGGTGCCACAGGGCCTGGCCGTAGTTGTTATCGCTGTACCCCAATTCTTTCCAATCGTTTCGTGCTTGTTTAAGCTGACTCGCGATGTAATCCAGCCCTTGTTCTGATGTGACAAGTGACTCCATTTTATCGCACAGGCCTTCAAGCTTAGGAAGTACTGCGTAGTCTTGCCAATCTTTCATTTCTTTGAATTTGTACTGAAGTTGGCTAAGGCGCTTATTGATCTTTCGCTCGTTAGGCCAGTTCTTCATGATTTCTTGAGTTTGGCGTATGTTCTGGAAGATACCTTTTAGCTTGCCTTCCGCTAACATGCTTTCTGCTTTATCAAGTAGCTCTTCAGAGGTTTTACAGTCTTGTTTTAAATTGCTGCGAACTCGGCGTTGTTCTTTTTGCGCATCCCCTAGAATGTTAAGCACTTGAGTCAGAAGTTCTGGTTCATTCAACTCTGATGGCCATTTGATGGCGTACATCAGTTGCTTAAGTTCAGACAAATTAGGTGATTCATTTGCTAAAAGCTGTTCAATGGCTTCTTTGCTTTCTTCGAGCTTGTCTTTGGCTTGAATGAATTGACCAAGTGAGTTGCGTACACGGTCGAAACGATTACTTAGAGGTTTTTGTGGACGGCTGGTTTCGCAGCTGTCCTGCCAGCGATTGTCTTGCGTTTTAAGTAAGGCGTTCAGCGCAGGGCCATTGAAGTCACCTTGCTCGACAATTAGGTCTTGTTCTTGCTCAAGCAGTTCTACTGTTGCTTCTTGTTCTTCTTTTGCGTCTTTGTGCGCTTCAGCTTTTGCTTTCTTTTCACTTTCTGCTTGGTAGTGATCTGCAATAACGGATTTACAAATGTTTATGGCGCTTGCAAAACTTGATGCGTGAGTGTCTGACGCGTTTTCTTTGATCTTGTCCCAGCGAGCATTTAGCGTGACGAGCTTCGCCTCACAAAGCGGTTGGAATGGCAGCTTTGCTTGTTGTTCTGCGGCGAGAATTGTTTGCGCTATCCCTTCTTCTTGTTTTTGCTTTAATTGACGTTGACTGTGCAATAGCGCCAATTTCTCTCGAATGATTTTTTGAGAGCCTTTATCTTTACCTTTGATTGCTTTTTCTAGAGCTTCAAGCACGCTTTCGTCAGTAATTGCTTGAGCTGCTTGTTGTCGAATACTGGTAACGCGAGCTTGCTCGGCAACCTGAGCTAAGATCGTTTGAGATTTAACTTTTGCCAGTAGTTCTGGAATGGTGGGTAGATTCGGAAGAGTAATAACTAGGTCGGCAAGTTGTTGTTCACTGCTAGGCCAAAGTGATTGGTTTTCAACGGATAAGATCGTTTCAAGGCGCAGTTTAGCAATCCTTTGAGTTACTTTATCTTGGTGTTGAGTCAGTTCAGTGATGATGCCAATATTATTAAGCTGTAAACATGCTGTGTTTCTTACTGAATCAACGCTGTCAGTGGTGATGATCTTAAGCAAAACTTGCAATTGATCAGGTTCGTTTTCTGACAGTTGTTTAACGGCAGCGTCGCGAATGTTTTCGGATTTGTGCTGCCATTTAGGCTTAAATAATTTGTTTAGTAAACCGGCCATAATAATTATCTCCTCGCAATAAATTAGGTCAGCGCTTGCTGACGTCGAACCAACCGCTCCGTTTTGAGGGTTTGATTGGTTCGATAGATTAGGTGTGTTTCCAATGCGTCTTGCTATTTGCTATAGCTGATAGCGCGCTCGACTTCTTCTTTAGAACCAAGGAACACAGGCACACGCTGATGAATTTCTGTTGGTGCAACTTCCAGCATGCGTTCCGTGTCCGTGCAGCATAGGCCGCCAGCTTGTTCAACCAGAAACGCCATTGGGTTTCCTTCATACATTAAACGCAATTTGCCAGGTTTTTTTGGATCACGACTGTCCCATGGGTACATGAAAATACCTCCACGAGTCAGAATACGATGAACCTCTGCCACCATTGCAGCTACCCAGCGCATGTTGAATCGTTTGCCAATAGGGCCTTCTTCACCAGCAAGTAGGTCCGTGACGTATTGCTGTACAGGCTCAGCCCAAAAACGTTGGTTGGACATGTTGATGGCAAATTCTTTTGTTTGTTCAGGGATTTGAACGTTGCCGTTGGTTAAAATAAATTCACCAATTCTGTTATCCAGAGTCCACATTGTTACACCTTTACCTGTGGTGATAACAAGAATGGTGGAAGGCCCATAGAGAACATAACCAGCAGCAACTTGATTTGTACCTGCTTGAAGGAAATCTTGAGCTAGATCTTTATTTCCCGTTGTCTTCATAATTGAGAAGATAGTACCAACGGTTACGTTGATGTCGATGTTGGACGAACCATCCAGAGGATCGAACGTTACCAAAAAGTCGCCTTCAGGGTTTGCTGGTACAGCGAAGTCTTCTTCTTCGGAAGCGATACCGCAAACGTATGGAGATTCTTGTAATGCATCTTTAAGAAGGTCGTTAGAGATTACGTCAAGTTTCTTCTGTGTTTCTCCTTGAACGTTCTCATCTTCTGTTGCGCCTAGAATACCGGCTAATGCACCTTGTTGCAGTCTGAAAGATATATCTTTGCTGGCAGACAGTATTCTCTGAATCACATCAATCAGAGATGCGTCGCACTCTTGCTGCTTCAAAGAGTCATTAAGTGTGGTCATTCTGTAAGCTCCAAACGTTTGGCCATTAAAAAATGCCGTTGATTCTATCGAAAAAAGGATTTCTTTGCGACGAGAAAAGCCAAGATGCTATGCTTTGCCGATTAATGCGACGTTAGGGATCATCGTAATGCATATTCATATCCTCGGTGTATGTGGCACCTTTATGGGCGGATTGGCTCAAATTGCCAAGCAATTGGGGCATAAAGTGACTGGGTCGGATGCGAATGTCTACCCCCCAATGAGCGATCAATTAATTGCTGCAGGTATTGAATTAATTGAGGGGTTTGATCCCAAACAATTAGATTCAAAACCGGACCTAGTGGTGATTGGTAATGCCATGAGCCGTGGTAACCCATGCGTTGAACGTATTTTGAATGAAGGCATTCCTTATGCTTCTGGCCCACAATGGTTGGGTGAAAACCTTTTAAGAGATAAATGGGTTTTATCCGTTGCTGGAACGCATGGCAAAACAACTACGTCCAGTATGTTGGCTTGGGTTTTGGAGTTTGTGGGTTTTAAACCGGGATTTTTAATTGGTGGCGTTCCTGAAAACTTTGGCGTATCGGCGCGAGTGGGAGAAAGTGATTTCTTTGTCATTGAGGCGGATGAATACGACAGCGCTTTTTTTGATAAACGCTCAAAGTTTGTGCATTACCATTCGAATACGTTGTTAATTAATAATATTGAATTCGATCATGCTGATATCTTCAAAGACCTAGATGCAATCAAAACTCAATTTCATCATGCAGTAAGAACGGTTCCATCGAACGGTATGGTTATTTCCCCGCAAGGGGATGAGAACTCAATTGATGTGCTTTCTAAGGGCTGTTGGAGTGAGACAAATACCGTTTCGGCAGACAACTCTGTGTTTAATAAGCACGCAGATTGGCAAGCGTCTTTAATTAATCCTGATGGGTCTGCATTTGATGTGCTATTTCAAGGTAAGACTGTAGGGCGGGTTGATTGGCCTTTGCTGGGCATGCATAACGTTTCGAACGCGTTAGGCGTGTTTGCTGCGGCGCGCAATATTGGAATCTTGCCGGAGGTGACTGCGGATGCGCTAGGAGGATTTGCAAGTGTTAAGCGACGACTTGAAGTAAAAGGTCAGGTAAAAGGGGTGACTGTTTATGACGATTTTGCTCATCATCCAACCGCGATTCGCTTAACGTTGGAGGGTGTTCGAAGCCGAGTAGGGGAGCAACCCGTGATTGCTGTCTTAGAACCCCGTTCAAATACGATGAAAATGGGCGTTCACAATGAGTTGCTTGAGAAAAGTGTCCGATCCGCAGATCGAAGTTATTGGTATCAATCAAATACATTAGAGTTTGATTTGCACAATTGGCTGGGGTCTCGACCTCATAATGCCGTTGTTGTTGACTTGGATGATTTGGTTAAGCAAGTATGCGCTGCGGCAAAGCCGGGTACTCACATTGTATGTATGAGTAACGGAAGCTTTGGTGGTGTTCATCAACGATTATTAGATCAGCTGTCGCTTGATCAAGAGGGAAATGGTTAATGGTTCAAGGCTCGTATTCTCAAACTCAGCCTGTCACTGTTGCACTGACCGGTGCTTCGGGTGTGCAATATGGTATGCGTTTGATGGAGTGTTTGTTTGCTGCTCAAGTGCCTGTATTTCTCATGGTTTCAAAAGCCGCTCAAATGGTTATAGCCACTGAAACTAAAGAGAAGTGGCCTGCAAACCCTGATACGTTAAAAGCAGACTTAATCAAGCGTTATAACCTTAATGAAGGCGCTATTGAGGTGTTTGGTCGTGAAGATTGGTTAGCGCCGGTGGCTTCGGGCTCAAGTGGCCCTGGCCAAATGGTTATCTGCCCTTGCAGTACTGGCACTTTATCCGCTGTGGCTTGCGGTGCGAGTAATAACTTAATTGAACGTGCTGCGGATGTTGTACTTAAAGAACGAAAAAAGCTGATTATGCTCGTTCGAGAAATGCCATTATCAGATATACATTTGGAAAACATGCTGAAATTGAGTCGGATGGGGGCGATTATTATGCCGGCTTCGCCAGGTTTCTATCATGAACCAAAAAGCATTGAGGACATTATTGATTTTGTGGTTGCTCGGATTCTTGATCAATTAGGCATTGAGCAGGTTATGGTGCCTAGATGGGGATACAGTGATTCTGGCGCAGGCGTGTAGGTAAAGAACTTTCTTTAAGTTAGACGCTACTTGATTGTTTTTTAGGCAGTTAAGGCGAGAGGCGAATAGCAGAGTATTGGAAGGATGTACCCATAGGTAACAGGAGGTGTTACCTATGGTTTATTCGATATTATTTCTATTAAAGGTCGTCAAACCAAAATTCTTCCATATTTTTATTTAATGCACGTTCTTCTTGGTACGATTCAATGTTACGTCTCGCAGCAAGGCGCTTAACAGTAGTGTTCTTGCGTCCTCTACGACCCTTTTCTTTCGCGGGTTCTTCTATTTTCCCTTGATTCACATCCATGAAAATATCTTCGGCTGCACCCATCCTGATTTCTCCCTAGTATCCTAGTTATAATTTTTTAATTCCTTAGTGCTTTAAGATCTTTGCAACTAGGATGCCAACAGAGTGTTGCAGTTTCTTGAACAAATTCAGT
Organism: Oceanospirillaceae bacterium; assembly: GCA_015665455.1. Classification (GTDB taxonomy): domain Bacteria; phylum Pseudomonadota; class Gammaproteobacteria; order Pseudomonadales; family Litoribrevibacteraceae; genus Litoribacillus. The sequence goes on along the minus strand of JADFAD010000005.1, from coordinate 292,179 downwards.
GTATTTTATTTTGTAGGAAATTAGTTTGAGTTTTATGGTGAGGTTGTTAGGCGAATAGATCTGATTGGGTGGTGTGAACGGTTTGATATGTGGTGGAAATAAAAAAGCCGTTTGAACATTCAAACGGCTTTAAAAGACGGTGGCTACTTTTAGCAGAGCGCGTCCAGTTTTTTCTTCAATACTTGGTTTACTTGTCCAGGGTTTGCCGTTCCCTTTGACGCCTTCATGACTTGGCCTACAAAGAAACCAACCATTTTTCCGCGTTTGTCGGGCTCTGAACTTGTGTATTGCTCTACTTGCGCAGGGCAGTTACTGATTACTTCATCCACGATGGATTCAATCGCACCGGAATCTGTAACTTGTTTCAAGCCTTTCTTTTCAATCACTTCATCTGCAGAGCCTTCACCTTCCCACATGGCTTCTAAGACTGTCTTAGCGCCTTTACTGGAGATGGTGTCGTCTTTTAGGCGAATCAGCATGCCTGCGAGTTGCTCTGCTGAGACTGGGCTGGCAGAGATTTCTAGGTCGCTTTGATTTAAGAACTTAGATAATTCGCCCATCACCCAGTTTGCCGCTAGCTTTGCATCTTTCGCTTCGGTGGCAACCACTTCAAAATAGTTAGCCAAATCTCGACTTGCCGATAAAACGGATGCGTCATAGTGACTCAGACCCATTTCCTGCTGGAAACGATCTCGTTTTTGATCTGGCAGTTCGGGAAGACTTGCTTTAATCTCATCTACGAACGACTGTTCAATGATGATAGGCAGCAGATCTGGGCATGGGAAGTAACGGTAATCATTGGCGACTTCTTTGCTACGCATTGAGCGAGTTTCGTCTTTCGCTGAATCGTAAAGACGCGTTTCTTGCACCACAGTGCCGCCGTCTTCGATTAGATCAATTTGACGCTCAATTTCTGTGTTAATGGCTTTTTCGATGAACTTGAAGGAGTTTACGTTTTTGATTTCAGTTCGAGTACCAAATTCTTCTTGGCCTTTCGGACGAATTGAAACGTTACAATCCACACGCATAGAACCTTCAGCCATGTTGCCGTCAGAGACATCAAGATACTGAATTAATGAGTGAATCTTTTTAACGTAAGCTACAGCTTCTTTGGCTGAGCGGATGTCAGGCTCAGACACGATTTCAAGCAACGGTGTGCCTGCTCGGTTTAAGTCGATCCCGGATTGGCCATCAAAGTCTTCGTGCAGTGATTTACCTGCATCTTCTTCCAAATGCGCACGAGTCACACCAATGCGTTTGGTTGAACCATCTTCAAGTTCAATGTCCATATGACCTACGCCAACAATTGGGTAGTCCATCTGGGTTGTTTGATACCCTTTAGGTAAATCAGGGTAGAAATAGTTTTTACGATCGAAAGCTGATTTCATACCAATTTCAGCATCGATTGCTAATCCAAAACGAACGCCTAATTCGATGGCCTTTTCGTTTACGACAGGTAACACACCTGGTAGACCTAAATCGAGTGCACAAGCCTGAGTGTTTGGTTCTGCACCAAACTTAGTGCTGGCACCAGAGAAAATCTTGGACTCGGTGGCAAGCTGAACATGGATTTCCAGTCCAATAACCGTTTCCCATTGCATAATGTAATCCTCTTACTTAGAGCGTTGCTGATGAATTAAGCAAACTGCTCTGGTGTTTTCTTGTGCCAATCAGTGACTTGTTGGTACTTATGACCGATGTTTAGAAGCTTTGATTCTTGGAAGTAGTTACCAATCAGCTGCAGACCCGTAGGCATGCCGTTGGCAAAGCCAGCAGGAACAGTAATCGCTGGTAGACCCGCCAGGTTCACTGAAAGCGTGAAGATATCTTCCAGGTACATGGCTACTGGGTCATTTTTGATTGAACCAAGGCCAAATGCAGTGGTTGGCGCTGTAGGGCCAGCAATAACATCAACTTCATCGAAGGCTTTAATGAAATCGTTTTTAATTAAACGACGTACTTGTTGTGCCTTCTTGTAGTAAGCGTCGTAGTAGCCTGCAGAAAGTGCGTAAGCACCGACCATAATGCGTCGTTTAACTTCGTCCCCGAACCCTTCGCCACGGGTACGTGTGTACATATCGGTCAAATCTTTTGGATCTTCGCAACGGTGGCCGAAACGCACGCCGTCAAAGCGAGATAAGTTTGCGGACGCTTCTGCGGGTGCAATGACGTAATAAGCCGGGATAGAAAGAGAGGTCGTCGCTAGGCTGATTTCTTTCAGGATTGCGCCTTGTTTCTCCATTTCTTTAATGGCTGATTCGATGACAGTCTTTACAGAATCATCAAGGCCTTCTGCGAAATACTCTTTTGGCAAACCAACACGCAAGCCTTCAAGACCATTGTTTAGGTTGGCTGTATAATCATCAACGGGTGTATCTATTGATGTCGAGTCTTTATGATCCAAACCTGCAATGCTGTTCATTAGCATGGCTGCGTCTTCAGCCGTTTGAGCCATTGGTCCAGCTTGATCCAAGCTGGATGCAAAGGCAATCATGCCCCAGCGACTGACACGGCCGTACGTTGGTTTTAAGCCTGTGATACCACACATGGACGCAGGTTGACGAATGGAACCGCCGGTGTCCGTACCTGTTGCAATAGGCGCTAAGCGCGCTGCAACAGCCGCAGCAGAACCGCCTGATGACCCCCCTGGAATCTTGGTGTTGTCCCATGGGTTTTTAGTTGGGCCGTAAAAGCTGGATTCGTTGGTTGAACCCATAGCGAATTCATCCATGTTAGTTTTACCTAACATGATTAATCCTGAGTTATTACACTTTTCAGTTACCGTGGACTCGTAAGGTGCAATGAAGTTGTCCAACATCTTGGAACCACAACTTGTTTTTACGCCTTCGGTACAAAATATATCTTTATGCGCAATAGGGATGCCCGTTAATGCTGTTGCATCTCCGGCTGCTCGGGTTTTGTCTGCTTCTGCTGCTTGGCTAAGTGCTTGCTCTTCTGTCACAGAAATAAATGCATTGGTTTGGCTATCCAATGACTTAATTCGGTCAAGATAATGAGTCGTTAATTCGACGCTGGAAAATTCGCCTGATTTCAGACCATCCGCCAGCTCGGCTAATGTCTTGTTGTGCATGGGGTTGTCCAATATTTGTATTTGTCTAATTCTTTTTGGGTTGCGAGCATTGAATTATTTGATGGTTAAATAACTTTGGCTCAAGGGGCAACCTAAATTGTTTGATCTCAGCGCATTGAGTTTGATGGATTACTCAATCACTTTAGGAACCAAAAACAACCCTGCTTCAGTGCTTGGTGCATTTTTCTGAAGGTGTTCACGTTGGTTGGTCTCGGTTACTTTATCCGCTCTTAGGCGTTGCTCTGCATCGAGAGGATTTGCAAGAGGTTCTATGCCGTCAGTATCAGCGGCTTGTAACTGGTCTGCCAAATCAAGAATGCTTGATAGATTTTCTGCATATTGATCCATTTGAGATGGTTCTAACTTTAAGCGAGCCAACTCCGCAATTTTTGCCACTTGGTCGTGGTCAATGCTCATTTCTTGCTCCTAAGGATGACAATGTTATTTTCAACGCTCATTTAATTAGAGATTTCTTAAGTTATCAGGATGTGTGCCGAATAGTTCTGAGAGCACATTTTTATCAGCCTGGAAATTGCGAACCATCATAAACGAAAGTGTTTGATAATGAGTCGATAAAATTAAGCTTAATAGCAAGACTAATTAAATAAACATGGTATTTTAGGGGAAATTCGGCTAAAAAATACATAGCTTCACATAATATTAATTAAAACAACAACAAAACTTACCCTTTTGTTCTTTGGTAGCTTGCTCTAATGATGGCTGGTTGCTACAGTTTGCATCAATTTTTTTGATATTTTGTGAATAGCTAATTTCCTCTAGCATCACTCATTCTATGACATAAGAGCGTTAATGCGAATATGAGTCTTTTTAAGAAAATCCGTGGGATGTTTTCCAGTGATTTATCCATTGATTTGGGTACTGCAAATACATTGATCTATGTGCGTGGTCAGGGTGTTATCCTGGATGAGCCTTCGGTTGTGGCCATCCGTAATCACAATGGTAAGAAATCAGTGGCGGCAGTTGGTACTGACGCAAAGAGAATGCTAGGTCGTACACCTGAAAATATTACAGCTATTCGACCAATGAAAGACGGTGTCATTGCTGACTTTCATGTAACAGAGCGCATGCTTCAGTTCTTTATTAATAAAGTACATGAAAACAGCATGATTAGCCCAAGCCCGAGAGTTTTGGTGTGTGTACCATGTAAAGCAACTCAGGTTGAACGTAAGGCAATTAAAGAGTCTGTTCAGGGCGCGGGTGCTCGCGAAGTTTATTTAATTGATGAGCCAATGGCAGCAGCCATCGGTGCAGGCCTTCCGGTTGAGGAAGCAAACGGTTCTATGGTTGTGGACATCGGTGGTGGTACTACTGAAATCGCGATCATTTCATTGAACGGTATTGTATACGCAGACTCAGTCAAGGTTGGCGGTGACCGCTTTGATGATGCAACGGTTACATATGTTCGTCGTAACTACGGTTCACTGATCGGTGATTCTACTGCTGAACGTATTAAGCAAGAGATTGGTTCTGCTTTTCCTGGTGGTGTTGTTCGCGAAATCGATGTTCGCGGTCGGAATCTTGCAGAAGGTGTACCAAGAAGCTTTACGTTGAACAGTGATGAGATTCTTGAAGCGCTTCAAGAGGCCTTATCTCAAATTGTTCAGGCCGTAAAGAGTGCTTTAGAGCAGTGTCCTCCAGAATTGGCGTCAGACATTGCTGAACGAGGCATTGTTTTGACCGGTGGTGGCGCAATGTTGCGTGATTTGGATAAATTAATTACCAGTGAAACAGGCTTGCCAGTCATTGTTGCTGAAGACCCTCTGACCTGTGTTGCTCGTGGTGGCGGTTTGGCACTTGAAATGATGGACAAGCAAACGTTCAGTCTATTAGCGGGTGAATAATTTTGTGAACCATGTGGTGAAATACATTGGTTAAGCAAGTAAGAGATTTATTCAAAGCCGTTTGCGGGTAACTGCAAACGGCTTTGCTGTTTCAGATACGGAATAATTTTAAGCAGGTTTCTGCTTGGCAGGTATGCATCCTATGAAATCAATTTTTAGTTCGGGCTCTTCGATTTTATTGCGACTTTTTATTGTTGCTGTGCTTTCTGGTGGGTTGATCTTGGTTGATAAGTATACAGATTGGCTCGACCCTGTTAAGCGTATTTTAGGCGTTACTACTGTCCCGTTTTATCATCTGATGGACATCCCTTATGAAACGGCTGAAGTTATGGATGACATGCTGACTAGCCGTTCTGACCTGATTGAATTAAACAGTAAGCTTCGCTCTGAAAACATCATTCTTAAGAAAAACATGCAGCGGATGGCTGCGCTGACTGCCGAGAACATTCGATTAAGAGAAACGTTAGGCGGTTCTCAGCGTGTAGACTCGGAGCACTTACTTGCAGAAGTGGTTGCTGTTGATCCTGACCCATTTGTGCATCGCACGGTGATTGATGTTGGCTTGAACGATGGCGTCAAGGAAGGCTGGCCTGTGATTGATGCAAAAGGCTTGGTCGGGCAAGTGGTTGAGGCGGGTTACCAATATTCTAGAGTTTTGCTGATTACTGACAGTACTCATGCGGTTCCGGTGGAAGTGAACCGAAACGGTACACGTGCCATTGCGGTAGGTACAGGTAATTTAGATCAGCTTAAGCTTATTTATGTTGCAGACACTGCTGACGTGGAAGAAGGTGATCTATTGTTAACGTCTGGGTTGGGAGGGCGTTTTCCTGCGGGTTACCCTGTAGCCCGGGTGACGTCTGTTTATCATGATCCAGGTCGGCCTTATGCTTTAGTAAAAGCATTACCCGTTGCAGAGTTAGATAGAAGCCGACAGTGGTTGGTTTTGAAGTCGGACAGTATTGATTATCAGTCATTAAGTTCGGATGTCTCTGAAGAGGCTGAAGATGAATAGCGGCTCTAAAAAAAATTGGTTTTGGCCATTCTTAAGTGGAATATTGTGTGCGCTGTTGTTGGAGCTTTGGCCGCTGCCGGATTGGATGGCGGTTGCTAGGCCGGAATGGATGGCGTTGGTCTTGATTTTTTGGGTCATGTTTCTGCCTTATAACGTTGGTGTTGTGACGTGTTGGTTAGTGGGGTTGTTGGTTGATGTATTTAAGGGTGATTATTTGGGGTTAAACGCCATGAAGTACGCAGTTATAGCGTACCTTTGTTTAACTCTGTATCAACGGATGAGGATGTTTAACCTACTTCAGCAATCAATGATGGTCTTTTTGATGTTGGGGCTGACGAAACTAATGAGTTATTGGTGGCAGGAGCGTGTGGGATCAGTTTCTGATGTGTTGTGGTTTTTGCTTCCGTCATTAGTCAGTGCCGTCTTATGGCCCTCTATGTATTATATGCTTCGTCGATTGAACTATCGTTGGCATGTTTAGTCTCTTTTAAATTGTTGTTTTAATAATTGGTGTATTCCATTCAATGAGCTTAATTCTTGCTTCTCAATCTCCACGCAGAAAAGAGTTGTTAACACAGCTAGGTGTTAGCTTTACTACGGCGCCTGCTGATATCGATGAAACGCCCCATCTAAATGAAATGCCTGCCGAATATGTACTTCGGCTCGCCATTGAAAAAGCGACTGTTATTTCTGATAAGCATTTGGAACTTTGGGTTCTTGGATCAGACACAACGGTTGTTCTGGGTTCAGATATCTTGGGAAAACCTGAAAGTGAACAGCATTCTATTGATATGCTTTTATCACTTTCTGAGAAATGCCACTCTGTTCTCACGGCAGTTGCTTTGGTTAAGCAACAACAGGTGTTAACTCGACTGGTTACGACTAAAGTATGTTTTCGTAAGATCGATGAGTCGATGGCAAGGAAATATTGGCAAACTCAAGAGCCTTGCGATAAAGCGGGTGGTTACGGGATACAGGGACTGGGTGGTATGCTTGTTCGCTCAATTGAAGGAAGTTACAGTTCAGTCGTGGGATTGCCATTGGCTGAAACTGCGGATTTATTGATGGAAGCAAACATAAAGGGGTGGTGGTAATGGCGTCAGGAATTAAAAATGGTGAAATCCTGATAAATGTTACACCGGTTGAAACACGGGTAGCCGTAGTTGAAAACGGGATGTTACAGGAAGTTTATATTGAACGTAGCAATACCCGTGGCATCGTTGGAAACATTTACAAAGGTAAAGTTGTACGTGTTTTGCCGGGCATGCAGGCCGCGTTTGTTGATCTTGGTTTAGAACGAGCCGCGTTTATTCATGCCGCAGATGTTCATTTGCCAGCTAAAGATTCTGATTTTGCTCGACAAAACCCTGATCATATCAGCGCTTTATTGCATGAAGGCGAAGAGATTGTTGTTCAGATCACTAAAGATCCCATTGGAACAAAGGGTGCGAGATTAACAACCCGAATTTCTATACCTTCTCGATATTTGGTGTATATGCCAGATAATGATCATGTTGGTATCTCTCAGCGGATTGAAAATGAAGAAGAACGAAACCGTTTAAGAAAGATTGTTAGTGAGAGTGTTGCCGAAGGTACTGATGATGGTGCCCATGCTGAAGGGTTTATATTGAGAACCGCTGCAGACGGAGTCTCCAGTGAAGATATTCTGGCGGACGTCCGTTTTTTAAAGCGCCTTTGGGGTTATATCGGTGCGAGCATGATTAATGTAAAAGCACCTGCACTTATTTTTGAGGATTTACCTCTTTATAAGCGTGCGTTGCGTGACTTGGTTCGACCTAATATAGAAAAGATCCGGATTGATTCAAAAGAAACCTATCAGAAGTCGTCGTCTTTTTCTGAAAAGTACGTTCCGGAAGTTGTTTCTCAACTTGAATATTACCCGGGTGAGCGACCGATCTTTGATTTGTACAGTGTGGAAGATGAATTACAAAAGGCGCTTACGAGACGTGTTCAGCTTAAATCTGGTGGCTATATTATTATTGATCAAACAGAAGCCATGACGACCATTGATGTGAATACAGGTGGTTTCGTTGGTCATAGAAACCTTGAAGAGACAATTTTCAAGACAAACCTTGAGGCGGCTACTGCTATAGGGCGACAGCTCCGTTTAAGAAATCTTGGTGGGATCGTCATACTTGATTTCATCGATATGGAAGAGCAAGAGCATCAAAGACAAGTGTTGAGAATGCTCGAAAAACAGCTTGAAAGGGATCACGCAAAAACCAAAATAAGCGGGGTGTCAGACCTTGGTTTGGTTGAACTTACTCGTAAGAGAACGCGAGAAAGCCTTGGGCAATTGCTGACGGAATCCTGTTCTTCGTGTAAGGGGCGTGGGACGTTAAAAACAGCTGAAACGGTTTGTTATGAAATCTTCCGAGAGATTATGCGTGAGTCTAGAGCTTACGGCAGCACTGGCTACATGGTGTTGGCGTGTCAGGCTGTGGTAGATATGTTATTGGATGAAGAGTCTGCAAGTGTTGCTGATTTAGAAGAGTTTATTGGGACGCCTATTCAATTTCAGGTTGAGCTCGGTTATTCCCAAGAGCAGTTTGATGTGGTGCTTCTGGGTTAATTTATGGCGCTTCCGCTTTCATCCATCACGAGAAAAATAGAACGCTGGTTATGGTTGTTATTTTTCTTGTGTACCATTGTTTTTATGGTTTCTTGGTCGTTAGCCCAAGTTTTATTGTGGGGCTATAACCGTTACAGCAAAGATATTGAGCTGTGGATGGAGACCGAGTCAGGATACGACTTGGCATTTTCAAGTACCCATAATCAGATGTCGGGTGTAAACCCTCTGCTTGCTTTTACCGATTTAAAGGTGGTGCATCAAGCGTCTGGTGTATCTCTAGCAAAAGCTAAAAATGTCATCATTGAATTGAATACCTTAAAGTCTATTTGGTATTTCAGACCCGTATTAAATGACGTTGTAATCGATAGCCTAGAGTTAACAGTCAGGCAGAAAGACGATTGGACTTGGTCTTTGGATGGTTTGGTTACGCCAGATACTCAGGTGACAACGGATGACAGCATTGAAATCAATCGTTGGGTCGATCTTCTATTTTATCAAGGAAATATTGATATTCGCGGAGCATTGGTTCATTTATATCATTCGGATGCACCTTTTGATCGAGCCGTTGAGTTGGATTTGTTGGTCTCTAAGTTAGGCGATCATACTCGAGTTGACGGTGAAATTCAGGGAAGTAGAAACCCAATAGATCTGTCTTTTCGAGGAGAAGCGATTCATCTTCCTGGTGAGCCAGATTTCAATTTTGATTTATTCGTAGAAGTCGATGATCTTGATTCATTGGATTGGACGGATCGAATTGAGGTGTCAGAAGCCTATCAAATTGATCGCTTAGCGACTTCAGTAAGAACTTGGATCAACTGGTCATATTCGGGTTTGGAGTTTGTGAGTCAGACGAATCTTGCTGATTTGACTGTCCGTAATCAAGAAGACGGCCGCAGTTTGATTGTATCTTCAGATGAGCTCTTGGTATCAGGTTCATTTAATGAAAACTATTGTTCTATAAATATTCCTGAAAGCAGTGTTCTTGTAAATAATGAATTAAAGACCAGTAACGCGCATCGGGTTTTATGCGACTACCAAGGGAATTGGTGGTGGACTACGCCAGTCCTTTATTTGGAAGAATTGGCGTCTGTGGTTGGTTGGTTACCAGAAAGCGAAGAAGTATTAAAAAACGACATTTCAACCTTGTCTCCCTCGGGGATTCTCCATCACCCTGTACTCTGGCTGAATACGGGCGGGGAATTTCGACTTGAAACGGATGTGGAAGCGATATCTGCATTGCCTTGGGAAGGGGCGCCTGGCGCAACGAACTTAACGGGTAAGTTGGTTATAGAGCAAGACCAAGGGTACCTTGAGTTTGACTCGTCATCCGTAACTTTGACGTTCCCTGAGGTATTTGCTGAAGGTAAGTTATTTGATCTGGCCAAAGGGCGAGTTGAATGGTGGTATGACGATGATGTCATTCAAGTGTCGAGTGATGGTGTCTCTTTAGCATCCCCCGTCATTGATGCAAATGTCGGTTTTTCATTCGAGCTGGAGATGCCAGCCGATGAGGCGCGTTTAGGGTTGGATGTTTATATTGAGCGGGGAGATTCAGGTCAGATTGTTGAGTACCTACCAATAGACCTTGAACCCGCACTATTATCTTGGACGCAGACCGCGTTAAAGGATACTTCAGTCACCAACGGGCGGCTGCTTTTTACCTCGACGATTGATCCTGTTGTGCCTGTTGAAGATACTCTGCTTATTGATACTGACTTAAAAGCAAGCTCATTCGAATATGATTCATCATGGCCTAAATTGGATCAAGTTGAAGGGCACTTTGAATTAACTAATGATGAATTAAACGCTCTGTTAACGAACGGAACAACCTTGACGAATCCGTTCCGTAACTTGCGTGTTAACTACCCCGATATATGGTCTGAGGATGCCTTTCAGTTGAATGTGTCTTTGGCGTCTGAATCACGCTTTGATCGCTATTTACGGTTTATTAAGCAATCACCCTTACAAGAAACAATTGGGGAGGCCTTGCAAGACTGGTCCATTGAAGGAGAAGGACAACTGGGGGTTAATTTTTCATTTGATTTGGATACGACAGAGGTGTCCAACATTGATGTTGTGATTACACCTCAAGAAAGCAAAGTTCAAATGCCTAACCTTCCTTTGATTACTGATATTCAAGGTGACATCCATTTTAATGATACGGATCAGCTCTTTATCCCTAAGTTGCAGGGGAAGACTTTAAATGGGCCTGTTAGCCTAACGTTGAAGTCGATTGAAGATCGATTCCATGTGAAGGGGCGAGGTAATGCAGAGATTGAACCTTTGTTGGCTTGGCAGGCTCTACCTGCGAGTCTAAATGACAATTTGCAGGGCAACGTTGATTATTATTTTGATGCTGAGATATCAGAAGGTGGAAACGTAGACGTTGATGTTCGATCTGACATGGCGGGCGTTGTTTCTACATTGCCATACCCGATGGTTAAAGAAGATCCAAAGAGTAAATTAATCTTTGTTTATCAAGGTAAGGTCAGTGAGGAGGTGACCGAGCACTCGGTGGATGTCGGTGCCTTGAATATCGATTTCATCCAAAAACCGAAAGAAAAGATTGATCGTACTGTGGTTTCATTTGGTCGATTACCTAAAGAGTCTCGTGTTCCAGACCAAGGTCTGTTCATATTTGCTCGCCTAGCTCAATTCGATATTAAGTCTTGGTTAGAGATTTTTGGCGGGATGGATTCTTCTGCTGAGTCGGAAGAGGTTGCTGTCTACGCTGATGTGGCCATTCAGAAAGGGTTGTTGGGGGAGCAGCAATTAGACAATTTATCTTTAACCTCATCCTCGTCGGGCTTTGGGCATCGGGTTTCCATTCGCTCTAGGCAGTTGGCTGGCACCATAAAAATTCCTAAAAGCTCAGATGAAATTATTCAGGTCGATTTGGATTATTTGACTTTGGTCGGGTCCAAAGATGATCCGGTTACTAACGAATTTGATGAAAAAACTCCAGTTGCTAAGGCTGAGCCTTATGACATTACGAGAGATCCTCTCGGTGGTTTAGACCCTTCTACAATACCAGCAATGGATGTAAGGATTCGCCAACTATTAATGGATGGTAAGGATTTAGGCGTTTGGCGTGGTGAGTTTAAGCCAATTGAAAAGGGAACATTACTTACTTTGGATGATTCCAGTGCTCTCGGCTTTGATGTGAAAGGTAAGCTCTGGTGGACACTGATTAATGGCCATCACACAACGTTTGTTGACGGAATGCTTCATGCTGATGATGTTAGTGATGTCTCAAAGAGATTGGGGTATGAGCCTACAATTCGTAGTAAATCCACCAATTTTGATACTTATATATATTGGGATGGCAGCCCGGCCTCATTTGATCGTTTAAGAACTCAAGGACTGGTGGACTTATCCGTGGAAGATGGGGCGTTTCTTAACGTAAGTGAATCTGCAAATACCCTTAAAGTGTTTGGTTTATTTAACTTAAGCTCTCTAAGTCGGCGCTTGAAATTAGATTTTAGTGATGTGTATTCCTCTGGTTTAGCATTTGATGAGGTCTCTGCTGAATTATCCGTTAATAATGAGATGCTTGATACGCTTTCTCCGGTTTCAATTGTTGGGCCGAGCTCCCAAATGTCTATATCTGGGACAACAAACTTAGAGAAAGAGACGTTGGATCTTCAGATGCGTTTGACCGTGCCAGTGAGTGGTTCCCTTCCCATTGCGGTGGTAGTCGCGGGGGTCGCGCCAGTCATTGGGGGGCTACTATTGCTTGGTCAGCAAGTTTGGGGTGGGATGGTTGATCAATTTGTTGGGGTGAATTATCAAATTACGGGCACTTGGGATGAGCCTAATTTGAAGGTTGGGACCCAGCAGAAATAACATTGATTTCTGCTGAAGCACCTTAATGCTAAAAAGGGATCGCGGACTTCAACCATTGAAATAACTTTTTGGTGTTACCTCGGTTTTTTTCTTGTTCTATATCTTTTTTAGCGTTTCTGACTAATTGTCTTAATTGTTGGCGATCAACATTGTATTCATTAATGAATTCGGTGATGTATTGATCATTTTCAATTAAACGGTCTCGCCAGCGTTCTACTGTGTGTAAGTGGCCAATTTGCTGGTCACTGCCTGATCTGTTTTTTTCCAGTGCAGCAGAAATTGCTTCGGAATCAACTTCTCGCATAAGCTTGCCAATGTATTGCATGTGGCGGCGCTTGGCTTCGTTTTGTTTAAGGCGCTTATGCTCTTGAATTGCTTCCATCAAGTCCGTTGTTAGATTTAGCTCATCCAAGATAGATTGTTTTTGCTCAACAAGCTTTTTTCCGATTTCTTGTAATTGACTGGCTTCTCGCTTAAGTTGAGACTTACTAATGACGTCAATTTCATCATCAAACTCTACGGGTTTTTTTCTTGCCATTTGGAATCTTAAACCTTTAATTTTTTATAGCTGGGCAATGCTTGTTCTACTCAGACTAAATTATAGAATGCAGTGGCTAAGCCTAGAAAAACGAAGTAGCCGACAACATCAGTGATCGTAGTCAGTAAAACACTTCCTGCCAATGCTGGATCAATATTCATTGATTTTAACAAAGATGGAAGGATACTGCCCGAAAAGACTGCAATTACCAGATTGATGATTAAAGCCCCTCCGATAATGAAGCCAATAGTAATGTCTGAAAACCAGATTGAGGCGGCGACGGCAACGGCACCTCCCCAGAGTACTCCATTTAGCAAACCTACTAAAACTTCTCTACTTAAGAGCCATCGAAGGTTGTTGTTTCTGATGTGCCCAGTGGCTATCCCCCGAATCACCAAGGTTAGTGTTTGACTGCCAGCGATGCCGCCCATACTTGCCACGATAGGCATTAGAATCGCAAGGGCGACGACCTTTTCAAGGGTTTGTTCGAACATACCAATAACGGCGGAGGCGAGAAATGCCGTGAGTAGGTTTATTCCTAGCCACACAGCTCTTCTTCGGCTTGTTTTTAGTACAGGGGCAAAGATGTCGTCTTCTTCATCAAGACCCGCCATGCTCATTAAGGAGTGATCTGCGTCTTCACGGATTACATCGACAACGTCATCAATGGTGATTCGGCCTAAAAGTTTCCCGTTTGTGTCTACGACAGGTGCCGTGACTAAGTCTTCTCGCTCGAATAGCTGTGCAACTTGGTCATCATGTGTATCCGCTGTGATCCGGTGGAAGTCTGTTTCCATGATTTCACGGACGGTTATTGATGGATCGGAGACCAATAATTTGGATATCGGTAATAACCCAATCAGCTCGTCTTTTCGATTAACAACGACTAGGTTATCAGTGGTTGCAGGAATACTTTCATGCCTACGGAGGTAACGGAGTACCACATCGAGAGAGATGTCCGCTCGGATGGTGACGGTATCCGTATTCATTAGGCCGCCAGCCGTATCCTCAGGGTAGGATAAGATGGCTTCTACGCGTTGACGATTTTGGTCATCCATGACGTTAAGGACGTCTTGGGTGACTTTTTCCGGAAGAACCTGAAGAATATCAACCGCATCATCGATATCGATATCTTCATCGCTGGTAACGTCTGCAACTTCTTCTGCGCTCATATCGCGCAAAACATCTGCTATAAGATCATCCCCTAAAAAAGGGAGGATTTTACTTTGTTGTTTTTTATCCAGTAGCTCCCAGAGTATTGTACGGGTTCGGGGAGGAGATGACTCTAAGAGGTGACCGAGTTCAGCGCTTGATAGTGAACTATTTAACATGCGGCTGACCTGAGTGAGCGCTCCCGATTCGAGCGCTCGGTTAAGCGTTCTCATACGAGAAGAGCTGGATTTGTTGGTCAATGCACCTGGCATATTAAAGCCTGATAAAAATGAATGATGGGATTTAGTTTAACAGTAAACAATAAGTTTGATGGATATTTTAAAGTAAATTAACTTTGTAAGTGTATTGATTTTGTTAAAATTACTCGGGTTCGTCAAAGCGATCTGCGATTAACGTTTCAATAGCATTTAAAGCGGTGGATTGATCATCGCCTGTTGCTGAAATAACAAGCTCGGTTCCGCAGGAGGCGGCTAACATCATAACGGCCATGATGCTTTTTCCGTTGGCGGTTTGAGATCCCTTTTTAATGGATATGTCTGAAGAAAAGCTTGAGGCTGTATTGACCAATTTAGCTGCTGCTCGTGCGTGAAGTCCTAGTTTATTGATTAAGGTCACTTCTATTTGCTGCATCTAAATGTATATCCTTGCTTATTGGTTGAACTGATCATGTCACTTTTAGAGACAGTAAACAGTATGCTTTTTCTATATTACAATTGAGTGTGCTTTAAATGAACCTCAGAATATAGCGTATTAAAATGTTTAGTCAATTGTTCTGCAATATAGACTGAGCGATGGCAACCACCTGTGCAGCCTATAGATATTGTTACATAGGCTCGTCCGCTTTTTTCATATTGAGGCACCCAGTCTTCGATAAAACGGCGGATATCACTCAACATTTTCTTAGTACTTTCATGTTGTTCAAGAAATGCAGCAATTTCAGCGTCGCGGCCTGTGAAGTTTCTTAGGGTTGGCTCCCAGTATGGGTTGGGTAGGCAGCGAACATCAAACATTAAATCACTGTCAGACGGGATGCCGTGCTTGTAACCAAACGATTGTATAAGAAGAGACAGGGCGTTCGTTTGGTGAGTCGTTACGCGTGTTCGAATGAGGTCACGTAAGTCGTGAACAGACATTGTGGAGGTGTCTACGACTAAGCTAGCTGCATCCATTAAAGGGGCTAACTGGGTCTTTTCTTGCTGGATAGCGCCTCTAAGTGACAAACCTTCAGAACTTAGTGGGTGTTTGCGTCGGGAGGCGTTGTAGCGTTTGATTAAAATATCTTCGCTGCTGTCTAGAAAAATGATCTGGTGATCAATGTTGTGTTCATCAAGGGCAGAAAGAAG
This sequence comes from Oceanospirillaceae bacterium, assembly GCA_015665455.1. GTDB lineage: Bacteria > Pseudomonadota > Gammaproteobacteria > Pseudomonadales > Litoribrevibacteraceae > Litoribacillus. Next base: position 276,718 of record JADFAD010000005.1, on the reverse strand, counting down.
TTCATCAAGCTGGCTTGAATCGCCGGTAAAGTTGCGCACATCAAAGCTTACTGCTGTTTTATCGTACTCTTTTGATCCAGCGATATTCTCTATCAGGTGCTTCAGCATTGAACGAGGAAGGTTATCAATGCAATAGAACCCACAATCTTCAAGTGCATGAAGTGCCGAGCTTTTACCTGAGCCTGAACGGCCACTAATCAATATCATTTTCATAACCAGGGCCTATCAGTAACTGTCAGGGTTGATCTGAGTTTACATTGTCATTGCGTTGAAAAGCTCAGTTTCGGAGGTTGTGGCTCTTAACTTATCACGAAGTTCTGGATTACTGAACTTCCCTGCTATGGTTGCGAGGATATCCAGATGTTCATCCGTTGCTTCTTGCGGGACAATTAATGCAAAAACGATGTCCACTTTTTGTCGATCTAGGGAATCAAAGTCAATGGGGTTGTCGAGTAAAAGCAGTACCCCTGTTGGAGATTTACAGGCAGCTAAACGACAATGTGGAATACCGATTCCATCACCGAGTCCAGTGCTTCCTAGTCGCTCTCTTTCTATGAATGCATCAAAGATTTCGTGCTCAGAAGGGCCTCTCAATGTCTGAGAAAATATTTTTGAGAGTTCTTCTATGGTTCTTTTCTTGCTTTGGCAGGAAGCGCACCTAATGGTGCGCTCTGGTACTAATATGGTTGTTAAATCCATTCAATGCTGCTCATATATTCAATTCGTTCGCAGCTACATATTAAAATAAATTACCGGGATTTGGCTTTTTCTTTATGCTTAATCAGTTGACGATCCAGCTTGTCTGCAAGAGCATCAATCGCTGCGTATAAATCGTCATGCTCTGCGTTAGCAAATACTTCTCCGCCGGTTACATGTAGCTTGGCTTCGGCCTGTTGTCTTTGTTTTTCTACACTTAAGGTTACTTGAACGTTTGTAATCTGATCATAGTGTCGCTCAAGTCGATCTAATTTGGAAGTAACATATTCGCGAATATTGTGGGTAATATCAAGGTGTTGGCCACTGATGTTTACTTGCATATAAGGACTCCTTAAATTGGTATGCTGTGGTCCAGCGTTTTTCCGGTTTTGATGTTTAAACCGGAAGGGGTCTTCTGCCCCCTTCACCTTTAATATAGTCCTAGCCTTCTTCGAATACAATGATATGTGTCAACTTGTTTAAACCAAACGCTTCCTCTCGTTCGATGGTGGGATATTCATAGCTTCTCTGTATTTGGCAATTGTTCTTCGGGCGACCTTAATCCCTTGGTCACCAAGTAATGCTGCGATTTTATTATCACTCAGCGGCTTTTTGGCGTTTTCGGCCGCAACGAGTTTTTTGATGATCGCGCGTATTGCTGTGGAGGAGCATTCTCCGCCTGATGTTGTGCTTACATGGCTTGAGAAGAAGTATTTTAGCTCGAAAATCCCTCTTGGGGTATGAATGTATTTCTGTGTTGTTACACGAGAGATGGTGGATTCATGCATCTCAACGGCTTCAGCTATGTCGTGCAGAACCAAGGGCTTCATTGCTTCATCGCCGTAGTCAAGAAATCCTCGTTGGTGTTCCATTATTTTGGTGGAGACCTTGAGAAGGGTTTCATTGCGGCTCTGAAGGCTTTTTAGAAACCATTTAGCTTCTTGCATGTTATCCTTCAGGAAGGTGTTGTCAGCGCTGCTGTCGGCTCTTCGTATGAGGGATGCATAACTTGGATTGATTCGTATTTTAGGTGTTATTTCTGGGTTTAGGTCAACGCGCCAGCGACCATTGATTTTTTGAACAACTACATCAGGTACAACATATTCTGGCGTTTGTTGATCGATTTGCTCGCCGGGTCTGGGATGCAGAGATTGAATCAGTTCAATGATTGCCCGTAATGTATCTTCTTTTAGACGGGCTTTACGCATTATGCTTGCGAAATCTTTATTCCCTAAGAGATCTAAATACCTTAAAACGACAATCTTTGCTTCAGGCAGGTAAGGGGTGTCTGGCGGCATTTGGTTAAGTTGGACTTGAAGGCATTCTTGTAAATTTCTTGCGCCAGAGCCAACAGGATCAAACCGTTGAATAAGGTGTAGTACGGCCTCGACTTCATCGTTTTCGATGGCGTCTTCGCCTTCTAGTTTCAGCTCTTGATTCACGCTGATGCATATATCATCGGCGGTGGTTTGCAAGTAACCATCGTTGTCTATGCCATCAATGACGTTTTCGGCAATGATTTTATCCGTGTCGCTCATTGGCGTTAGGTTTAGCTGCCAATTTAAGTGATCCTGGAGTGTTTCTGTTACGGAGTTTCGTGATTCAAAGTCGAATCCATCATCGTCAGATGGACCTACGGCTGATGTCGGCGTATGTTGGTAAATATCGTCCCAGCCTGTATCGATGGATAGATCTTCAGGGATATCATTATTCCAGTCACTATCCGCAGAAACTTCTTCGGTATTTGTGTTGTTAATTTCTTCTTGTTCGGCCGTCGGTTGTTGATCCTGAGGCGTTTCAGCCATTTTATCTTCAATGGACTGTTGCGGGCCTTGTTCGAAGTCTTCTTCCACTTCTAACATCGGGTTGTTTTCTAAGGCTTGCTGAATCTCTTGTTGAAGATCTAATGTTGATAACTGCAATAAGCGTATGGCTTGTTGCAGTTGTGGGGTCATGGTTAAAGATTGACCCATTTTGAGCTGAAGCGATGTTTTCATAAATTACAACTTATCCTTTTGCCTTCACTCAGTGTGTTTTGTGTATACGTTAAAGTATTGTTGGTAGGAAACCATACAAGCAATTTATTTGCCACTGGCAATCAAGTATAAACCAAATAAAAACGGTTAGTGTTGATTTGTGTGTAATGTTTTTACTGTAATGCGCTTGTATTATTCCTTAGGCGCATTAAAGGTTAAAGTTCTCACCGAGATAAATATCTTTTACTTTTTGGTTGTTAAGGACATCTTCACTTTGACCTTGAGCAATAATGTGTCCTTCACCTGCTATGTAAGCCTTGTCACAAATACCAAGCGTCTCTCGGACGTTATGATCGGTAATGAGAACGCCAATGCCTAAGCTTTTTAGGTGGTTGATAATTCCTTGGATGTCGTTAACGGATATGGGATCGACGCCAGCAAAAGGTTCATCTAAAAGTATGAACTGAGGGTCCGTTGCCAGTGCTCTCGCGATTTCAACGCGTCGGCGTTCCCCACCTGACAAACTCATGCCTAAAGAGTCTCGAATGTGTGTGATGTGGAACTCTTGCAGTAAGTATTCGAGTTTTTCTTGCTTCTGTTTAGAGGTCAGCTCAGTGCGTAATTCAAGAATGCCGAATATGTTTTGAGCCACGGTCAGTTTTCTAAAAATTGAAGCTTCTTGAGGAAGGTAACCTAAACCTGCTTCAGCGCGGCCATGCATAGGGTAGTGTGTAATGTCCTTACCGTCTATGGTCACTGTGCCATTGTCCGGTTTAACTAGGCCTACAATCATATAAAAGCAGGTTGTTTTACCCGCACCATTGGGACCAAGTAAGCCAACCACTTCACCACTGGATACCGAAAGTGATACATCTTTAATAATCTTTCGGGCTTTATAGCTTTTCGCCAGATGTTTGGCTTCTAAAATACTCATGAGAGAAGTCCCTGTTAGTTCGCTGGCGCTTGGTCTGTTGAGGTGTCTTTTTTGTTTGTTTGTTGCGGATTGATAATGAACTTTACTCGAGAGTTATTCTCTTCCGCGCTGCCGTTGGTTGGTTCTTGCCCGCTGGCTTTCAACTCGCCGGTATCAAGCGAATAAGTGATCTTGTTCCCTGTAAGAATATCCTTCCCGCGAAAAACTTTGCCGTTGCCCGTTACTAATGCAATATTTTCTTTTACTTTAAGGTCCAGCTTTTGACCTTCGATATGGGTAGGGTCTTCTCCGATGTTTAATATCTGTTGGTATTTTGCTGGTTCACCGAATGCTTCCATTCGTGTCACTTCATTGTTCTCTGAATAAAGTAGGACTCTGTCTGCATTGAGTTTGGCGGTGCCTTGAATAATGATGACGTTGCCTGTGTATTCAGACACACCAGTTTTATTGTTTAGTTTCGCTTGATCTGCTTCCAATTCGATGGGTTTTGTTTGATCTTCGGGCAATGAAAAAGCAGTGGAACTTACCACTAGACTCAGAAGCAGCGTGATTAGTAATCTATTTTTGAACTTCATGCGTTCCTCGCACATTGGATTTCAATAATGTATCGCCAGTTTCTAGGTTTGTATGAAACCCTTTTGATTCGACATAACTTTGACCTGAGGTGATGACTGTTAGAACTTCATTCTCTGCAATGCTTTCATTGGGATGGATAGTGAGTGTTGAGGCTCTTAACTTCATCGATTGATCGGCCGAGCTGCGATTGATCACGACTTGGTCGTTTAAGGTGATTTGGTCGGTTTTTAGATCTACTTCCCCAGACAAGGAGGTTGCATGCCATTCAGAATCAGCTTGTTTACTGGTCAGGTCGGGGTTGGTGAGATAAGCCATGTCATCTTTCTTATAGTGATCTATCTGATCGGCTATAAGATGATATTGGACTTGTCCTGTTTCATTGTAATGATCTGACTTTGAGTTTATCAGTGTTAGATCAGGCGTAGATTGAGGCTGATAAGACTGTGTTATTACCTTATCGCCTTCTTCGGACAAACTTAACCATACAATGATACCCAGGGTGGCAACGAAGATGGGTAGCGTTTTTAATGTTTTGATCAGTTTGTCTGGAAGCTTCATTTTTAATATCGGCTATAAATACGGTTGACGTTATTTTAAATATTCAGCATGAGCGGCTGTCAGTGTGTTTTGAGCTTTCATGATTAACTCACAAAGCTCTCGTACTGCACCTCTACCACCTGCTTTTGTAGTGCAGTGATGGGCGTGCTCTTTAATTAAATCTGCGCCGTTAGGGACGGTCACACCCAGCCCTACTTTTCTAATGACGGGTAAGTCAGGTAAATCATCACCAATGTGGGCAATTTGATCTAATTCAAGATTAAAGTCTTTGGCAATGTCTTGAATGGCATTGATTTTGTCTTCTCTACCTTGATAGAGAATATCTATACCCAAATTCTTGGCTCTATTTTCAACCATTGCTGACTTTCTTCCAGTGATAATAGCTACTTTTACGCCACTATTCTGAAGCATCTTAATGCCTTGACCATCCAAAATATTGAATGTTTTAATTTCTTGGCCGTCAGAAGAGAACAGTAAAGACCCATCGGTCATTACACCATCAACATCGCAAGAGAGTAATTTGATTTTTGTTGCTCGTTCAAACACGTTGCTCATAAGTTCAAATCCTTTATGTGATTACATGATGCCAGCTTTAAGAAGATCGTGCATATTGAGAGCACCAACAATCGAATTAGTTTCATCGGTAACGAATAAGCCGTTAATGGATTTGTTTTCCATAATGCTAAGCGCTTCCGCTGCCAAAATATTGGGTTGGCAGCTAACGCCAGATGCAGTCATTACATCTTTTATCTGAGTGGTATGAAGATTCGTTTCGTTATCTAGAACTCGGCGCAAATCTCCATCGGTAAACACGCCAACTAGATTACCATTCTCTTCAACGACCGCCGTCATACCTAATTTTTTGCGAGTAATTTCCAATAGGGCATCTTTGGTTAGGGTTTCAGGAGATACCGTTGGGATGTCCTTCCCTTTGTGCATTAAATCTTCCACTTTCAATAACAGTCTGCGACCGAGTGCGCCACCGGGATGAGAGAAAGCGAAGTCTTCCGCTGTGAAACCTTTAGCTTCAAGAAGTGCTACGGCTAATGCATCTCCCATCGCTAATGTTGCCGTCGTACTTGCTGTAGGCGCTAGGCCTAGAGGGCATGCTTCTTCTTTGACTGATATGTCTAGGTTAACAACTGCGGCTTTTGCCATGGACGATGCAGGATTCCCTGTGATGCTGATCAATGGAGCTTGCATACGTTTGATTAGCGGTAGGATCGTCACAACTTCGCTGGTGTTGCCTGAATTTGAAAGGGCAATGACTACATCGTGAGGTGTAATCATGCCTAGGTCGCCGTGGCTTGCTTCACCTGGGTGAACAAAGAATGATGGTGTTCCGGTGCTGGCGAGTGTCGCCGCCATTTTTTTACCAATATGGCCCGATTTCCCCATGCCTGTAACGACGACTCGACCTTTACAATTTAACAGTAATGTACACGCGGTCGTAAAGTCAGAACCAAGGCGTTGATTAAGTTCATTAACAGCATCAGCTTCAATGGAAAGTGTTCTTTTAGCTGAAGCAATAAAATCGAAATCTGTCATGATATTTCCTGAACCTGAAATTCAATTGAGTTGTAACTTGTTTCGGTTGTTCAATTCTGGTGGCTTAGTTGACGCTGCTTAAATACAGCTGCACCATGTAAGCAGTGTAGCCAACCAAGAAAATTAAACCGTGCCAGCGTGTAAGCTGACCGCTTTGTGTTGTGCCTGCAGTGGTGACTTTTGTTTTGCCTTGTATAAAGATAAATACAGCAAGGGCTATCGTAAGCGCCAGCATGACAAAGTAATCTCTGGTGAACCCTACCGGTTCTATATCCGTGGTGATAATTAATCCGGGTACGGATAGAACGGTCATAAGGTTGAACAAGTTAGAGCCGATGATGTTACCAATGGCTAAGTCGTGATGGCCTTTGATTGCACTGGCTACGGATGCTGCTAATTCGGGAAGACTGGTGCCTATTGCGACAATCGTTAGACCGATGACTAATTCGCTGATTCCAAATTCTCGAGCGATGCCTGATGCTCCCCATACTAACGCCTGAGCACTGGCAATGAGTAACACTAAACTGAACGCTAAAAGCCCCCAAGATTTTAATGGTGTCATTTTTGGAAGTTCAGCAATCTCTTCTTCAAATTCACTTTCCGCCGCATCATGTTCAACGTCCTGCTGGTTAGAGAACTTATGGAATATGAATAAAGTGACGGGCATTAATGCTAATAAAATAATGCCATCGATGATTGTAAGCTGTAAGTCGTACATTAATACGCCAGCAACCGCAGTAACGAACAACAGTAAAGGCAGTTCAATTCGTATTAAGCCTGAACGAATAGGCAGAGCACAAACGATGGCGGTTATCCCCAACACTAATCCGATGTTAGCGATGTTAGAACCGACCGCATTGCCGACTGCTAAACCCGGTGCGTCGTTCAAAGCGGAACTTATGGCCACCATGATTTCAGGCGCTGATGTACCAAAGCTTACAACGGTCAAACCAATCATTAAGGTCGACATTCCAAGTAAACGTGCAGTGGATGCTGCAGAATTTACAAATTGATCTGAACTCCAGACCAGGGTAATGAGTCCTAAGATAATAGCAATGGTGTTATAGAGCAGCATATGTGTTGGTTTCCGTTTAAAAACAGTTGTTCATAACCTTAAACGCTGATGTTTTAGGTTTTGGTGCCAGCTAATAAATTCTGGCGGTGATTGTATAGTTTTCAATAGTAATTGGCTAACGCTTAAGGAGAGGGTTTGTTAAACAGTTTGGTTTGCTGGACTAGAGTAGAGTCCGTTAAGAATGTTACAATGCTTAGGCTGTGGGGTAGGGACAGTTCGGGCGAAGAAAACAAGGAGAGCTTGGTGACTAAGATTGTTCGTTTTTTTGTAGTATTTATTGCAATGCTTGGGTTTGGATTCAGCACTCAGGCAGTCAGTGCAACGACTCCTGTTGAAGAAGTTAATGGTGTCGTTGAAGTTAATGAGTATACGGGACCAGAGAAATCAGTCTGGGATACAACGCGTATATTGCTTAAGATCATTGATGAAGAACGCGAAAGCTATGAGCAGACGCCAAATCAGTTCTTTGATCGTGTAGCTGAGGCGCTAAAACCCGTTGTTGGTTTTAGACGAATCGCGGCTATGGTTATGGGGTCTTATTATAAGAAGTCCTCAAAGGCTGATCGTAAAAAGTTTTCTGATGCGTTCCAGCGCAGTTTGGTTGAGACGTACTCTGGTGGTCTAATTGAATACGAAGGGTATAAGATTAGCATTAAACAGGGTGCAGAGGTTCCGGCAGGTAAAAAGACGGCCGTTGTTAACGTTGTTATTACAACGTCCAGTGGCACGCAGGTACCTTTGAAGTACAGCATGTACAGAACCAAGTCTGGTGTTTGGAAAGTACAAAACGTGACCGTTGCGGGTATTAATGTTGGATTGTTGTATCGTCAGCAGTTTGCTCGAAAAGTTGCGGAAGCAGGTGGAGATGTAAGTTTGGTTGTTAAAAACTGGTCTTCTAAGCTTGATATCGAAGTAGAAGACGGGAAGCTGCCGTCTGAGTTAGGTCAGAAATAGAATTCTGATTTAAGTTTTTAAAGAATAAATAGAGCCTCGTCTGATGGAATCATTAGTCGGGGCGTTCATGTTGATAAACATTATTTATTTAGGGTGACCCCGAGAATAAGTAATAAGTTAGTTGAGGTTGTGATGGAAGTAGATGAGGTTAAGGCTTTATTGGCGGCAGAATTCCCAGAGGCAGAAGTAGATGCATCAACGGATGGCTATCATTTTGAAGTGGCTGTGATCACGGATCAGTTTGAAGGCTTGAATGCCGTTAAGCGTCAACAAGCTGTATATAAAGCGCTGAATGCTCAGATCCAAGATGGTTCAATTCACGCCGTTAAGATTAAAGCTTTAACACCTGCGGAAGCTGGTTAATTCAGTCAGATGCTCTTATCGCTCAGTAGTCTGAAATCGTTCTCTTTTTATTTGGTGTATTAGTTAATGGATAAGTTAGTTATTCGCGGTGGAAAATCTTTGTCTGGAGAAATACGAGCTTCAGGTGCCAAGAACTCTGCTTTACCAATTATAGCTTCCGCGCTGCTTTCCAGTGAAAATGTCATTATTCGGAATCTTCCTCACCTTCAAGATATCACGACGATGATAAATCTTTTAGGGACCATGGGGGTTGAACCGGTTGTAAACGAAGACTTAAGTGTTGAACTGGACAGCAACTTGCTGAAATCCGTTGTGGCACCTTATGAACTTGTTAAGACCATGCGAGCTTCTATTTTGGTGTTAGGGCCTTTATTAGCAAAGAATGGTTACGCTGAAGTATCTTTGCCTGGTGGTTGTGCCATTGGCAGCCGTCCTGTTGACTTACATATTCGTGGTTTAGAAGCTATGGGTGCGGAAGTTGTCGTTGAAGATGGTTATATTAAGGCGAAAACGGACGGTCGTTTAAAAGGTGGTAATGTATTTTTTGATACGGTGACGGTTACCGGAACAGAAAACATCATGATGGCTGCAACGCTGGCAGATGGTGTTACATCGATTGAGAATGCCGCCAGAGAACCGGAAGTTGTTGATTTGGCTGAATGTCTAATTGCCATGGGCGCTAAGATTGAAGGTCATGGTACGGACCTTATTCGTGTTACCGGTGTTGAAAAACTTCACGGTTGTGATTATTCCGTAGTGCCTGATCGAATCGAAACGGGCACATACTTGGTCGCTGCCGCAGCAACTGGTGGTAAGGTCAAAGTGAAAGATACTCGACCTGATATTCTTGACGCAGTATTAGTGAAGCTGGAAGAAGCAGGCGCTAAAATTGAAACGGGTGATGACTGGATCTCTTTAGATATGGAAGGTCGAACCTTGAAAGCCGTATCTGTAAAGACCGCACCGTACCCCGCATTTCCAACGGATATGCAGGCGCAGTTTGTTGCATTGAACGCCGTTGCGGAAGGCACCAGTACAGTGATTGAAACGATTTTTGAAAACCGTTTTATGCACGTTCAAGAAATGATGCGCATGGGCGCTGATATTTCAGTAGAAGGAAACACGGCGATTGTTCGTGGTTTGACTGAGCTTCACCCAGCCCCTGTTATGGCGACCGATCTTCGTGCTTCTGCAAGTTTAGTGATTGCAGGCTTAGTTGCTAAAGGTGGCGAAACAGTAATTGACCGAATTTATCATATCGACCGTGGCTATGAGTGCATTGAAGAAAAACTTCAGCTGCTTGGTGCAGATATTTCACGTTTACCGGAATAGGATTGGATTGATCAATAATGGATCAGACACTAACTATTGCTCTTTCTAAAGGGCGAATTTTGAAAGATACCTTGCCATTGTTAAAGGCTGCAGGTATCGAACCGATTGAAGATATTTTCACAAGTCGTAAGCTGATTTTTGAAACAAACGTTCCTGGCGTGAATTTCGTGATCTTGCGTGCTACAGATGTTCCTTCTTACGTAGAACTGGGTGCTGCTGATTTAGGTGTGTCTGGTAAAGACGTACTTCTAGAGCATGGTGGTAAAGGTATGTACGAGCTTGTTGATTTAAATATTGCTCGTTGCAAGTTGATGACGGCTGGAATTGATGATGTTGAGCCAGAAGGGCGTCTGAAGGTAGCCACTAAATTTGTTAATGTGACCAAGCGATACTATGCCGAGTTAGGTCGCCAAGTGGATATTATCAAATTGTACGGTGCAATGGAGTTGGCGCCTATTATGGGGTTAGCGGATCGCATTGTTGATATTGTTGATACTGGTAATACGCTACGAGCGAATGGCTTAAAACCCTTCGAAGAAATCGCAGACATCAGTAGCCGTCTAGTGGCAGGTAAATCTGCGTATAAAAACAAGCATCATCTTATTCAACCAATCATTGAGAAGTTGGATAGAGCAATCAATGAAGCAAAAGAATTAGAAGCAAAAGAGTTAGAGGCGCAAGGTTAAATCCATGCTGTAAGGTGTTTAAGTAATTGCTGTTCGTTCGTAATTACTAAAGTGCCCAGTTAATAGTGTTAGGAATAAAAGAAACGCATATGATCCAGATTAAAAGACTAGCAACAAGCGACAATGATTTTGATACTCAATTGAGTCAACTGACTGCATGGGAAGGTGTTTCTGATGCCGATGTGAATCAACGAGTGCATGATATTGTCCATGATGTTCGCGCTAAAGGTGACCAAGCGTTAATTGAATACTCCAACCGCTTTGATCGTCTTTCAATGAAAGATTCAAGTGATTTGGAAATTCCTAATGCTGAGCTGCATGCTGCTCTGAAAGACTTGCCTGAAAAAGAAAGAAAAGCACTGGATTCTGCTGCGGAACGCGTTCGTAGTTATCATGAAAAACAGTTGCAAACATCGTGGGATTATAAAGAAGCTGACGGCACGGTATTAGGTCAGAAGATCACTCCGATGGATAAAGTAGGCCTGTATGTGCCTGGTGGTAAAGCTTCTTATCCTTCGTCTGTTTTAATGAATGCAATCCCGGCTAAAGTGGCAGGGGTTGAAGAGTTAATTATGGTTGTTCCAACGCCTGATGATGAAGTGAATCCACTTGTATTAGCTGCCGCTGCAGTTGCTGGCGTTGATCGTGTGTTTCGTGTTGGTGGTGCTCAAGCGGTTGCTGCATTGGCTTATGGTACTGAATCGGTCCCTAGAGTGGATAAAATAGTTGGCCCAGGGAATATCTACGTAGCGACGGCCAAGCGTATGGTCTTCGGTACCGTTGGTATCGATATGATTGCGGGTCCATCTGAGATTTTAATTGTATGTGACGGTGAAACCAATCCCGACTGGATTGCAATGGATTTATTTTCGCAGGCAGAGCATGACGAAGACGCTCAGTCCATTTTGATCGCAACAAGTCAGGACTACATTGACCAGGTACATGCTTCAATTGAAAAGCTACTCCCTACGATGGAGCGTCAAGAGATTATCCGGACTTCGCTTGTTGATCGTGGTGCATTTATTCTTGTTGATGACTTGGATCAGGCTTGTGAAGTAGTAAACAAGATTGCTCCTGAACATTTGGAGTTATCAGTGGAAGACCCTGAATCGCTTCTTCCTAAGATTCGTCATGCTGGTGCGATCTTTATGGGTCGTTATACAGCAGAGGCTTTGGGTGATTATTGTGCTGGTCCAAATCACGTATTACCTACTTCAGGTACTGCGCGTTTCTCATCTCCGTTGGGTGTTTATGATTTCCAGAAGAAATCTTCAATTATTCACTTTTCCGCAGACGGTGCATCAGAGATGGGTAAAGTGGCATCGGTGTTAGCACGCGGTGAAAGCTTAACTGCTCATGCGCGATCCGCTGAATATCGTATTAAAGAGTAAGGTATTCGGAGACTGTAAAAAGGCGACTTAGGTCGCCTTTTTTGTGTCAGCCAGTTTATGGCTACCGCAGGTTTGGATGTTCCGAAGCGACCAGAGTGCTTGTTAGTGGGTTATTCATGCGAACAAGTTTTATATCTACTTGGTCATTGGGTCTGACCATTGCAACTTGTCTGCTTGCTGATCGAAAGCTCGCAACCGCTACGCCGCTTATGTGCGTAATAATATCTCCCGGCAGTAATCCTGCTTCATGAGCTGGGCTGTCTTTGAATATTTTAGTTATTAATATTCCGTGATGATAAGGAATGTCAAAGCGAGCAGCGAGAGCGGGGGTTATGTCAATGGTTTCAACACCTAACCAACCTCTGTTAACTCGACCGTATTCTATTAAATCTGACATTACTAAGAGCGCAACTTCCACTGGGATAGCAAAGCCTATCCCTTGTGCTTCTCCACCTTTGTTAAATACGGCAGTATTAATACCAATGAGTTCGCCATTGGCGTTGATGAGAGCACCACCTGAGTTTCCAGGGTTGATGGCAGCATCGGTTTGAATGAAGTTTTCGTAGGTTGTGATGCCTAGGTTGCTTCGACCCAGTGCGCTAACAATGCCTATTGATACGGATTGGTTAAAGCCAAAAGGGTTACCTATGGCCATGACAATGTCACCAACACGTAAATTGTAATCCGTTCTTGGAAGTGGAATTTGAGGTAAGTTATCGAGCTCGACTTTGAGAACAGCGAGATCGGTTATCGGGTCTGTGCCAATAATTTTTGCCGGCGCTTTATTACCATCACTCAAGGCGACTGCGATTTCTTCTGCGCCTTTAATTACGTGACGATTGGTTAAAACATACCCTTGATCGCCGATGAAAACGCCAGAGCCCAGGCTGTTTTCCATTTTTTGTTTTTGAGGCAGGTTGAATCTGCCTAGAAATTGTTGGAATTTGGGATCAGAAAGTAATGGATGCGTGTTTGTTTTCACGGTACGGCTTGCGTATATGTTCGCTACCGCAGGTGAGGCTGCTTCCACTGCGTCAGCAAAAGAAGCGGCAGCAAAAGGGTTATTTACTTGTGCATTGCTGTCATTTATTTCAGTCGCTTGAGGTTGGTCTAACGTTATAGCGCTTGGGCTTTTACTTGACCCTATGATGGGCTGATTTTTGTGGGTCGAAAAAAGAGTGTCTAAGCCATTAGGGTAATACTGTTTCAGGAGTAAAAACCCTAAACCAACGCAAAGGCCGATGAGTGCAGGTATTAAAATTCGATTAATCATGATCGAAGTAATCAACTCTTATAAAAAGTGACGATGCAATTCTATTATTGTATTCATTCTTGCTAACATGCGTTAGTAGATATTGTGGTATTAAGTCACATGGATTGGGTGTGTGGGGCTTTTTGCCCCTGTATTTTCTCTCATTAGGTTGTGAGATTGAGCTCATTGTAGGGCAAGTGTTTTTATTTGTACTGTTTATTTTAGGAATTAAATTGGTATGGCGTCGTTATCAAGAACAGAGTTGCTTCATTATCTAACAAACTTACTTTCTCCCGGTGAATTTAAAGATTATTGTGAAAACGGTTTGCAAGTTGAGGGGGGGAGTGAAATATCGACGATCGTTACGGGTGTTACTGCTTGCCAAGCGCTATTGGACCGAGCGGTTGAACTGAATGCGGATATGGTGCTTGTTCATCATGGGTATTTTTGGAAAGGAGAGCCTCAAAGCTTAGTCGGTATGAAGGGGCGACGCATAAGAACACTGATTAAGAATGATATTAACTTGGTTGCTTACCATCTTCCGTTAGATGTCCACCCTGAATTTGGGAATAACGTCCAATTAGCTAACCGTTTGGGCATCGAAATAACAGGTGGGTTAGAAGCAGGAAACCCAAACAGTGTTGGCTTGGTTGGGCAGTTTGAAAATCCTATTTCACCGGACGAACTTTCGAATCGTTTAAGATCTGTATTAAATAGAGACGCATTACACATTGAAGGTGGCCCAGACGAGATTTCAAAGGTTGCTTGGTGTACGGGGTCTGCAGACTCTTACATTTATAAAGCATTAGCGGCGAACGTGGATGCTTTTATTACTGGCGAAATTTCTGAACCCGTCGTGCATACGGCAAGAGAAGAAGGCATCCATTTTTATTCCGCAGGGCATCATGCGACTGAGCGTTATGGTGTTAAATCCCTAGGGGAGCATTTGGCTGTTCATTTTGGGTTAGAACACTACTTTGTGGATATTGATAACCCGGTTTAATAGAGTCGTTAGAAAGTTCATTGTTTTATAACAAAAAACGAGGCCTGAGCCTCGTTTTTTTATGGTTCTTTTGAACTTACTGTTCGTTGACCTTTAAGACGTTTTTTCTTCGTCTAGGCAAGAATCACGCTTAGATTGAAGCCCATAATCCTCCGACAGGGTGCCTCCTTGTTTTTTCTTGTCTAAATCTGATGCGTAATCTTTTGGCATTTCAAAGCCGATTTCTTCATCGGATTTTTCAGAGGTTTCGACGTCAGGTAGTTCTGGCGTGGCTGCGGATTCGCTGAGAGTTAATTGTTGAGTAATGAGTTCATCGGGGCAAAGTTTTTGGGCGCCAGTTGAAAGGTGGTCGTAAACTTTCTTGTACTGATGCGTAAGGTCGGCAACAAGCTCGGCCGTTTCTTGAAAGTGGTTAGACACTTGGTCTTGATATTCGGTTTGTTTTTGTTCGTTTTCTTGCAGTTGTTTCTCTAATTGACGAGATTTTTTATTGGCTGGTTTTAACCATAAAGTTAGCAATGCCCCGATCAATGAACCGAGTACAAACGTAATTCCATAGGATATCCAGTCAAAAGCAGTGCTTTCCATTCTTGTTTGCCTCACAAAATACTTTTAATTATAGATAATGACAGGCGCGTGAATGTTCATAATGGAAGGCCTGTTTCTGACTTAGCTTGCCTGCTGTGTCAGAAATTGGCAACGGTTTTTTAAAAAATTACCAGTAAACATACGAGCTGGAAGCCTCTCTAGGTTGAACTGTCAGGCTTTCAAGAGTAAAGTGCCCAACCTTAAATTGACTATGATCTGAACAGTATTGCAGGCCTATGACACCCTTAGAGCTCTATAAAAAAGATTTAGAACGCGATGATTTCTCTTACGATGCCGCACAAGAAATGGCAGTTAAGCATTTACAGCGACTTTACGATGAGTTGGTAGCTGAATATGAGAGTGCAAAATCTCGCAGTAAAGTTGCAACGTTTGCTAAATCCTTAAAGAGAAAGAAGAAAAAAGAACCTCTACAAGGCATTTATTTCTGGGGTGGTGTGGGTCGAGGTAAAACGTATTTGGTTGATACTTTTTACGATGCTTTACCATTTGAGCGTAAAATCCGAACGCATTTTCATCGCTTTATGCAACGCGTCCATCAAGAATTGATCGACCTTGAAGGTCAATCAAACCCTCTTCAGCAAGTGGCTGATCGCATTGCCAAAGATGGCGTTGTTATTTGTTTTGATGAATTCTTTGTATCGGACATTGGTGATGCAATGATCTTGGGCAGCCTTATGGGAATGTTGTTTGATCGAGGGGTTACGCTCGTCGCTACCTCTAATATTGTTCCAGATGGACTGTATAAAGATGGATTGCAGCGCGAACGCTTCATGCCTGCGATTAAGTTACTTAATGAGTTTACCGAAATTGTCAATGTAGACAGTGGCGTAGACTATCGATTAAGAGCGCTGGAACAAGCCGAACTTTATCATTGTCCACTGGATGACGAGGCAGAGAAAAGTTTACAGCGCAGTTTTGACAGTCTTATTCCGGATGTTCAACACATTGAAAAGGATGTACCGGTAGAGATCCTAGGCCGAGAAATTACAGCTAAAGCCGTATGTGATGATGTTGCTTGGTTTGAGTTTAATGCACTGTGTGATGGCCCTCGTTCTCAAAATGACTACATTGAACTTGGTCGTTTATTTCATGCTGTATTAATCAGTAATGTGCCTGAAATGGGGGCTAAAACGGATGATTTAGCCAGACGATTTATTAATATGGTTGATGAGTTTTATGATCGTGGTGTAAAGCTGATCTTATCGGGTGAAAAGCCGATCCCTGAAATCTACACGACCGGTAAACTGGAATTTGAAATCCAGCGTACGGTCAGTCGTTTACTTGAAATGCAATCTCATGACTATCTAGCGAGAGAGCATAAAGCATAACTATAGGCAAAGGCGTAGCTATGAGAAATCGTATGAATTTGTTTTTGATCAGTGTTTTTGCATTACTGCTAAGTGCTTGTGGTCAAGAATCACAGACAACTGAAAAAGGCCTTCAAGAAGGTGAACACTATTTCAAGTACGAGAATATTCTAAAGGGGTCTTCATCGAACTTGGCGAAAGCAAATGTCATTGAGTTCTTCAGTTACAGTTGTGGCCACTGTCAGGACTTTGCTCCGCAGCTTAAGGCTTGGAGCAAGAAGAACCCGGATCAAGTGATAGGGTACGTTCCGGTTGTTTGGAATCAGCAAACAGGTGTCTATGCTCGAGTGTTTTATGCATTAGAAGAGCAGCCGAATTTCGATGCCAATCATCACGCGTTACTGGAGTTCTTTAGGACCCTTGGTGGTGAGAAAACGTTGGCTGAACAAATGGATAAAATATATAACTTCTTGGCGAGTAAAGGCGTAGACATTGAGAAATTAAAGTCCACGGTTGAAAGTCAGTTGCTTGAAGAAAAATTGAAGTATTCCATTGAGCTTTCAAAGAATTATGAAATCAGAGGGACACCCACGCTGGTTTTGAACGGTTCTATGGTGATTAACGATAAAGCGTTGAAGAAAAAAGAAGATCTCTTTTTGTTTGTTGATGAGCTTCTGAATAAGTAGCAACTCTTATCAAGCAGAGATTTAATCGTTAAGAGGCCCTACCAGCTTTGGTAGGGCCTTTTTTTATTTTCGGTGTGGTTTGCAGGAACTTCTCTGCTTAGTATGCTTATTATATGATCACTTGAATAAATGTTTTCGTAATGCAATTAGATGAATAGGTTTATGTCTTATAAATACATGAAGTCCGTATTGATGGCTGGCTTTTGGGGGTTGTTTACTTTGATGGCCCAAGCAGAAGGGAAGCCCAACCTTGTGCTGTTGCCTATAGAGGTATCTGAGCAGGATCAAGAGTTTGAAAGTGATTATGGAACGGCGTTAGAAGAAGGGTTGCAGTCTGAGTACAGTGTGTTTTATGGTGCCGAGGTCGAACGACTTCTGGAAAAAGAATACGAGAAAGTCGATTGCACCGTGGAGTCCTGTAACCAAAATTTGGCCATCGCGTTTAATGGGGAACTCATTGCTGATGCATCCGTTAAAAAGCTGGCGAAAGGCTACTTATTAAAGCTACGAGTTCATAATGTTTTGTCCGGTCAAGTTGAGGTCTCCAAATCTCGTCCTTGTCGGGGTTGTGACCAGTTTGATGTCATTGAGGCGTTGAAGACGATGATTGGTGCAACGGCGAATGCAGTTACTACAAACGGTGCAACACCAGCTCAGAATCTCGGAATGTCAACTAAGAATATTCCCCCTGATCATTCATCTGCAGAGAATTTAACCTCCCGCTCTGTTGATGGGCGAGTTGATGAGCGTGTTGCAGGAAGAGCTCTAGAAGAAAATGAGGGAAGCAAAGCCGTGGTTGTTTTTGATTCCAAACCTTCTGGCGCAAATGTGTATATCAATGGTGAATTTCAAGGGCGTACACCTTATCAAAGCAGTGATCATAAAGTTGGAGAACAGCTATCCCTTCGAATTAAGAAGTCTGGTTTCTTAGTAGAGGAAACCCGAATTAGCGTTGATCAGAGAATCATCGAGTTACCTTCAATTCAGCTCCGGCCGGATGAAAAGGCCATTGAATCAATGCCTGAGACAGGAGGTGCTGGTTCAGAGTTTCTTTCCTATGGAAAAGAAGTACAGAGTGCTATTCCAATAGTTCGAATAGAGCCTAGATACCCAAGAGCAGCACTTCAAACGGGGACTGAAGGTTGGGTGAATCTAACGTTTGATATTTCAGAGACAGGAGCGGTAACGAATGTATCGGTTCTGGAGGCTCAACCTAAAAAAGTTTTTAATCGAGAAGCGAAAAGAGCTGTTAGCAAGTGGAAGTACCGCCCTAAAGTAATCAACGGGAAAAGTGTTGAGCAAAAGGGCTTACAAGTACGGCTGGATTTTAACTTGAATTGATGGTTTTCTAATTACTTGTATCTTGTTTGTATTATCGTGAAATAAAAAGGCTCTACCAGTAAACTGATAGAGCCTTTTTCAATTGCTTATATCTTGCTGTCTATTCCTGACGGAAACGACAATCTAGATTAATTCAATTGCCATAGCCGTTGCTTCACCACCACCGATGCAAAGTGCCGCAACCCCTTTGCTCTTACCATAACGCTGTAGAGCATACATCAAGGTGATCAATAGGCGAGAACCTGTAGAACCCACTGGGTGGCCTTGAGCACAAGCACCTCCGTGTACGTTTACTTTCTCAGGGTCTAGGCCAAGTTCTTTGATTGGCATCATAGCAACCATTGCAAATGCTTCATTGATTTCGAAAAGATCAACGTCTTCTTTCGTCCAGCCTGCTTTGTCCAATACTTTCTCAATCGCGCCAACAGGTGCAATAGTGAACTCTGATGGATGCTGAGATTGAGTAGAGTGAGAAACGATGCGAGCTAATGGCTTAAGGCCGCGCTTCTCTGCTTCTGCTTCGCTCATAAGAACAAGTGCTGAGGCACCGTCTGAGATTGAAGATGCGTTTGCTGCAGTGATCGTTCCGTCTTTCGCAAATGCAGGACGAAGTGAAGGGATTTTGTCGATTTTAGCGTTGTGTGGCTGTTCATCATCAGAAACAACGGTTTCACCACGACGAGATTTAACGGTAACAGGCACGATCTCTTCTTTGATCAAGCCTTCGTCGATTGCTTTTTGTGCGCGCTTTAGAGAAGAAATTGCGTATTCATCCATTTCTTCACGAGTGTAACCTTTGTCGTCAGAAACCACCTGAGCGAACTGACCCATTAACTTGCCAGTTTCAGCATCTTCTAGACCATCAAGGAACATGTGATCTTTAAGTTGATCACCGTGACCAATACGATAACCTGTACGTGCCTTTTCCATTACGTATGGTGCATTAGACATGCTTTCCATACCACCAGAAATCATTACATCGTTTGTGCCTGCTTTAATAAGGTCATGCGCAAGCATGGTTGCTTTCATACCTGAACCGCAAAGCTTATTGATGGTTGTAGCACCAGTAGAGTCAGGAAGGCCCGCAGTACGCATCGCTTGACGTGCAGGGCCTTGCTTAAGTGCAGCAGAAAGAACGTTGCCCATGATGACTTCTTGAACGTCAGCACCATTGATGCCAGCACGTTTAACAGCTTCTTCGATTGCAACTGCACCAAGATCTGTAGCAGAGATGCTGCTTAGTGAACCTTGTAGGCCGCCCATAGGTGTACGTGCACCACTAACAATAACAACTGCGTCTTTAGACATTCTTAACTCCTAATGAAATAGGTTGGTATATGTGCGGCTAACGAGGCAGAGTATTTTGCCAAAAAACCTTAGCGCGCCAGTAATGGCGGCAAATTATACGACAGATGGGGGGCTAATCCTAATGTGGAAGCTTGAACAATGGCGATTCCCTACTATCTTGTAACAGAATGTTAACTTCTATGGGGTTCCTGTTGCGATATTGCAGTGATCTTGTAGAAAAGAGAGTTAATCATCCTTTAGGGTGATCTTATAGCGGGAACTACTCCGCTATATTGTGATGTTATGTGCGTAGTGGTCTGAATAGCCACCGCTTTCCAATAAAGATAAACATAAAAGTCAGACAAGGTTGCATATGTTGAAGAAATCCCTTCTGAGTTTAGCGATTGCGGCGGGCCTAGGCCTCGCAGGCTGCTCCGGTACCGATAGTTCAGGTGATGTTGATTCTAATGGTGGCAATCCTAATCAGCGTGGTGCTGATCAGGGTTCTATTGATTTGATTGACAACCCAGGTACTTATCCTATTTACGATCCTGCATCATCTGCTATTCCCATTCCTAATGATATCTTATATAGCGATACTTCTGATGGGACTCTAGTTTTTTCAGGAGAAACACTAAACTCATTTAAATTTGTTGATCCTGATACAAACACAACAGGCACCTTGTTTAACCCTATTACAAACGCTATTGCTGACTTGGATGGGGCATCAATCTCAGGGCAGATCGACTTGCCATTTTCTGGTGCTATTGATGCAGATACAGTCATAGCAAATAGAACTGTATTTCTTGTTCCGTTGGAACCTTGCCAAGACAGTTCAGGTAGTGATTTAGATCCAGTTTCTGAGTGTTTAGCTTCAAGTGATGCGAGTCCTAATGCTGAATTAGCATACATTGATCCAGACGTTGCAACTGATTCAACGTTAATTGCCAATTCTTTTGGTAGTGCTGTTAGCTTTAGAGCTGAAGTACTTGAGCAAAATGATGCTGAAGGAAATACTGTTAATGTGTTAAGGATTTCTCCATTAGAGCCCTTAGATGGGGTGACTCGATATATGGTTTTCTTAACTAATGGTATTAAGACTACTTCTGGTGAGTCTGTTAATCCTAGTTATCAATATAATGCAATTGGCGGTGATGAGGTTATTCCTGTTGCATTGGATGGTGTTAGATCTTTAATTCAAGGTTATGAGTCATTAGCTTCTGGCTATGTAGCTACAGCATTATCTAATGATTTGGCTGATTTGGCTTTAAGTGACGAGAATATAGGTCTATTGACTGATTTGGGTGTTGACCCTACAAGCATTGTTGATGCTGCTACAGCTCAAACAGCAGTGTTAGCCGCTACGGCTGCAACTCCAAGTGCTGTAGTAATGTCTTATTCATTTACTACAGGTGGAACAAATGAAGTTCTATCTGCGATGGCCGCACCTGGTGTTGCTAATTCTGCATTAAAGCAAGATCATGCATTAGATAGCTTTACAGGTGATGATTTGCTAGCTGCTGTTGGTGGGGATGCTACTTTGGCTGCTGGCGTGGAAGCTCTGCGTAATCTTCCTGCACCTAAAGCACGTACAGTAACGATGAAAGCTGGTGCTCAAGACTTAGGTTTTGGTGCTGTTGTACATGCTGGTACAGTATCATTACCTTATTATCTGACAGCTCCTTCTTTTTACCAAGATTTAACTGCAGCAGCAGACCCGGTTGAGCAATTAACAGCAGCAAATGTTGTGGCGGCAAAGTGGCAGTCTGATGCATCATTGGCAACTGATTTGAACAATTCTGCGCTAACAGCGCCGTCCACTAACGTGACTCGTTTATTTCCATTTGCTGCAGAAACAGGAACGTTGGACGCTCCTGTAACTGTATACTTACCAGCGGATGTGAATAACATTCAAGGTACTGTAATTTATCAGCACGGGATCACGACTAACCGCTCTGTTTCTGCGCCAATATCGACTCAGTTGATTGCTGCAGGGTATGCCGTGGTTGCTATGGATTTAGCTGTACATGGTTTAGAACCTGACAACTTTGTTGATAGTAACGGGCTGATCGATTACACATCGACAGGGGCTAAATTGAGCCCTCTTAGCTCAACAGTTGTTGATGCCACTGCTGTTGCAGCAGTAGTTTTAGGGTCTAATGGCGCTTTAACGGATACTGCTGTGAATAATACAGTTGCTGCAGTGAATGCTGATCCTACTGCCTTAGCTGATGCTACTGTCGCTAGTATTTATAGCTCATATTCTACTGCTGTTCTTGGTCAGTACATGTTAAGTGAAAACCACTTTGGTTTGACTTTAAGTGCAGATGGTAGAACTCCTCGTGCGATAAGTGCGGAAGATATCTCTTTAGACTCTGGTCAAGATGACTCGGAAGGAAATGATATCTTTGTAACTCCAACAGGAGAAACAGCTGATGAATCGAATGAATCGGGGAGTATGTTCGTTTATCTTTTGCATCATCAGATCACTCGTGACAACTTGCGCCAATCAGTAATGAACTTACTTAACTTAGGTGCATCTCTTGGCAATATTTCTATTGATCATGATAGTGATGCAAATACTGCAGATGTAACTCTTCCGACGGCAGCTGGCCAAGTTCATTTTGTTGGTCACTCTCTAGGGTCTATTGTTGGTACTTCATATGTATCAGTAAATAACACTGTCGGCTATTACAATGTAAATAATAACCTTATTGCTTTGGGTGCTATTGCTCAGCTTGATACGGGGAATGCTGGTTTGAATGCATTGTTTCAGGGCACATTGACTGCTGCTTTGGGTTCAAATCACTTGGCGTGTGATAATGCCTCAACATTTATTTCTGAGACCTTGCAGCCTCTTGAAGATGATGCTGATAACGGAATCCCTGCAGGTACAGTAGCTGCGGTTGCTGCAAGTGATGATGTTCAGTCATTAAATGCGTTAGGTTGTGGTAACAATGCACTGCCTCACATTCAAACCGCAACACTTGCAAATGGTGGTAGTCAGCTAACCAAACTGCTTGAGAACTCACCGTCTTTTGCTCCTAGCCTAATTCCAGGCCTTGCAGCAAGCAGCTTGACTCAAACGTCTAGAAACTTTGAGACGTTTATGAATATATTCCAGGCAACCATTGACTCGGTAGACCCTATGGCACTTGCCAGTGGTTATTCCAGTCCTGTTCTGACTTCTACTACTGGTGTTCTTCACATAGAAGTTGAAAATGACACGGTTGTGCCTAATGGTGCGGATGATGATACTGACTTGCCATACATATACCGGACGGCTCCACTTGATAGTTCGGCTCTAACTGGTGGTGCTCAGGCATTCCCTGCTCCTCTTGCTGGAACAGAGCCTCTTACTGCTAACATGAATCTAACTAATGTTAATGCAACAACAATTGATTCTTCGCCTATTCAAGTTGCTGTGAGGTTTACTTCTGGAACTCACAGTTCTTTTGGTATGGGTAGCTTTTTAACTACTCCTGAATTGGTTGATTCTGAAATGGCTACACAGGTTGTGAGCTTAATTACTGGGTCGGGTGGGGCTACTGTTCCAGGTTATTCCGTTGCGGTTGGTACTGCTGCTAGCGGTGCAGGCGCAAGTGTTATTGAAACTCAAACTACACCTTAATAGTCATCAGATAATGGATTTAAAAACCGCTCAACTTTGAGCGGTTTAGGAGAAAACTAATGATAAAAAGAAAATTCTTGGCTCGTGATCTTGCTGTGGCTATTTCTATGGCAACGGCATCTCTCTCAGCTTCTGCACTTCAATTTGATGTAGGTGATGAAGGTTCTCTTCAAGTAGATACTACAGTTTCAATGAGTGCGGCTTGGAGAACTGAAGACCCTAATTCTGATCGTGTTGCTCGTACCAATACTGACTATGATGGTAACGCAGGTGATGGTGCTACGTATAACTATGACGATGGTTCATTGAACTTTGAAAAGGGCCATACGTATACAAAGAAGTTATCAATGACGAACGATATTGAGTTCAGTTATGGTGATTTTGGTGCTTTTTCTCGTGTTAAATCGTTTTATGATTTTGAATTGCAAGATGAAAATCGCTCACATAAAAATTTGAGTGCATCAGCACGTGATGATGCTGGTTCTGATATTGATCTTCTTGATGCGTTTGTTTGGTGGAACACATCCGTTGGAGAAGATGAGACGCCTGTAAGCTTGCGTGTGGGTAAGCAGGTGATCAGCTGGGGTGAAAGTACGTTCATTCAGGGTGGTATTAACAGTACAAACCCAGTGGATGCAACGGCTGCTCGTACTCCAGGTGCAGAAGTTAAAGATATTTTGCTACCGGTTGAGATGGTGTATGCGTCGGTTGGTTTGACAGATGCGTTATCTGTTGAAGCGTATTGGCAGTGGAAGTGGCGTAAAACCGAAGTAGATCCATGTGGTACTTTCTATTCGACCATCGATTTTGCGACTAATGTTGATTGTGGAAACGTACTTCTATCTACAGTTGATACCACAAATACACCGACAGCAGCTATTTACGATACTGACGGAAATGGCTTGATTGACGACCAAGAGTATCTTGGTGGTGGTGCTCTTCCTGGATTACCTCAGGTGGTTCATACTGCAGACAATGAGCCGGATGATAATGATCAATTTGGTGTAGCAGTGCGTTATTATGCTGAAGAGCTGAATGATACTGAATTCGGTCTTTATTACATGCAGTACCATAATAAAATTCCTGTGATTGAAGGTCAGGTTCTTCAGGATGGTACTGACTATGGTTATTTTAACCTTGCTTACCCTGAAAACATAAAACTTCTGGGCGTGAGCTTTAATACCAGTACTGAGTCTGGTTATTCAGTATCTGGTGAAGTTAGCTATAAAATGGATGTGCCTGTTCAATACAATGCGTTTGATTTGGTACATGGCGTAATTGGCTTACCATCTGTAGCGGCTATTGATATTGCAGAGAAGCAATATGGTTTAGAGTCTAATGAATTAACGCAGTTGCAGGGGCAGCGAGTTGAAGGCTATGACCGTTTTGATATCGTTCAAGCTCAGATGACAGTTATTAAGTTCTTTGATCAAGTGTTGGGTGCAAGTCGTTTGACGGTAGCTGGTGAGGTTGGTGCTACTTACGTCAAAGATCTTCCTGATCAGAATGACGCGCGCTTCGGTCGTTCAGGTGCTTATGGTATTGGTGCTTATACCTACCCTGGCATCTCAGCATGTGGTGATACTGGTACAACAGGTGCGAATGATAACCCTGACTATTGTACGCAAGATGGTTACACAACTGAGTTGTCATGGGGCTATCGTGTCCGTGGTAAATTAGAGTATAACAACGCATTTGCTGGTGTGAACTTAGAGCCGTTCTTTGCTTGGTCTCACGATGTTGATGGTTATGGCCCTGAGCCAGGCAGTCAGTTCATTGAAGATCGTATGTCTTTAAATATGGGTGTTAACGCTCTGTATTTGAATGCTTATAAGATTTCTGCAGGTTACACGGCATTCTTTAACAACGCTGACTACAACGATCTTGATGATCGTGACAATGTATACGCGAGCGCAAGCTACTCATTCTAAGTTAAAGAACATAAGAAGTTATCGAGGACATGGTCAGGTTAGGTTAATAAGTACTTAAAGTAAGGTCTTTAAGAGATGCCTAATCTGGTCATGGATGGAAACAAATTAAAGGGTTTGATATGAAACTGAAAAACACTTTGGTGTTGAGTGGTGCTCTAGCGCTATCAGTAGCAGCTACGGGTGCATGGGCAAAGGTTTCTGATGCAGAGGCAGCGCGTTTAGGCGCTGACCTGACTCCGCTTGGAGCTGAAAAAGCTGGTAACGGCGGTGATATTCCTGCTTGGGATGGTGGTTTAACTAAACCGCCTGCAGGGTTTGATGGCAGTGATTACATTTCACCTTATGCGGGTGATGCAGTTAAATTTACTATTGATGCCAGTAACATGGCTCAGTACGCAGATAAGTTGTCACCTGGCCAACAGGCTATGATGACTAAGTATTCTACGTACAAAATTCCTGTATACCCGACACACCGTTCTGCGGCGTATCCTGAAGAGTTGTACAGTGTAATTAAAGAAAACGCATCCAAAACTGAGTTGTTGGATGGCGGTAACGGTTTGCTGAATTACATTAAGGCAGTGCCTTTCCCTGTGATTGATCAAGCGGATCCGGATGGCGGTTTGAAAGCTATCTGGAACCACATTGTTCGTTACCGTGGTGGTTCGGTTAAGCGTGTGATTAACCAGGCAACCCCTCAGGTAAATGGTAGCTATACGTTAGTTAAGTTCCAGGATGAGTTTACTTTCCGTTCGAACTTAAAGGGCGTTGATTTAAGCCAACCATCAAACATTTTGTTTTATTTCAAGCAGCAGACATTATCCCCAGCTCGTCTAGCGGGTAACGTATTGTTGGTTCATGAAACAATTGATCAGGTCAAAGAGCCTCGTCTAGCTTGGTTGTATAACGCGGGTCAACGTCGTGTTCGTCGTGCACCTCAGGTGTCTTATGATGGACCAGGTACAGCAGCGGATGGTCTTCGTACTTCTGATAACTTCGATATGTACAATGGTTCTCCAGACCGTTATGACTGGAAGCTAATTGGCAAGAAAGAGATGTACATTCCGTATAACTCTTACGCGCTTAACTCAAAGAAGCTAAAGTATGATGACATCGTAAAAGCGGGTCACATCAATTCTGACCATACTCGTTATGAGTTACACCGTGTTTGGGAAGTAGAAGCAACCATTAAAGAAGGTCAGCGCCACATTTATGGTAAGCGTACATTCTTTATTGATGAAGATAGCTGGTCAGCGGCTGTGATTGATCACTACGATGGCCGTGGTGAACTATGGCGTGTGGCTGAAGCGCATTCTATGCAGTTCTACGATACAGTGATTCCTTGGTATGCGGTTGAAACTTTGTATGACTTGCTAGCGGGTCGTTATTTGGTACTTGGTCTAGATAACGAAGAGAGCAATTCTTACGAGTTTGGTTTCGAACGCTCTGAGAAAGACTACACGCCTGCTGCGCTACGTCGTTCAGGTCGTCGATAATCTTTTATTAGAAGATCGACTTAAAAACGCCCCTTGTGGGCGTTTTTTTATGCCTGTAATAAAATTTCTGAAATAAAAATGGATGATAATTTTGTAAGTTGCTATCACTCTTTAGTATGATGCCGTGATAATTAGAATAATCATTCTAAAATAGAGTGATTGCAGGCTTGTATGGAGCGAGGCGGAATTCAGATGGGACACTCACAGCAGTCATCGAAATTATCCAGAAAATTGCAGGCATCCAGACGGCTTATTCCTGCTCAGGGATACATAGACGTCAGGCCTAAAGTAAAGGCCTCCATTGAGCGAGGCTTAGCCACATCGCGACTTTTGTTTGCGCATGCACCGAAAGGTTTTGGTAAAACCTTATCCACAGGTGCTTATGCAAGAGAATATATTAAGAAAGGTGGCGCAGCTGAATGGGCAGAGCTTTCAGGAGAGGACATCTCTGTTGAGTTGTTCTTGTGTTATCTTTTGGACGCCATTCAAAAACTGTTAGAACTGTCCGAACCTACCATTGAAGAGCTTCAGAAAGAGGTATTTTCTGATTGGCGTGAAGCGTTGGAAGTGTTTTTGATGGGAATGAGTCATTCTCAAGCGCTTTCAACGAAAACGAATGCAACACAAACCGCACCAAGTGATGACCTTGCTGACAAGCTTTTGATCCTTAATGGTTGGAACTCCGTAAACGGGGACGTTGATCAACGTTATATTCTTGAAACGCTGATTCGATTCACGCCTGCAAACCTTAAGATTATGATTATTTCATCTCAGTTAGATCCTGCTCTCATGAACAGCCCTGTGATGATCAATATACAGCCTCAATTACTGCATTACATTGATTTTTCTATGGGGTACTCCGATGTTGTTTCACGTCTCAAGCAGCTGGGTGTGCCTGATGAGGAGGATCGTGCTCGTCATATCATGGTCAAAACACTAGGATGGCCTTTAGCCGTAGAGATTATGGCCAAAGATGCGTCGTTGAGTACTTATACAGACGAGCCTGATGAATCCATATTGCTGACGCGTCTTAGTTCGTTTCTTGCTGAGCAGTTTAATCATCCTGAATTAAAACAAGCGCCGCACATTCTTGCGACATTGGCTTTGGTTGAACGTGTCTCTGAGTCTTTTTGTTCCGATGTGTTTGGTCCGTTAGGTTTGCGTTGTTTTACCATTTTAAGAGATCGCTTGATTCTTCAACAGCCTCCAGAAGGTGAATCCACAGGGTATTATTTATTTAACCCGGTTTTTAGAAATTGGCTCATTGAAACTCATCTCAAAGCCTCTTCACCAGACGACTTAGAGCCTTGGGTTGTGCAGTCTTCCGAATGGTTTGTAGAGCATCAGGCGTTTTCAGAAGCAATACATCTTTGTCGCTACCTTGGCAAACCGGATGTTATTTTGTCCGTTGCTGAGCGTTCGTGTGATTTTTTAATGCAGCAACACGGTTTTCATCAGCTTAAGAAACTGGAGAGTTTACTCTCTCAAACAGTGGTGAACTCCAGCCCTAAGCTGCGTATGGCAATGGCTTGGGCTTGGGCCTATGCCATGGATTTTGATACTTCGTTGAAGTGGCTGGATTCCATTTCTCAGCAGGAGTCGGACGACGCTGAATTAACACCGTTGATCGTATTGATTCGCGCGTGGTGTTGTCGATACCAAGGGCATTACGATGCCTCATTAGAACTTCTTGCGCGTTATCAATCTTTGGGTGTTTCATCTGAATTGACTGAAGCAATGCATCTGACTTTATCAGCGCGACTTGCTTTGGTATTAGGGGAGGTATCGGAGGGTGAACAACAGGTCAATATTTCGTTAAGAAAGGCGAGAAATTGGTCGGACAGTCGACTGGAATCGGCTGCGCTGATCGATTTATGTCGAGTTCATCAGTTGAGGGGGGATTGGCACTCGGCTTTGGCCTCCTTGGATAAAGGCATTGAACTGCTGCATAAGCAAACATTAGGAACTCAAACCCCTTTCTATGGCCGTATGATGATGCTTAAAGCATTCATCTTATGGGTGCAGGGGGATTGGATTAATGCCGAGGATGTGTGTGATAAAGGCATTAAAGCTGCCTTGCACAATGAAGACCCTATGATTGTTTTGGGCTTCTCTGTTAAAGCCATGCTTTACCGTTCACGAAAATCCTTTAGAAAAGCGCATCGAGGGATCTTTGAACTGGAGCGGTTGATGCATTGCTGGAATGTGCCTGATAACTTCTATAAATCGCTGATTACCTTGGTGAAGGCGTTTTTGAAGTTAGATGAAGGGCAGGTAGGCATTGCGCAGTCTTTATATTCTGAATTGATGAATCGGCAAGATTGGCATCCGGCGTTATTAGAGTGGTTGCCGCATATGACCTATTACCTCGATTTATTAGGCATCAGACTGCAATGCCATTACGGTGAATGGTCTGAAGCGCTGAACGCATGTAGTAACCTACAACAGGTGTTATCTGACGAGTCACGTCCAGTCATGTTAGTGCCTGTTATGGTGCTTCAATCCAAATGCTATGAAGCGCTTGGGGAAAGGAAAGAAGAGACAAAAATCCTGAAGCGAGCCTTGATGGAATCGATGAACTGCAATTACATCGCGCCGTTTATGGAGTTAGGCGGTCAGGTGGCTCCCATGCTATCGAAGTTGAATGAGCGGGGCGAATTGGGTGAGTTTATTTACCGTTTGCAGCATCTTGAAGGCCTGCGAGAACATTTGAATATCGGCAGTGACGTTTGCGTACCTTTGAGTGACCGAGAACACGGGGTGTTGGAATTAATTGCAGAAGGGCATTCGAACCAAGCCGTGGCAGATCAATTGTTCATCTCTCTGAATACAGTGAAGACGCACGCTCGAAAGATTAATACAAAGCTGGGTGTGAAGAACAGAACTCAAGCGATCGCTAAAGCGCGGGAGTTGGGGATTTTATAGAGGGCTCGAATGGCCCTCTTTACTTTACTCTATCCCAGAATGTCTTAATCTAATTATTCCTTTTCCGCAGCTGCGTTCAGTACTTTGTTGTGCTGTTCCATGAGTTCTTTCAAGTTGGGATGCAATTTCGTCATGGCTTCGCGCACTTGAATGGATTCATGGCTGTCCATCATGTTTTCCACTTGAATCACAATGCTTTGCTGTTTTGCCATAGGCAAGTGAACAAATAATTCGGGTGTGATGTGGGCTAGCTCCCAGCCGTAGACTTCAAGATCTTCTCGATCAAAGTAGCCTGTTAAAGCTAAATATTTAAACGCACTGGAAAGCAGTGAAGCTGCTCCGCGTTTGTGTTCATCCAGTTCCATTAATCGATCAGGGTGCGTTGCTTCACCTTGTGGCAGCGTCAGCCAATATTCAACCGTTAAGGTAAAGAAGATGGCTTGTTGTCTGAGAGAATAACTCATGATGCCTAAGGCTTCGGAGCCATAACGCTGTTTCTTAGCTTTAAAATCAAAGTAACTGCGCATCATTTCTTTCAGTGCTATAGAGACTCGAATGGCTTCTTCCCTGCGTACTTCAACGGGTTCTTTAATGTTGAGTTGAAACCGGAAATTATCTTCTGAGATGAACCTGTCGTATACCGGGCCAGTGAATTCCCCTCTTCGTTTAGGTAATAAGTCGGGTTGGGATTTTTTGATCGTGATTAAGCTGTCAAGGGCCAGTTCGTAATCATCCGCACGCCAATTCTGTTTAATGTCAGGGATCGGCTGATCAAGGTATCTAAGCTGTTTCGCTGTAGCGGGAGCAGATAAAAAGGCACTTAAGAAAAAAAGTAGACTTATACCAATGGGGGTTATTCGAGTCATTGCAGTGGGGTTCCCTTTCAGACCGCTTAGGGCTGAGGCAACGCTTAAGTTCTGATCAAGTTATACAGGTTAGATTCAGGACTTAAGCGGTTCATTATTATTCTTAGAGCTAATGATGACACATTGGCAAATAGACTGTGAAGAGACAAGGTTCAAATTACGAACAATTAGGGACAGCGATCTTACTGATTTCTGAGTAAGTAGCTTTTGGATTGTCCCATTGCGATAATTTATTAAAACGAATCATGCTCCGTAACTCTTCGATGTAAGCATGACCTCGAGCCGAATAGTTTTCTAATCCTTCCACCACTGAGTAGCCTGAAATAACGGCTTCTTTTGCTCGGTATTTCTTGCGAACGTCTCTGACCTGTTGGTACGACTTATTACGATTTATGTTTAACATGTACTGTCCAACGGCTTCAGAAGGGGTTGAGAACACCTTAACTTCATAGGTGGCGCCTTCAGGTCGTTGTTGAGGAATTAAGCCGCAACCACTTTTAAAGCACCATTGGCCGAACAAGTTGTTGGCATACGTTGCAAAGCGGGAAGTACCCCAAGCCGACTCATTTGCTGCTTGGGCCATGGCCATAGATGCGGGGATAACATCGACGGAAAGTAAAAGTTGATTAAAGAAATCGGGGTGTTCAATGGCTAGCTTAACTCGATGAATCTTAGCCAGCTTTTTTAGCCATTGGGTTTGATCGTCTGTGATCAGTGCTTCTTTAGTTTCTTGATCGCTCTGCTTTTCCGTCGCTTGCTGGGTTTGAGCTAGTAGATAATTCTCTTGCAGCGTGATGATTGCTTCTCTGGTCGTGAGAATTTGTTCATCATGCTCGCGTACTA
The DNA here is from genome assembly GCA_015665455.1 of Oceanospirillaceae bacterium. GTDB lineage: Bacteria > Pseudomonadota > Gammaproteobacteria > Pseudomonadales > Litoribrevibacteraceae > Litoribacillus. The sequence goes on along the minus strand of JADFAD010000005.1, from coordinate 245,455 downwards.
ATTGAAGAATAAACCCAAAAAATAATTCTTTTTTTGTTTTTACATCTTGAATGCAGACGAACTTAGGTAACTCGGTTTTATTATGTGATTGATAAAGCGAGGAAAGGTCCGTTAACGCAACCGCTTTTGGGCGTTTAGGTGGTTGTTTTGGTTCGGGTTCAGGCGTTGGGCAACAACTGGCTAGAAAAACAGATAAACTGATAATGACCAAGGTACGAATCTGTCGAATCAAACTATAACTCCTGAACTTTAATATGATAACGAGTGGCACTAAATCATGACATCGAGATGGCAAGCCGGAGAGTATAAATGATCAAACGGGTCAGTCCAGAGAAACAGGTGCATCATTTGCTGAACGGTTTGTTTCTCTCCGGAATGAAGGGCTTGGGCTTCTTGATTGTTGTAGGGGGAATGGTGGGGAGCATTGCAGGTATGGTTGGCTGTAGTGGTTCATCGCCTGAGCGTGATGTTGTCACAGATTATGTTTGGCGATTGAGCAATGTGTTGGAATCTGAGTTTAATGGTTCTGAGCGAATCGTAATTACTTATCCTGAAAAACGTGCAATGACGGTTCCAGTGACAGAGCAGTCGATTGACCTTCTTGATTTCCTGGCATTAACAGGATGTGATCTTCAGGTGACGGCTGGTTATCGCAACAGCGGCTTAGGGCGAGTTATGCCTGATAGTCAGCAATTTCTTTACCAGTGGCGATTTATTCAGGAAAGTCAGGATTGTTTAACCTATTTAAAAGCAGAAAATGATGAACTCTATTCATCCTTGATGAGTATCGTGGCTGTAAAGCGTCAAGAATTTCAACGATATAGCTGGTTGTCTTTCTGGGGTGGGCCAGAGGTCAGACGTTATTTTGGCGTCTCGCAACAGTGGCTTTCTATGAATCAGAAGATACTCTTATCTCCAGAAAATTTTGGTGTGTTGATGCGCATTTTCTCGATGAAGGCTCATGATTTATTGGGTGTTGAGACGTATGAACATCGTTTTGAAACTGCCTTGGCAGAATTGCTTAACTCAAATGTAGGCGGTCAAATGTTGATGACCGTTGCTGAGTTTGAACAGCTTCTTCAAAAAGGCACGGCCATTTTGAGCTCCGAACGTGCTAATGGTTTATGCCCACAGGGTAAGCCCACAAAAAGAGCTAAAATATTAAGAACAGTTTTTGAAAAGTTTTATATAGGGAAAGTACAACCTTATTTGAGTTTTATTCATCGGCAAGGCGATGATTGGTGGCGGCAGCAAGAAGCACTTTATGATGCGTTTACTTTTGATCAGCCTAGCGTGTTTCAAACGTTTGCCTCTCAATATTTAGACAGCAGAAAGCAAGATGGATTGTGGCAAAGCTTTCAATCATCGCAGAGGGCGCATACGAAGGCCTGGCAAACATTGTTTACTCGTTGTGGAATGATGCCTAAATAGGTGACGTTTAAGTATTCATAGAAGAAATAAAGTTAAGGACATTCGATGTTAGTTTTATTTATATCCGTTGTTTTATTGTTCATAGGTGTTTGCTTTTTAAGCTGGAGAATCAAATGTTTGTCTGATCGAATTTCAATGTTTGAATCGAGCTTAGATACACAGACAGATTCCATGTTAGGTCCGCATTTGAAATTAAAGATTCTAGATCCGCTTCGATTGGCTCAACAAGAGTCTCGATTGGCTAAAGCCGTAGGCACGGTATCTCCCAGCTACATTAATTCGAAGGTGTATCAACAAGTGGCTCAGGAGTTGGAAGTGGCTATGAAAGAACGGAACATAGACGTAAGTATTGAACTCTTTGGTTTAAAGGGTTCCTCTTCGACCAATAACTAGGAGTCGCGCAACATGGAAAATTTTATTTTCTTTGCCCAATGTCTATCGTTCCTGATGGTTATAGGTTCTGTGGTCATTATTAAAAAAGCGCTTAAGAGTGCGGACGATTCTGAACAATCCCTTATCAGAACAGAACAGCGGGTGGCGGAGGAGCGGGAAATACTGAACGCTAAAATAAACGCTAAACCTCAAGTTAAATTAGACACAGTGACTCAAGCCGTTGATATCAGTACTCACTCGGTTGAGAAAATACATAAAACAATCAGTGATACGTCCTTTAATCTTATTGGTGCTATGTCGCCTGTTCCACAACCATCGAAGGCAATTCATAAGGCTCATGATATGACGGCCAAAGGTATTTATGGCTCTATTCGTCGTGTTAATCGATTGGTTGGAGACTTATCTAAAAACCTACAAAATGACATTAAGTCGCCCAAGAAAGACGATCAAGATTAATCATTCATCGTTGCTTTAGCTCGGTACTCATTCAAACTCATTTTAAACCATCGCTTACACGCTTTATGTAAACTGCTCACTTCACTGAAACCAAGCTTATGCGTTAGCTCCGTTGTGGGAATGTTTTGCTTAATGAGTTGGTGCGCTAGGTCCTGCCTTACCTGGTCTGAAACTTTGGAATAACAGGTGTTCTCCAGTGACAGTTTTCTTTGCAATGTTCGGCTGCTTGTGTGGAGTAAGCTCGCCATTTCTTCTTTAGACGTGTTTTGATAGTCATCTACTTTGACTAAGTAATTGGCTATTCTAATGTGCAGCGAGTCCCTGCCTAAAAGCGCAATTTTTTGTTCTGCCAGCTTTAAATGCATGGCCAATAATTGGGCATCGGCGCCAATTAACGTTCGGTCTAACCATTTGGAATCGATGTCTAAGTAAGGATGATCGTTTTCATAAGAAACGGTGCATTGAAAGAACTCTGTGTAATCGCTGTCGTGGTTTTTCTGACTGTGTTGCATCGCGACTTTCGTCGGCGCAAAGCCATCATCGATGGACCAACGCATCAAAGAAACCAGTGTTGCTAACACTGCGTCTGTTTGGTGATAACTGAACGGCAACTTATCTGCTTTTGGAAAGTATTGAAGCGTCGCAGTGCCTGAACTTTCTTGCAGCGCCAGTTCTCCTCCGTCACTTATTAAAGACTGGTATTTCAGTGTCAGATCAATGGCTGAGCGAACATCTGGGCTGTTTGCCCAAAGATGGTGGATAAGGTTAAACCAGTTTGGTCGGAACTGTTTGCCCATGTTGAAGCCGAATAAAGGGTCTTTTGTCAGTTTGATGGCTGAGTTCCAAACTTTAACGGTCGCGTCTAAAGGGACTCGATCATTGGCCGTGTCAGGGAGGCTGATGACGCCTGCATCTTCAAATATTCGATTTTTGGTAATCCCCTGATTTTGGGCGCAAGCTAAAATACCTTTCAACCAGAAAGCTGATACGGTTTTGTTCAACATTTATGACTCACTTCGACCTGTTTTTTTATTATTTGGCTCGTTAGGACATGTAGGTGATCTTATCAGGCTACTGTCTCGTTGTATGCCATTCGTTAAAGTTAATGTTAGAAAAACGAGCACAGCATGTGTAGATCGGGTGTATTACTTCAATTCGAATACGGTGGCTCATATTAAGCTGTGCCTATAATAGTTATGTTAGGGGGAATGTAATGTTTGTTTCAAAAAGCGCGGATCAGTGGTTTGAAGAGTATGGCGATAGTCATCAAAATAAGATCAATAAATTAATCCATTGGATCATGGTACCAGCCATTTTCTTTACTGTAGTTGGGCTGCTGTGGGACATCCCAAAGATGGCTTGGATGGGGGAGTCTGTTTGGGTTAACTGGGCAACGGTTGCTATGGTACCGGCTATGGCATTTTATTTTCGTATGTCGTTTTCTATTATGCTGGGTATGGCCGCTTTTACGGCAGGTTGTTTTTATTTGGCGTTTTGGTTAAGTGTGAATGTAGCCCTGCCTTTATGGCAATTGAGTTTGATCACGTTTGTGGTTGCATGGGTTTTTCAATTTATTGGGCATAAAATTGAAGGGAAAAAGCCTTCTTTCTTTAAAGATATTCAGTTTCTACTGGTCGGACCAGCATGGTTAATGGGCTTCATTTATCGAAGCTTAGGGATTAAATACTAATGGTTGAGTCACTGTCAGTCGGAGTTCAGGCGTCAAGTTCTGAATCCGTAGGGAAGCAATCAAAGAAAGGACCACGACGTGACGAGCGTCATAAGCATTGGGTGGTTGCAGGCGCCGGTTCCATAGGGTTGTGGTTGGGTGCTCATCTAGTTGCGGCTGGTCAGCAGGTTACGTTTTTGGCTCGACCAAGAATTATTTCCAAGATACAAGCGCATGGGTTGCATCTGACCAGTTGGCAAGGCAAAAGTATTCGAGTGCCACCCCGTCAGCTTAATATGACAACGGATGAAGCATGTCTCGCTGATGCGGATGTGGTGCTCATTTGTGTTAAAAGCAAAGATACCTTGTCCATTGGCGAACAAGTGGCTCGTTATATCAAACCGAACGGTTTGGTGGTCAGTGCTCAGAACGGTATTAATAACGCCGAAGCCTTGAAAAATATATTTCCAGACCACAGCGTCGGTTCTCTGATGGTTCCTTACAATGTTATGCCTATGGAAGAAGGCCGATATCATTGTGGAACAGAAGGTGATCTGGTCATGGATGCTTGTTTTAATGATCTGGCTGAAATAATTCGAGGCGCTAATCTGGGGATTAAGACGGAAGTCGAGATGCATGAGGTCTTGTGGGGAAAGTTACTCCTTAATCTTAATAACCCTTTGAATGCATTATCGGGGGTGCCTTTGGTTGAGGAACTTGCGGATCGGCGTTGGCGTAAACAACTTGCTGATTGTATGGATGAAGTTCTGTGTATATTGGACGAGTTGGGCATTAAACCCAAAGTTCAGTCGCCTTTGCCTGCATCCTATATCCCTAAAGTACTGAGACTGCCGACATTTTTATTCAAAATCATCGCTGGAAGAATGTTGCGAATAGACCCGTTGGCTCGTTCTTCCATGTGGGAAGATATCTCTCTGGGTCGACCCACCGAGATTGACTACATTAATGGGGAGGTTGTTCGCTACGCTCGAAGTTTAGGCATGGCTGCGCCAATCAATGAGCGGGTAATCGCAGAGATTAAGAAGCTTGAGCAGGTGCCTATTAATTAGGGGAATGTAATTAGGGAGCTGTCATTAGAGATCTGGCCAGTTCATAAACAAAAAGGAGGTACTGATTACAGTACCTCCTTTTTAGATTGAGCTCTTATCGTTCTCTAAGAAACCAACCTTTCATCACATCCGTAATCGCTTTTAATTGATCATCCGTAATAATGTACGGTGGCATGGTGTAAATGTATCTTTCAAACGGTCTTAACCAAACGCCTCGCTCAGCGGCGTACTCTTGAATGCCGTGGTGTGATTTAGCGTCTTTAACTTCAATCGCGCCAGTGGCGCCCAATACCCGGCACTCTTCAATTTCTTCATGCTCGAAATCAAGTAGCTCGTCTTTAAGGGTTTGTTCGATATTAGAGATCTTACTTAGGTAATCGTCCCTTTTGAAAATCTCGATGGCTTTTAAGCCAACAGCACAGGCGGTTGGGTTGCCCATAAATGTTGGGCCGTGCATGAATGCTTTTGCTGGATCATCGGAGAGAAATGCTTCAAAAATATCAGTGGTTGCAAGGGTTGCTGCGTGCCCAATGTAACCGGCAGTCAAGCCTTTGGCCAGAATCATGATGTCGGGCGTGATGTTTGTGTGCTCAGAGGCAAATAGCTTTCCGGTTCTGCCAAATCCTGTGGCCACCTCATCAAAAATTAAAAGGATGTTGTGTGCTTGGCAAAGTGCTTTTAATTGATTGAGGTATTCAGGCGAGTAGATGTTAAACCCTCCAGCACCCTGCAGGAGAGGTTCGACAATCATGGCTGCAATAGAGCTGCCGTGTTCTTCAAATAGCGATTTAGCTTTTTGAATGTCGGCGTTAATCTCGGCGTCGGATGCGTTAAAACCGCCCGTTGGTGCGTCTAAGAAAAGTTGCTCCGGTGTGATGCCGTGAAACATCTTATGCATACCTTCAGCGGGATCACATACTGACATGCATGCAGTTGTATCCCCGTGATAAGCGCGTTGAAGGGCGACGATTCGGGTTTTGTTTTTATTTCCTTGATTGAAAAAGTATTGAAGGGACATCTTAATCGCCACTTCAACAGCCACTGAACCACTGTCTGAAAAGAACACATGGTTCAGACCTTCTGGTGTAATTTCAACAAGTTTATCGGCGAAGGATTGAGTCATTTGGTTTTTTAGGCCACCAAGCATAACGTGACTGAACTTATTGATTTGATTTGTCATTGCTTGGTTAAGTTCAGGGTGATTATAGCCGTGAGTTACACTCCACCATGAGGAGATTGAGTCGATAAGCTCGCGACCATCGTTCATGGTTAGGTAGACGCCGTTGGTCTCAACGACTTCAAGATTGATTTCAAGATTTTGCATCTGAGCATAGGGATACCACAATGAGCCGTACTGTGTATTTTCAGGGGATGAAGATTGAGTCATGAATTACTCACTGATCGAATGAAGAAAATGTAAGGATAAACGATGTTGTCTTAAAAAAACTCGAACATCAGTGCCAGTTCTGATAAAAATTGGGTCTAGTATAACAAATAGACACTTCACTGGATGTTGAGAGAGGGAATTTATGACAACAAGACAATATGACATTGTTGTTTTTGGTGCCACCGGGTTTACCGGTAAGTTAACCGTACAATACCTATCTCAAAAAATGGAAGAAAGTGGGTTCTCATTTGCTATCGCTGGACGAGACTTTAACAAACTCCAGGCATTAAAGAATGAGCTGGTGGCTGTAGACCGCGCAAATGAATCGGTCGGTGTTGAAGTCGCGGATGTTCGAGATGAAGCTTCAATGATGGCATTGGCAGCCAAAACACGCGTCTTAATCACTACGGTAGGCCCATATATAAAATATGGTGAAGCAGCGATCAAAGCCTGTGCTGAAAAGGGAACGGATTACCTTGATCTGACAGGGGAACTTGAATTTGTTGATCGTATGTACGCGAAATACGATACCGTAGCGAGAGCAACCAAGTGTCGGCTGATTCATTGCTGCGGTTTTGACAGCATTCCTCATGATTTAGGGGTGTTATTTGCGGTTCAACATCTAAGCGAAGAAGTGGGCGAGCTAGTTCGTGAAGATGTGAAAGTTGATGGTTTCGTTAAAGTGGGCGGCAAATTTTCAGGAGGAACCTGGCATTCGGCTATAAATGCATTTTCTCGTATCACAAAAACGGTGGACCTTAAGAAGTTTTGGTTGAACCTGACGCAGGGCAAAGATGTGGATGGTCGCAAAATTCGCACTGCAAAACCCCAACTTAGATACGATTATGGTTTAAGATCTTGGGTTGTTCCTTTTCCGACGATTGATGGTCAAGTGGTTAGACGTTCGGCTGAGTTGTTTGAACAATATGGTCGACGATTTACTTACGGTCATTATCTACAGATTCGCCGTTTGCCGAAGTTATTTTTGACCTTGGGTGGTTTCTCCTCTTTAGTGGCTTTGTCGCAATTCAGTTGGTCTAGAAATAAACTTTTGGAGTTGTTCCCGCAAGGCGAAGGGCCGGCAGCAGGGGATCGTGAAAGGGCTTGGTTTAAGGTGATTATTCGCGCTCAAACCGGTCGGCATCAAGTGGTTGCTTCTGTCCGTGGTGGTGATCCGGGTTACGGTGAAACAGCAAAGATGTTATCTGAATCGGCGTTGACGCTTATTTTAGAGCAAGAACATTTAGAGCCTGTTTACGGTGTTCTTACACCTGCAACCGCAATGGGGAACGTATTGATCGATCGATTGGATGAAGCAGGGATCAAATTCACGCTCATTGAAGAGCATTAGCATCGATGATGCTTATTTATATAGATCATCCGCGCGAATAACGGATACCACCGATGGCGTAGTCAGTTCTAGTAATGTTTGATCCGTGCAACCAGATCGAATGTATTCCCTAATTAATGTACTGCGGACTTGGACTGATTCTTGGCAAATGATCTTGTTCCAACGTTGATCTATTTCTTGGTTCTTGTAAAACTTTGCCCAAGTCACTGTGTCTGCGTTGTCAGGGCCTAGAATGAACGCCAGTTTGTCGGTCTTGAGTTTCTGTTCTAAACGCTCGAAAACATCAAAGGTGTAGACAGGGTTGAAACCATCAGTGATCATTTCTTGCTCTATCGAAGAAACTTCAATGGGACAGCCGACTTCACTTTGAATATCAGAAATGAACCTAACTAGCATGTTAAAACGAAGCTCGAAAGGCAGCATGTTTTTACCGAACGCATGACTAGCAGAAGGGACTAGTAATATCTTTTGGCATTGTTTTGCGGCTTGCTGAATCGCATTTTTATGGCCCAGTGTCGGCGGATTAAATGCAGAACCAAAAACACCAATCATGAGTCACCTCATTGTTCAATCAAATGAGGTGCGTACTCTACTCAGATTAACCAAGGCTTTCCATATATTCTGAAAATTCTTCGAGGGTTGCTTGATCTAGCATCAGTTCATCACGAGCGACATCGTGGAACTTAAGGTATTCCGCTGTTTCAGACACATCAGCCAAACCATGTTGTTCCATGAAGCAAATGGAAGTACGGACAGCGCCAATTAAAGGGCCAAGAGGGAAGACATTAGGCGACTGCAAAGAAACATCGTGCATGTGATATATAGCACTGCAAACGCTTAAGGGTAAACTCCATAATTGCGCGACAATGAACCCTACCACCGAACGGTTGGTGCTGGTTAATCGCTCTTCAAGTTCATGGCACGTTAAGGGGTACGATTGGGCTTTCTCATATAGGATTTCGTATTTGGTGGAGGCTTGAGAAAGTAACATGCACCCAATGGTTGCAAATAAGCCTGTTAAGTAGGCTTCGTCTCGATCCACATGACCTGTAACACTGGCTAACCAAGCGCAACCGGCAGCCGTGATCTGGCTCTCTTCCCAGAGTTTGTGATGGAACTCATTCATAGGGTCTAACGATGCTTTAAGCGCGACGGTAATTGTAATTTCATTCAATCGTTTCACGCCGAGGACTTTCACTGCATGGAAAATTGTTGTCACATCCTCGGATAAACCATAAATCGGTGAACGCGCTGCTTTTAACACTTCTCCTGTTAAGCCCGCATCTTTATTAATCAGACCTGTAATTTCATCAATTCTAAGGTTGGGTTCAGCGAGCAACTTTTGCACTTCTGTAATCACGTCTGGGACTGAGGGAACTCGTAGCTTACGGATAACCTCATAAGCCAATTCCATTTCTTCTTTGTTTGGAATAGTTACTTCACTCATAAAACTTAGGTACTCCAGAGGTTCTTTAGACAATAAAATTTGCTAGGTCTTAGTGTTATACAGTTTTATTTTTATCTTTCGCCTATAGACAGCATAGATGAATTTCCGCAAGGTAAGGGTATTTCTGGTGTGTGGTCATTGAAATTAGAAGGTTGAATCCTGCTAATTATTGAGTGGGTTTGTTGAGATTAAAATTCAAGTTTGGGTGAACGGAACGTATGTCGATTGTAAATGGTTATGTAACTCCTGAATTTCATTCGGTCAAGGAAGCGTTTGAACAGCTTTTGATGAGTGAAGAAGAAAAAGGCGCATCCTTAGCGGTTGTTCAAAAAGGAGAAGTTGTCGTTGATCTTTGGGGCGGTATTGCAAACGAAGACGAGCAGCAAGGTTGGCAGCAAGACACCATTGCAAATGCATTTTCTTGCACCAAAGGGATTGCAACGATTTGTGTACTTCGAGCAGTCGAACAAGGACTGTTTAGCTTAAACGATTTGATCTGTGATCATTGGCCGGAATTTAGACAGGAAGGAAAAGCTCATTTACGTATTTCAGACATTCTTAGCCATAAAACAGGCGTTTCAGCCATTAATGAGATGATACAAGCCGACAGTTTGTATGATTGGGATTATATGTGTGCAGCGGTGGCAGAACAGGCCCCGTGGTGGCCTTATGGTGATCACGGTTATGCGCCACTTACGTTTGGTTGGATGATCGGTGAAGTGTTTCACCGTGCCGCAGGGGTGACGTTAGGTGAATATTTACAGAAAGAATTATCTATTCCTCTTAGTCTAGACTGTTTCATTGGTACGCCTGAATCTGAGTTTCATCGATGTGCCAAAATTGAACGAGGTCGAGCAGTAAAAGGGGATCCTATGGTGGATAACCTCTTTAAAGAAATAATGACAAACCCGACGGGCGTTACATCAAAGGCGTTTGCTAACCCGTCTTCAGCTCAGAGAGGCACGAACAGTAAGCGATGGCGTGAAATGGAACTGCCTTCGGCAAATGGCCATACCAATGCGAGGAGTTTGGCTGCTTTGTATGGGGGGCTGGCTGATGGGGGGGTATTGAATGATTATCAGCTTTTGAAGCCTGAAACTTTGAACTTGTGCTGGTCGGAGACGGTTCAAGGGTTTGACCCTGTCTTGAATACAGAGACGCGTTTCAGTAATGGTTTTATGATGTCGCAGGAAAGCCGCTTGGCTAAATTTGGAGGCAAGAGAAGTTTTGGGCATCCTGGTGCGGGTGGAAGTATCGGTTTTGCTGATCCGGATCAACAACTGGGATTTGGTTTTATTCATAATCTAATGGGGCCTTATATTTTGGTGGATCCGAGAGCAAATAAGTTAATAGACGCTGTTTATGATTGCTTAAAATAATCATTATTTTTGATTGTCATAAAATTAACATATTTGCTCTTTATCTTAGGCGCCTGAATTATGTAAGAAAGTGAAAGGCTAAGCTGCTGGACATTTATTATGTAGTTCCCTTGTTGATGTGAAATTTTTGGGGTTACATGTTGTTTGTAGCCCCTTCTTTTTTTAAATTTCACAACGGTTTTTACATAGGAGAAGTTTCTTATGAAGAAACTCATATTAATACGACACGCTAAATCAAGTTGGAAGCATGATGGTCTCTCGGACAAAGACAGGCCGTTAAATAAGCGTGGTATGCAAGACGCACCTATGATGGCGTTACGAACTGCAAGTGCACTTGAGAAGTCAGGTGTTTGGTTATCAAGCCCTGCAACTCGAACCATTCGAACTGCAGAAATATTCGGTCAATACTGTAATCGTTCTTTAAGTACGCTTAAATTGAATGAGCAACTTTACGAAGCAACGTTCCAACATTTAATCACTGAATTAAGACAGCTTAAAGATAAGTGGTCGAGTGCTGTGATATTTGCTCATAACCCTGGCTTAAATGATTTAATCTTTTCGATTACAGGCGAAGATTTAGAGAATCTACCAACGTGTGGAATGGCTTTCATCGACCTTAATATTCAAAGTTGGAATGATCTTGAAAGTGATTGTGGTGAGTTAACTCGGCTCGAATACCCTAAAAAAGCACGATAGCTTTGCTTTGATTGACGATCTATCATTGCTGAAAAAATGATCGTTAAATTCCCCTCTCTAGTTTCAGAATACATTTATTCGTTGTGTTCAAAATCGCTTCCTTTTTAGATCGTGAGTGCATATTTTTTTCATTGTGGTTAAAAAGTGATGAGTCTGGCAGGCAATAGACCACTATTGGGTTTAAGGACTAAGTTAATAACTTTTCCAAGGAGTTATCCACAGGTTTTGTGGAAAAATTTAATGCATTAAGCTTTGTATCGTTTTTACTTTAGAAACTATCTTTGACGGTGTTTTACTTAGTCTTTGTTTTGTTCTTAATGTTACTTCTGGTTAATTAATGTACTTGCGTGATGTGGGTCACATTCCTGTTTCTCTTTCTCAGCTACTTTTATTTGAATGGTTTAGTTGCAGGGGCAAAAGACGTTGATGTGATTGAACCAACGGAAACATCGATTAAATAACAAAACCAGCACAGGTAGGGGAAGTTATGATGCAGTACGATACTCAATGGCGTGTTTTTGTCGCTAACTCAGAAGAGGAGCTAAAGAATTGTCAGGAACTCGGGTTGTATTTTGAGAGTTTAATTGCAATTTGATTTTGTTCGTATGAATGTGGGAAGCATTAGCACAAGGATGTGTGAGTGATTCTGCGTTTTTAGTTTCAGTCTTGAGCAATTCTTCATACATTGTCTGCATGAGTGAATGTATCTTTTTGGATTCTTCTTTAATGGTGTATTGATCAGGCTGGGGTTCGTAAACACGACAAAGCACTCGAAGCTTTGGTATTCGTCCTCTAATCATATGAGGGACATTGATCGTCTTATTTTTTTGTATCCCCAGTCGGAATCTCCTTGGTAGAAAACGCGTTATGGGTAAAAGAATGTTTGGAATCGAAATGGGAACATTCCAATGTTCACTTCCTTGATGAACGAATAGTAGTAATGGTGTATTTGTTGTTCTACTCAGTTCTATGAATCTGTCACTGATGAAGGGTTGAAGGTGTTTACCATTGAAGTAATGGCAATTGGTACCTTCAGGCAAGATAATCATATCGTCGAATGTGTTTTCCAATAATATGGATTTGCATTGATCAAAATCCAAAGGCCCGCTTAATTGCGTGAGGTATTGGGCTATTTGCTTATAGATAGGCAAACGGTAAAACCCTCGCCAAGCGACCCCTGTTGGTCTTCTTCGTTTACCTCCGTTCTTGTGAAATAAATGATGAAAAGCTAATGCGCCAGCCCATGGGCCATAAAACCCTCCGTGGTTCAGGATGCAGAGTAATTGAGGGTGTTTTTTTATGGTGTCTTGTAATTCAGACGTAGGAGACAGAAGCTCAATTTCTTTTAAGAACAGAGATCGATATTGACGAGCAATGGCGTGTTCAAAGTCTTCTATCGTTTTCATATCTATTCCTTCTTGTTCGAAGTCATTGAGCTGAAATGTATGTAGGGCGTTTCCATTGTTCAATAGGAATATTACGATGGAAAGACAGTGGAAGGTTTGATGTGGGTTTTGGTCGAGTTTCCTGTAGAATGGCGCTTCCTGTAAGGAGTTCGTCCGGTATTTTATGACAATCTTCATTAGAATGATTAAGCGCTAAAATACTTAAGTCGCCTGAGTTTGTTTGAAAGAGGTATCCCTTGGCTACAATAGGTTTGTTTTACGGTTCCAGTCTTGGCAATACGGAAACGATTGCAGAAAAAATACGTGACCTTTTAGTTGATCATACAGTTGAAATGCATGATATCTCATCAACGGATAAAAGTATTTTTAATGATTATGATTACCTCATTCTTGGCATTCCAACTTGGGATTATGGACAAATTCAGAGTGATTGGGATGAGTTTTGGCAAGAACTGGGTTCAATTGATTTCTCCGGTAAGCTGGTAGCTTTATTCGGATTAGGAGATCAATTTGGTTATGCCGACTATTTCTTGGATGCCATGGGAATGTTGCATGACGTAGTACTCGAACAAGGTGGTGCGACTGTGGGTTATTGGCCAATTGAAGGTTATGACTTTGAAGAGTCAAAAGCCTTAACCGAGGATGGGAAAGAATTTGTTGGATTGGCCATTGATGAAGATCAACAACCAGAATTAACGGATGAGCGAGTTCAAACTTGGGTTGCTCAGGTTGAAGATGAATTCGACTTTTAGCGATTTACGTCGTTAGTATTTCTTTGTTAGTGCTTTTTCGTTAGTACCTTTATCGCTTTTTTAGGAGATTACACTTGCTCGATTCCACGGTTGCGTATCGCTTTATCATTCGTTTGAGTGAAACTCGAGAAGTTGACGCTGTGAATTCCGTGTTTGTTGAAATATTGAATGAATTGATTAATGGGCATTTTGCGCTTTATACGGTACAAGACGGTGGTCGCACAACGCAGTTCAATTTAACGTCGGACTCCAATCCGTTCGGTTCAAAAGTAGAACCTATTTTAAGTTTGTTTAATTCCAAATTAAAACAACGAAAAGGGATGTTCAGCGGTGAGCTAAGGCCCATTCCTTTAGCTTCAAGAAATGGTCTTCACTCCATTTTAATACTTGAGCGCAAAGCAAAAGTGCTTGATGAAGTTTTTTTTAATGCGCTCATGACGGTTTATTCGAATCAATTTCATCTTGTGGAAAACTGTTCTTACGATTCTTTAACGGGATTAATGAATCGAGGCTCCTTTGATAAAAAGATGCATAAGCTGCTCGAATTACAGAATAATTTACAACGTGAAAAGGATAATGAAGATAACCTTTCATGTTTGGGTATTTTGGATATAGATCACTTCAAGAAAGTAAATGATCGCTATGGCCATGTTTATGGTGATGAAGTTTTGCTGCTTTTAGCGCAGCAAATGCAGCGCGCATTTAGAGAAGAAGATTGGTTGTTCCGATACGGTGGTGAAGAGTTTGCTGTCATTATCCGTAATGTGACGAAGGAGCAGAGTGAGCAGGTTTTCGAGCGGGTAAGGAAGGCCGTTGAAGCCTTTTATTTTCCTCAAGTGGGGAAGGTCACGATAAGCATCGGTTATACCCAACTTCATGAGGCGTTATCTGCAGGCCAACTCATTGGTGAGGCAGATGAGGCTTTGTATTACGCAAAGGAACATGGTCGTAATCAATTGCATTGTTACCAGACGTTGATCGAACTTGGTGAGCTACCTAGAGACGGTAAACCCACCGGAGATATACAAATCTTCTAAACTTATGAACGCATCTTCCAGCGACCTAACATCATGGATGCGATAAACAGTAAGCCAATAATGACGCTTTCAAAGATGCCTAGGTAATACATGCCTGGTGTGAATACGTTTACCACTGCGATAATAAAATAGAGCAATAACGTAAAACAGAACCACTGAAATGATCGTGAAGTTGGCTTGAGCAATGTCGGTAAAAAAGCCATCAAAGGAATGACTTGAAAGCCCAGTAGAATCCAGTGCATTCTTTCGATTTGATCTGGTTTAATCAGTTTGTCATAGCCGAACAAAGCGAGCAGTACGATAAACAGTACCCAGAAAATTTTTAATGTAACTTGATAGCGTTGTGTCATTTTATTTCCACGTTCATGTCTGTATTAAGACAGCTTCAAAGCCATCTCTGCTAGTCGTTTCCCTTGCGCGATGCAAAGTGACTTTTCTTCTTTGCTTAATTCTTTATCACCTTGGGTTCCGGACCAATGAGAGCAGCCGTAGGGGGTTCCGCCTGTTTCGGTTGAGGTGAGCTCACCATTAGAATAGGGAACTCCCGCTAGTATCATTCCGTGATGCAGTAGAGGAAGAATCATAGACAATAACGTAGATTCTTGACCTCCGTGTAAACTGCCCGTGGAGGTAAATACACCAGCGGGCTTATTTTCTAGGGCACCGGATAGCCAAAGCGGGGTAGTTGAATCAAGAAAGTACTTTAATTCAGACGCCATATTACCGAATCGAGTCGGGCTTCCCATAGCTAAACCACTGCATTCTCTCAAGTCATCGAGAGACGCATAGATCGCGCCTTCGTCGGGAATGCTGGGCTGGGTTTGTTCAGAAACAGGTGATATCGAAGGAACCGTACGAATTCTGGCTTCAATGCCTGATACCGATTCAATGCCTCGAGCAATCATGTCGGCCATTTCTGCTACATGGCCACTGCGGCTGTAATACAGCACCAGAACATAAGGTTGCATTAAAGAATCTCCAATACCTGCTCTGGTGGGCGACCGATACGAGCTTGATCTGCCTTGATGACAATTGGGCGCTCAATCAGCTTTGGATGCTTAATCATTGCTTCGATGATTGTATCTTCGTTTGTTACATTCTTGAGTTCTAAATCTTTATATTCTTGTTCTTTTGTACGCAGCAGTTCATTAGCACTGAAGCCAAGCTTTTTTAGTACTGCTTTTAGTTCGTCTGACGTTGGTGTATCGGTTAAATACAACTTAATTTCGGGCGTAATACCTTGTTCTTCCACTAACTGAAGTGTTTGACGCGATTTAGAGCAGCGAGGGTTGTGATAAATAGTGACGATCTCAGACATGTATAACCTCAAGATAGAATGAACAATAGGCGGCTATTCTACTCAAATTGTTCATTGTGAGGAATGGTTGTAACAAATTAATGGAATGACGGAGTGATGGGTTTAGAAGGGGCTTGTCGGATTAATGAGCCGCTTGAAATTTAAAGTGTTCGAATGAGCGGGTATGCGTCATCAGATTGGAGGCTTTAATCAAGTAGCGCCTTTGCGGTTGCACTATTGATAGTTCATAGGTTCTGCCGCACATATAAAAGCCAGGGCTGGTGATGACAGAGTAATCTCGGGTGCTGCTTTGGCTAACAAGAATAATGGCAGGGTGATTCCTTTGAACGACATCCGTGCCGGATAGCCCTCGGATAAAGCCTGCTTTGAGGGTGCCGGGTAATATCTTTATTCCGACCTTTGAGCCTTTGTATTTGTCTTGTGAAACCCAGCGAGTAACGCCGCAGATAACATCCAATCCGTCGGCTGAGGGCCTTGCCATGTGGATAATGACTAGTTGACCAATGGTAATGTCTTGTTTCTGTGTCCCTGGGACACGAATGCAGCAGCCTGCAGGGCTGGAGTCTATAACTTGTATATCTATGAGTTGAGAAGGAATATCTTGATCGTTTTTCGTTATGTCTTTGTGGCAGTGATATAAGCCTAATGTCATTGATGCGGGGCTACTGCAACGACTTCTGACTTCTGTTCGATTGAATCGTTGAGCCCAATGGTCAATCGCATTTTCAAGGACTTCCTCAGCATCTTGTTTGTTCGGGTTGAGAATGAACCCCAGAGAATGGAGATCGATGCCGTGATTTAACTGATCGATATGTTTAGTGGCGGTGGTGACTAGGTTTTCGGTGAGTAATGTTCGTATATGCTCATTGCTCTGTACGCCATTAATGCTGGTTGTGATTGGATTGTTCTTGCTCAAGTCGATATTAAAGTGTGTACCAGGAAGTTTATCTTGAAAAGGCATAAGTTCAGCACAGTAACTCCATTTACTAAGGTAGTGGTTAAGTAACCAGTTGTGTGATGTTTCCATGTGGTAGGGGTCTGCAGTAAACATAAGTAGAGCTTTTTTATACAGCCACTCTAAGGTCATGCCCTTGGAAAGGGATATGGATTTTTGAGGCATACGAACCCATTCCATATCTTCGGCAAGTTTATAGAGTCGGTGCATTTCACCCCAGATGTTTAAGGGCTGTATTTGATGCACACTATAAAACAGCATGAGTAAGGCGGAGAGATAGTAAAATGACGAGTAAAGTGCAATGAACGCTCGTTTTTTATCGTTGCTGGCTAAGGCATCCATGAGGACTTGTTTGTAACCGTAGCTCATTTCCTGAGTGAACTCTCGAAAGGCGTCTTGCTCTTGTAGGGATCGTGAACGAATGATACCAAGTTGTTCAGGGCATTGAGGCGTATAAAACAAATGGCAGACCCCATAAGGGACATCAAAAGACTGCATTAACTTTAGGCGTAATGGGAATGCAATCTGACTGCGATTGACGACGGATAAGATATTAACGGATTTCATTACAGCAGAAGGCATGTCTGCAAAAGGAAGATTTCGCAAAATTCGGCCGAGCTCTCCTGGGTCAGAGTATAAGTGTCCCTGATCAGATACATGTACTTTGGGTACAGTTAGTCGTAACGACTGCTGCATACGATCTCCTTATCTCACAGCATACGGCCAATTAATAATGCGATAATCAAGACACCATTTTCTATTAGTCATTCTATTCAGACTAGACGGATTCAATAGAGTTTGGGTGAGAAAAGGGCGGGAGTGGGTGTAAGAATATGACGAAAGGTATACTGGGGGCTTAATTAACTCTCCAATAGCGGTCCCAAAACTTAAAGACTTTCTCAGGGTATTTTGTTCTTCCTAGGCTTCCGTTATAGCGGGCGAGACCTCGCTGTAGGTTGCCTTTTTCCTTATCTATGTAGAACTTTAAGATGGTGCAGCCGTACCTTAGATTCGTGTTTATATGCATTAAATTGTCGTCACCGCGTCCTAGTTCATTTTTCCAGAAAGGCATGATTTGCATATACCCTTGAGCTCCAACGCGGGAAAGCGCAAATTGATCAAAGCCGCTTTCTACATGAATAACGGATAGAACCAACTGGGGGTTCAGTTTAGAGGCACTGGCTTCACGGTGGATGTCTAGCAGCAGTTGTATCCGCACTTCATCATTGGGTAGGTAACGTTTAAGACGCGCAGACATATCCGTTAGCCAAACATCAGCATCAAAGCGATCCTTAAACCCATGGTCTGAATTCATGGCCGAAATTAAGCGTTGTTTTAGCTCAGGGTCGGAAGGTTGTTGGCTGGCCGAAACGGAAGCTTGAGACAAGAAAAGCAGTAACAAAGTCAGTACTAGCGTACTGACTTTGAATATTCCTCTGTGAGGTTCATCCTGAACTGGGATTGCCGTGAACATTTCTTAATTAACGGCCAACAGTATCAGTAAGGAAGTTGATGATGTCGTCTTTAGCGATGTCTTGGGCATCCGCTTCACGACGGTTTTTATACTCAATCGTCCCTCCTTTTAAACCGCGATCACTGATAACTATACGATGAGGAATACCGATCAGGTCCATGTCCGCGAACTTAACGCCCGGGCTGGTTTTCTTATCTCGGTCGTCCAGAAGAACATCGTATCCGGCTTTAGTCAGGGTGTTATATACAGACTCGGTCAATTCTTTAACTTCATCTGATTTCCCCATTGGAACTATACCAATTTGGAACGGAGCAATAGAGTCAGGCCAGATCATTCCTCGGTCATCGTTGTTTTGCTCAACCGTTGCAGCAACCACGCGAGAAACCCCAATACCGTAACAACCCATGGTCATTACTTTAGCCTTACCGTTTTGATCCAGTACTTTGGCACTGAGTGCTTCACTGTACTTTTGACCCAACTGGAAGATATGACCAACTTCAATACCACGCTTAATGGTTAAAGTGCCTTCACCGTTCGGTGCCGCATCACCTTCAACAACGTTACGTAGATCAACCACCTCAGTGATTTGAGCATCACGCTCCCAGTTAACGCCTTGTAAGTGAATATCGTCTTTGTTTGCGCCACAAGTGAAGTCAGACATGACTGCCGCAGAACGGTCAACGTAGGTCGGGATGTCTAAGTTTGCAGGACCAATGGACCCTGCAGCACAACCCAAGACTTCTTTGATGCGTTCATCGCTTGCGAATGTTAATGGTTCAGCGACGGTCGCTATGTGCTCTGCTTTAATTTCATTGAGTTCATGGTCACCGCGAATCACTAGAGCGATCAAAGGCGCTGCTTCATTTGAATCGTCTTCTTGCGCGCCTTCTACGATCAAAGTTTTGATCACCTGAGTCGCGTCTATGTTTAAGAAGCCTGTCACTTCTTCAATGGATTTTTGATTCGGAGTTTCAACTTCTGAAACGTCTGCACTTGGTGCTGCGCGTTCAGAGGTTGGTGCAACCGCTTCTGCTTTTTCGATGTTGGCAGCGTAATCACTTTCTGTACTGAATACGATGTCGTCTTCACCGGAGTCAGCCAGAACATGGAACTCATGCGAACTTGACCCGCCAATGCTGCCGCTGTCTGCTTCTACTGGTCGGAAGTCTAAACCTAAGCGATTAAAAATGTTGCAATAGGTCGCATGCATTTTGTCGTAGGTATCTTGCAAACAATCTTGAGATACATGGAAAGAGTATGCATCTTTCATCAAGAACTCACGACCACGCATTAATCCGAAACGAGGACGAATTTCATCTCTGAATTTAGTTTGAACTTGATAAAGGTTCATTGGCAGTTGCTTGTAACTTGTTAACGTATTACGAGCAAGATCTGTGATGACTTCTTCGTGCGTTGGGCCATAACAAAAGTCACGTTGGTGGCGATCTTTAAATCGAAGCAGTTCTGGGCCGTATTGTTCCCAACGACCGCTTTCTTGCCATAGCTCCGCTGGCTGAGCTGCTGGCATAAGCACTTCTAAAGCTCCGGCTTTGTTCATTTCTTGGCGGACAATGTTCTCAACTTTCTGAAGGGTTTTTAATCCAAGCGGTAGCCAAGTGTACAAACCAGAAGCTATTTTTCTGATCATTCCTGCTCGTAGCATCAGTTGGTGGCTAACAACAACTGCGTCTGAGGGTGTTTCTTTGATCGTAGGGATCAGGTATTGGCTTGTACGCATTATATATCTCGAAAAATGAATGAATTTGAGAATCTTTTGTTCAGAATCGACTATTGTAAAAATTGGATGGCTTAAGGTATAGCCCTATTACCAAAAAAACAGTCGCAATTTTGTGATTTAGTTACAAAAAGTAAACATATTGGTATATAAATGGCGATAGAATTACGAGTCGCTTGAGTTTAATGGATGCGTTTGAATGAAAAAAGTTTTAGCTCTGGTCAGTACAGTACTAATAACTGCAGGAACTGTTTCAGAAGTTTCTGCTAATCCTGAAAACACTCCAATGGGGAGTTTGATCGCAGGGGACGGAAAGGATATTCCTCGTTGGGAAGGTGGCTTAACTCAAGTGCCTGAAGGATTCGATGATCATTACATTGATCCTTTTAAGCAGGATACGCCTAATTTTTACATCGACAACACAAACGTTGATCAACATAAAGAACGTTTGAGTGATGGACAAATAGCGCTACTAAAAAAGCATCCTGAATATCGCTTTCCTATTTATGATGCTCGTCGAACTGCGGCTTATCCTCAGTCGGTATACGATGCGTTGAAAGGCAATGTAGATACTGCTGAATTATTACCTCGTGGCACAGGCGTTAAACAGTCTCGTTTAACCAGTCCCTTTCCGGATGCAACGACGGGTGAAGAAATGATTTGGAATCATATTCTTCGATATCGCGGTACGAACTCCAAAGCGACTTTGACCGACGCGGTGATTTATGATTCTGGTGCAACCAAAATCATGCGTAAAGGCATTGAGATCTATGGTGTGTATTCCAATGAAGATATCTCGGAATCGAAGCGTAAGAATAAAATCTTTTTAAGAAAGACTAAGAATTTTTCACCGCCATCCGTGGCGGGTCAGATGACACTTATTCACGAAACATTGGATCAGGTGTTATCGCCTCGAAAGGCTTGGTATTATGCACCCGGTCAGCGCCGCGTTCGTCGTACACCTGATTTAGAATACGCTGATGAACTGTTTAACAGTGATGGCTTTAAAACGGTTGATCAGGTTGACCTGTTTAATGGCGCGCCTGATTTATACCAATGGAAAGTGATTGGTAAAACCGTCAAGTACATCCCATATAACTCATACCGTATGACGGGTGAGGATGTTTCGCCTGAAAGCTTATTGGGCGAGAAAACCATCAACTCGAAGAACACTCGTTATGAACCTCATCGTGTTTGGCACATCGAAGCCGTGCTACGTGAAGGCATCACTCATCAGTATGTGAAACGCGTTTTTTATATTGATGAAGATTCTTGGCAGATCGCTTTAGCGGATGAGTATGAAGAAAAAGACGGCCCTGTTTGGCGCTACAGTGAAGCCCACTCAATTAATTTTTATGACCTGCCGGTTGTTTGGACCGCAGGTAACATTACTTACGATTTGAAGAAGGGTGGTTATTATGCTGAATGGCTGATAACAAATAAGGATAAAGCACCTAACTTCGATGTTAAGTTGAATAAACGTAATTTCACTTCGTCGGCAATGCGTCGTGAAGGTAAGCGTTAGTTTTATATTGTTGTAAGTCTTCAAATGCAGCGTTTTATTCTGAGCGCTGCTTACTTCACTGATTAGTTTGTAGTGACATGTTTCTTAAGGAGAATGGCGATGGACGGTCCATTAACGTTTGTTTTACATGAACGGTTAAGCGCAGATACATTTTATATTGGCGATTTTCCTCTTTGCCAAGTACTGATGATGAATGACCAGCGATACCCTTGGTTCATTCTTGTACCAAAAAAGAACCAACTGACAGAGTTGTATCATTTAACAGAAGAAGATCGAGTTCATTACATACAGGAAACCTCTTTTCTGTCCCAAAAAGTAATGGATGCCTACGCTGGGCATAAACTCAATGTGGCGACCTTAGGGAATATTGTTCCTCAGTTACACGTACATCATGTGGTTCGTTACCGCGAAGATGATGCTTGGCCTGGCCCAGTTTGGGGGGTGGGTGAGTCAGTACCTTATGACGATGAAATGCTGAAGGAACGTTTATCTCGTTTGAGTCTGCTGGAAGGTGAACTCTTTACTCCGACTCAATTTTTCAAAGACATGACTTCTTGATCTGATTATAAAAATAGAGCAATCCACAATGACAACCTTTTATAAATCAGTACTGCGTTCATTGTTGGTTGCGTCTTTATTTTTGAGTGCGTCTTTTTCCGTTGTAGGGGAGAGCTTTAGATCGGTTGTGGATGAGTTCGATCAATATAAGTTGAAAACAGAGAATGAGTTTCAGTTGTTTGAAGAGGCTTTAGCTCAGGCTTATCAAGAATACACGTCAGAGATTGAAACTGTTTGGGGAGATAAAAAATTTACTGATCAGCACGTATGGGTGCAGTACAGTGAAGACCTCTCTCAGAGAACCCTAGTTGATTACAGTACAAATACAGTGACTGTTGAGTTTATAGATGTTCAGCAGGATCAGGTAACTCAAGAAGTGTTGGTTCAACGAGTGAATTCAACGATGAACGTTACTGTTGGGGATGCAATAGCAAGTGATCCTGTATTACAGCGGGCGGCCAGAGCGACTGATCAAAACTTAAATTTTGAAACGGCTGATGGTCTCATGCCAATGCTTCCTTCTTCTCTCGAAAGTAAAAATATTAACTCCATGGCCGTAGCCAAAGCATTGGTTGCTGGTGATGGCGTCAGTACTCGGTACCTTCCTTCTTCTTTGCGTCTGACCGTTGTTATTGAGTTGCCTGAAGAATATGGGATGAACAAAGCGGATCGTTATTGGCCTTCGACGACTAAATACGCGGAAGAGTGGCAATTAGAACCTGCATTAGTGATGGCGATTATTCATACAGAGAGCAGTTTTAACCCGATGGCTCGTTCCAGAATACCTGCTTATGGCTTGATGCAGATTGTACCTAGGACTGCTGGTAAGGATGCAGCCAAAGCGATCTATGGAAAAAGTAAGCTTCTTAAAGCAAAGTATTTATTCAACCCAGAAAACAATATTCGAGTGGGGGCAGCCTATTTACATGTATTGAATTACAGGTACTTGAAAGGTATTCACAACCCTGAAAGTCGACTGTACTGTGCAATTGCGGCCTACAACACCGGTACGGCAAACGTTGCAAAGGCATTTATTGAACAAAAAAGCATTCAGAAAGCTTACAGCAGGATTAATCAACTCGAACCAAGCGAAGTGTATGACATTTTAGCGACGCGTTTGCCTTACACAGAAACGCGAAACTACTTGAAGAAAGTGGTTGGTCGCTATTTGTATTACATAAACTAAGTATTTCTTGGATCTTACACAGTGAATTAAAGGCGTGCTTGTAGCTGTATGGGTGCCAAGTGTCTATTTACACTCTGTGTACCTTCAGAACTGATAAACTTTAGATATAACTATAAAGATCTTCACGAAAGATCAGATTTGAGAAATTAAGAAATAAAACAAAGGATAAAGAGGAAGTCGATGAAGCAATTTTTGGTAATACTAAGCACACTATTTATGGCAATGCTGGTGGGTTGTCAAAGCCAGCCTGTACAGCAGACCATTGCTCAACCCACTTTGCCTGATTGGGTGTTGAATCCAGGTGATGGTGCTGTTGGCTCTTCGGTGGTTCACGTTAAAGGCGTTCATTATCAGAAGCAGCTGGCGGTTTCTCGTGCACGACAAGAATTAGCCGCACGACAAGGGGTGGATGTAGAGTACATCCAAATGTCCTCTGAAACGGTGACGAATGAACATGCTTATACAAAAGTAAAGCGGGTTGGGTCAGAAGAAGTTGCGACAAAAACGGTTCGGGCTAAAATCACCCAGACTTGGAGAAACCCTAATACACGTGAAATCTTTGTGTTAGTTGTGCCAGTAAATTAGTCGATAAGAAGGCAGACTTTCTAGGTGTTCTGTCGTTAAAAATCTGATAACGTAAAAAGTCTGGCTAACTGGTGGTAGCCGGACTTTTTTTTGTTGTTATAATAGCCTCTTTTTTCGGTAGCTCATTTATGTAGTGTGTTTACCTATTGAGATGCCAAAGTGTTAGAAAGTGCTAAAAACCTTGAACGTAAAAGATATGAAGGTTGTGTTTTAAACTTCCTTGTTTTCAATGGTTTACCTTGGTTTTAATCTAACCTTAATAAAAGTTTCTTGCCTTGCTGAGTGTTGTTTTGTTGATCAAGACACGTTAGCGAAGCTTATGAGTATTTGAAAATAATTAAATTTTAGGAATTGGACATTATGCGCAGCCATTATTGCGGTGCTTTAAGAAAAGAACATGTTGGACAGGAAATTACCTTAAGTGGTTGGGTACATCGTCGCCGTGACCACGGTGGTGTGATCTTTTTGGATGTGCGAGATCGTGATGGTGTGACTCAGGTTGTATTTGATCCTGATCGTGAAGAAAGTTTTGCTACTGCAAACAGCGTGCGTAATGAGTATGTTATTCAGTTAACGGGTATCGTTCGTGACCGTCCAGAAGGCACTGTTAACCCTGATATGCCTACAGGTGAAATCGAAGTTCTAGGTCACTCTCTTACGGTATTGAACAAAGCTGATACCCCTCCGTTCCAGTTGGATGAGCATCAGAACGTGGGTGAAGATATTCGTTTGAAGTATCGTTATGTTGATCTTCGTCGCCCTGAGATGTTGACCAAACTTCGTTTACGTTCAAAGATCACAACGGCAATTCGTAACTATCTAGACGGCGAAGGTTTCCTTGATATTGAAACGCCGATCTTGACACGTGCTACTCCTGAAGGCGCTCGTGATTATCTAGTACCAAGCCGTACTCATGCAAATAACTTCTTTGCTTTGCCTCAGTCGCCACAGTTGTTTAAACAGCTACTAATGGTTGCGGGTATGGATCGTTACTACCAGATCGCTAAATGTTTCCGTGATGAAGATTTACGTGCGGATCGTCAGCCAGAATTTACTCAAATTGATATCGAAGCCTCATTCGTTTCTGAAGATGACATTATGTCTACAACAGAACGCATGATTCGTGACTTGTTTAAAGAGACATTGGATGTGGATTTGGGCGATTTCCCAAGCATGCCTTACTCTGAAGCAATGGAGAAGTACGGCAGCGATAAGCCTGATATGCGTATTCCTCTTGAGTTAGTTGATGTTGCTGACTTAATGACTGAAGTTGAATTTAAAGTATTCAGTGCGCCAGCAAAAGATCCTAAAGGTCGTGTTACTGCACTTAAGTTACCTAAGGGTGCTGAACTTACGCGTAAGCAAATCGATGGCTACACTAAGTACGTAAGTATCTATGGTGCGAAAGGCCTTGCTTACATTAAAGTGAATGACAAAGACAACCTTGAAGAAGGCTTGCAGTCTCCAATCGTTAAGTTCTTACCTAACGATGTTCGCAAAGCAATCCTTGAGCGTACAGAAGCTGAAAACGGCGACTTGATCTTCTTTGGTGCTGATTCTGCTAAGGTCGTTACTGAAGCACTTGGAGCGCTACGTTGCAAGTTGGGTGAAGATCTTGATCTTTATACATGCAAGTGGGCACCATTATGGGTTGTTGACTTCCCAATGTTTGAAGAAACATCGGATGGTGGTTTAACCGCGATTCACCACCCATTCACTGCACCGTCTTGTTCTCCTGAAGAGTTGAAAGCAAACCCAGAGACTGCGTTGTCTCGTGCATACGACATGGTGCTTAACGGTTGTGAGCTTGGTGGTGGTTCTATTCGTATTCATGAACAAGAAATGCAAGAAGTTGTATTTGATGTTCTGGGTATTTCAGAAGAAGAACAACAAGAGAAGTTCGGTTTCTTATTGGACGCATTGAAGTTCGGTGCTCCACCGCACGGTGGCTTGGCATTCGGTCTGGATCGTCTTGTTATGTTGATGACAGGTTCTGATTCGATCCGTGAAGTAATTGCGTTCCCTAAAACTCAAAGTGCTAGCTGTATGATGACGGATGCCCCTGGCGATGTTTCAAGCAAGCAGTTACGTGAGTTGAATATTAAGCTGAGAAAGCCTGCAACTGAAGAATAAAACGAAGGTCTTGTTTTAAGGTCTTGTTTTGTTGTGCAGTGAAAGACTTTGCAGTAAGAGACTTTGATTGTATTTTCTCTATGCGTTGTGAATGCAATTGAAGCATCTAAAAAAGGCCGGATTACCTCCGGCCTTTTTTATTCGTGTAGTGAGTGCCGCTCATAATTGGAGGTACTTCACTTTAAGTGCGGCCATTTGTAGTTGGGTGTGAATCATGTCAATCATATTGGGAATAGATCCGGGGTCTCGTGTTACGGGTTATGGCGTGATAAATACGGTTGGCAGCAAGCATGAATACATCGCAAGCGGTTGCATTCGGGTAAAAGGGGAAACCTTACCTGAGAAGCTTAAATACATCTTTGACGGTGTGAATCAGATCATTGAAACGTACATTCCTCAAGAAATGGCCATTGAACAAGTGTTTATGTCTAAAAACGCGGATTCGGCGCTAAAGCTTGGGCAAGCCCGTGGTGCCGCAATGGTTGCGGGTACGTTCCATGATTTACCTGTTTTTGAATACGCAGCAAGACGGGTTAAGCAGTCGGTTGTGGGTAAGGGAAGTGCGGACAAAACTCAGGTTCAGCATATGGTGACCCTTTTGTTAAAATTAGCAGCAACACCACAGGCGGATGCTGCGGATGCATTGGCCATTGCGCTTTGCCATGCCAATTCTAGATTAAGCATGATTAAAATGGGTGGTGCGAACGCAGTTCGCCGTGGCCGAGTACGAACCGTTTAAGACTCAAGGTTTAAATAATCGAATTGAAGGTATAGCAAGTGATAGGTCGAATTAAAGGGCTGTTAGAAGAAAAGAATGCACCTCAGATATTGGTTGATGTGAATGGCGTTGGCTATGAAATAGAAGCACCTATGACGACTTTCTTTCAGCTAGGGGCGATTGGTACACAAGTCATTTTATATACGCACTTAACGGTACGTGAAGATGCTCATTTGTTATATGGTTTCATCTCTAAGCGTGATCGAACTTTGTTTAAAACTCTCATCAAAGTGAATGGTGTGGGTCCTAAAATGGCTTTGGGGATTCTATCCAGCTTGGATGCAGACCAGTTTGTGTCGTGCATTCATGCAGAAGATACCGCTGCGTTGGTTAAACTGCCAGGCATTGGTAAAAAAACAGCTGAACGCTTAGTGATCGAAATGAAAGATCGCTTGAAAGATTGGGAAGGCACTGCTGCTCCGTTGCCTTTGGAAGCAGCGTCAGGAAATACTCCGGCGGTTGATCCGAATGCTGAGTTTGAAGCTGAAAGTGCATTGATTGCTTTGGGCTATAAGCCTCAGAATGCGACCAAGATGATCAATGCCGTTAAAGGACAGGCTGATTCAAGTGAAGACTTAATTCGCCTCGCATTGAAGAGTCTTGCTCAGTGACTCCACGATGTGAACGTATGTTATGAAAGAAAGCTACGAACAAAGAACTAAAAGATTTTAATAAACAGGGTAAGAAATATCATGCTAGAACCTGATCGCTTAATCTCTGCTGGTGAAGCCCCTGTTGAGTTGCATCAAGACAGAGCCCTGCGTCCTAAACGATTGGCCGATTATGTCGGCCAGCATGAAGTACGCGAACAGATGTCGATCTTTATCGAAGCTGCACGAATGCGTGAAGAAGCGCTGGATCATACGTTGATTTTTGGCCCTCCTGGTTTAGGTAAAACAACGTTAGCGAATATCGTAGCCAATGAGATGGGAGTGGATATTAAAACAACTTCCGGTCCGGTGCTTGAAAAGGCCGGTGATCTTGCTGCAATGCTTACGAACCTTGAACCGCATGATGTTCTTTTTATTGATGAAATTCATCGCTTAAGTCCGGCCATTGAAGAAGTACTTTATCCGGCAATGGAAGACTATCAGTTAGACATCATGATTGGTGAAGGCCCTGCTGCGCGCTCCATTAAATTAGATTTACCGCCTTTTACTTTGGTGGGCGCAACGACCCGAGCGGGTTTGTTAACGTCACCACTGCGCGATAGATTCGGAATTGTTCAGCGTCTTGAGTTTTACTCAGTAAAGGATTTGACCTTCATTGTGCAGAAGTCTGCCGAAAAGTTGGGTATGACAATTGATGAAGAGGGTGCTGAAGTGGTTGCTAGGCGATCAAGGGGCACGCCTCGTATTGCGAATAGATTATTACGACGCGTAAGAGATTACGCGGAAGTAAAATGCGAAGGCATTGTATCTCGTGATGCTGCGGATCAAGCCCTGAATATGTTACACGTAGATCAACATGGCTTGGATCACATGGATCGCCGTTTGCTATTGGCCATGATTGAGAAGTTTGACGGTGGCCCTGTCGGTGTCGACAGTTTAGCTGCGGCCATCAGTGAGGAGAGAGACACCATTGAAGATGTTCTTGAACCTTATCTGATTCAGCAAGGCTTTATCATGAGGACGCCTCGTGGCCGAGTGGTTACCCAAAGTGCGTATCTGCATTTCGGCTTAGACTTGCCTAAAACCGAATAATGGGGCGTATGGCATCAATTTAAATACGAATTGGTGTGTAATTGTTCAGAAATCGATGAACCAATCAATATTTTTAAACTCTTAAGTAGTACACTTGAGAACTTACTTTAAACACCTGGGTTTGAACTGATTATCAAGGTTGATATTAGTGAACAGGTTATATTGTCTAAAAAGGATAAATACATGCAGGACCAATTATCTGTATGGGAGTTGATCAGTAACGCATCTTTACTGGTTCAACTGGTGATGCTCATTCTAATTGCTGCTTCGGTTGCCTCTTGGGCCATTATTGTCCAGAGATCTCGTATCTTATCGGCGGCAAAACGTTCAACCCGAGAATTTGAAGAGCGTTTTTGGTCAGGGATGGATCTAGCTCAACTCTACCGTGAAGTGTCTACTAACCCTGATCCGGACAGTGGCTTACAAAGTATTTTTCGTGCAGGTTTTAAAGAATTCAGCCGTTTAAGACAGCAGCCGGGTGTTGATCCTGAAGCCATCATGGAAGGGACTCAACGAGCGATGCGAGTGGCTTACTCTAAAGAAGCTGAAAAGCTTGAAGAAACGCTTCCTTTCTTAGCGACGGTTGGTTCAACCAGCCCATACATTGGTTTATTTGGTACGGTCTGGGGAATCATGAACTCCTTTCGTGGTTTAGCAACAATGAAGCAAGCAACGCTTGCGGTAGTTGCTCCGGGTATTTCTGAGGCTTTGATTGCAACGGCCATTGGTTTGTTTGCTGCTATTCCTGCCGTGATTGGTTATAACCGCTTTACAGCAACGGCTGATGATATTGTAGGAAGTTACGAGACATTTGCTGACGAATTCACTGCGATTCTTCACCGTAAAGTTCACTCGGTGCAGAGCTAGTTTAAATATAAGGCCTTTGATATTTCTTAGGCCTTTTTTACATAAACATAATGCAGATGATTTCAAAACAAGGTAATTAAAATGGCTGCTCTTCATCCATTTCGAGGCACAAATAAAAAACATCGTCCGATGTCTGAGATCAATGTAGTACCTTACATTGATGTTATGTTGGTGCTTTTGGTTATTTTTATGGCAACGGCCCCTTTATTGACTCAAGGGATCAGTGTTGAGTTGCCGAAAGTTGACTCAGAATTAATCGACGAAACTAAACAGGCAGACCCTTTGATTGTTTCTGTTAATCAAAAGGGCGATTACTTTCTTGAGGTTGGTAGTTCCAATAAGAAAGCCATTGAACTGGATAAATTGTTGATTCGAGTAAAAGCCACTCGCAGTCAAACTCCAGACACTGCAGTTCTGATTCGCGGTGATGAGCGTGTGCCTTATGGAAAAGTCGTTGCTCTGATGGGGCAGTTACAACAGTCAGGGATTGAGAATGTGGGTCTGATAACAGAACCTGCAGAGAATTAGTAGACGAATGAGCGCGTTAACAACACTTAAGAAACCCCTCCTAATCTCTGGCGCAGTGCATCTTGCCTTTGCTCTGTTGTTGCTGGTGAATTGGGGGAGTAACCATATAGAGAAAGAACACGTTGTTGTTCCGCATATTAAGGCCTCTGTTGTTTCAGAAGACCCTAATAAGCAAAAAAAACAACAGCAAATGTCTGAGAAACGTAAGCAATGGGAAATTGACCGCAAGCGTAAAGCAGACAAAGAGCGTAAACGCGTTCAAGCTGAAAAGAAAAAAATAGCGGATAAGAAACGCAAAGCGGAAGCCAAGCGTAAAGCGGCAGAGAAAAAGAAAAAAGATGAAGCCCTAGCGTTAAAGCGAAAGGAAGAATCCAAAAAGAAAAAAGAAGCTGAGCGTAAGCGTCTGGAAGAAGAAAAGAAAAAGGCTGAAAAAGAAAAAGCTGAGAAGATAAAAGCGGACAAACTGAAAGCCGAGCAAGAAAAAGAAGAGCTTGCGAAGCAAGAGGAAGAACTCAAGCGCTTGGAAGAAGAGCAGGCTAAGAAAGAAAAAGAAGCAGAAGATCGTCGAGAATTGGAACTTCTAGAGAAAGAGCTTGCCGAACTTGAGCAGTTGAATGCCCAAAACGCAAAGGATAAAGAAAGTAGTAATAAGGCTCTTGACCAAGTTATTGCAATTATTCAGCAGTCGGTTGAATCGAATTGGAAAGTTCCACCAGGATCAGATACGGATTCAGTAACCGTTATTCGATTTCACTTTCAGCCGGATGGTGATTTGAGGAAAGTACAAACAATTGTTTCGTCAGGTAATATTGCATTGGATCGCAGTGTTGAACAGGCGGCTTGGAGAATGGGCCTTGTTCCTGAAATTTCTGACTTAAAGCCAAATGAATTGACGAAGTTAAATAAAAGTTATGTTTTTAAATTTATACCTCCCAATCTAGATGAGTAAATAATAATGTTTCGTGTTTTTGGATTATTACTTGTTCTGCTTGTTTCGATGAATGTGAAAGCAGAAATTACCATTTTAGTGACAAAAGGTGTTGAAAGCGCCATCCCTGTTGCTGTCGTTCCTTTTTCTTGGAAAGGAAATTCAGCGCTGCCCGAGCAAGTATCAGACATCGTTTCGAATGACTTGTACCGCAGTGGATACTTCGAGCTTCAACCTGTTGAAAAAATGCTTAGCCTACCCAATAAATCGGATGACTTTATTTTTGCTGATTGGGAAAGGACAGAGCGAGACTTTGTTTTAATTGGCGAAATTGACTTTGATAACACCTCTAAACAATACAAGGTACGTTTTGAACTTTTTGATATCTTCTTGGGTCAGAGTGTACTGGCTGAGATAGTTCCAGGTAAGGCAGACCAGTTACGTGATATAGCTCATTATATCAGTGACAAGGTATATGAGAAAATAACAGGGAAAGCGGGAGCATTTTCTACGGAAATTGCCTACGTTACGGTTGAGAACGTCCAAACCAACCCTGCTTATCAGTTGAACATTGCTGATGCAGACGGTGGTCGTGCTCGTTATGTGTTGCGTTCGGATGAACCTATCATTTCACCAAGTTGGTCAAATGATGGTAAAAAGCTTGCCTACGTTTCGTTTGAACGACGTAAAGGTCAGAAGTTGGGTCGACCTGCCATTTATATTCAATATAAAGAGACAGGTAAACGTGTTCGAGTTTCATCGTTTGAAGGCTTGAATGGTGCACCTGCATGGTCACCTGATGATAAAAAAATGGCATTTGTTCTGTCTCGGGACGGAAATCCAGAGATTTATGTGCTGGATTTGAAATCGAAAAAATTGACCCGAAAGACAAAACATTATGCAATTGACACCGAACCAAGTTGGACACCGGACGGAAAAGGCCTTATTTTTACTTCTAATCGCAGCGGAAGCCCCCAGATTTATAGGCTTAGTCTTGAAACGAACAAGGTTGAACGCGTAACATATAAGGGTAACTATAACGCGAGAGCACAAATGACCAAAGATGGACGTTATTTGATCATGGTGCATCGAAGTGAAAAAGTATTTCATATTGCTAGGCAAGACTTGCAAACAGGACGTATTAAAGTCTTAACTGAAAGTGATCTTGATGAATCACCGAGTGTTGCCCCAAATGGCGGAATGGTGATCTATGCTACTAAATACCGAGATCAAGGAGTATTGTCTGTAGTATCTATTGATGGAGATGTCAGTATGAGGCTACCATCAAATAAAGGCGATGTACGCGAACCTGCTTGGTCGCCTTATATTAGACGATAATTTTGAAGTTTGAACTTGAAGGCCTGATAAAACGGGCAAGTAGCAACAGTTAAACTGGATATTAGCCTAGAGCCAATTAAAAAATTTAGAATTTAAAACTGCAAATCTAACTGAATCATGGGAATAATTATGGATTTCACGCCATTTAAGAAAATCGCTTTGGTAACTTTGTCTGCTGCTGTGTTGGCTGCTTGTGAATCAACACCAACAAACGACGTTGATGCGGGTGGTTCTTCATCTGCTAGCTCAAGCCAGTCAACTCAGGACGCTGGTTCTTCAGCTACTTCAACAGGTTCTGCAGATTCAGGTTCTGTTTCTGGTCAGTCAGTTGCTGGTCAGACTGCAAACTCAGTTGCTGAAAATGCTTCTTCAGAAGCAAGCGTTGCTAAAGATGCAGCGATGGCGGCCATGACTGTTTTCTATTTTGACTTTGATAAGTCAGACGTTAAGCCAGAAACAATGAACGCACTAAAGGCTCATGCTGCTTACTTGAAACTGAATGACAACGCTAAAGTTAACTTGGCTGGTCACGCCGATGAGCGTGGTACTCGCGAATATAACCTTGCTTTGGGTGAACGTCGTGGTAAGTCTGTAGCACGTGTTTTGATGGCCGAAGGTGTTGCATCTTCTCAAATCGAAGTAATCAGTTACGGTGAAGAAAAGCCTGCTGCATTCGGTAAGACTGAATCAGAACTTGCTAAAAACCGTCGTGTAGAGCTTAGCTACTAATCGGTTAGATAGAATATGAAAAGATGGTTTAATTATCTTTTGGGGGCTTGCCTTGCGCAGCCCCTTTTTGTTGCCAGTGTATATGCTGTGGAAGTGACGGAGTCGACTCCGGTTTATGTTGCACCGGGTATCCGGTCAAATAAATCAGGCGCTTCTGGTCATGAATCGACGTCGAATGTAACGTCAGGAACAACGGTTTCTGAGGGCGCTACTCCTGAAGCGAAGGTTCCTGCTGCTGGCAATCAAACGCAATATACAGGTAATGCATCTGCCGCTGCTGTAGCGAGTAATGATGAAACGGATGATGTAGAAGATTTCGGTATCATTACGGATTCTGCTCAACCAACGAATCCTTTGTCAGACGATCGTTCTTTGTTGGTGGGTGAACTTCAAACGTTACGCTCAGTGGTTGAAGAGCAGTCTCGAGAGTTGGCAGAGTTAAAAACTCGAAGTAAAGCTTTGTATGTTGATCTTGATCGACGCATTCAACTTTTGACTGAAAAAGTTACTGAGTTAGAAAGCCGTAAGAATTCGGCTGTGGTTTCCTCTGGTTCGACGGCTTCTGCTGATTCATCCTCTGAGACAACACCGACGGTGGCTTCTACGAGCGGTAAAGAATCCGATCAGGTTCGATATCGCAAGGCAAAATCGATTCTGGATGAAGGCGGTAGAGATACCAAGGCAGCCCTTGAGTTTGTAAAAATTCTTAAAGACTATCCAGATACTCCGCTTAAACCTAATATTTATTATTGGTTAGCTCAGATTTATAAGCGCAGCGGTGAAATGGAAAAAGCCGAAGGGTTTTATAATCGAGTTCTGGAAGAATACCCAAGCAGTATTAAAGCCGCTTCAAGTCTCTATTCGTTAGCGTCACTGAAAGCCTCAACAGGCAAGAATGCGGAAGCGAAAGGCTTGTGGGAAAAATTATTGAAGCAATACCCGAGTTCTGCTGAGGCTGTTAAAGCCAAAACGAAACTTGAAGGTGCTCAATAACTTAGGTGGCTTTAATTCTATAAAAGCTGTCTTGTTGGTTATGTTTTTATCAGTGATTACTAATAGCCCTAGTAATCACTGGTTTAAACTCTTCGCTTCTTCGGGTAATATCGCGCCTCATGTTTTGTCTGGCGAATTATTGAGCTATGTCCGAAGTAGCAAAATTACGAATTACTGAGATTTTCTATTCTCTGCAGGGGGAGACACGTACTGTCGGTCTGCCTACTGTCTTTATACGATTGACTGGTTGTCCTCTTCGATGTGAGTACTGCGATACTGAATATGCGTTCAGTGGCGGTGAATGGATGACTCTGGATGAGATTTATCAAGAAGTTGCTAAATATCCTGCTAAGCACATTACTGTGTCTGGCGGTGAGCCTTTAGCACAGCCTAACTGCTGGCCTTTGATGAAAGCGCTCTGTGATAAAGGTTATGAGATCTCTCTTGAAACCAGTGGTGCGATAGATGTCTCTGACGTTGACCCTCGAGTGGTCAAGGTGATGGATTTAAAAACACCGGATTCAAAAGAAAGTCATCGAAATATGTACGACAACATAGCGCACTTGAATCAACATGATCAGGTGAAGTTTGTGATTTGCAGTCGTCAGGACTACGACTGGTCTAAATTGCAGGTGGATCAATATCGTTTGTTGGACCGCGTGGATGACGTATTGTTTTCTCCGAGTTTTCATCAGATATCTGCAACCGATCTGGCGGATTGGATTGTGGAAGATGGCATCCAAGTAAGAATGCAATTACAACTGCATAAATTGCTTTGGAATGATGAGCCAGGTCGTTAGTTCTTGGTTCATTGCTGTCTAAACTTTCATAACGAATTTTAAACATTTAAGAACACATTAGAGGTTGAAGTAAAAATGACAAAGAAAGCCATTGTATTGGTCTCCGGGGGATTAGATTCAGCTACTGTATTGGCCATGGCCAAACAACAGGGTTATGAGTGTTATGCCTTGAGTTTCAATTATGGTCAACGTCATACCTCTGAGTTACAAGCAGCTCAACGCGTTGCTGAAAGCATGGGCGTTAAAGAGCATAAAGTTGTGACGTTAAATCTTGATGACATTGGCGGGTCAGCACTGACGGACGATTCCATTGAGGTGCCAGAAGAAGAAAGTGAAGGTATCCCGGTGACGTATGTACCGGCGCGTAATACTGTTTTCTTATCCATTGCACTGGGGTGGGCAGAAGTTATTGAAGCGCAAACCATATGTATTGGTGTGAATGCTGTGGATTATTCCGGTTACCCTGATTGCCGTCCTGAATTTATTGAAGCGTTCGAACGAACCGCCAACTTAGCGACTAAGATGGGTGTTGAAGGCCAAAAGATAACCATTCATACCCCTCTGATGAAACTATCAAAAGCAGACATCGTCACTGAAGGCACTAAGTTGGGTGTTGATTACGGTGATACGGTATCGTGCTATCAGGCGGATGATGATGGTAAAGCATGTGCTAAATGTGATGCGTGCCGTTTACGTCAGGTGGGTTTCGAACAAGCGGGTTTGGTTGATCCGACGCGTTACCAATAAGTAGAGTATTTCTCATTTTAGGCTGCATTGGGTTTACTCTTTTTAAGGAAGAATAAAAAAATTCAAAAAACCGCAGGAAAATTCCTAAAAAGTCTTGCATTTGAATATTTTGACGTTATTATACGCAGCCTCTCCGGGTCGTTAGCTCAGCTGGTAGAGCAGTTGGCTTTTAACCAATTGGTCGCAGGTTCGAATCCTGCACGACCCACCAGATTTAGAATGAAGTTGATGAATTTCGACTTCATAGTTGTACCAGAATAGATGGGTCGTTAGCTCAGCTGGTAGAGCAGTTGGCTTTTAACCAATTGGTCGCAGGTTCGAATCCTGCACGACCCACCACTTTTTTGTAAGAAGTTGACCTAGTCAGCTTAATTTGAAACCAGACATTGGGTCGTTAGCTCAGCTGGTAGAGCAGTTGGCTTTTAACCAATTGGTCGCAGGTTCGAATCCTGCACGACCCACCATTGTTTTAAAGGGAGCTTTTATAGCTCCCTTTTTTTTCGTCTGTATTTTCTCCTCGTTTGGTTTTTCCTGTTTTGTGAAATTTCTTGTTTAAAATACAGTCTAAAAGTATGAAGGGTCGGTGCGGTCTATTGGCGAAATGTGGTAGAATGCGCGCAAAAATATAACCGTGTCATGCTAGTTTTATTGAGTAGAAAGAAATTCGATGAGTCAGCCAAGAATAGAAATTGATTTAGATCGCTTATTTGTTCAACAGCATTTTCAGTCTGCAGCTAAGGTGTTGTCTGAAGAAGAAGTTCGCGCTTATAAAGACCGAATCAAAGCATTGTTGAAAGAACATAATGCTGTACTGGTCGCACATTACTATTGTGACGAGCATATACAGGCCTTAGCCGAAGAAAGTGGCGGGTGTGTTGCGGATTCATTAGAAATGGCTCGTTTCGGTAAAAACCACCCTGCGGATACTTTGATTGTCGCTGGCGTGAAGTTCATGGGTGAGACTTCAAAAATCTTAAGCCCTGAGAAAAAAGTCATCATGCCAACGCTTGAGGCTACATGTTCTTTAGACATCGGTTGTCCTGAACAAGAGTTTTCAGATTTTTGTGATCAACATCCTGATCGAACCGTTGTGGTTTACGCAAATACATCGGCTGCCGTTAAAGCGCGTGCGGATTGGGTTGTTACCTCCAGCATTGCTCTTGAAGTGGCTGAGCATATCGCCGCTAAAGGTGAAAAAGTTATTTGGGCCCCTGATAAGCACTTAGGTGGTTATGTAAAGCGCATGACGGGCGCAGATATGATTCTTTGGGATGGTGAATGTATTGTTCACGACGAGTTCAAGGGCAAAGCACTGAGAGATCTTAAGAAGGTCTACCCGGATGCTGCGATTCTTGTTCACCCTGAATCACCAGAAGCCGTCGTTGAATTGGCAGATGTTGTTGGGTCGACGTCTCAGTTGATCAAAGCAGCCACCGAATTACCGAACAAACAGTGCATTGTTGCAACGGATCGCGGTATTTTTTACAAGATGCAGCAGGCAGCCCCTGATAAGGAGCTAATAGCGGCCCCTACAGCGGGTGAGGGCGCGACTTGTCGTAGTTGTGCAAATTGCCCTTGGATGGCCATGAACTCGCTTGAGCGTCTTGAGAGCGTCTTGATTAATGGCGGTGAAGAAGTCTTTGTGGATGAAGAAGTACGAAGAAAAGCCATGATACCACTTCAGCGTATGTTGGATTTTAACGTCCCAAAATAGTGGTTTGGAACAGTTGAGAATTTTAAAGCCGTAATAAGTTGCACTTATTACGGCTTTTCTATTTCTGATGCTGAGCTCAAATGATTATGTTTGATTAGATTCTAAAATAGAACAGAATTGATCCACTTCTTGTGCTGTTGTTTGGAAAGACGTTACTAGCCGAATTAATGTCTCCGCATTGTTGGGTTGGTCTGCAGGTGCAAGTTCAGAAGACGGCCATTCATAAAATTCGGCCCCTTGTTCTCTTAGCTCTTGAATTTTTTTATTCGATAGAATGACAAATACTTCATTGGCTTCTACAGGAAATATTAATCGACAACGAGGATTATTCGTTAATCGAGTACTGAGCGCTTGAGCCATTGCATTGGCATGGGTGGCGAGCTCAATCCAATGGTTGTCGGACAACCAACTGCTGATTTGAGCCCCAAACAAGCGGCCTTTGGAGATCAAGTGGCCTGCTCGCTTTCTTCTCTGCTCAAACGTGGCTGCTTTGTCTTTATCAAAGAAGATCACTGTTTCTGCCGTAAGTGCTCCATTTTTGGTTGCGCCAAGGCAAAGGACATCGACACCGGCTTGCCAGCTTATTTCCTTTGGGTGGCATTGAAGGTGGGCAAGTGCGTTGGTGAATCGAGCCCCATCCATATGAACCTGAATGTCGTGTTCATGTGCGATACGAGTCAGTGTCGCTATTTCTTCTGGTTGATAAACTTGCCCGTATTCAGTGGATTGGGTCAGGCTTAACGCGCCAGCGATGCTGTTGTGGGGGGCGTCTTTGGCTTGGTTTTCTAAAAAGTGAACAAAATCTGAATGACTGATCTTTGGTGAAGACGTCGGGATGGCCTTTAAGCGAGCACCGCCTGTGAGTAATTCAGGTGCAGTGTTTTCATCTTGAATGATATGTGCTTGCGGATGACACAGAATGGTTTGCCACGGCTGAACCAAACACGATAAGGCTAAGCAATTGGCAGCCGTACCGGTTGGAACAAAAAAGGCCTCAAGGTCACAATCAAAAACATCTTTTAGTTCATTTACCGCAGCTTGGGTGTATTGGTCCTCTCCGTAGCCGTGAGTAAATCCTTGGTTAGCGTCAACTAACGCTTGAAGTACTTTGGGTGAAGCGCCCGATTGATTATCACTTCCGAAATTCATTGTTTATACCAAAGTCTGGGCCGTCGACCGCTTCCAGTTGTTTATGGTTAGTATCAATTGTTATTTATTACTTTGAGCGCTATTGATTGAATTCGGTTTTTAGAGATTCAATGTATTTAATTCGCTCTTCAATGATGGCTTTCTCGTGAAAATCAAACTCAGCCAGTTTGAGTGCACGCATTAACTGCCGCTGAGAGTTGGTGAAGTCACCATTCAGTTGATAGTACTCAGCAGCCGCTTTGTAGTAGCCGATTTGATTGTTGTTGATGCGCTGTGCTTCAGCCAGACGATTCCAGACGTGGGGATCAGTTGGGCGGTGGAAGCTCATGTCTTGCAATAAAAAAGCGGATTCTCGTGCTTTACCGTTTTTACCTAACGTATTCGCTAGGTACATGGTGATGACGTAGTTTTCTGGGTTGTCCTTCAATAACTCTTTAAGCAGGGCTTCGGATTCATCCAATTTCTGTTGCTTGGATAAAATCTCAGCGTGAAGTACATTGATGGTGATGCTCAGCGGCCAAAGCTTTTGTAGTGGCGCCAGCGTCTCTAATGCGGTTTCGTATTCTTTGTTTTCTGTGTGGCAAATGGCCAGAGCGTATTGAGCACTGAACTTATCAATGCTTTGGTTGTCTTGTACTTGCGCTTCGTATTTCTGTACACACGCTTTTGCTGACGTCATGGTGTGCACTTCGACTCTGCGCTTCATTAGCTGGTATTCGAAGTTGGTTCGGCCATTTTTCATGGCTGGGTATTTGTTTGCTCGGTTTGCGGCATCCGAGACACGAGATTCCGTCAATGGGTGAGTCAGTAAATACTCCGGTGGATTAGTACCAAAATAACGCTTTGCGTCGTTCATGTTTCGGAACATGTCGGTCATTTCATTCGGGTTGTAACCGGAGTTGTATAGTGTTTCCATTCCGATACGATCGGCTTCTTGCTCCATATCACGGCTAAAGGCCAGAGAGGCTTGGGCATTGGCCGCGTAGGCGGTTGAACCTGCAGCAATGGCCGCTGTTCCGCCCGTGGTTACGGCAAGCAGAACCGTGGCTAATAAGCCTGCCAACGTAAGCGGCTGACGTTTTTGAGCATCTTGTACACGACGAGCAAAGTGACGTTGGCTAATGTGTGCTAATTCATGGCTTAAAACGGAGGAAAATTCGCCTTCAGAATGGGAATACAAAAATAAACCGGTATTTACGCCGATGACACCACCGGGCACCGCGAATGCATTAAGGGATTTATTATCCACAATAATGGTCTCAATTCGGCGATCCGTCAGTTGACTATTCTCTGCTAAGCGATAAATTGTAAATTCGAGGTAGTCATTTAGCAGCGGATCTTCCAAAATAGGCGTTTGGCTTCTTAATGCTCTTAACCAACCACGACCGAGAGTGTGCTCTTGATCGAGTGAGATGAACCCGGAAGTAGAGTCGCCCAACGATGGCAGTTGAGCAGAAGCAAATGCGGTAGACTGAAATGTAATCAGAAAACAGCAAAAAATAGCGATTAAACGATAAGCTTTATTCATTTGAAGCGAGCGACATCCGATGTGTTTTTTCTTAGACTATATCAAGTCTTCTTTTATGTATATGTAAGGTATGTAAAGCAAAGTATGTAACGTACCTAATGTAGATATCCAACTTTATCTACTAAGAATAGTTGAGACAATATGACTGATCAGCCAGTTCCACAAACTTTTGATGAATTATTAGATACCAGTGGTTTGAATTGCCCATTACCACTGCTAAAAACAAAGCAGGTGTTAAATAAATTGCAGTCTGGCCAACTATTAAAGGTGGTCGCGACCGATGCTGGGTCGTGGCGTGATATTCAAGTATTTGTAAATAATTCATCTCATGAATTAATCGCTGCCGAAGAAACCGGTGAATCGTATCTTTACTGGATCAAAAAGGGAGCCTGAAATGGTTAATATTTTAAGGCGTTGGGCGAGTTTATATTTTGCAGAAGAAGAGCCGATGGTCTTCATTCTGTTGCTTGCTGGCATCATGGCGTGTATTTGGTTATTTGGTGGTATTTTAACGCCCGTGATTGCTGCCATTATCATCGCGTATATGCTGCAAGGTTTGGTTAATCTGTTGATGAAACGCGGTGCGCCTCATATGTTGGCGGTGTCCCTCGCAGTTGTCTTTTTTATGGGGATTTCACTGGCGTTAATTCTGATCTTATTGCCTCTGGTATGGTCTCAGTTAACCTCTTTTATTGGTGACGTACCGCGCTACAGTACCGAATTTCAATCGTACATTATGGCCATGAGCCACGATTACCCAAGCATCTTTAGTCCTGCTCAATTGGAAGAGTGGTTCGGTATTGCAAAAGGTGAGGTGGGGCAAGTAGGGCAGATCTTACTCTCGTTGGGCGTCTCCAGTATTCCTGGGGTGATCACCATACTCATTTACTGTGTGGTTGTACCTATGATGGTGTTCTTTTTCCTGAAGGATAAAGACTACTTTATGGATTATTTAAAATCCTTGTTGCCTCAAAAACGTAGGATGTTGAATGAAGTCGGCTTGGAAATGAACGAACAAATTGCCAACTACATTCGAGGCAAAGCCATTGAAATTGTCATTGTGGGTGGCTCAACGTACATCGGCTTCGTATTCATGGGCTTACAGTATTCTGCGTTGTTGGCATTGTTGGTTGGCTTGTCGGTCTTAATTCCATACGTAGGTGCCATTGTGGTGACGGTTCCTGTTGCAATGGTGGGCTTGATTCAATGGGGTACGAGCTCCGAGTTTATTACAGTTATGATCATCTTTTTGGTGATTCAAGGTCTGGATGGCAACATACTAGTGCCTTTGCTGTTTTCTGAGGCGGTGAACCTTCACCCCGTCGTTATCATTATCGCGGTTATCTTCTTTGGTGGAATCTGGGGCTTTTGGGGGATTTTCTTTGCCATCCCTCTCGCGACTTTGATCAAAGCAATCATGACCGCATGGCCCAAGGTGGCCAGCCATCACGACGTGATTCCCGAAAGTTTGGATTAACGCAGGATTAGCGTTTGAATTAACGTTCAGTTCGAACAAAAAAACCTTCCTAAAAATGAGTTTTGTCATTAACTTTCGTGCAGAACTCATTCTTTATTCTTAAACGTGCAATCACTTCTCGCTATGTCTACTGATTCGTTGAATTCGCTTAAATAATCGGTTTATAGTTTTACCGTTCTTTATGTGTCTTAAAAACTAAAAAATCAGGGAGAGATAATATGAAAATAGAAATAAGTGATGTTGTGTCTTCTCAGTGTGAATTGAACGAGAAGGAAGCGTTGGAGTTTCTTGCCGTTGCTCTTTATCGCTATAAAAGAATTAATGCTGCGATGGCCGGTGAAATGGTGGGTAAATCTGAACTTGAATTTCATGCCCTTGAAGCCATCATCGAAGAAAGTGGCATTCCACAGCGTAATGACTGGATGGAAGGCCAAAAACAATTTGGTTTTTAACTCTACTGTATGGATTCTTAAACCATACGACGGTGGCTGTGTTCACTAACCCCTGAGTCCTTCGGGGGTGTGTTTAACGTTATTCCCTTCTGAATTCTCCTGCTTTATTACGAATAAAGTATTGTTTCTCTTTACTCTGAATTTATCTTAGACAAAGCGAACCGTTACGAACCCTGATTGCATGGGGCATTGAGAAAACAAGACTGAGACGGGTGGCTTGACGATCCATAAGCCCACAGGGCAGACTGGCTGTTGGTTACGGTGTGCTCCAACTGGCTATATCAGCGAGAGGCACACATGTCGTAACCGGCTGCGATGGGTGCATGTTTACACTTGTCGCAGTTAGGTGCCCCCGCGAGTGCTGCAACACTCCGGAGGCCGGCAGGGTCCCGAGTCGAAGCGCGACCTTGCAGGAGGAACATTAACATACTCGTAGTCCCTGCTGGAAGCGTCGGGGCCTTGCCTTCCTTATTTTGTGAAAAGGACTGCAAGGCTATGGAGAACGTAGAATTAGAGAACCGCATTAAGTTACGTGCGGAAGCGTACTATCAAGAAGTTTTACATCACATAAGAAAGACAGAACACGCTTGGTTACAAAGCCAAAGCAGTGATTTCAAAAACTCGTATCATCGTATGAGTTATCAATACGTTGTGGTGCAGCAACTGCGCTCAAATGACCATCGGTTGTTAGAAATCGAAGCGGCAACACTGGGTTATGAACTGATCCCTGTGGATAAGTCGCGTGTGCGCACACCGAAGCAAATTAAAATCCCCATTCTGGCTCGGCTAGAAAAACTCCAATCACTTACCGCCGTTATAGGCCAAGCGGAAGCTTCCGGTCATGGCTTTGCCGTGCGTGAAGACTTAGCCCAAACGGCCAGTGCATTAGTGTCTGATTTGCAGGTGATGGTGGGGGATTTGATGTAAGTGCTAATTGAACAGTGATTGCGTGCATTAAACTGCTCGTATTAAATAGTTAGTATTAATACGGGCAGAACATAAGCGCTTGGGTAAAATGCGAGGGGCTATTGAATTTAATCTGTACAGTAGAAATTGGAATCTGTTAAAAAATCAGCGGAGGGTTATTCTTGCTTTATCATCACTGGTTACTCTGCTTGTTAGATCACCGCTTTGCGGTAGAAAAAAAATGCTTACTGAAGGCCTAGTGGTGGTTATAAGTCTTTAACTGCGGTGACAGATATTTCTTTTGAAAAGATTACTGGGATGCTGATTATTTAAAAGGGAATGTTACATGTTTAATTCTAAGAGTACATATGGTGTAAGTCTAGGGGATTTAGATAATAAAAGCTCTCTTCATACATATATTGACTGGAAAGTCAAAGACTTTGATTCACGTGCTTTTTTAAGAGGAGAAATAAATCCGCCCTTTGAACTAAGATTTAAAGATTTAATAGGTCGTAGAGTGTCTGATGGTGTGAGCTGCTCGCTTTCACTGCCGATTGTTAGTGAACGAGTGATTCAATGCCTGCGCGATATAGAGGCCACAGGCTGGAAAAGTATACCCATAACTTTACGCCGTAAGCGTACTAAAAAACCGGTGGAGGGTTACCACTGTTTAATCATCACTGGTCGCTGTGGTGCGTTAGATAAACGCTTCGCCGTAGAAAAGAAAATACCTGTTGAAGGCCATAGAGATGGTTTTGTTGTATTGGAGTATGGCTATCGGATAGAAGACGAGTATTTTGATGGCAGTGATTTGTTTTTCCCTGAAGGGAATAGTGGATTGCTTTGCAATGAACGTGTTTATAAGGCCCTAACTGCGTTGGATGAGCCTTTGATTGATATCTTTTTTGAAAAAGTTACTGAGATGTTGATTGTTTAATTTCATTGAATTTATTGAGCAAGCAGAGCTCCCCCTAATAGCTCTACGTACTTATTAACCTGTTCCATCAGTCGATTGTTGGCCTGCCCAATGTTTTTATTCGCGTTGCATTTCTTCTACCCAATATTCAGGCACGATTTGCTGGTCGTTATGAGAAAAAACTAGGAGTATGTTCGTAAAGATAAGTTTGTTCTGTAAATAAGGCGGAACAGAAGGGAGTATTGTTTATGTAATAAAATAAAGGGCTTTTACAAGAAAAGCCCTTTTGAAGAAAAGATTTACAGAGACTTCACTGCTTCTAATACTTCATCCACATGGCCTTTAACTTTTACTTTACGCCATTCATTGCGCAATACGCCTTCGCCATCGATCAAGAAGGTGCTTCGTTCGATGCCCATGTACTCTTTGCCATACAGCTTTTTCAGCTTGATTACGTCAAAGTGCTTACACAGAGCTTCTTCAGGGTCTGAGATCAGTTCGAATGGAAATTCGTGCTTGGCTCTGAAGTTCGTGTGTACTTTGATGGAGTCACGAGAAACACCAAAAATTACTGTGTTGTTGGCTTCAAACTCGGCATTCAAATCACGGAAGTTTTGGCCTTCGGTTGTGCAACCGGGGGTGTTGTCTTTTGGGTAGAAATAAATCACTACGTTTTTACCTTTCAATGCTGAAAGGGCAACGGTCGTGTCGTTGGTGGCTTCAGAGGTGAAGTCGGGTACTGCTTGGCCTACGGCGAGTTCTGTCATTGTTTTTTCCGTGCGTTTAATGTCGTGCTTTTTAATTTGAGCTTTTGATTTTCTACTTTCATCATCAAGGTCTCAGCAGCGGTGCTGCTGATTCCCAATTCTTAGATACCACTAAGAATCTTTATTTCAAACGTATATATCTATCGTATGTTTTTATCGTAATGGTTCGATGCTGGCATCAAGGTTACGATCATCACAGAACTGAATAAAGTCGTCTTTCAGCTGAGATACACTTAACGAACTTGGAATGTTCACTCGCATGGTGAGGTTAAACATCTGCGTGCCCGTGTGCGGCGCAGCATAAGTCCCTGTTGTTAAATCATCAATGTTAATTTTACGGGTTGAGAAGAAGCCTGCGATGTCGGATACGATGCCTGGGTTATCAATGGCAATGACTTCGGTGATGTAGGCAATGGTGTCATGACAGGTTTCACGGCCACTGGTGCGCTTGATGATGGTGGTTAGGTTCAGTTCTTCTGCTTCTGCACTTAGTTGGCTTTCAAGTTCTTTGATGCCGCTGTCGTTGCCGCTGATCATCATTATGATGGCAAATTCACCGCCTAATACGGTCATACGGCTGTCGACGATGTTGCATTGATGATTTGCGATTAGGCTGGATAAATCATTAACGATACCTGGGCGGTCAGAACCT
Organism: Oceanospirillaceae bacterium; assembly: GCA_015665455.1. Taxonomy (GTDB): domain Bacteria; phylum Pseudomonadota; class Gammaproteobacteria; order Pseudomonadales; family Litoribrevibacteraceae; genus Litoribacillus. Next base: position 200,540 of record JADFAD010000005.1, on the reverse strand, counting down.
AAGGCGGTGATAACAAGATTATTTGGTGATTGAGACATACATTTCCCTTTAAGCTGCGTTGGTAACGCGCAGTTATTAAATTATTTGTTATTTATTAATGATATTAAGTACCTCAATCATAGGCGATGGCGGGTTGTTGTTAAACAATGAAGATGAATTTTGTATAAAGCGACTGAATCGAGGTTATATCCCTTGTGTCATCACGGGTAGGTCTCTAAAATGTGCGGCTTGGAATACCAATGGAGAGGCCAAATGATTACTGGCAGTATAGTTGCACTTATTACCCCTATGCTCGACAACGATAAAGTCGACTGGGATGCTCTTGACCGTTTAATCGATTTTCATATTGAAAACGGTACTGATTCTATCGTTGCGGTAGGTACCACGGGGGAGTCTGCGACTCTTGATGTGAAAGAGCACTGTCTGGTAATTAAACACGTGGTAAATCGTGTGGCTGGTCGTATCCCTGTGATTGCGGGTACAGGCGCAAACAGCACGGCAGAGGCCATTGAATTGACAGAAACTGCTCGTCAATCTGGTGCGGATGCATGCTTGCTAGTGACGCCGTACTACAACAAGCCAACGCAAGAAGGTTTGTATCTGCATCATAAAGCCATTTCTGATGCAGTTGATATTCCCCAGATTCTTTATAACGTACCTGGCCGTACCGCTTGCGATATGTTGCCTGAAACGGTTGCTCGAATTGCTGAACTTAAAAATGTTATTGGCATCAAAGAAGCAACGGGTGACTTAGATCGAGCCCAACAGGTGATTGATTTGGTTGGCGAGAAAATCGCAGTTTACTCTGGCGATGATGCAACGGCTTATCAATTAATTTTACAAGGCGGTCACGGAAACATTTCTGTAACAGCCAATGTATTACCGGCTGAAATGGCGAAGCTGTGTAAGCTTGCTGCAGACGGTAAAGCAGAAGAAGCGAAAGCACTGAATGATTCAATCATGCATGTGCATCAGGCAATGTTTGTTGAGAGTAACCCAATTCCAGTAAAGTGGGCTCTATTTGATATGGGCGTTGTCGGCCCGGGGATTCGTTTACCCCTGACGGTTCTTGATAAGAAGTATCAAGCTCAGGTGCATGAAGCGCTTAAAACTGCGGGTGCGGTTTCTTAGTTGAATATTGGTGTTTAAAGGTTAAGGAAGATTGAGTGTCTGAAAAACTAAAGTTAAGTGGTTCAAGTAAGCTGATTAAGACGGTAGGTGCTTTGTCGGCTGCGCTTGTGTTGTCATCATGTTCTTTGTTTTCAGACCTTGATGAAGAGTACAAACACATCGAAGTGACCAAGCCGACTCAAGGCTTGCCGGGTCAACCCTCTGTCGAGTTCATTGATCTCTTTCCTATTCCGGATGCAGATAAGTTAGGTGCGGGTGAGTTAATCGCTGAAGTGCCTAGGCCAGAGAGTCTATCTCTGACGGATGATAAAGACGGTGTTCAGCTGCGTAAGTTGGATGATCAACGTTGGATTGTCGTAGCACAGCCGCCGAACCAAGTTTGGCCGCTTGTGCGTCAGTTTTGGGACCTACACCGCGTTGCTGTTGTTTATGAACAGCCAAATAAAGGTGTGCTTGAAACGCGTTGGGTGAAACGAAACGATGAGCGTCAGTCTTTGATGAACCGAGTGAAAGGTCGTGTTTATCTAGGAGATGATCTGCTTGATAAGTATCGTGTATCGGTTGAACAGGGCATTCGTCGCGGTTTGACGGAAGTGCACGTGGTTCAACGTTCCGTGGGTTTGTATGACAGTGCGTCTGCGCCAAGCGTGTATGAGCCAAACGAAGCATGGCCAACGCAATCAGAGAACCTTGCTTTATCCGCTGCGGTCATCGATGAGTTAATTACTTATCTTGCTAAGCAAGTGGTTTCAGGCCAAACAACGTCATTCTTGGCTGAAGGCATTGTGGGTAAATCTCGTGTTGGTATTGTGAACGTTGATGATTCCGTTGCACTTCAGTTGGAAGCTCGTTTTGATCGTGCTTGGGCATCGGTTGTTAAGTCTGAAGATGAACGCATTCTTAAAGTGACTGACCGAAACCGTTCAGAAGGTAATATTTTCATTACCTACAATGAGCGCGCAAAACAAGAAGAGCCAGGTATCTTTGCTCGTATTTTTGGTGCTGACTTGATTGAGGAAAGTGATCGTAAGCGGGTGCTTAAGGTGACAGAGATTGACGAGTACCGTGCTCAGGTTGTCGTTATGGACACCGAAGGCAATCGCGTTGAAAAGACCGAAGCATTAGAAATTCTTGAGTTCGTACAGGATCGCTTGTACTAGTGCAATTTGCGTCTTTAGGCAGTGGAAGTAAAGGTAATGCCACACTTGTAAGAGCCGAAGATACGGTGATTATGATTGATTGTGGTTTTACTGCGAAAGAAACAGAGCGTCGTTTAGCGGCGCTTGATCTTACCCCGAATGATCTTTCAGCAATTTTAGTCACCCACGAACACGGCGACCACATTAAAGGTGTGCCTGTTCTCGCACGTAAGTATAAAATTCCTGCGTATATGACGTTTGGTACGGCCAGGGCTAAATCCTTAGAAGCACATCAACAACTGAAGCTTATTTGCAGTCATGAATCGTTTCAGGTGGGAGCATTGAGCATCCAGCCTGTGATCGTCCCTCATGATGCGCAAGAACCTGTGCAGTTTGTTGTGACATTTCAAAACAGAAAACTGGGCGTCTTAACCGATTTAGGCAGTTATACCCCCTACATTGTGGATAACTATAAAGATTGCGATGCCGTGTTGTTGGAATGCAACCATGATTTAGACATGTTGCGTCGAGGCTCGTATCCGCCGTCTTTAAAGCGTCGCGTTGCAGGTGATTATGGGCACCTAAATAACCAGCAGGCTGCTGAATTCGTTCGATATATGGATCAGGATAAGTTACAGCACTTGGTTGTGTCCCACGTGAGTCATCAGAATAATGACATTGAAAGTGCATTGAATGCGTTGGATGTGGTGGTAGATCAAGGTCGGGATTGGGTGAAAGTGGCTGATCAGGACGAAGGCTTTTCTTGGTTGTCTATTTCTTAGTTAGTTAGTTAGTTAGTTAGTTAGTTAGTTAGTTAGTTAGTTATTTTTTAGTTATCTATTTCTTCGTTGAGTGTTCCTGAGTACTTAATTTGATTAAATAAAACAAAGGCCGGACAGATGTCCGGCCTTTTTGTACTTTATTTCTTATCTTTTACTTTTTCTTCAGTGGCTTGTGCTTGATTTGCTTCTTCGTCCTCTTCTTCCTCAAGGCCTTCATCAATATCTGCGAGCTCTTTCAGTCGTGTGACTACTCGGCCATTGAACGTATCTTCAGGGAACACGCCATCTTTATCTTCTTCACCCGGAACCGCGCCTGTTAATAACTCAAGGGCTTCGTCGGCATGGCCTACAGCAAAGATGTGGAATTGACCCGCTTCAACTGCATCGATGATTCGTTGATCAAGAATAAGGTTACGTACATTCGACTTCGGAATAATAACTCCGTGATCGCCTGTTAAACCTCGTGCTTCACATAGACGGAAGAAACCTTCGATCTTTTCATTCACGCCCCCAATGGCTTGAACTTCACCGTGTTGGTTCATGGAACCCGTCATGGAAAGCGATTGCTTGATCGGGGTTTTAGTCAGAGCGGAAAGCAAGCAGCAGAGTTCGGCAAGCGAAGCACTGTCGCCATCGATGTGACCGTAGCTTTGCTCCATAGCCAAACTTGCTGACATGGCCAACGGGAAGTCTGTGGTATAACGACTGCCCATGTAACCACTCATGATCATCACGCCTTTAGAGTGTATGGCTTGGCCCAGATTGGCTTCTCGTTCAATATCTACGATGCCGCGAGAACCGGGGTAAACCACGGCGGTAATTCGTGCAGGTGTGCCAAAGGTTGAGTCGCCGATTTCGAGTACGGTAAGGCCATTAATTTTCCCGACGGCCTCGCCATCGGTGCCAATTAAGATGGAATCATCGAGCATTTCTTCAAGAATTCGATCTGCAATACGACCCGTTCGGTTTTGTTTGGCGGCCAGCGCTTTGTCAATGTGTTTGCGTTCAATCATTGAGCCGCGCGCCAATTTACGAACCAGCTCCGCTTCACCTAATAGCTCAAAAATATCACCAATGCGGGCGGATAGATGTTTCTGGTTATCCGCTAATCGAGAGCTGTACTCGATCATACGGGAAACCCCGTCAGCCGATAAATCTTTATAGCTTTTTTCATCCACTCGGCTCTTTAGTAGCTGAGTGAAGAAGGTGATTGCCGTTGGGGTTCTTGGTAGGCGCTCATCGAAGTCCACTAGAACACGGAATAATTCTCTGAACTCATCATCGTAATCTTGTAGGAGGTAATAAACTTCCCGAGATCCAATGAGGATGATTTTGACGTGCAGAGGGATACTGTCTGGTGTCAGAGTTGCAGGGCTCAGTAATCCCATGTCTGAATAGGGCGATTCCATGGTTAAGCGTCGGGATTTAATGGCACGTTTTAGAGCATCCCATACAAAAGGCTCTGACAGCAGCTTGTCGGCTTCAATGACCAAATAACCGCCATTGGCCTTGTGCAGCGCCCCGGGAACAATTTGCCGGTAGTTGGTGGTTAAGGTGCCTTGGTCGGGCGTGTATTCAATACGACCGAATAAATTACGGTAACTTGGGTGGCTTTCATAAATGACCGGAGCGCCGCTCTCTTGGGAACGCGACACCATAATGCTTGGTTCGTATTGATCAAGCAATAAGATGCGTTTTTGAGCATCTTCCATTTTTTCCAAAGCACGTTCTTCTACGAGCTGATCAATGACCGTCTTGAGTAGGTGTTCGCGTGTTCTTTCTAAGAAAAGCTTCACCCCATTGTATTTACCGTAGCTCTTCTTAATGGGTTTTAATAAGGGCTCAACGGCGTCACTGATGGTGGCTTGATTCAGTTTACGAAGCTGCTCATTACTTTCACGGCGCCATTGGGGAAGATTGATCAACTCGTTATTGAGCATGTCTTCCAGATTGCTGATGGTTTGATGAACGATGTCTCTGTCTTCATCAGGCAGTTGCGCGAACTCAGTTTCGTCTAAGGCTTTACCGTCTTTAATCGGCGTGAAGGTAATGGTGCCAGAATCTTTAAATACGGCGATGGATGAGCGCAGCGCTTCACGCTCAACGTTATCCAAGGCTTGGTCGTATTGTTGATTGAATGCTCGATCAATCTGATTTTTATTGTGCTGATACGTTGGGTGTTCGAACACCGATGGAAAGGTGCTGAGCAGGTTATCCACAAACCGTTCTAAATCAAGTTTGAAGTCGTTTGCGAGACCGGCAGGCAGCTCTATTGCCATCGGCTCTTTAGGGCTTTCAAAGTGATTTACATAGATCCAGTCACTGGGTGTTTCTTGGTCTGTGGCTATGTTGGCTAAGTAGTCCTGAACGTAGGAAGATCGACCTGTTCCTGATTCCCCCATGAGATAGATATTATAGCCGGGTCTGTCCATGGCTACGCCAAACTCAATGGCTGTTACTGCTCTGTCTTGACCTAAGATACCGTCAAAAGGTTCTACTTCACTGGTCGAACTGTATTGATCCGCAGGTGTTGCAAATGCAGCGGTCAAATCACTCGGTTTAAGTCGCTTGGGGTGTCTTTCCATAGTCGGTGTCCTTTTTCATGAGCGCATGATGACTTATGCGTTCTTTACTTCTGTATGTCTTAAATCCTCAACGATAGATAGTAATTCGTCAAATTGGGATTCAGTTATTTGTAGATTTATTTGTACTTTTTCTTCGAATGTCTGGTTAATCGGTTGGATATTGTTCTGTTGCATCCAGCGTTGAACCTGATTGATCTCTTGATAGTCAGAAAAAAGTTTTACATTCACTTTTGCTTCCAGTGGTGCCCATTGTGCTTCATCCAACACCAGTTTGGTTGCTGCAGAGTAAGCCCTGACCAGACCGCCGGTACCTAGCTTGGTACCACCAAAATATCGAGCGATGATCACACAGCATTCACCTACATCTGCGTGGGTTAGGATATTAAGCATGGGTTTCCCAGCAGTGCCTTTAGGTTCGCCATCATCACTTTGGTTCCAACTGTGAACATTATTAGGCATATCAAGGATATAAGCCCAGCAATGGTGACTGGCTTTCGGGTGTTCTTTTCTTATCGTACTTAAAAGTTCTTTAAATTCGGTTTCTGAATTAAGATGTGCCAAGTGCGCTACAAATCGACTGCGTTTTTCTTCGTATTCATATATATGAGGTGCAGCAGGTGTTCTATATACTGGCATAGAATTTTATTCTTTTTTCTTTGTATTTGAGCTTGAAAATTTCGATTTTCATGCATGATTGATCTAGATCAAACGAGCTTTAGATTACCTTTTAATTGACAAAAGAAAAAGTTAAAAATGTGAACCCGTCTATCAGTTTTTAGAACGTGAAATTTGCGGCCAGCGAGAACGGCATCTACTCTGAAAGACAGGAAGGCAGAGATATAAGCCCTAACAAAAACAATCGGTTGCTCGTAGTACGAGAGTGTTTTCTATCGCTCTTTATTCATGGTAGTGAGCCAGTCGAGGTCTGAATGAAGTCACCTATAGTTGCGATACAACAGTTTGATCTGAATGGCTTGGAAGGTCTTAGTGATAGCACTTTGATGTCGTATTTGGATGGTAAATATACTCCCGTTGAACTTAAAAGTTTTTTACGATTTAAAGATCGGATTGTTCAAGAAGTTTCACAGCATCCAGTGTTTACAGAAAACCACTTTTTGAATTGGTTTTGTGAAAGAGATTTAAGCGATTATGACGTACAGCATTTTTTAATTCAGTTCGCTATTTTCGCTGAAAACTTAGCGCATGCACAATTTACTCAAATGCAAACAATGGACAGTGCTCAACAAGCGGCCATTGAAGATATGATTGCAGATGGATTTGAAAAACAAGGGATGAACGGAAAACCGTTCTCTCAAATGAGTTTGAATTTTAGTGGTGATCAGAATTTTACAGATGTAAAAACACACCAGCTAGAAGGTGGCCTTTTACGATTTATGACACCGCACTTGAACATGATTGTTAAAGTTGCTGAGCATTTAGGGATGCCATTTGAAATACTCGGTCAAAAAGAGTTGGCGACCGACAGTACTGATTTTGTATGTAGGGAGTTGATAAAGTTTTACAGTCACCCTGATGCCGAAGTGTCCTACGCGGCAGCGTTTGCTCTGGAGTTTTGGATGGAGCAAGGTTTTTGGGATCAGATTTTGGCTGGTTTGATTCGATATAAGCATGCGAATGGTATAGCTGATTTTCCTGTTTCCGTTTTCACTTGGAATGGTCAGCATCAAGATGCTTATCGAACGGCGCGTATGAAGAAGTTAGAACACTACTACTTCAATCATGTTGTGAATGAAGAACACTTCATGAACGCTGCTGATGATCTGTTAGATACTATTTTATTGTTTTGGGAGGGACTCTACTCTGAACGAAAGTCATTGCATTGAGCTGAACGCAAAGCTCTAAAAGAAGACCAGGTCCTGTAATGCTGATCAGAGATCAGAAAAGGGGCCGCTTGGAACGAGCCTTTACAAAGGCTTACGTGGGGTCGCCAAGGCGACCCCTATTTCTTTTTCAATCTCAGTATGCTCATTTATATAAGATAAACGCCGCTTCTTCGAACTATTTTGCCTTGTCTGATCTTCGCTCATGACGTTTCTCTGGAGCAGAGTTGTTTTGCTTTTTGACGTCGTAGCTATTTCTTCAATGAAGTATTTTTAGCGAATCCGTTGTTTGAGTAAAGCGAGTTCCGGATAAGCAATTAAATACTTCATGAAGATAAGAAAAGTATCAGTAGATTTTACGCACCAACCAAGTTCTGGCCACACACTCGCAGAGTATTAGCACGTAAACCTGCAGATGCTGGGTTTGCAAACATGGCGACGGCTTCTGCGACGTCTTCTGGTTGACCGCCTTGAGAAAGGGAATTAATTCGACGACCAATTTCACGGCTCAAAAACGGAATGGCCTGAGTCATTTGAGTTTCAATAAAGCCCGGAGCAATGGCATTGATTGTTATGCGTCGACGGGCAAGTACTTTATCCATCGCTTCAACGTAACCGATGACACCAGCCTTAGAGGTTGAGTAGTTGGTTTGACCAAAGCAGCCTGCGATGCCGTTGATGGATGAAATACAGATGACGCGGCCACCGACTTTAAGAATCTTCTTATCCACAAGCGCTTCAGTGATTCGTTGAACGGCTGATAAGTTGATGTCTAAAACGCTGTTCCAACGCTTGGTATCCATACGAGCTAGGGTTTTGTCTCGAGTGATGCCTGCATTGTTAACAACAATATCAATGGTGTCTGAGCCTTTTTGGACGTCTTTAATCAGCTTGTTTAGCCCTTTCTTATTGCTTACATCGGCAATAACCGCGTGACCACCAAGACGGCGAGCTAACGTTTCTAGATCGCTTTTGCATGGCTCAATATCCAGCAAAATAACTTTTGCTCCGTCACGAGCGAGTGTTTCGGCAATGGCTTTACCAATACCTCGGGACGCGCCTGTGACTAATGCCGTTTTGTCTAATAGAGGCTGGCGCCAGTTGATGCTTTCATTGCTGCCACTGACTTTATGAACATTGAAGGTTTGGCCCGTGATGAAGGCTGATCGACGAGAAAGAAGGTATCTCAGAGGCGACTCAAGCAAATGCTCTGCACCTGGCTCAAGTTGAATTAGGTTTGCAGTGGCTGCTTTCCCACCAATTTCTTTGGCCGTGCTTCGAATGAACCCTTCTAATGCATACATAGCTGAAGATTGCGCTGGCTCTTTGCACGAGGATGGAGAAAGCCCGATAACGATAATGCGTGAATGCTCAGCAAGTTTTGTAATGGATGCATGATAAAAATCATACAGGGCTGTTAGTTCTTCTGGGGTGGTAATGCTGGTCGCATCATAAACTAAAGCAGAATACTTTTGCGTTGCATCGGTGAGAGCGCGTAACGGATAAGCTTTACTGGCATTCATTAAGTCTTGTTGCTTGTTATCGCCCTTTGAGAAGAACAATTTAGCCGAGCTGCTTGCCAAGGTGGATAAAATGGCAGTTGCGGCTGCACTTTCTTCTTTTTTGCCTGTGGTTGCTGAGCCAAACAATGCCTTACCTCGAAGAAACTCTTCGCTGGCCTGTTGTTGACGCTTTAACTGTAGAGGAATAGGTAAGTTCAGAGCCTTAACGAGCGGCTGTGCCCAAGGATGGTTGACAACGTTTTGGTATACATCAGCGGAAGAGGCGTTTTTTTGGATCTTTGAAAAATTCTGAATCGCTTTACGAACTTGTCCCTTAGACATTACGGAGTTCCCTAACAGTTGTTTCTAGGTAATTTTATTAGGCGTTTAAGTAAAAGTATTACGCAGTATTTAAACGCATTAAATTAATATCAATCGAGCAATTCTAGCACTCGTTTCTTAATAAAAGTAATTGTTCTTGGTCATTATTAATGAGGTTTGATGGGTTTTTATCAGTTGTAGAGCAAATACTCTATGTAAGGTGTGTTAACTCAAATTTTAAGCATCGACGCTCGGTGCTGATATATTGGGTTGGGTGGTACCTTTACAGCTGACCTCTACGGTTTTTGGATACCAAATAGGCGCAAGCCAGTTTACGGCTAATCTGGCTAAGCCATTCAAAAACGATAGTTCTGTTTTTACAGATGCCCATTCCATGTTTTGGCATCTTCGTTCGAGGTTAACAGAGTCTGATACTTCGACTAAATCGAGAGCTACGTTGTGGTGCCATTGTTTGGTTTTCGTCAAACTCTCTGCGTCCTCACCATTATCAAAGTGTATGGTTGTGCAAGCAGATAAAGTAAATAAGATTAAACAGAGGCTTAAGGGTTTTATATTCATTACTCGCACCATATTTTTACTGAATGAGGCGAATAAATCCCCAGTGTTATTAATGTGAGAAAGCTGTCGAGTAAGGTCGCTTTTGATTGCATTTGAACGACCTTCTTTTCTTGGCAGATTCGCTTAGCATTGACTCTTGATTCGCCCATCAACCCCCAGAAGAAAAAATTGATGGATTCTTGATAGGTTGGCTCGGAAGAGTAATGAAAGGTTGCTTTAGGATGAATGGTGACAGAGGAGCAGCCCGCCATGCTTATGATGATTAATGAAGCTATTAAATAGGGTTTTATCATCGCTTTGACCTTTAATCGTGATGAACTCTCTCTATTTAGTGAAGTTTAGATGGGATTTTGAGGGTTGATGGTTTTTCCTTTTAGATTTATTTGGTTTATGGCACTTCTTTTCTATGCTTACTAAATAGTTTGTGTGGGATTGTGGGAGAGGAACAATGCCAGATCCAGTAAGAGCGTCAGATACGCCTTTTTCAGTGGTCGTTGAAGAAGGTAAGAAGTACTTTTGGTGTGCATGCGGTCAAAGCAAAACCCAACCCTTTTGTGATGGTTCGCATAAAGGCTCGGGTTTTACTCCTGTTGTCTATGAGGCGGTTGAGTCAACGACTGTCTTTTTCTGTGGTTGTAAAAGCACCAAAGATGCCCCCTTGTGTGATGGCAGTCATAACGGGTAGGCCGTTATTAAGTTATCGGTTGTTCTTACAGTGCTTCCATTCGCTGGTGGATGTCGTTCAGTTCGGGTGACATGGTTCGGCGAATGGCTCGATAATGATGATTAAACAATTCGAAGTATTGATTGAGCAGTCGAGCTTGTTTTGTTTCGCCAAATGCATTGAGAACCATGACGCCTGCTTCTGCAGTCGAAAGCTGATGTTCCTTGGGGGCTTTTCTCAACGCATAGTTAGCGCTGTGTTCTGGTGAGATGGACAGTATGGGTGGGGTTTGTAACCACTCACTTTGATAAAGCATCTTTCGAGCTTGTTTCCACGTACCATCCAATAGAATGACGGTTGGAGTCTTATCTCCGCACAATGCAGCTAACTCTTCCGGTTGAGGGTTTTGATATACCTGTCGTTCAGGCACTAGTTCCCCTGGAAACAAAATAAAGCAGAAACGTGTTGGATCTGCGATGAAGGTTAAGAGTTCTTCTGAAGGTTCTGTTCTGGCCCATTCAAACGCATGACATTGTTCAGGGAAGCAATCAGCAATTAATCGACCTGTATTCGTTGGTTTCAATATTTCTTTATTGTGCATTAGTAATGCGATATCAATACCGCAGGCCATGCTCTTCCGCCAACTGCAAATGCATGCTTCAGAACTGAGGTAACAATCATCACACCGAACAACGGATGCTCCCCGTGCTTGAAAGGGTTTGCTCGAGTTGAGTAAGCGTTGTTTCCTCAATCGCTCAAATGCATTGGGCGCCTGTTTTTTGTTTGTTTGAGGATCAAATATTGGCTGTGATGTGTCCAATGGAATGGATTTTTTGTCGAAATTTGGCGGTTGCTTGTTTGGCATTACTGCTAAATACCCTAGAAAGATCAAATCTGGTAATATGCGCGCTTTTAAAGCGTTCGATAGCTTACCTTAAATTCAGGAAATGAGTTAACAGGAAATACAAGATGAGTCTTGCTGATAAAGTTTTAGCCGTAAATGATGATCTACCTATTCGTACTGATAAGCCTGTGCACAGTGGCAAAGTTCGATCCGTTTATTGGTTAACGGAGGCTGACAGTAAGCGTCTTATTCAGGAAAAGGGCTACGACGTTGCCGCCGATGCGCCTCTGGCTATTATGGTCATTAGTGATCGTATTTCTGCTTTTGATTGTATTTGGCAAGGTGAAGGCGGCATGAAAGGTGTGCCAGGAAAGGGCGCGGCATTGAATGCCATTTCCAACCATTGGTTCCAATTATTTCGTGACCAAGGGTTAGCTGATAGTCATATTCTTGATATTCCTCATCCATTTGTTTGGATCGTTCAGAAGGCCAAACCGGTCATGATCGAGGCGATCTGCCGACAGTACATCACGGGCTCCATGTGGCGTGCTTATGAAAAAGGTGAGCGAGAGTTCTGCGGTATTCAATTGCCTGAAGGCTTGAAGAAAGATCAAAAGCTTCCTGAGTTGCTGATTACCCCTTCGACCAAAGGGATATTAAAGGGCATTCCAAATGTGCCTGAAGCGGATGATGTGAACATTACTCGTGATGATATCGCTAACAATTTCGAAGCCTTTAACTTTGTTCAGTCGTCAGATATCGATGAATATGAAAAGCTATTAAAAGAAGGCTTCGGTGTCATCTCCAGTGCTTTAGCAGACATTGATCAAGTATTTGTGGATACTAAGTTTGAGTTTGGCTATGTCGAAGACGCAGAAGGTAATGAGAAACTCATTTATATGGATGAAGTTGGTACGCCTGATTCTTCTCGTATTTGGGATGGTCCTGCTTATCGTGACGGAAACGTTGTTGAGAATTCAAAAGAAGGTTTCCGCCAGCTGTTACTGAACCATTTCCCTGATCCTGATATTTTGCTCAATAAAAACAGAATGGATGAGCGAGAGGCTTTGGCGCGAGACAATCAATTGCCTGTTGATGTATTGATGAACGTATCTGCGACGTATGTTGGTATTGCAGAGAAAGTCATAGGTAAGAAGCTAACATTGTCTGATAATCCAAAAGCAGAAATTATTGATGTACTCAGAAATGAATACGGTTTGATCGATTAATTCTATTTGTGTTAACACAGCTTACTTAAGGTCAGCAGAGCATATCTGCTGGCCTTTTTACTTTTTTCGCACCTGAACCTGTTGCTTTCAGTGCGTAAGACGCTCATCTCGTTTTATTTTTTGGCTGAAATTACTTGTTCGATGGCTCATTTGGCCATTGCCTGATTTTTGTTGTGTTTTATTCTTTATGCTTGGTTTAGGTTGATTTCTATTAGGAAGGTTTGGACAAGTATTGAGGGCTCAAAGCTATGCTAAAGATGAAAAAGAGTTGTGAAAAGTGTGACGCTGAAACGGGGCATCAAGACGAAGCTTATATCTGTTCTTATGAATGTACATTTTGTCTCAGTTGTACAGAAGCAATGCATGCAGTGTGTCCTAACTGCTCTGGAGAATTATTACGGCGACCGACTCGAATTAAAAACCCACTTGAGGTGGTGGCTTCTCAAGTGAAAGGGAAGCTACTTGGGAAGTAACGTTGAAATAAAAAAGGCTCCTAGTGTTGTTACTCGGAGCCTTTTTAGGTGTTTCTTTTAGGTGCTTTTTAGAAGCTTCTTAGGGGGAGATCTACTTAGAAAGAAGAACGATTCTGGAATGGATCATTCTTGCCTGATAAACCATTCTTCATCGCAATGCGCTGATTTTTTCTACCCAGTAAGCGCATTTGAGTCCAACGTTCCCACAGAAGGGCGGTTACAGGGTTGGCTTTCCATGTTTTGCGGAATAAGAACTTCGTGGCCGCAATGGCATCGGGTGACTTTTCTGCGATCGTTTTAGCAAGTTCGGTGGCTTCCGCCATTGGATCGTCGCTTAACTTACTCACAATACCAAATTCGTAGGCTTCTTGGCCTGAGAACTTACGACCTGTCATCGTTAGCTCTTGGGCAATGTCATATCGTGTTAACGTGGTTAATGTCACAGTACCGCTCATGTCGGGAATTAATCCCCATTTGATCTCCATGACGGATAAGCTCGCATCCGGCTTAGCAATACGATAGTCGCTGCCAAGTGCAATCTGAAGACCGCCACCAAAGCAATTACCTTGAATCGCTGTAATGACAGGAACAGGAATGTTTCTCCAAATAAGTGCCACTTTTTGAAAGTTATTCCACTGAGTCCATGGCATTTTTAAGAAAAGCTGCGGGATCATGCTTGGTTTTTTACTGACGGCTTTGAAATCCAATCCCGCGCAGAAAGAATCGCCTTCACCGGATAAGATGACTGCGCGGATGCGTTTATCTTTAGTGATCTTTTGAGCGGTATCGATCAATTGCTTGAAAATTTCTAAATCCAGACCGTTATGCTTTTCGGGCCTATTAAGGGATACGTATGCAATATTGTCTTTTACTTCGAATAATACGCGTGGTGCGTTGGTTTTTTCAGCAATAGGCATAATAAAATCCTGTATCTGGGAATTAATCAAACGTTTGTTTGAATTTTTATGCTGCCCATCATTTCAAAATTTCGACAGAATTACCAGTATCAGATGATAAGCGAGCTTTATGCTCTAAACTCAAAGCGTTATAAGAGTTGATTAAAATTTAGAGAGCCAGTTACACTAGATAAAAAATTGAGCTCTATTCACAGCAAACCTCTAGGGAGTGGACATGCTGACGATATTCGCCAAACTGTTAAAACTGCTTAACTCAGATCAAAACCCAAGTCATTTAGCGTTAGCTGTTTGCTTTGGTTTGGCCGTTGGGTTAATGCCAAGCTTTTCATTGTTTCTATTAATACTATTTATTCTGGTTTGTTTGATCAAAGCTAACTTGACGTTGTTCTTTTTAGTTTGGGGGTTATTTGAGGGCATTGCATATGTATTTGACCCTGCATTACATCAGTTGGGGTATGGCTTATTAACGAATGTTTCTTTCAATGAGCTTTGGGGTGGGATGATCCAATCCAGCTTTTGGAAACTGACTGCATTTAATAATTCACTTGTCATGGGGGCGTCTGCTGTCATTTTGGCACTGTGGGTTCCTGTGTATGTGCTGACGATTTATTTGGTGAAAAGTTACCGGGGAAGCATGCAAGCGATGGTTGAGAAGTTCAAAATCGTGCAAATGCTGAAAGGCAGCAAATTCTATAAGTTGTACGAAGAGTTGGGAGCTTAAGATGAAAGGGATGATTCGTTGGTCTGGATTGGGCATTGCAGCGGTTCTTATTGTTCTCGCTTTCTTTGTGCTTGAGCCATTATTAAAGTTTGTGATTGAGCAAGCGGGTACAAGGGCACTTTCGACTAAGGTTACGTTGGATGAGGTGGCCATAGACTGGTCAGAGCCTTCATTGGCATTAACGGGCTTGGAAGTCGCAGACAAAAAACAGCCGTTAAAGAATCAGGTCGAAGTGGATGAAATTTCAATCAATATTGATGCGTTTGAGGCTTTATCCGGTCATTTAATTTCAGATCAGGCGACATTGAAGGGCATTCAGTTTAATACTGCCCGTTCTGAGTCTGGTGAACTTGGTGACATTGTTACGTTATCTAATGTGGATGAAAAGGTTTCTTCGTCTGCCAGTGAGGCACTGTCTTTACCTGGCTTGGATTTACCGGACATTGATGAGTTGGTGACCAAAGAGAACTCTCTGACTTATCAACGTTATCAGGCGTTACGCCAGTACGTAGATGCGAATAAAGATGCATTTAAGAAACGTATTGATGCTTTAAAAGATGAGAAGAAGATCGACGACTATAAAGCCCGTTTTGATGAAATTAAGAATGCGAAGGGCTTTATGGGCAAATTAAAAATGGTTTCTAAAGCCAAAAAGCTTAAGAAAGACATTGATCGTGATTTGAAAGATGCCAAGTCCCTTAGAAAGGATTTTGATGCAACGGTGGCAGAGATTCGTCGTCGTGTTGATGAGCTTCAAGATTCTCCTAAGCAAGAAGCTGATCATTTACTGCATAAGATTGGTGTCGAAGGGGGGACAGAACAAGTTGCTCAAGTATTGTTTGGTCCTGAGTTAAAGGGCTACTTAAAACAGCTTAAGGAGTTAACGTCAGGGTCTGAATCTGCTGAGAATAAGCCTGAAGAGGTGGTCGTTGAGCGGGGGAAAGGCTTGTTTGTATCCTTTGAGCAAGAAAAACCTTTGCCGTTGGTGTGGTTTAAGCAATCCCTCATCAGTGGCGACTTCAGTGGTTTGGGTATTCCATTTGCCTTCAATGGTACTGCGTCAGATATTACCGACCAGCAGACGTTAACAGGCGAACCAACAACCGTGGACTTGGAACTGTTGAACGAGAAGGTTAAATCCGCCAATGTTGGAGCTACGTTTGATATCAGACATCAACAAGTTATTACAATTAACGGGACAATGAAGGGCTATCAAGTTGAGAAGCTACCTTTATCGGGTGACTTTGAATTGTCTGATGGCTTAGCGGATTTGGTCGCTAACATTAAAACCGAAGGTGATGCTTTATCTGGCGATGTGAAAATGGATATGAACACCGTTTCACTGACTTCTACTGGTGATATGTTTGAAAAGTATCCTTCTGCAAAAGAGGCTCTCGCTTCTATTGAGCGTATTGATGCCAATGCGGTGTTAGGCGGAAGCCTTGATAATCCAGCAGTGGATATAACGTCGAATTTGGATGATGTATTAAGCACGGTATTAAACAAAGCGCTGGAAGGGCAGTTGGAAGTTTATAAAGCACAAGTAACCGAAAAGCTTGAAACTATGTTGCAGGCTGAAATGTCAGATGCCGATGCTATTAAGACGGATTATTTGGGGATGTCCGGTGATATCGATGGTGCCAAAGACGTGCTAGGTGGATTGTTAGGTGGCCTATAAGAGATTGAACTTGATATGAGCACCGAAACGTACAGTTTCTATCTTGCAGGTGAGCTTTTCAGCTATAAGAGTTTGATTGGTAATCAGATGCTTTCTGAAGCCATTTTAGAACGCTCGGGTGGGCGTTTTAAAGCGGTCTTACCGCAATCGATTGAGCTACCTTCTAATAGGTCTCGTGATATTCGAAACGCCGATTATGCTGCGTTAATTTCTTGTGACTTATTAGTGGCTCAGTTTGATGGTGCAGAACTGGATGCAGGAACGGTGGCTGAGTTTATGGTTGCTAAGCAGTTGGATATTCCTACATTGGTTTTTCGTTCTGATTTTCGAAAAAGTGGCGATCAGGATGAAGGCGGGGATGCATGGAATTTAATGCTTTCTCATTTTCCTAGAGTTGAGAGCTTGGCTTTGAACGCTATGGCACTTTACCAAGCGAGTGGGAGTATTCAATCGTATTTAGCGGAACTGGCTGATCATATTATTGAAAAGCTTGAGAGCTTAGTGAACGTGTTACCAGTCGTTAAGCAAAGTGCAGATGAAGCGTTTAAGTATTATGTGCAGTCTTTGCTGCGTTTAGGTATGAGTAGTCATTTTCCTATTGACCAATTGAAGACCATGGTTATTTCTAAGTCCATTCGAGGCTTGTTGTGATTATTTAATTTTGAGACCTTGAGCGAAATAAAAAAAGCCCGAATGGTTGAGAGTCATTCGGGCTTTTTTATTTCGAAGAGAAGGTATTTAGCTTTCCTTCTCTGCTTCCTTTTCAGGCAATGATTCGGGGTTGTGACGAGTTACCTGAAGGATACTGTGACGAACTTGGGAGTTTAGAATTAAACGCGCGTCATCTGCTATGGTGTCAATTTGTTCATCGAAGTGCAGTGTGTCGTCGTCTGCTTTAGTGATTACACCGCGCTCAAGCAATATCGAAATTAAGCTTCGGAACAGTGCTTTGTCGAAGAACTCAGGGGCATTTAGACCGTGTAAAATAGACAAACGTTCAGCCATTTCAGTGGCTTGCTTTTCAAGCTCTTTGGCATCTAATACTCCTTTACCTCGGATGCGAAGAAGTTCAATTGCAATGTAGTAACGCTCAAGCGTTGCAGTGATCGGTTGAGCCGTTAACTGAAGTGTAACAAACTCTGAACTTCCAGCCTCAGGACTTAATAAACAGTTGCCATCAACTTTAATTAGACCTTGTTCGACAAGGTGATCTATCCAAAGGTTGATGTTCTCTTCCACTTGATCTTCGGACCAGTGAATAAACAATTCATTTTGTAGATAAGGGTAGATCCAGCGACATAATCGAACCACATAACCGCGCTCGAGCGTTGGATTATTAGAACACAGCAGCGAGATTAACGAAGGAATTGCCAATAAGTGTAAAATACTGTTTCGATAGTATGTCAGTAAAACAGCCTGCGTTTCATCGGTAAGAATAATGTCCCCAAGGGAGTGTTCTTTACGATTGATGGCTTTCATCTCTTCTGCGTACTTAACCCAGTCTGCTCCGTTGCCTTCAGGAAGCGTTACAAGAGAACTGTAAGGGGTGTTTGTCATTAGCAGCTTAAGACGATCAAGTTGCTCAATTAATACATGCTCACTGAGTGCTTGTTTAGGTGTTGATAAAAGCACGGCTGCAACAAGATTAATTGGGTTTACTGAGGCGCTGCTGTTAATGTTAGTCACAACACGGTTTGCGAGTTGATTAACAAAATCATTTAGCCAATCCGGTCTGTAGTCTTCGCCTAAGCCTTCTTCGCGCCAGCCAGGACGGAATGCATCAAGTTCAGTTTTAAGGTCGATGGCTTCACCAAAGTTGACTCGGACTTTACCGAAAGAATTCTTAAGGTGTTTTAGTGCCTTAAACAGCACACCAACGGATTCTTTTTCTTTGTTCGCGCCACGAAGTTCACCCAGGTATGTATTACCTTCTAGAATCTTTTCGTAGCCAACATGCACAGGCATGAATTTAATCGGTTTCTTTGAGTCTCTTAGGAAGCTTCGGACTGTCATTGCCAAAACCCCCGCCTTTGGGCTTAAAGTCCGGCCCGTTCGGCTCCGGCCGCCTTCGACAAAGTACTCAACAGAGAACCCTCGAGTGAACATGTTGTGCATGTATTCATTGAATAAGCTTGAATACAGAGGGTTGCCTTTAAAGGATCGACGCATAAAGAAGGCGCCGCCACGTCGTAAAATGCTGCCTACAATCGGTAGGTTTAGGTTGATGCCTGCTGCAATGTGTGGGGTTTGATAACCATTTTGATAAAGTAAATATGAAAGCAGTAAGTAATCAATGTGACTTCGATGGCAAGGTACGTAAACCAAGGAGTTGCCGCGAGCTACCTTTTCTAAGTTTTCAATGTGATTGATTTCAATACCATCGTAAATTTTGTTCCAAACCCACGATAAAATGACTTCAAGGAAGCGAATGGTGGAATACGACATGTTGGATGCAAGTTCATCCGCATATTTTAGAGCACGTTTTTCTGCTTTCTCAATGGAGATGTTGTGTTCGTCTGCTTCTTTTCTTATCGCTTGTCGCATGACATTACTGTGGAGCAAAGAGCGCATTAATGTCCGGCGATGAGATAAATCAGGGCCTACAATCGCTTCTCGTGAGCGACGTTGGTGAACTCTTAAAATGCGTTGGATTTTCTTAGCGGTTTTTTCTTCTGGTTCATTTTCTTTCATGATTGAGCGAAGCGAAATAGGCTTGCTGAACTGCACTAACGTATCGCGACCATGAATTAATACGGTAAGAAACTGTTGGAACTTACCCGCAGAGGACCAGTTATCCGAGAACATTGAACGGAATAATGACTTTTCTTTATCAGGGTTTCTGCCCCATATAACCGTTACAGGGATAACTTGTAGATCCAGGTCTTCATGCTGGTTGATCGTTTGGATGCTATTTATAAGTCGGTCAGAAGTAACAGGCACCAGTGATTTTCGGAGTAGGCTACCTTTTCGCTGATTAAGAGTAATGTAACTCCTCTTTTCACCGAATTGATTCGGCATAGCAGAACGTATTGAAGGTAATCCTCGGGTGATACATTCTTGATCAATGACGAGTTGAGCGGATAAAGACGGTACTCGGACAGCGTAGAGTACAGGTTGGTCTGGGTTTAGCCCTAATTCCTGTGGGCTGCCACCTTGAACGGTGGTTCTCATCCATTTTGCCAGAATGGTACGGAAAAAACTAAAAATCAGTTCGGCAAAGTTGAAGTTCTTCATGATGCGGTTTTTACCCTTGTTCACGTTGCGGCAAGTGTACCTTGATTGTAAATGAATCCCAACGTTGAAAAACGTCTTTTAAGGGGTTGTTATTGCTTTCTCTGACAGAATCTTTGATGAAACTGCCTCTTTACCGTGGTTAATAGTACTGATTATTAGTGGCGTAAAATGGTTGTGATCGTGCAATTTATCCGTCAAAGCTTGGATGAAGAGATTAATTTGCTGTTAGGTATTCTCATAATTGCTTGAAAAAAATGCCAATTCCCCCATTATATTGCCCCAAACAATTTTCTTAGTTTATTGGTTCCTTTTATTGGAACTCTCTAGAACTAAATTGCTCATAGGTTTGTTTTAAGTTGAAAATAATGTTGTTACGGAGAGGTCAATGATTACAGTCAAGCAGTTGACGAAAGCATTTGGCACCTTTACTGCGGTTAATAATCTTTCTTTTGATGTAAAGCCAGGTGAAGTGCTAGGTTTTCTTGGACCAAATGGTGCGGGAAAGTCCACAACAATGAAAATGATAACTGGGTTTTTAGCGCCAACTGCAGGCGTTGTTTCAGTTGATGGTCATGACATTGTAAAAGATACCATTGCTGCCCAACGTCTGATTGGATACCTGCCTGAAGGTGCTCCCAGTTATGGTGAGATGACTGTGGAATCGTTTTTGAAGTTCATAGCAGAAGTTCGGGGCTTTAAAGGCCAAGACGCTAAAAACTGTATTGAAAAAGCAATCCATACAGTTGAACTTGAGTCTGTCCGTCTTCAACCAATAGATACGTTGTCTAAAGGGTTTAAAAGGCGTGTAGGGTTAGCGCAAGCCGTTTTACATGATCCAAAAATTCTGATTCTTGATGAACCAACCGATGGTTTGGATCCGAATCAAAAACAACATGTACGAGAGCTGATTCAAAATCTTTCGAAAGATAAGATTGTGATTATTTCAACGCACATTTTGGAAGAAGTGTCTGCTGTTTGTACAAGGGCAATGATTATTGCTGATGGCGCCATTGTTGCCGATGGTACTCCTGCTGAGCTGCAGTCTATGTCTCGATACCATAATGCAATTTCAATTCGCTTTGATAGTTCAGTGGATACATCGTCATTGTCTTCTATTATCGGGGTCTCTGAAGTCGTTCATGAGGGCGATTGGGTGACGTTAATTCCTGAAAACAGTGACGGTTTATTAGAGCGCGTAAATAACAAGCTTGAAGAACTAAACCTTCACGCAGAAGAGATTTTCGTAGAACGAGGACGTTTAGATGATGTCTTCCGCAAGGTAACAAGAGAGGCTGCCCAATGAGCATGTTAGGCGTTGTAGTTAAGAGGGAGCTATCCAGTTATTTGGCAACACCTTTAGCATTCATTTTTACAGTGATCTTTTTAGTCTTAAATGGTGTTTTTGCGTTTTATCTGGGGAATTTCTATGAGCGAGGACAAGCTGATTTAGTGTCGTTTTTTAGTTTCCATCCTTGGCTGTATTTATTTTTGGTCCCTGCACTTGCCATGCGTTTGTGGTCTGAAGAACGAAAGACAGGCACCATTGAGCTAATAATGACGCTCCCCATTCCAACTAAAGACCTGATTATTGGTAAGTTTTTGGCGTCTTGGTTGTTCATTGGCGCTGCTTTGTTATTAACTTTTCCTATTTGGATAACTGTTAATTATTTGGGTGATCCAGATAACGGTGTGATCGTAGCAAGTTACCTTGGTAGTTGGTTCATGGCGGGTGGCTTTTTAGCCATTGGTTGTTGTTTATCTGCAACGACGAACAATCAAGTGATTGCATTTATTTTAAGTGTTGTCGTTTGTTTCTTATTTATTGTAAGTGGATTTCCAATGGTTCTTGATGTATTTCAGTCTTGGGCGCCTGCGTGGTTAATTGATGCTGTTTCATCGTTGAGCTTTTTGACGCACTTTAATGCGATCTCTCGCGGTGTTTTGGATTTACGAGATGTGTTGTATTTTGCCTTGGTGATATCTACATGGCTGGCTGCAACCGCAATCGTTATTGATATGAAAAAAGCTGAATAATAGAGGTGTTAGTAATGAGCAGTAAATTTTATTCTCGCACCGGGTTATTTGCATTACTTGGTGCTTTTCTTGTACTTGTAATGCTAATACAGTGGCTTTTTTCGAGTGCCCGTGTCGATTTAACTGATAATAATTTGTATACCATTTCTGAAGGCACTAAAAACATTGTTTCAGACTTGGAAGAGCCTGTGGTTCTTAAGTTTTATTTTTCCTGGAAAGAAACGGAAGGCTTACCTGCGATTCGTGATTACGCAAAACGCGTTCAGGAGTTGTTGGAAGAATACGTAGCTTATTCCGATGGTAAACTGTCAATCGAAGTCATTGACCCAGTCGCCTTTTCTGAACAGGAAGACGAAGCAACAGAATATGGTTTGCAAGGGGTGCCGTTGAACGCTGGTGGTGCTAACTTATATTTTGGTTTGGTGGCTGAAATAGACTCAGACCAAGGTGAAGAGCGCTCAGCTTCGTTCAGTGAAAACGATGCTAATGCTCAGGTTATTCCGTTCATTCAGTTAGATCAGGAGTCGTATCTTGAATACGATCTCAGTAAGCTGATTTATACAGCTGCAAACCCTAAGTTACCCGTTGTTGGTTTATTATCATCGCTTGATGTCAGTGGCGGTATGGATTTTATGACTCGCCAACAAAAAGAGCCATGGATGCTTGTTGAGCAGATTAAGCAGTTGTTTTCTGTGAAAGAATTGGAAGAGAGCATTACTGAAATTCCTGATGATGTAGACGTTTTGATGCTCATCCATCCGAAAGATCTAAACGATGAAACTCTATTGGCCATCGATCAATATGTTTTAGCGGGCGGTAAGGCCATGGTGTTTGTTGATCCTAAGGCTGAACAAGAACAGCAAATGTCGCCTTTAGATTCAAATGAAGGGTCTGATTTACGTATTTTATTGGAGTCGTGGGGGGTTAAACCTTCGAGTGGTCAATTTGTTGCCGACGGTCAGTACGCAATGGCAGTTAATTTAGCCCAGTCTCAGCGTCCTGTTCGTCATTTGGCTCTTTTAAACTTACTGAATGATGGCTCGAACGATGTGATTTCACCTGATGATATTACGACCGCTGATTTAGAGAGCATTACATTTTCATCTGCGTTAGCTTTTTCGCCAATGGAAGATGCTAAGAGTGTCTTCACTCCACTTCTTAAAAGTTCTACTGATTCCATGCTGATGGATGTTAATTTATTAGTCAATATGGCTGATCCTACTGCGTTATACAGTGAGTTTGCCCCTTCGGGTGAGGCATTGGTTATGGCTGCTCGTATTACTGGTGGGGCAATTACTGCGTTTCCAGAAGGTATTGATGTTGTTTCAGATTCTGAGATCGATGGTTCTGCTGAACCTGTGACAGAAACTGTGATGCCTGAATTAACGGTCAGCGATAACATAAATGTCATCTTGGTGGGTGATACGGATATATTATCTGATCGTCTTTGGGTTCAGGTTCAAAATTTCTTTGGGCAAAGAATTCCAACCCCTTGGGCTGATAACGCAGGGTTTGTGATTAACTCTTTGGATAATCTAGCGGGTAGCGCTGATCTGATCGATATTCGTAGTCGTGGTCAATATACTCGAACGTTTAAAGTTGTTGATGCGTTGACTCGTGATGCAGAAGAGAAATTCAGAGCGGAAGAGGAGGCATTAGAGCAACAGTTGCAGGAGACAGAACAACAGTTAAGCGAGCTTCAACCTGTGCCTGGCAATGATGATATTCAGCTTTCGCCAGAGCAAGAACAAGCGTTGGATTCATTTATGCAGAAGAAGTTGGATATCAGGAAACGCTTAAGAGAAGTTCGATTGAACTTGGATCAAGATATTGAATCCCTTGGTACAAAGCTAAAGCTAATTAATATTTTATTGATTCCAACCTTGCTTGCTCTTTTAGTGTCGTTCGTTGCCGTCGCTCGTCGTAAGAAACGCGCTCGATAACGATTTATTTTCTACAGTCAGTAAAACTAATAGATTAGGGGTTACTGACTGTAGAGAGAATAATAGGGCGCTACCGTTGCCTGATTAGTAATGCGGCGGTGGTGCTTCGTTTTCTGGTTGAGTTCCTGTACTTTCTACAGAAGAGATTTTATCTTTCAGTACTCGAACATAGCTGTTCAGTTTTTCTATTTCTTTTTGTTGTTCTATCACTACGTTATTGAGCACTTCCAGTGTCTCTTCTTGAAAGGCGAGTCTGATCTCGATATCTTCTATTTTGCTGCTCATGAATAACCTGCTATAAATTTATTGTGCAATATTTTGTTTTGTATAGAAATTTTTACAATCATATAATGCTATAGTCGTAGTGTTAGTATACTGTAGTTGTAATAATCTTATGAAAGGCGATAGGTCTTTTGGCTTTCGTTTGATTTTGTTACTTTGGATTAAGGCATAGTGTGCATTATGCCTGAGTGATCGCTCTTAATTATTAGACGCTAAATCACTGATCCTATGTATAATGATGCTCGGAAATCTGTATTAGTTTGTAGTTTATTTGTTTATAAGAGATGGTAAGTAGTATGAGTAATAGTGATTCTTCGAATAATATAATAAAAACGCTTGTTACCTCAATTGTTGCTCCGTTAGTTGGAGGTGGTGCCCTTTCTGTTTTTGGCATGCTTCCTGACAGTGTTACTGTTGAGACAATGCTAATTGGTTATGTTGTCTTTGCTGTAGCAACGTTAGTTGTTCAGTTAATTGTTAATTCACTTTCTGTAAAAGGTGAAGGCGCTGATAGTGCTAGCAGCCGATATGTTACAGAACAAGAAGATGTTAGAGAAACAGGTACCGTTAAGTGGTTTAACGTATCTAAAGGCTTCGGCTTTATTACGAGAGATCAAGGTGAAGATATTTTTGTTCACTTTCGTTCAATTCGTGGGCGTGGACATCGTTTCTTGAAAGAAGGTCAGAAAGTTAAGTTCGATGTCATCAAGGGTGACAAAGGCTTACAAGCTGATGATGTTGCTATTTTGAAGCAGTAATTAAAAGCAATTGAATCAGTGACTAAAAAAGCCTCTTTGTGAGGCTTTTTTATTGCCTGTGATTTACTAAGTATGATTTAAGTTACTTTCTTACTTATACATTAATAAATTGTAGGCAAAAAAAAGCTGCCCTTATTGGGGCAGCAAAAAAGGGAAATTACCGACTAGAAGGGAAGGTAATTTGGGGAAACTAAATCGATTAACGACCTAGTTTGCTGTTCACTTGCTCTTTTAGAGAGCTTGCTTGAGCTGTAAGTTGCTCAAGTTGAGTATTTACTTTTTCACGGTATGGTGCGACAGCCGTCTCTACTTGGCTCTTGTAGTCAGTTACTTGTTCCATAACTTTTTGAGTGTAGCCGTTTGCTTGCTCAATGTATGGGTTTACAGTGTTTTCAACTTGACCCTTATAAGCTGCAATTTTTGGCTTAGTGCTTTCAACTGCTTGCTCTACTGCTTTAACCGCTTTTAGTTCTGCTAGTGCGCTTAGCATATGTGCATTCCAAGAAAAACGATTGCGAACATCGTATGTAGCAATATCGATGTTAGTCACTAGCTGACGCACAGAGCTTGTGTTTTGCTTTATTTCTATGATTGCGTCTTTGATATTCAGTGGCGCATCAGCGTTTACATTTGCACCCATATCTTTAAGTATTTTACGTACTTCAACACCAGCTTTATCGAATTGAGAGTTCATAACTGATTGGATTTTAGCTTGAGCTGATTTAGCTTGTTCTAGTTGGCTGTTCAATGTCTTTTGTACACTCATGGCTGATGTTACTCGTTTAAGGCTTATATCACCCAAAATATAAGCGAGTGGTCTATTTGTATTCGCTATTTAAACTTACCGCTTCCTGAGAGACTCAGGCTGTTTCATGCAGTGCGATAGTTTTTTATTGTGTTTTTACTTTCTGGGCTTTGAATATGGGGCTAAATATAAAGGCAAAAATTAGAATGTTCCTACTAGTACCTTTGTTTTAGTTTTAAGTGTTAGATGAAATTGGAGGTGATTTGAGGGAAAAAATTATTGATTTTGGTTGTGAAGTTGCCAAGATACGGAAAGTTTTGGAGGATACGTTTTGAGCAAAATAAACACGAATAAAGATGATGACAGTAAGAGAAAGCTAATTGCTCGCCTAGAGAGCTTCGCTTCTTTGATGGAGAGTCGTTGGCATTTTCCTGGGACTAAAATACCCATTGGTCTTGATTTTATATTAGGTTTGATTCCAATTGTCGGAGATGTGTTTACAGGGCTTCTTAGCGGTTGGTTGATATGGAAGGCGAGGGCGTTTGGTTTATCTCGGTGGGTCTATTTGAGGATGGTACTGAATGTTCTTTTGGATGTTTTGATTGGTTCAATCCCGTTATTAGGTGATGTATTCGATTTGGCGTTTCGAGCAAACAAGCGAAACGTCGCACTGATTCTTAAGTATCTTAAAAGTGAATGATAATAAGAATAGAGTGCTTACGTTACTACTTGTTCTCTTTAGTTGTATTAAAAAACCGTTGGAAAATTTTTCTGGCAAACCATCTAGATGACATTGATATTACTAATACGATTCCGATCAGCCAGATTAGATCTTCTTGTTTTGGTGGTGAGAGAAGGACGTTGCTTGCAAGCGCTAATATCAATAGAACAAGTGCGGAGAAGGCGCTGGCAAAGAGGTTTTCTTTAGCATTCATAAGTAAAATATCTTAATGGATAGGTGAATATTGGATGATAATTCAGATGCGTCCTATTGGGAAGGGGCGCGGTTTGTTGTCAATGTAAGTGTCATAATCTGTCGTCGCGTTTTACATATACTCTGCTTTTACTCGATCCCAGGGAATAGAAATAACAAAATGAGCACCTTTATCTGAGTCATCTGCCAATTGGATGGTTCCATGTAAAGCTTGGGTCACCAAATTATAAATAATATGCGTCCCTAATCCACTGCCCCCTGTGTCTCTATTCGTTGTGAAGAATGGGTCGAAGATTTTGGCTGCTATGTTATCTGGAATTCCTTTGCCATTGTCTTGGTAGTTAATACTGAGCACTTGATCTTCAAGTTTGGCATCAATAAAAATTGAACCTGATTCTTCTTTTTGAAAACCATGAATAACGGAGTTCATTATCAGGTTGGTTAGAATTTGCGAAAATACGCCCGGAAAACTGTTTAATATGAGAGAGTCTTCAATGTTCAGGTTCAGCTCTAGTTGTCTTTTCCTTAATTCTGGTCGTAAAGATGTGATGATGTCATTGATGTAACTTTTAAGATTGAATAGGCGCATTTCCTCGCTGGATTGGTCAACCGCAACCATTTTAAAGCTTTTCACTAATTGAGCTGCTCTCTCTAGGTTTGTAAAAACTAAGTCGTGACATTCTTTTAAATTTCCTAGGGCACTTTCAAAGCGGTTTTTACTCAGTTTTCCTTGTTTAAAGGGTTCTTCCAACTCGTCAATGATATGCTCAAGATGAGAAATGGCTGTTATTCCTATACCGATTGGCGTGTTGATTTCATGGGCAACCCCAGCCACTAAGCTGCCGAGTGAGGCCATCTTTTCTTGTTCTACCATTTGAGTTTGGGTGTTTTGTAGTTGAGATAAGCTGTTTGTTAGCTTTTGGTTAGTCGCGTTTAATTCTTCTGTTCTTAGTTCTACTTTCTTTTCCAAACTTTGGTTGAGGCGCAGAATCTCTTCTTCTTGTTCTTTTCGTTCAATGTCGTAGTGTTCAAGTTCTTCAAGCATTCTATTGAAGGATTTACTGAGTGTTCCTAGCTCGTCATCACTTATGATGTCGGATCGAACGCTGTAGTCCTTTTGAGAGGCAACTTTTGAGGTCGTTTCTGTTAGCGTTTCAATCGGCTTAGTTAATGCTTTTTGCGCAATTTTTGAAATGTATAACGCAATCCCCAATGCAGCAAATACGGCAATGAAAGTCAAAAATATACTGTTGAATACTTGGTTTTGAAGTTGGAGTAGGTCGATTGACAGTACTGTATACCCAATGATGGCGCCATCTAACAATATTGGCTCGAAGATGTGGGTGTATTTATCACCGAGCTTAATATCGTTTTCATCGAGCAATGAATTAAATTGGTTTATGTCTATGGGTTTCCCAAACGTAGCAAACACGGTGAGTTCTTGAGTGAATTCATCTCTTTTGAGGATGGTTGCGGCCAATATACTTGGTGATACCTTTAATGATGAAAGAAGATCGTTTACGGATTCCGTTTGATCGAAGCTGATACCTGCCGCTGATATCTGCCCAATAAACTTGGCTTGCAGTCGAGACTGCTCTATTAGATTTTGTTTTTGCTGATTGATCGTGTTTATTTGTTGAGGTGTGACGCTGATGATCACTGCGAGGACGCTCACAGCGACAATGACGTACAGAACCTTCCTTTGAAATGCCAGTCTGTTAAACCACTTACTCATTACTTTTTCCTCGCAAGAGATAAAAGCGCTGCATTAATTTCTAAAAGGGAGTGAGACAAGATCTCTTGGTTTACTGAGAATATTAATTTTCCTGAGTCGATATGGAGTGATATTAGGCTATGTAATGCGTTGGTATTATTCGGCGCACTAATGACGAGCGTAGAAGATACATCAAACTCGGGCTCTAGGGGCTTAATTGTGTACTGATTAAGATAAATTAGATGGCAATTGTTAGTGTTCGTTGATATTAGATTGCTTTGGTAGTGATAAATCTGAAGGGTTCTACCGTTGGATTGTTTGCCTGAGATGCCTCGTGTTAACAGCTTGTTGAGCCTGCTTAGATCTTCTCCAACCAAACATATATTTAAGTTGGAAGAGTCTTGAAATCTAAATTCTGGCCATTTTATAAATTTTGTAAATTTATAAAGGTAGGCGGCTTCAATTTTTAACAGTTTTTGTTGGTCAACAGATTCTGCGACGCTGAAGCAGGGAAAAGAGATAAGAGAAACTGAAAGAAATACCAGTTTGAAACGTGATCTAGTCTGTTGGTTTTTATTGAAAAACGCTGATTTTAAGCGAGTAAATTTGTTGGCCTGTTTAAGACAAAATAAAATTATTAAATTACTGGTCACTAAGATATATGCGACGGCTAAGATAAGGTTGTTCTTCATGTCATTGAGTATCTAGATGCTTAGCTCCAGTCGATGACGGTAGGTTGAAGTTCTGTTCATTAATTTTATTCGTTTATTCTTGTTATCCGTATCCGTTTAAGTATAGATCTACTAACTATTATTACTAGGGGGGGAGATGAGTTTAAACGATTAATTGCCATTAATTTGATGAAATGTGAAATATAACCTAAGTCTCTTTACCAAGAACATGGGATTTCGATGAGAGAACTTTCCATGTTCTTGTATTTTGGCCTGTTATTCGTTTTATTTTGGGTTAATTCTAGGAAATCAATGATTTCTAATGTGAGTGCAAGCAATTTGGTTTAAAATGCTCGGCTCTTTTTGTTTGATGCCTATGTTGCGTGAGGGTTTTGTGAGTTCCTTGGATCATATTCGTAATTTTTCGATTATTGCCCATATTGATCATGGCAAGTCTACTATTGCCGATCGTTTTATTCAGATATGTGGTGGCTTAAGTGAGCGTGAAATGGCTGCTCAGGTACTGGACTCAATGGATCTGGAGCGCGAACGGGGCATCACTATTAAAGCCCAAAGCGTAACGCTGGATTTTAAAAGTAAAGATGGGAATACCTATCAACTAAACTTTATTGATACTCCAGGACATGTAGACTTTTCTTATGAAGTGTCACGGTCTTTGGCGGCCTGTGAAGGGGCTTTACTTGTTGTTGACGCTGCTCAGGGCGTTGAAGCCCAGTCTGTTGCGAACTGTTATACCGCGATTGAGCAGGGCCTAGAAGTTGTTCCTGTATTGAATAAAATGGATTTACCCCAGGTTGAACCAGAAAGGGTTAAAGCTGAAATTGAAGACATCATTGGCATTGATGCTGAAGATGCTACGCCCTGCAGTGCAAAGAGCGGCATGGGTATTGAGGATGTATTAGAGGTCTTGGTTAAAGATATCCCTGCGCCTAAAGGTGAGGTTGATGGTGATCTGCAAGCGCTGATTATTGACTCTTGGTTTGATAACTATTTAGGTGTTGTGTCTTTGGTTCGAATGAAGAACGGGACACTTAAAAAAGGCGATAAAGTTTTAATCAAGTCTACTGGGCAAACGCATAGTGTTGATCGTATTGGTATCTTTACTCCAAAACGAACGGATACAGGCATCCTAAAAGCAGGTGAAGTAGGCTTTATTTGTGCCAGCATTAAAGAAATTCAGGGCGCACCCGTTGGTGATACGATTACGTTAGCAAAAACGCCTGACGTTGAGGTCTTACCTGGGTTTCAAAAAGTGAAGCCCCAGGTTTATGCTGGACTCTTCCCTGTGAGTTCTGATGATTATGAAGATTTCCGAGAAGCATTGGCAAAGCTAACGTTGAACGATGCATCTCTTTTTTATGAGCCTGAGTCATCGGATGCACTTGGTTTTGGTTTTCGTTGTGGCTTCTTGGGTATGCTCCACATGGAGATCATCCAAGAACGTTTAGAACGTGAATATAATCTAGACTTGATTACCACTGCTCCAACCGTTGTTTATGAAGTAGTGACTTCGAAGGGTGAGACGGTTCAGGTTGATAACCCTTCTCGACTGCCTCCGGTCGGCTCTATCTCTGAAATGCGAGAGCCAATCGTGAGAGCGAATATTTTGGTGCCTCAGGAATACTTAGGTAACGTAATTACTTTGTGTTCTCAAAAGCGCGGTGTTCAAAAAGATATGTTGTTTGTTGGTGGTCAAGTTTCTCTTCATTATGAGATCCCAATGAGTGAAGTAGTCATGGATTTCTTCGATCGATTGAAATCTGTGAGCCGTGGCTTTGCCTCTCTGGATTTCAGTTTTGAGCGATTTGAAGCATCCGACATGGTTCGTCTTGATATTATGATCAATGGTGAACGAGTAGATGCACTTGCTGTGATTGTTCATAGAGCGATTAGTCAGAGTAAAGGTCGTGCCTTGGTTGAGAAAATGAAAGAGTTGATTCCCCGCCAAATGTACGATGTTGCTATTCAGGCAAGTATTGGTGCTCAGGTTATTGCTCGTTCAAATGTTAAAGCATTAAGAAAAAATGTAACTGCAAAGTGTTATGGTGGTGATGTGAGCCGTAAGAAAAAGTTGCTTCAGAAGCAGAAGGAAGGTAAGAAGCGAATGAAGCAAGTGGGAAGTGTTGAAGTGCCTCAGGAGGCATTTTTAGCTGTATTAAGGGTAGACGACTGATATGGATATCGATTTTCCTCTGGTTCTAGTGGTATTAACGTTTGCGTGTGGCTTTAGCTGGCTCATTGATTTGGCTTTCTTTAAGAAGTCTAGAAATTTGCTAGTCAACCAAATTAAGCAGAAACTCGAATCTAGAGAGCAAGAACTTCTTGCCGAAGCTGGGGGAGTTGCTAATAACTCGACAACAAAAGACAGTGCGTATCTTGAACTTGAGGAAACGCTTACAAAAGTAAGTAGAGAACCGTATTTGATAGAGACAGGTAAATCGTTCTTTCCTGTTTTCTTTGTTGTGCTGGTTGTACGTTCTTTCGTTGCAGAGCCTTTCCAAATTCCTTCAGGGTCTATGTTGCCAACTCTAGAGGTTGATGACTTTATTTTGGTGAATAAATTTGAATATGGTTTACGTCTTCCTGTTGCAGGAACTAAAGTTGTTTCCTATAAGGACCCTGATCGCGGGGATGTAATGGTCTTTAAATTTCCAAAGAATCCAAAGATCAACTTCATTAAACGTGTTGTAGGACTTCCCGGTGATCGAATAACGTATCGCGATAAACAGCTGTATATAAATAATAAGTTAATTGATGAGCAGCTAATAAAAGCTCCGAGCTTACAAAACCGTATGGGACGCTATACTGAACAGTTAGGTGATGTATCTCACGAAATATTCAAGGCGAGCGCATTGCCAAGGGTAAATAAAACGTGGGTGGTTCCTGACGGGCATTACTTTGTTATGGGTGATAACCGAGATAACAGTAATGACAGCCGTTTTTGGGGCTTTGTGCCTGATGAGTTGGTTGTAGGCAAAGCGTTTGCTGTTTGGATGCATTGGGAAAGTATGCTGAGCTTACCTTCTTTCTCTGAAAGTCGTTGGATTGAGTGAGTTAAGCGCTAGGGCACATTCAGGAAACTAAGTGGAATAGTAACGGAGTTGAAGATGAATATTAAAAATCAAGCCGGTTGGACGATGTGGTCCTTGATGTTTACTTTGTTTGTTATCGGTTTTGTTGCTTGGGGGATGTTAAAAATAGTCCCACTATATATTGATAATAATACAATTAATTCAGTTTTAAAGCCGTTATCTCAGGACAGGTCTCTTGCTGACGCATCTTACGATGAAATAGTGGTGTTAATCAGAAAGCGGCTGGATATTAATAGCATTCGTTCTGTAAAACCTGAGGATATCAAGTTTATAGAAGATGATCGGTTTCTTCAGATTAGAATCGATTATGAAAAAAGAATCAAAATGGTTTCAAATATCGACGTGATTTTAACTTTTAAAAACCACGTTAACATTTCAAATAAGTAAATGATCTATAAATGACAAACGAGTATAGAATTTTAGGTAACAAATTAGGTTATCAATTTAAAGATACCGCGCTTTTAGATTTGGCGTTAAGCCATCGAAGCGTTGGAATGAAAAATAATGAGCGCTTAGAGTTTCTTGGTGATTCAATTCTGAATTATGTCATCGGTGAGGATCTATATCATCGCTTTCCTGATGTGCAGGAAGGCCACTTAAGTCGGCTTCGGGCTCGCATGGTTAAAGGCGCTACCCTTGCAGAATTAGGCATTGAATTTGGCTTAAGTGAGCACATGAAAATGGGCGCAGGTGAGCTGAAAAGTGGTGGTTACCGCCGTGAATCGATACTTGCTGATGCCGTTGAAGCGATTATTGGGGCTATTCACTTAGAAAATAATAGCGATATGTCTGTATGTAAACGCGTTATTTTATCTTGGTATCAATCTCGACTGGAAAAGCTTTCAGTTAAAGACACGTTAAAAGACCCAAAGACTAGACTTCAGGAATACCTTCAATCTCGGAAGCAAGCGCTGCCTCAATATGAAGTGGTTGACGTAAAAGGACTGTCTCATCAACAAACGTTTTATGTTGAATGCACGATTGAAAGTTCTGGCTCAATAGCTAAAGGTCAAGGCACAAGCAGAAGAATTGCGGAACAGGTAGCTGCAGCTGAAGCGTTAATCGTTTTAGGCGTTGATGAACGCGACAGTATTTAAGAGTTTTGGAGTAAGAAGTGATGAACTCGGAAAGAGAAGAAAGTCAGCGTTGTGGTTTTGTTGCAATTGTTGGGCGCCCAAATGTTGGTAAGTCTACGCTTTTAAATAAATTGCTTGGTCAGAAGATTAGTATTACTTGTCGAAAGCCCCAAACGACAAGACACCAGATTATTGGTGTTAAAACAGAAGAGGATGTTCAGGCTGTTTATGTAGATACCCCTGGCCTGCATTTAAATAAAGACAAAGCGTTAAATCGTTTCATGAATAAGACAGCGGCATCTGCACTTGATGGTGTTGATGTTGTGGTGTTTATTATCGATCGCACCGCTTGGACAGAAGAAGAAGACTATGTCCTTGAGAAGGTCAAACGATCGGGGATTCCAACGATTTTGGCTGTAAATAAGGTTGACTGGCTAGAAGACAAATCAACGCTTCTTCCTTTTCTTCAGGATATCAGTTCAAAGCATGATTTCGTTGAGATAATCCCATTATCAGCCAAGACGGGTCGCCAAGTTGATGTCTTAGAGGAAAAAGTTGAGAAGTTGTTGCCTCACAGTCCTCATATCTACCCTGAGGATCAGCTAACTGATCGCAGTTCTCGTTTTTTATCGGCTGAAATTGTTCGTGAAAAAGTTATGCGTCAAATGGGTGAGGAAGTGCCTTATCAAATGACGGTTATGATCGAACGATTTAAAGTTATTAAAGGTTTGATTCATATTGATGCAACTATCTATGTTGAGAAAGACGGCCAGAAAAGAATCCTGATCGGCAACAAAGGGGACTGCATCAAACAAATAGGCATTGATGCTCGAAGAGATATGGAGAGCCTATTTGATAACCAAGTCGTTTTGAAACTTTGGGTCAAGATCAAAAGTGGTTGGTCTGATGATGAACGAGCGTTGCAAAGTCTTGGTTATTTAGATCAAATGGATTAGCTTTTATAAGGCTGGAGTAAATAGTGTCTGAACAAGTCATGTTCCAGCCTGCTTATTTACTACATCACAGAGCTGTTGGTGAGCGTGATGCAGTCTTCACTCTTTTCACCCAATATTATGGCAAGATTGACGTTTGGGTGAAAGGATCATCCAGTGAGTTTGGCGTCATTCCCTCCTTCAAACCTTTGCTTGTCTCTTGGCGTTCTAAAGGAAATCATAAGATCCTCACTGAAATTGAGATTGATCGTAATTATCCTTTGTTATGCTCAACTTCATTGGTTTCTAATTATCTTTACAGTGCTCTGTACATCAATGAATTAAACTATCGGTTTTTGCCGGAACTTGCATCCTCTGAAGTTCTGTATGGCCATTATATATGGCTATTGGAATCTATGGCGAAGCAGGTGTTTATTGAACCCGTTCTCCGTATCTATGAGCTTTATCTCTTGCTTGAAACTGGATTAGTTTCAGACATATTCTCAGATATTATAACGGGGCAATCAGTTGTGCCTGACAAATATTATCGTTATCTACAGCATCCTGAATTTGGTTTTGGAGTTTCGGAAGCTGAAGGCATCTTTAATGAAAAGTACCCATCTATGTGCTTCTCCGGATTGAGTTTAATTAAGTTTCAGAAGCACAATCTAGATGATGAAACATCCATGCTCGATGTAAAGCGATTAATGCGGGTGATGATTCACTCTGCATTAAACGGTAAATCATTAAAGAGTCGAGATTTATTTATTAACTTTAAGCGTGATGCTTGATCCATTACTATGAAAAAACACTGTCATGCATCCATCACGTCTTTTGCAAAGGAATTTATTTATGAGCCAGCCCGTTTTACTTGGTATTAATATTGATCATATAGCGACATTGCGGCAGGCACGAGGAACAAAGTATCCGGATCCTGTTTATGCAGCGTCCATTGCTGAACAAGCGGGGGCAGATGGTATTACTGTTCATCTTCGTGAAGACCGAAGACATATTATTGATCGCGACATTGAAATTTTGAATGAAACACTGACCACTCGAATGAATTTGGAAATGGCCGTCACCGAAGAAATGATTGCTATTGCTGAGCGGATTAAACCTGCGCATTGTTGTCTTGTTCCTGAGAAGCGGGAAGAGTTAACGACAGAAGGTGGGCTGAACGTATTAGCTAATGAGAAACACATTACGGCGGCTACTCATCGATTGTCTAATGCAGGAGTAGAGGTATCGTTGTTTATTGATCCAGATGAAGATCAAATTGATGCTGCTGTGCGTTCAGGTGCTCCAGTCATTGAATTGCATACGGGAGCATACGCCGATGCTGAAACTGCAGAACAAGAAACCTTTGAATTGGAACGAATAAAAAAAGCCGTTGCTTATGGGGTTTCGAAAGGTATAACAGTCAATGCGGGTCATGGATTACATTACCATAACGTCCAGCCAATCGCTTCAATTCCTGGTGTCCATGAACTGAATATTGGTCATGCTATTATCGCAAGAGCCGTTTTTAGTGGTCTTGCTTCTGCTGTATCTGAGATGAAACGCTTAATACGAGAAGCTGCTGCTCAATGATAGTTGGTATTGGAACGGACATTTGCGAAGTCTCTCGTATTAAGAGGGCGTTAGATCGACAAGTGAAATTTGCTCAGAGGATTTTAACGTCTTCAGAGCAAGCGCTTTGTTTTCAAAAGAAAGAACCTTTTAGATACTTGGCAAGTCGATTTGCGGCTAAGGAAGCCGTGTTAAAGGCTTTGGGTACTGGTCTCGCTAAAGGTATCAGTTGGCATGATATCGAGGTGTCTAATTTGGAGTCAGGGCAGCCGGTGGTTGAACTAACAGGAGGCGCGCTCAACGTAGCCGAGCAGCGCTCTGTTTCCAGTATTCACTTGAGTATTTCTGATGAGAAAGAATACGTAGTAGGCTTTGTTGTGTTGGAAAGTTCGTAATCTGGCTTGAATTAATCAAGCCAGTCATTGTTTTCTTTCCAGTCAATAATGTTTTCTACTTCGGATAGCAGCTGGGAATGACAATCGTTGATGATGTCATCGCTTGCATCCTCTTTAATGGATGACTCAAATAGGTGACAGATATTTCTTAGCTTGGGTACCCCTGAATATCTTGTTCCCCCATGAACTTTGTGTACTGTATTGAGCAAGTCATTTCTAGCGTTGTTAGAAAGGGCTTCAGTGATTGGCGGGATGTCTCGAGGGAAGCTCTCAATCAGCATATTTAGCATGTCTTTTGCTAGATCTTCTTTACCGGCTGCCAGTTTCAAACATTCGTCTATATCAACAGATAACTCGTTTTGAGGATTGCTTTCTAGCTTTGGCTTCACACTTTGTGTGGCGTTTATTGCGGTATTAAATTCATTTTGGACATTATCTTGATGGTTGTTTGAATCAATGCTTACCCATTTTAAAATAGTTGATGCTAGTTGCTCTTCTGAAACCGGCTTGGTCATGTAATCATTTAAGCCAGCATGAATTAATGCTTCTTTCTCACCTGATAATGCATGGGCGGTTAACGCTATTATCGGTATTTGAAGGTACTTGCGTTCGTCAAGGCTACGGATGGTTTTTGTGGCTTCAACGCCGTCCATTACTGGCATTTGGATGTCCATGAAAACCAAATCAGGGGTGTTTATTTGCACCTGTTCAACTGCTTCAGCGCCGTTCTTAGCTTCAAACACGGTATGCCCCATATCGGAGAGCAGTGTTTTAATTAGTTTTAAGTTTGCCTCGTTATCATCAACAGCAAGTATGGACGCTTTTTGTTGGTCAGCTAATTGAGCTGTCGTTGTCTCAGGTGTATTGCTTATCAGAGTTGTTGGGCTATCAAACAAGCTACTAATTAATACTTCATGGAGTTTAGTCGATATTATCGGCTTGGTTAGGCACGTGACGTTCAGTAGTTGAAAGCGCTGAACGGCTTGTTGTTCGGTCGTATTGATCAGAACAATGGTTGGTAAATCCAAGTGTTCTTGAATTCGTCGGATTGTGTCGATGATGTGCTTATTTTCAAGTTGATCTTTACCTATGCCTAACACAGCAACATCAAACGGGGTGTTATTGTTATGTGCTTGGAACGCCAATTCCTCAAAGATTTCTAAATCATCTACTTCATCTGCGTGCATTTCCCACTGTTGCATGGCATGAGAAAGGGCTAATCTTGCGGTGGGGTGCGTATCGAATATAAGTGCCCGTTTTTCGATAAGCCTGTTCATTTCATAAATGGTTGAAGCATCTTCTTTGGTTTGTATTTTAATAGTGAACCAGAAGGTCGATCCTTGGTTTAAGGAGCTTTCAATACCAATATCTCCGCCCATGTGCTCAACAAGCTTTTTAGATATGACTAATCCTAAGCCTGTTCCGCCGTATTGGCGTGTTGTGGATGTATCTGCTTGAGTAAAGGCTCTGAATAACTCTTGTTGTTGCTCATCCGTCATTCCTATCCCCGTGTCAGTAACACTTATTTTTAAAGTGACTGAGTTCTGTTTTTGTTCTTCGAGCATGGTTCGAACAATAACGCTGCCTTTATTCGTAAACTTAATAGCGTTATTCACTAGATTAGTAATAATCTGTTTGATTCTGAGAGGATCACCCACCAAATCCGATGGCACATCACTGTAGACCAATGATACAAGTTCAAGCCCTTTATCTTGGCCTGCTGGTGCCATCATCGTTAAGATTTCTTCAATTACGTCTCTAAGGTTCATGGGGGTTTTATCGAGGACTAACTTACCAGCCTCAATCTTAGAAAAGTCGAGAACATCATTAATAATGGCAAGAAGCCCCTCAGATGACTTCTTGATTGTATTGGTGTAGTCGAGCTGACGAGCGGTGAGTTGAGTCTTGAGAATTAGATTGGTGAAACCGATGATGCCATTTAGCGGTGTTCGAATCTCATGACTCATGTTTGCAAGGAACTCAGACTTTATTTGGCTGGCTTTTAACGCTTCTCGTCGTGTTAAGTTGAGTTCAACGTTTTGAATTTCAATTTGCTCGAGAGTTTGCCGGTAGTCTTCGGTGGCTTGATCAATGCTTTGTTGCATTTCGTCATAGGCTGTTTTTAACGAAGAGGCCATCGAGTTAACGCCACTTTCTAGAATACGTAGCTCTCCGCCAGATTCTGAGTTGACTCGTACATCTAGGTTGCCTTGTTTGATGCTTTCAACTGCGTGGGTTAACTTGATTAGGGGGGTGGTAATTTCACGGCTGAAACGTATGGTGATGATGGTACAAACCAAAATTCCACTGAATAAAAATAGACAGGAGGTAAGGAGTGCCTGATATTTTTTTAACTCAGTGTTCGTTAGGGACAGTTCCAGTTCAGCCCACCCTATCTTTTCAGAGAACAATGTGTCGTCAAGGTTACCTTGTGAAGAGGCTGCTTTATTATCTGCATTAGAAATATTTTGTGCGAAGATAGGTGTAATTAATCTAATTGAATCACCGTAATGATGGATGGTCACCTCATGAGGTAACTCACCAATCGGGCCTGTACGGTACATGTTAGGTCCGGAGTGAACCAATTGTTGTTGGTATTTGTTATAAATTTTTGCTGAGCGAACATCGAGCTCGTTTAAGGTACTGTTAGCTACTTTCTGAAGTACCTGTTTGTTGTTTGTAATTAAACCATACTCGCATGCCGGTGCCAGCTGACGAATTGTGGCAAGGCCTCTTTGTTCAACCAATGTATCCAAATCATCCAGACGTACTTTGATGAAGTAGCCACCCAATACACATGAAATTGTGATTAAAGGTAATAGTGTGATTAATAGTATTCGGGATTGAATGCCCCAGTTTCTCATGAGAGATCTCTTTTTATTTTCAATTATTCTTAAGATGAATAAAAATAGTGCTTTATATTCTTATTAGTCAGCGCTTAAACATCGTATGATGTGCTATTGGTTTATTGGAGTTACTTTAACTCACTCTAACTTGTTAATGAATTGATTGTTAAGCAATATTGGATTTCCACATCATGAATCATGATTACCCTACGATTGAACAGTGCGTTGGTAATACCCCTCTCGTTCGTCTGCAACGAATTAACCCAAATCCGTCCAACGTTATCTTAGTGAAACTGGAAGGTAATAATCCAGCGGGTTCTGTTAAAGATCGTCCCGCTTTGAGCATGATAACGAATGCAGAAAAGCGTGGTGATATACAACCGGGTGATACTCTTATTGAAGCAACCAGTGGCAATACAGGCATTGCTTTGGCTATGGCCGCTGCAATTAAGGGATATCGGATGATTCTGATTATGCCTGATAATATGAGTGAAGAGCGTAAGCTGGCAATGTCCGCCTATGGTGCGGAGTTGATTACGGTGACCAAAGAAGAAGGGATGGAAGCCGCCCGTGATTTGGCAATTCAAATGCAGAGTGATGGAAAGGGTCGTGTTTTAGACCAGTTTGGGAATTTTGATAATCCCTTGGCTCATTACGAAACGACGGGCCCAGAAATTTGGCAACAAACGGCGGGCAATATTACGCATTTTGTTAGTTCCATGGGAACCACGGGAACCATTATGGGGACGTCTCGATTTTTGAAAGAGAAAAATCCTAATGTTCAGATCATAGGTCTACAGCCATTAGAAGGAGCTGCGATTCCTGGTATTCGTCGTTGGCCAATTGAGTACTTACCCTCTATATTTGAAGACTTTAGAGTAGATATTAAAGTGGATATGGGACAGGAAAGAGCTGAGCAAGTAATGAAAGACTTAGCCACTAAAGAAGGGATCTTTTGTGGTGTCTCCTCTGGAGGAGCAGTGGCTGCCGCTCTGGAGCTGTCTGAAACCGTAAATAATGCGACCATTGTCGCTATTATTTGTGATCGTGGTGATCGCTACTTATCTACTGGGGTGTTCAGTAGTTGAGTTAGTAGGTTCTTGAACCTTGGTTTATTTTTATCCTAAGGCACAGTACGAGTGCCTTAGTTTTCTTGAAACTCTTTTATCGAAGTACTATTCATGGCTCGTTCTCGCCCTAGCGGTTCTAAAAAATCCTCACATTCTCGCTCTAACAAACCTGGAGGAAAGAAGGTTTATCGTTCTTCAGGCATATCCTCAGGTGCTGTTAATACGGATCAAAGAGTTATAGAGCTGGATGTTGATTCTTTAGGTTATGACGGTCGAGGAATTGCTCGATTCAATGGTCGAGCTTGTTTTATTAGTGGTGCGTTGCCAAAAGAACGAGTTAAGGCTGAAATAGTTTCTGCGAACAACAAAAGAGTTGAAGCTAAGCTTATTAAGGTTCTTGATCCCGCTGATTATCGAGTTCGTCCTTCTTGTAAGGTTTACCAACAATGCGGGGGTTGTGACTTCCAGCATTTAGATTACAGAAGCCAAATAGATCTTAAACAATCATCAGTTAATCAGATGTTGACTCGGAGCTCGGGAGTGAAAGATATCCCTTGGGGGACTCCCATCATGGATGAATTGAATGAGTCTGGTTATGAGTATCGACGTAAAGTCCGGCTTGCATGTTATTTTGATAAAAATAAACAAACGCTTTTGGTTGGATTTCGCGCAGCAAAAAGTAAGAAACTAGTACCAATTAAAACCTGTGTCGTTGTTAATTCATATCTACAGACGTTACTTGATGAGTTGAATTGTTTATTTGATGACCTTCATCAAAATGAGGCGTATAAAGCTGAATTATACTTGTTCGCGCATATTGAATGCGTTGCAGATGAAGACAGCACGACGGTTTGTTTTAGAACAATCAAACCGCTTTCAGATCGTTTACGTAATAGGGTGGTTCATTGGTCAGAACAGCATCAAATCAATGTGTGGTTAAAGGAAGGCGATCAGGATTTGGTCTTAATTTCAGGCGAACAACCTTTCTATATTTTGCAAGATGGCACCAAGGTTTCTTACACGCCGGAAGACTTTTTACAAGTTAACCCGAAAGTAAATAAGAAGTTGGTATCTCAAGTTATTGAAGCGTTGCGTCTTACGGAGCAAGATACTGTTTTGGATCTGTTTAGCGGCTTGGGTAACTTTTCATTACCTGTCGCAAGGTTAGCAAAGTCAGTGACGGCTGTTGAAGCAATCGATGAAATGGTGCAGAAATCTATTTTAAATGCACAGCAAAATAAATTGTTGAATATGGACGCAGTTGTTCAAGATCTCTTTAATGAAGATGCGTTAGGGTGGCTAGATAAAGGCGCCGATAAAATTATTTTGGACCCTCCTAGAGCGGGGGCTGAATTAGTTTCTCAGCATATCGGCAGAACCGGGGCTGATACGATTGCGTATATTTCGTGCAATCCATCATCTTTGGCGCGTGATACTAAGGCTATTCTTGAACAAGGTTATAATATTTCAGGAGCGCACTTGATCGACATGTTTGCGCAAACATCACATGTAGAAACTTTGCTTATTTTCAAACGCAAAGTTTTGTAAATCAGGTAATAGTCGATAGATGATGGAATCAGTTGTCGACTACAATACCTATTTTTATGCTATTCCATAAGGATATGTTGGATTATGGTAACTGTACGAAAAGATCAGCCTCTTAGTAGTAATGGTCGTCTCGATGCTGAACAGTGGCTCCAATTACTCTCCGACAAAGTAGAAATCCTAGACATTGCTCAAATTCGTTATGCCTGTCATTTGGCGGAAATAGCCCAATTTGATGCCAGTTTAGGTGAAAACACATGGCCTGATGGTTACGGATGCATGAACGTCGGCATAGAAATGGCCGAGATTCTTGCAGATCTCCAATTAGACCAAGATACCCTTGTTGCGGCCATTATTTATCGTGCTGTACGAGAAGGTCGTATATCCATTGATAGAATACGCACAGAAATCAATGAAACGGTTGCAAACTTGATCGAAGGCGTACTGAAAATGGCCGCGATAGGCACATTGATCAGTCCAACGAATAAGGTGGTTTTAGGTCAGCAGCAAAGCCAGATGGATAATATCCGAAAGATGCTTGTTGCTATGGTGGATGATGTTCGTGTTGCGCTAATCAAACTGGCAGAAAGAACGTGTGCTATTCGTGCGGTAAAAAATGCTTCTCGCGAACGTAAAATGCGGGTCGCGAGAGAAGTCTTTCATGTGTACGCTCCACTTTCACATCGTTTAGGCATTGGCCATATAAAGTGGGAGCTTGAAGATCTTTCTTTTAGGTACCTTGAGCCAACGGCGTATAAACGTATTGCGAGCTTACTTGAAGAGAAACGAATTGATCGTCAGAAGTACATTGAAGATGTTATTGAGATGCTTCAAAAGTCTCTGGGTAGAATGGGCATAGACGCAGAGATCAATGGACGGGTAAAGCATATCTACAGCATCTGGAGAAAGATGCAGCGCAAGAAAATTCCGTTTGATCAAGTGTATGACATTAGAGCGGTCCGGATTCTCGTAAAAGATGTTCGCGATTGCTATGCCGTTCTGGGGGTTGTTCATTCTGTTTGGAAGCATATACCTCAAGAATTTGATGATTATA
Organism: Oceanospirillaceae bacterium; assembly: GCA_015665455.1. Lineage (GTDB taxonomy): Bacteria > Pseudomonadota > Gammaproteobacteria > Pseudomonadales > Litoribrevibacteraceae > Litoribacillus. Next base: position 158,219 of record JADFAD010000005.1, on the reverse strand, counting down.
TTGCTTCACCGAAACCCAATGGTTATAGGTCACTTCACACGGCGGTCATTACTCATCAAGGCAGAACGTTAGAGGTTCAAATACGCTCTGAAGAAATGCACGAAGATGCCGAACTTGGTGTATGTGCACACTGGCTTTATAAAGGAACGGATACTAAATCGAAACAAGACTCTTATGAGCAGAAAATCATGTGGCTTCGACAAGTGTTGCAGTGGCAGGATGACATGGGAAGCTTGGACGGTTTAGGAGACGATTTGGACCTAGGGGTGTCAGAAGAAAGAATTTACGTCTTTACTCCTGATGGCCATGTTGTTGATCTACCTGCCGACTCGACACCGTTGGATTTTGCCTATCGAGTTCATACTGAAGTAGGGCATGCGTGTCGAGGTGCTAAGGTCAATGGAAAGATAGTTCCTCTGACGTATAAGATACAAACCGGCGAACAGATAGAGGTTCTTACCGCTAAAGAAGCTAAGCCGAGTCGTGATTGGTTGAACCCTGATGTGGGGTATTTAAAAACCGGTCGAGCGAGGGCGAAAGTACAACATTGGTTTAAAGAACAGGCTCGTGATCAAAATGTCATTGATGGTCGTGAGATGTTGGTGCCTGAGCTTAGAAAAGTTTCGCTACAAAAGATAGATCTGAAGGCGTTAGCCAGTAAGTTAGAGCTGAAGAGCGATGAGGACATGTTTGCTCGTATTGGTTCGGGAGATTTACGATTAGGACAGGTGATTCATGCTGCGCAATCGTTTTTAAAACCGGATGAGCAAAAGAGGCCAGTTAACTTATCTCAGCCAAAACCTAGAGGCACCGAAGATGTTCAAGTTCAAGGTGTGGGAAGCTTACTTTCCAGCTTGGCGGCATGTTGTAAACCTGTTCCTGGGGACCCTGTGGTTGGCTACATTACCCGAGGTAAAGGTGTCAGTATTCACCGGCAAGATTGTCCTAATGTGATTTACCTTCAGAAGAAAGACGATGAACGAATGATCGCTGTAGATTGGGGCGTAGACCCAACCGATACATACCCTGTGGATATTAAGATTAAAGCTTACGATAGGGCTGGTCTTTTAAGGGATATCACGCTAGTTCTTGCGAATGAAGGGATTAACCTAACTGCAATGAATACTCACTCGAATAAAGACAAAAATATTGCGACGATGGTCATTACTGCAGAAATTTCTGACTTATCGGATCTGAGTCGAGTGATTACTAAAATTGATCAGCTGCCAAACATTATTGATGCACATCGTCACAGCGATGGTTAAAGAATTTAAGAGATGACTCAGAGCAATGGCTTATAACCTAGATGATTTGATCCTTCTGATGGATCGCTTACGGGATCAAGAGCACGGATGTCCTTGGGACCTGAAGCAGACATTTGAAACGATTATTCCCCATACGTTGGAAGAGGCGTATGAAGTGGCTGATGCCATTGCTAGAAAAGACTGGGATGAATTAAAGAAAGAATTGGGTGATCTAATCTTTCAGGCGATCTTTTACAGTAAGTTAGCCGATGAAAAACAGTGGTTTGATTTTCATGATGTAATAAATGGTTTAGTTGAGAAAATGTTGCGGCGTCACCCCCATGTTTTTCCAGAGGGCAGGTTGCGACCTGATTCCTCAGGAAAAGGCGTACCCATAAGTACTCCAGTTGATAGATCATTACTGACTGATCAAGCATTAAGCCAACAGTGGAATGAAATTAAACAACAGGAACAAGTTACAAGCACAACGGTACGATCTTCGGCGATGGACAACCTTACTGATGGTTTGCCTGGATTAATTAAAGCTTGGAAACTTCAGAAAAAAGCATCATCTGTAGGTTTCGATTGGAATGATGTGAATTCTGTAAAGTCTCAGTTGTTGTCCGAACTGCAGGAGGTAGAAGACGCGCCTGATGAAGAAAACCTAGAAGAAGAACTTGGTGATTTATTATTCTGCTGTGTGAATCTGGCTCGACATCATAAGGTACATCCAGAAACAGCGCTGATTAAAGCGAACATAAAGTTTGAACGCCGTTTCCGACACATGGAGTTGTTGGCTGAAGAGGATGGTATTGATTTCTCCAGCCTTTCTCTTGATGAGCAAGATTCCTACTGGATTAAAGTAAAGCAAAGAGAGAAGGCTGGCTCCACCGAATGATCATTGGCCCAACGTTAGTCCGTTGGGCAATTAGCGGCTTTCTTGAGACGCTTGATATGTTCTCTCGTTAATTTTAAGTATCTCGGCGTTAAACCGTCATCTTCATATATCGGGTCACCCTCTTCGTCTTCAGCAACGACTTTACTGCCTTTAACGTAGGGAAATGAAGCTTCCACTTCATCCAACGCTATGTGGAGTAGCTCTCGTGTAACATCTTGAGCGCTCAATCTTGGGTATAGATCGGATAGGGCGTTAATACGAGCGGCATCTTGTTTGGAAAGCTTAACCGAAAATTCTTTTTCATCTAAATTTTGGATGGAGTGTGACTGCCATTCTTGAAGTAAGTCTTGTAGTTTTTTCATGCGAGTCATTCCTGTAATAAGTGCTTTTTCCCCGTTCTTTCTATACAGTTTAGTAGAAGTTTCCTGAGTGTATGTGGCTGTTTTTGTAAGTTATGTTTGAAAATTGTAAAAATGGAATTGTTCACAATTCTTTTGTGCTCGAAAGGCTCTTTTACTGTGATAGCTCAGGCTAATTTGTCATATCGGAATTGTTCTCTAGATAATCGTAATATAAAGACCTATAATTCCTGCCAATTTTATTTAACTTAGGTAAAAACCCTATGAGAGTAATTCTGTTAGGCGCTCCGGGCGCAGGGAAAGGTACTCAAGCCCAAAATATTACAGAAGAATTTGGTATTCCTCAGATTTCTACCGGTGATATGTTGCGCTCAGCAGTGAAAGCTGGCTCTCCACTTGGTTTGAAAGTTAAAGCGGTTATGGAATCGGGCGGTTTGGTGTCTGATGATATTATTATTGCTTTAGTTGAAGAACGTATTAAAGAAGCTGATTGTGCAAACGGCTTTTTGTTTGATGGTTTCCCTCGTACGATTCCTCAAGCAGAAGCAATGAAAAATGCGGGTGTTAAAATCGATCACGTTCTAGAGATTGATGTAGCAGACGAAGAAATCGTTAAACGCATGAGCGGTCGCAGAGTACATGAGAACTCTGGTCGTGTTTACCATGTTGTATTTAATCCGCCTAAGGAAGAAGGTAAGGATGATGTAACCGGTGAACCTCTACTGCAGCGTGAAGACGATGAAGAGGGTACTGTTCGTAAGCGCCTTGCTGTTTATCATGAGCAAACGGAGCCTTTAGTTGGTTATTATTCTGATTGGTTAAATACAGGTGAATCAGAAGCGCCTAAGCTACATAAGGTTGCTGGCGTGGGTTCTGTATCTGACATTAGTGATCAGGTAATGGCAACGTTGAAAGCTTAGTGCTCAAAAACAGCTTTGTTTTGATGAAAGGGTCTAAAAACGTGATGTTTTTGGGCCTTTTCTATATTTAACTTTTAAAAAACTGCCTATTGAATCTAACTATGAAATCTTGTGTTCTTGCTGTAGATACTTCCACTGATGCATGTTCGGTTGCCTTGTTGCACGATGGTAACGTGTACTCATCTCATGAACTCATGCCGCGTGAGCATACCTTAAACATACTTCCTATGGTTGAAGCTTTACTTGCTGAGAATGGCGTAGCTGTCTCTCAAGTTGAAGGGTTTATTGTAGGTGCTGGGCCAGGGTCTTTTACTGGCTTACGAATTGCTTTTGGTGTTGTTCAGGGGCTGGCTTTTGCTTGCAATAAACCCGTCGCTGTCATTTCTACGTTGAGTGCATTGGCTTACCAGGCAGTTCAGCTCAGCGAATTAAAAGAAGGGTCTATGCTTACGACGATTGATGCAAGGATGAAAGAGTTGTATTGGTCGCGTTTTGAGGTGAGGAATGGAAGCGTACGGATTTTAGAAGGGCCTTTTGTTTCGTCTGCTCAATCGATTGATGTAGCAGATGTTAGTGTGGTTATTGGCACAGGGCTTGTGTATAAGGAAGAAATGAAGGCGTTGAAGAAAGATACGTTGTTGTATCCTGAAGAGCGACCAAGCGCTGAAGCGATGATTCAATACGCGAGTTTACATACTGATGTAGTTTGGCAGTCGGCTGATCAGGTGGAACCTGTGTACGTCCGAAATAACGTAGCAAAGAAGAAATTAGATCAGAAGTGATTTTTAGATTGATTAATATGTTTTACCCACCAGAAAGGAGAATTTGATGGGTTGGTTTCAAGTTGTATTTCTAGCTGTTATTCAAGGATTGACTGAGTTTTTACCTATTTCCAGTTCTGCGCACCTTATTTTACCGTCTCAATTATTTGGTTGGGAAGATCAAGGGTTAACGTTTGATGTTGCCGTCCATGTTGGTACATTGGTTGCCGTTTTAGTTTATTTCAGAGAAGACGTATATAAAATTGCATTGGCATGGTTTGGCAGTTTTGCAGGAAAAGGGTTTACGAAAGAAGCTCAGTTGGGCTGGTGGATCATCGTTGCGACGATACCGGTTGTTTTATGTGGTGCAACACTGAAAGACTTTATTGAAGGTAATCTTAGATCTGTTTTAGTTATTGGTGCTTCTTCAATCTTTTTTGGTTTGTTGCTCTTATGGGCTGATAAAGCAGGGACGAGACGAGAGCCATTAGAGTCGCTAGGTATTAAGGGCGCTTTAGCTGTTGGGTTGGCTCAAATATTTGCTTTGATACCTGGGACTTCCCGTTCAGGTGTGACTATGACTGCTTCTCTATTTCTGGGGCAAACACGTGACAGCGCTGCGCGGTTTTCATTCTTATTATCAATTCCTGTGATTCTTGGCGCAGGTTTATTTAAGAGTAAAGATTTGGTGGAGCAAGGTGGAGATGCATCATTACTTGTCGCTGGCGTCGGCGCGTTGTTAGCCGCTATTAGTGCATATTTTTGTATTAAGTTATTTCTGGTGTTTATCAACCGAATAGGTGTGCTTCCATTTGTTATTTACCGTTGCGTACTAGGCGTTTCCCTCATAGCGCTTGCGTATAGTGTCCCGGTCTAGACATTTATTTGATGGATTGATTTTTATTTAATAAGGTAGGTTGCAGTGGGTCAGGTTTTAAAGGTTCAACCGTCTTTTGCTCAAGATGAATTGCTTGTGATTGCGGTGCCTCATCGTTTAAAGCAAGCAGAGAATTTTGTACAGAGCAATGGCGGGCAACTTATTTCATTAAAAGGGAAGTCAGGAGTCGATCTAAGTTTATTGGAGCCCGACAAGCATCAGGCCTTATTATTTGATGATGCGGTCTCATTGCAAGCTGTTGGTCCTAAGGCGCCAGGGGCTGTTTTTGTTTCCTTTGAGGGTAATGCAATGGTTCACCGACTAAAACATGGTGGAGGCAAAGGAGAGCAGGTTGCGAAGGCTGTGGGGTTAAATAGGGTTGCAGCAGGCCATTCGTTGTCTGTTTTGGATGGTACTGCAGGTTTGGGTCGGGATAGCCTTATTTTGGCTGCGCTGGGTTGTCGGGTAGACATGTATGAGCGGAACCCTGCGGTTAGACAGTTATTATTAGACGGTCTGGATAGAGCAACTATGTCGCTAGAAGTAATGGACGTTACTGCTCGAATGAATCTTCATGAAGAGGATTTCATAGCTGCGAGTCAAGCTTTGGAAGATGAAAGTGTTGATGTTGTTTATCTTGATCCCATGTTTCCTGAACGCTCTAAGTCGGCTTTGGTTAAAAAAGAAATGCGTGTATTTAAACAGTTAATTGGCTGTGATGACGACGCGGATCAACTTTTTGAGCCTGCTTTCAGGGTTGCAAAACACAGAGTCGTTGTGAAAAGACCAAAATCTGCTCCGTTTCTTGCTGGGCAAACCCCAAGCCTTCAAATGAAAGGTAAGTCTGGGCGTTTTGATATTTATACCAAGAAAGGTTTTGGCGGTTAGGCGACCTAATTGCTTGATGGCGGGAAACAGCCTAAAGGGATTAGGCTGTTTTTTTGCTTTGGTAATCGCTATTTTTTCCAAAGAAACTCTTCTGTTTCTCCGGTAGACAGTACTTTCACCCACTCATCAGGGTCTTGAGATTCACTCCAGCCACCACGAGTGCATCGAACTTCAGTTTCTAGGTGCTTAGCTGCCGAAGTGGCACAAGCTATATCGTCTTTCCAAGGCGTATCAGGCGTATCGAACCAGACGCTGGTCCATGCTTTACCAACCGCATTGGGGAAAACTTCGATCGGTAGTTTCTTATCTTGGTAGGTCACGGAGAATCGTTGAAGGCCTGTCTTGGCCGTACCTTGGTCAACCGCAGTACCCAACGCACTTTCTAGCCATTCTAAGATGCCTTCAGGTGTCGCTTTGTAAATATAGATTTCGATGTCTGGGTACATAAGTTTATTTGCCTCTCAATCTTGAGAATAGTAATACTAAGTAAAGGAAGAACGTATAAACGCCGGCCAAGCAAGCTAGAACTAGACCCAATAATGCGACCAGCTCTTGTTTAATGGACGGTTCTATATTGGATTCCGCCAATAAAATCAGCATTGCTCCAGCTGCGAATAGAGAAACAGAGAATACAAAGCGTTTGAAAACGTCGCGAGGAGGAAGCCTATTGACGTTAAGGGATTTTATTAGCTTAATCACAGTTACCCTTCAGCTAATAAATCTACCAAAACTTGTTGGTAGACATCAGTAAGTAGGTTTAGATCTTCTGCGCAAACGCATTCGTTAATTTGGTGGATGGTTGCGTTGCACGGACCGAGTTCAATTACATGTGTCCCTGTTGGGGCAATAAACCGACCGTCAGACGTTCCACCAGAGGTAGACAGTTCTGGTTGATAACCGGTTACTTTTTCAACGCTGTGTCTTACTGCATCAATTAAAGAACCTCCAGAGGTTAAGAATGGACGTCCGGAAAGAGCCCACTCTAGATCAAATTTCACGTCGTGCTTTGTTAAGACCGCATCGGTCATTTCCATTAATTGCTCTGCGGTTACTTCAGTGCAATAACGGAAGTTGAATACCATTTTCAGGTCACCAGGGATTACGTTAGTTGCACCTGTGCCAGATTCAATGTTAGTTACCTGAAAGCTTGTAGCCGGGAAAAACTCATTACCATTATCCCAAACGGTATTGGTTAGCTCTGCTAATGCATTCGCCATCATATGAATTGGATTATTGGCCAAATGAGGGTAAGCGACATGGCCTTGTTGACCGTTCACGGTAAGATAGCCATTGAGTGAGCCTCGGCGGCCATTTTTCACAACGTCACCAAGCTTACTTGTACTTGAAGGTTCACCAACGATACACCAATCTATGTGTTCGCCGCGAGCTTGTAGGTGCTCGATTACTTTCACTGTCCCGTTTTTGGCAGGGCCTTCTTCATCACTGGTAATAAGGAATGCCATCGAACCAATGTGGTTTGGATGTTGTTCAACAAATTGTTCTACAGCAATGACCATTGAAGCTAATGAACCTTTCATGTCCGCTGCGCCTCGGGCATAAAGCATGCCGTCGTCTTTAATAACCGGTTCAAACGGTGGAGTATTCCACTTTTCTAGAGGGCCTGTTGGTACTACATCGGTGTGGCCTGCAAAGGCAAGAACAGGCTCGCCTGTTCCTCGGCGGGCCCAAAAGTTGTCTACTTCCCCAAAACGTAGTTTTTCAATGGTGAAGCCACAGGCTTCAAGACGATCAATCATTACTTGTTGGCAATCTTTATCGTCGGGTGTGACAGAATCACGACGGAGTAGATTGAACGCGAGTTCAAGTGTAGGGGACAGCTTTGGTGTAGAAACTTCGGACATCTTATGCTCACAAAGAGGAGGTGAATAATAAGATGGGGATTTTACAGGAAGATGAGCAGAAAAGAAAAAGCCCTCCGAAGAGGGCTTTAATAGTCAATGCCGTGTTGTATTAATTGTTGTTAGTTACATTAATTGGGATTTGCGTGGCGAGTGCAGGAAAGCTTGTATTTCCATCTGTAAACGCAGGCGTAGTAACTACTATTGTTAAGGTTCCTGATGTGTCATCTGCATCCGGGTCACTGGCTAAGCCGATCGATATTGTATAGGGAGTTGAGCTTGTCCCAACCGTTACTGTATCGGTGGATGAGGTTAACTTTGCGCTGGTTGGTGCTGTTATTTCAATTGTAGTGCCTACAGGAGGTGGGTTTCCATTTAGATCGTATATAAATGCATCGAAACTATAGGAATTGCCTACATCATCAATATTTATTGAATTAATATTTCCATCACTGTCATAAGTTACACCTGTTCGAAATGGGCGCAGCATTCCTTTGTATTCAGCTCTTTTGGCGTTTAAAGGTCGGTAGGCACCAGAGGTATCTCGAAAACCTGCAAATGTGAGGTTGGTTGAATTATCAATCAGCGCGGCTCTTATATTACTGGTGGCTGAAATAAGCGTAATGCTATCTCGAACATCTATTAGCTTGTTTGTAGTTGGGCAGTGGCCGGCATTGGAGGCAGCGGTGTCACAGCGGAATCCGTTATACAGGTTGTTGGCTGTATCATAGGTGCTGTTTCCATTGGTATCTTCTATTTCTTCAACGTTGATTCCAGGCTCGTTATCTCGGGAACCAGACTGGTTGTTATCAGTAAAAGGTTCGTCTAAATCATCCATTTCTTCAGCGACAGCATCGCCGTTGAATAGACCATCGCCATTATTATCGGTAAAGCTTTCTTCGCCTGTTGTCCATGCTAATATTTCAACAAGTCCGTATTTGTCATTACTGTTAGAGTTGTAGGTAGAGTAAGGTAGGGTAGAAATATCTACAGAGTTTAAAGAGCCTACGATATTGAAAATGTTTAGATATTCAGTCTGGCCATCTTCAATGTCAAAGTATGTGATGGCTGCAATGCCGTCAGTGTTGGTTGTCTCATCTGCGTCGTCACCGTCGAGGTCACTAAAGTCTTGGGATGTGGTTAGTGGTGCAACTAATGAGGTTTCATTTGAGGAGGCTGCGCTCAGTAGGTCATCTGTAGAGATTCCTCTTGCAACAAGGTCAACAGCTAAATCACCTATAGCTATATCAAAACCAATGGAGTTATTTTTTGCAACTTCAGGCGTGTTTGTATCTGCATCGTCATCATATGTTTCGCTTGCTAGTGTTTCCATTCTGGTGACTATTTGCTGATAAATCGTTGAGCCATTGACAGTCGCTAACAGTAGATCCATGTCATTAATATTTCTATTGTCTTCTGTGGAAACGATGAAGCTATCCATTGCTCGGCTGACGTCAGGTTTGTTGTTTAAAGTCTGAGAGCGCCAAGTGAGAGAGCATGCGCCATTTGAAAGTTGACAGGATGAAGTATCGACTTCATTTTCATTAACTAGCTGACCACCGCCGTTCTCTGCTTTGAAGTTTATGGAAGTGCCGTCAGGTGCTGCTTGTTGGTTAAGATCTGATGCTCGGAAAGTAAGCTCAACTGGTACACCTTGGTAATCGAATGCATTAGGTGCAGTGTTGTCTGCGGCTAAAGAAACGCCATTTTGGTGAGGGTAACCAGTTGTGATAGTTAATGCAGTTGAGGTAGCAGTTACAACACCGCCCGTATCAATTTGATCGTTTGATGTGTCGTTGTCGGCATCGTCTGAATCTTCTATTGTGGCTTTGATGGCTACATCGGTAGGAAGGTCACCTGAATTAACTGTTACAGTAACTTCACCGCTTGCATCGGTAGAAAGAGGTAATCCATCAGGGTAGGTAACTGTATCTGGATCATCAGTTGAAAGTGTGACTCCGCCTTTATTAGAGGTTAATTCGAAGAATACTTTAACACCTTGTACTGGATTGCTGTCATCCAAAACCCTAAACGTTACTCGAGCACTTTTTGGTAATGTGGACGGAGAGCCTTGTAAAGCAATATTACTGATTTCAGCACCAGTTGAATCTTTAACATCAATAAATTCAAGGTTATTTGCAACTTGAGCATTAAAATTAATGGCTGTAGTTGCAGTTAGCAAAGTATTGTTAATAGTGGTTTCAGCTTGGACTGTATCTGTGTCTGTACAACTGGTTGTTTTATAGGTAGCTAGTGTAATACCGTTAATCGTGTTTGTATCGCTGGAAGAGTAGCTAATAGTCGATTTGTTTATTGAGTCGTCTTGAGCATCAGGGGTACTGGCGCAGTTTGATCTATAGTCGATTTTTGCTGATTGAGTATAGCGAGCGTATGTGTTCCCGCTGTTTGTAAATGTGCCACTTGTATCTTCAATAAATAATTCAGCTGCTAGCAGTGCTGTACCACTATCAGACAGAGTTATTGAGCTTAGAGAGTCGTCATCGTCAATTTTAATTGAACCCGTATTAATACTGTTATCATCATTGGCAAAGCCAAATAGAATAGACGGCGATATAATGGATATGTCTTCTTGATCTGTAATGTCTTCCGTCAAGGTGGCTGTAATAGTGGCGCTGCCACTTTGTGCTTGAGGGTCTAAAGTTACTGAACCAGAGCTTTGATCTAAGCTTGAATCGGAACTAGCTGTTAATACAAGGGATGAGCTGTCAAGTTGTCCAAAAGCTACATTTTCATCGTTTTCTGATGTAATTGAGCTGATAGTCAAGGTTGTACCTGCTACTTGCTCAGGTGTTACGACGGCGGTTACAGTAATTGTTTCGCCAAAAGGTATTGTTTGTTGTGATGGGAACTCATTACCATCTGAATCAAAGAAAGATAATTCAAGTGTTGTATCAGAAGGCGTCGGAGTGATGGTTGTATCATCAGTGTCTTCTTCTGATTGAAATTGAACTGTAAGTACGCCTACTGATGTACCAGAAAACGCAGTGATAGTTAGGGTGCCTGTGTCAGGAGTACCAGTTGAACCAGCAGACAAAGTGGCTGTTTGTGATGTGATTCCAGTACTCGAAGTTAGAGTTGATATTCTATTTAGAGATCCTAATGTTGTTGCATAAGATACGTCCGCATTAGAAACAGGGTTGCCTAAAGAGTCTGTAATGGTCGCGTTAATTGTTAGGGCGTTGCCATCTTCAATGGAATATGGTGTCGCTACAGGGTTTAATATAGGGGTGATTGTTAATGAGGATGCCCCACCACCAATACTCCCATCACTGGCATCAACGCCACCACCTCCGCCGCCGCCACAGGCTGCAAGCATCCAAGCAAATAATATGTAAACCAAACTGCGATAACTGCACGTTAACATTCTTATATTCTCCATAATTCTTCCTGCGCAGGCTTTAATGCGGACTAGCACATAATGATAGTCTAATTTACACGATGCTACTTAATCCATTTATGAGACGCAATCCAAATATTATGAAATTTCAGACGGTTGGTTAAAACAGGTGGAGTGATTTATGAGTAGTTATCGGATGAAATGCAGTTATTTAGGGACAAAAAAACCTAATATCTGTACAGATATTAGGTTTTAAAGAGCGCTTATCTTTAGGCGTAACTAATGATTAGTTATTCGCATGAAGTGCTTCGTTAAGTTCGATTGCAGACTTGTTAGTTTTGCATTCAACTGCGCCAGATTGAGAGTTGCGGCGGAAGAGAAGGTCGTCTTTCCCTGCAAGTTCACGTGCTTTAACGATACTGACTTGTTCGTTTTTGTCATCAAGGATGATAACTTTTGTACCTGCAGTGATGTAGAGACCCGCTTCAACGATACAGCGGTCACCAACTGGAATACCAATACCTGCATTGGCGCCTAATAGACTGTTCTTACCAACAGAAATAATGATGTTACCACCGCCAGATAGAGTGCCCATTGTTGAGCAACCGCCGCCAAGGTCGCTGCCCTCACCGACCATAACACCTGCAGAGATTCGGCCTTCAACCATAGAAGTGCCTTCAGTACCCGCGTTAAAGTTAACAAAACCTTCGTGCATGATGGTTGTTCCTTCACCGATGTAAGCACCGAGGCGTACACGAGAAGTTGCTGCGATACGTACACCAGTCGGTACAACGTAATCGGTCATCTTAGGGAATTTATCAACGGACTGAACTTGAATTAGCTCACCTTTTGCACGGGCTTCTAATTGCTTTTGTGGTAATTCGGTAAGATCGATAGCGCCTAGGTTGGTCCAAGCGACATTAGGAAGAAGACCGAAAATACCGGATAAATTCACGCCGTGTGGTTTTACTAGGCGGTGAGACAGTAAATGTAATTTTAAATACACTTCTGGTGTGCTTTCAGCTTGGTCATCGGTTTCTAGGATTACGACTGCAGTTGGTGCGGCTGCTTGTGCACATGTTTTGGCAATGGCTGCTTGACTTTGTTCGCCAGCGGCTTCAAGAGCTGTAGCAAGCTTGTTCAGTGATTCAGAGTCTGTTGCAAGAGTTACGTTGCCTTCTTCATAACCGATTGCAGATTTTGCTGCATTAATAAGGTCTTTTGAAGGATTAAGAACCGGTGTTTGGAAAAAAGTTTCTAACCATTCATTTTTAGTGTTTTGAGTACCTACACCGATAGCAAATGCAAAGGCCATGTTGTCTCCTAATGAGTTAATTTATGATGTTCTGGTTTAAAGGTTTTGATTGAAAATTTGTGAATACTCGGTTTCTTTAAAGCCGAGTGTTTTCTCATTGTTGTGTTCCAGCAGTGGTCGCTTGATGATGGACGGGTTCTCTAGCATTTGCTTGACTGCGTTAATATTGTTCATTGCCTCTTTTGTTGCGTCATCAAGCTTTCGCCAGGTTGTTCCTCGTTTATTGATGACATTTTCCCAGCCTAGGTCTTCAACCCATTTTTTTGCTAGGACTTCGTCCAATCCAGCTTTTTTGTAATCATGAAATGTATATTCAATTGCTTGATTATCCAGCCATTTGAACGCTTTCTTCATTGTGTCGCAATTTTTAATGCCGTAAATGGTCGTTGACATGATAAATCTCTAAAAATTAAAGTCGGTTGATCAGGTTTTTGATTCGGTTAGCAGCTTCAATGCATTCTTCAACTTCAGCCACTAGAGCCATCCGGATTCGGTTGTGGCCTGGGTTGATATTACCGATTGTTCTTGAAAGGTAGCTTCCAGGCAGTACTGTCACATTTTCTTCTGCGAATAATCTCTGGGCAAATGTTTCTTCATTAATGGGTGTTTTAGGCCATAAATAGAAACTCGCATCGGTCTGCTCTACATCCATAACGGGTTTAAGTATTTCTAAAACCTGTTCGAACTTCTTTTTGTACTGCTTTCGATTTTCCAATACGTGTGCTTCATCTTGCCATGCAGCAATGGATGCTAGTTGATGGTGTAGGCCCATTGAACAGCCATGGTAAGTACGATAGAGCAGGAACTTTTTCATTACCTCTGCGTCACCGGCTATGAATCCGGATCTAAGCCCAGGAAGATTAGAGCGCTTGGATAATGAATGAAAAACGACGCAATTCTTATAATTGTCTCTGCCTATTTCTGCGCACACTTGAAGAAGCCCAGCAGGCTTTTCGGCTTCGTTGATATAGATCTCTGAATAGCATTCGTCTGATGCAATAATGAAGTCATGCTTATCTGATAGTTCGATAAGTTCTTTCAGTGTTTCTTTTGGTAATACTGCCCCAGTTGGGTTGCCAGGAGAGCATAGAAATAAAACTTGGCAGTTTTTCCATGTTTGGGTGTTAATTGCAGAAAAATCTGGATTGAAATTGTTTTCTTCTAAGCATGGAATGAAATGTGGTGTTGCTCCACTCAGATATGCTGCACCTTCATAAATCTGATAAAAAGGATTTGGACTGATGACAGTAGGATTGGGGGCTGTTCGGTCGATACATGCTTGAGTGAATGCAAATATGGCTTCTCTTGTCCCGTTAACTGGCAGAATATTGTTTTCAGCGCAGATGCTATTAAGGTTGAAGCGTTGAGTGAGCCAAGTAGCAATTGTGGTTCTGAGTTCAAGCAATCCTTTGGTGCTTGGGTAGCGTTCCATTTCAGGAAGAGACTCAGTTAATTTATTTAGTACAAATTCAGGGGCCGGATGTTTAGGCTCGCCGATTGATAGCGCAATGTGTTTTTTATCTGCAGGTGGTGTAATACCTGCTTTTAAATTGTTCAGCTTTTCAAACGGGTAGGGTTGTAGTTTTTCTAAATCCGGATTCATTCTTTGTCCTTGGATGATCTATTTATTTTTAATGAGCGTTGGTGATTAATTTTTTGTATGCTCATCTAATGTCTTGCATATAGATTCTTGAAGTTTTGTGCAAATATCTGGATCACTGATCGGGTTGTTGTTGTTATCTGTCAAATAGAACAAATCATCAACCTTTTCTCCTAACGTAGCAATCTTAGCGTTTTGTATTTGTACATTGAAATCAACAAATACTCGACCAATCATTGCTAGGATTCCTGGTCTATCTGGTGCTGTTACCTCGATGACGGTCATCTGTTTGATCGCGTCATTGTGGATGATGACCTGTGTTGGCATCTTAAATTGCTTGAGTTGTCTTGGTGTTCGTCTACTGATTAATTCAAGATAATTACTGGAATCTTGAAGAGCGACGATAAGGCTCGATTTAATCTCTTCAATTCGTAAAGGGTTGTCTCCAATCGGAGAGCCGTTGTCATCAAGAACGATAAAGCTATTCACCGTAAAACCGTTCTCAGAAATGATAACCTGAGCGTCTTGAATATTTAGATTGAGATTTTCTATCACGGAGGCCGTTACAGCAAATAAGTGCTGTTCGTCTTTGGTGTAGATGAATATTTCTGTGCCACCTTCATGTTCGCGATCCGTTGTTTCCATCAATTCAATGAGAGGTTGACTGCTGTCTTCATGCTCTAGAATAGCTTCCGTATGCCATGCAATTTCTGCAGGTGTATTCCGGAACATGTAGTCTTGGCCTAACTGAGCAAGCAGCTCACGAATCTCTTGTTCTCTATAAGGTTTATCGAATAACAGTTCTAAAACACTTTCTTCTCTATCTTTTAAATAGTCTTGGGTGTTGATTGGGTGATCCAACCCACGTCTTAAAGTGCGCCAAGTTTCAGTATAGAGCTGTCGCATGAGTGAGGCGCGCCAGCTGTTCCACAGTGTTGGGTTCGTAGCGTTGATGTCCGCGACGGTAAGAAGGAACAGATAATCTAAGTGGATTTTGTCTTGTACTTTCTCAGCAAACTCTTGAATGACTTCAGGGTCGCTGATGTCTTTTCGTTGAGCGGTCATCGACATTAGTAGGTGATTTTCAATCAGCCAGCAAATTAAATCGGTGTCCCACTTATTTAGGCCGTGCTTTTCACAGAACTTGCGAGCATCGACAGCGCCTAGAACGGAATGATCACCACCTCGACCTTTTGCAATGTCGTGATAGAGACCTGCGATGTAGGCGACTTCTACTTTAGGTATTTCATGAATCAATCGACTCGCTAGGGGAAATTCATCCTTATTATCTGCAAAGCGGAAACGACGCATGTTTCGAATGACTTGCAAGGTGTGCGCGTCTACGGTGTAAATATGAAAAAGATCATGCTGCATTTGACCGGTAATACCTGCAAACTCAGGAAGGTATCGGCCTAGAATTCCCCACTTCCTCATGCGCCAAAGCTGCGTTACCATTTGAGTCTTGGTTTTCATTAGCGCGAGAAATATGCTGGTGTTAACAGGATTTTCGCGAAAGTTGTCATCAATCAAATGTCGATGATTTCTTAATTCTCTGATGGTTTTTGTCCTAGCGCCTTCAACCCCTTCGGTTTTAGCCATGAGTAAAAAGATCTCAAGCATTGAGGAAGGTTCTGTTGCAAAAATCGATGGGTCTTTGATTTCAATGAAGTTGTTTCGGATTTGAAATCGTTCGTTAATTTCGATGACCTCATCGGGCTCATCAGCAAGCAAGATGGTTTCATTGAAGTGTTGAATGATGACGTCATTGAGTTCGCCCAATTGTAGGACGGTTCGATAATACTTTTGCATCAGCTGCTCGACCGCGAGTGTATGCCCGTTGTCTTGGTAGCCGAAAAGTTCTGCTATTTTTCTTTGGTGATCGAAAAGCAACCTGTCTTCAGGGCGGCCTGCGATCATATGAAGGGCGTAGCGAACTTGCCATAAGAACTCTTGGCCACGAGTGAGCATGTCGAGTTCTTCTTCATTGAGCACACTTAATCGAACAAGTTCATTCATGCTGTTCGCACCATACTGACGTTTGGTGATCCACATGATGGTCTGGATGTCTCGTAACCCGCCAGGTGATGTTTTTAGGTTAGGTTCTAAGTTGTACTCAATGTTATTGAATTTTCGATGGCGTTGTTGTTGCTCTTCCCATTTAGCTTTAAAAAATGATTTGCTATCCCAGATAAATGAGGGGCCTGTCAGTGATGTCATTTTGTATAAAATGTCATCGTTGCCAGAAATTGTCCGTGATTCAGTTAAGTTGGTCGTGATTGTGATGTCTTTTTCAGCTTCGTCTTTGCATTCGGTAATGGTTCTGACGCTGTGCCCGATGTTTAGATTGAGATCCCAGAGTAGTGTTAAGAATTTCTCTATGGGTTCTTGTTGTGATTCTGGTTCAGTGGCATCGAAAAGAATGAGGACGTCAATGTCTGATTTAGGATGAAGTTCCCCTCGACCATAACCCCCTACAGCAATTAATGATGCTGATGGGACTTCATTTAGGGTGCTGTATTCCCAAGCCTTCTTAAGGACCTGGTCGATAAACCAAGCTCGGTCGTAGATAAGTGCGTGAATGTCTTTTTTTTCTGAGAAATGATTGTTTAGGCTTTTATCTGCATCGGCAATGATCTGTTTGAGGGTGCTGATAATAGAGTTGCCGAATGAGAGAGAGTTTTCGTAATAGTCGTTGCAAAAAAGTGATGTGTCTGGCTGGTATGTAGTCATAATTGGCTATGATCTCATTCGGGTGGCTTGCCGGTCTCTATTTTACAGAACAGCAAGCTCTAGGAGGTGGTTAGAAGTTTTCTTCATTTCGTTTTGTTAGAACTTCCACACCATCTGATGTTACTGCTAGGGTGTGCTCCCATTGTGCTGAAAGTTTGTGGTCTTTGGTGACTACCGTCCAGTCGTCAGGAAGTAACTTGGTGAATCTTTTGCCTGCGTTAATCATTGGCTCGATGGTAAATGTCATGCCCTCTTTGAGTTCCATGCCTGTACCTGGTTTTCCGTAATGCATGACTTGAGGGTCTTCATGAAAGACTTTACCTATCCCATGACCGCAATATTCTCGAACGACTGAATAATAATTGGATTCTGCATGCTTTTGAATTGCATGCCCAATGTCCCCAAGGCGAACGCCTGGTTTGACCATTTCGATGCCGATATACAAACACTCTTGAGTGATTCTTGCGAGTCTTTCTGCTTGAACGGTCGGTTTTCCAACGAAGAACATTTTGCTTGTATCGCCATGATAATCATCTTTGATCACAGTGATGTCAATGTTTATCACATCGCCGTTTTTGAGGATCTTCTTGTCATTAGGAATGCCGTGACAAATGACATGGTTGACGGATGTGCATATGGATTTTGGGAAGCCTTTGTAATTCAGCGGTGCTGGAATGGCTTGTTGAGTGTTTACTATGTAGTCGTGACAAATCCTATCGAGCTCCCCAGTTGAAATGCCTGGCTTTACATGCTCCTCAATCATTTCAAGAACTTCGGCTGCAAGACGACCAGCAACGCGCATTTTTTCAATTTCATCAGCAGTTTTTATAGTGACAGACATGGTATAGAGGGAGTCCTAGGGTGTTTGTTTGTGCGTCGGAGTAGGTAAGACGCTTTTGTAAATATATTGTCAATTAGATTGGGTTCTATTTTAGCGAACACTTCAAGCAAAAAACAGTTCAAAGCGCTCTTATCTTTGCTTTAATTAATTAGCGAAATATGGTATAAAATGCCGCCCGCAAAAATGCGGGAACATCACACGCACTTTATTGAGCTGGCCCGGGTGCCTTTTATTTGATAAAAGGTTGGGGTAGTGCAGAAGTGCGGAGGTATAACCCAAACTATATAAGGTAGTTAAAATGTCTCAGATTTCTATGCGCGACCTGATGAAAGCAGGTGCTCACTTCGGTCACCAGACTCGTTACTGGAATCCAAAAATGGGTAAGTTCATTTTTGGTGCTCGTAACAAGATTCATATCATTAACTTGGAGCACACTGTTCCTGCGTTTAATGAAGCGTTAGTGGCAATTAAAAAAGCAGCTTCAAACAAGAATAAGGTTCTTTTTGTTGGTACCAAGCGTCAAGCTGGTAAGATCATGAAGGAAGAAGCTATTCGTTGTGGTATGCCATACGTTAACCATCGCTGGTTGGGTGGTATGCTTACAAACTATAAGACTATTCGTCAGTCAATCCGTCGTTTTCGCGATCTTGAACAGCAGTTCAAAGATGGCACATTCGATCAGTTGACTAAGAAAGAAGCTCTTATGCGTCAGCGTGAAATGGCTAAGCTAGAATTGAGCATTGGTGGTATTAAGGATATGGGTGGCCTACCTGATATTCTTTTTGTTATTGATGTTGATCATGAGCGTATTGCTATTAACGAAGCAAACAAGCTGGGTATTCCAGTTGTTGGTATCGTTGATACAAACAGCAACCCGGATGGAATTGATTTCGTGATTCCTGGTAATGATGATGCGATTCGTGCAATCGAATTGTATGCTCAGACAGTAGCTAATACTGTTCTTGAAGCATCTGATGCATCTGCGGGTGAGTTTGTTGAAGTTAAGGAAGAAGCAGCAGCTGCAGAGTAATTTCTGTTTCTGATTGTTTGAATCTTTTTCTTAGAATAGGGGGCTTGTCCCCCTATTTCTGGTTTTAGTTATAATTTTGAGGTTGATGGACATGGCAATTTCTGCTGCACAAGTTAAAGAATTACGTGAACGTACTAGTCTGGGTATGTTGGAGTGTAAGAAAGCTCTTAAAGAAACAGACGGTGATATCGAAAAAGCAATTGAAAACCTTCGTAAGAATTCTGGCCTAAAAGCAGCTAAAAAAGCAGATCGTACAGCTGCTGATGGTGTTGTTGCTATTAAAGTTGCAGAAGATAATTCTTTCGCTGTGCTACTAGAAGTGAACTGTGAGACAGACTTTGTTGCTCGTGATGATGCGTTTCTTGGTCTTGTAAACAGTGTGCTGGATAAGGCGTTTGCTGAGAAGTCTACTGATATTGAAGCGTTAATGGCTGGTGATCTTGAAGAGACTCGTCAGGCGTTAGTACAGAAGATCGGTGAAAACATGACTGTTCGTCGTGCTCTTATTGTTGAGGGTGCAATGGTTGATGGTTATGTACACTCTAATAATCGCATCGCGGTTGTTACTTCTTTGTCTGCTGGTGATTCTGCATTGGCTAAAGATATCTCTATGCATGTTGCTGCGGTTAGTCCTCGCGTTGTACGTGCAGAAGATATGTCTGCTGAAGAAGTAGAGAAAGAGAAAGAAATTATTAAGGCTCAGCCGGATATGGAAGGCAAGCCTGAAGAGATTATTGAGAAAATGATGGGCGGACGTATTAAGAAGTTCTTGAAAGAGAATAGCTTGGTTGAACAGCCTTTTGTTAAGAATCCTGAATTGACTGTTGGTGCTCTTGCTAAGCAAGCTGGTGCTGAAGTACTTGCATTTACTCGCTTTGAAGTGGGTGAAGGTATTGAAGTTGAGAAGAAGGACTTCGCTCAAGAAGTTGCAGAGCAGTTAGCTGGTAAGTAAGTTCTTACTTTTGCTGTTTGAAAAAGCGCCCGTTGGGCGCTTTTTTTTTGAAATCGTGTATACTTGCGCGTGATTTAAAATATGCGAGATTAAGTTTATGCCCACCAAAGATGGTCAAGCTAAGTACAAACGTATTCTGCTCAAATTGAGTGGTGAAGCCCTCATGGGAGAGGGTGACTTTGGAATAGATCCAAAAGTCCTGGATGATATGGCCTTGGTTGTGGGTCAACTGGTTGGTATCGGTGTTCAGGTTGGGTTGGTTATTGGTGGTGGTAATATTTATCGAGGTGCAGCGTTAAGTGAAGCTGGCTTGGACCGTGTTACTGGTGACCATATGGGAATGTTGGCAACAGTGATGAACGGTCTTGCGTTCCGCGATGCATTAGAGCGATCGAATATTTCATCTCATGTTATGTCTGCTATCCCGATGAGTGGTGTTGTTGAGCACTATGATCGTCGTAAGGCTATGCGTTACTTGCAAATGGGCGATGTGGTTATTTTTTCCGCCGGTACAGGTAATCCATTCTTTACTACAGATTCCGCTGCGTGTTTACGTGGTATAGAGATCGATGCAGACGTTGTTATTAAAGCGACTAAAGTGGACGGTGTTTATTCAGAGGATCCTGTTAAAAACCCAGATGCTGAGCGCTATGATCAATTAACGTTTGATGATGTATTGAATCGTAAGTTAGGTGTGATGGATCTGACTGCTATTTGTTTGTGCAGCGACCACAATATGCCTATTCGTGTTTTAAATATGAACAAGCAAGGTGCTTTGCTCGCTGCAGTTACTGGCGGTGATGAAGGCACATTAATTGAGAAGGGTTGATAATGATTAATGAAATTAAGCAGGACGCTGAAAGCCGGATGCAGAAATCCATTGAAGCGTTAGCAAATGCATTTGCAAAAATTCGCACTGGTCGTGCTCATCCGAGTATTTTAAACAGTGTGATGGTTTCTTATTATGGCTCAGATACGCCATTGAGTCAGTTGGCTAACATCAACGTAGAAGATGCTCGGACTTTGGCTGTTGTACCTTGGGAAAAGCCGATGGTGCCTGAGATTGAGAAGGCAATTATGAAGGCTGATTTAGGTCTGAATCCTTCTACGAATGGCGATAAGATACGTGTTCCTATGCCTGCGCTTACTGAAGAGACTCGTAAGAACTACATTAAACAAGCGCGAGCTGAAGCTGAGAATGCGCGAGTTTCTGTACGAAATGCTCGTCGTGATGCAAACTCTGATATTAAAGACCTTCTTAAAGAGAAAGAAGTGACGGAAGACGAATCTCGTCGTGCTGAAGATGAAGTTCAAAAGATCACGAATAAGTTTATTGCTCAGGTTGATGCGGATCTTGTTAAAAAAGAAGCTGACTTGATGGAAATCTAGCACTCTAAGTTTTGGTTATTAGGTTTCAGGGAAAGTTGAGTTGATTGCAAGTGTGCAGTGGAAGATCTGTGCACTTGCAGTGTTTTATTTTTAAACGTTTTATTGTTTGATTGAATATTATGACTGCTGATTCAGTAGATAGAATAATTCCTAAGAATATTGCAATTATCATGGATGGCAATAATCGATGGGCTAAGAGACGGAATTTGCCAAAGCTGGCAGGGCATAAGGCTGGCTTGGATGCGGTTAGAGATGTTGTTGAGGTTTGTCTGGATCAAGGCGTGGATAGTTTAACGCTTTTTGCATTTAGTAGTGAGAATTGGAATCGCCCTGAAGATGAAGTAAAGGGCTTGATGTCTTTGTTTTTGTTGGCTCTTAAAAATGAGGTTCGGAAACTTCATAAGAATAATATTCGACTCAGAGTCATGGGGGATAAAACCCGTTTCAGTGATACTTTACAAACGCATATTGTTGAAGCTGAAAAGAAAACGGAAAACAATACCGCAATGACATTGGTCATTGCTGCCAATTACGGTGGCGAGTGGGACATCGTTAATGCTGCTCAGCAATGTGCACATGATGTTCAGAAAGGTAAATTAACTCCGGATCAAATCAATCGAGAGTACTTTGATGATAAGGTCGGGGTGCCTGGTATTGCTGCACCTGATTTATATATTCGTACAGGTGGTGAAACTCGCATTAGTAATTTTATGCTGTGGCAAGCTGCCTATGCAGAACTCTATTTTAGTGAGTTGTATTGGCCTGATTTCAGAGAAGACGCTCTGATGGCAGCCATTGAGGAATTTGGTAGTCGTCAACGACGTTTTGGTTTGACGTGTGAACAAGTAGATTCAAGCTCTGGTTTATAGTGGGTTGTTTGGTGTGTAGTGGCCTTCTTATTTTTGATGACTCGTAAAATTTATAGGTAAATATATGTTGAAGCAGCGACTTATCACTGCGTTATTTTTAGCCCCTTTAGCTATTGGGGGGATATTTTTTCTTCCGTATGAATACTTTGCTTTGTTTGTAGCTGCTGTGGTTATGATCGGTGCCTGGGAATGGGCTAATCTTGCAGGCTTTGAAGGCGGCGTCAAACGTGTATCTTATGCTGCACTTGTTGGGCTCTCTATGTATGGCATCTATCAGGCACCAGAAATAAGTATGCTAACCATAGGTCTAGCTTGGTGGGGGTTGGCTTTTGTGTTGGTTCTTGCCTATCCGGGTTTAAGTTCTTTATGGGGCTCAAAATGGATGCGGTTAGCCATTGGTTTCCTGGTTTTGGTTCCCTTTTGGAAAGGGCTGCTTTGGCTTAAGCTTCAAACAAACAGTGAGCTAGTTTTACTTTATTTGTGTCTTATGGTTTGGGGTGCTGATGTGGGTGCTTACTTTGCAGGCAAGAAATGGGGTGTTAGTAAACTCGCGCCTAAAGTTAGTCCTGGAAAGTCTTGGGCTGGTTTTTGGGGGGGGATGACATCTGCGCTTGTTATCGGCTTAAGTATCGGTATTTATTTGGATATGGCTGCCTCCCAATTGTTATTACTTGTTGTGGTTTCTGCCGTAACAGTTGCGATATCAGTCTTAGGCGATTTAACGGAAAGTATGTTCAAGAGATTTCGTGGTATTAAAGATAGCAGTCAGCTGTTACCGGGCCATGGGGGTGTGCTTGATCGAGTAGATAGTTTAACTGCTGCAGCGCCTGTTTTTGCTTTGTTGTTACTTTTATCGGGTCTGACTTTCTGATTTATGACTGATCTAAAGAAAATTACAATTCTGGGTGCTACGGGAAGCATTGGTTTAAGTACTCTTGATGTAGTTGCTCGGCATTCTGATAAGTTTCAGGTATTTGCTTTAACCGCTCATTCCAGTGTGGATAAGCTTGCTGCGCTTTGTTTGCAGTTTCAGCCCGTATATGCAGTTGTATCTGATTCGGCATCGGCGTCTGTTTTGGCTGATAAACTTGCTGGAACGGATACTCGGGTACTTCACGGTGTTGAATCCCTTGAGTATGTTGCGTCTCACGATCTTGTTGATGTTGTGATGGCGGCCATTGTAGGGGCTGCTGGGTTATTGCCTAATCTTGCGGCAGCTAACGCTGGAAAAAGAGTTCTTTTGGCCAATAAAGAGTCTTTGGTTATGTCTGGCCAAGTGTTTATGGAGGCTGTTGATAAGCACGACGCAACATTGCTTCCGATTGATAGTGAACATAATGCTATTTTTCAATGTTTGCCAGATGGTCGTTTTCAGCCTACTCAGGGCGTTGAGCGAATTCTTTTAACTGCGTCCGGAGGACCGTTTCGAGAGTTTACTGCAAGTCAGCTTAAAACAGTCTCTCCTGAGCAAGCTGTTGCTCATCCTAATTGGTCTATGGGTCAAAAGATTTCAGTAGACTCAGCTTCCCTTATGAATAAAGGACTTGAGCTAATCGAGGCTTGTTGGCTGTTTCATTGTTCTGCGGACCAAGTGCAAGTTGTTGTTCATCCTGAGAGTGTGGTTCATTCCATGGTTTCTTATATCGATGGCAGTGTGATTGCCCAGATGGGAAATCCAGACATGCGAACCCCAATTGCTTATGGAATGGGGTGGCCAAATAGGCTTGAATCCGGAGTGAAACCTTTGGATTTCTTTCAAGTAGCCCAATTAAATTTCGAAGAACCTGATTTAGAGCGATTCCGGTGTTTGAAATTAGCCCAAGACTCATTTAAAACAGGTGGGACTGCGCCGGCTATTTTGAACGCTGCCAATGAACTAGCAGTTGCGGCCTTTTTGTCGAATGAAATTGCATTCATGGATATTCCTCGTGTTGTTGAGGGAACTCTTTGCGCGATTGAAAATCAAAGTACAGATTCATTGGACGCTGTTCTTGAGGCGGATCTTTTGGCAAGAGAAGAATCTGGCAAGCAGATCATAAAAATAGGTAACGTTTAATATGCTCCAGATGTTATTTGCGACATTAGTAACCTTGGGTGTCCTGATTACCTTTCATGAATATGGGCACTACTGGGTAGCCCGACGTTGTGGTATTGATGTACTTCGATTCTCCATTGGTTTTGGTAAACCTCTCTTTAAGTGGAAAAACCGACACGGTACTGAATTTGTTGTTGCTGCTATTCCTTTAGGCGGCTACGTAAAAATGCTCGACGAGCGTGAGGGCGATGTACCAGCCGATCGATTAGATAAGGCGTTTAATCGAAAACCTGTATTGCAGCGTATTGCTGTTGTTGCTGCGGGTCCAATTGCGAATTTCTTATTGGCTATTATTTTTTATGCATTCGTATTTGGCTTAGGAAGTACAACAGTAAAACCCATTGTTGGGGAGGTTACTCCTGAATCAATCGCTGCGAATGCAGGTTTAAAAGCTGAGCAAGTCATAACAGAGGTTGATGGTAAGGCCGTATTAAATTGGACTCAGGTTCAGTTGGCTTTAGTTCGCCGTATTGGTGAATCTGGTGAAATTGATATCATTGCAGAGACAATGGATGGTTTTCCAACGGCATACAGTTTGAAAATTAATCATTGGCAAGAAGGTGTAAGAGATCCAAAACCTTTTGAGTCGCTTGGTATTAAGCCTTTTCAGTTATCTATTCCTCCGATTCTGAAAGATATAGTTAGTGATAGTGCTGCTGAAAATGCCGGCCTGAAATCTGGTGATGAAATTATTTCGATCAGTGGTCAGGGTATATCTGACTGGAGGGATGTGGTTTCTCTGATTCAAGCTAACCCAGGCCAAAGCTTATTAATGGTTATTAATCGTAATAATCAGACGAAAGAAATTAACCTGACGCCAGGTAGTAAAACTTCGGATGATGGTGAATTAATTGGTTTTATGGGGGCTTCAGTCCAGACCATTAGTTGGCCGAAAGAATATTTAGTGGATTTAGAGTACGGTGTATTTGATTCGTTCATATTAGGTGTTGAGAAAACCTGGGATATGTCCGTCTTGACGCTTGAGTCTATCTGGAAAATGATCACAGGTTTGATATCAGTCGAGAATATAAGTGGCCCAATTACAATTGCGAAGATAGCAGGTGATTCTGCCGGATACGGGCTTGTTCCGTTCTTATCTTTTCTTGCGTACGTAAGCGTGAGCTTAGGTGTATTGAATTTGTTACCAATCCCTGTACTGGACGGTGGACATTTGGTTTATTACCTAATAGAGTTTGCGCGTGGTAAACCTCTCTCTCAAAGTATTCAAGAACTGGGTCTAAGACTGGGTGTCTTAATGATAGGTTCTTTAATGTTGTTTGCCGTATTTAATGATATAAGCCGCTGGTTTATTGGAAGTTAACCCTAATCTTTTCAGGGATGTTGTTGCGTGCTGAAATATAGTATCCGTTATATCTTATGTGTTTTTTTGCTTTTACCTACGATTTCTATTGCCAGTAGTTTTACTGTAACCGACATTAGAGTCGATGGTTTGCAGCGTGTGACTGCTGGTAGTGTCTTCTCTTCTTTTCCTGTCTCTGTTGGTGATACGGTTGATTCTGGGCGTTTGTCAGAAGCAACTAAATTACTTTATAAAACAGGCTCCTTTGATGATATAAAGCTTAGCCGTGAAGGCAACGTGCTAATTATTGAAGTTAAAGAGCGACCGTTTATCAGTGGGATTGAGTTTAAAGGTAATTCATCCATTCCTGATGAAGAGTTGACTAAAGGCCTTGAACAGGCTGGATTAGCTGAAGGTCGCTTGTTTAAGCGAATGACCGTTGAATTGATTGAGCAAGAGCTGGAACGTCAATACATAGGTCAAGGTCGATACGATGCTGACGTAAAGGTAAATATTGAAGACCTTGCTCGAAACCGTGTTTCTTTAAATATCGAAATTAATGAAGGTACGATGGCAGCCGTCACCCATATTAATATTGTGGGGAATGAAAAGTTTGATGAAGACGACTTGAGAAATCAATTCGACTTGAGTGAAAAAGACTGGTTGTCTTGGATGTCAGGATCTGGAAATTACTCGCGTGAACAGTTGTCTGGAGATTTAGAAAAGCTGAAATCTTGGTACATGGATCGCGGTTATATTGATTTCAGCATTGAATCCACTCAGGTATCGATTAGCCCTGATAAGTCAGAAATATTTGTTACCATTAATATTTTTGAGGGTGAGCAATATACTGTTAATGAAGTAAATTTAGCCGGTGATATTGTCGTTTCTGAAGAAGAAGTTAAACGATTGATTTTGGTCGATACAGATCAAGTGTTCTCTCGTCAGTTGGTTACATTAAGCTCCGATTTTATTACCAAAAGGCTGGGTAACGAGGGTTACACATTTGCCAACGTGAATGGCATTCCTCAGAAAGTTGGAGATGACAATAAAGTCGATATTACTTTTTTTGTTGATCCTGGAAAGCGTGCATATGTTCGTCGGATTTCTTTTAAGGGCAACACGAAAACAAAAGATGAAGTAATACGCCGCGAGATGCGTCAGTTGGAAGGCGGTTGGGCTTCTACAAGTAAAATTGAATCTTCGAAGACTCGATTAGAGCGATTGGGATATTTTAAGACCGTTAACGTTGAAACCCCTCCTGTACCAGGGACAACGGATCAAGTTGATGTTGTTTACTCTGTTGAAGAGCAATCCTCCGGAAGCTTAACAGCAAGCGTCGGTTTTTCTCAAAGCAGTGGGTTAATTTTGAGTGCAAGTGTCAGTCAAAATAACTGGATGGGGACAGGTAATCGAGTTTCTTTTGGTGTATCAAGAAGTGATTTCCGAAACAGTGTTAATTTCTCATATTTAAACCCGTATTACACCGTAGATGGAATCAGTCGAGGCTTTAACCTGTTTTATCAAGAAACGGATTACAGTGAAGCGGATATTTCTAGCTATCAGACGGATCGCTTTGGTGGTGGTGTGAACTTCGGGTATCCAATCAGTAACGTTGAGCGTATTAACATTGATTTCAGTGTGTCTCAAACCAAGATCACTTTAGGGTCGGAGCCAGCTCAAGAAATCTCTGCTTCACCAGACCCATTTGATAGTGTGGATCATTATGTAAATGAGTTCTACACAACTGATCAAGCGGTTGGGACAACTGACCCATCACAGAATAACAACTTAGTGTGTGAATTTGATTCGTCGGATTACTGCGCTTTACCAGATGTTGATAGACCAGTGGAAGAAACCGGCGGTTTCATTGATGAAGAGGGCGACTTATTCCGAGATTTATCGGTAACTACATCATGGTCTCGATCAACGCTAAATCGTGGTTTAATGCCAACAAACGGTTCTTCTCAGTCTGTTGCGTTGGAAGTTGCGACGCCAATCAGTGATGTTGCATTTTATAAAATGACATATAAAGGCCAGATGTTTAAACCGCTGACCAAAGCGAACGATTATGTTCTTCGTTTTAGAACAGAGATTGGATATGGTGATTCCTACGGTAATACGAGTGCTATGCCGTTTTGGGAGCATTTCTATGCGGGTGGTATTGGTTCCGTAAGAGGGTTTGCATCGAATTCTTTAGGCCCTCGCACTACACCGGCTGAGGTGTATGAAACCAGAACTGCGATTGATGAGAACTGTACGAGTGATTGTGATTCTTACCCTGCTTATGTGATTGATGAAGACGGGGTTTATCAAACGGTTGTTGTTGGTGATGACGATCCGTTCGGTGGTAATGCCTTGATCGAAGGTTCTGCTGAGCTGATTTTCCCTTTGCCATTTATTGATGATCAAAGCTCATTCCGAACAGCCTTCTTTGTTGATGCGGGTCAGGTATTTGATACACATCGTAGCGAATATGAATTTGAGTTTGGTGAAGTACGTGCCGCTGCGGGTGTTTCTCTATCCTGGGTAACTGCAATTGGACCACTTTCATTCAGTTTAGCTAAAGCACTAAATGACAAAGACGGTGATGATACTCAAGTATTTGAATTTGCGTTGGGTAGACCATTTTAATTTAAATAAAAACAAGTTTAAGGATTCAAGTTGTGAAGAAAATAATTACTTTTTTATCTGTATGTATGATGTCTATGCTGCCTGCAATGGCATCAGCTGAATCGAAAATTGCGGTTGTGGACATTTACCGTGCTCTTATGTCTTCTGTGTCTGCAAAAGCAGCCGTTGCTGAGCTGCAGAATGAATTCAAACCTGAGCAAGATAGACTACTTCAATTAGAAAACGAGATTAAAGCTAGCCAAGAAAAAGGTCAGCGAGATGCTGCTTTCATGGCTGATGAAGACAAGCGTCGCTTATTTGAAGAAATCCAAAGTAAGAAAGCAGATTATAAGCACATTGTTCAAAAGCTTCAGAAGATGCAGGCTCAACGTGAGAAGCAGTTCTTAGCGCAAAACAAAGCAACTATTGATGCGGCATTAAAAGAATTAGTGGATGAATTAAAAATTGATTTACTTGTAACCCGTGAAGCGACTTTGTGGGTTAGCCCTGATTTAGACATCACTTTAAAGCTACTTGAGAAGCTAAATACTAAAAAAGCTAAATAGTTTTATAGTTAAACGCTACATGTTACGCATATGAGTATTTGCTTATATGCGTTTCTTTTTATGTGATTGTGAATATATGCTCTTAACTTAAGATCATAGGTAATATGGGACTTTGAATTATGGCTAAAACCCTCTCTGAGATTGCTCTTTTTTTGAATGCAGAACTAAGAGGTGATCCGTCGATAGAAATAACTTCTTTAGCCCCACTGGATAAATCTGTTGCCGGTGAAATAACTTTTTTGTCCGATAATAAATACATCCCTGCATTAAAAACGTGCGAAGCGTCTGCGGTTATCTTAACTGAAGAGCTTGCGGATCAGTTTGATGGTTCCGTTCTGGTTATGGATAACCCGTACCTAGCATTTGCCAAAATATCTCACCTATTTGATCCTGCGCCGAAACGTAAAGCACAAATTCATCCGACTGCTTTAATTTCTGAAAGTGCTTCCGTAGGAAAAAACGTGGTCATTGGTCCATATGTCGTTGTTGAAGATCATGCCGTTATTGGTGATGAAACAGAGCTCATGGCTCACGTAGTTATTGGTGAGAACTCTAAGTTGGGTAAACAGTGCCGACTATTTCCTCGGGTTACTGTATACCATGGCGTAGAAATGGGCGATCAGGTTGTTATTCAAAGCGGTGCTGTCATTGGCAGTGATGGGTTTGGCTTTGCTAATGATAAGGGCGTGTGGAATAAAATAGCGCAAATCGGTGGTGTTAAAATAGGCAGTCGAGTTGAAATTGGCGCTAATACGACTATTGATCGTGGTGCAATTGAAGATACGATAATTGAAGATAATGTCATTTTGGATAACCAAATTCAGATTGCTCATAACGTTAAGATTGGTACAGGAAGTGCGATGGCTGGCTGCAGTGGAATTGCAGGCAGCTCAGAGATTGGACGTTATTGCATTATTGGTGGAGCCTCGGTGATTGCAGGTCATGTTAAGATTGCTGATGGTGTTCAAATGGTAGGCATGACGGCAGTTACTGGAAACATCAAGGAAGCAGGGACATACGCATCAGGCACTGGCATGCAGCCAATTAAAGATTGGCGTAAAAGTGTCGTTCGGTTTAGACAGTTGGATGATATGGCTAGGAAGCTGAAGAAGTTAGAGAAGCAAGTTAATCAAGCGTCTGATTAGGTCAATTGCATTAAAGGGTAAAGATATGGATATCGAAGAAATTAAAAAATACCTGCCTCATCGTTACCCGTTTTTGTTGGTTGATCGGGTTACTGAAATTGACCACGATAAGAGAATTATTAAAGGGTATAAGAATGTGACTGTTAATGAACCGTTCTTTGATGGTCATTTTCCAGGACATTCTATTATGCCTGGTGTGCTTGTGCTGGAATCAATGGCTCAGGTAGCCGGAATTTTGGCGTATAAGTTACAAAATAAAAAGGCATCGGAAGGCTTTTTATATTATTTTGCTGGAGCTGATAAAGTAAGGTTTAAACAGCCCGTATTTCCGGGTGATCGATTAGAACATGAAGCAGAATTTATTGAAGAGCGTCATCATCTGCTAAAGTTTAAATGTCGGACCTTTGTAAATGAACGTGTCGCCTGTGTGGCGGATATAATGTGTGTAGAAAGGCAGGTAAATCTTGATTGATCCAAGAGCAATAATTGACCCAAATGCCAACATAGCTGAGGGTGTAGAGATTGGCCCCTGGAGTATTATAGGCCCTAATGTAACGATTGACGAAGGTACCGTTATTGGACCTCATGTCGTTGTTAAAGGGCCATCAAAAATTGGTAAGAACAATAGAATTTTTCAGTTTGCCAGTGTAGGTGAGGATTGTCAGGATAAAAAGTACGCTGATGAACCGACCCAATTAATCATGGGTGACAATAATGTGATTCGTGAAGGGGTCACTATTCATCGTGGCACGGTTCAGGATCAAAGCATTACCCGAATAGGTTCGGGTAACTTATTGATGTGTTATGCGCATATTGCGCACGATGTGATTATTGGTGATAACTGCATTCTAGCGAATAATTCTATGGTTGCAGGCCATGTGCATGTTGGTGATTGGGCCATCTTAGGTGGAGGCACGGGCGTTCATCAGTTCTCAAAAATTGGTGCGCATGCAATGATTGGCGGAGGTTCAGCGGTTAACCAGGATGTGCCTGCGTATGTTATCGGTAATGGCAATCCAATGAAACCTGCTGCAATCAACACCGAAGGTTTGAAGCGAAGAGGTTTTAGTAAAGAAGACATTCGAGATTTGCGGAACTGTTATAAGCTGGTTTATCGTCAGGGTTTACGACTTGAAGAAGCAATTAAAGAAATCGAGCCTTTGGCTGAGGGATCTCAAGCTGTTAAGGTTTTCCTTGATTCAATCTTAGCCTCAAATCGTGGCATTGCTCGATAGTTTATTTTACTCGTTTTATGAGGCCGCCAAATTTAGGCGGCTTTTTTTGGCTCAAATTTTTTGTGGAATAAAAATATAATGAAGACGCCTTTACGTATTGGAATCATTGCTGGCGAGGCTTCCGGTGATATTTTGGGAGCCGGTTTGATTAAATCGTTGCGTGCTCGTTATCCTGATGCAGTTATTGAAGGAATAGGAGGGCCTTTAATGATTGAGCAAGGCTTTCACTCTCATGTACCCATGGAAAGATTGTCTGTTATGGGGCTGGTTGAAGTCTTAGGCCGAATAAGAGAGTTAATTGGTATCCACAGAAAAATGTATCGGTTATTCAAAAATAACCCGCCTGATGTATTTATTGGTATTGATGCACCTGATTTTACGTTAAGAATGGAAAGGAAGTTAAAACAGCTAGGCATACCAACGGTTCATTATGTCAGCCCATCAGTGTGGGCATGGAGAAAAAAGCGAATCTTTAAGATTAAAGAAAGCACTGATTTGATGCTAACTTTGCTGCCTTTTGAGAGTCGCTTTTATCAACAGCATAATATGAGAGAGTGCTTTATTGGTCACCCTCTCGCTGATGATATATCCATGGAGCCAAACCGTAATAATGCGTGCCAAACTTTAGGTCTAGATGTTAACCGTCCTGTTGTGGGGGTTCTTCCTGGAAGTCGCGGAGGTGAAATAAAGTACATTGGTCGTTCTTTATTAGAAGCGTCGGACTTGATTCAACAAGCAATGCCGGAAGTTCAGTTAGTTCTCCCTGCTGCAAATGAGCATCGTCGAGTTCAAATTGAAGCCTTGCAGGAAATGTCTAATGTAGGCAAAAGCGTTCAAATTGTGGATGGACAGAGTAGAGTCGTAATGGAGGCTTCAGATGTGATTGCGCTTGCTTCTGGAACGGCAACTCTAGAAGCTGCTCTTCACAAAAAACCTATTGTTGTTGTCTATAAAATGGCTTCATTAACGTATGCAATTGCTAAACGAATCGTTAAGGTCGATTACATCTCTTTGCCTAATTTATTGGCTCAAAAAAAGTTAGTGCCCGAGCTAATTCAGGATGAAGCATCCCCTGAAGCAATTGCTTCTGAAGTTTTAAAGCGATTGAAACACGCTCAAGAGTATCAAGGGGTTGTTGATGAATTTTATGATATTCATCGTTTGTTACAGCAAGGTGGCAACGAAAAAGCAGCTACCGCTGTATTAGATCTAATTGGGAAATAGTATGGCAGATCTTGAACCTTTTAAACCAAGTTATACAGGGCATTTACTTGCAGGCGCTGATGAAGCAGGGCGTGGCCCTTTAGCTGGAGATGTGGTTGCTGCTGCAGTTATATTGGACCCTGATCGTCCTATTATTGGATTAAATGATTCAAAGAAATTGTCTGAGAAAAAGCGAGAGCTTTTATTCGATGAAATACTAAATAACTCGTTTAGTTATGGCATTGCGAGAGCCTCGGTTGAAGAAATAGATGAGATTAATATCTTACATGCGTCAATGCTTGCGATGAAACGTGCGATTGATCTACTTGATCCTAAGTGTGAATATGCACTAATCGATGGGAATAGACTGCCTCGTGATTTGCAATGCCCTGCTGTGGCGGTGGTGAAAGGGGATGCTCGGCATCCTGCCATTGCAGCAGCATCTATATTGGCTAAAGTGACCAGAGATCGAGAAATGGTCGCTTTGGATAAGCTATTTCCAAATTACGGTTTTGCGAAGCATAAAGGGTATCCAACGAAAGCTCATATGGAAGCAATTGATGCGTTTGGTGTGACAAAATACCACCGCCGTAGTTTTGGCCCAGTGAAAAAGAATTTGTCTTTGTTTTGATATCATAACTATTTGTTTAAAGTCTCTCCGGAAAATCAGCTTTATGGTATTCTGGTTCGCTTTTTTATTTTTCTATTCTTTGCCTAAATATCTTTAGACCCGGAGTAATTCATGTCATCTGCGCCTTTTGTTCACCTGAGAGTTCACTCGGAATTTTCATTAATCGACGGGATCGTTAAGGTTAAGTCTCTTTTATCGAAAAGCGTTGAACAAAATGTGCCTGCCGTCGCTTTGACGGATCAAGGTAATTTATTTGGTTTGGTGAAGTTTTATAAAAACGCTCAGGGCAGTGGTCTTAAACCCATTATGGGGGCTGATGTTTGGCTGGAAAATGAAGACGAGCCGGATAAACCTTATCGAGTTTGTTTGTTATGCCAAACAGAGAAAGGTTATAGAAACCTTACAGAGCTTATTTCTGATGCGTACCTTGTTGGTCAAAGAGATGCGGTTCCGATTGTTAAAAAAGAATGGATCGCAGAAAAGCAAGATGGATTGATTCTGTTATCTGGCGGTAAAGATGGTGATATAGGTGCTGCATTGGTCAAAGGGAATGAGGCGCTTGCTCACAGCAGAGCTACCTATTGGGCTAACTTGTTTGACGGACGCTTTTATCTTGAACTCCATCGTTGTGGAAGGGTTGGGGATGATGAAAACCTTCATGGCTCATTGAAGCTCGCAGAGCAGCTTAGACTTCCCGTCGTTGCCACTAATGATGTGCGGTTTATCAATTCTTCTGACTTCGAAGCACATGAAGCTCGTGTTTGTATTAACCAAGGTTTTGCTTTGATTGATCCTCGTCGCCCTCTTAATTATACAGAAGAGCAATACCTTAAATCTCCAGAAGAAATGGCTGAGTTGTTCGCTGACATTCCAAGCGCGTTACAAAACTCAGTCGAAATTGCAAAACGTTGCAGTCTAGAAGTGAAGCTTGGCACGTATTATCTGCCTGAATTTCCTGTACCTGAAGGAAAAACAATGGATCAGTTCTTCCGTGAACTTTCAGCGGAAGGGCTTGAAGAAAGGCTTGATGTTATTCTTGATAAAGAGGCTGAAGATTATCAAGAGAGACGTAAAGAGTACTTTGATCGTCTGGATTTTGAACTCGATATTATTCTGCAAATGGGGTTTCCTGGGTATTTTTTGATCGTAATGGACTTTATTCAATGGGGCAAAGATAACGATATCCCTGTAGGTCCTGGGCGTGGTTCTGGTGCAGGTTCTTTAGTGGCTTACGCCCAGAAAATTACTGACCTTGATCCGCTTGAATACGACTTACTGTTCGAACGATTTCTTAATCCTGAACGTGTTTCGATGCCCGATTTTGATATCGATTTTTGCATGGATAATCGAGATAAAGTTATTAAATACGTGGCTGATCACTACGGTAAAGATGCGGTTTCTCAGATTGTTACGTTTGGCACCATGGCTGCTAAAGCGGTGGTTCGTGATGTTGCTCGTGTTCAAAGTAAATCCTACGGTCTTGCTGATCGACTTTCCAAGTTAATTCCTCCGACGCCAGGAATGAAGCTCAAAGATGCAATTGAAGAAGTAGCAGAACTGAAAGAGTTTATTTCTACAGACGATGATGCCAAAGAAATCTGGGACATGGCGTTAAAACTTGAAGGGATAACCCGAGGTACGGGTAAGCACGCGGGTGGTGTTGTAATTGCCCCAACTAAATTGACGGATTTTTCGCCTGTCAACTGTGACCCTGATGGGACAGGGGTGGTAACGCAGTTTGATAAGGGGGATGTTGAAGAAGCTGGCTTGGTTAAGTTTGACTTCTTGGGCTTGAGAACCCTGACTATTGTTGATTGGGCATTAAAAACTTTAAATACTAAGCGACAGAAAGAAGGTTTAGATCCCGTAGATATCAGCCAAATTCCGTTGGATGATCCTGCTTCATTTGCTCTTCTTAAACGAGCAGAAACGACGGCTGTATTTCAGCTTGAATCCAGAGGAATGAAAGATCTTATTCGACGCCTTCAACCGGATAATATCGAAGATTTGATTGCTTTGGTTGCTTTGTTTCGCCCCGGACCTCTTGAATCAGGCATGGTACAAGACTTTATTGATCGTAAGCATGGCCGTGCTGAAGTGGCTTACCCCCACGTTGACTTCCAGCATGAATGCTTAAAAGAAATTCTTGATCCTACCTACGGTGTCATTGTTTACCAAGAGCAGGTAATGCAGATTGCGCAGGAGCTCGCCGGGTATACGCTGGGTGGTGCAGATATGTTGCGTCGAGCGATGGGCAAGAAAAAACCTGAAGAAATGGCGAAACAAAGAGGGACATTCCGAGAAGGCGCAATTTCTCAAGGGGTTGATCCTGATCTGGCCATGAATATCTTCGATCTGGTTGAAAAGTTTGCGGGCTATGGTTTTAACAAATCTCACTCAGCAGCTTACGCCATTGTTTCTTATCAAACGCTTTGGTTGAAGACTCATTACCCAGCAGCTTTTATGGCTGCAGTACTTTCTTCTGATATGGATAAGACCGATAAGGTCGTAATCTTTATTGAAGAATGTCGAGAAATGAAGTTGAGTTTGGTAC
This sequence comes from Oceanospirillaceae bacterium, assembly GCA_015665455.1. Lineage (GTDB taxonomy): Bacteria > Pseudomonadota > Gammaproteobacteria > Pseudomonadales > Litoribrevibacteraceae > Litoribacillus. Next base: position 122,987 of record JADFAD010000005.1, on the reverse strand, counting down.
TGCCTGATATTAACCAATCGGAATTCAAGTTTACCGTAAACGATCAGGATCAAGTTGTGTATGGGCTTGGTGCTGTTAAAGGTGTGGGTGAGGGGCCTGTTGAAGCCATCTTATCCGCTCGTCAAGATGGGCCGTTTCTAGATCTTTTTGATTTTTGTGAGCGAGTTGGAACTCAGAAAGTAAATAAACGAACACTCGAGTCTCTTATTTATTGCGGTGCTTTTGATAATGTCAGCCCTAACAGGGCTTCACTGTTGGCTGCGATACCTGATGCAGTCAGATCAGCGGATCAGTCTGCCAAAAATCAGGATGCTGGAATGGTCGATATGTTCGGCGAACTGCAGGCTGAAGATACTGATCGTGATGTTTATGAAGAATATCGTCATATTCGAGAGTGGTCACCAAAAGAGAAGTTATCTAAAGAGAAGGACACGTTAGGACTGTTTTTAACGGGTCACCCCATCGAAGAGTATGAATCAGAAGTTAAAGAAATTGTTACATGTCGTTTATCTGCATTGCAGGCTGACAAAAGTAAGTCTTACATCATTGCTGGTTTAGTTATGGATGTTCGTACAATGCAAAGTAAGAAGGGCGATACCTTGGCGTTTCTTGCTCTGGACGATCGAACAGCCCGTGTTGAAATTGGGTTGTTCGGTGATATGTACGCTGAGAATAAAGATTGGCTAGAAACTGATATGTTGGTTGTAGCTGAAGTGGATGTCAGCTACGACTATTACACGGAAGGCATTCGGTGTCGTGTAAAATCTCTTATTGATATTGGGCGCGCTCGTACAAAATATGCAAAATATATTCGTGTTCAGTTGAATGAGTCTAAAGATTCCGATGCATTTAATAAGTTGCTTACTAAAGGTGACTTGTCGTTTAATCCTGAAGGGGTTCCCGTTTTAGTTGACTATCAACGCGTGGATGCTCGAGGACGGATTCGCTTGGGAGATGATTGGAAGCTCGCGCCCGATGATCAAAGTGTCAGTTTACTTAGATCTGAATTTGGTCACGAACGTGTAGAGATATTGTATCGAAATTCTGACATATGACAGAATTTGGGTTAGAATACTCTGATATATAGTTATATGTAACAAGTACGCTCTTTATTCGTATTGTGTTTGTAGCTTTCAGACGTGAAATCTTATTGTCTGGGCGTTTTTACTTAATAATTAAAAGAGTAATGAATGATTTCACAGTATCTGGACTTTGAACAACCAATCTCTGAATTACAGGATAAAATCGAAGAGCTTCGATTGGTCGGTAATGATAATGAATTAAATATTCATGAAGAGATTCAGCGTCTTCAAAACAAAAGTACTGCTCTGACCGAATCAATTTTTTCTGAATTGACGCCTTGGCAAGTTGCGCAGGTTTCTCGTCATCCAATGCGTCCCTACACATTGGATTATATTAAGCACATTTTTGATGGCTTTGATGAGCTGCATGGTGATCGGGCCTTTGCTGATGATCCTGCTATTGTCACGGGTATTGCTCGTTTAGATGGTCGACCAGTGGTTATTATTGGCCATCAAAAAGGACGTAATGTAAAAGAAAAAGTAAAACGCAATTTTGGTATGCCAAGACCCGAGGGCTATAGAAAGGCGTGTCGCGTCATGGAAATGGCCGAACGTTTTAAATTGCCTGTGCTGACGTTCATTGATACTCCTGGTGCCTACCCTGGCATTGATGCAGAAGAACGAGGTCAGAGTCAGGCAATTGCTCATAATTTATCTGTGATGTCCCACTTGAATGTGCCTGTTATATCTTGTGTTGTTGGTGAAGGTGGATCGGGTGGCGCATTGGGGATTGGTGTATGCGACCATTTGATCATGCTTAAGTATTCTATTTACTCTGTGATTTCACCAGAAGGCTGCGCTTCTATTTTATGGAAAAGTGCTGAACGAGCTCCTGATGCTGCGGAGGCAATGGGAGTGACTGCGGATAGGTTGTTAAGCTTGGGGCTTGTTGATCAAGTGTTGGACGAGCCGCTGGGAGGAGCTCACCGTGACGCGCAGCAAATGGCGTCTCATTTAAAGCAGGTTCTTATTAAACAGCTTGAAAAGTTAGATCAACTTCCAATGGATCAAATTCTAGATCGACGTTACCAGCGATTGATGTCCTATGGCGTTAGTTAAATGCCAATCGATTGATTGTATCTTTGATTGTTGGGGCTAAGGATGAAAAACGTTAGTTCTGACAGTGAATTACTTCATCGTTTTCAGGTGAAATTAGAACGCTTTCAAGATCAAAATGTCATTTCAAGCTGGTGCGTGGCACTGAGCGGTGGTTTAGATTCCATCGCCTTACTTCATCTTCTGGTTAATTCAGGTACGAACCTTCCTATCCGAGCCATACATGTAAACCATGGAATCAGCCGAAACTCGAATGATTGGCAGTCATTTTGTTCTGAATTATGTACTTCGTATCAAGTTGAGCTGTTTGAAACGCGGGTAGAAATACCAGAGAAAGGATCGTTAGAAGAGAATGCTAGAAAAGCGCGTTATCAGACTTTTGAGGATTTTTTGAAACCCAATGAAGTTCTGTTGATGGCTCATCATTTGAATGATCAGGCTGAGACCTTTCTTCAACGAGTTTGCCGTGGTTCAGGTTTGACTGGCTTAGCTTCTATTCCTGAATGCCGTCCGCTCTCTCAAGGGCATTTGTTCAGACCGCTGTTGTCGGAGTCGAGAGATACGTTAAAGAGCTACGTTGCCGCTAATAGTCTTGATTGGGTTGAAGATGAAAGCAATTCATCGTTTGAGTACGATCGTAATTATATCCGGCATAACGTTATTCCGGCTTTAATTCGTCGTTGGCCTGCATTTTTGAATACGTTGAACCGAACGACTCAATTGATTCGTCAAGACTCGGAGGCGTTGAACTATTATCGGGCGGCTTGGCTGAAGGGGAATAACTCTCAAGAAAAGGTGTCTATCAAAGCGTTACTGGCTTTGCCTGCCTTTGAACAGCAAGGCGTACTTTCGTATTGGAGTAAGTCGAAGACTGGGGCGTCATTATCGAATGCGAATTTGGAAACGTTATTACGGGAAGTTTGTTTAGCAAAACAGGATGCTCGTGCCGTTTTCCAATTACAGGACAATGAGTTCAGGCGGTATCAAGGTCATTTGTACTGTATACCTAAAGACATCGAGTTTGATCCTGAATGGCATCTCTCATTTGACCTCTCGTCGGATGTTTCTAATCGTTTTGAGTTACCATCTGGAGATATCGTTTATTTAAAGTCAAAATTAGGCGGTTTTGTTTTACCTGACGGGCAGTTAGAGCTTCGGTTTCGTTTAGGTGGTGAGCGTATTCGTCCCGTATTAGATAACCATACACGTGAATTGAAAAAGTGGCTCCAAAGTAATGGTGTGCCGCCTTGGGAACGTGCTCGTATCCCGCTGCTATACTGCAACGATAAACTCATTGCCGTAGCTGATTATACGTTTGATCAAAGTATTGAGGGTGTTTCCAACCAAAATGGTTGGGAGTTCATTTGGCAGCGAAAATGCACATAAAACAAAGCCTTTCTTTTTACTCATGATGCTTTGTTACAAAAAATGTTTAAAGCACACTAGAAAAATACATTCTTTGTGCGATTTAGAATTGTTCCTGAGAAGGTGTTCTGGTATTCTGGCGCCCCATCTCGATCAGGGCTTTCTTCCTGTTTCTCACCGAATTATTTTTACCAAGATGGGTTCTGTATGACGCGATATATTTTCGTAACTGGTGGCGTTGTTTCTTCTTTAGGAAAAGGCATTGCCTCCGCCTCCCTTGCCGCAATTCTGGAAGCGCGCGGACTTAAAGTCACAATGATGAAGCTTGATCCATACATTAACGTGGATCCGGGCACTATGAGTCCTTATCAGCACGGGGAAGTATTTGTCACGGAAGATGGGGCCGAAACCGATTTGGATTTGGGCCATTATGAGCGTTTTATTCATACTAAGATGACCAAACGCAATAACTTCACCAGTGGTCGAGTTTACGAAGAAGTGATTCGTAAAGAACGTCGTGGTGATTATCTTGGTGGAACAGTTCAGGTTATTCCTCACATCACTAATGAAATCAAGCGTCGTGTTATTGATGGCGCTGAAGGTGCTGACGTAGCACTGGTTGAAATCGGTGGTACGGTAGGTGATATTGAATCCCAACCGTTCTTGGAAGCCGTTCGCCAAATGAAAGTCGAGTTAGGCAGCAATCGCGCAATGTTCATGCATCTAACATTAGTGCCGTATATTGCAACAGCGGGCGAAACTAAGACTAAGCCAACACAGCATTCTGTTAAAGAAATGCGCTCGATTGGCATCCAGCCTGATATATTAGTATGTCGTTCAGAGCAGTCCATACCGACAGATTCTCGCCGTAAAATCGCAATGTTCACTAACGTGGAAGAACGTGCTGTTATTTCTCTGCCAGACGCTGAGTCGATTTATAACATTCCTGCCATGTTGCATGAGCAAGGGTTGGATCAAATCATCTGTGATCGTTTTAATATCAAAGCAGATACGCCTGATTTAAGTGAGTGGAAGGCGGTAGCAGAAGCGGAATTGAACCCAGAGCACACTGTACATATCGCTATGGTCGGTAAGTACATGGAACTTCTTGATGCGTACAAGTCGTTAATTGAAGCCGTGAAACATGCTGGCTTTAAATCTCGCACAAAAATTAAGTTTGATTACATTGATTCAGAGCGAATTGAAAAAGAAGGTACCGGTTGTTTAGAAGGCAAAGATGCTATTTTGGTACCAGGCGGGTTTGGTACTCGTGGTGTTGAAGGTAAAATTAAGACGGTTCAGTTTGCCCGTGAGAATAAGGTTCCCTATCTAGGTATCTGTTTAGGTATGCAAGTCGCCGTCATTGAATACGCGCGAAATGTTGCAGGTCTGAAAGGTGCAAGCAGTACTGAATTTGGTAAAGGCAGTGAGCATCCAGTAATTGCTTTAATCACAGAGTGGGTTGATGCTGAAGGTCAGGTTGAGCAACGAGATTCTGCTTCTGATCTAGGTGGTACCATGCGTCTAGGTTCTCAGGAATGTCAATTGACCGAAGGCTCAACGGTTCGTGAAGCGTATGGCAAAGCGAATATTGTTGAACGCCATAGACATCGATTTGAAGTGAACAACACCTATGTTGATCGATTAAAAGAAGCGGGTCTGAACATTACTGGCGTTTCGGTTGATAAGAACTTGGTTGAAGTGGTGGAAGCACCTGATCATCCTTGGTTTGTTGCTTGTCAGTTCCATCCTGAGTTTACGTCTACTCCTCGTGGTGGTCATGGCTTGTTCAGTGGTTTCGTTGAAGCAGCTTTGAAGCAATCGAAAAAATAACACAAGGGATTGTTCGTTATGTCTAACAGCACAGTCAAACAAAAAACGATTAAAGTTCGTGACATTGAAATTGCCAATGACAAGCCTATGGTGCTTTTCGGTGGCATGAATGTATTAGAAAGCCGTGACCTAGCGATGCAAATCGCAGAATATTATAAAACGGTTACTGATAAGTTAGGTATTCCTTACGTATTTAAGGCGTCGTTTGATAAGGCGAATCGTTCTTCGATTAATTCTTATCGTGGTCCTGGTATGGAAGAAGGTTTAAAAATCTTTGAAGAGGTTAAGAAAACCTTTGATGTGCCTGTTATTACTGATGTACATGAACCACACCAAGCGGCACCCGTTGCAGAAGTGTGTGACATTATTCAGTTACCAGCGTTTCTATCTCGTCAAACAGATTTAGTTAAGGCCATGGCCGAGACTGACGCAGTGATTAATATTAAGAAAGCTCAGTTCTTAGCGCCTCACGAAATGAAGCATATTCTTCGTAAATGTGAAGAAGCGGGTAACGACAATCTTATCCTGTGTGAGCGCGGCAGTGCGTTTGGTTATAACAACCTTGTGGTTGATATGTTGGGCTTTGGTCTAATGAAAGAGCTGGAATACCCTGTATTTTTTGATGTAACTCATTCCTTGCAGACTCCTGGTGGTCGAGCAGACTCGGCTGGTGGCCGTCGAGCTCAGGTGACCGATTTAGCAAAAGCGGGTATTTCTCAAGGCATTGCTGGTTTGTTTCTAGAGGCACACCCAAACCCGGATGAAGCTAAGTGTGATGGACCATGTGCTCTACCGTTGGATAAGTTAGAGCCGTTTCTAGCTCAACTTAAACAGCTGGATGATCTAATCAAAGGTTTCGAACCAGTTGTTACCGGTTAGGTTGTTACTGATTACTGTCTAACAAATTTTGTTTATACAATTTTAAAAAGTAAAAATGGAGATTTATCGAATGGCTAAAATCGCAGACATCAAGGCTCGTGAAGTCTTGGACTCACGCGGTAACCCAACGGTTGAAGCAGACGTTATTCTTGAAAATGGCATTATGGCGTCCGCTTGTGCTCCTTCAGGGGCATCAACGGGATCTCGTGAAGCGCTAGAGCTTCGTGATGGAGACAAGTCTCGTTACCTTGGGAAAGGTGTTCTTAAAGCGGTTGAAGGCATTAATACTGAAATTCGTACTGCTTTGGTTGGCATGGATGCAATTGACCAGCGTGCTCTTGATAATAAGATGCTTGAGCTGGACGGTACTGATAACAAGGCAAAGTTGGGCGCTAATGCAATCCTAGCTGTTTCCTTGGCTGCAGCTAAAGCAGCAGCACAAGCAAAGGGCGTTGAACTTTATGCTCATATTGCTGATATCAATGGTACATCCGGTCAGTACAGCATGCCTGTTCCTATGATGAACATCATCAATGGTGGTGAGCACGCGGACAACAACGTAGATATTCAAGAATTTATGGTTCAGCCTGTTTCAGCTCCTTCGTTTGCTGAAGCGCTTCGTGCTGGAGCTGAGATTTTTCACGCACTTAAGAGCGTTCTGAAAGCTAAAGGCTTAAATACGGCTGTTGGTGATGAAGGTGGTTTTGCACCAAACCTAGCTTCAAATGCTGATGCACTGGCTGTAATTAAAGACGCTGTGGCTAATGCGGGTTATGAGCTGACTAAAGACATTACGTTAGCATTGGATTGCGCTTCTTCTGAATTCTATAAAGATGGCAAGTATGACCTGAGCGGTGAAGGAAAAGTATTTACTGCGGAAGGTTTCAGTGATTATCTGGCTGAACTTTGTGATCAATACCCAATTGTTTCAATTGAAGATGGTCAGGATGAATCTGATTGGGATGGCTGGGCATATCAGACTAAGAAGCTTGGCGATAAAGTACAGTTAGTAGGTGATGATCTTTTTGTTACTAACACTAAGATTTTGAAAGAAGGCATTGATAAGAGCATTGGTAACTCAATTCTTATTAAGTTTAACCAAATTGGTTCTTTGTCTGAAACTCTTGATGCAATCAAGATGGCTAAAGATGCGGGTTATACTGCTGTAATTTCACACCGTTCAGGTGAAACTGAAGATACAACAATTGCTGATTTAGCCGTGGGTACTTGTGCTGGTCAGATTAAAACGGGCTCTCTGTGTCGTTCTGATCGTGTGTCTAAGTATAACCGTCTTCTTCGTATTGAAGAGCAGTTGGGTGCAAATGCGCCATACAACGGCTTGAAAGAGATCAAAGGTCAGGGCTAATATTGTCCCTGGTTTAAGACTCTTTTAGAAAGGGGAAACCATTGGTTTCCCCTTTCTGTTATTTGGAACATAATTTTAATTCTTAATGCCAAAGATGGTTTCTATGTATCAACTTCTGTGTGGAATATTAGTTGTTGTATTTATTGCCCTGCAAGTACGCTTGTGGTTCGGCGATGGCAGTATTTCTCATATATGGTCGTTACAGGATTCCATTGAAGAACAACGCTTTGAAAATGATCGTTTGGTCGATCGTAATCAGGTGTTGGATGCCGAAGTGCAAGATTTAAAAAGCGGTCTGGAATCCATTGAAGAGCGGGCGCGCAGTGAGCTGGGCATGATTAAAGAGGGTGAGACTTTTTATCTTCTCGTGGAGGATTCGAGCAAATAATGGCAGAGCGTCTATGGGCTTTAGTCCCTGCAAGTGGTGTCGGAAGCCGAATGAAAGCGGATTGCCCAAAACAATACCTAACCATTAAAAGTCGATTCTTAATCGATATAACGGTCTCTCGTTTGCTTGAAGTACCTGATATATCAGGGGTTATGGTAGTTTTGTCTGTAGGTGATCAATATTGGCCTAAGACAGATGCTTCCGATCACTCACAGGTATTTACCTCCTTGGGCGGGGCAGAGCGGTTCAATTCAGTTTTGAACGGTTTGTATGACCTGAGAGCTATGGCATCAGAAGATGATTGGGTGATGGTTCATGATGCAGCTCGCCCTTGCGTTCGAGTCTCAGATGTAGAGAAGCTTATCGCTGTAGCCAAGGTGTCTTGTGGTGCTTTACTTGGTGTCCCAGCGAAAGACACAATTAAACAGGTAAGAGGCAGTACGAACACAGAAGTTGAGTTGACAGTAGAGCGAAGCAGAATCTGGCAAGCATTTACGCCACAAATGTTTCGTATTGGCCAATTAATTGCTGCTCTTGAAGATGCGATTAACGCTGGATCTTGTGTGACAGATGACGCGAGTGCGATGGAGTTGGCTGGGTTTAATCCTCGAATGGTAGAAGGTGCAACGGACAACATTAAAGTCACACAGCCACAAGATTTGCTGTTGGCAGAGTGGCTCTTGGACCAACAGTGTTTCGAGCAATAGTTGAACGAGCCTTCTAGAAACGAAACTGAGTTTAAGGATAAGGTTAATGGGTATGCGAATTGGTCATGGTTATGATGTTCATGCGTTTGGTCGTGGAGATGTTATTACCTTAGGTGGTGTTAAAATTCCTCATAAACATGGTTTTGTTGCCCATTCGGATGGCGATGTTCTTATTCATGCGCTATGCGATGCACTTCTCGGCGCGGCGGGCATGGGCGACATTGGTAAGCATTTTCCTGATACAGACCAAGCTTATGAGAATATTGATAGTCGTATATTACTTCGTCATGTCCATGAACTATTAAAAGCAGAAGGCTATTGGGTTATCAATGCCGACTGCACTATTGCGGCACAAGCCCCTAAATTGGCGCCATACATTGATCAAATGAGAGTACTTCTTGCTGAAGACCTATCTGTTACTCAAAGTGATGTGAATGTTAAGGCAACTACAACTGAAAAACTTGGGTTTGTCGGTCGTAAAGAAGGGGTTGAAGCCCATGCTGTCGTTTTAATTTCTCGTAAATAATTCCAGAATTATTTATCACTTAAAAGCGAGTCGATATTAGATGTCATTGTTTGATTTACCTTTTACTGATGTGAACCAAAAGCCTAAACAAGAAGCCTTGTTTAAGAGTGAGCCTGAAGATTTCCAAGTGGTTGAAATTATGGGGTTTGAACCGTCAGGTGATGGAGAACATTTATGGTTGGATGTATTAAAGAAAGGGAAAAACACACAAGACCTTGCCCGAGATTTAGCGAAACATTTTAATATCGAAAAGAGTGCCGTAGCGTACAGTGGTCTTAAAGATAAAAATGCGGTCACACGCCAGTGGTTTTCTGTTCACTTACCGGGTAAAGCAAAAGTAATTGGAATGCCAGTGTTCAGAGATGTCGATATTGTAAATAAAACGAGACACTCTAAGAAATTAAAAACAGGCGTTCATGAAGGTAATGAATTTATTATTACCTTAAAAGAAATTACTGATATTGATGATATTGAAAGCCGACTGACACAGGTTAAAGAAAAAGGTTTTCCTAACTATTTTGGTAGTCAGCGTTTTGGTTTCGATCGCTCGAATCTTTCAAATGCAATGACGTGGCTCGAAACAGGAAAACGACCTAGACAGCGATTTTTAGAAGGGATGTACCTTTCTGCCATGCGTTCTTATATCTTTAATGCCAGCTTAGCTGAGCGAGTGGTTAACCAAACTTGGGATCAGTTACAACAAGGTGAGTTAGCTCAATTCGATTGGAGTAAATCTGTTTTTACGGTAGAGGATATTGAAGACGATCGATGTGCTGAGGGGCAGGTTCACCCTGCATTAGCACTGTTTGATGGTAATCACCAACTACCTCAGTCGTTAGAGTCACTTTCACAGCAGTCTTGGTTTGATAAGTTTAGAAAGAAGCGCTTTTCACCTGAATATCGAGCGCTCCGCATCGTTCCTAAATCGCTAACGTGGGAAAGACTTAATGAGCAGGACTTGAAGATATCTTTCTCGCTACCAAAGGGAAGTTACGCGACAAGTTTACTCAAGGAAGTCTGTATATTACGAGAACCTGAACGTCATCAGGGGTCGAACTCTCAAGAAAATAAAGAAAGAAAATCATTATGAAAATTCTAGTTTCTAATGATGATGGTGTGAACGCGCCTGGTATTATTGGTTTACAGGGCGCCTTGTCTACGATGGCCAATGTGGTTGTCTGTGCACCTGATCGAGATCACAGTGGTGCGAGTAATTCACTTACACTAACCCGACCTTTGTTGGCGACAGAAATTCGTGAAGGATGGTTTTCTGTTGACGGAACACCAACGGATTCGGTTTATCTTGGAATGAATGGGGTTGCAGGCATAGAACCGGACTGTGTTTTTTCCGGTATTAATTCGGGTGCAAACCTTGGGGATGATGTATTATATTCCGGCACTGTCGCTGCAGCCCTTGAAGGACGTAGTCTTGCACTGCCAGCGGTGGCTATTTCTTATGTTGATCGACGATTAACATATCTGAAAAGTGCTCAACGTGTTGCGCAAATGATTGCTGAACGGTTGGCTGATATTCCTATGCCGCCTTTTACTGTGCTTAATGTTAATGTCCCTGATTTACCTTGGGAGCAAATAGCGGGTTTTAAGGTAACTAAGTTAGGGCATAGGCAGCGATCTGCTAAACCGGAAAGAATAATTGATCCTAGAGGTCATGCCCGTTATTGGGTGTCGGCTGTGGGAAGTGTTGCTGACGATTCAAGCGGCACAGACTTTAATGCTATAAAAAAAGGCTTCGTGTCAGTAACGCCGGTTCACTTTGATATGTGTGAACACAGCGTTCGGGAACAACTTAGTCAATGGTTGGATACACAGAAATTTTAAGGTATACCGAGTGAAGGCAATTAATCTTAATGGGATAGGTATGACCTCATTACGAACCCGGGAACGATTGGTTCAGAGGTTAAGAGAAGATGGTGTTTCAGACGAGATTGTACTTAATGTAATTAGAACAACTCCGAGACATATTTTTGTTGATGAGGCTCTTTCTCATCGGGCTTATGAAGATACTGCGTTACCTATTGGTTTTAATCAGACGCTATCTCAGCCTTATACAGTTGCTCGAATGACTGAGTTACTGTTGCAAAACGGTTCCCCAAAGAAAGTATTGGAAGTAGGTTCTGGCTCCGGTTATCAAACGGCGGTTCTTGCTCAATTAGTTCCTAAAGTGTTCAGCGTTGAGCGTATAGGCCCTTTGCAAGAAAAGGCTAAATCCAGAATGAACTTGCTTGAGCTCGATAATGTTAAGTTTTTGCATACCGATGGTGGCATGGGATGGCCTGAAAAAGGCGATTTTGATGCCATTATGGTTACTGCTGCGCCAGATCAGATACCTGAGGCATTGATAGATCAGTTAGCGATTGGTGGTCGAATGGTGATACCTGTCGGTGCGGATAAGCAGTATTTGACGATCGTGGATAGAACCAGTGCGGGTGTTGAGATTGAACGTGTAGAGCCTGCCCGCTTTGTGCCTTTATTGGCCGGAATACGTTAATTCTTTCATGGTTTACGTTGATTGTCGGAAGTTAACACAGTGTTAAGGGTAAGCGTTAAGAACATAGGGATATGAAAATGAACAAGCAACAGCGTATACAGCTATTTTTGAAAGGCATGGCAATGGGAGCTGCAGATGTGGTTCCTGGTGTTTCTGGTGGGACTATTGCTTTTATTACAGGTATATACGGCCGTTTATTAGCCGCTTTGAATAGCTTCAATTTAACCGCTTTTGGTTTATTAAAATCCGGTAAACTTTCGCAGCTGTGGCAGCATGTAGATGGTACATTTTTAGTTACTTTATTATCAGGCATACTTGTTAGCATCTTTAGTTTGGCTAAAGCGGTGACGTTTGTCTTAGCTAATTATCCAGAGCCTCTATGGTCGTTCTTTGCTGGTCTAATCCTGTCTTCTTCTCTCTTTGTACTAAAAGAGGTGGACCAATGGCGGTTCATTGAACGACTTTTGGTGATTGTTGGTATTTTGTTCGCCTACTTGATTTCAGCCGCAGTACCCGTTGAGGTTGAAAAAAGCCAGTGGATGATCTTTTTATCCGGTGCATTTGCGATTTGCGCAATGATTCTTCCTGGAATTTCAGGCAGCTTTATTCTTCTTGTATTAGGCATGTATGCATTTATATTGGAAGCCGTTCAGGGACTTAATTTTTCTGTATTAACGGTATTTGTTGCTGGCTGTGGCATCGGGCTATTGTCATTCTCTAGGTTGTTAAGTTACTTATTGGATAAGTACACAAGCTTAACGCTGGCTTTGTTAACCGGCTTTTTACTCGGCGCGTTGTATAAGGTTTGGCCTTGGAAAATGACGATTATTTACCGCTTAGGTTCAGACGGTTCTCAAATGCCGTTAGTACAAGATAATGTTATGCCTGGAAGTTATTTTGATTTAACCGGGCAAGAGCCTCAGTTACTTTTCTGTTCTATTATGTTTTTCCTTGGCTTTGCATTGATTTACTTATTGGGGAGAAAAGCCCCTGATACGGCTCAACTGCATGGTCAGTAAGCTATTTCGGATGAATTTGGCTTTATTCTTTTGTTTTAGTGATGTTTTTTGGCTAATTGGCTAAAAAACAAGTACATTTCCATTAAAAACAGCCAGAATGTTTTTAATGAGTAAATTGTTTCTAACTGTATCTAACCTCTATTTTCTAATCGGTATGGCCATTGTGGTCGTACTGATGCCCGGTTGTGCCGGAAAAACAGGTTATGCACCAGTCAGTTCCATTGATTACACCAAAGAAAAGCGTCTGACTGCTCGTCAGAAATCAGCTAAATATCATACAGTTAAGCGCGGTGAAACACTGTATTCCATTTCATGGAATTATGGTAAAAACTTCAAACAATTAGCCAGACTTAATGGTATTAAATCTCCTTATGTTATTCATCCTGGGCAGAAAATTGCCTTAAAAACGACCGCTAAAAGCACTTCTTCAAAGCCCAAGAAATCTAATAAAAACAAAGCAATAAAGGCTAAGCCTAAGAAACCGGTAAAAGCGCCAATTGTTCGTCGCTCAAACGATAAAAGAACGGCGGGTCGAGTACAGTGGCAATGGCCTGCATCAGGAAAGTTGGTTGGCACCTTTTCTTCAAACGGGCGTTTTAACAAAGGTATTGATATAGCCGGTAAATTAGGTGAGCCTGTTTATTCCGCAGCGAAGGGAAAGGTTGTTTTTGCTGGCAGTGGTTTAAGAGGTTACGGAAAGCTGGTGATTATTCACCACAATGATAAGTACCTCAGTGCTTATGCACATAACAGTAAACTGCTTGTGAAAGAAAACCAGATAATTAAAGCCGGACAGAAAATTGCCGAAATAGGTTCAACGGGAACAGATAAACCGAAGCTTCATTTTGAAATTCGGAAAAACGGCAAACCGGTTAATCCGCTGCAATATCTACCAAAGAGATAGTCAAATATAGAATGATTATCCTTTACGGTAGCTGAGCAGGTTTGGTTTGTACTGTTCGGGTGTGGGCTTGGTTGAGGGGCCAAGTTAACAATGGTGAACTAATAAAAAGGATAAACATCATGGCACTACAAGCAGAAGTCCATCAAGCAGAGTTAGATGACGATGTAGCAGTCATATCAGAAGATATTGAGACGTCTGAAGATATCAATGAAGAAGCTGAGTCATCGGTTAAGCCGATCAGTGCTGTTGCGAAGAACTTGGACGCAACTCAGCTATACCTGAATGAAATTGGTTTCTCGCCGCTGTTGTCACCCGAAGAAGAGGTGTATTACGCTCGATTGGCTCAGAAAGGTGTTGAAGCGGGCAGAAAACGAATGATTGAAAGTAATTTACGCCTCGTGGTGAAAATTGCTAGACGTTACATCAACAGAGGCCTAACACTTTTAGATCTTATCGAAGAAGGCAATTTAGGCTTGATTCGTGCTGTTGAAAAATTTGATCCAGAACGGGGTTTCCGTTTTTCAACTTACGCGACTTGGTGGATACGACAAACCATCGAACGCGCAATTATGAATCAAACTCGCACCATTCGACTGCCTATTCATGTTGTTAAAGAATTAAATGTGTATTTACGTGCAGCCAGAGAGCTGACGCAAAAACTGGATCACGAGCCAACACCGGAAGAAATTGCAGAGCTGCTGGATAAACCGGTTGGTGATGTTAAGAAAATGTTTGGCTTAAATGAGCGTGTAACCTCTGTTGATACACCAGTTGGTCCTCATAGTGATAAATCATTACTTGATACGATCGCAGATCAGAAGGTTTCAGACCCTGCTCAGATGGCTCAAGATGACGATATTCGCGGAAGTTTAGATCACTGGCTGGACCAGTTAAGTGAAAAGCAGCGTGAAGTACTTGCTCGTCGATTTGGCCTACGTGGCTATGAAATGAGTACACTTGAAGAAGTAGGAAGAGAAATTGGATTAACTCGTGAACGTGTTCGTCAAATTCAAGTTGAAGCGTTAAAGCGTCTTAGAAGTATTTTAGAAAGCCAAGGGCTGAGCGGTGGTTCGTTATTTAGTTAATGCTCTTCTTTGTTAGGCTTTTATAAAAAAAACCAGGCATTGGCCTGGTTTTTTTATGTTTCTACCTAGAGGAGTGACGCCTCTAGGTTATTGCTTGGGGCAATACAGTCTAGGAACTTATCGCTGTAGAAGTTTGGTTTTATCTTCTTTACCATCCCAGTCAGCAGCGTCGTCCATAGCGCCTTTCATCTCAGTGATGTTTGGCCACTCTTCCGCTAGCTCAGCGTTAATTTCAATAAATTCTTCTTGGCCTGAAGGTAAATCATCTTCACTGAAGATGGCCTCAGCAGGACATTCTGGTTCACATAATGCACAGTCAATACACTCATCTGGGTGAATAACCAGGAAGTTAGGGCCTTCGTAAAAGCAGTCAACAGGACAAACTTCAACGCAGTCAGTGTATTTACAGTTAATGCAGTTCTCGGTTACTACAAAGGTCATTTAATTATTCTCCTCATCATTTTGAGGTTGACCACGGAGTCACCCCAAATTTTCACGTATTCTAAGAGTTGGGCTCTTTAATCGCAAGCAATTGACTGATAAGCCGTATGTTGTTTTTATCGATTAGGCTTATGAGTTTAACTTGTTAGTGCATTTTTAAGTTCATAAAGAAGCTCTAATGCTTCACGAGGGGTTGTCTCGTCCGGTGATGCATTATTTAACATGTCCGTTATTTTGTCATTGACGGGAGACAAGAACATGTCTGCTTGCATTGGGTTTAATGGTTCTTTTTCTTTTATTTCTGTATTGGGTGCGAGCGAATTGCTTCTATTGGATTCTAGATGAAAGAGCTTTTCTTTCGCACTTTTAATCACTGACTGAGGGACCCCTGCAAGTTGACCCACTTGTAATCCATAGCTTTTACTTGCAGGACCTTTTTGTACTGAGTGCATGAAAATGATGTGATCGTCATGTTCTGTCGCAGTTAGGTGAACATTGCTTGTATTGTTAAATAACTCAGGCAGTTCTGTCATTTCAAAATAGTGCGTCGCAAAAAGGGTCAAGCTTTCAAGCTTTGCTAGGTGCTCTGCGCTAGCCCATGCGAGGGATAGACCATCAAACGTGCTTGTACCACGCCCAACTTCATCCATGATGACCAAGCTTTGTTTGGTTGCATTGTTCAAAATATTTGCTGTTTCAGTCATCTCTACCATGAAGGTAGAGCGGCCACCGGCGACGTCATCGGAGGAACCCATTCGGGTGAATATTCGGTCAATCTGACCGATGGTGGCGTTTTCTGCTGGAACAAAGCTGCCTGTATGAGCCAGAAGAGCAATGAGTGCTATTTGACGCATATAAGTGGATTTACCGCCCATGTTAGGGCCAGTAATAATCATCATACTGTTGTCTGTGGATAATTCGGCGCTGTTTGGGACAAACGGATCGTCGAGTAAATCCTCTACAACGGGATGGCGCCCAGCAGAAATTTCAATCTTGGTTTGTTCTACTAGGTTGGGTTTAACCAAATTTAAACTGATAGCGCGTTCGCTGAAACTGACTAAGACATCCAGTTCAGATAATGCCGAGGCTGAGCCTTGAAGTAAGCTTAGCTTTTCAGACAGCAGCCCTACCAATTCTTCGTAAAGTGCTTTTTCTCGGGACAAGGCACGGCTTTTACTGCTCAGGGCTTTGTCTTCAAATTCTTTAAGCTCAGGTGTTATAAATCGTTCAGTATTTTTCAGTGTCTGACGACGTATGTATTCAGTTGGCGCTTGGTCACTTTGTTGTTTACTCAATTCAATGAAGTAACCATGAACACGGTTGTAGCCAACCTTTAAGGTGGAAAGCCCTGTTTGTTCTTTTTCGCGAATTTCTAGATCGACAAGAAACTGACCTGCATTTTCACTTAATCCTCGCAGTTCATCCAGTTCTTCATCGTAGCCTTCTGAAATCACGCCACCGTCTCTGATAACAACAGGAGGATTTTCAATTACCGCACTGGTTAGAAGCTGACTTAGATCCGGATATTCATTGATGTTGTTCTTTAGGCGGTTCAGAAGAGGGCTTTCAATGTTGGAAAGCAGGGCTTGGATCTCGGGTAATAATGCAAAGGTATCTCGAAGTCGAGCCAAATCCCTCGGTCTTGCTGAGCCTAATGCAATACGAGCTAGAATACGCTCGATGTCGCCAATTTGTTTCAAGGTAGAGAGTAAATCTTCGTATAAATAAGAATCCGAGAGAGCACTGATTGCTTCATGACGAGATTGTAATTGTTTTTGATCTCGAATAGGCCGGTTTAACCAACGACGCAGAAGCCGGCTGCCCATTGCTGAACCACATCTATCCATTAACGAAGCAAGTGTAAACTGGTGGCCGCCCATTAAATTGCTATCAATTTCTAGATTCCGTCGAGTTGATGCATCCATGAGTAAGGATTCATCTCTTATCTCTGGTGATATAGAGGTAAGGTGGGGTAACTCAGAGCGTTGAGTATCTCTGGCGTAATTTAGTAAAGCCCCTGCTGCCGTTACTGCATTCGGTAAGTCATCGCATCCAAAGCCTTGCAAAGACTGAGTCTTGAATTGTTTTGTTAGGGCGCGCACCGACGTTTCATAGTCGAAATTCCATGGCGCTAATTTTCGCAGGCCAACGCGACTTGAGAATAAATCCACTAGAACGGAATCTTCAGACACCAATAACTCTGCGGGCGATAAGCGTTCTATTTCACCAAGTAAGGATTCTTGGTCGGGTGCTTCTAATACGTTGAATCGTCCACTAGACAGTTCCATTGAGGCAATGCCAAACTTTTGATCTTGACCAAATATTGCGCACAGTAAGTTATCTCGCCGTTCTTCAAGAAAGGCCTCATCCGTTAACGTTCCTGGCGTAACAACGCGAACTACTTTCCGTTCCACAGGCCCTTTTGACGTTGCGGGATCTCCTACTTGCTCGCAGATAGCGACAGATTGTCCGAACTTGACTAAGCGCGCAACATAACCTTCTGCTGCGTGGTAGGGAATACCCGACATAGGAATTGGTTGGCCACCGGACTTGCCTCGGGCGGTTAACGTGATATCAAGTAACTCGGAAGCTTGTTTGGCATCGTCGTAGAACAGTTCGTAAAAATCGCCCATCCGATAAAAAAGAAGCTCATTCGGGTGCTGCTGTTTGAGAGCAAAGTATTGCTGCATCATCGGTGTGTGTTGGGATGACTTATCCGTACTTGCCTTGGCCATGTATATTCCTGATATTCCATATACGCTTAATATTGGCCGCACATTTTATGACAATAACCCCTGTTAGGTCGATCATTGTTGAGGAGATATTTTATTGTTGAGCTCTACTTTTGAATTTATCAATTATTTCAGAATATGTGCCGTCTTTTTGCATGATTGCCAGCATGCGATTGAACTTTGCAAGGGTATGTGTCCGTTTGGCTTCTTTTGAAAATGCGATATAGGCGTTATTGCTGGTGGCTGCAGGTTCTAGCTTTTTAACTTGATCCTGAAAATTATGATCTTGAATAATCTTAAGCGCCGCTATTTCATCAATCACGGTGAAGTCTATTCTTGGTAAACTTATCAGTTTTTTAATGTTGGTTAGATTGTCGCCGTATTCTTCAACTTTAAAGAAACCTGCTTCTCTGAGTTGATCAAAGTTGTTTCCATAACTCCAACCTAGGTTTATGGCGCCTTTTTTATTTTTAAGGTCCGTTAAATTTGAGAAAGGAAATTCAGTGTCGGTTTTGACATATATCCAGAGGTTTTCGGTGAAAATGGGGGCAGAGTAGTCATAGATGTCTTCCCTTTGTTTATTTTTGTATATGCCTCCTATACCAACATCGCCTCTTGCTGATAATGCCAAGGCTCTTTTCCATGGCGTTGCCTGAAGTGTTATGTTTAGATTTGCTCTTTCTGAGATTGCGTTGATAAGGGAAGAATAAAGGCCTTTAGCGCTTTGCTTTGTGCCGAACATATAGGGTGAGTATGAATCATCTACCATGATTATCGCTGGTGAAATATCTGCCATGGTGTTGGTTGACATGAACATACTGCAGGTTAATAAAAGTAGTTTTTTCGAGATATACTGTTTAAGCACAGGCTTCCAACCAAAATATTATTTTCTTATGTTGTTAGTTTAGAATCTTTATTGGGATTGTGTGAATTTTCTTCGTTTAAAGGAATGTAATGGCATTATCATTGGATCAACAAAATAGAATGGATGAGCTTTCTGCGAAGGTTGGGCACTACCTTCAAAGGAAAGGAGAGTCATTAGTGACAGCAGAGTCTTGTACTGGTGGTTGGATTGCTCAAGTGGTGACGGCTGTTCCTGGCAGTTCTGCTTGGTTTGAAGGTGGTTTGGTGACTTACTCTAACGAAATGAAGCATTCCGTATTGGGTGTTCCTGAGTCAGAACTCGAACTGTATGGTGCAGTCAGTCAGCAAGTTGTGGAGAGTATGGTTCAGGGTGCTGTAAGAATTGGTAACGCTAATGTATCCGTGGCGGTATCGGGTGTAGCTGGGCCTGGTGGTGGTTCAAAAGAAAAACCGGTCGGTTGTGTTTGGATTGGCTGGGGTATTAATGGTCAAGTTTACAGTGAGCGTCATGTCTATTCTGGAAATCGAGAAGAGGTTCGATATCAGACGGTGATGGATGCTTTAGAGGGGATAATATCTCGTTGATCGTTATTTTAAATTTTACTGTATAAAAATATAGTATTTGTACAGTCTATGTGTTTTAATTTGGATAAATATACAGTACTTAGTTGAGGACTCAGACGTGGACGATAAAAGACAAAAGGCGCTTGATGCTGCACTCGGTCAAATTGAACGACAGTTTGGTAAAGGCGCGGTAATGAAAATGGGTGATGCACCGCGTGAGCAAATGCCTGCAGTATCAACCGGCTCTCTTGGGTTGGATATTGCTCTCGGCATAGGCGGTCTTCCTTATGGTCGTATTGTTGAGATTTATGGTCCTGAATCCTCGGGTAAAACAACACTGACACTAAGTACAATTGCTGAGGCTCAGAAGCAAGGTAAGACGTGTGCTTTTATTGATGCTGAGCACGCATTAGATCCTATTTATGCTGAAAAGCTTGGTGTAAATGTTGATGAGCTTTTGGTTTCTCAGCCTGATACAGGTGAGCAGGCATTAGAAATCGCGGATATGTTGGTTCGTTCAAACGCAGTCGATGTAATGGTAGTGGACTCGGTTGCCGCGCTAACACCTAAAGCCGAAATCGAAGGCGAAATGGGTGATCACCATGTTGGTCTACAAGCTCGCTTGATGTCTCAAGCACTTCGTAAATTGACGGGTAACATTAAGCAGTCCGGTTGTTTGGCTATTTTCATTAACCAGATTCGTATGAAGATTGGGGTTATGTTTGGCAACCCTGAGACGACAACGGGTGGTAATGCGTTAAAGTTCTACGCTTCTGTTCGTTTGGACATTCGTCGTACAGGTGCGGTTAAGAACGGTGATGAAGTTGTAGGTAATGAAACTCGAGTTAAAGTTGTAAAAAATAAGGTTTCACCTCCATTTAAGCAGGCTGAATTCCAGATTATGTATGGTTCTGGTATTTATCACATGGGCGAAGTAATTGATCTAGGTGTTAAGCTTGGGTTGGTTAATAAAGCGGGTGCTTGGTACAGCTATAATGGCGATAAGATCGGTCAAGGTAAGGCTAACGCAGCTAAATATCTTGAAGAGCACCTTGATATTGCTGATGAAATTGAAACGTCGATTCGCAGTCAATTACTTGAGACAGTGAAGCGATCAGAAGAAGCACCTGAAGAAGGTGAGTTAGAACTTTAAATTTTCTTTTGGCTGGATAATCTGAAGAGAGTATCAGTCAATTTAAAATATGAATGAAGAAAGGCGAACATTATGTTCGCCTTTTTCGTTTGTGTATCATACAGAAGATGGGAAGTTATTATTTTAAGTGGGTTGATGCTAGTTCGTTCTAGGCAGGTAAGTAGATCATTCGGATGGAAGATTAATGTTAAAGATAACGCTAGAACAATGGCGAATGTTTAAAGCCGTGGTAGATCATGGGGGCTTTAATCAAGCATCCGCTGTTATTTTTAAAAGCCAGTCTAGCATTCATAACTCGGTAGGAAAGATTGAAACCGCGTTAGGGGTAAAGTTATTCCGCGTCGAGGGACGAAAAACACGCCTAACTGAAACCGGAGAGTTGATGTTAAGGCGAGCTGATTTTTTGTTGCAAGAAGCAGAAAGAGTAGAAGCCATTGGATTAACATTGGCAGACGGTGTTGAGACAAAACTTAAGATCGCTGTTGATGAGATATTTCCACAGGAAATCCTCTATCAGGTGTTAGATCGTGTCTCTGAACAGTTCCCATTGTTAAGAGTTGAGTTGATGGAATCCGTGCTCAGAGGCGCAACTGAATTGTTGGAGAAAACGGATGTAGATATCGCAGTGTCTCCTGTGGTTGTGAAAGATCTGTTTAACGAAGAGCTGTGCCAAATAGACTTTATTGCTGTAGCGAACCCTTATCACTCTCTGCATTCTTATGATCGTAAGCTGACGTTGGAAGATTTGAAGTCTCACCGACAAATTGTTGTTCGTGATTCAGCACTATCACAGCAGAAAGACGAGGGGTGGTTAGAAGCCAATCAACGTTGGACTGTCAGTCATATGAAAACCTCCGTTGATATGATAAAGAAAGGCTTTGGATTTGCCTGGTTGCCTAAGTATCTAATCGCTAGTGAGCTTGAGGAAGGTCTGCTAAAACCGTTAGCTCTTGATGTGAACGGAGGTCGTAAGACCTCTCTTTATCTTTTGTTTGGTGATGCGGATGCACTTGGCCCTGCGGCGAGGTGCTTTCTCGGCGAGCTGCGTTATCAGTGCCTTGGATTGTCCGACGCTTAGGTTGTCACTAAGCAAATGATTTGGGCCTAAATGAGTTTAATCAGTAATATTAATCCTGAAAGAGCGAGTAATACTCTGCAAAGCTTTATGAAAGTTTGCTGCGATATATTTTGTTGTAGGACATTCCCGAGTTTGACGC
This sequence comes from Oceanospirillaceae bacterium, assembly GCA_015665455.1. Classification (GTDB taxonomy): domain Bacteria; phylum Pseudomonadota; class Gammaproteobacteria; order Pseudomonadales; family Litoribrevibacteraceae; genus Litoribacillus. The sequence goes on along the minus strand of JADFAD010000005.1, from coordinate 101,297 downwards.
CCAACAGTGCAACGGGCACTAAAATAAGTCCGTGTAATAAGAGCTCAAAACTCCAGAGGTTGTTTAGAGAATATGGAATCAGTTTAATGAAATTCATAACGGCAAAGAACATCGCTGCTTGAGCCAGCCATTGCTGTTTATCTATTTTTTTTGACAGGAAGTAGATTGCGATGGGTGGACCTCCTGCATGCAGTAAGGTACTGGTAATTCCCGAGATACCTCCCCACAAAAAGGCGGCTCCAGGCAGCCTGCCTAATAATGGGATTAACTTATCCCAGCTTGCAAACAGTATGGAGAATATTCCTAACGCTAATTGAAGTAATACGGGTGATAGTTGTGACATCGCTGAACCGGCCAGTGCGATTCCGAATACTGCAGCGAAGGTGATTTTTGCAATCTTTTTGGGCTCTATGGCGTTTCGATACAAACGAACCGTTTTTATGTCCATTACTAGAAGTAATGGCAGCATAAGCGCAGCTGCAGTTGGCACTGGTAATACCAGAGACAGCAGTGGAACAGCCAGTACACCTGCGCCTCCTGCGAATCCTGATTTTGAAATCCCCGTCATGATGACGCCTGCAATTGCAAGCAACCAAAACAATGGATCAGTGGATAAAAGAGTCATAACAATGAAAGCGCCATTTGGTTAGCTATTTGGGAGGTCGAACCACAGGGCGGTTACCCCGTTCTTGCCTGCGATTAAGTTGAACTCCTCCTGAAAGGCTCCGACTGCATCGCCATCTGATAATGCGTTATGTTCATTTAAAACCACATTACCTTCAATGATATGGAGATAACCTCGTCGTTTCGAGATATCAAAGGAAAAGGTTTCACCTTTACTCAGAATTAACCTGTATAAACCGATATCCTGATGAACAATCAGTGAATTTTCTTTGCCGTCAGAGGTTACTAAAGGGGTCAGTTTACCGTTCTGTTTGATTTTTTTCTGCTCATAATCGGGTTTTAAACCGTTACGGTTTGGTTGCACCCAAATTTGCAGAAACCTTAGATCTTCTTGTTGAGAGGCGTTGAACTCTGAATGCGTGATTCCGGTGCCGGCAGTCATTCTTTGAACTTCACCTGCAGGTATAACGAAATGATTATTCATGCTGTCTTTGTGTTCAATGGAACCCTCTAAGACATAGGAAATAATTTCCATGTCTCGATGACCGTGTGTATCAAAGCCTGCTCTTGGCTTAACGATGTCATCATTAATCACGCGCAGAACGGAAAGGCCCATGTGATTCGGGTCATAATAACTGCCGAAGGAAAAGGAATGTTTACTGTTTAACCAGCCAAAGTTTGCACTGCCACGTTCTTCTGAAAGCCTAAAATAATACATGAGAGATTCCTAATGTTTGTATTCGTTAAGGAGTATGTTAATTACGCGGCTGGCGAATGAATATTGGTTTATTTAGTGTTTATTATTCTATTTAAGAGAATGAAAGGGCGGGTGAATGAATAAGTTCTGCAAAGATTCTTTACTATTTATTTTGATTTTAGGCATTAAGTTCAGTTCAGTCCGATGGATACGAAGAAATAAATATGAGCAGTCTTGTTCGTGGATTGCTGAGGATTGTATAAACTGAGTTGCATTATCAAGTACTGGGCCTCTTGAACGTAAAGGAGAGTACTTTGATCATCTTTATCGTGTCTGTTTATGATGTATGAATATGCTACGACACTGAGATAACTATTTGGAGAAGACATGATCGTTCAACAAATAAGAAAATTCTTATTACTGGGAAGTGTGCTATTTGGGTGGTTAGTCAGTTTCAATCTGTTCGCAACCGATGTGAGTGACGCCTACAGCAATGTGGTGGGCAGTGTTGTGGTAATTAAAACTGAAGAACATAAAAAGCAGTTTTCAAAGCTGGGCATTGTGGAAAAGAAAATGAACGAGCTCGGTTCAGGTGTTCTTATTGATAAAAAAGGTTTAGTGCTTACCGCATCTCATGTGGTGAATATTGCAGATAAAATTGAAGTGGAATTTTCATCAGGCGAAAAAACGTCTGCGCGAGTAATCAGCAGTTCCTATCTTGCGGATGTTGCTTTAATTCAATTGGCGTCTGTGCCAGCGTCTGCAATTGTTGCCAAAATGGGGGATTCAAATAAGCTAAGAGTTGGCCAAGAGATATTTGTTGTGGGGGCACCGTATGGTCTTGGTTATACATTATCCGTGGGTAATGTAAGTGGTCGGCGAGTCTATGATGATCTGATATCCATGGAATTTATACAAACCGATGCTGCGATTAATTCGGGGAATTCTGGTGGACCTATGTTTAATACATCAGGGGGACTCGTCGGTATTGTGAGTCACATTCGATCCCGCTCAGGGGGAAATGAAGGCTTGGGGTTTGTCGCAAGCATGGATATGATTCAGGATCTTATTCTAGATCAGCCTAACTCTTGGATTGGTGCTGATATCATACCTATTAAAGGTGAATTAGCCCGAGCCTTGAATGTACCTCACCGTCAGGGCTTGTTGGTTCAACGGGTTGCAAAAGGTTCCCCAGCGGAAAAACTGGGCTTACAAGCTGGGATTTTACCGGTGAAAATCCCAGGGGCGGCAGACATCTTTATTGGCGGTGATGTGATTGTTCAAGTTGGACCGTACCCTATCCATGTGTCTAAAGATGGTTTTTTGAATGTTCGTCAGTACCTTTCAACTCGAACAGAGCCTTTACAGCTTACTGTATGGCGTGGGGGGGAATGGGTGACGTTATATGGTGTAGATGAGTAATGAATGACGATCTCTACAAAGCGACGAAAGTAAAGGCGATTGGAATATTGGCTCGGAGAGAGCACAGCCGTTCGGAGCTGAAAGTAAAATTAAGTAAAAACGGTGCCGTACCAGAAGAAATTATTGATCAAGTGTTAGATTACGTTATAGAACTAGGCTATCAAAGTGATGAGCGCTTTACTGAAGTCTATATTCGATATCGAGCTGGAAGTGGTTATGGACCGTTGCGGATATCCAGAGAGCTGTACGCGAAAGGCATTGATAAAGAGATGTTTTCGGATGTATTAGAAAAAGAAGATGTGGATTTTTATGAGCTTGCTTCTGAGCTCTTTTCAAGGAAATATAGTCAGGCGTGGGTTGCCGATTATAAACAGGCCCAAAAGAGTTATCGTTTTATGGCTAATCGAGGGTTCTCCTCAGATCAAATCCAATACGCAAAAGATCAGTTGAAATTGTTAAGCGGTGATTCTTAGGGCGTTGTTCGCTTTTAAGTAAACATATAACCACATGGATGGATTATTAATGGATGCTCAATCTGCAATTTTGGTCGGTGGCCTTGATGTTTTTATTATGGCCATCTTGGTTGTTTTTATCGGTGCGTTCATTAACCGGAAGATTCCTGTTCTAAGTCGAAACAGTATTCCTGATGCCGTTACTGGCGGGATACTTATGTCTATCGTTCTGTCCATAGTCACCAAGCGTTATGACCTTCAACTCGAGTTTGATATGAGAGGAAGGGATCTCTTGTTATTGGTTTTCTTCTCGACAATTGGTTTGTCTGCCAAATTTAAAGCATTGTTAGAAGGTGGCAGGGCGTTAGCGATTTTGTTAGGCATCGCAATTGTATTTTTAATACTCCAAGATTTTGTGGGTATTTTACTCGCTGAGTTGATGGGGGCTCATCCTGCATACGGTTTGTTTGTTGGTAGCATTTCATTGGCTGGAGGGCACGGGACAGCAATCGCTTGGGGCGCTGAAGCTGAAAAAGCAGGCTTAGAAGGCGCTCAGGTTTTAGGACTAACATTCGCAACCTTTGGATTAATCATGGGAGGCTTAATTGGTGGGCCCATTGCTTCGCGGTTAATTGAGAAGAATAAATTAAAGTCGTCAGTGGCTTCATTGAAAGACACAGCTTCTGCAAATACTCCAAATTTGATCAAACCTGTCAGTGTCAATGAAATCTTGTCTACACTCTTAGTCATTGCGATCAGTATTGCGGTAGGGGATTGGATTAATCGCTTTTTGTTTGATTCAGGTGTATTACTGCCTGGCTTTTTAACCGCAATGCTTGTAGCGATTATTATTACGAATGGTTCTGAATACACTAAATTCACTATTAATCAGAGAACCGTTTCGATTGTTGGCGATGTCAGTCTACAGGTGTTTTTAGCCATGAGTTTGATGGCCATTCAGTTTATGGCCATTCAAGGTGCGTTTCTGAAATTAATCATACTGTTGGCTTGCCAAGTGACGGTCATGACGTTGTTTACGATGTGGATCGTATATCGGGTCATGGGCCGGAACTATGATTCAGCCGTGATGGCATCAGGTTTTGCAGGTTTAGGGTTAGGTGCAACGCCCGTAGCAATCGGTAATATGAACGCCATTACACAAAAGTACGGGCCTTCACCAAAAGCATTTTTAGTTGTTCCCTTAGTTGGGGCGTTCTTTATTGATATAGCAAATGCCTTGATTTTAAAATTCTATTTATCGCTTCCTCGTATGGAAGCCATTCTCGGGTAGGTTAATGACAACGAGTTGCCGTAATTCCCAAGATTCGATTAAGAATGAATTAATTGTTTGCCAAGAATGTGATGCGTTAATAACGGTTCACTTGGCGCAGTTACGGGAAGGAAACAGCGTCAGCTGCCCCCGCTGCGATGGCCATTTAATTAAGCATTACAGAAATCGGCTCATGCCTTCCATGTTAATCGCGCTGAGTGGATTAGTCCTTTTTTATCCGGCTAACTTTTTACCTGTCATGAGTCTCTCTGTATTGGGGAATTCAGGCCAGAATACGATGGTTAAAGGCGTTTATCAGTTAGCAATGGAAGGCTATTGGTGGATGGCCAGTCTTGTTCTTTTTTGCAGTGTGTTAGTGCCTCTATTGAAGTTTTGTTTGATTTTTTTTATTACGCTCAACGCTTATTTAAGTACTTGGAGCAGAGCGTTAATGCATGCCTTGAAGTTTTACCAAAAGATTGAAGTTTGGGGTATGTTAGATGTGTATTTAATCGCAATTCTTTTGTCTTACATAAAAATGTCCGATATGGGGGATTTGATCGTTGATGTCGGGCTTTTCTGTTTTATTGTGTTTTTATTGCTGGATGTATTAGTGAGCACTCGGTTTGAGCCAAGGGCAATATGGCGACAAATGGATGAAGAGGGGCGAGGATGGCGTCAATAGAGAAAGATAAGTCTTATTCCATCGCTAAAAGCGCTCGTCTTGTGGGGTGCTCCGTTTGTCAAAAAGTCATGCGAATGCCTGTGAACAATGAACAGGCTGATTGCACTTTATGTGGTTCGCGTGTGTTTTTTAGAAGACCTAATAGTATCTCTCAAACACTGGCGTTGGTAATTACAGGGTTTATCTTATTAATTCCGGCGAATGTCTACCCTGTGATGACGGTTCTTTATTTAGGCTCTGAATCGAATGACACCATTTTATCGGGCGTAATGTCTTTAATTGATTATGGGATGTATGGTATTGCGATCATCGTTTTCATCGCCAGTATTGCTGTTCCTGTTCTGAAGTTATTAGGCCTCCTATTTATGGTGATGATCGTAAAACTTAAAATTCCTTTGGATAAAAAACAAAGTGCGCAAGCTTACCGAGTTATTGAGATCATAGGAAAGTGGTCGATGCTTGATTTATTTGTGGTTTCAATTTTGGTGACTTTGGTTAATCTTGATGCCATAGCAACAATTACCGCAGGCATTGGGGCAACTGCTTTTTCAGCTGTGGTTGTTGTCACTATCATTGCGGTACATACCTTTGATCCAAGGCTCATTTGGGATTTAGAGTCGACACTTTCTGATAAGAAGTCTTCATGAGGATAGGTAATGGCATGGAAGAAAATAACGAAATACCTGAAGCGATCGTTCACCAGAAAGAGAGCGTTTCGATCTATTGGTTTCTTCCTCTTATCGCCGTGTTGATAGCGGGGTGGCTTGTTTATAAGAACGTAGTGGAAGGGGATATTGAAGTAAGGGTGTTGTTTGAATCTGCAAATGGCTTAGTTGAGGGTAAGACAGAGCTTAAGTACCAAGGCATGACTCTAGGTGTTTTGGATTACTACGAGTTGAACCCAACGGATATGAAGGGCGTCATTGCAACGCTACGCTTAAAGCCCTTAGCCAAACCGTTGTTAACTGAAAACAGTCGTTTTTGGTTGGTGAAACCTGAGGTGAACTTCAGTGGTGTAACAGGACTAGAAACTCTCTTGTCTGGAAACTACATTGAACTGCTCTATGAGGAAGGTAAATTGACGAAGGATTTTGTCGCATTGACTGAACCGCCCGTCATCCCAAAAAACGACAACGGATTGGAGTTAACGTTAGTAAGTGATCGCCTTGGCTCAGTAGTACGAGGGGCGCCTGTATCTCATCGCCGTATTGAAGTCGGGGAGGTCATAGATTACCACTTTGATGAGAACTATAAAAAAGTGGCTATCAAGATTTATATCAAACCAGAGTTTGTGAATGTCATAAAACCTTCAACCCGTTTTTGGGAAAGCAGTGGCGTCTCTTTCACCGGAGACTTTTCAGGCTTTAAAGTCCAGGTGGATTCTCTGGCTTCTCTCATTACAGGGGGGATTTCCTTCGACACGCCCGAGAAATCAGATGACGACACTCAGGTGGTTGATGGTCATAGGTACACTTTATTTGAGAATTACGAGAAGGCTCATACAGGGATTTTACTGTACGTTAAGTTTAAGTCGGCGAAAGGTTTGAAAGTAGGAAAAACAGAAGTTCAATACAAAGGTGTGACGGTAGGCCGAGTGATTGATGTTAATCCTACTCCAGATTTAGATGGCATGATTGCGACCATCTCGATGGACCCAAGATCAGAACCCGCATTGAATGAAAACCTCCGGTTTTGGTTGCCAAAACCGAAGCTAAGCTTGACTGAGGTGTCGGGGTTGGAAAATATCATCGGTCCTGGAGTTATAGAGATCGACTCAGAGCTTGAAGGGAAGCCAAAGAGAGAGTTTGTTGCGCTCAGTGAACCACCAAGGATGAACCGGAATGATCCTGGCCTTCATATTTTTTTAGTGGCGGATGACATTAAATCGGTTGAGCGAGGCACCGAAATTCTTTATCGAAACATCCCCATCGGTTCTGTCCAAGGGTTTGATTTTTCCAAAGACCATTCGGCAGTGATGGTGGACGTTTTTATTGAACCGAAATATCAACATCTTGTTAAAAAAAGCAGTCGGTTCTGGAATGCAGGAGGCATTCAAATTCGTGGAGGTTTTCAAGGGCTGAAGATTAATTCACCGTCTGTTAAAACGATTTTATCCGGGGGGATTGAGTTGTATACGCCTTCGAAAGGTAAAATGATTAAGGCTAAATCAGGTCAAAAATTTGTTTTGCACGATGACTTCGAAAGTGCTCATTCTGAAGGCGTTACGATTGATATCGCATTTAATTCTGGTGAAGGCCTTAAGACGGGGACTCAACTTAAATATTTAGGTATTAGCGTAGGGGAGGTGCAAAACGTATCTTTAAACCATTCTATGGATGGTGTTATTGCGGGGATTGATCTGCATTCCTCTGCAGAGAAGCTAGCGAGAGAAGGCAGTCAGTTTTGGTTAGTAAAGCCCGCATTAAGTTTGGTTAAAACAACGAACTTGGACACCTTGGTTACAGGCAAATACATTAATGTATTACCAGGGAAAGGAAAACGACAGTCAACCTTTACCGGCCTTGAGTCTAAGCCTCTTAAAGAAGAAAAGGATAAAGGTCTTAATGTTGTTGTCGTCGCAGATCGTCTTGGGTCAATCAAACCGGGAGTGAAAGTATTATATCGAGGGGTTCCTGTTGGTGAGGTGACGTCTTACGCGTTATCAGAGAACGCGAGTGACGTTGAGGTTTATCTTAATATTGAAGAGCAGTATGCCCCTTTGGTTAGGCAACACTCTGTATTTTGGAATACCAGCGGTATCGGCCTTGATTTTAGCTTGTTTGGTGGCGCGAAACTCAAAACGTCCTCTTTAGAATCCATTCTTGAAGGAGGCATCGCGTTTGCAACCCCGCCTGTAAGTAAAATGGGAAATCGAGTAAAGAATGGTTTCCGATACACGTTAAACTCTGAATTAAACGAAAAGTGGCTACATTGGAAGCCTCAAATCCTTTTGAAAAAGTAAGCAAATGCATTAACTCGGACTATACTGATCAAATCATCAATACGATCATGGAGAAGGAACTGATGTCTGAAAGTTTGTTGAGTGCCAAAGATGTGGCCGAAAAGTTGGGTGTATCGGAGTTTACGGTTAAACGTTATGCCAAGGAAAACCTGATTGCCTCAGTACAAGAAGGTGGTAAGTTTATGTTTAAACAGGAAGATGTTGATAAGTATATGGAAATTACGAATCAGCTTAAGTAATAGATTTTGCCTTTCGAAGTGCCCATCAAATTAGATCGGATTTACAGAGTCTGAATGCTTATTCGGACTCTGAATAGTTATCTGTTGTCATGTTTAGGTCTTATGTAGGCGGGCAATTTAGCTTAGCTAATAGCTACTTTATAATCATAACTTAACTTTATTTTTTGTTTGGATTTCGTACATTAATGGATTAACACTTTCATCCTTTATCGTTTCCATTGAATAGCTTTCAAATGTCATTATTAATAATTGGTACCTGGCTTTATAGCGTTTAAGGCCAGCAACTAATGGTATTCTTTCTATCTTTGATAGCTCCTTTTGAAGATAATTATCATATTTTGGGTTTCCACTCGATTCGTAAACTTCGGTTGTTAAAATTGTTCCTAATTCGTCGATTCTTATTCTTATTCTTGAGGTTAATGTTTTCTCTGTAAGCGGGATGTTTATTAGTTCTCCCACTTCTTTAGACATACTATTGGTGATTGGGTTATACAGTTTTGAAGAGGGGTCTCCATCAGGGTCACCTAAAGTAATTTCGGCGAGCTCTTCATCTGATATATTTCCAGATAGATCGAAAGAGTAAATATTGTTTGTGGATTCATCAAGTGGGTGGGGATTCGAAGCGTTATTTGAGCTTATTCTTTCATTTATTTCTTCTGTGCTCTTATTTTGGATGTTTCTTGTTGTTTTTACTTTATGTGGGATAGGTTTTAATGAATTTTCATTATTAAGGTGAGGTTTTGCATTGGTATTAGATATCGGGGAAGAAGGAGGATTAATGTTCTTTATCTTTTTAGATGAATCGCGTGTTTGCTTCTGAGTGTTACTTTGTTGCGCATTTTTTTTGAAGTTAGGAGATGATAGAGATAAGTCATTTTTTTTCTTTGTATTAACGCCTTTTGGTTTTCTAGACCCTCCTTCTTGCTCAGATTGAAGTTCCTTTAGGTCAGCCTCTTCCTGTGTATCAGAATATGCAGGTTCTGGTTCTGGTTCTGGTTCTGGTTCTGGTTCTGGTTCTGGTTCTGGTTCTGGTTCTGGTTCTGGTTCTGGTTCTGGTTCTGGTTCTGGTTCTGGTTCTGGTTCTGGTTCTTGGATTTTAGAATAATTAATAAGTGTTAAAGTTCTAGTTTCATGAATTTGTGAGAGGTTGTAATTAGAAATATTAATTTCAGGCACCAAGACTCCTGCGATCAAGTGTACAAGGATACTGATCGCACAAGTAAGCCAGATGATGTGTTTGTTATTGTTCTTTTTCAAAACTGTGTCGTTCTGCCGCGCTCATCAATGAGACTATCAGGATCAATAGCAGGAATACAGCAGACGTTCCGTGTTTGTTTTAACTAAGTTTAGCCAAATTTTTCGAAAAATCTTGGTGTCAAATTAATTGCAAGAAATTGATTGCTTTATGAGCAATAGTTTGTGAGACTCGGTAGTTCATTCTTCACTATTTATCCGTAATAATTTATGTTTAATTCAGCGAATATCCTTAAACACCTTGTATGCCGACTAGCGGCAGTCATGTGTGTGGCCATTCGCTGGGCCAAAGCTAAATATGCGGTGTTTTAGACGAATGATTAACTAAAAAATTCTCTGAAAGCCGCAGATTTAAACTGCGGCTTTTTTCTATCTCCGCAATTCATGTTCTGTTGCTTTCCGAGTTGTTTATTTTGACAATTAACGGAGGCAAATCATGTCAGTCGCTATGGCCTATATTACGGTCATCTTTGTTTGGACGACCACCCCATTAGGTGTTACTTGGAGCAGTGAGAGCATTTCTCCTACGTTGGCTGGATTCAGCCGAATGACAATGGCAGCCATATTAGGCTGGTTACTTATTAGACTGTTGGGTGGTCGCATATCATGGAAACGAGCGGCTGTGAAAAAATACCTTTCTGCGGATATCGGTATTTTTTGTGCAATGTATGCAACCTATCAAGGTGCAGGTATGGTTCCTAGTGGATTAATTTCTGTGATTTATGGCCTGTCACCGATATTTTCTGCACTGTTAGGTGTTTGGTTGTTAAACGAGAGACGTTTGCCTCTTTTTCAGTGGGTCGCATGCGGACTTGCTGTTTTAGGGTTGCTGATTATTTTTGGCAATGGTGTGTCGTTAAGTGGTGAGATGATCGTCGGAGCGTCTTGGTTAATCGTCGCTGCATTTTTATTCAGTTTAAGTGCTGCGCTGGTTAAAAAAAGCCAACATCAGAATAACTTCATGGAGCAAGCTGTGGGGTCATTGATCTGTTCTGTGCCTTTCTACGCGTTTGCATGGGGGGGCGAGCTAGCTTACTCATGGGCATTTGAAGCCAATGAAATTACAAAAGCGGCTGTTGATAATGCAATTTCAGACATGTCAACGAAGTCAATAGGCGCTGTACTTTACCTAGCTACGATGGGCTCGTTGGTTGGGTTTATGTGTTATTTCTATGTGTTGTCTAAAATGTCGCCCAGTAAGGTCGCTCTTGTAACGTTAATTACTCCTGTGCTTGCCTTGTTATTAGGCAATCTAGTGAATGATGAGGTTGTGAGTGGTGAAACCATGCTAGGCACAGGAATCATCTTGTGTTCACTGGTACTTTTTAATTGGGGCGATAGGGTGGTTCGATTTTCAGGTGTTGATCAATCGGGGATTCTACGGAGTAAATGGTCGAAGAGGAAATCTGTAGTTGAAGATGGCCCTGAAATAAACTCATTAAGAGGCTGACGCTTCAGTGAATGGATTTGATGAGGGTCTCAGATGTAAACGTTTGCGTCTGAGACTCTCTGTCGGTGGCACTATTCTGGAACTTTTCTTCGGTTATGGCTGAGTGATGGCCAAGTTATGAAGGCAGTTCATTTTTCATAATGTATTGGAGTATTTCCACTACTTGCTCTGGTGTTTCACACACGGCTTGAGCCGCAGAATCAACTTCTTTCAGAGGGTGAGTTATATCAGGGCTGTGCATCACAATCAGGGACTTACCCAGTGCCGCTGCATAACCTGCGTCGAATGCTGCATTCCATTGCTTATATTTATCGCCAAAACGAACAACAACAATGTCAGCATCTGAAATTAGCTTACGAGTACGAAGGCCGTTGATTTTTGATGCCTTGTGGTCTTTCCAGAAATTAGACTCTTCTGAACCTAAAATACGGTCACCGCAATCGTCGCTGTCCGCGTGGCAAGTATTTGGTGCCGTTAGAGTAACTTCAAGGCCTGCTTTTGCGACGCCTTGCTCAATGGTTTCGCGCCAGTTGGAATGGATTTCACCGGATAAATACACACTTAATTTCATTTTTTATGGTCCTCATCGTAATTTTTGATGCAAGGATGTAGTAAAAGGCGGTCTCAGTCAAAAAGAAGTTATCCGTTATTGAAAGGCATAAATGATGAAAATAAACGCCAAATAGCCCTGCTTGTTCTGTGTGCAAGTGCCCATAAAACTTATATACTGCTTGGTTCACTGCCGACTGTAGAATTTTAGAATAAGATCGCTGAACACAGCGTCCTCCAATGGAAGTTATATGAAAAGCTCAGAAATCCGCCAAGCATTCCTGAATTATTTTAATCGTCAGGAACACGAAATTGTACCAAGTAGCTCTTTGATACCAGGTAATGATCCGACGGTAATGTTTACAGTTGCTGGTATGGTTCAGTTTAAAGATTGTTTTCTTGGAAAAGAAAAACGTAGCTATACACGCGCAACAAGCTCGCAAAAATGTGTTCGTGCGGGTGGTAAGCATAATGATTTGGAAAACGTGGGCTTTACTGCTCGTCACCATACCTTTTTTGAAATGTTAGGTAACTTCAGCTTTGGTGACTATTTCAAAGAAAATGCTATTCAGTTTGCTTGGGAGTTTTTAACTTCAGCTGAGTGGATGAACATCCCGAAAGAGAAGCTTATTGTCACTGTGTACGCCGATGACACCGAGGCTTATACCTTGTGGAATGAAGAAATGGGTGTGCCAGCAGAGCGTATTATTAAAATTGGCGATAAAGGCGAACGCTATAACTCAGATAACTTCTGGGCGATGGGTGATACAGGCCCATGTGGTCCTTGTACTGAGATTTTTTATGATCACGGCCCTGAAATTTGGGGCGGCCCTCCTGGTTCACCAGAGGAAGATGGTGATCGTTTTGTAGAAATTTGGAATTTGGTGTTCATGCAGTATAACCGTACTGCTGATGGCGTTATGGAGCCGTTACCTAAGCCTTCTGTGGATACGGGCATGGGCTTGGAACGTATTTCTGCTTGTCTTCAAGGCGTGCACTCAAATTACGAAATTGATTTGTTTCAACACATTCTAAATGAAGCTGCAAAGTTACTTGGTGTTAACGATACAACTCAAGCTTCGTTGCGTGTTATTGCTGACCACATTCGTTCATGCTCATTTATGATTGCTGATGGCATCACTCCATCGAATGAAGGTCGCGGGTATGTGCTTCGTAGAATCATTCGTAGAGCTGTTTTGCATGGTCACAAGCTGGGTGCTCGCGAACCATTCTTTAATCAGTTGGTTTCTGCACTCGTAGATGTGATGGGCGAGGCTTACCCTGATTTAGTGAAAGGGCAGACATTGATAGAGCGCGCATTACTTAAAGAGGAAGAGCAATTTGCTAAGACTCTGGATCAAGGTGTAAAAATCTTTGATCAAGCAGTTGAGGAAATGAAGGGAACAGAAATCCCAGGGGAAACCGTATTTAAATTGTACGACACTTATGGCTTTCCTCTCGATCTAACCGCAATGGTTGCTCGTGATCGAAACTTAACCATTGATGAAGCTGGTTTTGAAAAATCAATGAATGAGCAGCGCGAACGTGCTCGCGCTGCGAGTAAGTTCTCTGTGGACTTGACGGCCAAAGTTGATCTTGAAGAAGCAACAGAGTTCACCGGTTACAGTGATTTAGATGGCCGCTCTAAGGTGGTTGCTTTACTGAAAGATGGCGCACAAGTGCCTGAGCTTAACTCCGGTGATTCAGGCGTTGTTGTGCTGGCTGCTACGCCTTTTTATGGTGAATCAGGTGGTCAGGTTGGAGACAGCGGTTCATTAGTTTCTGATTCGTCTGCCTTTACGGTAAGTGATACTCAGAAAGACGGTGCGAATCATCTGCATATTGGTGTCTTGGAATCAGGCAGTATCCGCGTTGGTGATGAGCTAGGTGCTAAGGTGGATAAGCAGGCTCGTGCAGCAACAGAACTGAATCACTCGGCTACGCACTTGTTACACGCCGTCTTACGTGATGTTCTAGGTGATCATGTAACACAGAAAGGTTCTCTGGTTGATTCTGAAAAGCTTCGTTTTGATTTCTCTCACTTTGAGGGGGTTACTTCTGAACAGGTGGCTGAGATTGAATCCAGAGTAAATGCCTTGATTGCGGAAAATACTGACATTGCAACCGATGTTATGGACATTGAGTCCGCTAAAACGAAAGGGGCAATGGCTCTGTTTGGTGAAAAATACGATGACACGGTTCGAGTGTTGTCGATGGCCAATAATTTTTCCATTGAACTTTGTGGTGGTACGCATGCCAAACGTACAGGTGATATTGGTATCATAAAGATCACTGCTGAATCAGGCATTGCTGCTGGTGTTCGTCGTATTGAAGCAGTTACTGGTTTAGCAGCGTATAAGAGAACTCAAGAATCTGACTCGATTATTTCGGACATTGCAGGCCAGCTGAAGGGTAATCGCGACAGCGCACTTGATAAGGTTCAACAGTTAATTGCTAAATCTCGACAGTTAGAAAAAGACCTTGAGTTAGCTAAAGCGAAATTAGCAAGTTCAGCGGGTAATGATTTAGCAGGCCAAGCGATCGACGTGGCGGGTGTTAAATTGTTAGCTACGAAGCTAGAAGGAGCTGATCCGAAAGGCCTTCGTGATTTAGTCGATCAACTTAAGAATAAACTGCAATCGGGTATTGTCGTGTTAGCCGCTGTAAATGGCGATAAGGTTAGTTTGATTGCAGGGGTGACCAAAGATCTTACCGGTACAGCAAAAGCAGGCGATTTGATTAAGTTGGCTGCAGAGAAAGTGGGCGGTAAAGGCGGTGGTCGACCTGATATGGCTCAAGCTGGTGGTAGTAACCCAGCGGGTGTGGATGCTGCACTGGCGTTAGCGAAAGATTGGGTTGCAGAAAAATTTGCTTAATTTAGGGCGGTAAAGGCGTTGGAATAACCCCTTTTATCTTGTTATTTAATTTTCGGGCGTCTTGGTGTTTAATGGGCGCCCGTTTCTTTGTCAAGACAGATCATCAGATATGGCATTAATAGTTCAGAAATATGGCGGTACATCCGTAGGTACTGTTGAAAGAATCGAAGCTGTTGCGGAAAAGGTCATGAAGTTTCGTGAAGATGGCCATGATATCGTTGTTGTTGTATCGGCAATGAGCGGTGAAACCAACCGTTTGTTGGGTTTAGCATCCGATGTTATGGAGCGTCCTGACGCGCGCGAACTTGATGTATTAGTTTCAACGGGTGAGCAAGTAACCATTGCTTTGCTATCCATGGCGTTGAAAACACGCGGTTGCGATGCTCGTTCTTATACGGGCGGTCAGGTTAAAATATTAACGGATGACTCGCACGGTAAAGCAAGAATACAAAGCATTGATGGCTGCAACATGAAACGTGATCTGGATGCAGGTCGTGTTGTGGTTGTTGCTGGCTTTCAAGGTGTGGACTCTGATGGCAACATTACAACGTTGGGCCGTGGTGGTTCAGACACAACGGGTGTTGCACTTGCCGCAGCACTTGATGCTGATGAGTGTCAAATTTATACCGATGTTGATGGTGTTTACACAACAGACCCTCGAGTGGTTGAGGATGCTCGCCGCTTGGAAAAAATTACATTCGAAGAAATGTTAGAAATGGCCAGTCTTGGTTCCAAAATTCTTCAGATTCGTTCTGTTGAGTTTGCTGGGAAATATAAGGTGCCATTACGAGTACTTTCAAGCTTTAAAGAAGGCCCTGGTACTCTTATAACGATTGATAATGAGGAAGATGATTCAATGGAACAACCACTGATCTCCGGTATTGCGTTTAACCGTGATGAGGCAAAGCTGACTTTAGTGGGCGTGCCAGACATCCCTGGTGTTGCTTCTAAGATTTTGGGGCCGGTAGGCGATCAAAATGTTGAAGTTGACATGATTGTTCAGAATATAGGTCAAGACGGTACAACTGACTTTACCTTTACTGTGCATCGAAATGAATACGATAAGGCAGAAGAAATCTTAAATCAGATTTGTACTGACTTGAAAGCACGTGAAGTTGTTGGTGATAACAAAATTGCTAAGGTTTCTATTGTTGGTGTAGGCATGCGTTCTCACGCAGGTGTTGCAAGTACAATGTTCCGTGTATTGGCGAAAGAAAATATCAATATACAGATGATCTCTACGTCAGAAATTAAAGTGTCCGTTGTTATTGATGAGAAGTATCTAGAGCTGGCTGTTCGTAGCTTGCATAGCGCTTTTGATTTAGCTTCAGAAGATTAAGTTGTTCCTCATGAAACTCTATAAATTGGTTTCAGAAACAATTTAATTTTGTATTCTTCTGTCTATGGTCAATACTTGCTTACTAGTGGGTAAGAAGTTAGCTTACTGAAAGTAAGTGATAACCCACAGGGGAAGTTCATAGACGGAAGATACTGTTTGTGCCAAATGCTCAAGTTGGTTCGTTACAGACGCTGCTAGACGTGACCTAATGTCATGTCAGTGGACAAGGAATTATAACAAGGAGAAATATATGCTTATTTTGACTCGCCGCGTAGGTGAAACTCTAATGATTGGGGATGATGTCACTGTTACCGTGCTTGGTGTAAAAGGTAATCAAGTGAGAATTGGTGTAAATGCACCCAAAGAAGTAGCTGTTCACCGTGAAGAAATCTATCAGCGTATCCAAAAAGAAAAAGAACAAGACGCAAATTCTTAAAAAACTTACATTTTTTTAATATTTGGCCTTTTCTTTTATTTTTTTCATGGTAATATGCAGCCCGTGTTTTGGAGAGATGGCCGAGTGGCTGAAGGCGCGCCCCTGCTAAGGGCGTATAGGTTTACCCCTATCGAGGGTTCGAATCCCTCTCTCTCCGCCATTTTATGCCGGAACGAAATAAATACTTTTTGGATTTATTTCAGAGACATACCGGCCGCGTTATGCACCCGTAGCTCAATTGGATAGAGTACTCGGCTACGAACCGAGCGGTTAGAGGTTCGACTCCTCTCGGGTGTACCATTTCATCTTCTACTGTGAAATGTTAACGAATAACCTATAGGGTTAGATTAAAATGTAGTGTCTCGGAAGGATTCCGAATTTGCACCCGTAGCTCAATTGGATAGAGTACTCGGCTACGAACCGAGCGGTTAGAGGTTCGACTCCTCTCGGGTGTACCATTTATACCTTCATAGTTTTGAACTTAGGCTTTTGCCTTTAGATGCACCCGTAGCTCAATTGGATAGAGTACTCGGCTACGAACCGAGCGGTTAGAGGTTCGACTCCTCTCGGGTGTACCATTTCTCTTTAGTATTATCTCTTCTTTTTTAACTATCTATTCTTTATATTTCTTTGTGATGAAGTTAGTAATTACCTAACGCGCGCTATAACTGCAACGCGTTAAATATTTCAGATTTTTTTCTTAAGCGTTTAACTTCTGCAAATTCTATTTTTGCTTCTGGGTTTTGCCAGCTCATCATATTCAGCCATTGTTTTACTCGCCCAACCAAATACGCTTCCTGTTTAGGGGTGCCATCAGGCATACAAGCATCGTAATATTCGGCCAGTAATGGTTTGGTGTCTTTTTCCCATGTTCGTATAGGGGGGACTGTTCCTTGAAGTGAAGATCTGATTTCTTCGATAAGGAATGGTGCTGCAATGGCCCCGCGTCCAATCATAATGTCGCTGCACTGGCTGGCTTCACGACAGGCATTATAATCTTTAAGTGTCCAAACCTCGCCATTTGCAATTACAGGTATGGATAAGGTTTCTTTTATTTCAGCCAGTAAATGCCAGTGAGCGGGAGGTTTATAGCCTTGGACTTTGGTTCTCGCGTGAATGACCAATTCATCTGCCCCAGCGCTTTGAATGCCTTTGGCTATTTCAAGGGCGTTTTCATCGGTATCGAATCCCAATCGCATTTTTGCAGTGACAGGAAATTCTTCGGGTACTGCTTTACGCACAGTATTAATGATGCTGTAAATGCTGTTAGGTTCTTTTAGGAGAATAGCGCCGCCTTTATTTTTGTTAACTGTTTTCGCAGGGCACCCAAAATTCAAATCGATGCCAGGTGAGCCTAGCGCCACCGCTTTTTTTGCACTGATTGAAAGTGTTTCAGGATTATTTCCCAATAATTGGACTCTCACCGGTGTGCCAGAAGAGGTTTGTCCGTTACGGCGAAGTTCAGGACAAAGTCGATAAAATACCTTACTTGGAAGGCCTTGATCGCTGATTCGAATGAACTCTGATACACAGAGATCATAATGACCTAAACGAGTCAGTATTTCTCTTAATGGTGCGTCTAAAACGCCTTCCATTGGGGCAAGTGATATTCTCATATTTACTCGTTGGTTCAAAAAAGTGCACATTTTAGCGAAAATAGTGCAATTCTCACGTGTTTTTTGTCTTTTGTAGCTATCTATTTATCTTGTCAATATTGCGTAAAAAAACTTTACTGGGTAAAGTATTGCCGGTTTGCTACCTGTGTTGCCTATTATTCATGCAGATTAATTCAGTTATCTCAGATAAATGGTAAGTAGTTACTAGCAATACATGAAACGTATGATTCACAAAGTCATACAGAGGGAGCCCTGAATCTAACCGATTTATGGGACTGAACTACGGTTACCAATAAGGAGACCGCATGTCCGAATTAATGAGTGAAGGCGTAACGCTAATGATGCTAGGTATGGGATTTGTTTTCTCATTTCTAGTGGTTCTCATTTTTGCTACAACTGCGATGTCCAAAGTAGTTGTTAAATTTTTCCCTGAACCAGAGCCAGTTACACCTGCTCCTGTAGCTCCTGCACAAACAGGAAATGGAGTGGATCCAAAATTGTTGGCAGTGCTCAAAGCTGCTGTTCAGGAACATCGTTCACGCCAAAAGTAGTGAATGAATTTGTTAAGCACGTTTAATCGAACGTTTTAGGAAAGGCCATATACCCATGACCGAGAATAAAAAACCTCTAGGCATTACTGACGTAGTACTAAGAGATGCGCACCAATCATTATTTGCAACGCGTATGCGTATCGACGATATGCTACCAATCGCTGAGAAGCTGGACCAAGTTGGTTACTGGTCTCTAGAATCTTGGGGTGGAGCAACATTTGATTCATGCATTCGTTTCTTAGGTGAAGACCCTTGGGATCGTATCCGTGAATTTAAGAAAGCAATGCCAAATACAAAGCATCAGATGCTTTTACGTGGCCAGAACTTGCTAGGTTACCGTCACTACGCAGACGATGTAGTTGAGAAGTTTGTTGAGCGTGCAGCTACAAACGGTGTTGATGTTTTCCGTGTATTTGATGCGATGAATGATCCTCGCAACCTTGAAACTGCAATTAAAGCAGTTAAGGCTAACGGAAAGCACGCACAAGGTACTTTGTCATACACAACAAGTCCTGTTCATAACATGGACGCTTGGTTGTCTTTGGCTAAACAAATTGAAGACTTAGGTGCTGATTCCATCGCCATTAAAGATATGGCTGGTATCATTAACCCATACGAAGTGTTCGATCTTGTTACTCGTCTTAAAACAGAAACAGACCTTGAAGTTCAACTTCACTGCCATGCAACGGCTGGTTTGTCTGATATGTCTATTCTTAAGGCAATTGAAGCGGGCGTTGACCGTGTTGACACGGCGATCTCTTCAATGTCTATGACCTACGGTCACTCTGCAACGGAAACGGTTGTAGCAGCCCTACAGGGGACTGATCGTGATACAGGTCTTAATCTTCAGCTTCTTGAAGAAATTGCGGCGTATTTCCGTAATGTTCGTAAGAAGTATGCGAAGTTTGAAGGTGCTCTACGTGGTACGGACTCTCGTATCCTAGTTGCTCAAGTTCCTGGTGGCATGTTAACGAACATGGAAGGCCAGTTGAAAGAGCAAGGTGCAGCAGACAAGTTCGATGAAGTATTAAAAGAGATCCCACGTGTACGTGAAGATCTTGGTCATATTCCTCTAGTAACTCCAACGTCTCAAATCGTAGGTACACAGGCTGTACTTAACGTATTGACGGGCGAACGTTACAAGTCAATTTCAAAAGAAACTCAAGGCATCTTGAAAGGCGAATACGGTGCAGCGCCTGCGCCTTACAATGCTGAACTTCAAGCACGCGTTCTTGACGGTGCAGACGTAATAACTTGTCGTCCAGCTGATCTTATCGAAAATGAAATGGATAAGATTGTCGCTGACGTAGATAAGTTGGCTGCTGAGAAGGGCATCAAATTGTCTGAAGACAAGATTGATGATGCTTTGACTTATGCCTTGTTCCCACAGATTGCTCCAAAGTTCTTGGAAAATCGTGGTAACCCAGACGCATTTGAGCCAGCACCAAAAGGCTTAGATGAAGATACGTATACTGTAAGCGTCGATGGCAATGAATACGTTGTTAAAGTTGACGAAGGCGGTGACGTTACTGATTTGGCTCCAGTTAATGGTGCTCCATTATCATTCGGCGGTTCAGCTCCAGCAGCAGGCGGTGCTCCAGCAGCAGCTCCAGTAGGTGGCGGTGATCCAGTTGCGGCGCCTCTTGCTGGTAACATCTGGAAAGTACTTGTTACTCCAGGTCAGCAGGTTGAAGAAGGCCAAACGCTGATGATTCTTGAAGCAATGAAGATGGAAACCGAAGTAAGTGCTGCGAAAGCAGGCGTAGTTGGTGCTATCTCTGTGAAAGAAGGCGACGCTGTTAAAGTTGGCGATACTCTTCTAACTCTCGGTTAATAGGGGCTGACTTAATGGAAAACGTATTAAATCTTTGGTACTCCTCCGGGATGTACAACATCGATATCGGCCAGTTCTCTATGATCGTGGTCTGCTTGGGCTTGTTGTACCTTGCAATCGTAAAAGGCTTCGAGCCTTTGTTGCTGGTACCAATCGGTATGGGCGGTATTCTCGCGAATATTCCTGAAGCTGGTTTGGCTTATCATGCGCTTGAACAAGCGTTGCACGTGGGCACGCCAGAGCTTGCTAATCAGATTGGGCAAGTTTTAGGTGTTGCGGGTGATGCGGGTTACAAGGCTATTCTTGTTGCTTACGATGAAGCGCCAGCGGCGACTCAGACGGTAGCGATGAACATCGCTCAGGATGCGGGCTATGGCCATGGTATGTTGTATCAGTTCTACAATGTAGCGATTGGTTCAACCATTGCTCCGCTGTTGATCTTCATGGGTGTTGGTGCAATGACTGACTTCGGTCCGTTGTTGTCAAACCCTAAGACGCTTCTTCTAGGTGCAGCAGCACAGTTTGGTATCTTCGCAACTGTATTTGGTGCGGTAGGTATGACTGAGCTGGGTATCATGGAGTTCACTGTAGAACAGGCGGCAGCGATTGGTATTATTGGTGGTGCTGATGGCCCAACATCTATCTTCGTAGCGTCTAAGCTAGCGCCTGAGTTCCTTGGTGCGATTGCAGTAGCTGCATACTCATATATGGCATTGGTTCCAATGATTCAGCCGCCAATTATGAGAGCATTAACAACTGAGAAAGAACGTGCGATTCAGATGACTCAGGCTCGCCATGTAACTAAGACTGAGAAGATCGTATTCCCGATCATCGTTCTAGTTCTTGTGGCTCTATTGCTTCCTGATGCAGCACCACTACTTGGTATGTTCTGTTTCGGTAACCTGATGAAAGAATGTGGCGTGGTTGATCGTCTGAGTGATACAGCTCAAAACGCATTAATTAACGTTGTTACTATCTTCCTTGGTCTATCGGTTGGCTCTAAGCTTGTAGCTGATAAGTTCTTGGCAACAGAAACATTAGGCATTATGGCGCTGGGTATCGTTGCATTCGGTATCGGTACTGCTGCTGGTGTTATCATGGCTAAGATCATGAATAAGTTTGTTAAGACGCCTGTGAATCCATTGATTGGTTCAGCAGGTGTATCAGCGGTTCCTATGGCTGCCCGTGTATCCAACAAAGTAGGTCTTGAAGCGAATAAGCAAAACTTTTTGCTTATGCACGCAATGGGACCAAACGTTGCTGGTGTAATCGGTTCTGCGGTAGCAGCAGGTGTAATGCTGAACTATCTAGGCTAATGCCTTAGTCAGTAGACACTTGATTGAAAAGCCACGGCTATCTTTTATTAGGTAGTACGTGGCTTTTTTTTGTCTGATTGAACATGGGCTTAGTCTGATCCATGCCTGACGCCTCATGTCCATGCCTGACGCTTCATGTTATTTGTTATCGGTTATTATTTTCTTTTTTAAAACTAAAGAAGGGCTCGGCGCATACGAACACTTCCTCGTAGGGCTGGGTAGAATCGGCTCGCTGTCAGTTATTTCTTATTGATCAAAGGGGATAGCGGGGGAAGTCTTATGGATGGGTGTATAGGCTTCGACGTGGAAGGCATTTCTTAAGCCTCTAGTTCACGAAACTTACCTTGCTGAGGTGGAAGGGTAAGTAAGGGAAAGGATTGGCTTTGCCTTGTTCTAAATGGCTCTATTGTAAGAAGTCGCTGAGTTGGAGAGGCTGTAAGAAAAGAAAAAGAATAGACAACGAAAACCCATGTGAAAGCCTCAGAAATGAAGCGTTTCGTCAGGCTTTCTGCCTACCCTTTATTTAAAGAAGAGGGTTACCGTTTAGAGCTCAACTTCTGTATTCACAACCCATTCATGTTTTTCATACCCTGAAGGTGTTTGTTTGTCTAAACGCTTATCCATATATTGGGTAAGTAATGTTTCTTGTTCCATTGAAATATCAATTATTGGCATACGTTTGCCCAGTAATGATTCCTTAAAGAAACGACTTGGTGCTCGATCTCCTACCATGGCTTTCAGTGTGGCATTAAATAGCGTTTTACCGTCTATGGTCGCTTTACGTTTACTGTCTAACCGTAAGACTGTTGCATCACGTAATGGATCATAGGCAATAGTGACGAGAGAACCGACGCGATAATCGGATTTCAATGAGAGCAATAATTCATTGATTTTCGGTTGAAGCTCAGTGAACTCATCTTCTTTAAGAGTGATAAGAAAATCATTTCTTAAAATGCGCTTAAATCGGCGATAACTCATTGATTCATCCATGACGATCAGTTGAAGTTCTTTTGCCCCATCATTGGAATAGAGTACCGCTGTATTTGGAAACTCATCTTGGCTATATAAACTGGCTATATACACCGGCTTGTTGTTGTTATGACGCATTGCGCTACCGATGTGCTGAACAGATAAGCCATTTTCTGTCAGCGTTTCAGTCGCTGGTGGCCAATATGCACTTTCCTGAGCAACACTTGTGCTGCCGTACGCGAAGCATACCGTTGCTACTAAGGTTGTCATAACGCGTTTGATATGAGACTTAAATCCTAATCCTTGTATTACTGATGGATTCTTTACTTCTGCGTGGTGTATCGCATCAAGTGATAGTTGAATGATCTTTTCCATCTTATTCCCCCAAAGCATAAGTGCTTACTGTGTTCTTCCTTCTGGAGGTAAATATAGCAATCAAAACGGCTTGCATAAGTTCAATTCATGAGACACCAAAGTCGAGAAATGAAACGGCTCTTTATGTGATTTTTGTGAGATATATCCTTCAAAAATAAGAAGTTTTTCTGTAGTGGTTTAATGCTAAAGTTTGGCTTTTAAGAGGGTTTTTGTACGAAGAATAGAAGGTCGGTGATTAATGTCCGATTTTTATGTGGCACTTATCACATTATAGAGAAATGTTTGAAGTTGGCAATTTACAGCATGTAAGAACAAGATTACATCGGCTATAGGGAATTACTGATGATGTTTTCTTTGTGAGTACAGTTAGTGGATACAAAAAAAGGGCCTTTAGGCCCTTTGTCTAGAAGAGTGCTTCTGAGAAATCATCACTCTTTGTGCTCTTTTTCTTTTTAACTGGGTCTGCATCCGGAGGTGGTTGCGAACCGAGTTTAATTATTCTGTCTTTAGCTTTTTGGCGTAGCGCTTCAAGAAGTTGATTGTAATGTTCGTACCATGAGCGTGCACCTTTAATCATTCTTGACTCATCACGCATACTGCTTTGCATGAGTTTGATTAAACGAATGACATCTCTTTGTGCTTCAATAGCGGCTTCACGAGGTATGCCAGCAGCACTGCTGCGTTGTTGAGCCAATAGCTCAAATTGCGCTGTGAGCTTTTCTAAATTGGCTTGCTGAACTTCGACTTTGTTTTTCAGTTCGCTTGTTTCAGTGGTGGTCGTAAATTCAACCGCAGGTTTATCGGCCAAAAGATAACCTAAAGTCCCGATACCTAATAAAAGCACAAAGCTGATACCTCCTAAAACGGTGGTCAGCATTTTTAGAGAGGTATTCTTTTTCTCTAATATCTGGATTTTCTGTTCTTCGGAGAGTTCTTCCTGTTCTTTATCGTCTTCAGCCATTCTCTTCTCTCGTAGTTTCTATTAATGCTTATAAAAATACTTAACTTGATTTATCGGCAGCATAACTGAAACAGTTTAGTAGTGATTTAAATAAGATAGATGAAATAATTCAGAATTCAACCTAAGAATCGTCTATAGGTCTTTGAATTATCAGTCACTAGCTAACGTATTGACTTAAACAATCACTGAGAATGTATATAAGGAAGAAAATGGAATGGAGAATCGTGACTCTCCATTCCTTACTCCTAGCTTCCTACTCTCAAACAGACTTACATCTCAAAGATTAAGTATTGAAGAATTCGTTCTTGTGGCCAAAAACCAGCA
Organism: Oceanospirillaceae bacterium; assembly: GCA_015665455.1. GTDB lineage: Bacteria > Pseudomonadota > Gammaproteobacteria > Pseudomonadales > Litoribrevibacteraceae > Litoribacillus. The sequence goes on along the minus strand of JADFAD010000005.1, from coordinate 77,096 downwards.
ACAGGGTCTTCATCTTCTGTGTGGTAAGAGGTGTATAAAACCCGTCCTTGCCCAAAATCAAACGTCACTGTCAAAGGTTTTATGCCTTCTTGTTCGAAGGTGTCGGCAAAGATATCAGCCCAGACTACAGGTCCACTGACCCAAGTGGTGACCTCGTCAGTCATGGACGGTTCAGCTCCATTCATTAATGCCCAATACCGTAGGAACCCTTTAATTGTCACCGTGTCATCGTCGTTTAAGCATGAACCTCCTTCGCAAGTGACGTTAGCTAGCCAGGCGGTTAATTGATCGTTGTGGATTTGAGCATCCGGCGTTATCCCCCAAAAGCCGTACTCTGCGATATTGATTAATTCAGGTTCATTTTCCTCTGAGTCATCGCTGTGTAAGAAGTCAATATATTCGGGGAAAGCGTGTTCAATGTAATCGTAAGATAAGTCCGTCACGTATAACCGACCACCTTGGTTTACATAGTCTCGGATCAGAGTCGTAGTTTCTGGATCTTGAGGCAGCAAGTAACTGTTTGGGGAATCATCACAGTTGATGAAGATGATGTCGTAGTTAAATAATCTAGGTTTTTGGGTAGCAGGGTCATCTTCGAACAGAGTTTCTAGGCTCGGATAGTTTTCATCCAGATCCGTTGGATCATATATATCGAATTTCTCAGTACCTGCTATAAGCTGGTGAGTGGTTGGATCCACTTCTCCGAAACCTAATTTAGCAAGAATGTCTTCCATCCGGTCATATGCGCCAGCGATGACGGCGATTTCTATATTACTTTCGGGATAGGTAGATCACCGAAGTCAACTTCTTTGGTGTCAGCATCAACATCCGTGTTGCTTGTAAAATTGAAAACGCCTTTCTCTATGGATAAGTCAATTGATTCTGACTCGGTGGTTAAGGATAAACTGAACGTGCCATCGGGATTGGTACATGTGTAAATTAAGTAGTCTTGAGTGGGCGCGTTGCATTGCGTTAACGCTTCGGAGGCAAAGAATACGCCTTGGCTTTGAGTTTCAGGGTTGGAGATAGACGCCCCGGCTAACGATTTAGTCGTTGTGATTGAGTTCTTTGACGCTTGAGGCGCTGCAGGAATATAAACTGTTGCGCCTGAGAGAGGCGTGTCATTATCAGGTGCGAGTACTTTCCCGGAAAGTGTCACTGCATCTGGGTCTGTATCTGGTGTTTCAGGTGAAGGGGTTGAGCTGGAGCTACTGCCTCCGCTACAAGCTGAAATTAATGCACTGAGAACGAAAAGGGAAAGAGGTTTTCTTAGTTGTTGCATGATTAAAACGTCCTGTTTTCGACTTTTTGTAGGAGCCGTCAAATATTCAGTTGAGCTTAAACCGTCCGCTTCTTAAAACGGGATTCATAGCTCGGCCTTGTGAAGAGACCACACCTTACATTTTTTAATCACGTCTACTTAGTTATCTGGTCAATAATTTACTGAATTGGCACTCACTGTCGTTGGAATGTGGTTTGGCACTTTCGGTGCAAGCTACGAACAGACATTGCAGAGAAATTTGCCATTTCTTCAATCGTAATTTGGGCATCTAAGCGATTTTCTAACCACGATATAAGGGTAAGTAAGGAGGCGTCTTGTATTTTGGATTGGAAATTAATAGCGGCCGAAATTTGAGGTTGGTTGCCTTCTCGGAACAGATATATGCCTAAAATTCGGGCGATTTCTAACGCAACGGCGTTGTTAATATCTTTTTTTACCATTGCAAGCATCATGTCGATACCAGTTAATATGGCGGCTGAAGACCACACGTCTTTATCTTTAATATGAAGAATGTCGTTCATTACGTTAGCATCGGAAAATCGCTCTTTAAGAGTTGAGATACCCTGCCAGTGGGTGGTTACTTTTTTATTGGATAGGAGGCCTAGCTCGCCAAGAATAAAGGCACCTAAACATATCGAAATTTTCAAGTCCGTCTTTTTTACGGTGGTTTGTAACCAATCCATGAGCTTCTTATCTTCGGTGTCTTCGTTGATTAATACATCGTAGCCACCCGGTAAAACAATCACATCCAATTGTTCTAATTGAGGTAGAGGATCGGTAACGAAGCGAATGCCAGAAGATGTCATGACTTGGCCTGTAGGGCTACTACTGACATATATGATGTCGTAGATCTTTTTTCCTGTAATCGTGTTGGCCTGGCTTAAAACTTCCGCTGGGCCTGAGACGTCCAAGATTTGAACCCCATCAAATAATACGAAGCAAACGGTTTTAGGTTTGGGGAAATCATCCATGATTATTCCTGAAAAGCTGTCTTGTAGGTTTGGTTTTGGTGCGGCAGTGTACCCTTGTTGTGGTAATTTATTAAATACCTTTAATTAGACATGGATAAGAAAAACATCAGGAATAAGCTTTTTGCTTTTAAATACTGGATCAACAGAGTTCTATAAAGTTTGCTAAAATCTAAATGTTCTGTTTAAAAATCAACCAGTGTTGTTCTAACTTGGATTTGAAGCGCTTGCTATGAACAAAGGTCTTTTGGCTGTGTATCTCAAATCTGAATGTGTACTGGATGTCGAGATCTATGCGCAGGAAAGGCGACCTCACTGAACATAAGGCGTCAAGATCATGAAGTACTTGAGCTTAGTGTTGTGTTTCGTTTCTCAGTTCACGTTTTCTCAATCATACTTATGTGTAGGAGAGGCGGGCGCCGGTGTTGAAAACGGTGGGAATGTTGGCATCCAAGCTTTAATTTATGATGTTTCAAAGTTTCGTTTACGACTGACTGATGAGCATCATCATGACGATGATACGGTACACCAACATGATCGTTGGCGTTTGATAGAAAATAATGATTCCAGCCCTATTTTTGAAAATTGTGAAAGTCAGTATCGGTGCATTCAAAAAGAGGGTTTCTTTGGTGTGTTTTATATGACCAAAGAACACGTTTTTACGTACGTTATTCAAAAAGCCTATGGTGCTGATTTAAGTTGGCGGATTCTATACTCAATAAAAGGGCGGTGTAACTTATCCACAGAATGAGTTTCCTGCGATAAAAGAACATTCTTGAAAGCCTACTGACAAAACCTGTCAGTAGGTTTTGAGAGCATACCTGCCAGATAACCATTAAAATCGTAAATCCATTATTAGGAACTCACCATGGCAGAGTCTTTAAAGCATCAGTTTGGCCCAGAAATCCCAAAGAACATAGCTGCTATGCTCGTAGATGTTTACTCTGAATTTGATGCTGAAGGTTTTATTGAACAGGTATTGGTGGATTATGAGGGTCTTGAATTAAAAGGCCGAGCGCTTCATATCGCTCATGTACTCCGTGATTATTTGCCATCTAAATACTCTGAAGCGATTAACGTTCTTGTAGATTCTCTTGGCGCTAAATTAGAACGGACTGATTATTTTGGCATGAGTCCATTTTTGTATTTCCCTCATGTTCTCTTTGTTTCTGAGTTTGGGTTAGATCATTTTGAAGAATCAATGAATGCCCAATATGAACTAACACAGCGTTTTTCTGCTGAGTTCAGTATTCGTGCGTTCATTGAAAAGTACCCAGAAAAAACCATGAAGCGTCTGGGAATATGGGCATTAGATTCTGATGTACACATTCGTCGTTTGGCTTCCGAAGGCACTCGACCTCGATTGCCTTGGGCTCAACGTTTGCCAAGCTTTCAAAAAGATCCTGCGCCAGTGCTAGAGATACTGGAAATACTTAAAGATGATCCAGAACTTTTTGTTCGCCGTTCAGTGGCGAATAATTTGAATGACATCGGCAAAGATCACCCTCAAATACTTGTGGATGTAGCTGAGCGTTGGATGGTTGACGCATCTGAAGATCGACAATGGGTTGTTCGTCATGCGTTAAGATCTGCTGTAAAGCGAGCAGACCCGAAAGCGTTGGCCATTCTTGGCTTTCAGCCAAATTCGAAACTGGTGATACAAGCGGAAAATATGTCACCACCCAAACCTAAAATGGGGAACTCAGTTCATATCAGTTTTGATTTACATAACCAAGATCAAATCACCCAGTCTGTGATGGTCGACTTTAGAATTCATTTTATGAAAGCGAATGGAAAGCCTAGCCCAAAAGTCTTCAAAATGAAGTCGGTGACGTTAAAACCTAATGAGATAATATCATTGGGTAAAAAAGTTTCTTTGGCCGAAATGAGCACAAGAAAGCATTACCCCGGTGTTCATAAAGTGGATGTGATGTTAAATGGCGTGATGCATGAGCTTGGGCAGTTTGAATTAGAGCCGATCGAACAAGCTTGCTTATCCGGTTCTTAAGAAAAGCCCTTTCGGGCTTTCATTGCGTCTAAGGTTTGTACTCGATGGGAGCCAAGCCTTTATTTTCAGTTTTCTGATAGTCATCCAAACTATTGTCTGTTTCTTTTCCATTTGACGTTTCTTCGACGGCTTCATTTGGGATCAAGTCTGTGGGGTTTCGCTCCTTAAGCGCAGAGACTAATTTTCGACATTGAGTTACTTGTTTCTCCATATTGGGAAGTGTTTCAAGTTCATCTGCGAGCAGCTCATAAGCAGGAATGAGATGCATAAAACTTGGATGGGATTTATGCAAACCATACAGGAGTTTTACTGCTTGTTTGGTGTTTCCATTTTCCGAGCTAGTTTTTGCGAGCTCGAAGCGTAATCTGGCTTCTTCAGGTTGGTAATGCGTCATAACTAACAGTACTTTTGAGTAATCGACATATAACCTGTGTTCCTGATGGTTTTTAATTAGAAACATGAAATAGCGGCCAAAAATCACGCATGCTTCCTGCTGCTTTTCTGCATCAGAAGGATGAGAAGGCAGTAAAGACAATGTATATAGAAAATACTCGGAGTTCAGTTGGGGATGTTCTTTAAATCGAGTAAGGGCGTTTTTGAATGTTTCATCGACGAGGTGCCAATGACCTTCTTTGATCATGATATGTATTTTTGCACAAATCTTTTCCGGTTCAGAGCGTATAGGGTCTTTGTTTTGGTCGTCAGCTTCAGCGGAATAGCCCAAGTCATTTTGATATTGAAAGATCATATATCCCATGATGTGGAACATGACGATTAAATAATAGTTAGCCACAGCGGACTGAAATACTAGGGTGATTGCTGTTTGTTTATAAATAATAAGATCACTAAGAATCCCAACCGACGTAATCATGATTAAGAGAATACCTAGAATCAGGCCATAGGGGAGTCCGATCCTTAAAATGAGACTTATAATTTTTAACGGATTAACGGCTTCAAATATATTCTCTGTAATGGCGTATAAAATGATGATTGCAGGGAAAGCCGTAATCAATAAAAAGCCAAGTAGACTGCCAAAAGCGGGATTTAAAAAGGCGTAAGCTGCTATCGCAATGGCGCTGAGAACAACTACGATAAAAGTTAATTTAAAGATGAGCAGAATACTGCCTTCGTAGGAATCTTTAAAATCGGGTGGTGACATTCTTCCTTTTGCAGTGGCAGAAAGACAATTAAAGCAGTATTTAATAATAATGGCGCCGCCGATGAGGTTGAGTGCGGCCATTAAAGGCAGTGCTAAAAATGAAGCCAGCGTCGTCATTAGCGAGAGTAGACCGATCATCACCAACACTTCCGTCGCTAAAGGGTATTTAAAGGCTTGATCGATACGTCGCCAGAAGGGAGCAACATTGATCGCAGCGCCTAAAGAAGTGACTTCGTTTTCACACGAGAAGCAGCGATGCTTGGATGCGTTCCTACCTTCATTTATGCAACGTTTACAGAGGTTACAATCACATTCATGGCAGCTAAATTGAGCCGTGTTTAAAGGATGATATTTACAGTAAGACATTAAATATTCCCCTGTGAATGGTGGTCTGCAATGGTTTGATATTGCTTGGCTTTTCCTTTGTCTTTCTGTTTTTCGAAGATGAACGCCAGCTTTTGAGCTAAGCCTACTAAACGTGGATCTTCTGGTTTATTGCTGTAGAGACGATTAAAAATCTCTTCCACAAGGGGAAGGTGTTCTGGTGATATTAAATTCATTGCCAGTTGAACTGTGTCTTTCGTATCAAGTTCATTGTGAATTGCTTTGCTCTCTTGCCAAGCGTTAGCGAGTTTGGATGTCTGTTGATGGGTAAATGGCTGGGTATTTATGAGATCAATTAGGCTTTCTATTCGGGCTTCTTCATTCAGCGCGTGAGTAAGTTGGAAACGAAGTAGTGTTAAGTCAAACTCTTTGCCGTATTCGCGCTCATGTTTGTGTATTGCATTAAAGGCTTGTTCAAAACGAAACTGATCAATATGTGTATAAATTTTGGCGAGAGATTGACGTTCAGGAGGCGCTTCTTGGTTTTCTTCAACGTATTCATTGTTAATTAATTCTGGTTTTAGTTTATAACAGATGGCCATTAATGCTCCGCCACCTATAAAGCCTCCTGTGTGGCACATAAAGGCAACGCCTGAATTTGGGTTAAGGAAATAATCCAACAGCTCTTTTCCTATGTAGAAAGGAAGCACCAGCAAAGCGGGCGCGCGGAAGTAGCCAGCAAAAACGAAAACCCAATAAAAGAACTCAATCTTGCGTAGTCTGAAAATTCCCAAATACATGGCCATAACACCAGAAATCGCACCTGATGCACCAACCAAAGGGATGTTACTGTCCAGATCCAGCAGGGTATAGAGCAGTCCTCCGGTGATTCCTGAAGCCAAATAAAGGCCTAAGAATAACCATGCCCCCAGAGCGGCTTCCACTGCAAATCCACAGAAAATAAGAAAGAACAGGTTACCCAATAAATGATAAAAATCACCATGCAGAAACTGGTAACTGATGAGTGTCGAAGCACTGAGTTGTTCGGGAATTAGCCCTCCCTGAAATGTACTGATTGAATAGAAATAGTCATCGACTTCGTTTCTTTTACGTCGCCAGTTTTGAAAGTCGTCGTTGGTTTTATATGGGTCGAAGTACAGTAGCTCTTCATTGTTCAAGATATATTGGTAGAACGCTTCATCACCGACAATGTACTCCACTATGCTTGAGTAGCGCTCATTGTTGAATTGTTGGTTTAACTCGTTGAGAAGCTCTCTTTCGTCGAGACTGTCTAAAAAGTTTTGGTATGCAGGTCACTCTGTTCTGAGCAGATTATTATGTTCATAACTTTCTAAAGCGTTGATGTATTTACTTTGATCTGCGGATTGATAAAGAAAAAATACCAGTATATTGATGATTGCAATGCTGAATAGCATGACCGGTGCATGCTTCCAATCAAAACGCTTCTCTGTGGGCAAAACAATCATGGCTTTCCTTAACTAGTTTCTTGAGCAGAACCGTATTAAATGGAAGTTTAACGATTTTACGACGGCTGTTCTATCGTGTAAGTACGGTTTTATGGATGGAGGCGATGGCTAAAAAATAGTGTTCCATTCAAGGTGACTATTAATACGAACGGGTTGAATAGAAGGGATAATGTGCGTTGTGTTTCTAGTCTCTTTTACTAAATACATTCAGGCTTTAATTCGTACTATTGCGTCCTGTCTTTTTGTCAGATGATCTAAATATTTCTTGTTTTATAAGGCCTCAAGTCTTTTCTATCATTGGTGTCGTGTTTTAGGTAGATGTGTTCGACGAAGGATGTCATCTAGTCTGAAAATAGATGATCGGTTTTTCTAGTTTTAGAAAATCCATCAATTGGTCTGCTCAAGACACAGTCAAAAGGAGTGACGTTCATGAAAAGAGTTTCGATTAATCCGTGCTCAGTAATGCAGGGTTCCCATCTTCGGTTTCAATCATTCGCCGTGTTTCTGTTTTTGCTGTTGGTTAGTTTGGAGTCAGAAGGTGGATATGCAAACACCATTATGTCTCCTATGGATGGAAGCAATATCAATCAATCTCGATGCGTCTATAACCATGCCTATCAAGAAAATTGGAACAACGACAGTTATCAATACATTCTTGATAATGCGGCAGGATGCTACGTCCTTATTGACCCTTTTGAATTAACTGGCAATCAAACAGAAGTAACCAATAAAATTACCGAAATTAAGGCAAAACAAGACACCAAAGACGTTCGAAATGAGGTCGGTTGTTATATCAGTGTCGGAACAGCAGAAGACTGGAGAGATGACTTTTCTCAACTGCAACCCTTCAGTGTGACCAAGCAATGGGGTGAATGGCAGGGCGAGTATTTTATCAAAGACATTCATGGTGCTTTACCCATCATGAAGCAGCGCATTGATTACTTGTCTCAAATTGGTTGTGATTGGGTCGAGTATGACAATATGGATTGGATGGAAGACAGTGATTATGGCGATACGTATGGTTATATTGCTGATCCTGAGCTGGGTTACTACTACATGCAAGCGTTGTGTGAGCATACGCGTAATCAAGACATGTTATGTATGTCCAAAAATACCCGAGGGGTGTATGGCCAATACATGGATGGTGTGACCTTCGAAAGTTATGGCAATGAGCGAGATGATAACGGAGTAATTGGCAACCACTGGTGGCCAAAGCAGGATCTGATCAGTTTTCTTAATGAAGACAAGTTGGTATTGATGAATCATTATCATGAAGATGATTGTTCTGGCTTATACAGTAAAGAAGTGATTTATCAATACGGTGAGAAATCCGATTTTATTTCGTTAATCTGTGAGTCTGAATACTTGAGTGGTAATAACGAACCAACTTCCTATCGACATTATAATGAACATGGTTTGGGCGAAGGGACACCGGATGGCGGCGCGAGCACTGGTGGTAATAATGGCGGTACGACGCCTCCAGAAAGCCCTTTGATTGTACAGGCAGAAGCGCAATCGGTTGGAAGTTCACTGGATAATACGGATGTGCAATACGATGAAGTTGTGGTGGTTTCCTGGGACGACGAAACAGAACGAACAGCGGGAGTGGAGGCCTACACTTTAACAGCAGTAATGTCTGATGGTCTGGATCGTGTTTGGTTAAGAGTGTGCACGGACAATCCGAATCGCAGTCATAATAAATACACTGTGAACAATGTGGAGTTCTCTTTCTCATACAGTGACCATTGGCAATGGGTAGAAGTACCTGCTGTTTCAAGCTTACTGACAGTGACTTTTGATACCACGAATACATACCTAGATCGAATAGCGTTTACCGATGGTGGAACGTCAGCAACGGATTTAAATGATTTATACCCCGCCAGTTATTGTGCTTGGGCATCGAAGGATGAAAACGGAGGGTATCTTCCAACTACAGATCCGATCATTGTGGAAGCAGAATATCAAGACGTAGGAAATGGTCTCGACGGAAACGATGAGCAAGATGGAGAAGGCGTTGTTGTTACTTGGAGAAATCTGGACGAAAGAAGAAGCAGAAAAGATTATAACTTAACCGCTCAAATACCTGCCAACATGACCTCTGCTTGGTTAAGAATATGTACGGATAACCCCCAGTATCAAAATCGTTTCTCAATGGATGGCGTCATACATGACTTCAGTTACAGTACTTTGTGGCAATGGGTGAAAGTCATTAACCCTGTAGCAAATGAACTTGTTATCTCCCTAGAAACAACGGACACCTACATTGACCGCATCGCGTTTGATCAAGGTGTTGAAAGTGATGAATCAGTTCTAACGTACTTGGATGAAAGCTTTCCTAATGATGATAATGGTTGTGTTTGGGCGACTCGTTAATCCAGTTGAATGTCTTTTTTCTTAGATAGTTTGTGGTTTTAATTGGTTTAACGGAAGCTAATCATCGAGGATGGTTAGCTTTTTTTGTTTTAGAGTGCAGCATAAATAATGTAATCTTTTGGTCTTGAAATGGATTTGTCTGGATTCAAAGTAGCGTAATTTAATACTTGCTAGGGAAGGAAAGCATGGCTCAAGTACAGTTGGTCGTTAAGACATTAAAACGGTTGCTAAAACAACACGGGAAAAATTATAAAGAGGTGGCTGAAGCGCTTGCTCTAAGTGAGGCCAGTGTGAAACGTATTTTTTCCGAGGGAAGCTTTTCGCTGGACCGTTTAGAAGCCATTTGTGGCTTGATTGATTTAGAGTTGAGTGACTTATTTTCAGAAGTTAAAAAGCAACAACATCGCATTTATCAATTAACCGAGGATCAGGAAAAGCAATTGGTCGCCAATGAAGGTTTGTTCATTGTGGCCAACAGTGTTTTGAATCGGTGGGATTTTGAGATGATCCAATCCATGTACGAGTTCTCTGAGCACGAACTGATTCAACACCTTGCCCAGCTGGATCGCTTAAAGCTCATAGAGTTATTGCCTAATAATCGAATTAAACTCATTGTGGATAGAAACTTCAATTGGATTAAATACGGCCCTATTCAACGATTTTTTGAACAGAAAATGCAGGCTGAGTTTTTAAGAAGCCGATTTAACCAGCCTGGAGAAAAGCGGGTGTTTGTCAATGGCATGTTGTCCCGTCAATCCAACCAATTACTGCAAGAGAAGATTCTACGGTTAGTGGATGAATTCAACGAACGTCACGCCATTGATGAAGAGTTGCCTCTAGAAGACCGATTTGGCTCAAGTATGCTGGTGGCATTACGACATTGGGAGCCGGAGTTTTTTGAAAAGAAACGTCGGGCTCTAGATGCTCGTCAATTTTAGACAAAATCCATTTATTTTTGATAACGTATTTCATTAATGAACCATACATGATCGCCTTCTGGTGCTTTCACTAGAACTTCATCGTCCACTTCTTTTTTTAATAAAGAGCGAGCCATCGGTGAGTCAATTGAGATGTATTCTTTTACGCCGAAGAAAATTTCATCGTACCCGACAATTCTAAGCTCCTTTTTTTCTCCGTCTTCATCTTCTATCGATACCCAAGCACCGAAGAAAACCTTTCCTTCCTGTTGTGGAGAATAATCAACCACCTGAACTTTTTCGATTTGCTTGGTTAAGTACCGAACCCTGCGATCGATCTCGCGAAGCTTTCGTTTATTTTCTTTGTAATCGGCATTTTCAGAGCGATCTCCTAAGCTGGCAGCCCAAGTGACTTTTTCAGTGATTTCCGGCCTTTCAACTCGCCATAAATGATCCAATTCTTTTTTTAATTGTTTATATCCTTCACGGGTAATGATCGGTGTTCGCATAGAGACTCTTGATGAAATTTAAAGATAACAATAGAAATAATGAAGATAGAGCATGGCGTAATAAAAGCTAATTTGAGTTTAACATCTAGTTTTTAACGTCACATACACTTTATTAATTTTTCTGTATCGCGTGGAAAATACAACGGCAAGGTTTTACTCACCGAATAAAGTACTAGCTGGGGTGGTATTTGTTCTTAGTTTCCTGATGATTACAGGAAATTGGGTTGACACAAAAATAATGAGTTTTATGTCTAAGAGTACGGTTGTACTCTTAATTTACATATTTATTCTATCACCGTAGCTAAGTGCTCGAATTATCGGTGGTTTAACTCATTGATAGGTGCTTACCATGCAACAACTTTCTAATCTAGACTCGACATTCTTGTCGCTTGAATCTTATCGAACTCCAATGCACATTGGCTGTATATGGACATTTGAAGCCCCTAAGTCGGGTGACATGACATTTCATCGATTTAGACAACACATAGAATCCCGTTTACCCATTTCGCCTGTTTTTAGACGTAGGTTGTCCTCATTTATTTTGGACATCGATCGCCCATACTGGATAGAAGACAGTCAGTTTGATCTCAAAAACCATCTAAAACATGTTTACCTGTACGGTGAAAATTCAGGCAGTCAGCGCTCAAACTTCATCAATAACTTTTTCAGTGAAATTTTAGATACGTCGCGTCCATTATGGGAGATGTTATTCATTGAAAACTCAAATTCAAAAGACGGTGAGTTTTCGGTACTTCTTAAGTTTCATCATGCAGCAGTTGATGGCAAATCTGCAGAAAAAATATTAGCCGGATTGCTAAGTTCAGACCCTGAAGGGATAGATGAATTAAACGATACTTGGGAGCCAGAGCAAGCGTCCATGTCCAAAATGGCAAAGAATCGCATCAAGTCTTTGTATCATGCCCCTAAGGGGTTAATGGTGCTGTCCAATTCCTTTAGCAACGCTGTAAACCGTTCGCGTTCTCTACGACGTCGTGATCAAGAGCAACAGCCGCCACATTTTTTTAAATCGCCACCTTCTTTTTTTAATGGGCAAGTGGAACCAACGAGAGTGATTACGAGTGCTCACTTATCGATGGCGAATATTAAGGCAGTTAGGAAGGCGTATCCGGGTTGTACATTGAATGATGTGGTATTGACGGTCTGCGCAGGCGCCTTACGTAAGTATTTAATGAACCATGATCAATTACCTAAATCGCCGATGGTTGCTATGGTGCCGGTTTCAAAAAGGGCAGGCGAAGAAGAGGATCAAGGCAATTTGATTTCACCTATGTTGGTCTCTTTGGCTACAGACTTAGATTCTCCTGTTTCTCGATTAGAAAAAATTCATTTAAACGCTCAAAAAGCAAAAGAATATAATAATGAAGTGGCTATGGAGCAGGTCATTGCTCATTTGCCTTCTTGGTCTTCTTCTTGGGTTATGAAAGCCTACACGCGACTACGCATTGCGAAGCGAATGAAGCCGGTATTCAATTTAGTCATTACGAATGTGCCGGGGCCAGCCTCTCCTTTGTACTTCGATGGCGCTAAGCTTAAATCCATGGAAGGGATGGCCCCCATTGCTGATGGTATGGGCTTAACTTTGGTGGTGACGAGCTACACGGGAACCTTAACGGTAGCCGTAACCAGTACCGAGGCCACTGCCGGTCATGCCCCTGAGTTTATTCAATATTTGCACGAATCTCTGAGTGAGTTAGAAGAGGCACTGGAGTTGAAGAAACCGCAAGTTCAGGAAGGTAATAACGCTCAGAAAGGTAAAAAAGCTCAGAAAGATAAAAAGTTAACAAGCGCAGCTTAGTTTAGATATATTAGTTTAGAACGAAAAAAGCCACGAGTTAAACCCGTGGCTTTTTTGTGCTTCATTCAAATAAGGTGGCTCTCTGTCATCTCTCTTTAGGTATTAAATCGAGACACAAGGGAGGTTAACTCATCGGACAAATGATTAAGTGTTTGAGAATTCGTTTCAGACTGAACGGACGTCTCATTTGCTTTCAATGCTTCATCGTGAACATTGGTGATGTTTAAATTGATGTCTTCTGCTACTGAATGCTGTTCTTCGGCGGCTGCGGCAATCTGAGTTGCCATGTCTCGAATGGTTGTAACGGATTGCTGAATCGCTTCAAACACGGCTTTGGTCTTTTCAGTGGTTTCAACCGTTTGCATTGAGTGTTCTAAACTGCTCGAAAGTTTTTCGGAGACAATGCCCGTTCGTTTCGTTAAAGAGGATATCAATGTATCGATTTCTTCCGTTGATTCGGCGGTTTTCTGAGCGAGTGTTCGTACTTCATCCGCGACTACGGCAAAGCCTCTGCCTTGTTCTCCCGCTCGAGCGGCTTCAATTGCGGCGTTCAGTGCCAATAAATTGGTTTGTTCTGCAATGCCTCGAATGGTATCCAAAATGGAAGTGATGTTCGCAGATTCCTCGGCAAGCTCTTTCATCGCATCATTTGAACCCACAATGATATCTTCAAGAAGGTTTACTGATTCTGAAGTTTCTTGAATGTACTGTCGGCCTTGCTGTACTTGTTGTTGACTGTTATCTGCAGCAGATGCAGTTTCATTGCAGTTTTGGGCTACTTCGTTTGAAGTAGAGACCATCTCATTAAACGCGGTAGACACTTGCTCAATAGCCATCGTTTGTTGATCAGAAATTTCTCTGACTTGCTCAGAGACTCGTTTAGCACTTTCAGCCTCATCGCCAACCTGAGACGCATTTTCTTTGATCTCATCAATTAATCTGTGGATAACGTCGACAAAGGTATTAAAACCATTGGCCATAATGCCTGATTCATCGTTTGATTTTACGGTTAATCGTCGTGTTAAATCGCCTTCGCCACTGGCGATTTCTTGCAGGCCATGGGTCATTACTTTCATTGGATGGGTTATTAAACCTGATAACCAAAAACCCAGCACCGCAAAAACAAGAATGAGAAGTAGGCTAACGAATAGAATGGTATTTTCTAATTCGGAGGAGAGTGCGAATACCTCTTCGGTAGGCATTAAGCCAATGAATTTCCAGCCAAGAGCAGGTGAAACATAGACACTGGCAAACCAAGTTTCTTCGTTCAGTGTTATTTCAATCAAACCGGTTTGGTTCGTTAGTGCTGAATAACTTTCGCCTAATTCGCTTAATGCTTTGAAGTTGTTTTCGCTATTGGACGGGTCAGCCAAAACGACCCCTGTGTCTTCAACTAGCATTAAATAGCCAGCTTGACCAAATTTAACTTGTTGAACCATTTCGGTTAATTTTGCCAAGGTAACATCGACACCCACCACCCCAGAAATCCCTTGTCCTTCAAATACTTTGAGATAATCAAGGAGAGGTGTTCCTGTTGTTACTTCTGCGTAAGCCGGCGCTCGAACGGCTTGGTTTGGGGTTTTCGTGGCGGCCGAATACCAAGGTCGTTTGCGAGGGTCGTAATTCGCAGCATTTTTCCCCGTTGGCCATTGGATGTAACCACCATCGCTGGTACCCAGATAAACATAGGCTAAATCAGGGTGTGCTTCGCCAAACTCTTTCATTAACTCATAAGCGTCTGACTCTACCTTACTGTTTGAGAGCGGTGTCATTTCCTCAGCAGGTGAATTCATATACTTGGTGACGGAGCTGTCTAAACTTCGGATTTCTTTGGTTTTTGAGAAGAAAAGAGCGTCTTCAGCTAAGCCGTTTAGGTACAGAGTGAAGGCATTATCAATTTGGCGTATTTCATTGATACTTTGTTGTTCAAAGGAAGAAACTGCATTTTCTTCGAATTTCAATACCGCAATGAAGGTAATTACGACGACAGGGATAATTACACCCGCCATCAAAGAGGTAATAAATTTACTGCGTATGTTCACACCGAACCCTCGTATATTTTCTTATTTGATATATACATCGACCGGTTGGCTGATTACTTTATGTGCAGGTGGGAATAGACGGAGCAGATAGAAATAGAAGGCGCAGAGCCTTAGGAAACGAAGGCTCTGCAAACGGGGTTTTAAGTTGGTGCCATTTACAAGCTGAAGTACGCTTTTATGCCACCAAGAATACTCGTGACTGCCACAGAAGAAAGAATAAGCCCCATCACTCGGCTAATAATACTGGCGCCACTGAAGCCAATGAGACGGTATAACTTGCTGGCTAATAACATAAAGACCATTGAGATTAATAACACCAGAAGCATCATCGATGTGGTCATTGCTTGTTCTGCAATGGTATAGGTGTCATTTTTGGTTAATAGGACCGCAGCTAGCATAGCGCCGGGGCTAGCAAGCGACGGTATTGCCAACGGGAATACCGCTGTTTCGCTGCTGTTGGCCATTTTTACTTCTTCGTCGGGCTTACTTTCACCAAAGATCATGGATAACGCAAACAAAA
The DNA here is from genome assembly GCA_015665455.1 of Oceanospirillaceae bacterium. GTDB lineage: Bacteria > Pseudomonadota > Gammaproteobacteria > Pseudomonadales > Litoribrevibacteraceae > Litoribacillus. The sequence continues at coordinate 61,691 of JADFAD010000005.1, read as the reverse complement.
AGAGCACTATTCCGCCAGCGATTTGGAATGCAGGTAAGGGGATCTCAATGGCATTTAGAATTAGTTCGCCTGCAACTACAAAGAAAAGCAAAATGGCGGCGGCAATAAAAGTCGCTTTAATGGCGATCTTGGTTTTTACCGATTCTTGGTAATGGCGTGTAACTGCAATAAATACTGGGATAGTTCCGATTGGGTCAATGACAGCGAAAAAGAAAATGAAATCTGCGATGAGGTTATTGGTCATGGCATACCTTGTTGCTGATGTATTCAAAGGACAGACAAGTATATATGGGGAATGCCTAGAATGACTTCAAGTTTGTTATTTATTTATTTCTGTAAAGGTAGTAACGATCAAGAATCTCTGTAAACGTTTGACTTGCTTTTACCTTGTTCATTGCCTGCTTGAGATCGAGAATAAGCTGCTTATCGCTGTCTTTATTAATGGCTAGCCACAAGTCTGTCGACATGTCTTGAATTGGGAAAGCTGAGGCAAAATCTTTGGGATTAAATCTTAGCCTTTTGATTTCGAAATAAAAATTCAATTCATCTGTAGCAATGAGATCCATCCGACCTAACTTGAGAAGTTTAATGTTTTGCTGGGTTGTAGGAATTTCATGAACCTTAATGTTCTTTTGAGTTAAGTATTCCCAAATGGCAGAGCCTTGTATGTCACTGATTCGGTATTTGTGAAGATCATTCAATGTTTTTGGCTGAATATCCGTTCGGGATGTAAGTTTGAACAAGCCTCCGACCATGGGAACGAGAGTACCAATCCACTCGAACTGATTTTCTCTTTCTGCCGTTCGAACTATGGAGTAAATCAATGTGTTCGGATGACTCAATGCAATCGCCATTGTGCGTTTAAATGGGTAGGTCTTGATTATGGTTTGGTCAATTAGCTCGGTTTGGATTGCTTGTACGATCTCAGTTGATATGCCTTTCGGTGTTCCCTGTTCTACATAATTATAAGGTGCAAAATCTTCAGTAACGATTCGTATGCTTTGAGCATGGGAAGAGGTTACGAGGATTAATAGAGATAGTGTCCAAAAAATGTTCATTCTTTAACCATAGATTGGAAGTCTTGTTAAAGCATCTTCGATTTTCTGACTCTTTTTTATTAGGTTTTTTTGTTGTCTTTATTTACGAGAAATCCTTTTTGTTTCCTTAGTGTAAGTTCTTATAACTATTGAAGTTTATTTTCAAGCTTGACTAAGTAGTTGATTTTTTAATGGGTTGTATTATCAAAACATAAATGAAAAATTAAATGCAAATGAGATTGACTCTTATTATTAGTATCAATAAGATGCGCATCTTTACAGTTCTTTACAACTGTTACATCACGTTTATCAAATGTACTAGGGGGTAGTATGAAGTCTTCGATCTTGGTTAGTTGTTCACTTGTTTTGGGCGGTGTCTTAACGGGTTGCGGTGGTGGAGGTAGCAGCAGTGGAAATGACAGCGGTGCAGTGACATCCGGTGAAGGTTCAACAGCCGTTACTGCTCCTGACACGTATACATTTGATAGTAACTTTTCTAATGGTGACAGCAGTATTGCTTACCCTGGTCAGACATTCCGCCAAGTTTTGATTGATGATTTAAAAACGTACATCGGTGATAGTACGAAAGACACGTCCAGTGCGGCAACCATTGAAACGGAACTCCTTGCGTTGTATGACTTTGACGATGCTACATCTGCAGCTGAAAACATTCGTTTCAGTCTTGATGGACAAGCGTTGGATCAAACGGTTTACAGTGACATTTCTTCGGGTAAAAACCTGAAAGGTAAAATGGCGGGTAATGATAATGAACTTCCATTAGGTCGTTTTATTGGTGGCGGTACAACGACTTCTCCAGAAGATTATCTTGTAGACGTACTTTTCTCAGATTACGCGAATCTTGCGTCATCAGTCACCGCACCAACAGTTAATGTAAACGGTGCGAATGAATCCATTGATGTGGACTATGTGTCTGCAGCGGGTATTGATTACAAGCAAATGGTTCAGAAATTTCTATTGGGGGCAGTAGCGTATTCCCAGGGTACTGACGATTATCTTAATACCGACTTTGCTGCAAGCTTAACGCAAAGCGAAGGTAAAACGTATTCAGGTGCTGAGCACAAATGGGATGAAGCATTCGGTTACTTCGGCGCTGCTCGTAACTACAACGAATACAGCGATGATGAAATTGCAGGTAAAGGTGGTCGTACCGAGTTTGGTTCTGGCTACAACGACTACAGCGGTTCGGGCACGATCGACTTGATGAGCGAAATCAATCTTGCGAACTCCGTCAACTGTGCAAAACGCGACCGAGCAGACCTTGGTACTGATTTTACTGCTGATGCGTTTGGTGCGTTTTTAACCGGTCGTGCAATCATTACGGAAGCCACCGTGAATGGTGAAATGACAACGGCTCGTCAAACTGAGTTGGATGAAGCCATTGCTACAGCATCTTTGACTTGGGAAAAGTGTGTCGCTGCAACAGTGGTTCATTATATCAATGATGTTAAAGCGGACATTGATGATTTTAAAGACAGTGCTACGGGTTACACGGATCTAGATCAATTCAAAGATTATGCAAAACATTGGAGCGAAATGCGTGGCTTTGCATTGGGTCTTCAGTTTAATTCAAACTCACCTTTCCTAGCGGATACTAGTAGCGAAGCGCAGTTAGAGACTGTTCTAACAAAGATGGGCTCCGCTCCGGTATTGGTCGAAGCAGGTTCTGCTGCGCTAACGACTTATCAAGCGAATCTGGATGATGCTCTAGACATCATGCAAGACGTTTACGAATTTACGGACGCGCAAATCGCGGGTTGGTAATTCATTCCAATAACAAAAGGGGCTTTCGAAGTGAAGCTTTCGAAGTGAAGCTTTCGGAGTGAAGCTCTCGGAGCTCCTTTTGTTTATTTAGCTACAAATCCTCTCAAATTTGATTCTCTTTGATAACAACGGAGTCTGCGTTGAATACTCTTATCACGCGATCTGCATTAAGTATTTTCTTAGCCATGGGGCTGGTTGGGTGCGCCAACGATGACAGTGGTAATCCCGTCGAAACGGAAGCGACCGCTGCAAGTACAGAATATCAAGATACATTAACTGTCATTGCTGACAATGTCGTGATTCCGACTTACGCCAATTTAATGGACAGTACGGGTGAGTTATTAACGTCTGTTCAAAGTTATTGCACGGCCATTGGTGGCGTAAATGAAGCCACTGAATTAGCCCAAACTCGAATTCGCTGGTCGTCTGTTTTAAATGATGTACAAACCAGTTTGGCATTTCAAATAGGGCCGATTGCAGAGAATGATCAGGCACAGTCTAAACGCTTGAATTCACCAGACTCGGCCAGCAGTTGTGTGGTTGATCGCAGTGTCGCTTCGTTCGATGACGGTCTTATCACTGTTGATGCGGTTAGGGATGGCGGTCGTGGTTTGGATGCCATGGAGTATCTTCTGTTTAACTCGACGTTAACACATACTTGCCCAAGTTCTGTAGTAGAAACGCAGAATTGGAATGACTTGACGGATAACGAACGCTTAACTCAACGTTGCGCTTACGCCGAAGCCGTTGCATCGGATTTAAATACCACGGCTCAAGGCCTGCATAATGCCTGGATTAGCGGTGGGGATGATTATCGAAATAACTACATTAGTGCAGGAGGCGCTGATTCCAATATTGCCAGCCAAGACGATGCATTAACGTCTGCGTTTGAAGCTTTGTTTTATTTAGATGTTGAAGCGAAAGATGAAAAACTGGGGATTCCATTCGGTTTGCAGCAGAGTTGCTTTACCACCACCTGTGAAGATCAGCTTCAATTCACGCTGAGTGAAAGCGGTGCTAAGAATCTTCTTTCAAACCTAAACGGTTTCAAGGCCTTGTTGGTCGGTGGCTTTTCAAATGAAGATGCTGAATCAGGAGAGTCATTAGGCTTAGTTAATGGCTTTGATGACATCTTAAGAGTACGTGGTTTTGAGTCCACGGTTGCCGACTTATTAAATAAAACGAATGTAAGCATTGCAAGCCTTCAAAGCTTTGTGGATAACAACTTAACGTTGGCGGATGAAATAGAAGACATTGCCAATGCAACACAAGCTCAAATTTGCCAAAACTCATCCGATGATCCCGCAACGGTTACCTCACACGAAGCTTGCCAGATTCATGGGCAGATTCGTCAAATTACAGACATTTTAAAAGGCACCTTTGCCGATGTCATCAATATCAGACTGCCTGAACGCGCAGAATCCGATAACGATTAATGATCATTACCCCCAGAGGTCGCTAGTGAAAAATTCGCATCAATTAATGAGCAGTATATTGGTCTTGTTGCCATTACTATCTAATACACAAATATCTAATGCACAAACCGTGGAAACCGAAACTTCCGAAGACAGCATTCATGTGGTAGAGATGAGTGAAGTGTTAATTACGGGCGGTAAAGAGGATATTCAATCGTTGCCCGGTTCTGCCCATATTATGGATCAGCAGGAATTAGAGAAATTCAATTACAGTGATATCCATCAGGTGTTATCAAGTACGCCAGGTGTTTATGTTCGAAATGAAGACGGTTACGGCCTTCGCCCAAACATTGGTATGCGCGGTGCGCCAGCGGAACGTAGTCAGAAAATTACGGTGATGGAAGACGGCATATTAATTGGTCCTGCACCTTATTCAGCGCCTTCCGCATATTACTTCCCCAACGTTGCTCGTATGGAAGCGGTTGAAGTATTTAAAGGGCCTGTAGCAATTAAATATGGCCCAAATACAGTGGGTGGTGCTTTAAATATGGTGTCTACTCAAATCCCAGAAGAAAACGCGGGTCGAGTGAGTGCATCTTACGGTACGGATAACTATCGAAAGCTCCATGCGTATACCGGCGGAACTCAAGGCAATTATGGGTTTTTAGTGGAAGGTCTTACGCTGGCAGCCGACGGTTTCAAAGAGTTGGACAATAACGAAGACACGGGATTTGAACGAAATGATTTGAACATGAAATTTCGTGTTACGTCTGATCCGAATGCCCCTGTGTATCATCGTCTGGATTTGAATCTAGGTTACAGCAATGAACATTCCGATGAGACGTATTTGGGATTAACGGATGACGACTTTGATAATGATCCTTATCGTCGTTATTTAGGCAGTCAGCTGGATAACATGGAATGGGATCATAAGCAGATTAATTTGTCCCACGTGATGAGTTTTGATAACGGCTTGGACCTCACAACTCGTGTGTATCGTCATGACTTTACGCGAGCATGGGAAAAGCTGGAAGACTTTCGTAAAAACACCAGTGACCCAAGTGACCCTTGGTTGAATGCGCCTGTTTCCATTTCGGATGTATTGACCAACCCGACCGGTGATCTTGAGCAGCTTTACTACCAGATATTGACGGGTGAAGTGAATGCGACTCAAGAAAATCAACGTTTGGATGTCAGTACGAATAAACGTGATTACATTTCACAGGGCATTGATTTCAGTGCCTCGTTTGATTTGGTTACGGGCAACATAGAGCACGCCTTAGAAGCGGGTGTACGCCTTCATAATGATTACGTAGAGCGTGAGCATTCTGTGAAAGCCTATAACATGATCAATGGAGTGATGGTGTTTGATGGCGTTGAACGTGCTGATCGTTTGGTAAATAAAGGTGAATCCACTGCTTTTGCAGCCTTTGTTAAAGATGAGTTGACTTACCAAGACTGGACGGTCACTGCCGGACTTCGTGGTGAGGTGATTGATTATGAGTTTACGGATAAACAGGATGACAGCGAAAGCAATGATTCATCAGATAAAATTCTAATCCCTGGTTTGGGTGCGTTCTATCAGTTCACGGATTCTCTTGGATTTTTAGTTGGGGTGAATAAAGGGTTTACGCCGAGTGGACCCATTTCAGGTTCCGACGATTTAGATCCTGAAGAAAGCATTAATTGGGAATACGGACTTCGATTTAATCTTGAAGATTACAGCTTGGAAGCCATCGGTTTCTTCAGTGATTATTCCAATTTAACCGGTCGATGCAGAACCAGTGATACAGGCTGTGACGCTGGTGATGGCTTCAATGGGGGTGAAGCTGAGATTTCAGGGTTGGAATTTGTGAGTCGTTGGAATCCTCGAGCAAACATTGCTGGATTAGCGCTTCGAATCCCTGTGAACGTTACTTATACATTCACAGAAGCAATTTTTCAGAGCTCGTTTAACTCCAGCTTTTCTCAGTGGGGCGATGTGACGAAAGGAGATGAGCTTCCTTATACGCCGGAACATCAATTGCGTTTAGAAAGCGGTTTGACTGGTGACAATTGGGATTTCCTTGTTGCTATGAAATACACCAGTGAAATGCGTGAAACGGCTGGCCAAGGTGATACCGATGACAGTGAAGTAACAGATGCACTGACCGTGTTTGATTTAGCGGCTAACTATTACTATCAGGACAACTGGCACTTTCAAGCAACGGTTGAAAACTTGATGGACGAAGAGGCGCTCGTGGCTCGTCGACCTTTAGGTGCTCGCCCGAATAAACCACGGACGGTTATCGCTTCTGTTGCGTATAACTTTTAAGTTTGAGCTTATAAAAAGGGGGAGGCCGTGTCACTGCGGCCTCTCCCTTTTTTGATGTCAATCTAAGCAATAGGTCCTTTAGTGTTCGAGCCTGTCTTTGCCGTACTACATGAAGCCATAAACGGTTTCCTTAGCCCGATTACCTTTCCGTTCGACCCGTCTCGGCGATTGTATTGGTTGGCTATCGTCAGTTCGTTGTTGTTCATCTGCGTGTATATTTGGCATAGGCATAGACAGTTTAACCTAGGTTTGATCTCCAAATACCTAGGTGGAAAACAATACTGGTGGCACCCGTCAGCGCGTTTAGATTACCAACTGTGGTTTTTAAACGGCGGTATTAAAGCCGTAATCATTGCGCCTTTATTGGTTGGGAAGCTGCTTATTGCTGTTAGCGTTGCTGGTGGTTTAAGGGCCGTTTTTGATGGTTATCTCGATGGTTCAAACTTGGACATCGAGATATCGAAACCCGTACTAATTGCGTTATTCAGTATTAGCTTATTTATCGCCGAAGATTTCAGTCGATTTTTATTGCATTGGCTCATGCATCGAGTGCCGTGGTTATGGAAAATTCATAAAGTCCATCATACGGCGGAAGTGCTAACGCCAATTACCTTGTATCGTTCTCATCCATTAGAAATGTTCTTAGCGGCTTGGCGTAACCTATTGGTGATAGGAGGTGTCAGTGGTGTGTTTTTGTTTTTGTTCGAAGGACAAATCAGTACTTGGGAGGTTATTGGCGTTGATTTACTTGGGGTCATATTCAACATGGCCGCTGCGAACTTAAGGCATTCCCAAGTTCGCGTCTCATTCGGAAGGCTCGAAACCCTTTTTATTAGTCCTAGGATGCATCAAATACATCACAGTAAAGAAAGGCAGCACTACGATAAAAACTTTGGTTCTTGTTTTTCCGTTTGGGATCGGCTTTGGAAAACCTACTATCAACCCGAAAACCGTGAACGATGTGCTTTTGGGGTGGTCGGTGAGCAAGCAACAAGTTTAAAGCATCATTATTGGATGCCTTTTAGAAAATAATGATCGGCGGTTGATTTTACAATCGTTAACTTTAAAGGCTCGAGCTTCAAAGGCATGGACTTTAAGGTAATGACTAAGCCATCAGTCAACCGGTTGAGTTTGCGCCTCTTGCGTTAATAACATTCCACCAAAGTACACTAAAATCGAACCGGAAGTGCGTTGCACCCAACGACCTATATTGGATTCACTGGCCATTTTTTTAATACGTCCTACGACCTGCGTCATGCCCATGAACCAGAAGAATATAATTCCTGCGTGGATTGCGACAAGACTAAACGCTTCTAGGTAGTTTATCGCGTCGAAAGAAATGAACTGTGGGAATGCGGCCAAATAAAACATCGACACTTTAGGGTTGAGCAGCTGTGTCAGAAACCCTTCAGAGAAGAAGTATAAAAAGCTACGCTTCTCTTTTTTGTTCGTAGCCGAGTCGTTTGTTGTTGAACTGTTTGTTAGATCATCGGTTTGATGCGCGGTAAATGAACCTTTGATGGCTTTTAATCCGATATAAAAAAGATAGGCTGCGCCGATAATTTTTACCGCTAGAAACAGTTCAGCGGATTGAAGCAGCAATGCAGACAACCCAAAGATTGAAAATGCACCGTGAAGGAACGTTGCGGAGGTTAAGCCAAATACATTTGCTACGCTGGAAGACTTACCGTGTGAAGACACTGTTTTTAGAATAAGAACGCCGTTTGGCCCTGGTGAGATGACCAGCAGTAATGCTATTAGAGTAAACGCAACCAGTTCGTTCATTTCTGTACTTCCTCAACGTTAACGTTATAACAGCGTATTTCTTACTGCTTATCTTTAAGCATGCTCTCAGAGTGCGGGTAGGATAACATAGTTGTCTAATTGGTTGGAATTTGATCGCTTGCACAACACTCATTCATTAGGAAGTCAATTAAGTCTTTTAAGACTTCGTATTGTGGAATGCAGTAAAGCGTTCTGCCATCTCGATTTTGTTTGATTAAACCAGACTTCACCAACGCCGCTACATGGTGGGACAGGGTGGAATTTGGAATGTCTAATGCCTGCTGAAGATCACCGACCGGCGCCCCTTGATGACCCGCTTTTACCAACAGTTTATAAATTTCTAAACGAGAAGGGTGGCCTAACTCTTTAAACGCTTTTGCTGCTGCTTCAAGTTCCATATGGGTGTCCATTCATCGGTTTGTTATTTCTATATTACCAGAAATATATTGACGAGATAAATTCGTAAGTATATATTTCGATAAAACTAGAAATATAGTTTAAATGAATTGATCATGAGAGGTGAAAGACATGACGGGTTGGCAACAAACGTTCGAAATGTTCGCGTTTTTAGCCGTGGAGCTGACAGCGCTGTTTTTAATTATTAGTTATTTCGTTGGTGTACTTCAGGAATACATACCCCCTGAAAAGATTCGACAAATATTGAGTTCAAAGAACGGTAAAGGGTATGTGTTTGCTGCATTTCTAGGTGCGATTACCCCCTTTTGCTCGTGTTCTACCATTCCATTTCTTAAGGGGTTATTAAGAGCAAAAGCCGGGTTTGGTACTATGATGGTATTTTTATTTGCAAGCCCATTACTGAACCCCATTATTATTGGCTTATTCGTAGTTACGTTTGGTTTGGGTATCACGCTTTATTACTTCATGATGGCGTTGACGGTTTCAATCGTTGCCGGATATCTACTAGAGCGACTGGGTTTTGAACAATACGTGAAAGCCGTTGCTTATGAAGTACCGAAAACAACGTGTTCAGGTGCATCCAGTACCAATGCTAATAACCGTTCGCGCGTTCTAGGGAAATGGCAGAGGGTATGGAATCAAACGTGGAAGGATTTTAAAAAGGCGTTTCCGTATCTTTTGGTTGGCGTCAGTATTGGTTCGCTGATTTATGGCTTCATGCCAACGGATTTTATTGCCCAATACGCACAAGAAGATAATCTGCTCGCGATTCCTTTTGCTGCAGTGGTGGGTATTCCTTTATACATCCGTGCGGAAGCTGTCATTCCTTTAAGCGCTGCTCTGGCTGCGAAAGGAATGGGGCTGGGGGCTGTTATGGCTTTGATTATCGGCAGTGCGGGTGCAAGTTTGACGGAAGTGATTTTGCTTAAATCCATGTTTAAAAACAAAATGATTGCCGCGTTCTTGGTGGTTGTTTTGGGGATGGCCGTGATCTCTGGCGTTATTTTATCGCTTTGGTTGTCGTAATTTACATAAAGTACAGCACGGGATAAAGGGGAGTCTCTTAGAGGCTCGACTTTATGATCAGCTCCGAGAGAATACGGTTGTAGTCAAGGAAGACGCGTTCACCTTTGAACTTTTCTCTTTTTTCACACCAAGGAAAAAATATCTGAACAGGGAACACAACTTTTTGGCCATCTCCTATCCAATGACGCCAGTTACCCATTAAAGTACCTGTGGCGATGGCCTCTTCAAATACGCCTTGAGGTCCAATGACTATGTTCTGTAATTCGAAATGAATGTCGGGGTAGGCAGTAAGTACTTCCTGATAAAACTGACTTGCGCCTTCTTTCCCTACCCATTTGTCCCCAGAAGGCATCATTACGTATTCACAATCGTCGGTCAGGGTGCTCAGTATTCCATCAATATTACGGTCGTCTTCCGAGATTGAATGATGCTTCCAGAGGTCTCGTATTTTTTTGTACTGTTGATTACTGAATCCAACTTCGAGTTGAGATTTTACGTGTTTTGTAATCATGCTGGAGCCCCTGATCATCTTTTGAATATCCTTTTACAAAAGATTAGCAATCAAGGTTTGGTTCATCAAAAAGAGAGATTGAAGTGTGTGTTTTTTTAGATAGATAACTTAGGATTGATTGTCATATATTTGCAACAAACCTAGGGCGAATGCATGATGTCAACCGTTTGATCGAGTCGTTTGTCGTTTAATATGAATTTTGTTCGAATTTTGAGAAGTTGTGTTCCCAAATAGAAACAAAAGTATGATAGTTTCTATTTTTTTGACGGAATGGACTCTCTCATCATGCAAAAGGTATTTAGCACGCTGAGCGCAAACCGTATTGGCTTTGTGCTTATTCTTTTTGGTTTTCTGGCGGGTTGTCAGACGACTAATGAAAAAACACTTCCTTCTTGGGTATCAACCCCGGCATTAGACAATGAACACTTCTATGCAGTGGGTGAAGGTCTCAATCAAAATGAAGCCCAGCAAAATGCGCAAGAAGCGTTGGAATCCCAGTTGCTGGCAGGCGTAAATAACGATGCCAAAACAATCAATGTATCGGATCAGGATTTTCGTGATCTGTACGTAAAGAAAGCCAATGAAGCGGACTTCAAAGACATCGACCTGCCTAGAGTGACCATCAGTGAGCAAGCGCACATTGAGAAAAGTCACTTTGCTCAAGTGAAATTAAAAAAGTCGGACTTGAGTACTTACCTTATTACTGAACTCGAAGGCTTAAATCGTCGTTTATCGAACAGCTTACGTACCGGTAAAAATGCCAATAATGCGTTTGAATATTGGTGGGTGCTGCAATCCCAAACGGACTTAGTTAAGAAGCTGACGAACGATTGGTTGATTGCGACGTCCACAACGAACAATAAAAACGGCGAATTGATCGTTGAAAGTCAGCAATTACTTACTCGCTATGATAATGCCATGGGCCGTGTGAAGAAGACCCTTAAATTACGAGTGGATGATAACACGCCAATTAAAGGCCTGACTAAATTTGCCAATGAACAACTTACTGCTGAAAATGTAAAAGTTGTGTATCCAGGTCGTAAATCCAGACACAATGAAATCGAGTTTAATACGCAAGTTAAACGAGTGAAATTAGAAGGCGATTATCACAGTAAAGTGACGCTTGTAGTTTTACTTAAGAAGGCGTCTGGTGTGATCTTGGCGAGCCGAGAACTCACAGAAAGTGCAGTATCAGACAGTTCATTTAAAGACGCTGAGAAGAAAGCGAATGCTCAATTACTGAATGCACTTCGCGAATCCAACGTTACGGTATTGTTCAGTAAACGCCAATCATAGATTGGCGTCTGTATTCAGAGTCTATTTGAATCTATTTATTGCAATTGCCCATTCGGAGATAAATTATCCTCGGATGGGCAGACTCTCTTGTTATCCTTGTTAAACACTAGCTCTGTTAACTCCTTTCCCTTTCCGAATTCCGTTGTTTGCCTGATACTGATTCATCTTTTCAAAGTATAAATACGTCACGTGTTTGGTTTAGAATACCCAAAATCGTTAGGGCGTTGGTCACCTAAGGCGTTATCTGCTCGGTTTAGAATGGGTCAGTACTAACCATGGTTGGTACAAATAAAAGGTTAAAAAAGGGATCATTATCGTGACAGGGAAATGCCGTTTGAAACGTGCGAGCCGAATAGTTTTTGTGTTTTCTTTTATAATTTTCTTATCTGCTTGTCTTTCAACGCCTCACTCTGCGTTGCCTTCTTGGGTGTCTCAACCGACGGTGGATAATCAACATTTTTATGCGGTCGGTGAAGGTGTCAGTTTGCGCGAAGCCCATAAGAACGCTAAAGAATCTTTGGCCGCTCAATTGTTGAGTCATGTTTCCAGCGAAGTAAAAACCATGGAGGTGACGGATCAGGACTTCCATCGTTTGTACGTTGAAAAGTCCAGCCATGCACACTTCAAAGACATTGCTTTACCTAACCTGAATACATTGAAACAAGCAAAAATCGGGTTAAGTTATTACGTGCAGGTTCAACTGAATAAAGCGGTGTTACACGACTACTTAATGAACGACTTAGCCGTGATGATTCCACGCTTGAAACGAACACTTCAGGCCGGTCGCAATACCAACAATGCGTTTGAACATTGGTGGGCATTGCATTCTCAAACTGAGCTGGTTAATCGCTTAACGGATAGCTGGTTACTCGTAAGTGCTACCGCAGTAAATAAAAGCAGTGACGTCGTTGTTCAAAGCCAGCAGTTGCTGACTCGCTACGACCACGGCTTGGCCCAATTGAAGAAAACACTGGCACTGGCCATTGACGATAATACACAAATACAAGGTTTGACTGCTTTAATAAAAGAGCAATTAACGGCCGAACACATTCATGTTATTCGATCCAAAGCCCATTCAAAACAAAGCGAAATGGAATTCAATACGCGAGTGACGCGCAAGAAACTGCAAGGGGATTACCACAGTGAGGTGACTTTGGTTGTGCTGTTGAAGAAAGCGTCGGGGCCCATCTTGGCCAGTCGCAAGTTAACTGAAAGTGCCGTTTCAATCGGCTCGTACAAAGATGCCGAGCAAAAAGCCAATGAAAAGCTGTTAAGATCACTCCGTGATTCGAGCATCACAGCAATGTTTAGCAAACGTCAGCATTAATAATTAAACGAACAAAAATAATACAGAAATGAAAGGACGATGAATCAAATGAAAAGGATTGTTAGGCTAGCGGCATTATTGACGTTTCTGATTACCGTGGTGGGGTGCAGTACTTTGACTCGCCAACAAATTCCTATGGAGCGCCCATTGCCAGAAGCCGAACACAAACCCTTGGCTGCGGAGCTTAAAGGCGATCCTACCACCCTTTGGTTATTGGCGAAAAATGATGGCCGTGATGGTTTACGAGTGGAATCCGATATTTTGCAGCGCTGGAAAGAGAAACTTCGCAAAGCGGGCATTCAACTCAAACAACCCCCCGCAGCGGCCAAAGGCCACATGAACCGCCTTTTTGGTACGAACAACCCGAATCGAAAAGCCCTTAAAGATTTCATCCAAACCGCTGAATTGAATCGCTCCGGTGAATACGCCGGTCAGTCCATTGTGGATTACATTCTCGAAGTGAACATGAACCGTTCCAATTTTGAGCAAACCTATTCAGACCCTATCTGGTGTCCGGTGTGTGAAGATAAACGCCCTGGCAGTTGTGAATACACCTTGGAAGCCCATTTCGATTTAAAGCTGAAGCCGCTGCCGGAATATCGCACGCTGAAAAGCTTTTGGTTAGAAAGCTCAGAAAACGATGACTTTGATACCTTTCGTTGCCCAACCACTTCACAAAGTAAATCCAGCATGATGTATCAGAACCTTCGAAGAGACATCGTTGAAGACATCGCCGATTGCGGAGGTCATGCGTTAGCAACTTACCTAACACCCACCGCTTATGTGTTGAATTACTACAGCGATGGCAAAGTGCATTACTTTGAAATCTCTGGCGGAGCAGCCGCAGGCTTTGTTGCGGGCCAAAAAGTGCAACTGGGCCGTGTGGGTGAATTAGGCCGTCATGACGTAGCACCCATTGGCGAAGCCAAAGTCGCCACGTTGGTGGAGCCCACACGCGCCATCATTGAAGTGACGGAACCCAGTTTGGTGGAAAAGATTCGTAAATACGATCAGGTCAAAGTCATCAGAAGCGACATCATCAGTGATGTGAGCTGTACCGGAAAGATCAGTCGGCTTTGATGGATAAGAAACTTAAGGAAAGACAGAATGACTAAACATCCACCCACGAAACAAAGTCATATCTTTGAAAACAACCGGAGTATGTTCGCAGACTCTTGGGAAATTTACACTTCGAAAGGCTTGGATAGAGCCCCAAAAGTATATCTAAGCAGCGCTAACAATGTAGCGATAGAGCTTTTTTGCTATGAGGTTCAAGTTGAACAGGACTGTAATAAATTAGCTGGTTATTTGAATCTTATTCATCAAACGGGCGTGTCTTATTATCGCTTTGTGACCAGCGAAGGCAAAGAAATTCGCTTTACCATCGATGGTAAAACCTATAATGTGGTGGGCGAGTACTGTGCAGATGATTTCCGCTTTTATTATTGGTTGCGGCACCTTTCTGTCGCTATCTTATTGAAAGACAACGCAGCCATTGTTCGATTATGTCAGATCACCAAAGAACACTTTCGTAATGTCCCTATGGGGAATAACGAATACACGGATTCCATCATGGATTTCCTTGGGGCAGTTCTTGGTGAAGGTAATGAAGACGCGGACTTAAGGTCTATCATGTTGTCGGCTCTTGAAAAGTCTGGGATTGAGTTTAAATCCCAGGATGTGAAGGATTATGCTTTATTGGTTTTATTTCCGTTCGTTAAGTTGATGATTTTGACGGTAACGAATGCCGATGAGGATGAGTATCGTGAAACTTGGTTAGATGCAGTAAAAAGCCATAAGGAATACTGGAATTCTTGCAAACGTTTAAGAGACGAGCACGACGGCTGGATTTCATTCCCAATTACCGCTGTCTCATCTCTTATGTACGATCAAAAAGGGTTTAAGCTCCCTAAAAAATCAGCCTATGTGCCTGAATGGTTGGTGTATGGTGAGTTTGAGCAGCCACCTTCTGTTGCAACTGATTTTTATGAAGGTGAGATTGAGTGAATTGAATGGCCTAACCCCAGGTTAGGCCGTTCTATTTTGACCCAGTTGCCTTCAGAAGCTTAGTCAAAATCAATACCATCGCCGAAATACACTTCCGCGTATTCTTGCTGATCCTTTAACCAATGGTTTCTTTCTTGCTCATCTTGAATGAAACCCGCCAAAAAACGGATTGGCTCAAACCACAACTGGTGGCCCATATGTTGATCCAGTATGGATTTAAAGCCGGTTTTTAAAAACAGAGACCTCTGTTCCGGGTGTTCACTGAAGTAGTCAAGTAATTGCGGCTTGTATTCTCCCACCTGATCCATGCCCCATTGGCCACAAGCGCCGCCGATTCTGTGGGCCAACAAGGTAAGTAAGCTCTTACACAGGCCGTGTTTTTCGACTAATGCTGCAATGTGCTCATTCTGGTAGACCTCGTGATCCAAATCATTTTGCACCAATAATTCAATATACAGAGGAATATATTTTAAATCTTGCAGGCAAAGAACATAAGCAGTGCACTCCGCCAGTGGGTTTTCATCATCCTGCCAAATGTGCGCCTCGTTTGCCCGACACCACATGTTTACATTGCTGATGAAGTTGGCCGCTTTCGATTCTAAGATCGGGTTTCCCACAAACTTTGAAAATACCTCCTCTTCTTCCAATCTGCCACTCGGTGTGATGACATCAATGGAAAAGGTCAGAGTACTGTATTCAACCTTTACACCATGCTTGAGTATATTTTCATCAATGTGATACGAAAGATCGAGATAGACATCGGCCAAAGCATTTAAGCTTTCAAACGAGCTAAGGTCTTCAACTTCAATTTCAACGATGATTTCACTGTGGGAGGTTTTAAAGCTTGTTTTCAATGTTGATTCTCTGCTTTGAAGGAAAGTCCGTATTTAGAAGCCATTATACTTTGTGTGAAATCTCCAACAAATGCGACATTACTAATGGTATGAGCTGAATCAGAAAGACTGGCTGATTATCACTTTAATCGTATTTTATAATGCGAAGTCCTTATCATGAAATAAGAATTGTTTTGATAAGATAGACGTTAGATTTCATGTGTTAGACTGACACTAGATGAATGTATGGAGCGTTTCAATATGGCGCATGTGAACAAAGAAATTGTTGGTGAAGCTTTATCTCTGTCAATTGAAGAGAAAGTCGAATTAGTGGAAATTTTGCTGTCTAGTCTGGATGAACCGGATAAGAATATTGACGAGTTATGGGCAGAAGAAGCGGAATCACGTATTAAAGCGTACGAATCTAGTCAGCTTAAGACAATTTCTTTAGATAAAGTCCTATCAAAATATAAATAATGAAAATTGAATTTCTGGAGCCCGCCCAGCAAGAACTTGATGAAGCCATTGAATACTACAATGCTCAAGTTGTGGGCTTGGGGAATCAGTTTTTAGATGAAGTCGTCAATACATTGCAGCGTATTGCTGATTACCCCGAAGATTGGCAAGTGTTCTCGGAAAAGACACGGCGGAGTCATTTAGCCTACCCAACTTCCCGTAGCAACCGATTAGGTGAAGCCGTCATCACAGGTCGGCTGGCCAACCAACCACTCACAACGATCACCGCCATGGCGAACAACGGTGTGAGTGCCCAAAGCACGGGGTGAGCCTTCCAATCCACCTGAAACACGTTGCTATAGAGCGCCCAGCTGAGTAACTCCGTCGACATCATGGCTAAAGCCCCAGCAAGTAACCCAAGCCATAAATATTCATAAACAATTAAGTTTCGAATGTAAGACCCAGAGGCGCCGAGTGTTCGGTAAATGGCGGCTTCATGGCGGCGTAATGAAAGGGTGCTGAGTAGGGTCGCGAATAGCAGCACGACGCCTGCAAGCAATACCAACATGAGGATGTATTCCACCGCGACGGTGGTTTGTTCGAGTATCTCCCGTACCTGTTTGATGACTTTTTCGGTGGGGATGATGGTCACAGCCTTGAAGTTGCGGTTGATATCGAGCAGCAGCTCGGTGTTTTGATTCTTAAGGTAGAAACTGTTGATGTAGGTGTGGTGGAAATCATTCAGGACACCGGGTTCAAACACCATGTAAAAGTTCGGTTTGAAGTTATCCCATTTTACTTTACGGATGTTATGCACGGTGGCGTTCAGTTGTTGACCAACGATGGTGAACGTTAATTCATCACCGACTTGAATATTCAGCTTTTGAGCCAGTTCGCTTTCGATGGATACGCGATTAACTTCCGGAGTAATGATGGATGGAGACGCCTTAATCGAATTAGGCTTGATGGTGGTTGGCCACCAGTCGCCTTCAATAATTTCTGAGTCCGCACCCGGTTGGTCACTCCAGGTCAGACTTAATTCACGTTGGACTGCTCGGACGTCATCTTCTTTCGAGACGGCCTGTTTCACTTCCTGGCCATTGATTTCAACCAGACGGCCACGAACAATCGGATAGAAAGCACTGGCGTTAACGCCTTTTTGTTCAAGAAAGTGTTCAAATTCGTCTTTGGTGTCCGGCAGAACATTGATTGCAAAATGGTTGGGTGTATCGGCAGGAATGGACGCCTGCCAACGGGAGAACAAATCGGTTCTTACCACAATGATCAGCGTAATAGCCGTAAAGATGAAGGCAAACGCGCCCAGCTGCGAAATGGCATAATAACGGTGACGATAAAGTTGGTTGAATCCGGTCTGAATACGCCGTGGCAAGTGGTTTGATACACGGTGGATCATGACTAAGAAGCCCGCCGCTAAGCCTCCATAAAGCAAGGAAAGGGCGCTTAATCCAACAACGAAAATCAAGGTCAGTTTGAAGTTGCTGGTCAGCACGTAGGCAAGCCCACCGATGGCGAATATTGCCAATAGGTAAAACACATTCAGTCGTACGGGTTTAGGGTTTAGTTCTCTGCGAAGAACCCTTACCGGTGACACCGATTTCAACTGCTGAATGGGCGCAAAGGCAAACGCCAGTAACACCACCAAACTGGACAACAGGCTGATGATAACCGGGCCCCATTGGGCGGGCATAATGTCTGTGGGCAGTAAGCCCTGCATCAGTTGAAACAAGCCATAATGGGCGAGAAAACCTATGGCACACCCTAAGGCTGAAGCAACCAACCCTGTGAGTAATAACTTTAAAATGAATATACGGGAGATGTCTTTTTGTTCTGCCCCTAAGCAGCGAAGCAGCGCTGCGGTCTCATAATGGCGTTCACTGAAGCGTTGGCTTGCCATTGCGATGGCAACGCCCGCCAATAATACTGCCACCAAACTGGCAAGGCTTAGGTATTGTTGTGCTCTTTGTACCGCAGTGCCCATGCTGGTGTCGGAATCGATGGCGCCACTCAGTCGTTCATGTTCCGTTAATTGAGGCTTCAACCAGTCCGCGAAATTAATGACTGCTTGCAGGTCGGAGTTTTTGTCGTCTGTTGTTGGATGTGCCGAACCTTTTTGACTTCCTGAAAGCGACTGCTCTTCTTTATTCGAGGGGGCAGTGAAGTACTGTTTCTGGGTGACACGGCTGCCGGGGCCAAGAACGCCAGTGGCTTCCAAGTCCTCCATATTCATCATGATGGCGCCGAAGGGACTGTAGAAGTTGCCACTGCGGTCGGCGTCTTGAACGAGGATGTATTCCACCAAGAATTCTGAATCCCCCAGTTCGATGGTGTCGCCGACGGAGACATTCAGCGCTTGGATAACACGTTGATCGACCCAAACGTTACCCGGTGCAGGTGCGCCATGAATCACTTGACTTTTGCCGTAAGGCTGATCGGTGACTTGGTTTTCACCTTTAAGCGGATAACCTTCACCTACCGCACGGACACGAGATAATTCCAATGCATCGTTGGCGTACGCCATCGTGGAAAAGACAATGGCGGGTACGTGATTTAAACCCCTTTGTTTTGCTTCCTTGATCCACTCCGGGTTAATGGAATTTTGACTTTGAAGGATTAAATCTCCGGCAATCAATTCACTGGCCCGATATTCCATCGTTCGGGTCAAGCGATCGGTGAAGGTGGTGATCATGGTCATGCTCATGGCTGCCACTAGGGTCGCAATCAGCAACAGACGCATTTCTGCGCTGGAAAAATCACTGCGCCAGTGCTTTAAGCCAAGCTTGAATATGTGTCCCATGGTTAGCAATTCCTCGCGAATGGCGGAGTTTGCTGTGTTTTTGTTGGTTCATGTTCAGCGTTTTCTAGTGGGTCTTCTTTCCGTCCTTCGAACAGAGCCCCATTTTCCAGTGTGACGTATCGTTGGCATAAATGCGCTAATTGGTGATCGTGAGTGACAAGTACCAGAGTGGTGCCATGTTCGGCATTCAGTTCAAACAACAAGTCGACAATGGTTTGGCCAGTAGTGGGGTCAAGGTTGCCCGTCGGTTCATCGGCGAATAAAATTTCAGGTTCGGTGACAAAGGCGCGGGCTATGGCGACGCGTTGTTGCTCACCACCGGAAAGTTGATTCGGTTGGTGATGCATGCGACTGCCCAAACCGACTTTGTCCAACCAGGCTTCGGCTTTGCGTTGCGCTTGTTTATCGCCAGCCAATTCCAGCGGTAACATGACGTTATCCAGTGCCGTTAAATGGGGCAGCAATTGAAAGGATTGGAAAATAAACCCCACGTGTTGATTACGAACCGCAGCACGGCCATCTTCATTCAGTTCAGTCAATTCATTACCGTTTAAGGAAATCTTGCCCGAAGAGGCCGAATCTAACCCCGCTAATAGACTTAACAACGTGGATTTACCGGAACCGGAGCGGCCGATGATGGCGATGGTCTCTCGTGCATTCACCTCGAGATTCAGGGCTGATAAGATGCTCAGTGTTTGATCGCCCAAAGACACTTGTTTGCTTAGGTTTTCAGCTTTGATGACAGCCATAGGGTGCGCGGTTCCGTGACAATTAAAGATGAGATGTTTGACTATAGTAATGCTAAATCGTTCAGGACAAAATGATGACGTATGGGCATAAAATCCCCGTAGGGGTCAGTAGTTGTTTAATGGGCGAAAAAGTTCGGTATGACCATACCCATAAGCTTAATCGATTTATTACCCAAACACTTTCTGAATGTTTTGAATTTCATACGTTTTGCCCTGAGATGGCCATTGGTTTGGGCGTCCCAAGAGCACCCATAAAACTGGTGGAACAAGGGGACCGAATTCTCGTTCGTGGTATAGATAACCCTTCAAACGATGTGACTGATTTGTTGGTGGCGTATGCTGACCGTGTTGTAGAAGAGGTTGCTTCTTTACGGGGGTATATTTTTAAAAGTAAATCCCCCAGTTGTGGTATGCAGAATGTGAAAGTGCATAACGCTGCAAATGAAGAGGTCGCCCGAGGAGCGGGTAAGTTTGCTGAAGCGCTGATGAAACGTTTTCCACAACTGCCTGTCGAAGAAGAGTCCCGGCTTGAAGATGAGGGGTTACGAGAAAGCTTTTTAACCCGGGTGTTTGTCTATGATCGTTGGCTGAACCTTCAACAAAAAGGGATGACGCCCAAGGCGTTGGTGGCCTTCCACACACGGCATAAGTTTTTGATTCAGGCCCATCATGAGGTCGAATATCGTACGTTAGGAAAGCTGGTTGCTGAGGCTGGAAGTAAGGACATACAAACCTTGAGTGGCATGTATTTATCACACTTAATGAACGCTTTGTCGAACCTTGCGACGCGTGAAAGCCACACGAATGTATTAATGCATCTACTGGGTTTCATTAAGACCGTCGCATCCAGAGAAAAAGCTCAATTCTTAAACGTGCTGGAACGATATCGGGTTGGACAGGTGCCATTAAACCAGCCAAGGCAGTTATTATTGGAACTTTTGAAGAGGTATCCACACCCATATCTGTCTGAACAGTATTATTTATTCCCGGATGCAGACGAGTTAAAAGTACGTCAAATACTAGAAGAAAAAATAACCACATAGGTCAGCACTGAATGAAAAAAATGTTAAACGCAGTTTGGATGTTCGTTGTTTTTCAAACGTTCGTCATTGTAAGTTCTCAGAGTCTTGCCCAAACAAACGAACCCGTGAAATCTGTGCTTATTGTAGGCGACAGTTTAAGTGCAGGTTATGGCATTAAAGTAGAACAAAGTTGGCCGTCGCTATTGCAGATAAAGCTTGATCAAGTGCATCAACAAGGTCCGAAGGTCACTGTGCATAATGTCAGTATCAGTGGTCAGACGTCCGTTGAAGGCGCTGCTCAAATTGAGCAGTTGCTTGTTAATACGTCCCCAGACCTCGTAATACTAGAGCTTGGCGCAAACGATGGCTTGCGAGGTTTATCCATTCCGGAAATGAAGAAGAACCTAGCGAATATCATCCAACAGTCGCAACAAGCGAAGGCCAAAGTACTGCTATTGGGGATGCATGTTCCTAGTAATTACGGTCGACGTTACAGCCAGATGTTTCATAACACCTTCCAACAATTGGCGGATGAATACAATACCGCGTTAGTACCCTTCATGCTTGAGACAGTTGCAACACGTAAAGAGTTCATTCAGCCGGATGGATTGCACCCAACAGCGGAAGCTCAGCCGTTGATTTTGGAACACTTGTGGCGTGAAATTGAGCAGGGCGTGAAATGAATACATGAGAACTTCTGTTGAGATCGTAGGAAAGTTCTGAATCAACTTGAGTGGATGTTTATTCGAGTTATTTAGAGAATCAACAACAAAATCTTATGACTTAATGGCTCCGGAAGTAGAGCCATTAAAGGTAAGTGATAGCTATTTTGTGAGCTTGTTTTTATACAAGTCTTCTACCGGAAATATCATGGTGTAGTCATCCCAGTTTAAGTTCCCGTCAATCAAATCAAACTTTAGAAACTCGCCTTCTGATTTATAGGTTTCGTAATCAGGATGACCGTTAGAAAATATGAACGGAGCGAAGTCGACGTATTCAATATGACCATCTGAAAATAGAACTTCCAATATATGAGACTTGACGTGTTTCGCTGACTTAACCAATAGCTCGGACATTTTGAGTGATGACCTTTGGAGACATATGTTTCTAAAGTTTAACTTATTATTTAACTTGTTTCTTAAAAGCACCCGGCGTCACGCCTACCCACTTTTTGAATGTTCTGTTCATGTGGCTTTGATTACTAAACCCACAAGCAAGAGCTATATCGACCATGGGTTGATGGTTTTTAATGGCTTGCTTGGTCGCTTGAATGCGTACATACATGAGGTAATCGTTGGGGGTAAACCCCGTGGATGCTTTGAACATTCTTAAGAAGTGAAATTCACTCAAATCAATCAAGGCGGCCAGTGTGGCTAGGTGGATGTTTTGCTGGTAATTCGCGTGGATGAATTCTCTGGTTTTTAGCAATGCAGAAGGGCTCAGACCACCGGTGATGTTTGCTGTGTGGTTTAGGCAATAACGTTGATCCGATAAAAGATGTGCAAAGATTTGTTGGATCTGTTGTTCTTTTTCTAATGCGGTAGGGCTGCTGATCAATTCAGGTAGAAATAACTGATGAGCAAGACCCATGAGCTTTTCGTCTTCGTGAAACGTTAAATCAGGTATCTCGATCAAGCGGGGTTCTATGTCCAACGTGGTTGAGGCGTATTGCTTGATGGACTCGTCCGTAAAATACAGGTGTGCAAATCGAAACTCAGAAGAGATTTCCCATTGAGATTCATGAAACTGAGGGAATATGCATAGGCTCCCAGTGTGGCCACTGCCTTTGTTGACGTCTAACCGACGAGATCCTTCACCGCCTTTTACATAAAAACTTAGAGTGTGAACTTTATCGGTATGGTAATTCACACGATCAAGGTCGTTGGTCCAATGGGTCGTTCTATAGTGTTGATTGATTTGATGGTCGGCAAGCAGCGTTGCATTGGAACGATCGAGCGTATCGAAAACTGATTCTTGATGATTCATGCTGATCCTCCCTATAGGTATTTGGCTATTGTCGGTTATTTTCTTCTGAGCTCTTATTTTGTTCTGAGCTCTAAGTTACGTCGAGTGTTTTAAGCCGAGCCTTTAATCAGAGTACTTGCAGAACTCTGTTAGCTCAATCTTTCTACGGAAAATAACCGCAAGATTGTGCAAAACCTACGGGTTAAATATGGGAAGAAGAGTTCGAAACCAGTTATCAGTGAATATTCAATAATTTGAAACTGTTATGACCTAGAGGCCTATACTTTTTGTAAAGAAATATGAAAAGAGTTCAGAGAGGAATCTTCCATGGTTTGGTTGAATAAAAAAGCAGTCTTGGCGCTGATCAGTTCTACGGTTGTTGCTTGTGGAGGCGGAGGCTCATCTTCAGGGAGTTCTTCCAGTGTCAGTACTTCCAGTGGCGGTTTTTCTGTTTCTATTACGGACGCACCAGTGGAGGATGTAACACAGGTGTTTGTGACCTTTGATGCGATTACCATCAAACGTGCGGATGAAGAAGACTCTGACGCGCAAGTCATTACACTTGATGAGCCGATTCAAATTGAACTGACCACGCTAACGGGTGAAAACGTTGATCCTTTATTGGTGAATGAATCTCTTGAGGCTGGCGAATATGATTGGCTACGGCTCAGCGTGATTGAAGGCGGGACGGACACATACGCAGTACTTGATGATGCGTCGCAAGTACCCTTAACGATTCCGAGTAACGCTCAAACTGGTTTAAAAGTGGTTCGTGGTTTTACCATTCCTGAATCCGGAACTTTGTCCGTGACCATTGATTTTGATTTGAGGAAGTCGTTAGTTCGACGTGGCAACAGCGATGAATTGCGGTTAAAACCTGTGCTTAGAATGGTTCAGGACGACGAAGTGGGCGGAATTTCAGGTACGATGGATGAGACGTCTTTAAGCGGTTGGTGCACTGATGTTCAAGACTTTGCCGGATTTGTCTATTTGTTTGAAGGGGCGGATCAGACGCCCGATGATTTGGGCAGTGAAAATGAACCGGAAGTCACAGCGCCTGTTGAATTTGACGAAGACGATGGTGTTTATGAGTTTATTTTTGCACACATTGAAGAGGGCGAGTATACGTTAGCGTTTCATTGTCAGGAAGATGCAGATGAGCCGGAAGACGACGATGACTTAACGTTCGACGATACTCAAAATGTCACAGTAACAGAAGGCGAAACGACCGAAGTGACCGTTCCTGACGCCGTTTAGTTGCTTCGGTAAGAAGCAAAGCTAGGGCCTTTGCTTCTTACGTTCTTATTTCCTTTATTCGCTAATGTTTAATCATTAGCCGGTAATAACGGGTTTGAATTAATTAATCTGTTTTCAATGTAGCTAACAGCTCTGCATTTGTTGGGTGCTTTTTCAATAGCTCAATCAACTTCTTCGCGCCGTCCACAGGTTTTAGATTGGTCAGCCCCCTGCGTAACAATCGAATACTTTCAATGTCTTTTGAATCTAAAAGGAGTTCTTCTCGACGGGTGCTGCTTTTAGCGATGTCTATTGCAGGAAAAATCCGTTGATGGGCCGCGTCTCGTGATAAGACGATTTCCATGTTTCCTGTGCCCTTGAATTCCTCAAATATGACTTGGTCCATTTGGCTTCCGGTGTCGACAAGAACGGTTCCTAGAATGGTGAGTGAGCCTCCGTTTTCTATTTTTCGTGCCGCGCCAAACAACTTTCTTGGTATTTCCATAGCTCTCGCATCAATCCCGCCGGATAGCGTGCGACCACTGCTTTTTCGTCCTGCATTATGAACGCGAGTCAATCTGGTTAGAGAATCAATGACGATCATTACGTTGTGGCCCTGGCCTGCTTCTCGAAGGGCGGTGTTAAGCAGGTCATTGGCGACACGAACATGTTGTTCATAGCTTTCATCTGAGGATGAGGCGTGAACGTTAGCTGGTACGCTGCGTTTGAAATCAGTGACTTCTTCCGGTCGTTCATCAATGAGTAACGCATAGAGTTTCATCTCTGGGTATGCTTCCCCCACCGCCTGACAAACGTGTTTCAGAAGGGTCGACTTTCCTGAACCTGGAGGTGCGACAATTAAGCCTCGCTGTCCCATACCAATTGGCGTGATCAAATCCATTGCCCGAGTTGTGAGTTGCTGTGATCCCGACTCTAAACGAATACTCGGTGTGGGATGGATGGCAACGCCCTCTAAGAAACGCTTTTTGGGATCATCGGACGTATTTTTCGGTGTGTCTTTGATGGCGTCATCGGTGGGTTTGGTGTCTTTATTTCGTTTTACCTTCAAACTTAATATTTTTCGGGTCATGATATTGGCTTTGTCGTTCTGGGGAGTAAGTGTTTTTCGACGAGTATCACTCGCTGATTCCTGCTCAGAGTCACTTCGATGGCAGGCTTCGTTCGTGTTCGTGCTGCATGTGGATAAGTTGCATAGACACACTGAGGTGACGGAAACTTTCTTATCGTAGCTTACAGTACCTTAATTGTGCCTAGTTGATATTGATATAGTGCCTAGTCGATATTGATATAGTGCCTAGTTGATATAGTACCTCAGTCGTTCTGCTTTACGCCAATTGCGTTATTTATGATCGTTGTTTGAACGCGTTCAGTTAAGTCATTTCTAACGTTTACCTAAGAAAATACCGCAAGATCGTGCAATCTTACTGAAAACATTTCATTTAATCTGCGTTCATATTCTCGTTAATCTGCATCGACATGAGGTCAATATGAACGCATCTTTATACGCAGCGACTGTCCTGATATGGGGCAGTACTTGGCTGGCCATTTATTTTCAGTTAGGTGATGTACCGGTTAATGTTTCTGTATTTTATCGCTTTGCGCTGGCCGCATTGCTGTTACTGCCATGGATGTGGTTTACGGGCAAACTTCAAAAAACAGATCGCTCAGATCACACGTTCATGATGCTTCAAGGAGCATGCTTGTTCTCTTTGAATTTCATTTGTTTCTATAACGCAACTCAATATGTAACCAGCGGTTTGGTCGCAGTGGTGTTCTCATTAGCAACGCTGTTCAATGCGGTCAATAATCGACTGATTTGGAAGGAGTCCATTCCTAAGAAGGTCTTAGTCGCGGGGGTGATTGGTACCACTGGGTTGGTCTTGCTGTTTTTACCCGAGTTACAAAATGAAGGATTGGATTCGGGGGCTGCTGGTGTATCAACGGATACTCTAAAAGGATTAGCATTGGCGTGCTTAGGCACGTACTTCTTTTCTTTGGGGAATATGATCTCGAAACGTAACAGTTTGAAGGGCATTGCGCCTATTACCACCAATGCATACGGCATGGCTTACGGTACTTTGATTTTGGCCGGTATTTTATTTGCGACGTCAGAGTCGCTGGTGATTGATACTCGGCCGCAGTATTTGGGCGCGCTGGTTTATTTGAGTGTGTTTGGTTCGATTGTTGGGTTTACGACGTATTTAACCTTGGTGGCGAGATTAGGCGCAAATAAAGCAGCCTATGCAACGGTGATGTTTCCGGTGGTGGCTTTGTTACTGTCCAGTTGGTTTGAAAGCTATCAATGGCAGATGACCAGTTTCGTCGGCCTAGGCCTGACTATGCTGGGCAACTTGGTGATTAACTATGATTTAAAAAACCTTCGGTTATCCAGATTCGATCACTCTGAAAAGAGGGTTCTTTAATAAAAGGTTGATGCAGCCTGAGCATATGTCTAAGGTAGTGAGGATTGATCTATCTTCACTATCTTAGAAAGGACTCTGGTTTACTGTGGCCAATACAGAACGTGTTTCCAGCTCCAAACAGCTATTTCTATCTCTGGCGTTATTCTGTCTTTCCGCTGCTATTGCTTATTTCGCTTATGCGGTTGTTCAAGTGGTCAATCAAATTCCCAGTATTTTGACTCAAATCGAGAGCATTAATAAGGGCATTGAAGGCACGGAAGATACCTTGAAGCCTTTGGTGAATCAGATTCCTGATATTTTAAAAACGGTTGAACATGTGAATGATTCCATTCCTTCGGTCGTGAAAGAAGTTGAGGCGATTCGTAAGACGGTACCTCAGTTGCTTAACGAAGTTAAAGCGACTCGCGAGTCATTGCCAGACGTTTATCTGCGCGTGGATCGGATGCAAGATCAGATTGATCAACTCCAAAACGACGTGCCTAAAATCTTACAAACATCGAATGACGCGGTTCAGGTCATTCATCGAACCAACGATACAGTTGAAAAAGCCTTACCTTTAGTGCCTAAGGTACTTGATCAGGTGGTGGAAACCCGAAAAGTTATCCCTGGTTATTTGGATCGGGTTGATGTGATTGTGGATAACTCCAAAGAGATTTCCGAGCAAATAGGTAAGGGGGCGATTACCGGGGTACTAAAAGGGGTCATCACGTCTCCTTTTGAATTATTTCGAGGCGCTGAACGTTTGGTTTCTTCCAGCTTTAAAAGTGCGGAGAAAATGACAGAGGACGATATTCAAATGATTGAGGATGCGGCGAAGCATGTTCTGTCTTCGGATGAGCCTAAGTCTAAAAGCTGGATAAACGTGGAAACGGGCAATGAAGGCAGAGTCACCTTTGATCAAGCGTATCAACTTGAAGGTAAAGATTGTAAGAAGTTAGAGATGAGTTTCAAAACGAAGAACGACAAGCCTGAAATTGCACACAAAGATATATGCATGGATGAAGATGGGCAGTGGAAGCTGGTGGAAGAATAAACACTGAGTGTCTCTAAATATTCGCAATGATTAATGACACTTGAGATTCCTGAAAACTCGTTGGCCAGTTGTCTCTGGCTTGTAATATGTTGGCATGTTCTGTGTCTTCTTCAAGGTTGGGGCTGTTCCCCAAATAAGACCAGTATTCTGGGTTCACTTGATTACCCTCGTAGTGTTCAAATTGAGCAAATATGGCATGGTCAGGGATAACGAAGTGGTCTTGATTATGAATGGATACTTGTAACGCCGCAAAACTCCCCATGGATATTTCATCCGATGACATTGACGCCTCGATGATGCTCATTGGCAAAGTGAAAGGGCTCTCTGTGACGGACTGTACTTCTTCGGCAGTAATTATTGTTCCTCCAAACTTGTAGCACAGAGGGTACAAACTCATGACCGGTGCAGTTTCACAGAATGAGTAAGGAACAATGATTGCCGGGTCGTGCTTGATACCATCTTTGGTCATTACACTGCAGGGCGTTAATTTGCACTGTAGGCTCCAGTGCTTAACGGTGGTGGGTAATGAGTGTATGTGATCTCCGAACGTACATTGCTTTTTTGAGAGTGTTTTTATGCGAGCGGCATCTTGTTGATTTTTTAGTCGGTAGGCGTCCAATGCACGACGATAGATGGTTTCGTGGTGTTCTCTCTTTTGTTGCGCGTTTTTGATTTGGGGCTCTTTGTTGAGCTCTCTTTGTAACAGGTGGTGTGTTTCTTTGTCGACTGAATTTACATCGTAAAATGGGGAAGTCTTATTTTTCATAGTTCAGTAGACGTTTAAATTGGCCAAAGGTTACCTTTGATCTTAATTCTTTATTAGAATTTTTCCATAAATCAGGCATAACTCAGACAATCGACATAGTTTATCGTTGAGATTCTTTAGGTGATGGTATTTAGACGAGAGCAGTGAAATGGATATCAACGTTTTTGACGGTGATCGATGAATAATGCTTCAAGACCGGGATCGTCAGTTCGAACGTTTGGTTGGTACAAGTAGCAGCTGATCCTTGCGTAATTATCAAGATCGCCACGAATCAAACAGGTGTTTTCATAGTTAATATCATCGTTTGTGAATCGCATTCTTAACACAGTAGATTCGCTGTGCATCGTGGTTTCAATGGCTGCGGATCCATGAGTTGTTTTGCCGTCAATGATTCGCGTGATAATTAATTCGACGTTTTCTGAGTTGGTGTCTTTGGCGGATATGATTAATTGACCAACATAGGTGTCCTGGGAATCTATCTTCTTACCAATCAATTGGTATTGGCCTAGGATGAAGTGGGATAAGCCCTCTGTGATATCCGAATTGTTATTCGCTATGGTGGGAAGACTGAACAGGCAGAGAAGAGGCAGTAGTATGCTTCGCATGGCAGAGTTGCTCCGTGATTCAATGATCTTAGGCACAAGAAGATCCAGTGCCTAAGATAGTAATCGAAACTACTCGCCGTTGAGAAGACCTGTTTTTTCAAGGTTGGCTAAGATTAGCTCTCGATTGTAGAAGGACACGTTCATGGCCGTATACGTCGGGATAACAAATAATGGGCGCTGCAATAAACGTCCGTTTACCCACGCTTGAGTGCGCACGACCGTAAAGGCTAATTCGGTGGCCGCGCCAGTGCCATTAAACTTGTCGTACCATTCGCCTAAGAAGAAACCAGAGAAGAATTCGGTGCCATCAACGCCGTAGTATTCGTACATCTTTTCATTGATTACATTGGCTTTCGTGACCAGTACTGATCCATATAGATCGAAGTCGTCTTTGAAGTCTTTTGGCGCGTCAATGGCGTCCACAGCGGCGGCTAAATCTATGGTGATGTGACTGTTAATTCCTGAGGCCGCTAGACGCAGAGTCTCGCGTGAACAGTCTTCGGTTAGATTAAAGTATTGGACCCAGTGGTGGTCCATCGATGCGTTATTTAAGTACGCGTTGTAGTTTTCAAAGTAACGACTGGCAAACTCGATTAAGAGCTCTTCTGCTTTTTCTTGGTCTTCGTAATAACCTTCACTCACTGAGCGTGTTGCTTCGTCTGTCATGACGGAATATACAACAGGGAAGGTTCCTCGTGGGTCGGCTCTCTCGCCGAGCGTTTGAGCAATGGTCGACATACGATATTGGACGTCATAGACGTCGGAAATTGTTTCTACGTCCGTTAAAAGCTTAAGGGTTTCCGTTTCTGCTGTGGTGTATTCAGGTAAGCAGCTGCTTGCGAATACAGACGTTGATAACGTCATGGCAGATACGCCGGCAACGACGAATTGAGTCAGTTGTTTCAAAGTAATGCTCCAAATCCAATTGTTTTTGTTTTGTTCAGATCTTATAAAGTGTCTGAATTTTTGACGGGAGAATCATACAGAAGTCTAAGTTTTTGTTTTTGAAGTAGTTCTATTTTATGAGAGTTTAAAAAGTATGGTGTGCTAGTTTATTTTTCTAACTTCAAATTCAAGGGAATCACTTAAGCCTTTATCGTCTACAACGGTGATTTGATAATGGCCTGGTTTAGCTTTCCAGAATAAAGGGGTGTTCTTGGTGGCACTGCCGATGAAGCTTTGATTGAGGAACCAATAGGTTGTTTCAACGTCGGTGTCTAGAATAGCTTGGAAGGGGATTTCATCCTGACCGTTGGCAATTTGATAAATTAGTCGATTCAACGGGCTTCGTATTATGGGTTTAGCCCCTCCTGTGGATAAGTCTTCAATGTCACAGGGTTCGGCGAATGCAGGCGGTTGTTTGCGCTGGATTCCGGCCATTTGAAAGAGCCTTAATACGTCCGATGGCCAAAACTCATAAACAGCCATGTGAGTTTTATTGGCTTGTGGATAACATGCTCGTTTGCCTGTGGCAGTTACGATGGGGATTTGACGGTAGACATCAGACACCTTTATAGGAGAGACGCCGGGAATAAACCAGCCTTTCTCAGTTCGTGGGCAGAAGCGGCCTGGTAATGCTCCGGTTGAGGCGCATATATCGACTTGTTTGATGTTGTCGGGTTTACTTCGCACTGGTTGGAAGAAAGACTCAGAGCCGGTTTGTAAGTCACGGAATACATCAAAGAACAAAGGGCCTGCAGCGGATCGGCCAATAAGGTTAGGGTTGCTCTCGCTATTAAAGTGGCCAAGCCAGATGACAAGTACGTGATCTTCATCAAAGCCGGCGGACCATGCGTCTCGAAAGGCGAATGAGGTGCCTGTTTTCCATGCAATGTTCGGTTGTTGAGTTAAAGTTTTTACATGATCTGAATTTAAACTGTCTGGTGCAGGGTTCTGTTGAAGCATGTTTTCAATGAGCCAAGCGCTTTCGGGAGACATCAATTGACGTGAGGAGATTGTTTCGTTGGAGGATGAGTGAGTTTTGCTGGATGTTTTGCTAGATGGTAACGTTAATAAAGACTTTGCAGGTTGCCATAACCCTTGATTTGCAAGTATTGCATACAACTTAGCCATCTCTAACATGGTGATTTCCATGCCGCCAAGCGCTAAGGACAAACCGTAATGGGACTTTGCTTTTACTTTGGTAATTTGAGCCTCTGTCAGAAACTGGTATAAGTCAGGGGACTTTAATTTCGCCGTTAATCGAACCGCAGGGACGTTTCGACTGGTGATTAATGCATCCGTTGCTGAAATCGGACCCGCGTATGCAAGATCGTAATTCTCTGGTGTATAGGCCGCGTAACGACTGGGGGTATCTTTTAACAAGGTCTTGGGGTGGATGACACCTTGTTGTAATGCTAACCCGTAGACAAAGGGCTTAAGCGTGGAGCCTGGTGAGCGTTTTGCGGTAACAATGTCCACTTGACCTTCGATGGCATTGTCAAAGAAGTTGGCTGAACCTAACCAAGCTTCAATTTCCATGGTCTTATGATTGATGAGCAGTGCTCCAGCGTTATTGAGCTGTAATTCTGATTGTTCTTCTAACCATAGGTTGACCCACTTTTGAATGCTGTTTTGGGATTGAACATTCAGAGTTGTTTGTACTTCATTTCTGAGATTTGGCTGCGTTTTCCTGAGGTGCTCAATAAAGTGAGGGGCTTGGAACGGCAGGTCTTTGGTCGTATGTATTTGAAGTGGCATGTTCATCCACAGTTGTAGGGTGTCGCTATTCGTTGAACGAGCGAGAGAATCGTCAGAACCCGATTGAGCTTGATGCCAACGAGCATAAATGCGTTGTCTTGCTTCAATCATCGCTTGATAGCCCGAAGCAGTGACTGGGTTTCTTTTGGAGGGGTTTTGGGGGATAACAGCCAATGCCATTGCTTCGGCGGGGTTAAGTTGTGCTGGTTTCTTTTGAAAATAAATTAAGCTGGCAGCAGAGATACCTTCAATGTTTCCACCATAAGGCACGCGGTTTAAATAAGCCGTCAGGATTTGTTCTTTGGTGTAATGCCTTTCGATCCAAAGAGCCGCCGCGATTTGTTGGAGCTTTCCTGGAATCGTGGAAGAATCAATATCAAATGCAATTCTGGCCAGCTGCATAGTAATGGTGGATGCTCCGATTTGCCGTTCCTTTAAAACATACGTGCTCCAAAAGGCACGCCACAGAGCAGGGAGGTGAACGCCCGGATGATCATAGAAATATTGATCCTCATACAATAAAGCCGCTTTGACTAGGTGCGGAGAAACGTCTGTTAAGTCAGTCTTAAGTCGATATTTGTCGTCGTCAGCGAGGGTAAGCCGCAGGAGCTCACCATTTCGGTCAACGTAGGCGGTTGACCAAGTTTGCCAAGAAAACAGGGATGGCTTAGGGGACAGCCACAGAATAAGCAGCAACATGAAGCAGAACAAAGCAACCCCCGTGGCCAGTCCTCTGGCCGTTGGGTGTTGTTTTTTCTTATTAGGTTGCTTTGACGAAATGCTCTTTGAAATCACATTCTACTGCTTTATAAGTGCTGTTTATTGTAAGAACTGTTTACTTGTTGTTGGCCTTGGGGTTAATCCTCGGCTTTCACTGAGACGTTACTGGCGGCTGAGTGACCGAATATCGCCGGATCGTACATGGATTCAGCGTGAATCGGAGGAATTGTAAATTCGCCCGCCGATGTTGCTTTAACTCGGTAATTGAGTTCGGTAATCCCTTTATTGAACGTGCCGTAGAAAACGACTCGATCTTCTCTTATGTCGACGTAATCCGCTCGCCATCCGTCAGTCTCTCTCGGAACAGAGCTTCGAACGACTTCGAAACCGCCGGGCAGTAAATCAATCACGGCGGTATTGGTAACTGTATCTCCGCTGGTGGCCCGAACTCGGACCCGAACATTGACTTCTTGACCTTGCGTTAAGTTAGTCGTGACATTGCCTTCTTCGTCTAAGAACGCTTTAAAAACTTCTAATCCTTGATAGTTTGATTCGGTTGGTAGTTGAGAATCGAAACCGGACTGAATGGTTTGATAGAAGAACGGGTGGTTTGCATCAATGTTTAGCTGATTGCTCGGTAAGGAGAGGTCTACTTCTGGGAAGTCGGCACTGGTATTCAGAGACAAGATTTGATGTTTAGCCAGCGCTTTACTGATGTCTGTGAATGTTACATTGTCTTGGCCGTAGCGGTTACGATTTTGTTGACTGTAAGCGCTCAATGCCATGGTTGTGTAGGACGAACTGATGGTGTTGATTCGACCGTTGATAGGCGCTTTTAATAAGCTCATTACCGTAGTATCGACATCAAGCGCCTTCTGCTGTTCTGGGAAATGACTTGATACTAGGTAGACGTATTGGGCATCCATCGTCAGTTCGGATTGGAAGTCTGTTCGTTCATGGGCTGGTTTGCCCAATTCGTAGTGATTGATCAACTCTTCTGCAATGTCGTCTTTCTTTAGTAACTGGTAACTGGCGGCAAGGTAGGCTGCTGTGATGTCTTGTTCCCAATCCGAATTGCTGTTCTGTAACGATTCATGAAGATCCACTAAATAACTGGTCGCCACGATTTGGTTTCGCGTCAGTAAATAGATGGCTATGGCTCGCTGACGCGCTTCACGTAAGCTTTCGGTTTGTTCTCGAGCAATGTCACGAACTCTTTGTAATGCTCGCTCCAGAATATCCTTGGGCACCGGATAGTTATAAAGCTTAGCCTCCGTCAGTAAATGCGTTGCATATAATGACGGGAACACTCGGCTGCGACCGTTTGGCCAATAACCGAAACCGCCGTCTGAGACTTGTCGTGATCTGAGCTTATCGAACAGAATACGTAGCTTTTCACGCGTTTCTTCCCGTTGTTCTGGTCGCTCTTGGGAGAGGGTCACCCAAGGAAATACTTTACTGACCACTTGTTCGGTACAACCGTGAATGTAGTTGTTTAAATACTCTGTTAGGCCTTCTGTTAATACCATTGGGCTTGCAGAGGCCGTGGCTGTTTTATCACTGAAGGCTGAGTAAAGCGTAGGGGTGAGATCCACTGTAATGTCATCTTCACTGTGGCCTGTGGTTATCCGTGTTGCAAAAGAAGAGGCTGGTCGCAAGCTGAGTGTTGCTGATCGTTGGGATATTTCACCATTGTGTTGTGCAATGAAGGTGACTTTGGCTTCCCCCAGTACTTTTGATGATTCGGATTTTGCTAACAGTTTGAATCGGGCTTTCTTTTCACTGCCTTCGCTGATGAGCAGTTTACTTGAACTGTCGCCCACAATCGTCAGGTTATCAGAGACCTCAACCGTGACATTTACCTCCGCGTTATTGCCTGAACCCTCGATGCCATTGGCCACGCCGACGACAACTTCGAATTGATCGTTAGGTGCCGCAACCGTGAGTACATTCGGAGACAATACAAATGGCCCTCGTACAATGCTGTCTTTGCTGGTAGCGCCCATTGCTGCATCACTTACGGCAACGGCCATCACTTTTAGACTGCCACTGAATGTATCGGGCACATCGAAGGTGACAGTGCGTTCATTTTGATCAGCTGAGATAATGCCAGACCAATACACGGCAGGTTTATCCAACGTCCGGCTGAATGGATTGAGGTTTGCTCCTAAGAGCTTCATTCCTTGAGCACCACCGCCAATACCTGCTTGTTCTAATAAGATGCGATATTCAGGTAAGATCAAATCCAATATTTGGTAAGTATTTACTTGAAGGGCTGTTTTGGTCAGGAAGTGATCCAAAGGCTTAGGTTGTTGATAATTTGCTACTTGAAGAATGCCTTCATCCACAGCAAACACCACGATGTTGGATGGCTTGTTGGTTTTATAACCGATCTTCATCGGCGAGCCTGGGCGTACTAAAGGTTTGGTGTTTAAGGTGATATCAACTTCACGTGCACTGTGATCAATGTTGAATGGTTTTACCGCATAGCTCAGAGGGCTGGTAAATATTTCTTTTGAATCCGGTGATCGAACAAATGCGACGTTTACATAGGCATTTCCTTCGAGGTCATTCGGTATCGTAATGGTTTCTACCGTGCTGTTTGTGCTGGTTTTGAACCATTTATAGTTATGCACTTTGTTGCTTTCGATGGTGATCAAACCTGACCCCGAATAAGGCGCAATGATGTTCATTTCGATGACATCGCCTGCTTTGTAATCTTTGCGGTCCAGTTTCAATGTGAGTTCGGCGTTCTTTTCTAATTGGCCTGACATGTTGCCAGCCGCGATGACATGGTAATCGACTTTGGTCAGTAACTCGTTTTGATCGTTATAGACTTGCAGTTGGTATTGGCCTGCTTCTTTGGTGTGTAGAGAATAATCAAACCCTATACCAGTCAGTTCAACTTGGGTTTCTTGCTGTACTCGATCTTTGATAACGGATTGATAAGAGTACGTTCCATCGTTCGCCATGACTAAGGTAGAAATAGGCTGCTTCAAAATACGCTTGAGGGTCAGTTTCCCTAAGGCAACTTGCTCCAACTGGTGGTTTACTCCGATGAAAGACAGCTTGCGAGTTTGATCTTTCTTGAGGTAATCCAGTTCGCCGTCGGTTTTGTATCCAACTAACGTGTCTAAAGGAGAAACCAACGCATTGCTACTGGCGAACACACTGCGGCCGCCACCGGCTTCAAATCCTTCAGCAGTGAAATTCAAACGGTAGGTTCCTTTGCTGTATTGCGATAAATCCATTGTAAAGTTCGCGATGCCATCAGCATTGGTTGTTTGGCTTTCGAGTGCTTCAGTGACGTTCCTGAGTTGTGCTTTGTCATCTCGTAGAGGGTCAATGAAGTGATAGGCTTTGTATTCTGGGAATCCAAATGAAATGGGGGTTAGTTCCATTGTCCCATGGACTTTACGGTCTTGTGCTGGTGTACCGAATAAGTTTTTAAGATCCACTTGGCCTGACAGCTTTGGTTCGTTTAGCCAGCCTTTCAGTTGTTTCGGAGATAGCTGGGTTTCAATTTTTAGGGTATCTGGTTGGAATTCTTCGACTTTGAAACTGACACCTCCTAGGCGGTAATCTCTATAGCCTCGCTTGGTCAGTAAGTAGACATTGGCTTGATAATTACCGGTATTGCTGGTCAGTTCTGTTTTTAAATCAACGTCAAAAAAGCCTTTGCTGTTCAGCTTTAATTTTTTCTTCAATACGCGCTTGTTGCGAGCGTCTTTGATTTCAAACTCTAGAGGGATACCTTCGCTGTGCTGGAAATTTCGATTTTTAACAATACTGGCTAACTTGACCGTTTCACCGGGGCGGTAAATGCCTCGATCAGAAAACACATACGCGGTCAGTCTTGTATTGGCATCACCAGAATGATTGCTGCCTGAGATATCAAAGCGTGAGTAGTTAACTCTTCTACTGCCTTTATCAAAAGGTAAGAATGAGACGTTTTTGCCTTGGCTAACAACATACACGGTCGGTCTTTTCTCTTTTCTTAAGGCCGATAAATCATGCACTTCAACCATGCCTGATGCATTGGTTTTTCCATTGAATACCGCTAACCCATTTTTCCCAAGCACTTGGACGTTTGCGTTTTTAATTGGTTTTCCGGAGCTCAGTGACTGCACAAAGACATTTTGTCGATTGTAATCTCGGGTCTTTTTAACGATGACTCCTAGGTCAGTTACCATAATTAGGCGTTGATCTTCTGTTCCGTACGCTCGGTAGTTTGAATCAGGATTCCAGCCTTCGACTTTAATGAAAAATACGCCCATACCTTGCTTTTTTAAGTACGGTGTAAGGGGCAGGGAGGCGTATGTCAGTGCCTTTGGATGCGTGGCACTTAAGTGAAGTATTTTTTCGTAGCTGGATGTGATGTTGTCTTGATCAAATAAATAGCTTTGAAAATAGGGGTTAGAGATATCTCCACCCGTCTGGCTGATTAAATGGTTCAGTTGGTGGTCTATCAACTTGCCTAGCGTGACTTTAATTGCCTTGTGACCGCGAGCCATGAAACTTAAGGTTTGATCTCCGTTGAGAGACATTAATGATCCGTCGCCCATGATCTTAGTTTCACGAGGATAGTCAGGCGTTCTGAGTACGGTTTGGTATTTCTTTGTGAGTTTATAGTCACTAGTAGAGCGTAAACCTTGTTTTACTTTTACGTAAACTTTGTGGTTCTCGGGGATATCCAGCTTTAAGCTGTAGTGATTGGAAAAGTCTCGTTCGTTTTCCATCAGGTCCAGTGTAAGCCCTGTTTGATTAACGGTTGCTCTTTGGGCTCGTGTGATGCTCCAGCTTTTATTTGATTTTGGAAGCAGATGGATCTCCAGTTTGTTTTTAATTTCCTGCACAGTGATGCTATCGGTAAATTGCAGGGTTAAGATTTGCTCTGGTTCATTGTTTTGATTCCGTAAAATATCGAAATCTGCTTTTTTGACTTTTAAGAAACTTGAAACGTCAGGCAGCAGAATTTTTTCATTGATCACCGAATTAAAGTTTGCATTATTGGCCGCTGCTTTTACGTGTTTGTTCAGTATTAAATTAGCATAACTCTCTGATTCTGTTAGTGTTATTGGTGCACTGGTTATGTAAGCTTCTCGATCATTAAGGCCGTATTTGATTTCAAACGAATAGTTCTCAGGGGTGACCGTCGCCTTTTTTGTATTTTTAACGACTAGCGCTAATCCCTCTTCAAGGGATTCTTTATTCACCGCGTGACTGAATGACAACGTTGCTACCAAACGTTGTTCGTTCTGTTTGGTTGGGTCTTTGTATAAACGGAAGTCCTCAGCCTGAACGTAGAACGTTGGGGTAGTGAATTCGTATTCCAGTTCGGACATTTCGATTGAATCGGCGAACAGCTCTGGTTCGAAGGTCACTTTGTAAGCTTGATCTGCAGGCCAGTCTTGTTTGGGAATGAAGGTGATCTGTTTATCTCCAACCCATTGCCATTTCCCTGCTTTGTTGGGGAATAAACGTATGCCTTTGGTTATTTCATTATCTACTTCTTCGATAGGGGCGACCGACAGTTCACCATCAGGAATTACGGAATTACGCGAATGCTCATAATCAAAGTAAATATTGAGCGGTTCGGGGCGGAGTGTTTCCTCGTTTGGAGTTACTTCTGGAGCGTACAGTTGCGCGAGTACTTGCGCTGACTTTGGGATGGATTGATACCAAAGATAGCCGCCCATGCTGCCGAGTAAAATGAAAACAGATGAGAAAATCGTTCCCCAAAACTTGAACGGTGAGAGTTGACGCTTTTTATTGAGCGCTTGAAGCCATATCGGAGCTGTCCAACTGATACCAAGCAAACGGTTAAAAATAAACTTAAGTGGCCAAAGGATGGGAAATAGAATGACTTTGATGATCATGAACAGAATGGACATCAACCCTGATGTAATTGCGTACATAGCTCTCGTTGCTCCCTGCAAAATGTTTGAACAAGTATAGCGATAGAGTGCAGGGAAGTAATGACTTACTGGAGGAAACTGAGTTTAGTTTTAAAAACTGTTAAACTCGCACGAAAATTTCCTAGGTTTAATGATCTAAGATATCAACAATTTGACGAATGAAGTGATGTTATGACGCTTGATGATTTAGTAAACAAAACTTGCTTGATTGGATTAACGTATTTGAACGTGCAGGGTGACTTGTTAAAGCAAGTGCAGTTGGCTGGCACTGTTATTTCGGTTCATGAAGAGAATGGCATTGCTATTCAGTTAGATAATCAAGAGAAACCTGAGTCGCTCATTATTGCTGTGGATAGCGTGGTAGACAGTGCGTCCGGTCTGAACAAACAGGATGAAGATTTATTTGTTTTACCTCCGTCGCTCAGTGCTTGGTTTGTTGCGCCTAAGGGGCATTACAAAAACGCAGATAATAACATTGATATTGAAAATCCTGATTATTTTGTCACTTGGGACATTCAGCAGAAACAGGATGATTCAAACGATGGGGAGCATGAATGGTGGTCTTGGGAGCCAAGAACCATCCCGCCTCAAGTGAACTAACGGTTAAGGTTGCGTTGATATTTCGTACATGCAATTAACAGGGGGGGTGGAAAAGAAATCATCCCCTGAATTCGAAAGGTTATTGCGTTGAGCTGAAGTAAAAATACAGAATGCCACAAATGGTAAGAGAAAGACCACGCAGTACCGAGCATTTCGTTCTTCTGTCATGTGTGCATACGCCAGAAAAGGAACGAGCGTTGGGATAATAATGAGAAATGATAGAAGGTGAAGTCCACTTTCAATCGATTTACTTAATGCACACAGAGGCGTCGTTAAAGAATAAAGTCCGAATAACAACAACACCGATGCGGAACACAGCGTGGATACAAAGACTAATTTTTTACGTGTGGGGTCTGCAAGGGGGTTAGTCTGGGGTTTAGTTAGAGTATGTACGGTCACTGATCTGCTTTATTATGAGTTGTCAGGTTAACGCTCTATTTACATGGCACCTCGAAATCAACATGGTAATGTTCATCGTGCCTGACCCAAGATGCCTTCTTTGAAAACTGAACATGTGTTCTCAAGTAGTCGGCATGTTGCGTCGTAAATAATTTGGGTTGAAACTTAGGGTCGAAGATAACTCGCCATAAATCGTAACCAAGCTTCTTAGATTCTTTATGAAGGGCAACGATATGAGCGGCTAACGCTTCAAAATCGATGCTGTATTCTTCAAACTTTCCATCTTCATCGAACTCAATATTGTATCCCCATTTGTTCATTGGATTTGTGGGCAAATGCACAGAAATGCCTTTCTGATTGTTAATAGGCGACATAAAGTCTACGGAGAGGCCGTTTTGATGGGTTCGATGTGGACGAAAGGGGCCGCCTTGCTCAAACCCTGTTTCAGCGTACTTAAATACTTTATCTGGGTGCTCGTCTTCTAGTCTTTGAAAGGCGTTGATAATGATGGTATGAACGGCTGAGTGCACGTATGTGCGGCCAAGTAAGTTACCAAGGGTACTGTAGCTTTCGAAATTATTCCCTTTTGAAGGTAACTTAATGCCGTTTTCTAAATAGCCCTTTGAGGTAGTGCCGAAGCAGGTGCTGACGTTGGCGTTTGCTTGGAACGATAATAAAGCGCAGAAAATGGTCAGGTATTTCAGATTAGCTGAATTCATTGGGTAATATTGGGTGTAAGCCCGACCATTATTATTTGAATTAAGATAAGTATCGTGGTGCTTATTTCTCTTCGGGGGCGGCTTCTGTAATCTCAGCTGCGCTCTCGGCATTGTTTTCTATGTCTTTTTGTTCTTCTTCCTGAGCAGCGCGTTCGGCCTTCGATACGTATCGAGGCTTCATCTTTGATGGGCTCACTTCAGAGTCTTTTTTTGCGTTTGCTCGTTTGTTTTTCTTTTTCAGAATCGTTTTGATCTTTTTACGGCGGTTCATAATATTCAAACAACTAATTTAAGATGACGGAGGTTGTATTGGTAAGTATACAGGGACTTACCAAGTAATGGGAATTTGGCTTGTAGATGCGCACTTTGGTCGATTAAATAGGGGGCAGTGAGAATCGCGGCGTGGCATGTTGTCGATGAGTATTTTTCCAGTGTCATTGTTTTCCGATATTACTGCTTTCCAATATTACTGTTTAACGCGTGACAACATCATGGATTTCTCATCGTTCATGAATACACCAATGTGAGCGGCCACACATTGCGGTAATGAGCACAGTGCATAGCCACCTTCTAACATGCTGACCATTTTTCCTTGGCAATACTTATAAGCAATATTTTGAACCCAGCGCGTGATCCAAGCGTAATCTCGGGTTTCCCAATCGACAGTGGCCATTGCATCCAAACGGTGAGCATCAAAGCCGGCTGAAATTAAGATGAGCTGCGGGTTATGGATTTCTAAGGCCGGTTCCCAAATATCATGGACTGCTTGGCGAATGAATGCGCCGGTGCTGTGTTCTTCAATGGGGAGGTTGATGATATTTTCTGGTAAACCGTACCAATGACTGTTGGGGTAATACGGGTGTTGAAATGAGGTACAGACCAAGGCTCGTGGGTCGTCTTTCAGACATTCAATGGTGCCGTTCGCTTGGTGCACATCAAAATCAATAATTGCAACGCGTTCTAAACCGTAATGGTCCAAAGCGTATTTGGCCGCGATGGCGATGTTACTGAAAAAACAAAACCCCATGGCTTTTCTGGGCTCTGCGTGATGACCGGGCGGCCTGGTTGCACAAAACGCTACTCGGCTGCTGCCTCCCATGACTTCATCCACTGCGTTTAAGCCTGCGCCTGCTGCGTACCAAATGGAGTCCATAGATCCTGACCGTAAAGCCGTATCATGATCTACCATAATGATACCGTTCTCGGGTTCGAGGCCTTCGAGTTGGTCAATATACCCGGCTGGGTGAATGGCTTCTACGAGAGCTCGGTCGGCTTTGGTTGCTTGTACTTTTTTTAGATCATCGTAAAACGGCTGTTTTTCTAAGTAAGCCATGATTTCTTTAAGTCGTTCAGGGCACTCAGGATGATGATCTGTCATTGTATGCTTTAAGCAAGCGGGGTGGCTTATTAACGTAACGGACATAGGTACACTATCAACCTTTGTGAATTTTATAATTTTAGTTATTTTCTATTCAAAAACTAACATCATAGAATGATCAAAACATTGAGCTATACCAATCCAAGTTCATTTTAGCGATGCTTTCAATGGATATCCGAAATATACTGCTTTTCAATGGAATAGAGAAGAATTAAGGGAAAGTTCAATATGGCCACGAAATATCTGAAGTACTTTTTTGAGCCTCGTTCGATTGCGGTCATCGGTGCCTCTGATAAAGAAGGCAAGATGGGTCAGATCGTTTTAAAGAATTTGTTGGAGAGTAATTTTCAGGGATCTGTTTATGCCGTCAATAAACATCGTCAAGATGATATTTTTGGTGTGCCTACCTATAAACGTATTAAGTCTTTGCCTGAACAGTTGGATTTAGCTGTGGTGTGTACGCCACCGGAAACCTTATTGCTGATTATGCAGCAATTGGTGTGGAAGGGCGTTCACGCAGTAATGTTACTTACGGGGGGGTTATCTCGTAAGCACAGTTGGTTGGATAACAACATAAACTTGGCGGTATTGCGGTTAGCTAAAGCGCATAATATTCGGGTGATTGGACCGAACACACTGGGGTTAATGTCTTCGATTAACCCCATCAATATCAGTTATGGGCATCTCCCCATTCTTCCCGGCAATGTGGCATACATTGGTCAATCAGGAACGGTGGCAAGTAGTATCCTAGATTGGGCTTACGCTAGGGGCTTTGGTTTTTCTCATTTTATTAACTTGGATGATCGAGGCGATGTTGATCTAGCTGACATTGTTGACTATTTGTCTTTGCATCGTGCAGTGAAGGTGATTGTTCTCCATGTCGAAGATGTTAAGCGGCCTGCCAAGTTTGTGGCTGCTGTGGGGGCCGCAGCAAAATCCAAATTGGTCGTAGCGGTGCGGTCAGGCGACAGTAATGTTTTGTATGATGGGAAAAAAGCGACGGTCGCAGAGGGCATTCAAGATACGGGACGGATTTATAAACAAATGTTTCGACGATTGGGTGTGATGCATTTGAAAGCACCGATCGACCTGATGGAAAGTTTACCCATTCTGGAGCAGCAAAAGCGTTTTAAAGGGCATCGGTTAGCGATTATTTCAAACAGCATTGGTATGGCTATGGTAGCCAGTGATCGGTTACGTGATCATGCTCGTGATCTTTTGGCTGACCTTTCGCCTGATACGATTGATAAATTAAGTAAGGTGCTTCCTAGATATTGGTCTCATAGGAATCCGGTTGACTTGGACGTGGGCGCTTCAGAGCAAACCTACCTAAAGGCTTCTCAAATTATTTCTGCTGACCCTAATGTGGATATTTTAATGGTTTTGCATGTACCAAGTGCTCATGCACACTCGATGGAAATCGCGGAAACTCTAGCTGAGCATAAGTCGACCATAAAAGTGCCTATGTTAATGTGTTGGGTGGGTGAAAGCAGTCTTCAACAAGCCCGAGATTTATTTGATGAGAACGCCATTCCTTCATTTAATAGCCCTGAGATTGCAACGCAAGCCTATCGTCATGCAATGAATTACCACTTCACGCGTTCTATTCTTCGGGAAACACCGGTTCGGCTTAATATTCCAGGAATAAAAGACGACTCAAAGCGTTTATTAAAACCTTACTCTGCTGGCAGTGT
Source organism: Oceanospirillaceae bacterium (assembly GCA_015665455.1). Lineage (GTDB taxonomy): Bacteria > Pseudomonadota > Gammaproteobacteria > Pseudomonadales > Litoribrevibacteraceae > Litoribacillus. The sequence continues at coordinate 18,722 of JADFAD010000005.1, read as the reverse complement.
ACTGAAACCGGATACGATGGTTGGCTTGGTACGCTTGTATGGCTTTGAAATGGTGGATACTGTTTTTGACGAAGATATCCTCAGCTTGCAGCAGAAAGTAGAAGAGATTGGATTTCCTGTTAACTTGACCGTTATTAATTCTCGACGACTGATGCCGTTTTCATATCGAGAAGATCCGCTTAAATGGAGAGGGTGCCAACGTAATATTCTTGATCAAGAGGAATTGGTTGAAGCGGCAGAGACCTTATTGAAGCGTTACAAGCAACAAGATCCAGAAAATCCTATTTTATGTTTCAGTGCTCAGAAGGTATTGAAACCCTCATTCGGATTGCAGTTTAACTTTGGTATTACCCGAGATGGCAAGTTTGGACCATTGATCTTCTTTGGTGCTGGTGGCTCTACGGTTAATATCAGAGCGGACCGTCAGGTGGCGTTTCCTCCCCTTAATATGACATTAGCAAGCGACTTGATTCGCCGTTCTTATGTGTCGCATTTATTGAAAGATAATGGTGAGGTTGGAGAACTGCAAAAGAAGATTCTTTCTAAAGCGTTGGTGTCCTTATCTCAAATGGTGATGGATCAGCCAACGTTGTCATTACTTGAAGTTTCAGCTCAATTTCATCGTAAGGATAAACTGGTTATTTATAATGCATCAGGTGTGGTTGGGACAAAGGAATCCACAGTCTTTCATGGTTATCCTGAGCATTTGATTGAGCAGACAGTGATGAAACGCTCGAAGAGTGAGGTGGTTCTTCGACCTATTCGTGCAGAAGATGCCCATGCAATCATTGAGTTTCAAGACAGTATTTCGGCTGAAGCCAACCGGTTTAGGTTCTTTCATCGGCAAGCTCAGTTTTCCGAAACAGAAATTGCCCGTTTAACTCAAATTGATTATGACCGTGAAATGGCATTTGTTGCTGTACAGCAAAATGAATTGGGCGAAGACACTATTCTTGGCGAAGTAAGAACGTGGACTGACCCTGATAATGTATCAACAGAGTTTGCGGTGATGGTTCGGGATGATCTGAAAGGCGAAGGTTTGGGCGTTACTTTGATGAATAAAATGATTCAGTATTGTACGAAGCGTAAAACCTTAGCAATGATCGGAACGGTCCTGCCTGAAAACTCAGCTATGTTGAGGCTGGCTGAAAAGTTGGGCTTTGAGAGTCGTTATAATGCTGAGGAACAAGTGACTGAATTATTTTTACCGTTGAATAAGCCGACGGAGGAGTGGCAAAAGGTACGAATGGAATCTTTGGCAAATGGATAGGGGCAGTGGCTTAGAAATCAAAGTAAAAGTCATTGGCTTGCAATGACTTTTACTTCAAGTCTCCTTACTTAAGCTTTAAATGCACTGCTCAAGTTAGAGATGTATTTGTCTACCATGGTTTCAAATTCAGTTTTAACCACAGGAGAAACCATTCCGCGAGTTAGCTTAGGCAAAGGCAACGTCAGTGTTGCTTGCGTTGAAAACTCAAGATCGGTACCGCCATTAGCGTTCTCAGTTATTTTCCAAGCGCCTGAAACCTGACCATTACCGTCAGCGGTTTTTGTAGGCTTCCACGTAATGTTACGAGTCGCTGCATCGGAGTTGTATTCGCACGCATAAATGGTTTGAAGAGACGCTGCACCTGCGCCTATCTTTTCCATTTCCCAGCGGTATACATTTTCACTTTCTTTAACTAGGTTTGCTAATTTTGGAAAATGGCTGGCGGAGTCAGGCACATCCGCAAGTACCTTGAATACTGCATCTGCGTTTGCTTCAACAGAGAATGATTTGCTGATTTCAATGGATACATCAAAAGCCATCGTTATTCCTTAAAGATTTATCTAACCGAGTGATTATGTATGTATGTACTGTGAGTACTCGAGTACATTGTTTTTATAGTAGGGGCATTGTAGAAGGACTGAGCTGCAGAGGGAAGTAGCGAACACGTCATTAAACGCTTTGATTTGACGTAGTTCGCTATTGTAATGTCGGCTAATCCAATCCCTTGTGTGAGGCGCTCATACTAATCACTGAAGTTTTCGTTCAGGCTAGCAATAACATCCAGCATCTCTGTGATGATTAGGGCCACTGAGCCAGTGAACTGACTGATGGCATCAGACTCACCCAGTTCATCGTGGATTTCTTCTGAATAGGTATCAGACAACTTAATGCGCTTAATAATAAGCTGATCATCAATGACTAGATCAAGTTTGTCTTTCCAATTAAGGGCAAGGCGAGTGACACTCATACCATTATTCAGATAGTTCAGGGCATGATCATCGGCTACGTCCATGCCTGTTAGTCGAACCGACCCGCCGTCTTCATCGTCGCTTTTCAGAACCGCTTCATAACCCAGTGTCATGTGCTGTGGTAAGTCATGATTGCCATTGAGCCATGCAGACATGACAGTTGCAGGTGATAGTTCTGTTTGATATGGCACAACAGGCATAGTGCCTAGTGCTTTACGTAAACTGCTGGCGATTTCTTCTGCCTTGGATGAGCTTCCTGCGTTGACAAACATCATGTTCTTTTCAGGTGCAATGACGGCCAACGTGTCATTGGTGCGAGACAGTGCGTTTGGCAATAATAGGGCGGTGATGTCTTCTTTTAATTGCGCTTTTTCTTTACGACGTACCGGTCGGCCATGTTCGGCTTCAATCTCTGCCAGTTTTTCTTCTAGTTTTTCATTGATTGCTGAAGGTGGAATCACTTTCTCTTGCTGTCTAAGGGTTATAACCCAGAACCCCATGATTTCATGAACAAGCATATCCGGCGCTTGTTTTACTGGTGCTGCCCAGCCATTGCGTTTACGTTCTTGCTGACCGCATGATTTAAACGGGTATTCTTTGAGTCTTTTTTCAAGTTCAGCGGCATCGATTTCTAATGGTCGTGTAATTTGGTAAGTGAAGCATTGTTTAAACATGAACTGTGTTTTACCTGTAATAAGTTGGAAATATAAATGAATGTAACAAAGCTCAATAAATCTTATTGCTGATTAAGTCTAATCCAGGTCTCTTGTAAAAGACGGACTTGCTCATCACTTTTATCTTGTGACATTAACAGTAAATCAGCACATTCTCTTAGTTGGTCATCAAACTCTTCAGGGACACGGTCAGGAAAAAGTTCGTAGACACTTTCAATTTCAAAGTTAAGCTCATCATTAAATGCGCTTGCCATGAACTCTAACCAGCGTTCAATGATAGGTGCGTTTGTACAATAAACCGTTTCACCTTCAAGGTCGTTATTGAGTTCACGTAATATCTCCCATGCGGGATGCCCCATTTGGGTTAACTGATATTCTTCAATGTTTAGGTCACTTAAGCGAGCGTCTTCGTCTTCCCAGTTTTCTTCGGGAGTAATAATTACGTCTTTTATGTCGTTGTTTGCAAGCGACCAGGCAGCAATGACTGGGAAGCTTTGATCACTGTAGCTACTGCCTTCTATAGCAATAAAACGAGGTAAGGTGTCACTCATAGGGCTGCCTTGATGGAATAAATAAAAAGTAGGGTTTAGTTTTGAAGCCGAGAAGTGTATCAGGAATTAAAGGAGAGTCACTAGTTGGAATTAGGATAGAGAAAGGGATTTCTAATAAGTTAATTTAATGAGGTTTTCGAATCTTGCCATGTGAACGACGGCAAGATTCGAAATTCGTTTTAGCGGGCGCGTTTTAAACTGTTTTTATTGAAGTCACCATCGTCTAAACCGTTACGGAAAGAGAAGTCACTCATTACAAGATCTGTGCTCTTACCTGTCTGAAGGTTTTTCATCGTGGTTTTATGTGGGCGCCAGTATTGATCTAGGTATTCATTCCATTCGCTGGTTTCCATAGTTTTGAGCAGAGATTTTTTACGATCGTAGAATTCTACCTTTAATGTTCTATATTCTTCTTGATCAACCCATGCGACCTGTTTCGTGTAACCTGAGTATTTATCCACAGGATCACGCTCGACCACAAAGCAGTTCATGCCGTTAAACACTTCATCTCTTAAGTACTTATATTCGTATTTTTCAACTTCTTGAGGCGTCATGTCTTCAAAAGCGAATTCGCTTCCCATGAAGGGGCCTGATTTATTTCGGCTCGCAATGCGCTTTACTCGACCTAACTTAGGCAGATATAACCATTGGTCATCAGACTCTACTTTGTGAGAGAAGGACAGCAGTGACGTACCTTTAACATCTCTTGGAGAATTGAAAATGGTGAGGCTTTTGTCTCCGTCGTTTTCCATTTCTAAGGCTTTTACAGACAAGTCTCTGGTGGTTTTATCGCCACGCTTGTTGCGTAAAATCATGGTCATTGACGCTGAAGAGTCCTGCCAGCCGGTATTTCGTTTATCGGCTTCTTGAGCAATGGCCAGTCCTTTTTCTTCTGCTGTTTCTGCCATGGCCATTTGATTGGCTGATGCCATGATTAATGTGCCAAACAATGCTGCTTTGTAAAACGATGGGTTAGACCGGTTCATGCTCAGGCTCCTTGTTGAATTTTTGTTGAATCGAGGAATTAACTTGATTCGATGTGTTTGTCGATTGCGAATCACGTTCTGTGTCGGCTGGGTCTTTGCGTTTCTTTTGACGTTCAGATAAAAACTTCAAAAGCGCCGGTAAGAATAGGAAATCAAGAATTAGGGCAATCAAAATAGTCATTGCAGTCATGAGGCCCATTTGGGAGTTCATACTGAAATTAGAAAACGCCAAGATTCCGAAGTTCACACATAATATCGCTGTTGTCACTATTAATGCGATGCCTACGGTATCGAATGCATAGCGAATTGCATCGTCTGTCGATAGGCCTTGTTCTCTCTTTGCTCGTAAGTACTTACTAAGCAGGTGAACGGTGTAGTCAACGACAATCCCTAATGTCATGCAGGTCACAATGGATAACGAAACCCCAACTCTACCGCTTACAATGCCCCAAATACCGAACGCGATGGCGGCAGGTGCAATGTTAGGCAGAAGACTGAGTAAGCCGTATCGATACGATTTAAGTGCAATGGCAAGCACCAACGATATTAATACGATGGCGATGGCGGTTCCTTGGAGCATACTGTCAATGTTTCTTTCACCAATGTGAGCAAACATAATGTCGCGGCTTGAGCCTTGATCGACCATGTATTCTGGTAGGTTTGCTTTCATCCATTCATGTGCTCGGTCTGCAAACGCGAGAAGGTCTACGGTGCTTAATCTGTGAATGCTTACGACAACGCGAGTCGCTGATTTGTCGATGTTTACTTGGTTGTTGAGATCCAACCCAAAAGGTAATGAAATCTCATAAAGTAAAAGGTACTGGGCTGCCAATTCTCGGTCGGCCGGAACTTTATACCAAGCAGGATCGTCACCGTGCATATTTCTATTCAGACGTTTCATTACGTGAATGAAACTGTTCACATGAGCCACCTCCGGTTGTTGTTCTAACCAGTTAGTGTATTTTTCAAGGCCTTCCAGATATTCAGGGTTAGTGACGCCGTTTTCTTCGTTCGCAGACAATGAATATTCAACGGTGGCGATACCGGTTAAGTTGAATTGGGTGAAATCAATGGCTTGACGAACAGGCATGCTTTCATCGAAATATTCAGCCCATACATCGTACAGCTCATTCTTTGGTACAAAGGCGCCAAACCCAATAATAACCGTCAGCACACCTATTAATATAGGTCGGTGATGCAGAATGGTTACGTTGGCAATCTTACGCATTAACGGCAGTTCTGTTTTCTTTGTGATTTTGACCTTGAAGGGCAGAATCATGATCAAAGCAGGCAATAAAACGATGGAGTATATCCAAGCGAATATAACGCCAATTGCTACCACATTCCCCATGTCTCTGAACGGAGGAGAATCACTGAAGTTAAGAGTAAGGAAGCCAATCATTGTGGTTAAGCTTGTGAGGAACACCGGTTGGAAGTTTAGACGTAAACTTTCTTTAATTGCTTCTCTCTTAATTAGGCCACGCTGGCTTGCCAAAAAGAATGACACAAGAATATGAATGCTGTCAGCAATGGCGAGTGTCAGAATCATCGTAGGCGCATTGGCTGCGGGTGGTGATAAGTTTATTCCTAACCAGCCTGCAATGCCTTCAGCCGTCCAGATCGAGGCAATAATGATAATAACAGTAGCGAAGGTCCCTGATATCGTTGTTACGATACTTCTACTTGCGTAGAACATGTAGATTGCGATTCCCAAAATGGCCAATAGCATCGCGAGGGGAATTAAACTGGTTAAATCATTAACGGAGGCTTCTTTAAAGGCGTTGTTATTGATGACAGAACCTGCCAAATAGAAGTTAGCAATATCACCGTACTCAGCTCGATACTGTTCGATCATTTCCCGACCTTGGGTAACAATCTCAGGTACTTCTTTTACTTTATTTATTCCCGGTAGGCGGACCGTGACATTTACTGCCGTAACTCTGCTGTCTTTTGAAATGATGCGGTCTTTTAATATGGGTTCGGTTAATGCGATTTGTTGTGCGTTCTGAAAGTCTTCTTCGGTTAGCTCATCTGCATATTCGATTAAGTTACCGACGATGAGGTCATCATCTTCAGCGTATGTATGTTGGTAGTTAGTAATGGAGTCGACACGAGAAGAGTAAGGAACCGTCCAGCCTTCATCTGTGATCTTTTCAATCATTGATAACGTTTTTTGTTCGAAGACGTTCCCTTGTTTGGATTCTATGACGAACAGCAGAGAATCATCTTTTGTGTAGGTTTCTTGAAGATTTTCAAACGCCAACATATGAGGGTTATCGTGACTGAAAAAAATACGATAATCCGTTGTGAAGGTAATGTTCTTTAAACCAAGAAAGCAGATGTAAAAGATAGCCGCTGTTGCTATTAATGTTAGGTAGCGAGCCTTAATCAACAGTTCCGCTATATTATCTGGTTTATTAGATGTGCTGGTTGAGTTGTTAGAGGCTGAAGAGGTGTTCCCTGTCATAGCGCTTCCTTAGAGATAGCAATAATTATTAGTTTTACCTGTGAATTCTTATTTGAATAATTTATTGCGTGTTCTTTTTATTTTTCGAGGCAGTATTGTGCGTTCTTTAAATCGTTATCACAAACGAAAGTTTTAAAAGTAATGGTGAATATAATTCATCTGAAATCCTCCAGTATGAGTGTTTTAAGAAGCTCGGTTATCCAGTCATTGAAGGCGTTTATAGCAGGGCTTTGTTGTCTGTCTTTTCTGTAAACAAGATAGATAGCCTCGGCTATAGGTAAGTCTGTTGGGTAGGGTCGAACCAACTCCTCTTGATCCAATCGAGGTTGAAGCAGAGGAAGTAAACCCAGTGTGATACCGTGGCCAGCGCAGCAACTTTGTAGCATAGAAGAATAGGAATCCAGCCAAAGGTCACTGCTTTTAGGTTGATACTCAAGATCAAAGGCTTTAAAAAAACGTTGCCAGCCATCGGATGCCATTGAGGAGTGTATCAAACGGTGTTGAGATAGCTCTTCAATAGAAGGTTTGTGGGTTTGGTAATATTCCGGTGTCATGATCGGTGTAACACTAAGAGGTAAAACCTTTTCAAAGACTAACTCTGTATTGTTGGTGGGCTCACCAAAATACAGCATGATGTCTATGTCGTCTCGCTCGGGAGATACTCTCTGAAGGCTGGTTTCAAGCCTAAGTTCAATGTCCGGATTATCCTGTTGAAAATAGCTGAGGTTTGGTATGACGTAATCAGCAGCGATCATAGGAGGAATACGAGCGCGAAGAACATTGTGGCCAAAGTGTCTTTGAAGTTTATCGGTGCCAGATGTTAACTCTGTTAACGCTTGGTTAACGACCTTTTGATACATTTGTCCCGCAGGAGTCAATTTAATTTGACGGTTATGACGACGAAAAAGTGTTATACCCAGTAGGTCTTCAAGACCTTTGATTTGATGGCTTACTGCAGATGGAGTTAGGTGAAGCTCACTCGCAGCCAGTTTAAAGCTTTCATGGTGGGCGGCCATTAAAAACGCTTTTAAGCTTTGCAAAGGGGGGAGCTGAGTCATCACTGTGCCATCTCTCGATTAATATCAAAGAATTCAAAGGTTGATATAGTTGATTATATTTAATTGACATGTCAAGTAATAAAGCTTCTTGCTGATACTTATATCACTTAATTTTTGTTAGTTAATTCTTAGAATAATGCTATACACTTACTCTTATTCTCAGGTTTCTGAGAGTTTATACTTAGAGTTAAGGTCATTTAGTTTTTAAGGTAATAGAGATGAGTAGAGAAGATCGTGATTTCAACCTTCGTCCAGAAGAAGAACAGCAAGCGTTTTTAGATCAAACTTGGTGTAATGAATGTATGGAAGTCGACTTAGGTATGAAAAACCCTAAGGAGTACGAAGAAAATGGCCGTGTGTTTATTGAAGGTGAGTGCCTTAAATGTGGTTCTGCTGTGGTCACTGAAATTGTGGACGGCGTTGACGAAGACGAGGAGGAAGACGTAGAAGAGTTTTAACTCTCCCTAGTTTCCCCGTTCAAGACCCACTGCCATTGAGCGTCAGGCTTGTCTCGTCTGTCGCCAATGACTCGGGCTGGGTTTCCCACGGCAATGGCGTACTCTGGTATGTCCTGAGTAACGACAGACCCCATGCCTACGATTGCATGATCGTGAATTTGAATCCCGTCGACAATGCTGCTGTTTGCACCGACCCAAACGTCCTCACCAATAGTAATTCCTTTTGATGTCACTGCTTGCTCGCGAACCAATAGGTCAGGGGCTAATCCATGATTGAACGCAAAGAATGTACATTGGCAAGCAATTCTTGAGTGGTCGCCTATGGTAATGCCTGACGAGCCTCCGTCCATACTGACGCCATGGTTGATGCCAACGTAATTGCCGATGGTTGCGGGTCCATGAATAAAAACATTTGCTGCAATGGTGGTGAAGTTACCTATGTTAATGTCTCTTCCGCGCTCTGCGAATAAGTTTGCAGAGGGTGCGACAAAGCAGCTGTTTCCAAATGTCACCGTTTCTAAAGAACGGATGCGTAATTGGAGCTCTTCTTGCCATGGTTCAGCCCAAACTTTCAATCTAGGTTTAAGAGAGTGGTATAACCATGGCATGTGCGCTAATCGTTGCTTGTGTTGTGCTTGGTAATCTTCTTGAGTTAACTCAAGCGGTTCAACGCTTTTCTTCTCTGGCATTTTATTTTCCAGAATTCAATTAGGTGGACTCAACCTGAATGGCCGAGAATTTCACTGTTGTCATTGGCAGTATTGTTGGACATCGGCGAGTACTTGATTGTATTGATCGTCGCTGGCGTGGCGCAATCGACTTCGAGCGTTCGAGCATCTACTTTCTTTAGATACTTGACTGTCATTTGCTGGCGTTGAGGGGGCTTGCTGTCTGTTTAAGTTAACGTCTTGTTTGGCTTGTTTGCAAAAACGGTAATTAACTTTCATGAGCTCAGCGCCTTTGGGTGTTTGTTCAACAGCAACGCAATCGCCGGTGCGTAGATTATTTGGTGGCGTTGCAACTGAGAATGATTGTCCGGAAGCCAGTTGTATAACCACTTGGTGGGTTTCTTGCCCTGACGTCACTGCCGCTTCGAGCCCTGCGCCAATTAAAGCCCCTCCAAGTGCGCCCCACCCTCGATCATTTTCTGCTATGACAGCTCCAGCTATTGCTCCGGCAACGGCTCCTCGACCGTAAGTTGCATCAATTTTGTATGTTTGATGCGTAATGACTTGTCCGTAGTTTATTTGATTTGGGAGGTATAACGCTTCGGCTTGAACTGTGGTCGAAATAATCAGGCATACAAGCGCGGTTAAGTTGATGTGAGCGAATCTTCGTATACTTGTCGATTGTAAGAAATTCGACATGAAGCTGTACGGATATTTCTTGGAATAGAATGGAAGATCTCTCATGTGCGAATTTCCTGATTTCTACTAAGGTTATTAAACGATGAAGATAACTGCTTTAGTTAATGTGCAGTTTTTCGTTTTTATAGCGTGTATGCATAGTATAACGTCAAGTTAACTTATAGAAATATCAGGAATAGCCAATATTTAAGTGGTATTGGTGATATGGAGCTCGTGAATGAAAGTACTTGTGGTGGATGATGATGCTGTGGCGCGTAAAGCAGTATTAAAATCTTTGGAAGATAACTATCAAGTTTGCACGGCTAAAAATGGCCCTGCTGGCATCGAAATGGTGGCTTCTGAAAACCCAGATTTAATTCTTCTTGATGTAGAAATGCCTGAAATGTCGGGCTTTGAAGTTTGTCAGAAAATTAAATCGTCTTCCGGTGCCGAGAAAGACACGCCTATCATATTTATCTCATCTCTTAGTTCAACCTCTGAGCGTCTTCATGGTCTAGAAGTAGGTGCGGAAGATTTCATTGTTAAACCGTTTGAACCTGAAATGTTAAGGGCCAAATTAACGAAGCTTACGGCATATAGAAAAGAAAGAGATGGCCTTAAACAACAGGTTGATGATGCTAATAAAGCGGCCTACCAAGCCATGTCTGGTACCAGCGAATTTGGCACGGCAATACGGTTTGTTGAACGAAGCCACAGTATTGGAACGTATGAATTACTTGCGGCGCAGTTTTTTAAAGCAACGGATCAGTTCGGATTAAGCTGCAGTCTGATGATTACAACAGAGGACGGGGTTTTATTCTTTACCGGCAGTAAAACCAATCCTGTGGTTAGTCCTTTAGAGCAAGAGTTAATTACTATGCTTTCAACGGCAGAGCGATTCAATGATTTCGGTAAACGAACGCAGATTAACTACCCTAATATTTCGTTGCTTGTTAAAAACATGCCGTCGGATGAACCCGACCGCTATGGGCGATATAAAGATCTATTACCGTTTATGATTGAGGTTGCGAATGCAACTGTACGGTCTTTAAATATTGAGGCGCAATTAATCAATCAATCTCGAAACCTAGGTAAATCCTTTGATATTGTTAAGCAAACCTTGATGCAACTGACCGAGGCGTTACAAGAAAACCAAGAAAGTGTCGCGACTATCATGAATAACATGCTGATGGAGTTGGATGAGGTTGTGCCTGGTTTAGGGTTGGATGATGATCAAGAAACTTATTTAATTAAGCGCATTGATTCTGCCGTGACTGAAGCCAATGATGTTTTGGATTCGGGGGCAAACTTGAAAGGATCGATCATGAACGTGACTCGATTATTGGATCATTTAGTCGAGCAGCAAAATAACATGGTGGATAAGGCCATTGCCAGTAAGGCGGTGACGTGTGAAGTGCTGGAGGAGGAAGGGTCTTCTCAGGATATTTGTAATGATGAAGATATTGAGTTGTTTTAGTTGTTTTTAGTTACCCAGTTTGTTTCTTCATTCTGGTTCTTAGACGGGTCTTTGGATATGATGTCTCGATCGTAATCACGCGACTCGCGTGCATTGATATCATTCCTTTAGCATTTGCCCATTTATTATGACCTTAATGTCCAATCGTTTTTTGTTTGTTTTACTGACTTCTCTTTATTTTTCACAAGGTTTGCCTTCTGGTTTATTAGCGCATGGTATGCCTGCGATTATGCGTGAGTATGGAAGTTCTCTAACGGCCATTGGGATGTTAAAGCTTCTGGCTTTACCTTGGTTGTTTAAGTTTTTATGGGCGCCACTGTTAGACCGTTATCAGATACAACGACTTGGCCCTCATCGTAGCTGGATCTTAGTCATGCAGACTGGGGCTATTTCAGTGATGTTCTTACTTTCTTTTCTATCACCTGAATGGTTGTTCAGTGATGGTTTGATATGTTTGTTTATCTTATTGTTCCTTGTGAATCTATTTTCCTCTACGCAAGATATAGCCACGGATGGTCTTGCTGTCACTATGTTGCCTGAGAAACTTAGGGGGCTAGGTAACAGTGTCCAAGTGTGTGGTTACAAAATAGGTTTGATGTTGGGTGGCTCAGGGTTACTTATTCTTATTAATGATATTGGTTGGATGCTGTCTGTTCAGCTTGTTGCTTTGACTCTTATCTTGATGTTATTGCCAACGCTAAGGTTCAATGAAATTGAAATATTTAAGAAATCTCATTCAACCGCCTTGGAGATGGATGGTCAGAGTTCAACAATCAAAGGGCAGGGCGCTTATGATTTTTGGAGCTTTTTTAAAAAACATAATATTTTTAGTTGGGTGTTGGTGTTAGTGACTTTTAAAATCGCTGACAGTATGAGCTCTACATTGGTTAAACCTATGTTAATCGACTTTGATTTATCTTTGAGTCAAGTTGGTGAAATAACTTTGGTGGCATCTCTTGTGGGATTAGCCGGTGCTGTAATGGCTGGTTGGCTGTACACTAAAATACGCCCGGTCACTTTACTTGTTGTATTTACTCTTCTACAGGCGGTATCAATATCAGCCTATTCATTCATACCTAATTTATTTGCTGTTAATGATGCATCCCTTATGTCGTTCATTTATTTGATCGTCGTTTCTGATCAAGTGATTGATACGATGTCTACAGTTGTTTTATTTGCTGTGATGATGAGTCATTGCCGCGAGGGACATGAAGGAGGAGATTACACTGTTCAAGCGTGTCTTCAGGTTTTCTCTGCCGGAATCGTAGGTGTTCTTGCCGGAATCGTTGCTGATCAAATTCAAAGTTATCAATTGATGTTTTTCTTCGCGGGAGGAAGTGCGTTGATTTCTTTATTCGCAGTGTATTTGTATAAAAGAAGTCAGAGTTCGATCAGTGTTGACAGAAATGCATTCAATTAGCGGCTTGGTTTGGAAGGTAAATTGTGAATCGGGTTAGCTCTCCTAGAACAGATTCTAATGAAATTGATCCTTTAAGCTTTTGAGTGACAAGTGTTTGTACGATGTTCAAACCTAAACCACTGCCACCTTGGCCACGCTTTGTTGTTACAAATGGGTCAAAAATTTTAGGTTGTAAGGCTTGCTCTATGCCTGAACCATTGTCTGTGACTGTGATTATTATGTGCTGATGCTTCATTTCTCCTTGAACCGTCACTTGCCTATCTTTTTGTGAATGATCAAATGCATGAATGCCTGCATTAATCAGTAAATTTGTGATGACTTGTGCAATGCTCCCGGGGCAGGTCCTGAGGTAAATTCCTGGCTCACACTTAAATTCAACCTTGGTTTGATATTTCTTATGTAACTCTGGTCGCACTGAGTTGGTTATATTCTTTAATGTATCGTGCAAGTCTATTTGCAGTAATGAGTCATCCGTTTGGTCAACAGCGACTTGTTTGAAGCTTTTTATTAGGTTGGCTGCTCGGGTGAGGTTGTCCATTAAAAGCAGACATGCTTCATTGGCTGATTGAAGGTAGGTATTGAAATGCTTTTCTGTGATGCTCCCTGCATTGAATTCCTGCTCTATTTGTTTGGTTAGGTATTCAAGGTGAGAGACGGTTGTGACACCAATGCCTATCGGTGTGTTTATCTCGTGAGTAACGCCGGCAACTAAATTTCCAAGTGTGGCCATTTTTTCTAGTTTAATCATTTCATCTTGGGTGTTCTGAAGGACTTGATGAACTTTGTTTTGTTTATTTTTTATTTGATGAAGTTCCTTCGATATTAATGTTCTACTAAGTACATTTGTTAAATGAATGAGAAAGCTTTCATCTTCTTTCCTCCAAGAGTGATTAGTCTTTGTATACTCTGCTCTTATGATCCCTACTTTTTTTCCGTTTCTGTAAACGATCGCGTCCAATAATGAGCCGACGTTTCTTTGTTTTATGTATGCAGCTACATAGTCTGGCGTGATTAGCTGATTTAACTGGGTTTCAAGGGCAAGAGATATCCCGTTTTTAAATTCTGAAAAGTAATGGTTGATATCAGTCGTTTCCGATTCGTAATTGATACATTCTTCTTGGTTGTTATTTAACGCATAAATACATGTTAGATCTGATTTATCTTCGTTCATTAACCAAACGCTGGATCTGGTAATGCTTAAACCATTACAAATGGTGCGAGAAATCAACTCTGAAGTTGCAACTATGTTGCCCTCATCGATATGTTCAGATTGAGATATCTCAACAAGCAGTTGAGTCATCCGTTCTGATTCACGCATAGCCGATGCTTCTAATTAAAGAACGGCATTGGAATACAACTAAGTAAGCATGCATCTTGTTAGTTTTCATCTGGATACTGTTCTCTAAGAATGGATATTTGATGTATGTTGTCGATCAGTACTTGAACCAACGCGGGATCAAAGTGTTTGCTTGATTCTTCTTGAATAAGAGACAAAATTTTCTCTTCTGGCCAAGGTTCTTTGTAGCAACGTTTGCTTCCTAGTGCATCATAGACGTCTGCGAGTGCCACAATTCGTCCTGATATATCAATATCTTCACCGGATAAGCCGTTTGGATAACCTGAGCCATCCCACTTTTCATGATGTTGTAGCGCAATAATGGAAGCGAGTTGGAGGATGCGCTTATCCGATTTAGAGAGAATATCAAAACCGACTTGTGCGTGGGTTTTCATGATCTCCCATTCATTAGGGTCGTGTTTACCTGGTTTATTTAGGATCGCGTCGGGGATGGCAATTTTTCCAACGTCATGAAGTGGTGAAGCATGCCTAATAAGCTCGGAATAAGACTTCCCTAAGTTTGATTTCTCTGCAAGGATTTGACTGATTTTAGCCACGCGCTTTACATGACCGCCTGTCTCTTTGCTGCGTTTCTCAACGGCTTCGCCTAAAAGATAAACAAGTTCTCTTTGTGTTTCTTCTATTTCGTCTCGAAGCAATAAATTTTCGTAGGCAATTGCGACACTGTTTGAAAAAATCTCTAAGAGCCGGTGATCTAGATCAGACAAAAAATCAACATTTGAGACAAAGAGCAAATTTTCACTGCCTGAGCGTGTAGCAAAATATCCTACAAAATAATCTTCTCTATGAAGCGATGCTTTTGAACGCATTGCTTCTTCAAATAATGACATGATGTTCTCAGGAATAACTTCTGAGTCTTTCTCAGTTAATACTCCCAGTTGATCGCCTGTTGCCGCTAACACTTGGTATTGATCTTGGCGATGAGACGCAGCAAATGCTGAGAGAGTATTTAGGTAGATGGCGTTTTCATCCAAGCCAAGAATATTAGTGACCTGCATTAGCATTGCGGAGGCAAACTCTTCAAGTCGATTGAACTCCATTATTTTATTGCTGGCGACAATCACTTTTTCTAAACCTTGTTTGTGGACATCAATGGTTTTTATGTCACGATAAGACCGCAGAGTGGAAAAGAACAACGTTTTTAGTTTGGTAATAGTGAGCTCTGTTTTGTCCTTATAGTCATTAATATCTAAATCACGAATAACCTTTTCTTCGGGGGCTTGGCCTGGTTGTCCGGTTCGTAACACCACTCGTGTGGTGTGATTATTGATATCGACTCTTATGTATTTTGCAAGATCCAAACCTGCGTGCTCGGTTTCCATAACTACGTCAACCAAGGCGAGGGCGTATTCTCTTTCTTTTAATCGTTCTTTTGCTTCTGTGGCTGAATAGGCGCTGTAGAACTTCAGTGTTTTATTATCGAACTCAAACCCTTTAAGCACCATTTGAGTTACTTGATGAATTTGTGGCTCGTCATCAACAACAAGAATATTCCAAACACCTTGAGGTTTAATAGTGGCTTCTTCGGAAGGCTGAGTTTCGTTTTTTTCGTTGTCTGAGGAATTATTGAAGAGAAGTTTGTCGCCCATAGCTATAACCGTTGTGTGTTTTTTGAACAGTTAGTTTTAGTGTAGTTCGATTTCTATTTTCTTCTAAAAAATTGATATATCGTTTGGTGAACTAATTAACTTTTACTTGAGGTAGGCATCGACTAAACTGCGCAAAAATTGTAAGAGCCTCAGCTATCCTGGCTGTATTTAGCTCGAATCATAGGTTATTTGATGACAAATAAAGATGTAATAATTATTGGTGCTGGTGCAGCTGGACTAATGTGTGCTATCACCGCCGCTCAAAGAGGCCGTGACGTTCTTGTTTTGGATCATGCAAATAAGCCAGGAAAGAAGATTTTAATGTCGGGTGGAGGGCGCTGTAATTTTACTAATATGTTTGCTGAGCCAGAGAACTACCTCTCAGGGAATGAACATTTTTGTAAGTCGGCACTTTCTCGATATACCCAATGGGATTTTATAGGTCTTGTAGATAAACATGGGGTGCCATATCACGAGAAAACTTTGGGCCAGCTTTTTTGCGATAACAAGTCTTCAGATATCCTTGAGTTGCTTTTAGATGAGTGTGAATCGGCAGGTGTTGAAATTCGATTGGGTCAAACGATTGAATCAGTCGAGAAGCAAGACGGAACGTTTAAACTGCAAGTAAACAGTTCTGAGATGAACGCTGAGTCTTTGGTCATAGCTACGGGGGGGCTATCAATACCAACTATGGGAGCGACCGGCTTTGGTTATGATATTGCTCGCCAGTTTGGTTTAACTGTCTTAGATACTCGCGCAGGATTGGTACCGTTTACAATTACGGATCAATTAAAGCGATGGTGCACAGAGTTATCTGGTACTTCATTACAATGTACTGTGTCTTGCAATGGTCAGTCATTCAAAGAAGCCTTTTTGTTTACTCATCGAGGGCTCAGTGGCCCTGCTATGTTACAAATCTCCTCTTTTTGGAAGCCAGGTTCGGAGATTGAGATTAACCTCTTTCCTGAGAATTCAGCGGAAGCGTGGCTTTTAGCTGAAAAAGAAGCGCGTCCTAACAGTGAGTTGAAAACCATTCTTTCAGACCGGTTTACGAAAAAAGTAGCTCAATTGATGTGTTCGGATTGGTTTGAATCTCGCCCGATTAAAACTTATAACGAGCCTGAATTAGCGAGTATTGTGGAAAAATTATCGCGTTGGAATGTAACACCTTCGGGGACAGAAGGTTACCGAACGGCAGAAGTGACTCTCGGTGGTGTTGATACCAATGACGTTTCCTCTAAAACGATGGAGGCGAAAAAGGTCTCCGGTTTGTTTTTCATCGGGGAGGTGCTAGATGTTACTGGTTGGTTGGGCGGATATAACTTTCAATGGGCTTGGGCGTCAGGGTTTGCCGCTGGTGAATATGCTTAAGTCTAGATATCCTGAGTTCACATTGATTCAAGCTTAATAGAACGGTCCCCCTCTTTATTTACTCTCTGTTTCTCATCAGTGGAAGCAGAGAAGTTCATATTCGAACAAACGCTTGTCTTAAATTGTCGCTTAAAATCACGATATTGGATATTTGCGACATCTAATGCTATTTACTTATATTTCATTGTCCATTTAAAGCATGAAATCGTCCTGTATGTTTAATATACTATTGGAGCAATTACTCTAGAATCATATAAAACAACAACAATAATAAAAAGGTCGTATGATGAATAAGCTCACATTTAAAGCTTGTATCTTGTCTTGCCTATTTTCAGTATCAACTACTTCACAAGCAAAGCTGGAAGAACTGCAAGATGACGCATTGTCTGAGTACACAGGACAAGCATTCATAACCATTGATCAACCTGCTTCAATTACTGAAGGCGATACTACCTATAAGTACACTCGAATAAATACTGGTCTTAGTATTGATACGGTCTTAAACATCGATAAGTTAGAATTGGGCCGATATGATGACCCCAGAGATATTACAAACTCTGGCGCAGATATTAATATGACGGATGTCGCTTTGGGGACGTATTTTAATCCTCATGATTATTTCGAAGTCAACAGTAGTGGGGACATTGTTTACGGCTCAGATGGTTTGCCAAAGCCAGATCCATCAAAGTTTCCTAATGATCCTGATACAGGAAGACAGCTGACTGTAGAAGATACGGGGAAACCTTTACCTTTTCATATTGAAGATCCATTTATTGAGTTTGCCTTTAAAGAAGAGAATGGGGTACAAAGTATTGCTGGTTTCCGTCTAGGGTTTGGTGGTGCGAAAGGTACATTTACAACCAATATCGAATCCCTGTCTGGCAACTTGGATGTCATTATTCAAGATGATGCTCAATCTTTGGGTACTCAGGATACTGAAGGTTTCTTTGGTAAAATATTAGAAATTTTGGGGCCTGTTTTATTGGGTAATAGCCCCATATCTACAGAGGCTATATTGCAGCAGGGGCCTAATGATCCTAATCCTGGGCAGGCATTGGATTATAGGGCTACGCATATTGGTGTTGAGACTGGTGATAATTTTAGGGTAGATGCTGGAGATGTTGGTTTTTTAAGCTGGACTGCAGTTGATTTAGCCATTTCTTTATTAGCTCCAGCGGATGCAAATGCTTCAACTACATGTACTTCAAACGGTCTTTTCGGAGTGTGTACAGGGGGTAACATTGATTTGCATACGGAAGGCTGCGAATTAATTGGAATCGATACATGCTTTCCTTTAGATAAATATCAGAGTTTGGATATTGGTAATGGTGAAGAAGCGCGAGGGGCGTTCTTAGGCATTCAAACAGAAGAAGTGCCATGGCGTACTGATGTCTTTGTTTCTACAGACCCTTCAAATCCAATTGCTGAAGGTGAATATGTAGAAGGGATTATGCGAGCAGGACAAGGCTTCTATTTAAATATACCGACAGGTGGAATAAATATTGATTTGAAAGAAGCTGTGAATAACGGGATACCGAGGCAAACGACCAGGTATACCGATGCGAGTTTAGGGTTGTTTTAAGTTCCGTACTTAAAATCTTTTGGCGAGCTTTTAGCTCGCCTTTTTTGTGTTTGGAGTTTCTGTTTTGTTGGGTTTGAGGCTCTGAATCATTTGGTTGGTGGAAAAGTGATCTGTTTCGAGTGTTTTTGATGGTTATTTAACCGATTGT
>JADFAD010000003.1 GCA_015665455.1 Oceanospirillaceae bacterium | reverse complement strand
AGTTTATAGATAAAGTCGGTAACGTATTGAAATATCATAAAAAACGGTGCAGAGTAAGCTAATAAAAAACAAGGATAGCTTGTAGACGTGCACTTGGTTGAAAGGGTGTTTTTCTACAGGCTCGTTATGGTCTCTAATGGGTAAAGTTAAGCGAGAGTTTGATAAGCTTGAAAGAAAGCAAAAAGCTTTAAAGTTTATACCTCTATTTCTTATGGTTTTTGTGTTGTTTAGCGGTGTTTTTTTTGCAGTTAATAAAGAGTTGCCGCAGGGTAAGAAAGTTGTCGGTGAAATTATTGATACGACCGTAAGGTTTAGTGAAACGGGTAATAAACCAAGATTAAAAGTTAAAACAGACAAAGGTTTGTTTTGGGTAGCTTTACCTGCTGGTAATAAGCTAATGCATCATGGTGAAGTTGCCCTGTATGAGGTTGAATTAGGTAAAGGTAAGGCTAAATACACATTTTTACACTACCAACAACCATAACAAAACGGTCAAACGCGCTCGGGAAGGACACCTTCGCTGGACTTCGCTGCGCTCAGCCGTTTACCGTAAACGTTATAGGGCAAGGATAGCTCTCCAATATACTCAAGTAAGCTCTTACCAATCTTTTAATTTGCCTCCATAGCTCCTAGGAATTTAGGTGTATTCATCTGATGGGGTATAGAGAAGTGTCTTTGCTATCCCTACTATCCCATGTGATAATGTGACTCATAGTCCGTGGACTCATAGTCATCGGTTAAACATTATGTCCCCCTAGTGAAATTCAGGGGGGCACGAATGAAAAAAGATCATTTATTAAGTGCATTTGGACACAAGGTTCAAGAAGTAAGGCGAGATAAGAAATTAAGCCAAGAAGATTTGGCTGATCTTGCAGATCTGGATCGAACTTATATTAGTTCGATGGAGCGTGGCAAACGAAATGTTAGCCTGCTTAATATAATTAAAGTTGCCAATGCTCTCTCAGTATCCCCTGAAATCTTTGTTAAAGGATTAGGGGATATAAATGAATAATATTGATCGAGCATTCGAGTTTTATGGTAAGCATATATACGATGCTGAAAAAATACAGTTACTAAAAGACAACAACCTCAAAGTTGCTGGACATGTCCATTCAGTTATTTGGGAGTTGTTTGGTGCTATTTTAACTGGAAAAAAAGCGGAAGGGATTACTGGTGCTGATTTAGTTGGCTGGGAAGTTAAATCAGCGAAGGAAGGAGGTTCATATGAGTATCAATACCATCGAAATGCACACTTAGAAAAATTAGACGAAGACTGCATTGTAAACCACTTGTATTGTTCATATTCAGATGAATATGACGGCTTAGAAGTGCGGGTAATGAGAGGCGACGAGCTAAGTGATGAATTCTTCGGCAAATGGAAGCCACAGTGTATCGAAAAATATCGTAATCCAGATAATTTGCGATTCAGAAAAAGCGTCGGATTCGGTTATGTTCAACAGCATGGCTTATTAGTATTACAGGTTTCCAAAGGTAAATTAGTCTTTCGAAAAGACGATTTTGATAAAGTGTTAGGTAATAGATGAAAACATTCTTGGAGTTTTTTGCTGGTGTAGGATTAGTCCGTGAAGGCTTGTCCTTTGACGACTGGGAATGCCTTTGGGCAAATGATTTTGCACAGGACAAAAAAGACACATATATTCAGAACTACGGCGACGAAGATTTTGTTTTGGCTGATATTTGGGATGTTGTAAAAGACTCTGATAATTTACCCGAAGCGTTTATGTACACTGCTTCATTTCCATGTACTGATCTATCAGTCGCAGGAAATAGAGCAGGTTTGGCTGGCGCTGAGTCAGGAACAGTTAATGCCCTTTTTGAAATTCTTGATAATAAAGAAAGGACAGGTAACAAACCAAAAATTGTAATGCTTGAGAATGTTAAAGGCTTTTTAACTTCACATGGCGGTGAAGATTGTCGAAATACAGTCAATTTATTCACTCAATTGGGTTATTACGTCGACATACTGGAAGTCGATGCATCATACTTTACTCCACAAAGTAGACAGCGGGTTTTTATGATTGCGGTAGAAGAAAGTATCGCGGGTCAGGTTATGACAATGAGGAATGATGAAGATGCTTTAGATCCTTGGTGGGATATTCTACTTGGGAACTCGGTACTTAGATCTTCAAAAGTAACTAATATAGTTAAAAAAAATCCTGATTTAAATTGGGGATTATTTAACATAGAATTCAGCAGAGAATTAAATAACAATCTTAACTCAATCATAGATTTAAGCATCGAAGCTGATTCGCCTCTCTGGTGGGATAATGAGAGGCAAGAACACCTATTAAATCAAATGAATCCAGAGCATAAAAGTGCTCTTGAAAAAATGATAGGTAATGACTATTTATCTTATGGAACTGTTTTTAGACGCATGAGGAAAGGAAAATCCACTGCGGAAATGAGAACAGATGGAATAGCGGGTTGTCTGCGGACACCTCGGGGTGGTTCAAGTAAACAAATATTAATTCAAGCAGGACTGGGAGAGTGGAAGGTTAGGCTTCTTAATCCAAGAGAATACGCAAGACTTCAAGGAGTGCGCGATTCTTTCAAGCTGCCAGATAACATGAATAAGAGTTTTTTTGCAATGGGTGATGCAGTTTGTGTTCCGGTAATTGAATTTCTATCAAGCCAGGTTCTATCTCCAACTTACAATGCTTGGGAACAATTACAAGAATGAATAATTCTAATGTCTCCCATAGCGCAGTCAATAAGCCCTATAACTAATACAGATAGGTTGCGCGCAGCCGCAACTTAATCTGATTGTTGTACGAGCCCGTAGCCTATTTAAGTAATTATCGATTTGAAGTTTTCTTGATTCTGAGTGACGGGCTGAAGGTCACTTTTTTCAGCCCGAGCTCTTCGACCCGAACGAAGCCGCAGTCATTCGACTGGTCGTTTGTTCCTTTGTTTTTTCTTCGGTGTTTTCTCCTCTTTTTACGTGTGTTTATCCTGCGTTTTGAGTCCCTTTAGTTGATCGTTCGTAACCTAGCCCTTTGTCTTACTTTGACGAAGGGAATGATTAACATCGGATGACCGCCATGTGATGGCCACAGCATGGGCATAGCCGTTCGGTTTTCTTTCTTTGAACGGTGGTTTGTTCTGGCAGTTTCACTCTTAAAATGAGTTGCAGCCGTTTCAGTGTTTTATGAGCATTACCATGCAAGAAGCCGTAGTCCCTCGTTCGGCGGAAGCTCTTGGGTAAAACGTGTTGCAAGACCCGCCATAAGAACTGAACCGCAGGTTCAGTGATCGTCATCCATTGCTTTGTGTTGCTCTCCTTATATCGGAACGTGATTTGGCCGTTCTCATGTTTGAGGATGTTTTGTTCGTTGATTACGCCTCGATATAAGTATCTGGCCAGATAAGTGAGTGCCGCTTCGCCTTTGCCGACGTGCTGGCACTGAACGATCCACTGTTTTGGGGTTGTGTTTGGTACGCTAAAGCCATATTGCTTCATGATGTTGAAGAACTTTGCCCGAAAGACCTTAGCCAGTGCTTTGCCATTGAACAGGTACTTCCCGTGTTTCTGTTGCCATCGGTGTTTGTCTCGACTGAGCCCGCCATTGGGCACAATGAAGTGAACGTGCGGATGGAACTCTAAACGTCTTGAATGAGTATGAAGAACACCAGTGAGCCCTAGATCTCCTTGCAGTTGTTTATCTCGATGGCCGAAGCTCATCAGAGTGTCAACGGCACATTCAAACAGGGCTTGATACGCCCAGCGTTGGTGGTGCCAGACGAAGCCCCGAAGCTGAGAGGGTAAGGTGAAGGTCACCATGTAATACTCGACGGGTAAGAGTTTCTGACGTTGCCGATCTAACCAGAGGTTATTGGCTTGGTGCTGGCAGGAAGGGCAACTCCGATGGCCGCAGGAGTGATAGGCGTGTTGGTCCTGATGACAATCCTTGCAGTGAAAGAGCATTTCGCCACAGGCTGAGGAATGACAGTCTATAATGTTCTGTAATGCCCAATGATGGCGATCTTCCATCGGGCAGTGACTCCTCAAGTCAGGTTGGTATTGGCGCAGTAACTGCGCCAAGCCAATCACTTGTCCTCCTGATCATCGTACTTCCAGTGAATGTTAAAACCATCGATGAGTGCATTGATCATCAGCGCGCTGTTTTGTTGGGCTTCCTCCGTCATTTTGGTGTAGCGTGCTGTGGTGATTGGGCTGGCATGACCAAGCAAGGTTTGGATCGAGCGCAGGTTGACTCCATTCTCCAACAAGTGGGTCGCAAAGCTATGGCGTAAGGTATGCACATGGACGTTCTTTGAGATACCACACTCTTTGGCAATCAGTTTAATGGCTTTTTGCACGCCACCGCGATCCATGATCATGGCTTTGCCTTCACGAATGAACGGCGGTTTACCGCCGGGAAAGAGCAATGTTGGGTGATGGTGGGTTTTCCAATAGCGGCGTAAGGCTTTGAGGGTTGCTAAAGGCAAAGGAACGAAGCGATCTTTGTTGCCTTTGGTGAATCGGATATGAACGCGCATCATATTACTATCGATGTCAGAGATGGTTAGGTTCAGGGTTTCTGCCAGACGCAAGCCCATGCTGTAGGCCGTAAGATAAAAAACCTGATAGCTCAGCTTTTGGGTTTGGTTGATGATCTGACAAACCTCATCCTGAGAGAGAACATCTTGTAGGGGTTGGACTTTGGGTGGTTTGACGATGTTGATCCATTGCCAAGGACGACCAAGCACATGTTTGTAGAAAAACTGGATGGCATTGCGGGCGACTTTGACCATGCTCCAAGAGCGTCGGTTCACCAGATCTAAAAAGTAGGCTTTAAGCTGTTCTGAAGTGAGATGATCGGGGCAACAATCAAAGTAATCACCGACTTGGCGTAAACAGCGGGAATACATGTTAATGGTTTTAGGGCTTTTCCCTTGTAGGGTAAGTTCGTTAAGATAGCGTTGATATAGAGAATCGAAACGGATTTGATCTTGTATGTTCATGTTTGAACTCCTTACACCACCTTCGGGATTGAAGGGTCTAAGAAGTACAGTTGATCAGGTCTTCTGCCGCGAAGCGGCTTCGTTCAACAAAGCCATTTACGGGATAAACCCGT
The DNA here is from genome assembly GCA_015665455.1 of Oceanospirillaceae bacterium. Classification (GTDB taxonomy): domain Bacteria; phylum Pseudomonadota; class Gammaproteobacteria; order Pseudomonadales; family Litoribrevibacteraceae; genus Litoribacillus. The sequence goes on along the minus strand of JADFAD010000003.1, from coordinate 474,499 downwards.
AATGGCAGGCGTTAAGGCTACTTAGTGTTGGCCGTAATGGCCTCCGATAGCAAAGATGTAAATATACTCATCGTCGTATTTATAAATTAAACGGTCTTTCTGGCTTAGGCGTCTTGACCAAAGTCCCGATAGGTTATGCTTTAGTTGTTCTGGCTTTCCTGTTCCTTCGGTAGGGTTACCACGCAACATTTCCTTAAGTTGTCTGCAAAGCACCTTATGTAGCTTTTTATCTTTTTCTCTTAAGGTTTCATATTCTTGCCAAGTATTACCCTCAAAGACCAGTGATCTCACTCATCTCCTCCTTACTTGGCTTGTATCCTTCGTTATTGTTATGCGTTTTTACTGAGCCTGCAATTTGCTTCATCAAATTGGTGTTTTGCAAAATATATAAGGTTTCCTGTTCTCTCTCCCAGTCATCTGCACTCATTACAACAAAGTCTTCACCGGCTCGTCTTGTTACTTTTAAAGGCTCATGGTTTCCAACTATCTGTTCTACAAAGCCTTTCAGGTTGTCTCTAAATTTATTTACGCTTACACTATCCATATCAATCACCAGTATTATGTACGGTACTTCCGTACAATATAAATTAAAAGCCTTAACAAGGCAATCAAAGATCGCCCACAAAAGGGCCTGTGGGCTGGACCTCAACTGCTACGCAGTTTCGGCCCTTTATTGCGGCGTTGAGGCTGTAGAAAAACCCCTTTATCCTCCCTGATTTGTTAAAATAGCTCATCCCTTTATGAGCCATTTTATGCCGAACTTTAAGCCCTTCAATTACAATCAAAACGCGATGGTTGTGATTAACTTCGAGCAACAAATTCAACCTAATACCTTTGAGTTTGCACTTCATCATCTAATCCGCCATCGATTAGATCTTTCCATCTTTAATTCCGCGTTTAAAAACGATCATAACGGTCGGCCTGCCTATGATCCGGTCATTATGCTGAAGATTATTTTGTTCGCGTACTCAAAGGGCATTACCTCCAGCCGAGAGATTCAGTGGAACTGCGAGACGAACATTATTTTTAAGGCGCTTTCTTGCGATACCGTTCCGCACTTTACATCCATTGCGAGCTTCGTCAGTTCGCATCCTGAGCAGATTCAGTCGATCTTTGAACAGGTGCTGTTAGTTTGTGATCAAGAGGGATTGTTAGGTAAGGAACTGGTGGCGATTGATGGCTGTAAAATGTCATCGAATGCTTCAAAGGAGTGGTCGGGTACTCTGAAAGAACTGACTGAAAAACATCAGAAGATTCGCCGTCAGATTCAGTACCACATGACAGCACATCAACAGGCTGACCTTCATCAAAAGAGCGAGCAGGAAGCGGCAGAGAAGCGATCAGAGCAAGCCATCAAAACGCTGACGAAAGCGGCGGATAAAATTGAACGTTTTTTGGCAGATGCCGAACCGAGAATGGGGCAAGGGAAGCGTAAGTCTGAGGTTAAAAGTAATATTACAGATAATGAATCAGGAAAGATGACCACGAGTAAGGGCACAATCCAAGGGTTTAATGGCGTGGCTGCGGTGGATAAGAAACATCAAATCGTAGTGGACGCACAAGCCTTTGGAGAAGGGCAGGAGCACCATACACTCAAACCGATTTTAGAGAGCATTGACGCCAAGTTTAAGCGGCTATCAATCTCTGACTCGATTTATCAAACGGGGATGATTGTGACTGCGGATACGGGGTTTGCGAATGAAACCAATATGAAGTATCTGCACAGTGAAGGCATTAATGGCTATATTCCTGATAATAAATTTAGAAGTCGAGATCCTAAGTTTGCAGAACAAAAGGCCAAATACGGCAAGCGAAATCAACATTTAAAAACGACCAAATTAGCTCACTTGATTCCCGCATCTGAATTCAGTTTTGATCCGGTTAATCAGACATGTATTTGCCCGGCAGGCAATCAAATAAGCCATCGTGGAGAACGGCCTGATCAATATGGAAACATTAAGGTGTTTTTTGAGGGAAGGTTGAGTCAGTGTAAACATTGCGAGCTCAAGCATAAATGCATGAAGACCCCAGAGTCTGCCAATCATCGAAAGGGGAATGGTCGCCAAGTCTCGTTTAAATTAGATCATAAGCGAGCGCCTAATTTCACAGATTGGATGAAGCATCGAGTTGATAGCGCCAAAGGTAAGCAAATTTATAGCCATAGAATGTCGGTCGTTGAACCAGTGTTTGGAAATATAGGGACAAACAAAGGTTTAAATAAATTCAGCTTACGAGGCAAGGAAAAAGTGACGGCACAATGGCAGCTATTTTGTTTAGTGCATAACATTGAAAAGGTAGGTAATTACGGTAATTTAGCGGCTTAAATAGGGCGAATTACGCGTCTAATAATTGAATATGAACGCTCTATGGGGCAGTTTATAGATAAAGTCGGTAACGTATTGAAATATCATAAAAAACGGTGCAGAGTAAGCTAATTAAAAACAAGGATAGCTTGTAGACATGCACTTGGTTGAAAGGGTGTTTTTCTATAGGCTCGTTACACGAATAAACTGCATGGATAGAATTACTGAAGCAAAGGAAAGGCAGCTATCTACATCCGTTACAGCCTGGAAAATTACGGTTAGCACTGTAGCATTATTTGTTTTGTGTAGTGGCTCAGTAGCTGCATTTGGCTATATCTACCTCACAATGCCAAAATTGCAATGCCACACTACGTACTTTTATCTATCTCTACTTTGGCTTGGAGCTGAGTACGCAGTAATTGGATATCTATATTGTTACAAAAACATCCCAAAATTCGCTAGAGAGGCAATGGTCTTCTCAATACTCTTAGCAAACATTTGGTTCATCTTGTTTATCTTTGGGCTTAAAGAATGCACTGTGTAGAGAAATCGCAAAACAAGGCCAAGCACGGTTGCCAGCAAAGCTGGCTGGACCTCCATTTCGCGGCTGCGCCGCTACATTGCGGCCCGTATTGGCGGCATTAGCACCATATGAATATTCGAGCATTCTGCGAAAAAGACTATCCAAGACTGTTTGAGATTTATTCTAACTCTAAGTTAGATGAGCTTCGATTTGAGAGAAGGGTGTTTCAGCTTCTGCCTCTAGAGAATGATGAAAAAAGATTGTCTGCGCTGAAAGAATCAAAAATATTTGTATATGATGACGGTGAAGTTCTTGGATATGGAGCAATATTTCAGTCGGAGATTAGAGCATTATTTGTTTGTCCTAGTGCAAGAGGCAAAGGACTCGGTAAACAAATTTTAGAGTTTTTATTGTCACAAATAGAAGGTGAGGCCAATCTTTTTGTGGCAAAGACTAATATGCCGGCCAAAATGCTCTATAAATCATACGGGTTCGAAGTTTCTGACGAATTCATTACTGAATATAACGGCGAGCCTGTGTATGCGAATGAAATGGTTCGTATAAACGGCTAGTGCTAACACCTATGAGCTTAACTCGGGTCAATAGGTGAAGCGACGTCTTTGGCCTTTTAGCCAAATGTAAAACAGCTTAATAAGCGTGTTTCCCTTTGTTAGCCCTATTTCGTTGTAAAAATCGATTACAACATACTCATATTGAGGATCTTTTACACTGACTCAGCGGATACCCAGTTGTTTGATCATCCTAATCATAACTAGAGTCACTAGATATTCATCGGTTAACCTTTGCAATCCCAGTCAATAAGTTGGTTCGCATTTCGATAATCGTGTGCCGATCATTACCTCCGGCTGTACAGAATTGGCTGCTGCTTCGAATCAGTGATCACCAGAACCTTAAAAGATCAGAGACCTATTTATTACAAATTATAGTGTTAGGTACCTTATTAGAAGGGAAACGATTTATACTTTTCGCGTTTGGTATGCTAAAGAAATTGAAAAAGACTTGTTACAAGGCAATCTTGCTGAACTCCGTAAACTGTCATGTTTTGTGCGGAGAATAAAGAGCGTGATTCCACTCCGTCCGTAAATTTCAGTGTTAATAGCTTATAAATATAGAGGTCATGTGATGAAAGAGATTACTAGAATCAATCATCTTGGTTTAAGAGTTAAAGATCTTGATACTTCCAGAGGTTTTTACGAAAAACTAGGGTTTGTTTTTTTGGCTGGTCCAGTCGGCCCAGAGCCTGTGGCGATCATGGAACACCCATCAGGAGTTAATATAAATTTCATTCTCAACGCTAATCCCAAATGTGAAGACAATGTACTTATGGACACTTCTGTAAAGAACACAGGTTTCACTCATGTAGCGTTGGAAGTGACGAGTTACCAATCAGCATTGCAAACCATAAAAGAGTTAGGCATTGCAATTACTGGAGAAGTTGAGTTTGAGGGAGCTAAATTCTTTTTTATCAGAGATCCTGATAAAAATGTCATCGAGTTCCACCAACCGGCTAGCAGTTAACAAGCTAATTAAAAATGGTTCCACTTCGTTGTGTTGGACGTTGCTGGTTCTAGGCCTTTTATGCGAGTGTTGCACTTAGGAGTTTAATTTGCGGAGGCTCGGGTATTGGCAGAAGCCTCCTCAATAGAATTGAAACTTGGGCAAGTGAACTTCAGTTAAAGTCATTATCTTTAGCTGTCACAACTAGTAATTCAGAAGCCGTGTCGCTTTATCAGTCAGCAGGTTTTGTAGCATCCGGTAATGCAGAACCTTTGACAGACAGTTCAAAACTGTTAGTTCAGCCAATGGTTTTGGAGTTAATTTCCGTCAATGCATAGCAAGGCTCTCAAGTTTACTCCATGACTTCATCTATCTGCATAGTTCAAAGTAAGAATGGGAACGCAGCCCCTTGATTATTGTCACCACAAAACAGCGCAAGAAGGGTGTTTAACCAGAAATAATCCGATTGTATTTGCCAGCTTAGAGGCGAAATAAATGCGATCAACAGTGCACCTAAATCGAGTAGATCGGATTCGGTAAGTAATGCCTAATCAGCACGTAAATAGCCCAACGTAAATAACATGGCGGCACGTTTTAAGTTCTTCTGGAGAGCCGCAGTGGGTGAGAAGGGAATAAAGAGCCCCATAATAAACATAAATACAGGTGCAGATCGTGCTTGCCCAAGAAAGGTAAATACACTGGAAAGGGTCGAATCTTGGTAGGCTAGTTCACCATAGAAATCGGAGACGTGAACGAAAATCATGTATAAGATTATGAGGCCTCTGGCGAGATCAAAATTAAGCATTCTCGGGAGGCTTGAGTGCTATTTCTCGTTATTATTCCTTAACCTAACAAGTCTTGGTTTACTATGATGTTCGTGGGATCAGATTAAACTGGATTGGATAAACATCAAGCTAGGGCGATATTGGTTTCTGTATTAGGGCAGCACACTGGATAACGCCCTAGCGTTCGGTGCTATCCAACCTATACTGTAATCACTAATCAATTTGATCGGATTCGTGCATGACGATAAAACCTACCGAGGTTGGCACCGCGCAGAAGCGTGAAATGCACGCACTGTCTGGTTCTCTTATTCGCCAGTATCAATTAATTATCTCATTAGGCCTTCTACTTGTTTTAAGTTTTACTATTGGTAGTGCCTTTTATTTAAGCAAGCAGCTGGAACAACAAGTGCTTAATGAAGAGAATTACCGTACAAAACAAGCGCTTCAAGCAATAAACCAAACAATTTCAGTATCACTTTTTCATGTAGATAAGATGCGTACTGCTATTGAAGCCGCAAGGATTTCGCCCGAATTAGCACACGGTAGTAGTGTTTTAGAGTTTATTCAGCAGCGGGCGCTAGGCTCAGCTGCAACTGCACCATGGCAGACCGTACCAGAGATGATTAAGGCTCGGATAGGGCAGCTCTACGTCAGAGCTGATGTTGAGTTACAGTCGAGTGAAGTGTTACCACTGTTATCTATGATGCCTTCGGTTGTATCGACTCATCAGCATAGAAGTGAATTCCAGTGGAGCTACTATTACGACGTACACGAGCGCTTCTCGTTGCTCTATCCTGGCCTTCCTGTTGAAGTACTGCTTTCAGTAACGAATACTCTCACCGTGGATGAAGCACTGGATGTGGTGTTTGCTGCGGGTGGTACCTATCCTGTTAAACTGGTTGAACCGGTAGAAAATAGTGCTCGCAAGCAAGTATGGACGACACCGTATTTAGATGCTGCTGGGAAAGGTATGATGGTGTCGCTGCTGGCGCCTGTATATCAACAACAAGACTTTGTTGGGGCTGTAGGTGCTGATGTCACTTTAAACGTGCTTGATTCAATATTGGCAAATAATAACTTGCTAGTAGGGCGTATGGTTTTGGTTGATGAAACAGGGCTTGTGATTGGCGATAGTGGTCTAGCACTTAAAGGTGCTACGGAGGTGGTTAAGCACGAAGATGTATTGTCATTACTTGCCGTTGGTGAGGCACACAACGTTCAAAACTCAAATTTTACTCCTGTAAAAAACGGCCGCTGGATTAGTTATCAGGTGCCCAACACGCCTTGGAGCCTAGTCGCAGAGATAAAGACCAGTGATATTCGAGCCTATGTTCTAAATGCCATTTTTCCGTATTTGCTCTTGGGGATTGCTTTTGCTTTGTTGCTATTGATTTCGATGTGGTATCAACATATACATTTTAGTAAGCCCGCATTGCAATTGGCTCATTTCGTTGAAGGCTTGTCCTCTCGTTCACAAGTAAGTAAGCCCGCAGACTCATTTGAACCAGTTGCGCCAATAGTTCCGTTTCGTTGGGAGTATTGGTTTAACCTTGTTATTACTGTTGAGAAAGAGCGACAAGCGCACTTGACCATCATTAACGAACATTCTCAGTTACTTGAATCACGTGTTGCTGATCGAACAGATGCGTTGCAAAAAGCTTTAGACGAATTAACGACCGCAAAAGATGATCTGGTGCAAGCTGAGAAACTTGCTGGTTTAGGTTCGCTTGTGGCTGGCGTGGCACATGAGTTGAACACCCCAATTGGCAATGCACTATTGATTGCCACTAGCTTGCAAGACATCAACACTAAGCTAGATGCCAAGCTTAACCAGGCTATTCGGCGTTCTGATTTAGATCAATTTATTGTTCAGTCAAAAGAGGCGTCAGAGAGCATTGAATTGAACCTTAGCAAAGCGGCTGAATTGATTTCTAGCTTTAAACAGATTGCCGCTGATCAAGCCAGTTATCATCGTCGGAAATTTGAATTATCGGTGCTACTGCATGAGCTGAAGGTGACTATGAACACCACGCTCAAACAACAAAACATTGAACTTATCGAGCAAGTCAACGAAGGCATCTTGATGGATAGCTACCCAGGCCCGTTAACTCAAATATTAATGAACCTTGTTTCTAACGCCATGGTACATGCCTTTACTGACCAAGATTCAAGGCAAATAACCATTACTGGTATTATAAGAGAGTTCAACGAAGTAGTCATTTATGTATCTGACAACGGAGTGGGGATTGACTCCGAGCATATATCCAAAGTGTTTGACCCGTTTTTTACTACGCGTCTAGGACAGGGAGGATCGGGGTTGGGGTTGAACATTGTATATAACCTTGTTCAGGGGATTCTTGGTGGTGAAATTAGTATTACCAATCAGGAAGTAGCTAGTGCTGAAGAAGATGAAAAACCCGGTACCACGTTTATGGTGGTGCTGCCTGTGATTGCGCCATATTTTGAGTCTGAGGCTGGATTTTAAATATCTTGGTTATGAGCCCTTATTCTTAAAAACGTTGGTCGATTGAAATGTTGAGCCTTGTATCAATTGCCTGCTGTAATTTCGTGTAATAGCGCTTTGGTGTCCTCATTTTATACTTCTTTATTAGAAAATAGGTTGTTTATGATGCCTATTTATTAGTATTGCAGGGAAGGAGGTTTTTATGAGTAAGGTGTACAGTTCAGCAAAAGCGCTACCATATCCAAGCAGCTTTAGACACGGTTGGCTTCCTGAGCCTGGAAGTGAAAGCTGGGCAAAGTTTCATGCAGAAGTGACAGAAGCCGTTGGGGACTTCGAAACCATTCTTGGCAATGAAGATTGGATCGCGCCTTCTGTCATTGAACTTTTGGAATACCTTAGAGACGAGCCTACGGTGTCCTATTTAATGGCGGCGGCGTGCCGTCAGAATCAAACCATGCGTAACACAGAGGGGTTGGATACGGATGGTGTACCGATTCCTTGGATTCCTGATGCCACCTTTTTCGCACTAGTGTGTAATTACCTTCTGACTTGGTGGCCTCATTTCATTGATGATGATCTGGTGGGATTGCCTTTTTCCGGGTTTACCGTGGGTATTGACCCTACATTGCCCGGTTCTCAACTTTTGGGGTTACCTGAGTTTAATCAAAAGATGGGGGCTGTGTTGAATACATGGCATGAGTTTCTGGGTACTACTGCTTCCGCACAAGGGTTTGCTGTAGAGGGTGAACAATGGTTATCGAGAAAGGCTAAGAAGTCTTACGACTTTGACCTGTGGGAAAAAGACAGCCCATCTCTTCCTTATTGGTCCTCTTGGAACTCGTTTTTTACGCGCCAATTTAAAAATGCGGCCGATGCTCGCCCGATTGCTGCGCCAGACAACAATCAAATCGTTAATTGTCCTAATGATGGTTCTTTGTTCCGCTGGGATTGGCAAGTAAAAGCAGATGACACCTTTTGGTTCAAGGATATGAACTATTCCCTGCGTGATATTCTTAGTTCTTCAGTGCCTGAGCAACAGGATGTCATTGATAAACACGATTTGGTTTCAATGTTTGAAGGCGGTTACGTTTTTCAGACTTATCTCAATCCTTATAATTTTCATCGCTGGTGGGTGCCTGCAAACGGCAAGGTTTTGTTTGATCCTTTGACGATACCCGGTGATTATTTTAATAAACTTATTTTGCCGGATTTTGGTGGTGCAACAACGGCATCTTTACCTTATCTTGCCGAAGTGAATGCACGTGGTTTAATGGTTATTGAGACGCCCGACTACGGATACGTTTGTTGTATTCCTCTTGGGATGAGTGAAGTCTCAACGATCTCATTTGATGAGCAGATGAAGGCGGGGGCTCAAGTCTCTAAAGGCCAAGAGATGGGGATGTTCAATTATGGCGGCTCCTCTTTTGTGATCATTTTCCAAAACCTGCCGGATAAACAATTGGTGTTCATGGACGATCAAGGAAATCATTATCCTCAGCGTCCTGATGGTGCTGTGAGTAGCTCTGGTGCGGGCGAGAATGTAACCAATATCGGATCTCAAATCGGTGTTTGGTATGAACGTTGATCGTTTAATGATGATATAACACAGACATTCGTTTTAACGCCAACTAAAAAGAAACCCCGGCAAAGGCCGGGGAACAAAAGGGGGATTAGGCTGCTACTTCAGTGGCAGTCTCTGGCGCAGAGTTGCGTATCAAATAATCAAAGGCGCCTAAGCTCGCTTTAGACCCTTCACCCATTGCAATAATAATTTGCTTGTAAGGGACGGTGGTTACATCACCGGCCGCGAAAACGCCTTTCATGCTGGTGTCGCCGTGCGCGCCGACAATAATTTCACCTCGATCTGTTAGGTTAACGCCTGAGTTTTTAAGCCACTCACTGTTTGGCACCAAGCCAATTTGCACAAAGATGCCTGCAAGTTCAATCTGTTTAAGTTCGTTGGTATTTCGGTCTTTATATTGAAGACCTATTACACGTGAACCATCTCCAATTACTTGTGTGGTTTGCGCCATTTTGATGATTTCGACGTTGGGTAAGCTGTTCGCTTTATCAATCAAAACCTGATCTGCACGTAGGGTATCGGAAAACTCAAGAACAGTTACGTGTTCTACGATACCTGCTAAATCAATGGCTGCTTCTATCCCTGAGTTGCCACCACCAATGACGGCAGTGCGTTTTCCTTTGAACAGTGGGCCATCACAGTGTGGGCAGTATGCAACGCCTTTATTACGATATTCTTGTTCACCGGGAACGTTCATTTCACGCCAACGAGCTCCCGTACTGATGATCACGCTTCGGCTCTTGAGTGTCGCACCACTTTCAAGAGTGATGTGTGCGTAGCCATCCTCGGACTCTTCTGCGCTGATGATATTGATAGCTCGTTGTTCCGTCATAATGTCCACATCATAATCTTTAACGTGTTCTTCAAGCCCAGCGGCTAATTTAGGGCCTTCCGTTGCTTTGACTGAAATGAAGTTTTCAATGGCCATGGTATCCATTACCTGCCCACCGAAGCGATCAGCTACGATACCGGTTCGGATACCTTTACGAGCAGAGTAGATCGCAGCGGCAGAACCAGCGGGACCACCACCAAAAACCAATACATCGTATGGGGCTTCATTACTGATCGCTTGAGTTGCTTTTTCTGCGGCGCCTTTGTCCAGTTTGTTTAGGATTTCATTTAAGGTCATACGACCTTGGCCAAACACTTCTCCGTTAACCATCACGGTTGGCACGGCCATAATCTCTCTGTCTGTTACTTCCTGCTGGAAGGATGCGCCATCAATCATGACAGGCTTAATTCTAGGATTAATAGCAGCCATCATATTGAAGGCCTGAACCACGTCTGGGCAATTCTGGCACGACAAGGAAATAAAAATTTCAATTTCCAAATCTTGATCAAGCGCGGCAATTTGATCGATCGTGTCTCGATCCAGTTTCAAGGGGTGGCCGCCACTGTGTAAAAGAGCGAGCACTAAGGATGTAAATTCATGACCCATTGGCAAACCAGCAAAAGAGAGAGCGGTCTGCTTTTCAGGGTTTACCACTTGCATGATGGGCTTACGATCATGAGCGTTATTGTCTGTGGTGACAGTGACTTTATCGTTTAAGGATGCAATGTCATTGGCAAGTGATGCTAATTGATTGGCAGTATCACTTTCATCAAGACTCAGCACCAATTGGATCTCTGTCTTCAAATTTTCTAAATACGTTTTTAATTGCTGTTTCATTGATTGATCAAGCATTGTGATACTCCACTTTTGAACATTAGTTAAGCTTCTTACTAATATGTTGTCATAAAGGCTTAGGAGGACTGTTTTGAAAAAGTTTCAATCAGCAACACGACGGCTGTATTGCTCGTGAATACTGATCGAAACGTTTAATAGAGCCAATAATAGAACCTAGGCCGAACTGCTATCTAATTATTAGATTTTGCCCACTAGATCCAGTGATGGCGCCAATGTCGCTTCACCTTCTTTCCACTTAGCTGGGCAAACTTCACCTGGGTGCGCTGCTACGTACTGTGCTGCTTTCACTTTGCGCATTAGGTCATCTGCGTCACGGCCGATGCCTTCTGCAGTGATTTCCATTGCTTGGATAACGCCGTTTGGATCTACTAGGAATGTTGCACGATCTGCAAGACCTTGGCCTTCACGCATGACACCGAAGTTGTTAGTGATCGTGCCTGTTTGGTCGCCAACCATGTAGTAGTTGATCTTGCCAATGGTGTCTGAGCTATCGTGCCAAGCTTTATGTGTGAAGTGTGTGTCTGTAGAAACAGAGAAAACTTCGACACCCAGCTTTTGCAATTCTGCGTAATTATCCGCTACGTCACCCAGTTCTGTTGGACAAACGAATGTGAAGTCCGCTGGGTAAAAGAAGAAGATGGCCCACTTGCCTTTCACGTCTGCTTCAGTAATTTCTACGAACTCTCCTTGTTTAAAGGCGGTTGCTGAGAATGGCTTGATTTCTGTGTTGATCATAATATTTAACCTTTGGTTCAAACTTAATGGAAATGTGATTGTTTGAATTCTGTGCTGTGAATTCATGAACCCATTGTGGTTAGAATTAAGTTATTTTAAAAATTAATAGTTTTTATATATTTAATTAATAATTGCTATTTGAATGCTTAGGGGGAATTCATGTATTCGCGAAATCAGCTTGGGACAAGTACATAATGGGTAAAGGTAAGCCTTTGCTTATAGTGATGTTTAATGGCATTTCGAGTCGTTTTAACTATGCTCTTTTGAATATGCTCATGAAAGTAGATTGGCGTTTTTTGGGCAGGGGTTTAAGTTTTTTTGGGGATACCCAGATGCCCGATTGGCTTCGATGTGATCTGCAAACGGAGAGATATATCGATTTTATGGGTGCAGAGGATGATTTGAACATAGAATTGGAAGTCGTCACCTCCGATAGGGATCACTATTTAACGGTTGAACATGCGAGAGAAGTTGTTAGCCGGTAGAATCCTCCATTACGGGGAATGAGAAAAGTACTGCAGGCCAGCTGATTCCCAACAACTTCTTAGCGGGCTATCAAATAAGAAAGGTCTTGATTGAACAATCGTTAGCGGCGGGGTTAACAGCTCAAGACGGCAAAGTACATATAATAGATCTTAAGAAGTTTTCGAAGGTTTATAATCCGGATCTTAAACGATATGACTTTAGCTTGAATGCAGTTCTTCAACAGTTCTAGTTAAGTTCGGTGCGCAAATAACTAAAATCTATCAATTGGATGAGGGTTTAATGAGTTACTTAGGCTTTAAGGAGGAAGCGTGTTAACCAAGATAGAGCATTGGATAGACAACACTTTAGAGGATTACTCTGGTCGTAAGGTTTCGTGTGATGTTTTGGCGTCTCATTTTAATGGTTTTTACCGTTCAGAGTTCTTAGAGGAAAGCTCTTTTGTCGTCGTGGACGAAATACCTAAACCTGATTTTCTTGAATTACGCCAAGCGGGTTTGGGTGATTTTATTGATATGGATGCCGCAGGAATTACCTATAAAGATACCTATTTTATAAAGAAGGGAAATGAAAATAGGCTCGATTTACACTTTCATGAACTTGTGCATGTTATTCAATGGAATCACTTAGGTGCAGCGAGTTTCATCCGTCGTTATATGAAAGAAATTAATGAATATGGCTACGAGAATGCACCTCTTGAAATAATGGCGTACAGCCTTGATGCTTATTTTTCCGATCAAAAACCTGCTTTTGATATTCAACGCTATGTCTTTGAGCACATATAACCAATTTAATATTTATGCAGCTTGTAATCTGTATGCTGAGTTGTCGCCGATTATTTCTCCTGAGGAAACATTCATTGGCACAAGCTTGGAAATTACAGAGGCGTTTAATAACAACACTGAAGGGCCATATTTAAGACTTAGTGTGGCCGAATAGCTCTGAAGACAGCTCTAAATTAAATAATTAAATTGAAGTAAGAAGCCGTTTTACACAGGAATGACCATGCTACAAACAAGTTACCCCTATTATTTGGCGAACGAAGCCGTTTTTGCGAACGAAGATTTAGTCGTTAATGATAAGTACTCTGGTGAGCCTGCTACGAAAGTGGCCATGGCAGATGCCTCCGTCATTGATCAAGCCATCGCAGCTGCTGTGACCGCCAGCGAACCTATGGCAAAGATGGCGGCTTTTGAACGCCAAGCCGTGTTGGATCATTGTGTGAAGCGTTTTACGGAACGTTTTGATGAATTGGCCAATGCATTGTGTATAGAAGCGGGTAAGCCGATTAAAGATGCGCAGGGAGAAGTTACCCGACTAATCGACACTTTTAGAATTGCCGCTGAAGAGTCCACGCGTATTGGTGGCGAAGTGATTCCAATGGAGATCAGTGCTCGTGCGAAAGGCTATACGGGCATGACAAAACGCGTGCCTATTGGGCCTTGTTCTTTTATTAGCCCGTTTAATTTCCCATTAAACCTAGCCGCTCACAAGGTAGCACCGGCCATTGCTGCGGGTTGCCCGTTTGTATTAAAACCTGCAAGCCTTACGCCCATTGGTGCCATTATTATTGGTGAAGTTTTGGCAGAAACGGATCTGCCTAAAGGTGCATTTTCAATTTTGCCGTGTCGTCGTGACGGTGCGGCGTTGTTCACGGAAGATGACCGTTTGAAACTGCTGAGTTTTACTGGTTCGCCAGACGTGGGTTGGGCTTTGAAAGCCAAGGCTGGTAAAAAGCCGGTGGTTTTGGAATTGGGCGGCAACGCGGCGTGTGTTGTAGACCAAGATGCAGACATTGATGACGCTGTGGCTCGTATTGTATTTGGTGCGTTTTACCAATCAGGCCAGAGCTGTATTGGCGTTCAGCGTATTTACGTGCATGAACATGTATACGACGAGTTTAAAGAGAAAATGGTCACTGCGACTAAGGCGTTGAAAATGGGTAATCCTAAAGATCCTGAAACGTTTATTGGCCCCATGATCAGCGTTAATGAAGCCATACGATTGGATACATGGATACAAGAAGCTCGAGACGCCGGTGCGGATTTGCTATGCGGTGGTCAACGTGAAGGAGCCATGCTCGAAGCCACTTTGCTTGAAAATGTGAGTGCAGGGCAAAACGTGCGAGATGAAGAAGCGTTTGGTCCTGTGGCTATGTTGGATACGTTTAGTGACTTCAATGCTGTGTTGGATGACATCAACAAGAGTAAGTTCGGTTTGCAGGCGGGTATCTTTACCCGTGATATCTATAAGGCTCAAAAAGCTTGGGATACCCTAGACGTGGGCGGTGTGATCATCGGTGATGTGCCATCTTGGCGTGTGGATCACATGCCTTATGGGGGCGTTAAAGATTCCGGTCTAGGTCGGGAAGGGGTTAAGTACGCCATCGAAGACATGACTGAGCTGCGCTTAATGGTTATACGCTCCACAGAAAAAGACGCATAAGAGCTCACTCGTGTTACCAACTGAAACGTTTCTAATGGGTGTTAATTAATTTAATGTAGATGCTATTTACGACCTAACAAAGGAAGGATGATCCATGGCCTATTTTCAACACAACAATGTAAATTTTCATTATCAGGAAATGGGCACAGGTGACGCCATTATTGCGTTACACGGGTTGAGTCAACACAGTGCCTATTGGATGGACACTGGAGTGGCCAAAGCTCTGTCAAAAACCCATCGAATAATCGCTCTGGATTTTCGCGCTCACGGTCTTACCACCATTGAAGGGGACGATAAGGGCTATGACATTGACATTATGCAGGGTGACATAGGTGCCTTGGCTGATCATTTAAAGTTGGATAAATTTCATCTATTAGGCCACAGCACGGGCGGCATGATTGCCGCACGCTACGCCATGCAACACGCCAGTCGTTTACTGTCGTTGATGCTTACCAACTGTGGTTCTAGTACCAACTTCAGTAATAAAGGCGCGGCAGGCAATGCCGAAGCAGTGGAGTTTTTGGCGATGAGTTTCGAAAACTTCTCATGGGAGCAAATCATAGCTGGGTTAAGAATAAATTCAGGGCCTTTGTTTGCTGGTGTTGCTGCGGCTTCCGACAGTGATCAGTTATTTAAGAAGGCCTTAGCGCTGATGTCTGCGGGAAATGGTAAGAGTATCGCTCAGTTTGTGCGTAGCTTTTATAACGACCCTGATCCGAAAATTGAAGGTTTGCAAAACATAACGTGTCCTACCTTGATTGTCAGTGCTGAGCTGGATCGATTCTTCAGTGAGCCGAGTCAAATACTGGCAAAACACATTCCCAATAACAAACACATCGAAGGACAATCCATGGGCCACATGACGGCTTTGGAAGCACCTCAATGGTTGAGTCAAGAACTAACAGGATTTCTACGTTCACTGGCTTAATTACAAATCATTTATGGGCGTTTTTACGCCTTAATAATATTGGAGATTTTAAACAGTATTACACTGTATCAATAAAACCCAAGCACGCTTATTAACGTGTTTGGGTCGGAGTTTTAAAATGTTTATAGCAGCGTCAATAGGATGTTAAAAGAAGTAAATGGCGGCTAATGCCGCGTTAAATAACATCATCAGAAAATCTGTCGTGAAGATAAACAACATGACGCCTTTCACTTGCCAGACACCTTCACCACGGCGATTTTGTATTGCTACCGGTACATTAAACCCGAACTGAGTTCCGTGAGCGACGGCGTTCACAAACAATAAAATAGCCCACTGAAGGTCATTATTGAATGTTGTTAGGTTCAGCAGTAACAAAATATTTAACGCTGAGAAGGCTAGATTGAACCCTCCAAGAAACTTTCCTGAGAGGATCAACGTTTCAAATACCGGTGTGTCTCTGTGCGCTTTAGGTACCACCAATTTCGCGAAAATTCGGCTGCGAATCGAGAATACATTAAAGCCCATGGCGTACCAAACGGCATTCAATACTAAAACTAATTCAAGCATCGTGTTATTCCTGATTGTTTAATAGGGCCTAGCTGTTTAATAGAGCTGGGTATTTAGGCATCGGAGTCTGGTGTGTCCATAAGTTTTTTAAGCGTATTTGCTTTTAGCGTGTGACCGCCGATATAAAAATTACCCTCAGGTGCTTCGTTAAGTGTTACCCAGATATTTGGCTTTAGCTTCTCACCGAGTGTGTTGGTGACTGCGTCTGTTAGAGCGGTTGAAAGCGCTTTTTTTTGTTCATCGGTTAGAGCGCCTTCAACGGTTGTGTAAGTGATACATGGCATATTATGTCCTCAGAGTGTATTGGGTTGTTTTAAATTTCATAGTTAACAGATGTTAACTGTAAGGTAAAAAATTTTGGTGTTGTCTAAGCTTCAACACCTTTTAATAGTCGTTCAATGGTTCGCCAATAAAGGGCTTCAATGTCTGTTTTAGAACGAGGCAGTAAACCAGAGGTGTATAAAGCAAAAAAGCCGGTATAAGAGGCCAGTAGGAGCACAGATAATTCACTGGGGTTATCTTCTTTTAAGTAGCCTTCTTTGATGCATTCAGTAATTCGCGCGGTGTAGAAATCAAACGAAATTTTTGAATCTACTCGTAAATCATCAAAGTTAACCAACTCGTCTTTGGTTTCTGATTTAACAAAAATTAATTCGAAGTACTTTGGTTGTTCCAAAATAAAATTCAGCGCGTATTCCATGGTTTTTTTGAACCGTAATTCAGCACTCGGTTCTTCAAGCGCGGGCATTAAATACTGGGTGTACATGCCGAAGCCTTTCTTTACCAAACGATGAAATAACTCTTCTTTGTTACTGAAGTGACGGTAAATCGCCGTGGCACTGATCCCAGCTTTAACGGCAATTTTACGCATAGAAAGGCCTTTGTACCCATCAGTTAGGTATTGGTCTCTCGCACATGCAAGGATTATGTCTTTTGTATTGCTCATGTTAACACATGTTAACTTTGGCATTGTTTGATGTCAAATAAAGGTCTCAACTTAAGAGCTCGAGACTATAATAGGATCTTAGTATTACTGATCTTTGGTTTGGAATCAGGGCTAAAAGCAAGAAAGTATTCTGTCTCTGAGCTTCAGAAAGACCGTCTCGTACATTGGAGAGCGAACATGGATATTACTTTAAACCACACAATTGTACCTACTCGAAACAATGTTTCGTCCGCTCAGTTTTACGAAAGAATTTTTGGGTTCGAATTCATAAAAGAGTGGGGGGCGTTTGCTGTGGTTAAGGTCAACGAAACGCTCACCTTTGATTTTATGCATCAGAAAGACTTCATTCCGTTGCATTACGCCTTCAAAGTGACGGATGAACAATTCGATGAAATCTTTAACCGCATTAAAAGCGATGGGGTGGTATACGGCAGTGACCCTTATGAATTGACAGATAACAAGATAAACCATAATTACGGTGGTCGAGGTGTTTATTTCACCGATTTAGATGGCCATATTCTAGAAATCATCACAAAAGATTATGTTCTTGATTAGACGGTATAAGTTATCTTGTTATATTTCTAGGTCAACTTCTGATTCTGGCGAGATCAGCCACAGCGGCCTAATGTACCACTGTAGATAATGATCGTTACTGAAACCTTGTGACATATATTCACCATGGCAGCTGAATGCGTTCAATGGCATGCCAGAAGCTCCCTGATTCGTTTAACGTAAGGTGATCGGATAATTCTATGATGTTTTGAGCTGATAGGTTCGCATCGATCAACCCTTCCCCTAAGGTTAAATCCGTTCTGACGTAGCCGGGATGAAGCATAAAGACGGCTATTCCTCGATGTCTGAGTGATATTGATAGGTTTATACCAGCCATATTTAACGCAGATTTCGACATTCGATAACCGTATTCACCGCCTCCGGTGTTATCTTCGTGGGATGCTACACGGGTGGAAATTAGAATGATTCTTGTCTTCTCGGTGAGTAGGGCATCCAATGCTTTGATTAATCTTAATGGGGCGATTGTGTTGACTTCGAATTGATTGCGTATGGCTTTAACATCGAAGTCTTGGTAGTTATCAAAGTCCCGTATCCCCGCATTAGCGATGACTTTATCTATATGTGGGATGGATGAAATCTGTTCAATCTGATTCAGTAGCGTTTTCTCGAAATCTTCTGATAGGAAATCCACATTGGATACGACAGCTGCATCTGTGGCTTGTAATGCTTTGCTTGGAGTGCGACAAACTGCAATAACTTTATCGCCTCGGTTAACATGTTGCTTCACCATTTCCAAGCCAATACCTTTATTTGCCCCTGTAATTAATACTGTTTTCATTTGAATTACTCGCTAGTTGATTAGTGATTAGCAATGAGTTCAAGGCGTGGCCCACCAGGTATGCGAACAAAGAAATGTTTTGTTGACGATCCTGGTGACATAGCGGTGATTCCCTTTTCGATAATCACGTCTTTCCATTCACTTAATTTGTGGTAAAGATCAATAAGTGTGTCCAATGTCGTAATATTGATGGCAAAGTGGTGCAGTCCTTCATTTTTCTTTCGATTAAAAGGTGTGGGGTCGTCTGCTGTGGACCAAAGAGTAATGAGACTGTGGCTGTCTTTTAGGAACGCGGCCGGATAATCGTCATTGCGACCCGTTAAGGTAAAGCCCAAAGCGCCTGTGAAAAAGTGAATGGCTGATTCTAGATTTGAGACACTGAGGCCTAAGTGATGAATTCCGGACGTAATAGACATAGTATAATTCTCTTATGATCGATGAATAAGGTTAACGCACGTACTTTAGTCTGCGTGTATTCGTTGGAATGAGCTGCTTAAATGGCAGCTCTTTGTTCTTTTTAATGATGCATATTCTCAGTGATACACTTTCTAATAAGGAATGTTCATTGCTGACTTAACGTCGTTGATGCTAAAAACGATGCCGTTACTTGCCCAGCCTCCTTCTTGGATATCGTCCATCAGTAACCAGTGGTTTAGGCGTCCTTCAAATGTCCCGATGAAGTCATTAACGATGATATTAATGCTGTCTGCCAGTTGTTTACGTGCGTCTTGAGTCAGACCGCCTTGAGGTGTCGTTACACGAATCAGCACTGGGGGGGTGTCAATGTGCTTCTTTCCTATATAGACATCACCTTCGGCTTCTTCTGTGAAATAAGCCCAAGCCAGTGATTGTGCGCCTGCATCCGAGGGTGAAGCGCCTTCAGCGGTTAACACTGCATCGGTAATTTCTTCCATAAACTTATTCTGAGTGGCTTTATCGAATGTTCCTTTCTGAGCGGTTACGCGAATTAATGGCATGGTGTTTCTCCTAATAAGTGTTAAGTAATCATCAAAATTCAGCGTGTTTTTTGCTTTCGCTGAAGAGTGATTACATAGTAGGGTGTGCTTTGTTGGTGGTAAATGCGTGATAAATAGCTATTGGTGTGCATAAATGCACTGTGCGTTTTTGAAGGTGTTGCTAGGGTTATTAACGGTAAATATTTGGCCTTAATACGTAACGAGGGCGTTATGAATTGGGATGATTTAAGGTTCTTTCTTGCGTTAGCAAGGGAAGGTACAGTAAGTGGTGCAGGCCGTACGTTGAATGTAAAACACACCACGGTTGCACGGCGAATTGCTGCGTTAGAGGAGCAACTGGGTAGTCGCTTGTTTGATCGAATGCCTTCGGGTTATGGGATGACTCAAGTGGGTGAAAACTTAATGCCACACGCTTTGGGCGTTGAAGAATTGGTGAATGCGGCGGATCGAGAAGTGTTTGGCATGGACACACAGTTAAGCGGTTCATTAAAAATAGCAGCGTCTTACGATATGTTTTCTCGGTTGGTGACGCCTCGCTTGTCTGAGTTTAAGCGTAAATTTCCTTTAATCGACATAGAGTTGGTGTCATCTACTGGGTTAGTGGATTTGGGCAGTCGTCAGGCTGATATCGCGTTACGGATCAGCCCGAAGCCTCCTGAGCAATTAGTGGGTCGAAGAGTAGTATCTTTGGGGCACGGTGTTTATGGGACGGAAGAATATCTTCGAAACAATAGAGATACCGAACAGCTGATTTTATGGGGTTATGAAAAGAACAAACCTGAATGGGTAGTAGATCACTTTCCTGATGCAGACGTAGCGCTTAGAACCAGTGAGGTATTAACCATGATGGAAGCCGTTAAAAACAATCTGGGTATTGCCAGATTGCCGTGCTACGTTGCTGATGCTGACCCTGAATTGCGTAGATTGGATCTCGAACTTACGCCTTCTGAGTGGGGCATGTGGGTATTAAGTCATGCGGATCTAAGATCTACGGCCAGAGTTCGCGCGTGTCGTGAGTTTTTGATTAAAATAATTGAAGAACAGAGAGCGTTAGTTGAAGGGGTAAATTCTCACTATTTTAGACCTTCGGACAAATTGCCATGATTGTGTTTTGACTCTTATTGTCAGGGGAAAGATATATATGACCTTAGAAAGAAAAGTTGCCAACTTCTTTAATCTAACAGATGAAAACTGGATGAAGCATTCGAATCCAATCAGTGTCTGGACGAGATATTCTGTGCTTCCTATTATTGTTTTGAGCTTTTGGAGCCGAACTTGGATTGGTTGGTGGTGTTTGTTGCCTGGGGTGATTTCAATTCTTTGGATGTTTTTCAACCCGATACTTTTTAGTAAGCCTAAGTCTACGAAAAACTGGGCGTCGAAGGCGGTTTTAGGTGAACGGGTCTTTTTAAATCGAGATAAAATAGCGATACCTAAAAAGCATGATATTCCACTGCATGGCATCTTAAACGGTATTTCCTCCGTTGGGCTACTGTTGGCCATTTGGTCCGTTGTGTATTACTCCGTTTGGGGTGCTGTATTGGGCGTGTCTTTGGCTTATATTGGAAAAAGCTGGTATTTGGATCGCATGGTTTGGCTGTATGAGGATATGAAGGATGACAATGACGTCTATAGCAGCTGGGATTATTGAAGCCGAATTATGAGTAACCTTGGGGCGTGGTTCTTTAAGTTAATAAATGGCAAAAACTCAAGAAACCTTGTTGTTTTAGAAGAAAACGTGACGTCGAAGCAAGAAACTGTACGATCTGTATAATAACTCGCCTATTTTAAATATAGGTACAGCCGATGTTCAGAAAACCACCCATTACGAACCTGCTTATTCGCGTAGCGCAATCTGGGTTCTATCAAGGCTTCAGCAAAGATGTCACGATCACTGCAAAATTATTAGTTGGGGCTCTGATTTTATGGGCAATCGCTTTTCCTGAGAATGCAGCTTCTGTTCTTGGGCAATTAAACAGCCTCATTTTATCTGGTTTTAATTATTGGTATATCTATGCGATGGCGTTCTTTGTCATTCTTTGCAGCGCAATAGCATTATGGCCTAAGGTCGGTAAGCTTCGTTTAGGTGCTGATGACGATCGGCCTGAGTTTTCTAACTTCTCTTGGTTTTCTATGATGTTCGGGGCTGGCATTGGAATTGGAATGCTGACGTTTGCAACGGCAGAGCCCATGTACCATTTTGCCAAGAACCCTAGCACCATCGTGGGGCTGACCGAAGGTAGCACTGCAGGTAATGTTCGTGATGCCTATATTTGGTCATTTACACATTGGGGATTAGCGGCTTGGGCGGCGTATGCCATTGTTGGTTTGGCGTTGGGCTATCATGCTTATCGTCGAGGTCTTCCATTAACCATTCGATCTTCTTTGGCGCCATTATTTGGTAATAAGCTTTCAGGAAAAATTGGTCATGCTATTGATGTCGTTGCTGTAGTAGCGACTGTGTTGGGTATTTCACAAACGTTAGGGTTTGGTGTTGATCAGTTTATCTCTGGTTTGTCTACGATTGGTCTTGGTGATTGGTTGTATTCTGTTGACGCTGAGGGCAATAAAACGTCGTCCATGACCGGAATTATGGTTGCCTTAATCATTATTATGGGCGGCTCAACACTGTCGGCTTTTTCAGGCGTAGGTAAAGGCATTAAGTGGCTATCTAACATTAATATGGTCTTGAGCTTTGTTGTTCTCATTTTTTTCTTAATGTTTGGCTCCACGTTCTTTGGTCTTAGTAGTCTTTTTGTAGGCATTTGGGATTACCTAGCTTCTATACCAGCCAATATGTTTACTGTTTGGACAAAAGACGGCACTGACTCAGGTGATGCTCTGGCCAGCTGGCAGGGTGCATGGACGGTATTCTACTGGGCTTGGTGGATTGCATTTGCTCCGTTCGTTGGTGTGTTTTTAGCGCGTATATCTAAGGGCCGTACCATTCGAGAGTACATATTTGGGGCTATGCTCATTCCTTCTGTTATGTGCTTTATTTGGTTTGCAATGGTCGGTGGAACGGCAATTGATCTAGAACTTTCAGGGGTTGCAGAGGGTGCGATTGCGAGTGCGCCTCAGGCCGATAAACTCTTTGTCATGCTGAATGTAATATTGGATGGCAATATGGCGTACTTAATGTCGCTGGTGGTCGTGATTCTATTATTAACTTATTTGATTACAACCGCAGACAGTGCAGTACTTATTATTAATACCATCAATGCGGCAGGTGATGATGGCCCTAAATCTCGACCTCATATTCTATTTTGGGGGGTAGCACTTTGTTTGGTGGTTGGTGGATTAATTATTGCGGGTGGCTTGAGTGCAATTCAGACTGCAATGGTCATTGGTGCATTGCCGTTTAGCTTGGTGATGGTCTTGATGGGTGTTTCTTTGATCGTTGCTGTTTACAGTGACCTTCAACGAGAAAAGCACGGGCTACAAACCATCTATGTTGAGGATGCTGAGACTAAGTAATTCCTGTTTTAATAACTTCTAGCAGAGCTGATAATTGTGGCTCTGTTAGAGGTCTTTATTTCTACAGCGTTGAGGCATAGATAGTGAGCTAATTTTTATGTTTGAGGCGCATTTTCCATAGCACTATAGTTTTCTTTTGGCTTACTCCGAATAATTTTATTTTCTTCTTTTTATTTGCAACTTAGTTTGCCTACTTATTCATTTATGAGACTTATTGAAACTAAGCTATGTAGATTTAGAAAAAGAGGATTATCTTAATTATGAATCTTATTGAACTTTTTAGCGCTTTCTATATTCTATAGAACTATCTACTTTGTGAGTTCTTATTGTGTATTTTAATTTTAAACACATCTTCAGCGTCATGTTACTGATCTTTGCCTTAGTCGGGCAGTCGGTTTCTTATGCTGTGGTGATGGATAAAAGTACGTGCACAATGATGGAAGGCATGCAGTCGGGTTCTATGCCTATGGCTGATAATGCTTCAATGAACCAAGCTCACTCAATAATGAGTCAGTTATCTATGGATGACGAATGTTGTGTGAAAGGTTGTACTTGCCCCGTGAGTGGTTGTGGTGCAGCTGGTATCTTTGTTACCCAAGACCCATCTAATCATTCTTATCGAGCGTTTGAGGTTGAGTTATCTAAGATCTCAGTTGAGCCTCACCGTTACCCGAATTCTTTATATCGCCCTCCGATAGTCAGCTAAGACAGGGTAAGTCCGTCCAGCTGAAGGCTATTTTGAGAAGTGTTCATTACTTTTGTTGTATCCAAACGCATTTCTTAAAGAACGCATATCCTCTGGTTGTTCGACTTAATCCCTGTTTCTGTCCGTTTTGAAATCGATTTTCGTTATATGACCGAACACGTTCGGTTGGGGCAATCTAGGGTACTTTGATGAACAAACACCTTTCATTTACACATAACGCTATTAAGTGCTTAGGCTTTCTACTGTTTGGCGTAACGGCTATTTCAACAAGCCAAGCTGATGAGGCATCGTCAGGTGCAACGCTAACCTTACAGCAAGCAATTGACTACGCGGTGGCAAACGACGATTGGTTGATTAGAAGCCAGAACATGCATCGGTCACAAGAAGCAGAAAGCCTTGTTGCAGGGACGCTTCCGGACCCTACCGTGTCTTTAACCATGGCAAATCTTCCGTCTGATTCGTTTGATTTCTCACAAGAGAATATGACGCAGCTTAAAGTGGGGGTTTCTCAAATGTTTCCCCGTGGTGATTCTTTGGCGCTCAAGCAACAGCAAATAAAGCAGTCCAGTGAACAGCATCCATACATGTGGAAGAACCGGAAAGCTCAAGTAAAACTCAATGTGGCTGAAAATTGGCTGAAAGGATACCAAGCAGAAAAATCCATTGAGTTAATTGAGCTCGACAGGGCTTTATTTGAACAGCTTGTTGATGTTGCAGAATCTTCTTATTCAACGTTTTCGGGGCGTACTCGGCAGCAAGATGTTGTGCGAGCTCAACTTGAATTAACTCGGCTAAATGATCGCCTTCATGTGCTGACTCAACAGTCTGAACGTTTTAAAAAGCGTTTGGCTGAATGGCTCCCTTATGAACTTGTAATCAAGCCTATTGGTTTTTTGCCTGAAGAAAAGGAGAGCTCTGAGTTTGCTGAAGGTCGTTATATTAAAGGCAGCTATATGGAAGGTCGCGATATTGAAGGTAGCTATGTCGAAGGTAGTTATGTCGAAGGTAAATATGATGAGCAAGCGTTAATCGCGATGTTGTCGCGGCATCCTGCGGTTTTAGTGATAGAAAAACAAATTGAAGCGTCCAGTACTGGGATTCAATTGGCAGAACAGTCATACAAACCACAATGGGGGATCAACGCCAGTTATGGTTATCGGGATGATGATCCTGCAGGCGGCGACCGCTCCGATTTATTCTCTGTTGGTGTCACCTTCGACTTGCCTTTATTCACTGAAAAGCGACAAGACAATCAAGTTCGATCCGCGACGTATCGAACCGAGTCCATTAAAACCGACAAAATAATCCAACTTAGAAAGATGAAAGGCGTGTATTTAGGCACCGCTTCACAACTTAAATTGTTGGACGAACGTAAGGCTCTGTATGAGAAAGCGCTTTTACCTCAAATGCATGAACAAGCCGAAGCGGTTTTGAACGCTTACACCACCAATACCGGTGATTTTGCTGAGGTTATGCGCGCTAGAATTGCCGAATTAAATACCAAGTTAGATGCATTAAAGATTGATGTTGAGCGGCGTATCTTATTAGCTCGATTGGATTACTACCATGCGGGGAACAGAGCGCAAGTACACAAAATTCATGACATTAATAACAGTGACTCCTACAAGCATCTGCACGAGTAAGGAAAGACAATGAACAATAAAACAATTTACCCAATGTTGCTTTTGACTGGGGTTATTACAGGCGCAATCACAGGTGCGGTTGCTGTGAACTATTTACCTGCGCTTAATTTCATTTCAGCGTCAAACAGTAGTAACGAATTAATGACGGATTCAGGTAGTGAAAATAAGTCAGCGGGAGCTGAAAAGGAACCTCTGTATTGGGTTGCGCCCATGGATGCGAATTACCAAAGAGATAAGCCGGGTCTTTCTCCTATGGGTATGGAGCTTGTCCCGGTATATGCAGAAGAAATGGGCGATGCTGATGAAGGTCCGGGCACCATTAAAATCTCACCAGACGTAATCAACAATTTAGGTGTGAGAACTGAAACAGTGGTGAAGAAGCCGCTTCACACAGAAATAAATACCGTAGGTTACGTTCAATACGATCAGGATAATTTGGTTCACGTGCATCCCAGAGTCGAAGGTTGGATTGAGAAACTTTACGTTAAGGCTGAAGGGGACCCTATTCAGCAAGGCCAACCTATGTATGCCATCTACTCGCCTGCGTTGGTGAATGCGCAAGAGGAGATGGTACTTGCGTTGGGTCGAAAAAACTCGCGTTTGATCCAAGCTGCAAAAGATCGGCTAAGAGCGTTACAGTTTCCACAATCTGCCATTTCAACCTTAATTAAATCAAGAAAAGTCCAGCAGACGGTTACCTTTTATTCTCCTCAAACAGGGGTGTTGGATAACTTGAACATCCGCGAAGGTTTTTATGTCAAACCGGGGACTCAATTAATGTCCATTGGGGCGTTGGATGAAGTTTGGGTGGAGGCCGAAGTCTTTGAGCGACAAGCTTCTTTCGTTAAATCGGGAATGGCCGTTTCTATGTCGTTGGATTACTTGCCGGGTCAAGAGTGGGAAGGATGCATTGACTATGTGTATCCGTCTCTGGATGAAAAAACTCGGACGGCAAAAGTACGAATGCGGTTTGATAATGCTGAAGGCGTGTTAAAACCAAATATGTTTGCGCAAGTGACCATTCATTCTGAATCCATCATACGTTCTTTAATTGTTCCGAGAGAAGCGGTTATCCGAACAGGCAAGCAGAATCGAGTGGTGCTTGCGTTAGACGGAGGATATTTCAAATCCATTGAGGTTGGGTTGGGGCGCTTGGGGGATCATAACGCTGAAATTTTAGATGGGTTAAGTGAGGGGGATCGAATCGTCACATCAGCCCAATTCTTAATTGACTCTGAGTCCAGTAAAACCTCTGATTTTATACGTATGAGTCACACTTCAGAGCAAGATGAAAGCGCCATGGATGCTGGCACCGAGTGGGCCGAAGCGACGATAAATAACGTGATGGCAGACCATAGAATGATTAATGTGGATCACGAGGCCATTGATGCTTGGGGGTGGGGAAGCATGACAATGGATTTCATGGTGGATGAATCCATTGACATGAAGCAACTTAAGGAAGGCGCATCTTTAAGAATTGAAATTCAAAAGCTGGAAGGTTTTAAATTTAAGATCATTAATGTTGAATTTAATGAGATGGAAGGAATGAGTGGCTCTAGTACTGATAATGCGCCAGTTGATCATTCAAATATGAAAATGATGTTCAATTCTGGAAGCCCCAGTAAGTTCATAGATTATGAACAGCATCAGGAGCTGTAACCATGATTGAGTCTATCATTCGTTGGTCCGTCAGTAATCGAATGTTCGTATTGCTCGCGACCTTCATTTTGGCGGGCGTGGGTTTGTATTCTTTAAAGAATACGCCTGTGGACGCCATACCTGATTTGTCTGATGTGCAAGTCATTATTAAAACCAGTTATCCGGGGCAAGCGCCTCAGGTTGTTGAAGACCAAGTGACGTACCCATTAACCACTGCGATGCTCTCTGTGCCTGGTGCGGTAACCGTTCGTGGGTATTCATTCTTTGGCGATTCATATGTGTATGTCATCTTTGATGAGGATACAGATCCTTATTGGGCGCGCAGTCGAGTGCTTGAATATTTAAGCCAAGTGGCACCGAACTTACCGGAGAACGCTCGGCCTCAGCTAGGGCCAGACGCAACAGGGGTGGGTTGGGTGTATTTGTACGCCTTGGTTGATAAGACTGGGCAGAATGACATAAGCCAACTGAGATCCGTTCAAGACTGGTATTTGAAGTATGAACTTCAAACCGTACCCGGTGTTTCTGAAGTGGCTGCCGTTGGTGGAATGGTGAAGCAATATCAGATCTTGGTTGATCCAGATAAGCTTCGTGCCTTTAATATTCCGTTATCTCATATTGAAAAAGCCATTAAACGGGGTAATCAAGAGGTCGGCGCGTCTGTCATTGAGATGGCTGAAGCTGAGTATATGGTCAGTGCTACGGGTTATATCCAAAATAAATCCGATTTGAGTCATATTCCTTTGGGCGTCAATGAGAATGGTACTCCGTTATTATTAAAAGATGTGGCGGATATTCAGGTCGGGCCTCAAATGCGCCGTGGTGTTGTTGAACTCAATGGTGAAGGTGAAACCGTTGGCGGCATTGTGGTGATGCGCTTTGGTGAAAATGCACAGAAAACCATTGAAGGCGTAAAAGAAAAACTGGAGGAGTTAAAGAAAGGCCTGCCCGATGGGGTCGAAGTGGTCACCGTTTATGATCGCTCTGGGTTGATTGATCGTGCGGTCGAAAACCTTTGGACCAAGCTTTTCGAAGAATTTATCGTGGTGGCTTTGGTCTGCATGGTTTTTTTGTTTCATGTCCGATCGTCACTAGTAGCCATTATCAGTCTGCCTATTGGTATTTTGACTGCCTTTATTGTCATGAATATCCAAGGCATTAACGCAAATATCATGTCGCTCGGTGGCATTGCTATTGCGATTGGGGCAATGATCGACGGTGCCATTGTCATGATTGAGAACATGCATAAACACATGGAGCGAACCCCTCTTACCAAAGAAAATCGTTGGGAGGTGGTTGCTGCATCCGCGAGTGAAGTCGGCCCTGCATTGTTCTTCAGTTTGATGATTATTACCGTGAGTTTTGTGCCTGTGTTCACGCTAGAAGCGCAAGAAGGACGCATGTTTGCTCCTTTGGCTTTCACCAAAACCTACGCGATGGCTGCGGCCGCAGCGTTGGCCATTACTCTCGTACCTGTCCTGATGGGGTATTTCATTCGAGGCAAGGTAATGCCTGAACATAAGAACCCAATTAATCGCTTACTAACGTCGTTTTATATCCCCGTATTAAAGACGGTGCTTAGATTCCCTAAGTCCACGTTGATGGGGGCGCTTGTCGTATTGGCGATTGGTATTTGGCCCATCAATAAAATCGGCAGTGAATTTATTCCTGCGTTAGATGAGGGCGATATGATGTATATGCCAACGACGTATCCAGGCATATCCATTGGCAAGGCCAGAGAATTACTGCAACAAACCGATAAATTAATTTACTCCGTGCCTGAAGTGGAAACCGTGTTTGGGAAAGTGGGTCGCGCTGAAACAGCAACCGATCCTGCACCATTAACCATGATTGAAACCTTCATTCAGTTTAAGCCGAAGGATCAATGGCGTGAAGGTGTAACTCGAGAAAGCCTTCAAAAGGAGCTAGATGCATTAGTTAAGTTTCCCGGAGTTACAAATGCGTGGGTGATGCCGATCAAAACACGCATTGATATGTTGGCTACCGGAATAAAAACCCCTGTTGGCGTTAAGATTGCGGGCCCTGAATTGTCTGTGATTCAAGACATTGGTTTGCAACTCGAAGGTATTTTAAACGAGGTGCCTGGTACGACATCGGTATATTCAGAGCGTGTTGCTGGTGGTCGCTATATTAAAGTTGATATTCAACGCGAGAAAGCAGCGCGTTATGGGTTAAACATAGCCGATGTTCAGCAGGTAGTATCGACGGCCATTGGAGGTATGAATGTGTCGAAGTCTGTGGAAGGCCTAGAGCGGTATCCTATCAACCTTCGATACCCTCAAGATTATCGTGATTCACCTGAACAGTTGTCTTTGTTGCCGATCGTCACGCCATTAGGTCAGCGGATTTCTTTAGGTGATGTTGCCGGTGTCTACATAGAGGATGGGCCGCCTGGGATTAAGAGTGAAAATGCACGTATCAATGGCTGGACGTTTGTTGATATTGAAGGGGTTGATGTGGGCAGCTATGTAGTGGGTGCCAAACAAGTGGTTGAACGTGAGCTGAATTTACCAGCCGGTTATTCCGTAACGTGGTCGGGCCAGTACGAATATATGGAGCGAGCTAAAGAAAAGCTGACCTATGTAGTGCCACTGACGTTAGCCATCATTGTTATTTTGTTGTTCATGAATTTTCGTAACTTTGTCGAAGTCGCGATCATTATGGGCACACTTCCGTTGGCCATGGTGGGCAGTATTTGGCTTATGTACATACAAGGGTTCAACTTCTCGGTCGCAGTGGGTGTCGGTTTTATTGCTTTGGCCGGTGTGGCTGTGGAAATTGGCGTCATTATGTTGGTATATCTAAATCAAGCTTATCAGCAGATGCTGGATGATGAAGCAAGGGCTGGCAATCAACTCACTGTTTCTGCATTAAGACGCGCAGTCATTAACGGCGCAGGAGTACGTGTGCGTCCTGTAATGATGACAGCGTCCGCGATTATCGTTGGCTTGCTTCCAATTTTGTATGGCACTGGAACTGGCTCCGAAGTCATGAGTCGTATTGCGGCACCTATGGTAGGAGGCATGGCCAGTGCTGTTATTCTGACTTTGCTTGTCGTGCCTGTGATTTATTTCTTGTGGCGTAAGAATTCGATAGCCAAATCAAGTCATTAATAAGATCAAATCATGAACGAATAATAATTAAACATATAAGTTAAATGTAAGGAATAGATAATGATGTATAAGACAATTTTGATAGCAACAGCGTTCACCGCTTTGATCTCCGGCCCTGTTTTAGCGGCGGGTTCTCATGACGGTCATGAAGGTCATCATTCTGGAGTTAACAATGGGCATATGAAGTTGATGGCAGGGCATGATCACAGTTCTAATGGCAGCTCAGTGGGTGAGCCGGGCTTGGAAGCAGAGGTGAATAAAACCATTCAAGTCATTACTCTGGATACCATGCGATATAAGTTCTTAAGTGAACCGAATATCAGTGATGGCGATGTGGTTAAATTTGTTATTACTAACCAAGGACAGCTCACGCATGAAATGTCCATTGGGGATGAGAAAGAGCAGAAAGCGCATCGAGCGATGATGCGAAAGATGCCAGATATGGAGCATGAAGACGGCAGTACAGTTACGATTAAGCCGGGAGAAACTAGTGTGCTTATCTGGAAATTTGCAGGGCAGGGGGACGTTCAGTTTGCCTGTAATATACCGGGCCATTTCGAAGCAGGGATGTCCCACACCTCTTCAATTAAATAATAATGTCATGAAAGTGAGTAACAAGTAATTTGTTACTCCTTAGTGATTTGCTTATAAAGCTGAAAATTCTGTAAGACATGGCTTTAAACCCATGCAGACGGATGTTCCTCATGAGATTTAATCAATACTCTGTATTCACAATGATTTTTGAAAGATAACTTTGAAAGATACATACCTTCAAAACTATAAATGAATCAGAGCCTTGGTTGTTTTGTTGTCTTGGACTGATCAATAAATGAATGTTCTGGGACAATCAAGCGAGAAATAACCATGAAATTTAATATCGATCAGCAAATGTTGACGTTGTCATACATCTCCTACACGGGATATTGCCTGACAGGGAGTGATAAGCATAATGCAAGGAAGATAGCGCCAAAAATTGTAGAAGATTTAGCGCTGGAGCTACCAACGGCAGATAAATGGCGTTTGGTTTGGGGGCCTGCCGTCAGTGAGCTGTTTCTGTCTATTTTTGATGACAACATGGCATACGTAGTTCAACACATGGACAAGCCGAATTGTTTTGCGGTGGTTTTTCGTGGAACGAACCCTGTCTCATTATCCAACTGGATTGACGAAGACTTTTTTGTATTCCGTAAAGACCCGTGGATGCTAGGAAATAAAAAAATCCCTGGCGCTAAAATATCTCGGGGGACTCACTTAGCCATGAAAAAGGTTAAGAATCTCGAAGCCCCTTCTGGTTGCCCAGGTGCTGGTACGACCATGCTTCAATTTTTACGGATTCAGTCGGAGACACAAACTAAGCCTTTAGAAGTTTATGTTACAGGACATAGCTTAGGCGGTACATTATCTGCCACTTATGGCTTGTTCTTAAAGCAGAGTTCGGGCAATAAAGACATTCCGGTAAAAGAACAGTGGGATCCAACGGGCAAAGCCAAAATAATAGTTAAAGCGTTTGCCGGTGCCACCGCAGGGAACAAGGGATTTGCTGAATATTCTGATTCACTGTTGGATAAGAAAGCAATGAATCGCATTGGTAATTCATTGGATTTGGTTCCCAACGCTTGGAACAGAGATACTGTAAAGAAGTGGCCAGACATCTTCAAACCTGTAGCAAAACCAAACTGGTTCTTTGATATCTTTATTTTTCAGGCGAAGATAGCGGCAGCATTAACGGATTACACCCAGCCTCAGGCTGATACGCCTTTGTTGCAAGGTAGTTTGTCAGACCCTTGTAATACTTACTTCCAACAAACACTTTATCAACACGTAGTAGCTTACCCTACGTTGTTAGGGTTGGAAGGCGTGCTTGATCCTGTTAAGTACTTTCCAATTTTGAAAGATGTTTTACCTTGTTATGGTGAACTTAAAGGCGATGAGGCTACGGCTTAAATAAAGACGAAGGAATAACCAAGGGCGCTTATGCGCCCTTGGTTATTTTCAAGGGAGATATGACTATAACTCAAAGCTCGAAAGGTACTCAGGGACGATGACGTTTTGCCATTGAAGTTGTTCTTTCATATTGCAGCGCATAGCGTCAGCTGCAATGGCTTCTCCGTGCGTTACAAAGGTTTTTATGGGAGGCGATAATGGTTTTAGCCAATTGATTATTTGCTGGTAATCACCGTGACTGGAAAGGGCTTCTAGATTATGTACTTTCGCGTTGACTGGTATGTAATTACCATGAATTTTGACGCTGTCAGCCCCCTGATTGAGATTAAACCCTCGGGTTCCTGCCGCTTGGTAACCAAGAAATAATACGCTGTTTTTGTCGTTGGGAAGCAGTGCTTTTAAATGGTGAAGTACGCGTCCACCACTGGCCATACCGCTTGCACTGATTATTATACAGGGATCTTTTCGTGCAACTAGGTCGATGGATTCCGCTTTGGTTCTTGTGAAGGTTACCATTCTGTCAATCGCCTCACATTGGCTACGAGTCAGGCGGTGTTTTTCTTGGTAGTCATAAAACAACTCTGTTGCTGTGATTGCCATGGGGCTGTTTAGAAATACGGGTACCTTGGGTATTTCTTTCTTTGCTCTTAATTCTTGAATGATGAATAACGCTAGCTGGGCACGACCAACAGCAAAAGCAGGCATAAGTACTATACCTCCTCGATTGATGGTTTGTTTTATGATGTTTCGCATCTCTGTATATGCGTTAAGCACGGGATGGAGACGGTCGCCGTAGGTTGACTCTATGACTAAGTAATCCGTGTCCTTAATTGTTTCGGCGGGATACATGATGAGATCATCTGGGCGTCCCACATCACCACTGAATGTGATGGACTTCCCCTCGCTGGCTACTCGAACACTGCAAGCGCCTAATATGTGACCAACAGAACGCAATCTCACCTGACAATCATCGAATACTTTATGGCTTTTGTCTGTAGGTAATACCTTGAACTGTTTTAGAACTTTTAACGCATCTTTCTCTGTATATAAGGGCTCAGCAGGGGCGTGGCGAGTGAACTTCCTTTTATTGGCATAACGAGCATCTTCTTCTTGTAAATAGCCTGCATCAGGCAGCAAGACCTTACATAAAGCACGTGTTGCATGGCTGCAATAAATGGGGCCTTTAAACCCTTTTTTCATCAAAGCAGGCAAGTAGCCGCTATGATCGATGTGGGCATGAGTGAGTATTACCGCATCTATTTTTAAGGGGGAAATAGGAAGAGACTGCCAATTTTTTTTGCGAGCATTTTTCATACCTTGAAACATGCCGCAGTCAATTAACAACGTGTGGTTCTTCAATTGCAATAAATACTTTGAGCCTGTGACCGTTTCGGTCGCCCCTATGAACTGAATTTTCATGTCACCCCCCTAGACGTCTTGAAATTGACTTATACACGAATTATTTCAATCGATGGTTACTTTCTAAGCATAGTGGAAGCCTTAAAAACTATAGTGTTGAAAGCGTTGTAAATTTTGATTTAGAGCAAGGCATAGCGAGTTTTCTATGGCTAAGCTGGAGTTAGATGTTTTTGAGTTTGGCTTTTATAGATGGAAATACTGGAGGCGTTGGTGGAAGGTAACTTCTTATACCTAACCAAGATTGGTATTGATACTTATCAGCATGCTGTTGTGTTCATGCGTAAGGATTGTCATGTCTGCCGTTCGGAAGGCTTCAATGCAATGACTCGGGTTCGAGTTTCCACGAGTAATAAGTCAATTACGGCGACCCTGATTACGGTGTCTGAAGCATTTATTTCTCATCAGCAAGCGGGTTTATCTGATGTGGCTTGGAAGATGCTCGGCGCGACCGAAGGGGAGGTTGCCCAGTTTAGTCATGCGCCGGCTGTAGATTCTATGTCTTACGTGCGAGGGAAACTTTACGGTGTTGATCTTACGGATGAAAGCGCCAATAAAATAGTCGAAGATATTTATAACGGTCATTATAGTGATGTTCAGCTTGCTGCCTTTGTTGCTTCATGTGCAGATGATCGGCTCTCATTGGCTGAGACTATTTCACTGACTAAGGCGATGATTAACTGCGGCCAGCGGTTCCAATGGCCGAAAAAGGTAGTCATGGATAAACACTGCGTGGGTGGTCTTCCTGGAAATCGAACAACACCCATTGTTACCTCCATTATTGCCGCCAATGGCTTAACGATGCCAAAAACCTCAAGCCGAGCCATTACTTCGCCTGCAGGTACTGCCGACACAATGGAAACTATGACTCCCGTGGCCCTCTCCTATGAGCATATGCATCGAGTTGTTGAGCAACACGGAGCGTGTTTGGCATGGGGTGGTTCGGTGAGTCTCAGTCCTATTGATGACATTATCATTCGTATAGAACGAGCGCTTGATTTAGACAGTGAAGGGCAATTGGTTGCGTCTGTGATATCTAAGAAAATTGCGGCGGGTTCTACTTGTGTACTCATAGATATTCCGGTGGGGCCAAGTGCTAAAGTGAGGACTCATTCTGGAGCCGAGAGACTCAGCCATCATTTAGTAGAGACCGGTGCAGCTTTGGGGTTACATGTTGAGACTTTGATCACTGATGGAAATCAACCCGTTGGTAAGGGCATAGGACCTGTACTAGAGGCTCTGGATGTGTTGGCCGTTCTACGTAACGAGAAAAATGCGCCGCAAGACTTAGTGGAGCGATCATTTCATTTGGCTTCTCGTCTATTAAAAATGGCGGCTGAGTCCCCGAACACAGAAGACGTAACCGAAGCAGAAAAACCATTAGCGTTTTATTATGAGAAGGCTAAAGACACCTTACGTTCTGGTCGCGCTTATAAAAAATTTATTGATATTTGTGAAGCTCAAGGTGGTTTTAAGGAGCCTAAAACAGCGCCTTTTAAACAGTCTTTATTTTCCAACGCCGAAGGGATTGTAAGCTATTTCAATAATCGATTTATTGCCAAACTGGCCAGTTTAGCAGGCGCGCCCAATGCGCCTTTAGCTGGACTAAAAATGCATGTACGTTTAGGGGATAGGGTTAGAGAAGGGCAAGAGCTATTAACAGTCTATGCTCAGGCTCAAGGAGAGTTGGACTACGCGCTTGATTTCTACCGATGTCACCCAGAAGCCATCCGAATAGATAAGGAGATTTTATAAAGTTAGCTTGATTTGCTCTCAAATAATCAACCAGCATTGATCGATGATATTTATCTAAAGGATTTGTTATGGATTTCACCACTTGGGCTCAAGGCCATGGCGTTATTAATCATAGTTTAGAAACACAGCGGCGAATAAAACAGCTAGCAAACGATTTAGAATCATCGAATAGAATTAGCGATCAAACACGCTTTTATTCGTTGTTGAACAGTTTGGATATTATTACGAATCAAGCCATGTGGTTAGTAGTGCACATGACGTACAGTAAACAAGTCTATTTAGATGGTCGTGAGTTAAAAAGCGAAGATTTTAAGCAAGACCCTCAAGGGCATACGGGTGGATCGTTGAATATGGTGCCCGCGTTCGCAGGTTTCTTGGCTGCAAATACACTGACCTTAGAGCATAGAGATTGGCTTATGGGGCAGGGGCATTGTGTTGCAGCTATCGATGCGTTGCAACTGTTAACTGGACAAGCTAAAAAAGAACGAATAGACGAGTACCCTTTGACTGATAAGGGGTTGTCGGATTTTGTTCGGGCATTTTACAGCTATCAGGTGTCGGCAAAGGGGAAGCCAGTCTCGCCTTTAGGCAGTCATGTGAATGTAAATACTCAAGGTGCGAGTATAGAAGGGGGATATCTTGGGTTTGCTGCTTTGCATTATGTTCACCAACCTTTACCAGGTGAAAAGTTAGTCGCGTTTTTAAGTGATGGTGCGTTTGAAGAGCAGCGAGGCAGTGATTGGGCTGCTCGTTGGTGGCGGGCAGAAGATAGCGGAAGTGTCTGCCCAATTATGATCGCAAATGGTCGACGAATTGATCAAAGAACAATGACGGCACAACAAGGAGACAGTGCGTGGTTTGCAGATCATCTAGCACATCAGGGTTTTGACCCTATTTGTATTGATGGTCGTGATCCTGCTGCCTTTGTTTGGGCGATTTTAACTATGGAAGCCTCGTTAGCCGAAAGCGCTGCGAAGATAGAGCATGGACAGACCCAATACCCAATCGCGTTACCTTATTGTATTGCGGAGACAGAAAAAGGCTTTGGTTTTCCTGGCGCAGGAACAAATGCAGCCCATGGTTTACCTTTGGCGAATAACCCTCGATTTGATGACGAAGCGCTTAGACTATTCAATCTCGGGGTAAAGGCGCTGTTTAATGATTCCAATGTATGGAAGCCGGCTGCCGATCGGTTATCCCAGCCAGAAAACATTAAGCCTGATTATGATGTAGTGGTTCACCGGCCTGAACCTGATTGGAAAACCATGGGCGAGTACTATTCTCCAGCACAAGCCATGGATGATTACTTTGTTTCGCTGGTGAAATTGAACAATCAGCTACGAATTAGAGTCGGGAACCCTGACGAGCTTTCTTCAAATCGTTTTGGAAATACATTGGCGCTGCTCAAGCATCGAGTAACCCACCCTGAATCTAATGTAGCAGAATCATTGGATGGCAAAGTTATTACTGCGTTGAATGAAGAGGCCGTCATATCGGCTTGTCTAGCCAATCGCCAAGGTCTTAATTTGATTGTTTCTTATGAGGCGTTTGCAGTAAAAATGCTAGGGGCTATTCGCCAAGCCTTAATATTCTCTCGACACCAAAAAGAATCGTCGGACCCCGCTAAATGGTTAGCCTTGCCCGTTGTTGCGACATCGCATCTTTGGGAGAACGGCAAAAATGAACAAAGCCATCAAGATCCCACATTATGCGAAGCCCTACTTAATGAAATGAGTGATATGGCAAGGGTGGTTTTTCCTGCAGATGCAAACAGTGCCATGGCAGTTCTAAAAAAGTGCTACAGCGATTCGGGGGCCATTTGGAATGTTGTCACGGCGAAATCTAAATTAGAAGTGCTTATGACACCTGAACAAGCGAATGAAGTCGTCGAGCAAGGTGCAGTTTGTCTGCGTGGTCATTGCAGTGCCGAAATTCAATTGGTCGCAGTCGGTAGTTATCAGCTTCATCAAGCCATGCTGTTAAGTGACCGTTTAAGTGAAAGGCAACAGGCTCATAGTTTAATTTATTTGTTGGAACCGGGGCGCTATCGACACCCTAGAGATGAGCGGGAAAAATCCATTCAGGCGCAACATAACGTTAGGAGCGTTTTATTCCCTGATTCTGTGGAACAGAGATTGTTTTTGTACCACGGTCATCCCGAATCGATTTTATCTTGTTGTCGGCCACTTGATTTAGGGCCAAAGAATACTTCAGCTTTAGGTTATATAAATCAAGGTGGGACACTGGATAGCCAAGGGATGTTGTTCGCCAATCAATGCACTTGGGCACACGGAGCGTTACATTTATCTAGGAAATTGGGCTTGGAGGATGAAAACTGGCTGTCAGTGGATGAAATTAAAGCGCTAATGGGGGAGGGTGACCCTTATGAGATCATAGACCCTCCTTATTAATAGTACGTTGATGGTCTGTGTTCAGCTATATCTTTTTGGGTGAGTTAAACAAGCTCAACTACTTTAGGGGTGGTGATTTTAGGAATAGTGCTGATTTGACCACTTTCCGCTCCCACAATTATTTTCTCGCCTATAGGCGTTATGAACTCCCACACGGCTTCGTTCATTTCTAACACAGTAGGTTTTGATAGCGTCAAGCTAACAAAGGTTAAACCCCAGTGGCCTGAATGAAAACGTTCTATGGCTTGCCGGTAATCTAGCTTCTGGTGTTTTACGGTATCTAAGCCAACAGGGCAATAAACGGGTACCGCTTGTGTTGTGCTTAGGCCGACGACGGATTCATAAAATTGAAAGCACTTGTTGTCGTAGGTCGTTAAGTTATCAAAGCCGGATATGTCTTCAGCCGATTCAGCTTGGCCATTATGAAGGTAGGCCGTTTTCTGTAAGAGCAATGAGTCTGAATTTTCACCTTGATCTGTTGGCTGGTCGTTGTCATTTAGTGAGTCGATATCGAGTTTTAGTATCGTATTTTTGGCAATGATTTTGATGCCTTTAGTGCCTATTTGAGAGGGCGCAAGGTGTAATGAAAATGGGGTTGGTGTGGCTACTGGCCCCGTACCAGGGTTATAGCCAATGCCTGTTTCTTCTAATATTAAGTAATAAGGCCAATAATCGACGTTGGTTGGCGTCTTACCCGATGGGTTATTTTTTGGAACGATTTTGTAGTTATATAAGAAATACGGATAGGGTTCGACAACGCCTTTCAGGCCTATTCCATCCTTAGAGTTTATTAGCTGCGCTTGTTGAATGTTGCCCAGCTTTACTATCTCGCTTACTTCATTCTCGGGTTGTTGGACCGTAGAAATATTTGTAATTGCGGGGCTGCCCTTTATTGGTGAACGGATATCCACCAAGGCCAGATGATGCAAGTTTGGTGTGCTTGGTGAATGAACCTTGCATAAGAAACGATAATTTATGCCATCCTCAATTTGCGACTGAACTTCAAGAGGTTGGTAGATATCTCCTACAAATCGACTGAATGCGGCATAAAACGCTTCAGACTCTTCTGCCGTCGGTACTTTAAACGAAGTCCAACTGGCAAAACTAGGCAGTGTGTAGCTCATATCTCAATCTCAAATCAAAATAAATCAGATAACGCTCAGTAAATATTCGTATAGTCAAACCGAGCGATGTAAGTCTCATATGAATTTAATCAGAAATTGATTTTTGAGGGTATTACACGCAATTACACTGAGGTCTTTAACTCAAGTTTGTGTCATCCGTTAATAGTAAAGCATTTCAAAAATTAGATGACGACTGGTTAATACGTGACCTATTGGTTTATTTATTCCGTTGAAAAGTTCTTTGTTCATACGTATTTACAGATTGATTGTCCTGTTAGAAGAATTCTCCGTTTTTAATATTAATTTAATATGTTTCTAGTTACATAGTCTTATGTATTGGTTCGAAACTAAAATTAAATAGTAGATGGTTTTTTGTAGTGATTACATAGAGTTACATAACGCAATGAAAGAGTTACATTGCTGATTGTTGAGAGAATTACCAATAGTTTAAAAACTAATGAATAAGTACTACTAAGTGCGGATAAGTGTAATTTTTTACTCGTTGTATTGAAAAATTCCTAACCATTTTGGTTGGCTTTATGTGAGAGTCTAAATGAATTAATCACTGATTAAGAAAAGAAAAGTCTACTGATTTTTAATCGTATATATGACTTTCACAATGTTAGTTCTCGCAATAAAAATAATGGTTATCTCGACGGCACA
Organism: Oceanospirillaceae bacterium; assembly: GCA_015665455.1. Taxonomy (GTDB): domain Bacteria; phylum Pseudomonadota; class Gammaproteobacteria; order Pseudomonadales; family Litoribrevibacteraceae; genus Litoribacillus. The sequence goes on along the minus strand of JADFAD010000003.1, from coordinate 435,273 downwards.
GTTGATTAATATCATCTTAGGAAGCAACAAACATGTCTTTGCAGGGCACAGTAGACAGAACAATTATTCAGCGATTTGAATCCGATAATTACAGCTTGCTCGAAAAAATCGGGCAGGGCGGATTTGGCCAAGTATTTCGAGCCAAGCAAGTTAATACGGGGCAAATCGTCGCCATCAAATTTTTAACGTTAAGCTCTGATTTTGATGAAGAGAAGCGCCGACGTTACATCGAACGGTTTCACCGTGAAACATCGCTTTGCAGTCGCTTGCAACACCCAAATATTGTTCGTTTATTGGATAAAGGGATCTGTGATCAGGACCTTGTATTTGCAGTATTTGAATACGTAGAAGGGCAATCATTAAAAGAAATCTTACAAAACGAGGGGGCTTTATTACCTTCAGAAGCCGCAAACTTGATGTCTCAAGTGTTGGATTCACTTGCGCATGCTCATGGGCAAGGTGTCATACATAGGGATTTAAAGCCCGCAAACATCATGTTGACCAAATCTGGCGCTAAAGATCATGTGAAAATTTTGGACTTTGGGATCGGGACTTTAACGAACGAAGCTCGAAAACAAGATTTCAAGACCATTACGTTGACGCACGAAACCCTTGGAACACCTTCTTATAGTGCGCCAGAGCAATTGCGTGGCGAGCCCCCTACGATTAAGAGCGATTTGTATGTTTGGGGATTGGTGTTTATTGAATGTCTTACAGGTCAACCGGCCGTCACCGGATCAAGTCTGGCCTCAATTTTTCACAAACAATTAAGCAACTCTAACGTTCCTATCCCTACCTCGTTGGCAGGTCATCCCATTGCTGATTTACTGCGACGTGTTTTGAACAAGAAAAGTCAGGAACGCGCTGAGATCGCGGCCGAAGTCTATCAAGATTTAAGTCAGATCAATTTCTCGTCTCTGGTTGGCGATTTGAAGACAGAGCCGTTAGAAAGAATGCCTGTTGAGTCATCTTTGACGGCTTCTCATTACGTTGAAGAGACCCAAATTAATGATAATGCGGTGCTTTTTACGGGCTTAACGGAACGAAAACAAATTTCTGTACTGTGCGTTACATTAAACATAGCGTCCATAACCGACGGTGTTATGGATCTCGAAGTGATTGATGCATTACACCGTGATCAAAAATCACAATGCCTGGATATCGCAATCCGTTTCGGCGCATTTCATGCCGGTACGTTGGGCGACACCTTACTGTTTTATTTTGGTTATCCCACTGTAAGTGATAACGATAGCCGTTTATGTGCGCGAACGGCGTTAGAAATTTCGAGCAGTCTTAACCAGCGTAATGCCTTGCTGAAATCAACCCAAGGCATTGAAGTCTTGGTTCGAATGGGTATCCATACCGGGCTCGTGACCAATTACTCCGATACAGCGCCAGAAGGAGACACTCCCAATATCGCAATGGAATTGGCTCGACACGCCTTGCCTAAGCAAGTTTTGTGTTCCGATGCCAGTAAAAAACTGCTTGATACCTACATTGAATTTACACCGGATGCTATCAAACCGATTGGCGTGAATCAGAAACAGGTAACGTTACATCACTTAGTGGGCGAACGTTCAGTAGAAGCGTTTGGGTTCTTAAGGGGGAATAGAGCAAACCATGAATTCGTCGGGCGAGACCAAGAGCTTGCTGAGTTAGTAGAGCTTCTGAATGAGCGTAATGATGATTCGGTTGCGCATGTATTTGGTGATGCGGGCATTGGTAAATCACGATTGATTTTTGAATTGAGAAATCGAGCAAATAATTTTCAACATTTCATTGCTCAGTGTTTGCCAGAACATAAATATAATGCATTGTATCCAATCTTGAATGTTCTTAAATATAAGTATTCCTTAGATTCACTCGAAGCAGAAGTATCCGTTGAAAAGTTCAGGTCATTACTATCAGAGGTGCCCGATCTAGATGAAACCTTGGCTGTGCCATTGTTGTGTACTTGGCTGCATTTACCGTTACCTGATGACTTATCGGTAGTTACCCAAGCCCCAGATATTCAAAAGAGCATACTGTTTGACACGTTGATTGTGTTACTTCTGAATGATATTGAAGCAAATTCAATCAGACATCTGTTTATTTTTGAGGATATGCACTGGGCTGACCCAACCAGCATTGAATTCATTCAAAATCTCATCAATCACACCCTGTTCAAAGATAAAGATTCCGTCTTTATCAGTACTTCACGCAAAGCACTCCCTAGCCAACTAGAAGAGGGGGTTGACGTTGGGTTTGAGGTATTAGGTTTGTCCAAAGCGAGCACTAATGCGTTTATTCAATCCCTCTTTGATCATCAGCATGTATCTGAAAACGTACTTGATGTTGTTACTTCAAGAACAGACGGGATTCCGTTGTTCATTGAAGAACTGGTCAACATGCTTCGATCAAAAACATTAGTTCAACACCTGAACGGCGTTGTGGACTTTGTCTCAGAAGACAAGTTAGCAGAAGTACCTGAAACTTTGCTGGAATCATTACAACAGAAGCTCGACGGGTTGGTATCTGCAAAAGATACCGCGCAATTGGCCGCAACCATTGGCCGTGAATTTGATTATGACTTGTTGGTGGCGGCTTCGAATAAAACTGAAGAATTTATTCAGACGGATCTAAATGAATTGATCGCTAATGAATTGGTCATTAGGCAACGACAGGTGAATGGTGACAGCTACATCTTTAAGCATGCTTTGGTGAGAGATGCTGCTTATGGGAGTACAGGACTGGCTACCTCTAAGCGTTATCACAAATCAGTAGCTGATTCGTTACTCTGTTTTTACGGAAAGGAGAATAAAGAATACTCGCTGAATGTAGCTGAACATTACCTGAAGGCTGAAGAGTTTATAAATGCAGTTGATCATTATATATACTCTATTCTTAGTTTTGTTTCAAATTCAGCCTATAACGAAGCCATTTCTATTTATTATAAGGCTATAGCTTGTATTCCTTTTATAGAGGAAGAAGACATACGATTGAGAAGTGAACTTGGGCTTTGTAACTCAGTTGTTACTGCTGAAATGACGGTTAATGGTTATGGTGGGGAAAGTTTATCTGTCATAAATTCTCGAATTAAATTCTTAATTGGAGAAATTGAAATTAATAAGTATCAAGACGGAGTTTTAAATTTAGAAGAAATTGACAGGAAGTCTGATTGGATTCGGTTTCAGATATTGCATTACTCTTCGAAAAGAAAAGAAGCTAGGGAATTAGGTGAGGATATATTAACAAGAGCTAGAGAGGAAGGTGATAGGCAAAAAGAAATGTTGATTTTAACACATCTAGCCCAAGCTTATATGATAGATGGTGATTTAATTAAATCTAAAAAGTCTTATGAAAAGGCAAGTTCTCTTTACGATGAGGACCTTGATAAGGATTTAGCTTTAGAGTTTGGGACAGATGGAAAAGCTCAGTTACTTTCACTATCTTCAATCACATACCTTCATCTCGGTGAGTTATCGCTTGCAAAAGATGCTATTCGCGAAGCAGTAGAATACTCAGAGTATATTAATCATGACTCTTCAATAGCTTTTGCATATTTGTTTAAAGCGTTATACGGTTATTTTACTAATGATATTCAATTGGTTTTAGAAACTGGTAATGAATATAACAATAAGTATGAACATAGAAAGAGCTCAGTATGGCATTATATTTATGTAAAAACCCTTTATTCAGCAGCTTTAGGAGATACTGAATCTTCGATTGAATGCTTGGATTTAATGATCGATACGGGTCAGATATTTGCTATTAGTTGGTATGTTCCAATAATAGTTGATGCCTATATTAATAGTAATGATCCAATGAAAGCGGTATCACTTTGTGAAAAAATTATTTCATTGTCAATTGAGCATGATATCTCTTCAGCTGTTCCTTTTTTAAAATTAAAACTTGCTGAAAGTTACTTTATGTTGGAAAGAAAATTTTCTAATAAAATTAGTTTTCTGATAAATGAATCTATTTGTCTTAGTAAAAAACAGAGTTCTGATTTGTTTGAGCTTCAAGGGTTAAACCTTAAAGAAAAGTTAGATGAAAGTAATATGTTTGAAACGGAGAGATCTAGGTTGATAGAACTTAGGTCAAAATTAATTAACAATAAATAGCAGGTTGATAATGAGTGAAAATATTGAAAATTTTTCAAGCGGTTTAAAGGACTCAGAATGGTCGGTTTATACCAATTCTGCTTGGGATATATTGTGGCAAAAAGCGGTTTCGTATTACTGGGATAATTATTCTGATGTTAATAAAATTGTCTCGGATGACGCCCAAGAGAACATATATAAGTCGAATGTTTTGTATTATGTTCTTGATAAGCTTGGAGTTAAAAATATAGATCCTTTTATTGAGGAGGGGAAAGGCTCTGGACGATCTCATGGGGTTTCATTTTTCTCTTATGTAGATTTTAATGGGAAAAAACAAAAATACAATGTAATCAATGTTTGTAGTAAAAACTACAATAATTTAAAAGAAGGTAATGAAAAGAAGCCCGAATATCAGTGGCAAAGAGCATATGTTCCGATCAATGGCTGGAAAAATTTAGCTATAGATTTAGAAATTAAAATCCCGAAGTTTGATGATCGTTCGAGTTCTATGCTCTCTGATTTTGTTGCAATTCAAAGATACTTCCCATTTGCTCAATTATTTCAGCAATCTGATGATTCAACTAACTCAGCTTCTGTTCCTTTAGATATTAAAATAGATGATTTAGATCATGACAGTCTAGAGATTGGCACTGCCCAAAATTCAACAGGACTTGGCGGAGACGAAAGTAATCCTTTTCTGTCCTATGGACAAGAAAATCATTCACAACAAGAAGGTGATAGAGGAGGATCAGAAGGTGTGGATGATGACTATGCTTGGATGCACTTTGTTCCCCGTCTAGTGGCGTATAACTGGTCTTTGGAAAAGTCAAAACGTATCGGTGCTGTTAAGACTCAAGAAGGTTATGGCTTAACAAAAAGAGCTGTTGCGCTTGAAGATTACCCTACTTTATTAAATAACTTAGATTATGAAATTGCTGATGGACTAAATATTCTAATTTCATATGCAGAAAGTATGCCCTCGGAAGAGGTTATGGATCATATGACTGATACATTAACTAAAAAGTATAATGTTAATAGTTACACCGCAACTTTATCAATTGATATGCCGGAACCTCTTGAAAAAGAGGACTATGATCCAATAGCTTTGGCTGATCTGATCGCTATGCGCGCTAATCAACCTTTCACTAGTACGTGATTTTTTAATGAGCCATATTTATATGGCTCAAAGTATCTTCTTATGAATATATTTAGAAATGAATTTGAACGGCGTGGTTTTATAGAATTTAAAAACGCTGGATTAGACAAGCCTTTACTTGAGAGAGCGAAGCATAGAGTTGAACAGGTTTTAGATGGTTCATATGAAACAGGTGCTAAACCATGGTCTCATTTTGGTGATGGGATAACTGAGCTTACAAGACTTTCTCAAATACACATGACTGATCAGGTTATATTTGAAGCAATAACTCAATCTAAAATAGGCGAATTAGCTGCGCTACTCACAGGTTCAAAGGTTATTAAAGTTTGGGGTTGCCAGTTATTCCACAAACCAAAGCTATCTAATTCAAAAGGGAATGTTGGTTTTCACAGGGATTCACAGCATATGCCTTTTTTTAAAAAAGGTGTTTTAACTGCTTGGTTGCCTCTAACTAATGTGGGTGCTAATAGCGGTCCTTTAACTGTAGTAGAAGGATCTCACCTATGGGATCGAGATGACTACTGTACTGGCGGGGAGATTCAATCCTTAGATCGTCAAGTTAAAAGCTTAAAGGATTATTACAACAATAAAACCTGGGATGAAAAGGACATAATTTTAGATTTAGGAGGGGTGAGCTTTCATTCATTTGATGTTTTACATGGAAGTTATCCTAATAAATCGAGTTTAGATAGAAGTGTATTAACTATAGGGTTAATCACAGACAGCGTTGAGCTTGATGAGAAGGTTGAGGATTATGGTTACTCAATGATTTTAAGTGATGAAAAATTTTGTCCTACCATTTATTCTAGTTAACACTATATAACTAATTAATCTAATGTATTTTTGTTATATGGCTGGGAATGAATTAAATATTAAATTGGAGTGTGAAATAGAAAGGAACTCTGGGTCTCAAGTAGGCGATAAAAGTGTAATTGATAATATTCAAGCTATACAAGACTGGCAAGTTGCACGGTCTCGTTTAGTTTCATATGTATGGCCACTTCAGGTAGACCCATCAAAAGAAACCTTGGAAGAATTAAAGGATATCAATAATGACCCTAAGAAGTATCTGACAAACTTTGGGTGTAAATGAAGCTATATCTTTAGTAGATCAGGCTTTATGTAGTGAATTAGTTAGTAATTCTCCATTGTGGATGGTCAGTAGTCTGCAGGAAAAAAATATAATTAAGAGGATATCTCAAATACACCTAACATTACCTGCTTTGTATTCTCTTTTGACTTCTTCTCGTATAGGTGAACTTGCAGCTAAAGTAACTGGTTCAAAACAAATAAAAGTCTGGGGAAGCCAGCTATATTTTAAACCGTTGGGCAGTAGAGATGAGGGCAAGTTGGTTTTCATCGAGATTTGAAATACATGCCTTTTTTTAAAGACGGCGTAATTACTGCTTGGATTCCACTGGTCGATGTAAGTTCAGAAACTGGATCGATTAGGTATATTCAGGGTTCACAACTTTGGCCTGAAAGAAGCCCTTATACAGGGGCTAATATTCAAAATATAGAACATCAAAGAGATAGAATACGAAGTGACTCTAACAACGATTGGTTTGAAACAATCGCAGAGATGAACGCTGGTAGCATTAGTTTTTATCACAAAGATACGTTACATGGGAGTGCTATTAATTCTAGTGCCTTTAATTCTAGTAACTTCGATCGTTATGCTATTGCTATAGGGTTGTTAACTGATGAAGCTAAACTTGATACCCGATTTGATGATTATGGTTATAGGGCCTTATTGAAGGATGAGAAGTATTGTCCAGTAATATATCAAAATAACTCTATCTCTAATTCTTAAATTTTAGTTGTTTAACTAGGTAATAATATGTCTTTTAAAATTCAAGATTCAGACCGTCATGTAATGGAACCTTTGACGTTGTGGCAAAAATACCTTGATGCGAAAATTCATCAGGAATTTCCAATTAGCTTCATTAATGACAATCCTGAAAATCGACTTAGACGAATAGAGCGGTTGGGTGAAGCAGCAAATGTAAGTTTGCCCCCAACTTATGTAGTTGGTGATATCCCTATATTGAGTAATTGGACTGAAGAGATTCAAATAGCGAGTTCTAGCAAAGGTAAAGGGAATCAATCTCAACGCGCTGACGCAATGCATGGTGACACACAGCTTAAGTCAATGGATGAATCCAAGGTTTCAGTTGCATTTATATTTCCTACCTTTGCTGGTTATATTGTTAACCACCATCAGTTAGCGGCAGCAGTCTCTCTTGCATATGCAGAAGCGTATAATCGTTGGTTAAAAGATTATTGTGATACCAATAGTGAGCGTTTGAAGGCCGTAGGCTTGATTAGCCGTCATGACCCTACAACAATGTGTAATCAGTTGGATCAAGTTATTAATAATGGCTGGACGTCAATTACTTTGAGACCTGAAGTAATTATGGGCAAAGACTTAGGCCATGTTGATTATGCTGAATTTTGGTCTAAATGCGAGGATCAAAATATTGCAGTTGCTTTCCATGGAGGGACGAACCTTAATGCTCCTACAGCGGGCTCTGATCGGTTTGATACTAGATTTGCTCAGCATGCGTGTTCACATCCTATTGAAGCCCAAATGGCTTTTGTTTCTTTGTTGGAATCAGGTGTTTTAGAGCAACACCCAAAACTTAAAATTGCTTTCTTAGAAGCGGGTGCATCGTGGGTCCCTCACTGGCTATGGCGTTTGGATAATATTTGTTATCCAGAATTTCCAAGTTTGGTTCAAGATAATATAAAGATGCTTCCATCGGAGTATTTTAAGCGCCAGTGTTGGGTGGCTATTGAAATCGGAGAGCCTTGTCTTCGAGAAGTAATTGATATGATTGGTCATAAGAAGCTGCTTTATGGCTCTGACTTTCCTCATCCTGATCATTCACATTTTACTACTGAAGATATCTTCGATCAGTTAAGTGATCTAACTGAAAGTGAGATAAGGGATATCTTTGAAAGTAACGCTCAAGACTTTTATTGTTCATCTAAGGAAGCTCATAAAGAAAATATTGGATCTAAAGACATTTATCCAGAGGAATTAGTTTGTGAGTCAAAGTAGTAGCGTTGTGTCGTTAATGGAAGAGTCAACTAAAGCCCTCAAATGGCATCCAAGTTTAAATGTATATATTTTAGATAATCAGGATGTTTTGTTACTGTCTGCAGCCCAACAGTTTTTATTACCAGCGGACAAATTTCCCTTCCTTTATTGCGTCGATGGTGAAGCCTCTGTTGAACAAATCATTCAAGTTGCGGATTCACAAAATCAGCAACAGGCGGCTTTGTTTTATTACCAAGTGAATCAGTTACGTAAGTCAGGGTTATTGGTATTTACTGAAGATGAAGCGCGTTATTCTCGTCCCGCATTCGATGATGTAGATACAGAAAGTGTTATGGAATGTTTACGTTTATCGACAGCTTGCCATCTAGTAAATTTATCTGCTGCGTCACATAGCCTTTTGAAAGAAATAGAGCCAGTATTTGTCGATACTGCAAAAGAAGTTGCTTTGAAGCTGAGTACTTTAAAGAGTATCAGTTTCATACTTGTCGATGACTTTCTTGACCCTAGAATATCTTCTTTAGTGGTAGAGGATCATTTCTTTATTATTTCAATCAGCGGAGAGAATATTTGGATCAGCCCTCTGTATGAAAAAGGTGAAAATTCTTTATTCTCAAATTTACAGAAACGGATTCTTGATAACCAACCGGTAAGAAAGGCATTAATGACGAAATGGCCTGATCGGTCGCATAGTTACTCGTTCAAACAGGATACGTCATTCTCTGATGAGCATCTGCAACAGATAAAGACCCATCTAATGGCTCAGTCTGAATCTTTCGATAGCAGAAGTTTAGTAATTTATAACAAGCAGAACAAACAGACGGATTATCATCCAATTAACCTTGATATTAACGCTGTAAATGATTTTGAGAAACAAGTGAGCTTTCCGATAAGCTTAAAGAGTTGTTTTAGCCGTTTTAATCAAGACGGGGGGTCAAGAAGTATCGCGGCAGAAGCCACAGTGCAAAAACTGATGCCACTGGTTAGCCCTGTTACTGGGGTTATTAATCACCTTAATGATTTAAATACCTCTGATGAAAATCCAGTAAAGATCTTTCGTTCAGGTTTTTTTAAAACACCGAGTAAATTGACCTCAGAGAGTTTTGATAATAATAGCTTTGTACAAATATGTTTGGGCAAAGGGGTTAGTCATCAACAGTCAAAAGCCAGTGCTTTATCGGAGGCGATAGAGCGGTGTAACGCGCTTTACCAAGATGATGTTCCTTTGATGAAATCAACACAGTCGTCTCTACAAGCATCAGGAGTAAGGAGCTTTAATTTTCAAGATTTAGTGCCTTACAGCTCATATCAATATCAATGTTTTTCTGACGATGAACACCCTGACTCAAAGATAAAACAAGCGGCGAAACTTTATGAAAACAGTGAAATACATTGGTTGCCAAGTTGGTCATTAACTCATAGCGAACCTGTACATATCCCTTTAAGTCAGTGCTTCAGTAATATCCCCTTTGATGATGATCAATTTGGTCGATGGCATTCGAATGGGTGTGCGGCAGGAAATACTCTTGAAGAAGCAATTCTACAAGGTCTGTTTGAACTTATAGAGCGCGATGCCGCTTCCATTTGGTGGTACAACCGGTTACCTAGGCCGTCGTTTGATTTGTCCCGTTTGGATTCAAATAACTTAACTAAGCTCACTGAATCATTATCTCCGAGCAAAGAAAAAGGGCACGACTTTTGGGTGTTAGATCTCACAATGGATCTTGGAATCCCTGTTATGGCTGGCATTGGTAAAGATAAAGAAACGGGTGGCTGGATTATGGGGTTTGGATGCCACATTATTCCAGAGTTGGCGGCTCAACGTGCACTAACAGAGCTTTGTCAGTTGATACCGATACGAAATCAAAATGCAGCTCCGTTTGACTTTGATGCGATAGAAGAGGGTAGATTTTTATACCCTAATGAGGACATGGCATCTCACTCGGACATTCATGAGCCTGTATTAGATATTAAGGAAGACATATTAACGATTGTGAACAAGCTTGGTCAGTTCGGGTTAGAAACGCTCGTAGTAGACTACAGTCGAGCTCAAATTCCTTTAAAAACTGCCAAGGTGGCAGTGCCAGGTCTTTGCCATATTTGGCCTCAGTTCGCTAATGAAAGGCTCTATTCAGTGCCAGTAAAAATGGGAATACAGGAAAAGGCAAATACAGAATCAACCTTAAACCCACAGGCGCTATATATTTAGATAATGAGGGGTTTTTCATGAAGGCGAAGTGCTTAGTGTGGAATTTTTTTGTTTCTGCCATTAACTAGAAGACTTAAAACGCCTTGAAAGTTCCTATTGTAATCCCATGTAATAGCGATTTTGGATACTTATTGTAATGTATATAGAAAGGAATCAGCCCACTAGGAGGGTGACATGGCGATTATCGTAAGTGAACAAACCAGTATTAACGTAACTGTCCAGCCGCAGCATGTCTTTGGTCGTCACCCTACGGCGGCAACCCATATTGTAAATCCTGAGTCTTCGCGAACGCATGCCGTGATCATATGGGATGGCGAATCTTGGATTCTGAAAGACACAAGTACTAACGGCACGTTTATCAATGGCAAGCGCTTATCAAGGGGGTTGCAAGAGCGGCTAAACGTTGAAGATCGAATTCAGTTTGGTGGTGAACATACGGAGGCATGGTTTGTTAAAGACATTTCGCCACCGGAGTGCCTCTTGCTACCGTTAACGATTGGCTTATCAACGATTCACTTGAACGGTATTACGGCGTTACCTTCAGAAAGTGATCCTCAGATCAGTATTTATAAATCTGCTTGCGGTCAGTGGGTATGCGAAACATCCACAGGGATCTTCGACCTCAAAATGGGCGATCGTGTTGGGACCGAAGATAAGCAATGGCGCTTTGTGGATGCGCAGGCGTGTGTTGAAACTGAAATAATTCGTGATAATGGTTCTGCGAAACCTATGGAACTGACCTTCAAATTCGATGTGAGTCAAAATGAAGAGCACGTATCTTTAATGTTAGATTGTGGCGATGATACAGTCGACCTTGAAGTAAGAAATCATCATTATCTAATCCTGTTACTTGCGAGGAAGTATCAGTCTGATCAAGCAGAAGGACTTTCTAAGTCAGAAAGTGGTTGGATTGATAAAGACTTGCTTTGCAAAATGGTTGGGCAAAGTGGCAATCATGTGAACATTCAGATTTATCGTTTCAGAAAACAATTTATTGATGCGTATCCTTATGCGAACCAGACGCCTCAAGTCATTGAAAGACGAACAGGTGAGATTCGCTTTAGTCCGAACCCTGTTGAAATTATGGGTGGTGTGAACTTGGATACCCACAGTGAATTTACGGGCGAAGGCGTAAGTTTGAATTAGAACGTTGTAATTCGGCTTTGCGTTAAGCGTGAGTAAAGGATCGAAAGAAAGCTCATAAAAACCTTGGTCATTCATTTGAATAGCCAAGATTTTTTTATGGGAGATAATTAGAGGAAACTCAGTAGGGCTTTACAGCCATAAGCAAAGGCAGCCAAGGTTAAAACGCCGCCAAGGTATAACCCGATTGCGTTCTTCCACTGATTGTCTGGTTTACTTTGATTATATTCATCGATGTTTAAATGCTGAATCTTCTCCGGTTCGTTCATAAATCAGTACCCATCTTTCATTGACGTTTTACCGCTGAATGTCCGGTAGTTATATAGATTGTAAGCAATGATAACCGGGATGAATATAAGTATGCCTACGAGGGTGAAGTACACGGATTTATCCGGTGCTATTGCTTCCCAGATGGTTAAACGACCAGGAATAATATAAGGGAATATTCCCGCGATTAGTCCTGCGAATGCAGTTCCAAATAATCCCATAGCGTAGCCTAAAGGCTTTAAACCCGGTTCTGAGTTCGAAGTAAGTAACGGCCAAAGTTTGTAAGCAAAGTAGGCAGTAAGCAGTGGCATCGGTGCCAGCCACAAACTGTTCGGCCAATCTAACCAGCGGGCAGCAATGGTGGGTTGCTCGAGCAGCATTTCAACACTGACCATGGCCATGAAGAATAACATCGCAACGAGCAGTAACTTTGCCAGCTTTTTGACTCTCTGTTGTAGCCCGTTCTCTGTTTTTCTGATCAACCAGCACGCGCCAAGTAATGCATATCCAACAACTAATGCAATGCCTGTATGAACAGAGAAGGGGGTTAACCACTGCAAAGGTTCATCCATGGACTTTGGAGTGGACATGTCTCCAATTAGGGCGCCTAAGATGAGGCCTTGGCAGAACGTAGCAATCGTACAGCCTACTGCAAAACTGATGTCCCACCACTTTCTGCTGGAGTCTGCTTTGAATCGAAATTCAAACGCGACACCACGAAAGATCAGTGCAACCAGCATCAGAATAATGGGAATGTATAAGTTTGAGAGAACATAGGCATATACGGCGGGGAACGCTACAAATAAGACTACACCGCCAAACACTAACCACGTCTGGTTGCTGTCCCAAAGGTGGGCGAGGCTTTTCATTGCAATGCCTTTTTCTTCGCTTCCTTTTAAGAGAGGTGAGATGATTCCCACACCCAGAGAAAAGCCATCCAGTAATACGTAAACTAGAATTCCAAAACCAATCAGTAATAAATAAACCAATGCGATATCCATTATTTATCTCCCTTGTTTTGGTTGTTTTTGGGTGCGTTTTGTTGATCAAGATAATTGGACATTTCTTCGCTGTAACCGATATCCACTTGCGCAGGATTCAGGGTTGCAGGGAGGTCTTGGTCTTCTTCTGACAGAGATTCGATGGACGGTGGACCTTTCAATACAAGTTTGCGAATGAAGTACAGGTACGTGAAGAAAAGAATACTGTATACCGTTACAAATAAGGCTAATGTAAATGCCACTTGTTGCGCCGGAATCGGTGAGACAACATCGACCGTACGAACTAACCCTTGAACAAGCCAAGGCTGACGACCGACTTCAACTACATACCATCCTGCTAACGTAGCAATTACGCCAGCGGGGATCATCATTACAGAAAATCTGAGCAATGGTTTGAAGTCGTAGAGACGATTCTTTTTACGTGCAATCAGCCCTGCGATACCAAGCAATAGCATTAAACCACCCAAACCGAGCATTACTCGGAAAGAGAAAAACACGACGGACACTGGCGGTCTATCTTCTGCAGAAACCTGGTCTAAGCCTGCAATTTCTGCATTGGCATCGTGTTTGATGATGATGCTGGCAAGTTTAGGAATCGCAACCTCGTACTTGTTACTTTCTGTTTCTTCGTCCGGCCAAGCAAATAGTCGCAGTGCCGCGCCTTTTTCGGTTTCCCAAATGCCTTCCATTGCGGCGAGTTTGACTGGCTGATGCTCTGCCACATTCAGGCCATGAAAATCGCCAACGAGAACCTGTATCGGCGCTAGAATCAAAACGGCTGTCATGGCCGTAGAGAACCCAATTTTAGCGAACTCGGTGTGTTTCTTTTTCAGTAGGTAATAGGCATTAATGCCTGCAATGAACAGCGATGCGGACAGACACGTTGCGATTAGCATGTGCGCTAAGCGATACGGAAATGAAGGATTAAAAATGACTTCCAACCAGCTTGTGACATGAAAAACGCCATCTACAATCTCGTAACCTGCTGGGGTATGCATCCACGAGTTGGCTGCGAGAATCCAAAAAGAAGAAAATACAGTACCAATTGCAACGGTGCAGGTCGCGATGAAGTGAACTTTTGGTGATACGCGATTCCATCCAAACAGCATGATCCCGAGAAATCCGGCTTCAAGGAAAAAGGCCGTAAGTACTTCGTACGCTAAGAGTGGTGCTAGCACGGGCCCGACAATCTCTGAAAACCCACTAAAGTTGGTACCGAACTCATAAGAGAGTACCACCCCAGAGACAACGCCCATCCCAAAAGTGATTGCGAATGGCTTCATCCAAAATTTAACCTGCTGTAAATAGGCTTCTTTTTTGGTTTTAAGCCACATACCTTCCATAAAGGCGATATACAGTGAAAGACCAATTGTGATGGTCGGAAACATAATGTGGTAACTGACAGTAAACGCAAATTGAATGCGTGAAAGGAAACTTGAGTCGGGTAACGAGGCCAAAAGCTCGAACATAAAGTAAGCCTTATGCTAGCGGATTCTTCTCGTACATTTCAGCGTTGCTCATGTCTATTGAACTTGAGTCATTGATATGTGCAGAGCTCATGTACGAATGCGTGTTCAACATGAGACTTAGGTGAAGACACTCTGTCTCATATGACATTGAAACAGCAATTGAGATGCCAACTCTTTGTTGAGTTAACCATAGCCCATTCTGTATGGCCTAGAGATAAATGTTGACTTAAAAGTGTCTAATATCTGGTCAACTAAAAATTCTGTATGTAAACTATCTAGACGTTTTGTGCTTAGAAAGTGTAAAGAAGGTTTACGGTATGGATTTAATATTATTGTTCAATACCAGCCTATGGGCAACCGTGGTGACAGCCTTGGGCGTGGCTATTTGGTTGTGGTCAAGACGACACGATGAATACGGTTTACCTGCATTAGCTGGGTTTTGTTTGACGATGGCTTGTTGGTGTTTGGGGCATATCTTTGCGTTACAGCAACAACCGCAATGGGCGTTACCTTTGCTGCTGGCCAACCCGCTTTTACCGACGACATTCCTCCATTTTATTATTGTTTGGCTGAAAGATTCAGTCGTACTACCTGTTGATCTTCATAAGCGCATACCTTGGTTATACGGTTCTGCTCTGTTGGTCATTGTTTGCAGTGTGTGGGGTGATGGAGGTTATCTTTCTTCTTGGTTGATTTTCCCTAGCTTCTTTCATTTATCCGCTTGGGGTTGGGCTAATCTCTCGTATACGGTGGTGGTGGGGGTGCTTGCTCATGTTTTATTGTTGTATGGTTTTAAGCACAGTCAGGGTAATCAACGTCGCTCCATCGTTGCGATTTTTGTTGTGGGTGCTTGGGGCTTTTTATTAGCGACCAGTTTTGTATTGCCTTCTTTGCCAAGCCATCATTTACCGTACCCAATGCTGGCATTGCCAACGTATGCGGTTTTAGTTGTTTATTCTGTTGTTCGGTATCGTCTGGTTGAGGCGAATCGTTGGGTGAGCCAAGCCTTACAATGGCTAGCGGTTCTTGTGGTTTCTATGCTTCTTATGTCCGCGATGTTGGCTTTGATCGAGCCGCTGGGCATTGACGCGTTATCCCATGTACCTACCTTTGAATTACTGATTTATTCAACGGTGTTATTACTTCTTGCTTGGTTGTTGTATGAACCGGCCAAACGTTTTTCTGAACGATTGGTTTACCCTGGCGCGCGCGTCGAAGAGGCTACTCTGAATCATTGGGTCGGTCAGTTAAATCGTGTAACTTCCTGGGAAGAACTCGCTGTTACCGTTGAAGCCATGTGGTTTCGCCAGAGTAACACTCGATCGGGCGTAAGCATTGTTGCGGTTAATGGCGAGTTTCATGTAAAAACTCACCAAACCACTCAGTTCACTTGCTTGAAAAGGACTCAATGGCATTGTTATCTCAACGGCTGGGAAGATGTAACTCCCGCACAGCGACATATGGCTGAGATCTTAGCCGCGCTGTTACCCAGTACGTGCGCGTCTTTAGAGCGATCTTTGCAATTAGCTAAGGTCGAAGCCCAAGCAGAGCGTCAACGTATTGAGCAACGACATTTAGTCGAATTGGGCGGATTAACTGCAGCCATTGCGCATGAACTTAGAAACCCTTTGAATATTATCAGTATGGCTTCAGCTCAAACTGAACCTATGATCAAGTCTCACATTCAAAACCAAGTCGAAAGAGCTGAATTACTTATTCGAGATACGTTGAGCTACGCCAGTACGATTGAATTGCATAAAGAGCGCGTTGATTTGATGATTATGGTGAATCAAGTCGTCAACCAGATCCAAGCGTTATTCAAGGTAGACATCAGGTTGCAGGCTCCAGATGAATTGATTGGGGTGTTTGATGCGCCAAGAATTCAACAAGTGCTGATTAATATTCTTGAAAATTCCGCATCATTTATAAACCAGCAACAAAGCGGTCAGATATTGCTGACGGTGAAATCAGATTCAGACTTAGTGTTGTCTGTACACAATAATGGTCCACAAATCCCGGACGACGTTCAAGATCATTTATTTGAACCTTTTATAACACAAAGAAGCGGTGGCAGTGGATTGGGGTTGTCCATTGTTCGTCGAATTGTTGATGCTCATAAGGGCTCTATTGAATATCGGGAAGACTGTGGTTGGCCCGTCTCGTTCATCGTACATCTACCAGAGTGACCTCAATATGAAACAAGAGAAGAAGCAAAAGATGGCACAAGAAAAAGTGAAAATCTTATTGGTCGATGATGAGCAAGCTTTTTGTGAGTTGTGCGCGTTATGGTTACAACAAGCTGGCTATGAGGTGGTTACTCGTGGGGATGGCGAGCACGGCCAACGAACGTTCCTAGACGCAAAAGAAGAGGGTAAAGGTTTTGATTTAGTGATTCATGACTTGGCGCTGCCACCCAGCTTCAAACCGGAAGAAGGGTTGTTGTACGTTACTCGCTATGAGGGGGTGCCCGTTGTTGTGTTAACAGGTCATGATGATCGATCACTGGCATTGCGTGCAATGGAATTGGGGGCTTGGGATTTTATCGCTAAACCGGTTGATCCTGAGTTATTAAAAGTGATTGTTGATCGAGCGGTGGAAAAGACACGGCTACTTCATCAAGTTCTCGTATTGGAATCAGAGCTTCAAGCAACCCATAACCATCAAGATGATTTAGGCCTTATTGGCGCGAGTCAGAACATTCATGCCATCAGGGAATTGATTTCTCGGATTGCACCGACCCAAGTACCAGTGTTTATCCAAGGACCCAGTGGTACGGGCAAAGAAATCATTGCAAATGCGGTTCACGCATTGGGCAGTCGCTCAGACAAACCTTTTATTTCGGTGCATTGTGGTGCCATTCCTGCCGACCTGTTAGAAAGTGAGTTGTTTGGGTATAAAAAAGGGGCGTTTACTGGCGCAGATTCCGATCGCAAAGGCCTATTGTCCATGGCAGATACCGGGACATTGTTTCTCGATGAAATTGGTGAAATGCCTTTAGCGATGCAGGTTAAATTGTTGCGTGTTCTGCAAGAAGGCAGTTTTTATCCTGTAGGAAGTAGAGATTTGGTAACAATTGATATTCGATTAATCTCTGCGACGAATCGTAACTTGCCTTTGGCAGTGCAACAAGGTGAGTTCAGGGATGATTTATACTACCGCATCAAAGGCTTGACCATTTCCACGCAAGGGTTAGATTCAAGAAGAGAAGACATTCCTCCATTACTTCGTCATTTATTAAACCTCTATAACGAGAAGAATCAATCGACATTGAGTTTGGCGTCTGACGTGATTACTTGGTTCAATCAGACAGATTGGCCGGGCAATGTCAGAGAATTGAAAAATACATTAGAAAGCGTTGCAGCAATTTGTCTGACGCAGACTATTTCAATGCAAGAGCTTCAATTAATAAGGGAGGATATTGATCCTCCAAACACGGAAAGCTGGGCTGAGGTCCCGACATCCAATTTGCTTGATAAAACCCTTGAACAGCAAGTGATCGAATTAGAAATACGTTTGATTCAAGCAGCCATGAGCACAAACGACAATAACAAAACGCGCAGTGCCCAGCAGTTGGGAATTACAAGACAAGGGTTGATCAATAAGATCAACCGCTATGAATTAAACTTTTAAGCGTAAGGTTTAAGGGCTTGGCTTGAACGTTACCAAGGTAATTCTTCGCCATTGGAATGCCAAAAGCCTCCTGTATTTTCCATCGTAAGGGTCTCAATACGTTGTGCTAAACCATTGGCTGAATCCGCTGGTGTGATATCACCACTGAAACCTACCATGCGAGTTTGAACATAACCTGGATGTAAAACGGCAACCGCAATGTCTTTTGGCTGGAGATCCATCGCTAAGGATTTACTGAAGGTATTCAATGCTGCTTTTGACGCGCGATAGCCGTAATAATTGCCCGAAGTGTTATCTTCGATGGAGCCCATGCGGCTGGTAATACTCACTATTTTGCTGCCTGCCGACAGTCGGGATAACAGAGCTTCAGTAACACGCAACGGGCCGTAGGCGTTAACCTCCATCTGACGTTGAATGCTGTCAAAATCCAGATTACCTAATCTCTCATTGCTGAAAAGCCCTGCGTTATTAATGAGAATATCGATGTTCTCATTGCTCAGTACTATTGCCAGTTGTTCAACGCTGTCAGCATTGGTGACATCGATGTTCTCGATGACCATGGATGCAATCTCATCCAGTTCATCGGATGTCTCTCGGCAGATTCCAATGACATTATCACCTTGTCTTACATAATGGCGTGCGAGTTCAAGACCGATGCCTCGATTGGCACCTGTTATTACAACCGTTCTGGACATGCTGATTTCCCTATAAAATGTTCATGGCTCACTGTAGTGATTATTCTTCTGTATTTAAAGAAAGCTTAGTTCATTCAATATAGGCACATGAGTTTGGGTTCAAGGGGGGAGTGAAAAAATACTAAACGGTTATTTGTGAGTAATTAAAAATAGAAACAGACGAACTCTGTGAAAGCAAACCAGCCCACACATTCCTACATCTAATAATTCTTGGCGATTTCTATTCACTAAATAAACATGTAATTTCTCGATGTTTTGTTTATCGGGCTAAAGATAGTTTTTGGCTTGGTCAATAAGAAGCGTCTAACTTTTACCGTATTCAATTCATCATCAGGATAGAGGATAGGTTGAATGGCTAAAGGCCAGATTAGAATTGCTGTCTTCGAATAATTGAAGTGAGAAATCACAAGGAAAAAATAATGGAAAAAATAATGGAAAAAATTTTAGTATTAACTGTCATTACCTTTCTTATTTCGGGGTGTGGCACAATGAATAATGCACTTGTCGAGAAATCTAAAACGGTCGAGTATTATAGAATTTTTGATATAAAAACTCAGGCAGATCGATATGATATTTCGGAATCAGCCAGTAATGGCTTGGGTAGAAATGTAAATGATACTCAAGAGGCAAGGCCTATTCCTACATCCTCGGATATTTTAGATAAAGCGGGTAGATTTAAGTTAGTAAGCCCTCTCGAGGGATCGAAGTTTGCGGCATTTGCTTCTAGCGGAGGTCAAATAGGTTATAAAATTGCTACATGTGAAGGTGCGTCTTGGACCGCTCAGGCAACAAGAGATATTTCTGGCCAGTCGCTTCTAAAGTTAACGGCTTGTTTATTCCCATATAAAGAGGGGTATCATCTTGACCTCTACGCTACTTTTAATAAGAAAGAGGGTGGGTTTATGGAGCTAAGCCGACAAGCGGCCAACGTTATGGTTGGTACGCCTGAAGAATGGACAGAAAAGACTTTCTTAGATATTGTTCGACAAATATCTGAAGACACTGGAGCCGAAATTACCTTTTTGGAAGGCTATCCTAAAATGCGAGGTACGCCTTGGCTAGATAGTGGGGAAGCGTTTATTTCAACAAAGTAGACGATAACAGCTTACTCAACATTTGGTACCTAACCTTTTTAACCTTAATTAGGTTGGGTTCCAATGGTTATATCTGAGTGGTTGGAAATGATTATTACTTAAATAAAGAAGTTAACAATGAAAATCGGCATTGTCGGTCACAGCTCGAACCGTATTGATGAAGAACTCGGTCTAGCGTTATTGGAAACAATGATCTCTCGTTTAGTCGCTTCGAAAGCCAACACTGGTGATGTCGAAATCGTTACTGGGTTAACCAATATAGGTATTCCTAAGTTGGCGTATCAAATTGCAGATAAACACCGTTATGTAAAAGTCGGTATTTCTGCTCAACAAGCGCATGAGGTCAACTGCGGTGTATACCCAGTAGATAAAGAAATCATTGTCGGAAAAAAGTTTGGTGATGAATCGGATGCATTCATTGAATATATAGATTATTTAATTCGTGTTGGTGGCGGTAAGCAAAGTGCTGCAGAGGTAAAACTGTTCAAAGAAAAGTGCTCGATATTAGATAGAGATGTGAATAAGCACCTCTTTGAACAGGCGTTTGAACTACTTTAGTTTTCCAATGCTTTAGTTTGCTACTACTTAGTTTTTCTATGCCTAGTAGGCGCCTTCGCTGTATACGAGTTCATAGCTATGGCTGTAAATTTCTAGAATGTTCCCGAATGGGTCTTCCATATAAATCATGCGATATGGTTTGCTGCCTGGATAATAATAACGTGGTTTTTCCATTCGCTTTTTACCTCCTGCTGCCACGATTCGTTCTGCAAGTTCTTCGACATTTGGGTCTTGGACGCAGAAATGAAATACGCCTGTTTTCCAATATTCAAAGTTGTCTTCGGGATTAACCTGATCCTTAAACTCAAACAGTTCAACACCTATACGGTCACCCGTTGATAAGTGGGCAATTCTGAACTTATCCCAGTTGCTTCCAAATACGTCCGTACACATTTCACCGATTGGGCTGTCATCTTCAACGACTTCTGTTGGTTTCATGATCAAGTACCAACCCATCACTTCTGTATAGAATTTAACGGCTTTGTCTAGATTGGGTACTGATATTCCAATGTGCGAAAAATTACGAGGATATACATTTTTCATGAGGTTTTGTTCCTGTGTTTGAGTTGTACACAGATTACAAATCATCGATAATAATTTGAAATTATCATTTATTATATTTATGAGTATGTTTTGTAATGATAAATCCTGTTTGGCTACGTACTTTTTGCTCATTGGTAGAGGTCACTCACTTTACACGGACAGCAGAACACCTAAACATGACGCAGTCCGGTGTTAGCCAGCATATCAAGAAGCTTGAAGATCACCTTAAAGAACCTTTGCTCACTCGACATGGCAAACAGTTTACACTTACAGATGCGGGTGAACGTTTGTATCATGAAGGACGCGCACTTATTGAGGCTTTGTCTAATCTTGAAAAACGAATTGGTATTGATCCCCCATATGAAGGGGGAGTCAGTGTTGTATCCCCTGGTAGTTTAGGGCTTAAGTTATACAGTCAGTTACTTCAATTACAAAAGAATCATCCTGCGTTAGTGATTGATTATCGATTTGCACCGAATGCCGATGTCGAGCGGTTAATTGCAGAGCATAAAGTGGATGTTGGCTTTATGACGAAACCGCCCGCTTTGGCCGAAGTAAATTACAAACCCATCGCAAAGGAGGAACTTCTCTTGGTAACGGAAGCGAATAAATCCGAACTCAGTTGGGCTGATTTATTGCAAATTGGGTTTGTAGACCATCCCGATGGTAGTCACCATGCAAGCTTGCTTTTAGGTGCTAATTTTCCAGAATTCAAGCACGAAAGTCAGTTAAGAAGAACAGGCTTTTCAAATCAAATTAACCTAATTCTTGAGCCCGTAAGTATGGGGTTGGGCTTTACGGTGTTGCCTCGTTATGCGGTTGAAGCGTTTGAACGTAAGCACCAGATTCAGGCGCATCGACTCCTAAATAAAGTGAGTGAGACAATATACCTTGCTTCGCATACTAATAAGGTCCTTCCAAGGAGAGTAATGACGGTGATCACTGAAGCTGAATTATGTTTAAAGTGAGGCGAGGTGCCAAAAAGAGTTTCCTTTTGAAATAACTTCCTTACAATTCACATTTTTAGTATTGCTCTCACACCAAACTCAATTGAGGTAGTAAACATGCAGTTAGAAGATGTGATGAAGTTAAGCTGTGAAGATAGGTATGACTTCTTTTTGAGTCTGGTCGGTGAAGAAAGAGAAATCTGGATTCTTATCAATGAAGAGAAGCAATTTTTAAAGATTCATTCAGAAGAAGAGGGCTTTGAATATTTACCTGTTTGGCCGAGTTCTGAATTTGCAGAAGATTACTGTGAGCAAGCTAATGATGGGTTAAGCCCTAAGAGTATCGGGTTACCTGAATTCTTTAAAAAATGGGTGCCCGGTTTGCAAGGCGATAATCTTGAAGTTGGTGTGTTTCCTGGCGCTGATGCGACAGTATGGATTATGGAACCCGCTGAATTGAAAGAAGACCTACAAGACGAGTTAAACGCTGGCTGGTAATTGGCCGAAAATATAAGTCTGGACTACTACAGTTTAGGTGTTAGGTTTTTCCGTATGAAGGATGAACTCCTGTGGGGCTTATTGTACTGTAAGTTTGTGCTGCAAGTTCATGCAGCACACTTAATTCAATCAGGCATAATTAGGCTGCTTGATTTGATTGTCTTCGCATCCAAAATTCACTGTTTTCTGCTCGTACCTTTTCATATTCCTGATTGTGTTTATCTAGATAAGACAGAAAGTTCTGTTGAATTAATTGTTGATAGGTCTGTAGGAACTGTGGTGTATGATTGAAATAACGCAATATGGCTTTGCTTGCATAAAAAGCACTTGAGAGTGCAGACGTCATGCCGTAAGACGACAACGGATCAAAACTCACAGCTGCATCCCCTATGGCCAACCAATCTTCGCCTATGCAGTCTTGCAAAGCAGAGGAGTATGCGGCATAGCGTTTGAACGTAGTGCTGACCGGTACGGAGTCTGATAGAAGCCTCGCTAATGACGGCTGTTGCATTGCTGAATCTAACAAGTGCTGAGGGCTGGATGGCCTAGGTAAGTCTGCATCAGAAAAGTAACAGAGGTTCCCATGTGTTTTGGTGTACTTTGCATAATACCACCATCCATGTTTGTCGCTGGCTATGGTGGCTTGGTTAGCCGATAATTCGCAATCCGTTTGCACATGACAACAACTTGCAACGAGTTTATCAATTTGGGTTTTAGGGACGTTAATCCTTCGAGTGAAGGCTCTTGCTCGACCGCTGGCATCAATGATGAATTTGGCAGAGAGAACGTCTTTACCTTCTTTGAAGTGCAGAAGCCACTCTCCAGAGGCGCTTCTCTCCACTTGATGCAACGCACTTTGCCAACGAATCTCGGCGTTGTGCAGTTGGCAATGATTTAGAAGCATGTCATCAAATACTTCACGATTGACAATCCAACCCGCGCCCATAGGGTGGGTTAACAGGTGTCGTTCATAACTGTTTTGTTGACCCCACGACACTCGATAGGATTGTAATGATCGATGATCTGCATTGAGAAAAGGTTGTTTTAAACCCAGTTTCTCCATCACTGGCAGGGCGTCGGCCATTAAACATTCCCCCGTTTTAAAACCACCTTTGGCTTCGCTATCAACGATGAGAACAGATACCCCATGCCTTGCCAGCGAGGAGGCTGCAGTCAAACCTGCAACCCCCGCACCCACGATGATGACATCATACTGAGGCATCAGCCATCTGCTCCGAACAATTGCTTACGAGTAACAGTAGGGCGCTTAGGCTCTGAGTTAGCAGCAAAGTCACAATCATCCTGTTCGAGCGTACGTAGGTTTTGAATATAATCCGAGTTTGAGTCAGAAGGTGCTGATATATCGCCTTTCGCGTTGGCAAGGGCTTCCATATGCAACAGTTGACGGAAGCTCGGATCATTAACCGTAAACTTCTTATTAACTTCGGATTCTACCCACAGCGAGCGTAATTGGTATTGATCAACTTCCAGTGGCGGGTCGATGGTTTGTTCTTTGATAATGCCAATTTTGTCCCAATCCCTGACCATGTAATTGATCTGGTTTTCATACTTGGTAGAAGGGAAGAACCTCAACCAATCTTGACGGTAATCCAGATGTTTGAGGCGCTGGAGTGGTGGTAACGTTTGGTCGTTCAAGCGCTGAAAGCTGCGTTCACTGAGTACTTGGTTTGGTACTCGAGCAGACCAAAAGCTTGCAAGAGGCAGATAATAGCCCGGGTCATAATCTTGTCCTGACCGACAACTGGCTTCATCGGTTTGCCAAGGTACGCCCATAAAACGCGTTAAGGTGCCAGGGCCACTTGCATTAAACATTTCAGCGAGCGCTATGTCTGGCGTCAATACAGGGCCAAAATAATCTTGAGGCGATTGGTCTTTTGGCAATATATTCAATCGCATTGGGTCAATTGAATCTAGGGTGTTCCACATGCTAATAAGACGCAGGAACCAGGTTAACTCGATACCTGGGTGGAATGGGCCGCCTAGACATTGGGCCAAGTGACCTTTGGTTAACGCATGTGGACGTTGTTGTAATGGTAGGTCATCCACGTTGTTGATCGGTAAATTTTGCACTTCATTCGTAAAGTCACCTTCTGACCATCGTCTCAGTAATTCGTATTGTCGATCCGTTAAGCTCAGGTTGGCTAATGGGTTGTCGGTATAATCTGCATAGGCATCCCCATAGAATGGGGGTAGTTGATCCGCTTGTTTTGCTTCTTGACTGGCAGATATCGCTTTTAGTGCAATCTCTCCGACCTGTACAGTGACATCACTATCACTCGCTTGATGTTGTTCGGTCAGTGCATCTAGAGCCTTCGCTCGTTGTTCTTTAGCGACAGACACGGAAGGCCTGAATTGGTTAAACAGGTAGCGACGTAATTCAAGGTTTTCTTCGGCGTTACTGGATATTTTTTGGAGCAGTTGGTGAGCGGAGAAATTCCCGGGGGCATTTTCACCAAACAAGAAATAGAAGCCGGAATTAACGGCTTGATTATCCACTAAACTTTTAAATATGGGATAGATATCCTGATAGAAAGATATCTTTTTAATTGGATCAATGAGTTTTTCTTTTTCGAATAAATTCTCGACCACATCCAAAAGAGTGACCGTACCTTGTATGCCCGGTGCAAAGTTCGGTGGTGTTATGGCGACCATTGCGGGCTCAGCTTCGAATGTTTTACCATCAATAATCAGTGTGGCTCTGACTGTGCCATCGGCTACGTCATCATGCCAGCCATTGTTGTTAGCGAATGTGCCAGCGGGTTTGCCATCAAAACTTGCGGACTTTCCTCTTCCACCTAAGACCAGTAACCGCCCTTGGTCATCGGTACGTAATTCACCTAAGTAAACGTCTTGTTGGTAAACCGTGTCTTCGTAAAATTTGGCGGTATCAAAGCTGTATTCACCCGGCGTCGTTGCGTTTAAAGGGTTGCGGTTAATACCTTTAATAGAACGCTCGCCGGGATCCAATAATAGTTTTGTTTTTCGCTCATCCAAATCTATGATTTTGGGATTACGTAAATTGCAATCGAGAGACAGGCTGCCCAAGTCCATTGCATTTTGGAATTCATAATTAATTGCTTTTCTATTGGCAATGTGAACATTCCATTCGATACTAACGGACTCATTACTGACCACTTCTTCTAGCACTTTGCCTTTGTCATCCATTGCATAAATACGGAACTTTGCGGCCTGTGGTTTCACCTTACCGTCTTTGTCTTTGTAATTTTGTGATGGGTCTATTTTCTGATTGATTACTTCTGGTGAAACAAGAAACTCTGATTCACTGTTACCTACACGCGCAATACCAACTGCCGGGTATATGTAATATTTTTTATTAGATTTATTCATTATGCATTCCTTTGGGGGCCGCTATTGTTCAATGTATGGATTTAGATAATTGTTTTTCTTGATCTGAAGTGATTAAAGGGATCAAGCGAATACGATTCTTTGATTTCCTTTAAATCTCTATAGCTGGTAGCGAAATAGGTTTCCGTAGGGATTGAGTTGTCTTTAAAGCTAATAAATGCGCCTGATGTGCCTGGGATCTCTGCTTTTCGGGCTGTTTCGATCCAGTCGAGTGCTCGATTGGTATTGTCATAAACACGATTGTCTTGGCCAAGCGCCTTTTGATTCGCTTCTTCATTCCACCAACATTGGTATTGAATGGTGTAGCGTTTGTTCTTGTATGGGAACGCGCTGGTTTTATCGTTTGTGTATTTGGGAAAACCACAGTTTGACTGCGCTTCATCACAAGCGTTGTTTGCGTGCGCGGGGTAGTAATCACCCGTGATTGCACCCAGAGTGACGTAGGTAAATAAACCTCGTTCTCTGTTTCTCCCTTGTATCAAAGGTGATGAGAGACTTTGAAGTAATTGTTGGTAACCCGCTTGGCCAAGGCCGTGCTCGTCGACTAATCGAGAGGTTATTTTGTGAGGGGCAGGGTCGTCTTCGTCCGGTTGTAGTGGTGTGCCGCCTAAATTGAGTTGTATTTTGGAAAAGGATTCTCGATCCCAAGAACCCATCAGTTGCTTACCGTAGCTTTCTTTGTCGTGTTTAGCGCCTGTTGCCGGTTCAATTGTTATATTGCAAGGGTCAGGTTTTAGGTCATCAGTAAAGTTGTCGGTTATGAATGTGTTTAACGATGCCTCATCGCCTTCCCAATAACCGTAAAATACGCAGTTATGACTGATGCTATCAAGGCAAATTGTCTGATCATTACTGAAAGGGATCGCATTGATTTTTAAGTTGGTGCCTATTAACGATGGATTTTGAAAAGGGGCAATAAGTGCTTCCCATTTCTTCAAAACAGCAATGGTTGGCACTTGGGCGCAAAGTGTATCAGGGTGTTTGTTTTCGTAGGGGTTCCATTGGATTTCGAAACGGTGAAGAACATCGGGGAGGGGAAATGTTTCAAAACGCAGTTCGGTGACTATTCCATAGCTCAAGCCACCTCCGCCTCTTAAGGCCCATAGTAACGGGGGAACCGTGCCGTCTTCTTCAACGTCGACGACCTCTATTTCTCCGTTACCCAGTAAAATATTGGCCCCAATTAAGTGTTCACAACACATGCCTTCTTTTCGTGTCCATGGGCCCCATCCTCCACCCATAGTGAATCCCGCGATTCCTACAGTGGCGCATGTTCCGTGCGCGATCATTACATCGTTTTTAGCTAGTGTGCTGGTGAGGGTTTCAAATCGATTTCCGGGGCCTATTTTTGCAATTTTACTGTTGTCGCAGAAATCAACGTGATTGATTTTTGATACGTCAATTAGAACTGTGTTTGTGCCTATACATTCTCCTTCATGATCGTGACCGCCAGCTCTTACTGTGAATGGCAAGTTGTTATCTTTTACCGCATTGAAGGTTATTTTGACGTCATCTTCTGTTTCGCAGTAGACAATGACAAGAGGGGCAAACTGAAGCCGTCTATTGAAAACTTGGCTGTTTTTGTAGTTTTGATATTGCTCGTTTATTTCTCCCCAACTGGTACTTACATTGACCGATGATGGGAGTTTTTCTTCAAGTTGTTCCATAAAATTTCGAAGATTGTCTAGGTTGTAATCTCTGATCATAGTGTTGCAACTCAGCCTTGTTTGAGGTGAAAGTAATAGACAGGGGACGACTTGTAGTAGAAGCCCAAATACAAGATAGGCAGTAACGTAAGATAAAAAAATTACACACTATTACAGTGGCTTAGAGAGTATGAAACGGCTTTTAGCCTTTATTACAAATCTAAGTGAATACATTTATATGATTGTTCTGTGTAATGTCACGTAATACCTTTTTATCTGTTTTCGAATCAGTATTGATAACCATCGTTTTTTAATCGTATTGATACGTCTATTTTGAAAAGGTAAACACTCATGAACACGAACGCGGCATTGGAAACAAAAAATACAGCGTCTTTGTATGGTGAATGGTCGTCTTTTGAAGCTTTGACTGAAACAGAGAAGGGTATTTTTGCTGTCGCAATGAAAGATAGAGTCGGGGTTGTTTACACACCGATTAAAGTTGCTAAACAGATTGTAAATGGCACTAACTATAAGTGTTTATGCGAATCTCAGGTTGTTTACCCTGGAGCCAAAGAAAGTCTAGCTATTGTTGATATTTATGACCCAATCGAGGGGCTTCCCGTACTTACTAAAATTTCGAATGCAGTTCGTGAGGCTGAAACTGACTGCGACATTATTCCGGGAGGTTGGTCTCCCTGGAAGTTTGTTACGCCTGATGTACGAGCCGTGTTTGACGAAGCAACAAAAGGGTTACTTGGTGTTGATTATCTTCCTCTTGAGTTCTCGACGCAGGTCGTGGAAGGAATGAACTATCGCTTTATTTGTGAAGCAAAAATGATTTTTCCTGATGACAAATCCTACATAGTAATTATGGAAATATACAAACCGCAAGGCGATCGTAATGCAACTGTTACCAGTATCGAGCGCATTGGGTAGCACCATATAAATCCCTCAATACCAGAGTAGATGAAAGCCGCAGCAAGGATGATGCGGCTTTTTTTTGGCCTGCAGAATCTATTTGCTTTTTATGAGAGGGGGAAACGCCTAAATATCTGGGTGTAATTGTCGGTAATAATATTATTAAGAGTGACTAACTATCTTGATTGTAAGTCTCTGAATGAAGTTATGACGCTCACTTGGATGGAATTCCCTCTAAGTGTTGATGGCGGAGGAAGGAGGTCGAGTGTATGGATGATGAGGCGCATTTGATGCTTTGCCTGAATAACTTAAGAACTTAGATGCGGTGCTTGTAGCGTTGATAGGAGCGTGGACACATGCACAGAACATATAAAAATGATAATAAATGAATAGAGGTCGAAATGGATATTTTAAAACGTATTGCTTTACGCTGTATTTGGTTGGTAATTGGTTGTTACTCATTTTTCAGTGCTGCGCTTGTGCAGGCGGCGCCTGAAAATTGCAAAGCAAATCCTGAGTGGTTTTCTAATCCAAGTATGCCTGTTGAAGTTGCAAAGAGTGGTAGTGATGGTGATTCTAATTTCTGTGATTTCTATCAGTTTTCATGGCAAGCCTTTGCGTACTTGATGTCGAAGGATCCATCGTCATCAAAACCTGTACTACTGGACGATGGTTTATTTCCTGAACTGGAAGTCAGTACAAAAGGTGAGCAAGTTAACTCGTGCGACGAGATAGACAGTAATGGCTTTGTGATCGCTCTGCAAAACGGTTTGCCTGAACGGGTAGGGCAGGCGGGTGGTGGCGATACTATTTATGACCAAGAAGGGAATGTCGTCTTTTACGATGTTCGCTTTAGTAAGAACATGTGTGACGATTTTGCCAGAATTACCAATCAAGATAACTTTGCTGAAACCGCAACTTATTATAAAGACGGTGAGAAAAGTAAAGGGTTAGATATTGGGCAAGTTGTAGAGCTAAAGGCGGCTTGGAAAGTATTAACCGACGCCGACAACACCAACGATTACTTTGTTCTTGAAAGTGAAGTAGAGGGTGTAAAGCGAAGTGATCTTAACTCACCAAATAAATGCATTGATACAATTGTAGGGCCGAATTGTTTGCAATTAGGTATGGTTGGACTTCATATCGCCGTTGCGACACCGGATCATCCTGAATTTGTATGGGCGACGTTTGAGCATAATGTAAATGTGCCTGATTGTAATAAGTCTGGACAGGCGCAAAGTGGGTGGTCTTTTACAAGTCCTGCTTGTGCTGCTGAAATAGCAGGGAATAACGATTCAGGAAACTGTGATTTCAATAAGCCAAAACCAGAAACGGCTTTTACACAAGAGCTAGGTACTGAAATTTGTCGAGATTATGCGTACGGTTCTGATTCGAGTGATCACAAATATACTGAAAACTATGATGCAGTTACGACGCTAAATAAAAATGTGCAACCAAATCTGACGGGTAATTTTTCTGTGTTGAAAAATTATTTTAATGTTGGCGCCATTTGGTTATCAGACATAGGTCCGAGTTCTGATGCGGTAGTACCGCCTTCTACATACAGTACATCTAATCAGCGAGGGTCATTACGCTTAGCGAACTCCGTTGCAGAAACGAGCTATCAGCACATCAATCCAAATGTTACCTCGGGTTTTGTTTCTAATTGCATGGGGTGTCACAGCTACAACGGAACGGATGATCCTACCTCGAGTAAAAACACCACGCTCAGCAACGGCTTAAGCCACATATTTGCGGAAATAACACAACAAACAGGGCAATGTTATGATACTCAAACCACTAAGATTATTAATAGCAATTCTCAATCGGATAAAGGCGAGATCTGCAAGAAGGCTTGCACTCAGAATAATAGCCCACTAGTTTGGAATGGTGAGTGGACGAATCAGGATGTCACCACCGGAGCTCAGCTCCCGATGACCGTGTGTGGTTGTTGCTCTACGTTAAAATAAGGATGTATTCCATAGCTTAATAAGATAAGCCGCTCAATTTTGAGCGGCTTTTTTGCTTATGACACTTTCGATGTGACTCTAGGTTTATGACCGTCTCGTAAGCGATCGATGCTTTCACCTGTTAAAGTGTTGCCTGCAATGGAGAACGCTCGGCCAAAATCCTTAACGTAACGGCCACCTAAGGGTATTAGTTTGAATAGATTGAAATCGCTTAAGCCTGCAAGGTTATGAATGCGATCGCCGTGTTTTTTGAAAAGACGGTCAATCCCTGTTTTGTATTCTTCTGAGTCTATTTCAAGGTGTTCCGCGCTTACTTGATAGTTTACGCGAATACGAGCAAAAATGGTTGCAGCTTGAGTTTCATCTTCAACGACAAGAACGGCTGCCTTTGGGTTTAGTTTTAGATTTCGGCCATGCACAGCAATATCGCTTAGAAGCACGTAAATGCATTCTTCGCCTAAAGCAAATGGCGCGTAAGATGCGTAGGGATGGCCATCTTCGTCCAAGCTTGAAAGGTTTAGCGTACGGCGGCTGTCTAAAAAGGCTAAGATCTCATCGCTTAGTCTTTGTTCTAGACCTTTGTTTTTCATTTGTGTTGTCCTGTATTTAGGGCTTAGGATTCAAGGGTGAATTCTGCCTGTAACTCTTTAAAACGGTTTACCTGTGATTCGATTAATTCGCCTTCCGACGTACGGCCAACAAATATTTTAAAGATGCACTGTTTATCCTGATCATTGAACACCAATGCATAGCTTTGTTTACCGCGATGAACTTTATCTTGAAAGGCAATATGATTGACTTTAGCCAGATTTAAATGACCTTCGAACCCGCTTTCACCTTTGAGGTTATAAAACCCCTCTGCCATGCTTCCAACAGGAAAGTGGCCTTTGAACTCAAATACACAACCACCGTGTAAAATGATGGTGGTGGTATTGCCCCAGTTTGCAATTTCTTGCAGAAGGGAGAGTGATTGTTCGCCGGGTATTGTCATTAGTGATCCAACCTTGTCGATAATTTATTGCAGTTATGTGATGGCTTCTGAATGGCAGAAGCCATGTTTTGTTAAGGACGACTAGAAACTGTATTTAGCAGCAACCCGTGCAGATCGACCTGGTTCTGAGACTTCAGACCATGCTTGTCGATAATTCTGGTCGAAAGCATTCGCTAATATAAAGTCTACTTTAATACCTTCAAGTTTGGCAGCAGATGGCTCCCAGGTCGCGTAGAAATCCGTCAAAGTGTAACCATTATAGGAATCTGTTGCGCCATCTTCGACTCTACGTTGTTTTTCTGTGTCTACAATACGCGCACCCAGTTTGGTATCTATGTCCCAGAAACCGTAACTGACATCAGCCACCCATTTGTCCGCAGGAATGTTATCAAGATGATCTTCTGTGGTGCCTGACGTAATGGTTGTTTCATGGGTACCTCGGGTTTGCCCATAACTGATGGCTGCGTTTAATGGCCCATTCTTGTAGTTGGCAATTAGCTCATAACCCCAAAGCTCGGCATCGGTTGCGTTTACGTGGGTTGATGTTCCGTTAATGCAATTACACGCGGGCGGAGGGCCAAAATCTGCGTTGGTTTCAACATCAAGGAAGATAAAGTCTTCTACGTCGTTTTTAAATGCAGTTGCTTGAAAGTCTAAAGTGTCTTTACCCAGAAGGTTTTTGAATGCTAAATCCATCGAGAGTTCAAAGTTTTTAGCTTTTTCAGGTTTTAGGTCTGGGTTGGGAACGAAACTGTTGTCCCAGCCGGGTGCGCCATAATTAAAGTGTGTACCTTCAATGTACAATTCATACGATGACGGGGCGCGGAACGCTTCATCATAGCGCAATGTCCAGCTCATCCAGTCGGTTGTTTTCCAACGAACTGCCGCTGAAGGCGATACAGCGGTTTCATCTGAACTGCTGCCAGTATCTTTAGATTCTGTATCAAAACTGTCAAATCGAAGACCAGCTTCGACTTGCCATTGACTGTTGATGTCATGAGTTACTGTAGTGAACGTTCCCCATACTTGCGTCTCGGCTTTCGTTGGCGGCTCTGGTCGATTGCCCGTTGTTGAGTTTGAATTAACCGCTCGGGCAACTTCAATGGTGTCTTGGTACCCATCTATGCCGAGAAGAACCTTGGTTTTTCCTAAATCGAATTGATTAAAAACGTTTAATCCAATGGTTTCAACGTCACTTTTATCTGTGCCTTCAAAGGTGTTGATCTCTTTGTTGTTGGTATTGTTGAGGTACAGTTTTGCGTTCAGGTTTAAAAGATCAGATGACCCTTGGTTGGAATAGTCGAGTGCGACACTGGTGTCTTTTACTAATCGATCAATCAAAAGATCGGAGTCATTTTCTTGATCGTCAGAAGAGCCGACAGTAGGAGGGTGGCCATCCAAATCAGAATGACGATATTGAAAAGCTAAACGTTGGTAATCATCAATGTTCCAACCAAACTTGGTGAGCAATGTTTTGTTTTCTGCTTGGGTGCCGTACAACGTATCGCCGTTGCCCTGATCCATTGCATCGCTGTTTCGGTAAGTTGCTGCTACTAGGGCATCAAAGTTATTGAATTTGGCTGCGTAAGAACCTGTCGTTGTCCATACGTCGCCATTATCTTGGTAGCCCTGTTTTAGGAATCCTCCAGTATCGTTGCCTTCTTGGATTATATCTTCGGCTTCAATGGTATTTTGTACAACGACACCACCGATGGCGCCAGATCCCCATAAACTGCTTGAAGGGCCTTTCATGATTTCAACTGATTGCAAAAGCTCTGGATCAAGGAAGAAAGAAGGGCGGTGAGAAAAGTTCGTGTTGCTTCGTGCACCATCGATCACCTGCAAGACTTTATCGCCTTCAAGACCTCGGATGTTTATTTTCTGGTTACTAGGAATTGCCCCGCCAGCCACATTCACGTTCGCCTGATAGGCTGCTGCTTCGGCGACAGAGTTTGCTTGAGTTTCTTCTAGTTTCTCTTTTTCAATAATTGCCACTGGACGAGTGACGTCTTTAGCATCTTGCTCAATTCTAGTCGCTTTAACAGTGACCTTTTTGAATTCTGTAACGCTCGTATTCTCGTTTTGTTGAACATTGCCTGAGTTTTTATCAGCTGCTACGGGTTGTGAAATTAAAACGCTACTGATTGTACCCAGCGCGAGAGCAGTAAATGCTTTTGACATAAACAATTCCATTTAGTATTTTTTGATTAAATGTGTTGCGAATGATAATGAGTCGTATTATTATTTGCAATATTAAAGTTGAAATATTTTTCGAGGCAAGTTGTGAACGGATCTTCGACGTATCTATTGCGTATGCTTTTCGTTATTGGTGCTTTGGTATTACATGCTTGGCTGTACGTGGAGTACCAAGCAGAGGATGAGAAGTCGTTAATTACAGCAGGAAATGGCTCAGCAACGTTGTCTGTTTCCTTTTCGTTTGTTCAGAGTGCAGAAGCCAGCATGGTAGAGGCGGCTAGGAAACCTAAGGTGATTTCAAAGAATGCTGTAGAAACGGAGGCAGAGATACCCCCA
Source organism: Oceanospirillaceae bacterium (assembly GCA_015665455.1). Taxonomy (GTDB): domain Bacteria; phylum Pseudomonadota; class Gammaproteobacteria; order Pseudomonadales; family Litoribrevibacteraceae; genus Litoribacillus. The sequence continues at coordinate 401,476 of JADFAD010000003.1, read as the reverse complement.
AAAGAAACAGTCACTGGTCAGAAAAATGAGTTACAGGCGCGCAAGTTACTGCCCCAAAAAGTAGAAGAAATAGTTGAGAACGCAACGGCTGAATCTTTAATTGATGAAGAACATCCTTCCGATATGGAGAACTCTATAACTCAGGAACTATCTCCAGAGCCATTGTCAATTTCTGAAACCTCGTTAACTGAACCTCACTCTGATAATGAAACCTTAGATGACGCTTTGATTAACAATGAAACGTCAGAAAACATCTCGATCAGTGCATCAACTCAGCAAGTTGATTATCAAGGTGTGCATGATGAGATTATTTCTGATCCGAGCTTTAGCGCTCCTCCTCAACCGCCTGTATACCCAAAGCTCGCACGAAAGCGGGGGCAAGAAGGTGTGGTTTGGTTGGATGTCTGGCTTGATGGGGAGGGCAATCAAGTTCGCCTTGAGGTTTTTGATAGCTCTGGCATTGATAGTTTAGATTCTGCGGCAGTGAAAGCCGTTACGCAATGGGCGTTTTTACCAAGAAAGTTAGGGGCTTTGACCGTTGCTTCTCATATTCGTATTCCCGTTGAATTTGCTTTGAATTAATTCTTTGTGGGTGTTGATCTTTAATGCCGTAATTTAGGTGGTATATACATGTTTGATTTTGATTTAGTGCACCAACACTTGGGGCCTTTAGCCATGCCTTTAATTACCTTATCGGTATTGGTGTGTGCTGTTTTGTTTGAAAAGATTTTGGTGCTCGGATGGTTTACTTTGAGAAGGGCCAAGCTTGAAGAAGACGCTCTGATTTGGCCAAAAAAGAAAACTTCGAAACTGACCGCTCAAGGATTAGAGCTACTGATGGTTCATGCCCAAGAAGATAAATCTTTGAGGGAAGAAATTGCTCAGATTTGGATTCAGATGCGTAAACGTAAATTGAATTCGGGGATTCGTTTGCTTCAAGTAATTGCCGTACTTGCGCCTTTATTGGGTTTATTAGGAACGGTACTTGGGTTGATTAAAGTATTTGATGATTTGTCCTTGGTAACTGGGGCGATTGAGCCGTCTATGTTGGCTGAGGGTTTGGGTCTAGCCATGCATACAACGGCTGCTGGTTTGCTAATCGCATTGCCTGCATTGGCAGGTGCTCACGGGTTCTTAATGTGGATTGACCACATAATAGGGAATACAGAACATGTAATGAACCAAATGAACTTGATGATTCAGGGTATTGATATTGATAGAAATTCTGTTCGGAATGACATCCATTTATCATCAAATACAATGCCCCCTAAACAACAGGCTTCTATTGCATGATTAACAGTGCTTCAAAGAACGAAATAGAAAGCCCATCTCTGGAGCTTACACCCCTCATTGATATTGTTTTTATTGTGATCGTTTTTTTATTAATCACTGCTAACGCACCGTTGTTGAAATTGCCAGTGAATATTCCTGAGGTCATTCAAAGCAGCAAAGCTGATCTGGCAGAACCGAAATCTATGGTGGTTTCTATTCATAAGCTCAGCCCTGTTTGGGGCATAGATCATCAAACCTACGAGTCTTGGGATGAATTTGAACGTAGTTTACTAAAAACACTAGAACCTGATTTAAGCGTATCCATTGCTACGGACAAAGCAGCGTCTGCGGATAACTTAGTTAAGGTGATGTCCTTACTGAATTTGCAACAGATGAAAGACGTTCAGATTGTGATGAACCCAAGAAAATAAATGATGTATGCACGCTTACGTTGAACACAGAAATTAAATCTAGCATCAATATTAAATCTAACACCAAAATTAAATTGAACATGGAACCCCATATGAACATCGCCATACCAAGGAATGTAATGAACAATCTCTTTGTTGCATTAATCTGTTTAACGGTTTTAATTCTCACCTTTTCTGTAGCAAATTCAGAGGCTAACGTTAAAACTCGTATTGTCAGTACCGACGCTGGCGCGACTGAGATCCTATTAACGCTCGGGTTAGGGGATTCCATTGTCGGAGTGGATGTTACAAGCACAATACCTGAAGGGTTGAAGCCTGCGGTGGTTGGTTATCACCGTAATCTTTCTGCAGAGGGGCTAATGAGTTTAAAGCCGACCAATGTGTTTGGCAGTGAACATATAGGCCCCAAAGAGGCTGTGGATGCATTGAAACAAGCAAAAACACAAATGTTACTTCAACCTACTGCGTCTAATCCTTCTGAGCTGATTTCAAACATTCGAGGGATATCCAGCTCGTTAGGATTATCTGCTGAGTCATTGATCCAACAAGTGCATGAGTCGGAAGAGTCACTCTCTAAAATGGCAGAGAGCACACAACCTAAGAAGATTGTGTTTTTGTTGTATTTAGAAGGTCGAGGAATGCAGCAAGCCGGTAAAGGCACCACAGGAGATGCACTGATCACGCTGTTAAATAGTCAAAATCAAGCTGACTTTTCGAACTATCGAGCGGTTGCCCCAGAAGCGTTATTAGCGATGCAGCCTGATGTGATCCTTGTAGCGAGTGAAAGCCCTGATGCGCCTGATGCGCTTTTACAGCAAAACCCTATTTTGTTTCATACGCCAGCAGGAAAAGCATCAAAGGTTTTGTTTGTTGATGCAAGATCCATTGTGTCGGGCATATCATTGTCAGCCATGAAAGAAGCATTGCGATTGTCTCGCCAATTGAGCAACTGATTCATGATGATGAAACGTTGGTCTGGAGAGGTTTTAACTCCGCCGTTGGTGATCGGAGTGATGCTGCTTGTAGCTTTGTCCATTACAACGGGCCCCATGGATTTACCGATACTTCCAAGCTTAATTACTGTTTGGGATGGAATGTGGGGCAGTGCTCACAGTTCTCTTCAGCAATACGAACAAGTGGTTATTTGGGATCTTCGTTTACCGAGAACACTGCTTGCATTGATGGTTGGGGCGCTGCTAGCACAATGCGGTGCTGTCATGCAGGGTATTTTTAGGAACCCTTTGGCGGACCCAGGAATCATTGGTGTTGCCTCCGGGGCTGCTTTGGGGGCTGCTATTGCCATTGTGCTTCTTCCGGTGGCGGTGCAGGGCGTTTCTGTTCCAATTGCTGCGTTTTCGGGGGGCTTATTAACAACCTTAGTGGTGTATGGGTTGTCGAGATCAGAATCGGGTACTTCGGTGGTTGTTTTGTTGTTAGCGGGCGTTGCGATCGCTGCTTTCTCTGGGGCAATCATTGGGCTGCTCACATATTTGGCCAGTGATAAGGCATTACGAGATCTGAGTTTATGGCAGATGGGGTCTCTTGCTGCGGCTTCGGGTAAGGATGTTGCGCTTGCAGCACTTACTTTGATGGTTGTTTCTGTTTTCTTCCAGAGAAAAGCGAATGTACTCAATGCATTGTTACTGGGTGAGTCGGAAGCACGTCATTTAGGTATTGAAGTAGAAAAGCTTAAAAAACAGTTCATTGTTTTAACCGCAGTTTGTGTCGGCATTGCTGTGTCGGTGTCGGGAATCATAGGGTTTGTTGGTCTTGTTGTCCCGCATTTGGTAAGAATGCTTGTAGGGCCTGATCATCGAGTGCTTTTACCTTTGTCAGCGCTGATTGGCGGTGGTTTATTGTTGCTGGCCGATATGGGTGCTCGCACGTGGATGTCGCCTTCTGAAATGCCAGTAGGCTTGGTAACTGCGGGCTTGGGCGCGCCTTTCTTTATGGTGCTTTTGTTTCAACGCCGCAAGAGCTTCATGTAACTCGTTTTTTCATTTTGTTGTTTCAAATATGCTTTCACTTTCAAACCTATCTTATTCTGTATCTGAACGCCAACTGCTGGAGATCAATCGCCTTGCCACCAAAGAGAGAGAGTTGGTTGCCTTGTTAGGCGCCAATGGCGCAGGTAAATCGACGTTGTTCAAAGCCATCACAGGTGAAATAACCTGTTCAGGGGATATTAAATTCCACAATAAATCCATTCAAAAATGGAAACCAATTACATTAGCAAAGCACCTTGGTGTGTTACCTCAAGCGAGTCAGTTGAGTTTTCCATTTACGGGGGGAGAGGTGGTGTCTCTAGGTTTGATTCCTTTGACTGCGAGTAAAGCAGAAGGGCGTTTGCTTGCCCGTAAAGCGATGGAAGAAACGGACACATTGCACTTCTTCGATCGGGTTTATTCTGAGTTGTCCGGTGGTGAGCGACAAAGAATCCATTTAGCGAGGGTTTTAGTTCAGTTATCTCAGGCAGAAAAAGCGCCTTTGTTGTTATTGGATGAACCTACATCCGCTCAAGATTTAGGTCAGCAGCACCAGATCTTAAATTTATCGAAAACCCTCTGTCATGAACGGGGCTGGGGAGTGGTCGCAATTATTCACGATCTTAATCACGCATTACGTTATTGCGATTCAGTTTGGTTATTGCAAGATGGAAAGGTGGTTGACTCAGGTCGTCCTTCGGATGTGTTAAGCGTGAATCAAGTAGACCGTGTTTGGGGGTATAAGCCAGATGTGGTCGAATTAGATGAAGGTCGCACGGCATTGGTTTAGTGTTGTTTGAGATCAATTAACTTGATTAAGTGTGCGCGAGAGCGTGACTTCACATAGTGTCCCGTACTCAACTCTTGCCCTTTGAGTTGGCTTGAGCTTGTGGTAGCTTCGTTCATTGCATCTAGAATGTATATGAATCAAGCAACTACTTGAGGCTTCTATTATGGCAGAGCCAGTATTTATTCAAAGGAAAGTTCTTTTTGGGGATTGTGACCCAGAGGGCATTGTTTATACCCCTCGATTTTCACATTTTGCACTTGAATCAACCCACGAAGCATTAGGCCAATGGCTAGATGGGCCTGGTATTAAACGACTAAAGGATATGGGCGTATTACCTCCTGTTAGAGCGTTTACTCTAGAGTTTTTGCACCCTGTTACGTGGGACGATGAGCTTTATATAAAAGTAAGTGTGGGGGCGGTTGGCGTACATTCTTTCAGTTTGATTGTAGAGGGCAATATCATGCCTCATACACAAGCATTCAGCGCCAATATTACATACGTTTGCGTTTCACCAGAAACTAAGCGACCAATCAGTGTGCCTGATGATCTTCGTTCGGCACTTTCATAATACTTATGCGCGTTACAGGTTGCGCCGATTTGAATGGAGATGAATACCATGGAAGGAATCAATAAGAATCGAAATATTCTCGTTGCGGATTATACCAACCCCCAACATGCCGAAGATATCGTCTATTTGTTGAATCAGTATGCATTGCATCCGATGGGGGGCGGTAAGCCTTTGGATTCCGCAGTGGTACAAAACTTGGTTTCGGAATTAGCAAAGCGATCGTATGCATTTTCTGTGCTTTGTTATGTTAATGAAGCGCCTGCAGGTTTGGTTAATTGTATGGAATCGTTTTCAAGTTTTAAGTGCAAGCCCATCGTTAATATTCATGATCTTTATGTGGATGGTAAGTATCGAGGGTTAGGGTTAAGCCATGCTCTTATGGATAAAGTAGAGCAAATTGCCAGAGAGAAACGCAGTGGAAAGATTACCCTAGAAGTTCTCGAGGGTAATCAAGTGGCTCAAGCCTCTTATCGTAAGTTCGGTTTTGCGGGGTATGAGCTTGATCCTGAGATGGGACGGGCCATGTTCTGGGAAAAACAGCTGACATATATCTGAGTTAGAACCAGAACATGATCTAGAAGCATTTAATGGATCAGTGAACCTGAGTTTATGAACAGTCGTTGATAAATACGAATGGCTTCTAAATAGCTTTTTTGAGAAATTCGCTCATTAATGCCATGGAAGCCATCTTTATTTTCTTTAGTGATTGTGATGGGGGAAAAGCGATAGCTTTGATCGGTCAGGTGGCTGTAATGCCGTGCGTCAGTGGCTGCAATGACGAGCATTGGCGCAACAGTGATGGCTTCATTTGGAATACCTTCTTTAATGCTTTGCTTGATGATCTTATACCCGCTTGAATCTGTGTCACTGATCTTTGAAGGCTCACTTGGCTTTCCGTAAATTTCTATTCTTACTTGTTCATCTTTAATCTTTCTTCGAGTTTCCTGAATGACGAAGTCAATGGAATCACTTGGTAAAATTCTGAAGTTGATGATGGCTGAAGCCTCCGTCGCCAATACATTATCTTTGTTGCTTCCACTGAGCATGGTGGGTGCTGTCGTGGTTCGTAAAGATGCTAACAGCTCAGGAATCGGTGGGATTAAGGTGTCTGCAATGGGTTTGAATAGCCATTGATTGGCCATTATCATGCGCTGAGTGAAAGGCATTTTAGTGCCAAGGTGGCGTACAAATTCGGCACTGTAAGTGAGGTCGATATCAAATGGTTCGCTTTGTATGCGATAAATCGCTCTGGCAATGCGGCCGGATGCAGTTAACTCAGGGGGTTTAGATGAGTGACCTCCTTGTGATTCAACCACCAGTTTTAGGCTGAGATACCCCTTTTCGCCAGGGCCAATGTGAGCGATGCGATTGGTAATATGGGGAACGATGCCGTCAGTGATTACCATGCCTTCGTCGACTAAAAACTCAAAGGATATTTTATTATCGGCAAAGTGGTTGGCCATGGTTATGGCTCCGAGTTCGCCGCCCACTTCCTCGTCGTGTCCAAATGCAAAGTAGAGACTTCTTTGGGGTTTAAAGTTAGATTTAAGCAGGGATTCAATGGCTTCAAGTTGAGCCAATAAACTGGCCTTATCGTCTAAGGTACCTCGACCCCAGATGTAATCTTCAGCGATAGCACCGCTGAAAGGCGGGTGCTTCCATTTGGATTTCTCATTATCCTGGATTGGCACAACATCGCTGTGTGCTAAGAAAAGAGCGGGTTTAAGTGAAGGGTTAATCCCAACCCATTTAATAAGTAAGCTGTGCTCATTAAAGAACTGTACATCTAAGGTCGAAAATACGACTGGAAATTCAGTTTTCAGAAAAGACGTGAATTGGCTAAAGGCATCTGCTTTTATTTGAGTGTCAGGCAGGCTGGATATTGTTTTAATCTGGATGGCTCTTGTTAGCTTATCTAGCAGAACCGGTTCATTCTGATCACTTGGTAATTGCTGCACTTTGATGGGCTTTGGCAGTAGTGTGCCGTTATCTACATCCACAGCAAAGGTTAGTGTTCTAACGATGACGTAGGCCGTAATTAGAATAATGATTAATAGAGCTAGAAACATCGATTTTCTTAGAGCGGTTTTCATTTCGTATTGCGACCCGTTGTTATTGTTTTATTTCTTGGAGAAGAGATCATTATATTTTATTTGCGATGTGATATTACGAAGCTTTACTGTAATAAATATCAAGATTGATAGAAAGTTCTTCATCCATTCATCTGGGGTGCGACAATTGGTCGCATTCTCAACCTTCTGATTTATAACTAGAATGCCCGCCAAATAATTACTTCGTTTCTCATTTCTAATGAAGTTATAACAATTTAATTTGGCACTCAGGGTATTTGATCGTATGTCTCACTTTAAGTATATCTCTGGATTTAAACCGCTCGCGCTGGCAATTTCTCCGTTATTTATGTTGTCTTATATTCCTGCTGTTTCCGCTGAAAGTATCGATGGGGACACCCTTGTGCTTGGCGAAATCGTTGTAACTGGAACACGAGAAGAGCGAAGCAAAGCGGAGATCACAGAATCGGTAGCTACGTTTGACTCGGTAGACATTGAATACATTGCGCCGTCTCATCCGGCAGATCTTGTAAACCGTAGTGCGGGTGTACACATTAATAACTTGAGCGGAGAAGGGCACATGACTTCTATTCGCCAGCCAATCACTACAAAAGGTGTGTACTTATTTTTAGAAGATGGCATTCCAACGCGCCCTACAGGTTTCTTTAATCATAATGGTTTGTATGAAGTTAACGTGCCGCAGAGTAATCGAGTTGAAGTAACGAAGGGGCCAGGGTCAGCACTTTATGGCAGTGACGCCATTGGTGGCATTATTAATTCAATAACGAAACCAAGCCCAGAGCAAGCGGAAGCGTCGGCACAACTTGAAGCTGGGTCATACGGTTGGAAACGTATGTTGGCAACCGTAGGTGATAAAGTTTCTGAAGACACTGGCTTTCGTGCGGATGTGAACATTACTGATAATTCAGGGTATCGACAAGAAGCAGATTACTCCCGCTTTTCTTCTACTTTGCGCGTAGACAGCAAACTGAATGCGCAGTGGAACAGTAAAACCGTTATGACCTACACAGAAGTGGACCAAAGCGGTACGTCAAGCCTTGAATCTAACGACTATTACAACAACCCTAAGAAGAATCGCTATCACGGTGACATTGGTTACCGTGACGTCAATGCTTTACGTTTGTCGAATGAATTTGTCTTTGAGCCAAGCGAAGATCAACAGGTGTCTTTCATTCCATATTTCAGAAACAACGATACGGAGATGATGCCTAGCTGGATGATTACTTATGATCCAAATATTCGAAAGACTGAGTTTCAATCCTATGGTTTGATGTCGAAACTTCGACAGAACGTTTGGTCTGGTAAAGGAAAGTTGATTATGGGAATGGATGTGGACTATACCCCATCCAACTATGAAGAAAAGGCCATTACGGTTACAGAAGAGGATGACATCTATACGGATTACACTGAAACTGGCGTGTCGAATTATGATTATGATGCGGATCAGCTTTCTATCTCACCGTACGTTCATTCTGAATGGCAAGTACATCCTAAAGTACGCCTAGATGCCGGTCTTCGGTACGATTATTTTGATGTGGATTATGATGATAACTTGGCTGGCCAAGGTGTTGACAACCGTCACTTAAGACCGGAATCGCAATCGGTAGATTTTGATGAGTTCAGCCCTAAGGCTGGGATTTTATTTAATTTCCATCCTAAGCATGCTGCGTATTTTAACTACAGACACGCATTTCGTGCTCCGTCTGTGGGTCAATTATTTCGTCCAGGATCTTCTCAAGAAACTGAAAACCTACAACCCGTAACCACGGACAGCTTTGAAGTAGGTATTCGAGGCCAATTAGTTGGTTCTCATCAATACGAAGTTGCGGTTTATACGATGACAGTCAAAGACGACATTGTTACCTATATCGATGGCAGTGATCGTAAGACGGTAAATGCCGGAGAAACGTCGCACGATGGCATCGAAGTTTCTTTAAAAGGCGATATTACAGATGAGTTCTCTTATGCCGCAGCGTTTACATACACAAAGCAGAAGTACGACGACTTTCAGTATCTTTACCAGTGCTTTTCAGCTGCATGCGGAGGCTTTGCCCGTGAAACGCGTAACTTTGAAGGCTTTGATGTTGGGAAGGCGCCTGAAACCATCGGTAACTTAACGGTTAGTTATTATCCTACGGTATTGCCTAAAGCATCGTTTGAAGCAGAGTGGGAACACCTTGGTAGTTACTATACGGATGAAACAAATACCTCTGAATACGGTGGTCACAACCTGTTTAACTTACGTGCTAATTACGATCATTCGGATGATGTTTCTTTCTTTGCAAGGATCATGAATTTAACTGATCGTCGTTATTCTACGTATACGTCTAATCAAGTTGGCGATCCAGACATAAGCTATCGACCAGGTAACCCAATGACGGGTACGGTTGGTATTAAAGTCAGCATGCTGTAGGTGAACCATGACGACTAAAGCGCCTGCGAATCGAATGAAAAAACAATTGAAGTTGCATAACCAGCTGTTGTGGTGGAGTGCTGCATGTATGGTTATTTGGATGATCTCAGGTATTTGTCATCCTTTGATGTCATGGCTTGGGCCAAAGCAGGTGGCGTTTAAACCGCCTGTCTTTGAAAGCCATAGCCTGACTAGCCATTCCCTAGAAATGATTCCTAACATTTTGACTCATGTTGAGAGTTCGGGAATATTGGAGGAGAAAGAGCTTAGAGTCGTCAAAGTGGTGCCTACAAATGATGAGCCATTGCTTCAGTTGACAATTACAGACCGAGGTGAAATGGATAACCGTCCTGAGAGTAATCCCGTAAGAGAATACTTTTCACTTCAAACAGGCGAGTTAGTCCCTAAGCATGACGAACTGCAAGCCCGTTGGCTGGCCAGTTACTATACAGGTAAACCTGAGAGTGACATTGTCAACATTCAATTGAAAAAGGAATTTGATAACGCATACCCTTGGGTTAATCGGCTATTGCCTGTGTATTTGGTGACGTTTAAAGGCGAGGAGCAGTTAACTGCATTTGTTCATACTGAAACAATGGCCTTAGCGAGCCTAACAAATGAAACAAAGTCGCTGATTCAGACTGTTTTCCAGATTTTGCATACGTTTAATTTTCTGGATGATCAAAAGAACCTCCGTGTGGCGGGTGTGTTTATGGCGATGCTGTGTCTGATTGGTATGTCCATCAGTGGCTTTATGTTGGTTTTATTGATTCGCTCAAGAAAGATCAAGCAAGTAGGGCGACGTTGGCACCGACGTTTGGCGTACATAGTGATCGTGCCTTTGTTCGCTTGGTCTATTACAGGTGCGTATCACTTGATTCAAATGGCTTATGTTGAATCTGCTTCGGGGATGCGTTTAGCCAAACCATTAGATTTAGAGGCTATAACTCGAAATCAATTTGTGGATGGGGAAGGTTTTGATTACGTAGGTTTTGAAGATTCATTGGTTGGCGTATCAATAAATGCGGTGTCATTGGTTCAATTGGATTCTAAGCCATTGATGTACCGTGTTTCCGCATCCAAACAAGCGCATAGCACTGCTGAGCACATGGATCATAAGCAGAAACTTGTTCAAAAATATCAAGGGCAATCAAGCGAGAAAGTAGCACTGTATTTTGATGCTGCGACTCGTTTGAAACTGGGTGGTAACAATGAGGATAAATATAGAGCGGTTGAATTGGCACTTCAATTCTCTGGTTCAACGCAGGATCAGGTTACATCCGTTTCAAGAGTGACACGCTTTGGGCCAGACTATGATTTTAGGAACAAGAGACTACCGGTCTGGAAAGTCGCGTTAAACAATGATGAGCAATCCGTTTTGTTCATCGATCCGACAACCGGTATTTTAGTTGATCAAACGCATTGGCTGGACAGACCGGAGCGCTGGGCATTTTCTATATTGCATAAATGGAATTTTCTTACGCCATTCATCGGACGCTTTAATCGTGACGTGCTAGTGGTGGTTGTTGGTTGTTTATCTTTGGTATTAACGGGTTTAGGGCTTTATATAAGGCTTAAACGACGGACTAAGATTAAGAAGGCTAAAGCTTCCTCTCCTAATACTGAACAGTTAGGAGAGCTTGGTTAGTGGAACTGGCTGAAGGGCTTAGCTGATTTGTTGTTCTTTTTGGTAGTTGATACAGGCAGTTTGAAAGGCTTTAAAGAGTATCTTAGAAAAAGTATTTTCTTGGAACTGCCACTCAGGATGCCATTGGACTGCGATTGCAAAAGGGTGGTGCTTTATACTCACCGCTTCAATGAGCCCGTCTTCTCCCAAGGCTTCGACCTGAAGATATTCCCCTAGTGTGTTAATTCCCTGACCGTGGACGCTGTTCACGGTCAGTTGATTGTTCGTTGGATCATACACTTCAGAGCTTGCTAGCTTAATTTGGTTGTGAGCTACCAACTCGGACAATAATCCTTGGGATTGGATAATTACTTTGTGAGATGGCCCGTATTGTACGTGAATGGGTTTTGTTCTGTCTTCTCTGTGGTCATTAAGTCCGGGTTGTTCATTTACTTTCTGGTGCAGTGTCCCTCCCATTGCGACGTTCATTTCTTGTATTCCTCGGCAAATGCCTAGAATGGGTATTTCTAAATCAATGGCGTTTGGGATGATTGAAAGATTAAATGCATCTCGGATAGGGTCTTTCAGACCGTTTTCATCAAGGTCTTCTTGGTGATAAAGAGCAGGATTAATATTGGAATAAGCTCCTGTAAGTAAAAGGCCATCAAGTCGTTTAAGAATACTTGCATCTTCTGATATAGCAGGGAGTATGACAGGCGTTCCTTTAATACCATGCAATACAGCCTTTACGTAACGTTCACCGGCTGAGAAATAGGAGTGACTTTGCTCGGTTATGTGATCAGAAGTGATTCCTATCAACGGTGCGCGCTTCATAGAGATGCCTTTATCTTTGATCGTTTTATAGGAGTCTATAATAAATTGTTTTTCAAATTAATGACGGGGAGGTTTGGCACGACGAACGAAGGGAGCATCATTTAAGCATTCAACCGAATGCTTAAATGAATTTAGAGGAATGAATGTTCAGCGATTAATGAAACACTCTGCTTTCTTCAAGTGTAATGGTTTGCGAATTCGTCATTGAACCTGTCTTTGCTTCTGCAGCTGAAGCAAACAGTTGCTGCATTTCCCGATATTCTTGGTGGTTTATTCTAATGGCTAATTGATTGAGCCAGATTAAATAATGATCGCCATGGGGTTGGACAGGGAGGTGTCCTTCTTGAGCGGATTGCATGACTTGTTTAAATTCATCAAATGGTAAGCAAATATGAACACTTCTCCAAAAAACATGTGCAGAACCATGGCTGCAGACGCCTATCCACTGGTATTTATTTTGAAATGCTAATTTTGAAATTTTATTGCACATTAGGCAGCCTCATCCGACTCAAACTCTTGGATTAGTTGTGCAACCCATTCACTGATTCGCTCATCTGTTAATTCAAATTGCTGATCTTCATCAATCGCAAGCCCATAAAAATAGGTTTTACATGGGCTTAATGCTCGGCTTCCATCAAACTCATAGCTCTTTGTTGGCCAATAACCTTTGATGTTTGCACCCATAGGTTGAATAATTTCATGCAGCCAACCGACGGCATCAATAAAGTAATCGCCGTAGCCAAATTGATCGCCTAAACCGTAAAGAGCAATGGTTTTTCCTGACAGTTCAGCTGTTTCTAATTCGTCTTGAAAATCTTCCCAGTCTTCTTGGATTCCACCGAAATCCCACGTAGGAACACCAAAAATACAAATGTCAGTAGAATTGATCTTGTCTGCACTGCAGTCTGATACATTGATCATTTCTACGAAATGACCTGATTCAGAAAAAAGTTCTTGGATTTTTTCGCCTATGTCTTCTGTATTGCCTGTGTCTGTTCCGAAGACCAGTAAAATGTCTGCCATGGTGGGGTCTCATTTCGTAAGTAGTGCTGCAATTCTATAATATATATTCTTGCTTGCAAATGAGAATTAATGTTATTTAGCTTGTTTGCACAAACATTAAGAGAAGGACTTACTTAATAAATCTTATAAATAAGTATTAGAGTTGAGTGATAAATATAAGAATACATACCGTTATTATTTGTTCTGTTTTCTGAATCATTTTAATGCCAAAGAAATCATCTACTATTAACTTTCGTATTCAGAGCTCATTCAAAGTAAAGGGATAAAGCATGTCATTACGCATTAACGATCAGGCACCAAATTTTCAGGCAGAAACGACTCAAGGTTCATTAGATTTTCATGAATGGATAGGCGATGGCTGGGCTGTTCTGTTCTCTCATCCAAAAGATTTTACGCCTGTATGTACTACTGAGTTAGGTTATATGGCTAAGATACAGCCTGAATTTGATAAGCGAAATACGAAGATTATCGGGTTAAGTATTGATCCTTTAAGTGACCATGAGGTTTGGTTGAAGGATGTTGAAGAGGTTGGTGATACGAGAGTTACTTATCCTGTCATTGCTGATACGGATCTTAGTATTGCAAAGCTTTACAATATGTTTGCTGCGGATGAAGATGGGTCTGCGGAAGGCCGTACAGCAATGACGAATGCAACGGTTCGTTCGGTGTTTGTGGTTGGACCTGATAAAAATATCAAACTTATGATTACTTACCCAATGACGACAGGACGTAACTTTGACGAGATACTTCGAGTCATTGATTCCATGCAGCTTACAGCTAAGCACAAAGTTGCCACGCCAGTGAATTGGAAAGACGGAGAAGATGTGATTATTGTCCCAGCGGTGAGTAATGAAGAAGCGGCTGAAAAGTATCCTGAGGGCTGGGATACCGTGAAGCCTTATTTAAGAAAAGTTAAGCAGCCTCAATAAATAGATGTTGTTTATTATTTGAGGTATTTGGTTTCGGTTACCTATTTAGATGACAGTAACTGAAACCAATCCGTTCTTAATGCCCTGTAAGTTTTCAATGGTTTGGTTGTCTGACTGTGATATCTGCTTCATTCGTTGAAGACTATCATCGGCTTTGTGCGCGTCTTGTTTTAATTGAGAGGATATCTTTTCTACTTCCTGATTAATGTTGGTTACGTTACCAATGATTTCTAGAACACGCTCAAACGCTTCGCCTGCGGAACTGGTCTGCTCAACGCTTTGGTTGGCTTTATCTTTACCGTCTTGCATGACTTTTACTGCGGTCTGTGTGCCTGCTTGAAGAACTTCAATAATGTCGCGTATCTGTTGTGTGGAGTCTTGAGTACGCTTTGCCAAAGTTCTAACTTCATCTGCAACGACTGCGAATCCCCGGCCTTGATCGCCCGCACGTGCCGCCTCAATAGCAGCGTTTAAAGCTAAGAGGTTAGTCTGTTCTGCAATACTCACAATCACTTCTAGGAATGCACCTACTTTCTGGCTTTGTTCTTCCAAATTGAGAATGACATCCGACGCGGAATTTACATCACTTGCCAGCTCTTCAATGCTTTGTATTGCCTGCTGTACTACGAGTTTACCGGCTGAAATTTGTTCATCCGCCTCAGCTGACGTGCTTAACGCTTCTGAAACTTTATTGGATATCTCCGACATATTATTACTAATGTTTAAGAGGGCTGCTTCGGTATGTTCAGTTTCACTTTGTTGTTGTTCCCGCTTAAGTTGTGTGTTGGTGATCAGTTGTCCAATGTCTTCATTGCTGGCGTTTAGCCTTTCATGAATAGAATCTAGATTGGATGATACGAGTTCGTTGAATTGATCTTCTTTAGCTATCGTTAATAGAGTGTCTGCGTCTTGCTGAATTCGACGAGTAAGGCGGGCTACGATCCCGCCTGAAATGAATACACCGACCCCAAATAAAACAGCGGTTATCCAAATAGAATTCGATGGGGATTCATTAGGTGACAAGCTTGTTTTCTCTGACTGGCTGATTACTTGTTTGTTAAGTGATTTTATTGTTAAGTCCATGTTGTTGATCCTTGTCTCTAAATCACTCATCTGAGAGGCGGCGGTAGAGGAATAAGGGGCTGCGTTGGGCGCTTGTCCTAGAGAGATTTCTTGCCAGTTGGGTAAGTTTTCTAATTTAGGTATGCTTAACTCTTGGATTGGTGAAGTACCTGAGTTATTGGGTTTATGGGTTAAATACGCTTGGTAGGCTTCATAGCGCTGATCTCCAATGTCCATAAGTGCATCAATGTCATCGATTAATTTGTCTTGATTTTTATAGCCTGCACTTTCCATTCTTCCAATGTAATCAATCGTTGCTTGATAATTCATCATTACATTATTAATTGTCTTATTTGTACTTCCTACAAGTAAGTCACTCAGATAGAGAGACCCTGTAGAGAGGAAATATTTTGTGCGTGTAATTCTATAGGCTAAACCATCGTTGCCACTGTCTAACGCAAGCTGCAACCAAGCTGATAGCCCTTTTTGGACATTATTATAAAGGCTAAAGTATTCCGCCGATTGCTTATCAATGTACAGGGAGCCGGAAACTGAACTTTCAGTTTGATGAAGGGTTTTGGACAATTCTTCTGATAATGATTGGGTCGCAGCAGAGAATGTGTCAGACGCGGCTTTTGAAATGGCTTCAAGTTGTTCTTTGCCTTGTTTGTTTATCGCCGTGTTTTGTTCTGCCAGAAATTCGTTAACTTTTTGCTCATAGTTCAAAAATCGTTGATTATTTTGTTCTTCTGATGATGTCTGATTTTCTTTGAACTCAGTCACTGAGAGTTTAAGGTCTCTCAACGCTTTTTCTATATCTATTGTATTGATAGCGGTTGTGTCACCAATAGTTTGTTTTGCTTCTTTATTTTCCTCATCTCGGGTTGTCAGGCTTAACGCAACTAAACAGGTTATGGCAAACCAAATAACGATGATACCAACGCCCTTGAAAAGCCTAGGGTATATGATTAGTTTATGAGATAACGACGTCATAAGATGACAGCTCCAGTGATGTTTTTCTGACAGGTTTAGTATAGAGCAAGAATAGGGCCACCCAATAAATGATGATGGATGGTAAATATAATCTCTACGTGAGGTGAATTGGCCTCTGCCTCTTTATCTATGTTCAAGCAAAATGCATAATGCCGCTTTTTACACTTGAAGGGCGTCCATGTGAGCTGGAATACTGAAACAACATCAACAAATCAACTGATTCATTCGGCCACTTGTTCGGAGTCGTCTGAGGCGGGAATTCAAGCGTCTGTTCTTGCCTGTGCGGACCATGCCTTTACTTTTTTACGCGATAATATCGTTGATGATTCCATGTACTGTCTTTTTGAATGGCATCAAGGTGAGAAACTGCTCAGTATTTATGTAACGGATGAAACTAAGAAGAATGAAGGTAAGCATGTTGTTAGAGTCGATTTTACGGCATTTACGGCAGACTCTGATGAAGACCAAATTGAAACGGTTAAGTTTTGGTTACGTGATCACCTAACGACATGCACAGCGTATTTTCAGTTTTCATTGGTTGCTGGCTTTTCTCGTGGTGATCGTTCTCGTTTAGAGCTTCTTTAATTTAGTCTTGTTCTGTTTTATTTAGCTGGACCGCCAGCGCTTTTGAGCTTTGTAGAATGTACTGGGTTCTTTAAAACCAAGCATTTCACATAGCTCAAACACGGTTGTGTTCTTCATTAATTCTTCTTTCGTTTTTATCATTCTTGCTTGATCAAGCAATTCTCTGAATGATGTATTTTCTGACTTTAACTTTCTATAAAGTGTTGCTCGGCTTAGATGGAGTGCACAACAAATCTGATCCGTCTGGTGATAAACGTTAAGCTTGGTGGAAAGTAGTTTATTGACTCGGGATGTGGTTGTTTCCTGTGGATGTTGAGAGAGGCAAGTACTGTTGAGTTCAGATAGAACTTTCGTGGCACGTTCGTACATGACGTTTTCTAAGTACGCATTTGATGTTTTAACTGGCAGCGATATTGTGGACTTATCAAGTAATAAGCTGTTTTGGATTGCGCCGAATTCTATATGATTACCAAATGTCTTCACGTATTGATCCGTATTGGAGGGTTTGTCGTGGCAGAAGGAAGACGCTTGAATGCTTATTTTTTCATCAGTTAAAAACTCTGCCCATGCGATAAGCGCAGACATACTTCGTTCGATTGCGGGTACTGGGTAGTGATGTTCTGAATCAAATTGAAAGGTGAGTTGAACGGAGTTGCCTTGGGTTTGAATGGTCCAATGTTCAGCAGGATTAAGTAGCTGAATATTCTTGGTGAAAATACTAAACGCATCGTTCAGAGTACGGCATTGAGATATCCAGTTTGCTAATATGCCTTTGGCCTGATCGTTTACTTTGTTGCCAATGAGTAGACCGATGTTTTCTGCTTTACTGTCTTGTAGTTTATTCCAAAGACTAACGATCGTGCTTTCACTAAATCTTGATTCAGTATTTATTTCAAATTCATTAGTTAATGCAGAAAAAATATCTGGCTGGTTATGCTTTAGCCATCCACCTGTGATTAGGTTTAATCGGAGTAACTCTTCTGCAAGGTCTTTTACTGCAACAGCAGATACAGATCTTGTACTTGTATGAAGGGCGTTTGGTCTTTGGGTCATAGACTGAGCTTTTTAAAATTGAATCAAATAGTCACTTACTTGGAATAAATGGTCATGTTTCTAACATGAGCATACAGCTAGCATGGACGGATAGTAAACTGTCTATGAGGTTATTATGAGTACCATTGATACATTGAGTGCTGAGACGATTCAGTCAGAAAAAGAGTTGAGACAACTTATCAAGCCTTACCCCAAGATGCTAGATAAACGAATTCAAACGTCGTTTGATAAGTACAGTAATGAGTTTATTGGTTCAGCAAAAACAGTTGCTTTGATGTTTAGTGAGAATAGGCTTGGCTGTACTTTTGTCGACTTAACTCAAAGCCCGATTGTTTTTATGTCGGATACTCAATGTGTTATTCGTTTGGAGGTGAAGGGGGCTAATAGCTTAATTGCACTTCGAGAGTCTCTTAACTTTAGTATGTACTTTCTTATTCCCGGGGTTGGTCATGGCTTAAGGGTTAATGGGCAAGTGAATATTGAGGAGTTACATGAAGAATGTATGAATACAGCCGTTCAACTTACATTAAATATCGCGTCTATATATTTTCAATGTGCTCGAGCAGCCGTTAGATCAAGCCTTTGGGACCTGAAAAGTACTGACGTATGTGATGAATTTGTAGTGGAAACAAACAATCACCTCAGTGAAAATACATCTTCATTTGCTAGAAGATCGCCTTATCTATTTTTAAGAACGGAAAACGAAGTGGGTCAAACAGAGTTGTCTCCACGAGGCGATCCGCATTCCATGGTAACGATACTAAATAATAAACAAATACTGATTCCTGAACGACCAGGGAATAAAGTAGCCATCAGCCTACGCAACATCATATCAACGGGGAAGGTCGCCTTGTCCTTTCTCTTTCCTGGTTCGCATAACGTGCTATTTGTAACTGGCCAGGCTAGGGTGATTACGTGTGAAAAACTGTTAAAGACAATGGCCATCAATGGAAAAGAACCTAAGGTAGGTATTCTAGTAGATATTGATCATGTGGAACTTAATCATTCCCATGGGATTGCTTCTGCAGATATATGGAATCAAAAGAAACACACTGATGTGAGTTTAGTCACGCCCTTTTCCAAAGCGTTATCCGCCCATATGAATGGCGATGGTCTATTAGGCAGAGCAGCGACTCCAATAATAAATGCCGTGGTGAAGAAAGATTTGAAGCGCTTGTATTAGTATTTAGATAAAGGGTAAGTGCTGTGGCCTCATGTAAACCACAGCACTTGTGAGGGACTGGTTAAGTGTTAGGTTAGAAAGAATAAAACATGTTGGCTTTGAATCCGCTGATATCTTCTGAACTTGGGCTAGCAATATAAAGAACCGTTAATGCAAGGAAGTCACTCGAAGTATGTGCGGGCCTAATGGAAAACCCTATTTCATTAAAATTATCTGAATAAACGTCGTCCCCAAAATACCTTGAGTCGGTCAGAATGTATTGAACGTTTAGCGGGTAAGCTGCGAACATTTCGACTAAAGTATCCACTAATATTCCGTTTTTCGTCACTTGATTGGTAATCTCTGGGTCAACTTCATAGTCACTGACTTCTAAGGGGAGTGTTTTGTAGTAGCCAGCCATGTTACCTAGGCTTATGGATATCTCTTCGCCTGCAACAGGCACAGGATCAAATGTGTACATACTGGTGACTGCACCAGATACCATTTGAGCACCGTCGTATAGATCTTCAGAAGCTGCAACGCCATATTCCACAACAGGGGTTAAAAGCCAGTTATCATTGACAGGATATTGGTAAGTTATGCCTAATCTTGCTTTATATGTCTCAGAACCTTCTGTGTCTGTATAACTTAGGGGTAAATTAATGGTTAGGTTTTGACCGTTTTCGTCTGCCCAGGTGTATTTAAGCGGAAGATTCCAGTTGTCTGTACTTTGGCCTGCTTGATCGTAATTTGCGTAATCAATACCAATACCAATTCTGTTTTCATCCGAAAGCTCTGACGCGGCGACATTTCCCTGAACGCGATCAAATCCGACACCCGCATCAAATGCACTGTCAACCATAACGTTCATCATGGCTGCAGGGTTACCGGCAATGGGGCTGCTTGGAGAGAGCTCGACAAGCTTTCGGTTAATTCTGTTTGCTGTATCTGAGTCTTTACCTTTTAAGTAATCTTCAAGCTGGTCGATAGCTTCGTCTCTGTCGCCTTGACCGTCAAAGGTTTCGCTGATATTCAATTCGGGGATTGAAAATTCAAGGGTTGTACTATTGGTTTGGAACGTCATTACCATCGGTAAGGAACGGTAATCTACAGCTGAGTCCACGAAGGTCACGTCATCAACGTAACTAGGGAAGGTGTCGTTAATATTGTTACTCTCGAATTGATTGATAAGGTCTTCAACGCTTGAGAAACTGAACGAGCCACTATCACTTCCTACAGTCATGTCCAAATTCATTAAAGAAGCACTGTGAGACAGTGAGCTGTATCCTAAAAGCGTAATAGCAACTGCTGTAGATGCTTTATTCATTGCTAACTCCGTGTTGTTCGAACTTTGTTCAGCAAATATAGGAGAAGCTTTTTATAACGCTAGTAAATTAAATACAGAAAAAGAAAGGTAGGTAAGTCTTTGAAGTGTGTAATGTATGTTTTTAATGTAAACATATACTTAGGGGTGTTCATTACATGATGTTACATGTTGTTACCGGAAATAATGAATATGTGAGTGTTTTCGGGGCCTTCAGTGGCACTTCAGACAAAAGTGTTTTTAGGTGTGATTTGCTTTTGAGGAGTAAAGTTATTGATTAATCGTTTTAAAAGATCACTGTTCTTCTTTGTGGAACAAGGCGTACAGTTATTGGATGTTGTAATCAAAGGCAGGGCTTTGAGTTGTTCTTAGTGGTACCATTAATGTAATTAAGACAGCTAATTTCAATACAAAGGATTTGGTTTAAGGTGTGAATCTATGATGTCAGTTTGCCCTGGTGTTGGGCAAACTGCAGCTACTTAATTACTCACTCAGTACAATGAGATTCTCAGAAGGTATGCCTTTCTTGATGTAAGCTAAACCCAGCTTGTTTAAATATTCCATTCTATCAGCGCTTGAAGGATTGATGTCTGGTGCTGCCAGTTTGTTTGCTTGATAAATCTCGTTTACTTTATCTGTGTAATCGTTACCAATTAAAAGCATTGCTGCTGCACCAACATCGGGTTTAACAAGCTCATTCATTTTTTCTGTAAGGTTTGCTTCGATCACAACAGGGGCTTCGTTTCCGCCAAAACGAAGGTTGCGAGTTTTCGTTGCTTGAAGAGCCCAGTAAAAAGCCAATTCTTTGCTTTGTGTTAGGAAGATCGGGTCTTTATGCTCTTTGTATGAGCCACCAATGGTAGACATCGTCTTTTTAGCTCTTTCATTAGATTCAGCGTCACCAGACTGCTTTAATCCGTGCGTTTTGATCGATTCAATAAGACCTGATGCTGTTCCGTGATACCAGACATTGCTGGTTGTAAAGCCAGACTCCGTAAGTAATTGAGCTGCATCTTGTAGGTAAGCAGGTGTTTGTGTATCGGTCATGATTTGAACTGGCTCCAAGGTTACTTGCCATTAGCGATTGGGCTATGACGGACTGCATTTTGGCCGCATTATAACAGGCTTTGAATGGATTGTTGATTGTGTCTGATGCTTTACAAAAGCGTGACTAAGACGCCTTTGTAAAGAAGGCGTTATCTTTAGAATTCTTTGGGCGCAAACCCCGTCATTTTGGTGATGCCCATTTCTTTTCCTAATGCAGTCATTGGATGAACAACGACCAGGCCTCTAACAGATTTCTTGAGCTTACCCATATCCGCTTGTTCGGCTTTCGTTAACTCTCTGTTAAATGGAAGCTCTTTTACTTTGTCGCTTTTGTTGTTTAGCTGGCGAGACTTTTGGCCTTTGATGCTGGCCACCTTCTTATGAACATTCGAGATTTCTTTTTGAAACCGTTGAACTACGGATGGGTCGTCGCGTTTTTCTGCTGCAACTAACTTGTTACCAAGTCTGTCTAGTTTATGTTGTAGCTCTTGAAGTTCTTTATTTAGGTTCATTTAACTGCCTTGACGTACGGTCTGTCTGAAATTTCTGTTAGATCAATCCGGGCAGTATAACAGCAAGTGGGTGTCGGACGTTAATTTTAAAGAAGTAAGGGGCTCGTCGGTTCTTTTTATGTAACATAAAAAACCAACCTGACCGTAGTGACCAGGTTGGTTTCATATACTACTGGATTGGCGTTCTAAATGTTTTTGTCAGTTGTGATTTTGAGTCTTCATTGTCTACAACCGTTAATGTTACGTCATTGATGTTGTGTCTATTTAAGAACTTAGTCGATACAAATGCCCAAGGTTTGTTGATGGTTTTTGTCCCTATATTCCATGTTTGGTCTTTTATATGTCCATCGGAATCAGAACTTTCACTGATAAATAGCCACCAGAACCACAATCGATAAGCTTTGATTTTAACCTCTGGCGCTTCATTCATATCAAAGGAAAAATCAATGATGACTGGGTCATGATCTGAAGAGCGATCTGGGGTGGGTGAGTAAAGACTATCAATCTGGCTATCCGTTTTATTTTCTTGGTTATAATCCAAAACTCGTGGTTCGTCGGTGTTGATGTGCCACTCTTGTGCTAATACAACATGCTCAGCCATATTTTCAGAAACCAGAGCATGATCAAGATTTCCGCTTTCACCTTTATAATTATATGAATAAGATCCTTCTTCCTTTAATGAAATGTAACCTGCGTTTTCAATTGTTGTGAGTGGGTCTTCTTTGGAGTAAGCGTTTAGGTCACCTAGGATAATCGCTTTACTTGATTCAGAGGTAAGAGCGTTAGAAGACAGCCATTGAGTAAGTGCTTTGGCGGCATTAGTTCTGGCTGTGTTGTAGGCTCCTTGCCCATCTTCTTGGTCGCAGTCGTCAAAGTCCGAACAGTTGCTCGCGCCTTTTGACTTAAAATGGTTAACGGCAAGAGTGAAGATTTCTTTTGAACCTTTCAGTTGAAATTCCTGTATGAGAACAGGTCGGTTAAGGTCATCAATAAATAAAGGAGAGCCTTGGTCGTCCAGAGGGGAGTTCGTACTATCTAGAACTTGCGCCTTGCTCTTAATTGACACTTGTGTTGGTCGATAGATTATACCAACGCTAATGGCGTCATCACCAATTTTGTCTCCGTCAGCAACAACGTATTGATATTCTTTTCCTTCGGCCTGAAGTAGGTTCAGCGACTTAACAAGAGAGGCTATTGCACTTAATTCGTCAAAACCATCATTTTCAAGCTCCATTAAACCTACAATGTCTGCATTGATCGCATCCAAAGCAGATACGAGTTTTGTTTCTTGGCGTTCAAGCTCTGATGCAGTGTCGGCACCTCGATCAGTGGGAAACCCGCTTCCTAGACCATCTCCGTTGAAGTAGTTCAGGACATTAAAACTCGCAATTCGAAGCTGACTATTTACGTCTGTTAAGGGCGTGTTCGTTCTTGGGTTAGTTTGGTCAAAAATGGGTGTAGTTGTTGGCAGTAACTTATAATCCCCAAATGAATAGTTAATGACGCCTGTCAGGTTTGAAACTGTGTCTCCAACTCTTAGGGTATTGTATGCATCAAGCTTAGGAGATGGGTAGATGATAGTTTCCGGGTTCTGAGCATTAAAACCATCGTCAATGATGAGAGAGTTTAAGCTGTTTTCTAAACGGACTGCGTTGGCTGCTTCACCTGGAAGCGCTATCTCGGTTGGGATGTATCTTCGACCGTTTGCTGCGGTGAATTCACCATAACGGCCTAAATTATAGACTTCATTAACGGTGAGAACATCGTTAAAGGTAACTAACATTCCTTCAAATGATTCTAATTGATCTTCACTATCTAGGGGTAAACTTAATAACGTCGTAGCTGGCAGCTGTTGTTGCGAAGCGCAAATCTCAATTTGAGTGACCTCGTTGATTTGAGTTAGGTCATAAAATTCGTCGACTTCACCAGCAACTAGAACCTGATCACCTACTTGAACGTCAATATCGTTGTTATAAATGAAGATGCCTTCGGATGTGTTTGGTTGATTATCTACGTCCGAGTCTTCTTCTTGTACAAAAAAGCCGCTCAGTTGTTCTTCTGTTTGAAGCGTCGCGATTACAATGGCTTCAATAGCAACTTGGTTTCCTTCTAAGCTTGAAAAGTTATCTTCCCCTTGGATACTTGAGATGTACGTAACGTCATCACCACAAGCGTAGTTAACGGGAGGTTCTTCAATTCCACCATTGCTTGTGTTGTCCCCAAGATAAGCGAATGTATCTTTTTCGAAGCTTTCCCACTCTATGCCCGGGTCGAAGGCTGAATCTGCGTTTGAATCTCCGGATAAAACGGAACTCTTTCTGACTAATGTGATGTCTTTTCCAAAGTTTTCGGAATTACCTAGTTGGCCTATGCGGTCGATGACGGTGTTATTTTTCTTCAGCAACAAGACGTCATTACCGTTGAAATAAGTGACGGAAGAGGTTGTATTTGAGACATTCAAAATCTCTTCTGCTGAAGAGGGGTTGGCAATTACGTAATTCTTATTTGGCTCAAGGCTTCCTGTTAGCAGAAGAGAGCTGTTTATTGTGTTGCTTCCATTCGAATAGAGTTCAATTGAGTAGTTTGATAGATCTTCAATGGATGCACTTAAGTTCGTTAGTTCGAGTGCTTTGTTGTTACTTGAACCTTCTATGTACTCTGAGAATATTAGATCTGCCTGAGCCAAAGAGGTGAATGAACTTGACGCGGTCGCCAATAATAGAGCGATGGGCAGTTTTTTAAAACTGGGTTGCATTTTCAATCCTTATTCGTTTCTTAATTTATTATTTATGAAATAAAGGTCGTCTTAACCAATATGCGTTGAAAGGGTAGAGCGCCTTTGTGATATGAAGTTGACACTTTGGTTAAATCTTTATGGGCTTAAGGTAAGGTGTTTCGTTTTTGGGAAGAAGCGTATATCGACCCAGAGCGCTTATCATTTGAACTAAACTTCGAAAGACGAGTTTGCATTTACTCTGTAGATAATTTGTGCATTGGAAATACGCATATATCCTGACAAATAAGGAAATGGATAGTGACCCAACGAGAAACCTTCTTAAGACTGATGGAATATGCTCCTGGAGGCATTTTCTATACTGATGCTGGTGGTTGCTGTTTATTTGTCAGTTCTGATGCATCTGAGTTATTTAGTCTGTCTCAGGAGCTCTGTTTGGGGGCTAGTTGGGTCGAATATATCGATGAGAATGTTAGAGAGGACGTAGCTACTGTTTGGCAAAGTGCTTTAAACCTTAAACAACGATTTGACACTCAATTCCCTCATGTAGATAAGAGTGGTCAAGTTAAGCGATTAAGAGTCCAGGCGAACCCGATCGTAGAGCATTCTGAGCATATAGGTTATATAGGGTCTGTAGTCGACATAACCGAAACCTATGAAGTTCAAGATCATTTAAATCAAACTGAATTTCGTTTTACTCGGTTGTTTGATTCTGCTGAAGTCGCCATTTGGGATGAAGATTTTCGTGATGTATTTGTGGATTTGGAACGCATACGTGCCTCAGGTGTGACTGACTTATCTTCGTTTTTTGATGATAATCCTGAATATGTCTTAGAGCTAGCAAAGAAAGTGCGAGTCTCGCATGTGAATCAAGTCGGTTTATCCCTGTTTGAAGCAAGCAGTGAACATGAGTTTCTTATACAGATTGACCGAACTTTTGGCGAATCGTCTTTGATTGTTTTTCGTGAAGAATTAATGGCCATGTGGCGAGGTGATGATTCGTTTAAAGCTGAGGCAGAATTTAGAACATTAAAAGGTAAATCATTAACCGCAATTTTATCAATGCCGATACCAACCTCAAAAGAGGAAGCGTTAAGCGTCCCTGTCAGTATTTTTGATATTACTGAACGCGCAGCGTTGGTGTCTGAGCTCAAAGAAACAATATCTCAACTCAGGGAAAGTGAAGAGCGTTTCGAACTGGCTGTGCGAGGTTCTGGTGTTGGTATATGGGATTGGAATATAGATACGGATGAAGTCTACTATTCTGATCGATTTAAAGAGATTTTGGGATATCAGCCAGATGAATTACCAAATACCTATGACTCGTTTCGAAGAGCACTCCATGTTTCAGACGTCGACGAAGTTCGAAAAGCTATACATGCGCACTTTAAGAACCCTGCTATTCCTTATGATATTGAGTATCGATTGAAGTCAAAGCGAGGTGAGTATTGCTGGGTTCGAGCATTGGGTGAAGCAGTGAGAGATGATGCTGGGAGACCTTGTAGGATGGCAGGCTCAATGATCGATATCACCGACAAAAAGCTGGCTGAGCACTTAATTTGGCAACAAGCTAATTATGATTCGTTAACGGCATTGCCTAATCGGGTTATGTTTCTTGATCGGTTCGAGCAAGAAATAATCAAAGGCAAACGCAGCGGTGTTTCATGCGCGTTACTTTTTATTGATTTAGATCACTTTAAACATATTAACGATACGTTAGGCCATAAAACAGGTGATATGTTGTTGGTTGAGGCCGCCATGAGGTTGCTTACGGTTATTAGGGAAAGTGACACAGTGGCACGTTTTGGTGGTGATGAATTCGTTGTTATGCTGACAAACATAACCTCTTCTCAAAGTGTTGAACGAGTCGCATCGGCCATCGTTGATGCGTTCTCTGCGCCGTTTTATTTTGGTGGGGAAGTTGCGTTTGTCTCAGCGAGTATTGGGATTTCAATGTTTCCTGAAGATGGCGGTGATGTGGATGAATTGTTTAGGTTTGCTGATCAGGCCATGTATGAGGCTAAGCATGGAGGGCGGAATCGTTATAGTTTTTTTACTCAATGCATGCAGGATTTAGCTACGCGACAGCGAAAGCTTACGAATGACTTGAGAGTTGCATTGGAATGCGAACAATTGGAATTGGTCTATCAATCTATCGTTGATATGCGTACTGGAAAAGTTCATAAGGCTGAAGCCTTGTTACGTTGGTATCATCCTAAGTTCGGTAATGTAAGCCCGTCTGAGTTTATTCCACTGGCGGAAGACTCGGGGCTGATAGTTGAGATTGGTGAGTGGGTATTTAAACAAGCTGCGTTTCAAGTAAAAGAGTGGCGAGAGAAAATACATCCGGACTTTCAATTGAGCATTAATATATCTCCTATTCAGTTTCAGCATGATAAATCACAGGATTGGATAGACTCTTTGAAAGAACAGGGCGTTGATGGTGACGCCATCAATATAGAAATTACAGAAGGTTTATTGTTGGAGTCGGATGAATCAGTAAAACTGCAAATAGATAGGTTCCATCAGAACGGAATGTATGTTGCCTTGGATGACTTTGGTACGGGTTACTCATCACTCTCTTATTTAAAGAAGTTTGATATTGATTACTTAAAAATTGACCAAGCATTTGTGAATAATATGGAAGAAGGCAGCGAAGAGCATGCTTTGTGCGAAGCCATTATTGTTATGGCTCATAAACTGAGCATTTTTGTGGTTGCAGAGGGTATAGAAACGGAATCACAGAAAGCCCTTTTGATCGCAGCTGGGTGTGACTTTGGGCAAGGCTATTACTTTTCAAAGCCTATTCGGGCAGATGAGTTTTCCGACGTGTTTATAGGGGAGAATAAGTGTGCCTAACAAAGACGAATGGTATTGTATAGTAAGAGTAAAGTGTTTGGTTTAACTTTAACCAGAGTGTTTTCGCTTAAAAAGTAAAAAGGCCAGCTTATGCTGGCCTTTAGCTAACTAATTAACGGTTAATTAGTTATTGATCATTGCATTGATGATCTTATTGAAAGTCGGGCTTGGGCGCATGACTTTCGCTGCAACGTAATGATCTGGGTGGTAATAACCATAAAGTTCTACTGGCTTACCTTGAGCTTTACTTAATTCAAGTACGATGTCTTCACGATCATCATCCAACTTTTCTTTGAATGCTTCAAAGACAGCTTTAAGTTCGGCATCTTTAGTCTGCTTAGCAAGCTCTTGAGCCCAATACAAACAAAGGTAGAAGTGACTGCCTCGGTTATCCAGCTCACCAACGGAACGTTGTGGTGACTTATCACGCTCTAAGAAGTGACTCGTTGCGTTTGTTAGCGTTTCAGCCAGAACCAATGCCTTAGAATTATTGGTTTTATGACCAAGATCTTCTAGAGATACTGATAACGCAAGGAATTCGCCCAGTGAATCCCAACGCAAGTGACCTTCTTCAGCCATTTGTTGAGCGTGTTTAGGTGCAGAACCGCCTGCACCTGTTTCATATAGACCGCCGCCCGCAAGAAGCGGAACGATTGAAAGCATTTTAGCGCTGGTGCCAAGCTCAAGAATTGGGAATAAATCAGTTAAATAATCACGAAGTACATTGCCTGTTACGGAAATAGTATTCTCGCCATTTTTTACGCGCTCTAGCGTAAAGCGAACAGCTTCAACTGGAGACATGATTTGAATATCAAGACCTGCAGTTTCATGGTCTTGTAGGTACTGGTTTACAAGCTTAATCAAGTTTGCGTCATGTGCTCTTGCTTCATCTAACCAGAAAATTGCCGGTTGGCCTGTCTTCTGAGCACGATCAACCGCTAGCTTAACCCAATCTTGAATTGGAGCATCTTTGGTTTGGCACATGCGCCAGATGTCACCTTTCTCAACATCGTGAGACATTAGGGTGTCGCCTGCTTTATTTACAACTCGAACTTGACCTTTATCTTCTTGAATAAATGTTTTGTTGTGCGAGCCGTACTCTTCTGCTTTTTGAGCCATCAAACCAACGTTAGAGACATTACCCATGGTTTGAACATTGAATGCGCCATGTTCTTTACAGAACTGAATGGTTTCTTCAAAAATACGTGAGTAACAACGATCAGGAATCATTGCTTTCGTGTCGTGCAGGCGACCATCTGGGCCCCACATACGACCAGAAGCACGAATACATGCAGGCATTGATGCATCAACAATGATGTCATTTGGTACGTGCAGGTTAGTGATCCCGCGATCAGAGTCAACCATTGCTAGTTCAGGCTGGGTCTTATAAACCGCTTTGATGTCTGCTTTAATTTCTTTTTGCTTATCAGAAGAAAGTTCTTTGATTTTCGCATAAACATCGCCAACACCGTTACTTGGATCAACGCCAAGTTCTTCAAACGTGTCTGCGTGTTTTTCAAAAACATCTTTGTAGTAAACAGTTACAGCATGTCCGAACATAACTGGATCTGAAACTTTCATCATGGTTGCTTTCAGGTGTAAAGAAAGGAGGATGTCTTGCTCTTTCGCTTCTTTAATTTCTTTCTCATAGAAAGCACGTAATGCTTTAACGCTGATGCGAGATGAGTCTATCACTTCACCTGCTTGCAGTTCAGTGGCTTCCTTCAATACAGTGACTGTGCCGTCTTCTGCAACAAATTCAATTCGCACATTGTCTTCAGAGGAAAGAATGACTGATTGCTCACTGCCGTAAAAGTCGTCTGAATCCATGTGGGCTACGTGAGACTTAGAGTCGCTACTCCAAGCACCCATTGAGTGCGGGTGTGTTTTAGCGTATTGCTTAACAGGTTCTGCTACGCGGCGATCAGAGTTACCTTCACGAAGTACTGGGTTTACAGCACTGCCCAGAATTTTAGCGTAACGAGCTTTGATGTCCGCTTCAGCATCGTTAGAAGGCTCTTCTGGGTAATCAGGAATATCATAACCTTGATCTTGCAACTCGGAGACAGCAGCGGCAAGTTGTGGGATTGATGCACTGATATTAGGAAGCTTGATGATGTTTGCTTCAGGTGTTTTGGCTAGAGCGCCAAGTTCTGCAAGTGCATCAGATTGTTTTTGATCTTCAGAAAGATTTTCAGGGAAATTGGCAATGATTCGGCCTGCTAGTGATATATCCCTTGTCTCTACGCTGATTCCTGAAGATTTTGTGAATGCTTTAATGATTGGTAGCAATGAGTACGTTGCCAGCGCTGGAGCTTCGTCCGTTTCGGTATAAATAATTTTAGGTGTGATATTTGTCATTCTTCGTCCTGAATTGCTTATGGCTTTAATATCAGGTGCTTATCGAAAGACGACTTGTGGTCATCTTAATATTCTTTAAGCCTGTAATAAATCGTTTGAGCTGCGCATTGTAGCAGAATTTATATTGCAATGAGATTATGAACTTTAAGAGATTATAGACAATTTTTTGAGAAATGAAGTTTTGTTGCGTTATTTAGGTGCAAAGATTGCCTTATGTCAGTGCAGGCTTGGTATTGTGCTTTTATTTTGTGCAAAAGGGTGGCTAAGTGGAAGTTAGCTTCTCAAAGACTAACTTGTAAATTAGCCCCTCCAAAACTCGATTAAACAGAGGGGGTTGTTGCTAATTTAATCTTTATTTCTGCTTCTCTCTGCCGGAACATACAGTTGCTTCATAAGGTATTCTTTAAAGTCATCCTCATACGGTTGAGTTTCGAGCGCTGTTTTCATGCACTTAAGCCACGCATCTCTTTCGGATGTTCCAATCTCTAAATGCCTGTGGGCAACCGGAATTCTTATGGAGCCGTATTTTTCGCTGTACAGCTTAGGGCCTCCAAGCCAGCCACATAAGAAACGAGTTAGCTTATCTCTCGATTCCTCAAGATTCGCTGAATGCATGTTTCGTATCTTCTTAGCTTCTTCAAGAGATTCCATAGCGCTATAAAAAGCATCAACTAGCTTTTTGATTCCGTCATATTCACCGGCTGCTTTATAGGAAGCGTCACCACTTCCATAGGGTTCGTTCATATTCATTAACTAATTTCTTTAAAGTGAGGTTTTGAAATGTTATATCATATCAAATTAAGCCGAAACATGAACTGAATAGGATTTATATCGTTGTTCCAATTAATTTCACGTGTTCCTGTAAATATTATTACTGGATTTTTAGGTGTAGGTAAAACGACTGCAATTCTTCATCTGCTAAAAAATAAGCCAAAAGAGGAACGTTGGGCTGTATTGGTCAATGAGTTTGGGGAAATAGGTGTTGATGGTGCAATTTTCTCATCGGCTGTTGAACCTTGTGATGAAATTCCTGATGAGTCTGATACCAAAAAGAAACCAAGTGTCTTGATTAAGGAGATTCCAGGCGGTTGCATGTGCTGTGTTAATGGGGTGCCTACCAAAGTAGGATTAAATGCATTATTAAAGGATAAGCCAGATCGGTTACTCATTGAACCGACCGGTTTAGGTCATCCCAATGAAGTGATAGAACTTCTTACTGGTAAAGATTATGAATCTGTTGTGGAGCTGCAATCGACCATCACTTTAGTTGATCCAAAAAAGTTACGAGATGATCGTTACCAATCGCATGAAATATACAGAACTCAGTTGTCCGTTGCAGATTATCTTGTCGCAACGAAAGGTGATCAATGCGATGTTCG
This sequence comes from Oceanospirillaceae bacterium, assembly GCA_015665455.1. Classification (GTDB taxonomy): domain Bacteria; phylum Pseudomonadota; class Gammaproteobacteria; order Pseudomonadales; family Litoribrevibacteraceae; genus Litoribacillus. The sequence continues at coordinate 370,443 of JADFAD010000003.1, read as the reverse complement.
CTATCGAGACGACTTTGATTCTTGGTTTGATGACTTAATGTATCAAGGAAAAGTTAAAAAGGGGTGTTCAAAAGAGTGGGTTTCTTTAGGACAGCTCGAATTCAATTGGCTGGCTAATAAGCCTGTGTCGTTAGCAATGAAAGACCACAGGAGTTCTTCAGTGAATAAAAATATACATCAAGCCCATCTTCATTCGAAATCTCAATTTTTATCTCAGCTGGAGATTATTGAGAGAGATAATATTGATTCTGATATAGTGCGCAGAAAAGAAAATAAGGGTGAAGGCTTCTTTAGTTGCGGTTGGGTATTTCCCTCGTTTTATGAGTTTGACGAATCCAAGCTTCAGGCATGTTTTCTTACATTGAGTGTTGAGCGTATTAAGGGTGTATTTAATTTAAAAGGTGGGAGATCGATTGTTATCAACGCAGAGAGAAATGCGTTGTCTTTTAATGACGTGAACAAAAGCAAAGATTCTCGAGTAGAGGTTATTCATTCGGAGCCACTGGACTGGTTAGAGGTCGAACGTCTGATTTTTGGGACCATTATTGATTAGCCTTACCAAACTTTGTTCTGTTAAGAAAATCATAAATTCAATTCCTTTCATTCAATACATGATTAATATCAATAAATCGAGTAGAATACGCCGCACTTATTTAGCGGTGGTGTTCTTTTTCTCGAATAGGAACTCACTCCAGTAGTTATAGATTTTAGATATTTCACTAAAGGGTATTGGCGAATATGACTGATCGTATCCAAGCTGGCGGCCTACAGGTAGCCAAAGTTCTTTTTGACTTTGTTAACGAAAAAGCTCTACCGGGCACAGGCGTTGACCAGGAAGCTTTCTGGGCAGGTTTTGACGCAATCGTTCACGACTTAGCTCCTAAAAACAAAGCGTTACTTGCAACGCGTGATGATCTTCAGGCGAAGATTGATGCATATCACACAGAGCGCAAAGGTCAGTCTCACAACGCTGCAGAATATAAAACGTTCCTACAGGAAATTGGTTACTTAGTTCCTGAAGGTGCTGATTTCACAGCAACTACTGCAAACGTAGAGCCTGAAATTGCTAAGATGGCTGGTCCTCAGCTAGTTGTACCAATCATGAATGCTCGTTTTGCTTTGAACGCGAGTAATGCTCGTTGGGGTTCTTTGTACGACGGCCTTTACGGTACTAAAGCAATCTCTGAAGAAAATGGTGCAGAGAAAGGTAAGGGTTACAACAAAGTACGTGGCGATAAGGTAATTGCATACGCTCGTAACTTCCTAAACGAATCAGCACCCCTAGCGAATGGCGCTCATGAAGGTACAACCAAGTACGCTATTGAAGCGGGCAAGTTGGTTGTTACTTTAGCTGACGGTTCAACGACGGGTCTTAAAGAAGAAGACAAGCTGGTTGGTTTCCAGGGTGATGAAGCAGCTCCAGTAGCTATTTTACTTCAGAACAACGGTCTACGTTTCGAACTTCAGTTCGATGCTACTAGCCCAATCGGATCTACTGATGCTGCAGGCATGAAAGACATCCTAATGGAGTCTGCTTTAACAACCATTATGGATTGTGAAGATTCCGTTGCTGCCGTTGATGCTGACGATAAAGTTGTTGCTTATAGCAACTGGTTGGGCCTAATGCAGGGCAACCTAGAAGAAGAAATTAAGAAGGGCGACAAAGTATTCGTTCGTAAGATGAATGCTGACCGTGAGTACACTGGTCTAAATGGCGAAACTTTCTCTGTGAAAGGCCGTTCAATGTTGTTCGTTCGTAACGTTGGTCACTTGATGACTAACCCTGCGATTTTGCTAAAAGACGGTTCTGAGATTCCTGAAGGAATCATGGACGGTGTGATCACTACGTTGATCGCTATTCACGATCTTAAAGGCAACTCTCCATTCAAGAACTCAACGACTGGTTCTGTGAATATTGTTAAGCCTAAGATGCATGGTCCTGAAGAAGTTGCATTTACAACTGAGTTGTTTGGCCGTGTTGAAGATGCATTGGGTCTTCCTCGTAATACTATGAAAGTTGGTATTATGGATGAAGAACGTCGCACAACGGTTAACTTGAAAGAGTGTATCCGTGCTGCGTCTGAACGTGTAGTTTTCATTAACACTGGTTTCCTAGATCGTACAGGTGATGAAATTCACACGTCTATGCTAGCAGGTCCATTTGTTGCTAAATCAGTGATGAAGCAGCAGAACTGGATTGGTGCATATGAAGATTGGAACGTTGATACTGGTCTAGAGACTGGCCTTCAAGGTCGCGCTCAGATTGGTAAAGGCATGTGGCCTATCCCTGACGAAATGGGTCAGATGATGGAACAGAAGATTGGTCATCCTAAAGCAGGTGCAAACACTGCTTGGACTCCATCGCCAACAGCAGCAACGTTGCACGCATTGCACTACCATCAGGTAGACGTATTTGCTACGCAAGACGTGATTAAGACACGTAAACATGCGTCTGTAGATGATATCCTTGATATACCTCTAATGACTGACACGTCTGTTTTGACTGCAGAACAGATTCAAAACGAAATCGACAACAACTGTCAGGGTCTATTGGGCTACGTTGTTCGTTGGATTGATGCGGGTGTTGGTTGTTCTAAAGTGCCTGACATCAACAATGTTGGTTTGATGGAAGACCGTGCAACACTTCGTATTTCTTCTCAGCACTTGTGTAACTGGTTAGAGCACGGTGTATGTACTAAAGAGCAAATCGAAGAAAGCCTGAAGCGTATGGCTGCGATTGTAGACGGACAGAACGCATCTGATCCTTACTACAACAATATGGCACCTGGTTTTGATGGTATTGCTTTCCAAGCTGCCTCTGACCTTATCTTCAAAGGTAAAGAACAGCCAAGTGGTTACACTGAGCCATTACTTCACGCATACCGTTTGAAGTACAAAGCGTCTAAGTAATTTATTAGAAATAATAATGACTTAACGTTTTAAAAAAAACCCGGCCTTGGCCGGGTTTTTTGTTATTACCGTGGTTTAATGTTTGTACTTCATTAAATTAGTTGTGGAAACATTGACTCAACAAGGCTTAAAATATGTCTTTTTTAAGTCACCAAGTTTTAAATAAGAGTTGATCCGATGGGAAGAGCGTTTCAAAACCGTAAATTATCAATGGCCAAAACTGCAGGCGCGAAAACCAAGCTGTATTCTCGCTATGGTAAGGAAATCTACGTTTGTGCAAAAAATGGTGGTGTAGATCCTGACGGCAATCTTTCATTACGTCGAATGATTGAAAAAGCAAAGAAAGATCAGGTTCCATCGCATGTGATTGAAAAAGCGATTGATAAAGCGAAAGGCGGTGGCGGTGAAGATTTCGTAAGTGTTCGATACGAAGGGTTCGGTCCAGGTGGTTGTATGGTTATCGTTGATTGTTTAACAGATAACAACAACCGAACTTTCGGTGATGTAAGAACTTGTTTTAATAAGGCTAAAGCGAAAATCGGGGCTCAGGGCTCGGTTGCTCACTTATTTGATCATTGTGCTGTGCTTACGTTTGAAGGCGATGATGAAGATTCAACGTTAGAAGCGTTAATGATGGCGGATGTTGATGTTAATGATATCGAAAATGAAGACGGTATGATTACGGTGCTTACGCCTCCAAATGAATACTTCAAAGCTAAAACAGCCTTGATGGAATTAATGCCAGATGTTGATTTCGCTATGGATGAAATCACTTTTCTTCCTCAAGGGCGTTCCCCACTTGGAGCAGATGAATTGGAAGTATTCGAAAAGTTTGTTGATATGTTGAATGACTGTGAAGATGTTCAGCAGGTTTTCCATAACGTTGAATTTGAATAGAATACGTCATTTCGAATATAACGAGCACAGCGTCAACGCTGTGCTTTTTTTTGCGTAAAATTTGGGCAAAAATGACTTTGAAGTCGAGAGACTATACATCTATAGTGAACGTTCATTACTCTGTGCTTATAAGGAATTGTCATGGATTTTAAAGCGTGTATTGCATTAAGTGTTTCGTTACTGGCTTCATCATTGGTGTTTTCGGGTGACTCGTATGTGTGTTTAAACGGAGCGGATGAGAGAAAGATCAGCGTCGTTTATACCGAGCCAGGCTATACCGTGCCGTGTGAAGTTGTATACGAAAAATCGAGTGACATGAAAACCTTGTGGAATGCCACAGCAGAGGAGGGGTATTGTGAAGAAAAGGCTAAAGCCTTTGCTGAGAAGCAAGCGACTTGGGGTTATAACTGCACGTTGGTTTCAAATGATATGACGGAAAACGCCAATTAAGATTGAGTCTTAAAATTTAATACGTGCTGGATAGAATAGAACGGTCAATTCAGCACGATTAAATAATTTAAGCCATTTGTTCATTGCAACGTTAACCGCATTGCCTTAATTCAAGCGCTTTTCTGTTTTTTTCGCTCTCTTGAATGCTTTCAAGTATTGAAAGTAAATACTCTTCAAATTGATGTTTAACCTCTGGGTGATGCAGTGCATATTCTACGTTTGCCATCATATATCCGATTTTACTGCCACAATCATGGCTTTTGCCTGAGACTCTATAGGCTTCAATAGTTTCTATTTTCATGAGCATAGCAATTGCGTCGGTGAGTTGAATTTCATTGCCTGCGCCAGGCTTGGTTTTTCTTAGTAAAGGCCATACAAATTTAGATAATACATATCTGCCTACAACCGCCATGGTTGAAGGGGCTTCTTCTGTGGATGGCTTTTCTATGATGTTACTCATTGGGAGGCTATTACCTTCAAGAATGGAGTTACCTGCCAGATCAGCGATACCATACTTACTAACATCATGTTTAGGTACTTGCTCAATCATGATTTGGCTTGAGCGTGTCTCTCTAAACCTACGTATCATAGCGCCTAAGTTATTTTCATTTTGACTGTTTTTAACTTCATTAATTATCACATCAGGCAGTAAGACCACGACATCTTCATCCCCAATGATGGATTGAGCACATAAAATGGCATGCCCTAAGCCTTTAGCGATCGGTTGACGCACCGAGGTGATTGTTACGTGATGTGGACATATGGATCTTACTTCCTCAAGCAATTGGCGTTTGACGCGGAGTTCCAGTTGGGTCTCTAGTTCGTAACTTGTGTCGAAGTGGTCTTCGATGGCATTTTTACTTGAATGCGTTACCAGAACAATTTCGCTTATTCCCGCATCGATGGCTTCCTTCACTACATATTGAATAAGTGGTTTATCTACCACAGGCAGCATTTCTTTGGGTATTGCTTTAGTAGCCGGCAGCATACGAGTACCTAAGCCTGCGACAGGAATAATTGCTTTCATAATAAAACTCCAAATGAATAAATCGTATGAGTTCTAGAGCATTTACAATGCCAGAAAATTATTATTACAAAAATAATTTTGTTACTCGTTTAAATAAGCAAATAAAACAAAGTGTTACTGTTCATTTGATATGACTGTTATTAATGCGTTTTGCAGATCGGGAATTATGTTTTTATTAGGAAGTTCTCTTTATGCGAACTTAATTAGGTCATTTTTTCATAATGAGAACACTCTAGTGATTCATTTGAATGATCTTTCAGAGCTTCCCTAGAAACCGCATCTTTCGTTATAATCGCTGCCTTTGCGATAACCTATTAATAGTGAATAACACATGACTGACGAAAAAATCACACAATACGATGTTGAGATTCCAAAAGAAGAGCATGGCAGCTTGCATTGGGAAGAGCATAAAATGCCTGCAAATTGCTCTGTTAATAAGGCTTTAGCGCATTTCAAACACAAAGAAGTATTTGGATGGCATTTGGCTATTGTCATTGAGTGTGAAGAGCAACTCACGACAGGTCAGCCTACTCCTGAAGAAAAAGAGTTAATTGATCGATATTGTGGTGAATTGGCCAGTCATCTTACAAAAGAAAATAATGCTTTGTTCCTTGCTAAGTCTATGTGGAACGGTTGCTATAACTTATTTTTCCGAGTCTTTGACCCTTACGTTTCAGATGACTATTTAAAAAGTGTCATTGAAAACGCTTCAAATCCGCGTGAGCTTGAGTATCACATGGAACAAGATAAGGAATGGAAATTTACTAAGCACTACCTAACACCGTTCGAGAGAACAGAAGTGCTATAAATAGATTCGGTAAAGTAAACTAGAAAATGCCCGTAATTCATACGGGCATTTTTGCATCAGGCTTCTGCATTCATCAGTTGTTGAGTGCTCTCTGTATCCTTCTCGATATCGTCGGTATTCGTTAGGGCTTTTACGGTCACTGGGATGCCATTCAGAGCGGCAGTCCCACAGAATTTATCAATCATTGTTTCATCCGTTAATGCGTTTACGCTTTGTCCTGCGTTTTTCTCTGCAATAGACAATCGTGTTCCCTTTTTATTGTGTCCCCAACCGTGCGGAATGCTGATAACACCACTGAGTATCTTATCTGTGATTTCAACGGGTAAGACAATACTGCCTACGTTAGAGGATACTTCAATCAGTTGATCGTTCTTCAAGCTAAGGCACTGAGCATCCGCTGTATTCATCATTGCAGTACAGCGAGGTTTTCCTTTGACCAAACGGTGGCTGTTATGCATCCAAGAGTTGTTGCTCCTTATGTGACGTCGGCCGATTAATGTGAATTGGCGTTCCGCTTTCTTAGGCTCTTCAGAGAAGTCGAAAAACTCTTTTTCAAGACGAAGTAGGTCTTTCATGAAAAAGTCTCTTGATAGCTCAATACGCTTGCTCTTGGTACGTAATGCGTGGGGGAGGCTGGGCTTTAACGCGCCAAGATCAAGACCGTGTGGTAAACGTTTAAGTTCTTTAAGTGTTAATCCTTTTTTGAGGTTTAACTTTTGCCCGTGCGGTCCTGTTCTTAGTAAGAGGTCTAATTGGCCTGCTGGACCTAAATGACGGTTTATTTGCTGCATTATTTTATCTTTTACTTTGAGTTTTCCCTGCAGCAGCTCTGTGAGGGATTGATATATCTCCCAATCTTGTTTTGTTCCTTTTTGGGCTTTGAATAGCGCAGGGGAATATTTTGCTGTGTTGCGTACAGCAAACAAATTAAATATGAGGTCATAATGTTCACGTTCAAGCTGGCTTACAGGAGGTAAAATGATGTCCGCGTGACGATTGGTTTCATTAAGATAGAAGTCTATAGCGACAATGAACTCTAACCCCTTCAGCGCTTCATCCAGTTTATTGCCGTTGGGTGTTGAAAGCACAGGGTTGCCTCCGGCAAACACCATTGCCTTGATCTTACCATCGCCGGGTTCAAGGATTTCATCCGCAAGTGTGGATACTGGAAATTCACCGTTGAATTCAGGCAGATTTCGTACTCTGGAACGGTATCGATCAAAATGCCCTTTACTAGTGTGACTTAATAGGTCTGCTGCTGGATTAGTAAACATCATTCCGCCAACAGAGTCGATCCGACCATTCAGTAAATTAAATAAGGTAATTAGATATTGGCTTAATGTTCCGAAGGACTGGACCGAAGTCCCCATTCGTCCATAACACACGGGTTTTTTTGCTTCGCTAAATTCATAAGCAAGTCTGCGTATGGATACTGAATCGATACCGACGATCGAAGCAACGCGTTCGGGTGAATAATTGATTACGTCTTCTTGAATACCGTCCAATTCATTTGAAAGGTATTTTGTACAATTATCATCAATTAAATTACTTTCAAAGATGACATGTATCATTGCTAAAAGAAGCAGTGCATCTGTCCCTGGTTTTATGAATATGTGTTTGTCTGCTAGTTCTGCGGTTTCCGTATAACGAGGATCAATGACAATGACTTTTCCGCCTCGGCTTTGGATACTCTTAAGGCGCTTTTTGATATTTGGGGAGCTCATTATGCTACCGTTGGAGGCAACAGGGTTTGCGCCTAAAATTAGGAAGTAATCAGTGTGATCTATATCAGGGACAGGTATATTCAACATGTGACCAAAGAGTTTAGACGCAACTAGGTGATGCGGCAGTTGATCGACAGAGGTGGCTGAATACATGTTTTTAGTATTGAGTGCCTGAAGAAAATGACGACCGTAAAGTAGGGCGCCCATGTTATGGACATTCGGATTACCTAAATACGTACCAACAGCATCATTACCATACCGCTTTTGAATGGATTTGATTTTAGACGATACTCGATCAAAGGCGTCATCCCAACTGATAGGCTGCCAACCGTGTTTAGTACGTTCGAGAGGCTTAGTCAATCTATCAGGGTCTTCATGAATGTCTTGCAGTGCAGTGGCTTTTGGGCAGATATAACCCTTACTAAGTGGATCCTCTTTATCCCCTTTAATGGATAAAATCTTCTCGCCTTGTGTTTCTATCACTAAACCGCACATGGCTTCACATAGGTTGCACGTTTGATAGTTCGTCTTTTTAGTCATTACTTATCCTCATCCCTATTTTTTATTATTGTCCTAGAATACTGCTGATCTTAATTTTCAAAGAGTTGGTCTGTTTGAGCGGCCATGACAAAGTCATTTTTGTGAAGCCCACTAATTTTATGTGTCCACCACAAAACGGTTACTTTCCCCCATTCGGTTCTAATCTCGGGGTGATGATTTTCTTTTTCCGCTATATCTCCCACTCTATTAGTGAATTTCAGAGCTTCAACAAAGTTTTTGAAGGTGTATGTCCGAACCAATTGATCAACGCCTGTGACATTACTTATGCCCCAGAGCGGAATACTCGTCATTAACTCTTTTGCTTCGAATTCTGTAATAGGTGCTGCATCAGACCTGCACGCATCACAATGATGCTCGTGCAGTGATGCGTTATTGGAGGAATTCATTTATCAGTTCCATCATTGAATGCGTTAGAATGTATTAATAATAGACGGTTAATTGGAGTTCTCTATGTCTGGTTCGGAAATGTCTGGTTCGCAAACATCCCACTCACAAACTCATGATCCATTGCATGGCATGACATTAGAAAATATTTTAGAAGAATTGGTGGAACACTATGACTGGGGTGAAATGGCACAACGAGTCGAGATTAATTGTTTTAAGAAAGACCCAAGTATTAAATCAAGCTTAAAGTTTTTGCGAAGAACACCATGGGCACGAAGTAAAGTTGAAGCTTTGTTTCTTGAAATGCGAAGAGGGGATGAGCCCGTCATGGATCATTCTTCTTTAAAGAGTAAAAAAGTTGATCCATGGGCTAAACATCGAAAATAAAACAACGCTAATTATTGACCTTTGTAAGATTAAGAGGACGTCAATACTGCAGGTGTAATTTCAATATTGTGAGTATCGTTGCCTAACCAAACCTGATTGTCTTGGATCGTACATTGAAGCTGCATTGTACGATCCGTTAGGTTGGTTAATTCTTTAGAGGATTTTTCATTGATATTGATAACGGTTAGGTTTTTAAAGCGATCGAATTTTGATTGGCTTTGATCCCACCATATATCAGCTGCATTCCCTCCATAGGTGTACAACACTATTTTTTTAGATCGACCTGCTGCTTTTCGTATTCTTTTTTCATCGGGTAGTCCTAATTCAATCCATAACTCAATTTCATCCGTTAAGTTTTTTTCCCACAGTTCTGGCTCATCGTCCGAACTTAGACCTTTGGTAAAACTCAAGTCATCACTGGCATTCATTGCAAAGGCAAGGATTCGGAGCATCATTCGCTCATCCGTCTCAGAGGGGTGTCGAGCAATCGTTAGGTCGTGACTCGCGTAGTAATGTCTATCCATGTCTGATATTTGGATTTCTGCTTTAAAGACGGTTGCTTTAAGTGCCATTTCTTATCTGCCATTCGTGAGTGGTGCTGCATCTTAGCATGTTTGTTATCGGTGACTTTAATTCAGCGGTTGAATATCTTAATGATTTAATTAGACTGCCTTCTAATTTTGAATACTGGCTTTATTTATGATTGCGCAAATAGAAACTCCGTTACTGTATTCTTTTCGTCGTTGTCCCTATGCCATGCGAGCCCGACTGGCTATAAAAATGAGTGGTATTAAGCTTGAATTGCGTGAAATTGAGCTGAAGAATAAACCGGCTCACATGCTTGAGATCTCACCGAAAGGGACAGTGCCCGTTGTCTGTTTGAATGATGAGCAAGTTCTAGATGAAAGTTTTGATATTATGCTCTGGGCGTTAACACACAAGGACCCAGAGGGCTGGATGTATCCTGGTCAGCCAACGTTACTTGATGATGCCTTAATGCTAATCGACAAAAACGATAATGAATTTAAAAAACATCTTGACCATTATAAGTACTCGGTTAGGTTTCCAGAATCTTCTGAGGTAAGTTATCGCGAGCAAGGCGAAAAATTTCTTACAGAGTTAGAGTCACGTCTAGGGCGGACAGGGTTTTTAGTTGGTCGTCGGTTTGGTTTGGCCGATGCTGCCATTGCGCCTTTTATTCGACAGTTTGCTCATGTCGATAAGGCGTGGTTTGATCAATCCCCCTATGAACATGTGAAAGCTTGGTTGTCTGAGTTTTTAGAATCAACGCTCTTTAAATCTGTAATGGTTAAGTATAAGCCCTGGGAAGAAAGTGGCCCGATTTTAATATTTAATGATTAAGATCATTAACGTGCGTAATCACTAAGATTAATGATGTTTGATTGAATGAGAAAGGGTGCTTAATTGATCTGCGCTTTTGGCAAGTGATTCTGCTTCATGCGCTGTTTTATGTGAGAGCTCTGATATATTCTGGATTTGGTTGGAGACATCTTTCATTTGGTCGTTTTGTTTGCTTGATAGGTTTTGAATGTTTGCGTTCATCTCGGTTGTCGAATTCATTGCGTCAGAAATTGTTGCTATGGCATCAGAGACTGAATTAAACTGTTGAACGCATTCATTGGCTTTGGTTTGTCCACTTTGAATAACTGAGACCGCTGTTGCAGACCCAGTTTGAATCTTTTCGATCATTGTTTGTATTTCTTCTGTTGACGCTTGTGTTTTGCTGGCTAAGGCTCTGACTTCGTCCGCGACGACCGCAAACCCTCGTCCTTGTTCTCCTGCTCTGGCTGCTTCAATCGCCGCATTTAAAGCCAATAGGTTTGTTTGTTCTGCAATGCCTTTGATAACCTCCAGTACGGTTCCTATATCTTCTGTGTCTTTTCCTAGGGACTCAATGCTTTCAGTTGCATTTTGGACTTCATTAGCAAGCGAAGTAATTAATTGAGAGGAATGTTCAATTTCAGATTTACCGTTGTTTGCAGCGGTTGCTGCATTTTGAATGAGATCGGTTGCTCGAAGCGAATCTGAGGTGATCGTTTCAATCGCAGAGGACAGCTCTCCTATTGAAGAAACCAAGTGGTCCGTTGCTGATGATTGCTGATTCATGGATTCCAGTGTTGAATTTGCATCTTGAGTTACATAATTTGAAACGCTCACCAAGTCATCAGACATATCGCTAAGTAATGACTCAGTTGTATGAGATTTTTGATTAACACGATTGAATGCTTTTACTATTTGAGTGATTTCATTGTTTCCTCGTTCATCCAGTCCTTCGTCGACATTCGCTTTACCTTCGTATATGTCGTTTAACCCTTTGTGGAGCCAAAGAAGACGTCTTTGTATAAAACGTTTATAAACAATGGCCATGATCAGCAGTAAGACAACCATGAAAAGAATCAGTATGAAAAGTAATACTTGAGAAAGGGATTTACCAATTTCTATCTGGCCGCTAATGTCCGTTTGAACTTCTAAAACACCTCTTACGTCATTAAGGTTCCAGTTGTTTTTTGGTGTATCGGGATGCGCGTTGTGGCAATTAACACAAACTTGGGCTGACATAGTGTCTGCAATGGCGACTCTTAAAACAGCAGAGTTTTCATTGTATTCAACTGCGTGGTAACTTTCCTCAGGATGAGTTTTTAAAAATGACCAAGCGTTGTTCTCAAATTCATCAAGCTTTCTATTGTTTCGGTTTGGAAAGGGAAATGCGCTGTATAGCTTCAGACTGAGACCTTTGTCCTCAAACTCAGAAGATAGATCATGGATTAACGTTGCGGGTAGGGGAATCGTTTTTTGTTCTTGCTGATGATTAAAAGAGCCCTTGATATCAGAATTAGCGATTACTTTCTTAATCACATTCTTCGTGTAGTAACCTCGAAGTATTTTATATTCTTGGACTTTTCTTTCAGACGCAGTGATTGATTGTTCAATTGCGCGCTGTTCAATGAATGAAGGAATGATCAGCCAGAAACACAACAGTGAGATAAGAAAGACACTCACAACAGGAATGACAAAGTATTTAAATAAACTATCTTTCAGGGTGTTCACAACTTCACCTTCTTGGTAAATCCTGTATTTACTATAGACAAACCTAACAACGACATACGCTTCATCTTCATAAGTTGATGAAAGGTACATGGTTTCTCTCCGTTCTCAATTAAATGATAAGTGGTTATCAAATGTTCAGTGCGATGGCCGATAGCCCTTAATGGAGGTTTACGTTTTTGAGCTTGGCTGCTCAGAAACACTATTCGGCTGGAGGAATTATGAAAATTGATGCATCTACAGTGCAGATGGACTCTGCTGCGCGTCGTTTTAAAAAGGTTGAGTCAATCGTTACATCAAGTGAGGGAGAGTTGCGAACGGAGCAAGCGACATTGGGCGCTTCTGGCAATTCAGTTCAAAGTGTTCCAAATCAACAGGGTATAGGTCAAGGGTCTTCTGAGATCATTAACTTGTCAGGTGAAGCAACCGTCGTTGATGTTGGTCGACCACAAAACCCAACTGGGGTCGTTGTGGGCATATCTGAACAAGCCAAAGTACTTTACCAGCAGGAGCAAGAGCAGTTCTCTTTTAGAGCCAGTGATGTGTCATATTCAGGACAGGCTGAATCTGTTGGAGAAAGTACTGACGTCCACTTTAGTTCTTCTGATTTAGCGCAAACGGCAGTTAATGTGATGCTGAAAGGGAGTAAAGCAGCAATTCATATTAATCAGTCTGCTGAAGTCCAACAAAACAGACAAGAGGTTGATCAATTCTCGTCAGTAGAAGCTGCTGATTTGTCCATCGACAGTAGCCTTCAAACATCCGACACCGCTTTTAGATCAGTAGGGGTTAACACCAGTGGGTTAGGTTTAATGGAGGTATCTCAATATACGCACTCTTATACTGAACAATCCCAGATTTACAACGGTTATGGCACTGTAAGCACCGCAGATGGCCGAGAAATTAATTTCGGACTTTATTTAGCAATGGATCGCAAAGAAACGGTTAAGTCAGAAGCGGAGTTGATTGTTAATGTTCAACCCATGGTTGACCCACTGGTGATTAACTTTGGTGCCGAAAGTGTAACTTTGACAGATCAGTATTTTCAGTTCGATATTGATAGTGACGGAGTCAATGAAACAATCGCAACGCTTGGTAAGGGCAGTGGTTACCTAATGCTGGATAGGAACGGTAATGGGAAGGCCGATGATGGGTCTGAGTTGTTTGGCCCCCAAACTGGACAGGGCTTTGCAGAATTGGCCGAGTTTGATTCTGATGGAAATATGTGGATTGATGAGTCAGACCCTATCTTTGAGGAACTGAAAGTATGGGTGTCCGATGAGAACGGCGTTTCATCATTGATGGGCTTAAAAGAAACGGGGGCGGGGGCGATATTTTTAGGTTCCAGTGATGCAGACTTCGATTTGGTTTCAAAAGAGGGGTTGCCATTAGCAAACATTAAGGCGAATGGCTTGATGTTAATGGAAAATGGTGAAGTTAGATCCGTTCAAGAAATTGATCTAGTGGATCATTCTTTGGGGAAGAATTCCGACGTTGATGTAATGACGACTGATGAGATGGCAGAAGAGATTGAACAGTTCAACGAGTTAGGGCCTGAGATACAAGAAACTGAAGAGTCTAAGCGAATAAATCAAAGAATGGCGGATATAGCGGATGCGATAGCGCGCCTAGATACGATACGAGAAGAGCAAAAAGCGGAACGAGAAACCATCAATCTTGAACAAGAGGAACAAAAGACCGTCACTGAACTGTTAGTAGATGCGATGGAGGAGTTTGTTTTTCAAACAGAAGAACCTTCATGATGTTTATCTGGGGAATTGACATACCTTGTCTTTTCCCCTAATTTCGCCGAGCCGGAATAATCATTGGAGTAGGCTTTATGGCTTTGGAACGAATTTCAGTATCGCTTGACGAAGATCTTATTGAAAAATTTGAACATTTCTTACAAGCCAATGGCTATAAAAACCGTTCGGAAGCCATTCGAGATCTCATTCGAGATAAGATTGAGGCAGAAGAATTAGCTAACGATACCGCGAGCCATTGTGTCGGCACGTTAACCTATGTCTATAACCATGATGAACGTGAGTTAGCTCGCCGCTTAACACGTGCTCAACACCACCATCATGACGTTGCTATTTCAACGCTTCATGTACATCTCGACCATGACAACTGTATGGAAACCGTTGTTCTTCAAGGTTCAATCTCTGAAGTGCAAGAGTTTGCTAATTCAATCATTAGCCAAGCGGGTGTTCGTCATGGCAAGTTGAACCTGGTACCCGCAGAAGTTCAGGGTGAAAAGCACAAGCATGGGACATCTGAACACTATCATTCACATGCTCATCCAAAGACTTAATTAATAAATTTAATTATGTGCGTTTAATTATTGAATTGTATTACGAATTATTTTTTCGTAATATTTGCACTTCAAACTTAAACGCAAAAGAAGATCATTCTCAAATGAAATCTATTTTTAATTATATTCTACTTTCAACACTCATTGTCCCATCAATCGCTTTAGGGCATTTCCAAGAGTTAATTCCCTCCTTGGACATAGTGAGTGAAAAAACAAAGCGTAAAATTGAACTGGATTTGAAATTCACACACCCTATGAGTCAAGGGCCTGTAATGAATATGGAAAAACCGGCTAAATTTGGCGTGTTATCTCAGTTTGGTCGAGAAAACCTGTTAAATGGTTTGGTGGAAAACAAGTTCAATCAGAATACCGCTTACACGGCATCGTACAGTTTCAAAAAGCCAGGTGATTACATTTTCTACGTGGAACCGGCGCCATATTGGGAACCTGCGGAAGGGGTGATGATTATTCATTACACTAAAGTGATAGTTGATGCGTACAGCTCGGAAGAAGGCTGGGATCAATCCGTAGGTTTTCCTGTAGAAATTGAACCATTGGTAAGGCCTTATGGACTTTGGGCGGGCAATTTATTCCAAGGCATTGTTAAGAAAAATGGTACACCTGTTCCTTTTGCGAAAGTTGAAGTTGAATGGCGTAACGACGGTACAATTGTTGCGCCTTTTGATCCCTACATTACCCAAGTGATTAAAGCCGATTCAAACGGTGTCTTTAGTTATGTCATGCCTAAAGCAGGTTGGTGGGGCTTCGCTGCGTTAATTGAAGGCGACCAGAAAATGAAAAACCCAGAAGGAAAAGAAGTACCTGTTGAAGAAGGTGCTTTGATTTGGGTTAATACTCGAGATATGAAATAAACAGAGGTTTTTACTTTGGCGCACATTCCTGATGGTGTCCTAGCGTTACCTGTATTGATAAGTGGTGCAGCCGCAACGTTTGCTATTGCGGCGGTTGGTGTTCGAAAATTACAAAACGATCGTATTCCTCAAGCCGCTGTTTTAGCGGCTGCGTTTTTTGTTTCTTCACTGGTAAATGTGCCGGTAGGGCCAAGCAGTGTTCACCTAATTTTAAATGGGTTGATGGGGCTTATTTTAGGTTGGACGGCGGTTCCGGCAATTTTGGTCGCTCTATTAATGCAGTCTGTCTTTTTTGGGCATGGAGGACTCATCACCTTGGGGGTTAACACCTTTAATATTGCTGTTCCTGCTTTGTTGTGCGCGTTTGTTTTCAGACCTTTATTGGCTAAAGTGGAAGGCAAACAGGTTTTAATGCTGGGGATGCTTTCTGGTTTTGTTGGTGCATCTTTAACAGGCGTGCTTGTGGGTGCATCACTTGTTCTCAGCGGGGCTGAGTATCTCACATCTGGTAAGGTTATTCTTATGACGTATATTCCTCTCGTACTCGCCGAAGCGGCAATAACGGGGGTGACTCTGGTGTTTTTAAAGCGTGTTTCTCCAGAAATTTTATTTGTCAGAGCGAGTAAGCCTTGATGATTCGACTTTGTGTATTACAGCATATGGTCGTTGCCATAACCCTTTTAGCATCCAGTACAGCGCATTCCCATTTATTGAAGGTTTTTGCTTACGCAGAAGGTCATACTATTCATGGCTATGCGTATTTTTCGGGTGGCATGCCTGCTGCGGGAGCAAAGGTTGAGATTAAGAACGAGCAACAAGAAACCATTAAACAATTGCTTCCTGATTCTGAGGGCGAATTTATATTTAAAGCCCCCATTTCATCGAATTATCTTGTGGTAGCTGATACGAGCGATGGTCACCGAGCTGAATGGTTAATTAAAAAAGAGGAGTTCTCGGATGGCAATACTCTTGATTTAAAGCGCGACCCTCAAGCCCTATCCAACGCTAATTTGCAAACCAATGAGAGTCTATCAATAACCCCTAAACAGCTAACAGAGATCGTTGAAACTGCGGTTGCTCGACAAATAGGCCCTTTGAGAGCAGAGCTGAAAGCAACAGCGGATAAAGCTAGATTAAGTGACATTATTGGTGGTATTGGTTTTATTTTCGGCATTGCTGGTTTTTCTATGTGGTGGCGTAATAAACAATGATGCAGATTGCACCATTAGCGAACGCTCAAGAAACGGAGTGGCTTGATAAGTTTGATCCTCGCCTGAGGATACTGATTGCAGTTTGCTTTTCGCTCTTGATTTCTACCTTAACTAATCATTTGGCATTAATATTTAGCCTATTGTTTTCTGTATTTCTTTTGTTTTGTATAAGGTTACCTCTGAAGCTTATCGCTCGCAGATTGTTGGCTTTCGAAGGTTTTATTCTTCTCATCGTAATATTCTTTCCATTTACGATAGAGGGAGAAGTAGTCTGGGAGTTGGGCGGTTTTAATGCATCAGTCGAAGGTCTTGAGCGCGCTTTAACGGTTTTTTTAAGGGCAAATGCAATCATAATCAGCATGCTGTGTTTGTTGGGTACCTTGGAGCCTGAAACACTAGGCCATGCCTTAGCGAGACTTGGAGTACCGAATAAATTGGCGCACTTGTTTTTGATGACGGCCCGTTATCTGGATGTACTTTTTGATGAGTACAGTCGATTAAAACAAGCCATGAGGGCACGAGCGTTTGTACCGAAAAGTAATTTCCATACATGGCGTACGTTTGGCTGGTTAATCGGTATGTTGTTAGTAAGGAGTATGGATCGCTCGCAAAGAATAATGAACGCAATGAAGTGTCGAGGATTCAATGGCCGATTGTACTTATTGGATAATAAAAACTGGCAAGTGAAAGATACCTCTGCTTTTTTAGTATTTTCTTTCTTTTCTTTAGCGATACTGTTTGTTGAGCACCAAATATGAAAGCACCTTTAATCCAATTGAATAATATTGCGTTTGGCTATTATGATTGTCCTGTTTTTTCAGGCGTGAACTTGTCTTTGTTCTCGGGGGATCGGCTTGCTTTATTGGGGGGGAATGGCGCAGGGAAAACCTCTTTGATGCAATTGATTGTAGGGCTGCAATCCCCAACGGAAGGTCAGATCAGTGCCTTTGGGAAAGTCAGGCACGTTGAACGTGATTTCATGGAAGTTAGAACGCGAATCGGGTTACTGTTTCAGGATTCAGATGATCAACTCTTTTGTCCCTCGGTCATAGAGGATGTTGCTTTCGGTCCTTTGAACTTAGGGCTAAGTAAGCAAGAAGCAACGGTAAGAGCCAAAGAAACCCTTGCCAAGTTAGGTCTTGAGCATTTGTCTGATCGTATTACTCACAAACTGTCTGGTGGACAAAAGCGTCTTGTGGCGCTTGCAACGGTACTCGCCATGCAACCCGACGTTCTATTGTTGGATGAGCCAACCAATGGGTTAGATGAAAATGCTGAGAGGCGTTTGGTCGAGTTATTGGAGTCTTTAGATTTGGCCATGGTCATCGTCTCTCATGATCGTACGTTGATCGAGCGACTGGCCAACCGCGCCGTGTTGCTTAAAAATGGTACGCTAGAAGAGGCTGTTATGCATAAACACCCTCATCAACACAATCATTCTCACCTTCATATTCATCCTAAAGGTCAGAAGGGGCATCTGGAGCACAAACCGCCCATAGAAGTCCACGAGGAACATTCTGTTTGATGTTAACCCGTAGATAGCTGTTTACGAATTCTACTGAGTGCCACAGGCGTGATACCAATATATGATGCTATGTATTGCAGTGGTATTTTTTCAGATAACTCTGGATTTTGATGGATAAAGTTCAAATAGCGTTGTTCAGCGGTGAGCTGAACAAAGGCATTTTCTCTTTCTTCTTTTCCAATGAATAACACCTCCATCATGTGCAGGTAGGTTTCTAGGAAACCTTTTACAGGTTTCATTTTTGTAAAGAAATCCTGCCAATTGAATTCTAAACAAACGACGTCTTCTAAAACTTCAATGCTAAAAAGTGCTGGTGTGTCTTGAATCATGGATTTAGTTGACCCTGCTATCCTCGGGGCTTGGCCAAAAGATTGAGTGAACTCTTTGCCTTCAGATGACGTGCTGACATAACGTGTTAAACCGGAGATTAGGAAGAACAGCTTATTCGCTTCTTTACCCTGAGTAATAAGGAAGGAGCCCTTAGAATAGAATTTAAGTGACGCTTCAATCCCTACTTCTGAAAAATTATTAAGTTCAAACACACCGTATGATTGATGTAGAAAATTAATGAACGTGGATTCTGCGTGCTCTTTATTCATTGTTTGTTTTTAGATCCTCGGCAGAGTTTTGTATTGATAAATGGGGCGTTGTGCAAAGCCACGGGAAGCTACGCTATTAATATTGTTTAAAATCCAGTGCAACGTACTCTATTGTATTTCAGGTCTCTTCTCTAAATCATATTATACGCGTAGGTATGTTTTCAGGCTTCATATCATAGCTATAGGTATTCTCTAAGTTAACCACCGATGCACTGTCATCTCAGGCCCTACTCATTTCTTGTGAGTCTATAGTTTTAATTGAATTGGCTTTACTGGCCCTGTTTCACTTTAACAAAATTCTCGTAGAAGAAGGTAGAAACCGCAGAATCAATATCAATGTTGTATTCATCCATTAGCAACGTTTTTAAATGACTTGAGCTATCTATCGCGGTTACCTCTGTTTCATAATTTTGAATACGATGAAATTCATGGTTTCTAAGTGACCGAATATCATTGAACTCTTTACGGCAAACGACCAGGTTGTTAACGAACCCTGCTTTTGGGTATTTGTGAGAATAAAAGTGTCCTAGTAAACAATCTGATTCATCGTACCTGCCCAAATCGAATGTGAACAGAGTAAAAAATGCACCGTCTTTGATGATCTGATAACAATATTCATTTTTTGAGTTTTGAATGATTCTATAGCAGGCATCACCTAATTCCTGCTCTAACCCTATTTCGAGCTTTAATGGATAACGTGCACCAAAATGACCAAATCCACAGTCAACAATGTATTGTTCGTTGTTTAGGGTGAACAGCGTAATTCTGTGCGTTCTAGGGCTATCAATGTCCTGATTATAGACAACCCGAGCCATTAATATTCTTACATCAAATCCTAGCTGATTCAGCGTTTCAAAAACGAGTTTGTTGTGTTCAAAGCAGTAACCGCCTCTGCCTTGTTTAACTATCTTTGTGAACACGGATTCATAGTCGATGTCGATGGTCTGCTTCATCAATACCGCTAAGCTGTTGAAACTGTATTTTGCTATATGTCTACTTTGAAGCTGTTTAATGAGTTCTAGAGGCTCAGTTGTCGTATCAATGTCTAGATCTCTTAAATAGGCGTTAGCAATGTCTGCTGTATTCATCATAAATCCCTTTGTTTCTCTTCGATGTTTAAGCGCAGTTTATCTTGGGTTACCGAGAAAGAAATTAACTTAGGTTTAGTCTCGCATTACTTATATTCGTCAGCTAACTCTTTTTCTGTGTCTATACTGAAGAAATAACTTAAAAATAAGAATGGAAGCAAGGCCTTATGAACCGACACTTAATCCTGATTATGATGTTAATTATCAGCATATTCTCTGTTAAGGCCAGCAGTTCAGAATCAAAAGATGAACCCATTCGAATCGTTACTAATAACTGGACAAGTCAGATTGTACTCTCACAGGTCATGGGGAAGGTTTTTAAATCCATGGGCTATAAAATTGAGTATTTGCCTTCATCAACCTCTGATCAATGGGGGGCGTTGGCTCACGGTGCAGCCCATGTTCAAGTGGAAGTTTGGGAAGGCACAATGTCGGACATGTTCAATCGTATGGTCGAAGGTGGCAACATGGTGGATGCAGGTCAACATGATGCTAAAACTCGCGAAGATTGGTGGTACCCCGATTACGTTACCGATGTTTGCCCAGGGTTACCCGATTGGAAAGCACTAAAAGAATGCGCGCCTTTGTTCGCAACGCCGGACTCTAACGGAAAAGGTGTTTATTTTGCAGGGCCATGGGAGAAACCGGATGAAGCTCGCATACGTGCGTTAGAGATGGATTTTGTGGTTAATATTTTATCTAAGGGCGATGATCTATGGGTCGAATTGGAAAAAGCATTTAAAGAAAAACGTCCGATTGTTTTGTTCAATTGGACGCCTAACTGGGTCGAGTCCCGATTTGAAGGCGCTTTTGTTGAGTTTCCTGTACACGCTCCCGAATGTGAAACAGACCCTTCATGGGGTACCAGCCCGACGTTCTTGTACGACTGTGGTAATCCAAAAGGGGGGTGGTTAAAAAAAGCAGCATGGGTAGGGATGGAAGCGAAGTGGAGTTGTGCGTTTAAAATCCTTAAAAATGTGAACTTTAATAACAACCAAATTGCTGTTGCTTCAGCACTTGTTGATGTTGATAAACTCAGTTACGAGGACGCTGCTGAAAAGTGGTATCGAGATAATCAAGCGGTTTGGGTTAAATGGATTCCAGAGGAATGTAATCCATGAGTCAACAGTTTCTCAATGGACGATCAGTAGCGACTCAGTTATTAAAAATTGTCTTTGTTCTTTATTGCTTGGTCGCAATTACTGTAACGCTTGTCCATATCGTTGAGGAGTATCGACACACCAGGGACACGATAGCCAATGAACTAAGGTCTTACGAGAAGATCTTTGGACCTGTATTAGCAAAAGCGCTTTGGAATCTAGATAGAGAACAGGTGAATGACATTGTTATTGGCTTGTCCGAAGTACCTGTTGTGGTTGGCGTAAAGATAGAACGATTAAAAGGCGATGGTTTCGTTTATTTATCAGGACAAGGCGCAATGGTAGGGGATGATGGTCAGCCTCAATATCTCTCTTTAAATGGTGAGGTTGGGACATCTAAGAACCAAGCTGTTGGTGATTTATTCTCTTATGAGTTTCCTATTGCCTATGAAATTTATGGTGTTTCCCAACCCTTAGGCAAAGCAACTTTGTACTCTGACTCCTCTGTCATAATGACGAGGGTGCAATTGGGTTTTACTTTTTTGGTCATTAATGCGCTGATTAAAGGCATTGCTTTGTGGCTTATCTTTTGGTGGGTAAGTCAGAGAATTTTATTAAATCCCCTCAATATTCTAACCAATGCAATTTCTAGAGTTAAATTTGATACGTTATCTGAATTTAATGTTGATTTAAAAATAAAGAAAGAAAATGAGTTAACTCTGATTGAAAAGTCGTTTACATCGATGGTTAAGGAATTAGCCGATGCGCGTGAAAGGGTAATGGACTTCAATAAAGCGCTTGAAAACGAAGTTTCCTCTCGAACGGCTGCTCTGACGGAGGCAAAAGAAATTGCCGAATCGGCCTCAAAAGTTAAGTCTGAATTTTTAGCGACAATGAGTCATGAAATTCGTACCCCTATGAATGGGGTTCAAGGGATGCTTCATCTTCTTGAACGCACAGACATCGATGAAAAACAAAAGCATTATTTAGATCTTGCCAACACGAGCGCTAATGATCTGTTGGCGTTAATCAATGATATCTTGGATTTCTCTAAAGTTGAGGCTGGTAAGCTTGAATTAGAATCCGAAGACTTCGATATTAAGAAAATGCTTGTTGATTTTGCTAATGCAATGGCACCTTGCATTCAGAACAAAGGTATTGAATTAATTCTGGATATTACAGGCGTTGAAAGCCGTTGGGTAAAAGGAGATGCAAGACGCCTACAACAAGTTTTAACGAACTTAGTTGGGAATGCTGTTAAGTTTACCACCGAAGGGGAAATCATTATTAAAGCTGATCTGGATGCGTTCCAGAGACAAGATGAGCATCTGCTTAATATATCGGTTTCAGATACCGGCATTGGTATCCCAGATGAAAAATTGGCCTCGCTTTTTGATTCCTTTTCTCAGGTGGATTCTTCTTCGAATAGGAAGTATGGCGGAAGTGGTTTAGGATTAGCCATATCCACTCAGCTATGTAAATTAATGGGTGGCGCTCTGACGGTAACCAGTGCGGTTAATGAAGGAAGCAGTTTTTCATTTCAAATTACCTTATCTCATGCAGACACAGAGGACGAGGGTGCTAAGCCAAGAAAACTCGATGGATACAAAATTTTAGTCATTGATGACCGATCATCAAGTATTGAGTTTCTTCGAAAACAGTTGTTTATGTGGGGCGCAGATGTAGAAAGTGTTTCGACGATGCAGGCAATTGAACGATTTTTAGAAAACCAAGATAACACTGCCTGTTTTGATTTGATCATCGTGGATTCAAATGCGTTTGCAGGTAAGTGCCTTGATCTGATTCAACAGTTGCAGAATCGTGAATCATATAAAAATGCACCGTTTGTCATAACCATACCTGTTATTGATGAGCGCTCAGATTCTTATGAAAAGCAACCTGGTGTCGTTGCGTGCATCGCTAAACCCATTATGGGTTCCACTTTATATGACACGTTAGTTTCGGTGATCGCAAAGCAAGACGCTTCACCGCCGCATGACGTGATCATTGAACCTAAGGTTGATCCGTCTAACTCCGACTTCAGTTCTGCGCATAAGATTCTATTGGTTGAAGATAACTTTATTAATCAACAGGTGGCGACAGGTATTCTGGAGGGGATAGGTTTACATACAGATGTGACGGAGAATGGGGTTGAAGCCATTCGTGCTCTTAATAAATCCATAGGTTCCTCATCTTACTCTCTTATTCTTATGGATTGCCAGATGCCAGAAATGGATGGGTATGAAGCGTCACAACGAATAAGAAAAGGAGAGGGAGGAGAGCGATACATCACAACACCGATCATTGCCCTCACGGCAAACGCTATGAAAGGCGATAAGGAGATCTGCTTAGACGCAGGCATGAACGACTATGTGAGTAAACCTATTGATTTGGATGAACTGAAAGAAGCGCTAACTCGTTGGTTAGACTGATTGAGTGGTTTAGCTTAGTTTAACTTTCTTGCTTTTCGTTTATTCGAACTAGCCCGTATGTACTGAGATCAACTTTGTGACGGTTTTGAATAATCACGATTTGAGCGTTTAGCGTAGAAAGGTGTTCATTGATCGGGGTCTTGAACAGGGTGGATCTGAACTGGGAATAGCTAAGTGTTTTGAACTGATCGTCAAAGGATTGCGCAAAGTGAAATAAGTTCGGAATCGAAAAGTGGCATTGATCTTCGATAATACTCATGCCTGACGCGTTTAATGAATCTTGGTCTGTTCGTTGTGTTTCTAGAAGGGCAGTAAAGAGTTTTAATAATTGTGCTTGATGATCATTCATAATTGATAAAAGGGGGGGAAGCGCCCCCTAATTCGGATTAAGCCGTTTGAAGTTTCACAAAACGTTTAACTACAAAACCTGACATTGATCCTAGAAGAACAAAGAAGATAACCATGCCAATAGCAGTTAGAGAGTAGAACTGGCTGGTTAATTGAGTAAGGGCTTCAACGGCAGCTGGGTCAGTATTTGCGAAACCGTGTTGCTCAGGCATTGGGGCACCGATTAGATGAGGTAGTGCTGCAAGCACAATGCCGCCAGCTTTAAACTTCATTGGTGCATAATAAAGAACAGCAATGCCAGTGGCCGTTAAGATTGCACATATAAGCCACCAAGTTTGACGACCTTCAAGAACAGCGGCTTCTGTACCAGGAACTTCAGGGTGTAAGCCAAACATGGCTGGCGCAACGAAAAAGGCAAGCATTGCCACAATACCCCAAGCGGTGCCTTGGAGGGTGTTGATTTTCGGCTTGTTGTTGGCTTTTAGATCATGGAACGCCATTAATGAAATCATCATAATGGCATAGGCAATCGCGATCGCAATGTCTGCACCTAAGGTGTACGCGATACGTTCGAAGCCATCAGCCGGTGACCAGGCTTCTTCATCGTGATGGTGGTGGCCTTGTGACGCTTCAGCTCCGTGACTGTGTGCTTGAACAACAGGTTCTTCTTCCGCTACTTCAAATTCTTCCGCTGCATAAATAATAGGGTTGATTTGAGACTGCTGGAATAAACCATAAAACAGACCCGTGAATAGACCTACAACAATTGCAGACAATAAGATGTTACGTAAAATCATGTGGGATTTACCTAGAAATTGTTCTTTTGATTAATGATTAGCTGCTAGTGACAAGGAAAAGCAAATGCATGGCGAGCATCGTGAGCCGCATTGTGAGCAACATCCATAGGTGCAAAACCCACAGCAAATAATAAAGCAGCACCGATAGCGATGGCACTTACAACTTGAACAGCTGCTGATAGAGTAAGAGTATTATTTTGGCTCGCGGAAATTGTTTGTTGCATGTTGACTCCTTTAGACACACGAATAACTTAATTCGTATAGTTTAGCGGATCTTTTCCAAATGTTAAGCAATTGATTTTTATTTAGGTTTAATAATTAGGTATTTTTATCAAAATTAATAAGCGTCGTAATTATACGTGTAAATAATGATCTATTTTGGTGGTTAAACCCTTAGATGTAGAGTGGTTTTATCTGGATTCCAGCTAAGTATTGAAATAGAGGATATCGATTTCAATGAGATCATATGGATGAACTGAACTCATTCAACTTAACCTAGGTTAATTATTTCGCTGGTTGTTTCTAATACTCTTTTGGCTCGAACCAAAGGAGTTACTATGACCCATCAATTATCAAGACTCGCAATTTTACTGATTTGGACAGGCCTAATGGCGTCATCCTTTGTTGTATCGGAGTACATCGTTCCCTTTGCGAATCCGATTGCAACGACGGGTATGAGATTTGTTCTTGCTATGTGTTTGATGCTGCCATTCGTTTATAAGCAACTGGGTCTAATTACTAAAGATATTTTCACGAAGTATTTTGTAATCAGCTTCTTTTTAGTTGTGTTTTTTCTAGGTTTGTTTGAGTCACTAAAGACAACAACGGCTTTGAATACGTCAGTGATTTATACGTTAGTTCCATTGATCAGCGTCGTGCTTAGTCTCTTTTTGCTCAGAGAAAAGACTGCACCAATGAAGCTAATAGGCTATGGGGGAGGTAGCGTTGGGGCTATATGGGTGCTTGTCGTTGGGAATGACATCGGTATAGGTTTTGACATGTTGAACATCGGCGATGTTATTTTTTTTGGTGCAAGTATCTGTTTAGCGGCGCATATCGTTTTGATTAAGAAATGGGCATCTGATGTTCCGGTCACATTAGGGACGTTTTTAATCTTATTTACAGGAACACTCATGTTGATCCCTGTGATGATAGTGACTGACGCATTTGACTCAGTGCACTGGAACAGTTTTGTATTCTGGGAGTACCTTATGTATTTAACGGTGTTCACGACGTTGTTAACGTTTGGTTTACAGCAGTATTTGGTGCGTAAGGCGGGGCCTAATACGTTGCTGGCATTTTCCTACTTAATTCCAACCTTAGTTGCCGTGTCTCAAGGCGTACTCTTTAGTGATCATCTTTTAGCTATTCAACCGGGCATTTTGTTGACCATGCTTTCTCTATATTTGATTGTAAGGAACGTATCCCCTGGAGCTGACTATCAAGTATGTAAATCCAACTAATATTGATAACTATCTAGGTATTCTGATGGAATGGTGATTTCGTAAAACCCACCGCCAAATGAGAAAATGATCAGTGTGCTGATTGTAATGCCCATGCCAATGATCAGATAGCCCATATTATTGCGGGTCCTAACGGTTAGTCGTGCTCTAGTAAGCCAGTGTATTGCACACCCTATGTGTGTGAACAGAGCGACGACGGCCAGGAAGTAATAAGGGAAGAAAAAGAATTGAAGAGGAGGGATGTGCATTCCTGCGGCGGCGTAATAAAAATTTGTATCTAGATTGAGCATGTCTCGGCCCACACTGACGGCGGAGACATGAACTAATAGAAAGAATGTTAGGTAACCACCGGATAGCGCTTGAACTCTTTCGAAGAAACCAGTGCGTGTTCCCCAACGAGATTTGATAAAATAAACGCCCGAGCATATTTGGAATATTACGCAGAGTATCAGAATCGATTCCAGAACGGGCTGGTAATAAAACTCACGATAGATCTCCATGAATTGCGTATGTGCAACCACACTTTGGATTGCTTGAAGGTGGTTAAGTAAATGAAAGAAAGCGAATATTGCAATCACCAGTGCGGATATTCTATGGAGCTTGTGAAGCATGGCGTTACCTAATCAAAATGGTTATGACGTATGGTATCTTACGTCAATGTGAGACGTGTTTATCGATAATAAACTGATAGGTTCCATTTGATTTTAGAACATTCAGCGCTGCAGAAAAGCGATCCGCTTTGTCTTGCTTAGATTTTGGAAATGCAGCATAGCGTTTAACTTCTTTCAATGCTTTAGGTAAGAACTTCAACTTATTGAGAAGGTTCAGCTTTTTAGCCTCTACTGCCAGTACATTTTCATCACCTATAATCAGATCGATGCGCCCAGCAACCAGTTTTTTAATGTTGTTAATATTGTCTTTTGCTTCCATATCCTTTATCAGAAAATCGGCATTATCAAACTCTCCCGTATAAGCATAACCACGAACAACCCCAATTGTTAAACCAATTAGATCTTCAAGTTTGTCATATTCAATCTGTGACGTGATGGAACTGGCAAATACGGTTCTACCATCTTGTAACGGGCCAACCAAGATGTACTGGCCAAATCGTTTTGGTGTTCCAACAAAAGGGAATGCGAAGTCAATGTCTGCCTTGTTGATCTTGGTGATTACTCTTGCCCATGGATACGCTTTGATTGAATAGGGTTCATTGAGTTGAGCCATCACTGCTTTGATTATATCTAGGTGTATGCCCTTAATGCCTGATTGATCTTGATAGACATAGGGAGGAAAGTGTTGGTCCGTTGCTATCTCCCATTCGTCTGCAGAGGAAGACAATGAAATGCCGATTAGAAAAGAAAAAATATATGGGCAGAGGTAAGCGTTTTTGGATATCAGTAAACGGTTTAGACGCATGGACTGTTGTATTAGTTGAATGAATGGGTTGAGTATTACATCTATTGAAGCTTAGTTTGGTCGCTGTATATGTCAATTTGCTGCATCGATTAATGGTTAATGTCTTCGGTTGTTTGATGGGTACGCTTTTAATTGTAATTAATCGTGCCTTCCAAAATTGTGCTTGTTACTATTACGGAATGTTTGAAACTCACTCTCATTAACAGGCCTTCAGTGAATAAAATTGCAATCTTTGTAGATGTGCAAAACATCTATTACACAACCCGACAAACCTATGGTCGCCAATTCAACTACAGAAAACTTTGGCAGAAAATAAGTGAGCAGGGCGACATTGTCACAGCCAATGCGTACGCGATTGATCGTGGTGATGATAAGCAGTTGAAGTTTCAAACGGCGCTAAAAAAAATGGGGTTTCATGTTCGGCTTAAACCTTACATTCAGCGTCGTGATGGCTCCGCTAAAGGCGATTGGGATGTGGGTATTGCAATTGATGTGATGGAGGCAGCAAAGGATGTTGACACTGTTATCTTATTGTCCGGTGATGGAGACTTTGACTTACTGCTTGATAAAATTAGGGCCGTTTATGATGTGAATGCTGAGGTTTACGGTGTGTCAGCATTAACCGCTAATTCGCTGGTTCATGCGGCAAGTGCCTACCATCCTATTACAGAAGACCTATTGTTATAATAGGCTCTATTTTTTAACCCTAGATACGTTGTAACCACTCGGTTTATTTATGCTTGTTATCTCCAATAATGTTTCCATCCCCGACAGTGAAATAGACATGTGGGCTATCCGTGCCCAAGGTGCGGGCGGTCAAAACGTCAATAAAGTATCAACGGCAATTCATTTACGTTTTGATATTAAAGCTTCGTCATTGCCTGAGTTTTATAAAGAAAGGCTGTTAAGTATCAGTGATCATCGAATAACGAAAGACGGTGTAGTGATTATTAAATCTCAGGAATCCAAGAGCCAGGAGTTCAACCGTTTAGCTGCACAAGAAAGACTGAAAGAACTGATTAAACAGGCGACTTCCGTACAAAAAGCAAGAAGACAAACGAAGCCTACAAAATCATCACAAAGAAAGCGTTTAAATAAGAAAACGCAAAGAGGGCAGACAAAAGCCCTTAGAGGGAAGGTTCAACATTAAACTGAGGGGCTTAACATGAAAGCTCAGGATTGTTTAACGCAAAATAAGACTCGGCCGAGCACTTGATCTTTCGTAATCCACCCCATGCGTGTGCTACTGACACTCTTGGGGTTATCTCCCTGAAGCAGTAATTGATCCACTTCATTGATCTGTGAAATACGTTTAACAATGGTTTGATATTCAGGGTGTTCTACCGCTACCAGTTGGCCCACTTTGGGTTTTAAGAACCATCTGGACGTAATAACAAAGTCCTTATCACGAAGTGTGGGAACCATGCTATCGCCTGTGACTTTAAACACCCTGAACATGTATCTACCTTTTAACTAGGAACCGATTAACTATTCACCCATTGATATTAACCTAGTTTAGGGTATACCACTGTTTCAGCTGGTGGGTAAGGGCTTGTAGCTGTGAACGTAGCAACGCCTTTCGTTAACCAGAAACCTTTTGCAAACTTATTGACAAGTTCCAACAAGGTAACGCCCATTGCTCTATCAATGTGTTGCTTACATTTTGATGCTTGTAGCATGATGCTGTGAGTTAACTCATGAGCATCTGGTAATTGATCAAACTGAGGCTGCTTGTAGTAATCGCCCCAAATGATGCGGATTTCTTCTTTCACTTTCGTTGCGTGCTCTTCTTTTTGAGCAACAAGGCGAGCCAACTGGGCTTGATCCGCTAACGTCAGTTCGTCTTTGTCGTTTAATTCTTGGATTAGATCAAGAAGACGAATAATGGTTAAAGCACTGATTTGAGCAACAGCAGGGTCATAGATCTTACATGGAATATCACAGTGCGCTGATACTTGATCAAATTTAAATTGCTTGTCGAGTTTAGACAGTAACGAGTGGAACATTTTTAACTCCGTTTATGGTGTGACATGATTTTAATGAGCATCAATGAATGTTAGCTTGATGCGTTAGTTGATTCTCTAATGCTTGGATTGCAGGCTCAAATTGATTAAAACTGCTTAAACGCTCTCGAAAGGTTAGCCATTCTCTGTAGCAACGACGATGCGCTCTGAGAATCGCAAGTTGGGCTTCAGTCCCTAGATCTCTTTGGCGTTCAAGTTCCTTTAGATAGTCAAAACAGTCCCTTAAATATTGAGTTGCTCTTAAATATTGAGTTGCTTTGGCAGGTTGTTTCATCAAAAGATAGGTGTCTGCAATGTTGAAGTAACAGATTGTCACACTGGCAATGGACATATCTGGGTTTTTATTTAGGTTATTAGCGGCGTTCTTTTTTCCTAAATCTAATGCCCTGTTATAAAGCGTTAACGCATTATCTAAATAAGAACCATCGAAGGCTTGGTTTGCAGCGCAGATCAAGAATTTCCATTCTTCCATATCTTTTACTTGCCTGTGTTGTCATACATTGACTTTTACGTGTTCGTTCAATGGAGATAGCTTTGAATATTTGATCGAAATAGTTAAACTTAATCTAAGTGCTAATCATTATCAGTAATGGTATTTGTCAAGAGTGGTTTGTGTCAAGAGAAGATAGGGTTTGTTGCTTCTACTGTCGGGGTTCATAAATGACCACCTCAACCTAGAACGTACTATGAATGCATGTTTTTAATTCTAATTGTTTAATAAATCATGACTTCGATGTCTTCGTAAGCTTAAGGGCAATTTGTGAAGGTTTGATTAACCTTATCCTTTTTTAAAGCTTGTCTTATTCCTTCGTGACCAGCCAAAGAGCGGAAGGCCATGTAGGGTTGGGTAGTCATATTTTATATATTCTAGTCACCCAATTTATATATTCTAGTCACCCCAAAATTTGGGGGTGAAATTAAACTGGTCAATGAGCTTGAGTATGGATTAGCGGTTCAGATTCGGTTGCCTGTGGCTCTGAAGGTTTAAAGTGGCTGGTAGTAGAAATCAGTTGAAGCGTATCAACTGATTTCTATCTGCTTCATGGTATCAGTGGCTGGCCAGTGTTAATTTGTTATTAAGCTCGACTTTAAAGTGTCTTATGAGTGTGTGGCGCTCATAGGACAATAAATACACGTGCAAGATCGACTTGTCGTCTTTATCTAAGTGCATCACAGGGCCATCGATACTTGTTTCGTGGTGGTTTATCCATTGGTTGTCTTCATCCAAAATCATGCTGAAGTAACTGCTTTGATCCGGCGGCGACGTTTTTAACTGATCGTAACTTTGGTAGAAAGGCGGGACGTTGATGCCCATTGGCATATAGAGACCTTTCGGGTAATCCTGAGTATCAAGTTGAGGTAAAGCGTTTACGTCAAAACCACTGATAATTAATCTGTTCTTATCACCTGAATCTGTGTCCTCAAAGGTGATTTCAAGTTCTTGTAAACCTTGCTCGCCTGATGCGGGTTTGATTTCTCGCATGAGAGCGCTATCGAACTGCCCAACCTTCCAATATTGGTTATTCCAAATAGTGCTTAATTTGTATTGTCCTGGTGGGACAAAACTGGCGAATTGAATCTTTTCGGGTTGACTGTAGATGTCACTCCAGGTCACTAGATTGGTTGAGGCTTTTAAGGTTCGTATCTTTCGCTTTTGTTCTCCCGCAACAATAATTCGTTCATTCGGAAGGGGATCAACCATGACATCTTCTTCGGATTGAACTTTTCTAAGTTTACTGAGGTTGATTTCGGTGCCTTCGGGATCGACCCAGTGCTCCAATCTATACCAGTGTTTCCAGTAGGATATTTGGTTGATTTCCTCAAATATGTTCTTGTAATGCCCCATAGGGAAATCAAACCAACCTTGGTAGTACAGCTTCTTATCGCCGTCTTCTTCAGTGAATAGCAAAACTTCCCATAAGCCAGCATTTAAGCAATTTCTTGCTAAGTGGACTGAATGGATGTTTTCAAGCTCAAATCCATCTCCGCCTTCAATTTCAATGTGCTCCGAGCTGGGTAGAAAGCTGACTTGTTGTCGGTTCCATTCTCTGTCTACAAACGTTATTTTTTCTAGACCTTCATCTTGACTCGACCAGTCAGAAAGTTTCGGGACAAATAATTCTAAATCAATGTCCTTAAAGGTGATGGTTGCCACTCGGTCATCTGAATCTGGGGATAAGACAAAGTTAAAATGAGTTTCATCATTTTTAGTCAGCTCAATGGATCTACCTCCGTATTTTTTATAAAAAGCGCTTAACGGTGCTGGGTCTTCGGGGTATTCATCGGTAGTGTATTCTTTAACGTCAATGAGGGTCACATCGTGTGTATTATATCGCTCTGTAAAGCTCCATAACGCGGTCGCAGTGCCTAGGCAAGCAACGACTAAACTCCCTGTTAGAATTTTCCTGTTCATATTGACTCCGTTCTAGATGCTTAATGGGTATAAATCCTGTCCATTAATCAAGTTAGAGAAGAGTTCTCACGGTTATGTGACCAAAAGTTCACGAATTAGTCATTTTGTTTTTATTTAAGTTTTCTGTGAACGGAGTCTCTTATATATTTGGGTAAGAGTCATTCTAAATGCTGGGTGCTTTGTATGGAGGCAGTTCATTAGAATAAAACAGGTAATCAATTGAGCTGATCACTTAAAAAATCTACAAGCATCCTGATCTTGGGAGAAAGCTGTCGGTTATGAGGGTAAAGCGCCCAGACGCCTTCGTCCGTTTGTTCATAGCTAGATAATAATGGGATCAATTGTCCTTCATCTAGATAACGTTTTACATAGTAATCCGGTAACTGAACCACCCCTAGACTTTTTAACGCAGCATCAAGCAGGGCATGACCACTGTTACAACTTATGCTCCCTTTTATTTTGATATTTCGTTCTTGGCCATTTTCTTGGAAACGCCAGTATTCGAGTGTGCCTTTAAGGCAGTTGTGTGTTTCTAAATCGGACAATGTCTTGGGCGCAGGGGTTGAATCAAGGTAATCCTTTGTGGCACAGACGTATTGTCTACGAGAGGCAAGTCGCTTGGCCATCATACTTGAATCTTCGAGCTTTCCGAGTCGAATGGCGAGATCATAATTGCCGTCAATTAAGTCGACTTTTTCGTTGGTTAAATGAAACTGCAATGTCAGATCTGGGTACTGAGAAATGAAATCATGAAGTAATGGCGCGATTACACTTTCGCCGTACGTTGTCGGGGCCGTGATTTTTAATTGGCCTTGAGGGGTACTTTGTAAATTGGTCAGCGCACGTTCTGCTTCATTCAAACCGTCCAGTATTTGCCTGCAATGCTGGTAATAGAGTTGACCTGCCTCAGTGACCGATACCTTACGTGTTGTTCGGTAAAAAAGTTTGGTGGCCAAGCGCTTCTCCAGGGCGCTTACTTGCCGACTGACTTGGGCGGTCGATATGCCTAATTGGCGAGAGGCAACGGTAAAGCTCTCGGTCTCTGCAACCTCTACAAACTCAGTAACGCCTTCCCAATTCGACATAATTTAGGTGATCTCATTTTTGTTGATTAATTATTACCGGTTGGTAAAAGTCTTTTTATATTTTTAGGGATTATCTTTGATTTGTAAACAACTAAACTGTGTTCATCCGTTGCAACAGCAACCTCAAGAATAGGTATAAGCCAATGACACAACCAATGATTAAATCCAAAGCAGCGATTGCATGGGGTCCAAATCAACCTCTTTCCATAGAAGAAGTTGATGTGATGCCACCCAAGAAGGGTGAAGTTTTGGTTCGAGTAATTGCATCCGGTGTATGCCATACCGATGCATTTACATTATCTGGTGATGATCCTGAAGGGATATTTCCTGTGATTTTAGGGCATGAAGGTGGAGGCATCGTTGAACAAGTTGGGGAAGGGGTCAGCAGTGTTGCTGTGGGTGATCATGTTATCCCACTCTACACCCCCGAATGTGGTGAATGTAAATTCTGTTTATCGGGCAAGACAAACTTGTGTCAGCAGATACGAGAAACACAAGGACAAGGCCTAATGCCTGATGGCACAACCCGATTCTATAAAGATGGCCAGCCTATCTTTCATTATATGGGGTGTTCAACGTTTTCTGAGTACACTGTCTTACCTGAGATTTCGCTGGCTAAAGTTAACAAAGAAGCACCTCTGGAAGAAATTTGTTTGTTGGGTTGTGGTGTTACTACCGGCATGGGCGCTGTAATGAATACCGCAAAGGTCGAAGAAGGTGCTACGGTTGCTATCTTTGGATTAGGCGGCATTGGTTTGTCTGCAATAATTGGTGCCACGATGGCGAAAGCCAGCCGTATTATCGCGATTGATATCAATGAAAGTAAGTTTGAGTTGGCACGTAAGCTCGGTGCAACCGATTGTATCAATCCTAAAAAATTTGATAAGCCAATTCAGGATGTGATCGTAGAACTCACTGATGGTGGTGTGGATTATTCGTTTGAATGCATCGGTAATGTCGACATTATGCGGTCAGCATTGGAGTGCTGTCATAAAGGATGGGGCGAATCCGTCGTCATTGGTGTGGCTGGCGCAGGCCAAGAAATTTCAACGCGTCCATTTCAGTTAGTAACGGGCCGAGTATGGCGAGGTTCCGCCTTTGGTGGTGTTAAAGGCCGCTCAGAATTGCCTGAATACGTAGAGCGCTATTTGGACGGTGAGTTTAAGCTCAATGATTTCATTACGCACACGATGGGGCTTGAAGACATCAATGAAGCTTTTGATTTAATGCACGAAGGTAAGAGCATTCGAACGGTCATTCACTTCGATAAGTAATGTTTGAACACTGCCTTATGCCTTCTATTTTCTGAAGGCCTAAGATAGCTCCGTCTCGTTAATCAAGACTTCATCAGTAAAGGCCTTTCCTATGACAGTTGAACTCCTAAACAGTAATAAAAGCTTTGGTGGTTGGCACAAGCAATATCGTCATTGTTCCGAATCGCTCAATTGCGAAATGAACCTTTCTATTTATCTGCCACCTCAAGTAAGCGAAGGTCATTCTGTTCCTGTGCTGTATTGGTTGTCTGGTTTGACGTGCACGGATGAAAATTTCATGCAAAAAGCAGGTGCTCAACGCATTGCTGCTGAGCTTGGAATTGCAATCGTAGCGCCTGATACCAGTCCGCGTGGTAACAATATCCCTGACGACGAAGCCTATGACCTTGGGCAAGGTGCAGGTTTTTACTTGAATGCCACCGAACCACCATGGAATCGCCACTACAAAATGTACGATTATGTCGTTAACGAATTGCCATCACTGATTCAAAAGCACTTTCCTGTTTCTGATAAGCAATCAATAGCAGGGCACTCTATGGGGGGGCATGGTGCTTTGGTGTTGGCGCTAAATAATCCCGAGAAGTATCAGTCTGTATCGGCTTTTAGTCCCATATGTAACCCAATAGACAGCCCTTGGGGAAAGAAAGCGTTTACTGCGTACTTGGGTACAGAGACCCAAGCATGGCGAAACTACGATGCCTGCGCTTTGATCTCTGATTCTAAAGAACGGCTACCGATTCTAGTAGACCAAGGCGATTCTGATCAATTCTTAGTAGAACAGCTAAAACCCGATGTGTTGGCGAGTACAGCGAAGCAGAGTGAGTATCCCATTACCATTCGTCATCATGACGGTTACGACCACAGTTATTACTTCATCGCGAGTCTTATTGAAGATCATTTACGGTTTCATTCTGCCGTTCTAAATAAATAGGTCTGTTTTTACATCTATGCTTTGATACATAGGTCACTTACTTTAATACTTCGTTATTTAGTCTAATATTCCTATGTATTGGATCACGGTGGTTATATCGACAAACTGGTGACTTTATTTAACGTGACGGTATCGCATGTTAGAACATGGGGAACTGGCGCTTGAATGGCAGGGGGATGTACTTATCCTTCGTCCGCAAGGCGCCTTTAATGAAGAAGGCACTATGGCTGCCTTTACTCTTTTTCGACAGTTCGTGTTAGATTCGAATAAACCCGCTTGGTTAAGGCTGGAGGTTTGGGGGGACACCTTGGGTGTGCCTGAATCGATGGCCCAATTGCCGAGTATTTATACTTGGGCCGAAAGTCATGGATGCAAAGCAACCGCCATTGTTATTACTAACTATGTTCAAGAAAGGATCGTTAGAAGTCATATAACGTCATCCTCTGTTTTCGATGTGTTTCGCAATGAAGTTGATGCTTTGGCTTGGTTGAGTACTTTGAGTAAATAACGGTTAACGGGCTGACTCTAGGTTTATCTCATCATTGATTTCGTCTTGCAGCTTTTCTATCTCATCTAAAATACGAATGAATTTAGTACCGAATTCGGTGACCTTATATTCCACTCTTGGTGGAAGCTCGTTGTAAGCAATCCTTTCTAAAATGCCAAACTCAGAGTTCTTCTTTAAGCAACTGTTCAGCACCTTCGTGGTTAAGCCTTCTACATTTCGAACCATTTCACCCGGACGATTGACTCCGTTGGCAATTAATTGGTAAACCGTTAAAGACCATTTACAGCCGTAAATGGTTTCCACCATACGAGCTGATTTGGTGGGTGCTAATTTTCTTTCAATTATTTTTTCGTTAGTTTTCATAAAGATGTACCAAAAAGTTCCTACCTAACCAATTTGTGCCTGGTTTTCAGGCCGATCTTTCGCTCTTAAGATTACCACATCAACTCACGAAGTAGAGCTTCCAAGCAAAGAGGAAAGTGATCATGAATTTTAATAAAACAGGCGTTGCGTTAATTGTTGGTGGATCAAGCGGTATGGGTTTTGAGACCGCTAAAAAGTTAGTCATTAACAATGTTGACGTTGTCATCGTTGGTAATAACGAAACCAAATTAGCCAATGCATTGGAAGAACTGCAAACCATTGGTCATGCTTCTGCCATACAAGCTAATCTTTATAGAAAAGAAAGCGTCCAAAAAGTTCTGGATTTTATTAATGAACCGAATACAAACATCGGCTACTTAGTTAATGCTGCGGGTTATTTTAGTCCCAAACCTTTTATCGATCATACAGAGGATGATTACGAAACGTACATGAGTCTGAACAAAGCAACGTTTACGATTTCTCAGGCGGTTGCCGCGAATATGACGCGCAACGGCGGTGGCAACATCGTGAATATTGGGTCCATGTGGGCGAAGCAAGCGATTAAAGCTACGCCTTCTTCGGCATATTCAATGGCGAAAGCAGGGCTGCATGCACTGACTCAACATATGGCCATGGAGTTAGCTGAACACGGTATACGAGTCAATGCAGTATCACCCGCAGTGGTTAAAACGCCAATTTATGAAGCCTTCATTGATCCCTCGGAAGTCGATGAGGCACTGGAAGGGTTTAATGACTTCCATCCTATTGGTCGTGTAGGCCGTGCCGATGAAATTGCAGAATCCATCAGTTTCTTACTGTCTGACAAATCAGAATGGGTGACGGGTGCCATTTGGGATGTAGACGGTGGGGTTATAGCAGGAAGGAATTAAAGTATGTTGAATCTGGACTTTGAACAACGAGTCGTCATAGATTCCGACAGCATGGGCTGGATTTCCAGCCCATCTGCGGGGGTGTTGCGTAAGCCGCTGGCTCGCTCGGATGAAGATGTAGGTCATGTAACCAGCATTGTTCGCTACGAGAAAGGTTCAAGCTTTAGCGCTCATAAACACCCCATGGGTGAAGAGATCTTTGTCTTAGAGGGTGTATTCTCTGACGAAACGGGTGATTACGGGCAGGGCACTTACATTCGTAACCCGCCGGGCAGTTTTCATACACCGTTCAGTAAAGAAGGCTGTACGATTTTTGTTAAGTTGAATCAGTTCGATCAGAATGACTCTGCGCAACTGCGTATTGATACCACTAAAGCGGAATGGTTATCTGGTATTGGAGGTTTGCAAGTCATGCCTCTGCACGAGTTTGAGCATGAACATGTGGCCTTGGTGAAATGGCCTGCCAATGAAATATTCCAACCCCACCGTCATTTTGGCGGGGAAGAAATATTGGTGTTGTCGGGTGAGTTTAGAGATGAACATGGGGCGTACCCTAAAAACAGCTGGATACGAAGCCCACATATGAGCGAACACCATCCTTTTGTGAAAGAGGAAACAGTAATACTGGTTAAAACGGGGCATCTACCTAGGTAGGTGTTCCCGCTAGAGTTTGTGGATATTGCTTGAATCCAGGATGCATTACATTTCTGGGAGTGATACGGGTGAAGCTGGTGCTATGGTGAGTTAGGAATCTCATTGGCATTTATGAAAAGCCTTGATAGAGTTGGGTTAATAAAAACTCTCAAAGAAGTATATGAATTAATGGATGGACCGACTTGGTCCGTCCATGTCTTTGTTATGTGATAAAGGAGTTTCAGGTATGAGGCATTACTTGTTTACTGTTATGCCTGAATTTGAATTGGACTTGTTTGAATCTTCTGATGCGTTCATGGAACAAGATATGGACTTCTATAGTGTCTGCCTAAGAGGCGAGGAAGATCTCATATGTTTACTAGAGCTATTAAGAATGGCTCCCAAAAATGTATACAATCTTGAAGCTAATAGATATTTCGACAAAGTTTATGATTTGTCTGGCTTAAAATTTCCAGAAATGAATGAAATAAAATTTGATCAACTCTATAAAAAGTGGATTTATTTAACAGGTCGTACTAGTGATATGGATGAGTATGGCCAGTTAACTTTTATTA
This sequence comes from Oceanospirillaceae bacterium, assembly GCA_015665455.1. Lineage (GTDB taxonomy): Bacteria > Pseudomonadota > Gammaproteobacteria > Pseudomonadales > Litoribrevibacteraceae > Litoribacillus. The sequence continues at coordinate 332,368 of JADFAD010000003.1, read as the reverse complement.
ATGGCTATGCTCGGGAATGGAACAATATAGGCTGTGTGGTTGTTGCCCAAGAAAGCGTTACATAACGAGAGTGTCTTACTAAACTTGGGGAAATTGTTACCTTTTCCGTAATGTTCGACAAAAAAGCAGTCCGTTTATTATGGTGTAGAAGCAGATGGTTCTCAGCTTGTTAAGAAGTGTTTGTCTATGCTTAGCCATTATTGATAGGCAGTTACACTGTTTTCTATTTTGGCTCAGACACTTCAATCTGAGCTTTTTCCCATCCGTTTACAATTGAGATTTCTAGGGTTTGTTCGTTAAGCTTCTGCTCGTTTTTCGAATACTTTGACTTTAATGTGTTCTCTTTTTTCAAAGTGCGTTTCTCGTAAGGCATTTACTTGTTCTTGAATCTCATCTTGAGCTAAGCCTTTGGTGTTTAAGATGAAGTCTCGTTCTTGAATGTAGTTGTTCATACGAGTTTGCCATTGGGCGCGTTTTTGATCCAACTGATCAAAACGCTGGGCAGCTTGTTCACCAAACATGTCGCGGCGCAGTTCATATACTTGTTGATCATCGCCACCGTTATCGAGTAATTCAGATGTCTTCGTTGTTAGTTCATCAATGATCTGGCTTTCTTTCATACTCGCTCTGACTTCTTCAGAAAGCATAAGCGTGATGTCATTCAACTGTTGTTGTTTCTCTTCGTCGGTCAGAGACTTGTCGGATGTTATTGATAGTCGGGAGAATGTGTATTCATCGTAGTTTTCTTCTGCTTTATAGAATACATCATGAACTTGCGGCGATAGGTGTTCTGCTCTTAATGCGTTACGTCGGCTTAATCTATCTTTAAGGAATTCCAAGTATTGATTGCCTGATTGTAAATTACCGGATTGCAAAGCGCCCATGAGGCTTGATTGCTCTTGATTTAATGCTTGTTCTAAACCAAACAAACTGGATTTTAGTTGAATGTATTGAGTAAGAATTAGTTTCGATTCGCTCAGAGCGGGTTCGTCGAGTTTGTATTCTAGATACTCATTGGTTCGTAAGATGATGGTATCAATGTCTTCTTCGGTGTTGGTAGAAAGAAAATAATCGAATAAGTATTTAATATCTTCAGTAATGATCAAATGGCCGTATTCATCGGTCTCTATTTTAATATCGAGTAGGGTTCCATTTAATGATGGAGGGAGTTTTCCGTACTTGGATACATACCCAAGTGTTTCATTTTCTAATTTAGAGCTTTTTAAATCATCGTTATGTGCATCTTGTTTAAGTGCTCCAAACATGGATTCACCGCTGTGATTTGTACTGGCTGTTTGAGTGACTGCATGGGTGGTTGGTGAGTTAGCCGAATCTAGTACCCAATAGGTTACAAGCGCAACGGAGGCGATAGTGAAACCTAAAATAGAGCGCAGTTTTTTTATTGTTGTTATTTTCATCTGTAAACCTTGGCAAAATGTATACGATGCATTAATTCCATAGAGACGCTCCGACGGTGAGTGAGGTACAGGTACCGCCGAAGCTTCCATTCCGTTATTGGACGGTTATTCGTTTATAAGCCGGCTGACTTTAAGCGAACGGCGTGATTTTTGTATAACGTCAGGGGATCAGTTTCAAATATGTGATGGATACCAAAGATGTGATTTACAGCGTCCATGTGGTTTAGATTGTATTTGGTACTGATAACGTTCCCCCAGTGTTGGTCGCAGCGCTCAACAAGGCCATCATTGCTTCCATTGATTACTGCACCGGTAAATATTAGGAATGGGTCAGATATATCAAGAATGTTTGTGAACGCCATGTCGCCACCCCAGGAGTAGTAGTTCACGCCATCAACGGTGGTTTGTCCACTGCCACATCTCGATGTCGGCTTACCGTTCGAGAATTGATTATTAAATTCCGTTGAACGAGGTGTCGTCATAAACGTCGCGGCATCCATTGCATTGTTCGCGTATTCAGGATTACCGGATAATGCGTCTGTGATGTTTCCCATCAAGCTCAGTGCGGTATCGAGAAACGCTGCTGCGCCACCGTCTACGGGTATAATTTCAAACGCGACATCAGCGACGTCTGAACCAAAATTAACGGCGTTGACTGTGGTTGCTGAAGCGACGAGATCAGAGCCTCCAACTTCAGCAGCATAACGAACAGTAGGCCCACCAAGGCTATGGCCTATCAAGTTAAACTTAACATCATTGCCTAGGGATGCTTGTAAGTTTTCTAGATACTCAATCAATTGCTGGCCTCGATCATAAGCATCTTCCCAAGCCGTTACATTGGGCGTGTAAACGGTAGCGCCTTTCTTTTTTAATGCGTTACGTACGCCGTAAAAGTAATCTATGCCAAAAATGGAGTCAAAACCTGCTACCCCATGAACTAACACAATGGGGTGCTTGGTTTTGTATTCATCTCCTGCAAGGGCTTGAGCACTGTAAAATGATGCCGTCGATATGACAAGACCAACCATAAAACGCTTAATTTTTGATATGTTCATGTTCTTTCCTTTAATTATTTTTATTCTCAGGTATATCTAAACATTACTGTTCAAAAGCGATATTTTGAGTTTGGGTTACTTACTCAATGCCTCATGGTTACGTCACCTGGACCACGTTTTAATACCTTTAATGTGAATGCATTATTGATACTTGGCGTTGAGCAGTGCGGGAATATTGCAACGGTACAGATTGAAAAGGTATCCCCCAAATAGGGGGGTGAAGTAATAATTTCTGTTGATAAGTGGTCGTGTTTGAACAATTTTTGGTGTTCTGGGAGCAGTAATTTGAAGTAAGGGGGCGTTCATTGGCGTGCAATCATCTTGATGTGAAAGCACCCTGAAATCAGGGTGCTTGATCCGAATGTTTGTTTTATTTGTTGTTATACAAAGGGTTTGAACTTGCCTTCATTAACTTAGGGATGCCACTTCGAATGTTTGCTTCTTTGGCAAGAATGAGTTCTTCTTTCGAGGCATACTTTTGATCCCATGAGAGTACTTTTGGTGTCATTAACCTATGCCAGAGCGGAGGAATAAGGGCAATAACAATGGTGGTTAGGTACCCGTTGATCATCATTGGCGCGTCAGGGTATGGCTTTAGATCCTGGTAGGGGACATTTCCGTCTGCGTGGTGATGGGAATGCCGTGTTAAGTTAAACATGGCCCATGAACTGACTCGTTTGTTTGTATTCCATGAGTGACGAGGTTGTACTGCCACTTGAGGGTTTCTAACCATACCGTAATGTTCCATATAGTTAACTATTTCAAGTAAGGATTTTCCCCATAGAGCACAAGTGATGAAGAAGAGTCCTGCTTCAAGACCTCCAAGCCCAAATGCAGTAAGAACTAAAATTACGCTCATTAGATGGCCTCGAATGACGCCGTTTTTAATCGATAGTGGACTGATTCCAAATTTTGAAAGACGCTCTTTTTCTAGATGCCATGCACTTATGTTGCCTTTAATTGTTGATGCTAAAACATGGAAATATACATTCCTGCCCCTTGGCGCCGTTGCAGGATCGTTTATGGTTGATACATAGCGGTGGTGTCCATATACATGCTCTATTGAGAATATGGTGTCGAAGCTGAACGATAATAACCATCGACCAACAAACATAGAAACAGGGTCCCATGTCCTATGGGTAAGTTCATGAGCGGTTATTGTTCCTATAATACCAATCATCAGACCCGTAATGGCTAATGTAGATAGGTGATGGAGCCAATGAGTGTCGTCTCTTGCAGTAATAATATCGTAGCCAGTGATATTACTTATTGTTGAACCAAAACCTAATGGATCGCCTGAGCTTACACTCCATATTGCTGAAAAAACAATGAACGAAAGGAGAGGGAGCGCGACCCAAAGTTGAACGGTTAAAACCATAGGATGCTTAAATCGAGGGGTAGACGTATCGTCACCTAGTATCGCATCTCCTATTATGTAGATGACTAATATGGCCAGTAGCCCCATTGAAATGTAACTCCCCCCCATCAATATTGCGAAGGCCGCCGTTGCTCCGATGAGGTGAAATAAGAAAAATTTTAAATAATGAAAAAACATACTGTAAACCTCTTCTTTTTTTAATTGGTTACATTGGAATTTGAAACAAAACGATCAGTAAAAATTTCTTTATCGGATATGCCTAGGGTGATTAATGCGTCTACGCAGCTGTCTATCATTACAGGGGGGCCGCAAAGGTAGACTTGTGAATGGTCAGTAACGAATTGTTCTAAGTATTTATCCATGAAGCCTCGAAGCCCTGACCATGAGCTGTTTTGGGGTTCCTCTGATAGGATTTGAATAAATTCAAATGTGTTAGGCCAGGTTTCTGATATGTGAGCCATTTCCTTTAAACAATAAATATCCGCTTGAGTTCGAGCTCCTAAGAGTACTGTAACTGGGCGATTGCAATTCTTTTCTTTGGCGTCTTCTAATATGGAGACTATCGGGGCGAGTCCGCTACCACCGGCAATCATAAGCATGTGTTTATCAGACTTTCGAAGATAAAAATCGCCCATCGGGCTATCAAGAGTAACTGTCTCGTCTACTAGGTTTGTATTGTTGATGAGGCTTGATAGCTTCCCCCCTGGAACATGGCGTATAAAGAAGCGTACTGTATTTGTTTCATTGTTGGGCTTTGAGGCATAAGAATAAGCTCTGGATACTTCTTTACATCGGTCGAGAGTAAGCATTGCATATTGACCTGGTTTATAGACTGGGGCCTCGTCTAAGCACAACTCCAGCGCTGTAATGTCATGCGTTAATTTAACTTGAGCGGTGATTTTTCCTCGTATTTGTCGGTTTGTAGCACGGTGTAAATCAACTTCAATTTCAACATCAGATGATTTAGGGATGCTTTGGCACGCTAATATATACCCCGATTGAACTTCATCAGCGGTCAGCAAATAGCTGGCATCAGTAAATGATTTAACTTTTCCTCGGGTTAACTTACATTTACATGCCGCACAACCTCCTACTTTACAGCTGTAAGGGAAGTTAATTCCCTGTCGTAACGCTGCAGATAAAATGGTTTCTTTTGAGTTTATTCCTACATCCGATTGATTTATTTGAATGGCTGAAGGGGCACTTTTAAAAAGTGAAAACATGATTACAGGCTCCTTTTTTACTTCTTGTGACCTGTTAATCATGTTACGGGATTGGTTGAATGCTTTAGGGGCATTTATTGTCAATATAGGCTCATTATTTGACAACTTACGCGCATTTTTTGCCACTCCAGTGACTAACCTCTAGACTTTAATATTTGGTTGGTTAAGAAGGCGATTACGTGATTCTTAGTAAAATACAAGTACCCGGTGTCTACCTTTTTGCTGTGTCTGAATGTATGAATGATTTCGGGATTGATGAACGTACTTGGTTAAGAGGAACTAGGTTTAAAAAAATTAACGCTTCATTTCTGGAAACTTCAATTGATTTTGAGTTATTTCAAGAGTTAGTTTTAAGAGCTATTAGGTATTCAGGAAATCCGGCACTGGGAATTTTTGTGGGACATCGATTATCAATTCAGTCTCATGGCGTTTTAGGTTATGCACTAATGAACAGTGAGAACTTGTTGTTTGCTTTGAAGTTGATAGAGCAATATGTGCCTATTCGGATGCCTCCAATGAAGTTAACCTCATACCTTAGTAACAATGAGTTTGTGGTTGAATTTGAGGAAAAAACACCTCTGAATGATCTAAAGGTATTTATCATTGATGCCATTCTTGTGACGTTGAAAGCGGCACTTGACCAACTGATGCCGAATCTAAAGAAAGAGCTGACATTATGCTTCCCATACGAGCGACATAAGAATTTTCCATACGGTAATCTTAGTGAATGTACTCTTGAATTTAATGCTGTCTCGGCATCATTTCGTATACCTCAGAGGTTTATGGATGAGCCAATTCCCTTTGCTAACTTGGCTGCTTATGTTGAAGCTGAACGGCTTTGTGCAAATGAATTGAAATCACTTAACTATGAGGCGTCGTATAAAGGGCGAATTAAACAGAAACTATTAGAAACTACGGAGAAGTTTCCTTCACAGGCGGTCATGGCATCTCTGTTTAATATGACCTCAAGAACGTTACATCGCAGATTAGTAGCTGAAGAGACTTCTTATCGGTTGATTGTTGAAGAGGTTAAGCAGTCTCTAGCCATTACGTATTTATCCAGCAGTACGATGACTATTAAAGAAATTTCGTATTTCTTAGGTTATGAAGACGACAGGAATTTCAGTAGAGCTTTTCGTCGATGGAAAGGTATTTCCCCTACGGGCTACCGGTTAAATTGTGCAAAGATCAGCAAGTAAGTTTTGTTGATGTTTAAACGCCCTGAGAAAACAGGGCGTTTCCGGTCAAGTCAATCAGGGCATTACTGCTTCGATTGATTCTGCTGAATCATGGCTTTCAGTTCTTGGATCTCTTTTTGTAAGTCAGACATGGATGGCTCATGGTTGTGCAGTTCCTCTTCTTTTGCGTTTTCTTTTTCAATGACGCTGACGACAATACCAATGACCATGTTTAGAAATGCAAACGCAGTTAGGAAGATAAAACTTAAATAATAAACCCAACTTAAGCTATAAACCGACATGGTTTCATACATCACGTCTGTCCAGTCTTCGAATGTCATTACTCGGAATAAGGTCAATAACGAGATGGCTATATCGCCCCATAGTTCTTCATTAATGTGGGCAAATAAAGTCGATCCGATTGCGGCATAAATATAGAAAATGATAAACATCAAGAGCATTACGTATCCAAGCTGGGGCAATGCTTTGATTAACGAGTTTAACAACACCCTAAGTTCAGGAATGATCGATACCATTCTTAGTACTCTGAATATTCTTAATAATCGGCCAATCAGCGCCATATCACTTTCTTCGATGGGGATTAAGCTGGCAGCTACAATGATGGTGTCGAAGATGTTCCAAGGTTGCTTAAAGAAGTCTCTTTTTCTTTCTTCACCTGTAAACCTAATGATCAGCTCAGATAAGAAAATAAAAGTAATAAAGTGATCGAACCACGTAATCAGAGTAAAGACTGCTGGTGGAAGCTCATAGGTTTTTACACCAACTAAAATGGCGGATAATATGATGATACTGACAACAAATAACTCGAACGCTTTGTTGCTTCGGATCTTCATAAACGACTGTTGAAGGCTGGTCGTATCCATAGGTTTAACATTCTCCAAAAAATTGAGTTCGAGATTATAGAGTGATTACGACAAATTTATTAGTTTAGGGTTCAAAATGATCGGTATTAAAGTATCTTTTATAGAGTCAGTTGATGAAATTGATGCCTCTGTATGGAATTCGTTGGTTGGGCGCTACCCGTTTTTAAGTCATCAATTCATGTCCATTCTTGAAAGATCTGGTGTGACAGGCCAAGGAACTGGTTGGATTACTCAGCATTGTGTGGTGTTTCGAGGGGATAAATTAATCGCTTTAATGCCACTTTATGAAAAATACCACAGTTTTGGTGAATACGTTTTTGATCAAACATGGGCAGAAGCCTATAGCCGTTACGGGTTCGATTATTTTCCTAAGATTGTCTCTTCAATCCCTTACACTCCGATTACAGGCCCCAGATTGTGTTTAGCCAAAGATGAGAATGAGAGGGAGCTCATAGACCTAATCACTCAAGAAATTAAAGTAAGGTCTAAGGCGCTGGATGGATCTTCGTTTCACCTTTTGTTCGCGGAATCGTCATTAAACACTTCATTTGATGGGGTTACGGATTTCACTCGAAAAGCCGTTCATTTCCAGTGGTTTAATCGCTCTTTTAATTCATTTAACGATTTTCTATCAACGTTCAATTCCCGTAAACGAAAGCTAGTGAAGAAAGAACGAAAAAAAGTAGTCGATGCGGGGATCTGTTTTGAGGTTCTCTCCGGACAAGACATTACTTTTGATCATTGGCAGATTTTTTATAAGTTCTATGTGCTTACTTATGCTAAGCGGAGCGGTCATGGCGGGTATTTGAATAAATCATTTTTCGAATTACTGTCTGAGCTTATGGCGGGTAATCTAGTACTTGTTCTGGCCAAGAGAGAAGGGCGCTATATTGCTGGGGCTTTGAACTTTAAAGATGATAAAGCTTTGTATGGACGATATTGGGGGTGCATTGAAGAGCACGAATGTCTTCACTTTGAGGCCTGTTATTATCAAGGCATTGAATATTGTATTCAGAATGGTCTAGATCGTTTTGATCCTGGCGTGCAAGGTGAGCATAAAATTCAGCGTGGATTTGAACCCATCTATACGTATTCTAACCACTGGATTCGAGATGATGCTTTTCGCTTAGCAATAGCCAATGCGGTTGAACGAGAAGGGCCCTATATTGAAGAATACTTTGATGATACTTCAACGTTAGTGCCCTTTAAGCAGGAGGAGTGACTCTCTTTCAGCTAAAAAAGTTTAATCCAAAAGCGGATTTAACTTCGTTAACAACGAGGTCGGTCTCTGTTCGGGATTTGAGTGTGCCTTGTTTCAAAATGTTGATTAACTCCGCTTTGTCCTCTAAGTATTCGGTGCGTCGTTGCCGTATTGGTCTTAAAAGTTCTTGTAAGGTTTCTTCTACAATTTTTTTCAGCTTACTGTCGCCTAAACCACCTTCTTGGTAATGCGCTTTGAGTTGCTGGACCATATCAGTATCTTTATGAAAGGCATCTAGATAGGTAAACACCATATTACCTTCAATTTTCCCTGGGTCTTCAATACGGAGGTGGTCGGGATCGGTATACATTTTACGAACCGCTTGGGTGATTTCTTTTTCTGAACTTCCCAAGGCGATGGCGTTGCCTAAAGACTTAGACATTTTAGCTTTACCATCTACGCCTGGCAGTCGAGAGGTCTCGCTAAGTAGAGGTTTGCACTCTACAAGTACTTGTTTATCTGCTACGGAGTTTAATTTACGAACGATTTCGTTGGTTTGTTCGATCATTGGCAATTGATCATCACCCACAGGAACCAATGTTGCTTTAAACGCGGTGATATCGGCTGCTTGGCTTACCGGATAGTTCAGAAAACCTACTGGAATAGAGCTACCAAACGCTTTGCTGGCAATTTCTGTTTTTACCGTTGGGTTTCTTTCCAATCGAGAAACCGTCACTAGATTACTGTAATACATGGTGAGTTCGGATAATGCAGGCAATGCAGACTGAAGACAAATGGTGGTTACGTTAGGGTCAATACCAACGGCTAGGTAGTCCGCGAGTACATTTAGAATGTTGCTCGAAACTTTCTCTGGGTTGTGGCCGTTGTCGGTTAAACCTTGAAGGTCTGCAATGAGTATTGTTTGTGAATGGCTATGTTGCAATTCGACTCGATGTTTAAGTGAACCAACGTAGTGGCCTAGATGAAGTGGGCCAGTAGGGCGATCGCCTGTTAATATTGTTTGTTTCATGTAATCTTCTTTAAGAAACGTGCTGCCAAAGGAGATCAAGTTGAATGTTCAATCGTTGCCCTTTGGCAGCAATTGAATAGGGGTAAACTCAAGTGCCGCTCAATTAAGAGCGCCACCAGTAAAATGAAGTGTTTGAATTAGCTATAGAAAAACGAGTCATGTGCTATAAATTATCATTCAGTTGTGTTGAATGCCAGTATCTTTATTACTTTTCATGGTTATTGGGTGAGCGACATAGTTGAAAGGTTGACTAGGTTTTGTGCCATGCTCTTATTTCTGGATTCACCAAATCCCAGTTTCTTAGCCCAATCGTGGCCAATAGCGAAACACATGGTCATATAGGCAATTCGATCGGGGTTTTGGATACCCGCTTGTTCCAATTGACTTGTGATGGTATCTAAAAACTCATGATAAACATCGGACATCTTTTTAAATACATTCTCTGAATGACCACCTTGGCTAATCAAAGCAAAAAAGACTGAGTTTTGAAGACTGATTTCATGAAACTTCTCAGAGCAGACAAATCCCATTAATTCTTCTAACGACGGTTTTTGTTGTGTTGAGATAAAGTTAGAGAGTGCTTCTCTATACCGTTCAGTGACTCTTTGCAAAAGAGCATCTAATAACTCTTCACTGCCAGAAAAATAATGATGAATCATAGGTTGGTTTACATTGGCTTCTTCCGCAATCTTTCGTTGAGAGGCTTTTGCATAACCGTCTCTCAAAATAATCCGTTCAAATGCATTTAAAATATGATTGCGTTTTTCTTCGGTTTTACTTGGACGACCCATAAATTCGTTTCTTATTTCTTACTTAGAGTAGCGGGGGTGATAAGGGCATTTTAGGTGGCTCATTATATACCTTGGTATTGAAATATCGCTACAGCTCTTTTATTTATCAATCGATCGATATATCTTTTCGGTAATAAAATAATAAGACACGACTGGAGTAATTTTATGACTAGCGTATTTAAGGTTGTGCTAACTTGGTTTCTAACATTATGCACCTTAGGGTTGATGGTGATGGCGATGAATTGGCCGAGAGTCGCACAACTCTACAACACGATTACTTTGTTTGATGAAGATGTGATAGTCGATAATTTTATACATATGGATCAGCTATTCACGACCAAAGAGGTGGTTAGTACGTCTGAGCCTTATTATTTTGATTTTAATCCAGTGTCATTACCTGAGACGTTTTCCTATCTCGAGGCCGAACGTTCGGTGAGTGAGTTTCTTGAGCGCAGTCAAACGACCGCATTAATTGTGTTGAAAGGCGATGTGTTAACGCATGAGTCTTACTATCAAGGCACTCACTTGGAAGATAGAAGAATATCGTGGTCCGTTGCGAAGTCATTTTTATCGGCTGTGTTTGGTGTCGCGGTTGATCAAGGGCATATTAAAGATCTGAATGAACCCGTTACGGCGTATGTGCCGGAATTGAATGGAAGTGGTTACGAAGGTGTCACCATTAAAAACGTGCTTCAGATGTCCAGTGGTGTTCGGTTCAATGAAGACTACGATGATTTCTCTTCAGACATTAATCGTTTTGGCCGCCTAATGGCCCTTGGTGGCTCTTTCGATGAGTTCGCAGCTGAGTTAGTCAGTGAAAGAGAACAAGGTACGTTCTTGCATTATGTCAGCTTGGATACACACGTGTTAGGAATGGTACTGAGAAAGGCGACCGGTATGCCCATCGTTGATTACTTTAATCAGCATCTTTGGTCGAAGATCCAACCTGAAGCAAATACAGCGTACATCACTGACGAAACTGGACAGCCGATGGTTCTGGGCGGCTTAAATATGCGAACTCGTGATTTTGCTAAGTTTGGGAAGTTATATCTTGATAATGGTCGTTGGAATGGTGAACAAGTTATTCCTGAAGCGTGGGTCAGAAGCTCTGTAACGCCCGACGAAGAGCATTTAAAACCGGGTAAGCGTGACAGTTCTGATTTGTTATTGGGGTATGGTTACCAATGGTGGATACCCGTAAATGCAGATCAAGAGTTCATGGCCATCGGTATTTATGATCAATTTATTTATGTAAATCAAAAAGCCAATGTCGTCATTGTGAAGAATTCAGCAAACAAAAACTTCATGAATAATAACTTTGAATCTGCCCATGAGACGGTCGCTGCGTTTAGAGCCATTGCAGAATCACTTTCTGCTGGGGATGAATCTTTAGATGTAAGAACGGATGTAAGAAAGATAGAAACTGTGGGTGTTGTAGGTCAAAACAGATAGTACTCGATGGGGGATAAAACCGCTCAAACCATCATGCTTGAGCGGACAGCCTTTAATTGAGTACTTTATAACCTCGGCTAATAAGGCAGTTTTTTACTACTCGTTGTTTTTCGCGTTGAGCTTCAGTACCGCCACTGGCTCCGCCGAATACACCGCCAGCCGCTGCGCCATTGACTAAGCTCTGAGTGTTACCAAATATAAGACCAACAACGCCACCAACAACCGCACCAACGCCTGCTTGTGACAGCGCTGAATCACTTGTGCTTACTTGCTCGGAATAGACAGCGCACTCATTTAAGTCTCGTTCGTATGCAACTGTGTTTATGTCTTTGTCATCAATAATAATATTGTCGCTAGGCTTGGAAGCACAACCAAACAGTAGGGCCGTTGCTAAAATTAGAGATAAATTTTTCATAATGACCTTCATAAACAAATAATGGATGCGGTGGTAAATCCGTTTGTTTTCGTACGTTTCGACATAATGGCTAAAACAATCTATTGGCGTCAAGACGGTTACGAGAACCAATTCTCATCTTTGAAAACTTAACGGACGAAGGGTTAAATATAAGAGATAAGTAGTAGGAGCTTGTTTGCTGACGCTGAATGAGCCAGTCCAGTATTGGGCTATTCGTTCTGGAACCTATTCGTTCTGGAACCCATTCACGGCAGCGTTTTCTGGAATACCATAAAGCTGACTATTTGGGAGGGAAGTTACTCAGCAGTTTCTTAATGACCTTCTCAATGTATTTATCACGCTTTGACGCATTGGGTCCATTCTTTGGAATTCGCTTGTCGGCAATGGCTGTCCAGATGATGTTTTTGTCATCAGGCTCAAGAAAGTCAATGCTCATTGTTCCTTGCTTGTATTTGTCGATCAGCAGTTCATCCGTTGAGGTGGTTTCGAAGGTTATTCCGACACCTCGGTGATAATGGCCTGAATATCCAAACCCGTTATACGACTGAAAGTTTCTTGTGTAGGTGTCGTAGACTCTTTGTTCTTCAATATCGACTTTCTTATGCGATGCAATACTGTAATTGACTAGAAAGTCTATTTGGCCTTCTTCTTTCTTTATCATGCCTTGTTTTGCAAGCTGTTGATCAATCATGAAGCGAATGTTTTGATCCAATAATTGATTGTCCGGTTGCTTGTTATTGGCGTTTTCTGCATGCCACCGATAATATTTAAAATTTTGGAAGTCTGTTGCTTTGCTGTATTCGGTGTCAATTGTAAGCTTGTTGCTGCAAGCAGATAGAAGCATGGTGAGTGCCATAAATAGAACAAAATTGATTTGTTTCAATGCTTAGTCCCTTACTTAATTATTTTAATATTGATTACTCGTTAGGGGCGTAGCTTACCAGCCCAAAAGGGCTGGTCAATGTAAATTATTTGTTCAAATCAAACCATTGATGGGTTAATCCAAGCTTGCTTTAATCAGTATATCCCCCAGCTCTTGGCTATGAGTCAGCATGGGAAGATGACCACTGTTAATTGAATAGGTCCCTTTAAGGTTCAGACTATCAGCTATGTTTTGTTGAGATTCCATGGAGATGATTTTGTCTTGTTCAGTAAAGACGTAATATTTATCAATGGCATCAAAACGCCTCTTATTTAATTTAATCTTACTTCCTCCCACGGGGGCGGGTTCTGGCACTGCCCATTCGTTTAACCAGTCACGTTGGCTGGGTGTTGCGTCTTGTGCGAAGTTGTTTGCGAACTTCTTTTTGTTTCCTATTTCTAATAATTCCAGAGGCTCGTTGAAGTGCACGCCTTTAAAATAGTTTGTTTCGTCTTTCTTTGAGAGCTTTGAAAATACTTCTGAATTATTCAAAGGTGACACGGCGGTTACATAAATAATCTTCGTAATAGGTTCAGAAGGGCAAACGTTTAATGATTCGTTAACGATAGCCCCGCCTTGACTGTGTGCAATGATGATTTTGTTGCCTTGAATGCGCCCTAAGGATTGACATAAAGAGCCTGCGGACAATGCCATGGTCACTTTATGGGGGGTTATTTTGTCTTCTCGGCCAGGCAGATTCACCGCCACATTTTTGAACTGTTTATTTAAAACGTGTTGAACTTCTGCCCAAGCGTTACCTGAAAAGTGAGCTCCATGAACTAATACCAACGTGGGGTCTTCTTTTGATTGCGCTTGAACACTCAGCGTTGAACTGATTACGCATGCGCTCATTAATATTCTGAAGCCCATTTTTTTATTTCGTGCTTTAAATTTAAACTTTGATTTCATTCTTTACCTCATGAGTTACCGTAGTTCATTGGTGTTCGGGTGTGATTTATGAGGTTTGAGATTGTGTTATTGAGCGCCCTTTGAGCAAACCAAATCAGATCAAATCGAAATCAAATCGTGTAAAATCCAGATGAATTAAAATAATTTCTTTTATTAAGTCTTTTAAAATCAATTTGTTATTGTTTAGTCTTAAAGTTATTGTATAAAAACAGCGTTTGTGTGAACTCAGGACTAAAAGGCGAATATGTTTACGTGCAGTGGCTTTGAATTTGATTCAACAAGGGGGTCTCTTTTGATCGATGGTGTTGAAGAACCTGTATTCCTTCGGCATAAACTTATTCTCTTATTGAGTTACTTTTTAGAGCGCCCCAGTACTGTTATTAGCAAAGAGGAGTTGCTGGATGCCATATGGGAACATGGCCAATTCCGTGAAAAATCGCTCTCACAAAGCATTTTAGAATTACGAAAAGCGTTGGGGGATTCCGCCTCTTCGCCTAAATACATTCGTACGATTCCTAACAAGGGTTATCAATGGATATGTCCTGTCATTAAGGAAACGAACGACCGTAAACGAATGCCGTCTAAGCCCGTTTCTATTGGTCTTTTGGTTATCTTTTTTATTCTTACCATGGCTGCTGGGTTGTTATTTTTTCATGATCGCGCTTCGTCCGTTGATGAACCGCTCGAAAAGAATTTAAAGGTGCTGGTTCTTCCGTTCGAGAATAAAACTCATACTGCTTCCATGAGCTGGGTGGAATACGGTTTGAGCGATATGATGGCCAGTGACCTGCTATCAGCCCCAGATTTAACCGTCACCCCCCCCGTTAACAGCCAACAGCTTTTGTCGTTTTCTGATCGGCAGACTATGCGCGAAGGCAAATTGGCCGAGGTGTTATTTACAGAGTATGACTTTGATGTGGTCATTAGTGGCGTTGTTGAGTTAACAGACAGCCATCAGGTTTTAATCTACCGCATCGCTCATGTTGATGGTGAGAATCTTGATGGCAGCTTCAGCCGACAGGATTTGGCTGTATCAATGCCCGACATTGTAAGTGAAATATATCGATTGATTCGCCCTACTGGTAAACGCGTTGACATCCCTCCATATGATTATGTTCCTAGTGCGATGCACGAATACGCAAGGGGGATTCAGTCGCTGCAAGGCAAAGGGCCTGCATTGGCTCAACATTACTTCGGCGCGTCTGTGCAAATTGACGCGAATCACTTTTGGTCAAACGCCTACTTAGGGGTTTGTTTAATTTACTTAGGCGATTGGGAGGATGCTGAAGGTATTTTTAATGAGCTACTTGACCAGAATGACGAATCATTGTCCGCGTTCATTCACTACTGGCTTGCTGTTCTGAACTTCCGTCGTGGACATGTTGAGGGTGTTATTTCGAATATCAATCGCAGTTTAGGGTTTCTAGACAAAGCGCCTAACTCATTATTGTCTAAGCAAGTTGCTGATTTGAAGGCGACGCTAGAATCTTTCATTAATAAACAACGCTCGATAAGTTCTTCGTTTGACGCTTCTATCTCAATGACTTTGGATGAGGCAAAATTTAGCGCTGATAGAAACTTGGATGAACACCTAAAGCGCCTTACAAACGAAGGACATCTCGCCCTGATATTCTCTCTGCTTATACAGCTTTCTGATAATGATGAGATTCGATTTATTGATCGTGATGTGTACTTGTCCAGAGCGGTTGAAATAGCGGAGCAACTTCAACAACCTTATGAGCAGGCCTTGGCTTTAACATTACGGGCTAGATTGAATATTGAGTTTAAATCAGAAAAAGCATTGGTTTACTTAACGCAAGCGAAATCACTTTCTAGCCTGTTAAAGGCTAGGAAATTAACTAAAGAGATATTATTTTATCTAAAGGTGTTTGATATTAATCAAATGCTTATGTCGTATAGTGAAGAAAGTAAGTTAAGGTTAGTAGGGCTTCTGGATTCAATTGATTTGAATGAACTTGATAATGAGAAACGATTGACGGTGCAATCCTTACGGCAATCCATTCAGCGCTTACAATTGCCAAGTAAAGGTTGATTGATCAAGCGTAAAAGTGCTTTTATAAATGAATGAAAAACACGCTATTTGATCCTGTATTACCTATATCGTTCGTTCATGCTATGGCGCACACTGCTGCGTGTTACGGTGTTCCTGTTCAGAAAGCATTGGATGATCAAACCTTTGATATAGAAAGTCAGAGTACTGTTTTTAGCAGCGAACTGGATGCTTTTGCATTAGCTTTGTTGCCTTTGGCGCCTTTCAATACATTCCTTCAGTTTATCAGTGAAATGAGTTTTGAGCCGTTTACTGAGATTTTGACCGTCTTAACAACGGGACAAACGGCTCGATCTTCGATGGAAAGCCTCATGGAAGTCGGCCCATATAATTACATTGGAATGCGTTTATTTTATTCTACGGTTGCTGGGCAGGATTATTTTATATGCGATGTTCAGTCGTTACCTGTTCTACAGCAACGATTTATGGCGGAAGTTTCCTTAGGGCTTACTAAGCGTTTTTTGCCTCAAGGGTTGTTGATTTCAGATCTGATTCAAGAAGTTCACTTTACTTTTTCTGACGAGGGAGGCAAACAGGAGTATGAAGACTATTTCGGTGTGCCGGTTCTATTTAACCAACCTTTGAATCAGCAAATATTTAAAGAATCGTTCTGTGATAACACGTTGCCATCTTTCAGCACTGTCTTGCACCAAAAAGCGAAAGAAAGCCTATTCAATAAAACTGAGCAGATCATCAAGCTGCAAGGCATTAAATTAAATGTCGTCCAGTGTGTGCGTAATGTGTCATTTCCTGATGTCGTTTTGATTGACGATATCGCTAAACACTGTGGAATGAGCAGTCGTTCGTTACAGCGCCGATTGAAAGAAGAGGGCACAACGTTTTCAGAGTTGAAATACAGAACATTAATAGATCAAAGTAAGTTGTTATTACTTAAAACGGAACAAAGCTTAGAAGACATCGCTGTGCATTTTGGTTTTTCTGATCGGGCGTCCTATTCCAAAGCGTTTAAGAAGTACGAGGGGCAATGGCCGGCACAATATCGTCGATCTGCTGTTCTAGAATAAAACATCTGAACAACTAAATGTGCCTTTGGCGCGCTCAGACACGTCGCAACACCTCAAAACATAGTCACATCTAAGCCCTCGCTTTACTCTTTTTAAAAAATAAAAAAGGTTGATGCCGTGACTATTACTGTTCGTAAAATGTTTTTTGATATTGAAAACACGATGGACCCTTTCTTTGTAGATAATGACCCAGAAGGGGCGTGTTTTTTGAATGCAATTTCTCTTGTGTTGCCATACTTGGAGCCTTTTTTAATTAAATCTTTTAAGCGCGCGTTGCCGTATGTGAGGGACCCTAAACTCAAAGAAAATATGGTGCTGTTTAATAAACAGGAAGCTCAACACTTCAAACAGCACCAGCAATATAATGAGGTCATTTGCAGCCATTATCCTGAATTAGCCGCGCTAGAAGAGCGCCTGCAACAAGACTATGACGCCTTTCTTAAAGATAAAGATCTTAAATTTAACATTGGCTATTGCGAAGGCTTTGAAGCAATAACAACGGGGTTATCTCTTGCGGCACTGGATGATGGCATTTGTCAAAGAACTACCGGAGCTGCGGGTGACATGTTCCGTTGGCATTTCATGGAGGAGATTGAACATAGAACGGTTGCGTTTGATGTTTATCAGAATTTATTCGGTGGTTACTTTTATAGAGCCAAGATGTCGGTGTTTGTCTTGAGACACATTGGTTCATTTGTTATGGACGCAATGAGCATTATGCTGAAGCAAGATAAAGAGCGCATCGCGCTTGAATTTGGCGGTAAAAAGGGCGCTAAAGAGCGACTTAAGTTGTTTCTAAGAACGGAGCTTGGCCCGTTCGTAAGAGCGCTGTTGCATCCTCTTAGCCCTGCGTACAGCCCTTATAAGATCCAAATTCCTGAACATATATTGAAGTTGTCCGAGAAATATTCAGCTGAAGCAGTTGAGATTCTTTGTTAAATATCCACGTGATTTGAGGTTAATGTTTATGTCAGCGGTACTTAAGCGTTCTGGTCTTAGTCATTTTGCCTTGGACGGCGGTGCATTAGAGATAGGGGCTGTTTCTGAGCAATGCTTTGAAGCGAACGGCCGATCCTACACGGCAACAGTCGCTGGCGAAGGGCCAGTTGTTCTTTGTTTGCACGGATTTCCTGATACTAAGAGTTCATTCCGTTACCAGTTGGTCGCATTAGTAAAGGCGGGGTTTCGGGTGGTTTGTCCTTACATGCCGGGTTATGAACTTTCGAGCTTAAAGGACAATCACTATTATGATCTTGAATATTTAGGAAATGAAATTAACGCGTTAGTCGGTGTCATAAGCGCTGAACCTGTTCATATCGTTGGTCATGATTGGGGAGCAATAGCGGCGTATGCGGCAGTGGGGAAGAAGCCCAAACAATATGCGTCATTAACGGCTTTAACCATTCCCTATAATATGATTTCTGATACTTTAATTTTTAAATCGCCGAAACAGATTGTTTACTCTTGGTACATCGCGTTTTTTCAGTTAAGAGGCGTTGCAGAATATGTAATGAAGGCTAAGGGCTTTAACCTAATAGACAAGCTTTATCGTGATTGGAGTCCAAATTGGATTGTTCCTGAAGAGCAGTTAAAAGCAATTAAAGCGGTATTGTCTGATAAGAGGCTCAAACAGGCTGCACTGGGGTATTACCGAGCATTGCGTTCTCCATCCGCTAAGAAATACATGCACGGGGATATTCATGTACCGACCTTGTTGGTGCGTGGCGAAGACGATGGTTGTATTTATGCAGGAACCTGGAAGCTAATCAATTCAGAGTGCTTTAAGAAAGGGCTAACCATAGAGTCCGTCAAGGCGGGGCATTTTTTACACATCGAAAAGCCAAAAGAAGTGAACTCAATTCTTTTGGCTCATCTTGCTTTACATGCCGAGGGATGACACTTCACGAACATCACTTATCTTTTCGCCATCAAACACAAACTCATAATGTTTCGATTGAATTGCCGAGTGCACGTCTTTTGGCGAAAACAAAGCCCAACAAATGGCGTCTTTTTGGCGCACAGAAAGGTATTCGAATCCTTCCGCTTTAGATTTGTAACCCTGAGTACCGAATGATCTTGCTGCATGGTATTGATTCGGGTCTGGGTTGTAGATATCTATCAGTTCAGGGTTGCAAAAGTCTACTAAGTTACCTGTAAAATTAAACTTGAGGCCTCGCATCATAACGGTGTCATAATGCAGGCCTTCTACGTTCTTAAAAAAACGTTCTTGATGAAATCGTGTTTCTGCAATAGCCGTTTCAATTGTGTCCGCAAGGTACAGTAACCCAAAGCTCCCATCGCTAAATCGACTGCCATCAGGGTTAACGTGTGTGAAAGGCGATGTGGCGTAGCTGCATCCTGTTATTCCAAAGGGAATTTCCTCGATTGAAATTAAAGCCATGTTACCTATTTCTGTTTGAATTCTTGGGTTCGTTAACGACTGAATGGCAAACACAGCGTCAAATTCTTCTGGGTCTGCCACGTCGTCGAATAGGTCAATGGGGGGATACTTAGAATTAATCAGCCGATAGGCGTCTTGTTTAATTCGTTTTCTCTTTGGTAGTTCTTGAAGGTTCATTACCATTGCCCGGATCTCATGGCATCAATCCGCTTAAATACTTCATAGAGAACGCCGAACGATCCTGACGCTATGAGTTCCAAGGGCGTTTTTCCATTAAAGTAAGGGTTGTGATTTACCATCTTCATGAAGCCATAACGGTTTTCAGGATTTGAAAAAACCATTCCTAGGGTTTGATGAATATTTAATACGTAACTGATGCGCTCAATTTGATCATGTGTAAGCTTTGCGGAATCACAGTTTGATTGATACTTAAAAAACGTAGAGCGCGTTAAGCCTAGGATATGTTGTTTCTGTTCGGCTGAGCACTTCCACTTTTCTAGAATATTAAGAGCAACTCTAAATGCCTTTGGGGCTTGTTGCTCGGCCATTCTGTTTTCATGTGTATTAATCATGGTTCATGCCTCATTTATCAGGTAAGTCTTATTGTGAGCTTATTTGTAAAATAAGTCTATATGTGGATTGTTTATGGTCTGGATGTCGTTTAAAAACAAGAGCGAATGTGTAGGGAGGTAGTTGGAAATCTCTTTCGCTATGGTACTATGCGGCATATAAATCCCTGTATTATTATTGGTAAATCAAAGTGTTATATAAGATATCTGTTGCTGTGTTTTTATTTGCTGTTATTTTGACGCCTTTTGTACATGCAAGTGATGAGCTTTTGATTTCTACTAGCAATGTCATGCCTTGGGGGATAGAAAAGGCGGAAGGTAAGCACGAAGGCTTATTGGTCAGTTTTGCAGATCGTCTTGAAAAGAAATTGGGACAGCCTCTTATCAACAAAATGAGACCTTATCCTAGGGTGCTCAAAGATATAGAACTGGGTAAATGTGATCTTGCCGTTCTGTACAAAGGCGCTTTGTCCGATAAAATTGGTACTTCATTAGGAACCATTGTCAAAGCAGACATTATCGCGGTTTCGCTAGCGAATCATAAGCCAATTCAGAATCTTGCTGACTTGAACGGAGAGCGTGTTGCTCATGTCAGAGGTGCTGTCTATGGTCCTTCATTTGATAAGAATGAAGACATAATCAAAGTACCCGTTAAAGACATGAATCAAGGGCTTAAAATGCTGATTAAAGGGCATGTGTCTGCGGTTGTCAGTGCCGATCAATCAATTTTTTACGGTATAGATACACTGGGCATTGATCCAAGAAAATTAAAGCGTGTATTAACCATTGGTACCGCCATCGCAGACTTATATCTGTCGCATAAATCAAGCAACCAAGGCAGTGCTGATGACATTCGAAGGGCGTTGAGTGAGATGATTAACGACGGTGTATTGAATGAGATCTTTTACAGCAGAGATTACATCAGTGGTGGATTTCTGAATAAAGATAATCACAGCAAGTATTTGAATACATATTCTTCTGAAGCGTTAATAGCAGATCGCTAATAACGCTTCATGACCTATCAAAAGCGATTTAAATGGTCGTTTTCTTATACGCTTCATAGCGAGAGCTTACGCGTTTTAAATAATCTTTAGTCTCATCATGCGGTAAATTTCGAAGCAGGTGATTATAAACCTGAAACGGTGTCATAGAATTTATTTTAGGTGCCGCTTTGGTGACCGATGTCTTACCCGTAAAGGCTCTTGCTACGTTTCCTGCGCCTGTATTGTATGCTGCGATCACACAATAAAGACGGGATTCTGGATTCGTAATTTTTCTCAAGTAGCGCTTGTCTAGAATGTGTAAATACGCGGTGCCAACGTTGATGTTCTTTTCGGAAGTATATAAATAACTCGAGCTCAGCATTTTTGCGTTGCCATAGATAAGTGCGGAAGCATCTTGGCCAGCAGATCTAGGGACAATTTGCATCAGCCCATAAGCAGGGATGTGCGAACGGGCCATAGGATTAAAACTACTTTCTGAATGGATGACGGCCAATACAAGCGCTGAATCAATTTTCCATTTATCTGAGGAATTAGTAACCGGCTGAGTGAATCGCTTGGCTTTAGAGTGAACAGCAACTTTGGGCAGGGGGATAGTGACAACAATTCTTTTCTTATCAACATTCTTATCGATTACTTTTTGGTTTGTTTGTTTCAGTTGCTTTACAGGTTTTGGTGCGGGCTTTTTAACGATTACGGCCTGTTGAACCAGTTTCTCAATTTCTTTGTCTGCATTAACAGTGTCGATAGGGCTTTCAGTGAGTTGGATTACAGGCTTCAAATCTGGTTTGGCTTTCGGAGGCAGTTTGGGGGCAATCGGTTGGGCAGAGATTATTGTCTCTACTTTTTTGCTTATAGGATCATCTTTTTGTGCTTGATTCACTGATGTGTCAGCCAAGCGCTTTAACTGTTCTTCAATGCTTTTAGTGATTTGTTCATTATCTGTTTCGTCATCAACAATGAGCGTGATTCGAATTTCTTCTTTTTTAAAGTCAACTTCATTGCGAGTGTGCAGATCATCGGTATGGGTGATCCAAGTGGTTTGATCGCTGATGGCTACGTCTTTACCCCAGACTTGGCTGAGTTCTTCTTTGTATTGCTTAAAAGCGAGTTTATTTGCATTTACGTAGGCTTTGAATTCATCTTTTTGCTGTGATGAATATTGTTGAGACTCCTTTAAATGTTGTTTTTTGAAATCGTCGAACTCAGAACTGGCTAATGTTGGGAAAGAGAACGAGGAAGCCAGTAGCGTGCAAGCGACCAAAGAGTGTTTCAACATTCGGAGTTTCTCCTGTTTGTTTGCTAATCCATTAAATTTTTATAATAGTCAGCTTAAACACTCTTTGACGGCTTTGCACGCTAATTAAATGGCATAGGGCTAGCTCGGATAGAGGCTTGGAGCATCAGACTTCTGCCCCTCAAGCGATGTAAAAAAGGCGGCTAATTTATTGTTTAATGTCACTCGTTCAGTTTCAGTGAACGTTTTCTGACTATTAGGGCGATAAGTGCTCGCCCTGAAATCGTTCAGTAGCTGTTGTATCTCGTCAGTTAATGCTGAAGCCGACATATTGTGGTTCTTTAATTCATGATTAATGATTCTATGACATGCAACGAAGTCCGCAGGTAAAGGGTGGTTCCAATCGTGGGCGGAGTTATTTTGCGTTGTTAGGTTTTCTTCATCGATTGTTTTGGGGTGTTTAGCTCGCTGTAGAAGAATCCAAATTATAATGGCCTGAGCAAACACAATGACGCCAAGCACAATCGTCATAACCACAAGCCATGTTGAGGCGGTTTCTTTGATTTCGGTTTTAATCTCTGTTGTTGGCTCTGAAGGTTCTTCAGTTTTTATTTCCACTGGATCGACAGTAAGGGGCTGAGGTGCACTAGGTTGGTTGGCTGCACCAATGATGTTTAACGTTCGCTGAGGAAGTACAGTTGTTTCGACTTTTCCTGTGGTGGTGTTAAACCAAGTAATGCTAAGTTCGGGCAGCGTTAATGTGCCAGGTGCTTTTGTAATTAGGGCAACGCTGTCCATTCTTACGCCAGTGATACCATCCATGTTTATCTGATTGTTTAATTCAGGGGCATCGCTGTAAGCGTTCAATAACGGTGATTTGATCTCTGGGAAGTCAGGGATGACGGCCGCTTCTTGGCCAGCCACGGAGACAACTAAATTACGATTGATGGATTCACCCACACTTACTTCAATGGTGTCGTTTAGATCGTCAGAAAGCTCCAATCGTTTCGCCGGTATCCATGTTGCAGAAGGGTAGTCCTTAGGGACATCCTTGATGTTGATACTGATCGGATCAGCAGATACACGTATGGACTTACCGTACCTTGAACCGTAGCTTCGAGCAGGCAGTTGCCCTTGGAATGAAAAAGTAGGTAATTCGAAAGAGCCTGGATTATCAGCAAACACAACGTAATTAAGCTCTGTCACTTGGTACGTTTGATTATTTCGCTTACTTTGATAGCTCTTGTTATCGCCAATTTTTTCTAAAGAAAGACCTTGAGCCTGCAGTTCTTTAATGCCATTCAATTCTGCATTATACAGTTTGACCGATTGATAGAGTTTAATCGTTAAGAGCATTTGAGCTTGAACCCAAGTGTCGGTTTGATCCAATTCAACCGTGATATCGATGGGGCTGACTTCATTTGGCCCTGTTTGAATTGAATTTGCCTTTGTTACTTGGATTTGGATGGGCTGGCTGGATTCATCTTCAATGGTGATTGAAGGTATGGTGTACACACCGGGTTGCTTCGGCTCAAGGGTGACAGTCAGCGTTGTTTGTGCCGTAAAGTCTCCATTGATGTATTGCATATTAGTGCTTCTGCGGTTGTCTAAGACCTGAAAGTCTTTTTCTAAGGCTGCAAGATCGATGCTTAGGTTAAATGCGCTAAACGAGCCAGTCAGAACCAATTGGAATGATTCATTCTCAGGGACAGACGTCCGGTCAACACGTGCATCCAGTGCCAAAGATAACGAGCTGAAGGCAAGAAGAATCACAGAGAGACATGTTAAATAGATTTTTTTAAGTTGCATTACCACACCTGTGCTTCGTTAGCTGGTTGTTTTCTTTGATAGTGTTGAATACGGAACTTGTTCTCTAATAAAAGAGAAGGGTCTGTTTGAATTTTCCGTAATATCTGTTGATATTTTTCTTCTTCTTTTTGCTCTTCAGTCAACGGCATTGGTTTCGATGATTGAGCGTTCTGGTAGTCAAAAACCTCGTCGTCTGTCGGTGCTTGCTCTTGCTGTTGAGCCGCCTGTTGTTGAGCTGCTTGTTCTTCGCTCAGTTGTTCGTTCTGAGATCTTTGCTCTTCGGAAGCCTGTGCTTTCTTCGCGGCTTCTTCAGCTTGTTGATCATCGAGTTCGGCTTGGTCTTCGGAACCACTTTGAGCGTCGGAGTTGTCGTTATTTTCTTTGTCAGATTGTGCTTGGGATTGTTGCTCTGATTCTTGGCCCGATTGCTGTTCAGAATTTTGATCCGAGTCGCTTTGGTTTTCTGAGTTTTGTTGGCCGGACTGCTGATCCTCTGATTTTTGTGAATCAGAGTTTTGTGAATCTGAACCTTGTTGATCTTGGCTGTTAGAGTCGTCTTGTTGGCCGTCTTGGCTTTGTTCACCATCTTGACCTTGTTGATTTTCTTGATCTTTTTGTTGTTCTTTTAATTTATTTAGGAGGTCAATGTCTTTTGCCGCTTGCTCAACGATTTGTTGGTTATCTTCTTGTTTCGCTTGTTCGATGGACGTTTGGTACGACTCGATGGCGTCGTCTAATTTACCTTGATGGGCTTGAGCATTGGCCTGATTGTATTTTGCGATGGCAGAGCTTGATTGTGAAAAGGCGTTTTCAGCGTCTTCCCACTGATCCGCTTTGGCCAAAGCATTCCCTTTACGTACAGGGTCTTCAAAGAGCGCTGCAGAGTCAGCGTATCGACCTTCATTGTAGGCTTGTTGTGCTCTTTGTTGATCGTTCTTCCATGCGTCTTCCCAGCTGAATGCAAAGGAGTCGGCTGGCTGTAAAATGAATATTAATGGCAGCAGTAACCAGCCACGTCGGAATGATAGAAGCATTAAAAAGAGAGCTGGGATGATGACCAAGTAACCAAAATCCTTTAATGCCGTTAAGCCTTCGTCGGATTCAGCATTACTGCCTTCGCGGTTGTAATTTAATGCAGGGCTGATGTCACCATTGGCTACCGATAACTTTTTATATTGGCCACCTGTTTCACTGGCTAACGCTTGAGGTTGTTCATCGTTAAACTTAGCAACCACAATGTTTTGATTTCGATCTTTGAGTAGTTTTCTGTCGGGTAAGTGTATTGGGGCACCGGCTTCTGTTCCTACCCCAATGACATAAGTCGGGTACTTAGATATATCCAAAGTTTTTGATAGTTGCTTATCGGATATCTCGTCCGTGAACAGCAAAATTCGACTGTTACTTGAAGGGTAGGCGTCCAGAAGTTTGTTCGCCTCTTCAATTGCACGATAGACTCGACTACCTTTTGAGGGAATCATCCAAGGGTTGAGCGATTTGGCTAGATGCTTAATTGTTTCGGCGTCTTCAGTCAGAGGTACCACTACATGAGCATCACCTGAATATACAACTAAAGCAGTGTGACCCGTACTTCTTTGATCCAGTAAGTCCTGAATTTTAAATTGTGCGCGTTGTAAACGTGACGGTTTTACATCTTCTGCTGTCATGGATAAAGATAAATCCAGAACAATCACTAATGTGTCGTCGGATTGGACACTTTGAACCTGATCACTTTGGAACGAAGGTCCCGACAAACCAAGTATTATGAAAACAGATAAACATGTGGCCAATAGAGGCATCACGTATTGATTACTCTTGCTTGATGATGGAGCGATTAAATTATCTAGCAGCTCAGGATCGATATGGTTATTCCATTGCTCCGTAGATATTTGTTTTTTAATGAACAATGCAAGCGCAAGCAGGACAGGCAATAAGGCCCACAGCCATAGTGGTCTGGCGAGAACAAAGTTTGCGAAGGCTGATTCCATTACTTCACTCCTTTGTTGATTGAGTTTTGAGTTGCAGAAGCAATGGTATTTCTCATGCGGAATAACAAGCCATTAATACTAAAAAATTTTAAAAGGTAACTTGCTAGATAGGTCATCAGGCTTAAGCCTAAAGGCCAATAGAACCATTCTGTGGTTGGGTGGATAAACTGGTCGTCCTGATCTATCGGTTCTAATTCATTTATACGAGCATAAATGGATTGAAGCTGTTCCGGGTTTTTAGCTCGGAAGTACAAACCGCCTGTGTTTTCAGCAATGGTTTTTAATGTTTCTTCATCCAAGTCTTTTGATGGATTAACCGTGTTGTTGAACATGCCAAAGAAATTGCTTTGGGTCATGCTGTCAGCACCAATGCCAATGGTGTAAATCTTGATGCCATTCTTTGCAGCAATATTTGCAGCGGGGATCGGTTGTATTTCTCCGGCCGTATTAGCACCGTCAGTAAGCAGTATCATGATTCTTGCTTCTTCAGGTTGATTGCGAAGCACATCCGTTGATTTGATGATTGCGTCGCCAATGGCAGTACTTGGGCCCGCCATTTCTACTTGAGCTTCCATTAACAATTTGGAAACAGAATCAAGATCCCGAGTGATGGGGGTATGAATAAACGCAGCGTCACCAAAAACCACTAAACCAATTCGATCGCCTTTACGTTCTTGTAGAAAATCTCTAACAACTACTTTAACGGTGTTTAAGCGGTTCATGCGTTTGTTTTGGTACACCATGTCTTCAATGTCCATACTGCCGGATAAATCAACAGCAAGAAGAAGGTCATGGCCTTCTGTGGGCAAAGCAATCGGTTCACCAATCCACTGTGGGCGTGCCATTGCGGTAACTAATAGTATCCAGCTTAAAATTAAAAAAGCAGCAATGAGTTTGGTGTTGTCAGATTGAGGAACAGTGTCTCCAGCAATAGGCTGCGTTTGTTGCCACTGGCTGGCACCAGGCAAATAAATAGGTGTTTGTTTGCTTTCAGGCGCAGGAGGAAGCTTTTTCCAAACTAACCAGGGTAACGGTAATAAAAGGAAACATAATGGCCATGCGAATTCCATTAGCTTATCTCCTTAACCCAATCCTGACAGATGGTCATCAAATGATCACAGTCTGGAATGTTCTTTATCGTTGGTTGATACATGGATTTACCAAAGACTTGGCCGCTGCCGTTGGTAAAATGGTTGCATTTACCTGTTGTGTCTAAAAATTCAAGCCAAGCCTGACCACTTAACGTAGCGACTTCTTTATTGCCAAAACGTTCAAGGGCAATGGCCTTAATTGCTTGATTGAGTTGGCGGACATACGTGCTCTGTTCTTCTTCCGTTGGATTGGACTTCAACAAGTTCACTTTAGAAAAGGCACCGTAATAACGTGCGCGTACTTGTTTCTTTGCATAGGATTTTTTGATCAACCAAGAAATAGAAATAATGGATGCAATGATTAAAACCAGTGATACCCACCAGCCCAATGCAGGAGGCCAAACAAAAGGTCCTGATGTGGCAATGGGCGCAGCCTCAATAAGAGGCCCTAAATTCGCAAGCGGATCGGCTTGTTGCATTGGGTTTGCAATGCTGAAACCTGTATGACTGAGGGTTAATAACCCAGCGATATAAGAATTAATTCGTTTTTTCATTATGATCAAAGGGTACTTATTTATTGTTTTCTGGATTTATTCGCATTGAAAAGGTCAACAGGATCATCCGTGGTTGATACGGTAATCAGTGGGATATTCCAATTATTCAAATATTGGACGATTTGTTGTTTTCTACTTTCGTATTGATTTTCAATGGTTTGTTTTTGTTCTTTAGACAAAATCACCGACATGACCCGATTTCCCAAGCTGATTTGGGTCTGGCCAGTGCAGGGCGGTGAAATCTCCAAAGGATCATTGACTGCAAATAATGTAATTTGTGTATGTGCGGACAGCTGAGCCAATGCTTTCAATGCGTGGTCTGTATAGGCATATAAGTCAGAGACAACATACAGGCGAGACCCTGGTGTTAATAGGTAACGTAATTGATGTAGTTTCTCAGATATCTCGTTAAAGCTGGCGGTATCATGGTTACTTAGTGCATTGTTCATCTCAGTCATCTGTTCAATAAACTGCAATAGGCGCGATCGGTTTCTGGAAAGTTTGAACAATCGAGATTCATTTTCCTTGCCTATGATTTCACCACCAAAGCGATCTCCTTGTTTTAGACTGCTCCAAGCAATTAACGATGCAATGTTGGTCGCCTGAACACTTTTAAAACGGACTTTACTTCCAAAAAACATATAAGGGCTTTGGTCACACAAGACGAAAACCGGTTGTTCTTTTTCTTCTGAGAAAACTTTTGTATGTGTTTTACCTGTTCTGGCTGTAACTCGCCAATCAATGCTCCGGATGTCGTCGCCCGGTTGATAGTGGCGAGACTCTAAAAATTCCATGCCTCGGCCACGTTGGTTCGAATGGTGAGTCCCTGAACTGCGGCTTAATGCATAGGTAGATTTTGTTAGGTTGATTTTGCTTCCTGCCGTGGCAAGCCCAAGCAGACGCTGTCTGTCTGCGTAGGCGCCTGTCGCGCTGAGCTTAGGTGACAGGTTGTTTCTTGCGGAGGCGTTATTTTTATTAGGCAACCGGAACACTCTCTAAAATTTTATCAATCACTTGATCCGCCGTTACGTGTTCTGCTTGAGCGGTGTAACTTAGTAATATTCGATGTCTGAACACATCATGGGCTACCGCCATTACATCGTCTGGGGCGACAAAGTCTTGGCCGTTTAACCAAGCATAGGCTCTTGCTACTTGATCAAGACCAATGGTTGCTCGGGGACTGACCCCAAATTCAATGAAGTTAGCCAATTCAGGGGCATACTTTTCTGGCTGACGCGTGGCCATCGTTAAATGCACTATGTAATCTTCAACGGATTCACTCATGTGCATTTCAGAAATTTGCTTTCTTGCTTCAAAAATTGAAGCCTTAGACAGCAGTGAATCTGGTTTGGCTACCTCAGATGTTTGTTCGCCACGGACTAGACGTAGGATCTGTTTTTCTTGCTCTGCATTTGGAAAGTCCACATTGCAATGCAGTAAGAATCGATCCAATTGTGCTTCTGGCAGCGGGTAAGTACCTTCTTGTTCAATAGGGTTTTGAGTGGCCATTACCATGAATAAATCATCAAGTTGATAGGTTTGGCTTCCCACACTGACTTGTCGTTCAGCCATTGCTTCTAATAAAGCGGCCTGAACTTTTGCTGGTGCTCGGTTAATTTCATCCGCAAGAATCAAATTATGAAATATTGGACCCTGCTGAAATTCGAAGCTGGATGTTTGGCTTCGATAAATTTCTGTGCCTGTAATGTCTGAAGGCAGTAGATCGGGGGTGAACTGTACTCGTTGGAAGTCCCCCTCGATTAAATTAGACAGTGTTTGAATAGCTTTGGTTTTCGCAAGACCGGGAGCACCTTCAACCAATAGGTGACCACCACAGATAAGGCACACCAGCAGTCTGTTAACCAGCTTCTCTTGACCGAGAATTTGGCTGCTTAAATAGGTTTGTGCGTTTTTAAAGTCAGTTTGTGGCATAAATTAGGTTCTTTTAATTGTTCGTTTTAATACTTTGGCTATTAATTTAACTGTGGGGATTAAGATACACAATACAAGGCCAGAGTTTATTTTTGTTTAATGTAAGGTCTAAGACCAAATTTACAAGTCTAAGTTTCATAAGAATTTTTTTATCCAAAATCCGTACAAGTGGTCTAGTATTTAGAGATTGATTTCTTGTTGATGGATATCTTATTTAACGGAGCGGTTCTTGTGGAAAGAAAACTGGATAAGTTTGCAGAATTGGTTAAAGAACGTTTACAGGGTAAGAAAGGGAAAGATGTAGAGGCATTTGGCCGTCATTGGATCAGCACCGCCCCTAAGGATGACATCGAAGTTTTAAAGGATTCAGACTTATATGGCCTAGTATTGGATACTTGGCAATTTATTCAGGACACGGAAAACGGCAGCTTTAAAACTCGGGTGTTTAATCCGGATTATGAACAGAATGCTTGGCAATCAACGCATACGATAATCCAAGTCTTAGGCAAGAATATGCCCTTTATGATTGATTCCATGCGCATGGAACTCAATCGTCGAAATATCACCATACATTCAATTCACTACAGTTTGTTTTCTGCAGAACGCGATAAGAAAAGTGAACTTAAGTCTTGGACTGTACCGGAAAATGACAACATAGATAAAGAAGTCATTATTCATTTAGAAATTGACCGTCATACCGCTAAATCAGAGCTTGCATGTTTGTTTAAAGCCACTAATGAGCTGCTTAAAGATGTTGAAGAATGCGTTCGTGATTATGGAACCATGCGTGAAAAGGTTACGTCACTGAACGATGAGCTCAAAGATTCCGTTAAAGGTATTACTAAAAAAGATCAAAAGGAAGTAACCGAGTTTCTTAATTGGTTAGATGATAACCATTTTACGTATTTAGGTTATGACGAGTTTACTTACGACAGCAAATCCAAGTCTTTAAAACGATCCAGATCCCATCAACTCGGGGTCTTGCGACATTCAAGGCTTGATGAAGAGGAGATTGAGTTTTGTCTGGCTGATGGCTTAAAAGAGGTGTATGGCAGCGATGTCTTATTGTTTTTAAAGTCCGGTGTTAGAAGTCATATTCATCGGCCAGCGTACCCTGATTACGTGATTGTTAAGCGGTTCGACAAAAATGGACAATTGACGGGCTTGGCTCGGATACTTGGGGTATATACGTCTGAGGTCTACACCGCGCAACCTGCGACAATTCCAATCATTCGCAACAAAGTTGAACATATCTGCAATGACTTTATCGATAAAGGTAATATGCAGGAACGGAATCAATTACTAAGAATTTTAGCGGTATACCCGCGCGATGAATTATTTCAATCCAGCGTTAAAGAGCTGGGTGAGATTGCGGTCGGTGTACTTCAAATTCGAGAACGTAGAAAGATACGGTTGTTTGTAAGGCAAGGACGTTTTGGGATGTTCTCGAACTGTTTGCTTTACATGCCAAGGGATTTATATTCAACCGAATTACGTGAACGTATTCAGCAAATTTTGGTTGAAGAACATAACGCGACCGACATTGAATTTACGACGTATTTCTCTGAATCCATTTTGGCCAGAACACATTTTATTGTTCGCTTGGATTCAAGTAAAAAAGCGTTGCCAGATCCTAAGCAACTCGAAGAAAAAGTTATCAAGGCAACCTCAGATTGGGACGATGATTTAAACCATGCTTTGATTGATCAGTTTGGTGAGGAGCGGGGCAGTGCCTTAGCGCTTCGTTTTGGTAGCGCGTTTTCAGCTGGGTATCAGTCTGATTTTCAAGCCAGAACCGCTGTTGCTGACGTTGAACACATTCGTGTATTAGACAAAGGACGGCCTCTATCTCTGAGCTTTTATCGCTCGCCCGAGGATGAAGATCATCAGCTTCGTTTACGTTTATTCCGCCGTGGTACGTCATTGCCTTTATCTGATGTTATGCCTGTCCTTGAGCGCATGGGCTTGCATGTCTTAGGTGAACATCCCTATAAAATTCATCCAAAAGACGAAGAAACGGTTTGGTTGCATGATTTTAGAATGCGTACCAAAGATGATTTTGAGCTGGATGTGCCCAAGGTACGTGAAAATTTTGAAGAAGTGCTTTTCAGAGTTTGGGAAGGTGAAGTTACGAGTGATAGTTTTAATGAGTTGGTACTAAAAGCTGAGCTGGATTGTTTCCAAGTGAATGTGCTTCGTGCGTATTCCGCTTATATGAAGCAAATTCGATTTGGCTTTTCACAAACTTACATCAGTGGGACCCTATGTAATCAGCAAGAAATCACCAAAAAGTTGGTGCGTTTATTCGAGCTCCGTTTTAACCCAGAAAAGCATAACCCTGAAGGGTTTGATGTTCTGAAAGAAGAAGTGTTAAAAGAGTTGGAAGACGTATCCAATTTGAATGAGGATCGAATCATTCGTCGATACATCGATTTGATCTCGGCGACCTTACGGACGAATGCTTATGTGGTTAATGACGAAGGGGATGCAAGGCCGTATTTGTCTCTGAAGTTTTTACCTGAATCCATACCTGATATGCCATTACCACGGCCGATGTTTGAAATATTTGTGTATTCTCCTCGCTTTGAAGGGGTACACCTTCGTGGTGGTAAGGTTGCTCGAGGCGGATTACGCTGGTCGGACAGACCGGAAGACTACAGAACAGAAGTTTTGGGTTTAGTGAAAGCGCAGCAAGTTAAGAACGCTGTCATTGTACCTGCAGGTGCGAAGGGTGGATTTATTGCTCGGCGTTTAAATTCATCCATGTCTCGCGATGAATTCCAAGCGGAAGGCATCGCATGTTACCAGCAATTTATCAGCGGTTTGCTGGATGTTACCGACAACTTGGTTGAAGGCGAGGTCGCGCCTCCTAAGCGAGTCATGCGTTGGGATGAAGACGATACCTATCTGGTTGTTGCTGCGGATAAGGGCACGGCGACTTTCTCGGATATTGCCAATGAAATTGCCATCAATTATGGCTTTTGGTTAGGGGATGCGTTTGCCTCAGGGGGGTCTGATGGTTACGACCATAAGAAAATGGGGATTACTGCACGTGGAGCATGGGTTTCCGTTCAACGACATTTTCGTGAGCAAGGCATTGATGTTCAAAAAGACAGCATCACCGTTGTTGGTATCGGTGATATGGGTGGGGATGTATTTGGTAATGGGCTTCTTCGCTCTGAAGCATTAAAGCTGGTTGCTGCATTCAATCACATGCACATATTCATTGATCCAACGCCAGACCCTGCTAAGAGCTTCGCTGAACGTGACCGGATGTTTAAACTGCCTCGTTCGTCTTGGGAAGACTTTGACAGTAGCTTGATCTCAAAAGGTGGCGGTATTTTCTCCCGTTCTGCAAAGTGGATTAAAATATCCCCTGAGATGAAAGCCTTGTTTGATATCGATGCAGATCGTTTAGCGCCTAATGACCTAATTAAATACGTTCTTAAAGCACGTGTTGATTTGGTTTGGAATGGCGGCATTGGAACTTACGTAAAAGGAACGGACGAGACGGACGCAGAAGTAGGAGATCGTGCCAACGATTCATTGAGAATTAACGGCTGTGACCTACGGACCAATGTTATTGGTGAAGGCGGTAATTTGGGTTTTACTCAACGTGGTCGTATTGAATACGCCTTGAACGGCGGGGCTTGTTATACCGACTCCATTGATAATGCCGGTGGTGTAGATTGTTCTGACCATGAAGTGAATATCAAAATATTGCTTCAACAGCTCATGGAACAAGGGGAGTTAACCCTTAAACAACGTAATGACATGCTGGTCGATATGACGGACGAAGTCGGTAATTTGGTCTTAAAGAATAACTACCGACAAGTTACTTCGATTTCCAATGCGTCGAGCCGAAACTTCACTAAGATCAGCGAGTATTCACGATTCATTATTGAACTCGAAGAAAGTGGACGGTTAGACCGAGAACTGGAATTTTTACCGAATAATGAAACCTTGGAAGAGCGTCGTAGACTGGAAGTTGGCCTGACACGGCCAGAACTTTCTGTATTGATCTCTTACGCGAAGAACGAACTAAAGGCTTCGTTAGCGAACGCTGAAGGGTTTAATGACCCGTATGTTTTGAAAGAAGCACTGCATGAATTCCCGATTCGTTTGCAAGAACGGTGCTTTGAGCAAATTATGTCTCTCAGACTTAATCGTGAGATTGTTGCGACCCAATTAGCCAATGAAATTGTTAATCTTATGGGCGACTTGTTCGTTTATAGAATACGTAACTCAACTGGTATGCCTGATTCTCAAATCGCTAAGGCGTTCATCGTAGCAAGAGATGTATTCCGTCTTCGAGATTGGTGGCAAGCCATTGATGATCTTGATCATAAAGTTAAAAGTGAGGTTCAGTTTAATTGCCATGAACGTTTGATGCGCTTGATCCGGAGGGCTACGCGATGGTTCTTACGGAACACTAACTTGGATCAACCTCTAGAGGATTTGGTTAAACAATATCAGCCCGTTGTTGATACTCTTTATGATCACTTAGACGAACACTTGAGTGACTCGGTAAGGGATGAATGGGTTGCTCAGAAACAAACATATATTGATGCCGGTATCCCTGAAAATGTTGCCCGGTTCGTTACGGGTACGCCATCTCTTTATGGCTCACTGACCATTTGTGATGCAGCAAATGAAACAGGAACCGACGTTGATACCACTGCTGGTTTGTTCTTTAAACTGCGTCATCAGTTAGGCTTGCACTGGTTCATTCAGCAAATTAATGGCTTGGGTGTGACCAATCATTGGCAGGGCTTGGCTCGTGAAGCTCTTATGGATGATCTTGATTGGCAACAGAAAGCGTTGCTTGTTCACATCATGCATTGCGAACCGGCAGAAGGTCAGGATGGTCATGTCAGTATGTGCCTAGAAAATTGGTTTGATGAGACCAGCCCACTGGTAAAACGTTGGTTGAGTTTACTAAACGAGGTACGAAACACCGACCAGCCTGAATTGGCAATGTTCACTGTGGCTATGCGTGAGTTGAGTAACCTAGCCCATGTGTAGTAATGTTTCGGATTATGAAAGGATCAAGAAACATTATTGTCAGTTTAAACATCTCAGCTGAGGAATATCTACGCGTTTACAATGGGGCGGCACGAACGGTATTTGCACAAAGTACCGACGGTCGCTCTGTCCGTTTTCCCGCCAATATTTTGCAGCGCTTTGTTACACGAGACGGTATTCAAGGCCGTTTTTGCATATTCTTCACAGATGAAGGAAAGTTTGATCGCGTGGAGAGAATATAGATTTGAATCAAAATTGCGGCTTAAACTCATGGTGGCCGCGCTCGAAAATCGTTAAACTAGCCTACCTCTTTGAAACTCCTTAGAAATCAGGACCAAAACTCATCATGCTATACCCAACCTTACGTTCTCTTCTGTTTAAATTATCCCCGGAAACCGCCCACGAGCTGACTTTAGAAGGCTTGCAAGCGTTAAGCAGAATTGGGGTTGCGGGTTTGTTGAACCAGAACGTTGCGTACAGTCCGGTTGACGTAATGGGGATTGAGTTTCCTAACCCGGTTGGATTGGCGGCCGGTCTTGATAAAAACGGTGAATGTATCGATGGGCTTGCGGCGTTAGGTTTTGGTTTTATTGAAATTGGAACGGTAACACCAAGGCCTCAGCCTGGTAACCCAAAGCCACGTATGTTCCGTTTGCCAGAAGCAGAAGGCATCATTAATCGAATGGGGTTCAACAATAAAGGTGTTGATTATCTGGTTGATCAAGTCAAAAAAGCTAAGTTTGATGGCGTTCTAGGCATCAACATCGGTAAAAACTTTGATACCGCTGTTGAAGATGCAAACAACGATTACGTAACGTGTCTTCGTAAAGTCTATGACCACGCAAGTTACATCACGGTCAACATCTCATCACCAAACACGCCGGGCCTAAGAAACTTACAAATGGGCGAGTCTCTAGAGTCGCTTATCGTAGCGGTGAAGGAAGAACAAACCAAACTGGCAGGTCAAACAAACCGTTATGTTCCTCTGGCCGTTAAGATTGCCCCAGATATGGAAGATGAAGCGGTTGAATGGGTAGCAGAAACCCTGATCAAGCATGAGATTGATGGTGTGATTGCAACCAATACAACGATTGCCCGCGATAAAGTAGAAGGTTTACAGTACGGTGATGAACAAGGTGGCCTAAGTGGTGCTCCTGTGTTCGAATCATCAACGGCCGTAACGGCAAAGTTAGCCAAAGCATTGGATGGGAAACTGCCTATCATTGGCGTTGGTGGCATTAATAGCAAAGAAACGGCAGCCGCTAAAATTGAAGCTGGTGCAAGCCTTGTTCAGGTTTACAGTGGTTTCATCTACGAAGGTCCTTCTCTTATTAAGAATGCGGCCGAAGGCGTGAATGAAGCACGCAGAGCACGGGTTAAATCCAGCGCAGAATAAGTTAATAGCAGAAATATCAAAGCCGTCGTATTGAGAAATACGGCGGTTTTTTTGGATTAAACGATTGGATGACATCCAAGAAAAATTATTTTTCGTATAACGCTCTTAATCTCTTAAGCCTCTCTTCTATCTTCTCAACTAGAAAATCGATGAATACTCGTAGCGCTGGTCTAAGATACTTGTTGCCTAGATAGACCCCATAGACTTCACCGCTGGTATCTTCATGTAATAAGGCTTCCCAATCTGGCAAACAGAGGGTGAGCTTATTCTCATTGATTAAGTCGAGCATCATCCATTGCGACATTTGCACGACTCCACCGCCATTAATGGCTGCTTCAAGGAGAGGGGTTCCGCCCTTTGATGACAGATTACCTTGCACGGGCACTTTTATTTGATTGGTGTCTTTTTTAAAGTGCCAGTGAGTACGTTGCCTGCCTTGATTGAGAATTATACAGTTATGATCTAAGAGGTCTTCAGGCTTGTTCAGTGGCTTGTTGTTTTTGAGATAACTGGGTGAGGCACACAGCCACGTTTTATTGGTGAGTAATTTTCTGGCCCGCAGAGATGAATCTGCAGGACGACCAATGCGTATGCCTAAATCAATATTTTCTTTATTAAGGTCAATCATATGATTATCTAAATCGATTTCAATTTTGATTTTGGGATAACGTTCTAAAAATTCAGGAAGGAGAGGCGACACTATTTGTCTGCCAAAACTTTCAAAAACCGAAATCCGTAATGTACCTTCAGGCTCTTTGTTGCTTTGGTTTATTGATGCTTTGAGTTGATCGGCCTGTGCAAGCAACTTTTCTGCCCCTTCTAAAAATTGCTCTCCATCTTCTGTTAAGGTCAGTTTTCGCGTGCTGCGTTTAATTAACGTTGCTTCTAATTCTTGTTCAAGGTTATCTATGTTTCGTGCAACCGATGAAGGCGCCATGTTCAGTACGACGCCAGCCTTTGAGAAGCTTCCTGTTTCAATGACCTTGATGAAAACCCTGATTAAATTGAGCATAATTAACCTTGTTATTTTTGCATTAAATGCAAAGCTGATTCGCTTAATGGTTAGATTCTATTGATTAGTGGCTGATTCTACAATGTTTCTAAATTGATCAAATTTAGACAATCCATGCAATTAGCAAAGGCAAGTTACTTATGCAATCAAGAATAAACATCAATCAGTTAGAACCTAAATCGATTAAAGCTATGATGGGTCTAGAAACCTATTTGGTTGAAACAGATGTGGAACCAAAGTTGCGTCAATTAATTAAGATTCGAGCCTCAATCATTAATAACTGTGCATACTGTATTCAAATGCACACGGAAGAATCCAAACGATTGGGTGAAAGTGATCAGAAACTGTATGCAGTGGCTGCATGGAAAGAGTCGCCACTGTTCACAGAAAAAGAGCGAGCGGTGTTAAAACTTACGGATGAAGTCACGCTTGTGTCTGTTCATGGTCTAACAGAAGCAACTTACCTTGAAAGTGCTAAGCATTTGGGTGAGCAGGTATTAGCGCAGTGTCTTATGCAGATTGTTACTATTAATGCTTGGAATAGGATAGCGGTAGCAACCAAAATGATGCATAAGTAAGAGGGGTGTTTACTTCACGCGTGTTAAACATGTCTGGCCTCATCATCAAGTGATGGGGTCAGGTCACTGTCCGTGTTATTAAGTTCATGGCTTAATCACACGGACAGTGTCATAACGTCGTGCTTAAAAACTATCTGCTTTAAGAAGCTTTTTTCAGTTTGTCTTCTTGATTTTCAGGAATCTTCCAGCCGTTTTGTACCGCTGGTCTAGCAGCAAATCGATCTATATAGGCAACCACGTTGTTGAATGATTTAAGTTCTGTAATATCGCCTGCTTGATAGAAGGTATTAATGGTTTGCAGCCAAGGGACAATAGCAATATCAGCAATGGAAAACTCACCGGCAATCCAGTCTTGGTCGTTGAGTTGAGTATCAATGACGTTCAACAAACGTTTCACTTCATTGATGTAGCGCGCTTTAGGTCTTGGATCCTCAATGTCTTTTCCGCCAAAGGCATGAAAAAAGCCCAACTGACCAAACATAGGTCCAACGCCGCCCATTTGGAACATTAGCCACTGAATGACTTTTGCTTTCTCTGCTGGAGAGTTACCAAGAAGCTTACCTGTCTTCTCCGCTAGATAAAGTAAGATAGCACCGCTTTCGAATAAGCCTATTGGTGCGCCTTCTGGGCCATTAGGGTCAATGATCGCAGGAATTTTATTGTTTGGATTTAATGATAAGAATTCAGCACTTTTGACATCACTGTCCGACAAAGTGACTCGATGGGCTTCATAATCCAAACCCAGTTCTTCTAGAGCGATAGATACTTTTACGCCATTGGGTGTTGCAAGTGAATACAGCTGAAGCTTGGTCGGATCTTGAGCTGGCCAGCGTTGTGCAATTGGGTATTCTTCAATGGATGCAAAATCTTTATTCACGGTCATGGTTATTCTTCTCTATCGGATAAAAGTTAATTTATCAGTAGCTTGAAGAATCTAATAGTTCATTAATTGTTGGTTAAACTATATACCTTTTGGTTATTTGCTCATGCGTTAAGAGGAGGCCAGTGCAAGGGTTATAGGACAGAGCGTTGATCTTTAGCGTAAGCTCGCCACTTTAAAGGTGCTACGTTCATTGATTTTTTGAAGGCTCTAGAAAAACAGCTTACGTCACTGTACCCCAGCATTTCTGATAACAGTGTGATGTCCATATTGCTGGATTTTAAATGCCAGCAAGCTGACTTCATTCGAATGTCGTTAAGTAACTCTTTGAATACGATATCGTTATCTTTCAGTCGTCTCTGTAAGGTTCTTTTATTCATATGCATTAGCTGAGCGATATTTTCTATTGTGTGCTCCTGCACGCCTAGCGTTTGTTGGATTAATGTACTGACTTGCAAGCGAATGTCGTGTGCCATCAGCGTGTTTAGGTTCTGGAGGTAGTTTGTCGCAATCATTCGAATGGCGTTGTTGCTGTCGTGGATGGCTTGATCAAGGTATTTACGTTGGATAATTATGGCATCTTGCTCTTGATTGAATTTTACATCCATTTTGAAGTACTGATGATATACCGGTAGAGAGGCTACAGGCGCGTGGCTGAACTCTAGACGAACGCCCTCAAAACTTGGGCCGATTATGATGTTACACAATTGATAGCATGCACTTAAGGCGAGCTCTTTGTATTGTCGCGTATCGGAAATGTCATGAAAGTTCTCATAGCGTTGTATGATCACGTTCTGCTTGTGCTCGTGGTAATCCCAATATTCTGATTGATTATGAAAGGACATTAGACCGCGCACTGCGTGCAATGCTTCCCTTGGTGTGCCACTGTTTTTGAGCACCAAGCCTAGGGGCCCTAGCATGGTGACGTCTTGAGCAGCCCCCAGACGTAAACCAAAATCAGGGCAGCTCAATTGTTGAGCACATTGCTCCAGTAGTATCACCATATCTTGGATACGCATGGTTTTGAGTTCGCTGGTCAGATCATGAATGCTCAGCCCATAACGTTTCAATATTTCTTTAGGGTCACCACCCAATGACTCAACAAGCCGATCAAAACCGCTTAATGCGCTGCATCGTATTAGATAAGCTTCCGTCATGATGCCTTATGTTTACCATCGTATATATTTACCTTTCAGGATAGCAATGGCGTAGGCAACCTGTCACCAAATGCCAAGAATTTAACGTCGGTAGAGCGTAATCTTGTTTTCGTTGAATAAAAATAATGAATATCAGAGGGGAAATTGTGATGGCAAAATACGATGTACTCATTGAAGGGGGCCGTTACTTCGATGGCACAGGGGCTCCATCTTCTGTAAAGAATGTTGCTATAAAAGATGGCAAGATTGTTAAGGTCTCGTCAGATTATATCGACCCTCAAGAGTGTGGTGAAACAATTAACGCCAGAGGTAAGTGGGTTACCCCAGGCTTTTTAGACACGCATACCCATTACGATGCCGAGCTGTTGGTCAGCCCAAGCTTGTCGGAATCGGTCCGGCACGGCGTTACGACAGTATTGGTGGGCAGTTGCTCGCTTAGTATGGTTTGTAGCGATTATGAAGACGCTGCTGATATTTTTACTCGTGTGGAAACCGTTCCGAGAGACCGAGTAATTCCCATTCTAAAAAAGAATAAAACTTGGTCAACGCCTAAACAATGGGTGGATTACGTAAAGGAATTACCTTTAGGTCCAAACCTCATAAGCTTTTTAGGCCACAGTGATATGAGAGTGGCGGCGATGGGGTTAGGTCGATCCACTGATTTAAATGTCACGCCAACCGACACTGAGATGCAACGAATGGAAAGCTTGTTGCAAGAAGCCCTAGATCAAGGATTTCTTGGGCTATCTACCATGTGCTTAAAGTGGGATAAAGTGGATGGGGATCGTGAATGGTCGAAGAGCTTACCCAGCACTTACGCTAAATGGAGAGAAGTTAGCAATCTTAATAAGTTAGTTCGTAAATATAACCGAGTTCACCAAGGCGCGCCGAATGCGGCAACGCCATTGCAAATCACACAATACATGCAAGAAAGTTTCGGATGGTTTCGTGCCCCTTTAAAAACCACGTTAATCAGCCAAATGGATTTAAAAGGCAGTGCGTATCTGACCAATCTAACCAAGTTGGTTTCTAAGGTTGTAAATGCATTTCGGGGTAACTTCCGTTGGCAAGTTTTGCCTACGCCGTTCACTGTCTATGCAGACGGTATTGACGTTGTGTTCTTTGAAGAGTTTGGTGCGGGTGAAATGGCGCTGGATTTAAAAGACGCAGTAGAACGCACGAATCTTTTAAAGGATGAAAGTTATCGCCGTGATTTTCGCAAGTTCTATGGTGAGAAACTAAGTCCTCGTGTATGGCAGCGTGACTTCGGCGATGCAATGATTCTTGATTGCCCTGATCAAAGCATTGTCGGCAAGAACTTTGCGCAAGTAGCCAAAGAACGCAGCATTCATGTCGTGGATCTATTTCTGGATTTGGTTGTGGAATACGGAACAAAAATTCGTTGGTACACGACGGTAGGTAATCATCGTAAGCACGTTTTGAAAAGAATGGTGCGTGATAAACAGTCTTTAATTACTTTCAGTGATGCAGGTGCACATATTCGTAATATGGCTTTTTATAATTTACCACTGCGCATGTTGAAACTGGTGCAAGACAGTATCGACGAATCACAAGCGATCATGACCATGGAGCAGGCCGTTTGGCGTATGACAGGCGATCAAGCCGACTGGTTTGGCATTGATGCGGGCAGAATACGGGAAGGTGATCGGGCTGACGTAGTGGTACTTGATCCAACAGCATTTGATCAAGACCTTGAGCAAGTACACTGGGC
This sequence comes from Oceanospirillaceae bacterium, assembly GCA_015665455.1. Classification (GTDB taxonomy): domain Bacteria; phylum Pseudomonadota; class Gammaproteobacteria; order Pseudomonadales; family Litoribrevibacteraceae; genus Litoribacillus. The sequence continues at coordinate 291,057 of JADFAD010000003.1, read as the reverse complement.
AGACATGGAAAACTTCAGCCTTGAGCGACTGGTTAATCGGAACCCTGGTATTGTTAAGCATGTGCTGATCAATGGAAAGTTTGCTGTTAGGAATGAACAACTTACGACTGAGCTGGGTAAAGAAAAAGGCTTTGGGACTTTTCTTTGCGTCAAAACGCCGTAGAATTCGAATAAAGATTTAAGGCTACGACTTGGGTTGCGTGTTGTTTTTAGGAGGGGGAGTGATAAAGGAAGACGTATTGAAGGGTTATAAAAACCCTGATGACATAAGTGACATCAGGGCTTTTACTAAAGCTTAATAGGCCTTAAATTCTTAATTAGAAGATACTGTCCGATTTGGACGCTTCATTATTAATTATAATAGTATTAGAAAACGCCTAATGTTTTGAGAAATTCAACAATCTTGTCTCTCTCTTCTTGCTGAAGATCGAAGAACTCATCGCGAGCGTTACGAGCTTCCCCTCCGTGCTGGTAAACTGCTTCAGTAATGGTTGTCAGGTCACCTCTGTGACCATATGGGTCACTGTCAGCAACGTCCCAGAGCTTACGAGTCAAGAACACTTCAGTTGGACGAGGTTCACTAGGTACAGTGAAATCATCTGCGGAAGCAAAGCCAACCAAGCTGCCTTGGGTCAGCTGTTCATTACAAAAGTGATTGTAATCACCATCACACAGGTTATGGCGTTTAAGATCGGTAAAGGCTTTGATGACGGCACCTTGTTTGTGACGTTTAAGAAGTGAATTACCTTTATTGAAACGGGTCATATCCCAAGTCAATAATTCAGAAACTTCCTCTACTTTCAGGTTGCCATTCGGATTGTAAGGGTTTGGTTCAGAGAACTGACGAGATGCAAGTTTCATTTCAGGTACGTGGCAACTATTACAGCCCACTTCAGAGAAAAGTTGCTCACCTTCTCTAGCCGCTTTTCTACGAATCAGATTCGAAGATAACTTTTGTCTTGGTGCTGGCAGGGTTGCCTGATAGACAGTCGCTGCCGTAACATCTCCGACTGATAACTCGTTTTCAACGCCGTCTTGGTCAGGGTCGGTGTTTATACCGAATCGTTCAGTTGTTTGAATACCGTGATGGTGATTCATTGCATTATTGGTGAATTGGCGCAGAGACACAACGGCACCTTTTTGGTGGAAAGGTTTAATAATCAGATCCCAATCAACACCTTCTATGTTGGTTGGATCAACCTTACCTTCTGGTGTTAAAGTGATGGAACCGAAGGAAACCCCTTTTGCTTCCAATGGTTTCGTGACGCTCATATTGGTGTATGCGGCTTCCGTTTTAGCCTCTTCACGAATGGTAATCAACTCTTCAGTCATTTCACGGGCAAGCATCTCTATGGCGCCTGCACCAAACATTCCCAATGTATTTCTCTCGTTACTGAACTCCGGAGAAATAGATTCTGTAACTGGATCAAGGGTTTGAGCAAGAACGAACACATTGGCAACAAAATCACCCGCACCACCGGAGGACGGTTGATTGTGACAACCAGCGCATGCGTTAGAGTCAGGACCTGATGTTCTTGAAAACTCAGGTTGACCGTGAGGATCACGTGGCGCGCCTCCACCGGTAGTTGCAGGGCGGCCTCGTCCATCCAGCTCATTAAAGCGAGCATCAAATACAACTTTACCATGCTTAATAATTTTCTTTAGATGCAGGTTACCCGCCTCGATATCATCTTGATTCATATGTGTTTCTACCGCAGGGCGTTCACCAATTTTGGTATCTTCAAAAAAATTGGCTGCGACTTGCCCTGGTAGAGCTAAACTTGTCAGTGCGAATGCACTCGGTATTAATATGCGTAGTTTCTTCATTTTTGTTCCTTAATGGCGCTCATGACTGTGAATCACATTTCTCTATTTGGGAATTAGATCTAAAGAATATTATGAGGCCTTATATGCTAATCAAGTTTGTTGCTTCGTATCTCACTGATGGACTTACCACCAACACCCCAGTTATCTGTATTGATCTCTTCAATTACAACATGAGTAGTGCTGGATGGCTTATCTAGTACATCAGTTAAGAGCTGTGTAGTTCTTCTTATTAGTTCTTCTTTCTGGGTTTTAGTTACTCCTGAGTCGGTAAGTTTAATGTTGATAAATGGCACAATGCTTTCCTTTTTTGTGATAGGTGTATCTGGCGCGCCAATCTTAAAAGCTTAATAAAAGTGATAGTTGTTAACTGGGTCACATAAGTCTAAATATTTATTGTAATGATAAAGTACCATAAAAGTATTTTATTTAATGAAATCAATATCTTATTGATTTTTTTATTGTTAAGAATAGCTTAACAATAAGTTTATTTAATAGTGATTGTTGAGGAGGGGGGAATCAATAGAATGGCCCAAGTCAAGTGATTGTATTTACTTGTTTGTAAACAATTAAAGAGAAGTAATTTAATACCTCCCATCACACTAGAGATAAATCAAGAATCGAAGGAAGAATACCTAATGAAACTTAAAAGAATTGCAATGGGCTTAGGATGTATAGCTGTTTCAACAATGACTATGGCTGGCTCTTACTCGACTTTTCCTGGTTACGTTGCCCATGGAATAAACACTTATAACGGATCACCTATTGGCGATTACAGTGTGATAGCTCCTGGTGTAGGAATGCTTAATTCTGAAACTGCGATTTTAGAAATTGGTGCATTGGCAACAGAAGGAAGTTTTGATAGTCAACAAATTACACCTTATACAGATCGCAGCACGCCATTGGCGACGACTCGTTCATTCTTTGATTTCTTTGTGCCTGATGGTGAGATTGATGAAACTAAAGTAAATGTCACTCTGGATCAAATTGGCACGAATTATTTTGGCTTTACAGCCCCAGAAGATCGTGTTGTTGCAGGTAACTTTGAGGATTCTGCCAGCGAGCCTTCTATTTATCGTGCTAAAGGCGTAAATGAGGCTCCAACTGTAGGAGAATGGGAAGATATTCAAGGAAAAATGACTGTTGTAGAACGTAGTAACGGCAAGAGCATTGTTCGAATCACCATTCGTGAAGCATTACCGAACAGTATTTATACCTTGTGGGACGTAGGAATAAAGAATCCTTCGACTGAAACCGCTGCTGGTTATGCTGTACCGCTAGGTGGCTTACCTAACGCGATGATCACAGATGACAATGGTTGTGCTTATAAAAAAGTTGAAATGGCTTACTCTCCAGCTCGTTCTTGTGAAGCCGGTGAGGCTTCATGCTCGGCTTACATTTCAGCTTTTTATCACTGGGATGCTCAGGTATACGGTGGAGCACCTGCAGGCACTTGGTCTAAGCTGCCAACAGGAATCTATGCCGGTAATCAAATGGTTTTCCCTACATCCGGTGAGCTTCTTCAGGAGCCTGTGACTGATTTGTCTAAGCCTTCAATTCACGGCTGTTATCCAAAGCTTTCACGAAAAAAATAATACCTACTTTATATTTTATAAGTTCATTTGATGTGCTTGAGCCAAGAGTGTTTACGTTTTAAGGCTCAAGGGCATTGGGTTGAACAGATGCTATTACTTTCTTTGGGTGCGAACGGATGAATGAAGATTTAACCTTTGACAAGGTATTGAATGAATTAAGTGGTACAGGTGACGGAATGATTTCCCATACTGAATGTAAAACGTATTTAAGACATGGACACCCTTGTTTAGGAGTGGACTGGATTAAAGATCATGACTTTGAAGCCGGATGGATTCATGCCGTACGAGGTATTTCTATTTCTGATCCTGTGTTTGCTGGGCACTTTGATGATGCCGCTATGTATCCCGGGACAAATCTTACGCAAGACATTAACCAAATAGCGACGATTTTGTTTACCGCAATGACCGGAAAAATGAACGGTGAAGTGACGGCATTTAAGAATATTAATTCGGATTATGGTCACCCGATTCCTCCGGGTTGCGTTTTAGATTTTGCCGTTTGGGCGCTTGACAATGGTGCCAATAAAACCATGACAGTTCGTCTGGAAGGCAAGATAAGAGACTTTCCTTATTACGATCAACCAAACAAATACGGCCTTATGTTTAAGCCTGCAATTCAAGTAACTTCTGAAATTGTACGTGCGAAGCGACGCATCTATGAAGGCATTTGGATGTAATTTATTTTGAATCTGAACATAACCAATATAAGTAGTGGTGTTAGCCACGCGGTGATGAAACCGAGAAGCCTTGATGGAGGGGTTGCTAATGAATGAGTTAGACGTAAAAGATGTTTTAAGTCGTTATATGGATGGTAAAGACAATATTAAGCCCGATGTGCTTCAAACCTCGTTTTCAGTAGATGGCATTGTTACTTTTGAAATTAATACCCCAAACATATCCTTCCCTGATGAAATTGTCGGTAATAGGCGTATATCGGAAGTCATGTTTGGGGATTTTCATGAACTCTTTGGTCAAGTGAAGAGTTATTACTTAGATCAGGATTTTAGCCTACTTAACGCATGCAAAGTGGTAAATCAGCATTGGCTTGTATCTATGCGAGAGAAAGCAACCGGAAATACCAGAGTTGGCAGTGGAACATACAACTGGCTGTTTGAGAAAAAAAATCAACGTTGGACTATTAAACGCGTTCATATCGTGATTGATCACATGGTTTCGTTTGAAGACAACTCCGGTTGGTTGGATCGTTTGCAATCGGAGTTGTCTGATTATCCGTGGGCTGAAAAGCCAACCATGATGGGGTTAATCAGCTCTCAACCTGAACTTGGGAATATTCTAGAGTATCTGAAACGGTAACAGGAATTTTAATTTATCTACTGGATATTGTGTTACAGGAATAAAGAGTATGGAAATAAATCATTTTTTATCAAATCTCGAAGCCAATAATAATATTGTTATATCAGAGGATAAAGCTTCCCTGACTGGTAGAGAACTGTATTATTCGATATCTCAATTTGCGGCTGAATTGGAACGTTCTGGCTTTGAAAATGGTTCTGCTGCGCTGGTCAGAATGACGAACTCTATTTCATCGGTTATTGCCTTCTTTGGTGTATTAAAGGCAGGTGGAGTCGTGTTTGTTGGTAATCCATATGATCCAATCTCTCGTGTATGTCAGGTCATTCAGAAGTTTGGTGTGGAATGGTTTTTTGCTGATAAACCTTCGATTTTTGCAGTGCAAAACACGTTTACAGAGCAAGTCATTGAGGCCGAAGTGAATACGCATCTTAATGGAACTGTATTCTCTTATTCATTATCTAAAATAAATGGAGCTTCGATTACAGAATGTAAAAAGGCATTAGGTCTGATTTCTGACGCTCAAGTGGCCATTTTTAGTTCGGGGACTACGGGTCAGCCGAAAGCGATTCTTCATTCTGCACGCAATCTGTTCTCCAACGCTCAACGCCACTGTGATGCAGTGGGCTTAAGATCGAGCGATGTGATCGCTGGCTTCTTGCCTATTTATTATAGTTATGGGTTGGTAGCGAACTTAATTTCAAGTTTGGTAAGAGGCTCTAAGTTCATATTTCAGGCTAGGTCGTCTCAACTTGATCCTCTTTGGGCGAATGAAAATAAAGTTTCTGTATTGGCATTAACTCCTTATTTTGGTCAACGTATGGATGTGAAAATTCCTACGCTTCGGATGCTAACGTTTGGAGGTGATGCGTTAAGTTCGGAAGCGGCTAATGAACTTAAGTCAAAGTTTGTCGGTTGTGAGCTTTATAGTACTTATGGTTTAACGGAAGCAGGACCAAGAGTCGCGTCCTGGCGCTTTGATCATCAAGACATTCCTTCCGGCTTGATTGTCCCATTGGGCGAGCCTCTGGATGGCTGTGAATTGGAGCTTTTGAGTCACTCTAATGATCTGGCTGGTCTTGGTGAATTGGTGGTTAAGACATCAACGCACACTCTTGGTTATTTTTATGGTGTGGGACGTGGTGTTGAAATACCAGACTGGCCGGAAGGTAAGGTTCATACGGGTGACCTCTTTATTAAGACAAAAGAGCACTTTTATTTTGTGTCCCGAGATAAGGAGATGATTGTTCAGAATGGTGAGAAGCTATTTCCGCCAGTTATTGAGTCCATCATCAGGCATATAGAAGGTGTCATTGATGTACGTGTTGAAGGGGTGTTTGATAAGGATAAGGGGCAGATTGCCCGGGCTATGATTCATGCTGACCGTGAAATTCCGGTATCAAAGTTACGTCGAAGCTTGTTGAAAGAGCTTCCACATGCCTCTATTCCGGCGGAATTCGCGTTTGTAGATTTTATTGAACGATCTGCTACAGGTAAGAAGTTAGTTAATTCGCCAAAACACCAAGATCAAGGTACTGAGTGCGCAGTTTAAACTAAATCATTAATAGATTAGATACTAGGAATTAACATGCCTACCAATAAAGAACTAGAAACAACATTGAAAGATTTTTTAAAGGATGAGCTAATGCTCAGTCAGATTGAATTTATGGGTAATAAGGATGATTTATCTTTAGACAGTTTAGCGCAAACTGAACTGAGAATATTTTTGGAAGAAAAGTTTGATCTTGATATCAGTATGGAGGCTATGCCTGTATCTGTAACTCAAAACATAGAAAACTTGGTTTATCATGTAGATCAGCACCATAAAACGATAGCTTAATATAGAGGTTGGTATTTTTGTTCTGTTAACTGATTGTAACAATGCGGCCTTGATCTGACTGAAATCGGTTGATGTTTTTCTGAGCGATGTCAATGAAACGTTTGACCTTTCCGGGTACTTTACCGTGGTATGGGTGAATTGCATGGATGGGCCATAACGTACATTTTACATCGGGTAATATTCTGATGAGTTTACCTTCGTTCAGTGAATTTAAGGTACAGATGTCGGGCAGCATACCAATACCAAAACCCTGCTCGATGAGGTTCAACGCTGCGGGTAGGGTGTTGGTTTTAATGTCTTGAGGTACAGAGAATACCTCTGTCTCAGTTGAACAGGATGTACTGTATTGGGTTAGTTTGCATTGTGGTCGCATTTGCTGCCAGCAAGTGGCAACCCAAATATGGGATGCCAGATTAGAAATAGACAGAATGGGAGGGTGTTCAACCAGGTATTTTGGTGACGCACATATTATGTCCTCTAGTTGTCCCAGACGTCTGGCGCGGTAGCTGCTGTCTTTCAATTGACCAATGTGTAAAGCAATGTCGATGTTGTTTTTGATCAGGTCTAGGGGTTCATCATCAATGATGATATTGGGTTTAATGTTAGGAAACTCGCGGCAGTACTCAGTTAACGTAGGGAGTACGACCTCCTGTTCAAGTGAATGGGGGGCGGTGATGGTCAAAACACCTCTTGGTGTTTTTTCCAGCTCTTGAATTTCATCAAATGCCATATCGATCTGCTGTCGGATTTCAACGCAATATTGAAGGAAGCGTTCACCTGCTTCAGTAAGAGTTAGCCCTCGGGTGGTTCGATTCAGGAGCTGAACCTGTAGCGTTTTTTCTAATTGACTTACATGTTGGCTGATTGCTGATTTGGTCAGGCCAAGCTGGCTTGCTGCCAGCGTAAATGAACCTTGTTTAGCAACTTCATGAAAAATGAGGAACCGAGGTAGGTCTTTTAGTTTATTCATGATTCGTTATAATTTTTTAGTATAAGTAAGGGGGTATTTAATGACTTTTTGAATGGTTCGTCAATGATAAATTTCGTTGTGTTTTTCTCGATTCTTTTTGAGAAGCACGTACTGTGAGTTAGCACACAAAAATATTTCATTTTTGCCACGGGAGGCACTATGAAATCGATAAATAGCCGAATAACTATAAATAATCAAATAACTCTAATAATAATTGGATTACTGACTTTCGTCCCTTCTTACGCTCACGTTCGATGGTTTGTGGATTCTTCTGGTGAGGTGTTGTCGTTTGAGTGGACAGGGGTTTATTACTTACTGATTGCGTTGGCATTTGTTTTTGCCGCCGTTAGCTTTGCTGTTGACCGAAAACTATCACCTCTTTACCGGGGGAGCTTTTTTAACATTTGGCCAAGGGTGGATCAGTGGCGTTTGCTGGCGTATGCCTGTGGTGGGACACTTATTTGGATCAGCTTTGAAAATATATTTTTAGCGCCAAATATTATCATTACTCAGGATTTAGAAACTTACCTAATTATTCAGGCTGTTTGTGGTGTTGCCTTGGTTTCTTCTTTACCCCCAAGGTATTCTGGCGTTTTTCTGTTTATACTTTGTTTTCTGGCAATGGATGCAGTTTCGGTCAGCCTATGGATTGATTACATTTTCGAGTTTATTGCCATCAGTATCGCGTTTTGCCTGAGCCATAAGTTTCCTTCATTTGCTTTGCATATATTAAGAGTTGGCCTGGGTATTCAGTTAATGGTGTTGGCCATTCATAATAAATTAATGGAACCTGCATTGGGTCTAGAGTTTTTGGCTCTGCACCCCTGGAACTTTATGGGAATGCTGGGGTTGCAGTCTTTTAATGATTTATTATTCGTGTTCTCAGCTGGGATTGCCGAACTGACGTTTGGTGTGTTGATTCTGTTGGGCATTGCAACACGATTGGTGATTGTGGTTGTTTCCGGATTTTTCATGATAACTTCGATTTTGCTGGGGATTCATGAATTGGTTGGGCATGTACCTATTATTGCGTGCTGTTTGGTTTTATTTTCGTTGGGTGGCGGTGAGAGTTTGTTCAGTGTCTTCACGAAAGTTTACAACCATGTTATATCTCCTTTGCAGGTCAGTCACGCAGAAAAGTAATGCTTTTGACGTAAAGTGTTTTTTAAATTTTATTCTGACTACTAAAGGATTAGTCTTTTAGGATTGTTAAAGCGCTTAATAATATCTCTAACAAGATATTTCGAGAAAATACGACGAAACCAGATGGCTCGTCGTTTTTTCTCTCGTCTAGACTCTTTACTTAGTGTTCACTAGGTAGATTAATGTTTGGGTTTGATCGCTTGGGCCTCTGATTATGTTGCTATCAAGGTTCATCGAAGCCTGATTATTTTCGTGCCCGACTGAAGAGATTGCCGTGCCGTTGTCTGCTGTTTCATTGTTGATGATCCAACTGTGGTTAATGGAAAGACTTGAACCGTTCCAGTTAGCAAATGCCCCTCCGTAGTTAATGGATGCATTATTAAAGAACACTGAGTGATTTACTGTTGTGGTTGAGCCTTCAGAAACAGCGGCTATATCAGTGCCGTCAGCACCTAGCAAAACGCCGTTAATCTCATTGCCGCCGGTAGCAATGGCGCCACCACTGCCATTCATTGAGGTTTGGTTATTGATGAATGAACTGCCATTAACGATCAGTTCAGAAGGATAGGTGATGGGCGCGCCAATCATCCCAAAGAAGGTAATGGGCGAGGTTGCGTTGTGGATTGCGCCGCCGTCTCCGTTAACGGATGTGTTATTAAAGAATTGGCTGTTGTTGACCGTTAATCGGCCTGCTAAATCATTACTGATGGCACCACCGCCATAGGTTTGCTCTTCATTTTTCATGATACCTGGAAACACATCGGCTTGGCCGGTTTCAAGCTGGCCCAGGCTGGTGTTGCCAGTGAACAGACTGTTATTGATGACTGTGCTGCCGAAGTCAGGTGCCAACCCGGCGAACTGATCAAATAAGGCAAAGAAGTTTTGATTCCATATCGCGCCGCCACGTGCTCGGGCAGTATTGTTTTTGAAGACGCTGTCATTGATTTCGGTATTCAGACTGATCATGACCAAAGAGCCGCTGTAGCTGGACTCATTATTTTTGAATAACGTATTGTTAATATAAGCCTGGTGTAAGGGTCTGATAAAATTGCCGTTGGCGTCTGTGGCTCTGTCACCTTGTCGCGTCCCTGTTAATAGCAGGCCTGCGGCACCGTTTCCAAATTCAATACCATCTAAACTGGTATTTGGGGCGTCAATAGGAATGCCATTTCCACCGTTATTTTTAAAAGTTGCTCGGGTGATTCGGGTTTCACTGCCTGGGTTACCCAGAACAAAGGCGCCGGCTCCGATGGAGCTTCTGTTATGAGTAAATCTGGTATCTTCAATGATTACTTGTTTAATTTGATCCTCTGGGTTGGATGGATCAAACTCATTATGAATGGCCAAACCACCGCCAAAACTGGTTACGAAGTCGTCGGTGATGGAGGGTTGAGTGAAGGGCACTGAAAACCCAATTGCGTGGTTTTTATTAAAATGGCTTTGAGTCACAGTTACGTTAGAGCGACGGATCGCAACGGCTCCTCCATCATCACCTGCAGTGTTTTTCTCAAATAAGCTGTTATGAATGATGACTTGATTGGTGTTATGCGCGGCAACGGCACCACCGTCCGTGTCGGCTTCTCCTAAAGAATCGTGGACTTCTGTTTCTGAACGAACGACTTGGTTATTGCTAAATGTACTGTTGATGATTGAAAGAGCGCCGCCTTCTGCAAAAATGGCTCCGCCAAACTTTTTCGCCTCATTGTCCGTGAAGGTGCTGTTGCAAATGGTGACCTGAGAATCCACTGCAAATAAACCTGAACCTCGCACTTGGTTATACGCGTCTATCGTATCCTCAGAAAGACTGCCATTTGCGCGGCCACCAGTGATGTGCAAGTTGTAGAGGGAAATATTTGTGTTGTCTGAAGCGTACATTAAAGGGGTATTCTTTATCGCTGAGACTAATTTGGTTTTGTAACGTGAGGTTTTATCTGGTGTGCGCGTTGAGTTTTGAATGCGCTGCTCTGAACCTCTGAAGCCTCCTATCAAGAAAACGTTGTTTGGTAATTGGTAGCTTGCTTCGTGGTTTGTATATGTTCCTTTACTGATCCATATCTGCTCTCCCTGGCTGGTAGATGCTGCCAGTTCAAGCGCGTCATGCAGGTTATTGAATGCGGTGGACCAAGACTGACCATCGCCTGACGTGGCGTTGGAGCCGTTGACGTAAATCGTTTGGAGTTGTGAATCCGGAATGCAAGCTTGTTCTGAAGGCTGTGTGTTTGCTAAAGAGATGGAAGCAGATAATAAGCAAACAGGAAGAGCACTTATTTTAGACAATAGAAGTTGTTGGGCTTTCATTATGATCCCTTTGTGTAATTTGAAGTGAATTCGGTTATTGGGTGAAGAGAGGCTGAACTGCCTCTCTTCACCCAATAACCCGCTGCTGAGCTATGGGTTGCAAAGGTTTCAATGCTGGTTAAGCTAGATACGCTCAACCAATTAATTGAAATTTCGCATCCATGCCTTGGTCTCTGGTTGGGGTTAATGCTTGGTACTCTTCCGAGTTATACCAGGCAATTGCTTCGTCTTTCGAAGGAAACGTAACGATGACTGTCATTGCGTGATCCGGTTCTCCGTGCAAATGCTCGACCGGGCCTTTTGCAAGCATTTCGCCAGAAAACTTTGCTAAGGTTGGCGGTACTGAAGCGCTGTATTCCTGTAGCTTTTTTTTATCTTTTGGTGTGAAACCTACGATGATATATGCAGACATGATTACTCTCCGGTTTTGTGTGCTCAATAATGATGGATTTTCGTTGATCATCCAGAGCAAAATTAAATAGACTGTTAAGTTTTACTAAACAAAAGAATTTTTTGTTTAGTAAATTTATTGGCTTGTTGAACTGTTCTGCGTGTTAAAGGCTTCCTGAGGAATCAGAAAGTCTTTAACGGGTTAGACTAAAATGGGTTAGTCATAAACGAATACTTGGTCGTGAATGACTGTTTAGTAACAACCGTGGATGTTGAATGGAACGCGCGTTGGCGGGTCCAAAAGTACATCCCCTGACGTTGGCCAGGTAAGTTGGTTTGCTGCCAAAACACCAGCTGGTAAACCCAAAAAGGTTTCGCCTGGAGATGCGCCATACACCTGCTGATCCCAGTGGTAAACGGCATTGATGTAGCTTGAGCAGGACTGAGCGCCTTCTTTACATTCACGTACAATGGAATAGGGCATTTCAATTTCAGTGTAAGAACAACCTTTTGCATCAGTGACCATCACATTGGGTAACCCCCCCATTGGAACGGCATAACCTTGTTCTTTTTCTGTGAGAGGGTTGGTTGCACCTACATCCCACAATGTATACAGCCCGTTAGGTAAACCATTTTTGATGGTCACTTTGACTTTAAAGTTACCGTTCCTTTTTTCCCGGACACTGATTAACCCACTGATTTTGTTCCATTGTTCGACCGTTGGCGTGGCGTTAACTCGTTTTGCGTAATACACACTCGGCGCAGACCCTGGCATCGGGAACGCATCTGGAATGATTCGGTCTTCCGGTGCCTGGAATCCAAAGTAATTACTGCCGATGTTGCCGATAGGCGTATTAATCAATGCTGGGTCAATGATTCCATTTGGGTTCATAAAGTTGAAGAAGGTGTCAGAGGTAGCGATCAAACTTTGTTTGTTGGTTTCGAGAGTGATCACAGCGGCTGTGTCATTGGCTTCATCGTAAGCGCGGACTTCGTCGATCAACGGGCTTGGGTTGAGCCAAGGCACTATTGGTGATGCGTTGCTGTAGTCTGCAATGCGTTCGCCGTTATAGATATTTACGCCATGCGAAACATAGCCTTGGATTTTTGTGGTCTTAGACGCATTGGCAGTGCCTGTGACAGAGAGTGCGATGGCGGCTGTGGTGGCTAGGGTCAGTGTTTTTTTTAGAAATTGCATGTTTTCTCCAAAATTTTGAGTCTTAACTTGTGTAATTGAGTAGATGGGGTTGTTTATAGGTGGTCGCCAATCGGGAAACACAAGTGATTTGAACCAATGCGGCCAGGAATCATTCCCTGCTCCATCATCACCGGGCTGGTGCCATACAGGACGTGGTCCCAATGCAGGAACAGCGAGACATACATCAACGGGTTTTCACGCTCGAGTGGGCAGTAGGTCAAATCTCGTTTGAACGTAGCACGCCCGTTTTTGTCGGCCACTATGGTGTTGTCCAGGCCACCCATAGGGCTGAACGTCATTGGAATCGGGCCCTCCACACTGTTTGGCGGGTTGGTAACCGCGAAGACTTGCCAAGCGGTGTATACGCCGTTTGGCACGAGCCCTGAAGCGTTTAAGCGAACGGCGCCATTACCATTACTTTTACACTTCAAAAGTGCATGGCCTTTGGCCTTATTCCAGTCGGCAACGGTAATCGGGTCTAAACGGTTTTGTACTGGGTTGAACTTATGAATGTTCTTTGATGCGGTCGGGATCTGTTGTCTCGGTCCGGAGCCTGTCATGGTGTGGGCTTCCGAAATCGGAACATTGAAGTGATCGTCGGGGGTAAGAGATGGGGCGATTTCCAAGCCTAGGCTGGATATGAAGTTTTTGGTCGAATCACTGAATATGGTCACTACCGGCGTGTTTAGTGGGGTAGAGGCAGTGATTTCTTGTGCTTCATATTCACCAAGGGCGCCGACTTCAGAAATAGAGAAGCTATTCCAGTACTGAAAAACAGATGGCGGAAGAAATTCTTCGGTGTGAGCGTAATCAGTAAGTTGAGCGCCATTAAAGTAATTGCCACCATGACAGGCTTGGCCAGGTACCAGTTCTATATTTTTAAAACCGGCCTCAGCTGCAGTGCCGAACACAAGTGTGGAGGCAATCACTGCTTTCGCAATGGATTTCATTTTTGTAGTCATTGTTTGTCCTTATTATCTCTTTTTTTAATTGTTTTAGGTTTTTCAAATCAAAGAGCAGAGAACTCTACTTTTTGTATTTTGAAATCTTTGACAGGCGTTTTTGCCCCGCTGAAGAGCTGATGAAGGTGGCTATAAACCACAAACAGTTCATCGTTTACTTCTGTGAGTGTGGTCGGGAAGGTGATACCTGTGTCGAATTGAGCCGTCAGGCGCGCTGAGTTCCATTGGTCGGTTGAAGTCAACTGATACACTGCGCTTGGAAAACTTGGTCCTGAGAGACTGTTCGTTACTAATGCGAGTTGGTTGGGCTCAGTCAGTAACAAACCGTCAATCTTGATTGCTTTAGGCACTTCAAAGGAGATTTCTTTCAAAGCGGTGGGTTTATTCAACGGGATTTTGAATAACTTGCCTGACTCGTAAATGGCGGTAATCAAATAACCGTCCTGATGATATTCGATTCCGTTTAAACCAAAGGTGCCAGGAGCCGTAGCCAGTTTTTCATCTTCAATAAATACGCTGGATTGGCCGTCGGGAGTAACTTTATAAATGACGGGTGCAAAGCTGTCTGTGATGTACAAATTGCCCTCTGCGTCTAACGTAACGTCGTTTGCGAGGTGGCCGGATTTAGATTTCGAGCTTTCGGAAAGGCCACTGGTTAAGTCGATGGACTGTAATTTCTTGCCTGACTCAATGTCGTAAATTGCGATGTTGGCAAGTTGGCCTTTTGTGGTTAGTAGGCTTTTGCTGGAAACGCCTGGGTCTGAATTACAAACAATGAGTCGATTGCGGGTTGAATCGATTTTTAGTCCAATTGAGGATATCAGTGCATCATCCAAAACTACCGTGCTTTGTGTGCCATCAGCAGTGACTTTGGTAATTTGTCCTTTGCTTACAGAACTTAAGTAAAACGCTTCTTCTTTGGTGCTGTAATCTATGCCTTCCGGGTATAAACCTTCGCTGGAGAAATTGATTTCTTGGGGGATTGCACTGTTGTGCGCAGCCACAAAGCTACTGCTGAATATCAGACCTGAAGCTAATAACATGGCGTGAGTTTTCCAGATTTTTTGGTTAAACATGTCATTTTCCTGTAATAAATCTTGAAGTGATAAAATTTGTTTGCCAGATTAACAGCATAAATAAATGCGATAATCGCCATAAATTAAGAAAGATTGTTTTTTCAGTAGGACAATGGAATGGATTTAAATCGGACTTTAATTTTCCTGACGGTGGCACAGGCTGGTTCATTTACAAAGGCCGCAGAGGACTTGGGAATTACAAAGTCAAAGGTCAGTAGGCAAGTTAAAGAACTAGAAAAACACTTGGAGATACAGTTATTTCATCGTACAACACGGCAAATTTCACTGACCCAGATGGGGCTGAGGTTTTATCAATCGTGTGAGCCGTTGGTGGCTCAGCTTAAAAAGTCTGAACAGATGATTAAAAGTCAGAAGATGGAACCCTCAGGTACATTGAAAATTACGTTTCCTCCTGCGCTCGGGGTTAACCTGTTTTCAAGAATCACCAGTGAGTTCATTAAGAAGTTCCCTAAGGTTCAGTTGGAAATTCTATTGTCAGACGGGTCAGAAGACCTGATTGGAAAGGGTATTGATTGTGCAATTCGTGGCGGAGTGTTGGAGGATTCTTCGATTATTTGTCGGCACCTTTTTTCTTGTGAACGGGGTATTTTTGCTAGTCCCGAGTACCTTGAAAAGGCTAAAGAAATTCGCGAGTTGCGAGATTTAAACTCGCACAGTTGGGTGTCCTTTATTAACTGGCGTCAAAATAAAATGAAACTGGTGGGGCCAGATGGGGCACACAAGGTGTCGATTACTCAGCCTGTGATACAAGTGAACAGTATTCTCTACTTACATGAAGTGCTCGTTGGAGGTTCAGGGTTAGGTATTTTACCCAGCTTTATTTCTAATATTTCAGTGAAATCGGGTTCTGTTGTCCGGGTGTTGCCTGAATACCGATTAGAGGACATTGATTTTTATCTTGTATATCCGAATTCTTCTTATATTTCTCCAGCATTACAGGCGTTTAAAGAGTTCTGTTACGAGTCAATAGGGTCATCTGAGCGGTTAAAGGAGCGCATTGAGATAGTTTGAATGTAAACAACTCTTGGTTTAAATTTTAGTTTATTCTTCGTTTTGTTTCTGCATTGCCACCACGCTTATTTAGTTGTGTTGTTTTTACTAATGATCAACAGTTAGGTTGGGCTTTGGACAAGGGTGGTGGTTTTTCTTGAATGTAGCTAATCAAAAACCTTGATCGACTGGTTAATCGAAGCCCTGGTATTGTTAATCATGTGCTGATCAATGGGAAGTTTGCTGTTAGGAATGGAGAAATTACGACTGAACTGGGTAAGGAAAATGGTTTTGGGACGTTTCTGAGAGCTATATAGGGGGAGCTAAGATTTAACCGTTCTTAAGTTTTTAAGAATGGTTATTCTAATATTGAAAAATCACACCACACAAGGCAAAGTGAGTACATTAACAAGGACGTACTTTATGCAAAAAAATTACTCTTGGCAGAGTGTGGTTGGGTTCTATAGTGATTGTTATCAAGCGGATAACCGTCATATAAATCTGTGGGATATTTTCAAGCTAAAGAAACATGATTTTGACATCTTCAGCGGCCAAGATGAGCTAATCACTGGAGATCTACCTAGATACCCCATCGATCCTGTATTCGCTGATCATTTATTGCAGAAGGTACAAACCTACCGTCGTGAAAAGCTTTTAATTTATGGCGTATTGTTTTTGGCTGGTGCACTGAAGCCTGAGAGTTTTAATAAAAGTAGAAAAGTTTGTGCCCCTCTTATCTATTACTCTGCGCGTATTAATACTGAAGCGGATGCAAGTTATGTGGAGATTTCAGAAGACGTTCAGTTAAATACGCCGCTACTTCGATCCATTATTGCTGATGACAACATTGACGGCATTATCGATACATTTCCTATAACAACAGACTCGACCGGTGTGTTGAATGTAAGCCGTATAACTTCATGGCTACAGGAATATACGATTATTGGTGATGCTTTACCCTTATTGAAGTATCCAGATTTAGTCTCGTCTGAAACCTTAGTAACGTGTTCTGACGATCGGGCTTCAGTGCATGCACTTTCTGCAGCCGCGCTTGCTTTGATCGATAGACCTAAGGCGTCTCGTGGTATTGTGCATGAGCTGGATGTCATTATTAAGAGTGACCATATGAGTCCTCCTTGCCAAGCCATTTTAGATAATACCTATCAAGATCGGCCGGTATTAGGTGAGACACAACCGGATATCTTACCTGTTCAATTAAGTAATGCTCAGCAACAGGCGTTATCCATCGGTGCCTCTGAAACACTGGGGTTGGTCTCTGGCCCACCGGGTACCGGGAAGAGTTTTACGATTGCAGCAATGATTGCTGATCGTGTTCTTAATGGTGAAAAGGTCTTAGTGGTTAGTGAAACCGAGCAGGCGGTTGAGGTAATTGCTGAGAAATTATTGGCCAGTTTCGGAATAAAAGAAGGGGTTGTTCGGGCTGGTCGAGCTGAATATTTGAAAGAATTGAAGTCTTACATTGATGATTTATTGAAAACAGGCACACAAGCAGAATCTCAAGACGCGCTTAAACAACGCTTTAAAGAGTTACGTAAAAGCCAGAATGAAAGTGGTAAGGCTGAACAGACTTTTATTCGACGGGCGAGGAAATCCGTTAAGTGGGGGCAGGTGATAGCTCCTGAACACCCTTCCGAGAAATTTGGGTGCTTAAAACGTTTACGAATTAAATTCATTAGAAATAAAGTTAGGCGATCCGCGAGTCACTGGCACTTGATGGAGCGGTTAGATCGTTTAAATCGCCATAAAGAAAAGCTTTCGTTTGAGTACATTAAGCAAGTTAAGAATTATCAGCTGGAACAATCTCTCTTAAACAACCGAAGTGATCTTCTCCATTTCAGTAAGGCTTTAAAGGCAAGAACATCATTAAAGCAACAATCATTTTTTGATGAAATTGATTACTCTGTTCTACTGGAGGCATTTCCAGTGTGGTTAGTCAGTTTGACCACATTACATAAAGTGTTACCGCTTAAAGAGTCGCTTTTTGATTTGGTTATTTTCGATGAATCAACGCAATGTAATGTGGCGATTTCAATTCCTGCCTTATATCGAGCGAAGCGGGCGATGATTGTCGGAGATGCTAAACAGTTAAGTCATGTCTCTTTTTTGTCAGAAACAAAAGAGAAAGGGGTACTCGCAAAAAACGGGATGAGCGAGAGCGAGTTTCAAGAGTATTCATACCGTAAAAATAGTTTGTTAGATAAAGTTGCGGGGAAAATCAGCCGACAGTCGTCGGTGACTATGCTGGATGAACACTTCCGAAGTAAGTCGGATATCATATCATTCAGTAATCAGAAGTTTTATCGCAATAAATTGAAGGTTATGCAGCATCGCCCCGGCGCTTATGAAAGTGGAAACTTAATCTTTCATTCTTGCTCCGGTTCAAGGGATAAGCAGGGCGTAAATCGTAAAGAAGCTTCAAGCTTGATTGAAACCCTCGAAGGCATTATCAGTGATTCCCGTGACATGGCCATAAAACCCTCCATTGGGGTTTTGTCTCCTTACCGTGCTCAAACTGAATATTTGGAAACATCCGTCTTTAAGTCCGTAAGTAGCAATGATATTACAGATCATGACATCAGTATTGGTACGCCATACCATTTTCAAGGCGAAGAACGAGACATCATGCTGATTTCATTCAGTGTTTGTGAGAGCAGTTTAAGCGCCAGCGGTTATTTGAATCGAGAAGATATGTTCAATGTTGCTATTACTCGCGCTAAGCAGCAACAGTGTGTTTTTGTGTCTGTGTCACCCGATAGATTGCATATAAATAATCTTTTAAGGCAATATTTAGAGTCTCCCGTTCATTCTGAAACAACTAATAAGGCCTCTGATTCATTCGATTATTTTCAAGACGTTGTTTGTGCGCAATTAGCAGAGCATCGAGTGAAAACATGGAAGGGCTTTTCGATTGCGGGTCAGACAATGGATATTTTATGCCAGCTAGAGGATCAATTCGTTGCTATTGATCTGATTGGTTTCCCTGGAGAGTGGCAAGGCTTCTTTGATACATCGTCTTATAAAGTGTTTCGACGCGCAGGCCTTACAGTAATTCCTATTTGTTATGCTAGCTGGGTCGACGACGCTGAATCTTGTTTATCGGCAATATTAAAGAGTTTGTCTTAATTGATGCGATTATTGACTTGATTGATGTTTCCATAGGGAAAGCGCACGCTCTAGGTAAAAGCTCATCCGTTTTTCTTCTGCATATTGGATGAGTAAATTTTTGAAGGCTTCTTTTAACTCGGGTGTGTTGCATTTTGAGTTCTTTGACAGCGTTAAAAATAGAGCTTGGCTGGTTACTTCTGTTGGCAATGCTTTAATGGCTTTGATATCCAACTTTTTAAGATAGGCGAGACCGGGATTTTTTTCATAAATAAAATAGTTAACTCGGTTTAAACTGAGCATTCCCATCCCTTGTTTTAGGCTTCCGACTTCATCTATATCTAAGAACTGTTTGGCAAATTCATCAAACTCTTCACCAAAACTGTTATCTACCACCGTGATGCCTTTATGAGGTTGAAGATCCTGCCAAGTTTTAAATTCTATAGGTTTTTCTGTGTTTACCCAAACGGAGGTTTTAGTACCTTGAAACTTTGGATAAATGTAATCCATATACTCTGTTCTGGGTTTTGTGTAGAAGGCTCCGCTGATCATATCGAGTTCACCCAGAGATGTTTTTGCCTGAACACGTCCCCAGGAACCGTGATATTTAAGTTTAATTGGGATATTTAATGATGCGGACAAATCATCAATCAAAAATGCAATGGCGCCCGTGAGTTTAGATTTGTCCACTGCATCACGCCACAAGTAAGGTGGGTATTCTGAGTTACCACTGGCTTTAATGATGGAACATTTTGGGGCCAATTCATGGGCTGAAATGACTAAGGACATTATGATCAATAAAACAGTCAGTGACGTTCGCTTCATTTAGGAGCCCTTATTCAAACTTATTTAAATATAGTTCAAAAAAAGGATGTCGGGGCTGGTCAGAATCCTACGTAGGTGACATGCCCTAAACTCTATTAGCCTGTTAAATATAATTATTGTTTTTACGGGAAACGTTAGACTGTGATTGACTGGGAGTATTGTTTCAAAAACGCTAGCCCCACGTTAACGCCCATTGTGTAGTCTTCATTGAGTGACTCATAACTGCTGCCCACCAAGCTGCTGGAAAGGTTCTTTTCTGGAAAAACCTGTATGACCTCGACATCTTCTGGTGGGTTATCAATGAAATTGAGTGTTTTTTGGTACGCATCTTCATGATGAGTAATTAAATCGATCACTTTAAGGCAACGATTTGAGTTACATACCCAGGACTTTAATTTATGCGCCCAAAATTAGTGTGTCACTAAAGGTTCTAGGTGTTCGCTATCTTCTTTTTCACATTAGTATCTATTAGTCAGACTCCTACAGACGTCTGGAACCACATCGAAGGAGGACACTGTTGTTTGTTTCATAAAGTGAATTCAGATGCCTTTTAATTTAACTGTTCTCTTTTTAATTTAGTGAGGAGTTGGGCCTGATTCGATTTGTAAAATAAGGTTTCCATTTGAATCTGCTTAGAGTATTGGTAAAGTTGAACTGAGAAAAATTTTAAAAAGTTGGACCTACAGGACTCGTCCATTTTACTTTAAGGTAATTTGGATTATGAGGATCGAAATAGTAAAAGTCTTCTAGAAAGATACATGAGTTCTGACTGTCTACCTCTTGTCTTGTCTTGTTTTGTTAAGTTCTAAAAAAGTGACATCTCTCCGTCCAAATTGACGGTGTTAAAAGTAATATAGGAATAACTATGTCTGCTATAGGAAAGCGAATTCATGAAGCTATTGTAAAAGCAGCAGCTGGAGATTTAGAGAATGCACTTATACAAGTTTCAATTGCAATAGATGCTAGTGGGAAGAAGAAGAGGCCTGAAATAGACAAGGTCGGAGTACGATACCGTGAGTTTATTAGAGATCATGAATCAATAATTTATTTTTTGATTGTTGGTATTAAAAGCACAGCCAAGCCCGTTATGTCTTTTCGAACGAGAAACGGTGGTGAGATAGATCTTGCACAAGCCTACTATAAATCTGTAAGAAATGGCCTTCTACATGATGGTAAAATCGGCGATAAACTGAGAGTCGTAAATGGAAGTATTATTAGTTATCAGGATGAGCGTATCTCTATTTCAACGAATATATTGTGGGCTCTTATCATTGCTGTTGTGTGCGATCCAATTAATGCAGACGAAAAAATAGAAGGCATTCATACTATAACTTTGTCGACAGGTGCGGCGCTGAATTTACATGAGTTGTGGGGGAATCTTAATCAAGTTTACGAACTTACTGGCTACAATAACGTATAATTTTATCTGTGGCCGTAGGGCGCTCGTTTTTTTATCGCTTATTATAGACATTTAATATGTCAGTTTTGAGGCCGAGTAATCATCTTACGTGCTTAAGAACACGTATTTGGTGGCCCATGTGATATACCAAATACGAGTGCTATGGTGCGACAGAAAGTAAGGGCTGCTACTTTTTCCAGTTGCCCCAAGGGTCTTCATTCTTATCGGTTGTACGACTTGAAGGTTTGTTTTTGCTTGGGCGGTTTTTGTTCTGATTGGGCTGATTTTTCCCTTTGTGTTTCAACTTGATGGATTTCTTTTTATCTCTTTCAGGCCTGTCTTTGGCGGGTCTACTGTCCTTATCACCGTGGATTTTGGTGTTTGGGTTTTTAGGGACAAAATTTAGTATAGATACGGGCACGACTTTCTTTGGCGCGAACTCTTCTAATTCTCTACGTTCAATAATATGACCTAAACGTCGTTCAATTGAGCATAAACTTTTGAAATCATCGTAAGAAACTAAAGAAACCGCTTCGCCTGATGTTCCCGCGCGGCCCGTTCGACCAATTCTGTGAATGTAGTCATCGACGGCATTCGGTAGGTCGTAATTGATGACTCGCGGAAGTTGGTCAATATCGATACCACGTGCGGAGATGTCTGTAGAAACTAAAAACTGGATCTTACCGGACTTAAAATCTGCCAGTATTTGACCACGCACGTCTTGACTTCTGTCGCCATGAATCGAGTCTGCTGCAATGCCTCTTTTTTCTAACTGGCTGACCAGTTTTGCAGCACCGTGTTTGGTGCGTATAAAGATTAAGGCTTGTTGCCAGTCATTCTCTTTGATTAAGTGGCTTAGTAATGAAGATTTATTGGACTTATCAACGGTGACTAGCCATTGGTTAACCTTTGCATCGTTGGCGTCTTTTGAAATTACCGATATCTCAGTCGGTTTATTCATGAAGCCTTTTGCAAGCGCGCGAACGTTGTTAGACAGGGTTGCAGAAAATAATAGGTTTTGACGCTCAAGAGGTATTCGCTCAAGGATCTTTTCTATATCGCCAATGAAGCCCATATCTAGCATGCGGTCGGCTTCATCTAGGACTAGAACTTCTAACGCCTCTAAGCGTACCGCTCTTTGGTAGATCATATCGATCAGTCTACCCGGTGTAGCAATTAGAACATCGACACCGTCGATGAGTTTTTGTTTTTGCGGCTCTAATTTAACACCACCCACCATAGCCATCGTCTTGATATCTAAATACTGGCTGTATTGATTGATATTTTCTTCTATCTGTAATGCCAACTCTCGGGTAGGGGTTAGGATCAGTACACGGAAATATTTAGGACGGCGAGTATGTTCCGTATTCAATTTTTCTAATATGGGTAAAGCAAAGGCTGCTGTTTTACCTGTGCCCGTACGAGCTGCAGCTAATAAATCCTTGCCTTGAATAGCCGCCGGTATTGATTGCTCCTGAATGGGCGTAGGAGTTTCATAGCCTTGCGTGGCAATGGCTTTTAATAGTGGAGTGCTTAAGCCCAGTTTCGAAAATGACATTGAAAAGAATTAACCTTTATCAGGAGAGATGAGTAGTTTAAGAAGGCGAATGTTGAAAGGGGCGATTTTACTCGATTGTCAGGTGGATAGCGAGATACTGAGAAAAGTTGCATTTTATGATTTAGCGCTCTTTATTGGGGTAGATGGGCTCTTGCATTGACGAAATAGGAGTGAGTCTCGTTTCTAATACTGGTTTCTTATAGAATGACGTCTAGTGTTAACTTTAATACCGCCGAATAAGAACATTAGTACGGATACAGATGTTGCTTAAAACTCTACATACATTGAGCTTTCAGATAAGAAGCGTACGCCTAAAGTGGCCGTTTCTGATTTCAGCCTATTTTATTTTTGTTGCTTTTAATTCCAATGCAGCACAAGTCATTAAAATACCTCATCAGATCTCTTTAACGAGTGATCAAAATGACTATTACTTTCGGTTATTGAATCTTGCTCTTGTGAAAACAAAGCATAAATACGGGGAGTATATTGTTGAGACAACAGTAAATCCGATCCCACAAAAACGGGCAGTGCTGATGCTAGAAAAGAATCAGCGTATCAGTTTATTTTGGACGATGACATCCAAGGAAAGGGAAAAACGCCTTAAAGCGATTCCAATACCGCTCGTAAAGGGGTTGCTGGGGCATCGCATTTTTGTGATCAGAAAAGAAGACCTTCCTGTATTTTCTTCAATTACGACGTTGGATCAACTTCGAACTCTGAAAGTAGGGCAAGGTCATGGTTGGCCTGACACACGCATACTTCAAGCAAACGATGTTAAGGTAACCATTGGTCCTGATTTCGATTCCCTTTATCCTATGTTGAAAGCCAAACGCTTTGATTATTTCCCAAGAGGCATTAACGAACCCTGGGGGGAATTAAAGAATTTAAATGACCCTTCGTTGGTCGTAGAACCTCGTTTAATGTTCCGCTACAAAGCGCCTTTGTATTTTTTCGTGAATAAGCAGAATGATTTACTCTATAAACGTATTCATGAAGGGCTTCTTATCGCAATTGATGATGGGTCATTTGATCGGTTGTTCAATCAGGAATCCAGTTTCCGAGAGAACATCGAACGATCAAATATTGAGGGTAGAATTATTTTTGATTTGGATAACCCCGACGTCTTGGATCAAAGTGCGTTTCAAAATAAATCTCTTTGGTTGAACCTAAATTAATAAATATATGTGATCTAAACATTTAGCTTAATACATGGTTTTGTTGTAATTGGACAAATTGATGTTTTAAGTGGCGCGTTAGGGTGAGAGGAATTGCTGCACAGGATGTAAGATCATACTGTGGTATGACCTTGAAATTATAAGAATAAGTAAGGTTATATCCAATAGCTGAAACAATTGGCGTTTGGGGCGCACCCCACAGGCCTTCTTTTGTTTTTAGTGTAGCAGTTACGTATTTTCAGATTTTCTTACGCTTGAACGTGCCTACAAGCTGTCTCTGTAATTCCGCGTATACATTCAAAATAAACATTATTTCTTTCGTAGTGCTAGTTCAAAAGGGCTGGTTTTGAGTATTACTGGCAGTATTTTTGGTAATACAAATACATGCTTTTGGAATCATAGACGAAGCATTGCTTGTAGGTTGAACCTTGCTAGTAGGTTGAGATCGCTCTTGTGCCTATGAACGTTAATTGTTGAAAGCTAAATTTTTTATCCATCTAAAATAAAAAGAGAAAATACGATGAGTTTAAAATTTAAGAAACCTTCATTAAAGGCTTTTCGTTTGGCTACGACGTTAACTGCCAGCATGCTTTTTGCTGCCGGTTTTGTTTATGCAGACAACGTTCAGGCAGATGATGCGCGATCGGTTATTTTTGTCGGAAATAACTGGGAAGGTATGATTGATGTTATTGATGCGAATACGTACGAACCGGTTGGTCGTATTAATGGCGTGCCTGATAAACGTGCACGGGATTGGGATTTAATAAAGCATCCTATTAAAGGGATATCCTTTAGTGTGATTCGTTATCTCATTGGTGAAGGGCATGATCAGTTTGTAGATGATATGTACAGCACGCCAGATGGCCGTTTATTGGTTGTTTCACGACCGAGTTATGGTGATGTTGTGGGGATTGATATAAACAGTGGTGACATTACTTGGCGCTTTGAAGTGGATGGCTTTCGTTCGGATCACATGGGGTTATCTCCGGATGGAAAAACCGTTGCGGTATCGGCTTCCACTGGCAATGTTGTTCATATCCTAGATGTTGAAACGGGAGTCGAGCTTGGGAAGTTCCCAAGTGGTGATTCACCTCATGAAAACGTGTATTCCAAAGATGGATCTAAGATATATCACGCAAGTATTGGGACTGTCTATTCGCCTTTGGATTCACAACACCTTGATTCCACAAAAGGGGAGCGTGTTTTTCAGGTGGTTGATACTGAAACCCTCGAAGTTCTTAAGAAGTTTGATATGAAAGAACAACTCACTGCCGCTGGGTTGGGACACTTAAGCTCAGCTGTTCGCCCGATGGCACATAGCCCTGACGAGCGTTTCTTTTATTTTCAACTTTCGTTCTTGCATGGTTTCGTTGAATACGACATGCAGGAAGACAAAATTACACGTCTGGCGGAACTGCCTAATCTGATTCCTGATGTGCCAATCACTCAATACGTTAATGACTCTGCGCATCATGGTATCGCTATGAACGCTGAAGGCGATACGTTGTGTGTGGCTGGAACCATGGATGATTATGTTGCGCTAGTATCTAGGGATACTTTTGAATATCAATTGATGACGGATATAGGTGAAAAACCGTACTGGGTGACAAGTGATAAAGCGGGTGAGAATTGCTATATTTCTTGGAGTGCTACCGATCAAATGTCTGTTATATCTTATAAAACCGGTGAAGAGGTTGCTCGAATTGACGTAGGTGATCACCCTCAGAGAATTCGAGAGGGTTATGTACCTGAATTTTGGGGGCTTTAACTGAAGTTCGTTCATGATCTAACCCTTTATTTCAAAGAGCTCAGAGTTATTGAGCTCTTTTTTGTCTCTAACGGTCAATCCTTGTCTTATTCTTTACTCAACCTTAACCACGGCTATCTTTTAAGTTAGGATGAGAGTAATCGTGATGTTTCTATATATACTTGAAATGTATTTTCACGGTTTCTGTTCATTCATTCTTAATAGGGTTAAAAATGCCGACGCTTGAAAGGATTCATATAGGCAATCATCTGCAAGTTGTGAATCATGAAGCAACCATAAAAACAAATTGCACGCCCGTTATCTTCATTCATGGTCTCGTCAATAATATCTACTACGTGGACGATCACTATTTCGAGTTCTTTGGCCAGATTGGCCCCGTTTATTCTGTGCCGTTACCAGGGCATTTTCCAAGTGTATATGATGAAAGCGATGACCCATTAACGTTTGATCGTTTGATTGAATTAACGATTTTGACCATTAAGAAACTCATTGGTGAACAGCAAGAGTATTTATTGGTCGGTCATTCTTCGGGTTCGCTTGTGAGCATGGAGATTGCTTTACGTGATCCCTCAAATGTTAAAGGAATGATACTTCAAGGAGGCGCTGCCAGTGGGTTAGAGCATGGAGGCGCTATTGAGTTGATGCAGACGTTTGCACTCAAAAAGTTTGGTGGGCTTACCAAATTAATGCTCAAACTGAGCACTATGAATCGCTTATTTCATCATATCGGTATGGCTGAAATATTTTCGTCAAAAGATTATCGGTCGAAGTATGATTTTGATGCGCTAGAATCCCAATATCTGCCTGCCATGCAGTCACTGGACGGTGATGTTGTCGTATTGTACTTAAAACTGCTCGCGGAGGTGGACATTACGGATGCCTTAACCGGCATTGACTGCCCGTGTTTGTTTTTGACCGGCAAAGATGATCCTTATATTTCGGTGGAGGATAACCTTAAACTTTCAAATGTGGTTCAGAAAGGCTCGCTGTGTGTCGTTGATGATTGTGGTCATTGGCCTATGTATGAACAGCCTGAAACGTTTCAATCAGCCGTTCAGTCTTGGTGGCGTGATGCTTGTGTGAGCGTAGAATAGGAGGCGCTCTCATCATTATATGTGGGTTGTTAGGTTAAGTTGTTTTGAGAAAAAATAATTCTGGGTTACAGTGCCTTCCTAAAGTAGGAGGCTAGTGATTTAAGTCTCTATGTATCACTGAAATAACGGGTTTAACATGACAAACGTGCCAGGCAAAACTATTACAAAAGCTCAACTTGATGAAATGTTTGAAAGTATTCGTGAAGCGGGCCAGTGGGATATGTCTAAACCACTTCTCTGGGGCTACTTTTTTACCGATACAGATACAAAAAAACTTGAAACGCTTGCTTCAACGCTTGTTGAGATGGGATATCAATTAGTTGATATTTTCCAAGAACGAAAAGAAAACCCGAGTGATCCAGATAAGTTTTATCTTCATGTGGAAAAGACTGAGATCCATGACAGTACGTCCTTAGATAAGCGAAATGATTCATTGTTCATTCTTGCTCATGAAGTGGGCATTGAATCTTATGATGGTATGGATGTAGGCCCTGTTGAAGAATAGTTTACCCACTCTTTGCGTTTGCTTTTGCAAAGAAATGCTTAATTAATTGATACAAGCGGGTGACATGAATGGGCTTGTCACCCTGAAAACGATGAACCAAATAAAATGGCCACTGTGTTCCTTGGTAGTCCTCTAATACTCTAATAACTCGACCTTCATGCATACTTTGCTGTACTACAAACTCAGGCAGTAATGAGATGCCCATATCATTGGTGATCATCTCCAGAGCACTTGGTAATGCGTTTGTTTTCGCAAAGTATTCTAGGTTAATGGTTTCTTTTTCCGTTAATGCGCTGTTCTTGAACACTGAGAGAGGGTTTTTTTGCCATAAGTTACCGATGACTCTGTGGGTGAGTAAGTCTTCTTTCTTTTTTATGGGTGTGTGTTTTTGTACATAATGGGGTGATGCACAGAATATTTCACTGCATGTCCCTATGGGTAGTGCTCGATAATTACTGTCTTTCAGTTCCCCTGCATAGATAGCAATGTCTAAATTGTTCTGGATTAGATCCGTAGGTTGATCTGTAACCAGTAAGTCGGGCTGTATTTTGGGGAATTCTAGGCACAACTGCCTGAGTGCAGGTATAACAATATCTTTTTCGCATGAGTGTGGAATGGTCAGAGCTAAAACCCCCGACGGCTCTTCTTTACTGTCATTGATCTCATCCAAAGCGAGATCAACTTGATCTCTGAGTAGTTCACATCTTCCGAGGAGACGTTTTCCCGCCGCAGTAAGGGACATTCCTCGTGTATTGCGCGAAAGTAGTTGCTGGCCAATATCCTTTTCTAAACGTGTGATTTGTTGGCTGATTGCTGACTTACTCATCCCTAAGTGTTTTGCTGCGCCAGTAAACGATTGTTTGTTTGCAACTTCAGCAAAAATAAGAAGGGAGGGGAGTAACTTCACACTGTTCATTTATTTAAACACTCAGTTAATTTGATAGTTATTGTTTAATGATTAGCTCCTTTATATTCTGTGTCAACTTAATTAAGCAGCAACTGCTTAATGTATTTATCAATTGAAGGAAATGAGTAAATGGCTGCTTTAGTAATTGTTGATTTAACGCCTACGGATAAAGAAAAGCTTGGTCTTTACGGGAGCCTGTCAGGCGGAACATTAGTGCCTTTTGGTGGTGAGTTTCTTGCCAAAGGACCTATTGAATCATTGCATGGGGGTTCCGAGTTTCAAACAAAAGTTGTGATTCAATTTCCTGATCGAGAGAGTGCAATTAATTGGTATAACTCGGACGCTTATCAAGAAATAATCCCTGTCCGTAATGAAGGTATGGACAGCCAATTTCATTTAATTGGTTGATGCATTAGAGCGTATTTCTTCTTAAACGGTTCCTCTGTTGTTCAGCAGAGGAATTTTTAGTGAGTTTAAGGCTTACTGCTGGTCATTACTCCCAAGGTTTGAGATCCTTAGCGAATTATTTTTCTCTCGATCTCAGTTCCAAGGAAAACAATGAAACCTCAGGTTAAACCGACTAATCCAAATTTTGCGTCTGGACCTTGCAGTAAGCGTCCTGGTTACGATGTTAATGCTTTAGATCTTTCCACGTTAGGCCGATCTCATCGCTCAACCATTGGTAAGGCTACGTTACAACGAGCGTGTGATGAAACGGCTGAATTGCTTGGTGTACCAGAAGGGTATCGCGTTGGTATTGTTCCTGCTTCTGATACGGGTGCAGTGGAAATGGCGCTTTGGTCTCTACTGGGTGAACGTCCTGTTGATATCATGCACTGGGAGTCTTTTGGTTCTGAATGGCATACAGACATTACGACTCAGCTTAAATTGGATAATGTACGTTCTCTTGGGGCTGATTATGGGAAACTACCAAATTTAGATGAAGTGAATTTTGATCATGATGTTGTTTTCACATGGAATGGTACAACGTCGGGTGTAAAGTTAACGAATGGCGATTGGATCGCAGATGATCGAGCCGGATTGACCATTTGTGATGCGACGTCTGCGGTCTTTGCTATGGATATGCCTTGGGACAAGCTGGATGTTGTTACCTTTTCTTGGCAGAAGGTTCTGGGCGGTGAAGGCGCTCATGGCATGTTAATTCTTAGCCCTAGGGCAGTTGCTCGCCTTGAAAGTTACAACCCACCATGGCCTCTGCCCAAGATATTCAGAATGACCAAAGGAGGGAAACTCATAGAAGGTATTTTTAAAGGCGCTACGATCAATACTCCTTCTATGTTGGCTGTTGCCGACTATCTTGATGCCCTCAATTGGGTTAAAGAACTTGGCGGCTTACCTGCAACCATTGCAAAATCGGAAGAGAACTTATCTGTTTTGAAGTCATTCGTGGCTGAAAATGAATGGATTTCTTTCTTGGCACAAGATGAATCTACCGTGTCCAACACGGGCGTTTGTTTAATCGTTGATGCCACTTCTGATCAAGTTAAACAAATGATTAAGTTACTGACGGATGAACAAGTGGCGTTTGATATTGGTTCTTATCGTGATGCGCCTGATGGTTTACGTATTTGGTGTGGTGCAACCGTTGAAGCTACGGATCTTGAAGCCTTAATGCCTTGGCTCAGCTGGGCGTATTCGACCGTAGTAAAGTAGTTGGATATTTGGTTAGCCCGATGGTTCGGCTCGTTTACGCGAGCCGGTCCGCTTGAATACGGTTAATCAAGTGTTTGGGAGTCTTATGAAAATAACAGAAATGAACCAAGATGATTTCAAGTTGTTTTGGCCTGTATTCAAAGACATCGTAGCCGCTCAGGAAACCTATGCATATAACCATAATAAATTCGGATCTGTGGATTCGTTTATTATGTTTAAGCCGCTAATTACTTAAGTGAATGATGCTTTTCTAACCATTTTTCTGCTTTGTTAAGACCAATGCTTGTTCAATGTTGATATCTTGCAAATTCATCTTGCCTGAACTTATAGCGACGATTATGATCCAACCGTTTTTTAATATAATTTGAGATTATTTATGGACTTACTGAACAAGCTGGAAGAAAAAGTTATCCTTGCTCTGGAAACTATCGAGTTACTGAACATGGAAAACGATGAGCTAAAAGAAGAAATAGCTGAGCTAAAAAAAGATAATGTTGACCTCAGTGATCAAAAGAATTCTTGGGAAACTAAAGTGACGAGTTTATTAAGTCAGTTTGATAGCAGCGAGTCTGAGGCTCAACAGCAGGGTTAATGTTGTCATTTTAAACGTTGTTGCGATTAGCAGTTTTAACTTTTATGTATTTCAGAAGGCAACGTTATTAAATTAAGCCATTGTATTGCTCGATACAATGGCTTTTTTATGCCTATATTCTATGTAGAAACCTTGTTCCAATAGTTTGGTAACCCAGAGCAGTAAGCAGGTTTGATGAACATGAAGCGAGTAGAGAAAATATTGGTCAGTGCGTGCCTTCTTGGTAAGCGTGTTCGTTATGACGGCAATACTTTAACTGTATTAGATCAAATAATTCAGGATTGGCAGGCGGAAGGACGCATTGTGTCCGTTTGTCCTGAAGTAGACGGTGGGATGAATACCCCAAGGCCGCCCGCAGAAATATCAAATGGCGGGGGCTACCGTGTACTAGACGGGACGGCCAAAGTGATTGATGTAGAGGGGACGGACGTGACGAATTATTTTGAGGAAGGCGCTTCGATTGCACTTTCTTTATGTAAGAAACACGGGATTAAAGTTGCGATCCTCTCTGAATCTAGCCCCTCTTGTGGCAGCACAACTATTTATGATGGAACATTTACTGGGGAAAAGATCCAAGGTGAAGGGGTCACTGCCGCTTTATTAAAAGAAAATGGAATCCAAGTTTTCAGCCAACATTCAATAGAGGCCGCAGCCCAGACGATTTTGAAACTATCTCAGTCGTAGGTTTACTAACTTAGGTAATGGTGTCGATCTTAGTGATTATTCATCCATCTATGACCTTCAAAACACTATCTAAAGGTATTAACCATGAGTGAAATTCAGCGGCCTATCAATGTTCATAAAGGCTACCACGCACATGTATATTTTGATGAGGATAGCTTCGATTTTGCTGAATCACTATGCCATCAAATTTCTACGCGGTTTGAACTTAAAGTAGGGCGTGTTCACCGCAAGCCAGTAGGTCCTCACCCAATGTGGAGTTGCCAAATCACATTTGCCAGTAAACACTTTGATGATTTCATTTCATGGTTGGATGGAAATCGTAACGGGCTTTCTGTTCTTGTTCATGCGCTCACGGGTGATGATTTCAAGGATCATACTGAATATGCGTATTGGTTAGGGAATAAACTTGAATTGAATTTATCGATGTTTATTAAAAAAGGTGAGTAGAATAAGATTTGTACTTAATTGATTTTGTAGTTGGTTTTCATGCTTTTATACATAGGCTTAACAAAGCCTGTTTGTCATTAATTATAATCTTCAGGGATCGGGTTACGGGATGAGTTTTATTGATCAGTTTCAGTTGCTTTCACAATATAACCGTTGGATGAATCAAAAAATCTATTCGGCATGTAATGAACTTTCTGATGCTGATCGTAAACATAATTCCGGTGCATTCTTTGGTTCTATTCACAATACCTTAGATCATATCGTGTATGGAGATTTAGCATGGATTGAACGACTGCGAGATGATCAATTCACACCAAAATCCATTGGTTCGGTTGTGTTTGATTCTTGGGAAATGCTTTCGGAGAAGAGAGTCAGTCTGGATCACGAAATAGACCGCTGGGTAAATACGTTTGATGCATCTCAAATGGAAGCGATCTTCAGTTATACCAGTAACGTGGATAAGCTTACTCGGTCGGGCCCTTACTGGTCTTTGGTTTTGCATATGTTCAATCATCAGACCCATCATAGAGGGCAAGTAACCACTTTGTTAAACCAGCTTGGGATAGACATTGGAGCGACAGACATACCTGCAATGCCAAGTTTCATTACTGAATAGACAGTGACCAAAGAGACACACTAGGTGCCTCTTTGATGAGATTTATCGTGAATGAATTAACCCATTTTTTTATGTAGGTCGAGGAGTAGCGCTTCCGTTTGTGACCAGCCTAAACATGGATCAGTGATTGAGAGCCCGTAAGTTAAGTTTCCATCATTATTGATGCCTTCCATTCCTTGCTTGCCTGATTCTATGTAACTTTCTAGCATTAAACCAACGATGCCTTTATTTTCATTGTAGCTACCGAACCCTTTAAGTTGGTTCACGACCTCATGAGCAATCTCTATTTGTCGTTCATGCTGCTTTTGAGCATTATCATGACTGCAATCAACAATAACTTTTGGGTGTACTTCATTGTCAGAAGCCGCCTTGTTAAGTTGAACCAGTGTTTTGGCTATGCTCACTTCATCGTAGTTTGTTAAATTTCTTCCGCCTCGTAGAACAACGTGAGTGTCGGGATTCCCTGGTGTATCCAGCATAGCGATGTTGCCATCCACATCCGTTCCTAAGCAATGGTGGCTACGGCTTGCAGAAATCATTGCGTTTACAGCGGTATCCACAGAACCGTCGGTTCCGTTTTTTATCCCAACGGGCATAGATAAGTGGCTTATCATTTCTCGATGAATTTGTGACTCTGCTGTACGTGCACCAATGGCCGTCCAGCTGATTAAATCGTCTAAGTAGAGCATGGTCATAGGGTTCAGTGCTTCTGTGGCCAGTGGCAACCCCATTTCAATCAATTTCAAAAGCAGTGACCGCGAACGAATTAAGCCTTGTTCAATATCTCCGTTACCGTCTCTTTCTGGGTCGTATGCTAAACCTTTCCAGCCTGTGGTTGTTCTCGGCTTTTCTACGTAAGTTCTCATCACGATAAGGAGACGGTCTGATAGTTGTTCATTTAACGCCTGTAAGCGACGACCGTAGTCCAACGTAGCTTTTTCATCATGCAGAGAACAAGGCCCAGTAATGATTAATAAACGTTGTTTCGCATCTTGTCCGGCCAATAGCGTTGATATTTGTAGTCTTTGTCGATCCACTTGCGCACTAAGCTCATCACTTAATGGTAAGTTGTGTTTCAGGTTCCTAGGGCTTGGAAGGGGGCGCACCGCAAGACTCTTAGTGATTGATGTTGTAGCGCCTACGCTAGAGCTGACGTTTGTATTCATTGTTGTTCCTTAATTTGTATGTATTTGTTGGTGTCCCCAGCGATGTTCTTAATAGGCAATTATGATTGACATAAAAAAACCCCGACCAGCTGACTGCAGATCGGGGTTCTTAAGCAGTCGGCTGTATTGCCGGACTGCCTGTTGAATTTTTTATTTCATCAACGATGGTCCAGCTGTTGGCTAAAATAATAACCAAAGAAATATTCAGCAAAGTACCAATAAACAGAGGACTGTTTTGTTGATGAAGATACATTACCTACAGGTAATGGATGAGCTTTAGGCAACGAAAAAATACCGTTGCTGCGAGCAGAACGGATATTTAATAAGTTTTGAATCGTTGCTTTTAATGTGTTCATGAATTTTATAATAACTAAGTGAACTGATATTGCAAGACATACTTTTTAAGGTTTTTCTTAGGACTCTCGTCTCATTGTTTTTGGGTCTGAATTGTCTGAAATTTCATTCTGTTAGAGTATCCATTAACTGAATTCAGGGTTTCTTAACTGGTAAAATAAGAGGTGTAGTTTGTACTAATCTTCCTTTAACGCAAACGGTGGGAGTATATAAGTATGACTGCATCTCTTTATGAAAGACTGGGTGGTACGGAAGGTATTACTAAAATCGCCAGTGATATTGTGGATATTCATTTATCAAATCCACGAATATCTACACGGTATGAAAAGAGTGATATTGCAGGTGTTAAAAATGGCGCTGCAACATTTTTTATTTCAGGAACAGGTGGGCCTGATGTGTATAAAGGTAAGGATATGTTGGCCACTCATAAGGGGATGAACATCGCCAGTGGTGAGTTTTTAGCGGTGCTTGATGATGCACTCGAAGCATTGGAAAAGAACAATATAGGTCAGAGAGAGAAAGAAGAAGTCCTATTTGTTTTGTACAGTATGAAGTCTGATATTGTCCTAGTTTAAAGGCGCGTCCGTTGAAAGGTTGACTTGTACTATTTGACGGACGAATCTTTCGGTTTTTCAGTTGCAATCTTTAAGGGCATAGGCGCTTCACTCGACGCTTCTATATCTGTGTCTTCGAAGTCAACGTGGCCATGATTTTCAACGATTTTATGAACACTTACGGATATAGAATAGAGGGTGATGGCGATAGTAAGAAGTACGGGTTGGACGTAGACCACAAATTTTGCAGCTGAATTGTCATTAATGGTCTTGATGATAATCATCAGTGATGGTCCGAGCACTAGAAAAATGGTTAGGGCGATAAAAAAAACAATACGCTCTTTGTATTTCCCTAAATCTTTATCTCCAATCAAACCAAGGACAAACTTGCCTAAGCTCATGCCTGCTAATATCGATGCAGCAATGGATAAATCGGGTTGTTTGAGAATCTCGATACCTTCCTCATTCCAGACTCTTAGTAGAGCGATTACTAAAAACGGAAATAAAATAAATAATACATCGGCATAGGAGCCGTACATGGTATCTTCATAATGGCTTTCTTGATTAGAGTTACTCACATCACACCCAATTAGTTCTTCATGTGTTGTATACGCCGGAAGCTAAGAGTCTTTTTATTACATTGATTTAGAATAGCCCATGCGTCAATTTTGTGTAGAAAACTCATTTTCCTGAGAGTTATCATTGTTTTGACGATTCAAATTGCTGTTTGGCTTTTTGTATTTCTTTAGTAAATGCATTGAAATGGTTTTTAATGGTTTTTTTCTTTTCTGAATTTATCGCTGATTCAAGCCTTTTAGCACTTTCAGTTAATTTGGGAAATCCAAGTGCCCCTGCGATGCCTTTTACTTGATGCGCTTTATCTATAAGCACGACATAGTCGTTACTGGTAAGCGCTTTCTTCATTGTTGAGATGAGATCTGATATGTTTTCTATAAAATGCTCAGCAATAGGCGCTATTTCTGAATCTAAGTGAACTAATGGTGATTGCGTCGTTGAAGATATGCCAAGATATTTATTAAGACCTTCGTGTAAGCCTTCAATTTTAATGGGTTTCTCTAATACGCCGTTACATCCTGCGTCGATCATTTTTGATATGTCTTTGCTGTCATCGCTTGCTGTAAATGCAAGGATTGGTTTATCAAATCCCTTTGATCTCAAACGTTTGACGGCTTCAGGGCCTTCCATTTCAGGCATGTGTTGATCCATGAGAATAAGATCGATGCCTCCCATCATAGCGATACTGACTGCCTGAACTCCATTTTCGACCATAACAATTTCAATGCCGATTTTAGTCAAGTATCGAGTAATCAGACGTCTGTTTATTTCATTGTCTTCTGCCACTAAGACGGTTCCTGACAACGTCGGGGTATGGTTATCTTTAGCTTCAGTTGATGCAGTGAGGGTGAAGGGGGGCGTTAGTTCAGTTGGATTTTGGTCGTGTTCCAAGTAGCGGCTTAACATGTCGTAGAATGGACGCTTTTCGATTGGTTTTGGCATGAATTCCGTACAACCAGCTTCCATGTACTCCGTGACATCTTGTTTCATTACGTTGGCTGTTACAGCAACAATGGGAGTGTTAATACCGGCTTCCCTCATTGCTATTGTGGCGTCTCGACCATCCATAATTGGCATTTGGATGTCCATGAGAATCAAATCAAAGTGAGAGTTGTTTCTGGTTGCCAACTCCAGTGCCTTTGCACCGTTGTTCGCAATGGTTATCACAGCCCCTGTTTTATTTACTAGTTGTTTTACCAGTCGACAGTTTATGTCGTTATCCTCGGCATACAGTATACTTCCTTTTAATCTTGGAATATTAATGGGTATTTCTTTTAAGTTTTGAGCATCGAGCTCGCTGTGATTCCGAACGAGCTTGGTTTCTTTTAATTGACCGGTTGAAACCGTGAGCTCAAATACACTGCCTTCACCATAGACACTGGTGGGGGTTATAGACCCGCCTAATATTTTTGCTAATTCACGAGAGATGCTTAGGCCCAAACCTGTTCCTCCGTATTGACGGGCAACGGAGGGGGTCGCTTGTGCAAAGGGATCGAACAGTTTCTCCAACTGCTCTTTTTTTACGCCTACGCCAGTATCAATGATTTTAATTATGAGGCGTTCTGTTGTTCTGTCGCATCGGACGTTCAGAGAAATGCTGCCTCGTTCGGTAAATTTAAAAGAATTCCCACAGAGATTAATGAGTATTTGTTTTAAGCGAGTAGGGTCTGTTTGAATAATCTCGGGAATTGGGAACTCAAAATGGATCGTAAATTCGATGTTTTTTTCATGCGCTTTAGGGGTGAAGTAGGACTTTATTTCTCCAAATAATGAAAACAAATTTACTGTGATTACTTCGGTTTTCATCTTGTCGGCATCAATCTTGGAATGGTCCAGAATGTCATTAACCAGTTCTAGAAGGTGCTTACCGCTTTTAACCACAATTTCAGAAAATTCTTTTTTTTCTTTTTGGCTTAATGAGTCATCCAGTAGCGATTCTCCATAACCAATGATTGCGGTAAGAGGCGTTCGTATTTCATGACTCATGTTGGCAAGAAACCTGCTCTTTGCCGCCGCAGACGCTTCAGCAACGTCTTTTCGTATTCGGTCCTTTTCTCTTTCTACTCGTTCGGTGATATCAATAAACGTGCCTTCTAAATGCGACGGGGTGTGGTCTTGATCGTAGATGATTCTTACGGTTGAAGTAGCCCAGCGAGTTTCTCCATTGATACCGAAATACTGAGCTTCGATTTCATGAATGTCCGAGCCGCTTTCGATGGCAGTGATGATTTTATTTAAGTCATCATGTCTTGGATAACACAGGTTCAACGCATCGTTGACGTTATCAATTAACTGCTTAGGTGTCTCATGCCCTAACATGATTGCCATTGCAGGGTTGGCATCAATAAAACGACGATTAAGCGCAATTTGAAAGATGCCTTCTACTGCATTATCGAATAGAGATCTATAGCGCTTAAGGTTAACAACCGACTGTTGATTTGCTTTAGACGCTTTTCGCTGAGCTGCTTTAATTCTGTCAGCAAGAGCGAATGAAATAATCACCATTTGGCAGATGATGCCAAAGTGCGGTGAATTGCTGGTTGCGAAGTTAAATGGTAAGTATCCCGTGACGGTGAGGGCATAAATGACGACACCACCAAAGTTTAGAAACCACGCAGTAAAGTAGAAATGAGCAACAGGGTTGCCTCTGGCCATGGAAATATATGCGACCCAAACCATCAATATGGCGTAGGGAAT
Organism: Oceanospirillaceae bacterium; assembly: GCA_015665455.1. Taxonomy (GTDB): domain Bacteria; phylum Pseudomonadota; class Gammaproteobacteria; order Pseudomonadales; family Litoribrevibacteraceae; genus Litoribacillus. The sequence continues at coordinate 253,725 of JADFAD010000003.1, read as the reverse complement.
GGTGCCAAATACGGCTACTTGAATGGAGATGGTTGGTTCAAGCACGGGTGTCAGTACAATAGACATAATAGTCAATGCGATGAACATCTTTATGAGCGCATCAATGTCGGGTTCGTGTTCTTTCGTTTCAAGGAACGATCGAGCAAGAATCAGCGCAAAGAACCATGCGGCCCAGATATAAAATGTTAAGTGTTCCTTATGAAATACGCCTGGAATCTCTCCAAATAATGCAATGCCGTGGACTCGCTCTGTGATCAGGAATACGAGATACGATGTCATGTACAGGATGTAGAATAGGAAGGTTTCTTCTTTTACGGAAATGAACATAAAGAGGTTGTAGGCGATTAGAATTAAAATCGCGCCGAAAAACGAACCGTAGAGAACTTCTTCAATGGCAACGCTTTCTATAAACCCTTCTGGTGTGTAAACGAACAAGGGCAGGTGTATTGAAAAATCGCTTTTGATTTTTAAATAGATGGTAGCGTTTTCTTTCTTGTCCAAAAAGAAACGATATACCTGCGTAACGTGGCTAACATCTCTTTCTTTGATGGGGGTTTCGTATGTCATTGCTTTTGTTACAAGCGCCTGCCTGCTTAACTTGTTGGACTGTGTTTTATAAAACTCAGACTGGTCGAGAAGAGGAAGGTCGAGTTGATACCACCATTCAGTTCGTTCTTTATTGCCGTCGTATTTTAGTTTTAATTTAATCCAGAAGGTGGATCGACTGTATCCAATGTTTAATGCTTTATTGTCAGGGGCTTCAACAAAGTCTTTAGACTGGATTACGTCTTCAATAGTTAACTTGTTTTCTCTATCTTCGAGGATTTGAACATAACGATTTACTTGTTCTTTCTTAGTGGAGTCATTGAGTTTCAGTTGCTTTGGCGTGTATGAAGAAACTTCGCCATAAGCAGAAAAGGTGCTACAGAATACCAATAGGGCAGCAAAAATATGCCCCCAGCTTAGAAATAGAGATTTTGATTCAAATCGTATCACTGGGAACCAACTCCAAATTTCATCGCGTAAATGTGCTTGATCGCAGGGGTGTCGGTTATGGTTAATTCGTTACTGACTTTATAAATGTAGACGTTGACGTTGTTTTTATCTTCTTAGGGGCTCTAGATGAGTGTTTTACTAAAGGAACACTCTTTCCATTTATTCTCTGCTTATCGATTATTTATTTTATTTAAAGGATTGAGGAGATTTAAACTCTTTCATTATTAAGCTGATGTTTGCAGAAACAGAATACAACGCTATGGCACTGATGAGTAAAAGGGGCTGGATGATTGCAATGGCCTCAGGGACTTCTTGATCATTAATTGTCTTGATTATATTCAGTAAGGCTGGACCAAGAAGAAGAGAAAGAATCAGAGCAAACATCAAAGCGAATATAGCTTTGTAGCGGCTTAGTTTTTCATCACTGATGAGGGCTCTAATGAGCTTTCCAAGGCTAATGCCAGCAAGGATTGCAGTCGCAATTGAAAGGTCCGGTTGTTTTAGTATTTCAATGCCTTCGTCGTTCCATGATCTTAAAAGGGCGATGAGTAGAAAAGGAAATAAAATAAAAAGGACATCCGTGTATGTGTTGTACAAACTTTTGATGAAATACCTTTCGGTGCTTCGAAAACAGTCGTGTTTTTTAATCATGTAAGTTACTCCGACGGTTTAATCAGCTGACTGGCTATACAAGGTATAAGCTTAGGAGTTAACGCATAACTTTGCTAAGAGGAGCAAATGATAATGGTGGCTTATCTTTGAAGAACTGCCCTGACTGGCATGCTCGGTTATCTGAAATTCTTTATCGCCCGGTGATTTGTTAGCGTTCTAATAAGTTTCTATTTAGAACGGTGATTGAGCCTCTGCTTAAATTAATGATTTTCTTGTTTTCAAATGTCTTAAGGTGGCGACTGACAACCTCTCTGGATGAACCGATTTCAACCGCTATTTCTTTGTGCGTGGTTTGTATCACATTATTTAAATCAGTATTTGTGAGTAGGTATCGGTTGAGCCTTTGATCAATACTTTCCAAACTGACTTGTTCTATTTGAGCCATTAAATCTGTTAAACGTTGGCTAAAGTTATGAAATATGAACTGTCGAAATTCCGATGATGTTTCTATTAATTGATTGAATTGTTGGTGGGGAATGATCCGGGCAGACACTTCAGATTCAGTGATTGCTTCAGCGGGATAATGTGTATTCCCCATGAGGCAAGCCGTTGTAAGAACGCAAATTTCCCCCGGCTTAATTCTATAGAGTACAAGCTCTCTACCTTCTATTGATCGAGCATATACTTTTACAAAACCTGATGTGACCACAACGTAATTTTCACATGTTTGACCTTGAGCAAATACCTGTTGATTGGCTTCAAAGTTGATTAAGTCGAATTGATTAACAATTTTTGGTATTTTGCTCATGGATATCTGCTTTCAGCTTAATTGGCTTGATTAAAAATGGAGGTTACTAAAGGCTCAAGCTTTGTCATGCCTGCTTGTCTTCCAATGGCAAGGGCATCTTCTTGGCTTAGGCTTTTCTGAAAGAAGGCGTCAACAGAAAATAAAGCCCCAACCCGATTGCCGCTTCCGCAGTGGATCATCACAGGATAATTACTCTTGTTCTGCAAAATCGAAATCATTTTGTCACTGTTTATAGAGTTGATTGAATCTCTGCTACTAACAGGGATTGAGACGTACTTCATATCTAAAGATTGTACTTTCGATGCTTCGTTCCATTCAGTCATTTCATTCGGCATACGTAAATTGATGATCGTTTTATATCCCAGCTTCTTGGCTTGCTCCAATTCACTTTGTGTTGGTTGACCGCCAGTTAAAACGCCTGGGAAAGGTTGTTTTGCTTTGTAGATACTCACCTCTGGTGCTTGTTCAAAACTTGAAGATGCTTGTGCTGGAAGATATTCACCGGCAAACACAGATAATGGCAATGTTGCCAATGAAGCGAATGTTAGGTTTTGAATGACTTTTTTAAACGGCATGGTGACTTTCCTGTATGTTGTAAAGCTCCAGTATAGGGCGAGTGTTTACAGTCGTAAGTGACATAGTCACATAGAAACTTTATTAAGTGTCTTTTTGTTTTACTTATTAGGATCGATCCATGATTAGGATCAATGAAGTTAAGACTTTATAAAAGCTGACTGATTGGATGGTTGTAATGAAATAAATGATCAATATAATGCGGCCAATTTTAGAAAGTCTGGATTAGGACGCTGGTATTCATGAAATTAACTTTGAAGACAAAACTGTTGCTCGTAGTGATTCCTTTGGTCTCTGCGATTGTATTCTTTTCTGGTTACAATATTTTAGAGTTTTCCAACAAAAATAGAGAGTTACAGTATATATCTAATCTTGTCTCTATGACGGTTATTAACAGCGATTTGGTCCATGAACTTCAAAAAGAACGGGGTGCTACGGCTGGCTTTTTAAGCTCTAAAGGCGGCTCTTTCTCGGATGTTTTAAGAAAACAAAGAAGAGAGTCCAATCGGAAGATTGAAGCGTTAAAGGCATTCATTCATGAGTATGAACAGAAAAATGGAGCTTCCACATCTCTCATTCAATTGAAGCGTATTTTGTCTAAGTTAGAAACGCTAAAACAATTAAGAGCGCGTGTCGATCAGCAAAATATAGATGTGATTAATGCAATTACATTTTATACCACGGTTAATGAGCAACTTTTGAATACGCTGACGTTAACCAGTGATAGCTCGCCTGACCCTGTCATCGCTCAGCAATTAATTGCATTCTATAATTTTCTGCAAGGCAAGGAACGAGCAGGCATCGAACGGGCGGTTTTGAGCAGCGCATTTTCTATGAACGGGTTTACGGAAGGCCTTTATGAAAAGTTCATAACGCTAGTAACGGAACAAAACACGTATTTCGGTTTGTTTGAAACTTTTGCATCGGATCAGCTTGTTCAATCATACAAACAAGCCATTAAACAGGACTTGGTTGGACGATACCGTAATGCTGCGTTTTCTAATGATTTAAGTGGCGATGCCGGAGATTGGTTTAAAGCGTCAACGGCCCGAATTAATAATTTAAAAGACGTTGAGGATACCATATCAAATTCATTGATTTCTTTGACTCGAGATAAGTCTGATGAAGCGTCTTCACAATTTTATTCTTGGTTGATTTTGTCTCTAGTCATTATTCTTTCGGCGGTGTTGGTCGCCCTTAAAATATTGTTGGATTTGAACAAACAAGTTGCTTCCATCGTTGCAGTAATTCAAACGGCCTCAAGAGATAAGAACCTTAAGTTAAGAGCTTCGGTAATTGCTGAGGATGAGCTAGGGCTTATTTCAAACCAGCTTAATCAGATGTTGGAAGTGTTTGGCGAAACGCTGAATCACTTAAATGATGCGAGCCTGGAATTAAGTACGACCGCTGAGGAAGCGAGTTCTGTTTCTGCTGATAATGCCAGTCATCTTGAACATCAGCTAGAGAACACTGTTCAGGTATCTGCGGCGGTAGAACAAATGTCATTATCAATCTTTGAGGTTGCCGAAAATACTCAGTCAACGGTTGATGCGGTACGTAAAGTTGAAAACGCGGCCAGCAGCGGTGAAACCGTCGTGAATGCTACAACAAAAGCAATTCATCAGGTGTCGACTGAAGTTAGTGATGTTGCTGAATCCATTAAGGAAACGTTGAACCACATCCTTATCTCAGTTGATTCCTTAGTTGATATTTCTACTCAGGTTGCAACCGCAACGGAAGAGCAGTCTTGTGTAAGTGATGAAGTGTCTAAGAAATTACAAAGAATTAACGAACAGACGACTCAGACAGCGACAGGTGGTGAACAAATCCGAATATCTGCCCAAATGCAGGCTAATTTGGCCTATAAGCTCAAGGACATGGCGTCGAGCTTTGCTGTCTAGTAAAAACATTAGGGTTTAATCTTTTCGATGCACCTTTAAACCTCTATTACTTTTGAATCAATGGTAATATGGCTTAAAAAATTAATGGGTCTATAGAATGTCACTGTTATTTGAAGAGTTGGACTATCAAGAAACACCGCGCGGTGCGATCAGTCTAAGAAGAAGATCAGAGCCAAGGCTAAACGGTCAGATACTGTATGAAGTGAAACTCAGAGATGAGTTCCTGATGTCCAGCTTATTTACCGAAGCAGAAATTCAGCTCTCAAAGCTGGGATTAGCCTTGCTAGACGAGCAAGAACTGGATGTGGTGGTCGGCGGATTGGGCTTGGGCTATACCGCTGTCGCGGCGTTAGAAAATCCTGCGGTAAAATCGTTGAACGTTGTTGATGTAATGGCGCCTGTAATTGACTGGCACAAGAAAGGGTTAGTTCCTCTTGGAAAAGAATTGGTTTCAGATCCTAGGTGCTCTCTAACCCATGCTGATTTCTTTGAAGTTGCAACCTCTAAAGACATAGGTTTTGATGGAACAACCAATAATAAGCGTGTGCATGCGGTTCTATTGGATATTGATCATTCGCCAAGTTATTGGTTGAACCCTGAAAATAGCACGTTTTATACCGTCGAAGGGTTAACCGCAATGTCTGAAAAATTACTGCCAGGCGGTGTTTTTGGATTGTGGTCTGATGAGCCTCCTGCTAAAGAATTTACTGAGCTGTTAGATTTGGTGTTTGACTCTTCGGAAGCGCATGTAATCACTTTCCCAAATCCTTATACCGGAGGTGTTTCTACAAACTCGGTATATCTAGCCCGTAAAGCATTCGATTAACAGACTCTAAGAACAGAAAATCCATCGATGAGTAAAATGAATAGCCCTCAGATAACCATTGGTTTAAGTAACCCTAAAAGCCCTACGAATGTGGGGGCTGTCATGAGAGCCGCAGGATGCTTTTCTGCCAATGCGGTTATCTATACCGGTGGGCGATACGATAGAGCAGCTAAGTTCACTACTGATACGAAACAAATTACCCGTAAAATACCGTTAACAGGTGTTGAATCTTTGATTGATGCCATTCCTGAGGGGGCTTCAGTTGTGTGCGTTGAACTGGTGGAAGGGGCGCTACCGCTTCCTGAGCTCACGCATCCCGATATTGCCTTTTATATCTTTGGGCCAGAAGATGGCACGATTGACCAAGCTGTTATTGATCGAGCGGATGAAGTCGTGTACATCCCGACGGTAGGTTGTTTGAATTTAGCGGCTACGGTTAACGTGGTCTTATACGATAGAATTGCGAAATCGACTCAAACAGTGACTGGTGACGACTTAATCCGTAAGAGTCGAGATAAAAATAATTTGGTAAAGGTTAACTCGAAATAACTACCTCATGTCGTTCCATTGATGGTTTACCGGTAAATGCCTCTTTAGGCATGGGGTTTTGATGTGCAACCTTGAAGTCTTCACTTTTGATCCAGTTTTGGAATGCGGCGTCATTTTCCCAAGTCGTTTGTACTATATAGGGGGCGTCATCACTCAAGGGTTTTAAAATCTGCATCTGTACAAAACCCGGCTGACTTTCTATTTCTCCTGCTCTTTTTCTAAAACGCTCTTCAAATTCATTTGCCCAGTCACTCGCCACGGGGATTCTGTTTGCAACAATAAACATAAAGTCGGCTTCCTTGATTGTTTGTTGTGTTTAATGGGTAACTCAAACCTGTTTGTAATTAAAGTCCATGAGCAAAAGATAAATCAACCGACTGATCTTTGGCTTCTAGACAGTGCAGCACTTGTATCGGCCTGTTCTAGCGCTTCCTAGTTAAAGATTCTCTAAGAGGAATATGCTTTAATGCCCTCCAGATAGCAAAGACATTATTACGTAGGACGGTATTGTGAGTGACGGTGAAATTCGCCTTAATAAATTTATAAGTGATTCTGGTTTTTGTTCAAGGAGAGAGGCTGACAAGCTCATTGAACAAAATAGAGTAACTATTAATGGTAAGGTGCCTGAATTAGGTACAAAGGTTGCCCCTGGAGATGAAGTTTACGTTGGAAGTAAACAGATTAAGGCTAGTGCGGTAAATAAATCAGATCGTGTGTACATCGCTTACAATAAACCCATCGGTATTACTTGCACTACAGAACGTAATGTACGAGGTAATATCGTTGATGCGATCGGTCACAAAGAACGTATATTTCCTATCGGTCGATTAGATAAACCTTCGGAAGGTCTTATCTTTTTAACCACTGACGGTGATATTGTTAATAAAATACTGCGTGCTGAGAACGCTCACGACAAAGAATACATTGTTACGGTTGATAAACCGTTAAATGAACGATTTGCTGAACGCATGGCTCGTGGGGTTCCTATCCTTGATACGATAACAAAACCTTGCGTAGTCACCATTCAAAGTCGATTCGTTTTTAAAATTATTCTGACTCAGGGGCTTAATCGTCAAATTCGTAGAATGTGTGAATATTTGGGCTACGAAGTGACGAAACTTAAGCGATCTCGAATCATGAATGTACATTTGTCGGGATTGAAACCTGGCCAATGGAGAAATTTAACTCAAGAAGAAATGGATGAAATTAATGAGTCCGTTAAGCATTCTAATAAGACTGCGTCTAGTGGATCTGAGTTTTCTGTAAAACCCAAAGCGAAAAACACTCATTTTGATGCTTATCCTCGGGTGGCTAAGAAACCTAATAACACAAAAAATAGAAACAGTAGAACCAATAAATCTGATAGAAACAGTGACGAGCCCAGTAAATTCAAGCCTTCTAAACGTAAATTTGATCGAAAATAGGGCGTTTTTATTACTTTGTATTCTATATTCAAAGGCCTGAATTTATTTTTTAGAAAGGTGTTGACTAATACTCTGGATTGGTTATGATGCACACAGCTTGAAACGTTTTATATATTTATGCAACACCATTTCGATGTTCTTTTAAGAGTGCCTCGTCCTGTTCTTCATAAGTAATAGCAACACTTTCAGCACAATCTGTCTTTATTAAAGACTTAAATTACTTTTGAATATTAGGATATACATTATGTCTACTACTACTGGTACTGTTAAATGGTTCAACGAATCTAAAGGTTTTGGTTTCATTGAGCAAGAGTCTGGCCCAGACGTTTTCGCACACTTCAGTGCTATCACTGGTTCAGGTTTCAAAACTTTGGCTGAAGGCCAAAAAGTTTCGTTCACTGTTACTCAAGGCCAGAAAGGTCCTCAAGCAGAGAACATTACAGCGCTTTAATTTTTAAATCGCTTCTTGATTTGAAGTTATTCGAATCAAGCTTATAGCCCGAGGGTTATAAGTGAAAGGCAGCACTTAATTGTGTTGCCTTTTTTTTTGTTTTGATTTTTGTTGATTAATATTAAGAAATTGCTGGTGATGTTTTGATGAACTGAGCGGGTATAACAACTAGATGCTTTCGAGCCATTCTTGGATTTCAGGGGCTAGATAGAGCTGCTCTTTTAATTCGACTGCCCAGTCATGGCTTGAGAGATGGTTTAACATTAAGACTGACATTACTTGAACCGCAGGTATTTGGCTCCAAGCAGAGGTGTTGAGACATCTCCAGTGGTTAGTATCAATTTTTTTTGGCGTGTTTATTTGTTCTGAGCACGCTTCACAAACAAATATGCAATGATCGAAATCCGGTTCCTTAGGAACGGGGGGAACTTCATGTATTGTGAGTTTTGTACCATGTGCGTCACAGAGTTCGCAATGTGATCCAGAGCGACGAACAAGATCTTTACCAAAGTAGATAATGGCTTCATTTCGCTGCTTGTGCTTCTCCGATCCTTTAGACATGATAGAGCTACTTCTTTGAGTTGCTTTTTAGGCGGGTATATTATTAAGACTAACAGAAAGGAATGGTTTTTCAATGACTCGGTTTAATGACTGGCGTGATCAAGTCTTTGATATTATTTATAAAACAGATACAAAATTGGGCAAGGCTTTCGATGTTCTTTTGATTCTGTCTATTTTGCTCAGTGTTTTTGCGGTCATGCTAGACAGTGTTGAGCGGATTAATGCTCGGCATGGTGAGTGGTTGTATCTTGTCGAGTGGTTTTTCACAATCCTATTTTCAATTGAATACATTGTTCGGGTTTGTGTGAACCCGAGGCCTTTAAAATACATTTTTAGTTTTTATGGGTTGGTGGATTTGTTGTCTGTTATACCTACGTACATTTCATTGTTTATTCCGGGGACTAATGAGTTTCTAGTGATTCGTATTGTGCGTGTATTACGGATATTTAGAGTACTACGTCTTTCTCATTACATTCATCAAGCTAACTTTCTTTTGTCCGCGTTAAACTCAAGCCGTCAAAAGGTAACGGTGTTTTTGTTTTTTGTGGTGACATTAGCCACGATTTTTGGTTCGGTAATGTACGTTATTGAAGGTCCTGATAATGGATTTACAAGTATTCCACGCAGTATTTATTGGGCGATTGTAACAATGACAACGGTTGGTTATGGTGATATTTCGCCCCACACTGCAATCGGGCAGGCCATTGCCTCTGTTGTCATGATTTTAGGTTACAGCATCATAGCGGTGCCAACAGGCATCTTTACTGCCGAATTGGCCAGTAAAATACAAAGAGAAGGCATCACTACGGTTTCTTGTTTATCTTGTAAAAAAACTGATCACCTAGTGGGTGCAAATTACTGTCACTCTTGTGGCACAAAATTATAGTTGTATGTAATTCAAGGATAGAAAAAATGATTGGTCATTTCTTAAATATTTATAGTTCTACATTGGTATCGATGCTTACAGGTTGGAAAGGTACGACTGGCTCGCGAAAAACGTCACTGCCTGATGTGGATCTTGTTTTATTTGATCGAGAAGGTTGTTCGGATTGTAGGGCTGTTCGTGAAGCTATTACAGAACTCAATCTTGATGTAGATATTTACCCTTGCCCAGAGGAAGGTCGGCGCTTTAAAGATGAGTTGGGGCGCATTTCAGGAAGTGATCAAATTCCATTTCTGTATGATAAAAATAATGACAAGAAGATTATCAGTAAAGATCTTATTCTGGCGTATTTATTCAAATCTTACGGTAACAAAGAAATCCCTAAAAAATTCGAAACTGGCCGGGTCGACGGTCTGTTCGATTCCGCAATCAAGTTATTAAGACGAGGCGGCGGGGTGCATGCTCGGTCTTCTCTGTCAGTGGAGAAGCCCTTAACTTTATACAGTTTTGAATCAAGTCCGTTTTCTCGGCCGGTTAGGGAGCTTCTTTGTGAGCTTGAATTACCCTATAAGCTTGTTAATCTTGGCAAGCAGCAGAAGGCTGATATGGGGCCAGCGGCTTTCCGGTTTCATACCGGTCCCTATAAACCAGTGAAAGGTTCAAAGCGTGAACAATTTCTGGCTGATCACGGTGATGTAATGGTTCCTTACCTAGAAGACCCAAATACCAATGCCCACTTGTTTCAGTCTCGGGATATCTTGAAGTATCTTAATAAAACTTACGCTAAGTCCTGATTAATTTTTTTCATGTTGTATATGTGGAAAAAATAAGGATTTATAGGTTCTTACCTTTAAAGTTGTTTTTGCCAAGGTAAACTGAAGGATTAGTTATCTTGTCTGAATTTCATTGTTGTTGGTTATTTGATGTATCAGTTTAAAACACTTCGATCTCGCCTGTTTGTGATTTTTGCGGGCTTCTCTGTCATGCTAATCACGGTGTTTTTTGCATTTAATCAATTTTCTTTTTATTTTGGACTTATTGAATACGTTAAGCAACGTGAGCTAGCAACGGTTGAAAAAATTGCTGAGTTGATGACAAGCCGAGTCAGTCGAGCCGAAATCAAATTACAAAACATCCGTTCTAGGGAGTGGAATGACACAGTTAGAGATGCTCTCATTTCCAGTGCTGACCCTGAAGAAAGGCAATCTTTACTCAATAGAGAGCCCCCTAGGCCTCCGCCAATTCGGCCACGAGATAATTTTAATGGTCACTTTGATAGGCATCCGCCACCACCAAGAGGTGGGGATTTAAGAGCGCCTCTTCATGGCGGAATTACTGACCGAATTTCCTTTGTTGATCTTGATTACGTACCTGTCTATGGTCGAATTTGGCCGTCAGATGACGTTATGTATTTTCCTGTTTTTAACAAGAATAAAAAAACGGCTTATGTGGCTTATAAGCCTTCAAAATCTCAAATTGCTAAGCAAGAACAAAATTTTATAAAACAGCAAACAGTCGGTTTTGTTGTTATTTCAATTTGTTCCTTGATCTTGTGTGCTTTGGTGGCTTGGTGGCTTGCAAACCGTATATCACACCCTGTTATGTCCGTTGCGAAAGGGGCTCGAAGCTTGTCGAAAGGAAATTACGGTGCCCAAGTAGCCTTAGTTAATGATGAAACAAAGTTACGTGATGAAATTGGGCAACTGGTAACAGATTTTAATTATCTATCTCGTGTTCTTCAGAAAAATGAAAACTCTCGCTTGCAATGGAGTTCCGATATTGCTCACGAGTTGAGGACGCCTGTTGCTGTCCTGAAGGGTGAAATTGAAGCGATTACTGATGGTGTGAGACCTTTATCCATTGATGCGGTTCAGAGTCTTCAAGAAGAAGTGTTGATGCTTGAAAAAATGATTGCTGACCTTAGAGTACTTACCTTATCGGATTCAGGTGCTCTGGATTACCAAATGGATTCGGTGGATTTAAATCAAATCTTGATGTCTACGATAAATGGGATGGAACCGTTATTTACTAAGAGTAATTTAACGCTCAAATATAATTTATTTGGCTATCCAAAAGCCCTGCATGGTGACAAAGAGCGTTTAAGACAATTGATAAATAACCTTTTAACAAACAGTTTAAGGTACACGGATGCCCCTTCGGATGTGTGCGTTGCGTTGCAGGTGAAAGAGGGGTATCAGGAAATTACTGTTGAAGACGGTTCTCCGGGGGTTCCTCCTGAGTCTTTATCTCTGCTGTTCGATCGACTATACCGTGTAGATAAGAGCCGAAGTCGTAGCTCTGGTGGTTCAGGCTTGGGGATGGCTATCTGTAAAAATATCGTTGAAGCGCATGGTGGTTCAATCGGGTGTTCGCATTCTACCTTAGGTGGTTTAAAGGTAACGATTACGTTTAAATGTTAATGCGCATGGGGTTTAATTCGAATTGATTGTTTTCAATTCTGTGGATGAAAATGATATTCAGACGGACATAAGGGTAACGAATGAGTACTGATAAGCTTATTTATATTGTTGAAGATGAAATTAAGTTGGCGCGTTTGATGGAGGACTATCTGATAGCAGCAGGTTATCAGACTCAGGCCTTTTACGATGGAAAATTGGCATTCAGTGCAATTCAACAAGCTCAGCCGGACCTTGTCCTGTTGGATTTAATGTTGCCCGGTATGGATGGACTTGAAATAGCTAAAAGCACACGAGCTTTTTCCAATGTTCCAATCATTATGGTGACAGCGAAAGTGGAAGAGGTTGACCGTTTGGTTGGATTAGAAATCGGTGCGGACGACTACGTATGTAAACCTTATAGTCCAAAAGAGGTTGTTGCCCGAGTTAAAGCCATTTTGAGACGTGTCGGAAACGCCTCTGGTGTGCCTGCTGTTCAGAGTACCGGTTTGGTGAAGGTCGATGATGCCAAAATGCAGGTTGTGCTCAAGAATGTTAATTTGGATTTGACTGCATTGGAGTTTCAAATGTTTGCAGTGATGTTTAAAGAACCTGGTCGTATCTACAGCCGACAGCAATTGATGGATACTATATATAATGATCACCGAGTTGTAAGCGATCGGACCATTGATAGTCACATTAAGAAATTAAGAAAGAAAATTTCTTCCATATACGACAGCCATGACTTAATTCAGTCTGTTTACGGTGTTGGTTATAAATATGAACCAGCGGAATAAATTCAATTACCATTTCATAAATTATCCATATTATTTACATGGTTTTTTTTTAAGCTGCTGGTAATCAAATAATTAATATAGGTATTAAGCATGTCTGTTTTTAAGGTCTTTTCTCTGGTACTCACTGCATCATTTGTTCTTAGCTTGGGCAGTCTAACTCAAGCCTATGAGCAGGAAAGAGAAAGATCTTCGCGCGGTGAGAGAGGGCATCCACCTCGACCGGATCAAATCGCTAGACAATTAGGGCTTGATGAATCTCAAAGCTATAAATTTGAGCGCATTATGCAAATACAGCGTGAAAAGTTTCATTCGTTTATGGAGAATCATAAAGCTGAAACGCGAGATGAACTTTCTGCTATTTTAACAGGGCAACAAGTTGAAGCGTATGAGGAAATGATGAGTCGGTATGGATCGAAGCGTCGGAACAGACAGGCACCTCGAAATGAATCCTATGATAATCAAAATCGTGATAATGAATCATCTCGTCAATTTCGTTTTAGTGAATAAATAACGACAGCTTCGTCTCATGTGCCGCCTTGTACTAAGCTGTTGTTATAGCTTGTCTGGGTGGTGAGTCTTTAGTAGTTATGCCGTGTGTTTTTGTCTGTTCATTTGATTTCCTCTCGCTGTTAAATTTCAAGCCTTAATGTATAATCGCCGCTCTTTTGTACCATTGATTCACATATTTCTTACCTTTCTCTATATAGGCTTTCATAATGCAGACTTTTAAACTTGTAATTAGCTGTCCACCTGGCGTTGAAAGCCTCTTGTTGGAGGAGGTGAACCAGTTAATCGGAGTTAAAGGTAAAGAAGCTCCTCGTGCTGTCATGTTGGATGCAACACTTGAGCAGGCGTACACTCTTTGCTTGTGGTCTCGCTTAGGGAGCCGAGTGTTACTCCAGATTGCAGAAGGTGATGCTGAAACCGCCGACGACGTTTATGAGATCGCTAATTCTGTTATTTGGCAAAACCACTTTACATCGAGTAATACGTTTAGAATTGATTTCGTTGGTACTAACCACTCGATTAAAAACTCTCAATTTGGTTCATTCAGAATTAAAGATGCGATTGTAGATACATTCAATGCGTTAGAAGGTACACGACCTTCGGTAGATAAAGAATCGCCTGACATTCGAATACATGGCTTTTTGAAGCGAGGTCATTTCCAATTATTTATCAATCTTTCAGGAGAGAGCTTGCATCGTAGAGGCTATCGAACTGCTGCGGGCTTGGCGCCAATGAAAGAAAACCTTGCTGCTGCAGTCTTGATTCGTTCTGGTTGGAATAAACCTGAAGCGGATTGGGATCAGCTTGTAGACCCTATGTGCGGCAGTGGTACTTTGCTGGTTGAAGCTGCTTTGATGCGAGCGAACATTGCACCGGGATTGACTCGCCAACGGTTTGGTTTTGAATACTGGATAGGGCACGATGACGATGTTTGGCAAAATATTTTAGCCGAAGCCAAAGAAAAGAAAGTTGAAGGCTTAAAAGCACTTACCCCTATTTATTACGGCTCAGACCAAGATACAAAAGTTGTCCATCGGGCAAAAGACAGTGCTCGTAAAGCAGGTGTGTCCGAGTTCATTCAGTTTAAGCTTTCTGGGTTTAATAGTTTTCAGCCTCCGGAGTGTAAAAATGGATTGTTGGTTACCAACCCTCCTTATGGTGAACGCCTCGAAGAAAAACATGATGTAGCTAAACTGTATCAAGCTTTAGGCGTAACATTTCTTGAGTATTATGAGGGGTACACGGCTTCTATCTACGCGGGTAACTGGGAGTTAGCTAAAGGCTTACCTTGGGTTCCATTTAAGAAGTATAAGTTGAAGAATGGTGTCATTGACACTCGTTTATTGCTTTTCAAGCTTGAAAAAGAAAAAGCAATTAAGGGGCTAATTAAGGAAGAGGGGAGCTTGTCTGAAGGCTCTCGAATGCTTGCGAATCGAATTCGTAAGAATCTTAAGAAATTAAAGTCTTGGGTAAAACAAACGAACACGACATGCTACCGAGTTTATGATGCGGATTTACCAGAATATGCTGTAGCTGTAGATTTATATGAAGGGCGAGTTCATGTTCAAGAGTACGCGCCACCCAAGACCGTGCCTTTACATAAAGCTCAACAGCGTTTAGCTGATGCGATCGATGCTGTGGCTGAGGTGTTCGAATTGAACCGTCATGACGTACATGTAAAGCAGCGTACTCGCCAGTCAGGTAAAAGCCAATACGAGCGAATGGACTCAAAAGGTAACTTCTTTAATGTTCAAGATGGCGATGCCAAAATTAAGGTTAATCTTACAGATTATCTTGATACAGGATTGTTTTTGGATCACCGTCCAATTCGTCAGTGGATGGCAAAGCAAATAGAAGGTAAGCGTTTCTTAAATTTATTTGCTTACACCGGTGTGGCTTCTGTTCAGTGTGCTATTGCAGGTGCTAAAGAAATCACGACCGTAGATATGTCATCCACCTATCTCAATTGGGCATGTGATAATTTTGAGTTAAACGGCTTTGACGTTGAGAGTGAGCAGTATCGGTTTGTAAAGGCAGACTGTGTTGATTGGCTTGGCAAGGCGGAAGGTAAGTACGATCTTATATTTATGGATCCCCCGAGCTTCTCAAACTCTAAAAAAATGGAAGGCGTTTTAGATATTCAAAGAGATCATGTGTCTTTGATTGAGAACGCGATGAAACTGCTTACTGAAGAGGGTGTTCTTGTTTTTTCTAACAATTTAAGAAGCTTTAAATTGGATGAAGAAAGCTTAACAGACTTTGCGTTTTCTGATGTGAGTGCGCGTTCAATTCCAAAGGATTTTGAGCGACGACAAAAGATACATAAATGTTGGTTGATGTGCCATTCATCGGCCTCATTAAAAAATTTCAAAATTTAGCTAAAGCTAATTAAAGACTGACCGATATTCAAACTAGGTTGGTCTTTTTTTATTCAGGTGATATCGCTATGGTTGGCTTCAGCACGAACTTCTCAGGCGCTTTAGACTCCTACCAGTCTGTATTCGGTGGGCAGTCTAAAGTCGATAAACTTCCCCAGACTGCATCTGAACAGGCGGGTGAATCCATTGATAAACCTAAGAAGGCATCGTTGTCTTCCCCGGGGGATCTTCTAAGTCGAATCGTTGGTAACAAGTTATCCAATGTTGGATTCGAAAAACCTCAAGAAACACAGTCCGCTACAGGTTTCTTTGATATAGACGAAGTGGTCGATACGGTCGCAGGCTATATTGAAGGGGTTATTTCTCGTGAGCGAGATTTAGGGGCTTCTGAAGAGCGAATTACCGAGCTTGCTAATGCTGCGCGACAAGGCGTTGAGCAAGGCTTTGGTGAAGCAAGAGAGATTATTGGCGATTCAGGTACTCTTACTGATGAGTTAGCACAAGACATTGATACTTCTGAAAGCCGTATATATGATCGCATTGATCAAATAGCTGAGCCTAGAGACGACGATTCAGACAATACATCTTCGGGCTTATTAAGGCCTGAGAATTTGGTTTCGTCTAATTCTTTGAATTATCGTGAACAATCCGGTGTGGTAGAAATAAAGACGAACGATGGTGATACCGTCACCATCAGTTTGGCCAGTGTCGACTATGAAGCAAGTTCTTATCAACAAACAAGTGATAGTGAACAATTTGGCTACACTGCTTATTCCGGGTCTCAGTTCAGCGTCTCTGTCGATGGTGATCTAGACGAAGGAGAGCTTAATGCGCTGTATGATTTCTTGGGTCAAGTTGATGGCGTTGCTCAATCTTTCTTTGATGGTGATTTAGGGAGTGCGTTGGATCAGGCGTTGTCTTTGTCTTACGACACTTCAGAACTTGCAAGCTTTGCACTGGATTTCTCGTATTCAGAAGTAAGTGCTTCAACACAGACCTACCAAAATGTACAAGACTTGGGTGATGAAAGCCCGAGTCTTGCAAGCTTACCTAACATTTTTAATCCCATTCAGGAATTTTCGAATCGAATGAGTGAAATGGTAGAAAAGGCAAGTTTATTAAGTGAATCAGCGGTTGGCATGTTGGATTTACTTGATAAGTTTATTTTGGATCGTTCTGGTTCTGATGATGTGCAGCCAAATGAAAAGATCCGAGAGTTTGCTCGATCGCTGCTTGATAGGCTCGTGCCTGAGAATTTTGGGCAGGATGATGAGTTGGCTGATCTCGATAAGCCTGAAAATGGCGCTTCTGTTGAAGAGGCGTTAGGTGAAGATGATTAACAAATAATAATCATTGTTCGAATGAAAAGGGTATCTGTGAAAGCGGATGCCCTTTTTTTATGGCGGTCATCTGTTTACTATGCGCCAATTAACTTCCTTTGAGTGCAATAATGACTGGAATAGAGAATAGCCCTAGAGGCGATGGTTTAGATACTGACTCAGATTGCCCTGACTTTTTATTGTTTACGACGGAGGGTTGTCACTTATGTGATGTGGCGATTCAGCTGATTTCTTGTGTTTTAGATCTCTCTAAGGTTTATATTGAGCTTGTTGATATTGCCGTTGGTGATGAGTCTGATCAATTGATCGATCGATACGGTGAGCGCATACCCGTATTAATGCATCGAGCCTCTGAAAAAGAAATTGGGTGGCCGTTTAATTCTGAGCAATTAACTTCTTGGCTTAAGGGCTGTTGACTGTCCTAGTTGGATTGATCGTAATCCGTTGAGGTGGACGTATCTGTATTTTGTTGTTGTGTGCGAAAGTCGCCAGGGGTAGTGTCTGACCACAGCTTAAAGCTACGATGAAATGAACGAGTATCTGAGAAACCTAGGTGATTGGCAATCTCGCTCATAGGAAGCTGGGTGTAGGCCAAATAATATTCAGCGCTTTCCTGTCTGACTTTATCGAGCAGTTCTTGATAGCTACTATTTGCGGTTTGTAACTTTCTCTGTAGCGTCCTTGCAGACACTCCTAGGACCTCGGCTAAACGCTCTTTTCTTGGTGGCTCTGTTCTCATTATGTCTCTTATCGCCTTGGTAACTTCAAAAACAATGTCGTTATCCGAAGTTAACTCGGAGAGTTGCGTTTGAGCATGTTGCTCAAGCGTTTTTAAGAGCATTGGATCAGGGCGTCTCAGGGGTAAAGCCAAGTGTTCTTCTGAGAGGACGATACTGTTTGTTGGCTGGTTGAACTTAATTGGACACCTAAATACATCTAAGTACTCTGTTAACTGTTCTGCATTTGGTTCACTTCTTGTGAGCCAGACTTCTTTAGGTGCCTGTTCTGGTCTGTCTGCAAGCCAGCGAGTATAAGTGACCCAAGACGCCAAGACGTTATCAACCATGTGAGGAATGACTTCCGGCTTGGTGTAGTTGCATTTCCACGTCATGATTAAGCCGTTTTTTACCGTTGATAAATCTGTCGTTCCCATGTCACCAACGAGTTTTTCAAAGGGCATGGCTTTTTCTAAGGCTTCTTTAATAGTGCGGCTGTTCATTGTTATATAACCAAGAACGACATAGGAGCCTGGTTGAACGTATTGAGCTGAGAGAAGGCCAAATAATGGGTTATTACTTAAGATTATTAGCTCGTGTAAAAGTGCCTGAAAATCGCAACCTTGTATACGGGCCGAGTCATCTTCAAGCAACGCTGAAGGGAAGTTACAGTTTTTTAATGCGACCTCTATATCTATGCCCATGGATTTGGAGCAGTCAAGGTACTGTAATACCGGTGGAATTGATGCGGTACCTAATATGTTCGTTGTTTTTTCTGTCGGCATAATACTCAATTCAACGCGTATACTTGATGTCTCAGGTATTAAGGGTACTTTGACCCAATTTGATACCTGCCTGTCCCGATAGGTCAGTGAAAAATAGTTTAACACGGTTAGACTGTGTCATTAATTATTAATCATAAACAAAAAATTAAATCGAAATCTATTGTTAAATCAATTTGAAGGAACTGTCTTTATGCGTCGTTGGAATGGTTGGGGTGATGAAAAAACCTATCTTGAGCTACCTGAAAATGGGCAGTCATTTTTAGAAGAAAAAGTAGGGAAGGCTTCCCCTCTAGAAAATGCTGAGTATAGCCAAGTCGAATCCTCGGTCCCTAAGTCACGACTTGAAGCGTCCTCTTTATACAGTATTGAAACTAAAGATCGAATTCTTCATGCAAGAGGGCAGAGTTTACCGGATTGGCTGGCAATGAAGAGCGGGGATATTGGTGTTTTTCCTGACGCAGTAAGCTTTCCAGAGTCCAGTGATGATGTTAGAGCTCTGATGGATGACGCTAAGAAGAATAACTGGGTTCTTATCCCCTATGGTGGTGGTACCAGCGTTGTTGGCCATATAAACCCGTTAAAAGACGAAAGACCTATTATCACGGTTGATATGAGCCGTATGTGTCGTTTACTAGATTTAGACGAGCAGAGCCGAATTGCGACTTTTGGGGCGGGCGTCCCTGGACCGCTTCTTGAGTCGCAACTTTTAGCCAAGGGTTACACCCTTGGTCATTTTCCTCAATCCTTTGAGCTATCAACGTTAGGGGGATGGATTGCAAGTCGATCAAGTGGTCAGCAATCATTAAAGTATGGACGTATAGAGCAATTGTTTGCCGGTGGCCGTATTGAAACCTTGGATGGATCGTTTGACATTCCTACGTGTCCTGCATCGTCTGCTGGACCGGATATGCGTGAATGGTTTATGGGCTCTGAAGGACGCTTTGGGATCATTACTGAGGCAAAGGTTCGAGTTACTCCGATAGCAGATCAAGAGAAGTTTTGCGTTGCGTTCTTACCGAGTTGGTTAATGGCATTGAATTGTGTGCGCGCAATGGTTCAGGCCGGTATACCTATGTCTATGATGCGATTGAGCAACGCAGTTGAGACTGAAACTCAGTTAGCCTTGGCAGGTCACGAAAGTCAGATCAATATGCTTGAACGTTTCCTGAAATTTCGAGGTGCGGGTGACGAAAAGTGTATGTTGACGTTTGGTCTGACGGGCAACAAAGCTCAAAATGCACTGTCCTTGACGCAAGTTAAAAAGATTATTTCTAGGTTTGATGGTGTTTATACAGGCACGCTATTAGGTAAACGCTGGAAAGAAAAACGTTTCATGTTCCCTTATTTCAGAGAAACACTTTGGGAGAAAGGGTATGCCTCAGATACGTTAGAAACTGCGACCGATTGGGATAATGTTGATTTCCTACTATCAGAAATAGAGAAAAACCTAAGAACGGCCCTGTCTGATGAAAATGAAAAAGTGCATGTTTTCACCCATCTATCACACTTCTATGGCCAAGGCTGCAGTATTTATACTACCTATGTTTATCGGACGGGTGATGATTATGAGCAAACTCTGAATCGCTGGAAAAAACTTAAGTATTCAACGTCTGATTTAATTGTAAACAACAGAGGAACCATCAGCCATCAACATGGGGTTGGTGTCGATCATGCGCCGTATATGGAAATTGAAAAAGGACCTGTGGCAACGGATTTACTTCATCATACCACGGACTTTTTCGACCCTAGCGGTCAGATGAACCCAGGTAAACTACTGGTTGGTCGGTCAGAGATTAAATCTGACAAAGCAGTAACAGCAAAAAAACAAGCTGTTTAATCAGGGTTGATAGAGGTATTCCATGATAAATACGTCTTTGACTCAGACTGCTGAGGAGTTTCGTTCGTCCATTAAATCACAGAACGAAGATGTTAGATTCGATCTGGTTGTTGTTGGTGGCGGCATTACAGGTGCAGGTATTCTAAGGGAAGCTTCGAGGCGAGGCCTAAAGGTCTTACTTTTGGAGCAAAATGACTTTGCGTGGGGTACTTCCAGTAGATCTTCGAAGATGGTTCATGGTGGTCTCCGTTATCTTGGTGAGGGTAAGATTGGGCTCACTCGGGAATCGGTGAGAGAACGTCAGCGTTATTTATCTGAAACACCGGGTTTGGTTGATGTGATGCGCTATTTAATGGTGCATAAATCCAAAAAATTTCCGCCGCGCTGGTTATTTCAGATATTACTTGCGGTGTACGATTTTTTTGCCGGAAAACGATACCGACAATCGGTGTCTGCTACGAACTTACCTAATTGGCTTGGACCTATCAGCCCTGGGGATGCAACTGGCGGCTCTGTTTTTGCTGACGCAGTGACTGACGACAGTCGATTGGTTTTAAGAGCTTTAATGGAAGCTGCCGATGATGGTGGTACGGCATTAAACTATGCTGCTGTACAAAAACTCGTTAAAGATAAAAGTGGTCGTGTCGTTGGTGTAGAAGTCAATGACACTGTTCTTGGGCAGAGCTATAGGGTCTATTCCGATGCTGTGATCAATGCTACGGGTGCTTGGGCAGGTCAGCTTTCAGAAGAGCATGCACCGGAAGTTCGACCTTTAAGAGGAAGTCATCTCGTTCTTCCTTTTTGGAAATTGCCTGTCTCTTGCAGTATATCGATGTTGCACCCGAAAGATGGTCGTCCTGTGTTTGTGTTTCCTTGGCAGGGAACTGCGGTTATAGGCACCACGGATCTTGATCATATTCAGTCTCTGGATGAAGAAGCCTCTATTACCCAAGAGGAAGTTGATTACCTGCTTGAAGGGGCTAATTATTATCTCAAAGGCAGTGAAATTCGACAGGATGATATTGTATCTACTTGGGCTGGAGTCAGACCTGTAATCTCCAGCGGTAAGGGGCTCGATCCGTCCAAAGAAAATAGAGAGCACAGTATTTGGGAGCAACCGGGTTTGATTACCGTAGCGGGCGGTAAGTTAACGACCTTTCGTCTTATTGCTTTTGATGTGTTATCTAAATTGGCCAAAAGCAACACGATTGCAAAGGTTCAGGATTCGGGACAGCCATTTTTTACCGCCACAAAACATGCTGCCAATTCTATAGGTTCGCTCTCGGGAAGACTTAAGCGGCGATTGTCCGGTAAATATGGACGCTCAACTAATAATTTACTTACGTTTAATGAGCATTGCTCTGAAGGCTACGAGGAGACGATCGGTTTTTCAGACGTCTCTTGGCTTGAGCTGGAATGGGCTGTCGCGAATGAGTCGGTTCATCATCTTGATGACCTAATGTTGAGACGAACACGGCTTGGTAATGTTATGCCACATTTGAACACAACGTATTGGGAAAGGATTAGGCGCCTGTTTGAAACTCACAAAAATTGGAATCAGGACACATGGGATCAAGAGTTTAAGCGTTACCAATCAATATGGTCACGCCATTACAGTGTCCCTTCTACTGATTTAGATGTAGAGGTTCAGCACCTTCAGTTCAAAATCACAGAGCAGGAGGTAAGTTCATGAGCGTGACCCGTACAGAGCCTGCAGTAGTTAATAAGCGTTCTTCGGATGACTCTCAGCCTCATCATATCTTAACAATCGATAATGGTACTCAAAGTATTCGTGCTCTTGTTTTTGATTTAAAAGGCCAGTTGATTGCAAAAGCAAAGGTGCCGTTAGAACCGTATTTTTCTAAGCATCCCGGTTGGGCAGAGCAATACCCTGAGTATTATTGGAAAAGTTTATCTCAAGCCTGTAATGAACTTTGGGCAAACCCAGCGGTTGAACGTGAAAAAATTAAAGCCATGGCGGTTACTACCCAAAGAGGTACAGTGGTTAATTTAGACAAAAGTGGGCAACCACTGAGGCCAGCTATTATTTGGCTGGATCAACGCAAGGCAGATATTTCGGAGCCCGTAAAAGGTATTTGGGGCGCTGCGTTTAAGCTATTGGGCTTAAAAGAAACTATAAATATATTTCGAGCGAAGACTCAGTCGCGCTGGATTCAACAGCAGCAACCTGAAATTTGGGCTAAAACGGATAAGTATTTGCTTCTATCCGGTTACTTGAATTACAAGTTAACGGGGACGTTTCGAGATTCCGTTGGGTCACAGGTTGGTTACATCCCTTTTGATTATAAAAGGCTTAAATGGGCTGCGTCTTGGGATTGGAAGTGGAACGCATGTGGCATTAAGAAAGAGCAGTTACCAGAGTTGGTTAATCCAGGTGATCACATTGGGACGGTAACCGCCGACGCAGCCGAATATACGGGTATACCGAAGGGGCTGCCCGTTATCGCTGCCGCATCGGATAAGGCTTGTGAAATCATTGGGTCTGGGGGGCTTTCTCCTCATATTGGCTGTTTAAGTTTTGGAACTACAGCCACCATAAACACCATTAATAATAAGTACGTTGAGTCAATACCTATGATTCCTCCGTACGCGGCAGCCATACCTAATGCATACAGTACCGAGGTGATGATATACCGAGGGTTCTGGATGGTTTCTTGGTTTAAAAAACAGTTTGGTCTACGTGAGATTAATGTAGCTAAAGAACGGGGTATAGAGCCTGAACAGCTTTTTGATGAACTGGTGAATTCAGTTCCTCCGGGTTCCATGGGGTTGATGCTCCAGCCGTACTGGACACCTGGGTTAAAAAACCCTGGCCCTGATGCTAAGGGGGCGATCATTGGGTTCGGAGATGTTCATAATCGCGCTCATATCTATCGAGCTATTCTTGAGGGCATTGTTTACGGTCTCAAAGAAGGGCGTGAGCGTATTGAAAAGAGAAGTAAGGTAAAGATCTCGCAGGTTCGTGTTGCTGGCGGTGGCTCCCAAAGTAATGCCGCAATGCAAATTACAGCGGATATCTTTGGCGTGCCTGTTGAGCGTCCACATACCTATGAAACTTCTGGTTTGGGTGCTGCCATAGATGCGGCGGTAGGTATGGGGTATTTCAAGAGCTTTGATCAAGCCATTGCGACCATGACTCATGTGGGAGATGTATTTCACCCGCATAAGCCCACACAGGATATGTATGAGCGCTTATATAATGAGGTTTACTTGAAGATGTACAAACAGCTTCAACCTCTTTATAAATCCATTAGAGATATTACTGGCTATCCGGAGTAATCAAGACGTTACGGGGCAGCGATTGACTATGATATATTGAAAAAGCGTTGAGTATTTTCAAAGGTCTCTTTAGCAAACTGCTCCGTTGATTTATTTAGGATGTTTGCTACGTATTCACCTATGTGAGGTAAGTATTGAGGCTCATTTCTTCTGTTTTTGGGCTTTGGTTTTAAGGACCTTGGCAGTAAATAGGGGGCGTCAGTCTCGATCATCAATCGATTGGTTGGTATAAGTTTAATGAGTTCATGTAAGTGGAGGCCTCGACGTTCATCACTTATCCAGCCTGTGATTCCTATGTACAAATCCAAATCAAGATATCTAATAAGGTCGTCTTTTGAGCCAGTAAAGCAATGGATGACCGCATTGGGTATTCGGTTTCTATTCTCAGTTAGCATTTCTATCATTGTTTCACCTGCGTCGCGCTCATGTAGGAACAATGGTTTCCCAATGTCTGAAGCAAGCTCTATATGCTTATTAAAAGAATTAATTTGGTCGTCTGGCGTTGAAAAGTTACGGTTGAAGTCTAAGCCAGTTTCGCCAACGGCTAGGACTCTTGGGTTAAGTGCTAATTCTTTTATATATGATAGCGTCTCAGGCGTGAATTCTTTTGCATCGTGTGGATGAATGCCAGCAGTGGCATACTGCCCAAATTGTTCTGCCATTTCGACTGCCTTAATGCTTTCGCTTAGACTCGTCCCTGTAATGATGACATTGTTAACACCGACGTTCTGCGCCGCGTTTAGTACGTCTCTTTGATGATCTTTGAATTGTTTGTTCGAAAGGTTAACGCCAATGTCGATCCATTGGCTTGCTGATGGTGTTATTTGTTCAGACGGCATGAATGTATTCATTACTCCAATTAACCGCAGTGCGGTAGTGATTGTTTAAATCTTGGTCTTTTATTTTCATTTTTTGAAGTAGCTGCCAGTTTATTTTGTCCCACAAACCGTTTTCGTGAGCCAAGACAGCGGCAAGAACAACGCCAAGATGTCCCTTATAATAAAGCAGGGCGTTGATTACTTCATCCGAAAGAGGCAGCTTTTCTAGCAGTTTTCTCATGGGCAGATCCATGAACGCGGGTAAACAAGAGAGCATACCGATTGTAAAATATAAGTCGCTGTCTTCTGTATTGAATTGTTGTGATAGAAGCTCACAGGTTTTTGCTCTGACTAACGCAACGGCGGTAAGTTCTTTAGGTTTATCATCTAAATTGGATAATGATAATAGAATTACCCATGATTTGATTTTCTTGAGCCCAAGCCAAGTCAGCGCTTGCTTCACAGAGGTAACTTTTCTGCCTTTAGAATATGCAGCGGAATTGACAAGTTTAAGAAGTTTAAAGGTCAATTCAGGATCTTTAATGAAGGCGCCTTCAAGGTCTTTCCATTGCACATCCGGTTTCTGTAGTTGGGCAATTAAAGTAAGAACAACTTGTCGATTGTAAGAGAGTTGTTTTCCTTTGATTAATTGAGGTTTTGCGAAAAAATAGCCTTGAAAAAGTTCAAATCCTAATGACTTACATAACTCGAATTCTTCGTGGGTTTCTATTTTCTCAGCGAGTAAACGTTTTTTTGTTCTCTTGATTTTTTTTACGTCGGTTAGAAATGCTTGTTGGTTTGGGTAAGCCATCAAGTCAACTTTTATTATGTCGCAAAGCTTAATTAGCTCTGCTTTATCGGAAGTGAAAACGAAATCATCCAGGGCGATTGTGTAGCCTTGATTTTTGAGTTCAGTTAAAGAATCAATGACATCTTTAGAGTCTGTAATATCCTCTAAGACTTCAATAACAAGTAGGTTTTTATCGAAGGGCACGTCACTCAGTAGAAGGTTCTTAGTGAAATTTACAAACCCAGGGACAACTCCTGTAAGTTGGGATATATCGTTTTCCGAATACGCGGACAGTAACACCTGACTTGTGGCTGAATCATCATCCTCTAAAACATTAGATGCATTCATCTCACTGTTACGAAATAATAGCTCGTAGGCTGCTACAGCCAAGCTTGAATCAAAAATAGGTTGACGTGCGAGTAGAGGCTTTTTTTCGGGTAATCCGTTGTCCATATTTCGATCTTACTAACGTCAATGTTGTTTAATGATCTACAATTAACTAAAGATTTTAGTGTAGTACACGATAAATGTAACTCAACTATAGTTTGTCGCTCGAGGTTTATTAATGTCAGGAATATTAGAATCGGTTGATTCTAGAACTCAATTGGTTGGTGAAAACCGTCTTGAAATATTAACATTCCGGCTTCACGGTCATCAGCAATACGCAATTAATGTTTTTAAGATTCAAGAGGTGCTACCGCTACCTAATTTGACGCTGATCCCTCATCGACATCCCCATGTGTGTGGAGTAATTCATCTGCGTGGGGCGACCCTGCCTGTCATTGATTTAAGTGCGGCGATCGGCATGCGTTCTATAGAACCTAATGAGAAATGCACAATTATTGTGACAGAATATAATCGCTCCGTTCAGGCTTTTCTTGTTGGCGGGGTAAGCCGGATTATTAATTTGAATTGGGAAGACATATTACCCCCACCTCAAGGGTCTGGTCGTCAAAACTTCTTAACAGCGATTACTCGTATTGAAGAAAAAATTGTAGAAATTATTGATGTTGAAAAAGTATTAGCGGAAATCACGCCTTATAACACTGATGTCTCTGAAGATGTTTTAGATCCGACTATTATGAGTCACGCAGAAGGCCTTGAGATCCTGCTTGTTGATGACTCAACAGTTGCGATTGCTCAGGCAAGTGAAACACTTCAAAAAATTGGTATTAAAGTAACCTCTAGGAGTGATGGACTGCAGGCGTTAAGGCATTTGCAAGAACTTGCTGATGCGGGTATAAGTCCACCGGAAAAGTATTTGATGCTTATAACGGATGCTGAAATGCCCTCAATGGATGGATACCGGTTGACGACGGAAATTCGTAACGACCCTCGATTGAAAGATTTGTATATCATTCTTCATACCTCGTTAAGCGGTGGATTCAACAAGGCAATGGTCCAAAAGGTTGGGTGTGATGATTTCTTGTCGAAGTTCCAGCCTGATCTATTAGCGGATGCAGTTCAACAAAGAATTAAAGATTGTAAGCTTTCGTAATCTAACGGTTTTTCTCTTTATTCGTCACAGCTTTTCTCATAGTATTAGGTAAACCTTAAAAGGAATTTGGTATGCCTGATCTTTCGATACAGTCTCTGTTTTGTTATCCCGTTAAGTCTTGTGCACCAGTCTCTATTTCATCTGGCCTATTGACTGCGTCCGGATTTATTAACGATCGGCGTTGGATGGTCGTTGAGTCTGCTACTGGAAAGTTTATTTCACAGAGAAATCACCCTGTTTTGGCAAGAATCGAAGTTCAAATGTATCTAGACAATAATGAACCTGTTTTGAACCTTAGCTTCTTATCAAATTCAAAACCAAGTTCCATTGAGGTCAATATTTCTAGATCAACACTGATCGAAACTGAAGTATGGGGAGACTCTCAGAGGTGTTGGGATCAGGGTGATCAAGTAGCCAATTGGTTTTCTGAAATTGTAGGGGTATCTGTTCGATTGGCTTATATTGATAACGACCAGTTGAGAACAGTCGATCAAGAATTTGCGGTAAGTACGACGAATAAAGTTGGTTTTGCTGATGGCTTTCCGTTTTTGGTTGCAACTTCATCGTCGATTGAAAAATTTAATCAAGATTTAGGTTACGACATTGATATATCAAGGTTTAGGCCCAACATCGTTGTATCTGGTGATGGTCTAGCGCCTTACTCTGAAGACAAATGGAATGGTATTCGGGTCAATGGGGTGGAGTATACGTTTGTTAAACCTTGTTCTCGGTGTGTTATGCCTTCTATTAATCCCATGTCATTAGATAAAGAGCGTTCTGTAATAGATACATTGGTGGCAACAAGGAAAGTCGATAATAAAACGTATTTTGGGCAGAATGCCATTCATTCAGTAGATGAGGGAGTAGTCAGCGTAGGGGATTTGGTGGAGTTTTTCTAACGACCTTTCGGTCGTATAGAAAGGAATTGAACTATTTAAAACAACTCTATATCGTCTTCTGTATCATTAGTATTGATTGGGTTTATAGAGGCTTCACGAAAGGATGTTAGGGCTTCGCTTAGGGAGGCCCCCGCGATGATCTCTTCAAACATCTTTCGCTCGGATTCCATTGTGTAGCGATTTTTTATGGCGTTTTGAAGTTCTTCCCAATTTGACTTTGGGTGTTCGTCGGGACTTTCTAATAGTTCGGATGTTGCAGTTAACCCTTCATTGATATGATGAAGACGTTGTGTCATTCGATCATAAAACTGCATTGCAGTAATGGCCTCGTTTATTTTGGCTCTAAGGGATTGAAAATCGGCTTTATCAAGGCTAATGACTGTACTTTCTTCATGACCATCTAAGTGATGGAATTTTTCTGCAATTGCGGCGAATGACTCGGATAAGGCAGAAACTGAATCTCCAGATTCCAGCATGGTCGCTTCAATCTGTGCTGCGGCCAGTGCAAGCATGCGGACGGTGGATTCTATTTGTTCTTTATTTTGCATGTTGTAGATTGTCCATAATATTAAAATCACTAATGAAGTCTGTTGAATGAATATGACGATTCAGACTATTTAGCATTGAGTTAGAATAGTGCATATCTACTTAGGGCGCTAGTGCGTTAACTTGAACCTCGTGTTTTGTTTTTAAAGGAAATTTTTTTCATGATGGATTTGATCGTTATGCGTCATGGTGAGGCGTCTTTTGGTGCAGATTCTGATGCGTTAAGGGAATTAACGCCTAATGGACGCGCCCAAGCATTAAGAACAGCCAAACAGTTAAAGCCCATGGTGAGCGAAAATACGCTTATTTATTACAGTCCGTTTGTGAGGACAGAGCAGACTGCACGACTAGTCGCTGATTGTTTGTCGCTTGAAATGAAACCTGAGAAGTCTCTGCAAGCAGGGACTGATTACAGGAAAATAATTGAGTGGCTACAAGCGATCACTGATACCAATATAATTGTGATATCTCATAATCCAATGGTATCTCAGCTTACGAATGCACTGGTCTATGGATTACAGGGACAATCATTGTCTGGTTCCGTTATTTTTGATACAGGGTACGCGAGTTGTATGAGTTGTGATTATCCCGCTTATGGATGTGTTGATTTAGTGAAAATGATTAAGCCTTGATGTTTTAATCAATGAGTTTAATTATATGGGTATTTAAAGGATTAATGGATTTGAAATGATTGTACAAGAGAAACGTTTAGACTTGGGCTATATCTCTTTAGCATATAAAGAGTGGGGTGAAGAAAGTGATGAGTTGCCTGTAGTTTTTTTTCATGGCTGGCTAGATAATGCCAACAGTTTCGATTTGATTATTCCCGAGCTAAAACGCGATCGTAAATATTTAGCTTTTGATTTAGCAGGGCATGGCCAGTCAGATCATCGGCCTGAAGGTCAGCTGTATCACTTTCTTGATGGTGTAGCGGATATTAGACGTGTTTTTAATGTCTTAGGTCTTGAAAGGGCGATTGTTGTGGGCCATTCACTTGGGGCTGCTTTATTAAGTGCATTTTCTGCTGTGTACCCAGAATTAGTCGAAAAAGTATTTCTAATTGAGGCTGTTGGTCCTATTGCGAGTGAAGAGAAGGATTTTGCAAGGCAATTAAAAGACTCTGTAGACAAGCAAATCATTGGCACAGGGAATAATATGGTTTTGTATCCTAGCCTAGAGATCATGGCTAAGGCACGTCAGAAAGGCATTGGCGGTTTAGGCTATTCTGCATCAATGGCATTGGTAGAGCGTTCGTCTAAAGCTAAAGATGAAGGTTTTGAGTGGTCTTCTGATTCAAGGCTTCGTTTGCCTTCTGCAATGAGGCTTAGTGAATTACAAATTGAGGGGTTATTAACGAAGATTACTAGCCCTTTAAAAATTATCATTGCTGAAAAAAGTCTCATTCCTTCACCTATGCTTAAGAAGAGATTAACGTACTTTAGTGACTTTCAAATTTCAGAACTGCCTGGGGGACATCATTTGCATATGGAAGAGTCGTCTTCACTGGTTGCAGAAGAACTCGATGCTTTCATTCAGAGTGACACTTCGACTTCAACAGGTATAGGGCTTTAAAAGGATTTGATTTGATGCTCAATAATAATTTTTTTCTAACGTCTTTTTGTACTTTTATTCTGACTTTTTTAAGTATGGAGGCAATTGCAGAGTTACAGCCGTTTCCATATTCATCCATGGAATCTCAAATTGTATCAGAAGTACCAGACTACCGGTTGGTGTTGGGAAGTGTGGCTAAATCGAATGGTAAATTAAATGTAGGTAAAAGCCGTCGATTAAACGCAAATATGGTTCGATCTCTTTATCGTTTAAATGACGGTTTTGAGTTAAGCGAAGTTTGGAATTATTACCAAAAGCAAGTTCAGCGTGAGAATGCTGAAGTTTGGTATCAGTGTTATGGTCGTGATTGTGGTGTCAGTTCTTTATGGGCAAATGACATCTTTGGAGAGTCAAAATTAAGTGGTCTTGAACGGTCTCAGCACTACGGTGTGTATCATTGGCGCTCCTCCGAACGGAGTCACATTGCAGTGATTTATGGCATTGTCCGAGCGAATAAGCGGGTCTATTTGCATGTGGATCAATTGACTGCCAAGGTGGATCAGGTAGTTAAGGGGCCCGTTGCAAAAACTTCAGATCTACCAATAAAGCGACAGACGCCAATATTGGTACCTGTTTCTTTAGATGCTTCAAACCGGTTGGTTATGACGTCTTCAGCAAGATCAATGGTGGCTACAATTAGTAAAAAGCTACTTGCAATGAGACCTCAGCGTGTATTTTTCGTGGGCCATTACAATGGCGAGGAAGAGATCGATGACGAAATCGAAAAGAGTGAACTTCTTGCTAAACAGCTTTCAGATTACATTATGTCTACAGTGACAGGGTTAAGATTAGATTCTTATGGTGTTGGGTCTTTATCTTCAACGCATCCTGATTCAGGTAATATGTCTCAGTGGGTGGAGATCTTCATCGAAAATTAGGTTTGGGTGTCTGAGGGAGAATCACGCGTGGCTAAAACAGTATCTTTGGTATTGGGTAGTGGTGGCGCTAGAGGCTATGCCCATATTGGTGTGATCGAAGTACTTGAGGAAAGAGGCTATAACATAAAAGCCATTTCAGGTGCATCCATGGGGGCGTTGGTGGGTGGTGTTTACGCTGCTGGTAAGTTACCAGAATTTAAGAAGTGGGTGTGTGATTTCTCTGTCTTAGGTTTTTTAAAATTACTGGATTTCTCATTGAGAGAGCCGGGTGCAATACGCGGTGATAGACTCTTCAAGGTTATTCGAGAAATGATCGGTGATGTAAAAATTCAAAATTTACCGATTGAATTTACTGCAGTTGCGACAGATTTAATTAGTCAGAAAGAGGTCTGGTTTCAGCAGGGTAATCTCACTCGAGCCATGAGGGCGTCAATATCAATTCCTAGTTTATTTACACCCGTTTCACTGAAAGGCATGCTGTTGGTTGATGGTGGTGTCCTTAATCCTCTTCCGATCATTCCTACAGTTTCGGCTCACTCTGACATGATTATAGCTGTGGATTTGGCAGGAAAAGAGTCGTGCCCGACAATGATGAATGCAGATGATGCAGTACCGTTGGATGAGCAAGACATGAGTTCTGCTGAATCCCTAATGACAACGGATGCGGGTAAAGAGTTGATTTCTGAATACGGATCTTTGGATTTTAGTCATTCGAATTCTTTATCTTTGGATACGTTTAGTGATTTGTTTACGCCGGAAATTGAAGCGTTAATCGCTGAGCATAATAAACCAGAAGATATTGATTGGTGGGATAGTTTCAAAAGTCGGACATCTCGCTGGTATCGTTCTTTTCAGTCTGTGGTGGATGAAGGCCCGCAAATCCCGATAATAAAAATGGGCCGAATTGATGTGATTCATCAGGCCATTGATACTATGCAGAGCTCGTTGGCTAAGTATAAGGTTGCGGGTTATCCTCCTGATATTATGATTGAAATACCGGCAAACGCTTGTGGCACTTTAGACTTCCAAAAGGCAGAGGACTTAATTCAAATAGGAAGAGAATGTGCAGAAAGGGCTCTTTAGTTCTTTCTGTCTTTGAAATATCCAGATAAATCCATAAATTAATCAACATATTTAGCCTAATCTTTTAACTTTCGTTACAATAGCGCTTTATTTTTTTGGGCTAACTATGAATCAGCTAGAAGATTGGGGTTTTGACCTTGCGGTATCGGAGTTGCGAACGGTTAAGGACATGGCCCGTTGGTGTTATACCTTGATGAACCAAGGTGATATATATTTTGGTCATGGTACTGATAACGCATGGGATGAAAGTGTCCAGTTGGTTTTATTTACCCTTTCTCTTCCTTGGCACAGTTATGATGATTTTAAAGATGCGCGATTGATTTCTTCTGAACGGACCCAAATTGTAAATAATCTTAAAGCGCGATTGGTCGATCGAATTCCATTACCCTATATATTTAATCAGGCTTGGTATTGCGATTTACCGTTCTATGTTGATGAGCGAGTACTGATTCCTAGGTCGCCAATTGCTGAGTTAATTAAATCAGGTTTTGATAAGTGGTTGGACGAAGAGCCTGCTAAAGTACTTGATATGTGCACCGGAAGTGGCTGTATCGGAATAGCAGCAGCTTATAAGTTTAAGAATGCAGAGGTGGACCTAGTCGATCTATCATTTGATGCGCTTGAAGTCGCACAACAGAATATCGAAGATCATGAGCTGACAGATAGGGTGTTCCCGATTCAGTCGGATATGTTCTCCGCGATTCCTGATGGGATGAAGTACGACTTGATTTTGGCGAATCCTCCATATGTTGATCAAATGGATTTTGATGCAATGCCAAATGAGTTTGTACACGAGCCTGAAATGGCGCTTATCTCCGGTTTTGATGGAATGGAAGTTCCAGCTCAAATTTTATTAAATGCCTCAAAATATTTATCTGAAAATGGTTTGTTTGTTATGGAGGTTGGCTACTCAATGCATAACATAGAAGCAGCATTCCCTGGTGTGGTTTTTGAGTGGCTTGAATTTGAAAATGGCGGTGATGGTGTATTTGCCATGACTTATAAAGAATTAATTAATTATCAGCAGTTGTTTGCTGATGCTTGTAATAAGGTTAAGGGGTAATCAATGTCAGGTAATAGTTTTGGTAAGTTATTTACCGTTACTACTTTCGGAGAAAGCCATGGCAAGGCGCTTGGTTGTATTATAGATGGTTGTCCTCCCGGTATTGAGATCACAGAAGAAGAAATTCAGATTGATCTAGATCGACGTAAGCCCGGCACCTCGAAGTTTACAACTCAAAGAAAAGAACCGGATCAAGTTGAAATTTTATCTGGCGTGTTTGAAGGAAAGACGACTGGTACATCGATCGGGATGATAATTCATAACACCGATCAGAGATCTAAAGATTACTCTGAAATTAAAGAGACGTTTAGACCGAACCATGCTGATTATTCTTATGAGCATAAGTATGGTGAGAGAGATTACCGTGGTGGCGGACGTTCATCTGCACGAGAAACTGCAATGCGAGTTGCTGCAGGTACTGTAGCTAAAAAGTACTTAAAACAAAGGTACGGTATTGAAATTCGCGGCTATATGTCTCAGCTAGGCCCAATCAAAACTGAAAAACTCGATTGGGATCAAGTGCATCAAAACCCTTTCTTTTGCCCTGACGTGGATAAAGTGCCTGAATTAGAAGATTATATGAAGAAGCTTCGTAAATCAGGGGATTCCATTGGTGCAAAAATCTCGGTAGTAGCGACTGGTATGCTTCCTGGTCTTGGAGAGCCGGTGTTTGATCGCTTAGATGCAGATTTAGCGCACGCATTGATGAGCATTAATGCAGTTAAGGGTGTTGAGATCGGTGATGGCTTTGGTGCGATTGAGCAAACAGGGTCTGAACACCGAGATGAACTAACGCCTGAAGGCTTTTTGTCAAATCACTCAGGTGGTGTGGCTGGGGGTATTTCTACCGGGCAGGATTTAATTGCTCATATTGCCTTGAAGCCGACATCAAGTATTTTAATTCCTGGTAAAAGTATCAATAAAAGCGGCGATCCAATAGAGGTTATCACTAAGGGGCGTCATGATCCTTGTGTTGGAATACGGGCAACACCTATTGCTGAATCTATGATGGCAATGGTACTAATGGACCATGTTCTTCGTAATCGAGCTCAAAATGCGGATGTGCAAAGCTCGGTACCCGTAATTCCTGCTGTAGTGGATGAATAATAAGAAGTTTATGGCTGGCGGCTGTGATAGTTCAGGAGTTATGGCTGCTAAGTTATCTTCTTTTTACTTTTGTTATTTTGCATTTCTTGGTTGTTTATTACCGTTTTGGCCTCTTTTTCTGTCTGAAAGGGGCTTTGATGGTTTTCAAATTTCGACTGTGTACGCGGTCTTTTTATCGACAAAGATATTTGCCCCATCAATAGCGGGCTACATTTCTGATCGGTACGATTATCATATAAACGTAATTCGCTTTAGTTTGATTGCGGCAGGAACTGCGTTTTCATTGTATTTGCTTGATTTCGACTTTACCTCTCTTGTTTTGATTGCTCTAGTTTATTCTTTCTTTTGGAACGCCATCTTATCTCAGTTCGAGGCTTACACTTTGACTGTGCTTGCTGAGAAATCGGATAGGTATTCGCAAATTAGAGTGTGGGGCTCTGTTGGTTTTATTGTTCTCTCTTTAGTGCTTGGTTTGGTTTTTGAGTGGGTGACTATGGCTTGGTTGCCTTTAATTATGGTTTCCCTGATTTTTCTGGCTTGTTTTATTAGTTGGAGGCTTCCTGAGACTAATTTAGGGTCGATGAATGGTGGTGTACGAAAGATAGAGTCAATAATTCCTGTTTTAAGACAAAGATCCGTTATTAGTTTTTTGCTTGTGTGCTTTTTCATTCAATTGTCTCATGGTGCGTATTACTCCTTTTACAGTCTCTATTTAAAAGAGTATTCATATACAAGTTTTTGGATAGGTGTTTTGTGGTCAGTCGGTGTAGTTGCTGAAATTATCCTGTTTATGTTCTTTCCGAGAATGTTGAAGAGGCAGGGCGAGTACTTTTTGATGGTGTGCTCGATTGCTTTGACGGTTGTCCGTTGGGTGTTGATTGCTGCGTTCCCTAGTAATGTATTAGTTGTTCTTTTTTCTCAGCTTTTACATGCGTTTTCTTTTGGTTGCTTGCATGTGGTTAGTATGGTTTATGTGCAGCGATTTTTTCCTTCTGGTTTTTCTGGAAGGGGACAGGCATTGTATAGCGGCGTTAGTTTTGGACTTGGTGGTGCAATGGGTGCTGTTGCGAGTGGCTTTTTATGGGACAGTTCATTGGGGCATGAAGCTATATTTTATTTTTCGGCCATAGCTGCGTTTATTGGGTTGTATTTTTCTTTAAGGCTTAAGGTTCTGTAGTTTTATATATTGAAGATATTAAAAAGGCCGCTAGTGCGGCCTTTTTAGATCGAAGAGATTAGATATCTCTTTTCTCTGGTCCAGTATATAGCTGGCGAGGACGACCAATGCGGTTATTACCACCAATCATTTCATGCCAGTGAGCAATCCAACCAGGCGTACGACCTGTAGCAAAGATTACTGTGAACATTTCAGATGGGATACCGATAGCTTTAAGAATGATGCCTGAGTAGAAATCAACGTTAGGGTATAAGTTACGCTTAACGAAGTATTCATCTTCAAGAGCAATTTTCTCAAGTTCCATAGCCATCTTTAACTGAGGGTCATTTTCAAGACCAAGCTCAGCAAGAACTTCATCACAGGTCTGCTTCATTACTGTAGCGCGAGGATCGTAGTTCTTGTAGACGCGGTGACCAAAGCCCATTAGGCGGAATGGATCATTCTTGTCTTTTGCTTTTTCGATGAACTCAGGAATCTTGTCTGCTGTACCGATTTCGTCAAGCATCTTAAGTACTGCTTCGTTGGCGCCGCCATGTGCAGGCCCCCAAAGAGCTGCAATACCAGCAGCGATACAAGCAAACGGGTTAGCACCAGTTGAGCCAGCTAATCTTACTGTCGATGTTGATGCGTTTTGTTCGTGATCAGCATGCAATAGGAAAATCTTGTCCATTGCTTTAGCAATAACAGGATTGATCGGCTTTTCTTCGCATGGTGTGTTAAACATCATGTGAAGGAAGTTTTCAGAATAGCTCAATTCATTCTTAGGATACATGAATGGCTGGCCAATGCTGTACTTGTATACCATTGCTGCAATCGTCGGTATTTTAGCAATTAAGCGAAATGCCGAAACTTCACGATGACGAGGATCGTTGATATCCAATGAGTCATGATAGAAAGCAGAAAGGGCACCAACTACACCGCACATAATAGCCATTGGGTGCGAGTCACGACGGAAGCCATGGAAGAAATCACTTAGCTGATCATGGACCATTGTGTGGTTGCGAATAGTATCTTCGAACTTAACTTTTTCGTCTGAACTAGGTAGTTCACCGAAAAGTAGGAGATAGCAGGTATCAAGAAAAGATGTTTTCTCTGCTAGCTGTTCAATTGGGTAACCTCTATGAAGAAGTACACCTTTAGCACCATCAATATAAGTGATAGCGGATTCGCAGGCAGCTGTTGATACGAAACCTGGGTCATAAGTGAAATAACCCTCAGCTGTTAAGCTGCGAACATCAATAACGTCTGGACCCACAGTGCCTGAATAAACAGGAAAATCTAAAGTCTTTCCGTCTATCGTTAACTGTGCTTTTTTATCAGCCATGCAAGGCCTCCTTGTAATACGTTTTCTTAAACTTCCAATGGAAGACCGGGGTATTTCCCCCGTTTAGCGCTCAATCCCGGATGAAGTATGGACGCAAAGTGCCTTACTGGTGGCGTAACTATAAGGTGTTCCTTAATTTTGTCAATGAAAGGGGGCTTTTCAGTGCAATAAAGGATGAATTTTATGGCATTGGTGATTTTCTGTTCTAAAGTTAGGTTTCATAATGGTGCAGAGATTAAAAATAAAACTAAATGTGGTGTGGTTTTGGTGCGATCTTAGTTATGTTTGATGTAGATTGAATTTATCTAAGTAGCTGATTATAATCACCGCGCTCTTAAATCTCGGCGCAAGCTGAAATTATGAACACCCCGGATAAGTTAGGATTAAAATCCTTATTAGTGAAGTGCAGCTTTTAGCTGTGCTAAATAGACTTAACACTGCGTGTATTCGTAGATGTAATTGTCTGCATCGCGGACCCAAACGGATAGAGTGTAAAAAACCGTGAATAGCAATAGACCTAAAAACCTAGATCTGACAACAATGCAGCTGCCGCTTACGGCAAAAGCATCCATTCTTCACAGAATCTCTGGTTTTGCATTGTTCTTTGGTATGGCATTTGTTCTGGCTGCTTTAGATATGACTTTAGCTTCAGAAGAAAGTTTTAACCAGTTTAAAGAATGCTTGCAAAGCCCTGTGGCAAAACTTATTACTTGGGGCATTTTATCTGCTCTTGGCTACCACTTTGTAGCAGGTATCAAACACTTGCTTATGGATGCAGGTATCGGCGAAACCCTTGAGGGTGGTCGTGCAGCTTCAATAATTACGCTTATTTTGGGCGGAACAACGATTGTCCTAGCAGGAGTTTGGGTATGGTAACTAGCGTTACAAATTTCAGCCGTAGTGGCTTGTCTGACTGGGTACTCCAGAGAGCAAGCGCTGTTATATTAGCAACCTATTCAATTTTTATTGTGGGTTACATTCTTTTGACGCCTGAATTGACATTCGGTCAGTGGAAAGAATTGTTTAGCTGTACATCTGTACGAATCTATACCTTGTTAGCGGTGCTTTCACTTGTAGCTCACGCGTGGGTAGGTTTGTGGACTATTGCAACGGACTATATCAAACCAGCTATTATTCGCTTTTTCTTTAATGCTGCGGTAATTGTTACATTGTTTGTATACCTTGTTTGGTCTATTGAAATCCTTTGGGGGCTGTAATTTATGTCTAATCAAGTTCGCACCATGACGTTTGATTCAATCGTTATTGGTGGCGGTGGCGCAGGTATGCGTGCCGGTCTTCAATTGGCTGAATCAGGCCTTAAAACAGCAGTAGTAACAAAGGTTTTTCCTACTCGTTCACATACTGTTTCTGCGCAGGGTGGTATCACTTGCGCTATCGCCAGCCATGATCCAAATGATGATTGGCGCTGGCATATGTATGACACAGTCAAAGGCTCTGATTACATTGGTGATCAGGAAGCTATTGAATATATGTGTAGTGTTGGTCCTCAGGCTGTATTCGAACTAGATCACATGGGTCTTCCTTTTTCTCGTTTTGAGAACGGTCGTATCTATCAGCGTCCATTTGGTGGTCAGTCTAAAGATTTTGGTAAGGGTGGGCAGGCTGCTCGTACATGTGCTGCTGCTGACCGTACTGGTCATGCTCTACTACATACTTTGTATCAAGCTAACCTTGCTGCAGGTACTACATTCTTAAATGAATGGTATGCAGTTGATCTTGTAAAGAACAGTAAAGGTCAGGTTGTTGGTTGTGTTGCGATTGACATGGAAACTGGTGAAACAGTTTACATTAAGGCAAAAGCAACAGTTCTTGCAACGGGTGGTGCAGGTCGTATTTATCAGTCAACTACAAATGCACACATTAACACTGGTGACGGTGTTGGCATGAGCTTACGTGCTGGTTATGTTGCCCAGGATATGGAAATGTGGCAGTTCCACCCAACCGGCATTGCTGGTGCAGGTGTTCTTGTTACTGAAGGTTGTCGTGGTGAAGGTGGTTACCTGATCAACAAAGACGGCGAGCGATTTATGGAACGTTATGCGCCTAACGCAAAAGATCTTGCGGGTCGTGATGTTGTTGCTCGTTCTATGGTTATGGAAATCCTTGAAGGTCGTGGCGCTGGTGAAGATGGCGATCATGTATTCTTGAAGTTAGATCACCTAGGTGAAGAGGTTCTTAATAGCCGCTTGCCTGGTATTTGTGAGTTATCAAAAACGTTTGCTCATGTTGATCCTGCTAAAGAACCTGTTCCAGTTGTACCTACATGTCACTACATGATGGGTGGTGTACCTACAAATATTGGTGGTCAAGCAATTCAGATCGCTGAAGATGGTACAGAAACGATCATTGATGGCTTGTTTGCTTGTGGTGAAGTTGCATGTGTATCTGTACACGGTGCGAACCGTTTGGGTGGTAACTCACTGCTTGACTTGGTTGTATTTGGTCGTGCGGCTGGTATTCAGATTGAGAAGCAGCTTCGTGAAGGCTTCGATATGATGGATGCAACTGATACAGATGTTGAAAAGTCTCTAGCTCGACTGAATAAAATCAACAACAGTACTTCCGGTGAAGATGTTGCGACTGTTCGTGCAGACCTTCAAAAGACTATGCAGCTTTACTTCGGTGTATTCCGTGACGGTGAAAGCATGCAGAAAGGCCTTGGCTTACTTAAAGAAATTGGTAAGCGTGTTGATAACCTTCACATCACTGATAAGAGTGCTGCGTTTAATACCGCTAGAATTGAAGCTCTAGAGCTTGGGAATCTTTATGAAGTTGCATATGCAACTGCTGTATCTGCTGAGATTCGTAAAGAAAGCCGTGGTGCTCATGCTCGTAATGACTTTACAGAACGAGATGATGAGAACTGGTTGAAGCACTCTGTTTATAATCCAACGACCCAAGGTGTTGGCAAGCGTGACGTGAACTTCGCCCCTAAAACAGTTGATGCGTTCCCTCCTAAGGTAAGAACGTACTAATTTCAGGGTCGATGAGGAAGATAGAACAATGTTAGTAAGCGTATATCGTTATAATCCGGAGACTGATGAAGCTCCGTATATGCAAGACTACAATATCGAAATTCCTGGTGGTAAGGATTTGATGGTATTGGATGTATTGCATCTAATTAAAGAACAAGATGAAAGCTTGTCTTTCCGTCGCTCTTGTCGTGAGGGTGTATGTGGTTCTGATGGTGTTAATATTAATGGTAAGAATGGCTTGGCATGTATCACACCTCTTTCTGAGTGTGTGAAAGGTGATAAGCTTGTATTGCGTCCATTACCTGGGCTGCCTGTTATCCGTGATATCGTTGTGGATATGGATCAGTTCTATAAGCAATATGAAAAAATTAAGCCGTTTTTGATTAATGACACACCAGCACCTGCAATTGAGCGTCTTCAGTCACCTGAAGAGCGTGAGCACCTAGATGGGCTTTATGAGTGTATCCTGTGTGCTTGCTGTTCAACATCTTGCCCATCATTTTGGTGGAATCCTGATAAGTTCATCGGTCCATCCGGTCTACTTCAGGCGTATCGCTTCTTGATCGACAGTCGCGATACTGCAACTGAAGAGCGCTTGGCTGATCTTGATGATCCCTTCAGTGTGTTCCGTTGCCGTGGCATTATGAATTGTGTTAGCGTTTGCCCTAAAGGTCTAAATCCTACAAAGGCAATCGGACATATTCGTAACATGCTGCTACAGCGCGGTTCGTAAAATAGAAAAGGGGCTGGCAAGCCCCTTTTTTATTGCTCACAGTACATAAAATATACTAATTACAACATTGTGAGCAGAAAGTAGGGGGAAGTTTTGCATTCTTTCGATTTTTATTCTAAAACTAGATAAATATCGGAAAAATCAGAAGTTTTTGCTCAAAAAGTAAAATCTTCTTAATTGACTAAAGTTAACCCAGGGGTGGATACCAATCCTTGGTCTGTTAGTTGATAGTTTATCCACTATTGAACTTCAGCCAAACCCCAAGGCATTAAGGACGGGAACGAATGCAAGAAGCTTCTATGGAGCAGTTAAGGGGAAATTCTCACTTAGGTGGTAACGTGGCTTATATTGAGGCTATGTATGAATCCTATTTACGAGACCCAAATGAAGTGCCAGAGCAATGGCGTTCATATTTCGATAGATTACCTCGGTCATCTGAGACCGCACCTCACGATATCCCTCATTCTACTATTCGTGAGACCTTTATTCTGCACGCGAAGAATAAAGAAACAAACCTTCCGAAGGCTGCAAGTGCAGTTAGCTCTGATTTCGATATTAAACAGGTTAAAGTTTTAGATCTTATTAATGCCTATCGAGTTCGTGGCCATCAAAAGGCAGATCTTGACCCTCTTAATTTAATGGAGAGGGAAGACGTACCAGATTTAGAATTACATTACCATGGCCTGACTAATGCAGATTTAGATACGGTTTTCCAAACCGGTAATCTAGCTACTGGCTCAGATAATTCTTCTCTTGCAGAAATTATTGATACGCTTGAAAAGACTTATTGCTCTTCTGTGGGTGCAGAGTACATGCACATCGTTGATACAGCAGAAAAAGAATGGCTGCAACAACGTATTGAGAGTGTTAAATCTCATCCTAAATACAGCGGTGAAGTTTCAAAGCATATTTTAGAGCGATTGGTCGCTTCTGAGGGGCTTGAGAAGTACCTTCAGTCTAAATATCCAGGCACTAAGCGTTTTGGTCTTGAGGGTGGTGAGTCCTTAATTCCTTTGATGGATGAATTGATTCAGCGTGCAGGTACCTACCAAGTTCAAGAAGTTGTTATTGGTATGGCCCATCGTGGTCGCTTAAACGTTCTTATTAATACGTTGGGTAAGTCACCAGCAGATTTGTTTGATGAGTTTGAAGGTCGAGCTAAGTTTGATAGCTCTGGTGATGTTAAGTACCATCAAGGCTTCTCTTCAAATGTAATGACCCCTGGCGGTGAAGTGCATCTTGCGCTTGCGTTTAACCCGTCGCACCTTGAAATTGTTTCTCCTGTTGTTGAAGGCTCTGTACGTGCACGCCAAGACCGCCGTAAAGATACGGTTGGTACTACGGTTATGCCAATCAGTATTCATGGTGATGCTGCTTTTGCTGGTCAAGGTGTTGTTATGGAAACGTTCCAAGCATCACAAACCCGAGCTTACAAAACAGGTGGTACTGTTCATGTTATCGTGAACAACCAAGTCGGTTTTACAACGTCGTTACGCGAAGATGCGCGTTCTACTGAGTACTGTACTGATGTTGCTAAGATGGTTCAGGCTCCAATCTTTCATGTGAACGCAGATGACCCTGAAGCTGTTTTCTTTGTAACTCAGTTAGCAGCAGATTATCGCTTCGAATTTAAGAAAGACATTGTTATTGACCTTATTTGTTATCGTCGTCGTGGTCATAACGAAGCGGATGAGCCTTCTGGAACACAGCCTTTGATGTACGAGAAAATTCGTACACAAAAGTCTACTTGTGAGATTTATGCTCAGAAACTGATCTCAGAAGGCGTAATCTCTAAGGATGAATACACAACCTTAACAAACGATTATCGTGATGCCCTAGATAACGGTCATCATGTTGTGAAAAGTTTGGTTCGTGAACCAAACTCATCAATGTTTGTTGATTGGACGCCATATTTAGGTCATGAATGGACTGCAGCGCATGATACTTCCATTGACCTCAAGCAACTTCAGGGGCTAGCTAATCAGCTTAATGAGATGCCAGAGGGGTTTGTCACTCAGCGTCAGGTTCAGAAGATCATTGAAGATCGTCGTAAAATGACCGTGGGTGCTTTACCAATTAACTGGGGCTACGCTGAAACAATGGCTTATGCTTCATTATTGAGTGAAGGTCATCCGATTCGAATTACAGGCCAAGATGTTGGTCGAGGAACTTTCTCTCACAGACATGCTGTTCTTCATAATCAAAAAGATGGCTCAAGACACATTCCTTTAGAAACACTTGCGACTGAAGAAGTGCCTTTTAAGATTTTTGATTCTTTCTTATCTGAAGAAGCGGTACTTGCTTTTGAGTATGGTTATGCAACAACACAACCAAACACGTTGGTTGTTTGGGAGGCTCAGTTTGGTGATTTCGCAAACGGCGCTCAAGTTGTTATAGATCAGTTCATTACAAGTGGTGAGCATAAGTGGGGCCGTTTATGTGGTTTGACAATGCTTTTACCTCATGGTTATGAAGGTCAGGGACCAGAGCATTCTTCTGCGCGATTAGAACGATACCTGCAGCTTTGTGCTGAGCATAATATTCAGGTTTGTGTTCCTACGACACCCGCTCAGGTATTTCATATGCTACGTCGTCAGGCGATTCGTCCTGTTCGTAAGCCATTGATTGCTTTAACACCTAAGAGCTTATTGCGTCACAAAGAAGCAATTTCAACTCTAGAAGAGCTGTCTGATGGTTCTTTCCAGACGGTTATTGGTGAGATTGATTCACTGAAAGCAAAAGATGTCACTAGAATCGTCTTATGTTCAGGTAAGGTTTATTTTGATCTTCTTGAGCAGCGTCGAACTCGTGAGTTGGAAAATGTTGCAATTGTAAGAATTGAACAGTTGTATCCATTCCCCGAAGAAGACTTAAAAGCTGTTATTAAGCAATATAAAAATGTTGAAAAAGTTGTATGGTGTCAGGAAGAACCTATGAATCAGGGTGCTTGGTACAGCAGTCAACATCACATGCGTCGCGTAGTTAGAGCTTTAGATTTCTCTAAATTGGAATACGAAGTCGATTATACGGGTCGTGAGGCATCCGCTTCACCAGCAGCTGGTTATATGGCTCTTCATATTGAGCAGCTAAATAAAATGATGGACGATGC
Source organism: Oceanospirillaceae bacterium (assembly GCA_015665455.1). Lineage (GTDB taxonomy): Bacteria > Pseudomonadota > Gammaproteobacteria > Pseudomonadales > Litoribrevibacteraceae > Litoribacillus. The sequence goes on along the minus strand of JADFAD010000003.1, from coordinate 210,453 downwards.
CTTGATTGGTTAAGGCTGAAGTGCAGTAAACAGATAACGGAAATAAGGAATAAGCATGGCCATTGAAATCAAAGCGCCCACTTTCCCAGAATCAGTTGCTGAGGGAAATATTGCAACGTGGCATAAACAGCCGGGCGAGGCTGTTTCACGTGATGAATTAATTGTTGATATCGAGACAGACAAAGTTGTTTTAGAAGTTGCTGCTCCTGCTGATGGAGTCATTTCTGAAGTTTTAAAGAGCGAAGGCGATGTCGTTCTAAGTAATGAAGTGATTGCTGTTTTTGAAGCAGGAGCAACAGGTGCAACAACATCTGAACCTTCTACTGAAGCGACAGAGGATGCACCTCAACCATCTGAAAATGCAGTTGCAAGTCCTGCTGCGCGCAAATTGATGGAAGAAAATGCGGTTCAGTCCAATCAAATTGCTGGTACAGGTAAAAACGGTCTTATCACTAAAGAAGACGTTGTTAACTTTATCAAGCAGTCTGATCTATCTGGCTCGTCTGCGGTAGCCCAAACGCCAGTTGCTCCAACGCCTGTCGTTGAAGCACCTGCTCCAGTATTGGTTCCTATGAATCAAGAAGGACGACTTGAAAAACGCGTTCCAATGACTCGTTTGAGAGCAAGCATCGCGAAAAGACTTCTTGATGCTCAGCACAACGCAGCGATGTTGACCACGTTTAATGAAGTTAATATGCAGCCAATCATGGATCTTCGTACGAAGTACAAAGATCAGTTTGAAAAAACACATGAGACAAAACTTGGGTTTATGTCCTTTTTTGTAAAAGCGGCTGTAGAATCTCTTAAGAAATTCCCAGAGGTTAATGCTTCTATTGATGGCAATGATATTGTCTATCATGGCTATTATGACGTTGGTGTTGCTGTATCGAGTGATCGAGGCCTCGTAGTTCCTGTACTTCGAGATGCTGATGGGATGACTTTAGCTGACGTCGAAAGCACGATTAAAGGTTACGGGTCAAAAGCTAAAGAAGGTAAGTTAGCTCTTGAAGAGATGATCGGAGGAACGTTCACTATTACAAATGGTGGTGTATTTGGTTCTCTTATGTCTACTCCTATTTTGAACCCACCTCAAACTGCAATTCTTGGCATGCATAAGATCCAAGAGCGTCCAATGGCTGTTGATGGTGAAGTTGTTATCCAGCCTATGATGTATCTAGCCCTTTCTTATGATCATCGATTAATTGATGGTAAAGAAGCCGTTCAATTCTTGGTTTCTGTTAAGGAACTACTTGAAGAACCAGCTAAAATCCTTCTCAATCTATAATCGCATCCTGCCAGCCTTCGGGCTGGCATAATAAGGAAATTTAATATGTCAGATAAATTTGACGTTGTGGTAATTGGTGGTGGTCCAGGTGGTTATGTAGCTGCAATTCGTGCAGCTCAGTTGGGTCTGAAAACTGCTTGTATTGATAAATATATCAATAAAAATGGCAAAGCAACCTTTGGTGGAACATGCCTTAATGTTGGTTGTATTCCTTCAAAAGCACTTTTAGATACATCACACAAATTTCATGATGCAAATGAAGAGTTTGAAACACACGGTATTTCTGTCAAGAAAGTAGAAATTGATGTGCCTCGAATGATTCAAAGAAAAGATGAAGTTGTTGATAAGCTAACGTTTGGTGTTGCAGGTCTTTTCAAATCAAACGGTGTTACTCCATTTGAAGGTACCGGGAAACTATTAGCTGGCAAGAAAGTTGAGTTCACAGACCATTCTGGAAAGACAACGATACTTGAAGCTCAAAATGTGATCATTGCTACGGGTTCTGTGCCTGTTGAAATTCCTCCTGCACCTTTGAAAGACGACATCATTGTTGATTCTACTGGTGCGCTTGAATTTCAAACTACGCCAAAAAGACTAGGTGTAATTGGTGCAGGTGTAATTGGCCTCGAGCTAGGTAGTGTATGGAATCGTTTAGGTTCTGAAGTCATTGTACTTGAAGCGCAAGATGAATTTTTAAGTGTTGTAGATAGACAAATTGCTAGAGAAGCGAGTAAGGTTTTCAAGAAGCAAGGTCTTGATATCCGTGTTGGCGCTCGAGTTACAGGAACTGATATTAAGCGTAAGCAAGTAACGGTTTCTTATACTGATAAAGACGGTGAGCAGGAAGTTGTAGTTGATAAGCTAATTGTAGCTGTTGGCCGACGTCCATATACCGAAGGTCTTTTATCAGTTGACAGTGGTGTGAGTTTAGATGAACGCGGGTTCATTTTTGTCAATGAGCAATGTGCAACAGATGTACCTGGTGTATTCGCTATTGGTGATGTTGTACGCGGTCCAATGCTTGCTCACAAAGCGTCTGAAGAAGGTGTGATGGTTGCTGAGCGTATAGCCGACCAGAAAGCACAAGTAAACTATGATCTTGTTCCTTCGGTAATTTATACACACCCTGAAATTTCTTGGGTTGGTAAAACCGAAGATGAATTGAAAGCAGCTGGTGAAGATTATAAAACAGGCTTTTTCCCGTTCAGTGCAAGTGGCCGTGCTCTAGCCGCCAATGATACGGATGGAATGGTCAAGATTATTGCTGATGAAAAGACTGACAGGATCTTAGGTTGTCACATAATAGGCCCGAATGCGGCTGATTTATGTCAACAAATCTTAATTTCCATGGAATTTGGATCGACAGCGGAGGATATTGGGTTAACTATGTTCCCTCATCCGGCGTTATGTGAAGCTGTTCATGAAGCTGCACTGGCAGTGAATGGTCACGCTATCCACAAAGCGAATCGTCGTAAGTAAAATCGTTTTTCGAAAGTAAAATTACGAAATTGATTATAAGGAAGGTGACTAGTTTATGAATCTGCACGAATATCAAGGTAAACAGCTTTTTAAGCAATATGGATTACCTGTTTCTGAAGGATACGCAGTAGACACTCCAGAAGCAGCAGCAGAAGCTACGAATAAGATTGGCGGTACTGAATGGGTTGTTAAAGCTCAAGTTCATGCTGGCGGTCGTGGTAAAGCAGGTGGAGTCAAGTTGATTAAATCAGCTGATGAAGCGAGTGCTTTTGCTAGTCAATGGCTTGGAAAAAATCTAGTCACCTACCAAACAGACGAAAATGGGCAGCCTGTAAGCAAGATTCTTGTTGAAAGCTGTACTGACATTGAACAAGAGCTATATCTTGGTGCTGTAGTTGATCGCGCTACCCGTAGAATCGTATTTATGGCTTCTACAGAAGGTGGTGTCGAAATTGAAAAAGTTGCAGAAGAAACACCTGAGAAAATTCTTAAGGCTACGATCGATCCTCTAGCTGGTCCTCAGCCTTATCAAGGGCGCGAGCTTGCCTTTAAGCTTGGCTTGCAAGGCGATCAGATAAAGCAATTTACTAAAATCTTTGTTGGTTTAGCACAGCTTTTTGCAGACAAAGATCTTGCGTTAATTGAAATTAATCCGCTTGTTATCAAAAAAGACGGAGACTTGCATTGCTTAGATGCAAAGTTAGGTATCGATAGTAATGCTGTTTATCGCCATAAAGACCTTCAAGAGATGCATGATCCATCTCAAGAAGATGAGCGTGAAGCACATGCCGCAAAGTTTGAACTTAATTATGTCGCTTTAGATGGTTCTATTGGTTGTATGGTCAATGGCGCTGGCTTAGCTATGGGCACCATGGATATCGTTGCACTGCATGGGGGGTTCCCTGCGAACTTCTTAGATGTAGGTGGCGGTGCAACAAAAGAACGTGTGGCCGAAGCCTTTAAAATTATTTTGTCGGATGACAACGTAAAGGCTGTTCTAGTAAATATCTTTGGTGGCATTGTTCGTTGTGACATGATTGCTGAAGGCATCATTGGTGCGGTTGAAGAGGTGGGTGTTAAAGTCCCTGTTGTTGTTAGATTGGAAGGTAATAATGCTGAACTGGGTTCTCAGAAACTTGCTGAGAGCGGTTTAAACATTATTGCTGCAACAAGTCTAACGGATGCAGCTCAACAAGCTGTAAAAGCTGCGGAGGGAAAATAACATGTCTATCTTAATCGATAAAAATACTAAGGTAATTTGCCAGGGATTTACTGGTGGTCAGGGTACGTTTCATTCTGAGCAAGCAATTGAATACGGAACTCAGATGGTTGGTGGTGTTACACCAGGCAAAGGCGGTCAGATTCATTTAGGGTTACCTGTTTTTAATACTGTTGCAGAAGCGGTTGAGCAAACGGGTGCAGAAGCATCGGTAATATATGTACCTGCGCCGTTCTGTAAGGATTCAATCCTTGAAGCAGCAAATTCGGGCATTAAACTCATTGTATGTATTACTGAAGGTATCCCAACATTAGATATGCTGGATGCCAAAGTTCGTTGCGACGAACTGGGTGTTCGTTTAATTGGTCCTAACTGTCCGGGAGTTATCACTCCTGGTGAGTGTAAAATAGGCATCATGCCTGGTCATATCCATCTACCTGGTAAGGTTGGTATAGTTTCTCGTTCTGGAACTTTGACGTACGAAGCAGTTAAGCAAACTACCGATTATGGGTTTGGCCAATCGACTTGCGTAGGTATTGGTGGTGATCCTATTCCTGGGTCTAACTTTATTGATATTTTGGAAATGTTCCAAAATGACCCAAAAACTGAAGCAATTGTAATGATTGGTGAAATTGGTGGTAGTGCTGAAGAAGAAGCTGCTGCGTTTATTAAAGCCAATGTTACTAAGCCAGTTGTCTCATACATTGCCGGTGTTACAGCGCCAAAAGGCAAAAGAATGGGCCATGCAGGTGCAATTATTTCTGGCGGAAAGGGTACTGCGGATGAAAAATTTGCAGCACTTGAAGATGCTGGCGTTAAAACAGTGCGATCTTTGGCACAAATTGGTGATGCATTAAAAGAAGTTACTGGTTGGTAATTTCGTTGGACGCGGTAGATTAATTCTACCGCGCCTGAATCTTCTTTATGATCAATGAGCCCCCCCCCCTCGATTCTTCTCCCGAAATACTCATTGATGGCTGTAATTTTTTCCCTTCCATCTTTAATGACCTTAAGCAAGCAAAACACTCCATATATATAGAGAACTATTTGGTCGAACCCGGTCTTCTTTGGAATGAATTTCAAGCATTGTTATTAGCCATTGCTGACAATAATGTGATTGTTAAAGGTGTTTTCGATGGATTTGGTAGTTGGTCTGTTACAGGAGACATTGCGGCTTTAAATTTACATAAGAATATAGACCTTCTCATTTATAACCCTGTCCGGTTTAGGTTCACAGCTGCTAATTTGAGACGCACTCATATTAAACTCTTTATTATAGACGGGACGGTTGCATATACGGGTGGTGCCGGTATAACCGATGCTTTTTTTAATCCAAGAACGAATCAGTCACTTTGGTCAGAACTTATGGTTCGCATATCTGATTCGAGTGTCAAAAATGTCTGCCAACTCTACGAATGGAAGTATAGGAAGCTTAAAAGTAAACGTAGAAACATTGCGTCTTCTTTCTCGCCTTATCAATATAACCTTGAAGGCTGGCTATACGCACATCGATTTTCGACTCACTGGATCAAACGCGCGGTGTACTTGAAGCTTAATGCAGCAAGACAACGGATTTGGATTAACAGTGCTTATTTTTACCCAACTAAAAAGATAATTAAGTATTTAGAAGCGAAAGCCAATGCTGGCGTTGATGTTCGGCTTTTATTGCCAGGTCTAACCGATGTGCTCTTTATGAAATACTTAGCCAGAGGTCGTTATAAACGGCTGTTGCAGTCTGGTGTTTGTATTCATGAAATTGATGATCGTTTTTTGCATAGCAAAATTATTATTATTGATGATTGGGCAACCATTGGATCTTTTAATTTAGACATTCTAAGCATACGTTTTAATCAAGAGCTTAATTTCTCGAGTTCGGAGCCCTCATTTATTTCAGAGCTTGAATCGTTCTATCTTTCAAAAACAAGATCCTCCACATTAATTGATCCTGCCAATTGGACTAAGAGACACATTTTGTCAAAAGTTTTAGAGCGGTTGACGTATAACGTTGTTCAGCTATTTCGACGATTTTTTGACTAGTTGAACCGTAAAATGTTGTACGAATCTAATTTTGATATAGAATTCAGCACTCAGGAGATGTTCAATGAATTTATTTGATTTAGTGCCTTTGCTGTTTTTCTTTGTTATGTGGATTGGTTACGTTCATCTGTCTCGTATATTAGCAAAGAGTAAAGATGCGCTTTCAAGTGCTTTACATAACTATCGCTATGATTGGATGCTAAAGGTTATAACACGGGATAATCGAGTGGCTGATGCTGCAATTGTCTCAAATCTTGAAAGAAATGCGGCTTTCTTTGCGTCTACTTCAATTATTATTCTTGCCGGTTTAATTACCGCTTTGGGGTCCATAGATAAAGTTGAAGTTTTTCTAACTGATGTTGATTTTATATACTTCGAAAAAACGGGGCATTGGCATCTCAAACTGTTAGTTCTGATTTCAATCTTTGCCTATTCATTCTTCAAGTTTTCTTGGTGTTTAAGGCAGTACGGGTTTTGTTCTGTGATGATCGGTGCTGCCCCAATTGTGGATGATCCTAATATTTCAGCAGGACGGAAAGAAGCGTTTGCAAGCTCTGCCGCGAAGGTTATTGATAATGCAGGTAAGCACTTTAATCTAGGGTTGAGAGGGTATTATTTTGGAATGGCATTCTTAACTTGGTTTATAAATACCCCAGTATTTATTGCTGTTACTTTATTGGTTGTTGCCGTTTTATATTATCGCGAATTTCACTCAAGTACATTGCAAGCACTTATTAGAGGACGTTCTGATTAGTCATTGTTTTTACAGTCATTTTTAATGTGGTACCTATATGGATAAAGAATTGACAGGAAGAGCCCAGCGCTTTTTAGACGAGTTAGCTCATTGTATGGATATAGGTCTATCTGTATCTAATGTTACAAACGACGGGAAAACAACCTTATTGCTTCCTTACAATGAAGAGCTTATTGGTAATAAAGATACTCGGATAATGCATGGAGGGGCCATAACTACTTTAATGGATACTGCATCAGGCACTTCTGTGATCTGTTCTCTTGATGACTTTGAGATTTGTCCTACATTGGATTTAAGAATTGATTATCTTAAATCTGCAGAACCGGACAAACCTGTTTATGGTTTTGCTGAGTGCTACAGAATTTCTCGTAATGTCGTGTTTACTCGCGGCTCGGCTTACCAAGAGGATATTAATGATCCTATCGCATACTGCGTTGGTACTTTTATGAGACTTGGAACAGAATTCACGCCGGACTATTTCCGTACCCGTGTTTTAGAAGGAAATAGATCATGAATGTTAGAGAGCTTGTAAAGAAGGCTCATGAGACGGGAGATTATTCCGACTTGATTGCTGAGATTCCATACGCTAAAAAAATTGGGGTGACATGTGAGCGGTTTGGCGATGATGTGATTTTTAAGTTGCCGGCGAATAAAAGTAATATTGGCAACCCTTTATTACCTGCGATTCATGGCGGTGTCATTGGTGGATTTATGGAATTGTCAGCTGCTTTATATTTAATGATGTTCCAAGATGTGCCGAAGCTTCCAAAAATAGTAGATTTTTCTATAGATTATTTGAGGGCAGGCTATTATCAAGATACATTTGTCGAATGTGAATTAACGCGTCAAGGAAAAAGAGTTGCAAATGTTTCAATTTACGCTTGGCAAAAAACACGTGGCGAGCCTATTACTACTGCTCGAGCTCACTTTCTTATTCCTGAAAACTAAAATAGATACAGCACATGGAATGTGACGTTTAATGATGGGACTTGTATTCTTAGCTTCTTTTGTAATTTTCATTGCCACTTTATTGTGTCTTCTTGCTTATTTGTCTCGAAATCACGGTGATAGTTGGCTTTACAGGTGGCTACCTCCGTTTTGCTACGGAATTGAATACCCAAATAAAACACTAAATCGTTGTGTATTATGGTGTTTATTTGGTGTTTTATTTCTTGTCCTGATTGCTCTGGCTGTAAGATTTGCGTCTGGTTTTATTGAAGCAGGAGGGGTTCTCACATCTAAGCATCACACATCTTCTTTTGATGGAGAAAAGTTAGTTGTCATCGTTGGTAATCAGCTTATTCCTCAGGAAGAGTGGTCTATTCACCACCCAGATTTACAAAATAAAAACTTCAAAACGGCCGAGGTCATTCTTACCAAACCAACTGTGTTCCGTACCACAAAAGACTCCGAAACCAAACTTGTAGAACACCACCAGGTTGATACTGAAGCTGTACGTACGGTATACACTGATGGACTTCTTCACGTATATATTGAAAGCAATGTAGAGCCAGCTGAGTTAATTACAACACTTAAGGAATCTGATTCGGTTGTTCGTGAAGATATCACCGCTGATGAAATCAAAAGGGTCGTCCAACATGTGTGGCGAAAGGCACCTGCTGGCGTTACTTACAAGCTGGGGACGATTAAGGCTCTTTCAAATAAGCAGAGCATTGTCGGTGTGCGTGTTTTTAATAAATTTAAGCTGGATAAAGAAGTAACGATTACGATTGATAAGAGAATGGATAAAGTAAGCATTAACCATAGAAGCTTACTTTCCCTTCGTAAAGTTCTAGCATCGTATAGGCAGCCTACCAGACTTGAAGAGACTAAACAGAAGTCGTTAGAAGTTGACGAATTTATACCCGTATCTCCTCAATATACTGGAAAACAGGTAGAGGTTATTAAGCGGGATGGTTTGAATGTGCTTGGCGAATTTCAAGGTATCGAAAATAATAAAGTCGTCAATGTTGTTCAGCGCGTTGGTTCAGGCGTTGTAAATGTGATCACACCGCTCGAAATAATTAAGACGCTTGAATTCAGATCACTGACGGTAATAGTTGAAGCTATCCAAATTGATGATGATTCAGTGAACATTATTTATGTTGATGAAAAGGGTGTTCCTATTGAAGAGGAAGAGTCTGTTACTACGGAAGAGGCGCCTAAAACTACGGAGGCCAATGAAGATAAAAGCGACATTTCAATAGATACAGCTGCAAATCAGGATGTTATTAATACTGAGTCTAAAGAAGATGAATTGCTGAATGAGATTGGTAAATATGTCTTGGTTACAACGAATCTTGACCAGACTCGAGTAGGAACACTCATTGAGGTTATTCCTCATAAGTCAATCACTGTTCAGTCTACGAACGGAGGTGTTGTGTACCATATACCTCAAGCAGAAGTTAAATCCATCTCTTATCCAAAAAAACCGAAGTAATTTCTATGTGAGTGCTTGAAATTTAAAATCTTATCCCCATTTTAAGTTTCATACATGAATTTGATTAAGCAGTTTTCTTAATCACAGACTTTTCGACACAGAATTAAAGGGGATAGGAATGTCAGTAGAAGCAAAATCAGAAACTCTGGGCTTTCAAACGGAAGTAAAGCAGCTGTTACATTTGATGATTCATTCATTGTACAGCAACAAAGAGATTTTTCTCCGTGAGCTAGTTTCAAACGCTTCAGACGCCGCAGACAAGTTACGTTTTCTCGCACTTGAAGACAACGCTCTTTATGAAGGTGACGGCGAGTTAAATATTCGCATTGATGTCGATGCTGAAGCGGGAACGTTAACCATTGCTGATAATGGTATTGGTATGAACCGTACCGATGTTGTTGAGCACCTTGGTACTATTGCTAAATCAGGTACTTCTTCATTTTTACAGCAGTTATCCGGTGATCAACAGAAAGACTCCCAGCTTATCGGTCAATTTGGTGTTGGCTTTTACTCTGCATTTATCGTTGCAGGAAAAGTAGAGGTTCGTACTCGTAAAGCAGGTGACGCTCAAGATCAGGGGGTTTTCTGGAGTTCTGAAGGCGAGGGCGAGTTTACTGTAGAGAGCATCACTAAAGAGACTCGTGGTACTGAAATTACGTTGTTTTTACGCGAAGAAGAGAAAGAGTTTGCTGAAGGTCTTCGAATCCGTAGTCTGATCAAGAAATATTCTGATCATATTGCTCTGCCGATCATCATGAAAGAAGAGCCAAAACCAGTGTCTGAAGACGAAGAGACGCCGGCTGAACTTCAAGACGAGACTATTAATACTGCGACAGCGCTTTGGACTCGTAGTAAGAGTGAAATTACAGAAGATGAGTACCAAGAATTTTATAAGCATGTTTCTCACGATTTCGAAAACGCTTTGTCTTGGACTCATAACCGCGTTGAAGGTAAGTTAGATTACACCAGTTTACTTTATATCCCGACAAATGCACCTTTCGATTTGTATGAAAGAGATACGCCTAGAGGCTTGAAGCTCTATGTTCAGCGTGTATTTATCATGGATAAAGCAGAGCAATTCTTGCCGATGTATCTTCGTTTCATTAAGGGTGTCCTTGATTCGAATGATCTTTCATTAAACGTATCTCGCGAAATTCTTCAGGAAGATCGTGCGGTCACAACAATGAAAACCGCTTTAACTAAACGAATCTTGGATGTATTAGGGAAGCTTGCTAATAACGACCCTGATAAATACGCAACTTTCTGGAAGGCGTTTGGACAAGTACTAAAAGAAGGTCCTGGCGAAGATTTCGCAAATAAAGAAAAGATAGCGAAGCTGCTTCGTTTTGCTACTACTAATGATGATTCTGCTGAGCAGGTTAATTCATTAGAGCAATACATTGAGCGTATGCAGGAATCTCAAGATAAGATTTATTACGTTGTTGCAGAGAATCATGATACGGCAAAGAACAGCCCTCATTTAGAAGTATTCCGCAAGAAAGGAATTGAGGTCCTATTGTTATCTGATCGTGTTGATGAATGGCTAATGAGTCATTTAAATGAGTTTGATGGTAAGCAACTTGTAGACGTTGCTAAAGGTGAACTTGACTTAGATAGTCTAGATTCTGAAGAAGACAAAAAAGCAAAAGAAGAAGCTGAGAAAACGTTTGAAAGTTTAACTACGCAGCTGAAAGAGGTCCTAAAAGATCAAGTAAGTGATGTTAGAGTGACTAATCGTTTGACGGATTCTCCTGTTTGTTTGGTCGTAGGGCAGTACGACATGGGTCTTCAAATGCGTAGAATGATGGAAGCAGCGGGTCAAAAGCTTCCTGAATCAAAGCCTTCTCTAGAGGTGAATACTGAACATCCTTTGATTCAGCAATTGAACAATGAAAGTGATGATACTCGTTTCTCTGATATGGCGAACATATTATTCGATCAGGCAACCCTAGCGGAAGGTGGTCAATTGGCTGACCCTGCTAGCTACGTAGCCCGTATGAATAAGCTTGTATTAGACCTTATGAAGTAGTTCTAAACTAGCAGTGCTAAAAGCCGAGGCCAATGCCTCGGCTTTTTTTTGCATTGAATATTTGTTGTTGGTGTAATTTAAACGCTATTTTGTCGACAAAACACGTATTACACCAAGTAAATTCAGATGTATTTCTTCATTTTAATTGGTATTGTTGACAAATACTGTATTTAGAATACAATTTGGTGCATCAAATCTCTTAATAGATGTATTTTGTATGAAATCTGTCGACAATCTTACCCTTGCAGATCAAGTGTTAATGAAGTTTCAGGAAGACATTGTGAGAGGTGATGTGGCACCTGGATCGAAAATTTCTGAGTCTGCACTGGCGACCAAGTACGGAGTTAGTCGTGGGCCACTCCGAGAAGCGATCTCTAGGTTGGAGTCTCGAGGACTGATTGAAAGGGCCCCTAACGTAGGTGCGCGCGTTGTTTCGTTATCTTATCAAGAGCTGATCGAGCTTTATCAGATTCGAGAGTCACTCGAGAGCTTAGCCTGTCGTTTGGCGGCTGAAAATATGACAGATGAAGACATCAAACATCTAAAAGCACTTTTACACGAACATAAGCAAGATCAAAATTTCAAAGACGGTACGGCCTATTACAAACAGCAGGGTGATTTAGATTTTCATTATTGCATTATCTATGGCAGTAAAAATAAGAAATTAATACACCTTCTATGTGAAGAGCTTTACCACTTGATACTGATGTATCGACATCAATTCAGTAACATTTCTAAGCACCCCCAAAAAGCTTTTACTCATCATCAGCGCATCGTTGAAGCAATTGAAGAGCGCGATGGTGAACTCGCAGAGATCTTAATGCGAAGACATATTCAGAAATCACGAACTGTGGTTGAAACTTATTTCGAAAACCAAAATGCACAGGAATCTTAAAATGACTACAAAGATGTCACCCGGAGCTAAATTCCGTAAGGCTATTTCAGATAATAATCCGCTTCAAGTCGTTGGTACTGTAAACCCATACTGCGCATTAATGGCTGAGAAAGTTGGTCATCAGGCTCTATACTTATCTGGTGGCGGAGTTGCAAATGCTTCTTATGGCTTACCAGATTTAGGCATGACAAGCTTGAATGACGTCCTTGTGGATGTAAGCAGGATTACTGCAGCAACAGAATTACCTCTGTTGGTTGATATTGATACAGGTTGGGGTGGCGCGTTTAATATCACTCGAACGATTAAAGAAATGGAAAGAGCTGGCGCAGCGGCTGTACATATTGAAGATCAGGTTGCACAGAAGCGCTGTGGTCACCGACCGAATAAAGAAATTGTGTCTAAACAAGAAATGGTTGACCGAATTAAAGCCTGTGTAGACGCAAGAGTCGACGATAACTTCTTTGTAATGGCTCGTACTGATGCTTTTGCTCAAGAAGGTTTAGAGGCGGCAATTGAACGTGCACAAGCATGTGTTGAAGCAGGCGCAGATGCAATTTTTGCTGAAGCTGTCACTGAACTGGAACACTACCGTGCTTTTAAAGATGCGCTGAATGTTCCTATTCTTGCAAACATCACAGAATTTGGACAAACCCCTCTTTATAACAAGGCAGAGTTGGCGGAAGCCGGCGCTGATATGGTTTTGTATCCTTTGAGTGCCTTCCGTGCAATGAACAAAGCGGCATTAGCGGTCTATGAAAATATTCTAGATAAGGGCGATCAAAAAGATGTTGTTGATACTATGCAAACGCGTATGGATCTTTATGACTTCTTGAATTATCACGACTACGAACAGAAACTTGATGCCTTGTTTGCAGAAGGTAAAAATAAATAAATCAGTAGGTTATTGAGTATAATTAAAGCTATATATAACTTATTTCTATAATTGATCAATTTTTTAGGTAGAGATTTATGACTGATAAAAAGGTATTAAGTGGTGCAGGTCTACGTGGCCAAGTTGCAGGTGAAACAGCATTATGCACTGTTGGAAAATCAGGTGCTGGTTTGACATATCGTGGATATGAAATTACGGATTTGGCTAATAACGCTCAGTTTGAAGAAGTGGCGCATCTTTTATTAAGAGGCCATTTACCAACGGTCAGTGAACTTTCTGAATACAAAACAAAACTTAAATCAATGCGAGCTTTACCCGAAGCTTTAAAAAGTGCTCTTGAGTTAATCCCTGCTGATGCACACCCGATGGATGTTATGCGAACAGGTGCATCTGTACTTGGTAATTTGGATGAAGAGAAAGATTTCTCAGAGCAGGATGATAAAATTGATAGGCTACTAGCACTTTTCCCATCAATCATTTGTTACTGGTATCGATTCAGTCATGACGGTGTTCGTATTGAGACAGATACCGATGATGACTCAATTGGCGGTCATTTCTTACATATGCTTCACGGTAAGAAACCATCTGCTCTGCATGAGCAAGTTATGCATGTCTCTTTGATTTTATATGCAGAGCATGAATTTAATGCATCTACGTTCACTGCGCGTGTATGTGCGTCTACTCTATCGGATATTCACAGTTGTGTTACAGGTGCTATCGGAACCCTTAGAGGGCCGTTGCACGGTGGTGCTAACGAAGCGGCTATGGAATTGATTGAATCTTTCAGCTCTGCCGACAACGCCGAAGAAGGCCTAATGGCGATGCTCGCACGCAAAGATAAAATCATGGGCTTTGGTCATGCTATTTATCGTGAATCTGATCCTCGTAACGTCATCATTAAACAATGGTCTGAAAAGTTGGCTAAGGAAGCTGAGGATACGGTTCTTTATCCTGTTTCTGTGCGTTGTGAAGAAGTTATGTGGCGTGAAAAGAAATTATTCTGTAATGCTGATTTCTTCCATGCGTCTGCTTACCATTTTATGGGAATACCTACGAAACTATTTACACCAATTTTCGTTATGTCTCGAGTCACAGGTTGGACTGCACACGTTAAGGAGCAGCGTTCAAATAACCGAATTATTCGCCCGAGCGCCGAGTACACAGGCCCTGAATCGTCTGAGTGGGTTGCCCTTGAAGAGCGTACTTAATTAGGTACGCATTAATAACCTCATCGGCCACGATGGGGTTGTTTAAGAAAACCGTGATGAAACAGTGCTCTTTCGTTAGATACACTTCGATGACGAGTCACTGCTATAACAAATACTTGATGGATTTCCATTACTATGAACTCTCAATACCGTAAGTCACTTTCTGGTACAGGCTTAGATTATTTCGACACTCGTGAAGCAGTAAATAGCATTCAGGCTGGCGCATTTGAAACACTTCCTTATACGTCTCGAGTCTTGGCTGAACAACTTGTACGTCGTTGCGAACCTTCTGCATTAACCGACTCTTTAAAGCAACTGATCGAGCGAAAACAGGACTTGGATTTCCCTTGGTATCCTGCCCGTGTAGTTTGTCATGACATCCTGGGCCAAACAGCATTGGTTGATCTTGCTGGTCTCCGTGATGCGATCGCAGAGCAGGGGGGCGATCCGTCAAAAGTTAACCCAGTCGTACCTACTCAGTTGATTGTTGATCACTCTTTGGCCGTTGAACACGGTGGTTTTGAGCCTGATGCGTTTGATAAAAACCGAGCAATTGAAGATCGACGAAACGAAGATAGATTTCATTTCATCGAATGGACAAAAACTGCGTTTGAAAATATTGATGTGATTCCTGCGGGCAACGGCATCATGCATCAGATAAATCTTGAAAAGATGTCTCCTGTGGTTCAGGCGCGAGACGGTGTCGCTTTTCCTGACACGTGCGTGGGTACAGACAGTCATACGCCTCATGTCGACGCTTTAGGTGTGATTGCAATCGGTGTTGGTGGTCTTGAGGCTGAAACAGTTATGTTAGGTCGTCCTTCAATGATGCGTCTTCCTGACATTATTGGCGTTAAATTAACAGGTAAACGTCAACCAGGAATTACTGCAACGGATGTTGTTCTAGCGATTACCGAATTTTTACGTAAAGAACGCGTTGTTTCTTCTTATCTTGAATTCTTTGGCGAAGGCTCAAAGGATTTAACCATTGGTGACCGCGCAACGATATCAAATATGACGCCAGAGTATGGTGCTACGGCGGCTATGTTCTACATCGATGAACAAACCATTGATTATTTGAAGTTGACAGGTCGTGAGCCTGAACAAGTTGCTTTAGTTGAGCAATACGCTAAAGAAACAGGGTTGTGGGCTGATAGCCTTGAAACTGCAGAATACGAACGTGTGTTGGACTTCGATCTTTCAAGTGTCGTTCGCAACATGGCGGGACCGTCTAACCCTCATCGCCGTTTACCTACATCCGATTTATCAGCACGAGGTATTGCGGGTGAATGGGAAGAAAAAGAAGGTGAGATGCCTGACGGAGCAGTAATTATTGCTGCAATTACATCCTGTACTAATACAAGTAACCCTCGCAACGTGGTTGCTGCTGGTTTGTTAGCAAAGAAAGCGAATGAGCTTGGCCTTATTCGTAAACCTTGGGTTAAATCTTCTTTTGCGCCAGGTTCTAAGGTTGCAAAACTTTACCTTGAAGAGGCAGGTTTATTACCTGAGCTTGAAAAGCTTGGTTTTGGCATCGTGGCTTATGCTTGTACAACGTGTAACGGTATGAGTGGTGCACTTGATCCTAAAATACAGCAAGAAATTATTGATCGTGATCTTTATTCAACCGCAGTATTGTCTGGTAACAGAAACTTTGACGGTCGTATCCACCCTTATGCGAAGCAGGCCTTCTTAGCATCTCCGCCGTTAGTTGTTGCATACGCAATTGCAGGTACGATGCGTTTTGATATTGAGAAAGATGTACTTGGCACAGATCAGCAAGGTAATCCAATTACATTAAAAGACATTTGGCCTTCAGATGAAGAGATTGATTCAATTGTTGCATCGAGCGTAAAACCAGAGCAGTTTAATCAGATCTACATCCCAATGTTCAATCTGGATGCTTTTGAAAAAGCAGAAAGTCCTTTGTATGACTGGCGTGAGATGAGTACCTATATCCGCCGTCCTCCTTATTGGGAAGGTGCCTTAGCAGGAGAAAGAACGCTTAAAGACATGCGACCTCTAGCGGTGCTTGGCGATAACATCACAACAGATCACTTGTCGCCTTCAAATGCAATTTTACCAAGCAGTGCTGCTGGTGAATACTTGGCGAAGATGAAATTACCTGAAGAAGATTTCAATTCTTACGCTACTCACCGTGGTGATCATTTAACCACTCAGCGTGCTACTTTTGCGAATCCGAAGCTATTAAATGAAATGGTTAAGGAAGACGGGGAAATCAAACAAGGTTCTCTCGCTCGAATTGAACCGGAAGGCAAAGTAACTCGCATGTGGGAAGCGATTGAAACTTACATGGAACGGAAGCAGCCTTTAATTATTGTTGCTGGTGCTGATTATGGTCAAGGCTCTTCTCGTGATTGGGCTGCCAAGGGTGTGCGTCTAGCGGGTGTTGAAGCAATTGTTGCTGAAGGTTTTGAGCGTATCCATCGTACCAACTTGGTCGGTATGGGTGTGCTACCGCTGCAGTTTAAGTCCGGCGAGACTCGTGAGACTTATGGCATTGATGGTACCGAGACGTTTGATGTGGAAGGTACAGTTGAGCCTCTTGCGGATTTGACTCTGATTATCCATAAAGCCAATGGTGACGATGTATCTGTACCGGTTACTTGTCGCTTAGATACTGCAGAGGAAGTATCTGTGTATTCAGCAGGCGGTGTACTTCAGCGTTTTGCTAAGGATTTTTTGGGTAACTAATATGACCTTTGTACCACAGGTAAAAATCCCTGCGACTTATATTCGCGGGGGAACAAGCAAAGGGGTCTTCTTTAATTTAGAGGATCTTCCTAAGTCTGCTCACGTAGCGGGTGAGTCAAGAGATCGGATGCTGATGAGGGTCATCGGTAGTCCTGATCCATACGGCAAGCAAACTGACGGAATGGGAGGTGCTACGTCAAGCACCAGCAAGACTGTGATTGTTTCAAGGAGCAGTGAACCAGACCATGACGTGGATTATTTATTTGGTCAAGTTGCCATTGATAAGCCTTTTGTTGATTGGAGTGGTAATTGCGGTAACTTATCCGCAGCCGTAGGAGCTTTTGCTATCAACAGTGGCCTAGTTGATAAAAGTCGGGTGCCTGATAACGGCGTGGCGGTTGTTCGTATATGGCAGGCAAATATTAAAAAGACCATTATTACTCACGTTCCAATGACTGATGGACAAGTTCAGGAAACGGGCGAATTTGAGCTGGATGGAGTAACTTTTCCTGCTGCTGAAGTTGAAGTTGAGTTCATAGATCCCTCGGATGGCGAAGGATCAATGTTTCCAACGGGTAATTTGGTTGATGATCTTGAGGTGCCTGGAGTCGGGACACTTAAGGCGACAATGATTAATGCAGGCATACCTACCATTTTCTTAAACGCAGGTGAGATAAATTACACCGGTACAGAGTTGCAAGATATTATTAATAGCAATGATGATGCTTTAGTAATGTTTGAAGCAATTCGTGCCCACGGTGCAGTGAAGATGGGGCTAGTTGATGATGTTTCTGAAGCGGTTAATCGTCAGCATACTCCAAAAGTCGCGTTTGTATCTCCTTCAAAGGCTTACAGCGCCTCGAGCGGTAAAGAAGTCAAGGAAAGTGATATAGATCTTCTTGTGCGTGCCTTATCCATGGGTAAGCTACACCATGCGATGATGGGCACTGCTGCGGTTGCTATTGGCGCAGCTGCGGCTGTACCAGGGACCTTGGTTAATTTAGCAGCAGGCGGAGGGCAAAGAAACGCAGTAACATTTGGTCACCCTTCAGGCACGTTAAAAGTTGGAGCTGAAGCGAATCTAAGTAATGGTGAATGGAAAGTCACAAAAGCCATCATGAGTAGAAGTGCTCGTATTTTGATGGAAGGTTGGGTTCGTATTCCCGGCGATTCATTCTAGTTAATCTATTGTTTTTGTTTAGACTAAAAAAGCCCAGTTCGATAGCTGGGCTTTTTTGTGCTAAAAGAATAGGATGAGTTAACAATAAATATGAAACTTAGGGATAAGCATGAGTCTAAAAATACCTCCCATCTTGCTCGTTGTGTTAATGATTCTTGGCCAAATAGAGTTGCTTAATTGGTTGCCTCTATTTCAGATCAAGGGTGCGCCTATTTGGGTATCTTTAATGTGGGGTGCTTTTGGTTTAGCTATTTGTGTTCTTGGTGTGGTGGAGGTTAAGCGGCAGGCTACAACAATTGATCCTCGAGATCCAAGTAAATCAACAAGTTTAATATGTAGTGGTGTCTACAAGTACAGCAGAAACCCAATGTATTTAGGAATGACTTTTTTTCTGATTGGAACAGGAATCTACTTGGGTGATGTTTCTTGCTTTTTTGCTGTTATCTTCTTTGTCTTATACATTAATAAATATCAGATTAAGCCAGAAGAAGATGCGCTGTTTGATAATTTTGGTGAAGAATTTACGAGTTATAAAAAACAAACTAGGCCTTGGATTTAAATCATTATTAGGTCTATTTCAGGCTTACCTGTTGTTTGGGTTTGCTCATTTAGGCTGATGATGTCTTGTTCTTGAGGGGTGTATCCAGAATTTTTAAGCCAGCAGTAAATTCCTTCAGTAGTGTTTTGTCTAATGAATTTATAGTTCTCTGGTAGGCTTTGGAGGCTAAGAGTCATTTCTTCTAGGTGTCGTTTTTTGATGAACGAATCATTATAAACGTAGGCGCAAGACTTAAGTCCTTGATCAAAGCACCAATTCATTAAAGATTGGAATATCGGCATGCTCTCTGGCGTGGCTAGGGTCCAGTCTCTCAAGTCGCAAATAACGGCCCAATTTGTATTGATAAGCACGGAAGCTGTTGCTTTGTAGTCTTCTGCGTATCTCAGTGTTGTTTCTTTATTCCAGCTTCCTGAGCATCGAATGACTAAGACATCGTTGGAGACTTTTATCTTATATGAGCCGTGGTGTTTCATATTATCTAAAGTTAAGTGAACAAGTGTATACAGTAATATCCTGTCAAATCTCCTACTATGGGTCAATAAGGTTGTACATAAGGAAAGGGGAGAAGAGTGAATGAGGGTATAAGAAGCAGGCAATAAAAAAGGGCTTGTTTAGCCCTCTTTCCCTCAATCTTTAGATTCCGGAACTCTTAATTTAGAGAGGAATCTTGTGGACACCAGAAACACCAGTCATGCCATCCCATTGATCAGCTCGGCCTTCGCGCCATCCGCAGAGCCAACTGTGTCTAACGGTTGGATTCTGTGGAGCCATTTCTTTAGATTTACCTAAAACTCCTGCGTTATAACCCTTGTTGAATGCACGACTAGCTTGATCGCGTTTCTGTCTTCTCATCTATACTTTCCCCTTTGGTGTCAACTGATGAAAAGTTGGTCTCGGTACCGACTTCGATGTCGGTACCTAAATATTAATACCTGTAGTGAGTCGAGGTGGCTAGAAATATTTTGATCTTAAAAATGCATTTGTAATGAATATTTAATATTTAGTATTTTTGAACTTCTTTGCTCTAACTTGAATTTACTGGTACCAGTGGCTTTCAATGTGTTTTTTTCCAGTCATTCCCCTTTGATTCATCGAAATACACTCCCGATGAATGGTTGTAACTTGGGGATAGAACATTAGGTTTTATTGTTTGAGATCAAATTTAGCGGCTTCTTCCTGGCAAGATATGTAGCAATGACAGTCGGTTGTATGGTCTTGAACCATCCCCACAGCTTGCATGAAGGCATAGCAAATTGTACTGCCAACAAAGGAGAACCCTTTCTTTTTAAGATCTTTAGCCATTGCTTCGGATTCAGTAGACGTAACGGGGATTTCCTCGAAGGTTTTCCAGTTATTTTGAATGGGTTTATCTCCAATAAAAGACCACAGGTAATCAGAAAATGACTGACCCTTCGATTCAATGGCTAAATACCCTTTAGCGTTTTTGATGATCGATTGTACTTTTAGCTTATTACGAACAATGCCTTTGTTTTGAAGTAGGGCTTCAATTTTTTTTTGGTCATAATGCTGAATGATCTCTGGATTAAAGTTATCGTAAGCTTCGTAGTAATTGTCTTGTTTCTTTAAAATTGTAATCCAGCTTAAACCCGCTTGTTGGCCGTCTAAGCAGAGTTTTGCAAAAAGATCTCGACTGTCTGATACGGGGCGACCCCAAACCTCATCATGATACTTCACATAGATGGGGTCTGAACCACACCAAGCACACCGTTTCATTATTTTTCTCCATTTAACATGAGCTTATAGTAATCACTTAATGTTCTACTCTACCACTATAGTTCGCGTAGAAGGGTAAATAAAGTCATCGAGACATTGACTAAATACGTGTAAAATAGCTTTAAATTATAGCTTTTAAAAGTGGTATTTATTCAGTGAATACAGGGCGTGTTGACTTAAATCTTCTAGTTCATCTCGATGTGTTATTAAGAGAAAAGAACGTAACGAAGGCTGCTGAACAGCTGGGGATTACCCAGCCCGCCATGAGTAATGGCCTTAAAAGGCTAAGGGATTTATTCCAAGATCCTCTTCTTATTCGTACTTCTGAGGGTATGACTGCGACAGAGCGAGCAAAGGAACTGCAGCCCCAGATACGTGAGATTCTATCCAGGGTTGATCAAGCAGTTCAGCCTACAGTTGATTTCGAAGAGGCTCAGAGCAGTCGTGTGTTCCGAATTATGGCATCTGATTATGCGGAGTCTACCTTGATGCCTGAAATGCTCAAAGAGGTACGTCAGAAGGCGCCAAACATCACATTGGATGTTTTAACACCTAGCGATGTAAGTTTTGCGGATGTAGAACAAGGCAGGGTAGATATGGCGATTAACCGCTTCGATCACTTGCCGCAGTCTTTTCATCAAAAGACAGTGTGGACAGACAGTTTTTCGTGTGTCATGAGCCCCAAAAATCCAATCATTAATGATTTTAATCTGGATAACTACCTGTCTGCGAAGCATATCTGGGTAAGTAAAACTGGCGTTGGCGTTGGCGTTGGTGTTAATCCAAGGCAAGTGCAGAAGCTTGGGTGGGTGGATGAGGCCTTAGCTAAAATTGATAAAAAGAGAAATATCAGTGTTTTTACTCGGCATTATCAAATCTCTATTTTACTTGCGCAAGACAATGACTTAATTGCGACGTTACCAACTAGGGCCGTAGGGCTGAATAGTCAATCAAGTAAGTTACTGATTAAAGAGCCTCCGTTTGAAATACCGTCTTTTGAACTTAAGATGGCATGGAGTCCGTTATTGCATAGTAACCCAGCGCATATTTGGCTTAGAAATTTAATTACCAGAGTGGCTGAAAGGGTGAAGGAATAAGATGGGCGTTTCGGCAGGTAACTCTAGCTTTTTGCTAGAATTTACTTGCCTGACCGTACTGCTTTACTAATTTATTTTTGTACTACTTTTCACTTGTTGTCACTGCTATTTGTCTTTTAGGCTTTGTGACTGGCCCATAGCAGATTATACCGTTTCTCATATTGAGACTCCTACATTTCTATACTTGATCTTAAAAAATACAATAACAATGTTTCATTTATATTATCGTTCATTTCCTGAACAGTCTTAGAATAAATAAGCGCTCAAAAGTTCCATCTGTCAAATGTTATTTTCAAAATTACCACCAATTTATGTTATTAATTAATAAAATATGTGATTTTTGACGTATCTAAGAATAATGGATGGCTTTTTCGGCTTGAAGTCCAATGTGCTCGGTGGTTATTTATGTGAAGAGTTTTCAGAGTCCTGAATGAAAATTCTAACTTGTAGCTGGTGTTATTAAGATAATTGAACTTAAGTTATGTAATGGTTTGAATTTAATGCAAAAGTTCTGTATTCAATTGGCTAAGCAAGACTTTTAGTTATTGTGGTCTTAATTGGTTGTTAAATTGTATATTTTATTTATTTAAATCAGAGTATTGGTGAAACTTATTAATAAAACACTTGAGAGTTATTTTGCTCAAATTATATGTTCTAACACACTGAGGTTAGTTAGGCATAAGCTCAGTGAGTTTATTCGGGTGTCTTCACGAAAGAATCATCAGGCGACATTTTATTTTGACTTGGATGATCCTTATTCAACATTAATGCTTCCCGTTGTTATAGAAATGGAGCAAGTGTTTAAGGTTAGTTTTCAGGTTGTGGTTGTCGAACCAAGAAACCCCGAGTTTTTTCCTGAGATAGAATCGCGTGAGCGATACTCATTAATTGATGCAAATTATCTAGCCCAGGCTTGGGGGCTTGAATTCCCGAATTTGATTCCTAATCAAAAAAGATTGAAGCCTGAAGCTTTAAGGCTCTTGCTTATGGATCGAAGCACTACTGCAGAATGGCTTCAGATGGCTGTAAAAGTCTCCGATGCCTACTGGCATGGAGAATTCCCTGTATTGCATAAGTTGATCACACGCGGTGAGGCTTTAGATCCATTCGATGTAGCCAGTAAGCTTAGAGAAAACACAGAGCAACTTTATAAGGCTGGATACTTTCAAGGAAGCTCAATTCATTACAGAGGGGAGTGGTATTGGTCGTTAGATCGATTGTATTTACTTCGAGATAGACTTCATAAATTATCAGCTCAAACAAAAAAGGCAGGATTTTATCCTGATTGGGGATTGGTTCGTGTGCCCTGCAGACCAAAAGACCCAGTCGATATGTACTTTTCTTTCAGGAGTCCATATTCCTACATTGCCATTGCTCGCATGGTGGAACATAAATCAAGATACGGTGTGGATAGGATTACTTTTAAACCGATTTTGCCGATGGTTACTCGAGGGTTAGCTGTTCCTCGCGTCAAAAAATTAAACATTCTGAAAGACGCAGCAAGAATAGCTCACTTTGAAGAAATACCTTTTGGACGAGTTTACGATCCCATTGGCGATGGAGTGAGTGCGTGCATGGCTATTTTTTACCACTCGGATAAGAAAGATTATCTGGATGTCGTATTTCAGCTTATGACAGATATTTGGTCTAACGGGCAAGATGTTAGCTCAGAGAGTTACATCACCTCAATCTGTTCAAACTTTAAGATAGATAAAACTAAGGTTTTAAATTCCATAAAATCAAAGGATTATGTAACTAATATCGATAAGAATCTCAAGGAGATGACACGTCTTGGTTTGTGGGGGGTGCCCTCGTTTTCCAAGGGGAAATTGACCGCTTGGGGGCAGGATAGAATGCCTTTGATTTTTGAGCGCGCGTTTCATTAGTTGGTAATTAATTCCAGAGGCAATGTCTTTCGTGATTGAAGTAACAAGTCAAAATATCCCTTTCCTACCTCGATATCTTTACAGTGCTGAGCAATCAAAACGAATAGATGCTCAGGTTAATAATTCCTTCTCCCCAAATACGTTTGAGTTGATGTACAGAGCCGGATCCTCCGTATTTGAGTTGGTTTTGTCGCGCTATAAAGGCGTAGATCGACTGATTGTATTTTGTGGTAATGGTAATAACGCGGGGGACGGCTTTGTAGTTGCCGCTCTGGCAGCAAACAAAGGAATAGAGGTTGAAGTAATTCAAGTTGATGGAGTTCATGGTTCTCGAAGTGGGCGAAGCAAAGAAATGCAAAGCGCCTATAAATTACTTTCAGATCAAAATATACCCGTAACATCACTTTCTAAGTTGAAACAAACTAATCTTCATGACCATTCTGCAAATACAGTGGTTATTGATGCTCTTATAGGTTCTGGCTTGAAGGGGAATGTTAAACCTTCCTATGAACAATTGATTTCTGAGATTAATGGTTTGGGTTTCCCTATTGTATCTATTGATGTGCCCTCAGGCTTGTGTGCTGATACCGGCAATAAGTTAGGTTGCGTTGTCTCTTCTGATTATTGTGTAACCTTTATTTGTTTGAAAAAGGGAATGATGACGGGAAATTCCTTTAATTATTTTAAGCAATTGTATTTTGATGATCTTGGTATTTCTCAGGAGTGCTATAGGGATATAGAGAGTGATATTGAGCTGATAGGCCTTAACCGGATTAATACATCTATATATTCCAGACTACCAACGGATCACAAAGGCGATTCTGGTAGATGTTTATTAATTGGTGGAAGTAACGGGATGGGAGGTGCCGCGATTATAGCCAGCGAGGCTTGCCTGAGGGCTGGAGCAGGTCTACTTAAAGTATTGGTTGGAAAGCATGCCATAATGCCGTTATTAACAAGAACGCCTGAGGTGCTCGTTAATGAACTCCGTTCTACTGAATCAGGTGATCAAGTGTCGGAGCTGGCTCAACATGTAGATGCCATTGCGGTAGGCCCTGGTTTAGGAAACGCTCAATTTGCAGTTGAGGCTTTGAAGGCCGCCCTTACTTTAAAGAAGGCGACGGTTCTTGATGCTGATGCGTTAAATATTATCGCTGCAGATCCTAAAATTTGGGATTCTTATGGCCATAACCTTTGTATTATGACGCCACACCCCAAGGAAGCAGCACGATTGCTCAACTGTAATCTAAAAGACGTCACGAAAGATAGATATCAAGCGGTCAAGAAATTAGCAGCAAAATTTGGATGTACTTTCTTACTTAAAGGTAATGGAACTCTTATTTCCAATTTAAGCAACAATATATTTGTATGCAGATACGGCAATGAATCAATGGCTGTAGCAGGTATGGGGGATGCTTTAACAGGCATTATTCTGTCTCTAATAGCAAAGTATGAAGATCCTCTGAAAGCCGCTACTTATGGGGCTTTTTTACATGGTAAAGCAGGTGAGAGGGCTTCAAAAAACGGGGTTGTCGGTGTATTGCCTCAAGATATTATTCATGAAATCAAATTGATCAGAAATAAAACAAGTCGATAAATTAGTATCTTACAGAGGCTATTAAATTGGTTGTCATTTTCATGGCGTTGAACTTTAATGAAAAACATAACTACAAAACGATATAACAATAATTATTAATTATAGGATGGGTTACAGGTGGATATATCAATCTATCGTAACGGTGAAGATTTGTTTCTAAAGGCACGAAACGAAATATTTAGGGTCATAGGGCGGACCACTAAAGATTTTGAATTTGAAGCAACAGATCATTTACCGAACGAAGCAAAAAAGCTCGGCGATCACTATATGTGGGCAATAGCATCCAAATTGCCTGATTCTTTAATATGTGACGCTTAGTTTTAATTCTTGTTTATTTTTCTTGACTGGATTGTAAGTTTATGTAAATTTACAATCCTTTCTTATTTCTAAGGTTTAAGTATTAATAATGCCACTTCTAATCATTGGGTCGTTTCTTTTTGGTGTACTTCTTACTTGGTTATTTTTGAAGAGTAAATTTAAAAAATCTTTAAGCCAGGCGCTTACTGAGGCGACTGTTGATTTAACTACTCAAGTTGAGGGCATGGAAGGAAAATTGAAAGAGTCCTCTCAAAAAATAGCTGATCTTGAATACACTGTACGTGAAAAAGAAAAAGACTTGGCAGCCTTGAAAAGCAGTAAGAATAATTAAAAATCAATACGTTCTGGCCGTTAATAATAATTACAATAAAACATAATTTGGACGGAATATGTTCAGTATATTTCGAAGCAAGAAGCGCAAAGCTCACAAAGATGCTTCACTTGAAGACATCAAAAAACTGCATCCTATCTGTTCGCTAACACCTCAGCATCAAGTTTTATTGTCAGCAAAAAGCAAAACTATCAGTTTCAAGAAAGGCACCTTGATCACTCAAGCTGGTACATCAGATGACTTCCAATATTATTTACTTGCAGGGAAGGTGAAGTTAAAAGCGCTTGATGGGAAACAAAAAGTAATTTCAGCAGATTCTGAGGCTGCATTACATCCTATCGCCAATTTGCAACCTAGGCGCTACGCTGTCACGGCAAAGTCTATGGTATCGATTCTTGTTATTAAACGATCAGTGTTAAGTGATTATTTTGACCAAGCCAAAGAGATTCTTTCACCTGAAAAAAACTCGTCAACTGCAGCTCCTATTCTTTCAACCACACCTTTAGATGCGGCAGTTCGTGCTGTTCTCGATCACTTTGAGGATGATGTTTCAAGTGGGCGATTTGTTCTGCCGAGCATTCCAGAAGTTGCAAGTCAGATTGTAGAAATACTTGATGATCCTGACGTTAATGCTGCAAAAATATCAAGAAAGGTAAGTCTTGATCCAGCAATTGCTATTAAGCTTGTGAGTGCTGCAAACAGCCCGTTATTCAAAGGGGTGCGAGAGATCAATTCTTGCGAAGAAGCAATTGTACGTTTAGGGCTTAAAACCACAAGAGATTTAATTAAGATCTTTGCTGTTCGGGATTTATATCAATCAAATACTTCTGAAATTCAGAAGAGGCTTCGATCTCACTGGAATGTCAGTAAGCAGGTGGCTGCAATTGCATTTATATTATCAAAACTTAATAGGGCGACGAATCCTAATGAAGCACTGTTAGCTGGCGCTGTTCATAACATCGGTGTCGTACCTTCGTTATTGTATGCGGAGCAAATGCCTGAAGTTCTTGAAAGATATGAGCTTTCCATTGATGAATTTGTTAATAAAACAAAAACAGAAATGGGGGTGTTTATGCTCAAACACTGGCAGTGGCCTGATCATCTTATAGATGTTGTATCACACGCTGAAAACTGGGCATACCAATCACAAAATCTACACATAGATATGACTGACATTGTAATTGTAGCTAATGCTCATTTAAATATCTTGAGAAAGTTTTTAAGTTGTCCTCCATTACCTAAAATCCATTCTTTTTCTAAACTCTCAGTAAAGCTAAATTTAACACCGGAAAAAAGTATTAGAATTCTAGTTAATGCACGTAAAGAAATACAATCAGTAGCCTCTACAATCGCATTTCCAAGTTAGATTCAGACATATCTTACAGAGCACTTCTCTCATAATTGTCTATTCTTAATTTAGAATCCAATTAGGAGTGAGTATGTTCTCGTTTAGGAACGAAACGGCGACGCCAAAACAGGCTGTAGTAAGAAAAGCTACAATCCTTGAATTGAAAAAGTTTATGCCTTTGCGCGACATGGGAAAAAAGCAATTAGTCCTATTGGAAGCCAAAAATAGAGTTTTCACTTATAAAGAAGGTGAAAAGGTTCTAGAGCGAGGTTCGTGCAACAATGTTGAGTACTTCCTCTTAGGCGGCTCAATTAAGAAAGTGGCTAAAGATGGAAAGATTAAGATCATAGAAGCCAACACTCCTGACGCCGTGAACCCTATCTCACATCTTCAGCCGCGTCAGTTTGATGTCTATGCGAATCCTGACTGCACGATGATTGAGGTTGCATGGGATGTTATAGCAAAATTTTTTAGTCAGACTCAGGCTCAAAGCCATAATCAGCCTATTGATGTTGATCTTAATTCGCCAACACTTTTGAAGGATCTGGTTCGTCGATTTGCTGATGATGTAAAGAAGGGGAAGTTTACCTTACCTAGCATGCCTGAGGTTGCTCAAAAAGTTGCATCGCTTATTGATGACCCTGAATCATCATCTGCTCAAATAGCAAGAACCATTTCAGTTGACCCTGCAATAGCAGTCAAGCTCGTAAGCACAGCAAATAGCCCGTTATTTAGAGGCGCTAGACAGGTCACTAGTTGTGAAGAGGCTATTACAAGAATTGGTTTTAAAACCACCAAGCAATTGGTTCAATTATTTGCACTTCGGGAGCTTTTTACAGCAAAAAATCCAGAAATTAAAAAGCGATTTAAAGCACATTGGAATATTTGTAGGCAAGTATCTGCAATTGGATTTGTCTTGGCAAAATGTGTGAGAGGGGTTGATGAAAACGAAGCTTTGTTAGGGGGGATAGTCCAAAATATTGGAGTGTTACCCGCACTGGTCTACATGGATAATATTCCAGGCTTACTGGATCTGGAAGGGTTTAATCCTGATGACTTCATCAATAAAACAAAGAACATAATGGGCGCTTATATGCTTAAAGAATGGAAATGGCCTAGACCTTTAATTGAGATCGCTGCGCATGCAGAGAATTGGAATTACAGGCCTGAAGCTGAGAAGTTAAATATGGCGGATATTCTTATTATTGCTGAAGCACATTTAAACATTGTTCAAAAGTTTATTGTGAATTGTCCTCCGTTACCGGATATTGCTTCATTCAGTAAGTTGGCTCATTTGCTTCAACTCACGCCAGATAAAAGTATTGAGATTATTTCTGCAGCAAGAAATGAAATACAAGCAGTGGAATCAACGATAGCCATGCCAAAATAAATAAAAAAGCCGCTGATGACTGAAGGTCAGCAGCGGCTTTTTTGTGAGTCGTTATCTGTTAGAAGTCTACTTTGAGCGCCATGTACGGGCCTGAGAGTGTTAAATCAAAATCGTAGTCTTCAATATCATCTGCATCAATGACAAATTGTCTGTAACCGATTTCCCCACCTACAAACGTTAGAGGCATCCAACCAATTGCTGCCTGAGCATCATAGGTTACTATGTCATCAAAAGCCAAACCGTTAACGCTAACATTTGCGTATACATCTGTTAGTGGTAAATCAAACTGGGCATTTGCATAAAGCATAGGGAGTGGGGCGGATAAACTTTGCTGGGTGGAAGCAGTGCCAGTCTTATCTGATAGCTCAATATCAATATCTAAATATCGGATTGTGACACCAACATCAGCCTGAACCCAGTTATCTAAGAGCTCGTAATACAGTGTGGCATCATATACAAGAGCTTGAAATTCAGTTCTTACATCTGTATTTGGAAGAAAGGTGATTCCTTCAATTCTGATTGGATCATCAATAACACTGCTCTCAGTGGTATCAATGTTCATGTACGCTAACTTGATGTTTGGTAATAGAGGAATAGGGTGCTCAAATGCAATTTCTGCAAACCCTGTTGTCTCACTGTCAAACCCAAGATCATCTTCAATATCGACCAAGGTACCATTATTGTCTAGGTCCTTGAATTCACCAGAGTAATCCATCAGCCAAGCGCCAACACGACCATGTACACCGATGACGTCTGCAGAGGCAGTAGTTGCAGCCAAACACAAGGCTGTTGTGATTAATCCTTTCTTTATCATTATTTTTCTCGCTAACTGAATGTAGTAGTTAAGTGTAGTAGATAGTTAACTTCTTAAAGTCTAATAGTAGCTAATTTTGTGACTTAATTCCCTTGTTTAATGGCATGATTTACTTAAAGTTTTGTAATTCTTTAGTTGTAGTTAATTTATCAAAAATAATGTCGAGCCACTGTGGTTTATTTATATTCAGATTAAGACAGTAGGCTTGTTTTTGAAATAGGGTGATTACCCCATATCATTAAAATGATGTAGAAAAGTGACCTTACAGCGAAATCGTATGATCTTGTCCTCTAGGTTTTATAAATAGACCTACAATGTAATAAACAGAAAACTAAAGAGTCTCTATTATGTTGATATCTAGGTTTAAGCTAGTATTTTTTACGGTAATGATGGCGCATCTATCTTTTAGCTCCTTGCTGCACTCTGCTGGTATGCCGGAGATAATCAAGGTGCAGAGTGAAGAGTGGATTAATGCAACAGGCTCGAATGGTAAGGGGTATTATTGGGACATCCTAAGGGAGGTTTATAAAACATCAAATTCGACACTTGAAATGAACACTTCTACATATAAACGTGCAGCAGGCTTGATTCAAAAGAAAGAAATTCACATTATGGTAGGTGCCTATAAAGATGAAATACCTGATGTAATATACCCAAGTTGGAGCTTTGATTCTGAGGTTGTTTCTGCATTGTATATAAAAGGAACAATAGGTTCTTGGCAAGGTGAAGACAGCCTTAGAGATAAACATGTAAGTTGGATTAGGGGGTATCAGCTTCAAAATTATATTCCTAAAACATATTTTGCTCATGAACCTTATAATCGTGAAAAGGTATTCGAATTACTGGCGTCTAAAGAAATTGACATATTTCTAGACGCTGAAATGGATATCAAGCTAGAAATGGATAAGCAGAATGTAGATCCTGCTTCTTATGAGATAAGTACGGTTAAAGAACTTAAATTGTACTTTGTGTTTTCGAATAATGATGCTGGTGAATTACTCAAAGAAGTTTTTGATAAGCGTTTTGCTGAGCTGATAGAAAACGGAGGAATCCAGCAGCTTGCTGATAAGTGGGATTGGGGTTCTGTTAAGGCCAGTAAATAAAGAGATGAACTAAGTGTCACATTTCATAAAACGTAGCTAGGCTCTCTAAAAGTTATTTGAAGAGCCTCAGCTCTCGAAAAGAATAAATATACAGTCTGTATTACCGCATCTAAAGTTCTTCATTCTAATCCTTAGGTTATTTAAGAGTAGAGTACTCAGTACTTGCTGCAGGGATCTTTACTGTGTTGCATTTCTTCTTATGATATATAATTTAACATAATATATATTATGCGCACTCCTGTATGACTGTAGCGGGCAGTGGGCTTGACTTTCGGTTTTTTTAGTCGAAATTGAGCAATTTATATTCAAGTTGATAGTTATGGTTAATTGCTCTTTCTGGTTCGATAGAAAAATTTGCCTGTCTTATAACAAAAAAATATATGGCTACTTTTGGGATTTGCTTCTTTTCTCTTCTCTATTCCATCCATTGGTATGAAACCTTGTTTAATCTCTCAGGTTGCAAACTACTAAATACGGGTTATATATACCTTTAGGTTTTGACTTTTATCCAACTCGTGCCGTAACTTTGCTTTGCTGTTTAGCAACTCAAGGATTGAATGATGAGAATAACTAAAAGAACAATCTTCAAGGATATGGAACCCTCGTTAGACATCGAATGGTTTGATCGGTATCGCGGCCAAATGCGAGCCACGTTATCCATTGATGATGCCTGTTCTACGATTGGCATTAGTAAACGATCTCTCGACCGGAAGCTTAAGACTGGTTTTACTGACACTGAGCACTCTTTGATTAAACTCGCTTGTTGTGGTCGTCTTGATCAATTTGACAGGTCTTGGGCGGGTTTTACTGTGGTAGCTGATAAGTTGGTAACACCTCTTGGAAAAGAACTCTCTCCAACGGAGTTAGAGCAATATACTTTTCAGATGTCGCTGGCTATGTCTTATAAGGTTGAGCTTAGGAAGATTCAGGAACAGAACCGGCACTATAAACGCCTGTTGGACCATTATGGGTCTGATAAGGTTGTTGAGATTTCTAATCATAAAAAAAGCACCGCTTAGGGTGCTTTTGGTCATTCTATACCGAAGGAACTCCATAATTCATGAATAATGAAATAGAGCCATATCCAACAATTATAATACCCATTAAACATGTAAAGATTCCCGTTAATAAAGCTATTCTCAATTTCTTTTCGGTCGTATTGGTAGGATCTTTATCAAGTAGCTTCTTTATTATCCTTGTTATTATTATTACAAAAACAATATATGCCATTAATAAATAAGGAAAGTAGCCTGTTTCGGAAAAAGGTTGAGACCGATTGATTTCAGTTTGATATTCGATTGTACCATTTAAATTTATCTCAACACTTGGGTCGCCTGAGTAGATTATATCTAAACTAAATGGCTGATCTGGTTCTAGGATATCAAAGTCGATCCCTATGATTCCTAGCTCAATTTGATCTTCGTTTATTCTTAAGTTCTTAATTCTATTACTTGCACTTGACAATATGACCTGCAATATCTTTGTGTCATTAAGTAGATTCAATTCTAAGGCGCTAATTATACTTTCTTTTTTAATACTTAGTTCGCCGTCATTCCAAATAGTAATGGTTCTAGCTGTAATGTTGCCTGTAACTTTTTGATTTTTATACTGAATGACAATGTCTTTAGTGGTTTTTTTAGAATCAATAATTAGAGTCGGCTTACCAACATAGTAGGTTAGTTCGGGGGCTTTTATGTATCCAATTATTCCAATGTAGATACCCAGAAGTCCGAAAACGATAGAGATTATAAATTTGTATTTCTTGATATTTTCTAACATAAACCTAACGTCCTTGTATTTTTTCTAACAATATCAAAAAAGCACCCTACTGGGTGCTTTTTTATTTCTTCTTAGCTTTGACGATCCGGCCGCCCTTCAGGTACTTAAAGCCTTTTTTCAGCTTTCCTTTTCCCTTTGTACCAGATTTTTTACTGACTCTTCTTTTCTTCATGGTCGATTTTCTCCAGTTGTCCAATTCGATAGGTGTTTAGCTGTATCGAACTTTGCATTGTGCTGTTTTGTTGAATGATGGTGTCCAGCTTGCTGTTGATGTCATCGGGTTTTATCAGTGCGTTACCGAATGATCCCATTACAACAACTGCGGCCAATCCATGTCCTGCAAGCTGTGACTTTTCCATTAGTGAGCCTTTGCTTTTTCAGGCAGCATGACGGCAAGAACAGCCGCTCCGGCAGCGACTACATTTGCCACGCCCATTGTGGCTTCTGCTGGTACTCCGAACGCTGTTCCAATGACGGCTAAACCTGCCATGGTGGATGGTTCTTTAAGTCGGTTTTTGATTACTTTCGCTGCTTTACACATAACAATTCCTTAATGAGTGATTTCGTATAACCAGCGGCCAAGTGTGAATTCGTTGTCGCCTGTGAGGGCGGCTCCAACGCCATTAACCCCGCGATACGCTAGGTTTTGGTCACTGACTGGGTTTAGGTCTTCGGTTATGACTTCTTCTGTTATTTGTGCTGCGGCTTGAGCGCCCTTCTTTATCTGCCAGATTGCTAAGCCACCGACAACTACAGCGGCAACACCTAAGCCGATCATTTGTTTGTTGGTGAATAGTGTTGCCTGTGCCATTACGCGTACGCCATGTTGATTCCAGCTTGAATCGTGTCTGCACTGTATGGCTGTTGGCCGTTTTCGTGCTTGATCATGGCTGGAATGATTTGGTTTAGGTGTTCGCTAACTTCAATCGGTTGATCTGGGTTAACGCCTGCCGCGTGTGCTATGTGTTCTGCATAGCTGTTGGTGTCGTTTTCAATGGGTGGTGCCCAACGATCAATCAAACCGCGAACGGTGTTTAGGCCGTGGTGAATCTGGTAGTTATTCAGAATTCTGGCCATGGCTCGAATCCCAAATTCAGGCTTTTGAAATTGATAGAAACGCTCGTCGGTTTGGTCTTGTGATAGACCGTTCCAAGGTATGCCGTTGTTTTCAATGTTGCCCGGGTTGTTGTTGCGTATTCCGCGTGGTTGTCTGACGGTCATATAAGCACCTCCTGTGAGTGCGAGTCCTAGTAATACGGTTGTAAGTAGTAATAAGCTGGTTTTGTTCATATCGCTGCCAAGATAAAACACACCAATTCTTCGTATCTAATACCAAATCTATCACCTGCAGCTATAGTCAATTCAGGATCTCTATCCTTTGATTCTTGGGTAACTTGGTTATCCCAGTAGTCATAACAGAACAACGCGTATTCATTTGCATCTAAGCCATGCTTATCAAAAATACTCTTAACTGTCTGGGCACCAATACCAAAATGAATGCGAGCGTTTTCTTCACCTTTGAGTTCTACTGATTTAGTAAATTTAAACTTCCGTATGCAGCGTTTCAGTTCAAGCGCTATAGCCCTTTCTGTTTCATTTGCTTCAATTAGTTCTGTTTTTTCTCGCTCATCAGAAGTGTTAATAACTCCGGTTTCTGCATATAAAGTCGAATAACGATTAGTTACAGACCCAATATTTGATGCTCGATCGTTCTCAGGAATCAGAGAGCCGTCAGATTTGATTCTTGACTTAATACTTCCGTCTAACATGAAATTAATTTCACTGACACTCGCTAAACCGTCATTATTGTAATCTGCACCTAGATAGAGTGAATTCTCTGCAATCAACGCGAGCCCACTACCACTGTGAGAAATATAACCAATTGGGTGTTCTTGCCCTCCATTAATTCTAGAAAACTCAAGGCTTTTCTTTCCATTTAGTGTTTTGTACTTAACACCACCGTAAACGGATGCACAGCCATGATGGCTTGTCGCTATTTGATCGTCCCCAGTAGTTGAGCTGTTATCAAAAATACGACCTATCCCAAACTCTGGCATATCGCCTAGCATGCTAATCAAATGATCGTCGTGTCTTGAGTTTGTACAACAATCTAAATAACCTCGAACTCCTGTTGTGTTAAAACGAATTCCGTAATTTGATCGAAACGCACCATCGTAAATATTGTTAGTTATGACCAAGCCATTGACTGCTGCATCACACTTCATACCTAGTTGATCCGGTGTCTCGCTTAGGTTGTTACTTGTATAGAACTGAGAACTATCAATAGAGATGTTTGTCGGTTCAACAAATCCACCTTGTCCGTCACTACAATCAGTGATCCATATACAGTTTGCACCTGCAACTACACCTCCTCGATCACCGATCTGCCCACGACTATTATCCTGAATGTAAACTGAGCTAAGGTTTCTAGTCGCACCATATTCAGCAACTTCTGAACCATCAATACCTAGTTGATAACAGACATTACAATCCTGAACGTGTGTAGATTTGATAACGACCTGTATACCACTTTGAATCCAAATTCCTCGGTCTTGAGCTATTCCATCAGAGTTTGTGCCGTCAATGAATACATTTTCTATAGTAGTTCTGACAGGGTAACTTTCATCTTCATTACTCAGTGCAACGGCAGCAACAGACCATGCCTTTGAGCTATTACTTCCCCGAATATTTTTCAAATTCGCCTGAAAGGTTGATCGAGCAATCTTAATCCCATAAGTGCCCTCTCCTGCGTTTCGTATTTGAAAATTCTTATAATTAATATGATCTGCAAAATTAGTTACGGTGGCTCCGCCCAAAATGAACATAGGCAATGCACCTCCTGTCCAAGTAAAGATCGTTGACCATTCATCAACACCGGAAAACGTAAAACCTCTGGTCTCACCAGACAATTCAAGAGTTTCATTGATTCTGAAGTTACCTGCACCTGCAAATATATCTCTGCTTGTTTTCTTTGCGAATTTAAATGCAGCTTTAAAAGCTGCTGTATCAGCAATATCTGAAGTATCATCTCCCACGGCTCCGAATTGACAAGGTATGATTGTCAAATAACGGTATATATAACCAATGCCGTTTGCGTTGAAAATCCGTCCATCAAACAGATTAATGGTTGATGGTTCTCCTGTGCTGCCGTCTTTTATCCATGCTGCTCCACTACTTACGATTTCTTTATTTGAGTACCAACGGGTTTTAAATATATCCGGATCAGTAGTATCAAATCGAATGTCAGTAGAGTACTTAAGTGTAATTGAACTCAACAGATCATCATTAAGAAGGTGCGCATAAAAGCCGTTGTTTAATTCGAATTCTGCGCCTGTTTGCACTCCATTAATTAAGTATTCGTTACCTGATGTTATTTTAACTATTCGAGTAGGTGTGATGCTTGCTGCTTTGATTTCAGCAATACTTTCAAAGACCCGAACACCTGCCTTGTAGATGTTTTCCGGTGTTGCTAATGGGTTATTGAGTCCGCTCATGCTGATTTCCTATAATACTTCGAGTTCTAATACGTGAATTAGGGCATCAGTGTCGCCACCATTAAAAACACTGAATGCTGTTTGGCAATCTAGGCTTGCTGAACCACCGATAGACAAGGGTAATCCGCTGTTTGCGTTTACTGTGTTGTCACCTAATCGAACCGTATTTTCGTTTTCTGGTGAGTTCATAATGATTACTGTTTGACGCTTGGTATTTGCTGCCACAACCTGAACTGACGATCCTGCTAAAATCGTTACATCAGAACCACTTTGAGTGCTGTTGCTAGCTGTCCAATTTGCAGTAACGTTGCCCGTTACATTCGCGGTATTGTCCTGAACGGTTCCATAACCTAACGAAATACGGACAGTTTGAAGTACACTGCTTGAAATGGTTACTTGTTCGTATTCACTAGAGGCGCTACCGCCCTGTCCTGCCTTTCGCTTGATTCGTTGGCCTTCATCAAACTGAATTCCCACCTCAGTGGTTGATTCCAATACGTGAAAGTAATTTCCATGAATATCTATTTGCTGTTCGGATCCGGCTTCAATCGTTACCGTAAAATCCTTCATTCCTTGTTTCACGAGCTAGTTCCTTGTCTTCAAAACTATGGTGATCACAACACCTGCAGTTGCTATAGCAAACATGACGTTTTGCATGTTTTTGGCTATGTCGGTTTGTCCGCCAGTGCTTAACGATTTGGTTAAATCGGTAATGGAATTGAGGCTGTTTCTTGAATTATTCGCTTCACGTTCAGCCGAGTTGTTGACGGTTTGAATTGCTCTGTTGAACGCGTCCCCCGCGAATTCATAGGATTCTGTGAGGCTTTCAAGATTTACATCTAACGCACGATTCGCAATCCCTGCCGCTGCATCAATTGCACCGTGATCCGTACTGGTTACCGTGACGTTTTCAGAATTCTTTACATCAATTAAATTTGCATCGCCGTTGATGCCTTCGCCAAAATCGAACACACGGTTATCGACATTATTAGTCGTTGTGCTGCTCTGGCTGCTTTTGGATTTGCCGCCCATTGGCTAAAGCTCCACGCTGTAAATTCGTTCTTGTTCTTTAAATCCAAATTTGGCGAGCTTTTCAGCCAGCCAAATTTGCTGAGTATGGAAGCGAATGGATTTAAACCCGCGTTGTTTGGCGTGTTTGATAATCTCCGGCGCTACTTTGCTCATGCCTTTACCTTCCATGGCACAAATAACCAGTTCTGAATATTCAGAACGAGTAATCATATAAAGATCACCGCCCAACAATTCCCAGATTTGGCACACGTTGGCGTTAACTTCCCGTTCAAAAAGTGCCTGATCGTTGCCCATTGCTTTTGAGAGCTTTTGGGCAACAGCATCAGACCAAGGGAGTTGTTTTGCCTGCATGACTACGCCTTTTTCCAAATAATCAAACCGACCAAAGCAAGCCCACCAACAATGGCCGGAATCTTCCAATCCATGCCGTTTTTAGACTTGTTTAACGTTGGGCCGCTAAAACTACCTGTAAACCCGCCTTTAAAATCGCCGTTGCCGCTGGTTGCATCCCCGCCAAGCTTTTGCGTTCCGCTTCCATTCGTAGCGGTTAACTTATCGAGACCCGGTATCGCCATTTTCTATTTCTTCCTGAGTGCAAGAAAAAGAACCAAACCCGTTACCGTAATTCCACCAACCAACAACATGCTTTTCTGGTTCATGCCGCCGATAGTTGATGTCGGTTGAATGACGGTCTGGCCGTTGTTATTGGTACCTACGTGGGCTGGTACTGGTGTCGCTTCTGAAACTGCCGTTTGTGCAACGGCATTTGATACAGGCGCGGGTTCTGCTTGTTCTCTCGCTTCAAGAACACCCAACCCAGCAATGGCTACATTGGATAATCCAGAAAACAGGCCATCCCATGCAAAGCCCTGCTCTGCTTGCGTTTCTGTTTCTGCCATGTCGATCTACTCCAACTTACGCCAAGCGTTTTTCTGGTTGCTTGAACAACGTTAGCGATTCAACCAACACTACGATTGCAGAAACCGTCCCCACCATTGGCTTTAACACAAGGCTTTCAACCACGTTATCCGTTCGGAACATGTCCATTTTGTTCCAGTGGCTATTAATGAAATCAATGTGGAAGTAACCGGACTGAGGAACCAGCTTGTTACGGCGAAGGATTAAGTCATTAATGCCTTTCGTGGTGTTCATGTATTCAGTGCCATCTTTCACGATGCGCATTTCTGAAATATCACCGAATAAATGAATACGACGATATGCTGGGCCACGTTGCAACGTTGAAAAATCGTTTTCACCGACCGCATCCGGTGAGAACGTCAGTTGGCGCAACTTAGGTAAGAACGAACGAATCATTGTTGAAGGCGATACTTTCGCGTGAGCTTTTAGTTTTGGTGTTACTACGGTTCCAATTTCAACATTCAAAACAATGTTGTCTGTTGGGAACGTAACCAAACCAGAAAGCTGCTGGCCTTCTAATGTGTTCGCTGTGATGTCTGAGAATGAAATAACAAACTTGTCACTGTCAGCCGCTAGACCTTTGTAATTTTCAAGTGTCTTAAGCTGTGAACCAGTAGCACGAACGATTTCTTCACCGTTTAACACCAGTGAAACCAAAAGAATTTTGGTTGCATCTGTGATACTGCCTTGAGTATCTAAAATGATTTCATCGTAAGTGGGGCCACCATCAATTTTTAAAGTGGCTTGACCATCCGAAGCAACACCGACAAAGGAATTGAGCTTTTTAACGATTTGACGAATAGACATTCAAAAGCCCCTTATTGACCGTTGCCGTTTAAAGCCGCTTTTGTTTTAGGATGACGATTTAGAATCGCCACGGTAATAGCCGCAACCATTGCGGTAAAACCGATTGTGTAAGCTGTTTTCTTGTTCATTGTTTTCTGCCTGTTTAGTCTTATGACTGTTTTGTTTTGATGTGGCAGTTATGAACAATGACAACCGAACGGGTCAATAGAAAAATGAGGGATGAACCTTTAGGTTCAAATTAGTGAAAAAAAGGGCTTTTAAGCTCCTTTTTTAATGCACTGATACAACTTTTTAAGCTTTAGATCTCTCTCAACCAACCTCCCTGTAATTGTATAAAACAGATTATCTTTAACCGAATAGATGAAAGTTAAGGGAAATAAATGCTTCACTGTTTCAACTTGATTAGTTTGTTCTTTATGAAATTTTGTCAGCTCTTGTTTCGCCGTGATAATCCAAAAATCATCATGTTTTAAAATAATCTCTGGATCCGCCAAACCCCAACAATGTGGCCCCGCTATTTGCATGAAACTACTTCCTTTTGTTGAATGAATAGCCGTCAGCTGTCTTGTATCTCATTCCGTTAGACGACTTGTTGTCTTTATTCAGAATGAAGCCAAAAACAGTTAATTTATCTCCTGCTGTTAAATCATAATTGCTGTTCAGAACTTTAATTTCATTGGTCATTTTGTTGTATCGTAACTCCAACTCACCAAACTTTCTTATTTGAGTGAAATCAGAGAACTCTTTAAAAGATTTAACAACCCTATTGGCCTTTAGCTCAACAATCAGATCGTTTTCTTTAACAATCTCTAAATCAGCTAGAAAGTATTCGTCTAGCCTTATTCGCCTAAGAGCCATCACGCTACCCTCTTAATTCCGGTTACTTTTTTGTATTTGATCTTCAGTAGCTCGGGATCATCTGCCGTCCCATCGTCATACCAGAATTGAAGGGGCTGAAGCTGGCCAATTTGTTCTGGTGTAAGCCCGATCTCAAGCGCCATTTTTTTACGCATGGCTAAACCTTTCTGTCGCCCAATGAATTTGTATTCACACTGGTCATAGTAGGTTTTTGAAATCTCTTGTGGCTTCTGGCTGGTTCCATGGAAAACAAGACCGTATTTACGGCCTTGGTTCAGCAAAACGGCGGCATTAGGTGTTGCTTTACCTGCACTAACACAAACCTGACTCAACTCTTCAACGATGGTGTAAGTGCGGTGATTACCATTCAGGCAACTCCAAACCACTTCACACCACCATTCGTAGTTCTCAACAGTAGCAACGCCATTAAAGGCAATTCGAAATCCCTTACCTGACTGTATGCCTTTCATAAGAGCAGAAACGAACTTCTTCTTATTAGAAAAGTGATGCCCCTTGTGATCGTCTGTTGGATCCCAAAGAATAACGCGCGCGTTCTCTGGAATCGCTCTGTTTTGGTTAAGAACCTGAGACTTGCCACCACCAGAAGCAGCAAGGTAAAGGGTATGCTCATTAGCCCATTTAGTGTTCGGGTTGATCGGTTGTACTCGCATCTTCGTTACCTTTAGGTTCTTCCGGTTGTGGTTGGTTGGCTTCTTCATGTGCTTTGACTTGCATATAAATACCGAAGCCCGTAGCCGCTAGGGTCATGCCTAGTTCAATTTCTTCTGAATACGGTTGCAACCACTCAGGCATCCCGCCGCCATGCTTCGCTAAAACGGCCGCTGTTTTCTCTTGAATCTGGCCTTTTTGTTCAGCCGGAATAACAACATAGTCATAACGCATTCTTAGCATTGTTTCGGCAAAGCCAACTGCCATGGCTGCCCCTGCTTTTGCGGCCGCTTCTTCTGCGTTTTCTTCTGCCTGTGCTGCTTCTTCGTTTTTGAATGCAGCTTCTGGATCGAATTGTTCGGTATCGTCTTCAAGCTCTGACTCAAGCAAAGACAGGTTGCTAAGTGCGTTTTCGTTTACTGGTTCTTCAATAGTTTGTTCAGTTTTCATTTATAGGCTCCCCGCCATGAATTTTAGTAAAAACCCAACGCCAACGCCCATAACTGCAAAAGCAGCTAGACCGTTACCTTTAGGTTCATTTTCCGGTTGTGGTGTTTCGGTTGATTCCGGTTCGTTCGGTTGTTCTTCTGGTTCATCAGAAACGGCTGGAACCGTTGATTTATCTAGGTTGTCCGGTTGTTGTTCCGGTACGTTCATTGGTCGTTTGATTTCTTCATCTGGAACGACTCGATCCATACCGAAATACAACCGAGTTTGAACCGCTTTTCCGGTTCTTTGGTCACATCCACAACCGCAACGCTTGTACAAATAGCGCCCCTTTCCTCGTGCTGATTGGTGAACGGTTCCTCGCTCTCCGCAATCATCACAGTGGATATAACCGATTACAGGTCTATTTTGTGTTGCCATTGGCTAGTTCCTTTTCTAGTTGCTCAACTTTTAAAATCAACATTCCAGTCAAGCGAACCGCTTTTTCGGTTGCTTCCATGGCTAGGGACGCTTTAGTCATCATGTTTGCGCTCTTTGCCTTTGTAACCAGATTAACTAACTCGTTATATTCAGGACGCATAGCTATAAAATTCCTCTAGGTAAGTTTCTTTTTCAGGTGGTTGGTAGGTGTCGTATTCGGTTCTAACGCTGTCCCACTCGTTATCACTCATGAACAACCTGAGCGACATAAACTGTCGCCTATGCTGTCGCTTCTTGATTTTGTTAACGGTTAAGCATTCAGGCCGCTCATTCGGGTTCCAAATACTTGAAGGGGGTTTGTGCGGAGTAAATCGGTTCGGCTGGATTTCTTTTGGTGTAGTCGCCCAAAGCATGAAACCTGCAAAGGCATCAACACCTTTAGCAATTAGCTGGTACTTCCCTGTTCTAAATGGCAAACGTTTGATTTTGTTTCGCACTTTCTCAAGTGCTCTGCCTATGGCCTGCCTGCTTTTCTCAGAGGCTTTGGTTTTAGCTTGAGATTTGTTGTTTTGAAGCGCTTCGTTTAACTTTTTACGTTCTTCAGTTAAGTGGCTGTTCACTTGCTCATAATGTTCGTTCATGTCATGTATTAAGCTCCCCATAATGCCTAATTCAGATTCAAACATGGTTACCCAAACCGGAGCCCGTGCATGCTTACTTATTCCATAACGATTACCGCGAACCGTGCCTTGATCGCTGGTTCCGTCTGCACCTTTAGTCATGTATTTAGCAGCTTTGGCCATGTATGAGCCCGCTTTTTCTGGCTCTTTGATCTTCTCTAAATGAGCAAAACCCTGTCCCCATAACTTCTCTAATCTCCTCGCCCATTGCGGGAAGAACTCAAACGGTACAGACCAACGCATCATCATGTGAACATGCGGGTTATCGTGGCCTTGTTCGTTCTTTGGCACTTCAACAACCCAGCAATAATGTAGCTTGTCCGCAAAATAAACCGGAGTGTAAAGGCCGTTTGGCTGGCCATCGTCGAAGCTCACTTTCTCAGTGATTCTCTTGAACTTACGGTTGGTTAATACAGGGACAAACTTCTTAATTTCTTCATAGGATGGATTTGGATTGGTTAATAACGAAATAGGCAGCTTTGGTTTTACTTCTCGAGACTTATGGATCGTGTAACCTTCATCGAAACTGAGTTGCGTAAAAGGTCGCCCTGGTTGTATGTTTTGAGTATTGCCTTCAATGCCTAAATCCGTTTTATTCTGGCGCCCAATTTTATTGGCTTGCACTTTGTAATCACCAAAAACAATGGGTGTATAGGCGTTGCCGTCTTCATAGCTTTTTTTAAGTCGTTTGTAATGTGTCGACCAACCGCGTTGATACATTTTTTGGGCTGCATCTAGAAAACGTGAAAGTTCTTTTTGAATGGTTTGATCGTTAAGTTGGCGGCCTTGCTCTAACCAAGTGCAATCAGGGATGTATGCTTTAGCCCGTTTACTGTATTTAACTAAAGTCGTTGAACCTTCAGTCATTTGAGGCATGATTCGAGCGCGGCCAGCCGTATCCATGGTCAAAGTTAGAAACGTTGTAAAACCACCATTTGCCACACTGTTGTAATAACACGATTCACTTATTTTTTGAGCACCACGGCTTGAAAGCATATCGGTAACACGAGGCCCCGCCTGTTCTGGCGGCGCAACCATGGAAGCCCCTTCAACTCTGGTTGAAAATCGGTATTCGTCTGACCATTCACGGTACTGAACAACCGCATATTTACCCGCGCCATGTTCCGGCTTGTACATTTTGCTTGAGCGACCATCGTCCATAACCGCTGTTGGATTATAAAAAGGCTCAATTTCAGTAACCGGCAGTACTCGCTTCCCTTTTTTGTCTAAAATATCCGGCTGTTTTGCTTCGATTGATGGCTCTTTAGGGCGTGTCGGACTTTTCGTCCTCTTGACTAGCCTATTGCTCTGCGCTTCGCTTATCGCTTTTAAACGCGCACCTTCGGGCGCTTTCCGAGTGCAAAGGTTCTCGATTTGACCCCAGCTAAAACCATCGGCAAAAATAAACCCCGCATCGAGCGAGGTTGTCTGTTTTTTATTAGAGGTAAAATGAATCACAGTTTACTAGTCCGACAATT
This sequence comes from Oceanospirillaceae bacterium, assembly GCA_015665455.1. Classification (GTDB taxonomy): domain Bacteria; phylum Pseudomonadota; class Gammaproteobacteria; order Pseudomonadales; family Litoribrevibacteraceae; genus Litoribacillus. The sequence goes on along the minus strand of JADFAD010000003.1, from coordinate 167,561 downwards.
TTTACTTTCAGAACACTTAAATTCAATTCTGAACAAAGCCTCCATTAATGAGGTTATTTCGTCTTCAACCGCACTCTTATGAACGATGCGGCTTACTTCTCCAGACGAACAAACAACATAAGTCGAGCCATTCCATCTAAATTTAACTCGATCATCTAAATCCAAATTGATTATTTCCATATCACAAGACTCTGGGAGTCTTGAAACAACTCTAAGAACTAGCTTTTCCTTATTCACGCGGCCTTCTCCTGTTCTTCAATCAACTTCAACGATTGTTTGAAATGACCAGATGCAAACTTTTGTGCAAGTAAATCTGGCTTTCCTTCCATGATGTACGCCAATAGTTCATCAACGTTTACACCCTCACGTTCGAATACTTTCTGGGTAGAAAACTCCGACATAACACCCGCCAAGGCGTAAAGGTTGTTGAACAGATCGCGTTTAGAATTTAGGGCTTCCAGAATTTCTTGATAGGCTTCGGCTTTGGCTTGTGCACGCATTCCGGCTTCTGAGGGAATCCGGCTTTTATCGCTCAGAGTACATGCCTTATCGGTAAAGCCCTGAACCAATGATTCAAAGCCAATGCTTGCTTTAAGCATTAGCTCTGGGAATTGCTGCACTGGGTAACGATGAAAAATGCTCACAACGTTAAGCCCCTGATAAAACCGATTTTCACGGACACGAAGTTCTTTAACTGTTCTTTGATCTGCCTGCGCTTTGCATCTGAAACAGGCTTTTTGAGTAACTCCGTTAAAGCGTCTTCACCATCTTTCAACGCTCTAAATACATTTGCTTGTTCTTGGGTAGTCATTAGATCGCCCCTAAACCTGTCATTAATTGGATTACATAAAGTGTGCAGCCAACTGAAACACCACAAAGACCGCCAACACCCGCAATAAGAAACATTGTTCTGTCTAACCTCTCCCTGAGTCGTAGAACTTCAAGCATGACTTTTGATGGTTTCTCGAATTCTTCAATCTCAACTTTTATTGGATTCCCGCTATTACTGCCCATAACGCTACCTTTTTGATTGCCTTTTTTATTTGTTGTTGTGCATCCTTGGTGAAGTATTGCCAGTTCATTCCGTATTTTTCTTCACCTATCCCTGCCTTTCTAAGCAACATCAAACGTTCTAAGTCTTCTAAGGTCTCATCCCAGAATCTCTGTTCTTTGTTGCTAACTGAAACAGATTGTTTCAGGTTGTTTTGTCTACTGTTTAAGCAGTGCAACGATGTGTTTCTATTTGAAGATTTTACTAAATTAACTGCACATTCCATGTAAACCCCCTATGTTTACTGGCTCTCTAGGCGAGATACCCATATGCGTTGTTATTAAATATACCCATATAGGTTAGATGTATACAAGCCCTATGGGGATTGCCTACTAACTACCATTGGGGGTATATTCCAAAATATTCTTTGTAACAGTGAGTAATATGCGAATGAAAACTACTAAAGAGTTCTATCAAGAAATTCAAAAAAAGTATGAACTTAAGAGTAATTATTCAGTAGCAAAAATAATGAATTGCCCGGAATCCACAGCTAGTCGCTGGCGTGATGGAAAGAATGTTTTTGACGAAAAATACAGCTTAATAGTTGCCGAACTTTTAGAGCTCAATCCCGCGTATGTTCTGGCCTGCACTAGCGCAGAACACGCAAAAGATAAGACAGCAAGAGATAGCTGGCTAAACATTGTTGGAATGCTTGAAACAGCAAAAAAGTCTCTAAGCACGATAGCGGCCTGAATTAAGTTAAGGTCGCTTTTTCTATAACCTCCCCCTACCTTTCTCTCTTCCCCTTAAACCTCATATCTTTCATGGTATTTGTCTAATTAATTACAAAGTTGTCCGTGACATTTTAAATTAAGTTATTCTATTAAGTTGCTGATTTATAAGTATTTATTCGTTGTTTTATTGGTCTCTATTTTCAACCAATAATATATATTATGCGCACTTATGTGTGGGTTAACTATCTGATTATAAAGAGATCTTTCTAGGTGCTGTTCGAAAGCGCTTAAATTATGAAATGCAGTTATAACGGATCACTCAAAGCCAAACCCATAGACTGCTATCTGTGCCGTACCCGCTGCGCAGGTACAGCACAGACATCAGCCTTGGGTCTCTACGAGATCAGGATCAATTGACGAATACTCTGTCTGTTGTGCGTTATTAGGTTTGCAGTAAGCTGTGTACTCAAAATTATCCTTCTTTAGAATAACCTTATAATCACCACGAGAAATTATTAATGAAACACTTCAAACGGTAATTTTGCTATTTAATCGACTCTCGAACCATTGATTGCAAATTATTCACAACAAGAATTCATTTTTCTCTGCTTCTTGCTCTGAGCCTATGTGTTGGATCTTTAAAGAGAATGTTATATATTTAGATTCCTGTACGAACGTATCTGTACAGTTCAAGGATGAATTGTGACTAATACATGTTATTTTAGATCTATTATATTAGCCCTTATTGGCTTCTTTAGCGTAAGCCTTTACGCATCCAGTCAAACGTCGCTGAAAGGCGCTGTTATAGCCAATGACCTACCGAAAGAAATCCAAGAGCTTTATCGCTCCAATCATTTTAAAATAAAGCGAAATGCGAATAAGCTTCGATCTTCAATGAGCGTTATTGTTTACGGCTGTGATCGTTCAGATATAGACGAAGAAATTAACGTAATACTTGTCTGTGATACCCCAAAGCCTTTATTGAGTATCGATGATGCGTTATTGGTTCCTGAACCATCGCCTTTGGATCAAATTCATCTTGCTCAGATTATTTTATCACCAGAATCTCGGGCTGCTGTGCTGTATAGTAGGCATTCTCAGGTGCAATTTGATATTTTATCTGAGCATGAGCAAGGCAATAACAAAGTCAAAGGTTACCGAAATCAGGGGTATTTTACGTTCAATCAGGAAGTTAAACGTTTAATTAAAAACAGCGACTACATTCTTGCATTACCTGATGAGACAATTTTCAACCAGTTTACGATTAGGGCCTTACTTCTGAACTCTTATCGGGCGAATAAACCCGTTTTTGGTCCAACCAAAGACTTCGTTCATTCAGGGAGCCTAGCGTCTTTATGCACTAACGAACGAGGAATTGCTCTATCTGCTATCAATTTAGCTCGTCGATTTAAAAATGAATCATTTGTGGCAGGAGTTTATTTTCCTGAGCATTTATTAGTTCAAACTAATTCACATGTTGCTAAGTCTTTTTCTATTAACCTGCCAGACACCAAAACACTTCTACAGGGCATTGCCAGTATGAGATCTGAGGAAATACTTTATGAGTGATAGAAGCACCCTATCCATTTTTCAACGGGCTATGCTTCTTGGTGTTGTTCCCTCTGTAATCATTGCAACTCTGCTTGTTTCATTTTTTATTGTTACGCGTTTTGGCGATACTATTACTCGTTTTGATGAAAAAGGTTCTTTGCTTGCCGCTCAATTAGCTACGTCATCTGAGTTACTTATCTTTAGTGGCGATGGGAGCTACTTGGATCCACATGCCGATAATGCTTTAAGTGATCCAGAGGTTCTTTGCATCAAAGTCATTAAAGAACAACGCCAGATTTATAAGCGTGGGGATTGCAGACAGATTAACCGCCCTAACCTTCATGAATATTCACATGTGATATATAAGCCTGTTGTGTTCAAAGACATAGGCATTCAAGGTAATAAGAAATCAATCGATAATGTAGAGTTGGGTCGTGTACTTGTTTTATTGTCGAGTGAACAAATTCAGACACAACATAATCAGATAATCCTTAATGGTATTTCAATTGGTTTTTCAGCCATTATTCTTGCAATGCTGGTTTCTTGGAGAATAGGAAGATCCCTTTCAAAACCGGTTGTTGAATTGTCAGATACCTTGCATCAAATATCTTCGGGTAACTTATCGGCTCGAGTAGAAGTCACTACAAAATCGGAACTTGGCCAACTTCAAATAAATTTTAATAAGCTGGCAGAGAACTTAGAAGAGCATGAGATCTCGCGTTCAGAGGACCTGCGTAAAATAAAGTTAGCACAACAAGAAGCAGAAGCTGCGTCTTATGCAAAGAGCCAGTTTCTTGCTGTTATGTCCCACGAGTTAAGGACGCCAATGAACGGCGTCATGGGAATGCTCCAGTTACTTCAAAGTGCCGATTTGTCAGAGGAAGAAAAAGACTTTGTTTTAGTGGCAATCAACTCGACTGAGCACCTCCTAACCGTTGTGAATGATATTTTGGATTTCTCAAGAATTGAAAGCGGTAAGATGATTGTCGAGTCGGTTTACTTCCGTTTGAGTGAGCTCCTCAGAAGCATACACCAAAGCCTGCTTTCCATTGCAGAAGATAAAAATCTATCTTTTGTCCTGGAGATTGAGCCTGAACTCGATGTCTCGGTTCAGTCAGATCCTACACGATTAAGGCAGGTTTTGATTAATTTGGTAGGTAATGCCATCAAATTTACTGAAAGTGGCTTCGTAAAAATTTCTGTCCATACCGAAGAGAAAACGGACACAGATATTCATTTGGTGATCGATATTATTGATACAGGTATCGGCATACCAAAGCGACAGTTATCGCAAATGTTTGAATCCTTTAAACAAGCTGATAACTCTACATCAAGAAAATACGGCGGTACAGGGTTAGGCTTAGCTATCTCTAAGAACCTTCTTCAGCTTATGGGGGGCGATCTGAAGGTGCAAAGTCAATTGGGTGTAGGTTCCAATTTTTCTTGTCATCTTAAGCTTCCTTATAAGCAAGTCAGTTCGTTGCCAAGTTCAACTGATGGTAGTGAGACGTCAATTCATATTGAAGGCGATCAAAACGGTACCGCGCTTCTTGCTGAGGATAACCCAGTAAACCAGAAGGTAGCCGTGGCCATGCTTAAGAAAATTGGCGTGACCGTGGATGTTGCAGATAATGGGTTGAAGGCCGTCAACAAGTGTAAACATAAAGAGTACGACATCATCTTTATGGACATACAAATGCCAATACTTGATGGCTTTCAAGCAACTGAACAAATTCGTTCTGATGGTGGCTTAAATAATAAGACGCCAATCGTAGCCTTATCCGCTAATGTATTAGCAGAAGCTCATAGCAAAGCTTTCGATGTCGGAATGAACGGTTATTTAGCTAAACCGTTTAAGAAGAAGGACCTTGAAGATATAATCTTGGAATGGCTGGGCGATTAGAGATAACCGCCCTTTTAACCGCTAGCTGGTTACAGGATCTCTCAATGTAACAAACTCTTCAGCACTGGTGGGATGAATTCCAACCGTAGAATCGAGCACTGTTTTAGTTATCCCCATCTTCATTGCAGCAGCAAAGCCTTGAATGATTTCCCCTGCATGATCACCGACCATATGCATACCAAGAACACGATCAGATTCTTTGTCTACAACAATTTTCATCAGTGTTTTAGCTTCACCTCCACTGATGGTTTCTTTCAGTGCTCGGAACGAAGATCTGTATATTTCAACGTCGTTGTACTTTTCCCGAGCTTTTTCTTCTGTTAAACCAACTGTTGCTACATTTGGCTGTGAGAACACCGCCGATGCAATTAAATCATAGTCCATGCCCTTTTTTGGCAATCCTTTGAACTCATTTGCAACAAAGCACATAGCTTCGTGAAGCGCTACTGGTGTTAATTGCACTCTATCAATCACATCGCCAAGTGCAAAAACACCTGGTTCACTTGTTTCGAATTGATCATTCACTAGGATGGCACCATTATTTGCCAATTCTATTTCAGTGTTTTCAACCCCTAAATTGTCAGTCAGCGGTGAGCGACCCGTTGCAAATACGACCAAGTCAACATCACAGCTGTCACCCTTATCGAAATCAACAGAGAAACCCGAGGAATTCTTTTTAATTTCTGCTGGGGAACGCCCCAAATCAACGTTAATACCAGACTTTGCAACTTCAGCTGTTAAATGATCGCGGACATCTTCATCAAACCCTCTGATAAGCTTATCACCGCGATAAGACAATCGAGTATTCACGCCTAGGCCGTTTAAAATACCTGCAAATTCAACAGCAATATAGCCTCCACCGATAACAAGTACTTGTTTTGGTAACTTATCTAAAAAGAAAAATTCGTTAGATGTAATCGCTAATTCGGAACCGGGAATTTGAGGCTTCACAGGCCAGCCGCCTGTGGCAATTAGAATCTTATCAGCAGAGATTGTCTCACCGTTGATACTGACTGTACCCTTGCCCGCCAGCTTGGCCTCACCTTCGTAAACTGTCACATCTGAATTATTTAAAAGTTTTTGATAAATGCCATTTAGGCGATCGATTTCTTTGTTCTTGTTCTCTAACAGTCTTTCCCAATTGAATCGAGGTGTTTGATAGTCCCAGCCAAACCCTTGAGAAGCTTCTGGGGCTAAAGAGAATTCAGAAGCGTATACAAACAACTTTTTAGGTACACAACCTACATTTACGCATGTACCACCAAAGTACCGAGATTCGGCAACGGCTACTTTGGCTCCTTGTGCGGCAGCCATTCTTGCAGCGCGTACACCACCTGAGCCTGCTCCAATAACAAACAAGTCGAAATGAGTCATGTAAATTACCTAAATAAGATTCTAAATGAAAAGTGATTCCAGAGTGGAATCACTAAAATGATTTATAAAGTACTGTTGTCTCAGCATCGCCAAGGTTAATCTTGTTCATGATTTGAAACCCGAAACCTTCGCAAAACTTAACGTATTCAGAATTGGCTACTTCAATGCCAATGCCTGGCTTTCCAAAATACTTCTCGCAGAACTCTAGTGTTAATTTCATCAAGAAATGGCCACATCCATGTTCTCTAAACTTTGGATGAACCCCCATCAATGGCAGAACAATGCAGGGGTGCTGAGGCATTGAAGTAACAAGCGTCTGTTGATATTTAATGTATCTATCTGTTCCGTCAAAGCCTGCTGTTAAGAGCATCTTTGCGTACCAGATTGGGTTATGAGTGATGCTGAGTTCTTCATCCGATGTACCGATAAAAACACAGCCAATCAATTGATGCTTAAAATAAAGGCTCATTACTGTGTGATCATCATCAAAGTAACTATGAACAGCCTCACGGATCGTTGCTCTTACTCTTTGAGAGTATCCTGGTTTCTCTGCATTGAATAGATATCGGAAGGTCGGTTCGTCTTCATAAATATGCAAAAGAAGTGATTTGAGCTCACCTGCGGAATCTCTTTCCGCCTTAACAAAGCGTAGGTCTTTTTGATCAAATAATTCGCCCACTTTCACGCATCTCCCTGTAATAATCTGTCATTCATAAAATTAGCATGCATAAAAATGCCTCACAAACATCTTTATAAACTTTTAGCCATTAAATACCAGCTTTGCATTAATCTTACCTATCCCACGCCTATCAATTGAAGCTTGGGTGACAGTTACATTATGTTTGTCTGATAACTCTTGGATAAGTTCAAGTAAGGATACGGCATTCACATTTTCAAACGTTGCTCTAACCTGATTGTCTCTATCAGGACTGATTTGTTTGATAGAAATATTCTTTTTACGAGCCAGTCGATTGATCACTGAGGTGGCAGGTCTCTTAGAAGAGGCGCCCCCTTTTCTTTGTGATTTCTTAAGCTCTGGCTCGTAGCTTTTTACTTCCGTAAGGAATTCAATTCGTGATTCGTAGTATGACTTTTGGCTTTTTTCAAACTCAAATATTGGTTCTATTGCTACTGAATAAATCATGAACAAGCCAAAAAAACCGGCCATTACCTTTAGTGCAAGCCGATCTCTTTGTGAAAGCTGGTTCCATTGAGCAAAAATAGGTGTAAGTAATGAGGATTGAGTTACTTTTTCAATAAGCTTCACGGTTATCCCCTTTTCGCTTGTAATGTAATGCGCCCTTTAAACAAGCCATTATCGTTCGTTACTGAACCAACGGTTACTTGATATCCGGACTTATCGAGTTGCGTTTTTAATTGGTCAACTTGAGCAAATGATTTCGCATGTAATTCAAGTTGAGTCTCGCCTGTATTTGAACGATAAGATAAACGTTGTATATAGGGTTGGTCGCTGCTGAAAGATTTCAGTGCTGAAATTAAATCACTTGCGATCTTTTCAATGGCTAATGTATCACTGCTTTGGCTTGTGCGTGATAATGCTTGTTTGATCCTTGAGCGAAGCGCTTTATCTCCTCGTAGTTTCTCAATTCGGACACCGGGTATGGAACGTTTGACGGTTGCATAAATATCAGACTGCAAAGCGTGTGCTTTTTGCTGGTATTGCCAGCCATTGTATAAAGATAAAGATAACTGTAGACAAAGAACGACAACACCAAAGGTGAGGGTTGGTATTAATAAATTAGCTATCCCGTTTGCTTTCTTTTTGGGTTTAAACTCTTCAACAAGAAGGCTTTGGTAGTGGTCTGAGTCATTACTTCCTGCTCCTGCTAATGCTGCAAGATAGCTAGCGACTGATTCAACTCGTTCTGGGTAGAACTCAATAGAAATTGATTCAGGAAGGGCTAGAGTTATCTCTTGTTGGATATCAGAGTAATCCCTTTCATATTGATTGGTTAAGACCAACTTAATGTTTAATAATGAATCAGAAGTCTCATTAGACGCAATTCTGCTAAGAATCCAGGTCAATTGAGCAGCAGGAACACATATAGGTTTTAGACTAGGTCCGGATATATAGCATGTTTCTTGATCCAAGATAATCAGCAGTTGCTGGTCAAGTATTGGTAGCAGCTGTTCAATGGCATAAACATCACTGACTTCAATGCCATAGTGCTCGAAAAAAGCTAAACAGCCTTTTAGAAGCGCCTTGTCAACGGTAACAACATTCAGTTTGTTATCTTGAACTTTATAGTCTGAAATAAGAACTATTTGATCAGGTTCTTGAGCTGATTGTTCTTCCACAAGGAATGGCAGTGCCTGCTTTAACTGCCTGGATTTTGTGGTGGGTGCTTCAACTGTAAGCATCGAAATGGATGATGCAGGCAGCACAATGATAAGATTTTCAACCGGGAATTCTTCGATATGCGCTTTCAGTTCTGTCATAGAAACTGACACAAGCTGGCTTTGTACTGAGCGGGTTACATCACTCCAGCGTATAAAAGTCACAAACAAGTCATCATCACTTTCTTCAACTGAATGAAGGTGAATATTTGAAGGTATAAACAGGAAACCTTTTTCTTTCATAATTTATATTTTTATATTGGCAATAATGGCTTTTGAGGCGTAAATCGCTTACTCATGTTTCTGGTAAGTACTTGAACCTCACCATTTTTTTCATCACGAAATAATACACTATACATCTGTACGACGCGATCACCGAGCGTAACTCTTGATTTAAGTAGAAAGTAGTTTGTATGCACAGAAAATAAACTTTTTTCTGGTTGCGGATTTAACCCTGCAAAGGCTTGGTGTGCTAGGAATGTATCAACGTCCTTATATGCATTATCTTTTTCTTCACGAGTCGCAATTAAATCATCAATATCAGACTCTTGTATCTTTGAGTCTATGGCCATGAGAACTTCTTTCGGGGCAAGGTTTATATTGATTTTTGTTGTTTCGGGAAGTGCTGTTAAGAAGGGAGAAATCTGAGCAAAAACAAGATGATCAACGCCTTCAATAAGGTTCAACTCGTCCGAATCAGACATAAGGTAATTAGAAGTGCGGTATGCAGGGCTTTTAATTAAATAGTCTCCTTCCTCAGAGCCTAGGCCAGTTGCTGAATCATCTTCATCAATCCAATCTGCAATGGATTGTGCGACTTCGGTGGGTATTGTTGAGGCATTGGTATCTGCTATTTTGCTAATAAGTTGGGTTAAATAATCCAGTTGATCAGGAATGATTTTGTAATTGCCGTCGACTAAGTTATTTACGTTATACAATCCTTGAAGATCCCATAGCTCTACCTCAATAACCCCATCATCCATGGGGAGCACAGCACCGTATTGAACCCAAAGGTCTTCAGGTCCATCAACTAACTTGCCTGCACCATCTTCTTCGTAATCACGGTAAAGCATCTCTGCAGCAAATACTTCTGCGCCTTTGGCAAATTGGAAAGCTTGCGTTCTAAAGACAAGGTTACCTGTCAATTGAATATCTAACGTTTGCCTGTGTGAAATGGCGGTGATAATGGTTACAACCAATGCCGTAATGAAAAGTACAGATACTAAAGCCAGCCCACTTTGACGATTCATTGATTTCATCATAACTGTTCCACCCAACGGTAGACTTGACCGTTGTCAGTGATTATTTCCATTGATATACCGTCAGGAAGAATCGCCTTATCTGCTACTGTCGGGTTATTTTGGCTTTCTCTAGGCCACTGAGTCAGCCATTCATTATTTTCTTTGTCCCACACTTTGACTTCTGATTCGATGATACCTTCAAGTAATGTTTGTTCTCTTGGTTCTGTATCCGATGCTTGATCAAGTACGTTCCATGTTAGGCGGATAAGAGCTTCGTCTTCAATTTTATAAGATATGCGCTGGAAATTAGATTTCTTTAATTTCAATGGGTTAGATACACCATTTCGAGTAAACTCTAAAAATCCATTGATATTATACTCGCCCACAATAATCGTACTTTGGTGATCTCCAAATTGATCTCGAATCACCCTTGAACTAATTTGCCTTAGATCGTTTTGGATGACTGTTGCTGCAAGCTGAAAGTCTCTTAATCGTTCTGTTTGATCTGAAAGATGGTCTCGAGTTCTAAGCGTCTGGCTCAACAATGTATAGGTTGATATTCCTATCATTGCAGTGATACCTATGGCTAAAAGTATTTCGAGTAGAGTGAAACCAGATGACTTATGAGCGTTTGTTATTTTGATTTTGGAATATTGTAAAGAGGGCATCACTTGCTATTCCTACCAATGAAGCCAGACAATGTTATGATTGGGTAATCTTTACCGAAAAGCTCCCCTTTTTCAGCCACAGTCAAATCAACTCTGCGCATATTTACATCGCTGGTCGCAGTGACTGTTTGATTAATCATCCAGTTCCGCACCCCTAATTCAAGGTCGTAATTTGTACTCTTAACTGGAAGAAAACCGCCTGTAAGAATAAGTTGGTTAAGTTCTTGTTCTGCAACAATGAGAGCTTCGGTCTTTAATTCAAGACGGGCCGCATTATTAATGTAGATAGAAGCAGATCTTCCAACAGAAACTGCAATAACCGCAAAGATAAGAAGTGCGATCATTACTTCAATTAGAGTAAATCCTCGCATGACAGTGGGTGTGCTTATATTATTCATCTTCATCATAAGGCAGTACTAGCTTGGGTTTATCGAAACCATCGGAAATTAATTGGACCACCCAGTCTGGGTCCTCTTTCTCGAAAATGGATAACTCAAATGATGAACTTTCGCCACTGGATAAGAATACGATAGTAGGTAATATCTCGTCTTCTGTGTTGTCTATATCGGAAGAGTTTGGGGTTTTGTAAACGTCGTCGAGACGTTCAGCCATTGGAGTGCCGTCAAGCTCTATAAGTTCGAATTCGAACATAGTTTGTCTTGCTCTGAATATCCGAGCTTGCATTCCGGACCACTTATTTGTGGTGTAATCAAAAGAAAGGAATCCATATTCCCCTTCTTTTGAATACCATCCAACTTCTTGATTGTACAAGATGGCTTGTTGAGAGGCTTCTTCGAAAAGTGCCTGAAGCCGTTGTCCCTCTTCCACTAGATCTCGCTTAGAGTTGTTGGTTCCTGATGTTATCGTCACAGCACTGAACAGCACCGCAATCAATACCATCACAACCAGCAACTCTATAAGTGTAAAACCGCGAGAACGAGGCATTATTTATTACTCGTCCCAGACGCTTAAATCGCCTGCTTGATCTTCACCACCTTCACGTCCATCCGCGCCTAATGTATAAACGTCAAACGCTTTGTCGTCTGCTGGGCTTAGGTACTGATATGGCGTGCCCCACGGATCTTTAGGAATCTTTGGAAGATAACCGTCTTTGTTCCAGTTCTTTGGCTCAGGAAAACCACTTGGCTTACTTACTAATGCTTCAAGACCTTGCTCTGTCGTTGGGTAGGTATAGTTGTCTAACTTATACAAATCTAAGGCATTAGAGATCGCTTTAAGATCACCCTTAGCAACTGTAATTCTGGCTTCGTCACTTCGTCCAAGGATATTGGGTGCAACGGCAGCAATCAGTGTTGCAAGGATAACCAGCACCACTAAGATCTCAATAAGAGTAAAACCCTTGTTCATTTGATTCTTCATTTATAACGCCCTTCTCCATATTTTTATAAACGTGAAAATAATTAGCTTACTAATGTGTTCATTGACATTAAAGGCATCATAATTGCCATTACAATGACCATAACAATGCCTCCCATAAATAACAGCATTAAAGGTTCGAAAAGCCCCACGAGAGTAGAAACTAAAGATTCAAGTTCTCTTTCTTGCTGCTCCGCAGTTCGTTTTAACATACTCTCGAGTTCACCACTGCTTTCACCACTGGCAACCATATACAGCATTAATGGCGGGAAGTGGCCTGTTTGCTCCAAAGCGTTTTTTAGACTTGCACCTTCCTTTACTTTATCGGAGGTCACAGTAATTGCTTCTCGAAGTACCCTGTTTTGCATAACTTCAGAGCTAATAGCTAGCGACTCAACTAATGGGACACCGCTTGAAGCTAAAATGCTCAGTGTACTAGTAAATCGTGACACATCAGCACCTTGTGCTATGCGTTTAATTAGAGGGATTCTTAATAAAAGATGATGAACTTTACGCTCAAAGGATTCGCTGCGAGACATTTGAAACTTAATGCCTATAACAAGCGTAATTAAAGCAACCGCAAGGTATTGACCATAAGCCATGAGCCAATCACTTACGGCAATTAATCCTGCTGTTAAAGGAGGTAACTCTTGCTTTGAGGTATCAAACACTTCAACGATGTCAGGCACAACGGTCGTAAGTAGAAAAACTACAACCCCAATTGCAACAAAACTAAGAATAACCGGATAGATTGCGGCCATTTTAATTTTTTGAACAGCCATTTGCTGACGCTCAACGTAATCGGCCAAGCTTTCTAACACGGAATCTAAGTGGCCTGAGTGCTCACCGGCGGCAACGGTTGATCTAAATAACTTTGGAAAGGCCCCAGGATACTCACCTAATGCATTGGCAAGGCTGTGCCCCTCTAGGACCTTCGAACGAATCGAAAGCATCATGGACTTTACGTTGGCTTTAGGGCTTTGGTTAGCAACGGCCTGCAGGACTTCCTCTAGAGGTATACCTGATTGAATCAAAGTCGCCATTTGTCGAGTTAGCAAGGAAAGGTCGGGTGTAGAAATGTTGCCTTTACCACTGAACGACAAATTTAAACTACCGCCGCCCTGTTTTTCTTTAGCTTGTTCTACGCTTAATGGTGTAAAGCCTTTATCTCTCAGTGCTTGACGAACTTGTCTTGCACTGTCACCCTCAATTACGCCTTTTTTTTGTTTGCCGCGTTCATCCAGTGCGACATAGTCGAAAGCTGCCATGCCTACTCCAATTAATCTTCTCTAGTAACTCTTAGGACTTCTTCAACCGTAGTTATGCCTTGCATGACCTTAGCCATACCGTCTTGACGTATACTTGGGGAAAGCTTCCGTGCGTGGGTGTTCATTTTTTGTTCGCCAACGCATGAGTGGATTTGATTTCGCATTTGATCATCAATGTGGATCAATTCGTAAATACCTTGTCGGCCTTTATAGCCACTGCCATTACATGTCTCACAACCGACAGGATGAAATAATGTCGGTGAAGGGGTGCCTGGGGTAATTCCCAGTAAATCCATTGTGGCAGAGTCTGCTTCGTAAGGAGTTTTGCATTCACTACAAAGTGTTCTTACTAATCGCTGAGCAAGTACCCCTAATAAACTGCTTGATATTAAGAAAGGTTCAACGCCCATATCTTGTAAACGGGTTACGGCACCGACAGCCGTATTGGTATGAAGTGTCGAGAGTACTAAGTGACCGGTCAAACTGGCTTGAACCGCAATTTCAGCGGTTTCTTTATCTCGAATTTCACCAATCATCACCACATCAGGATCTTGACGCAAAATAGCTCTTAATCCTCGGGCAAACGTCATCTCCGCTTTGCTATTTACTTGCGTTTGGCCAATACCAGGCAGGTTATACTCGATAGGGTCTTCGACTGTTAGGATATTTCTTGTTTGATCGTTAATGTCGGACAGTGCTGCGTATAGCGTGGTGGTTTTACCTGAACCCGTAGGCCCGGTAACGAGAATAATCCCGTGCGGTTTATTCACCAAGTCCGTCATTAACTTGTAATCACGGTCAACCATACCTAAATGCGATAAGTCTAAACGGGTTGCGTTTTTATCAAGCAAACGCAATACAACACGTTCACCATTCGACGCGGGCATGGTTGAAACTCGAACATCCACTTCTCTGCCTGCTATTCGGAGAGATATACGACCATCTTGAGGCACTCTCTTTTCAGCGATGTCGAGTTTAGCCATTACCTTAATACGAGAGACAAGCAATGGAGCAAGTTGACGTTTAGGTTGAACTATTTCTCTCAATACACCGTCGATTCTGAAGCGAACTGTCAAACTTTTTTCGAAGGTTTCAATGTGAATGTCCGACGCAGCTTCTTTAATGGCCTCAGTTAAAATTGCATTGATAAGTCGGATGATCGGTGCATCATCTTCTTGCTCGAGTAGATCTTCACTTTCTGGGACTGAATCAGCTAGTGATTCAAGATTCATGTCCTCACCGATCCCCTCAACCATTTGCATGGCGTCGCTTGATTGGTTCTGATATTGTTCGGCAATTAAGTCTTCAAACTTATCGTCACTTACTTCTGAAATAGTAAACTGACAATTTAGAATTCTTTGAACTTCAGTAAATGTAGATATCTGAACATCTTTTTTCATGTAAAGAATCGGCGTCTGAGTTCCATTAATTTCTAGGAGAACACCGTGCTTCTTAGCAAAACCATAAGGAAGACGGTCTTGTTTTGTGATTAACTCAGGGGTTACTCTAGATGCTACAACTTGTTGAGGGTCATTCATTCAAACTATCCATTTACGAACTTGGCTGCTTTAAAGTCTGATTTCAAAAGGGCTAAACAGTTCAATATGACTGTCTAACGCCTCTTTAAATGAGACTGAGACGAAATCGAAGCAACTGGGCTCGAAAGTTTGTCACAATAGGCACTATTATTATTTAAAATTACATACAATATCGACCGGACTCTAGCAGATGCCTAGTGTGATCACAATAGAAACGCACGGGTATCAGTCACACTGTTCGACTTGTATACAGTTGGGGTTATAGGATGCAACCAAAACACATGTCAGTTAGGCAAGAGTATTTGGACGACTACTGGAAATTACGTGAAAGTTATCTCTCTGAACTAAAAAATGATAAAGAATTAAAAAAAGAAAATAGGAAGCGAGTCGCGGTATATATTTTAAGAAAGTTACTCTGGTCTTTTGGATTTTTTCCTGTCTTTTTGACCGTTTGGGTGCCTCTACTGTTGTCTCACTTTAATCTTGTTGTTTTTTCACAGCAATTGATAGACTTGTTCAACAGTTTCCTTTCGCAATCCCCTAACCTTCAGGCGGCAACCAGTGAAAGTATTCTTATTGCCTGGGCATCAATTGGGTGTATGTTCATGGTGTTTGATTTGGTTCTAACGCCTTATCGCTCTCCTTTTCAAGAGCAGGCTGATGCCTATATGAAAGCGAGGTATCTAATGTTTTCTGAGCGATTAGAAAAACGCAAAAAAGAGAAAGGCGCCCTCCATACAACAGATCAAGAAGTTGCAGAGCATGATTTGAGACCTGTGTATGTTTGCGAAGAAGACGTTGATGAAGAAATGATTTCCTCATCTCATATATCCATAGGTGATTCCAAAAAAGCCTCCGCAGGCCCAGAGCGAAATTCTTAAAGATTCAATTCTCATTCATCGTACTAAGCAATGCACTTTAAAATAAAGTGCATTTTTTATGACAACCTAATAGGCAATTAATGATTAAGAAATGAAAGTTGCTCAAATAGCATTTTAATTTTAGGCATTGGAATGTCTTTTGATGCGGCTGCCTTCAAAGGTGCATTGTAAATCGCGTCTAATTCCATTGATCTTGATGCATCATAATCCCCTTTCATGCTGGGGAAATACGCAGTCATTCCATCGGTTAGATTGATCAGTGAATCCGCATAGTCGAGCTCTATATCGCAATCAAAAGCATTAGCTGCTTCAATAACCTCTAACATGATGTCTTTAATTAGTTGGCGGCTAGACTTATCACTAAGCATGTCTTTGGTGTTGGCATTTAAAATCACAGATAAACCATTAAATGGTATATTCCAGATTAACTTCTCCCACCGAGCCTTATCCAAGGATTCAGAAATCTGAACAGGTATGTCAGCGTCGGTAAAAACCTGCATTGTTTGCTTAAAATGATTGCTTCCAGCATTAAAATCAGCAAAGCGGATGCCACCAAAGTCTTGATGATGAATTTCACCGGGGCCAGATTTTTGTGAGCAAATGAAGCACAACCCACCAATGATTGGTTGATTGGGAAATAGGTTATTTAATTGTGCTTCTAACCCATACCCATTCTGCAAAGAACACAAAATGGTATTTGGGCCCAGCATTGGTTCAAGCAAACGCTTAAGCTCTTCATTCGCAGTTGTCTTTAGGGCGATTAGAACCAAATCACAGACAGGCATATCCAGGGAAGAGCCATAAACAGCGACGTTAGATAAGTTTATATCATTTGATTTATCAGATTTAATAACCAACCCATTGTTTTTAATGTGATCTACATCTGAACGAGCCAGAAAATGGACATCTAAACCAGACTCCGAAAGCTTTGCTCCATAATAGCCCCCGATAGCGCCCGTCCCAATAACGGCGATTTTATTAATACCATTTACCGACATAAATGAAATCCTTGTAAGAAATTAACGATTACCTACTTTAATTGTTGATAGGCAACAAAAGATGCAGCTAGGATATGATAAATCATTATGGGAGCAATTAGTTATGGATTTCGAAGAAGGGTTATCTTCTGACTTTCTAAACGTTTTGGAGTTAATAAACGCAATCAATAGAGTTTATCAATTGCGAGAGATGTACAACAACAGCCTTATTCATTGATTTATTTAAAGCAGAAACGGCGTAGTAAGAAAAGGCTGGTTGTTGGTTATATTATGCGCTTTTAGGTAGCAAATCTTTAAGTGTTTGAACTTTACTCCTAATCTGATCCCTTACCTGATCGAAATCTTGAGTCTCCATATGCTTCGGATCTGGAATATTCCAGTCTTCGCTGTGACCTGCTTTGATATCTGGGCAAAAATCTCCACATCCCATGGTTATAGCAATATCGAAGTTCTTAGTTGGTAATTGCTCAAGGGGTTTAGAGGTATGTGTATTCATGTCATATCCCGCACGCCCCATGGACGCCACTGCTTTAGGGTTTACTTTACCTGATGGCTTTGAGCCACTGCTGTAGGAATCACACAGCTCTGAAAGCAGGGATTTAGCATAGGCTTCTGCTATTTGGCTTCTGCACGAGTTTTCAACACAAAGGAACAGAACTTTTGGACGAGTTGCAGTTTCGGGAGTCATCATCTTAACAAAATCCTTTCTAACAGTAGTAATAGCAGAATCAGTTTATGCTTAAAAATATGTTTCTGCTTAATAGGTTAGAAAGTTAGTCAGTTTTCACCAGAAATAGTTGCAACAATATTTCGATATCAAATCCAGCTTAGTGGAAAGCGAGTGTTTTTTTAAGCTGCATCTTGGAGTGAGTTTCAGTCATTTCTTAAAGAAACTGATGATCTGTGCAAGAAAATACAGCCCAGAAAAAAGGAGGCATGTTAAGCCCCCCTTGATAGAAATGAACGGAAGTGGCGCCCTTTTATTGCTCGATTGCTTCTGCTTCTAATTCATAAGCCCCTTCAGCGTTGTGTACTTCCTTACCGTTTAGAGGCGGATTAAATACGCAAGCCATTTTCATTTCTTCAAATGCACGCAAAATATGTTTGTCGTGTTTGTCTAAGTTATAAATAGTTCCTGGTTCTATTGGGTACTTTTTCCCGTCAGCAAGTGTTTCAACTTCACCAGACCCTGACATACAGTACACCGATTCTAAATGGTTCTGATAATGCATCTGAAAATCAGCACCTTTATAGATGGTGGTTACATGAAAGGAATACCCCATCCCGTCTTCTTTTAGCAAAAGCCGAGTACTTTCCCAATTGCCGTCAGGAGATACAATTCTTCGGTTGGATTGATTGGCATCGGATAGCTTTCTTACGATCATAAAACGGCCTTAATTCTTAGAGGGTTCAGTTTCGAAGTAGGTTTCTTCTTCTGGTATCTTGGTTTCGGCTTCACAAACTTCTTTAATTGCCGATTCAACGATATCAACGCCTTTCTTAAGATTATCATCACTGATAATTAACGGACACAAAAGCTTTACGACATGATCATCTGCGCCACTGGTTTCAATGATCAGCCCTTTCTTAAAAGCATTTCGTGTGATTTTGGCTGCTATATCACCACTCACACAATTAATGCCCTGGAACATACCTCGCCCCTTCGTCGTGAAGTTTCCATTTCCGTATTGGCTAACAATGTTTTCTAGTCGCTCGGACACGTAACGACCTTTCCTTTTGATATCATCACTGAATTTTTTATCGGACCAGTAGTGATCAATGGCTGCCTTCGCGGTCACAAAGGCCAAATTATTACCTCGGAAAGTACCATTGTGTTCTCCAGGCTTCCATTGGTCCAGTTCTGGTTTCATTAGTACCAAAGCAAATGGTAGGCCATAGCCACCTAGAGACTTGGATAACGTAATGATATCCGGTTCGATGCCAGCTTCTTCGAAGCTAAAGTAATCGCCTGTGCGACCACAACCTGCTTGAATATCATCAATGATTAGAAGAAGCCCATGCTTTTTACATGTTCTCTGAAGATCTTGTAACCATTTAATGGTGGCTACGTTAATTCCTCCTTCCCCTTGTACTGTCTCTACAATCACGGCAGCTGGCGAGTTAATGCCGCTGCTGGAATCTGACAGAACCTTATCTAAGTACTCAGTGGTGTTTATGTTCTCACCTAAGTAACCATCATAAGGCATACGATGAACGCCGTTTAAGCTTACGCCCGCTGCATTTCTGTGGTGGGAGTTACCTGTGGCAGCCAGTGCCCCCAAGCTCACGCCATGAAACCCATTGGTAAAAGTAACAATGTTATGTTGTCCTGTAATGTTACGAGCGAGCTTCATTGCAGCTTCAACAGCATTAGTGCCGGTTGGGCCGGTGAACTGAACCATGTAATCCATGTTTCGAGGTTTGAGGATTTTGTCATTGAAGGTCTGTAGAAACTCACCTTTGGCTTTGGTGTGCATGTCTAAGCCATGAGTAATGCCGTCGTTCTGAATGTAGTCAATTAACGTATCTTTAAAAAGAGGGTTGTTATGGCCGTAATTCAGAGTCCCTGCACCAGCGAGAAAGTCCAAGTACTGATTACCATCCTCGTCCCACATCAACTCACCTTTAGCGCGATTAAACACTCGTGGGAATGAGCGAGCATAACTTTGTACTTCGGATTCAATCTCATCAAAAATTTTCATATTGTTCTACTTACACTTTTTAAGAATTGTTAAACGGGCCAATACGCACAAGTGCTTCAGAGTCGTGCTGACCGGAGAAATGAGTATCTTTGTTCATCCAATCTGAAGACGTTAAATCTGCAGATAATCCTTTTGCTAGGCTTTTAAATAAAGCCCAAGACGCTTGGTTTTCATTAGTAATGCTTGTTTCTAAGTACGATATGTTTGAGCAACAGCTGCGGTTCAGAATATGCTCAAGCATTCTTGAGGCCAGCCTTATGCCTCTGGCGTGTTCTGCGACAGCAACTTGCCAAACAAATAGAGTGTCTGGTCGTTCTGGAATTACGTAACCTGAAATAAACCCTAAGAGTGCTTGGCTTCCTGGGGTATGGGCGGCTACAGAAGTGCTAGAAAAATGACTGCTTTGAAGAAGGTTGCAATAACTGGAATTTACATCAAGTGGTGGGCAGTTTTCTATTAAGCGAAAAACATTCATGCCATCTTCTAGTACAGGGGGTCTAAGGACAATATCTTCGAAATTAGACAAAAAAAACCTCAATATAGAATTAATTAAATAGTCATCTAAACAAATTACTGCGTTCGGTTATACGCCTAAAGCATAGAACACGTGATACTACTTTGTAGTTTTTGATGAAAATTATTTAGTATGCTAAATATAGTACACTAAACAATATTTCATCTCCATCTCAATCCTTGAACACATGACAGCGCTATATAGCTGGTTTGAGCATCACCGTATAAGATTCAAGGAGAAGATTTCTTTAGTGTTCTATTAAGTTCTCTATATAATGCAATCAACACATCTATATACAGAGAAATACTTTGAACAGTATAGAAGAAGTACTAGTCGCCTTACGTCGTGTGATCAGAGCAACGGATCTTCATTCTAAACATCTGGCGAAAACAACAGGGCTAACTGCGCCTCAAATAATGCTATTGCAGACCATTCGTAACAAAGGTGAAGTTACAATTGGCGAATTGGCAAATGAAATCAGCCTCAGCCAAGCCACAGTAACAAGCATTCTAGACCGACTTGAGAAGCGAGATTTGGTTTATCGAGAACGCTCCAAAGAAGATAAGCGTAAAGTACATGCTTACCTTACTGAACAGGCAAACAGTACCCTACAAGAGGCGCCAATACCGCTCCAAGAGCATTTTACTCGACAGTTTAATGATCTACAGGAATGGGAGCAGACAATGATTATCTCCTCTCTTCAGCGTGTGGCTCAAATGATGGATGCTCAACATATCGATGCATCCCCTATTCTTGATGTGGGTATTTTGGACCGCCAAGACACCACCATTGAGAAGCCTGATGCCTTTGCAGGAAAACAAGATAAGCCTTAATAGATGGCCGATGTATTTAGAGTGCAAGCTCCAAACTCTTTAAAACAAAAAGCCCTAAGCTCACAGTAAATGCTGAAAGGACCGTGGTAAGCGCTATGATATTGGCTGCCATTACCGCATTCCCTTTCATAGCTTTAGCCATTACAAAGCTGGCAGCGGCTGTTGGACTGGCAAACATCAAGAAGATAATACCAACGGTAAGTGTTTCAAATCCCATCAATATTGCTCCTAGCGCTGCAAGCGATGGGAAAACAATCAACTTAAGCAAACAACTCCACCCGGACAGTATGGACGATTGCCGAAGTGCTTTAAGATTCAATGATCCCCCAATGCAAAGCAGTGCCAAAGGTAGGGTCATGTCGGATATTGAATCAACTGAGCTGGCCAACCATTTAGGAAACTGAAATCCTATAACACTGAGAGGCAATGCCAGTGCGATTGAAATAATTAGAGGGTTTTTAATGATTGTCTTAAGCAGTTCCTTGATGTTTACCGTTTTATGATCGTTTTGATAATGACTTAAAACTATCACTGAAAAAATATTAAATAAGGGCGTAACTGTCGCTAACAATAGAGCTGCCTGCCCTGCTCCGTCATTGCCATAGCTATTAAAGCACAAGGCTATACCTACGATACCTAAGTTACTTCTAAAAGCCCCTTGAACGAACACGCCTTTATCTGCATTTGGCGCATTACTTTTTCGAATGAACAACCACGCGACACCGAAACATATGCAGGTAAGTAGCCAGCTGTATAAAACTATTGTCCAATCCATGTCATTAACAACATCCATGTTAATGATGGCGTTAAATATTAATAGAGGAAGAAATAAAGTAAAAATAAGGTTAGATGCAGTACTCACAAATTGACTGGATAACCAGCCAATCCGTGCTAGAAACCATCCTAAAAGCACTATCGAGAAAATAGGCCCGGTAATATTTAGGGTTTCATTTAAAATTGAAGAATAACTGACCAAAATACCCTCAGTATAATAAGTTAAGACACATTCTTTTCAGACAAATAGCGTTCCACGGTATCAACAATGGTCTGCGTGGATGGATCAATTTCCAGGTTGATTCTGTCTCCTATTTGGGCAGAACCAAACGTCGTTACAGCCAACGTTTCTGGGATTAGATGTATCGAGAAATAGCCCTCATTTACACTTTCACCAATCGTTAAACTGCAGCCGTTTAACGAAACAAACCCCTTTGGCATAAGATACTTAGACCAGGCTGGATCTGCTTGAAGGTATATGGCAGTGTTTGTATCAGTTTTTTCAATCGCTTCAATAACAGCCGTATCAACGATGTGACCGGAAACAATATGGCCCCCTATTTCATCACCATAAGATGCAGCCCTTTCTATATTGACCGCATCCCCCTCTATAAGCTCACCAAGGTTGGTAAGGCGTAAGGTCTCATCAATTATGTCGAAATGAACGCCCTTTTCATCGATTTGCACAACGGTTAAGCAGACACCGTTATTTGACACGCTTGCACCAATATTTAAATTGATTCTTAGTTCAGGACTCAGATTCACAACGATTCTTCGTAAGTGCTCTTGATCCGTAATTTCAACTACAGGAAACGTATTGCTGACAATACCTGTAAACATAAGATGCCCTTAAATTCTTTAGGTTCGAAAGAGTTCTCTTCGATTGAGGAATGTAATCAGGCGCGTATAATAGCACGCCTCATTGAATCTGTGGTTATGTCTGATATGTGATCACACATTCTATAAAAGAACGTTTAGGAAGTTGTTATGCCCACATCCGCAGTAAAGCCAGAAAACTATGATCAGCTTCTTGAAAGCAAAACGAATGAAATTAAGTCTCTTTTTGAGTCTGATTATTGCGGTGAGTTTGATGTCTTTCGATCGGCGCCGACAGGGTTTCGAATGCGAGCTGAATTCAAAGTGTGGCATGAAGGCGATGATCTTTATTACGTAATGTATAAAAAAGGTGAGTCAAAGAAGCCTTATCGTGTCGATGAGTTTCTTATTGCTGATGAACAAATACAGACGTTAATGCCTAAGCTTTTAGATTGTGTAAGAGAAAATACCATACTCAGGAAAAAACTTTTCCAAGTTGAATTCCTTACGACGTTGTCCGGTCAAAAACTCATTACTTTAATCTACCATCGCCAGCTTGACGATGAGTGGATTGCAGAAGCTAAAAAACTTGAAGATAAGCTTGATTCAATGGTTATAGGTCGTGCTCGTAAACTTCATCTAGTCCTGACTCAAGATTACGTTGAAGAAACTTTAAATGTCATTAATAAAGAATTCACCTACAAACAAATTGAAGGCGCTTTTACTCAACCCAATGCTCGCGTGAACCAAGAAATGATCAATTGGGCATGCAAACAATCTGAAGGCATTGGTGGTGACCTTCTTGAGCTGTATTGCGGTAATGGAAACTTCACCCTCCCTTTAAGCACACGCTTTAATAAAGTATTGGCAACTGAAATATCTAAGACTAGTGTTAAGGCTGCAGAGTTTAATATAGATAAAAACAACATAGATAATATCCGAGTGGCTCGCTTATCCAGTGAAGAATTTACTGAAATATCGAATAAGCGAAAAGAAACTCGAAGAATGCCCTACGAAGAACTGAATGAGTACAGCTTTAGTAGCGTATTTGTTGACCCGCCAAGAGCTGGTTTAGATGACGGTACACGTGAGTTGGTAAGTGACTTCGACAATATTATTTATATTTCTTGCAGTCCAGAGACGTTAAAAAGAGATTTAGCACAACTAGAAAAAACACATGAAGTAAAACGTATGGCGCTTTTTGATCAGTTTCCTTATACAGATCATGCAGAATGCGGTGCTTACTTAATTAAGAAGTAGAAATGAAAAAGCCCGCAGCAGCGGGCTTTTTTAACGCATGAAATCCTGATTACTTACCACATTAAATCATCAGGGATTTCATAGTCTGCATACCAATCCTCTTCTTGCTCACTCTGCTCTGTCTTTTCATTTTTAACAATGATGCGAGACTCATCTCGCTGAGCAATCTTGTCAGCTACGGGCAAAGGAATGACTTCATATTGGTCGCCAAGCTTGGTAATACACAACCTACCCTTACTTAGCTGATCAATTATTTCATCACTAATGTAGATTTTTTTAACCTTTTTACCATCTGAAAAATTGTATGCAGTACCATCGGGGTCTTTAGGCAATCGATTCATTTCAACTAACTGCTTAATTTGAGCAGAAACAGCTTTGCGTTGAGCCTTTTCTGTTTGTTGCTGATTAAGCGCTTTGTCTTTTGCTATTTTTGCGTTTTTAGCTTTCTCTGCAGCCAGTTTAGAATGATCAACAATTTCTTTTCCGCCATTTCTAGCTTCTTTACCTTCTTGATACTTGGCCTTCTTGGCCTTCTTAACTTGCTTCTCAGAAACTAAGCCTGCATTCAGCAACTGATCTTTTAATGAATTCGACACCCTAAACTCCTTTAATTCTTAACGTTATGCATCAATACCTTGGCTTTTAAGGTAGTCCTCATAACCACCTTGATAGTCGATAATGCCATCTTTAGTGATTTCAAGTACGCGAGTGGCTAACGAGGAAACAAACTCTCGGTCATGACTTACGAAGAACAAAGTGCCTTTAAATTGCTCCAAAGCAAGATTCAAAGACTCAATGGACTCCATATCAAGGTGGTTGGTAGGCTCATCCATCAAAAGAATGTTTGGCTGCTGAAGAATTAGACGGCCAAACATCATTCGGCCCTGCTCCCCACCAGAAATCACTTTGACACTCTTACCTATGTCGTTGTTTGAAAACAATAATCGACCCAATGTGCCTCGAATAACTTGCTCATCATCGCCTTCTTTACCACAGGCAGTCATCCAATCAAAAAGTGTTTTATCTTCTTCGAAGTCATGGGCATGGTCTTGAGCGAAATAACCCAGATTAGCATTTTCAGACCACTTCACTGTTCCGCTATCATTTTCTAAGTCTTGAGCAAGCATTCTAAGAAGTGTTGTTTTACCAATTCCGTTCTCACCAATAATAGCGACTCTCTCACCGACCTCGATCATAAGGTTTAAATCTTTAATAAGATGAAGGTCATCGTATGATTTATTAAGCTTTTCAACTTCAAGAGCCAAACGATGAAGTTCTTTTTCTTGATCAAAACGAATGAATGGGTTAACTCGGCTTGAAGGCTTAACTTCGTCAAGTTTGATTTTATCAATCTGACGTGCGCGAGACGTTGCTTGCTTTGCTTTAGATGCGTTTGCAGAGAAACGGCTAACGAATGCTTTCAGTTCCGATATCTGAGCTTTTTTCTTAGCGTTATCAGCCAGTAAACGCTCTCTGGCTTGAGTCGAAGCTGTCATGTACTCATCATAATTACCTGGGTACAAACGCAGTTCACCGTAATCAAGATCCGCCATGTGTGTGCAAACACTGTTTAAGAAGTGGCGATCGTGCGAGATGATGATCATCGTGCAATTACGCTCATTCAGAATATCTTCCAACCACCGGATAGTATTGATGTCCAGGTTGTTGGTTGGTTCATCTAATAGCATGATATCAGGATCAGAGAACAATACCTGAGCAAGAAGTACTCGAAGTTTCCATCCAGGAGCTACTTCACTCATGAGCCCTGAATGTTGCTCTAGTGGGATTCCAACGCCCAGTAATAATTCACTTGCGCGTGATTCTGCGGTGTAGCCATCCATCTCGGCAAATTCCACTTCAAGCTCGGCAACTTTGATGCCGTCTTCTTCTGTCATTTCCGGATCAGCGTAAATACGATCGCGCTCTTCTTTGACTGCCCAAAGTTCGGTGTGGCCCATAATTACTGTATCAATTACAGTGTATTCTTCGTAAGCAAATTGATCCTGACGTAATTTACCAACACGGTCATTGGTATCAAGCATTACATTGCCTGCGGTCGGATCTAGATCATCACCCAGGATTTTCATAAATGTTGATTTTCCGCAACCGTTTGCGCCAATCAAACCATAGCGATTGCCTTCGCCAAACTTTACTGAAACATTTTCAAATAAAGGTTTAGCACCGAACTGCATTGTAATATTTGCTGTAGATATCAAAACTGTATTCCAACTTTGTCAAACGGACGAAAGCGCGCATTATTACACAGCTTAAGTCGAGTAGTAAGATTGAAAGCATAAAAAAACCCCGCAATTTGCGAGGTTCTTGGTAACGATTTGTTTAACTGAAATGCGGTTTAAACTGCCGCTTTTATATCTTTCTTCGTTTCTTGTGCTGGTTTTGATTTATTGGTAAATAAACTCTTAACTTTAGCTGTTTCTGATTTTGATCCAGGCTTGGTTGATTTATCAACCAAAGCGTATTTCTCAAGGCCTGCAATGTGCGTCTTACCAAAGTACTTTTTCCAGTCGATAAGTGCAGGGTCTACAATAAATTCACTGTCACCAGCCACACCAAGCTCTTCAGCTAGCGCTAAAAGCTTACCGTTATGGAACTTGTATTTTGGTTGTGAGTAGAATGCAAAAACAGTCGATAGTTTAGCCGCCGTATCAATATTTTTATGGAAACCCCATTTCTGGTCTTCCATACCTAATATGGACCTTGCTCGTTGAGCCATATCCAATGGTAACTGAACTGCCTTCATTGCATTATCAAATGCGGCTTGAGGTGCAAGTGGGAAATAGTCCGCTGGGCGCTTACCTTTGAACAGTTTTGGGTACGCTTCAAAATTTGCCGTCCCCTCATCAACCATATAATCGCGAAGCTGACCAATTCGAGCGGGATTTGAACCACTGCTGCAGCTCTGATAGATATTTGTATGACCCGGGTTCTTAAATGTTTTAGTCATTGCAAGAATAATTGAGTTCGCTACAAGGTCAGCAGGAATAATATCAATGACACCATTGGCATCACCAGGGAACATTGCAATCTTGCCTCGAGCGTAAGCAAAAATAATAGCATCCGCGACTTTAACACCTTCGATCCAACCCGGTTGAGGGCCTGACATTGTGCTCTCAATAATTGCAGGTCGAACGATGGCCAACGACTTATTTGTTAAGTTTTCGATCAGTAGCTGCTCACCCATCCACTTTGTAAATGTATAGGTGTCGTTCCAACCGTATTTATGAGCCTCTTCAATGCCTAAATCAATGAGTAGCTTAGATAAATGCCCTTTTGATTTTGCTTTCTCTTTAACTTTAGATATTTTCTTTTGAAGCTTCTGGATTGTACTTTCAATTTGATATTGACCAAGAGTATTACGAGGAATAGAACGACCTGCTGGGGCTTTTGTTTCTTCGTAAATGTCGCCAGTATTGAACCCATGAACATAGCATGTTGATACTTGAACAACAGGGATATTGTTACCCGCTTCTGACAAGGCAATAATATTATTCAAGCAAAGGGTATTGATAGTGATTGCTTTATCGAGCTCTTCTCTAAAATTAACGCTGGCCGCTGAATTAACGATCATATCCAAGTTGTTAGCTAAGGTTTGGAATTCATCATCAGCTAAACCAAAATTTGGTTGCGTTAATTCACCTGAGATCACATGAACTTTTTCGTCGCAAAGGTTTTCGAATCCTGCGGCATCTTCAGTACGAAGGTGATTAAAGACGGTTGAACTAGCAATTTCTGCATCAAAGCGTTCTCTTACGGATGAGAACTTTTTACTTCCACGCATAAGTAAGTGAATACCTGCAATATCAGGTACAGACCTGAGAAGCTTTTCTAATAAAACTTTACCAAGAAAACCAGTACAACCCGTAATTAATACGTGTTTACCGGAAAGTTCTTTATTGATCACCGACCCTTCTTTATTGCTCATTTCTTCACTTCCCTCAATATTTGAATTCTATTCGCATTCTTCCGCTGAATAATGTGTAACTTTGTGTAAATAGAACCATGTTAACCAATACCATTCAATTACAAAGTTACGACACTTTGTTGAATTTTGACGCCGTAAACACTTAGAGTATTTACACTAAAGAATTTGAATGACTACAGTAACCATAGGCGCTTGTGAGTATTTAGCCTACTATTCTTTTTATAGTGATTTAAATGCGTCAAATCAGAACGCAAAGTCCTATGATTACACAAAACACAATGTAAACTTTTGTAACATTTAATGGTCTGGAGCGTTTGATCTGAGCAAAAAGACGAAGTGATCAGTCGGATATGTTTGTTTTATAAATAGTGATTAACTTGAATAATTACTCTAAGGAAGTTAGTCATTATATAACAAGGGTTTAGCATACCTTATTCATGTTAGATCTAAGTCGTTAAGCGTTTACGTGAAGGCTTTCAGTGTAGAAAGGAATGTAATCATGGATTTAAAATCTCACCGGAAATATACTCATCAATAATTATTTCAGCTGAAGAATCACAACTTATAATGAAGACAACACTAAGAAAACTGTTCAGTCCAATCTTAAATATTTTTGAATCCGAAAATGAACCCTATGAATACAAACCTCTCAATAGAAAAATATTAATATTTATCAGTTCTGTATTTTTCTTCTTAATGGCACTTGTTGTCTATTTAATCCCTAAGGGGGCTGATCCGGGTTATTACATACCCGTAGTCGTTTTTGGCTCCTTGAGTACCGTTGGCTTGGTGGTAGGCTTACTCGGCACGGATCGAGCGGTCGCAAAAATCTGGAATAATAGATAACCCTGATCAGTTAGGACCCAGTATGAAATTAGTTGCATCCCTTACAAGTCCCTTTGCACGTAAAATACGTATAGCCCTAATAGAGAAGAAATTAGACTTTGAATTGCATGAATCCATTCCTTGGGACGCAGACACTGACGTAGGCAACTACAATCCTTTAGGGAAAGTTCCTGCTCTTGTAGATAAAGGGCAAGTCTGGACCGACTCTTCTGTGATTGTAGATTACTTAGAGACCAAGGATTCCGCGACTAGGCTGATACCGGATAATAAACTACAAGCGGTTCAGGTTAAGCAGATTGAAGCACTTGCTGATGGTGTGTGCGAAGCAGCAATTATCATTTTTCTTGAAAAGAAACGAGCTGAAGATAAACAAGAACAGGATTGGATAGATCGGCAGCAACAGAAAATTAATGCAGGGTTAGCCTCGCTGGAGGCTAAGTTAGATAATAAACCGTATTTTTGTCACAACGCTTTTAGTGTCGCAGATATCGCCGTCGTAAGCTTTCTTGATTGGTTTGAATTTCGATTTCCAGAACAGAAATGGAAATTATCTTACCCTGCCTTAGCTGAATACGTTGAGAAAATAAGTAAAAGGCCCGCCTTTGTGCAGACCTTTCCTTCGTAACTCAGGTCACGTTTAAATTAAGCTCTCTCTGAGGGCTTACTACTTCTTAACTATTTTCTTTCCTGGCCCTTTCTTCTTAGGCTTTTTCTTTGATTTAGCATCAATGACTTTTTTCTTCTTTTTCTTAGTGCCTGCGGCTTTACCCGACGCTTTTATCTTTTTTGGTCCCTTGAATAGACCAACAAGCTCTTTAATTACTTTTAACTCAAATCTTATTTTCAAATAACGTTCGATCGAAGACATCAAGTTCCACTCATTTGGCATAATTAACACAAATGATTGGCCATCTTTATTTGCTCTCCCTGTACGCCCAATCCTATGGGTGTAGTCGTCACCCTTGCGCGCCATATCAAAGTTAACAACAAGATCCACATCTTCAATGTCGAGTCCTCTAGCCGCTAAGTCTGTGCCCACTAGAACGTCAACTCGGCCTTCAGAATAGGCTTTTAATGTACCTTCTCTTACACTTTGCTTCATGTCACTGTGAAGCACTGCTGAGCGCTGTTTATGGTATCTTAACTTACCGCATAAATTGTCGGCTTGCGTTTTTGTGTTAACAAAAACCATGGCTCGTTCAAAGGTTTCGTTTTCTAACAACCAAACCAACAGTTTTAATTTATGCCTTTCATCATCAGCCAATACCAGTTGCTGTCTAATGTTGTCTTTTTGATCTCGACGAGTATTGATCGTCAGGATGTTAGGGGTATCCAAAACCTGTTCTGCTAACTTACGTGTTCGGCCTGTGGTCGTAGCTGAAAACATAACCGTTTGGCAGTCTATGTCACTTTCAACTTGAGCTTCATCTAAGTGACCCAAAATGGCCATTAAGTCATCGTTAAACCCAAGGTCACACAATCTATCCGCTTCATCTAGGATTACAGTGGATACTTCCTTAATACTTAGAGAGTTAGCGTCAAGGTGTTCAAGCAAACGACCCGGCGTTGCAATGACAACATCTGGGAATCTATTTAATACTTTTTGTTGAACTTTAAAGTCTTCGCCACCAATCAAATCACACACATTAAGGTCGGTAAACTCCATCAACTGCTCACAGACAGCGGCAATCTGGCTCGCTAATTCCCGAGTTGGAGATAATACAATAGTCTGAACTCTTTGACCTTTCTTTGGTTGCTCAAGAAATTCGTTATTCTCAAGTATTTTATTCAGTGCCGGTGCCAAGAAACTTAGGGTTTTACCTGTCCCCGTTGACGCTGTGACTACTACATCTCTCCCCTCTAACATGGCTGGAATTGCAAGGGTCTGAGTTTTAGTTGGAGATTCAAAACCCATTTTCTGTATTGCCAGAAGCAATTCAGGTGAAAGTTGTAGGTCAGAGAACATATTGGGCACCAGTTTAAAAAGCGGGACTTTACCATAATTAAGGCGATCTCTGTAATCATATCGCTTCTGAAGTGGTTGATTGTTTTATTAAACACATTCGATATTGATAATTAGTTTGTTAAAATTCACAATATTGAAACTAATTTGTAATTCACGCCCTAAATCACGCCTGACTATCATCACACGGAGACCCCGATGATTTCTGAAGAAGCTCGCATTGTTCGTAAAGCCCTATTGGAGCATGGATTGGAAACTCCATTAATTGACACCGGGCTAAGTGATCAACAGAAATATGAGAGAATAAAGTCGTTAATGACTGAAATTGTAGGAACTTTAGGTCTTGACCTCAGCGATGACAGTTTGATTGAGACGCCGCACCGCATTGCTAAGATGTACGTGGAAGAAGTATTCTCAGGCCTTGATTACGAGCACTTCCCTAAGATATCTCTTATCGAAAACAAAATGAATGTTGAGGAGATGATCAAAGTAAAAGACATCAATCTAACATCAACCTGTGAACATCATTTTGTTACTATCGACGGGGTTGCCAAAGTGGCTTACATCCCTGAACAAAAAATCATCGGTCTATCTAAGATAAATCGCATCGTCCGTTTCTTCGCTCAACGACCGCAAGTTCAAGAGCGGCTGACGCAACAGGTATTAATAGCACTACAGGTATTGCTCGAAACTAAAAACGTTGCTGTCACCATCGAGGCAACTCACTATTGTGTTAAGTCTCGTGGCGTAAGAGATGTAAACTCAACGACAGAAACTACTGCGTTGGGTGGATCATTCAAGTCTAACGGTACGACTCGAGCTGAATTCTTACATTAACTTTTTCTTACCCTGCAACCTTTTTACTAAGTTAATGTCATATGTTTAGTCACATTGAATTAATTTAGTTTGAGGGGTATGGAATGAATAAATGGATTACTGCCGCAGGTGCGTTCGCTTTAGCAATACCTGTTTGGGTTTTCTCTAATCCAATGGATTCAGATAAAAAGGAACTATCTGATTCGGAAAAACAATATAAAGTGGCTACCTTAGCAGGTGGTTGTTTTTGGTGTACTGAATCAGATCTAGAGAAGTTACCGGGTGTTATTGAAGTTGTGTCCGGTTACTCTGGAGGATCGTCTGAAAACCCGACGTACAGACAAGTGTCCTCAGGAGCGTCCGGCCACATTGAAGTCATTCAAGTGACTTATGATCCTTCCGTTGTTAATTATCAAGGGGTGCTTGATCAATTTTGGCGTCATATTGACCCCACGGATTCAGCTGGTTCATTCGTAGATCGTGGCCCTCAATACCGTCCTGCAGTCTTCTACCATTCACAACAACAGCTTGAGCTAGCAAAAGAGTCTATTGATGATTTAACGCAAACCAAGCTGTTTAAGAAGCCAATTGATACAGAGCTGATTGCATTTGACAAGTTCTGGCCTGCGGAAGACTATCACCAGGATTATTATAAAAAGAATCCTCTGAGATATAAGTATTACCGTTATAACTCAGGCCGTGATCAATACTTAGACAAGATATGGGGAGAAGATCGTTTAACAAACCCCAAGACAATATCTGATATTTTAAATCATAAAGACGTTAACACTGATGCTTCAAATTCAGACGTTAAAACCATCTCCAAATCTTACAGCAAGCCGTCTGACGCTGAAATTAAGCAGTCATTAACGGCACTTCAGTATCGAGTCACTCAAAAAGAAGGTACTGAACGTCCTTTTGAGAATGAATACTGGGATAACAAAAAGAGCGGTATTTACGTTGATATCGTCTCTGGTGAGCCCCTTTTCTCCTCAACCGACAAGTATAAATCAGGAACTGGGTGGCCGAGCTTCAGTCAGCCTATCAATGATAAATACGTCGTTGAAAAGACCGATTTCAAGCTCGTATTTCCGAGAACGGAGGTTCGAAGCAAGTACGGGGATTCACACTTAGGCCATGTTTTCTCTGATGGACCTGCACCCACAGGTTTACGTTACTGTATCAACTCAGCTTCACTTAGGTTTGTACCTTCAGACGAACTGGTCAGCCAAGGGTATGAGGAATACAGTGACTTGTTTAAAACAGCAAGTCGTTAATTCATCGGTGACGCTAGTTGCTTAAGGCATTGACTTTAAACGTTCCTCAAGGAACGTTTTAAACAACGAATCAGGACGACTCCATTGGTCGTCCTTTTTTATAATTCTCTCATTAATAAGTTCATTTATTCTTAAGGGATTCCAAAGCAATAAATTAGGCCTATCGACCAGAAGGTTTCTAAGGTCCTGCCAAGCAACACTCAACATTTCTTTTACTTTAACGGCTGATTGGTCATCATAGATAACAGGCCCTGCTTTCAACCCTATTTTTTTTGATTGAGCTGGAGTGAACCCCAAATCTTCAATGGAACCCATCAACGTATCTTTGATTATGTCATTTATGCAGTTGTAATCAGGCAGTTCAATGCCAGCTAGGGCCAAAATAAACCCTGTTGAATCGTGACAAACAAGAACACAGCAAGACTCACCATACGGGAATCGGTGTGCATGCCATTGCCATTGATCACCCATTTCATTAGCTCTACCCACGAGAGAGGCATGGTTTTCTTTGTCTTTTTGTAATCGCTCACCAAGATACGGCAATAAGCTTTTCGTTATATGAATTAGCAACGATATCTCCAAGGCTGATTTAGCCGCTTTAACTTCGAGTTTAAGGACTAGTTTTTGAGCGCATATTTGGCTTTTTTAATCTAAAGTTGAATCCTGTGGCCTTAATATAGTTTCAAAATTACAAAACTTTGTAAACGATGATTGATATCAGCTAATTAGCCGTTAGAATGTCGCGCCTGAATAGAGATGAGGTAATTTATGAGTTTTTCAGTTGGCCAACGGTATTTAAGTACGACAGAATTAGAATTAGGTTTAGGTATTATCACGCAAGTTGACCATCGCATGGTCGAAATTTTCTTCCCCGCCGCTGAAGAACGCCGGACATACGCGTCAAATAACGCGCCCTTATCCAGAATTACCTATAAAGTTGGTGACACCTTTTCAGACCGAGAAGGCAACGAATACAAAGTCACAGAAGTTACAGACAACAATGGTCTACTGATTTACCTAGCAGAAGATAAAGACGGTGAATTAAGGCCTATGCCTGAATTAGAAATCGGGGATCAGGTCTCGCTGAATGCACCTTGGGAACGATTAGCGGCTGGAAACATCGATGGCAGCCAGTGGTTCCATCTTCGCTATAAAAGTCTTATTGAACGTGAACGACTGGAACAAGCCGATTATTTCGGTTTAATGGGGCCCAGAATTTCACTGACGCCACATCAATTCTTTATCGCTAACAACGTTGCTAACCGCCCTTGCCCACGAGTCTTACTTGCTGATGAAGTGGGTTTAGGGAAAACCATTGAAGCAGGTTTAATCATTCACCAACAGTTAGTGAACGGCAGAGCAAGCCGAGTTCTGATTTCTGTGCCTGATACCTTGGTTCATCAGTGGTTGGTAGAAATGCTTCGAAAGTTCAACCTTCACTTCAGTGTATATGATAAAGAAAGAGCACTTGAACCTGACGCTTTTGAGCAAAATCAGTTAATTCTAATTTCTAATAAACTTTGGCATGAACAAGAAATATTAGATTCAGCTCTCGCTGCTGACTGGGACTTATTGGTTGTCGATGAAGCGCATCACCTACATTGGTCTGAATCAGAAGTCAGTCCTGAATATTCGCATGTTCAGGCCTTATCAGAAAAAGCATCAGGTTTATTGCTGCTAACGGCCACACCTGAGCAATTAGGTGTGGAAGGCCACTTTGCGCGTCTTCACCTCCTAGACCCACAACGATTTGATAATCTTGAGCAATTCATTACTCAAGAAGATAATTACTACGAAATATCTTCAGCGATCAATGACCTTGTAGACAGCGAAGAAGTATCTTCAGAAACATTGAAGAAAATTAATGGCATGTCTGATGATGAGTTTCTTTCAGAGCTAATTAAAGAATTTGAAACGAATCAGACAAGTGAAAATAAGCAAAAGCTGATTAACCATTTAATTGATCATCACGGTACAGGCAGAGTTCTGTTCCGTAATACGCGTTCAGCCATCAAAGGCTTCCCACAGCGAATCCTAGAGCAACATGAGCTACCAAAGCCGGAATTATACTCCGAGCTATCTTTGACGCCAGAGACAGATATTGATGCGTCTCAATGGATAGATATCGACCCGCGCGTTAGCTATTTAGTTGAACTCTACCGAAACTTAAAAGATAAGTTGCTGATCATTTGTCGTCATGCTGAGACGGCACTTGCGCTAGAAGAGCATCTCCGTTTGAGAGAAGGCTTAAAAACTACAGCGTTCCATGAAGGAATGAGCATTATCGAACAAGATAGGTCTGCTGCTTACTTCTCTGATATGGAAGAAGGCGCGCAACTTTTGATTTGTTCTGAAATTGGCAGTGAAGGCCGAAACTTTCAGTTTGCACACCATATTGTAATGTTTGACCTGCCTGCTCACCCTGATTTACTTGAACAAAGAATCGGTCGTCTAGATCGTATTGGGCAAACCGAAGACATCACAATACACACCCCCTACTTTAAAGATTCAATACAAGAAATATACAAACGCTGGTATGACGAAGGACTGGGGGCGTTCAGTCAATCTTGTGCAACCGGAGAGGCACTCATACAGAACTTTCAAACACAATTAGATGAATGTGTTCAAAGTCAAAATAATGATCGTATTCAACAACTGATTGATGAAACTTCTGCTGAAAACGCAGAACTCAAAGCTAAAATTGAATCGGGTAGAGACCGATTACTCGAGCTTAATTCTTGTCAGCCTGTTGAAGCATTACAAATGGTACATGACATTGAAGACTTTGAGTTTGATGACCCTAAGAAGTTCATGGATACCGCGTTCAATTGCTTTGGTATTGATCGTGAGCGCCATTCAGACAGTACTTGGGTTGTTAAAGCTGGTGAACAGATGCTTACGGATCACTTCCCTGGTGTGAGCGATGAACCAATTACAGTCACATACGACAGAGATCGCGCACTAGAAAGAGAGGATTTCAATTTCCTTACTTGGGAACACCCGATGGTGACTGGTGTGATGGATTTGGTATGTGATCATCACTATGGAAACGCTGCATTCAGTTTAATGAAGGACCCTCGCCTTGCGCCAGGTACCTTGTATGTTGAAACCCTTCATACGCCCGTTGTTCAAGCCTCTAAATCCAGCCAGTGCTACCGATTCATGCCTAAAAGTGTCATTCGTCACGTTGTGTCACATGACAACAGGGATTTTACTGAATACCTGACGGACAAACACCTACACGAGCATCGTCAGAAAATCAGTAAGGCGATTCGACATGAAGTCATTAAATCGCAGAAAGATTTGATCTTTAGTGTGTTCCAAGTTGCAGAAAAACAAGCAAAAAGTAAGCTCTCAGGATTGATAAAAGAAGCCAACGAGCGTGCAGATCAAGTACTAGGCCATGAAATCAATCGTTTAATCGCATTAAAGAAATTCAACCCTAATGTCCGACAAGAAGAAATTGATGCATTAACCGAACAACAAACCGCTTGTAAACAAGCGATTAGCAGCTGTCAGATTAAACTTGAAGCCATCCGTGTGATTGTAAACGGGTCTTAATCTGTAAGGTCGATACGCTCACTCACAAGTTGAGTGAGTGTTTCGAGCTTTTCATTAGATAATTGCCTGTAATCAAAGTACGGGCATACAACGATATTCATCCCCTCTACTTGTGCAAAGTCTTTATTTATCCAGACCAGCTTGTCCGTTAAATTGTACTCCTGAACACATTTCTTACCCGTAAGTATGTATAAAGAATCATTATCGACCGGTGATAATAACGATTCATATAGATACTGAAGGCTAAAAATAGAACTCTCTCGAAGCAGACATTTATCCCGATATTCTTGCCATGAGGCAGTATCTCTGGATAAGTTGTGATCATTCATAGAAAGAAGGTTGAAGCAGAGCTTTGAGTAAATATTGAATATCTTACGCCAATTATTACCCCCTACTTGAATGATTTCATCCATAAGAGGTTTAGACAGTGGTTGAGAATCTTTAGAGCTTCCGTAGGGTAATGGATGATTGATACAAACAATGACTTTTGCTCTTTTACTTCCTAACCAAGACATCTTAAATATTTCCGATACAGTGACAATGCAAGTTAGTGGGAATGACCTAGAATTTTAGTCTATTCTCTCATCGTGTTATTCTGAATAATTGTATCATATTCGTGTTTGTAGCCTTATTAATTACGTTGCTTGAAACTATGAAAAGAAAACCCACTAAAGCTCAATTAAGAGAAATGATGAACCAAGATGTTCTTTCTTTTGAAAGCACTGGTGGCCATGTTGAGGAAATCAATTCAGGCGTCTCTGGTGTGGTAGGTGGACCACTAAAAGCACAAGAAACCGTCATTTTTAACGAAAAGAAAGAGCCAAGAAGCTACGTAAACGATGTCGTTGCTGCTATTGATTCCAGAAAGAAAGGCGGCACAAATAAAAAGCTGAAAACAAATACCACTAAAAAGCCACAGAGACGTTTAATTTACGACGACTTTGGCGAACCTCTGCGCTGGGTGTGGGATGAGTAAAACTCTTTTGGTCGTCTACCACGCCCCTTCTCTTAATACTCAACGAATGCTAGAAGCCCTATGCAGCTGCGATTTGGATTCAGAATCAAGTGTTTCTGTCATCCAAAAAAGAGCACTCGAATGTGACCCTGATGACGTTATTAATGCCGATGCAATCATTCTACTGACACCGGAAAACTTAGGGTATATGAGTGGCGCGATGAAAGATTTTTTTGACCGCTGCTACTCCCCTTGCTTAGAGATAAAACAAGGCCTTCCTGTCTCTGCCGTAGTTAGGGCTGGGCACGACGGTACTGGAACGGTACGCGCTCTTAAGACTATTCTGACTGGCCTAAAGTGGCGATGGGTTCAAGAGCCTATTGTTTGCCGTGGTGAGTGGCAAGAATCTTTTATTGAGCAATGTTCTGAGCTTGGGCAGGCGATGTCGGCAAGTCTAGAGATGGGTATTATTTAAAGTAGATAAGTAAAAGCGAACTCTTTCAGTGTACACATCCAACGAACTAAAAATAATGGATGTTTTGAAAAAGCTCGCTCTTAGATGATGCACTGATTTACATTACTTTCAGTACTATCATCACGACCAAAAGGGCTACTGCTCCCCAGGATAAGATTAAATATCCTCGGACAAAATTTAGAACCCAATCGCCAGTATAAGACGTATGAGTAACAGCTGCCATGGTCTACTCCTTTTTACTAGGAGAACACTAATGAATAGCTACAATTGTTTGTAGTTACATATATAAATAAAGTACATTTTTGCTATTAAACCAGCTTAATAAGCTGCAATCTGATAAGTGGCTTATCAAGGGTTAAATGGGAAAGCTAAAGTGTACAAACTAGACTGAACACAGTTGTAGCAAGAACCATCCATAACCAGCCTGCCCCACCTAAACTGTTTGTATTGTTTTCTGAGTGTTCATTCATTGACATCTTTTACTGCCTATACCTGTCTAACTTCTAAGCATTAATAATACCAATTCATTAGTAATATTTCTGATAACCTGTCCTCATAGAAAGTTTGACGAGAATCAAATTTCTGTGAGTATATGTATATTTGCTGGAATTTGATTCGCCTTAATGAATAACTTTTAAAACCATATGTTAATTGAAATTGCGAATCAGCATTTTGAGAATACAAAGGTAGGAAGTAGACACGTGTATGAAGGTTAATAAACAGAAGCAACTATCAGCACTTATTTTTCTTCAGAACAAGCGCATTCGGGATATCACATATAATTCACCCCCAATTTACTTAGAGGTGAATTATTCAATACGTTAAGAAATCAGTTTATTGCAAACTAACACTAATTTGATCTCGCTTTAATCGAGCAAGAGTATGCTCGTGCAAGCTGCTAACGTATAGCCAGCCACCACTTTCAACTGCACCCGTTGTAAAACTGTAACTATGGTGAGGGTCTTGTAAGCTTTCTAAGACAGAGCCTGAGCCCGTAATAGACACAACATGCCCAAAGCGTTCAGCTTTTGGCCGTAGGCTTGAAGGAAGTCTCTGAACCACGGTTCTAAGCTGAGGGAATTCAGACAACATATCTAAAGGTTTACTGCGCGGGCTTACTAAACCAAGCCAATAAGTACCATTCTCGCCACGGTTAATGTTATCTGGGAAGCCGGGTAAGTTATCTACGAGGACATCAGTGGTGCCGCTTTTTTCACCTTTAAACCAGTGTTTAAGCACACGATAACTTCCCGTTTCATTGATTAATATCGCATCTTCTTCGTGGGTCACGGTAATGCCGTTCGCAAATTGAATCCCACTAACAACAACGGTGGTTTTCTGTGTGAAAGGTGAATACTTTAGAACTCGACCATGACCACCGTGCTCCATAATATCAAGAAGGCTTGCACCATAGGTTGTGTAAATATCGGCAGGAAATTTGGTTGACGCATCGCTAAAATAGATTTCACCAGAGGCAGTAATATCAACGTCATCGGCATATCGAATTGGACTGTCCAGTACGCTGTTCGTGAGCAGCTTGACTGTCTTTCCATCAGGGGACACAGAAAGCAGGCCTTTATAGGCATCTGCAACAATAAGGTCTCCAGAAGGAGAAAACTCGATCCCAAGAGGTCGACCGCCTGTATCAGCAAAATCTTCCGCTTTATTGTCAGCATTGAGACGCATGATTTTACCACTGAGTAATGAAAAGTAGACACGCCCTTCGCTGTCTACCGCTAAATCTTCAGGGCCTTCCTCACCTGAAATAGAAATTAATTGAAGCGAAGACAATTTATCATTCGCTTCGAAATCTCCGGTTAAACCTTGGTCTTCTGGTGCAACCCAAGCCATGGGTGTAACAGGTACTGGCCAACTAAGTAAGTACACAGAAGCAATTCCCAATAGAGACAAAACCGCCATAAGTAGTTTGAGCATAATATTCCTTTATTGTTATTTTCTATTGGATTTTATTATAACGATTTGAAATGGGACTTCACGCTATAAAGTGACATTGCGTCTGCTTCATCCATTAAACGGTTAGATAACCCCCGTCCACATTTATGCACGTCCCCGTTGTATAACTACTTGCTTGAGAAGCCAAATACAAAACAGCCCCAGCCATTTCATTTGGCTCAGCAGATCTTTTCATTGGCACATGTTCTAATGCCATTTTCTTAATGGCAGGATTGGTTGTAATTGCAGAGGCAAACTTGGTATCTGTCAGACCTGGTAATAATGCATTTACCCGTATATTTAAGGGGGCACACTCTTTAGCAAAAGACTTAGTCATGGAAATAACAGCAGCCTTTGTAATGGAATAAATACCCTGCATGTGACCAGGAATGACCCCATTAACCGATGCTACATTTACAATTGAGCCTCCGCCTTGCTTCTTCATTAATTTACCGGCCTCAACGGACATAAAAAAGTACCCTCGTATATTCACATCCACTGTCTTTTGAAAGGCAGATAAATCGGTGTCTAGGATGTGTCCAAAATATGGGTTTGTTGCGGCATTATTAATGAGGATATCCAATTTACCGTGTCTATCTTCTATGTGTTTAAAGATTGAATTGATCTGTTCTATATCACCAATATGGCACGGTATTGCTTCAGCACTCCCTCCTTCAGAGATAATTCTATCTACAACAGTTTGGCAGCCTTCTATTTTCCTGCTGGATACAATAACGTGAGCTCCCGAATTAGCTAAGGTTTTTGCGATTGCCTCACCAATACCTCGACTTGCTCCTGTCACCAAAGCAACCTTACCTGCTAGATCAAATAATTCTGACATTACAAACCCCTCTCTTATCGATAACTTATATATTGTTTTTGATGTTCAAGATGAGAAAAACTGTTGATGTAAGATGGACTGATCCGATCACCTGAAAACAGTAAGCGCGTTACACCACTGTTTGCTAAATTATCATTCAGAGCAAACGTAGCCGCATCAGATAACCCCATAACAAACTGTAAAATTACTGAAATAGGACCTCCAGATGTAAATACCAGTATCGGCTCATCTTTTTTATGCTGCTCAATAACACCTTTCAAATCGCGAATGCATCGTTCCTGAAAATTAACCCAAGTTTCTTTATATTCATTATCAAACTCTCCTGAGATCCAGCGAGCAACCGACTCTTGAAACATCTTGTGAAACGTTTTCTTTGGATTACCTGAAGCGGCTAAAACATTCGCTAAGGCAGATTTATTGCTCAAAGAAGGAAATGCTTTAAAAAGTACTTCTTCATGGTCAAATTCATTAAACCCTGACGAAATACTTAGACTAGAGAGTACGCCAGCCTCGCTAATCCCTTTGTTAAATGCGCTATGTGATTGCAAGTGCCGTTTGTGCTCCCCAGCAAAAGCAGATCCTGCCTTTAGAAAGCTTTTAAAGTGCTTCCCCAAAATTTCACATTGCGTCTGTCCCTTTGGAGATAACTGGTCATAATCTTCAGCACCAAAGGATGCTTGCCCATGACGAATTAAATATATCTCACCCATAAAATAAGCCCGCGTATTACTTGAGATCGCTGTTAATCAACTTCATGCATCGTGTTTCTAAATAATTAGCCGCATGAATGAAGTTAGCAAAACGTTTGTCTTGAGTTTGACCGTTGTGAAAACGGTAATATATCTGCTGAATAATAACTGCCAAACGAAAGAGACCGTAAACCTCATAGAACCTGAAACTGTTTACATTGAACCCTGTTTCCTTAAGGTAATACTCGACAACTTCATCTCTTTTTAACATGCCCTTAAGATGCGTAGGCTGCCTTCTCATAAACTGCATTTGAGGGTCATCTTCCGCTTCAACCCAATAGGCCAACGTATTACCTAAATCCATAAGCGGGTCGCCTAAGGTTGCCATCTCCCAGTCTAAAACACCGATAACATCGAAAGGGTTATCAGGATTCAACACAACATTGTCGAATCGATAATCATTATGAATCACACAATTAGCAACATCTTCAGGTTGGTTTACATCAAGCCACTCCATAACAGTTTTGAACCCAGAAGAATTCTCCGTGGCCGCTTTTTGGTATCGTTCAGCCCACCCCTTAATTTGTCTGGCCACATAACCACTGCCCTTACCTAGCGAGGTTAAATCTGCTTTTTCAGGATCAATTTTGTGAAGCGCTATCAAACGATCTATTACATTAAGGCAAAGCTTTCTTACATCCTCTGAACTCATGTTTAATTCGGGGGGTAAATCCTGTCGAGGAATAATGCCTACAAGACGCTCCATTATGTAAAAATCACACCCAAGGACACTGTGATCTTCACAAACCGCAAATATTTCAGGAACGTATGGATAAGCACTGCTAAGTTTCTGAATTACTTTGGCTTCCCGGATCATGTCATGAGCAGACTTAGCCATAGTCCCAAACGGTGGTCGCCTTAGAACAAATTCTCTGTTGTCATATTTCAAGAGATAGGTGAGATTAGAAGCCCCTCCAGGGTACTGTTTGATAGAAAGTTCGCCTTTCAACTCAGCAAACATCTCTTTCAAGAAATGATCAACTTTCCTAACATCCAGCTCTTCACCTTGCCTTGTGTTTGTCGGTTGATCAGTCAGTTCAACGGTCGAAGAAGCCGATAAAGGTGTATTCATGATGCCATTTTCTCCGCCATTCTCTGGATCTGTTTACGCGTTGTTTTTATCATCAAACGATGTAATGCATCTGGGCTGAGTCGCTTAAGCCACCACAACATTTTCTCTCTACGATGCGTGAGTATAAAAAATTGTTTTTCTACAAAGCCCTGATAGGTTGCTCTTGCTACGTCATCGGCGGTAATGTTTGATGATTCCATCCACTTATTTACTGTATTAGTGATACCAGGAATATTCGTTCTCATTGTTTCAGTTAAGTTTGTCTGGAAGAACGCAGGGCAAACAACAGATACGCCAACGTCCCAACTGTCCAATTCAACACGCAACGTTTCAGAAAGCGCGACAACACTCGATTTAGATACGTTATATGCAGACATGGTTGCCGCATGAAGCAAACCAGCCATGGATGCAACATTAATAATATGACCACTGCCTGCTCGCTTCATCATCGGAGCAAAGGTTTTACAACCTCGCACTACCCCCATGACATTAATATCCATTACCCATTGCCAGTCATCAATGGATAGGTCTTCGATCAAGCCCGCTGCAGCTACCCCAGCGTTATTCACTAAGACGTCGACCCCTTGCCACTTTTCTTCAATAACACTGTAGAGCGAATTCCAATGCGTTTCAGATCTGACGTCTAACTCGAAGAAAAAAGCCTCTGTCCCGCGAGCAGTCAGTTCCTCGACAATTTGAAGCCCTAATTCCTTTTGAATATCAGCAATGCATAAACGATAACCTTGAGAAGCAAACTCATGCGCTAGCGCCAATCCAAGTCCGCTTGCCCCCCCTGTTATGATGACTCGTTTCATTTTGCTTGCTCCTTAATTTTTTTATTGTATTTTTGCAGTTCTATTTTCGCTACCAAACCTCGATGGACTTCATCTGGGCCATCAGCAAGACGTAAGCATCTCGCGTAAGCAAAGAGAGCTGTTAACGGAAAGTCTTCGCTAACGCCAGCACCGCCATGAATTTGTATTGCCTGATCAGCAATGGCTTGCAACATATTTGGAACAACTATTTTGATTTGAGACACTTCACTCATGGCACCCATAATGCCTTTAGTATCGAGTAACCAAGCAGCCTTTAACGTTAACAAACGGGCTTGCTCAATTGAAATTCGAGCATTCGCAATGATGTCTCTATTGCCTCCAAGGTTGGCAATGGGTTTACCAAACGCTTCACGTGAGACAGCACGATCTATAAGTAATGATAACGTGCGTTCTGCAGCACCAATGGCCCTCATGCAATGATGAATTCTTCCGGGCCCAAGTCGACCTTGGGCGATTTCAAAGCCTCTTCCTGGTCCGGCAATTATAGAGCTTTTAGGTAAACGTACATTGGTGAAGCTGATTTCACCATGCCCATAAGGTTCGTCGTATTCACCAAAAACAGGGAGCATTCGTTCAACGTTTACTCCCTCCGAGTCCATCGGAACAAGTACCATTGAGTGTTTCGCATGTTTAGGTCCGTCAGGGTAAGTAAGCCCCATAAAAATTAAAATTTTACAATCTGGGTGTCCTATCCCAGTGCTCCACCATTTACTACCATTTAACACAACCTCGTCGCCGTCAATCAGCGCCGTTGCTTCCATATTAGTTGCATCTGAAGAAGCAACTTCAGGTTCAGTCATGCAGAAAGCGGAGCGAATTTCCCCGGATAGTAGTGGAGTTAACCACTCTTCTTTTTGTTCTTCTGACCCATAGTGAACAAGAACTTCCATATTGCCAGTATCGGGCGCATTGCAATTGAAAATTTCTGGAGCAATAAAGCTTCTGCCCATCTCCTCTGCCATCAATGCGTAATCTGAATTAGAAATGCCCGCGCCGTAAGATGAATTAGGTAAAAATAGGTTCCAGAGCCCCTGTTGTTTTGCTTTGTTCTTAAGCTCATTAATTATTGGTAACACGACCCACTTGTTATCTAATTTGCGCAGGTCTGAGAAGTACTTTTCTTCAATGGGAAGAACCTCTTCTTTCATAAACGTTTTCAGTTTATTAAGGACTTCTTGACCTGAAGCTGACGCTGAAAAATCCATTATTATTCCTCGGTTAATACGTGTTACTTACTATGCATCGATAATATGAAGTATCATTTGATCAATCCAATGAATAGTTCTAATGAAGTACTATTACTATATTTTATAGTTTAGGTGGTCGGAGAAAATTCTTATGCGTATTGATCTTAATCTATACACTGTATTTGAAGTTATTTATAACGAGGGAAACCTAACCAAGGCAGCCAATACTCTTCATATAACACAACCCGCCATCAGCCATTCTTTATCCAAGCTGAGAGAGTATTTTAATGATCCATTGTTTGTTCGTCAGGGCCATAAAATGGTACCAACACCCTTGTCGACTCGGCTCATCGGGGACGTTAGGAATGCACTTAGCACACTAAACAGCTCCCTTTTATCAACAAAAGATTTTATCCCTGCTTCATCTTCTGCAACATTTAAAATAGGTTTAAGAGAT
The DNA here is from genome assembly GCA_015665455.1 of Oceanospirillaceae bacterium. Classification (GTDB taxonomy): domain Bacteria; phylum Pseudomonadota; class Gammaproteobacteria; order Pseudomonadales; family Litoribrevibacteraceae; genus Litoribacillus. The sequence goes on along the minus strand of JADFAD010000003.1, from coordinate 122,849 downwards.
GCACTTGAATCAACCTGTTTACCGCCACTGATTGAACAACTTCAAAAAGACGCGCCATCAATCAAAATAACGAGCATTCGGCATGACAGAAAAACAATGGAGAATGATTTGTCATCGGGAGACATCGATTTGATCATTGATGTTGCGCAGCCAGTATCAGAACAAATAGACCGACAGAAAATTGTCAGTGAATCACTTTGCGTGATATCAAAATCAGAACACCCTAGCATCAAAACCGTGCTTGACCTTGAAACCTACCTAGGTGAAAAGCATGTCATGGCATCCTACCGATCATCTGGTTTGGCCATTGAGGACATAGAGCTGAACAGGTATGGTTTAAATAGAAATATTGCATTACGCTGTCAGCATTATTTTGCGGCAAGTCGAGTTGTCGCATCCTCCCCTTTATTACTCACGATCCCAGAAAGTTACGGAAATATTTTAACCGCAGATAATGCCGACCTAGAAAAACATGCATTCCCTATGGACTCTCCCTCAGTAGATGTTCATGTGTACGCAAATACGTCTAGAAACAAGGAGCCTGAAATTCAATGGATTCGATCCATGATTGTTAAGATGTTTAAATCGTAGTGCAAATAGAACAATATTAACTAATCAGACAACAAATAAAACTAAAGTAACTTAATCATTAAGCCGATCTATACTCTTTAAAGACTCATGCTTTAAGGTATTCATTGTGCTCAAAAACCTATCCATTCAGAAAAAGTTAACCATTTTCACCTCAATTGCATTTATTTTCTCAATGCTAATAAGCGCTGCGATCAGCAATACATTAGTTCGGGACATAATGAATGAAAGGTTATTACGTCAAGAGCTCCCCGCCGCTTTGGCGAGTGTATCTCAATCCATTAAGGCTCACATTGCAGCGCCCATGAGTAGCGCAAAATTGATTGCAGAAAACTACTTCTTGAACGAATGGATAACCAATGGCGAGGACTCAGGGCAAGTCGATCACTTTAAGAAATACTTTCATCAGGTAAAAAACTCAACACAAGCAGGTGTAGTGTTTTTTGTATCCAACAAAACAAATAATTACTACACAGAAAACGGAATTATTAAACAAGTTAATAAAAGCAACTCTAAAGACCAGTGGTTTTATGGGTTTCTATCATCTGGAAAGCAAACTGATTTAAGTCTGGATTACTTTGAAGGCTCCGGTCCATTAACTCTTTTTCTTAATTACCGAGTGGGAAATGGCGATGGCGCAGCAGGCCTTGGCTTGAATGTTGATGATCTCAGCAAGTCAGTGAAAGCGTACACTTTAGAAAAGACAGGTTATGTTCAGCTGGTTAATAATCAAGGCAAAGTGATTATTCACCCGAACGAGAAGCAAATAGGTAAGCAAATCACAGGCGACCTCGTATTCGATGAGGTCGCAACTGAAATCATCAAAGGTAAAGAGTATAAAACATTTAATACCCACGTAAACGGGACAGCCTATCTCGTAGCTTCTGAGTATATTCCCGAACTGGATTATTACTTATTAGGCGTGATCCCAGAGAATGAGCTTTATGAAAGTTTGAACAACTCTGCTTTAACTACGCTATTAATCACTGCAATTATTATTTTTCTTGCGGTCATAACCATATCATTTTTAATCATTCAGACCATCAAACCGCTTGGTCAAACGGCTTCATTACTTGAAGACATTGGTTCCGGTGAAGGAGATTTAACCAAAAGAATACGCTCAAACAGTAATGACGAAATTGGTCGCGTTGCTAAGGGCTTTAATGAATTTGTAATCAAGCTTCAAGACATCATCATGCAAGTAGCTCAGCGGTCTAATGGTGTTCTGTCACTTTCAGAAGATGTTCACCAGCAAGCTAACTTCAGTCAATCACAAACGGATGAACAACGACAAAGTATCGAATCTCTCGCAACTGCCATGTCTGAAATGGGTTCAACCATCCAAGAAATTGCTCAGAACGCAAATAACGCTGCAGACATCGCAAGAAATGCCACTGACCAAGTTGAATCCGGTAACGGTATTGTTAAAGAGTCGATTGAGCGCATTCAATCACTATCATCAGATATGACGAATGCTGCGCACGTTATTCATGAGCTGAGCGAGCAATCGGAATCCATTGGCAGCATACTGAATGTTATTCGTGGAATTTCTGAACAAACCAACCTACTGGCTCTTAACGCGGCCATTGAGGCCGCTCGTGCAGGCGAGCAAGGCAGAGGCTTTGCTGTCGTTGCAGACGAAGTAAGAAGTCTCGCTCAAAAAACAGCAGAATCAACGGACGAAATTCAAAAAATGATCGAGCAGCTCCAAAGTGGCTCACGAAAAGCCGTTGAAGTAATCAATAGAGGTCAGGAGTCCACGAATAAAACAGTCGAATCAGTTAATGAAGCCGGTTTAGCATTGACTGAAATAAGAACCGCCGTTGACCAAATCAATGATATGAACTTTCAAGTAGCTACTGCAACTGAAGAGCAAAGCCAAGCCATTGAGGAAATGAACACAAACGTCATAAAAATTGAAGACGTCAGTGGACAAAACTATGAGGTTTCCGAACAAGTAACAGAACTCGCAAATCAACTCACTGAATTTGCAAATGAACTGAGTGAACTGGTTTCACAGTTTAAGGTTTAATTCATCGTTGAATTCGAGAAATCTTTGACCCTTCTAGAGAAAGGTTATACATCAGCCCTTTATTGGAAAAAACAAACGCAATAATGGGCTGTTGCAAGATGTTTGTATCAATGGTTCCTGCCGCACCAAATTCAGCAAGAGCAACACTGCCGTCAACACCTGCCTCCCACCCATCGATCCGCGTAAACGAATCAAACGCCTCTTTTGTCATAAACAAGATTGCCTCTGACTTAACTTGTGCGCCCATTTGAAATCCAAAAGACGCAGACACTAAGTTATAGTAACCGTAGGTGTAGTCATCAACGTACATTTTTCCTTCACCGTATTCGCCACCGAGCCAAAAGCCTGCACCAAGCACCTCAGGAAAAATAAGCATTGCATAGGCCTTCTCTATTAGCGCTTCTGCACCGGGAACCTCTTCTTTAAGCACTTGAACAGAAGCATATGACTTAGCATCAAGCTCAACTTTACTGGCTGCATGAACTGAAGACGTCATTAATATGGATGAAAAATAAATGGCAGAAATGGATGTAACGATTGTTCGATAGAAATTCATAGAGTACTAACCTATCAGAATGAATACTGAACCGGCATTGTACTTGGAGAAAAGTAGAAATAAAGTGAAAAGAATATGAAAACTCGACAGCTTATATCTACTGTCGAGTTTTAATTGAGCTTAGAGTTTATACGATCTCTAGTAACTCAACTTCAAATACTAATGCTGTATTTGGTGGAATTGAACCTGACGCACCTTGTGATCCGTACGCAAGCTCAGAAGGAATAAACAACTTCCACTTAGAGCCAACAGGCATCATCGTAAGAGCTTCTGTCCAGCCGCTGATTACGCCGTTTACAGGGAATGTTGCTGGTTCACCACGTTCAACAGAGCTATCAAACATTTTGCCGTCAATAAAAGTACCGTGGTAATGCGTCTTAACTGTTGATGTTGACTCAGGGATCTCGCCTGTACCTTCAACAAGAACTTCAAACTGAAGACCACTGTCAGTTACTTTAACGCCTTCACGCTCAGCATTTTTAGAAAGGAACTCATTAGCAAGTGCAATGTTTGCCTCGCCTTCTTTAGCAACTTCTTGCTGAATTTGCGCTTGAATCTCTGTATAGGCCTTACCCATTTCCTCAACACCTACAAGATCTTCAATACCTTCATAAGCATCAGCTAAACCAGCAAGTACTAGCTCGATATCGATACCTTTAAAGTCATTACCTTTAAGCTGAGTGCCCATTTGACGGCCAATACCATAACTCACTTTATCGTGAGCAGTATTCAGTGCTTCTTTTGTTGTACGAGACATGAATAAACCTTGTTTCTAGATTGATGTTCAAATTAAGGGTGCTTACTCTATCATAAAAATGGACTAGACCCTAAAATAGCGCAAAATTTGCTTATCAATCTAGATTAGGTCTTTTATATATACATGACACACTCTCTGACTGCCCCTACAGCTGAAGACACTTCCTACATCCAGGACACACTCGGAAGAGTTCCAAGGGGGATTATTGCTGTTTCAGCAAGAGACCCGAAAGGGACACCTATCGCACTAAAAATGGAATGCGTTGTTGGTAAAACCCCCTTCCCCACACATTTCTGGCTTTGCCATGATGTTCTGATAGAAAAAATTAATTATTTAGAATCCCAGCGGATCGTTAAGCCTCTGGAAAAACTGATCGAAGATAACCTAACGTTTCAAGAAGCGTTTAAGAATGATCAATTAAGATATCAAGCATTAAGAAACAAAGAACTAACCCCTGAAGGCATTGTGTTTCTTAAGTCCATTGGTATATATGAAGAATTTACCGTTGGACGAGGTATTGGAGGCATAGAAAACTTTACTAAAGTTCGCTGCTTACACATGCAAGTCGCACATCTAGTATCAGATGATAATCAGGTTGGTCAGTGGCTTGAGAAACATTTCAGTATTTTAGATTTCGAAGAAACACTCACAGATTTTAGGCAGCGATTAAAGTCACAAGGACTCATTGAGGATGCATTTCAAAAGTCTTTATAGGGCCTTTTTGAAAGCTTATTAAGTACTTCCCTTAATAATTCAACGCCCCGTTGAGAGAACATAGACAAAGGAATGTCTGATTGACTTACAACTCTTATTGAGTGTTCATCATCAATGACTAGCAATTCCGCTCTGAGTTTCTCTAGCCATGGATCATTCTTTATAGGTAAAGACAAAAATACCAACCACTGATTCGTTGTCATATTCCCATGAATTACATCATGCAATGAAGCCTTAAATTGTGCTTCATCAACCCTTTTTATTGGGTTCTTTAATAAAATCAAAACCAGAAAAACCACCAACACAATTATCAAGCTAGCAAAAAATATAATGGACATAATGTCATGCTCTGCTATCAATTCATTGCGTCTATTGATCTAAATATTAGACATAAAAAAACCCGCCGAAGCGGGTTTTTTTATTCAAAGCAAATTACACAAGCTTTTCTAGCTCAGGTACTGCTTCAAACAGATCTGCAACAAGACCATAATCAGCAACACTAAAGATAGGTGCTTCTTCGTCTTTGTTAATTGCTACGATCACTTTAGACTCTTTCATACCTGCCAAGTGCTGGATAGCACCAGAGATACCAACAGCTACGTATAGCTGAGGAGCAACGATCTTACCAGTTTGACCAACCTGCATATCGTTCGGTACGAAACCAGCATCAACAGCGGCACGTGAAGCACCTACTGCAGCACCGATCTTGTCAGCAACTTTGTATAGTAATTCAAAGTTGTCGCCATTCTGCATACCACGACCACCAGAAATTACGATGTCAGCAGCAGTCAATTCTGGGCGATCTGACTTAGCAAGTTCTTCACCAGCAAAGCTAGAGATACCAGCATCATGAGCAGCATCAACAGCTTCAACTGCAGCAGAACCACCTTCAGATGCAGCAGCATCGAAAGAAGTACCACGAACAGTGATTACTTTGATAGCGTCAGAAGACTGAACAGTAGCTACAGCGTTACCAGCATAGATTGGACGTGCAAATGTATCTGCACTGTCAACACGAACGATGTCAGAAATCTGTTCAACATCCAAAGATGCAGCTGCACGAGGTAAGAAGTTCTTACCATTAGTAGTAGCAGCAGCAAGAATGTGAGTGTAGCCCTTGCCTAGGTCAGCAATAAGAAGACCCATGTTTTCAGCTAGCTGGTTTTCATAAGCAGCGTTATCAGCAACTAAAACTTTAGCTACGCCTTCAACTTTTGCTGCTTGTTCAGCTACAGCGCCACAGCCTGCACCGGCAACAAGAACAGTAACTTCGTTACCGATTGCTTTTGCCGCTGTTACAACACTTAGAGTAACAGGTGCTAGTGCGCTGTTATTGTGTTCTGCAATAACTAGAGTGCTCATTATAGTACCTTCGCTTCGTTCTTAAGTTTTGCAACAAGCTCATCAACGCTAGCCACTTTAATACCAGCAGAACGCTCAGCAGGCGGCTCAACTTTCAGAGTTGCTACTTTAGAAGCTACTTCTACGCCTAGATCAGCCGGAGTAGTCTTATCAAGAGGCTTACGCTTAGCCTTCATGATATCAGGTAGTTTAGCGTAACGAGGTTCGTTCAAACGCAAGTCAGTAGTTACAACTGCAGGTAGGTTCAATGCAACAGTTTGCAAACCACCATCAATTTCACGTGTAACATTAACTTTATCGCCATCTACAACAACTTCAGATGCGAATGTACCCTGTGGCAGACCAGCCAAAGAAGCCAACATTTGACCTGTTTGGTTGTTGTCTGAGTCAATAGACTGCTTACCAAGAAGTACGATACCAGGCTCTTCCTTGTCTACTAGACCTTTAAGGATCTTAGCAGCAGTTAGAGAAGAAATGCTTTCGTCGGTTTCAACTAAGATACCACGGTCAGCACCAAGAGCTAGTGCAGTACGAATCTGCTCTTCACTCTTTTTATCGCCAATAGAAACAACAACGACTTCAGTAGCAACACCTTTCTCTTTTAGGCGAACCGCTTCTTCAATAGCGATTTCACAGAAAGGGTTCATAGCCATTTTGACGTTAGCCAAATCAACATCAGTATTATCAGGCTTTACACGTACTTTGACGTTATAGTCAATTACGCGTTTAACAGCAACAAGAACCTTCATAGATTCCTCGTTTAAATCAATGGGTGTATTAGTACTGGCAACAAAACTTACCGGCTTTATAAAACAAAACCAATGCCAGTATCCCAGCAAATGTTTGAGCAATTACCGAAGTAAAATACTCTGACATGAGCGAAATAAGCGGCCACATACTGCCTCCAAAACACGAGAAGGTCAATATAAATCATGTTTTTCAGGCCTTACAGATCAATAAAATGCTGAAAGTTGTCTAGTATATGAACAACTTGAATTATTCTTAAGCACTACTGATGGTTATTTGAACAGGAAAACATAATTAAATTAAGAAATTGGCGATTTTCTAAATAGTTATTTATAATGCGCCCGTTTTAAACGGTAGTTCGAATTATATTGCAGTTATGAAATCAATATTTCATAACTGTAGAATGACTTCCTGAGATAGATAAGTGGTATTACCACAAATAAAACGCGTGTCCAAAACAGCGTGAGGAGAATAGACGTGGAAAGAGATTCAATGGAGTTTGATGTCGTTATCGTTGGTGCAGGCCCTTCTGGCCTATCAACTGCGATTCGACTAATGCAACAAGCCAATGAAGCTGAACAAGAGCTTACTGTATGTGTCGTAGAAAAAGGCTCCGAAGTTGGTGCACATATTCTTTCTGGCGCTGTATTTGAACCTAGAGCGTTAAACGAGCTTATTCCGGACTGGAAAGAAAAAGGCGCCCCTTTAAATACGCCTGTCGTTCGAGATGATATCTACATCCTACGTGATGAAGAGAAAGCAATTAAGACGCCTGCGCCTTTCATTCCTAAGCCAATGCATAACGAAGGCAACTATATTGTTAGCCTTGGTAACGTTTGCCGCTGGTTAGGCGAACAAGCTGAAGAGCTTGGTGTTGAAATCTTCCCTGGTTTCGCAGCACAAGAAATTATTAAAGATGAACATGGCAATGTTCAAGGTATCATTACTGGTGATATGGGCATTGGCATCGACGGTGAACAAAAAGACGGTTTCATGCCTGGCATGGAACTACGCGCTAAATACACTGTATTTTCTGAAGGCTGCCGAGGTCATTTAGGTAAGCGTCTTATTAAAGACTTCAACCTAAACGAAGGTAAAGGCCCACAACATTACGGCATTGGTATCAAAGAACTTTGGGATATTGACCCAGCTAAACACGAAGAAGGCCTTGTAGTACATACTGCTGGCTGGCCTCTTGATAGCACAGCGGGCGGCGGTTCTTTCCTTTATCACATCGAAGGCAATCAAGTTGTTGTTGGTCTAATCGTTGATCTTAGCTACAGCAACCCATACATGAGTCCATTCGAGGAATTCCAACGCTACAAGCACCATCCTGTCGTTAAGCAATACCTTGAAGGCGGTAAGCGTGTTTCTTATGGTGCACGTGCAATTGCCAAAGGTGGCTTACAAGCTCTACCTAAGATGACATTCCCTGGCGGCATGCTAGTTGGTTGTGATGCGGGTACTTTGAACGCAGCTAAGATCAAAGGCAGCCACACTGCAATGAAATCAGGCATGCTTGCAGCTGAGTCTATTTTCGAAGCATTGAAAGCCGGTCGAGCAAACGACGACATTACGGAGTTTGCAACCAAGTTCGAAAACAGCTGGTTACACGAAGACCTATATAAGGCGCGTAACTTCGGTCCTGCGATGCACAAGCTTGGTCTTTGGGGTGGTGGTACATTCACGTTCATTGATCAAAATATCTTTGGCGGTAAGCTTCCATTTACACTTCAAGATCCTACGCCTGATCATGAAATGCTTAAGCCTGCATCAGAAAGCAAAGAGATCGATTACCCAAAACCAGACGGTGTTCTAAGCTTTGATCGTCTTTCTTCTGTATTCCTATCGAATACAAACCATGAAGAAGATCAGCCTAGCCATCTTCAGCTGACGGACCTAAATATCCCTCTTCAGCAAAACTTACCTATGTACGCGGAACCAGCACAGCGTTACTGTCCTGCTGGCGTTTATGAGATTGTTAAGAGTGAAGAAGACGGAAGCGAGAAGTTCCAGATAAACGCTCAGAACTGTGTACACTGTAAAACTTGTGATATTAAAGACCCAAGTCAAAATATCACTTGGGTTGCCCCTGAAGGTACTGGCGGCCCGAACTATCCAAACATGTAATTTTTTGAAATTAAGTTTTGGATTTAAAAAACCGGCTTAGGCCGGTTTTTTTATGCTTAATCATCAGCCCTATCCTGCAAACACTTCCAGCAACAATCAAACGACGCTTCATTTTCTTCTCTACACCTACAGCAACTCCACGCACCAGAAGTGATATCCATTTCCAGCGAATCAATAACATTAAGCGCCCTAGCCTCATACCAATCCTGAACCCAAAGTTCAGGCCAAGCATCAACAAAGGAAAGCTCACCTGTAGCACCAGAAGCAAACTCATTACGTATTTCGCATGGAATGCCGTTCAACTCAATGAGGTTTTTCGCATTCATTACTAAAAAACCATTAGGATGAGTAAATACCTTTTTAGACTCATCACAAAACGCTTTAGTATTCAGTTCTGTCATGAAACACCACCTATTGTTTTACATAAATTCCTGTTTGTAAGAAAATACCATCATCAGTAGATGTATATAAGTGTAGCCATAAACGTTCATGAATAATTTAATACTGTTAAACAAACCTTTTAATGTGCTTTCTCAATTCACTGACAGCGAAGGCCGTGACAACTTAAGTAAATTCATTTCTGACAAAGGCTTTTATGCTGCAGGGCGCCTCGACTACGATTCTGAAGGGTTGTTGCTTCTAACGAACAACGGGCAACTGCAGAACCAAATAGCAGACCCCAAGAAAAAAATGCCTAAGACTTACTTAGTTCAAGTGGAAGGTGAAATAACCAAATCCGCGCTGCAAAAACTATCAGCAGGCGTTGAGTTAAAAGATGGGCTCACAAAACCTGCAAAAGCAGAAGTAACGTCCGAACCTGACGATTTATGGGAACGCACACCGCCTGTACGAAAAAGAGAAAGTATTCCAACCTCTTGGATTCGACTCACCATCACCGAAGGCAAAAACCGACAGGTGCGCCGAATGACAGCAAACGTGGGTTTCCCAACACTTCGACTCATTCGTGAATCCATTGGCCCATGGAGCTTGGGTGATATTAAACCGGGGAAAATCGAGAAGCTTACGGTAAATATGCCTTCTCCTCCGAAGAAGCGGAGCGCATCAAAACGTCCAAATATTAAAAGAAGACCAAAGAAAATTTAACACCGAGACCAATTTGACTTAGAATAGCCGCCTATTTTTCAATACTGGTCAAAAATATGGTTTGGACACCCCACGGTACCGTTGCAACAATCATCGAAAAAGACGGTAAGTTTCTTTTGGTTAAAGAGTTAGCCTCCAGTGGGAAAGAGGTTTTTAACCAACCTGCAGGTCATATTGAAGCAGACGAGTCTGTATTTGATGCGGCCATTAGAGAAACTCTTGAAGAATCAGGTTACACCGTTTCTCTGGATAATTTTGTCGGGTTTTATATTTATAAAGCCCCTTCTAACAATGTGACTTACCATCGCTATTGTTTTTCAGCCTCCATTGAAAGTTACGATCCAACTGCTGAATTGGATAAAGGCATTATTGAAGCCTGCTGGTTAACTCTCGAAGAAATTCGATCGCAACCTGAAAAAATGCGAAGCCCTTTAATACTGAAATGCATTGAAGACTACATAGAAAGGCAACACATGCCTTTAGATATAATTTACGAACTTATTTAATTTAACTGATTCCGGAAGTATTCATGAAAGTAATCGTTGGCATGTCAGGTGGTGTAGATTCCTCAGTGGCGGCACTACTCCTTCAACAACAAGGTTATGATGTTGAAGGTTTGTTCATGAAAAACTGGGAAGAAGACGACGGTACAGAGTACTGTACCGCGATGGACGATCTATCAGACGCTCAGTCAGTCGCCGATAAATTAGGCATTAAACTTCACAAAGCCAACTTTGCTTCCGAGTACTGGGATCGAGTTTTCGAGCACTTCTTAGAAGAATATAAAGCCGGTCGAACCCCCAACCCAGACATCCTCTGCAATAAAGAAGTTAAATTCAGAGCATTTCTTGATTATGCCATTCACTTAGGCGCTGATTTTATCGCAACGGGCCATTATTGTCGTAAGCAAGACGTTGGCAACGTCTCGTCCCTAGTTAAAGGGCTAGACTCAAATAAAGACCAAAGCTATTTTCTTCATGCCGTTGGCGGCGATAAGATCTTAAAAACCTTATTTCCTGTGGGTGAACTTGAGAAACCTGAAGTCCGGCGCATCGCTGAAGAGCATGGTTTGATTACTCACAACAAAAAAGACAGTACAGGTATCTGCTTTATTGGTGAGCGTAGGTTCAAAGATTTCTTACAGCAATACATTCCAGCTCAACCAGGAAACATTGAAACAGATAAAGGCGATGTCATTGGTAAGCACGATGGTCTTATGTATCACACTCTAGGTCAAAGACAGGGCTTGGGCATCGGCGGTTTAAGCAACTACAGTGAAGACCCTTGGTACGTTGCTCAAAAGGATCTTAATAGAAACGTATTAGTTGTTGTTCAAGGTGCTCAACACCCCCTTTTATTCTGTGATGGACTTAATGCCAGTAAAATTGACTGGGTTAACACTGAGCCTGAAAACCTTCCTGTTCGACTAAAGGCCAAAACTCGTTATCGCCAGTCAGATCAAGACTGCCTACTTACTAAAGATGAAAACGGAAAATACACAGCCGTATTTGATGAGCCACAAAGAGCCGTCACCCCAGGACAGTCCGTCGTATTTTACCAAGGGGATATCTGTTTAGGCGGCGGAGTTATTGAAACCACCTTCAATAATTGATTTTTTAAATTAACGATCACCAAATTAAATGAGTTGAGAAATAGCCTTGAAGCATACGATAGAAGACAGAACAATTGCCTTAGCAGGCGTTTTTCAAGCTGCTCAGATGGTTGATCAAATAGCCAATCAAGGTAATTGCAACTCTTATTCTTTAGAGAACAGTTTGCAGTCTCTTTTAAATACGGCCCCTGAGGACACGCTTGCAGTGTTTGGATCGAATACGTTTAATATTCGCCAAGGTCTTACTTCACTAAAAGAGTTTATGACACCAAAGTCTCAAGGCATCACGCCAAATGCATTAAGATATTCCATTTCATTACTTCACATTGAATCGCGCTTACGCCGTGATTCGGAAAACCTTAATGTCATATCAGCGCGCCTAGAACAGCTTGAAAAACAACTTGAGCACTTTGAGATTACTCATGAAAATGTCATTAGTGCGATCGCAGAAATATACAAAGATACAGTCAGTACACTTAAATTCCGAATTCAAGTAAATGGCAACCCGACCTACCTACAAACACCACATAATGCAGAAAAAATACGAGCAATTTTACTTGCCGGTGTTCGAGCTGCAATACTGTGGCATCAAGTAGGTGGCCGACGCTGGCACCTTATTTTCTCACGCCGCAAGTACCTTCAAGCGGCTGAGCGGTTACTGAGCATTAATAATCATTAATCTCAGAAAACTAAATACTAACTAGCCAATACAAAATGGTAAAAACGATGAACCTTAATGCGTTAACAGCTCTTTCTCCAGTCGATGGCCGCTACGGCAGCAAAACCAAAGCGCTTCGTAATCACTTCAGTGAATACGGTCTAATCCGCAATCGAGTAAAAGTTGAAGTTCGTTGGTTGCAAGCGTTAGCGAACAACCCAGCAATCACGGAAGTTCCTGCTTTTTCTGAAGAAGCCAATCAACTTTTGAACACCTTGATTGATAACTTTACTGAAGAAGAAGCAAACCGCGTTAAAGAGATCGAAACAGGCCCTGGCGGAACCAATCACGATGTTAAAGCCGTCGAGTACTTGATCAAAGAACGCATCAAGGACAACGAAGAGCTTAACAACGTGCTAGAGTTTGTTCACTTTGCATGTACATCTGAAGACATAAACAACCTTTCACATGCATTGATGTTGGCGGGCGGTTTACAAGAAACCACCATCCCTGAAATGACAAACGTCATAGAAGCTATTCGTAAATTGGCGCATGACTACGCAGAACAGCCAATGCTGTCTCGTACTCATGGTCAGACAGCCTCCCCGACCACCATGGGTAAGGAAATGGCTAACGTTGTGGCTCGACTTGAGCTTCAACTGAATGCAATTAACAATGTTAAATTGCTGGGTAAAATAAATGGTGCTGTAGGTAACTACAACGCACACCTATCTGCTTACCCTGATGTTGATTGGGTGGCTCATGCAAAAGATTTCGTGGAAAGTCTAGGTTTAACATGGAACCCATACACCACTCAGATTGAGCCTCACGACTATATCGCTGAGCTGTATGACGCTATTGCTCGATTCAACACAATTTTGATTGATTTTGATCGTGACATTTGGTCATACATTTCTGTCGGTTACTTCAAGCAGCGTCCTGTGGCTGGTGAAGTTGGCTCATCTACAATGCCGCATAAAGTTAACCCAATTGATTTTGAAAACTCTGAAGGTAATCTTGGTATTGCCAATGCGATCATGCAGCACTTATCAGCTAAACTGCCTATTTCTCGCTGGCAGCGTGATCTAACAGACTCAACAGTTCTGCGTAACCTTGGTGTTGGTCTTGGCTATTCATTAATTGCTTACCAATCCAGCCTTAAAGGTATCAGTAAACTAGAAATCAATTCAGTTAAACTTCTGGAAGATTTAGATGCCGCTTGGGAAGTTATGGCAGAGCCTATTCAAACGGTTATGCGTCGCTATAATATTGAAGGTGCTTACGAGAAGCTGAAAGAACTAACTCGTGGTAAGACCATCGACCAAAAAGGTATGCAAGAGTTTGTCGAAACACTGGCAATTCCAGCAGAAGCAAAACAGCTTCTAGTGGACTTAACGCCTGCTACTTATATTGGTAACGCAATCGAACAAGCTAAAAATATCTAATATTTAGATGTTGCTATAAATAAGGGCCTTTTTAGGCCCTTATTTTTTGTACAAACAAAATATCAAAAATACCCGGGGTATATAAATGGATCTTTTTAAAAATGCAGGTATTACGACCGAAGAGTTTCTGAACGAATATTGGCAAAAAAAACCTTTATATATCCCGCAAGCATTCTCTGATTTTCAGCCACTAATAACACCGGATGAACTAGCTGGTTTGGCCTGTGAAGAAAATATTGAATCACGCATCATTTTAGAAGAAGGCATCCAGCGTCCTTGGGAATTACTTACCGGACCTTTTGATGGTGATGCATTCAGCACTCTTCCGGAGGAAAAGTGGACGTTATTAGTACAAGCTGTCGATCAAATCATTCCGGAAGCAGGAAGCATACTTGATCGTTTTAATTTCATTCCTAATTGGCGCCTTGACGACCTTATGGTGAGCTTTGCCGTACCTGGTGGTAGTGTTGGGCCTCATTACGATCAATATGATGTATTTTTATTACAGGCCGAAGGAGAGCGCCTCTGGCAGATTGGTGCACCTTGCGATAAAAACACGCAGTTTAGAAAAGATACTCCTCTTCATATATTGACCGAGTTTAATGCAACGCAAGAGTGGTTAACTAAACCTGGAGACTTGCTTTATATTCCACCTAGAGCTCCACATCTTGGTGTTGCTCAAACGGCCTGCCAAACCTACTCTATAGGTTTTAGAGCACCGTCTCATGGCGAAATAATCGAGCACTTTTCTAGCTTTATGGCTGATAAACTAAGTCAAGACCAGCGCTTTACTGATAAACAAACAACATCGAAGAACAACCCAGGGCTCATCACCGAAACCACTATTGACCAACTCATGGAGCTCGTTCACGAAGCCATGAACGATAGGAATGGAATGAAGGATTGGTTTGCAGGGTTTATGAGCGAACCAAAGTTTGAAGAAAATAAAGATGAAATAACATTTTCTATAAGCACTCAAGAAATGACTGCTATCCTTAATTCATCCTGCGAATTAATTCGTAGTGAACAATCGCGCTTTGTATACACTAGGTCCGATATAAAAGATGGGCAAGGCTCAAATCAATTTGCGCTTTTTGTGAATGGGAACCGTATCGAATCCGAGGGCAAGAACAACACGCTTATTGAGCTTTTGTGTGAAGAACGTTGCATTAACATCGAAAAGCATATTACTCTTTTAACCCAAGAAGAAAATATAAACATAATAAAGCACTTATACGAGCAAGACAGGCTCTACGTTGAGTAAGTCATAGTACTTATTCTTACCATGTCTTGTTCTGCTGTTATAAAGGCATAGAGGCATGGTAAACACCCCCAAGATAACCATAGACGTTGTATCCTGGCAGTCAGGACAGGCGGTTTTGGAGAAGCTTAAACCACTTATTTCATATCAATTTCATACACCAGCTGTTCAATCATTTGATGTTCATGATTATAAAGCTAACCACTTTATTGCCTATGACCAGCATAGCCAGCCGATTGGCTGTAGCCGACTATTAGAAGATGGAAAAATATCTAAACCTCAAGTAACCCTTGAGTGGCTAAATAAAAGCATTGAAAACTTACTCATTGAAGCCATCATTCAACACGCTAAAAAAGACACTGAATTAGAACAAATCAGTATCCTTGAAGACGCAAGAATTGCTCCGTTTTATGTCCACTTCGGTTTTAAAGCAGAAGGATTACCCATCACAGATAAGGGCTTGCCAGCCCAATTAATGATTTATCAAATAAAACGAAAGCAGAAAACGACTGAAAACAACATTAACGAGCCATTAAGTACGTCTAATAGCAATGCCTTAGGTGTATCCATAGCAGAAACGAAGTCAGGTTCGGATAAACAATTTAACAATCTCGAAACCTATTTAGATGCCTTAAAAACAGTAGCATCGGGCGCCAGCCGCATTATCAAGATATACTCGCCATTGCTTCCACCTCAAGCCTTCGGAAATCCTAAGTTCCTTGAGATATTGAGCGCGCATTGCAGAAGAAGTCGCTATACCGAGGTTCAGGTATTAATCATTAGCAGCAAAAGCTTAGTCTCTGGTGCCCATGGCCTTAGAGCTTTGTATGAGAAACTTCCTTCATCAATCAGTATCCGGAGATTTGTACCTGCCGACGATGAAATAGATTATCGAGAGTACTTAATATCTGATGATGGCCATATGAGCATTAGAAGCCGAGACCGAACTATATCAGGGGAAGTTAGCAGCAATAGATCAGAGATCGCCAAAGAAATTAATTTATTTGACGATTACTGGCAGAAGAGCCGCTCAATTCCAGACTTAAGACTCACTACTTACTAAGTCATTCTAATCCAAGAACTCTAGATACTGAGAAGCAACCCTTTTATCAAACTGCTTCTCAGTACCATCATCAAACCTGATGACCCAGTGTCTTGATTCATCTTTTAATACCACGCCACAGCCATAAGTCTGATGCAGTACCAACGGTAAGCTAGCCTCAGTGTTGCCTTTTTCTTTATCTAAAAGCTTGTCTTGCGAAGGCACCGTATTTCTTATGCTTTGCAACGTTATCTTAGAACCCAGTGTTGATAGATAGTCTGAGCTAATACTCAGGTGTTTGAGCGGGATCTTTAAATCTACATTTTGGTTTTTTTCAATTGCAGTCCCGACTAAGTCAGAACTGTCAAACCCCATCTCCGTAAAAAAAGGGGTTTCAATACGTCCTTCATTAACTTTCAATTTTGATTGCGTCATTGGCGTAAGCAGATATAACGTTTCTTTGGCACGAGTCATTGCTACATAGAGAAGCCGACGCTCACTTTCAACCGAAGACGGTATGGTTAACTCACCTTCAGGTCTATAAGGCATAAACCGTTCACTTAGCCCAGGAATGATGACACACCGCCACTCCAAACCCTTCGCTCTATGCATCGAGGTCAAACGAACGCCATCTGTAGTTTGAGATTGTTGTTTCTCTCTTAATGACTGCCAGTGAGCCCACCCCTCATTTGAACCTAGCTTCAGGTTCTTTGAATACCGAATGAATGCCTTGATGGTTTCAAGACGATCATCAACCTGCTGAGCAGAAAAAGCGCCATCACGAATCCCCTCTTCCATGTCCGTCGTATCAAAATACTTTTGAAGCAATCGATCCACTGAAAATCGCCCTGACAACGCATCATCCAGAACCCGAGAGCG
Source organism: Oceanospirillaceae bacterium (assembly GCA_015665455.1). Lineage (GTDB taxonomy): Bacteria > Pseudomonadota > Gammaproteobacteria > Pseudomonadales > Litoribrevibacteraceae > Litoribacillus. The sequence continues at coordinate 105,962 of JADFAD010000003.1, read as the reverse complement.
AGCAAGAAGTTGATCCGCTTGTCTATTTGAAAGATTCTCAGGCAATGCCTTTCTGATCGCGACGCCAGGCTGATCGGATAAATGCACAGCAGAACGAGCAATATCCTGCAAGACTGTCCGTCTTACTTTAGGGTATGGACTCGTTAGTAATGTAATTAAGAGCTTATTTCTATTTTGAATATCCAAATCGGCGTAATTACCTGCAGCAATGGATAACAACGCCTCAAATGGCGCTAACTCATATCGATCCAACACGGAAACAGAGTGATCAAGACGATATGGAATATCGTGCTCAAGTAACGCTAGCTCAATGGGCGCACTGATGGCCCAAATACGATTTAAGATGGTTATTTGAGTTAACGGAATTGACTTTGATTCCTGTTCGATAATCTGAGCGGTTTCTTTCGCATAATCAACATACTGTATATTTCTTAATTCTGTTTGAGGCGTGGACAAATGCGAGACACAAAGAACTCCATCCCTATCCGGGTTTTTGGATATCAAATGATTACACAATAAAGAGAGTCGATGACCATAACGGAATGTGTTAGATAAACTGTATAAGTGAACCCCTTCAAAGTCCCTATCAAAAACCGTCGTCATAAACTCTGGTCTAGACCCCCTGAACTCATAAATTGTTTGATCAGGGTCTCCTACGACCATTAAATCGCCTCGATCACCTCTTAAAGAGGTAATAAAGAACTGCTGTATTTCGTTAATGTCTTGATATTCATCCACTATTATTTGCTGCATATGGCCAGCAAATTTCTGAGCGATGCTTGGCTCCTTTTTAAATAAAATACAGGGGTCGTACAGCATGTCGCTAAAACTGATTCTACGTTGATCTTTTCTCCACACTTCAAACTTTGTAAAGACCTCAGAGAAAAAGCGACATTGAGTTGGTAACCCGCAGCTTTCAAATACCTCTTCGGGGCTACTTAAGGTCGACTTAACAAGCTCTATGAAGTTAACTGCTGGTTCTACCCACTTGCTTTTTTGGTCTAATATATCTTTCGCCGTTTCTTGATCAGCGCTCTCTTGAAGTAACTTCCAAACTGCCGATTCTATTTCTCCATTACTGAGCAATTGAGACTGAAAAGACGGTAGATGACCTTGCTTAATTAACTGATTGTAGATCCTCAAACCCAAGGAGTGAAACGTACGAACTTCAGGGATGTCTGAATAGACTGGCGAAGCGTCATTCCCTAGCAGTTGCGTTAACTTCCTTTGAAAATCTTGCTGGGCAGCCTTGTTATACATAAGCACCAGCATTCTTCGTGGCATAACCCCTCGGCTGAGACATTGACGTACAAAATACACAAGCGTTGTTGTTTTTCCTGCTCCAGCTACAGCCATGACCTTAGCATGACCGCCCGGGTGGTTAATCACTGCTTGTTGTTCTTGTGTTAAAGACATAAAAAAAATCGCACTCCATCCAGAAGTGCGATTCTAAACAATTTGTCTGCCTGTGTATCACCTAATGTGAGTATTCAAACAAATTGAAACCTTTAAAATAGTCTATCCCTATGCGTCTATTTACCGTGATGCCATTAACGTAAACACACTGGAGGTATCATCCGCCCTCTGAAAAATAAGTCTAGCTGGACGATGGTGTCCAGGTAAAATCACTCTTAAAATAATTAAGTCTTTGGCAACGGTAGCAGATAACTGCCCTGTTTCTCCTGTTCGGGTATCTCGACAAAAGCCAACTAACTTACCTTTTTGAAGATTTCCTTCCAATTTATAACGGTAACCCTCTGTATCGAGTACACCAATAATATCATTACCCGCTCTGTTCAGAGTCAACTGAGAAGGTTGTCCTGATACTTTTCCGTGATAAAGGCCAGCCCACTCATTGGCCTGACTACCAATGGATAAACCAAGAGTAAACAAAGAAAAAAAACTGATCGTTAAGATACGCCCTAGAAAGCTCATCCCTTTCATGATGCACCCCTTTCATAAATGCAATATCTAAAATGTAGCCTATCCATCTTTGGATCACCCATCTATTGAATGGGACACTGAATTCAATGAAAGTAAATTATTGAACAAGAATTTACCTAGAGGGGATCAATGATATAATGCCGCCACAAAATTTTTAGGAGTACAAAATGTTAGACGTAAATGAATATTTTGACGGAAAAGTAAAATCAATCGCACTTCAAACTGAAACACTACCTGCAACCGTCGGTGTAATGGCGCCTGGCGAATATGAATTTGGTACCAGTCAAGATGAAGTAATGACAGTCGTATCTGGTGCACTGACTGTTTTATTGCCTGAAGCAACAGAATGGAAAACGTTTGAAAAAGGCAGCTCTTTCGAGATTGCAGCTAACAACAAGTTTCAATTGAAAGTAGCAGTGGATACTGCATACTTTTGCACTTACGAGTAACATCAAACGTGTAAGCTATTCCTCTCTGAGGAATAGCCAAACGAGTTTGGTATTAAATGCCTTCAAACTCTAAGTTGACTGAGCCGGATAAGGGATCACACATAAGCGATTTCATAACAGGCAACGCGTCTTTCAGTTGATTAACAAGAACGTAAGGTGGATTAATTACAAACATTCCACTTCCATACATCCCCTTGCCTTTAGGCGCCCCCTTAATGGACAAGCTAACATGCAACCAAGAGTTAGCCCCGAAATTCTTAAGCTTATTAGGTAAGTTTTTACTCTCTTGACTGGTTAACTGAGGATACCAGACTGCGTAAGTTCCGCTACTAAAGCGCTTTATACACTCTTTTAATGTTCTTACCACCGTACGATAATCTTGTTTATCTTCATAAGGCGGGTCGATTAGTACAACACTTCGCTTCGTTGGCGGCGGCATAATAGATTTTAGCCCCGTAAAGCCATCTGTTTTCTCTATATGCGCTCGCCTTTGAACCATTGTTTTCATGTTTTCAACAAGCAATTTATTATCGCTCGGATGCAATTCATGCAAACGCAACTTATCCGCAGAACGAAGCATATTTGCAGCAAACCAAGGTGAGCCTGGGTAGTACGTAGGCTTACGTTTACCTACATTCGCTTCATGCACCTGATTAACGAACATTTCTAATAGTTCAGGCAACTGTTCTTTGTGATAAACCTTACTGATGCCAGTTTTGTATTCGGCGTTTTGTGAAGCGAACTTCCCATCCAGTTTATAAATTCCAGAACCTGAATGGGTATCCACATACCAAAAAGGCTTATCTTTTTTTAAATAATATTCAATGATTGCGACTAATACGGAGTGCTTTAAAACATCAGCATGGTTGCCAGCATGAAACGCATGACGGTAACTCAACATAGAAATGATCCAGGTAAACGTAAACGAGCCGCAAGTGTAGCGGCTCGTTAGAGATTCGGCAATTTAGAAAGAAGATTAATCGTTAGCGCACTGGTCTGCTCGCTTGCCAGAAATGCCTTTGTAGAACGCCTGCATTTCTTCGATGTCTTTATCTATGTCACCCGTAGGATAAAACGTAGGTCCAAAGCCACCTTTCTTGTGCTTATAGTCAAGGAAGGCTAAACCAACAGGAACACCTGCACCTGTTGCGATGTAATAAAAACCGGTTTTCCACTTTTCAGTTCGTGATCGAGTACCTTCAGGGGGAATAGCTAAAGCACATTGATCAAGCTGCCCCATTCCGTCGATAACTTGTTGTACTAGATTGTTACTTTTGCTGCGGTCGACAGATATACCGCCTAACCATCGCATAACAGGCCCCATAGGCCCTTTAAACAGGGAGCTCTTGCCCATCCAGTTAAGGCGAAAGCCACACAAAAACGAGATAGCCAATGTAATAGGAAAATCCCAATTACTGGTATGAGGGACAGCCACAAGTATAAACTTCTTTTCTTTAGGAGGGGTTCCTACAATTTTCCAACCGGCTAGCTTTAATCCAGCCCAAGACAAAAGCCAAAATAGCTGACGAACAATAGGGGTAGTGTAAATAGTACGACGCACTATTAACCTCACTTGTATGTGTAATTAAAAGTGCGCGTATGCTAACACATGTAAGCCCAATGTCATCTTTTAGTTTTAGACTTTTTGGCCTTAGCCATTGAGGTCTTAGATGCCTTTTTAGGGGTTACATGTTTACCCTTGCTGTTTTTAGCGTCGCCCTGTGAGTTTTTCTGGCGTTTTTCTTGCTGATCTGGATTATACGGCAGTCCTGTATGTTGAGTTCTTGCATGCATGAACTTCTTACCTGAGCCATTATTTTTAATCCGATGATTTCTACGTCTTTCATCGATTTCTTTACGGGTCTCAGGTGGCACTAAACAGCCTTTGCCATGCCCTACCAAGTTCATTTTCCCTAAACGTTTTAAAGCTTCTCGCAAGGCCGGCCAATTATCTGAATCATGATAGCGAAGAAAAGCTTTATGCAATTTACGCTGCTCTTTAGTTTTTGCACTGAATACAATCTCACCGTCGTTCTTCTTAACTGGCTTAAGAGGATTTCTTTCGGTGTAATACATGGTCGTCGCTGTTGCCATTGGAGACGGGTAAAAATTCTGAACCTGATCAACTCTAAAGCCGTTTTCCTTAAGCCATAAGGCCAAGTTCATCATATCTCTATCCGTTGAGCCTGGATGAGCAGAGATAAAGTAAGGAATCAAGTATTGCTCTTTACCTGCTTCCTTAGAAAACTTCTCAAACATTTGTTTAAAGCGATAGTAAGTTCCCATCCCCGGCTTCATCATCTTATCGAGCGGGCCATTTTCACTGTGTTCTGGCGCAATTTTCAGGTACCCACCAACGTGGTGCGTCACCAGCTCTTTAACGTATTCAGGGTCTTCAACGGCTAAGTCGTAGCGTAAACCGGAGGCAATGGCGATTTTCTTCACACCATCAAGGTCTCTAGCCTTTCGATACAGTTGAGTCGTATGACTGTGATCTGTTTCCATGTTTGAACAAATCGAAGGATACACACAGGAAGGTCTGCGGCAAGTTTCTTCAATTTTCTTATCCTTACAGTTCAAACGGTACATATTGGCTGTCGGACCGCCCAAATCTGAGATAACCCCTGTAAAACCTGGGGTTAGGTCCCTTACTTTTTCAATCTCATCCAGGATGGATTTTTCTGAACGACTTTGAATAATCCGGCCTTCGTGTTCAGTGATCGAACAGAACGTACACCCACCAAAACAACCACGCATGATGTTGATTGAAAATCGAATCATTTCATAGGCAGGGATTTTAGCATCACCATACTTTGGATGAGGTACACGCTGAAACGGCATTTCGAAAACCCAATCAAGCTCTTCCGTCGTCAAAGGAATTGGTGGCGGGTTTAGCCAAATATCATTTCTTCCGTGCTTCTGAACAAGCGCACGAGCATTACCCGGATTGGTTTCTTTATGGAAGATACGATCCGTATGTGCATAAAGAATTTCATCTTTACGTACTTGTTCAAATGAAGGCAATCTAATGAAACTGCTTTCAGGATCTGTCTGACGAACGCCGATGTCAGGAATTATTTTGATTGCTTCTTCAGCGCCCGCTTCTGGCTTCTGATTTTCATCAATGTATTCATACGGGCTTTTACGTGGAACAACTCTACCCGGTTGATCTAGGCGTGTTGAATCTATTTCATCCCAGCCCTCAGGCATTTTTTTTCTTAAAAAACCGGTACCTCTGACATTCGTAATATCAGAAATGTTCTCACCGTTGGCAATTCGATGAGATACTTCGATCAATGAACGCTCTGAGTTACCGTACATCAACATGTCTGCAGTGGAATCTAAAAGAACAGATCGACGTATTGAGTCAGTCCAATAGTCATAATGCGCTAAACGTCTAAGACTGGCTTCAATACCACCAACAATTACGGGAACATCTTTAAACGCTTCTTTACACTTCTGAGTGTAAACCGTCACAGCTCGTTCAGGTCTTTTACCTGGTAGTTCACCTGGCGTATACGCATCGTCATGCCTTAAGCGGCGGTCTGCAGTGTAGCGGTTAATCATGGAATCCATGTTTCCCGCTGTGACACCAAAATACAGGTTGGGTTTACCCAAAATTTCAAAATTGGATTTATCTTTCCAGTCCGGCTGATCAATAATGCCCACTCGAAAGCCTTGGGCTTCCAGAGTTCGACCCAAAACAGCCATACCAAAGCTTGCATGATCTACATAGGCATCACCAGTAACGATGATAATGTCACAACTGTCCCAGCCTAAAGCATCCATTTCTTCCCGAGTCGTCGGTAAGAAAGGCGAATAGCCATAGCATTCAGCCCAATATTTTGGGTAGTCAAAGATTTTGATGGGATTTTGGCGTGAAGTTAGAGGTACTGCAGCTTGCATAACTGTTCAATCTTTAATCAATCTAAAAAAGGTTCGCTATTCTAACTGAATTACTCAGGTATTCCGAGAGTTGGAAGCAAAAAACTCCGTAACTGCATCAGAATTGAATAAAGCCTTTGATTAGTAATAACTTACCGAGATGAATTTAATAGAATATAAAAAGTGCCTGTAAGCTTTCGCCTACGGCCCCTTGTAAGCCCCATGCCTTATACGCTTGACAGCTATTACCTCCTTGTCTATTACGAATTAACAGCAAGATTAATTGTATAAAGCGTAGGGTTTTGAAAAGATGAGCATGCGAAAATCATGTGTAGATCAATCCTTTGTTGAAGTTTTTGATTCACTTAAGTCGGACCTAGTTGGGTTCGGGATTGCTTGGTTTTGGCATAATTCTGATTTTGAACCCTCCATAGAAAATGCATTGTATTCCGATACGTCAGAGGGAATAACAGACATTGCTCCTTTCTATTTCTTCGAACACGCACAGAATAATTTTAAAGTGAATGTATGGACTCATTCAGAATTCACATATGAAGATCAGAAGCTTTACACCCACATTTACGCCATTAAAATTACAGAATACGAAGACTCTATCTTTATGCTTCTGAGTAATTCTGAAAAAGAATTACCTGAACAGTACAAACTTCCTTCGCATTTATTGACCCAATCATTAGGCTTTAAAAGGAGACTCACTCAAACAAATAGTGAACTTCAAGAACTGCAGACACACATGCGCTATCAAGTCATTTGGTCAGAATGTATTGAATGGACAAAAAACATCAATAAAGAAGACCGTGCACTTTATTATGATTTGTTGACTCGATTGATGATCATAAGTAACTCAAGCCAAGGCGCCATTTTGGTAGAAAAGAAAAGTGAGTACAGTGCATGTAAAGGCTGTGAACAAAGTGAACTGAAACCAATATTAAAAAAACTTAAAGAAAAAGGTCATAGCCTAGACTCAATTGACACATACATTCTTGAAAACAATGTTTATCAAACGAAAGACGAACAAACAAACGAACTTCATGATCACATTTTGATGGGGCCTGCCGAAAGCGCTGCAAGAAATAGAAAAGTAATTATCTTGATGACAAAGCCAGGAAGAAAAACGCCTTACAGCATTACAGACCAAGTCTATATAGAACAAGTGATTTCTTCGGTTTTCATGGGTTTAGATAAAAACAGTTTAATGCGCGCACTTGCTCGTTCAAATAAAGCGTTAAAGCATGAACAAGAAACACAGAAAGAATTGATCCAACAGCTCCAAGAAGCACAAGAACAACTTCTTCAATCAGAAAAAATGGCGTCCATTGGACAACTCGCAGCTGGTGTTGCCCACGAGATTAATAACCCTATTGGGTATGTAAAAACTAATATTTCTGTTTTGGGTGAATATAGCCAGACCCTGTTAGATACTCTCAAAGCGTTTCGTCAGAAACTTGAAGTTCATCCGGATCAATCCATCATTCCTTACTTTAACAATATCCTTGGAGACATTGATTTAGAAGAACTAAATGAAGATTTACCTGAGTTACTTGAAGATGCCAATGACGGTATAACAAGAGTCCGAAATATTGTTAATGATCTGAAAGATTTCTCCCGAACTGACGCTGGACACATTGTTTTATGCGATCTTCACAATCCAATCACAAAAGCATTAAATATTGCTCATAACGAAATCAAATACAAAATTGAGGTCAAGACCGATTTTGCTGAACTACCAGAAATTGAAATCGTTGAGTCACAGATTGGACAAGTCGTCCTTAACTTTATTGTTAACGCGGCTCATGCCATTGACGAACGCGGAACAATCACAATAAAAACCGAAAAAATAAAAGATGATCGAGTCTTATTTTCTATTTCTGATACGGGACACGGCATTGATGATGAGCACTTAAAAAAGATCTTTGATCCATTTTTCACTACAAAACCAGTAGGTAAAGGAACGGGGCTAGGCCTGTCCCTTTCGTATGGAATAATTCAAAGGCACCACGGCACGATCAAGGTAAACAGCAAAGAAGGTTTCGGCACAACATTTACCACCATTCTACCAACGCGGCAACCAGAAGAAGACGAACATGAGCATTGCAGTACCGAGCATTAACAAGATACAAGACAGCGTCTTGTTTGTTGATGATGAACCTCAAATTTTACGGGCGCTAAAGCGGCTCTTTAAAAAAGCATCATTTACCTGTCACTTTGCAGAAAGCGGTATTGATGGCCTTAAAATGCTTGAAGAGCAAGACATTGACCTGATCGTCTCTGACATGAGAATGCCTCATATGGATGGTGCTGAGTTCTTAACCCAGGCACGACAAAAATACCCTGAAATAAAAAGTATTTTGTTAACGGGTCATTCAGATATTGCATCCACGATAACTGCACTCAACAAAGGGGGGATTTATCGCTATATCAGTAAACCTTGGGAGGATGAAGACTTAAAACACAGCATTGAAGAGGCTTTAAAAGTTAAACGATTAGAAAGAGATAAACATAAGTTATTACTTTTAACTCATAGACAAAACAAGAAGTTAAAGTCATTTAATTCAGAACTGGAAGAGAAGGTACAACAACGTACTGAAGAGCTAAGTCGTACAATGAACTTACTCGACCAATCCTATACTGAACTAATAGACAGTTACGATATTTTTGTTCGAGTTTTCTCCAGCGTGGTCTCAAGCCGATTTAGGGTGGAACTGCAAAAACCAACCGTTGTCGCTGAATTAGCCAGTGAGATTGCTACGCTATGTGATTTACCAAAACCCATAATTCAACAAGTTCTTTATGCAGGACTACTTCATGAATTAGGGAAAATAACATTACAAGATGAAGTCCTTGCATGCTCTGAGGCGTCACTGACCAAAGAGCAACAAAAAGAATACATAAAGTACCCATCAAGAGGTGCTTCTATTCTGATTAATATCAAAGGGCTTGAGTCATGCAGTCAATTTATTACCGAACATTTGGAGAATTTAGACGGTTCTGGATTTCCAAAGAAGCTTTGTCGTGGGGAAATAAGCTACGGAGCTAAAATCCTAAGAATCTCTCGCGATTTCATCGGGTTACAATTGGGATTAATTGAGAATACACCGCGTGATGCTAATCAAGCATTCGCTCATATAAAAAGCAGAGCAGGATCAACTTACGAACTTAAGCTTATTAATATTTTACATAAGATTCTAGATAAATATGATTTATGCAGTTTGTCCCCCAACGAATCCGCTATGGATGTTATGGCCCTTCACCCAGGAATGGTTGTCTCTAAAGACATAGTAAATAATTTCGGAATTCTTTTGATATCCAAAGGAAGGACAATCACGGAAAAGAATATCGAACAACTTGTCACCATTGAAAAGATAGAAGAGTGCAAGCTAAGGATCATAGTAAACACGGATAGCATTAAATAAGCATCCATATTAAATTGTTCGAGATACGCTCCTAAATACTTTTCTAAATAGAACAGCCCTATTCAAATTTATAGCCGTTTACGTCATTATTAAATAATTCTGCCCACACCGAGTAAACTTCATGTACGAACTCTCAGATCTTTTCGTTCTATTCATTATTGTTATGATCCTGTCTTATTGGTGGCAATCCAGAGGCCATAAAGAAGTTGCCTATCGAGCAGCAAAGCAATATTGCCTTAATATGGATTTGGAACTTCTAGATCAGGCAGTATCTCTTCGAGGTTTCTGGTTTAAGCGTGACTCTGATGGGCGTTTAAAGATCTGGCGTTCATATCTATTTGAATTCTCCAGTGACGGGGAAAGCCGTTACATGGGGAGAGTTATTACACTCGGTAATCAAATTCTAAAAATCGAACTCGAACCACATACAATGCACTAATTGCTAACACACCCAAAGTGATTGAAATACTATGATTCAAAAAGAACACTTAGTAAAAGTTGCAAACCTATCAATGCCCTTTGGGAAATACCAAGGCAGAGCGATCATTGACCTGCCTGAAGAATATTTACTTTGGTTCGCAAAGAAAGGGTTTCCTGAAAACGAGCTTGGCCTATTAATGCAGTTAGCGCTAGAAATACGAATCAACGGTCAAGAAAGCATCATTTATCCGCTAAAAAACGAGCACGCTAACGCCTAATGCACAAACAAATACCGATTAAATACAGTCACCGAAAAACCGTTGGCCTATATATCAGCGCCAAAGGCATAGAAGTAAGAGCCCCCTATCACACCCCCAGTCGATTCATAAACGAATTTATAGACAGTAAGCAAAGTTGGATTCGTGAAAAACGCCTAGAGATTGAAAGAAAAGAATCAGATAAGTTTCAGTTGGTGAATAATGGGTTTATTACGATTGAAGGTGCGCCCAAACGAATCGTCATTAAATCATCAGTAAAGAACACATGCTATGTAAACGATTCTGAAATCATTTTTGAACTCAAAGATAACAATAAAAATACCGCTGAACGTATTTTTGCTAAGTACTTAACAAACCTAGCTAAAGCAACGATTACACCCTTGGCGCTAGGAACTGCCAAGCAAGCAGGTTTAGAGTCAAAGCTGTCAGCCATTAAATTCAGAAGAACCAAGTCTAAATGGGGTCACTGCACTGTTTCAGGTACACTTCAGTTTAATTGGTTAATTATGATGGCGCCTGTAAGTGTCATTCACTATTTGGTTTGTCATGAAGTTTCACACCTAAAACACATGAACCATTCAAAAGATTTCTGGGGATTTGTTGAACAACTGTGTCCCAATTACCGGGATGAAAAAAAGTGGTTAAAGGAGAACGGGTACAAGTTAAGTATTCTCTAAATTATTACTTTATATATTTCAAAAACTTATGCCACGGAAAAAATATTTACGTATCTTAAAATACGAAAAGACACTGCGTTTAATATAAAAATCCCCCTCTCGCACTAAGTGTATTTATTTCATGAATACCAAAAATACATTTCATTGATTTCAATTATAAATCAAACTTCACTATTATACGCTCCGTAATAAATTTTCAGGTTCCTAGATACATTTAGGAACCCAATCTGTAACTTACTATTTTAAGGATAGTCACATGTCAGCGATTCAAGACGACATCAAATCAATCTCAGCAGCTAAAGAAGCTGCTGGTGCTCCATGGGACGCTATTAGCCCAGAATCTGCAGCTCGCATGCGCGCTCAGAACAAATTCAAGACTGGCCTAGAAATCGCTCAGTACACTGCAGACATCATGCGTGCAGATATGGAAGCTTTCGATGCTGACAAAGCTAAATATACTCAGTCTCTAGGTTGCTGGCACGGTTTTGTAGGTCAGCAGAAGCTGATCTCTATCAAGAAGCACTTCGGTACTACTGAACGTCGTTACCTATACCTTTCAGGTTGGATGGTAGCTGCTCTACGTTCTGAGTTCGGTCCTCTACCTGACCAATCTATGCACGAGAAAACTGCTGTAGCTTCTCTAGTAGAAGAGCTATACACTTTCCTACGTCAAGCTGATGCACGTGAACTAGGCGGTCTTTTCCGTGAACTAGACGCTGCACGTGAAGCTGGTGATGCTGCTAAAGAGAAAGAAGTACAAGCTGCGATCGACAACCACGAAACTCACATCGTACCTATCATTGCTGATATCGATGCTGGTTTTGGTAACGCAGAAGCTACTTACCTAATGGCTAAGCAAATGATCGAAGCTGGTGCTTGTGCACTACAGATCGAAAACCAAGTTGCTGATGAAAAGCAGTGTGGTCACCAGGACGGTAAAGTAACTGTTCCTCACGCTGACTTCCACAACAAGATCCGCGCATTGCGTTATGCTTTCCTTGAGCTAGGTATCGACAACGGTATTATCGTTGCTCGTACTGACTCTGAAGGTGCTGGTCTAACTAAAGAAATCGCTGTTGTTAAAGAGCCAGGCGATGAAGGCGACGTTTACAACTCTTACCTAGACGTTGAAGAAATCGACGTAGCTGACATGGCTGAAGGCGATGTTGTATTTAACCGTGGCGGTAAGCTAGTACGTCCTAAGCGTCTACCTTCAGGTCTATATCAGTTCCGTCAAGGTACTGGTCATGAGCGTTGTGTATTTGACTGTATCGGTGCTATCAATGCAGGTGCTGATCTACTTTGGATCGAAACTGCAGTACCAACAGTACACGAAATCGCTGGTATGATGGACGAAGTTCGTAAGGTTCACCCTAACGCGAAACTTGTTTATAACAACTCTCCTTCTTTCAACTGGACTCTAAACTTCCGTCAGCAAGCATTTGACGCGAAAGTTGAAGCTGGCGAAGACGTATCTGCATACGATCGTGCTGACCTAATGAACGCGAAGTATGACGATACTGAATTGTCTGACATCGCTGATGCACGCGTTAAGACTTTCCAAGCGGATACTTCTCGTGAAGCAAACGTTTTCCATCACTTGATCACTCTTCCAACTTATCACACAACTGCATTGTCTGTTGATAACTTGGCTAAAGAGTACTTCGGTGAAGAAGGCATGTTGGGTTATGTTAAAGGCGTTCAGCGTAAAGAGATCCGTCAAGGCATCGCTTGCGTTAAGCACCAGAACATGGCTGGTTCAGACATGGGCGACGACCACAAAGAATACTTTGCTGGTGAAAACGCGCTTAAAGCTGGCGGCGCTAAGAACACTTCTAACCAGTTCTAATTCAGAATTGATTAGTTTTGTTTGAAAAAAGGCTACCTTCGGGTAGCCTTTTTTGCGTTTGTACTTTTTAAACCCCTCAAGTATCAACTTCATTTATCAGTCAACTTTGAGAGTTAACGCTTAAACCGTTCGTAAGCTTCAGCTTTTTTACTCTTGAAAGCTTTTTGATAAAATACTCTCGTTTACTGGCATCAGATCTATTGGGTTGCTTTTCAGAGTAGATCAACTCAACCGGGCGTCTCGCTCGAGTATACTTCGCCCCCTTTTCTGTTTGATTATGCTCAGTCAACCTTCGCTCAAGATCCGTTGTTATTCCCGTGTACAAAGTGTCATCAGAACATTTTAAAATATAAACAAACCACATATTCCATCCAAAACTAAACTATAACTTTCGAGAGCTTAACAAATAATACTGCTACAATGATTTCCTTTTTTACTTTAAAACACGTTGGCATCGGATAGATTATGAGTTTAAAGCATTGCATTGTGCATGGCATACAAAGAGCGGTTCCTGGCTCTGACATCAGAACCTTTATTAACGATAAAGAAGAAGCCTCTGAGGGCCCTATTGCATCTTTGTTTGAACAATATCGCCAAGGCTTCCAACGAAGCGCACAAAAACAGTTTGGCCATTTTACGGCTCAACAGTCCCTCTCTATGCTACCAGGACTAACAAGAGATTTTCATGAAGGGAAATCCTCTTTTCTAACCATGACACAATCTCTTGTTTCTCATTTAAAAGAAGCACTTGAGAAATATGAAGATGCATTTGACGCAAAAATCATCTTTGCTATTGATGACTTAATGGAACAAGATCAGTTCTACATCTTCTGGGTCAATCACGTCGAAGCTATTCAGATCAATAGTCATAACGAAATTCAGTACATTGATTATGTTGACCCGAGTAAAGTCACTTTCGCCTTTAAAGTAAAAATTGAGCAATGGCTTGAAGAAACATCCAACCAATACCTAACTATTTTAGGGGCTAGGGGTAATCCTGAGCTGAATGAGGTACTGGAAGAGTTTGCCGGTTTCACCAAGGGTTTGGATAAAGTAGAACAAACAGAAGAGTTCTTATCCATCGTAGAAGCATTTGCAGAGGCTATGCCTGATGAAAATGCCAAGGAATACCGATCTCAAGTCATGGAATATTGCTTAGAGCAAGATAAAACCGGCATGCCTGTCAGCGTGAATGAGCTTTCATTTCAAGTAGATCAGAAAGAACCTACTCGTTTCTCTCAATTTGCTCAAGAACGACAAACGGACCCTATAGACGAAATCCATACTGACAGAGCCCGCCTAAAGCGTTATGTTCGATTTTCAGGCCGAGACAAGAACCTGAGTATCAGTTTTTCTTCAGACCGCTTTGGTGAAGGTATTGTATACGATACCGACAGCGAATCATTAATCATCAAAGACATACCGAAGTCACTGAAACAACAGTTGGTAAAACACCAATCAAAGAGCTAATGCTGACTATGCAGTATTAGCACTGTGCTGGCCAGAAGCCACCTTCAGGCCAGCCTATCAATCAGTCCGCTGAAGCGCTCCACCCTTGTTTCAATCGCATCCTCAATAACGTTTTTTCGGTAAAGTAAAGACAACCTAGATTTAGCTCTGGTGACACCGGTATAAACCAATTCACGTGTAACCACCGGATTCATCTTATCAGGTAATATCAAGTATGTATGATCAAACTCTGAACCTTGCGATTTATGAACAGTCATTGCAAATGCCGTCTCATGCGTCGGCATTCTACTTGGAAGCACAGATCGCACATCTGAACTTGATTCAAAAAATACGCGGAGCTTGCCCTCTTCATCTTCCATAACAATACCTATATCGCCGTTATAAAGCTGTAATGCATGATCATTCTGAGTCACCATGACAGGCCTTCCGACATACCACTCCCCGGATTTTGATATTGAGCGAAACTGATTCAGTCGATGCTCTATTTGGTGGTTAAGTTCACTGACACCAAACAACCCTTCACGCAACGCACACAGCAAGCGCTGATGGGTAAACTCAAGCAACGCAGTCTTATAATCTTTCTTATGCGCCAAATTTATAAACGGGATATAACCCTTCGCAACCTCATCAAGACACTGTTTATATGCCTTTTCACTCAAAACTTTGGCATTAACATCTTGGAATGAAGGATCAACAATCACTTCAAGTGATGACTTAACATCACCTTGATTGATGTATCTAGCCAAGTTACCAATGCCTGAGTCAGCACCGAATCGCCTACTCGTTTTAAGCCAAGCAAGACAATCTTGGATGCCGTTTTCATCCGCTACGTCAGTGCTTGGGACGTCATAACCTGTTAACTGCTTTATCAAATGAGACCGCTGAACACTGTAACCCGTATTCTCTTGGCATAAATCATTGAGCACTGCGCCTGCTTCAACCGATGCAAGCTGATCCTTATCACCAAGAAAGATAACCTTTCCATGAAGCGGCATTGCGCTCAATAGCTTTGCCATCATAGGCAAATCAATCATTGATGCCTCATCAACAACCAAAATATCTAGGTGTAATGGGTTATCTTTGTTGTGTTTAAAATTCGAGCTTTTAGGAAGACTACCAAGCAGCCGATGCAACGTATTTGCATCATGAGGAAACGCACTGAACTGCTTATCGGTCAAAGGAAGTGAATCAATAGATGCTCTAATTGATTCCAACATTCGAGCAGCCGCCTTTCCCGTTGGTGCAGCCAGTTTAATAATAGGAAGTTTATCTGCTGATCCTAATGCAGCATTCATTTCATAATATTTAATGATTGCCGCGAGAAGTCTTACAACGGTGTATGTTTTCCCTGTTCCAGGGCCACCCGTAATAACAGAAACAGGGTTGATGAGTGCGATTGACGCAGCAATCTTCTGATAATCTATATTTGCATCATCTGTTGCAGCCATTGGAAATAGTTCATTTAAAACATCAGCCATAACCACGGAATCAATATCGATGGGCATCGCTTGCTTAAAATACGCAGCGACCCGACACTCATACTGCCAATACCTATTTAAATACAGGTTCGAACCATCAAGTACCAAAGGCGTTGTCACCGGCTCGTTACACGACAACGTATCATCTTGGTAATGGATACTTTTGTATGAACTGTATTCTTCTAATGAATATTCAATGGTTGATTGTTCTGATAATTTCTTTAATTGCTTATCGTCAAATTGAAATGGATTACCGCGCGAAATTCTTTCAAGGTTTACACATATGTGCCCTTTACCAAGATAATGACTCACTAAGGCCCCGTATTTTGCTAGAACATTAGCTCTGACAACCCCCTCTTCATCTTCGGAGTTAATATCCAGCGCTTGAGACCAGAGAAAACGGGCGAACTGAAGATCAATTGGACGAATAAATCCAAGTTGTAAATAATACTCAAGCAGGTCAAGTTCCAGAGAGTCCATTAAAATAACTCCCCTTGCTCGCCTGACGGTATATTCAGCTCATCAGCCTCCGATGCGTTGCCCCTACTCTCTTTAATAGTATGCTCAGTATTCGAGAATAGATCATCTAACTGCTCAATTAATTTCTTTGATGGCTTAGTAAAAAACACACCATTGTTTGTATGATTTTGGACACCGCGCAGAAATATGTAATACGCGCCACCAATGTGAGTGTCATAATCATAATCAGGCAATCGAGCCCTTAAAAAACGATGCAATGCTAATGTATAGAGCTGATATTGGAAGTCATACCTGTGATCCAGCATAGCTGTTGCCATCGCAGATTGAGTATACGCACTTGAGTCAGTGCCTAAAAAATTAGATTTCCAATCAAGTACGTAATAACGGCCATCAAGCTCGAAGGTTAAATCTATAAAGCCTTTTAACATCCCCTGAACGTTATCAAAGGAGAGCTTATGATCCGTTTGTGACGTCAAAGGATCCTGTTTAATAATTTGATTTACCTGTTCACAGGTAATAATCCCCTGAATTGGAATTAAAAACTCCAGTTCAACAAGCCTTTGATCGTTGCTTGTTCTGGATAAAACTGGGGCGGCTTGAGGTGATGACAGGCTCGCTTTAAACGCCCCCTGCTCTAGGCTCGTAGTAAGTACATTACAAACCATGTTGTGAAGAACATTAACCCACTGATCAATCACTTTATTTTTTTCTAAAACCACTTCGTCGTGACTTTTACGAGCAAGCAAATAAGAAGGCAGAGATGCTTTAATGAGCGATGAACTTATATCACTGTTCAGTAATAATTGTTTTATTATGTCTTTGGTTTCAGAGTTCTCACAATCTTCGTATTGAATGGTTTCAAATAGGGTATGGAGAAAAGTCCCTGGGTCTGCGCCTTTTGGGAATGAATGAATGCTGAATGTATCCTCTGAATCAAGATCTACCGCGTCCCGAGGGTCCTCATACCCTTTGATTTCGCCACTTGCATCATAGTTTGTATGATCGGATGCCAACCTAGAATAGCTGGTCACCCACCAATTGTGATCAATATCACCTTTGAATTTAGAGCTTTCTAGATCGATGGCAACATGTTCTCTTGGCTCATAGATCACTTTAGTTTCTGATGGAGGCGTTTTTACTTCTAAATGAGAACACATATCCGACCAAAGGCTTATTTTGTTCATCAACGTATCAGAATCAATCGCGACTCCTTGATTGATCAACCGACCAAGCCCCGTATCAGAAAAATACTTAGGACAGGGTTTCGGATCAGGTTTACTCTTGGTACCCGGCATATTTCCAGGCATTCCAAGGTAACATGCATACACAGATCGAGTTAATGTTACGTACAATAAACGAACATCCTCAGCAATTCGTTCCCGTTCCGCCTCGTCAGTAGCATCGCCAGATACATCCACCAAGGCGTCACCGTCTTGGTTGTGAGAAACAGTTATCCCCTTGATTTTCGATGGCCAGTAATAACTTACAAAAGGCGCGAATACAACATCGTATTCAAGCCCTTTTGATTTATGATACGTGACAATTTTAACCAAGTTCTGTTCTGACTCTAAACGTAACTGCTGTTCTTTAGCGCTTTGGTTCGGTTGATTTATCCTTTCCTCTAACCAACTAATTAATGCATACCTACTCTCAACTGTTTTGCTTTGATTTTGTAAGAGCTCACATAGATGCAAAAAGTCTGTCAGATTCCGCTCACCATATATATTTGACCTTAGCTTTGTTGCAAGGTTGTAGTCGAGCATTAAACAGCGCAGTGCAGGGAGAACGCCCTGTGATAACCAGAGGTAAGAATAATGTTTAAACTGCTCAACGATTTCCTCCCAATGATTCTCGTCTTCATTCAGTCGATCCAATTCAACTGCGTTCCAGTCAAAAAGATAACTTCCAAGCGCACTTTTAATAAGGCGTTCATTTTCAGGTGATTGGAATGCCTTTAAAAGCCTAAGAATAACAATGGCTTCAGGCTGCTCAAACACACTGTTACGATCAGAAGAATAGACACTGGCAACTCCTCGTTCAGACAACGCCTCTTTTATTCGCTGCGCTTGCTTATAGCTGCGAACTAACACTGCAATTCTTCCTGGCTCTAACTTTCTGTGAATGCTGGATTTATAGAGATGTAAATGTTCTTCATCTCCGAGGTTTAATAATCGAGCAATCTCATTAGCAGTAGCATCTGTCATAATATCCAAAAACTTAGAGTCTTTTGATATCAGCTCAGAAGGATCAGGTTGCCACAATGTCATTGCAGGCTGATCTACACCCGCTATTTTCCAACCCATATTTGATGAAGAATCATTTGCAGCCACAGACTCAAAAGGAATATCTTCATCATAAATAAATGGTTCTACAGCGCTCTCGAACAACACATTAACACTCTCTACCATGGCAGAAGAGGAACGCCAATTTGTACCCAGTGAGTAATGTTCGTCCACACGTCTTCTTGCTCGAATGTACGTAAAAATATCGCCGCCACGAAACGCATAGATGGCTTGCTTTGGATCCCCTATCATAAACAAACCGCATTCAGGTTGGTTTGAATACAATCGATTAAAAATTTCATATTGAGAAGGATCTGTATCCTGAAACTCGTCAACCATCGCAACCGGAAATTGCTGCCTAAGCTTCTCTGCAAATGCTTCACTGGTTTCTGAATGAGTTAACGCTCTCGCCATGTAGGTAATTTGATCATCAAACGTTAAAAGTTTACTTTGATCTTTATGACGAACGAAAATCTCTCGGCAAATACGAATTGCATGCTGCTTTAAAACTGACTTCAATTCAGGAGGATGATCAACAAAATCTTGAATAGACCTAGGAAGCCCTAAATCAATCGTTAACTCACCTTTTGCCTTGGTCTCAATCTTATCGATACCAAAGTGAATCAGCTCTTTCGGGATCAAATAGGTTTCTGTTGGCTGCTCAGCCCATAAAGCGATGGCGTTCGCCCATTTGGGAACGTTTCCTTTGGAGAAAGAACGTCCATCCAGGTGTTTGTTAGCAACATCATTCGTTATGCTCTCAACCAGTTCTGCCAATTGGTTTTGGACGGATGCTTTAAACCCTTTGATTCGATCTAAATTTTCTTCATGGCGTGAAGCTAAATCAGTAACTGAATCTTCACGATAGAAAGCAAGCGGTTTTTCAGACAGAAATCCGGATATTTCACTTGCGAGTGCTTCAGGAGTTTTCCAGCACGTTTTGATCATTAGGACTAATTCATCAGAAAGTCCATAGAATTGCTGCCGCCAATAATCTTTCACTGCAGTAAGTTTAAGCTCTCGGTCATCCTCACACATGGCAACATTAAATAAACTGCCTGATTCAAACGCATGTTGCTTCAACATGCGCATGCAGAAGCCGTTGATGGTGAAAATTGCGGCTTCGTCCATCTGTCGTTCTGCTGATCTCAGACGTGAAACAGCTAAAGTATGGTCATCAACCTTATCCAGCAGGGACACCAGTAAGTGATCATTGGTCTTGCCTGTCGAAAAGGCCTTCCTTGCATCCCTAATTCGTACCCTTATGCGATCTTTTAATTCTTGAGTGGCTGCCTCAGTGAATGTCACCACCAAAATTTGATCAACCGACAATGGTTTTTTATGCGCAGTGCCTTGTTTACTGAAACCTGTACCGTGACCAAGTAACAATCTCAAATACAAGCCTGTAATTGTGTACGTTTTCCCGGTGCCTGCCGACGCTTCAATCAGACGATTGCCATGCAAAGGAAATGTCATGGTATCAAGTAAAGTAGCCATTAAATCTCCTCATTATTAACGGCAACCACATGATCGACCATCGGCGAATAATTCATTTCACAATCGGCTATAAACGAGTTAAGCATTTCGTCGTTGATATGATTCCAACACCTATGAGCATATTCGTTCTCTTCCAAGTAAGTATTTAGCATTTCCTCTAATGCAGCACGAGCAGTTTCTTCATCACCTTTTGGCCCGCTGAGTTTTTCACAATACATGCCTGCCTGCTCAAGACTAAAAAACATAGGTTGATTGGTTCCATTTATCATTGTTTGAATCAACGAATTTAATGTCACTTTTGCTTTCTCTGTAGCAATGGGTGTAAAAGCAATGTGTTCTATTTGACCTGTTTTCCCATTAAAACCAATGCAATGGGTTGTGTTGCATTCCCCCATCGCCGCAGCCGCTAAATGATCAATCCAGCCAAAGAACAGATCTTTTGGTCTTATGCGCCCAACTCGATAATTTACAAACCCTGCACGACTGACGTTAGATAACCAACCTTCCAAAATGACACATTGATCATCGAACTGAGCATCAAAATTGATTTCTAAGCTTTTATGATCACCGATATTAAAAGAACTCACTTTTCTGGCGATTTGATTTGCTGCATCTAACTGTTCTGATAGAACCAAACGACCAAAGGCTGCGTGTGGTAATATACCTTCCGCACTGATGATGCGTTGAAGTTCCTCCAGCTCTCGAGATTCAGTCGCATCTAGACTTCCGACATTATCCAACAACCATTCAGTCAAGCGATCTTTAAGCTGATATGCTTCTAGATTGTTCAACTCAAAAGATTCATCGTCTACCAATGTGTCGTCAACAGCACTGAAGAACACTTTGAGTCGACGGGTCATAAAGTACTTTACTGGCTCCCCCCAGAAGGCTTTTAACTCCGCTAAGTCGACTCTTTCTGGAATTGGAAACGGGCTGAGTAAATCAAAGCCGAAACCTTTGCCGTCGTTCGAAGCGAGTCCCGTATCGTCCATTGCAATGTCCAACCATTGCTGAGCGTAACTGGGTTTACCTTTATTCGAGTCAAACGCGAGCTTACTGTATGGCGTCATAGACTGATCATTTACAATATGCTCAATGACTTTAGCTCTACTGTCGTCCGGCGGTAGGTGCTGTTCTTGCTCTAATGTAAACCCTTCGCCGCAATAATCTAATAGCTCAGAAACCAGTATGGATGGAATAATTTCACTGTTATCACGAGACGATTTCCCCGTGTAGCTTATATAAAGTGAGCTTTGAGCAGATAAAACAGCTTCAAGAAACAGAAAACGATCATCGTCTCTTCTTGACCTATCTCCGTACTCAAACCGATCATGCATTAGATCAAAACCAAGAGGAGTTTGCTGTCTTGGGTAGGCATTGCCATCCATGCCAAGTAAACACACAACCTTGAACGGAACAGAACGCATTGGCATCAATGTACAAAAGTTTGTCTGCCCGGCAAGGAATCGCTGACTAATTCGTTCTTCGATTAATGTTTCTGACATAACATCTAAAATTACTTCTGCAGTCAAAGGATGGTCAACATCATTTAACCCTGCTTGTTCAACCTCATCGGCCCATCGGGTGATGCCTTCTGAAATTTTTATTAACTGCCGTCCATCGTCGTCGTTTGAAGCGCAAAAGAACGTATCTTTTAAAGCAACTAGCTGGTCTTTCCATTGCGATGCAGGCAGTGAAGTTTGCCACTGATCACGCACACGAATTAATGCGTCAATTAATACTCCCAATTTACCCGCCAATGAAACAGATAAACCTTGTATTTGCTCATAAGGGAGAACGCCATCAACAATTCCAACAGACTCAGACAAGGCATAGCCTGATAACATCCTGCGCAAACCAAACAGCCACGTATTGGTTTGCATGGATGGTAAATCAAAACCCTCTGCCGTTGTTTCATCAAGCCCCCAGCGTATCCCTACGCTGGAAACCCAATGCGATAAAACCTCAAGATCCGGTTCATCTATCTTAAATCGTGACAATACGGCAGGCACTTGAATAAAAGACATGAGCTCCGACGCTGAACAACGATGATCTTGGATACCCAATAACCAAATATACGCTTGTATGACTGAGTGATATTGATTTGAAGATAAATCAGAAATGGAGAACGGGATGTATCGGTCTTTCGATGCCGATGCAAAAACCGCATGAATGTAAGCACTGTACGCGTCGATATCAGAAACCATCACAACAATATCACGGGGCTGAATGTCACTGTTATCATCCATAACGCTCAATAAGTAATCATGCAGAACTTCAACTTCTCTCATTGCCGTATGACAAACGTTGACTTGAATCGATGCGTCCTGAGTATCAATGATCGTTTTATGAAAACTGTTCGTGTTGTTTTCTAAGGAATATCTATCATTCAGCTGCAACATGTCTTTTTGAATGGCATGCAACATAGAGTTCTCACTATGCTCAATAAAGGCTTCAATCTCTGACGCTGCATATTCAGAAAGGAGCCGTTGCATGTCCCGGCCTACCTTACCCCAGGATGCAAGTAAACTGTTCCCTACAGAACCATCCAGGTAAGCCTCTACTGAATCCTTAATGATCTCAGTCGTCGTACCACTTGCGTGAGATAGACGATTCCGCTCAGTCATCCGTGATAAATATTTTTGATCTATAATGTCACCCCAATAATACTGACATGGGTTTGTAAGCATAAAGTGGACATCGATATGTTTACCTAATGCATTTAACACATCGATATAACGAGGCGGTAGTGCAGAAATACCAAAGACATAAATTCGCTTCAGTGATCGAATCGACTCAGGGCAAAAACCAGACTCAAGCTTTGATACGCATTGATCGTATAAATTAGCTCGATGAAAGTGGGAGAACCCTGAATCGACAGTTTGTTTATAAAGCGCGCGCCATAAGATGGCTTGCCAGCCATCGTCACCATTAAGAGCATCGACTAACGATCCTGACTCCCAAGTATTTATCCACTCTGAGCGATAAACCAAGTATTGATCGAAAAGATCGGCAACTTTAGCTGACAACTGATAACGTTTGATCTGGCTTGTATCGCCCGAAAGATAGCTCTGTAAAGGTTTAAATTCCGGTTGGTCTAAGTACTTGGGGATTATCTGCATTAACCTCCAAGACATCTGCTGTTTTGAAAATGCGCTACGCTCTGGAACCTCTTCTAGCACCGCTTTAAAGATGTTCCAGACAAATGTAGCAGGTAAAGGAAAGTCTATGTTCGCAGCAATACCGAAGTTTTCTGCGAAATTCAATCGCAACCATTGAGACATACCAGGGCTTTGTACTAAGACTGTTTCTTTAGCAAACGGATTCGACAGAGGTTCTCTTTGCATCAGTTCAACAACAAGAGACTTTAGAATAGAAACATCATTAGAGTGGTAAATAGTAAACAAGACAGGTATCCCTTGGCGCCGTGAACAATCAAATGAAATACATGAATAAATTACGCTTAGACAATAGTAATCAGATACGAACAGGATTGATTGTATAAAACGTGAGAAGTCAGCCTAATATTCAGCTATGCACTACATATTGATTCTATAGATTTTTTTTGTCATTGTATGCACCTCGGAATGACTCCGTATGATAAGAAGTAACTAAAGGATTAGCTCAAATGATAACTCGAGGCATTATTCTGTCTACCCTTCTATTTTCCTCATCCGTAATGGCCGGTAGCTTCGGCTGTAAAGATTCTTCAGGAAAACTGTACATTAGTAAAACCCCCTGCTCTATTGAGAGAGACACCTCAAAATCAGGTCGCGGTTATATGTCAGAAGAAGACATCAAATTTTTACATGCAGCGCAAGCATCTTTGCATAAAAAAGGGCAAGCGAATAGAAAGAGTTACAATAAAAAAAGTAAAGTTAAAAGCGCAAATGCTTGTTTCGCGACTAATGAAAATCCTCATGCTAAAGGCGAGTCCATTTCCTACCGAGGGTTTCGTTTCAAATGTATGCTAGTTAAGCAGCCCGAAGCTGACAAATACGCGTTTTACCCAATCGATTTGATCCGACAATGCAGATACAGACCTTCTAACAAAGAATGCAGCATTTACGACAACGCGACAAAGCACCAGTTATTCGGTCAGTTATAATTCATTTCCGTAACAGTTACGGGTTGAAATCTGTCTCTTGCTTTTGCTTTTGCTCTCTTATGCTAGTGTTAGTAAATGTTAGTTGGAGGGTACATGACTGAATTACGCCGAAACTCAAAAACGGATGATGATTTTACGCCATTCGATGAAGGTTGGGACGCCTAC
Organism: Oceanospirillaceae bacterium; assembly: GCA_015665455.1. Lineage (GTDB taxonomy): Bacteria > Pseudomonadota > Gammaproteobacteria > Pseudomonadales > Litoribrevibacteraceae > Litoribacillus. The sequence continues at coordinate 81,549 of JADFAD010000003.1, read as the reverse complement.
TTGGAAGGCGTCCATAAAATCGATAACCCCTACCCCATTAATAACTGGAAACACTATGAATGGAATAAAGGGTGGGATGAGGCGCTAAGTAGGAATCCTTAAAAAGCTATTTTATTAGCTCCTTCAAGCTCTTTTTTATTCGGAGCCTCAAAAAATGACTCCATCATGTTAAACATGCCCTCAGTCACCTCTAAAGAATAGGTGTCACCTTGATCCTTATTTCTGTTCATCACGCGTTCTTTCCTAACATCTCTATCTGCTGTTATGTAATGTAATTTAAAGGCTACATTGTGATGCTTTGCTCTTTGTCTGATAAAATTTCTCTGATCAAAATTAGCAGCAGCGCCATCCAACACGACAGAGACGCCTTGGTTTAACAGCTGGTCGCAGACCAACCAGATTTTTTCTCTACATCGCTCGTATTTCTCTATGGCCCAACTCGCTACTGCTTCCGGTGATTCACTCAATAATCCATCAGGAGCATCCGGCACAAACAATGTTTTCAACCACTCATCTTCCGAAAAACGTATTGCACCGTTTTCTTCTGCAATATTCCGTGCAAGCGTTGTTTTCCCGGCCCCAATTGGTCCGCATATCAAATGAATCATAGGTCTCTCTGATTGTGTTAAGTAAATTATATGAAAGCCATAGGTAACGTTTGATAACATATTCACTGTTTTGTTCATTCGTAGAAACAAAAAAAGCCAGAATCTTAAGACCCTGACTTTATAGGCTATAACCACATAACGACGAGTAAGTAACAGTAGTTACTTAATATATGCATTCACCCAAGTCATCATAGTTTCATACGCTTCATTTCGAACGGGTTCTTTAGAAAGTAATAAGTCATGAACACCGCCATCGATTCGGACTTCAGTAATATGAGACCCTAAAACGTCCGAGATTCTATTAATATCCGTTACATCCAAAATGACATCTGTTTCGGAAAACTCATCGTTCCAAAAATTCAGAATCGGAGTTGAGGATTTAGAAGAGTAAATAACCATGACAGGTACAGGAAGATCCAAGCCATCTTGTAAACGTTGTTGCGCATCCATGATACCTTTCAACCACCCCCAATAAATTGGAAAGCTATCAACAGGCTTCCAATTTAAATCATAGTTCCACTCACCACGTTCAGTAATGTGCAATGATTGGCCATATTGTACAGGCACTGTCATACCGGACTCGCCGAACGGGTTAAACAAAGCAATCGACTTTAGAACGTTAGGAATCAAAAAGCGTTCATTAATGTTAATGAAGGCATCGTTGATATCAAAGAAAGGGCCGTTATATACGATTGCATCAACCAGGTTTTGATCTTTGCGATCTTCAATATACAACGCGGTAATCAATCCACCGGTTGAATGAGCATTCATCAGAAGCTTCTCATTACCATCAACAACACGTATTTCATTGATGGCCGCATCCAAATCCTCATAGAACTCTTCAACACTGAACATAAAATTGGGATGCTGATTAGGAAGTAGAGAACGACCGTGCTTTCGTAAATCAATCGCATAGAAATTAAAGCCCTGAGCGATAAATTGATCGGCTAACTCTTCTTGAAAGAAGTAATCTACAAAACCATGAACATACAAAACTGCTTTATTTGTATTCTCATCCGCTAACTTGCGAACAAGGTGAGCAGTAACCGCTCCGTCATAGTCATCAGAGAACACAAATTCTTTATCTTCGAAGCCATTGAGAACATCCGGTTGCCATTCCGAGCTGGACAGTAATTCAGCATGACTATTTGCACTTAAACCAATGAATAAAGCACTGATAATGAGTGTTATTAATTTCATCTTAACTTCCTTTTGTTTATTTAAGACACTTAAAATGCACTGATCTCTCCGGACCTTAATTTATGCATATTCGACAGCGGGCGCATTTAAACAATTAAGAAGTTTATTGTCCCCACCCAAATGGGTAGTTATCCCATCTGAATGAAGATTTTGAGAAGTGTTAGACAAAACGAATGGAGCTAAAAGCGAACTCCCCATAAGCCTTTGTTTTAATTACTACATGTTAGGATAATTCGGACCACCAGCACCCTCTGGGACGACCCAGGTGATATTCTGAGTAGGATCTTTAATGTCACAAGTCTTACAATGTACACAGTTTTGAGCATTGATCTGTAATCTAGGATTCCCTGTTTCTTTCTCCATAATTTCATAGACGCCTGCAGGACAATACCTTTGAGCAGGCTCATCAAAATATACGAAGTTATGCTTTATGGGAATTTGTGAATCCTTAAGTTTTAAATGACATGGCTGGTCTTCTTCATGATTCGTGTTGGATAAAAATACAGAAGATAACTTATCAAAGCTGATTTTATTGTCTGGTTTAGGATATTTTATTTCATTCGACTCAGTCATTGGTTTTAGGCATTCATGATCAGGTAGAGGATCTTGTAGAGTAAAAGAGGCTTTGCCTTTAAATAAACCAAACTCCACAAAGCTGAATGCTGAACCAATTAGCATCCCAAAACGGTGCATTGCAGGTGCTACATTTCTAGCTGAATACAGCTCTTTATAGACCCAAGAGTTCTTAATTGCTGCGAAATAACCTTTCAATACTTCGCCCCCTTCGCTGTTCTTATTTAACGCTTCGAAAATTGTTTCGGCAGCTATCATCCCTGTTTTCATTGCGGTGTGATTGCCTTTGATTTTTGCATAATTCATAAAACCGGCATCACACCCTGAAAGTAAACCACCAGGAAATGAAAGTTCAGGGATTGCTTGTAAGCCCCCCTTGTTCAGAGCCCGAGCGCCGTAAGAGACCCGCGTTGCACCTTCTAAGTATTTCTTAACAATTCGGTGATGCTTCCATCGTTGCAGTTCTTCAAAGGGACTTACGTAGGGGTTGCTGTAGTTTAAATCAGTAATCAACCCCAAAGACACTTGATTATTCTCAGCATGATATAAAAATGCGCCTCCCGTTGTGCCACTTTCAGAAAGCGGCCAACCAAAGCAATGTATTACTTTTCCTGGCGTATGAAGTTCTGGTTTAATGTCCCACAATTCTTTGATACCTAATGCATAGTGTTGCGTACCTGAATCTTTATCTAGGTCGAATCGCTCAATTAATTCCTTTCCTAAATGCCCTCTACAACCCTCTGCAAAAACAGTATATTTTGCATGAAGTTCGACACCCGCTTGATAAGAGTCTTTGGGTACATCATTAACATTAAGCCCCATATCACCCGTAGCCACGCCTTTTACTACCCCGTTTTCATCGTATAATACCTCTGAAGCTGCAAAACCAGGGTATATCTCCACTCCTAATGATTCGGCTTGTTCTGCAAGCCAGCGACACAAATTCCCTAAGCTAATAACATAGTTACCATGATTCTTATTTATGCGTTCACTGATGATTTTAGGAAACCGAATACCACGACGCTTAGACGAAAGAAAATAGAAGTCATCATCCGTTACCGGCGTATTAAGTGGAGCACCCATGGCCTTCCAGTTAGGGAACAACTCAGTTAATGCTGTGGGTTGAAAGACGGCTCCAGACAAAGAGTGAGCACCGATCTCTGAGCCCTTATCAATAAGACAAACGGACAATTCTTGGTTCGATTCTTGAGATAGCTGTTTTAGTCTGCACGCAGTAGCTAAACCAGATGGACCACCACCCACAATAACAACATCAAATGACATCACTTCTCGTGCTGGTTGGTTGTTCATGCCTTCTAACTGTTGTGTATTCATATTTATCCCTACCTAATCGCGCGTTTATATTGTTGTAATTCGCTAAATCAGGATAAAAAAGGACAAGAAAGTATGAATCACCCCTGAGGGTTATTTTGGTGTTAACCGGGGTATTAAATAACGAGTAATTGATTATACATTTTCGGTAATGGTGCGAGCCTTAACCATGGCTTCTCTTCTTGTTTCTACACCCATTTTTCCATATAAGTTTCTGATATGAACCTTAAGCGTATTAAGCGATATGAAGAGCTGATCGACTATTTCTTGATTCGAAAGCCCTTGTGATATTAACAAGAGAACCTGCTCTTCCCTTTTAGTTAATACTTCAACCAACCCGGTTTCACTATTGGTTTTTGTAATTTGGTTATGCACCCTCTTTAGTTCATGAATTGCCGTCAAACAAGAATCTTTGGGGATTTCATCACTGGGGACTTGTTGTAGCCAATTGGTTATTGATGTGGTGCTATAACCTTCAGTTCCTTGAGAGAGTTGTTCCAATAATCGAATAGAATCGCGCCATAAACTGTGAGATATACTGAGTTCAATGGCGTCCTCGGTGTGGCTATATTCCTCTAACCATGCAACTGACGCCTTAACATAAAGCGAAATATTCTTTGAGGAAATTAGGTTTGTAGGCTGCCAAAGAAACTGTCGAAACAAATCATGAAAGCGATACCACGTTCTGTGATTATCAAGAGGAATTATAAACAAATTGGCTTTCTCTAACTGTTCAATTAATTTATAACTGTCTTCTCTAGCCAATACGCGATTGCAAAGACCAGCACAAAAACGTTTTGAGCGTGACATAACCAACAAAAACACCTGTACTTCTTTATCTAATGATTCAAATACTTCATCAAATAAATAATCTGAGATATTACGATCCAGCGTCAGGTGTTCGGCTGATGTAACCATCTCATCCGGATCATTAATTGCAATACCGCGATTGAAAGAAAGAGCTGATAGCTGTATACCAGTCACCCAGCCTTCTGTGGATTTATAAATCTTTTTTACCTGATCTATGGGGAAAGCATCAGATACCTGCCCCCTCAAAAACGTCTCTGTTTCAGATTCAGTAAACCTAAGATTTTCCTGAGTAACTTCAAACAACTGGGCATTTGCACGACGCTTTGGTGCAGAGATAGCGGGCTCTGTACGAGAAGTAAAGACCATTCTAATGCTGGGCGGTAAATGATCTAAGAAAAGGTTTAAAATCCTAAGCAACTCCTGATCTTGAAGATAATGAAAATCGTCAAGCACTATCGTTATTGCATCGTCAGAATGATTCATCACACACAGTTCATCCAGATCGTTCAATAATGAAATTACAATGGAATCCAAAGCGGCAGATTCAGACACCAACGAGCTTGCTTCTATACCAACCGAAGGCAACGTTTGTTGAATCGCTGTAATGGCATACTGCCAAAAAACGCTGGGTGAGTTGTGTTCATTACCCAAAGTTAACCAGCAAAAGGACTGAGGGTATTTATGCAACCATTGACTGACTAACGTAGTTTTTCCGTAACCTGCTGGCGCTGAAATTAAAACGACTTGGCCACCTGAAACTTGTTCAAGTTGACCAATAAGCTTTTGACGATCAACACTGTTCTTTCTTAAGGGGGGCAAATAGAAACGAGTTTTAAGCAGCATTCCAGATCAATCCATGAATCAAGTTCGCTAAGCATACCCAGACCTTATTCATAATTCAAAGCTGGCTAAAACTTTAAAATTATACCGTTACAGTAAGCTCATCTCAGAATTAATAAGGATGAACAACAAATAACAGGTTAATCCATTAATCGAGCCTTTAAAGCAGCCACGTTTGATCTAGAAACCGGTATATAAACCTTATCAAACTCACCAATTGATACGAATGTACGTCGATTCTCATTAAACAGTGCAGTTACTTCCAATAGATTTACGATGTATGAACGATGAACCCTCATAAACCCTGGGTCTGTAAGTTGGTTATCATAGTTCTCTAGGGTTGTATCACTTACCAAGGTGTCAATCTTATGCCTTCTTCGGCCAAGTTTATTGAGATGAACTCTGCTGTATCCAGATACCATTTCAATGAATGAAATATCTGAAGACATGAGTATCACAGTGGCATTTCCCCGTTTAATGGCCAGTCTATTTGCTTCAGGGCTAACCTTGATATCGAAAGATTGATCCTGTTTATGAGATAAAGGTTTAATGTCTATGCGTTCTAACTTTTCTAACGCTTTTTTTAATCGACTCAACCTTAAAGGTTTTTGTAAATAATCGATGGCCTGGGTCTCAAAGGCATCAATAGCATAATCATTAAACGCAGTAACAAAGATAAGTTTGTATGATAGATGACTGGTTTCTAACGCAATCTCAATACCTGACTTACCAGGTAACTTAATATCCAAGAAAACAACATCTGGATTTAAATGACAAATTTTATCAATCGCTTCTTCCGAAGATGAAGCTTCATCCATGACTTCATACCCTGAACATTGGGACAATAAGCTTCTCAATTTATCACGCGCATAGCGCTCGTCATCGACGATTAGAACGGTTTGATTCATAACGCAGTAGGAATCCTTATCACGATATTTGTACCACCATTTAATTCAGACATAACTTTAAATTCAAAGTTATCTTCATAGAGCATTGCCATTGAATCTTTAACAAGTTGAATACCGTTGCCTGTAATTTCAACGTGAGGATCAAAACCACAGCCGTCATCGGTAATTGACACAATCAAATAATTACCCACTTTCTTTATATCTAGTTTGACTGTCAGAATCGAACCGTTTGACCTAAAGGCATGATTTAGACTGTTCTCCAAAAATGGCTGAATAAACATGGGAGGGACATATTCGTGAGAAATGTTCTGCTCAATCTTTTCGATATATCTTAAACGACGTTCAAAGCGCATCCCCTGAAGGATCATGTAATGATTTATTAGATTTAACTCTTCTTTAAGCGGGACTCGAGTATTTTGCGAAGACTTGAAGACCATGCGAAGTAGATCACTTAATTCATCTACAATTTGAACGGCATTCCTTGGCGCTTTCTCTATCTCTGAAGAAAGCATGTTCAACGTATTAAATAAAAAATGAGGATTTAACTGGGCTTTTAACGCAGCATATTGAGACAGTTTAATGGTTTGCTGCATCTCTATCTGGCGCTTGTTTTGATTTACAAATGCGGTGATAGCCGTAAATAATAACAGTTCTAATATGGCAAAAGAAAAACCTGCATAGCCGGGGCGAACAAAATCAGGCCCTTGCCAACCGGGCAATTTAAGGATTGATAAATTAACAATCAATAGACCTGCCGCCACGCCAACAAAGTACTTTAAGAAAAACTGTCTCGCATTATATTTGTCACGCTTAAACAGCGACGGCCAAACACGTTCTTGGAAAACGACGATACCAAAGCAGAGGCTCATCACCACAAACGTCCTCAAAAGACTGCTTAATATGTTGTACCAAGACCACATATTTATTGAGTACAAAGAAATAGAAATCAGACAGAAATTAAACGCAGGGACTACCCCGAAGATAATAAAGGTTCTATTGGTGGCTGATTGGTAAATTGACTTAGGCATGAACTCTGTTCTTTTTTCTTTATTTTAACCTATATGCTTATAACTCCTAGTCCATTTTTAGAGCACTTACGACCGACCGTCACCATTTAAAGGGAAATGTGTACCATTGGCAGTATTTGAATTGCGTATCAGATGGAACAGAGCGTTTAAGTTGATATAGTTTTAATTCGGTTAATTGCTGATCATCCGGTAATGGCCCACAAATAAAAACAACAAAATTAATGGAAAGATCTATGACAAACTTCAAATCATTGACGCTAGTTGCGGCCATTGCTGCTGCGTCTCAAAGCTACGCTCTAGAAGCACTTGACGATGCCTCTCTTTCAGAAATGACAGGTCAGGCAGGTGTTACCATCGAAATTGATACTAAAATCACTTTGGATGAATTCACATACACTGATACGGACACTGGTGGTTCAGCCTTCATTGGCAATGTGGTCATTGGTGGTGCAAGTGTTGCTACCTCTTCTGCAGAGGCATGGAACGAAGGAGATCGCCGAGACGATGGTAAGATCGAAATCGATGTCAGCGCAGAAGGTGACCTAGTAATTCACTTCGGTGCTCAAAACTATCAAGGTGTACTTGAAGGAACAGATTATAAAGACTTCGGTATGACTGTGGGTGCTATTGGGGTTCGAGGAACCAATGGCCAATCGACACTAATGTCTGACATAAGAATTGCAGGTGTAAGTGGCCCTGCGGATTTAATTGTTTATAACGACGGTGATAAAGGATTAATCCAAGCTCATGGGTACTTTGAAGTTAAAGATGGTGGAGCAAATATTGATGTTGCTGGTGTAGGTATCAGTGATCTTAAGATTGGTCAGGATGAAAACCCATTTGCTGAAGCTACGTACGAAGTTGACGGGGTAACCTACAATAAAATCGTTGACTACAGCGGTGATGCAGCCATTGGAAACGGCGACGATAATTGGGCTTACAGTGCAGCAACAATTCAAACCGTAGATGTTCTGGATGTGAATACATCTGCAGTGCTTGTATCTGACGCGCTTTCTCTAAAAATTGATTACTACAACTCTGACATCAGTATGAACGTTGGTATCGGTAACGGTTCTTCCAGCAATGTAGGTCATATTGCTATGGAGAATTTCAACGTGTCAGGAACAGAACTTGTGGTTTATGGTCACTAATTAAGTTTCTAATATAATTATAAAAAAGGCACCGGTTGGTGCCTTTCTTATAATCCATTACAACTTAAGGACGTTCTAATATTGCAGTAACACCCTGACCACCTGCAGCACAGATAGAAATCAAACCTCGACCACTTCCTTTCTCTTCAAGTATTTTTGCCAAAGTTGAAACAATGCGACCACCTGTAGCGGCAAATGGGTGACCAACAGCGATGGAACTTCCTTTCACATTCAACTTACTACGATCAATTGAGCCATGTTTCTTATCTCTGCCAAGACGTTCTTTACAGAACGTTTCATCATCAAGCGCAGCTAAAGTAGTAAGTACAACCCCTGCAAACGCTTCATGAATTTCGTAAAAGTCGAAATCTTGAAGAGAAAGCCCTGCTCGATCAAGCATACGAGAGATGCCATACGTTGGAGCCATCAGCAGACCTTCTTTATAATCTTTATCTTTGCCAATAAAATCTACAGACGCAGTTTCATAGAAGGTCAAATACGCTTGAACTGGTAGGTTGTGTTCTTTGGCCCAAGCTTCGCTTGCAAAAAGAACCGCAGAAGCACCATCCGTAAGAGCAGAGCTATTCCCCGCAGTTAATGTCCCCTTCCCACTCTTTTTGTCAAAAGCAGGTTTTAAAGACGCCAACTTATCAAGCGCAATGTCTGCACGTACTAAGTTATCTTTTTCTAATCCATTGAATGGGACAACTAGGTCATCAAAAAAACCGTCTTCATAGGCAGCAGCTAAGTTTCTGTGACTGTTGAAGGCAATCTCATCTTGAGCTTCACGCGTTGTGCCCCATTCTTTAACCGTAACTTCACAATGCTGGCCCATGGACATGTTTGTTCTTGGCTCTCCGTTCGCAGGAACAAGAGGCAGCAAGTGCTTTGGACGAATTTTAGAAGCGACTTTTAACTTATCGACATTTGTTTTCGCGCGGTTTAAATCCAGAAGGATTTTTCGTAAACCTTCACTGACACCAATAGGTGCATCGGAGGTTGTATCAGATCCACCTGCGATACCGCATTCAATCTGGCCTAAAGCAATTTTATTCGCAACCAGCATTGCAGCTTGAAGACCAGTGCCGCAAGCTTGTTGGATATCTAAACAAGGTGTATCTGCATCCAATGCCGTACTTAAAACGCACTCACGCGTTAGGTTAAAGTCACGGCTGTGTTTGATCACGGAACCAGCAACCACTTCGCCCAAACGTTCGCCTTGCAAGTTAAACTTATTGACCACACCATTCAATGCCGCAGTTAACATATCCTGATTGCTCGCATGAGAATACACAGAGTTAGATCGAGCGAATGGAATTCTAGAACCACCAATAATAGCGACTTTTCTTACTTGTTGAGCCATGTAAGTACCTTTTTCCTTAGTTGTAATAATACTGAGCAAATAAAAACTGGCTAAAAAGCCTAAACGATGAAAATTTAGGACAGCCTATTAAAACACCACATAACAATGAAGTTAAATGCCAAAATGGCCAAATAAAGGGTCTACGGACCACGGAATACTATTTTACCGTCGATTAACAACCTTCCATTGGCTCAAGAGACTTGAACTTTTTAATACAAAGCCAATTCTTTCATCTTCAAAAGCTGATCTAATTATTACTTCTATAGCCACAGAATCAGCAGATTCAACTGTTTACATTATGTTGATTTAAATGTGTGGGTTTTAAGTATTCCTCAAATAGTACTTCTAGGATCTTTATAATGAGTGATTTTTACGAAAAAATGCTAAAAACTGAAGCGGGCAGAAAGTTGCTTCAAGGTGTAGGCCTCCCTACTCCTGTCGAACTTACACGATATACAGGCCAAACCGTTTTTTTTGAAGGCAATATACTCATAGGCGCCACTAAAAAAGCGTCATCATTAGGCCAGCTGTCAAAAACATTATTAGATGCTAATGCAAACATTTTTTATCCAGCGAACTCGAAAGCTGCCGGCGTAATCAAATCGGCTGTAGAATCCTCAGGCCAAACAGCTCAGCAAACCAATTGCGAAAAAGGCGCCGTCACAGAAAAATTTGATGCCCTTGTTTTTGATGCAACCGGTTTCGAATCTACGAAAGATTTAAAAAACCTGTACAACTTCTTTAGCCCAGTCATTCGAAACCTAAACAAACAAGGCCGAATTCTTATCATTGGTCGCCCTCACATGTCTGCAAATACAGCAGAACAAGCTGCAAGCATGCGTTCCCTTGAGGGCTTTAGCCGATCTTTAGCAAAGGAAATCGGTAAAAAAGGCGCAACATCTCAAGTAATTTATATTGAAGAAGGCGCTGAAAACCTTGCGTCTTCCCCTATTCGCTTTGTCCTATCGCCTAAATCAGCATACGTTGATGGGCAAGTACTAACAGTTAATAAAGCGGGTAAAGAAGTACAAATTGACTGGCGTAAGCCTCTTAGTGGAAAAACTGCTCTAGTCACCGGTGGTTCCAGAGGTATAGGTGAGTCCATTGCTTCTGTTCTAGCACGAGACGGTGCAAAGGTTTATGTACTTGATATTGAACCCGCCAAGGCCGATCTTGAAAAAGTGGCCGCTAAAATTGGCGGTGTTGCTCTCGTTGCAGATATTACCGCTAAAACCACACCAAAACTGATTGCAGACGCAGTAAAACTTGACGGTGGGTTGGATATTATCGTTCATAATGCCGGAGTAACAAGAGATAAAACGATTGGAAATATGCCAGAGCATTTCTGGGATATGACGCTGGATATCAACCTTACTGCCGAAGAAAAAATTAATGATTATCTCTTAGAGAATGATGCAATAAACACTGGTGGACGCATTATTTGTGTTTCATCCATGAACGGTATTGCAGGACAAGTCGGCCAATCCAATTATGCGGCATCAAAAGCAGGGGTCATTGGTTATGTTGAATTTATGGCTAAACAACTAACAAAGAAAAAGATAACCATTAATGCAGTTGCGCCTGGTTTCATTGAAACGGCCATGACTGATGCAATTCCTTTCATGACTCGTGAAGTCGGTCGTAGAATGAATTCATTAAGCCAAGGCGGAAAACCTGTTGATGTAGCAGAGACCATCAGCTTTTTTGCAGCGCCAGACTCTAATGGCGTTACAGGAAACATCGTTAGAGTGTGTGGCCAGTGTCTAATTGGCGCCTAGCGGCTGATTTATATGGGGTGTCTTTTTCAAGACATCTCATATGTTTAACAATATCCAACCAATTTTAAATACTAATCAAACTTAAAGACCTATCAATCTTAAACACCCGTAAATACAAAGATTAATCTCTACTGCCCTTCTTAAATTTCCTGTATTCAACAGGCGTTGTATCTGTCCATCGTTTGAAGGCTCTATAAAATGTGCTCGGTTCTGAAAAGCCTGTTAGATAGACGATTTCATCAATGGACTCTTCAGTACAAACCAATAGACGCTTAGCCAAATGACAACGATAGTCCGAGTACAGTTGATTAAAATTGGTATTTGCATCGGTCAATTTAGACCTTAGACTGCGAGGTTTAATATCCATTCTCTCTGCAACCACTTCAAGGTTTACTGTACCGGTTTCTAAAAGCTCAGCAATAATTTTATTTACCTGAACAACGACATCTTGCCGTTCAAGCTTGGCAACGTGTTTATTGGCCAATTGTTCGTGCAACTCTAACAGCTCTGACTCGGCATGAAGAGACGAACGATCCAAGAGTTTGGCATCAAAATAGATGCTGTTATCTTGTTCGTTAAAAAGGACTGGACAGCCAAAGATTCGCTTATGTTCGGATGTATCACATGGTTCAGGAAAACGAAAGGTCACTTTTGTTGCTTGAAAGTCATCTTCGGTCACGTATTTGAAAAACTGGATTAATCCGACTGAGACACACTCATTAAAGTGCCTCAAATTACGAACGGCGTCTTCTCTTGTATCTGCAACGAGGCATGCTTCATCACCTCTAACCTCAAGATGGGCAATGGCTGCATCGCTCAACAGTCGTTGATAATTTAATGCGCGCTTTAGGCCTTCTCCAAAACTAGGGCTACTTAGGAATAAGTACTCAAGCACTTGGCCTTTAAAGACGGGCATATTTTCACCAAAATGAAGACCAACATTCACATCCGATGTGACTTCTTCAGCCGCATTCCAAAATATTACATTGGCATCATGAGGCGTTCTCAGCTGTGAATCCTCTAGGTGTGCATCTGTAACACCACACTTTCGATAGATACTAAGGACATCAACATCCATGCTTTGCATCGCACCATTCATCATGCGCATTAGAATGCCAGCATCTTTCAATTCAGACATAAATTGATGTACCTATCCCTTAAGCTAACTCATTGAAAGCAAGATGAATTCATAAACAAAGAAGGTGGATTTTGCCATAGTTGGTTATTACTTCAAGTCCTATTGGCTAAGATGACGGGGAAATCACGCCCCGTTGCCAATCACACTCAGTTTCATTACGTCTATTCTGAACCATTATCAATATATACATATTCATCTGTAAACACGTTAATTCAGGATCTCGACTCAATGATGACCAATTCCCTTAAATTAAATCTCGATAAGATGCCTGCAACGCTCAACCTCTACAGTAGAGCGATCATAGCGCAAGGGAGCAATAAGCCTAAAAACAAAGAAATTCCTGAGATAGAAGTTAATGTAAAAGGTATTAAACTCTGTAAAAAGAATGTAAGTGATTATGCCGACATATGCGGCTTCAAGTTTGATGGAAAAACCATTCCTTTATCCTACCCTCATGTCCCTGCCTTTAGCCTTCATATGGAGCTTATGGTTAATAAGGCCTTTCCATTACCCGTTATTGGATTAGTTCATGTTCGTAATGAATTAACCGCCCACAGAGCGGTAACTCTAGATGAAACGTTAGACATTAAAGTATTTATTTCAGGCAGAAGAAGCGCCAATAAAGGCTTGGAATTCGATATTACAACGGAAGTTACAATCAAAAATACATTGGTATGGGACAGTGTCAGCACATTTCTGTATCGACATAAATCGACAAATGAAAACAAAAAGAAATCAAGTCCACTCGCTGGATCTAAATACCCTTATCAGCAAGACTGGACCTTACAAGAAAACCTTGGCCGTAACTATGCTTTAATTTCTGGCGATTCAAATCCCATTCACATACACAGTTTAACAGCGAAACTGTTTGGCTTTAAACAAGCAATTGCCCATGGCATGTGGACAAAAGCAAAGGCCATTTCAAGCTTACAGCCATTACTTAAATCCAGCGCATTGAGAGTAAAGGTTGATTTTAAACAACCTGTCTTTTTACCCTGTAAATTAAAGATGAATTATCAAGAAGGCGCTAAAGATTCATTCTTTGAGGTAAAGAGTGAAGACCAGTCTAAACTCCATATGTCGGGAAAAATATCATTACTCAAATAATCCCATAGAAATAGCGTCTATATTGATACCTATACCAGTTAATATGGACGCTTCCAATGTCTACCCTGAAACCCGTTTTGATTCTAATTTCGGCACTTTCTATCATTAATACACCATTTGTTTACTCAGAAGTCTTCAAGTGGGTCGATGACACGGGGAAGGTCAGTTTTGGAGATCGGCCGCCATTAGGTGTTAACGCTAAAAAGATAGAGATTAAAGTAGCCTCAGGAAAGGAAACCAGACCAATTCAGAACTTAAAAGGAGATAAAGAGATACATGAAGCTATAAGCTCTTCTCAGCAAAAACCAACCAACAAGCCCGCTACACAAACGAAAAAACAAAAAATATACCCTAGACGTTCAGCACCAAGTTCAACAAAAAAATATTAAAAGCATAATCTAGATTTTTGAAAACTGTTGGTACAACTCCACCATTGCTTCAACCTCAGTTTGTAACGTTAACTTGTCTTGTTTGGTTATTTCTCGCCAATGAACGTTACGTAGCGCAGCTTCCATTGCATATAGGAAATTTAAACTGATCGCCTTTTTATAATGCCCTTTCAATCGAACATAGGCTTCAACAGAGCCCAACTCCCGAAGATCCTCAGCAGTGTGAATACCAATTTCTGACAACTGACCCTCTGATTTTTCGGCTAAATTTTTAAGTTCCGATACCTTCATTTTTAGCATGCACCTTTAATTTTAAAGAACTTACTCTTCTTAATTATCTATCTATACTGAAACAAAGAATACAATCTACTTGATATTGATTATTCGCTTCTGACTCTGGTTCACGCTTTCGTGTATTTCAAGATAATGGTGTCGATATGAACGATACATCCTTCTTCGATTACGAACAGTTCATGCCGCATGGTATGTGCTATTTATGGCAACCAGATATTCTCTGGACCTCTGTCATTTCTGATGTAGTAACAGCTATAGGTTACTACTCTATTATGATCGCTATTATTGTATTTATTAAACAAAGGAAAGACATTGCTTACCCTTGGTTTTTCCGCTTAATTGGTATTTTTGTTTTTGGTTCCTGTGGAACGGGCCATTTAATAACCGCAATAGTTATTTGGGAACCCATCTACGGCATTTCAGCCGTAGTAAAAGCAGTGACAGCAGTCGTTTCTATATTTGCCGGTACAGCCATTTGGCTTGTGATTCCCTTTTTCGTTCGCTTACCAAGCCCTTCTCGATTAGAGCGAAAAAACCAAGCCCTTCAAGAGTCCTTAGAGAAATTACGTTTGGCACAGAACCAAGTTCTTGAGTCTGAGCGCTTGGCCTCTCTTAACAGTTTCGTAACGAATTTAGCGAATGAATTGAATTCCCCCCTAAAATACGCCCTCGATCAATCCCTCCAAATACAAAGAGGGCTTAAAGTCGGCGTAGACGAACTAAAAGGCGCAATCATAAATAAGCAACTAACAACGGACTGCAATAACGCTTTAGATAACTTGCATCGATGCGTTGATATTATTGAGCGGTTTAAACACATCGGGGATTCACAAGAGCCCCGTCAAAAATACTCAATAAATTTGTATGATTACATTCAAGACCTATTCTGCTCATTGGAACTAAAATTTGAGATGTCTAGATTTAACGTAACTTTTGATTGTCCAGAAGATTTGATCATTCAAATCAGGCCAAGCGCCATTATTAACATAGTGACTAATTTGGTATCCAACTCTGTTTATCATGGATTTTCAGGATCAGAAGAAGGAACTATTGAACTGAGCATTATCAAGGAAACAAACGACTCTCTGCTTTTTCGATATTCAGATGACGGCTGGGGCATGTCGGAGACGCAAGTAAGTCAGATTTTCAACCCATTTTACAAATCCACATCGAGTGGATCTCAGCAAAAGTTGGGAATGGCCATCATACAAAATACGGTTGAAGCCCTGAATGGAAAAATAAACTGCGTCAGTAAACAAGGTGAAGGAACGACATTCATACTTCACATCCCCTTTTCAGAAATCAAATCTGAAACATTAATAACCGAAGTTCCTCCAGAGAGCGCTTAACTTAGGCTCTTATTAAAACATGCCTAAACCTCCAAAGATCAGCATTAGCCTTTGATTAAATGTCAAAGGCATGATGCTTGATATAACTTATTTGTTCTTTTCCTTACAACTAAGAAACATTGCTAAAGAAATACTGATAGATGTGCCAATAAACCATCAAATGAAAAAAGATCACATCTAAATGCCAATCTTAGTTGTATCAAACACTCCAAACCAATTTTCCTGGTGTGGAAACTGATACATTGGCAAGCGAGTACCACCTAACCAAGTGTACGAACTAATACTTAAGAACTGTATTAAATTGACATATCAATCAAGAAACACGAACCTCATCACAATAGTACATTCTGTAATAAAATCAAAACATTAAAAACAATACTTGAATCGTCTTATAAATGAGATATGGTGCACAATCAGCGCAGAAAATCTTGTCTAGGGTTACAACATCAATGAACAACGAGGAAGTTCACATGCCCCATCCACGAAAATATTACAATCAATGTAAGATGAATCAGTTATTAATTACTTTATGTTTACTCATGGGGTTCAGTTCAACCGCGAACGCTCAAGCTTGGGCAGAAACTTATGATAATCTGGATTTCTGGGAAGGAGGAGCCCACGAATTAAACAACGGAATTTTCACCGTTACCAGCAAAGACGGCAACTCAATTAATACAACCAACAACCCTCTCTCTACCCGACCTGTCACGTTAAAATTCAAAGCCAAACCCGCATCCGGAACGCCAGGCTATGCGGCACTTCAAGTACATTTCTTCACTTCCTCAACGGGCAGCATTAATAACGAAAGCTATTCAATCGTGTTGAGTGGCGGTCGAAGCGAGGGGTATAAAATTGTTCGAGCCGGTTATGACACCGTTCACTACGCAGGCCAAGGCGGTGGATTATTTACTGATGATTCAACGTGGCACGAAGTAGAACTTCAAATAACTCACTCAAGCATCACCGTGCTTAATGATGGGGCTCTCATCGACACGGTATCGATAGACACCCTGCCAGATACGCCTAAAGGATCAAACATAACCATTAAAGCAGAGAGTGGCAATTGGGATTTTGATTGGTTTCAAGTCCACACCTCAGATGAAACCGTAGAAACACCCATTGATGAACCAACAACGCCAATCGAAGTAACCACTCAAGACCTCTCATTGATGGATTGGGTCGACCCATTTAATCATTTAGACCACTGGCAAGGCGGAAACCACCAAATTACAGAAGGCATATTAACCTTATCTCAAGGCAGTGGTGATGCCCTAACGACTAAGCTGCCTGTGTTTGATGCAGAGTCTACGCACACTGAAAAACCTGCAAGGCTGTATTTCCGTATCAAGCCCTCAACCGGCACACCGAATTATGCAACGTTAAGAGTCAAACTGTTCACAACGGAAGATGGGTCAAACACTGCCCACAGCTACGAACTCACCATAAAAGGCAATGAAGCCTCAGGTTATAAAATATCCAGAGCCGGTTACGACACAGTGTATTGGTCTGGCTACCAAGATGGGCTACTTTCAAATGATGAAACATGGCACGACATTGAGGTCGCTATTGTTAATGGCCAGTTTAAGCTTTGGCGTGATAATGAATTGGTGAATGAACTTGAATTAGATAATTTTCCGTCTGAACCAACAGGCCACTACCTTACATTACAAGCAGACAGCGGAAATTGGGATTTAGATGCCATCGCCACGGCGGGCAACCATTACAGAGAAGAGTTTGATGACCTGACCCAGTGGACCCATGCTGAGTCTCACCTTAATCAAAACAGTATACTCACGTTAACCTCAAGTGTTGAGAATGAACTCATAAGCAAACAACCTCTTGTGTCAGATTTCAACGCGACGGTAAGATTCAGGGCCAAGCCCGCTGCTGGCACACCCAGTTATGCCACACTCCAATTCCACTTATTCACGGGACCCAACGGGGAAAAGAACCAACACACCTATTCACTCATCATGAAAGGCAGCAGCTCCGGTTTCTTTAAGATTGTTCGTGCAGGTTATGACACACAATATTACTCAGGAAACGGATACGGCTTACTGATTGACGAAAATACGTGGCAAACCATCACATTAAATATCGAAGATGAACATCTCTTGATCTATCGTGGTGAAGAGCTCATGGTCAGTCACCCGCTTGAAAACCTACCTGCAACCCCTGAAGACAGCCACATAACCCTGCAGGCCGAAAGTGGAAATTGGGACTTCGATTGGTTAACCAGTAACAGTCAATCGGGCATTGTATCACCGGAATTATTGTCCCCTCCTGTTCATCTAAGTGCATCCAATACGACCCACGGTTCAACGCAACTGAATTGGGAAGCGTCATCAATTAATGATGACATCATCGGGTACGTTATCTATCGCGACGACCTAGAAGTTGGGCGAACAAACAACCTAAGTTTTACCGACGCAAGTCTTGAAGCGGACATGAACTATCAATACAAAGTGACATCCCATACTACGGAAGGAAATGAATCGGAACCCACACCAACATTGACAGTAACTACCCTAACGCTACCCGCCTCTGCTCCTTCAGCGCCTTCTGCACTGGAAACTTCGAGTGTTACGGCAACGTCCATAGGTCTTGAATGGGATGCGCCCACAGACACCTCTAATTTACTTGGCTATATCGTCTATCGAGATAACGTTGAGATAGCCAGAACCTCTTCAACCCACTATGAAGATGTCAACCTGACAGCAGATCAAACCTACCATTATCAAGTGGCTGCTTATGGCGATGCCAATCAAATTTCAGCCTTATCTTCATCGCATAGCGTTTCAACCGCGCCAGAAGTCACTTCTGTTGTAAAAATCCAACACGTTAATGATCAATCCATTGATACGAATACCTTCTACCACTATCAACCCACACAACTGAGTGCCTTAAATGTCGTTTGGACGAAAGAATACGGGCCTGATGAAGCAACAGTTGATCCGGCTACAGGTAGCTACCAATGGGATGTACCTTCGGACATGGCCAGTGAAAGCATGCATTTTGGCGTGAAAGCAACCGCGCCAGATGGTTCTTCAACCATCGAAACTTGGATTGTCACAGTTGGCGATGTACCACAAATCATCTATGTAGGAGAAAATGAGCCTTATAACACCGTGGCCGATGGTCTGGATGCCCTTATCCCTGGTGGTACTTTGATTATCAGGGATGGCGTGTACCGTGGCGAAGAGTCAGACTTCATCAATAATTTTGCAGGCGGTTCACTCCCACCTTCTGGCGACGAACAACACTTTACCACCGTCATTGCCGAGAATCCCGGAAAAGTAATTTTGGACGGTGAAGGCAAAAACGGTTCCGTATTTAGGGTAACAGGCAATTGGATTAACCCGGATTGGCCTGAGCAATACGTGGGCGCCAACCCTCTTGAATACATTTCATTCAGAGGTATTCATGTAAATAACTCACTGCAAACAGGGATTTTTATCAGTAACGTCCAACACATGAAGTTGATTGATATGGGGGCATCCGACTCAGGAAGAATGGCTGAATGCAGTTTCACAAGCAGCAACACCTGTGGTTCAACCAACGTCTATGTGCGCCGTTCAAATCAGGTTCTCATGGAAGATATTTATACTTGGGGACACGCCAGATACCAGATCAGTTTTAGAAAAAGTATGAACAGTGTAGTCAGGCGTGCGGTATCTCGTATCGATGGATACATTGGCCGTGAGCCCGTTGGCAGCATGATGACCTATTGCAGTAAAAACATTGACTGGCAGAATGCCATCGTGATTGACAGCAACTCAGATAAATTCTGGGTACGCCATACTTACATGTCCAACTCGTTTGGTTACGCGGCCTCCGATTGTAAAGGCTATCCAGAGAACAGTACCTATCACTCAGGCATTTCAGTCAACAATTCCCTACCCTTTACGGGAATGAATGACGATCATGCAGATGCTAAATTCAATTACGTTAAAAACAGCATCGGCTGGGGTGATACCGTCGCCCGAGATAACCATGGTCACAGCGGTCCGTTAAACTACATCAATATGACCGGCCCTTTAGAAACGGAACAGTTAACTCTGGGACGCTTCGATACCCAAGCAAGAAGTTATTTTTACCATGCTTATCACCCTTTAAGGATCTCAAACTCCATTATTTACCAATCGGGCTGGGATGGAGAACAAACGAACCCTAGAGGTTTAATGGGAATATCAGTGAGTGAAATCACATTCAACTACGTTAACTTTTTCGATAACGGTATGACAGACTGGTCGATTCCGAATGGCAGTTATGGCGGAAACGTTTACTTCCCGAACAAACTTGAAATCAATCCAACAACAAACGGATTAACCTATCTCCCAAGGATTGACGACGAATCAGCGTTAGCAACGGCCGGTGAAGATGGAAAGCGACTGGGTGCGCATATCGTCAATCGTTTAGGTCGTTCAGGTACCTTTCGTGGTGATACAGGGTGGGATGAGCTAACAGAACATGCACTCTGGCCTTACCCGCACGAAGATCTTATTAAAGAAAAGTTTGCCAACTACAGCTACACAGGTCCAACACGAACGGATCAAGAAGACCAAGTTGGCCCTGACGATACCATTAATGGTGCAAGAGGTTTTGCGGCACCCGGAAATGGCTTATACGGTGGACCCATTACCTTAACGTCATACATCTGGGAGCAACTGGGCAAACCCTGCCCGAGTGATATCTGTCCACAAGTGACACAACCCAACCAAAACTAGGGTTCATTAGCGAAGCATAATACAAGCACCATAGTTACCAACGCCCATGGCAATCGTTCTCCGATTGGCTGGGCGTTTTTTATACAACCCGATTAAACGAATCTTCATTCTTAATCGAACATACAAACATGGGTGGTTTTACCCCCTATAGCAACACTACTGAGTACGTATCACAAACACCCCAATTTATGTCTATACTCAACCGATCCCAATAAAAAACACCAATCATATTATGCCAACAAAACCTACCTATAGAGCACTTAAGAAAAGAATTAAAACACTGGAACAAGAGATTCGACGTTTAAACCTAAAGCTGTCTCATCTCAATACAACCCAATCAACAGAAATAACATGGTTAGAGAGCTCTCCCAACTGTAACAAGATCGTGGATCTCAATTACAACTTACAATATATGAGCACAGCGGGTATCGATTCGTTAAAAATAGAAGACATTTCAGAATATTACGGTAAACCTTACCCCTTCAGTTTCTACCCTGAATCTTTTAAGAGTTCCATGATTTCGAGCCTGGATAAGGCCGTTCAAAGTGGACAAGTGGTAACTCAAGAAGAACCTGTTTTAGACCTTGATAATAACGAGCTTTGGTTCCACTCAACCATTGTGCCTGTATTTAACGACAACAATGATATTCAACACCTTATTATTGTGTCGGTCGACACAACCGCGAAAAAACGAGCTGAACAGGCGCTGATTCACTACAACCAAATGCTCGAAGAGACCATTGAAGAACGCACAAGTGAACTTCAAGAAGAAATCAAACAACAAAAAGAAATCGAAAAGCAAATAACGCACATCGCCACTCACGATGCTCTGACACAACTACCAAATCGATACTTGTTGGTGGATCGCTTAAACCAGTCGTGTGCTTGGGCAAGACGAAATGATGCGATGGTTGCTGTATTATTTATTGATCTTGATGGTTTTAAACCCATCAATGATGAATTCGGTCATCGTATTGGTGATGAGGTACTCATAGAGACGACGAATCGTATGGCTTATTGTCTAAGAGAAACAGATACTGTCGCTCGCTACGGAGGTGATGAATTTATTGTAATTATGACCGATGTAAAAAGCAGAACAGACGTTGATAACATGGCGAATATTTTATGCGCTTCAATACGAGCTCCTATCAGTATTGACGATTGCAGAATAATGATCAGCAGTTCTATAGGTATATGCCTTTATCCTGAAAACGGAGTAAGCCCACAAGAGTTGATTTCACAAGCCGATAAAGCAATGTATGAAGTGAAGAGGAACGGCAAAAACGGTTATCAATTCAGTTCCTCATCAACAAAAAAAGTGTTTACTTGATTTCAGTCTCAATAATAATGACTTCAGTGTCCCCAATGTTTCTAACATTATGCGTTGTTGCTGGTAAGAACAGTGACTTACCATCAGGCACATTGATCACTTTGGATTTCTTCTGGGTGTCTTCAGGCACGAGTTCCAACTTACCGCCTTTCACAAAGTACACAGCACGGTTTGGGTGCGTATGAGTATGAATGCCACTCTCAGTACCTACAGGGTACGTCAGTCTGACGACCTCAACGATGTCGTTATCCAAAAGAACTTCCCTTTGGCCTATCTCGGTCTGAAGTGACTCGGTCTGAAGTGACTCGGTCTGAAGTGACTCGGTCTGAAGTGACTCGGTCTGAAGTGACTCGGTCTGAAGTGACTCGGTCTGAAGTGACTCGGTGGAAGCGTGACTTAATGAAGATAATGCCAAAAGCATCAAGGACGTTGTTAATTGTTTCATTCTTATTCTCTTATTGTAAAAAGTATGGAGTTAAAGCCCGATTATATTTGCAGAGATGTTATTGACCATGCATGAACAAACATCTAAAAAGATTGATCCACTCATTGGTTTGAACCACTTCTACTATTTTCATACAAGTCGCGTATATAATATTAGAAAGAGCAGATATTAACTAAACCTATGTCGTTTAGTCTTTACGAGAGCCAATAAGTGAAAAACGTAATCATCGCCGATGATCATAAAATCTTTAGAGACGGTCTAAAACTATTAATCAACAGTTATGGTTATAACGTAGTAGGTGAAGCCAACTCAACCGATGAACTCAGGACGATTGATCAAAACCTTCACGTCGATGTATTTATTCTTGATTGCCAAATGCCCAGTGAAGGCCCCGTGGCAATGCTCCATTTCATCAAAAAGTATTTCCCTTCAAGTAAAATTGTCTACATGACGGGATTGCAATCAGGCGGTTTGTTTCGACAACTTCACGATTTAAACGCCGACGCCATTATTAGTAAAGCCGGAGGTCCAAACGAAATACTGATTGCGCTGGAATCCGTGTTAAATGGCAATCGCTACCTTGATAAAGAAATAGAACAATACTTGAGCAGCGTTGAAAATATATTAACCAAAAAAGAAGTCCATGTACTTGAACTGGTTCTTCAAGGCATGACCAACAGTGGAATTGCAGAAAAGCTTTTCAACAGCGAACGAACGATCAACAACCATAGAACCAGCTTGATGAAAAAATTAGGCGCTCACTCCATTATTGATCTAATAAAAATAACAGAAAAGAAAGGATTTTATAAGATTTAAATAAAATATATCAATAAGTTACATCAATTAATTTATCCTACTTAAGACTATTAAATTTTATGATTTCGTGCGTATTTTTTACACAACAAACAGTAAGAACATCTCTGGCATACAAAATAGTCGGCCTGGTATTATCTTGCTTAATCTGTTTTAACACCGCAATCGCTTCTGAAAACAACAAAGAAATAGTCATACTGTACGACGACTCTCAAGGTACGCTTGATATTTCGGATATCACTTCGATCAGTCCGGACAGCCGAATGCCCTATCATACAATAGGTAATGCTCTACCTCAGAAGTATGGTTTTAATATACGTCTAAAACCCATTATTTGGTCAAGAGGTTTAGAATTGCTTAAAACGGGCATGGCCGATGGTATCTTAGATGCAAGCTATCAGGATGAACGAGCAGAATACGCAGTCTACCCCACGAAAGATGGAAAGCTGGACCCAAGCAGATCGCTCAGAAACAGTTACTACTACCTCTACTACAACAAAAGCAGTCAGATTCAATGGGATGGTCAAAAGCTATCAAATTTTGAAGGTCCAATCGGCTCCATCCAATCCTATTCAATTGTTAAAGATCTTCGAGCTAAAGGTATCAATGTCCTTGAAATGCAACGGGAGGTCGGAATATTAAAAGATGTTTATATCGGAAAACTCGACGCTGCCGCCCTTCCTGAAGGCACAGGGACGTCCGTATTCAACCGTTTCCCATACTTAGTAGACAATATCCTTACTCATAAGACACCGTTAACGACGAAGACCTACTATCTTATATTTTCCAAACACTTTTATGAGCAGAACACAGGCGTTGCAGAAAATATTTGGAACTCATACAAAGAATATAAAAATACTAAAGAATACAAAACACTAGAAGACCTTCATGCCAAACAGAATTAACACCAAGAAAGGCATTTCTGTACTCTTACTTAAATCGATACTCTCGATTTATTTTGTGGTTCTTACGTTTGTCACGTTATTCCATTTGAGTTACGAATACTTCGACGCCGAACAAGACATTCTCAATGAACTCAAGACTATTGATGGCGTATTCACTGAGTCCTTAACCACTGCGCTTTGGTCTGCGGATAAGAAGCAACTTGAGGCCATTGCACAGGGCATCATTAAGCTATCAGTTGTCACCGGAATTAAAATAGAAAACAAAGATTCCAATATACATATCAATCAATATCAAAAAACGGCGTCTGAATTTCTACACGAATACGATCTTAACTATCGCTTTGGTGAAAATACCATTTACTTAGCCACCGTCACTTTATATTCGGATCGCTCGGTAATCATTGACAGAATTGAGGTTAGCTTTATGCTGATCCTACTTAGTGCCGTCATCAAGTCGGTATTCCTCACCCTGCTCTTCTTCTTTGCCGTAAGAAAATTTTTACATAAGCCTCTATTGAATCTCATAGGCCAAATCAAACAAATCGACACGGCTAAAATTAATGAAACGGACATTCAATCGCCTGAAAACACCTCTAAAGAAATTAATGACCTTGCAACTGCATTTAACGGAATTAAAGATTCACTCAGTACTCGAATTAAAGAAATTGAAGACGCACGTGATTACTTTGAAAATATATTTCAAACGTCAAAAGTGGGGATTTTCCAAGCCGAATTAAACGGAAGTTTAATCACAACGAACAAATACATCGTTAATTTACTCAGCTACGAATCGTCTCAAGAACTGATTTCAGATCAACAAGGGCTGTTAGAATTAATCAATCTACCCGAAGACGAATACAGCAATTTGATAAACCAAGTGCTCAACGACATGCCTGCTTGTATCGAGACCAAAGTCATCAATAACTTAGGTGACCCCGTTCTCTGTGAAATTTCGATGAATGTCGTTCATAGCAAGCACAGTGATATGAAAATCATTGAGGGGATGCTTGTTGATCTCAGTGAAAGAAAAGCGAAAGAAAGTGCTCTAAGAGAAAAATACGTTGCTGACCGTGCAAACCAATCAAAAAGTGACTTTCTTGCGAACATGAGCCATGAGATTCGAACACCGATGAATGCCATTCTTGGGTTCAACTCGCTAATGCTCGAAGACACGCTCTCTCCTCGCCACCGTGAATACTCCCAATACATCGATTCATCAGCCAGATCATTATTAACGCTGATTAATGACATTTTGGATTTATCGAAATTAGACGC
This sequence comes from Oceanospirillaceae bacterium, assembly GCA_015665455.1. Lineage (GTDB taxonomy): Bacteria > Pseudomonadota > Gammaproteobacteria > Pseudomonadales > Litoribrevibacteraceae > Litoribacillus. The sequence goes on along the minus strand of JADFAD010000003.1, from coordinate 56,186 downwards.
AGGCATGTTAGACGTTGAGAAAATTCCGTTTAACCTCAACGACTTACTTGATAAGACATTCAACAATTTTTTGGTGGATGTTAATGAAAAACGACTCGAATTATTGTTATCTGTGGCGAGTGATGTTCCTACAGACTTAATTGGAGATCCGCACAGGTTAAAACAAGTTTTCAATAACTTAATATGTAATGCCTTGAAGTTTACCTCATCCGGTGAAGTTGAAATTAGTATTACGTTAAGTTCTCAGGTAAATGAGAACGTTGAATTGGCATTTTGCGTCAGGGATACCGGCATAGGAATAAACAAAGAGTTTTTACCCAATATTTTTAACTCTTTCACACAAGAAGACCTGTCAACAACACGTAAATACGGTGGCAGTGGTTTAGGACTCAAAATCACACGAGAACTTCTGATGCTCATGGATGGCAAGATACGATTAGAAAGTGAGCAAAATATAGGAACACGTTGTATTTTTAACATCCCTTTTGCATTGCCCACTGATCATGCCTCTGAAACATACAATTCAAATACAATCACGAAAACAAACTCAGCGCCTGATGTCATTATTGTAAATGGCAACCAAACCGCTAACGATATTCTAGTAAATCACTTTGAAGATCATGAGTTCAATGTGACAACGTATGCATCATTGGAGCCCCTACTCCTTGATATAAAGGAAGATACGCTCACATCAGAACCTAATCAGGTTTTAATTGATGAAAACGGAGTGGCTACTCTCGAGCAGCTTAAAAAAACCATTCATAAACTCGAACAACGCCAACATTCGAAATTAACCATCACTGTCTCGTATTTTAACAGTAGCAGCGTTCACGATTTATTCATAGAGAACACATCAGTCACCCTCATCGACAAACCTATCTCGAAGCGATGGTTAAATGCCTTAGTTAACGCAGCGCAATCGGGCTCCAATGACAATGCATCTCAGCCTTCAACGACAGAACTTGCGTCCAAACAGACATACTTGGATGATTCTAAGCCAAGTCGAATTCTTGTTGTTGATGACATAGAGACCAACCAACTATTAGTTACGTCCATCCTCAATAACCTTGGGATAAAGAATGACGTGGCGAATAACGGCGAAGAAGCGTTAGAAAAAATACATGCAGGGGACTATGAGCTCGTCTTTATGGACATTCAAATGCCTATCATGGGCGGGTTTGAAGCCACCGAACGTATTCGAGCACAAGAAAAATACAAGAACCTACCTATCGTGGCCATCACTGCTACAGCGATGGCCGGTTTTAGAGACAAATGCATAGACCTAGGTATGAACGACTATCTAAGTAAGCCATTTGACCTTTATCAGCTTAGGGAAGTGCTAAAAACTTGGCTACCTACGGAAGACCTTCAGAACACCCCTATCATAGAAGGTGATCAAGACATAGCCGATGCATTGGCGTCTCTTAACCTGCAGGGTATTGATATAGAGGAAGCCATGACTATTTGGAAACATGATCCTGCGGTTTATATCAATCTTCTGGTTAAATTCAGTAAAGAATTAGAAAGCAGCGAGCATGAGTTCTCCTGCCTCATTGAAAATAACGAATTGAATGAACTAAAGGAAAAAGCACACTCGATTATGGGGACTGCCAATTTCATGTTCCTAAAGGATGTGGCAAGTCATGCAGAAGCCATTGAAGATGCAGTTAACACGCAATCAGTTCCTGATGAGAAATTAGTTAATGACTACGGAAGCTGCATTGGTATAACAACCAAATCAATCAATACGCTGGCTCAAAAGCTCGCAAGTTTTGAATAAACATATCAATGAGCGAGCGAACCTTAATCACCAAAAAACACATTAACCTTCTCACCTTCTTTGAATAAATCAGACATAGTTAAACCAAACGTATTTTTAAATGAACGGCTCAAATGCGCTAGATCTGAAAAACCGGCTTGATGAGCACTTTCAGTCAAACTTGCGCCAGACAGAATATATCTAACTGCAGTTTTCATTCTTACCCACAACACGTAACGAGATAATGTTATCCCTATCTGTTCAACGAAAAGATGAGCAAGTCGGCTTTTAGACAGCCCAACTTCCGGAAACTCAAGGCGCTTAACTCGGTCACACGTTATATTGGTATGAATGATATCAAGCACTCGCTGAATTCTGTCATCACATAAAGACACGGCCAAAGGCTCAGCAATTACCCTAAGCCAGTCAGTAATTAAAGTATCAACTTCGCTATAGGTTAATAAATCGTTCTTCGACAAATAAGACGTCTGTTCGATCAGTACGCTCTTTAGTCCTGAGGTCGATTCATGCTCAAATGCAACAGGCGAATCGACAAGGTCATAGGTTTCAATCAATCCCTTACCGGTATTGCTTTCTGGCTCAATTAACAACGTAATATGCCAACCATGACCCGGTTGTATTTGGTGAGAGACATTCGGTGGAATTAAAATTGAATCGTAGACTTGTTGAACGTCACCACAGCTCAGTTCAAAAGAATCATCCAATCCAAGCACTAACTGAATTGCATGATGTTTATGCATTTCAGCATAAAATGAAGACCTTAATAAAACCACTAAGCGATCGTAGATATAAACCCTAGCTTGCTTCTCAGTAGACTCTTCCATGAATTCGTCAATACACTCCATTTTCATACACAATCGAATGGTTCTTTAAGTAAGATTGAACCCGACGAAGGAATACTTCAATCTTACTTTTATGCGAATAAAACAAGCCAACTAATAACTAGATACGGTTACTTAGAGACTAAAAGAACACATGCCCATCCCCTACTTGATCGCCATTTTGATCCAGTACCTCCATAGAGGCGCCTCCTGCCATATACTTACCCTTATTGATTACATGCCGGCTGATATTTTTTAACGTCAACAGTTTAATCGAGTCCATACATAACGGTAATCCTGACAGCGGCAGTTCAGCTATGCTTCTTAAAATGGCTGAGGTTCTTATTGATTTATCATTTACAAAAGCGCTGCTTTCTTCAATGGCCCCTAAATTAACCCAATTAACACTACTGTCAATGTTTAACACTCCATTCACCAACTCAATCAATGGTAGGTTTTCTAAAGATTGGCTGTTCGAGGAGAATTCTTGATCTCTTCCTTCAACGTCCTGATAACGCACATTGATGACTGCGTCTATTTCCCCCCGTTTTAACGCACCGAGCGTCGTTTCAATGCCTTCGCCTGACGCAATTAAGTTATTGCCTATTGAAGCAGGCAACCAAAGGGTCTGATCCTTCAGAAACTCGGAGAAAAATTTAGTATCTATAACGCCTTGTAATATTACTTTTGTATGTTCATCAGCAACACCCGAGAAGTCCGCAGGTAAAAACACACCCCACTCTGCTTCAACACTCACGTAGGAAGAAACATCTACGGGTAATTGGTATGTTCCGAAGTATGCATCGTGATCAACAGCGCCTTCGTAAGCCTGGTCACCAAACGAGCTGTCAGGAATCATGACACCTGCAACTTTTTTAGTATCCTGAAATTCAACGGTTGAACCATCGCTCATCCAGAGTGTGTCAGCCATACTTTTACTGCTAGCGATAGCAATGATCGTAAACAATAAAGCACATGCAATGATGTGAAATAGACTTTCCCGAGACATATTCAAATTCCTCTAAATAGTTATTTTTGTAAGAAGATCAAACAACCACTTAAGAGTAAAAGAGCGACATTATTCGAGGCTTGAACGAAACAGCTAAGTAATGGAAGGAGTTCACATTTCTAATGGCCTTTCTTCATTAAAAAGTCATTAATTGACTGGGGCGATAAACTTTTCAAGGTCATTTCGTGCTGGGTTCAATTTTTGGTTGCCAATCGATATAAGGGCCATGGATACTTTTAGACAATTTTTCTAAACTCCCAGTCTTTTCCATGTTTAGAAATATTTCGGTTATGACTGCATTCGTAACGTCTGCTTCTGATCCTCTCCCGATCACAAATTTTGCTTCAAACGTTAACTATTATAGCTTAGCTACTCTAGATACAAGTCGGGTGAATAAACACGAAAATTCAATGACAACTGGCTAGCAATCAGATGGATTATGAATCACTGACTCTACAGATAACGTAATTCAGGGCCGGACTGGCACAAAGGAAGAAATAAAACTGATTTAAAATCAGAAGCGATACAGAACGTATCGCTTCAGGGGGTAAAAAGAAGCTTATTTAGCTTCTGCTCGCCCCATAAACTTGCGCTCTTCAACGTTTACTTTGATGCGATCACCAGTAGCAATGTGCTCTGGAACTTGAACCGTTAGGCCCGTTGAAAGTATCGCAGGTTTTGTTCTAGCGGTTGCAGAGCCACCTTTAATTGAAGGGTCAGTCTCCGTAATCTCAAGTTCAACACTTGCAGGCATATCTAGGCCAACTGGAGACTCACTTACGATGACGACTTGTAGGCCTTGAGTTCCTTCATTAATAAATAGGATTTCTTCAGAAATCGACTCTTTATTAATATTATATGCTGTGAAATCTTCATTATCCATGAAGACATATTCATCACCATCGATATAAGAAAGCATTGCAGGACGTCTAATTAGGTCAGCCATGTTTAACATGTCTGAATCCTTGAAAGTTTCGTCGATTTTGTTCCCAGTCACAACATCGTACATACGCATACGATAGATGCTGCCACCTGCACGGCCTTGCGGCACTGAGCGCTCAATGTCTCTTACGATATATACGTTACCGTTAAATTCTACCGCTGAATTCTTCTTAATTTCACTTGCTTTTGGCATCTTATGCAGCCCTGATATAAAAACCCAAAGAGTACTATAATCGGCTGTTTAATCAATGGTTTCATACCTTCAACGAACATTTTTTATCACTGAAGTAATCCAAGATAGGCTGTTTAGCTATTTGCGTTTAGAATCATCCATGTTTTTAAGTGATTTCCTAAAACCAAATAAACCTCATACAACGCCTTGTTTCAATTTAGAAACGAGTCTCGTTGCTTGTTCTCTACAATGCAAAATATGGTGATCTGAAAGATTCACATCCCCCATCATATCGAGAAGTGTTTCATCATCTGCGTCAAGTAAAGCAACTGCTGATATGGCTTCCTTATCAGCAACGGTTGTAGCTGACTCTAGAAGCTCCAGTGTCGGTTTATTCTTAATATAACGCTCTATCACCCACTTATTGAGTGTTGACTTAGGAATCTGACAAAAGCATTTCTTAGGATGAGATAGATAACATATATGCGACATAGTGACCGTCCATATGGCAAACGCCATGAGAAAATCCACTTCAAAACTGTGTAGTAGTTAGTTACATTTCATACTTAAAAATATAGATGGGTTATCCATTAATAACCACTGAAAACACTAAGATTATATCCTCCCATGCTAGCCGTTTTGTAGCGCCTTAGTGTGAGACATTTAGTAGTTCTATGTTTAGTTGGAGATATGGTGCCTGCATAAAGTTATCGTTCTCCATGGGATCGAAATCTTAATAAACAGAACAAATATATGAGTTTATTTTATTGAGACGTGAATGTATTAAAGGAACTTCTTTATTGAACTAGACAGGTATTAAAGGGTTGTTAGTCATAAAAATCCTGACGGGTTACTGAACACAAACCAAGATGATTTCGTCCGCTAAATCGGTGGCCAATTGTTTTAACCCATCAATAAACTCACTCAAATGATCAGGCTTCGTTTTAAGGTACATCTTTGCTTCACTAGCAACCAACTCACCAGAAAATGTTCTAAATTTGGACTCCTGCGCGGTAGAAATGTATAAATCGCCTTTTTCGTCGGTATGAACTCGTGCGAACAACGCACCATTAGATTCAAAAGGACCAAACGCCCCGAGTTCGATGTTAAAAACCCGATCATTTCCGTCACCATTAAATTGTTGTAAGTCTGCAATTAGCTCATCTAAGTGGTCAGCAGGAACATCCACCTTTGTTGTAAACGATGAAACACCATCACAAACCGTAGAGAGTAACTCGATTGAATCTTTACTCGACCAGACTTTCTTCAGCTTGATTTTTGGAGTCATAGTTTTAACTTAATAAATTTAAATAAACGGCAAGAAACATTACCACAGCTAGACCCACAATAAACTGCAATTTTCATTGACTTACCTACTCCCACAAATAGAAACGCCTAATCAAAGAAACCAAACAACAGACAGCCATCTATTCTGCCCTGACATTGTTGATTTTAAAACTGATCAAAATTCATCACACCGTGCTTTTCAACTAACGCATCCACATTCTGTTGTGCTGAGTTATAAACTTGCCACGTTTTCCATTGCAAGATCAGTAATTGTAAGAATACTGAAACCAGTAACAAACCAGCCAATACCGATAATTCATGCACTAAAGGCACTATGCACAACACAGGCAACGTAATGGTGTAGGTTTTGAATAACCATTTACCGAGGTTAGGGGCAAGGAGTTCATGCATGTTGGGCAATGCACTCATGGCTTGAAAGCAGTTCATAGCACTTTGTTGAAGATGTAAATAGGCTAAAAACGGGGCGATCTTAATTAACATGCCTAAAATAACAGACATAACAAAGCCGGCTATAAATACAGTCACCGCCAGTAATTGTGCTTCAGCTGCCCGATGACCTAACCCTATTAAAGGCAATATTGATGCGATACAAAATACCGCTATGGAGATAATCAAAGCGGAAAACGCCAGTTTCCAAAAATTAACCGTGCTGTCAGGTACCTTGCGTTTCCTATGAGCTAGTAACCCTAAGCCACTGTAGGCATAAACAAGGAGTACGATTCCAGTAAACACCATGGATAGCCATACCATGATCGACAGTTTATACATTATGCCAGTGGTCATTCCTACCAATAAACTGAACTGAATGGCTGGCAACCATTGTTTAATCCCTTGTTTAAAGTCTGGAGTGACATGAAACATAGGTATCACTTGAAAACTCACACCCATAATCAAGATAACAACCCAACCAAGTACCCCCCAAGCCATATGTAGATTGGTTAAATCTTTACCTTGAAATACAGCTTGTAAGAGACCCATCGCGTCAGTGTAATAGTAGGACGATAGTTGGATCACACCGCTGATTACGGTTACAAACAAACTCATTAACGCTAAACGAATAGCTCGGATAGAGACGTTTCCCTTATTGGTTTTGAATAACACCCAAGTAATACAGACAACTAACGCACCAATGGCAGTAATCAAAGGAAATAAACTGGCAAGCACTGACCATTCCGAAGGGAATAGAAAGTTCAAAGGAAACAATGCAACACCACCAACAAATAACGCATGAATAATAGGTGCTGTTTTATCGACATTGGGTAGCCCAACCCCGCCCAATACAGGAAGAATTTGAATGAGCGCACCAAACATAATCATTGCGATGAATCCCAGCGTAAATAGGTGTGTCATAGCAATAAATTGAGGCTGCCAACGGCTAAGCCAAACATCAGGCATGATGAGTAACAAACTGGCCAACAAACCAAAAATAGGTGCCGTCGCGAAGAATCGTAAAGGCGTTGTGAACTTTGGGATATTTTCAAACGAGAGGCCGTCTAAATTCATTTACAAAGTACTCGGTTTATTTGTGATTTGGAATTACGCCCTCTAACTCACGTAATCGCCAGATAGAAATTAAGAATTTCGGGTTCTGACCTCCATACTCTTTGTTATCACGTTCTTTCTCGTCATACCCTTTTTCTTCACACTTTTGGCCAAATCCGTTTTCTTTCAGCGTTTTATACAAAGGAAACGGTTCTCTACGATGAGTCACCTTAAGCCAGTGCTTTGCAGGCATCTCATGTAACGCCCATAAAATGGCTTTCATGGGCTCAGGGGCTTCTAATGAAGAGACATCAAGCTCAATGAAAGCCAAATCAGCAAGGGATTTATCAATGGACGAATTAACTGTCATGATTTTCCATGGCTTGAATCACTGGACCTGAATCACCTAGTACGCGATCGGTCATAGGATAGAGCATCTGTTCTTCTTTCATATTATGTTGTTGCATCAAGATCATTAGCGTTTCTGACAAACCAAGATACGCTTCTTTATTTTTCGCTAACGCTGCATTAGCCAGCTTATCGCACAACGCTCTCATTTGAGCGTGCTCCATTCGCATGACCGACGTTGGCCCCTCTGTCATGCCCGTCGCTTGCTCAAATTTAGGAAAGAGGACCGCTTCTTCCATGGTTAGATGCTCTTCCAGCTCGCCATGGAACTGTTGCCAATGCTTATGCGCTTCATCCCATTTATCTTCTGCTACAAAGTTTTCGGCCTGTGAAAAAACATCGTCACACTCACGATGTTTATTCGACATGTATTCATTGATGGACATGGACATTACCTCTCACAACAAAACTTGATGAGTAAGATTCTATCCAGTACGTGGTTTAAAAGATAAAGGATTCGGAGCTCTAAATTGAAGAAATAACAGTTCATTGATCGAGGTTAATAAAAACAAAAAAAGGAGCTAAAACTTGGCTCCTTTTCATCACGTCGAGTAACTCTTTTCTACAATTTGGTAATAATTTCCATCAGCGCAGTATTAAACTCAGCCGGCTTGGCTTGGGCGACAAAATGCCCTACACCATCAATTAAATTAACGCTCTTATGTTGTTTTATTTCTTCTCCGGTCGGAGCGCCATTGATATTGAACAGCTTATCTTCATACTTGCTTAATAAGCTTGGGCCTTTCTCAGAACTCCAAGTAAAGATGTTGTAAAGTGCGTTTACGGCCATGGTCTTATTCGCCCCACCCATTTGTTGAACCACTGACGACACAAGTTCTGGATTAACATTGGGCGTAAACATAGAACGAACTAAGTTTTCTGATGATTCTTTAAAATTTATTTCGAAAGGCCTAACAAAGGACGCAATTTGCTCGCGTTCAGAAGGATAAGTAAACGGCGTATAGAAGGTATCCACACCCACAATCCCTACGACCTTATCACCTAATATTTCAGCGGCTTCTATCGCAACAGGCCCACCCATTGAGTGCCCAACCAATAGAACTTTATGCGCATCAATGTCATTAACGACTGCAGCTACGTCTGCTCCAAAGTTAGCCATTGAATAATCCAAACGCTTACTGGTGGACTTACCATGCCCCGCCAAATCAAGCCAAACCACTTGATTAGCTTTTGAGAAACTACCCACTTGATTGTTCCAAAAAGAACTGTTGCAAGACCAGCAATGAATAAAGACAACGGCCAGTTTCCCTGAGCCTTGTTTGCCATACACTATTTCAGTGCCATCAAACGATTTGATTTTTGATTCACTGGCTTTGGCCGAGTCAGACTTATAAGCACACGAGGCCATAAGCGTCAGCGCCAGTAGCACAGGTGAAAGCACCATCAATTTAAGTAAGAATAACTCCCTGTATTTCATAACATATCCTTATGTATTTAAAGCAATATAGAAATTCATTGTCCTATTTTCGAATACTATCGAATTCGGAATTAAACCATAAAATCAACACCATAGTATTACTAAAACTTAGATTCAGAAAAAGAGACTGATTATTACCAGAGAAAACCCACCTAAACAGTACTTTCTGGTTAGGTGGTCAAAACAAACTTTAGGTAATATGAATGAGTTACATCAATTATAAAGGTAAGGCAGGTAACAGATCATGAATGAACCGGCCTATATCGACCAATATTTCTTGTTCATCATGGGCATCACCAGTACGTACAATCACTAAATCCATGGACGGTACAATAATAATCAACTGGCCTCTTAGTCCAAGAGCAGACATAGTATCGCTCGGCAGCATAGGCCAAAAAGCTTCACCAACTTTTTGAGTATTTGGAAAAATACCAACGCCGTAATCTCGGTTCCAAGGATTCGGTTGTTCAACGGCATCCAGCATCGTTTCTAACCACTGAGAGGAAATTATCTGTTCTCCCCTCCATGCCCCATAGTTTTCAAGAAGTAAACCAAAACGGGCCATATCCCTAGGCGACATAAACATAAACGCACCTATGCCCATGTTCCCAGAATTATCCGGCTGAACAACAGCTGTCTTGGCCTGTATTTTATAAAACAGCCTAGACTGCATGTACTCATAGAGATTACCCAGATTCCCACCTAGCTTCTCTTGAATTAAACGGGTTTGAATCAGCGTATTGCCCGTATTGTAATGCCATGCTGTTCCCGGCTGTGCGTACAAGCCTTTTTGGGTAAACGCATGAGCCATGTCATCCACAGTTAAAAAATCGAACACATCAGGGTCAATCTGTTGGTTTGTCTTTTCTGATCCTAAACCGCTGGTCATGGTCATTAGTTGATAGGGCGTAATAGCAGATCTAGGGTCATTTGCGTTTGACCATTCCTCTACATCAGCAGCTTGATAAACATCCAATAAGCCATCATCTTGCAACATGCCAGATAGAACGGCCGTTACTGTCTTAGAGGCAGAAAACAACGCAACAGGTGTGAGAGGGTCATATTCTTCCGCGTATTTTTCATAAACTAACTTACCCTGATACGCAACAAGGACACTGCTGGTATTAATGTCATAATGAGATTTTTCTTCGAACAGTACATTAGCCGCATCATCAATGGCCTCAACATTCACCCCATTCACTGGGCTTACCCCAGCCGAACCATAAGGCCAACTTACGCTCGGAGATAACTCAGTAAAATCCACATCAGGGAGTTTTTGAGCACGTAACGTCTCTTCAGAGACGCCGCCCGTTAGGGTGCAACCAAGGTTCTCGCGATAAATGGCTTTTTTGGTGCTGTCCAAAAAACGCACTTGGACGGACTCATCCTGATAATCCACATTAATTAGAGCCGCTTTGACCGCACCTTTCGAGGCAGGAATGAGATCAGTGTCCATAATATGCTTTTCTGATAAACCAGATAAGAACACTTTGGTACACATAGTAGTCGCCGCATAAGCGGCCATTGTGTCAGCAATTTTACAGCCTGTAACTGATACACTGAGAGCACAAATGCACGATATTTTTAGTAATTTCATTGAGTTGCCTTTCCTTTTGTATTTATTTCTAAACACATATTAAGAAGCGACAACGCAGATGGACTCATTATAAAGATCGATATAACACGCTTATGTAAAAAAATTACCCGCAGACGTCCATCGAAAGTTGGAGTGATCCGATAACGAGTTATGGATTCAAAGAACCTTTATTCTCTATCCTAAATTTAAATGAAGCTTTCTTAGATAGATAATAGCCAATGGATAGCGCTAAAATCACACCAGCAAGACCTACCAGATACAAAGGTTCAGCTTCCTTAGAATCCATAGTGACAATCTTTCGAGCAACTGCCGTTATAGCAACGACATACATGAATTCAACCTTTATGACTTTCTCTTCTAGAAATGCAGCAACAGAAGCCATTAACTCAAGGGCAATCAATACAACTAAGAACCAACCTAACACGGTAAAGATTTCTTGAAGATCCAATAAGAAACCGTCGGCGTCCATGACAAATCGAGTTAACTCGAAACACACCTCTAATAACGCGGCAATAACCACAAGCCCCATCAAAACAAGTAAAATACCTAAAATAACTTTCTCAAATTTCTCAAATAAATTAATGATAACCCTATTCCTTATTATCCTTTTCGATTAAGAATTACGCTCTGAATCGATTTCTACCGCTAATGTCTACCGTTAAAGGTAAAGCCGTTCCTGACACCAATCTTGTCATGATAGGTTTTTCAACACAGTTAGGGAATCTTATCTTTATAAACAAGCACTAGCCGATATTCAGCCATACGGGTAAAATGCCCGCCGGAATGCAGCATTCATCCAAGTATTTACCGCGAGAGATAGTATCTATGTCCTTTTTGAATAAGTTATTACGAAAAAACAAAGAGGCAGCACTTCCACCTGAGCTCACTGATTTAATCAAACAAACTATTTCTGACAGCTACACCGATCCGTACCTAGGCTCCGATCTAATCTCGACAAATGCCATTTCCAAAATAGTCCGTATTAAGAAACAACTGATTATTCATATCGAATTGAATTACCCTGCACTCAAAATAAGAGATAGCATAATTAATGCAATCACTCCGCCACTTGAATCTCTTTGCTTCTCTGAAAGTACGGCACTCAAAGATTTAGAACTTGAGAAAGTGTCTGTAAACGTTACCTGGAAGATTCCAACGCACCTAGGTCAACGACAAGAAGTCAGCCGAATCAAGAATATTATTGCAATTTCTTCAGGAAAAGGTGGCGTAGGGAAATCAACAACGTCTGTAAATCTAGCATTAGCACTGGCTGAACAAGGCGCAAAGGTAGGCCTACTCGATGCGGATCTGTTCGGTCCCAGTCAACCACTCTTGTTGGGTATCCCTCCTGGAGTCACACCTCAAACACGAGACATGCGCTACTATGCGCCGATAAGTGTTCATGGCCTAGAAGTTATGTCTATGGGTGTTATGGTGACAGAGAAAACACCTCTGATGTGGCGAGGCCCTGTCGCCAGTGAGACCATTCAACAATTAATAAATCAGACCCTTTGGGGAGATCTGGATTATTTATTAATTGATATGCCTCCGGGGACTGGCGATGTTCAAATTTCGGTTGCTCAAACACTTGCCATAGCAGGCGCAGTTATCATTACGACGCCCCAAGATATTGCATTAATAGATGCGAAGAAAGGCATCGAAATGTTCACCAAAGTTGATATTCCTGTGATTGGTGTTATTGAGAATATGGCAACCCATACCTGCTCTCAATGTGGTAAGACAGAACATATCTTTGGTCAACACGGCGGTGATAAGTTATCTCGTGAGTACGATACTGAGTTGTTAGGTGCGTTGCCTTTAACCATGAAAATTCGTCAACAAGCGGATGCAGGTTTGCCCATCATTTTAGCTGAACCTGATGGAGAAGTTGCTCAACGATATAGAAGTATTGCATTACGAATGGCGGTCAACATTACACAGCCTGGCTTTATTACCCCATTGCCTGAAATAACCTTTGTGAATGATTAAATATCTACGAGAAACAGCGAATGAGCATTGAGTACGGTCAGCAACATAAAAAAGTCGATCGATCTAAGATTCCTCTGGAAATAAAATATCATCGGCAATCACAAGTCCTAGAGCTTATCTATACAAGCAATGACGAACAGCAAATTTCGAAAAGCCTGTCTGCGGAATACTTACGGGTGTTTTCGCCATCAGCGGAAGTACAAGGCCACACCTCTGATCAAGCCGTGCTTCAGTTTGGTAAAAAACTGGTCAATATCTTAGGCATTGAACATCAGGGAAGTTACGCCATCAAAATCACCTTTGATGATAAGCATAATACCGGTATATATACTTGGAATTACTTATGGGAACTGGCTGAGAAGCACGATCAAAACTGGGAGCAATATCTTGCGGACCTTAAAGCCGCAGGTAAATCCAGAGCGTCATCTTAAGCGGTTAACCGCTCATGAATGTCTTTAAAGGTATGAATCTGAGTAAATAATAGTAAACGAACATAAACACACTTATTGCGTTTATGTTCAGTTAAACGACAACACCACGCGTTACTTTTGTAATTATGTGTTCTGTCATCGCGGATAACTTCTTATCTTCATCATGGTACTTATCAAGTACAAGACTGCAGTAACCATGCATCGTAGACCAGACAAACATTGCTTGCAGATCTAAATCTTCTTTCACCACCGCACCGTCATCCTGACATTGTTTGAGAATAAGCCGTAATTCATTAAACGCCGCGTCCCCTGCTTCTTTCAAACTTTGCGTCTGATGATCGACCACCATAGACTCACGAAACATCAGGCGATAATAAGAGGTGTTTTCCAGAGCGAAACAAATATACGCTCGCCCCATGTTCTGAAAACGGGAAATTGGCCGAACACCTTCACTTAAACGTTCTGTTGCTAGCGTGTCTTGAAATACACGAAAACCATGTTCTGCCACAGAACACAGTAAATCGGTTTTATCTTCAAAATGTCTATACGGCGCAGTTCGAGAGACTTCAAGACGTCGACCTAACTCACGTAATGTGACGGCTGTAATACCCTGCTCCTGTATCATCAACGCGGCTTCAGTAATTAATGATTCGCGTAGATTACCCTTGTGGTAACTGTTTTTAGAATTGGTTTTATTTGTCATTCTCCAATTGTCCCTTGTCATGTTGACATCGTCAACGGCTTAACGTAAATTTTTATATGTAGACACAGTCAACACAATAATAATTAGATTCAACGTAGAGGGTTACTTATGGCATGGCTCAATATGGAATGGCTCAACCCTGATCATTTCTTGCTGTTAAAAAGTTTACATATATTCGGCGTGATTCTTTTTTTAGGAAACATAATCGTAACGGCTTGGTGGAAAACCATGGCTGATAGAACCCGCAACCCGACCATCATTGCTTTCGCTCAGCGACAAGTCACGCTGACCGATTTCGTATTTACAGCCTCTGGTGCAGGCCTAGTTATTGTCACTGGAGTTTTAAATTCAATAGTGCAAGGGTTAGATCCCAATGCAGTCTATTGGCTGGGTTGGGGATATGGCCTGTTCATCGTGTCCGGTCTTATTTGGGTGTTTATTCTTCTTCCAATTCAATACCGGCAAGCAAAGCTGGCGAAAACCTTTGTACAAAATAATGCCATCCCGCCTGAATATTGGGCCCTTAATAAAATATGGATGGGCTTTGGTGCTTTCGCAACAATATTGCCATTGCTAAACATCTATTTCATGGTGATTAAGCCAACGAGTTATATGATTTAACATCGCGTATTGGACAAACCAAAGCTTCGTTATAATATTACCTTCCCCTTTTAATCGCAGAACCCTGAAAAATGAAAATTGGCATAGATTTAGGCGGTACTAAAATTGAATGTGTTGTGTTGTCTGACAGCAATGAGATCATACACCGACAAAGAACTGCTACGCCAAAAGGAAATTATTCAGGGACACTGAATGCCATTTCAACTCTTGTTCAACAAACAGAGAGCATCGTCCCGATTGATTGCCCTGTCGGGGTGGGAATCCCCGGAACGCTTTCAGGCGAAACAGGTAAGGTTAAAAACGCAAATTCAACGTGTTTGATCGGGCAAGCATTAGATAAAGATTTAGCAAACGTTTTAAACCGTCCAGTTCGATTAGCAAATGATGCCAACTGTTTTACTTGGTCTGAAGTCTGTGACGGTGCCGCGCAAGGAGCAAACACTGTTTTTGGTGTAATCATTGGTACAGGCGTAGGGGGTGGATTAGTCGTCAACAAACACTTGGTCAATGGTAACAACGGTATAGCTGGTGAATGGGGGCACAACCCGTTAAATCACTTCCCTCATGAGAGTAGAGATTGCTATTGCGGCAAACAAGACTGCATTGAAACCTACCTATCTGGCCCAAACTTTGAGGTTCGATTTACAGAGAAATTCGACGAGCACCTCTCCTCTCACGAAATAATCTGTCTAGCTCGATCAGGTGAGACATCAAACGCAGTCAACGCTAAAGTCCATTTAGATGATTACGCTCGTAGGCTTGCAGCGAATCTAACCGGCATTATTAATATTATTGATCCTGATGTCATTGTGCTTGGTGGCGGGATGTCAAACATTAGTGAACTATACGAACTTGTGCCTAGATACATAAAAGATTATGTATTTTCAGACACAATCAATACCAAAGTTGTTCCAGCCAAGCACGGCGATTCAAGTGGGGTTCGAGGTGCTGCTTGGCTTTGGAAATAGTCGTTCTAAATCTAAGAAGACTTAATAACTACCTTTGTTTTTGAAACACCAAGAGCTGATTATTTGCAGGCATATCGGTATCGCTCAGTAATTCAAACCCTAGGCCATGCAGTACTCTTACTACGTCTTCAAAAGAGCGGATTGCACTGCCCGCACTTCTTTGTCTCAGCCACTCATTAAATTGCAAATTACTTTCCGTCGTTGGCCTATCTTCATATAGGAAAGGCCCATAAATGCAGCAACGCCCCCCGACTCTTAAAACCGACCCGACCATAGAAAAAAAAGATAAGCACGCGTCCCAATTCATGATGTGCAGAGTATTAGCCGTATAAACAACGTCCAGATCTTTAAGGTTCTTAATACGTTCAACATGTCTCTTGTTTTGAACATCCAATACGATGGGCGATGTAAACCCACCAGGGTTAAGCGCCTCTAAATTCATTTTCAAAGGCACTTCGTATTCTTGCTGATCTGCACATTGCCAGTTCAAGGTTGGATTTTGAGAACTAAAATACAAAGCATGTTGACCTGAGCCTGATCCAACCTCCAACACATGGTCATTATCCTTTAAGTAGTTATTTAAAACGGACCAGATCGGCGCCTTATTTCGATCCGCCGCTGGTGCATAGTTTAAATAAGTTGTTTGATCATCCATGTTGTATTAACCATTACTGAGTTAGAAATACTGATAGGTATCACCTATGTCTTTATTTCTAAAGGGTGAAAAGAATAAGTTAACTTTCTCTGTTGGATTGTAGACCGTTAGAGCGCCTTCTTTTGGGACAGCAACGATTACACGAGGTACCTTCTTGCCGACAATCATACTTTGTCTGTTTATTTCAGATTTAGCTTGTATCTGATCAAGATTATCAAATAATTGTGCATCGACCTTACTGGACTTAACAGTGAACTCCAAGGCAAGTGTTTTACCGTTTTCGAAGACACCAAATACAGTCGCTGTTCTATGTAACGTTTGCTCCACCCACTTAGGGGAAGGCTCACTTTCAACCCGTGTTGTGACTAACGAGTTATTTCGCCCCGTTAAATTAAAAAACCAATCAAAGTTCGCTTGAATGACTTTATCCCATTCATGCATTTGAGCTAACTGTCTTAATTGATCATTATAACGGCGCTCTGATGTTGGCGTCCAAACACTAGGTTTTTCTACCACGGGGTAAACCTTAGTAGCCACAAACCCATCTTCTTGATTCGCATATTTAATAGCATCATCCAACTTTCTTGGTAATTCAGTGAGAATATTGTTTACGAAATCATCATTAAATTGCGTCACTAACGCGGCTAAGTATGCCTGATTTGCATCAAATACTTTTTGATCGTGCTCAATGTATCTCTTAACCGCTCTGGGATCTTCATACTGATCTAATGAGAATGCAGGTCTTCCCGTTAACATCGAATATTGATCCATCGTTTTACTCCAGTTTGGATCATCAACACTTAACTTAATCAGCTGAAGGTTTTTCGTAATAGCTGTAGGCAACCCTTTCAGCGGGCCAACTAAACAGAGATCAATCACCATTTGGGATTTATCCGTCTGACCTTCTTTCAATAATCCTCGTTTCATTACCTGCGAAGGTTGGCCCTCCAAAGGCGCGAACGTATAGGAGAAATTGCCGTACTTAGAACTGTAATAGTACGTGCCTGTCGCGATGTTTTTGTTATTTGAATACACCACGGAAGATTTCAATGTTCTGGGTTGACTTAAGTCACCACATGAAATGCCTTGTATGTAGAGATCCTGCTCTCGATCCAAGTAGATATCGTTATAACCTTCTACCGCAAACACATGAATACTGACCAATAAAAACAAACCGATTAACGCCCTTTTCATTATTTTTCTCCACGCATGTATTGGACACAAGCCATAGACATTCAAAGATACCCGTTGAGAGTTTATCTCGAACTTCTGCCTTGTTTAAATGATAAACTATAGCTATTGTCAGTTATTGTTCCTCAACCATGTCTAAAATAGTGTGTTCTGATGACTCAAATGCAACACAAGCTACTGCCCGTTTAAGGCAGTTAGTCTGTTGTTAATAACATCTTTAATTTGTCATCATCTACTTCCAGTTGGCTTTCACCATGTTCAGGGAGTTTCTTAGACACTTTAACCGATAGATCCTTGAACTTGGTGACCTTAGCATGAAGACCTTGTTGACCAGCTAAAGACACTATCGAATCGTTATAGTTTTTAGTCGCCTGTCTCAATCCATTGCCTACTTTAATTAGCTTTTCAGAGAACACACACAACTGGTTAAATACACCAGCCGCTTGATCTGCTACTTCACGGGCTTGTTCATTACTGCGCTCCATAACCCACAGATTAGCAATCGTTCTTACGATAGGTAACAAGGTTGTTGGCGTTACCAAAACAACGTTCCGCTCAAAACCAAAGTTAAATAAGGTACGATCATGCTCAACACCCGCTAAAAACGCAGGTTCAATGGGCATAAACATCAACACAAAATCGGGCGAGTTCATGCCATTCAAATTTGTATAATCTTTACCGGATAAATCGGTTATATGATTTCGAATGGATTCAACATGAAGACGTAAATATCGATTTTTTTCTTCTTCAGTTTCCGCTTCGACTGAACTAACATAAGCAACAAGAGAGACTTTACTGTCAATAATGACACTCTTACCGCCCGGCAAACTGATGATTAAATCAGGCCGTTTATTTTTTCCGTCATCATCTTTAAAGTTTGCTTCTCGATGAAACTCCACACCTTTCGACAGCCCTGAGTTTTCAAGGATCATCTCCGCTTGAAGTTCGCCCCAAGAGCCCTGCTTTTTGTTGTCTCCCTTCAACGCTTTTGTCAAATTGCTCGCTTCATCCGTAATCTGTTGGTTCAGTGTTCTTAACTGCTCTAACTCTTTTGATAAGCTTGCCTGACTCTTCGTATCTTCGGTATGAATCGCCTCAACGCGTTCTTTAAAGTGTTTAATCTGCTCTTGAAATGGAGCAAGCATACTGTTCATGGCTTGTTGATTGGTCTGAGTAAAGCGCTTACCTTTTTCGTCAAAGATTCGGTTGGCCAAGTTTTCAAAGTCTTTGACCATCTGACTTCTATTTTTTTCTAATAGATCCAACTGTTCTTTATGCTTTAAATCTCGTTCATTCAAACTTGTTTGTAACTGGCTAAACTCTGCATTTCTATCTGCAAGGCTTGCTTTTGTTTGTTCCAATTCAAGACGAACACCGGATAACTCATGCTCCAGCTTTTTTTCTCTATGCAAAGCCAATTGACTGGCGTCATGTAGGGCTTGTGTCTCTGTTAAGCTTTTCTCCATTTGCCGTTCTGCGGTGTGCTTTTGTTCAACAAGCCCCTGATTCTCGACCTCTTTAGTCATGAGCTTCTGTTCAAGATCTAACGATCTGTCCGAAGATACTTCAAGAGACATACTGAGACGACCGTTTTCTAACTTCAGTGCTTCAATGTTTTTACGTGACATAAATAAAGCAACTAAAAAACCAGCAATTGAAGCAACAACCACAGAGCTGATTAAAATTCCTATTAAAAGACCCATTTGTTCCATGTTGAATAAACATCCATTAAGCAATAACAATAATTAAAGATACCGACAAAATACCATTGCATGGGGCTTCTATAAAGTTTTGAGTCAGTTAAAATAGCCGCCCGAAAAACAAACGACGATCATCCAATGGAATATCACTTTACTACCGATTTTACATCTAAACCCAAAGCAAAGTGCTCGATGGATCACGAAGCCTTTGGTCATTGGTTGACTGAAGAAGTATCCAACAAGAAAGATAGAATAACTAAGTTAAATGAAGGAATAAAAAACATTGAACTGGGTGTTCAGAAAACCTTTCTATTAGAGGGTAGCGATTACGCATTAAAGTTGACAAGAGAAGATGCCATTATCAGTGCTACTGACATTGGTTTCCAAGGATTCGATGATTTAATTTACGATGAAGATGTGGATTTCGAAATAGATGAACTGGCGCTTGATGACCAGCAAGGTCACGCAATGTGCGGTTTAGAAGACTTCAAGGAACTGATTTCTGCATGGCAAGATTTCATATAATTCATCCTGAACAGCTCAAATACGATACCTCTCAGCCGCTATAAAAGACACATCAAACCCCACCTACCCAAATGGCTAGTTCCTTTTGTTTGTTGTTTGCATAACCATCGTTTGCACACATAAAAATAAAAACAAATAAGGACATTCCATGCACTTAACGAAATGTATCGCCATTGCGACTATCGCGGCCGCAGTGACGGGTTGCGTTGATAAAGAAAACATCACCCACATCGGTGATGCTGAAAACATATTATTCATCGATGATGGTCGTTTACTCGTAACGGGTGGTAATAACATCTACGAAATCACTGGATCAGACAGTAATTTTGAATCTACACCTCTTTATGTAGATGGCAATGGCAAAGAAATTAAGTGTAACTTCACCGGCATTTCACAATATGAAAACTGGGTTTTCTCATCTTGCGTTGAAACCAAATGGTTGATTTTCACAAACAATCATTTACTTGCGGCCAACACAAATGATTCACAATTAGAGTTCAAGAAAATCACGCCGAACTCCGGCGATATCTATGATCAACTCTTTTTACCTAACGGCATAGCATTTACCAAGGAAGGTCAATTGCTAGTCGCAGACTACAATTTATTCGCTGCGTCAGGGGTTGCACGTATCACATTCGATTACACGGGTGATGAGCCTGTTATCTCAGAACTTGAAGAAGATTTTGTAGGTATAAATCACGGAATCTCAACCCCCAACGGCGTAAGAATTCAAGACGACTATCTGTATGTCTCTGATGGCAACGCAGTCAAACGTTATGCATTCGATGAAACTGGAAATGTTCCAACGTCTATTGAGGTCAACGGACTGACAGAAACAAACGAAACCCTCATGTGGCAAGGAGGTCTAGCAACCATCGTCGACGACATCATGCCATACTGTGGCGGTATTGCATTAACCAGTTACTTGGACGGAAATATTAAATACATTAAACGCCACGTAAGTGACTCTACAGGCGCAGAGGAGTTCATTGAACTCTCTAATACAGGTGTGCTTTCGTTCAATTCACCAAGCGCTATTGCCATTGGTCAACCGCCTTTATTCAGTGGTTATGACTTGCTAGTCACTGAAAAAGGGTTACTTCAAGAAAAGAACTCATCATTTGGCAACCGCTTATCGTCAGCACTCATGCCATTCGACTTAAACAGTGCCAATGCTTGCGACATTGTAGCCTCGCTAGATTAGGCTACGATTTTCATAAAATTCCTTCTCTACATTTACAGCGGCCTTTTGGTCGCTTTTTTGGTTTGTAATTCAGTAAATTGATGGATGCACCCAACGCTTAATTAAAGTAGTCTCAGGGTATTCACAGTAAAAAATAAAAACGCCATTGCATAAGGATGAACAATGAGTACACCTAAATTTGACTTGGTAATTTTCGGAGCGACCAGCTTTGTAGGCCAAATTCTAGCAAAATACCTTCTCGCAACGTTCAACAAAGAAGGACAAGAAAAGCTTACCTGGGCATTTGCCGGAAGATCAGAACCTAAGCTGAATGCACTAAAGTTTGAATTAGGTGATCAAGCGTCTGATATCGAGATAATCATCGCGGACGCCTCTGATGAAAACGCCCTTTCCAATATGTGTCGTCAAGCCAAAGTCATTGTATCTACAGTAGGTCCATATGCTCTTTATGGTGAACCTCTGGTCAAGGCGTGCGCAGAAACAGGCACTGATTATTGTGACCTGACGGGCGAAGTTCAGTGGATCAAACGTATGGTCACTAAATACGAACACATAGCGAAACAATCCGGTGCTCGTATCGTCAATTGCTGTGGTTTTGATTCCATTCCTTCTGATATGGGGGTTTATTTCTTACAGCAACAAGCCCAAACCAAATTCAACAGCCATTGCAACACAGTTAAGATGCGAGTGAAAGCTGCTAAGGGTGGCGCTTCTGGAGGTACTGTCGCAAGCATGGTGAATATAACCAAAGAAGCCGTTGCCGACCCAGCCCTTCGAAAAGAATTGGCTAATCCATATTCGATTTGCCCTGAAAATCATGGTTTTACTGCTCGTCAACACAACGTAAAAACAACTGAACTGGATTCTGACTTAAACGCATGGGCGGCCCCTTTCATTATGTCGGGCATCAATACTCGTGTTGTTCACAGGTCGAATGCATTATCAGGTAATTCATATGGCAAAGACTTCAAATACGATGAAGCTATGTTGGCAGGTAGAGGGTTTAAAGGCCGAATCAGAGCAAACATTGTTGTCGCAGGTTTAGCTGGCTTCATGGCTGGTGTTGCGATTAAGCCTAGCCGATGGGCTCTGGAAAAATTTGTTCTACCGAAACCAGGAGAAGGTCCTACGCCTTCAGAACAGGTAAACGGCTACTACGATCTACGCTTTGTTGGCACATCGCCTTCCGGTGACAAGATTAAAACCAAGGTCACAGGTAAAGGAGATCCTGGTTATGGCTCCACCTCAAAAATGCTTGGTCAAGCAGCGGCCTACCTTGCGTTGGACTTAAAAAGTGAGGATAAAGATGGCGGCTTTTGGACTCCAGCAACCATCTTTGATGATCGATTCTTGAATCGCTTGACAGAAAAAGCGGACTTGAACTTTGAGGTAATTGACTAGCAACATGAATATGGGGTTCTTTCTTTGCCACTGAACCCCTATTTCTCTTCCATAGCTCTAATAAGCGTCTGTAGACATCACCTCTATCTGTCGCTTATAAGTCCAGCAAATCTAAAAACGGGTAAATACTTAAACCAATAACGACGCCAATGGCCAGCAACGCTAACGCCATTCTAATTGGATTATGTAGAAACTTACTCCATACACTCGGTAAGTTCCCTTGGGCTTCTAGTTCATTCCATTCTTGATTGAGCCTCGTGCTTCGCTCTCTTTGGTAAGTATCAATCAAGGTACGAGCTTCAACCAGTTGTTCTTCGTCACTCAACCATATTCCGGGCATTGAGACACCCCAACGACCCGCATGGGTCTCGTAATATTCAATCTCATTTTCATCTAATAAAGCGCGAACATCATCGGCTTCATCTTCAGGAACACCATTCAATTTAAATATTAATGCAGGCATAAAGTCTCTTGTTAATATAGAAGTTCAGAAAGCAATGATTGGTAGTGTATTAAAAACGTTCAGAATTAAAAGAAAAATCAGTGCATCAATGCCAGTATTTCATCGTTCATAACACTCCAGTCTTTATAATTAACTGAAACAGGATAAAAATTGTCCTCTATTTTCATAACTAACGAAGGAAAACCACTCTCTGTTAATATTCTTGCCAACGTAATCTGCCGTTGTAACTCATGTTCAACGTCTTCAGATGATAGCAACGCGTTAAACTCATTAATGGACTCACTGTTTATTTCGAATTTTTCACAAATTTCAGCGAACAACATGGTTAAACAGGCAGCATCCGAAGGATTCATTGCACGTAAATAATAGCCCTGTTGAATCGCATTGATCATTTCGTTTTCTAACGAAATGTTCTCAATAGAAATTAAATATTGCAGCTTAGACGCCGAAATTACGGCTCGGCAAGCAAGGTAAGTAGATCGTCGAGGCTGATTGTTCGTCCAAAAATCAAAATTAAATTCAGTTCCTAACAAGTTTTGAATGCGTCGCCAATGGTGTTGAATCGTTTGTTGTAATTCCAAAGGCATTGGCAGGTTTGTATCAGGTGCGAGTCCGCCTACTACATTCTGAATGTTAATGTCCGAAGGTTTGTTTAAGGTTAAATGTCGCGTCAATTCATCCCAAGTAGGACGAAACCCCCAACACCAAGAGCACATAGGGTCATGAATATAATATAAAGTATTAGCCATGATGTTCTTTAATTTAAAAACGTCTCTATATTTAAACATAAAAAAAGAGCGCCTAAGCGCTCTTTTCTAATCAACCCAAATTTACTGTTGAGTTTTAATTATGCTTCTTCAGTTTTCTTGCGCGAACGACGAGTTTTCTTAACTGGCGCTTCAGTTGCTTCAGCTACGGCTTCTTTAACTTCTTCAACCGCTTCTTTAACTTCGTCAGCAACGTCTTCAACAGCTTCTTTAACTTCATCAACCGCTTCGTTTACTTCTTCGACAACGTTTTCAACGTCTTTTTCAAGCTTAGCAAGCAGCTTATTAATGAATTCACTAGCGCTTGTATTTAGAGATCGAACACCATCAAATGCGTTAGTTGCTTTCTCGTTATGTTTTTCACGAATGTCTTTCGCTGTGATGCTTTTAGCTTTTTCTTCAATTGACTCAACAACGTCGAACGTTTTACCAGCTACAGAGCCGTAATATTGTTCAAATGTGTTGATACCGCTTTCAATTGATCCTTCAACTTTTTCTTGGATAGTCTTTAATTTGCTCATAAGAAATACTCACTCTGCGATGCTTATTAAGCGCTTACCACGCTCCCTGTATACTCAAGAAAACATACCAACCAAAATTAGACTGAACACCCTAAAAATTGTCTTTTTATCACAAAGTGCTTAAATAGAAACAACAGTTCAATATTTGTAATAATACAAAAGCATTAATCTCATTAAGACCATTAGTTTCAGTCTCTTAGAAAGGATTCTGTTACAGTAGACTTTACTCTAACTTTCCTTGATTCAGATCAGGTTCTACAACAAATGAACGATATTCTTTATATTACTGGCGCCGGAGTAAGTGCCGAAAGTGGTATTCCAACCTTCCGAGGCGAAGACGGTTTTTGGACGATAGGAAGTCACAATTATACCCCACAAGAAATGGCCACTCGACGAATGTATAAAGACACCCCAATTGAGTTTCTATCTTGGTACTACCATCGGTTTGCAACGTATAGAAATCATGGGCCAAACAAAGTTCACCATTGGCTAGCAAACAAAAATTTGATCACTCAAAACATCGATGGTCTGGATGGGAAAGCAGGCAACAAAGATTATATTTCTATACATGGCCGCTTGGATCAGATGACATTACTTCACACCCAAGGTGAGGAGGTTGAAACCCTTATAACACCGTGGGATAAAGTGAATGAAGACGAACTCACAGAATCCTTGTTAAATATCTTTAACATCGACAAACACTCACTTAAGCCTGAAAAGAATATTTCATATAAGCCTTATGTTTTACTCTTCGATGAATACTACACCGAACTCTACCGAATTTCAGAGGCACAACAACGAATGATGAACGCAGACTGCATTGTCTTCATGGGAACATCATTCAGTGTAAACATCACTCAAATGGCTCTAGAGATCGCTATCCAGCAGAACACACCAATAGAAATAGTGGACCCAAATCCGATCCAACTTCCGTTTCCCTATCCTCATGTGAAATACCATAAAATGACGGCGTCAGAATACATTGAGGGGCGGCCTTGAGAAACTTACATGAGAGAGAAGTTAATTAAAATAGGGACGCTTTCAGTTCGCCGTGTGTCACTTCAAACGACATCAATGCTTGAATCGGCTTTCCATGCTTGTGACACAGTAGAGAGCGTATGACGCCTCCATGGGTTACCAGAAGTACCTTCTTGCTTGAGTATTGAATCTTTAATAATTCCAAACCGTTTAAAACGCGATCTTCAAATGCCGCTAGGTTCTCACCCTCAGGAGGAGGATTTAGCATGGGATCTTCCCAAAACCTTTCCAACACGCCAGGGTGTTTATCCAAGACCTCAATGGCTGTTAGACCTTCCATCACGCCAAAGTCATACTCTCTGAATGCATCATTAACCTCATAAGGGATAGCAAGCATGGCCGACAGTTCTTTTGCAAACTCATAACATCTCAGCAAAGGAGACGTTACGATGACATCCCATTCTGGATAACCCGTCGCTGTAACTTGCTGACTGACGGAATCCAGCATCTGCTGACGCCCTTCTTGAGTCAGAACAGCATCCGTTTTCCCTATGTAAGCTTTTCCAGCGTCAGTAATACCGTGACGCAACGCAGAAAGTCGAAACGAGGTTTCAGCCTTTGTCATCTACCCCAGCCTCAGCAAACGTTGCCATATTATTATGGAGCGAACAGGCAGTTTTAATTAAAGGAACAGCAATAGCAGCACCACTGCCCTCACCCAGTCGCATTCCAAGCTGCAATAAAGGCTTGGCATCCAGCGAGTCTAAAATGATCTTATGACCTGGCTCCGCAGACTGATGAGCAAAGATCATCCAATCGCGGCTTCCTTGATTAATCGCTTGAGCAAACAGCGCTGCAACGCTACAAATAAAGCCATCAACCAAAATTGGCAACCCTAATTGAGCACATCGCACATAGGCGCCGCAAAGTGCAGCAATTTCAAAACCACCAAGACAACGCATGATGGATACACCATCAATTAAACTATCCTTATGATGCGTAATGGCTTTTTCTATTACTTCGGATTTATACACCACCCCCTCTGGTGTTACACCGGTTCCTGGTCCAGCCACCGTCGAAGCAGGTTTCTCAAGTAATGCGCAAGCCAAAGCGGTGGCAGCCGTTGTATTACCAATGCCCATTTCTCCGCCAATGAATAACTGATTTTTAGATGCTAATGCGCGTTCTGCGGCCAGCTTACCCTCATTAAACGCCTGTTGAAGCTGTTCGCTGGTCATTGCAGGCTGGTTTAAAAAGCTTAGTGTCCCTTTACCTAAAACCGCTTGATGCAATGCATTCGAGCTTGTTTCGGTAAGCATTAGAAATGCGTCAGGCAACTCCTCCACAGTTCCTAGGTTTACAATTTCTAAAGTCGCATCCAATGCCTTCGCCGTAACACTGATGGCCGCGCCACCGGCTAAAAAATTAGCGATCATCTGTGCTGTAACCGCTTGAGGGTATGCTGACACGCCTTCTGCAGCGATGCCATGATCCGCTGCAAATACTGAGATATAAATCTTATCAATTTGCGGTAGTTCATTCCCTTGCATAGCTGCCAAACGAATGGCCAATTGTTCAAGCTGGCCGAGTGACCCCGCCGGCTTGGTTAAGACCTGTTGACGTTGCTCTGCTGCAAACTTGGTTTCTTGATTCAACTCTGCGGTTGGCTGATTAATCCAATTCATAATTTAGACATTCCCTTTTAAAACGTGTGGCAAGCCCGCCACAGTTAATACCACTTGATCACTTAATTCGGCTATGGATTGATGTAACCAACCGGCCTCATCACAATACTTACGAGAAAGTTCTCCCATAGGCACAATGCCCATATTGGTTTCATTACTGACCATAATTAACTTGCCAGGCAACGTTGGTATAACATCTAGTAAGGCCTGTTTTTCACGCGCAAACAACGCATCATCGTCCTTCATTAACAAATTTGTCAGCCACAGTGTTAAACAATCAACAAGAATGCACGTATCTTTGGTTGCTGCACTGAGCAAAGCATCCGCTAATAAGATGGGCTCTTCAACCAATCCCCATTGAGTAGGTCTTCGCTCCCGATGAAGCATCACACGGTCGGACATCTCATTATCGAGAGGTTCACTGGTAGCGATATAACAAACATTCAACTCACTGTCTTTCGCCCATTGTTCGGCGAGCTTACTTTTACCTGAACGAACACCACCTAAAATAAGAGTTATCACTTATATATCTCGATTCAGTCATTAGAATTAATCAAAAGCAATGATTCATAAACACTTTGGATTACACAACCCGTTGAATGCATTACCATAGCTGCAATCATTGAGGGCATTCAGGCTCTGAATTCTATCGGACTTCTCTCAATTTTATAAGCACGATGCATGGACGAAATTAATCAAAGGATAGGATTTTTAATGTTTCAAGCTATTAAATCATTTCTTCAATCATTATTCATGAAACAAGACCCCACAGTGACACCTTGGCTTGAAGAGTGGTCTACGTATTTAAACAACCATGTTACTTTTTATAGAAACCTGAATGCGGAAGACAAACAAAAATTCGAACAACGAAGCCTTCTTTTCCTTCAAACTACAGCGGTCGAAGGCGCTGTTAATGTAGACATAACAGATCAAGACAAGTTGCTTGTTGCTGCCAGTGCGCTTATACCAGTATGGGGCTTTCCTAATTGGCATTACCTAAATATCAAAACAGTCTACTTGCTGCCTGCTTCGTTTAATGACAAGTTTGAATGCGGTACACCGGATGCTCGAATTACAGGTATGGTGGGAACCGGGCCCATGGAAGGAAAGATGGCCTTAAGCAAACCGGCTTTACATCAAGGCTTCGCCAACGATAGAGACAAACAAAATGTGGGCATTCATGAATTCGTGCACCTCATCGACATGGCGGACGGTGATTGTGACGGCTTCCCCGAGCGAGTAAAACATTTCGAATATTGTGCGCCCTGGTTTGATCTCGTTCAGTACAAAATATCGGAAGTAGAAGAAAACAAGAGTAACATTCGACAATATGCAGCCACGAACAAAGCCGAATTTCTTGCTGTTACTTCAGAATACTTCTTTGAACGACCAAAAATGCTTAAACAGAAACATCCAAAACTTTATAGCTATTTAAGTGATTTCTACCAGCAAAACTTGGCTGAAATTGAAGCTGATATTCAACCAAGACGTAATAGCCCGTGCCCTTGTGGCAGTGGTAAAAAGTATAAACGCTGTTGTTTACCAAAGTTATAGATTTTAATTATTCAACAAACCCCGACACGTCTGAATTACGAGTAGTATCAATATGGAAAACCTTGCTGTCTGGCAGTACGTTGCCATAGGTTTATTGTTTGTTTGGAGCGGTTTTGTCCGCTCCGGTCTTGGTTTTGGTGGCGCAGTGCTTAGCCTGCCGTTTCTTCTCTTGATCCATAACGATCCATTGGTATTTTTACCCATCATTGCTGTCCATTTAATGGTTTTCTCAAGTTTCATCGCATTTACAAATCATCGTAAGGTTAAAAAAGATAGCCTCACGAATGGCAGCTCTGACCAAGCAATGTCCACCATAGATTGGAAGTATCTCAAATATTCCATGGGCGTTATGATCGTCCCGAAACTGATCGGTGTATTTGGACTTCTTGTTCTCCCTACTAAGCTGATGAGCAGCATCATTTTCCTTATCGTGATGGTTTATGCCATTGGTTACGTACTGAATAAGCCTTTCAGAAGTAACAGCAGAACATTGGATACCTGCTTTCTTATGCTCGGTGGCTATGTAAGTGGTACATCATTGATTGGCGCCCCCCTCATTGTGGCTGTTTATGCTTCTCATGTAGCTAAACACCAATTGAGAGATACCCTATTTGTTCTTTGGTTTATCTTAGTCGTTATTAAATGTGTCGCATTTGTTTGGGCTGGGGTCGACTTCCAATTAATACATCATCTTTGGTTATTGCCATGCGCAACCGTAGGACACATTTTAGGCATGCACTTTCATGAAAAAATGGTGAGCGCAGAGACACCTACATTTTTTAGAGTCCTCGGTGGCGTCTTGATTGCAATAAGTATTTTTGGCTTATGGAAAGCTTGGGGCTAATTGACTGTAAGAACTATTTGGAACTTATCCAAATCATCACAGCTACAAAAGTTTAACTATGCCTGAGTATAGAAGCTGTCCACTGAACACTAACATAGGAAAACTTAACGATCTTAGTATTAGAGAGTAAATCCGAGGGCTAAAACGACTGCCTAAGGCCTTAATAGCCAATGCCACTGCATACTTAGTAACGCATAAACTCACCAAAGCAAAAACAATAAATACACCAACTTCTAACGAATCGCCCATTAATAGGTAACTGCTACCTATCGTTAACCAAAAAACATAAGGCGCAGGGTTTAATAAGTTAATTTTGATGGCCGTCAGTAGACTCGAGCTACCATCTGATGAGCCATTTGGGTTTATGCTCAAAGGCGCTTTATAAATTTTGAAAGCGAGAGAAGCAAGATATAGCGCACCTAAGATGGATATAAGCGACACTAACCAATCGATGTCTTCTATCTGTACCGTCAAGAACAGTGAGAATAAAATGATGGGCCCATCACTGATGAGTGGAGCCATACTTGCGAACATGCCATGCCGGTTACTCTTCGACATAGTCTGATGAATGATGAAAACGCCTAACGGCCCAGGCTTCAGGCCCGCCACAAGTCCAAATGTGAGCGCTGCAAGTGCAAAGTTCATAATATTCCCTTATTCATGACCATTCCATGGACAACAAAGTCGTTAGACCCGGAACACCTCATGTGCTTCGGCACCTAACGTAATTAATAACGATTATTGGAATTCAAGTTAAGAACTCAACGAGGTTTATATTTTTTGTTTAACTCTAACCATTTGCCATGTTTTAAGGCTTTCTTTCATTGCAAAGAAAACGAAAAACAAAAAGATAGAGTTAGCCATAATTTCAACAAGCAATGGCTGGGAGTTTGATCTCCAACATACAAAAATACTCAAGGATGTCAGCGCACCAATAACAGCAGACCAATATTCTCTGTTCCTAACCAGCCCACAAGTTAGCACACTTATAGCAACACCAATGGCGCCCCATTTTAACCAAGTTGCAGGATGAAGTTGTAAGAACAGAGCCTCCATTGAAGCGTTATGCCTTAAAGCATCAGTCATGCTGATTAAGGTTAGATTCTCATAAATATCAAAAGGAATGATTAATACCGCAAAGGGTAAACCAAAAGATAAGAAACGCTGACCGTTTAGCATCCGTTTCAGCAGTAAAAGTCCGAGAAAACCACCATAAAAGAACGGGAATAACATATCCCATTGATGACCTTCATCCATCTTCTGCCTGTTATTGGTCTCAACTTCTCCGTCGCCTGTGAGGAAAGCTACATCAGATGCTGATGTTGCAAACTCAAATGCAATGATCGGAGTATTGAATCCATTAGCCAGATCCGCTTTCAATGGAAAGGTCATAAATAAAACCACACCCATTAAGAGCGTCCCAACGCCCATTAAGGAAGTATAAATCTGGACATTATTACTTATGCGTTTGTTCATTCAGCCATCCTTAGCTAAAAGATATTCGAGGAATTCATGAGGTCTAAATTCAGAGACAACCAGCCTAATGAGTTTTCTTAGGGAACTCAACTATGAAAGGATCAACATAAAAAACACCGTCCTCGGCTGTCACATCGATGGTCATAGCTTCAATGACTTTATTTAAATTAAATCGCTTTAAATACGCTTGATCCAAAAGTAAATCATATTGACCGGGTATTAACCCAGTAAAAACATAATAACCGTCGAACTCAGATTTGATCGTCGCAATAGGTTTACCATCTTGATAAGCCGTGACAGGTATATTAGGCAAGGGCTTTTCTTTTCCATCTATTAAAGCTGTTATGGTCCCTTCAATCTCTACTGTTATGTGCACGGGTATATCAATGCGCTTTAAACCACCCGCATGAGAATAAATCTTTGAATCTGGAAAGGATACTTTCCAAAATGGGTCCTCAATCGAGCGCTCATCAATTACGATCTTACTGGCCACATCACCACTCAAGCCAGGGTAATAAGCAATCCCTTCGTCGTTCGTTTTAATGGTATTCCAATCTGATCGTCCATAAAGCCCAACGCCTGCAATAGGGGTATCTCCTTCACTCCAATCGTTTGAATGATCTGTATCAAGAAACGATCGGACTTGCAGCCGACCATTATTAACACGTGACTTACCAGAAAGATTCAGTCCCTTAGAATCCACAGGAGACAACGATGTCTCCAACGACAAAGTAACCTGATTGTAGCCATCTTCCTTACTTTCACCGCTCAAAGAAAGTGAGAAAGCGTCATACAGTTTTGAAATTGAATAGCTTACTGAGTTCGTATGCCCTGAATTAAAATTCACAATAAACCCAACATTGGTACGGATGTTAGATGTTGGATGCCATGTTATGTTTACGTCGCTGTCATTGACCGCAACAGATGGCTTTGCAGAATAGTTAAGTGACGAGCGAAGCTGGCTAGAACGCGTAATCGTTTGTGAGTAACTGATTCTGCCGTCTATTATTTGGTTCGTAATGTCAGAATTCCGAATTACATTCGATACAGAAAACGCGCCAGAGAAAAGCTGAAATCCAAGCTGGGTATCAAGCTCCAATGTCGAGCCTATGTTCTGAAATGTTTCTCTAATCACTTTCATGTTGACCTGTAACGGTCTGGAACCAAAAGGCTGAAATGCACTGTTAAGCCGTAGCTCAGTATCTCGAATGAGACGACCTTCCGAGTTTCGGTCACTTTCAAAGTCACTGTAGTGAGAATGCGATAGAGTCGTACTGACATCAAATAAACGAGTCTGGCCATTGACACTTCCAGCCCAGCCTTTATCCATTTGATTTGAGTAATCAACCCCTAAATTTATTGAATCAAGAGCGGATGAAAGACCAATATTAAGGTAATCATCGGTTATGGTTTGAATTTCATCGCCAATGTCTTGTTCAAACTCGTGACGAGAAAACCCGCCACTGATCGATAAATTTTTTGAAATACCACGCTGCCCTGAAATATCAATTTTCTTTTCATCAAGCGCATCATCAAAACCCGGTTCAATAAATGGGTCTCCAACGTCAATATAGCTGAGAGAGATCCCGCCAGTGCCTTCGGATAGCATCTTATTATCAATATTAATTTGTTCTCTTTTATGGTCTGTTTGTCCTAAAGGGCCGTACAAGCGGACATCAAACACATTATCTCCATAGTCCAACTCAACGTCTGTAAATTGATATCTAGCACTGGCATCAATTTGTACAAAATCAATCAAAACCCCGTTTCTATAAAGCTCTACTTCCCAACCAGGAGTACCATCACCTTCAATGTTTGTCTTACCAAACGAGTCTTGATCAGATACAGCACCGAAATCCACATTGAATCCTTGCCCTTCACCGCCTTGAAAAATTAATTGATTGGATTTTGCAAAAGAATCTCCAAATTCAATGAATGAGATCCCACCTAGCATGGGTGAATTTGGATTGTTAGGCCGCTTTCTAAACGTCAACCGCTCTTTTGAAGAGCTGTTCGTCGCCGCCATCGTGCTAGAAAAATAGGTCTCAAACCAAAGTAAATCAAACGATGTTTGTAGCGTATAAAAAGGAGAATCGTCCTCAATAAAATGAGAGCCTAATGTGAGATCAATAACGGGCGGGCCAGCCAAAGCATAATGATCATCAATGGAAGCATAACTCTTAGATTTCCTAGCAAAAGAAACAGACCGTACGCTTTCTCGCTCTAATTTAGTTTCAAATGCCAACTTCGTTTTAGAAGAAATTTCTAATCTCAACCGGCTTGTATTCAGAGTTAAAGTTAACGGTGTTAATTGTTCGATGAGTTTCGACTCAACATAGAGATCGATACCATCAGAATAGACAATCGCGTTGTCAGGGAACGGCTCTTCTACCCCTTTAACAAACAACGTCTTATTTTTAAAATCGATTTCAAATGTATTCGCAGGGTCAATGTACCAGCCTGAGGCTGTCATACTCAGAGGATTAACAATAATAGGAAACTCTACACCATCAACAAGGTATTGAATGGGCAGCAAAGTTGTTTCTGGTAAAGAGTAAATAAACACATCACGACTGATGACATACTTTTTATAATGAAAATCTACAATTAACTCATAGTCATCAATATACAGTTCGTTGCTCAAGTTGATTCTTTCATTGGCACTTGCAAACAATGAAAATAAGAACAAACAGACAAGTGCCAAACGGCGAAAAGCAAGAAACAACAGCATAAGACTACACTGTCATTTCTAGTTGTGAGGGAATATCTATGAAATACATTTGAGGTGTTTATGGTAACAAAAACGTAGTTTCCGTTGTTTTATCACCACCATAGGTAGGGTCTTCTTTGTACTCCACCCGAATGCGGCCCTTCGAAATGGGTTGATCAGCTGAAACAGGTAATGAAAAATACCGTAATGAATTAGGGTAATAAACAGAGATGCCTTTCGCCATACCGATTCGAACTTCTTTTTGCCCTTCGATAGGCGTCCACCAAGCCGATATCTCACCGTAAATAGAACGGGTTCCCTCTCGATTGATTGTGAACTCTAGATGCTGTTGCCCTTCTTCATCAACCGTTAACTTCTGATCTGTTAAATTGATTTCAGCAGTTAAGTCACCATGTCTAACAATAACAGGGATCGTAATTTCTAACGTTGGATTGAACTGCATCGAAATGGAATTAGCACCTTCAGACGTTTGATCCAGAGGCTTAGGTATACTTCGAAAAACTAAATGACTTCGATATTCACCCTCTTTAAGATCCTTAGGTTTTCTAACGACCACGCGCACATCTTGTTTACTTTGGCCATCAACAGTCACTCTGCGCGGTGAATATCGAAGCATTTTATCAGCAAACAATTCGTCTTCATTGGCTTCAGTAATGATTTCAAAACGACCATCTTCACCCGTGCGAATGTTACGTGTTGATAATCGATACTCACCACTTTCGTTATTTCTATTTACCAAGGTGAGAGAAGCACTACGCCCTTCCTCTATCACTATCCTAGGCGGAAGAATCTGCAACATTTGGGCTGCATTAACAGAGTCATTTAATGAAAGAAACATCAGAGAACAAAACGCAGACCTAACAAAGTTATTATTCTTATCTATCAAGAAACGGGGACGCATTTAAAAACCTTAATTATTGATAATTTGCAGTTAATGTATAAGTAATTGATTTATGGCCCAAAGTAGCCGAATCTAATACTAGCTCACCAATGACTTTAATAGTAGTTTCGCCCGAGGTTAAACTATAAATATCCCCACCTGATATCGCAGGGACAAAATTAACGCCATCCACAGCGGTACCAGAGGTTACAGCAACCTGAATGGTCTGATCTTCCGTACCGGATATCTTAAACTCACCCGGCGTACTTATACCTGAGCAAGTCTGTCCGCCAACTCCGGCTAAATTTCCACTCGAGTCCATTGAACATGTGCCATCTTTATTTTCCAAAACACCAAAATCAATAGACACCGATTCCTCCATCGATAATTCGTCAACTACTTGAACCTGTGCAAAAGAGGTCAGTGAGGCTGCAAACGAAAAAGAGGAATAAATAATAAGTGAAAACAACGATGCACCAGCCGCTGCATTCCAGTATTGAGGAACGGAACTTCCGACCATACTTTAAGACTCTATTCATAATTAATACTCAAAGTGTAGTTCAGAAGTAATGATCCTGAACTGGCTTGATTAAAAACTAATGAGCCCGCAACTTTGATTGTTGCTATTCCTTTACCGTTTAATGTCTTTGAACTCGACGTAATCAACTCTGGAACCAATGTAATCCCATGGCTTTCTGCACTTTGAAATGCGGAGATTACTATCCCTGAATTAGGTTCTCCTACTGCCGTAAACTTTGCTATTGATCCTGAGCCAAGGCAAGTTTGCCCGTTAGTAGCGACCAATGAACCATTGTTCTTTAATGTACACGTACCATTCTCGATGGATAACGTGCCAAAATCCATGCTATCAATGACATCCAATCTTAACTCAGCTACGGATGGCAACGGCACTGCAACCAAAAAGGTAAAAAGTGCTTTTATTAATAGCTGAGAACGTTTCATAGTAGTAACTATTTTATGCAGCGGAAAAATATCAAACAGTGCTTATTATTTTTATTCATTTAAAAAGCCACTCACATGAGTGGCTTTGACATCATCAATAACGTCGTAACTATTACTGGTAGTTCGCCGTTAAGTCAAAATCGATTGATTTAGCACCAGCCGTTGCTGAAGCCAGAGTTAATTGACCAATAACAGCAACGGAAGTTGTACCACCAGATAACGTAGGTGAAGAACTGCCATCAATTGCAGGCGCAAACGTCACACCGTCTACAGCAGCCCCAGCCGTTACCGTTAAATCCACAGTTACATCAGAACCAGTGATAGTGAAAGCACCTGGTGTCGCCGTTCCTGTACAACCGTTAGTGCCCGATAAAGCGCCGCCTGTAGCCATAATACACGTACCATCAGTACTCGTTACCGTACCAAAATCAACCGCCGTATTTTCTGCAATAGCTAATGTATCTAATACCGTTACAGCCGCCTGAAATGTATCCGCAACAGCAGCAGAAGAAGCAACAGCAGTTAGAGCTAGAGTAGAAGCAATGCGAGTAGAAAGTTTCATAAAGTCACCTTTGTTATTCATTTCAATTTTGTTTTAAAAGTTACTTTTGTAATTGCAGTCTGCATGCCAACTTTGATTAACAAACCAATGTAACATATTGTAAAAACCTTAATATTTTAACTTTATCTACCT
Source organism: Oceanospirillaceae bacterium (assembly GCA_015665455.1). Classification (GTDB taxonomy): domain Bacteria; phylum Pseudomonadota; class Gammaproteobacteria; order Pseudomonadales; family Litoribrevibacteraceae; genus Litoribacillus. The sequence continues at coordinate 20,285 of JADFAD010000003.1, read as the reverse complement.
AAACAACCCAATTTATGGGGTGTTCATGGAATATGAAATATTTCCAAAAATTGAAATAAAAAGGAAATAAATCAAATAACTACATTGAATTACAATAATTAACCTTAGAAACAAAACTAAAATTGCATTATGCAACTAACACAAAAGCAATATGCGCCTGTTTCAGTTGCATAATGCAACTCGAAATACAAATAACTAGAACCACAAATGCCTGACTTTTAAGAAGCCAACACCAAGATCACTAAAATTGATTTAGGCAGGGCAAAGAATAAGACAAAGATCATATTTAAATCAGGAAGAAACCACTGATGCGCCTGAGGACAATTAAGCATAGATAAAGCAGAACAGACAGAACAGACAGAACAGACAGAACAGACAGAACAGACAGAACAGACAGAACAGACAGAACAGACAGGGCTTATAATAAAGTCCGTTAGAAAGACTCATCCCCCTAAAACAAAAAAACCAGCAAGGCATTTTGCCCCGCTGGTTTAAATAGTATTCATACACCCAGTAAAAACCAGGATTGTTTATTTTTTATCGCACCCTACCTTATGAGACATCCGCTAAATAAAAGCGCTTCATGACTGCAGGCATTACGAATAGGTTCAAATCGACTGCAGTTTTATTGATAGTTCGCAGTCAAATCAAAATCGATTGATTTAGCACCTGCCGTTGCAGAAGCTAGCGTTAGCTGGCCAATGACAGCAACCGAGGTTGTACCACCAGATAACGTAGGTGAAGCACTGCCATCAATCGCAGGCGCAAACGTTACACCATCAACCGCAGCACCAGCGGTAACCGTTAAATCAACCGTCACATCTGAACCAGTAATTGTGAACGCACCCGGTGTTGCTGTTCCTGTACAACCATTAGTCCCTGATAAAGCACCACCCGTAGCCATGATACAAGTGCCATCAGTGCTCGTAACTGTACCGAAATCAACGGCCGTATTTTCTGCAATTGCTAGCGTGTCTAATACCGTCACTGCAGCCTGAAAAGTGTCTGCAACAACAGCAGATGAAGCAACAGCAGTCAAAGCAAGTGTAGAAGCGATGCGTGTAGAAAGTCTCATAGAATTACCTTTAAAAAATTAGTTGTTTTTGTTTCCTTCTTGCCAATGGTAATGCAGCTCATGTGCCAACTTATCGAAGTTACTGGGCGTAACAACATGTAAAAACGCGACAATCTTCATACAGGCCTCTATTTTTCTGTTATTGCAAGCTAAAAATAAGGAAATAAAGGTGATATTATTTTCGTATTTATGTCAGTGTTACAAACTATTTACAAAGGACTACAATAGTTACAAACCAGCAATTGCATAATGCAACCACAACAATGGCAACTCGCAACTCAAAAGTTGCATATTGCAACCACAGCTAAACCTCCTTTCAAGATTTAGCGCTTAACACCAGATTTTTATTAGGAATTCTTTTGGACAAGTCAATTCTCACGCTAGAAAACTTACTTTTAGACAATGAAGTGCTGGATCAACTGATCTTATTTCATAAGTTTAATGGCGAGATTGTTGGTGGCAGTCATAAAATGACTCAAGAACTTGGTTATGAGCATGAAGAGCTTCAACAAATATATTTAGCCAATATAAAGCCTAAGTCTTTACGAATTTCTGATGTATGCCGAACAAAAAAAGAAGATGATGCGCCAGTCATCTTCGAAAGGCGTAACGGCCAACGCTTCCCTGCTTTCGTTGAAACAAGTGTCGTGCAAGTTCTTATAGATGGAGAGTTAACTAACTTATCTAGACTTGAGCTTTCCATCTTCTCAGACTTACGAACGTACGACCGGCCCGTTCAAAAAGTTAATAATGAAGAACTCGAAAAGCACCTTGGCCTACTATCCAATGAAATAAAAAAACCCATCGATGGTATTTCAGACCTTATCAGCCAACTTTTTGAGAGCGGTACTACTGAAAACCAAAAGTCGCTGCTTCTTGAAATGAGTGATCGTCTAGAAGATATAGACAACACCTCGAATGAGATTGTTGATACCTTCAAACTGAGCACAAACAGCATTAAGATAAACCCGAGCCCTTTTAATATCTTTGATTTAATTGAGCAGGTATCAATAAATAATCACAGAGATTTACAACAATTAGGCGCATCGCTTAATTTCTATGTAAACCCTCTTACTCCTGAACTGCTATTTGGCGATTCAAAAAGGTTAGAGCAACTGCTCATCAGCTTACTGTCTTTTGTTAGCGGCTCACAGCCAGTGGGCGAAGTTAACTTATCCGTATCACCCAGTGATTCAGTTGAAGGGTCATCAAATGAGAACGATAAAAAGCTCACCATCAGTCTCGATTACATTGCGCCCAAAGATACGTTAATGGCAACCAAAGAACTTATAACAGCAATGACTCGAAATGCAGGCAATGCTGATTTCTGTGTTCATTCGTCCAATGTAAAAATACTGTCACAGCTCCTTGATGTATCAGGCTTCTTTAAAGTACTCGATAATGGACGGGCTTTCTTTGAACTCTCCATGGAATTACCGGAAGTTCATGACTTACATTTAACCCACAACCGCTACTTTCTTAAGGGAAAGTCCATTACGCTCATTTCAGACCCTTCCCGTAACAGTGCAATCAGACGTCAATTAATATCCTGGGGAGCGTCGGTTGAAGAAATATGGACCATTGAAGAAATCAAAGAGAATAAAGCCAGTGATTTAGTCATCGTTCTCGCTAACGAAATGTACTCAACAGAGCTTTATAATTTAATTCTTGCTGAACTGGCGTTAAAGCATTCGATTGCCATTAAGTCTGAATCTGATACTCGAAGCTATGATACAGCCTCTCAACTCTTCCCAGAGATCTACAACGTAGGTAACTTAGGTAACCTCATAGCAACAATGATTGATGAAGCGATCCCTTATCCCTATGTACTCAGTCACGAACAGCGGAAAATAGTTAACACACCGAGTACGTTTAACGTGCTAACCGTTGGTAATGGCATTAGGAACATTCAACCTATCCTTGAAACGCTTTCGAAAAGGGACTGTCAGATAGATTTTGCTTGTAACGGGATCGACTCCGTTATCGCCTGCGCCAAGCAGAAATACGATTTGATCGTGATCGAAATGGAAATGGAGCGAATGGATGGAGCAGAGACCGTTGCCCACATTAAAAAGAGTTGCGAATTTAACGCGTCCGTTCAAGTAATCGCAATCCTAAAGAACCAATCGGGCGGGCTTGCCATATCAATGCAGCAAGCAGGAATAGAGCACCATATTACGCAGCCCATCAATCAAGAGCAGTTTGCAAGGCTCATCGATCAATCACTCTATTCACCGATAGCCCATCCCAAAGCAATTACTAAGGACTATTCAACGTCAGATGCTCAACACATCATATCGGAAGTGAAAGAGCCCGACCTTAAGGCAAACGATTGCATTAACTTAAATACCTTAGAGAGCTTATTTGAAGACACCGGCGAAGACGTTTTCCGAGAACTGATCAACATGTACACAAGGGAAATGAAAGAAACACATCATGATCTGAGCCTTTTAATCTCTCAGGGTGAATTCGATGTGTGTAAGAAAGTTGTGTCTGCTGCAACCAGTGCAGCCTTGAACTTTGGCAGCCAAAAGCTCTACGAAGAGCTTCTCAAACTTAAAGTTCTGTTAAATGAATTCATTTCCGACATTAATAATTTTGACCAACACAAATTTTTTAATGTCCCATTAGCAACAATTAAAATAGTGATTGATGATACTGAACGTAAATTAATAGATATAAAAAAGAACATAGGCTTGAACTAACACATGAGTAACCACAAAGCGGTCCTTATCGAGAGCAGGGATTCAAACGCAAGACTCTACACTGCTTTTCTAATGGAAGAGCGTATCGACGTAATCAGAGCCGACACGAGCAATGCTCTGGATATAATTAGCAAAGAAACCCCTTCTCTGGTGATTTTAGGTGTGAATTTCACCGACAGTGAAAGCATAAAAATAATAGGCCATATACGCTCAAACCATCTTCCTATTTTACTGATTGTCATGACCAACCACGGTGAAGTAGATCAAGCCAGAAACATCATCAAAATGGGCGTAACAGACTACATTGAAAAGCCTTTTAACCGCGATAGATTATGCCTAACGGTTAGAAATGCCATTGAGAAACACGAGCTTCTTTATCCCAAATTAAAGCTTAAAGAGTCCTTTTATGGGTTCATTGGTGCCAGCGAATCAATGAACAAAGTGTATGAAATTATTCGCAGCTGTGAACAAAGTGATGCGTCTATTTTCATCACTGGCGAAAGCGGCACCGGTAAAGAACTGTGTGCCCAAGCCATCCATAAAAGCAGTAAAAGAAGCGAAAACGAATTGGTCACCATTAACTGCGCTGCGATCTCTAAAAGCTTGATGGAAAGTGAAATTTTCGGGCACGTAAAAGGCGCATTTACAGGCGCTAACACGGATCGAGAAGGTGCCGCTAAAACAGCGGATAATGGGACTTTGTTTTTAGACGAACTCGGTGAAATGGATTTAGAGCTTCAAAGTAAGTTTCTACGTTTTATTCAGACGGGTGAGTTCCATAAAGTCGGAAGTGACGTGCTTGAGAAAGTAGACGTCCGCTTCATTTGCGCCACAAACCGCAACCCTATTGAAATGATCAATCAGGGAACGTTCCGAGAAGATCTCTATTATCGATTGCAAGTGGTGCCTATCCACCTCCCTCCGCTTAGACAACGAGGCTCTGATGTTCTTGCAATCGCAGATTTTTTCTTGAAGCACTACACAGAAATCGAGCAAAAGAACTTCAAAGCGTTCAGCAAAGACGCCAAGTTCAGGTTACAACGTTACTCTTGGCCCGGGAATGCCCGACAACTTCAGAACGTCATACAAAATATTGTGGTATTAAATGATGGCACTGAAGTAACGTTAAGCATGCTTCCCACACCTTTAGACGTCACTGCACAAGACTTTAAAAACGCGCAACCGAACAACGTGACGGTACCAATAGAAAACGTACATCAAACATCGTTTACATCACTGTCAGCAACCAGACAAATAACACAACCTATGTCACCAACAGAGGTTCTGCCTAGTGAAATAGTCATCAGACCCCTTGATGTGGTTGAAAGAGAGGCGATTGAACAAGCCATTGATTACTGTGAAGGAAATATAGCGAAAGCTGCGGCACTCTTGAAAGTTGCACCATCAACCATCCACAGAAAGAAAAAACACTGGCATTAAAGGCACCATTCATAACGCCTTTTGATGCGAGCGCCATTCAAATAAGCAGGATCATCAAAAGGCACTTTTATTTCATTAATAAAATGCACCCCCAGCTTTTCAATGATCTTTTTTTGACGCTAAGTTGGATGGACCAACCGTTATAAGAACCTTATCTAGCGCCTCCTTTTCGAGTGCCCCTTCTTTAATGGAGGGTTTCCGTGTTCTTATCATTTGCACTTCCCAACGTATAAGTAACCTGAATTCATATAATAAGTACAACACACTAAAAAAGAATTAAGGTAAGCTATCCATTGTAGCCCCCTCCTCAATCTCAGCTAATTCAAAACATTAAGCAGTATTAATGAATAAAACAAAAATAGGCACAAACGAGTTCATCAGCATCATGGCAATATTAATGTCATTGGTGGCGCTAACTATTGATGCAATGCTTCCGGCACTGAGTCACATAGGAACCAGCCTTCAGGTTGAGAATCCCAACGACGCCCAGCTGATAATTTCGACTATTTTCTTTGGCATGGCCTTAGGACTCATGCTCTACGGCCCAATCTCTGATTCCTACGGTCGCAAGAAAGCCATCTACATAGGTGTGGGCATTTTTGTAATAGGCGATTTAATTTCGCTTTTCTCTAACAGCTTAAACGAGATGCTCGCTGGACGATTGCTTCAAGGATTCGGCGCCGCTTCATGCCGAGTTGTTACGCTCGCCATGATAAGAGACAAGTTTGAAGGCCCTAAAATGGCTAAGGTCATGTCACTCATTATGGTGTTCTTTATCATGGTCCCGGCACTCGCGCCTTCCGTGGGACAAGCCATATTGCTGGTAGCCAACTGGCATGCCATTTTTCTGTTTATCTTATTTGTCGGGGTATCCAGTGTTCTATGGCTTCATTTTCGGCAACCCGAAACATTGGCCATCGAGAACAGGTTGCCTTTCTCCTTCAGTGTAATTTTGTCAGGCATCAAGGAAACACTGAGTAACTCCCTAACACGCATATACATTCTTACAGCAGGTATTATGTTCGGTTCTTTCATTGGATACCTGAGTACGGCTCAACAGATGCTTCAAATCCAATACGAACTGGGCAATACATTTTCCATCTACTTTGGATGTCTGGCACTTGCCATTGGTTTCTCGTCCTTCGTGAACTCTAGACTGGTGATGAAGTTTCAAATGGAAGCGCTTTGCTTGGTCGCATTGATGGCCATTACGGTGAGTTCAGCCTTGTTCTTTTTATACGCTCAAAGCCATTCAGGTCACCCATCTTTGGCCGCCTTACTAAGCTACATCGGGGTTACTTTCTTCTGCTTTGGCATCCTGTTTGGCAATTTCAATACTCTGGCAATCCAACCTTTGGGTCATATCGCGGGTATTGCAACCTCTGTCATAAGCTCCGTACAAACCCTAATTTCAGTCGTGATAGGAGGTATTATTGGCCAGTACTATGATGGAACCGTTCTTCCATTGGTATTTGGATTTCTTGTGTGTGGCGGAACGTCGTTGCTCTGTATGTTCTACGCACAACGGCAAGGAAAATGACCGACCACCTCAAAACACGCTACTGCCATAACAAGGTGCCTTCATCAAGACAAAAACGCGCTCAAGGTTGTGGTTAAGCGTCCCGTGGTGCAAACATTATAATGGCCATACCAGTTACAGCGACCAAAGACCCTACAATGTCCCAAGAGGTTGGGGTTATTCCCTCCACTAGCCACAGCCATAAAATCGCAACGCAAATGTACACACCGCCATACGCTGCATAAACACGACCTGCAGCGGAAGGATGCAATGATAAAAGCCATGCAAAAATAGCCAAACTTATCGCTGCTGGTACAAGCAACCAAATACTCTTATCTTCTTTAAGCCACAAATACGGGAGATAACAACCAATAATTTCCGCGACAGCAGTAATGAAAAACAATGCAAAGGTTTTCAATTCGAACATTAAGCACTCACACTTATAATACAAAGAGCTCTTGTTAAATTAGCCAGTATGAATCAACTTAAATCTTCATCTTGGCTTTTAGATTTATGTCCTTCTTGCACCAAAATTTCCAAATAAAAAGACGCCAGCTTTAGCTGCTCAGCTTCATCAATGCATTTGTTAATGTCAGACTGTCGGATTCTTTTTGCCTCTTCTTCAGTGTGACCAAATTTACAATCGAAATACCAGTAATCCACGCCCTCAGGCAGCGATTTATTTCGTTCTCTTTTAATGTACTTTTTCACATCGTATTTAATGGATTCAACCAAACGAGCCAGATTCAGTTTAGGGTGCGTTAAAGCAAACGTTTTTCTCATAATTAACCTTATTTAATGTGGTCGGTGATCTAGCTGTTAAAAGTGTTAGATCTGAAGATGGCGTTCAGATGATAGGTGCGTTCAGATGATAGGTTCGTTCATATGATGGGTGCAATGAACGAACAATCCTGACGGGCACCTTCTGTGCGGCACATCCTAGGCCCCCTGCTCAGTGAATACAACAAATCATCTTAGCTATTATGCAGAGTGCTTTATTTCAGCAGGCCGAATGATATAAAGATCATCCACATAGAATTGATCCGCTCGACTGTCTTCCCACCATTGTTGCCATTGGTCACTGACCTCACCATCAATAAGTGCCTTGGTTTGTAGAGGCTCAACAAGACTGCCAATTGGCATCAACATCCCGTATGGCGTCCTACGTTTGATCATTTGAGGCATCAGTTTCGCGGGGTCATCTAAGCCCATACTTCCCACTAACTCATAAAAGCTTTTTAGTGTGTTCTTATGGAAATTAAAAACACGTTCGCCCTTATCTTCAACGTTGATACCTTTTGAACGAGCAGGATCTTGAGTTGCAATGCCGGTTGGGCAATTGTTGGTGTTGCAGTGTCTGGATTGAATACAGCCAAGCGCTAACATCATGGTACGGGCCGCATTAACCGTATCAGCACCTACTGCAATCTTAGACAGTAAATCGAAACTTGAAGCCGTTTTACCTGAAGCAATAATACGAATTTTATCCCTAAGGCCTACGCCTATCAGCGCATTATGAACAAAGTAGACACCTTCTAAACACACCATACCAAGCCGATTACTGAACTCAACTGGCGCAGCCCCTGTGCCGCCTTCGGCACCGTCTACGGTAATAAAATCGGGCGTTATCCCCGTTTCAAGCATGGCTTTACAGATGCTTAGGAACTCCGCTGGATTACCAATACACAATTTGAAGCCTACCGGCTTTCCACCGCTTAACGTCCTCAAGGTTTGTACAAAATTCAGCAGATCAATCGGCGTCGTGCATTCGGGATTAACGGCAGGCGAAATACAGTCTTTATCCATTGGGATATGACGTATTCTTGAAATTTCTTCGGTGATCTTCGCCTTAGGCAATACACCCCCATGCCCCGGTTTTGCGCCTTGACTCAGTTTTATTTCAATCATCTTAATTTGAGGCTGAGTCGCCATCGCTTCAAATGACTTTGGATTAAAACGGCCTTCGTCATTCCGACACCCAAATAACCCGGAGCCAATTTGCCAAACAATGTCGCCACCGTGTTTTAGATGGTAAGGGCTCACAGAGCCCTCACCGGTATTGTGATAGCAACCGGCTTTCTTTGCCCCCAAGTTCATGGCTTCTATGGCATTAGCACTCAATGATCCAAAGCTCATCGCGGATATATTTAAATACGATGCATCATAAGGTTGTTTACAATCGGGCCCGCCAAAGCGAATCAGTTTCGCCTCTTCAAATACTTCCTTCGGGCTTAAAGAATGCCAAAGACTTAAATAGTTTTCTTCCATCAAATTTCGCTGAGTACCAAATGCAATGGTATCTCTGACGTTCTTAGCTCGTTGATACACCAAAGAACGTTGCTCGCGGTTAAAAGGCCGCTCTTCTGTATCGTTCGCGATGAAGTACTGCTGAATTTCGACACGATATGACTCAAGAAAGTATCGGATGTAAGCAACGACCGGATAGAGTCGATTCAAATTATGAGTACTGAATTTTAGGTCATAAAAGCCTACGGCCGTATAAACCAAGGTGAACACCAAAAAAACAATGCTGAATACACTGTCTGTTTGACTGAATAAGTAGAAAGCACAAAGATTACCAAGACTGGCTATAAGCCAATAAACGATTTGCATTATGGTCATTAGACTACCTTGTTTACGACTGTTCTATTCGTTCCATAAGATCACTAACTCTTAAGCTGATTATAATGTTATTCGAATTTATATCTCTAATTAACCCAATTTAATTACTGCACTTACTACGATGATGACGTAACTCAAAAATCACTAGAAATTAGACGATCAAAAACCATAAAGGGTAGAACAAAAAAAGCTCCACTGGATGACCAGCAGAGCTTTCTTCGGTGTTGAGCTAATGAATAGTTCAACAAACGTTCACCTACGATTCGCTCAAAAATCACCCACAAATCACTAACAGCTCAACAAAATATGGGCGTAATTTGCTTTTGCAGCTTGCTTATAGGCGTATTCATTAGCGCACTTACTAACTCACTTACTGCGCACTTATAGACGAGACAAAGCTTCGTCTCCATCGGCAATACCATCGGCATCTCGGTCAATCGCAGTTCGATAACCAGAACCGGCAGGGACACAAGTAAAGGTCAATGCATGATTCTTATTCGTCGCCAAGTTAAGTAAATCAGATTTCTTTAACATTGGGTAATACGAGCTATCAGACCGGAACGCCCCCTCTTCATAAATGAAGCCATGTTCCCGACCCAGTAAATAACCTTTGGCAATCAAATCACACTCACCCATTTCTGAGCGTTGCATCATAAGCGCAATCCTTTCCTTACTTAACGCGCCATTGAAGCCTTTTCCTTTGTAATAGGTAACCTGCTGACCAACAATGGGTTTGAAGTTAGTATCAAACGCCATCAAATAGGAACCCACCGCTCTACGCGCCTCAAAACCTGCAACGTCTGGTGTTGCGGTTGGTTCACCGTGTTCATCCAACTCAAACGTTGGCAGCCCACCAGGGTTTGGCGACAGAGGGTCTTCCGGATTGGTCGACTTAATGAATACAACCCCCGTTAAGTGATGCTCCACTGACCCCACAGCACCATCAGGCTGATAACCAAACCCACGCACGGCAGGTATCAAAGGGTTAAAATCCGTTGACGGCGTTAAAATCCTGTTTGTATCCGGTGACGATGCAAACATTCCCACTTTCTGATACATATTCCGGAAATGCGCAACCTTAAATACCATTGGTAAGTTTTCGAAAGACAAACGGCCATCCGTGCCAAAGAACCCAGGATGATCTGTCAGGCCTTTATTTCCCTCAGGATCGAGCGTATGACACCCATTACAGCTGTGTAGACGATCCACGGGAAGTTCCGTCATCACAATTTCACCGTTTTCATCAAGAACGGGTTCGCCCTCTTCATCCAATAACGGCATCTCTTGGTGATAGATGGCGCTTCCGGCGGCTTCAACTGGAGACAAGCTGTTGTCCAAACTTCTGATCGGATTTGGCGGGTACATCAAATCCAAAGCAAACTCTGTAAATGAGGTCATATCCTCTTTCGTCAACGGCGCATCACGTCCCACTAATCCTTCAAACGCAACGTTAAAGGAAAAGAACCCTGCAAACTCATCAAACATGCCAGAGTTCGGCTGTACGGACACAGTTTCCATACCATTGTCATCCAAGAATGGCGTACCATCTTGCTTAATTGCACCATTACGGTCACCACGCCAATGCATGCTTCCGTGATTATCTAAGCCCCGCAAACTTTGGGTCGTCATTGGGCCTTTTACGGGCATAAACGCCTTAAAGGTATCAGCAGAATCCGGTAAAGCAATACTCAAGATATCAGGTGAAAACGTGAAAATGTCATCGGTCAGGCCATTGCGTGTAATGGGTAACGGAATGCCACCTGGGTTCCCTAAATCCCACGACAAATGATCTAAATCACCGCCCACATGGCAGCTCGCACACGCTTGCGTACCATTAGCTGACGTAAACGCAGCGTCGTATAAAAACGATCGGCCTTTAACAATGTGTTCCGGTTCTGGATTAAACATTTGAACATGCGAAGTCTCAGTGCCTTTCTTCACATTCACCACAGAAATGCCATTATCAAACCGTGTTAAGACGTACGCTCTGCCCGTTTTTTCATTAAATACGACCCCCGTAGGCCCGCCAGCAGACAAGGAGATATGATCATTCGGCGATGGCACGAACTGACCCGCTTCCAAGTCAGCAGTATCTAGAATCGCCAACTTCCCTGACCCTTGCGCTACCACCATTAATTTAGAGCCGTCTGCATTGAAGGTCATATCTTGCGGGAAGGCCAAACTTGCATTGCTATCGCCTTGCCCGTCAACAATGTGAGAATTCAAATCGTTGTATTTCATCTCACCGGAGGTTGGGTCAAGCACGGTAATTCGGCTGTCTACAATATCCCCTCGTACCGAGGTAACACCCATGCCAGGGTTATGGCCTTCAAAACGAACGTCATTATTTGCATCCGTATTGGATACATAGACTTTCCCGTTCACAGGGTTCACAGCCATGTTAAACAGCGTTGTGCCCGCGTGAGAAAAGGTTTTCTGCGGGATGGTTACAGGAGGGTTTTGAGTTGCATCAATGGTAAACACATCATAATCAGGTAACTGCACTCGCACCCAATCATCAAAGTTCGTACCTTGGTCATCAAACCAATGCTTAACTCCGTCACTGCCTTCCTTGAACTTAACCACACGGCCCGTTAAAGGTTGACGTGACCCATCGTTGCCATAGAAAAAGAACGCATTGTCTGGGTCCATTTGATCCGCATATACATTCTTAACGGCATGCTTAGATGCTACCGTCGTTTGGTTACCAGAATAGAACGGTGCGGCATAAACACGGCTTCCATCAGGGCTAACGGCCAACGCTCTAGGGCTGTCCGAAAACAGCGTCAGTTTGGTAAGGCGTTCACCACCCGGTGCGGTGCCCAAATTGTTCGCATCAAATACCCAAACGTCAGCACGACCACTTTCAGGGTTAAATAAATCCGGATCATCCCCTGTATTTTGGCCTCTGTGCGCTGTTGTAATGAACGCTAAATTACCCTCTACACCACCAAATACGATGTCTTGAGGTTCATCGCCCACATGCAGCGTTCGTATAACACGAGCCTTTCCACCGTTACCATTAAGCTTCACAATGCTTACAGAGTCTGAAAGGTGATTAACAACCCAAGCTTCGTGCTTATTTCTCATGGCAACCGAAACAGGTTCCATCCCAACACTGACCGACCCGATCGCGGTTAATGTATCTTTGCGCTTTAGATAATTCTGAGGCTCGAGGTCTGCAGCGTTTTGATCACCCTTCTTGCTCTTGTCTCGCCCGACTTTAAAGATCTCCAGTCGGTTATCCGGTGTATTCACTGCAAATAAATACTTACCGTTGGGTGATAACGCCAAAGGTCGAACTTGTAATGTTTCAAACAACTGGTAGTTATTTTCAGGTTGAGGTACCGGCTTAATGGCTAGGTGCATACTCTCACTTGCTAGGGCGATGCCACCAACCGCTGTGCCTAAGTAAAGCACGCCAGCACTCAACAACGCTCGTGCTCCGTTCATTCTTGTTTTCATTATTATTGTCCCTTATCAAACTCTAATCTCATCGAATAAAACACACCTATTGATGTGTAAGTTCGAGCCTGTCAAAGCAAAAATTAAGGGTCAATAAACGCTCAAACGGCGAGGTTTTTATGAATGTAATCGGAAATGAGACAATGAAAAAAAAGCAAAAATAGGTAACGCCAACAATTTGATCGAAAACTTCAGGTTTTAAATGTAAATAATTAATTTGATTCAACTCTACTAATACTTAAACATTAATTCTTTTAAATTAGGGCGAGATTCTTACAACAGAAATAGAGATATCCGAAAGACATTGATTTAACTACCAACAAATAAAGAACAAAGAATATCAAGGGTCTGTCTTAAAACGTCGATCAAACACGATCACAACAATACTTAAGTACCATTGCGTAAATTTTGAGGCCTCATATTTGAGGCCTTATTTGGCTAGAGATAACTATCACAGACCCTCTTTATTAACTGAGACTGGTTTCCTCAAGGGCAGACACCGACTGAACCACAGGTGCGACGTCCAAAGAAAATGACCAATTTTGCTCATAATCATAATTAACGGCCCAAACCATTACGCCACCATATTGCGGGCTTTGTAATACCTCTCCCGATTGGATGTCTCGAACCACAGACGTAGGATCAGACAAGCCGGAACCTGCAGCCGTGTTTGCGGGTTCACCGATTATAATTTTGGTATTTGAAGGCACCAGCTGCGTCAGAGGCCCAAAACTGGCAGAGATAAACCCTTCTTCCGTATCTTGTAACCCATCAAACACAGCACCACCAAATTGGTTGTACTCTTGAATCAACAACGCATCAAAATTCGCCGCTTGTAAAAATGCTCTGCTGAACACGGTATCAGGCGCTAAAGAAGCAGGCCCACCGTAACCGCCCGCTATTTGAGGCGCAGCGGTAATGAATAAGTCATCATTTAATCGCCGAAACTCATTGATGAATGAAACAAGGAAAGCCGAGTCGACATCGACTTCTTCTAAATCCAAATCAATGCCATCGAACCCATGCAACTGACAAAAGTGAACGCAGTTAGAGGCGGCCAGCAGAGGGTCACTTGGGCAAAACGTATTGTTTTGCCCCCCAAATGAAATCAATGCCAAGCCATCTTTTGCGTGAATACTCTTAAGCTGTTTTGCTAAATCCGACGAGGGCGTACTTACCCCACTAGGCCATGCCACGTTATTGTCTTCATCGATGTAACCAAAAGCGTATACAAACACATTATAGTTATGTTCGAGTGCCTCAGTGATCATATTATTCGAAACGTTCACAGGCTCTATAGATCCATAAGCTGCTACATACCCCACCAATGATTTGGAAGGCCATCCTCTTGAATTAGTCATAATTAATCCTTTAATAGTTATTGTTTTAACAAAGCATTATTAAAAGATTAGAAGTTCCCTCACAAAGCGGTATAAACCATCACACCTGAACGATGCACGTCATTGACCTACTGACTGTTGCGTAAATTCATATACGCGATGCGGATATCTGATACTAATCTCTTACTCCCACATCACGGTCTGCCAAAGGGCCGCGATTAAAGGCTCATTTAAACGTTTATTCTGGGCACAAAGCCCTACCGCAAAAGGTTCCAGTTTAGGTAAAACATCCAAAATACGAACTTTGTTCATCAATGGGCTGTTTTTTAGTACTAAATCAGGCACGACGCCCACACCACAGCCTAAACTGACCATACTCACAATGGCCTCATGACCTGACACCTGACCGTAAATATTTTGTTTAAGTCGTTTCTTTTTAAACCATCGATCCACTCGTGTCCTTGCTAGCCCAGTCTCAGACAAAACCAAGGGGACTTTTTGCCAAGGAATGTCCCTTTCCAACAGTTCAGGAACCGATTGCACGGGTGCAGGCGCAATAAATAACAACGGAGCTGTCGTAATGGTTTTAAAGGTCAGGTTCGCAGGCAATTGGTCAGGCCGAGCAGCAATAACAACGTCCGCCTCCCCTGACTGAACGTGAGGAATGGATTCAGCCGCATCCCCTGTGATTAAACGAATGTCCACTAAGGGATGCTGCGCACGAAATCGCGTCAATAGCTCCGACAAAAAGCTGTAGCTGGCCGTCACCGAGCAATAGATACTCAGCTGACCTTGCAACTCGCTGGCCTGTCGCTGAACCGACAGTTTGAGTTGGTGCCATAACTCCAATACCTGTTCTGCATGCTGACGAAACAGCTCACCCTCTTCCGTGAGCTTTAAACGAATGCCCTCTCGATCAAATAAATTTGTCCCGACGGATTCTTCCATACGCTTCAAACGACGGCTCAACGTAGAAGAACTGCAATGCACAAGCTGGCTCACAACCCCTAAATTCTGGTGCTCGGCAAGCTGAACAAACACCTCTAAATCTTTGTATTCCATAACAAAACCTTGTACTAACTAACTCAACAGCAACGTTGAAACCAACACATCCACTAACCGTTGCAATAAATGCAACAAGAAAAAGCAATTATAGCATTTTACGCAACGTTAAACTTAGCCTAGAATGCATGCTATTGAAAACCGAATACATCTATTCACCCTTAAAAAGGAGACAGAATATGTCTAATAACTATTTCAACACGCTTAACTTGCGTGAGCAGCTAGACCAGCTAGGTCGTTGTCGTTTCATGGACCGTTCAGAATTTGAAAACGGTTGTGAAGCACTTAAAGGTAAGAAAATCGTAATCGTTGGTTGTGGTGCTCAAGGCCTTAACCAAGGTTTGAACATGCGCGACTCTGGCCTAGACATTTCTTATGCTCTACGCGCTGCAGCAATCGAAGAGAAGCGTGCTTCTTTCGTAAACGCTTCTGAAAATGGTTTCACTGTTGGTACTTACGAAGACTTGATCCCTCAAGCTGACCTAGTACTTAACCTTACACCTGATAAGCAGCACACTGCCGTTGTAACTGCAGTTATGCCTCTTATGAAGAAAGACTCTGCGCTTGCTTACTCTCACGGCTTTAACGTTGTTGAAGAAGGCATGCAGATCCGTGAAGACATCACTGTAATCATGGTTGCTCCTAAGTGTCCTGGTTCTGAAGTACGTGAAGAGTATAAGCGTGGCTTCGGTGTTCCAACTCTTCTTGCTGTTCACCCAGAAAACGATCCACGCGGCGAAGGCTGGGATCTTGCTAAAGCATACGCTTCTGCAACAGGTGGTGACCGTGCAGGTTGTCTTGAGTCTTCTTTCGTTGCTGAAGTTAAGTCTGACCTTATGGGCGAGCAAACTATCCTATGTGGTATGTTGCAGACTGGCGCAATCTTGGGCTACGAGAAAATGGTTGCTGACGGCATCGACGGCCCATACGCAGCTAAATTGATTCAGTTCGGTTGGGAAACTGTGACTGAAGCGCTAAAGATCGGCGGCATCACGAACATGATGGATCGTCTATCTAACCCAGCTAAAATCGTTGCTTTTGACATGGCTGAAGAACTTAAAGTTCTTATGCGTCCATTGTTCCGTAAGCATCAAGACGACATCATCACTGGTCACTTCTCTAAGACTATGATGGAAGATTGGGCAAACGACGACGCTAACCTTCTTAAGTGGCGTGCAGAAACTGCTGAAACAGGCTTCGAAAAAGCCGCTGCAACAGACGCAGTAATCGACGAACAAGAGTTCTTCGACAAAGGCATCATGCTTGTTGCTATGGTTAAAGCAGGCGTTGAACTTGCGTTTGAATCTATGGTTGAGTCTGGCATCGTTGAAGAATCAGCTTACTACGAGTCTCTGCATGAAACTCCGCTAATTGCTAACACAATCGCTCGTAAGAAACTTTACGAAATGAACGTTGTTATCTCTGATACTGCTGAATACGGTTGCTACTTGTTTGCTCACGCAGCAGTGCCTCTATTGGCAGAGAAGTTCATGCCTAACATCACGACTGAAGTAATTGGTAAAGGTCTAAACCTTACTTCAACGTCTGTTGATAACGCGCGTTTGGTTGAAGTTAACGACGAAATCCGTAATCACCCAGTTGAGTACGTTGGTGAAGAGCTTCGTGGCTACATGACAGATATGAAGCGTATTGTAGAAGCATCTAACTAATCATTAGAAGCTACCTGTGTTGTTAAGGCGTTGTTAAAAATTGGTTCGAGTTGCTCATTTATAACTTATAAACTCCGCTCTCTCACCAATTTTTGCCTAGCCTTAACTGCCTCGCTAACGCTTCTCTAGACTTGAGCAGCATTAGCAAAAAAAGCCCGCTGGATTACTTCCGATGAAGTAAAAAAGCGGGCTTTTTATTTTCTCAAAACAATGAACAAATACGGGCAATATTCTAAACGCCCTCCACCATAACACGTGTATCAGGCAAGCTAGCAAGATGTGGTATCGGTAAGTTGCAATCAGCAGCACGTGATAAAGCATTTAATGCTGCAGCAATGGCGCCTTCTTGCCAACCGGGTAATGACGACAACTGATCACCGACGATAAAGAAGTTCGGTTCCTTACTGCCATCAACGCCCGTCCCCTGAGTTAAGTTATTAAAGTGGCGAACACTTTCTTTGGTATCATTACCCACCAAGTGCCATTGCGCCCAACCACCTTTAATGTATGGCATGTGCTGCCAAGCAATCGCAACGCCATCTTTTAACCCTTCACCAAACTTCTTACCAAACAGTTTGGCACCCTCGCGAGCTCGATCAAGGCGTGTATCTATCGGCAAATTACCCATGACATAAGCATTCTTAGAATAGTTATAACACCCCGTCAAAACCCCTTTTTGATCATGATAATCGTTCGATGGATACCATATTTGGACGATCTCATTATCCGTTCGTGAAATACCACCAAAAATTGGGACAACCCCTTTTTCTGAGTTCGGTCTTTTTATGTGTTCATGATGACAGGTTGCAACGGGGCCACCCTGCCATAACGATCGTTCAGCCTGCCAACCAATTTTGGTGGTGCACGCTAAGAACCGATCCGGAAACCCATCTTTAACTTCAGGGGTGTTTTGCGCTTTATAGACTGCCTTCAGACCCGATTTAAAGCGTTCGTCAAAGCCCTTGTTATCGTCTGAGCCTTGCAGACGATCTGATAACATTTCTTCCAAGAAAGGAATCGCTACATTACTGAAGCAATAATCGGCTTTGAGTACTTCGCATTGATCCGACCCCAATTGAGAGACATGAACTTCAAATTGTTGATCTTGTTCATCCCAGTCAATTTTCTTAACAGGGCTGTTTAAATGAATGGTTCCTCCGAGGGCAGCCACTTGTTGCGCAAAAGCATGCTGAACCTGATCCATACCGCCCACTGGTTGGAACAACGTTGGTTGCCACAAGAAATCTTGAGGCTGATAAAAATTTACTTTCCAAAACCCGGAATCCAGCAAGCTGTTCAGATTCAGCATTTCAGCCACTACCCCACTGTCAACGCCAGGCAGCACCGAGAAACCCGCACGATCAGACGCCTTTAAGTTCTCATCCTGACCGTCCGGTGCCTCCCCTACGTTATAATCTCCGTTCGGGCTAAGATCACCAAAACTGACCATAAGGTCTTTAAGCTTATCTGCCTGTGAAATCTTATTGTCAGCAGAGCAATTTGTATTCGAGCCGTCTGTATTCAAGCTATCGATAAGAATTTCTGCATTTTTAAAGACCATTTCCGCCACATGGCCCCGAGTATTCTGATCTAAGCGACGACTAACAACAGGGTTACCACCGTAGCCATCACTCGTTTGTACCAAATTCGAACCACTGTCCATCACATAGACTTCAACATCCACGCCGAACGTTTTTAAATACTGCAATAAACGTTTATGACCAGAAGGGATTCGGCCCGGCCCCGCATTTAGATAAGGTTCATTGTCACCCTGTGGTCGGCTGAAACGAACAACTTGAGTACTCCCCTTTTTGGAGTTAAACAGTTCACTGTCTTCATCTTGAGTTAATGTATCCCCAGTACGTAACGTCAAACAGCGACCGCCTGTACGGTTCTGTGCTTCAAGGACGGTCACTTTCATGCCCGTCTTCTTTGCCAACAACTCATAGGCGGTTGTTAACCCACTCACACCAGAACCAATAATTATGGCCGTCTTGTCTTCAAAACAACCTTCTTCAAGCTTGGGACACCCCGGAGTCACCCCCATCTGCTGATTAAGCGCATCATCAAGAACTGACCACGCCTTAGCTGCGGGGTTCTTGTTAAAAAAGTCTGCGCGGCTTGTACTGTTAGACATCCTATTCTCCTTAAATCCAATCGTATGGATACAGATTATTGTTCGGGCTCGACTCACCTACTTCACAAAAAACTCGCTGAAAAGTAAGACTAGCTAGAATAAGGAAAATAGTTATTACAACCGATTACAGTAAAGCCCCCATCGGTTAATCGACATTAGAGAACCAAAGCAGGCTTTATTGGTGAAGCATTAAGATAGAGGTTTAAATTGGGGGTGATACGACATTTAGACTGGGGTTAATATCTGGATTTAATCGAGATTAAAATCAGGCCTAGGCAGGCCATATCGATTAACGGTTCAATTGAATGTTTCCGTCGTCCACTTGCTTGTAAATTCCATAGGGCAACAAAACCGTATCAGCCACACCAGAAAGAACAATATCCACTAACACAAATGGGGTTAGCGCCTGAATTCCCGACGATGCGGAATACGGCTCTGCATTTAATAGACAAAAATCGTAAGAAAACCCACTGTACACACGAGGAATGGAACTGCACTTCGTCTTCGCATCTTTCATGTTGACTTTGACAACATAGTCATCCCGAAAGACAGTATTGACCGTACCACAGCCAACCATAGTCAACGACAGCAACAAGAGTAATATTTTACGATACATCGATCTAATCCATGATTTTGAATAAAACGATTCTATACGGATCAATGCCCTCTTAAAAGATTTACAGACATCCCTGAACACGCCAATGTGCTTTTAACTGCATCAGCGCCCTACCACCCTGAAGTGTAAATCCCATTTGGCCCTACATTCACACAACCAGATGTGTTTACAGCATTTTAAATCACAAGACTCAAACAGGTAGGAAATACGGAATTATTCCGTATTTTATCCAAGGGTGTAAGAAGTGGGGTCTTCAAGCTAAATAAAGTATTGAAATTAAATGATTAATTATGAAACTGTAACGTATCAATCGCATTCGTTATCAGAATAGACGGAATGATTCCGCATTTTCTCTGGTGTTTCTAGAATGCGCTCGTAGAACATTGTTGTAGCTCATTGATTTGTAGTGAAATTATGGTCGATTAATCAACAAATTGATGAAATACTGGGCGGAATATACGGAATTTATCCGTCTAATTACTGTTGAACTAAACCGCTTCGCGGTAACTTTAAGACCTAATTTTGCCCTAGTTTTCTGATCATAACTCACACTTATCTTTAGCCATTTCGGCTTTATCAAAGGAGATAAGTTATGAGTCCTCTACGTCAAAAAATGATTGACCTTATGAAGGTC
>JADFAD010000001.1 GCA_015665455.1 Oceanospirillaceae bacterium | reverse complement strand
CATAGAGCACTACATGATAATGGTTGGACATAATCGCATAGGCGGCTATTTCGATAGAAAAAATAGAAGGAAGGGACAGCAATTTATTCTCAAGCCAGCCTCTTCTGTGCTCATAATTCTTGCCTGTAAGTTGATCTAGGCCACACAGAAACGCTCGTCTTACGCATCGTGAAACGCAGTGATAGTATGGTGTTGCATCCAAAGATATCTGGGCTTTTCGGGGCTTGGGCATGAGATAGACTTTTTAGTTATCTGAACTCCAACAACTGTATATTTAGCCAGCCTCAAAAACCATCAGCCAAAGTTCTTATCATGGCTGTCCAATATTTTGTACAACCGACCAAAACCTACCTAAACCCCTTCGCCCGATACACTTCCTCTCCCGCTAACAGTGTTTGAAGAATACGGGTTTGGCTAATGTCATACGGGTCTATCTCAAACAGGTTTTGATCGAGCACAACCAAATCGGCTTCTTTGCCTTCTTCCAGCGTGCCGACCAAATTTTCTTGGCGCATCACATAAGCCCCATTAATAGTGTAAGACGCTATGGCTTGTTCTAACGTCAGGTTTTGCGGGGCTCGGGTCACTGCATTTTGTAAACCAATGAACGGGTTATACGGGCTGACGCTCCAATCACTGGAAAGCGTGACTCTTGCCCCCGCCTGCTGAAGGCTTTTGATCGGTACTAAATCCTGCGCTTTTTCTTTGCCTATGAAATCTGCCACTTCGCCCCAGTGGGATGGGTCTGTAAAGTCCCCCGCTACTTGGCAATCAGCAGAGACATTAAGTTCAGCAAACCGTTTGTAATCAGCTGGGTCCACCACTTCCAAATGGGTTAATCGGTGTCGGCTATTAGCACTGGCGGATTCTTCCACGGCATTTAAGGCTTCGTGAATGCCTCTTTCACCAATGGCATGGATATGAAAATCAAACCCGATGGCATCCAGTTCCGCAATGTATTGGCTTAAGCGAGATTGAGTGAAATAGTTGATGCCTCGATTGCCCGAGCTTTCTTCATCTGAAACACCCAACATGTCGAATTCGTAAGGGTCATGCATGGCTGCGGTTGTGTTTATCACAATGCCATCGCTGTAAAGTTTAATTTGGTTGATACGAAGTAAGCTGTCTGGATTATTTTGATAGAGGGATTTTAGCTCAGCCAATTGAGCCACATCGTTTTCTTCTGGGTACGCCCAAAGTCCTAACACCACTCGCGCCGTTAGCTTTTCCTCTTGCGCTAAACGCTGCCATGTTTTGTGTTCACCACGCTTCCAGTAGGTTCGAGCATCGGCGATGGAGGTAATGCCGTGTTTGGCCAACTCCGGCAATACAAAGTCCGTTAATCCATAATAATCGTTTTCGTCTTTCTTAGGAGTGGGTTTCATCGCCAATTCCATTGCAATGTTACCGGCATTATCAATTAAAATGCCCATCAACTGATTGTCTTCGTCTTTTAATATCACGCCACCCACAGGGTTCGGGGTATTCATGTTCATACCCGCTAACTCTAAGGCTTTAGAGTTCACCCACATGGAGTGTGAAGTCTGCTCCATGATAATGACGGGTCGATCAGATACCGCATCATCTAAAATCGCCAGCGGGTTACGGTTGGCTTCCAGCAGGGTGTGAATGTCATGGCCATAACCGATAAACCACTCAGCGTTCGGGTGACGCCTAGCTGCTTTTTTAATGACTGAAATATAGTTTTCTGGGTTTGTCTCTTCGATGTCCAGGCTGAAATGAGTGTTATCCGATCCGGATTCCAACGGGTGAATATGAACATCATGAAAACCCGGCATCACCATTTTGCCATTCAGGTTGATCACTTCACTGTTAGGGGTGACGTAGCCTTTTGCATCTTTTGTGCTGCCAATAAACTCAATAACGCCTTCTTTTATCACTAAGGCTTCCGCCCAAGGTTGCTTAGGGTTCACGGTGTAAATGCTGCCATTGGTGTAGATGGTGTAAGACGGGTCGGGTGTTTTAACTGAATCGGTGGTTATTTCCGTGGCATTGGCTTGTTGCTTTAATCCTGAGCCTAACAATGTAACCATGGCCAACAAAGAGAGTAGCGAAGTTTTGAAACTTAAAGGCAAGGTAATTTACTCCAAACGCAAGAATAGGTTCTGAGCAATTATAGTCGGAGAACACTAAAAACTTCGCCTCAAAAAACTGAGGCGAAATCAGTAACTGTTAATTAACGTATGAACTCAGTTAATTAAAAGCTCTTAGTAAGCTGCACAGCCAACCCATAAGCACTAAGTTCATACGTGCCTTGCAGGTTAGATGCACCGATTTGAGTACCATCAACTTCATACTCATGCTCGTTCACATCAATATCATCAATGATCAAATACCCAAACGCGCCATCTATTACCCAGTCGCCTTCCATCTTGTACTGAGCGCCAACCGTTAACCAGTTACGATCCGTTGCTGGAACACGCGCCGTACGGTACTCTTTTTGAATCGGCGATTCATCAAACGCATAACCCGCTTTAAGCATGAAGTTCTGAGTTACTGAGTAAGATGCACCCACGGAGATAGCCCATGTGTTGGTCCATCTTTCTGGCACATGACCAATCATTCCATCTTGACCGTATTTGTCACTGGATGAGATTGTGCGGTTTGATTGATCACTGATCACATCAAGATTTTCAAATTGAGACCAGCGAGTCCAAGTAGCGCCAGCGTATACGGCCCATTGATCATTAAGTAAATGTTTAACGCTGACCGTTGCGCTCTCAGGAAGGGTCAATGGTACTTTTGCTTTTTCTGTCAGTGTACCGGCTACTGGGTGGTTAGTAAGTGACGCCTCACCTTCTAAATCAATTTCCACTTTAGAGCGGTAATTTAATCCAACCGTCGTCCAGTTTGTTGGTTGGTATAAAACACCAAAATTCCAGCCGATGCCTTCATCGTCACCTTCAACATCAAAGTGGCCTTCTGGCAAAGACGGATGAATCCCTGAGTAATCTTGGTATTTAGTTAATGTCCCTTCGGCATGAATGAAATCAATGCCTAGTCCGACTGACCAAGCGTCATTAAACTTATACGCCACGGTTGGCTGGATCGCGATGGCTTTAAGCTCAGTTTCATCCGCCATATAGCGACCAACAAAATCCGAATCGTAATCCCCTGCAACACCGAATGGCGCAAAGATTCCAATGCCTGCAGACCAGCTCTCGTCAATTGGCATGGACGCATAAAGATTAGGCACCAATGCAGCATCGACAAAATCTCCGCCATCGCTGCCTTCCACGGGTTGGCCAATGGTGTCTACCGCTGACCCATTAAACTCGGTATCAACATCGATGTACGCGACACCCACCGAGACCTGAGGTTTTTCTAACTGGCTAATACCTGCAGGGTTAAAGAATAAAATAGTGGCATTTTCTGGGTTTGCTGCTGCACCCGCGTTTGCGGTTCCCATGGCTGAGGCACTTTGTTCATTAAGTGCATAACCCGCTGAAAATGATAATGATGGAATGGCTGCCAACGTCATCGCACTGGCAAATTTAATAATCGTTTTTTCTCTGTGATTCATACCACAAACTGCCTTACTTCTATAATGTGGAGTGATGCTCAGACGAGAAACGTTTAGATAGAACGTTTCAAGAGATTAGAATTATTTTTAGTGACTTCGCTGAACGTGCGGGCGGCATTATACGGTGTAAAGATGTAAATACGAGCACAAACTGTCATTTTTCGTCAATTTTATGTCCACTTGAATCACTAGAGCTTACAACTAACTGATTTCTTTACCCTTTCAAACATTACAACAGATCACACCTTCAAACGAGCGCATACAATCTCAGCAACACCCTTGATAACCCCCTCAAATACACCGCCTAAACACAAAGTTGTCGTTTATTCACATGTTTTTCAAAACATTTCGCTTGATAAAGCCCCTTTCTTTGAATACATTTAATAATGTTACATCAATTGATGGCACATAAATTACTGAACCAGTTAATTGGTTTTATTAGAGGTAAAGATTATGAAAACGGTTGAATTCAAAAACAAAGTGGCGCCACTACGTCGAAACCTAAAATTCAAACTGTCGAAAAACGACGCAGATAACTGGAATCCAGCCGGAGTACCGTTTACACAATTCATGAATGCACTCTCCATTTTCTTTCCTGCGGGCGAAAAATTCTTCATCGACAGTGTTCATAACTACCGCGATAAAATTACCGACCCAAGATTAAAGAAAGATATTCAATCCTTTATTGCTCAAGAAGCACTCCATACACGTGAACACTTGGTGTACAACGAAGCATTAATTGATGCTGGTTTCCCCGTAGACAAATACATGAACGGCGTAGAGAAACTGCTCAAGTTTGCTCAGAAAATCCTTCCTAACCATATTCAGCTAGCCGTCACCATTTCGTTGGAACACGTCACCGCCAGCCTTGGCCATGTGCTGTTAAAAGACCCTCAAATAATGGAAGGCGCTGAAAAAGGGTTTAAGAACGTTTGGTACTGGCACGCCATGGAAGAGATCGAGCATAAAGGCGTGGCTTATGATGTGTGGAATGAAGTCATGCCAGCCACTCCGTATCGTTATATCGCAAGAGTCGGCACCAATGTTCTTGTCCACCTTGTGTTCTGGTCACTGGTTGTACCCTTCCATCTCGGTTTGGTTAGAAAATCAGGCGAACTTTTTAACGTTAAAGCGTGGGTAAAGTGCACCAATTACTTATGGGGTAAGCCGGGAGCATTAAGAAAGATTTCAATCGAGATGTTGGATTACTTTCGTATTGGCTTTCACCCTTGGCAACAAGATAACCGGGACTTACTCGAAAACATTGATCAATTTGCAGAAGATGTAACGGCTGAATACCAACAAGCCTCGGCCTAAAAGCTCAAGTGATATGCCAGTTCATTTTCGAACTGGCAAACCATAAACAATCAATAGGAAGCCCTATGACAAACAAGACATCCAAACCGATATACAAGGACGTCATTATTGCTGGTGCGGGCTTTGGTGGGCTGTGTATGGCCATCAAACTCCGAGAGAAAGGCATTGATAACTTCTTAATACTTGAAAAGAGTCACGATATAGGCGGAACTTGGCGAGACAATTCATACCCAGGGTGTGCATGTGATGTGCAATCCCACATGTATTCTTATTCATTTTCACCCAATAGCAATTGGTCCAAACGCTACGCGCCATGGAATGAAATACAAAAGTACCTGTTAAGTACGACCGCTCAATACGGTATTCGCAAATTCTGCGAATTCAACCAAGAGGTAAACGCTTCCGTATTTAACGAATCGACGGGGATCTGGGTCATTAAAACCCTTTCTGGCGATGAGTATCACTGCAAACACTTTATTTTGGCCTCAGGGCCGCTTCATGTACCTCAAGTGCCCAATATCAAGGGATTGGAAAACTTCAAAGGCAAGGTATTTCATTCCGCTCAATGGGATCATGAATACGATTTGAAAGGTAAAAATGTTGCCTCCATCGGCACCGGGGGCAGCGCCATTCAGTACTGCCCTGAAATCGCTCCAACGGTCAATAAACTGCAAGTGTTCCAACGAACACCAGCATGGGTTATCCCAAGGGATGAGCGCAAATACTTTGCCATCGAGAAAAAAGCGTTCAGTCTAATCCCTGGTTGGCGAAAGCTACACAGATACCGCCTGTACTGGACAAACGAAGCCAGAGTATGGCCCATATTTAACCCTTCGCTGGCAAAATCGCTCAGCGTTTTTGCTAAGGGATTCATTCGTTATCAAGTTAAAAGTAAAGAAACCGCAAAAGCCCTCACGCCTGATTACACCATTGGCTGTAAACGCGTGCTAATTTCAAATAAATATTACCCGATGTTCAACCGCGCCAATGTAAATCTAGTAACGGCGGGTATTCAAGAAGTAAAAGAAAACAGCATCATCACATCGGACGGAACTGAGCACCCCACTGATTCCATCATACTGGGAACAGGGTTTGTCGTTGATCCTAGAATTTACATGCGTGATTTCGAAATCAAAGGGCTTCAAGGTCGGGACTTAAGAGAAGACTGGAAAGACCATGCAGAAGCTTACTACGGTACTTCTGTTTCGGGTTACCCAAACCTCTGGATGTTAATTGGCCCCAATACGGGCTTGGGTCATAACTCCATTATTTTCATGATTGAAGCACAGGCCAATTACATACTTAGCTGTATGAACGCCATCGAACAAAAAAAGTCTGATTTCATGAGCGTTAAACCAGAAGCGCAAGCCAGCTTCAATGATGGCATACAACAACGCATGAAAACGACCGTCTGGTCTTCAGGTTGCCAAAGTTGGTATCAGCAAGCCGACGGTAAAATCACAACCATTTGGCCTAAATCCACATGGAAGTTTTGGCTTGAGACGTTAAGCGTTAAAACCTCGGATTATGTGTTTGGTAAGGCCGAAGAAACGCTCAACAAGCCCAACGCTTCACAGACCTCGATAACGCAGACTCAATCGCACACGAGTATGGACTCAACGTCAAAGACGAACAAGCGCGGTAAGCGACTGGAAACGTCAACCTAGTATTTAGAGTTTGAAACCTTGTAATACCAACCCTTTGCCTGTCGAGAGACAGGTTTTTTTATTTTAAATAATCCAATTCATTCAAAGCACATCGCCCAATCATCGGAGCAATGCACTTTACATTCTAGTAACGCATCAGTACTCAATCGTCACAGCGCAGCACAACATTTTTGGACTTAGGATGTGCTTGGCAGGTCAAAACGTACCCTTGATCAATCTCACTTTGATCCAGAGCCATATTCTCTATCATTGACACCTCGCCTTCGATGACTTTAGCCCGACACGTACCACAGACCCCAACCTGACAGGCGTAAGGCAGGTCATCTTTCAATTCCAACGCTTGATTCAGTATGACCTCATGTTTTGAATCCCAGTCAAAGGTCAGAGTTCCGTCATTATGAATGAGTTTTACCGTACTGTTTTTATCCATTTGGACGTCTTCCTGTTTCGCCGCAAAAGGGCTTGATTCCGGCGCAAAAAACAACTCTCTATGAACACGCCCGCCATCCACGTCATTCACGTCTAAAACAGTTCTCAAGCGATCCGTCATCGACTGAGGGCCACAAAGATACCAGCCTGTGGCGGTTTTTAAATCTGGGAGGCCTTGAAGTTAAAGATGATAAATACTCCGAAGAAAGTTCAGTGTCGAATTTACCTTTCAATGCACAAGCAATAGTGTGATGAATTAACTCAGAGTCATCTTGAGTTTCTGTAAAGAACGGCACCAAATAAAATCGATGCCGAAACTGATCAACCAATCGACCCAGCGTTTCTCTGAACATCATGCTTTGTTCGGAACGATTCGAATAAAAAAGCACAAATTGAGCAGAAGCAGTCTTAGTAAGTAATGACTTAATCATGGACATAATCGGGGTAATACCACTCCCCCCCGCAACCCCCACATAGCACGCCGGTTGATGGCGTTCTTCAAGCCAACCTTCATCCAATTTGAAGTGCCCCATTGGGGGCATAACCTCTAATTGATCTCGATGCGAAAGCTCATCAACGGCATAATTAGAAAACTGCCCTTTGTGCACCTTTCGAATGGCTATGCTTAAACTCTCTTCCCCCACGGGGCTGCAAATTGAATAACATCGAGAAACTGAACGCCCCTGAATTTGATGTCTTAATGTTAAGTACTGCCCTGGCACAAACTGAAAATCAGTTTTCAAGTGCTCAGGGATATCGAAGGTCAACATAACGCTGTCATCGGTTAATCCATTTACGTCTGACACAGCAAGGCGATGATATTGGTTCGTGTGTGATTTCTTTAACATGTTTCTCTACTCTATTTGCTTTCTAACCGTTGAAAATAACTCTTGAAAATGACTTTGCCGTACCTCTAATAACGGCGTAACCCAATCTCTGAGTAACCCTAGTATCGAAGTACCCCTCCCTTACAGAGATGAATGCGTACGCGAGAGCCGCGAAACAAAAAAAGCACTAAACAGACGTCATTGAATTATTCATTTACGCCATCCATTGACACACTGATAAAAGTAACAGTATCTTATGCGCCATCAATTGATGATTCATTAAACAATGTATTATAGTAAACCTACGTTTGGCAAGTTATCTAAAACTAAATATCCACACGACTGAATCAAATGCCCATAGAAGGCATCTCAAATTTGGAGAAAAGTAATGACTCAACCAAAAAATACATCGCATGAGCAATTCAAAGAAATCACTGGGGAGTCACTGCCAAATCAATTACAAGACTTACCTTTAGAAGACATTCACGCTCTGAACTTAATAATCGCTAAAGCATTGGAAAAGGAAGAAAACGGGTATACAAGGCTGTTTGAATCGCTTGCGGTTATGATGAAATACGTTCCAAATTTCATTCTTCATTCAATGATTCCTAAATACATTGAACCTAACATTGCTGCCAAGATCACCAGCAACCTAAATACCAAACAAGTGGTTGGCGTAGCTTCAGGCTTAAGTGCGGCTTACATTGCAGAAACGGCCACACACATGGAAAACCAAAAAGCCGCTGATGTGCTGCATGGCTTAAAACGCAAACTTGCTAATCAGGTATTGGAACACGCCATCAACACCTCGCCAATTCTGGCGCTCGATATTCTAATTTATGCACCGGAACAATTACTGAAAGAAGCATCGTTTCATTACCAAGCCCAAGATATTTCAGACGGTTTGAACTGCTCGAAACGCACAGACATTCTTAAAAAAATCCATTCGTTTACATAATAATCAGGTGGATTTATGAGTATTCGCTCCAGTGTGTTTCAAGCCATATCCCGACGAACGATAAAACGGAATGGCCTGGATAAAGAACAAACCGTTAGGCATTTACGTAAAGTCTTTAATAACCCACCAACGCTTCGGTTGATTCCTAGAGGCGTTAAAGTACGCAACATTGACCTCCCCGAGTTTAAAGGAGAGTTGGTCTCAACCAAATCCCCTGAGGTGACGGTACTCTACCTTCACGGCGGAGCCTTTGTCGCAGGCTTAACTCGAACCTATCACAACTTTGCAGGTCGCTTAGCTAAACAGCTCAACGCCGAAGTGTTTTTAGCAACGTACCCTTTTGCCCCTGAATCCCCTTTTCCTGCGGCTCAAAAACGATGCTTTGAAGCGTACCAATACTTACTGTCGCTGGATAAACGACCCGAAAATATAGTAATTGCAGGGGATTCTGCTGGCGGGGGCTTAACGCTTGTCTGCCTGCTTCAAATTAGGGATCACAATTTACCCCTTCCCCGGTGCGCAGTGGCAATGTCGCCCGGTACCGTAGCCACCTTGGATGAAGATAAACTTCGTATCGACTGCCCTAAAGATTCGATGCTTTCCGCTGACTTTGTTAAGCAAATCATCGACATTTACCTTCCAAATCAAAAAGATCGAGATCATCCATACGCATCACCAGGGCTTGCGAATTACAAAGGCATCCCCCCTTTATTACTGACGGCCAGTAAAGATGAAATCCTTTACCACGATGTCTGCAAAGCAAAGGCAAATGCCTTAAAAGCCGGTGTTAAAGTGGAATGGATTGAGCGCTCAGGTGTTGGCCACGTTTGGCCTGTCATGGTGCCTTTCCTACCCGAAGCCAATCAAGACCTTAAAAAGATTGTCGATTTCATTCAACGCGCGGCATCCAAAGAGCAAAACGAACCACCCCAATTAAATACACCCAATGCGTTAGTCCACTGCGCAATATAAAGCGCGAATGGTTACACCCCCTAAATAAGAGAGCGATTTATGAAAACATTTAATAATAAAGTGGCTGTCATTACGGGCGCAGCCTCCGGCATCGGAAAAGCACTCGCAACGGCACTGGCCAAGCAAGGTTGTCATCTGGCCTTAAGTGATACAAATAAAGAAGGTCTCGATGATCTTATTACCGAGCTCAGCGAATACCCGATTCATGTGACCACCTCCGTCGTGGACGTAGCAAATCAACTCGCCGTACATAATTGGGCAGATAATGTGTACAAAGCCCATAAGAACATAAACCTCGTATTCAATAATGCTGGGGTAGCCATGGGTGGTACGGTGGAAGACACGCAATACTCGGACTACGAATGGATAATGAACATCAACCTGTGGGGCGTCGTCTATGGAACCAAAGCCTTCTTACCCTACCTGAAGCAATCCAATGGGTCTGGCCACATCATTAATATTTCCAGTATTTTCGGGCTTTTCTCCCAACCGACTCAAAGCGGCTACAACATGTCTAAATTTGCTGTTCGAGGATTTACAGAATCGCTTAGGCAAGAGCTTGATTTGGAGGGCAAGGACATCTCTGCAACGTGCGTTCATCCAGGAGGGATCAAGACCAACATTGCTCGTAATGCGAAAATGGCAAAGAACATTGAAAACTTAACCGGTGACGCCTCCGCTGAAGAAATGAGGAACAAGTTTGAATCCTTGTTTTTAACAACCCCAGAACAGGCAGCCGATACGATTATCAAGGGCATAAAGCGAAATAAGCGAAGAGTTTTGATTGGGCCAGATGCGAAGGTACTGGACATGATGCAACGTTTTGTTCCCAGCCAATACCAAGCCATTGTGGGTAAAACGTTTAAATGGGCGAGCGCTTAACGAGCGCTTTAAACAACAGAGGAGCACGTTGCTCCTCATTGATTAACTTTCTTTATCCATATTCTGGATGATGGTTTCTAAGCGATCCCCCAAGAAATGGTTTGCAGCTTTTTCCATCGCTCTGGCCAGCTCTGCGTGAACAGCCATCTCAGCCATAGGTCGAAGACGCCAGATTAAATCTGCCAACTTTGGCAAATCTTCATTCGGTGGCATTGCCTCGCCTTCATAATTACTTAACACGTGGGTTGAAACCAATTTCACCAATTCTGAAGCAACACGTTCCACATTGCCTCTCAACATACGAATAATATTCAGTAGTTCTTCAAATGGGATACCCGTCGCAACAAGCTCGGCACCGGCCTTCATGGTTTTCATACTCATGACTTGCACATGAATGAGATCATCTTCAAGCCGAATAAGATCGAGTTCTAAGGCTTTACCAATGGATTCTGGCTCAATCTTATTATCAAACAAGGCATATAGATCTGTCACGGTCATCGAAACTGGGGTTTCATCTGTCCAAGGGCTTGTTAATGCAGATTCAACACCGACAAAAGCACGCAGATCCAGCCCGTCTTCCAGCGCATTTAACAGGTCAGCAATGGTAGAAAGTGTGTAACCTCGCTCCAATAAATCAGAGATCAAGCGTAATCGGGAATAGTGAAGATTTGAGTAGATGCCTTTGCGGCCTCTTAATACCGGTGGCTGTAACACCCCTTTTTCTTGATAGGCGCGAATGTTCCGGCTGGTTGTGCCTGTTACACGAGCCAATTCATCAATGGAATACTCTCGATCTGGTTGTGATAGGCTGTCCTTGTCATCGTCTTTCGATTTCTTGCCAAATTGAGCCATCAAATTAAGCATGGCATTCTTACTATCTTGCATATTTCCTCTCAGGCAAGCAGACAAATCCCGTCTTCTATCTACTTTCATCATCACTTAAAACAATATTAGAGTCGAATTGTACAATGAAAACTTAGCAGAAACATTTGTTGCCAATTAATTACCAATAAAAAACAATAAATTTTGAATAAATTGGCGCCTAATACTACTAAAAACTCACCTAAGCCAAGCTTTTAATATTCTACAAAGTCAGTAACATAACGCCCCATCATTCGCCAACATGTAACCATGTTCTATGCCCAAGCTTCCCATTGAAGATGTTCTTGCCGAAATCAAAGCTGCCTTAGCCGATAACGACCAATTGGTATTACAAGCCCCTCCTGGTGCAGGTAAAACTACCTTGGTGCCTTTGGCCTTATTAAACGAGCCTTGGTTAACAAATCAAAAGATCATCATGCTCGAGCCTCGTCGAATTGCAGCAAGGGCGGCCGCCGAACGGATGGCACAAATCAACGGGGATAAAGTCGGCGAAACCATTGGCTATCGCGTTCGAATGGACTCCAAGGTCAGCGCCAAAACCCGCATTGAAGTAGTGACAGAGGGCATTCTTAACCGAATGCTGCAAGAGGACCCTTCTCTGGATGGTATAGGGTTGGTCATTTTTGACGAATTTCATGAACGCAATCTCGACGGGGATCTAGGGCTAGCACTTGCCCTACAAGGCCGAGAGTTGTTTGGCGATTTACGTGGAGATTCACCCCACAGCCAACTTAAATTACTTATCATGTCTGCAACTCTGGACGGCACTCAAGTCAGCGAGCTCCTGAAAGACGAAAACAAATACCCTGCGCCCATCGTCGTCAGTGAAGGTCGCAGCTACCCCATTGATGTACGATATGGCCAAGCCTACAAACCTCAAAACCAACGATTTGGGGATCGAATCACCGACCGCGTTGCTAAAACCATCATTCAAGCATTGGAAGAGCAATCAGGCAGTCTGTTGGTTTTCCTTCCTGGCCAAGGCGAAATCCGAGAAGTCCAAAAACTGCTTGGCCCTGAACTGTCCTCTCGACACGATACGACCATCACGCCTCTATTTGGCAGTTTATCTCTGACCGAACAGCGAAAAGCCATAGAACCCGCGCCAAGCGGCACCAGAAAAGTGGTTTTAACCACCAGCATTGCAGAAACCAGCTTAACCATTGAAGGGGTGAGAGTCGTTATCGACTCAGGGCTATCTCGTCTACCGGAATATGACCCTAAGACCGCCATGACCCGTTTAAAAACAGAGCGAGTTTCAAAAGCCTCAGCAAAACAACGTGCCGGTCGCGCAGGCCGAACGGAGCCCGGTGTTTGTTATCGAATGTGGTCTGAAGATCAACAACAAGCATTGGCAAACTTTACAGCTCCTGAAATTGAACAAGCGGATTTGACGCCCCTCGCGTTACAACTACTCAACTGGGGAATAAACTCACCCAATGAATTAAGTTGGATGACGCCCCCCAATGCCGCGCCTTACCAACAAGCATTGGAGCTACTGGCTCAATTAGACGCCACGGACAATAACAACGCCTTAACAAAGCATGGGGAGACCATGGCTAAATTGCCCGTTCATCCTCGCCTTGCCCACATGATGATTACAGGCAACCGATTAGGGTATGACCAGCTCGCATGCCAAATAGCGGCATTACTGTCGGAACGAGACCCATTGGGTAATAACAGTGGCTCTGACTTATCCATCCGACTGGAATTACTCTCAGGAGAACGCGCATGCTCTGCCCAAGTTAAACCTTTAATACAAAGAATTAAGCAGTTAGCAAACCAGTTCCATAGAAGTTTAAAAGCGCTCAATCTTTCTGACACGTCAAAGACAGAAAACAGCAGCTTAAACCACCTTTCAAAAGACGATGCTATGGGCCTCTTAATCGCCCTAGCCTACCCAGATCGTATCGCCCAACAGCTGACACAACAAACAACTAAATCGAATACGCAGGGGATTTCAGAACACAGCTCGTCTGACTATAAATTAAGTAATGGTCGCCAAGCATCACTCTCTGAAAACAGTAAACACTCGGTTTTGGCTGTTGCACAGCTAGGGGGTCAACAAGGGGGATCAAAAGATCAAATCTATCTTGCTGCACCGCTAAATCTAGAAAAACTACAGAACATTGAACCCACACTTTTTAAAGAACGATTTCAAATAGATTGGGATGAACAGACCAACCGGCTCATCGCCGAAAAACAAGTACATCTAGGCCAGTTAATCACAAATAGAGAAGCCCTTAAGAACATTCCAGAGGATCAAAAAGATAAAGCACTCGCCCAGCTGGTACGCAAAAAAGGACTGGAACTTTTACCTTGGTCGCCCGAGCTGAAAACATGGTGCCAACGCATTGAACTATTACGTTCGACCATGAAAGAGCAATCCGATACTCCGTGGCCGGACATGTCCAACCAAGGGTTACTTCGTGATTTAGAAGAATGGCTAATGCCATATTTAAGCAATGTATCTCATATCAACCACTTTAAAAAACTCGATTTGAAATCAATTTTAACAGCTCGTTTACCTTGGCCTCTTCCCCAGCGCTTAGATGAACTTGCTCCTGAACGAATTAAAGTTCCTTCGGGATCAAACAAACGCATTGATTATTCAAAGAATCCGCCCGTCTTAGCAGTAAAACTTCAGGAGATGTTTGGCCAAACAACCACACCCGCCATCGCGAAAGGACAAATAAAGTTACTGATCCATTTATTGTCCCCAGCTCAAAGACCCCTACAAGTCACGCAGGATCTCGAAGGTTTTTGGCAATCAAGTTATGAACTGGTTAAGAAAGACATGAAAGGTCGATATCCAAAGCACCATTGGCCCGATAACCCATTAGAAGCAGAGGCAACAGCGAGAGCAAAGCCGAGAAAATAAGCAGAAACAAATCAGTTCGAGGGAGATTATCCTTTATCGCTTTTCAGTTCATGCTCTGAAGTAGCATGATGGATAATATCTTTGGGTATTTCATTGGAGATAGGCGCTTCGTCAACACCTAGGAATATTTTACAAAAAATAGTAAGAACTAAAGCGAATAAAACTGCGCGAATCAAAAAGATAGCACTCCGGGGAGGTGGTTTTTATTATGGGGCGATTATTACCCACGCCCTCTGCCGTGTCTATGAAACCAGCTCACACTTACTTAACTTTACTCAGGTACTAAACCAATATTGTTAACTGAGTCACATTACCTTTTCAAATTGATTAGAAAATAACTCATTCCGAAGAAACTGTTGGGCCTTAACAAACAAAAAAGGCCTCTAAGCGTTCCACTTAGAGGCCTTAATTAACTTGAAAAGACTTACAAGCCAAAGAAATAGTTCAACTGAGCACTGAGGTGATATGTGCTGTCATGGTCAAACTCAAAGCGCTGAACTTCAGCACTTCCACGCCATTGCTTATTAAAGTTATGGCCGATACCAACGCCTAACATCAAATCTGTACCAGACTGACTTTGGGAGCCTAAACCAGCCCCATTTAAGTGAGAAAGTTCATAATCATTCTCCCAAAAAAACACACCAGCCCTACCGTACAGAAACCCTCGCGAGGCAAATTGCCAAGAGTACTTCATCGATGTCGCCAACCCTTTTCCTGACTCAGGATAAACGTCTTTCAAAGAATCCGCGAATGCCTGTTCTTGACCATCAGCACTGCCACTGAATCGGACGTTCACTTCTCCCAGATCTAGATACGCCGCTTCCACAGCCACTTCAGGAGTCAATTGAACACCTAACCCAAGGCTAAACGCACCGCGTTCATTTTCAACATCGTTCGCTTCAACATTAAAGCCGCGCTCTTCAAATACCGAATTAAGATCGTCTTTATTACCATCTTCATTCCAAGCCCAGCCAAACGACCCAACCAAGTATATGTCTTCTTGATTAAATAATGGCGGAGCCTGATTCGAACCAGCGCTTGCTTGCTGAGCGAATAATACAGACATCGCAGTAAATAGAACCACAGCGACCGAGGCTGCACGAGCTTTTGCTCGTGTAGCCACAGCAGCAATTAAACCAAGAACAAGAGACCAAATACCCAAAGAGCCACCACCTTTCGTTTCAAAATCTGACACCGATTTCTCGGTACTGAGCACACCCGGATCAACAATCACACCATTGGCTTCACCGTCCATGTCATTAGGACCGCCATCTTGAACGGTTAATTGAATACACGTATCACCCACGTTTAATCCAGAGACCCACTCATCGCTGTTAGGAGGAGGACAAACGCCTGCATTACCTAGCGCTGAAGACAGTGAATCATTGGCAGACTCTATGAAAGTTTCCCATTCATTCTCGTCATTCAACTTGCGGTATACCGCATTCTCAGGAATGGCTACCGACAGAGGCAGAACAACGGATACCGATTCGCCGTTAGCAAAACCAGACATCTCGAAGTCGTATACACCTCCTGTTGATTCGAACTCAGAGTCCAATTCAAGACCGTTTTGAGTGCCCAAATCGAGAACAACACCACCGGACGAACCACCTAAAGAAACAAGACCCAATTTACAAGTGATGCCTATTTCACATTCAGCAAGGAAACTGGTCTGATTACTGAAGCTAGACGGGATCACATTGATCGCATTAATGGCATCTAAATAATCAGGGATACCGTCTTGCTCTGCATCACCAAAGCCTTCCAAGTTATCGGCAATACCATCACCATCGGTGTCTGCATCCGTCAATACAGGAAGATTATTAACCAGCTTAAACAAAATGGAAGCCGAACCGGTTTCTACGGGTTCACCATTGTCTGACACGTTCAAAGTAACCTTGTAAACTCCTAAGCCGAGATCAACAGGAGAGAAAGTAAAAGTTGAGTCATTCGAATCGATGTCTTGAATACCAAAAGTATTCAACCATTGATAGGTATGAGTATCTTCTGAGTTACCATCTGAGACAGCAGAAGTAATAACCACATCACCACCTGATCTACTGATCAGTAGGCCGGTCACACCATCTTGTGATGCGCTAACATCAACCACAGGCGCAACGTTGCGATTAACGATGGTCACCGTTTGCTGATCAAAAACGCCGGTATTAACGGAGGGATCTGCAAACTCAATAACAAGCGTTTCATCTTCTTCATCAAGACCATCGGATGCAACATTGAACACAATCGTTGCTTCAGTGGCACCATTTTCAAACAAGACGGCCCCATCGACTAAATCATGATCGGAAGTATCTGCCGTACCACTTACCAAATATTCAAGAGTAAATGGATAGTCTGGCGCTTCACCATTCAGCACAACGCTACAGACAGCTTCATTACCCTCAACGGCCAACTTATTACGAACAAAGTTCACGATAGGATGCACTCGAACCGTTTGAACCTGTTCAGAAACATTGCCTTCACCATCGTTCGCTTGCCAAGTAATTTCGTGTAAGCCCGGTTCAAAGAATTGATCCGCACCTGTAAGTACCGATTCAAGCGCACCACCGAACTGATCCACTACTGATGCAGGCACCAAATCCACCAAGGTTAATAAACCCGTAGCATTAACCTCAATATCGTCTGGCAATTCAAAAACAGGATTGCTTGAAACGGTTAAACCAGAAAGTAAAACCGTGACACTGTCCTTCCCATCAGATGCTGTAATTTGAGCGGTGATCTCAGCCATGGCTTCTTCTGCCGTCAATGCATAAGCCATTTCAGTTGCCCCTGAAATAGCAACACCGTTCGCTAACCATTGTTGAGTGACAAGAACTTGATCGCCTTCGTGGTCCGAAGTTGTTAACCCTTCCAGAGTTAAAGTTGAGCCAAATTGCGCAACGCCCGAGATAGACGGCGAACCAGTAAATTCAGGCGCGTCATTGATTTTCTCAGCAACGGCTCGAACCGAAGCCCCTTGATTCCCCAAACTATCAGAAATAGTCACGATGGCGGTTAAAGTACCATCCGTAATGGCACTTAAGTCAATACCGGTCAAGGTTAATGCTGTGTCAGTAAAGATGCCTGACAACTGAATGGCTTCACCACCATTGGAGCCAGAAACCGACAACGAGAACGAAGCGCCTATCTCTAACTGAGACAGAGACAGTTGAGCGGAAGTCTCGTTATCTTTCGTGTATTCCTCACTGCCAAACGCAATGTTATAACCCGTTGGCGCAACGCCATCGACCAACACCCCAGCGGTGGATGCAACGTTCGTAAGCGTCAGATCAGCTTCATTGCCATTTGAATCCAATAATGTGCCATTGTTTTCACTTAAAGAATTCACTGCAATGCCATTCGAATCCAAATCATTGAGCACCACGGTATAGCTGAACTCAAGCTCAGACGTTTGAGACCCCGTTACGTAACTGGCCAATCGGGCATTATTTCCTATGGTAATGGCTAAGGTCGGTAAACCCGATACCACGACAGTTTCATCATAAGAAACAGTGAACGTCAGCAGATCACCTGGCGTATAAATACCAGCAGCAGGTACAGCGACCGAAGTAACCGTAGGTGAAACGCCATCAATGACAACACCTGTCATTGCTGCCACATTATTTAACGCGACTGTGGCATCGTTACCGTTCAAATCTAAAATCGAACCTGAATTTAGGCTCATTGAGTCCACGGCTAATCCATCCGTATCTTCTTCACCCGATGCAACAACGTATTGGAACGTGAGAGCACTGCTGTCACTTCCAGAAAGGTACTCTGCAGTTTTGGCATCAGAACCTACCGTCAAATTCAACAAAGGAGTTCCTGTAACCGTTACCGCCTCGTCAAAATTCACCACAAAATTTACTTGGCTGTTCTGAACATAAATACCTGATACCGGCGCTTCAACGCCAGAAACAGAAGGCTTAACCGCATCTACTAATACAGAAGAGAGGTCACTAACGCCGTTTAGTGTTGTCGCAGCATCATTGCCGCTCAGGTCTTCAATGACATTATCCTCTGCAGACAGTGCATCAATAGATATGCCATCCGAATCCAATTGCCCTTCCGTAATAATTGTTTCGAAGGTCAACGTATTGGTATTTGAGCCAGACACATAGACAGCAGTGACCGTTGAAGACCCCACAGACATTGAAAGGGTTGGTGATCCAGAAACTACCACCGCATCATCAAAAGACACTTGAGCTTGCAGCGTGTTACCAATGATGTAAATCCCATTCGTAGACGTTACGGAAGAAACAACCGGAACAACCGTTTCTTTCGTAACCGTGTCTGAAATAGTTGTACCTGCATTTCCGCCTGAATCGGTAAGAACGACAGAGAACAACAACTCACCATCGTCAATGCCTGAAACATCAATACCACTGACCACTTGAGTCGTATCTGTCACAGTCCCCGTTCCGGACGTTGTACCAGCTCCCCCTCCATTATGAGAAACGTTTACCGTGTATGTGGCGCCAATTTCAGCCGAAGAAAAGCTGAATCGAGCGTTCAATTCATTGTCTGTGTTGATATAGGCTTGATCGATACTGAAGCCATAACCCGACGGAGATGTGGCATCAATGAGCGCACCACGCGTATCAACATTCGCTAACGTTAATGTCGCGTTGTTCGCATTTCCATCTTGAATGGTTGATCCATTCTGATCGAATGAAGAAACATCGATTCCATCCAAATCTTCGTCACCGGAGACAACTGTGTAATCAAATACCAAGGTGTCGGATGTGCTTGAACCGGCGTTGTAGGTCGCCGTTCTATTGGTTCCACCTACATCTAGCGTCAACTCAGGACTGCCCGTTACCGAAACGTCTTTATTAAATAGAGCGCTTACATTAATCACGTCGCCAACAGAATAATTTCCAGACGTAGCGGACACCGAACTAATTTCA
This sequence comes from Oceanospirillaceae bacterium, assembly GCA_015665455.1. GTDB lineage: Bacteria > Pseudomonadota > Gammaproteobacteria > Pseudomonadales > Litoribrevibacteraceae > Litoribacillus. The sequence goes on along the minus strand of JADFAD010000001.1, from coordinate 869,524 downwards.
GGGTCAACAGCAATAATGCTCGTACCGGTCAGCGTGTTCACTGCATCCACAGAATAAACAACATCATAACTGGTAAATGCTTTGATTATCCCTCCGTTTGAAACAAAATCAGAGAGAATTAAATCGTTACTGGCACTGTGAGAATCACCCGACTGCACTGTATAGATGAACCTTAAATAGTTATTTTGATAAATGCTGTCATATGAGGCAGTGACCGTTCCTGAATCCAGCGCAATATTCACTGACGGTGTTCCTCCTGAGGTATCTACAGAGAGATTAAATAAGGTGATATACAGGTCGACAATCAACTGATCTCCAATGTCCAAAGGCCCTGTACTTGAGTTTACAGTAAAGGAGACATAGGCTTGAAGCGTTGACGTAACAAGAACTGCAGAAGTATCCGCAACGCCTATTAATGTAAGGTCGAAGTCCATCCCTTGGGCTGAAACTAATGCCCCCCCGTTCAAGTTTAAAGAGGTAACTGAGATACCATCATTGTCTGATTCACTCCCTGCGATAGAGTACTTAAAAACAAGTGAATTAGATGAAGAACTGCTTGCATCATAGGCAGCATCATAGGAAGTACCGCCTATATCAATTGACAGCGTAGGCTCACCAGTTACGTCAACTGCCGTATTGGTGTTTACTTTAAACACCAAAATAGAAGAGGCAGAGTAAGTCGCTGCAGATGGCACGTCGACGCTGGTAATCGCAGGAGAAATTGTCGACTTGCTCACTGAACCGGTAACGGCGTTCCCTTGATTACCATTCACATCTGTTAACGTTACGGAATACAACAAGGAGCCATCACCAAGACTGGACACATCAATGCCTGTAATTTGCTGATTGGCCGTATTTATTGAACCTGTGCCAGTAACCTCTCCAGAGTGCCCACCTGCAAACGTCACAGAATAATCATACGCCGCGCCCACTTCCGCCCCACTGAACGTAAAGCTCGTAGCCATTTCATTCGATGCATCTATTAAAGTTTGATCAAGAGAAATCGAATAACCTGAAGGCGCACCACCATCCACAAGAACAGACGACGAGTCAGCTATGTTATTGAGCATTAAATTCGCATCTAGCCCATTGGCATTTCTAATGGTCGCATCAAAATCATTGATTCGATTAACTGAAATACCGTCCAAATCTACATCGGAGGTTTCAATCGTGTACTGAAACACCAGATCAGTAGAACCAGAACCACCCGTCAAAGAGGCCAGCGCTGAATACCCGCCAATATCAATGGACAGCTTAGGCGAACCATTAACGGTTACTGCCTCGTCAAACGAAACCGTAAACGCCAACACCTCACCGTAACTGTATGTTCCAGCTGAAGGCGTTTGGACACCAACCACGCTCGTGCCACCGTCAATCAAGATCTCAGACGTATCACCTATCAAGATCAGCTCAGCATCAATGGCGTTTCCATCTGAATCGACAATCGACCCATCATTCAATGAAAGAGAATCAAGACTGATGCCATCGGCATCTTCGACTCCGCTGACCACCTGATAAGTGAACAGCAGAGTGTCCGTTCCAGATCCACTGACATAAGTAGCTACAACGGTTTCACTGCCAATAGTTAATAGGAGTTCCGGTGAACCAGTCACCGTTACGACTTCGTCAAACGCCACTTTAAAGGTCAGCGTATCCCCCGTAATGTAGGTCGTCGCCGTAGGAACGGTTACAGAGGTGACTTCAGGTACACTGCCATCGATGATGATGCCGCTAGTATCAGGAAGATTACCTAACGTTAAATCGGCCTCTTTAGCACTCACATCAAGAATAAGACTTGTCGTGATTAACTCAGTAATTGTAATGCCGTTTGCGATATCTCCTTGCAGCACTGAATATTGAAAATTCAATGTATCCGAACTCGAACCGTTCAAATAAGGCACTTCAATTTGTTTCTCATTAGACAGGTCGACGAGGAGCTTAGTCGTTGCAGTATTATAAACAGTAACGGATTCGTTAAACACAACAGAGAAATCAAGCAAATCTCCAACGCTGTATGTTCCGTTGGTTGGAACCGTGACACTTTCAATTACGGGAGCGCCAATAGGACCTACTTTAATGTTTGAGTAAGCAACAAAAGAACCATCGGAAACCGTCAAAACGTGATCGCTGAATACGGTGTCTTCTTCAGTCTGGAATCCAGCAGAAAGCGCACCACCATTGAAAGATAACGAATCAAGTGCAATTCCGTCCGTATCCAAATCATCCGTTTGTACTGTATGCGTGAATTTCAACGCATCATCTTCAACAATACCCGTTAACAGATAAGGCGTAGAACCTACCGTGATTTGTAGATCAGGAGAGCCCTGAAGAATTAAACTATCAACACGGCGCCACCGGAAGTAAATATCAAAAGAGTCGCCTTCTTCAAACGATTGATTCAAGGAACTCGGCGCTTCTATAGTCACTGAGTTCCCGTGATCAATTAAGACCATGGACATATCAGGTACGTTATTTAACGTCACATCTGCGTCTTGATTAGAGCTATTTACAATCCTGGCATCTCCATTGTGCAACTCTAAATGGCTGATCGATATCCCATCAAAATCAAAATCTTTCGAAGTGACATCCGCAGTGAAAACCATATCTGCACCAGACACGCTGGAATACCTAGCGGCTAGAGAGCCAGACTCCAAGGTTAATTCCAGCCAAAAGGAGGCAACCCCGTGAGAATCTGTTGGAAAAATAGGCGTGACATTTTCGTCAAAAGAAACAGTAAATTCTAGAGTATCCCCTGACGTATACGTCCCATCAGCGGGAACAGCCACACTCAATATTGAAGCGGCATTGGCTATTGATGAGCTCATTACAAACGCCATCAATAGTAATAGAGACCTGACACAAGGCACCCTATTCTTTATTTGTTTGATATAACTTATTGGAACCACGAAATTGCTCCCCCGCTTAACAGCGGTTTTAAACAGTGTTTAAATTTTTGGGTTACGTTCTCTCAAGCAGATTCAATCTACTTGTTGAGTAACAACTGTTTAATTTCTGCAATTTCACTTCGCAACTTGGCCAATTCATCGTCTTTCTGTTTAAGTTGCTTAGATAACTCTTGAATGGAAGCTAAAGCAACCCCACCCAAATCAACCGTTGCAATTCGGTCTGACACACCACCGTTTAAACCAAAAGCGGCTTGAAACTCTTCTGCAATTGGTCCTATGTGCTGCACTTCTGCGCCATTGGCGTTATAGAACCACTTTGGCATGGACAAGTTAGAAACGGCATCAAGCACTTGTTTGGTATCTACGTATTCAACAATCTGTTTGATATGAATACTCGAAGGCACGGAACCAATACAGCTGGAAACTCCGCCTGCGTTTGAGCAAATAACACCATCAGAATCAACATTACCACTGGCATCAACGACTAAAGAATCACTTGGCGCACCCACTGCCACTCGGAACGGTAATGTACTGCCGTTGGTGACATCTCGAAGAAAGAAATTACTTTCATTTCCACCCAAATCCCAAGACTGGGTTGTATACCCTGACGTAGAATCCTGCTCTAGACGAAATGCAGGGCTATCGCCTGATGCAAGATGAACATCCATTAAAGGAGAAGACGTGCCAAAACCAACACGACTGTTGCTGTCGATATAAAGTGTATCGGAACCTGCACCGGCTTCCACGGTAAACGGCGTTCGTCCACTATCCACATCATCAATTGAAAATTTATTCAAACCGCCATTAGAAGAATCATTCGCCGTTAATTGCCAATCGTTTGAAGGAAAAGAAGACGTTGTACTCGTGTCTTGGAATTTAATTCTTAAATTGTTTTCTTTTAAACGAAGCGTATCAAAACCAAAGCTTTCACCATTAACACAATCCTGACCGACACAAAGGCTGCCATTCACCACTTGATCATCTAAGATTACCGTATCTGAAAAGCCAGGCATTGATACACTGGCTATAGCTAGGGCTAATGTTAGCTTTTTAATATTTTTTAAATTCTGATTTTTATAAACAGTCTGTGCATTCTTCATAATTTTCTCCGAATCCTAATGTTATGTTCGTTCACAACGACGTGATGGCTAAGCTCTATTGGCTTTTAAATACGTTGCAACGGTATTTATTCTTTTATATTTTTTTCTACAACAACTTTACTGTCAGATACTCTGAAATAACCAAAATCAATACGGCCTAGTGCTTCCGATCTCGGTTTAACTGATTCATCTCGACCGCTGTTCAAGCTCTGCTTGTAAAGATCCACGTTCTTTTCCACCTTGGTTTTTCCAAGAACATCGTAGCGATATTGGCCCGCTTTCAAGCCCGACGTAGAAGTAAGAGGCGACTCTTGAATTTCAGTTAGGAAGCCCTGTGGACCAGAAACCCTGATAAGAGAAGTGTCTTGAGGAAGGTCTTTAAAGATTACGAGCTTTGACGTGCCTTCAACTGTTGTAGCTAAGACTGGAACGGACAAGAAAGTACATGCGGCAAAAACCGCAGAGCACTTAACGCCCTGAAGAATTGAAATCATAACCCCACCTATGATTAATTAAATTTTGGAGGCATTGTACCGTTTTTCAAAATAAATTCAGTTTATTGGAAATAAAATCGTGATCTGCCTAGCAAACCAAACAGAAAACCAACATTGATCCCGACCGTACATCAGAAACTAGGCCTCAAAAACGAATATAAGAAAGGAATGTGCACACAAGATGGAAAACAGAACTGTTCCCCTTGAGAGTAATATTGGCAGATAAACATTGTCACCTGCCACCAACAACAAAAGTACTAGCGCTTTTTATAAGTTAGCTTTTTTCCATTTTTACAATACAAATATAACGTTTTGCCTTTATCAGAGATGCGATCCAAACCGCCATGTTTAGAACAGGCCGCAGAATAGTTTGTGAGCCCTCCCTGAATATCTTCAAATCCACCGCCACTCCCTGAATCAGAACAGCCAGCCACAAACCCCACGATGATCAACACACTCATTTTCTTTAACATAAGGAAATCTTCAATTTAAGGATATAGAAAAGATAGCAGATACACTCTGCCAAAGTTTACCTATTAAAATCATCATCTATTTAAACCCATAACGCTAGATGTTTTGCTTCGGAACGAGAATTCATACCATCATCAAATAATTTTCTTATAGTTAAAGCATAAATTACATATTTTACATATAGTAGATTTATAGCCACTATCTTCCTATCCAGCAATAAGAATTAAAACCAAGGAACTAAACATGGCATCAATACACTCCCAAAAAAACCTCTCATTAACGTCACTTACTTTTATTTTATTAACGGTGCTCTCATTCAATAGCCGAGGCGACAATGACGTTCAATTCAGTTCAATTGTTACAGGCACAAGTGAAGGCGCGATTGAGGCAACAATGGTAGAAGGCGGTAGCTGGTTCAACATCAGTAAGCCAGTGCATCAAGCCATCTACATCAAACATCCTCAAGGCAATATTTTATTCGACACAGGCTTAGGAAAAAATACACAACCGGCATTGGATAAACTAGGCTGGTTTGATCGCCAACTGTTCTCTATTGGTGACGTCTCAAGTGTGGCAGAGCAGCTTAAAGATCAGAACATGTCCCTGGATTTGATTTCCGCAATCATTCCGTCTCACCTACATTGGGACCACACCGGTGGTTTACCAGAACTCGCAGGTATACCGGTATTTTCCGAGCAAGCAGGCATTGATGCTGCATTGGCAGGCGAAGCCCCTGCCTACCTTAAAGAGCACCTTGTCGATGACATTAACTGGCAACCGTTGAAATTAGAAGATAAACCCTACATGGGTTTTGAACGAAGCCTTGATCTGTATAATGACAACAGCCTCGTGCTGGTTAGCCTTGCAGGACACACACCCGGCCAAGTCGGTTTGTTTTTAACAACCGATACTGGTGACCGTTACTTCTTTATTGGCGATACAACTTGGTTAATGGACGGCGTCACAAACAACAAACCAAGACCAGGCATTACTCAGTGGTTAGTCGGCGTTGACGCAAACATTGAAAAGAACAGCAAAGTCATTAAGCAAATTCACACGCTGAAGAAAAACGACGCTGAATTAATCATAGTGCCTGCCCACGATCAAATTGCAGCGAGAAAGCTGCCTAAATTCCCTGTATTTACGGCATTGAACCATCACTCAGAAATCTCGCAAACAAAAGTGAATTAATCATCAATAGGGCTATCACTTATGGACTTAAGAGCACTAAAATATTTAGTACATGCCGTTGAAGCAGGCTCCATCACAGCGGCAGCTGAACAGTGCCATATTGCACAGCCCTCTATCACCAATGCAATCGCCCAACTTGAGCAAGAATTCGAAACCACATTCTTAATTCGCAGTAGAAAAGGCGTGACCACAACCGAAGCTGGGTCTCGCTTCTATCAAAAAGCGAGGTCTTTATTACAGCATGCTGATCTGATTAAGTCAGACATGCAGCAAACGCCAAAAGATACGCTGAATTTATTCGTTTCACCTTCAGTCAATGCGTACGCCCTGAAAGTTAGCATGCAAAAACTACAACAGCTGCACCCAACCGTGCATTGGATTCTTACTGCAGATGCATCCCAAGCGTCTCATCAACTCATTAGCATGCAACAGCTTTCCGACAACCAACAATGGTTAGAATTGATTCAAGAAGAGTATTACCTGTTAATCCCTTCTGGCCATGACGTGGCACAGAAACATCAATTGAACCAAACAATTCAACTTGAAGATCTTATTCAACTCCCTTGGATTGAACGAAGCCATTGTGAGTTTGTGGAGGAATTTAACCTCCTAATTTCCGAATCATCTCACTCCATCGATTTAACTGCTCAGGTGGAAAACGAAGACTGGGCCATATCTCTGGTTGCGGCCGGAATGGGAGCAACGGTTGGCCCTATCACCCCACAGCAACTCGACAAAGATGTTTACGGCATTCCGTTAAAAGACATACAAGGTGCACCTCCTCTCACGCGAATTCTTGGCTTAGCCAGTGATCCAAGTATGCAATCGACATAAAGTGACCGTCAAAGAAACTTAACCACTCTCATTTAGGGCAACTAAGCTATTGTTTTATATAAAAAATTATGGCACATTGTAATACTACTTTAGTATTACAACAAAGTTAATCCTGAGTTGCAGAATATGTACGGCAATTACCCTCAAGAAACAGATAGAAAAGTTCATCGGCCTTTATTACCCGATAATCACGGCTATAAAGCAGAGCTGATGTTCGCAGATCAAACCGTACCAACGACGCTCATTGACTACACAAGCTTTGGTTTCAGCTTATTCGTAGACAGCAAATTCGATCATTTATGCTTCCCAGGTCAACTTACCGTAGTTCAACTGAGTCCGACGTTTCAACTTCAGTATGTCATCAAAGCTCAGATCATTGAGATGGAACGCTATGGAGAAAGGCTCAGGCTATCTTTACGTGTCATGGCGGACAAGTTTGTACAAGAACCACTGTATGATCCCATTACACTGAAAAGCGATCACTCTCTGACAGGTCAAATCTTTCATCCATTTCAATATAAAACCCTCTCGTTTTTCGAAGTCAAAGAAATAAGTAAAGAAGGTCTTCTTGTCTCTGGGATTCAACCTGAATTTTCTTTATTTACCGAAATGGACATCTCCTTCAACTTAGGAATGTTTCAACCTTCAAAACCCATCAATGGCCGAGTTTCGTCCATCAAATTTCATTCCGATGGCACCGTACAATGTTTTATCCAGCTAACGGGCAAATTACCACCAGCCCTAAGAGACAACCTAAACCATTACTTGATGCGATACACCTCATCAACACCCGAGGACATTCGAGCGGCTGGATTTACCGTTAAAACGGTGAAAGAATTTATTCAATATAAATACGCTGAAACTCAATCCGATTATGAAGCCGTATTACGGACTAGACGATTCGCTTACTCCGGTGTAAATAAGATAGATCATGATGCCAATCTAGAGAAAGTCTCGTACTTCTTTGACGATTACAGCCACATCATCATGGTTATGCATAACGACGAAATCATTGGCAGCGCGACCATCATCGTGGGTGACGGCAATCAAAAGCCATTTGAGATACAGACATTCTTTGAAGATGATTCCGGATTAACGCTTCCTCCAAGTGAAGAAACATTAGAAATTGCAGCCCTTTGTTTGCATCCTGACTACCGAGATACAGACATACTGCATGGGATTTTTGAACAGATATATATGCTGACCATGATGCTGAATAAGAACTACATCATTGCCAGTACAGATAAGTTTTTATTAAAGCTCTATAAGTCCATTGGCTTTAAGCAAACCCCATTTACCTTTATCCAGCCAAAGTATAACGACCTCCACATGCATGTATTGGTCATACATAGAGATGCAGCCATACGAGCAAAAGGTGTTAAAAAACTTATTTGGTGGCCATTATGGGGAATCGTAAACGCTCATCTTATTAACAAACGTGTTATCAAATACCAAGCCTATGAGCGTTTAAAAGCGAAGGTACTTAGACAACTGTTCAAGGCTATGTTCCTGATTCGATTCAGACGTCCTTGGCAAGACTGATCAAGCAACTTCCTGCGAATCAATAATCACCCGATCTCGCCCTCTTTCTTTCGCTAAATACAAGGATTCGTCGGCCCGCTGGATAATCGAATCATAAGAATCATCCGTTTTGAATTCAGTTAATCCAATGCTCACTGTCACTTGGCCAGCATTAAGAAAGTTAATGCCACTAACGCCCTCTCTTAGTCTCTGACATACATCCATTGCCAAAGACGCGTCAGCACCAGGTAGCATGATCAAGAACTCCTCTCCGCCCCACCGATAAACTCGATCACTCGGCCGTAAGCAATTCCTTAAGAATGTTGCAACATCACAAAGAACCTCATCTCCCACTTGATGGCCATAGGTATCATTTACCTGTTTGAAGTGATCAATGTCTAAAATAGCGATCACAATGGGTGAATACTTGGTGCTAGCGCGTTGAATGTAAGCTTTAACTTCCTTGACCCCTGCTCGTCGGTTGGCCATACCGGTTAAGGTATCAGTGTAAGCAAGCTCTTCCATCTTTAGAGACGCGGCCTCTAATTGCTGATTACGCTCATCTAGGTCTTTGGTTCGTTGAGAAACCTTATATTCCAGTTCCGCATTAAACTGACGCAGTTTAACTTGAGCAAACGCTTTCTGACGTACATTCACTATCAATTGAGAAATCACCACGATAAGAAAAAAAATCAAAAACAGAACACTATTAATAAGGCCAGAATGCTCACCATACAATGACTCAGGTTTACCAATAAGCGTGCTATTTTTCGGTAAACGTTCTGTTGAGATATCAAATTTTGTTAACTGAACGTGATCAAAGTACGGACGAAATTCTGCGCTTGGTAAAACCGGTAAATCAGAAATTGGCGTACCACTGAGAACGTCCAAAGCCATACCAGCAACGTTCTGACCATGGAGGTATGGGTTATTCATTAGACCGCCAAGAACCCCTGACCCAAGCATCAAAGTCCCCCACATCCCATACACGGGCACTGCACTTGCTTGAGCAAGAAGTGGCAAATCACGCAGGTAAGAAAAATACTTTCCCTTTGAGTCTTTATGAATTGCTAAGACTAGAAAAGCCGTTTCACTATCTGCTTGAGATGCATTCTTCAAAAGCTCATCAAAAGTGAAGTCATCCCAAATTTCCAGAGACATCTTATTAACTTCCCCATCACGCCAACGAGCCTGAATACTCTTAGCTTTTTCAACCATTCTTGATCCTAAACCTGTCGAGTCACCCAACATAATGACTCGCTTTACCTCCGGTTGAAGTGCTTGAATTAATTGTAAATTCCCTTCGATCGCCATACCTTCCTGAATCCCGGTAACATTCTCTTTTCCAACCAAGGTTTCGGGATTAAAAACATTCACACCACAAAAGATAATCGGCTTATTTGGAAAAAGTGAATCCCCGTGTTCCATAAGAAAGTAATAGGCATTGTCGTCACTGGTAATAATTAAGTCTGGGGGGATCAATTGATATTTGTGGGCCAATAGATCTAACAGTTTCTGGTAGTATTCTTGATCGTCGATATAACGACGGGTATCCATAAATTCAACATGGAGGCTTTCTGCGGGTAGTACGGTTTCGATCGTATCTTGAACGCCTCGGGTGATTTCTGCCGTCCATTGATACTGAGCATGATAAGAGTTTAAAAGAAGGACCGAAGGTAACTTCTCGGCAGCCAAGGTAAGCCCAGACAACACCCATAAGATACTTACAAAAAAGGTATTAAGCCCAAACCTAATTGAATTCAATTGCATAGATAACTCATTGAAATAATAAATCGCGTAAACGCGTTACAACATTAATATCAAATGAACCTAGAACAGAAAACGACTGCTGTTTACCTATTCAACCCTTGCTCGGTGAATTAAAAGGTTCGTTGAGATTAAAAGTCACCCGATTTAAACTTTTCTTGCATCGCAGCCAAATAATCATCCATTTCTTCATCGTCTTTAAAAATAGTTAGGTCTGGCAATGCCTTCACAATCTCAAACACTTTGGTAATTTGGACTTGACGATTTGCCACAGCTAAACGGCCATTTTTTGCTTTCATCTTCTTCGTTGCCATAAACACAACTCGAAGCCCAGCAGAGCTGATAAAGTCTAAGGTTTTCATATCCAGAACTAATAAATCAACGTCCGTTGAAATCACATCCATCACAGCTTGTTCCAGCTCAGGGGCTGTTTCAGTGTCCAATGAACCGTCCAACAAAAAGCGCTTTACCTTTGGTGCTTGTACTTCAATCAACTGTATATCTAATGCCACGTTTTTCTCCTTTTTACCTGCCTACGGCAGTGACACGCTCTAGCCCTTAGATAATCATAGCTGGTTTCTTAGAATTCGAACACAACATCAATGCATTGTTTACAAACTAAAAATTGCTTAATCACCCTAGATTTAATGGCTGAATACTTGTCGAAACGGTATCTTTCTTATCCAAGATCAGTTCTTTGCATAACACTGTGTAAATGACTCAGTGCAAATAACTCAAGACCAACAAAATAATTTACGATCTAAGGCGATCAATGAACGAGCTAACCCTTGTAATCATCTCTACTCTTATTGCTGGTATGGCAATGCCTTTAGGTGCAACCATAGCCAGTTTCGAGCACATAAAACCAAATTGGCTGGAAGAAGAGTTCAGACACAGTGTAGTAGCATTTGGCGGAGGAGCACTTCTTTCTGCCATTGCCCTAGTTCTGGTACCTGATGGCATTAAGTTTCTAACGCCCGTTTCTGCCGCCACATACTTTTGTCTTGGCGGTTTGGCATTTATGGTTCTGGATATCTGCCTAGATCGAATGAAAACCCATGCCAGCCAACTCGCCGCAATGCTCTCTGACTTTATACCTGAATCTCTGGCGCTAGGTGCCGTATTTGCAGCAGGCGGAAACAGCGCTTTTTTATTAGTTTTACTCATGGCGCTTCAAAATTTGCCCGAAGGTTTTAATGCATTTCGCGAACTTCGTGAAAGCTCGGAATATTCACGATTTAGAATAATAGGAACATTCGCAATAATGGCGCTACTGGGCCCGATTGCAGGCATGTCAGGCTTCATTTGGCTATCGGACCAACCATCTACCGTTGCAGCCATCATGTTATTTGCATCCGGCGGCATTCTTTATTCTGTATTTCAAGATATTGCCCCTCAAGCAGTGCTCGAGAAACACTGGGCGCCGTCCATGGGGGCGGTATTCGGGTTTGTCGTGGGAATCATAGGTCATATGATCATCTAAAATTCGAACACCTGTTTGAATTCACATTTCAAGCATTCTCACCTCAGTCATAAATCCCCTTGTGATATAAGAGAAATGGATCGACCTCAAGGACAATAGTTACTAGGAGAATAAAATGGAATACATTCTTATCGTTGCTGCTATCTATAACTTAATTGGCGCTCTCATCATGTGGTTTCAAGCCCCTGTATTACAAACAGATGCAGGGGACATTCCTACCGACTATATGCAGTATCGACTCTTCACAGGCGGGACCGCATTCTTATTCAGTGTGATATACACCTACGTATTCTTCTACCCCGAAATAGCCATACCTCTACTCGTATTTGGTATGGCACTCAAATTCTGGTCGTTTGTATCTTGCTTTATTTGTTATAAAAAGTATGACTTTCCCAAAGAAGAGTTTTTAAAGGTTGGGGTTGGTAACTTGATCTTTGCCATGCTGTTTCTAGCGTATATTCTTACACTCTAGCGGTTGGAGTGGCGAGGACTTTGTGGGTTTCAAGGGCTATTAGAGCATTGAGTTAAGTTCGAACTCTAAATTCAGAAATAAAAAAAGCCTGTTAAAAAACAGGCTTTTAAAACAACATCAAAAGCTCATGCAGAACAGAAAACCACTATTCAGTCGTTTTAGGGTGCGTTCTGTCATATTCCTCGCCTTCGCTGTTCATTTTAGTAATAAACATGTGCGCGCAAAACACAGCCATCCCAATAATGAACAAAACAACAAACAAACTTAATATGCCACTTAAACTGGTGAATAAATCGAAAAATGTGCTCATCTCAATCCCTCATTAATCTAATAGCCCTAATAATAAAAGGCTTATAGAAATAGAGGTCTGATCTAGATCAATATTTAGACCGACAGAATAACACCGTTCACGTTGACACTGGTTCACCCAAGATCAAGTACCACAAAAGGTCTGATATTTTTTATCATAGTCTTCTTGTGTTGTTTGGTATTTAACCGTCAAGGCTGATTCTTTGTACGGCTCTTTCAATACCATTAAAAACTCGTTTGCCAAAGAAGCATCGCCCATTTCTTCACTCGCCTTCAACACTTCCTCCATATGATGATTACGAGGGATAACCGTCGGATTATTACGTCTCATCAAGGCTTGTATCTGCTCTTTTGAAGTCGATTGAGCCCCTACCCGTTCCAACCATTGATTGAAAGCCGAGCCTAATGACTGGCTCAGTTTGGTCGCCTCTGTTTCGGATGTTAACGATTTAGTTAACAGATTAAAGGTGTCCGTATAATCCAACTTCAACTGAACCATTTGCTCTAACATTGATGCGATAAAAGCCTCATCGCCTTCTTGTCCTTCGGCCAACCCTAGTTTATTCGCCATCATCGTTTTATAAGCGTTTTGATAGCGACTCGGAAAATCATTAATCAGCGAAACAATGCTCTCGGCTGATGTCTTATCGTCTTGATCAACCAACTCAAGTAGGCACTCTGCAAAACGAGCCATGTTCCAATGAACAATGTGCGGCTGGTTACCAAAAGCATAACGACTGCCATGATCAATGGAACTGTAGACGGTTTGAGGATTATAAACCCCCATCATTGCGCAAGGGCCAAAATCAATCGTCTCACCCGAGATAGCAGTGTTGTCGGTATTCATCACACCATGAATAAAGCCGACTCTCATCCACTCAGTCACCAATTTAATTTGATTACCAATGACATTATCCAACAAGGCAACATACTCTGATTCCTCTGGATCAAGAGCTTCATTATCACCTACGGGGTAATGACGACTTATGGTGTAGTCTGCTAGGGCTTTAAGTGATGCTAAGTCACCTTGAGCAGCAAAAAACTGAAAGGTTCCAACACGAATATGGCTGCTGGCAACACGAGTTACCACAGCACCGGGCTTCACTCCTTCTCGGTATACCGGTTCCCCCGTAGTAACAACAGCTAAGCATTGCGTGGTCGGCACTCCCAATGATTTCATGGCTTGGCTCATGATGAATTCACGAACGGCTGGGCCAATTGCACAACGACCATCACCGCTTCGCGAGAAAGCACTGGGGCCTGATCCTTTGAGCTGAATATCATGACGCTCGCCTGCTTGACTAACAATCTCACCCAGTAAATGAGCTCTACCATCACCCAGTTGAGGGTTAAAGTTGCCAAACTGATGACCTGCATAGACCATTGAAATAGAATCTGAACCAGAGAGCATCTGGTTTCCAGAAAACGTTTGAGCTAATGAATCGGAATCGACGTCAGAAGTTTGTGAAATATCTAACTCTTTAGCGAGAGAATCATTCCATAGAAATAACTTTGGAGACTTAACTGGCGTTGGAGGTGTTCTAACAAAAAAGCGTTCACCTAGATTTACATACGTATTGGAAAAATTCACGAAACTCGTCTCTTAAACCTTTGAAGTAAACTACTTTACCATTTCAGATCGCATTAATAACTAACTGTAATAACGAACTGTTTCTCCATGGCTTGGAGTCACTCTAATTGAGGCGTCGGAGGAAACGTTAGTAACATCTTATTTACGGCTCTATTAATCACTTCAGCACGTTCTTCAGGTGTTCTATTGTTTCGGAGAATATTTTCAACCGAACCGCGCCATATTAATTTACCACTGGAGCGGTCTACTATATCCAAAATAAGCGTAGCCACATTATGTTCTTGAGCTGGCGTTTGAATAGAAATACTGCTTCCCCAACCTGAACTATAAAATGAACTAAAACCAAAACTTGTATTAAAGCTATCTGGATTGATTCTTTTATCAACGGTTATGAAGTAATTGAGAAGGATGTCTGCTTGATCATTCTCACCTTTAATAAGCCCTTTTTTCAACAACTCTCGGTGTACCGCTTTCTTTACCCTTTGATCCAGTAATCCATCTCCGTGATTGGTCGACGCTTTAACGCGCTCTTGAGACCAGGCATAAGAATTCACTGAATTAAAATCAAACTTAAGATCATAATCGGAATGGGTTTTGATCGTACTGCAAGAAGCCAAAATTAAAACAGCCACAGCAATGAGGATGGGTTTCATATCCATTACTCCTTTGCAATACACACCTTAAAACAATCAACTAATTGTATAGACCATTTCTGGCGAATTTAAATTCTGTAGGTACTACCTTCACTTACTCACACGATTAAGTCAGTGACTGCATATGATTATTAAAATGCAGAACATGAGCCATCGAGTACTCTGGTTTAGTTAAGGAACCATAAGCAAAGTGCGGCTGTAAATCCCCAGAGAAATGCTCAAAGTTAAGAATCGCACGCATTAAGCGATCCATGGCTAAACCGGTATTACCTGCCTCTGATGGCACTTCAACGCCTGGAATATCTTCATTCAAGTTATGATGCATTCTGCCTTTGGCTGAAAACCCTTTAAACGCCAATGAACCCACTGTTCGTTTAAAAATCTCCGGCTTATGTTGCGGATAACCCGTCATTGAAAGTTCTATACTTTGGGCCAAATGGGAAAATATATGGAATGCACTCCAATCCCCATGCAAATTTATCTCACTGCGCCTAAGTTTCTGTAAACGAACCAATATTGATTCAAGCGTTAGATGCTCCGGGTTTCCATGCTCTATAGCAAAAAAAGCACCCGCACCAATACCAGTAACACTGGCTAGACCTAGAGTCGTCACCATAGTCCCTTTCAGAAATTTTCGTCTGTCCATTTCATCCTCAAATCAAGCATCATAATTTATTGTTTATTCTTATTATAATCAGGAAGATAAACACAATTGCCCATTCATAAAGCAATAGAATTCTCACCCAATTAGTCAATATTACACAGTAAAACACCTAAAAGACGCACATCACGTGCACACTATACCTTAAGGACTTATTACCTGCTCAGTTCTATATTTTTACTCACCTTACTATTCAAAGTAGTTCATAGATGCCAATTCAAAGTAGCTCATAGATGTCAAACGCTCAGCCTTTCATCTTTTGTGAACGGTCATAGCTCCATGTGTTAAAAACTAACAATCCAAGGCAGGAAAAAACACAATGGTTACCTTACCTAAGGTCATTAATGATCGTCCACTGTCTGTAAAAATTTTGATTTTCTCGGCACTTTTATTAATTCCTACCGTTATTTTATTGGTTTTCTTTATTCATGCTGAGAACTATAGAATTAAGTTTGCCGAAAAAGAGATCTTGGGAGCCGAGTTCTTAACCGAAGTGTATCCACTCCAACAGAATATAGCCAAACACAGAGGGCTAATGGCCGCTTACCTACACGGTGATCAAGTTTTTGAATTGAAGATACGAACCA
This sequence comes from Oceanospirillaceae bacterium, assembly GCA_015665455.1. GTDB lineage: Bacteria > Pseudomonadota > Gammaproteobacteria > Pseudomonadales > Litoribrevibacteraceae > Litoribacillus. Next base: position 853,484 of record JADFAD010000001.1, on the reverse strand, counting down.
TTGAAAGCCTTGTTACACAACGCTTTCAAGCCCTTGATGCACTTCAAGAAAAGTACGGAGCGGAACTAAAAACAGAAGAGTTAATGTCTGAAATCCACGCGCGCTGGAATGATATTAAAGGTAAACGAGACGTTACGACCACTGAATCATTCACCACGCACACGGAGTTGATTCTCGATGTCCTAAAGTTGATCGTCCATGTGGCCGACCAGTCAAATCTTACCTTAGATCCTGACTTAGATACGTTCTACTTAATGGATATGATTACCCTTTCATTACCTGAATTAATGGAGGCGCTAGGTAAAGCAAGGGGGATGGCTTCTGGCATTGTCGTATCGGGTAAAATGACAACAAAACAAGCGATTCAGCTCAGTATTTTCTCTCATGAAATAGATCGGCTAATTCATCGATCGGAATACGCATTAAATACAGCCAATGAAAGTACGATCAACACAGAAATGAAAGATGTGCTTGATCAACCCTTTTCAAATATGAAAACAAAAATCGACTATTTCCTCTCAATTTTAAATAATGAAGTACTCTCAAAAGAAAGCTTTAACGTTTCCAGTGCAAAAATATTTGATGCAGGGAGCAGCGCAATATTAAGTACCAAGCAATTATTAAACAGTACCTCGCCTGAACTCACCTTACTGCTTAATGAACGTATAGACAGATCAAAAAACCATCGAAATTCTCAACTGACCATTGTTAGCATAATTACCGCAGCAGCCCTTCTATTAGGAGGACTCATCGTCAATATCATCAATGTTCAAGTTCGGAACATTCTAGACGTCATCACAGCGTCTACAAATGATAAGAAACTTTCTCTAAAGACTGAAACCTACAGTCAGGATGACTTAGGCATCATTTCTCTGAGCCTAAATAAAATGCTCGATTCATTCTCTAACATTGTGCAAGAGATTAGCAGTTCCAGTATTCAACTCGCTGCAGCAGCAGAACAAACAGCCACCACTTCTCAGCAGAGTACAATTAACCTAACTGAACAACAGCAAGAAACCTCTCAACTTGCAACGGCAATCCACCAAATGGCGACCACTGCGGAAGAAGTCGCCAACAGCACAGTCAGAGCAGCCGAGGCAGCAGGTAACGTTGATAGCCAAGCAAATGAAGGAAATAGCCTTGTCTCCCAAACGGTTCAATCCATTGAAGAATTAAATACCGAAGTAGCAACCGTCGAAGCAGTTCTAGCAAAGCTCAGAGACAACAGTGTCAACATCATCAGTGTTTTAGACGTGATTAAAAGTGTTGCAGAACAAACAAATCTTCTCGCCTTGAATGCATCGATTGAAGCAGCTAGAGCCGGTGAGCAAGGCAGAGGATTCTCAGTGGTTGCCGACGAAGTAAGAGGTCTGGCCCAAAGAACCCATGATTCCGTAGGCGAAATTGAGCAAATTATTAATGATTTCCGCAACGATACGGAAGAGGCCTATAAATCCGTTGCTACGTCCAAAGGTAAAGTACAAGACACAGTAACGAAAGCAAAACAGGTAGAGAAATCACTGATTAATATTGGAATTTCTATCGGTACAATTCGTGACATGAACCATCAAATTGCATGTGCATCGGAAGAATATTCCATGGTGAATCACGAACTCAACCGTAATGTAGTTCGAATTGATGAAATGTCTCACCAGACCGTCACAGGCTCCAACGAAATATCTACATCAAGTAAAGAACAAGCCAAGCTCGTTTCAAACTTAAAGAACCTGGCAGAATCGTTCTCAACTTAAGAAAAGGTTAAGCGCAGAAAACCGCGCTTAACCAGTAATCAACCAAACTACAAAAACCGGTCTGAATGTAAAACCAATGTGCTATCGTGAAATCTTGGCTTCCGGTGAAGACAAAAGACCTAAAATCGGGTTTCTTTTCATGACATACGGCTTCAAAAGAACCCCAAGCAATAAGCCGACTGCAAAACCACCAATATGAGCCCAGTAATCAACACCGCCTTCAGCCGTTAACATCCCAAAGAAATTCAGCCCTAGCCAAATTGCGAAGTACCAAACAGGCGAGAGTTTCTTCTGAAAAACAACAAACATAAACGTTAAGCTTGCATGCCTAAACCAGACGAGATAAAGGCCGAAAAGCCCAGCGATTGCCCCACTGGCACCAACACTGGGTATGGTTCGATCCATATTAAAAGCAACACTCACAAGGCTTGCGGCGAGACCACATAAAAGATAGATCGCTAGATACGTTTTGTGCCCAAGTGCGTCCTCAATGTTATCGCCTATCAAGTACAGAAAATACATATTCCCTAATAAATGCAACACGCTGCCATGTAAAAAGGTACTGGTAAGAAGCGTCCATAACGCATCGCCCTGCATAACATGTGCAGGCGTATTTGCAAACTCAGCAAATATATTTTGTGTTAAGGATTCATTACCAAAATAGGCAAAAAAGATTAGCGTATTAAGTACAATAAGAGCCCAAGTAACCACAGGTTTAATATGCGGTTTCATGTTGTATTCAATGGGCATTTGAGACATAAACTGAAATAACCAAGTCTTCCAACTGGTGCTTCCATTGATCTCACTTAAGGCGTGTTGAACACGAGGGGATTGCTTTACTTGCTCAACTTCTTCACGATCAACCCATCCCCCCGAACATGAGAGACAAAGGTCCACTTCGACTTCAAAGCCCTTTAATAAATGATATCGCTGCAACGAATGATGGCAATCAGGGCATGCTTTATCTGACTTTCCTAGGCATTCACCTAACTGCGACTCAAACTTCACATCCTCATCACCATTATCAACCGAGGAAAGCATATCGTTCAATTCGTTCTTTTCGAACCACAAGCCTCCGCACTGCCTACAAACGTCTAATTCTTCACCATGATAATGAGTTACATCCAAAGGGGACTGGACACATTTCGGGCAATACTTTTGGTTTTTCATCAATTCAATCCTTGAATTTCACTGACATCTACATCAAATTCTTTCAGCTCTTCAATGAGATAATCTGTATTTTTAGCCAGTTTTGGAAGCACTTCCTTTTCCATTCGATCAAGCACAGCAGTCATTAACTTAGATGCATGTCTTGAACCGTAAAATTTCTCTTCGCCTTTATGAATTATGTCTTCGGCATCGCGGTAAAACTTGCGAGTTTCTGTCAGAAAATAACTTGGGGTTTCAAGTGTTACAGGTGAGTATTTCATCGTATCCCAAACGTACTTACTGAGATTGGGGTTCTGCATCTTAAGCGCGCTTTTCGTGGAGTTTTTACTTAACGCGTTTTTATTATACTCACGAAGAATTTTTACATTATCCCGCAACTCTTCATAAAGCGACGTCCTAAGAAAGTAGTTACTTTGTTTTGTGCTTACATCATCAAAAATAATGGCTTGCTTCAAGCCCGCTTGGGCCGCTAAATACACACCAAAGATGGTTGCAGTCACCATGAGTAGGTGCCCAATCCAAAATCCAGAACTGGATATTTCAGTGTGATCCGCTTTTTTTACTTTACCCATAACGCCAGCAACCTTGCTTGTGTTTTCTACGTCCATATACGCCTCAAATGTTCATCTCATACACAGGAAAGACCGCTATATTAGGCGAAAAGAACTGCATTAGATAGGAAGGCATCTCCGAGTATTTAATACTCTCATCAACGCCCAAAACACACCTAAGAAAAAAGCACTATATTAAACATCTATTGAAGATTGGCGGTATTGCTTGCTATATACTCGTCGACCGAACCAAAGACGCCCTATATGAACAAAAAAAACACCGTCATATCGATAATAGTTCTGACTTTATTCGCTATCTGGATCTATGATGGCATAGAACCAACAGACAATGGTAAGCCATTAACGATTTCACTTTCGGCAAACTACCCGCCCTTTTCCTTCGTCGACGATGAAAATAAACACGCAGGATTACTCGTTGATTTATGGACGTTGTTTGCAGAAGAAAATCAGCTTGAAACCCAATTCTTATTTTTAGATCAATGGGACGATACGCTCACAGCAGTCAACGATGGTAGAGCCGATATTCATGGGGGCCTGTTATTTTCTCCTCTACGTGATAAAACATTGGATTTCGGGCCTGATGTATCACCACTTGAAACCAGCTTGTTCGTTCATAACAGCATATCAGGGTCCTTGAGCAGCTTTCATGAACAAAACATTGCCGTTGTTCGAGGTGGAATGGAAGAAGAGTTCTTAAGAAAGCATCACCCCGAATCTCGCATCATATTTTTTGATAACAATACGGATCTCATTCGTACAGCGATAGCATTTACTACGAAGCCAAATGCAAGCCCTGAACCAAATTCAGAGCCAAGCTCAGTACCAAGCACAAATGCAGAAAACAGCTTCAATGCCTTTGTTGCAGACTATCCCGTAGCGCTTTACCTTTTGCATATCAACGATGCCAAAAATCTGTTTTCAGCGAGGGAAACACTCTACAAATCGGCACTAAAATCTGCGGTCAACGAAAACGATGAAAAACGATTGAACATACTTCAGTCTGGATTTTCAGCGCTACCCACATCAAAAACTGATCCCGTATTTCAGAAATGGTTTCGAACAGAATCCATCAAAGAAGAAGTCATACCCTCTTGGCTTTTGTGGGTTATTTTAGGCAGTTTCCTTGTGCTTGTTGTAGCATTTCTCATCACGCATATTTTCCTTCTGAGAAAGCAACTTCTGATAAAAACAGACTCATTAATGCGTGCTAATAAGTTATTAAGCGAACAATCAAGGCGCGACCCGCTGACAGGAGCACTCAACCGAAGAGCCTTCATGGAATCCATTCCTGCACTTGTCAGCAGTGCTCAAAGAAACAATTACGACCTTGCCTTCTGCGTAATTGATTTGGACTATTTCAAAGCCATCAATACCGACTACACCCACCTTGGCGGTGACTGCGTTTTGACCCATTTTGTAAAACTGGTTCAAGAAGAGATACGCGATTACGATGTGTTTGCCAGAATCGGAGGTGAAGAGTTCTTTCTGCTTTGCCCTGATTCCAACGTAATTCAGGCCAGAGAAATTCTACAACGTATTCAAACAAAATTAAGAAATACACCACCCAAGTTTGAAAACAACACCATTAATGTCACCTTCAGCGCAGGTCTAACCCACTGCGATTTCATCGACACGTCAAACAAAAAACCCAAGTCATTGAAACCAGAATTTTCACCCACCTATGAGAGAGCGGACAAGGCATTATTTACAGCCAAAGAAATAGGCCGAAATCAGATCGTCATTGCGCCAACTACAGCACCTAAAGAATAAATAAACGCGTCAATGCTTGTCGCTGTACTTGGTGGCTATATCGACAAACGCTTGTTCGCATTCAATGAAGGCATCCACAATATCAGGGTCGAAGTGGGTTCCTTTACCATCAATTAAAATAGATTTGGCTTTTTCATGGGAAAACGCTGGTTTATAAACCCGTTTGGAAATTAAAGCATCATAAACGTCAGCCAGTGCCATCAAACGTCCAGACAATGGAATATCCTCACCCTTTAACCCATTGGGGTAACCACTGCCGTCCCACTTTTCATGGTGAGTTTCTGAAATCTCACGAGCAAAGCGTAAAAAGGAATTACTGCCCAATTGACCTTCCGCCGTGGCCAACGCTTCTGCCCCAATGGATGCATGGGTTTTCATTATTTCAAATTCGTCGTCCGTCAACTTCCCTGGTTTTAACAGAATTGCATCCGGAATACCGACCTTTCCTATGTCATGCAAAGGTGCGGACTTATAAAGTAATTCAATGGTTTGATCATCAAGATAGTCTTTGTACTTAGGACGGTCTTTTAATAATTCCGTCAATGCTTTCACGTAGTATTGAGTTCGCAAGATATGTGCACCCGTTTCGTTATCTCTCGCTTCCGCTAACGAAGATAATCCCAGTATCGCCACATCACGGGTTTGTTTTACTTCTTGTGTATACCGAGCCAAATCATCAATCATCAGATTGGTATTATGCGCAATGTGGCCGAACTCATCATGGCTGGATACGGGAGCTCGAACCGACAAATCTCCACTGGCAACACGCTGTAAGGTCTCATTCTCATTCTGAAAGAAATAACTTAAGTTATGAGAAAAGGAATGAATAATCTTTAAGGTGTACGCCAACATCACAACGACCACAAAGCCCACTTCCACAAGAATAACTTGTTGAGCCTCTTTCAATGATAATCGTTGATCTGTGCTCATTAACCAATGTAAGTCTTTATTGATCACTAAAAAAATAACAACAGCAAAAAAGAACGTATTTGCAACGGCAAACAACGAAAATTTCTGGGTCAAAGGCATAAAATTTTCATTCGGCTGCAAGCGTCGCGACAAACGCTTTAGCTGTAACGCCTGCTTTTTCTCATATAGTAAAGACAGGTCTGTAGCCACAAAAAATCCTAACGTAATGAGGCCTAAAATAACCTTCAAGGCACTTTCTAACGGTGCGGAATAGGCCAACAAATTAAAAAGACTTAAAGCCAATGAAGCTGTTATGAATAAACCAAAAATCATTCGCCAATAGAGGCCTGTTTCAATCTTTTCTGAACACTCCGATAAGCTATAGTTTGGAGATAACTTGTATTGAGCAAAAAAAACAAACAGGAGGGAAACAAAAACAGGAACAAACAGTTGAAGCACAGAAAGAGATTCTAATAGAGGGCAAACTTGAACCCCGTACACAGCAAACACCACAAGCGAAAAGAACAGGTGAATAAGCACAGTTTTGTTATCTTGAATTTCATATTGCATAACAGTCTCAGCCTAATATATTTTTTCCGAATTGAGCTGTGAATCCACAGCAAATTATTCGAAAACACTTATTAAGAGCACAGCGAAATTCGCTCACCGTTACATTATAGTTTTAGAAAAACAAATACGATTTTTGTTCCCATCACGTTGATATTTCTGCTGATCAGTAACTTCTTTCACCAAGTGAACGCCTAACCCCCCTACCGTGCAATCCTCAGAAGATTGACCTAAGGCAGAACAATCTGCTTCTTTCAAAGGATTGAAAGCTTTACCCTCATCGATTAACTCAACATACACCTGTTGTTCACAGTGACCTACCCATAAGGTGATGCAGTCATCATCGCCTAACTGACCATGATTAAGAGAATTCGACAGTAATTCTTCAGCGGCTAGCTTTACATCAAACGAAATACCATCTGATAAAGCGTATCTTTCCCAGTACGCGTCTAAAAACGAAAACAACGCGCTTACTGAACTGGACTTAGGGCTTAATTCACATTGAGCAGCCATCATCTGCCCCATATCTTCGGGAATCAGGAAGTCATAGGTTTCCATTGCAGAAGCCGACATGTGAATCGCCATGATGGTGATATCATCCGACTGCGTCGCCTCACCCGCAAACTCTTTCACCGACTGATACATTGATGTACCCGCCACACAAGCATTCATTTCAGACATCTGAAGCAAGACTTGACGCATACGGTCGATTCCAAAAAAGTGTCTTTCAGGATTCATCGCCTCATCAATGCCGTCGGTATAGAGAAACAATAAATCATTGGGCTGAAGCATTAATTGATTGATCGGAAATTCCATATCATCCACAAGCCCTAATGCCATGCCGTTTTCTTGCTCTATGGGAACAAATAACTTGGTTTCTGGTTGAACGTCTGAGGGATCAATGGCTGTTTGACGCAGCAGCAACGGAGCCATATGGCCACCGCTAGCAAATACTAATTCGCCGGTTTTGTGGTCCAATATTCCGCACCATAAAGTAAGAAACATACAAGCGTCGTTATTCTGTGTCAGGACATTATTCACTTCGTACATTAATTCATTCGGTGAGATTGCACGTCTGACCAAATGCGTTAATACGGTCATTGTTTTGGACATAAATAAAGCCGCCGGTACACCTTTGTCTGACACATCCCCTATTACAAAATAGCTACGATGGTCATCTAACTCATGACAAAAATATAGGTCGCCTCCTACGGATTTCGCAGGCTCCAGTTTTGCGTACAACTGATAATCTTTTGAATCGTAATGGTATTCCCCTTCACCAGGCAGCATAGCCATCTGGATTCGCGTGGCCGCATCCATCTCACCTTTGAGTCGGCTGGACAACGCCGTCTCATTTTCTAAATCTCGAATGTACTGCTTGAGGTGGCTCTGCATGTTCGAAACAGCATTCACCAAGCTTGCTACTTCATCTTTGCGAGAAGCCGTAGGCAAGACTGTGCTCAAATCACCTTCCCCGATACGCCCGACAAGGCGTGATAACGACACCAACGGGTGCATGATCGAATGCGTCACCACTCGAATACCGATCAAAGCTAAAATGAGCGCAAAAACAGCAAGGCCGATCACCTTTAAAAGAAAATTCAATACTGGTTTAAGGAATTCATGCTCAGGAATTACGACAGCAATAGGCCACCCAGTAATGGCTAAGGGCGAATAACCAATAATGCATCGTTGATCATCTTTATAACAACTGCCACGGTATACACCCTGCTCACCACTGAGCAATAAGCCAAATAAGTGCTTCCACTCTTCTGACTTATTAATTGCAGGGTACACTTCCAATAACGATTTCATTACATGCTTAGGTTCGGGAAAACTAATGAGCGTTCCTAGCTGACTGGCCAAAAGCACAAACCCCGTTTCACCAACTTTGACCTCATCCAAATACGATTGCAGCGTTGATACAGCAATGTCGCCCGTAACCACGCCAATAAAAGTCTTATTCTGGTCTTCAAACAGCATCGGCGATGCCATTTGGAAAACAGGTACAGAGTAAGTCACCATAGCCACGCCCGCACCATAAGTGTCAAAATACGGTTCAGACCAAACCGCCTCTCTCTTTTCTTTTACTGCCTTATACCAATGCTCTTGATAGTACGGAACATCATTCTCACTTTCAGAATTTCGACCACTTAATTCAATTCTCTTTAATTGTTCAGAATCTCGATAATAATAGGTCGCAAATCCTTCTTCATGGCCTACAAATTTGGGCTCTAATGCGATTGCGGCACCACTCACATCCGTATTACCTTCAACTAAATCCTTAAGTAGCGTCGTCGCTAGCTGCGGAGTAATCGCGCTGTACCCCAACACAATTCCAAGTTGATCGGTGGTTTTCTGAACTCCCGTCAACAGACTTTCCACTTTGTAAATCGCGTCTTTCACTTCTTCACGAATTTTAAGCCGAGCTTCCGTCAACACATTCTCTTTAGAATACGAATAGTCCAACGCTGCCGTAAGGGTAAAAATCACGCCTAATAACAGAATTAGCCAAAAGCTCAATCGGTCAGAAAGACTGCTACCTAACTTCATTCAATCAGTTCGCCATAAAGTGGTTAATTGCGGCTCTCGCTTGATCCAATTCGTCATGATCAATGTCATCAACAGACAACGAAGGCTCAAGCCCCCCCAAGAGGGTGCTCGGTACGACTTCTTCACGAGTTAATCCCGCCAGAACTTCTTTGGCTGCTACTTGGTCATTGCAGACCAACAGCATATTACAACCTGCATTAATCGCAGCCATTGCACGTCCAGCTGCGGTTTTTTCGGCTTCCACTGCGCCTTGCATACTCAAGTCATCACTAAAGATAACGCCCTCAAAACCCAACTGCGCTCTTAACACATGTTGCAACCAATGCGGTGAAAAGCCTGCTGGTCGCTCAGAATCCACTTGATCATAAATAACATGCGCAGGCATAACGCCCTGAAGCCCTGATTCAATCAACAATCGAAACGGAAACAAGTCTTTGGTTTCGATTTCATGAAAGCTCCGATCATCATGGGGCAGAGCCAAATGGGAATCAGCGTTAACGTGCCCATGGCCAGGAAAGTGCTTCCCTACCCCCTTCATGCCCGCATGTGCCAAACCATTAAGCACACACACGGCTAAGTCAGCCACAATGTCTGGACGATCAGAAAAAGATCGATCACCAATAACATCATTCATATTCATATCTAAATCGAGAACAGGCGCATAACTTAAGTCAACGCCGCATAAGCGAAGTTCCGCTGCAAGCACAAACCCCGTTAATTCTGCGATTCGCATGGCATGGCGTTGATGCGTGTGATAGAACACGCCTATCTGACCCATGGAGGGAAGCCGAGTAAATCCATCCCTAAACCGCTGAACTCGCCCTCCTTCATGATCGACCGTAATCAATAAATCCGAATTGAAGGTTTTAATCTGATCACATAATCGGCTCAGCCGTTCAGGCGATTGATAATTACGAGTAAAAAGTATCACCCCTGCGGTAAGTGGATGCTGAAGTAAAGCCACTTCATCTTGAGCGACCTCCGTGCCACGGAGATCAAGAATTACCGACGCGCTTTTCATTTATTGATCCTATTCCCTATTAACTAACGTTGAATATCAACCAAACAGCCGGTCTGGATTAATTCAAACACTTCTACCACATCTTTATTACGCATTCGCACACACCCATGAGACAAAGGAACGCCCATAGGTTCTGTATCAGGCGTGCCATGAATGTAGATGTAACGCCGCATACTATCGACACTGCCCAACCGATTTACCCCAACCTCTTTACCTGATAACCATAAAATACGGGATAGAATCCAATCCCGTTCAGGAAAAGCCTCCGCCAATGACTCAGAATAGACTTCGCCTGTGAATCGACGTCCAACAAAAACAGCGCGTTCAGGCTGATCTGCTCCAATTTTAGCTCGAATAACATGGCGCCCCAACGGAGTTTGCCCTGTCCCGCTTTCTTGTCCGGCTCCGTTCTTTGCCGTAGAAACAGAGTATTGTTTAACAAGACTATCGTCTTGAAAAAGCATTAAGGCCTGTTTAGAAATAGAAATCTGAATGTGCGTGTTAATGTGCGTATTAATGACGACCGCCAAAGTAATAAAATTCGAAAGAATAACCACCATCCTACGTCAATTATAGGGTGGCCTCAAAGATCCAATGAACGAATATTAAAATCCCTTGCTACTCTTAAACTAAATAATTCTTAATCCATCGTATTCTGTCTGTTAATCATGTCATAAATCAGTAGAATGTCGGCTCTTTCCACCCAGTGAGCGGTTACCATGTCTCAGGCCATAAGCATTATTGCCATTGCCTACCAATCAAATGCAGTTGAAGCCTACAAAAGCATCAAGCATCTGCCTTACCCCGTTATGCTGGAAAGTGGCCATGGTAAATACGCAGACTTAATGGGCCGCTACGACATTCTTTCTGCTGACCCGGTAGAAATCATTCAATCAACGCCCGACGAAAATGATGTTGGTCTAACAGGAAAAACACTGCTCGCCAAACTGAACTCAATACTGGATTCCATCAAGATAAACCCAGTGACCGAAGCGTTGCCATTCATTGGCGGCGCAATTGGTTTCATGAACTACGATTTTGGTAACCAACTGGAAACCTTACCCAGCGAAGCAGAAAAAGACATCACGCTGCCTGCTGCTTGGTTCGGGATTTTTGGATGGGCAATGATCACGGATCATAAAGAACAAAAGAGTTGGTTAGTAAACGACTCAGATCTATCTCATCGTAAAGATTCAGAGCTGATCGACTTATTTGCGAATGAAGCCAACCCTCAATTGTCTCTGTTTTCTCTGACCCAGCCTTTTAAAAGTAACCTTACGAAACAGGAATACATCGAGCAATTTAAGGTACTCAAAGACTACATTTTTGCCGGTGATTGTTATCAAGTAAATTTTGCCCAACGGTTCAGTGCCCAGTGCCAAGGGGATTCTCTTTTGGCCTTTGAGAAAATCGCAAAACGAATACCCACGCCTTTCTCTGCTTACTTTCAATTGGGTCAATGGGACGTACTTAGCCACTCACCTGAACGCTTCATCGAACTCGAAAACAGTCAGGTGACGACTAAACCAATCAAAGGTACCCGCCCTCGAGGCCACGACGAGAAGAGTGACATACTCTTAAGCCAAGAACTTTTAGCCAGCACAAAAGATCGCGCCGAAAACGTTATGATTGTGGATTTGCTGCGTAATGACCTGAGTCGAGTGTGTTCTCCATTCAGCGTAAAAGTACCAAAACTGTTCGATGTAGAAAGTTACCCGAACGTTCACCACTTAGTCAGCACTGTGACAGGCGAATTATCTGACAACGAAACTGTTACCAGCTTACTGGGGCACAGTTTCCCTGGTGGTTCAATTACTGGCGCGCCGAAAATACGTGCGATGGAGATTATCGACGAATTGGAACCTCACCATCGCTCCATTTACTGTGGTTCCGTCATCTATATAAGCAGGCATGGTCGAATGGACAGCAGCATTACCATTCGAACATTAGTTCGCGATGGCGATACAATACATGCTTGGGGTGGCGGTGGCATCGTAGCGGATTCAGAAGCCGAATCCGAATACCAAGAAACCTTAACCAAGATTTCACCTTTGCTTCAGGCGATCAGCTAACGTTCAAAGGATACGTTGAGCAAAGTTCAATCAACGCATTCAGAGGCTCACTTAGAACTTCATTCTTAGAATATGCCAGACCGATGGTTCGGCTAAGATCCACATCCGCCAATGATAAAAAGCGTATGCCTTCATGTTCCAGCAAGCGAGGAATGTTCGGTGTTAATGCGCACCCCACCCCTGCACTCGTGAGCGCCAAGGTATATTCCAATGTTTGGATACGAGCACGAATATCAAGCGTGATTCTTTCCCGATCAAGCACGTACATTAAAGAATCCAACGCTTCGCATGGCGAGCGATGAATGAAGGGTAGCCCAGCTAAATCCGCTACGTGGAGTTGGCTTTTTAACCCGATGGAGTGCGCCTCAGGCACGGCCAATAGATAGTTATCTTGCCATAGAGGAAGAAACAGCTCATTTTCTTGCAAGTAATTGGTCGTGATGATGCGCGCATCGCATTGCTCATCTGGTTGAACCAGTGTTAAATCCATCCCTTCAACGCTAGCGACAAACTCTTTTAACAATTGCCCCATACGATTTGCGCCCAATGACCGTATTAATCCCAAACGAAAAGGCAATTTAACCGGCTTACTTTTGAACAAATGGCCTATGGCATTTAAATCATTGGATAACTGTTTTGCCAACGGAAAGAGTTTATCCGCTGCTTCCGTGGGTGAAACCCCTTTCGGATGTCTCACAAATAACTGCGTCTCTAATTGATCCTCTAATTGTAGAATCGCCGATGAAATGGAAGGCTGAGCCACAAAACTTACTTTCGCAGCTGCACTGATACTTTTTGCCTGATACACCGCCATAAAATACCGTAAACTTCGTACATCCAATGTCGACCTCCTGAAAGCCCAATATTTGATTTGTTCCAAATAGTGAAACCAAGTGTTACCCAAATGCGTTACCTAGTAACACAACAGACCATCCACAAAATGGAACACAAGTAACAACTGATGTATTTTTAAAGAGTACTCTTTTTTAAGAATACCCTTAACTTACTGTTATTAAATACTATTTTAAAACTGGCACAGCAATCGCTATATATTTATTAAGAACAACAAAAACAGACAATTCGGCTTCATCAATAAAAATAAAAACAGAAGCTTAGAATTGACGCTCAAAAATAAAAATAAAAAGCGAGCAGAAAAACTATTATGAGCCCTTTAGGGCTCTCCACCTTCTCTTTTACTTCTACTACGTTTAACCCTCCTCTTTACTTGAACAAATTACCCTTAATTAACACCGCATTGTCCAAACACAATCTATTAATCACTTCGCGCTCAACAATATAGATAGAATCTATACCAGATAAAGAAAAACTATATTTTAACTTTAGCACAACTCCGTTTAGCCTCTGTTTATACCCATCAAATACAGACGCTTCGGAGTTGGTTATGACCCTCGCACAATTCTCATGGCAAGACCCTTTCTTATTAGACCAACAACTGACGGATGAAGAACGCCTAATTAGAGATGCAACTCGTGATTACGCCCAAGATAAACTTCAATCCAGAGTACTTGAGGCGAATAGACACGAAACATTTCACCGAGAAATTATGAGTGAAATGGGCAGCCTAGGATTACTTGGTGCAACCCTATCTGAAACGTACGGTTGCGCAGGCAGTAACTACGTAAGTTATGGATTAATCGCCCGAGAAATTGAACGTGTCGACAGTGGCTACCGCTCTGCCATGAGTGTTCAATCGTCTTTAGTCATGCATCCCATTCATGCTTATGGTACGGAAGAACAAAAACAAAAATATTTACCCAAGTTAGCCTCAGGCGAATGGGTCGGGTGTTTTGGCCTTACAGAACCTGACGCGGGATCTGACCCTGCAGGCATGAAGACTCGCGCAGAAAAAATCTCTGACGGTTATAAATTGACTGGCAGTAAAATGTGGATCACCAACGCCCCCATTGCAGATGTATTCGTCGTTTGGGCCAAGTTAGACAGCAAGATTCGAGGCTTTGTACTTGAAAAAGGCATGAAAGGCTTATCCGCACCCAAGATCGAAGGTAAGTTCTCGTTAAGAGCGTCCATCACGGGTGAAATTGTTATGGATGAAGTCATTGTTCCTGAAGACCATATTTTCCCCGATGTCAGTGGTTTAAAAGGTCCATTCGGTTGTTTAAACAAAGCTCGATACGGTATTGCCTGGGGAGCGTTAGGAGCCGCTGAGTTCTGCTGGCATGCCGCTCGACAATACAGTTTGGATCGCACTCAATTCAACAAACCTCTCGCTGCAAACCAGCTCATTCAGAAGAAACTCGCCGACATGCAAACTGAAATCAGTTTGGGTCTTCAAGGGTGTTTGCAAGCCGGTCGCTTAATGGACGAAGGTCAATGCCCCGTGGAGTTAATCTCACTTATTAAGCGAAATTCTGCCGGGAAAGCCCTCGCTATCGCACGAGAAGCCAGAGACATGCACGGCGGTAACGGTATTTCAGATGAGTTCCATGTCATTCGCCACATGATGAACCTCGAAGCGGTTAATACCTATGAAGGCACTCATGACATTCATGCATTGATTCTGGGGCGAGCTCAAACGGAGATTCAGGCGTTCTTTTAATGTGTATACGTCTAGGCCAAACGTTGAACTGCTAGATTAATCAGGGGATTTCATGCGAGACAGTGCTACAGCAATCAATGACGACTTCATCCAACGCGTCGCAACGAACAATCTACCGGAGCGTCGACACAGTATTTCACTGGCAGAAGCGGGCCTCTCTGCTGAGCAGTTGATTTCTATGTTTGAATCCCAAGTCTTGAGCCGTTTGTTAGATTTAGAAGCTCGAAAGCTAAAAGCCATAGGCAAAAGCTTCTACACCATAGGCAGCTCGGGGCATGAAGGAAGCACAGCATTAGCAGAGGCTCTAAAGGTCACGGACCCTGCTTACCTTCATTATCGCAGTGGTGCTTTTTTTATACACAGAGCACGAAAAGCGCAACTCGACACCCCCAAAATAGAAGCCCAATCCCCCATTTGGGACATGCTGCTCTCTTTGTGCGCCTCCAGCGAAGATACAATCTCCGGTGGCCGTCACAAGGTACTCGGCAGTAAAGCACTGAACGTTCCTCCACAAACAAGCACCATTGCTTCACACTTGCCTAAAGCCGTCGGGGCTGCTCTGGCTATCCCCACCAGAAAACGCCTCAAACTGGATAATTGCAACGATGATTATCCTCCTGATAACGCGCTAGTCATGTGTAATTTCGGTGATGCGTCGGCAAATCACGCAACGGCCCAAAGTGCGTTTAACATGTCTTCTTGGTGTGCTTATCAAGGATTGGATTTACCTTTGCTTTGGGTATGCGAAGACAACGGCATAGGCATATCAGTTAAAACGCCAACGGGTTGGATAGAACAAAATTTTAAACATCGACCAAAACTGACTTATCTTCAAGCCGATGGTTTAGATTTACTTCATTGCTATCTCAATGCCTCTAAAGCCGTCGAGATTGCTAGGCAACAACGCCCTGTTTTTCTTCACATGGAAACCGTTCGGTTGATGGGCCATGCGGGCGCAGATGCAGAAACTGCATACTTAAAACAATCTCAAATAGATCAAAACCAAAGTAATGATCCATTGCTTCATTCAGCAAGAATTCTCACTGACTTGAACATACTCAGCCACCAGCAAATACTGGATATTTATCAAACACATCAACATCAAATTACGTTAATCGCTCAAGAGGTCATACATCGACCTAAGCTGCAAAATACAGAAGAAGTCATGGCTTCGATTATTCCAGATATAAATCAGCATCCTCCTCTAATAGGATTAAAACCCGAAGCCCGACAGAAACTGTTCCAAAAAGAACTTAACGCACTTCAAGCGCCGCAACCTTTAGGGCGCATGATTAACTTTGCTTTAGCTGAAACCATGGCCGAACTCAAAAATATCGTCGTGTTTGGTGAAGACGTCGCAACAAAAGGCGGGGTTTATCATGTCACGTCTCGACTGCAACAGAAGTTCGGGCCGAACAGGGTATTTAACGCCTTATTGGATGAAACCAGTATATTAGGCGGTGCCATTGGTTTGGCTCAGAATGGTATTTTACCCATTCCGGAAATTCAATTCTTAGCCTACGTTCATAATGCCGAAGATCAAATACGCGGCGAAGCCGCCACCCTATCCTTCTTCTCTAATAAACAATATAGCAATCCGATGGTCGTCCGCATTGCAGGTTTAGCCTACCAAAAAGGGTTTGGGGGGCACTTCCACAACGACAATTCAATCGCCGTATTTCGAGACATTCCAGGATTAGTCATCGCCTGCCCCTCCAATGGCTTGGATGCTGTAGCCCTGCTTCGCAGTTGCGTAGAATTAGCACATAAAGAGAATCGAGTCGTCATCTTTATAGAACCCATTGCGCTTTACATGACTCGAGACCTGCACGAACCAGGTGATGATCTCTGGTCAAGCCCCTATCCAGAACACCATACACCAATCCAACCTAGCGAGTTTAATACGTTTGGCCATGGCACCGATTACTGCATCGTAACCTATGGCAACGGGTATTACCTTTCCCGAAAAGCTGAAAAAATATTAAAAGATCAACATAACCTTAACGGTCGGATTATAGACCTCAGGTGGCTTGCACCGCTTAATGAAGAAGGTTTATTAAAAGAAATGAATCTATGCCAATCGGTACTGATTTTAGACGAATGTCGAAAAACGGGTTCCCTCAGTGAATCCCTCATGTGCATGCTATTAGAAGCCGACCAAAAGCCAGAAAAGATTAAACGAAGAACCGCTGAAGACAGCTTCATTCCTCTTGGTGAAGCAGCAAACTTAGTGTTGCCTTCCGTAGATAACATTATTGAAGACATCCTCAGCATGGCGCTAGCAAGTTCAGATACTCAACTTAAAACCACACCCAAAACAACGATAAGGGCAGTAAAATGAAAAAACGCGCACTGGTCGTCTGTCCGGGTCGAGGTACTTACAACAAAGATGAGTTAGGGTATTTATCTCGATACCATTCAGATAAAACCGAACAACTACGTTTTATCGAACACTACCGAGAATCGGTTAATCAGCCTACGGTTCATGAACTGGATTCAAAAGATAAATACTCTTTCAAACTGCACACCTTGGGAGAACATGCATCCTCCTTAATTTACGCCTGCGCTTATGCAGATTTCCAAAGTATTAATCAAGACGAATACGACATCGTCGCGGTTACAGGCAATTCCATGGGGTGGTATATTGCGCTATCGGTTGCGCAAGCTCTGATCCCCGAGGACAGCATTCAGTTGATCGATACTATGGGTTCCATGATGAAACAGGGCTTGATCGGAGGCCAACTCATCTACCCTGCCATGGATGAAAATTGGAACCTAATACCTAGCAAAAAACAGAAACTTCAATCGCTTATAGAGCAAATTAACCTAAAAGAAGCCCATTCGCTTTTCCTCTCCATCGACCTTGGTGGCTATGTCGTCATTGCTGGTAATGAAACCGGTCTAAACGCCTTTGAAGAAGCAGTCCCGAACATTAATGACCGTTTCCCTATGCGACTCTACAATCACGGGGCATTCCATACGCCATTAATGCAACATATATCTGAAACTGGAAAGTCATTACTTTCATCACTTAATGTCCAAAAACCTAAATACCCTCTGATCGATGGACGCGGACACATCTGGACACCCTACAGCACTTGTTCGTCTTACTTGTTTGAATATACCCTCGGTCACCAAGTCACTGAACCGTACTTATTCAATAAGGCCATTGAAATTGGAGTAAAAGAGTTTTCACCGGACACGATTATTGTACTTGGACCTGGTAGCAGTTTAGGAAGTTCAGTTGCCCATTCACTGATTAATATTGGCTGGCAAGGAATCAACAACAAAGAAGACTTTATGGCCCGTCAAGCACTGAACCCGCTAGTCGTTTCCATGGGAATGGACAAAACAGGCGTTAAACACAAGAATTAAACACAGGATTGATTTGCTTGTTCATGTTCAATCAACCAACGTTTTCGCTCCAAACCTCCACCATAACCAACCAATTTGCCATCTTTACCTATGACACGGTGGCACGGCACCATAATTGATATACGGTTAAACCCATTAGCAGATGCAACGGCTCTAATGGCTTTTGGTTTATCAATTCTTTCTGCTTGCTTTTGGTAAGTCGAGGTTTCACCAAACGGGATAGCGTGTAGCGCTTGCCATACTGTATTTTGAAAATCCGTACCTGGCGTATGAAGTGAGACATCGAACGTTTTTCTTTGACCATCAAAGTACTCAGCGAGTTCTTTCTTCGCTTGATCAATGTGTCGATTTTCACCCACAATAATGCTCGCTTTAAGTAAACGTTGGAGATCTCGAAATTCAGTCTCAAGCATCCTACGATCCACAAACTCCAATAAACACACACCTTGCTCTGTCGCACATACAAACATCGGCCCCAGAGGCGTAGTTAGCCGACTGATCAAAATGACATTGTCATTTACACTGTTCTTCGGCGACTTCCCTATGTATTTCTTATACGTATAACCAAAACCACTTAATGAGTCATAGCCCGTATCAAGTGCAATATCCGTTGCCTTTCTGCCACCTTTCAACTCCATCATTGCATTATTTATACGATACATTCGTTGATAAGCTTGGAACGTCATGCCGTAGTGCTTCTTAAACCAGCGCCGAACTAATTCAGGGCTCACTCCGCACTCTTTAAGCCGGAAATCAGATACTTTGTCTTTTGGGTTATCCTTGACGAGTTGAATAGCTAACTCAACTTCAACGGGCGCCAGATTAGCATTCTCGGTAGGTCTACAGATCTTACACGGTCTGAACCCCTCATCTAAGGCGTCTTTAAACGTGGTATAGAAGCTTACATTCTCAATGTTTAGGTTTTCTGGCGCGACAAGTAGCAATGCAAAAAACCGAAGTAGTCTTAACCCCTACATAAAAAATCCCGACGTAACTGGATTCTCTATTTAATAACGCTTGATAGTAAGTGCTTATTTTAGCCTGATCGGTAACTAACATACGGCTCTAATGAATTCCATCGTAGTATTTAATCAGTAAAATACACTGAAATTAAATCGTTCAACAACCGAAAACTGGACAAGTATTTTTTCATTCGAGAATCAATCTCTTAAATCAGACTTTCGAATGAATAGACCGTCCTTTTTTAACTCATAACAATCTAAGTCATTGGCTAAAATGAGGTTCCCTGAAAAGTACTCTTTAGCCTCATTCTCAATGTCGTCTATGGACTGCCCCGAACACTTTTTATCTGCATAACGAGGGCTGAAATGAGTCAGTACAAGGTTGGCCAACTGATTCTTTTCTGAAAACTCAGCGACTCTCTTGGCGGAACTGTGTTGAGGCCCTTCACCTATTTTTTCTAGAACCTCCTGAGTATACGTTGCCTCATGCACCAAAACATGAGCGTTACGAGCGGCATCCGTCAAAAGATCTGGTCGGTCGTTATCTCCCCCAATGATTATTTTCCGAGGTTCATCTGACGCTAATAAATAATCTTTAGCGTGAACCAAACAACCATTTTCTAAAGTAATGTCCATTCCTTTTTGCAGCTGCCCCCACGATGGACCTGAAGGAATTTGATCTTCTTTAAGCTTTTTAACGTTTAACTTTTGGACTCGATTCTTCTCTGTGAACGCGTAGGCGAATGAAGGCACCCGATGAGACAGTTCAATGACTTCAATCTCAAAGTCCAATATAGGCGTGCTTTCAATCGGCGCCTCTACATCCACAAAATAAATATCGTAACCTAACCACAGTTCAGTGCTTTCAATCATGCCTTCGACAAAAGACTGTATCTTCTTTGGCCCATATAACCACAAAGGTTCTGTGCGGCCAGCCATCGCTGCAGACGCTAAAACCCCAGGTAACCCATAACAATGGTCACCATGTATGTGAGTAATAAAAATCGACTGAAGGTTTTTAAGCGTCAAATTTTTTTCGAGAATTCGATGTTGAGAGCCTTCGCCACAGTCCACCATGCACCAAGCTTTTGCATTGGATTTCCTGATCGCTAAACCAGACACATTTCGGGTTTTTGTGGGGGTCCCCGAAGAGGTACCCAAGAATATTATTTCCATATTTTCATTTTCTCTAACAAACCAGATAGATTATAGGGTATAAAGATTGAAGATAAGAGTGATTCACTCTCCAGATTTAACAGCTATGATTAGTAAAGAAACTTAAGTTATTCGGGAACTTGCCGTGTAATTTCGCTTCTAAGTATTATCATTATCAATATGAGGTTATAAAAAACTAATGGGCCTATTAATCAGTTATCTTGTGATAGCTATTGGTATCTCCTTTATATGCTCCATTCTTGAGGCAGTCCTACTGTCTATCAGCCCCGGATACATCGAAACCACCTTAAAGAAAAACCCTAAAGGTGGCGCCGTCATTCAGCAAGTTAAAAACCGCTTAGATGAATCCATTTCAGGCATTCTAATTCTGAATACCTTTGCTCATACCATGGGGGCTGCCGGTGTAGGTGCTCAAGCCAGTAAATTATTTGGATCTCAATGGGAAGGCGTTATCGCATTCGTTTTGACATTGGCTATTTTGTATTTATCTGAAATTATTCCTAAAACCCTAGGTGCCAACTATTGGAGACAGCTGGCTGTACCTGCTGCACACATGATCAAGTGGATGACACGGGTTCTCTATCCCCTTGTCTGGTTCTCTGCTCGTTTAACCAACCTATTAAAAAGCAAGCAGAAAGACACCATCAGTCGAGAAGAAATCGCCGCCTTGGCAACGTTGAGTCATCGAGGAGGAAGCTTAGCAGCGCAGGAGAATGATCTTTTAAATAGTATCCTTACAATGCGAGAAGTTAGAACGGAAGACATCGCAACGCCGCGCTCCGTGGTTTGGTCCATCGATGGAATTGTGTCCATCACGGATGCGCTAGAAAAGCTAGAAGAAGCGCCCTTTACGCGTATTCCTGTGTATGAGAATGACATAGACCATGTCATAGGTATTGTGACTAGCCGTCAGCTACTGGAAGCAGAAAGACATGGCCAAGGCAACGAACCGGTCTCATCCATCACTACACCTGTGTATGTGGTCTCTGAGCGTCTACCGATTCTTAAATTGATCGATTTGTTCATCAAACGAAGAGAGCATCTATTCATTGTTCAGGACAAGTTTGGTCAAACCCAAGCCGTCGTAACACTCGAAGATGCCATTGAAACCATGTTGGGTCGTGAAATTATGGACGAAAGCGACACCGTGGCAGATATGCAGGAGTTAGCCAAAAAGAACTTCAAACTTCGTCAACAAAAAACGTAATAACCCAAAGGCCGAGTTCAAAGCTCGGCCTTTCAATGACGGTCTTATGTTACTGACTTATATACTAGATCTATCAATATTAAGAGATTTCTTTAACTCGACCCACATCTCCACTTTCCAAACGTACTTTGATCCCATGAGGGTGGTGCGGTGAGTTGGTCAAAATATCCTTCACTGTTCCTTCCGTCAGATGACCCGAGCGCTGGTCTTTCTTTAAAACAATAGAGACCTTAATACCGGCTTTAATATCAGCCCTGTTTGTTCCGTCCATTATACATTCCTCAATACTGCTTATTTAATGCTTAATCCTTATTCAGCGGATGGCTGTTTAGCTTCCAACTGCTTTGGGTCCGTTTGTTTATCAAGGGTTCCAAATAAATCACCACTGCCCGCACCACAAGCAATAATGGTTCGCATCATATCCTCTACTTTAACACCCGGCAGCAATGTTACCTGAGATTCATTAACATGATACATATTACCAGACGTTGGATTTGGCCCTGTAGGTACGAAAACAGTGTATCGACCATTTTCATGTTTGGATGTCACAATCCCTGTCACTTCTGTTCCGGAGTGTTCTCCAAATACTCGGACAAGGGCGACCTCCCCATTGGCGAATGGTGATTTGGATTGGTCACCAAAAAACTGATCAACAATCTCTTTTACCATACGATACCCAGGAGCCAGTTTCGCTAAACGAGCATCAAACTTACTGTGTAAATATGCCCCCAACTGAGTTGAAACGAGATAACCAACCCCAAAACAAAAGACAACCATTACGGCCAAAACTAGAATATCACCAATCACTTCAGGCAGACCGATGAAATTAACCACGACACTGGTCAGCGGTTGAATAAGGTCCGTCACGAGACGAAATAACCAATTAAACCCCATCCATAAAATGGCTATCGGTAATAAAATAATCAAGCCACCTATGGCTGACTTTTTAAAAAAATCTTCCTTCGTTACATGCGTCATAAGCATCCCTTATTCAATATTTAAAGCGTGCACTCATCTCAATAGCATCGACACTATCAAGTTCCCCTGACTCAATGCCATAACAATTAGGTTTAACAGACATAAAGCTAAAATTCCTACGTCCAAATTCATAGTTAAAGCTGACTGCATCAGTGAGTATTCGATATGGACTTAACATATAGCGCCACACACTTGCTTCCACCTATTGGTAATGGCATGGTCTACTTCATTTATGCGTAGCAACATCAACCACACCTAAACTTCGGTTGCAGTGATTGAATATAGTTCCGCTCATCTTCATCAAGATTAGGGATAATGAATGAAACAACAAATTGGTACGATCAAGGAACTGTGGCGATACCCCGTTAAATCAATGGTGGGTGAACAAATTAATCAAGGCCAAGTTGAAAAGTTTGGCCTCTTAGGCGATCGAGGTTGGGCCATTCGAGATGAAGATGCAGGTGAACTCACTGTTGTGCGTAAAACACCTAAGCTTCTACTTTGTGAAGCCCAATACGAACAAGAACCCGAAGCTGAACCTCTTCCGAATGTAAACATTAAACTTCCTAATGGCGAGCTGTTAAGCAGCACCCATCCAGACATAAACACCAAACTGTCGGAAGTACTTAAGAAAAATGTAAGTTTGTGGCCATTACAACCTAAGCGCAACTGGAAACATTACCGATTAGCGGGCCTCAGTGGCGCCGATGCAATGAAGAAACAATTTGCTTCCAAAGAGCTGCCAGACATGTCGTCCTTCTCTTGGAGCATGCTGACTCAACTTGCCGTGTTTGCGACCCCGTTGGGGCGCTACTATGATTGCTACCCTCTACACGTCTTAACTACAGGTTCGCTGAACAAACTGAAAGCGCTTGAACCTGAAGGCGATTTTTGTGTTCAACGATTCAGACCCAATATACTCATCGAAAGTGCCAGCGATCAAACCGAGTTCGAAGAGTTTGACTGGGTAGGTGGTGAACTTTCCATTGGTGATACCGTCATTCGCTGCGAATCACGCACGGTACGCTGCTCGATGCCTTCTCAGCCACAAGCAAATCTCAAAAAAGACGGTAAGGTAATGCGTACCGTGAATAAACAGGTCGAACGTAACTTAGGGATTAATGTCACGATTGTGAAAACTGGCTCAATCAAAGTGGGTGATCCGGTATTTTGGACCCCCGCTTCCACCAATAAGTTGCAAGAGTTCATCACCCCAACGCTCGACAAAGTTAAGACCAAAATGATTCATGCGATGTTGAAAGGCGTGGACAAACTGCCTATTTAACCGTCTTAATCACAAACGAAATTCATAAAAAATGCCCTGCACTTCCAAAGAAGTCAGGGCATTTTTTGATGGTTTACACCGGAGCCTATAGCTTCATTAAATGCTTCAGTTACAGGTTTGATTACCCGTCACATCAACAACGCTGCTTAATCCATCGCAAGCCATCACTTGATCACGCAGAGCGTCTGCTTTCGTAGAACACAACCCCGAATTACTCGTCACTTTAAAGTTCTGACCCACATTGCATAATTGCGGCAAGTCTAAATCGGTTATGGTTGAGCCACTGATATAAACATCACCACTGATGGATGTTAACCCGGTTAGCGAAACACTGTCTAAGAACCCACCTCGAATATCCAAGTCATGTGAGGTCGAAGTACCTATTGAAGAAAGGTTCTTTAACCCAGCTAGGTTCTCTAAATTATTATTACCAAAAACAACGAAAGACCCTGTAACTTGAGTAAGATTGGTTAAAGCATCAAGATCAAACAGCGCATTATTCAATCGAATGCTTGTAGCACCTGATTTTTGAAGGTTATTTAATCCTTCAACACTTAATAGCTTATTGTTTCGTTCAATATCAAAATCACCCTTAACGTCAGTCAGGTTGTTAAGCCCTTCAAGGTTAAGCAGATCATCGTTATTCAAAACAGCCAAGTCACCGGTAATATTCGCTAACGAATCAAGCCCAAGCAAACTAACCAGCCCCATATTTGAATCAATGGAAAAATCAGCAGCCACCGACAAACCATTTAACCCCTGTAGGGTTTCCAATCCATCATTATTTTTAATAACTAGGTTAGATGCGGAAGGCACATTGTTCAGCCCCTCTAAACCAATTAACCCGTCATTGTTTTCAATGGAGAGACTGGAAAGATTGCTAGACAGGTTTTCCAGTCCACTTAAAGAACTGAGTACCGGATTATCTTTTACCGTTAGCTTGCCTGAGAACTGAGATAAATTACTTAGATCATCAATCGCTACGAGTGATGAGTTATCTTCTATCGTTACATCACCTGTCACTGTTTCTAATCCGTTAAGACCTTCAAGATTCTCCAAGTCACTATTTCCCATAATAACTAGATCAACCAATGAAGTTACTTTTTCTAATCCCTGAAGATCCACTAAGCCTGCGTTATCGTAAACGCTGATCAATTGAACAGCCGAAAGATTATTAATCCCCAATAAGTTGGTTAATTTGTTGTTTGCACCAAGATCCAAATAATTCAATTCAGTGATGCCTTCAAGACCCACAAGGCTTGTTAATTCATTGTTACCAAGAATAGAAACACTGCCAGTGAAGTTTGAGAGTTTAGAAAACGCAGGTAAGCTGGTTAATGACGGTAGGCTCTGAACCGTTAACTTAGTCTGTATCTCAATGTCTTTTATCGGCTCAATTGATGCAACCAAAGGTAGAGTATCCAAACGGAGCTCGACAACACTCGATAGGCCTTCGAGGCCTGTTATATTTTCTAGAACGTTATTTCGACTAACTAATAAATCTTCGACGGTGGTTAATGCACTCAATCCATCAATGCGGGTTAAAGAACCGTTAGACTGAATCGTTACATCCTGTTCAACGGTTGTTAGGCCGTCTAAACCATCTAATGTAAGCAGGTCTGGGTTCGAAATTACATCCAGATTTTTCACCGTATCCAAACACTCAAGCCCCTCTAGATTCACTAAAGAAGTTACAGGATTTCCTGAGCCTCCAACGATCAAATCACCAGAAACGGCCGTATAACCTGCGAGTGCATCAATATCCGATTGACTTGAAATAATGTAATCACCGGCCCACGTTTTACCAAGACAAGAAGACTCTTCTACAGTCACAGTATACGTCTGAACCAATTGGTTCCCTGCGATCACAGAATAAGTCACAGCAGACAAGTAATTGTTCGCCGTAATACCGCTTTGCTGTTCTTGACCATTGACCGTAGCCTCTTGCCCCGTTATCTCAAACGCAGCAACCAATGAAGAGAGATCTGTGTTTTGAGCGACTTCAACATGGACGGTATGCGCTGCTTCATCAATGACGCCCACTGCATCCTGAAAAAAACCATTGTTCACATCTTTAGGGAATCGAAAATCAATAATCTCGTTTGCTTCAAACGATACTGCGAGTACAGTGACTAAATAGCGAGCTGAAGTGCCGTCTTCTGCAACAGCGGTATAATAAACCGTTGAAGAAAAATCATTTACGGTGGAGTTGCTGTCTTGAGGGATGCCATTAACCGTGACTTCTTGAGCACTTGAAGAAAACGAAGCAACCAAGGAGTGTAAATCGGTTGACGTTGGCACAGAGACCTTAATGGTTTTATTTAACTCATTAATTACGCCTGAAATATCTGAAGGTAAGCTTGGATTATCCGCAACCGTAAACTTAAACTCAGTAATCTCTTTTGAATCACTTAAATCAACCTCTGTAAACTTAGCGGTAACACTCTTATCCCCCGTTAGTTTGTTGATTTTAATACTGCACTCACCAGAACCCGAACAGTCACCCGACCACCCCGAGAACTCATACCCAGGATCAGCCTGGGCGTATAATTTTTCAGTGTAGCTCGACCCCAAATCCGAAAATTTTTCGTAATCGACTTGGCATTGAGACCCACTGGTTCCGCAATTGATTAGACCGGACTTAGACGTCACTTGACCACGGCCATCCGTTGAAACGTCTAATTTACAGCCGCTGAGAAATATAATTGCAATGAGTAAAGAAATTCTTCCTATGAATTTAGACATAGCCTTCCCCTATCTGATTTGATTATTTTTTTAATAACAGTAAGGAAACATCACTCACAGTTGAGCGACATTAATTTGATTGCTTACGGTTTTTATTTTTATTAATAAAAAATAATGACATCGAACCCAGATAGGAAAAACTAATCAAACGACAAAAGAATCCAGCTCTGTCGCCTTTTAATAATAAAAAGAAGACACAGTCGTCAATTTTCAACTTTATCTACAAACCACTTCGCACTTTTTCATTCTCAGCAGATAAACTGACGTTCTTTCAGAGACTGGGCCATAAAACCCAATAGACATTAAACCGACAATAAAGAGGAGTCCGATTCAATACAGTGGAACGCACTGAACCGGATAAATAACCAAAACAAATTACGACTGCTTATCAAACACTAAGTCAACCGTCACAGGAACCGCTGTGCTAATTGAAGGAAGCTTAGCAACCGTTCTTAGTTTTTCTATACCTTCCACCAATGAAAAATCAGCAGCGTTAATAATTAACGGTTTAACAGTCGACACGGCCAATTTGCCATCAGAAAGTTTAACCGCACGTAAAACAGCATCCGCAGAAACAGTTTTGCCGTGTAATTCCACATTCAGTTTAGTCTTAGTAGTAAATGACTCACCGGGCTTTAAGTTCGCGGCCTTTGTGGAATCAACCGTTGCTGAAATATCAGCAGTAGCAAAGTTAGCAATCTCAAATAACATTGCTTTCATTCTTTCATTACGGATTTCAATGTTGGTATCCACTGACGCTAATTGGATGTTTATTTTTGCTTCACCCGCGTCACTAATACTTCCGCCCAATGACTTGAATGAATGAACTTCACTGACCTTTGATTTTTTTGTCGAGATGAAATTCACAGAAGATTCATCATTATTCAACTTCCAATCCGCTGATGCGTTAAAAGAAACACATAAAATAGCAGCCGAAGTAATTAGGCTCTTTTGAATAAAACTGATCATCGTTACTCTCCTTAATTAGTTACTAGGATATTCCTATTCACCGTCCAACCCTCTTTAAAAGTATTGACATTAAAACGTAAGTCATTAATTATTCAGGGAAAAAACTGTGAAAAACAATAACACAATCGCCCCTATAATTGACCTACATCAATGAAAATTTTAGAAACACAGCACATAGCGCGTATTAAATCACTTTAAGGTTCCTTCCTTATAAGTTCAGCCACGCAACAACCAACCATGCGTTTTCGTAACAATGATCCATAATAATAAAGAACTACTTAAGTTGACTTTAAGTAAGAATTTCTCCTTACTTATGCACTTTTTTGTGAGAGAGACGTTATGCCACAGATTACTACGACAGAGATGTCCGAATTAGTTACCCCGATCATGGCCAACTTATCTGGTAAAATGCACGGGGGAGAACTTTTAAAACTCCTAGATAAAGTCGCATTGACCTGCGCCATGAGGTACAGCAGCCTCTACTGCGTAACACTCTCTGTCGACAAAGTGGTATTTCGCCAGCCTATCTTTATTGGAGAAATGGTGTCTTTCGTCGCGACGGTAAATTACACCGGGCGTACGTCTATGGAAGTCGGAATTAAAGTCATCTCAGAAAACATAAAAGAGAAGTCAGTACGCCACACCAACACATGCTACTTCACTATGATTGCAGTTGATGACGATGGAAAACCAACGGCAGTGCCGCCTCTTGAGTTAATCACCGAAGAGCAGCACAGACGATCTGAGGCAGCAAAAGCACGTAGGGAAAGAAGCCTTCACCCCACAAAAGAATCTTAACTATACGATTGAGTTAGTTTCTTTTTATAACCGTTGGGTAATCAAGGTTCTCAGTTCATTTTTCAAATTAGGACCTTGTGCAATCTCACCATGGCTAGGAATTAGGGTTTCAGGGTTATCTGCGTCTAATTGCTCTAGCGACCAACGTTTAAATGCCTTCTTATCATTTAAGATGACCCACTTAACAACTTGGCTTATTTTTAATCCCGGTGCGGCACCCAACAAATGCTGCATTGCTTTAGCCATCGGCTGATTCGACATACGCTCATAATTTAAAAAGCTGTCACAAGTAATCCAGGTACTGGAAGCCCCTCCTATTTGTTTTTTCAACCAAACGTCTCCTGCTCTATGCCCTGGTGGGAATAAGAATGAGTACCCTTCAGGCAAGCTCGGTGTAAGCGTTTCCAGTGCATTAATCTCTGACTCAGAGTTTGCTACACCCTTTTCAACCAAACGAGGGATTGCATGCTTGCTTGCATATAAAGAATGATTTGGGAACGCTTTCTGCCACGCAGCTACGCCCATGTAATGAAAACTGTTCGGCATAACAATATGTAACTTAATGTCTTCTGAACGCCATGCATCTGGCCAGCGTTCAAGTAAAGGTTCACCAGGGCTAACCAGCACAAACTCACTATCAGAGACCTGAATAGCAACAGAATTCGACACAAAGTTAGGAACAATGTATTGGCCAAAACGAATTTCAGGATGCGTATCTAGAGTATGCCAAATATTTTTCTTCATAATAATATAAGTATCGTAATTAAAGGATATTCAAAGATCGTTTGTTTTAAGTGCCAACATAATACAGGGTTCGATTAGGGAAAGTAGAGGTCTGAAGGTACTCGATAAACCTTCCTCAATGATCAACTGTATTGGAATAACCGACTTACGAAGTAAAACTCAGAAGTATTCAACTCTCTTTCTTGAAGACGTGACGGCGATATTGCTCTAATGAATACAGGACTTCATCAATGGTTAGCTCTTGATTCAGGAACTTAGCCATCAAATCCATCGCAGGCGTTGCCATTTCAGAGGTCGTATTTCGATCATAAAATTGAGTAATTCCTTTGGCACTTCTGAGTAGCTTATCGCCCTCAATCAAAAACTTATCATCAAGGCTATAACGTTCTTTAAAGGGGGTTAACTTCATCGCTGCCTTATTCATTTCAACCAAGCTCCCCGATTCAACTACATACGCAATAAACTGATTCACTGCAGCATTCCCTTCAGATTTTTTAGAAATCACCAAAACATCCACAGGCGCATTTTCATATCGCTGGATATTATTATCAATGATAGGGAAAGAAGAAAACGCTAAATCTTTCTTGATTGAAAGCGGAACATCTGCTACAAAGAAGTTCCCCATAAGAACAGCAGACGCCTTACCGTGATACATCAGAGGTAGAGCCTCTTTCCAAGTAATATCATTTCGAGAATTTATAAAACACCCGGAATCAATCGCTTCTTTCCAGTACTTAAATACCTTATATAATGATGTACTGTTATACGAGACTTCCCCTCGCATCAACTTGTTATGATAATCCAATCCATTAATCCTAAGATTAAGGTAATCAAACCAACCCGCGACACTCCAAGGGCTTTTGCTTCCTATAGTAAATAAAGAAATTCCCTGCTTCGACAAAACCTCACAAGCACTGATTAAATCCGACCAATGCTCAAGTTCAGATAAGTTATACATCTCAAAAATTGAACGGCGATAATAAATACCCCATTGATAATAATTTAATGGAATAGCAAATATCCTGCTTTCTACAGTGACAGCACTTTCAGCGACCTCGGTAAACGTTTCAGACCAACCTCTTTGTGTCCACAAAGATGATAAATCAGCGATCAAACTTTTATTTGAAAGCTCCTGCAAACGAATGCCTCCAAACCAAAAGAAAACATCACCAAATGCGGAAGAAGCCTCTTCATCAGAAACTGAATTTCTCTTAAATTGTTCATGTTCATGAACACGTATACGGACGTTAATATCTGGCGCAGATACCTTAAAATCTGAAATCATTTGCTCGTAAGCAGCTCTCTGCCCTTTTCCAATGGGCATCATCACTATTTCTAATTGAAGGGGATTTAAGGGCGTACTGACAGGAGACAAACTCTCATTAGCATAAGAGTATTGAGTGATAATAATCACAATTAAAAGTACAAAAAAACGATAGAACTTTGCCATTACGACTGCGACCTAAAACACATAGACCTCTATCAGTCTAGGCCGTAATTAACCAAGGGCAAAACTTAGGAAGTTCAATCATGACTATCTGTTGATTGAAATAATACTGATAAAGCCTTTCTAGGATTCATAAACCCGCTCGATTAGTATCTCACCCCCAACTGGGTCACTCTCGACATATAAAGGTAACTCAATTGAAAAGCATGCGCCTCCCAGCTGCGAATCACTATAGGTTAACTTCCCATTCAAAACATCACGTACCAAATTCGAAATGATGTTTAAACCTATGCCTAAAGAGCCATTACTTCGTGAAGTCGTAAAGAAAGGATCGAATATTCGAGAACGCATTTTCTCAGGTATACCAACGCCATTATCCTCAACATGAAGCGTTATGCGGTCACTGGCATCCGGATCCAGTTTGAGAACAACACAACCTTCACGCTTATTCTTAAACGCATGAATGCATGCATTTAATACCAAGGCTTCAATAACCTTGAACAGTGTAAGACGATGCGTTTGTATTCTTACGTCCCATTCTATCCCCATTCGTTGAAGGGTCACACCATCGGCCATCAAGGTGCCGGACATATCACAAATCAGATCTTCAATGAAAGTATCCAAATTTACCCAAGTTAGTTCATCCGTTACGTTTTTCACAGACAACCCCTTAAACGAATCGACCATAGAAATGGCTTTATTAATCGAGGTTTCTTCCAAACAAACAAATTCAGACATGTTATTTAAAAAGGACATCAACTGTTTGTGACTTAAGTTCTTACTTTCTGCCAAAGGCAAAAATGCGGTTATTAGGTCTTTAGCAGCACTGTTCGTTGTTTTAGAAATCCCCAAAGGTGTATTTAATTCATGGGCCAAGCCAACAACCATATTGTCCGTTGCTAACCGTTTCTCTTGGTTCACTAACTCTTCTTGAGCTTCCCTTAAACTTGCGATCAGTTTCTTTAAATTTTGATTCTTTTGCTCCAGTAGCTCAGTTCGACTTTCGACTTGCTTTTCTAAAGTATTATTGAGTTCAGCCAATCGAAGCTTTTCCAGTTTCAATTGGCCTTCAACCGTAGATCTATGGCCAAACTCATTAAAC
The DNA here is from genome assembly GCA_015665455.1 of Oceanospirillaceae bacterium. Taxonomy (GTDB): domain Bacteria; phylum Pseudomonadota; class Gammaproteobacteria; order Pseudomonadales; family Litoribrevibacteraceae; genus Litoribacillus. The sequence continues at coordinate 821,733 of JADFAD010000001.1, read as the reverse complement.
AAATGTATACGCATTCTATTTAGTGCTTCCGTCAGTGTTTGCAGCTCGTCGTCCTCAAGGTTACGAGGTAAGACGATTTCTTTATCCAATGAATCAACAGAAATATGCTGTGCAAGGTCAGCCAAGCGCGTTAAATGACGAGCGACCAGAGAATGAACTAAATATAAGAATATGATAGAAATAAAGATCGCTAAAAACACTTGAGAAACAAGAATATTTAAACCTTTAGCAATGATCTCCGCTTCCAGTAAATGATAGTTCACCTGATACGTAAGAACAGCTATTTCCTGCCCTTCATATTCGATGAGCAACGACGTATTTTCAAACCCCTCTTCTTTTTTGAACTCCCCAAAAATAAGATTTTTTGTATTCGACAACGACACAGACACTGCCGTTATTTCTTCATAGAACATCAACCGTTCAAGCTTCTCAGACGCAAGTTTCTCACTGAAATTCCACAAATCAATCGTTAGAGAAGGAAGATGAACTTCTTCAATGACGCGTTGATGCTCTTTATAGCGGTCAAGACCCGCCTGATAATCTTTATAGAGAACAAAAGACGTACCAATCAAACTGAAGCAAGCACCAAAGAAGAAGACAAAAACAAGAAGTTTACGGCCGATTTTCGACGGAATGAATAGTTTGAAGAGGAACAAATAAACCTACCCGACAATGATATTTTAGGAGTGGTTATTACCTCATGAGAACAGAATTTATTCTAGATTAAGCTAGGTCAAATTAGGTCAATTTGGGTTAATTTAAGACCTTTTTTTCTTGTTTATGGGTCTCTTAATTCCAAAATCAGTCTCAAAAAACAGAAAATAAACATATGATCATTTTTGATTAATTTTTAACATCTCTCAGTGATTTTTAGTGTGATATAAGACGCGATCAAAAGGAACACATAACCAGAATCAAAGCTGTAACAGTCTTAAATTCTAAGACCTAGGGATCGGTAATGAATAACCCCAGTAACAATGAACACGTAACAAACTTACCGTTTAAAGCATCACCGTTGTGTAGAGCTTCAATACCATTTGCCCTCTCAACAGTTTTATTTGGATGCGGTGGTGGAGGCAGCGGCGGAAGTGAAAGTAATACAGAACCACCCCCTATAGACCCTCCTGTAGCACAGCCCTCTAATGAAGTAACAACCGTCCCGTTCAACCAAATTACCCATGCGTATTTTCGAGATGAAAACGGCACCTCGAATGCCGTTTCTGGTTCTTTGGTCATTGAAGCCAAAAGTATCGATGATGAAGACCCTTCGCGAACAGAATCTGTATCTATTTATTGGGCAGACGAGCAAGGAAACAAACTAGGTGAGCGTTGGCTAGACACACCTGTGACTTCTGCATATACAGTTACCATCCCTGAAAACACAACACTGCCAGAAAACACTAACGGTCTGTTAATTTTCCCGACGAACGCCGTTGGTGAATCCAGCCAAGGCCAGCTAGTAAAGTTTCATGACTATGTATCCAATGCCAACTTATCAGGACCAGGAGGCAGTGCACTTCAAGCTTGGACTTATGGAGAAGATCGCCCAACGATAAATATTCAACGATCTGATCGTCAGGGAGGCATGTGTAAACTGGATAATGGACTAATCAGCGTAATAGACATGAACAACCTCGAGGACACTCTCTGGAACCTGTCGACAAAAGATGAGGCTAACGTTGTTAATGATACAGACTTCCCAATCTACGAGTTTCTGTGCGATGAACAGCCTGTAAACACAGAAAGAGCTGTTTGGGAACATGATCACTCTGCCATTCGAAACTATTCAACACTCAATGACGCCATGTTTTACGGAACTGTGGTTTACGATACCTTCCTGAAATATTTAGGAGAGCCCCCGTTAGAAGATAAGCTGCGTTTACGTGTACATTATGGCAGCACCTCCAGCCTAGCAGCTTATTGGGATGGCGCTTACGCCAACTTCTCCGATGCTGTTCCTTTTTATTACTCATTCGCTACGTTAGATGTCATTGCACATGAAGTAGCCCATGGAGTCTTAAGCAGAATTTCTGATTTAAACAGTTTTGATCATGAAATCAGTGTTGATGCACATACGATTCATGAAGCCTTCAGCGACATATCCGGCGTTATGGCAAGTTACGAATTCTCCGGTGAAATGCAATGGGCTCATAGAGAAGAGTCCGGAGGTGACGTTCGTTCTCTCGACAAAATTAAAACCGTATCTTACGCCATCGACAGCGCCTTAGATTATGATGATGCAGGGGATAATTATTACCTCCGAATGGGCATGATCACTTACCCCTTTTACCTGTTAACGGCCAACTGGGGAATTGAATCCGCCTATCGGGTGTATATAGATTCGGCCAGAAATTGTTGGTCAGCTATGACCACCCTTACTGAAGCGGCCGAGTGCATTAAAGAACAAGCTGTAATTGCAGGGCATCCCGAGCAAGATGTTATTGATGCGTTTAAGACGGTTAAAATTAAATTATTTGAAGAAGGCGTTTTAAGCCATTTTAATTACAACGCTTACAAACTAAGAACTCAATTCACGGATAACAGCCAAAGCACCAATCAAGTAAGCCAATGGAATTGGGACTTTGGTGATGGAGAAACATCCAACGAACCCAGCCCTGAGCACACCTACTCAGAAATCGGGGATTATGAAGTCACTCTGACCGTTACCGATCAATCAGGAGACCAAGATAACTTTACACGAAGCATCTCGGTCACAGACCAATATTGTGCAATCAGCTCAAACTTCACACTCAAAGATACAATAACCGATGTGAGCGTAGGCGGAACTGATCTTAACTTTAATCAAGCTCAATCAGACTATACGCAATCACCGATCAACATCACCGATGCCAACAACGTAGTTATAAATGTCCAAGGTGATAACCCAGCAACAGAATTAAAAACAACGTGGGCCATATGGATTGATCTAAACGACGACGGTATCTATGGCGACTCGGATGGAGAAAAAGTATTTGAGACCGATACGGCTTTAGGCCAGCCTTATGGATTAACGACAACGCTTAACTTATCCGATATTCCAAACGATGGAACACCAAAACACATGAGAATCGTGGGTGACGGGTCTATAATAAGCGCTTGTTACCACGCAGTTGGCGAAGCATTAGATTTAAGAGTTAACTGGTAACATAACTGCATTTAATAAAACACCAAAAAGGCCCTGGATAGAACTAGGGCCTTTTTGTGCCTGAAGCGATAATAAACCAAGACACAGTGCGCTTAATCTGAATTAGTTCAGACTTAATCACGCCCTGCTGGAATTTATCATCCGAATAATGGCCTGCCAATGGTCCCTGAACATCCATTGTCTAACGGGCGGGACTTTCAACCAAGGCCGTTTATTATGCCTCGGTCCTATATTTTCTATAATCCACCTTCTGTCAAAAAAAGCCCACTCTCCTGCAACACTCAGCAAGTTCCATTTGCAAGCAGGGTAAACCTCAAAATACAGAATGTCTTTAAGTTCGGCGATGGAATACGGTGATTGAGCCAAACCGTCTGCCAAACGCTTGACGTCTCGTTCACTCAATTCAGTGTCCAAAAACAATTCAGACAATGCATCCCAAACCAACAGTCGCTCTTCTTGATAATACATAATGAAATATCACTGCCTTGGCGCAGCAAATACTTGAGTCCAATAGGTCGAAAAATCCGCACTGGTCGAATCTACCCGTTCCGCGCCTAACTCCGTAAAGTTTGCATTCATAATATTACGACAATGACCTTCGCTGTTCAGCCAACCTTGAACGACTTGCGTCACGGTACTTTGGCCTGCAGCTATATTCTCCCCCACCGTTGACCATTCATAACCTGTAGCATCCACTCGATTAGAAACCGATAGACCGTCTGACCCTGTATGACTGAAGAAATTATTCGTGGCCATATCATTACTGTGAGAGCGTGCTGCCTCTTCCAAAACGCAGCTCCAACTCAATTCAACCACGGAAGGCAGACTATCTGCACCGCATTGATATCCAGAAGTACGCGCAGCATTCACCTGAGTTAACATATCCTCTTCATTCGCATCCAAGTTGCAAGCCCCTTCCGAGTTATCAGAGCTATCCTCAATTGAACTCTCCGAAGAGGAATCCCCCTCATCAGATGTATCAGCTACAACCGCTCCGTCAGAAGATGAACCACTTGAACCTCCGCCACACGCCGAGAGAAAAGAAACAAAAAAGATCGTAAATAAAAAAGTAAGAAGTGAGTTCATAAAGGTGTCTCTGACAATGTAAAGATCGAACTCTAACTGCCCTCCGAAAAATAAACTGTGAAATGGGTGTATACGTACAATTTGTTACTAAACAAAGCGCCATAATTTTCAACAACGCACTAAAAACAAACAACCGAACGATGAGTTCGGTTGTTTGTTTAGTTAAAGAAGCTGACGAATAGATTTAGTTAAGTAAACACGTTATTTATTCCTCCGCCAGCTTCCATTGTGAAAACCAACGATAAAGCGCAGGCACCACAAACAACGTTAATACCGTTGCAGAGATTAAACCACCCACAATTACACTCGCCAAGGGTTTCTGGATTTCAGCTCCCACCCCTGTCGACATAAGCATTGGAATAAGCCCCAAAGCAGACGTTAAGGCTGTCATTAATACGGGTCTTAACCGTGAAACAGCGCCACTGAATACAGCATTATCTACGCTCAAGCCATCCTTAACACGCTGATTAATGCTCTCAACCATAACCACGCCATTCAGCACTGCCACACCAAATAAGGTAATAAAACCAATAGAACTTGGTACCGATAGGTATTGCCCAGAGAAATACAATGAAAAGACCCCACCAATGATGGCCAAAGGCACATTCAACAAGATCAATAACGCTTGACCCACTGAGTTGAATGCAAAGTAAAGTAACAGAGCAATCAATGCCAAAGAGACAGGCACCACCAACGACAGTCGCTTTTGAGCGCGTTGCTGATTTTCGAATTGACCACCAATATCAACCGAGTAACCGCTAGGTAAATTCACCTGTTCATCAATCACGCGACGAATATCAGCAACTACGTTGCCCATGTCTCGACCTTGTACGTTCGCTTGAATAACCACCCTACGCTGAACATCATCACGACGCACCTGCGGAGGCCCCGATTCAATCCCGATGTCTGCAACATCACCCAATCGAACCCAAGCACCGCTCGGTGATTGCAAACGAAGCTCTGCAATCGCTTGTTGATCCTTCCTATACGTTTCTGCAAGTCGGACATAAATATCATATCGTTCATTGCCATTAATCACTTGCCCTGCTGTCTCACCGCCTATGCCATCTCGAACAATGGACATGACGTCTCCTACTGATAGGCCGTAACGAGACAACTGACGTCTATCTGGCGTAATCACCAGCTGCGCTTCACCAGAGATCTGTTCCATGGCGACGTCTTTAGTGCCTTCAACTGTTTTCACCGCACGTTCAATGGCTTGGCCTTGTTCTGCCAAGGTATTCAAATCCGGACCAAACAGTTTGATCGCTAACTGGGCTTTTACCCCTGAAAGCAATTCATCCACGCGAGTACTGATGGGTTGGGAGAAATTAAGCAAAAGCCCTGGGTACTGTTGCAGCTTCTCATCCATCAAATTTTGTAGCGCAATGCGATTCGTTGCAGAGGTCCATTCAGACACAGGTTTCAACCCCAGATAAATCTCAATGTTATTGACGGGTTCTGGATCGCCCCCTATTTCAGCCCGACCAATGCGGCTAAGCGCGTAGGTCACTTCAGGGAATTCCAACAACATTTTTTCCAGTTCTGGGGCAACCTCCAACGCCGTTTCTAAGCTGGATGATGGCGCCAAAGTAACGCGTAAGTTAATTGTTCCCTCTTCTAATTCCGGCACAAACTCCGTTCCCAGTTGAGGCAATAGCAACAATGCGGAAGCCACCGAAATAACGGCCCCAGCGATAACAACCTTACTCCGTTTCATTGCCCATTTAAGGCTTCTTTTATAAAGCAAATCTAAAGGTTTGAGCACAAAACTTTCTTTCTCTTTCACGCCCCGACGAAACATGAAACTTGCCAACGCAGGAACCACAATCAAAGCGACCAAAACGGCGGAAACCATGGCCAACATGATGCTTATCGCCATCGGTTGAAATAGCTTAGCTTCGACACCTTCGAAACTGAACAACGGCATAAATACGACCAAAATAATCCCTGAAGCAAAAAAGATGGGTCGAGCAACTTCACGTGCGGCCTGCTGTAAACGTAGCGCGATGCCATTTTTATCATGCTCAGCATCATGAGGATCATAACCTTCAGATGACTGACCGTTATTAATCTGTTTCGAGTGCTCAGCATCAGGATGCGAAAGATGCTTAAAAATATTCTCAACCATCACAACAGAACCATCCACCAACATACCAATAGCAACCGCAATACCACCAAGAGACATCAAGTTGGCAGACAACCCAAGCCAAGCCATGATCATCAAAGCAATACCAATAGAGATAGGGATCGAGATCAACACCAAAAAAGTCGCGCGTAAGTTCATTAAGAACAAAGCCAAAACGACCACAATAAACACGAACGCTAGAAGTAATGCATTAACGACTGTTTTTACTGCTTGAGTAATCAAATCGGCTTGATCGTAAAAAGGTTCAAATTGAACCCCCTCAGGTAACGCTTGCTGAATCAATGCCACACGCTCGTTAATGCCATCAATGGTTGCTTTAGTATTGGACCCCATACGCTTAAGTACAACGCCAGTAACGACTTCACCTAATTGTTCTGTATTCCCTCCAACATCACGGCGCGTCATGGTCACTGCACCTTGACGAATCTCGCTGCCCAGACCAACTTCTGCAACATCAGAGACTGTAACAACCGCACCATTGATCGTCTTAAGTGGAATTTCATTAATTTCACTTAACCCTTCTTGATCATGGCTCAACCAACCAACGCCTCGAATGACTAACTGCTCTTGACCACGATCCATATACCAGCCGCCAGCATTTACATTATTGTTCTCAAGCGCTTCAACCACATCCCCTTGATTCAATTCATACGCCAGCAATCGCGAAGGGTTTAAATTGACTTGATATTGCTGAACATCACCTCCAAAAGAGAGCACATCAGTCACACCATCGACAGGCATCAACAACAGTTTCACCACCCAGTCATTAAGACTGCGAAGCGCCATGGCATCGTATTCAGAACCTGCCTCAGCCAATAACATGTACTGATACACTTGCCCCAAACCTGAGGTATTCGGCCCCATCTCTGGTGTACCAACGCCCCTTGGAATTAACTCTTTGGCCGCCTGCAATCGCTCAAACACAAGCTGTCGAGCTTGATAAATATCCGTACCTTCTTTAAAAACCACGGTGATTCCAGATAAACCCGTCTTAGATATTGAACGGACCTCTTCCACATCCGGCATGGCATACATAACGGCTTCAATTGGAAAAGTAATCAGTTGTTCAACCTCTTCCGAAGCAAGACCCGGTGCTTCTGTATTCACCGCAACCTGAACGTTGGTGACATCAGGAAAGGCATCTAAGTTAAGACGCGGAATAATAAAAACCGCTGACACAATCATTGTCACCAAGGCAATAACCACCAATAAGCGGTTACCCATTGCCCAATCGACCACTCGATTTAACATTGAGAGACTCCTAATTTGTGATTAATGGTTATGAGGATCAAAACCGCTCTTCGCGATTTCAGAGGCCACAAAAAATGCCCCCTCGGTAACAACTTTACTTCCAGATTCAATTCCTTTAATTTCTCGGAAATCACCCAATGAACGACCTAACTCAACTTCCTTTGCTTCAAACTTATTCTTCTGAAGCTCTATGAATAACGTCCAATCTCCATCAGGACTTCGCATCAATGCCGATTCAGGAATGGCCAATACCGTATTTTCCGTTTGAAAAGAGAAGAAAACATCAGCAAACATGCCCGGATGCAGACGATGGGCTTCGTTATCCACTAACAAGCGAACAACCCGTGTTCGGGTGACTGGGTCTATGGTATGAGCTTCCTCACTGACCCGAGCACGGTACTTAACACCGTCGACTTCAACATCCGCTATCGTTCCCACAGCAAACGTCGTCTGATTATTGGGTGCAAAACGGGCCTCAACCCAAAGTTCACTTTCATTCGCCAGTTCAATTAAAGACTCCCCCGCCGTCACTCGCTGGCCTTGATTAAAGTCATCACTTAACACGGCGCCTGAAGTTTCAGCATTGAGCGTGTACTCCCCTAACCTGAAGTTCTGATTTCCTGCCTGCTGAATTGCCGGCTCAGATAAACCAAACGCCAAAAGTCGGCCATAACTTACTTCATAAGCAGCTTGAGCTGCGACGTATCGCTTTTCGCCGACGGTCTTGCGACCTAACGTTTGAACTCGTTTCCACTCAGCATTATCGATTCTATGATCCGCTTGAGCTTCAGCAATGGTTTCACTAAAAAGGGTGATCAACGGTTGCCCCTGCTCAACATGATCCCCCAGAGCGACATGACGCTTCAGAACCACAGAGTCAACTCTTGGAGACACAAGGTAGCTCGTGTAGCCGTTGGTTCTGATCTCGCCCGGAGCATAGAATTGATAAGACATACGCCTTTTAACTAAGGTTTGAACCTGAATGTTGGCTAAGTCCTGCTGAGTTTTAGACAGCTGAACGCCACCGTTCTCTTCCTCGGATTCATCATGCCCATGACCATCATTGTCGACTTGTTTATGTCCGTCATTCTCTTCATGTCCGTCGGATGTATGCTCATCACCCTCTTGTTCATCATGAACCAACGATTGGGGTTGTTCTGTTTCAGCGCGGTCATGATCATGACCTGAGCCGGCATAACTCATTACGGGTGTGCCCAATAACAAACCCGCCATGAACAATGGCAAAGTATTTTTCATAGTATTCTTCCTTTTACTCACTCAAGAGATCGCTAAAGAGTAAATATTGATTTGAAAATAACGCGCTATGGCATTTGATAAGTGTTTGAAAAGGGAAAACTGGCGGTCTGCAATAACCAATCAATTTTGGCGAGCCGATACGCAGCTTGTAATTCAATGCCTGCTGCAAGATCTTCAGAACGTTGCTCGAGAGCCAAAACATATTCTGCGGTGCTCATATCCCCACTACGCCAGTAGCGTTCAAGTAAATCAGAACTTCGTTGCTCGCGGCCTTTGGTTAATTGTTGCCATCGTTCAAAACGCTGTTGATACTCATTTAATGAAGCAAAACTCGCTTCCAGTTCGAACTGCTGTTTGCGCCTGACACTTAAATAACTCGCTTCCGCTGAAATAGCTTCGCTGTTGGCTGCTCGTACTTGATCGGAATAATCGTTACGAACGTTTAATGGAATTGAAAAACTCAAACCAATCAGATTCTCCTCACCTGATACACCTGCACTGATACCAAAAGTAGGATCAGCACTGATTTCTCTTTGCGAGAGTTCAACCCCTTCAACCTGAGCCTCCCATTCCGCTTTCGCTGCCAACACCGCTGGGTAAGAATCCACTTGATCCAGTGAGGATGATTCAAACGACTTATCATCAAACGTAGAAAATAAGCTCATCTCTACAGAGCCAATCCATGCTTCTGAAAGTTCAGCACGCCAATCAGGTAATACTTCTTTCAATTGAGTTTTGGCTTTCTTTAGTTCTGATTGAGTTTTCGCCGTCAAATTCAGCGTTTGGGACAACCCCAAAAATGCCAGTTCGGCATCAATTTCACCTAAGTCCCCTGTTAATTTTCGCTTCTGAATAAGTGTCAAAAGATCACTTAAACGCGCTTCTTGAGCCAAAGCCAGTTCTGACAATTGTTTTGCAACTTGCCATTGCACCAGTGAGATCATCCCTTCAGCCGCTTTCTCTTGAAGAGCCAAGTCATACCGCTGCTTCGCAGCCTCAAAGTTAAATGAGGACTGCAACGCTCGCGCCCCTTGTTTATCAGACCAGTCCATCGTCTGACTCACACCAAGGCTGTAGTTATAGTCTTCACCTTCACGTTCCCAATCCGTTGATAACTCAGGGTTATAAATCGGTTTTGACAAGCCCTCTAATCTTGCCAACACAGCATTCATAGTTTCACGAGACGCGATAATATCGGGGTGTTGTTCAATCTGACGACCAAACCAGCGCCAATCCATTTCAGTACCAACACTGATCGCTTCCGATGAAATATCGGCATCAGCAAAAGCCAAAGGCGGTAAAATCAGGGCGACAGAAACCCCTAGAAACATTTGTTTCCATGCATGAAAAACCATTAAAACGTCCTCGGTTTTTTATTTTTGAAAATAGTCTTTGAGAATAGTAATAAGCGCTATGATCGAGATGGCTGAACGTCACCTCAATCACATTCACTTCGAACGGTTACCTTAACTGTGAGCAGCTAAGGCAACATGTTCAGTCTCTCACTAACGCCCTCTATTTGGCCGTGTTCGCCAAATGCGTAGGCTGAGAAGACGTATCGCCGTCGCGATGAAATGCCACTTTGATTACTGCGTCGGATGGAAGAACCGGAAGTGCTTCCGTTGAAAAACGCGGCCCACCCATTTTTTTAACACGGGAAGATACCAACGTTGGTGAATATCCAGTGGTAGTCTCTGCCAGCAATTTACCCGTTACGGAGTAAGCAGCGACATCCACATGACCCGCTTTAGGTTTGCCCTTAATACGACCGACCACCTCAGTATTATTACCTTGTTGTGACGCATACACCGAGTTAAACCCAGTGTTCGTGTCTCCTTGATTAACCACTTCGACTTTATACGACGAAACCTCACCAGCCAAAGCAGGCAAAGCAAATGCAGAAGAAACAAGCGCAGTAACAGAGAACAATGCAGTGAAATAAGTGTTCATAATATTAATCCTAATTTTAATGAGCAGGCTGTGTAATTTCTCGAAGACGAAGCAACCCGCATATATAAATTTATATGTAAAAGACAAAAATAAATGTTTGGTATTCATTAAGCTGGGGGCTTAAGCACTCTCTAACAAATCCAATAAACCAACGCTATTTAGCCACGTTTATTTAGCTTGATTGTTAGTGTGCTGAGGCACAGAGCTAGACGCGGCTTCGTTACGGTGGAAGGCCACTTTCACAATCGCGTCACTAGGTAAGGATGGCAAAGCACCCGAAGAGAAATGCAGACCACCTCGGTTACGAGATCTTTCCGTAAGTATCTGAGGGGCATAGCTGGTCGTCGTCTCAGCAATTAAATCACCGGTTACAGAATAAGCTGCAATATCGATGTGCCCTAGAGGTAATCTATTTTCATGATCTGCTGTAATGAGACCTGTCACTAACGTACCTTCACTGCTTTGAGATGCAGAAACCATACGTAAATGGCCTCCTTGCTGGTCCTGATTAATGATTTCAACCGTATTTGTTGAATTCACTCCCGCTGAAGCAGGCATCGCAAGTACAGAGGCAACAAGCGCCGTCACAGAAAAAACAGCAGTAATATTAGTTTTCATAATCGTATCCTAAAATCGTATTAACCTGCAGGCACCGCTGTCCATTAGACGCGTTGAGAAGCCTGAGATTCATTGTTTTTTAATGAACTAAAAGGTTTAAAACAAATGAGTTTTACGATTTAAGAATCGGAGGACGATGATCTGGCGTTGTCAGAAAAGAAAGGTCGGTGAATTGATAATTAGAATTACCGCTTTCTAAAAAATCACCAAGTGTTTGGGAAAAGTTATCTGAGAGATCCGTATGAGTGTGACAACAGTGTGGACAATCGAAGGCAGAGAGTAAAGAGTCCGTCTCGTTGTCATTTTCAAATTGAGCGTTATCGTTTTCACAGTGTGATGACTGATGAGTAGAAACGTGTCTATCCAGTTCAGAATACACGACGTGTTGGTTTTCAGTGGCGTGTATTTGATGGTCTGCTGCCATAGCAATGACAGATTGCATAGCAACCAGCAAAGCAAGCAAACAAGACACCCAAGTACGAGCCATGTAAAAACCTTAACGAGTCAATTAATCCATTGTGTTGCGTTAATAGACGTTAGCTTTTCCGAAAGGTTCCTTAAAAATTTAACTAATTAACTAATCAACTGATTGATTACACTAAAAAGTAACCTAAATAATTCAACACCTTATAAACAAAACATGAAGATTATTGGGTATTCACCAATGTCGTTCATCCATTACTCAGGAGTCACCGTTTGCCCATTCGCCTAAGAACGCTGGGTTTGAATTCTTTTTTCTTAGCAGTTTTACTCTTAACGGTTGCTCCCTGCCCATTCAAAAACAGCAGCCCTTGAGAATAGTAGGATTTCGCTCTTAAATCATGAAAAGCATCAGAGACTTTAAAAACGGCAGGTAGCTCATGATAGAGCTTCACATAGGAAACACTCACACGCCAAAGCTGATTATGACGATCGTAATTTTCGGCAAGAACAGCACCCCAGCTGTCCTCGTCTAAATATAAAACCCGTTTTTTATAAGGATGCTTTTTTCCCTCTTTTAAAACACCTTCGATCACCCAAACCCGATGTTTTTCATACCGAAGAAAGTGAGAGTTTAGGTGGGAAGGCGTTAATAACTCGTCTTTAATGTCATCAAATTCACGCAATTCTTCATACAGTTTTTCATTGTTATAGGGGATTACAAGTGCTTGCTTTCCAACGATTCGCCATTGGTACCGATCAACAGAACCATTATAAAGATCAACTTCATCAGCAAATCGTATGCCTTCAGAACGCGGCATTAAAGAATCATAATCAATCCTCGGGACTCTCATAACCCGACGCTGACCCGCAACGTATGACCATGCCTGGCGAGGGATGATCGAAGCATTCACTCGCTCATGAACCAAGAGAGAACTGCCAGCCAGACGAGACGGAGAAATCACTGAAGACAAATAATAAAGATACATCTGTTTCTCATCGGATTTACCTCTTTCTCGATCGTAATAATCCATAGAGATCTTTATTCTATTCTTAATAATCCCTGTATTTCGGTTACTTAGAACGACGGTTTCCCAAGACCCAAAATCAACGTTCACCCCCTTAAAGGCCAGTAAATGATTCCACAAGACCTGATACCCGTCCGAAGGATCAGGAAAAGGAATCCCCGGAGATGTATTGATGATGCTATCCCCGCCGTGGGTCAATTGTGCTGACACTCTGTTTTCTTCAACCGCTTGATAGACCCAATCAGGGTAATAACCTGGTCGGTAGGATTTATAAACGGGAATGCGCATAGTTTCAGGGTATTGCTCGATAAGCGCAGCTAAACCCTTAGGCAAATCTTGACGGTACGAATCCAAATTTGCAGCGGTAATGATATAAAGAGGTTTCTCATTCAATAATTGAGGCCCAAACGCCTCTTTATTCTCTAGGTTACCCTGCCAAGCCGGAATTGAGCCATCAACGCTGCCATTGAGCTCCGCCCCGTACGGTGTTTTTACTGTTTCTGACGCACTTACATGACAAACAAGAGTAACAAATGAACAAAGAAAAATACCAAAGCCCAAGCCCCCTCTCATTTATCGAACACCCTTTCGGCGCAGTCCACTGGGCTTGAAGTCCGCCTTATTTGCCACTTCTTGAGAAGTCACTATGCCTGTCCCGTTATCATCAAGATAACCTTGAGCGTAATAAGACGTTGATTTCAAATCATGAAAAACATCCGCGACTTTAAATACCGCTGGCAGTTTATGGTGCAATTTGACATAAGAAGCACTGACACGCCAAAGCTCGTCATTCCTGTCATAGTTCTCAGCTAATACAGCCCCCCAGCTGTCTTCATCCATATAAATAATACGCTTTTTATAAGGGTGGGATTTTCCTTGTTTCAATACGCCCTCAACCTTCCATACTCGATGTTTCTCATAACGCAAAAAATCAGGATTGAGATGATAAGGGGAAAACAGATCGTCTTTAATTTCATCAAACTCAAGAAGCTTCTCAAAAAACCTATTGTTGTTATAGGGAATAATAAGCTCTTCCTTACCGATTAAGCGCCATTGATACCGGTCTAAAGCACCATTAAAAATATCAATCTCATCGGCAAAACGAATACCTTCTGCCCTTGGCATTGGCGAATCATATTCAATGGTAGGAACTCGAACAACGCGTCTTTGCCCTGTGATGTACGCCCAAGCTTGCCGAGGAACAAGCGCCGCATTCACTCGTTCATGTATCAACAAGGAACTACCAGCCAAACTGGGGGGATACGAAACGGAAGAAAGGTAATACATGTACATTTGTTTTTCAGTCGATTTGTCGCGATGCTTATTATAATATTCCGACGACAGCGTAACGGTACTGTAAATCAAGCCAGTTTTGTTCTTAGGGTGAACGACCAGTTCCCAAAACTTAATAGACGCTGAGACGCCTTTGTAAGCAAGCAAATGGTTCCACATGACATGGTAGCCATTAGTAGGCTCAGGAAACGGAATGCCCGGAGAGGTATTTAATAAAAGATCACCTCCGTCGGCTAACTTTGCATGTTTCTTATTTTCTGCAATCGCACTGTAGACCCAATCAGGGTAATAAGCAGGCCGGTAAGATTTGTAAACAGGAACACTAAACGTCTCAGGGTATTTCTCTGCCAACGCCTGAAGCCCTTTAGGCAAAGATGACTTATATTCTTCAACATTCGACGCATTAATCACATAAAGGGGCTTTTCTGAAGATACTCCTGAACCAAACGTCTCTTTATTCTCTGCTTGTCCCTGCCATTCTGGTATTGAACCGTCTTTATTGCCTTTCCATTCAGCTCCATACGGCGTTTTTAAGATTTCTTCGGCGAAAGCCTCCGTTGAAACGAGCCATACAACCGCACAAACGAGCGACAACCAGTTGGAACTACTCTTCATTAAACATCCTTTAACTAAGCAACATGACTCACTTGTGAACTCATCACAAAACAATCACGACCACTGTCTTTTGCGGAATATAAAGCCTGATCTGCAGCTTGAATTAATTCGAATCCTTCAAAGCTAGCAACAGTATCCGTACTCGAAACACCAATACTTGCAGTAAAATTAAGTACCTCATTTTCAATGGGGACAGCCGAAGCCCGAATGATCGACCAGATCTTTTTAACCATCGGCAGGCAGTTCTCTGAAGAGGTATTCGGTAAAATAATGGCAAATTCTTCGCCTCCGTAACGAAATGCCATATCCGTTTCTCTCTCAAGTACTGACGTTAATAGCTTCCCCATTTCAATTAAGCAGTCATCACCCACTTGATGCCCATAGTTATCATTCAATTTCTTGAAGAAATCGATATCTATAAGCAATAACGTCAAATGAGCGTTAGATCTGCTCGATTCCTTTAGCTTCAAAGCAAGGCAGTCATTAAAGTACTTCCTATTAAATAACCCTGTTAATCCATCGGTGATTGCCAAATTGAACAACGCTTTGTCCCTGGCTTTTAATTGCATGCGCATTTCCTCGAACACACACGCCAATTGGAATAACTCGTCTCGTGTCTGAATCTCTACTTTTGTGTCCAAATCACCACTGGATACACGCTTTGCAGCCCCAATCAGTTGCAATAAAGAATGCTCAACACTGAAAAAGATCCCCATAAATAGGTAGAGCGCGCCAAATACCAGTACTCCAATGGCCATGGAACGCTTCCATTGCTCAGATTGCAGTTCTTGCATTCTAAATTGATAGCGATGAAGGAGGTAATCAACTAATTGATCCTGAAACAGATTAAGCTGAGAAAGCTCCTTTTGGCTAACGTCACGAAATTCAGCCTCCATGGTTTCAAGGTCTGGATCTAAAACAATGGAGTCCTCTGCAAGTACGACTAACCGAGAAATAGATTCAAGTAAGGAGGTATCGATGATTGTGCTTTGGTTGGCCGAATCGAATCGATTGAATATGGATTTCAATTGTTGATTCATTGCCGCATAGCTGGAACCCAATTGATTGGAAACCGACGATAGGACCAAAACACTTTGAGAATCTAGAAAACCTTTATCGAGAAAAAATGAACCAAAACTCTCAATTTTCCCAAAGTTCTCTAGCGGTTGCTGCATTTCATTCATTAATAACGACACGACATTCAAAGATAGAACGTCGTTATCATTTAATACGCCGCCCTCAGAAATGATTAACTGACCTAAACGATTCGCTCTTTTAACCACCCGATTAGCGCTGTCAAAAGCACTGTAGATGCTGTCACCTTCAGACCCAACTCGACCGCCCGAAACAATGGCACTGTTTAAATTGCTAATGGCTAACTTGATTAAATTATTTGTCGAGATAGATGGGGCATTCTCAAGATTGGTCAACGCAGTTATTGCTGCACTTTCATTCTTTTCTATATCGGCTGACGGTTCCGACGATAATAAAGAAAGAGTTTTACTGTTTCTTACCCTGGATAAATGACGGCTGATGCTCAAAACATCATCAAGACGCTCTACCGCTACGTACTTTTTTTGAAGTTGTTCGATCTTTTCATCGTGCTCTAATGTGGCATTGATAACCACAACGATAAGAGGTACCGCAAATAAAGCCGTTGCGACTGCAAATTTACTGACATAGGTGAGCCTGCTCATCAAAGAAACAGCGGGCCGAAACCATGCTTCCAATACTCTCGAGCCAAATTGTTCTTTCATTCACCAAAATTCCAACCACACTATAAATGTAATAGAAGTATAGTATGCAAAAATCAAAATGCATCACCAAACGGGTTAGTATTTTTTTGTAAATTAAGCATTTTTTTAGAATAAAGGCTTGTCATGTTAAGACCCGCCAACTTTAGAAATTAATACGCTATAAAAACACTAATCCAATGAAAATATTCAAGATTTTAAGCGTTTCATGTTTACATTCATTACAAACTGTTACCATTTCAAACAACATGATTCCGACAAAACTAAGAACCAATCTTGTTCTATTGCGGTTTATTTGACACAAGAATACAAGGGAGATTCAAAACTACTAACTAAGAAACCTCTTCGCATACAAAGAAACGCGTTTACCTAAAATCCTTCCTGATTCTAAATCCACCTCAGTTGGGAAATATTTTGGATCGTCATCCAGACCCGCAACCCCTGTGGCACCGTAATAATACCCAGCCTCATTCACTCCTTTATCATTATTAAATGGGTTGCAACCAAGGCCAATCCAGATCATGCCATGTTGCATAGCAAAGGTTGTCATCGTCATGAGTGTATTCAGTTTGTCACCACCCTGAGCACCAGAAACAGTGAAGCCGGCCGCTATTTTATCGTTCCATGTTTCAGGGATATAGCGCGAAACAGAAGCCTCCATAAAGGCTTTCATCTTTGAAGATACAGACCCCATGTAGGTTGGAGAGCCAAAAATAATAGCATCAGAACTATCCAGCGTTTTTAAGATTTCCTCGTTTACCCAGCGACTGCCATGGAAATCATCGTCGCTAATTTCTAAGAGATGAACGTCAGTTTCTCCATCGATGAGGCACCCTTCAGATACAGCTTGTGCCATACGAGCGGTGTGTCCTGTCCCTGAACTATAAACAATAGAAATGATTGTCATTAACTTATTCCCTTAAAGTAAATAAATATTATTTGGATAAACCTTGCGCGGTATAGTACGTAGACTCAGAACAGGATAAACAGTTCGTATTGAGCATCATAACAAGAAGCTAATCACGCTTAGGATCGGAGCCAAGAATGGAGTTAAGAACAGAGCTAAGTAAGCGAAGTGCGAGCCTCCACTTACTTAAAACAAACGGCTTAACTTTTAAATCGTTACTTAATTTCAGACAGCAGTTTAGGATTCGTCACAAGCTTTCTTACTCCGTGTGCATGATCCTCTTCAAATGCATTCCCTTTACACCACTGGCCCAGACTGTTGATATCAATCTTTGCGCATTGTGGTCGAACACTCCATGTAACCTGCAACGGAGAACAAGTATGCTCAGTGTACTTAGGGCCCGTTGTTGAACCTAAAAACTCAACAGGTGCACCCGTATCAATAGGTAACGCTTTTGCCTGATGCAAACCGTTCACTCTATTCCCATCGTACGACAAATCATTAAAGTTCAATGCAGACGTATCATTTACCACCGTAAATACTTGCGTTTCTACGCGTAAGTCAGGGTTAGCGCAGCTCTTTGACAAACAAGACCCTAAGCCTTTACCCGGCGTCACGTCACAGGATGTATGCACCCAATGAACTTCAATTGTATCGCCAGGTACCAAGCCTTTACAGACTTCCGTTGACGGTGCTTTCAATTCCGCTTCCGTTAGAGATTTACTGATACCACACTGGTAACCACCACCGTGACCATGTTCACCTTCACCAGCATAAATCGAGAAGTCTTTGGCTTTGTGCTCAGCATTGTTATGAAAATGAATATTACACAAGTTCATGTCTTCTGCTTTAGGAGCCATTGAAAACTTACGCTTATTTTCACCTGCTACGTCATCAATATCTCTAGGCGTTTGCGGTCCAAAACCTTCACACGCGGATTCATTTCCACCTGATGCACTGTGTTTGTTATCACCGGCAATACTCACTGAAGAGAAAGCGCCTACCACCAATGCAGTACAAACTACCTTATTTAGAGCTAATTTCATCGTATTTGTCTCCTTTATAATGAATACAAAAAACCCATGCCTCTGTATCTGAACTCCAATGCTATTTTTTGACATGATAAGCCCGATAAGATTAACGCGTAAGTCGTTGATTTTATGTGTCGTAGTTGGAAAGACTGAGTTCTAGTACAAATAAATAAGCCGAACGACTTTTTAATGAAGAAAAAATAAAATAAAACGGTGAAAAATGAAGAAAATCACTGCAACAGAAAAGTGGTCTGACCAAATCTCTGAAGCAGCATTGTTTAAAGCATGAGTTCTTTATTAAAGAACCGTAAGGCAGACGAATAAAACAACCATCTGATTATTGATGCTTCATCTCACTCTGTAATCCCTTAAAGAGACTGATGCTCATAACAATGAGGATCACAGTAAACGGTAGGCCCGTTGTAATTGCACCCGCTTGCAATGCACTCAATGCCTCTTTGCCTCCTCCGTATAACAACGCAATGGCAATGGCACCTTCAAGACAAGCCCAGAAAATACGCTGAGGAACAGGAGCATCGAGCTTCCCGCCCGCCGTAATGCTATCAATCACTAACGAGCCAGAATCAGAAGACGTCACAAAGAATAACAAAACCAAAGTAATAGCAATTAACGAAGTAATCTCAGCCAAAGGTAAATTTTCTAGCATTTGGAACATCGCAAGGCTCACGCCTCCCAAACCATTTGCCAACTCACCTATACCGTTTTGAGCCTGCTCAAGCGCACTACCACCAAACACGGCCATCCAAACCAATGTCACCAGTACAGGAACAACCAATACAGCAGCAATGAACTCTCTTACGGTGCGGCCTCTTGAAATTCGAGCAATAAACAGCCCAACAAATGGGGACCAAGAAACCCACCAAGCCCAGTAAAAAACAGTCCAACCATGGAAGAATTTATCATCTTCACGATCAATCCAATTACTCAGCGGGATAATTTGTTGCACGTATTCAACCGCTGTAGTTCCCATGTAACCGATCAACGCTAATGTCGGGCCAGCAATAAATACAAACAGTAGTAGTATGCTGGCAAGCACCATATTAAGGTTACTTAATATTTTTACCCCACCATCTAACCCTCGAATGACCGAGATAATCGCAACCGAAGTCACCCCAACAATAACCATGATTTGAGTGTTAATGTTATCCGTAACACCGAACAAGAAATTCATACCACTTGCGGCTTGCTGAGCGCCTAAGCCAAGAGACGTAGCTAAACCAAAAATTGTCGCCAAAACAGCCAACACATCGATTATATCCCCTGCTCGCCCCCAAACTCGGTCACCAAATAAAGGATAAAACGCTGACCGAATCGTTAAAGGCATCCCTTTATTAAAGGTAAAAAATGCTAATGCTAACCCCACAACGCCATAAATAGCCCACGGATGAAAACCCCAATGAAATAAGGTTGCAGCCATCGCCATATCTGCGCCTTGGGCCGTTTTTGCTTCAGCATTCAGTGGCGTGCCCCACCAGTCTGTATAATAAGCAACAGGCTCGGCAACGCTCCAGAACATTAAGCCAATGCCCATTCCAGCAGCAAACAACATTGAGAACCAAGAAATACGAGAGAAATCAGGTTTCGCATCCGCCCCGCCTAACCGAATGCGACCAATCGGCAAGACCAACAAGGCCAAACAAAAAAGAACAAATAGGTTGCTGGCGCCCATAAATAGCCAATCAAAGTAGTTGATCGACCATGATTTGGCACTATCAAGAAACGCTTTGGCTTCTGTAGGCATGATCAAAGTGCCAATAACAAAAGCAAGAATCAATACAGCGCTTACAAGAAATACAGGGTTGTGTACATCTAAGCCCCAGACTTCAATGTTGTTTTCACCGATCTCATGATCGGTTTCATATTCTTCGGTATCTAGATCTCTACCAGTATTCATTACTTCTCCAACTCTTGATTTTATTTTTACTTCTTCAAGTACAGCTTTGAATTGCGCCTCTAATACAGTCTAGTTTGCAGATAGGTAAATTTTTGAATTATTTAACGAATCTAAAAATTATTCGGTCGGTAACAAGATGAATCCAAGTTCATATCGAACTATAATTACAACGAATTAACAAAAGATAATCTAAACCATAAAAGCGGGTTAATAATACACTCAATTAAATCCAGAGCAATTGATCAACATTTTTAATTCAAATAAATCAATCTATTAAAGGAGTAATATTTTGAAAATGATCACCCGAATAGTCACCACCCTTCTATGCTTTGTTGCGGCCATAGCGTGTTATGTTTGTGGGGCGCCAGCAGGTGGGATGTTGTTTCTATTACTTGGTGCGGTATTTGAGGCTGGATTTTGGTTTGGTATCTTTGGAGTAAGAAAGAAAAAACTTCAACGTTTGAAAAAAGTTCAATCGACGCTTCACATCTAAATCCAGAGACCGTTATTAGCCAGATTTATAGCGTTGTAGCTCTGTCTCTAGAACCCTAACCTTTCGGGCCAGTTTTTTATTTTTAATCGTACTCGAAGTAAACGCCACTGCTAACAAAAGCAACACGACGTATTCACTGATTAAGTTAAAGAAATAAAACGCGATCATTACCATCACGACTAGCACACCAAGTAACGCAGGCAAACTAGCCAGTTTGAATTTCCTCATTAAACGTATAACCCTATTACTGTTCACTTTGCCCTAATCCCTCATCACAACAAATGAAGTATGACGTTAAAACCCCACCTTTAAAACGAATTTATCTTAGCCGGCTCACAACCCGCCCCTTGTAATTACGTGTAATGTTTTTTTTGGCAATGCTGTCTTAGGCTTCTTCTGTACTCCCAATAAGAACAAAAGAAGTACTGAATGAATGCGTGTCATTCTAATTTCAGAGAGAACTTAGCCATCGTGAGGCTAAAGAGATATCCAGTAAATTAACAAGATGACAGGAGATTATTTATCATGCCTTATAATTCAGATTTTCCGAAAGACTACCCTTTTGCTGAACTCGTAGGAACGTGGACGAACCGTCCTCTACCAAATGCACCTGACAGTGCTGGCGGTCAAAGTAATCCGCTATCCTATAACGTAATGCCTTTACCACAGAACTCGCCTCAGCCAGGCAAGCCAGACTATGGCTATATTCTTAAAAACTTTACGTACTATGAAACACTTCAATTCAACGATAAAGCCGCTGTAGCCACCCCAGTAACAGCACCAAACCGTGGTGGTAACTTCACTCAAAACCCATTTGCACTATTTTACGATCAGCAAGTACGTTTTGCAGAAGGCCCGAATGTCGAGCAAATCGTCCACGAAGAGAACGGGGCATGGTTGTATTTAACCACTGCGGCACAAACCATTGGTCCGTATTCAAAAAATGGAACAGAACCTGGCCCAGTATCACCACAACCTAAAGACATAGAAATAGCCAAACAAATCTCTATACCTCATGGCAACTCGATATTAGCGTTGGGCAGCTTTGAGAGAAAAGATGGGATCCCAACAATTCCTGTAGCCCCACCACCATTTGCACCAGCCGGTTTAGACAGCGAGCCTTTCACTGAACTCCTAAACCAGGAGGACAACTACCAAAACCCTCAGCCTGCACTCACTAAGAATCCTAATCAGGCAATTCAAGATGCAGTCGATCTGATTAAGCCAAATGCTTATATTCATTGGAAAGTAACCACAAAGCCACTACCGTCTGGCAAAGGTGCCACCACTAACATTCCATTTGAACAACGCAGAGCCAGTGTGGATGACTACGAGGCGGATTATTGGTTAATGTCAACGGATGGCGGGAAGACATTCAATTACCTTTCTTACACACAAACCATCTTCATGACACTAACCATTCACGATAAACCTGGTTACCTGTTCCCACACGTTACCTGTAATACCGTGACTAAGTCTTAACCTAAACATCAAGTTTAGGCATCAAACGTATGGGCGTAACAGCGCCCATACGTGTATGGAAAAGTTAAACTGGAAGAGTAGTAAATAAACTTAATCAGAAGATATCATGTTTTGATATTCCGATGAGTTTGTTCGTTAAACTCAACACCAAAATCAATAATTCTTTTGAAGTTCCGATTCGATCAGCACCTTCAATTGCTTATAACCAAACGAAGTTAAGGGCTTCCCATTAACAAAAAATCCCGGCGTACGTGTAACCTTTAATCCCTTAGTATCAGCTAGGTCTTGCTCAACCCTCGCCACCACTTCATGACTGTTCATATCCTTACGGACTTGATCCAAATCCAACCCCATTCCAACTAGGTATTTCCAAATCAATTCAGGTTTCGCTTTATGATGTTCCGTCCAGTTCGCCTGTTCCTTCAGCATTATTTCTAATGTCTCCCAATACTTTCCTTGTAATTTAGCAGCCTCAAGTATCTTGATCATCTCATCCGATCCTTGATGGAACGGTGCATGACGAACGACCAATTTAAGTTTTTCAGGATAAGCCGCTAATGCACTTTTTACGAAAGGATAAAACTGCCTACACGTCTCACAAGCAGGATCTAAAAATTCCACAATGGTTACTTTTGCATCCTTACCGCCTTTGATAGGTGAGTACGACCTAATCAATTCAGAAGCATTTTCTCTGGCAGCTTGATTCAAGTTCGTTTCTTGGGAGTTTGTAAACACCGCAGCTGAAATAATGGCCACCAGCAACACGAATACACCTGAAAACACATGTTTCTTCTTCATTGAAATATCCTGATTCGAAATATTAAACCGTTACATCCAAACATTTTGGCCCCACTATACCAGTAACATTAAAAACAATGAGCCCATGGCACCAAGTAATTATCATTTTGATGATATAAGTCGCCTTTATGATTTGGTCTTGTTCTTAAGACGTAATAGAGACATTCGAAAAGACTGTTTTGCTCACTACGAAAGAGACATTCCTGAGACACAGCTAAAAACGGGTTAAAATTAAAAACAAATAAAGGATAGAAGCTAATTTGCATTTAACCGTTTGGTTAGAACCTAAAAAGCCCAGACATTCGTCTGAGCTTTTAGTAAATCACGTAATAAAACACAGCAATTTAAAGAGTAATTACGACCCAATAATTCCGCCATTTTTGCGCGTAATCACAAACGTACAATCACGAGGCATGGTGACACCGTCTTGAGGCGCCGGAAAGTTAGTCACCAACGGATCACCGTTGCCAGGGTGTTGCGTATTAATAAACATGGTGCGGCGATCTGGTGTCACAGTAATTCCTGTGATTTCATCACTGGTTACTCCGGTGAACAAACGACGGATTTCTTTCGTCTTGGTATCCACCACCAGTAATTGATTATTCAACCCATCTTTTTGTCCGCCATCCGTTTGGACGAATAAACGACCGTCCGGATCAGCCCAAATACCATCCGGATCACTGAAAGATTCTTCAGTACCATGTGAGTCTTCGGCAATTAAAAAGATATCCCACGCAAAAGAAGTACCTGTATGCGCTTCGGTGTCTCGCCAGCGAATAATGTGCCCGTCTGGATTTGGGGTCAAAGGATTCGCCGCATTACCTTCCGTTCGTTGGCTGTTGTTTGTTAACGTACAATAAACGTCAGAATTCGGAGCCACTGTAATCCATTCAGGGCGATCCATCGGCGTCGCACCAAGAATATCAGAAGCAATTCGTGTGAACGTAAGAAGTTCTGCCTGATCCACAAATCGAGCAGCTAATGCAGGATTTTCAATGGTAAGCTCCAACCAATCACCGGTTCCATCATCATTAAACCTCGCCACATACAACGCGCCTTCGTCTAATGGGTCTCTACCATTTGCTCGCATTTCTCGCCAGTCACCAGCGGAGACAAACTTATAAACGTAATCAAAACGCTGATCATCGCCCATATAGACCACTACTCGGTTGTCTTGGCCAACCGTTACAGTCGCGCCTTCATGCTTAATGCGACCAAGTGCCGTACGTTTAACAGGGACTTGAGTGCCATCAAAGGGATCAATCTCAACCACCCAACCAAAACGATTCTCTTCATTTAAATAATCTGGATCGGACAAATCGAAACGTCGATCAAAGACATGCCAACCATAACCAAAGCCATCGTCACTGAACCCGTAACGAGCCTGTTCTTCCGTCGCAGACCAACTGCTTTTTTCATGAGTTGCACCGAAATAACCATTGAAGTTTTCTTCACAGGTTAAGTAAGTTCCCCAAGGCGTATGGCCATTAGAACAGTTATTTACGGTACCAAGAGGGATATTTCCATTCGGCGTTTTTAACAATTCACTGTCCGCCGCTGGGCCACTGAAACGTACCGGAGTGTTCACATGAATACGACGCGCGTTTTTACTTTCAACCTGTCGCCATTCGCCACGGCCTTCTTTTTTAATTTCAACCACAGCCACACCGTGTGCATGCTGTGAAGTACGAACGTCATCTAGGGATTCAGGGAAATCCTTACCAAGAACGGCTGAGTTTCTACCAAACTCGTGGTTAATTGCTAACATGCCATGACGATTGCCCGGTCCCCAATGTTTACGGAACAGACGATCCGTGTAATCCCCTTCTTGTAAACGACGATCGATTGGAAAAAACGTCATACCGTCATGACCAATCCCAATCTGTTGACGCTGATCTTCAGCCGTTGGTGGCCAGTTGTATTCTGGCCCTCCAGGCTCCAGAGGCTCACCCCATGGAATCAGAACCTGATATTCATAATCTGGCGAAATGCTTGGTGTCGGGCCATTACCTTCGGCCAAAGTCACAGGTCGGAAGTTCACCAAAGAACGACGCCCAAAACGTCTGCTCCAACCAAAAGCACTGGCAGAGCTAGAACCCGCCGCTACAAACGTGGTTGCAGCGGCCGCTAAGCTGCCCTGCATGACGGTACGTCGGCTTAAATTCACATTCAGCACATCACCAAAGGCACGGTTAGTGCTCTTATTACAAACCCCATCATCACTGTCATCGAACTTCTGAATCTCATCTTTCATTGTTGCTAACCTTCTAGTTATAACTTTGTTATTAGAAGGTCGAATCTAAAATCCAAGGATGTCAGTAAGGTGATTATTTCATGAAAAATTGATGTCAAAACTATGAATAACACTAAAGAACTACAAACAATAACCTGTTGTTTTGTTTAGAATATATAAGTCGTACTTGTAAATAACCCCATAATTCCCTTTATCCTTTGTCCCTAAAATTAAACATCCAATTTGATCTATTTTTGTTGAACGGTGACTAAATCGCCATCAATGACAGCATCGTAAATTTTCTGATTCATCCATGTTCGTGTCACTAAATAAGTACTGCTACCAACCTCTTCTTGAGTTTCAACCACATCCTTATCTACATCCAGAAATTGACCTCCCGTAGGCATACGCATAGACAACCAGCTGTATTCATCGACACCTCCAACATCCCTGATCCACAGTTTTCTTCCTTCTTTCCAAAGCATGTAACTGATATTGCTGCCTTTTTCATACCTCGCGATGTAAAAATGGTGCGTCCCCTTAATGTTTTGAGCTCGATCATTAATAATCAGCGAAAGCGTTTTCTTAAACGATTCAAAACCGGGGTGATCAAGAATGGATTGTTTAACAGAATCAGAGGAATCTGCATGAGAATTGATTGAAGTAAATAACAATAATATTAAGATGAACCTGAACACTGGCGTCTTAAGAGAGAAATCCACTTACATCTCCTTGTAAGATAAAACAGTAAGCATCCATCAGAAACGGCTTATGCCTCATTACTTATTTAGTTGTCTCATTAAGCATACAAGAACATCTAAAGCTCGTTCACTAATTTCTTATACCCCTGTACCAAAGCATGATTGGCCGAAATAACCGATTCAGAAAACGAAGAGTATTCTGGGGGTACTTTTTCTATGGAGCCCAAATCAAATCCAGGGCCAATAGACGTCACTGGTGGTACATGAAATGCGTCCGGCAGATCAATGCCATCAATTACGCAGTTATGCCGTATCACACAACCCTGCCCAATGGTGGTACGAAACACGACGCTATTGAAACCAATGAAAACATCATCGCCAACGCTGCACGGCCCATGGACGATGGAACGATGAGCAATAGATGTTCTTGAACCTATGGTAACCGCTGCGCCCCCTTTGGAGTGAATCACAACACCGTCTTGAATGTTCGAGTCGCTCTTAATAGTAATGGGCTGAATCTGCCCCTGCTCATCGACCTCATCCGCACGAATCACTGCGTAAGGCCCAACAAACACATTATCTTCAATAATAACCCGACCACAAACGATGGCGGTTGGGTCGATGAACGCTTTTTCTGACACCGTTGGGTAGTACCCGGAAGGACATTTTCTTAACATGGAACCTCCTAAAATCAGGTCAGTTAAACGCATCCGTTCAACCAACCCACAGCTAAGTGCCGAACATCACTCACAAGCGAAGTGATGAATCGGTCTGATGACGTTGATAATTTAAGTTTTTTAAAAACCGAGTTCGTTTATTCAGAGTAAATCTGGTGCGGTGACTTTTTCCTGAAGTAAGCGCAAAGCGTCATCTACAGAGAACTCGCCCAAGGTTTCGCCATTCAACAAACGAATATTCACCGTTTGCTTGTCCGATTCTTTATCACCGACCACAATCATGAACGGCACTTTTTGTAAGGTGCTGTGCCTGATTTTATAGCCTATCTTTTCAGGGCTGTTATCTAAGGCCAAACGAAGCCCCGCTTTTTTAAGCGTCTTATGCAATGTCTCTGCGTAGGCGTTCGACTTTTGAGAGATGGAAAGAATCGCCACTTGCGTTGGCGAGAGCCACGCCGGGAATTTACCTGCATAATGCTCAATCAAAATCCCAATGAATCGTTCTAGGGAGCCAAATAATGCACGATGCAACATCACTGGCGGCTGACGTGTACCTTGATCATCGGTATAGGACAAATCGAATCGTTCAGGCAAATTCATATCCACCTGCAAAGTACCACATTGCCAATCTCGCCCGATGGAATCACGCAGAGTAAATTCCAGCTTAGGGCCATAAAATGCCCCTTCGCCTTCGTTAATTTCGTACGGCAAAACCAATTTTTTAAGAGATTGAATCAATGAGGATTCAAGAAAATCCCAAGTGGCGTCATCGCCCAGTCTTTTTTCAGGGCGCGTGGATAACTTAATCGCCACGTCTTCAAAACCAAAGTCTCTGTAGATGCCCAAAACCAACTGAATGACGTTTTCACACTCTTGTTGCAATTGCGCTTGGGTACAGTAGATGTGGGCATCGTCTTGCGTAAAATGCCTCACGCGCAACAAACCGTGCAATGAACCGGAAGGCTCAAACCGATGCACTTTGCCGAACTCTGCCATGCGTATTGGTAAATCTCGGTAGCTTTTTAGGCCCGAGCCATACAAGAGCACACTGCCAGGGCAGCTCATGGGTTTAAAGACCAGATTACGCTGATCCGCTGTTTCGGTGGAAAACATATGATCGCGATAATTTTGCCAATGACCCGAGGTTTCCCACAAGCTTTGATCCATAAGATCGGGCGTGTTCACTTCTTCGTAATCTTCATTCTCGATTCGGCGACGCATATAGTTCAGCAGTTCTTTAAACAACACCCAACCTTTGGCGTGCCAGAAAACGGAACCCGGTGCGTCTTCTGAAAAATGGAACAACCCAAGTGCCTTACCCAAGCGGCGATGATCCCTTTTTTCCGCTTCTTCAATCATTGTAAGGTGCACTTTGAGTGATTTTTTACTTTCCCAAGCAGTACCAGAGATGCGTTGAAGCTGCTCCGCGTTGGCATCCCCATCCAGATACACACCGGAGTTCTTCGTTAATTTGAAGTGGCTGAGAAAACGAGAATTAGGAACCTGAACGCCCTCGCTGAAATCAACGTATTCCTCATGAACACTCAAAGTAATGGATTCTGCATCCGACAAACCATCAATAAAATCCACTTTAAAGTCTTCGTTGCGCTCTTTAAATAACGTAAGAGCATCTTCTTGGGCACGAATTTGCTTTACAACATCGTACTTCTCGGAAGCAAGTGCTTTCATGCGTTCTTCTATGGCGTTTCGATCTTCTTCTGTAAAAGATCGGCTGTAGGAAATATCGCAATAAAAACCGTGTTCGTGCGCTTCGGCCAAGACAATCTTTGCCTCAGGAAACAACTGTTTCACCGCTCGACCTAAGAGATGCGCCGTAGACTTGCGAATGATGTTCAAGCCTTCGTCATCGTCCGACGTGATCAAGTGAATACTGGTGTTTTCTGAGATCAGATCCGAGGTATCTAAAATCCGCCCGTTCACTTTTCCGGCCAGTGTCTTCCTCGCGAAACCGGAGCTGATGCTTTCTGAAATATTCATTACCGAAACGGGTGCGTCAAAACAACGAACCGATTGATCCGGAAAAGTAATCGATACTTGATGTTTAGTGTTCATGGTTACTCTAATTTAAATACGTTAACTTGCAAACGCACGTTTTTGTGCACTCACTTCTGAGCTTTTTTTCTGGGCTATTGTTTCTAGTTCACACTTCTCTGCAATCGTTTTTCTTAAATCATGATTGAGCTTTAGCGAGCGATAAAACGAAGTCGTTGGCCATTAGGGACACCCGATACGAGCTTCGTGCCATCAAATACTTGCTGGCCGTTCACCCAAGTACTCTGAATAGCGCTTGAAAACTGATGCCCTTGAAAGGGTGACCATTGACAGTGATACAAAGAATTCTCGTCCGTCACCGTGGTTGGCTTGTTCGGGTTGATCAAAACCAAATCAGCAAAATACCCTTCGCGAATAAATCCTCGCTCTGATACCCGATACCGAATGGCCGGGTTATGAGCCGTTTTTTCCACGACCGAACAAATGGATAAACGATTCGCCCTTACATGATCTATTAAGCTGATTAACGCATGCTGAACCAAGGGCAAGCCCGCTGGAGCCGCCGCATAAGGTTGTTGCTTTTCTTCAAGCGTATGCGGTGCGTGATCGGTGGCAATGATGTCTATTTGGCCCGTCTTCAGCGCCTGAATTAATGCGCTACGGTCCTGGCTGAATTTAATCGCGGGATTGCACTTAATACGGTTTCCCAAGCGCGCATAATCTTGATTCGAAAACCATAAATGATGAACGCAGGCCTCGGCCGTAATCTTCTTATTATGAATAGGCCCCGGATCAAATAAACTCAGTTCTTTTTCAGTGGTGATATGGAGCACATGCAAGTCGCTTTGGTATTTTTTCGCCAGACTGACAGCGTACGATGATGATTCATAACAGGCTTCAGCATCACGTATGCGAGGATGGTCTTCAATCGTCAATTCCCGGCCTTGCGACGAAAGAGCAGACAAGTTTTTAGAAATGACCGGACCACTTTCGCAGTGAGTGGCGATGAGTATCGGGCTCTCTCGAAAAATGCCCTCCAAGGCCGTTGGATTCTCAACCAATAAATTACCAGTGGATGCTCCCATGAACACTTTCACCCCGCAGTTCAGTGCAGGATCAAGGGCTTTAATGTCTTCCAGATTATCTTCAGTGGCACCTAAATAAAACGCGTAGTTGGCCAGTGAATGTTGTGCTGCAATCTTATACTTTTCATCTAAGGCGGATTGAGTGGTGGTTGCGGGCGAAACGTTGGGCATCTCCATATAGCTGGTTATCCCCCCTGCTACTGCAGCTCTCGACTCACTGGCAATGGAACCTTTGTGCGTCAGCCCGGGCTCCCTAAAATGTACTTGGTCATCAATCATCCCTGGAACGAGCCAGAAACCATTAGCATCCACCACAGTGTCTCGATCAGACGCCGTTAAATCTTTACCGATGGCATCAATCCGGTCGCCTTTGATTCTTAAATCCGCTTCTTGGATTTTGCCTTCATTCACAATGCGTGCGTGCTTAATCAGCGTAGTCGACATAGATTAACCTTTATCTCCCAAGACAATCACAGTGTTATTGTCAGCATCCACTTTCAAATAAAAACAATTCGGTCTGAGTGTATGACAGGCCGGACCCACTTGGTTAACCATGCATAGAATGGCATCGCCATCGCAATCAAAATGCACAGACACCACGGTTTGAGTGTTGCCACTTGAAGCGCCTTTGACCCAAAGCTCATTACGGCTTCGTGACCAATACGTCATCGAGCCACTTTCCAGCGTGCTCAATAACGATGCCTTGTTCATCCAAGCCATCATCAACACACGTTTGGATTGGTTATCTTGAGTAATAACTGGAATCAAACCTTGTTCATTGAAAGCCAACTGATCAATGACCTCCATTAAGGGCACTCTCGTTTGATCAGAGCATCCCTCAAGCCCTAAAAAAAATGTATTCTCCACGCGTTTCTATTCCACTCTTTCGTTTCAATTCATATTTTCATACAGATATTAATGAAATGTTATAACATAACATTTCTAAAAACAAAGGAGTTTCTTCTTTTGGCCTAATCAATGCGTGAGTTTTTATCTCCATCTGTTTGTGGGAGAGGGTCAACAAAACCTCACAATTCTAATCACGGAGTTGCAAGCAAAAAAAAGGGCTAAATAACGTATGTTATTAGCCCCTCTGAAAGCTTCGTGGTTTCATATGGAATAAGAACCAAATGCCTTGCAAAAGATCAATCAAACACCCCTAACGCATTTAATAGAACTAGAAATGCTCCTGACAAACCGAATGTAATAAATGGCCAATAAAAAACGGCCCCCAAGAATCGATCAAACTTATTCGTATTTTCATACAATAAATCAGAATTAGCATACATGGAACCAATAGGGCTCTGTTCCAGCTTTCTTGACCAAGATCTAGGAAATGCTAATGTTTGAGCAACATTGATTATATTCCACCCACTAAGAAATTCTGCGCCTAGTGCATTTTTAGTTATTGGATTTTTGCGTAATTTCCTAACAGTCACCTGACCAAAAGCCACGAACATGATACCTATAATGACTGTAGCTATTATAAAAATCCCCACCACTAGGGTTTTACCTGTCATTTAACGCCCATCCATCCGAGAATGGAATCATAAACACTTCCTGCTTCCTGCTTTACAATATGATTTGTTCCCAATGAGACAGCCGCTGCAGTTCCAGCAACAGCAAGCCCTCCAACTATAAGCCCAACCCATCCAATTGGAGTAGCTACCATTAGAAACCCCAGTGCAGCAGAACCAGCACTTACTGTAGCCGATCCAGCCAAAGCGCTCGTAGCAAAACTACTAGATTCGATAAACAAATCACGCTCCCATGAGCCTCCCGCTTGGTAACTATTATGAACAGCGCCTATTCTACTAGTGAAATCAATAGCAACTAACCCTGTTCCTAAAAACTGAGTATGACCAGTAAACTTTACTAAATTATTTGCCTGAATTTGGTTTACAACTTGAAGTTTGGCAACTGTCTTACTACTTCTTGCAATATTAGTAGCGCGATCAACGTTTGAGAGAGGTGTTCCGCGTCTACTTGTAATACCTGCATTCACTGTTCTTAATTCATTACGGAACTTTAATTGCATTGTGTTAAATGCTGCTTGGGCTTTCTGTTTTGCAGCCATCTTAAAGGATGAATTTGAATTTATTGCTTGGCGGTAGTTCATCAATGCTGCTTGATAAGTTTGTACAGCCCCTGCAAAGCCACCGATACGATTTGCATACACACTTGTCGAGGCACCTATTAAACCAACATTATAATCCTTTAATGTTGACATCATTTCAGACAGTACCACTACATTATCCCCGCCATAAGAAAGTGAAAGGTTGGTTAACTTTCGACTTACATTTAGCTGAGATAAAGCACTTAAACCCAAGGAAGAAGATGACTCCCCCACTAAGTATGGAGTATTGGCAGCAACAATGGTTGTTTGGTTTGAGTTATTAAATGAAGACAGTTGGTCAATGCTTAAACCACACTGACTATTCAATGCCTTCGCACTCATTGGCTGCTTAAAAAGTAAAATTTCACTCATTTTAAATCCTTTTAAAGTATGGACATCTATGTCCTTTAAGCATTTATAAAAATAGTTGCTGAGTTTGCAATCTAAGGGACGCTATTGTATTGGGTCTGCATTTTTCTGAGCAAGCCAAATCGAGTTCAGAATTTTAATTCTGTGACTTGATACCTGATTTTTTGCAATACGAACTTAGCTCTTGATGGAAAAAACAATATACTTTAAAGCTTAGAACCTAAGACAAATTATAATGATCACTTCTCACTCAATTGAAATCACAATAGCGATAGTATCGTTAGGATCTTTAGCTTCAATCTACATCTGCATTTTATTTTTAACATTTACATTAGACAGACGTCTGAAAATTGAATTTCAGAAACATACTAATATCATTCCACAAGACACTTGGTTTTTCCGTGTTATCTGTATTTCTTTAAACGTTGCATTAAAAAACCGGTCAAAAACTGACAGAATAATGAGATATCACTATCAAGGATATGACTTCAGAAGCTTTGCTAATTTTTATGAAACCTTTTTCAGCATTCTTCTTATGTATTCGTTCTTCACTTTACTTCTTTGCACCCTATCCAGCTATGTACTGGATTACTTTGGTTTTGTAGACTTAGGATTAACTTAGAGCATGATCCAAGTTGCAAGAGCTAAATCGCGAGTTCAGGAATAAATTTGAGTACACAAACATGTCTCTAGGATGATCAATAACTAATGAGTAGTTTCAACTCATTTTCAATACTTTTTTCGTTTGGTGTCGTTGGCTTTTTAATACTAAGCTGTATTTCACTAATTCTTGTCGGCTTAACTATTGATAGACGGTTAACAAAAATATTCTTGAACAATCCCGATATTATTCTACAAACACCTTGGTATTTTAGAATGATAAATATTGCGTTAAATGTTGTTTTCAGAAATCGGTCAAAAAACGACAGAGTCATGAAACATCACTATGATGGATTTGATTTTCGTGAGCATGCAACATTTATTGAAACCATCATTTGCTTCGTTTACGTATTTTCAGGCCTGTCTATGATCGTTTTAGGTCTATTAGCCTATCCAGCAGAATTCTTTGGATTAATAGATTTTGAATTACAGTGATAAAAGATCCGGCCTACTCCCAGAAAAGCGGCTCATAGGCTGCTTCATTCTTGTGACAATGTTATTAATATTTGGGACGGCCATCTCATTCATTACAATATTCACGGCATACCTTCCTGTCTCGCCCGGTGTAATGGTCGGTATTTTATTTTCTGCATCCATTCTGTTTTGCTTAGTCAACTTTCAAGTCACTAGGGGTTCATTTCTGTGTGCAAAAGTTCTGAAGTATTATGCGATAGGGCTGGCTTTAATCTGTTTGCCCTCCCTATTCATTGTTGATTCCTCAGGAAAACTCTATTTTTCCATAATAAATCTAATGCTACTGCTAAGAGCCAGTTATTTAATTTCTGAAAAGAAATACCAAAACTTAATTCAATTTCAGAAAGACTTTTTTGATGATTTAAATGAAGCAAAAATGGCCGTCGAAAGAGAAATAAACCAAAAGCCAAAACAAAGAAAAAGGTAATAACGCTACAGCAGTTTACGCTCACCGTATAAACAACCAACACCATCAAATCATTTACATCCCTCATTTTTTGTGTAGAATCCGCACCCGAAAACGGTTCTCTTAACTGAGATTAATAGGGAACACGGTGCAAAACCGTGACTGCCCCCGCAACTGTAAGCAGCGAGTATCAGCTCAAAATACCACTGAGATTTATCTCGGGAAGGTGAGCTGATTTACGACGACCTGTGAGTCAGGAGACCTGCCGTTGACACGTCACTTACCTTCAAACGGGGATGTTTGCTAGGGCGGATTCCGAAACGGTGACAATAACTTAATTATTGTTGCTGGACGTGAAATCCGAGAAGTGGCGCTTGTCAGCCCTTCCCTCTTTCTTTGTTCCCGTTTCTATGCGATCTCCGTTCGTGCGGCAGTGTTTTGCTGCGCGTTGAACTACGAGAAACTTCGCATCCAGCGTCAATGCCCCGCTATTTAAAGCACAGTAGGAGCATGTAATGCATTTGAATACTCGATTTAAAAAGTCTCTATTAAGCACCGTTATTAGTACGATCAGCACAATCAGCGCAGCGTTACCTTCCATGGTATTAGCGTCTGATAAAGCCGTTACAGCTGATGAGCTTGAAGCACAAAACACCATGACCATCGTTGTCAGTGCTTCGCGCGTAGAAATGAATCGCGAGGCAACGGGAAGCGCAATCACTGTGATTGATGCGGATTACCTCAAACAAAACCAAGTCCGGACGGTCTCTGACGTACTGCGAGATATCCCCGGTGTTGCAGTCAGCCGCACGGGTGGCGCAGGTTCATTTACTCAAGTTCGCATTCGCGGTGCTGAAGCCAACCAAACGCTGGTCATGATCGACGGAATTGAAGTCAACGATGTTGCCAGTGGCTCAGAGTATAATTTTGCGCACTTAATGAGCCTTGAAATTGAGCGAATCGAAGTATTACGAGGTGCACAAAGTGCCTTATGGGGCAGCGACGCGATGGGCGGCGTAATCAACATCATCACCCGTAAAGGAAGTGGCCCACTCAACGGTAAAATAAGCGTTGAGGCTGGCAGTTATGGCACACATCAAGAGTCATTCAATCTCAACAGTGGAAATGATAATTACCACTACTCGCTAAGCGGTTCATTACTGCAAACGGACGGTATTTCAGAAGCCAACGAACATAATGGAAACAACGAAGAAGATGGCTACCGCAACGCAACGGTGAACTTCAGAGGCGGAGTTCAAGCGACTGAAAACCTATCACTTGAGCTGATATTACGTCACCTAGAAGCCGATACAGATTCAGACACGTTCGTTGGCGGAGATGGCGCCGTCGATGCAGACAACAATAATGAAACGCGTCAAAAAATGGCCAAGGTATCGGCCGATTTATCGTTATTTGATGATCAGTGGCAGCAACGTGTTGGCGTCTCTGACACCAATACCAATACCGAATCCTTCAATGCGGATGTTCTCAGTTACATCAACAAAGGCAAGCGCCGTAAGTATGAATACCAAAGCGATGTTTACCTGAGTAATGCGTTTGACGCAAACAACGCCAAAAGTAACTTGGACCATCGAATTACGTTTGCGATGGAACGCGAAGAAGAGGAATTCTACACCCAAGGTTACTCAACCATAGATCGAGATATGGACTCTTCCGGTTTTGCATTGGAATACGGTCTCAATTTGAACGACCAGTGGTTTGCAACGGTTGCGGGTCGTCGCGATCTGAACAGCGAATTTCAGAACGACAATACCTACCGCTTTACATTGGCCGGTTGGGTGTTAAGCAATCTGCGTATTCATTCCAGTAAAGCCACCGGGATCAAAAACCCGAGCTTACGAGAATTGTATGGCAGCACTGAGACATACAAAGGTAATGAAAACCTAACACCGGAAAAGAACGTAACGTGGGATTTCGGAACCGAATACCACTTTGACATCATCGACGGTTATTTGGATGTCACCTATTTCCATTCCGACGTCCGTAATATGATCATCGGCTCAGGCCAAACCTCCATTAATTTACCCAGTGATTCTACCATCAAAGGCCTAGAAGTAAGTGCCGTGCTCAACCCAACGGACCGATTACGCGTCAACGCCAGTTATACCTATACGGACAGCGATGATGGCGATGGCAATGAACTCGTACGCCGCGCCAAACACATCGCCAGTTTGAACAGCAGTTACTTATTCCTAAACGATAAAACCCGTTTGACGGGTGGAATTCAGTACAACGGCCAACAAGATGACTTCCAGTTTGATGAGAGTTACAACCGTACTCAGGTAACGTTGGCGGAATACACCTTGGTGAACGTTGCGCTAAGCCATGAGCTTAATGATCAAGTTGAATTCTTTGGTCGAGTCGAAAATGCAATCGACGAGGAATATGAGGAAGTCCTAAGCTATGGCACCAAAGGCATCAACGCAATGGTCGGAGTCACCTTCAGAGGCAGTTTGTAAAGCATGTTAAAACCTTTCATGTTTGTACAGGCGATAACAAAATAAACCATGCTTAGAATAACCTGCCAACACAGCATCAGGCTTTTAAAGACCACGCTTATAGGAATGGGACTTCTGGCTATTTTAGCCAGTTGTCTATCGCTGTGGCGGCAGGATTTAAAAACAGGTTTATTGGATGACAGCGCCCTCGCCTCAACTCAGTTCAAACCGAGTGAAAGTTCTGGTTTCCCATTGAGCATGATTGATCCCACAGGTGAGGAATTTGTCCTTCAAGAACCGCCTCAACGAATTGTTTCCGTTACGCTAGGGACCGATGAAATACTGTCAGCGTTGGTCGACCACAGCCGAATCATCGCGGTGACCAACCTAGTAGATGAACCAAGCCTATCGAACATAACGAGTCTTTACCCTGATCGAATTCAACGTATTTCCAGTGAAATTGAAGCCATCATTGCCCTACAACCGGATTTAATCTTTGTTGCTCAATACACTCGCGCAGAAACGGTTCGATTGTTACTCAGCACGGGGATTCCCGTCATAAGACTTCCCGGTCAACGTTCGTTCAACGACATAAAACAGAACATCACAACCGTAGCGCGAGTGACGGGAAGCGAACCAAGCGCCTCCGAACTCTTAAAACGATTAGAGAACAACAAGCAGGCCATAGAAAAGAGCGTTCTTGCGTTAAAAACTGCGTACTCTACTCACTCCAACGCTACAAAAGCAAAACCTCGTGTTCTGTATTACAACCTGAATGGTTACACCGCAGGGCAAAACACCCTAATGAATGAGATGATCGAAATAGCCGGTGGCTACAACGTCATTCATGATACAGGCATGAAGGGCACGCAAAAGATAAGCGCGGAATTAGCCATAAGCCTTGGACCCGAAATAATACTAATGAAAGGCTGGGGCTCCATTGTAGACTCAAACTCGGGCTCAACAGAGAATGAAACTCCGGCGCAAGAACTCATGGATTTACCTGCGTGGCAAAACGTCCCTGCCGTTAAAAATCAACGTGTGTACACCTTGAATGGCGCTTGGGTTTCATCCGTCTCGCAATTCAGCTGGCTAGGTATTGAGGAGATCGCAGAATTTCTTCATCCAGCCCTTTTAACATCAGCTAACACTCAATCAACAGAAACTCCTTTGTCGGATACACCCCATGCGCGATAACGCTTCAATCAAACCTCATTTGGTCATTCCGATTCTGTTGGTGACATTCACCCTTTGTATGATTATGGGCTTGGTTCAAGGGCCTGCGAATATTTCTTTCAACCAAGTCATTCAGATAGTCTGTAGCAAATTTCTGAGTGTCTCTTTCTTTGATCAAAACATCCGCCCATGGATGTTTAACGTAGTCTTGGACGTAAGAGCCCCCCGGATTTTGGTTGCAGCATTGGCCGGTGCTTGCTTAGCCATTTGTGGCGCAGTCATGCAAGGGATGTTTCGAAACCCTCTCGCCTCACCCTCCATTTTAGGCGTATCGTCAGGCGCATCATTAGGTGCCGTCATTGCACTATACTCCGGCCTTGCTGCGATATCTGCCTGGGCTCTTCCCCTGTTCGCCTTCATTGGGGCCTGCATCACCATGTATGCAGTGTATCGAATTGCCAGCCAACGGGGCCAAACCGCCATCGGTACCTTGTTGTTGGCTGGCGTTGCGATTGGCGCCTTAAACAGCGCCCTATCCTCAATGATTCTTGCACTCTCACTGAATAATTGGGATGTAGGTCGAATGATTGTCTATTGGACAATGGGTGGGATTGATGGGCGAACGTGGGATCATGTGTTTTTGATTCTGCCCTTCGCTGCCGCAGGCATTGCCGCCCTCTTATTCTTTGCTCGCGATTTAGATGCCATGCTTTTAGGCGAAGTGCATGCCGCATCCGTAGGCGTCGATGTGGCCAAAACCCGTCGTTGGTTATTAGTCATCACCGCATTGATGGTGGGAGCAACGGTGTCAGTCTGCGGAGCCATTGGCTTCATTGGCTTGGTTGTGCCACATATCATGCGTTTAATGCTTGGACCACACCATCGTTTTTTATTACCGGCCTCGGCTCTAGGCGGGGCCATCAGTTTAGTCGGTGCTGATTTATTACTACGCGGGCTATTTGCTGATAACGCCATCCCGCTAGGCGTTGCAACCGCCAGCCTAGGCGCACCTTTTTTTATCTTTCTCTTACTTAAACGACGCTGGGCTGTACACGTGTAAATGCTGAATGGAGATACGAAGTGCGAACTTATAATTTCAAGCCATGTAAGACATCAACGCTCTCAACCACTGCCTTAAGGCCAAACCAATGAAAAACCTATTATTGGAACATCTAAGAAATCATCGAAGTAGTTGGAGCTTAGGCACCTTCGGCGCTCTGGGGGAATTCCTTTGGGATCAAAATGAAACATTGATCATTGCCCCCGATGATCACCTAACCGTGGCCACCGATCGAGGCGCACTAAGGGTTGATAACCTTAACGAATGCTCTGCCATTGCCTATGAAACCTCCCGAAGACATCGTGACCATTGGAGCCAAGCCGTCGCTTTCTGTTTGCCCGAAACCTCTGCAACCATGAATGAGCGCCTGACCATCACTGAACTTGGCACTGATCAAAACAGTATTTTAGAAAACAACAGGGAAGCAACGCTGTTTGATCTTGGATTAAACACACCCTATGTAGACGTATGCATTCGAACCTCTAACCCAGATCTAATGACATCGTTAAGAGCCCTTGAGGGTACAAATATTCTCGCTCAAGACAGCCCTGCGTTTAACGAAATACTGCGTCATCACCCCCATCGAGTATTCATATCTCGCATCGGGCGATTGGAAGTCTTTCAACCCATAGGCATTGAAAAGACGCCCGAAGGCCCTCACACCCACATACTACCTAAACTGCTGTCATCCGGATTGCACCACGCGGCCAACACCCCCATTCCAAAAGACATGATCGCAGGGCTAATGCTTTACCCAAG
Source organism: Oceanospirillaceae bacterium (assembly GCA_015665455.1). Lineage (GTDB taxonomy): Bacteria > Pseudomonadota > Gammaproteobacteria > Pseudomonadales > Litoribrevibacteraceae > Litoribacillus. Next base: position 782,353 of record JADFAD010000001.1, on the reverse strand, counting down.
CAACCCTTGCGTTGATATTCAAGGCAAAGAACAAGCTTTCGATCATAACGTTCACCGAGCCTTTCAAACGCTTCTAAATCAACATGGGTTATCGGATTATGTCGATGAAAAACAAAAAATAATGACCGCGATTGAAAATAAAACTGACGTTGAGAACTACCCTCAACCCGCGTCGAAGCTAAGACGACTCGCAGCTCGAATTGCCTTACGTCAATGCGCTCATTTAATGAGTGGCGATCACGTAACGAATGATTCGGGCTTAACGTATGACGCGCAATCATTACAATCATGGCGCACACGCTTTGATCGTCCTGAAACCAAACCGTCATCAGAACAACAAGCTGAATTCCTAGAGACGCATAAATGACTGCCTTACTTGAGTGCTCAAATCTGTCTTTTTCATACCATCAAAAAAGAGTAATCAGTAATCTCTCGTTGGCATTTGGTCAATCAGGCGATAGCGCAGCCCAAAAAGGAGAAATGGTCGGCTTGATTGGAGCCAACGGCGCAGGAAAATCAACGTTACTGAAATTACTCATGGGTATCTCAGATCCAGATGAAGGACAAGTGCGGCTTTTAAATAAGCCCCTCCATCGTTACAAACGAAAACAGCTTGCCAAGCATATTTCGCTCGTCCCTCAGGACGTAGCCATCGACTACGCATTTACGGTACGCGAAGTGGTTTCCATGGGGCGTAACCCTCACTTAAGTTCATTTAAACCTGAAAGTGAATACGATCGTTTGGCTGTCCATCATGCGATGGATAAAACAGACATCCTAAGTTTGGCCAATCAGAGTGTTACAAATCTCTCCGGTGGCGAGCGCCAACGGGTGTTCATTGCCAGAGCCCTCGCCCAAGAAACGCCTATTCTATTGATGGACGAACCCACCGCCAGTCTTGACATCAATCACCAACTGGAAGTCTTAGCGTTATTAAAAACCCTAGCGAACGGAGGTCATGTAGTCATCATCGCAATTCACGATTTAAACATGGCGGCTCGGTTTTGTAATCGGTTGGTTATGCTTGGAAACCAGCAAATGGTTGCAGATGGAAAACCTGAAGACGTATTAACAAAAAACCACCTTCGTCAGTATTTTTCCATTGAAACCGAAATAGAAAAAAGTAACGAAGATGGTTCTATACAAATAACAGCACTGAGCCCTATTTAGCTAAACAAGGCTAAAGAAATCAGTAATACCACTCCAGTGTAAACTGCATGTGGTCGTCATTCTTTATGCTATAGATTTGATCCGCAACGTGACTGCTTTGAAAGACTCTCACGTCCAAACTGCCTTTAAAGCTTTCACCAAAGCGACGGCTCGCTTCGACTAAAAAGCTATGAGCACTGTGATCTAAATCAGAACTGAAGCCCGCAAGTAACTCCGTACTTTGAACATCATTCATGGCAAGTCGAGAACCAAAAAACACATCATTTTGGAACGATGCACCGGGATCATCTACATCCCCTTCACCGCGTGAATCCCAACTGTGCTCAATCAGCCAACCAACGTCTGCTGCGCTCTCAAAAACACCCACATAGGTGTATTCAAAACCCGCTTGGGTTGCAAAGAAATCTTCCTCTTCTGTCCCACGATAAATGGTTTCGAATTTCCACAACCAATCATCAATGGTGGCTTGAAGGTCAATTCCCACTTGATCCATTTGATTGTAGTACTGCCTCAGCACCACCTCACCGTCGACAAAAACTGGCGTTAATATCGGGTCACGGTTTGTCCCATGAAACCAATATGTCCCCACATCAAAGTCACCTATGGTATGCGCCCAACGCGCGGCCACATCCACATGCTTTTCTTCAGCGGAAGATTCATAACTGATGTTTTTATCGTCGACAACAACAGGGGCACGTAAACGGCCATCTTCACCAGCAAACGTACGTTCACGAAAACCTGGTAATAAGAATAAATCGACAATACCCCAGTCATTTACCATCGATAGGTTAATCATCTGCTGGCCAAGCTTATCTTCGCCATCAAAGTCTTCTACGCCATCGGTTTGGTTGATTACATCCACTAAATGCTGAAACTCAGTAACACCCCAGAATTCTTTGCGTAAACCCGCGCGGATTTCCCAATCGTCACCTGCATGAATGTAAGACAGCTCTCGAATATCACCGTGTGTTCGTTCACTGTCTTTTTCATCAACACGTAAGAAAGGCTTGAACGTGAAACTGTCGTCGCCATCATTCCAACCCCAATACAACTCTGGCTCAACAAATACAGAGGCCTGCGAATGATCGAGCTGATTATTGTATTCACCTGAATCGAAAAAATAGCGTTCCTCTACGCCGACTCTACCCGAGAATTCAAATTCCGCAGACTGAGCATTGAGGCTCAGCAGCATAGATGCTGCTGCCAAACCTTTAACGGCGGTTAAGCCCAATGACGATGTCTTTTCAGAACCCTTTTGTGCCGCTTTGTTTGAATCTAAGTTTCTTATTGTTGTAGTAAACATAAGTGTTATCGAACTCGTTTTAAGGAGTTTCGATTAAAGTCTCCATCTTCCAGGCCTGTTTTAAAGGCATAGTTACCCCACTGCAACTCAGTGCTTTTGCCATTCTGGTGATTCACCATCTGCATGCTGTCTGCACGCCAGTGTTTACCCAGATACTGTTGATATTCAACGTACGACAAGGTTTTCAGCAATGAGTTTTTACGATCGTAAAAGTCAATCTTTTGAACTCGATATTCTTCTTTGTCGATCCAAACGATGCGACGAGTATAACCGGAGTTCTCATCAACAGGGAACTGTTCAACTTTAAAGCTATCTAGGCCGTGTACCGTTTCATCACCTAAATACTTATACGTATACTTCTCAACTTCGAACGAACTTAAATCTTCAAAAGCAAATTCAGAGCCCATAAAAGGGCCTGACTTATTACGTGAAGAAATACGCTTTACGCGTTTCAGTGAAGGTAAATATAACCACTGATCATCTGCATCCACAGGATGAGAAAAACTCAAAAAAGCGGTGCCTTTTACATCGCGAGGTTTATTAAAGATGGTTAAACTCTTATCACCGTCGTCTTTAATCTCCAGATTTCTCATTTTAATTTCACGAATGCTCTCTTGACCTTGCTGATTACGAAGCACCATCAACATATCTGCCGTGCTGTCCACCCAACCCAAATCCCGATCTTTTGATTCTTGAGAAATGTCTAACCCTTTCTGCTCCTCTGGTGTAAGAGCAAAAGAAAGGTTAGTCACTAAAGCCAAAGTAACACCAGCCAATACGGTTTTAATATTCGATTTATTTAACATTGTTTTTTTCATGTTCTGTTTCCTAATGCCCAATTAGCTGGCTTCTAATACCGATGTTTTTGTTTCTTCTTCTCGATGGTTGATCTTCCCGTTAGCAAAGGGACCGTTCGAACCGTCTGAATTGTTTTTGCCATCAAAATCATTTGAATTTTTACGGTTCTGCTTTTTTTCAACCGACTTGTCGATTGCCATTAACAGTGGCGGCAAGAATAAGAAATCCACAACCAATGCGATAAAGATGGTCATCGCTGTCAATAAGCCCATATCGGCATTCATTTTGAAGGTTGATTGCGCAAGCACAGTAAAACCAGCTACCAATACGAAGGTAGTGATCCAAAGGGCAGTACCAACATTACCAAAAGCGTAATGTACAGCAGCCATAGAGTCCGCCTGACCTTCTCTTCGAGCACGTAGATATTTACTTAAGAAGTGAACCGTATCATCAACTACAATACCCAGCGTCATACCCGCTACAACCGACAAGCTCATACCGATTTGTCCGTTTGCAAAGCCCCAAATACCAAACGCCATCGCTGCAGGAACAAGGTTAGGAATTAAGCTCACCAAACCATAACGCCAGCTCTTCAAAGCAAAGCCAAGCAGAACCGAAATAAGTAATAGCGCAATGGTGGTACCCGCTAGCATGCTTACAATGCTTCGCTGACCGATATGAGCAAACATCAAACTTGGGCTCGCAATATAAACCTGATACTCAGGTGCGTTTTTCGCAAACCATTCATTAATGCTTTCTTCAGCAGCAATCATTTCATTACTGGATAAGTTCTCATACGTTGCAACCAATTTAGTCGATGACTTAGCCACATCAAGCTGATTGTTCAAGTCCAAGCCATACGGTAAAGACATTTCATACAACAACAGGTATTGCGCAGCCATTTCCTGACTATCAGGTAACTTATACCAAGCCGGATCGTCTGCATGCATATTCATGTTCAAACGTTTCAAGGTATCAGTGATGCTATTCACGTGATCCATCTTCGGATTTGCACGTAACCAATCCGTGAACTCAGACACTTTCTTCAAGAAATCAGGGTTATTAATACCACTTGCACCTCCCGACTTAATCGATAATTCCAATACCGTCATACCAGAGATGTTCTCTTGCATGAAGTCTGTTGAAGCGCGATACGGTACGGTTTCATCAAAGTACTTTACGAAATCATCATTCAGTTCGTTATTAGGGATAAACGCCGCTGAACCAATAATCATCACACTAACAAGAGGCAACAATACCTTACGCTTATCAATTACGAAGTTAGCCAGAGTTGTCATCTTATCTTGCTTGTTTTCTTTCAGTACTTTCACGTGAATCGGCAATACCGTTAACAACGCAGGGAAAACAGTGACAGAAAGAATAAACGCAATCATTACACCAATCGCAACCAAGTTACCCAAATCAGCAAACGGGGGTGAGTCAGAGAAATTCATGGTTAAGAAACCAATAGCAGTCGTGACACTGGTTAAGAAGATAGGCTGTAGATTTACTTCCACACTGCGCTTAATTGCCTGACGCTTTTCTGCTCCGTGGCGCATTTCATAGAACATGGACGTTAGAATGTGAATACAGTCTGCAACGGCCAAGGTTAAGATCATGGTAGGTGCTGACGAAGAAGGCCCTGTTAGATAAAAACCCATCCAACCGGCTAATCCCATCGTCGACACGATGCTCATAATAATGATGGTAACGGTCGCAAATGTACCCGAGATCGTTCTTAGCAATAAACCGATGATCACAATAACCACTAGGAACATCAAAGGAATAAGCGTTGATCCATCCGTCATGGCCGCTTCTGAGAAAGCGGTGTTCATCATGACCATACCCGATAGGTAGACTTCCGTCCCCGGGTTTTCAACAAGGAATTGGGCTTTAATTTCTCGAACCTTCGATGCAACTTCAGGGAATTCAACAATGGGATCAATACCAGGAAATTGAACCGTTACATTAACGACGGAAACATGACCGGATTTAGAAACAATTTTATTAACAAGCTGGGGTTCTGCAATCGCGATTCGCTTAACCTTATCCAGCTCAGCCGCATTTAAACGATCTGGATTCATCACCAAATCTTCAACGATCATGTCGTCTTCTTCTGCGTACGTGTACTGGAAGTTCGTGACCGAATCGACACGTGTAGAATAAGGGACTTGCCAAGTTTCCTTCGTCAGCTTTTTCAAGGCCGCTAAGTGTTCAGGCGTAAAGACATTGCCGTCTTTAGGCACCACAACAAAAGAGACGTTATCGCTCTTGTTGTAGACTTTTTGCATCGACTCAAAAGCGATTAACTGAGGGTTATCTGCACCAAAAAACACTCGATAATCACTTTTAAAAACAAGCTTTTGCGCACCTGAAGCAGCAAACACCACCAACGCTAAACTTACCAATATCACCCAAATAGGATGCTTGCCTACAAACCCAAAGAGTTTATCTCTCATTACTCCCCCTAACATGACGAATCGTCATCTATAATGTAAAAAAATACGGTGAAATACCCGGTAATAAATACCGTAATAATTGCACCGTAAGTTCTAGTTTTATTATTTAATTGCTTGGTAAATACTAGCCTGATCTACCAAACATAATGCCCTTAACTTTCTTTAAATCTTTAGATCACGACCTAAGCGTTTAATCAGTAATAACTCACCAGGGAAGATATCTTCCAACGCTTTTCTTAAACCCGCTTGGTAGTCATAATCCTTGGTTAATGGTGCCCACTGCAGCCCATCAAACATTAAATTATTCTGGTTGAACAGTTCACGCTCAACAATCAATCCATTACTGCCTTCACATTGCTCAACATCATCAGAAAGTAAGCCAATAGTGCCATGCCCTATGGACCAATTCGCAAAACAGACCTGTTGAATGTTCATGTGATCCGGCAATGTGAAATTTCCGGTCGCTAACGCTTCTTCTACAATGCCATGAATAGCGCCTAACAGCTTAAACTCCAGTTGTTCTTGCTGCTCTAATCGTTCACCACCACATTTACCGTAAACGTTAGGGCTTCTGGCGCATTGTCCTGTTTTAAACAATGCAGGATGCAAAATGGCATACAGCAAATACGAAAAGTTCACCAACATCATTCGTTCACGCGGACAGCCATTGAACTGAGCTGCACGACAGAACAAATCCGCAAGGATTGCCATCGAATGGTTACTGATCGCCAACATCAAGTCTTCTTTGCCGAGAAAATGCTTATACACAGTGCCTTTTGAAAACGGGACAGCGTTCACCACTTTATCCATGGTCAAATTTTCAACCCCATGCTTTTGAATAAAATCAATCGCAGCGTCGATAACTTGTTGTTCTCTCGCCCTTAGGCTTTTTTCATCTAGTAGTCTTGGAGCCATAATTTAATGTGACGATCCGTCAGTGACGATCCGTCAATAATAGAAAGTTATAATTTAAAGTCAACGATAATTTGTAAAAACTCGCTGAAAGGTCGAATAATTAGATCTATGCCTTAAGACACGTCATACTTCAATTTTAATACATTCGGGCCTAAAAGCCTTTCGGTTATTTACAAAACTGACTCCTGACACTTACATGAAACAAGAATCTCTCGTTGTTCGCTGCCTCCCTTTTCTTCATTGGACGAAAACGTACAACAAAACCACATTATTGGACGATGTCATTGCGGCGTTAGTCATCACGATGATGCTAATTCCGCAATCCTTGGCTTATTCATTATTGGCCGGTCTACCGCCCCAGCTAGGGCTGTATGCCAGTATATTACCCTTGTTAGCCTATGCATTTTTTGGATCCAGCGGCCCTTTATCCGTTGGGCCATTCGCCATCACGTCAATTATGACGGCAACCGCGTTAGGTACTGCGTTTCCTACCTCTGGGGGGATGGACTCACTCTCAGGCGCTAATTATCTTGCTGGCGCAGTGATGCTAGCCATCATGTCTGGCAGTTTCTTACTCGCTTTTGGGGTGTTTAGATTAGGGTTTCTAACCAACTTCATCAGTTTTCCTGTCGTGACAGGGTTTATATCGGCTTCTGCGTTGGTCATTGCCTCCAGTCAATTTGGTAATTTGTTAGGAATAAACATCAACACTTCCAGCTTTTTCGGTGTCTTGTCATCCACAATTCAGAACGTCAATGAACTGAATAAATACACGCTTTTGATTGGGCTCTGTTCCTTCTTATTTCTGTTCTACATCCCCAAACTTCTCAATCTAGCCATCCTTAAGTTGACAGGGTCTACATATCTTTCAGAGACACTCAGTAAAACGGCGCCTTTATTGGCCATGCTACTCTCCATCATTGCGGTGATTGTTTTAGATCTAGACAAAAACGGCGTAACAACGGTTGGAGCCATTCCCACAGGACTGCCACTCATATCGATGCCGGACTGGCACGCAATGGATTGGGAAATCGATACATGGAAAAGCCTTATCAGCTCAGCCCTTTTGATCAGCATTGTTGGTTTTGTCAGTTCTCTTTCTGCGGCACAGTCCTTTGCTGCTCAACAAAGACAACGAATAAATCCGAACAAAGAAGCCATTGCATTAGCGATGTCAAATCTGTCATCGGGATTTTCCGGCGCGTTTCCTGTTTCTGCCAGCTTGTCCCGCTCAGCAGTCAACTTTAAAGCAGGCGCAAAAACCCCTGCGGCCAGTGCATTTACGGCGCTAGGTATTGCGATCAGTTGTTTATTTTTAACCCCCTACTTGTACTATTTGCCCGTGGCCACACTCGCAGCAATGATCTTAGTCGCCGTGCTGTCTCTGTTCGACTTAAAAGCAATTAAGCGTACTTGGAGATTCAATCCGAAAGACTTTTCTGCGTTATTGATCACCATGGTATTTACTTTAATCAGTGGCGTTGAATGGGGCTTAATCAGCGGTGTTCTATTGTCCATAGGCTTGCATCTTTATCGATCCAGTCACCCTTATGTCGCTGTATTAGGCCGCGTCCCCACGACGGAACATTTCAGGAACATAGAACGCCATGATGTCATCACACATCCGGAGGTAATCTCGTTCCGAATTGATGCCAGCTTATATTTTGCTAATGCGCGATTCTTAGAAGATAAGGTCAATGAATTGGTTTCATCTAATCCAGACGCCAAGCATTTGGTATTGATGTGTTATTCCATTAACGACATCGATGCCAGCGCGCTTGAAAGTCTGTTTGAGATAAACCACTACTTAAAAGATGCGAATATGAAGTTCCATCTTTCAGAAGTAAAAGGCCCGATTTTGGACAAGCTTAAAAGAAGTAATTTCCTCGATCAAATGACAGGAAATCTCTATTTAAGCCATTATCAGGCCTGGACAGATCTCATTGAGAATAAGCCCAAAACTTAAGCAAAAGACAGATAACTGTTTAACTGCTGAGAAGACACATTATTCGGGTTTAATCGGTTGGCGATTTCCAAAGCCAAACTCAACTCCGTCATGCTTTCTTTTTCTTCATCGGACAGTTTTTCTGCGTCACTGCTGTCCAGATACGCATTCAATTCAGCACTGACCGTTTTAATGTTCGCAGCTAAATTAGAAGGCTTTGAGCCATCCAAGTTATTAATGATGGCGTCAGAACGCTCTAAGATACTTAGCAAATTATCGTCAGGACTTTCTTCCTTCAAACGTTGACTGAGGTCTTCAATCGCATTTGATAATTCGCCTAACGTTCCTTCTGCACCTGCGCTGCTCGTCTTCAATGCACCTAGACTTTCAGCTTCTTTTTCAGAAATGAATCCGTACTCTTGAAGCCTCTGCAAAAACTCCGGCGTAATTTTTACACTGGAAGGCCCCGCCGAGAAAAACTCTTCATTCAACATCTGTACCTTGCGAGCACGACTTGAAAGCTTAATGTCATTCTCAACGGCTTGAGACTGTTCGTTACCAGAATTGGTACCGGTCCCAGCCGTTGTTGTTGCCGTTTGTTTCTCAGCGGTACTCCCTGTCACCGGCGGAGTATTTGTCACTGAATTATTAATTGAACTGACCATGATTCTGCAATCCTTTGGACTAACTGTATAAGTTTTAACCTAATAATGCAGAAAGTGTGCCAGCCGTAAAAAACGGTTTACAAACCGTTACATGGTTAAGATTTAATCACTTACCGGCAAACGAACACTGGCAATCCGTTGCCGTAATTTATTGTCAGTAACGTGCCGCATTGCCACATAGATGTAAGAGGATGTTTAAAATATTGAGAATACCAACACCAATTTGGTAGGTGTTTACATAAATGCCCCAGTAAAAAATTAATATTTAGAGAAAACCTCCAGCATTTTCCTGACGATATGCAACAATATCTATTCACGATAAATAAAAATAAGAAAACAGGGGCATGTGATGGATCACCCAAGCACTCAAAGAAGCACTTTACAAAACACGCTAAGAAACGCTGCCAACGTATCAACGCCAGAATCAAAGCACACAAAACCAAATACCAATACAGAACCCAGTGACCCCTTCGTCACGATGGACGCAATGGCTCAGGCAGAACTGGTTCGAACACGAGAAGTCAGCCCCCTGGAACTGGTAGATGCTGCGATTAAACGTATTGAAGCAATGAACCCAGCCATAAACGCAGTGATCCACCCCATGTTTGATCTGGCCCGCGAACAAGCTAAATCAGGCAACATACCGGATGGGCCTTTTAGAGGTGTCCCTTACTTAATAAAAGATTTATCCGACATTAAAGGTCAACCTTTAGAATATGGCTCCCGTTTATTCAAAGGCTACAAAGCAAAGAAAGACATCGGCATTGTAAAAACAGCAAGACAATCCGGTTTAGTTATTTTAGGGAAAACCAACACGCCTGAATTTGGTCTTATGGCAACGACTGAACCGCTTTTACACGGCCCCACTCGTAACCCTTGGAATCTGGCTCATCATACGGGCGGCTCCAGTGGGGGCTCTGCAGCGGCGGTCGCGTCAGGCATGGTTCCTTTTGCGCAAGCGGACGATGGAGGTGGTTCCATCAGAATACCTGCGTCCATCTGTGGTTTGGTCGGGCTGAAACCAAGTCGAGGGAGGGACTTCATTACCTGGGGGGAAGACAAAGTCATGCCCGCTGACATCCTTTGTCGTTTGGGCGTCAGCCGAACGGTTCGAGACACCGCCCAACTGTTGAATGTGAGCGAACGCAAAGGGAAAAAAGCTATTTTTGAACCCACGGGTTTTGTTTCAGGGCCTTCCTCAAAACGCCTAAAGATAGCCGTGTCTACAAGGAGCGAACATCAAGGCACACCTGCACACCCTGACGTACAAGCCGCCATTGAGAATACCGCTCAACTTTGTGCGGATCTTGGTCACGAAGTAGTAGAAGCACAACCCCTCATAAATGGTGAAGAATTTTCAGAGCATTTCATGGGTATTTGGGCTTCAACCCCTTATAAATTAGCAAAATACGCCAAAGCCATTGGCCTACTCCAATTCAAATGGACCTCGGCAGAAGAGGGATTAGAACCTTTAACTCTGGGGCTAGCTGATTGGCTTAAAATGAAAGAAAAACAAAAATCAGGCGTCATTAAGCGTTCTTTGAAATACTTCGAAAAAATTGAAAGCATTTGCGATGAATTTTATATGAGGTACGACGCTCATCTCTCACCAACACTTAGAACTCCGCCCGTATTGATTGGTGAACAATCGCCAGATGTGAAGTTTGAAACCGTATTTGAACGAATGCTGGATTATGCCGCCTATACACCGCTGCATAACACTGTCGGTGCAACCGCAATTACCCTCCCCTTATTCACCAGTGCGGCAGGCTTACCCATTGGCAGTCAATTCTCTGCTGGGCGAGGCTATGAACGACGATTATTGGAGTTAGCGTACGAACTTGAAGAAGCAAAACCTTGGGCTGATCGCTGGGCACCCAACTCTGCCTTTTATCGATAACCTTTCATTAATGTAAATACCATACGAGGGCCCAGTCCAGCGGCTCTCTGTTAAGCATTGCGCCCTAGATCATGATGAACAATACCGTTACTGCCAATCCCTCAAACCGTACTTCGCAAGTATCTTGGCTAAATCACCGGATAACCGTAAATCATTCATGCCTTTCGAAAGTATGTGAGCATAATCATGCGACGAATCCAGCTCAGGCGAGAACGCAATAAACGTCTTTTTGGGCTCATTCACCTTACCAGCCAATTTAAACTGATCAGCGATGTCCAGTCTGTCCGAGATATGCAATATAACTGCTTCCGTAGACACAACAGCATCAATCCGCCCCGTCAGTAACTTTCTTAGGTTATTTTCAACCGGCGTATTTCCATAATTTATCTGAACCCTGTCACTATCTTGTTTATATTGTTCGATGTACCGATCCAGCGCATCTCCGTACGAATAATTAGCGGCAACTCCAAGACGAATCTCACCAAGGGAGGCCATCCCCGAAAATACCCATGGGCTATCTTCTTTGACAAAAAAAGAAAATCCAATCAAAGCTTGTTCATTCTCAGGAAAAACAAAGTCAGGGCAGTCTTCAACGTAAGACCCAACAACACCATTAATCTTACCTGACCGAGCCATTTGCAATGATCTGTTCCAAGGAATGATTTTATACTCAACCACATGCCCTTTCTCAGCAAATACTTGCCGAGCGATATCCACCATGAATCCTTCGTGATCACTATTAGGGTTACAATTTATTGGGCACCATTCATCCCCTGCAAGTGTAATGGTATCTGCATGAGCGATTGAGATTAGCGGTATAAGTATTAAGAAAACAAAGAACGATTGGACCATTAATTAATTTGTTTAAACAGCGATTTGAACCCCCATCATAAAAGAAAACCCACTCCAACACGACCAACATAGACGGTGAATCTAAGCGTATTAATCACAGGACGATACACTTCCATATTCAGAAGAAAAGATTGCACATTCACCATCACTCACATAAGACGCGCCGTCCGAATAATAAGAACTGCCACCGCTACCGGCTTGGTTAGAGGAACCTCCTGACCCTTGCCTTGAATTCATGCCCAATGCATCCGCCGCCGCTTGTTCACCATACGCAATGGCCAAAACCGCGTATGCAAACTCTTTTTGTTCATCTAACCCGATGTAATTCCATGAATTTTGATACTCAAACAAAATGGATCGAGCCGAAGCCAAATCCTGCTGTGTGTCCGTCGGATACGTTGCATAGCTTTCCGATAAATTGTTCATAATCATTTGGCGTTCTTCTGGGTTAAACGTTCTAGCTTGGCCTATCTGCCCCAGAATAAAAACCAACGCATCCACGTAGGCACTGGCTGCGTCCGAAGTAAGCTGGCCACCTTCACCGAATGCAAGCACGCCAGAAGGCGCGGCATTACGAGCCAAAGGCGTTGGAGCAGGCGTATCAATGCTTCGTTGCCCTGAATATGCCTCAGACTGAGTGGCTGCATCCGCAGGCGAAATCACATTAAACTTGACCGTCTCAATGATACGATCGTCATCTTTCACCACAATTTTGTAATAACCCTCCGGCCAACCCTCATTTGGTTTTGAAAAGGTAAACGTTGAAGGAATGTTTATTTGAGATATTAATTCTGCGCTGGCTACCTCGTGACCTGAAGGCGCAGCATCGCCAATATCCACAACGACCAACGCCGCCGAAACGATAGTCTTCTTATTTACCGTGACCTGATAATGAATTTCAGGGGTAGAAGATAAATACGAAAAGCCCGATTGAGTAACAACTTCTGCGGAAGTTTGAAAAGGTAAAATAACAAAACCCAAAACAATCAAAGTTGAAGCTCTCCAAAACGTCATGGCAAACCTCCGTTAAACGTTGGATAGTACTCATACTATAGTTGTTATTTTATTGGGTCGTCTTGGATTAAACCGTATACCTGACGAGCATACAGTGAACTAAAAATCACTTGTTTTATGATAATTATTTACTTTCTACTGATCGAATAAACAGATCAATAAATTAACGATTTAACCATTTAAACTGGGCGATTGCCGCGTTTAACGGTAAACTTCCGGACTATTGGCAATGGATGCCATAAAATTATAATAAGGATGTTCAGTATGCTCTTAAAAAGAAGCCCCTTCACTGCAGGTTTCCTCTCTCTCATCTATCCCGGTTTAGGTCACCTATATGTCGGTGCACTAGAAAAAGCGTTATTCATCCAAGCGGCCTGCTTTGGAAGTCTGTTTCTCTTAGGTCAATTAGGAATGTTGACGAGTTTCACCGGCAATTTTATATTTCTCTGCATCATACTCTGTGTTTATCTCTATGCTTTCATAAGTGCCATTCGCACAGCTAAAAACATCCATCACTATCAAATGACGAACTACAATACATGGTATTGCTACGTTGGTTTTCTTCTTGTATTTCAATCCTTATTTTTCTACATCGGTACCAAATCCGATGATTTACTCGGTTATAACATGATTGTTATGAGCTCAGACTCTATGCTGCCCAGTGCGCAATACAATGACGTAGTTATTATTGACACTAAGAAGCAATCTCTAGACGTTGGGGATGCAATCGCGTTTTACCTGCCTAACACCAACTTTGACACCGACATCAAGCGCGTCGCAGCTGTCGGCGGTGATCGTATTTCCATTATTTTTGGCAAGGTTTATCGAAACGGAGTGCTTGAAGAGAAGCTTTCTGTCCCAGAAGAATATCGCCAACGAGATTATTCCGTCAGCGTTGAAGAGCAAACAGTACCAGCCGGGCATGTCTTTTTACTGGGCGATTACCGAGATAACTCCAATGACAGTCGATTTTGGGGAAGCTTACCTCAAGAAAATATTATTGGCGTTGCAACGGATGTGTATTTTTCTACAAATCTCTCAAACATTGGCCAATCGATAAACTGATTTGCTCGCATTTCTAGCGACTATAGCGCATGAATCGAACTTGAATCGCACCAATCGAACTTGAATCGCACCAATAGCACCAATAGCACCGAAGAAGGGGCAGCCCGACCCCTACTATCTTTTGCTCAGCACGCCTTCATATCGAGAACCCACCTCATAATCAAACGAGCCTAAAAATAACGGCGGCTCAACCATATACGAGCCGTCATGATGAGAACATCCCTACCCCAAGCCTCGTACTGACTTTCTTTAAGCCGAGCTATTGTTAAAGCTTCAGAAAAGCAGTGACAACCACTGAAAACTACAAAAGGCAGTGCATCAATCTAGCATCGCTGCCATAGCTACTGCACACGGGGGAATCAAGCAGTTCATTGAAGCCAAAACGCGACCAGAAGCTTTCAGCCCCTTGAACAGCAACCAGAAGAATCTCTTTATATTGCTTTGTTTTTGCCGTCTCCATCAGCGTCTGAACAAGCCGTTTGCCTACTCCGATGCCCTTGGCATCTTGCGATACGGCAAGATCATGAAGGTACAAAATAGAACCGTTGGTAATTGTAGGCAATTCTTCAAATAACTTCGGCGGATTGTAGCTGTCCCACACATGAGCCAGTAAATACCCTTTAATAACGTTGGACTCTGTTTGGAATATAAAGCAGGTCTCTGGTGATGTAACCCACTTGCTTTTCAAAACATTCAAACGCTCAGGAAGCACCCCAGAATACGCTTCGTCTTGTATTTTAATAATGCTTGCCCAAGCATCGTCTGAAATTTCTGTGATTTGCATTAACATGAGTTCAACTGAATTGATCGACCAAGTACTTGACTATAACGTGAAAGCTAAAGTTCATACAGTTCCAAAGGAAGGCCATCCGGATCACTAAAAAACGTAAATTTACTGCCCGTGTATTCATCCACTCGGATCGGCTCAACGTCAATGCCCAGTTGAGTCAGGTGTTTTGAGAACGCCTCAACGGATTCCACCGTAAACGCCAAATGCCGCAAGCCGAGTGCTTCAGGATAGCTGGGTCTTTCTGGGGAATGTTCAAAAGAAAACAGCTCCACTTGCCCACCATCGGGCAACTGGAGATCAAGTTTATAGGAGTTACGTGCCTCCCTGTAGTTTTCAGCAATCACCTTCAACCCAAGAACGGAGGTATAAAAGTGTTTTGATTTCTCATAATCAGAACAGATGATTGCTGCGTGATGTAATCCTTTAAGCATACGGCGCCCTATAAGTACTCAAACTGAGTTCGCCGATAGGATACTCCGATCTATTCCGTCTGCTCAACACACTCCGCATTAGACGGATTAAATTTACAGCGCACTTTTCTCATTAAGGTCAACGTTTTTCCATTGTATAGCCCATCGTCTCTCAACTTGATTCGAGACGCTCGAAACACCTCATCCATGCTTTCTGATGCCTTAGCATCAGCTACGACCCAATGTTCGTTAGGTATGTCCGATTCCACCTTTGTAATAAATTCAAAGGCATCATCCAGCTTAGAGGCAAACATCGTTCTGGCTTTCTGACCAAACCCTTCTGGGAATTGATCCCGACGAATAATGATTTGAAGTGTGGCTTGCAATAATGGGCGTTTAATCACACCACCACCGGCTTCAACCCCTTTATAAAGCTCCATCGGTAAATATGCGGTGGCCGGTGCAAATGCGATGTCCACAGCACCATTATTAAATTGGCCTGCAAAACGCGATAAGCTCGACCCCACCGGTGATGCACCCGCCTGCTGCGCCATCACAAGTTGCATGGGATCAATTGAAAACGTCGCCATCTTTTTCCCTTTGAACTTATCAAAGCTATTAATGCTTCGATCTCGAACAAAGGTATAAATTGGCCCCACAGGCAAGATACCCGCGACTTCAAAGTCACCATTGATCATGTGTTTCTCTGCTTTCGGTTGCGCCAGAACCTGCAAAACGGTCTTGAGCTCCTTCAGTGAAGGCAAAGCCCCCACCGCACCAATAGACCCTGTGAACGAATTAAACGTACGAGATGAAATTTCAGTCATTGCTACGGCGTCACACTGCCCTGCTTTAAAATCATTCGACGCAATGTTTTCATCCGTATAGGCGCGTATCTTCAGCTCAACGCCCCATTGAAGCACCTTCACGGTCATATCTTTCATTAAGCTGGTTAATGGGCCATTGGCACCAATCGGGTCCCATACACAAAACGTTCTAACGGGTAAGTTTGCGGAGGCTTGCGTTGAACTAACAAGCAAAAATAGCAGTGCGAAGAGCCCTGTAAACCTGCGGAGGTCTTTCATGAGAATCCTTACCTTTCGGTATTCTGAATGAGCTAAGCGCTCGTATTTTTTATTTTTATTAGATAGCCCAGTGTTCAGGCCAACGATCAATCTATCTTGCCACCAAAACTTTACACTGTAAACTTTGTATTCTTAACTACAAACGTCAACACTCAGCCATTAATGAACATAAAGGGAATTTTAGCGAACATGAAGGCATCATTAACACACATCAAGTCACAATTAGCTGAATGCAGGCCGCCCTTAATTTAAGGGCGGTGCGATCTTAATTTAAGCAAGATAAACGTAAATTAAATCAGCCTGTTGAGGATCATTGAAAGAACAACTTACCCGTACGAACGCGCTGAGGGTGATCCCCAACCGGAAAGCTTGCTACCTCTTTCGCTTCATCAAAAGAAATCACAGAAACACGATCTTGTTGGCTCACAGAAACGTAGCAATACTTACCATCGGCACTTTCCGTAGACCAATAAGGTTTTGCGCCTAACGGCGTATCAGACAGTTGAACCGTTTTGTATTCAAAGGTCTCACGATCAACAATCGCTGCGTAACCCGACATGGTTCCCGCAACGCATAATTTAGTCCCTTCACTGTTAATGGCCAAACCGTGATGCGCTGAATTCAGTTGATAATCTCGTGTGCTCATTTCTTGGATTTCTTGTGGGACTGGCAGATCAATCTTTCGTGTCACTTTCTGTTGTTCTACATCGTATTCGAAGAAGCCATGGAAGAACGACACCTGCAAGTAAACAAACTTTCCGTCGGGCGCTACAGCCATCGGACGTACCGCACTGTCGACCCAAGGATAACCCGCCTCCTCCAACTTCTCACCCATATCCACACGCTGAATCACTTCATAGGTCTCAGCGTCCACCACCTGAAAATAACGATCGCCTTTCAACCAATCCAACCATGACGCTGTGAACGGCACGTACACCTTACCGATGCTTGCATGGTAGATCAGCTTTCCATCTTTAGAATAGGTATTCTCATGAGGTTGATCACCTGATTCAAACTCACCAATGATGTCCCCTGTTGCAGTATCGAGTGCATGAACTTTGCCTGCCGTTGAAGCGGACACAAGAAACACCTTACCATCGGGTGAGATCGCCGAATGATCCGAGCGAGATCCTTCTACAGGCGTACGCCAAATGATCTCATTCGTATTCACATCAATGGCCACCACGTCAGCAAAGCTCGGACGGGAAACATAGATGTAACGGCCATCGTTTGAAGTGAACATGTCATCCACCATTTGATGATTGCCTTCGCCTATCACTTCTTTGATGAACGTAGAAACGATCCAGCGCTTAACACTGCTGCTTAACTCTTCCAAACGGACGTCTTTATCCGGAACAGCGTTCAACGTTTTAATGCGCTCATGTGTATGAGGATCATAAATATCGATGGTGCCATCCCAGTTATTTCCCACAACCACAACATCACGCAAATCAGATGAATTTGTCATTGCAGAAGTGTTTACCACGGCAGGTGTAATGGCAAAGGTTTGTGAAACCAAACCCATAGAAAGAGTTAAAACGGTTAAAGCGCGCTTAAAGAACATAAAGGAATCTCGTTATTTTTTTGAAATACTCTAAAGCAAACACGTTTGCCCCGCAACGGTAATCAGGAGCGACAAAAGACTTAAGAATGGCCCCTCATTACAGTAGTTTTACGCAGCCACTGTGTGTATTGCTAGTATGAGATCATCTTTTATACTTTTTAAATGACGTTCATGTTGAGTCATTGCTTTACTGTTCTCGACTTGCTTTGGAGTACGCTTCAAAAATCATTCTAACGTCTTCCTCTGCTCGGTGCTGTCGATACTTTCCCGACATAGCCAACTGGCTTCTTATACGGCTGAAGCGTTCCGTTTGTTCCGTATTCAAGAGATCAAACAAAGACCCCACGTGAAACTGACGTTGTATCTTTACTGAATGATAAAGCGTATCGATCCAATCTGTATCCCAATACATCGCATCACTGTAGAGCAAGGCATCTGAATCTTGCAGTAACTCATTAAGTGCATTGGCCACTTGTGCGGCGCTTTCCCCTTCGTCTTCGAGTTGCTCACGCGTAATACCGTGCATGCTTTCCGCCACAGGGCACCAGTAATCCCAACTGGGCTCAGGCTTGATTAACCACGAATGGCTCTTCCCTTCAAACAGTACAGCCACTTCAATTGGGTAAGCATCGACGTCTAAACCACTGGCTTCTATATCAATTATGCAAATGCTGTTCATTGGCTTATATCCATCAAAGGAACACTATCATAATCCAGCATTAACCGCGCGAACCGGCAGCAACCTCAGTTGAATGATCGGTTATGCTTATCGCTTGATGTCTCCGATAGAGCACGTAAATAACAACAGGTAAAACAAACTCTAAAATCATTGCAGGCACGAGTATTGAAGCAGGAGCACCAATACTTAGAGTTGAAATTAATCGACCACCCCCCCCAAAGAAGAAAAACAAAGCAATGAATGGAATGAACGAATGTTGGTTATTTATATTACGTGCAACCCAAAAACAGAACACCCCAAAAGCAATCCAATACACGGAAAAAAACCTAAGCTCATTATCCACAGTTGCTTCGACCGGCCCCAAAGATCCAGGGACAGAAGCCGCGCCTCCAATAAGAACATTTACACCTGAGACAATCGCAACAACAGATATCGCATAGAGAAGGTGTTTCAGAGTAGATTCCATTCGTATTTCCTCTTTGTAGAATTATTTAGAAAACATAACTCTGCATACAACGTTGCAGAGTAGCTTTACGTTTTGTTAATCCTAAGCAAATTGAGATATTTAATCGTTTCCCAATAACAGCTGCTTATTAATATAATCGTCCAGCTTTGATTTCATGGTCTAAACGGTTTTCATCGACTCATAACTTAACAGCCTACTTTTCTTCACTAAGACGTAGCTTATAATTGCAAACATCATAGCCTCTTCGATCCTAAAGGATCAAACAGAACAACGCCACTAACCGACTAAACCCTACTGATTTCTAATGCAGTAAATTTGCATCAACCACTCAAAATTTAAGAAATTTAAAAAATTTTCCCCCAGCACTTGAAACTGAAATGGCTCACCCCTATCTAGGTAGGGAAGGCGAAGAATGGCGAGCCTCAAGTAGGGCGCCACTCTAACCACCTGATTTAATTATATTTATCATATTGCTTAATTGGAGAATATGTTATGAGCACTTTAGACCTTACCCCACTTTACCGCAGCAGCATTGGCTTTGATCGCTTTGGATCTCTGCTCAATTCAGCCTTACGATCTGAACAACAAGCGACAGGCTACCCACCGTATAATATTGAAGCTCAGGGAGAGGATCGCTACAGCATCACGCTTGCCGTAGCAGGCTTCGATGATAGCGAATTAGACATCCAAACAGAAAAAGGCGTGTTAACCATTCGCGGTAAAAAACAGGATGAAAAAGACGACGTTCATAAGTACCTATATCGAGGCATTGCCAATCGATCTTTTGAACGTAAGTTTAATCTGGCAGACTTTGTTGAAGTTACAGGCGCAAAATTAGACAAAGGGTTACTCACGATCAACTTAGTAAAAGTGATTCCCGATGCAATGAAGCCTAAGTCCATTGTCATTAACACAAACAATGCCCCAAAGGACGATTCCAAAGGTCAAGCGGCTTAATAACAGCTCCAACGTAATAATCCTTTCTACTTAAATACAGCATAGAAAAGTGGGCAGTTAAATTCGTTTAACTGCCTACACATCTTTCAATAGGCCATAACCGATTTTATGTTTAACTGGCAAAAACCACTATATTACCCCACAGAACAAGCACACAAAGTAAAGACAACATGTACGGTATAAACCTGTGCATAGGATTGTTATACGTAAGATGTATCGCTGAATGGACAATACGAGTAATCACGAAAACCCACATAAACACCAAAAACGTCTGATTCATGTAATTGATCGATAACGCGCATATACCCGCTGCATAAAATAACACAGGGACTTCAAATAAATTATCTAAGTTCCTCCCATATTTTGCTATTTTTTCACTGATCTCATAGTTCGACATCAACCTGAAATACCTATGATCCAACTCTCTTGCGTATGCAGCTCTGATGCGTTTATAAGGGGTTAATACACCTACAACAGTGGTAAGCAGTACCATCATAAACATGGGATAAACAAGTTCCATTTTCACTTCCTTACGTTCATAAAATATCTTTAAAATCAAATAATTGATTTCTTTCTTAAGTACATATTTTTCGAATGAATCGTGACGTTATTAGCCAGTCCACATTCCTTATACAGATCAACGATTCAACATTATAAGGAGACAAGGAATACGCAACAGTGGCACAAAAGACGAATAACAGGCTAAATAGGCCAATCAATTGGAGCCATAAGATGCCTAAGCAACCCACCATTCAAATTTTGTTATGCCCGCTCACCGTAGGTTCGTACGCCTTGGGATGCGTCGATATATTTTCCACGGCCAATAAGATCATTGAGCACTTCCATCCTCAATTCGAACCATTTAAAGTCCAGCTCATTAGCCACGATGGCCAACCGGTAATGGGGGCGAACCACTACCAATTAGTGGTTCAAGGGACATTAGAAGAGTGCCAACAAGGCGATATCTTATTAATTCCAGGCATCATGATTAATGATGAATCAGAGCTTCATTCGCATATAAATCAATGGCCAGAAATCATTGAGTCACTAAAATCTGCTCAATCAAAATTCATTAAGATCATATCGTTCTGCACATCCGCTTTTCTTCTCGCTGAATCAAACTTATTGCAGGGACTGAGCGCTACCACGGCTTGGTGGTTAGAGAAGGCTTTCACTAAACGGTATCCGAGCACTAACCTACAGATCGATAATACTTACGTAGATAACGATATGATTACCTGTGTTGGGTCAGCACAACTCTATCAGGACTTTTGTTTGCAGTTGATTGAAACCATGACCCACCATGATGTCGCCAATAAAGTCAGCAGCTATACGATGCTGGACTACCATCGAAAAAGCCAACTGCCCTACAGCCGTTTATGGATAACACATAATCGAGAGCCCTTTATAGACAAAGCTCAACAATGGATAAAAGATCACCTAAGCGATGAGTTCAGTATTGAAGAATTGGCAGCGGAAATGGCAGTCAGTAAACGTACACTAAATCGACGTTTTCGACAGCACTTTCAAGAAAGCCCACAAGGCTATGTTCAGCAAATCAGGATAGAAAAAGCGAGGGAGTTATTAAGTACAACAACAATGCCATTAAGTAAAATAATACAGGCTTGTGGTTATCTAGATGAAAGCGCTTTTCGCAAGATTTTCAAACGTTTGAATTCACTCTCCCCCAAACATTACCGTCAACAATTCAGTAACAAAGACGCGTTTACAATTAACCTATAAGGGCAGTGTTCTATTCCCCACCTTTGAATCTTGCACTATCCCCGCTACTGATTTGTCTGTATATCGTGTATTACTTTAAGGTGAGGCTCTATTTTATCCTCCCATTCAGGCTCCATAATCACCACCCTTTCAAAAAGGAACTTAGAATCCTCCAAATTACCTCGCTTATATTCAGCTCTTGCAAGCCAATATATAGGGTAGGGATTAATCTTCCATTTTAATGTTTTTTCTTCACAGTATTCAGCTAAATCGTCGTACTTTCCCTTATCGTAAAGACCCGAAGCAAAGTGAATAAACACATTTTCTCTGCTTATCCATAACCTATTAATTATACGAGAAATTAACTTCAAAGCTTGGCCAAATAGAAGTAAAGACACGATAACCAAAATTGCTACGAGCAGCTGTTTTACTTCTTCCAAATGCGTAAGAATCTGATTTTCCATAATAACTACTAACAACCTCAGCCAGAAATATAGGATGACTCAATAGATACGTTATCGAAATGTCTCTAAACACCCATTTACTGGATAGTGTTTCTAGTTGAAAACTCTAATACGAACTTAGTCATTCGCTTTTTTAACGAAGTTGTAAACAATACATTAAAGATATCACTACCAAGAAAAGGCTGAACAGCCTTTGTTGCATACCCATCAAAAACCTCATCCCCACTCGAACTTATAATTTCCACTCTTTCAACCACAAACTCATCACTCATAAATACTCGAACTCTCGTTGTTAGTTTACGTTCAAAGTATTGAATATCTGGTTTCCATTCACTATGAATCAAACTACTTAACGTCATAATGCAGTGATCAAGGCTTTTACACGTTAACGAAGGAGTTTTAAGGTTTTTCAATTCATTTTCAGATAATTCTTCTAAAGCTAAAACATTGAATGAAATAAGAAATGATAGAAAGCAGCTTAGAAATATTTTCATAATTTAAATACCAAACGCAACAAGAAGAAACGGGACAAAATACATTTCAGCTCTCGATAATACAAATAAAGAATTGAGACTTAATAGTTTACTCATAATACGAGGAATTCCCCCCTTGAGACGAGAGAGAGAAGCAAGTCAATCTACGGTTCTTTGTAGGCATTACACAATGGTTATGCCCTTTTAATGGGTACATTATCGAGCCCATAGTCTATACAACCATCAGCTGCGATGGTCAGCCAGTTTATTTCTATAAATGCTAAACATCTCTTCGGGCGTTTTACCAAAAGCAGATAGAAATGCAGGCTTAAAACGGTCTCCCTGTTCTAAAGCACGAATTAGTTCGACACCGCCAATAGGATGAAGGAATTCATAAAATAAAGACGCTTGTCGGTAGTTCATATGCTGCTGATACCAAGGCTTTGGCCAATCATCCTGAGAAACCGTATAGTTTAAAGGCCAAGAATCACTCAAAAAGAAATGGCTATCAACCGCAACGATGTGCTTGTCTTCATAAAGATAGCCCAACGCCTTTTCACGGCTCACCTTATTAGCGCCTCCACCGTTAGCAGCAAAGGTAGCTAAACCCTCTTGGTACCACTGAGGAATAAAGCCCGCATTAAACGCCGATATTTGCTGCCGCATATGCAAATGAGAAAGCTCATGCGCTAACCAGCTGGCGTAGTCTTCATGAGTAATAACATAAGACTTTAAAAATAAACCGTTCGAGGTGACTGCGGCCAGAATACCAGCATCAATCCCTGTATATTGGGCAAAACACTCCCTCGTATCACACAAGTGAACAAAGGGTGTGTTAATGAAAGGCTTCCCATGTATTTTTTCAATGATTTTGACTTGCTCATCAAGCACACGCTGAATAAGCAATGCTTGCTCTTTCATTCCCTCTTTATACAAAACTCGGTCATCTTCGATTAATGCGATGAATTCATCTTTAACCGGGGACTGTTCCTCGATGGGGTAAAAATCTGAACACCCCACTAAACCCGATAAAGCAATCGCAAATATTACGTAAATTAATCCGACTGGTCCTTTTCTAGAGCCCAACATACAGAATCTATCCCTTACTGTCTTTTCCATGATTAGTAGCTAAAACGGATAAAACCACAACCGACCAAGAATGATCAATCCCTTATCGACGGCAGCCTTTGCTGATACAACTGCCCAGTAAATGGTATAAAACCAGCAAAGGTAGCTATCAGCCTTTAGCCCTAGTTGTGCATGAAGAGCTAATGTACAGGTGCAGCGTTTACACCTGACATAATCTTTAGAACATCAAAGTACGTAGGTGGTGCTCCGACAATACCTTTTTCACGAAGCAGTTTATGCGCCCTGGGTAAATGAACGAAAGAGCAAGACGCAATAATGTGGTGTTCTTGGTGAAAGTTCACATTTAAAGGGGCGACGGTCAGCCTAGCCAATAACCCTGCTTTCGTTGTTCGTGTGTTTTTAAACATATCAGGCACACGTTCAAGGACTGCGTGTTCAGCCATTGATCTTATTCTCGCAAACAACATGAAGAAGGTCATATGCGCAACGATCCAGAACATGTAAAGCCAACCATAGCTAAACGCATCCAATACAAGAAATAGCGCCACATTGCAGACAAGCATAGGCAACGCATTTTTAAAAAACGTGACTGGGTAGGACAGTAAAGTTCGGTCTTTTCTATCCTTCCAGCGAATATCCCCCGTCACAGTCCAATCTATCAGTTCAAGATCGACCAAGACTCTTAAAGCAAGGTATTTAAGCCCAATGATACCGGATAAATCTCTGACCATTTTCCGAAACATTGAGGCCTTAGTGGTGGGATAACCCTCAGATAAAATCAAGTCGGGGTCATCTTCGGTCGCTGTTTTCGTATGGTGCTTAAAGTGATAGACACGGTAATTTTCCAGATCGTTCCACAACGGTTTAGCAAACAACCAATCAGCCAATTTCTTGTTTAACCATTTAGTTTTGAACAAGGTGCCATGGGACGCTTCGTGAACCGCAAGCGATAAGGCAAGTTGCCGCCCCCCAAGCATTGCCGTAAAAAATAGGAATAAAGGGAACGCCAAGTGCCATTCTAGCTGAGATGCAAAAGCCAACCCAGAGAAACAAATGGCTACGCCACCCCACGTTATTAAGGTGGCATACAGACCATATAAGTCGGATCGTTTGGTCAGTGACTTAATTTCATCTTTGGTCAGTAAATTGCTGATTTTCTGCCGAGTTTTAGAGTTGTTTTTCAAAACCGCCGCAGCATACGTTTCGCTTGATTGAGAGTCATTTAAATCTACGTTGCTCATTGTCTAGATAGCCTCTTTTTTGAAAGTAATAGAAGTATCCAGACCCATTCAAAACTAATAAACGTTGTAAATGCTCAACAACTTGTCAAAATCGCTCAACGTAGGGTTAACTGATCTATAATCTTGTCATTATTAATCCTACAGATCGCTTAACCACATGAATGAACGGCAATTTCTTAAACCATGAACCAAAAGACGCTTTCTAGACCCACAGTAAAAGCACCGTTTGCCAAACAGCTGATCGATATTGTCGGAAAAGAGGAAGCCAAACACCTTAAGCTAAGCAAAACGACCTTGGTGAAAGTTGAGTCGCTTGCATACCTAAGCGTTGAAGAACTAAAGGAATTAATACACGCCATACAAAATCACTTGAACGATGAGATGCTTGGTCTGTTTTCGAAACCCATCCCGCTTAATTCATTTCCCACAATCTATAAAGCCTTGCATTTCATGCCCAATGTGGAACACGCCATTCGGTGGCTCAATGAATATTATGGGCTATACAGTGACGCCCCGCCCTATGTCATATCTGAAACTCACCAAGAAGTGGCCATTAAACTAGATGAGCGAGCCAATGCCAACTCAGCGTCGCCCATTTATAGTGAAGTACTATTGATATGTTTATATAAGGTTGTATGCAGACTTTGCCGGGTTAATTTCTCATTAAAAGAGGTTGGTTTATCCTTTCCAATCAACGGCATAGAGAGCGAACTGGCTTATCTTTTTGGCAATCAAAACGTAGTAACGTCTGACGTGGCGTACCTTCGTTTTTCCAAAGAGATTTTGAATTTACCCGTATACCCAGATGGTGTACCCGATAACAGCTCACTCTATTCCTACTTCCTCACGTGGATAGAAGAACATAACATTGCATCACAAGTCAGAAAAATGATCGCCAACAGAGTGCCTTTGACGTTCCCTACCCTGGAAGAACTCGCCAAAGAATTTGATACCTCATCACAAACATTAAGACGAAGACTTGCCGAAGAAGGTAATAACTATCAAACCATTAAAGATTCAATTAGAAAAGATAGAGCCATTTCACTGTTAATGAACCCAGCAATACCAATCAAGAACATTGCTCTAGAGTTAGGGTTTGCAGACCCTGCGGCATTCAACAAATCGTTCAAAAACTGGTTTATGACGACGCCTTCCGGCTACAGATCGAAATACTTTAAACATGGCTAGTCATTAGGGTCATTAAAAGGTGAGTAGGATGAGAACCAGCCAATATGGTACTGGTCAACTGGGGATGCGCTGAGGCAGTAAAAGAGATGCTCAATACGTATTGGTTTAAGCGTTTCAACAACGACAAAAGACTAACGAAAATAAACATTCTTACTAAATTAATTTAGTTAAAAGGCCACAGGCTTCACTGCGCCTATTGACCCGAATTAGACAGAAATGTGTTACAAGTCTTTTTCGATTTCTTTATCATGCCAAACTCGCAGAATATAAATGACGTCTTTCCCAATTAAATACCGAACAGTGTAATTGGAAACAAACAAATCTCTAACTTTCCTTGGATCTGGTGCGTGCTGAACGGATAAACCAATGTCTGGGAACGTCTTTAGTTTTTCGATACCTGTAAGAATTTTTATCGCAACTCGTTTGGCAGCGTACGGGCTTTTTACCTCAATAAACTCTCGTAGCCGAACTAAATCCTTTATTGCCTCTGGTGAATATTGAATTTTCATGCTTTTGGTGGCGATAGCTCTTGTTCTGCTCCCCAGCTTTCAAGCCACGAAGTGACTTCATTTCCATCGACTGTTTTGCCTGATTTTATTGAGTTTAGCGCTTCTAAAGTATCTTCCCACCGCTCATCTTCCATTGATTGTCGCTGGACAAATTCTTTAATTGCTTGATTAATGAGATAGTTTTTTGACCTATCTAATTTATTAGCAAGCTTTTCAAGTGGTACTTCCACTTCTGAATTTAAACGTACGCTTGTAACACCCATTTGCTTTCCCATCAAATGTATCTAATTGTATTACATCATAGTACATATGAAGAGTTCAGGGTATATAGTCCTAGTAACACTGCATTAATGAGCAGGTACTATGGAGGCTTTTTTATGTAAATTGTAGCGAAGCAACTTACACAAAAAAGGTCTGTGCAGTAACTGCCTAGGCTCACTTATTATCAACATATTCACCCTTCCTCAAGATTGGCTATTCCAGAATTCATCAAGAGAACAAAAAATCATTTCATTTCGAGACCTTCATTGGAGACTACGAAATGACAAATAACATGCTATTAACGGGTCTTGTTCCAGAAGGGGGATGGCTGAAACTGGATACCCCACGTCTCACACCGCTGAAAGATGAAGAGATGAGTATCCCTAAACGATCGATGCTTTATCTGATGTTAAGAATAGGTAAAGCAAAGTGCCCTAACCTATTTCGAACCATGTTTCGCAACTTTCGCGTGTATTCTCCCTTTGCCAGATTCAACGCGAGAATTATGCCCTATGGAAAACTGGCTCGCCGACATACTGAGTTAGCCATTCTAAGGGTGGCGTGGCGAACTCGCTCCTATTACGAATGGGGGCAGCATATTGGAATTGGGTTACGGAATGGGCTTACGCCTAATGACATTTTTAGAGTGACCCTTGGGCCTGAAACTGAACGTTGGGACGATTGCGAACAATCCATCATCCGGGCCGTTGATGAGTCATCTCAAATTCACTAAACAATATACCGCTACGAACACCCCACCCCAAACAAATTTACCGACTTACTTAAGAGGAATTTTCCCCTTCTCGATCTAAGAGCACCAACTTATTCTTCCGAATTTAACACCTTTGTCACGGATTAAAATGGTTGTGCTTACTGATTTTCATTCACATATTTACTGACTAAACCTGTCAGGCCTTTCGGCGAGTGCAAATAAAATCCGCACAGACCACTGGTCACCAATCTTGGGGTCTGCATTACTAATAGAGCACTCATCATTGTTATAGAATACGCGTTTTTCTACTTTCTTATTACTTCTACTCTTTGTTTTTCTTCCTTATGCACCACGTTGCTGCCCTATCTCTTTCCACGAGTTACCAAAATGTGCCTAAGCGACACCCAAGTGCCTTCTTGTAATCTTAGTTACTAATAAATACTATGATGCATAAGTAATACTTAATTAGAAAAAAAAACTTTTAAAGGATCAAACCATGTGGAAAATAATTGCGTCAACATTGCTAATTTTGGCCAGTATTTCAGCCTTTGCACAAGATACTGACAAGATAAACATTAATCTGACATCACTACAGAAAAACAACTGGACAGATAAAGAGCTGGCGAACGCCACCGTTATAACGGATTTTGTACAGAACCTGATGAACAATCACAATTTCGACTACATATTAGAACACTATAACGATAGTTCGTACGTACAGCACAACCGCAACCTACCCGATAAGATCCCCGGTTTGGTGGGCTTTTTGACAGAATTTGTTAAAGACTACCCCGCCTACACATATGACGTAAAACACATCTATGTTGACGGGGACTATGTTATCTTTCATTCACACGCCACCTTAGAGAAAGATGACAGAGGCAATGATAAAAAGGGGATGAATATTATTGATACATGGCGTCTAGAAAACGGGAAAATTGTTGAGCATTGGGACTCAATTCAAGGTCTCGATACCTTTATGCGATTTTATTCATTAATCAGCGGTGGGGATATTCAAAATACTAACGGCGTCTTTTGATCTAACATTAACGTCTACGATTTAGGTTTAGAAAAAGCACATCACGCTTTTTTTATGGGGCGGTGAGACGCAGCAAGGAACGAGCGAAGTTAACCGCCCCCGCCCCAAACCCACTGGGGCGTTCACTAACTGATTGTTAGCAACTATTTCAAACTACCGCCTCTTTCTTGAAAAAGATTCTCATATTGCTTCACTTTCAGTTTTCAATTCTTGCCAATTGGATTGGCCATGCTCACCAGAGACTTGGCTCTCTTCTCCCTAAAATTGGGCATTTAGAGATTGAGCAATCTCATATTTAAAACAGGCTAACCCACACATGATCGATATATCCGATATACATATAGTAAAAACAATTAACGAACTTGGCAGTATCAACCGTGCAGCAGATGCCTTGCACATGTCTCAGCCTACATTAAGTAAAAAAACCAGTCGTCTAGAACAAAAAATAAACATGGAACTCTTTAGCCGACACAGTGGAGGAATGGCACCAACGGCAGCCGCCGAGCTTCTGTTAAATGAAAGTAAAGGACTCATAACACAGTTACAGGTCATTGAACGACAGCTCGAACTCATGGCCAATATGGTTAACGAAAAAATTAACATCGGCGTTGGCCCTATTGTGGAGCAGGTTTTTTTATCCAAGGTATTAATGGATTATGCTAAAAAAGATTACCCATTTAAATTATCTATTGTCACCAACTCCCCTGCGGGTCTCATTGAGCAGCTAAAATCAAGTCAAATTGATTTGGCCATTGGCCCTTTTCAAGCTTCAGAAGTAGCCGAGAATTTTACGGCTGTATTAGAACACTCTGAAAAACTGGTTGTGATCGCCCGTGCCGGCCATGAAGTAACCAAACATCCCATAAAAAATATAAAAGAATTAAAACACTATCGTTATGTCTGCCCTACTATGCCAAAACAAATGGGGAGCGAGATTCAAGACTTGATAGGACTGTCAGAAATCGCGCCGAGTATTAAGTGCGAAAACTACATCCTGGCTAAAACTCTGGTGTCTAATTCAAATTATATAACCATTGGCCCAGAGTCATTGTTTCAAACAGAAATTGCTGATGGCACCTTGGCTAAAGTAGAGTTACCATTCCGTGTTCCTTGGCGTTGCAACTGCTTGGCCAAGCCAGAAACCTTACTCATGCCCGTTATCAAAGAGGTGGTTCAACTGTTTTCTCAATACATGGTTTCGGTTAAGGAATAACCCACTGAAGGCGCTATTCCATAATAGCTGTACTCCCTCCAAAACCTCTTTATTACGGCATGTGCTAAACACAGCCGTAATACTCTTCTAAAAGACATTAGATTACGTTATTTAAAAGCAATTTCACGGATGTTTAAGCAACTATTTCATCATCAATAATTTACGCCAACTTATTAACGCCAACTTATTAACGACAACTTATTAACGAGAGAATATCACCCGTTGCCCACTGGTTAGGTCCACCGCCACAATGGCATCCAGATCAGAATCACTCACCAGAACTCGGTTATTGTCACTATCAAGCAGTAAGCTGGTAGGAAACTTAAAATTGTTAAGGGCATCTGGGGTAGTGTTATCTGAAATTAGGGTTTGTGCACCGCTATCCAGATCAATGGCGATTAATCTACCACCTATGCCGTCAATCACTAGGGCACGGTTGTTGGCACTATCGAGTACCATATCTTCAATATCATAAAAGTAACTGGGTTCGGCACTGTTATCTGAAATAATAGTGCGGGTACCACTGTCCAAATCTATGGCCACCAAGGCTTCAAGGTCCTTATCTACTACCAGCGCACGATTGTTGGCGCTATCCAGTACCACGCTATCAGGATCATCAAACGCATTAACGTCATCCGGAGTGCTGCTGTCTGAAATAATGGTACGAACACCGCTGTCTAAATCCACCGCCACCAAAGCACCCTGCCCGTTGCCCAGCACTAAGGCTCGATTATTGGCACTATCCAGTTCCACATCAATCAAACTGCTAAAGCTGTTGTTGGCATCCGGGACACTGGTGTCTGCAAAGATGGTTCGCGCGCCACTGTCCAGATCCACCGCCACTACGGCATCAAGCCCCACATCCACCACCAGCAGGCGGTTGTTGGCACTGTCAATCACCATGCCTGTTGGGTCATCAAGCTCATTGAGGACATCTGGGGTATTGGCATCTGAAAGAATGGTTCGCTCGCCATTGTCCAAACTCACCGCCACAATGGCATCAATGAAATCGTCAGACACCAGCATCCGGTTATTGGCACTGTCTAAGGCCATGCCTTTAGGCCGTTCAAATCTATTGAGGGTATTGGGCGTGCTGCTACCAGACAGTACGGTACGCACACCGCTTTCTAGATTAACCGCAAACAAGGTTTGAAGAGCAGTGTCGATCACCAAGCCACGGTCATGGTCGGTATCCACCACGACACCAGCCGAAGTAACAAACATATTACCCCCATCGGGTGTGTTCTCATCTGAAAGAATCGTGCGCGCACCGCTGGTTAGATCTACCTCGATGATGGCATTTAGAGAGGAATCGCTTACCAAAGCAACATCATTGACGGTGCCCATTGCTATATCCAATGGAAATTCAAAACCATTAGCTCCATCAGGGGTGCCGTTACCTGAAACAATGGTGCGCTCACCACTGTCTAAATCCACCGCGACAATGGCGTCCAGGCCATGATCAATCACCAGCGTGCGATTATTGGCACTATCCAGTACCAAACCATTAGGGGCAATGAACGCATTTGCGTCATCCGGAGTACTGTCGCCTGAAAGTATGGTGCGCGCACCGCTTGTAAGGTTCACTGCAATGACAGCATCAAGGTAACTATCGGTGACCAGTGCGCGGTTATTGTCACTGTCCAGCACCACCCCACGGGATTGAATAAAACCATTAGTAGCATCTGGGGTATTGTCATCTGAAATAATGATGCGCTCACCACTGTCTAGATCAACCGCTACTAGAGCATCAAGATTATAATCAATCACCAGTGCACGGTTATTTTCCTCGTCGAGTTCCACATATTGGGGGCCCATAAAGCCATTGAGACCATCTGGGGTATTGTCATCCGAAAGGATAGTGCGCGCCCCGCTGTCTAAATCCACCGCCACTAAGGCATCTACACCACTATCAATTACCAGCGCACGGTTATGGGTGTTATCTAGCACCAAGGATTGTGGGTAGTCTAACGCTGTACCATAGGTCGTGATTTGTACGCTGGCCACCGCAGCGCTATTTAACTCAACATCTTCGCTTGTGACCGTGAGTATGTTGGTGCCGATTTCCAGGTTAACCGTGGCTTGCCAGGTGGCAAAGTTATCGGTACTGGTGGCATCCATGTCGTTCACCCGTACAGAGGTAATGACGCTGTCATCAGTTGCAGTCCCTCGCACAATCACACTTGCACCCTCCGTCAAAGAGACGGCTGGGGGAAACAAAACACTGACCGAAGGTGGTGTGTCGTCCGTGGTTTTAGACGAATCATTGGGAAAGACATCGCTGTTATCACCTACGCCGTCATTATCCGAATCTAACGTTTCAGATGCATCATTGGGGAAGGCATCGCTGTTATCACCTACTCCATCATTATCCGAATCTAATGTTTCAGATCCATCGTTTGGAAAGGCATCGCTGTTATCACCTACTCCATCATTATCTGAATCCAATGTTTCAGAGCCATCGTTTGGAAAGGCATCGCTGTTATCACCTACTCCATCATTATCTGAATCCAATGTTTCAGAGCCATCGTTTGGAAAGGCATCACTGTTATCACCTACGCCGTCATTATCCGAATCTAACGTTTCAGATGCGTCATTGGGGAAGGCATCACTGTTATCACCTACGCCGTCATTATCCGAATCTAACGTTTCAGATGCGTCATTGGGGAAGGCATCACTGTTATTACCTACTCCGTCATTATCTGAATCCAACGTTTCAGAGCCATCGTTTGGAAAGGCATCGCTGTTATCACCTACTCCATCATTATCCGTATCCAATGTTTCAGATCCATCGTTTGGAAAGGCATCGCTGTTATCACCTACTCCATCATTATCTGAATCTAACGTTTCAGATGAATCATTTGGAAAGGCACCACTGTTCTCGCTGCTATCATCAGCACCATCATTATCCGGGTCTATAGTTTCAGAAGCATCGTTAGGGAGCGTACCGCTATTATCGCCACTACCGTCATCGTCTGAATCTAATACCTCTGTAGCTTCATTAGGCAAAGTATCATTACTATTAGTTGAACCATCCCCTTCATTCCCTGCACCTCCACATGCAGTTAATAATAGAAATAGCACGACCAGTGAACTGGCTTTAGAGAAAAAATACATCACAATTACGACCCCGTTTTTCCAACCCAGTTGATACTTGTATGTTCACTTAACGGTGTACAGAGGTAACGAACCTTGGATTTCCACAGTCTGCCTGTGGCAACATTTTCAATGGTATTAAGAGCCTTCAATTGACCCCCAATATGTATGGCCACAGTTTAAATAACTGTTCTAGTCAGCGGTAATTAAGTTATTTACTAAGGGGTATGGAGCTTTTTCATAGGAAGGAGTAACCAGTTCGAATTGATCATGTTGAAGATGATCAAATTGTTGATGTACTTTCATTTGGTGCTGGATCTGACGTCGAATCTTCTGATGTTTTTCAGTCAGTTCTTTCAGAGTACCCGACCACTCCTCTGAAGCATTCGATGACATTATACACCCATCAATCGCCACCAGTTCCTTACCTAATAATCTTTCTTGATCACACACCAGCAACACCTGTTCAAAGATCGACTGAATCTGCTCAGGGTGCGAACTGACGAAGCTCGCAATCGATGTAAAGTGCGGGACGGTATAACAAGGAAGGCTGAATCGAAGATGGATAAATCTAATCGGTGGCTGATTAAATGCTGAAGTGCAAATTCAAAGGTACCGGGTTGTATTTGATCTTCGAAATTAATCACAATCGTTGTGTTTTGATTGTAATTATAAGTTTTAAAGTTCGGCATAAAATGGCTCATAAAGAAATGAGCCATTTAAACAAATCAAGTGAGATAAACGGGGGTTTCTACAGCCTCAAAGCCAACATAAAAGACGCAGTAATAGTGGCGACTGTTTTGCGTGTTTTTGCAAAAAAGGAGACAGCATTACGGAGTCCTTACTGAACGCTTGGTTATGGTTATTCACTATGCTAATGTGTATTTAATTAACTATATATACACATAGGTGTTTTATGAGAACAAACATTGTAATTGATGATGAGCTAATGGCAAATGCTTTGAAGGTAAGTGGCTTACATACAAAGAAAGATGCTGTTGAAGAAGGTTTAAAGCTGTTAATTAAGCTACATGAACAACAAGCTGTACGTAGTTTACGAGGAAAAATACACTGGGAAGGCGATTTAAACGAAATGCGAGGCGATAAGTGATTATTGCTGATACAAGTGTTTGGATTGATTATTTTAACGGTGTAGTAAGCCCCTTTACCGATGAATTGGATAAGCAATTAATGAAGGGAAATGTTGCTTTAGGCGACTTAATTTTGCTTGAGATATTACAGGGTATAAAGAGCGACAAAGAGTACAATAAAACCAAGTTGGTACTTGGGAAGCTAGACCAGTATGAAATGCTTGGTCATAGGATGGTATTGCAATGTGCGGATTATTATCGATTGCTGAGGAAGCGAGGCGTTACGATAAGAAAAACAGCGGATGTGATTATTGCGACTTTTTGTATAGATAATAAATTGCCGCTTCTTTTTACCGATAGAGATTTCAAGCCATTTGTAGAACACTGCGGATTAATTTCAGCTATTTCAAAAACATAACGCCTTTAGCAGCGGACCGAAAAGCCGAAGGACTTTCGTGTCCGTTGCCTAAACTTGTTCGCGAATTCAACTCCGAAGTGCAACACTAGCTCTAAGCCAAACGTTATTGTCTTCACTAACTCCTTGTGTGGAGTAAGCATATCAATGATTGCGTCGGTTACATCGTCCGAAGATTTACTGTCAACCCGGCGTATTAGGTACAACCGACTCTTTCGTTCAGCAAGCGTGACGATAGCTCCTGTACCGTGTTTTCCTAATACTGTATCCGCTTCCCAATCACCTAACCTAGGTTCTGGGATAAATAAGCCTGAATCTGGTATCGTTGTCCTTCGACTAGCTGCCTGTAACTCATGGTGATTATCTTTTGTTGTGGTGATTAAAGCATACCACCAACAGGCAGTTAGTCTCCTTTCACCAATTCAATCATGAGTGTTGCACTTATTATCTGAATTCAGGATTTAACTTACTCAAAAAGTGGTGGATTTTTTTATAAGTTATTTTATCGGTACTGAATTTAACTTTTATTAAGGTATCATCTTCTAACAGAACAGAAATGTTATTAATTGATAGATCAATATTTTTTATTGCCAAGCCACCGTAATCTTCTTCTCCGTCACACCATGAAACCTCTATATCACTTCCAAATTCATAGTTTGCTGAAAAGCCTAAGCTTTTAATTGGAGGAGGTAAAGGAGCATTCTTTTTACCATAATCTATATCGGGATCAGGGTATTCTTGGAAATGTACTTGAACAATGTCACCATCTATAGCTTCATTATAATCGGTTTCTTCTGCTTCAAATTCAAGATTCATAAACTCTCTCTGACATAACGCCGCGTTAACCGCGCGAGCCGAAGGCGAGTACGGTTGAACGCTTGGTTAAATTTATTTATGCAGCTTGGAAGTTGTATGGTGATACATGTAGCGACTCTTTTTGCTGCCTTGTTTGCCAAAGGTCATATGCATTTTGTAAACGCAGCCAATGATCAGCAGAAGGTTTACCAAAAGCTAGCTCAAGACGAACTGCCATTTCAGGTGTAACAGAGCCACGTGCATTTAAAACCTTAGATAGTGTTTTACGACTTACACCCAGGTGACTTGCAACATCAGTAATAGTTAACCCTAAAGACTCAATTACTAGATCCTTGATAATCTCTCCAGGGTGGGCTGGGTTAAACATAGCCATTAGTGATAATCCTCGTAGTTTACTATTTCAGCATCTCGACCAACAAAACGATAAGTAACTCTCCAGTTACCACTTACACGCACTGACCAAATACCTTTTCTATCGCCTTTCAGTTGATGCATAAATAAACCAGGCAAATCCATATCGTCTGGGGTTTCCGCTTGATCCAAATTAGTGAGAATTAGGCGCACCTTTTTCTCATGCTTCTTCTGGATTCCAGAAGTGTTGCCTGACGAGTAAAACTTTTGAAGACCTTTATGGATGAAGCTTTTAATCATAAAGCCGAGTGTAACCCAAAAGGTTTCATATCACCACCCTGTATATTTGAAATTTAACGCCGCAATAAAGGGCCGGAGCGCAGCGACGGCCCAGCCCTCGTGTTTTTTGTGGGCGATCTTTGATTGCCTTGTTATATTTTACGGCCTACAATAAGACCTAATTAACGACCACTTTAAAGTACTGGTGATATAATGACAACTCGGATTTTAACTGAAGCAGCAGCAAGTATTAGCGAGCTTAAAGCAAACCCAATGAAAGTTGCCTTAAGTGCCGATGGAGAACCTATTGCAGTACTTAATAGAAATGAACCTGCTTTCTATTGCGTGCCTGCAGAAGCTTATGAGCACTTAATGGACCGAGTTGAGGACCTTGAATTAATTGCTCTTGCAGAACAACGAAAAAATGAGAAAAGCGTTAAGGTTAACTTAAATGACCTATGAGCTTGAATTCAAAAAGTCGGCACTCAAAGAATGGAATAAACTTGGCGCGACTGTAAAAGAGCAATTTAAGAAGAAGTTAACCGAGGTTTTAGAAGGCCCAAGAATACCGAGCGCAAAACTCTCAGCTGCAAACGACTTATACAAGATAAAGCTAAGGCAAGCGGGCTACCGTTTAGTTTATGAGGTAAACGACGAGATAATTACAGTGACGGTGATTTCTGTTGGCAAACGTGAACGAGGCGATGTTTATAAAACAGCTATAAAACGAACCAATTAAAAAATATAACGCCCACAGCATGGGCCTAGCTGCGTAGCAGCGAAGGTCCAGCCAGCTTGCTGGCGGTCATTGATGGCCTTGTTAGGCCGTTACTCTGTGTACTCACCATCTAACCCTGGAGCTCGATCTTTTGCGCATTGAATAAATTTTTCCATGAGGATGTGCATCGTTTGCTCGTACTTCCAGCCGTGACTTTGCTCCATGCCGTTTGCTATGTGCTGGGCAATGTCACTTAAAACATTTCCCCATGCAGTAAGTTCATCAATGCCTGAATCTTCTGCATCTTCCCACATACCTAATAATAGAGATACGTTTGGCTCATTATTCGCTAGCCAAAACCTAACCATCTCCGTGGCGTTTTCATCTTTCTTAACTTCTGAAGGGATTTCGAGCTCTCGCATTACTATTTCCGTTTGTGTGTGCCTAAACTGGTTAGGTGCTTCACTCTTGATCACCTTAATATTGTTGATGTAAATCGAGAATGTAGTGACCTATTATAAATTTCTTGGGCTTATCAACAATTACGACCATGTATGTATTGTCTTTTGGTATTGGGACATAAATATGTTGATGAGATTCATTGGATGTTTCATATACGTGGGCAACTCTCCAATCCCATTCTTGCCAATCATTGTAATCAGATTCAATTACCTGGTCAGCGTAAGACCAAAGATCAACGATTCCCTCAGCGGTCTCCGATACATTGACCATAGAGGGAAAGAAAGTTTCGTCATATTGTTCTTTGGTTAATTCAATCATTGTTTTTCTTTGCAAGGCACCTAACGCCTTTAGCTGCGGCGAGCGTCAGCGAGTCCAGCCCCGGGGCTTTTTCCGGGGCGAGGCAGGCTAAACTTGTTAGGGTTCTTAATTTGGTACACAGAACTACACTTGTTCATGATACGAATTACCTGAACCATTACTACCACTAAGCCACTGCCACTCAAATGAAATGCCAAGCTTACCGTTACTGTTTTTTTTAATTATACCTTTAGAGCTACCAGAAAGAAGCTGATTGTCATTGGTTTTACATTGGAATAGGAGTTCAATGGTATTCGACGGAATAAATTTACCAACGATATTTCCATACTCGATTTCGCCACCTTTATATGAACCGACTAACAAACTGCCATTTTGCTCATAAGTAAAAATAGTTTCAGAGCTCGATAAACCAGAAGAATTGTCTATAGCTTTAAAGCTTATTTGATGGAGATTGAAATCAGATTCCATTTTCTTATTTATCCCTAACGCTTAAATTTTGGGCAAATACTGCGGAGCGACGAAGGAGCGTAGCAGCATTTGTCCTAAACATTTTCTTGTTACATGCTACCATCCGAGTGGCCTATTAATTAAATCTGAGAAAGCCCACAAAACTGTTCCGATTTTTAGCATAGTAAACTCCCACTTTCTTAGCTTCCTTGACCATATATCAAACATTTCCGTTAGCCAAGATGTCATAAACGTGTCTTTATCAAACTCGGAGTTACCGTTTGCTTTTAAGCTATTAATAAATTCTATAGCGTCTGCCTCATTAAACCCTGGCTTTAGCTGTTCTAGCTCTTTCTTTTTCTTATGTACAAAACCAACTGCCCATAATTGGAACAATTTCTCATTACCCAAAAACTTTATTGTTTCATCAACACTCATGCTTTTGAGATCTAGATAAAAGTCTCTGTACGCCATAGATATTGCTATGAGGGTAATAAGTGCGCCAGCTCTACCTAAGTGGGTAAAATCATTAAATAGTATTGATGCGGTAAGCCCCAAGATAAAAACAACAACTGCAACAAAGATATATGCAATAAATTCTAGAAAGAAGTTAAAAACAGGAGACTCGGGGTCAACTTTCCATGTTTCGTTATTTCTTTTCATTCTACCCCTACCTTAGAAGCAAGATTGAGCATGTAACGACCGCGTTATTGGGCAACGTCTTTTTGTTGTCCCAATCAACGCCTTGTTACATGATCGGTGTTAAGCAATCATGTACATTTTAATTTCCCAACAGTTTTAATTTGAAATCTTCACTCTCATGAATAGCATTAAAGGCAAAAGAAAATGGATCGGCGGCGAGAGAGTACATCTAGTAATAGTGTG
Source organism: Oceanospirillaceae bacterium (assembly GCA_015665455.1). Classification (GTDB taxonomy): domain Bacteria; phylum Pseudomonadota; class Gammaproteobacteria; order Pseudomonadales; family Litoribrevibacteraceae; genus Litoribacillus. Next base: position 743,527 of record JADFAD010000001.1, on the reverse strand, counting down.
AAGGCGTCCGCATCAACAAAAGGATTTTGTTATGCGGCGCCTTCACACTATTAGTAAGAACAGTACAAAAAAACGTCTCGTCAACCTCATTATTCTCTTTGCTTTCACATTCCAAACTAAACTATTAGGCTATAATTTAATCAGCTTACTTTTATCAAGTAAGCCTGCAAAGTTTTGGCTTTCATGCCATGTAATGAGTTTAGCTTTGCGAACCCGCGCTTTTTTGGGTTTCGCAACAGCGAGTTGTTAGACGGTACACAAAAAAGGCCTACGTCTTACCGCTACTCCACTATTTCCATTTAATTCAGATTACTTAAACTTGGAAAATCAATCAGGTCATTGAACGTAGGCTAATACGAAGGATTTTTTCCGCTCTACTGCGTGTCTCGCTCTGGTCCTTAACAAGCTTGCTTTTACGGCCAGAGCTACGGCTCGCAGCTTAGCAATTACAAAAAGATCTTTCTGCCTAAATTCATCCCTTTTTATTAACTTTTTCCAATTAAATCATCTATTTGTATAAGGTTACTTGCTAGTTAGGTATTACTACTAACTTGTACTGTTAGCGTCTAACGCCTGCAAGCACGGGCGAGCGAAGAATGAGTGAGTCCAGCACAGCTTGCTGTGCGATTGTGCCTTGCTTTGTTATACCTTTGCATAGCCCAATACCCGTAAACCCGTGGATGTTTTAAGTAGCTGGAATTTTCCTAGCTGATATATAACCTTCTCAAAATCTTCAAGCTTGGAGTTTCCCTCAAATGGAAATTCAACCCACTCAATTTCCTTGTAGATTGAAGGTTCGATAAACCAGTGATGATCAATTTGTTCTTCATGCTCTTCAATGAAACTACATTTAACTTCATCAGTGTACACAAGCTTATAGTTCATCATTTTAACATCTGGATAGAATGGACAAGCTGCTTTTAGTAGTTTTACCCATTTAGCATTACTCATGTACGAAGCTGAGAAGTTACGTGAAATAATAGAATCTAAACGATCCCATTGCTTATCTCTCTTCTCATTTTGAGCTTTCACTTTACCAGACATTTATGCAGTCTCTTGAGAGGTATAACGCCCGGCTCACCGAGCAAATTTTTGATGGCGGCTTTTGTGCGGTTTTTTTGCACAAAAGGTGACAGCGGAAATTTGTCCGGTGCAGCCGTTTGTTAACTCTTAGCTTAGAGTCCTAATGTTTTCTTCGTCCCAAAACTGATCATATAATTTGGGGAATTCTTGTTGTAACTCTTTTTCGGAGGGCCACTCATCATCGATAACAGGGTCTTCGGGATAAACATAACTCTCTTCTAGCTCTTCTACGTCCCCATCGAACGCCTCGTCGCATACATACAGTAGGCTCTCGCCAGTCACTTCTTCAACTGGGTCATCTACAGCAATGTAGCTCGAAATAATGTCGGGCTGTTCAAGGGTTTTATAGAATCGCTGCTTTCCGTTTAAGATTACCCAGTTTCTAAAATCCTCAAATACATCATCTGAAATATAACTAAGTATAATAAAGCTGGCCTTTAGCATTGGCCATGTATATGCCTTACAAAGTAACTCTCTATGTATATTGGCAAAAGAAGTAAGTTCTTCTTTAGATTTCCCTGAAAGCTTTTCAGTAATTGTTTCACACTGCTCATCGGGTGTATTTTTATCTGGGGAACCTGAAGATTCAACTATCTCCCAAAATTCAGCTTCATTCACGATATATCCTCAGAGAGTTAATGAGTTTAGCTTTGCGAACCCGCGCTTTTTTGGGTTTCGCAACAGCGAGTTGTTAGACGGTACACAAAAAAGGCCTACGTCTTACCACTACTCCACTATTTCCATTTAATTCAGATTACTTAAACTTGGAAAATCAATCAGGTCATTGAACGTAGGCTAATACGAAGGATTTTTTCCGCTCTACTGCGTGTCTCGCTCTGGTCCTTAACAAGCTTGCTTTTACGGCCAGAGCTACGGCTCGCAGCTTAGCAATTACAAAAAGATCTTTCTGCCTAAATTCATCCCTTTGTATTAACTTTTTCCAATTAAATCATCTATTTGTATAAGGTTACTTGCTAGTTAGGTATTACTACTAACTTGTACTGTTAGCGTCTAACGCTTACAGCACGGGCGAGTGAAACGAGTCCAGCCCGTAGGGCGAACGTGCCTGTACTTGTTATAAATTTTACCCATTAAAGATTACCTAAATCTGCATCTTTGTAGATTTTCTCAGCAAGCTTTATGGTTTGTTCATTATCTTTTGTAACTACAAGCCAGTCGAATTGAACTTCACTTTGCTCTCCGGCTAAGCCACTTATTTCTTTGGTCTTAGTTTCTTCGCCAAAGAACGTATCCGCTTTAGCCGAATTTACTGCATCTACAATACTCTGAGCATAAGCCAGTAATTCACTTTCAGTACCCACTAGAAATGCTTCATCCCAGCCGGTTTGCGCAGTAATCATCGGGCCTGCGTTTTTTGAATCATCCATAAATATTCAGTAACCACTTAATGATTTATAATGAGTTTAGCTTTGCGAACCCGCGCTTTTTTGGGTTTCGCAACAGCGAGTTGTTAGACGGTACACAAAAAAGGCCTACGTCTTACCGCTACTCCACTATTTCCATTTAATTCAGATTACTTAAACTTGGAAAATCAATCAGGTCATTGAACGTAGGCTAATACGAAGGATTTTTTCCGCTCTACTGCGTGTCTCGCTCTGGTCCTTAACAAGCTTGCTTTTACGGCCAGAGCTACGGCTCGCAGCTTAGCAATTACAAAAAGATCTTTCTGCCTAAATTCATCCCTTTGTATTAACTTTTTCCAATTAAATCATCTATTTGTATAAGGTTACTTGCTAGTTAGGTATTACTACTAACTTGTACTGTTAGCGTCTAACGCCTTGCACACCGGCCGTAGCAAAATGGCACATATTTTTGCTCCGCAAAAATTGTGACAGTTTGCGGAGGTCCAGCACGAAGTGCGAGGTGCTGCAATTTGTTAGCCTTTTGATCTTTCTTTAATAAAATTTTCTATATCTCCTGGCATTCTGGCCTCCCTTGAAAGCCAAGCAGGCAACCATTCGGTTATACGCTCACCTTTAAGGTGTTCGAATTTACCCTCTTCTGGCTCATCAATCCACTCGAGTTGCTTTATAAGAACAAGTGGCTCTTCAGTTCCTTGTTCTGACTCGAAGAAATCATGAGCTTCTTCATAACTTGAGAATGAATAGTAGTAATCTTCACCATCATAATGATCAGTTGCACCTCTTTCAGGGTGACACCAAACACGGTACTCAAGTACCTCATCAAAAAAGTACCCGCCGCCTGATTTAGAAAGTGCTGAGTATTTCCCTACTTGTTCATAATCAATCGCAACTGGATACTTGCTCAAAATTCAATTCCTTTATTAATAGAGGCTAACAGCTTAGTTTGCGTCTTTAAGACGCAGATTATAGTTTTCAATATCATAGCGCCTATAATCCTAAAATACCAAACAGAACAATAAGTTAGAATTAACAATCTAAATGCAACACTCCATAAAAAGCGTCTTTAATACGCATATCACAGGCACTATGAAAATCAGGGCGAATAATTAAGTGAATAAAAACAGTAAGTTACCATACGTTCGCCCCCAAAATGCGTCTTAAGGACGCATATCAGGGTTAAAACCAATACATAAGCACTAGGATATGTTCGTTTATAAATCGAATCAAAGGGTCTTATTAAACTGTAATTGCGCCAAACGTTTGTAGAGATCCGAGCTTTCCATCAAGGCTTCGTGGGTGCCGATATCGGCAAGTTTACCGTGATCAAATACTGCAATCCGATCCACATGCGAAACGGTGGCAAGGCGATGCGCGATGATCAACGTTGTTCGGTTTTTCATCAGCTCGTTCAAGGCTTGTTGAACAAGGTGTTCGCTTTGAGCGTCTAGAGCACTGGTGGCTTCATCAAGCAATAGAATTTTAGGGTCTCGTAAGATGGCGCGAGCAATGGCCAAGCGTTGCTTTTGACCACCCGACAGTTTTACGCCGTTTTCTCCAAGGAAGGAGTGATAGCCATCGGGGAGTTGAGTGATGAATTCATCCGCGTGTGCCGCTTTAGCCGCCGCGATTACTTGTTCTTCTGTGGCGTCTGGGCAACCGTAGCGAAGGTTATCCCATACGCTGGTACTGAACAGCACGGGTTGTTGTGGCACCAATGCAAACTGTGAGCGCAGTTCATTCAAGTTCAAATCATGCAATGAGTGCCCCTCCACCGAGATTATGCCTTCTTGCGGGTCTCTAAAACGCAGCAACAAATCAAACAAGGTGGATTTACCCGCGCCAGAAGGCCCAACCAATGCAATGCGTTCACCCGGCGCTACTGACAGCGATAGATCATTTAAGGCTTTGGTGTCTGGTCGTGATGGGTAAGAGTAACTTACAGCATCAAATCGAAGCTGAGCTTCTTCAATTTCAGTTGGGTTCTCATGATGCTCGACCGTGAGATTGCCAGTCTCAGCGGAGGAGCTGATTTCAGGTTCGGTCGCAAGCAGTTCACGTATGCGTTCTGCCGCACCGGAAGCGCGTTGTACTTCACCATAGACCTCAGTGACTGCCGCCAACGAGCCTGCAACCATGATGGCATAAAAAACAAACGCTCCCAGTTCACCCGCTGAAAGCTGGCCGGTTAATACATCACTGCCGCCCACGTATAACATGCCCGCAATGGAGCACATAACCAACATCATCACTAAGGCAATCAGGAGTGCGCGTTGACGAATTCGCTTAAGTGCAACCTCAAACGCGCCTTCTGCCGCGTCAGAGAACTGCTCGTTAACCATGTCTTCACGAGTAAAAGCTTGCACTACTTTAATGTGTTGTAAACTTTCACCCGCCCAAGCGCCTACAGTAGCAATTTTATCTTGGCTGTCGCGGGATAACTTTTTCACTTTGCGGCCAAAAAATACCAGAGGAAATACGATCAAAGGCACGACCATTAACACAATCAAGGTCAACTTCACGTTCGTAATGAACATCAAAGCCAAGCCACCGATGAAGGTCAAACTGTTACGAAGAGCAAAAGAAAATGAGGAACCAATGACGGTTTGCAGAAGTGTGGTATCCGTGGTCAAACGGCTTTGAATTTCGCCACTTAAATTATCTTCAAAAAAGCTGGGAGGCAAACTCACCAAGTGTTTGTAGAGCTTCTTTCGAATGTCTGCCACCACCCGTTCACCCAACCAAGAAACCATATAAAAACGGAAGTAAGCCCCAACGGATAAACCCAATACAATGATCACAAACAGAGATAAAGCATCACCAAGGCCGCTTTGTGATTGGGCAGCAAAGCCGTCGTCCATCATCATCCGTACACCCTGCCCTAAGGACAAGGTCAGTGCCGTTGTTACTAATAAGGCAATTGCCGCAATCGTCAGCCGAACACGATAGGGTTTAATGAAACTCCATAACCACTTCAACATACTTAATTGCCGCCCCTCAGAAGATGATGTCTAGTTGATTGATATATCAACTAACTGTATAGGGTTTATTAGGGCAATTAAATAGATTCCAACCTTAAGATGGCGAATAAGCAATTTTTGTTACTGAGACGTTCTTAATAAATTGCGCCATTCAATTCAAGTTGAGTCAGATACAAACGCATTTCAAACTCCATCTGGTGGTAGTCTGGCTGCATGTGCTCGCACAATTGGTAAAAGGCTTTGTTGTGCTCTTTCTCTTTTAAGTGCGCCAGTTCATGCACGACAATCATATTAAGAAATGCTTCGGGCGCTTTCTTAAAAACATCACTGATTCTAAGCTCATTTTTACTTTTAAGCTTGCCACCCTGCACTCTTGAAACAAAGGAATGCAAACCAAGAGCATTGTTGATGACATGTATTTTTTTATCGTAAATCACTTTACTTAAAGGCGCCGATTTCTTGATGTATCGGTTCTTGATAGACATCGCATAATCACGTAACGCGCCATCGTTGTTAATTTGATGGGGCTTTGGGTACTTCCCTAATAAAAACTCCCCCAAACGATCTTGATCAATCAGGCTTTGAACTTTGTTTTTTACATCCGGAGAGTATGCAGTGAGATATTTAAGTGTCGACATATACGATGAGCAGGTTATCTAAATAAATGTGAATGAAGCTAGGTAAAACCAGAACTTAGAACAAATACAGCTCAAAAGAAACAAAACGAGAGTACTGGTCATACAAAAAAGGCCTCAATAAAGAGGCCCTTTCAATCATTTCAACGACAATAAGCGTTGGAACTTTTAGCTGTTTCTTGGTCTGCTGTTACCCAGATCAATATGACGTGGACCAGACATACTCTGTTGACCACTAACACCGGTATTTACTTGTTCGATGCTGCCACCTTTGCTTAAAAAAGCTTTGGTTTGTTCTTCAATAGAAAGAGAAGTCTCTACGGCTGCTGGTTCTTTCTTCTTTGGTGCTGTTCTCGTTTTCGTTGCCATATCGGGTACTGGGCCTTCAATTTTTAAATAAGAGAGACACTATACACGAAAGCACGCTGTATTCGGATTCTAATTTGTAATTTTATCCTTTTATTAACTGAATGGTCATCCAAAGCCAATAAACTGGCCCGACACGGGCTTTATTTCATTTTCGATGCCCAAATTGCAAGTTTGTGCTTCATGGACTTTTGGGATACTTGGTCTTCTGGGATGGGTTGAATAACTTTGTCATGAACAAGTAATCGATAAATGTACTCAATCTTCTCAGCAGCGGAATCTGTTGCTTCGAACTCTACGGCACCGCGTTCTTCTCCGTACTTAACGCCTTCCAGTATTGCTTTTTTCAACAACTCACTTTCATTTTTAAGTTTTTTCATACTCGTCCTGTTGCAAAAATTCATCCGTCATTTTTGTCGTAACTCATCTGAGTTTAGTTAGTAAATCATAAAGTTACCGAGATTCCACTTAAAAAGTGTTCAATCTGGCCAACTTCCGGCCATGGCCACATCGCACATTGTCGCCACCCGCCCAAAAACCTATCTATATAGACAACACATTTCGAGTTAATACGTCACTCGATAATGAAAACAACAATAAAAACTGACCATTCAAGATAACTAAAGCCTCACCAGGGGGATTCACGGTGACGCTTTGACTGCTGTTCTCGATGGGTTTTAGGAGTCGGCTATGTTTTTCAATAAAAGGATTACAAAAAGATCAACCCGGAGTAATCATTCGGCCAAACAAACACTGAGAGCCGCGTTTCTGTGCGGATTAACGTTCGGCACCATGAATGCATTCAGTTATGAGAACAATTATCTTGTGGGACGAGGTATGCATGATGTCACTGGTCCTGCGGCTGAAGTGGGTCTCATGGGCTACGCCAATCTGGATCAAAAAAGCGCAGGCATTCATTTTCGTCAATGGTCTCGAGCCTTTGCGTTTGTTGATCCCAACGAAGGCAAGCGAGTTATGTTCGTCAGCGTTGATGCAGGCTCGGTTCCCCAATCGGTATTTCAAGGCGTCATGAAAAGGCTTCAATTGAAATACGGAGATCTGTACAACGAACGCAATGTCATTTTAAGCGCGACCCATACCCATTCCGCCGTCGGGGGCCAATCGCATTACGCACTCTATGACATCACTATTCTTGGTTTCATTGAACAAGCTTACGATGCCCAAGTGGATGGCATTGTCGCATCCATCGAAAAAGCTCATAACGATCTCAAGCCCGGATACATTTTGGTTAACCGTGGCGAACTCACCAACGCCAGCTACAACCGTTCTGAAGAGGCCTATAACAACAATCCAGAAACGGAACGATTGAAATACGGGTCAAACATAGAAAAACCAATGACCGTATTAAAGATCATTCAAGAAGGTGACAACGAAGTCGGCATGCTCAATTGGTTTGCAACCCATCCGAACGCCATGGGGAAAGACCATCAGGTACTCAGCGGTGATAATAAGGGGCACGCGTCTTACTTATTCGAAAAAGGCCTCAAAGGCACAACTTATCAAAGCAACCACGATTTTGTGGCCGCGTTTGCCATCAGCAATGCGGGTGATATGTCTCCGAACGTCAATCCGGATTCAGAAGGCCGAGGGCCAACCGCAGACCGATTTGAAAATGTAAGAATCATTGGCGAAAGACAATACGAGAAAGCATTAGAGCTTTATCAAACGGCCACAGAACAACTCACTGGAAGCATTGATTTTCGGCATCAATACGTTGATATGTCCTCTACGGTGGTGTCAGGGGATTTTACTGACGGCACCCAAGTGACAACCTGTGTTGCGGCCTTGGGGGAATCCTTCGCTGCCGGCACTGAAGATGGCCGAGGCCCTGATATTTTCAGTGAAGGCACCACCCAAGCCAATCCATTTTTGCAATTCATTACCAATATGCTGGTCACACCGACGCAAGCAGACTTGAATTGCCACGCCCCAAAAGCCGTTTTAGTGGCCCAAGGGAAAACCAGCCCTCATCCATGGAGCCCAGAAGTCTTACCTGTTTCTATTCAGAAAATAGGCCAATTGGGCATTCTTGCGGTGCCCGCTGAATTCACCATCATGTCGGGCCGTCGAATCATGGGAACGGTCGAAGATATTATGAGTAATCAGTTGGATTACACCGTGGTTGCCGCATTGTCTAACGCTTACAGTGGTTATGTAACCACCAAAGAAGAATACGACCTTCAACATTATGAAGGGGGTTCAACCCATTTTGGCCCCTGGACCTTAGCGGCTTACCAACAAAGCTTCTATCAATTAGCCGTCGATATGCTGCCAGCAAATGAAGTGCCGGAGAACGCACTTAACCCCGTCCCCTTTCCTGCCGCTGAACCTATTCCCCGCGATCTTACGGGTGAAACCATCAATTTCCAGACGGGTGTCGTTCATGATCAAGCGCCTATCTTTAAATCCATTGGAGATGTAGTTCAAGATGCCAATAGCAGCTATAACGCAGGCCAAACCGCCGTTGTGAAATTTTGGTCTGGGCATCCGAAAAACAACCTGAGAACGCAAGGTACGTTTATGAAAGTTCAACGCCTCATCGATGGCCAGTGGCACACCGTTGCAACCGACAATGATTGGCAAACCAAATATGAATGGCAACGCATTGATGGCTTCTGGGGAACCTCCCATGCCATTTTAACGTGGAACATTCCTACAGAAACAGAATCAGGCACCTACCGCATTAAACACTATGGAGACCAAAAGAAGCCATGGTCAGGCAAGATCGAGGGTTACACAGGAACAAGCCAAAGCTTTACCGTAAATTAATGACGTTCTAAATATAAAAACCTTATCTTTGTAAAACGTTATTTTAAAAGAGAAGTGATAAGCAGTGCGGAGTTACTGATGACCCGCACTTCTCCAAACACAACGTAAACCTTAGGCTAAGGTATTAAGTTGTTTGTCATTCGATTATGAGTAATACCTTGAGGCGTATTCACCGGTATTTCAATCGCCTGATTGTTATAGACATCAATACTGTTAAGATCGACCTCCACCACGGAGGATGAACTGTCCATATTCTTTTGAAGTTGTTCCGGCGTCGCAAACTGAGCTGAGAATGAATCCATTTCAGAGTCATCCATCTCATTCAGCATAAAGGAAGGTCTATTAACTTGGGCGGGTTCTCCTGCTTCTGCAATTTGAAATACAAAAACGGAACATAAAACTACTATACGATTCATTCGCTACTGCTATTCCTTTAAAACACATTCACTTGTGTTTGATGTTATCCATTAAGCGTTTTCCAAGCAGCATGATACTTTGCGATTCGTTCTAAGTCTTTATCTGTAATTGAATTCAATCGAAGTACATTAATATTATCTTCAATGTCGGCTTTCTTTACTTTCATCGCCAACGGGTTAGCCAAGACCCGCTCAATAAAGGTGTTGTAATCTTCTCCAACCTGTTTGGTTAGGCACTCAACCGCTTGAACCACATGAAGTGGAATCCCCTGCCGTAATAAGTCTTTAGCCGTTGTGTCCGAGTCTTCAATGACATCATGTAAAAGCGCGACGGCCATTTCGTCTTCCGTTTCCATTTTGGCCATCAACCGTAAAGGATGAAGAATGTAGGTCTTGCCTGCTTTGTCTTTTTGGCCTGAATACGCGTTCAACGCGATTGCTAGAGAAATTTCTATAATATCCATTGGCACGCCTTACATCGGTCGTTGGAAGCATTACGGTTAAAAAGCACTGAGATGAATAAACAACACCTCATCTTTCACTTCTATTGATTCTAATACAGACTTCGCCAACTGTTGCTCAATCTTATCGTCTTTCAATGTATATACGGGGTAACGACTTAAGGCTTTGGACACAGAGACTTGAGACAATTCCTTGAGCATTGGCGCGTATTCAGCTGAAAGCTGATCCACTTCGAACGTTTCGACTAAGGGCTCTTCAAAATAAAAAGCGCCTTCCGCCGGTTTATAAATCAGGCTGCCAACAATCTTTGCGCGACCGGTCCCTTGAATTGCACCAGGCACTACCGCTGAAATATTAACAAACACACCTATTTTGTTGCTCCCTTTGATCAAGTCAATGTCAGGATCAGACAGCGTAACAGTGACAAAAAGGTGCTGTTTCTCAATGGGCATCATGGCAGATACTTTTTCTTGGAGCTCCTGCTCTGTCACCTCCAAGGTGTATGAAAACGCATGAACAACAAGAGACTGGCAAAGCAAAATGAAAAGACAAGCAATCCGTGACGTGACGTTAAAAAGCATTGGTACCTCAGGCTATATAAAAAACTCAATACCACGGATTATAAATCACACACGCTTTAACCTATAGTAATTTGGTGTATTGCCTGTCCACTTCTTAAATGCATGATGAAAATTAGCCGCGTCTGAAAAACCTAATGCTTGAGCCAAACCTTCGTTGGATAAATTGTGATGCGTGATAAGGTCTATCACCAACTGACAACGAACCTTATTGATTAAAGCGCTGTAACTTGTGCCTACGTTATTCAGCTTTCGTCGAAGCGTTCGCGCACTCACTCCCATTGCGTGGGCTAGCATGTCTGGGTCGGGATAATCCCCAGGGGACCCTTGTAAAATATCATCGATGTCATCGACTAAGCCCTTACCTTGAGACCACTCATGATCCAAGGTGTTTAGATCTTGAATCATGTCCTCAATCGATGCTTTGGGCAAAGAGACAGGGATCGTTGCAAACTTGATGTCTAAATCCCACTCATCAAACTTAGATGCATCTTCTATCGGGCACTGAAACAACGACTGATAGAGGGCCTTTTGATCATCATTCAGTGTCTGACTGAATCGGATTACCCGTACAGGAATACGTTGACCAGACAGCTCTTCCCCTATAGCAATTAATCCTGCCACCGTTAACTCAAACAAAAAGCGCTGGATGTTTTGAGGAAGATCGGACACATTCACTAAACGGTTCGTTAGCCGCTGCTCATCAATAATGTTGGTTATGTCCGTAAAACTGCCTATCAAATTATAATAATTATGGGTAAGCGCCAAGGCATCACCCAAGGTCTTTGAATGCTTGATGCATCGACCAATCGTGCCAAATTCATTCAGACGATAGGTCTTTGCTATGTGACAACCCAATCCCAGTTCATCAAACGCCTCCAGCACTAGTTCCAACGCTTTAAGGGCTTTATGTGCACATAAGAAAGGCGTTTCAAGGTCTCTATCGGTTAATTCAAGGGTTTCTAATAAATTCGAACACCACGTTTGGTGCCCTAAGTTGTTCAAATATGAAATGATAGCGCGCAGTTCAAACGAGGGGTATTTCTGATCACCCAGTGCGGCTACATGTTTGATTTCAATACTTTTATCAGTATCTGAGCGTTGCTTATCCATAGCGTTATTTATTATTGTTAGTTGAGACACTCTAATTAGAACATCATCGTCACGCTATGGAACAAGGTTCGATATGGCCAAAACAGTTGGTCATATGAACGTAAGTTGAGTTTAGCTTTTAATCGCTAAACTCAACGCATTTCTTGCAAGGGCATCTAAATTCATCTCGCCCTCTTCTTCGTACCAATTCACTGTCCAGCCCAGTGCTCCGGTAAGAAGTCGTCGTAAAATGAAAGGATCAATCACCACCAAGCCTTCTTCCTTGGCTTCATTAAGTGCGTCCATCCACATGGCTTCGTAGATTTCTCTTAAGCCCAAAATGTACTGCTGACTGTCTTCGTTCAGGCTGCGCCATTCATAAACCAGAACCGTCATTGCTGCGCCAGTGTCGCCTAAGATAGAGGCTAGTTCACACTTAATCAGAGCCAATACCCGTTCTTCTGCGGAATTAGCTTCATCAAGCGCCGAACGCATCGCTTCTGTATTCAACAGTATGGCCTCTTCCATCACTGCACGAAGAATACGCTCCTTGTTTTTGAAGTGATGAAACAAACTGCCAGAAAGTATGCCGACCTCTGCCGCCAAGTCACGAACTGTAGTTCGCTCATACCCTTTATCACGAAATAAACGAGCAGCCGCTTGGATCAAGCGCCCTTTAGCACTGTCCGGATCCGTAATGACACCTTTCGAAACTAACTTCTTTAGCACTTACATTCTCCTATTATTACTAGGGATTATGCCTGATTGAGATCGGTTGGTCAGCAATCCGTCGTAGCTAGATGAAAACTTCCCCAATTTTACGCTCTATCTTGAAATTTATTTATTCATAATTATTTACAAACCAAGCGCTTGCTTGGTAGTATATTTTACCTATTGAAGCACCCAACACATGAATCATGTTCAAACTTTGGATTTTGAAAAATGGAAACATCAAACACAGTTCGTATCGGTTGCGCCTCCGCATTCTGGGGCGACACGGGCGCAGCAGCACAGCAACTCGTACATCAAGGTAAACTTAACTATTTGGTTTTCGATTATCTTGCTGAAGTAACCATGTCGATTCTTGCTGGTGCAAAAATGAAAAACCCAAACTTGGGTTATGCCACCGACTTTGTCGATACACTGACACCACTTCTACCTTCCATTGCCAAAAATAAGATTAAAGTCATCAGCAATGCTGGCGGAGTGAACCCCGTTGCCTGCGCTGCGGCCATTGAGAGTGCCATTGAAAAAGCGGGTTTATCATTAAAAGTCGCATTGGTTGAAGGGGATGATCTGGTCACCCAACAGGCAAATTTGGCGAAAGCGAACATCAAAGAGATGTTTTCTGGTTCAGATTTTCCCAAGCAATGTTTAAGCGTTAATGCCTACTTAGGCGCAACGCCCGTAGCAGAAGCGTTATCTCAAGACGCGGACATTGTCATTACGGGTCGGGTGGTCGACAGTGCGGTTGTACTCGGCCCTTTAATGCATGAGTTCAACTGGAAAGATTCGGATTACGATCTTTTAGCGCAAGGCAGCTTAGCAGGCCATATTATTGAGTGTGGCTGCCAATGTACTGGGGGCAATTTCACCGACTGGGAGTCAGTCCCTGGTTACGAAAACATGGGATTCCCGATCATTGAATGCTCTGCCAATGGCGAGTTTATTGTATCTAAGCCCGACAACACAGGCGGATTGATCAATCGGTTTACTGTCGGTGAACAATTATTGTATGAAATTGGTGACCCAACCAATTATCTATTACCGGACGTTCGTTGTGATTTCAGCCATGTTGATCTGGAAGAAGTCGCCAACAACCAAATCAAAGTCAGTGGCGCAAAAGGTCTGCCCCCAACGTCACACTACAAAGTGGCAGCCACGCACATGACTGGGCAACGCTGCACCGTCAGTTTCTTAATGGCGGGAATCGATGCAGCCAAGAAAGCGAACCGCGTTGCAAATGCAATCATGGCTCGCGTGTCTGGCATCTACGCCCAATTGGGTTGGTCCGATTTCGACAGTTATGACATAGAGATACTTGGCGCCGAATCCACCTACGGTGAAAATAAACGCATAGACAATGCCCGTGAGGTTGTCGTTAAAATTGCAGCTCGGCATCAAGATAAAAAAGCCCTCGGCCTATTTGCACGAGAAATTGCCCCTGCAGCGACGTCCATGGCCCCGGGTATTACAGGCTTGGTGGGTGGGCGACCGAAAGTCAGCCCTGTCATTCAGCTCTTCTCATTTTTGGTCGACAAAAAACAGATCACGCCAGTGGTATCCATTGAAGGTAAACAACAGGCAGTTGAGATCCATACGCCCGATCAAGTGACATCATCTCAATCTCAGAACGTGGTATCTAAGGAAATAACAGAAACCGCTGAACCAGAAGTTTCAGACGCCATGGTTGAAGTTCGATTGATTGACTTAGCCGTTGCTCGAAGTGGCGACAAAGGCGACAGTTGCAACATCGGCGTCATGGCACGTCAACCTGCTTTTTTGCCTTACATTGAAACAGCATTAACCGAATCGAATGTTCAGCAGTTCATGAAACATGTACTGAGCGAACAAAGCCAAGTAGAGAGATTTCCATTACCGGGGCTGGATGCATTTAATTTCTTACTAACCTTTGCGTTGGGCGGTGGAGGCATTGCAAGTTTGCGGGTCGATCCACAAGGCAAAGCCCAAGCACAACAACTGTTAGAAATGCCCGTTCTGATTCCTCAGAGCTTATACGCCGATATCAAAGGAGCGGCTTAATGTCAGTTCTAGAAAGTAGTATTAACCCTCAATCTGATGTTTTCGCAGAAAATCATGCTGCATTAACAACCTGCATTAATGATTTAAGGGCCATTGAAAAATCCGTCATCGATATGGCTGAAAAGTCTCGACCTAAATTCGAAAAGAAAGGAAAGCTACTACCACGCGAACGCCTTAACCTGCTTATTGACCAAGACAGCCCATTCATCGAGCTTTGCGGCCTTGCGGGCTACAAAATGTACGACGATAAAGACGGATCAACCGCCGGTGGTGGTCTCATCTGCGGCCTTGGGTATATCTCCGGCGTACGCTGCATCGTTCAGGTAAACAATTGCGCAATCAAAGGCGGCACCATATCACCCGCAGGTCTGGATAAGACCTTACGCCTTCAACAGATTGCATTAGAGAATAAGTTACCCATCGTGAGTTTGGCCGAATCGGGCGGTGCAAACCTAAATTACGCCACCGATGTTTTCGTCCCCGGAGCCCGAGCTTTTGCCAACCAAGCGCGTTTATCCGCTGCCGGCATACCTCAAGTCACGGTGGTTCACGGAAACGCAACGGCAGGCGGTGCCTATCAACCCGGTTTATCCGATTACGTCATTGCTGTTCGAAATCAATCCAAAATGTTCTTGGCGGGCCCACCTCTGCTCATGGCCGCAACGGGTGAAGTGGCAACCGATGAAGAGCTTGGCGGCGCTGAGCTTCACGCACTCGAAGCCGGTACAGCGGATTACATCGCTGAAAATGATGCCGACGGCATTCGTATTGCCCGAGAGATCATGGCCAGCTTACCAACGCCTCTCAATGCACATGCAGCCATCTCATCGTCAACCATTTCATCATCAACTATTTCACCAACAGAAAATGAATACGATGAACCTCTTTACAGTACAGATGAGCTATTGGGCGTCATTTCAGCGGATCCAAAAAAACCCTACGATGTTCGGGAAATCATTGCTCGGCTGGTAGACGGTTCGGAATTTCAAGAGTTTAAACCTCAATTCGACCAACAAACGATTTGTGGATTCGTTCGCTTTGGCGCCATGGCCTGCGGCGTGATTGGTAATAACGGGCCAATTACCCATAAGGGTGCCAATAAAGCGGCTCAATTCATTCAACTCTGCGATCAAAGCAATACCCCACTTCTTTTTTTACACAACACCACGGGATTCATGGTCGGAAAAGAATCAGAACGTAACGGCATCATTAAACACGGTTCCAAAATGCTGCAAGCTGTAACCAATGCTCGTGTGCCAAAAATATCCATCTTGATTGGCGGTTCCTACGGGGCAGGCAATTACGCCATGTGCGGTCGTGGTCTTGATCCTAGATTCATCTTTGCATGGCCGAACAGCAAAACGGCCGTTATGGGTGGCACCCAAGCAGGCAAAGTGCTGCGCATTGTGACAGAAGCAAAGCAACGCTCAATGGGGATGGAGCCAGATCCAAAGACCTTGGATATGATAGAACAAACCACCGCTCAAAAACTGGAAGCCGGTTCAACCGCATTATTCGGTACTGCCCGCATTTGGGATGATGGGTTGATCGACCCACGCGATACACGTCGATTGATGATCGAATTGCTTGATACCTGCCAACAGGCAGACAACAAATCACTGAATAGCAACCAATTTGGTGTAGCTCGTTTCTAACGGCCAACCTTAAGGAGAAAATTATGATACTCACACAAGAACATAAAGAACTGAAACGCACCGTTAGAAATTTCGTAGAAAATGAAATAAACCCATTCGTTGAAGAGTGGGAAAAAGCAGGCATCTTCCCCGCCAAAGAAGTGTTCAAAAAAATGGGGGACCTAGGGTTACTTGGCATAAGTAAACCCGTTGAGTTTGGCGGCATGGGGCTGGACTACAGCTATGAAATGGTTGCTGCAGAAGAATTCGGGAGCATTGATTGTGGCGGTGTCCCTATGGCTATTGGGGTTCAAACTAACATGGCAACTCCCGCCCTTGCTCGCTTTGGGTCGGATGAACTTCGAGAAAAGTATTTAAAACCTGCCATTGCAGGCGACATGGTCTCTTGTATCGCGGTCAGTGAAACGGGGGCGGGGTCCGACGTTGCGGGTTTAAAAACATCGGCCACGAAAGACGGAGACGATTACATCATTAATGGCAGCAAAATGTGGATCACCAATTCCACTCAAGCCGACTTCGCTTGCGTTCTAGCCAACACCAGTGATGGCAAACCGCATAAAAACAAATCGATGATCGTAGTACCGCTGGATTTACCCGGCGTATCGTTTTCTGAAAAATTAGACAAACTGGGCATGCGTTCTTCCGATACCGCTCAAATCTTTTTCGACAATGTTCGAGTGCCTCAAAGCAATAGAATCGGCGGTGAAGGCATGGGCTTCATGATGCAAATGATGCAGTTTCAAGAAGAACGTTTGTACGTAGCCGCCATGTCTTTACGTGGCATGGATAAGTGCATAGAAAAAACCATTGAATACTGCCGTGAACGAGAGACCTTTGGCCAAGCCTTGATTGATAATCAAGTGATCCACTTCCGTCTTGCTGAATTACAAACCGAAGTTGAGGCTCTGAGAGCACTGACATACCAAAGTGTCGAAGGTTACATCAACGGCCAAGACGTCACTAAATTAGCCTCCATGGCGAAACTGAAATCCGGTCGCTTAAGTCGGGAAGTATCCGATGCTTGCCTTCAATATTGGGGAGGCATGGGCTTTATGTGGGATAACTACGTCAGCCGTTCATTCCGCGACAATCGATTAGGCTCTATTGGTGGTGGCGCCGATGAAATCATGTTGGGAATTATCTGCAAAATGATGGGCACCCTTCCTGGTAAAAAGAAATAAGGACAATCGAGACCATGAACAAATTTGAAACACTGATTGTTAATGATCGGCACCCAGTCCTAGAGGTTCAACTCAATCGTCCAAAGTTGGCCAACGCCATGAACCTAAAGATGGTTTACGAGTTAATGGATGTAATGACCACAGCGCCCGAAAGTGACTTTCGGATTTTGTTACTAAAAGGCAATGACGGCAATTTTTGCGCAGGCGGCGACATCAAAGACATGCAGTCGGCCAGTAGCTTGAGTTCGCAAGAAGAACAAATCGCCGCTCTGTCGGAATTAAATCGCGCCTTCGGCCGAATGATTCAATTGGCCGACAAACTGCCTCTCGTCACCATAACAGTTCTGCAAGGAGCAGTGCTTGGCGGCGGTTTCGGGCTTGCCTGTGTGTCTGACTTAGCCATCTGCGATGAAACGACCGTCTTTGGTTTACCTGAAACGTCCCTAGGGATTATACCCGCGCAAATTGCCCCGTTTGTGGTAAAGCGAATCGGCCTGACTCAAACGCGTCGATTGGCTTTAATGGGTCAACGCTTTAAGGGCGAAGAAGCCGTTTCTCTTGGGCTTATTCACCAACACGTAAACAATGATGAATTGACGAAAACGGTAGAAAAAGCCATCAAGCAAACATTGAAGTGCGCGCCGGAAGCCAATAAAGCCACCAAGGCATTACTTCATTCCGTTAATGAGTGCGAAACACCAGAAACGTTGGACTTACTCTTGGATCAAGCGGCCAACGACTTTGCTCAAGCGGTACTGACGGGCGAAGGAAGAGAAGGCGCCATGGCATTCATGCAAAAACGAAAGCCATCATGGGCCGAACCAACAATCCCCCAATCAGAGGAAGACGCATGAATAATCACCCCTCCTCTGCAATTACAAAGCTTCTAATTGCCAATCGAGGCGAAATCGCTTGTCGAGTCATTCGTACAGCGAAAGCTATGGGAATTAAAACAGTCGCGGTCTACTCAGAAGCAGACACGGACGCACCGCATCTAGATTTAGCCGACGAAGCGATTCTAATCGGTGCCGCTCCTGTTTCAGAAAGCTATCTAAGTATCGAAAAGATAATGTCTGCTGCAAAAGCCACAAAGGCCAATGCCATCCACCCCGGATACGGGTTTCTCTCTGAGAACGCAGGCTTCGCCCGAGCCTGTCAGGCCAACGACATTACTTTCGTTGGCCCTTCCGCAGAAGCCATCGAGTTAATGGGGTCTAAACGTCAATCTAAGATCGTTATGTTGGATTCTGGCGTCCCTTGCATTCCAGGCTATCAAGGCGAAGATCAAAGCGATCAAGCCTTAAAATCAGCCGCCTTGGACATTGGTTTACCTGTTATGTTGAAAGCTTCCGCAGGCGGGGGCGGCCGAGGCATGCGCTTAGTTGATACACAAGATCAATTGGAACCCGCCATTCGCTCTGCTCGCAGTGAAGCCCAAAATGCCTTCGGTTCTGGTGAGCTCATCATTGAAAAAGCGGTGATCGCCCCTCGTCATATTGAAATTCAAGTGTTTGCAGACAACATGGGCAACACCGTGTATTTGGGTGAGCGAGACTGCTCTGTTCAACGTCGACATCAAAAAGTGGTTGAAGAAGCCCCCTCTCCCGCTGTTTCTGATGCGTTGCGATCGAGAATGGGACAAGCTGCAGTAAACGCGGCGAAATCCTGCAACTATCGTGGTGCCGGGACGGTCGAGTTTCTTTTGGACTCCGAAGAAAATTTTTATTTCCTTGAGATGAACACGCGCCTTCAGGTCGAGCACCCTGTAACGGAACTGATTACAGGGCAAGATTTAGTAGAATGGCAACTTCGTGTCGCCGCCAATGAACCACTCCCCCTTCAGCAGGATGAAATCACACTGCAAGGCCATGCCATTGAAGTTCGTTTATACGCAGAAGACCCGGCGAATGAATTTTGCCCTCAAACAGGGGACATATCTCTTTGGCAGCCCGCTAAGTTGAACGGTTTCAGAGTGGATGACGGCATTCAATCAGGACAAGCAGTCACGCCTTTCTATGACCCTATGCTGGCGAAGCTGATTGGGTTCGGTGAAAACAGAGAGCAAGCAAGACAACGTTTACTCGATGGGATAAAACAAAGTCACTTAGTCGGGGTTAAAGATAATCGATATTTCCTGTCTGAAATTCTTAAAACCAACACATTCATTAACGGCGAAGCAACCACCGCTTTTATTGGCCAAGACTTCGCTGATAATGCATCACTTGAATCAACACCCCCTTCTGACGAGAGCGTTGCCATTGCAGGCTTCTTATTGGCAGGCCAAACCAGCTGGTCGACGGCTGCTCTTGGCGCCAAACCTTGCATAATAAGAAGCGGAAATTTTTCCCAAAAGTTAACCGTACTTCACGACATTTCTGATCAAGGATCACCACAGCTATCAATTAAGATAAATGACAATGCATACCAAGTGGAAGTGCTTTCTGATCACCTAGAAGGTGAATTAGAACGAGTGCAAATAACCATCAACAATGAAATTCATGAAGCCACCTTCCTACTTGAAAAGTCGGGTAAGCTAAACCCTGAAAAAAGGCTCTACCTCTCTCACCAAGGTCAAAACCTGATGTTTGAAGACATCACGTTGAGACCTGTTGAGCAAAACGACAAGCGTCACTCGAATACCTTAACGGCCTCAATGGACGGACTGATCATAGAAGTATTTGCACAGGTCGGTGACACAGTGACTCAAGGTCAACCATTGGTGATTCTAGAAGCAATGAAAATGGAACACAGCCTGAATGCACCTCGCGATGGCGTCATCGACAAGTTATTCGTTGAGCAAGGCTTGCAAGTCACCTCAAGGCAAATACTCCTTGAACTGGAAGAACAGGCGTAAGAACAAAAATATGGAGCATCTAACAATGAACAATTTGAAAGACAAGACAATCATAATTACTGGCGCAAGTCGTGGAATTGGACGCGAAATGGCGCTTAAGTTCGCCGAAATGGGTGCTAACTTAGTAATTGCAGCCAAAAGCACTGAACCCAACCCGAAACTTCCTGGCACCATTCATTCCGTGGCCGAAGAAGTTATACGCGCAGGCGGTCGCTCATTGGCCGTCAAAGTGGATGTTCGAGATGAAGCCTCTGTAGAAGCAATGGTGAAGGCCGCTGTAGACGAGTTTGGTGGCATTGACGTCATCATTAATAACGCAGGAGCCATCGCACTTGCCGGTGTTGAATCTACGCCATTGAAGAAGCTGGATCTTATGATGCAAGTGAACTTCCGTGCCACCTTCCTATGCGCACAGAAAGCGCTGCCTTATTTAAAGAAATCAGAGAATCCGCACATTCTTAGCTTATCACCGCCATTGGATATGGACCGTCGCTGGTTGCGTAATCATTCGCCTTACACACTCACTAAATACGGTATGTCGATGCTAACAATGGGGATGTCAGACGAATTTAAACGTTACGGAATCAGCGTGAACGCATTATGGCCAAGAACCGTCATTGCCACATCCGCAATCTCATTTGGCGGTCAACAAGCAATAAACGGTGCTAGAACACCTGCCATCATGGCCGATGCAGCCCTTGAGATTCTTAATTCAACCGATCGAAAAGTCACAGGACAATTGATCATTGATGAAGAGTTCTTACGAGAACAAGGCGTCACGGACTTTGACCAGTACAGAGCAAACCCTGAAAAGCTGAACGCACCTTTGATGCCCGATCTATTCGTTCAAGACGAGGACGCTTACGTTATTGGTGATCAACCACCACTGAAGGGCCTTGCTTCGGAGTAATAAAGTCTCTGCAGCCACTTACCGACTGATTCATTGTAAGTTCGAAACAGTGGCCTGCAGCTGATCGAAAAAACTACCAGCCCAAATCACAAACGAATGACTTATCAATAAACTGAAAATCACAAGGAAGAGCCGCATGACATCAGAATTAATGACACTGACCCAAGAAGGTAAAGTCGCCATAATTACAATGAATGACGGTTCAGACAACAGTAAAAACAGCCATAATCTGACCTTCGCACAACAGCTGATTCAATTGCTCCAAGAAGTAGAAAGTAACTCAGAGTTTAAATCCTTAATCCTCACGTCTGACGATTCAAAAAACTGGTCTCAGGGAATAGATGTTCCTTGGTTCTTGGGATTAATTCAAAAACAGGACTTTAAACCGCTGCAAACGTTTCTCCATACCATGGATCAAGCTTATGAGAGACTACTGACCTTCCCCATTCCTGTGATTGCAGCAATGAATGGGCACACGTTCGGTAACGGATGTGTACTCGCTGCCGCCTGTGATTTTAGAATAATGAGAGGTGACAGAGGCTACGTATGTTTCCCTGAGGTGGATTTGGGCATTCCTTTTTTACCAGGTCTGACGGATGTCATCACTAAAGCATTCCCTCAAAAGAGCTTTTCTCAAATGATCCTTACCGGCAAGAAGTATTCCGCAAAGGAAATGCTGGATATGGGCGTCGTTGAGTTCGTATCTTCAGATTTAGAAAGTTTACAATCCGAGGCGTTAGCGTTCGCTAAAAGCTTTAATAAAAAGCGACCTATCTTTCGAGATCACAAACAGAAGTTGAACGAGCAAACCATTGAATCCATGCGGTCTAAAAATCACGAAGCAATTAATAACAATCGGTTCTTTCTAAGTTAACCACGTTGAATTGTTCTCTTTGAATGACTCAATGCATCCCATTAGAACAGTTCAATATCGCCGTCATCATTGGGCGCATTTCTGGAGTTCTCTTCGGCTAAAACCAAGTCCTTTAGGTCCACAAGTTCTTGATCATTCAGCGCAGATATGTCGAGGTGCTGGAAGGTCCGTTTCATGACCTCATTCGCTTGAAAGCATTTCTGATGCGCCACGCCTTCATTCGGTACAGTCATGCATTCTCGGCCATGAACAGGCTTATCACAGAACATACAGCGCATTAGATCACACTCTCTTCGACAAGAATCAACCGGTTACTAGCAAGTATAGAAAAACCAGAGACGCTTACCAAAAAAGATACCTAGAGCTAAGAGGCAATGGAGGCCGAGCCCATTGCTTTTGTTTCTTCAGAAGAAACTTTGTTGACGTGTACCTCATCCAGAAAGAAACCATGTGTTTTAGAAATACCCGAACAACTGGCTCTGAGATATTTCAACCCACCAAAGTAATCTATGGTCACTTCACCGGAGAGCATGAGAGAAGTTCCACCATCAGGGTTAGTTTCATCCACCACAATAGAAAACTCCCCCTTGCTGTCCCGATAACTTAAAATCAGCGCGACTGGTCTTGTGGGTGAGCTGTTGAACGACATCCACGCAGCCACACTAAAATTACATGAGTATTGTTTTTTAGGGTTTTTAACAAAATTAGGCTTGTTAGAACTTCCCCCTCGTAGCATTTTAAAAAAACGATTCCGGGATTGTTCGTTTAGAGGATCGTCACACTTAGGGACATCAAGATATTCTGATTGAGGCACCTCAAGTAACAATACGAGTGACTTAAAAAATTTGGTCGGAACAGACGTTGGCATACCACTAAAACCTTAAGGTCAAAGCACAATGACTTATTCATTCCATTGATGCTTACTCTTCCTCCTTTACACCTACAATTTTAGCTCAAATCTCTTTAATGCAACGTCCAATTATCCGCTTTTTGAATGGTACTTAATATTTCATAAATGAGTCAAAGGGCTTTAAAACTCTGACATTCCGAACCATTCAGCTTAAAAATAGTAAACCATTTCGCCCGTCATATTAATGCCTGCCCATGGGATGTCATTTTCGATGGGTGCTGTTGGTTTCGACCACGGACTTGGGTCTTTCACTGTTGCATCAAAGGCATTACGAACCGTAAAAGAAAAATCCACACGCGACCAAAGTTGAAGCGCTCTTATTGTCATATCCAATGTAATGTAATCATCAACAGGGTTACGATTATCACCATGAACCCGTTTTTGCTCCCCAACCCAATTGGTTTGCGTTGTAAAATGCCACCCAGGTTTGAATTGCCACTCAATTCTTCCATAAACTTGATGATTGGGCGCTTCCCCAACGTTAGAGTTAGTATCGCGATCAACTGACTTTTGATAAGCATAGTTTGCAAGAAGACGAACTTGATCTGTTGGCCTGTAGGTAAATTCAAACTCACCACCATAGCCTTTACGCTCACCTACGTTATCTAACAACTCTCTTGTCTCTGTTAAATCAGGATTCGGGGTGGCTGAAATCAAATCTGTAATCTGGTAATGAAACACATTTAAACTGTAATTAAATTTTGAATTAAACGTATGACCAAACACCCATTCAAACGTGTCAATGACCTCAGGGTTAAGACGATCATTACCTAGAACGACAGGGTTATTCTCACTATAAAGGTCATTCAGAGACGGTGCCCTGAAAGCCCGACCGTACAAGAACTTCGTTGTTATTGCATCTGTGGTTGCCCAAACCAAAGCAAGTCGAGGATTTATAGTGCCCCCGAAATCAGAATAATGATCATATCGTGCCCCAGAGGTTAACGCCCAACGCTTCGAAAATTGCCATTCATCCTGGACAAACACATACCAATTGTTTCTCTCTTCTTCTCTGAGCCAAACCTCGTCAGAATCATCACTTACATCAACAACACCTTCAGGCTTTGGCGAGAAATCAGCGTTAAAGTTTTTTGATTCCGAAACGTCGTAAAGGTCCCCCCAATACATGCCCACACCCGATTGAAGTCTGTGCTGAGTAAAGCCTTGGTAGAGGGATTTAATGTCCAAGCGAGCCTGCTCTTCCTTATAACCGGGATTACCAATAAAGCCTTCAGGGAAAGCCCCTCCAAACGCACCAGGAGGAAATAACAAGACATTACTTTCAGCCGATTGATTATCACGGTAATAGCTGGAACGAAGGTCCACGTCAAAGCCTTCTATTCCTAAATCCGACAGTTTGTAAGTAAAATCGACGTTGAATCGTTCACTAGCGAACTCACCTTGAGGATCAATTGCTTGGGCAACCCCTGGGCCTGTTTCAAGATTTGAGCGTTCCTGAAATCCGGATCGTAGCGTCCAATCTTTCGTAGAAAGCTCTAGGCGAACGTCTGTCTGTCGATTACCCGCATTAATTTCGCCCGGAGCAAACGAGGCATGAGAGCCAAACACGGCATCCAGATTCGTCTGGGCATCATGCTCTATGGTTTCATGCCAACCATCCGTTTGTTGATATTCAAACACTACCGATGCATGTAAGCCATCATCACTCGTGGTTGCTTCTAACCAGCCACCCTTCGCGTCAAAAGAACCAGCTCGCACACCCGCTTGATTTACAATATCTGAATGATTTTTTGTCTCTATGTTAATGATGCCTGAGAACGCTTCTGCGCCATATAACGCAGAGCCTGAGCCTCGAATAACTTCTATTCGGGAAATGGCCTTGATGGGCATACCTCCCCACACGTTCCCTCGATTACCAATCACCAACGCAGTCACAGGTACACCGTTAATCATCATCAGTGCTTGCTGGTTGAACGTTGAGGTTACACCTCGGAAGACATACTTTGAAAACAAGGCTTGCTCTGAATGGTTCACATGAAGGCCAGGAACAGTTTCAAGAATATGATCAATGTCCGTAGCTCCGATGCTCGCTATGTCTTCCTGAGTTAAAACAGTAACAACAGCAGCGGCCTTATCAAGCGGAGTAGAAGAACCACTTGCCAACGTCGTCAGTGATATTTGGCCCAGTTGAGACAAAGGAATGTTCCAAAAAGGGTTATCTTCCAAAAGACCAGACGCAAAAGAAATACACGAAGCAGAAACCAATAATGACGCCAGCGTTAACTGGTTTAAATGTTTTTTATGAGGCATGACAACTTATTTTTATATGAAAATAAACAAAGTCTGTAAAGGCTAATGCTTAATCGGCTCAAAGAGCACGAACATAACAATAAAGTTTTCAAAATGCAGAGAGGTTCACAAACCTCAATTAATATCGTTAAAAACCTCAAACAACAGAATTAAAATACTCCAACGGCTCGAAAGCAAACCTACTCGATTATCTTCTCTATGCTGTACTCCTCTCTATATATCGTCTCTATGTTGGTGCCTTGTCTATATAGGCATCTTCTTGATGTGGGCATCTTCGACAATGTAATCCTGCCCAAGACTGAACCCAGTGCAGGAAGCTTTTAGATATTCAAGCTCACCATGAATGTTCAATTCTGTATTACCTGACAACAAAACAGACAGCCCTTCGGATGGTTTAACATCATCGACCACCACAGCAAACTCACCTTTGCTGTCCTTATAACTAAGGATTAATCCCACTGGCGCTATAGGCGGTGTTTTGAAAGTTAACCACACTGCGGTGTTAAAACAGCACGTTTCTTTGGATAACTTTCTAGAAGCAACACGAAGGTCAGCTTTAGGCTTAGTTTTAATGCGCAAGGCGTTCAAAAGGCGAACTCGGTTACTGAGTTTGTTGTTATGATTTGCCTGACTTAGCTTGGTTGTAAGCGGGTACTCTACAACGTCTTTCGCGGACTTAAACAAATTTGTCGGCATTGCTGCAGACTTAAGGGATGACATAGTTAAAACCTTCTGATGGATCTTCCTTGGTGATTAAATCCTTAAAAGGGATTCTAACAAGCGCGAGAGATCAAAAATTTACACAAGTCACAGTTTTGACTTATTAGTCAGGCCTAAGGTCCAATAAGATCCAAAACCTTGCTACAAGTCACATCAAAACAAGATATGTCATGTAAAAACAAACAGAATTTAAGTAATGAGAGGAAGATCTAAGAAAGGATGAGCGTAATTAGAAACCAAAAAATCTTAAAATAGAATGCTCCGCAATTTGCTTGCGGAGCGCATTTTTACTGTTTTTACGTTGAGACTTAAATGTCTTTTGATGAACGCCGCCTTTTTTCATTAGAGGGTCCGTTGCAAAAGGATTACGAGGTGTGATTTGCAATTTAGGTTGCTTGGCCTTTTTACGCTTGGCCATAATTGTGCTCCTGTTATTTAAGTTTTAAAGAAAGATAACAAAAGGCTGGCTGAAAGAATCAACACAGCCCATTGATCTTACTCGCGAATCTATTCTAGTTCGTAACGATGGTCGATTCCATCGGTAATTCTTCCAACGCAATGGAGCGAGGTTGGTAAGTGCCCATCGCCTCCCTAAGGTTTTCAATGGATGCAAAAGGCACATCAAGAGAAAATGCATTGATGACCCACTTAGGACCGTCACCACCAGGAGAGACTAAACTGGTATAAACAATTTTGGTTGTTGAGTCTGACACTGGGATGAATTCCCAAGCTCCGTCAATGAAATCCATACGAACGAAGTCTTCATTCATTGGTTTTCCCGTTTCTTCACCCACGAATTTCACAACAACCGAACCATTAGAGCGTTTAAAGACAGTTGTATGACTTATTGAGTCTCTGTTTTGGTAAGGAAAAGGAAAGTCATAAGTCACGTACAAATGATAGTCGTACCAATTATCTCGTTTCAGTATTTCAACTTCGTTGAAGCTGTCCATCCATTGGTTGAAATTCTCTGGTTCTGTATTAAAAGAAACCAATGTTGAAACAGGTACATTAACAACCGTTTCAAACTTAACGGCGTTATAACCTAACTCCTCAGAGAACTGAGTATACGCAGTGATACCGTCATCTTCCCGAGCCAGTGTCCAGTCACTGTCATTAGCAAAGCTGCTGTTTGAAAGACAGGCTGATGAGACAACAAACATTGTCATTATTTTCTTAATCATTTCTTCACCTTTTGCGTTTCTAACTCACTTATTCCTTGTGAGTTTTTTATAATATTTACAGCATGCAGTGTAACCTTGCTTATGTTACTTCCGCCAAGACGTACAAATAAAAACAACTCAAAACGACGATTCAAAGTGTTAAAATCTAATAACACCCGAAGGTAACACCATGACCAAGCACGAGCGTCACTCTTTTCAATTTTGTTCACAGTTCTGTTTTCAATTATGTTTTCAGTCCCGACCATTCCATGATCAAAATAAGGCGTTACCGCTTTTTGGCCTTGAGAATTTGATCCCTGAAAGTCAGACCAGCATAAAGCGCGAATCTGAAAAGTCTGTTAACAAACACCGAAAGCACATTATCTGTTGTAAAACATGCGATCAAATCATCACAAAGGATGAATTTTCAGTACCAGTAAATGGCTACCATGAGCACTTACAATGCAATCCGAACGGCGTAACCTTTATATTTCGTTGCTACTCCGAGGCTTGGAACTGCACACCAGTAAGCCCACCAGAACTTGAATTTTCTTGGTTCCCTGGGTTTTATTGGTCAATTATTGCCTGCTCCAGCTGCAAACAACATCTTGGCTGGAAGTTTTCGAGCCTTTCAAACGAAGTGTTCTGGGGCTTACTTTCAGATAAACTTTACACCGTAAATATTAACAACTAAATTACCATACATCAATTCAATATCATTCTGATACGAAGACTTGGCTTAATATGTCACTGCATTCACAAAGTTTACGGGTTAATATCGAATTGAAACCAACAGGATAATAGTCAACCAATCATGCTAGACACACTGTGTAAATCTCTAAACCTTTCAAATACAAACTATGACTTAAGCCAGATTACTCATGTACAGTCGGATGAAGTTGATCCTCTAAACATCGGTGTTTCCAGCGCATCAAAAGAAAAAGTTTGGCGAAGCGTAGAGCAGCTTTATAAAACGGGGACTCAACCTGCCATAACCGTTTGTATTCGAAAACGAGGCAAAGTGCTGATTAATCGATCCATCGGTCATGCGCACGGAAATGGCCCGAGCGATGATAAACGCATGGTAAAGTCGTTAGCTACTGCTGACATGCCTGTGTGCCTATATTCAGCATCCAAAGCGGTTACCGCCATTTTAATGCACAAACTTGCAGAGCAAGGCGCGGTCAACTTGGACGATACAGTCAGCTATTATCTGCCCGAGTTTAACCGTAAAGGGAAAGGCAACATCACGTTACAACAGATTCTTTCGCATCGAGGAGGAATCCCTGCCCTTCCTAAAAACCTTGAACTCGAAGAAATCTTTGATGAAGACCATATTTGGGAGCTACTTTGTAACTCCAAACCTATTACCGTAGATGGCAGTAAACTCGCGTACCACGCAATTACTGGTGGTTTTGTATTCCAACGAATTATTCAAAAAGCGATGGGCGTTTCGATTCAAGAATACCTTGATCAACACATTCGCCAACCTATGAACATGAAGCATTTCACCTACGGTTTACCCAAAGACCAACGTGAAAATGTAGCAAGTAATTACGCAACTGCACCTAACCCGCCATTCCCTCTTTCAAACGTTATCAAACGCGCACTGGGCGCATCGTTTCCTGACGCGGCCAATCTATCGAATCAGCCACAATGGATGGACAGTTGCTTGCCTGCAGCAAACCTGTACGGCACAGCTGAAGAAATATCCCGTTTTTATCAAATGCTCTTGAACAAAGGCGAATGGAATGGGCAACAAATCCTGCAACCCGAAACCGTAAAGCGAGCAACCACCGCCGGAAACAAGTTCACGTTTGATCGAACATTGATGCTTCCTATGCGATACAGCCAAGGCCTTATGCTCGGGGCGAACCCGGTAGGAATGTGGGGCGCAAACACCCGCAATGCGTTTGGCCATATTGGTTTGATTAATAAGATGTGTTGGGCCGATCCAGATAGAGAGCTGTCTGCTGCCATTCTGACGACAGGTCTAGCACTCGCGTCGCACCACATTCCGTATTTAATGAAATTGGTTCATGACGTAAACAAACTCTAGCTGATTGCTTAAGTACAAAGAAAAAGCCTCTAAACCAAGAATTCAAGGACGATAAGACATGCAAACCGATTCTTCCCCAATCAGACGAGTGTGGAAAACATCCAGAGCTGGAGCAATCAGTCGTTTGAAATTGGTTGATGAGACCCTAACAACACTAAACGAAAACGAAGTTCGCATTACCGTAAAAGCGGTGGGCCTCAACTTTGCGGATATATTTGCCCTTACAGGGCTGTACTCCGCAACACCAAAAGGCGCCTTTATACCGGGTCTCGAATACGCGGGCGTGATATCGCACATCGGCAGCAAGGTGTCTAAGTTCAAGGTTGGTGACCGCATAATGGGTGTGACCCGCTTTGGTGGCTACGTCGATACCATCGACGCAACCCCTGAAAACCTTCAACCATTGCCGGAAGACTGGTCTTTTGAGCAAGGCGCAGCTTACTTGGTTCAAACATTAACGGCATGGTATGCCCTCAGTGAACTGGGCAATTTAAAACCCAATCAAACCGTGCTCGTACAAAGCGCTGGTGGAGGTGTTGGGCTTCAGGCAATGAAGTTATGTAAAGCGCTTGGGGCTAACCCGGTGGGATTTGTCTCATCGGAAAACAAAGTTAAATTCCTAAAAGACCAAGGATTTAAGGAAAGCTATGCCCGACAGTTGCCATTCTCTAAACAATTAAAAAGATTGCAGATACAGCCTGACTTAGTACTCGATGCCATTGGCGGTGAAATTCAAACGGCCAGCTTTAATGCCTTAAATCCCATGGGACGTTTAGTTGTATTCGGAGCCGCTGAATTCACTCCTGGCAAAAATCGACCAAATTATCTGAAAGCAGCAAAACAGTACCTACTTCGACCTCGATACGATGTCATGGACATGATCAGTGAAAATAAATCCGTGTTAGCGTTCAATCTGATTTGGTTATGGAATCAAATGGATTTCATGAATGAGCTGGTGCAACAAATGCGTAAAATTAAGATCTCTCCTCCTCATGTTGGTCACACGTATACGTTTGAAAATGCACACGATGCGATTGAATGCTTAAGAACAGGTCAAACTCTAGGCAAGGTCGTTCTGACGATGAAGTAGCTACGTGACGTGCTGCTCAACATTCATAAATGCGTTTTAATCTAAACGCGTTTGTCGATCTAATTTACCCCATTTGCTTTAAAGGTTGAACCAAACTTCTGCCGCCATCTTTCTCTAACGCGTCATGAAGTACATCCACCAACTGTTCAGATTGCTTAATCACTTGCTGCCAATTCTTGAATCGCGTTGGGGTGTCATACTGCTCAAAGTCCTTCCTTTCAGGAACATGTCGATCCGGCAGCGTTTCGATAAACTCATAAGACGGGCTCATGACAACCACGTTGTCGTAGGCTTTCGGGTCAACACGTCGCCAAGGTAATGCTTTATCCAACCAACCGGGTATTAATTTTGGGTAGAAGTGAGGGTACAACACTAAATCATCGCTGCGTTTGAAAGGGCCGGAGAAATGATAATCCACCAAGCCGCCATCCCAGTGCCAACGGTTACTTGAATCAGGTACTTTAATGGGTTCCAATACAAAAGGAATGGCACCTGAAGCAGCCAACGCAGGCGTTAAATTCTTTTCGGTTAAATCAATTTGCTCTTTCAGCTTAATATCTCGATAAGGCGACGGAGCCCCTTTTCTTGAAAAGACCACGCGCGGAAACAACGTTTCAACCACCTTGGATCGAATGGGGTTTGCAATTGCAGCAGCGCCAAGAGCAACGCCCTGAACAAGATTAGACGCATGATTAAACATTAAACGATTTCTCACCGTCACAATATGTAATCGACGATTGGGGTTGTTAACGATAAATTCCCGGTGTCGTTCCGTGTCCGCTTCATTACCCAAAAAACCTTCCAGTATGTCTTTCGCACTTTGAGATACCTGAGCAGGAGTAGGTCGACCTTCGTAATACTGGCTACTGTAGCCTTCACATAGGTTTTGAATGGCCTGAGCAGGGTTTTCTTGAGCATAACAAGCCATACGCCAAGAACCGATGGAAGAACCAATTAAGTCAATGGACTGTGTGGCGGAGGTAAGAAAGTAATCATTAAGGTATTGATCCAGCTTACTCAGAACCAGCCATTTCGGCCCTCCAGAAGCGCCTATAATCAAAGACAATTGATCTGCGTTTAACCCTTCTTCCATCAACCGAGCATAGGCTCGTTCACCCGCAAACAACTGCAATGACATAGAATATCCTTATCGGTAAATTATTTAAGAAACCAACCTAACAATCCGTTGTTACAATTCGAGTAAATGGCTTGCCTTGAGAAACCCCGGTACCAGATGGGTTCGGAGTAAAATAATAAACATAACATTCATCATTATTCACATTATTACCGCGAGGAAATATCACAAATCCCCTACCCTCCGTAGCCGTTGTATAGCCTCGATTAACAAACCAGTTAAGGCCTCGTTGCCTCACACACCACTCAGGGTCTGTGTCTTCGCAAGTATTCGCACTCACTTGTCCTATGTCGTAAGAAGACCAATCAACCAAAATCGCAAACGTATTATCCCAACGCCCGTCAGGGTAATCCGCTCGTATGCGTATTTGATCTCCGTCATCAAAGTTGTACCGAGTTTCATTGGCATTTTTATTTTGAGGCCGAAGAATGATTTCTTTATGTGTTATATCTGCAGCAGGCTGAATGATGCTTTTAAACGATCTCAAAATAGAGAGAGATGCATCAGACTCCAAAGAAGCAAATCGAGGCAGTGCAAACGCAGCTAAAATAGCAAGTACAACGATAACAACAACCAGTTCTATTAACGTAAAGCCTTTCACTTGCTGAAAACTCGCCTTCCCCATTTCTTCTCCAAAAACTGTATTTATCAACACAACGTGCACTTTGACTCGAAAACCCGCTAAACTTATCAAAAAGCGTGAATTATCTCTATGAAACCGGTGCAAATAGAATTATTTCCTGTTCCTAGCCCATGTGTTGGTATCTGTACTACTAACTCGAAAGGTTATTGCTTGGGCTGCTTCAGAAGTCGAAACGAACGATTCAACTGGAATGACTTAACACCCGTGCAAAAAATGCGAGTCATTGACTTATGTAAAAAGAGAAAAGAAATCGTTGAAGAAAAACGAAGAGAAAAAGCACTGAAATTAGAAGAATCAAAAAATAAAACGCATTAATTCACTGACGGCTATCAACTCTGAAATAAGACTCTCTAGCGCTCAGGGGCTTGCACTGGTAGCTTAAAAATAAACCGAACGCCCTTATCAACACTTTGATCCAGAAAAAGCTCCCCGCCTAAATCACGTTCCGCCAGTGTCCGAACCAGATACAGGCCAACTCCACTTCCTCCCTCATCAGCCCGAGTGGTAAAAAAAGGATCAAAAACTTGAACTGAGATATCTTCGGGAATACCCAGACCATCATCTCGATATTCAAGATGAACTGTCTGCAAGTCACTGCCCTCTACATAATGAGCATCTATAAAAATATTACCGGTATTTGTTTCTTTTAAACCGTGCACTAATGAATTATTAATTAAATTCGTAATAATCTGCTCAAACGGCCCAGGATAGCTGTCCAGTATTAAATCCATCGAAAGATTTATATGCAACTCATGTTGATGTTTCTTCAACTCGGAGTACAGAGTAGTAATCACTTCGTTGACCGTATCAAGTATCGAGAACTTTCGCCGCCGCATGCTTGTTTGATCTACAGCAACCTGCTTAAAGCTGCCCATTAACTCACTGGCTCTTTGACAATTTTTTTGAAGAATATCTACAGCAAACTCGCAATTTTCTATAAACGCTCTTAAATCCTTGTGCGTCAGTTTTCCTGCTTGAACAACCGCAACGAAAGTACCAATTTGAGCCTCCAATGAAGAAGCAACCGTTACATTATTCCCTAAAGGGGTATTCACCTCATGCGTTACACCAGCGACCAAATTCCCAAGTTCCGCCATCTTTCCTGATTGTATAAGCTGTTCAAGTGCTTCACTTTTTTTCTGGTTTGCATCGATTAAATCTTTTGTTCTTTCCTCCACTCGTTCCTCAAGTTCAGAATTTAATTCAATCAACGCCTTTTCGGCTTTTTGCTGTTCCATATGGCGAATGGCTAATTCATCTAGGTTTAAAATCATCGTCTGAGTCATCTTATTTAAGGAGCGCGCCATACCTTGAACTTCCGCACTGCCAGACACAGGAACTTTCGTTTTATAGTCACCAGCAGCAATGCCCTCTGCTGCGTCGCCCACGCGCTTTAAAGGCAATACAAAATAGGTTGCTACAACAACAGCGCCTATCAAGGTTGAAATAAAAACACCCCCCAATTGCATTAACCAATGGCGATAGTTCTTTTTTGATATCGACGTATACTCACTTTCACTTTGAGATAACTCCAACACCCAAGGAAGACTAGCTATGGAAGACTTCAGCGTTCTATGCTGCTGCCCCGTATCGCCCACATACCAAAAGGGTTCACCATTATTAAACGAGAGATCAGCAACGTTCACCCCCTTTCTTAATTCGCCTTGAGTTCCAATCATTTCCGGATTAAATAAGTTCGCAAGCTGGGTAAACTCTTCATCCCACAAAATGGCTTGCAGTGACGTTTTTCGGAGAGACTTCGATATTAAAAACTGAAAACGGCTCGGATCGATTCTTAAACGAAGCAAACCAAGAACCCTGCCTTTATGATTTTTAACAGGCGTTGAAACGTATAAGGCATCACCTTGAAGGTCTTTCACCAATTGATAGCTAAAATAACTGTCTCGTTTTCGAATGACGCTTTGAAAATATTCCATTTGAGACTCATCATCACTGTAATGATAAGCGGACGTGTCCATTAGGTTATTGCCTTCAACGTCTAATAAGGCTGCTGAATTTACAAAAATTGAATCTTTGATAATGACACTACGCAGCATCTCATACACATCAGAAAACAGCATTTCTCTTTGGCTTTTACTGCTTTCAAGGTAAGTTTTAAAATCAGGAATATAACTGTCTGCCCACAATACTTCTTGGGTCGTTTTTATGTAATCATCAATGGCATCCACCAGAAGATCATTTGCTTGAATTAAAGCAATATCTTTTGACGCCATGTACTGTCTAGAGGTTTCTTGTTGGTTTAAATAAGTAAACGTTGCGATTGGAATAAAAGTAACCAACAGAAGTAACAAAGAAAGTTGAACTCTCAATGTCATTTCAAAAACTCCGATGCCAGTATTGAATCACTGGCAGGGGATCGAAGTACACCAAGATTCACATAAAAATCGTTGTACAGTTTAAGTGCATTGGGCAAACCTGATTCACCTTCGGTGTCGTTGAAGGTTTGAATGTTCTCAGACTGGTTCATCAATCGAATACCCTCCAACGAGATGTCTCCAATCTTTTGGCTCGTTGCTTGAGCAATAATCTGATTTCCCTGTGACTGATTATTTAACCACCAGCGCTGGGCTTTAAACCACACTTGTAGAAAAGTGCGCACCGCTTCTGGGTGTTTTTGCTTAAATTCACCACTGATCGCAACCGTATCTGGAATTAAACCTGGAGTATTCGCACTTGAAAAGACCACCGAAGCCCCTACTTTTTCTGCCTGACTTACATAAGGTTGCCAAGTATGACCAACGTCTAACAGCCCTGACGCAAGTAATTCAGGGACTTTCGACGCGTCTACATTGATCATATTGACATGCGTAACATTCAAGTTTTGTTGATCAAGCATTTTACGAATAAGCAGCTCACCAAAACCGCCTAGGTTTGTTCCTATTTTCTTCCCTGCCAGATTTTCTAATACATTTGGGTCTTTCGATAAAACGGCGTCACCGCCCGCAGATTCATCTGTCACTAAAATAACCGCCACATCGGGCATCTGCCGCGAAACTAATATCGCATCCCCGAAGGCAACTGCTATCGCATCAATGGTGCCTGCTGAAAAATGAGCCAACATTTTATCCGTGTCGCCGGGCATATCTAACACCAAACGCAAACCCGCCTCTTCAAACCACCCTTTTTGCTTAGCAATCACCGCAGGGTAGTAACCGGGCCAAAGATCGATCGACAAACGTAATTCAGGGTGAGTAGCGTCTTTCTTTTGAACTAACGTCAGTTCAGCATCCTGATCAGGAGAACAAGCGGATAAAAATATGGCCAGACAAAGAACAAAGCTCTTTCGTAAAGCGTTTCGAAACAAATCGAGCCTTTGTTTATGCATGCCGAAATCCTCTAATGATCAAACCACCCTAAAAGAATAGTACAGTTTTCAACCAAGAATTTGATTTCTAGAATGCTATTTCAAGGCAAAAAAAAGGCCTGACAGTCACCTGTCAGGCCTTTTCAAACTCAAGAACGAGCTTAACTCTGAGCATTTCAATACGATTGGATTATCATGATTGAATCATAGAGTTGAATCACAGAATTGAATTATAAAACTAAATTACAAAGTTAAATCACGGTTACTGGCTTTCAAGAATTCTTTCTTCAAGTCTTCATACGTGTGAACCGCTGGATACTGAGGAAACTCTTCAATTACGTTCTGAGGCGCATGGAACAAAATACCTGCGTCTGCTTGTGCAAGCATGGTTGTATCGTTGTACGAATCACCCGCTGCAATCGTTCTATAGTAAAGCGTCTTAAGCGCAAAGATTGACTGACGCTTAGGATCTTTTTGGCGAAGGTGATAATTCACAACGCGGCCTTTTTCATCCGTCTCTAACTTATGACAGAACAAAGTAGGGAAACCCAATTGGCGCATTAGCGGCTGAGCGAACTCATAAAAAGTATCGGACAAGATGATAAGCTGGAAACGCTCACGCAACCAATTAACAAACTCAATCGCACCAGGAAGAGGCTCAAGTGTTTCGATAACTTCCTGAATATCAGGTAAGCCATAACCGTGCTCATCCAAAATACGTAGACGTTGTTTCATTAAAACATCGTAATCCGGAATATCACGAGTCGTCGCTTTAAGCTCTTCGATTCCAGTTTTTTCAGCAAAAGCAATCCAGATTTCTGGAATCAATACCCCTTCAAGGTCAAGACATGCGAGTTCCACGTAACACTCCTATAATGTTCATTAATTTTCAAAAGTTAGTGCTGATCGGTTTGACCAGCGAGAATATGGCGAAACTTTAGCGAGTTATTCCATAAAGAGCAATGCTAATTCATAACCGTTATTTCGCAATAGCATAAGCCTCTGGTATTCTACGCCCAAAATGAAATAACAATTCAATTTATAAACTTTTTTCAATGAGTTTGTACTAAAGAACTGAGCCAAAAAATATTGGCATGCAACCGGATTAAAATGATGAGTAACTTAAACGTCCAGCAACTTGCTTTAGAGTACGACAACGCTTCACCGCGCAAGATTTTAGAACTTGCACTTGAGAACATAGATAATATTGCTGTGTCTTTCAGTGGTGCAGAAGATGTAGTTCTGATTGATATCGCAAAGAAAATCAAAAAAGACGTACGTGTTTTCTCACTCGATACAGGTCGCCTTCACCCTGAAACGTATCAGTACATGGAAGAAGTGCGTAAGCATTACGGTATCGACATTGAAATCATGACGCCTGATCAAGAGCTTCTTCAACCGTTCGTAAAAGAAAAAGGACTTTTTAGCTTTTTTGAAGACGGCCATCAGGAGTGCTGTGGTGTTCGTAAGATCGAACCGTTAAAGCGTAAACTTGCCACTCTAGACGGTTGGATTACAGGTCAACGTAAAGATCAAAGTCCAACGCGCGCGAGTGTACCTGTAATTCAAAACGACCATACGTTCTCTGGGCCAGGAAAAGAGTTAATTAAATTTAACCCTCTTTCAAACTGGTCTTCAGAACAAGTTTGGGATTACATCCGTATGTTTGATGTCCCATACAATAAACTGCACGAACAAGGCTTCACCAGCATTGGTTGTCAGCCATGTACACGCCCAGTTTTACCAAACCAGCACGAACGTGAAGGTCGTTGGTGGTGGGAAGCAGCAACGCATAAAGAATGCGGACTGCATGCAGCAAACATTGAATCCAAGAGTTAATTTTAAAGATAAGATTTAGCAGTAGAACTATGAAAATTACATTTGTTAGAAAAATCAAAGCTGATGGTACTGACTGCCAGAAATGTCAGGATGTTATCGATCAAATGGCTAAAAACGATCAATTAAAGTATCTGGATCGTTTCATTGAAGCTGACGAACGAGATGAAACCAGTGAAGGTTTCATGGTTGCGGCCAAGTACAATGTAACAAGAGCTCCCTTCTTTCTTGTTGAATACGACGATGGTAGCCACAAAATCTACACCGTCTATTTAAAGTTTGTTAAAGAAGTTCTTGAGGTCGAAACGGATAAGAAGGCTGAATTGCAAGATACATTGAAATCAATGTCTGAAGATTTAGATTTCCTTTAATCTGGTTCTAATCGACTCCCTGCGCTAGGGAGTCGATACCTTTCTGCCGTTTTAATAAACTGGCAGCTCTACGTCTTTAAAAATGGCATCCAGCTCGATCTTGCTGTGGCATGCGATGGCTGCATCTACCGTTTCACGCGTTAAGTGTGGCGCAAAAGATTGTATAAAGTCATACATGTACCCTCGAATGTATGTCCCTCTGCGGAACCCAATCTTAGTAACGCTGGAAGCAAACAGATGACTGGCATCCAGAGTAACTAAATCCGAGTCGGTTTCAGGGTCAACGGCCATATGAGCAACAATCCCCACGCCAAGACCTAAGCGGACATACGTCTTAATGACATCGGCATCTGCAGCAGTAAATACCACTTTAGGTTTCAAACCTTCTTTTTCAAATGCTTCATCCAGCTTTGAACGACCGGTAAACCCAAACACGTAAGTTACAATGGGGAATTCAGCTAAATCCTTTAGCGAAAGTGGTGAGCACTTTGTAAGCGGATGATCTTTAGGCACCACAATCGAACGATTCCAGCGATAACATGGCATCATAATCAGATCATTAAAGAGTGACAGTGCTTCCGTAGCGATTGCAAAGTCTACTGTGCCGTCTGCAGCCATTTCAGAGATCTGCATGGGCGTTCCCTGATGCATGTGTAAAGCAACCTCAGGAAACCGCTGAATAAAGTCACTAATAACTGGCGGTAATGCATAGCGCGCTTGTGTGTGGGTTGTGCCTATGGCCAAGTTGCCTTTACTTTCATCACTGAATTCAAGCGCAACTTGTTTGATGCTTTCTACCTTACGAAGCACCTCGCCAGCCACTTTAATAATTTCTTCACCTGCTGGGGTAATATGAGTTAAGTGCTTGCCACTTCTAGAAAACACTTCGACACCGAGTTCATCTTCCAGCAATCGAATTTGCTTACTGATCCCCGGTTGTGAGGTATAGAGACTTTGAGCAGTTGCCGAGACGTTCAGATCGTGATGTGCTACTTCCCAGATATAGCGCAACTGTTGTAACTTCATAAACCCTCCAGGCTAAATTCCTATTTAGCCAATTATTAATGAAACAATCGCCCTATAAAACAGTAACGATCGTACTCAAAGTCACTTATAGCTCTAAATATTATAAAAATATAAGTAAATATTCTTTTTCAGAATAGATATAAAGCTATAAATTTACCAGATATATTCAATTTATCGCTCATTATTCATACTAGACCAAATAAATGGACATACTTCTTTATATTCTTGCTGGCGCTGCCGTTGGTTTGGCCGTTGGTATTACAGGTGTTGGTGGAGGTTCTTTAATGACCCCTCTACTACTGCTTTTTGGCTTTCCTCCGCACATTGCGGTAGGTACAGATCTTATGTACGCGTCCATTACAAAATCCGGCGGTGTACTTGCACATTACAAACAAAAAACAATTCGCTGGCGTTTGGTCGGTTTAATGGCCGCTGGCAGCTTGCCCGCTGCGGGCGTTACTGTTTTTCTATTACACAAATACTTTGATAACCCTGAAACATACAGCCACTTACTAACGACCAGTTTAGGCTTTATGTTGATCATGACGTCTGTTGTCATCTTATTCAAAACACGGCTGAGAAAGAACATCGCGCAAGACATTGCGACAAAACAAGATCTTATCGCGACTAAAAAGCAAGACATCCTAACGTTCATCATGGGTGTATCTTTAGGGGTTCTTGTTACCTTATCTTCAGTCGGTGCTGGCGCCATTGCAGCGGCGGTTTTGATGATTCTCTATCCTAAACTGGCTTCTTTTAAAATTGTTGGCACAGACTTGGCGCATGCCGTTCCGCTAACGCTCATTGCAGGCGTGGGCCATATTTTTCTTGGTAATGTTGATTTCCTACTGTTGGGAAGTTTATTAATCGGTTCGTTACCCGCCATTGCATTAGGCACAAAATTAGGCGCAAACATCCCCGATAAGGTGCTTCACCCTATTCTTGCCTCTCTTCTTATGTTAATTGGCGCTAAGTACGCGTTCTTTTAACCCCAGATGACCATTGTTCATGCTTAATTGCATCTAAATTAGGCATGAACCTCCCTGTTTTATAAGAATTTTTAAACTTTCCTGTAATCAACGAGTTTTACTATTCACACTCAAGCAGATTGAGTCCATAATGTTTCGTCAATCGGA
Organism: Oceanospirillaceae bacterium; assembly: GCA_015665455.1. GTDB lineage: Bacteria > Pseudomonadota > Gammaproteobacteria > Pseudomonadales > Litoribrevibacteraceae > Litoribacillus. The sequence goes on along the minus strand of JADFAD010000001.1, from coordinate 703,820 downwards.
AATTAGCTACGAATCGCGAAGTGACATGTAAGTATTGTTGCCGATCACCATCAAAATGAATTGCATCGGCGACACTTAACAATGATCAACACGCGCTCGAAGATCAGGATGTAATTAGGTACTAGAAATGTCTGAGCAGTTAGAAAACGTAAACGTAGAATCACAAGAATTATTAATTACACCGCACGGTCTTAAAAAAGACGTGCCTCTATCGCCAAAAGCAGCCGACACCGTTGCCGAAGGCCGTCATACGATTCAAAACATTCTAGATCGTAAAGACCACCGTCTTTTTCTAGTCTTAGGCCCGTGTTCAATACACGATATTGACGCAGCCAAAGAGTATGCAGAGCGTCTAAAAACATTAGCCGCTGAAGTAAGCGACACCCTTTACCTTGTTATGCGTGTTTACTTCGAAAAGCCACGTACGACTGTTGGCTGGAAAGGTCTGATCAATGATCCGCACCTAAACGACACGTTCAAAATTGATGAAGGCCTTCATATCGGTCGTCAGCTTTTATGTGACCTTTCAGACATGGGCTTACCGCTTGCGACTGAAGCACTTGATCCTATTTCACCACAGTACTTACAAGATCTTATCTCTTGGTCTGCAATTGGCGCTCGTACAACTGAGTCCCAAACACACCGTGAAATGTCCAGTGGCCTTTCAATGCCAGTCGGTTTCAAGAACGGTACAGACGGCGGCCTAGAAGTTGCGATTAACGCTCTTCAATCCGTTGCTCACCCGCACGCATTCTTGGGCATTAACCAAACGGGTCAAGTATCCACGATCAGAACCAAAGGCAATAAATACGGTCACGTTGTTCTACGTGGTGGTAACGGTAAGCCTAACTACGATTCAGTAAGTGTTGCTCAGTCAGAACAAGCGCTGGATAAAGCAGGCGTTACTCAGAACATTATGATCGACTGTAGCCACGCGAACTCAAACAAGCAGCCTGAATTGCAGCCGCTTGTTATGGAAAACGCAGCGAATCAAATCGTTGAAGGCAATAAGTCCATCGTTGGTTTGATGATTGAGAGTCACATTAACTGGGGCAATCAAAAAATCTCTGACAACATGGAATACGGTGTGTCTGTTACCGATGCTTGCATCGATTGGAAGACCACTGAAAAAGCCGTTAAAGACATGGCTGATAAACTTAGAGATGTGTTGCCAGCTCGTAACAGCTAACGCTTTAAGTTCGTATAAAAAAAACGGATATCTTTTGATATCCGGTTTTTTTATATCTAACACCCACGCATTTCGACGTAGCTAAGACCCAACTAAGCAATTCCTTCCGACTGAAATACTTTGATAAATTCCTCAGGCTCAGGCCTTACTCTGTAGTTATCAGTCAAATCACTGTAAATAAGTTCGCCTTCTGCGTTGGTAATTAACACGGTAGGCCTTACTGTGTCCGAATCATAACCCAACACTTCCATGCCTGCTGGCGTTCCACCTTCGGCTTTAATCCCAAAGGCTTCAGCCGTTTTTAGATCTCTGTCCACCAAAAATTTAAACGGTACTTTAAACCGATCTGCCAATTGCTGAGTATTCTCTTCAGGTTGCGGGCTCACTAAACACACCTCCACCCCCATGTCCAAAAGCTGCTGATACAACCCTGATATTTCTTTCACCTGAGCCACACACAGAGGGCACCAATTACCACGATAGAAAATCATCAGTGTCGGTTTTTCCGATAGATCGGAACGGCTGACTGCCTCACCGCTTGGCGTATATAGCGTAAACTCAGGCAATGGTTGACCCACTATTAATGTTCTACTCGTTTTTCCTCCAAAGCTTGAATACCAAAATAGATACATGCTCCAACCTAACCAGCCAATAGCAGCAAAGACCCCTGCCGCAAGGTTTGCTTCCACATACGCTTGATACCCGGAAGCCACTACCAACATCACCCCCGGAATTGTCCATTTAGGTAAAAGCGCTGAGGTTCGTGCTGGCGGCTTGGCAAATAAACCAATAAAAAAAGCAACGCCAACAAAATGTTGAATTCCCACGATTAGCATGGCTTTTGAATCCAACTCAAGGTATTGATACAAGCCCCAGCCTGCGACCAACGTTAAATAAGTACAGTAAGTAGAAATGAAGATCGATTTTAGTTTTTGCATCATTTAATCCTGATTATTTCTATTTTATGGATAGGTTGAAGTAATGAATTAAGCCAACAACTGATTTAATACGGTAAGCAAATCAGCACTTACTAGGGAGTTATCGATACCCTCTCTCTGCCGAACTCTAGAACCTTTAATTTGGGTCGCCATAATACTGGCTGCAGCATCAGGCTTCATGTTAGTAGCAAGCTCTGAGAAACACTGATTAAAGCCATGCTCCATAGCATTCATCACAGACAATGAGAGCGACTTTACACCTTCCACAGCCCTTTCATCTTCACATACGGTATTGACCATTAAACAGCCCAGATGTGCATTTTCAGAACTCATGAACGACAGCTGAATGAATTTTTCCATTCGCTCTTTGGGAGGCAAATTCGTATTTAATAGCGTCATGGCAAATAATTGCTCAGACATGGCGCTATAGGTTTCAAGGCAGCGTTTAAACAATGCGTCTTTATCACCAACAGCGTTGTAAAGTGTACCTCGGCTGATAGTCATCTCATCCAACAACTGTTGAATAGAGCTGCCACTGTAACCGTGCTCCCAAAAGTACATCATGGCTTTTGAAATCACTTGTTTCTCATCAAATTTTTGGGGTCTGGCCATTAAGAATCTAATTCACAATCAATTATGGAACGATCATTCCATAATAACCAAAAAAAACCTTCCAATGCAAACATTCATTAGAAGGCCTTTGTTCGACCTATCCTTTGCTTAAAGAAAGAAACCGCCAAAACTGGCCACTAAAATAACCACAAGCCATATAGGTAACTTAGCAACACACAGCGCTGCCCAAACAGCAATAACGATTGCCATATCTGACGCGCTGAATACTGCACTACTGAACACAGGTTGGTATAACGCCGCTCCAAGTAACCCAACCGTAGCAGCAACCACGCCCTGCATTGCGCCCGATAAGTGACGATACCTCTTAAGCTTTGGCCAAATAGAAAGCGTTGCTATAACGATCAACCAACCCGGTAAAAAGATAGCAAACGTTGCTAACACACCATCAACCCAATTACCTTGGTACGCAGCACCGAGGTAACTTGCAATGGTAAACATAGGCCCAGGCACCGCTTGAGCAAAGCTATAAGCAGTTAGAAACTGATCCTGACTGATTGAGTTTTGTATCAGTGGCTCAGCTTGCAACATAGGCAGCACAACATGACCGCCGCCAAAAACCAAGCCCCCCGCCCGATAGAATGTATCTACGATCTGTAATGTCTCGGATAAATTAGAAATCCATGGCAAAACGAACAACAAACCAAGGTACATTACAATGAACAGAGGGCTTAATAAGCGAGGCGTTTTCTTAACCAGCGGCTGGACGGTCGTTGTCTTTTGCTGCATGAAAAACGCGCCCACCGCACCCGCGATAAAAATCACAGTCAATTGGCTAACCAAACCAGGTACAAGTAACATGGCGACGGCCGTGCATAATGTAATGGCAAGCGTCAGCCGAGTAACACAAATCTTCTTTGCCATTCCCCACACGGCGTCAGCCACCACCGCCACTGCGAGCAATTTCATCGCATGAAGTACACCATTTAGAGCTTCCGACCAGGTTGAAGCCTGTGTACCGGATGATTGAAACACACTGGAATGAAGCAGTAAGGCAGCAACGATCATTAAAACCACCGACGGAAGCGTAAAGCCAATGAACGCGATCAAGCTGCCTAAGAGGCCCGATTGACGGTATCCAATCGCCATCCCCACTTGAGAACTCGCAGGCCCAGGTAAAAAGTGACAAAGCGCCAAAAGCTCTGTGTACTCGGCTTCAGAAAACCATTTACGCTGCTGAACGAACTCCCGATGAAAATACCCTAAATGAGCAACTGGGCCACCGAACGATGTACATCCTAATTTGAGAAAAATAAAAAACAGTGAAAACACAGAACAATCTACCCTTAAAAAACGAGGATAATAAATGAGGTTTATGACAAATTAAAAACAAACGGCAGGGCTAATCCAGAACCCTAAGTTCTATCACTTTCTCTTTAATTTGTTGATATCGAAATTGTTCACAACAGGCAAAACCTGGCAGCTGCCTAACTTTATTTCGACTGAACATTGGAATACTGATGCCCGCTAAAAATCGACAATAAGTATCAATGGTCAATGGCAAACGTACATTACTGGAAAGATGATTCGATAACCCATTAAGAACGGAAGTAAGCTGAGTATCCTCAGGCCAATGAGACTCAATTGAATACTCAAGTTTCGCCACTTTACCTCGACAAACCGAACAATGGCCGCACTGCTCTGGTGACTGGTTATCATCGAAATACAACGACAAATTACGGCTAAGGCATCGATCCAACTCAAAAAACCGAACAAGAGACGCAATCCGCTTAACCTCTTTCTCTTCTTTATCAACAAAATACTGATGTAATTCTTGCGCTAGCTCAGTACGAGATAAAGCTGTCTGATTGATGCTGAAAACTTCCGTCATTCGTTTGGTTTCAAGTTCGATCAATTGCTTCTCTTGCAGGTATTCCAACGCCGTAACCACTCGACTTCGCTCACACGAATAATGTTGGAACAGGGAATTAAAGTCCGGTTCACCCCATATCTTTTTGAATCGCGTATGCTCAAAAATAGACGCTAAAAATGTCTGTCTTTCACCTTGAAACATCGCTAACACATCTTCTTTCGGTCTTAAAAACTTATATTTGAACTCAGCAAAATATGAAAACATAGGTTCAAGAACACCCATTAATTCCAACTGAACCAATAAAGTTTTCATTGGAAGCTGTCGAACATTACTCGCGTTGGAAAGACCGACCAACTGCAATTCCCACTGACCGTTTTGGCTCTCTTCACGAATATTGTTGAGAACAAACTCAATGCCTGACAGCTCTGGCGTATCCCCATATACAAAGTTTTCAACCGTGTTTATGCCATCAAGATTCGCTAACGTCATGCAATAGGAAGGTAAGCCATCTCGTCCAGCTCGCCCTATTTCCTGACTGTAATTCTCTATGGATTTAGGTAAATCATAATGAACCACAAATCGAATGTCAGATTTATCAATGCCCATTCCAAAAGCAATGGTGGCAACCACCACCTGAACTTGGCCAGCCATGAAATCCGATTGAATTTGTTGACGTTTCTCGTTTTCAAAGCCCGCATGGTAAGCCACTGCACTCACCCCGTTCTGGCTTAAAAAGCCGGCCACTTGCTCTGCCGTATTTTGCAGCGTCACGTAGACGATACCGGAACCACTCTGTTTCTGAACAGAATGTAATAACTGCGCATTTTTCATCGCATCGGTCACAGGAGCGACTTTCAAATCCAAGTTAGGTCGATAAAACCCCGTTTGAACCACATGATCTGGCGCAATAGAAAACTTCTGCGCCATGTCTTTCTTAACTTTTCGAGTGGCCGTTGCGGTCAACAGTAATACGAGTGGAATGCTCAACTCCTCTCGATAAGTGGGCAGTTTCAAATAATCCGGTCGGAAATTATGCCCCCATTCAGAGATACAGTGCGCTTCATCCACCACTAACATAGACAGAGGAACAGAACCTATAAATTGTCGAAACCGTTCATTTTTAAAGCGTTCAACCGAGACCATCAAAATTTTTGTCGTACCAGAACGGACATCCGCAATGACTTGCTGGCTTTGTTCTGCTGTTAACGTTGAATCCAGGCTGGCCGCCGGAATACCTTTAGACGCCAAAAACTCCAGTTGATCCTTCATCAAAGCAAGCAGCGGTGAGACAACCAAAGTCAGGTGCGGCAAATGCAACGCCGTAAATTGATAGCACAACGATTTGCCTGATCCCGTAGGAAAGATCGCCAAAGACGAATTCCCGTCGAGTAGCTGACGAACCGTTTGTTCTTGACCTGTACGAAATTTATCAAAACCGAATTGACGTTGAAGTGACGAATGAAGGTCAGCGACCATTGCAATGATTCTCTACTAATTATGGTGTTAAAAAGAAGCAAAACCCGATCACTCTGGGTGAGATACGGCTTCTAGTAATTTGAGCTGCTCATCATACATACCTGCAAGCAGTAACTCACCATGATCATCCACTCTAAATTGGCCAAAGCGTGCTTTTTCATATATTTCGGCATGACCTTCCTGAAAGAAGAAAGCATTCGTAGCGAATTTAACTTCGCCATCTCGGATACGATACCTCAAACGAAGTTCTTTCTTCTGAAGTACTTGCCCATAAAATAACCCTTGGAAGCTCGCAATCAAATTATCGTCCAACGAGACCACAACAAAACCATCTTTGGCATCCACTCGATGCTGCCACCCTTTGTCTTCTTCCGATTTGGGCAACGCATTACGAACATCCAATGCCGTTTTAAACCTCAGAGCCATGTAATCCCCCTGCATCAATGATCTAGGGTCTACGGGGGCTAACTCAAGGTAAATAATTCTCCCCTCTGCAAGCTGCGCTTCTTTTGTAAAGATGGACCAATTTATGAGACCAAGCGAAAAAACCAATGACAACAAAGCAACCGTCTTAGTCATTATTAGCCTCCTTATTATTCATCCAAGTAATAAACTCAAACCGCATCAAACTCCACCGAATGGCCAATAGCACAATCCCAACCATCAAAAGAACACCTGATTTATAAAGCAGAGAGACATCGAGTAAGTAGTAATAAAATGAGATATACGACAATAAGGTTAAAACACCAAGACCTAGGAGTAATCGATTACTGTTAGAAAAGCCCAACATGACAATCATCAAGCCTATGGTCAATCCGTATGTTTCAAGAGAAACCAAGCCCAGTAGGATTATCGAGGTAAACACCGCAATACAAACAGGATCATTTCTTTCATGGCCTAATCGTTGAAGTAGTACCCAAGCAATGTATAACATCACAATGCAAGCAATTGCCTCGCCCATCCAAGGCTGAAGTAGAGACATAACATCCCCCTCTAAAGTATCATCAGAGGAACGTTTCCATGATTGCCAATCTAGCCGGTGCACCCCTAGAATCCCCACACCTTTAATTTGTATCAGCCCCAGTATCAGGCCATATCCAATAGGCCGGAGTTTTGACATATGCTTGACGAATCTAAACTCGTTTAACCAAAGCCAAGCAATGGTTAGCATCGAAAAACTGGTATAAACAGACAAAACACCCGCCCCCTCCCAGCCAACAGAAACCAAATAAACAGCCAATGAAATAATGAAAATATAAGCTGAAAAAACTCTGTGTACACTACTAGGCATGAGCAATGCTAAACAACATTGTAGAAACGCAATAGCAATCCAAATTGGCCCATAAAAGGAATCAAACACATCAAACATTGCCACCAAGATTAACGCTTGACCCGCCAAACTGAATGCCAACCCTAGATGCTCAACAAACTCATTTTTTGAGTTCCTGAGCGCCGTATAAGCAACCCCAATCATGAAGCTGCCCATCATTGAAGATGCTATAACACTGTCAATAATGTATTCAAATCCCACGGCGACAAAGCCCAATAAAAACACAGCCGCAAGCCAACCAGAAAACGCTAAAATAATCTTTACATACCAAGGGCTTGTAAGTTGAAGTTCAAAATGTAACGAACGCTTATCTTGTTGAACACTCGACTCATCGTCCCTTAGAAGTCCTGCCTCACCCAATGTATTCAAAAGCTGTTGAGTACTCTGATTCATGATTGCCACTCCTGATGAACACGTCTGAGCCATACAGCAGAGCCAGCACCAAGCCCGATTGTAATCAACGACAACAACAAAAAGCTTTCCGATGAGTTAAAGTTAAAAACGTGTTTGGTCATAAAAGAGATAGTAACGACAACGCCCGATAAACAGCCACCGGCCAACATAAATAAATCAGGTCTAAACACACGGTAAGCACCATATAAACCTAGTATCCAAGCAACCCAAACCACCGACCCAATCAGCTCTGGTTCGTCATTCGAGAATATTGCGTTTAATACCAACCACGTTACCGAAACCCCAGACGCCACCGCTAATAATCGAACAGGCCAACGGTCTTTAAGCCACGCAAAACGCCCAAACACACACTCCCAAACCACCAGCAGAGCTGTATTAAAAATTAAAAGAACCCACCACAAATTGGTTGAATCAAAAACAGACCACAAAGCGCTTCGCATAGATTCAAAATAAAGCACTATGCTCAAATTCAATAACGTAATCCAAAGACTCCAAATCGCAGAAAACCGACCAATCACAGCCCAAGGTAGCATCAACAACGCCCAATTAAAGAACAGCTGCCAAGGGTCTGCTCCGGTTTGATAGGTTTGGCCAAACAGAGCCATTAACACCCCTAACAAAACGCAGGCCACCAAAAGTGCGACCTTCCCAACAACGGCATCTTTCTTTTGCATTACAAAAACAAGGACAGATACAACGATAGAAACTTCGACCAAACCAAACTTGGTGAACCGCCCAATCTCAGCCCAGTTATAAGCAATAAAAAATAAGAGAGAAAATGCCAAAGATAAGCCGCCCAAACACAGCAGAACGAAGTCGACAAACTTCGACCAAGCCAAGCCATCAGGCCGTATTTTAAGCAGTGCAAGAGCGTCATCCACTTTGGATTGAGAAACCCTTCCTTGCTCAATTAACTCAATAAGTTTTCTACGTGTTTCATCCATAAAAACAGTTCTTATGTGAAGTGATTCAGTCAGTTAATCATATTGATTAAGCAAACACCATGAACCATCCAATCGATATCAAAACTGACGAAAGACTTATTTATAGTTAGGAAGGAAAAGTAATAATGCCGATGTTCGCTCTTCTGGTCGAAATAAATTCACCAGAAGGTAAGAAAGATAGTAAAAAGTGAAAGCAATAAACAGCAAGAATTCATCACTGTAGCCGTCACGTATCAGTTCTAGCTCAGAGCATTTACAGGCTCGGTTCTTTCTGCGGGGCTGTTGAGACAGGAGTGTTAACCTCATACATGATCTTATTCCCGGCAAATCCTTCATAAAAAGACTTATGTGATTGATAAGAAAAAACATCATCACGCGTTGTGTACTGTTCTATCCAGGAAATCAACATGTCCAAATTTTTATCCTGAGCCGTTTTAGATTCGTACTTATGTGGTTCCCAAGGTCGATTCTTCGCGTTTTCAATACACTTTGCAGTATCTAAATTCATAAAGATGATATCAGTCGCTTGGTTACTGAGAAGATCCAATAGATCCGTATAACAGCCTTCGATAACCCAGGCTTCATGTTCAGACGTAAACGCTTTCAGTTTTTTGGAGGACTCTTTCAAAGATGCTCTTTGAGGCGGCACGTTATCAACTATAGAAGGCAACCAAGCCAATGTATCTAAATCAAGATGGGCTAACCCTTCTTGTTCAGACAGAGACTTTGATAAAGTTGATTTACCTGAACCAGAATTACCAAATACTAACACCCTTCGATTCAAACTCATCTCACCCCTCCATATAGAAACTACTCGACACAGGAAACAAGGCTCTCAGAACCCCGTTAACCTTAATGGCCTTTTAACTTTCGGTCCTTAAGTTTTGCTGAATCTCACTAATCACAGCCCAAATTAGCACTAGAACAGGAATATTTTTTGTTATTGGTCCAAATGGATCCAACCAAAAAGACGCATCAATGATCGACAGTAACGCGGTATAAACAACAATAACGACTATTTGAAGCACACAACAGACTTGAATCCACTTTGACGTCAGCATCCATAAACCCAAAGCAATATTGATGACACTACCTGAGTACACCAAAACATCCGCTAAGGTGCCTGTTAAACCACCTTTAGCCAATATTTGGTAGCCTATATCAGGTGAAAAGAATAACGACGAAAACCCTGTAAGTATCCACAAAAAAGATAACGAAAACTTAGCTATCACAAACCATTGAGGCATTAATTAATCCTTTACTCGATTGCCAATCACGAAAAAGTACTTACTAAAAGGGACTTAAGGGCACTCACATTACTGAATCTTTTATTTAGATACTAAAATCAATCCTCGAGACTTACCTGAAACGCCATCGATGGTAATACTTGCTTCATACAACTCTATTGCCGAAACCCAAACAGGTGGATATTTATAGGACGCTACATCCAAGATTAAAAAGGCATCTTCCGATTCGTTATAAGCAGCCAAAGGAGAGATGTGTCCTGAAGGCGTTTGTCCCAGTACCGACCGTTGGTAGTTCACCGCAATCAAATCATTCGAATTTGTTAAATTTTCCTTAACCGTTTCCCGAAACGTCTCTAAATCAATGTCACTTGCATAAATCACTTGGGCTTGAAGGCCGTTTGCAACCATCAACTGACTCAACTCCTCAAGCGTCAAACCAATAACCGAAGTTTTGATGCGAGTCATCACCGAGGAAAAACCATCACCAAATACCGAATTTTGGTTAACCGCACGTTCCGAGTTCATTAAGGTATTAGAAAAGATAGACGTCGTGGCGACGCCACAAAAGGTTTTCTGGCTTTGGGTTTCAAAAGCAGCCATCAACGGCTTATGGTCCGCTTTGAAACGACTGTTACTGAGCAAGTTAGCCCCTTGTGGTGTTCTCATATCCACAAGGTTTTTAGGCAATGGAAGATTCGTTACTTCAGGAGTCGCGGTTTGATACGACCATGCACTACCAATCAATAAAGACAATGAGAGGACAATAAAGAGCAGTACTTTCTTAATCATTTGGACAATCCTTTAACCAAATAGATGATAAAACGGTATCTATGATCTCTGGTTATTCACCAAAAATAAAGCTAGAAAGCCGATCTAATTAAAAAGGACAAGGGCTATGCTCTGTCATACGTGCTCCCGATACAGGATGGTCAAATTCAATAGTTGTTGCATGAAGCATTAAGCGCTCGGCCATGAAGAAAGCTTCATCTGAAGCATACAGATCACAACCTAAAATTGGATGCCCTATCTCTTGACTATGAATACGAAGTTGATGAGTCCGCCCGGAAACCGGTTTAAAAGTTACACGCGTTGTTGATCGATCCTCATTGCGCTCTATCACTTGATAATCCGTGATTGCTGGCTTGCCCGTCTCGTAACAAATTTTTTGAAGCGGAAAATTCAGTTTGTCTTTCGCAATGGGAAATTCAACACGGCCTTTATCGGTATCGAGCTGACCATGTAAAACTGCTGTATAGGTTTTATGAACTGTTCGATCTTGAAATTGCTTTGTGAGAAGGCCATTCGCTTCTTTGTTCAAGGCAACAATCATGATGCCTGAGGTTCCAAAATCCAACCGATGAACCAGTGTTGCCGAAGGAAAGTCTTTCACTAAACGAAAATGAACCGAATCTTTATTCAAAGGATGCTTGCCCGACAAGCTTAACAAACCGCCCGGTTTATTAATCAAAACAATGTGCTCGTCTTGATAGAGAACCTCAATCTGCTCATGACAAAACGGAACAATAAATGGATCAGCTTGAGGTTGCATGGCAAGAATCAATTACTAAAAAATGGAGGAGCACTATACCGAACTAAACGACTATTGAGAAATAAGACGATAGATCTCGGTTCAAAAAACAATACCTGTTAAGATGTGCCGAAAATATGTTCTACCCTTACACATACATTTATCATTATTACGGTACCCTAATGAAATTATTAGTACGCAACCTTGCTCGTTCAACCACAGAAGATGAAATTAAGGCCATGTTCGAAGCGTTTGGTGCGGTGCAATCATGTAGCTTGGTTTTGGATAAAGAAACAGGCAAATCAAAAGGGTTTGCGTTTGTAGAAATGCCGAAACAAGGCGAAGGTAAAGCAGCGATTAAATCTCTTAACGGAAAAGACGTTAAGGGAAATAAAATTCGAGTTAAAAAAGCCGATTCTTAATCGGCTTTTTTACTAACACACTTGAATTTGAAAGAAACAAACACTGAATTCTGTTTATGAACTATTGCCCCTTTATTTACGAAGAAGTTAAAAATAGAATTTAGACTTGCATATATGCACACTCGTGCATATTATGAATTTATGAATGAACTGACGCATACCTCAACCCCATTACAGACCTTAGAGAACACGCTAGATACGACGTTTTTTAAAGTCCTCTCTGAACCTGCTCGGATTGAATTAATTAAACACTTATTGAAACTTCAAAAAGCAGACATTGGCACCATCGCCAGCCATATGTCTCAAGATCGATCCGTAGTTTCAAGGCACCTCAAAGTAATGCTTCAAGCGGGTTTGGTAACCAGTGAGAAAGAAGGCAAACACTCCACCTACACTTTGAACGGCGAGGGCTTTGTCGAGAAGCTAGAAAGTATCCTGAGCATTGTAAAACAAGCGACGTCTAGCAATTGTTGTTAGGCATTGTTTTTTAACACCCAACATATGCATAAATGCACACACAAGCATAGATATATATATAAACATAAATTAAAAAAGTAACGGAGAAAAAGATGAATCACCCCATCAAAACGCTCATTCAGTATTCACTGTTTCCAACAGTTATCACATTAGGTACAACCCTAATGATCATGGCTATTAACCAACAAATGAACGTTGAATTACTTGCTATCATGATTGCAATAAGCACAATGCTCATCGTTCATGTGGTTGAACGATGGCTCCCCTACCGTAACTCATGGAATACAAATACCGGCGATGTAAAAGCCGATCTAACATCTCTCGCTCTCATCTTGACTGTCTTAGAACCCTTAATAAAAGTTTCTACCGTTTGGATAACTAGCCTATTGCTGATGTCTATGAGTAGCACAAAGGGTCTTGCTATTTTTCCTAACGATTGGCCCTTGATTAGCCAATTGATCCTATTTGCGTTATTCGTTGAACTGGGCCGCTATTGGGTACACCGCCTGAGTCACACACAACATCATTTATGGCGCGTGCACGCTTCTCACCACAGTGCAGAACGACTCTATCAATTTAATGGCTATCGAGTTCACCCAATCAACCATTTGTGGAATTACTTCCTTGGCCAATTCCCACTGATTCTGTTAGGTGCAGGCCAAGAAGTGATTATGTTGTATTTCGTTTTCTCAGCCATATCGGCTGCGTTCCAACACGCCAATATAGACACTAAAAATGGGATTCTTAACTATGTATTCAGTACTAACGAACTTCATCGCTGGCACCATACAACGGACACATCGGTTGGCAATAAAAACTTTGGGTCCGTATTAATCATTTGGGACTTTCTTTTCGGAAGTTATTACTCTGGTAAGGCCGAAAAAAATAAATCGAATGCGTTAGGCGATGTTGGTTTGATCTCTCCAAAGCACTACCCAATTAACAATTTCTTCAAACAAATGGCCGCGCCTTTTTGCTGGCAGAAATGTGTGATTGAGGATAAAGAAGGTAAGTAGCAAGTAAGATGCTCAATTCAAACCATTTAAACGATTACCGTTGAACGCTGTTATTAACACAAAGGCGTTCTCAAACAATTTCAGAGGCAACTAGTTCAACCTATAGAGTTTCACATATCATCAGAAAACCTGAGTACATTCTACATCAAACACCGTACGCCTTTGGCAGTTCCTGCTGCATCAATTCCAAAAATCGATACAGCTTAGGATTCTCAAAATTAGACGGTTGGTACACAGCATAAAAAGAGGTTTTCAGTGGCTCCCCTTGAAATTTTAGTTTGATCAGTTGACCTTGGCTCAAGGCTTCTTCACACAGAAAGTCTGGAATCAGGCCTATACCAATGCCTGCTATGACCGCATCACGCTTAAAGGTTGTTGAAGAAGAAAAATATCGTCCTGATACGGGCTGCATATGTAGCATTACTGGAATACCCGTTGCTATATTTGTCATCTTTTAAATATATTGGAACACTTTAAGCTGACTGACAAGTAAAGAAATACACACAGACAATTCGGTCGCAGCTTAAACAAGGAATGACAGATGAATCGAAATTTATGGCTGCTAATGGCTGTTCAAGTCCTATTTATGATAGGCAACATGATGTTCCTTACTTTGGCACCCATTTTAGGCGAACAACTAGCAGGCAATACTAATTTAGCAACCTTACCAATGGCGATAAGTATGTTGACCATGTTGGTGTTCTCATTTCCTTTGAGTCTATGGATGGGAAAGTTTGGCAGAGGGCCAATATTTTCTGCTGGTCTTTTAGCTAACATCCTCGCAGGAATAATATTTTTCACCGCGATCCAGTACCAACAGTTTTCCATATTCCTTATCGGCAGTATTTTCTTCGGCATATCCATTGCCTGTGCAAATTTCTATCGCTTTGCTGCAATGGAGCTGGTTCATCCCAGCAAACAGTCATTAGCCATTTCTGCAGTTATGGCTGCTGGGGTTGTTGCTGCATTTATTGGCCCCAACTTAAGCTCAGTCACCAAGGACCTGTTTTTTGACTTAGCCTTTTCGAGCTCAGCCTTGGCGTACATCCCCATTTCTCTTGCTGCCTTGATTTTAGTGTCCTTTATACAATGGCCGAAAGTAAAGGCGAAAGCAGATACAACAAAACAGCCAATGGATCTGACAGGTGATCTCTGGAAAGCCATCCTTACGGCTGCGCTTGCCTATGGCGTCATGGTATTAATTATGAGCGCTACCCCACTGCATATGTCACATCAACATTACGAGTTTTCTGATACCGCGTGGGTCATACAATGGCATGTTCTAGGCATGTTTGCGCCATCATTTTTCATCGGCTGGCTAGTAAATCGACTTGGTCTAATGGGCCTAATAATTTTAGGTGTGATGGTATTAATCAGCTCATTGCTGGTTAACTTATTTGCAAGCAACAAGCCTTTATTAACGCTCGGGCTATTGTTATTAGGCGTAGGATGGAACTTTACTTTCCTTGGTGCCAGCCAGTGGCTAGTGAAGCTTTCCGCTAATCAGAACGCATCGAAGATTCAGGGCATTAATGAAGTTATGGTCTTTGGTTCCGCATCTATCGCGACATTAAGTTCTGGTTGGCTACTCAATGTCTTTGGTTGGACGGCCTTGAATGTTGCAGCAATGCCATTACTACTCGTGTTGTTAATCTTACTTCTATCCACTCACGTACAAAATGCACGTATGAATGAAGAGCCTGCCATAGAGGGATAACCCAAATACCAAACTAAAAATCGGTGTTATAAATACGGTGCTGTAAATACAATGCTATAGAATCGGGACTGTATAAACGGTACTACAAAGTAGTACCGTTTATCCCGTAAAAACGTTCAAAGTCCATCTCTTTGTACGCCATATCAATCAATGAACGAGCAATTCGTCAACAAGTAATCAATGTACGGGGTTGGCCCAAATTATCCATACATCAACGATGTACGATAATCTAGGCCTGTCTTGCTGTTCAAGAAAATGCGCCACCGACCATCACGCTTAACACCAAACACACTGGCCGCTTGTCCTGTTGCCATGTATTGACGTGCGTCCAAAGAAGTACCGCCAATGATGTCAGGGTTATCTGCTATGATTTGTTCAGACAGTGCTTGCAACGCTTGAGCTCTCACGTCGAAACGATAGTTATTATTACGGATATTGTACTTTTCTTGGGATTCAAACATTTTTTGGAAGCGCGATTTACTCGCTGCAGCAACTTGAACGTTATGGTGCACAACGATCAGTTTTTTCGGCGTTTCAAATACTAGGATGCCACAACCGTCGATGCGAGCAGTAACGAATAACTGAGCTTCACTTCCCAATTCGATGGCATAAGCTCGATCTACGCTCCATTGTAGGTAGTAAGCACGGTCCGTGACGTAATCTCCAGCAGGAGGTCGAGTCGTGGTCGCCCATAACGCACTTGTTTGTGGTATGCCTGTATCGTCATAACGTAACGACATCGGCGTAACTCTCGCATCTGAATGCTGAAAAGACAGTGGAACACCGCCCTGAACTTGAGACGTAGATTTAATACTGTTGGCAAAGCCTGCGCCACCAGGGCTCATATTAATACGGAACCGAGTAACAGGGCCGCCATTCATAAATGTGACAGGGTTATTCAAAAACCGTCGATATTGATTTTGATTCATTGTGTGTTTCCTTATCTTGATGAAAGGCACTCAATTTTCACTAGCATCGAAATAGAACCTAACACCGTTATTATCCTGTGTTGGATGCAAAACGCTGTTACATGCCAGCCAGCAGAGCTACCGATAAAATAGAGGTTATTCGACTAAATTTTATAAAGGACAATCAATCTAGAAACTTGAAATGAATATTCGAAGCTTAATTCAATCGCATCCATGTGTTCATACAGGCTCATCAATGAGCCCTAATTAGTACTGCACAAGCCATCTAGGCTTGAAACTAAATTCCACCAAAAATTTAGTTCATCATTGGACTAGATTTTCATTTCGAATCAGATTCAAAACGAATACACCTTGCCATTCTTGACGAATACAAGATCATAGTAATTTTCAATTTTTGAATCTAAAGCTACATCATCGGAATGTGAAGTCGAGCAAGACGAGTTATCAAGAATCAAATATTACATCGTATCTCTGACATCAATCGTTTGCTTTCTCCCCTTTTCTGTACAAAAGAGCTAAAAGTAAACCTAAAACCTACTCTTCATTGCGCATGAATTCTTTTAATGTAAACACTTCATGAGGCTTACTGACCCCACGTAACGTCTTTGTACCAATGGACTCAAGCCGATCACAGACAAGTAAATCAGCAAAATCTCGTGTGGTAAGCAATGGTGCTGTGGTTTTACACAACGCCTCGATTCTTGAGGCTTCATTCACCGCCGACCCTATCACGGTAAAGTCCAACCGTGATCGACCTCCAATGTTACCGTACAGAACTTCACCCACGTGTAGCGCTATGCCAATTTCAAGCGGAGGTCTATTTTGTCCACTCTCCTTTTTGGAACCTTCAGACAACATAACCAAAGATTGTTGAGCGGCATTTAAAGCCGCATCACAGGTTTTACAAGCATCCCTCCCCAATGGAAAAACCGCCAAAACAGCATCGCCTATGAATTTAAGTATTTCACCGCCTGCGTCTTCAATTGGGCCTGCCACGCATTCGAAATACTGATCTAAGATCTCAACTACACGAGCAGCAGAGTGAGTATCCCCCAATTGCGTAAACCCTCGTAAATCACAGAACCAAATCACAGCATGAATGACTTCTCCCGTGCCTCGTCTAAACTGGCCATTGAGCACGTGTTGCGCCGCGTTCGGACCTAAATATATACTTAGCAAAGAATCGGTAGCTGACTCAGCAATCGCAACTCGGGCTTTCCAACTCAGGGGTTTACAAAGGTCTTTTAGCGTTTGAAGTTGCTCGTCAGAAAAACCCTCTCCTTGTTTGGTTGAAAAGGTAATCCAAGGCTGTTCTTGGGCATGGTCCGTATGAAACGGAACGATCAAGTAATCGGTCCCGCCTTCCGACTGAATGTCTCGTAATAGATCATAAGGCAGTGTCTCAGGGCTTACATTAAGCGACCAGCGCATTGCCTGACGGCTTTTATGTACGCCTTCGCCAGGCGTATTAAGGTAGGTTGGCGTTGATGTAATATCATGATCTCGACGGAAGGTTTGAGCGCCTTGGTCAATACTCCAAATGACTTGTGTTCCCCACAATTCAGGATGGGCCGTCGGTAGCCACATGCTGGATCGATAAACATCGATCCCTATCAGTCTGACGCCTTCAATGAAACGAACAAGGAGATGATCCGCCGTTTTATCGGCAGAATCGTAGCTATTTAACCAATCATAAAATTGGGACGTGTTTTCAAAATCATCATCAACCACACAATCCCCCTACGAAAGAGAGTTACCGTAATCAAACCCTTTTGCTATTTAATACCAGAGACCATTAATACTTGTAACCATCAAACTAGTAGCGACCATCAAATATTGATCCCTAAAGAGTATATCGACCACCAATAGCAATCATAAAATTTTCATCACTTAAGCCACCTTCCGAGTTATATATTGAGGGCTTAATGTTATGCCGGCCAAATAAGTTTCTGAAGTTCATATACAAATTTAGGTTAGCATTGGGTTGATGATTTAAATGCAAGTCTGTACGCCAGTAGTCCTTGGTTCTCTCAGGTTTAATCATATCACCGCCCACACTCAAGTAATCTGACTCATACTGCTGCAATTGAAACCTTTGATTCAAAAACGCACTGACATCAACATCATGCCAGTGATAACCGATGCCTAGGTTGGCAAGCACTTTAGGAAATGCCACGTAATCAACGCTTGCCGTTTCATTTTCGCTGTTCACATAAGAAGCACTGCTTTGTACGATCCAAGTATCAGTTATGTAGTTTCCTATTAACTCAACGCCTCGAGACTCATTCTCACCACTGTTCTTATAAATCGCAAAACCAGGTGGTAAACTCGGATCCCCCGAGAGAATGATTGCCTCATCCCACTGGCTATAAAACGCAACGACTTCAACATGCCAAGAACCTTTAGAGTATTGAGAAACCAACTCATAAGTATCAATTTCTTCCGGCTTTAAATTCTCATTCCCCACCACGGTCGCGACACCAAAGAATTCCAACGCCATAGGCGCCCTAAACGCGTTGCCATAAAGTATTTTATGGGACCAATAATCATCTTGACGATAGATAAAACCTAATCGAGGAGAAGTGTGACTACCCACGTCCGAATAATCGTCGTACCTTGCTCCATAAACTACATTATAAACACCATCACCAAACGCAGTTTTAGCTTGAAACGAGATATGGTTTATCTCTCTGTCTTCTCCAGAGTAATTCGGAATCGACAAGGTACCCGGCCAAACAGGCGTCAATGATACACGTTCTACAGAAGCATCGTTGATCTTAGATTTACGCCGGCCAATAGAAGCGATCCATTGAGTATTCAACATCTCATTTTTTTGTTTTAATTCAACCGTTGTTTGATAATGAGTCTCTTCCGTTTTTTGATACGCTAAATGACCTGGAACCCCTAACAAACATTGCGTCGATGGGTCAGTAAAACCCAGAGCACAGAAGGCATCAAATCGGGAGTTATCAAAACGCCATTGTTGATCATTTTTCCAGTACGCCGTTTTTAATGACACATCTAGATTATCCAAAAAACGTTTCGTTAAGTTTGCTCGATAGAGTTGGAAATCTGCACTGCCATCACTGGTGTCTTCTTCCAGCTGAAAAGTATTCCCTGAAAAAAAATGCGTACCAGAACCTGGCGTTCCAGTGGCATCGTATTCGTACAAATAAAGGCCCGTATCCAACTTCCAGTTCTCTATATCGCCAAACTGATAATTGGCAGAAAGACTGTAATTGTCATTGCTGTACCGACGTGAGGAACTTTGTTCAATGCTGGTTCCAGGAATGGTGTAATCGTATTCTCGATCTTCAGACCCTTGCGCTCTAACATCCATCGCGATGTTCAAATTATGATCGTTCATGGATCTAGAAAACTGACCGTTTATTTGGCCGTAATTACTGCTATCTACTTCAGCGTTGATCCGAGAATCATCATGATCCGATTCATAAGTTTTGTATGACAAAACCCCGTGAAATGCATCGCTTCCGTATAAAGTACTTCCCGGCCCCCTAATTAATTCAATTCGGCTTAATGTGCCCAAGCCAATATTCGCTTTATCATACTGAGCACTGCCATAAGCAAAAGTATTAACGGGTACACCATCGATTAACGTTGCGATACCTCGCACACTCAACTCAGTAGCATATCCTCGAATAGCAATGGCTTCTGCCCCTCCCCACGTTCCAAACGTGGCCACACCTGGCACCATATCAAGGGCTTGATTACTTCGTTTAACGCCTCTATTTTGCCAATCCGTCGGGGTTATTAAAGAAACACTCGAAGCACTGTCTAGTGCCGACTCTTCAAAACCAGAAGCAACCGTCACCTTCATTTCTTTTAATTCAGTCAACGAAACATCAAAGAAATCCAAGTCGTCAGATGAACTCACCTGGGAAAGAGATACCCCCAGCAAGAGGGAGAAAAAAGAAGAACAATTACGCGCCATAGATTTAGCTCTTAAGACACCACAAACTGTTTAAAATATAGACAACCAAGAAAATATAACCACTCCACATCGATGAATTAATGAGAAGCAGCTGACGCTGATAAGATATTAAGTACTTTGGATACTTTCGTAATCACTGCCTCGCATGCTTCAATCTTGTGACGTCGTTTCAAATAGACAGGGTCGTTATAAGTTAACCAGACCTGTCCATTTTCGTCTTCAAAGATCAAAACTTTCTGAGGTAAATCGATTGCCATGGTTTGAGAGCATTGCATTAATGGTGTGCCTACTTTTGGATTACCAAAAATAATCACTTCAGTGGGCCTGAGTTTGAGATCAACACTGGCAGCATTAGAGGAATGGTTAATTCGATTGAAAAGCGTTAAGCCTTTTTTGCTCAATAACTGTTCAAAACGACTTCCAGTTTCAGACACAGTAAAATTGCTTTTAATCGAAACTAAGCCATTGTCTGCGTTCGCCATCGAGGTAAAAACACTTATAAAGACACAAAGTACAAAACGGTAAATGCTCATGCTAATCCCTTAACCTAGTTAATACATATCGCATCCAGATCACGATCGGTTGCTTTTCTGGTATCCATACCATCCTCAATCAATTTAAGCCATCATTTATTATGATGACCTACCTCTCAGAGCGCAACCAGTCCAATCTCATACAACCGGCCACGCAAGAAACTGACTAGTCAATTCGAAGACAAATCAGTCAAATTTTTGTAGCGCTCCAACTTGACTGATTTTGATAAATTCATTAATGAACCGTGCATCATATCGATGATGTGTGAGTTAGCGAGGACTTTAGGAATTCCATCCCCCACTTCAATATGCAACATCCAAGTCACTTTGGTTTTCTTATTTGATGCAGACGGTGTTAAACGAATTGAGCCTTCCATATTGCCACCACGAATAAAACCGCTTTTTGAAGGCAGTGCATCATTATCACTTACGATGTGGAGCACGACTTCATTAGGGTTTTGCACTTCTTCAACATCCAAAATGTAATCCCTGTCGGTGATAGGCCAAGGGAAATCATGAACAAAATAGATCTGCCTATTTTCATCATCATTGTCTTTTAAGACTTTATAATTAGAACAGTCGTGCAGCCAATCCTGACAATCCGTAGACTTCAGAAACACAGAAAGAACCCGATCCAGTGGGGCATTGACCGTTGTTTCCCCTTTTACTGCATCCATATCCGAGCCATCAATAGACAGGCTGTATACACGTATTCGTTGATCTGATTTGCTTAATTGCCAACCGGTGTCGTCAAACGAGATACCTGCGTAAAGGCTGCCTGAAAGCAAAAGAAACGCGCTAATCAATGCCGTCTTTTTAACAAAGAAAGACGTTCTATGAATAATTAAAATGCGTTTAACAGCAGAAGAAAATAACGAGGACCAAAAACGTAGAATGAAGAGCATAAAACAAACCTTCCCGTAGGGATTTTAACCTTGGCGGTAAACGCCAAATACGCGTGGGAGGGTACTCGATCATCCAATGAAACCTTATACGAACATCGGACTATGTTTTGTGTGGTTAAGCCACTTGTTATGGCAGCAAGGCGCCGTTAGGACAAACAGATAATCCGATAAATCCTTGATCATTAATGGCTTTAATGAGATCCGATCGCAGAATAATTCTCGCTTTAATTTCGCCTAATCGAAAGATCATTGCATCATTAGGAATTTTTCCGTCATCTAGTACCATTGTCTTAATTCTCCAGACTAGCCCTGTTCTAGGGTGAGCTTTAAAATCCCCTCTTTCTACGTCATAACAATCGTACGAAGGTAACACATTGGCTAAGTAATACTTTCCTTCAATTTTTTCTGCGTTCTTATCTAACACACCAAAAGGTAAGAATTGAATCGCTCCGTCTAATTCTGGAATGCCCTCAAGAAAGACCTTCAAGCGTTCTGAAACCATAAAACACGAAAAGATGTTATCCACTGAATCACCTAAACAATCACCATTTTCTGGAGCAATAGGAAACAGCAACCCATCAGGGAAATCTTGCGCTGTTAAAGCATCCCCTTCTCTTAACATGTACGAATACGGCACACCAGGCAGTCTTTTAATGGTTGCGAAAGCTTCGTCAGAATTAAGTTCGAGAGACGAATACGTAAGTTCAGTGCTCATGTTCAGCCCTACTGAGTGGGATTACGGAATGGGTTTATATCTAATATCAACTAACAGAATGTTGATCAACACTACTGTCTAGCCTGTCTTTTTTATCTTAATTTCTTCCTAAAATCCAATCTCTGACCACCCACACAGAACCAATACTTATTGGAATAGATTTTGCTGCTTGAAGTTAATGACTAAGAAGTAAGGGAATATTCAATGAATGTCACGCTCGGAGGGCAAGCGCTTGCCTCCTATAATCAAAACAGCAAGCCCCCTGCTAACAATGTTGCATCTTCGGATAACAAAGAAATAAACAGTAATACGGAAGCCAAAAAGACAGGCATAGAAATTAAAGATGGAATGGAAATAGATCTCAGTCAGTACGAACTTAAGAAGTTCCCTGAGTCCCTTCTAAAGCCTCTGCCCGCTCCAATGACGCCAGCAGAGTATGAAGCGCAACTCCAACGCCAAGGCAACGAAAAACAAACCGCCGTGATTAAAGAGAATAATAAAATCATCGGCACAATCAGCAACCAAGGCATTACATCATTCAGCGGTTCCGTTGGGCAAACACTGGCTAACTCAGGGCTTCATGGGGGCAGCGACTTAAATGCGATTCAATCCATATTAGGTAGACACTACGGAGGCGCCGTCACTCTTGATCGTTTCCCCAGTGGTTCTGAGCCCACGTATGCAGACATTCACGACACACTTTACAATGAGTCCTACGCATCTTTAGTTGCCAGACAAACCAATGAGTATCAAAGAGACTACAACCAAAACCAAAGTGGTTTCCTTGTTAACGTAACGGCATAAGTTACGAAAGAGCCCAACATTCGCTGACTAAAAGAATTAACTGCTCTCCTGTCTTCAGCGTATGGGGTTTTATCTAAACAAATGGGGCTTATCGAATAGCATGTTTAGGCAGCATTCGACTCGGTACTTTCAGCGGCAAGAGAGCGCTGAAAGCTATCCATCTGAATGACTTTGTTTATCATGCGAGAAGTATTCTCCCCGATTCGAATATCAACAGGAAAGTACTCACCCCAACGAGAGTACACAGCCAATAAAATGTCTGCCGGTGAAACCCGATCACCACCTAAAAACGGTTGGCCTGCTAACTTGTTTTCGACCACACCCCACAAGTGGTTTATCGAATCAGCCGCCGCTTTAAAGGCTGCGTCTTTATTCGGGCCATCACTTATGTGTTCTGCAATAAAAAATAAACGCCCATAAGCAGGATGTACTGTAGCGTTGGCATAAAGTAGATTTTCAACCGCTTGGGTTCTAAATACTGAACCCGACGGCATTAACGAGTTTTCATGTTTATTCAATAAATGCAAAATGATCGCAACCCCTTCTCTAAGGATTGCTTGATCACCTTGTTGCTCACCATCAACCAATACAGGAACTGACCCCACTGGATTTATCTTAGCGAAATCTGGTGTGTTGGACTTGTCTATCAAACGTACCGGTTGATTTAACTCTCGCAATATAACCTGTGTCGCAAGTGAGCACGCACCTGGCATGAAATAAAGTGTATACATGATTGTTTCCTTCCCTAAATGAGTTTTTACACGCTCATCCTGCACCAACTTGTTGCTGCTTGAGTCTGTGATTCAATACATATTAGGAACTTCGACCAAATTCATATATATCAACAATGAGAACTCATTATTTCCAATACAGAAACGAACTTACTTCATTCGATCCAACACTCGAATTCGTAATACTTCACGCTCATCAAAGTGTTCCGATCTTAACGCTTCAACCATGTGCATTTTTTGTTCGCTTGAATATGAATCCATTGATTCTATGTCCGCTAAGGCCAAACGGTAGTCATCCACGCGAGTCTTCCATGCATTCCTTTTTTCATCCAACGCACGAAGGCGCTCAGCCACGTCAGAGCCCAACTGCTGTTCACGATATAAGTTAATTTCATCGTCGCTTGCCCCCTGCTCACGTAAATCATTAACACTGTGTCGAACTTGAGACAATTGGTTGGCTTGGTTTTGCGATTGAATTAATTCATCTGAGGTATTTTGATTTAACAGCGCAAGCTCAGCGTTCTTCTCTTCGAGCGACAAGGATCGATCATTTAAAATCTCAGCCTTACTCATCATATAATCATCGTATTCATCTTCACCAGAATACAAAGATTCAATCACATCCCCCGAAAAGAATTCAGATCGCGAATCGCGAATGGCTTGTTTGATTTCCCGAATGACAGAAATATCCGGACCACCTTCCGATACTCGATCAGCAAACTGATTTTTGATATCACCTATGTTGTTTCGATATTGTAAATAGTTCTCTAGAAACGAGACACCCTGACCATAAGCCATAGAATCCAACTGTGAATTCATATCGTGTTTAATTCGGGCAATGATGCTTTCAATCGGCTCTTCGCCCATGGCCATCAAATAGAATTCAATTACCCGCTGAACGCGCTTATCCAGAATAAGGTTCCCTTCCGGATCAACAGCCAAAGCCGCAGGTTTAGGGGCATCACTTAATGACCCAGGAAGATTAGAATAAAAGGCTTCTGCAGCTTCATCATTCAATTCCGTCCCAGACGCCTCGTTGACACGGTTTTGAGCCACAAGCTGGGAGATAAGTTCTGGCGAAACGGTTTTCTCAAGCTTGAGATGATCCGTCTTCAACTCTGTATCTGAAAGCGTTGTTGCTTGATTCGCAAGACTGCCTTCTTTTTCAAGCAGGACAAACACCCCGGTCAAAGTGAACAGAAACAAAATTAAACCAGAAATGAGGTACTGATAGAAACGAGTCATATAACATCAACGCCCTTCATAGATAACGGTCAAAACACCCAGTAAAACAATGGAAAAAGAAAGGGCGAACCACCCTCCCTCCCTCTTAACTGCACTAACTATTTACTGTAAAACTTATAGACCCGCTGATTTTAAACGGCGCGCTTGCGCAGAATAAATTGGTAGCGGCGCGGAAGACCACAAACCACGCAAACCAAAGAAGCCATTTATTTCATCACCATGGTTTAGCGTATAATCGTCACGAATAACATCGCCCATGTGCGAAGAACAACGTTCGACTAGACCATCGTTTTCTTCACCACTGTGCAATACATTCGCTAAAGCAAGAACACCATCCAAAGGATCAAGCACATTTGAATCAAAGACACCGTTATACGTACCACTCCAAGAGTAATAACGAACACCGTTTACCTGATGCTGACCATCATTCACAGAATAATCTTTCACCCAATTTGGCCACCACCATCTTCCAGCATTGTATGAAGGCGTATCTTTACATGAACCAGAACGAACGCCTTGCGGATACTTAGCCGTGTACTCAGCTGCGCCAGCTTCGTTCAGAGCTTCAATCGCACCGATCGCATTAGACTCTTGGCTTGAATCGCCAGATAAAAGTGCGATCATGCTGCCAATCGCATTACCAATCGCAACTGCAGGTCCTTCCAGTACAGAATCATTAAACAGGTTTCCAACCTTGCTGCCGTAGTGCGGGCTACCAATCGATGTTACCGACGCCACCAAGTCAGGACGAACCGCAGCCACATAGCGTGATGTTGTACCGCCTTGTGAATGCCCCATTAAATTAACTTTTGAAGCACCCGTTGCTGCAAGTACATCTTCAACGTAAGCAAGGAGCTCTTCACCACGCGCTTCGTCACTGTCCCAACCGGTGACTTGAGGCGTGAAAACTTGTGACGCACCAACGCCATTTAATTCACTTTTAACGCCATAAAAGTAATCGCCTAAAACAGAATCAAACCCAGATAAACCATGAACCAAAACAATCGGATGCTTTACCGCGCCCGAAGTATCAGCCATGACCGTTGAGTTTGTTGTTACTGCACCTAAAGCGGCACCAACGAAAGAGAGAGATACTGCAAGATTTCTTATTTTTGTTTTCATACGTATTCACCTTAATTCAAGGATGAGTTGCTGGTGTCAGGCTGTTAGCCGCAGGCTGATACTCCTGGACAATGAGCCCCAATAAAGGCAGGTTTAAATCGTGTCAAAAGATCGGTTATTAATGTCTTAAAACTCAGATCGAAACGGCTACCTATCTGGCGAAATGCACTTATTGTTTTTATTTGCACTGCTGCCGAGATTACAGAACGCTGTTTACGGGCTATTCAAACGTTAATTTGATTCCTTAACTTAGCGGCTTTCAAAGGCAATCACACTGACAGATAAAGCCACCTCAACTCACAAATTGAGACAACTTATCTCAAAGGCTTTTTAAGACCCCCAAATAAACTAAAAGATAAACATAATCTCCAGTTCAAAAATCACATCCTCTGTCCCTTCATTCTTTGCATATAAATAACTCATTTTCATAACGACTCTTATCTTGCAAAAAAAACACCCAATAAAAAACGTAACCAATTGATATTTATAAACAAACCCAAAGTCGGCAGACATCGTGATTAAAACTACCTAAGTTAATTAATCATGGAGAATCCCTATGCACTACCCCTGTGCCATAACGACTGATTTAAAACGAATCCCGAAGCTGTCTCTTTATCTTTTAATGTGCATAACACTTTTCGGTTGTGGGGGTGGCGGAGGGGATGGCGGAAGCGATGCATCACCCACTCAAACCCAAGACACAAGTACCAACAACGATGACACTGTTGAAGAAAGTGCCACAACGACTCTGGCGGACAATCCATTACCCGCAACAGCAAGTTTCTCTAACTTTATAAATCAAACATTAACGCTTAACCCGTCAGATACACCACTTTTTGGTAGCCACCGATTCATCAAAATTTATGACACTGACGGCAACGTGTATTTTCTAGGAAAAGTTCACCCAACCAACGTGTTTGAAGTAGATATCAACCCTCAGGCCTCCACTGAAATGGTGTATGTAGATATATTCAGTGAAAGCTCTGCGGACATCACTAAGGTTCTGGAGATCACCCTATGAGATTATTTACTTCATTCATCACATGCTTATTATTAGCGACCCTATCGAATGCATCCGAATTTGTTTCAACGCAACTAAAAGACACCATAAAACAAGGTTCTGGAGATATAGATTTACTTCGTGCATCCACAGGTAACGCCTCTATCACAACAGAAATGCTAGAGAGCTTGAGACAAGAGAACGGGGGGATCATCGTGTTAGCTGTAGACATTAACGAAGCGGCTAACGGAACAGAAAAGGCATCGACTCAAGGCGTTGCAGTAAAGAGCATTAACCTCGAAGTGGTAAAGTATGGCATAACCTATAGCTTCAGCCAGTTCTCTACCAAAACCCAAACATCATTGGCAGAGTCAGGGTCCACTAACCGTCAAATGTATTACACATTATTGGGAGAAACAGGTTCGAGTCGTCTAACACCTAATGGAGATGGAGACATCAACGGTTCATCGTTTGATGCCACGCTGTCAATCCCTGTCGATACCAACCTGTCGGATGCCACGTCAGTAAATTTGGAGATCGAATTAGTCGAAACAAATGAAAGCTTAGGTGACCCAGAAGCGTTCTACGATTATTCCGCAGGGTTTGAAGATCTGGCCATCATAACGTATGAAGATGCCGTCTACCTTGATGCTTTAGCTGCAGGTAGGAGTTCAGCGCCTTTGGTCGTTCTTGATGAAGAAAACGCAACGGTCAGCAGTTATTTATTCTATCCGTCGTCTTCAAGTTACTACATAGCCGTCTATGAAGATAACTTCCCAAGTAAAGGCGACTATGACTTCAACGATCTCGTAGTCGGGTATCAAGTCAAATACGGGCTGGACATCAATGGTCGAGTAAAAACAATTGAAGGAGATGGGTACATGATCGCCAAAGGCGGTTCATACAATCACAACTGGTACTTACACATCAACTTACCCAATTCAATTACGGCAACAGGAAGTCTGACCGTCAACCAACCCAGCTCTTCAAGCCCAATGGAAGGTTTTCCGAGTGATATTGCCTCAACAGGTCATGTTCTAATGGAAGTGTATTCAAACTCTCAACAGATCTTTTACGATCCCAACGAGACATTTGTTAATACACTTTGGTATACAGAACACATTCCGGGCCCTAAATTCAGTTTCTCTGTAACCCTAGATAATGGTGTCCCAATTAATCAAATGACGCTCGCGCCTTTCGACCCTATTCTGTACGTCCAAGATACCGGATATGAAATCCATTTACCGGAACACAGTGCCATACTCAACCAATCTGCGAATACTCAAAACGGTGAAACTAATTTTAAGGACGCCAACGGTTATCCATTTGCACTCATACTCCCAGAGAATTGGCTATTTCCCAATGAATACGTGGATTTAGGTAATGCCTACCCAACGTTCATTAGCTTTGTAGAAAGTAACAACACAAGCAACACAAGTTGGTACGAAAACAGAATTGAATCCGGCGTAACGGCCAACAATAAAAACAAATGGAAATGGTGAGGAATCAATAAACACTACGTCGTTAAGCACAAAACCAAAATGTGCTTAACGGCACCTACTTACTCAAAAACATCTCACATTGAAATGCTATTGGTGTTTAATCGGCCCCGTCATTGCGGGGTTAAACTGCTGCTCTACATATCACGATGTAACTTCCAAGTTCCGCCCTCCTTTTTCAACGTAAACCTATAAATAAAGGATGAACGAAAATGTTAAATACAAGTACGCCGAAGAAGGCGTTTCTTTCTACAAAACAGCAATCTTTACACTGTAAAAACATTCTTTTAAAATAATACCTTCCTACTACAGAGATTGCCTTTATGACGTTACTTCTTATTAGTCTAGGAGTGGTTGTACTGCTTACTGCATACTATTTCGCAACCGCAGCTAAAAAGCCGTCTTTGACCTACCAAGCCACACCATTGAACACCACGCTTGTAGAATCGACCCGTTCTTTGAACCGCCGTTACTTTGCTACGCCATGGCTATTCAATACACACCTTCAGCTTATCGTTTTAGGATTTATCAAGGGCTTTTCAAAACCCTTAACGTACGACCGACAAGATGTATTGACTATGGACGATGGTGGGCAGGTTTCTGTGGATTGGCTCGGTCTGGATCTCCCGGAAGAAACACCCACTATGCTGGTACTCCATACCATTTCTGGAAACCCGCAAAGCATGCGCGGTTTTGTAAGATACGTCAGAGAACAATTAGGTTGGCGTGTGGCTCTGTGTGTTCGCCGAGGTCATGGCGAAATGGATTTAAAAACAGCAAGTTTCAATACCATGGGAAACACCGATGACTTTGCAGCACAAATAAAACACATCCAAAAGAACTTTCCACAATCGGATTTGTACGCAACGGGCATTTCTGCGGGTTCTGGTGTTTTGGCTCATTATCTGGGCAAGGTTGGCAACGAAACTCCCATCAAAGCCGCCGTCGCCTACTGCCCTGCCTACGATATGCGTAACGCCTTTTCTCGTGCCGTCCCTTTTTACAGTAAAATGATGGCGAAGAAGCTTCATAAATTGTTCATCACTCCGAACAAAGAAACGCTTCAGCACTTAGAGTCGTTTGAAACGCTAGAAAAGACACAAGACTTACATGAATTCCACCAGCACTTATACGAAGTCGCTGGCAACGAAAGCATGGAAGATTATATGAAAAACTCCAACCCTTCCGAAGTGTTTGATCAGATTACAATTCCAACGCTGATCCTGAATGCGAAAGATGATCCGGTCTGCCACATCGATAATGTCTATGAACATAAACATCGTATCGAGGCCATGGATAACATCATTCTAGTGGTCACAGATCGGGGCAGTCATTGTGCGTACTTTGAAGGCATCACTGCAAAGCCTTGGGCCAACCGCTTAATTACTGAATATTTCACGGCGGTGAATCAAGTTCAAAGCAGTTAGCGATTGAGGGAGATAAGCATCACTTCAAACAGCCAGATGATACGTCATAAAACTTCGGCCTAGCATCTCCGTCTGCTTAACTTTTATCGCCTTCCGTTTTAAAAACTTATAGACAGGTCGGGTCTCAAGCAGGTGAATTACAACCTCTTGATGCCCCAACTCTTTCGACCACGCCATTAACGCTTTAAAAATGGAAAGCCCTATCCCCCAAACCGCAGGTGAAATGACAATGGCAATTTCAAAGTCTTCATTGTCTTGTTGAATGCCACACCACCCCACCAACGCGCCTTCAGAATATACCGCTCGAATGCGACAACCTGGCATAGCATCACTAATAATCTTTCCTTTTACCCACTCAGTAACACTTTGAACATCAAACCGTCTGTGAGAAATCAGGTGATCCCTTATACTTTCTTCATTAAGAATGGGGAGAAAGTCTGCTGGGTCTAATTGGTTAAACTTTGCATAGTATATTTTTTGCATAAACAATTACTTAATGGCTTCGATGATTTTGTTTCGAACAAGCGCTACTGAATCACGATCATGACCCGCAACAGCAACCATCAACTTACTTGTACTTTCACTCATTGAAATGCACTTAACCACGACCTTGTTACTTTTCACGTTCCCGTAAATGCCATATTCCGTTTCTTTCTGATTCTCTAACTCAAATTCCTTCATAGTGAAGGCACTTTGTATTTCACAAGCCTCTTTCGATTTATTTAAATCTTTGAACCAAGACCAAAGTTCAGGCGGTTGTTCACTCGGATGAGCAGAAACACCGATTGAAAACAAAGTAAGTAAACCGACTACCATGACCTTCATGTGCACTCCTTGCGTAATACGAATTATGAAACTTCTTTTTGAATGTCTTCAAGCATACCAATCTTGCCTTCCATTTCTTTGTAGTCAGCAATATCAGGCAAATTGTCAGCAACCTCTTGATAGTTTTTACTGTTTTTTAACGCCTTAATTACGCCAGGTAAAGGCTCTGTCCAAATACCGGGTAAATCGGCTTCTCCTTTCGTAGCGGTGTTAAACGCTAACGCTTCAATAGGTGGAGAAAACGCGGCGTTTACCCCTTGTTTGTTCCCCCTTGCATCCATGCGATACCAACCAACACCCTCCAAATAAACAGCATTTAAACCGTGTAAGCAAAATGGCGGTTCGTCGGTGATCGTTAGACGCTGATAGCATAAACCAGCAGGGATATGGTTAGCTCGTAGAAGCGCAGCTAATAAATGACTCTTCGCGTAACAATAACCTGTGCCATGTTTAAGAACATCAGATGCTTTATAAGTAACGGGATTTAACTTGTAATCCCAGCTGTGTTTGATTTCATCACGAACAAACTCAAAACAACGTTTGGCAACATCTTGAGGCTGAGAAAAGGCTTTTGCTAAGACCTTTGCCTTCAATAGGATCGCTGGGTCTTTCCAATCAATGTATTCCGAAGATTCTAAGTATTTATTCATATAATCCATTATCTTTGATATTCAAAACCGCCTTTCTTCCAATAAGGCATGAATCTGTCAAACTCGATTTTTTATATAAGTCACGTTGGTTTAGTCAGGCTCCAACACTAAAAAACCAAACGCATAAACACATCTTACTTCCTTATTTAATTAAATAAAGCGAAGTGCATTACTCTATCTCCGGCTTCATACAGGGTAACACCACACACTAAGCTAATATGCTAACGCCTACGATTTATTTAATATACGAACGGGGTGCCTTTAATCGCGTGTTGTCTTTCATCACGAGCTATCTTTCATCGACCTGAAGACAAAACCCTCTAGAAAATCAAATATCGCTTACCCCTGAGAAATTAAGGGTAAACGAAGTGCACGTGTTTACTGGGGAAAACGCCCTCTTCTCAACCTATTTCCCCACCCTGTTTTCTCCTTTATATTTCTGAATTCTATGCCAAAATGAACGACTTAATAGGACATCAGACAGATTAATATGCGTTCATTTCAATTAAAGTTGCACTGGCCTTGGCTTATTTTATTACTGGCCGGTTGTGCCAGTGTCGGTATCACACAGTTCGATCCTCTGGATGAAATTTACGGCCAAGACTCGCCCAAAAGCCGGATAGTCGAAACAACGTCACCTGCGGGACAGTTTTACCTAACAGAAGTCGAACCCATCATTGAACAACGATGTGTGGTGTGCCACGGTTGTTATGACGCGCCCTGCCAACTTAAGCTTTCATCTCCTGAGGGCATTGATCGTGGTGCCAGTAAAGACGTGGTCTACGACGGCACTCGTATTTTAGCAAGTAACCCTACACGTTTAGGCATCGATGCGAGAAGCACCTTTGAGTGGCGCCAAAAAGGGTTTCATTCAGTGCTGAACGAACGAACCCAAACCCCAGCGGTAAACCTTGAGGCCAGTCTGCTCTATCAATTTATCAAACATAAACAACAGCAACCCGTCGCCGAAACTGAGCGTTTAAGTTCTGATATCATCACAGGCATAAACCAACAAAATCAATGTCCAACGTTGGTTGATTCGCAAGAATTTCTGGCTGACAACCCAAATCACGGCATGCCTTATGGTTTGCCTGCGTTATCTGACAACGAGTTTTCTGTTCTGACTAAGTGGCTATCAGACGGCGCTACGATGGCAAACCAAGCCCCACTGTCAGAAGCCTATCAGACAGAAATCCAAGCATGGGAAACATTTTTAAACCAAGACGGTTTAAAGCATCAACTCATGGCTCGTTACGCTTATGAGCATATTTACCTCGCTCATTTGTATTTTACGGATCTCGAAGCCAATATATCATCGCAATATAAAGAATATTTTAAACTAGTGCGCTCCTCCACACCGCCGGGCGTTCCGATTGACCCAATCCAGACAAGACGCCCTTACGATGACCCTGGCGTTCAACGAGTTTACTACCGGTTACAACGAGATGATGAGAGCATTCTGGCTAAAACCCTTATGCCTTATTCTCTGGATCAAAACCGAATGGACAGAATGGACACCCTATTCATTCAACCGAACTACACAGTATCCAGTTTCCCAAGCTATGACCCCAAAGTAGCAGCGAATCCTTTTGAAGCCTTCAAAGAAATCCCGGCTCAATCTCGCTATCGGTTCATGCTGGAAGAAGCTCAATTCACCATCATGGGGTTCATCAAAGGTCCTGTTTGTCGAGGGCAAATTGCTCTCAATGTCATTGATGATCACTTTTGGGTGCTGTTTGTAGATCCCGATAATGCGCCCGAGGAAATGGAGAAATTCGTCGCTGAACAACGTGATAACTTAGTCCTTCCGGGTGAAAAACAAAGCAACGCGGGCGTGATTAAAAATTGGCTAAACTTTTCTGTCCATCAAAACAAATACCTTCAAAATAAGCTTCAATTGATCAAACGATTAAGTGATGAGGATAAACTGAACTTAGATTTAATTTGGGACGGCGACCAACACAATGACAATGCGACGCTCACCATCTTCCGACACTTCGACAGCTCTTCAGTCTTGAAAGGACTTGTTGGGCAAGAGCCTAAAACGGCTTGGTTAATCGATTATCCGTTGCTTGAACGCATACATTACCTACTTGTTGCGGAATACGATGTATTTGGCAATGTAGGACATCAGGTCAACACCCGTCTGTATATGGACTTCCTCCGTATGGAAGGTGAAGGCAACTTCCTGTCTCTTTTACCTGCCGAAGAACGAAAGAAGCTTTGGCAATACTGGTACCGAAACTCCCATCAAAAAGTAAAAGAATATGTATTCGGGCCGAGGGTTAACTTTGATGTAAAAACCAACATTACGTTTACATCAAGCGAACCAAAATCAGAGTTATTTGATCACGTTAAAGAAAAGCTAGGTGCACTGCAACAAAGCCCACACAACTTAACGAACCAACCTCTGGATTCAACTCTGGCTCAACTGCAAAACATCCCCAAAGGGGCTCCAACCATCATGCCTGAAATGGGGATTCTTTCCATACAAGATGGCGATGACATCACTCTATACAGTATCATTAGAAACAGCGGCCACAGTAACATCGACAGTTTACTGTTTGAAGATAAAAACCGATTACCCGAAGAAGACTACCTGACCATCAACAAAGGCATCACAGGAAGCTATCCCGGTGCTTATTGGCACGTAGAACTTAAGAGTGTGCCTGACTTTGTCGCTGCAGTATCCAAGCTTCAATCGGAAGATGATTACGATCATTTGATGGACGCCTTCGGCGTACGCCGAACCAATCCAAACTTCTGGCAGCACAGCGATGCAATTCATAAACAGTACGAGAAAGGCCAACCAAATACCGCAGGCCTATTGGATTACAATCGGCTGGAGAATCGGTAAACCTGCTCCTTTTCGTTGCTCACCCTTTTCTGTGCTGATCGCTTTTGTGCTAATCCATATGGATTAGCACAAAGTGTTTATCTCGTTATCAACGATCATTCCTTATCCAACCGTTCTCGTTTCTAACGTGGCGTGAGATATGTTGAACGTTTCCTCAAGAATAGAGCGAGATTGGACCTTAACCGCCTCCTGATTATCACTGTTCAAAACTAAGTGTGCCTCCATGAAAACTCGCTCGTCCTCCAACTGCCATACATGAATGTGCTTTGCTGATTGCACGCCCTCCACTGCTTCTAAGGCATTCTGAATTTCTTCTACAGAAATTGAGTCAGGTACGGCTTGCATGATAATCATGATGCACTTTTTCATAAGCAAACTGCCGTGATAGATGACATAAACCGATATGCCGATCGTAGCAATGACATCAAAGATGTATAGCTCAAAGAAAATAATCAGCAAACTGGCGATGATCACAACAAGCGATGCCATCGCATCCGAGACGTTATGGATGAACGCAGCACGAATATTCATGTTATTTTTAGCGCCCGCAGAGTACGTTAATACCGCCGTTGCAATGTCTATAACCAATGCAATGCCTGCTACCCAGAGTACGATCCAACCATCAATCGGCGTTGGGTTAAAGTACTTTCCAATGGCTTCATAGATCAAGTACAAGCCCACTAAAATTAAAGATGTACTGTTTACTAATGTCCCTATTAATTCAGCACGCTTATAACCGTAAGTCATTGTTTTATTTGCTGACTTATTGGCTATGCGTCTAGCAACAATAGCGACGACAATGGCGCCAGCGTCGCTTAAGTTATGCAACGTATCTGCAATAAGAGATAAGCTGCCAGACATTATCCCGCCAACGACTTGAGCAATCGTCAAAAGAATATTGATGAACACCGCGAAGCTTAATTTTCCATCACTTGAATGATTATGGCTGTGGCTCATGTGTAATTCTCCGCTCGTTGAATTTCGATTGTGTAAACTCAATGAAGTAGGTGCTATCTATTAGAGAGTTAAAAGTTAACCCGTGCTTGAAGTAACATCTGATCACCCGTTCCAATGCCGAATAGATTAGCATTTGGATATATTCAAATACTTGAATAAACTGGCTATCAGCGATTAATGTAAGACTGAACCATTGAATCAATTTACCAATATGTAAATGCAGTTCTAGACACGTTCGACTATGGGTCAGGCTGTAAAGGCTCAGCTACTGATTTTTACTCCATAAGAGAAGCGATTATTTATGTTTCCCACCGTTTGGTTCAAACCAGGCATACTCATCATTTATGGATCGTCGTTGGACGCAAACAGCCATAAACACAATGCTCGATATAAAACCAACCTACGCCCACACCACGCTAGCAAACGGAATAACGAATAAACGCATCGAAAAGCTGCTGACCAACTTGGATCAATGCCTGCCGGGGGATTGCCACAAGCCCATCGGTTGGCGAGCCGATGAAGTAGCCAGTCAGTTATCCCTATCAGAAAGCCGATTCTTACATCTATTCAGTGAAAAAATGGGCATAGCTTGGCGCCCTTACCTGCTTTGGCGGCGCACAATCTGCGCGGTAGGTGCCATTACCAAAGGCCTATCCGCCACAGAAGCGGCCCACGTCGCAGGCTTTTCTGACAGTGCACATTTAAGCCGAACCTTCCGGAGCTTGTTTGGTATGTCGATTCGAGAAGCAAAACATTTGTCTAAGTAAAGTTAGCCAACTTTTTCTGACGGCTCGGTATTAATCTGTCAGGCGTAAAGAAGATTCTATTTCGTTATGGCATTCGCCACTTGATGAACATCAACGTGAGAAAAATACGAGCAAAAGGGTTAGGACATTCAGTGAAACAAGCCACTGTCTAAACCCTTTAGCTAGCATATTGATTAATTTACTAGGGAAGCCATTCTTCATTCTGTAGAACGACCCGATACCCATCCAAGTCTTCAAAGGTTTTCCCTATTTCATCCCAATACGGGTTGTAAGAAGAGACGCCTTTGAAACCCGCTTGAATCATCTTTTCACAGCGTTCAGTCCATTCCTTACGATCAGGAATATAGAAGGCCAAAAGATTATCTTTTGTCGGAGCATTACCTACCGTGGTGCCAGAGTGGTGAGTAAACTCAAGATGAAAATTATGATCAGGATGGCCAATGATGGAGCCATCAAACCCTGCATGTTCTTTAAAACCAGCAAGGAGCTGGAAATCCAACCCCGCCATGTACATAGACGTGATGTCATCAAGGTGATCAGTAGGTCTTGCAACGCGTAGTACGGGTACTGTTGAACTCATTCGAAACGTCCTTGTTTTGAACTATGAATCTAATTAGCTATGTGTTTTAGCCCTAAACCCTGTGAAAACCGTCTAATCAAACAATATTTCACGGAAATTGAACGTGCTTTCGGTGGAACACATGCGATAAATACTTGAAGTAATTTATTCACTAAGTGTTAGGCTTCGAATAAAGAAGCCTAACAAAAACTCAATTACACAAATCTTCTAATGCACTCTTTATGTCATTAAATTCAAAAACATATCCTAAACGAGAAATTTTAGTAGGTAATATTTTCTTTCCTGAAAGCAACAACTCACGTCCCATAGAGCCCATTAATAA
Organism: Oceanospirillaceae bacterium; assembly: GCA_015665455.1. Classification (GTDB taxonomy): domain Bacteria; phylum Pseudomonadota; class Gammaproteobacteria; order Pseudomonadales; family Litoribrevibacteraceae; genus Litoribacillus. The sequence goes on along the minus strand of JADFAD010000001.1, from coordinate 666,859 downwards.
AATAATTATAAATGCAGGTATACGAAATCCAGTTGGTCTATGAAGCTGCTCTCCTAGTGCAGCAGAGAAATTCATGTTGGTTACTGGTTCAGGAGCAGTACAGTTAATAGCCCCTCTCAAACTTTTTTCATACAAGCTAAATTCAATAATACCAATTAAATCAGATATATGAATCCAAGACATCCACTGCATGCCAGAGCCAATTGGGCCACCCAAATAATATTTATAAGCGGGCATCATTTTTTTTAATGCACCACCATTTAAAGACAAAACGACCCCAGTTCTTAATAAACATGTTCTGACTCCCATGCTTTCAGCCTTCATTGCTGCCGCTTCCCATTGCCTGCACAATGAACTTGAAAAGCTTAGGTCTCCTAAACCTTCTTCCGTGACGTTATCAGAGGTGTCCTCAATCCCATAGAAACCTATGGCGGAACCGCTGATGAATACGCTCGGCAAACTGTTTACCCTACGAAAAAAGGATATGAAATCCTCTGTCATATTTAGACGACTAGATAGAATATTGTTCTTTTGTCGCATCGACCATCGTTTTTGAGCAATAGGTTCACCGGCTAGGTTAATACAGGCATCGAAATGCTCATCGGAACGGATTTCTTCAAAACTATTAACAAAAGTAATATCACGGTCAGCTATGTAAGATTTCCTTGAAATGATGGTTAGTCTATGTTTTTTCTTCAATTTACTGCAAAGCAAGGAACCTATCAGCCCAGTGCCTCCCGATATTAAAATATTCATGTTCACAGCCTCAGGAACTTTCTAAACTACTCTGCTATTAATATACGGAACTTATTTAGTATCAGATCATAAAGACCTATAGGATTAAATTTAAACTTTCTTACACGTAAACTAGCGAAATGATCACCACTAAATCTTATAAAAAAGAGTGAAGGGTTTTATGGTATGGTACGAATTAGTTAAAAGCTTTATTTAAGACTTAAACAATTTATTGATCAGACGATGCCATCAAACTTTCTGATTCAATGGCTATTGAAGTTAACGGTTCAATCAACTCTATAGCATCTGCTACGTAATCAAAAATCAACTGATTTAAGCGGATGTCGGACAAGTATTGCTTGTTGAGTATAGTGTAACTTCGCAAATCATAAAGCTTAGATAGAGCCTCACTTAAAATCTCAATAAATTCAGGCTCAATTTGAAATATCGGATTAATACACTTGTTTAAATCCCTAGGTGAAACATCTGAGCGAGTAATATGAGCTCTGACTTTTTTTAAAGTAGCCTCAGATTTTTTTAAAGTAAAAAGATACAAGTGCTTTTGTTTTTTTATTTCCTGTAGAATATTTATTACAAGCTCTCTATTTGGCTCTGAAGCTATGCAGCTCAAGAATCTCAGGTTCTGACCTAGTACGCCTTCAATTTTGTCTTCTTCTGCAAAGAGAACAATGGACGAATGCGGAAATAGCTTACTAATCAATGCTATTTCATCCCCGATATAACCTGACTTTTTTTCATCGTCCGATACCAAAATCAAATCAGGCTTTTTAATTTCATCTAATACGTCTGTAAGTTTAAGTATCTTGAAAATATCAAAAGACCGAATGTTATTTTTTACAATCGATTCTAGAGCCAGTCCCTTTATTAATATCACAGGATCATCAATAATAATTTTTTTAAATTTATTATCAAGCGCTTCCGAATTCAAAGCATCAACAGACAGATGAGCAATATCACTGATCTTTCTACCTTGCTGAGTTAACTTTACCAATAAGATAAGATGATCAACTTGTGCTCGAGAATATCGTCTATGCCCATTCTTATCTTTCGTACACACCTTTAAATTATACCGTTTTTCCCATGCTCGAATTGTATGAGTACTAACCCCAGCTAATCTTGCTGCTGTTCCTATAGAGTACATATCAGCCCCTTATTCCACCCGTCTAATTTTTGTCTAACTAAAAATCGAACTTTATTAATCCATTTATACGTAAACAACGAATAAGTAGATTAAATACCTATTGGAGAGACGCTATGAAAAATCAACAGGGTGTTCTTACCGAACTTGAAGACACACTGAGTTTTTATAGAAGGTTTTTAGCTAATCAAGGCGTATTTACAAAAAAAGAGGAAGAAAATGCTTTCAGCTATTTTATAGAATTGAAAGAGCTTCTTAATAGAAAGCTCTCAAACTCAAAAAATAGAATTACACAGAACGAATCCAGCTTTATTACAACCTCCTTATTGCTCGCAGAGCTTAAAGAACTATACAGTCAAAAAACAAAAATCAATAAGAAGAAGGTTACCTTTTTTAGTGCGCTAGAAAAGTCTCTTATCGCAATAAGAGATGAGATTCATGATCGTAATCTTAGGCTTGTAGTGAAGATCGCATACAAACTAAATAAAAACCATTCTCTGGGAATACAAATTACAGAGCTGATTCACGAAGGATCAATGGGTTTAATAAGAGCAATGGACAGTTTTAAACCCGAGTTAAACTACAAATTTTCAACTTACGCCTATCAGTGGATTGAGTCTTACATACGTAAAGCAATCAGTAATTATAGATCAATAATAAAGGTGCCTTATCACATAAATAGCATACGAACAAAGCTACATAGCATCATCATAGATTACAAAGGAATTCACGGTATACAACCATCATATAAATACTTAGCAACTATAATTGAAATGCCAGTTGAAAAAGTAACTGAAATATTAGAAATAGAAGATTTTGGTCAACCTTATGATGTACCTTCTCCGCAAGCAAAAGTACCGTTTAAAGACACACTTGAATCACAGAGTCCCCCAATAGATTCTTACATCAATCGGGAGCATGATAAATACTATTTGGATGAAGCACTGGGATTTCTTTCTGAAAGACAAAAAAAAGTGTTGAATATGAGGTTTGGTCTGAATAGGAGTTTAGGAGAAACAAGAAATGTGATAGCTAATCAATTAAGCCTAAGCAATGAAAGAGTTCGCCAAATTGAAAATGAATCAATAAAGTTACTTAAAGAACATTTAACACAAATCGACTTCATGAGAGAAAGAACATCCAGTTAACGTTACGAGAGCGTTCAAAATAATGCCGAGTTTTGATCTATAGCTAAAAACGAGGCTTTAAATACGCCTGGATAAACCAGGCGTTTCTATAAAACCTTAATAAAATAGACTTAATTAAGCATATATTTAAACACTAACTAACCTTAGCGCCATAGACCGTCGCTTCATTCTTATAAGCATCATCGGCTGAATATAAGTTACTTTCTGCTATAGCCAGCATTTCAAACTCTTCTTCTGCTGTTTTCGCCACCAAGTGATTCTTGCTGTAGAAGAAGTAATACAAAGCGCCCACTACATACAAAACAATGGTGTAGTTGAACGCGCGAGGGTCAAAAGCGTACACCCCAGTTAACGCAACTACAGACAAAATTAAAGCGATGGAAGAAGTTACCACTCCACCCGGTGTTTTGTACGGACGTGGCAACTCAGGTTGCTTAATTCGAAGCAAGATGTGGCTCAGGGCCATCAATGCGTAAGAAATGGTCGCACCAACAACCGCCATGGCCAACATCAAATCACCTTCACCGCTCAATGATGCAATAAACCCAAACACACCCGGTACAACCAACGCCCAAGTCGGTGCTTTGCGTTTGCTGGTCAGCGATAAAAACTTTGGCAGATACCCCGCACGAGACAGAGCAAACACCAAACGACTGTAGCCATAAATTATTGAGAAGAATGAAGCGATCAAACCAGCCAGCCCAAGTACATTAACGACTGTCGCTAAATTTTCATTACCGCTCAGTTTCAAGGCATCCACCAATGGCACAGCACTTTTGCCTATCACCTCAGCCCCAGCAGAACCCGCCAGTAAAAACACAACCAACAAAGCCGTTACCAATAAGAAGACCATTGCACCAATGATGCCTTTAGGTACGTCTTTCGCTGGGTTCTTGGCTTCTTCTGCTGCCAATGGCACGCCTTCAACCGCTAAAAACAACCACATTGCAAACGGTAATGCCGCCCACACGCCATACCAACCGAACGGCATGAACTCTGAAGCGCCCGCAGCGTCAGTCACAGCGATATCAAATAAGTTGGCTGAATCAAAGCTGCCCCATAACGAAACTGCCGTCGCGATGATGGCAAAAATCGCCATGGCAGTAATGATCATCATTACCTTCAGAGCCTCACCGGCACCTAACAAATGAACGATAATGAACACACCATAAAAGGCGGCGTACACCATGGGGCCATTAATACCGAGAAGCTCTTCTACCGCTGCACCAATGAATATGACAATGGCTGCTGGCGCTAATGCGTATTCAATTAAAATAGCGAGGCCGGTGAGGTACCCCCCCGCTGGCCCCATCACCTGACGCGCAAAGCTGTACCCCCCACCCGATGCAGGGATGGCCGCAGACATTTCAGCCAAAGACAACACCAGAGTAAAATACATCAACGCCATCAATGCAGCAGCAATGGCAAAGCCTCCCCAACCGGCTTCTGCAATACCGAAGTTCCAACCAGCAAAGTCACCTGAGATCACGTAAGAGACCCCCAAACCAGCAAGCAACAACCAACCAGCGCTGCCCTTTTTCAACTGCCGTTTGGCAAGATATTCTTGATCAAGCGTATTTGTAGACATAGATTCACCTTTTCATGAATTAAGAAAATAAAATGATTTGAATTCGATTGAATTTTTAGTGTTGAAGCCGTGAAATAACGTTGGCTACCATTATGCAATTAGGAAGTTCGTCTGCCCTTCACTTTGTTCGAGACGAACTTCTTCGGAACGCTCTTTAAGCTGCACGCCCGATAATTTGAGCCGTCGAGACTCGTGCAATAGATACATCAACTTATTAGCAGCGTCTTCATGGCTCAAGCCTGCATCACGCACGTTGGATATGCAGTTTCTCGAGGCATCCGTCAGTCCCACTTCGGGTGCCCAAGTCATGTACAGGCCTAAACTGTCCGGAGAACTCAGGCCCGGGCGTTCACCAATCAACACCAACACGGTTTTGGCCTTCAATAACGCACCCACCTCATCACCAATGGCCACTCGTCCCTGCTTAACGATCGTTAATGGCGCTATATTTAACGCAGTTTTTTTCTCAGCGGGTTCTTTCGGTGACATTTCTTGCAAAGACGCTTTCGCTAAAGAAGGCGGTGTTAATAATCCATCCAACGCAGCAAGAAATGGCTGAGTATTTTGTTGAATCGCAAGAGACGACAAACCATCAACGATCACAATCGCCAAATCGTAGACGTCATCCCTACCCCTAGTTTGCTGATTCAGAAGGGCTTTAGAAGCTTCGTCCAATCGTCTTCCTAAATCGGGTCGTTGCAGGTACATGGCGCGGTCCACCGCTTGACTCTGTAATACCAAAGGCTGCTCATCACTTGGAAGTAACCCTGTGGTAACTAAGTTATTCGTCAGTTGATCAATGTCCAACGGGAAATGCACCGCATCTTGAGCTTGAGCATGGGCCAATTGAAAAGCCAACAAATGATGAGTTGGGACACTCACGCCAGCTCGGCCTAAACCGATTCGAGCGTCAGTAAAATCTCTCAGGTGATCCCATGGGTTTTCTACAAAACACTGCTGCTGAGCCAAATCCTGACGTTTGATGTGTGTGGCCATATTAAACACGTCCCTTAACGTTCAAAAGAGATTTAGAAAATGCAGGCGGGATACCGTGACTCAATTCATAGGTGGTCGTGTTATTAAAAATCTGCATGTCCGCCAACCATTTTTCAAATTCAGGGGCAGGCTTGAGATCCAACACCCGCCGCGCGTAGAGAGCATCATGAAATGACGTGGTTTGGTAGTTAAGCATGATGTCATCGGAACCAGGAATCCCCATGATAAATGAACAACCAGCAACACCAAGTAAGGTCAGTAAATTATCCATGTCATTTTGGTCGGCCTCAGCGTGATTCGTGTAACACACGTCGCACCCCATAGGCACACCCAATAACTTGCCGCAGAAATGATCTTCTAAGCCGGCGCGAATGATCTCCTTACCGTCGAATAAGTATTCAGGACCAATGAACCCCACCACGGTGTTCACCAGTAACGGATTAAACTTTCTGGCAACCGCATAAGCACGCGTTTCACAGGTTTGCTGATCTAATCCGTGATGGGCATTGGCAGACAGTGCACTGCCCTGCCCTGTTTCAAAATACATAACGTCTTGGCCCACCGACCCTCGATTCAAAGAAAGTGCGGCTTGCTGCGCTTCTTCAAGCACGTTCAAGTTAAAGCCAAAGCTTGAATTAGTGGCTTCTGTGCCGCCAATGGATTGGAACACCAAATCCACAGGCGCCCCCTGCTCAATGGCCTCTAGGGTGTTGGTGACATGCGTCAACACACAAGACTGTGTGGGTATTTGGTACTTCTGAATCACGTCATCCATCAAGGTCATGAGTTTGATGGCTTGAGCTACATTGTCCGTTGCTGGATTAATGCCGATTACCGCATCCCCACTGCCGTACAGCAAGCCATCCAACATACTGGCTGCAATGCCAGTTACATCATCCGTCGGATGATTGGGCTGTAAACGTGTTGAAAAGTGGCCCGGTAGTCCAATGGTGTTCCTAAAGGCCGTGGTCACATGGCACTTTTTTGCAACCATGATCAAATCCTGGTTACGCATTAGCTTACTGACGGCTGCGGCCATTTCAGGGGTAATGCCCATTCTTGCCTGTATAAGTTGTTCGGGTGTGGTGTCATCACTCAAAAGCCAATTTCTGAAATCCCCTACGGTAAGATGAGAAATGGGGTTAAAGGCTTCAGAATCATGCTCATCAATGATTAAACGCGTAACTTCATCGTCTTCATACGGCACTAAAACATCGTTCAGAAACGTTTTGAGCGGCACTTCGGCCAACGTCATTTGAGCAACGGCTCGTTCCTCTGCTGAAGCGGCAGCCACCCCCGCTAAACGATCACCTGAACGCGCAGGCGTTGCTTTCGCCATTAATTCGGCCAAGTTTTTAAACCCGTAAGTCTCTGCACCCAACACATGACTGAATTGATGACCTTCAGATCGACGGCGTGTTTGATGATTCATACCCATAACTCCTCACAACTTAGAGCGGAATGTCACATTCGTTAAAGCGCTTACAACCTCGATTTAGGAACGTGTCTTGCTGTTGATTAAAGTATCAAACTGACTTAATAGCGGTTATCAAGTTTTGGCAAAAATAAATTTTATTTTAAAAATCAAAAAGATACAAAAAAAGCAAAATAGTATTTTATAAAAATGGTGCAAAGAGGACGTTGAAATGAATCACTGTAATTATCAAGATGCACCACGACAGAGCACTCATAGAGTCCTGTTCGAAGCCAATGATGCCGATGAACACGCCCTCAACCTCACCAATTGGCAACAAGAATACGATCAAATCAGCCGAGGGAAGTTTTACGGCAACATATTAGAACTGCCCCTCGACGATATTCAGCTGTTTAAAGAACACACCAGTCAGGCGCTCAATCAAACATGCAACGTATGGCCTGACTCCCTCTGGTTCGGAATTTCATCGCATAACAATGCAGATGTAAGGATTGATGGTCTCCCGGTTGAGCGCGAATCCATCATGTGTCGCCCCGGCAACCATGAATTTGAACTCACAACGCCCGCTTCTTACGACATCTTCGGCATCGTCGTCAGCATTTCTGCACTCAAAGACGTCGCGGAGATTCATGGTCTAAACCTCAATTGGCAAGAACTGAATTACCATTGCCGATTAGATGTGCCACAAAAAACCTTGTCTGAACTGCGGTTTGTTCTTAATCGAACGTTGGCGTCTGAGCACTCTGCCACCACGAAACGCCTACAACACGATGTGGTCATGATGGCTCTGCTTGACGTACTTCAAAAAGAAACTCCGAATCAAATCATCACCCAAAGCCACCAACACCGAAAATCGGTGGTCGACAACGTCAGAGCGTATCTTTCAACCCATCAAAACACACCCGTGACCATCACCGAATTGTGCGACATATCGAACGTCAGTCGACGAACCCTACAATACAGCTTTGAATCCATTATGGGCATCAGTCCACTGCAGTTCTTACGGATGAATCGCTTAAACGGTGTTCGTCGTGCGCTTTATCGCTGTAAAACCAGCGGCGATTTTGATCGCTCCATTGCTGACATCGCATCACATTGGGGGTTTTGGCATTTAAGCCAGTTCGCTAAAGACTACAAACAGCTCTTTGGCGAACTACCCTCAGAGACTTACCACCGAGTCGACTGACGTTAGACTCGCCAATTTTTGGTTGCTAAGTCGCACTAACGATGCAAACGCTGCCGCACAATGTTCGGAGAAAAGTACCCTTTTCGTGGCGGCTCGTAGCTATGAACAAACCCTTCTGGGAACGCCTGAATGTAGTAGCTCTGTTTCTTTAAATCGCTGTAAGTGTCCATCGCAGTAAAAGTCACGGGCACACTTTCGAAATAGGTAGCATAGCGCTGAGTTACGCGCCACAGATCATCGTCTTCATCGTAAATATCGACGAGCATGGTGCCCCAACTGTCTTCATCCAGATAAAACGTTCGACGCTTATAGAGGTGTTCTTTGCCCGGCTTTAATGTGGCATCCACGACCCAAACCCTATGTTTTTCATAACGAGTGTATTCAGGATTAGTGTGCAGCGAAGTAAGCACCTTTTCATCGTTACTCATCGCTTTATGTAAGACGCTGTTATTGTACGGAATGTACATTTCTTTGACGCCTTTAAGCGACCATTGGTAACGATCAAGGGCACCATTGAACACATCTATTTCATCCATCATTCGCAACCCATCCGAGGTAAACGTAGGTGCGTCGTACCCCATCACTGGAGATCTTCTCATGCGCCGCTGCCCTGCAACGTACATCCAAGATTGCCTAGGATTGGTTTGTGGTTTCATTGATTCATAAGAAAGGTACGCTCCACCCGCAATTCGAGCTGGCGCTTGAATATAAGACAAATAATAGGTGTATCGCCAGTTATCAAAGTTTATTGGTCGATTTACATTATGATAAACAGAATACACCTCTAACATGTTACGAATTAGGTTGTAGCTACCGTTTTTGTTGATGATGGCTTCAATAGTATTGAGCTTAAAAAACAGCCCCTTCCAACGTAACTCGTGGTTCCATATGGCTTCTTCACCGCTGTTAGGTATAGGAAAAGGTATGCCCGGTAAAGCATAAGTGACGTTACCGCCTGATTCGCTGATCTTAGCTTCTGAAGCATTCTTAATCGCGTTTTCATACAACCAATCCGGCAAGCGTGCGGTTCGATGCGTTTGATAAACGGGAATATAAAATGTGTCAGGATAAGTCGTTAATAACCTTTGAAGGCCGGGGCTTAACAGTTCAAGGTGTTGATCCATATTAGCATGGGTCACAGTGAACAATGGCGTCTCTTTTTCTAAATCATTAAGCAGTTTACTGTGCGTTTCCGCTGGCATGGTATCAAGTTCCCACTCAGGAATACTGCCATCGGAATTTGCACTTCGCGTTGCCCCTAACGGCGTTAAATCGCGCGTTAATCTTGCCGCTTGCTCCGGGGAAACGTCCGCGTGAACGGTTAAGGCGCTCAAAAAGAAAAACAATGAAGCGCCAAATACAGCGACCAAACAACTGTGCAAAAAGAATTGATTGCCATTTGGTGTACATAATACGTTCAAAATAAACATCATCTTATACAACTGATATTAAGTGAATGTTAATGAGTTAACTCCGTTAATGGTTCAAAATTTCATCCATTTTTGCAGCCAACTTGTTAATTAGTATAGGTTTGGATAAGAAACCTTGCATGCCTGCTTCAAACGCGCGTTTTTCATAACCGTCCAAGGCATGTGCAGTCAGTGCGATGATAGGCACCGATTCCATATTCTGTGCCTTTTCAAGTTCACGAATTTGATTAGTGGCTCCAATACCATCAAGCACAGGCATTTCCCAATCCATTAATATCAAATCATAAAGCTCTGGATTTAAAGAATAGTATTGCAACGCTTCTTGACCGTTATTGGCCACTACTCCTTCAATATCCAACCTTTTTAACATGCCTTTGAGCACCATCTGATTCACTTTATTGTCTTCTGCAATCAACACCCGCGTGCTGGATAAATCAATATCAATGCGGGAAGTAGAAACCACTTCTTTCTGCTCCAAATTTTGGAGTTTCAAAAGCACATTATTAAACTGCATCAAAGACAACGTTGAGGTAATGCGATTGCCACAACATCGGGACTTAAGGACATGAGGAATTGACTCCAATTGAGCCTTTAAAGTTGGGTCTGTATGTTCACTTTCATCGTACGTAATGAAATGACTTTCCCATTCGATTTCGTTCCATTCGATGTCAGAATGAGTCACCGTTTTTAGAAGTTCAATGGCTGTTTGATCGTCTAAAAGACACAGAGAACTCGGTGCCTTATCTGATGGTTTCGCTTTTTGAAGATCTAACCACGCCGCAAGTTCTTCAGCTGTTTCCGGTAAAACACAATCAAACCCCCACCCTGTCAGTAAGTTAAACCATTGTTTTTGATAATCCAGATCATTTAGCTTGAGTGCTATGGAAGTTCGTTCAATTCGTTCATCCAACCAATGTGAAAATGTTTTCTCCGAAGGCGATTCTAGCGGCACTTGAAACCAAAATTCTGTGCCTCCGCATTCTCTGCTCTTTGCGCCAATATCCCCACCAAGCAGCAGTGCCAAGTTTTTAGAAATCGCAAGGCCTAGGCCTGTTCCCCCGTATTTCCTTGTCACAGACGAATCGGCTTGTTCGAAAGCCGTAAACAAACTTTCAATTTTATCGCTTTCAATGCCCACCCCAGTATCAAACACGGAAAACTGAAGATAATTATCACCGTTAACAGAACGAATAGAGACATCAATATGAATGCTCCCTTCATGCGTAAACTTCATCGCATTACTTATGAAATTCAACAGTATTTGCCGAATACGTGCCGAATCGCTGTTTAATTCGCATGGGACATCCGGCTTTATATCATAAGTAAACGACAAGGATTTCTTGTGGGCAGGCGCCACAAACATCGCGACACAATGGTCTATCAACTCACACACATCAAACTGCACTCGTTCAAGATCCAGCTTATTGGCTTCTATCTTCGAGTAATCCAAAATATCATTAATCACGCTCAGTAGAGATTCGCTTGAAATCTTAATGGTCGATAAATATTGTTGCTGCTCCTCATCCAATTCTGTGCCACTTAGAAGCTCCGTCATTCCCATCACACCGTTAATGGGCGTACGAATTTCATGGCTCATGCTGGCCAGAAACTCACTTTTCGCCTTGGTCGCAGCTTCCGCCACCATCCGTTTCTTCTGTGCTGAGATACGTAAATTGGTTTCTTTGATGTCGACTTTGTAAATATACCCAACAATAAACAGAAGGATAATTAACCCAATCAGGTAAAAAATCTGCATACGTTCTAACCAGCTGATTCGTTCGGAATAACGAGCAGCAACCAAATCTAATATACGGGACTGTACTTGGTGTAACTTATTAATATGGCGTGAGTTTTTTGCAAAATACGCTTGCCAAGAAACCTCTATATCACCGCTTTGAATGATTTGATCATCCAAATATTGGGCGATCGTCGGAATATGCTCAAACTCATTCTTGGAGATGGCTTGATCAATATCAATGTCGACATCAAGAGAAGCAATGTCTTGGGCTTTATTTGATAGCACGTCACCAAACAATATTAAGTTGTCATAGGCAACTTCAAGCTGCTCTCCCCCTTTGGATGTAACATACCCTCGATTAGCAAAGTAACTGCCATACGCTCGCACAACGCCCGTGTAGTAATAGAGGTCTTTTAGCTCTTCAAGAGCAAAAAACACAAGCTGAATCGAGACTTTGTCTTCGTCCGAAAACAAACGCGACTGATCAACAATCCTTGCTTGGATTTTATAAAGCTCACGTACTAACTGATGATGCTTATTGAACGTAATTTCTTCAGCCCCCATTTCGAGACCAACGGTAATGTTCAGTTCATTAAGATAACTTTGAATCTTCGATAAGGTGGCTTCAATAAAAAAGAGATCGCGCTTTAGATCACTCTCATTTTTTAATGCTTTGAGCTGTGAGGACAGAATGCCCTTTAATTGGAAATATTCATTCACCGCTTTTTGATCATGGCCATACGAGGCGTTAACACTGTAATCTCTTAACTCCTCAGCGATATGAATCAAATCACTAAACTGTTGAACCACGTCAAGGTTCGCTTTCTTATTCTTTATGGATTCGATTTCACTGAACTGAAGCGTGACTGAGTTCACCCAAAACACGATCAAAGGCACAATAAGTAAAAAAAAGAAAAGACTGAATTTACTGGTCAAAGAACCGTAGCGGCTTGCACTTTCTTCGGTTTTTAACGTATTAACTGAATTCATTTAAGACCCATACAACGACCATCAATTACTCAATATATCTGCCCGAAACCGCAGTACATCATTTAAGCTTTCCTGTTGCTGTATTGAATATAGTTAACAATCAGCAAAAAGGCAGGATTCGAATGTAATTTTCTGCCTAAGAGTTTGATTTATTTCTTATTAGTCGCCTTTCACTTGACCCGTGCCCTACGCCTAGGCTTATGGTATTTAGGAGAAAAGAGACACACACAAAAAGCTTTAAATAATAATTAAATGACATTTCTAATAACGGCAAGAGGCATTATGAAGGCCAGGATTTCATCCACATTAAATACACCCGTAGAGGACGCGTGGTCTGCCATTAAACAAAGTAAAACGTTGATCTTTGTGACAAAAGGGTTTCTTGGTTTTAAGGAATTTAAACACTTCCCTGAAGAGTGGGTTGAAGGAAACACAGAACACACCAAACTCATGTTCTTTGGGGTAATCCCCGGCTGGCAGCATCGATTACACTTTTCACGTATAAGTAACAAACACAGAGAATTACTTACAAACGAAGGCGGCGGGCTCATTCCCCATTGGCAACACCGAATGAAAGTAACGCCAATCAGCGCTACTCACTGTATTTATCTGGATGAGATCGACGTCAAAGCAGGAGCATTCACGCTTCCCGTTTGGTTATACGCAAATATCTTTTATCGGTACAGACAACGCCGTTGGAAAAAACTTATTAAGAACGAATACAGCACTGAATCGTGATTCAGTGCGGTGAAGAATCCGTTTAATTAAGGGACGCATGAGGGGCTACGTCAGAGGTGTTTTGTTCAAAGTCAGAAACATTTTTTTCAGAACCCGATACCTTCTGTTCCGTACCAGAGAGCTTCTGTTCAGTGCTAGAGGTCTTCTCTGCAGCCAAAGCCGCTCGGGGCTCAGCCGTAGAAACGGCTTTTGCAGAGAGCTTCTTTTCTCTCTCAAGTGTCGCCTGACGTTGCTTAGGCACTTCTTTGCGTAACCAACGGACCATATCAACCCACATGCGACTGATTTCTTTACTTGGCGGCATGATGCCTGCTGAAGCAAGTTCAACCGTAATCACTGGTATATCTAATTTACCTCCACCAAAATTCCCCAAACTTCCAGGATACGTCCCTAAGCGTCGAAGCCTTAATGGGCCTAACTTATCGGGCGGAATTTGAGGGCCATCAAAATCAACTAAATGGTGAGGCGCATGCACAGCAATAATGGCATCAGGCTTAAACGTTTCTATTTGCTTCATAAACCAACGTGTTTCTGGTTCACTTCCAGCTTCAGGTCCGGGGTACCGACGAGGGTTTCGATACGTGCGCTTTACCCAATACTTTTCTGCAAGTGCCTTCCAATCGGTTGTTGGAAAGTTTCGGTTCAAATCAACGCCATTGCCATTTTGGCGAGTGGCTTTTGGCTTTTGAAAAAGGCCATCTGGATTCAATAACGGGATCACCTGCCAATGAAAAAGGCCTGAATGGTGCTTATTAAGGATTTCCATCCACCGAAACATCAGTGAAACGGAAGAGTACTCATCGCCATGAATCCCCCCCATCAACAAAACTCGACCTAAAGGCTTCACGCCTTCAACGGGCGAATACTCTTTGATCGCTAAAGCACTTTGCTTTGTTGAGCGGCCTTTGTAATCCATCATATTGAGGCTTAAACATTGACGGGTGCTCACACTGCCCAAGGTGCTGCCGATTTTCTGACATAGCTGATCGATTGGGCTCAGCTCTTTATTCTGGCTTTGTTTTTGATTCACCTTTGAGGTGTTCTGTTCTTCCAAGCCCCAGGCAATAAAAGACAAACAGCATAAAGTAATAAGAGCAAAAAAGCGTTTAAATACGCGGCGAGTATTGTATCGAACGAAAGTCATGCAATTCCTGTCTGGTACATCATCTGTGATACGTCGTAGAGGTCTACTATATAGACCTCTACTTGCAAATCAATATATGCGCTGAAGTCAGCAACCATACAATGGGCATCATACTATTAACCATGGGCAAAATTTTAGTCTGTTACATTAATGCTATTAAACAATACATGGCATAACATGCAGCCCGTTATTGTTATCGACAAACCAAAACACTAATGAAGTACAACTTACAGTAAGAAAGGAATAAATCTTAAATCGGTCACTCAAGAATGAAATGACATCTGAGATGGAAACATTCTATGCTCGTTTTTTAGTAAACGTCTACGCTGAGCAGACGGCATTGCTATTCGCTTCAAGATGTTCAATTAAGGCTAGACAATTCCAATGAGCATCACGATCTTGCGTTTGCATCTCTTTAGCCAATAACCCACCCGGCTTAATCCGTAGAATATTTTCTAAACGATTCAGTTCAGAGCGCAGAACATTCAAGATATCTTCACTGCTGTATTCATTTTGAAGTTCTGCAAACGCAGCAACGGTTAGATCCAGAGACGCTACTTGATTCTTAGCAAACGGATTCCAAATAGAAGCGATACAATCAATAACCTTTCTCTCAAACATTAACTCATTCGGTTGGTCTTGCATGCTACGTGGTTACCCTTTATGACAACGTATTTGTATTTAATTTAAATTCAGAAATAGGTCTGAATCTATTTTTATAATTTTTCGCCATTTTGCCTTGTGTCCTCCCCTTTTTTCTACGACTCAGTTCACTCTTCCACGAATTATTAGTGATTATTTTGCAATAAATACTCGATGAATGCGTAAAAACACTAATAGTCAGTAAATCAATAAGTTAAACGCCAAAAATAGTACTAAAAAGAATTCTAATCACTGTGAAAGATCATGCGCTTATTTTCAAACAGCAGAAGCGTCTATCGAATGTTACAAGCAGGTCGAGTAGATTACACTTTAGGCGACTGGGTTGAAGTTGACTTCATGGAAAAAACGCTTGGCAGTACAATCCCATTTGTAACCTACCCGATGCAAGAGGACACGGGCAATAAACCCAATTATATTAGCTATACTAGGAACGCTTGGGGAAAAGCAGTTGTAGACAAATTACACAAACAATTCAATGACCCTGAAATTATTGAAACCACGATATTGCCTAAAATATTGAAGTGGATTCGACCTGTTGATCAGGCCGAATATAGAGAAAATTACATGAGAGAGGTTTATAGCTACTTCAGGCAGAAGTAGCTAAAGAAAAATCCGCTCCTGTATAGGGTTCAGTTAAGCTGCGCCCTTCTGCACATCCCTATAGCTCCATTCCCCATTCGGGTCTGCAACATCAATTAACTGACAAGACTTTTTACACCAAGCACTCAAACAAGCAATATAATTACTGAGCTGGTGAAATGCTTTATCCGGCGCATCAGGTTTGATCAATGACATACCAAAACCCGAATACGTCGCAACTCTCCCTATCCAGTTCACAGCGGATCCTGCGAGCCCTCCTGTTGCAACAAAACCTGCGGTTGTAGCCGCTAGTCCCAATACATTTGCAATACGCTGAATGCTGTTATCATTTTTGGTTACATCCCCTTTAATCATAGGATGCAATAAAGAAAGTAAATTAATCGCTTGAGGTTGATTGGCAGCAACAGCAACTTCATTTGCTGTTTTAGAAACATTAGCAGATAAACTACTGCCTCCCGACAAGGCCCGTTCCAAATTTTTAAATGAAGATCCACCTGTTGGGCTTCGTGAAAACTGAATATTTTCCGTGGTTAAACGACCCGCTGTAACTCTTTTTTGATCTTGTTTGGTTACGTTCGCAGAATACGTTCTTTGTAAACGGTTATACACCGCGCCACTGGCTATTGTTATTTGTATCGCTAATTCAACCTGATCTTTAAAATCGTTACCGATCGCACGATTCGAAAGATGCTTAAGCTGGCTAACCTGACTCTGAACGTATTGATTAGTTATGATATCCAAGACACATCCTTATTGTCATATCAAAGCAGAAATTAAGTTATCAGGAATCATTCCTTAAGATAACGGCACACAAGATACCCACTGAGATATCATGAAGCAAAACTGAGTTTTCGTTTTGTTAAGTTGATCAAGAATTCGATCCGTAATTTTCTTAACACGAAATATCACCATCAGTGCTATTTCGCGACGCTATTCAGTTTCATACATAAAAATACACAATAAATACGCTGCATCGGCCAGAATAAGGCGGCTATTCTCTAAAATTATTCTGGCACGGTTGCTGCTCTATCCAAGTTAATTCTTCATAAGCTGTGATGCGTAGCCCCAAAATGACCATTTCAAATACACTTCAGCCTGAAACGCACATTAGGTTTCCTAGCGATCAAGTTCCGGATGAAAAACTATCCTCAACCTCAATGAATCAAGAGCCTCACGCCCCTGTTTTCAATCCAAAGACGATTCCCGGCAACCCTGCAATCTGGGTGGGGATTTTCTCGGAACTCACAGAGTTTGCCTTGTTCTTTGTCATATATTTCATCGCCAGAGCACACTACCCAGAACAATTCACTAACGGCCCCACCCAACTGCACACGCTTGCAGGCACCATCAACACCTTGGTTCTTATCAGTAGTAGTTATTTTGTTGTTAAAGGGATTTTTGCTCTTAGAAATAATCGCCCTGCTACCGCCGTTCGCTGGCTTTGGCTAACCGTAGCCGCAGGTATGGTTTATTTTGTTATTAAATACTGGGAATACCAGTGGAACTTGGCGCAAGGCATTGAAACCAATTCAAATAACTTCTTTGCCGTGTATTACTACACCACCTTCAATCACTTACTGCATGTTGGTTGGGGCAGTGGCGGAATTCTTTGGGCTATCTATCAGATAAAAGTAGGTAACTTTACAGCCGATAGTCATTCAGGGTTAATCGCTGCAGCCTGTTATTGGCACATGATTGACTTAGCATGGATTGTTATTTTTCCTCTGCACTATGTACTTCGATAAGACTGTGCTGTCTTTGAACAATCATCCATCTAGGAATAAATGAACATGGCCAAACGTTTAAGCGCTTCCAATAAAGGCAACTACTTAGATTATATCTGGCTCATATTGATGACTATGACACTTGCCAGCGCCGCCATTGCAGAACAAGCAGAACCGGGCTTTTTAATTACGCTCGTGATTTGCGTACTGATCGTAATCAAAGCCCGCTTGGTCATTGATTATTTTATGGAGCTTAAAGGCGCATCTCCTTGGATCTACCACCTAATGAATGCTTACTTTTATGTATTTCCTGTCATTGCGGTATTCGTTTGGTTGTTTCCTGAAGCCTTGGTTAAAATGACGACAATAGGCTCTTAAGTTTAGCAACCTGCTCCGCCTTGCTGAGCAGCGAATTCAGTACCACCTATATTAACGCGACCGTTGTTTTGGAGATAAATAGGGAACACTCCTCGCTCGCCTTGATCCGTTACATACTCAAGCATGGTGTAATTGCCTTGTTGCTGAATGCGCCAACGGCCAGTAACCGTATTATTAGAAGCGCCACCCGCTGTACCGGGTACCGACCAACTGCCTTCTTTGTAGTAGTTGTAACGGCCATTTCGACAAAAATCAATCACCGTTAATGTGCTGTTTGAATTAATAACTGAACCCGAGTATGACGTCAGCTTTGCGCCGCTGAGCCCTTGTCGCCATTGCTGAACAATTAATTCTTGAGCGCTCACAGGCATCTGCAAAGAACTCGCTTGTGGTGCTAAGAGCTTTGCATTCAACAAAAGGAGCGTTACTCCAAGCATTAAAGTCGAAGGTGTCTTCAGCTTAACGAGCCTTGTCATCAAAGTTCTTCCCTATTCAAAATAAAGAAAACACCCTTAAAGGCTAGCAAAGAATTAGAGATTCATTTGGTATTCATGCTCAACAGGCGTATTCACCTTATGATCAATGCTTTTTCTATAGAGTTGGGATAATGCAGCAAAAACCGTAATTCGTCTTTGCTGCATTGACCGCAAGCCTAACCGTTCATTATTGTCATTTCTTTTGAACTAGGCCCCTTTGTAAATCCGATTCTCATAAACTCTTTCCAGGCTTCCATTTGCCCTGAAAAGGTTTTATCAATCAGCCCCAGCTCTTCAAAGTATCGTCGAGCTGTTACATCAAAGTCTTCTGCGGGCTTACCCGTCAGTTGAAGCACGACATCCGTTGGTTCATAGTTAAATATATCGTTTTTAAAGTCTTCAATATAAAGCTTTAATTGCGAGGCCAAATACGCAGAATAACCAAAGTGCGTTGTCGCTTTAAAGAGCATACTTAACGGCATAGATAACGTTTTTACTTTTCTGCCCAGCACTCGTTCAAAAGACGCCATCATGTCATTCAAGCTTAAAGATTTAGGCCCCGTTGGCTGATACCGTTTGCCAATGTGCCCTTCCGGCGCAAGCAATAAACTCACCGCAACGGCCGCCATGTCATGATTAGAGACCACAGGGCTTCGACCTTCATCAATAGGAAACGGTACTCGGCCCAATTGAGTGATGAAAATTGACGTAGCAAATACATTTCCTGCAAACCAGCCTGGCGTGAGATGAATCGCGCCAATATTTGCTTCATCCAGTAATTGATAACCTAACTTATGTTCTTGGGTTTGCTTGCTTCTGTGGCTATCTAACGTTGCTAAGTACTGCCCCATGTTCACCACTGCTTCTATCTTCGCTTGTTGAGCTACTTCAATGAATAACTTCGTAGCCATAAGTAAATCAGGCACGATGGGGTAGCAATAGTAAACACGCTGGATTCCCAGTAACGCACGCTGCATGTCTAATCGGTTACTCATGCTCCCTAGCGTTACTTCTGCGCCTAAAGCTTCCAATTGTTGAATCGTTGCATTATTTGAGCGGGACATGACCCGAACCTTACAGCCCTTTTCAAGTAACTGCTGTGCGATCAAGTAGCCTGTGTTACCCGTTGCCGAAGTGATTAAATATTTTTCAGAAGAAGACATATAAACACCTATCAAAGTTGTAAAAACACATGGATTACTTCTTGATGGCTGACACCGCCAACACCCGTAAACTGCCTGCAATAAAATTCTGAGCCAAATTAGGAATGGCTTCTTTAGCAACTGGCCCTAGTACGGTGACTAAGCTCAAAGGGGGCGGCCCGAACTTTTGTATTTTTGCATTGTTGTTTTTTAGAAACTCCACCGCAAGTACGCTGTCATCACGGGTATGTTCTATTTCAAACCCTGCGTCTTCCAATGCGGTTAACATCTGGTCTTCTGTCTTCAAAAAGCTGTTGTGTATATCAGGCGACCAAGGTTGAGGGTATTTCATTGGCGCATTTTCTTTGGAGAGGACGATATCGTACATAACAAAACGAGCCCCAGTTTTTAGAACTCGTGATACTTCACTGTAGAACGCCACCCGATCTTCAACGTTCATGGCCACATGTATGCTGTAAGCGCCATCAAAGCTATCATCTGCGTGTGCGGATAAGTCGGTAACAGAGCCCAACTCGAAATCGGTACTGCCGTCCAAACTTACCCATTTTGTAAGCTCTTTGGCCGTCCTTCGATAATCAGGGCTCAAATCAATGCCTGTTACATGGCAACCGACGGTGGATGCAATACGCCGTGCAGGCCCACCTAAGCCAGACCCCTGATCAATCAATCGATCATTCGATTTTGATTGCAGCAACTGAATAATATCTTGAGTGGCCACCGCTCCTCGGACATGAAACTCATCCACATAGCTTAAATCATCGATGGTGACCGTTTCTGGGGTTTTTCCCATCTCACGAAGACCAACAGTAATTCGCTCAATGAGGTCTGGGCTGGAATAATGTTGACTGCTTTTTATTACTGAAACCATAATAAACTCCACTAGTAACGTTGGATTTATCCGTTGATAAATCATGAATACATAGCAAGATTACGGTTTAAGTCTACGACTTATCAGCACCGAAAGCGTCAAAAAAGGTCCTATCCGGACATGGAAGGTATTCAAGGAAACTGTTTCAAAGATTTAAAGAATGAGAACTAAACAAACTCGCAAAATTTCTTACGGTAAGCCGATGGAGCCAAGCTGGTCGCCTGTTTGAAAACACGACGAAAAAAACTGACGTTCTCATAACCGACACTGACAGCAATTTCATCGAAGGTTAACAAGCTTTGCTCCAACGCTTTTTTTGCCGCTTCTACGCGTACAAGTTGAAGGTATTTAACCACGGTTTCATCCGTTGCTTCTTTAAATCGACGGTTAAACTGACGAGTGCTTAACCCCACGTGTTGAGCCAACGCATCGACCGAAACGTTTTGGTTGTAATGTTTTTCGATCCAATCTTGAGCACGCTGAACTTCCACATCTTTATGCCCTTTTTGTGGCATAAAGATAGAGAAAGGCAACTGAGAGAGGCGATCTAAATCCACCAAAGAACAACGCGAACATTGCAACGCAATTTCTCGGCCACAGTATTTATTGATCAAATAAAGAGCCAAGCTTAAATCTGCAGTAATACCCCCACCACAGAATAGTCGCCCCTCATCGGTCACCATCAGATCGGGCCTTAAGTCGACCTTAGGAAAGGTCTTTTTGAAGGTTTCTGCCACAGCCCAATGCGTGGTTGCCATTTTATGATCAAGCAAGCCAGTGCCAGCTAATGCGAAAGCACCGGTACAAATACTTGCCAGGTCTGCTCCTTTGTCGTACCAAGACGTTAGACACTCGACTCGCTGAAAATACGCATCATCATGCACCGCAAATTGAGAGCCCTGTGAAGGAACAATAATCAAATCCGTATGATCAATATCATGGACCGAGCAGTGCGGCATAATAGGCATTTCATTACTGGCAGTAACAGGGTTACCATCTAAGGTTGCAATTTTCACATTAAAATACGGAGACGGCTCTTGTTCTTGAAACCAGTTCCACACCACTCCCGCCTGTAGAAACATATCCATTGGCCCTGCTATCCCAGAGAATAGACAATGGTCAGAAGCGATGATGGTTATGTCCTTTTTGGTCGTCATGAATTCCCTATCCTAAGTTAATCAAGCTTTGCCAGTCATCCGCCAAAGTTTATGTACTGATTGCCGTCCCTAATACTCGTTCAATCTCTCGTTTCATATGCGTCGCATTCTTCTTAGACTTAAACTCCCCTCCAATATCAATACGAGTACCTTGCGTAGTGTTCAATCGTAAATCAAATTTCTCAGACACCTGACCATTAGGGCCTTGGCTTGAAGAGGAATTAAATATTTCAATGTCTTTTACATCCTCAGCTTGCAATACATGATGCTTGGTCTTTCTAGAAAACCAAAATACTTCAACCTCACAACGATTGGGAGAAACCTGTACTTTACAATTGCGTCCTCTGATCCACAGGCCCAGAGCACAAAATAAACTGCCAATGAAGCTAAAGAAAAGCCCCCCCATTGTCCCAGTAAAATGGAAAATCAATAACCCAAGAACAGTGAAAAAACCACCAACAGCTGCAAAGACAGTCCCTATTTGTGAGCCCGGAGTATCCATAGAAATGGTATCCCCATCCTGCTCAACTGAGAGTCTTGCATTTATTGCTTGCTGTTCCGTTACACTCAAAGGCTGAGCTTCCAGTTCTTCCTCTATGGATTGGCTTTCTTGAGTGACGAAAACTGGAATTTCATACGTCCGGTCAAAGTTAACACCTTCAACCTCCCCTTTAACTGCCAACGTCCATCGATGGTAGTTATTGTCGGGTTTACTCGAGGGTTCTTGCTCTGCCGGAACATTAAAAGAAAAACTGATACCCGTACCATTAAACGTGGCTTTACTTTGACCGGTTTGCTCACTCGTCCAAACCACGCTTTGATGTGACTCAGTTTTATTACCACTCCGAGTTGTCCAATGACGGGTACATGCAAGCGTTAACGTATATCGATCCCCAGAACTTAACCGAACAGGAACAACCAATTCACCACCGACCTCACCACCAATCACACCAGGATAAGGGTTCAACGTAACGGGCACGCGTTTAAAGCGCTTCCATTCCTTATGAATTCGTAAAGCTCGCTTGATAACAAGTGCAGGTATAATCGCAAGAACAACAGCAAACCCGGTTGCCACAGGATGACGACCGAACATAGCCGATATGAACGTACCAAAAAAAACTAAGGCTAAGGCAGCAAAGAACCAAGCAAATTTAACACTGCTCTCTGCCTGTGAATAAACGATAGGTGAAGCCCATGATGTTCGAGAGGTCCAAGGCTTATTAGGGTCAACATTATCGACCAAGTCTTTCTCTTCTTGATGAGTGTAAACATAAACGACAATGCCTCCGCCAATCATCATAAAAATAGAACAAAACAACGTCATGGTCAGCATTAAACGAACGTCTAACGACCTGTCATAGACTGAACCTGCTGCGTCATCAGGATCAACCCATATCTGGATATGACCGTGCCTACTTTGCTCATTCTTTAATTGTGAGAGCAACTGATAATGTTCATTTTGATCACTGCTACTTCCTGTACTGATCGCCGTACGATTTCCCACGAAGGTTCGACCGTTAACTTCATATTGGTACGAAGCATCCAGCTTATACATCGTTGTATAACTGCCATTATCATTACGACTCTGGTAGCTGCTAACGTCAACTGAAATCAGTTGGGCGTTAATTCGCGACCAGCTTTGCATATTGATCGCATCAAATAACTGGCTTAACACCACACCAATGAAGAACCCTGCACCTGCAAGAAAGAAAACCCCACCAAATAAATAGCCACCTTTTTTCATAACCGTCCCTAGTGTTAAAGCGTTATTCAAACTCAATGGGTTCATTATGGCCGAAAATTCATTGGCTATTGTAGAGAAATGTTTACATTGGAAACTACGTTACTCATTAATCAAGTAACCTTGGTTTCGTTAAATCGTATACCCAATCTTTCCAGCTGCCATTAGGCCGTGGTCTTAATAGAGTATAAGTTTTTGATCTTTCATCATTAAGCTCCAACACACCAAGGTTAATATGCCCTGTTAAGAAAGTACCTTCTTTGCGATTTGGTAATAAGTAAGGCGAGCGAACCTTAAAGAAAGGCGTGTTGTGTCGCACAAAAATGGTCGTCGAATGAAGCAATTTTAATCCCGGCGACATCATCCCCGTTGGCACATTTGAGATTGAACTGCTGGTAAACTGCCAAAGATTAACGTCGTGGCCTTTCGTTGGGTGCTGCGTTGTTTCTTTGCGAGAAAAGCCATAATGAACATCCCCCGAGAATATGTAGCAGTCTTTCAAATCAGGAAAACACATAACTCGCTCAATCAAGGCATTCATTTGCTGTTCGTCACTGATCCACGACTCCGCATCCGCAGACGTCGACATGCCAAAGGTGTTAGAAGCGGCCAACTGAGCCTTTTCCACCGTGGTAAAACCGTAAACCGGTGCTGGGGACACAAGTATGAGTTGCTCAATGCCGTCATGAGCGGCCTTAGTCAATTGCGTCTTTATATTTTCAAGCTCTGCATCATCCACAAGCAATGGGCATGAAGGGTTATTATCTCGAAAGGTTCTTTGGGTTCGAATATCAAGAACAATCGCAGCCGGAACCGTCGGTGTAACAAAGGTATAACTGCGATTAAGCGCACTGAACACTTTGTGAGTTAGCACACTGTCATACTCACCAAGACGATCAACATACGGCTTAACTGAATCATAGATATTACGTTGAATCGAGACCGGATCATTACCCCAGCCTTGGCAAAGATTGAAAGCTGCTAATGCATTAGTAACGAGCCGCTGCCCCATTGAGCCTTCAGCCCCCAATGATTCAGTAATGGCAGCGGTTAAGTTCCAGTCGTCTGTCACCTCATGATCATCAAACATCATGTACGTTGAAACATGGGATAACAATCGGCGAACTCGCCAAGTGTTCTCAAAAAAACATTTTGTTTTTTCATGAAGACGAATGTTTGCCAGCGCTTTCTTCTTCGCCCTTAGGTATTTGGATAATGTTCGACTGTTTGCATTACCACGAATTTTATCTGGCATGGACGGCCGTTCTAGATCAACGTTCAATCCTCCCCACACAGCCATGTACATCGTAAAGTATTCTCTAAAACCCATCAGGTGATGGCTTTTTTCCGTTGAATAAAACCCCTCGCCTTCCGTTAAGATCTGATCTCGGGATGAATGAACAATGTCATTCAGAGAAGCATTTCCCGATGATGGGTGAAAAACTTCATTCGGAAAAAACGCTTTGGATCGTTTTGAAATAAACGCTGCCAGAGTAGTCTCGACATCATCGGCGTAGATTTGGTCCCCCGTTAGAAACAGTAATGAAGGCAACTTTTCAATGTTCATGCTGCTGGCAAACCGCTTATCAAACGCCACCAACGCATCTTGATTACCTTTAGGGGCCTCTGCGCCATGAGGTTTACGACATGAACCACTCATAATCTTTTTATGATTGGTCTCATACTTAAAAAACGGGTATTCAAATGCATCATAAATAGGCAGGGGGCCATCAAAAAATTGGTTACCATTTTCCGAAAAAGCACTTCGTTCAAAAATTGAAGCTCCTTGATAACTCAGATCATAAAAAATAGCTTCAGACGTTGGCCAACTCTCTTCGTCAGTTGACAGTTTCAACATCACCACATGAAGTTCAGGCGAAAGAGAAATCGATTCAAGCGAAGCACTGGATGACACCTGATGACTCGCTGTCTTTGCAACGCCAGTAAACTGATCCGTTTGAAAAGCCCCTGCTACCACCAGCCAAATGTAAGCATCTGTTTTAGATACTCGTCTAACCAGTGGCCCACTGATGATCTTATCCATGATTTTGAACGTCCTTTATTCTTGTTATAAATACAAAAGTTAAAAAAGCAGACATTAAATGTGGCTGCAGACCGAAGCTAAAGAACTTTAAAGCATTTCAAAGGGTCGCCCTTCATTTACAGTTTATTAAAGGACCAAGAAAAAGAAACGCCAAGCTTTTATCAGACTTTATTCTTAAGCGCATCATCAATAGAGCAGTGCATCAAGTTTTCATCACCGAACAACATAGACTCAGTATTAAATGTAATAGATGTATCGATAAACCCTGTAAAGGTATGTTTCAATCATGGTTAAGTTAAGTTAATAAACTCTACAACCATGAATATCCTCTTTATTGAGAAAGCCTAAATGTCTAAGAAGAATAAAAACATCATAATACCACTGCCCTCTCATGACTTTGACCCAACGGAAGTATCAATCTCTTGGAAAGTGTTAACGGATGCGGGCTTCCAAGTAACGTTTGCGACGGAAGATGGAAAACGCGGCCATTGCGACCCTCTAATGATCTCTGGTGAAGGCCTAGATCCCTGGGGATGGATTCCTGTAGTAAAGAGAGTTCGATTGATCGGGTTATTTCTCAGAGGTAATAAAGCAGCAAGAACAGCCTATCAACAGCTGGAGAAAGACACCGCATTCTTAAAGCCGGTACGTTTCGATGCACTTAAAGCCTCAGACTATGACGGAATGGTACTTCCCGGTGGCCATGCTTCGGGCATGAAACAATATTTGGAAAACGAGGTTCTACAGCGTTTTGTGGTTCAGTTCTTTGAAGACCTAGACGAAGCCAAAAACCACAAGCCCATTGCTGCCGTTTGCCACGGGGTGGTATTAGCGGCACGTTCAACCTCCAAACAAACACAGCGCTCAGTGCTCTTTGGAAAAAAGACAACCGCTTTGACTTGGGCTCTCGAAAAATCAGCCTGGGACCTCACCAGGTATTTCGCTCGATTTTGGGATTCCACATACTATCGAACCTATATGGAATCCAAAGGAGAAGCATTAGGCTATTGGAGTGTTGAAAGCGAAGTTACTCGTGCTCTTAAGGACAAATCTGATTTTATTGATGTCCCTAAGGCGTCCAATCACCACTTCATTAAAACCTCAGGTCTTATCAGGGATACCCTAACAGACGATCGGGCAGCTTGGGTTGTTCAAGACGGAAACTATATTTCCGCTCGCTGGCCCGGGGACGTTCATACTATGGCTAAAGACTTCGTTAACTTAGTTAACAATATACATTAACCGCTGTCGTTAACCACATGCATTAGTGACAATGCCTAATACATTTTATGATAGTTACAGGCAAGACTTGCAGTGAGCTCTTCTGTTCAACTGACTTTACATAGGGGATCAATATGGAACCCTATCATCAATTCTTGCAGGAGTTGCTTTTCTACTGTGGTGACACGCTGATGGTGCTCATAAGGATAAGCATCGACACAACTGGCTGCAATATCCAAACAATAGTCTAAGATGGATTGCTTGGTAATTTCTTTCTGTTCAGAATCCCGTTGAGTCTGCCAGCTTTCAATGACCAACTGTTTCAACAGCTCAAGAACCCTTTGTTCAGGCTTGGTATGAGCGAAACGATCTAAGAAATCATTCGCTTGATCTACTGTAATTAAGTTAGGGCTACCTGCTTCGTTACAAATACGAGCAATGTGTTCTGTCGTAAACTTATAAAGTAGGTTTAATTCAGGCTCCTGGTTTTGATTGTCCGCCCAAATCATTTCAATCAATGGAATCAACTCCAGAAAGTAAAAATCTGAATCTTTTAGCTGACATTCGTTTTTTAACTGTTCAAATCGAGCCGACTTTTCCATTTATTGTTCCCAAATTGGCTATATGTTCCTTTCCGCCCCCTTGGCCGAAAGTGTCCATGAAGGTTTAGACCACCATCTGTAGTGCAAAAAAGCAGTTAAATTCATAGAGAAATTAAAAAATAATAACGAGTTTGAAATTATTTTTAGGTAATTCGACTACAAAAAGACGGACTTTACAACTCCAACGCTCTCTTTTGCCACTCTGTAAAGCGATGAGATCACACGTACTCAATAATGATTAAAACCAGTCAGAGCTTGGCTTTACCTCTCCTAACAGCTCATAACCAAACCCCATAAAATTAAAGTTCCATATTCTTTTAGATTATTTATTGCTCGCTTTATAAACATTTGTTCTGGTTGTTTCTTGAACCAAATCAGCAACCCCCCTTCTAACTCAGTACATTTAATAAATTTGAAACATTCATAAATTAAGGGCAGACATTATGAAAATTATTACCTCAACCGTAGCAGCCGTCGTTATCTCATCATTCGCATCAGTCTCTGTTGCTGGCGAAAGTAAAGGCACAGAGCTTGGTTTCACAAATGTAGACAAGCATGCATCTGAAAGTACTTACGGCAAGCGCGCTGATCGTAAACGTGATCTGACTCGAATCTAATTCGAAACGTTTATGAAGTAAAAGCACAAACAACATACTAAAAAATTTTATTTATATACAAAGGGCAAAATCATGAAAATTATTACATCAACTGTTGCAGCCGCTGTTATCGCATCGTTCGCATCTGTCTCTGTTGCAAACGAAAGTAAAGGTACAGAGCTTGGTTTCACAAACGTCGACAAGCATGCATCTGAAAGTACTTACGGTAAGCGTGCTGATCGTAAACGTGATCTGACTCGAATCTAATTCGAAACATTTATGAAGTAAAAGCACAAACAACATACTAAAAAATTATACTTATATACAAAGGGCAAAATCATGAAAACTATTACATCAACCGTTGCAGCTATCGTTATCGCATCTTTCGCATCCGTGTCTATCGCCGGTGAAGCTAAAAGTGCTGAAGTAGGGTTCAAAAACATAGACAAAGAAATTTCGACAAATGTTTATGGCAAACGTGCAGACCGCAAGCGTGACCTAACCCGCACTTAATCAGCCTATTAAATTAGTCAATCCGTTTTAAGATTTGGAGAAGAATATGAAAGTAATTACATCAACATTGTTCGCAGTTGTTTTCGCATCATTTGCGTCTGTTTCGATGGCAGATAACATAACAGCTACTGGATTCAGTGCTTCTGATAGCGTAAATAAAGTATGTACATACGGCAAGCGAGCAGATCGTAAGCGCGATTTAAACTGCGTTCACTAAGTGAATGCAGTATTTACCCTTAGAGCGACCCTCTAAGGGAGGCACTATCCCAATCCCCTTTCTTAGCACCTTACCAAAACCTCTCATCATTTATATCTGTTCTTTTGTTATAACAGCCCATCACAGCCTCTCATTTGAATAATTTTCATTCTTACACCTTTGAAATCACTCAAAAAATAACCTTGCGCAATAATAGTTAGTGCAATAATATAAATAACGATCAAAACACGTTTTAGACACTAAAAAGGCAAAATAATGAAAACTATCACATCAACAATCATCGCAATTGCAATTGCATCATTCGCATCGGTATCTATGGCAAATGACGTAAAATCAACTGGTTTCAACGGCCTAGACAACACAAACTCCGTTTGTGCATACGGAAAGCGAATTGACCGTAAACGTGATCTGAACTGCATTAACTAAGTGGCCCAGTTATTATTTAACCGGTTACAGAATGAGAAAAGCCTTCACACTTAAGGAAAACCATTAAGAGTGAAGGCATTTTTGGTGATCTCAGAAACATCTAAGCGTTAGACAAATTATCCCGCAGCTTATCCAATGTATTTTTAAGCTCGATTAATTCTTCCATCGGCATGCCACAAGACTCAATAATGCATTGATTCACTTTAAACGCATCTGCCTTTAAGGCATTGCCTTTCGGTGTTAATCGAATATCCAATTGACGTTCGTTATCAGGCACGCGAACTCGATTTAGTAAGCCATCTTCTTCCAAGCGTTTCATTACAGGCGTTAACGCTCCCGATTTCTGATTCAATCGAGCGCCAATGTCTTTAAGACCTATTCCATCTTCTTCCCATAACACCATCATAATTAGATATTGCGGGTAAGTTAGACCCAGAGGTTCAAGCATTGGTTTATACAACTGAGTCATGGTTAATGACGTTGAATATAAAGAAAAACAAAGCTGACTATCTAAAAGAAGTGCATCTTCTTTAACGGACATTAAAACACCAACATTTATTAATTATCGAACAGTAGAAAACTACTTCCTGCGTAACCTACTCAAGAGTTTACTTCATACAGAGCAGACTAACGAACCTTTATTTGAATCATCAGGATGAACTAGAGAATCCTGTAATCATAAATATGAATGATATCAATAACGAGCATTAATCCCCTAATTATCATTTAAATACACCTAAGCCTTGCACACAAATAATTATCGCAATAACATACACACAAATTAGTTATTGCGATAACTTTGTCGTTTATTCAGGAGAATATTTATGAAACCAATTTACTCAACAGAAGTCACTTCAACGGGCGGTCGAGACGGAAAGTCATTTTCTCAAAATAATGACTTTGAACTCTCTCTAAGTACACCGAGTGAACTGGGTGGTGCAGGTGGTTCAGGCACAAACCCGGAACAACTCTTTGCCGCCGGTTATTCTGCGTGCTTCATTGGTGCTTTGAAGTTTGTTTCTCAACAAGAAAAAATCAAGCTACCCGAAGACCTTACGGTGACGGCAAAAATAGGAATTGGCGAAAATTCAAAAGGCATTGGCTTCACAATCTCAGCAGATTTAACCGTTAATATTCCTGGCTTGGAAAAAGAGATTGTCGAGAAACTGGTCGAAACCGCACATAAAGTCTGTCCCTACTCAAACGCAACACGAGGCAACATTGATACATCAACGACGATCTCATAACGTTTAAGAAATCAGGCATTCGAAACTGCCGACAAGCCAACCAAAAAAAGCCCGCTGACCTAAACAAAGAGCGGGCGATCACTTATTCCACTGTTATTAAAAAATCTAGTTTTCTACATACGCTCGAAGGTTTTGTAACGAATAGAAAGGCACATCGACGATAAATAAATTGGCTACTAAACCAGGAACACTTCCACCTGAATCGAAAGCGGCTTCATAAGTCACTTCCAGTTCGTTTGTGCTTAGGGGCTTTATAAAGAAGAAACCGCTGTAATACGGCACTCGAACGTAATCTTCCGATTCAGGCGCATCATCATGATCAACACTTTCCATAGTCAGAATGTAATCATTTCCGGCTTGCTCTAATGACTGCAACAGAACAGAATCTCTGTCCGTAGTCGGCCAAGGCGCAGTGATTCTTTGATACACAACTCGAGTGTTATTATCTATTTTTTCTACAATCGATGGGTCATAACTGTTATGAAGCCACTGATCGAAATTAGGGACATCACGCATAACATTTAGAAAGGAGTTCAAATCCGATTTAATACTTACAATGCCTCGGTAAGAAAGCTGATTTTCACTCACCTCCTCAGCCGGACTGTCTATAATGATTTCTCGTGTATATACCTTGATTCCATCATCGTCTTTCTTCAAAGACCAAGAAGACTCTTCCTCTTGGGCAAAAGATAATGCAGATAGAAAAAGAAACGAAGTAAGCACAATAAAACGCATTTTAAACTCATCCTTAAGTAAATTGATGCGTATGGTATCCCTCTAAAATGGTCTGTGCCAGCGTCTACACCTCAAAAATACGCTCAACCTTTTTCTTCTTGTTCAAAAGGAAATATCACAAACCTTCCATTTTCATTTTCTGCCACATCGTCCGGTTGCCCAAATGAAACCGCGAATTCAACACCGAAGAGCAACACTCGCTTTAAGCCACTGTCCTTATATCAACGATACATATATTTGCGTCCCCAGCATTCAGAACTACAATTCAGGGTACTTTTTATGGAGTAAACGCACATGACTTCCATTTTTAAAACACTCCTATTCCGCACATTACTCATTACTTCTTTACTGTTTCACCAAGTGAATCTTCATGCTGAGGAACTACTTATCGTCGACTCCTTGGCCTCAGAGCCGTACACATCAATAAGACAAGCAATGGAACAAGAATTATCTTTACAGGGCTATACATCAGAAAAGAACTTAACAATTAAACGCTGGTCTGTTGGCAACTCAGATGGCATGAGCCAACGCGTTTGGCAAGAAGAGAAAGATAAAGATTACGATGTCATCTTTTTAAATGGCACCATAGCAACCATGAACTTCATGAAGTTCGCGTTCAATGATCACAAATACAAATTCGTGTTTGCAGCGGTTACAGACCCTATTGATGTTGGCGTCATTGATAACTTTGAGGATACCCCTAAGTCAAATTTCACCGGAGTTTCATACCCTGTCGCAATCAAAGATCGATTAAACTTCATTAAAACCATCATGCCTACCGCTACTGATATTGGGTTCATTTACGCAGACATGCCGCAATCCAGAAGCTACATAAAACGCTTAAATGCGGCCATAAAACTCGACGAATTTAAGCACTTCACATTTCATTTTCGCAGCGTTGACTTTGTTCGCAGTGAAGCTGGTGATGCAAGAATGGCCCATTTGGCTAAAACACACATAAGAGAATTAAATTCCAAAGTGGATCTATTCTTAAGCCCAAATGACACATTAGGCTCACAAAAGACATTTGCCAAGGTAGTAGAAGAAAACGCAACCAAGCCGCTAATAGGCTTAGTCAAAGATGACGTTATGGAGAACTGGGGGGCGACTGTCACTATCTATCCGTCATATCTGGATTCCGGAAGGAAGGCAGGTAATATGATTGCGGACATATTTAGGGGAAAAGCGTTGGATAAGATTATTCCCCAACAACCTGAGTTCGGCATTGCTCTCAATCTAGAAAAAGCTAAAAAGTTTGGCCTTATTATTCCTGATTCAATTAAGAAAGAAGCAGGAGAAAACATCTACAAATCCCCGTACTAACTCAATGCAAAATCGCTTATATTTTAAAACTGTAAAGCAAATTTTTAAGGCTCAAACCGTATAATATAAATATCGAGCATTCAAACAAACGCCTGAATACTCTTTAGTATTAACCCAGAAAGATCAACCTAATCATTGATAATAGCAAGCGTGCGTTCGGTCGCTTTACTTACCTTCCTCTCTGCCTCATCTCGGCCATTCAAACCGTCCGAGTCGACTAAATATTGAATAGAATAGTTCGCCGAAACTGCAGAACCGGATCGATATGGAAGTACCTCTAAGTAACCATTAACAGAGTATAAATTACACTGACTCTTGATGGATGGCGTTACGTTACACTTTGCCAGCCGCTTAAAGTTTGAAGAGACAGAACTGGGTGTATATTGGCTTTTCCACTCCTTCTTAACGCTCAGATACCGTTGAATGGGCGGTAAGTCTAGGTTAGTTATAATTTGAGCTACATCGTTCGCTAGTAAGTCTGGTGTTGCCACAGGATTGATAGCAGTGAACAGCGCACCAATTCTTATATCCTCAAGCACCTTAGAAGGCGCCCCAACGGAAAACTTCGTCGAATTGAACGTTTTTTCAAACGTAAAAGGGACATACACCTTTGAGCTTGTTTCGTATCTCGAGTTCTTTGACTTTCCTTGCCCACTGGTGAAAGTAATGATGATATTTTCGCCACCATCTTCTACATAGATATCTCGATAAGAGGTTCCATTATTATAATTAGGTGGACGATATGTGGATGTCGACTTTATTAGCTGAGAGATTTCGTTAACAATTTCACGGCGTGAAATGCTGTCTGTATATTCGAACTCTTTCACGGTTTCCCAGTGAGTAAAATATTCACTGGAGCTTAGTTTTCCACCATTCAAACTCGATGTTAAGTTTGCACAGCCATTAATCAATAGAATCAAACATGTAAGGTATAATAAACGCATCATTGAACGTCCTGTTCTTTAAGTTTCCAATGCCTGAAAGACCACTTTACAGCCTTACAGACAATCCATTTTTCTCAAGACGCGTACAGTGCCTTTCCTATATGACTAATTCAAACAATCCTTTATAGTTTTGATAATCAGTACCAAAAACTGTAATAAGCAAAATCACAAAGACATACAAAATCATTAGAGAGTTAAGAATTAGTACCTCAACCATTGAAAATCCAACGGCCATCCCCATTAAATGTTTCAGGTTATAAAATCAATTGGGAGAATTACTATGTCACGTGCCAGTGCAAGACACATTTTGGTAGACAGCGAAGAAAAATGTAACGAACTAAAAGCAAAAATCGAGAGCGGTACTGATTTCGCTGAAGTTGCTAAAGAGTTCTCAACGTGTCCATCAGGCAAATCAGGTGGTGCATTGGGCGAATTTGGTCCAGGCCAGATGGTTAAGGAATTTGACGAAGTGGTTTTCAGTGGCGAACTTAACAAAGTACTTGGCCCGGTTAAGACTCAGTTCGGTTACCACTTGCTAGAAGTAACGAGCCGTACGTAATCACGACTCGTTTTACTCTTTGGGTGACGCCACCCAAAGAGTACATAAAGTGAGCATACTCAATGCTCACTTTATTAATTGCCCTGCCCCGATGCACCTAATACTCAGATAGAATTAGTGAATCTCATCACCTACTCTTAAGATTTTCATGGTATTCGTACCACTTTGAGCTTTAACGTAATCCCCTTTCGTTAAGATCACTAAATCCCCTTCTTTTACGACTTTTTGTTCCAACAACGTATTGATAGCAAAGCTATTCACGTCTTTGTTTTCAACTTCCGCTGCATCAAATGGAACGGTTTGAACCCCTCGATATAAAGCGACTCGGCGCTGAGTCTGGACTTGCGCAGAAAACGAAAAGATGGGCATTTTTGAATGGATACGAGACATCAGTAAAGGCGTTGCTCCCGTTTCTGTCATGCTAAGAATTGCCGTTACGCCTTGAAGATGATTTGCAGCATACATGGCAGATAAAGCGATACTCTCATCGATTTTCTCAAACGATTCATTAATACGATGCTTGGACACTTGAGTTGTAGGGCTACGTTCAGCGCCCAAACAGATACGATCCATTGCCTCGATCACTTCCACTGGATATTCACCAACGGCTGTTTCCGCTGAAAGCATCACGGCGTCTGTACCATCGATCACCGCATTTGCAACATCAGATACTTCTGCACGAGTAGGCATCGGGCTTGTGATCATAGATTCCATCATCTGAGTTGCAGTAATAACAACACGATTTAATGCTCTCGCTCGAGCAATAATATGCTTTTGAATCGCAACCAGCTCTGCATCGCCCACTTCAACCGCAAGATCTCCACGAGCAACCATAACGCCGTTAGAGACACGAATTACTTCATCCAACATGTCGTTATCAGCGACTAATTCTGCACGTTCGATTTTAGCAATTAGGCCCGCATTCGAATTCGCTTCTTTCAACAAAGCCCTCGCTTCATTCATATCATCTGCATCACGCGGAAATGAAACGGCCACGTAGTCGGCATCAAATTTAGCAGCGACTTTAATGTCCGATTTATCTTTATCAGTCAAAGCTTTCGCAGAGAGACCACCGCCCTTTTTATTTATCCCTTTGTTGTTTGAAAGAACGCCTCCGATTAGCACTTCACAATCAATGCGTACGCCATCATTCGATTTAACCAACAACTCAACTCGACCATCATCAAGTAATAATATGTCATCAGGCTTGGTATCTTTGATGACAATTTCATGATCAATGTTCACCGCTTCTTGATTGCCTTCTGATACACCAAGCCGTGTATCGAGTGCAAAGGAATCACCGACGTTCAGTTTAATTTTGTCATTTTCGAATCGAGCAATTCGAATCTTAGGCCCTTGAAGATCGGCCAATACAGCAACATAACGTCCTAGTTTACTGGCAATGTCTCTAACACGTTGCGCCCGTTGAATGTGGTCTTCACTCTCTCCATGAGAAAAATTCAAACGAACAACATCCACACCTGCTTTAATAATGGCTTCTAAGGATTCCACTGAATCAGTTGCAGGGCCTAACGTCGCAACAATCTTAGTACGTCTTAACATTCACACTCTCCCTTGTATGTTTTAGTACCGAACTTGTTACCCAAAAGAGTAGCAATTCTTTGTGTGTAATACGATGACGACTTAACCGTATTACCTCACGTATTTTAAAACAGTACACCTTTGAGAGCTGCTTTTAGCCCGATAATCGTAAGATGTTGCTGAGAAAAGTTGGCAGGCGTAGAATCAATGCAAGACGATTAATAGAGACGTTCTTATTGTGACAGTGTTTAGCAAACGATTATTCAGATGCCCCAAGCAAATCATCTACTCTTTTATTGCACCTCTCCTATTTGCAATGAGTTCTACAAGTTACGGGGAATCACCTTACTCTTGGTATACCTTTAACATTCCACCTTTTGGCTCCACCTCAGAACGCGGCATTGGCTATGAACTGGCTAACGCTTACTTCGAAGCAGGCTTTGAAAGTAAGGTTGTATTAGCCAACCCCGCTCGCTGGCAAAAAGATATGACTAACCCTAAAAACAACGAGTTTTGCAGCACCGGGAGCTGGAAATTACCAAAAACAAGCCATCGAGTTTATTCTGACTCCATCCTGAATACCGTCGATTATGGCGTGGCTGTTCGACCTGAGTTATATAAGAAACTATCGAATAACGGGGAAACTAGAGTTGTTTCCATTTCAGACGTCATTGAAGCCACAAAGACCTCTGGCAATATGCTCATTCTGGACGGCCGTCCCGTGTTCGGAGAAATGGGTAACATCATTGAAAAGAACAAGAATGAGAAGAACACCAAAATCCACTACATGACTGCTGCAGAAGGCCCTGTGACCCTTTTAAAAATGGCCAACACCCCCAATCGCGAAGTAGACAGTGTTTTAATCTTCCCCGAAGAATATACAGTCTTCGATAAACAGAACTCAGACCATACTCTTGAATACTTAATGCTAAAAGAAGGCAGCAGCTTTGCGCCTATTCGCGCCAGTTGCCCAGATACCCAACAAGGTAGAATGATTGTTTCTGAAATCAACAAACTATTGAACAACGGCTTAAGAGACAAAATATTTGTCTTGTTTCAAAAAGCATTACCTGACATTTCAGAGATACAAGAAAAGGCAGCATTTAATCAACACTGCATAAAGAATGGCGTTTGCAGAGATCCATTGATAGATTCAATGGATCTGATTGTGAAGTAACACATCATGAATTTAAGATAGGAAAAAGCTTTGAAGATCAGCTCACTCCAAAACACAAAAATAACTGAAGTTTCTCACAATAAAAACATTTCAAAAAAAGTCCTTATTGATAATGGTCAAGTTGAGCACCTAACGAACTTCTCACAAGCCATATTCCCTCCGAATGAAATTGCTTATGTACACAGTCATTCAGATATGACAGAAGTGTTCTTCATCCAATCAGGAGCAGGAATCATCACCGTCAATTGTGAAGTTATTCACTTAATCGAAGGCATGTGCATTACCATTGAACCCAATGAAACACATGAATTAAAAAATACAGGATCTACTGCTCTGACTGTGCTCTATTTTGGAATTCAACATGAAGAGAACTAAGGAATTCACCTATAAGAGTACGATCGATTCTGACCTACTCCCTCGCGATCTTTCTTGAACATTCGATAGCGGCGATGTTGTCTGAACACCGAATTTTACGCATGATTGAGAGTACCTTTTTATCAAAGACATCTTCTTCTTTCATGCCTAAGCGACTCAAGCGAAACATTTCACGATAAGTGTCTTTATCCTCTTCTGAGATATGAATCCAATAATCCGGATCAATCTTCTTTTCATGCCGATTAATTATTGAAAACGCATTATCGAACATACCAAGCATGACTTTACGAGAAATCTTTTCCTGCTTCTTTGAAAGCGTGCCGCTATGAGAAACCAACTGAAAAGTAAGCTGTGCCAGCGGGTACTGAACTATCCCTCCTTTATCTTTCAAGCCCTTATTTAATTCAAACACATCATAAACAACCGCAGGTGCGTAACAAGCATCCACCCAACCTTTATTAAACTTCTTAGCAAAGGTCATTAAGTCACTCTTTATGGGTTTAGCGCCAACGTGCTTGGTCATCATAATCGCATCAGGTTGATAGCTCAGAACGGCAACTTTTTTATTTTTAAGCTCTTTCAAGGTATCAATTGTACGATCATCAACGAACAGATAAGCAGAACCGATGGGGAAAATACCAACGACGGAGTGCTCACCATCATCCAAGTACTTAGCTGCTCTCGGACGGTTTAACGTAAGCAACAAAGTACGAAGATTTTGAATCGTCGGCAATGCCCCCACAGCACTGATGCTGCCACTGAATGGCACCAATGGTCTAAGACGAATGTCCGTAGCGGCAACCAAATCACAACCCTTGGATATGTAAGCTTCTACTGCTAGCCTCTCGTCTGTGTAAGGAATGAGATCAAACAACACGCCATGAGGCGCCATTTCCAGCACATAATCTTTTAACAGTTGGTACATCTCCCCTTTATTTCCATAAGGGTCGAAGACACACAGCTTTTTCCCGTTCTCAGCCCAAAGAGAGGGAGAAATTAAAACGAACAATAACAACAAGTACTTCATATCACGCTAAGCCTTTTACTCTGATCTCACTAAAGAATGGACGTCTCTATTGGTACACCCACTTATTCGGTTTCTACTCGATCGGACAGCATTACAAGAAATCATCCAAGGCGCTGGCGGCTTGATCATCATCTTCAAACAACTCCATTGAATCGTTTTGAGGCATAGACCCCAATTTACCGAACGGTGTTCGTTCGCCAGTTTTTTGCGTCCAAAGACGATCCGACACAGCCTGCACTTGTGAAAGAGCGATGGAATCAATCAATGCCAAAGAAGCGTTTATTTGTTTTTCTTCTTTTAACGTTGCCAATGCCCAAGCCAACTGAGGCTCATTATTAACAGAGTCGGCCATCAGACTGAATATGGCGAGTGGAGTACTGACACCAAACTGATTGCCTTCTTCTACACTCTCTCGTAGTAAACCCCAAGGGGATTGGTTCGAGTCTTTATTAAGATCAGGTAACATCAACCAAACAGCAGCTTGGATGGCTTTAGGTGTCCCGCCCCATTGAGTGTTATCAAAACATCCCGCAGCACGCGCAGCCGAAGGAGCTATGCTACGAGGCACTCCAGCTCTTCCTTCAACCAAGGTATCCGCCAACATGGCTTGTAAACCAGTGACTAGGCCATAAAGAAACACCATTTCTGACTGTTCATCTTCAAAATCCGGGCATTCCTCTTGCCGATCATCCGGATTAAAACCGACGCTGTTCATAGCGGCTTGATAGCTCTTGAGGCGTCTTTCAGCCGTCAACTGAATCAAGGTTTTATATTCTGTATTGGCGTCTTTCGCTTCGCTATATAACCCAGTTTTAAAAGCCCGAATGGATCGTAACTCAGCAGCAAACGCCTTTTGTTCACTGCAATTTGCAGAAAGAAGTAACAACAGGGAAAGTGTTTTTGGTGGTCGTTCACTCAGGTCATTCAAGCTCGAAAACAAAGGCCAATTACTGCTACCAAGTTGGCAGCTGGCATCGCTATCATTCGTTTTTAAAATATATGGAATGGCCACATCTTCAGTAAACCCTTCCACAGACACTGCAGCGAGAGAATACCCTTGATTAGTGCTGCACCCAGAAATAAGAAATAGAAAAAAGCTGAAAAATACTAACGAAAAGCCCTGCCGACTAACGTCCATGTGTTTGATCTCCCTATGCCTTTGTAATAATCCAATAATCAAAACGTCGGAATAAATGAAGTTCCCTTTCAAAGTGGGGCTAGCTCACTTAGATACAGATGTTCAGAACCTATATAAGACCAGCCCCTATCCCAAACGGACAGCAACTCTAACAGCATAAAGAAGTACCAACACTGGGAATAGACGTCAAAAACACGCTTTTTTAAGCGCATTTTTTAGTAATTAGGAAGAAAGCATGGCGAAAAATTAAAGGAAAACTTGAGAGGATTTCGCGGTTTATAACCAAGAAATAAGAATAAGGTGATAAAAAAGAAAATAATCCAGTAATCACGTTCAAACCCAGAAATCCTCACCCTACATTGACCCAGATCAAAAACGTCAGGAAAATATTTTCCCTATCAATCACTAATTAAGCTTAAATAAACTAAAAGTAAAAACACAGATAAAAACCACTAAGGTATGCCATGTCATTTAATAACATAAAAAAAAATAAGTATATTTTCTCTATCGCACTTTTATTGAAATCAATAAACCCAAAAAAATACAAAACCAATCTTAACAAAGAAGGAGACCGAGCTCTAAAATCACTTAAGAATGATGGAGTTGCTATTATAGAAAACTTCTTTAGTGATGAACAATGTAAGGAGCTTATTGATATTTTTGAAAGAAAAGAAAAGAAACATTCGAAAAAAATATTAAATGACAAGCGTATATTTGGAATTAATCATTTAAGCGATTTACATAACAAAATATTCACAAACGAACCATTTTTTAAGGATGTAGCAAAAGCTTACTTAGGAGAAGAAGTAATCCTTCAAACTACAATGGCAGCAAAAATAACAGCAAGAAAATCCGTAAAACATGGGTCTGGCGGAGGTTGGCACCGAGATAGTTTTTCTCGACAATTTAAAGCAGTTATATACTTAAATGATGTCTCAATAGACGGAGGTCCATTTCAATACATAAAAGGGTCGCATAAGCTGAAAAATATAATTAAAGTTTTATTAAAGTTAAATCGAAATTATGCTGCTAACTATCCAAGGTACTCTTCAGAAGACATAGAGAAAATAAAGCTGATTTGCAACCAAAAAACAAGCGAACTAGTTGCACCTAAAGGAACCCTAATTCTAGTAGACACAAGAGGTATTCACACAGGAAAAATAATTAGTAGTGGTTCCAGATATTCGTTATTTAATTATTTCATTGCAAAGTCCTGGCATCAAAGTGAAAGTAATATTGAAAAATTAGACAAAAAAAACCAACTAAATTTTTAGTCATAAAACCTTTCATAGCATTATAGGTTTAATAAATAATTTATCAATATCATTACGGCGTTCTATAAAGTAAGATCACGTTATCGTCCTGTTCTCCGTCCATAGAGGAGCACTTAATATTCCCAAAGGATTAACAAACACCTCAAACTACTAACAGTTTACTACCTTCATCCTCCGACTATTAACATTCACACTCAAAATACATTAAGGAAGTAACAAGCATTAATACGCGAATTCAACTCCGAAGTGCAACACTCGCTCTAAGCCGCAGCTTTTAAGTCATCGTAAACTTTCTGCGGCTGTTTAAACCCAAGGCATTTTCTTGGTCTTAGGTTCCTGAATTCAGATAATAAGTGCAACTGTTCTGGTCTAATGGAACCGGACACTTTAATGAGAGACAATAATCGTCAATCAATAAGGTGTCAGTATGAGTACAAAACGAGCGTATAAACAATACACAAAAGAATTTAAAGAAGAGGCTGTAGCCTTAGTTCTAGAGCAAGGTTACAGCGTTGCTCAAGCCGCAGACTCTCTAGGTATTAAGACATCATTGCTCTACAAATGGAAAGAAAAAATCGAAGTTGAAAAAGAAGGCCAAGATATGAGTGACAATGAGCGTGAAGAGCTTAAGCGTTTGCGCAAAGAAGTCAAAGAGCTTCGTATGGAGAAAGAGATTTTAAAAAAGGCGTCGGCCTTCTTCGCGAAAGAAATGAAGTAAAGTTCAATTTCATTAAGGTCGAGTCACCTGAATACCCGGTGACCTTATTGTGCCGATGTATGAATGTCAGCACTTCTGCATACTATGCTTGGATCAAGCGCCCAGCCAAGCTGATTACA
Organism: Oceanospirillaceae bacterium; assembly: GCA_015665455.1. Lineage (GTDB taxonomy): Bacteria > Pseudomonadota > Gammaproteobacteria > Pseudomonadales > Litoribrevibacteraceae > Litoribacillus. Next base: position 626,005 of record JADFAD010000001.1, on the reverse strand, counting down.
GAAGAAGAGCTTAGATTATATCGCAAGACGAAAGAGCTGTTCAGAGACAGCCGTGAAAGTCTAGGCAATCGAGAAATGACCAAGAAGTTACGTGAAGAAGGCTTCGAAGTTGGGCGCTATAAAGTACGCTCAATCATGAAGAAACTTGAGCTGGAAGTTACTCAGCGAGTTGCTTATAAAGTGACAACAAAACGTAAGCATAGTGATTCAGTTGCTGATAACTTGCTGAACCAGAATTTCAATCCTGTTGGCCCTGATGAGATCTGGGCAGGTGATGTGACCTACTTAAAAACCAACGAAGGCTGGATGTATCTAGCCATTGTTATGGATTTATTCTCGCGCCGAATCGTTGGTTGGCACATAGACAAGAGAATGACTTCTGATCTGGTGTGCAAAGCTGTGATGAAGGCATACAAACCTGAGACAACCCTCTGAAGGACTAGTATTTCACAGTGATCGAGGTTCTCAATATACGAGCAAACGTTATAGTAAGCTTCTAAAAGGCTTTGGTATCCGGGCAAGTATGGGTGACGTGGGGGCTTGCTGGGATAATGCAGTGGTAGAACGATTCTTTGGAAGCCTGAAACACGATTGGTTATTTAAAGTTCATCAACCAACGCGAGAACATATGAAAAAAGATGTGGCTGCCTATATCAAGTATTACAACCTTGAAAGGCTTCATACGGCGGACGAAGATATGTCGCCAGTTAACTATGAAAATTCTCTAAGAAAAGTGTTCGGTTGGCGTTGACCAGAACAATAACAGAGAACTGATTTCATCATACAAACTGCACTGTGAATTCATGAAACCATAAAAAATAATCAAGAATGGCCGATGCCTTGAAACTGCTTCGGAGTAATGCCCGCCCAGCCTTTAAACGCTTTTGTAAAGTTGGACGGGTCCACGTATCCCAGTTGATCTGAAATGTCCTCCATCGATAATTCCCCTAAGCGAATGAGCTCCTTAGCTCGCTTAAAACGTTCTTCATCTTTAATGCTTTGATACGTCACATCCAGTTCCTTTAACCTTCGTTTTAAAGTCGCTGGCGACATGTGTAATGCATTGGCTAATTGAGAGAGTGTAGGAAGATTTTCTAAAGAAGACTGAACCAAATGCCGCACTTTTGTTGCCGTGTCTTTTGGGCTTAACTTCTGAAGCTCCGACTGGCATTTATCCATGGCGGCTTTGGCGAACATTTCATTCCCTGAAGATAACGGTTGTTCCATCCAATCATGAGGAATACAGAGTTCAAGGTGGGCCTGATCAAAGACCACATCAATGTAGTCTGACAACTGATGATAAGGAAAACTAATGGGCTCAGGACGATTCACATTGAGTCGTAATTTGGTGCTCAAAGCATCCGCATTAAGATACGTTTCAGTAATACTGGCAATACTAATGAACGTAGCAAAATCAAAGAAAAACAGCACCTCAGGCTCAACAGCGACGACGCCTTTTTTTAGGTTTATTCTCAACCGAAAGTCATCCCCTTCTTTTGCAAGCGCAATGCTTAGCGAATTCACTCGGGTATTAAAATACGACACCATGACTTCATAAGCGGCTCTGATATTCGGTGAACTTTGTACAGCCAATCCCAAAGAACCATGAGAAGCCACCGTCATCGCAAGTCCAAACCCCACCACATCGTTATCGGGGTTTTGTAGGCTATTATAGAGGTTAAAACCCACCCGATTAATCATCATGTTATTAATCATCGGAGGCGGATTAATCAACTGTTCCATGGTGAACTTACTGCCACGGAGAAGGTCTTGAGGCGCAATGCCTTTACTCATGGCAAAGTCACGAACGACAGCCAAGTAGTCCCCCGATGCCAGATTTAATGCCTCAGATTCATTCATCGTCATGTTGAGCCCAAATCACCATAATATTGATACCTTATCACCTGTTTCAATTGTGATCAATTTGACATATTGCATCTCAGATACCGATAAAAATCCAAAATAATAAAGTGAGGGAAGAGATGAATAACACAACCAATGCCGTCAGTTCTTCAGACATTGACATAAAACCACGCCGAATGAATTTCCCATTTGAGCAAGTCAATGAAACGTATTTTTTCGATGATAATCCATTAAAGTCCGCGTTTATAACCGCACTCTCAGCAACCTTTCCGGCAGGTGAAGGCGAGTTCATTGACTCCGTACGTTTATTTCGAGATAAAATCAATGACCCTGAATTAAAAAAACAAATCAAAGGATTCATCGGTCAAGAAGGTCATCACAGCTTTCAGCACAAGCGCTTTAACCAATCATTAAAAGAGTTGGGGTTCGATGCTGTTCGAGTGGAAAGCGATTTTGAAAAAGACCTTGAATACACCATCAATGGTAAATCAGATCGACAAAGACTTGCCTACACTGTGTGCTTCGAACACTTAACCGCCATCATGTCGGATTACTTCTTGAGGGATACCAGCACTCTGGACGGCTTAGACGACACCATTAAGGATCTCATGCTGTGGCACACCGTCGAAGAAATCGAGCATAAAGCAGTCGCCTTTGATCTGTACATGGCGTGTGACGGCGACCGTAAGTTATTACGAAAATCCTTAATAGAAGCGTCTTTATTATTCTCTTGGCGTGTCACCAAGTACATGTTCCGATTACTGCGTTGGTCAAAAATACGACCAAGCTGGAAAGACATAAAAGGCTATGCCGCGTTTATGTTTGGCCGAAAAGGGATGATGCGAAGCCTACGAAAGCCGTACATGGATTTTTTCCGTAAAGACTTCCACCCATGGGATCATCAAAACCAAAATTTAGTCGATCAATGGCAACGAAACCACTATCAGCCTGAATACGATCGAGGTTCAGATCAATTCATCAAAACGGCTAGCATTGGCTGATAAACCTATTAGCCATATAGTAAGAATACGTTATAAACGAAAAATTCGGGATCAACACTAACAACAACCAATGAAAAGAGTATTCGATACTTCGATCCCGATACCATCCTCAAAAGAAGTATAATAAACAACCAGCCAATCAAAACCTGACCAACCAGACATTCCATCTGACTCGAATTTATTCCTTTACGCCATTGATATTTAAATTGATTTTAATTTATTCTGTCGCCAAATTTCTTAACCCCATTAGTTTTTTTTACTATACTCTCACTAAACTACAACAGCTGGGCGACATTTTTCTATGCATATCGGCAAATGGGCAGCATTACTCTCTGTATTCTGGATCTTACTTTCGGGCTACATCCAGCCTTTATTACTCACGTTTGGAGTCATTTCCATCTTTATAGTCCTTATCGTTCTTAAACGAATGGATGATGTCGATAAGGAACCTAAGCGTATAAGCTTCAGGAAACAGAATATTCGTTATCTTTTATGGCTCATGGGCCAAATCGTTAGCTCAAGTGTTCACGTGACCAAACTAATTTGGAGTTCCCCTGACAAACTGTCCCCTGCGCTTGCAAAAGTTTCTGTTAAAAACGTTCCGGCTAAAAAACAAGTTATGTACGCCAATTCCATTACGCTTACTCCCGGTACACTCAGTGTGGATCTGCAAGACGGAGAAGTAACCGTTCATGCTCTTCAGAAGTCTTCAATAGAAGAGTTGGAGCAAGGTGATATGGAAGAAAAAATTAATGGTAATTGGAGCAAGAAAAAATGACGGGTATTTTGTCCGCTGTCTGTATTGCTATATTGGTTGTGATGGCCCTTGCTCTATGCAGGGCGTTTAAAGCACCTACGGTCTACGACCGTATCCTTGGCGTTAATATGTTCGGTACCAAAACCGTGCTATTTATTGCAGTCGTTGGCTTTTTAATGGGAAGACCTGACTTCCTAGACATCGCCATCGTATACGCGCTGATCAATTTCATAGGGATGGTTGCAGTACTCAGATTCTTTGAGTACACCTCGCCAATTGAATAACAACTCAATAATTAACAATGGTTGAATATGTTTATCCTAGACATAGTTAGTAGTTTACTGCTTATTGCAGGTGTTTTTTTCGGCTTAAGCGGCGCAATCGGGCTTTTTAAATTCCCCGATTTCTTCACTCGCGTGCACGCGGCCAGTGTTACAGACTCCATCGCAGCCATTCTTATTATTGGTGGTCTGCTCCTTCAAACCTCATTCGATCTCAATACAGCAAAACTGTTTTTTATTCTGCTGTTTTTGATGCTAACCAGCCCCACTGCCTCACATGCTCTGGCCAAATCAGCCCGACATGGAGGATTACTGACATTGGCTGAAACCAATAAAGACAAACAGGAGCAAACGCACTAATGGCGGAGTTTATTGATCTGGTTCTGCTAGCAATGCTGGCGCTCACTGCTTTAAGGGTTATCTTTCTCAAAGATTTATTTGCAGTTGTCATGTTATTCGGTATCTACAGTTTTCTGTCGGCGCTGATTTTCGTCAACCTCGATGCTGTAGACGTTGCTTTCACTGAAGCTTCCGTAGGAGCCGGCATTTCCACCGTATTGATGCTGGTTACATTGGCTCTCACAGGGCGCACCGAAAAAGAAAACAAACGCTCCACTGTTCTACCACTATTGGTAGTGACCGTTACCGGTGCTGCTCTTATTTACGGTACCTTGGATATGCCTCCATTCGGCGACCCCAACAACCCTATTCATCAACACGTCGCGCCACGCTACATTGAAGAGTCACCGAAGGAAGTCGGTCTTCCTAATATGGTCACATCAGTACTGGCCAGTTACCGAGGCTTCGATACTCTAGGTGAAACAGTGGTTGTTTTCTCAGCTGCGATTGGTGTAATTGCGCTTCTTGGAGTAAGAAGACGTGAAGATCTCGCCGCAGAAGAATCCGGATTCCTGACACATCATGTACTGCGTGTTGTGGCTAAAATGCTTATTCCTCTGATTATTCTATTTGCCCTCTACGTACAGTTCCACGGTGATTTTGGTCCCGGAGGTGGCTTCCAGGCCGGAGTAATTGCCGCTGCAGCATTTATTCTCTATGCATTGGTGTTTGGTCTGCCTCAAGCATTCTCCGTCGTGGGCGCAAAGTTTCTACAACTAATGGCTTCCTTCGGCGTTCTACTGTACGCAAGCGTCGGCTTATACAGTATGTTCAAGGGCGGCCAGTTTCTTGATTACAGCAAACTCGCAGCGGATCCGGTGGCAGGTCAGCACTACGGCATCATAATCATTGAGTTGGGTGTTGGTATTACCGTATTTGCCGTCATGCTTAGTATTTTCTATGCCTTTGGCAGTCAGGTAGAGAGGTCAAACGTCAAGTGAACTTAATTCTCGACTATTACAACTACTGGATCGTCGTATTTTTGATGATGACCGGCTTTTACATTGTCATTTCGGCAAATAATCTTGTTAAAAAGATCGTAGGTCTCAACATCTTTCAGACTTCCGTCTTCATGCTTTATATATCCATGGGTAAAGTCACCGGAGGAACCGCTCCTATCGTCGTTGAGGGTGTTACCCAATATTCAAACCCTTTGCCCCACGTATTGATTCTTACCGCCATTGTGGTCGGAGTCGCGACTACGGCCGTGGGCCTTTCTCTCATTGTTCGGATCAAACGTGCATATGGTACCGTTGAAGAAAACGAATTTGAAAACAAGGATGATGCCATCTAATGCTTGAACAACACTTGGCTGTACTCCCTATTATCTTGCCCTTAATTGCAGCGCCGATCGCGCTTATTCTGGGCCGGTCATTACTTTCTTGGGGCTTTGCTACGTTAATCAGTGGCTTGTCCTGTTTTGTTTCTTGGCAATTACTGGTTGCTGCTCTGTCAGAAGGCGTACTGAGCTATGCGGTCGGCGGCTGGCCTGCCCCTTGGGGAATCGAACTGCGTGTCGATGCGGCCAACGCCTTTGTATTGCTGGCGGTGTCTGCCATTTCAACACTGGTGCTGATTTATTCTAAAGACAGCATAGAAAAAGAAATCGAGAAATCAAAACACACCCTGTTCTATACTGCGCACTTACTTTGCCTAGCAGGCCTTACCGGTATTCTTATTACGGGTGATGCGTTCAACCTGTTTGTGTTCCTAGAAATCTCATCGCTAGCGACCTATACCTTAGTCAGCCTAGGATCCGATCGTCGTTGCCTAACAGCCGCATTCCGCTATCTGGTGATGGGAACCATCGGCGCGACCTTCATTCTGATTGGTGTCGGTTTGCTTTACATGAAAACCGGTACGCTCAACATGCTTGATTTGGCGAGTCGAATCCACTTTTATGAAAGCAGTCGAACGATAAACACAGGCCTGGCCTTTATCATGGTCGGAGTCAGTATCAAACTAGCATTGTTCCCGCTGCATATGTGGCTCCCTCCTGCTTACACCCACGCTCCATCCGCCGTTACCGCATTTTTAGCCAGTACTGCTACCAAAGTCGCAGTCTACGTTATGATTCGCTTTATCTTCACCATCTTCGGCGCGGATCATGTCTTCAATGAAATGGGCATGGATTTGATTCTGATGGCACTTGCAATCGTAGCTATCTTTAAGTGCTCATATATGGCAACGGTTCAGAGCAATGTCAAAACAGTACTGGCTTACAGTAGTGTGGCTCAAATCGGGTATATGATACTGGGCGTTAGCTTAGTAAGCGTTACCGGCCTGATGGCTGGCCTCATCCACATATTTAACCACGCCCTCATGAAAGGAGCCCTGTTCATGGCCGTCGGTGCAGTTTTCTACCGAGTGGGTTCCGTGGACATCAAAGCCTTTAGAGGTCTAGGTAAGCAGATGCCCCTTACTATGGCTGCATTTACCATTGCAGGCTTAAGTATTATCGGCGTACCACTCACTGTTGGATTCGTCAGTAAATGGTATCTAGTAACAGGGGCTCTGGAACAAAACAACTGGATGATCGCAGCACTTGTATTGGTTGGATCCCTTCTAGCGGTTGTATACATCGGCAGAATCTTAGAAGCAGCGTACTTTCAGAAACTGCCTGAAGACACTGATCCATCCACCGTCAAAGAAGTGCCTTGGCTAATGCTTGCGCCTATGTGGGCACTAGTGATCGCCAACATCTACTTCGGCATAGACACAAGCATTACCACGGAAGCTGCAAGCAGTGCAGCGGAATGGCTATTCCAAAATAACAACGTACAGGAGGTGTCTCAATGAATCTCTGGCAAGGGATTGAACCCTCCCACTTAATATCTTTATCCATCTTAGTTCCTTTCATTGGCGCTCTGCTCGTTATTGCAACGGGTAAGATACCAAACCTAAGGGAAGCAATAACCCTGACCACAGCCGTTGTGTTATTCAGTATCGTACTAGCGATCACCGATTACACACTTCAGGGAACCGAGCTTAAGTTAAATGTGATCGACATTTTCCCAGGGCTTGGAATTAACTTTGTCGTAGAGCCTCTCGGCGTACTCTTTGCTCTGGTTGCCAGTTTCCTATGGATCATTACCAGCATCTACGCCATCGGCTACATGCGAGGACACAACGAAGAAAACCAAACTCGCTTCTTCTGTTGTTTTGCGCTGGCCATCAGTTCCGTCATGGCAATCTGCTTCTCCGGAAACCTGCTGTCACTGTTCATATTCTATGAAGTCCTGACACTTTCAACCTACCCACTTGTTACGCATGCCGGTAACGACGCAGCAAAACAGGGTGGCAGAACTTATCTGGGAATTCTGTTAAGTACCTCCATCGCGTTCCTGCTGTTTGCAGTATTGGGTACATACAGCATAACTGGCACTCTGGATTTTCAGGCTGGCGGTATTTTTGATGAGAACGACGATAAAACAATACTGGGCGTACTGCTTGTATTGTTCTGCTACGGAATCGGTAAAGCAGCCATCATGCCATTCCATCGTTGGTTACCCGCAGCTATGGTCGCACCGACACCGGTCAGTGCCCTACTTCACGCGGTAGCCGTAGTAAAAGCCGGTGTATTCAGCATCTTAAAAGTAGTGATCTATATCTTTGGATTGGATCAACTGAAAGAACTGAATACCACCGACATCATGCTTTACATCGGCGCAGCCACAATATTAATTTCGTCCTGCATTGCAATGACTAAAGACAACCTGAAAGCGCGTCTGGCCTACTCTACCGTAAGTCAGCTTAGCTACATTGTTGTAGGTGCCCTGCTTGCTTCGTCCGTTGCTGCGGCCGGTGCAGCCCTGCACATTGCAACCCACGCCGTCGGTAAAATCACCCTTTTCTTCTGTGCCGGAGCCATCATGGTGGCAAGCCACAAGAAGAATATCAGCGATATGGTCGGTCTTGGCAGAAAAATGCCGATTACCATGATTGCCTTTACCATCGGCGCCATCAGCATTATCGGTTTGCCCCCAATGGCAGGCACGTGGAGTAAGTGGTACTTAACCATTGGTGCACTTGAAGCCGATAAATTGATCATTGTGGCCGTATTAATGATCAGCTCCTTGCTCAACATTGCTTACCTACTTCCGATCCCTATTAAAGCCTTCTTCAATAGCCGACCGGAAGGCCAAGAAGCTAAACCTTGGTCATGGGCAGAAACGAAAGAAGCCCCGCTGCCTATTCTTATCGCGTTATGCATCACTTCTGTAGGATGTCTTGTGATATTTTTCTATCCTCAGCCCCTGATCGATTTAATCAATCTGATCCCGGGTGTCTCAACCCATATAAATGGAGAAGGCTAAATGGCTGAACAGCATGAGCCTGCTGCCTTCTTCGATAAGCCAGAAAATATTAGTAAGATGTTAAAGTCTTCTACGTAATTTGTGCGTTGTTGGTCGTAGCTGATTTTATTGTACACAGACACATTTATCACAGTTGGGAAAACATCCCTGCATTCTATGCCATATACGGATTTGTAGGCTGTTCTCTTTTGGTATTCATCGCGAAATGGATGCGTACATTCTTGATGCGAGAGGAGGATTACTATGATAAGTAATATGATTCCTTTCCTTCCCCTATTACTGGGGGCATTAGCTGCGATATTCTATGTGGCTGGCTACGTAATATCATTATGATTGTAGCGCCGATTGTGGGCGCTCTAAACTTAATGAGTCTCGAACACGGTGTGTACTGGTCTATGGAGTTCATGGGCTATGGAGTTCATGGGCTATGGAGTTCATGGACTATGCCCTGGAACCCGTGAAGATCGATAAGTTAAGCCTGATGTTTGGCTATCTTTTTCACTTGGCCGCATTAATCGCCATTATTTATGCCCTTCATGTTAAAGATACCGTCCAACACGTTGCCGGCTTAGCCTATGCTGCCAGTGCGGTGGGTTCGGTTTTCGCAGGTGATCTACTTACCCTATTTATTTTCTGGGAGCTTCTGGCTCTTACTTCTGTGTTCCTAATCTGGGCACGTCGTACGGATCGAGCTTATTCATCGGGTGTACGCTATTTAATCATTCAAGTGCTGTCAGGCATTCTGCTACTTGCAGGTGTGCTAATTTTCGCCAAAGTAAATAACAGCTTGTTGTTTACTCATATTGGTCTGGAACACGACGGCATTGCACAAATCGGAGCGTGGCTAATCTTCGGTATTAAGTGTGCCTTCCCGTTTGTACACAACTGGCTAACCGACTCTTATCCTGAGTCAACGCCTTCCGGTACAATCTTTCTTGCCTCATTCACCACTAAAGTTGCGGTATACGCACTTGCACGCGGTTATCCGAGCGAAGAAATTCTCGTCTGGATCGGTGTGACCATGGCGTGTTTCCCAATCTTCTTTGCCGTAATCGAAAACGACCTACGTCGAGTATTGGCTTACAGTCTAATTAACCAGATTGGTTTTATGATCGTTGGTATCGGTACTGCAATGGCCTTAAATGGCGCAGTAGCACACGACTTCAACGATGTAATCTTTAAAGGCCTGTTAATGATGACCATGGGTGCAGTACTGCACATGACAGGTAAGATTAACGGCTCTGAATTAGGTGGCCTTTATAAGAGCATGCCGAAGACGACCATCCTCTGTATTGTGGGTGCAGCGTCTATCTCGGCCTTCCCTCTTTTCAGTGGCTTCGTATCCAAGTCTATGATCATGGCAGCAGCGGTTGCTGAGGGTTATGACGTCGTTTGGTTGCTGTTATTGTTTGCAGCAGCGGGGGTATTCCACCATGCGGGCATCAATATTCCATACTTCGCATTCTTTGCCCATGACTCAGGAATTCGTACAACTGAACCGCCTAAGAACATGTAAATTGCTATGACCCTGGGCGCCGTAGCTTGTGTGGTATTGGGTAGTTTCCCTGCTCAAACCGTCTATGCATTGTTGCCTTGGGAGCATAACTACTCGCCATACGACGTAACACATGTATTAACTCAGTTACAGTTGTTGTTCTTCTCTGCTTTGGCGTTCGTTTGGTTGAACCTACGCAACCTGTACCCACCTAAATTGCCATCAACGAACTTAGATTTTGATTGGGTCTACCGTAAGCTTGCGCCTACGATTATCAAGCGCATCGCTTACACAACACACGGCGCTTATGTGAAATTGGAGGATTCCATAATCACCTCCATTAAGCGGATGATTCAAAACACCTACGATGCCGAAGAAGGACAACCAAAAGGTTACTTCGCAAGACTGTGGCCAACGGAGACCATGGTCGTTTGGGTCGCGGGGTTACTGTCTGTTTATCTGATGCTTTATTACATTTAAAGCTGAAGAGATTGCTGTGAGCCGGTGAAAGACTAGCTGGTTCACAGTGATTGTAAAGCGCTAGAAATCGAAGATTAGACCTCGTTCCACCCATCGACCCCTCCATGTACCTCTTTCATCTCAAACCATTTATTCATTAAACCTCAAGTATTGCACGTTACCATGGATTGAACTTAGATTTAGCTGATCTCTAAAATCATGTCTCGAACTATTAATTAATAGACCAAACTTAAAGTAACGACCTGAAGCGACACCTTAGCTTTAAGCCTTTAAACTAATTTCACTTATACATTTATACCGAATATCGATTAGCCTGAGAATAAACTTAAGCAAGAGTAATCCAGAAAATGAATTATGAAACTCTCGTCTATGTTGCTGCCTTCCTCTGGATGTTATCTTGCTTAGGGATATTCGTTTGGGTTGGGTTTGTTCTGTATCTAAAATCAAAATGGTTACCATTGATTGAAGATATACTTGAGGACGGGCGTCGACTGTATTCACTTAACATTTACCTTGCTGGCCAAGGAAGTCTTCATTATGCGACAGTATTCCTTAGTAAGTGGCATGCAAGTCGAATGAAGATGCAGGAAAAGAGAGATAATGTTCCTAAAAATGCTCAATTCATATTAATTCTCTCGTTCTATTTTTTCATGGCCAATTCTGTACTCTTTTTTAGCACTTCTGCTCTCATTGTTTTAATACGAAATTCTTCATAAATATCCTTTCGTATATCCAACATGCCGGATATCTCTTTAGAAATAAAAGGCATATTGGACAAAGTTAAACTAATCGGAATATCAAATCACAAGCAGGCCAGGTTCTACTACTCCACCGTCACCGATCCCGTCATCTTCGGGTGTGGGCCACATTCATATTCAAACTTACCCAGCTCATTAAACGTTTTCCGATAGTTTTCATCCGGGAATAAATAGTCCGGTTCTTCTGCCTCTAAGCCCTTAAACCACACGTTGTGATACTGTCGCTTTTCTTTGTTGATCCACACCACGGTATCACCTGCATTGATGGTGATGTGCTGTGGGCTGTATTTAAATTTTTTAATCTGCACCTCTACGTCTTTAGGATTGGTTTTATTCGTTTTTGGTTCTGCCAAGGTCACTGAAGACAGTAGCGTTACAAGTAAGTAAATGATCACCCTATTGAGTCTATTCATAATTAGGCCTTGTGATTTGTCGGTGTTTTTGCTCATTTATCAACTATTTCCCAAATAACAGAGACGAAAAAGGCACTCGGAGTGAGTGCCTACTTCGTTTACCTATTTGGTCTTTTATTTTCCCTATTCAAGTTTATTGATGAGCCGCGTTGATGTCTCCATCCTCATTGTCGATGCCCAACTTGTACCCAAGTGATACATGGTGGAATCGTGAGTTGGAATAGTCATCATGAATGGCAAAACCAAAGTTATAAGTCTTGCCTTTCTCCAACGTAATATCACCCGCCTTATTGCCCTCTTTACCAGGAACCAGCTTACGCTTCATAACCACTGTCCAGGTGCCATTCTTGAGTTTTGCATCAAACGCTGAGATCTGGCTGCCATGCATGATACGTTGTTCCATGATGTAACCGTCTTCCACTTCACCTTTGCCTGACTTGTAGCGGACGATGTCCATGTACTTGCCTGCGTTAGTATCCGCTGCGATTTCATCAGCAGACTTAAGCTTGTCCCAACCGCCGCGTTTCTTACCTCGGCGACCTTTCACTTCAAGCTTGGTACGGCTTTCTTTGATGTACTTAGTCACGCCATCACCAATATTGATTTGCTTGGAGAACTCACTGGCCGCCAGTGTGTCGGCATCCGGTGCATCAGGCATGTTTTTGGCGTCATGGTGACATGTGCCCCAGCAACCTGCTCGATCTGCAAACTCCACTTCGTCTGTTGCGAACATAATCGCCAGTTTCATTGAGTTTTCTGGGTCCATCTTGCCGCCGTCCGCAAACGGAACTGGTGCATGTTCGCCATCTTCCCAACTAAAGCGCATATAAAGGTTCTCATCATCGTAGGTTGCATCCACACTCACAGGAATACTGCCGCGTTTACCCGGAATAGGAGTCGCTTCCGCTTTTTCACCACTGACTATCTTAGCGCCCATGTCAGACGTTTCTTTGTCATGACACGTGACACAGCGATCACCGCCTTTACTGAACGGTCTTGAGCCACCGTGATCTCGGCCATTTAAGATCCATTCAATGGAGGTTTGTCCCGGATAGAAAATAGTGATGTCGCGTGAACCCGCCTTGGACCAATTCACTTTAATTCCGCTGGCTTTTGCAGCTTTTTTAGCAGCCGGTTTAACCGCTTTGCCACCTTTATCACTCGCACTGGCCGCTGCTTTCGAGGCTGCTTCTGCTAAGAGAGCCTGCTCTGCTTTATAGCTGTCCAGTGCATCCGCAACGGCACCTTCGATGCGTTGCTGTTGCTTGGCTTTCAGTTCAGCTTTAGCGAGGCGTTCTTGCTCCGCTTCTTCCGCTTCTTTGGCTTCTACACGCGCTAATCCATCTTTGTACATTTGAGGGATTTCACGTATGTAGTCCGGGTTCGGTTTTTCAATTTCTTCCAACTCTTCGTCGCTCAGCATGTGCCGAACGTCGTTATGAGCAATACCTTTATGACAATCAATACACGTTTGCCCTTCATTAAACGCGTTCAAGTGTTGCTTACGCGCACGTGGCTTTTGGTGTTCAGGGTTCATGGATTCGAAGTTATGACAGTTTCGACATTCGCGAGAATCCGTTTCTTTCATGGCCTTCCAAACACTTTTCGCCATGGTGAAGCGATGGTCTTCAAATTCTTCTTTGGTGTCGATTTTTCCGGTCAACCAAGAGAAAACTTCTTTGGAGGCTTGAATCTTACGCACCATCTTGTGAATCCAAGGCCTTGGTACGTGGCAATCAGGACAGCCTGCGCGCACACCCGTTCGGTTGGAGTAGTGAATCGTGGGCGTATATTCTTGGTAGACATTGGCTTCCATCTCATGACAGCCAATGCAAAATTCTAAGTTGTTGGTGGCTTCCATGGCCGTATTGAAACCGCCCCAGAAGATGATGCCGACAATAAAAAATACAACTGCACCGGCAATTGTAGTACCGAGTATGAGTCGACGATTTAAGAAACCCGGTTTATGTACGATTTTATCAGCCATAGTTTCTTCAGCCTCACATTGAGCTATCTAACCAGGGTGAATCCAGAGTCGGGCGTTATAATGATCATTAAATTCCATGGCGATTGTCCCCTTCACAGGAAATAAACCGTATAAGATTTAATGAAGATGCCCTTGATGATCAACAAAGATGAGCAACCGAAACACACTTTCGGTCACTCTCTTTCGAGTAAGGCAATGGCAATGCTCGCCTTTGCCCTGCTCTGTGCGAACGTAAAACTTAATTACGTTTTGTGGTTCGCTCGGTTGTACACGTTGAACTTACCAGTAGGAGTGGTTAAGCCTTTGATTCGCTTCTTCTCTTTGAGAGTCTTTGAATCGTAAACAACGATTTCACCCGTTGGGTTTTTCGCATCAGCTCGGTTCCAAACGGATACCCAAACTTCCGTACCGTCTTCGTTGAACTCCATGTGAAGCGCAGCCTTACCCTCTTCTTCCGTCACACGAATGGTTTTAACAATTTCACGTGTTTTCTTATCGAAGACTTGTACAGATTGCTGAACTTCAGGCTCAGGGTGTTTCAACTGATCCGCCCATACGTAATCAGATTTCTCATGCGTACGAATGAATACACCTGCACCATCAGTTTCCACTTCGTAACAAAGCTTCCACGCCTGATCGGGGTGATTAATCGGATCATTACCCCACACTGAAACAAGACCGACCCCCAAATGCGTGGTACCACCCACAGGGCCACACTTCTCATCAATCCAGTTAGCACCAGGGCCTGGGTGAGGAAGCTTGTCGACATCAATCATTTTCTCAAGTTTGGCGTCTTTCGTATCAACGACGACCATCTTGTTTGATGCGTTAGCAGCGATCTGGAAATAACGACCCGAGGGATCGAAGAACCCGTCATGCAGGAATTCAGCGGATTCAATGGCTGTGATGTTCAAGTTATCAAGATCGGTGTAATCCACCTGAAGCATCTTACCGGTTTCTTTCACCGCAACGATGAATGCAGATTCATTTGGCGCAGTATAGATAGCAGCTACACGCGCTTCATTGATGTACTCACCCTTAGTGTTATAACCACGAGTAGAAACCACTTTTAAAGGTTCAAGTGTTTCAGCGTCCATGATCACGAAGTGTGCTGGCCAGTAACCACCCGCAATAACGTACTTACCATCGCCGGAAACTGCGATGTCACGTGCGTCATAAGCCATCTGGGTTTCAGCAACTAACATCTTGCCTGGCTTCTGCCACAAATCGATCTTGTTTACTTTGCCATCACGACCAATGGTGTACCAAAAACGGCCTACATCTTTTGCGTGATCTTTTTTATGGTGCTCTGTCCCCTTAATTACGTGTACCGCATAACCCGTATCAATATGGTCAATCACTTCTTTGGTGTCACCGTCAATGATGGCGGCTTTACCTGCGTCACGCTCAATCACAACGAAGAAATTCTGCCAGTTACGGCCATGTAAAGGCTTCGTTGGATAATCTTTAAGAGGCACAAATTGCTTAGTCAGCTCTTTCATTTGTGCCAAGGACATTTCAGGCGGTACCGGCGGCTCCATCTGAATGTAAGTAGCCAACTTGGATATTTCATCTTTGGTGAAGATGTCATCGAAGTTGTTCATGCCGCCTTCAGTACCGTATGCAATGATCTTCTCTAAACGAGCTTGACCTTTCTTCAACATGTTTTTCGGCTCAAGATTCTTACCCGTCGCCCCCTTTCGAAGTACCCCGTGACAACCCGCACAACGCTGGAAGTATTTAAGGTTTGTTTCTTCAAAATCC
Source organism: Oceanospirillaceae bacterium (assembly GCA_015665455.1). Taxonomy (GTDB): domain Bacteria; phylum Pseudomonadota; class Gammaproteobacteria; order Pseudomonadales; family Litoribrevibacteraceae; genus Litoribacillus. The sequence continues at coordinate 610,491 of JADFAD010000001.1, read as the reverse complement.
TTCTCGGACATAGTTGGGCCACCAGCGAATGCAGGTAGTGATAAACCTGTCGCTGCCATACCAACGGCTAGACCAATTGCAGACAATCCAAACTTGAGTTTTTTCATAGGACATTATCCCCAGTGCTATCAAGGTACACACCACAGACCTTTTCTATACTTCCGGGTTGTGATCGTTTCAGGTTGCGATCAATACCAATCAATATCAGTCTGCTGATGTTTCTCTGTTACAACGTGTCTTATTCCTTCAAACGTTTTCATAGCTTTCTTCGTTCGAACGATCAGGCACACTGATCAAAGCAACACTGAACGCAACGCATCCGTATCGCTTTGAACACACTATGGGTAAAAATTCATTTTAAAATCATGACTTCGATCAATAGCCGAATAACCGACTAAAAGAATCAACTACTTTTTGATCTGCCTCAATGATAAAACCATTAACCGAGTTTAAACGTGGGTTTTATGTAAAACTTGGCTCATTGTCATTAATAGTCTTTTGATATTATTTCGAAAAGCAATTAATAGACCATAAATCAATTAAAAAGCGATTAATATTAAATAAACTCATTATTGATAATGATCCGCATTTAATAATAATCCGCAAAAAGTTAACTGTATTAAAGTGGGTTTAGACATGACCAAAAGATTCAACTCTCTCATCTTTGCAGCAGCTATTGGTTTGATCATTGTGGCCATCGGTCTTGGCTTTTTAATCGGCCTAGACAACCCCGTCCCCTGGATTTTAATCGTTGTGCTCGCACTCATCCCGCTTGCCTATAAGAAGTTCAATTACAAACAAGCCATCGTTTGGAAAGACGAATACAGCGTGGGTGTCGAAGTACTCGACAATGATCATAAGAAGTTGATTAATTTACTGAATCAGTTCAAAACTGCCTACGATTACTACACCGATGCAGAGTTCGAACGACAAGCCCTTGAAGAGCTAGTGGCGTATACTAAGTTCCACTTTGAGCGTGAAGAAAGCTTCATGAAACAAGCGAACTATCCTGAGTTTGAAAACCACAAGCGTCAACATGAATCCATGATTTTGCAGGTCGAAAGCTTTGTAGAGAAGTACAAACGAGAAGGTCATGATTCCCTCATTGAAGTGAGTGACTTTTTAACAAACTGGTTGTTAAACCATATTAATAGAACAGATAAACTTTACAGTAATCACTTAATAGAAAGCGGCATAAAATAGGGGATTAATAAAATAAAAGGTCATTCAATAAATGGCCTTTTATCTTTGTTTTATTTATAGAACATTACAACCCAGATCAATCAAACAATAAATCTAATACGATTTAGTTTTAAATATAAATAAAAGAACACTTAAACATATACCTTAATCTTTAAATCTAACGACTTACTCACTTAGCTTCAGATAATTAATCGCAGCTTTACAATTCCAACGAGCATCCTTGTCTTCCAATTGAATTTCATAAGCGGTCATTCCTCCCTGCTTTTCTGCAAGAATACCATCTAATCTCTGAAGCTCTTGATTCAACACCTCCAGAACGGATTCCTTTGAATACTGCACCAATATGCCTTCAATGGCCCTAATGGTTAACTCTTCAGATGATGGTTCACTTCGATCAAAAGGGTTTGAGCAAGTTTTGATACAATTTAGAATTTCCTTCCCTGTACTTGAGTTGATGTTCAAAGTAATCATTGCATCCTTGGTTTATAACGCTTTCTTCCAAAATAACACGGGATAAGACTCTCCCGTGTTATTTTTGTATTCAAACTTAATCTTACCCTTTCGTGATTCAAAACGGGTCGCAACACCATTGTCCACTGGGCCAGTTGATACACTTGCGTAACCGTTCTTGTCCTTCATCTCCAGAACGTAAGAGCCTTTATAACCTTCTATTTTTGCGTGCGGGAAGTCGAAATAGAATCCAGCTAAGACAGCGCTTTTTACAGAAAACTCGATGGCACCTATTTCATTAGGCTTTATTTCCATCAACTTTATCAGGGTCTGCCCTTCTTTTACTTTGTCTTGGAGGGTTTCTGAAGCGTTAGCTTGCGAGGCCAATGGAATCATGAATTGAAACACGAACAAAACAAAAGAGAAAAGTAAACTCGGATATTTCATATCTACTCAGTCATCAGGCGTCTAAGGTTCAATTCATCATAACGCCTGTTATTCCAAAGGATCAAACAAAACAACATGTTAACTTCATTAATGCCAGTACGAACTAACCCAATTTTGATCCGTTGGCTACGTTAGAATCCGGTACGGCCAAAACCACAGCGCCATCTTCTCGATACAAACCTGTCACCAAACATTCTGATTTCATCGGTCCTATTTGTTTCGGGGGGAAATTAACAACGGCTAATACTTGTTTGCCTTGTAAATCTTCTTTGGTATAAAGGTCGGTGATTTGGGCACTGGATTTCTTAACCCCAATAATCGCTCCAAAATCCACTTTAAGTTTATACGCAGGGTTCCTTGCTTCAGGGAAGTCGGCCACATCAATGATCGTCCCCACTCTTAATTCAACTTGCTGAAAGTCTTCCCAGGTAATTTGTTTCATTCAACACTCTCTCTGTTGGATTTGAGTGCAGTTTATCGGTGTGACAACGATATGTGTTTGCAGGAAGGATGGATTGATTGACTGAAAAGACGAACCTCCAATGAACATGACCTCTATAGCTAAAAAATGAGCATATTGCTGCAAGGTCACACGGTTGAAAACTCGCCTTCATTTCGTTGGTTATAAAGACATCGACATCACGCTTCAGGTTTACGACCAATAAGGTCAGCACTCGCTGGTGCAGTCGCAACCCAATGGGTTGATTGACGTATGCGTTCGAAGTATTCATTCAAATGAATAAAGGTCGACCAATCAAAAGGCACCATTTCCTTAAAAAACTCAACATGAATCATGGAGTAATCAGCAAGGGTCATATTATCTCCGACCAAGTAATCTCGATCTTCCAAATGCTGATTCAAAATAGAGGCGTATCTATTCAGATTATCTTTAGCCCAGCTTGCAACCGCTTCGTTTCCTTCCTGACTCATGAAATTTGGTTTTGCTACGGTTTCAAACGCTAAGGTGCCAAACGCTTGGTTAAAATTCGCCAATTCCCACATCTGCCAACGAGTGACATCCGCCCGTTGGACTAGGTCTCTTGGAAATAGAACATCATTTTCAGATGTATCCGCCAAATACTGCATGATTGCATTTGATTCCCACAATTTGAGCCCTCCATCCACCAACGTAGGAACCATTCCATTTGGATTCAACGCGGTATATTCAGGGTGCTTGTGATCCCCTTCAAAAAGGTCTAAGTATTCTATATCGACCTCTAAGCCTAAATGATTCACAACCGCCAATGCTTTTCTTGAATTTGGTGAACCCGCTATGACATACAGTTTCATCTTTCTTCTCCTTTAGAAAGTATCATCAATAAATTAACTTGTTTTTTACAAGCAAAATAAACAATAGCCACATCACTTGCTTTTTACAAGTAAAATACAACACTGAGCTTCTATCTTTTGTAAGTGGTTTATAGCTGGGTTACTATTCCGCCCATGGTAGATAAAAATTCAAAAACTTGGTCAGGTTGCCCTGTTCGTTTTGGCATGAGTCAATTCGGAGATAAGTGGAGCTTTCTTATTATTCGTGACTTAATGTTTAAGGGACGCCAGTACTACCATGAATTCATGGATGCAGGCGAAGGGATCTCCACGAACATTCTTGCAAACCGTCTTGCGGATCTAGAAAGTAATGGCATTATCAATAAATCAAAAGACCCTGCCAAAGGATCTCGATTCATTTATACGCTTACCAAGAAAGGCATTGAGCTCATGCCGATGATGCTGGCAATGATGGACTGGGCAGAAAAATACGATAACGAAACAGAAGTCCCTGCTGATTTTATTAACAAATTAAGAAGTGAACCAGACAAACTCCAACAAGAGCTTCTTAAAAACCTTCCAACCTAATACTCATAACCACACGAAGTCCATGTTCAATTCATTCATTTAAAGTAATGAAAACTCACCTATCGAGCCATAAAAGAACGGGGTGATTGACCAAAATAACTTGAGAAACGTCGGCTAAATGCCGACAAATCCTGATAGCCTACCTGCTCCGCAACAATCGTTACTGGAGTATCCGAATAGGTCAACAAGGCCTTCGCTTTTTCCATGCGTAAAGCCAATAGATATTGTCCCGTGGTCTTGCCCATTTGTTGTTTGAACAACACCTTATATTGACTGACACTTAAACAAGCCACATCGGCCAACGTTGCTAAGTTTATTTTCCGTTGAAGGTCTTCTTCCAAATAATTAATGGCTTTTCTAATACGATCATCAATACGCAGTAAAAACCGTTGCGCCAAAAGAAGCTGATGAAAGAGAACATTGATTTGCTGTTCAATTTTAACGTCACATGATTGCGCCAACTGATGATCCACAAACAAAATATACGCCTGCATTGCATCATCAATAGATACAAAGTAACCACTTACATCCTTCATGTTACTCGGCAATTCAGACATGTCAGCCACCAGAAACCGAGCTTTTTCATCCGCACTGAAACTATGCAGATTTCCCGCAGGAATAATTGCACAGCGTTTTGGACCAATAGTCTCTTTTTCTCCATCAATTTCAATATCTATCGACCCATGCAACGGCAGCACCAATTGATGGTAATCATGCTGATGGCTTTGTATCTGCCGAATATAAGAGCGAACGGATAACTCAATCACACGTCTTTCCTGATTTGGTTCGAGTTTGAGAAGGCTTGATTTACTTAGACTCTACGATCAGAGACGACTCACCTACGAGTATTATAGGGTCCGAAAAAGCCCTATTAGCCGCATTTCGAGCAATTGTAATATTATTTTCTTAGCGCTGTAACACACCCAAGGTTAAATCCCGCTCGCCGAACAAACAACCAAAGAACAACGTAGGATTAGCCATGACTATTAAATTCAATCGACGCAAGTTTCTGGGCGCTTCAGCTGCAGCCTTTGCGACCCCGTACGTTTTAACATCAACAAATGCCAATGCAGGGTTCTTCAATCTCGGGTCAAAAACAGAACGCCCTTCCTTACCTGACAATTCAAACATAAACATCGATCAAGCTCGTATGGTGTTTGACCTATCGGTCTCTTCAGGCGACCCAACACCCTCAGGTGTCATGTTGTGGACGCACATCAACGCAGATCATTTTGACGCTTACGAGCCAGTAATATTCCAAGTCAGTCAAGATCCAGCCTGTGAGTTCCCTCTATTGGAAGGAAGCATTGAAGCGACAAACATCAGTGCATCAAAAGATCACACCGTCAAAGTGGATCTGGACGGACAGTTATCAGACAACCAGACTTATTATTATCGCTTTATCTACAAAGGTATCAGCTCTCGAATCGGTCGCTGTAAAACACTGCCTTTGGAAAACAGTTATCTAAAAAACCTTAAGTTAGCCATTCTCACTTGTCAGGATTACACCAACGGTTATTACGGTGCTCTCAGCTACGTAGCTCAAGATGAAAACATTGATTTTGTCGTACACCTTGGTGATTTCATTTATGAAACTGCTGGGGACCCTAGATTCCAAAGCCTGCCCTTTGCAGACAGAACCATCATTCTTCCAAGTGACGGAGTTGTAGCTCTGGGCCTAAATGATTATCGTCACCTGTATAAGACCTATCGAAGTGATTTAAACCTTCAGTACGCCATGGAAGTTCATACATGGATCATAACAACAGACGATCATGAAACTGCGAATGACTGCTATTGGGATTATGACAGAGACACCTTAGGTGCACCGGACCATCCCTTTGTTACCGAGGAAGGCAACGATGCTACAGCACTTCGCCAACTGAAGTTAGACAGCCAAAGAGCCTGGGTAGAGTACACACCAACACGCGTTTCTATTAATGAAAATGCGGACCACCCTCACGATTTCACCAAAATTTATCGTAACTTCAAATTTGGCGATTTATTTGAGTTATTTATGTTGGATAGCCGTACTTATCGAGCACCTCATCCATGCGGTGAAAACGATATATTCTCAAGGTATTTACCCCTTAACTGCGACAACATGACCAACGAAAGCCAGACCATGTTGGGTGATGAGCAGTTCAATTGGTTAAAACAAGGGATGAAGGAAAGTACCGCAAAATGGACTGTTTTGGGCAATCAAACTTTCATGGGCCGTATGGCTGCGTCGTTACTGGGTCAGCCTTTAGCTTACATTAACGTGGATGCCTGGGATGGTTATCAATACGAACGTGATCGTTTAATGGAAGCCGTCGCCGATGCCAATCTCGATAATTTAGTGGTATTAACGGGTGATCTTCACACCTACATCAGCTCATATGTGAAATACGACTATGGCCATTTAACCAATCTTTGGTGGCGAAATATTGCGGGAGTTGAGTTTATGACCCCGTCTGTTTCATCTGCTAACTTATTTGAAATGCTGTCAAACCAAGTAGAGCGCTTAGGAGAAAAGGATGAACTGATCCAAGCCGTCAGTGAAAACGCCATTCGTGTGAACAACCCTCATATCAAATACTTCAACTCAACCCAAAATGGCTACAGTACCATTGAATTTACTCGTGATCATTGTGAGTGGAAGGCCTACTCGGTAGACAAAAATATTAACTCGGAAACACCGACACGGACGCTGGTAAAAACTCAACGTAACCGTGACGGCTGGGCTTGGTTAGAAGACGCCTAAATCAAGACAATAGGCCAACAACACCCATCCAATGAAAGCCTTTCGTTCTGTGTTTCAGTGCGTGAAGGCTTTCTTAGATTGTTTCTTGTTTACGTATTAAATGATGCATACCGACCCGTTAGAAACATTACTCATCAAACACACCATCTAAATTATTATCACGATACGTAACGCTGTCCGTGATGAGACCTGGTAATTGAGACGTCGTTCCAAAATCCCATTCGATAGAACTCCAACCACTGTAAATCACAGGACTACAACTGGTGTCTCCTGCACTGACAGGACACTTGGTTTGATCTAAAGTAACCCCGACTAAATCATTCAGCTCATCCGTATCAGTTACATTGATATCTCCTGTACCAATCGCATCATCGAATGTTTCATTCAAAAAGTAGTTTTCCGTGAAGCTAACGTTATCTGCGGTACCATCCACTAAGCCAATCAAATTGCCTGCATTTGAAGTGGCCGTTACGCCCGACAATGTATAGTTGTTGGTTAGTTCGAAAAATGCCGTTGAATCATCTAATTCAAGCTCACCTATTAAGCCACCAGCATCGTCATCACCCACTTCAACCGTCCCCGTCGCAAAACTATTCTCGATTACGATACTTGATCCAGTGGTCTCTAACTCTAAGAAACCAATCAGACCACCTGCATTTCCATCTGAAGAATAGACATTAGCTATTGAGCTGGATGAAGCAATGCTCACTGACCCAGATTCAATATACCCCCCCCCCATCAAACCACCCGTAGATGATCCCGCTGCGTTTTCCAACTCACCACTGGTGTGGCTATGACTGATTTCTACCACCGAATTATCTTGCACTTCGAATGTGCCAAATAGCCCCCCTAAATCATCGCCATCCGTTGCTGCTGTATCTATATCAAAGTCTGTGCTGATATAGGACACATATAAACTGCTTGTTCCTTCGACTGTTGCTGCACCAATGAAACCAGCCATTGCGGTATATTCTTGATCAATGGCAACTGAACCCTGCGCTTCACATCGTTCAATAGTGGCGGTATCTGAAACACCGTCATCACCGACGGATAACTCCCCGATGACTGCCCCCACTTCCGAAAGGTTCGCATCGTCGCCCGAAATGAGATTCATCGTCACTTCAACCGAACAATCACTCAGCGTAAATGTAGCAATATCATTTACCTTGCCAATGATACCTCCCGTGTTATAGCTGCTGCCTGAGTCATCATTCAAAGTACCAACAAAAGAAACATCTTGAAGTGCGACACTGTTAGTATTGTCATCAATATCGGCTTCGAATCTGCCAATCAAACCACCCATGTTGCTTGAACCTTCTCGGGAGACATTACCTTCTACATGCACTGAGTTAATATTAACGGAACCAGTTTCATTGGGTGTAACGTAGCCAGCCAAAGTACCAACATACTCATCACCATAAACAGACGTTAAGTCACCTTCAAAATTGATGTTCTGAAAGCTGATCTCTGCATTATTTGCATCCACATAACCAAAGAGGCCAACGTAATTCGTGGCAGTACGGGTAACCATCAAATTACTGATGGTATAACCATTGCCTTCAAAATTCGTAGAAAACGCAGTTGTTGAGTTACCTATGGGTTCCCATCCGCTACCGGCATTGTAAAAATCATCCTTGGCATCTAAAACGTCATCAGAGTTGGTATCGAAATCCAAACTTTTCATTAACTCATAGCCATTACAGCCAGTATCTGGACACCCAATGTTTAAGCTATTACCTTCGTTATCCGATAATGAACCACCAGTAACATCATTTCTCATCCAATCCAGCTGCTCTAAGGAATGAATATCTACGAGCCCATCATCATCTGAATCCACATCGCAAACGTCGGTAATGGTTCCAAACCCAGAAACATTCGCACCTTCCCCACTCACTTGAAATACAAAATACTCAGAACCTTCGCATTGAGCATCAGAATTTAACGCTACCGACACTGTTTTTTCTGTTTCACCTGCGACGAAGGTCACTGTGCCTGCCACACTTTCATAATCGGCACCGCCTTCTGCAGTTGCATCCAAGGTACCGTAATAAAAACTCATGTCGCTTGCCTGAACGTCTGATAAAGTCAAAGTAAACGATAACGTTTCTAACTCTGCGGCTTCCACATTGCTGACCGTCATTAACTCATTCGCATCTTCTCCGTCTATACCATTACACACATATTCTGTTGCAGTAATTTCGTCTGTATCTAATGTGTCGTTATCATTAGTATCGACGCCTGCATCAACACGTAGTCCACCCAAAGAACAACTATCACCAGCGGCTTCTGATGTCACTGTCACTAATGCTACGCTACCATTTTGGCCATCTTCACCGTTGCAGACAGTTTCGGTACCAATCACCTCATCGTCATCCAAGGTTTCATTGCCGTTGGTATCAAAACCCATGTCAATTTCGATACCTCCAGCGGCACAAACGTTACCCGCGTCAATCACCGTACTGCTGGTAAAAACACTACTATCGCTTGTTTCATTACTGCTGGCCGTCGCCTCAGAATCTGTAGAATCAGAATTCGAATCGGAATCACTGCATGCGGTTAATACTGACACAGCAAGTACTGCGAATGAGAGAGAGCGAAATTTACTTTCCATATGCTTTACAACACTATTTTATAGTTATCTAAGAGAACAACTGATCAATCCAGTTAAGCTGAGAAAGAATATAAAAATATAAATTGCACAAAAGATTACGAAAATATGAAAGAAAAGAGGAAGGCAGATAACCACTTACACAACAAAAGTAAGTTTCGCTGCTATAATTTTCTCAATCGCCATATTTATGAACCATCAGTAGATATATGTCCAAAAAGCGTTCTAGTTTCCTTCGTTCAATCCCGATGGCTTCTTCAAGAAAGCTTCTTATGATTGGTCTTTTATTTTTAATTAACCCAAACATCATTGCAGCAAATGAAGCGCTCAAGTTGTCCGTCATCAACATAGGTAAGCCGTTGGGCTATAAAGAGAATGGTCAGGCTGCCGGAATCTATTTTGACATTATGAAAGAGATTGAAAGCCTCACTGGTTTCACGTTTAAGATACAAGCGCACCCCTTCAAACGAATGAGCGGCCTGTTAAAAATGGGAGAAATAGATTGTTCAATATTTTTCACCTCAGAACAACGTAAGTCCACGTACCTACAAGTCGCAAAAGTCGTTGGACGATCGGTCATTCTTGTTACTCAACCAGACATACAAATCAACACGTTATCAGATATTTACGGTAAAGATATTGGATACGTGAGCGGCGCCCATTACGGCGCAAAGTTCGACGACAACACAAATTTTACAAAGCATCCGGTAGAGAATTATGAGAATGGTTTACGGATGCTCAAACTAAAAAGAATTGATGGATTCGTAGGCGGCAAAGAGTGGATCGACATGCAATACACGTATGCAGCCAACCAGTACATTACACTTCAAACCAAAGAAGCTTGGCTCCAGTGCTCTAAAGAATCTAAAGCAATTCAACAGACCCCATCGATCATCAACACACTAAAAAAAGCAGTGAATAAGCTGCATCACTCCGACCCAAATCTTGATAAAATCATTGAAATCCATAGAAATCACTTACCAAACTACGCACCTAACACAATGAGCCCACAACCATGAGTAACATTATCTACATTGCCACCAGTTTGGATGGCTACATCGCAGACAGAGATAATGGGCTTGATTGGCTGTTTGAAATACCAAACCCAGACGATAAAGATTTTGGTTTTGATGAGTTCATGAATCGTATTGATGCACTCGTGATGGGTCGAAATACCTTTGAAGCCGTATGCGATTTAGACTGTGACTGGCCGTACACCAAACCGGTATTCGTTTTGAGTAATTCTCTGGATTCCATCCCCGAAGAATATAGAGATAAAGCGCAATTACTGGGTTATTCAAAAGTAAAAGACGCTATGTCTCATGTGGTTTCAGGCCTAAACACTCACGGCTTTGAAAACCTCTACATCGATGGAGGCATTACCATTCAAGGCTTTTTACAAGAAGATTTGATTGATGAAATGGTGATCACCCGAGTTCCTGTCTTATTGGGTGGAGGCTCACCATTATTCAGTGATTTGGACATGAGCCAAACCTTTGAACACATTGAAACGGAAGTACTGCTCGACGCTATGGTAAAGAGTCGATACGTTCGCAAGCGTTAACTTAAAGAATCAATTCAAATGATACCTTACTAATGCATCTTTACCTTTTTGTCCCTTCAATAGGTAAAAGTTGAAAAGACAAGACATGATAAAAAATACAAAGATATAGCCCGCGTCCAGAGAAGAGAAATAAGTCAACTTGAAGCCATACCCTAAAGCCAATATCGAACTATGCATAACACACATCGCAAAGTAGGAAATATCTTTAAAAGCCCTAAGAATATTTTGAAATTTCAAGATGACAAACAAGAGACTTACCAAGAAAAATAAAAGAGCTTTCTCAGTCTGGTTATTTACTAGCAAAGCAAAAATAAAAATCGGAAAATAGATTAACGCACTAATAAAGCCTTCAAACTGTTTTCTAACCATAGCTTGCAAATAAGCGCTAGGATCCCTGTACTTGTCTGTCGCCTCTCCATTAGCTCCAGCCTCAAGACCACAATGAGGACAGATAGAAATACCAGCCTGAACAGTATTCTTGCATGCATTGCATGACCAATTATATTTTGGAGTTTCAGTCATTGTTTTAAAAAATCTTCAAAAACACATTTCAAGAAAAGGAAGAATAGAAACAATTACCGTAACCTTGGGCCAACCATAATTACACCTTTTAGCTTCTTTTCATTAAACCTTTTCTATCATAACAGAAAAAAAACTCATTATAACAAACCGATGAATCACCTCGTCAGATTCACATACAACCTAGGCAGTTCTTTCGGTAGCTGCGCCGGATCTTTAATCACCACAAAGCCATTTTTTCCAAATAAATGCGGTAGATATTCATCAGCCTCATCATCAATGGTTACGCAAAAAGGCTGCAAGCCAGCTTGCTTCGCTTCAATGATGGCCATACGAGTGTCTTCTACGCCATAGCGGCCTTCGTATAAGTCCAAGTCATTCGGTTTTCCATCGGTCACGATCATTAATACCCGCTGGTGACTTTTTTCATTCGCAAGGACTTTGGTGGATTGGCGAATGGCCGCCCCCATTCGAGTGTAATAACCGGGTTTTAGGTGCTGAATACGTCCACGGACTTGTTCATTGTATCGTTCATTGAAGTTCTTGATGACATTGAACCGGACATGGTCCCGTTTTCGGGAAGAAAAACCATACACCGAGAAGCGATCTCCTGTCGCAGCAAGCGCTTCGCAAAGTAACTGAAGACTGTCTTGAACTACGTCGATCACCCGTTGATCATTGTTAATCCAAGTATCTGTTGATAAAGATAGATCCGCTAATATCAAACACGACAAGTCTCTTACTTGGTTGTTGAACGTACGATAGAAACCTTGCTCTCCACTGGCTGCACCGGCCTTTTTATCCGCCATGTGATGCATCCAATTATCAAGATCCAGCTCATCACCGTCTTGCTGGCGGTTAATCCATTGTCGAACGGGTTTCAAACCCGAAAACTGACGCCTTAATTTTGCCGCGTCTTGCCTTAAGTGATCAGGCAACTGACCGGTGATGGATTCGTCCGGCTCGCCCAGCATAGGCTGTAAGCAGCAATGATCTTGATAATACCGTTGAGTGCGGTAATCCCATTCGGGCAATAAAATACCATCCCCCAAGCGCAAATCATCATGTTCAGTAGAAGGTAGGTCCAAATCAAACTTGATGCTTGAGGACGCTGCTTTTCTGTCTCGCGATACAGTAATGACGTCTAGATCTTCTGCCACTTGTGCAGCATCTTCTTCATCGGTGTCGTCCCCTGCTCGGTCGACAGGTACAAATTCACTGAAGCTAAACAAATTCTCTAAACGGAACACCATGATGCCGTTGTTCTTATCATAGCTTTCTGTAACTTCCCCTTTTTTACGCTTACCTTGTTTCTTCTTGCCACTTGAAACGGAACCCTCATCAGAGTCTTCCGCTGGCAAACTGGCTGCATCCGTACAGGCACTTAGATTTGCAGGGTACATCCACAGATAAACAGGCGGAGGTGCATAATCGGCAGAAGGAAATTGATTAACACTTCCAGGTTTTATCAGTGCTTGCTGAATGGCTTGCTCTTGTTTTGCGGCTTGTTCGTCAAGCGTATTAATATTGGGGCGTAACGCAATAAACGCATCCACCAAGGATTGATAAATGGGTTTCATGCCTGGGTATTGCTCAAGAACATTCACCGTCAGGCGTTGATTATCAACAAACCAGTTAGTGAACGCCGAATTTTGTTGAGCCGCTAAGGCCGCCAACCAAATATACAAATGCTTATTTAATTTAGGGAATGGGAAAAGCGCCAAGCGTTCTGGTAAGCGCAAGGTTTCTTGATCACGCCATGTAAGTTCAACCTGTTCGTGAGTCCCTGCTATTTTCTGCAAAAAAGAACGCCGCATGTAATAATCGCGAGGCGTTGCCGCCTCAATTCGTAACCCAACATCACCGCCTAACGCGCGAAATAACACCCCAATTTCATAGCCGCAATCTTTGAGCTTTACTGCTGCTTTGGGGTACTCCGTAGAGGCTTTGCCAGTGATGAATTGGTGCCACTTATAACCTACATATTCTTCCACGGCCAACTCCTATACGTTGAACTGATTTCAGTCTTTATTTTTTCTATTGTGACGCGTTTCTGAAGGTAAGGTTTTGATCGGAATCAAGGAGCTGTGCCTTGTTTTCTCACCTGCATTCCACCCCAACAACTCACCACCGGGGTTGTCTTTCTGAACTTCTTGGCAAGCACTGATGCATTGGGCGCATTGCGTGCAAGTGAACTTGGCTCGTTTAAAGCTTCGAACAGGTAAACGCATTGGGCAGGCTGTTTCGCAATCTTTATCACAGCTCTGACACAGTTTTGCTCGATCTCGATCAAATTCGACTAACATAGATCGGCTGTTCATCATCCAGAACAAACTTTGCATGACGCCCAGAGCACAACCGTATTTACAAAAGAGATGACGGGCTAAAACAAAGTCCAATGTGAACGCCGTGGTTGCTGCGATCAAAAAAATCGTCGGATTACGAGAGAGTTCACCCGTGAAGACATCAATGTACATTGGTATCGGCGGCAATAAATACGACAGCAATCCCAAGGCCCACAAGAAAGCAATGGACGCAGAAACCAACACAATAAGAACCCAATCGTACCAATGAGATATTTCTCCCGTTTTAGACGATTCCCAAATCGTAACTCGACCCGTACGGCGCTTCATCAAATCATTAACTAATTCAACAACAGAGAAGTGAGGGCATAACCACCCACAATAGATTCGTCCCCACCGCCAAAAAATGTAAATCCCAACGATCACAATCACAATAAGAGGCAAAACAAAGCGAGTGAGTATTCTTAAGCCTGTGTCCATTGCATCTGTGGTTTTCAACCACTCAGCGGTGATCTCAAAGGACAATACCTGATTAAAAACAATGAAGTTGGTGGTAGTAAGATCAAAACGAAAGATATTCAACACTGGAGCCAGTAAGAACAAGGCAAAGAAAGCAGTTCTTGCGATCAAACGAGACTTTTGAAGGGTATTTGCCATTGATTGGTTTACCTCATCATGACGTATTAACGGTTTGATAATCCTTTAAGAAAAAAGCCGGAATCAGTTTCATCACCAATTCCGGCTTTTCTTTCCTTATCCATCCGGATAAGGAGTCATAGATACTAAGTGCTATCTACGATTCTGCGGCCTCAATTGCTGGGTCCTCACCACCGATGAAGAAACTCCATAGGTAAACAACCAAGCCAATAAAGAACACAACACCAGATACCAGTCTTAACCAGTAGAACAAGGCAAGTTTGTCTTGCGTTGCCATGAAGTTAAGCGCTTCGCCGGACTCTGGTAGTCGCTGTATCCATACCTGAAGGACACCCGCAGCCGTTAGGAACAATGTAATGAAGACCATAGCAATCGTCATCAACCAGAAGCTCCACATCTCCGCCACCTGCGCTTTGTTACTGTTGCCGTTAGGGCGGCCACGTAACGTAGGCATTGCATAAGAGATTAACGTAATAACAATCATCACGTAGGCACCATAGAACGCCATGTGACCGTGCGCTGCCGTAATTTGAGATCCGTGTGTGTAGTAATTGATTGGAGCCAACGTGTGAAGGAACCCCCACACACCTGCACCCAAGAATGCCATTACTGCACAACCCAACGCCCATAGTGTCGCTGCACGGTTTGGATGCTCACGACGACGGCGATTCACCATGTTGAAAGCAAACAATGTCATCATGAAGAACGGAATTGGTTCAATTGCTGAGAAAATAGAGCCCAACCATAACCAGTATTCCGGTGGACCAATCCAGAAGAAGTGGTGTCCAGTTCCCAAGATGCCGCTGATCAATGCCATCGCGATGATCACGTACAACCACTTTTCAATCACTTCACGGTCAACACCCGTTACTTTAATCAATACAAACGCAAGGATAGAAGCCATGATCAATTCCCAAGTACCTTCTACCCACAAGTGAACCACATACCACCAGAAGAATTTATCCAATGCTAGGTTTACTGGGTTGTAGAAAGAGAATAGGAACATCAATGCCAAACCAACCAGACCAGTAATCAATACAATGTTGATCACGGTCTTACGGCCTTTCAGCACCGTCATACCAATATTAAACAAGAACCCAAGGGCAACAATGACAACCCCAACTTTCGTAATGGTCGGCATTTCAAGGAACTCTCGCCCCATGGTAGGTAAGAGATCATTACCCGTAATCTCCGCCAACGTTGCATACGGTACTGCTAAGTAGCCGATGATGGTTAATGTGCCTGCGGCTGCAAACACCCAAAACAGCAGTTTTGCTAATTTAGGGCTGTATAACTCCGTTTCTGCTTCCGCAGGAATTAAGTAGTAAGCCGCCCCCATAAAGCCGAATAACAGCCAGACGATGAGTAAGTTCGTATGAACCATACGAGCTACGTTGAATGGAATTTCCGGAAAGAGGAAATCACCAATGACATATTGTGTACCGAGGATCAAACCGAACAGTATCTGGCCTGCAAAAAGTATTAATGCAAAGATAAAGTACGGCATGGCTACTGCTTGTGACTCATATTTCATAGTGCGCTCCTTATCCTTCAATATTTGGTGGCCAGTCGTTAGTGTTCATCTTGGCTGCGTATTCTAGGAAGTCAGCCAAGGCTTCCAATTCCTCATCGTTCAAATTGAACTGAGGCATAGCACGTCGGCCTTCAATGCCTAGCGGTTGTGCGTTCATCCATGATTTGAAGAAAATTTTGAAACTTTCTTCACCACCACGGCGATAAAACACATTGCCAAGCTCTGGCGCAAAGTACGCACCTTCACCTATTAAGGAATGACAACCGACACAGTTATTGTCTTCCCACAGCTTTTTGCCGTGTTCGACGGATTCGGTTAAGTTTTCACGGTTATCCCGCTCCGGCAGCTGCCGTACGGTATCCAACGTTAGGCCTATGAATATGAGAATGAAGAATAAACTTCCCCCCATATACATGTTCCTAGCCATGCTTTTTGTAAAGCGTTCAGCCATGGCATTTCTCCTCGACTATTAAAGTTGTTGTACAGGGACAAGATACGCTGACCACCATTTTTGTTACTGACTCAGATCAATAAATCCGAGCGATTTACTCAGTTATTTTAAATCAAGGTAGAAGCTTGGTTTTAAAGGGGATTTTTACAAGGAGGGTTTTTCAGAAACGCAGAAAATACGGGTTAATTAATAAACAAATTAACCCGCTATATTTAAAATACAATCTAACTAATTAGCACAAAGACAGTTAATGACTTGTCCCCCGCTCATACTGTGTTTTATTCCACACGTTGTACTTTCCGGACGGTTTCACCATAGGCAAACGCTTTTCCTCTTTCAAGGTAGTTGCATCATAAACAATCACCTCTCCGTCCATGTCCCAGATGCTCAGTAGAACTTTCGATCCATCTTTGGTGAATTCCACATGCGCTGCGGTTTTCCCCGGTGAAGGCCTTAAGGTCTTTACGATCTCCAGTGTGCTCTTATCAATGACATGCACCGCTTCTTTATTCGGTCCGAAGAACACGTCAACCCAAGCGTACGGCGATTTTTCATGGCTGCGCATAAAGAAACCAGGCCCTTCCGTTTGAATCTCTTTAATGACTTCCCAGTTCGACATATCAATGACCGAAACCTTACCTTCTTTCAGATTAGGCGTAGCAAGTACTTGTTTGTCCTGATATTCCCATGTAATGCCTGAGCCAAGATGAGGCATACCAGGCAGCGGAATGGAAGACGTTACCTTGCCTTGGTCCAAGTCCACCACTTGCCCGCCACTGGCGTCTCTTGACGCACCTATAAGCAGTTTGTAATCGGGATCGAAGAAGAAGTCATCCAGATAGTCATTAACTTCTATCGTTCGTACTTCCGCCACTCTGTTTCCTGTCGTCAGCGTTGTATCTGACGATCGGTACGGTATCTCCCAAACCTCTTTCACGTCTTTCAATGCGGCAATAAAGGTGTTTCTAGGTGGGGCATTATAAACGGCGCTTACTCTTGAAGTTTGACCTGACGCATTAATTACCGGATAAACATTCATAAGGTCCAAACTTTCTGCATCAAACAGCACCAAGTTGTTGGGCAGATAATTCGCCACCATGACGGACTTCCCGTCCGAAGACACTGCAAGGTTTCGTGTATTAATCCCTGCACGCACCTCAGCAACGACTTTCAAGTTATAAATATCGTACTTAGTAATCCAACCGTCGCGAGAAGCGAAATAAACAAACCGACCATCCGGCGAATACTTTGGCCCGCCGTGCAATGCAAAACGGCTTTTAAAACGATGAATCGGCTCAAACGTATCCCCATTGAGCAATGTGACATGATGATCCCCCAACTCCACCACCAAGAATAGATTCATCATGTCCGCATCAAAGACAGGCTTCGCAGGTAACTCTTTAGGTTTGAAGTTCACGATTTGGCTGGCTTCGATGTCCTGATCAGACCATTCAGGTTTGTGTTTAGGCTTGGTATAGACATGTTCCACAAGCGCAGCTATCTGTTCTGCCGACAACACCGCTTCGAAGGCAGGCATTTGTGTTGCTGCACGACCATTGGCAATCACTGAGAGGGCTTTACTTTTGCGTAATCGAGAAAGGTTTTCAGGCAACAATGCAGGCCCCATTCCCCCTAAACGTTCAACCCCATGACAACTGCTGCAATGTTCTTTATACAAGGATTCCGTCTCGGTCTGAACGTTCGCAACCACTCCAAACGCCAACCCCAACAACACAACAGCAAAAAATGATTTTTTCATAGACACCTACTACTTAGATTCACCGATCGACTCAACACCTTGATTCCTTCAGCCCCTACCCCGTTTGACGGGAGTGATTGCTCACGCGCTCCGCTAGCGATCTGTTTTTCTCAGCCAACGACACTACTTCACCAACGATAATCATGGTGGGCGGCTTCAAGTTATTGTCTTTAATGGCGTCAGGTAAACCCGATAAATGAGTCACTACGACACGTTGTTTTGGCGTTGTGCCACGTTCAATAAGCGCAACAGGCGTCTCTGCACTTCGGCCTTGGCTTTGTAGGTTGTCTGAAATTAGTTGAGCGTTCGCCAATCCCATGTAGAAAACGACGGTTCTGTCACTGCTTGCGAACGCTTTCCAGTCCAAGTCGAGCGTTCCGTCTTTCATTCGATGCCCTGTGAC
Organism: Oceanospirillaceae bacterium; assembly: GCA_015665455.1. Classification (GTDB taxonomy): domain Bacteria; phylum Pseudomonadota; class Gammaproteobacteria; order Pseudomonadales; family Litoribrevibacteraceae; genus Litoribacillus. Next base: position 591,990 of record JADFAD010000001.1, on the reverse strand, counting down.
AAAGGTGACGGATTGAGCGAAGTCTCGATGCGTTAATGGAAAGCCAGCGTAGGATGAACAACCGGACGCAGACGTAATGCCCGGTACTACAATGGACTCTATTTGATGAGCGATAAGGTATTCAACCTCTTCTCCTCCACGTCCAAAGATATAGGGATCACCGCCTTTTAAACGAACAACCCGTTTGCCTTTTAAGGCTTGCTGAACCAGTACCTCATTCGTCTCATCTTGCGTCAGCAAATGTTCTTTGCAGCTTTTCCCAGCATTAATGAGTTCGGAGTTCTCTGGTTTTAATGCCATGATTTCAGGTGACACAAGCCGATCACACACAATGACATCGGCCTGCTGAATCAATAGAAGCGCATTCAAGGTTAATAACCCGGGGTCACCTGGGCCTGCACCGACTAAAGCTACCTGCCCTTTATGAAGTTTCGGTGCCGTCTTAAATAGCGCTTTCTCAGGCAGTACTTTCTCATACAGTGCTGTTGGCATGTTTGGCTTATTCGTTTGAGCGTCGTCATTGTTGCTCGCTAACTCTATGGTTTTCGTCACAACCATGGTGTTCTCCTCATCGGCTCTTTTGAGCTCTATTTCTTCAACAACCTACTACCAATGTTTACTCGACAAATGATCCAGATCGAATCCTTCAGATCGAATCCTTCAGATCGAATCCTTCAGATCGAATCCTTCAGATCGAATCCTTCAGATCGAATCCTTCAGATCGAATCCTTCAGATCAATCCTTCTGTCAAACATAGTTCATACATTCATCATTAACGCATTCAAACGCCCTTAAAGATTAATGGCCTTGATTGCTTTTTTTTGCACCGCTTGGTTTTGTTGGTGAAATTTCACTTCAGGGTGCTGGTTCGGTAATTCAATGCGATCGTCTTCATTCTGCTCTACGCCAATTTCTTCATTAGAGAGATAACACGCTGGGTCTTCAGCCCATGCATCACCGGTTAATTGATAGGCTCGAACACGCGTATTACCACCGCAAACGGATAAATATTGGCAGTCCGCGCAACGCCCCTTCACGGGCCTTGGTGTTCGCCTAAAGTTCGTCATCAGTTCATCGTTCGGCTCCCGCCAAATGTCAGAGAAAGGTTTATCCCTCACATTCCCTAAGGTGTAATCCCACCAAAACGTATCTGGGTGCACATTCCCCAAGTTATCAATATTAGAGATGTTCACGCCTGAGGAGTTGCCTCCCCAGTTGTCTAACCGTTGGCGTAAAGCGAGCACCTCATCAGGTACATGTTTCTCAGCCCATTGAAGTAAATAAGGGCCATCCGCGTCGTTGTTGCCCGTCACGTATTCTCGATGGATACCACGCTGTAGCTCATTCCAACTGCGATCAAAAATCATATCCAATGCATCACGAGTCATTTGATGAAATACATCACGCTTACGATTACGATTGCCTCGGCCTGCGTAGTTCAAATGAGACAAATAGAACTTGTCCAGATCATGCTCATCCATTAAGTCGAGCATTTTCGGTAATTCATGCGCGTTGTCTTGCGTCAGAGTAAAACGAATGCCCACTTTTATGCCTCGATCCTGACAAAGCTTGATGCCTTTCATTGACTCATCGAACGCGCCTTTCTTTTGACGAAATTCATCGTGTGTTTCACGGATGCCATCCAAACTCACACCAACGTAGTCATACCCCACCTCAGCTATTTGATCGATATTCTCTTCAGTAATGAGCGTGCCATTACTAGATAAGCCCACGTAAAACCCCATGGCTTTAGCGCGCTTTGAAATATCATAAATATCTGGTCGTAGCAGCGGTTCGCCACCCGAAAGAATCAAAACAGGTACTTGAAATTCTTTTAGATCATCCATGGTGTCGTAGACTTCTTGCGTCGTCAGTTCACCTTTAAAATCAATGTCGGCTGAAATGGAATAACAATGTTTGCAGGTCAAATTACAACGACGAATGAGGTTCCAGATCACAACAGGCCCCGGCGGTTGCCTTGCAGGCCCCACTGGCTGAGGCTCAAGTAAGGTTTTCATATATTGGGTAATTCGAAACATATCTTAATCCTCAATCAACCTCAGACACTTACTTAATCACTTATTTGGGGTCGAAAAACGCAACCCGGTCTTTTTTAAAATTTTGGAGCTGTACAAAATCTCGTGCTTCCGGCAAGCATCACCTAGCATTTCTCTCACCAGTTCTGCTCGTTCTTCAACTTGAGACCGTTCAGTACCGTGCACCATGGCAAACAGGTTGTAAGACCAATACGGTTCATGACGTGGTCTTTGATAGCAATGACTTACATAAGGCAATTGTCCGATCTTCATGCCTAACTCTTTTATCTTTTCGTCTTCAATGTCCCAAACGGTCATGCCATTAGCTTTAAAACCGATTCGATAATGGTTTGGAACCGCGGCTATTCTCCGAATGACACCAAACTCTTTCATCTTTTCTAAACGAAAAATCACTTCGTCTTCTGAAATGCCCAACTGTTGAGCAACCGCTAAATACGGTTGCGCCGTGACAGGAAGGCCTTCTTGCGTTGCAACCACCAACGCTCTATCCAATGGCGTTAACAGGTAATCACGAGCTAATTCATCATTAGAGTTCAAAGCGAAGCCCGACATAAAACTCCTCCTTTTTCGGCATATTAAAGACAGAGTATCCCGTAACTTCTTCCATCTTTTGAATAGTATCCTCAATGCCTTCCGGTGTTTCAGTGGCTAATACAAACCACATGTTGAGTTCATGTTCACGTTGGTAGTTATGAGCAACTTCACAAAAATCGTTCACTTGACCTGCCACTCGATCATAATCTTCCGCCTCAACTTTCATTGCCGCTAAGGTCAAACCACCGCCCAATCGTTCGGCTTGAAACATTGGGCCAAATCGACTGAGGAACCCGTCATCCAACAAACGTTGAACCCGATCCATCACGTTTTGCTCTGTCAACGTCTCATTCACGTCACGAAGCTGATTAGCAACCACCAAAAAAGGACGAGGAAATAATGGAAAGCCCCCTTGGAGCAAATTTATTAAATCACGATCAATGTTATCCATAAGCTACCTGTGTTTCTTTAATCGATGGCTGAGCGTGCTTCATCGATTGCCCGCTTTCAGCTTGCTCTCTCTCAGAATTTCGCGATGAACACTCACCATTTGCGTAATGCCCACCGCATTGCTTAAACAAGCGATAACTGAAGAGTACATCTCTTTGGAAACCGTCTAATTGATTCTCCGCAATCAAATCCGCTAATTGTTCTAAAACCATTGACCGATCCTTGCCATGGATCATGCTAAACAGGTTATATCGCCAATGCGGCAAGCGACGTGGTCGCTGATAACAAAGTGTCACCACATCGCACTGGCTTAATAATTCGCCAACTCGGTCCACATCATCAGCCGGCACATCCCAAACCACCATCGCATTTGCTCGATAACCCAATGAATGATGCTTAACCACCAACCCGAGACGTTTAATAAGATCCGACTCAGTCCAGTATTGAATCGTATCAAGTACCTGTTGCTCTTTGATTCCCAAGGCAATGGCCAACGTTTTATAGGGCTGTCTGGTAAGCGGTAAACCGTCTTGAATTGCTTGCCTTAAGCGCAGTTGGTTTCTTTCGTCCAACAATGCGCGTCCGAGTGTATTGGCAATTAATTGGTTGTCATTCATTTCCGAGCCACCTGTATATTAGGCTATTGATTCCATTGAATTTTAAATCCGAGATCAAGGTAATAACTTTTCACCATAGGCAAAGACATCACCCCATAGCCGCACGCGTCTTCAATGGCGGTAATGGTATTTTCTAATTGGGCTTGGTCTGGCGCCGTTACCACGAACCATAAATTAAATTCATGCTCTCTTGCGTAGTTATGATTCACCCCGTCAAAGGCATTGACTCGCCCCGCAATGTCTTTCATTTTTTCATCTGGTACCGCCATTGCTGCCAAGATGGAAGCACCCGCTTTTTTATGATTAAAGACAGGCCCCACACGGGATAAAACGCCGCTTTTCGTCAGACGATCAAGGGATTCAAGGATGTCATCCTCGGTAACATTCAGTCGTTTCGCCATGTCCAAATAAGGGCGTGACGATACAGGTAATCCTTTTTGGTACTCATCAATGAGTCGTTGATCCAAAACTTCCATTGAATATTCCTCTCTCATCAACAATTCGCTACAAACCAATCACATGGGCACGGTGAGTAAAAAAGATGCCACTCGGGCTGTCCGCTGGCAGGCATTTTTGTTCTTCAAATGTTTGTGTATCGTAAATACAGACTTCGTTCTCATCACGAACGGACGCCCAAACTTTTTCACCTCGGGGATTAAACTCCATATGCAAAACTGCTTTACCGGGCTTCTTCTCATGAATGATCGATAACGTTTCAGTATCAATCACCTGCAGCGTGTCATTCTTAGGAAAAGCAAAATTGACCCACACATGCCGTCCATCCGGTCGAGCCATGACAAAAATGGGCTGACCATGGACAGGAATAGATCCCACTTGCTGCCATGTATTCATGTCGACCACTAAAACTTCATGGCGGCCAACCGCAGGCACAAACGCTCTATTCCCCGCTACAGCCCAGCCTTCTAGGTGCGGCATTTTATAAACAGGTAACCGTTGTTCGCCTTTGCCATAATTTGGCAGTATCTTCTTTACGCCCTTTTCTGGATACCAAAGGTCCAGCAACGCCATACCATCTTCACCATATAATCCTGCGATGTAATAACGACCATTTGGGCTGATTAATGCGTCGTAAGGTTTAGACCCCACATCAAAAAACTTAGTAACATCAGGTTCACCTGAAGATAAGTCCACCAACCAGATTTCAGCCGAATCAAAGAGGCTGAACACAAACTTCTGGCCCGGTGCATCCACCAATCCAACCGTCTTCGAGGTCTTGCCATCACGGCCTACCGCAGGCAGATCAACAACCAGTTCAAGCGTTTCACTGTCAAATATCTTCACGCCACCTGGCTTGTAATTTGAAACAGCAACAAATCGACCGTCTTGAGAAATAGCCCCACCAATGCTGTTGCCTGACTGAATGATTCGTTTGGATACTTCTTGTTTCAAAATATCAATTTTGGTCAAGCCACCATCGCGACCAAACACGTAGGCATAACGCTCATCACGAGAATAAACAATCGATGCATGGGACAAATCACCGAGTTGATCGACTTTCGCCAAGGTTATTTGATCCGTGGTATTCACGATCTGAACCGTCCCCGAGGCTCGCTCAATAATTACGCCTAAATCCCCTGTAGCTAAAAACTCACTTGTAGCCTTTCCCCCCTCAGTAACCATAAGACGGTCGACAGAAGTAGGATCATCCGCTTGAGGTTTTAAACTTTGATTGCTGCACCCCGAAAGTAAAAAACCAATCAATACAAACGCACCCACAGCGCCTGCTTTATTTAATAAACTGTTCATTTACTCAATCTCCGTTTTTAACTGTTTGACGATCCAATGCACTTCTTGCTCGGTCAAAATACCTTTCCAAGGCGGCATAGCCAGCTGTTCCCGGCCGTAAAGAATGGTGTCGATAAGATACTGATCGGGTTTATTCTTAAGCTCTTCTGACGTTAATGCAGGACCCAGCCCGCCCTTTAAAGTCATGCCATGACAAGAGCCGCAATCTTGTTTAACGAGATGAATAAGAGCATCTTGGCGTGCTGGCTCAGGAGATTGAGCAATAGAACTCAAAGAGACAGCCAAGCTCACCAAAAGGATAAGATTTCGTAATAGATTTGGTTTAACCATGCAAACAACCTCGACACACAACGCGTTAATCGTGCTCAACGAGGAAAAGTATAAAACCGATTAGCCCTACATTTAATCGGCATATTACGCTTAGATGATTCACATCAAGCAAATAAAAAATATACTCAACAGATTGCCTACACCTCCTATAAACAAAGGAGTCCAGCTCATTAACCAACTAAAACACTAAGAATTAAAATACTGATCTGAGGCAATGCTCAAAGGATAGAATTACTTTATAGGAAGAGGTGAATAATTCATTTAAATAGGAATTATTCACAAACAGATTAAGATAAGCGTTTTGAACATCTGCGCATTAAAACTAAATCAAACCCAATAACACAGCCTGTACTGCCGCCGCAGTTTTGTTGGTAACGTTTAACTTCTTCATCACATTATTTAAGTGAAAGTTCACCGTTCGTTCACCAATGCCTACGATCACAGATATCTCGTAAGAAGTTTTACCATCGGCAGTCCAACGTATGACTTCAGATTCTCGATTGGTCAAAGTAATCTCTGCTTGTGGCATCATTTCAGATAAAAACACATCCTGCAGCCCCAAGTGTGCTAACTGAGTAAACCAAACAAGCAACGGCGTTTTCTTTATGAGTTCACTATTACTGAGAGGGTCTTCAGAACGGGCCAAAGTCAGTAAACCAGACACCCCTTTCTGGCCGTAGGTAGATTGCACCCAACCGTATCTAAGGCCATGTGCGTTTGCATCTTCCCAGAGCGGTCTTGATTCAGAAAATAAACTCTCGCTCCATATTGCAGGTCGAGTGGTTTGAATCCCATGCTGAACTGTAGGGTCAATATTTACGTATTGGTTTTTATGATAAAGCTCTTTCCATTGATCTGGATAATTGTTTATTAATTCTACTTTCGGCGCAGTTACAGGGACAGATACCTGCAACCCATAAGCAAAATAGTCAAAACCCAAGAGTTTGGCTGACTTAAATAATCCGTCGATCAGTTCATCTTTATCTTTCACTGATGACAGCATTTGAAGCTGTTCTTCAATCCATGAATCCAAAATATGTCCTAAAATTCTTCAAAACCTGTCAATTCTGACAATTAACACAGTGTTATTAAACGTATAAAGTAAACCGCTGAACCATAATAAAAATAGAGACAACAAGTGAACACAAACGCCAACCTCAAAATACCACAGCCAATCGAGCTTTCGTGCGACGGATACATTCGTGTCACCAAAAAAATCCTAAAGACCATTTCCTTTAAGCATTTAGACTCAGGCTTATACGAAGACCACCCCAAACAGACGTATTGTAACGATAGGCAAAGCGACATGGCCGGTTACACTGAATGGATCAGTGAAACAGCCCCTTTAATATCAATAGGTTGGGATTGGAAATTGGATTGTATCAAGCAACCCATCATGTACTCAATGACTGGTTTTCCATACTCAAACCTCATTGTGCAAGATAATAATTTCATGGATTTAGATCAACACGAATCCTTAGACTACTTATCAAAAATAGTTAATAACCTTAACTGGCAAGGGCAATTACTCACCCTTATCACAGATAAATATTCTTGACAACTGCCAACTTTAGCAACTACTAAGGATTCTCTAAATTTAAGTTAATACCTCCTACATTAGTCGTTTAGGAGGTATTCCATGGAGTTCATTGAAGGCGCCACGCCAAACTTATCAGACCAAGTACTTTCAGAGCTTTTTAAGTACCGTTACCACGTATTCGTTGAACGTTTAGGTTGGGAATTAGATACCCCTTTCGAGCGAGAAATAGATCAATTCGATCATAATGAAACACTTTACGTGATCGCCAAAAATGAAGCCAAAAACATCGTTGGTTGCGCACGATTATTGCCTACAACTTCACCCTATTTATTGGAAGAAGTATTCCCTGAACTACTGAATGGTTTACCTGTTCCTAAATCATCCGATGTTTGGGAACTGTCACGCTTTACAACCATGGATGTAAATGACACTGGTTTGGTTAAAAACATGCAGTTCTCAACAGAAGTGACTCTTGAGCTGTTAAAGCAATCCATCCAAAGTGCCCAACAACAAGGTGCAAAACGCATCATCAGTGTTTCTCCCGTGGGAATTGAGCGCTTACTACGAAGAGCAGGCATTAAAGCCCACCGTGCTGGCCCACCTAAAATCATTGATGGATACCCTCTATTCGCATGTTGGATTGAATGCGAACACCCAACCTAGACACACATAATAAAAATCAGAAAATAATGACTATGAACGATTACATGAGTAACGCTATTCTTCATCGAGATCCGAATAAAGGCGTGGTCATTTTTCGTAACGACGTGGAACAGATAAACGCAAAATACTTCAGCACAATCATTAAAGAGCGGTCTTGGTATTCTCGACCAGGGGCATCAAAAAAGTGTTTGATGCCTAAGATAGCTAGCTTTCATGTTAAAGAAAGAGAATTCACTGGATATAAAACCGATAATGATCGAAGTTTAGATTCAATAAAGAGACAAATACTGCCTTTTGTATCTGAATGGGAAGGAAGAAAACTTACAATCGATGAGTTTACTATTTGCCCCTCCAATTCGATTGCTTTAAATACGTGTTTCCATTTTTTAAAGAGCAAAGACGTTTCCCGCATTACGCACGAAGCGCCTGCACGCGCCTCCAGCGTTGATCTTGCTCGTGAAGCAGGTTTCAGACGCGATTTTGTTTCAACGTCAGAACGAGATAATTTCTGCCTTAATTTGCATGACATCAACCGCTTCAAAGGGGTGAGTAATCAAGCGCTGGTTTTAACCCAACCTAAAATCGGGTTCGGCAAGAACCGTCTTTCAAAACACATAGACGCGATTCTAGATAACCTAGGTTACAACTCTTTTTTATTAATTGATGAATCTGAAGATCTCTCTTATACCCCTTCGTTTGACCGAAGCCTGTGTTCTCCCGATAACGTATTAAGAGTAAAGAAAGTATTTCAGGGCACGTTGACTCAAGAGCCACTTTATAAAAGCCAAGCCTCTTCCGGGACGGAAGTCTCAATCATTTTCCACCATGAAAAATACCGCACTAAGATCGCCAAGACATTAAGGCTACTCGGCGGGGGAACCAATACACCAAGCATCAAAATGCTTTGCGAGACATTTAACGAATCACGTGTATTACAAGCATCACTAGCCGAAGCCTCCGCAACAGCAAACAATCAGGCCCAACAGATTCGTACTCGTTTAAGAAACAGCCCCGTGTACTTTGATATCTTTGAAAACGCCCAATCCTGTTATTTAAAAATTCCTTTCAAGGATGGCTATTTCTTTAATAACAGAAAGCTATTACTTGAGAAAGCCAAGTTACTAAAGGTCCCTTTAGACTTAGGTTCCTCAACTTATTTTCCCTACGATATGAAATCGGAATGGATACGGCTTAATTTATTATCGTCAGAAGAAAATATCCTCAGATCTATCGAGGCCATTGATAAGTTAGCAAGGGGATTTTCATGATATCTTCGTTTAAACAAGGCATTCGCATCACTAAAACCATTGAGTTTTACGTTTGTTAAGTACGACGCTAAAGCTTTCAGCCCCTCTCATTGGTGCTCAGCTTGCGTTGATATCGCTTAGCTTTATTGACGCACTTACCTTTACCCAATTTGGGGTCCAAGGGTTAGTCGGCGGTGCATTAGCAGTGACCGTATTTACTCTGATTAACATTGTATGTACGGGCATTGTCTCTGTCATAGGGAATGAAGTTTCTTACTTCCATGGCGCACAAAGCGACAAAGGCATTCGCCAGTCCGTTCATTCGGGGTTCATTATCGCCATTGGCTTAGGCACGTTAGCAGCCCTTTTAATACTCTGTGCGCCAGCGCTGTTTTATGCATTTGATCTGAGCCCTTCAGCCATTAATTATTCCAAAGACTATTTGTACTACGCCTCCATAGGGATAATCCCAAGTTTAATATTCACTTGTTTGCGTTTCTTAGTCACGGGCTTGTCCCGCCCAGGGCCAATCATCGTTATTGCATCCTTAGCCGTCTTAATAAAAATCATCCTTAACGCGGGAATCGTTCTCATAGCCCATTACCTTAGCAGCGTGGATTCAGCCACCTTTGGATTGGCCGCATGCGGTATCAGCTCAGTAATCGTCTATTCATTTATGGCGTTCGCCCTATGGCGCTGGTGCTCTCAAGATGCCACTGTCTCTAAATATTTAGACATTCCAGCCCTTGATTTTGAAGTCATCAAAAACATAAAGAAAACGCTTTCGTTGGGCTTGCCCGTGGGAGCAATGTTAGGCATCGAGTCTGGGCTATTCACTGGAGTTACCTTTATAATTGGTCTACTCAGTGACGAAGCCCTTGCTGCATCTTATATTGCCATTCAATTTATCTATTTCAGTACAATGTTAATGACCGGACTTTCTCAAGCAGTAGCGGTTCAAGTGGAAACAGCAGCGGGCCACTACAACTTAAATCAATTATTAAACGCCCGCCACTTAACCCACCAAGCACTCTTCATTGGGTTCATTTTTACCACAGGCCTTGGCATTGCTTTTGTATTGCTGTGGCCCTCTATGGCTAACATATTTTTAAGCTCAAATGAAAACGCAACAAATAACATCAACGACTCAGTGCTTACATTTCTTTCGATTAGTGGATGCTTCTTATGGGCAGATGCCGTTAGAAATATCAGCACGGGGGCACTTAAAGGGCTTAAGGATACCAAATCAGTCTTGGGGATAGGGTTCGCAGGGTACTGGGTTATTGGTTTTTCATCCATCTGGTTACTTGGATTTTATATTGATCTAACCCCTCCCCATATCTGGTGGGGGTTAGGCGCGGCATTTATAGCAACCGCTGTTTTGCTTACCGCTCGCTTTGAGTTTGTCATTCACAATCGACTAACAACACTTCGACCAACACCGCATCCAACTAAAACGGATGCAAGCCAACGTATGATTCCAAATGCCTTCTCTTCAAAATTACTCACGCCTTATTCTTTAGAGCGTACAAATTAGCTGTAATTAGAATAGATATGATACGAATTCTTTCCTTCTTTTTTAGCCTGATACATTGCCTTATCAGAACGTTTCAGCAGTTCTGAAGCATTTTCTGTGTGATCAGGCGCAACCGCAACGCCAATGCTGCAGCCTAGAGCGTAGGTTCTCTCCTGATGAGAAATGGGTTTATCAATGGATGAATTTATTCGAGCAGCCATGTCATGAATGAAGTTAGAATCCACAATGTTCGTAAAGAGAATAGCGAACTCATCCCCACCTACACGAACCACAGTGTCAGATTCTCTCGCCACATTCTGTAAACGGAGAGCAACTTCCTTGAGCACAAAGTCACCCGCATCGTGCCCCCAATCATTAATTTTCTTAAATCCATCCAAATCAATATAAAACAATGCAGCTCGACTTTGAGTTCTCTTAATTTGTTTCAGAATTGAACCCATTCTTTGTATCAGTGACGTGATATACCTCATCCGGAGAGTCATTTAGCCGTTGCCATATCGATAATTCAAGCGGATTCAAATTCACCATATCCGTTTGATTGAAACGGTACGGGCTGTACAACTTAATGTTCATACCCAACGTTTGATACTGCTGGCTTAAGTCTTTGATCATAGTGGCGGGAAGAGGTATACCATTCTCAAGGCTGATATGATCAGAAGAAAACTGATAATCATCATCCGCAACCAATTTCTGAACCACGCTGTCCGTGTAATATTGCCGCAAAATGGAGAACTGCCTAAGTGTTTTCGTCGCGTGATCAACCGCAACGTCTTGAGAGAAACTTCGAACGGAGGAAGGAATGTAATACATCAAGCTTGCGAGAAAGCCAGTAAAAAGAATCAAAATTACAATAAAGAAACGCTTAAACAACGCTTGAGTGATCATGTAGTTCTGATTTTCTAACATACCTATCTACTGCATTCAGCAACCGCCAATGTAGTATAAAAGCATAGAATGGCTTTTAGGGAAGATCCACTTAACGCGTTAGAAACAGTGCTTTCAAAGATAAAAGTAGACAAATGATGGAGAAAAATACCCACAACAAATACCTAAACAGGCCCCTCTTCAAACGTAACAATGGATTCAGGCATCACTTCCCATGTGGCTTTAGACCCTACGTATAAATGCATACCGATTTCAACTTCTGGGTCACCATCGACGCATCCCAACGTCACTTGAAATACCTTGTCGTTATACACAGTACATACAGTAGAACCACACGTTTTACAGAACTGTAAACCAAAACCATGCTCGCCAATATAAGAAGTTATGTTCCCTTCACCCGACAACCATTCAAACTCACCAGGATCAACCATAGCGGCAGCTGATGCTTGAGCATTAAATGCTTTACGGCATTGAGAACAATGGCAAGACTTGGCATCCCTAAGTTTTCCATTCACTTGGTACGTTACAGCACCACAAAAGCATCCACCCGTAATCACGCTCTTAAACTCCTTATATGAGTGTTGAAGATATCCTTAATCTAAACGATTCGGCTCGAAGAATTATTGCAAGCCATAGTATTAATCATACTACTTTAAAGAATGGCAACCGTTGGGCAAGCGCTCTGGCAAGGTTAATGATACCAAGCAGCACAAAAGACGTATGAAGGACCGTAAAGTACAACACAATCATCATCCAAGCATTGGGGGTGTTGCCTTGAAATAACAATATCAGACTGCAACCACCAAAAACACAGACACCACCCAATGCGGACAGCCAAAAGGCGGCTCGAATATGCGATGCATTCATTTCTTCGGAAGGTAGATGTTTCTCAATTCTCTGGCAATCTTGAGCACTCAATGATGGATCTAAAGATAAATCAGAAGCATCCCTGATCTTACCTTGGTAAGAACGAACGTATTTCAAATACAGATAAATCAGTACCAAAAAAGAAATGCCCGGTAATACTAACAAATTAGCCAAATACCAGCTTTGCGCCTGTACAGGTTGCGTCATCATCCCAAGCCATTCCTTTTTTACAATCTCCAGTTATTCTTCAACGACACACGCATCAATCACGTTCTTCAATGCTGCAACCGTCGCCTCATCGTCGGATAAAGGTTCTGCCATGGAGGCATAGCACGCCTGGCGAATATCAATGCCCCCGACCACCAATTTCGCGGCGTAAATCAGTAATCGCGTAGACGCGGCTTCTTCCAAGTCATGGTCTTTAAGGTTTCTTAACGCACCACCCAATCTGACTAATTGCTCCGCCAAACGATGATCCGCCCCGCTCTCTTTCATTACAATGCGAGCTTCCACCTCAGGTGTTGGGTATTCGAACGTCATTGCGATGAAACGCTGTCGAGTACTCGGTTTCATGCCCTTAATTAAGTTTTGATAACCCGGATTGTAAGAAACCACCAGCATAAAACCGGGAGCGGCTTCCAAATATTCGCCCGTTCTTTCAATGGGCAGAACTCGGCGATCGTCCGCTAAGGGGTGAAGCACTACGGTGGTATCTTTACGGGCTTCAACCACTTCATCCAAGTAACAGATACCGCCTTCTCTTACCGCTCTTGTTAATGGGCCGTCTTGCCAATACGTCCCTTCGGGACCAATTAAATGACGCCCAACCAAATCCGCTGCCGTTAAATCATCATGACAAGAAACTGTATACAGAGGCCGATTCAGTTTCTCTGCCATGGCAGCGATGAAGCGGGTTTTACCGCAACCGGTGGGGCCTTTGATGAGTACAGGCAATTGATGTTGATACGCATGTGAAAACAGCTCAACCTCATTCGCTTGAGGTTCATAGTAGAGTTCATCGTCTGAATTATTCACTGCAATCTCTACGCTCATAAAGGTGGCTCCGTCTTTAAACTAATTTAAAGCCATACTAGTGCACTCAAGTATATTTCTATTGATTCGTATCAGTATTTGGAACGGAAGTTCAGATATTCTCAGTACAGTAAGACCCCAACCTGCCCATTAATACATTTGAACAGAGGTTGCCAGAGGCACGATATGAGTGAAACAAGACGCTGCCAAAACTGCCAAAACGAATTATCAAAATCAGCAAAGCTGTGCCCACAATGCGGCATACCATGCCAACCTGAACGGGATAATCAACGAAAATGGATGGGCATAGACTTTAAATTATTCGTCGTGTTATTAACGTTTTTCAGTATCGCGATGATTCTTTGGTTGCCTCGTTAAAGAAAGTGAAGAACTCGTCACATCGATCAGTGATTTAAAAACGTCCTCCGATTATCAAAAATATTTTGAAACTGTTTTCTAAATTACCCTATTTCTCAATGATACTGCTTGAGCAATAATTCCCTTATTCGCTGCTCATGCAGCCATAAAGCACTTGATATACGTTGGTAAAAACACAAACGCCAACCCATCAAGAACGCAGTATCTGTAAGTTAATTTATGTAGGCGACGTTATGACACATCAAATAATCAAAGATTTAAGCAGTCGGTATACCACCAAAAAATTTGACCCAACAAAGAAGGTATCACCCGAAGAACTTGCTGTGATCATGGAAGCAATGCGTTTGTCTGCATCGTCGATCAATTCTCAACCTTGGCGCTTTATCATTATTGAAAGCGACGAGGCCAAGCAGCGCATGAACAAGACCTTTGCTCATAAATTCGAGTTTAACCAAAAGCACGTTTACGAGGCATCACACATTATTATTTTTGCGCATAACCCGACTTACACTCGCGCAGATTACGAAGCAGTCATAGACAAAGGCATTGCAGATAAGCGAACCAAGCCAGAAAATAAAGAGAGTGCTTTTGGCGCATTTGCCTTTGCAGAACTTAATACCGACGAAACGGGCAATACCGCCCCTTGGACCAAAGCGCAAACCTATCTCGCACTCGGTAATACACTGCACACGCTTGCTCGCTTGGGCATCGACTCCACGCCCATGGAAGGGATTGATACCAATATGGTCAGCAAAGAATTTGGCGCTGAACTGGATGGCTACGTCAGTGATGTTGCGTTAGCTATTGGTTACCGAGATGAAGCACAGGATTACAACATATCTCCCCCTAAATCACGCTTAGCCACAGAAGATGTGTTCATTAAGCTGTGATGATAGGAGAACACTCGACTCGGTTTCTAATTTCAAAAATTGGACTCCGAGTTCAAAAGGTAGTCCCTGATATCAGGGACTAGTGCACGATTAAATCGAAATAATTAAACCCGCATTATTAAACCGACAACTGATAAGCGCTGATATTCACCGCCATCGCCAAATTCAAAGATTCTATGGCGCCGGCGCCTGCAATCGTAAAGGCTTGAGCATTCAGAGCGCTCAGTGCTTCACGAGGAACGCCACGCGCTTCATTACCAAACAAATAACAGTTAAATTCATTAAATGCAGGATTACCGATCAACTCCCCTTCCATATCAAGATAAGCAAAACGCTCAAAGCGATTAGGTAAATCCTCAAGCTGAACATCCAACTCCATGGGCACGTGAAAGATCGCCCCCATGCTTGAACGCACGACTTTTGGATTAAACGGGTCCACACTGTTTGGACTAAGCAATAACCTAAAATCACCAAACCACGCAAGAGTACGCAGAATGGTCCCCAAATTACCTGGGTCCTGAACCTCATGTAAATAGATGCAACGTTCACCGACTTGCAGCACACGTTGACTGTTTTCTAAATCAGGCAAAGGCACACAAGCGATAATTCCTTGGGGCGTTTTGGTATCGCTGAGCTGTGCCATTTGTTTTTTGCTGACCACCTGTTTTTCAAAGGGAGTCTGCCAGTCTTGGTATTCTTCCGTCACGTATAATCGAGTTGAAGAGAGAGATTGATTACCTGATTCGGCTTTCTGCAATTCCAAAATTAAATGCTCGCCCTCAACCAAGTAATGGCCCAGTTGATTACGATATTTCTTCTGGTGCAGTTTTTTTACGTCATCCAGCTTCATGCCTCTGCGCCTTTTAAATCCGTCAACATGGCATCCACCAATGCTTCCGCCACTCGAATGCCATCAACACCAGCTGACAAAATACCGCCCGCATAACCCGCACCTTCACCCGCAGGATATAAACCACGAGTGTTCAGGCTTTGCATGGTTTCTTTATCACGTGTAATTCTCACAGGGGAAGACGTTCGGGTTTCAATGCCCGTTAACACCGCATCAGAACGATCAAAGCCTCGAATCTTCTTACCAAAGGCTGGAAACGCTTCTCGAATGGCTTCAATGGCATAATCCGGTAACGACGGGGCTAAATCCGTCAATTTAATACCCGGTTTATAAGAAGGTTCCACCTGACCTAATTGCTTCGACGGAACGCCTTTTATAAAGTCGCCCACCAATTGCCCTGGAGCACAGTAATCACGACCGCCCATTTCGTAAGCGTGGCTTTCAAGCTTCTCTTGCAGCTCAACCCCCGCAAGAGGGCCTCCAGGAAAATCCTTTTCAGGATGAATACCAACCACAATGCCTGAGTTCGCATTGCGCTCGTTACGAGAGTATTGACTCATGCCGTTAGTAACAACACGCCCATCTTCAGACGTCGCAGCAACCACAGTACCACCAGGGCACATACAGAAACTGTATACTGCACGGCCATTCTTCGCGTGATGAATCACTTTATAGTCCGCTGAACCAAGCTCTGGATGACCCGCGTATTTACCTAAACGGGCCTTATCAATGACCGACTGCGGGTGTTCAACTCGAAAGCCAATAGCAAACGGTTTGGCTTCAATGAATACGCCTTTCTTTTCCAATAGACGGAAAGTATCACGAGAACTGTGACCCAACGCCAACACCACATAACGGCTGTTAATTGTTTCGCCATTATCCAGACTCACGCTGGTGATGCGGCCATCTTCAATGTGCAGATCCGACACCTTACTTTCAAAACGGACCTCACCACCCAGAGATTTAATTTCTTCTCGCATTCGAGACACCACACCGGTTAAACGAAACGTACCAATGTGAGGTTTGTTCACATACATGATTTCATCAGGCGCACCGGCACGCACGAATTCATGCATAACCTTACGACCATAAAACTTCGGGTCTTTAATTTGACTGTAAAGTTTACCGTCTGAAAATAGCCCAGCACCGCCTTCGCCATATTGCACGTTCGATTCAGTATTTAGCTTATGTTCACGCCAAAGGCCCCACGTATCTTTAGTACGCGCTCGAACTTCTTTACCGCGCTCCAATACAATAGGTTTATACCCAGCTTGAGCTAACGTTAATGCAGCAAACAAACCGCATGGTCCAAAGCCAATCACCACAGGACGTTCAGTTAAGTTGGCCGGTGCAGGTTCTACAGGATAATACTTCGTATCTGGTGCAGGTTTTACATGTGCATCGCCTTCAAACTTTTCCAGAATTTCAGCTTCGTTATTGATAGTCGCATCTAAAATATAAACAAACTTAATTTCAGAGTTCTTCTTACGCGCATCGTAACTGCGTTTGAATACCGTAAAATCAATCAGTTCACTGGCGCTGATCCCCAAACGTTTTAGCAAGGCGGATTCAATGGCATCTTCGGGGTGATCAAGGGGTAACGCTAATTCTGTTATACGAATCATGATGTGTCCTGGCCGGTGTCTCCGGCAAAGGTAAATGTGAGGTGTTGAATGAACGTGATTATAGCGCTTTGCCTTTTTCATGTCAGGAAAAACGCGCTTTAACACCCTCTTTTTAATCTTAAGAATTTTGCACATTTATCCTGAAAGCGTACAATGTGCGGCTATTTTGCAGTATATACGACAGGCTTGCCCAATGGCTCGATCGAAGACCAGTAAAAAGTGGATGAACGAACACGTTAACGACCCTTACGTTAAACAGGCTCAACTTGACGGTTACCGTTCACGTGCCACTTATAAACTCATTGAGATCAATGAAAAAGATAAACTCATTCGTCCTGGCAACGTTGTGATGGACTTAGGTTCAGCACCGGGCGGCTGGTCTCAAATTGTGGCACCTTGGGTCGGAGACAAAGGCCGAACCATCGCATCCGACATACTACCGATGGACTCCATTGGCTGTGTTGATTTCATTCAAGGTGATTTCACTGAAAACGATGTCTTCGAACAAATCCTAAAAACACTGGGAGATGATGTGGTCGACGTGGTGATTTCGGATATGGCTCCGAACATCAGCGGCGTCAATTTGACCGATCAGTTTTCTTCCATGTACTTAGTTGAACTGGCCCTCGACATGGCCAGAAACGTATTGAAGCCCGGCGGTAACTTTTGTGCCAAAGTGTTTCAAGGTGTCGGCTACGAAGAATACTTAAAAGACGTACGCAGCTCGTTTGATAAAGTTCTGATACGCAAACCTTCTGCTTCGCGTCCGCGCTCTCGCGAAGTCTATATCGTAGGTAAAGGATTTAAGGGATAAACCGCATTTTCGTTAACAAGTAACGTTACAATGCTCAGCCTGACCCGAATTACCATTATGTGATGATTCTCTACTCGTTATTGTTCTTTCTGGGATTCAAATTCCATCAATAACAATAAGTAGAGAATTCATGATGAAAATATTTAATAAAATTTTTCAATGTGCATCCGCAGTTGCTTTATCAAGCGCGGTTCTATCGGGTTGCAGTTCTAATAATGATTCCAACTCAAGTACAGTCTCTAGCGGGAACGGGGAAACCCCCATCGAGCAAAGTTGCTTTTGGGTTGGGCCTTATTCCAAGGACATCACAGAGACAAATTTTGCCTTTCCTGACGACGGTGCCCGTTACTGGCATTCTGGGTACACCATCCATGCTGGCGCAACCCTAAAGCTTAATGGCGAGTTTCCACACGCGCGCTATATGAGCATTAACAGTTATTTTGCTTCGGACACTCAAGCCATTAACTTTGCTGCACCCGCACACGCCATTGCAGACAGTGCCATTGTGCCGAATGTAGGCGCAGAAAACCCCAATGTGAATGGTGCAAATCGTAACAGCGAGTTTAGAACGTATGAAATCACGTTAGCAGAAGGTGCTACGCCTGAGTCGGTACCGAATAACACGGTATACAGCAATGCTGATTTAGGTGCCAAAACAGTCATCATTTACCGTGTTTATGTGCCCGATAAAGGCCAAAACATTTAAGGTGGCGTCGCATTACCAGAACCCGAGCTGAGCTTAGCGGATGGCACGGTATTAACAGGCAACGACGCCTGTGCCGAATTGAATGCCGATACAAACCTACTGGATACGCCGTTCATACCCGATAACACTTATGCGTTCTTAAGGGGGACGGGTAACCCTGCCATCAATTCGTTATAAGTAAAGCATGAGAAATCAAGAGAAATGACCAGCTAAGAAATCAAAAGAGTTGGGCAACGTAAACGCTGCCCAATGCATCACAGAGGATCACCATTTTGATCCACTGCGTCTAATTGATTGCCATCCGGGCCGGAATCTCTGGCTGGAATGAGAATGCGAGTTTCCGGCATACCGGCTCGGGCGCTTGGGTCCGTTAAACTGTTCAAGAATGACACCAAGTATTGAATTTCTTGATCTGAAAAATCCCTTGGCGCAGGTCCTGGCGCACCCTCACCGTTCACCTCTTCAATCTGAGCTAGATTCAGTTCAAGAATGTATTCATCCCCTCCATTCACAAGCGCAACACACTCTTCATCATTTAAGTGACTGAACTGAGGCAAGTCACACGCTTCTTTATTGTTATAAAACGATTCAAGCGAAGTCTTAACGTGATCATAGTGCCGAACTACACGCTCTAAGTCCGGAAATACGCCCTTGTCACCATAAGGTGCGGTAATTCCTACATTCAACAAGCTCGGCATTCTGAATTGGTTTTTATCTACCGAATCTGGATTACCACTTGCATTACCATCGGCCACCGCGTTTGGTCCTATTTGTGGATACAACGGCCCTCTAGTCGCTTCTGGCGTAAAAAATGCGCCATCATGACAGTTTGAGCAACCGGAACCGCTCGACCAAAACATAATGGCACCTCGCTTCTCATCTTCAGACAATGCATCCAGTTCACCGTCCACGTAATCAAAAAACGGGTTTTCTATGAATAAGAACGAAGCTTGATAAGCAGCCATTGCTCGTGCAACGCGGGTATAGTTCTTTTCGGTATCATCAAAGGCCGCCAAGAAATAATCATCCCAATTCTCATCCAGTCGGCTGGCAAGGTGATCTCGATATGCTTCCTCGGACTCGAAGCCTTCAGAATCGCCCATCTCTGCAGCTGCAGACACTGGGAAATGCGCTTGCGCCATCAATAATTTCAAAGGATCCGAAGATTCGGTAATAAACTCATTAACCGCATTAGACACAACACGATCAGGCGTTCTCACATCCGCCGTCGAAACCTGCCCGTTGGGTGTATCGGCATTAGACTCATCAAGCCCGACTCTCATATCCCAAAACATACTTTCTAACCAAAGCGCGGAATTACAGATGTGAGAAGAATGCCTGCCCACCGAAGGTACAGCATTGCCATCCGTTCGGCCTGGGCCAAGTAAGTCAGGGCTTAGCGCATTAATTCCGATTGGTAACGACAAACCATCGCCACCGCAGCTGAGAGACGGATGATGGCAAGAAGAGCAAGACACATCACGGTTTTTACTTAAGGTTTTACTATGAAATAAACGCTGCCCAAGCTCGATAAGCTCCAGATCTTCTTGTCGACGTAAGCGAGCGGTGAATGCTCGCATGTCCTCAAGCCCTTCAGCCAAGGTATATTCATGGAAATCAAAAATGGTACTGAGGCATGTATCTAGGTCTGCCTCTGCAATGCTGTCCACCGTAAAGTTACGCGCTAAAATGCCTTCAGGTGCACATGAATCAAATAAATTTGCTTGCCCCGTTCGGACTAACCCGCCGTTATTCAACCCATCATTTAGGTCTGAAACCAACGTCTTAATTGAATCGCTGTTTGAAGATTCACTTACTTGAGACTCTTCCGATTGTGTTACAACATGGTAGTTGTACGAAGTATTTGCACTCAGACCACTGTCGAAAAAGACGTTGTCATTCACTTCCGCAATATGGTCGCCATTACGAAAAATCAGATAACTTACCGACTCGCCCGAATGCTCTTCCGGTGTTTGCCAAGTCACACGACTGGTGGATGCAGACAACGTAATAGCCACTAAATTTTCAGGGCTTGCCATCTCTGGACTCGCCTCCGGAAGCGCCTCCGTTTCTCCAGCATCAGAAGCTATAGAATCGTCACTGGAACCTGAATCTCCTGAGCTTTCGCCCGAGCCGCCACCTGAGCCACACCCTACCTGAAACACGAGTAAGAGCATTAAACAAAGAGCCCAGCCCTGTTTTAGATAGTGAGTTGTATTATTACGAATAGAGCATTCTTGCGAACGCTCGAGCAGAGTTGTAGACGAAGTGATTCTGAACATACGGCTTCCCTATGATGAACAACATAATCATGATCGGATAAGCAAACTGCGACGTAACACATAAGCCCTTACAACTAATCTATTGTAAACACAGGCGTTTTCGCAGCTACTGAGAACACAATTTTACGGATCTTGAGAAGTTTTCCAGTGAAGCGAGTCAAAATGTACATTTATTAATATTTAATTACATTTGGCTCAATCCGATTCAAAAGCGGCCCAGACAACGTCTATTTCTTTGATGTGATTCAAGATGGCTAATACTTCTTCGCCTTGTTCTTTCGAAGAACAAATAGCTCGGTGCACAACCGAGCCTTGAGAAAACATATCACAATCAAAAACGCTTGTTCCGTGACTTTTGAACGGAGTAAATAATTTGAGGAGAGATAGGGACTTTCCAGTGATCCAAAATTCCAGTCAAGGCAATCACGTGACTATTAGCGTGGAAGAGTTAATTCAATCATTACAAAACAGTCTGAAGCTGACTGCGTGTTTCTTAAAAACTACTAAAGCAGTTTCGAAGAGTTGTTATTGACTCTTGTCATACTTAATGGCACTGTTCCCCCTCAGTGAAAACGGCCACTAATAACCATATCTAATAATACGCCAAATTATTGTTTTCATTGCTATTAGTTATAGAAAGTGACGCTTGATAGAGAGATTTACGAACACGTTCCTTAGGGATTGAGAACCGCATGGCTGCACTCCAAACGCCATTCTATTCCCCTTCCTTCGCTCCGTGTATTGAGAATTAGACAGCACTGAAAACCCTGTCAGCGTACTGCGTTGGGTAACATCAGTGTTGGCTCGCTATTAGGTGAAACTAACAAAATGAATATCTTCACACCTGCTGTAAATTCTGCTGCCTACGCGCCATCTAGGGTAAACACATTTGACTTGGCTCGCGGCTTGGCCGTGATCTTCATGATAATGATTCACGTATTGAACTTTTATGGCACGCCTGAAGTACAAACGGGCACGTTCGGAACCACCCTTCAAACACTCGTAGACTGGCCATCTGCCTCAGTTTTTGTATTCATCATGGGCATTTTGATCCCTTTCTCAGGTAAAAATAGCTTATCGGTAGGCTTATATCGAGCAATAAAGCTGTTTGCATTAGGTTACTTACTTAACCTGACCCGAAGCACCATCCCTATGTGGTTATCCATCAAGATGGGATGGGTATCGTATGAAGATCTTGGCGGCTATACACCCACCACAGAGTTTTTCGTAGGTGACATATTCCAATTTGCAGGCCTTACCTATGCAGTGTGTACACTCTTACGCTACTACATCTCTGACGTTAGACTCTGGTTGTTTGCCGCCGCATCAGTGATATTTTTGTCACCTATGGTTTGGGACATCAGCACGGACTGGGGCCCAAGCAACGAATTCTTCAAACTGATCTGGGGCGGCCAAAATCAAGGGGCAGTCTTCCCATTATTTCCTTGGTTGGCTTACTGTATTGGCGGTATGGTCTTGGGGCAGTGGTTTAAAGAATCGGACAATCATCCTCAGTTCTTTAAGCAAACTATCTTTGTTGGTTTAATTTTAATTGCTACCGGTTCTGCCATGATTTACTCCAACCCTGAGTTCCATGCACCTCATCACCTACGTGGTGGGCCTGGCCTAATAACGACTATCACAGGCTTTGTTTTGGTTTGGTTATGTTTTTGTCGTCAACTGGTTGAGCGTATAAAACCAAATCGCGCGTTCGAATTATTCTACCTTTGGGGCAAAAACGTCACGGCGATCTATATCATTCATTGGTTGATCATTGGTTGGGGGCACATGTTGGTGGGCTCTCAAATGCTAAACACAAGCAGTACCCTATTCTCAATGGCACTTATTATTCTGATGTCGCACTTAATTCTTAAAGCTTGGTTAAAGTTCTCTAGTAAGAATAAGACCGTTGCTTCTTCAAGGTCTGAGCAGCCAACAGCTTAGCCCGGTTTAAACTCCAGCAATTTCAAGCTGTGCCTCATTGAGGCACAGCCACTCGTTAATTGACCTAGAGAAACGGCCTATTTTGCTCCTCTATTCATGCGTTAAGAACAAACTACACTTGTTGTTGATCGTAGTGTGCCCTTGATGATCTAATTTCCTCATGATGACTATCAGCCCAAGACACCAATTTCCATACGGACGCCGCAAGCCCTCTTCCCAGTTCTGTTAATTCATATTCGACTTTTACAGGAACCTGAGGATAAACAGTTCTTAGTACATACCCATCTCTCTCTAGATCTCTCAATGTCTGAGTAAGCATTCTCTGTGAAATGCCCTGAATTCTGGATTTCAAAGCATTAAATCGATCTGGCCCATCAACCAAACTGAATAAGATCAAAATAGACCACTTATCTCCAATTTGAGCGACTACATTCCGAATAGGACATTCCTCATTTTTGAGAAAAACCCGTCTCTCTATTTTAGTTGAGCTCATCTCTTATATCTCCATGAGTTATCAAAAGGTAACTTAATACCATCAAAATGCCTTATTGTCAGCTAACAATCAATATCATATCTTAGTATTAATTAGTAACCAGCATACCATTTAGGAATTAGCATGACTCGCAAATTACTCAACAAAGCTCTTAAAGATTATTCATCCAATGTACCGACTCCAGAAGTAGATGCATTTGAACCCCGTTTCATTAACATTGGAAACTTCAACATACGGTATGTACACAAAGAAAAGAACAATGCACCCACGCTTGTTCTCTTAAATGGCTTACCTCAAAGCATTCGAATGTGGGAACCCTCATTAGAAAAATTTGCTGCCCACTTCAATGTAATTGCTTTTGATATTCCTGGATTCGGCCTATCAAAAGCCAAAGAAAGTGATATGTCGCCTAAAAAGTTAGGTCGGGTGATCATCCAAGTGCTGGATCACTTTAAAATTAAAAAGGCACACTTGGTCGGGCCTGATGTTGGCGTTCCTATCACACTATCAGCAGTCATTGATCACCCAGAGCGATTTGAAAGTATAAATATTTTTGATGGCCCCGGAAGCTACCCACCAAAACTATCTCCAATCTTGATGGCCGTAATTAAGTTCAGTTTCGTTAGATGGCTTGCAAAAGGCATAAATAAAAGACCGGTCATGAAGACCAATTTCTTAACCGCTGTGAAAGAAGGCTACTACAGCTACCAACCAACGAAACGAGCGATCAAAGAATATTATGACATCACCCATGATGAAGGAGGACACCTCTCTTCAATTAGTTTTTTTGGTACTTACTCAACCGAACTGCCTCGAATTCAAAATAGATTGAAAGATATAAATGTCCCAACCCTCATAACGTGGGGCAAACAAGACCCGTTCGTTTTAGTTGAAAATGCAGACTATCTATCCAAGGCTATCCCCAACAACAAGCTTGTTATTTTTGAAAATGCCTCTCACTTTTCGTCAGAGGATGCGGGGCAAGAATATGTAAACCTTTTAATCAAGTGGTGCCAAGGCGAGTATAAACTCGCTTAGATCTATAAAAATCAACCCTATTGAAACTAGACCATAAAAGTTAATCAAATAACTTGAATACATGTTTCTAGCAGCATACAGAAGTGCATTGACTCTTTTTTCTGCTAGAAAGCCTCATCCGTTAAGAGTATTTCATCAATCGACTGTTTTCAGCATATTAACCTTTGGAATACTAAGCATAAAAATAACATAAGATAAATTACCAACAACGAATCAATGATTTATCGCATTTTGTCTGAATTTAGAGTCCAACATTAAAACTGTGCAATGAACCCTGACTTCATTCTGACCGAAAGCATTAGACCTATCTCATCCAAATGATGGATTGCTTCGCTATTTAATCCTCCTTTTTTACTACACCCTAATTTAATCATCAATGAATTATCCTCACTTCGAACGATGCTCCCAACATAAAGATCCAAGAAAATAAGTTCGAACGTTTAATTATTCAATAGTAATAAAAATAACTAAATTAGGAGCAAAAATGAGGCAAGCTAATAAAATTGGTCAACTGACATTGGGATTCATCGCTGTATCTACCTTCGCGAATGCTCATGCATTCAGCCCGGTAAAGTTAATTGATGTTTCTGAGAAATTGAGTGATTTCATACACATTGAAGGTGCCCCACCCATCACTGGCGAAGGGCTATCTGGCGCAGCCTGGTTAGATTACGATCAGGATGATGACCTAGATTTATTTTTACCCAATGGTGTTGGAGCGAGTAGTGCCCTTTTTAGGAATGACAATGGTGATTTTACAGATGTAACGCATGAGGCTGGTGTCGGAATCACGACAGGTAACTCAGGAGTTACAATTGGGGACATTGATAACAACGGCTACCCTGATATATTCATGACAGGTGAAGGCCATATGATGTTAACAGCACAGTCTCCTACGGTTATGCTCTTGAATAATGGCGATGGTACTTTTAAAGATATTTCTGCAACCGCAGGAATAGACAGCCCTGATACTGCATTATCAACGGCTATGGCCGATATAAACAACGATGGCTATCTGGATATATTTATCACAGCGCCAGGTCATCTCGATATTTCAGAAGCCGTAGGCCTACCTCCAGGGTCATTCGGAGGGCCTGCTCGCCAACATAAAAATAAATTATTCTTAAATAATGGCAACCTAACTTTCACCGATATCTCTGAATCAGCAGGTATTGACAGTGATTTAGGTGCATGCGCAGTTAGTTTTTCAGATTGGGATACGGATGGCTTTACCGATATTTTCGTCGCAAATTGTAATGATGTAAAATTAGAAGCAACTCCGTTCAATGTATATCGCAATAATGGCGATTTAACCTTTACTGATGTCGCCGATCAAACTGGTCTCGACCAATTGGGGTTCTGGATGTCGGTTGCTCATGGCGATTACGATAATGATGGAGACTTAGACATCTTCGCTTCAAACTTTGGCCTTAAGCATTTGCCAGGTGCAGAACCTGAATATGAATTCCACCCGCATGCATTATTCAGAAACAATGGTGACGGAACCTATACAGATGTTGCTAAATGGTTAGGACTTGCTTACCTAGAGTTTGGCTGGGGAGCAACCTTTGCTGACTTCAACAATGACGGTTATTTAGACCTATATTTCGCAGGCTCTATGCCTGCAATGGGAGTTATAGGTTCCTTAAAAGGGAATCCTGGTCGACTCTACATGAATAACCGCATTGGTGGCTTTTATCCAACATTTCAGTCTCAAACGGGTGGAAATTTAAGTAATAGATTTACATCTGGGGTCGCTAAAGCAGACTTTAATAATGACGGATTCATCGACCTGCTGGTAAAAACAAGTACCCAATTCGACTTATCAACGGGTGAAATTTTAGATTTAGGAACGCCAGTTTTATTGCAAAATAAAGGAAACCATAACCGTTCTTTAACCATTCAACTTAAAGATAAACAGGGACGATCAGAAGCCATTGGAGCAAAAATCCAAGTTAAAACATTCTCGGGGACACAAACTCGAGAAATTATGTCAGGCTCAAGTTTCGCGTCTTCGGAATCACCTTGGCCTGTCTTCGGTGTAGGCCAAGCTCGTTTCGCAAAAGTAGTAGTAACATGGCAAGACGGCACCATTGAGGATTTTGGGTGGATAAAAACAACAGGAACTTTAAAACTGGAACAAGGCCAAGGTAAATAATTTAAACTACACCTATTTGGATTTTGTCCATAAGAAGAATTCAAATAGGTGGTTGTCTAATAATGACACCACTAACAAACACTGCGCGTGAGGAAAAATCTTAAGAGATACATAAATACCCTTCCTAATAAAACACCACTCTATCACTACTGATTATTACATCTAATCAATAACGGTTGGCGGCAAGTAAATTGTAAACTCATTAATCGGCTCAATTAAGACACTGTAAGGCGAACTCTGCTCAGACGCTTTTACGATCCCTAGGTCCGACAAAAGTTTGAAGTTTGCTGATTTTAACTTAGCAGGCTTCACATTTAATTCTTTGTGCCACACTCGGTACGTACCCAATTTTTTATCTCTTCGATAATAGAATCCAGCCAGCGGGTGTGTAAGATAAACCAAAGCAGATTCAGTATCAGGAAAGCCGGGAAACTCAAATTCATCGGATTTTGATTGCGCTAAATCTACAGAGGCTTGAGCCCAATCCGACTCGGTATCCATACGGTATTGGTCATATAACCCCGTTTCTTCATTTAATCGGCAGTCGAAGTTTACTTTCCCTGCGTGCCAAGGAAGATTCCATAAGAATCTAGGCACGACCAATGTCCATGAATCAAGTGTTGTGCCTAGGAACCATACACAGCGTTCGCCTGTTTCGGTATCAATGATGTAAATTCGATAGTTTGTTTGCCCCATTGTAAATTTTGGGAACGGGAAAACGGCTGAAGTAAAATCAACATCAATAAACGGAACTACGGATATGAGCCCCATTTCTCGGCCATTGATTTCAACGGTATCCAATTGAAAGCGTTCGGGAAACACCCCTTGAAATCTATCAGCCGGAACAGCGTATGTGATGATTGCGAAATGCTTTAAACCACAAAGAACATCAATACCTTTTGGCGAAGGTCTCTCTATTAAATAGTCTTTTAATTTTCGCGATTCTTGCATAACGTATCGACCTGTTTATCTCTAGCAATAGTCTTATACCCCAAGAATGCAGGTATTGAGTAATCAGTACTTCGAGACTCTGTCCAGCCTTATCATCCTGATCGGCCCCAAAAAAAGACAGGTATGAAGTTTAGGTTTATAGTTTTTTGATCGCATTTTTTAAATTTTCTCTGGCTGAATTTTCAAGAGTTTCAAAGAAATAGTCATGAGAATAAATTCGATCTCGGTCTAAAAAGCGTCCCAATATTTCCTTTCGCCTTTTCTTATAAATAAAGCTAGGGATTAATTTGTACTCTCTTCTCACCCAAGTCTCAAATTGCTCATAAAGCTTCGATTCACAGCCAAGTATTGATAAATCGATATCGATTATCAGTTTCTCATCATTATCGGTGGGTTCGGAATCATGAAGAGTAACCATAATTAATCGATGAACTTTATCAATGAAGAGGCTATCTGCATTATTTTCCTTAAGAAACTCAGCAGCCCAGTTAGCGCTATCTAATTCATTCGTTGATGAAAAAGTCTTGTAGATTGCATCGTGAAACCAAAGCGCTATTTCTATCGAATCGTAATCATCAGCTAACTCTTGTGTTCGACCAAGAAGGTCTAACGTGGCTTTGATGTGAGAGCAATTATGATAGTGTCGATGTTTTTCATTATATTTGGATTGCAGTTGTGAATAGGTTCCAAGGTTATCTGCAAAACCTAACCGAGACATAAGAGATAACCACCGAGTTTCATTCATTCGTTAATCCTTGGTGCATCGTCCTTGCGTAGGCCAAAAGCATAGGCGTAATTTTTATGGCTTATGTCTGTTCTTATTAACTCATGACGCTACGATTTAAACGGTCGTTGCCATCAGCAGCAATTAATTCAAATTGAGAATCTAATTCTTGATAGATATCCCATCGCTCTTTTTTCAGTGCCGCAGCAAAACGATCAATGACGAGCAATTCGAGCGATTCAACCCGCTTCCCCTTCCAGAGCTTGTCTGCAAGTGCAATAAGTAGCTCTTCAGTAGAGCAATCCATTTCATGCCAGCGAGCATGTGACATACAGCAACGCGCTATCTTGGCCGACACGCCTTCACTAAGCAGGATTTTCTCACCTTCTGGCTCGTGTTGCGATCCTGGGCCTGTCATCTCTCGGGCATGAACAATTTTGCCTACATCGTGAATAACAACCCCAATTCGAACAAACTCCGAATCAATCGGCACACATAACTGCTCACATTTATCGAGGATTAAATCTGCCGCTTCTCCGACCAGCTTCACATGAGTAAGTAGATGCTCCGGTGCCTCTAAATTCCTCATAAGTTTTAGTGCATCAAATCTAGAATTTAACACCAATAACCCTTTTAATAGTAACGAGACAGTAGGGAGCCCAAGTCTGCTTTTACAATCCAATATTTACAGTTCTTTTAGCCCTAAATAAGCCTATCCCTCACAAAGTACGTCCACTTTTTAAATGAAAATATCATGCGAGCACTCTTTGCAATACCAGTGTGTATTTCATGCGCTTGCTATGCACTCTTAAAGTTTAAACGGATGAATTTCTTATGCTCATTTAATGTACTGGGACTCAATGGATAAACCTTCTTAATTTTAGAAAATCCCCCACATGAACTAATAAACGGAGTCATTATTTCAGAGGTACCACCTACAGCACACCAACCATCACCAGTTCCACAAATCCCCCATCCCAAACTGCCCATAACGTAAAACGCAGATGATTGTAGCTGTAAATCATCTAAATCCAGTAGTGGTACGTTTAACTTATACTCTAAGAAATTTGGATCTTCGTAAGTTACAAGTTTTTCACCCTTAATCGAGACTAAAGAAACCAACTTATTAAGTGTTTCTTTAGCCAAATGTCTTGGTTCTGTACCATCTCCCCAATCATCTTCAAAAACCACTGATAACCAACGGTCATCATTCCAAATAAAATTAGGATAATTTTCCGGCCTTAAGTATTTATCAATATCACTCATAATTACGAATAACTCTTTATCCAACAGCAAACCTAGTGAATTCATGAGCCGCCGAGAAGCAGTTGCCGGAGCAGTACAATATTTGCTTTATTATGAATTCTCACTCAAAACCTCATTTATAAGTGCCTTCGCTTCATCTTCTTTGCTAGCTGCATTCAAAGCACATGTGGTTGATACTCGGATTAATAATAAAGATACTATAACTAACAAACACTTATCCTTTTCACTGAAATTAGTCACCATTTCAGTCTCAGTAAAGCAACGGTTTATTTGCTCCATCCCACCATGACTTAATTTATTCATCAAAATTTCAATCTTCTTAAAGAGCAAATAGCCCTTTTGAGTTCAGCTTCGAAATTCATAAAGATCCATAACAGCTTATTAATCGAAACTTCGGATAAATCCGAAACCCCTCAATTCCTTCCAACCATTTTCCCCTGAAATCACTTTGTTCTTCAATACCTTACTGGTTCACTCCAAATTTATAAGCACTTATTCATACATAATCATTAAGACTCGACAATTTCACTGTTTCGGTGGTTATGAACGAAACTTAGGGGTCTCTGCACAAAGCCATTCGATGAAATCAAATATTCTCCTATCATTAAAGGAATTCAGCTGGTTATGGATGTATGAATGATTCGGGTGTCTTTACAGGGTTTCATCGCATTATTGGTATCGCTGGTTCTGTCTCAACCGGCGATCGCTAATGTTGTCGTGGACACAAAACACCCCTTCATTGATCTTCGCGGCGCGGTGGAATACCTCGTTGAAACGGATGGCCCATTAACGATTGATGAAATCAAGCATCCAAGTTCCGGTGAACGCTTCCAATTATTGCCTCAGCCAGACACGAATTTCGGGGTGGTTGATCAGGTTTACTGGTTCAAAGTCGTCTTGGATTACCAAGGGGAAGAAAGCAGTAAATGGCTGTTAGAGTTCAAACATTACTATTTAGACCACATCGAGTTTTACGCATCTGACCACGATCAGCCCATCATCACCGGTGATCATTACCCGTTCTCCCAGCGCCCTTTGCTTCATCCTGCTTATGTATTTCCCGTGACATTATCGCCGAAACAAGAGAACACTTTTTACTTTCGGGTGGATACGTCTACCTCGTTACACATGCCACTGACCTTGTGGCAACCGGAACCATTTTCGCTTGCGATTGGGGATGAACGCATACTGCAGGGAATATTCTATGGCACTCTCTTGGTGATGCTTTTTTACAACCTTCTTATCTTTGTTTGGGTAAAAGACACCAGCTATTTATATTACGTCGGCTACGTGCTTTTTCTGCTTCTGGCTTGGATGTCCATTGATGGTCTGGGCTTCAAACTGCTCTGGCCGGAGTACCCTTTCTTCAGCAATATCAGCGTGCTTCTTTTTCTGAACATTACCGCTTTATTCGCCATCATGTTTGCCAGAGAATTCTTAAACCTGAAAGAGTTTTCGCCAAGGTGGAACAAGACTCTGATGATGCTTGTGTCCGTATGTGTCTTGGGCACCTTACCCATGTTTTCAGGAGACTTTGGATTAGGTCTCAAGCTGACGATGTCTATTATGATTGGCATGTGCGTACTGTTTGTCAGCCTAGGTTTTTATGGGTGTTACCACAGACAACGACGCGCTTACTTCTTCCTTTCCGCTTGGTTATTGCTGTGCATTGGTGGGGTCTTAAAATCCTTAATGACGATTGGGGTTTTACCCGTTAACTGGACAACCATTTATGCCGCACAATTGGGTATCGTGATGGAAGCCATTTTATTATCTGTGGCCTTGGCGGACCGAATGAATCAAGATCGACAAGCCAAACTAGAAGCCGTTGAAGATTCTTTAAACGCCAGCCAAACCA
Source organism: Oceanospirillaceae bacterium (assembly GCA_015665455.1). GTDB lineage: Bacteria > Pseudomonadota > Gammaproteobacteria > Pseudomonadales > Litoribrevibacteraceae > Litoribacillus. The sequence continues at coordinate 560,487 of JADFAD010000001.1, read as the reverse complement.
CACTAGGCGCACTGGAAGAAGCCCGCGCCACGCAAGAAAAGCTTGTGTATCAAGGGTTACATGACCCACTGACCGGTCGCCCAAATCGATTCCTTCTTTCAACGCATCTGCATGCGATGATCATTGAAGCACAAGACAACCAAAGTTCACTCGCCTTGGTGTGCATTCAATTGAACAACGTGAATGAAATCAATCACACCTTGGGGCACGACACCGGCAATGAGCTTCTTAGCCACTTCATTAATGAACTGGAACAATTTGTCTCTGATTGGACAAACTTAACATGCATTGAAGAAACGGAAGATCAAAGGTTTTCGGTGGCCCTGATTGAAGGCGTAAGCTTAGGGTTGGTCTTTCAATTAACCCCAGATGAAACCATTGAACCAAGGTTGCAACAACTTCAAGATTTCTTAAATCGCCCTGTGGAATTTAATAACATGGCGGTGGTGTTGGGCGGTCAGCTTGGCGTGGTTAACTCACCAGAACACGGTGATGTACCGGAGACACTGCTACGAAAAGCCATGATCGCCATGCGAACGGCACAGTCTGCAGGTCGCGCTTATCAAGTTTATGAAGACAGCATCGATAAATACAGCCCCCAACGATTGTCCCTTATGGCTGAATTGGGGACGGCCATTAAAGAAAATCAATTGGTGTTGTTCTATCAACCCAAAGTCTCTTTCAAAGATAAAACAGTCATCAGCATGGAAGCGTTAATTCGGTGGAACCACCCAGAACATGGCTTATTAGGGCCTGATAAATTCATCAACTTTGCGGAAAGAACCGTCGTAATTCATGCTCTTACCCAATGGGTGCTGGAGCACAGCATCAAGTTTACTAAACGCCTGGAAGGGATGGGAATCGACTTAAGCGTTGCGGTTAATGTATCTGTACGGAACCTATTGGAAGAGGATTTCGTTGATAACGTTAAGGCCTTACTGAAACGCTATCAATTGGCCCCCAACAAATTGGTTTTGGAAATGGTGGAGTCGGCCATGGTTGAAGACATCGATCTAACGTTATCAACACTAAACCGACTTAAAGACATCGGTGTTCAACTGGCCATCGATGATTTTGGAACCGGTTACTCCTCGCTCGAATACCTTAAGAAGCTCCCCGTGCATGAGCTAAAGATTGATCGCTCTTTTGTTCGAGATATGGTCAATAATCAAGACGATCAATTCATCGTGAGTACTACACTGGCCATCGCACATAAACTTGGCATGAGAGTGGTCGCAGAGGGAATTGAAGATGAAGACACCATCAATTTATTAGATGAAATGAAATGCGACATCGGCCAAGGTTACTTCATTTCTAGGCCAGTTCAAGAAGATCAGTTCATTGCCTTTCTAAAAGACAATGCGGGTTAAAAGACCGTGCGAATTAAAAGATAACGAAGGATAACGCCTAACCATTTAATGGCTCTGCCTTGGCGCTTCACCAGACCAACGCTTATAAGCGTGGCTAAAGTTAGCAGCATCACTGTAGCCCAAACGATCGGCTATTTCTTCGAGTGTCATGCGCGTATTACGAAGGTACTTTTGCGATAGGGCAAATCGAAACTCGTCCAGAATATCTTTATAAGAAGAGCCCTCTTCTTTCAGTTTACGGCGAAGATTTCTAGAGCTCATGTTGAGTTCTTTGGCACACGCTTCCATGCTAACTCGATAAAGGGGCGTGCTCAAAAGGTATTCTTGTACCCATTCAACTAACCCTTGCGCCACAAAAAGTTGTGGCCGTATTTTCTCAAGTTGTTCAGTACACAACTGCATGGCCAAGACATTGTGCTGGGGCAGCTCATGAGCAAGATACTCTTGATCAAATCGAACTTCAGTTTCAGGTTGATTAAAGCAGATTCGGCAACCAAATAACGTTTCATAATAAGCGAGAGGTGCCGAGTTATCCCATGAAAAACGAATCTCTTGTGCGGGTCGATCTTGTTGTAATAAGGTTTGAAGTAATACAAATGTGGCAGATATGTCACGCTCGATCATCGATTTCTGAAGATCCCCCAATTCAGCGGACTTGCTAATTCGTATGCCTGCTTGCGAGCCATCCTCGAAGAAGGATATGTCATTATAGGTGTAGGTAAAATCGATGTACTGTATACCTAGTTCAATCGCTTTTCCAAATGTAGGGCTGCTGATTAACGCTAATCCCCAAACACCGTAGGTTGCTAATTTAAGATTAAAACCCGATTCAAGAAAAATGTTTGTATCACCACTTACCTTAAGTAGATTGCGGTAGAACTGCAGTTCTTCTTCTGGCAGTAATGTGGCTTTTGGGTCAGTTAAACGTGCGTCATCAATCTGTGTACCATGCAAAAGCGCCTGCCGCGAATGCCCTTTACCTTCCATCCAGTTCAAGATTTCGAGCAGCCCAACAATGGAGTGACGGATTCCCATATACATAACCTATTTTTATATAACTACACTTCAAAGACTTAAAACGCCATGTCCGAAATTAACAAACAAGCTCTCCGTTTTCAACATGTCCCTGCCCGATCGACCACTCTAATATTAGCGGTTAACTTAAACACATTAGACACAATAATAAGAGGCTTACACCATGAGCACACAGAGTTTTGACTACATCATCATTGGGGCCGGTTCAGCAGGCAGTGTAATGGCAAATCGACTCTCGGAAGACTCTGGAAAATCTGTGCTCCTGCTCGAAGCGGGCCCCGCCGACAAAAGCCCTATGATTAAGATTCCGGGCGCATTTGCGTACTTTATGTACAGCAAAAAATATAATTGGCGATATGAAGCAGAACCCGTTTCGGACATTCGAAATGGAGAGACTATGTTTTGTCCTCGCGGAAAAACCCTTGGCGGCAGCAGTGCCATCAATGCAATGGTATACATTCGCGGCCATCAATCAGACTACGACCATTGGGAAGCCCTTGGTAACGAAGGCTGGGGCTACAATCAAATGCTCCCCTACTTTAAGAAATCAGAAACCAACGAACGAGGCGCAGACCAATACCATGGAGACAAAGGCCCACTCTACGTCTCAAACACCCACAACACGTACCCTTTAAATGCGTGTTTTCTTAGTGCCAGTCAACAGGCGGGTTATCCAATCTCTGAGGACTTCAACGGAGCCCAGTTTGAAGGCGCTGGCTATTTTCAATTTACTATTCAAGACGGTGAACGCTGCGGTGTTTCACGAGCCTTTCTGAAACCTGCGATGACCCGACCTAGCTTGGTCGTCGAATGCGAAGCTTTTGTGAACCGGATTATTTTTGATAACAAAGTAGCCCAAGGCGTCGAGTACGTACAAAACGGCCAAACCCACTATGCAAAAGCAAACGATGAAGTCATCTTGTGCGGTGGTGCGTTCAACTCCCCCCAAACACTGATGCTATCGGGCATTGGCGCCAAAGAAGAGCTGGAACAACATGGCATTGATGTAGTAGCTAACCTGCCCGGCGTAGGCAAGAATCTGCAAGAACACGTAGATGCTTGCGTGTTAGTGGAAAGCCGGAAAAAAGATGGTTTCACTATCAGCCCTTCAGGGTTGCTAAAAACATTACCTGACACACTTAAATACCTGACGTCTAAAAAAGGCAATCTAGCCAATTCCCTTACCCAAGCGGGTGCGTTTCTAAAATCCAGCCCCGAGGTCGAAGTACCGGACATCCAAATGCATTTTGTTCCGTTATTATTTGATGACTGTGGACGAGATCTAGGCTTACTGTCTCGTCATGGATACTCATTACACGTGTGTGTTTTACGTCCTAAAAGTCGCGGTAAACTGAGTTTAAAGTCGGCTAACCCAAGAGAACCGATCAAAATCGACTTCAACTTTTTCTCTCACCCAGAAGACGCAACAGTAATGCTCAACGGTATTCGAGTCGCCCGAAAGATATTAGCCACTGAAGCCTTTGATGAGCATCGAGGGGAAGAAATCCACCCAGGTAAAGACGTTGAATCCGACGAAGCTTTGCTGCAAAAATGCAAAGACAAACTTGGCCTCGTCTATCACCCAGTGGGAACATGTAAAATGGGGAATGACCCTATGGCCGTTGTCGACAGCGAGTTAAGAGTTCATGGTGTGGAAAAATTACGCGTTATCGATGCCTCCGTGATGCCAACGCTTGTGAGTGGTAACACTAACGCCCCCGTAATTGTCATCGCCGAAAAGGCGGCGGATATGATTCTCAATCCACTTAACAAGGCTGAATCAATTCTTGGCAAAACCACGGAAAAAGAAGCCTAGGACGTATTAGAACAGCGGAGCTAGTTTTCTAAATATCAGAGCATAACGCCTAAACAGCGGAGCTAGTTTTCTAAATATCAGAACTACGCCTCCGCTGCTTCCCTGCTCTAGATTGAATAACTGTCAGCATTACATACGCCCAAAAGCGGACCGCGTTCCTTCTATTCCTATACATCATCCAACACTCCAAACATTCCTCTGCACGCCCAATTCTCTTACTTAGTTAATAACATTCGGCATGAGCAGGGTTAACATAGATCATTTTGATTTCGTCTAACCTGAAATATTTGCCAAGGCGTTTTATAGTCGGTATAAAACCATCAACTAACGAACGTTTTTTCAACATCAAGAAGGCCCATCAATAACAGGAACTTAGCCCAGTATTATTTCTGGCTCTCTTTGAATAAGCCTTTCAGATATACAGAACGCTTAATATCAATCGTCAGTTCTAACAGACAAGGTCGTCGTTAAGGCAACGAAATTTATGGCATCACACAACGAAAAACTCAAAAACCTTTTAGTAGAAGTATCCAACCAAGTGGAGCTCGCTCATAGTGAAGATGAGCTCTTAAGCTGCATTGATACCTTGGAAGCATCTAATCTAGAAATTAAATTTGAAAACAAGAACTCTATAATTTACGCAATAGTATTCGCAACATTAGGGCTCATCAGCCTTTTTTTTTACAGCTCGGGTTACTATGTCCGCTCTTATTTACCCTTCAACCATGACACGTATCTTCTAGCCGCAATTGCTTCAGGTGTTGCAGCACTCATCGCATTGGCAATTATTCAATTCCGTAAAAATCAGATCAACGCCATTTCGAATCTCATATTTACCAAAGACATCTACGCTGATAACGAACTGTCGCCTATAAAGGTGAACGCTAAATCCTATGCAAGAGAACTGGGAGAATCTTTTGGCGAATTTCATCGTGGTAATCATTCGCGTGAAATACGTTCCCTGGTAGAAGGGAAACATACGGGTGAAGAGCACACGTTTACATACCGATACTACCAATTTCACTACGTCAATAAAGTTACCTATTATGAAACCACCTCGGATGGTAACGGCGGCACTCGTAGGGTAAGAAGAACCCGATACGATCACTATGATCGATACGGTATGTTAATTGATTTTCAGCTTGCAAAGTCTTTGGAGATTGTAAAAAGCAGAGGGAAAAAGATGTACGACGAGCGATACAAGGTCGCCTCAAACAACTTCAATAAACAGTTTAAAGTTTACTGCAACGACCCTATGGACGCTGCTCGCTTCCTAAAGCCCGTGATTGTACTTGAACTGGAATCGCTAGCCTCGGCATTGAGAACATTAAATCTTGAGTTCAGTGACTCAGGCCAGCTTTGTGTTTCTTTTCATGATTCCAACGTGCTGAAATCCAACCGTCAATTCGGGATCAATCAGTTGGCGGAATTCAAACAGGAAATCTCAGGGTTTACAGACTTACCTAAACTGAAACTGCTCACGGAAAGCCTTCATAAGCTTTTTAAATATTCTGACAATAACTTTAAGGACTAATACAAAATGGAACTTTTCTTAGGTCTCGCCATTATTCTCTCAATCGTAAGCATTATCATAATTTATAACGGTATTATCCGTCGTTTTAACTCAGTGGAAGAAGCGTGGTCCAACGTAATCAGTCTTGAACGACAAAAGAATAAAATCTTGCCTGAACTAGAAAAACTGGTAAATCAATATCAAGATTATGAATCGGGTGTAATGACTCAAATTACCGAACTGAGATCGGCATTAGACAAGCTGTCAAGCAACAAAGTAGACACCAAAAGCCTTGAAACCGCGCATACCAAGTCGGCTCAAATGATGAAAGGCATCAACGCTTTGGTAGAAAACTACCCCGAATTAAAAGCCTCCGAGAGTTACACTCAATTGATGCGAGAAATTACGGAGCAGAACGAAAACATTGGCGCAGGCCTTCGTATTTTTAACGGCAACGCCAAAGACTTTAACGACGGTATTCAAGTGTTTCCCAACTCGTTGGTTAATGGACTGCTCAACAAGAAAGAAAAAATCGCACCGTTCTCGGATTCTGAAGCCGAAAGCGGTTTTGAATACAAGCCAAACTTTTAGTTCTGCGCTTCAGATCTGAGTTTCTTTAGCCGAGCTATTCCATACAGCTCGGCAACTCAGGTCACTCTGTGGAACTGATCTAATTTAATAGTTTGAAAGTCATAGAAACGGCTTAATCCCTACAAGTTCACAGCATTCGCCAAAAGAAGTGAAGACCTAAACCTCCGCGATTTCCATACCTGGGATTCGATTCCAATAACCGTTGCAGTGCTGTTCAGTGATGGGCAATACAGACGAAGTCCCCGCTTTAATGGCGTTACTGAGTTGTTGAACGATGTTCAAGCATTCATCATTTTCTGGCGTGATTCGAATAACATCCACACCTCGTTTGCGGGCATCTTGCCATTGGTTCAACAAATTCTGGCATTTGCCGGATTGAGTTTGGATCCCGTTGAGGGTGAAAATATCCAACCCATCTTGGCTTTTGGTTTTCATGCCTTGAGGGTGGTCTAAACAAATGAACTTGCATTGGTCTTTCGGGTAATCATAGGCTCTCGCAGTGTAACATCGAGCCGAATACGCCAAAGTCATATGACCGTAACCCAGTATTTCGGTTTCCATGGGGTGTTTTTCAGATTCACCCAAGTTGCTATAACCGCCCAAAATATCACTCAAAGATTCAGCGGATAACTCCAATGGTGGTTGCCAACGTACAGCCCCTGCCTCCGCAATGACTTTTAAGCTCCGTGCGTTATAGATATTGAGCGCAGCACCTGCCACAAAAGGGTGCTTAAGGTCGCTCAGAAACTTAATGGCTGCCATGTCATTGGCTTCAACCAGATAACCTTGATCTGCTGCCTTGTGACACAATTGCTTCAGTGCATGCAATTCTGATTCAGCTTCAATCAAGGCTAACGTTGAAAGCACCACTTCTTTGCCTCTGTCTTGAAGCTTGGCTGCTATCTCAAACCAATCATCTAACTTAAGCTGACGTCGCTTTGAACAAACCGTTTCGCCTAGATAGATGATGTCCGCATCCGATTCTGCCGCTGCCTCATAAAACTCGTACACGGCTTTTTTTCCCCAAAAGTAACCAATGGGCGCTAATGATATTTTCATTGTTTCCACCTGCTTTTATTCTATTGCCAAGGTCTTGAATACGCGCCGAGCGTGGTTTTTGAGCCTTCAGAGAAACCATTCAGTTCCTTCATCCACTGTGCTTCTGTCTCGAACTGTTCTGGGTTAGCGTTCATTTTGTCTATCGCCTGCCGCCAAATAGAAACGACCTTGGCCACGTAGGCTGGGCTGCGTTGTCTGCCTTCAATTTTGATGGCTTTAACGCCTGCCTTTTGCAATTCAGGTAAGATGTTCAGTGTATTTAGGCTGGTTGGTTCTTCCAACACATGGTAGGTTTTGCCTGCGGTTTCAAAGCGGCCTTTGCATAGCGTTGGATAACAGGCTTTTTCATCCGGTTGATAACGATCAATCAAGACATCGTTCAAGCGGGATTCCAATACCTCCCCTTCTTGTTTCCATTCAACAAACTTTGCAGGTGAACAAACGCCTTCGGTATTGGGTGATTCCCCCGTCATGTAAGAGGATAAATAGCATCGGCCTTCTGCCATGATACAAAGGCTGCCAAAACCAAAAACTTCCACATCGACTTTATGAGATGCAGCCACTTGTTGTACTTGCTTAAGAGATAAAACGCGAGGTAATACGGCGCGTTTGATATTGAATCGATCCACATAGAATTCAAGTGCAGCGTAATTGGTTGCCGAGCCCTGAACGGATAGGTGCAGGTTTAAATCCGGATGATGTTCGCACGCGTAATCCATCACGCTGACGTCGGCAGCAATCAGTGCATTGGCACCAAAGTCGACGGCTTTATTTACCGAGTCTTGCCAGCGCTGCCAATTGGCTTCTTGGGCATAGGTGTTGATGGCGACGAACAACTTAACGCCTTTTGAGCGAGCGTAATCCAATGCTTTTCTGGCTTTGCGATCATCAAAATTCAACCCAGCAAAGTGCCGAGCATTGGTGTTATCTTTAAATCCGATATAAACCGCATCTGCACCATTATCTACGGCTTGTTGAAAGGCAGGTAAACTGCCTGCTGGGCATACCAATTCCATTGTATCCTCTCACTTTTAAAGGCGCTTCAGATATACCGATTTCATTAGCTCATTACATGTAGACCAATAGAAATCACTTTTCCGAGTAAAACGTTCAACTACTATAGGGTTGCACGCACCTTACTCCAGAAACCTGATCATCCCATTGATACACATCAACACCTGGCGGCCTCATTTTCGTTCTAATGAAGCAAATGTCTAAGAGCCTTTCAGTCATGCTGCCTTCGTCCCTAAAGAATCTATCCGCTACGCTCTCACCTTCAAATGTATTGAAACATTTGCCAACGCCTTTGGATGTCATGAAACGACCTGCTTATTACGCTGCATTGCCCGTAAGATACTCCCCTCAAGCATTGCAACAGATGGCCATTCAGAAGGTACTGAGTGAAGTATTAAAAGAAGCCATTGACGAGGGAGAGTTTGACGCGCTGATCAACCGAAAGGTAAAGATCACCATAAGCGATGCACAGATCAGTTGGTGTTTGGGGCTAAACGAACAACGTAAACTTCGAATATCAAACGATCAAGAATCGGATACAGAGATCCGGGGCAACAGCGCAGCCTTAATTCAAATTTTATCAAGAGAAATGGACCCAGACACCCTGTTCTTTCAAAGGCAACTCCTGATTCTAGGAGATACAGAACTTGGTCATGAGGTGAAGAATTTATTGGATGCGATTGACCCGAAGCAAATGCCTAAAGCCGTTCAGTTTCTGCAAGATCAATTGTTGCCAAGGCTGTCTAAGTTACAGCGTTGGACTAAGCGTTCTGCGGTTTCGGTCTCAGAAGCAATCAACTACCAAGAATCTCTGATGGATTAACGCACTCTTAGAACCATAACCCTCTTAAAAACAAAAAAACCGAGTTATCAAAGGACAACTCGGTTTTTGAAGCGATAACGTTGCGATTTTATACGCTTAATTTACACACTTAAATTACGCCGTCGCTTCTTCTGTTTTCTTAGTACTTGAGGTTGTAGCAAGATCACTTGCGACCAATTTAGTCCCCATGACCGAGGTATAGCAGTTCATACCTAAGTAACGGTAATGCTTAGTATCATCGATTTCTATGCCTTTGGACTTCATCAGCTCGGTGTAGTTATAGATCTCATGTATCGCATTGTCTGAAGTAAAGTAGAAGATCAGTGCTGCGGTATACCAATACCCTTTCTGAATGGTTTTGCTGACAGGATTACCACTTGGGAATGCAAAGTCACCAATAACAAACTTACCACCTTTCTTAGTACACTTGATCAGATGGTTTAGGATAGTCTCCATGAAGTCCGCATCAAATACGTTCAAGAAGAAGTTAGCTATGACCATGTCGTAGTGCTCATACTCTTCGACTTTAAGAATGTCTGCGTGAACAACATTTACTTTTAAATCTTTAGGGTGCTTATCAAACGCCTGCTGCAACTTAATCAGCATGGTTTCTGAAAGATCAACCACGGTAACATCTGCACCTAGCTCTGCTGCACGTATTGCGTCTTTACCGTGACCTGCGCCAGCAATAAGAATCTTATCGCCTGCTTTCACATTCTCAGAGGTCAACATTGCGCGCTTACAATTATGGATGGATTCACCACCATAAATGCTGCTTAGGAAATCGTATAGAGGGCCAATGTATTTATACTTGTCTTTCATGATCAACTCTTATTCTTTTGGTTTTTATAATTATTACTTAAGGGTATGGGTCTAAGGCTATACAAAGCCGAAGATCAAAACAAGGTGCGGAGGATGCCTTTAATCAGCTAATCCTCCATTGTGCTCAGGGATTTAAATCTTAGGTATTAGAAAAGTACGACCTTTACAACGTACCACTCAGCCCGCTCGCATTGAAAGAATCGCCGCGAGATCGATAGGCTCTTGGTATTTCAAGAACGCAGGATCTTTACGCTCCATGGCATAAATGGACATCCGATCTGCCAATTCATTGCCTTCAACCCCTACGTGGCCGTTTACATGAAGCACCTGAATTTTATCTTTTAACTTCTGGTGTAGCGCAAACATCACTTTTATTAATTCAAGATTTTTAATCTCTCCGCCGGACTTCTTCCACCCTTTCTTTTCCCATCCAACGGCCCACTGGGTTATGCATTGAATGGCGTATTTAGAATCGCAGAAAATGGCAACCGTTCGCCCTTTCTCTAATTCTTGCTCTGACATGATCAATGCTTGATGGAGTGCATTCAGTTCAGCCGTGTTATTGGTCCCCATGGGGTTATATAGACCGTACCAGAGCTCATCGATTGTTTCGTTCCGGTAGACAGCAACCCCAGAACCCGCTTCACCCGGGTTGGGCTCGCATCCACCATCGGTATAAATCTTGGTGTCTATTGCCATGCTGGCAATTTCTGCTGCGGTATAAGTCTTTACTCCAGCTTTTTTAACACCTGCTTTAGATGCGGAACCAGACGACTTTGACGCTGAAGACGAACGCGTTGCAGAAGTACTGCTGCCACTGAAAGCCGCTTTTGCTTCGGCTTCTGTTTTAAAAGATTTGTACTTTGCTCCAGCAAACTTATCAACCTGCTTTTTACAAGAGTTCCAATCGGTGTATATGCCAGGTTCTCGACCTTGCCAAACAACATAAAATTTTGAAGCCATGGGATAAATAATCTATCTAAGTAATTAAAGACGGTTTGAGATTATATGGGATGGTGTTTTATTTAACATCAAATACGTAGCGGCTGAAATACCCGTAGCACCAAATAGCATGGTCATGACCACCATTTGATATTTTGCAGCAACTAAAGGAGACACCCCTGAAAGAATCTGGCCTGTCATCATCCCAGGTAAAGACACCAACCCGACAGCAAATAGAGAATTTATGGTCGGAATCAATGCCGCTTGAAGCGCGACTCTTCGAGCGTCTTCATAGGTTAACCCTCGACTGCATTCAGATTGAAAACGTTCCGCAGCCAAACTCACTGCATTCATCGACCCAGCAAAAATCATCCCAGCCAAAGGCACAAGATAACGCGGGCTGAACCAAGGCTCCACATTGATCACCCCCTGACTGACCAACACCAAAATAGGCACGCCCCCAACGGTAATCGAGATCAATGCATTTCGATAAGTCGCTGGTTTTTTGGGTTTAATAGGACGAATAGCAATCCAACTGGCCGCCGTTAACATGACGGTAAGTACCGCCAAAATCACCCAGTAATTATCCGACTCAAAGATGTAAATCAGCACATAGCCAATGGCCATTAACTGAATGAACATCCGTACCGTTGCATACATTGCACTGTTTGGGTTGGCCTTCCAGCGAAACATGATGCCAATAACAATGGCAGCAGGAATGAAGGCTAACATTAAACCGAAATTAGAAATGGATAAAACCGAGGCACTCATAACGTCATCTCTGATGCTGAAAGATAGAAAATATCACTGGACTAATAACCAAGAAAGAAAAACTAAGATATACCGTTATTTCCTGTAAAACAGTAATACTTTAATCAAATCAAAAATTAGATACGACACAAAGGCTCTATTCATGCTCACTCTCGCCACCCAAGAGGCGCACCTTTGCCATTTTGCCTTTGAGCCTTGCTACGCTACTCTGTGGCCATCAGAGACAACTGTAAGAAATGAATAAAAACGCCAAAACACATCTGAAAAGGAACCGTTATGACCGAGTCTGTATACATTTACGATGCGATTCGTACGCCTCGAGGTAAAGGAAAAAAAGGCGGTGCCTTATATTCAATGAAGCCTGTGGCATTGATGGCAAACGTACTTAATAGTCTCAAGGAACGAAATAATCTGGACACAGATCATGTCGATGACATTGTTCTAGGCTGTGTAACGCCAGTGGGAGAACAAGGTGCAAACATAGCGAAGACAGCGGCTTTATTGGCGGACTGGTCGGAGCGACCAGCTGGCATGCAAATCAACCGTTTCTGTGCTTCTGGTTTAGAAGCCGTAAACATTGCGGCTCAAAAAATTGCTTCCGGTTGGGAAGATCTTGTCGTTGCCGGTGGCGTTGAAGTCATGTCCCGCGTTCCAATGGGGTCTGATGGCGGTCCCATGGCGATGGACCCAGAAACCAGCTTCGGTACGTACTTTGTTCCTCAAGGCATAGGCGCAGATACCATCGCGACCATGGAAGGCTTCAGTCGCGAAGACGTTGATAACTTCGCTCTAAACTCACAACGAAAAGCAGCAGAAGCGTGGACAAATAACGCGTTTGAGAAGTCCGTCGTTCCTGTAAAGGATCAAAACGGTGTCGTACTCTTGGAGAAAGATGAGTTGGTTCGTCCAGATGCGTCCATTGAAGCCTTATCCGCCTTAAAGCCTTCGTTTGCTGCCATGGGGCAAATGGGATTTGACAGTACTGCACTTCGTAAATATTCCCACTTGGAACGCATCAACCATATTCATACTCCCGGTAACTCATCCGGTATTGTTGATGGTGCAACGGCCATACTGATGGGCAACCAAGCAAAAGGGGAAGAACTTGGCTTGACCGCTCGCGGCAGAATAGTTGCCACAGCCGTTACCAGCACCGACCCAACCACCATGCTTACAGGCCCGACCCCTTCCACATTGAAGGTACTAGAAAAAGCCAACATGACAGTAGATCAAATTGACCTCTTTGAGGTTAATGAAGCATTTGCCGCCGTTGTTATGAAATTCCAAAAAGACTTGGGCGTGCCCGATGAAAAAGTCAACGTGAACGGTGGCTCCATCGCCATGGGCCATCCTCTAGGTGCAACCGGTGCCATCATCATCGGCATAGTATTGGATGAGCTTGAACGCCGAGACCAACGTTATGGCTTATGTACTTTATGCGTTGGCGGAGGGATGGGCATTGCCACCATCGTAGAGAACATAAACTGCACCGTTGTTAACAGTGCTGCTAACCGCGCTGAAACCAAATAACCGACGTGACGAAGGAGAACACAATGACTGCGATTCGATATGACATCGACGAAAACAACATCGTCACCCTGACTATGGATATGCCAGGCCAATCGGCCAACACCATGAACGCGACCTACCGAGCATCCATGGACGAGACAGTAGAACGTTTATTAAAAGAACAAGAAAACATCAGCGGTATTATTGTTACATCAGCAAAGAAAACATTTTTCGCTGGGGCAGACCTTAACGAAATGTCTCAGGTATCCGATGAGTTAGCGCCTGAGTTTTATAACATGGTTCAGGGGTTAAAAGCTCAACTGAGAGCCATTGAAACCTTAGGCAAACCCGTTGTCGCGGCCATTAACGGTGCCGCGCTTGGTGGGGGCTGGGAAATTGCCCTAGCCTGCCACCATCGCATTTGTTTAGCCGATGAACGCATTCAACTCGGCCTACCAGAAGTAACTCTGGGCTTACTTCCTGGCGGTGGCGGAATTGTCCGAACCGTACGAATGCTAGGATTGGAAAAAGCCTTTCCGTTGTTGATTGAAGGGAAAAAGCTTCGCCCTTCCGCTGCCCTCAAAGCAGGGATTCTTGACGACACAGCAAATTCCATTGAAGAATTAATCCTTAAAGCCAAAGCTTGGATCAAAGCAAATCCGAAAAGTCAGCAACCGTGGGACGTGAAAGGGTTTAAAATCCCCGGCGGAAACGCAAACACACCCAAAACAGCACAAATGCTGGCCATTGCCCCCTCTATGGTGGCCGACAAAACCAAAGGCTGTTACCCAGCACCAGAAGCCATTTTATCTGCTGCTGCAGAAGGCACACTGGTTGATTTTGACACCGCTTGCACCATTGAAAGCCGATACTTTACTCAGCTTGCAAAAGGCCAAGTATCAAAGAACATGATCAACACGTTCTGGTTCCAGTTGAACGATGTCAATGCAGGTAAATCCAGACCAGAAGGCATTCAACGAACTCAATTCAAAAAGGTTGGGGTTATTGGTGCAGGAATGATGGGCGCAGGTATTGCTTATTCGTCTGCAATTCGAGGGATTGATGTGGTGCTCAAAGACGTATCCACAGAATCAGCAGAGAAAGGCAAAGCGTACTCTGAGAAACTACTTAAAAAGCAAGTGAGTAGAAAACGTAAAACCCAAGAAGAAATGGATGCAATATTAAATCGTATTCATCCAACGGGCGATAACGCTGATTTCGAAGGTTGCGATCTAATCATTGAAGCCGTATTTGAAAACAGAGAACTGAAAGCAAAAGTCACTCAAGAGGCGGCTAACACGGTTACTAAAGGGACAATTATTTCATCGAATACATCAACACTGCCGATTACGGGTTTGGCCACAGCCGTTGACGATGCAGCTAAATTTGTCGGTCTTCACTTCTTTTCACCCGTAGATAAAATGCCGTTGGTTGAAATTATACGCGGTAAAGAAACCAGTGATGAAACATTGGCCCATGCATTCGACTTCGTGCAACAAATTAAGAAAACCCCCATTGTTGTTAATGACAGTCGAGGTTTCTTTACATCACGCGTATTTGCGACCTACACGACCGAAGGCATCGCAATGCTTGGTGAAGGCATAAATCCAGCACGAATTGAAATGGAAGCTCGCAAAGCAGGTATGCCAGTAGGCCCTCTGAGCGTCACAGATGAAGTTAGCCTCACTCTCATGCAAAACATCCGCAATCAAGCCAAAGCCGATGCGGAAGCAGGCAATAATGATAATCACATTGATACGAACCATCCTGGCTTTAAAGTGCTGGATGCAATGATTAATGATTTTGATCGCAAAGGCAGAGCGGCAGGGGCAGGTTTTTATGACTACTCCGTCAAGGGCCAAAAGGTTTTATGGAGCGAACTCAAAAACCATTTCTTTAATAAAGAGGTCGATGACGTCACCTCAAATGAGGATATTCGCGATCGCCTGCTTTATATGCAATCCATTGAAACGCTTCGCTGCTTGGACGAAAACGTTTTAACGTCCATTGCCGATGGCAATATCGGAAGCATCTTTGGGCTCGGCTTTTCTCCGTGGACAGGCGGCGCACTGCAATTCATAAACCACGTCGGCAGCCGTAAATACACTGAACGCGCCCGTGAACTGACTCAACGATTCGGTAAGCGTTTCACACCCACAGAGTCTTTAGAAGCACTGGCTGAAAGCAATGCACCGTTAGTCTAAGAAAGCTCCTTTAATTTAAGAAAACAAACTGGACTAAAAACAAAAGGGAACGCCTGTAATTTAGTGTTCCCTTTTTCATTTTTCAACCAATACCCCAAGCTAAAGCACTTGATACTCAGATTCCAAGTGCAACGCTCATCCATTCCACTTACAATTCTGTAGAACAAGCCCTCACCCGTCGGTTCATTGATCCCTATGAAATACTTAGCTGTTTTAATTTTTGGCATTTTTATCGGTTTAGTCATTGGACTCAATGCACCGAACAGTATTTTAGAGGACGCATCTAAATCAGTACCAAGTACAACTCCGCTCATCTTTCCGACTGAAACGACAGCATTAACATCAAACGTTCACTTGAAAGCCATTAAAGACAATCAAATAGACACCGTTATCAACGCCCTTCTTTACAGTGAACTGCCAGCATCGGAAACAGAAAACATTCAAAGCCATCTAACTAAACACTTGATACAGTTAAGTAACGATAAACAGTGGCACACCCTAGATGCATGGCTCATCGAGCTGAATGCCACCAGCCTAGTGAATGCTCTTTATTATCAACTTCAAGCGCAGTCGTATGCTGCAAAAGGGCAGTTTCTTACTGCGTTAGAAACCCTGTTCTCCGCTAATGCGTTGGCACAAACCGAACAGGAACAGTCAAAAATAAATAGAGAAATTCACTCACTGATTAATTTCGTTTCAGAGGAGTTTTTTAGCGGTAGTCACTTAATTTCAAAGCAGGTGATCGAGTCATTTCTTCAATTCGCAAAACAGCAAGAGTTAGAGTATATCCCCACCAGCTTGGCCTTGGCCCAACTTTACAGACAATCCAACCAGCTGAAACAAGCGCAAGATGAACTTAATAACCTGCCTTACGACGAGCAACACACCTCGGCAGTGGAAGACTTACAACGAATACTAGCTACCGAACTCGCGCAAGATACCAGAAACCAACAAGGTATCCCCCTCATCAAACACGGCAGTCAATTTTGGGTATCCGTTAATATAGGCAACGAAATGGATTTACAGTTACTGATAGATACTGGTGCAAGCTACACATCGCTTAGCATGGATGCCATTAGCCGATTGATGAACCAAACAAACGCCATCAGCTCAAACCAACGACAGCTTAGAGTAAATACCGCGAACGGCTCAACCACCGCCAGAGTCTTTACTTTGTCATCCTTAGCGATCGATTACGCAAGCTTGAATGACATACCCGTACTGGAAGTCAATATGGGAGAGAACAGCCAAACAGACGGACTGTTAGGAATGAATTTTTTAGGCCAATTTAGGTTCGAAATTGATCAGGAAAAAAATCTGCTCTTCCTAGAACCTAAAGGCTAAATCATCGCCAAATACACTGAACGCTCTAGCGCGCCCGGCCCTTTCGATAATCGCCTGGGGTTAACCCCGTCCATTTTTTAAATGCCCGATGAAACGTACTCGCTTCAGAAAAACCCATCTTCTCAGCAATATCATGAACACTCAATTCTGGTCGACTCAATAAGCCAATGGCGGTATCTCTGCGTAGCGAGTCTTTAATTTCCTGAAAGTTCGTGCCTTCTTCACGAAGCTTTCTTCGTAAAGACTGCGGCGCTAAATGAACTTGCTCCGCGAGCCAATCAAACTCAGGAAAATCATTACTAAAGTCACGCCCTAGCAATCCTCGGATATGAGCGGTCATAGTATTTCTATCTTCTGGACGCGCCAGTAAATCAGCGGGAGATATTTTTAGAAATTCTTTCAAAACCGGTTCAGTTTGCATGATTGGTAATTCAAGAAATTGCCGATCAAATACCAACGCCGTCTCCTTGGAATCAAACTTAATTGGACAAGCGAACAGTTGCCAGTATTGTTTTTCATGTTCTGGCGCTGAATAATTTAAACGAACTTCTTTGAGAGGGATTCTTCGATCCACCAACCAACTTGAAAAACGATGCCAAATAACCAGCATACTTTCATGAAGAAATCGATTTGGGTCATGCTGTAATGAAAGCTTGAATTCAAGAATAACGTTTTGTTTTTCCATCCGAATTTCGTGCGTTCCACCGCCATGAAACAGACTATAGAACTCAGACGCCCTACGTAAAACGTGTTCTAAATTATGACAATGAATGACGGACAGGCACATCATGGAGAAACTGCCTATCACACCTTTCACAGGGGCCAGTCCCATGTATTCATCTTCCATCACCACCCAAAGGGATCTTAATAAAACAGCGTATTGAGCTGCATTAACCCGGTAATTCGGTTCCGTTAGCACATCCTCAGAAATATTCGCTTCAGCCAGCAACTTATGAATATCTACGCCCTGTTTCACCGCCCCTTGCAAAGGCGCCATAACAAAGTTTCTGGGAATTGTATGATTATTCATAATGCATTTATGCCAATTAATATGACCATAAGGGTCATGTTCAGAAAGGTGATTGATCGGTAGTCTATAGTTTTCGCATTGCATAACACAACATTAAAGGCGACTCTTATGGCTCAACCCCTTTCCGGTCTTAAAGTTTTGGATTTCAGTACGTTATTACCGGGGCCATACGCGACGAAACTGATGGCCGACATGGGCGCCGAAGTGTTAAGAATTGCTCATCCCACCAAGCCAGACCTTACGGAAGCGTTGCCTCCGATCATTAATGGCGTATCAGCTCTGCATGCTCAACTGACTGGTAACAAAGAAACACTGAAGCTTGATTTAAAAACGCCTGAATCGATTAAAAAAATAACATCGTTAATTCAGGAATATGATGTCATCGTTGAACAGTTTCGACCTGGGGTAATGAAAAGCCTAGGGTTAGATTATGACAACTTGAAAGCAATCAACCCCAAACTTATATACTGTTCAATAACCGGTTACGGTCAAACAGGCCCTTATGCAGAGCGAGCTGGCCACGACATTAATTATCTCGCCATTTCGGGCATCGCCAGCTACAGCGGAACTAAGCAACAAGGCCCTAGCCTTTCAGGCATTCAAGTTGCCGATATCGCAGGCGGCTCTCACCATGCAGTCATCGGCATTTTAGCTGCGGTTATTCAACGAAATACAACCCATCAAGGGCAATGTATTGATATCAGCATGACTGACTGCGCATTCAGCATGAACGTCATCAGCGGCGCACCTATGCTCGCAGGCGGGGTAACACCAAGCTATCAAACAGAGCTTTTAAATGGTGGTTTTTTCTATGACTATTACCCGACATCCGATGGCCGCTATTTGTCAGTCGGCAGCCTAGAGCCCAAGTTCATTCAAAGACTCGCTCAAATCGTTGATACACCGTCACTTGCTCATAAATCAATGAACCCGTCTCCTGAAATCCAAGCCGAAATTAAACAGACGCTCAAATCCATTTTCTTAGAAAAGACGTTGGCCGAATGGCAAAGCATTTTTGCAGACGAAGACGTATGCGTTGAACCCGTTCTGAACTTAAAAGAAGCGTCTGAGCATCCGCATATACAAGCAAGAAAGATGATAAAGGAATCAAAGATTGGAAATAAAACCGTTAAGCAAATCGCTCAACCCATAAAATTTGTAGAATAGCGCTTTTATTAACCACTCATTTAAAAAATAAAGGCCTCACCAGAGTGAGGCCTTCAGATCAACATCAAAAGAGTAATTAAAAATCTACTCTAAAAGAACAATTTAAAAAGCGAACGCTTCCGTTACGGTGCCATCAACGCTTGAACTATCGATGTACCCCACAGCACCAGGCGTGCTTGCAACGAATGCTTTAACATCCGCATCCGTTCCCTTTTCTGGTGGCGGCTTACCTTTGCCTGTAAATACTTTCTTAGCCCAAAAAGACTTATATTGGCTTTCTGACTTACCGACAACGGTTTCTAAGAACGCACCACGAATAGCAGCCCCTGCAGACTGATCAACCGGTTGAGCTTTGGCACCAGAGGGTAAAGATTTCTTTTTACCAAGAAATACCTTTTTCGCATCACTTTGAGATAAACCCGCACCTGCGTCTGCAGGATTAATAATGACTGAAGTCCCCGCTAGGGCCAACGATGTAACGAATGAAAGCAACATTACGTAAATAAATTTCATATGGCTCTCCTAAAATACAGCGTCTAGAACAACACTATAAATCATAGTGTCATCGTCTTCGGGTTGTTTACGATCCGTATATTGCGCTTCAAACTTCAACGCAGCCGACGGCATTACATCCCAACGAACACCTGCAATCCAGCTTTCTTGAAGCGCTTCAGATTCAAGAGCGTCCACAGTACCTTTCAACGCATCCAAGGCAGGACTTACGCCCGAAGGAATCGGATCAGAGAACCCCGTTTCACCGTCGTCTTCTTCCTTAGCAAAGGTCAAATGCGGTGTGAACTCACCAATGCGCTTACCTACAGAAATCATCCAACCCGTATCATCAGGTATCGCACTGCGGTCATAATCCAGCATCGTCCACTCAGCCACAAAGATGTAATCTTCATAATCCGCTAAGATCGCCGCTTCGTAAAACAATACATCGTTTTCATCAACGGCGATGTCATCTGCTACGCTGCCAAAACCAGCGCCTGTTAACGCACTATTAAGCGTATTAATGGAATCATTGGTCACGGTTACCGTCGCAAAGTGAACACTGCTTCGAAGCGTTAGCCAATCGTAGTTCGCGGTGAAAACAAGACCGGTACCATTTTTAAGATCCAGCTCACTTTCTTCACCAAAGACATCCACCTCATCACTGTAAGTGCCGAAATAAGCCTGTGTAGAAAGCTCCCAATCATCCGTTAACCACGTGGTGTAGTTTGCATCAACCCCATCAATGGAGGAAAACGGCAAGCGATACACTTCTGATGGCGGACGAATCCAGTGGTAAGAATAGCCAACATCAATGGATTCAGAGTAAGCAAAGAAAGGCACACGTAAACGACCCGCACGACCAAAAGTTTCATCGTTCATTTCATAAGAAACAAACGCCCACTCCGCTTCAAGGTCGTAATCGTCTTTTCCTCGAGCAACAAGCTGTGCAGTTAAAGACATCTTTTCGTTAATTGCAGCCGTCGTTTGAATCCCTAGGATGGAGTCTTCGTCAAAAGAAACGTCTTCTCCATAATCCACATCTAAGTTCAACTCATCGTTGGATGAAATACCGCCACCCACAGAAATAAACCCGTTAAAGTCTAACTCCACTGCCATTGCAGGATTCACTAACCCTACCGTTGATATTGCGATCGCTAACGCTTGCGACTTCAACCGCATAATTCATTCCTCGAATAATAAGCGAGATTAACAGCAGTAATCTGCTGATCCCTTGTTGTGTTATTCCTTCCACTTTTCTTAAGCAAGGTCTATCCACCTCTTTTCTATAAGAAAAGTGCATCCGTAAACTATAGATGAGAAATTTATAATTATGAGAAAACACGACTAATAACTGACTTTTTCAATTCAATTAAGCGTAATTAACACTATAAATAACCTTCTATTTCAAAAACTATTCCTGCTCTGAATACACTTTTCCATAACCGAAACAGTCATAAAAAGTGCATCAAATAGCTTAATGTTATTTTTATAGTTAAAAGCCCAACCTATTGTTATTAATATAATTATCACTAGTTAAAAACGACAAAACAACAACATTAACCATTACGTAACATTTCATAATATTAAGTAACACCAAATCGCTTATAACTGCTATCCAGCAGGCAACCCGTTCATTTATTGAAAAATTTCTTACTGCGGCTAGGGTTTATCTATCAACAATAGTTAAGGGAATGTACGAATGAAAACTCGAATAACACCCTTGATGTTGGCTATTCTCGCCGTTTCAAGCAGTAATGTTGTGGCTGATGATGACCTAACGATCAATGGATTTCTAAGTGCTGGGGTTGGCGCACTGTCGACTGATGAAATTGCAGTCAACGGTTACGATGAAGACCCTGGGTTTAAGCAGGATACGGTTCTCGGCTTACAAGTCAGTAAGCACATTCAAGGTAAGTTTTCACTGACAGGCCAATTGGTTGCCAGAGGTTCAGACGACTTTGATATGGAAGCCGCTTGGGCTTACGCCACCTATGAACACAGTGACGAGACATCCGTACGATTTGGCCGTTTACGTGCACCTTTCTTCTACTATTCTGATTTTCTTGAAGTCGGTTATGCCTACAATTGGATTCGCCCTCCAACCGAAGTCTATCGCATTGGTTTCTCCTCCATTGACGGCGTCGATGTAACTCATCAATTGTATTTTGGTGACATCGATGCAAGCGTCCAACTTTATTACGGTCGGTTTAATGAAGACCTCACCATTGGTGGTACAGATTATGACTTTGATTTAACTCAGTTTGCAGGGGTTGTATTTAATGCATCGATGGACCCGTTTGCACTTAGGCTCAGCTACCATCGCGCAGCCCTTAGTTCAACCAGCCTCAGCGCAACCGCAGCGGCATTGAACGACGATTTTATCGTAGACGATGATGTCACTACCTTTATGGAAAGTGCATTTATCTACGATGACGGTGACAACCAAGTGGTCATTGAGCTGACCGCGCTTGATCATGATACCGCTTCGTTAACTGACGACATTGCCTATTTAATTCACTACGCTCGCAGAATGGACCAATTTACACCACACTTAACCTATGCATATGAAGAAGACGATGTGGAATCAGGCACCACAGGCCTACTCCAACAAGCTGCTGGTTTAGAAAATGAATACGCCAGTTACATTGCAGGGCTTAGGTACGACATTGAAACCAATGTAGCGCTTAAAATTGAGGCACAGTATCGTGATGAAAAAACACGTTCAGCTGCTGATGGTGAAGACGGTTTTCTATACAGCGCTGCTGTAGATATGATTTTCTAAGGGGATTCGACCATGAGACATTTCAAAAAGATTCTTCTTACCTCATTACTAACAACGGCTATTTTAACGCCCACAGCTCAAGCGGACACAGCGGTGATTGTTCATCCTGACAACCCTAGCGCGTCCCTTGATGCTTCAGTAATTAGCCGTATGTATTTAGGTAAAACCAAGAAATTTCCTGGCGGGTCTACCGTCATTCCGATCGATCAGAGTGACTCAGCGGACATTAGAAATGGGTTTTTAAGTTCTGTCATGGGCAAGTCCGCCAGTCAGGTGAAATCTTACTGGTCCAAACGGATTTTTACAGGCAAGGGCACACCACCGAAGCAGGTAGGTTCGTCTGCAGAGGTTAAGGAATTAATTTCTTCAAACCCTTCAACCATTGGCTATATTGATGCAAGCGAGGTGGATGGGTCTGTAAAGGTCGTCTATTCCTACTAAAACGATCGAGGCACTCATGAGGTCAACAGACGTAGTTTAAATGGTTGTTGATTGAAGGCTCAATAAGAAAGCCCGCTGATTGAAAAACCAGCGGGCTTTTTGATGTATTACAGACTAGCGTTAAGAAAGAAGAGGTTCAGTAACTTCGTATGAATCCTTCAATTTAAGGACTAAATTTAATTCCTGAAATAAGTTTGTACCCTTAAATTTTAAATTGCTGAGTTATCTGTGCCATCTCACTCGCTACTTCATTAAGCTCATTCGCTAATGAACCCAGAGAAGCTGACTTATTCGCAGTCTCTTGGGTCTGAGTTAAAATATCACCCACGGAAGTAACGATTTCACTCGACACTCGCTGTTGGCTCGAAACCGCATCTGAAATACGATTATTCATTTCATGAATTGAAGACACGACTTCTGAAATCTTAACCAACGACTCTCCCGCTTGTTCAGAGTTAGAAACACTGGTTTGAGCTTGTTCTGTTCCTTTTTCCATTACCGTCACGGCTTCTTGAGACGCAGAGATCAAAGTATTAATAGTGACGTTAATTTCTTCGGTCGACTCCTGAGTCTTTGAAGCTAATGATCGAACTTCATCTGCTACAACCGCAAACCCTCGGCCTTGCTCACCTGCACGAGCCGCCTCAATCGCCGCATTCAATGCCAACAAATTCGTTTGATCCGCAATGCCTTTAATGACACTCAAAACAGAACGGACTTGATCGGTGTCGGATTCCAACTTTCGAATCACTTCTGCCGCCTCAGATACGCCACCTGAAAGCGTCTTAATCGCATCAACCGTTTGGCCAACAATGGATTGCCCTTGGTCGGCTTCGCTGTTTGCGTCTTGCGCACAGTCTACAGCCGCGCTGGCGTCACTAACGATGGAATCCATACTTTCTTGCATTCGATCCACAGCGTCTTTCGATGTTTCTGCTGATAGACGCTGAGACTCGATATTAGAGTTCACATGATCCATAAGATTGTTTAACTGTCCGGATAAATCATCCAACGGCCCTGCCGCATTAACAACTTTACCAATAACACCGCGTAACTTAGCAACAAATTCATTGAACCAATAAACCAATTCACCGATTTCATCTTCCGCTCTCGTTTCAAGACGTACCGTTAAGTCACCGTTGTCTTGCGCAATGTCTTTTAACGAGCGAACGACCTCTTCAATGCTGCGGCATATTGTTCTTGAAACAATCACTGAAATCACAAAAATGAAGAAGAACATGATGGCGCCAATGGTAATACCATTAATCAGCATCTTGTCACTTAATGCTTTGGCTTCTATCACTGTATTGTTAAACGTATTGTTATTCTCTTCTCGAAACTGTTCTAACAACTCAGAGGTATTTCCTAGTGCAGCGGTCATTTTCTCTGTTTTAGAGCCCAACGACGAAAAATCTGCACTACCATCCAGCATCGACTTTGAAATACTGTGCGCAATACCATAGTAGTCAGAGAATGATGAACTCACTTGGCTAGCTAATCCTTCGGGATCTAACTCGCTGGCCTTCTTAAGATCATCCAGCATTTCAGATCTTTGCGTATCTGCGTTGTTCAGGATGTCCATTTCATCCGCTGAAACGGCACTGGCTAACATTTCCTGAATTCGTTCGAGGCGAACTTTGGATCGTTCAGCAATTTGAAGTAAGGGGAACGTCTTAGTTTGAATCTGACCGACCAGTTGCCCTTGGGAGGAGGACATGGTGTAGTTAGAAACAAAATATACAATAAACCCAAGAATGGCTGCTGCAGCAATGCAATAAATCTTAATTTTAACGCTGAGCTTGTAAAACCACGTCATAAACAACCCCTATAAAACTGTGAACCCATGTAAGGTTAGTCTAGTATCTTTATATCAACTTACTCTTTAATTCGGCAGTTTCTTGAATATATTTAGGTAATTATGGAAAACTTTAAAAACAAAGTGGCTGCAATCACAGGTGCAGCATCAGGAATTGGCGCTGCATTAGCAGAAACATTAGCTAGAAA
Organism: Oceanospirillaceae bacterium; assembly: GCA_015665455.1. Classification (GTDB taxonomy): domain Bacteria; phylum Pseudomonadota; class Gammaproteobacteria; order Pseudomonadales; family Litoribrevibacteraceae; genus Litoribacillus. Next base: position 535,755 of record JADFAD010000001.1, on the reverse strand, counting down.
AGGGTGTAATTTAGCCCTAGCAGACATCAATGAAAAAGACCTTCAAAAAGTGGCCGACCGTTTAGCGCATACCGGCGTTCAAATCTCTCAACACGTTCTGGATGTCTCCAATCGTAATGCCGTAGAAAACTTCGCCACCAACGTGATGAAACAACACAAAGGCATTAACCTCGTGATCAACAACGCAGGGGTTGCTCTGGCAGAAACCGTTGATCAAATGAGCTACAAGAACTTCGAATGGTTAATGAACATTAACTTTTGGGGCGTCGTCTACGGAACGAAAGCATTCCTCCCTCATTTAAAGCAAAGCACTGACGCTCACATTGTGAATGTATCCAGTGTCTTCGGGTTGTTTACGATCCGTATATTGCGCTTCAAACTTCAACGCAGCCGACGGCATTACATCCCAACGAACACCTGCAATCCAGCTTTCTTGAAGCGCTTCAGATTCAAGAGCGTCCACAGTACCTTTCAACGCATCCAAGGCAGGACTTACGCCCGAAGGAATCGGATCAGAGAACCCCGTTTCACCGTCGTCTTCTTCCTTAGCAAAGGTCAAATGCGGTGTGAACTCACCAATGCGCTTACCTACAGAAATCATCCAACCCGTATCATCAGGTATCGCACTGCGGTCATAATCCAGCATCGTCCACTCAGCCACAAAGATGTAATCTTCATAATCCGCTAAGATCGCCGCTTCGTAAAACAATACATCGTTTTCATCAACGGCGATGTCATCTGCTACGCTGCCAAAACCAGCGCCTGTTAACGCACTATTAAGCGTATTAATGGAATCATTGGTCACGGTTACCGTCGCAAAGTGAACACTGCTTCGAAGCGTTAGCCAATCGTAGTTCGCGGTGAAAACAAGACCGGTACCATTTTTAAGATCCAGCTCACTTTCTTCACCAAAGACATCCACCTCATCACTGTAAGTGCCGAAATAAGCCTGTGTAGAAAGCTCCCAATCATCCGTTAACCACGTGGTGTAGTTTGCATCAACCCCATCAATGGAGGAAAACGGCAAGCGATACACTTCTGATGGCGGACGAATCCAGTGGTAAGAATAGCCAACATCAATGGATTCAGAGTAAGCAAAGAAAGGCACACGTAAACGACCCGCACGACCAAAAGTTTCATCGTTCATTTCATAAGAAACAAACGCCCACTCCGCTTCAAGGTCGTAATCGTCTTTTCCTCGAGCAACAAGCTGTGCAGTTAAAGACATCTTTTCGTTAATTGCAGCCGTCGTTTGAATCCCTAGGATGGAGTCTTCGTCAAAAGAAACGTCTTCTCCATAATCCACATCTAAGTTCAACTCATCGTTGGATGAAATACCGCCACCCACAGAAATAAACCCGTTAAAGTCTAACTCCACTGCCATTGCAGGATTCACTAACCCTACCGTTGATATTGCGATCGCTAACGCTTGCGACTTCAACCGCATAATTCATTCCTCGAATAATAAGCGAGATTAACAGCAGTAATCTGCTGATCCCTTGTTGTGTTATTCCTTCCACTTTTCTTAAGCAAGGTCTATCCACCTCTTTTCTATAAGAAAAGTGCATCCGTAAACTATAGATGAGAAATTTATAATTATGAGAAAACACGACTAATAACTGACTTTTTCAATTCAATTAAGCGTAATTAACACTATAAATAACCTTCTATTTCAAAAACTATTCCTGCTCTGAATACACTTTTCCATAACCGAAACAGTCATAAAAAGTGCATCAAATAGCTTAATGTTATTTTTATAGTTAAAAGCCCAACCTATTGTTATTAATATAATTATCACTAGTTAAAAACGACAAAACAACAACATTAACCATTACGTAACATTTCATAATATTAAGTAACACCAAATCGCTTATAACTGCTATCCAGCAGGCAACCCGTTCATTTATTGAAAAATTTCTTACTGCGGCTAGGGTTTATCTATCAACAATAGTTAAGGGAATGTACGAATGAAAACTCGAATAACACCCTTGATGTTGGCTATTCTCGCCGTTTCAAGCAGTAATGTTGTGGCTGATGATGACCTAACGATCAATGGATTTCTAAGTGCTGGGGTTGGCGCACTGTCGACTGATGAAATTGCAGTCAACGGTTACGATGAAGACCCTGGGTTTAAGCAGGATACGGTTCTCGGCTTACAAGTCAGTAAGCACATTCAAGGTAAGTTTTCACTGACAGGCCAATTGGTTGCCAGAGGTTCAGACGACTTTGATATGGAAGCCGCTTGGGCTTACGCCACCTATGAACACAGTGACGAGACATCCGTACGATTTGGCCGTTTACGTGCACCTTTCTTCTACTATTCTGATTTTCTTGAAGTCGGTTATGCCTACAATTGGATTCGCCCTCCAACCGAAGTCTATCGCATTGGTTTCTCCTCCATTGACGGCGTCGATGTAACTCATCAATTGTATTTTGGTGACATCGATGCAAGCGTCCAACTTTATTACGGTCGGTTTAATGAAGACCTCACCATTGGTGGTACAGATTATGACTTTGATTTAACTCAGTTTGCAGGGGTTGTATTTAATGCATCGATGGACCCGTTTGCACTTAGGCTCAGCTACCATCGCGCAGCCCTTAGTTCAACCAGCCTCAGCGCAACCGCAGCGGCATTGAACGACGATTTTATCGTAGACGATGATGTCACTACCTTTATGGAAAGTGCATTTATCTACGATGACGGTGACAACCAAGTGGTCATTGAGCTGACCGCGCTTGATCATGATACCGCTTCGTTAACTGACGACATTGCCTATTTAATTCACTACGCTCGCAGAATGGACCAATTTACACCACACTTAACCTATGCATATGAAGAAGACGATGTGGAATCAGGCACCACAGGCCTACTCCAACAAGCTGCTGGTTTAGAAAATGAATACGCCAGTTACATTGCAGGGCTTAGGTACGACATTGAAACCAATGTAGCGCTTAAAATTGAGGCACAGTATCGTGATGAAAAAACACGTTCAGCTGCTGATGGTGAAGACGGTTTTCTATACAGCGCTGCTGTAGATATGATTTTCTAAGGGGATTCGACCATGAGACATTTCAAAAAGATTCTTCTTACCTCATTACTAACAACGGCTATTTTAACGCCCACAGCTCAAGCGGACACAGCGGTGATTGTTCATCCTGACAACCCTAGCGCGTCCCTTGATGCTTCAGTAATTAGCCGTATGTATTTAGGTAAAACCAAGAAATTTCCTGGCGGGTCTACCGTCATTCCGATCGATCAGAGTGACTCAGCGGACATTAGAAATGGGTTTTTAAGTTCTGTCATGGGCAAGTCCGCCAGTCAGGTGAAATCTTACTGGTCCAAACGGATTTTTACAGGCAAGGGCACACCACCGAAGCAGGTAGGTTCGTCTGCAGAGGTTAAGGAATTAATTTCTTCAAACCCTTCAACCATTGGCTATATTGATGCAAGCGAGGTGGATGGGTCTGTAAAGGTCGTCTATTCCTACTAAAACGATCGAGGCACTCATGAGGTCAACAGACGTAGTTTAAATGGTTGTTGATTGAAGGCTCAATAAGAAAGCCCGCTGATTGAAAAACCAGCGGGCTTTTTGATGTATTACAGACTAGCGTTAAGAAAGAAGAGGTTCAGTAACTTCGTATGAATCCTTCAATTTAAGGACTAAATTTAATTCCTGAAATAAGTTTGTACCCTTAAATTTTAAATTGCTGAGTTATCTGTGCCATCTCACTCGCTACTTCATTAAGCTCATTCGCTAATGAACCCAGAGAAGCTGACTTATTCGCAGTCTCTTGGGTCTGAGTTAAAATATCACCCACGGAAGTAACGATTTCACTCGACACTCGCTGTTGGCTCGAAACCGCATCTGAAATACGATTATTCATTTCATGAATTGAAGACACGACTTCTGAAATCTTAACCAACGACTCTCCCGCTTGTTCAGAGTTAGAAACACTGGTTTGAGCTTGTTCTGTTCCTTTTTCCATTACCGTCACGGCTTCTTGAGACGCAGAGATCAAAGTATTAATAGTGACGTTAATTTCTTCGGTCGACTCCTGAGTCTTTGAAGCTAATGATCGAACTTCATCTGCTACAACCGCAAACCCTCGGCCTTGCTCACCTGCACGAGCCGCCTCAATCGCCGCATTCAATGCCAACAAATTCGTTTGATCCGCAATGCCTTTAATGACACTCAAAACAGAACGGACTTGATCGGTGTCGGATTCCAACTTTCGAATCACTTCTGCCGCCTCAGATACGCCACCTGAAAGCGTCTTAATCGCATCAACCGTTTGGCCAACAATGGATTGCCCTTGGTCGGCTTCGCTGTTTGCGTCTTGCGCACAGTCTACAGCCGCGCTGGCGTCACTAACGATGGAATCCATACTTTCTTGCATTCGATCCACAGCGTCTTTCGATGTTTCTGCTGATAGACGCTGAGACTCGATATTAGAGTTCACATGATCCATAAGATTGTTTAACTGTCCGGATAAATCATCCAACGGCCCTGCCGCATTAACAACTTTACCAATAACACCGCGTAACTTAGCAACAAATTCATTGAACCAATAAACCAATTCACCGATTTCATCTTCCGCTCTCGTTTCAAGACGTACCGTTAAGTCACCGTTGTCTTGCGCAATGTCTTTTAACGAGCGAACGACCTCTTCAATGCTGCGGCATATTGTTCTTGAAACAATCACTGAAATCACAAAAATGAAGAAGAACATGATGGCGCCAATGGTAATACCATTAATCAGCATCTTGTCACTTAATGCTTTGGCTTCTATCACTGTATTGTTAAACGTATTGTTATTCTCTTCTCGAAACTGTTCTAACAACTCAGAGGTATTTCCTAGTGCAGCGGTCATTTTCTCTGTTTTAGAGCCCAACGACGAAAAATCTGCACTACCATCCAGCATCGACTTTGAAATACTGTGCGCAATACCATAGTAGTCAGAGAATGATGAACTCACTTGGCTAGCTAATCCTTCGGGATCTAACTCGCTGGCCTTCTTAAGATCATCCAGCATTTCAGATCTTTGCGTATCTGCGTTGTTCAGGATGTCCATTTCATCCGCTGAAACGGCACTGGCTAACATTTCCTGAATTCGTTCGAGGCGAACTTTGGATCGTTCAGCAATTTGAAGTAAGGGGAACGTCTTAGTTTGAATCTGACCGACCAGTTGCCCTTGGGAGGAGGACATGGTGTAGTTAGAAACAAAATATACAATAAACCCAAGAATGGCTGCTGCAGCAATGCAATAAATCTTAATTTTAACGCTGAGCTTGTAAAACCACGTCATAAACAACCCCTATAAAACTGTGAACCCATGTAAGGTTAGTCTAGTATCTTTATATCAACTTACTCTTTAATTCGGCAGTTTCTTGAATATATTTAGGTAATTATGGAAAACTTTAAAAACAAAGTGGCTGCAATCACAGGTGCAGCATCAGGAATTGGCGCTGCTTTAGCAGAAACATTAGCTAGAAAAGGGTGTAATTTAGCCCTAGCAGACATCAATGAAAAAGACCTTCAAAAAGTAGCCGACCGTTTAGCGCATACCGGCGTTCAAATCTCACAACACGTTTTGGATGTATCCAATCGTAATGCCGTAGAAAACTTCGCCACCAACGTGATGAAACAACACAAAGGCATTAACCTCGTGATCAACAACGCAGGGGTTGCTCTTGCAGAAACCGTTGATCAAATGAGCTACAAAAACTTCGAATGGTTGATGAACATTAACTTTTGGGGTGTCGTCTACGGAACGAAAGCATTCCTCCCTCATTTAAAGCAAAGCACTGACGCTCACATTGTAAATGTATCCAGTGTCTTCGGCTTATATGCAGTTCCGACGCAATCGGCCTATAACGCAGCCAAGTTCGCGGTAAGAGGGTTCACTGAGTCACTGCAAGAAGAACTTCGTATTGAAGAGTCTCATGTTCAATGCACCTGTGTCTTCCCTAGTGGCATCAAAACAAACATTGCAGCAAATGGACGTATGGGCAATACCCCTGATGCCTATCATGCAGATGAACTCCGAGACAGTTTTGATAAGTACGCACATACCACAGCAGAAGATGCAGCAAATGCCATACTGAGTGCAGTTCTTAAGAATAAAGAGCGAGCATTAATCGGACCTGATGCCTACGCCATGGATATCTTCCAACGAATTCTGCCTTCTAAATACAAACAATTTTTTGTACAAGGAACGAAACTGGCGAATTGGTGGCGAGAACGAAAAACATCGAAAGCTTGATTGATTCAAGCCCTATTGATTAACATCCGGTTAATGAACGTTCCACTAAATAATAAGCCCTCAAAATGAGGGCTTTCTCTTAATACAAGTTAGAAACTACAAACTACAAACTGCAAAGAAGTCAAAGAGTGATTTCTGTGTCGTCGTTACTCGGCATTTCAGCAATAGTTACCTGATTACGGCCGTTCTCTTTGGATTTATAAACCGCTTCATCTGCACGCGTAAATAAGGAAGCCATGGTTTCAGAACTATCAAGAGAGCACGTGGCCACTCCAAAACTTGCACTTATATCGAGCCCTGCGGGTTTTAATTCAAGCACAGCTTTACGGATTTCTTCGGCTTTAGCTTCTGCATTTTCCGCATCACAATGACTGAGAATAAGAACAAATTCTTCACCTCCGAAGCGAGCCGCGACGTCTTCTTTTCTGGATACGCTAGTTAACAAACGACCTACGGCTTCTAATACCTCGTCACCAACACTGTGGCCGTGATTGTCGTTGATCAGTTTGAACTTGTCTAAATCAACCACGAGCAAGCTAAGTGCGTTCTTATGACGCAATGCTTCTTGAACTTTTTTGGGCCCCACTTCCATCAAGAAATGACGATTATAAAGCCCTGTGAGTTGATCCTTCATCGCAATTTCTTGCAAGTAACGCTTATGTTCATTCACTTGATCGACCAACTGCTTGGTCCTCACCAAGTTCTGAACTCTGGCCATTAACTCTTCATCTAATACCGGTTTTGCAACGTAATCATTCGCACCGGATCGAAGTAATTCAATTCGCCGCGAATCATCTTTGATGCCTGAGACGGCCAAAATAGGAATGGAGGCATTCTCAGGGTCCATACGGAACTTCTGTACCAATTGAAAGCCCGTCATTTCACCTTCTAAGAATATATCGGTCAGAATCAAATCGTAATCTTTGTGCTCAAACGCATCACAGGCATCTTCCGCCGTTGTAAAGTGATCGACCTTCATACCCAAGTTCTGCAACAAAGCACACACTCTTGCAGCCCCTGCTGGCGAGTCTTCCACATAAAGAATTTCGGCCGTTAACGCACTTCGCTGTGAATAATTCCAGGCAAACTGATGTAAAAAGGTGGAGAAATTATTAATGTCCGTCTTTTTAAAAACCTGAGTCGCTCCGGCTTTTAAAGCATCCACCAACGTGGATTTATCTTCCTCAGACGTAATCATCACAACAGGTAAGTTGCACGACGTATCGTCTATTCGACGTATTCGCTCACACAATTCAATGCCGGACATATCCGTCAATTCCATCGCCACGCAGATCAGGTTGAAAACTTCTTTATCAAGGGCTTGTATCGCCTGCTCTCCACTTTTAACACATGAAGCATCGAAGCCATGTGAACTCAAAAGCTCTGACAAAATTAACTGATAAGATTTAGAAGGTTCAATGACCAAAACCTTAAATGTCTGGTTATTATTCTCTGAGTCCATCTCCGATGGTTTCTCCTTTATGAAGGTACATTACAACTATAGACCACACTAATTAATGAAAAATTAATTCCTAGAAAATAAATCACCAAGAAATAAACTACTGCTCATTTTGGTCAATAAAATCGAGAAACGCTGCAATTGTTCAATTTTACTAAGCTTGTAAAACTGTCTAAAACAGAGTTCGTCAAACCTCGAGCTCGAGTGCGTTTTATTTCCATGAAATAAATGCTCACATTACACATTGACGATCAGCCATGGAGAATTTGATGATCCCACGTAACCTTTTCGACTCCGACCATGAAAGCTTTAGAGATACCGTACGAAAATTCCTTGAAAAAGAAGCAGTTCCATATCATCAACAGTGGGAAAAGGACGGTCAAGTTGATCGTGAGTTATGGAACAAAGCCGGTGAACTGGGCATGTTATTTCCAACCGCACCAGAAGAGTACGGCGGTTTGGGCTGTGATTATCGTTACAGTGCCATTGTGATGGAAGAAATTGCCCGCTCAGGGTGTTCTGGTATCGGTTTTCCCCTGCACTCTGACATTGTTGGCCCTTATATCCTTCATTACGGATCAGAAGAACAAAAACATAAATACATTCCTAAGCTAATCAGCGGTGAAATGATCGGAGCCATCGCAATGACTGAACCCGGTGCGGGTTCAGACTTACAAGGGCTAAAGACAACAGCCGTAGATAAAGGTGACCACTACTTACTGAACGGTTCCAAAACATTCATTACCAATGGTCAGCTTGCTGACGTTGTAGTTGTGGTTGCTAAAACCGATCCAAATGAAGGGGCGAAAGGCACAAGTTTATTCATCGTAGAAACCAATTTGGAAGGTTTTGAAAAAGGTCAAAATCTTGAAAAAATTGGCATGAAAGCACAGGACACCTCAGAACTGTTTTTTCAGGATGTCAAAGTGCCTAAAGAGAATATCTTAGGCAGCGAGGGACATGGCTTTGCTTATCTCATGCAAGAATTACCTCAAGAGCGACTATTAGTTGGTCTAACTGCCGTCGCATCTGCTGAAGCAGCACTCGAATGGACAACTGAGTATGTCAAAGACAGAAAAGCATTCAAAAAGCCCATCATGTCATTTCAGAACACCCGCTTTAAGCTTGCTGAACTTACGTCAGACACACTGGCAGGTCGATGCTTCATTGATCGATGCCTTGAACTTCATCTAGAAGGTAAACTGGATGTCCCTACTGCTGCGGCAATGAAACAGTGGACAACAGACCTCCAATTTAATGTGATGGATGAGTGCCTTCAGTTGTTTGGCGGTTATGGCTACATGTGGGAATACCCAATTGCCAGAGCGTGGGCCGATGCCCGAGTTCAAAAGATATACGCAGGCACCAACGAAATCATGAAAGAAATCGTTGCCAGAGCACTCTAAAAGCAAATGTGAATCTAGAGATAGTGTTAAGGTGTGCCTTCGGATAAGGCGCACCCTTTATACCACACAAGGAAGCATTAACGCGCCCTTACTATTTCATAATCAACACGCTGATTTCTATAAAACGGAACCCATCACTTACCTCTTGAAAGTATTCATTTTTGTGCAGTTTAATCTCCTATTCGTCATCATATAAGCGCTCATTCTCACCAAATCTCATCGTAATAACGTCATCTTTTCTAAACTTGATCATAAACATCTTGTAAACAGTTGGTCTTACAAGCAATAACCGAACTGATCGAACTCTTATCATTGGGCCAAACAGTCTTTATCTACGTCTTTACGGCTTGATTCACTCAGTAATTATGAGGCCTTACAAATGGATATTAATCGTTTCCTTTCCTACATGGTTGAGAAAGACGCTTCGGATTTGTTCTTTGCCCCAAATGCCCCCGTCTTACTTAAAGTACACAACGAAAGCCGCCCTATTAATCCAGATAAAGTGTTGTCCGCAGAAGAAGTGAAAGACATGGCTTACTCCATGTTAAACATGGAACACATAGAAAAATTTGAAAAGTCTTATGAATTAAACGCAGGCGTTACCATTGAAGACATTGGTCGATTCAGAGTCAGCCTCTTAAAACAACGCAGTGAAGTCGCCATGGTCATTCGCCTCATCCACACCCAACCACCCACTGTTGAAGAGCTCAATTTGCCCCTGATTCTCAAAGACCAAGTCAACGAACGTAGAGGGCTCATTCTTATTGCCGGTGCCACATGTTCGGGAAAATCCTCCACTATGGCCGCTATGATCAACCATCGAAATGAATCACAACATGGTCATATTCTTACCATTGAAGACCCCTTAGAGTACCTGCACAGCTATAAGAAGTGCATCGTCAACCAGCGAGAATTAGGCATTGATACGCACTCATACAACGATGCATTAAAAAACGCCATTCGAGAAGCGCCCGATGTCATTTCTATCGGTGAAATCAGAGATATGGACACAATGAAAAGTGCCATCACCTTTGCCGAAACCGGACATTTATGTATTGCAACCATTCACGCCAGTAATTGCATTGAAACGTTGGATCGTGCGCTTAACTTCTTCCCTGAATCAAGCCACCACCAAGTGCTGATGGACCTGTCCAGAAACCTATCCTCTGTCGTTTGCCAACGCCTGATTAAAGGACAGAAAATTCTTTGGCCCGCCATCGAACTATTAACCAACAGCCCGTATATTCAGGACCTGATTCAACGCGGTGACTTTGATAGCATTCAACAAGCCATTGCACGACGTGATCAAGATGATGCCATCACCTTCGATTCATCATTAATAGAACTTTACAGCTTGGGTAGAATCTCAAAAGAAGCAGCCATTGATCATGCAGACTCAAAACACAACATGACCGTACAACTAAGATTACTTGATGAACGACGCACGAAAAAAGCCATGTAATTCAAAATAACAACGCGTTTTAACGAAAAACGTGTCAATAAAATATTACACGTGGTGTTTGTGTAATCATTACAAGGGTTGTAATAAAATCTTAACATCAATGAAATAAATTCTGCCTCGAGTCGCTCGATAACATGATCGAGCCTTAGCGTCACTTAGTCGCTGAAAACATCGAGGTACAGTATGCAGATCAGAACTCTTACTTTATTCAATACCGGCTGTTTGGCCGCTATTGCCATCGGATTGGCAACCATCACGCATTTTGGTTTACAGACAATTAACGGACAGTTCGACAGTAATAAAGCGTTTAATCACATAACCGAGAACTATCGCATCAATGTACGATCTATCATCAACCAATACCTCAACACTGGGGACGCCCTCCTTTTATCCACCGCAGAAGAAACCGTATCTTCTGCCATCGAAGGCACCATTCAATATGGCAACGAGTATAAAGACAGCGATTCAGTAACGAATGTCATTCACACAGCAGAAAATTTACTAGCACTCTTAAAAACAGACATACGCGCTGCCGGTAAGATGTCTGGCAACATCGAATTGCTTCTTGACCAAAACGAACGGGAAATTGCAGACAGCTTAGATGGAATGAAAGACATTGCCGATGACAACCGAATTGAATCGCCTGAATTGGCACAACGCTGGTCGAGTTCATCCGCTGAGGCCCAATACGAACTCATCCAGTTAAGTATTCTGAGACGAAATTATTTTATCAATTCTTCAGAAGCCGCACTTAAAGCCATTGAATCAAAGCTCGGTGAGTTAAAACACCTTTCTAAACAACTGTCTTCGTTTGAACTGCTCCCCAATCCAGCAAGTGAATCGGATGATGAATTGGATTTTTTCGACGACGAAGAAGATGAAGACAACAAAAGCGAAGACTACAGAAACGAGTTGAATGATTTATTGAACCGTTACCTGAACGAATTAAAACGCACATCAAACCAAAAAAACGCGATTGAAAGCAGTCACCGTCAAGTAAACCAATACCTCAACGACATCGACGCTCAATTGTCCAAAACATCCAGCTCTTTTGAAAGCTACCTAACGAAAGAATTGGGCGAGTTTGAGACTCAACTGTATGTCACTATTACCCTAATCATCCTAGTGGCCATTTTAGTTGACCAGATACAACGTAGGGTTGCAGGCAGGATTGAAGAAATCACTCCTTATTTCAGTCAATATTCCCGTGGTAATTTTGTCAAAGAAATGAAGATCAAAGCAGTCACGTCTGAAATACAAAGCCTTATTCGTTCTGCCGGTCGATTACGTCAATACATCATCGAGTTGCTCACATCAATGCGGACCAAGTCCGTCTCTTTGGATGCATTAAGTGAGAACATTAATAAAACGTCAGAAAAGATCAATACACACAGCCAACAACAGCTGGATGAAGCAACTAAAATTCATTCAGCTATGACAGAAGTCAATCAAACCTTTCATGAAGTGGCCGCCAATGCAGCACACGCAGCGGAAGCGACGATGGACGCGAACGATTCAGTTGAACAAGGTAAAAATCAATTCATCGCCATCGAACAAAACGTGAAAGAAATGACCGAAGGTGTCACCAGTGCAGCCTCAACCATTGAACATTTAAAACAGGAAACAGGCAACATCAACCAAGTACTGGTCGTGATTGAAGGCATCGCAGAACAAACCAATCTATTAGCACTCAACGCAGCAATTGAAGCGGCAAGAGCAGGAGAACACGGCAGAGGTTTCTCTGTGGTTGCGGATGAAGTTAGAAAACTTTCACATCGAACATCAGAATCCACACAAGAAATTAAACACATCATTCAAAGCCTTCAATCGGTAGCGGCTGGTGCAGTCACCGCTATGCACGATCAAGTATCAAAAGCGGAATACTCTCAAGTGAGTGCAGCTACGGCATCTGAAGCCTTGAATGAAATTGCCGAGGCCGTGATTAAAATCAGAGACGTCAACATTAATATTGCGTCCACCACAGAAGAGCAAGCAGCCATTGTAACGGACATCAATAATAACATTGGCGTTATTCGTAACTTGTCGGAAGAAACTGCCGATTCGGTAACTCAAACGCTTATTCAAGCCAAAGAGCTCAACGTAATCACCGACGACATTCAGGATTCAATGAAACGTTTCACTATATGAAACGATAAAACATACCTAAGCGAAACAATGTTTCCCAAAAGTCAGCACCAAGCTAACTAGGGTCGAGTTAGATTGCTGGCTATCCTTGTATTGAGAAATAGACAAGAAGAATAGGGGTTTCAGAGATGGACTTAAGTAATCATTACCAAATAAATACATTATTCTCACAACTTGGTTTAGATTCAGATAAACGAAGCATTGAAGATTTTATTGAGAATCATCATTTATCTGGCAGCATACGATTGGATGAGGCACCGTTTTGGACAGCATCACAATCCACGTTTCTACGAGAAGCGATAGAAGAAGATTCCGATTGGGCAGAAATCGTTGATCTCTTGGACAGCGAGCTTCGTCATTGACAGATCATAGGTGAAAACATAAACGTTTTTTAGAAATTAAATAGACGTTTGTATCCTTACTTGAAAGGCATTTAAGTAAGCTTCCAGAGCCGGAACCTTGAGTGTTTCGGCTTTTTTGTGCTTTATTATTAATAAGCTCAGAATTATTAGTAAGTTCAGCACCTAAGGAAAGAATCAGTTCAATGAAAGCCTCTGTTATTCAAATGGTCAGTACCGCCAATACAGATGAAAACCTCGCCCACGCTTCCAAGTTACTGAGACGAGCGAAGGAACAAGGGTCTGATCTCGCGGTATTGCCTGAAATGTTTGCCCACTTTGGCGAAAAAGACGCGTCGTCGTTTGCTAAACATTGGACACAATCCGATGGCCCTATTCGCACATGGTTAAGAACCCTTTGCAAAGAACTGGACCTTTGGATCATTGCAGGAACATTGCCTGTTCTCGACAGTGAACTGCAAACCAAACCCTCGGCCAGTGCTTTAATTGTTGATAATCACGGGGATGAACACGCGCGTTACGATAAGATTCATCTCTTTGATGTAGACGTTGCCGATCAGCAAGGCGCTTATCGTGAATCCAACTTTTACGAAGCAGGTGGCCGAACGTGTGTAACTGATAGTCCGTTAGGAACGCTCGGAATGGCCATCTGTTATGACCTACGGTTCCCTGAACTGTTCAGAAATCTCGTTCAACGAGGCGCCAAGGTCATTGCAATTCCATCTGCGTTTACCTACCAAACAGGCTCCGCCCATTGGATGCCCTTACTTCAAGCAAGAGCCATAGAAAATCAATGTTTTATTTTGGCCTCCAACCAAGGAGGCCAACACTCCCCCACCCGAAGAACTTGGGGACAAAGCTGCATCATTGACCCTTGGGGGAAAATATTGGGAGAAATAGAACAAGGCGAAGGCGTCATCACCTGCGACATACCGCTCGAGGAAACTGACGTCATTCGAGCCAGCATCCCCTGTTTGCAACACAGAATGGATTGGTTGTAATTTACTCAGCGATAAGCAAAGCTTCGAGTTTCATTCGGATGTCAGCCGGTATTGGTTGCGACGCATTCTTCTTATAATCAAAATGAATCATCGCAGCCTTACCTTTGGCACAGCACTTCCCTCCTTGCCACGCCTCTTGGGATATTGTCATCGAGGAATTACCGATCTTACTTAACCAAGTTTTGATTTCGACTTCCTTGGCAAATTCAATCTGTGCGACGAAATCCACTTCGATACGAGCAATAATCAAATTCCAGTCTTCCGGTTTCATACTCGGTACAAAATACTGAAAGATCGGTTCACGCGCTTGCTCAAACCACATAGGCACGACAGAATTATTAATATGACCGAGCGCGTCTGTTTCGCAAAAGCGCGGAGCGACAGAAAGTTGAAGCATGAAGTATTCATCCTAATCGTTCTAGTTTATGTTCATTCCTGAATAAATAATGCCACAACTCTTTTATACCTTGCCAATGATCTGTACACTTGCCGCCCTAAACCGTTTCCTAGACCTATTGAACGTCAGGAGTGACAGGTGCGAAATGACACCGACGATTTCCGTTATTTATTCTTAAATGACATCCCGTTAATGGATGTACGTGCCCCTATTGAATTCAATAAAGGCGCATTCCCTACATCGATCAACAAACCTATTCTGGATAACGAACAACGCCAACTTATTGGTACTCGTTACAAAGAGCAAGGCCAAGATTCTGCCATCGAATTAGGCTGGGAGCTTGCGACGGAAGAAATTCAACGCCAACGTGTAAGCAACTGGCAAGAATTTACCGATGCTCAACCGGAAGGTTATTTGTATTGTTTCCGAGGCGGTTTACGCTCTCGACTCACACAAAAAATGTTGAGCGAAGCAGGCATCCAATACCCTCTTATTAAAGGTGGTTACAAAGCACTCCGACGTTTCTTATTAGATGAATTGGAAGTAAACCTTCAAGCACTTGATTTTGTCCTGCTCAGTGGAAAAACCGGCAGTGGTAAAACTCGAGTATTAAAACAAATCACGCAACACGTGGACTTGGAAGGTTTAGCAAAGCATCGAGGCTCCAGTTTTGGTCACACGCTAGAAGAACAACCGGCTCAAATCAGTTTTGAAAATGAACTCTCTATCCAGTTCCTTAAGCAACGGGATAAAGGCATTAAACAGCTGATGCTAGAAGACGAAGGTCGTTTGATTGGACGTGTCGCCCTGCCCGATTCTTTGCAGTTAAAAATGAAGCAATCCTCACCGATGGTTAAGCTTGAAACGACCCTCGAAGAGCGTATTGAGATTGGCATCGAAGACTATGTATTGGATTTACTTCCAAAGCATCAGGCGCTTCATGGTGAAGAGCTGGCCGTTCAAAGTTACGGTGACACACTGCTTCATAATTTAACTCGAATTCGCAAACGCTTAGGAAACGAACGTTATGGTGAACTCCATTACGAGTTTAGTCAGGCAATTGCCACGCTGCAAAATCAAGACTCAACCAAAGATTTTGAAGCGCCGATTGCTCGTTTGCTGACTGATTATTACGACCCTATGTACGAATATCAGTTTTCGAAACGCGAAGGAAAAGTGCTTTTCCAAGGTGATAAACACAGTGTTATTGATTGGGCAAATCATAACCTGAAGTAGCACCTTAAGTAATTTAAAACCTAACTAACGACGACAATAAGAGAGAACCATGAGACTCATTAGCCGATTGACTGTGGCCGTAAGCCTGACCCTGTCTGTTCTGTTCAGTGCAACCGTAAATGCACAAACCTTCACCTTTACTGCAATTCCAGATCAAGATGAAAGCCGCTTAAAAGAGCGCTTTGGAAAGATTGCAGATTATCTGTCCGAAAAAACGGGCATTGAAGTAAGCTACATCCCGGTTAAAAGTTACTCTGCGGCAGTCACTGCGTTTCGTAACAACCAAGTGCAACTTGCATGGTTTGGCGGCTTGTCTGGTGTAAAAGCTCGAAGCTTGGTTTCTGACAGTAAAGCCATTGCGCAAGGTTACGAAGATCAATTCTTTGAAACGTATTTCATTGCTCACCAATCTACGGGACTGAACGCATCCGAAGCGTTTCCAATGGCCATCGAAGGGAAGCGTTTCACGTTCGGTTCTAAAGGTTCAACGTCCGGTCGCTTAATGCCTGAATTTCACATTCGTGAAAACTTTAAAAAAGCGCCTAATGCAATTTTCTCTGACGTAGGATTCAGTGGTGATCACAGCCGTACTATTGCTCTAGTTCAAGCCGGTTCATACGAGGTAGGTGCGGTTAATTTTAAAGTCTGGGAAAAAGAATTGAGTCAGGGAAAGATTGACCCATCAAAAGTAAAAGTCATTTGGAAAACACCGACCTACCCAGACTATCAGTGGACCATCCGTGGTGACGTTGACGCACAATTTGGCCAAGACCTAACCTCTAAAATCACCGAAGCCTTGCTTACAATGGAAGATAAAGCGCTGCTTGATAGCTTCCCTAGAAGTAAGTTCGTCACAGCGACCAACCAAGATTACGAGCCAATCAAGAATACGGCGAAATCCATTGGCCTAATGGACTGATCCTTCACAGGATTCAAACGTATGGCATCGATCACAGACACGCAATTTCAGCCCATTGTCTCGTTAGAAAACGAGCAACTGGGTTATGTCTCAGGAAAGAAAGCACATTCCGTGCTTTCTGATCTGAACCTGTCCATTGCTCCGGGTGAAAAAATTGCTTTGGTAGGAAAAAGTGGCAGTGGTAAATCCACGTTGCTAAAACACTTACGCCAAAGCAGTTCGATGCCTGTGGCATGGTGTCCTCAAGAGCCAAGTTTGGTTCCGATGCTAAGTGCTTTTTACAATATCTATATGGGTCAGTTGAATCATCATCATTGGTTACAAAACTTAATCAACCTCATTATACCCAAGGCTCAGACAAAATCGGACATTCGCTCTATTGCCTCAACACTTGAAATAGAACCTTTACTGAACAGTTCCGTTGATCAATTATCTGGAGGCCAGCAACAACGGATTTCTTTGGCACGCGCCTTCTATCAAAATGCAGACGTATTCATCGGTGATGAACCGGTATCCGCCGTTGATGAGCTTCAATCTCGCCGATTAATTAACCAAATTATCGCCAAACACAGTACGGTCATCATTGCACTCCACGACATCGACCTTGCACGCGCGTTTGCAACCCGAATCATTGGTCTCAAAGACGGCGCCGTTGAGCTGGACGTTTCAGCAGATAATGTATCCCAGCAAGATTTATTAACGTTGTACTGACATGACCGATGCCACGCTAACGTCATCCATCAACACGTCCACGAATAGCGCAGTAACGTATCGGCGCGTCTCATTGCTTTTCTTAATCACGTTATTTATTTGCCTCCCCTTTGCAAACTTAAGCATAAACACACTGGACCCTTGGGATGAACTCAGTCGCATTGGAGCAGGCTTTCTTGCGCCGAGTTTCAGCAACTACCAAACGTTAACTGAAGCGCTGTTAAATACGCTCGCGTTCGCGTTTCAAGGCGTTGCTTTGGGGGGTGTCTGTGGGCTCATTCTGTCTTTGTTTTATCAGAAAACCGTAATAAGGCAGTTCAGCGCATTTATCCGCGCCATCCATGAAATTTTCTGGGCATTGATCTTCATTCAAATTACGGGCCTTAGCTCTGCCACTGGCATCTTAGCCATTGCTATTCCTTACACGGGTATCTTTGCAAAGATCTTTGGTGAACTTCTGAATGAAGTAGATCACCGCCCTATTGATGCGATAGGAAGCCAATCGAACACGCTGAATTCAACGTTATTCATTCGTTTGCCCTTGGCTTGGCAACATATCAAAACATACACCTGCTATCGACTTGAGTGCGGTATCCGATCCAGTGCTGTACTGGGCTTCATCGGTTTACCAACGTTGGGGTTTCACATGGAGACTTACTACAAACAAGGTCAATACGAAGAAGCAGCCGCCATCCTTTATGTATTTTTCATCTTAATTGGCACTGCCCGATTCTGGTTAAAACCCCTATTGCTGCCTATCTACGTTCTAGCTTCGATTTGGTTTCTGCCTTGGCAAAGTTATGGCGATTGGTCTCTTTTCACTCGCTTCATAACCGAAGATATTGTTCCTGGCCCACTGAAGTACGCGCAAGGTGACTTACTTTCACAATCGGCTATCTTCGCCGACTGGTTTACCCAACGATGGAATAATGAAATTCTACCTGGGGTTTTGAATACGCTCATTCTTAGCCAAATATCGTTGATTGCAACCGGATTTATCGCACTGCTTCTGTTCCCTTGGGTATCCAGTCTATTTTTTAATAAAGCAGGGAGATTTACTGGCCATAGCGTTTTAGTGGTGATGAGGTCAACGCCCGAATACCTGTTAGCCTTTATAGGGCTACTCATTTTTGGGCCGTCCATGCTGCCAGGCATTCTTGCCTTAGCCCTTCATAACGGTGCCATTGTTGCTCACTTAATTGGTTTATACAGTCAGGTGCTTGTATTGCGAGACGATGCCAGTACCGGGATCAACCGCTATTTCTTTGAAGTGCTGCCTAGAATTTATCGACAATTTCTTGCGTTCCTACTTTACCGCTGGGAAGTCATCATGCGAGAAACCGCGATCCTTGGGATTTTGGGCATCCCCACGCTGGGCTTTTATATTGATTCCGCATTTGAAGAAATTCGTTTTGATCGAGCCCTACTCCTTATCTTAGTGGCTGCCTTATTAAACATTGTGGTCGATCAAATAGCCACTTGGAGCCGGACTCGGTTGCACATACACCAGAGACCTGGCTCTCTTTGATATCCTTCCCATTCAACAGTATTCCAAACATCTTTCCATACATTAATTCAAACAACGTTCCGAGTGTATGCATCTTGTAACTTAGGCATCTCAAGACAAAAATTAATCGAGAAATAAGATCAAGTTTTTATCCAGACAAGCGATAAATTATTCATATTAATAATAACGAACAACCCTCTTTTGACATAAGTATCGATCTCCGAGGTAGTATAAATGGCGAGTTTTTTTCAGGCGTATGAAAATCTTTCTCTTCCCAGCGATGCTCAACGACCAAAGAACTATGATATTTCATCTGCAAGATCCCTAGTTTACTTTATTCTGATTGGTTTCATCATAGGCTTGTACAGCGATATAAAGTGGGCAAAACTCGGCGTTGATTCGCTTGTTATGACCGCCACCATCATGAACATTATGTTCATAACCTCTTTGGTTTTTGTTAAAAAAGGGAGCTCGCCCAGCTTCGTTGCAAACATTACAACGTTCGGCGTTTCCGTCCACCTGATTAACCTTGTCTATCAAACCGGTGGTGCAGACTCTCACTCCATCATGTGGGTTCTTGCAATTTCTGCATTTGCGTATTTATTAACATCTCAAAAAGCAGCCACGTTATGGTCATGCTTCATGCTTTGTATTTTTGTCATTATGGTGATTGCACATGCTAAGGGGATCATCGTTCCTACTATGGAGATCAGTGACAAAGATTTGCAAGTTGAACATTACTCCGCTCTTCTCTTACCCCCGATCGGTCTATGGGCAGCAAACTTCTTTGGTAAGAAAATAACGACGGAGGCGATTACTGAAGCAACTTTAGCTAAAACTGAGGCCGAAGAAACCTCCATAAAAGCTAAAGAAGCGAGCGACCATTTAAACGCGGTATTTCAACAAAGCGAAGCAACCATTCAAGCGTTATTAAACGCAAGCGAGCTGCTAACTCAACAATTACAAGCAATGGCTACGCATGCCCAAGCCGTTCAGGCTGGGGTCATAGAACAATCATCAGCAACGTCCGAAATTACGAACAAGATTGAATTAGCCTCCGAATTAACCATTAAATCGACAAAATCCATCAAAGCGGTACAACAGAATTCACAGCAAGCAGCCACTCAAGCGTCTACAAGTGCAGAGGCTATGACGAAAACAAATCAGTCCATGAGTGATATCAAGCAAAGCAACGATAACATTGAACAAGCAACTGGCGTAATTAGCGACATAGCCAACCAAACAAATCTACTTGCATTGAATGCAGCCATTGAAGCAGCCAGAGCAGGTGAACAAGGCAGAGGTTTTGCCGTAGTCGCCGATGAAGTACGCAACCTATCACAACGAAGCACGGAGTCAGCGAGTCTAATTAAGGATTGCTTGCTTAAAAGTACTGAAGACGTGAATAACGGTTACGAAGTGGTTCAAAACAGTGAATCGACGTTAACCGCGATCATTGAATCCGTTCAAAGCATGTCGGGCCAAATCAATGAAGTAACTCATAACATGGCCGAAACGAATCAATACATTGAAACCGTAGAGTCTGCCAGCCACCAAGTTCAAAAAGTCACCGAATCGAATGAACGAAGTGCGAATGAATTATCCAGAACCATTAATGAATTAACCAGTGTTGGGGATGAGCTGTCCAACATCGCCAGTGATTTAAAAAACATCCTTCAACGTTAATATACAGTGCCTTTCTTGTCATAGTCCTCTACAGATCCAATCTTAGAGGACTAGGCAATCAACTCATTCATGTTAAAATCCTCAACGGTTCCCAAGACTTAAAATATCTCCTTAGTAGAAATATAGAGGTAGTAGAGTCTACGTCTAAAAGTCACTGAATTTTTCACTCGAAACTCCAATGAAGGCAAACGCATGCAAGATACCCCTATCGTCAAAGAAATCTTATTAGTCGGTGGCGGGCACACTCATGCTTTATTCCTTAATATGTGGTCAATGAACACGATTCCAGGGGTTCGAGTAACGTTAGTTTCTCCCCAAGTAATGACACCGTATTCAGGGATGCTTCCTGGTTTGGTCGCCGGGTATTACCAATTTGAAGAAACCCACATTGACTTAGTAAAACTATGCCGCTTTGCCAAAGCTCGATTCATCCAATCCAGAGCTTGCGGGCTAGAACCTCAGCATAAACGACTTAAGCTTGAGCAACGACCTTCAGTGCATTACGACGTGATCTCTTTTGATACCGGAATCACCCCTGATCTCAGTGTGAAGGGAGCAAGCGCCTTCACTACGCCGGTGAAACCAATCGACCAGTTCTACTCTCAATGGTCATCCCTGATTCAACAACTGGAGCGTTCACCGACGGACGGCTCTAAAACAAACAAAACTGAAACGAGCACAACAGCCACCAAAAGAATCACCGTGGTAGGCAACGGAGCTGGCGGTGTTGAACTTATTTTGGCGATGCAACATAGACTCAATTGCTTTAGCTCAAGCGAAAAGATACAATTTCAGTTGATCGCCAGAGGCCAGCAAATCATTGCGGGATACCCTAAAAGGTTTCAATCCAAGTTACACCAGCTCATTCAAGATAAAAAGATCACGTTTATACCCAATTTTGAAGTAAATCAAATCACCAAAAACGAGATCATTTCTACTGATCAGCAACGCGTTAAATCGGATTTCACCTTTTGGTGCACCCAAGCAAAAGGTGCTAGCTGGCTAATCGATACAAAATTGCCATTAAGCCCCCAAGGATTTATTCGGGTTAAATCCACGCTCCAAAGTGTCGAATTTGATGATGTCTTTGCAGCAGGCGATGTATGCCACTTTGAAAGCTCACCGCTACCAAAAGCTGGCGTTTATGCCGTGAGAATGGCCAAAACACTCTTTGCAAACATCAGAAATTCCATTCTTGAAAAGCCACTAGGTAACTATAACCCTCAGGGTGATTTTTTAAGTCTACTCGCTTGTGGCAATAAATACGCTCTTGGTGCTCGTTCAGGGTTGACCATCAGTGGTCGCTGGGTCTGGCAATGGAAAGATAGAATTGATCAAAAGTTCATGTCGATGTTGCAACAATTGCCGACAGACATGAAAGAACAGACAGCAAAGCCTCTCCCCAAGAACCTTGCAGACCAGCTATCCAAAGAAAGTCACAAAGACATATCAGAACTGGCAATGCGATGCGGTGGCTGTGGTGCAAAAGTTGGCGTAGACGTGCTTCAACAAGCATTACAAAGCATTGAAACCGTCAACCGAGAAGAAGTCATTCTCGGCCTTGATTCACCGGATGATGCCGCCATCATTGAAGTACCGGAAGGCCAACAGCTGGTTCAAACCATCGATCAATTTCGTACCTTCATTGATGATCCATACTTATTTGGGCAAATCGCAGCAGAACACGCAATGAGTGACTGTTTTGCTATGGGCGCAGATCCGGTTTCAGCCCTAGCCTCAGTAACCGTCAATTACAGCGCTGAACAATCAACCATTAATGAGCTAGAACAACTTATGGCAGGCGCAACCTTTGCGCTGAACAGAGCAAACTGTCAATTGGTCGGAGGCCACACCGCCGAAGGTAATCAATCCTCCTTAGGATTTAACATCAATGGTCTGATCCCCAAAAATAACGCACTCACGAAAACAGGGGTTCAATCCAATCAAGTTCTGATTACCACAAAGGCTCTAGGCACTGGGGTCATCTTCGCTGCAGATATGCGACACCAATCAGAAGGGCTATGGGTAGAAAACGCCATTCATTCGATGTTACGCAGTAATCAACGAGCCTCTCACATTCTGTTTCAAAAGAAGATCTCGGCCTGTACAGATGTGACTGGATTTGGGTTATTAGGCCATCTTGTTGAAATGCTCAGAGGTTCTGATCTTGGTGCTGAAATAAACTTAAGCAGTTTGCCTGTTCTTGATGGTGCGCTGACATTGTTTGAGCAAGGTCATAGCAGCAGCCTACATCCACACAATGTCCGCCTTAAACGAGCTATTTCAAACCAAAGCCAACATGCACATCATCTCACATACCCTGTTATATTTGATCCACAAACCAGTGGCGGTTTGCTGGCAAGCATTAACGAAAATGATGCGGACGAGGTTATTCAACAGTTAAAGGAAGCGGGTTATCAAGATACAGCCATTATCGGCCGGATCACTGAGTTGCCGACCCAAGGCGTGATTACTCTCTTAAATTAAAAACTGGGTTAGATCCATTAACCCGAAAGTAACATAAATACATCAAACTGACCGTAAATTGATTAGGTCTTCAGGCTGATCAATGTCCCTGAGTGTTCCTTGATCAAGGACGGACACCTCCTGAACCTGTGTTGAATGACGCTTAATGATGTCTTTTCCTCCCTGATCAGCATTTAGCATGCTCAACTCTGAGTAAAAGCGCTCCCCAAACACCACGGGATTTCCACGTCGTGTATCCTCAGCCGAATCAATAGCAACAACAGGCACGGTTATCGAATCGTTTCGACATTCAGAAAGCAGTACCCCGTAAGTTTCAGGTTCAATGAAAGGCATATCACCCAATGCAATCATAGTAACTTGCCATCGTTCAGCTACGGCCTGAATGCCCGTAGATAAAGACGCACCTAAACCCAACTCGGCATGGTCATTTAATACATAATCAACCTTTAAGGTTTTCAAATAATCAACCAAGTGTTTCTGAGTAGGATCAACGACCACCACCAGCTGATCGGTCGTTGCTAGAATATTCTCGATCGTCCAGCCAATCATAGGCATGGCATCACGCTGAGAATCCACCTTAAGTGGATGCATCAGCTTTTGGCTACCAAACCGTCGAGATTGCCCAGCAGCGAGAAGTAAAACGCCTGAAGAGACCACCGCATCGTTATTGTTCATAATTATTCTCTAAATACCCATTTAAAGACCAAAGACTCGCAATAAAACACGGTCTCAAACTCAACAGCTTAGTAGCATTTCTCTTCAAAGCGTTCAGCTTAAATTTATTCCGTTCAACTCATTTTACTCACAGCCCTTAAGTTAACACCATTAACTTAAAATCATTAACTTAAAACCCTTAGTTTAAAGTCAATGGCAATGAACGAAGTCTTTGTCCTGTGGCTGAGAACAGAGCATCAGCCAACGCGGGTGCCAAAGGCGGAACGCCGGGTTCACCTACGCCAGTAGGCGCATTTGCACTTGGAATAATATCAACAATGATCTCAGGGCATTCATTCATGCGTAGCATCTGGTAATCATGGAAGTTACTCTGCCTTACTTTTCCATCTTCAATATCAATCTGCCCATATTTAGCAGCAGTCAAAGCGAAGACAACACCACTTTCCATCTGAGAATGAACAACATCGGGGTTAACGGCTAAACCACAATCCACGACACAGTATACTTTCTCAACCTGATATTGGTTTCCATTCAAGCTCACTTCCACGACTTGAGCAACCCAAGTTCCGAAGCTTTTATGAATGGCTAAGCCTTGATGCCTACCCGCTTTAGGGTTACCCCAGTTAGCTGACTTTGCCACTTGATCAAGCACCGCTAACGCTTGCGGTATGTCTTTTAATAACGCTCGCTTAAAGGTGTATGGATCTTGCTCTGCAGCATGGGCCATTTCGTTCATGAAGCCTTCGACCACAAAAGCATTTTGTGAATGCCCCACCGAACGCCAATAAGTAACAGGAACACCTGCATCCGCATGGGTATAACGCACATCAATATTGGCCACAGAGTAAGGGTAGGAGTCTGCCCCTTCAAACGGCGAATGATCCTCCGGAGCAACCACGCCTTCACCGGCTAACCCCACGTTCGCTAGCGTGTTGTACATAAACTTCGGCGCCCATGGGAACTGCGCTGGAGCCGCATCCCATACGTACCAACTTAAAATTTTAGAGCACACGATTTGGTGCTGCCAACCAATAAGCTGGCCGTCTTTTGAAAGCCCCGCTTTTAAACGATGATAAGACGCAGGTCGATATAGATCATGTTTGGTATCATCTTCTCGAGACCAAATCAGTTTTATTGGCAACTTCGTTTTAGCTGAAATTTCAGCAGCTTCTGCAGTGAAATCTTGGGTTAATCGTCGACCAAAGCCACCACCAATAAACGTTGTATGAATAAAAATTTGATCCAACGATAGGTCTGTCACTTTCGCTACTGCAACTTGTGCAACATCAGGCCCTTGGGTCGGTGCCCAGACATCACAACGATCTTCCTGAACATGAGCCACACAGTTTTGAGGTTCCATGGTTGCGTGAGCCAAAAATGGCGCTTGATATTCAACATCAACAATTTTAGCCGCCGTTGCTAATGCTTCATCAATATCACCATCATCTCGACGCTTATCACCCTCATCGTCATCCGCCGCTTTTTTATAGAGTTCAAAAACACGGTCTGTAGATAACGATGCATTTTGCCCTTCATTCCATTCAATGGCTAAAGCATTTAACGCTTTTCGTGCTTGCCAATACTGTTCTGCAACGACAGCCACCCCAGACGTAATCTGAACCACCTGCTTTACCCCCGTCATGGCCATAACCGATGACGGATCGAAGTGCTTCACTTTTCCACCAATGACAGGACTGCGGGCAACCACGGCATAAGCCATACCCTCAATTTGGGTATCGATACCAAAGTTTGCAGCGCCAGTAGATTTCAACGGTGCATCCAAACGCTGATTGTGCTTACCAATCAACTTAAATTCAGAAGGATCTTTAAGCTCAATGTCATTAGGTATGCGTTCATTAATTGCTAGTTTATAAAGATCTGAATACTTTAACGCTTGATTGGTGGGCGGGTGCATAACTTGGCTGTCAGAAGTCACACATTCTGATGGTTCAACCTTCCATACCCTTGAAGCCGCTTGTTTCATCACGGTGCGGATAACGGCGCCAGACTCTCGAATTTGTTCCCAGCTTGAAGACAAGCTGTTACTGCCCCCAGTAATCTGTAGGCCGTAATCAGGATTACGATAAGTGGGGTCTGCAGGTGCAAACTTAATCTCAATCAACTCGGGTTTAACGTCCATTTCTTCTGCAAGTAGCGTTGTTAAACCGGTTAATGTCCCCTGCCCCATTTCGACACGATCTAATACAAATTCAATTCGTCCGTCAGGGTGCAAAGTGACCCAAGCATTCGCTTTCCATAAGTCTTCGTTCCCAGAAGAATGAGTCTGAGTCATGCATGCACTGATACCAGACGCTAGCACTAAGCCACCGCTTGCCGCCGCAGACATTTTAAAAAATTGGCGGCGAGATAAGGTTAAATCACTCATGACTGAACCTCCGTAGCCAGATCAAAGTTCGATTCTTGAATGTGAACTGCAAACCCTGTTGTTTGAAGAGATTTTGCAGCCCGCTTAATGGCTTTTTGAATTCTAGGATAAGTGCCACATCGACAAATATTGCCAGACATGTACTGTTTAATTTCATCATCGGATGGATTAGGGTTTTGAGCCAACAGTGCCGAAGCCGACATGATTTGGCCAGACTGGCAATAGCCACATTGAGGTACGTTTTCATCGATCCAAGCTTGTTGTACCGGATGAATATCTTTTATGCTCCCAAGCCCTTCAATCGTTGTAATTTCTTGACCGGTAATAGCAGAAACGGGGGTTATACAAGCGCGTATCGGCTGGCCATTCAACTGCACAGTACAAGCGCCACATAAACCCATACCGCATCCGAACTTAGTTCCGGTTAACGCGATAACATCACGTAAAACCCAAAGTAATGGAGTATCCCCTTCAACATCGACTTGCTGAACATTACCGTTCACACGAAATTCAATCATATCTTCTCTCTCACGAACAAACTAATCGAGCTATTGTTATTGTCAGTAGAGTTTAAACTCTAATTAACAAATTTAAACTGATTAATATTCACACTTGGATGAATAGTTTTGATGTGAAAGGTCCGTAAAGTGGCCTTGCAATGTAAATTACGTACCAAAAAAAAGGAATAACGGGGTTTCAAGTGAATAAAATCAGCTCGACCTAGTCGAAGGAAAAGCTGACTTTATGGGGATTTCTAGCGTCAATCATAAATACTTACGCACGTAGAAATAGCTAATACGCACGTAGGAAATAATTAGAGTGGCTTACCTAACAAAACCGTCACTGCACGATGCATGAAAGCACGAATGCCATCAGCGGTGTTTTCCGGAGCATACACCATCATGGCCACTGTATGAGCACTGCCCATAAAAATCATAGCCAGTTCTCGGGCAGTAAGATTGACAGTAACGTCACCTTTATCAATACCGCGTTGAATAGAGCGGGCAATCTGACTAATCACCCGATTATGCAATAACAAATACCTTGGCCAAACATCATCACGTAACGAAGAAGTCCATTCGAGCCAGACTTTGACATATTCCTGATGGTCTACGGCCGCTGTTACAAAATAATTACCATGCTCATGCAACGCATCAATGGCATCAAAACCACCACCATGAGCTGCATTAGCCACCTCAAGAAAGTAACGTTCAACTTCCGTTAGTACAGCATCGACGAGATCTTCGCGTGTTCTAAAGTAGTTAAATACCGTTGGAACCGACACACCTGCAAGTTCTGCTACGTCCGCATGAACTGCTCTACCAATGCCTTTATTCGCAAATGCAACCACCGCGCAATTAAGTAATTGGGCGTGTCTCTTTTCTGGATCAAGGCGAGTTCTTTTTGTTTTAGTTTCCACTAATTCCATTGTCGTTGGTTCCTACCAAAGCCATATCAGCAATGGAGCCGACTATAACAAAGCCAAATAGAGTCCCCTACCTAATCACTCACAATCGCTAATATTTAACCTACATCTTGACAGTTTTTTGACACAGATCTCAAAAGCACACCTAAAGACATGATTACTAACTCATATTAGAATTTAGTTGACATATCAATCGTCTTAATCAGACAATCGATCTAACGACAGGCAAATAATAAATAATAAATAATAAAAGCGCACAAAAGGATCAGATGATGGATTTCCTAAAAGTACTGAATGGCCGACGAAGCATACGAGCTTTTTCTGACAAAGAAGTTGAAAGCGATGTCCTTGATGAAATTCTACAAGAAGCATTGGAGTCACCTTCCAGCTCCAACACTCAGCCTTATAAGCTAGCCATTGCCACGGGGGATGTCTGCCAAAAAATAGGCAGTGAGTTACTGTCTAAATATAACGCGTCCAATAAGATCCAAAAACAGCCACTGCCGCTAAAAGTGCTTTCAGCGATTACGAGCGATGCCTTACCTGACAGCGATTTCAAACCTATCCTTGGTAAATACCCTCCTCTATTTCAAGAGCGAAGAATAGCAACAGGCGCAGGTCTTTATAAGGTTTTAGGCATTGAACGGAGTGACAAGAAAGCACGAGATGAGCAGATGGCAAGAAACTTCACTTTCTTTGATGCACCCGTAGCTATCTTTGTCTTTATTCATCCAGGAATGACACATACGGCGTTGCTGGATGCAGGCATTTTCATGCAGTCACTCATGCTATCTGCAACCAATAAAGGTCTAGGGACATGTGCTCAAGGTGCATTGGGAATCTGGCGTTCCCCTATCGATAAGCACTTTAAAATTCCAAAAGATTACAAGCTAGTTTGCGGATTGGCATTGGGTTACCCAACCGAAGACAAAGTAAACGATTACAAACCCAATAAAATCAATTTAACGGATTTGAAAATCCCAAAGATCTGAACTCATACATCCTAGTTAACACAACCAAACTAATACATCTGAATTAATACATCGAAACAAACTCAAGTAATAATTTAAGGTGCCTAATTCGGCACCTTTTCTTTATTTAGCCAGAATTCAAGTAACTCATTCATGGGTTTTGGCTTGCAATAGAAATAACCTTGAGCAAAGTTACAGCCCTTATCGATCAAGAAGTCATTATGCGCTTGTGTTTCAACACCTTCAGCCAAGACACCTAGCCCCAACTGATTAGACATTGCAATTATGGCCGTCACGATGGCCTTATCACTTTCGTCCGTTAAAATATCTCGAATGAACGTTTGGTCGATTTTAAGTACGTCAATCGGGAATGTTTTCAAATAACTTAACGAAGAATACCCAGTGCCAAAGTCATCAATTGCCAAGGTTATATTTAAGCCTTTCAACTGGTTTAACGATCGAATGGTGTCTTCAATATCCTCAATTAAAATACTTTCGGTTAACTCAAGAGAAAGAAATTCGGACGGCAGTTCGTATTCTTTCAGCGCATTTTCAATGGTATTACAGAGATGATCTCCGTGCCTGAATTGATGCGCCGAAACATTCACTGCAACTTTGACATTGGGCAACCCCTGCTTGTGCATCAAACCCACTTCTTCACAGGCCTTCTGGATAACCCAGTCACCAATTTTACCTATCATCCCCGTGTCTTCAGCCAACGGGATAAACTCCATAGGCGGTATGATGCCTTTCTCTGGATCAATCCAGCGAATAAGTGCTTCCAAGCCAATCATTTCGCCAGTACGGACATCAACTTGAGGCTGATAGAACAGTTGAAAATGCTCATTTTCAATGGCACTTCGAATCTTATTTTCCAGCGACAGACGATCATGTGCTTTTACATTTAAGTCTTCGCGATAAAACTGGAAGTTATTCTTACCTTCTGATTTTGCATGGTACATCGCCAAATCAGCATTTCTTAACAACGTATCTGTATCCTCAGCATCTTGCGGATACATCGCGATGCCAATGCTTGCGCCATAGGTAATTTTATTGCCATCAATCTCAAGGGGCTCAGAAAATGCGCGAATGATGCGGTCCGATACATCCACAACGCGACCCACTTTCGCACCACTCATGATGATCGCAAACTCATCACCACCCAAACGAGCGACTGTATCCTCTTGCCTTACTGAAGATTGCAGTACTCTAGCCACGTGCTTCAATAGGCTATCACCCACGTTATGGCCCAAAGAATCATTCACGGTTTTAAAGTTGTCTAAATCCAGAACCATAACGGCAAGAATCAAGTTCGGATTTCGATCTATTCGTCCTATTTCTTGTTCAAATCGATCTGATAATAAACGACGATTCGGCAAGTGCGTTAAAGGATCATAGAACGCCAACTGCTGAATCATTTCTTGAGCTTCATGCAGCTCCGTATGGTCATCCGACGTTGATACAAATTGAATGGGTTCACCAAACTCATCACGAACAATAAATATTGATTGCTGTGACCAATAGACACTGCCATCTTTACGTCGATTTTGAATTTTACCATGCCACTCACGGCCTTCAGCCAACGCACTCTTGATCTCATTGACCGTCTCCTCCTCAGTAAACTCGCTTCGAAGCATGCTTGGGGTTTCACCCAAAGCATCCTCTAAGGTATAGCCCGTTAATTGAGTGAATGACCGATTTACATACTCAATTTTCGCATCAATATCCGTAATAATAATTGCGTTAGCACTTTGCTCAACGGCTTGAGACAGCTGATAAAGTTTCTTCTCAATGGACAAACGACGCTGTTCTTTATCAATCATGTACATGGCACGACTTAAGTCGATGCCCAAACCTGTGAGCAGTTCAACCATTTGAGAATCAAACACATCCGGTAACGTCGAATAAATGGTAAAAATCCCGAACACTTCGCCTTTAAACTTAAGCGGTATAGCCACTAACGCTTGGTAACCTCGCTTCTGAGCTTCTTCTCTCCATGGCGTAAACGTTGGGTCTGTGGCGGTATCATTGACAAAATTCACCTCGCCTGATTTTGCCGACCGCCCTACGGGGCCATTTGCAAGATCAGAGTCGTCAATCATCATCCGCATGACTTCCAGATAACCATCAACGTCCCCTGCCGAACATTGAGGCAATACTCTGTCGCCGTGAATAACCCCCACCCAAGCCATTAAAAAGCCGCCATGAGTAATGGCAATATCACAAATCCGTTGAAACATGACCTCACGTGAATCAGCACCGATGATGGCTTTATTCGAATGACTCAGTACCGTATACAGACGATTCAACGTTACAAATCGGTCTTGAGTGATTTTAGCCTCAGTGATGTTACGGCGAACATGCACCATGCCTGCATTTCTATTGTTATAAGAAACCGGGCTTAAAGTAACCTCATACCATTGTTCATTCTCAGGATTAAAAAAGGTGTGACTCTCAATCGACTGATTACTTTTTATTGCCAAACAAATTTCACAATCACTGGAATGAACATTATTTGCGTGCTGTAAGTTATGACAACTGCGCCCAATGCAATCGGACGATGTCAGTCCCATCGTCTGCCGAACCGCTTTATTTACTTGCCGAACAATCCCGCCACGATCAACTAAAACGGTTTCATCAGGAACTGCATCGTAAGTATTTGCGCCACGGGACAACGCTCTGAAGGGCTCTCTAAGGCTGGATTCAATCAATGCAATGTAAATGGCCCAATATGAAAATAGCTTAAGAAAGTGCCCACCAATGAGCGTTAAACCGAACAGATTGGTGTACATGGTAAACATCAATTCTGCTGCAATCGTTAAACCAATAGAAATCAAAATCAGTTCTAACGTTCGTTTATCCAGCATCTGCCGAGCATAATAGTTCGAACAAGCTGCGCCAATTAAAATTAAAATAATGATCCATTCATTAATAATTTTAATGTCACTGAGCCCTGTTTTAGGCGAAAACATCTCAGGGAAAGCGCCTTTAGCCACTAAATACATTAAGAAACTACTAATGACACCAAAGACAATAAAGAAAGCAACACGATTGATACTTCGATTACACAAGAAAGGCGCAGATAAAAGCAGAGCCGCTTCAAAGTAGCGAGTAACAATCCACAAACTAATCGTGGAATTCACATCCAAAGGGTTAATAAAGGGCATACCTTTGAAAGTGAACGTATGCGCCAAATCCAAGATGCCAACCCAGAAATACCCCAACCCCAAACACATCAAGTAATGATTCTTCGAGAGAGAGTATGTATTCCAGGCAACCACAAGCGAAATGATCGCAATCGTAACGGAGAAAAATTCAACTAATGTATGAAACAGTAAGGGTGAGTACTGGCTTACAGGAATTAACCCAGCACTTAGAATCAAAGGAACCCACCAAGTCTTAAAACTGATCCCATCCCTTTTTGGAAAAGCAAAATCTGTCAAAGTACAACCTTCATATTAAGAACCCATACCAAATCAGAGCACATAACCGCCCTATTCAGGCTAGATAAACGGAATAACTAAAATTAATTTTAAAATATAGCTAAATAACACGCATCCAGTGCAGCTAAAGTACTCATATATCGATATTTTTGTTATAAATGACGAAGATATTACCTAAGCCAAGCGACTTGTTCAAAAACATTAAGGTGTTAAGGCATGTAAACCAATGAACCGAATACCGGTTCTGTTGTCCTAACTCACCAAGACTTATTAAATTAATCCCTATTACGGAGTATTGAATGCGCCAGGAAGTACAAGATTATTACGGTAAAACACTGCAAAGCAGTGATGACCTAAAAACCGACGCATGCTGTACCGATACAGACCTACCTCGCTATATCAAAACAGCCCTTGGTAAGGTTCATGATGAAGTTTTAACGCGCTATTATGGTTGCGGTCTAGTCGCGCCTGAAAAATTAAAAGGCGCACGCATTCTTGATCTGGGCAGTGGTTCAGGTCGTGATTGCTATGTACTCTCGCAATTGGTTGGAGAAGAAGGCTACGTTGTTGGCGTAGACATGACCGACGAACAACTCGACGTAGCCAATAAGCACATCGATTTTCACGCCGATAAGTTTGGATTCTCAAAATCAAATGTTGAGTTCAGAAAAGGGTATTTAGAAAGCCTAGAAGACTTAGGTCTTGAACCCAACAGTTTCGACATCATAGTTTCCAACTGCGTCATCAACCTTTGTGAAGACAAAGAAGCAGTCCTTCAGCAAGCCTACAATTTGCTCAAGCCAGGTGGCGAGATTTACTTCTCCGATGTTTATTCGGATAAACGAGTTCCTAAAGAACTTTTAAGTGATCCAGTGCTTTACGGTGAGTGCCTAAGCGGTGCGTTATACTGGAACGACTTCCAGAACTTGGCTAAAAAATGCGGCTTCCTAGACCCTCGCTTGGTTGAAGACAGGCCTCTGGCAATCAACAACAATGCAATCAAACAAAAACTGGGCAACATTAAGTTTTTCTCTGCAACGTATCGTTTATTTAAACTCCCTGAATTAGAGCCGGCTTGTGAAGATTACGGCCAAGCGGTCATTTACAAAGGCGATATACCTGAAAAACCAGAAGCGTTTGAATTGGATAAACACCACTTCATTGAAGCCGGAAAAGTATTCCCTGTATGTGGCAACACATGGAAAATGCTTCACGACACACGCTTTAAAGAACACTTTGAGTTTTTAGGCACATGGGATAAACACTACGGAATCTTTGAAGGTTGCGGTTCGTCTTTACCTTACGACGACATAGAAGTTATCAGTACAGATACTGGCGGCGGTTGTTGCTAAGTAACATCCATACTAAAAAAGGAGCTTAAGCTCCTTTTTTAGTATCCAGTACTTTACTCCTATTTCTGAATAAACAGTTACGCTGCCCTCTCCTCCAGCACATATTTATGCAGCCCTGCCATGTGGATATTGGATACATAATCTTTCCAATCGTAGCAGTTTGCACTCACACCATAGGTATTCTGGTCCTCAGTCGAAAACTGACGCCACAATTGCTTAAGCTGCGTATTATCAAACTGATATTGAGGTGCTGTATAGAATGAATAGATTTGAGCAAGTTCTCTGGACGTACTGACCTTTTCAACCAATTTTCTTCGTAAAGAAGGCTGAAATATACCTCGGCAAAACGCAGCTACTTGCAGCCCTCTCATTACACTCTGAAAAGCAAACCCGCTGACGGTTTTAAAGTTAGATGAGGGCTTACGCTTAAATAATTTCGGATAGCTTTCATAATTCTGTTGAGATTCGTTCATTACATGTTGAACAAACTCTCTTAACTGAATTGGGTTATCACTGCCACTGCAACACTGATAAATACGGAAGTTCTTTGGTGAGGCTACTTGTTCGGCCGCAGACAGAATCACACTATTTGCAACCAAGTCAGCAGGAATCACATCAAGAATGCCGGAATCGTCACCAGGAAAGAAACTTAACTTTCCTCGGGCAAAAGCAAAAATAAGCGCATCTGCCACTTTAATCCCCTCTAGCCATCCTGCTACAGGCTCAAGCACAGTGCTTTCGATGATAGAAGGCCTAACAATAGAAACCCCCGATCCCTTAAGTTGTTGGATTAAGAGTTGTTCTCCCATCCACTTAGTAAAAGTGTAGGTATCATTCCAACCATGCTCTCTCGCAACTTTAACACCTAAACGAATTCGCTCCTGCTCGGCCGATTCAGATGATTTGAACGCACGATTGATTCGTTCACACTCTAACAAATATTTTTCAATCAAAGGCCGCACATGAAAACTGCCATCGGAAAACTTAGTTAACTTATTATGCTTGGGGGAATGGATGGTCTCTTTTATGTTTCCTATATTGTGACCATTCACATAACAAGTAGACACCTGAACGAGGGGAATATCGCCCGCCGCTTTTACAAGCTCAACCAACCCTTCAACCGACAGCGCATTAATACGAATGGCATCGTCTAAAGGTTCTCTGAAGTTAACGCTCGCAGCGCAATTAATAACTAAATCAATGTCTTCTGCCAGTGCTTTGAACGAAGCGGCGTCCATACCAAAACCCGACTGCGTTAATTCGCCCTCCACCACGGAAATCTTACTTTCAATGAACTCGTCAAACAGACTGCCCATTTCTTCTTTTAATACATTGAAAACAGAACTGGTAATAACTTCTTGATAAACTCGTTCTTTCGCAGATGAATAATGCTTATTTGAACGCGCTAGTAATGTAATTTGATAGACATCCGGTACTTTTCTAAGTAATTTCTCTAAAACGACTTTGCCTAGAAAGCCCGTTGTACCGGTAATTAAGATATGCTTTCCCGCCAATTCATTTTGAACGGTTAAAATAGATGGGCTGCTCATGTCGCAACTCCTTTATTATTTTTATTGTTAGTAATAAATCACTAGATTTCATAACACCATACACCACAGAAAAACAGAACAAACCTATGATTCGATCAAGACTTGGACAATTTTCAGAAATTTCGAACCGGTTGGCATTTAGAGCAATTACTCTTCCTGTTTTAACAATATGCGTCGTGTTTCTACAAGGATGTGAACAAATTGGATATTACGGACAAGCAGTGAAGGGTCACCTTTCCATCATGTCCAAGCAAGAAAACATACAAGAATTGATTGATGCGCCAGAGACCGAAACAAAGCTGAAGCATAGGCTCCACGAAGTGAATTCTGCACTAAAATTTGCTGAACACAATCTTGGTATGCCACAAGCATTATCCAGCTACCGAAGCTTTGTTCAATTGGACGGCAAATATCCTATATGGAGTGTCGTCGCTACGCCAAATGATTCATTGTCGCCAAGGCAATGGTG
Source organism: Oceanospirillaceae bacterium (assembly GCA_015665455.1). Taxonomy (GTDB): domain Bacteria; phylum Pseudomonadota; class Gammaproteobacteria; order Pseudomonadales; family Litoribrevibacteraceae; genus Litoribacillus. Next base: position 500,444 of record JADFAD010000001.1, on the reverse strand, counting down.
CTACCCATTTGTCGGGTGTGCATCATATCGAGGGTACTACGCTAAGCAGGATGCTGAAAACTATGCACTCAAAATACAACAAGAAGGCAACATGGATACCCACGTTGGAGGAGCCGATGCTTACTCAACACTTGGCTGGTTTGATGACCCAGTACTCTCTACCTTTTTTCGCAGAGACGAAATAGGTCTACATGCATTACTGTTTCATGAATTAGCGCATCAAGTATTATATCTCAAAGGCGACAGCACCTTTAATGAAAGCTTTGCATCTGCGGTTGAAGATGCAGGCGTCGAATTGTGGCTAAAGAATCAACCAAATAAATTGAAGACCTATAAGGTTCGCCAAAAAAGATCAGAAGACTTTTTAAAACTCCTTGAAAATGGTCGAGCCGATCTGGAGGCTATTTATAGCAGCGACATCCATCAGGCCGAGAAACTTCGCCAGAAACAAGTGGCCATAGATAAATTAAAACAAGCCTACAACGAACTAAAGATCAAACATTGGGACGACTATAAAGGTTACGACCATTGGTTTTCAAAACCAATTAATAACGCTCGTCTCGCTTTAGTAAACACGTACAGTCAATGGGTTCCTGCTTTTAAACTGTGGATTCTAGCTTGCGACTCAAATTTCCCAGCGTTCTATGAATCCGTCGCATTGCTCTCCAAACAACCGAAAGAAGAAAGAGAGCGAGTCTTAAACAGTTTCAATCAAGCTGCTTCTTATAGAGAGGATGCTGCATTACTTCTTTGTAAATATTCGCCGAGTAATTAATCGGCGAATGATCCGACAGTCGCTTAGGTGGGTCCATCCAGCTCTTTTCATGCATCTCGGCTCTATTCCCGCCTAATCTAACCCGTCTATCGTATTCGATGAATTGAGTGTCAGGATTAACGTATTTATTCCCTGAATAAGAGTAATAATGAAGCTCACCCACATGCTGAAAACGAAACGGGGCAACCGTTGGAGGAAGCATGCACACCATATCGGAGTTATTCACGACTCGATAAACAGGCACGCCCGATAGACTTGATGAGAAGTCTCTATCCCCCACCCTAGGCGAGCCGTACAAATACAACGCAGAGGGAGAGAAATCTGCAGCGGCTAAGGTAGCTAACGCGCCGCCCAAACTGTGCCCCGAAAAGAAAACGGGCATTTTTAAACGGCGAAGCCGATGCCTTATTGGTTCCCAAATTTTCATCAACGCTTCTAAAAATCCCTGATGAACCAACCCCCCTCCAAACCAAGGGGATAATCCGGTATTAAAGTTATGCACCCAATTGGTTGGCTCGGACGAACCTCTAAACGCCAATACAGCCCAGTAAGGTTTATTCACTGACACCAACAAGCTGGCTTGAATGCCCTGCTCCGCAACAAAATACATTTCTCTAAGGTTAATCATTTCCAATTCAGGATGGACCATACTCGCTTTATACGCAGAACGCAGATGATCCCGATCGGAGCGATAAACCCAACGAGACAACTCACTTAACCACAACGCATTAATTGGGTCGAAAGCGGTCTTCTTCGAATCAAAAGCCCAACGATGAAAGTTAGGGAAATAATACGAACCAATGTCGGGCCTTAGTAAGGCTTGCCAAGTGTGATCAAATTTCAAAATAAAAGTTTCTCAAGTCAGATCCATAAACATTAACGAAATTTCTACGCAGCATAAGCCATACTTCACTTTAAACGCCAAATATGGCGTTTTTCTTAACTTTCAGTAGATATTTCAATACAATTCTTACGCCAAATTCAAGGTCGCTGGAACAAAACCGACCATCTATGGTTTCTTTTTACAAAAAATAAATCATAGAAAATTCAACAGATGAGGGTTAAGAACCGTGTTAGAAGCATACCGCGCACACGTTGCAGAACGTGCAGAGCAAGGTGTTCCACCGAAAGCTCTAGATGCAGAACAAACAGCAGGTCTTGTTGAACTACTTAAAAATCCACCTGCAGGTGAAGAAGCAGCACTCGTTGATCTTTTTGAAAACCGTATTCCACCTGGTGTTGACGAAGCAGCTTACGTTAAAGCGGCTTTCTTAACGGCGGTTGCTAAAGGCGACACTGAATCTCCGCTAATCAATAAAGAAAAATCAGTTGAATTACTGGGCATGATGCAAGGTGGTTATAACATAGCTACTTTGGTTGAGCTTCTTGAAGATGCTGAGCTTGCTGAGCTTGCAGGTGAGCAACTTAAGAACACCCTCCTTATGTTCGACGCATTCAACGACGTTAAAGAAAAAATGGATGCAGGTAATGCTGTTGCTAAATCTGTTGTTGAATCTTGGGCAAATGCAGAGTGGTTCACCAAGAAAAATAAAGTCGCAGAAAGCATCAAGATGATTGTGTTTAAGGTAACAGGTGAGACAAACACCGATGACCTTTCACCAGCACAAGATGCATGGTCTCGCCCTGACATCCCGCTTCATGCTCGCGCAACCTACAAAATGACTCGTGACGGTTTGACGCCTGAAGAGCACGGTGTAACTGGCCCTATGGCTCAGATCGAAGAGATCAAAGCGAAAGGTCTGCCCGTGGCATTTGTGGGTGACGTGGTAGGTACAGGGTCTTCTCGTAAGTCTGCGGCTAACTCAGTACTTTGGTTCTTCGGCGACGATATTCCGGGTGTCCCTAACAAACGTTCTGGTGGTGTTTGTATCGGTTCTAAAGTGGCGCCTATCTTCTTCAACACGATGGAAGACGCTGGAGCACTCGTATTTGAAGCCCCTGTCGATAAAATGAACATGGGTGACGTGATCGAAATCTTCCCTCGCGAAGGTAAAATAACCAACCAAAACGGCGAAACGATCTCTGAATTCGCGTTCAAATCGGACGTCATTCTTGACGAAGTCCAAGCTGGCGGACGTATTCCACTAATCATCGGCCGTGGTCTAACGGACAAAGCACGTGAAGCTCTAGGTCTAGGCGCTACTGATATTTTCCGTCTACCTGTTGATCCTTCAGACAGCGGCAAAGGCTTCTCCTTAGCACAGAAGATGGTTGGTAAAGCCTGTAGTGTTGAAGGTGTTCGCCCTGGTCAATACTGTGAACCAAAGATGACAACAGTAGGTTCTCAGGATACCTCTGGCCCAATGACACGTGATGAGCTAAAGGACCTTGCATGTCTTGGTTTTTCTGCCGATCTTGTTATGCAGTCTTTCTGTCATACTGCCGCATACCCGAAGCCAGTTGACGTTGAAATGCAGCACACTATGCCTGACTTCATGAAAACTCGTGGTGGTGTGGCACTGCGTCCAGGTGATGGCATAATCCACTCTTGGTTAAACCGTATGCTACTTCCTGACACAGTAGGTACAGGTGGTGACTCTCATACTCGTTTCCCAATGGGTATTTCTTTCCCTGCGGGTTCTGGCCTTGTGGCTTTCGCAGCCGCAACGGGGGTTATGCCTTTGGACATGCCTGAATCTGTATTGGTTCGCTTCAAAGGTGAAATGCAGCCAGGCATCACGCTACGCGACCTGGTACACGCGATTCCTTACTACAGCATTAAAGAAGGTCTATTAACGGTTGAAAAAGCGAGTAAGGTCAACGAATTCTCTGGCCGAATACTCGAAATTGAAGGTCTTGATCACCTGACGGCCGAGCAAGCTTTTGAACTGTCTGACGCATCCGCTGAGCGTTCTGCTGCGGGTTGTACAATTAAACTCTCTGAATCATCGGTGAAAGAATATCTAACCTCTAACATTACGATGTTACGTTGGATGATCGCTGAAGGTTATGGCGACCCACGTTCTCTTGAGCGTCGTGCTCAGGCGATGGAGGCTTGGTTACAAAACCCAGAACTTATGGAAGCTGACGCTGACGCCGAATACGCGCACGTGCTTGAAATCGATCTTAACGACATCAAAGAGCCTATCGTATGTTGCCCGAACGACCCCGACGACGCTAGGTTGCTGTCTGAAGTCGCTGGCGACAAAGTGGATGAAGTCTTCATCGGTTCCTGTATGACCAACATCGGTCACTTCCGAGCTGCGGGTCAACTTCTGTCTCAGCACAAAGGGACTCTACAGACACGTTTCTGGATGACGCCTCCAACTAAGATGGATGCCGCTCAGTTGCTAGAAGAAGGCTACTACAACACCTTCGGTACTTCAGGTGTTCGTACTGAAGTTCCTGGCTGTTCTCTATGTATGGGGAACCAAGCACGTGTAGCACCTAATACCACGGTTCTGTCGACCTCTACTCGTAACTTCCCTAACCGTCTGGGTGACGCTGCAAACGTTTACTTAACGTCTGCGGAACTGGCGTCGGTTGGTGCGATCCTTGGTAAGCTGCCTACACCAGCTGAGTACTTTGAGCACACCAAATCGCTGGAATCTAAGTCTGACGAAGTTTATAACTACTTGAACTTTGACCAGATGGAAGCCTACACGACAAAAGCTGAAACGGCTTCTGTTGAGGTTTAATTGCCCACGAAGTTGATTAATGTCTGAAATGAAAAACCGCCATGCGAACGCTGGCGGTTTTTTAATACTTCTAATTTTATGAATCGAGAGGCTCTATGCCTGTAATAAATTGGGGCACCCATTAGTCCGATATCTCAGAAATCGATAACGGATCATAAACTGGCCACATTCCTTCGTTTAACATCCACTGTCATAGGGATTTGATATTCTTCAAATTTATCCAAAAGAGCATCAACGCCCTTATCATTTATTAAATTTAATTCTTCCATATATATTGGGTACATTTCATAAAACTGAACCCGATTTCCTTTTGAATTAATAAGCTCAGGCATATCATCTGAGTTATCTAAAACTAAAAAAGAATCTAGCCCTGTATTTTCAGAAAATGGTTCTGGTGGTTCTCCATTCGTAAATGTCGCACTAGGCCAACCAATCCAAGTATTATTTTCATGTGGAAAATTAGCTATTCTCCTAAGCCATTCGATTGGCCAATCGTATTTAGCATCATTTACTATATCTTTTTCAACTGGCCAATCAGCAGGTAAATACATTAAGAGTTCTGCAAATTCATACTGCTCTGCACCTTCAGGAACACGCATTGCCTTCGAGCTCATTCCTGAAGTTGCTAACACAGCATAAGGTTTAGTACCCTTTACCCTTACAATGTGCACTGAAATGGGTAAACCTGTGACAACTTCATTACATAACAAAAGTTCAACAGGGCCAAAACATTGTTGTAAATGAGCGATCACTTCATCTGAGTGAACACTCATGTCATTTAATGATCCATCAGAATATTTTTCTAATAAACGGACAATATCTAAATGGCTCTCACCAAATGATTTCGCAAATGATATTGGGGTAAAACGAGTTGAATCTCCCCATACCACTTCTGTAGTTGCGCCTTGATCAAGGAATAATTTAACCAAGTCTATCGAACCAGAATGTATCGCTCCGGCTAAGGGAGGTGCATTCTTATTTTCTCTACCATTAACATCCGCCCCTTTACACAGTAAAAAATCAGCTATCTCTATAGCATTACGATTCGCTGCTGTTTTGAGGGGATGATCAACACCTAAATCAGAATTAACCGACAGTCCTCTGCTTACCAGTAACTTAACTATATCAAGTTGACGGGCTGTGATAGCGTGATTCAACCATGTATGACGCATAACCACTTTATTTAAAATTGTAGGGTCTGCTTGTATAAAAGCTTTTACTGATTCAACATCACCTTCAGTGACTGCCTTATACATTTCTTTAATCATCAAAATGGATTACCTTCTATATCTATCTGCAGCATCTCTCAATACATTATTCACTGCTCCATAGCCAAAGTCATCAGCCACCTCTATAGCTTCTGCAAGCTTTAACAGTTGATCTGCGAAAATCTATTGGGATCGAATCAATTGGAGCCAGAGTAAGAACCGACAAACATACCAGCTTAAACTCAAAAATAACGGACACCCACGTTAAGAGGGCACCCAGCCTATCACCTCACAACATTCAAGCCTTTGCTTCAAATATCAGTACACATGAATGGTCATTTAAAAACACAAGTTTCTGTCACAACAAAGCCTCAACTATTCTTCAATCAACAACCATAAAAAAAACCGGCGCCTCTTTCGAGTGCCGGTTTTTTTATTCAGTTAGATTTTGTTTTCAGTAGAAGCCGATCAGTTCAGTGGGCTACATAAGTTGATTTTAAAACCAATCTTAAATCCGCTCTGTCGTCATTGATCTTTTGTGCGTCTGAACAAGCCCTTTTCAAGGCCTCAAAAACTAACCTGTATACCAGAACCTAACCCGCTCTCTGTAGCTTGCAGAAAGTGGGTTAGTTACTCTAAAAGCTTGCGCCGCTCTCGGACATCCATGTCCTACGCGGCATAAATACATCCTGTATTAAACAGCTTTTAGAGGAATCTGTGGACGCGCTAGGTCTTCAGACGGTGGCGCGAAAGACGTTAGGTTAATACCTTCAACTGCTGCCTTGTACTCTTCTAGAGTCGGGAAACGACCTAGGATAGTAGAAAGAACAACCATTGGCGTAGAACCTAGTAGAGACTCACCTTTCTTCTCAGCAGTATCTTCTACAACACGGCCTTGGAATAGACGGGTAGAAGTCGCAAGAACTGTATCACCAGCTTCCGCTTTTTCTTGGTTACCCATACATAGGTTACATCCAGGGCGCTCTAGATAAAGAATGTTTTCGTACTTAGTACGAGCAGCTTCTTTTGGATGCGCATCGTCGAATGTGAAGCCAGCGTATTTCGCTAGTACATCCCAATCGCCTTCTGCTTTTAGCTCGTCAACGATGTTGTACGTTGGTGGCGCAACAACTAGAGGTGCGTTGAACGTGATAGGACCGTTCTTCTCTAGGTTACGTAACATAGCAGCGATGATTTGCATGTCGCCTTTGTGCACCATACAAGAACCGATGAAGCCCAAGTCAACTTTACGACCATCGTAGTAAGACGCTGGACGGATAACATCGTGCGTGTAACGCTTAGATACGTCTTCGTTATTTACGTCAGGGTCAGCAATCATTGGCTCTTCGATCTGGTCTAGATCTACAACCAACTCAGCGAAGTACTTAGCGTTGTCATCTGGAGCAAGTGCTGGCTCTTCACCAGACTGGATGCCAGCGATACGCTTGTCAGCAAGATCGATAAGACCTTGAAGCATGCCCGCTTCGTTTTCCATGCCTTTGTTGATCATGATCTGGATGCGAGACTTAGCAAGCTCTAGAGATTGGATCAAAGTGTCATCAGTAGAAATACAGATAGAAGCTTTCGCTTTCATTTCTGCAGTCCAGTCAGTGAACGTAAACGCTTGGTCAGCTAGAAGCGTACCGATCTGTACTTCGATTACGCGACCTTGGAAAACGTTTTCGCCAAACTTGTTAAGCATTTGAGCTTGAGTAGCGTGTACGATGTCACGGAAATCCATGTGGCCTTTCATGTTACCTTTAAAAGTAACTTTTACAGACTCAGGGATTGGCATTGCACATTCGCCAGTCGCCAGTGCGATTGCAACTGTACCAGAGTCAGCACCGAACGCTACACCCTTAGACATACGAGTATGAGAGTCACCACCAATGATGATTGCACGATCATCAACGGTGATGTCGTTCAATACTTTGTGGATTACGTCAGTCATTGAGTGGTAAACGCCTTTCGGATCACGTGCAGTGATTACGCCGAATGCGTTCATGAATGCCATTAGCTTAGGCGTGTTTGCCTTAGCTTTGTTGTCCCATACAGAAGCAGTGTGACAACCCGATTGGAAAGCACCATCAACACTTGGAGAAATAGTAGAAGCAGCCATCGCTTCCAGTTCCTGACAAGTCATTGGGCCCGTTGTGTCTTGAGAACCAACGATGTTCACTTTAACGCGAACGTCAGAACCTGTGTGTAGTGGCGTTTCAGAAGCAACACCTACAGCATTACGGTTGAAGATTTTTTCAACAGCAGTTAGGCCTTGGTTCTCAACAGAGATCTCTTTAGATGCAGCGTAAACAACAGGAGCAGTAACACCTAGTGTTTCAGCAGCGAACGTCTGTAGTTTCTTACCGAAAGTCACAGCGTAAGAACCGCCAGCTTTCATGAACTCAACTTTTTGTGGAGTAAACGCATCCGCTACGTCTGCAACTTCTTCTGAACCGTTGTAAAGCTTCTTAGCTTTCGTATCGATCGTTAGAACCGTACCAGTAGCAACTGAGTAAGCTTCTTCTAATACGTTGTCGCCGTTCTCATCTTTAACCGCGTTGCCGTTAGCGTCTACTTTCTTAACCCAGTTCTTAAGGTCAAGACCGATACCGCCAGTTACACCAACAGTCGTAAGGAAGATCGGTGCGATACCGTTAGTACCCGCAACAACAGGTGCGTTGTTGATGAATGGGATGTAAGGAGAAGTCTTCTCACCCGCCCAAAGAGCAACGTTGTTAACACCCGACATACGAGAAGAACCAACACCCATGGTACCTTTCTCAGCGATTAGCATCACTTTAGCGTTAGGGTGCTTTTTACCTAATTCAACGATTTCTTGTTGAGCTTCAGGCGTGATCATGCACTGGCCGTGTAGTTCACGGTCAGCACGTGAGTGTGACTGGTTACCAGGAGAAAGAAGGTCAGTAGAGATATCACCTTCAGCCGCGATGTAAGTAACAACATCGATCTTCTCTTGGATGTCATTCAGCTTAGTGAAGAACTCAGCTTTAGAGTAACTTTCCAAGATGCCTTTAGCGATGGCATTGCCCGCTTTGAACGCATCCGCTAGACGAGCAGTATCTGCTTCGTATAGGAATACTTGAGACTTAAGAACTTCACCAGCCGCTTGAGCATTAGAATCGTCAGAAAGGGCGATATCTAAAAGTGCTTCAACAGAAGGGCCGCCTTTCATGTGAGAAAGCTGTTCTAGAGCGAACTCAGCAGAGATCTCTGCAACAGTTTCATTACCAAGAACGATGTCTTTTAAGAATGCTGCTTTAACAACAGCCGCAGGTGTTGTACCTGGTAGCGTGTTGTAGATGAAAAAGTTTAAAGAACCTTCACGGTATTCATTGCCAGTATCTTTAATCTGGGCAATAATTTCAGATATTAGATCAGCGCTATCGATCGGTTTTGGGTTTAGGCCAAGGTCCGCTTTACGAACCTCAATCTCTGCTAGGTATTCTGAATACAAGCTCATGTGAACATCTCACTCAACATCAAGTTATTCCGTGACCATTATGTTTTTCCGGTCACTGGCCAGGAGCACACGGGGCTCCCCTACAAAATTATCGGCCGAATTATAGGTTAGGTCCCCCTATGAATTAAAGGTAAGCCTAGATATTTTTAGCCATAAATGTAGGAAATCTTGATTATATTCGCTATTCATCTCATGAATACGGGTAAAAACGTACAAAGAAAGGGCATGGACATCTAGCAAGGTCAAAATTTGCACTATTTTGGGTTTTCTTTCCCATTAGCCATTGAAGAAGGGAAAATTACCGCCTTTCCCAAATAGATTCATGAATATTTACTCATAAAAAGCCGACTTAGGCCGGTACTTTTACGCTTAGAAAATAACCGCATCTAAGCACTGAAAAAGCCTTTCTCTTATCTCATTATTTTGTTCTGTCTGATTAGTTCAAAATTTGTTAGAATTTCGCGCGATTTTTGACCAAACTAACAAACGCCCCTTAAAACCAGTCAGTAAAGTTAAATCACTCAAACTCTCGTAGTAAAAGTATTTAACATCTGTAAAAAAGGCACACAATGTTCTCTCTCATAAATAGATACACTCCTGCAAATGCAAAGAACGACATTCTTTCAGGATTAACCGTTTCTCTTGCCCTTGTCCCAGAAGCTGTTGCTTTTGCTTTCGTTGCCGGTGTTGAACCACTGGTAGGTCTTTACGCCGCCTTCTTTATTGGATTAATTACTGCTGCATTTGGTGGTCGCCCCGGAATGATCTCCGGCGCAACTGGCGCTTTGGCCGTTGTTATGGTGTCTCTTGTTAAAGAACACGGAGTTGAATATCTATTCGCAACTGTGGTGCTGATGGGAATAATTCAAATCGCAGCAGGGATATTTAAACTCGGTAAATTTATTAGGATGGTCCCCCACCCAGTTATGCTAGGTTTTGTGAATGGCCTCGCTATTGTTATCTTCTTAGCTCAGCTAGGGCAATTCCAAGTAGAAGACCCAACCACAGGCACTATGGAGTGGATGGAAGGCAGCATGCTTTACATGATGCTGGGTTTGATTGCTGTTACCATGTTCATTATTCATTTCCTACCTAAGTTAACCACTGCTATCCCGTCATCACTTGCGGCGATCCTGGTTGTTTCTTTGGCTGTTATTGGCTTGGACTTAAGCACTAAAACAGTGGGCGATGTTGCTTCAATTGGTGGTGGACTGCCTGAATTCCACATCCCAATGGTAGAGCTGAACCTTGAAACGCTTTATATCATACTTCCTTATTCTTTGATTCTTGCAGCCATTGGCCTAATCGAAAGCCTTCTAACACTGAGCTTAATTGATGAGCTGACTGAAACTCGCGGTCGCGGTAACAAAGAATGTATTGCCCAAGGCGCTGCAAACATTACGACAGGCTTTTTCGGTGGTATGGGCGGTTGTGCAATGATCGGACAAAGTATGATCAACGTAAACTCTGGTGGCCGTGGTCGACTATCCGGAATAACTGGCGCAGTGTGTTTATTGCTCTACATCTTGGTTGCATCTGATCTTATCGAACAAATCCCAGTTGCGGCACTCATTGGTGTTATGTTCATGGTTGTGATCGGCACATTTGAGTGGTCGAGCTTCCGTATTATACGAAAGATTCCAAAGCAAGATGCGTTTGTAATCGTCTTAGTATCTGGAGTTACCGTTGCGACGGATCTTGCAATTGCAGTGATCGTTGGCGTAATCGTTTCAGCACTGGTATTTGCTTGGGAACATGCAAAACATATTTACGTTGATTCAGAAGATCAAAACGGCAGCCGTATTTATAAGCTACACGGGCCATTGTTCTTTGGCTCAGTGGCTAACTTCCTAGAACTGTTTGATCCTAAAAAAGACCCTGAAGATGTCATTATTGATTTCCAACACTCTCGTGTTTCCGATCACTCAGGCATCGAAGCTCTGGATACACTCGCTGAGCGTTACATAAAAGCAGGCAAGAAACTTCACCTTCGCCACCTAAGCGCAGAATGTAAAATACTACTGAAAAATGCGGGAGACTTAGTCGAAGTAAACGTGATGGAAGATCCAAACTACCACGTTGCAACGGATAAGCTGGCATAAAGCCAACCTCTGCTTATCGATCAGGAAGCATGACCGCTTCCTGATCCCCCTCTTTACCCTAGCACGTCTCTTTCTCACGAATTAAACCTCTGGCTAAACGGACAAACCTGATGTTAAATCTTTATTGAAGCACCATCTCAATAATCATTTCAGCAGGATATCTAACTTGCCACAAACATCAGATCTATCCAAAAAAGACTACAAAGAAGCAGTTTTACCTCTCAGATCTGAACTTATCCAACTTCAGTTGGCGCTTAAAGAATCCAACTTATCTGTTCTAATCGTCATTGGTGGTGATGACCGTTCAGGACGCCACGAAACCCTAAATATTCTTCACGAGTGGATGGATCCGAGATTCCTTCAAGCCAATGCTTATGGCATACCAACGGAAGAAGAAAAACAAAAACCCTTTATGTGGCGCTACTGGAAAGATTTGCCACCCAAAGGCAGCATCGGTTTATGTTTACGGGACTGGACATCCTATAGCCTCATACAAAAGCTAACGGGAATGATTAACCAATCAGAACTGGATCAACGTACCGAGTTAAGCAATCACTTTGAAAAAACCTTAACCGACAACGGTGTTTTACTGATCAAAATTTGGCTACACCTACCTGAAAAAGAATTAAAATTACGCTTAAAAGAAGATCGAAAATACCTGCACAAAGTTTGGAAAATTCATAAACAAGACAGCCACATCTATGATGATTTTAAAGCAGCCAAGTCCACCATTAGCCAAGTAATTAAACACACAAATCAGGCCAATGCGCCATGGAACCTAATCGATTCCACACACCCTTTCCAACGAAACATTCATGTTGGTAAGTTAATCTCCGAGCAAATCACGGCTAAGTTATCAGATAAAAACGCCCTAAGACCGACGACTGAAATCACTTCTTATTCCTTAAATACATCCAATGTAAAACCGCTTGAAACGGTAGATTTGAGTCTTACGTTAGACAAACAAACGTACAAGAAAGAACTCAAGAAGTGGCAGACCAAAGTCCACAAGCTGATCCATCAATGCCAAGAAGAAGGCCAAGCATGTGTAATGGTATTTGAAGGATGGGATGCAGCAGGTAAAGGGGGCGCTATTCGACGCCTTACAAACGCGATTGATGCAGGGTTCTATCGAGTCGTCCCTATTGCAGCCCCCAGCAGTGAAGAGCTATCACATCATTATCTTTGGAGGTTTTGGCGCAAGATTCCTCGCCCTGGAAAAATGACCATTTTTGATCGCAGTTGGTACGGCAGAGTCTTAGTTGAGCGCGTTGAAGAACTTGCCAGCCACTCGGAATGGCAACGATCCTACGAAGAAATTAACGACTTTGAAATGCAACTTGCCTCGGAACAGATTCCCGTTCTGAAGTTCTGGCTCCACATAGATAAGGACGAACAACTAAAACGATTCAAAGAAAGAGAAAGCATCCCCTACAAGCGCTTTAAAATCACTGAAGAAGATTATCGAAACAGATCTAAATGGAAGGACTACGAGCAAGCAGTCAATGACATGATCAATCTAACAAGCACAAAAAGTGCTCCTTGGCATGTCATTCCTGCAAACAATAAATACTATGCCCGAATACAAATATTGAAGACCGTCTGCACAACCCTTCAAAAGCAACTCAAACTCAGAGACAACTCTGACCTATAGAACACGTTAACTGCGTAATCCACTTTGAAGAATTTGGCCGTTATGCTTTGCCAAGTCCAAGTAGAATTCTAACCCCAAATTTTCGCCTTTGTGGTATTCGAACACACTCTTTGCAAGCATAGGCATCACCGCTAAGCTCAGCATGCTGATACCAATCATTTCGGCATCCAAGGAGGCATCGATCTTTCCTTTGTTCTGAAGTCGTTTAATAATTTTATGAATCGTATGACGCATCGGATCAACGATCTGATCTAATATGTACTTTCGACTGGGCCCTTGCTTCAAGGAGAGCGTCCGCATCATTAATAACGGAAACTGCTGATCTGGCACCATGGTTTCATAATAAACTTTAAAAAAGGACTCTAGGCTGTCCACGTCGTCAGAGTTCTGTAAAGAAATCAGACGTTCAGCAATAGGTATAAACTGAGTTCGAATGAGTTCCTGATACAAGCCTTCCTTGCTGCCAAAATAGTACCGAATCATAGCAATGCTGGTATCAGCTAAGGTTGCAATGTGACGCGTTGAAACTTTTTCATAGCTATCTTCTAAAAACGATTTTTTTGCGGCTAGCAGCAATCGTTCTCTAACTGATGTCTCATTTGCATCTGAAACAGCAGGTCTTCCTACAGGAGATTTAGACATATTAAATACATTCGGTTGAATATAGAAAAGGAAGTTCTTGGTAAACATAAATTAATCAATGATTAATTTATGTTTACAGTGCAGGAGATTAAGACAAACGAAGAAATGATAGGTTCAATCTTTTTTAGTATTTTTTAATGTTCTCTAAAATCAATTGGCATGGAAATCTCAAATCGAGTAAACCGCCCCAGCTTAGAGACACACTTTATTTGACCAAACAAGGCTTGTGACACAATGTTAAAAGCAATGTGGAGACCCAAACCAGCGCCGCCTTGATTTCGGGTTGTTGTAACAAACGGATCAAAAATTTGTTCCGCCAGCGCCTCGTCAACACCTCTACCATGATCTTCTACAGTAATGAGGAGGTTCTCCCCGCTTAAACGAGCAGAGATAGTCACTTCCCCTTCCTCGCCACTTCCATAACCATGAATAAATGCATTGTTAATCAGCACAGAAAATAAAGTGGATAACCGCTCTTCATCGATAAACAGAGAGATATTATCCTTACAAACAACAATGACTCGATCGCTCTGCTCCCGTGAAAGATCCAACCGAATTGGCAACTCATAAAGATACGACTTCAACTCAATATGCCGCCACTTTTCAGAATCACTGCTGACGGACAGCATCTTAAACGTTGAGACTAAATTAGACGCTTTTGCTAAGTTTCTTCTGATTAAATCCAGAGACTCTTCGTTTGCCGTCATCAACTCATTAAAGTCTTTTTCTGACAACGCGCCAGCCGCAAACAGTTTACCGGCAGCCGTATATTTATCATCCAAGTAACTTAACGCGGTAAGAGACACCCCTAAAGGAGTATTCATCTCATGAGCAATGCCCGCAACCAAATGCCCTAAGGATGCCAACTTCCTAGCCTCGACGAGATCCTTTTGGTTTTGAGCTAACTGATCAACCATTCCATTAAAACTTAAAGCAAGCTCACGCATTTCATCTCGAGTTTGCACAGGCATTGTAATATCAAGATTGCCTTCAGAAACTGATTTTGCTCGCTCAACAAAGGTTCTCAACGTGTCGTGAATGGATCTGTACATCCCTGCATATAAGTAAATAATAACCAGTAGTAACCCAAGAGTAAGAATGACAAACCAATTTAATTTGTACCTTTCCTCATTTGCACGATCGTCCAATTGTTTGATGACGATGCCTATAAGCTCATCAACAAAGTCATAAACGCCGGCATGTATATTCGAGAGCTGAGTGTAATAGTCTTCCCACCCCATGACTCTACGATCAGCTTCAATAATTTCGTCATACATTAAGTCTCTGCCTTGCAGAACACCGCTTATGACTCGATCTACACCTCGCTGCAAAGGAATTCGGTACTTCTGGTTTTCCGCAACAGCGTAACCCATGTTATTACTGAGCAAGTGAAAACTGTCTGTTAAATCATCGTAGATTTCATCCAATTGCAGATACGTATCGTGATCGACGCTCATTTGATTTAAAGCGTACACGCCGTAAGCTCGGCTACGCCCCAATTCTCTAAGCGCAATAGGCATGTCATCTGAAAGCATGTTAATCAATAAGAAGGTATTAAGATTTGGATCATGAACCAGCTTTGTACGATAACCAATCACGTCCACTAAGGCCTGAATCGTTCTTACAAAGCTGTCGTAATATTTAAACTGAATGTGCGGCCCGCCCTGAGCCCCAGAAGAATAGCTGTTTAGTTGCTTCCAGCTGACATGAACCTGTTTTAATTGATGGTCAATTTCACTGTCGCCAAAGGCTGTAACCGTACCGTGAATTTCAACAATCATGCGCTCAACTTTTAAACGCTGCTCTTCAAGCTGTTCTCGTATCTCTTTTTTATCATTCACTCGCAGGATAATGGATCGATCACGATACTCCGATGCCTCTCGTATGAGCTTAAAGACATTCGACATCATCTGCAGGCCCTGCTGCTCAACCTTGGTTATTGCAAGATTCCGCTGAATCTCACTCACCAACCCAAACCCCAGCAAAACGACCGGCAATAAGAAAAGGGCACTGATCAATATGAATTTCTGAATGTAAGTGAGCTGATTCATCAAGCTACGAGCTGGCGAGAAGAATTTCTTTACTATTGAGCCAGCTATGGGCATCTGCTCTATCCTTGAGGCTATGTCTTTGAAAATGAGGAAAAAAGTAACTCAGATCGCTAAGTATAGTGCTTTCTAGGGCAAGTTGTTAACTCTATATGTCTGCATTACTATTGCAAGAGAAATTCCTGAAATCAATTTCGTATGACCTAAGATTAAATAAAGAATTAAGCGCCATAATCTGACTTATTAATTGCTAATCAGGATACCACAATGTTTGTGCGAATAGACCATGTACCTAACGATGTGAATGAGGACGAAGTACTTGAGCTGTTTAATCGCAGTCCTAGAGTAAAGCACGTCATTATAAAGCAGGAACTTTTTAATGATGACGCAATAATTTGGGTTCGCTTAAATGTAGAATCAAGGGCTGTCATTAATGGTATTGCAGATTACATGAACGGAAAGTTCATCAGAGGGCATAAGATCCGTGTCAGTGCCCCCTTGTTCTTCAACGAACCTTGGATAAAAGACTGATTAAGCCCTATCTTCTCTCCAATTCTTAACCGCCACTTGCTGTTTGATCTCTTCGATCATTTCAATACTCATCTTACGTGTTAATTGATGCAGTCTAGGATTCTCTTCACCAACTAAAGAACCCGTTAACGCATCCAATATAGAATCCATATCCGGCTGTTTACCGTCTGTTGCGATATCTCGAATCAACCCGTCCATGACTTGCCAAGCAACGTCAGACACCATTCTTTGAATTTCTTGGCTGATTTTATCGCCAACGACTGGCAGCTTTTCCAATGTCTGTACTTCGCTTTGGTTTTCAACGGCGGCTTCAACCCTACTTCGTATATTTTCTTGAATCTGATCGCGACTCTGGTGGTAGTGAACGGTAATAAAATCTTCAATGCTGGCCGCAATCCAACGAACAAGCTCTGCTTTATTCGGCAGAAACACATTCTCTAAGATTCGCTTCCCTAACGGATAGTCTTTATCAAACTCAGCTTGAACGCCATCCAAAACATTTAAAACCACTTTATCAGAAACCTCCTCAACTAAGATCTCATGATATTTAACGAGACGTCGATAGAAGAAATTATTTTTCAAATCAAGTACTTCCATACGGTGTAAACGGATCAAAACAGAAACAATCCTCAATAACCTTAACCACCTAAATTCAGCCAGCGGAATACAACCCAGTAAGTCATACCAATGAAACAACGGAAAGAAGAACCACCCAGGGTATTCTTTCTTATATAAACTGATGATCCACCTAACACAAAATTCGGTTAAGAAAAATGCAACAAACCCGCCGTCAATGAGCAAAAAATTAGGCGCTACATTGTCCATATAAAGATCAAAGGCGCCAGAAGAAAGTGAACGCCAAAAACCATCTAAAGCATTCCATGTGATTAATGCATCAGCAATTAAGAAGAAAAGATTAGAAAATAAAATCAGCATCATGATTATGTCCCAGGCGACAAACCTGCGATCATCTTCACTGCCCTGTTTAAATTTTTCGAGATGAATATGTTCTGACAAAAGATGTCCTTAATAGAATTCAATACAGAGTATAATTATTCTTTATTTTTCAGCGGACTTATGTCTAAAATCCGCCTCTTAACCCCATAAATGGCATCCCAGAATATGAAGCTTTACTTTAGAATGTTGTTATTATTAAGACGATTGCGGCATCTAGCTAAAGTATCGACAAAGGATACAATAGAATTCAAGTCGCGTGTATGGCCCACCGATCTCGACATTAATGGCCACATGACCAACACTCGTTACGTCAGTCTGTTCGATTTGAGCATTATTCAAGTATTTTCTCAATTGGGATTAGTTACTTCACTGTCTAAAATGAAGTGGCAAGCCATGATCAACGCGAGAAACATTAGCTTCCTGCGAGAGCTGTCACCTTTTGAGCCTTTCAAAGTGACCTCTGAAATTATTTGCTGGGATCGAAGCTTTCTTTACATGGAACACAAGATTGTAAACAAGCAAAATAAGACGAGCTCCATTTGCTACAGCAGAGGACTATTTCTTTCCAAAAAGGGGGTAATCAGTTTCAAAGAACTTCTTAAGAACGCAATAGACAACGGAAAAGGACCAACAGACGGATTAGAAGCCTTCGAAGCAGGATCTCCCCCAATGCCTGACCACATAAAGCATTGGAAAGAGACGCTGAAACACCAGAAAAAACAAATCAAAAGCAGTGATGCAAGTTAGCTTAATATCCGAAGTACTCATCTTCTGCTGATTTATTTTGTAATTCTGACCATTCTTGCTTCGACATCAGGTTACAGCTTTCAGAATCTTCATCAAATGCAATAACAACATTACCCGCCTTTATCAGCGCTAATAACCGCTCACTTTTTTGCTCAAGTGATTGTTCGTATTCTCCATAATCCGTCCCCTCACGGTGAATATACGACTCAATTAAACCTTGTAACGCCTCAGGCGACAGGTTTTTCCATGGAACTTCAATTGCCATGAAATAGACTCCTATTTACTTCAAATCCTTAAAAGAACGTTTTGCTAAACCAACTGCGCTCTAGATCCGTTTTACACGTTTTATATTGACGAAGATACTGCGAGGCCCTTCGCTGAACCTTAGTAGACACATTCATTAGCCACTTTTTCTTTTTGTAGGTCTTTCTTTCGTAGCCACCGTGGCCTTCGTGGTAAGCCAAGTACAGTTGTTTGGCATTCCACTTGGAAATGCCATTTCTTTTATTACTGGTGTAATTGTACCAACCAATAAAATCTACTGCGTCTTCAAAATCATCTCGATCTGCGCCATAATTTTTCGTTTTACTGATGTAATGATCCCAAGTTTCATCTAATGCCTGAGCGTAGCCATACGCCGAAGAAGGCCTTGGCCCTGGAAATATCCATAAGAACGTTGTTCGTGGTGGCTTTGCACTGCTAATGAATTTAGACTCCTGATGAATAAAGGCCATTGTGACATGGATAGGCACGCCCCACTTCTTCTGAACGTCTTTTGCTGCCTCATACCAATCTGAATTCTCATCAAATATAGAGCACACGTTATTTATATTACTGGGCTGGGAAGAACATCCAGCCAAGATGAATAACCACAAAACAATAGACCAACGAAACAAACGCATTAGCTCTCCAACAATTAACTTATTGATAAATAAATCATTATAGAAAAATTCATTTTATTCAATCATTACTTTAGTCCAAATTAATCCCATGGCCTTTTAAGAACAGAATAAATGCTGCTTCATCGATAACATCAACACCAAGTTCTTCGGCTTTCGCCAGCTTCGACCCGGCGCCTGGTCCTGCCACCACACACGAGGTTTTCTTGGACACACTGCCTGCAACCTTAGCCCCCAAACGTTGAAGCATCTCTTTACCATCACCACGAGACATGGTTTCCAGAGTTCCTGTTAAAACGTAAGTAAAACCCAGCAAAGGAAGGTCTTCAGGATCAGCAACTTCAACATCTTTCCAGTGAACCCCCTGCGCGACCAAATCTGACACCGCATCACGGTTGGAGCCATTCGCAAAGAAATGAACGATATATGCAGCAACGATCGGGCCTATATCCTCAACTTCATTTAACCGTTCTTCACTCGCCGCAATCAGGTTATCCAAGTTTCCAAATGCATTTGCGAGGTTCTGTGCGGTTGCTTCACCGACTTCTCGTATCCCGAGTGAATAAAGAAAACGGGCAAACGTCGTCTCTTTACTGTTTTCTAGAGACTTGAGTAATTTCTCAGCCGATTTCTCGCCCATTCGATCTAGCGCCGCCAGTGCAGACGACTCCAATCGAAAGATATCAGCCAAACGCGTTACCATATCCTTTTCAACAAGCACGTTGATCAACTTCTCTCCAAGACCATCAATGTCCATCGCTTTACGTGACGCAAAATGTACAAACGCCTCTTTACGTTGCGCAGCGCAAACTAGACCTCCGGTGCATCGAGCAACGGCCTCACCCTCTGTTCGTTCAATATCAGAACTGCACACAGGACAAACCGCAGGCATAACCACCGACTTAGCCGAGTCAGGCCTTCGATCCTCAACTATTTTAACCACCTGAGGAATAACATCTCCAGCACGACGAACAACAACAGAATCACCAATCATTAGGCCCAATCGATGGACTTCATCCATATTGTGAAGTGTCACGTTAGAAACCGTTACCCCGCCAACGAAAACGGGATCTAAACGACCAACCGGTGTAATCGCACCGGTTCGCCCAACCTGAAACTCAACGTCCTGAAGTATCGTAATTTTCTCTTGCGCAGGAAATTTATGAGCAATGGCCCATCGAGGTGCTCTGGAAACAAAACCTAAACGATCTTGAAGCTCAAAAGCATTCACCTTGAATACAATGCCATCAATTTCATATTGAAGGCTGTCCCGCTTTTCAGACAACGCTTCATAGTACTCAATGCAACCATCGACACCCTTCACACAGCGCATCTCAGCATTCGTAAGAAAGCCCCATTCTTTAAATTGATTCAGTACTTCAAAATGACTATCTGGCAAACTGCCGCCTTCCACAATACCAACCGAATAACAACAAAACTCCAAAGGTCGCTTCGCAGTTAATTTAGGATCAAGCTGCCTCAACGACCCCGCTGCCGCATTTCTAGGGTTTACAAAGGCTTTTTCGCCGGCAGCAAGGGCATTTTCATTCAGTTTTTCAAAGCCCCTTTTAGGCATGTAGACTTCACCACGAACCTCCAACCGAGCTGGGAAACCTGACCCGGTCAATCTAAGCGGTATGGATGGCACAGTTCTTAAGTTCATGGTGATGTCTTCACCACGACTGCCATCACCTCGAGTAGCACCTCGAACAAGAACACCATTTTCGTACAATAGGCTGGCAGCAATACCATCCAGTTTCGGTTCACAGGCGTACTCAACCTTGGCACTATCCTGCAACCCTAATAGTTTCTTAATTTTCAGATCAAAAGCGCGCATTTCTTCTTCATTAAAGACGTTATCCAATGAAAGCATTGGCATCTCATGAGTAACAGATTTAAATTCAGAAAGGGGCTTATCACCAACACGCTGAGTTGGAGAGTCAGCAGTAACAAATTCTGGAGTCTCTGCTTCTAGGGCTTTCAACTCGTGAAAAAGAGAGTCGTATTCGCTGTCAGGGACGGTTGGATCATCTAAAACATAATACTGATGATTATATTTATGGAGCAATTGATGCAGCTCTTGAACTCGCTTCATAGCATTTTGAGCTATGTCTGAGTGACTGTCATTGCTTTCACCAAATAAACCAATCTGTTCTGACATAACACGTACTTCCTAAAATTCTTTTAAATCATCAACTTTAACGATATTCAAAACAAAAAAGGCTCCATCAGGAGCCTCTGTTCATATCTTTCGATTCTTCTAATTAGCAGTTTTAGACAGGCGTTGCTTTCGTTCGTAGTCACGAATCTCTTGCCTAACATGCTCTGCTGTTTGTCCTGTCATTACACTGTGCTGCTCGTCTTTCACTTCGCCGCCCATATTATTCGCAATAACTTTGGCCATTTCATACATATAATCAAAGGCTTGAATATTATCCACAGGACCAGGCAAGCTCATAAAGAACGTGACACCAGGCGTTACTTGATCATCCACTTTATCCAAATCAAAACTGCCTGGTTGAATGGAACTGACCATGCTGAACTGGACATTACCCTGACCGTTATCTTCTTGATGTCGGTGAAAGATATCCATTTTACCGTGACGTAAACCACAAGCCGCAGCAACATCAACCAAGCGGCCACAGTTAAAGCCCACATTTTCATCCTTTGCAGCAACATAAAGCATGAATACTCGATCAGGGTCTTCAGTAGGGCCAAGATGTTCTGTCATTAAACGGCACTTTTCCAGCTGCTTACGACGCTCTGACATTTCAACTCTCGGCGTATGTTCTGTTTTATCTGTCGGTCTTAAAAGAACATCTTCAGATTGCTCACTGATTTCAGACAAACCCAATGGGTCTGATGAACCTGAGCTGCCAGACGTTGAATCACTAGGTTGTTCTGTTGAGAATTCAAATGACAAGCTGGATTGGCTTGTTTCATCTTGTTCTTCAGAAACGGAAACGGAATCCATTAATACAGGCACACCTTGTGCCCCTGTATTATCTTCAACGTTAGAATCCTGATCTAACGTCGGTTCAAAGCGATCCTCATCCCCTTTAACACGAGCCCCACCATTAGGCAGCTCGCCATTACAATCTTCATTGTCGCCTAAGTTACTGTATTCAGACATCGTGCCTTGTTTGTGACGACGCATATGTAAATAGCCATGAACAAGAATTGCGGTCACAACTAACAAACCAACTAAAATTAACCATTCACGTAAACTGATATCCATGAACCCTACTTCCTAAGAATATAAAATATGACGATCAAACCTATTCTTTAGTAATACAAAAATCTAAAACAAAAGTTCATTTACTAAAGTGACCGAAACCAACAATAAAAAATAACAACCGGAGTTAGTATTGTCATACTAAAACAGGGCGCACATTGTACCCTCTTACAAGAGTACTTTTCTACACATGAAACCAGCTAAACACAGCTTAAAAGGCACTAACTATCAATCATAGCTGCTGCAGCTTCAACATCAACAGATACAAGACGAGAACAACCAGGTTCTTGCATGGTAACACCCAGCAACTGCTCAGCCTTTTCCATAGCAATTTTATTATGGGTAATATAAATAAATTGAACCTTACTGGACATTTCCTTCACAAGATTAGCGTATCGACTTACGTTAGCATCATCCAATGGCGCATCAACTTCATCCAACATACAGAAAGGCGCAGG
This sequence comes from Oceanospirillaceae bacterium, assembly GCA_015665455.1. Taxonomy (GTDB): domain Bacteria; phylum Pseudomonadota; class Gammaproteobacteria; order Pseudomonadales; family Litoribrevibacteraceae; genus Litoribacillus. The sequence continues at coordinate 478,048 of JADFAD010000001.1, read as the reverse complement.
ATTCAGCTGGAAAATAGAGAACACCATCGCAATTGCAGTTAATGCTTTTTCACCACCCGACAACAAATGGATGGTACTGTTCTTCTTACCAGGCGGACGCGCCATAATAGCAACACCCGTCGTCAATAGATCATCATCCGTTAATTCCAAATACGCATGACCACCACCAAATACCTTTGGGAAAAGTTCGCCTAGACCTTGGTTAATTTTATCAAACGTTGCTTTAAAGCGTGCTTTTGTTTCTCGATCAATTTTCCGAATAGCACCTTCTAATGTTTCAAGCGCATTGGTCAGATCATCATTCTGCATATCCAGATAGCGCTTTCTTTCAGATTGACTCTGATATTCATCAATGGCTGCAAGGTTGATGGCGCCAAGCCTTTGTATTCGAGCCTGAATCAATCTAAGTTCTTCCTCCCAAGCCGCCTCATTGATGCCTTCTGGCAATAAAGTCAGTTGGTTTTCCAAGTTAACTTTGAGTTCTTCAAGCTGTTCTTTTAAACCATTTCGGCGAACCTGAGTGGCTTGCCATTCCATTCGATGATTTTCAAGTGTCGTACGAACCCCCTGAGAAGACTGCTCTGCTTCATGTCGATATTTCTCAAGTTCAGACACCGCAGTATCAAGAGACTCCATCACTCGACGGGCCTCTGCTAACTGAGACTCAACATCCAGCCTCTGCTCAATCATTTCTTCGAGCTCTAAACGAAGCTCTTCTCCCGGATCGGAAGTCTCCTCCAACTCCATATTAAGCATTTCATTCCGTTCTCGCAGCCGTGCGATTTGCTGCTCCATTCTACCAATGGCCGTTTGAACCGACTGATTTTGAGTTCTTAAGGATTCTACTTTTAAACGAATGTCCTGATATTGAACATTAGACGATTGTGCTCTCGCACGTACAGATTCAAGTTGTTGTTGAGTTTGATCTCGTTCTCGTTCCAATTGCTCACGCACGACGATATTACTTTCTGCTAGTTCTAAGGCTCCCTGCCAAAGAATTCGGGCATCCTCTAAGCTCTTACGATCAAATTCAATTTGTTCGTTTACCTCTTCAATTTCCGAATCAATACGTTCTTTTCGAACAAGTACTTGCTCAACTCGCACACGTTTAGCATTGAGATCCGACTGTAATTCGCTTAACTGCCGCTCAAGTCGCATTAATTCTTTTTGGGCAAAGTCTTTATTTTGTTCTTTCGTTTTTAATTGAAGACGAGTGCTTTCTAACTCAATTTCCGTGTCTTCAACTGAAAAATCCAGTTCATCAATACGCTCTTCAAGCACTTCCAATTCTTTCTGTCGACCAATGACGCCGCTTTTACCGGTATCTGAACTGGATACTCGCAACCAATTTGAAGCCAACCAAACACCGTCTCGGGTTATGAGTGAATACCCAGCAGGCAGTGACGCTTGTATAGACAAACCTTGGTTTAAATCTTCCACAAGATAGACATGCTCTAGCAAGCCTTTAAGATCAATATCTCCTTCAACGTTAACAACCTCTTTAATTGGAGTTAACGTCGAAAAATGACTCGGCAACGCGACACTCAGCGTCTGAGAACGAGCACTTGTCACTACCGCTAATGCACCTTGATCGACGCCTTTTTCAAAGAAGGAAGCAATTTGTTGATCCACACTTTGCTGATTCGTAGTAACGGCTTGCAGGAAATCCCCCAGCACCGTTTCTACTGCTTTATCCCAACCGTCTAGTACCGTCAAACATTGAGCCAATCTAGGGCGATCAAATAACCCGTTATTTTTTAGCCAACGATCAATAACTTCGTTACCATCCCCAAGAGCTGACTGCTGGAGCGCTTCTAATGAAGCAAATCGCCCCTTAGCACTTTGTAATTCCGCCTGAAGGTTCGCAACTTGCTTACGTTTCTGCTCAATGTGTTCTTGTTGAGAAGCAATTTCTTCATTTGCACTTTGTATGGTTTGCTGATGCTGCTCAATTTTATCTTCTTGTATAAGTACATCATCTTTGATCGTTTCAATTTCAGCTTCGGCACTGCCAATAACCAATTCGCTTTGCTCATCCTGCAAGCGACGTTGTTTTTTTAAGTGCCGATCAATGTTGTCTTCGTATTGCCGAATTTTAGTTTGTTGAACCTCAGCTTCTTTCTCCGGCTGAGACGCTGCGGCCATATACTGATCCCAACGTTGTTGCCACTGTTGTCGATTTTCCTCAGCCTCTTCATGCATTAGGCTACTTTCTTCTCGCTCTTGGGAAAGCAATTCAAGTTCCGGCTCTAATTCATCCAACTCATCTTGAACAAGTGCCCGTTGTTCTCGCTCCTGCTCTAATTCTCTGAGCCCTTCAGCCAATTGAAGTTTAACTTCTGCAACATCCCGCTCAAGTTTTATTGCACGTTCATTTTGGTGTTCAATTGATTGTTCCGTACGAGCGATCTGCGAACCCAATTGGTAAAAATGACCTTGGACCTCATTAAATCGATCTGAGGCTTCCGTATGGGCTAATCGTTTTTCTTCAATCTCAGCATCAAACGAACGTTGACCAGCCAATGCAGCTTCAAATCGAACTTCCAAGTCACGAATTAACTGCTCTTTTTCTTTAACTTGATGATCAAGATCCTGCCAACGTAACGTCAGTAATTCAGTTTTGGTTTTACGTTCTTCTGATTTTAAACTTTTATACTTTTCAGCCGACTCAGCTTGTTTTTTTAGGTGTTCCAGCTGTCGTTCTAACTCATCGCGTAAATCGGTCAAACGTTCTAAATTCTCGTGCGTTCTACGCATGCGATTTTCTGTGTCTCGACGTCGATCTTTGTATCGTGAAATACCCGCAGCTTCTTCAATGAAAACACGTAGTTCATCAGGCTTCGCTTCCACGAAACGAGAAATCATGCCCTGTTCAATAATCGCGTAACTTCTTGGGCCAAGGCCCGTCCCCATGAAGAGGTCGGTAATGTCTCGACGACGACACTTAGTATTATTTAGAAAGTATTGAGATTGACCATCGCGAGTTACGCGACGTTTCACTGAGATCTCGACATAGCCTGCATATTCACCCAGCAATGTGCCGTCTGAATTATCAAACACCAGTTCAATAAAAGCTTGATTGACAGGCTTACGAGTATTTGAACCATTAAAGATGACATCCGTCATCGAATCGCCACGAAGGTTTTTGGCAGAAGACTCTCCCAGCACCCACTTTACAGCATCAATGGTGTTTGACTTACCACAACCGTTCGGCCCTACAATTCCACACATATTACTCGGAAATGGAATCGTCGTTGGATCGACAAAAGATTTAAATCCAGCCAACTTAATACACTTAAGTCTCATAGGGTCGTGATCTCATATTTCTATGTTGAACGGATTGAAACACCCGAGATTAAGTGTTGGGATCTAACTTTCAAGTGTATTTAGGACTTCTCTTAGCTGTGTCTCTACATAAACTCGAATTATTTCTGCACCTGCACCTACATCGCGTTTAAGCACAGAATCGAGAAGTGAACCAAAGAATTCAACGCTGTCTTGTAAATCACCCTTCTGGCTTTGAAGCGCTAAATAATAGGTTCGCTGTATAATCGGTTTAAAGTTGGCCAACGTCTCAGTCAAATAAGGGTTATCAACAATGACTAGGCCTTGCTCCATGATCTCAAAACCCAGCTCAAAGACCCGAACTAATTGCTCACCACTGCTCTTAGCCGTTCGCATAACTTCAAATTTTTTGACCAACGTCTCTAAGTCTGTATTTTCCCACTTCACGGTCACCTTAGAAATAAGCAACTCGAGTAACTGACCATACACTTCATATAGACTAGTGATGTTCTCTATTGTGATTTCGGTAACAAGGGCGCCTCGCCTGGGAATGATATCGACCAAATGACGACGCTCTAGAATCAATAAAGCTTCACGCACAGAGCCTCGACTGACATCAAGTTCACTTGCAATCCTAAGCTCTTGTACACGCTCTTTGGATTTCAATTCACCCTTGATAATTTTCTTGGCAAGATGTGAAGCAATTTGTTCAGAAAGGCTTTCTACCGGTTTAAAAGACATATAGCTTATTAATTTCCTTATTACGCATCAGATTCAGACTAATAACTAGCTTACTCAGACACCAAACATCCCCGATTTTTTAAGTGTGATTTTATACTAAGAAGGCGTTAAAAAGAACTGTTCTCAAGAATTCTAGGAGGTTTCAAGGGTTATTTAAGACGTATTCGTACTGATTAAGACAGAAAAGAACCTCCCAGAAAGGAGGCTCTACAAATCAAACTTCTATTGGGCCAACTCTAGAACGACCAAACTGCGCGAGTCCTCAAGACTAATCGCAGAACTAACCACTTCCACATCGCCTTCTGAAGGCATAGCAGAACCGCTTGTCGATAAACGAGCTACGATTTCAACTGACTTAGCATCGGATAACTTGCTCATTCCTGCCATGGACGTTGTGTCATCCAACACCAACTCAATAGGTAAATCCCCTAATGTAACCGTTTGAATTGATAGCGGCATACGAGGCCCATTTGCATGCCTTGCATACACAAAAATCGTCGTAGTATCAGAATGCTGGGACTTAACAGTCTCTGTCACACCAACAGCCACGGTTACACCTTCAAACGAACTTGGGCTAGCCTGAGCGCTTTGCTGACTTGAATCATCTACGTCACGAACAATACCGGACGCTTCGTCCAAGCGTCTTTGCGCATTTACAATGCCTTGACGCAAAGAGTCTGCATTTGGTCCCTCACCCACCATGGCCAAAATCTTCTGCCACTGAATAATAGCCGTCTGGTAGTCTTCTTTTTCAAACGCAAATATTCCAGCCAAACCCAACGCAGTGGGTTCCTGAGGATCAAGTTCTAGCGCTTGATCAATCAAACCTTGCACTTCATCAGCCACGACTGAAGGATCAGAAAAGTAAACTGCCTGAGCCAAATTAGCCAAAATCATAGGTTCCCCTGGGGTACCTTTTGCGAGTTCAACGGCACTTCTCAACGGTTTAACCGCTTCTTTCGTACGACCCAAAGTCAAATAAGTACGGGCTAATAATAAATGTCCATCCAACCGATCAGGGTTTTCTTTTAGTTGCTGCTCAAGTCGAGCCAGTAACTCTTCTTCAGAAAGATCAGACACCTGTTTCAAGTTTTCTGCCATTTCTAAGTCTGCGTTTGAAACGCCTAACTTATTATACGTAATCAAAGCACTGGCAGAAGAAATCACGCCGATGGCCAATAGAGCAAGAAACGATTTAGATGAAATTGAATTTGAAACTAAAGAGGCTCCATCCGTTTTCATATCAAGCAGATAGCGATCTTCTAATTCACGTTTCTGTTCATCAAAAGACGCCTGATCAATCAATTTCTCTGAAAAGTCTTGTTCTAATTGAGCCACGTGCTCTTTAAATACTTGGGTGTTCAATTCTGACTGGTCACGCACTAGTGATTCAGCCTGAGCATTCTTCGCCATACGAAGAGGTACGATAAAGAGCAACAACATGACGGTCGTCATTAATGCTATTGCTAGCCACAATAATGTCATTCCGTTATTTCTCCGAATTCTTATTCATTAACTGTTTGATTTTTGCTTGTCGCTCTTCTTCAGAAGAGAACCCATCGGGTGAACTTGAGTTGTCCTGTTTATTCCGCCGAATCACAAAAATGACGACAATAACCCCAATAAACAACAATCCTGCTGGGCCATACCAAAGAAGAAAAGTAACGTCTTTCACCTCGGGTCGATAAAGAACAAAATCGCCATAACGAGCTACTAAATGAGTCTTAATTTCTTCATCGTTTTTCCCTTCATCGATCAAGTCTCGCACTTTTTGACGCAGATCGATGGCTATTTGAGAGTCCGAGTCAGACAGGTTCTGATTCTGACACTTAGGGCAACGTAGCTCATCAATCAACGTTCGATAACGCTCTTTTTCAGTTTCCGTATTGAACTCTAACAATTCAATGACACCGAAACTTGAGCAACTGAACAACAGAACAAATAACGCTATATACGGTTTCATAAGTTTCTGAATCATTGACTGGACCATTTTTGATATTCAGGCTGAATTTTCTCTTTCCAAACTCGGTCATTAACATCACCTACGTGCTTTAATCGAACGACACCGTTTTTATCCAAGAGATAGGTTTCAGGTGCACCATAAACACCAAGATCAAGACCAATCATTCCATCTTCATCTTTCACGTTAAATACATAGGGATTGCCCAACTGATTCAGCCAAACAATGGCTTTATCAGTCTCATCTTTATAATTCACACCGTATATTTTGATGCTTTCTCGAGCCAGCTTATTAAGGTACGCATGCTCTTGTTTACACGTAGGGCACCAAGTAGCCCAAATATTAACAAGTGAAACATTGCCTTTTAAATCAGCTTCAGAGACTTGTTTGCTATCAATCGTTTCCGCAGAAAATGCAGGAAACGGTTTACCAATCAACGCAGATGGCAACTCTTTTGGATCCAAACTCAACCCTCTAAAGAGAAAGAAGCCCAGCAACAAAAAAATAATAAACGGAATAAATAAAGCAATACGTCTCATATTATGCAGCTCCTGTATTTCTTGCTCTGTAGCGTTTGTCAGCAACAGCAAGCAAGCCACCAATACCCATCAATATCGAACCGAGCCAAATCCAACGAATAAACGGTTTCACATGAACTCTCACAGCCCAAGCTTCGCCCTCACCTAATGGTTCACCCAGTGATACATATAGATCTCGGGTTAACCCAGGATTGATACCCGCTTCAGTCATAACTTGACGACTTACATTGTAACGTCGTTTCTCTGGATGAATTGACGCGATTTCTTCATCCTCTTTAAAGACTCTGAAGTCTCCCACATCAGCCACATAGTTAGGACCACGAACGCCGTTCGTACCAAGGAAATCAAAACGATACTCTTCAACCTGAATTGAGTCTCCAGCCGACATTCTTAAATCTTCTTGATGGTCATACACAGCAACCATACAAATGCCGATTAAAGAAACCACCACACCCAAGTGTGCGAACTGCATACCGTAATAACTGGCAGGTAATCTTTTCAAACGCACAAGCCAATGCGTTCGTCCTTTCGACTTGTCTTTAAGATCAACAAGAATGGAACCCATCACCCAAAACGCCAAGGTCATTGATAGCCAAACCGCACCGTCAAAATCTCCCGCGTAGATGAAAGGAATTAACAGGCCAACGATCACAGCAATCACAAAAACGGCTGCGAGCTTGCTGATTAAGTATTTCGCTTTGGTCGCTTTCCAGCGGCTCGAAGGCCCAACACCCAAAAACACGATAAGTAGACACATCATAGGTACAAATACAGAATTAAAGTACGGAGGACCTACAGAAATCTTCCCTAAATCAAGCGCATCCAACAACAGCGGATACAATGTTCCTAACAATATGACCGCAGCAACAATCGTTAGAATGATGTTATTAATCAGTAAAAACGTCTCTCTCGATAATGCCGAAAACTTGACTCGCGAATGGACCGTAGGGGCTTTAATCGCGTAGAGAAGTAATGAACCGCCAAACGTTATCGCAAGGAGCACAAGAATAAAGTACCCACGCGCAGGATCTGTCGCAAACGCATGCACAGAAGTTAAAACGCCCGAACGAACTAAGAAGGTTCCCAACAAACTTAGTGAGAAGGCAACAATGGCTAGTAATACTGTCCAGCTCTTGAATGCACCGCGTTTTTCAGTGACCGCAAGAGAGTGTATTAATGCAGTCCCTACTAACCAAGGCATGAATGAAGCATTCTCAACCGGGTCCCAAAACCACCAGCCGCCCCAGCCAAGCTCGTAATACGCCCACCAGCTTCCTAGAGAAATACCTAACGTTAGAAACACCCAAGCAATTAATGTCCAAGGGCGAGACCATTTGGCCCAAGCCGCATCTAATTTACCCGTCATTAACGCAGCAATCGCAAATGCAAAGGAAACAGCAAATCCCACATACCCCATGTAAAGCATAGGAGGATGCACAATCAAACCAAAATCTTGGAGTAAAGGGTTTAGATCTGCACCGTCCTGAGGAATATTCGGTAGCAAACGCTCAAAAGGGTTGGAAGTCACCACTGTGAATAAAATAAACCCAGTACAAACCATGCCTAGAATTGCCAAAACTCTGGCAAGAACTTCAGTCGGTAAGCTTCTACTGAAAATGGATACTGCAAATGCCCAAGCACCTAGAATTAATACCCACAAAAGCATAGAGCCTTCATGTGCGCTCCAAACGGCCGAGAATTTGAAGCCAAAAGGCAACATAGAGTTAGAGTGATTAGCAACGTATTTAACTGAAAAATCATCTTGTAAAAACGATAACGTCAAACAAACAAAACTGATAACCAAAAAGGTAAAAACCCCCCAAGTTAACGGCTTTGCTGAAACTTGAAAAACCAGATTATTTCTAGCAGTGCCATATAAAGGCAATATGGACAAAGCAACTGACATTACTAATGACAGAATTAAGGCATAATGCCCAATTTCAGGGATCATCTAAGGCAACTCCTACTGTTGTTCTATTTTGTCAGAGTGCCCGGACTTTTCGAGCGCATCAGCCACTTCAGGTGGCATGTAGTTTTCATCGTGTTTCGCCAAAACTTCGCTGGCAACAAACACGTTCTCTGGCGTCAACTGACCTGTGACTACGATCCCTTGCCCTTCTCTAAATAAATCAGGAAGTATACCTGTGTACTCTACCGTGACTTCGTTTGCATAATCCGTCAGTACAAACTCAATTTTCAAGCTGTTTGGATCACGCTTAACGCTATTCTCTAACACCATTCCACCTGCTCGGATGCGTTTTTCAACCGGCGCCTCATTTTGAGCAATTTGAGTCGTAGAAAAGAACAAATTAATATTGGAAGACAAGGCCGAAAGAATCAAAGCAATCGCAGCACTCGCCGTGACCACGATCAAACATACTGCAATCAAGCGTTTCTTACGTTTAGGATGCATCGCCATAGAAATTAACCCTCAAGCTCTTGTCGTCGAACATATTTTCTTAATCTCTGCTCGGCTAATTTCCTTATTCGCCCAACCCACCAAATATTGCCACCAATCACTACAGCCCCGACAGCATAGGCTAACCAAACATACAGCCCGTGACCGCCCATTTCTATAAAGGCTTGAAAAGACTCAAACTCACCCACTACTTAAAACTCCACACATTTGAGCGATCTATGTCGCCTTAAAGCTAATTTTCAATTAATTTCTTCTGTAGCCATTTAGCCTTGAACTCACGTTCAATGACTTCAGCCCGCATTCGCTTAAACAATATCCAACCAAAAAAGAGGTAAAAACCAATCACCATAATCAAGAGAGGCACCCACATCTCTGCCGGCATGGAGGGTTTTTCCGTTAACTTAAACGTGGCAGGCTGATGAAGTGTATTCCATAACTCAACCGAGTATTTAATGATGGGAATGTTCACCAAACCAACCAACGATAAAATAGCCGTAGATCGCCCTGCAGTCTCTCTATTATCAATAGCAGAATACAAAGCAATAACACCTAAATACAAAAACAGTAAAATAAGCATTGAAGTCAGGCGTGCATCCCATACCCACCAAGTACCCCATGTCGGTTTACCCCAAATAGCACCCGTCGCAAGTGCGATAAACGCAAAAGACGCACCAATGGGTGCACAATGCTTCGCGGCCATATCAGCAAGTTTAATGCGCCAAATGAGGTTAATAGCACCTGCCACAGCCATCATCATAAAAATCGATTGCGATAAAATAGCGGCAGGAACATGAAGATAAATAATTCTAAAACTGTTCCCTTGTTGGTAATCCTCTGGCGCAAAAATCAAGCCCCAAACTAAACCTATGGCTAAAAGAGATAAAGCAGGTACGCCTAACCAAGGCAACCAGCGTTCACTTTTTTCAAAGAACCACTTTGGCGATGCCCAGCTATGAAACCAGCGTTTAAACTTTGCTTTAAAACTCATCCGTTACCCATACTTATCTTTAAAGAAGCCGAACACGCAAACGGCGCACTGGCTAGACTGAACAATAACAAAGCTGCCATGAGACTTAACTGACCTGTGACAGGTTGTTCCATGATAACCCCTTGCAGCGCCCCCGTACCGAAAATTAACACAGGAATAAAGAAGGGTATAACCAATAACGGTAATAAAAGCGCTCCGCGCTTTAACCCGACCGTTAAAGCCGAGCCGATTGCCCCCACCAAACTCAACGTGGGTAAACCTAATAAAAGGCTGATGACCATAACGCCATAGGCTTCACTAGGAAGACTAAGCATATAAGCTAAAACAGGTGCAATAAATACCAATGGAAGACCTGTAACCAAGAAGTGTGTCACAACTTTAGCAATTGCAATCAAAAAACCGGGCATAGGGGAAACCAACATCCGCTCGAGGGAGCCGTCTTCAAAATCCGAACGAAACATATTCTCCATAGATAGCATTGATGCAAGAAGCGCTGCAACCCAAATAATACCAGGAGCAATCGCGGCCAGTTCATTGGGATCAGGAGAAACACCTAACGGAAAAAGGGTAATCACCATCACAAAAAACATCAAAGGATTAATGATGTCGCTTTTCTGGCGAAATGCTAATTTAATATCCCGAGACAATAAAGCAAAGAAGCCAAGATCAGCTGGCATTTCTACCTCTCGGAGCAAATTCATCTAAATTAACTTTGGTAACAGCATCTATATTCATCACATGATGCGTCGTTAATAAAATGGCCCCACCCTGCTCTGCATGCTCTGCAATTCTCGCTTCCAACTGCTCGACACCCGCCAAATCAATGGCAGTGAAGGGCTCATCAAGAATCCACACGGGTAAATCCAATAAATACAACTGCGCCAATGCGACCCTGCGATTTTGACCGGCGGACATAGAATGGCATTCCACATCTTCATAACCACGGAGGCCTACTTTTTCAAGCGCCTGTTCAATTTCAAAATACGTTACTTTACGGTACGCAGCAGTCAACCACTCTAAATTTTCTGTCGCAGTCAATGCGGACTTGATTGACGCTTTATGACCGATATAAAGAAGATGACTAAAAAAATCATCTCGCTCTTGATGTAGAGGCTTACCCTTCCAGCACAAATCGCCCTCAAAATCAGGCATAAGGCCTAGCAAGGTTCTAATTAACGAAGTTTTTCCTGAACCATTACGGCCAACAAGTTGTAAAACTTTACCTGCAGACACAGAAAACGTTAAGCCTTTAAATAAAAGACGATCATCTCGTTCAATTAAAAGATTGTCTACCGAGAGGTAGTCAGTCATGCCAAAAACACCAATTACGTTTGAAGTCAGGAATATACTACAAATCCAATGTATTATTAACTGATGTATCTCAGTGTCACGGATTTTTATTATGCAGCCGACCATACAGCCAGGCCAATTCAGACAAGCGACCCTATTATCGTCGCAAAGCAGTTCAATTCCTCCTGAGATTTTATCCAGCGCACTCACAGGACAATCAATCAAAGCAGACGTTCTTAGTGCAACCCTTGAACAAATTACTCAGCAACAACAATCCATCGCTCAGTATAAAGCTCAAATAATTGTTCAAGGTAAAGTTCTGGAGATCACAACCCAGTTTCCTCTTGATCAGGGAGACAAGCTGGAGCTCAAAGTCACAAGCAACAACCAGTTGACCATAGAAAAAGTCATTCCTTCATCTAACTCATCCAAAGATCAAGGGCTCAACAAAGAAACAAACAATTTAACAAACCCAGCCAAAACCCAAGCGTCGAGCCAAGACACCCAAATTAAGCAAATAACAACCAACCAAAAACCAATTACAAATGAGCAAATTAATCACGTCATACGCATGTGGCTTAGTCAATCTAGACCGGCAATAGGCGCACTTCTGGATTTAAGCCTTACTATGGAAGCCGCGAATAAAATAATCGAAACTCTGCCCTACGCACAACTGCAAGGCGTGTCCACAGGCAAAAACAGCCCTGCAAATAATCAGGCGCAATTAAGCAACATGCTGCTGTTGATTTCTTCGTCCATTCAATCTGAAGTATTCAAACTGATACCTAACAGCAACCACCTGCAGTTTAAACAAGAAATCCACTCATTAATCCAAGAGCTGGTTAACTGGCAAACACCTTCAAGCGCAACAAAAGGCGTGACCCCCACCTCTGTAACAGGGTCTCCCTTTGGTAATACTGAAACCCAAAGTAAAAGCACATTGATTAACGCGCTATTAAAGCTTCAATTATCCATCCAAGATTCCCTATCCCAAGCAACCACATCGAATAAAGAAACCACTTCAACATCTGGTTTAGCCCCTGTCACTCAAACCACAGCCCCAATCAATACCTCCAGCCAAACGGGTACAAATTCGCACATCCCCATACTTCAAGAGTGGACACAGATTCTGTCTCTCATGACTCCAGCGACCACCTCTCAAAATGACATGTTGGATTGGATGCTTGAGTCCATTCGTCGTATATCTGGTACGGGACAAAAAATTGACACAACAAATGGCGCCATTCTCGAAAAACTGGCAGCTGAAACAGCAGGACTAACAGGAAAGTCACCCGCAAACATACAAAACGCTCAACAAACCATAGAAACCAGCCAATGGTTACGACTGGCAGAATTTAGAAAGCATCAACTGTTCACCGGAAATATAAAACACTCTCTATTACAAAGTACTAGCGACTTACAAATAAGTAATACGCTAAGACAGTTATTGGTCAGTGTGGAAGAACTTACAGGCCGTATGTCAGCACTGAGGCTAGCGTCTGCCAGCTCTCAGTTGGACAGTTCGAGTAACAATATGATTCATGTGGATCTCCCTGTAATGACGTCAACAGGGCCAACCTCCGTTGAACTTGATATGGAACATGTATCGAAAGATAAAGACGAAGAAGATTCATCCAAACGAGAAACTAAGAACCAGTGGCTGGTACACTTAAAATTCGAGTTGCCACCCTTGGCGCCTTTTATCGGACAAATTATTTACAATCCTGACCAACAAACCTTATCCGCTAACTTCTTTACAGATCATAAGCAGACACTAGCATTACTGAATCAGCACATAGGAACACTTGAAACACAACTGAACAAACAGAGCCAAAGCTCAGTTACAATAAGCAGCCGCTTCGGATTAATCGACATGCCCAGAGAAGCGCTGATTAAAAAAACACATCACAAAGTGAATGTTAATGTATGAGCGATACCAATAAGCCAATTGATACAGCAGTTGCCTTAAAATACGATGGCAAACAAGCACCAAAGGTAACCGCGAAAGGAGAAGAAGCCCTCGCAAGAGAAATCGTCGCCATAGCAGAGGAACACGGTATTCCTCTCTATCACGATGAAAAGCTGGCAAGAACATTAGCAAGAATGGATTTAGGCAGTGAAATACCCAAAGAACTCTATATCACGATTGCCGAAATCATTGCGTTTGCATACAAACTTCAAGGGCGTGTGCCTGAGGGTTTCACGCCACCAAATGATAATAATTCCGACAACTAAGCACACCATAAAAGCAATAACACTTTTAGTGAGCGGCAGCCCCCATAGGCTGGCGATTAACTAGCATTAACAATTCAGCCTCAGCGTTCGACAAGCCACAACTGTTAACGATATCATCAGCATCAGCCCCCATTTGGATAAGACGAGAAGCCTGATTATAAGGAAGAGAATTAGGATCCTGGAACTCTAGGTCTTGTTGCTTTTCAACGGTATCTGCCAGCTCAATCTCCAAGCCCATGACCTTTTTACCTATGCCAATGCTGCTACTTTTAAATGCTTGAAATTCACGTAAAACAGCGCTCAATTCTTCTGAAATCTGTTCTCGCGCCATCTCACTCTTTTTATAGTTTATATAAGAAAACACAACAGCAACTAAACTGGCCGTTGCAACCAAACCAAAACTAACCAACCAAGTGAACTCCATAACTCCCTCCAGTTATACATAATCATCAATATGGGGATACTGATCATCATCGCCTGATTGCTCTCTATTGAGATCTTCAGGCTCGGGGACAACATCCTCGCTTGGAGAATCCTGCTGTTCCCTTTCAGTATCATCCTTATCTTCGTCTTCTTGGTACTTGCGGATTTTGCTCACCCTTGGTACAGGGGTCAATACATCCACTTTCCCTATGGTTGGAGGCACCATGTTACTCACCCGATGTTTTTTTAAAGAGAGGCCATTTCCGCCCACTCTTCTTCAGTCATCAGTTTCTCGAGATCCACAAGAATTAATAATTCATCATTCTTATGACACACCCCTTGAATGAATTTAGCACTTTCTTCAGTGCCAACATTAGGAGCCGTTTCAATCTCTGATTGGCGCAGATATACAACCTCTGCAACCGCATCAACAAGAATACCAACAACTTGGTTCTCTACTTCAATGATCACGATACGAGTATTATCCGTTGTGTCAGTTGAAGTTAATCCAAACCTTGTACGAGTATCAATAACCGTTACGACACTGCCGCGTAAATTAATGATCCCCAAAACATAAGGAGGAGCCCCCGGGACTGGTGCAATTTCCGTGTAACGTAATACTTCACGAACCTGCATTACGTTTATTCCATAGGTTTCATCATCTAATCGAAATGTAACCCATTGAAGAATAGGATCTTCACCAGCCTGAGATGATTGCGCTACCATCGTCTACCTCATAACACCAATATTAATTCAAATAAGAACGTATCGTCTTACATACTTACATTCAGTTTAGAGCAGTTTACTGATTTCTTTGTCGGCTGCTAGAGTTATTTCCTTAGCAAAAACCGCCATTTGTCAGTTATAAGCTTTAAACATCGTCAAAATATTGATGTATACGATATAGATAGCAGCTAGCGTGCCAAGAAGTAGTTTAAATTGAGGAAATTAATTAATTCGTTTAGACTTTTGGTTCAGTAACGTCACCATGCTGGTCACATCTAAAATAGCACACATATGATCAATGACCGTACCTGCTAACCAAGGCCTTTTACTCGTTTCAGTCCGCCACTTTACTTGATCAGGCATTAACCGAATAGAATCAGACAGCTGATGACTGAGCAACCCCCACTCACTGTCTCCTAAAGAAATAACATAATGATTTATAGGGTCCAAATCAGGAGTTTTCTTTTCAGGCATAACCCAACGACTGGTATGCACAACACGTAAGTTTTGTTGGCCATCCATCGTGTTTCGAGGATAAAGACCCAAAAACCAATCGGGTTGACCAAAAAGAGGCGTTAAATCTTTATCAATGCGGTAAATACCGCCGAGGAGCACTAAAGGAACGGCAAGTTTAATTCCACCCACATAAAACAGTAAGCATTCAAAACCCGCCGATGCCCAATCAGGGTAAGCCGATTTTTTGACCTTTAAAGGCTCAAGAACCTCTACTGCTTGAGCAAGCTCTATCGGTGCTTCAATTGTCGTCTTTTCTACAATCACTTCAGGAGTAGGCGGAACTTCAACTTTAGGAACTTCGATTTTAGGAGCTTCAACTTTGGGCGCTATAACCTGAGGGGCAATGACTTCAGTAGTTTCTATCTCTGGTTCAACAACATCAGGGATCGCGATCACTGGCGATTCTGTAATCACCTTTTCACGGAAGGACGTCTCTGTTACCTCAACACTCTTTTCAGCAACACGAGAGACAACTTGAGTTTTTGATGAATGTTCTGGTTTAACTTGAACGGGTTCAATGGGTTCAGACGCCGTAATTTCAGGTGCTGGTGCTTCAGGCGTCTGGTAAGGTTCTGAAATCACTTCAGTTTCAGTGACCGCTTCCGTTGCAACTGCCAACATATCATCCAGATAGCCTTGTAGAGCAGCCATTGGTTTGACTGGTGCGGTCTTTAATTTGGTTTTTGATGACTTCTGATCGTCATTCATAACTGCAAACCTGATATATCTTATACATACTTATTTAGCTTATAAACGAGAAACTTGTTCAAATTGAGTTTCCATCATGCTTCTCAACCTTGATTCAGGCACTTTTTGTAACAAAGTAAATAAGTCCATTAAAAACGTTGCCTTTTCTCCTGAACTAAGACCTTTTGAAGGCGTCAAAGCTAAGTTAAACAGGCAAATCAATTGTTTGTCATCATCAACCTGACAACCCATTGTTTTTAAGCTTTCTGCAACACCTTCAAGATGGCTTAACTCTGTGTCCTTAAGCTCCTCTACGTCAACGTGCACCTCAGCCCCGTTTTGTGATTCTTCCAGCGATTTTTCTTCTACTGGTAGGTTTTCACCAAACATCGAGCTCAAATAGTCAGCAACTACATCCTGTTGTGTCGGCGCCATAATCTTATCTCTTCATTAAATAGTTAGCTTGCTTCAGCAGCAAGCAACTGTTTAAGTAATTTGGCATAACCACGAACACCTCGACCATCAGGGCCAAAGCTACTCGGAATAACGCCCGCCTTAGATGCATCGCGAAACTGAGTATCAACAGGAATGGTATATTCCCAAATATTCTCAGGGTACTTCTCTCGCATCTCTTTGACACTTTGCAAAGATGCATTCGTTCTTCGGTCAAACATGGTCGGCACAATATGATAAGGAAGAGGCTGAGGGCGAGACTTAGTAACCATATTCAACGTGTGTACCATTCTCTCTAAGCCTTTAAGCGCCAAGAACTCACATTGCACAGGAATCATTAATCGTGAACAAGCAGCAAGCGCATTAATCATCAACACGCCCAAAATCGGAGGACTGTCGATAATAGCATAATCAAAATCATCCCAAAGCGACGCTAAAGACCGAGAAACGACTAACCCCATACCGTCTTTACCAACCATAGTACGTTCAAGCGTTGCTAAAGCCGTTGAAGAAGGTAATAAGTTGATATGGTCGTGACTGGTGTCCAACAACAACTGACTCGGAAGTTCAGGAGGGATCGCACTGGAAGCTTGAAACAAATCAAAGCACGAATGTTCTAGAACATCAGGATCATAACCAAAGTAACTTGTCATTGAACCATGAGGATCAAGGTCAACAAGCACAACTCGTTTACCTTGCTCTGCCAATAAACCGGCCAAGCTGACAGCGGTAGTGGTCTTCCCAACCCCGCCCTTCTGATTTGCAACAGCCCAAACTCGCATTGCAGACTCCACTCATTAAAAATCCAGATTTAAAGAGTGAAAAGCAAGCCTTATGCCAGTTCCTAAAAAACATTAAGGTTGTTGGCTTCGGACCTGATTTAACGCGTCACGAGTCACCGCAGACCTTGAAACAAGCAATACAACTCGTCGATTCCTCTCACGATCAGCGCCGTTATTATCCACTAACGGTTGGAACTCACCATAGCCTACTGCAGCCAAACGTCTAGGATCTAGACCTTCATCTTGCAATTGCCGGACAACCGTTGCCGCTCTCGCAGCAGATAAGTCCCAATTGCTTCGAAATTCTTTATTAAAGATGGGAATGTTATCCGTATGGCCTTCGATTTGAATAGGATTATTATAGTTCCCCAATATCATCGCAACGTCAGCAATAATATTTTCGGCTGCTCGAGTAGGTTCGGAACTGCCTTTTGAGAAGAGAACCTTTGAACCCAACGTAATCTGAATCCAATCCTCACTTCCCTCTAACGACATTATCCCTTGCTTTAATAAGCCTTCGAAGCCCTCTGTTAATTGCGCCTCAAGCTTCTTCATATCCACCTCCTGAGTAATCGTGTCAGAGGTTTCATGGGTAGAAGGCTCGTTCGGTTTTATGATTAAACGGTTGTCGGTAATGGGGATCTGTCGAGCCACATCCCCAATTTGAATGGGATCACTGGACGTAGGAGGAGAATTAAAAACACCGACTAAACTGGATGCCAATATTTTGTACTTACCCTCATTCACTGACGATATACCATACAAAACAACAAAAAAGGCAAACATGAGCGTCATAAAATCGGCATAAGAAATCAACCAGCGCTCATGACTAGGGCCTTTAACCTTAAGTCGTTTTCTAGCCATCCGATTTACTCTTTTATTTTACTCTTCTATGAAGCTACTGAGTCGAGAACCTATTGCTTTGGGGTTTTCACCTTCAGAAATCCCCACAAGGCCTTCCACAATCATTTGCTTATATTCACTTTGAGTAAGAACAATACTTTTGATTTTTCCACCAATAGGTAGAAACAATAAATTGGCAGACCCAACCCCATAAATGGTTGCAACAAAAGCAGTCGCAATGCCTTGTCCTAACAGTTCCGGCTCACCTAAACTCGTCATCACATGTATAAGCCCAAGCACAGCACCGATAATACCAATCGTTGGCGCATAGCCCCCCATTCCTTCCCAAAAGAGACCTGCACTCATATCTCGGTGCTCTTCAAGCTCAATGACCATTTCTAAGGTATGACGAATGCTCTCTGGTTCAGCACCATCAACAAGAAGCTGTAATCCCTTACGAGCAAAAGGGTCCACTTCGGTCTCAGCCATTCCTTCTAAGCCAAGTAGCCCCTCTTTACGAGCGGTAGTACTCCAAAACATGATTTGCTCAATTCCACGTTCAAAATCAAACAAAGGAGGAACAAAAACCCAACGAGTTAACACCATTGAATGTTTAAAAGCTTGAGGCGTCGTCTGTAATAGCATTGCCCCTGTCGTACCAAGAACAACAATAATGAAGGCTGCCGTATTTCCAAGCATGGAAATATGGCCACCATCTAGGAAATTACCAAATAGTATTGCGCCTATGCCAAGAATGAGTCCAAATAGGCTTAAGACATCCATTTCTAAGTAACCTCATCAACCAACTTACGCGAAATCTGATCCAGATTAAGCACTTCATCAGCAAGGTCAGCATTAATAACGGACATAGGCATACCGTAAATAACACAGCTTTCTTTATCTTGAGCCCAAATCGCACTGCCATGACGCTTAAGCAAAGCAGAGCCATCTTTACCATCAGCCCCCATACCAGTAAGAATAATTCCCAGTACACCACTACTAAAGACATTGGCAGCAGAACCGAAGGTCACATCCACACAAGGCTTGTAATTCAGGCGTTGATCACTCTCAATAATACGAATTGACCCACCATTTCGGCGGTCAATCATCATCTGTTTCCCACCCGGCGCCAACAATGCAACACCAGGTTCCAATGCATCGCCTTCTTCCGCTTGCTTAACCTTGATCTTACATATTTGATCCAAGCGCTCAGCAAAAGCTGCCGTAAAATTAGCAGGCATGTGCTGCACCAGCACAATGGGCTTTGAAAAATTAGCAGGCAAAGCAGTTAAAATTTTCTGCAAAGCAACTGGGCCACCCGTCGAGGTGCCAATTGCCACCAACTTTACATCTTTAGAACGTACTGAAGGCTTTACAACTCTCTTAGGAGCAACAGCCGGTTGGGATTCCACTTTAGGTTCAGAAGTTTTCTGAGCCTTAGCCTCTGGTGTTTCAGATTGTTCCCGGTGTGTTGAAGATTTAAGCGCAGCTCGAATGGCCTCACGCTTAGCTTTCATATCCGCCTTCTTGTCACCCGTTGACTGAAACTGAAGTAAACTGTTTGAACTCTTAGAACCAGCCACTTCTCGAATTTTTTCAGCCAGCATTTTCTGTACCTTACCTGGATCTTTGGATATATCCTCAAAATTCTTAGGTAAGAAGTCGACAGCACCTGCTTCAAGAGCATCGAGAGTAACTCTCGCACCGTCAAAGGTAAGTGAAGAACACATAATCACAGGCGTTGGCTGAGTTGCCATTATGTTTCGAACAGCAGTAATGCCATCCATAACTGGCATTTCAAAGTCCATGGTTACAACATCGGGTTTTAATTTCTTAACTTGTTCTACCGCTTCAGCGCCATTTGAGGCAGTACCAACAACTTCTATGTTCCGCGCCGCATTTAAAATGTCACTAATACGGCGTCTAAAAAAGCCCGAATCATCTACTACAAGAACTTTTACCGCCATTGGTACTCCAAAACCTAAAGGTTATTTATAATTATTCATGGCCTTAGAGGCGTAGTTATTAAGTAAACTAGGCACATCTAATATCAGTGCAATACGACCATCACCTGTAATAGTAGCACCTGACATTCCTGGCGTACCATGCAGCATTTTACCAAGCGGTTTGATGACGACTTCTTCCTGTCCAATAAGTTGATCAACAACAAAACCAACTCGCTGAGTACCAACAGAAACGATCACAACATGGGCTGTACTGTCTTCATCATTCTTCGCGTTTCTATTAACCAACCAACGCTTCAAATGAAACAAAGGATAAACCTTTTCCCGTACAACAATGACTTCCTGACCATCAACAACATTAGTCTGAGTAATGTCTAAATGGAAGATTTCATTCACACTTACCAACGGGAAAGCAAAGGCTTGGTTCTCAAGCATAACCATTAATGTTGGCATAATAGCCAGCGTCAAAGGTACCTTAATAGAAATCCGCGTACCTTTATTTATTTCAGAATCAACATCAATGGTGCCGTTCAGCTGTGAAATCTTAGTTTTCACAACGTCCATGCCAACACCGCGACCCGACACATCAGATATTTCTTCTTTCGTCGAAAAGCCAGGATGGAAAATCAAATTAAATGCTTCTTTATCACTTAATCGATCCGCAGCATCCTGTTCATAAACGCCCTTCTCAACAGCTTTCTGACGCAACACATCAGGATTCATACCACCACCATCATCCTGAATACTAAGAAGTATGTGGTCGCCTTCCTGCTCAGCAGAAAGAATAACTTTACCTGTTCGTGGCTTTTTATTACCTTCACGCACTTCCGGTGTTTCTACACCATGATCCACCGCATTTCGAACCAAGTGAACAAGCGGATCTGCAAGTGCTTCTACCAAGTTCTTATCTAAGTCAGTTTCTTCACCCACCAGCTCTAGATTAACTTCTTTCTTTAACGTTCTCGCCAAATCACGAACAACTCGAGGGAAGCGCCCAAATACTTTCTTAATAGGCTGCATTCGGGTTTTCATTACTGACGTTTGAAGGTCTGCAGTCACAACATCTAAGTTTGAAACCGCTTTAGAAACATCTTCATCAGAACTTGCCATCCCCAGACGAACTAAACGATTACGAACCAATACAAGTTCGCCCACCATATTCATAATATCATCTAATCGCTTAGTATCTACACGAACGGTCGTTTCTGCAGGCGCAGCATTGTCCTTAGCTTGTGGTTTAGGTTTCGCCGCAGCAGGTTTTGCTGCAGCAGGCGCTTTTGGCTTAACTGCTGGTTTTGCCGCTGCTGCAGGTTTGGCAGCAGGCGCAGGCTTAGCTGCTGGTGCCGGTTTTGCAGAAGGTGCTGGGGTCGCTGCAGGAGGAGGCGTCGGAGTCTCCGCGACAGGCGCAGCATCATAGGACGTTACTGTTGGTCCTTTACCTGCACCATGAAGCTCATCCAAAAGATTTTCAAACTCATCATCAGAAATGAGTTCTCCACTTCCACCTGCGGGTTTCGGTGCTGGAGTTTCCGCTTTAGAAGGTTCAACGGGTTTGTCAGCGCTAGGGCCTTTCCCTGCACCATGAAGTTGATCCAAAAGAGCATCAAACTCATCTTCAGAGATCTCACCACTTTGAGGAGCAGCATTAGCAGGGGCTTTTTCAACCGGAGCAGGGGGATCAGCCTTTGTTGGTGATCCACCCTCGCCATGTAATTCATTTAGAAGCGCTTCAAACTCTTCTTCGGTGATTTCATCACCGCCACTGCCTGAAGCTGCTGCTGGGCTATCAATTTCAAATAAATCATCATCTGCCGCTGATACAGCATCCGCTGAAGCAACCATTTGATCAAACTCTGCATCCGCTTGATCGGCAACGGGGTCAACCGCAGCAGGCTCTTCAACAGCTTCTGGTGCTGGTTCAGCACCATCAGGAACAGCTAACGCTTCGAGGTCGGCAAGCAGCTGGGGCTCTGCTGATGTCATCTCTTCACCATTACGGACTGCATCAAACATGACGTTTACTGCATCCAAAGTCTGTAAAATCACATCCATTAATTCGGAAGTTACAGACTTTTGTCCATTACGGAGCATATCAAATACATTTTCTGCAATATGACAACATTCAACTAAGTTAGTTAACTGCAGGAAACCAGCACCACCTTTGACCGTATGAAAGCCACGGAAGATGGCATTTAACAAATCCATGTCATCTGGTTTTTGCTCTAACTCAACTAACTGCTCTTGAAGCAGCTCCAATATTTCCCCTGACTCTACAAGGAAATCCTGGAGGATTTCTTCATCGGCCTCGAAACTCATTCATGACTCCTTAGAATCCAAGGCTGGACAACAAGTCATCCACCTCATCCTGACTGGTCACTACATCTTCGCGCTCTTCAGCATCGACTATAGGACCCTCTGCTAAAAGTACATCGGCGGTGTCCGTAACTTCTTGAGTATTTTCAATGCCAGATATGCGCTCAACCAAACCAGCCATTTTAACTAGGTCAACAAGGTCATTCTCAACCCCTTTAACCAGCTTGATTACTTTCTGGATAACCTGTCCGGTTAGATCCTGATAGTCTTGAGCCAACAGAATATTAGAAAGGTTTGAGGACATGGTATTACTCGACCCATCCACCTTTTTCAGGAATACATCTATTTTTTTATATAATTGTCTAAACTCAGAAACTTCCATTTCACGTCTTAGCAATTTACCCCATTCAACCGATAACTCAGCAGCTTCAGACTTTAAATCATCCACAACGGGTATTGTCTCTTCGACAAGATCCATTGTTTTATTCGCTGCATTATTAGTCGATTGAATAACATAATCGAGACGATCTGAAGCGTCCGCCATCTTTGATTCATCTGCATCTGGATCAGCATCTTTATCAGAAATAGCGATCTCAAAGTTCTTAATCGAATCATGCAAGCCACGCGTTAAGCGGCCAATTTCACGATAAAGACTTTGATCTCTTACATCAGAAAGGTTCTGTACGTGTTGAATAGCACTTGTAAAGTCACCGGCTTCTACCGATTCTACAAGTGATTTTGTGTGTTCTCGGATCGAATCCTGAATATCCTCCAGGTGACCGCCCGATTTACTATCAGCCATTAGGTTCCCCTTTAGAGAACGGTCACTAAGATTTAACTCGCATCTACACGCTCAAAGATCTTTTCAATCTTTTCTTTTAACGCTTGAGCTGTAAAAGGTTTAACAACGTAGCCATTAACACCCGCTTGGGCTGCGGCCACAATTTGCTCACGCTTTGCCTCTGCCGTTACCATCAGCACTGGAGTATGAGACAAAGCCTCATCAGCACGAACAGCTCGTAGCAAATCAATACCGGTCATGCCAGGCATGTTCCAGTCTGTAATCAGGAAGTCAAAATCACCGGTTTTAAGCATCGGTAACCCTGTACTGCCGTCATCGGCTTCATGAGTATTTGTAAAACCCAAGTCTTTTAATAAATTCTTAATGATTCGTCTCATAGTTGAAAAATCGTCAACTATCAGAATTTTCATATTCTTGTCCAAGATAACCTCCCAAGACCTTGATGGAAAATGAATTTTCCATTCGAATATGGTTGTAAAGTAAGTGTAGTCATTAGATTTAGACTATCCAGTAATTATGCAACTTTTAAGCTCTTTCGTCATTCCATTCCAACAAACGAGCTTTTAATCTGTGCGCAGCCTGGCTGTGAATCTGACTTACTCGAGACTCACTCACTCCCAAAATTTCCCCAATCTCTTTTAAGTTTAGCTCCTCATTGTAATACAGAGCTAACGTTAAACGTTCTCGCTCTGGTAAGCGAGTTATTGCTTCCGTTAATTTTCTACGAAAGCGTTGTTTAGCAACATCATCAAAAGGTCCAGGGGTTGTACCATGAAAGTCATCTTTCTGATACTCGCCTTCAGCAATTAATTCTTCGAAGCTAAAAAGCTTACTACCAACCGAATCTTGGAGATAATTATGGTATTCATCGACCGATACGCCCAGTTCTTTAGCAACTTCATTATCTTGTGCATCTCGCCCAGTGTGACCTTCAACTTGCTTAATCGCATCCATCACCCTGCGACCGTTTCGGTGAACTGATCTTGGTGCCCAATCACCACGTCGAATTTCATCAAGCATAGCACCACGAATACGAATGCCGGCATAAGTTTCAAAGCTAGCACCTTTTGATGCATCGTATTTCTTTGCAGCCTCCAACAACCCAATCATTCCCGATTGAATTAGGTCATCCAGTTGCACACTAGGAGGTAAGCGCCCCATCAAGTGGGTCGCAATTTTCTTAACCAGGCCGGCATACTTCTGTACAAGGTCGTGAGCACCTTTTGTATCTGTCTCCGAATACATAACAACCCCACTAACTGCAGCCATAGCAACACCCTACATTTCTTTCAGTCTGACACTGAACAAATAAATCCAACACAATTAACCTACGTCGTATTGAACCAATTGCTCCGCAAAAAATTCTAAATGCCCTTTAGAGGACGTTGGTAACGGCCAGGCATCTGCTTTCTGCGCCAATGCACGAATGGCAACAGAAGCTTTTGATCTAGGATACGATTCCAATACAGCCTTTTGTCTTTGAACGGCTTTCTTAACCTGATCATCGAACGGAACTGAACCGACATATTGCAAAGCGACATCAAGAAATCTATCAGTTACTTTAGTGAGTTTAGCAAATAAGTTACGACCATCCTGTTGAGTCTTAACCATGTTGGCCACAACTCGAAAACGGAACATCCCATAATCTCTATTTAATAACTTCATCAACGCATAGGCATCGGTAATCGAAGTGGGCTCGTCAGTTACAACCACCAACACCTCATTCGATGCACGAACAAAACTGATAACGTCTTCAGCGATGCCAGCTGCTGTATCAACAATTAGAACATCCATCTGCTGTGCGACTTCACTGAACGCATTAATCAAACCAGCATGTTCTTGAGTTGATAAATTCACCATGTACTTCGTTCCAGAAGAAGCAGGTACAATCTTCAGCCCCATAGGCCCAGGCACCATAA
Organism: Oceanospirillaceae bacterium; assembly: GCA_015665455.1. Taxonomy (GTDB): domain Bacteria; phylum Pseudomonadota; class Gammaproteobacteria; order Pseudomonadales; family Litoribrevibacteraceae; genus Litoribacillus. Next base: position 453,163 of record JADFAD010000001.1, on the reverse strand, counting down.
TCTCTGAAAGAGTACATTCACCTGACAAAACATGTTCCAATGTTTTGGTGGATGAAATCCCCAATAAGATATCAATGTTTGCCAGCCCCAAATCTGCATCAAGCAATACAGTCCGGCGACCCATTTCGCACAAGGCAATCCCAAGATTTAGGGCAACGTTGCTCTTACCAACCCCCCCCTTGCCTCCTGTGACAGCGATCACTTGTACTGGACTACTACTCATACCTACTCCCGTGGCACTTTATATTCTAACTTGCAATTCTACTTGAGAACGCTTGTTCAGCTTGTTTTAGTTCGCTTGCAAATGCACTCACACCACCATTAGCTTGCTGATATAAATAAACAGCTTTACTCACTAAGTTGCCAGCATTTGCACTTTCAATGTCATCAGGAATTCTTGCACCGTTGGTCATATAAGATACAGAAACCACTCGTTCAATCAGAACATCCAGCATCTCACCCAGTGAACCTGCTTCATCAAGTTTGGTAAGAATACACCCATTCAAGCTAAAGTCTTGATATGTATCAAGTACTTTCGTTAAAACAGTTTTCTGAATTGTGCATGGCAACGTTATGAATGACTTAAAGTTATTTGAATTTTGTTGAATCATTCGTAGCTGCTGATGTATTGGTGATGTCGTAGGATCAACGCCCGGAGTATCAATAATAACGAGCGATTTATTACGTACTGTATTCAATAACTGCTCTAACGAATGTTTCTTATCCACCACTCGAACAGGCACATTCAAAATTCGACCCAAAGTACGCATCTGATCGTGAGCGCCAATTCGTTGACCATCCGTAGAGATTAAAACAACGCCTTCGCTGCCATGCTTTAATGCAAACTTTGCAGCAAGCTTAGCAATGGTTGTCGTCTTACCTGAACCAGAAGGACCAAAGAACGCATAAACACCTCCACGCTCTAACAGTTCACTTTTGTTGATAGGTAAATCATCAGCCAACAACGTCAATGCTTCTCGCCAAATCCCTTGCTCATCATGCATTTCAGTCACTCTATCAATAATTGATCGAGCAACATTATTCCCTAAACCCAGTTGCCCCATGCGCTTTAACGCAGACGCGTGCAAAGGATGATAATTGGCGTAATCAGCCATCTCACGATCATCCAATTGCTGTCTAAGCATTTGCTTTAAGCCTTGAAGCTCTTGCTTCATGGTATTCATATCTTCATCAGGGCGAGCGGCTGGCTTACTGAACTTTGACCTTAAAATTGCCGCCTTCTTCTTGAACGGTTCTGCTTTCTTTTGCCCGCGATCAATTGAAGAATTTTCTAAACGCTCACCCAAGCCAACAAGGTCGTCTGAAACGTCAGTCCAATGACTGCGAGAAACAGCGTTTGAAGCCCGACTTAATTCAGCCTGAAGTTCAGGGTTTACATATTTATTTTTACCTTGAGGGCTTTCAGCTTGGTCAAAGTAGTCAAAATCCACTTTACCATCATGCCTAGGATCATAATCCAACGCGGTAATGACCTCGACACCGCCATTCACTCTACGGTTAGCCAATACAACTGCATCTGGCCCCATCTGTTCGGAAACCTTTTTTAATGCCTGTTGCATTGTTGGAGCAAAAAACTTTTTAGCTTTCATAGCTTAGCCACTCTTACAAAAGTCTGCCTGAAATATTTTTCAGCAATAAATTGACGTTAATCTTATAAATGCGAAATTAATGCCAATTAATCAATAACTGTTAACTTCCTACTGCTGCCACAATCGTAATCTGCTTATTATCAGGCACTTCGTTATACGACAAGACAGCTAACGTCTCAGACGCATTCCTGACGAACTTAGCAACTGCTACCCGAATAGCAGGTGATACAAGCAATACAGCGGATTTTCCAGCGAGCTCCTGACGCTGAGCAGCTTCACTAACGGAAGACTGAAGGCGCTCTGCAAGAGAGGGTTCCAACACAATACTATCACCGCCAACCTGCCCCGCCTGTTTCGCTTGTTGTACAGACTGTAACAAAATGTTTTCCAAGCCCGGCTCTAATGTAATAACAGGTAACTCATCGTCAGATCCGATTATATTTTGTACAATCATTCGGGATAACGACAATCTGACGGCTTCAGTCAAAAGCTCAGGGTCTTTCGTTCGAGCCGACGCCTCTATAATTGCTTCCGCCAACGTTCTCATGTCACGTATTGGCACTTGCTCCATTAATAAATTCTGAAGAATCTTCAACAAACCACTCAATGTCAGTGTATTCGGCACCAACTCTTCCGCTAACTTTGGTGATTTCTTCGCAAGAAGATCCATGAGTTGTTGTACTTCCTCATGGCCAATCAATTCATTTGCATGCTTAAACAACAACTGGTTTAAGTGCGTTGCAACCACAGTACTGGCATCCACCACGGTATAACCTAATGTTTGCGCTTTATCTTTTAAGTTCGGTTCAATCCAGAACGCATCCAATCCAAACGCGGGGTCTTTAGCGGCAATACCGTTAACTTCGCCAAAAACTTGACCCGGATTAATGGCCAAATCACGATCAGGGTGAATTTCTGCCTCCCCTACTACTACGCCCATCAAAGATATTCGATACACGTTAGGCAATAAATCCAAATTATCTCGAATGTGTACAGAAGGCATTAGAAAGCCCACTTCCTGAGACAACTTTTTACGAACACCCTTAATCCGGTTTAACAACATACCGCCCTGGCTTTTATCTACCATAGGTATTAATCGATAACCAACTTCAAGACCCACAGGATCAACCGGAGTTACATCATCCCAAGACAATTCTTTAACATCTTCAGCCTGACCTTCTGCCTGCCCCTTAGGAACGTTTTTATCCAGAAGCTCTCCGGCCTTTCCAACCTGAACTTCTTCGTCAGTGTCTTTATTTTTAAAATGAATAAACGCAGCGCCTGCTGCAGCAAGTGTACCCAAACCAAGAAACGCCATGTGAGGCATACCAGGCACAAGACCCATGATAATCAGGATGGCAGCAGAAACAGAAAGCGCTTTTGGCGAACTGAACATTTGACCAACAACTTGATCACGCATCTCTTCAGCACTGTTAACACGCGTAACCATGATCGCTGCAGCAGTCGATAAGATAAGAGAAGGAATCTGTGCAACTAAGCCGTCACCAATCGTTAACAAAGAATACTTTTCAACCGCATCAGCAAACTCTAGGTCATGCTGACCCATACCAATCGAAAGCCCACCAATCAGGTTAATCAAAAGAATCAGAATACCCGCGACCGCATCACCACGAACGAACTTACTGGCACCATCCATTGACCCATAAAAGTCAGCTTCTTGAGCAATATCCGCTCTTCGTGTTTTGGCTTCTTCCTGATCAATCAAACCGGCGTTCAAATCCGCATCGATCGCCATTTGCTTACCAGGCATCGCATCCAAGGTAAAACGTGCGCTTACTTCTGAGATGCGTCCCGCACCCTTTGTTACAACCACAAAGTTAATAATCATTAAAATGGCGAAGACAACCAAGCCAACCGCGTAGTTACCACCGATAACCACCTCACCAAAAGCTTCAATCACCTTACCAGCGGCATCTCCGCCCTGATGCCCTTCCAGTAATACAACTCGAGTAGATGCAACATTCAAGGCCAATCGAAGTAACGTGGCAACCAGAAGAATGGTAGGAAACACAGCAAATTCAAGCGGCCTCAAGGCATAAACCCCAACAAGGAGAACCACCAACGCCAAGGCGATATTAAAGGTAAATAAGACATCCAAGATAAATGGAGGAACCGGCAAGGTCATCATTGCTAACAGAGTCAGCAATAAAATAGGAACACCCATGTTGTTACTGAAAATATGACCAGCACTTCCCAGCATCTGTTTTGGTGTCATGCTTGGCATTCCCAAAGCAGGAAACTTCATAAAACTCCACTCCCTCAAAACGTCAGGTACATTTTTTTGACGCATAATTTGTTCTAAGGGGGTTATCGCAAGAAGTGTTCCTACTTTTAAGAAACAGAGAAATTAATTTAAATATGAAGATGAAGCGATGCCGACTTCATTGCAAAGCGGCATCGCACATAATCGAATTAAGTACACCTTAATCGTGTTGTAGATCATCAGGAATCGGCATATCACCGAGATCTTTCGGCTTAGGCCCACGGCCCTTCATGTACTGATCCAGCTGGAAGATATACGCTAAGACCTGAGCAATCGCCACATATAAGCCTTCAGGGATTTCATCACCAATTTCGGTATTGTAATAAATAGAACGAGCAAGCGGCGGTGCCTCAAGAATAGGAATATCATATTCGTTGGCGATTTCACGAATTTTCATTGCCGTCTGATCCACACCTTTTGCCAACATAATCGGAGCAGAAGATATCTTTGGATCGTATTTCAACGCCACCGAGAAGTGCGTCGGGTTTGTAATAATAACATCGGCATCCGGCACATCGCCCATCATTCGACGATTCGCCATTTCCATCTGCAATTGACGAACCTTACGCTTAACTTCAGGCTTACCTTCCGTCTCTTTGAATTCATCTTTAATTTCTTGAGAACTCATCTTAAGCTTTTTAGCGTGCTCATAAATCTGATACGGCACATCAATGATGGCAATAATGAGCGTCGCAGAAGATAAAGCAATGGCGCTTAATGCGATGATTACCATGGAATGCTCGATTGATTGCTCAAGAGATTCCATCGGTAAAGTAAGGATTTCAAGCTGCATCCAATCCATGATCAGAACAGCTAGCCCCCCAACCAGAGTAATTTTCAATATGGATTTAACCAATTCAACCATAGAGCGCATGGAGAACATACGCTTAAGCCCCGCAAGAGGGCTGATTCTATTGGCTTTCGGCATTAATGCTTTGCCCGCAAAGTTCCAACCGCCAAGCCCTAACGGCCCCGCAATGGCAGCGAACAAAAGCAATGCCATCAAAGGTGCCAACCCTAAAACAACCTCCTCGGCAGCACTGGCCAAATGAATCGCCATTTGATTGGTATCGTAAATAGCTGCGCGCTCAATCGAAAAGTTATCTCTCATGGTTTGCATTAATGAATGAGAAATATCAGCGCCAAAAATCCACAGACCAACCGTGCCTGCCATCAAAACAGCAAACGTACTTAATTCTCGCGACCGGGGAACATCGCCCTCTTCTCTGGCTTTTTCAAGCCGCCTGGGCGTGGCCTCTTCTGTTTTTTCCTGACTGCTGTCTTCTTCTGCCATGACAAAACAACCTTATGGACTTAAGCAGTATGAATACACACGAGCGTTCAAAAACTCGTATCCTAAAAAATTAAAAACCGTCCAAAACAATCACGCTTTAATCAGCAAACGCATAAATTCCAACGCATCCGCTACAAAAGTCTGATAAAGCGCCAACATATTTATCTGAGTCACCCACATTACAAACATCCCAAGAATAAGTGCTGTCGGAAAACCCAACGCAAACACGTTCATCTGAGGTGCTGCTCGGCTCATCACACCGAAGGCCATATTCACAATGGTTAATGCCACAACGGCAGGAAGGGCCATCAACAATGCACCGGCCATCATCCAACTACCCCACAAAGGAATGAGATGTAAATCATTCGGATTTAACCCTTTCACATTCACTGGGATGGTATAAAAGCTTTCAACCAGTATCTCAATCGCAACTAAATGTCCATTACTGGCAAGAAACAACAAAGTCACCATCATCAAATAGAATTGAGCAACCACGGGAACGCTCACTCCGTTTGCGGGGTCATTCATCATTGCAAACCCCAACCCCATTTTCATGCCGATAATCTGGCCTGAAATAACAAATAGCTGCATAAAAATCTGAAGCAAGAAGCCCAAACAAACACCAATCAGCGTTTGATTAAGAATCAATAAAATATGCTCCATCGCAAACGGATCCATCCTAGGAACAGGCGGAAGCATGGGAGCAATAACAATGGTCAGCACAAGTGCTAACAACAGACGAATTCGAGTTGGAACAAAGTTGGCGCCAAAGAAAGGGGCAGCCAACAAAAAGCCTGAAATACGGAACATCGGCCACATATACCGACCAACCCAAGCCGTAATTTCTGGCGTGTTAATTTCCAACAAACCGGTCATATTAAATTAACCAATCACATACGGGATGTTAGTAATAAGCGTTTGGGTGTAATCCATCAGCTCTCTCATCAGCCAAGGACCACCAACAATCAACGTAAACAAAGTAACAATCAAACGAGGTAAAAAAGTCAACGTCTGCTCGTTAATCTGCGTCGCCGCTTGGAACGTACTCACCATCAAACCAACAATCAAACTGGGTGCGATGATCAGCGAAACCATTATCATGATCAAATAAATGGCTTCAGAATAGATATCAACTACGACTTCAGGTGTCATCATTTATCTCCTAACTCACACATTAAAACTGGAGGCTAAAGTACCAATAATTAAGGCCCAACCGTCTACCAATACGAACAACATAATCTTAAACGGCAAGGAGATAATAATGGGTGACAACATCATCATACCCATTGCCATCAAGACCGAAGCCACCACCATGTCAATGATTAAAAATGGGATAAAGATTAAGAAGCCAATCTGAAACGCCGTTTTTAATTCACTGGTGACGAACGCAGGTATCACAATATTCAAAGGCAGATCTTCCGGCCCCTTGATATCCGTTTTACCCGAAATCCTAACAAACAACGCGATATCATCTTCACGCGTTTGCCCCAGCATAAATGCTCTTATCGGAACTTCCGCTTTCTCAAGCGCCTCCAAGGAGGTGAGCTCTTCGTTGATGTACGGCATCAAAGCGTTTTGATGAATGTCCTCCAGAATTGGAGTCATAATAAAGAACGTCAAAAATAAGGCTAAACCAACCAGAATCTGATTCGACGGTGACTGCTGCAAGCCCATGGCCTGACGAACAATCGAGAAAACAATAATGATGCGAGTGAAGGACGTCATCATCATGACCATGGCTGGCAGCAACGTCAGCATAGTCATGATGGCAAGAATTTGAATGGTTACAGTATATTCCTGACTTCCATCAGGGTTCGTTGTCAAAGCAACGGCGGGAATACCTGGTTCAGCCCAAGCAGGAAGAACCGTCAAAAAACCGATTAATAAACTAACCGTCCACTTTAGGCTGTTTACCCTCATTAACTGTCGTCCCCTTCAACATAGACTGTAACTTTGCGCCAAATACGCTATTTACAGATTCTGAAGAAGACCACGCTGAACTTTGATTGTTCGCCTTGAGATCAATAGGTTCATCAAGAACCATCAAGGTTTGCATTGCTTGCGCGGTAATTCCCACCAGAACCTGCTGGCCACCAACGTCTATCAAACAAATGCGTTCTTTAGTGCCTAAAGCTTGCGTTGCCAATATTTTGATAACTGCATTGCCTTGACCTATCTGACCGCCAGATAAACGTCGTACTAACCATGCAGCTACAAAAATCATGCCTATTACTGCAAAAAGGCCTGCAACCGTCGTCGCTAATTGAACTGTAGAGGTGGGAGTGCTTGTAGAATCAGGGTTCTGAGGGTCGGTCATTAATCTCTGAACGTAATCGGAAGTCGCCGTTTCATCACGCATTTCAGGTTCAGAAATAGAAAGTACAGGTTCAGAAACAGAAAGTGCTGGTTTTTCGACAACACGAGCAGAGTCCTCGTATTTATCACCGCTGTTATCGCCGTTACCTTCAGCAACCTCAGTCGCTTCGATTGAGTTTGAAGTTGAACTCTTCTCTGAAGGCGCCTGCTCAGCAACTGAACTGGCAGAGATCACCAAAGAAAGAATAAAACCAAAGCTTACAAAAGTGTTTTTTCCGGCCATCCCGATCACAACGTCCTATCAATGTATTGTTTATTGTCGAGTGTCAGTCTAACAGTGAAAAATATAGGAGACTAACAAAAGATGGATAACGGAACGCTATTCACCTTTTGTATCGCCGTTTATGCGCATCAACAATTAACGAAGTTTTCTGATTCGCTCGGTTGGGCTAACCACGTCCGTCAAACGAATACCAAACTTCTCGTTCACCATTACAACTTCACCATGAGCAATCAACTGGCCATTAACTAAAACATCTAAGGGCTCACCCGCCAATCGATCTAGTTCGATAACAGACCCTTGGTTAAGCTGAAGTAAGTTACGAATGGATATTTCCGTATTGCCTACTTCCATTGAAATAGTCACGGGAATATCTAGAATTACATCCAAATTGGGATTATTCGGATCGGAAAGCATATCGCCGTCCATCGGCTCATTATCAGGTTCAAGGATCTTATTCTTATCCGATACCTCTTCACCTTCATCCGAATCCGTTGCACCCGCTTCCTCCATGGCTGCAGCCCATTCATCAGACAATTGATCCTGATCCACGTTTTCTTCCTGACCTTCAGTCATATTCTCTTCTTCGGCCATGGTGATTCCCCTTTTCTATTTAAATCTATTGTTATTCACCTTAAACAGGCAAACTCACTTATCTCAACTTAACGTAAGCGTTTCTTAACTGGCTTAACGACTTTGGCTGCTAACTTTTCACCTGCAGCCCCTAACTGACAATCAAACGTTGGAACGCCATTAGCACTCATGGTAATAAACTCAGGCATATCCACAGGGATAATATCACCTTCTTTCCACTCCACGATTTCACCCAACGTCAATTGCCGAGTACACACAGACCCAGTAAGATTGGCCTTAAGGTTCAAACTGTATTCACGAAGAATTCTTTCCCAGCGTTCGTCAACTTCATCGATGTCAGACTGAACACCGGCATCTAAAATCTCCCTCAGTGGTTCGATCATTGAATAAGGAATGGTCAGCTGCAAATCACCACCGCCGCCATCGAGTTCAATATGAAACGTACTAACAACCACCACTTCCGCAGGGCTTACAATGTTCGCCATTGCTGGGTTAACTTCTGAGTTTAAGTACTCAAAATCCACATCCAGAATTGAGCCCCACGCTTCTTTCATGTCGATAAATAATTGTTCAAGCACCATCTGAACAATTCGGGTTTCTGTTGGTGTAAATTCACGACCTTCAATTTTGGCGTGTCGACCATCGCCACCAAAGAAGTTATCCACCAGTTTAAACACCAACTTGGCGTCAAGAACAAACAGCCCCGTTCCTTTCAAAGGACGAACCTTCACCAAATTCAAACTGGTTGGTACGTACAGAGAATGCACATACTCACCAAACTTCATTATTTGCACGCCCCCTGAGACAACCTCAGCGCTTCGACGCAGCAAATTAAACAAACTGATACGAGTGTAACGAGTGAAACGCTCATTAATCATTTCAAGCGTTGGCATCCGGCCACGAACAATACGATCCTGACTCGTAATATCATACGAAGCTACGCCTTCACCAGATCCACCGTCTGAATCCGTGTCAACGTCACCATCATCAACGCCATGCAATAGCGCATCAATCTCGTCTTGTGAAAGTAAGTCTTGCACAACTCATACCTGCTTATTTAAGTCATTCCGATAAGGAACTGTCGGTGTGGTTTTAAACATACGCTACGCTAATTACTGCATAACGATGTTCGTAAATAACACCTGTTCAACCGTTCCTTCACCAATATTATTTGCTACAACTTCATTAACCACGTCCAAAGATAATTTTCTTAAATCATCTTTACCCTCTGATGTTTTCAGGTGGTTAAAATCCTGACTTCCAAACATCTGAAGTAACCCACTTTGTAAAGCAGGGTGATTCACTTGTAATGCTTCAAGCAATTCTGGACTTCTCAACATCAAAGTCACATAGACCTGCATATAACGTTGACGCATTCCAACTTTATACGTCACGACAAAAGCGGGCTGCATTTCATAATAAAGCGCAGGAAGCTTCACTTCCTCAACCACTTCGTCTTCGGCAGACGTCTCATCATCACCACTAAGAAGCAGGAACGCAGCACCACCTAATGACAACAAACTCACCAACGCTACAACCCCAATAACAATAAACAAACGCTTCTTGCCAGTGGATTGCTGATCGGACATATCAATATCTTGTTCTTCAGCCATAGTTACTCCAATTAACCTTGTCTCGTTACTTACTCAGCTCAAATGAGCGGATAACTTAATTCAAACACCTTTGTACCTAACTTCTGCACTCACCTTCAAGTTAATATACTGATAATTATGTAAAAAGGTGTTCATCTTTATTGTAGTCAAGGTTAACGAACTTCAAGCCTATGCGTAATAATCCACCAACTTCATAGACGCTGTTACGGATTTTTGCTTATCAAGGTTCTCTAATAGATCCATGACCGCAGTATCATCTATTTCTTCGTTATTGGAATCCGAATGTTCATCAGCAAACATCTCTTCCGGTCGGGAATCATCTTTTTGTTGATCAGACACATCCACATCAACCAAATCAACGCCGTTTTCTTCCATCATTTCTTTCAGGCGAAAACTTTGCTGTTCTAACGCTTCTCGAACACCCACATTTGGCGATGAAAAAACCACGCTCGCCTGATCACCTTCAACATTGATTTTTACCATCAATGCACCAAGTTCAGGAGGAGACAGCTGAATTTCTGCGCTTTGTATATTCTTAGACGACATCACCATAATGCGTTCACTCAACTCCTGAGTAAACTGGCGGTTCGATGGAGGCACAGGAATCTTCTGTAAAGACAACTCAGCATCTTCAATCGCTGGCGACTGAGGCTGATTGTACATTTGAAGCGGCGCCTGAGAACCGTTATTCGTAACATCATCCAAAGACATGGACATACCCGTCGCCGCACTCGACGACAACATAGACTTCAAACCATCAACCACTGAAGAAGATGCAAAATTCTCTGACTGCACTGATTGCTTCAGTAATTTAAACGATGACAATAAAGCGCTGTCTGACGCTACATCAGATGATCCCTCTTTATTTAAACCAACATTGCCTTGCCCTAATAACCCCAATGGTTTTACAAGGCCTTGCTGACCGCCCGGACCAAAGTTATCGGATAATCTCGTCAGCGTATTTTGAATCTCAGAAGGACTCATCTGCATCCCAAAGCTGTTGGCCAGAGCAGCCAATTTTTGGGACAAATCCTGAAAAGCCGACATCAACTCTTCTTCACTCATGGAATCTAAATCGCCCAACTGAGCAAAATAGTCTTCCAATGTTTGTTCAAGCTCGGCCATAAAGCCTTCAGGCATTTGGCCGTCCGCCAACTCACCTGGCAAAACAGTGCCATTCAGCGGAGACTCAATGCCTCCGTCTTTATTAAGAACATCAGACATTGCCTGTTCAAAACTGTCGGAGAAATCCGTTTCAGAACTGGATCGATTCGCCTTAGAGCCACTGATATCGCTAGGTTTAGCTGATACAGAGGAGTCAGAAGAAAAAACACCCATTTGAGGAGTTGCCATGTTATTGCTCCAAAATTCATAGTCTATGAAGATCAGAGCAATAAGCTTGCCAAGAATAACTTAAGACAATTGTTCGGTAAGTAACTTCTTAACGATCTGATATTCATTGCAAATATCATCGAATATAACATCAACACCAGATAAATCGTTTTCACGGCCTTTATCTTCGGACTTTTTACACAAAGCACTTAACAGAGGTGCGCCAATATTGCTGCAACTGCCTTTAAAGCTATGACTCACCTTACCCACTTCGTCTGCATTCGCGCCACTTATAGCAGCTTGAAAGGCCACGAGTTTGCGCTCTGCATCCACAATAAACGTCTCAATAAGACTCTGGAATTCGTCTTCCATTACATCTCTTAATTCTTCAAGCGCTTCAAGATCCAGGTGTTGAAGGTCGGTCATTAATTCTTCCTGATATGTCGTCTGTTTCTATGTAAAAAGTAAAACCCTATTAGATAGTGTCGACAGGGGTTAAAGCAAGTGCTTTAGCTGCCTGTTTGTGTGTAATGCCACTCAAAAACCGCTTCTACTTCGTTTCCACACCCTTTATAAGTCACTGAACGACAAAGTGTAGAGATCAAGGGGATTCCACGGCCACAATATTGCTTATCCGATCCATCATCCAGCTTACTTTGAAAATCAAAGCCTTCACCACTGTCGCTGATCAAGACCGTCAAAGCACCACCGGTCTCCGTAGGAATATGATTTAACTTGAAATTAACAAAACCTAAATCAAGCCCTTCCAAACGTTTCGCTCTTAAATCATAATATTCACTGAACCCCTGAGGGTTCTTTTTAAGTTCAGAATCCAACCCAAGTACGCCATGCTCCAACGCATTTGAATACAACTCTGCCAAAATGGTGTAAACCTGCCCACTGCAACGGCGTAAACCTGGCACTTCTGTAATCAACTGTAATACAAAAGGCAACGGGTTAAAGTACTTAAGACTGAGAGGATTCAGACGATAATCCAAATGCCAATCCATAGGGCCTTTATCAGAGATATCAATGGTCTCTTCAGGCAGCTCTTCAATTTCCCGCTCGTTCGGAATACGAACCTCAACCAAGGTGATGTCATCATCACGTTCCGCCTCCCCCAAATACTCCTCAACAGCGACATTGATGTCATCAAACAGAGACTCAGGGCTGGTACAACGATCAAATACATCAATCAGTCGTTCCTCACCGAACATTACGTCTTGGTCATTACGCGCTTCATGAATGCCATCCGACCACATGTAAACGCGATCACCTTCGCTGACCTCAAAGACCTGCATCTTCACCTTGAATTGATCACCACTTAGCACCCCAAGCGGCAAATGGTTGGATGCGATCTCTACACGTTCACCAGTGCCACTTCTATATAAGAAACACGTCGGTAAACCACCAATCCAAACTTTCATTTCACGTTCGCGAAACTCCATATCCACCATACATGCGCAACAGAACACGCCCGTTGGTAAGATGGCCTTAAGTTTGGCATTGATCTCTTTGATGATCTCTTCAATCGTAAAGCCTTTGCTGGTCAGCGCATAAAAGATCTCTGCCATGGGCATCGCACCGATCGCAGCAGGTAAACCGTGGCCTGTGTAATCCCCCAGTAAGACATGCATACCACCAGAAGGCTTACGAGCAGCCAACAAAACATCACCATTGAAAACCGCCAAAGGTGAAAGGAGGTATTTTATGTTCGGGGAATCAAGGCAACCGGAATGCGCCACATTATCAAAAACGGCTTTAGCGGTTTCTTGCTCATGCAGAAGGTGTTCATTATGCAAAGCAATCTGATCGCGTTGCTTTTGCATCGTCAAATGCATATTACGCATTCGACTGAAGGCATTGATTTTTGCCTGAAGGATAATGCGATTATAAGGCTTTGACAGAAAGTCATCGCCACCCGCCTCTAAACACTTTGCTAAAGATTCAGCATCTTTTAGAGAGGTAAGGAAAATAATAGGGACAAGATCTTCGCCTGCAAGCTCCTTAATGCGCCGAGCTGCTTCAAAGCCATCCATATTAGGCATCAGAGCATCCAGAAGAATCAATTCAGGTTGTTCTTCAATGAACCGCTCTACTGCTTCCACCCCATCACTTGCAGTGACGACCGCATGACCCTGTTTTTTCACAATCGCATGCAATATCATGCGATCGGTTTCATTGTCATCAGCGATTAAAATCTTAAGGGAGCCACCATCATCTTCCATAATAAGGGATCTCCATATCGCTTAATCGAGTGGCAGATTAATCAATTTCAAAAAGTTGTTCAAAATTCGAAATCGTAAGAATTTTTTTAACATCACTGTTACAGCTTGAAATCTTGATTCGAGCACTGTCGCCGCCCGCATGATCTCTCAATAATAAAAGCATGCCCAACGCAGAGCTATCCAAATACGTTGTTTCGCCCATGTCGACCAAATACAATGCCGGTGCGCTATCTACTTTCTCATAGGCATCACGAAATTCCTGATGTGCGCTAAAGTCAAAACGCCCTTTAACTTTTATAGTCAATTCACCAGTACTGCCATCAAGCGAAGAAACAATTGCCATAGCTAACCTCATTTTTGATTTTATACGATTCCATTCCTCACTCACTTTATGAGTGAATACCTACATAATAGCCAAAAATTTTGTTTATCCAACCATTTTGATTAGAGAATTCCTAGATTTATGATTTTATTAAATAATTGGCTACTTTATACACGCTTTTAAGATGGCCTGCGCCATATGAGGTAACGCCACTTCTTTTTCCACCGCCCCTAACTTTACAGCCGCGCCCGGCATTCCCCAGACAACGCACGTTGCTTCATTCTGGGCCAACGTCCGACCACCTGCTTTAAGTAATCGTAACATGGCCTGAGCGCCGTCAGCACCCATGCCAGTCAGCATGGCCGCAACACAGTGACCTCTGCTGACCAAACTCAAAGAATCAAACATTACCTCTACCGATGGTTTGTGGCGATTAACATTTTCACCGTCATCCAACACGATATAAAAGTCACCACCAGAACGCTTTAGTACAAGATGTCGATCACCAGGCGCAATGTACGCTGTCCCCGACTGTAAACGATCACCGTCTTCCGCTTCTTTTACGGAAATCGCACTGGAACCATCAACACGCTCAGAAAATGATTTACTAAACCCCGCAGGAATATGCTGACTCACAATAATAGGAGGGCAACCCACTGGCATTTTCGTAAGCACTTCTTTTAATGCCTCTGTGCCGCCTGTTGAAGCACCGATTCCAATGATGCGCGTTGTATCTAATCGGGACTTCATGTGCTCCGGCATGGTTAATGCTGTTGTTTTCTGAGCAGTAGGTTCACGTTCCATCGCACGAACGTTGGCCTTTGCAGCCACTTTTACTTTCGTGCAAATTTCTTCAATGTAGCCTGATAATCCCAAGTCACCCGCTGATTTAGGCTTAGCAACATAATCCACCGCGCCAATTTCAAGGGCCTCTAATGTTACAGGTGCCCCCTGCTCTGTCAGTGTTGAAACCATTACAACAGGCATGGGCCTTAAACGCATGAGGTTTCGTAAAAATGAAATGCCATCCATTTTCGGCATTTCCACATCTAAGGTTAAAACATCGGGGTTCAATCGTTTAATTTCATCCCGTGCGACCAGAGGGTCTTCTGCAGACCCCACCACTTCAATATCTGGGTCAGAGCTCAGTACTTGTTCGAGCACACTTCGAACGGTTGGCGAATCATCAACGATGAGTACTTTAATCTTTCGCATTCAAGTTCTTTCCTCTAGTCAAACAGCTCAATACTACCGGCACTGGTATCACCAATGTCGGTATCGATACGACGCATGTAATCTTTTTCGCGAGCAACAATCGTATCGTTCGATGTTTTACGAATCTTTTTAACCAAAACTTTACCAGTATCAGGGTGATATACAACCTTTCTAGGTAACTGCCCACCCATATCCTGAGAAACGATTTCCATGCCTTCGTTATAGAGATAATCCTTCACAAATTGAATATTACGAGATCCAATGTCGGTCATATTTGCCAGCACTTGGCCACCACCAAAGACTTTCACCTCCAAACGCTCTCTTACTGCCCCTAATTTCAATAATTCGTTAATCAAGTACTCCATGGCCCAGTTACCGTAACGTGTTTCACTGCTGATGGTAGAGCCTTCCCATGAAACATTTGAATGGCCGCCATGATGAGGCAACATAAAATGATTCATGCCGCCCAAGCCTAATACGGGATCACGAATGCACGCAGAAATGCACGACCCTAACACAGTCGAAATTACTTCATCCTTACCTGAAATATAAAACTCTCCAGGTAGGATTTTCGCAACAAAGCAACTGTGTTTAGGGTCCCAAAAGCGTTTAACGTGCTCAAACCCCACTGAAACGCGTTTAGGTGCAGGTTTCTTTTTATGGCTCAGCATGAAATCCCTTTAGTTAATTTTCTTATATCGTGTATTACCTAACGCTGAGAATCGAGTGGATACCCGATGTAAATTCTCAGAATGACCAATCATCAAGTAACCGGCATCTTTTAATTGATTGGCGTAACGATCAAACAACACTTTTTGAGTGTCTTTATCAAAATATATCACGACATTTCGGCAGAATATCACATCAAACTTTCCCTTCATTGGCCACTTGTGTAATAAGTTTAGTCGGTTAAAAGTAATCAAGTTTCTTATTTTTTCTTTTGCCAGCAAATGGTGACCGTCTTCTTGATCTGACTCAGTAAAATATTCTTTTCGATCTGAATCACTTAATCCATCTGCACCTGAAACAAGATAGGCACCTCGCTTACCTTTATCCAGAACATTTGAATCCAGATCCGTGGCCAAAATTTTCACATCCCAATCTTTGTATTTGTGACTGTTTAGTTTAAGAAAATTAGCCAAGGTAATCGCTAAGGAATAAGGTTCTTCCCCGGTAGAACAACCCGCCGACCAAATTCTGACTTTTCGAGTAGCTGCATTGGCCTTAAAAACATCAGGAAACACCGTTTCTGTCAAAAAATCGAAATGATGCTTTTCACGAAAAAATGACGTCAAATTAGTCGTAATACTGTTTACAAAATGGCTCAGCTCTTCACCTTCTTGAGATTCAAGGATGTGAATGTATTGATCAAAATCATTCACCCCCAAAGCACGACAACGACGCGCTAAGCGGCTATAAACCATTTCACGCTTATGATCACCTAACACAATGCCCGTACGATCGTAAGCAACGTTTTTAATGTGTGTGAAGTTTGCGTCCGTCATCGGAAACTCACGAGATTCCATGCCCACGCTAATCCCCCTTTAAATTAAAGTGCTTATTAACTTTCAAACCTAAACAGACAAAAAAGGCCCTCATAGCGAAGACCTTTTATGTACAAGCTAATTAAAGAATTTTGTTAAAACCTAAAACTCATCCCAGTCATCGTCAGAGTTCGTTACGCTGACGCCCACCGGTACACCTTGGGCAGGCGAAGATGCTTTCGCTGGTGCAGGGATAGAAGCAATAGCAGGAGACAAAATCGCACCGTTTGAACTACCACCTTCATCCATGGTGAAGAACCCAACCAGATTGGTCATCTTACGAGATTGCTCTGCCATGGCTTCTGCGGCCGCAGAAGCCTCTTCTACTAGAGCTGCATTCTGCTGAGTCATTTCATCCATTTGGCTGACAGCTGTATTTACCTGCTCAATACCCGATGTCTGTTCTCGTGCTGCACTGGAGATATCAGCAACCATAGACGTTACTTTTTGGACTGCATCTACAATTTCGGATAAGGTATTTCCTGATTCATTCACCAGAGCAGTTCCATCTTCAACCTTGGACACACTGTCGCGAATCAAGTCCTTAATCTCTTTTGCTGCACCAGCAGAACGTTGTGCCAAGTTACGAACCTCACCCGCGACCACCGCAAATCCTCGCCCTTGCTCACCGGCTCTCGCCGCTTCAACCGCAGCATTCAATGCCAACAAGTTTGTTTGGAAAGCGATTTCATCAATGACACCAATAATGTCTGAAATCTTTTTACTGGCAACGTTGATTTCTTCCATAGCGCCTACAGCCTTTGTCACAACGTCTCCGCCTTGTTGAGCTTTGGCTTTCGCTTCTTCGGCTAAGCTATTAGCTTCCTCTGCATTGTCCGCTGCCTGTTTCACGGTACTTGTCATTTCTTCCATACTGGACGCAGTTTCTTCAAGTGAAGACGCTTGCTCTTCCGTACGCTGGCTTAAGTCCGCGTTGCCTTGTGCAATTTCATCCGCTGCAGAAGACACGTTCATGGACGACTGACGAATTTGACCAATGATGTCGGTCAACTTCTCTGTCGTCTGATTCGCATCACGTTTCAGCTTGCCATAAATGCCTTCGTAATCTTCTTCAATCTTCTCGGTTAACTTACCATGCGACATGGCATCCAGCACACGGGCGGAATCATTAATCACGCCATCAGCAATCGCCACCAACTGATTCAAACCATCGGAGATCAATTTAAAGAAGCCTTCTTTGCCTTCCGTTGGGATTCGAACGGTCAAATCCCCTTTCGAAGCACCGTTGATCAAGCTACCGATTTCACTTTCAGCTTTCACTTCAGCGGTCCGGTCGTTCCACTCAACCACAGTACCAAGACGCTCTTTATCTTCATTGAAAATTGGATTAGCAATTAATGAAAAGGTTCTACCCGCAACTTCAATCTCTGTTCGATATGTTGAAGTCAAGCTTGCTAGCATGTTTCTCTGATGCGCAGGGTTCTTATGGAAGATATCAAAGTTACTGCCAATAACTTTATCAGAATTAAAATTCGGCAATGCTTGGCGAATGTCCGATTCAGCAACGCGTAACATAGAAATCACAGCGTTGTTCGCATAAACAATATCGCCATCATCATCAGCCAACATAGTATTGGCTGTTACGGAATCCAACGCCTGTTTGATCCGAGCGTTCTCATTAGCAACGCGATCGGCTTCTTCTTGCTTAGCCAACGCAATCGTTACATCATCCCACTCAACCACCGTACCTAAGCGAGTGCCTTCGGAATCAACCACTGGCGATGCAATCAAATTGAAAGTTAAGCCAGACAGTTTCAAACTGGTTTCATATGGCTCACGAAGATCAGCCAACAAACCACGCTGATGCGCTGGATTTTTGTGGAAATCATCCACACAAGTACCGATCAAATCTTTCACGCGGAAATTCGGCAATAAGGATTGCAACTCACGTTCGCGGTTACTCAGCATATTTATTACAGCGTCATTCAAGTACGTAATTTCAAGATCCGCATTGGCATACATCACATTGGCCTGACACTTATCCAATGCCATCTTGATGCCCGCGTTTTCTTGCGCCTGAGCACGCTCTGCCGTTTCGCGCGCGAGCTTCTCAGTTATATCATCCCACTCAACCACAGTTCCTAATCGGGTTCCGTCTGAATCAATAACTGGCGTAGCAATCAAGTTAAAGGTTAAGCCCGCCAAGTTTAATTGCGTGTTGTAAGTGGTCTTTAGGTTCTCAATCATGCCACGCTGATGTGAAGGCGTTTTATGGAAGTCATCCACACAGGTGCCAACCAAGTTCTTTACATTAAAGTTAGGCAATACGCTACGTAACTCAGTCTCGCGGCCTGTTAGCATTTCCGTAACGGCTTCGTTGATGTAAGTAATTTCTAGATCTGTATTGGCAAACATCACATTGGCTTGGCACTTATCCAATGCCATCTTGATGCCCGCGTTTTCTTGCGCAAGTTCGCGTTCTGTTGTTTCTCGCGCCAATCGTTCAGTGATGTCGTCCCATTCAACGACTGTGCCTAATCGAGTTCCCTTTTCATCAAATACGGGGGTTGCAATTAATTCAAACGTTAATTCACTCAGTTTAAGCTTTGTTTCATATGCATCCCTAAGGCTTGCTAACATACCTCTCTGATGAGATGGGTTCTTATGAAAGACATCGACACATGTTCCAACAAGAGAGCTTACCTTAAAGTTTGGAATTTGACGCTGAAGAGAGGCCTCTCGGTTGGAAAGCATTTTAATAACTGAATCATTAACATAGGTAATTTCCAAATCATTATTAGCAAACATCACATTAGCTTGGCACTTATCAAGAGCTAGTTTAATGGCTGCATTTGCATTTGCTTTTTCTCGATCAGAAGCAATTCTCTTTTCTTGACTTTCTTTCATCTGACTTAAAGTTTTATTCAGCAAACCCAATTCATCTAAACGGTCAGAGTTAAAGTCAACTGTTTCCCCATCACCATATCTTCCCACTTGGGTTACTATTTCAGACATAGGCTGAATGATCGTTTTTCTAATCAACCATAAAATGATAAGAGTAAGAACAATCATAAAAACAACAAGGAGAGTCAAAGAAATATACTCGGCTTTCACCATGGCCATTTCTTGCTCTTCAATTAGAGAATCTACTGCGTCATCAGAGACCCGAACCAATTCATCAATTAATTCTGACGGTTCTCGGTCAATTCCTCTTACCGCGGCATCACCCGCATTAGATGAAGAGCCCGACGTAATATAAGCTCGATAACCAGAACGGTATGAAACGCCCATACTTGAATGCGCTGATTCAAATTTTTCAAGAATACGTTCAAAACGCCCGTGTTTGTCATGCTCCTGAATTTCTTCTACTAACTTTTGTACTTTAGCTTCTGAACTCTGAAATTTACCCCAATACTTATCTCGGTCAGATTCTTTATAACCACGTAATAAAACATTCTTCCACTCTTGAACTTGAGTTTTAAACTCTTTTTGCAATGCAGCAGCACGCTCTGCTTCATGAAACATTTCTTTAATTTCTTCACTGTAATGTTCTGACTCTTTAACAAGGTAGTTCTCTGTAGAAAAGACAAGAATCCCAAGCAGGGTCATAGACACAACTAAAATGGAAACCATTTGTCGATTGAGGCTTTTTTTAATCCAATTCATGTTCATATCCTTAAGAAATCTGGAATTCCAGAGTCACTGATTGGTTAATTTCAACCAGCAACATTGAGCTTCTTTCAATTTGAGCTGGATTCAATAAAGACGCTAAAAAAGACGAAAATTCTTTTTCAGGTAACGTGGTCATCGACTTTAATTTGGTAATTTTATTTTCCATTTTGATCCCCTCTACACCAATCATCCCGTGAACTCCCTGGTCTCAAAACCTACCAGATCAGACAATCATATCTCTGAGAACTTCTATTGTTATTACCTAATCATCATTTAGATTTAGATAAGTATTATCTCTATATAATTTGAGTTCGTTTAAGATCTCATCGGCATTGTTTTTTAAATTATTAATTTTAGTTAAGTCACTCTATGGTTTACTTTATTCCGTTTCAGCAACAATTCTTTTTAGCGTTTCTGTATCTGGCATTTCCTGAAGATTCAATAGCACATCAATATTGAGAAGAATAACCATTTTGCCTTCCACATCCGCCAGCCCTTTGATGAACGTAGTGTTTACTTGTTCACCTAGATCAGGCGGCTGTCGCATTTCTTCGCTGGTTAATGAATAAACATCGGAGACCGCATCCACAACAATGCCTATTATTTTGTCACCCGTTTCGGTACCGACCTTGAGTACAATCACAACGGTCACGGCGCCATAATCCACCTGAGGCATACCGAAACGAAGTCGCAAATCAATGATAGGTACGATGGTCCCTCGCAGGTTCATCACGCCTTTGACATAATCGGGGCTATTGGGAATCGTCGTTGCGGCTTCCCACCCTCGAATTTCTTGGACACTGAGAATATCAACACCATACTCTTCATTGTTCATAAAGAACGTTAGGTATTGATCCGTCGCTGCATCATGAGACCCCAATGCGTTTTCCACGTCTTCCTTGGTCTGCACACTGGCTGATGTACTTAGGGCTTGTTCACTCATAACCTTTCCTATTTAATTAAGCAGCTCTTGGATCGTCCGCTGCTTTCTTACCTTTCAGCTGATTCACAATTCGGAGAACGCCTGAAATATCCACAATCAAAGCTACTCTGCCATCACCCAATATGGTTGCGCCGGATATGCCTTCAACTTTTTGATAATTCTGTTCAAGACTCTTAATCACCACTTGTTGCTGAGCCAATAGATCATCAACAAATAAACCCACTTTTGAGTTATCGGCCTCAACCACCACCAGCAAGCCTTTTTCTAAATCGTAGTTTTCTGGCTCAACATTCAGTTGTTCATGAAGCTTAAGAATTGGAACGTATTCATCACGTAGCCTGAGCACCTCATTGTTCCCTCCCACGTTATTGATCATTTTCAGATCAACTTGCAGAGATTCAACAATGGAGACCAAAGGCAAAATAAAGATTTCTTCGCCCACTCGAACCAGCTGGCCATCTAGGATAGCGAGCGTGAGCGGCAAACGAATGGTAAAGGTTGAACCCTCACCAGGGACGGACACCACTTCAACAGACCCATTCAGTTCTTGAATGTTTCTACGAACCACATCCATTCCGACGCCACGACCACTGATGTCAGACACCACATCGGCGGTTGAGAAACCGGCCTTGAAAATTAATTCATATATTTGTTCATCGCTTAAGATTTCATCTTTTGTGACCAAGCCTTTTTCAATGGCTTTTTGATGAATGCGATCTTTATCCAGACCTTTACCGTCATCAATGATCTGAATAACGATGTTGCCACCTTGGTGGAACGCATTCAGGGTAATGGTGCCAGTTTCTGATTTACCTGCCGCGAGGCGATCTTCGGGCGATTCAATACCGTGATCCAAAGAGTTTCGAATCAAGTGAACCATTGGGTCACCTATTTTCTCCATCACGGTTTTATCTAATTCTGTGTTCTCACCCAACAGGACAAGTTCAATCTTCTTATCCATCGCTTTACTTAAATCCCGAACCAAACGCGGGAAGCGGCTGAATGTAAAGCTGATCGGTAACATACGAATCCGCATGACGCTTTCTTGCAGTTCGCGTGTGTTTTGCTCCAGTTGCGCTAATCCTTCTTGTAAGCGAACCAGTTTGGCCATATCAAAGTCTTCGCCCAATTGACCAAGCATGGATTGCGTAATGACCAGTTCACCCACCATGTTTATAAGGCTGTCAATCTTATCAATGCCCACACGAATGGACGTTGATTCTGGCGCTGAAGACTTCTTGGCTTTCTTAGCGGCTGGGGTTTTGTCCGCCACTGCTGTTTCAACAACTGTATCTTCAACAACAGGCTCATCTGCTTCCGCTACGGTCTCATCTTCTTCATCGATGTGCTTGCACTCTTCGATGACTTCTTCGAGGGCTTTTTCAACGTCGGCTTCAGACACCTCTTCAGAACGGGCTGATTCAGAGCCATCTTCTTGCTCGCTTACGTCTTCTGCAGTCGAGGCTGATTCGTCTGTCGATATACTAGAGGTTGCCGTTTCATCGACCCAACGAATGGATAATTCAGATTCATCAATGACCCATTCAAAGACTTCATCAACTTCTTCACGAGTGCCTCCTTCGAGCGTTAAATTCCAAGCCATATAACATGACTCAGGCTCAAGAGAAGAAAAATCAGGAACATCACATAACACTGCGTCTGACGTCAGAAGGCCAAGTGCCTCAAGCTCTCTGAACATCCGAACGGGTTCATTCCCTGTTTTCAATACATCGGCATCGGGCTTAAAGTAAATTTCCCAGTGCCCTGTACTTTCAGTGCTTTCAGACGTTTCGTCAGAATCAGAGCCATCAGCTGTTGTTTCACTTTCGGATGCCGATGCTTGGGTTGATTGAGTTTCTTTGGGAGGTGTTTCTTTTGAGGATGCGCGTTCCGGTTGAGACTCTTTCGTTTTGGGTTGAGACTCTCCAGCCAAAATGGCTTCGAATTCAACCTTCAACTCATCCGCCGTGGTCATGTCCGGTTCGTCTTCGTCCTGCAGCGCTTGCATGATTTCACGCAAACAATCAACAGAACGCAAAATCAAATCAATATGATCTGCTTCTAGTGAGCGAGTTCCAGCACGTATTTCGTCAAGCAATGTTTCAAGCACATGCGTGAAATCGGCTACGATCTGAAAACCAAAGGTACCAGCGCCACCCTTAATAGAATGAGCTGCTCTGAAAATAGTATTGATGGTTTCCACATCGAAATCGTCGGGGTTAAGGTCTAGCAGCCCCCCCTCCATGGAATCCAAACCTTCGAAACTTTCTTCGAAGAATACTTGATGAAACTGACTAAGATCTATACTCATCTTTCCCCCCGCTCCACTGGAAAGAATTTTCTAACCCAATACCTTCTTGATCGTGTTCAAAAGTTGATCTGGGTTAAAAGGTTTAACAATCCAACCTGTCGCGCCTGCCTGCTTACCTTCGATTTTTTTGTCTGATGCTGACTCGGTGGTAAGCATTAAAATCGGTGTAAATTTATATTCGGCAAGAGTTCTAAGTTCCCGCACTAGTTGAATACCATCCATTACAGGCATATTTACATCCGATAACACAAGATCGAAACCACCCTGTTTAGCGATATTTAGCGCTTGCTGTCCATCCGCTGCCTCTGACACATCAAAACCCGCACCTTTCAAGGTAAACGTCACCATTTGGCGCATTGAGGCAGAGTCATCTACAGCTAAAATTTTCGGCATTTATCCAGCTCCTTAAATTACTTTCTTTACTTATTCACTTTTTACTTTGCTTCGTTTTATAGGTTCAGGAGAACCCATCAAGTCAGCCCCAAAGATTTAGTCAGGCCTAATAACTTAGCCCCAACTATTACTGCATCCGTAGGTTTAGAAAAATCAAAGCTAACACCTGCCTTTTCTGCTGCGGTTTTATAAGCATAGAGCAATTGCATGCTTGCGGTGTCAACCTGACCCACCTTGGATAAATCCAATTCTACATTTTGATGGTTCGAAAGTGCACCTTCCAATTGTTCATGAAGAACCTCAACCACTGAGATATGCAGTTTTTCACCTGCATCTACGTGAACAGTGTCGGACATACTCTTGCTCCTAATTACTCAAAATCTGCAACATTCAAGCTTAGTCTAGTAACAAATATTTAATTTTCTAGGTAGATACAGCAACAGAAGCTGATTTTTAAAGTAAGCCATATCTGAATGTGGCTATCGGCTAGGGATTTGATAACTTTATAAATTTAATCAGGCTTTATTTCTGAATTGTTGCGCTTGGGTAAATTCATCCAGCATTTTTTGTTCTTGAACGCTTTGCTTACGCAATTCTTCAGCTTCAGACTTCTCGATGAGAATCTCAATGGAACGCACTCGTGCATACACCTTTTCGTAATGTTTACGCACTTGGTCTAGTTGACGTTCGAAAAGGTTGATGGACTGGCCCTGCTGGTCAATGGCTCCCATGATGCGGTCTGACAGCATTTGGCGGTTTCGAAAAGCCGCCGCATTCACCCCCGCGCGGCCAATGTCTTGAGCTTGATTTTGATAATCTGCTCGGTAGTCGGTGAGTTGACGCAATGAATTTTGAGCGTTATCCAAATTCGTAATTGCTTCTGCTAAGGCCTTGGCAGCCTTATCTTTTTTAGCGACTTCTAACTCTAGAACGGATCTTAAACGATCAGCCTTTTTCATGACATCAGCTCTCTTTGGTCAATATCATGTGGGTTGTTGCGCCGGTTTTTTCGTTGCGGGCGGATTCTGAGCCGCTGCCTGACCTTGTAACGTTGGCCTATTTTGAGCCGGTTGCTGTGCTTGACCAGCCGCTTTACCAAACTGTTTTAATCCCTGAATGCACGATTCAAGTTCATGGGCGTCTTTCATATTTTGCTGCAAAAACGCTTTCATTGCTGGCTGAAGCTTGATGGATAAATCCGTCTCTGGATCACTGCCTGGAGCGTATGCGCCAATCGTAATCATGTCCCTATTCTGTTGATAACGGGAATACATTTGCTTAAAGCCTTGCGCCGATTTTAAGTGTTCATCTGTCACAATCTGAGGCATGGCACGACTGATCGAAGCCTCGACATCAATGGCCGGGTAATGCCCTTCTTCGGCCAAACTTCGCGAAAGCACAATGTGGCCATCCAAGATCGCTCGCGATGCATCCGCAATCGGGTCTTGCTGATCATCACCTTCGGTTAATACGGTGTAAAACGCGGTAATAGAACCACCTCGTTCATCACCGTTACCAGCCCGTTCCACCAGCTGCGGAATTTTAGAAAACACACTTGGCGGATAACCCTTGGTTGCAGGCGGCTCGCCGACTGACAAGGCGATTTCACGTTGCGCCTGAGCGTATCGCGTCAAAGAATCCATCAACAACAAGACATCTTTCCCTTGATCACGATAAAACTCAGCAATGGCCGTTGTAAGCATGGCTGCACGCAGTCTCATTAGAGGCGAATCATCCGCAGGCGATGCAATTACCACCGAACGCGCTAACCCCTCTTCCCCTAAAATCTCATCAATGAATTCTTTTACTTCTCGGCCACGTTCACCGATCAAGCCAACGACAGTGATGTCTGCTTTGGTATGCTTCGTCATCATGCCAAGCAACACACTTTTACCCACACCCGAACCGGCAAAAAGTCCTATACGCTGGCCTTTACCTACAGAAAGAAGTGCGTTAATCGCACGAATACCTACGTCCAATGGCTCCCTAATTGGTCGTCTAGCCAGAGGATTAATAATTTCGCCCATGAGAGGGACTTCTTCACTGGAGTCCAAGGCGCCTTTTCCGTCCAACGGTTGGCCAACGCCGTTCAAAACGCGCCCTAATAAACCAAACCCTACGGGTATTTTGCTCTGTCCCGGTAATGGGATAACCTTATCACCTGGCTTTAACCCGACTGTGGACTCCGTCGGCATAAGGAATAAACGTCCTTCTGCAAAACCAACGACTTCAGCTTCAACGTGCTTACCACCACCCGAAACCACAACGCAATGATCACCGACGGTTGCAACACAACCTGCCGCTTCAATGGTCATACCGACCATGCGCACTAATCGTCCCTCGGATGCTGAGACCTGTGTCTCTGCAATTCGGCCTTTCGCGTCGTTCAAAAAATCGAGTAAATCAGTCATTTAACGCTCGTCCACTAAGCTATTGGATACTGGTAAGGCATGAACCCCGAAGGCGCCTGACCATTGCCATTCGGTTGTTGCCCTTGAGGGTTGGCCGAAAAGTTATATGCACTGAAATTTTGTTGTTGCGGCATCATCGGCACCTGTTGAACAGGCATGCCTTGATAGTTTGGCATTGCTTGCTGCGGCATTGGCTGTTGAGGTGGTGGCATCATCCCACCTTGAGGTTGCGCTACAGGAGGCACATAAGGCGAGAACGGTTGCTGATTCGGATTCATTTGATACGATGGCTGCGCAGGATAACCTTGCTGTTGCGGCGCATATTGAGGCTGGTAAGCCATCTGTTGCGCTTGATTTTGTGCGTGCGCTTGAGCCTGTGCTTGATGAGCCTGCTGACTCATAGCTTGGGCATGCGCTTGGGCATGTTGCGCTTGCGCTTGAGCCTGCTGTGCTTGCATTTGCGCTTGTTGAGCTTGGGCTGATACCGCATTAGCCTGCATTTGAGCTTGTTGCATTTGAGGCGCCTGCCAGCCAAATGCCTGGAAATCATTGCCTTGATTTGCAGGGTGCATCATTGATTGAACCTCTGGATTAACGTTTTCTGCATTGGGTGCATTTGGGATTGATGAATCACCAGAAAACGGGGCATCGCCTGCAGTATGATTGGCTTGGCCTTCACTGGATTCAATGTTTGGTGTATTGGTTTGTGGTTTCGCTGGATCTGCTTGCGGAGCGCGATTCACATCTTGCTCAAGGTCTTCCTGCTGAAGAAGGTCGGAGACACGCTGGTTCTCTGGGTATACCGTGGTGTTTTCATCGTCAGAAATTGCGTCAAAGTCAATAACGTCTTCTGTCTCACTCTCCATCAATGGCGTTTCTTCCGCCAAAGGGGTCACGCCTTCTTCTTTTGATGGCTGACGCGGTTCTTCTTGAGTTGGATTACTCTTCATCAGATCGTTCTGAATGGAATCGTTCTGAATGGAATCGTTCTGAATGGAATCGTTCTGAATGGAATCGTTCTGAATGGAATCGTTCTGAATGGAATCGTTCTGAATGGAATCGCTTTGAACAGGAGCAACCTCTTCTGAGCTAACGTTCTTAGGCGCTAACGGTTCAAACTCATCTGAAACGTCCTGATTTTGAGACTGACTCTCATCAACCGAGTTTATTTCTGACTGATTGGTTTTACTGGTCGATGACTCAATCGCTTGTGTCGATTCTTCAGAAGCGGATTCAATAGAGGCGCTTGCCTCTAACGCACTTTCAGCGCCGTTATCTTTAAGCCCCTCTTGAAAGCCATCTTCTACTCGCTCATCAACACGTTCAACTGGCGCACTCGATAGATCATCCGCTGTGCCTTGAACGTTTTGTTCTTGGCTTGGGCTTTGAACGTCAGGTTCAGCACCTTGCTCCTGCGTCGTCTCTGGCTCGGATGCTGATCCCTGTGGAGTTTCATCAGTATCCATTACTGGATTTTCGGTCTCTAACGCCTCAGGCTCTTTAGCGCCAAGGTTCTGCTCATCAATTCGTACGTCATCAACACGTGGGGTTTCAACTTCTGATGTTCCTAACGCTTGAGCATCATTGATCGGGTTTTGAATGCCCTCATCAGAGTCAGGCGCTTCAGGCTCAACCGCCTCTGAATCACCAGTGCTCGCTTCATACCCTTCATTCAAGGAGGTCAGTGCTTGCTGTTCTTCCGAGGCTTGATCTGCAGCCAAATCGATGGCCCAATCAGTCCGGCCTAACAAATTAAGAATGCCTTGCTGAAAACGATGCTCGGCCGTTAAATCAACAATGGAAGCACCACTCTTTAATTTTACGCCTCCAGGAAGAATGGATTCATCCGGCGTTATTTTCCAATTTGCACCTGCCTCTTCTGCAGCTTGCTCAACCAGAATCAAGTCAGCAGGATTCACTCGCACTTCAATTTGTTCTCTGACATCGTCCATGGCATTCAAGCCATGCTTAAGCAACTCTGTCACTTGAGAGCTGTCCGTTTGCAATTCACGATGTATCACTGTACGACAAACCGCCGTAACAACATTGAGGAGAGAATCTTTTACTTGTTCGTTCAATTCTGCAAGAGGATGGTCAAATTGCTGCATAACATCTGCCAGCTTTTTGACTTCACTATTGATGTCGGCTTGGCCTTTCTTTAATCCTTTTTCCAGCCCTTGGTCAAAACCGGACTTTAACCCCTCTTGGGTACCTGCTTTCAGGCCTTCTTTATGACCGGTCTTTTGACCAGACGTAAAGCCTTCATCGTACCCTTTCTTATTACCTTGCTCTAAGCCTTCGCTGTAAGCTTCTTGACGTATAGACTCGACTTCTTCAGCGGTAACAGGTTCGATCTCCACTTCATTCGCAGCTTCATCAATATCATCAAGAGATGGCAACTCCCAGCGTTCATACGCGGTCATTGTTCCCGTCTCTGGTATTCGGCCTGTTTTTACATCGTTGGTCATAGAGCACCTATATACTGCTGAATTGGCGACTAGAAAGATTTATTCGTTGGTTTTCTGTCGCCAAGATCCATCTTTACATCCGTTTGTAAATATAAATGCAAAGATCGTGACAGTTTTTATGCCATTTTTTCGACACTCGAATTAAATTGCAATTTCAGGCCCTCAGACCTAAACCATATCTTCACCACCACCAAGAACAATCTCTCCTGCTTCCGCCATTTGTCTAGCAGTTGCAAGAATTTCTCTTTGTGATGTTTCCACTTCACTTACTCGTACAGGACCTTTCGCTTCCAAGTCATCCATGAGTAATTCGCCTGCACGCTTCGACATATTCTTAAGAAATTTATCTTTAACCGTATCATCAGACCCTTTAAGCGCAATAATAAGAGTATCGGATTGAATTTCTCTCAGAAGTGCTTGAATGCCTCGATCATCGACTTCAACCAAGTTATCAAATACAAACATAAGGTCTTCAATTTGATTACCCAGCTCTTCATCCACTTCTTTAATGGCATCCATTAGATCCGCTTCAATCGAGCTGTCCATCATATTCATAATGGTTGCAGAACACTTAATGCCACCCATACTTGCTGTCTGGCCACCCGCTGTGCCTGAGAATTGCTTCTCAAGTATGGTGTTCAACTCTTGCAGAGCACTCGGTTGAACCGCTTCCAAAGCAGAAACACGAAGAATAATATCCAGACGTTGTTTTTCATCAAATAAAGCAAGCACCTCAGACGATTGATCAGGGTCAAGATAGGCAATCACAATGGCCTGAATCTGTGGATGTTCATATTTAATGATGTCATGAACGGATCGCCCATCCATCCATTTTAATGTGTCCAAACCTTTGGTATTGCCACCAAGAAGGATTCGATCAATCAGCCCGTTGGCCTTTTCTTCACCCAATGCCTGAGTAAGCATGGTTCGAATATAGTCATTCGATCCCATACCTAAACCAGTATGCATGCCTACGTCATCAATAAAACTACTGACCACTGATTCAACCACATCACGCTTGACGGTTGGCATCTTAGACATTGCACTACCGATTGCCTGAACTTCTTTTGGCCCCATGTGCTTTAGAATTTCAGCCGCATCTGATTCACCCAAGGTCATCATTAAGATCGCGGCACGTTCAATTTTTGGCATACCTGTTACGTCAGGCAACTGTTCATCAGTCATTGTCGTTAATCCAATCTTTCATTGCCTGAGCCACTCGCTGAGGATCTTCAGCAATCAAGGCTTTCAGAGCATTAAGTTGACGTTCGAATCCTTCAGATGGCCCAGGTAACAAGGAATCACCCCCCGTCAATGAGACCAAATCATCTGAAAGATCACCGCTTGACGCTTCAAGTGCGGCCAAGTCTGCATCCAATTCATCATCCATTGACCCTTCTTCTTCTGGAGAAGTAAGACTCTTGATTGCTGGTCTAACCACACCAAACACAATCGCAAGAACAAACAAGATAGCAAGCATTTGCTTCGCTATATCCCAGAACCAAGGCTGTGTCCAAAAGCCCTGTTCTTCCATCATGGCCTCATCATCAGGCAAGAATGGGCTGTTTATTACTGTAACACTGTCCCCTCTTGAAGATTGAAAACCGACAGTGTCTTTAATTAATATAGTCAATCTATCAATCTCTTCCTGAGTCCAAGCGGTACGTTTCAGATCACCGGTCTCTCCATCAGGCAATAATAGATCGTTGACCGCAACCGCCACACTCAGGCGTCTTACTTTACCTAACTCATGATTGGTATAGCTGATTACGCGATCCAGCTCATAGTTACGCGTTGCCTGCTTACGACTGTTGGTTGGCGGAGCTGCTTGACCTTCCCCTGTACCCGCAACTTCAGGAACACTCACTTCACCCGGAGGTTGATTCGATAAAGCACCAGGAATGCCGCCCTCATTACCACCGGTTTTCTTCTCATCCAAGACTTGCTCTGAACGAAGCGCCGGTAAATCAGGATTAAACTGTTCTTCTGTTTGTTCTCTGGTCGTAAAGTCTACGTCTGCAGCAACTTCCGCTTTAAAGTTTTCACCACCAACGATAGGCTCAAGAATACTGTATATACGACGAGAGAGTGTTTCTTCAAGTTTTCTTGTGTAGTCAAATTGTTTCGAAGCAATGGCAAGATCCGAGTCTTCATCTTCCATCGACAACAATCGGCCTTTCTGATCAACCACAGTGACGTCTTCAGGCTTCATTTCTGGAATACTGGAGGCCACCAAATTCACAATCGACATAGATTGTTCAGATTTCAATGCACGACCAGCATACAGTTCAAGGAACACGGAAGCAGTAGGCTTTCTCACATCACGGACAAACACAGAACGTTTTGGAATGGCCAAATGAACGCGCGCGCTTTTCACTTGATTCATACTAGTGATTGTTCTCGCCAATTCACCTTCAAGGCTGCGACGGAATTTCGTCGTCTCCATGAACTGGCTGGTTCCCAACGCCTGTTCTTTATCCAGCAACTCATAACCAATGGCTTGGGTCTCTGTTATCCCCTGCGCTGCAAGCTTCAATCGAGCTTGAGCAAATTGCTCTGAGCGAACCATCAGCATCCCAGTATTGGGATCAACATGATATTTAATCGCTGCTTGGTCCAGAACCTCCATGACTTCTCCGGTATCGTACCGACCGAAATCATTAATCAGAGGCTTATAGGTCTCTTCTTGAGTCCACCAGAAAACGGCAAACGCAATAGCAACACTCGCCGCCAAACCAATAATCAAACCCGCTTGGCGTAAAATACCTAAACGATTAAAACCAGCTACAACAGGATGCATTGGTGCGATTGGAGGTGCTTCAATAGAATCCAGTTCAGACAAATTAGAGTCTGTGACAGCGGGGGTGTTTGCTTGCTGATTTCGACCACCTGCTCCGGTAGAGACTTGTTGGTTCCCTACTTCTGCGGGTAAACCACCTGTGGTTGCATCTGCTGCTATCGTTGCCATTTCAAATACCTATTTAATTACTGCTGGCTTATTACTAATGACTGTTTAAAGCGGGTCACTGTTTGAATTTCTGTGCTTCAATCCATCGCCATTAAATTGGCATCTTCATGATATCTTCATAAGCACTGATCAATTTGTTTCTCACCTGCGTCATAGCTTGAAAGGCAACACTGGCTTTTTGCGAAGCAATCATTACTTCAGGAATATCCACGGTAGGATCACCCTTTTCATAGGCTGTCGCTAATGCACCTGCTGTCTTCTGGGTATCATTAACTTGATCAACCGCCATCTTGAGTAACTGAGAAAACTCTGGTGCGTCATCTTTCTCAACATTCCGTGGCTGATTAATATCCATGACTTGGCCAATCTCAGCACTGGTGCGAGTTTGATCCTGCACCTGTGACTTCATCTGGCGCATCTGAGATAGCACTTGTGAAATATCGGATCTGACTTCCATTATTCTCTCCTTTCTACAAACGGCGATTTATTGTCAGTAAACTAGCCTTTGCATGATCTCAACGCCTCAGCGTCAAAAACCTGTTAAAAACTTCTTCGTTACCATAGATAGAGCACAAAGCAGGCCAATTATGAGAAAGTATTAAAGCTGATGAATAAATAACCGATATATAGAGGACATATGGACGTAAGACTGAAAAGCAGACATAAAAAAGCCCGACCATGAAGGTCAGGCTTAAACGGAGAATTCGATCCACGCCACATGGATCTAGTTCACGGGATATGCCGATCCCGCTATTGTAACAACATGCTGTTAGGATGCTGCCAACAATTCATCTACATCCAACCCACTTTCACGCATTCTTGCTAACTTGTAGCGAAGTGTCCGAGGGCTAATGCCTAAAATTTCTGACGTCTGCTTTCTACTGCCACTTACAGACCTCAAGGTGTTTAAAATCACCTGAAATTCACGCTGTTTCAAATCATCGCCAAGCGATGCTTCTGATTGAACAGAGTCAAAACCCGTTGATGCAGACGATGAAAAAGAACCAGTGTCATTATTCATTATATCACGGTTTTCAGAATAACCCATTTCAGACGATGCTGTGTTCGCGGTTGAATTCACTCCACCCGATAAATCAGAAACCGCCGAAGTACTGTTTTCTTCAAATGCAGGCACCGTATTTTTTACTTGTGCTGCCATTGGCGCAGACATGGAAGAAATAGGAGGCGGAGTCATTTCCAAGCGAAAATCTTCTGCAGTCACAATCGAGCCTTGCTGTAATACCAATGCTCTTTGCACCGCATTATCCAACTCTCGTACATTACCCGGCCATGGATAATGAGTCAGCATGTGGACTGCCCCCGCATCCAACTTCAACGTTCCCTTACCCATTTTCTTACCGTTCTTTTTGAGCAACCGCTTAGCCAAAGGCACAATGTCTTTTGGTCTCTCACGAAGTGGCTTCCACTGCAGTGGAAAAACGCTTAAACGGTAATATAAATCTTCTCTGAACTTACCTTCTTGAACGTAATCACGTAAATCACGGTTAGTCGTCGCTACAACGCGCACATCCAGTTTGATGGTTCGTCGACCACCGAGTCGTTCAACCTCTCGCTCTTGAAGAACACGCAACAGTTTAGCTTGAAGACCAATTTCCATTTCAGAAATTTCATCCAGAAGAATCGTGCCACCATTGGCTTGTTCAAACTTACCAGGCGCACTGTTCACAGCTCCGGTATACGCCCCTTTCTCATGACCAAACAATATCGCTTCAAGCATATTCTCAGGAATGGCTGCACAGTTAATCGCAATGAAAGGTTTGTCAGCTCGCGGGGAGAAATCATGAATGTAGCGAGCAAGTACTTCCTTACCTGTGCCGCTTTCTCCAGACACAAGTACGGTAGATTCTGATGCAGCAACACGCTTCGCTAAATCAAGCAACTCAATTGAGCTTTGTTCTTCTGCGACCGGTTGATTGGAGCCCGTAATAGTCACCTGATCGCCCAATGTAGACTTAACTAATTGCAGCAAGGTTTCAGACTCAAACGGTTTAACCAAATAATCAGCAGCGCCATTTCTAACGGCGCCAATCGCGCGTTCAATATCACCGTAGGCCGTCATTAAGGCCACAGGGATACCAGGGAAGTTCTGTTTGATTTTCACCAACAGCTCATGGCCATCCATACCGCCCATATTCACATCTGAAATCACCATATTTACAGGTGTATCTTTTAAAATATCCAATGCCATTTCACCCGAAGAAGCTTGCTCATAGGGGTAACCAGCGACATCCAGCGTTAGACATAACGCTTCGCGTAAATCTCGGTCATCCTCGACAACCAGTATTTTTTGTTTAGCCATTAGAAAGCTCCTTCAATCTCTGCTGAAGTTAATCGTGCAAAAGGAATTGTCATTTCTGCTCGGGTACCTTCACCTTGCTCTGAAATGAGGGCAAAGTTTCCGCCGTGAGCAGTCACGACCGCTTTGACAACCGCTAAACCTAAACCAGTACCTTGCGTTTTGGTGGTATAGAAAGGTTCCATCACCTTAGATAAGGTTTTGTTGTCGATGCCTGGCCCGTCATCTTTTACGGAACAAACAAATAATTTTTGATCTTCAGACTGAGTCAATGAAATCTGAATGCTTACTTGATTACTTGTGGCTTGTACTGCGTTTTCCACCAAGTTAAGAACCGCACCAACCAATGCTTCCATGTTGCAGTAAAATTGCTCTTCTGGACATTCGTTACGCAATTCAATAAATACATTTTCAGGCCAACGGTTTGACGTCACCGCTTCTTGGAGAGATAGGCAAAACTCTTTTACTTTCACCAACTCCGCTGTTTTTAATTCGCCCTTAGCAAATATGAGCATATCTCGAACTTGTTGCTCTAAGTGCATCAAGCGAGACATCAGTCGATCTGCAATATCGAGGCGTTTCTCGTCTTCTATACGCGGTACACCGAGATGACCACCAAATAACATGGCCGCTGATAATGGCGTTCGTATCTGGTGAGCAAGAGAAGCAACCATTTTCCCCATGGCACTTAATCGCTCACTTCTAGATAACTCTTCTTGCAAACGCCTTGTTTCTGTTTGGTCCGTAAGTAAAACGATTTGCCCAGGCTGATTATCTAAAGACCGTGTTGAAATACTTAAGCGTCGACCATCAGCCGTTGAGACTTCATGACCATCATCGTGCTTTGGCCTAAAGCAGGTACGGATGATATCGACCCATCGACAACCAATAAGCTCACCAGGGTAAATTTCAAGGAGTTCTCTCGCAGCAGGATTGCACTGCTCAAGAATGCCATCTTCATTAATAACAACCACACCACCCGGAAGTAGATCCAAAAGCCCTGACAGCCGCTCCGCCAGTTGTTCTTTTTCAGCTAGATCCTTAAGTCGTTCTGCAGTCTGCTTTTCTAACTGACTGGATAAATGCTTAACTCTATCTTCAAGCATTACGTATGACTGACTCAGCTGTTGAGACATTTGTCCAAACAACTCGAAGGTCTTATGAAGACCCGCTAGTTCACTTGGCGTATCGCCTTGGGGGGAATTAGCATCTATTAATTGCTCCGCACTTAGGGCATCTAACATTGCAGCCCCATCCACTAACTTACCGCCAAGCAAATCTAAATTCTGCTGAGGATCAATTACTGTCATATCTATCGCATCCATTTGTCTATACCAACCAGGCCAGAAAACTGGCACTTACTGATGACCTAACCAATATAGAGCAAACCACATGCCAATTAATTTATTCATTTAAAATCAACAACTTAATCAACAATATATTTTTAACGACAGGATTTTGACCAATAACCATAAGAGCAGTCAAAGTTTAGATCAGTTATTTCAGACAAAAAAAAGCCCCTATAGTCGGGGCTTTTTAATTAGCAAATCAAAAACAATTGAGAGCGATTAATCGTCTGAAATTTGCTGCTGTTGACGAATTCGTTCTTTAGCAAGAATCTGCTCTGGGCGAATCAAGAATCTTGCAAGCGCAGGAAGTAACCAAAGCGCACCCACCATATTCCACAAGAACATAAAGGTTAACAAGAAGCCCATGTTGCTTTGGAACTTAATTGAAGACCAAACCCAAGTAACAACACCAATCGCCAGCGTAACGCCAGTGAAAGCAACTGCTTTACCGGTTGTCTTAAGCGTTTCAAGGTATGCCGCCTGAAGACCTAAGCCATCACGAATGTAAGTTTCTAATCGTGTATAGATATAGATACCATAATCAACCCCGATGCCAACACCTAAAGCAATTACAGGCAAGGTTTCAACCTTAACACCAATGCCCTTATAAACCATCAAAGCTTCACATAGCACCGACGTGATGCCTAGAGGTGTAATGATACACAACACAGCCCTGATGGATCTGAACGTAATGAAACACAAGATAGATACAACAGCATATACAAACGCTAGCATACGATCCTGAGCAGCTTCGATTACTTGGTTAGTTGCAGCATCAATGCCCGCTGAACCAGCAGCAAGTAAGAACTCTAACTCACCATCAATATTATACTCAGCCGCAAAGTTCTCTGCTTCCAAGGTCACTCTTTCGAGTGTTTCAGCCTTGTGATCTGCAAGGAACAAAATCACTGGCGCTAAACTACAGTCCGGATTTAACAACCCAGCTGGCGCTCTTTGAATTGAAGAGTTAAGAATCTGTTGGTTTCTTGAGAGTGAACGCCACTTCAAGTTACCTTCGTTCATCCCCGTGCTAACAATCTTAGAAACGGTTACTAATGAAGCCGTTCCTTGTACACCCTCAACGTTCTCCATGACCCACTGGAAACGATCAATCGCATCCATCGCCTGATAAGAAGAACACTGCTCAACATCCGTTTTAACCATGATCACCATGACATCCGCACTGGTCGAGTAATTGTCAGTAATGAATGCATTATCTAGGTTATAACGTGAATCAGGATGCAGTTCAGGGGCGCCCTTATCTAAATCGCCGATTTTCAGGTCTTGGCCGTAATAAACACCTGCACCTGCCAACGCAATACCGACTAAAATCGAAATAGGAGCAACGGTTGGGTGAGCACAATACGACATGATTTTAGCAATCTTCGGCTCTGCAGCTGAACTCTTCTCATAATACTTAACCCCACTCTTAGAGATACCAACATAAGACATCAACAAAGGAAGAAGAACTAAGTTAGTAAAGATGATCACCGCAACACCAATACTTGCAGTGATAGCCAACTCTTGAATTACATCAATCTGAATTAACAGCAATGTTAAAAAGCCAATACCGTCACTCATAAGAGCCAACATACCAGGAACGTATAGATCACGGAACGCATGGCGGGCTGCACCTAACTTATCACGACCTTCTGCCGACTCAAGCGCTACCGCATTGATGATTTGCACACCATGAGAAATACCGATGGCGAACACTAAGAAGGGTACAAGTACGGAGTATGGATCCAGCCCGAAACCGAGTAGATTCAAAATACCTAGCTGCCAGAACACAGCGATGATCGAACAGACAACAGGAACAATAGCGGCCTTGAAACAACGTGCGTACAAGACAAGAAGCACGAACGTAATAGCAATAGCAACAAGAGCAAAGAAACCGATATCACGAATACCATCCATAAGATCACCAATCTTCTTGGCAAATCCTACGATGTGAACTTTGATGTTATCGTTTTCAAATTTATCACGGATGCGAGTTTCAAGTTCACGAGAGAACTCTTGATAATTTAAACGCTCACCCGTTTCAGGATTCTTTTCAAAAAGTGGTGCTTGAATGATGGTCGATTTGAAATTGTTAGCGACCAAGCTACCAACCGTACCTGAACGCAAGATGTTCTGACGTAAGGTCTCTAAGCTTTCTTCAGAACCATCATAGGTTGGTGGAATAACCGGCCCACCTTGAAAGCCTTCTTCGGTCACTTCAACCCAACGTACGTTTGCCGTCCAGAGAGATTTAAGACCGGCTCGATCCACCCCTGGAATATAAAACAGTTCATCAGTAATCTGGCGAAGTGCATCCATATATTCAGCATTAAATACTGAACCGTCAGTACTCTCTACTGAGATACGAATACTGTTGCCTAAGTTACTTAAACTGTCCCGATTATCCATCATATTAACGATGTACGGGTGTTTAAGAGGAATAAGCTTTTCCAAGCTTGCATCAGGTTTGATGTTTACTGCGCTGTAACTTAAAAATACAGTCAAACCCAAAAATATTAATAGAAAAAGAACTCGATTGTTAAAAAACAGACGCTCTAGAAACGGCTCTGTTTCTGGAGACAAAATATAATTGTCTGAATCGTGATGATGCTTTTTGGACATTTACCAACCCTTTATTTCATTATTATTCTGCGTTCGGCAGTGCTAGGTATAGACCATCCTGCCCGACTAAAACAATGCGACCATCATCAGATTCGGTAACACCCACTAATGAACTTCTATCTTTACGCACGGTAGCTGAAAAATTACGGCCTGAATCATAGCTCTTCAAAACAACACCGTTATTACCAACCAACATAATAGTGCCATCTTTGAAAGCTTTGCCGGAGTTCAACGTTTGTTCTGTATTCACATCCACGTTTTCCCAACTATCACCAAAGTCAGAGGTTCTGAATACATTGCCACGTAAGCCATACACCAACATGCCATTTAACTGTCGAGTAGAAACAGCACCAAACAACGAGCCATCGTAAGGAGATTCAAGAGTTTCCCAGTTTAAGCCGTTGTCTTTAGAACGAATAATAAGACCTGCCTCACCAACAATGACTAGGTGTCCAGGTTGAATCGATTTAATGGCGTTTAAATGAAATCGATCCGGGTTCTCTAATTCATCAGCGATGCTTGTCCAAGACTCACCGCCGTCAACAGTTTTGATGATTTGGCCATACGCACCAACCACAAAACCTACATTCTCATCTTTAAACCAAACGTCTAGGAAAGGTTTGGTTGAACCGCCTTCAATATCAAACTGGGCGTCTTCCATCGCGAATTGAGCTTCTTCTAAAGCGTATTCAACGTCTTCCAGCTCGCTTTCAGAAGCAGATTCAAGTTCAGCTTCAAGCTTTTCAACAAGTTCTTGACGTTGAACCAACGTTTGTTCGTTCGCCATAAAGCCGTCAAACTGACGAGACCAAGATTTGCCTCCATCTATCGACTTCAGAACAATTCCGTCATGGCCAACAGCCCAACCTGTATTCTCATTCACAAAATAAATGGAAATGATATTAACGATAACAGGCACATCTGCTTGAACCCAACTATTACCATTATCATCAGAGTAAAGGACGTGCCCTCTTTCTCCTGCAGCAACTAATCGACCGCCTTGGAGTTTTTGAACATCCAACAACAGTGATTCAGCAGCTTTAGCGGATTTAGTCGCAGAGGTTTCCAATACATCAGGGAACGAAAATACTGGCTGGCTTAGAGCGAAAGAACTTGCTGCCACAATTGGCAATAGCAAGGACTTAAACACCCGGGTTTTTACAGTTTTGGCCATAAAAGAACTCATAATAAACAGTTTTACAAACTCGGTTACAACAAGAGTAGCCTAGCTGGCTACTCTTGCATCTTTTAACCTTAATTCAATCGATATCTAACTATCGAGTACCTCTGCGTCTAAGAGAAGACGGCTTAAAGTATCGTTTTTTAGGTATCGGTTGGCTAAAGTCAGTCGTTGAGGATTCTTCAGAATCCATATTTTGAACTGCGTACCTACGTGCCTGTAGATCATGGAAAACATCCAATGATGTCCATGTTGACGGCAACTCATAATAATTTTTCAAATACGCCATAGAAACACGCCAAAGTTCACCACGACCATCGTATTGATCAATCGTTGCTGCACCCCAGCTATCTTCATCGATATACATTACGCGCTTAGAATAGATATGGCGCTTGCCTTTCTTCAAAGTACCTTCGACTACATGCACACGGTGTTTCTCATAACGAGTATACTTAGGGTTAATGTGTCCAGCCCAAAGCAAGTCTTTATATTCTGTTTTTGGATTACTGATCATATAGTTGTTATAAGGAATGAGCTTTTCTTCCGTTCCTAAATACTTCCACTCAAAACGATCAGGTGACCCATTGATCATATCCGTGTCATCTGCTGTTCGAAGACCGTCCATCGCTGCAATTGGCGTATCGTATGCCAGTGTTGGCGCACGACGAACTCGTCGTTGACCTGCGTTATAACCCCAAGCCTTTCTCGGTTTTTTAACCTGATCCATCGTTTCATGAACCAAAA
The DNA here is from genome assembly GCA_015665455.1 of Oceanospirillaceae bacterium. Classification (GTDB taxonomy): domain Bacteria; phylum Pseudomonadota; class Gammaproteobacteria; order Pseudomonadales; family Litoribrevibacteraceae; genus Litoribacillus. The sequence goes on along the minus strand of JADFAD010000001.1, from coordinate 413,192 downwards.
CCGCACCACCCGCTAAACGAGGTGGCGCTTTTACAAATGACAAATAATAGAACAGCATATTTCCTAAGGTCTTCGAAGAGCCCTTTGGATTATAGTAATTAAAATAGGCTTCTTGCTGTGATGTTACTAGATTGTAATCACCGTTTCTTTGTACTGCTGTTTCTGATGCTCGACGCACCAAATAAACACCACGCCAGCGCATTACGTGGTTCCAATACATCTCCAAACCACTTTTAGTCGTTTGAGCAGCCAATGGGAAAGGTATCCCCCCATAGGACTTTTGAACACCGTTACCTTTATTCGCTAATTCAGCTTTTGAGGCATTATTCTTAGTATTTTTATATACCCAGTCAGGTGCAGCATGCGTTCTGCGAGACTGATACACAGGCACTCTATATGTTTCTGGATAAGCAGCAAACAGAGCCTTTTCACCGTCAGTTAATAGATCGGCATACTTATCCATATTCTGAGCGGTAACTGTATAAAGCACCTCATCCTCAGGGAACGGATTAGGATGATGCTGACCCGGCTCCTGATATTCAGGGGGCGGAGTTGTTAATCCTCCCGACCACTCAGGGATTGATCCGTCACTGTTTCCAGCACGAACAGCCCCGAAAGGCGTTAAATCTGTTTTTAATCTTGCTGCTTCAGCAGAAGTTACTTTTGCATGAGCAAGAGGAACAACCAGCGCTAAGCCAGTGAGAGCAATAAGTGTTTTACGTAGCGTCGACATACAAACTTTACCTGACCATTTTATTAGATTTCTTTTGGCAGAACCTTCCAGTGTTCCGGGGCCATCCTGGCCTTAATTGGAACCAACATTACACTATTCTTCTGTAGTTTTGCGAGCTCACCTCCACAAAATAAATTATTGAAACCCTCAAGTTAACCTTTTGATACAAAAGGCAACAAAAATCACCCTGAGGGTCACCTACTAAACAAGACTCTTACTAACAACTTCATAGAGGTCTTTAGACAAGTCTTTCTCGGACAATTGTTCCAAAGCCCCCTTCATTTGCAGCCCACGACGATCATCATAACTCTGCCACTTAATAAGCGGACCAACTAGACGCGCTGCTATCTGAGGGTTTAGTGAATCCAACGTTGCAACCTGCTCAGCTAAGAACTCATACCCACTACCGTCTTTGGCATGAAAGCCTTCAATATTTCCCATAGCGAACGCACCAATCACAGCTCGCACTTTATTCGGGTTTTGATATTCAAATAAACGATGATCAAGCAACGCCTTTACTCGATTCAGAGTTTTTGAATCAGAACGAGCAATTTGAACCCTGAACCATTGCTCAAGAACTTGAGTATCGCTCTTCCACTGCGCTAAAAATTGATTGAGTGCTGGCTGGTATACACCTTCATCCGCGTATTTAACTAACAACCTCAAAGCAGAAAGCTGATCCGTCATATTGTTTGCGTTAGCAAACTGTGCTGAAGCCAATTCAGTGGCAGGCTTCATATCCACCAACATTAAATATTCAAGAAGCTCATTTCTTAATTTTCGTTGCCCTACACTTTGAGAGTCAAAGCGGTATACATCAGTTGCAGACAGAGACTGATAAACCTTAGTTATGGCACAACAAAGAGATTCTGATATTAAAAGCTTTAATGCATTACGACTTTCAGCCACCGCTAAAATATCTACTTTCGGAGAAACTTGAAGTAGCTCTACCTCAGCAGGTAATGATAAAAGTTCAGCTTTAACTGCATTTTCCACACTAGGGTCTGAAATCAGTTGGTCAAGGGACTTCATTAACGAAGACAGCAGCGTAGCATCAAATGAACCCTCTACTTTCTGAAGGATCAGCTTCTTATATATAATCTGGCACTGTTCCCAACGATTGTATCCGTTAGTATCTGCACCGATTAACAGCACACGTTCTTCATCAGTTAAATCGTCCGTTAAGAGTACAGGAGCTGAAAAGTCTCTCAATAACGATATAGCCGGCATTTCACTTAAGCCATTAAATTCAATACTTTGTTCGTCATTAGAAACCAACCAGACTTGATTACTTTGTGTAAAGGAATCATCGCTCGTTGATAATGCCAACTCTTTTCCATCAGAATCCAACAAACCAAGTTCAATAGGAATTAAGAACGACTCTTTAGCTGAACCGTCAGCCGTTTCCGGCGTATTTTGCTTGGCCGTTAACGTCAATACACCAGCAGCGGAATCAAACGTTCTCGTAACGTCTAATCTCGGTGTACCTGCTTGGCTGTGCCAACGTTTAAATTGAGTAAGATCTCGACCACTCGCTTGTTCCATCGCCCAGACGAAATCATCGGTAGTTGCAGCCTGCCCATCAAAGGTATCAAAATACAAATCACTGCCCTTGCGAAACAGTTCAGCACCAAGAATGGTTCTTAGCATTCGAACCACTTCACAGCCTTTTTCGTAAATTGTCACCGTGTAAAAGTTGGAAATTTCCATGTAAGAAGATGGGCGAACAGCATGAGCCATTGGTCCCGCATCTTCAGGAAACTGGTGCTGACGAAGAAAGCGGACATCTTCCAAACGTTTAACAGCCCTGCTCCCCATATCAGCAGAGAACTCCGCATCACGAAAAACGGTAAAGCCTTCCTTAAGACTCAATTGGAACCAATCTCGACAAGTAACTCGGTTTCCAGACCAGTTATGGAAATACTCATGACCAACAATACCTTCAATTCTGGCAAACGACTCATCCGTTGCCGTTTCTGGCGTTGCAAGAACACAAGAAGAATTGAAGATATTTAACCCTTTGTTTTCCATTGCCCCCATATTGAAGTGATCAACCGCGACGATCATAAACAGATCTAGATCGTATTCACGACCATAAACCTCTTCATCCCAAGCCATGGACTTCTTCAAGGAGACTAACGCATGTTCACACTTGTGCTGATTCTCTTGCTCTACATACATTTTAAGCGCTATTTCACGACCGCTTTGTGTTACAAAACGATCTTCTTCACAAACCAAATCCCCAGCAACTAACGCAAATAGGTACGAAGGTTTTGGAAATGGGTCATGCCATTCAGCAATGATGCGCCCATCTTTAACTGTACGATTAACAAGGTTGCCATTAGAAAGCGCTGTCGGGTAGCTATCAGCGTCCGCTGAAATCCGCGTTGTAAAAACCGATAAAACATCTGGTCTATCTTGAAAATATGTAATTCGGCGAAACCCTTCAGCTTCGCACTGAGTACAATACATGCCACCTGAAATGTATAAACCTTCAAGGGCTGTATTCTTATCAGGATAAATACGAGTCGTACATTCAAGTACAAACGCATCTTTATCCACTGAAATGCTTAATGAGTTACTTGTAAGCTGGTAGTCAGCAGGGCTTAGCACAACACCATCAATAGCGATGGATACCAGCTCTAATTCACTGCCATCAAGTGATAACAGGTTACTGTCTGTCGTACTTTTCTCATTTCGAACGATCGATAATCGAGAATGAACCAATGTATATTCTGACTGAAGATCAAAATCTAAAAACGTTTCTTTAATAACAAATGCTGTTGGCGCATAGTTCTCCAACAAAATGGCCTTGGCGGACGCCTGAGACATGTAGCCTTCTCCCAAATAGCCGCCTCTAATAAGGTGAGGCGCGCAAAAATATAATGAGTTTCTATTATTTTTCTAGTACTTCAATTGAAATGTGATATCCCGTGAACCTACGAAGATTTATTACGCCTGAATCAAATATCAAATACTGCCCTTTAATACCTTCCAGTTTCCCTTCAACAACAGGGTTTTTATCAAAGTTATAAGAAGATATTTTTTCCAAATAATTTTCCACTGGATAGTGAATATCGACAACATCTGCATGAAAAAGAGGCTGTAAACTACTCACCCCATATCGCTCAGTTAACGCTTTTAGTTCGTCTTTAGTTTCTTCAAATAGACGATCTCTAACAGCATTTAAATCCAAAGAATCTGGCTCGCCTTTTAACATCGTTCGCCAGTTTGTTTTATCTGCGACATGTTGCTTCATTACCACTTCAACAAGCCCTGATAAGTGCCTGTTATTGGTTCTAAAAATAGGTAACGCTTGGCCTGCGCCCTGATCAATCCAGCGAACAGGGATTTGAGTACCGCGAGTGATACCGACTTTCACACCTGAAGAATTCGCTAAATAAACGTAATGGGATTGCATACAGAAGCGCTCACCCCAATCAGGTTCACGACACGTATTCTTATCAAAATGACATTTCTCAGGGGACATGATGCAACTGTCACACGACGCCTTCGTCGTAAAACAACGATAGCAATAGCCCTGACTAAAGCTTTTGTTCGTCTGGGCGCCACAAGAAATACATTCAATAGCCCCTTTAAATATCAGCTTGATTCGAGTTCCAATTAACGAATTAACCTTTAAGTTACCAATAGAATAGGTAACAGGCTTTGTCAGCTGAACCCGCATTTTTGACATATTCCCATCAAAAACCAAGCCTTCGAGAGAGGACTCTTCGAACGTATCTAATGAAGCACTTTGAGACGCATCTGTCGGAGAAGCGCCATCGATATCGAACAAATCACTTTGCATAAAACTAAAAACCTAAACCGTAAAAATCAGTGCAATTGTTGTACAGCTATTGAACGCTTAAGCTGTTCTTCTTCCTCTGCTCGTTTTTTCTTATGAGCAGGTAAATTTTCTCGTCCAACATAACCAAGACGCTCTGAGTCAGGCAGATTATTCGTTGACTCGTAATACATGATTGCCTGCATACATGTTGATACCTGTTCCTTGGACAAACGTTGGCCTGTTTGCCATTTCCCTAGCTCAACAGCAGTTTTAAGATTTTGGTAGATTTCAGGATTAATCGCTTTAATCAGGTCGTCTAAGGTCATCACTTCAGTCCAATAAAACAAATAGGTGCGACATTGTATTCTCGGAGACTTAAGAAAGCTATTCCTTGGCAGGTTTGAACAACAAAGCGGACAGAAGAGCTAACAAAACACCAGAGATTAAACCTACAGTATGAGCTGCATTTGCTATTTTCCCCAAACCTATGATCTCTGTAAATTGTGTATACCCTAGAACGAGCCAAACCAGCATAAAAACAACAATGCCTGTCGGTAATTGATACCTAGCTTCTTGGGTGAATCTATCGAATACCACCATATAACCTAATAAGGCATAAATTACGCCAGACATCCCGCCAAACAGGACGCTTCCAGAATAATATTGGCCAAGATTCGATGCGACGGCTGACGCTACGATAATAAGAAGAATTCTAAGTTTGCCATCGAGTTGTTCAATCCGTCGACCAAACTCCCATAACCACAGCATATTAAAGATCAAATGCAACATACTCAGATGCAGCAGCGCTGGCGTAAACAGCCGCCATACCTGACCTTCTGCCATGGCATAATCAAGTGTCGCGGCATACAGACTATCACCACGCACCTCGATCGGAACAATAGAGAAGTACGCCAATATTTCTGTATTCGCGCCTAAACCGGTCACGATCGAGACGAGTACGCAAGCGATTACAAATATCCAAGTTAACTTGGCGTATTTAAGAGATTCAACAATGGGAACTTGTGCTTGAGGCGCAACGTCGAGACTGCTCTCTGGGTTTCTCAAAAGCTCAGCAGCTAAAGAAAGGTCTTGTTCTCTCACCAACCAAATTTCAGACAATGATTTGCTTTCACCATCCGAAGCCTTTTGTACCACCTGATGAGGTATTTTTGCCTTCCAAAGGCGGCTGCTGATCTCAGAAATTATCTCTGGTGATTCCGTCTCTCCAAATTTAAACACGACTCAGGTCTTCTACCCCTTGGCTGTCTGAAACTGGAAACTCTTGAGGATTCACATCGATGAAAACATACTTATCATCGCTCAGATTGGCTTCGCCATCAAAACGATAAGCGACCAATTTCCCGTATTTGACTGCACTGTAATCCAAACACGCGAGGTTTGGTTTAATGCACTCAGGCTTGCCTACTCTCCAGTAATGTCCAAAGAATAAAGGAGGTGCATCTTCTCTGTACGAAAGCAGCTTATCTCGATCTTCCTTCGTTAGTTGCTTTTGAGCAATTTCTACCGGTAAAGGATCAGGCTGAAAGACGATATCTTGATAAATATCAGGGTCATTGGACCAAAACTTAGTTCTAAAGAACTGTCGAACGTACCCGTCCTTTCCTTCTATGCTCATCCCATTGGGCAGCTTTAGGTTAGTGCCGCGCAGCAAGCGATCCATAACCTGAAATTCAAAAGAATCCAGATTTGAAGAGGCCACTAAGAAATCCATATCTATCTGATTGGAGTTTCTACGAGCTTTAAATTCCTGAATCAAAGCGTCATCCCAACAGGCATGAACGACTCGAAAACCAGGTAATTCAAGAAATATAGGAATGGTCAAAAACCAACTTATCAAATATTGCCATTCTTCTTGGTAATTTGAAAACTGGTCTAAAGTTTCCCGCATGATACGAGTGTGTCTTTGGTTGTGCTCTCTCAAGTACTCTTGATCAGATCCATCCGTTAACGCAGTCATATACGCAATGGCATTATATTCATGATTTCCCATGGAAATATGTGCATTTCCAGCCTTCACCATATCATGAACCAACCATGCAGCCCTTCGAATATGAGGCCCACGATCAATAATATCACCCACAAAGACAGCCTGTCGTTCTGGATGAGCATAAACACCATCTACCTTGTCATAGCCCAGCTTAACCAGCAATCGTTCAAGTGCTTCAGAGCAGCCGTGAATGTCACCAATTACATCATAGCCTTTCAAGGTCGGGTTGCTGTCCATTACTACACGCCCCTTTGAGTCTGCCATCCTAATTTATCACGGCAAGTTTGATAAAAATCATGATCCAACGGATGTATTAACTTCAGCTTTTGAGGTTTTTTATGAATATAAATCATATCCCCTGGCGCCAAAGTGAATGACTCCTGCCCATCACAACTAATGTGAGGGTAAGTTTTATTATTTTCAGAGACAATTAGCTTGATTTCACTGTTTCCATCCACCACGATCGGTCGACTACTTAATGTATGTGGAAACATTGGCACCAACACGATTGCGTCCAGCTTAGGATGCATGATTGGGCCCCCACCCGAAAGAGAATAGGCAGTAGAACCTGTCGGTGTTGATACAATCAATCCATCTGATTTTTGAACGTAAACAAACTTACCTTCAATATACAAATCAAACTCAATCATGGTAGTTGCTTTACCTGGGTGTAAAACAACGTCGTTTAAACTTGATAACGTAGCGACTGGCTGGCCACCACGTCTAACTTGAGCATCAAGTAAGAATCGACTTTCAGTAATATAACGCCCTTCTAACACCTCTTCGATTTTTTCTTCCATGTGTTCGTCAGGAGATATATCCGTCAAGAAACCCAGCTTACCTCGGTTAATTCCTAATACGGGAACACCGTACTTGGCAAGTTTTCGAGCGCCACCAAGTAAACTGCCATCACCACCAACCACAATAACCAAGTCGCACATTTCACCTAACATTTGTGAACGGCCCACTTGGCGATTATGACCAGGAATAACTTCAGCAATGCGATCCTCTAAAATCACATTCATTGCATGTTCATCAAAAAACTTCATCAAACGACGAATTGTCTCAACAACTTTTGCACTACCAATTCGGCCAATAATGCCGATATTTCTAAATTGATCCATGATGATTAAACTAGCTTCTTTTCAAATTTACATTAATTTTCACTTACTTGGCATGCTACTCTTTTAAAAAGACTTGAACAACCAAGAGTCGCTATCAATAGTATTCTTTTTAGGTCGACATCAATTTGTTTAACTTAAATTTCTCACATCAATACGTTGCTGATTTTTGCTGGCTACTCCAGCAATCAAATTTACTGAACGAAAATTTGGATCAAAACATTGAAAATTTTTGCTCAAAGAACGTTATCTCTCTCCCATGCGCACCGTCAAAAAGCCACCCAAACAATTGGGTTGAAAGATTACAAATGCTCAATAACGAACCAACAAGGTTTATTGAGTATATATCAGACAGAGCATCAAGCCGGATTGGCTTCTATTTTGAAGCTCTAATAAGCTTTTTGCTCAATGAATACCCTGAATTCGAATTAATAGCTGAACATTTACAACTCCACCAGAATGGGAAGACATTAGGAGAAATAGATTTTCTCTATAAAAACATGAACACTGGCGAAATAACGCATCTAGAAGTGGCCATCAAATATTACTTAGGTTCAAGTCAATGGAGTTCAATCAACCACCCCTTTAAACACTGGCTTGGCCCTATGATAAAGGATCGACTGGATCTCAAAAGCAATCATTTAATCAATCATCAAACCGCAATATCAGATTCAGAAGCCTTTAAAGACCTAGCAAGAGAACAAGACCTGCCCCAGCCGACCCGAAAATCAGTCATGCTATTAGGTTATTTATTTCGTAACCCTAAAGAGAACCTAAACCTATCAATTTCAAACAATACCCAAGAAAGTAACCACTGGCATAAGCTGTCAGACATAAAGTCTTACTTAAGCACAACACATAAGTACGTTGTACCGAAAAAACCTTATTGGCTAGGCCCTTATCACAAGTCAGAAGACAATAACTTTTGGTCCTCTAACGACCTACCCACAGAAGCACGAAGAATAATCAAAGAGTGGAAACGGCCGATTTTAGTATCAGCTATCCCCATAATAGAGTTCACAGAAGAAAAAGAATTCTACAAAGAAGATAAGCGATTTTTTATTGTTCCTGATAACTGGGCTGGGCTATCAAAGCCCAACCAACCATGAAGGCCTCCCGTATGAATAAATAGCACTTTACTCGAGGGTAAAATAACATTCTTTTCACAGAGCTGTTTTACGTAATACAGCATTTTTCCCGTGTAAATAGGATCCAACAATATCGATGTCTGCAGATAAAAATCAGAAATAAAACATTTTAAATCTTCCGTTAATTTACCATAGGCGGGTAAATCACGGGTCTCATGGAGCTCGTATGGATAATCAACACCATTCAGAAATCGTTCTAATTCAGGCTTCATCCAACTGCTGTGGCTCTCCTTGTTCGACGGAGGAAACATCGAAACACCATGAACTCTCGGATAAGCCTGATTTGGCCTTTTTCGTTTCTCATTACTAAGCCCACGAATCACTCCAGCGCAGGTTGCACTCGTCCCGCAAGCTAAAAAGACCTCATCAAACGGATACTCTTTATTCAGAATAAACCCAGCAATCGCTTCACAGCCTTCAACGCCTTCTTGATTGCTTCCACCTTCAGGAACAATATAAAACTCACCAAAATGCGATTTATACAATGCAATACTTTCATCGTCGTATTTGTTTCTATAACGCGCTCTTGGGACGAAATGAAGTTGCATACCGGCTTCAGCAGCAAGTTTAAGCATAGGATTCGAGTCAGCATTAAGCTCCTCTCCTCTTATCACCCCTACCGAAGCAATACCTTGTCTAGAGCATTCATAAGCAGTAGATAAAATATGATTTGAAAAAGCACCACCAAAGGTCAGCAACTGGGAATGCCCCTGTTGCTTAGCAAGCTGAATATTTCGAGCAAGCTTAAACCACTTATTTCCAGATACCGCCAGGTCAGTTAAATCCAACCTTAAGCAATGCAGTTCAATACCGGCCTTTGTCGCCCAATCCGTTTGGGTAACTTCTACAGGTAAGGAAAGATCACCTGTAAATAAAGACGTTTTGTTCAAAGTCATATTTACAATAAAAAAAGCCTCAGATCACACCATTGTAATCTGAGGCCTTAAGATTGCTACAAGTAACTGGTACTAGCCCACTTTTTTAGAATCATCTATCGGCACCAACGGCTCCATATTGGCCTCTTCATGAACCCTCAACTTCTGATTCATAACTGAACAAGCCCTTTTAAGCTGTACCAGCTGCTGAGTTAATAAATAGTTCTCTGCCTTTGTCTGTATTAACTCCATCTGTTCGGAGTTAGTATCGCCTATAGACAGATCTGCTAAATTACCAACCGCACGTAAATCCTCTAAATGGGCCTTAATAACCTCAGGGTCATCAATACCAAGTAAACGAGCAATAATTGAGACTGCATTCGACATTTGTTCATCACGTTTTAAGTACTTAACCTTTAATTGTTCAAATTTTTGAGCAAAAAGTCGCTTCTTTTCATTAAACTGTATTTGATCGTGTCTTCGAGCTCGAGTGAGTTCATTAACCTTGTCTTCGTATTCATTATTCAAGGCTTCTATTCTAAAGCGCTGGTTTTTAATCACCTCAGCCAATTTATCTCTTCGATTTCGAGCTTCGTCCTCCTCAGAGGTAACAACAGGAATATCAATACACCCCATTGTATTGCTCTGGGATAAAGCTAATTGGTCATTAATATTCAGCTCATTTTGCAATACAGCTTGCTTTAATATCTGAAAATGATTCATGCCAGGCTGAATTGAAGGATCCCAAAACTCTTCTCTTAATTCGGGTTGAGGGCAACGAGTCCGACAAACCAATTGAATCGGCCCCGCGCCTAAATCTGGTCCCAAACCTGCTATCCCAATCATCCTACGCAGAGGAAGACTCCAAGATCGATCGGCATAACCATAATCATCAAAGTCTATGCAGAAAAAAACCACACCCGAAATGGACAAGTCAGGGTTCACACGAACATAGCAACCTTTAACTCGCTCATCTGCATAATCAGGCAAATTAGACACATGATCTAAGACACCTTCAAATTCAGAATACAACATCTGCTCAACTACTTGAGCACCTTTAAATAAAAGAATCGCTTCAACTGTTGGCATATGATCGTTCGCTGAGTTCATGGGAAAATCCTCTAACTTGTTTTAACCTGATAACTGACAGTTTAGTTTTTAAATTAAAACGAACTGTGATCCAGTTTGCAGGGAAAACTAAGCTAACCAGACGATACCAAAGTTTACAAAGACACATGTACCCTTACGAAAAGGTATTGTTGCTGAATGACTGTTTAAAACACAAAAAAAGGGGGCCCTAAGCCCCCTTACTAACCCAACACCAACACTCGCTATATATCAGCCGCTAAACGTGCACCCTGATTAATGGCTCTCTTAGCATCTAACTCAGAGGCGACATCAGCACCTCCAATCAAATGAACGATCTTTCCGACAAGTTCTAATTCAGATTGCAGTTCTCTCAGTGGTTCCTGTCCTGCACACAAAATAATATTATCGACATCCAATACTCTAAGCTCTCCATCAACCAACAAATGGAGACCACTATCATCTACCTTCTGATACTCCGCTTTGTTAATCATATGAACCCCCTTTTTCTTCAACCCTGTTCGATGCACCCAACCAGACGTCTTACCAAGGTTTTGACCCACTTTGGTAGACTTTCTCTGTATAAGGTATATCTCTCGCGCCGATGGCTCGACCTTAGGAGTGACGACTCCACCTCGAGCCTCCACAGAAAGATCAACCCCCCACTCCTTCATGAAAGCATCAATATTTAAACTTAGAGACTCCCCTTGATGAACTAGAAACTCTGCCGTATCAAAACCTATTCCACCGGCACCTATAATGGCTACGCGTTTGCCTACTGGTTTTCGAGCCAGAATAGTATCTAGATAACTAAGAACCTTCGGATGATCAATTCCGTCAATAGATGGCGTCCTAGGCGCGATACCCGTAGCCAATACGACTTCATCAAAATCACCAGCCAGGAGCTCCTTTGCAGTAATCCGAACACCTAAGTTTAATTTAACGCCAGAGTTTTCAATCTCTGTTTTGAAATAGCGAAGGGTTTCATAAAACTCTTCTTTGCCTGGAATTCTCTTCGCTACATTAAATTGACCACCAATTTCCTGATGATCATCAAAAACAGTAACATCATGCCCCCGTCTAGCAGCCACCGTCGAAAACGAAAGTCCTGCGGGCCCTGCACCGACAACCGCAATTCTCTTTTTATCCACCACAGGTAAGTAAACCAATTCAGTTTCATGACAAGCACGGGGATTCACAAGGCATGAGGTTAATTTCATACTAAATGTATGATCCAAACACGCTTGATTACAACCGATACAGGTATTAATTTCATTCGGCCGACCTTCTTCAGATTTCTTGACAAAATCAGGATCAGCCAGAAAAGGTCGCGCCATGGAAACAATATCCGCATGCCCTTCTGCTAGTATTTTTTCAGCTACCTCAGGCGTATTAATTCGATTTGTTGTGACAAGAGGAATACCAACTTCAGACTTCAACTTTTGAGTTACACGCGTAAATGCCGCTCGAGGAACTTTCGTGACTATCGTTGGAACACGGGCCTCATGCCAACCTATCCCTGTATTGATGATTGTCGCCCCAGCTTTCTCTATTTCTTTTGCTAGAGCTACCACCTCCTGCCAACTGCTCCCCTTTTCTATTAAATCCAACATGGACAACCGATAAATAATAATAAATTTATCGCCCACTTTGGCACGTACCCGCTTCACAATTTCTATAGGCAAACGAATTCGATTAGTAAAACTTCCTCCCCAGTCATCCTGTCGCTGATTTGTATGCTCAACAATGAACTGGTTAATGAAGTACCCTTCCGACCCCATTATCTCCACACCATCGTAGCCTGCATGTTGGGCTAAGCCGGCACACTGAACAAAGGATTCAATTTGCTCTTCGACTTCCTCTCCAGATAGTTCGTGAGGCTTAAAGGGGTTGATTGGGGCCTGAATTGCTGAAGGCGCTATTAGCTTTGGATTATAGGCGTACCGACCCGCATGCAAAATTTGCATACAAATCTTACCTCCAACAGCATGTACCGCATCAGTAACCACCTTATGATTCTCTGCTTCCTCAAGGGTATCCATCTTCGCGCCCCCTTGATAAACCGCCCCCTCAGGATTAGGTCCAATGCCTCCAGTAACAATTAAACCAACGCCTCCTTTTGCGCGCTCGACATAAAATGCAGCCATTCTCTCGAAGCCGTTTTTAGCCTCTTCCAATCCTGTATGCATGGACCCCATAAGAATCCTATTTTTTAAAGTTGTAAACCCCAAGTGCAATGGCTCTAACATCGTTGGAAAGTGACTGCTCATACTACACTCCAAATACATATCAATAAGGCTTGATTAAATCGACATACACTTGAATTTAGACAGGGATCTAACTTCCTTCAATAATAAAAGGGTCATTAGTAAATCAGCGGACAAACGGACTTAAACTAAAAGAGACCGCAAGGATGAAAAGTTCGGAGGGTAATGACATGAACAATAAGAAAGGAAGAACAATACAAGAAGAGATAAAAATTTCCAGCCACTTCACCAGTTGCAAAAGCCTGGATTGGCTGGACATCGTGTTTTTCTAATATCTAAAATTACATCTCCACGCCATCATCATAGTAATCATCATCTTCATACCATTCTTCAACGTGATCTTCAGTCATATCCATATTTAAAAGCCTTCTGTAAATTTATTTAAATTAATGCGTTAACGTTACGCGTAACAGAAGAATATAAAATATTTATGAACGTTTTATTACAAGATTTAGTTTTTTGAAGAAAATAAGAAAAAATACTAAGAAAAGATAGAGAGGGGGGGGGGTTAGAAATGGCGGAACAGACGGGACTCGAACCCGCGACCCCCGGCGTGACAGGCCGGTATTCTAACCAACTGAACTACTGCTCCGCATTCAAATGTACAAAAGCACATTTATCACAAACAACTTGATCTATTCACCATTTAAATTGGTGGGTGGTACAGGGCTTGAACCTGTGACCCTCGCCTTGTAAGGGCGATGCTCTCCCAACTGAGCTAACCACCCAACGAAATGGCGGAACAGACGGGACTCGAACCCGCGACCCCCGGCGTGACAGGCCGGTATTCTAACCAACTGAACTACTGCTCCACATCAAATTGTCAAGATACATTTTCGCCATTAAATTGGTGGGTGGTACAGGGCTTGAACCTGTGACCCTCGCCTTGTAAGGGCGATGCTCTCCCAACTGAGCTAACCACCCAACTAGTATAATGGCGGAACAGACGGGACTCGAACCCGCGACCCCCGGCGTGACAGGCCGGTATTCTAACCAACTGAACTACTGCTCCAATATATCTTTACGAAACTTGGTGGGTGGTACAGGGCTTGAACCTGTGACCCTCGCCTTGTAAGGGCGATGCTCTCCCAACTGAGCTAACCACCCGAAATCTAAGAAGTTTCTTAGTCCCGTTCCGTCGTTTCGTGGTGCAGCATTATACAGAGGGGTTAACCCTATGCAAGCCCTTTTTATCTTTTTTTAATATTATTTTAACATTGGTCAATATACGGACAAAAAAGGAACTATTTGACTATAAAACACACTATTCGAAATATTTTTATTCTATAACAGCTTTATTCTCTAAAAAGAGGCATCAGACATAACACGACTCTCGTGTGGAACCAGAACCTTAACTTGCTAGAGAAGGATCAACCACATCCACACCATAAACATGGATAGAAAGTCAGCTGAAATCATTACTCTAAAAACAACAAAATCTTTACGTTTTCATTCAAAATAAAGTTTGTTCGGCCGATATCCCAAAAAGTATTGAAACTTATTTACACTTGCACTAATTAAAGAGAGTAAACAATACAATCTGTTACTTGTTAACCAACGATTTAACGTTGGCATAAACATCAGCAAAGAACAGCCATATTTTTTTTACACACAAAAAGTGTGACGCAGTTATAATTCTAAGATGGGTCAAGGTAGAAGATTATGCTGAACAACAACTTTGAACAATGTATTAACATCGCTTTCATTGCGGAAGAAGATAATGACTATGCTGCTGCATTAGGTTATCTGATTAAAGCAATTAAGGTTGCGCGAACACCAAAAGAAAATGACCAATGTCAGCATGCAATGAACATCTGCTTAAATGAACTGAAAGAAAACAGCCCCCATGATGAAGATCTTCTTCTACTTCGTGAGCGCTGCTTAAACTTATCATCGAACTTTTTGAGTTAAAAAGGCTGGGGTTTTAGGATCCACAAACTGCAACGATTGCCTTAAGTGACCTGTATCAGCATCAAACCAGAAATAGTTTTCACCTTTCCAGTAGACCTTTTCACTGGAAAACTTTTCCACATACCGTTTCGTTTTATATTTAACACCTAAAATATCTAACTCTTCTACATCTTCAAAATAAAACTTTGACCGAACGGGCGTCGCATAAAAGTTGCCTGGCTGAAGATCGACTTCATAGTAAAAGTCGTAATTCCACACTTTACCTTGTTCAATCTGTGAAATTGGATCAGGCTGGCGAGAATCATACCCCACACGGTTAATCGGTAAATTTGCCGTCTTAACGATTCTTCCGTAACGAGTAACATACAACGAGTAATCTGCGGCCATCCAATGAACGTCTTGATTTAGCGTCTTAGAATGGATCACTAATGATTTCGGCCCCATTCCAATCTTTAAAATCATAGAGTCATAAGGAATACTTTCAATATAACCCCGATCAAACTCGGCATCAGGGTGACCATAGAACGCCATTTCTAATGACTTACCCACAACACCAAGAGATGAGTTTTGTGAGCAGCCACTTAGAAATAAAAAACTGATCCCAACAATGAGTCCACGTAGTTTAATTTGAGACTGAAATTGATTGGTGATGCTCTTCAACCCAACGCCCTGAAATACCGGAGATTTCAGAGAGTTTGGTAACATCAGAAATTTCACCATTTTTTTCACGATACTGAATAATCCTTTCGGCCAGCACAGGTCCAATTCCCTTCAGAGTTTCGAGCTCTGTTTTGGTTGCACTATTAATATTTAAAGGCTCTGCTGCCCATAGACTGGCAGAAAAAAGAAGAGCCATACATCCATTAAGAAATCGCTTCATAATAATCCTCCTATTAATTTCATTGCAAAATTAACAGCAGGTGCATTACTTAGCCTAATCAACAAGTCACTTTAAACGCTCAAACATTAAAAATTAGGACTTAATCCCTAAGGGCTCTAAACAACAATTAATACTTATTCATTTATTTCAGAAATGATATTTTTCAGCGCTTCGACAGGATCTGTAGCCTGAGTAATAGGGCGACCTACAACTAAGTAATCACTCCCATCTCGCACAGCATCTTTAGGCGTTACAATGCGTTTCTGATCATCACTCGATGAGCCAGCAGGACGGATACCTGGAGTTATCAATTTAAATTCCGAAGAAACAACAGATCTAAGAACCGGGGCTTCCTGTGCAGAACAAACAACACCATCAAAACCGCTATTTTGAGTCAAAAGTGCCAATCGCTTTACATGATCCACAGGCTCAACGTCTAATCCAACACCGGCCAAATCACTTCTTTGCATACTGGTTAACACAGTCACAGCAATTAATAGGGGTTTTTCAACGTTTTTCTGATCAAGCAGCTCGACTGTTCTCTCCATCATAGCTTGACCACCAGATGCATGAACATTCACCATCCATACACCCAACTCAGCTGCAGCCAATACCGCATGAGCCACCGTATTAGGAATATCATGAAACTTTAGATCAAGAAACACATCGAATCCGCGCTCTTGTAGATGCTCAACCACGCTTGGTCCACAACGAGTAAAAAGCTCTTTACCGACTTTTACCCGACACAGGGAAGGATCCAAACGATTTGCCATCGATAACGCTTCTGCTTGAGTAGGGTAATCAAGAGCAACAACTACACGCTTATTCATATAACCTCAATCCTATTTTATTCCGAATTCAAACCATAGACAGGTTTAACTGATTCCCAAGAACGACAACCTGGGCACTGCCAATACATTTTCAAAGTCTGGTAGCCACACTTCTGGCATTGAAACTTTTTTTCTTGATCGACCATTTGATCGCATAACTCTCGAACCAGACATAATACAGAAGATTCCTGTGTGTGACCTGAGTTCACGTGTAAGTTTACCAATTGAACCAAACCAGGAATAGAGGGATGTGTTTTTAAATACTCAATCAAAAACAGTTTTCCTGAGTCTTCTCCTTCCTCTTGGATAATCAAGATCAACAACTCTTTTACCAAGGACATAGATGGCTGAACTCGAAACCAGTCCTCCAATAAAGTCCGATAATTAATCCCCCAGAGAGCTGACTCAAAACACCGTTTAACCAAAGGTAAAGCAATTGGAATCATGCTTTGATCCAATGATATTAATTTCCTTAAACTTTTTAACGCTTTTCGTCCCGCCCCCTCCCCTAGATAAGCTTCTGAATACCGATAATTAAGTAACAAACTGTTCGGTTTATAGCGTTCTGCTTTATCTAGGTAGGTAAAAGCGTCCTCATCATTCAATTCTGCCATTTCGCAGCAAGCAGCAACCACTTGCATTCGACTTATTTCAGATAAGGTTTTCAAGGAAGAAGCTTGATTTATAATTTTTAACCATTCCTGTTGATCAGACCAAACCGAAAATAAAAGCTGTATTGCTCTTACATCAGGTTTTTTCGCAACAGTTTCAAGCAGAAGTTGTTCTGCTCGATCATACAATCCGGCGCTGTAGAAATTCTGAGCGAGTTCAATGTGAATTCGTAAAGTAGACGTGTCCGATAAATTGGGGCGAGCAAGTAGGCGCTGATGAATGATAATAGCCCGATCGATTTCACCCTGCTTTCTGAAGAGTTTCGCCAAAACCATCTGTAAGTCGATGGATTCAGAGTCTTCCTCTAACATATTTACAAAGTAATGTATGGCTTGATCTGGCTGCTCATTAATAAGGTAATTCAAACCTTTGAACAATTGAGAAGATCTAGGTGGAGTGGAGGACTGAGAAAAAGAAAAAAGAGTTTGGTAACGACCAATTATCCAACCAGTTCCAAGTAGTAGAATGACTGCCAGAAAAATTAGCCAATCAGGCATTATAACTCCAGACTATTCTTTAATGCCAAGTAACCTTAATTTGTCTCTTTCTTTTTCAACTGACTTAAGTTGGCGCTTTATTAAAGCCAATTTCGACTGCAAAGTTAAAACACGAATAACAGTAGCAAACGCTCCGGTTAGCAAACCCACCGAAAAAACAGCTAAGCATAATAAAGGAAGACGAATGCTAGCCAATTGCCATTTATAAAACTTCAAATCTACAACAGCAGGGTTTTCTTGAACGAAAGTAGCACCGATGACGGCAACAACTGACATTAAAACGATAAAAATGAGTAATTTCAAAAGTCTCATTAAAGTTTCTTTTCTTCCATCATTCCGTCATTCACCTGATCTCTAAGATCCTTACCCGGTTTGAAATGAGGAACATACTTACCTGTCAACTCAACCGGCTCACCTGTTTTAGGGTTTCTTCCCTTGCGAGGCTCTCTAAAATGCAGAGAAAAGCTTCCGAAGCCTCGAATTTCAATCCTTTCACCATTTGCCAAAGTTTGAGCCATGTGCTCGATAATCGTTTTTACCGCTAGCTCAACGTCTTTTACCGACAAATGACTTTGACGAGCAGCAATTCGTTCTATCAACTCTGATTTGGTCATTCCGGCCCATGCCTCTTTTTGATTATTTTTTATCAACTTAGCACAAAAACTTAATATGAAAAAGGAAACTTGCAATCAAAATCAAAGATTTACATAACAATTGATATCACACATGTAAGTTTTTTCTTTTCTTAACTTATCCATTTATTACTTTAGAGTATGAACGCCAGTATAAAACCAGAGGCTTCTCAGCCAAACACTGTATTTTTCATAAGCAGGGAGTGAGCACTCTAAACTCATAGCCGCCTCTAAAGCCCGAATAATCCAGCTTCAAAATTGAACTAAAGAACAATACATAAAATAAGAAATCGCCCTATACCCGCCTAGATAGGCTAATGAGCACCTATCCAACTTATTAGCATTAAGCCAGAAACAACACATCCCCACTCTCAACCCTCAATAAAGCGTTGAAAACAAAAGCGCTTACATCTTCAAAAATAAAGAGAACTTAACTCAACGCAATTATATTTGAGACACACAAGAAGTTTGAATTTTGAGGTCGCTGCTGTGAAAAAGCCTCAACCAAAACAAGGAACAGAAAAGAAACTTACTGTTCTAATCTATGCAACTCAAGATAGACCTTTCATAAAAACAGCCTCAACTCAGGAAATGAGCTAAGCAGCGGGAAAACACCAAAGAAATACAAAGAGATAAACACAAAAATCATCTAATAATTTACTGTGTAATTTTATTACGACCAGAATTTTTAGACTTATAAAGTAATTCATCTGCACGGTTTACAAGTTGCTCTACTGGTTCATGAGCAATACTTTCTGCAACACCACCACTGATGGTAACATTTAGCCCATCATAACCTGTATCCGATTCTTCAAGGTTTATGCGAATTCTTTCCGCTAATGAAAAAGTATGCTCTAACGAAGTCTCTTGGCAAATCACCATGAATTCTTCACCGCCATATCGCCCTGCAATATCAGTTTTACGAATGGTATCTTGGATAACGTGAGATACTTTTTTCAAAACTTGATCACCAACCTGGTGACCCCAATTATCATTGACTGATTTGAAATGGTCTACATCAAACATAATGACAGACAAATTAGTTCCGTAACGAATACCCAGCTGCTGACAATGGGATAGTCGCTCAAACATGTGTCCATGATTAAACAACCCCGTTAAATCATCATGAATGGCTTTATCTTCAAGCTCTATATTTTTCTGTTCCAATTCAGCCATCAAATGCTTCATGCGAATTTGGGTTTTTACTCGAGCGAGCAACTCTACATTAATAAAAGGCTTACTGACAAAATCAACTGCTCCCGCCTCAAAACCAGCAACTATATCTTCTGAACTGTTTCTAGCGGTTAAAAAGATTACAGGTATATTTTCCAAATCAGGCAGTAATTTCATCTTTCGGCAGGACTCATACCCATCCATTTCAGGCATCATCACATCAAGTAGAATTAAATCAGGTTTTATCTTCTCGGCGACAGCAATTGCCTGCAAACCGTTAGTAGCAACCGCAACTCTATAACCGTGTGAGGACAATACTTCTCCAAGAATTTGAAGGTTTTGAGCAATATCATCAACAATTAAAATGGTATCTTGAGACATAGAGTAACTTACTAGCCGTTTTCTTTCAGCTTAGCTGACAATTAGAGTTTAGAAAAACATTAAAAAAGAACCATTTATATGGTTCTTTTTTAATTCAATACAACCTAAAGCTTATTGAGGCATCTCTAAAGGCTTTTGAGATAAAATAACACCATTATTATCAGCATAAACGTACATACCCTTTTTAATGGTGACTCCTGCAAAGGTTACGTTAACATTCAGATCGCCAAGACCTCGCTTATCCGTCTTACGCGGATGAGTATTAAGCGCTTGTACACCCAAGTCCAATTCCATGATTGCATCTACATCTCGGATACAACCGAAGATAACAAGCCCTTCCCAACCATTTTCAACGGCTTTCTCAGCTAACATATCTCCAAGAAGCGCAGCTCTCATAGAACCACCACCATCAACGACCATAACTTTACCTTGACCAGGCGTCGCGACCTGCTCTTTGACTACGGAGTTATCTTCAAAGCATTTTACAGTAACTACTTCTCCACCGAACGACGAACGACCACCGAAGTTATTAAAGATAGGCTCAAGAACTTCTACTTCTGGATATTCATCACACAAGTCCGGGGTAATGTATTCCATAACTAACACTCCAAATATTAAGAATTCAACAAAGTCGCTATCATATCAGAAGAAATCACATTGGTTCGAGCATTGCCTAAACCTTTCCCTGTAGTTGCAACCAGACACATTACTCTTGCAAGCTCTTTACTATCCGTTGGTTTGTATTTCTTTAATAATTTGATAGAGAATATAGGGTTAACCCATTTACTGACCGAATAAGAAAGCCCCTCAGCTAGGCGAGATTCCTTCCTTTCTCCATGAAGTAGTGACGGCCTAAAGATGGTGAGTCGATCAATATCTAATACTTTCAAGTCCGCTTCAAGCTGCCCTTTAATGGACAAATAAAATGAAAGTGAATCAGGCTTTGCCCCCAAAGATGAAATAATTAAGAAGTGAGACGCTTTTTTACTTAGTAAGTTAACTAACTTTAAAGGTAAGAAGTAATCAATCTTTTTAAATTGATCTTTGCTGCCTGCCTTAGCAATGGTCGTCCCTAAACAGAGGAAGACATCCACTCCATTAGGAAGCTCATCAAATGCGTCTGGATTAATCGATTCTAGAGGCTTAATAATGACATTCAACTTCTCATGCGACAAAGCAATGTGACTTCGTGAGTAAGCATAAACACGGTTATAGCTCGACGAATTCAAGAGTTCCTCCAGTAACGAAGACCCCGTTAAACCTGTTGCTCCAAAAATTACCGCCGTTTTTTGAGTCATATCCATCGATCTCTTCAATCAAACGTGAGTCAAAATGAAAAAGGAGGGAACTCCCTCCTTCAATAATGAACATTCTAACTAGGTATCAGCAAGAAAAAACCAAGTATCCAAAACGGAATCAGGATTAAGCGATACACTGTCAATACCTTGTTCAACAAGCCACGCAGCAAAGTCGGGGTGATCAGAAGGTCCCTGACCACAAATACCAATGTATTTATTCGCTTTCTTACACGCTTGAATTGCCATCGACAATAAAGCTTTCACCGCCTCATTACGCTCATCAAACAAATGGGCAATGACACCTGAGTCACGATCTAGCCCCAGAGTTAACTGAGTAAGATCATTTGAGCCGATAGAGAAGCCATCAAAGTGCTCAAGAAACTGTTCCGCTAAAATAGCATTAGCAGGCAGTTCGCACATCATAATAAGTCTAAGGCCGTTCTCACCTCTCTTAAGACCATTCTCAGCAAGTAATTCTACAACTTGTTCAGCTTCACCTACGGTACGAACAAATGGCACCATGATCTCGACGTTCGTAAAGCCCATTTCATCTCTTACTTTTTTTAGAGCCTGACACTCTAGCTTAAAGCAATCTTGGAAGCTTTCTGAGATATAGCGAGAGGTTCCGCGAAAACCCAACATTGGATTTTCTTCACCTGGTTCGTATAAACGCCCCCCAATCAAGTTCGCATATTCATTTGATTTGAAATCTGAAAGGCGCACGATTACCTTTTTAGGCGCAAATGCTGCTGCAAGCGTTGAAATCCCCTCAACTAATTTTTCGACATAGAAATCAACAGGATTAGAGTATCCAGCCATTCTACGCTCAACAATTCGCTTTATATCATCAGGTAAAATATCAAAATTAAGCAATGCTTTTGGATGAACACCGATCATTCTATTAATAATGAATTCAAGGCGAGCTAAACCGACACCTTCATTAGGCAAAGATTGAAAATCAAATGCACGATCTGGGTTACCTACGTTCATCATAATTTTAAAAGGCAACTCGGGCATACTTCCAACACTGTCGGTCTTTCTTTCAAAATTCAGCATGCCTTTGTAAATTAAGCCAGTATCACCTTCAGCGCAAGATACTGTCACCGTTTCAGTTGAAGACAACCGTTCGGTTGCATCCCCACAGCCTACAACTGCAGGGATACCCAACTCACGGGCAATAATGGCAGCATGACAGGTTCGACCACCTCTATTTGTGACAATGGCTGACGCTCGCTTCATTACGGGTTCCCAATCAGGGTCTGTGATATCTGTCACTAACACATCACCTGTTTGAACCTTATCAATCTCACTTACGTCGTTAACGATTCTGACCGTACCAGAGCCAATCTTATGTCCAATACTACGTCCTTCTGCAATAACGGTTCCTGTTTCTTTAAGTAAAAATCGCTCCATCTGAGTCGCTGTGGTTCGACTCTTTACGGTCTCAGGTCGAGCCTGAACTACATACAACTTGCCATCATCACCATCTTTTGCCCATTCTATGTCCATTGGCCTTTGATAATGATGTTCAATAATTATGGCTTGCTTAGCTAGCTCTGTAACTTCTTCATCTGATAGAGAGAGCTTCTGACGTAATGTCTTTTCTACAGGCACAGTTTCAATTGTTTTGCCCACTTCTGCTGAAGCAGCGTAAATCATCTTAACGGCTTTAGAACCGATATTTCGTCTTAAAATTGCTGGTCGATCAGCAAGTAAAGTCTGCTTATGAACATAAAACTCATCTGGGTTTACAGCGCCTTGCACAACGGTTTCCCCCAAGCCATACGATGAGGTAATGAACACTGCATCCCTAAAGCCTGATTCAGTGTCCAGAGTAAACATGACTCCACTGCTCGCAGTTTCACTGCGAACCATGCGTTGAATACCAGCAGAAAGAGCGACCTGATCATGATCAAACCCATAATGAGAGCGATAAGATATGGCTCGGTCATTAAATAAAGAGGCGAATACCTGTTTAATCGCTTCGAAAATATTGTCGATGCCTTTGATATTCAAAAAAGTTTCTTGCTGACCAGCAAAGGAGGCATCAGGTAAATCTTCCGCTGTAGCCGACGATCTTACTGCCACTGCAATTTCATTATTTTCAGAAAGCGTTTCAAAGGCGTTTTTGATATCAGATTGAAATTCCGAAGAGAAACCGGCACTAAGAATCATAGACCGAATGCTTGAACCAACATCTGCCAATTGAGAAACATCGGACACATCTAAAGTTGACAATAAATCATTAATTTTAGAGCCTAAGTCATTTGATTCAATAAAGTCTCTATAGGCACTTGACGTCGTTGCAAATCCATTTGGAACTGAAACACCTGCACCACTCAAATGACTTATCATTTCACCTAACGAAGCATTTTTCCCTCCAACTGATTCAATATCCCCTAGCCCAAGTTTATCAAACCAAATAATGTTATCGCTCAAAGCTGTCTCCTTCTTTATGGCTAAACCACACAGGAAAAATCCCTGTCTTGATACGCCAGTATAGTACTGGAAAAAAGTAGTGGAACACTAGTAAGTATTCTCATCCAATTAATTAAAACTGAATAAGATTCAAATCCATATTCATTTTGTCCTTAGTATAGTTATATAGTTGCACGCTATAATGGCAACAACATTTATTTTCTGAGACGTATTACATGAAACGTACTGTTTTCTTCATGTCTGATGGCACAGGCATTACCGCCGAAGCACTGGGCAATGCCTTACTCACTCAGTTCGAAGGTATTGAGTTCGAACGCGTAGTTTTACCGTACATTGATACTATTAAAAAAGCAGAAACCACCATAGAACGAATAAATAAAACGTTTGAAGCTGACGGCCAAAGACCTATCATATTCGACACGATTGTTAATAAAGAAATCAGAGCGATCATTAGAACAAGTAATGGTTTCCCAATTGATATATTTGAGACTTTTCTTTCACCTCTGGAAAGAGAGCTTGGCCATAAGTCCTCTTACACGGTAGGCACGTCTCACTCAATTTCAGAAGAGAATAGTTACAAAGGTAGAATTGATGCCGTTCACTTTGCATTAGAGAACGATGACGGTATTAGAACTAAAAACTACCATAAAGCCGACATCATCCTGATTGGTGTTTCTCGATGCGGAAAAACACCAACTTGTATTTATATGGCACTTCAGTTCGGTTTATGTGCTGCCAACTACCCAATCACTGAAGAAGATATGCGAGATGGCATGATCACTCTTCCTAAGTTTTTAAAAGAAAACAAGCATAAGTTATTTGGCTTAACCATCAACGCAGAAAACCTATCAAACATTCGCAACGAACGCCGAGCCAACAGTCGCTATTCATCGTTAGCTCAATGCGAAATGGAAGTTGACCTAGTAGAAGAGTTATTTATCAAAGAAGGGATTCCGTACATCAACAGTACTTATTTCTCTATCGAAGAGATCTCAGCAAAAATACTCAACATCACAGGCATAGAGCGCAAAAACTAAAGGCACAAAAAAAGCCACATAAAGTGGCTTTTTCTTCACTTTAAAACCTAACGAACAATCTCTGCTCGGTCTCTAAGCGACTTCTGATAAGCCTGATACTCTAAGCGAGTGGCCTGAGTTGTTTGCAGCTGCTGAGCAGAAGAAATATCTTCTTCAGCCACTGCAGCAACAACATTAACCTTGTCGAGTCTAAGAACGACCACATCACCATTCGCAAGAATTACACGATCATAGCTGGTCAAATCATCTGAGAAGCCCATAGAAAATGCCTTATTGTTAATAGAAGCATTTACAGAGTTTTCTGTCCTTCCTGCGCTTTCCATAACAGACCAAGAAAGATCTTTCTTCCCTTCAAACTGTTCCAAAGAACCGCCAGAACGCAAAGACTTAAGTAGCGCCTCAGCCGTATCTCGCGCTTTTTGTTGAGCAATTTTAGTAGTTAAAGCAGTCACAACTTGTTCTTTAACTTCTTCAAGAGAAAGTACTTCTGGTATTAAGTGGTCTACAACTCGAATAACCAACGATTGTTCTTCACTCAATTCGATTAAGTCACTGGTGCGGGCCTCTGCAATAAACTCTTCATTAAACACCTGATTTAAGATCTGAGCGTTGCTTGTTACTTGATCTTCGCCACCATCACGGGTGATATAATCTGTCTTAACAAGCTCTAATGATAATTCGCCAGCCACTTCTTCTAGGGTATCTGCTGAAAACGCGCTGTTTGCCAACTCTTCACCAGCCGCTACATAAGCAGTGTTCGCTTCAGCAACACGAAGATCTTGTTCCAAACGAGGCTTTAACTCTTCAAATGTAGGGATATCTTGAGTTCGAACGTCAACAAGCCTAATCAAGTGAACACCAAACTGAGTAACAATAGCGTCAGATAGGTCACCTTCTTTCATAGAAAATAATGCATCTTCAAACGGCTCAACATAAGTACCCGTATTAGCAAAGCCAAGATCACCACCCTGTTGAGCTGAACCAGGATCATCTGAAAACTCTTTCGCTAGATCTTCAAATGATTCACCCGCATTGATACGGTCTTTCAAACCATTTACTTTATCAATTGCATCTTGTTCTGTTGTTTCGTCATCAACAACCACTAAAATATGAGAAGCCTTACGCTCTTCTGTTACTTCCATCTCACGAACAGTTTCATCATAAAGCGCTTTTAAATCTTCCTCATTCACTTCAACACCAGAAGTAAAGTCATCAAGCGATATAGAAATATACTCGACCTTAACTTTTTCTTCAGTCTTATAATTATGTGAGTTCTCTTGGTAATACGTATCAATTTTCTCATCAGTAAGCTCTACTAAATCATCCATACTAGAGCGAGAAATTGTGGTGTACGCATAGTCTCTGCGCTGTTGCTCAAGCGCAGCCAGTTGTGCAGCTTCTCTTTCCGTTGAAAATGCAGAAATAGAAAGACCGCCACGAACTTGACCAATCATCATATCCTGACGAGCCATATCGCGAAAACCAACACGATTATAACCTAGGCTACGAATAGCAGAATCAAACGCGTCTTGTGAGAACTTACCATCGATTTGGAAAGACGGAGCGCTTAAGATCATTTGATCTAAGGCTTGGTCAGAAAAAGAAATCCCCTGCTCATCGGCATCCAAAGAAATGATCTCTCGGCCGATTAACTCTTCTAAAGCCGCACTTCTAATAAGACCATCATCAATCATCGACGGATCAAAACCTTCACCAAAACGAGAGTACAACTCACGTTTCTTAAGCTCTATGGCTCGTTGAAGACTTATTTCGGCTATGTCTTCACCGTTGACAGTTGCTGCGGGTTTTTCACCATTAAAACCACCTACAATGGCATCTACGCCCCACAATGCAAAAACTAAAACAATCACCCCTACCAATATTTTGGCAAACAGGCTTTGCGTATTATTCCTGATACTTTGAAGCATGGCTGGACCTGGCTTTCCCTATCTTTTGATGAGTTAACACTAACCAATGTTTATCTAACACGGGTTCTTTAAACGAAAAAGGCGCATCAGTTGATGCGCCCTGTATCTTGGCGGAACAGACGGGACTCGAACCCGCGACCCCCGGCGTGACAGGCCGGTATTCTAACCAACTGAACTACTGCTCCTAAAACCTTTGTAAACTAAATTAGTTTACAGCGTCCTTCAACGCCTTACCTGCTTTAAATCCAGGGATTTTAGCAGCAGCAATTTCAATTGGCGCACCAGTCTGAGGGTTACGACCTGTACGAGCTGCACGATCTTTAACAGCAAAAGTACCAAAGCCTACCAACGCAACTTGGTCGCCGTCTTTTAGAGCACCAGTTATTGCAGAAATAGTTGCATCTAGAGCACGACCTGCTTCAGCTTTGTTGATGTCAGCAGATTCAGCAATAGCTTCGATTAATTCAGACTTATTCACATTATTCCCCTTTAAAAAGTCAGCAGTAATTAAACTGATCTAATAATTCCCTGCGGTGCTTATGATTATCATTTAGGAAGAAAATTTATATAACTGCCAATCTATCGAATGAAGCTTATAGGTGGCGAGTTCTCTATCCTTAGCACGCTCAGTTTCTTATTTAAGTGCGAGTTATTTTACCTAAATCTTCACAAAAGTAACTGCCCCAAAGGACTTTTTTTCGCCTTTGGGACACTTTTTTGTAAATTAATGTGCATTAATACGGTCATCACCGCCTTCTGCATCACTTTTTTTGTCGTTTACACTCTCATTTCCTGGTTCAGGCATGTATTCAAGTGCAACATCTAAAACCTCATCAATCCATTTTACAGCACGAATTTCCAAGTCTTCTTTAATATGCGCAGGGATTTCCTTGAGATCACGCACATTATCATCAGGGATGATAATGGTCTTTA
Source organism: Oceanospirillaceae bacterium (assembly GCA_015665455.1). Lineage (GTDB taxonomy): Bacteria > Pseudomonadota > Gammaproteobacteria > Pseudomonadales > Litoribrevibacteraceae > Litoribacillus. Next base: position 385,553 of record JADFAD010000001.1, on the reverse strand, counting down.
TTCCACCACGATGCGCTGCAAGCAGCTTCTCTTTCAAACCACCGATAGGTAAAACCTGACCTCTTAATGTAATTTCCCCGGTCATCGCAACATCACAACGAACAGGTACACCCGTCAATACAGAAACCAATGCAGTACACATTGCGATACCAGCACTTGGACCATCTTTAGGCGTTGCGCCTTCAGGCACATGGATATGAAGATCTTGATTCTCGTAAAAGTCGTCAGGAATACCAAGAACTTTAGAGCGACTACGAACAACCGTAGTAGCAGCCTGAATTGACTCTTGCATAACATCCCCAAGAGAACCCGTCTTAATCGTTCGCCCCTTACCCGGCATTGCTACTGCTTCAATAGTAAGTAACTCACCGCCAACCTGAGTCCAAGCTAGACCTGTTACCTGACCAACTTTATTCTCTTCTTCGGCTATTCCGTATTTAAATTTCTGAACACCGATTAAATCTTCAAGATGATCAGGTTCAACTTTAGCCTTATGATCATCACCAGTAATCACTGATTTAACGATCTTACGGCAAAGTTTAGCAATCTCTCTTTCAAGGCCACGAACGCCAGATTCTCTTGTATAATGGCGAACCAATTCACGAACAGTTTCCTCTGGGACTTCCAGCTCACCTTCTTTAAGACCGTTATCTTTACATTGCTTTGGAATCAAATACTTCTGAGCAATATTAACTTTTTCGTCTTCGGTGTAACCCGGAATTCGAATAATTTCCATACGATCAAGTAAAGGCGCAGGAATATTCATAGAGTTTGAAGTACAAATGAACATGACATCAGAAAGATCGTAATCAACTTCCATATAATGATCATTGAACGCGCTGTTCTGCTCTGGATCTAGAACTTCGAGTAACGCAGACGCGGGATCACCACGTTGATCCATGCCCATTTTATCAATTTCATCCAGAAGGAATAGAGGATTCTTAACCCCTACTTTCGACATTTTCTGGATTAACTTACCAGGCATAGACCCAATGTAGGTTCGACGATGGCCACGTATTTCAGATTCATCACGAACACCACCCAACGCCATACGAACAAATTGACGATTAGTAGAGCGGGCAATCGACTTACCTAAAGAAGTCTTACCAACACCTGGAGGCCCCACCAAACATAAAACAGGTCCTTTCAGCTTCTTCACTCGCTTTTGAACCGCTAAATACTCAATAATTCTTTCTTTAACTTCTTCTAAACCGTAGTGATCTTCATCAAGAACTTCTTCTGCCTTATTGAGATCTAAACGAACCTTAGAACGTTTTTTCCAAGGCACATTAACTAACCAGTCCAAATACCCACGAACAACTGAAGCTTCCGCCGACATTGGAGACATCATACGTAACTTCTTCAATTCAGCTGTCGATTTCTCACGTGCCTCTTTTGGCATGCCAGAAGAAAGTATACGCTTTTCAAGCTCGTCCAGCTCACTCGAGCCTTCGTCCATCTCTCCAAGCTCTTTATGAATCGCCTTAACCTGTTCGTTAAGATAATACTCGCGCTGACTCTTCTCCATTTGCTTTTTAACGCGACCGCGAATTTTCTTATCAACCTGAACAACATCAAGTTCACGATCAATAATACTTAGAATTTGGTCATAACGATCCATAGGGTCGGGTATTTCAAGCAGCTCCTGTTTTTCAGGAACCTTAAGAGACGTAAAATGAGCAGCCAATGTATCAGTCAAACGATGCATTGATGTAATATTTTTAATGGCACTAAGCACTTCAGAAGGTACTTTCTTGCTCTGTTTTATATACTTCTCAATTTCTTCGATTGCAGATTCAATTACCTGCTGAAATTCCTCACCCTCTTGCTCAACCGTTTCAAACAAAGAGAGGTCGGCGACAAGTAATTCATTTTCCAAAGAAACAGAGTCGATATTTGCTCGTTCAAGCCCTTCAACCAAAACCTTAACAGTACCATCAGGAAGCTTTAGCAATTGTAAAATTGTTGCAACAGTCCCCACTTGGTATAGGTCATCAGGGGAAGGATCATCTTGATTCGCATCTTTCTGAGCTACAAGTAGAACTTTCTTATCATCAGACATCGCTTTTTCTAATGCCGCGATGGATTTTTCTCTACCAACAAACAATGGAATAACCATGTGTGGAAAAACAACCACATCACGGAGAGGCAATACAGGTACACTGTTGGTTTTTTCAATCTCTGTTGCTGTCATAAACACATCCTCTAGGTTATCACCGGCGAACAAAAAACAAATATAAAACAAGCCGATGCAGCAGTCTTTAAGATAATGTGGGGATTAAAATAAGAAAAACAAGGAAAAGGCCCTAAAAAGGGCCTTTATTTTTTAATCTTCTGAAGATGCAACCTTAGGAACATCTTGAGATTCATAAATAAGCAGTGGTTCAGCTTCAGAACTGATGACACTTTCATCAATTACAACTTTACTCACATTCTCTTCTGAAGGGATGCGGTACATCGTTGAAAGTAGAACCGATTCTAGAATTGAACGAAGACCTCGAGCTCCAGTTTTACGCTCAAGTGCTTTTTTAGCAACTGCGCGCAACGCTTCATCTCTAAATTCCAGCTCGACCCCTTCCATCTCAAACAATTTAATGTACTGTTTAGTCAGGGAGTTCTTTGGCGCAACTAGAATTTCAACCAAAGCTTCTTCATCAAGTTCTGTCAACGTAGCAACCACCGGCAGTCGGCCAACAAACTCAGGAATTAAACCGTAGCGAACCAAATCTTCAGTTTCAACTTCGTTTAAAACTTCACCTACTTGCTTAGAATCATCTTTACTGGATACAACCGCAGAAAAACCAATACCACTCTTTTCTGTTCTATCGCGTATGACTTTATCCAAACCGGCAAATGCACCGCCACAGATAAACAATACGTTCGATGTGTCAACCTGCAAAAACTCTTGCTGAGGATGTTTACGACCACCTTGTGGAGGTACTGACGCAACCGTTCCTTCAATAAGCTTCAACAACGCCTGCTGAACGCCTTCACCAGAAACATCACGAGTAATAGATGGATTATCTGATTTTCTAGAAATTTTATCGATTTCGTCTATATAAACAATACCCATCTGGGCACGTTCAACATCGTAATCACACTTCTGAAGAAGCTTCTGAATGATGTTCTCAACATCTTCACCAACATAACCTGCTTCGGTTAATGTTGTCGCATCAGCTACAGTAAAAGGCACATTCAATAGACGTGCTAAAGTATCTGCTAATAACGTCTTACCACTACCGGTAGGACCAATCAGCAAAATATTACTCTTACCTAATTCTACCTCGCCTGCACGATCGCCATAGCGAAGACGCTTATAGTGATTATATACCGCCACAGATAAGACAACTTTCGCCTTATCCTGACCAATCACATACTCATCCAGCGTTTCTTTAACTTCCAGAGGCGTAGGCAAACGATCACCCTGTGATTCAGCTTCAGCTTCCTGAACTTCTTCACGAATAATATCATTGCATAAATCAACACACTCATCACAAATGAAAACGGAAGGACCCGCGATCAACTTCTTAACTTCGTGCTGACTTTTACCACAAAACGAACAATAAAGGAGTTTTCCGTTATCGTCGCCTTTGTTCTTGGTTTCGTCGGACATCGACTACTCCGTATTATCTCTTCTTGGCCAATAAAATTTTCGGCTCTAATTTAGGCTATATTAGGACGCCTACACTCGTCTGTCGAGTACCGAATCAACCAAACCATAGTCTTTTGCTTGACTTGCAGACATAAAGTTATCACGTTCTGTGTCGCGCTCAATAGTATCCATCGGCTGACCAGTGTGATCCGCAAGGGTTTGATTCAAGCGATCACGCAAATCTAAAATCTCTTGGGCATGAATTTTAATATCAGACGCCTGCCCTTGAGCACCACCACTTGGCTGGTGAATCATGACTCGTGAATTTGGCAACGCAAAACGCTTACCCTTCTCACCTGCCGCCAACAAGAAAGCGCCCATTGAACAAGCTTGTCCAATACACATAGTGCTAACATTTGGCTTAATAAACTGCATGGTGTCATAAATTGAAAGACCTGCAGTTACAGAACCACCAGGAGAATTAATATATAGGTGAATATCTTTATCCGGGTTTTCTGATTCTAAAAACAACAGCTGCGCGACAATAAGGTTCGCCATATGATCTTCAACCTGACCGACCAGAAAGATCACACGTTCCTTTAAAAGACGAGAATAAATATCGTATGAGCGCTCACCACGAGAGGTCTGCTCGATAACCATCGGAACCAAAGCTGCACTCGGGTCAGTTACATTCATACCATCTACTGAAGAAAACTGGTTACCAAAAGGATAGTTAGTCATTAACTGTCCACTCCCTAAAGATTTACGGATTTCCCTGAAAAACTGCTCAAAATCTAAGCAAAATCAGACTTTTAGTTTTAATTGTATATTCTGATACAAAAATAGCACCTGTCGTTGCCGAATGGAACCACTCGCGACAGGTGCTATTGAATTAATCTCTAAACAGTGTGTTCAGGATTAAGCTTGGCCTTCAGGTTTAACTGCTTCCTGATAGCCCATATTCTTGTCTTCTACTTTTGCAGCAGCAAGAACATTTTCAACAACCTGCTCTTCAAGAACTACCGCTTTAAGCTGATTTAATTGCTCAGGGTTATTCTTGTACCAATCAATTACTTGCTGTGGTTCCTGATAAACAGATGCCATTTCCTGAAGCATCTCATCTACTTTCTGATCATCAGCAGTTAATTCATTAGTTTTAATAATTTCAGCTACAACTAAACCAACATGAACACGCTTCTTAGCCTGATCTTGGAACATTTCAGCTGGAAGTGTCTTAGGATCAAAACCCTGAGCACCACCACCAAACTGCTGAACTGCCTGCTCACGCATACGATCAATTTCTTCATTGACCAAAGAAGCTGGAATCTCAGTTTCGTTCTGCTCAACCAAACCATCCATTACTTGAGTCTTAACTTTATTCTTAATCGCTTGAGAAAGCTCACGACCCATGTTCTTAGTAACTTCAGCACGGAAAGACTCTTCAGAGTTGTCCTGAACACCAAAACGCTCATAGAACTCTTCATTCAACTCAGCAAGCTTCTGCTCAGCAACAGCCTTAAGGTTTACTGTAAACTGTACAGCTGCACCAGCTAGATCTTTGTTGCCGTAATCTTCAGGGAAAGTAAGGTCAAGAACCTTCTCATCACCTGCTTTAGCGCCAACAAGACCTTCTTCGAAACCAGGAATGAAGCTATTAGAACCTAAAACAAGAGGAGCGTTTTCAGCTTTACCGCCTTCAAACTCTTCACCGTCTTTAGTTCCAACATAATCGATCGTTACTTGGTCTGCATCTGCAGCCGCACGATCCACTTCTTCCCAGCTAGCTTGTTGCTTACGAAGAATATCGATCATTTCAGAAACGTCTTCGTCTTTAATTTCAACAACTGGACGAACTACTTCAATTGCTTCTAAACCTTTAGGCTCGATTACTGGGTAAACTTCAAATGTCGCAACATAAGAAAACTTACCTTCTTCAGAAGCTTCTACAGGCTCAATCGAAGGAGCACCTGCTGGGTTCAATTTCTCTTGCGTAACCGCTTCAAAATAAGTAGAACGCATTAATTCACTTAGAACTTCCTGGCGAGCACCCATACCGTAACGACGCTTAACTTCGCTCATTGGAACTTTACCAGGGCGGAAACCGTCAATACGAACGCGCTTTGCTGTGTCTTTTAGACGGTTACTAACTTCTGAATCGATACGATCAGAAGGGACTTCAACAGTCATTTTGCGCTCTAGGCCAGATGTTGTTTCAACAGAAACTTGCATGGAACTTCCTCAAACTTTACTAAATTCGTAGTGACGCCAATATATTGATGCACGATCCAGCATCAGCACGGCAAAAAATAAACCGCTACTTTAAGGATTGATGCTCAAGTAATCAAGAGAAATATTAGTTTGGCAACACAAGGAATAACAATGAAACTGCAGCATTCAACTACAGAGATGATTTTTCGAAATATAGAATTGAAATTAAGAATTAAAATTAAATGGTGCGGAAGGAGAGACTCGAACTCTCACGCCGTGAAGCACTGGAACCTAAATCCAGCGTGTCTACCAATTTCACCACTCCCGCAAACGCTATTATGACAATAGCTGAACCTTGAGTATGGCGAGGGTGGCAGGAGTCGAACCCGCGACCTACGGCTTAGAAGGCCGTTGCTCTATCCAGCTGAGCTACACCCCCAACTCAAGATGGAGGCAGATTATAATCAGCTTTTTATTTCGGTCAACCTCTAATTTATATTAATAAAAGAAATTATTCCCAAAAGACCAAATTACTTTTTGCTCTAAAGTAAAGGTCATGAGAAAATGCGCGCAATTTTTCAAGGCCCTGCGCCCTAAGTTCTAGCCATTTAGGATTACGATTGCAGGACTCTCAAACCCGAGGGGTATCAAAACACCATGACAGCTCAATTAATCGACGGTAAAAAAATCTCTGAAAACATCAAAGAAGAGATAGCGGTACGTGTAGCTAAACGTGCAGAACAAGGTAAGAGAGCCCCAGGTCTTGCTGTCGTACTCGTTGGAGGGAATCCTGCTTCGCAAGTTTATGTAGCACATAAACGTAAATCTTGTCAGCAAGTCGGCTTTCTATCTAAGTCCTTTGACCTCCCAGAGAACACATCACAAGAATCTCTTGAAGAGCTAATCGACGAACTGAATGCTGATGAAACAATTGACGGTATCTTAGTTCAACTGCCATTACCTGCTCACTTAGAAGCGGACGGCCTGCTTGAACGAATTAAGCCAGACAAAGACGTTGATGGTTTCCACCCATACAATTTAGGTCGATTAGCCCAACGTTTACCTGTTTTACGCCCTTGCACACCAAAAGGCGTAATCACATTACTTGAATCAACAGGCATTGATCTTCATGGAAAGCACGCAGTGATCGTAGGCGCTTCAAACATTGTTGGCCGCCCAATGGGACTAGAGCTTCTCATTAAAGGCTGCACAGTGACTACAACACATCGCTTCACTAAAGACCTACCGGGTCATCTTGCTCAAGCAGACATTATTATTGCAGCTGCAGGTAAGCCTGATTTAGTTAAAGGCGAATGGATTCCTGAAGGCTGTATCGTGATTGACGTAGGCATCAACAGACTTGAATCAGGTAAATTGGTTGGCGATGTTGGTTTCGAAGAAGCTTCTAAAAAAGCCGCATGGATAACACCGGTTCCAGGTGGCGTAGGCCCAATGACAGTTGCAACCCTAATGGAAAATACTCTTTTTGCCTGCGAGAACCTTCACGACAAGTAACGCACAGAGACTTCGAAATAAAAAAACCGGCTTTTAGGCCGGTTTTTTTTGGCTAATATTTAGAGTTTGATCTCTAAGAAACTACGCCCTAATTAGCCCAAGTATCTCTTAAACCAATGGTCTTATTCATTACTAGCTTTTCAGGGCTGCTTTCATATCGATCAATACAAAAATACCCCTCTCTCTCAAACTGGAAACCCTGTTCAGAATCAGCCAATGCAACACTTGGCTCAACACGCGCATCCTTGAGAACACTCAACGCATTTGGATTGATCAGCTCTAAAAAGCTTTTCTCTTTATTCCCGTCCGGATTCTCATCAAGAAACAAGCGATCATAAAGACGAACTTCGACTGGCAATGATTCAGACTCCGATACCCAGTGAATAACACCTTTTACTTTTCGGCCATCGGCAGGGTTTTTACCTAACGTTTCTGGATCATAAGTGCAACGAATCTCAATAACTTCACCCGACTCGTCTTTAATAACTTCATCTGCCCGAATGACATACGCATTACGTAAACGAACTTCTTTACCCAAAACCAGACGTTTAAATTTCTTATTCGCCTCTTCACGGAAATCTTCTTTATCAATTAAGATCTCACGAGAAAAAGGCATCACCCTTTCACCCATTTCTTTCTGAGGATGCCTAGGCGCTGTAATTTTCTCTACCTGACCTTCTGGGTAATTAACTATTGTAATTTTAACAGGGTTTAAAACACACATAGCTCTCGGCGAGTATTCATTCAAGTCGTCACGTATTGATGCCTCAAGCATCGCTACATCAACAGTACTGTTCGCTTTAGCAACCCCGATTGAGTCACAAAAATTTCTTATGGCAGCGGCGGTATAACCACGACGCCTCATTCCCGAAATGGTCGGCATACGCGGATCATCCCACGAAGAAACGTGCCCTTCATCCACCAACTGCTTCAACTTACGCTTACTCGTCACTGAATAGTTCAGCTGCAAACGAGCAAATTCAATCTGCTGAGGGTGGCACTCTAATGAAATATTATCCAACAGCCAGTCATAAAACGGGCGATGGTCTTCAAATTCCAAAGTACATAAAGAGTGAGTAATGCCTTCCAGAGCATCCGAAATAGGGTGAGTAAAATCGTACATAGGATATATGCACCACTTATCACCTGTCTGATGATGCTCAGCAAAGCGTATACGATAAATAATAGGGTCGCGCATGTTCATGTTAGGCGATGCCATATCAATCTTTGCACGCAGCACCATTTTACCTTCTTCAAACTCACCTTTGCGCATGCGCTCAAACAAGTCTAAATTCTCTTCGGGCGTACGACTGCGATAAGGGCTATCTTTACCTGGCTCTGTTAAGTTTCCACGATAGGCTCTCGATTCTTCAGGCGTTAATTCACAAACATACGCTTTGCCAGATTCGATCAACTCAACTGCATAACCGTATAGAGCATCAAAATAACTGGAAGAAAACTTAATCTCCTCATCCCACTGAAAGCCCAACCACTCCACATCAGACCGAATGGATTCAATATACTCGGGATTTTCTTTTTCAGGGTTGGTATCATCGAAACGAAGATTACAAATGCCTTGATATGATTTAGCAATGCCAAAATTCAGGCAAATAGATTTGGCATGACCCACATGAAGATAGCCATTCGGCTCTGGAGGGAAACGAGTCACAACCTGATTGTGCTTACCTGATGCTAAGTCTTTATCAACGATTTGACGAATAAAATTACTTGGGGTGGTTGGTGCCTCAGAAGCTGTCATATCTAAAATTCACTATCCTTACTAACAAACGTGTTTTTTTAAAGCGCTCAAAATCGTATCATTGTACCCCTGAGCACAGGTTAGTGCTACCGATCCATTAAATGGACGGTTGATTCTTTGTATTTTTAATTTAACTTTATATTTTAACTAGGCATGAGGCTACCCATGATCCGTCTGACCACTAATTTTGGTAACATCGATATTCAATTGGATAACGAGAAGGCACCAAATACCGCTAAGAATTTTGAAGAGTACGTAAAAAGCGGCTTCTATGATGGTGTAATTTTCCACCGTGTTATCGATGGTTTCATGGTTCAAGGCGGTGGTTTTGATGCCGACATGAATGAAAAAACAACCAATGAATCCATTAAGAACGAAGCAAACAACGGCTTAAGCAACATGACTGGCACAATTGCTATGGCACGTACGATGGAGCCGCATTCAGCTTCTGCTCAATTCTTCATTAACGTTTCAGATAATACGTTCCTTGATCACACTGCAGAAACAATGGAAGGCTGGGGTTACGCTGTATTCGGTAAAGTAACCGAAGGCATGGACATCGTTAATAAGATCAAGAAAGTATCGACTACCATGACTAAAGGCTTCCAAGATGTACCAGCTGAGCCTGTAGTTATTGAGAAAGCAGAGATCATCGAAGAGTAATCACTCCTATATGACCACGCTGTTTATTTCAGACTTACATCTGCAAGAAGGACGCCCGGACTTAACCCGGGCGTTTTTTCAGTTCTTGGATGATAAAGTCCAGCCCAAAGATACGCTATACATTCTTGGTGACTTTTTTGAAGTTTGGGTCGGAGATGACCTAATGACCGACTTTCAAAAAGAAGTAGCCACTAAGCTAGGCTCTCTCAAAGAGAAGCAAGTAACCGCTTACTTCATGCATGGAAATCGAGATTTTTTAATTGGAAAGTACTTTTGCTCCATTGCAAATGTTACGCTTTTAAAAGATCCCCACCCCATTCGCCTTGGCCTCATCCCCTCACTTCTATCTCATGGTGACATCTGGTGTACCAGTGATGAGAAATATCAAAAATACAGACGTGTTGTTCACAACCCGGTAATACAGTGGTTTTTTCTTAAACTACCCAAAAAAGTTCGAGGTAATATAGGGAAAAAATTACGAGAGAACAGCAAGAACAGAACCGTTCAAGATTACAGCGTTCTCGATGTCACAACTGAAACTATTGAACAAACAATGCTTGATAACAACATCCCATTGATTATACATGGCCATACTCACAGGCCATTCAGGCATGCCATGCCTGAGATAGCCATGGCACTTCATTCTGCTAATGCAGAGCGCATCGTCTTAGGTGATTGGGATAAGAAGGGCTGGTATCTAGAGTTTAACAAGGGAACGTTTTCTCTCAATGATTTTGATATTGATCAATCGCTTAAATAACAGATTCTGCAATACTCACAAGACCAGCTTATAAAGAACATTTTAATCAATTCAGCTTAGAGCAAACTTATGGATTTCATCTGGATATTAATTGCCTATATTTTTGGGTTTGGAATAAAGCAGCTCGGTTTTCCTCCTTTGATTGGCTATTTAATCGCAGGATTCGGTTTACACGCCTACGGTTTCGAAGCAGATGATCTCCTCTACGCGCTCGGAAAATACGGCGTCCTTCTTCTACTTTTTACCATTGGCTTGAAGGTACAAATCAAAGATCTAACCCGAATTGAAGTTTGGGGTGGGACGTTATTCCACATGGCCATCTGGGTCAGCGCACTAACAGGCATCATTACTCTTCTATCCGCCACTGCCCTGCCTTACTTCAGCGATCTAACCATACAATCTGCAGCCATCATTGCTTTTGCTCTGAGCTTTAGCAGCACCGTCTGCGTGGTAAAGCTCCTTGAAGAAAGTGGAGAAATGAAAACCCGTCATGGCAAGCTGGCTATTGGAATACTGGTCATTCAAGACCTTGCTGCCGTTTTATTTTTAGTTTTTGCAAAGGGTCAACTACCGAGTATTTGGGCTTTAGCCCTACTATTACTGATATTTTCACGCCCTCTACTGAACAGACTACTTGATCGATCAGGGCATGGAGAGATGCTGCCTCTCACAGGCTTTTTACTTGCTTTCGGCGGCTATGAGCTATTTGAATTAGTCGGTATGAAAGGCGACCTTGGCGCCCTTATCTTCGGAGCTTTGCTCGCCAACCATCGCAAAGCAGGAGAATTAGCAAAATCCTTACTTAGCTTCAAAGACCTTTTCTTAATTGGGTTCTTCCTAACCATCGGATTTACCGCATTACCAACACTCGACATGTTCTTTATTGCTGTCGCCATCAGCCTGTTATTAATTTTTAAAGCGGTTCTTTATTTTGGCTTATTAACCACACTGAAATTAAGAGGCAGAACCTCATATTTAACAGGCTTATCACTAATGAACTTCAGTGAGTTCGGCTTAATCGTTATGGTACTCAGCGTTAGTACTGGCTGGCTCGATAATAACTGGTTAGTGATCATCGCCCTCGCTGTCTCCATTTCCTTTGTAATCACCAGTATTTCCTACAAAGGCGCTCATACGTTTTATGCTAAAAATAAGCATTACATAAGACTGTTCGAGAAAAACCAACGACTAAATCGAGATATTTTTTGTCAGCCACCGAACGCAGAAGTGTTCGTGATTGGGTTAGGTCGTGTAGGTCAAGGGGCTTACAAAGCACTTCACGCTGAGATTGGAGAAAAGGTTTGTGGCATTGACGCGGATAACGTGACAGTAAAACACCTAACCAATAAAGGGCTTCCCGCCGTACTCGGCGATGCGGAAGATGCAGATTTCTGGGACAACATTAACTTAGACAAAGTCAAACTCGTCATGCTTGCCCTCCCCTCCATTGACGACATGCAAAATATCGCCGAACAATTACGCTTAAACGAATATTCAGGCGCAATCGCGGGTATTGCTAGATACGCAGATGAACAAGAACAACTGGAAAGTTACGGCATCAATCACGTATTCAACTTCTTTGCAGAAGCAGGTACCGGTTTCGCGGAAGAAAGTTTAAAAATAATATCAAAGCCTCGATAAGAGGCTTTAATGACGTAAAGAATGGTATCGACCTTTACTCTGCTCTAGAAGTACTCAGAAGTACTACTGAGCAGGTTCCTTCGTTGGGACAGTATTCACTGGGACAGCATTCACTGGGACACCACTATGAAAACGGAATAAAGGGTCTGGTGTTTCAATCGCTTCTTTTTCAAGCTCAGTAAAAAACCGAATGCGCTCTTCAATGGGTTCCTTTGCGTATTTTTCAGCAAGCGTAATGTAGTCTTTATAATGACGAGCTTCTGACTTCAGTAATGACGTGTAAAACTTTTGGAGCTCCTCATCTAAAAAAGGCGCCAACTTATCGAATCGCTCACAAGATCTAGCTTCGATTAAAGCACCAACAATCAAAGTATCGATGACCTTTTCTGGATCTTGCTTACGAATCTCTGAACCCAACAAAACGGCATACCGTGAAGGTTTATGAGACTTATACTTTATGCCTCGTTTTTTAATGATTTTCATCACCTGTTCGAAGTGCACAAGCTCTTCACGCGCCAATTTTGACATTTTATGAAGCAAATCTGGTTTATCCGGATGCCTGAACATTAAATTCAACGCTGTCCTTGCTGCGCACTTTTCTAAATACGCATGATTCACCAACAACATTTCCTGGTTCTTTAGGGCTTCTTTAACCCAGCTATCAGGTGTCTCACAAGGTAAAAAAGCTTTAAGTTCTTCAAGAGCGATAGGGTCTACTTGCTGCATCTAAAATCTACTTCTAATATCACGTCAATTTAGGCTGGCATTATAACCAAGTTAAACGCGCTCACAACTGATTCAAAGCAAATACCCTCGAAACAGCAAAGAGGCACTAACACTCCAATAACCAAACTTTTTCTATGAAACTCGTCAAGCCTTTCTCGCGCCAACGACTTTCCTGTTCAATCAAATCGTCAGCAGACAATAAATGCGCCTCTCTTTCCCAAAGAGAAACAATCTCTTGCTCCTCAACGGAAAACGGAGGGCCTGAAGCAATGGTTTTGTCATATTCAATACTCACCACAAAAACCTTAGACTTGGCCGCCAACAAGCTGCGGCAACGCTGAACATATTCTGAACGCATATTTTCAGGCAAAGCAATTAATGCAGCTCGATCATAAATACCATCAAAGTCCGAAATATTGAATTTAAAGAAATCACCAATGTATAGCTCAATTCTCAACGCTTCACAGGTAAAAACGACAAAAGAATGCCCCTCTAACTGAATATCCTTTCTTGTGGCTGTCAGCTGGTTTTCTTCTAAGAATGCATGCGCTGCTAATTCTGACAACTCAACACCAACAACATGATACCCTTGTTGCGCAAGCCAAATCATATCGACAGTCTTGCCACACAAAGGGACAAGTACTTTTGCCCCAGAAGCCAACTTGGGAAAGTGATTTATTAAACCCGAATGTTCATCTTTCTGATGAAAACCGATCTGATTAATTTGCCATTTGTTGTGCCAGAAGTTATGTTCCATGAAATTATCTAACCGTCCTCTCAAAGAGATTTATTTAAAGCTAATTTTCGGTCACATTATGCCATTAAAAATTATTTCTACCTTCTTTATCAGTTTACTAATTTTCTTGACCTCAGGCTGTGCTCACTACCCTAAAACTGATTTCACGTGGCAATCCAATCTGGAAAAAGAACACCCTCTCGTGGGTCACATAATTGATACACAAAACATGGACAGTATTTCAGATACCGAATTAGTCAATAATCTGAGTAAAACCAAATACCTGTTAATTGGTGAGAAACATGACAATCCCGATCATCATCATTTGCAAAACTGGTTAATGCACCAATTACTGCCAAAGAATAAGTATCAAGTCACGTTTGAAATGATGTCCTACGAGCAGCAAACTCAACTAGATAAATTATCCTCAAGCTCGTCCACGAGTGAAATTGTATCCACCGCTGACTTTAAAAACTCAGGCTGGGATCAAGAACTTTATCTACCTTTGCTACAAACCGCCTTAAAGAAAGGTGCACATGTTTCAGGTGGGAACATCCCTAAGCAACAAATAATGGCGCTTTACTCCTCAAACCCAGCAATACTTGAACCCGCCAAGCGGTTTTCCACCATGAACGTTTTGAACGAGACTCAAATGCTGTCCCTTAACGATTATATCTATGAGCAGCACTGTGAACTTATGCCCCGATCCCAAGTAGGACCAATGAGTAAAATTCAAATAGCAAAAGACGCCAGTCTTGCTTACTCAATGACGAGCGCCACTGCACCAAAGAGAATGTTAATCACAGGAAACTTTCATGCAAATAAAACATTAGGTGTCCCTACTCACTTATCTAAGCTCGATAAAAACAATGAAAGTATCGTCATTCAAATATTAGAAGTAGATCAAAGCAAACAACAATTAGAAGAATATGAACAATCCATCTTTGATCAAGCCGACTACATCTGGTTCACCCCTAGGTGGACAAACCGAGATTATTGCGAAGATTTAAGAGTTCAGAGCAATCAACTCTAAGAAAAGAAAAAGGGCAGCTAATAAATTAGCTGCCAATAGGCTTCCACCCTGAGATAACAAGAGATAACAAATCAGCTGAGTCGACTCTAAGGAGTGCAACTCGCTGCAGGTAGGCCGTCAATCCAAGCAACGATCAAGTTCACGCCTTCTTGATGAACTGTCGCACGCCCTAATTCAGGCATTCGATGCCGCTGGTCGTTTGTATTCATCCTAAATAACAAATACGAATCTCCAGAGTCCTGAGGTACCACATCAGCCGAGTAATCAGCATGCCCCCCTGCAACAGGAACTTTACATGTACCAAACTTCGTTGGGTTGTCCGCATAGGCTCGGTTATATTCAACATTCAAACCACTACTACCGGCAGGACCTGCGTAGTTTGGTTCAGGCAGCGACAGCTCTGAACGGTGACAATGAGCACAATTGATATCTAAATATGCTTTTGCAGCGTCCTCCAACTCACTCGACGTCAAAGCACTCACATCCGTTGTATCAGAAAAAACCGGAGCCTGTGCAACGGTAGATAAATCAGCAGGAAGCCCAGTCAACAACCCTTGCTCTTGCCAATAAACTAATTGATTCATGCTCGTATCAGCATAATCAAACGTCTTATTCAGGAACCGAGCTTTAGGACCAATAGGCATAAAAATAGCCTGTCGACGATCATCTGAGTCCTGCAGGATCGGCACTACTGAGTGACAAGACGTACATGACGTTGCTTTTGGCACTTGATAGGTAAAATCTAAATCAACCCCATTATGATTGGTCGTCATATTTGGAATATCAGCGCCAGTAATTGCAAGCGTCGCTGCTGTTTCACTCTCCCAATAATAAGGCAGAGCCTTCCAACCTGTATCACGATGAATTAACAAGCGAGTTTCAATCACTGTCTCAGCACCATCCCTGAATGAGGTGTTCTCTGGCATGGCAAAGGTTTTAACCAGTACCGTACCAACAGGAAAATCCAACACTTCATCTTCGGTATAACTCACGGTTTCACCTTCAGGCACAAACACAAACCGATATTTCGATGCATAATCCGTAAACAATGCAGTGGATAAGTCATAAGGGACACCACCTGCACTCGGATTGTCCGTAGGATCAAAACTATCAGTAAAGAGGTTATAATCGGAGAGATTCGGACACGTTTCCGTCATTAACGCGTTCCAATTCACCCCTTCAACTTGAGCATCACAAGAGCCTTCGGAACCATCAGGCGCACCCGCTCCGTCATTGATCGAACCAGCGGCAGATGCAGACCCTGTTCCCTCAGAGCTGGAAGAGCTGCTGTCACTACATGCACTCAAACCAATACTTACAGCAAACACCAGAACACTTCCGCAAACGTATTTTTGTAATTCATTAAATTTCATAATCAAGACCTTCCATACAGACAACAAACTTAAAGTGAACACGCAGGCTCTGCCAAATCATCACCGGCACACCCATAAGTTTTCCCTCTGAAATTCACTTCCGTCGCCGCCAAGCGGTCTTGAGTACAATTTAATAACGTCGAATTACCTTGAACAGGCTCACTTCGTAAGGTTGGTGTTGGAACAGGAGAACCGGAGCTGAAGTCAAAGTTGGTTAGATCTGTTGGATCTGTACCGTATACCAAACCAATATTCACATGAGGAAATTGCGTTTCCGCAGCAGGCTCATTGTCATTAATATTGTTATTAGCACAAATTAAATCATCGGCTGTATACGGGTTGTAATTCACACCATCGGCTTGAGCTTCAGCACCAACCAATCCATTAAACGCGGCTAGCTCACCCGCATTTGAAAGTAATTCCCCGATTCCACCGTATAGAATCGCAGGCATAGTTTCTCCCTTTCCTCCTACACCCACTGGAGCGGTATAGCCATTCACAATATCCGTTACCAAGCTGCCTCTTGGGTTCGCACCCGAGCGCTTAATAACATTATCGTGCAGATACACATTTTTAATTTGAGGGCTCCAGCCATTGGCTATGGTTCCACCGTAGTTCGTAGCGTAATTAGCTACATCAGGATCCGATAAGAAATAACTGGCAATTTCGATGGCTGATGTTTCGTTGTCCGTGAGTTCATTGTTATAAATCTCAACACCACTGGTAGCAAATATCAGAATACCTGTTCCTGGCGGTACAATACTTACGGCACCACCACCCGCAAAGTTTTCTGCGTTATTAGCATAGGATTCGTTATTAAAAACTCGAACATTACCGCCATACGCTTGATCCAATCCCGGTAAATCAAAAACAAGAATTCCACCAGTATTCCCTACAGCCAAGTTATTATAAACATCCGCATTATTTGAGTTCTCAATCTCAATGCCCGCCACGTTTTCTTTAGCGATGTTATTACGGACGATAATATTATTGGACTGACCAACATATATTCCTGCATCCGCCGATCCACGAGCATAATTATGCTCCATAAGAATGTTCTGACTCTGTAAAGGATATAAGCCATATGCGCCGTTATCTGCCGTCAAATCGCCTTCCCAGACTGTCGCGGTGTATGTTAAATGCACGCCATTAGCGCCAACCACTTTAATTCCGTTCTTATTGGCCTCATACACACCAAAGTCACGAACCGTAATATCTAAACCACCTTCGAATCGAATGGCGTCATCACCTGTCGCCCCCGTAAAATCCAGTTTGGTGTCTGTAATACCATAACCCGTTAACGTCAGCTCATTCGCATTCGCCACGGTAATAGTTTCATCAATAACAAAGGAACCTTTAGGCATAACCACAGTACTGCCCGCTGGCGCATCAAATAAAGCAAGCAAGAGGTCATTGGTTATGTTATCGCCATCGACAGCCTCAGGCGCAACAAAGATTGAATCAGAAGGGAAAGAAAAACCTGAGGTAGTTACAAATTCTGGATTAGCATTACCTGAACCGTCTGAACCAGCAGCGCCTGCTGCACCGTCTTGACCATCAACTCCGTTCATACCGTCATCGCCGTCGTCGCCACCACATCCTGATAATAGGGCTGCAGCTAAGCACAGACATAGGCTTTTTTTTAACCACGAAGGTTTTGCATTATGTTTATTCATTCCTAATCTCCAAACACTTATTTTTTTTGTTATCAGTGAAAGGAAACTAAAGAGTTTGATACTAGGGTTCGAGCAGAAGCTATTTCCAATTCTAAAAAAACAATAGTCAAATGTTAAAATCCCCTGTAAACACAAGGGATTCAAGTGATAATCAGAGCATTCTTTTATGACTGTTCAAATCTTAAAATTCAACGTTTTGAGCATTAAATCGCAATCAATATAAGCCAAATGAAAGAAGATAAATTATGTCACTTTCTCTGTCGCTTGCTGACGATAAAGCGTTGGAGACACGCCTTTAATGTCTTTAAAGGCACGATTAAATGAACTGATAGATCGATAACCAACATCCAGAGAAATATTTAAAATAGGAACACTGTGGTCATCTAAAAGGCATTGGGCGGCATCACCTATACGTAATTGATTGATGTAATCATTAAAATTACGATAACCCAACGTTTGATTAATTAAGTTTCTGGCCCGATATTCAGGCAGATCAATTTTTTTAGCGAGTAACTTTAAAGTAAGATTCTCCGTTTTGTAAAAGCCTTCTTCCATAGCGGCCTTCAAACGAATCTCTTCTTCTTTAAGCACAACAATTTCATCCAGCTTGATGAGAGCGTCTGAACGCATTGGTACAGCAGGTTCTTTCTGTTCAGTTTCACTGACTTGATTAGGAAGCGCTACCCTTCCATTCGTTAAATCACCATAAAGAACACCAACCCGCCCCCTCAAAAGAAAGAAAGCAACAACAAACCCTGTAATAGAAACAATAATGGCCCGAGTATATTCACCCGCCAACCTAAAATTCAAAGAAATCACAGCACTACTGACAGCAAAACCCACGATAACCAGCATGGCTACTCTAAGTTTTCTTCGAGATTCAACCAAGTCTCCCGACCAATTAGAAACGATCACCCAGAGCGCATTGAGTAGAATGAGGTACTCAAAGCTCTCACCCAATGTCCACCCAAAGAACTGAATAACACCACCAACGGAATCTCGGTGCCAGATTGCCCGAGCGATACTGGGTGCGGTTGCACTGTACAAGGCACAAACAGCCCAAACCGATTTCAATTTAGGTCGATCCGTAAACGCAAACTGGCAGAGTAGCCAAAAGAGAGCAGGTACTAATACCTGCAAATCAATGGTAATCCATTGATAATTTCGAGGCACTAATGGGTGAAGAAGAAAACCTCCTGCCGCAACTAATAAAGCCAAAAAGATTTTAGTCACGGCTAAACGACCAAAATCCCGACCAATCAAAACAAAAATCAACAACAAGCAAGCAAGCGCAAAGCCAGTAAGAAACTCCACTAATCCCCCTAGTAGGACATTGTAAATACAAAAATAGAAACGAGGGTTAATACTAACCAGAGATGACAAACAGAAGATAGGTACTTAATGCCCTAATCCATCAGAAATAGACGGACTTAATGTTCTGTAGTACAGGTACAATTCCTGCCTTGCTCTTTTGCTCGATATAGATGCTTATCAGCTGCTTTTATCAGGTTATCCCAAGTATCGTAATATCGAGTGGAACTTAGCCCTGAACTGATAGATAAATGAATTCGTTCATTACCCACATTATAACTGCACTCGGAGACAACCTGCCTCACACGTTCTAGCAATTGATACCCTTCTTTAAGCGAAGTATTGGGTAGCAAAATCAAAAACTCTTCTCCCCCCCAGCGACCAATTAAATCCGAATCACGCAACGCACTCTTTAACTTTCCTGCCACCAGCTTTAAAACTTCATCACCAATATCATGCCCATATTGATCATTAATACGCTTAAAGTGATCCAAATCGCATACCGCCAGAGCCATCTCTGGTTGCATAGAACAATCCAAATAATTCTCTAACTCGTGGCATTCCTTGATGCCCCTTCTGTTGTACAGACCTGTTAACTCATCTCGATGAGCCATCATTTTTAAAACCGAATTGGCTTGGTCGCTTTTTTGTTGGGCCTGCATCCTCGAGCGCTCCATCAAGAACCCCATCGCAGTGACAAACAAAATTGAACCAGTAAACCGATACTTAATGTTATCCGTGTATCCATGACTCACAAACCACAAATCAGGTACGTATAAAATCACAACGGACAACAATAAAACCAAGCCCACCAACAGAGAACCAAAACGATAACCAAACAACGAAAAAACAATCAACGGATAGGCATAACACCATAGAAGCCCCGTATTTTCTTGCCCGCCGGAAGCCAAAAGGAATAAATAAAGAACAGAAAAACCAAGACAAATCATGCCTTGAAAAACCAACCAGTTTTTTGTCAGTTTAAACTGAAGCCAAATAAGGAATGTGCAGAACGCAAAAATCAAAAGACCGATACCGTATGACGGCAAGCCTGAAAGGTAAGACTTCACTCCAAAAACAGAAAGAAAAAAAGTCCCTAATAAACACAACGCAGAACTCAACTGATCACTTCTACGTGCGTTCTCCAGTCCATTCCCTGACAAAAGATTATTTATGGTCATTAACCTTATATTTGTTATTTTTTGGGTATAAATAGCCTAATAGTTTTCACTAACAATAAAACTACTCGAACTTACTTGTTCTGTTCTATAAGAGTTCAGTTAACATTTGTAAAATAGAGTGTTGATAGTTTGGAACAACCAAACAGAATGATCAATAAATATACAGCGAAAAGTAATTCGGTTAAACACCAAAGAAAAAGCCATTCATCAGGTTAATACGAAACAAGATTAACCCGCCAACAAAGCCTCTTCTTTCGATATCGCAATATTACGCGCAGGTCTTGCTTCTACACGCTCAAGATACGCGATCAAATTAGATTGCTCTACAGGTTGCTTGAAACTCATCCCCCACCTTAGAGTTTGAGCGACTAAGATATCCACAGCACTAAACTTATCGCCAAGAACAAACTCAGAATCCTGCAAGAACTCACTCAAAAGCTTGAGTGCTTTTTGAAATTCCCAAGCGGCAGTAGGTAAAATATCTTCTACACGATACTTTTTAGGCAAAGCAAACTTATGTTTACCTAGCGTCCACAAAGGCTGTTCCAGCTCTGTTAAAGTAAAGTAGCTCCATTGCTCAAACAAGGCTCTTTGAACGGTTCCCAAGGCAGGTATTAGATCCCCAGGTGAATGCTTATCGGCAAGGAAGTTTACGATGGCGCCAGATTCAAACATGACAATACCATCAGTTTCAATGGCAGGGACTTTTCCAGCGGGGTTTATTTTTAGATACTCAGGAGATTGAGATTCTCCCTTAGCAAAATCAACCAAACAATACTCATATTCAACGCCCATTTCTTCTAGAAGCCAAGTAATACGAGTTGCACGTGTTTTCGGATAACCATAAACCTTAAGCATTGAAAATCCCTTAATAGCAATAAAAATGAAACCTAAAAATATATACGGAGACAGAATAGAAGCTTTTAATTAACATATCATCTATTTCAATATGATCATAAGGTAACTAAAAGGAAAAAACGTAAAAGAAATACAAAGGGGATATTGATTGAAATAGAAATACGCCCATGTGCCAATCATACAGCACGACGACTGCACATGGACTGGAAAAAAAAGAACTATCGGACAGGCGCTACAAATCGACTCTCTACAGTGTCATTTTCAGAGGTGTCAGAAGAATTCCACACTTTAAATTGAATGGGGGTCACTCGCTGCTGAAGATCGGTTAACTGAGTAGTAACGGACACGGCCAGTTGGCTAACTTCCCCTGCCTTTAAGCTGAAAGTATTCAGACCATCGACCTTAGCATTTTCTAGCCCTAACACGTCAATATCAAACGTTTGAACCCCCTGACTTTTATTCATAACACGAAGGTTATAACTATTTACTATTTCCCCTAAATAATTTTCACGATACAAACTTGCTCCTCGCCCTCTATCTACCTCCAAATCCACACTCGGTAAATTGTATACACCGTAAACCAAACTGCCGGTCATTAAAGCCAACACAAGCGAATACCCCATGAATCGTTTTGATAGGAACGCGCCCTTATTATGCTGTAACTTATTTTCACTCGTATAAGAAATTAAACCGCGAGGTAGATTCAACTTATCCATGACGCCATTACAAGCGTCAATGCATTTTCCACAACTGATGCATTCGTATTGAAGACCATCACGAATATCTATATCTGTTGGACAAACCTGAACACAAAGCGTGCAATCAACACAATCACCGGGTTGTTGAGCTCCTCCGTCAACCCAATCAGGCTGAGTTTTTCTTTTTGATGGGCTTCTTGGCTCACCTCGTTCTTCATCATAGGCAATAACCAATGTATCACGGTCAAACATAACGGCTTGAAATCGGGCGTACGGGCACATATGAAGGCAAACCTGCTCACGCAACCAACCCGCATTTAAATACGTTAAAATAACGAATAAAAAAAGCCAGCTCACAGTTACCCAAGAAGCATTTAAGGTCATCAAGTCCACGGACAATTGACGAATCGGTGTAAAATAACCAATGAACGTCAGACCCGTAATAAATGCCACACTGAACCAAGCTAAGTGTTTTGTGACTTTCTTAAAGAGCTTACGAATCGACCAAGGCTCTAAATCCAATTTCTTCCGTTTATTTCTATCACCTTCAATAAAGTTTTCGATCCAAATAAAAACCCAAGACCATGTGCTTTGAGGGCATGCATAACCACACCATACGCGCCCAATGGCAGAAGTAATTGCAAACAAGCCAAACGCAGCAATCATTAAAGTAAAAGATAATAAATAAAGATCTTGTGGCCATATGGTTAGCCCAAGAATTAAAAACTGACGATTTTCCAAATCCCATAAAACAGCTTGATGACCGCCCCACTGAAGCCATACACACCCGAAAAAAGCTAAAAAACCAAGCCCAGCAACTAAACGCCGTAAGTTACTATGGAACCCGGTAGTAGATTTGACCTGTATTTTTACCCCCGCTTGAACATTATTAAGACTGCTTTGTACGTGAGTTGCAGGCTCAGATTCCAACTGTTTTATATCAATTTTGCTATTCATTTATTATCTGTCTCATCAAGAAATATCTCAAAGACATAAATAGCAATTGATGTACCATTCCCAAGCAGTATTCACTAAAGAACTAAAGAACCATAAACAATTGATTTAATTAGAATATATAACTTTTAATTGATTATTAAAATATCAAAGGTCGAAATAAAGCCACGATATATCGCGCAACACGATATATAACGCCACCTTATTTAAAAAGGAGAAAGCATAAAGAAAGTAATAAAAAGAAGACTGCTTTCAATCTTCTATTACTGGAGGGATATACCGAACAGCATCAAATAAAGCATCGGTTTTACTGACATCTAATAAATCAGAAGGGATGGACCTTTGCCATTCAAAACGACTTAATAGCGACATCCAGATTTCGTCTACAGCAGCAACCAAAGTCATCTTCTGTTTACTGTAAGGATGAACAAAAGACAGCTGCCATGAATGCAACAACATCCTAGGGGCCGCTAAATGATCACGAAAATACTGAGTGTGACGCCCTTTACCGTACCGAGTATCACCAATAATAGGATGATTCAAATGCTTTAGATGTCTGCGAATTTGATGCTTCCTCCCCGTTTTTGGCTTTGCTTCTACAAGGGAATATCGTGATTGCGGGTATTTATCCACAGCCACAGGGATCTCCACCCTATCCAAGCATACAAAATCCGTAATAGCTTCTTGAGGGGGTTTAACTTTCGGTCTGCGGGCAAACTTATCTATAGGAGGAGACATTGCGTAATCCAGATGCACCTCATCCGACATATAGCCACGAGTGATTGCGAGGTAACGTTTTTCAACGTCTCTTTCACGCCACTGATCCACCATCACGCTGGCAGTTTCGGAGTTCAAAGCAAATAACATCACACCTGAAGTCATCTTATCCAAACGGTGTACCGGATAAACATGCTGCCCAAGTTGATCTCTTAACAATTGAAGCGCCATCAAAGTGCCGGGTTGATCACGCTCCCCCCGATGTACAAGCAAACCTGCAGGCTTATTTATTGCCACAAGGTTTTCATCTTGAAACAGAACTTCTAACTTCATTACAGCATTGAACCTATGGTCGTTTAATATCTAACTTTTTCATTTTTGAACGCAAAGTACTTGGAGGAAGGTCCAGCGCTTCTGCGGCGCCGCCTTTTCCTGCAATCATCCAATCCACTGAGTGAAGGACATGAAGGATATGAGCGCGTTCCGCTTCAAACATCGTCATAGTAGGGTTCGCATGCCCCACCGAATTATAACTTCCGTGTAACGAAGAAGGCGAATCAGCCCGACTTTGATACGAAGGTTCAAGACCCGAAACCTCAAGCCACGGAGAAGATGTAATGATTGCAGCACGTTCCAGTAAATTATTTAATTCGCGAATGTTTCCCGGCCACTGATACTCCATGAACTTATTCATTGTATCGTTCGTTACACCCAACAGAACCTTTCCTAATTGCTTTTCAAGCTTCCTTAATCGAAACTCGATCAACGCGTTAAGATCTTCTTTTCGATCTCTTAAGGGTGGAGAGATCACAGGAAAAACATTCAATCGATAATACAGATCTGAACGAAAGCTTCCTTCATCAACCATGACCCTCAGATCTCGGTTTGTTGCGGCAATGACTCGAACATCAACAGGAATGGTTCCCGAGCCGCCCACGCGTTCTACCTCGCCCTCTTGAAGCACTCGTAGCAACTTCACTTGAACATTTAAAGGCAGCTCTCCCACTTCATCTAGAAATAACGTCCCTTCATTCGCCAATTCAAACCGGCCAATATGACGAGCAGTCGCACCGGTAAAAGCACCTTTTTCATGGCCAAACAGTTCACTCTCAACCAGCTCGGATGGGATAGCACCACAATTAACTTTAACAATTGCCTGCTTTTTCCGCAGGCTCGATTGATACACAGCATGAGCAATGAGCTCTTTTCCTGTACCACTTTCGCCTTGAATTAAAACCGTTGCATCGGTCGGAGCCACTTGCTCGATGTGAGTTAACACTGATTCTAATGCGCGGCTGTTCCCAATCAAATTTGAAAGTTCTAATTCGTCTTCCATTTCATCTTTCAGGTAGCGATTTTCAGCTTCAAGTTTCTCTGTCAAAACCTTAACTTGTTGAAATGCACTTTGCAGTTTCTCTTCAGCCTGCTTTCGATCAGAAGTATCTTTAAACACGACAACAGCACCAACAATTTGTTGATCTTGGTAGATTGGAGTACTTGAATACTCCACAGGAAAACTCGTGCCGTCCTTCTTCCAAAAAAGTTCGTACTCAATTGAATGCACAACGCCCGTTTGAGCAGTATTAAAGATTGGGCACTCACATTGAGGATAAGGAGACCCATCCGGTTTGGTGTGATGATGCATGCCATGAACTTGCTTACCAATGGTGTCATTGGCAGCCCAACCGGTTAATTTTTCAGCAGCAGGATTCACAAAGGTAGCGCGCCCTTCAGTATCTAAACCATAAACGCCTTCACTCATTGAACTGAGTATCAATTCATATCTTTGTACAAACTCAGATAATGGGTTGTTGTTATCAAGTGAAGAGTTCGGTACGACTGGACGATTTTCCAACGACATATCCTTAAACGCATTCAAAGTTTTAAAAGTTCAGTTCTTAATAAAGCTCACTACTTAATAGTGTAACAACTTGGCTTGTTTCTCTCACTGATATTAATCAAGTAAGAAAACGTTCAATTTAAGCCGCCTATCTGAAATGGCTATTAACTCACATATCAATAGCGAGCTAAATTTTAACTTCAAACTAGAATTAAGGGATTACTGAGATTAATTTGTACACGAAACAGGAGGCAACAATGTTAGATGCTCTTGCTGGAAGAAATGACAAGCAGCAACAAGAGATTGCCAAATGGAGTGTCATTTTCGAAAGCCTTACGCCTCTGAAAGAACGAACACTCGAAATTCTTGAGAATCGGTACAGCGCAAAAATGCGTCGATTTCTAGAAAGCCCTTCAAACCTAGGGTTTCTTATCGAGTGGGATTTTTCAGGTGAAAGTATAGGGTTCAGTCATTTAGAAGAGCGCCTGACCTGCATAGATCCGAATCAGTTATTAAGAGAAATATCTATACTGGAAGCCTACGGTGAAACAGATGATATACGTAGCACCATGAGACATTTGCGCTAAGAATCAAGAAACCATTACTGACCCAAAACCCACATAAAAAAAGCCCAATCAAAATGCATTCGATTGGGCTTCTTTATTTATCTCAGTAATTACTGATAATAAGCATTGTCCGTCACGGTATGATCCGTCACATCTGCCACTCCCGACAACTCAGGTAACGCTTCAAGCAATCGTTTCTCAACGCCATTTTTTAGTGTGATATCAACCGCACTGCAACCTTGACAGCCGCCACCGAATCGTAAAACCGCAACCATTTCTTCGGTAATTTCAACCAAGCTAACTTCACCGCCGTGCGATGCCAGACCAGGATTTACTTCTGTCATGAGTAAATAATTGATTCGATCCTGAAGAGGGCTATCTTCATTTACTTTCGGCATTTTTGCATTAGGCGCCTTAATGGTAAGTTGGCCACCAAGTTTATCTTTTGCAAAGTCAACAACTGCTTCATCCAGATAAGGAACGCTCTGGCGCTCAACATACAAACGAAAGTCGATGTAATCCGAGACCAGATCAGATTCGATAATTTCTTCTGGCTTACAGTAGGCCAAGCATGTCTCAGCGTCTTTTGTACCCGGTTGAGTAACATACATACGCACACCCATCCCAGTAGCGTCTTGCTTGGCTATCAATTCGCCAAGATACTCTCGTGCGCCATCAGTAACTGTAATGTTGTGATCTATTTCTTCGTATTCGCTCATAACCTGCCTTATTAATGCCATCAGCTTATCTTTAAGCCACGCATTGTACTCTAACTTACGGTTACTTCAATTAGTATAGTATTTTGCTCAAGTACCAGCCATTTCAACTTGCTGTAAATCTGGTAGAATAGCCGCCCTTTTAGATATTTTTAGACATACATAATCTGTAGTTTAATATCGAATTTAGTTCGGATTATGTATCAGCATGAACTCATTCAATAATTCATGCTGGATCAAGCAGCGAATTTATGGCGGTAATGTAATGGACACCAGACAACAAAGAACAGAGCGATTAAAACAAGAATTAGAAAAGCGCATCTTAGTCCTGGATGGTGCAATGGGCACCATGATTCAAAGTTACAAACTTGAAGAAAAAGATTATCGAGGTGATCGTTTTGCTAATTTCCACATGGAAATTAAAGGCAACAATGACCTATTGTCTATTACCCAGCCAGACATTATTCAAAAAATCCATGAAGCCTACCTTGAATCAGGTACGGACATTCTTGAAACAAACACATTTAATGCGACGCAAGTATCTCAATCCGATTATGACATGCAAGAACTTGCGAAAGAGATTAATCGTGAATCAGCTCGCGTAGCCAGAGCCGCTGCAGACGCATATACCGCTAAAAACCCAGACAAACCACGTTTCGTTGCTGGTGTTTTAGGCCCAACCAGCCGCACTGCGTCAATTTCACCTGACGTAAATGACCCATCAAAACGTAACGTAACCTTTGATGAATTGGCTGAGAATTATCGTGAATCCACCCACGGCCTGATTGAAGGCGGCGCGGATATCATCCTAATTGAGACCATCTTTGATACCTTAAACTCAAAAGCTGCAATCTTTGCCGTTCAAGATGTGTTCGAAGAAATAGGTTACGAACTACCAATTATGATTTCTGGCACCATCACGGATGCCAGTGGCCGTACACTGTCAGGCCAAACAGCAGAAGCATTTTACAATTCACTTGCCCATGCCAAACCGCTCAGCATCGGTTTCAACTGTGCACTCGGTGGTGAAGAGCTGCGTCCTTATGTAGAAGAGTTGGCAACAAAAGCAAACTGCTTAGTCAGTGCCCACCCTAACGCAGGCCTACCAAATGAGTTTGGTGAATACGATGAAACGCCAGAAGAAACAGGCAATATTGTTGCCGAGTTCGCAAAAAGCGGCTTTGTAAATATTGTTGGAGGTTGCTGTGGTACAAGTCCTGAGCACATTAAATCCATTGCAGATAAAGTTTCAACGATTAAGCCCCGTGTTATTCCCGACATTCCTAAAGCGTGCCGTTTAAGTGGCCTTGAACCATTCAACATCACTGCGGACTCACTCTTCGTAAACGTTGGTGAACGAACCAACGTCACTGGTTCCGCACGATTTAAACGTCTGATTGTCGAAGAAAAATACGACGAAGCATTGGAAGTTGCACGTCAACAGGTTGAAGCCGGCGCTCAAGTGATCGATATCAACATGGATGAAGGCATGTTGGAATCGAAAGAAGCGATGGTTCATTTCTTGAACCTAATTGCTTCTGAACCTGATATTTCTCGTGTTCCTATTATGATCGATTCTTCGAAATGGGACATCATCGAAGCTGGCTTGAAGTGCGTTCAAGGCAAGAGCATCGTTAACTCAATCAGCATGAAAGAAGGTAAAGAAGCCTTCGTTCACCATGCAAAACTCTGTATGCGTTATGGTGCTGCAGTTATTGTCATGGCATTTGACGAAGTGGGTCAGGCCGATACGGAAGCGCGTAAAAACGAGATCTGCCAAAAATCTTACGATATTTTGGTGAATGAAGTTGGCTTTAATCCAGAAGACATCATCTTCGATCCAAACATCTTTGCAGTTGCAACAGGCATTGAAGAGCACAACAACTACGCAGTCGACTTCATTAATTCCTGTGAGTACATCACCAAGAATTTACCGCACGCAAAAATTTCCGGCGGAGTAAGTAACGTCTCTTTCTCTTTTAGAGGGAACAACCCTGTCCGTGAAGCCATTCACGCCGTGTTCTTGTACCATGCAATCCAGAAAGGGTTAAGCATGGGCATCGTGAATGCTGGTCAACTCGAAATTTATCAGGAAGTCCCAGAAGAACTTCGTGAACGAGTTGAAGACGTTATTCTAAACCGAAGAGAAGACAGTACGGACAGACTGCTTGAAATTGCAGATGACTACCGAGGTGATGGCGTTAAACAACAAGTTGAAGACTTAAGCTGGCGCGAACAGCCAGTAAATAAACGTATCGAACATGCCCTTGTTAAAGGCCTCACAACATTCATCATCGAGGACACGGAAGAAGCTCGCCTACAAGCGACTCGCCCAATTGAGGTGATTGAAGGCCCACTCATGGACGGCATGAACGTGGTTGGAGATCTCTTTGGTGAAGGTAAAATGTTCTTACCTCAGGTGGTTAAAAGCGCTCGAGTAATGAAACAAGCCGTAGCGCACCTAATACCTTTCATTGAAGAAGAGAAAGGCGGTGAAATAAAGTCTAACGGTAAGATCCTCATGGCCACGGTAAAAGGTGACGTTCATGACATCGGTAAAAACATTGTAGGTGTTGTTCTTCAATGTAATAACTACGAAGTTGTAGATTTAGGGGTCATGGTACCTTGTGAGACGATATTAAAAGCAGCCAAAGAGCATAACGTAGATATTATTGGCCTAAGTGGATTAATTACTCCTTCGTTGGATGAGATGGTTCACGTTGCGAAAGAAATGGAACGCCAAGGCTTCAACATCCCTCTATTGATTGGTGGCGCAACTACCTCTAAAGCGCACACAGCGGTAAAAATCGAACAAAACTACAAACAAAATCTAGCATGTTACGTTGCTGATGCATCTCGAAGTGTGGGTGTTGCCACATCACTGCTAAGCGATGATTTAAGAGACGACTTTGTTAATAAAACCCGCGACGAGTACGTGACCGTTCGAGAACGAAATGCTAAGCGTAAGCCAAAGCAAGCCGCTCTAACCTATCAAGAAGCCATTGCTAACGCGACGCCAACCGACTGGGAAAACTACACGCCGCCAGCACCAAGCTTCACGGGTATCAAAGTTTTTGAAGACTACCCTCTTGAAAACCTAATCGACACAATAGATTGGACCCCGTTCTTTATTTCATGGGATCTTGCTGGCAAGTATCCGAAAATATTAAACGATGAAGTAGTAGGCGAAGCCGCTACGAACTTATTCAATGACGCTCAAAAAATGCTGAAACACATCATTGAGAACAAACTCATCACAGCCCGAGCAGTCGTTGGTTTCTGGCCTGCCAATCAGGTCAACAACGATGACATCGAAGTGTATGGCGAAGACAAAGAAACACAGGCTCTGCTTCATCATATTCGCCAGCAAAACAAAAGGCCCGAAGGCAAATACAACCAAAGTCTTGCAGACTTTGTAGCACCGAAGTCATCAGGTAAAAATGATTACATCGGTGGCTTCGTGACTACCGCTGGTATTGGCGCGGAAGAACTTGCGAAGTCGTACGAGGATAACAACGACGATTACAATTCCATCCTTATTAAAGCTCTGGCAGATAGATTAGCTGAATCCTTTGCTGAACATATGCACAAAATAGTACGTACAGAGCTATGGAGCTACATCCCTGACGAAGAACTGGATAACGAAGATTTGATCAAAGAACGTTATCAAGGTATTCGCCCTGCTCCTGGCTATCCTGCCTGTCCGGATCATACAGAGAAAGGAACGTTATTTAAGCTATTGGACGCTGAGAAAAATACAGGCGTTAAGCTCACGGAGCATTACGCCATGTACCCTGCAGCATCCGTGAGTGGCTGGTATTTCTCTCACCCTGAATCCCGTTATTTCGGTACAGGTAAAATAGCGAAAGACCAAGTAGAAAGCTTAGCGAAAAGAAAGAACATGCCAATTGATCAATTAGAACGTTGGTTATCACCTGTTCTTTCCTATGACAACTAAGAAGACTTTTTCTACGAATGACCTCTAATACCTCTATCCAGGGCGTGCAAACGCCCTCGGCCAGAGGCTTATTAAAACTTGCACTGCCCATTGCGGCAGGCATGCTTTCTCTAAGCCTTTTAAGCCTGATCGAAACAATAATACTAGGACACTACGACCAAGTCGCACTCGCAGCTAGTGCTGCCGCGAACTACGTGTTTTTTATTTTTCTGTCCGCGTTTGCCGGATTCGCAATTGCAGCACAAACCCAAGTCGCAAGGCACATAGAAACAAACAAACGACTGGCTCACCGTTTCGTGCAGATAAGTACGATTCAGATCGTCAGCTGTGCACTGTTCCTAATCACAACGGTTCATTTTTTTAAAACTCAAATAATCTCAATCCAAGTGAATGACCCAACCCTCATAAAAGCAGGGGCCGATTACTTACAAATCAAAAGCTGGAGTGTGCTTCCAATTGCCTTTCTCATGGCATTACGAGGGTATTGGCACGGTGCAAATAAACCAAAAACATTCCTACTTTGCTTGTTGAGCAGCCACATAAGTTCAGCTGTATTCTGTTACTTATTAGTCAACGGTAAAGCAGGATTCCCCGAATTAGGCCTAAACGGCGCAGCCATTGCCAATCTAATATCAATAAGCGTAGGAACCTGTGTCTTAATTCTTCTTAGTCGACATGTATTTAAAAAAGCCTCCGACTCGCAAACACTTAATTCGTCCGATTTTAAACTGGGCTGGCAATTGGCTTGGCCAACATCATTGCAACAAGCAACATTTGCTGTTGGCACGGCTGCATACATGGCCATCATAGGTCGATTAGGCATCACGGAGCTGGCTGCCGCCCATCTTCTTATCACGCTGTCCTTGGTTTTAATTCTGCCAGTTATAGGAATAGGCATGGCTGCAACTACCTTCATTAGCCAATCATTCAGCCGATTTCAAGAATCCAAGTCTGAAGCAGGAATATCTCAACAGTGGTACAAACTTGCCATAACACTTGCCTGCAGCATTGTTTTTATCATCGGTATATCAATGCTGCTTTTGCCAGAAAAGATTTTATTTATTCTAACGGATGAAGTTGATGTCGTAGAAGCCGCTTACTGGTCTCTTCTGATTCTCGCCCCCTCCTTACTCTTTGAAGCATTTGCAATTACAACAAAGCAATCGCTCTACGCCATACGACAAAATAAAGCCGTAATGAAGGTACTGGTGATAACTCAATGGGGCTTGCTTTTACCCTCTATGTTACTCATCCACCTTTCGGGTCACGGTTCATTAGAAATTTACATTGTCATGCATGCCGCTCAGCGCGCAATTAATAGCATATGGCTATACCGTACCTGGAAGCGAGAGCATAAGCGTCAGCTGCCCAACTTTGATCCATCCCTTAGCGATATACACAAAACCAATTAATACAAACAATATAATCGGCAAACCCGATAATGTTTATATCAATAATAAGTTTTGCACTGGAATCTTTATAACTTAGAATGCGCGCATTATAAGAAAACAGTAGTTTTGCCTAGGGTGAGATTGCTGTACATTAGCGAAAATTTTTTACCAATAAATACTGTGATTAAGATTTCTCTGGACACAAGAGAAACTGGAGTAGACCAAACCCATGTACGTTTACGATAACTACGATCATGCGATTATCGAAGATCGCGTGAAGCAGTTCCGCGATCAAACGAATCGCTACTTTGATGGCAAACTGAGCGAAGATGAATACCTTCCACTTCGTTTGCAAAACGGCCTATACGTTCAGCGTATGGCCCCAATGCTACGAGTTGCAGTGCCATACGGCATGCTAGCTTCAAATCAAATTCGCAAGTTGGCAGAAATTGCCCGCAAATTTGATAAAGGTTATGCCCATTTCAGTACTCGTCAAAACGTACAGTTTAACTGGCCTGAACTGGCTGACGTGCCTGATATTTTAGAAGAACTGTCTAAAGTAGAAATGCACGCAGTTCAAACATCTGGTAACTGTATCCGTAATACAACGACAGATCAGTTTGCAGGTGTTTGCCATGGGGAAGTTGAAGATCCTCGTCCATACTGTGAAATCATTCGTCAGTGGTCTACATTCCACCCTGAATTTGCTTTCTTACCAAGAAAATTCAAGATCGCAGTCAATGCCAATACATTAGCTGACCGCTCAGCGACAGATGTTCATGATATTTCTCTGCATCTTGTTAAGAACGACGCAGGCGAGACGGGTTTCCGTGTTGTTGCCGGTGGCGGCCTTGGTCGTACACCTATTATTGGCAGCACCATTCGTGAGTATCTGCCAGCCGAAGACATGCTTACCTACTTAGACGCAATCATCCGCGTTTATAATCAAAAAGGTAACCGTCTAAATAAGTACAAAGCTCGTATTAAGATCTTAGTTAAAGCCCTTACTCCAGAAGTGTTTGCTGAACTGGTTGAAGAAGAGTGGTCTCACATTAAGGACAGCGAAAGTAAGCTAACGCCTGAACTTATTGAGAAGATGAAGTCTTACTTCACAGAACCTGCTTATGAAACACTTGAAGATAACTGTGCGTCATATGAAGCCAAGCTTGCCGAATCAAAAGGATTCTCAAGCTGGGTAAGCCGTAATGTCGAACAACACAAGAAGCCAGGCTACGCAATTGCTACACTGGCGATCAAACGTGCAGGTCATGCACCAGGTGATGTTACCGACGTTCAGTTAGACAAAATTGCAGATCTTGCAGACAAATACAGCTTTGGTGAGACACGTACAACTCACGAACAGAATATTGTATTAGCAGATGTTAAAAAGTCTGATCTGTTTGCAATCTGGGAAGCAGCCAAAGAAGCAGGTTTTGCAACGCCTAACCTTGGTCTTTTAACCGACATGATTTGCTGCCCTGGTGGTGACTACTGTGCTCTGGCTAACGCAAAGTCAATTCCGGTTGCAGATGAAATCATGCGCCGCTTTGATGATCTAGACTACCTTCACGATTTAGGTGAAATTGACCTAAACATCTCAGGCTGTATGAATGCTTGTGGTCATCACCACGTAGGTAACATCGGTATCCTTGGTGTGGATAAAAAAGGTGAAGAGTTTTACCAAATTTCACTCGGTGGAGACTCAGGTAAAATCACTGATACTGCGATAGGTAAAATCTTAGGCCCATCATTCAACCGTGATGAAGTTGTGGACGTATTAGATAAAATTCTAAATATCTATGTAGAACAACGTCAGCAAGATGAGTTATTTATCGACACCTTCAAGCGTGTTGGAATGAGTACTTTCAAGGAGCGCGTATATGCCAAAGCTAATTAAAAACCGTGCTGTCGTTGAAGACGACTTTGAATTGATTCAAGCACTGAATGAAGGTGAAAGCGCACCAGCAGGCAAGATCATTCTTCCTATCCAGGTCTACCTTGACCAAAGAGAATCGCTTTCTAGCCGTAATGATATTGCTGTATGGCTTGAATCCGATCAACCGGCTGAGATGCTGAAAGACGTTGCTGATGAAGTGGCTTTCCTAGCGGTTAATTTTCCGAAATTTGCAGACGGTCGAGGCTACTCATACGCACGCTTAATTCGTGAACGTTTCAACTACACGGGCGAGCTACGCGCCATTGGGGATGTGCTACTGGATCAACTGCACTTCATGGCTCGCTGTGGTTTTGACAGCTTTGCAGTTAGAGAAGATCGTGATGCAGAAGAAGCATTACAAGCCTTCGAAACATTCCGATACTCGTACCAAGGTGCAAACGATAATCCTTCACCGCTTTTCAGAAAGCGCTTAGGTTAATCAACGCACTTACAAAAAATGGGCAACTGATTAAGTTGCCCATTTTTTTGCCTTATCGAAATACTCTATCGCTTCGATTAGCACGACACCCAAACCCTACATCAAAGCGCTTAAGTTCCATAAGCAGGTGTTAAAGACTCTGTAAACCCGCTATAGTCAATAGACTCTTATTTCGGGGATATAACGCCAATAATGAACCACAGCGATATTACCTTCTACTTTTTTGTTATCTTCACCGGTTCAGCAATCTTGGCTACACTGGCCATGTTTGGCCGCCAACCATTACTCATCGCTTACATTGTTCTTGGTGCTCTTCTTGGTCCTTACGGGTTTGAAATCATTGATGATCCTACTCTAATCAGTGATCTGGCTCACATCGGCATTGTGTTTCTTCTGTACTTACTTGGGCTCGACATGCAGCCGAATAAGTTAATCAACATGCTAAAGAAAGCAACCTTAGTTGCCTTAGTCTCTTCCGCTATTTTTGCTTTTGCAGGCTTTACCTTTGCAAGCCTATTTGGTTACAGCGACATAGAATCGCTTGTCATCGGCTTGGCCATGATGTTCTCAAGCACAATCATTGGAATTAAATTACTGCCAACAACGGCACTTCATCACAAGCATGTTGGTGAGTTAGTCACGGGCTTACTCTTGCTTCAAGATTTAATCGCGATATTAGTACTCATTGCCATTCAATCCTTAAGCAGCCAAGCAGGAACCAACAACATTGACTGGCTTAACATGATCAAACCTTTACTGATGCTCCCTCTATTAATCATCGGAGCTTGGGCTGCCATTAAATGGGTGATCATTCCCCTACTCACCAGATTTGATCGGATTCAGGAGTTTATGTTTCTGATTACCATAGGCTGGTGTTTAGGCTTGGCGGAATTAGCAAAGCAGATGGGGCTCTCACAAGAAATCGGAGCCTTTGTTGCGGGTGTAACTATGGCTCTTACCCCAATCGCGCCATTTGTAGCCTTGACCCTCAAACCCCTAAGGGATTTCTTCTTGGTGCTTTTCTTCTTCTCTCTCGGCGCCAGCTTTAATTTAGGGTTACTGCCTCAAGTCTGGCTTCCATCCGTTATCCTCGCGGCCATTTTCCTAATATTAAAACCTTTGGTCTTCCGGTTCCTCCTTTTCAAATTAGAAGAAAGCCAAAACATGGGCTGGGAAGTCGGATTCAGATTGGGCCAAAACAGTGAGTTTGCTCTATTGGTTGCTTTCTTAGCACTTGGAACCGGAATGATAGGCAATGAAGCAGCCCATGTCATTCAAGCAACGGCCATCATGACATTCCTAATTTCAACCTACTTAGTTATAACGCGCTATCCCTCTCCTATCGCTATGACAGATAAACTTCGAAGAGACTAAAACTTAGAGACTTAGACTAAAAAGGCGCAAACTGTTTAACAGAATGCGCCTTTCGGAATGAAATAAGTACTTTAACTAAAAAGCATCAACTCAGATTAACAAGCGTACGACCCGCAACATTCCCTTTCAGGATAGTATCTACATACTCAGGCAATTGATTTAAGCCTATCTCTGTTACCCAAGATTGGTACTTTGCAAGAACCGCCCGATGCTCAATCATAAACGACCACATTTCAGCTTTCTTAGCAGAAGTTACTTCCGCAGAATCCACGCCCATTAAATTAATCCCATTCAATATAAATGGAAACACAGTCATGTTTAATACCGGAGAAGCCACTAGTCCACAAATGGCTACGGAGCCTTGAGGTTTCAGTGACTTTAATACGTTTTCGAGCGGTACACCGCCTACGGTATCAATTGCTGCAGCCCAACGGGGTTTCATTATTGGTCGCTTAGACGCTTCTGATAATTCCTCACGGCCATATATTTCTGAAACACCAAGCGCCTTCAAAGCATTGTGTTGATCCGCTTTGCCTGTAATCGCATGAACCTCGAAGCCCAAATCAGACAGTAAAGCAATTGAAATACTTCCAACGCCACCTGTCGAACCTGTCACCAAAACAGGGCCATCTGATGGTTTAAGTCCGGTCATTAGAAGCTTATCAATACACAAAGAAGCAGTGATACCTGCTGTACCTAGAACAGCAGCATCTTCTACCGATAGAGAATCAGGCAATGTGTGTACCCAATCCACAGGAACAGAAATCACTTGGCCAAAACCACCATCGGTATTCATACCCAGATCATGACCTGTAACCACAACCGGCTGACCAACCTTTAAATGGGTGTCAGAGCTTTCAAGTACGACACCTGCCGCATCAATACCCGGTATATGAGGGTACTTACGCGTCACACCTTTATTGCCTGTTGAAGACAAAGCATCTTTAAAGTTAATTGCTGAATACTGAACTTTAATGAGCACATTTCCGCTTTCTAACACAGGAGTCGAACGAGACACTACCTGTTGACTAAACGAACCATCTTCTTGCTCAGTTACTTCAAACGCTTGATAACTTTCCATATTTCTTTGTCTCCACAGCCACTTATCTGCAACTAACGAATTTGAGTACGACTATCAACAAACTTAGTCATGAAACGATCAACGCTACGGCTGATACCCATCGAAGCCGCAATACCAAGCTTCTCTTGGAGGCTTTTCTTCATTTCATAACTGACTTCATACACATCCGCTTCATCAGCCAGCTGCATCAAGTATTCGTCGCTGGTCATGACTTGATCGACCAAACCATTATTGAGCGCTTCCGTTCCGTACCAAATATCACCATTTGCAACTTTATCGATGGCTAACTCAGGACGATGCTGAGATACATGGCTCTTAAACAGATTATGAGTGTCTAGAAGGTCCTGTTTAAACTTATCACGACCTTCATCCGTATTTTCACCAATCATGGTTAAAGTACGCTTATATTCACCAGCGGTATGAAGTTCAACATCGATGTCGTTCTTCTTTAACAAACGATGAATGTTTGGAATTTGAGCTACAACGCCAATTGAACCAATGATCGCAAAGGGAGCCGATACAATTTTATCAGCCAAACAAGCCATCATATAACCACCGCTGGCAGCAACCTTATCCACACAGACAGTCAACGGAATGTCTTTCTTTTTGATTCGATCCAGTTGAGACGCAGCCAAACCATAACCATGCACTACGCCACCAGGACTCTCTAGGCGCACAACAATTTCATCACACGGTTCTGCTGTCATCAATACAGCACTGATTTCTTCACGCATGGTTTCTGTTTCTGAAGCGTTTATGTCGCCATCAAAATCAAGAACAAAAACTCGCTTACCGCGAGATTCTTTCTTTTCGTCATCTTTTGACTTCTTTGCTTCTTTCTTAGCGGCTTTTTGCTTTTCTTTTTCTTCTTTCTTTAGTGCTTTCGCCTTTGCTTTGTATTCTTCCTTTGAAAGCACGACTTCTTCAAATTGATCTTGTAAATCATCAAATTTATCATTTATTTTATTAATCTCTATGTGCCCATCTTTTCTAGTTCTCTGTCCAGATGCGGCGATAAAACCAACGATCACAATAACAGCAATAACAACGGTAACTGTCTGTGCAAGAAAAACACTGTATTCACTCCAAAAGCCCAAGCTGATTCTCCCTAGCTAAATGTATTCAAATTTCGACTTTAGAGATAATAATGCGCTGAGCTGTTGAGAACAATTGTCAGATAGAAAATAAACACGGTTACTTCAATAAAATATGTTCAAATAAGACGATAAAGGCAACTTTTCGCCATTCACTCTATCAATTCAAACGCTTGTTTGATAAATCCTTGACTCTTAAGGGCAGACATCATAACCTCGGTTTTCGCTTAGCTAGTGTAATCCAGCAGCGAAACATTAAACGACCAATAAGGTCAAACACCAATAAAGGGCATAAGCCCTAACATAGAAGGGATAGAATCGATGGCTACAGTTGCAGAAATCATTGAAACTATGAAGAGCAAGTTTAACGCTGATGCAGCATCAGGTATGGAAAATGTTTTCCAATTCAGCATTGAAGATGGCGGCGACTTCTTCTTAACTATCAATGACGGTAGCTTTGAAATTGCTGAAGGTGAGTCTGAAGACCCTTCTGTTACCCTAATCATGACTACTGAAACTCTTGGTGGCTTGATGAGCGGTGAAGTTGATGGCATGCAAGCGTTCATGATGGGTCAGCTTAAAGCTGAAGGCGACATCATGCTAGCTACTAAGCTATCTGAGTTGTTCCCAGTATAAGATTTCTTATCTGGACATAAAAAAACCAGCTTTAGGCTGGTTTTTTTTGGTCTAAAATTTATGACTCTATTCTTTTAAAGCTTGCTTTGCCGCATCATTAACTGCACTCCAACTTAGTCGGCCGTATTGATAACCCAAGCCAAAAATAGCACCATCAATGAGCGGTAACTGACGCGTTAAATACAATTGATTGTCCACCCCCCAAAGCTCAAACTCTCCTGCAACGCCATATTCTCGCTGCCAGATGTCTTTATCTTCTGAAAGCATCGACTTTTCAAAGCTTTTATCTTCGATCATCATGGAATCCAGCACTGCCAGATCAGTTAACCCCATAAATGACATAAAGAAACCAGGCTTAACTAAGCTAACCTTCGCCTGCCATTGATCTCCGAGGCCAATAAGTTCTTCAGTTTGAAAACCGTCATCAATCATCAACTTAAATTGACCATCCCCCAGCTTATGAATTGATGCATTCATAATGCTATGAGTTTTATCAACAGCAACGTAGGGCATCAAGCTAATACCCAACAGGACAAAATACCCACCCAGAACACATACTAATGCGGGGATATTACCTTTTATCCATACAAGCCAGTTCGTAAGCCTAAAAAAGATAAAGGAGGCGATGATAAACACCACCACTCCAGAACCAATCAATGAATACTTTAAGAGCGCCAATTCCATGGCTACGCCC
Source organism: Oceanospirillaceae bacterium (assembly GCA_015665455.1). Lineage (GTDB taxonomy): Bacteria > Pseudomonadota > Gammaproteobacteria > Pseudomonadales > Litoribrevibacteraceae > Litoribacillus. The sequence goes on along the minus strand of JADFAD010000001.1, from coordinate 346,427 downwards.
CCGCTTTATAAGAATTAATATGAATCATCCATCCAATACTCTATGTGAGTTAACCCACGCTGCAACCAAGTTGCTTCAGCGCATCTTCAGCTAGATCAAGAACCTGTTCCCCAAACCCGCCGCTGGACGTTAACATGCCTTCTAAATAATACTCTAAGCTTGAAAGCACATCCGCGATCGCGTTCAATTCAGACTCTCGGGGCGGCTGAGACATTCGAATGATTGAGTTATCAATATAACGAGAACACACATCAAGAATGTTCGCTGCTCGATCTTTACCTAAGAACTGAAACCCGCCACGTACGGTAGCCAACGTTGCAGTAACATTCGCTAAGTGCATTTTATCCCATTCGGATTCAACAAAATCATTCAATGCACGTTTCGTAATTGATAGCCCTGCGTCTGCTTCTTTCAACACATTAACTTGAGCCTGATCCAGTTCATGAGTCAAAATGTTATGCGACCCAACAGTATTCTCAGCTTGATTAACCAGTGTTCCTTCGAGATTTCTCACCGAATCCTCAACTGCCAGTAAGGCATCCGCTGTTTGCATCAAATCTTCATGTTCAGTCTTCTGACCTTCAGCTAACCACCCTTCAAACCGCTCGACTTGACGATGAACCTGCTTAGCTTCGTCATCCAAATTAATTAGAACCAACGTACTTAAAATTTTACGAAGCGCTGAAATGATGTCCACTAGATCTTCCGGTTCCTGAGTAAGCACTCGAGCGGACAGATCAATTTGATCTTTAAGCTTAGAAAGCTCATCACACAACGCAGAAGAAACCGAGGCTAATACAGAACTTCCAGGCCCCATAAGCAATGCAATTTGATGCTGACGATCAACTTCGCTGTCTGCATACGATGCTAAGTCATAAGCACTCAATACTTCTTGGCAGCGCTTACTCTCCCCCTTCACCAACGCATTAATATAAAGAACATCTTTAATTATGCCTCGTGGCGGCTCAGTGTCTAAACACTGCTCAGGATTAACGCTTAATTTACGAATGTAACGCTCAATCTGCATATAAAGGCGTTTTCTGCCGTCTGCAATTTCAGTGGTTGGCATAACGGATAAGCCATCCAATGCAGAGGCAGCAAGCCACCAAAGCTTACTTACAGAGCTGTTACCGCATAATTTTTCCAGCCCCTCCATGCTTCGTAGCATGAGCTGCATACACAGAGGTATATGCTCTCCCTTCATAATGCCTAAAAGACCGACCATATACATGTGTCGATAACGCTTACTGATCTCTGATACTTGCTCTAAAGAAACGTTTTCGGCATCTATTCCTGGACGCTCCACATTTAAATTAACGGCAAAATAGTGACTATCAGGGATGAGAGTTTGATCTCGCTCTTGTCGCAACTCATTAACGATAGGAATGAGCAATTCGGGAAGGTCTTTTTGTCTAGTATTGATAAATTCAAGGTAGCGAGACAATGAGAATATGCCTTTGCCCATCGCAGTAAGCACTGAATCCTTCTCTTCTCCTGCGCCTACAGGTACTTCATTTGCAACTTCGAGAATTTCACTGCAAAGAATTTTAGCCCCTTCCAGTTCAATGATTTCGAAAACGCCTTGTAGCGCTGAAAACTGATCAATACAAAGCTGCATATCAGCAGCACTTTCACGATTTTCAAGAAACCTTTCTAATGCTGCCTCTGCCTGTCCTAATGAATCTAAGACTTCGTCTCGAACGATGTTAAAAGAAATCGCCTGATTAACGGGGGAGTGACCGGTCAACGACATCATGGAATCCTTTACTTGAATTTTTTACTAAAACGATTCGGACAATTATGCACACGAACCACTTACTTGAAAGAAAATATAATCTATCCTGTTAAAAAATAATGCTTTTTAGTTCAAAAAAACTATACATAGAGGTGAAAACATCTCTAGAGCTTTCCTATTTTCAAGGCAATCGAGTTGGATAAACGTCCATCGCACACATTAAGCACTGTATCTACAAAAACTTTTAGACCATTTTCCAGTGTGGTACAAAAAAGCGATTATCGCTTTCTTAATTATCAATCCACATCTTCTTTTTGCCCTCGATCCTTCTATCGCGGGTTTGCGTCATTACCGAATCTTCAGTGTAGAACCAGTAAACAACAAAAAGGCCCGCTGATTATTCATTAGCGAGCCTTCTTTAATTTTCAGATGTTGGGCAACCTAGCACAGAAATTCGTTGGTAATTAACTCTTTCTCCAGTGTGCACCACCACTTTTCTTATCGACTAGATCGAGGCAATACTCGTGGTTTTTCAACTCTTCCTCTGATGCAAGTAATATAGGTAAGTTCGTAAAGCCATCCACACGTTTAAAAGATCTGATTCCCCCTACAGACCCCTCCTCACCGTCGGCATCAAGAATCAAAGACGTTTGGCCGCCAGTCATGGCCAAATAAACATCGGCCAGAATCTCAGAATCCAGTAGCGCGCCGTGGAGCTCACGAGCAGAGTTATCAACACCCAAGCGCTTACACAACGCATCAAGCGTTGCTCTCTGGCCTGGATACTTCTGACGGGCCATTGCTAAGGTATCAAGCACACCACAATGATCGCGAAGATTGAATGGTTTACCGGTTAAAAGAAGGTATTCATTCTCCAAGAACCCAACATCAAACGGCGCATTATGAATAACCAGTTCAGAGCCCCGAACGTACTCTAAAAATTCTTCAGCGACGTCTTTAAAAAGTGGCTTATCCGCTAAATATTCATTGGTAATACCGTGAACGGCAATTGCTTCTTCAGGTACTGTACGCTGAGGGTTAATGTATACGTGATAATGGTTACCTGTCAGCTTTCGATCAATCAGCTCTACACAACCAATCTCAATGACCCTGTCACCTGTTCTAGCATTTAAACCCGTTGTTTCGGTATCCAATACAATCTGACGATTTGCCATTACCTTTTCACCTTATTCACGCATTGCTTCGCTAATCTTAATTTATCCAAGTTCATCAACCCCTAAGTTAGCAAGCTGGTCTGCTATTTCATTTTCTCTATGGCCGCTGTGCCCTTTGACCCACCGCCAATCCACTTTATGCTCATTCACCAAATCATCTAATCGCTGCCATAAATCAGCATTCTTTACCGGTTGTTTTGACGAGGTTTTCCAGCCATTTCGCTTCCACCCATGAATCCATTGCGTTATGCCCTGCCTAACATACTGCGAATCCGTAGTTAGACGAACAACAGACGCTCGTTTGAGAATGGCTAAACCTTCAATAGCGGCTTGGAGCTCCATCCGGTTATTTGTGGTATCAGCTTCGCCACCGTGTATCTTCTTTTCTATTTTTCCGTAACGTAATAACGCGCCCCATCCTCCAGGACCAGGGTTGCCTCGGCATGCCCCATCTGTAAAAATTTCAGTCACGATCATGTCGGACACTCGACGCCCCTTTAATTGTTCTACTTGTAAGAGGCAAACCTGTGAACTCTCTACGGCGCCAACTTTTTTGAATAGGAGTCAAACATGGTATCTCAGGCTTACACACCAAAAAGTAACTGGCTCCCGGCCAGAACCCTGAAGAATACCCTTTAGTGCCTAGCTTGACACCTAACCCCCAACGATTAAGCATATCCATACGAGGAAAAATTGCGCGAGTATAATACGCTCTGGTCACTTTACAGTCGAGCATGGTTAGCCAGTCGGCTACACGCCAAGGGCTGATGAATCTAGATAACCACGGAACCCGATTACTCCACCGCCCGAATAATGCTCTACCGATACCAAAGAGCGAAAACGGGTTAAAACCAATCACAACCAAATGACCAGAAGAATTCAAACATCGTACGGCCTCACGTAATGTTTGATGAGGCCATTGAGAGAAATCGAGCGTATGGTGAAGAATCACTACATCGAGAGAGTCATCCTCAAAAGGCCATTGAACAGGATCGTGTTGAACAACGGGCAATTCACTGCTTCCACCCCCGTTTTTTAACAAGCCATCGTTTCTAAGCCACCACTGATGGGAGTTCTTAGAAGATGCGACCATTTCATCCGGTTTATTTAATGATGAAACAGCAAGCGCATACCCTCGTAAGCCAGGTAACAGATCATTTAAAATATTAATTTGCTGATTCTGAATCTGAATTCCAGAGGCGCTTGCTAGCCATTCTTGCCAAGCCACATTTATTGCAGAAGAATCCGTATAGCGGTGAGCATGATGCTTATCTGTTTGCATATAAAAGTTCTTTTAACCTGTAATCAGATGATAAGTACAAGTTTGTTAGTTTTATCCACTGGAATAATTAATTAACTCATTCTAAATTATAACCATCGAGTATAATCAAACCACTGAAAGATGAAGAAAACCTCTTCAGATTCTTTACCTTCTAAACAGAAATACAAACCTATGCCTGAAAACTCTCTGCTTATATCACCAATCTACGCGTATTCGGATAATTACATTTGGTGTATATCCAATGACAAACAACAAGCTTGGGTTGTTGACCCTGGTCACGCGGGCGTCGTTGAAACACACTTAAAAAACAACAACCTATCTTTAGAAGGCATTTTGATCACCCATCATCACTGGGATCACATCACGGGTATTTCTGAATTAACCAAACATAGGGATATCCCCGTTTACGGCCCAGACAGTGAAAAAATTCAAGAAATAACACACCCTCTTTATGAAGGTAACACCCTCTCGGTATTCAACCGGAAAATTTCAGTGATTGAAGTACCCGGCCACACAAAAGATCATATCGCTTATTTATTGTCTGATGAGAACGCTCCAAATGCACTTTTCTGTGGAGATACTTTATTCAGTGCCGGTTGTGGTCGATTGTTCGATGGGACAATACACCAGCTTTATGCGTCATTAAACACACTTTCAACGCTTAATAACGATACAAAAGTATATTGCACCCACGAATATACCCTCGCCAATTTAGAATTCGCCCAAGCAGCGGACCCTAACAACGATGCAATCAAACAAGAAATGATCCGAGTAAACGCTCTGGATTTAAACACGACACCAAGTATTCCAACCACAATAGAGAAAGAAAAAGCAATTAATCCTTTCTTACGTTGCGATCAACTCAGTGTTCAACAAACAGTCACTCGCGCCAAACAACTGACTGCCGATAATATCACTGAGGAAGAGTACTTCATCGCATTAAGGCAATGGAAAGACACATTCTAGAACGCTATACTGAGCGCTTTTTGCCAGCACCTATTCATCTTTTTATGTGAAGCGTATTTTTATGCCCCAAAGATCTAAATTAATATTATTGACCCTGTTACTCAATACTCTACTCCTAAGTGGCTGTACGCAATTATCTCAATTGCCTTCCGACTACAAAAACCTATTCAGTCAAAATGAAACGGAAGCGAGTGAAGGTAAAGCGAATAACGCTGAAGGGACTCCGGAAACACAAACGAATAAAACGCCTTCTATTGCCGCAGAGATAGATAAATCACCGGACACAATATATAAAAACACCAACACCACCTTTGTCGGGCCTGTATATTACGACAACCTCTGGGATCGAGTCCGAAACAATTTACATATGGAACGAGATATTGAACAACCTCGTGTCATTGCTCAAATCAACTGGTATAAGCGTCACCCAAAATATTTTGTACGCATAAGCAACCGTGCAAACAAGTACATGTACCACATCGTTCAAGAAATCGAAAAGAGAAACCTTCCAGCAGAGCTTGCTTTACTTCCTATCGTTGAAAGCGCGTACGACCCATTTGCTTATTCCCATGGCCGAGCTTCTGGACTGTGGCAATTTATTCCAAGCACCGGGAAATATTTCAACTTAAAACAAGATTGGTGGTACGACGGTCGCAGAGATATTTTATCCTCTACTGATGCTGCACTTACGTATTTAGAAAACCTGAATAGACGTTTCGATGGCGACTGGCTACTTGCGCTTTCTGCCTATAATGCAGGTGGAGGCAATGTATCTAAAGCCATTAGAAAGAATAAAAAGAAAGGCCGTCCAACGGATTTTTGGTCATTATCCCTTCCTCGTGAAACTTCGGCTTATTCGCCAAAAATGATTGCGTTAGCAGAGCTATTAGCTAACCCAGAGAAGCACGGTCTTGAGTGGCCACACATACCTAACCAACCATTTTTTGAAACCATTGAAATTGATAGTCAAATTGATTTAGCCCAAGCCGCTGAGTTAGCTGAAATTGAAATTGATGAACTCTACAAATTAAATCCCGCATTTAATCAATGGGCAACGCACCCTGACGGGCCTCATCGAATTCTCGTACCAACAGAAAAAGAACAAGCATTCAGAGAAAACTTAGCGGCCTTAGATGACAAGCAACGTGTTCATTGGGAACGCTATAAAATCCGTTCAGGTGACAGTCTAATTACTATTGCCAAAAAGTTTAGAACAACCCCTGAAGTTATTCGTGAAGTGAATAACATCCGAAAGAACATGATTCGAGCGGGTAAGACCTTACTCATTCCAACCTCTAGCAGGGACATGGATGAATACACCATGAGTGCGATTCAGCGTTTAAATAAACGTCAAAGCCGCTCTCCAGGTAATGGTCGTCACAAATCCAACTACTCCGTTCAATCTGGCGACAGCTTCTGGACGATTTCACGTAAGTTTGGCGTCGGCGTACGAGAACTGGCGAAGTGGAACCAAATGGCTCCGACCGACACCTTAAACATTAATCAAAAATTGGTAATCTGGACTAAAAGCCCTAAATCACGAAAGAATGGTCAAACCGTCATTCGAAAAGTAGGTTATAAAGTGCGTAAAGGTGATTCACTTGCTCGCATTGCAGATAAGTTCAGCGTATCCATTGGTGATATCAAGCGCTGGAATCCAAACGCAGGTTCAAAATACATACACCCAGGTCAATCAATTACCCTATATGTGGATGTAACCAAACTGAATTAGTTAAACGCCCCTTGCAGCGACCAACGTTAATGTTGGTCGCTGCAAAAGACCTTTCGCACTTCATATAAAATAATAATTAAAAACCGTTTAAGTTAGCACTGAATGATAGAAGGAAGCCAAGGATGAAACGTTCAATAAAGCTTTGCTTATATACAATTTCGCTAATCCTCCCATTTTTTGCACTCGCCTCTGATAACACCGTAAAAACGCACGCTTATACACTCCACGGCGAGCCTAAATACCCTATAAACTTCAAGCACCTCGATTATGTAAAACCGGATGCCCCCAAGCAAGGTAATATCCGAGTAATGGCCACTGGCAATTTCGACACTCTAAATCCATATACGCTCAAAGGTAACAGCCCTTTTAACACCCCGGGGACATTTAAGTACAGCGTAGGCGAATTAAACGAAACCTTATTAACAGGCACCCAACATCCAGGTTTATCTGGTGATGAACCCCAAACAGGCTATGGTTTACTGGCTGAGACCATTGAATACCCCAAATCCCTTGAGTGGGTAACGTTTAATTTAAGACCTAATGCAACGTTTCATAACGGACAGCCAATAACAGCTGAAGACGTAGCATTTTCATTCTCAACGTTGATAGAAAAAGGCCACCCTCGTTTTCAGAATCAATTAAAAGAAGTTGGCCAACCAAACGTCATTAATAAGCTCACCATCACATTCCCTCTTAACGGGAACGATCGCCGTGCACTGCCGCTCCGCATTGGTGAAATGCCCATTTTATCCAAAGCGTTTTGGTCAGATAAAGACTTTGAAAAAAGCCTACATGAACCGCCTTTGTTAAGCGGCCCCTATAAAATTAAAACATTCGATTGGGGAAAGTTCATAGAGTTCGAACGAGTTGGCAGCTACTGGGGGAAAGACCTCCCGATTAACCGAGGACGATTTAATTTCAATACCATCAGAATCGATTTCTATCGTGATCTAACAGTTGCATTTGAAGCCTTCAAAGCAGGCAACTTTGATACTTACGTGGAATACATATCTAAAAATTGGGCAACCGGTTATGACTTCCCTGCACTTAAACAAGGGGACGTAATAAAAGAAGAAATACCGCATGAGTCCCTAGCAGGAAGCCAAGGGTTCTTCATGAACACCAGAAACGACCTATTCAAAGACGTACGTGTTCGTGAAGCAATGGGCTTATTATTTGACTTTGAATGGACAAACAAAAAGCTTTTTTATGGCGCATACCAACGATCAAACAGCTATTTTGCAAATACTGAACTTGCCCAAACAGGGTTACCCGAAGGTAAGGAGTTAGAATACCTAAAAGAAGTCCAGGAGCACTTACCTAAAGAACTATTTAATAAAGAATTCAACCTTCCTAAAACCAAAGGCAATGGCAATATTCGCGGCCAGATTCGAAAAGCACTTTCCTTATTTAAAGAAGCAGGCTGGCAACTGAAAGATAATGTGTTGACCAACGTAGAAACGAATCAACCTTTTGAGTTTGAAATCCTTATACGTCAGCCAAGCATCACTCGAGTATTGAACCCTTACATCAAAAATTTGTCCAAAGTTGGAATTAAGGCAACGGCTCGCGTCATTGACCCTAGCCAATACAAACAAAGAATGGATGAATTTGACTTTGAGATGGCGACTTACGTGCTAGGCCAGACCTTATCGCCCGGTCATGAACAAAGACTGTATTTTCATTCAGAAAACGCGAATAACGAAGGCAGTCTAAATTTAGCTGGCGTTAAAAACCCAGCCATCGATCATTTAATAAACAAAGTAATTGAAGCCCAAACCCGAGAAGATCTAGTTGCAGCCAGTAAAGCACTTGATCGTTCACTGTTATGGCAGCATTATATGATTCCAAACTGGCATATATCCCACCACAGGATTGCCTACAAATCATTTTTTGGCAGGCCAAGCCTTCAAGCCAAATACGATTTAGCATTCGATACTTGGTGGGTAGAAAAGACCAAACAATAATAAAGGGACCCTATGCGCTCGAAATTTGAAAACTCTAGCAGCACTCTAACAAGCAAAATGAAATACCTTTCTTTTCTGTCATTAATTTCTTTTGCCATACACAGCAATGCAGAAAGTACTGAGATTTCAAACAGCGCGCCAAAAGTAGAAGCCTCACAACAAATCATTCATCAGTCCCACGGCATTGCGATGCATGGCGACCTTAAATACGCAGAAGGCTTTAAGCACTTCGACTACGCCGAACCCGATGCACCGCAAGGTGGAAGCATTCAGTTAGCATCACGAGGAGGCTTCGACAGCCTCAACCCCTTCATTATTAAAGGAACACCCGCCGCCGGCTTAAACCGATTAGGCCAAGGTATGCTGTATGATTCCCTTACAACGCAATCCAACGATGAACCCTTTTCGCAGTACGGTGCCATCGCAAAAACTATTATTTGGCCAGAAGATAGGTCTTACGTCACCTACAAGTTAGAACCAGCCGCAAAATTCCATGACGGTGAAGCAATTCAATCAGACGACGTAAAATTCACGTTTGAAATGTTGACCCAAAAAGGTCATCCACTTTATTCATCGTATTACGGCAATGTATCGAAAGTAGAAACACCGGATAATCTAACCGTGACGTTTTACTTTGAAAATACCACCAACAAAGAGCTGGCACTCATCATTGGCCAACTTCCAATCCTTCCCAAACACTATTGGGAAAATAAAGAATTCAACAAAACAAGCCTGACCCCACCTCTAGGCTCTGGGCCGTATAAAATTAAATCCGTAGATCCAGGCCGTTCAATTGTCTATGAGCGTGTTAAAGACTGGTGGGGAAAAGACAAAGGAATCAATAAAGGTTCACATAACTTTAATGAAGTGCGGTACGACTACTATCGAGATGATACCGTCGCTATTGAAGCACTCAAGGCAGGACAATTTGATTTAAGAGTTGAGAACTCCTCCAAGGAATGGGCGACCTCATACAACGGCCCATTGTTCACCGAAGGAAAGATGGTCAAACAACTGATTGAGCATGATAATCCTTCCGGCATGCAAGGGTTTGCCTTCAACATCCGAAGAGCTCCATTTAACGACAAAAAAGTCCGTGAAGCACTGGGTTACTTATTCGATTTTGAGTGGACAAATAAATCTTTGTTTTATGGGGCATACACCCGTACAAACAGTTTCTTTGAAAATTCAGAGCTTGCTTCAAGTGGCTTACCAACGGGCGAAGAACTAGAAATACTCGAAGGGTTCAAAGATCAGCTTCCCCAGGAGGTATTTACCAAAGCGTTCCAAGTTCCTACCACTGATGGTTCCGGTAATATTCGTAACAACATGCGTAAGGCCATCCGCTTATTCAAAAGCGCAGGCTGGCAATTAAAAGACGGAAAGATGGTCGATAAAAATGGCCAACAGATGTCGTTTGAAATAACACTTGCCTCACCCACATTCGAACGCGTTGTACTTCCTTTCCAGAAAAGCTTAAAGCGTGTTGGAATTCAAGTCGATATACGTACGATTGATGTCCAACAATATGTAAAACGCTACCAAGCATTTGATTTTGATATGATCGTCAGCACGTTTGGACAATCTAGTTCTCCAGGGAATGAGCAGCGAGACTTCTGGCACAGCTCTGAAGCAGACAATCAAGGTTCACGTAATGTCATTGGAATTAAAAACCCTGTCATAGACCAACTGATAGAACTCATTATTCAGGCACCAACACGAGAATCTCTAGTCGCTCGGACAAGAGCTCTAGACCGTGTTTTATTATGGAATCATTATGTGATTCCCCAATGGCACTTACCTGCCTACCGAGTTGTATTCTGGAATAAATTTGGCTACCCAAAAGATAAAAAAACGCATTACTTCACAACCAACACTTGGTGGTCAGCATCCAAGGAATAGAACACTAAGTAGCTCACGCTCAGCGTGACCAATGGCACAAATAAATATCAAACAATAATTAAAAAGTAGAAATAATGGCCGCCTATATAATTCGACGATTATTACTGATGATCCCAACCCTGTTTGGGATCATGTTGATCAACTTCATCATCATTCAAGCCGCCCCTGGTGGCCCTGTGGAGCAAATGATCGCTCAACTGCAAGGCCTTGATACGGGCGTTGGTACTCGTACAGGCAGCTCTGCCAGCGGTGAGATATCAAGTGCTTCATCCGGTGGTGGAAGCAGCCAATATCGGGGGGCTCAAGGTTTAGACCCAGAATTGATTGAACGCATCGAAAAAATGTACGGCTTTGATAAACCTGCCTATGAACGATTTGGTGAAATGCTCATTAACTATGCGACCTTTGACTTTGGCGATAGCTTTTTCAAAGATAAATCCGTTACCGAACTCATCGTGGATAAGCTCCCCGTATCCATCTCTCTCGGTCTATGGTCAACACTGTTAATGTACTTAATTTCAATTCCTTTGGGCATAAAGAAAGCCATACGTCATGGGTCTACTTTCGATGTATGGACCAGCTCTGTCATCATCGTCGGTTATGCAATCCCCGGATTCTTATTTGCCATCATGTTGATTGTATTTTTTGCAGGCGGAACTTACTTAGATTGGTTTCCTCTCAGAGGACTCACCTCTCCTAATTTTGAAGAGCTCTCTAATTGGGGAAAAGTAAAAGACTACTTCTGGCACATATCCTTGCCGGTTCTAGCACTCTCCATTGGTGGTTTTGCAACGCTGACCATGTTAACCAAGAACTCTTTTCTGGACGAGATTGGTAAACAATACGTTCTAACTGCACGAGCAAAGGGGCTTGCACCAAATCAAGTCCTTTATGGCCACGTGTTTCGTAATGCGATGTTGATCATTATTGCCGGCTTACCCGCAACCTTGATTGGTATTTTCTTAACTGGCTCCCTTCTCATTGAAGTTATTTTCTCACTGGATGGCTTAGGTCTGCTCAGCTTCGAATCAGCCTTAAATCGAGACTACCCAGTAGTATTTGGCACATTGTTCATGTTTACCCTTTTGGGGTTAATACTGAAACTGATCAGTGACCTAACCTACGTTCTGGTGGATCCACGTATCGACTTTGAAAGCAGGGAGGGCTAATCATGTTTAAAAATATCAGCCCAATCAACCAACGTCGCTTAGCTCAATTCAAAGCAAATCGCCGAGGATTTTGGTCCCTGTGGTTATTCTTACTGTTATTCGTGCTGTCTCTGTTTGCTGAGTTCATCGCAAACGACAAACCCATATTAGTCAGCTACGATGGCGAATTATACGTACCTGTTTTCAAGGATTACCCAGAAACCACATTTGGTGGCGACCTTGAAATATTGACCGACTACGGTGATCCTTACCTTTCCGAACTCATCGAAGAAAAAGATGGCTGGATGCTGTGGCCTGTCATTCGTTACAGCTACGACACTCATATTTATGACCTACCTGTGCCAGCCCCAGCACCACCTTCAAGTCAAAATTGGTTGGGAAGTGATGATCAAGCTCGAGACGTGATGGCTCGTGTTATATATGGCTTTAGAATTTCGGTCTTATTTGCACTGACACTTACCATTGTAAGTACCATCATCGGGATTATGGTCGGCGCTATTCAAGGATTCTACGGCGGCAAAGTAGACCTAGTAGGTCAACGCTTAATTGAGGTCTGGTCCGGTTTACCGATTCTTTACTTACTCATCATCTTATCCAGCTTTGTAACACCAAATTTCTGGTGGTTATTGGGTATTATGCTGATGTTTAGCTGGATGCAGCTTGTGGATCTTGTACGAGCCGAATTCCTAAAAGCAAGAAACCTAGAATACGTAAAAGCCGCGCGCGCACTTGGTTTAGGCAACTACGCCATTATGTTCAAACATATGCTTCCGAATGCCATGGTAGCGACCCTAACCTTCTTACCCTTTATTTTAACGGGTGCTGTCACCACCCTAACCTCTCTTGATTTCTTAGGGTTCGGGATGCCAACGGGTTCTCCTTCTCTCGGAGAGTTAGTAAAACAAGGAAAAGAAAACCTTCAAGCACCATGGTTAGGTATCACCGCTTTCGTTACCTTATCCACCATGCTGACGTTGCTCGTTTTCATCGGCGAAGCCACACGTGATGCATTTGATCCGCGCAAACAAAAGTAAGGCAGCAGGCAGCTAATATGACTCAAGAAATAAAACAAAACCTGCAGCCAATCCTTCAGGTTAAAAACCTTTCCGTTGCCTTCAATAACGGAGTAGAAACCACTCAAGCAGTCAAAGACTCGTCTTTTAATCTTTATCCTGGTAAGACGCTGGCTTTGGTAGGTGAAAGTGGATCAGGAAAATCCGTCTCGGCTTTATCCTCCTTGCAATTGCACCCTAAAAGTAGCGTAAATTATCAAGGCGAAATCCTATTTGAAGGTCAGAACATCCTGAAACTGAACGAACTTGAAATGCGTGCTATTCGAGGAAACCGCATCAGTATGATCTTTCAGGAACCTATGACGTCCCTCAACCCTTTGCACACGGTTGAGAAACAAATCGCCGAAGTTTTGTATCTGCACGATGGACTTAAAAAAGCGCAAGCTCGTCCGCGAGTCATAGAACTATTAGAGCTGGTTGGAATTCCTGACCCCGTTCAGAGTCTAAAGAAGTATCCGCATCAAATGTCTGGTGGCCAAAAACAACGTGTCATGATTGCCATGGCATTGGCTAATGAACCTGATATTTTACTCGCAGATGAACCGACTACCGCCTTGGATGTCACCATTCAGAAGCAAATTCTAGAGCTGCTCAGAGAACTCCAACAAAAAGTTGGTATGTCGATTCTTTTGATTACTCATGATCTAAATATCGTTCATCGATATGCGGACAGCGTCTGTGTTATGCGCCATGGCGATCTTCTTGAATCGGGGACTACAGAACAAGTCTTTGACAACCCGCAACACGAATATACTCAAACATTATTGAATGCCAACCCGAAAGGCGCCCCTGTTACAGTAGAACCATCGGCGCCCGAAATTTTATGCACAGATGATCTCGCGGTTCGCTTTCCTATTAAAGGCGGGATATTCAATCGGGTTCAAGATTACTTTACGGCCGTGAGTAACGTCTCAGTGTCAGTCAAACAAGGTGAGACATTAGGAATTGTTGGTGAAAGCGGTTCAGGAAAGACAACCCTGTGTCACGCCATTATTCGCCTACTGGGCAGCGAAGGTTCAATCAAACTGGGTCAAGAGCGGCTGGATCAAATGAACCAAAAGCAGCTTCTTCCATTTCGAAAAAAAATGCAGATAGTTTTTCAAGACCCCTACGGCAGCCTTAGTCCAAGAATGTCCATTCAAGAAATCATTGAAGAAGGTTTAGAAATTCATGAACCTCAACTGGACGCACAAGCAAGAGAAAAAGCAGTCATAGATATTTTAGAAGAAGTTGGGCTAAACCCGAATGTTCGAAATCGCTACCCTCATGAATTTTCCGGCGGGCAGCGACAACGAATTGCCATTGCTCGAGCCGTCATTCTAAAACCTGAACTGATCGTATTAGACGAACCTACCTCCGCATTAGATAGAACCGTTCAATCACAAGTACTGGATCTACTCAAAGATTTACAAAGTAAGTACAAACTCACTTACTTATTCATCAGCCATGACCTTGCCGTTGTAAAAGCCATTAGCCATCAACTCATCGTTCTTAAACAAGGCGACATCGTAGAGCAAGGCATCGCCAAAGACGTATTTAATGCGCCAAGCCATGAATACACCAAGACCCTAATGGAAGCTGCTTTCTACGAGACCCCAGCATGAGTACAATTAACACACCAAGACTTCTAGAAGGTAAAAGAGCGTTAATCGTTGGCCTTGCCAGCAAACACTCCATTGCCAAAGGCATCGCCGACGCCTTCCACCAACACGGTGCAGAGTTAGTACTTACTTATCAAGGGGAAAAGCTAAAATCCCGTGTCGAGAAATTTGCTGAAGATTGGAACTGCAACCTTGTTATTCCATGCGATGTTTCAGACGATGAACAAATCGAAGGGGTCTCTCAAGCCATCAAACAGCACTGGGGTGAATTCGATATTCTGATTCATTCCGTTGGTTACGCCCCAATGGAAGCGCTCGACGGCAGCTTCCTTGAGAATACAACTCGAGAAGCATTCAAAATAGCTCATGACATCAGCAGCTACAGCTTTACGGCACTGGCCAGTGCATTAGCCCCTATGATGAGGCCTGGTGGAAGTTTATTAACCATGAGTTATCATGGCTCTCAACAAATTATTCCTAACTACAATGTTATGGGGCTGGCTAAAGCCAGCTTAGAGGCCAGTGTGCGCTATTTAGCAAGCGATCTAGGCCCTAACAACATTCGAGTTAATTCCATCTCTGCTGGCCCCATAAAGACGCTTGCGGCGGCCGGTATCAAAAACTTCAGAAGAATGCTAGCAGACAGTGCAGAAGTTGCACCGCTTCGACGAGGTGTCACCATTGAAGAGGTCGGTAATACAGCCACTTTTCTATGTTCAGACATGGCCAGCGGTATTACAGGTGAGATTGTTTACGTCGATGGGGGATTGAGTAAAGCCGGAATGGCACCGCTAGGATAGTTCTTTCAAATCAGCCGAAGTCAGTAAATGAGCCCACGAAATGGACGAACTATTTCAATAACAAAAAATGAATATAAAAAAAGACGCCTAAATAGCGTCTTTTTCTTTATTTAACCCAAGCTTTCTCATCTTCTCAACCAGCGTTGTTCGCCTCAAGCTTAACTTTTCAGCCGCTCGAGCCACAACACCATTGGCATCATCAAGCGCTTGAGAGATTAAAGACTTCTCAAGTCGACTTAAGTAATCTTTTAGATCTATACCATTCACAGGTAACAAGGCAGTGGCATCAGGGTCAACCACACCAGTGCTTACAGTATTCGGAATTTCAACCGGAACATTCATCTCGGGGTCTTCTTCAAAGCCCTCGATATGACGAAACTTGTTCGGTAACTCCTGAACGCCAACAACACCGTACGGGTGCATAATCGCCATACGCTCAACCAAGTTAGCCAACTCGCGAACATTGCCCGGCCATTCATGACGGCATAACGACATAATGGCTGCTGAATTGAACCGTATGGACCCACGCTTTTCATTTTCTAAACGAGAGATAAGCTCATTCAGAAGAAGGGGGACATCTTCAATTCGTTCTTTTAACGGAGGCATTTCAATCGGAAATACATTCAAACGGTAATATAAATCTTCACGGAATGAACCGTCTTCAATCATATTCTCGAGATCTTTATGCGTTGCCGCAATAATACGAACATCCGTTTTTAACGTCTTAGTACCACCGACTTTCTCATACGTCCTTTCTTGGAGAACACGCAGTAACTTAACCTGCATAGTCAAAGGCATATCACCAATTTCATCTAGAAACAGGGTTCCACCTTCAGCCATTTCAAATCGACCAGATCGACTGGAAATAGCCCCAGTAAACGCGCCCTTCTCATGACCAAAAAGCTCACTTTCAAGAAGCTCGGCAGGTATAGCGCCACAGTTAACAGGAACAAAAGGTTTATCTTTTCGAGGGGAGTTATGATGAAGGTTACGAGCAACAACTTCTTTACCCGTGCCACTAGGGCCTGTGATAAGTACGCTGGCATCTTTATCAGCTACTTGAGCCATCATTTCACGAACATGCTGAATGGTTCTGCTGGTACCAACAAGACTTCGAAATAACTGAACTTCACGTCGTTGCTGTTGACCACGACTTAAATCAAATTGCTCACGATATATCTGAGCTCTATGGATGTGATCCATCAGCTTATTGTACGTTGCAGGCCAGGTTAAACGACCAATACACATGTGCTGAAGAGGTTCATCATTTACTTCATGCAACTCATCGTCTACACCGCGAATCAACATCGCTGGAACCGCTTGATCCCATTCTTTCAAGCTTGAAAGAAGCCCTTCAATATCAGAACACTCACCAACGACCGTTAGAATTTCAGGTGAACGTAGATCTGCGTCTGGGCTTTGAATCTCATCGCAAGTCTGCTTCCAACCGGCTTCATCAGTCAGCAAATACTCTTCGCCTAGGAAATCTAGTACGATGCCTATTTGAGTGCGGCGTTCTTCATTGTTATCGATGATCAGAACTTTTACTTCGCGCCACATAGTTTTTGTACCCATCCCTTCTCATTTCAGTGCCACAAACTACAGCACAGAAAACAGTGTTATACCGTCTGATATCTCTTTTGGAATCAGTACGCCAATCGTAATTCTTATTATTACCGGTGAAGTAAAGCCGAGGATGCCAGCAGAGTCAACTAAATGACACTACTAAACGTCAACAAAAAGTAACTTTTTGTTTTTACTGACATAAAACAGAGGAAATATCTTATTATGAAATGCCATTAAACCTACTAAAACTGACAGCTTTGGTAGGCCTGAGCACTTGATTTTTGACGATTAAACCCTTTCAGTTCTGCCGCTATGGAATCTCTATGTGCTTCACAAGCAGCAACAGCGTGCTTATACAACTCAAGCAAAGGCAGTATCGCATCACGAACAATTAATTGATTATTAGGCGCTTCAGCAACCGCTTCTTCAACCAAGTTACGACACTTAGTATCCAAAATATTCAGTTCTTCCCAATCATCATTTGAGAGAGCCAAACGCATAGCTTGTTGAACTTCGGCAATTTTCTTTGTAACTTCAGTCATCGCTGACCCTCCCATTTAATCTATCAAATAACGCGTTAAACTTAAGACCCTAATACCAAGTAATAAGTTCAAACATTCCGGCCTATGCTGTTGCTGTCGTGCCTTTATAATCGGCACTTCCACTGTAATCAGCACCGTTATAAGTTGGTTCTTGCTTGGGTTGAACCACTTGATCACGAATATCGTCCCAAGCTTGTTGCACAGGAGTGATTAACTCGACAACTTCATCCACAAACTTTACTTCATTCTGAAGATTTGCTTGTAAAAGCTGTCTTGCACAGTAGTCATACAGACCAGCAAGGTTCTCAACCAATTCAGGATTATGTTTTGCGTCTAAGCAATCACTTAACGCTTTCAAGATTTCAACCGACTTAGTTAAATGCTTACCCTTGGCTTCAAAATCTCTGCGCTCAATATAGCCACGAGCCTTCGATAAATTCGATTTTAATGCGTTATACAATAACTGAATTAAACGATGCGGGTCAGCATCTACAATACCCGTTTGCTGGTTCACTTTATTATATTGATTTAGACGATTTGCATATGTATTCATAATCGCAGCACTCTTATTTTTTAAAGCCAAAGACATATCTATCTAATATAGTTTAACGGCGAATAAAGGGGATACTTTAGCTAAAATCCCCTTGTTTATTGAAACACCATGTAACCATTTCTCTGGGTACTTAATCAGTTAATATTTAGTTAAATCAGGCTATTTTTTTAATCATCTGAATTAGTAAACGAACCAACTATGGCCGCCAACTGAGTGGTTACAAACTGCTCGGTGTTTTTCAGCTTAGAAACTTGTAAATCCGCAGATATGAACTGAATCGTCAGTTTATCCTCCAGAGCAGACAAACGATCTTCCATGCTAGCCCGAGACTCATCAACGGACAACAGTTCAGTTTTTATACTGTCCGTTTTATTGTTAATTAAACCATCAAACGCTAAGAACCCATTAAACAAAGAGACTAATTCATCAGCAACACCTGAAACATAATTAGCTGTACCAGTAATCTCTGTCTCACCCGATTGGAAATTATTAACCAACACATCCAGAACTACACCATCGGCATCATCATCAGGATCATCAAGCTCTAATCTATTACCACTTGCCGTAACGCCCGTTTCTGTAAAGTCTTCACCCGCTTTACTTAATGAACTGTTCAGACTGAAACCTAAATCTGCACTTGAATTAGTATCAAGTGATGCAATAGAAACAGTAGAAGATGTCCCAGTTGAATCAGACGTTATTATTAATTTATCCGTATCGAAACTTACCGTAACTGACTTACCTGCAGATGTAAGCGTTGCGTCAGCATTTATTTGCGTTTGAACTTCAGTCGCTAAATCAGTCCCGGAAGCATAGGCTTGTTGAGTTAGAGACAATATACTCGATGTTATACCGTCAACAGATATAGAAAACTCATCATTATTAGCATCTACAGTGAACGGGAATGAAGTCAAAACAGATAAAGCAGTAAAAGAACCGCTCGATTCAGTTCCTTTCATTCCAACGCCATTGATAGTTCCTGCCGCATCTTGACCAGTAACTGCTGTACCATTAGTTAACGAAAGACCAAAATCAGCTTCTGTATTCAATTCAACTTCTGTAAAAGTAACGACTGAAGAACTTTTATATAAATCTGACGTTATAGAAAAACTATCAGTACCACTGTCATAAGCAACCACAACTGTCGCTGAATTATTTTTTAAAGTACTGTCGTTATTTATTTGAGACTGAATCTCTAGAGCAAGCGCATCACCATCAGCATAAGCCCCTGATGTTAATGTAATAGTGCCAGAAGCTACACCATTCACATTGACTTTAAATTCATCATTGTTTGAATCTACAGTAAACCCACCGCCTGCAGTTGCAGTACCCGTATACGAACCTTGAGTCGCAAGCTGAGTAATAGAATAATCGTAGGAACCAGGAACCGTAGTACCGCTGACAACACTTTTTAAATCAACTCGAGATGACGTACTGTCCAGCTTTTGCGAGAAAATTGCAGCAACATCTTCAGGGTACTCATCAAATACCTCGTTGAATTTATCTTGATCAAACTCGTATTGGTTTTCTGTTTTTGACAGAGTCAACCCCAACTCAGCCAGAGAACGAACGTTTGCATCCTCCATTCCTGTAACTATTTGACCAAACACAGAGTCAACCTGATGTTCAAGGTTTCGCAGTGTACTATCACCAAGCAAAAGAGACGTTTCCGCATTATCAGGATCGTACGTTGAAAAACTGTCCATTAACTCTTTAAACGAATTGTAGGCATCCACCAAGTCTTGAATTCGCTCACCAACAACAGAAGCATCTCGGGTGACTTTGATCTTTGCTGTGCCGTCAGTGACGTCATTAAGATCAAGTGTTACACCAGAAACAACATCATTAATTTTGTTGGTTGAACTGGTAATAGCAAGACCATTCACTGTCAAGTTCGCATCTTGTGCCGCTTGGGTCTCAGACATAAAGCGTTGAGTGGGGTCTTCAGTATAAGTTAGCTGCGAGAGTCCCGCATTGTCTGTGGTATCACCATCGGTTGAGTCGGTCTGAGCGGTAATTTTTAATGCATTAGACTCACCACTCTCTTCAGAGGTAAACACCAACACAAACCCTGAGCCTGTATCTACAACATCAGCCCGAACACCAATATCCTCATCATTAATCGCGGCTGCTACACCGGCTAGCGTATTGTTATCAGATGTAATATCGACGGTAAAACTTCCGCCTCCATTGTTCGCAAACGTATACGTGTCATCAGATGGGTCTACAGGATCTACCCCATCATCAACATAAGTATAAGTACCAAGCTCAAATTTTAGGGTTCCCGTGCCAATCACATCATCTTCCGTAGTAAATACACCAGATACAACGGAGTGGGCCTGGGCAACTTGGGTCACCTCGACAGAATACTCTGCCAAAGGAGCACTGGATGAAGCTGTTACGCTAATCTCTGAATCGGTAGACGTAACTTCAGTCCCCAATAGCGCATTCGGATTGCTCAATACTCGGGCAGGAAGACGAAAATCTTGCAATGAGCTTTGGATTTGTCCATAGGCGGAGAGCTGCGCATCTAAATCCTCTTGTTCTCGATCAAGACGCAATTCAGTTGGGGCACGCTCTGCCTCTACCAATGAATCAATCAATTCACTTGTTAGAACACCAGAACCGATACCTATTGATGATACAGCCATATTATTTCCACCTTTCTTAAAGCAAAAAAACGCCAGTCAAGTCATTAATCTTCCATGACCTGCCTGCCGTTCTGCAATTACCGGGCCAGTACAACCAACCGAGTCTATCAAGTGGTTATACTGAAATCTGAAACAACCGCACCGGTTCATCCTGTTCAATACTTCGAGCAAGCTTAATCACTACATCATCTGGAATTTGTCTGATAACCGTATCAGAGCTGGCATCCAGAACCGTAACAATGGCTTGACCGGAGTCTTCATCCACCTTGAACTGAAGCTTACGATCTACTGTTTGAATGTAATCATTCAGCTGCTCAATCGCACTGCTTAACTGTTCAGGCTCTTTTTTTGCAGATACTGCAGGCACATCCTTGCCGCCTAGAGTCACCTCGTCATCGGCAAGCTTTTGCACTTCTTCAGACTTAACTGAGTTAGCGGCAACCGCCTGTTGAGCTTTAGCATCTGTTTTATTACTTGAGCTATTTGAAGTAGTCATTCCGACCAACGGACTTAAATCAGCCATGACCCCCTCCTTATAATTTGTAAAACCAAAAACGAGTGGGGTTTATCCCCCCACTCTTTTTATCAAGATTAGGATTAACCCAATAATGACAATACCTGCTGTGGACGGGCATTTGCCTGAGCCAATACAGAGATACCAGCCTGAATCAATACCTGAGTACGTGACAACTCTGCCGTTTCGGCTGCGAAATCCGCATCCTTAATTCGAGAGTTAGCAGCAGCCAAGTTTTCCTTGTTGATCGCTAGGTTACTTACCGTTGAATCCAAACGATTCTGAGTCGCACCTAAGTTTGCACGTTCAGAAGCCACCTGACTCAAGGCATTATCGATTGCAGACAGCGCAGCATTAGCACCATCTACCGTTGAAATATCCACATCCTTAAGGAACTGACCATCTTCAGCAGCACCAAATGTACCAGCAGATAAACCAAGACTTGCCAATTCGTCAGCACCATTCGCTCCAGCTTCAATAGTGAACTGACCACCAGCGGATAAACTAACTGAAGAGTTTGTAGTCTCATAAGCAACTGCTTCAACCTGTGCAGCAGTCAAACCCGCACCTGAACCGGCCAATTCAGCAAAGTCAGTAGCACCGATCCCGTCTACTTGAGAGTCTAGACCTAAAATAGAACTGATTGCATCGCCTGCTGTACCGGTATTTGCTGCTGCATCAGTATCAATCGCAACAGAAATTGCTCGACCATCTGCTGCAGTCAACGTTAGAGAAACACCGTTATCCTCAGCTGTTACACCCGTTTGGCCAGACACCGCATTAATAGCAGCCAAAGCATCCGCTTTTGCCTTATCAGTATCAATGGTACCAGGGCTTCCAGTAACATCAGCAAGTGTAACCGCACCAATGCCTACACCATTAATGTAAAGGTTAGCAGCATCACCAGCCGTTGAGACTGCTGCCGCCTCGGCCACATTGCTACCATCACCACCGATTACCTTAGTTTCGTTTACCGTAGCAGTAACACCCGTTTCTGCTGAGTTACGGTTAATTGCTTCAGCAATTGAAATGCCGTTTGCACTTTTATCAACCGAAGTAATTATGTCACCGTTACTAGATAATGTTGCTGTCGACTTATCGTCGGAAGCTTGTGCAGCCCCAATCGCAACGCCATTAAGAACAAGATCACCACTATCAAGTGTATTTACACGACCCAGATCAATTGCCTCACCATTATTTTCAAACAAGTTTGCAGGAGGTGGGGCACCCGCATCTGTAACTGATACTGAAGTAATCGTATCATCCAAGCTCTCAAAAGCTAATACACCCGATACGACATTACCACCGATAGTTCCGGCTGCGGCATTGCCATTAACAGATACTAATTGAAGATCTCCTGCACTAAATGAGAAATCAATTTCTTCATCATCGGTACCATCAGTACCATAAGCTTTAATCTCTAGCGACAGAAAATCAGTATCCGCATCATAAGATGCTTTAACATCTATATTAGAGCCAGAGTAGTCTGCATTATTGATTTCATTGGCAAAGTTTTCTTTACTTGTACCAGCAGTCCAAGTAACCGTAGTAGCAGCAGCTAACGTACCTGCACCAATGATAAAGTCATCCCCTGCAACAAAGGTTGATGCAGCATTTCCAAAATCAATAACAAGATCTGCTTTTTCATAGGCAACAATACTGCCACCTACTGCAGAAGCATTGATAGACGACGCCAAATCTATAACCGTATTACCGTCCTCTAGAACAGTTGTTCCATCACTAAACACAGCCGTTGTTTCATCGGCAGTAAGCTGATTAGCACCCGCAGCAGCTAAGGTATTCGAAGCCGTTCCGCCTGTTGTAGCCTGTTCACCTGAACGAACAGCCGTAGACTCAGCAGACAACGCAGCAGCATTACCAGAGAACGTACCCGCTGTTAATCCAGCATTCGCCAAATTACCGGTACCCGTTCCGTCACCACCTGAAACTTCAATATCAGAACCGTCTGAAGAGACTAAGGTGTAACCGCCCTCGTATGTATCTGCAGCAGCTAAACCAGTACTCTCCGCAGTCACCGTAGTAAAGTTAGCAACTTCAACATTTCGACCATCAGAAGCAGCTAGACTAATTCCATTAACATCGCTTCCACTGTCTGTAGCTACTACACCCGTTTGATCACTTACGGCATTAATCGCTTGAACGACTGAAGCTCGTGATGCCGCTGCATCTGCAGAAGTAGAAAGACTGATTGTGACACCGTTGATGTCTACACTACCGTTACCAGCAGCCGCCGTCATCTCACTACCAGAAACAGTATTCTCATTTGCAAAAGCGGATACACCAGTATCTTCAGTACTCTTGTTAATGGCTGCAGCCTTGGAGATTGCAGAAGCAGACGCGTTATCCGTAGAGAAAGTATCATCATCCGAAGTAGAAGACGCAATCTCAATACCGTTAATAGTCAAATCACCGTTACCGATTGCATTGTCTGAACCAATTGCGCTCAAGCCTGCAGAATCCGCAACACCTAGAGTATCAGTAGTAACTGCACCAATAGATACGTCTAATGTATCACCCGCATTCGCACCAACCTGTAATGACGTTGAGAACGAACCATCTAGCAAGTTAATGCCGTTATAGTTAGCATTTTCAGCCGTGTTAGAGATCTCTTCTAGAAGCTGTTGAGCTTCAGCATTTAGAGCATCACGATCAACGTCTGCGTTCGTGCCGTTGGCAGACTGCACCGCTAGCTCACGAACACGCTGAAGGTTTGATGTGATTGAATCCAATGCACCTTCAGCCGTTTGAGATAATGAAATACCGTCACCCGCATTTCGAATCGCTACATCAGTACCACTTAACTGAGCTTCAAAACGAGTGGAAATTGATAAACCCGCAGCATCATCTTTCGAACTGTTAATACGAAGACCAGAAGAAAGACGCTGTAAAGCGGTATCGTTGCCCGACTGGGCTTTATCTAAGTTACGCTGCGCATTTAGCGATGCGATGTTTGTGTTAATAATCTGTGGCATGGTTGTTTCTCCATTCAATACCGCCGCAAGCGGCTTTGGCATTGGGCTCTTTTGGCCCTAATTTTTAATCTTCAACAGGGTTAACGGCACTATTTTTGAAACCTTTAGAACAATTTTCACTCGATTACAAAAAATTACTTACGGCCATTCCCTGTCCAGAAATCCTATCGGCCAACCCTTGCCGTGACTTTAGAAAAACTGGCCGCTTTTTATTCAGATCAAATAACAACCGCCAAAACAAGCACGTAACCACCTGATAAATATACAATTACTCAATTGGCACACCTTTAGCATATCTATTTACATAGCTCTATTGCGTGGTTATTTAATTCCGCAAAGGGGCCCTGCACCTAGGTGCAATAACCACGTAAATAAATGCAAGAAATTAAAAATAATTTAGGAGAGCGTTATGGCTCAGATCATTAATACCAACATTGCTTCTCTGAACGCTCAGAGAAACTTGAACCAGTCACAAGCAGATAACCAAACTGCCTTACAACGATTGTCTTCAGGCTTACGTATTAACAGTGCAAAGGATGATGCTGCCGGCCTAGCGATCTCCACTCGATTTGACGCGCAAATTGAAGGCACGAACGTTGCCATTCGAAATTCATCTGATGCGATTTCACTATCACAAACCGCAGAAGGTGCACTTAAAACGGTAACAGATGCTCTATTAAGAATTAGAGAACTAGCACTGCAATCTGCCAACGGCACTTACGATGACATTGATCGTGAAGCACTGAATGCAGAAGCTCAGCAACTTATTGATGAGATTCAACGAACGTCAGAAACAACCAATTTCAACGGTCGTACACTTCTAGATGGCTCGTTTGATACGCAATTTCAAGTGGGTGCCAACGCAGGCGAAACTATCGATGTCACAATTGGCCGATTAACCACTGACTCTCTAGGTGGTGGAGACACCGCTGGCATTAGTGCAATTGCTACAGACGAAAAAATAACCAAGGGTGATTTGGTTATTAATGGCGAAACAATCCAGTCTTCCGTTGCATCGTCTGATAATGCATCATTTGCGAACGCAGAAGCCTCAGCTATATCCAAGTCTGCTGCCATCAATGCCCATACAGATGAAACGAATGTAATCGCGGAACCAAACAAAACTGTTGCTCAAGGCACTACTCAAATTACAGGCAGTACCTTAGCAGCAACAGCCACCAGCCCAGCCACTGTTCAAGTAAACGGTGTAGATATTACTGTCAGTTGGGGTGGCCAAAACGGTGATGCGGATCGAGCATCCGTAATAGAAGCCATTAATGCTAAGTCAGACCAAACGGGTATTGTAGCCGTTGACTCAGGTTCTTCAGTGAATGGCATCTTCTTAGAAGCAGAAGATGGCCGTAATGTTACGATTACTGGAGTAACTGAAGCCATTGCTGAAGCAACAGGATTGCCAAGAGGTGAAATCGCAGAAGAATCTCTAACCCCTGCCGGCACAAACGGTGACTATACAGCCGATACGATTGCTGTAACCTTTATTGATAAAAACGGAAATACAGTAACCACCGCCTCTCAAACGATCACACTAGGTGCTGAAGGCGACTTAAGTGGTAACGCAACCGTTGCTGCGGATGCGGCCTCCTTAACATCTATCTTTGCAAATAATGGCATTGACATCGAGGTTGTGGAAGACCCTAACAGCGCTGGTGATTTCATTTATCGAGCAATTGGCGAAGCTGCCGCAAACGGATACAACTTTACTATCACTGGTAATGATGCCAGTGCTGGTGCTGGTGACGTTGCGGAACTGTTCAATAACGCAACCGTCACAACAACCAATGGCGAAGACGGGACCTACGAAGGTGGATTCACTCTTTACAATAAAACCGATGGTGGCCCTGTTGATATTGACGGTGGAGACGGCTCTGGCAGCGGTGATTTAAGTAACGTTGGACTTGTTCGTGGCGACTATGAAACAGGGATTGCTGCTGCTGTAAGTGATGAACGAGTAGCTACTCGAGGCCCTCAAGAAGTTATTACAACCTTTAACCCGAACAGCGGAGTTGCAGGATTAGAGGTCTTTGACTTCACTACCAATGACGCAACCTTTGATTTTGTGGTTCAAGACGCCCAAGGAAACAGCATATTTAATGGGGATAACCTTGCTCTAGCAACCTCAGATTTAACAGGTCTAACTCTGGATGCCGCTGCAGCTCTGATTGCGGCTGAAGTTGAGTTAGCAGTTCAAACGGCGATGCTAGCTGTTCCCTTAGCAGCAACAGCCTTAGATATAGTTGCAACTCCATCAACTGACGGCACAGGCACAATCACCTATGAAATGACGGGGTCACTGGTTGCTAATGGTACCAACATTCAAATTTCTGACTTCCAAAACGGTGGTGGTGCAGGCGGTGATGTAGCTGCGGCAGCTTGGTTTGGGGAAAGTACTGTAACTGCAACAGTAGACTCAACCGAAGGGACTGACTTACCTCAACCGCTTGATGAAGGTGATTTGGTTATTAATGGCGTGGTTATTAGTGCATCTCGCTCTTTGGACGATACCGCATCAGATGATACCGCTTTTACTTCAGACCGAGCTTCAAGCGGTATCGCTCTAGAGGCAGCAATTAATAGGTCAACAGAACAAACCGGTGTAACAGCATCGATCAACCCGACTGAAATTGCCGGTGGTTCGTCCACCAACACTGCAACCATCGGCAGCACAGGCTCTATCTACATTAACGGTGTTCAAACCAGCCTAATTGCCGGTACCGGAGATGCGGAATCAGACCGATTAACAGCGATTACCGCCATTAACGCTATTACGGGTCAAACAGGGGTTGTTGCTGAGGATAACGGGACATCCATTACATTAACCGCTCAAGACGGTCGTAACATTTCTGTTGCAATTGACACTGACGATACTGCCAACGGATTTTCAGCAGCTCAAGCGCTAGCATTTACCCAAGGCATTGGTCTGGATGGATCAGTAGATGGTATTGGTTATGGTGATTTTGCAGCAACGGCAACCTATATCAATACAGCTGAATCTACATACTCCACACTGACATTAACATCCGCAGAGCAAATTGAAATTGGACCAGGTTCAAATGGCCCTGATGCGCTCACAGAATTAGGATTCATCACGGGAGAGTATGGTGGTGCAACTGAAGGTACTTTCATTGAAGATATTGATATATCCACCATACAAGGTGCCATCGAAGCTTTAGCCGCAATCGATAACGCCGTAGCCTCAGTCAACTTTGAACGAGCAAACCTGGGTGCATATCAAAACCGCTTTGAATCCACCATTGAGAGCCTGTCTATCACTTCAGAAAACTTGAGTGCATCGAACTCGCGTATTCGTGATGCAGACTTTGCGGCAGAAACCGCTGAACTGTCGAGAACTCAGGTGCTTCAACAGGCAGGTATTTCTGTACTATCGCAAGCAAACGCACAACCAGAGCAAGTACTTAGTTTACTTCAGTAAACACCTCTCTTTTGATCTGAAGCTATTGGCCCAACAGGTTCTCCTGTTGGGTCTTTTTATATCCCTCTCAAAAACACACTCCAACCCCGTCAAAATTACCTACAATTCCCCCCTTTCCAGCGGCAAACATTAGCCAAACCACAAAACAATCACATAACCAATTGATTTTAATAACAAAAAATAATTGGCACGCCTTTAGCTTTATAAAAAGAAAGTTGTAAATTACGCTGGAGGATTGCCGCTATGGCACAGCAAGCATTTAACTCAGATTTCAATAAAAACTTAACAGCTCCTGTTGGTGCCATGCAGCTTGATGTAGCAAGTATGCTAATTCAAGCAAACGAACATTATAACCGTTCATGCCAAGGTAACTTAACAGAAGAAATGCGCGAGTTAGAACGAGAGAAAGCAGCAAGACTTTGCGAACACCTCTATCTTAAAAACTCATCACAACCTCAAGTTCTAAATTTAATTGGTCGTATTTCTTTAGATCAACACGACTACGATAAAGCGCTTAATCACTTTAACAGTGCTATTGAGTTGGATCACAGGCAACCTATGTTCTTTACGAACTTAGCGTATTTGCAACTCATGCAACGTAAATTTGAAAGTGCAATAACCAACTTCAAGAAAGCAATTTCCCTTGATAAAAATCATACCCAATCACTTTCAGGATTAGCACTTACCTATTTAAATATGGGCCGCTATGGTGAATCTTTTCAAGCTTATCGCAACTTGATCCGTGCAGGCCATTTCAATGAGAACATCCAGTCAGGAGTGTTCCGTTCTGCAGCAATGTTAAAAGCAGATTACTACCAAGTCGAATTAGAACATGACTTAATTCGTTATCTGCAATATCCAAACGCTGATTACGATTTACTTTCAAATTTAGCAACAAGCACATTGGATCATAAGTACAGCATCAGTGCAGACAAAGAATCTCCGCTGGATATCTTTGCCATAGCTAAAGATACGTTATTCCTAGAAACAGTGAGAAAAGTACACTGTACAAACGTAGACCTTGAAAATACAGTCAGAGCGCTGCGCTTTCTTATACTTAGCCAAAGTATGGAGGCAGGCCACATCATTGATGAGTTTATTCAGCTTGCAACGGCCATTGCAATGCAGTCAGCAAGAAATGGCTACGTCATGTCTATGTATGAAGACGAAGTAGAAGTGATTGCCAGTGTTGAGAACTTGATAGAGCAACTTACCTCTATGGATGACTGGCAGCCACAAGACATTACAGGCGCACTCATTCTTCTTTCCATGTACAAGCCTCTATCAGGCTCCGCAGTAGGCGATAAAATCAAAAACACGGCAATCAGTGAGTGGCCTGAATTACTTCAACCTATGTTGGAGAAAGCACTTACCGAGCCTGAAGAAATTGTACGTAGAGCTCAACGTTTTCAAACAGAAGGTAATGCGGTTCCACCAAGCCATAACATCAAGAAACAATATGAAAGATTTCCATACCCGCATTGGAGCAACCTAGGTTTTCATACTTTATGCGATTACACTCAGGCATTACGCCATGAATTACCACACATAGAGATACCTACCGAACTGAAAGGTAAAACCCTAAACATGCTCATTGCAGGTTGTGGAACTGGACTGCAAGCATTAAAAGCGGCAAGGTATTTCCAAAACGTAAATGTCACAGCGATTGATATCAGTGCAACCAGTTTGGCTTTTGCAGAGAAACAAGCAGAGAAGCTGAAAATCAAGAATGTTCGTTTCATATCTCTTGACCTCACTAAGGTTGAACAATTGGATGAACAGTTCGACATCATTGAGTGCAGTGGAGTACTCCATCATTTGCCAAAGCCAGAAGTTGGCCTTAAAGCGCTGACCAACTGTTTAAAGCCATACGGTTTCATAAAACTGGGGTTATACAGTGAAACAGCAAGACTTAAAATCAATCAACTGAAACAAGACATCATAGGTAGCTTTACCAATGCAGACGAAGAACAAATTCGCAAGCTGCGCTGGTTAATCATGACAGATGACAACCTAAAAGAAGAATACAGTAAACTGTTAAGTTCCCCTGACTTTTACCACATGGCTGGTTGTGCAGATCTACTCTATAACCCCCTTGAGCATCTCTACAATATAGAGAGTTTAAAGGAATTAACTCAAGGGTCTAATCTTCAATTCCAAGGTTTTACAGGCTTAACAAGTCAGAGAAAAATGGAGTTCGGGCACCTTTTTCCTTTAGATCAAGACATGACAGACCTAAATAACTGGGAAACATTTGAACAAAACAATCCAGAGCTATTTTCCGGTATGTATCAGTTCATTTGCCAAAAAACAAAACACTAAACTAAATCGCAGATAGCAAACACATTACCCTCTATAACGCCTACGTAATTAAGAAATATGTTTCTTATTTACGTAGGTTTTTTCAATTAAAAACCAGAACCCAATTCAATACGCGATACCAAGAAAGCACCCCGAATTACCATTCAGTCTAAAAAAAATAGATCAGTAATAGTATTCCTTTCCCCCCTAGACATTGAGAGTGTAAAGTTTAATTCGAACGAGTATCAACTGTATAAATAGACTTACACACAACTTGTTGTTGGCTATTACCTAATGTTAATATTCAAGCCTACGCTCAGCCCTTCTGCTCTAAAATAATTTCAAAAACACCATAGGATCAAAGCTTTAATACTACCAAGCCAACGAATCGAACCAATCATTACTAAGAAACTTAGGAAAAAGTATTTCTATCAGTGTGCTACTGTGAATCCTTGTCTCCAAGGTCTACAACAACCCTTAGTAAGCAAACAGATAAATAGTTACACAGCCTAAGCTGGCTGCTTAGAGCTTCTAAGACTACGCTGTTGAGAAAATAACATAGAAAATAAGATGGGGCTTAACATGCCCTCCTTCCTTTAATCGTTCAGATTAAAAGAAAGAGGATAAAAGAAGAAACAGGGACAAAAAATTAAATCGTATTAAACAAGCTTAAACCAGACACTTTCGTGTAACTCAACTGAGTCGCCTCCAAAACAAAGGTTTGATAACTCAATTTGGAAACCGCTGCCGAATAATCCAGATCTTGTAGATCAGACAACACCTCTTGGCTTACCAACTTTACCTCTTCTTGAGTTTCACGGCTGGTATCGGCAATGTTCATCCGGCCACCCACATCACTCTGAGTATTAATTACCGAGTTAAGCGCATTATCCAAATTTATTAACGTGTCATGTAATAACGTTTCTAATAAATCTTGATCCGCTGGTGTATCCGTTAACGTATTCAGGCCATCTTCTAACAGCTTATAGGTTGTAAAAATGTCTTGTTTAGAGCTTGAATCAATAGAAAAATTATCCCCGGGGTTTGGGCTACCAACTATTTTAAAAGCAACCCCCTCTATCTGTACTTCTTGACCAGGAACATAAGATTGGTCCACTAGAATAGGTTCACCTGTACTCTTCTCATATGCAGTAAAGTTTGGACCATTAGGAGTCACGTTCGTTTCTGCGTTGAACTCAATCACAATGTCTTCAGGATAAAATGCGTCATACGCCGTCTGGTCAACAACCGTCCCTGCAGTTATATACGTATCAGAATCAGAGTTTGTCGGATCGGTTGACGTGGTTACCGTATTATTCGCACTAGGAATATCAATAAAGATACTTTTCCCTGGATTATTTCTCGCTAAATTCGTCGCTTCATCTGCCTTAACAAATCGCTGCCCTTCATCCCCCTGATAAACAAATTGACCATCCTGCAGCTCAACAAATGGCTCCGTATAGCCTTGAAAACCAGCAAAAATAAATTCACCATTGGGATCTTTCGTATTAGTTAATGACAACAACTCATCGACTCGCTGTCCTATTTCTAACGCAAGTGATTTACGATCATCAAAGCTGTAAGTACCATCACCTGCGCTGACCGCTAATGATCGAACTCGATTGATGTTTGTTGCAATTGAATCCAGAGCGGATTCTTCAGAGCGCAACGCACCGTCCAATGTATCCAGGTTGGTACTGTACTGATCACGAAGCGTAATGGATTGCTGAAGCTGTAAAATTCGAGTGCTATTAAGAGGATCATCCGCTGCACTTAAGTTTTTCTTGCTGGTAGAAATTTGCTCTTGCGTACGAAGTACTTGAGCATTCAGGTCAATCATCTGAGTAACGGATGATTCAAATGCCTGATTAGACGAAATACGAACAGCCATGATCAAACTCCTATAAAGTCTGAAAAATTAAAAAGAATTAAGTAAGGTATCTAAGATTTCTTGAGCCACTTGAATGACCTTGGCCGACGCATTGTAGGCCTGCTCAAACTTGATCAAGTTGGCAGCCTCTTCGTCCAGGTTTACACCAGAAATGGACTCTTTAAGTGATCGAGTTAACTCCAATACACTTTCAGCAGCGGCAGTATTTACTCGTAGAGAGGCCGTCTCTGAACCAATGGTTGCCACCAATTGGTTATACCCCTCTTCAAGCGTCTGGCCAGCAGAAGAGTCAACCCCAATGGTTTTTTCACGCTGAATATCAACCAAATTGGTCGCGTTACGGTTATCCGAGACACCGTCCGTGTTGTAATCAATGGTAAATGTGTCGGTATACTGCGGCTCACCATTCACTTCAGCCTGGTAGCCAAAATATAAAGCAGTCGCGGTTGGTACTGGCGTGAATATATTACCAAAGCCAGTAGAATCTGATGTCATCACCAAGCCGTCTTCAAGCTGAATATCAATGGTTCCACCTACCGTAGCGGAGTTCCCCCCATCCACGGTTAAGGCATTACCCAAGCTGTCCGTTACATCGACTGTATCACCACCAGGGTTCGCATCACCATTCACAGTGACCGTAATATCAACCCCCACATATGATTCAAGACGCACTGTCGTTCCATCACTGAAAGCTCTAATGTTTTGCGATGATAAATTACCATTGCTATTAATCGCAGCTTCGATGGTTGAAGCATCCACCACATCAGGAGCAGTAATGGTGAGTGTCTCGCCATTAACAACAATCTCATACGCAGTGCCAGCGCCGTTATCAACAAAGTTACTTAAAGTAAGCTCTGTTCTAGCTGTAGCAGTAATGCCTTGCTCTTGATTAAGTTGGCTAACAATCTGTTGCGCCGGAGTATTCGCGGCAATGGCCACCCCCGGACGAGCAGTAACCACACCAGTATCAGGATCGGTATAAGTGAAGCTTAAATTCTCGGCCAAATATCCATTGGTCGCGCCTGCAACCACAACACCCGCATTCGCCCCTGCCGATTCAACAACAGTAAGGCCCGGATCATCTGAAAACAGCTCGTTATTTACCCCAGGAACAAACACCTGATCTTCATACGGAGGCACTAAACTCACAGGGTTTGAAGGGTCCGTATTATCTAAAACGTCATATGTTGTTTCGCTTGTGAACCTTACCAACAAAGGCGGTGCTAATTGGCCTGCGGTTGCAAAGGTCGAAATCAAGACATCATCATTAGGCGCTTCTTGATAGACATCTAGGATCGTGCCCTGAGTTATAGCACCTGTCCCTAAGTTACCTATATCGCCCTCCGTTCTGATAGGCGAAGCCAGAGCCAGTTGATCACCACGTTCGATTTCAATAGTAAGATCTCGGGCAGCAGATTGTGTAGGTCGAATCTCAAATTCATCGCCCTCCACAAAGGTTCCACTTTCTAATTCAATTTGAATGCCCTCAAACTCAATTTCGAATGGGTATCCCGTTGAAACAAGGCCACGAGTTACAACCGAATCATCGGATGCTCGGCGAACTTCATAATTAATATCGCTTGGCCCTGTGAATTCAAGAATGTAATCATCTGCAGTCAATGTACTCGAATCAATAATAGTAACGTTACCCACTCGGTCATTGGGTAGAGTGTTCTGGTTTGAACTGAAAAAGCGATCTCTCGCAATGTCCAAATCATTGATGTCAGTGAAAACGTTGCCACCCAGATCACCGTTCGAATCAATGCCCAAACGATGCTGCTCATTAATCTGATCGGCCATGACAAGTGCAATCCGACCTAACTGATTCAGAGCTTCAGGAATGGTGTCGTTTTGAAAATTGAGAAGCCCCGAGACGCTACCACCAGTAAGCTGATCAGTAACATCAATAACATTGCCTTGAACACTGACCGACACCGTTTTTTTATTCAGGTCGAATTCATCATCGCTGATGACCAAATCGTAAGCGATGTCCCCAACCACTAAGCTTTGACCACTGGACATATACACGGATAAAGCACCACTTGAATCTTCAATGGTACTGATGTCCATGAATTCAGCTAATTGACGAACAGACTCATCTCGTTGGTCTAATAAGTCGTTAGCCGTTCCGCTCCCTCCGCCCTCAACCTGCATGATTTCTTTATTCAGTACAGCAATATTTTCAAGAATGGTATTTACTTCAATAGCAGAGGATTCAAGCTGCTCAGAATTAATGAGCTGTTGGTCATAAATGCTCGAATACACCTGATTAAATCGAACCACAACGTCATTGATGTCGTTGACGACCGTGTTACGAACACTGACTGATGAAGGGTCATCCGAAACCACTTGAAAGCTATTAAACATTCCCGCTAACTCAAGTGCCACGCCCGCTTCAGGGTTGGATAACAGCTTATCCATTTGTTCAATAGCGGACAGATGCGTTTCGGCTTCTTTATAGACGGATGTATCTCTGATCAATTGATCATTAATAAACTGATCATAAATACGGGCAACTTCGTCAATCTGAACGCCTTGCCCTTGAATTAATCCACCCGATGTAATTGCCGGATTCGTTGAACTTTCCACTCGCTGTCGAGTATATCCAGGCGTATCCGCATTGGTAATGTTATGGCCGGTTGTTGCCAAGGCCGCTTGGCTGGCCTTCAAACCTGATAGTCCAATGTTAATAAGAGACATGTATTTACCCCTGGAAAAAGATTGCCGCTCAACAGCTATAATTAATCATCTACAAGAGTAAGAACAAATATTGTGCCAACTTAGAAGAAGCCAGAAATAAGCAGGAAGTTAAGGCATTAGAAACGTAATGAAAGGACAAAAATAAGCGCGCAAAAAGCGCGCAAAAAGCGCGCCCATTAGAACGCTGAAAAGATATTAAAGTGACTTCATCATACTGCCGTTCATAATACGAACGATTTTGTTTGCGTATTTTGGATCAGTTGCGTAACCCGCATTTTGAAGTTCGTTCAGATACTTTTCAGCATCATCGGCTTGATTCAACGCAGTTTGATAGTGACTCCGGCTCTGAAGAAAGCTGGAATAATCCAGCATACTCTCAACATAGGAGCCATAAGAACGGAATTCGGCATTTTCAGCCCGTGCAATACCATTACGATACTCCGTCGTGGCTGTTTCGACAGACTCCCCTTTCCAACTTGAATCAGCTTTAATACCAAACAAATTAAATGAATTCGTACCGTCTTGATGAGTGGGTATCTTCTTACCCCAACCGGTTTCAAGCGCAGTTTGGGCCAATAATGCCTTCGGGTCTGCATTCAGTTTACGTGCCGCCACTTGAGCAACAGGCCATAACACTTCAACGAACTCTTCTGGGGAATCAAAACCGTCTTGTTTTGCTCTGGCTTTATCTACACCTGCCTTCATTACCTGCTCATCTTGAGCAAACATTGAAATTTGCTGGCGATCCATATAATCCTTAACAGCACTCGCAATACGCTTGGACTGCGGAGAATCCGGCTGAGCAAATAATATGTCCTGATCTTTAATCGGTAATCCACTTACAGGGTCCAATTTGATGCCTGCAGCTTGGGGTGTCTTCGTACCCAATGAAGAAAGAATGGCGTCCATGCCAGGCAAGTCCTTGCCCTGATCCCCCAATCCCGGAAGACCCATGCCAAACTGCTCCTGTCCTTTGTTTTGCGGATTAGGATTCGATAAGCCAGGGATTTGCTGGCTGATTTGACGAACCAAGGTATCCGCTAAACCTATTCCTTTGCCTTCCGATAAATGCATCGAAAGTTGCTGGTCGTACATATCCCGATAAAACTTCATCTCAGAACTGTTCAGAGGATTATCCTCTTCGAAGGCGGCATTCGCATCGCGCATGGACTTCAACATCATGCCAACGAACATACTTTCAAACTGCTTAGCGATATTATTTAACGCTTCCAGTTTGCCTTCATTCGATTCACGCGCCTTGCCTTTCAAGTTCTGCAAGCTGTTTAAATCGTGGTAATTTCCTAGGGATGAAGTATCGAAATTTGATTTCATTGTGTTCTCTACCCCTAAAGGACAATTAGTTCAGCTTTGAGCGCACCGGCTTTTTTCATTGCCTCAAGGATGGCAATCAGATCAGAAGGCGAAGCCCCTACCTGATTTACTGCTGTCACAATGTCTTGAAGCGATGTTGAGCCTTGAAACATGAACATTGGATTGATCGCTTCTTGAGCATTCAACTCTGTTCTCGGAGCAACAATCGTTTCACCTTGACCAAATGCATTGGGTTGATCCACGTCTAGATTCTCATTAATACTGACCGTCAAACTGCCATGAGTAATCGCCACCGGATCAACTTTAACGTGCTGACCAACAACAATAGTGCCCGTCCGACTGTTAATCACCACTTTGGCTTTATCTTCACCAGGGTCCACCTCTAGATTCTCAAGCAGAGACATAAAGGAAACGCGTTGAGAAGGATCACGAGGCGCTGTAATTCGTACAGAGGTACTGTCAATGGCCGATGCCATTCCCTTACCCAATAACTGATTTACTCGATCAACCACACGCTTTGCTGTCGTAAAATCAGAGCTGTTCAAGTTAAATACCAGCGAATCGCCTTGATTAAAGGACGTAGGGACTGCTCGCTCCACAATGGCACCATTAGGTATACGACCTACACTTGGAACGTTTACAGTCAACCTTGAACCGTCAGCACCTTCCACACCAAAACCACCGACCACCATACTGCCTTGTGCAACCGCATAAACTTGACCATCCGCGCCTTTCAGAGGCGTCATTAACAACGTCCCCCCTCTAAGACTGCTCGCATTACCAATGGAAGAAACCGTAATATCAATGTTCTGCCCCGGTTTCTTAAATGCAGGCAGGTCAGCATGAATCGCTACCGCCGCCACATTTTTCAACTTAGGGTTTGTTCCCGGAGGAATAGTAATACCAAATTGACTCATCATGTTCTTAAAGGTTTGATCCGTAAACGGTGCTTTATCACCCGAACCATCCAGCCCCACGACTAAGCCGTAACCCACCAATTGGTTAGCTCGTACACCAGCAACACTGGAGATGTCTTTTAAGCGTTCAGCACTCGCCTGCTGAACAAGCCCAAAACAAAGAACAGCGATAAAAGATACAAGAACCTTAATTAATCCAGCCATTTTCATAATCAAGTCCCCTTAGAAAGGCCAATATTCACTGCTAAAGAATCGTCCCATCCAACCCTGCCGATTTGCATCAGCCAAGTCACCCGTACCGCTGTAAGTAATACGTGCATCCGCAAGACGATTAGACATAATGGTATTATCGTCTGCAATATCATCCGGCCTCACAAGACCACGAATACGGATGTACTCATCACCTTGATTAAAGGTCATCCATTTCTCACCGCGAATCTCCAAAACACCATTAGGCATAACATTCGACACAGTCACAGTAATTTGGCCAGAAAGGCTATTGCTTTGATCGCTGTCACCCTCTCCCGTAAACTCTCGGTTTTGGGATAAACTGGTCAATAAACCAATATTCTCAAGAAGCGGGATCGCGCTGGTAATCTGATTGCCCATGTCTTTACCAAGCAAAATACCCGGATCAAACTGAATGTCTTGTTCTTTGGTTAGCTCAGTATTCGCAGACTTCTTTGCATTTGTATTCTCAGACAGTACGACCGTAATAATATCGCCAATACGATGTGCCCGTCGGTCATTAAATAGCCCCATGTTATATCTTGCTTGATATAAGGAGCCATCTTGCCGTTCAGGAGGCACAAGCGCCGTTGGCTGAATCGGTGCATACATAGGATCATTCGGTTTTACAATTTCTTTATTACAACCGGACAGAGTTGTTACCGCTACAGTAAACATCAACAGTGATAACTTGGTTTTCATTGCCCTTCTCCCGAGTAGCTTACTCAAATACATCGTTACTTTAAGCATCAATAAATAACATCGCTTAAAGCGTCTGACTGATAAATCCGAGCATTTCATCTGCGGTTGAAATAACTTTTGAATTCATTTCATAGGCACGTTGCGTAGTGATCATGTTGACCATTTCTTCCACCACATCAACGTTTGAGTTTTCTAAGGAGCCCTGCAAAATACTGCCCATTCCGTCTAACCCAGGCTCTCCTTCCACAGGATCACCACTAGAATTAGTCTGAACGTATAAGTTGTCGCCAATGGATTGAAGACCTGCCGGGTTTACAAATGAAACCAAGGTAATATTACCTACTTCAGTCGCTTCAGTTTCATTGCCTTGAGTAATACTGACCGTGCCATCACGACCAATGCTCACGGAGGTTGTATCTTGAGGAATAACAATATTAGGCTCTAATTGAAAGCCAAGAGGATTAACAACATTACCATCTGCATCTTTATGAAACTGACCATTACGTGAATAACCTGTCGTTCCATCGGGTAACGTTATTTGAAAAAAACCTCGACCATTAACCGCCATATCTAAAGGCTGCTCTGTAATTTGCATGGTGCCTTGCGTATGTTCTTTTTGAGTCCCTACAACTCGAACACCCGTACCAAGTTGCAAACCAGAAGGCAGCTGCGAATCTTGAGCAGACTGGGCGCCCGGTTGCTTCTGTACTTGATACATCAAGTCATGAAAGACAGCTCGATCTCGTTTAAAGCCTACCGTAGCAACGTTTGCTAGATTATTTGAAATTGTGGTCAATTGAGTATCTTGAGCACTCAAACCTGTTTTACTTACCCATAACGCGCCGTGCATAACATCTCTCCTAGCTCAGGTCAGTGATCTTTCTCGTCGGCTCAACACCTAACAACTCTTTTCAGAGTCTGGCATTTAGCTGCCGCTTGCCGTCACTAACCAGTCAATTTTTTATATTATTATTGAATTTGCAATAAGCTTGCCACCTTCTCGGAATTCTCCTCGGAGGTCTTCATCATTTTGACTTGCAATTCGTATTGACGCTGATGCGACATCATTTCAGTCATCGCATTAATGGAGTTAACGTTACTGGACTCTAAGAAGCCCGACATAACCGTTACATTTGGATCTTGATCAAAGGTAGCCCCTGGCTGATCTTTAATTCGAAACAGACCATCCGTTCCTTTATCCAGAGTTTCAATATCAGGGTTTACTAATCGAATACGGCCGATATCAACAATATCCAGAGCCTGCCCATCCGTAGGAATCAGAGAAATGGTGCCGTCGTTCGCAATATTCACTGTACTGGCAGGCGGTATCGAGATTGGGCCATTTTCACCCATCACAGACAAACCCTGCGGTGTAAGTAACTGGCCGTTTACATCCTGAACGAAGTTACCGGCGCGGGTCAAAGCCTCATTGCCTTCAGGGTCCTGAACGACAAAAAAGCCTTGGTTAGGAATCGCCACGTCCAATTCACGACCCGTCTCAATCATGGAACCCGCTTTAAAGTTACTGGCTGGACGCTCTGTCATTGCATAGGCGCGTGTAGGATGATAATCACCCCATACAGGCTGACTTCGCGCCTGAGCAAAGTCTTCTCTAAAACCTGTAGTGTTCGCATTGGCAAGGTTATTCGCATGAGATCGCTGAGCAAACATATTCTGCTTAGCGCCTGACATTGAGATATAAAGTGCCTTATCCATAATAAACTCCTGGATCACAACCAACACTTAATATCTTGACCGAAAGAACCAAACTTATCGCTTGGAGAAGCCCACCACAGTCGCCGCACGATCCATGTGCGACTGCGGCTGGAGGTTGGTCATCCTCCCTGAACTTTTATGGTGTTCTTAGCTGAGTTCAAAACTCAACCAAGAACACCCGCATTAACGTTAGATATTAAGAATCGTCTGTGAAATGGTATTTTCAGTTTCGATTGTCTTAGCATTTGCTTGATAGTTACGTTGTGCAACGATCAGGCCAACTAATTCATCAGAGATATCAACGTTAGAGCTTTCAAGGGCTCCAGACTGAATTTTACCGAGCGCAGCAGTACCCGGCAGGTTAATTACTGCCTCCCCTGCGGCACTGGATCCCCGCCATTGAGTATCCCCAACAGGAATCAAACCTTGCTCATTGGTAAAGTTCGCCATTGAAACGTAGGCAAAGGTTCTCGTTTCACTGTTGGTATACCGGCCAATCACTTGCCCATCAGTATCAACATCAATCTCTACCAAGGTTCCCGTTCCAAAACCGTCCTGCGCCAGAGAATTAATCGCAAAAGTAGAGGAGTGCTGAGTACTGCCGGTAATATCAATCAATAAATTAGAACTGGTGGGAGGCACAGTCGGCTGAGCCCCAGGAACAGGGCCATCAGCACCGTTCGGGTTACCGTTTACGTCACGCGGCACCCAGTCATCCACCAAAAGCGGCGCCCCCGCATTCGGGAAGGTTAACTGCCCCGTCGTATCAAACGTTAAATTCTGGGTTAACGCTAAATTCTGTTGATTAGTCGCTGACTCAGGCTGAGTTGGGTCATATGCAGGGTTTGCATCACCCACATTGTAGCCATCAATCAAAACATACATGGACCAAATGTTTTGGTTGGTTGAGGTCAACGTTGGCGGCTCTTTCACAAAATACTCAGTCATCACGTGGGAGTTACCCAGAGAATCATAAATGGTCACGGAAGTTTGATGGTTATAGCTTTCACTGTCAGTAGCATCAAAAGCTCGTATCACTGAGGTGTCATTCGTCGGTACAGCCCCAAACACTGCAGCATTCTGAGCGGTTGCCGAATCATTATTCACAAGGTACAAACCCGGATCTAAAATAATGTCGACATAACCCCCAACGGTCACTTCGTTACCCGCACCAGGCGTTGTAGTGGCAGCCGCAGATGCGGTGCCGGTTATCACACCCGCCACATCCATAGAACCTGCACCCGGTGAAACCGGGTCAGCTGCATCGTTAATTGCCAATGAAATATCATTACCTAGAGCATTAACTACGGTTAAAGTATCGGTGGCGGCATCATAGGTTGCCGAGTAGTTTGCTCGGCCACTGATTTCTGCCGCTAAGGCACTGCCAACACCAAAGTTAGCGTCCGCAGGGTCCGTCGTGGTTAAAGGTAAACCATCCAACGTTGCATTTTGAGCGGTATTCCAGTTAGTTAATTGAACGGTAGTCGACGCTGAAGCCGTAGCCCCTTCAATGCCCGTCACCACCGCAGCAATATCAAATGCTGAAGCATTTGCAGACCAACTCACATCGGAAACCACCTGATTTGGGCTTGTTCCTGCATTAACCACCTGAATCACATTGGTGCCCGTAGGCGCCTGATATCCATTGGTCAAACCGGTTTGAGCAACACTAATACCAGTCCCAGTCGTACTTGCCGGCAACCCACCTGTTTTGTATTCATCAGCCGCATTCAAGTTAAACTGAGTATCAACGTCCGTGGTACGATTCGGTGCCATGTCCGCTTCATCAATTTGAATAGAACCAAGCCCACCCGATGGGTTAGGTTTAGTATCTAACTGAAGCTCTTCAGCAACGCCAAACCCTTGAAGCTGCTCACCCGTATTCGTAACGATATAGCCTTCACTGTTTAGGCTGAACATACCAGATCGAGTATAGAACTGTTCACCAAGATCACTTTGAACAACGAAAAAACCTTCCCCGTTGATCGCCAAGTCCAAATTATTCTCAGTAAAGTTAATATCACCGCCATTAAACTGCTGAGCGATTTTATTAACACTTACCCCTTGCCCAGCGGAGCCATTCGTACTGACATTGGCTGCGTATAGATCACCAAACTCTACTCGAGATTGCTTGAAACCTACTGTCCCGGCATTGGCAATATTATGCCCCCTAACGTCCAGTTCAGTTTGAGCCCCTTTAAGGCCCGTTAAGCCGACTCCAAATGACATAACTCTATCCTCTCTAGCCATGTACGCCACAAAGCGGGCATACAATAGAAATCTAATTCAGCTATTTGGTACAGTAACTAAGCAACTCAGTAAGTAACTCACCTAGACCAAACAGCTCGATTTGTTTAATACCTATCCGTGAAGTTATTCAGATATTTCTCGAACTTCAGAGAGCGGAATCTTTCCAAGACCGGCAACATTCAGCATCATTTCCCCACCGGTTAATGTCACACTATTAACCTTTGCTGAACCGTAAACCTGCATGGCTTCACTGCTGCCATCCACAACACCTGTCGCCCTGAACTCATAAGACCCGGAAGCCAAAATATTGCCGCTACCATCCGTGCCATCCCAAGAAACAGGGTTTTCGCCCTCAATGGCATTATCAACCGGAATCTCTGCAACCAACTGATCACTGCCATTGACGTACACACCAACCTTAACGTTGGTAGCGCCAGCAGGCACATCAACCGTCGCAGGCACACTGCCAGAGCCAGACCAGTTTGCATTACTGTTCGGAACCACCACTTGCCGCCCCACCAGAGATGACGCCTGCAATGCTTGGCTCGACTTATAATCACTCAGCAATGAATCCACACTGGTATTCAGCTTATCAATGCCTTCTACCGAGCTGAATTGCGCCAGCTCTGCAATAAAGTCACCATTCTCTTGCGGATCGAGTGGGTCCTGGTTATTTAACTGAGCCACCA
The DNA here is from genome assembly GCA_015665455.1 of Oceanospirillaceae bacterium. GTDB lineage: Bacteria > Pseudomonadota > Gammaproteobacteria > Pseudomonadales > Litoribrevibacteraceae > Litoribacillus. The sequence continues at coordinate 304,029 of JADFAD010000001.1, read as the reverse complement.
GCAACTCAAGAAACTGATCTTGACCTAACTCATTGGATGACTCTGTAGAACTGGTCGTACTCTGAGTTCGGTAAGCAGATAACGCATCCGTTTGAGTAGCAGTATTAATATCACTCATATTCTTTCACCTTTAATCATTCTTAGGCGTTGTACTTACTGACCCAGAGTCAGGACTTGTTGCATCATTGTTTTGGCGGTATTCATAATATCGACGTTCGTTTGATACGAGCGAGACGCTGAAATCATATTTGCCATTTCTTCCACAATATTCACATTCGGGTAATACACATAACCCTCTTCATCCGCCATGGGATGCTCAGGGTTATATCGCGCCTCTAGAGGTGCATCACTTTCAACCACACCAAGAACATGTACACCGTTACCAATATCTTCATTCACGTCTACACCTTCGAACTTGTACCCCATTTGATCCTTATGAATCTGTGAAAAAACAGGGTGTCTCGCACGATAGGTTTCATCGATACTGCTGCTCACTGTCTCAGCGTTTGCAATGTTACTGGCCGTTGTATTCAGGCGAATAGACTGAGCCATAATGCCTGTTCCGGCAATATCAAATACATTTCCTAGTGACATAATTCAGTCTCCTTATTCGCCTCTAATGGCCCCAGTAAGGCCTTTAAATTTGCTGTTTAAAAATTGGAACGTGGATTGGTACTGCATCGAGTTTTGCATGTATTCAGAGTTTTCAATTTCTGTCTCAACGGTATTACCGTCAATGGCAGGCTGATTCGGGTTTCTAAACTTCAAACCCTCATCTGGACTCAATAAACCATCCATGTGCCCATTATTTGTTTTATCCAATCGAACGGAGGAGTTTTTATCAGACTCAGTATTCAAAATGGCTCTAAAATCAATATCTCTCGCCTTAAAGCCCGGTGTATCAGCATTCGCTAAGTTATTAGCAATAATCTCAGCACGCTGAACCCTGACACCCATTGCCTGTGGATGTATTCCTAATGCGTTTTCAAATGATATTGCCATGCTGCCGCCCTCGTCGTTCAATTTCTTTAACTTTCCATTAGATAAACAAATTGCGTGCCAATAATTTTAAACCAATAAAAACAAAGACTTATAAAAACCAAAGATAAAAATCAGGCGGCAAGCGGCAAAAGCGGCAATAAGACATCGAAAAGAAAATAAACGACTTAAAAAAACGAGAAAATAGAAAGCAAGAGAACTAGGGATTAGAAACGAAAAGAAGAGCCCTTAGGCAAAGGGCTCTATTACGTGTTATTTAACTTTATAGATCAGTCCTGGTCGACATTGAATCATTTCATAAATGTCATTCAGGCCAGTTAATGACTCGGTTGCACCGATCACCAAATACCCCCCAGGGTTCAGACACCGAGACAAACGAGTAAGAATATCTTTCTTCTGTTCTGCAGAAAAATAGATCAAAACATTACGGCAAAAGATAATATCGAACTTACCAAAACTGGCGTAGCTCTGAAGCAAGTTAAGCGATCTGAAATCAACGCGACTTTTTATCTCCCTGTTAACCGACCAAGACCCATCAGTATTTTCAGTGAAATATCGTTTTTGAAGATCCCCATCCAAGCCTCGAGCTAAAGCCAGTTTCTCGTAGGTACCACGCTTTGCCATTGCAAGAATTTCACTGGATAAGTCCGTGGCCGTAATTTGCACCTGACTTAAGCGTTTCGATGGGTTTGAGCGATTGTATTCTTCAACCATCATGCTCATTGAATAGGGCTCTTGCCCTGAAGAGCACGCCGCAGACCATATCTTGGCGCTTGTTTTTCTTTGACCGATCAACTCAGGAAACATGACTTCTTTAAGAATCCGATACGGATGCTTATCCCGAAACCAAAGGGTTTCGTTGGTCGTCATTGCATCAATCACGCTTTCTTTAAGGCGTGAGTTCATTCTGATTTTTGAAAGCAGGTCTTTTAAATCATGCAAATCCGCATCCTGCATGATTTTTCTTAAACGGCTAGCAACCAAGTATTGCTTATTATCACCAAGCACAATTCCGGACTCTCCTTCTAAGAAAGTCCGGAATTGATCAAAGTCGTTTTTCTCAAATCGTATAGAGCCCGATATCGACATCCATTACCTCAAGTAGAAGCAAAAGGGAGGGATAATTAATCCCCACCCTTATATACAGGTGCAAAGTCACCTTTAAGAACACTAACAGCTTTAGACGCCAAGTTATCAGGGCTGAATTTTGCCATGAAATCGTTCGCGCCTACCTTTTCAACCATTGCATGATTGAAAACCCCACTCAAAGACGTATGCAACATAATATGAAGCTCGTTCATACTTGGGTCTGATTTCACAGCCGACGTCAAAGTATATCCATCCATTTCAGGCATCTCGATGTCTGAAATCATCATGATGTACTTGTCTGCCGGGTTTTCACCCTGCTCCACCAAAGCCTTAAGGTGCTCTAACGCTTCAGCGCCATTTTTAAACAGCGTTGTTTCAAGCCCAACCGATTCCATACATTTCTGAACCTGTCGACGTGCAACCGAAGAATCATCAACAATCAAGATATGGCCTAAACCTTCATCGTCATCTTCTTGAGGAATTTCCTCTAGAATCTCCTCACTGATTGCTTCACCACTTGGAACGACTTCAGAAATCACCTTCTCAACATCAATGATTTCAACGAGTTTACCTTCCATCTCAGTAACTGCAGTAAGGTAACTCTCTTTACCTGTTCCTGGTGGTGGCGGATGAATCGATTCCCAATTCGTGTTTACAATACGCTCCACAGAGCTAACCAAGAAGCCTTGAACCGTTCTATTGTATTCAGAAATAATAACAAAGCTGTTCTCTATATTAGGCAGAGGCGCTGCGCCTGTTGCCATACTCAAATCAAGAATAGGAATTGTTCCACCCCGAATATGAGCAACACCCCGTACCACAGGGTTAAGCTTTGGCATCATGGTAAGTTTAGGGCACTGAAGCACCTCTTTTACCTTAAACACATTAATGCCATATACCTGAGCAGACCCAAGCCTGAACAATAAGAGCTCAAGCCTATTCTGGCCAACCAATTGTGTTCGGGAATTTACTGCGTCTAATACACCCGCCATTTAAATCACACTCCTAATGAGGTCTAACGGCTTAATTTTCATTTGCTGTGTGTCCTATCGGCCCAATTATTTGTTTCTTGAAAGAAAAAATAAAACAGCAAATAAAATCATACCTCTTAACTAACTATAGCAAGTCCACTAACGCCAACTGGAAATTTAATGGCACACCAATTGCTTTATAAAATTATAATTCAAAAAGCGGCAAAAACATGACACTTGGACCCTAATAGAATGTCATACAGCGATACATACTTAATCAATTCTAGTCGATTCTACGAAAAGGCAAAGCCTGTTATTTCGTTAGTTTCCACCTTCTTGGCATTGTTTTTATGTTTTTCTGCAAATGCGTCCGATTCTGCCAAAATTTCACCCAAGAAAATACAATCACAAATCATTAGTTTCTTGGAAACAGAACTGGAATTAGATAATTCAAATCACAATGTAGAAATCACGCCACACAAAATAAGCAAGTCATTAAACCTATCGACATGCCAACAACCTCTGACGTTTCTTAAGGTTGGCCGAAACAACAACCACTATGGGAAGCATACCATTAAAGTAAGCTGTTCAAGTCCACGTTGGAATTTCTACAGCGGCGCAACGATAAAAGCCTATGGATCGGTATTAACCGCGAGCACTCCCATCGCCAAAGGGGAAATAGTCACCGTCGATCACGTGAAACTCAGCCGAGTAAACCTCGCGAAGATGAATGGCAATGCGCTCACCTCGTCCAACATCATTATTGGCTTGGCTGCGAAAAGACCCATTCGACAGGGATATATACTGACCAAGAATCAATTTGAGCCACCCAAGTTAATAAAGCGTGGGGATGGAATCATCATTCAGGCCGTAGGCAAGTCAATGACTGTCAGCGCACCCGGTGAAGCGTTATCAAACGGTCGATTAGGAGAAAATATTCGAGTGAGAAATATCAAATCCGATCGTGAAGTGATCGCAAAAGTGAAAAACAGAGACACCGTAGTTGTTATGTTATACTGATTAAATTAATTGCTTTTTTAGCTAAAGTGACCCAAAAATCTGCCGATATAACCGAGTGAAAGCAATTAATTTTTCGCGGCAAGGCTGGAGTACATAATGGAAATCAACAACTTAAATATTAATAGCAGTAGTCCTAAAACTAAGCAAGCTGAGTCCAGTTCAGCAGGCAAAGAAGGATCAACTGACATCCCAAGCAAAACAACTTCGGGTGAAACGGTTTTCTTTAGCCAAGAAAGTAAGGCTATGAATGATCTGGAGAGCTCAATCAAAGAAGAGCCAGATTTCGATAAAGATAAAGTAGCTCAAATCAAAGCAGCCATCGCAGACGGTAACTTTGCTATTGATGATGAAGCGCTTGCAAATAATATTATTCAATTTGAAGAGCTATTTGGTTAATCCAAACTGAATAGCAGTCTTCAAATCGACTGTTATAAAGGAACAGAATCAATGTCAGCTAACATAGAAAAAGCCAGAGATATTATTTCAAACGATATTAAAGGTGATATCCAAGATTCATCCGAGATGATCTCTTTACTATCAAATGAAAAGAAAGCACTCGAAACACGCGACATTGAAACAGTTCAAGCTCTGAGTAAACGAAAAATTGAAATTACGGATGAAATGACCAAGCGTGCTAATAAGCGCAGCGAGATTCTAAAAATCTTCGGTCACTCCAATGACGAGCCAGGTGTTTTTGCCTTATTCGAAGGAACGCCGCGAAAAGAATTCGAGCAATCCTGGCTTCAATTAAAAGACCAACTCAGCCAGTGCCAAGTTGCCAACTCGGTAAACAGCAAGGTCGCATCCCGCACCAAACAATCTTTACAACATCTATTAAAGATTGTTCAAGGTAAATCAGAAAAACCTAAGGTTTATAATCCTTTAGGCAGTACCTCAGCTATTATTACAGGCAACCTAATCGGTGAAGCTTAACGCTTCATCGTCAAATTAGTGTTGTTTATGTGAAGCAAGTGATTGACCCACCTTGCAAAGCCAATTATTTTACGCATTCAAGAATCAAGCGGTGATTAGGTAGTACTGGATGACATATAGAATTCTAAAAACACCAGAAGAACATTATTCTGTATTGCGCACCATTCAGGACAACCGCTATCCCACGACTTTGACATTCCACGCTCACGATCAAGAATACCTTACTCAGGTAATCAAAGCCGACATCACCAATCGGTGTTTTTATATTGATGAACTGAGACCCCCAAGTGGCCACAAACTGGCTTCATCCGGTGAATCCTTTGATATTGTCACTAAGCTCAATGGCGTTGAAATCATCATTAAGGGCTGCAACATCGTTGGTGCTGGCAAATCTGAAACTGGCCAATTTTATAAGATCACCTTCCCTGAAGAAGTCCTTTATCTTCAACGTCGACATGCCTTTCGTGTTGATATACCAGAAGACAGCGAAGTATTCGTGGAACTGAGATCAGAAGATCAGCAATCGACCTCGCACACAGAGGTGCTCGATATTTCAGCGACAGGGTGTCGATTGAGATTAAAAGAGATGCCTGAGCCGCCATTTGAACAGGGCGACCACATCCCCTTCTTCGTATTTCGCATCAGCCAAAACATTCAAGTGGAAGGCGAAGCCGAAATCCGATTCGTATTTGAAGACGAAGAGAGTGAATCATTCATCATAGGGCTACAGTTGAATGAACTGTACGGGCTTGGCCATAGAACCATGGAACGCTTCGTTAATGAAATTCAACGCGAAGCAAGAAAGCAACGGTTCGAATAACATCGAGCCGCAAACACGCCCCCAAGTTAAATACCAATCTAATATTTAAAACCGTATTGCCTCATTCGATTTAGTGTATCGTCATCGTTAACAAATTTCTGAAAATCCGTTTCGTCGTCCAAATCCCACAAGGGTTTCCCTTGCCATACCGTCAATCGCTCTGCCTCGAAACGCTGGAGCTGCTGTTCGAAAACAACCTCGGTTCCCCAAGCAATATCATCGAACATTCCCGCTGTTACTTTTGATGCACCAATAGCAACGTAGCCGCCATCCTCAGAAGGAATCACTGCAATATCAGAGGTATTCAATTGCGTGACCATCTCTTCGATGTGTTGAGACATCACAGGCAAAGCATCACCGCCAATAATCACCACCTTTTGGTAGTTTTTTAACAGCTGGCTTAACGCTGACCACATCTTATCGCCTAAATTGCCTTCACACTGCAGATGCCCCTTCAATGAATAACGAACCATTAGATCGATAAAAAAAGGATGATCCAGTTGATTCGCCGCACTGATGTAAATGTCCGTATGGCTTAAATCGGAGATGCGCTCAACAATCACGGTGAGCATGGCTTTGTAGGTTTCTAACGCAGCTTGGTCCCCCACTGTTTTTGCTAACCGAGTCTTCACTTGGCCTGCAATCGGTGCCTTTGAAAAGATTAGCACGGCGGTTTCGTTATTCTGATTGAATAAAGCAGAAGAAGTAAAAGTAGAAGGTGTATCCATAATAATGCAGCGAATGCCTACTGATGTTAGTTAAATTCTTAATCGTAAATAATTCTTGCGTGTAAAAGTTCTTGCTCGTTAATAAATGCATAACTGAGCTGGCCTTTAGAGTATTCACATTACTTTTGGCGATAATAAATATCATGAACCTCTTGAGCACTGGCCCCTCGCCAATAAATAAACCTGAGGTACCACATCTTAACAACGGTTCTGAGCACGCCTTCCCGCAACCACTTCCTGCTCGAAGTAACCAACTTACTTTTCGGTAAATACGGCTTAGACACGAGTTTAAGACGCTTACTCAGCTCAATATCCTCCATCAAAGCCTGAGAAGGAAACCGCCCAACCTGTTCAAATACATCGCGGTAAACAAACATCCCTTGATCACCCGTGGCAATTCCTGTGAGAGCGCTACGGCGATTCATCATCCATTCAACGACTTTCAGTAAGCCTGACGCCTGATCCAACCGAACATCAAACCGTCCCCAAGACCTAGAAGCTTGTTGAACAAACGTTATTAGATCACTCGATACATCCGATGTGAGTCGCGTATCGGCATGCAAAAACCAAAGAACACGGCCACTGGCTTGCTCTGCCCCCCAATTCATTTGCCCTGCACGTTGAGGGAGGGTTCGAGTTAGCGTTACCTTGGTAAAGGCCGAAGCCAGATCCTCTAGCCGTTCGTCCTTCCCGCCATCCACCAGAATTATTTCTAAGATCAGTGCATCAAGGTCAATCAGATCCTGCAGCAATAAACTGACGGCGGAGAAGTCATTCCATACCGGAATGACAATACTTAAGAATGGTTCGGAACAGGGCTTATCCATGCGTTACTCTAGCGCACCACCACAACTGCTGCCTTGGCCGGCAGTACAACCGTAACAATGGTTAGCAATTCGAATGGCTTGTTCATTCAAAGATTCATCTAATAGATCTCTTAAATGCGGCTTTGCACTGTTTGTTGCAGCAAGGGGCATTTCAAGCATCTGGTTAAAATCACAATCAAACAAATTGCCTTCCCAATCCACACTCACCAACGACTTACACATCACACTGTTGAGATTGGCTTCAGAGAAATTGTTTCTTAAGAGCGTCATGTAACCGTCGAATTCATCTTTGGCCAAAAGAACGGCACCAAAACGACTGATCGGCATGTTTGTGATGGTTAGCAACTCATCGAATGAAATATCAAACTGGTTGGAGAGCTCTCTTTTATAATCCGCTTCCAGAGGTTTTTGTGGCGGCGGTAAGAAAGCCCCCGAAGGGTTATACACTAGATTCAAAGGCAAGGCGCTGTCCCCAACGCCATACCCTATGCTGTTCAATAACTTCAACGCTTCGATGCTGCTTTGGTAAACGCCCTTGCCTCTTTGGCCATCCACCGTGTCTTCTGTATAGCAAGGCAAAGAAGCCACCACTTGAACTTTATGCTCAACCAAAAACTCCGCTAACCACTCATAACCCGGCTCAAGCAAGATCGTTAAGTTGCAACGATCAATCACCTCAACCCCTCTTGCCCTCGCCTGCTCCACCAGCCAGCGAAAATGCGGGTTCATTTCTGGCGCACCGCCAGTCAGATCCAGCGTTTTAATACCCAGCTGGTCAATGCACTCCACAATCAGTTCGATGGTCTCTTTATCCATCAACTCTTTACGCTTAGGGCCCGCGTTCACATGACAATGTGTACAACTGAGATTACAAAGATACCCCAAATTAACTTGCAAGGTCGTAAGATTGGTTCGACTGATCTTAGGGAAATCGGTCGCGATTAATAAGGATTTAGTATCTCTCATAATTATCTCATCAATTTAATGTAGGCTATTCCATCCGTTGGAAATTCGTACGAATTAGAGCCACTTAGCCTAAATTAGTTCAGCTTGTTCTTAATTTTATTCGTTGAGGTGACATTCAATTCAACACACGGTAGAATCCTGCTCGGCTTCTCCCCATAGCTCAACAGGATAGAGCGTCCGCCTCCTAAGCGGAACATTGGGGTTCGAGTCCTCATGGGGAGGCCACACATCTTGTAAAGTCAATAACTTACGTACCAAATTACTTTTCGGCTAACCTCCGGCTAACCCCTACAAGATTTCATCCCAAGTATTTACCGTAGCACTTTGAATACTAACAAAACTCTAGTTGTTTAATTATCATTATACGCATCCTTTCATAATAAGCAGAAAGGAACCTCTTTTCAGCCCATTTCCTTCCCATTAAACCAAAAAACGAAAACTACTGATTCCATAACAGGAATGGACTATTATCTAAATAACCTGATGTACTACAACCGACTAAAAGTTCAGTTCAATCAGTTATTTATTAGATTATATTGATGAAGTGAGACAGCTTTGGAAGTAACTAAAAATCACAAATGGACAAGAGAGCAATTATTAGTAGCCTTCACTCTCTATACTCAAACCTCATTTGGCCGTCTCCATTCTCGAAACCCAGACATCATTAAATACGCAAAACTTATAGGCCGAACACCCTCTGCACTCGCTATGAAGCTGGTTAACATAGCTAGCTTAGATCCAGTAATTGTAAACTCGGGAAGAAAAGGCCTACAAGCCGCCTCTAAAATGGACAAAGCCATGTGGCAGGAAATGAATGACAATTGGGAAGCGTTCTGGACACAAAGTGAATTAGTAATGGTCAATATATCAAAACAGACACTAGAACCTAAAGAAAAGCTTAACCCCGCTATTACATCCTACTCAGCTGAAAATAAGAGTATTATCTCTTCATCTCGATACGGTCAAAATTCATTTAGGAAAGCTGTTTTGAGCGCTCATGAAGAACAATGTTGCATTACAGGTATCAGCAATACCAAACTACTGGTTGCAAGTCATATAATCCCGTGGGCTGAAGATAAAAGTAATAGGTTAAACCCTAGAAACGGGCTTTGCCTTTCAAACTTACACGACAAAGCCTTTGACTCTGGCTTACTTACACTAAACGAAAGCCTTGAAGTAGTTCTATCGAAAGAATTACGAAACGATCAAAGTCTTTACAACAAAGCCTCTTTCATACTATTTGAAGGTAAAAGAATTCAAGTACCTAAAAAGTTTGCTCCCGACCAAGAGTTCTTGAGTCATCATAGACAGCATATTTTCCAGGCCTAAATAAAACTATTCACCCTCTCTTATACCAACTTATAAATCAATCTAAGCGCCAGCACCGTTAATAACCACTTAAACACACTCTTGAAGACCTTCTCTGGCAGTCGGCCAAGCAATCTCAAGCCAATGCGCGTTCCTATGTACCCAGCCAACACCATTAAAATGAGCAAGCTTAGCCATTCATAAAACGTAAACCCAGCAAATGAAAACACCATCACTTTTAATGCGTGCTGTAAGGTCATGCAAGATGAGAAGTTGGCGGTGTAGTAGAAGCGATCCATGTCTCGTGCTCGCAGCCAACTCGCGACCAGTGTGCCTGTTGCACCCGCGAACATAGTCGCAAAGGTGGTAATAAAGCCGCCCATGAAGCGACCTTTAAACGTTCGAGAAAACCCTGCCTCAGGGAACTTCCCCCAGCAGTTATAGAGAATAAATAAGGCAATGGCCCAACTGATCACTTCTTGAGGCACAGATTTCAAACCGCTTAGCCCAACAGCTGAGGCCACGATCGCCCCCGACATGAATGAAGCCACCAATGAACGATCAATATGAATACGCGTCAACCAGGCTCGGCTGCCGTTGGAGGCCAGCTGCACCAACCCATGCAAGGGGATAAGAACGATGGGCGAGATGAACTCGGCCATGACAATAATAAGAAACGCGCCGCCACCCACACCTAAGCTGGCAGTAATGAAGGACCCCAAAAAGCTGGCCAGCGTAAGTACAATAACACCAAAGTTACTGACCTCTACCGGGAAGAGGTATTGAAGAAACTGGCTGACGTCATCCATTAAAAATTACATTCCTCACGATAAAACGCACTGAATTTGGCCCCTTAAACTGTCTTATACATTAAGGAATTACTTTCTAAATAGCCGCCTTTTAACTACTTTTAAATAAGATTAAAGCTCTAGTTATCCCAACAATCTTAAACAGAACAGTAAAGTGACAATCAAAAGAGAGTCGAATGCTCATCCTAAAAGACTTGTTGTTACGTTACCAGAAGTTAACGTCTGAGAATCTCTTTGAGATTATCTCCGACTACTACCTGTACGATGAAAAAGAGTTTGTAGAGCAGCTCAAAGTAATGTGTCACATGGAGCCCGCCAGCGAACAGGCCATTCATCAGCTCGCCTCGTCCCTCATCAGTGTTGCCACTGAAAATCATAATATGCCGCTGCTAAATCAAGTGCTCTCGGAGTATCAGCTCAACCAAACGGAAGGCATTCAGTTATTAGCCCTCGCCGAAGGTTTACTGAGGATTAAAAGCGACAATACAGCCAATCGATTCATACAAGATAAAATCATTGCAGGTGATTGGGAGTCTCATAAACACAAGAGTAGACACAACACCGTTAATTTAGCCACTGAAGGATTAGCCAAATTAAAAGTATGGCTGCTCTCAAGTGAAGACAACAAGCCATTCCACCATTGGCTAAACACCAGCCGGAATGTTCTGGCAAGAGAGGCCTTAAAGTTATTAATATCTAAGTTGGCGACGATCTTTATTCGCGGTTCGACCATTCAATCGGCCATATCAAAGGGCACAAACTCAACCTCCCAATGCAGTTCATACGATATGCTTGGCGAATCGGCATTGACGGAGCAAGATGCAGAAACGTACTTAACGAACTACCTGTCTGCGATCAATGCCGTAGCTGCGCAACAGAATGAATCATCAAGTTCAGAATCAAGCCGTGCTGAATTCACACCTTACGACAGCGTTTCCATAAAGTTATCGGCACTGACCCCTAAATTTCAGTTCAGGCAACAACAACCCTTACAGAGAAGCTTCTTATTACGGGTTGAGAAGTTGGTTCGCAGTGCTCACGAACAATCCGTCAGCCTTACGTTCGACGCAGAGGAATCCGATACGTTGGAGCTAACGTTAAGTGTTTTCAAGCACTGTCTAACATTACCGGGTTTAAAGGGATGGGGCGCATTAGGCATGGCCATTCAGGCGTATGGCTACCGAGCCATTCCCTCCATTTTGTTTTTGTCTCAATTGGCCAAAGAACACGAAACCACCATTCCAATAAGGTTGGTCAAAGGGGCTTATTGGGATAATGAGATCAACAGTGCGCAGCAACATGGGTTAGCAAACTACCCTGTTTTCACGCAAAAGCCCGCTACCGATCTCAACTATCAAGCGTGCATCAGTCTGCTGTTTAAGCATCAAATGGAAGGCTTATTAACGCCTCAATTTGCCACCCATAATGCGGTCACCATTGCCACCATCATTGAACAAGCCAATGAACTGGACCCAGAGCATAGTTCTCTATTTCCCATCGAATTCCAACGACTGCACGGCATGGGCGAAACCATCTATTCCGCACTGAGTGGTTATCAGAAACCAAACGTCGATTACTTTTGCAGAACGTATTGCCCCGTCGGCCCTTATCAAGAATTACTGCCCTACTTGATCCGGCGAATTTTAGAGAACGGAGCGAATCAATCATTCTTAAATGAGTTAAGCACCATTAAAGACGCAACGGATTCTTTATGTGAATTGCCGTTTCATGGGCTTGTCCAATACGATCGTTTTCGAGAAGAGTTTCCGTTACCTCTCGACATTTATCAGCCCTACCTCAAAGGGTCTTTGGGCTGCAATATCAATCAACCCAGCCATTGGTATCATTTAGCTACGGGTTGCAAAACTTACTTAGAGCGAGTGTACGAAGTGCATTCTGCACTGCCTGAAAACGTCGATCATCAAGAAACGGCCGAGACGCTTTTTTCTCCCAGCAACTCAGAGCATCGAATAGGCATCTGCTATACCGTCACCGAAGTGGATCAAGCCCAACTCAAAACCTCTCTGGCCAGAGTCTGCAGTTTAGCCACCTACGACCCGAACAAGCGCATCGCCATCATTGAGCAGTTCGCAACGAAACTCGAAGACCATAAACACGAACTGATTGCCCTGTGCATCAGAGAGGCAGGAAAAACTTGGCAAGACGCTGTATCAGAAATTAAAGAAGCCATCGATTTCTGCCATTATTACGCGACTCAATACAAAAAAATAAAAGACCCTAAAACCCTGCCGGGAACATCCAACGAGGAAAACCTATTTCGTTATAACCCCAAGGGAAACTTTTTATGCATTAGCCCTTGGAACTTCCCTGTGGCCATCCTTGTTGGCCAAGTGGTTGCGGCCCTCATCACAGGGAATCGAGTACTGATTAAGCCAGCCCCTCAAACCCGAATCAGTGGGCGGAGAGTGTTCGACTTCCTTCGCGAATGCAATGTACCTGCAGACAGCATTTATTTTTTAACGCTGGATAACCAAGCAAGCCAAGAGATTCTCTCAAACCCTAAAGTGAATGGGGTTGCGTTTACCGGTTCGCTATCAACAGCACGCACCATTCAACAACAGTTATTCGATCATCACCCGTATCCCGTGCCTCTGATTGCCGAAACCAGCGGCTTAAATTGCATGATTTCAGATGACTCAATCCTGACGGAACAAATGGTTCGAGACGTCGTGTATTCCGCATTCGGTGCGGCTGGGCAACGCTGCTCAGCGCTCAGAGTCCTATTCATTCATGACACCATATTCAATGAAACGGTAGAAGCGATTAAAGGCGTGATGGACATTTTAACAGTGGGCGACCCCATTCATCCGGGAACCGACTTAGGACCGATCATCGACCAAACGGCGCTTACCCATCTCACGGATTACCTCGATCAACAAGAGAAACACCATCGAGTCTTGCATCGGTCTTCCTCGCCGTTACTGAACGGCAACTATTTAGCGCCAGCATTAATCGAGTTAAGCGCTTTAACCGACATTAAAGGGGAAACCTTCGGCCCTATTCTGCACGTCATCCGTTATCGCTCCGCTGAAATCGAGCAAATGGTGCAAGACATTGAAGGATCGGAATACGCCCTTACGTTAGGGATTCATAGCAGAGACAAACATTGGGTCGATTATCTATGCTCCCAACTTGATATGGGCAGCATCTACATTAACAGACACATGACAGGCGCACAGGTTGGGGCTCAACCTTTTGGCGGCAATAAACGATCAGGCACGGGCTTTAAAGCGGGAGGGCCAAACTACCTTCTTCAATTTGTAAACGAACAATCCATCTCCGAGAATCTCGCTGCCATCGGCGGTAATGCCCAATTGATCACCAAAGCAATAAACCCTGAAGATAAATAACAAGGCACCAAATGACTTTTCAAATACAGCCTATGATTAATGAGACATAGACGAATCTGCGAGGTTTTATCATCGTGAGTCAATATACAGATATTTCTCAAAAGCTAGTTTTATCATCTGAGCTAGAGCTTGGAATGTTTGTATCTAAATTGGATTGTCCATGGGAACAAACTCCTTTTATCTTTCAAGGCTTTCTCATTACAAATAAAGATGAAATATATCAATTACAAGAACACTGCCAAGAAGTTTACATTGATATCAAAAAGACAAAGAAGATCAATCTAGATAGACCAAACAATACCCCACCCAACAAAAAAGAGGCTCCGCCTTCAGAGAAAGTCGCGCATAAGCCCCTTAAAAAGAGCGTAACTAAAGAGCCAAAGCCCTCTCCTCCTAGGTATGTAGATACTCACTCATTTGAAAACGAGCTGTCTTCCGCCGTGGATGTTTATCAAGCAACCCAGCAGAAATTCAAACATGCCTTAGAAAATCTCAATCAGGGTAAAGACCTTGACTCAAACGTTATTAGATCTGTCATTCAGGGCTGCGTGAAAAGCATTCTCAGGAACACAAACGCACTGACTTGGTTAAACCAAATTAGAAACAAAAATGACTACACAAACGAACACGCGCTTCGGGTCGCAGTAATGTCGATAGCATTCGGAAAAGAACTCGAGCTGGACGAAAACGAACTGGAGAATTTAGGGATCTGTGGCCTGCTTCATGACATAGGGAAAACTAAAATTCCGGATGAGATACTAAATAAAGAAGGCCGTCTCAATGCCGAAGAGTTTCGTCTCATGCGAACTCATCCCGCAGAAGGAAGGGCGTTACTTCAGTCGAAAGCCGGTGTATTCCCGAACGCAATGGAGGTGGCTTACAGCCATCACGAAAGAATAGACGGCAAAGGTTATCCACAGGGGATTACTGGTGAAAAGATTCCTTATTTCTCCAAGATCATTGCCATCACGGATTCCTTCGATGCAATTACAAGCAACAGATGCTATCGCAAGGGTATATCAGCAACGGAAGCCCTAAGAGTTATCTATGACGAAAGAGGCCTGCACTACGATAGAGAGTTGGCAGAACGCTTCGTTAAATTCATTGGTGTTTACCCACCAGGGCATTTAGCAGAGCTGAATACGGGCCACATAGGCATTATTCTCGCAAATACTCATGACAACAAACTGAAACCTAAATTGCTTTTAGTTCGAGGATCAAACAAAAAAGCATCGATAGAGAAAATACTGGATTTAAATAAAGTGAAAACATTAAAAAACGGTATTCCCTTAAGAATTAAACAAATACACAACGATGGCGCATTTGGCATCAAACTTCAGGTCTACTTAGACAAAGCGTTACACGCTTGGAAGGTGCCTACCGAAGAGTCAATCTCAAAGATTCAATCCTCATTGTAAGCAGAGAGTTCAACACAGAATTTAAGACAACTTGAGTCACGCTAGGTCACCTGAGTGTCCTTCTTAAATGCAGAATATTCTCACATGAATTACAGCTCAAAAGTGCCTCAGCCTGAAAAATTCATCCTATGATTAAATAGGTAATTATCAAGTATTGAGGATTGTGCCATTGTGAGCAGCTACATTGATATTTCTCAAAAACTGGTTTCATCGTCTGAGTTAGAACTGGGCATGTTTGTTTCAAGACTCGATAGACCTTGGGAAGAAACGCCCTTCATTTTTCAGGGGTTTTTAATTTCCAATCAAGAAGAAATATATCAACTGCAACAATACTGCAAGCGAGTCCACATAGACGTTAAACAAACCGTAGAAATAAAGCACAATCGAGGCCAAACAAGCACAAAAAAAAAGACTCGTTACATTGATACAGTTTCATTTGAACAAGAACTCCCTACAGCAATTGACGCCTATAAAAAAACCAGAGATCAAGTTGATACAATTCTAACCAGTCTTCGTATGGGTTATGACTTAGATGCAGTAAAAATTAAGTCATTAGTCAAAGAGTGCGTGCAAAGTGTTATTCGCAATACCGGTGCCCTCTCTTGGTTAACTCAAATCAGAAACAGAGACGATTACACCGCCGAACACTCCCTAAGAGTCGCCATCATGTCCATTGCTTTTGGTAAGGAATTGGAGCTACTCGAAGGCGAACTGGAAAACCTCGGCGTCTGCGGTTTATTACACGATGTAGGTAAAGTTAAAGTCCCTTTAGAAGTGCTGAATAAGGAGGGCAGATTAACCGCAGAAGAATTTAAACTAATGAAGCAGCACCCCTCAGATGGCATGAAACTCCTTCAGTCCAAACGAGATGTCTTTGCTGGCGCCGTTGACGTTGCCTACAGTCATCATGAACGCGTCGATGGCAAAGGATACCCTCGAGGAATCACCAGTGAGAAAATCCCCTACTTCGCTAAAGTAGTCGCCATAACAGATGCGTACGATGCAATCACCAGTAATCGATGCTATAGAAACGGCAGCTCGTCTTTAGAAGCGCTAAGAATCATTTATGATGATCGAGGCCTTCATTTCGAACGAGAACTGGCCGAAAGATTCGTTAAGTTCATCGGCATTTATCCTCCAGGCCACATTGCAGAACTGAACACAGGGCACGTTGGTATTATTTTATCCAGCCCACAAGACCATAAACTCAGACCCAAAATACTGATTGTTAGGTCTCCAGATAAACGACCTTCCACTGAAAACATCATTGATTTAAATGTTGTGAAAAAGCTAAAGAATGGCAAACCGCTGCGTATCAAAGAAATTCATAGTGACGGCGCCTTTGGCATTGATCTTCAAGTCTACAGAGATAAGGGGCTCAGAGTTTGGCAAGATTCACCGAGTATTGACCAACCTAATATCCAGTCATACGCCTGAACCATTAAGTCTTGCTACCCCTTACAGATAACCGCTGTAAATTGCTCAAGATCCGTTAACGTGGTTAAGGCTTGTTGATTGGAATCTCCACAAATCGACGGTTCTGCAGTAAATTGAGCACAGACATCTGGCCGTTCCGGTAACCCAAACAGACCACATAAGTTATTATCCATCAATGCTACACAGCGTTCGCCTGCCGGTTTCCCGTTAGGCATACCTGGAATTGAGCTACTGATGGATGGGGCAATACAGCACGCGCCACAACCTAAACGACATTCCACTTTAAGCCCCTTATTCAAACTGTTCATCTGATTCTCAAATAAACCAAGCTCGCTAGTCTACAATATAAGGAGGGTGACTATGGAAGAAATATCCATATCCCGACAAAGTCGCACCCAACACCATAAAATTAGCAACACGCTGATGGAGTTTTGTGGAATGAAATACCTTTCGAAAGTTGAGTACCTTCCGATGGACGAACACGTTATGTTTTGGGACAGCACACAACACAGAATGTGGGTCTCATTTAAATGCGTAAAAAAAATGGCCAGAGAGTCTCATTCTGATATTTGGTTATGCGAAGAAGGCATCCACCACTTCTTAATGTTAAAATCCGCCACGTAAATACGACATTTCCAACAATCTATCCTCAAGTTTTAAGCAGAAATGAAGCTATACTTATAATGTGTAATTTAATGAGATCTTTGAATGCATTACCTTAGGAAAATTGACTCTTGGCGAAATAGAGATCAAAAGCTGATTCTAAAAGATGGGGATATGACGTCTTATATCTCTGCAAAATCGGCTGTTACAAAAGCAAACCAAGAAGACAAAGATCTCTGGCAGTGTTGTGAAGGCAGTAATATATTCTATGTATTAAGAGAAAAAGAGACTCAGTAATGTAAGTTCTCTATAAAACGATAGGCGTTTAAGTCATTTAATTTTCATATAAAAAAAGCGAGCATCAAGCTCGCTTTTTTTATATGGCCAACTAATCGAAATTAGCTGCCTAGCAATTCAGCTTTTAAGCCATCATGTACTGGGTTATCAGACAACCAGATACCGAACATTGCTTTCTTGAACTCAACGCCTTTAACTACGCCTTTTGATGCGCCGTTCTTTGTAACAGCAACACCTTCGCCAGGAACATAAACTAAGTCAAAGATGTCGCCTTCTTTAATTTCTTCACGGAAAACGTTAATGAACTGATCAATTTCAGGCTTGATTGCGCCAGTGTTGCCACCCGTCGCTAGTTCAAAACCTTCATTGGTTGCATTAACCATTTTCTCTGCTGTAATCAGACCAGAAATAATGTGTAAGCGAAGCGCCATTGGTTGATCAGCATTTACAACTTGATCAGCAGTTAGGCCTTTGTTCTCTAGATACAAGCCTGCTACGTACAAATCCAAGAACAGTTTGTCACGAATACCCGCGCCATTTAGGACTAGGTTGCTTGAACCTGCGCTCATTTGATCTGGAACTTCAACGTCAGCAACTTGTTTTGCTGAAACAGACATTGCGCATACCATTGCGCCACATGCGATTATTTTCTTAAACATTATCTCTGATCCCATATTTTTATTGTTAGTCATCCGGTACACAGTCGGTTTGGATTACCACCCTGCATTCGACAAAGTGTACTGGTTTGGGTTCCACAAAAATGTGGACTGTTTTGCATTTTAAACGCCCAATGTTATTGGGCGCCAGCATTATGTCACATAAGATTATTACATACGATCCACAACCTTAATGCCCAACAAGTCTAAACCTGTTTTTAAAGTCTGCGCAACTAATTTACTCAAGGCTAGACGACTGGTTCTCACATCACCCTCAACCCCCTCTTTATTAATTGGGCAGGCTTCATAAAAGCTCATGAAATTACCTGACAATTCATAAAGATAAGTACATAAGGCATGAGGTGTTCCGTCTTTAGCTACCGTATCTACCACCTCAGAAAATTGCATTAGTTTTAATGCAAGCGTGCGCTCTGCCGCTTCTTTAATTTCAACATCGGCTTGGTAATCTTCCAGAGACACTTCCGCTTTACGGAAAACACTGGCCACACGAGTGTAAGCATACTGAAGGTATGGGGCTGTATTACCTTCGAAAGACAACATGTTGTCCCATTCAAAAATATAATCGGTCGTACGGTTCTTGGAAAGATCCGCGTACTTCACCGCGCCAATTGAGACCGCATCAATCACGGCTTGTTTTTGCTCTGCCGTTAAATCGCTGCTTTTTTCTTCGATCAAAGCGGCTGCACGCTCTTGGGATTCATTCAATAAATCCGCAAGCTTAACAACCCCCCCCGTACGCGTTTTAAATGGACGGCCGTCATTGCCAAGCATCATGCCAAACGCATGATGTTCCAGTGACATAGTCTCAGGGATAATCTTAGCTTTACGAATGATGGTCCAAGCTTGTTGTAAATGCTGTGCTTGGCGAGAATCAATGAAATACAAAACTCGGTCGGCGTTCAGTTGTTCGTGACGATACTTTGCACATGCAATATCAGTCGTTGTATATAAGAAGCCACCGTCTTTCTTCTGGATGATAACGCCCATACGGTCGCCATCTTTGTTCTTAAATTCGTCAAGGAAAACAACCGTTGCGCCTTCGCTCTCTTCGGCAAGTCCCTTCTCTTTTAGCTCACTGACAACGGCCGGTAGCATGTCATTGTACATGCTCTCACCCATGGTGTTTTCACGGGTTAAGGTAACGTTCAAGCGATCGTAGGTTTTTTGGTTTTGCTCCATGGTGACATCAACCAGCTTACGCCACATGTCGTTACACCATTGATCCCCGCCTTGCAGCTTCACAACATAGCCACGAGCACGAAGCGCGAAGTCTTCATCCGAATCGTACTTTTGCTTTGACTCGCGATAAAACTCTTCAAGGTCTGATAATTCGGATTCCAAAATTTCTGGATTTTCTTTCATCAACTCTTCTAAATGAGCGATCAACATACCAAATTGAGTGCCCCAATCACCAATGTGATTACAGCGCACTACGTTATGACCTAAGAACTCAAGTACGCGAACAACCGCATCACCGATGATGGTTGAACGTAGGTGCCCTACGTGCATTTCTTTCGCAACGTTAGGGGCGGAATAATCAACCACAATCGTTTGGCTGCTTTGAGTGTCTACACCGCATCGGCTATCAAAATCAGACAACTGTTTTGCGACCCAATCGGAAGTCAAAGTAATATTAATAAAACCAGGGCCAGCGACTTCCAGTTTCTCAACGATGCCATCAAGCTCAACACGCTCAATAACTTTTTGAGCAAACTCACGAGGATTCATACCCAGCTTCTTCGCAACAGGCATCACACCATTCGACTGATAGTCACCAAAATTCGCCTTAGCGCTTGGTCGAACCATGCCTGGAGTACCCTCTGGCGCGCCCGCTGCAACTAATGCGTTTGAAAAAGACTGATCAAGAAAATTGCGAAGATTCATCTATCGACCCTAGAAAAAATTTATGAAAGATTTAGGCGAGCTATTCTACAACAGAGTGGAAGGAGTAAAAACTAAAAAGGCCGGCGAAAGCCGGCCTTTTGTACTATCAAATTGCAATATTAATCAAAGTCCTTCGAGTAATGCCTCTAGACCTTCTTCCACACCGACCGTTTCTTGCACTTCTTGCAGTGCTCTCGCATGATCCATTCCTATGGTGTCTGCCACGTCTTTTGGAAAGTCTGAAATAATTTGTTCTTCTGTCATTTTTTCTTCGTGGGCTTTTCTTAAAAAGCGAGCCAAATAAATAATACCAGCCATGGCAGAAGCTGGGTCCGTTTCTAGTGGGTCACAATGATGAGAAATGCCTTCACTCATTTCATCCGGAAAGCGCCAACGACGCGCGAGTTCAGCCCCCACATCGGCGTAACTGTAACCGAAGAGTTGCGTTTCAGCTGTTCGACGATCCTTACCTTCACTCACCATCGCATCCACCCCCACACATTCTTGCGGGTAAACGGTGTGCATAAGTACGATACCAACGGAATAAAGCATTCCTGTTGTAAATGCTGACTCGGGGTTCACGTCCGTATATTTAGCAATCCAACGAGACAATTCTGCAACAGCAAAGCTGTCTTTCCAGAATTCTCTTCGATCAAACCCTTGCGGTACTGTCACAGCACCTGAAATACCAGAAGCCAATACCATAGTTCGCAGCATATTCAAGCCAAGCAGCACGACGGCATCATTCATAGTTTTAACATCACGACTGGTACTATAACGAGCCGAATTGGCAACCCTCAATACTTTGGCAGTTAAAATCGGGTCTTTTGAAATTTTATCTGCGATATCATCGATATCAATAGAATCCTCATCCTTAAAGCTTTCAATTAACTCTTGAACAACTTTCGGAATGTTCGGCAGTTGTTTTGAAGAGTCAAAAATTGACGCTAGTTCCATATAGATCCTCTGCTTATGATATAAAATTCCAACTTTCTTCAAATACGAGCTAACGAAGTTAAACTGCTAATCTGAATGGATTAATTCAGTCGGAGTGAGCGCTTAAAATAAACGGCTATGCGAGTCAAATCCAATAACTGGCATGCTATTTGTTCTTATGGTTATGATCACAATCTTTTGTGAATTCACTCATATGAGTGTAGACATAAAGTAATTAGGCCACCGAAAATTTTAATTAAATTTTCACTTCACATCCTTAACAAAGAATCATCTTGCTCGTCTGTCTTATCTTCCTCCCCTTCTCCCTATAAAGCTGTTAGAATCGCGCTCAATTTTTAGACAGTCATCAATTAATTCAGAAAGAAGTAGATTTCTATGTCAGATCGCCAAGGCAAAGTAGGGTTCGTTTCATTGGGCTGCCCCAAAAACACTGTAGATTCCGAACGAATCCTCACTCAGTTAAAAACTGAAGGATATGAAATTTCTCCTAGCTACGACGATGCCGATGTAGTTCTAGTTAACACGTGCGGTTTTATCGACAGCGCCGTTCAAGAATCACTGGATACCATCGGTGAAGCGATAAAAGAAAACGGCAAAGTGATTGTTACGGGTTGTTTGGGTGCTAAAGAAGACGTCATCCGTGAAGTTCATCCTAACGTTTTGGCCGTCAGCGGCCCACACGCTTACGATGAAGTCATGACTCAAGTGCATGACGTGGTATCCAAGCCAGAGCACAACCCTTACGAAAGCTTAGTACCGGATACCGGTGTTAAATTGACGCCAAAACACTACGCGTACTTGAAGATATCAGAAGGTTGTAATCACCGTTGTACGTTCTGCATCATCCCTTCATTTCGAGGTGATTTGGTCAGCCGTCCTGTCAGCGATGTACTGGATGAAGCCAAACGATTAGCAGACTCTGGAGTGAAAGAACTGCTCGTTATCTCTCAAGATACAAGCGCTTATGGTGTCGATACCAAATACAAACTGGATTTTTGGCAAGGCCGCCCAGTCAAAACACGGATGACTCAGCTTTGTGAAGAGCTTTCTAAGTTAGGTATTTGGGTTCGTTTGCATTATGTCTACCCTTATCCACACGTTGATGAGCTTATCCCGTTAATGGCTGAAGGTAAGATTCTTCCTTATTTAGATATTCCGTTTCAGCATGCTTCGCCTAAAGTATTGAAAAATATGAAGCGACCAGCGCACTCTGAGAAAGTGTTACACCGAATTAAGAAATGGCGTGAAATCTGCCCTGAAATTGTTCTTCGCTCAACGTTCATCGTTGGCTTCCCTGGCGAAACAGAGGAAGACTTCCAAATGCTGTTGGACTTCTTAGAAGAAGCACAGTTAGATCGCGTAGGTTGCTTTAAGTATTCGCCGGTCGAAGGGGCAACAGCCAATGAACTGCCTGATCAAGTAGACGAGGAAGTTAAACAAGAACGCTGGGATCGCTTCATGGCCGTACAGCAGAAAATCAGTGCTTCGCGACTGCAAGCGAAAGTGGGGAAAACCATGGACGTGATTGTTGATGAAGTCGTCAATGAAGGCGCAGTATGCCGTTCAATGGCTGACGCACCTGAGATTGATGGCCAAGTTTTCTTGGATAACCAAGTACATCTAACACCCGGTGAAATCGTTACCGTTGAAATTGAAGAAGCCGATGAATACGACATGTGGGGACACTTAGTCTAATCCCACACCTTAGATCTAAAGTTCATCGATGCATGGATGAGCTTTAGATTAACTCTCTGTTATTTGACAACCTTCCTGCCAAAACGATAGCACTTCTTCTCGATACTCTTTCTTATTAAACGTCGCTATATGCGGACCGCCTGTTTCTAACCATCTAGCCTGGGGCAAAAAACCATTCAACTTCTGACCTTGTGCAAACGGAACAACGGGATCAATAGGTGAGTGAAGCTGTAAAACAGGTGACGTTATGCGGCTTGCGTAATCCATAGGTTCAAATTCATCAGGTAGCAACCAACTGGCTGGGTATGCAAAACTCCAAAACAACCACGAGCGCTGAAAAGAGATACGAGCCATATCTTTGAAAGAAGCGAACCCCGCATCCAACACAACGCAGCTAGGCTGCACATCGAACCCCGCAATAGCAATGACAGACAATGAAGCCCCAATACTTTGACCTAACACATACACAGGTTTCCCGTCGGTCTCAGAACGAGACCGCATCCAGTCATAAGATAGCTGCATATCAGAAATCACATCGGGTAGCATAGGAACGCCTGTCGATTTTCCGAATCCGCGATAATCAACCAATAAAACTTCATAGCCCGCTTTCGGCAACCAACGAACACTTCCGAAGTGAGTGCTGATGTTTTCAGCGTTGCCATGGAAAAACACCACCCGACCTTTTACTTCCCCTTCGGGAAGAAAAACCCAGTTCGCTAATGTGTAACCGTCCTTCGTCTCTAGCGTGACTTCTTCATAGGTAATGCCAAAGTTCTTTGGGTCATTAAAGTAAGTCGTGCTCGGATGAAAATACAGCGTAGTTAATGAACGACAGCCACTCAATAAAATAACAAAGATGAACAAACTCAGTTTCATCGTGCTGTTCATGTTAAAAGGCCTAACCGTCATCATACGAGCACCTCTGAAACGATGTTATTAAAAATAATAGCGATAACTGGCCGAGACATCATAGAACGAATCATCTTTATGCCATTCACGCCCTAACGAAAATCGAAGTGCATGGTTAATCGAAAGATTAATATTTTGATCGAACGTCGCTTTAATTCGATACTCACCATTCAAGAACTTATAGCCATTTACATCAAGCCGCTGTGCGCCAAACGAGGTGTTATTCAACATCCCCAAAGCAGTTCCAAATGCGGGTTCTATCAAATAGTCAAAATCTTCATTATTTTCAGCCCTTGCCGTAAACAAGCCATACACATCCATATCACTGGTCACTTCATAGGTATGCCCTACTCCAGCATTCACTTGCAGCACCCCAATATCATCGGTTTTACTGAAAACCCTTTCATAACCCACATTCACGCGCCAAGACAGAGGATCTAGAAACAAATTTCGTTTAGAAATTGAATTGATATCGATTAAGTCAAAACGATTCAATTTAAAACCCGCATCCTCGTAATATCGAAGCTCAGTATTAGCGAACATAATCTGAGCCCCTCGCAAATAACCTTGCTCATTGTCTAAGAGGTCGTGGTAGTTCACTCGGAAATTAAGCTGTTGAAAGAAATCATCGTTACGTTCACCTAAGGTGAACGCAGCCATGGTTGTTTCATGCCCCGTTTCAGGCGGTGCAGGTTCTTCAACGATCACTTTTTCTGTGGATAACTTATTTAAAGCCAACAAAAGCCGATGGCTACGTTTTGCCATTGCTTCATCCCTTTGTGTTTGCCTTTGAACGTATCTCAAGTAACTGTATGCGAGCTGAACGACCTCCCCTTTCTTATTATCAGTAAGGGCAGTAAACTCAGGGCTTTCTAAAACACTGATGTCTTCGGAAAGCGCGCGGGATAATGATTGAAGATCATCAGACAGGTTGTTTATACGAGTCCTTAATACGCTCACTTCTGATGGTCTAAACTGGGTGCTTTCCACCATCCCTTCATCCACAACTGACCTCACGGTGTTTGTAGGAATAACGGCGTACTTAAACTGCTCGGTAAGATTGGCCTCCGGACGCACCAGCTCGATCAACTCAAGCAAGCGAAATGAACAGTTTTCATCTAAGAAATAATAATCAAAGTTAATGTCTTTCAATTCCCAAACATGGGCTAACATCAAATCAACTTCTTGTGGAGTAATGTTCAACTTGTACTCCCACATGTCTCTATTTTCCATCCGGTTATATTCTTTGATTTTTTCAAAATAGCGCATCATGTTGTACACGCCAGGGTAACCACCGGCTAAGCCACGGTAAGCAAAAAATATTGAGTTATCGTCATTGTTAACATTGGCGCCAAAATTCAGAGCATATGAAAGCCAATCTGAGCCTTCTTGGACATCAGGGGGATCAAACCGTAATAACGTGTGACCAAACATGGATGAAGGGCTATTCAATGTCGTTGCAGGAAAGATAAGAGACACAGAATGCGCATTCACTTCACTGCGCCACTGAAGATAATCAGAACAAACAACCTTTGGCAGCTTTTCATTATCTATGTTGAGTTGTTCAGACAGCCACTTAAAGCGATAAATAAACCGACACTGACCGTGATCATTTCCTATGTTCTCAGAAGAAAAAATCTCTTCTATGGTTCTTAGTAATTCCGTTTCCCCGTCGATATCACCTTGTTCTGTATAAAAAAAGTCGGGATCATCCACGTAACTGCTGTACCCCGTCGAAGAAAATGCATCGTCGTGATAGTGCATTAATGCGCGCCAAGTTTTACTGTCTGACAGCCGCTTATTAATAGACTCAGCTTTTAGAAATTCAATATAAAGAGAGGTATCTGTGTTTCGGTTTTCAGCAGACAAGCTAAAACTGAGTGATAAGGTCACGAACAGAACAAGAAAAATATACATAGGTAAGAAAACGAAGTGTGATTTAAAAATAAACTAGGGAGATCATGCATATAACTATGCAATCGAGAGATGACAATATAGCGAATAAAGAATGCCTAAATTAATGGCATTCTTTATTATTACTGATGATTAAGCAGCGTACTTGCTTAAACGAGCATCAGCTTTCATTACTTCTAAAACAGCAGCCATTGCTTCTTCAGAAGTTACATTTTCTGTAGGGAAAATCACTGCAAAGTTTTCATGCATTACAGACTCAAACGTTTGACGGTCTTGAGCTTCGATTTTCAAAGCAACAGCAACAGTAGTCATTGCATCACCGTGGCCACGAGCAACGTCTTCTGAGAACTCACCCATGATGCTAGAAAGATCGATCATTGGGTTGCCGCCGTATGTAAGTGTACCGTTAGCTGAACAGCCATTGGTTCCACTAGTCATACCGAATGAAGCATTACCTGAAGTGCCGTTAGTTGTAGAAGCAACAACATGCATAGGAAGACCAGACTGCCCTTCAAACAACATGTTACCCCAACCACAGCTGTCGCCACCAGGAACAACTGCTGATGCAGAGAAAGAAGCTGCCACTAAACTTGCTGCTAATAAAGATCTTTTCATAGTAAATCCTCTTACTTTTAAACAGTGCGATGCAAAGAAAGCGATGCACAGAATTTCAAATTTTCGATTCATTCATAAACTTACTTATCCACAACAGAAGTAAGAAACTTAAGCTGTAATTTAATGTCTTAAAGTAAGTGCCTAAACTGAATCATGTTCCATTTCTAGCACTCTATTATCCTATTAGAGAGCTACTAAACTCATCATCCGTAACTACATTTCATTAGAGTTACAAATCATGAGCCGCACTGAATTAAAGTAAATAAACTTAAATAAATCAAGCTAATTAGACAACGAACGAGAACTGGCTTTAGTAATGGGCGTTTTATGATCTAAGAATCAGTGGAATGGACTACTAAAAAAAGGAAAGAAAAGTACGAAAAAACCACACACCTAATATTAAGTGCATGGTTTTAAAGCGTTATATCTAAATGAAGAGGGGGAAGCCTAGCTGCTTACGGAAAGGGATCCCTTCATAAACAAGACAGCCTGCCCTTTTAATGTAACTGAATCAGGGGTCACGCTACAGACTAAATCGCCTGTTCTCTTCGACAACTGCTTTGCGGTTAACTCTGTTTTAGCCAACTTATTTGCCCAATAGGGGGCGGATATACAATGAGCTGAACCTGTAACAGGGTCTTCATTAACACCGTAAGAAGGAGCAAAGTAACGTGAAACAAAATCGACGTCATTGCCAGGCGCAGTAATAATTACACCGCGACGATCCAACTTCGCAAGTTCCGGAAAATCAGGGGTTACAGCAAGAACATCCTCTTGAGTCGGCAACACGACAAGGTAATCATCAGAAACCAAAACTTCAGATACGTTGATGCCTAAACCATTAAGGATTTCAGACGGTACCGATTCAACAACCTCCGCATCCAAGTTAGGAAACACCATCTCGTATCCTTTGCCTGAACGACTTACCGTTAGCTTCCCTTTATGCAGTGTATTAAACACAATAGAGTCGTCCGAATACCCCATTTCTTCAAACAAAACATACGCGGTGGCTAAGGTAGCATGCCCACACAATTGAACTTCACTTACCGGCGTAAACCAACGCAATAAGAGTTCACCTGATTCATCCGGACTAAAAAAAGCAGTTTCGGACAGGTTATTTTCTTCTGCGATTTTTTGAAGCATCTCGTCCGGCAACCACTTAGCCAAAGGAACAACAGCAGCCGGGTTGCCTTTAAACACTTGATCGGTAAAAGCATCCACTTGATAAACCGTCAGCCAATCATTCATATATCTACTCCTTCAACTGAGTGCTTATTCACCCAGAGTTGCAACCATGATGGCCTTAATGCTGTGCATTCGATTTTCTGCCTGATCGAAAACAATAGAATGGCGAGACTCAAAGACTTCTTCCGTCACTTCCATTCCATCTAAACCAAATTTCTGATAGATCTCTTCACCAACCACCGTTTCACGGTTATGAAATGCAGGCAGGCAATGCATGAACTTAACGTGTTCATTCCCTGTTAAATCAAGAACCTTTTGATTGACCTGATACGGCTCAAGCAATTTAATTCTCTCAGCCCATGCAGATTCAGGCTCACCCATAGACACCCAAACGTCGGTGTATAAGAAGTCAGCACCTTCCACACCCGACTTAACATCTTCAGTGATTAGAATAGAACCACCTGCTTGTCGAGCAATTTCCTGACACGTTGCAATAAGCGCGTCTTCCGGCTGACAACTCTTAGGGGCTGCTATTCTGAAATCCAATCCCATGATCGCTGCCCCCACCATTAATGAGTTCGCCATGTTATTTCGGCCGTCCCCCAAATAACAGAACGTCATTTGATCCAACGTCTTAGTTGAATGCTCTTGCATGGTTAAAAAGTCAGCAAGGATTTGCGTAGGATGAAATTCATCCGTTAGACCATTCCATACAGGTACACCCGCGTATTCAGCCAGCTCTTCAACAATAGACTGACCAAAGCCACGGTATTGAATACCATCGTACATACGACCAAGAACACGTGCGGTGTCTTTCATTGACTCTTTTTGGCCTATTTGAGAACCGCTAGGGCCTAAATAGGTAACAAAAGCACCTTGGTCTTGGGCAGCAACTTCAAAAGCACAGCGCGTTCGGGTTGAGCTTTTTTCAAAAATCAACGCAATTTGCTTACCTTTCATACGCGGCTGTTCATAACCACCGTACTTTGCCGCTTTCAATTCAGCAGCCAAAGACAACAAAAAGGAAATTTCTTGTTGGTTAAAGTCCAACAATTTCAAAAAATGCCGATTTCTCAAATTAAACGCCATGCTTTAATCTCTTTATCATTATGTTTTAGTAGTCGTCGAGAACAAGATAACTACGTGCAACCGAGCAGGTAATTCTATGAAGAAAAGCCAGCACTTTACCTTTTATAACCGAATGACTCAAACCCTTATAAAAAAGCGCTTCCAGTCAGTGAATAAAATCGTATAATTCGTCACCAGTTTCAGAGTGGATAAAAAATAGCCTCTACTGCTTCATTTAGATGCATATCCATCACTTTGTCGAAGCGAATAGGTAACAACCATATAAAAACAAATAAATTTACAAGAACAACGCTTCACTAATGCTGACATTGCCTATACTAAGATCAATACAATAATAATGGTCAGCACTATCAAGGATGGATATACGTAGCTTTTAGCTGCATTGATAGAACTCAATCAAGAGAACCCAGGGATGAATTGGTTTAACAACCTTAAAATACGCTATAAGCTCGCCCTAATTGTATTGCTACCAGGAATCACCCTTCTTGCCTTTGCAGTTAAAGCCATCGATGAAAGATACGATGTTTATCAAGATTTCTCGACAACAGCGACGGATTTCCATGCCATTGATTACATCTATTCCATTGTCAGTGGTTTACAGACGGAACGGACATTAAGCCGTACGTATGAAATCACCAACGACACAAGCTACCAAGCAGCCTTACTGCGCCATCGAAAAGTCGTAGATAATGCCATTCATCAGCTTGAACAATTCATTAAACGCAGCGAAATCAGCAAGCGCTTTAAAGACCCGAGAAGCCTTGATCCTTATCGAAGGGTAAACGACCCAATCAACGATTTAAACCAACTTATCTTTGACCTTGAGTCCATTCGTGATGTGCGTGCCGGTTTTGACAATAAAAACCCAAACAGTGATTACTTTTACTTCTTTTCAGACATCATTCAAACCGCGTTGTATTTGGTCAAAGCCATTACATCCACCAACCATGACCCTTCGGTTCTACAAAAAACAAATGTTGTTAACTTATTAGCCAGAATTGAAGAACAAGTCAGCTTAGAAACAGCACACGGCCTTACCTTCATGGGAACGCCGGACGAAAAGAATGATGAGATCAAATTTCTCCAAACTAACATGTTGGTTCAAAACGCCCTTTATGACGATTTTCATTTTGAGCTTGCGACTGAAAAACAAAAAAACATGCTCTACGGCAGTGAAAGCCAAGCTGCATCTCAGAACATTAACGAATTACGAGACCAGATGCTCAATTTGCCTGCAAAAGTAGAAATCATTCAGCAACTGGAACACATTCTACAAACGCGCTCTTGGTACAACCTTTGTCAATTAGTGCAAGAAGGCAGTGAAATATCCCCTCTGATCCAATCTTCAAGCAGCCGTATTTATATTCTTCTCGACAAATACCGCTTTCTTTCTAAAACAAAAGCGGCTGAAAAGTCTGCTATCAGGCAATTAAATACCTTATTAAATGGTTGTAATGAGCTTGAAGACAAATCTGATGCCAGTTTCTGGATCAGCGAATTAAGCCTTTCTCTAACAGAACTTAAAACGGCCGCCCTAACGTTTGATTTGCGAGATTGGTATGCTCTATCCCAGCAAAAAAGTTCTCATATTCACAACATCAGACAAATCATTAGCCAGCAAGCACTCAGTGAAATCATTGATTTGTCAGACAGCGCAAGGCACCAACTTGTTCGCTATGTCATTGTTACTTTGTTATCGATCATAGGCTCTTTGTGGCTGGGATACTTACTTGTATCAAGGGCATCAAGCACACTGGGTTCCATCAACAAAACACTTTCGAGCTACGCCAGCCGAGGGCACTTTTCAAATAAGGTGTCTGTTTACGGCAATGACGAAATCAGTGAAGTTGCTATTCACCTGAATCAAGTGATTGATGAACGTGAATCTATGAACATTGCGTTGGAACACAGTGAAAATAAATTTTTAGAAGTCTGTCATGCTTCCAGTGACCCTATTTTCTTAATTCACAATCACGAAATAATGGACCATAACCGATCTGCGCAATTGCTTCTAAAAACCAATGAGACTGACATTAATGGCATCAACCTTGGCGAACTATTGATTGCACCCAATATAAGTAATGAAGATAGAACCGAAGAAATAAATAATTTAGTGGATGAAGCATCCAGCAATGGTTCTGCCCAAAGAGAACTGAACTTCCTTGCGCCGAAACAAGACGATATATCCATCATTGATCTTTCCATGATCGCCATGGTCTTCCGTGGCGAAAATATTATTTACTGTGTCAGCAAAGACGTAACGGCTCAAAAACGGGCTGAGAAAGCACTCATAGAATCAAAAAGAGCTGCTGAGGCGGCAAACAAAACCAAAAGCATGTTTCTTGCGAACATGTCTCATGAATTAAGAACCCCGATGAACGGGATTCTCGGAATGGCGTCCGTTCTTCAAAAAACCACATTAAACTCAGAACAAAAAGAATACGTCACGACCATCAACAACTCAGCGTCCACACTGCTTAATATCCTTAATGACATCTTAGATTTCTCTAAAATTGAAGCCGGTAAATTACAAATTGAAATCCTACCGTTCAATTTGGTCAAACTGGTTGAGGACGTTACGTCTTTATTGAATGTACGAGCTGCAGAAAAAAATGTCAGCCTCGACACCCGAATACAACCGGATCTACAGAAAGACCTTATCGGTGATTACGTTCGCATTAAACAAATCATTTTAAACCTCTGCTCGAATGCGATTAAGTTCACAGACGAAGGTCATGTACTGATTCACGTAAAACGAGATAAGTCCGTTCAAGTCAGACCTATGTCGAATAAAGTTCCTGTTGTTATCGAAGTGATCGATACAGGCCACGGAATCAGCACTCAAAAGCTTTCAGATATATTCAAGGTGTTCACTCAAGAAGACAGCTCAACCACTCGTCGCTTTGGAGGAACAGGTTTAGGTTTAACAATATCCAGACAACTGGCCGAACTCATGGGCGGGCGTATCAGCGTAGAAAGCCAAAAAGGTACAGGCTCCACTTTCAGCCAACATCTGCCTTTGGCTGCCCCTAAAGGATCTTTTGAAACCTTCTCTCGAGGCCTACTGCAAGGTCAACACATTGGCTTAGCATGCAACGACACCAATGAACTTGAATCCCTAAGAGAGATCTTCCGTCATCTAGGCGCGACGGCCCACTGGGTTAAAAACAAAGAAGAACTTAAAGAACTGCTCACTCGCAACGACGATGTATCAAACTCGATATCTCTCATCCATATCTCAGACGATTTTGACTACGACTGTGTTAATCACCTTCTTTCAAAATACCAGGAGCTGATAGGAAAAACCCGAGTATTATTCGCGAATAGCGCACAAAACGACACCTTACCAAGCAGTTTAGACCCAGCGCTCTTTGATGGCTGTTATTCAAAAGTTTATCGCTACAGCATTCTTGAGCCCATGCTTGAGCGATTGCATATTCAAGAAAACAGAACATCACAACCATTAACAAAAGCGGATATCATCGAACAAGCAAACTTATTAAACCCCGACAGCGTCAGGGTGGATGCTAATTTCGAAATATCCATTTTGTTGGTCGAAGACAACCCCGTTAACCAGCGCGTCGCCACTCGAATACTCGAGAAGCTAGGCTGTGAGGTTGTCCTTGCTGAAGACGGTACGAAAGCACTGGAAATGTTTCATCACAACTACGATGTCATCCTCATGGACTGCCAAATGCCAATTATGGATGGCTTCGAAGCAACAAGAAAAATTAGGGAAAAAGAAGCCGAACTAGGTGGAAAAAACCTAATTATTGCCCTGACGGCAAATACCATCGAGGGTGACAAACGCAGGTGCATTGAAGCAGGCATGGATGATTTCATTCCAAAACCAGTAACTATGAACACACTTCAAGACCTACTCGGTAAATACTTTAGCCATCAGGAAGATACGATCGTTCAATAACGTTGAACAGAACCAGAAGTTAATGAAACAGCTGAAATATTAAATACGATCATAGAGGTCATAATTCAATATTCGTTACTGAATTATGATCCTTTGATGGTCTGAAAAAGAAATAGGGAAGTTAACCAAATCAGAAGCTGAGCTTTCATTGGTATTATAGAATCGATAAATCGCGTCAACAGGTTCAAATTCTTTTATTTTAAGATCGTTTCTCAATAAGCATTCAACTCGACACGCAATGGCCTTGCCTGAATCTATCCACTGTACTGGCCAGTCAACAACCTCATTAAGCTCATCCATTAATAATGGAAAATGCGTACAGCCTAAAACAATAGTATCAATTTCTAACGCTTTAAAAGGCTTGAGTGCTGCTCTTAGAATATCAATATTAACCGATTGTCCGGATAACTTTTTCTCTGCTTCCAGTACTAACTCACAACTGCCTATCAAGGTCAGTTCAACATCGCAGCCAAACTCTTCAATTAAGTTATGCGTGTATTCTCGAGTGACAGTGCCTTCTGTGGCAAGCAGTCCCACTTTACGCGTTTTAGACATTTGACAGGCTGGCTTAATTGCAGGTACGACACCCACAAACGGGACATCAAACGTCGCTCTTAAGACCGGAAGAACCACAGTGCTTGCCGTATTACATGCAATAACAACAAGGTCATAAGGGCGCGTCGAAAGAAGCGTCTCAACAACCTTCTGAAGTCGAGTTATGAGTGAATCTGGTGTTTTAGTGCCGTAAGGAAAAAACTCATGATCACAAAAGTAATCAATATTTAAGTAAGGCATTTTTTTGGCTAGACACTGAAAAACACTAAGACCGCCAATGCCTGAATCAATCAACAGAACTCGAACATTTGAATCCAGGGTTTCAGTATTATCTGCCCCCCCTGAATCAGACTCACTTGCGCTCATTGTCACCAGCCAAGTACTTCTTTTACAAAAGGTCGAGTTAACTTTCGTTTGGCCGACAAGCTGGCGAAATCCAATTTATCAAGCGTTTCAAGTAGCTCTGGCGCGGAACGACGATCACGGCTGATAATATAATCAGCCACCTCTTCAGACATCTGCAAGCCACGCTTTAAAGATTGATCAATAAGCAACTCTCGTGCGCCCTGCTCTGACAAAGGGTCTAGCTTGAAAGTTAATCCCCAGCTCAATCGAGACTTCAGATCAGCTAACTCAAGTGGAATATGCATCGCAGCCTGATCGCTCGAAACGACCAGAGAATAACCTTGATCACGTAATTTATTAAACAGATGAAATATCGCTACTTGCCATTCCCTGCGGCCTATAATCTGATGAATATCATCAAGACAAACCAAACGCATGGTTTCAAGCCCCTGAAGAACTTCAGGACCATAACTTAATAGTTCAGCAAGAGGTAAATACGCACAGTCAATATCTAATTCTGCGGCTCGATTACACACCGCTTGAAGGAGGTGGGTTTTCCCAACACCTTCAGCACCCCAAAGAAAATAGTTGGTTTCATGAAAAGCTTGTGGCGAATTAAAGCCTTCCGCCATCATTTTCATGGTTTCAAAAACAGATGCATTATCACCAACCCAAAAACTTTCAAAGTTGGATTCTTGCTTAAGTTGAATTTCCAGCGGAAGCTGTACTACTCGAGAAGTTGTCATTCTCTTCAATTCATCTTTTGAAAAATTAATTATTGTTGAGCATGGTAAAAATGACTGCTCTTATAACCTTGATATGCAAAACGTAAGATTACCATCACCACTGCAGCAACCGGTAAAGCCAACAACACACCAACAAAACCAAATAACTGTCCGCCCGCCATAATAGCAAAAATTACAGCAACTGGGTGCAAACCAATCTTATCCCCAACCAATATGGGGGTGAGTAATACACTTTCAAGTACTTGGCCTATACCAAACACCAAACAAACATACACGAGAGGTAGCCATTCATTAAATTGGAATACAGCAGCAATTAATGCAGCACCAATCCCAACCACAAAGCCTAAATACGGCACAATGCTAGAAAGCCCCGCAACCATACCAATTAATAACGCTAAATCAAGCCCTACAATCCAAAGACCAATGGAATACATAACACCTAGTGCCATCATGACCATCATCTGGCCTTTTAAAAATGCACCAAGCACCTCATTACTTTCAGTGGCTAAATAAGTAATGGTTTTTTCCAAGTTTCGAGGCAATAGGTTATGTATACGCTGAATAATAATGTCCCAGTCACGCATCAAGTAGAAAGACACCACTGGTACCAATAATAAGTTAGCCAACCACACTAACATGGACAAACTGGACGAAGTTACTTGCGCAGCAATCGAAGCTAAGAGGCTACCATGACCTGAAAGCTTATTTTGAACGGCCTGTCGAATATTGCCTGTCGTTAAATTTTCAAGCTGCCAGCCAAGATTATTAGCCAACCAAGGGGCAGCAATGTTCTCAATCCATTGCACAGCACTCGGAATTGTCCCTCTTAATACCTCTATTTGCTTAATTAAACTAGGAACAACCAGCAATAACGCCAAGACGCTGAACAAAGTAAAGCCAGTAAAAACCAAACTAACCCCCACCGCTCTTGGGCATTTTACCGTTTCCAAACGATCAACTAAGGGATCTCCCAAATAGGCGATCAATGCGCCTAAAAGAAACGGCATCAGAATAGGTTGTAAGCTATATAAGAGTGCAAAAATAACAAGAAATAAAACTAAGAAAAACCAGCGCTGAGAAACGGTCATAAACACTTCCTTGTTATAATGACGAAATCAAAATTCGGATGACTTTCTATACCAAACTACAACATATTCTAGACCACTAACAATGGTCACTATTAATGTAATCCATATCATTACGCTGGTAACCACTGTACCTGTCAGGCCGAACGCATGCTCAACCAGTACCCATAACACCAATAATATTTGTAAAAACGTACTTAGCTTCCCAGAAAAACTGGGAGACATCATATAAGGGCCATGCAACCAACGAAACAAAGTAGCACCACCAACAATGATCAGGTCTCGCGCCACCACCGTCACCATAAGCCAAAGCGGCACGATACCAATGACGGATAAGGAAACAAACCCTACCATCATCAATAACTTATCAGCTAAAGGGTCCAGGATTGCGCCAATGTAACTCTGCCAGCCATATCGTCGGGCTATAAAGCCATCTAATCCATCGGTAAACCCTGCAATACCAAATGTAATCAAA
This sequence comes from Oceanospirillaceae bacterium, assembly GCA_015665455.1. Classification (GTDB taxonomy): domain Bacteria; phylum Pseudomonadota; class Gammaproteobacteria; order Pseudomonadales; family Litoribrevibacteraceae; genus Litoribacillus. Next base: position 268,377 of record JADFAD010000001.1, on the reverse strand, counting down.
GCAGACATAAATTGCTGCTGATAAACAAATAGCGCAACGGGTACAACCAATAAGCACCGAATTAGAGTAAGCGCATTTGGTATCCAACTTAACTTACTTTTACCCATAAAGTGATTCTGATCCTATTAGTTTAATTCAAACAAGATTTCATCAATTTGTTCTTCAACTTGAGACTCAGCTTTTGATTGTGGGTCTTCTGAAAGATACCGATAAAACAAAACATCCTCAGCGCTCAATTCAGTCGTGACGTCCGTCAAGGCTACGTTGGTTTCAGTCGTTCCACTTAAATCAGAAGAAGGCGGGTCATTCACATCGAGATCAATCGCTTTGGGTTGATCGATCCCATTTTGAAAAACATGATCACTGCCCTTTGGATCACTACTCTTCGGATCAACAACTTCATTTGATCCATCAAGCGTGGTCTCGTAAGCCCCTTGCGTTTCAATAGCTTCGTTATCTATATGTATCTTCTGCTCTAGCATTTTTAAGTTCAAAAGCGTTAATTTCAGTAAATCCCTCGACCCAACAATCGTCAAGTTAAGACGAATATCATTGCCCTTCAATGACACTGGAACGACATTCTTAATCATTAAGATCCGAGATAAATCGGACATCAATGCATGAAGTTGATTGTATTTCTGAATATCAGAAATATCGATAACCACATTCTGCCGTTCATTTGGATCCACCTGCAACGCGTACTGATCTGCCATAATATTCATGGCTTGAAGCAATGCCTTTTTGGTTGCGAGTTCTTTTGATAGAGCCGTTCCATTCAATGCCATGACGTTATCATGCATGATTAATCGAGATTCATACTGCCATTCATCTGCCGACAAAGGGAAAACGCGCATAGCAACGCTGTTCGATTCATTATAGCTTTTCGAAGCAGCCTTTATGTCCTCTTCAAACAGCCCCCAAAGTGCGGACTCAGACAGCACAGACCTATCCTCCATGTCATAAATAGGTAATTTAAGGATCAACCCTCGCGCCGCAGCAACCGATCGCAATGAAGACTTAAGTTCATTCTCTTCATTGGAAGAAACCACTTGGCGCAACCCATCTTCTGATTCATACGCTAACCAAACCAGTAAATCCGGTCTTGGCGATTGCCAAATTGGAGCCCCCACGTTAAATAAAGCCGATTCAACCGCTTTATAATCAAAGCTCAACTTCAACAACCACTTTGCTTGTTTTGATTGTTCGTATTCAGAAACAATTTCTATCTCGTCTTCCGCTAAAGGCTCATAGCGAAACTCCAATAAGTACTTTTCTGGCTTAACCAACAATTCTTTCACTTGAGGCAGGTCTGGTGTCTTTCCATGACCCGACATATACACCAAATATTGGCGAAAAGCGTCTTGAACCGCTTGTTGAAAAACGGCCTGATTCTGACTCGTAACCTTACGAGCGATGCTCTTAGAACCAAATTCTTGAGCAAAACAGGTCGAAACCGACATAAACAAAACACTAAAAACAACAAAAAACTTCTTATAAATCTGAAACATACGTTTCACGTCCGTGGTGAATCGAAATTAATCTTGGTCGTCATACTTGGTGCTGGTAAAATAGCGAACCATTCGTATAGGCGGGGCAATTGTAATACATTCCCAACGTGTAGTCCCATGTCTCCAAGACTTAGTACGAAAAGAACACTTTTTATTACAAATTTATTGATTGGGCGAGAACAAATGACAGATCAGACATCCATTAGCTACAAAGACGCGGGCGTTGATATCGATGCTGGTAATGCACTAGTAGAACGAATCAAAGGCGTTGCAAAACGCACTCGTCGTCCTGGCGTAATGGCAGGCCTAGGTGGTTTCGGTGCCCTTTTTGAAATCCCGAAAGGATATGACGAACCAGTACTTGTATCAGGGACCGACGGCGTTGGTACAAAACTGCGTTTAGCCATGGACCTAAACCTACATAACACCATCGGTATTGATCTGGTAGCGATGTGTGTAAACGATCTCATTGTTGCTGGTGCAGAACCTTTGTTCTTCCTAGATTACTACGCAACAGGCAAGCTTGATGTCGATGTAGCAGCTTCCGTTGTTGATGGCATTGGTACAGGTTGTGAGCAATCAGGCTGTGCTCTGGTTGGTGGTGAAACCGCTGAAATGCCAGGCATGTACGAAGGCGGCGACTACGATCTAGCAGGCTTCTGTGTTGGTGTTGTTGAAAAATCAGAAATCATTGATGGCTCTAAAGTATCTGTTGGGGATACATTAATCGGCCTTCCTTCTTCTGGTCCACACTCAAACGGTTATTCTTTGATTCGTAAAATCATTGAAGTAAAGAACATTGATATCAACCAAGACTTCAATGGTCGCCCACTTGGCGAAGTACTTCTTGAGCCTACGCGCATTTACGTTAAGCCTCTATTGAAACTTCTAAAAGAAGTAGACGTAAATTCAATGTGCCACATCACGGGTGGTGGTTTATACGAGAACCTTCCTCGCGTAATGCCTGAAAATGCTAAAGCCGTCATCGACGCTAAAAGCTGGAACCGCCCTGCTGTTTTCGATTGGCTACAAGAACAAGGCAACGTTGAAGACCGTGAAATGCTTCGCACATTAAACTGTGGTATCGGCATGGTGGTTGTAGTTCCTGCAGATCAAGCACAGAAGACACTGGAAGTATTAAAAGCCGAAGGCGAAAGCCCAGTTATTATCGGCCAGATTGAAGACGCTAACAGTGACGAAGAACAGGTTGAAGTAAACAACCTATAATTCGTTTTGCTCTTCCAACAAAGCCAGAGCCATTAATGACTCTAGCTTTGTTGATTTAACACGTTAAAATCCCGCTTCACTCAATTCTGATGTAAACCAATATGAACGTAGTTGTACTAATCTCTGGTGGCGGCACCAATCTACAAGCACTTATTGATGGCCAGCTGGACGGTTCTCTAAAAATTAACATCCAATCTGTAATAAGTAATAAAGCAGATGCCTTCGGGCTAGAACGAGCCTCACAAGCCGATATTAATACTGACGTATTGGATCATAAAACCTTCGACTCTCGAGAGTCCTTTGACCAAGCTTTAATTAAAGTCATTGATCAGTATGAACCACAGTTGATTATCCTTGCTGGTTTCATGCGTATTCTTACGCCTGAATTCACTCGACACTATTTAGGTAGAATGATTAATATTCATCCATCACTGCTTCCTAAATACCAAGGCCTTCATACGCATAAACGAGCTATTGAGGCAGGCGATAAAGAACACGGATGCTCAGTGCATTTTGTTACCGAAGAACTGGACGGCGGCCCAACTGCACTTCAAGCCGTGGTTCCTATTCTGGCAAATGACACCCCCGAAATGTTGGCCACCAGAGTTCTCACACAAGAACACATCATTTTCCCTGAGACCGTAAAATTATTTTCAGAAGGACGGCTCATCATGGAAAACAATGACTGCCTATTGGATGGCAAAGCCTTACCTGAACAAGGCCTTCAGTACCGAAACTTTGAGAAATAAATTCAAAATCGCCTGCTGAAAATCAACGTATAGGTGTAGCACAGAACCAGCCTTCCGAGATAGAAGGCTGGAAATAAAGAATCAAGTCAGCTTAGCTTCGACTAATGCAACAACTGCTAACCGAAAGCCCATCAACATATTCTCTTTCAGTTCACCTTTCGGGCCATTTAATAGAAGCTTTCGGAAAATAGCATCCCCCAACTCAATGACGGCATCTGAAACACTACGAACCTGAGTCGCGTCAGCGCCTTGGTAACGACGCTCCAACACCGTCGAAAGCCACTTGGCTAACTTAGCGTTATTAATTGCACCTAATTCACGAAAGTCTGGGTGCACATGCATACTGTTCATGATATTAACCATTCCAGGAATGGTTTCATACGCACTGCTCATGGATAGAATGGATTGATCCATTAACTCTTTAACTGAATAACGATCAAACTGCTCAGAGAAGAATGGCTCAAACATGCGATCTAACTGCTCAAGCTGGCGCTCGAAAAGCGCATAAAGAATGGACTCCTTGTTTGGAAAGAATTGGTAAAGCGTACCAATAGGCACACCGACCTTCTCTGCAATCAAGTTCGTCGTTATACAATCCGTGCCTCCAGACTCGACAAGCTCAGCCACCTTATCAAGGATTCGATTGTACTTCTCAATTGAGCGAGCCTGAGCCGGCTTCTTGCGAAGCTCTACTCTTGGTACATCCACACCCAAAACCGCATCCTTAATCATTAATTCTCACCATCCAAACAATAAGTGGCCAATTGCACACGATTCACCGCATTAAATTACGTTTTAGGTAATGTAACGCCAGTTTGCCCTTGGTATTTCCCGCCGCGATCCCTATACGAGGTCTCACACACTTCATCAGACTGAAGGAACAGCATTTGAGCCACGCCTTCGTTTGCATAAATTTTTGCAGGTAATGTCGTTGTATTTGAAAATTCCAGCGTAACATGACCTTCCCATTCAGGCTCCAACGGTGTCACGTTTACAATGATTCCACAACGCGCATAGGTAGACTTTCCTAGACAAATGGTAAGTACATCACGCGGAATGCGGAAATACTCTACCGTACGAGCTAACGCGAACGAGTTTGGAGGGATCACACACACATCACTAACCACGTCCACAAAACTGTCTTCATCAAAGTTTTTAGGATCAACCGTTGCTGAATTTATGTTCGTAAACACCTTAAACTCATTTGAACAACGGACGTCATACCCATAACTGGACGTTCCATAAGAAATCAGGCGATCGTTGTTCTCACCATAACGGACTTGACCCTCTTGATAAGGCTCGATCATGCCGTGTTCTTGCGACATTTGACGTATCCACTTATCCGATTTAATCGCCATAACTTATCTCTCCATCAAGGCAGCATTGCCACCCAATAAATATTTTAAAATATGATACCTGCGTTCTTTTTCCTGGTTCAACCTGTGTTCTTTCTTGATTCAGCTTGAGCTATATCGAACGCAATTTAAAGTGTTTGCTAGTCGTCACTCATTTGAATGACAGGAATCGCACCTTCATTTTTATTCTGTATTGATAAACGAGCCATGGCTCGGCGTGCCATTTCCATGTACATCAACGCAATAGGGCTCTCAGGATCATCAACCACCGATGGACAACCGGAATCTGCTTTCTCACGAATGCTAATGGATAACGGCAATTCACCCAGTAGAGAGGTGCCGTATTCAGCAGCAATTGCATCACCACCACCTTCACCAAAAATCGGTTCTTCATGACCACAGTTAGTGCAAATATGAGTACTCATATTTTCAACAACACCCAACACAGGCACGTTCACCTTCTTAAACATCTCGATGCCTTTCTTAGCATCCAACAACGCAAGGTCTTGCGGTGTCGTAACAATGATTGACGCGGTAACCGGTACTTTTTGAGAAAGCGTCAATTGAATATCTCCCGTCCCAGGCGGTAGATCAATAATTAAATAATCCAAATCATCCCAAAGTGTTTGAGTCAGAAGCTGCTGTAATGCACCACTTACCATTGGGCCACGCCATACCATCGGGGTATTTTCAGTCACAAGAAACGCCATCGACATGACTTGCAAACCGTGCGCCTCAATAGGAACAAAGAACTTCTCGTCTTTTGTCTCTGGTCTGGTACCGTCCGCAACCCCAAGCATCAAGCCTTGGCTGGGTCCATAAATATCGGCATCAAGTAAACCAACACGGGCGCCTTCATGCGCCATGGCCAACGCCAAGTTCGCGGAAGTCGTAGATTTACCTACGCCGCCCTTACCCGAAGCCACAGCAATAATGTTTTTGACACCTTTTAAGCCCGGTAGATTGTTCGCCGTCTTTTGCGCTCGAACCATCCAATCCACTTCAACAGTAACGCTATGCTCATCAAATTCAGAAGACAACAGCCCTTGAAGCATCTGCTGTACGCCACTGCCGAAATACCCAGAAGCATAAGGAAACGTCAATTTAACCGAAATCGATGCATCATCTATATCAATACTCTGTACTGAACCACTCGAAACATAATCTTGTTCCAAATACGGGTCAGCAATACGAGCAATAACTTCTTCGACTTGAGCTTGATCAACCATAGATATACTCCACGAGCCTCTAAGATAAAATTGAGGTGAAACTTTGGCGCGTATTAAACCAGAAATTAGAGTTTCAGCCTAATAAAACAACATACAAAACCCGTTCTTATCTCGCTTAATTCGTCATATTCTGAGACTAGCTTATACAGGATGAAAAACCTTGCCAAAAAGAGTACCATTGCGCCTCATATTTTTGTCTGGATTTAATCCAAACTATACGTTCACTTTTGTTCACCCATTTCTGACGAGCTGAGCTACACAATGACTGACGTTCAACCGCGTAAAATTCTTATTACCAGTGCCTTGCCTTACGCCAATGGCCCTATCCATCTAGGCCATTTACTGGAATACATTCAGACTGACATCTGGTCTCGCTTCCAAAAGTCTCGCGGCCATGTTTGCCACTACGTTTGTGCGGACGATGCACACGGCACAGCCATCATGTTACGCGCAGAACGAGAAGGCATAACACCAGAACAACTCATTGCTCGTATTTCTGAAGAACATCAAGCTGATTTTGCAGACTTTAAAATCAAGTTCGATAATTACGGTTCAACGCACTCAGAAGAGAACCGAGAACTATCTTCATACATTTATAAACAGTGTCGTGATAAAGGCCACATAGCCAGTCGCAGCATCACTCAAGCATTTGACCCAGAACAAAACTTGTTCTTAGCGGATCGATACGTGAAAGGCGACTGTCCTAAGTGTGGTGCAGAAGACCAGTACGGAGATAACTGTGAGTCATGCGGAGCGACTTACTCTCCCGCCGATCTTAAAAATGCAAAATCGGTTATCTCTGGGGCAACGCCCATCCAGAAAGACTCCGAGCATTTCTTCTTTAAGCTCACAGACTTCCAAGACTTCCTTAAAGATTGGACCAAAGCAGGCCACCTTCAAGATTCAGTTTCAAACAAGCTTCAAGAATGGTTGGATGCAGGCCTTCAAGACTGGGATATCAGTCGTGACGCCCCTTATTTCGGCTTTGAAATTCCAGACGCACCGGGTAAATATTTCTATGTTTGGCTAGACGCTCCTATAGGTTACATGGCGAGCTTCAAAACCCTCTGCGAAAAAGAAGGTTTGGATTTCAACGAATACTGGAAGCCAGATTCAACGACCGAGCTATACCACTTCATCGGTAAAGACATCATCAACTTCCACGCTTTATTCTGGCCTGCAATGTTGCAGTGTTCGGGTTTCCGTACACCAACGGCTGTTAATGCACACGGTTTCGTAACCGTTGATGGCGCGAAAATGTCCAAGTCTCGCGGCACCTTCATTAAGGCCCGAACCTTCATCGATCACCTAAACCCGGAAGCACTTCGTTACTACTTTGCTGCCAAGCTAAGCAACGGAGTTGACGACTTCGACCTAAACTTTGAAGATTTTACACAACGAGTAAACGCAGACTTAGTTAATAAGTATGTGAACATTGCATCCCGTTGTGCAGGTTTCGTGAAAAAGGCAGGCGGCAACCTATCTGAAAACATTGCAGAGCCTGAAATGATGAAAAGCTTCATCGATGCCGGCGATCAAATTGCTGAATACTACGAAGCCCGAGAGTTTGGTAAAGCAACCAAAGTTATTATGGAATTGGCTGATCGTGCAAACGAATACATCCAAACCAAGGCACCTTGGTCGTTAGCCAAACAAGAAGGCACAGAGCAAGAAGTTCTGGATATTTGCTCAACCGGAATCAACTTATTCCGCCAATTAACAATCTATCTTGCTCCAGTATTACCGGAAATGGCCGAGAAAGTTCAACAGTTCATGAATCTTGAAACCATGAATTGGGAAAGCCGCAAAACCATTCTTACAGGCCATGCGATTAATAAGTTCAAACCATTGATGCAACGTGTTGAAGGTACTCAAATCGAAAAAATGAAAGAAGCAACCATTTCAGACCTTGAAGCAGAAAAAGCATTAACAGAACAACCTGCGAACAATGCAGAATCGCCTTCTAATAAACATTTAGAAGAGACACCGATTGCAGACGAAATCACCTTCGATGATTTCGCCAAAGTCGATATGCGCGTTGCCTTAATTGAAAATGCAGAACACGTGAAAGGCGCCAACAAACTACTTCAGTTAACACTGGACCTTGGTGGCGAGAAACGTAACGTCTTTGCAGGCATTAAATCAGCTTACGCACCAGAAGACTTGATTGGCCGTAAAACGATTTTGGTGGCTAACCTTGCGCCACGTAAAATGAAGTTCGGTATGTCAGAAGGTATGGTCATGGCGGCAGGCCCTGGCGGTAAAGAAATTTACCTATTCTCTCCGGATGACGGCGCCGAACCGGGCATGCGTATTTTTTAAAATATCAGCGCCCAGCAATAAAAGTAAAAATCAAAAGCCAGAGCCCCGCTCTGGCTTTTTAGTCCACCCTCTTATCTACTGATCCGAACAAACTGTCCCTACTTATCGACTGAATCAATATAAGTTATAGACAAATCACTTAATTACCACCTTAATTCAACTTGATTGGTAGCCCTCTGTACCCGATAATACGCGCGCCCGAGCGCTATGGTGTATTTTTAAGTCGGTTGACGTATTTTATTTCGTTTTTCAGATCGATATCTGCACCGTTAAAAATAGAGCCTATATAAACAGTTAACGATTTAAGTGATGCAAACTGATGGTTGATTACCTACTGATTTTGGTCAGTACCATACTGGTGAATAACTTTGTATTGGTACAGTTCTTAGGGCTATGCCCCTTCATGGGTGTTTCCAGTAAGTTGGAAACGGCAATGGGTATGTCTTTAGCGACCACCTTTGTTCTCACGCTGTCCTCTGTCTGCAGTTATCTGACCTATGAATTCATTCTAGAACCGTTAGACATTACTTACTTAAAAACCATCTCCTTCATTTTGGTAATTGCAGTCGTTGTTCAATTCACTGAGATGTTTGTTCGAAAAGCCAGCCCCGTACTTTATAAGGTTCTCGGTGTTTTCTTACCATTAATCACCACCAACTGCGCCGTTCTCGGTGTCGCACTGTTGAACATTAAAAAAGAAAACGACTTTATAGAATCTGTATTTTATGGGTTTGGTGCAGCCGTAGGATTCTCACTTGTTCTTATTTTATTCGCTGCGATGCGAGAAAGAATTGCAGTATCCGATGTGCCAATGCCTTTTCAGGGTGCAGCCATAGGCATGATCACTGCGGGTCTTATGTCACTTGCATTTATGGGCTTTACTGGCCTGGTCACACTTTAAGCGTTAGGAGGCTTTATGACACTATTAACAGCCATCTTAGCGCTGGTAGCATTAGCGCTAGTTTTCGGGGCCATTCTTGGGTTTGCTTCCATTCGGTTTAAAGTGGAAGGTAACCCGATTGTTGATCAAATCGATTCCTTATTACCGCAGACTCAATGTGGCCAATGCAGTTACCCTGGTTGCAAGCCTTATGCAGAGGCCATCGCTGACGGCGAGAAAATTAATAAATGCCCTCCTGGTGGCGAAAACACCATTCAAGCACTGGCCGATTTATTAGGGGTTGAGCCTGAACCTCTGGATGCAGAGCACGGTGAAGAGTCCGTGACTAAAGTGGCTGTCATTCGAGAAGATGAATGTATTGGTTGCACGAAATGCATCCAGGCATGTCCTGTCGATGCGATTCTCGGCGCCGCCAAACAAATGCATACCGTGATCGCAAGTGAATGTACTGGCTGTGACTTATGCGTTGAGCCCTGCCCTGTGGATTGCATTGATATGGTACCTGTAGCTCCAACGGTCCAGACATGGAGCTGGGAACAACCATCAACCACCGCCGATTCCATCGCGGCAAAGAACGATAACCTTATTATTACCGACAAAGGTCGAGGAGCTGCTGCCTAATGAGTCAAGCTATAAAACTCTGGGACATCCACGGTGGCATCCATCCAGAAGAAAACAAGTCACAATCGAATCAACTGCCGATCAGTACGTTGCCATTGCCTAAAAAGCTGTATTTACCATTACAGCAACACATAGGCAGCCCCTCTGAACTCACAGTTAAGATTGGCGATAAAGTCCTGAAAGGGCAACGTCTTGCAGAAGCCAATGGTTTTATCAGTGCGTCATTACACGCACCAACGTCCGGCACCATCGTTAGCATTGAAGAACGCCAGATTCCGCATGCCTCTGGTCTAACCGCTGAAACCATAGAAATTGAGACAGACGGCCTAGAGCAATGGTGCGAACGAGAAGTCATTACAGACTACCTTCACACTGATCCAATCGCTTTGCTTGCACACATTCGTAACCACGGCATTACAGGCATGGGCGGTGCGGGCTTTCCAACTGCCGTAAAATTAACACCGAAAGACGATGACCACATTGATACCCTAATCATCAACGGTGCAGAATGTGAACCTTACATCACATCTGACCAATTATTGATGCGTGAAAGGGCCGACCAAGTCATTGACGGCATCAGCGTTTTAGGCCAAATCCTAAAGCCCAAGCGATGCATTATCGGTGTTGAAGATAATAAATTAGACGCAGTAAAAGCTCTCCGCGATTCCATTGATGCGCACCCTAAGACCCTGCCGTTTGAGGTCAAGGTCGCCGCTATCCCCACGAAATACCCGTCGGGTGGTGAAAAACAACTGATTCAAATTCTAACGGGCAAAGAAGTTCCTCACGGAAGCATTCCTGCAGACTTAGGCATTGTTTGCCAAAACGTGGGGACAGTTGCTGCAATCTCTAAGGCCGTACTTGAAGGCGAACCATTAATAAGCCGTATCACAACCGTTACTGGCGATGCAGTCAGCCAAAAAGGTAATTTTGAAACCTTAATCGGCACACCCATTGAAGATTTACTGGCGCACTGCGGCGTGGACGAATCCAAGCTCTTTCGTTTGATCATGGGCGGTCCTATGATGGGCTTTACGCTTCACAGTACTGATCTTCCTGTCATAAAAACAACCAACTGCATTCTTGCAGCAACTGAGCAGGAGTTCCCTAACCCTGCTCAAGCCCAAGACTGTATACGCTGTGGCATGTGCGCTGAAGCTTGCCCTGCTGAATTACTTCCGCAGCAACTGTACTGGTTCTCTCGATCGAAAGAATTTGATAAAGCCAAACACTTTAACTTATTCGACTGCATTGAATGCGGGGCCTGCTCTTTTGTTTGTCCGAGTCATATTCCATTGGTACAACATTTCCGCTTCGCAAAGGGCGGCATCCGACAAGAAGAACAAGCACACATTAAGTCTGAACACGCTAAAATGCGTTTTGAAGCTCGACAAGATCGATTAGCGAAAGAAGAAGCGGAAAAAGAAGCGCGTCGTAAAGCCCGTGCTGATGCAGCAGCGAAAGCAAAAGCAGAGAAAGAAGCCAAAGCTAAATTAGCAGAATCTCAAGAATCCCCTACGACGAACACGCCTACAGCGGACGCGTCTGAAGGGGATGATAAAAAAGCAGCCATCGCAGCGGCCATTGCACGCTCAAAATCCAAGAAGCCTGCTTCCAATGAAACAACGCCTTCAAGCGTTGATATTAAGCCGTTCAAGGTGGCCTCTTCTCAAGCAAGAGCCGCGCACCTTCAAGCACAACGCGCACTGAATGCAGCGAAAGAAACTGGCGAGCTATCCAAAGAGCAAATTGCAGAACAAGAAGCAAACGTATCCTCGCTTAAGAAAGCGTATGAAGATGCCAAAGCAAAGCTGGATCAAGCTAAAAACGGAAACACAGTTGCCCCAGCACAAGAGCAAGCGCCTTCAGTCGACATAAAAGCCCTTAAGGTTGCATCATCACAAACAAGGGCAGCCTACCTTAAGGCACAGAGAGCCTTTGATACAGCCAAAGAAGCAGGCGAATTATCAGCAGAGCAGCTGACAGAACAAGCGTCTGAAGTATCAAAACTTCAAACAGACTATGAAAACGCAAAAGCTAAACTTGATGCAGCTAAAAATGGCTCTCCAACCCAAACGGCTGAAGCCGCATCATCACCGACTGTAGATATTAAAGCGCTGAAAGTTGCCTCATCACAAGCCAGAGCAGCTTACTTAAAATCCCAACGGGCTTACGATGCATCCAAAGAAGATGGGTCAACCTCCGAGGACGAGCTAAGTGCTCAACTGAAAAAAGTAGAAGCACTTCAGAGTACCTACGAAAAAGCCAAAGCAGCACTGGACGATGCAAAATCTGGTAAAACACCTGCATCCAACCCTGTCGCTAAAGAAAAAGCATCGCCAAGCCCTTCTGAAACATTTGAAAACAAATACAAACAAGTGAAAGTGGAAACATCCCAAGCACGAGCTGCTGCGAAACAAGCTCAAAAAGCAGTGGATGAAGCCAACGAACAAGGCAAAGACGAAACACAAATTAAAGAACTAGAAACAGCATTGGCTGAATCAGTTCAGACGTATGAAAAGCTAAATTCGAAAAAGCTAGTATTACAAGAAAAAGTTAAAGCACGCAAAGCGGTAGAAGCCAGTGCAGTGAGCCAGCCCAAAGAAAGCAAACCAGCCCCTGAAACCGTTGCTGAGCAGCCCCCTGCTGAGGATGATCCAACTAAAAAGCTCAAAGAACTGAAAGTTGCAGCATCACAAAGCAAAGCGGCTTGGCGAAAGCTAGAACGCGAGCTAGGTAAAGCTCAAGAAGCGGGTGAAGACACCGCTGAATTAGAGCAAAAGGTTTCAGCAGCTAAAACAACCTACGAACAGGCCAACGAAGCTAAAACAACAGCTATGGCGGCACTGAACAGTTAAGACAACATTTATTTAGGACAAGCTATCGCATGTCATTGTTAGCGATTACATCACCTCACATGAATAAGTCCAACGCACGTGGCGTTGGCTTTATTATGACTCAAGTGGTACTTGCCACCGTTCCCGGCATCCTAGCGATGACTTGGTTCTTTGGTTGGGGCACGATTATAAATATCTGTTTTGCGTTACTGGTTGCACTGGCCTGTGAAGCGCTGGTGCTTAAATTACGCAAACGTCCAATTGGTTTTTATTTAAAAGACGGCTCAGCCATTGTAACTGCGTTGCTACTGGCTCTGGCCATACCGCCTCTTGCTCCATGGTGGTTGACACTTGTCGGGGTTGCGTTTGCAATTATCGTTGCAAAACATATGTATGGCGGTATGGGGTACAACCCGTTTAACCCTGCAATGGTCGCTTATGCTCTACTGCTAGTCTCGTTCCCTGTGGATATGACCCAATGGGTTCTTCCTGATACGGCACCGTCATTTTCAGGCACCTTTCAGCATATTTTTGGTCTCGCCCCTGCCTTTGACGGCATGACCAGCGCAACACCTTTGGACGCGTTCAAGCACAGTGCAAATCAAACCTTAAACGAACTGTTCCAATCCACCCCTGCTTTAAAGTCAGAAACACTTCACGCATGGCAATTTGTTAGCATGGCCTACCTTTTGGGCGGCATCTATTTATTAACTAGACGCATTTACACTTGGCATGCTCCGGTTGGGATGCTGGGTTCTTTGAGCGTGATGGCTTTAATTTTCAGTCTCTACGACGCCGATGTCTATGCCTCAGTATCCTTTCACTTATTAACAGGGGCCACGATGCTCGGTGCCTTCTTTATCGTGACGGATCCTGTTACCACAGCGACCAGTACCAAAGGGCGTTTAATTTTCGGAATTGGCGTTGGGGTTTTAATTTACATTATTCGTGCATTCGGTAATTACCCTGACGCAGTTGCTTTCGCCGTGCTCCTAATGAACTTTGCTGCACCATTCATCGACCAATACAGTCAGCCTCGCACTTACGGTCACAAGCAAGCCCGTAAAGGCTTGCCAAAGAAAAAGGACTAATCGATGAACTCTTTATTGACCGCCATTCGAAAAAACAGCATTGGCTTAGCGATCTTTGCAGCCGTTACAGCAGGTTTGATTGCCTTTGTCCAAATCACGACAAAAGAACAAATTAACCACAACGTACAACAAGCGCGAGTAAAAGCGCTGCATGAAATTCTGCCCCAATCATCGCACGATAACGATTTGCTGCAAGATGCTTTTTGGATCGACAGCAAGAGTTTAGGCTTAACGGCACCTCAAGAAGGCTTCATTGCAAAACAAGACAACCGAGCAATCGCTGTCTTTTTCCCTGTTAAAGCGACGGAAGGCTATACCGGCCCAATAAGCCTAGTCATCGGAGTAAAAACAAATGGTGAATTGGCAGGCGTTCGTGTTTTACAACACCAAGAAACACCGGGTTTGGGCGACCAAATTGAATTAAAGAAATCCGACTGGGTACTTTCCTTCAACGGTCTATCGCTTAATAACCCACAGGCAACGGGCTGGAAAGTAAAAAAAGACGGTGGGCAGTTTGATCAATTTACGGGTGCAACCATCACCCCAAGAGCGATTGTAAAAGCGGTTCATCAGACGCTGCTATTATTCAAACAAAATAAAGAAGCTATTTTGGCCGTAGATACGCACGACAGTACTCAAAACCAAGCACCAGAACATATCTTAACGCTTGAGTTAAATGAACAAGGGGCGAACCAATGAGCGATTTAAAACAAATCATTGTTGATGGTTTATGGAAAAAGAACCCTGCTACCGTTCAATTACTTGGCCTGTGCCCCCTTCTCGCGGTAACAGGCTCAGTCGTAAACGCCCTTGGTTTGGGGTTTGCCACCATTTTGGTTCTTGTTGGCTCTAACCTTTCTGTATCACTCATCAGAAACTACGTCAGTGAAGCAGTACGTTTGCCTGCATTTGTCATGATCATCGCCTCATTCACCACCTGTGTGGAGCTTTTGATGCAAGCATTCACTTATGAGCTGTATCAAATCCTCGGGATATTTATTCCTCTGATTGTAACCAACTGTGCAATTTTAGGCCGTGCTGATGCCTTCGCAAGTAAGAATCCTCTTATGCCGTCCTTAATCGATGGCGTGATGATGGGGCTTGGCTTTACAGCAATTTTAGTATTATTGGGTGGTATGCGTGAAGTGATCGGCTTAGGGACACTCTTCTCTAATATGCATCTGCTGTTTGGTAGCATGGCTGAAAATTGGACTGTGATTGTTTTTGATGACTACAAAGGTATGTTGTTTGCGATCCTGCCACCGGGAGCATTCATTGGCTTGGGGCTGATTATTGCGCTTAAGAACATCATTGATACAAAGATCAAAGAACGAGAAGACGCATTAAAAACAGAAGTCGTCACTGGCAGTAAACGCGCAAGAGTTACAGGAACTGTGTCTTAGATAACTATGAACAAGTTAAAGAGAACAGAAATTTTTACTCGACTCCGGAATCAAAACCCAAAACCGGTGACAGAGCTTGAATATACCTCCCCTTTTGAGCTGTTATTGGCCGTTGCTCTTTCAGCTCAAGCAACAGATGTGAGCGTTAACAAGGCGACTCGCAAACTGTTCCCTGTCGCCAATACCCCCCAAGCCATCTATGACTTAGGGGTTGAAGGCATCACCGAATACATTAAAACCATTGGTTTGTATAACTCAAAAGCCAAAAACGCGATTGCCATGTGCAAAATTCTGATTGAAAAACACAACAGTGTGGTTCCCGAAACACGGGAAGAATTAGAAGCAATGCCTGGCGTCGGCCGTAAGACTGCAAACGTCGTCCTAAATACCGCGTTCAGACAAATAGCAATGGCGGTAGATACACACATTGACCGAGTCTCTAATCGCACAAAGATTGCACCAGGAAAAAACGTTCGAGAAGTGGAAGATAAATTAATTCGTTTAGTTCCAAAAGAATTTTTAATGGATGCTCATCACTGGTTAATTCTTCATGGCCGCTATGTGTGCACAGCCCGCAAGCCTAAATGTATGTCTTGCATCATTGAAGATCTTTGCGAATTCAAAGACAAAACATCAGATTAGTTCTACAGTCAGTAAAATATCAAACAATACTCACATACCCACGTTTTAATCACCTCCCGATTTCAGGAATCTGATCATGCGACTTCTCCATACCATGCTACGTGTTGGCAATTTAGACCGTTCAATAGCGTTTTATACCGATGTACTCGGTATGAATTTAATTCGAAAATCGGAAAATGAACAATATAAGTACACCTTGGCATTCGTTGGCTACGGCACGGAAAAAGAAGGGGCCGTCATTGAACTAACGTACAATTGGGGGGTTGAAGAGTATAACTTGGGAAGTGCCTACGGCCACATAGCCTTAGAGACGGATGATATCTATGCGACCTGCGAAGCCATTCGCAACAAAGGTGGAAGCATTACTCGTGAACCCGGCCCTGTAAAAGGCGGAACTACCGTCATTGCCTTTGTAAAAGATCCGGATGGTTACAGCATTGAACTTATCAACAAGAAAGATGCAGGCCAAGGATTGGGTTAAATAACAATGAAGAAATCAACCAAAAAGTCAGGATTACATCCGCGTAACGTTCATACTGGAAGGTACGATTTACCGACGCTTTGTAATGCGCATCCATCGCTGGCTCAATACATTCAACTGAACCCTAGTGGTGAAAAGACCGTTAATTTCTCAGACGCCAATGCCGTTAAAGCATTGAATACCGCTTTATTAAAGCACTTTTATCAACTCGATAATTGGGATATACCTCAAGGGTATTTGTGCCCTCCTATCCCAGGCCGTGCTGACTACATTCACTATATTGCAGATTTACTCGCATCCTCTAATGGCGGTGCAATTCCTACCGGCAAGTTCATTAAAGGCTTAGATGTAGGAACTGGTGCTAATGCCGTTTACCCAATCATTGGCAATCATGCCTATCAATGGCAATTTGTTGGCTCCGATATTGATAAAGTGGCTTTCCAGTCAGCAAATTTAATTTCAGAGTCAAATCCGCGCTTAAGAAATGCAATCACCGTCAAGCATCAAAAAAGTGAAAGCAAGATCCTAGAAGGTATCATAGAGCCCTCTCATCGGTTCCACTTCTCGATGTGTAACCCTCCGTTTCATTCCTCTGCAGAAGAAGCTCAGTCAGGGTCACAGCGTAAAGTTAATAACCTGCAAAAAGGTAAAGCCAAACAGCAAGTCGCATCTGCACCATTAAACTTTGGCGGTCAAAACTCAGAACTATGGTGTGAAGGCGGCGAAACAGCGTTTATCAAGACAATGATTGAAGAAAGCAAGCACTACAAAGACCAATGCCTTTGGTTTACTTCATTAGTTGCTAAAAAAGAGCATCTTACGGAGCTCTACAGAGCCCTCAAGAAAGCCAAAGCCATAAAATTTAAAACGATAGATATGGCGCAAGGTCAAAAGGTAAGTCGCTTTATTGCATGGACCTTTCAGCCAGAGGAAGATCACTTAAGCTGGTTTCGAAAGTAACCAACTTAAGCGTAACATCCTCGTTTTACCGTCAATCCACCCATTGAGTCCAGAATGTTCTAGTACGAGTATTGAACTCAGCAGGTGATGCATTAATCTCAGTTCCTGAAATGATGGCTTCTTGAAATTCACCATCAATTTCAACAATGATATGAACAGGCGGTGGCGGATAACCTCCTCCTGGTACCTCATAACTGCGGTCATCGACAGTTAACCCGCTTATAGCGTCATTTTCTGTTACCGCAACCGCATTAGTGACTGCTATTTGATATATTCTTGCAATCCCTAAATTAGAGCCACACGACGTAAGGCCAAAGTCTGGCTGATTGGTGTTGAAATAGGCGACTCCTGCTAGCGAAGTAACATGGCTAACTACTTTTTCCCCAGATCCCAAAGCTATATACCAACCATTCGCAGCATCCAACAGTGCTATTTGAGCTGTTGAATCTGACCCTTCTTGAATTAGGTTATCCGTGGCATCATACAAAGACGACATAACTATTGGAGCGCTTTGATCTGATAGTAAGTTGGTAAAACGGTCTTTAAACATCATCATATAGTTTTGAACACTCGTGTCGAAAGGATGTTCTCGATCACCAGACCCTACAAGAACAGCATGATAGTTACCAATGGAGTCTTTTGCCTCGACAACATCGACTCTATACATAAACTTCCTTCCATCATTGGCTGTATCACCATCAAAATCGTCGGCTGCGCTAGCAAAATGAGTCACGGTCCAATCTGAGGGAGAAGGGTCGTTTTGAGTATCAATACGCCAAATATTCGCCCCTGTGTCGGTAACGTAAAGTCTATACGCATAGCCACTTGAATCTTCCAATACAGCAACGTTACTCGGTACAGAATGCGTCATACCTGTTTCTTGTATAGTTGCCGATCCGTTAGGCCCTATATTTGCAATTAAGTTACCTGTGAATGCATCGATAACATACACTCCTCTTCCCTTAGTGACTGCTCCTGCCGAGGCGCTTCCGGATAAAGAATCAGGACCAAGGTCTTCTGCAGTCTCATCATATCCAGCACCGAACACTAAAACAGGATTCGTATTCGATTTAATCTTCGTGACTCTTACACCAGACCAAGTCTGCGCTAACTCTGAAAAGCTCCCACTTCCTCCAGTTATTTTTCATAAGAATTTAGGACTGTTGAAATCTGTAACATCAAGGGCATAAATAAAATTACCACCACGACGCATAGTTAAATATAAATAAGCTTTTTCACCCGTTTCAATCACACCGTCATTATCAGTGTCTTCAAAATAAGAGGAAATATCACCATCAACAAACCAGGGTTTATTAGGGCTTCCAAATAAACTGCTACCTTCATTAGACCTAAGTGTCTCGATATCTTGAAAATGCTCTTCAGGTATAAATCCCCAGAGCTCTTTTCCAATATCTGACCCTGCTGTGCCTCCTTTAACCGCTCTAAAAACGCCATCATTAGAGCCGTAATAAACCACTATATTATCGCCGCCGTAATTGATTATTGTAGGTTGAGAATGCACGACATCACCGTGAACAGATGCTCTTACAGTTCGAGTTCCTTCATCATCATTATTGGCAGCGAGGGCAGCATCGACAAGAGGGTCATTCGCGTTGTTAGCACCGTATAACCAGTCAACCATATCAGAAGAACTAAGGCCACTATTGGATAACGTAACGGTTTGCAGAGAACCTGAACAACTATTACAAGTATAAAGTTTACGCGCGACACCAGAGATATAATCTTCCCTTATCTGTTGTGCTGCCCCTCCTTTCTCCACAACCTCCCCATCGGGATTATCACTCGCAGATAAATAGCTACCTGTACCTCTTGGTGCGTAATCAAAGAAATCAGAATCATGAGTCCAAAAGCTTTGAACGTTTGAATTCACAAACCCACGACTCGCATCTCTAACGCTTACATTATTTTGATCAACTAATTCTAAGCTGCCACTATCATTTCCAATCTGGTAGAGTTTAAGATTCCCATACCAACGAGGTTGTCTATCCGCATCAGGTTGAAAAACCCCCATATAAACTTGATTTAAATTTGTACCTCGATTATTTACAGAAACAGGCAGTGCACTGGCAGCAAAAACCGAAGATTTATCTAAAATATCGTCTAAAATATCCTGCAATGCCGTAGCAACTTCATCAGCATTCGATGCGGCAAAATATTTACCCTTTCCCTGAATAGCAGTGCTCTTTAATAACGCTCTAGCACCTTCAAAATTATTAGATCCAGGTCGATTATTACCTGTCAATACGGACTCATCATAAATGTCTATCACATAAGTAATCACTGGTTGATCACCTAAAATGTCATCATTCATGTCAACTACAGACATATATCGAGCGTATTCATCTACCCAGTTTGCCTCAAATTTATCTTCCGTTAACTCTATCTTTTCGGTATCTGCATCGAAATCAGATAACCTATTTTGAGCCGCATTGTTCTCACCACTGTCCGGAGAACCATTAGCAAACAGAATGATATAATTTGCACTACAAGCATTGGCTAAAGTGATAGGACTCTCATAATCTCCTACTTCATCAGCCCCCAAGGAAAGCTTATCCCAAGGATCCGTTTTGGTAGATTCAGGCGTCATTCCACCATAATAAAGGCGAGCCTCATTCATAGACATCGCATAAGGAGCATTATTTGCTTTATCAATTGCTTCTTGATCGGCGATGAACCCATCAATGGTGTAACCAATTACTTCCCCAGCGGCATCCTTTACCTCCAACAAAGTTAAATCAGCAGCGTTGTCGTATAACAAATTTGCGTACTCTGTTTTAGAAGTAGAATCTAAATTTTTAACTCTTGATACAAGCTTACTTCCTTCAACTTTAGAACCTCCACCACCAGCTCCACCACCAGTATCAGCAAAGATGCCCATGCCTAAATTCATAATATTTTCATCGGATGACATGATGACTTTATACAAAGCTTCATGAAGTAGAGCTTTCTTAGTGGTTCCACCACTTTGAGCATCCCAGTTTGCAGAGTTATCCAATAAAAATAGAACATTAGGATTAGAACTTGTTGCTAACGGGTTTGGCTCAAAAATATCAGTATCTGCGGCATGAGAAACAGCTAGAACATTACAAAGAACTAAAGAAATAAAAATCGACTTAAACTTCATAGTAGTCACCAAAGAATAAAATATACTAAGGGCATAATCCCGCAGGATAATTAAACTTAACACCTTGGGTCATTGAAATTGATGCTCCTGTCAATTGATCTGCAACAACAATATCAAATTCAAAGTAATTGGTTTCTGGAGTCGTTGTCGTGGTTAATGAATAACCTGCTATTGGGTGAGCGTATGTACAACGAACATTAACCACTGCGACTTCAAACCCTTCACGATCGAAAGTGTCATCATTTATAGTATGCGTAACCCCTAGAAACTGATTCCCCGCAGCAGCTTCAAACTCAGCCGTACCACCTAGTAATACTTCAATCACATCTAAACCAGCTTGCTCTGCTCTCAATATCTCAGTTTGATTACGAATAATGTTCTGGTTTATATGTCCAATGTTTACAGAACTGACTGCTGCAACGGCTAAAACTAGAGACATAACTAGGGATAAAAGTAGAACAGCCCCTTTTTGCTTACACCTATTACAATACATAGTTACCCCTCCCGTTTACTTGCTATATTTACAACTCGAGCTAGGTTCATAAATAGCCTTCTTTTGTATATTTCGCCTAAAGAATTACCCGTGACTATTCCAAACTCACCTAAGTCATAGCTGCCCGCATCTGTATAACCATCAGATTCAACATTGGATCGGATTATAGTGAAGTATCTAATGGAGACTATATTTTGCATCTCTGTATCATTAGGGTCATCGATGTATGAATCATTAGCCCCCAAAAGGCTTTCATTAGGGACACCATTACCAGAGCGATCTATTCCATACTCTACTTGAAACTGTTCAACACCCTCAGCAATAACGATTTGCTGAAATTGCCCCGAGTCCAGCTCAAGTCTTTTTAGCGTGGGTACATCCGTAGCAGAACTGGAACTACAATCAATTTCTGGGCATGGGCTCACATAATAAATATGAACTAAATACTGTCGTATATCCTCTGCACCCTGTTTATTTGCGTATGGGAAAAGAGATGGGTCTACCGTTCTTTGAACAATATAATTTTCATAATCAGCTTGAAAGTGATATTCGTCCGGTAATGATGCAGGGACTTCAATAACAGAACTCGCTCTTCTTAAAACTAAAACATCAGTATCGCTTTCCAATTGTAAGGCACAGCTTGAAAGCGCAGCCATTTCCCCAGTGTTTGTATCATTAAACCCTTGAACAGGGTATTCCACACTGTTATTGAACAGCCCTACATTACAAGGATCCACTGAAGCGCCTCCAGAAGGCAAATCTCCGAGTGAATCATAAAAACCAGAATTAGAAATATCATGCTTCAAAATATCATTTAAAAAGCGACCGTTCTCAGAGATTTCAAGAGACTTCATACTTTCACGATTTACAATATTGGAGTTTATTACCGAGCTCATAATTGCAAGACTTAGAATGAACCCGAGCAATGAACCGATTAAAACCTCAATAAGTGTAATACCGCTCTGAACAGTAAGTTGTTTCATTGTTTAAGCCCCTAGGTCTGCAAAGCTTATTGTGTAACTTAGGACTCTTCGAACATCCCCAGTGTATAGACTTATAGCGCACACATTATCCGACGCCTCTGTAGCCACTAATCCTTGCCAAACTACAGTCACAGTCATATCACCACTAACTGCATTAGTTTCAACACAGCCACGGGCATTAATCATTCCACCTCCTTGGTTATCACCTTTTAACAGCTCATCCCATAAATCCATATCTTCATTGGCTTGGCTTTGAGTCTCAATAACACCAGCACCAACACAAGTGAAATCCTCACTATTCCCTGTTCCTGCATATTGGGTTGTATGTTCTCCTAAGATCGTCTGATAACACCCTCGAGCGTCCCTATTGGTACTGATTGCATTAACAAGAAATTCAACCATTCTAATCGCTTGTTCACGCTGATCAGACTCTATATTTAATTGCACACCTCGTGTTTGCATCCCTATATAACCAAGCATCGCAACTGCAAAGATAACTAACGCAACAAGACTTTCTAGAAGACTAAAGCCTTTCACTAAACGGGCCCCGTTTAAAGAAGGCTTTTTACTTTGGATGGTAAAGTCATCAAAAATCATGGTTCACAGTCCCCGTCCAGTTCAATTTTTGGGAAACCATTTGAAGACACAGCTACAACTCTTTTAGTTACATAACTGCTCTCTTTTGAATCGCATATATCAACCTCCAAGGTTACACCTAGAGGTAATCGACCTTGCCTATCATATGCCACTTGAGCAAGTTCACCTGAGAATAGTATGGATCGATCATTCTGGAATACGTATACACAATCTGAATTCCCAGAATTAACACATTGCTCATAAGTTCTTAATTGGTTAGTAGAAATGGCCCAACCAGAACTATAACCATCTACTGAAGCAGTTAAGTAAACATTGTTAGAAGTCTTAACGGCTTCACTTCTAGCCATTAGTAACCCTGATTGAAGCTGAAGTGCTGCTTGCCTAACATCTTCATTAGGAATGTAGTTCTTCAACGCACTCCATGTAACGCCGAAAAGCACCCCAGTCAACCCCATTACAAGCAGTAACTCCATAAGAGTGAACCCCTTATTAGACAAGGTTCTTTTTTCTCTTCTCTTCCTGCAGGTAAGCATTTTCTCACCACTTATCTGAAGGAGTTTTTACTCCTAAATGATTAATAGTTAAATTTCCATCCGAAGACATTGATCCTGTCGAAGTCGGTGCTGCTGTAATAGTAAATATAGGCGCATCACCATCAGCCCCTTTTACAATAGATATGGTGTAGTTATCAGTTACATCATCAGAAGCTAAAACATTTAAATCACTAACTACATCAGTGTAATTACGGTTGTCCTGTAAGTAATTGGATTGTCTTGAAGACAGCTCTAACATATAACTTTGAGCCGCAGATCTTTTCCCGTCTTTTACAAACTCTGCATAGCTAGGAACAACAATAAACCCTAGGACCCCAACAATTGCGACCACAATCATTAATTCTATTAAACTGAATCCACTAATAAATATAATGCCCTTTTCAAAAGAACGTCTCTCACTAATAGCCATGACCGAGCAACTCTTAATAACCACACTTACATTTATCTTAGTTGAAACAACACAAATTCAACCCCGTAAAACCGTCTATTTTTCAAACAACCGACATCTGGATAAAATAGCAAGATAAATGGTATCAAAGCATATAAAAAAACCCATAAAAAACAAAAATATCAATAACTTACAACAAAACAACCTGCATATAGCAGGCCACAAAAGCCATTCATAATTTCAAATAACGAACACATAAAGTCGATTTTTTAAACAATATAAAAAGAAAGGTTTTCGAGTATCTAGAGAATAAATAAGAAGCTTAGTATTAATCATTATTACTTAATCAATACTGAAATTAGAAAAACAAAGAAGGGATGAGCAACACTTATATTTAATCTAATAAATGCTGCTTGTACAAAATCACAATTTAATTAATTTGAAGTAACTCCACCTCAAAAATGAGCACTGAACCCCCAGGTATTGTACCCACCTTACGGTTTCCATAACCCAAATGGCTCGGTATAAATAAACGCGTCTTCTCTCCCACGACCATCAACTGTAGACCTTCCGTCCAACCCGGTATCACTTGAGTTAAAAAGAAATCAATGGTCTGCCCTCGCTCAACCGAACTGTCAAATACAGTTCCGTCCATGAGAGTGCCATGGTAATGCACGGTTACTTTATCACTGGCTACTGGCGCCTTATCACCTGAGCCTTCTGAAATCACTTGATATTGAAGGCCTGACTCCGTTGTTTTAACACCATCAACAGACTTGTTCTTTTCAAGAAACGCCACACCAGTTTCAACATTGTTTAATGCTTCCTTTTTACCGTCCGAAAATCGTTTTGTAAAAAAGACAACCAGGGCAACAAGAATAACGATGACTAAAAAGTTCAGCACAATAATAACCTCTAACTTGAAAACCTGAGATTCTACAAGACGAGTAACACATAAGCGAAAAAAGTTTGCTAACCCTACTTTAGGATGAGCAAAGCCATTTTTGAGATTGCTATGATTTTTGAAGAGATAAAAATCAAAAAAAATAAGAAAAAGGCAGTTCATCATGGACGTTCAATTAAATAGCGGATACTTCAATCAAATAACATTACCTAAACTTATTATTGGGTTAATCATCACCCTATCATCAACATTCAGTCTCGCTGTAACCACCAGCAGTCAAAGCTCACTAACCCCAGTTACCATGTGCGTTTTTGATATTATTGGCAAAAATGGGCCTATGCACGGCATCATGAGCGAATACAAAACTGCAGCAATGAAGTGGGGAGTTGACCTCAGTTTTAAGTCCTACACAAATGATCGAATCGCAGCAGAAGATTTCAATGCAGGAATATGCGATTTGGTTAATCTTCCAGGCATCCGAGCACGTAACTACAATCATTTCACGGGCACAATTAATTCCATTGGCGCGATACCAACCTACAAACACCTGAACTTGATACTCTCGACCCTCTCAACACCACAAGCCTCGAAATATATGCGTCAAGGTGATTATGAAGTTGTGTCTATATCACCAACAGGTGCACTCTTCGGCTTTGTGATAGATCGGAGCATTAACTCCCCAGAAAAACTTGCTGGTAAAAAGATAACTGTGCTCGATAACGCACCTGAATCAGAATACCTCGTTAAATCCACAGGCATGACGCCTATAAAATCCACCATAACGAATGCACTTCAAAAGTTTAATAGTCACGTAGTTGATATCACTGGCGCACCAGCCATCGCTTACGAGCCAATGGAGTTATATAAGGGATTAGAACCCAATGGAGGCATCATCGACTGGCCCCTACATCAAACCACAATGCAAATCGTTGCGCGCTGGACCAAACTTCCGGCCGAGTTTGGTCAGAATTCACGTAACTACAGCCGAGAATACATGAGTACCTTCATGGAGGTTATCGAGACCAGCGAAGAGAGAATCCCTAAAAAATACTGGATCAACATCCCCAAAGAGGTGAAAGTTGCTTGGAATGACACTCATCGTGAGAACCGAATAGCACTAAGAAATCAAGGCATCTACAACGCTAAAGCGCTCACGCTGTTTAGAAAAGTTCGTTGTAAATTAGATCCGACCCTCGCTGAATGCACTTCAGATAACAAAGAGTAGAGGGTATGTCATGAACGTATCTCAGCCAGAAACAACGCAACACGACCAAGCACAACCAGTTCTGGAAACGCCATCAAGCAAAGCGTCTAGGTTTTTAAGCTTCAGCGTATTCGCCCTACTTATCTTTACCATTCTCGCGGGCACCGGCGAGCATGTTCATAGCCAACTCCTGAACGTTGGCTCTGCCATCTGGGAAGATTACCCTGCACTTAGAAATGACCCTTCAGTGCCGAATTGTGACCTCAACATGGATGTTGATCAACAACTGATGAAACTCGCAGGAAACCATAAGAACCAAGAAGACGATTTTGGTCTATTCAATGACCCTTTCGATAAAATAAGCGTAAGAAAATCTTTAGAAAACCAGATGGCTAGCTGCCAATTACAACACCAACAATTACACGACTATCAAGCGCAAATTACAGGAACGTTAGTGGCATTCCGAACAATAGAACATGCCTTTTCCTCATTAAGTTTATTTGCATTGCAACAGCAACGATTGTCACTCGTCATTCTGTTATTTTCATCTGCTTTACTCGCATGCATTAGAAGCAGTCACATTAGCTTTAAACCAGTACAAACTAAACTGGATAGTAAAGCGTCCACCCTTGCTCAAGCCGTGTCAAATGCCTGTATAGCCTTCTCCGGTATCAGTTACTTTCTAACCCAAAACACATCAGGCATCCCACTTGAACAACCTGAAGTTGTCGTTATTTTAATACTTGGCTCGGCAGCTATGAGCATCGTATCCATAGGGCAGTTCTTAACAAGCTCAACCACCACGGGTTACAAAGGGAGTATTGGCCAAGCACTTCTATCCATCCCGATCTATTCATATATGAGCCTAACGGCCGCCTACCATTTCTTCATTTCACAATTTCATCCAGCGGGCTTAGCAATTCTGTTCACCCAAATGTTTGAACTTTCAGGCTTATATTTACAAATCGCGCTGTATATTTGGGTTGGTATGCTATTAAAACAAACTCAACTAGGCTCCAGAATTTTTAACGTATTCAAACCATGGAAATTGCCGCCTGAGGCTTTAGCAATTGTGGCTATCGTGCTTATGGCACTGCCAACTGCGTACACGGGTGCATCCGGCATTATTATCATCGCGATGGGCGCGGTGGTATATCAAGAATTAAGAAACGTTGGAACACGTAGACAACTTGCGCTTGCAGTAACGGCTATGACAGGCAGTTCTGGTGTAGTTTTACGCCCATGTTTACTAATCGTCGGCATTGCAATGCTAAATAAAGAGGTGGTGACGGATGAGCTCTATTATTGGGGCGGCCAAGTCTTTGCTTTGACCTTGTTCGTGTTTGCTTGTTTTGCTCTTATAACAAAACAAAAACAAACAACGCCCCCAGAAAACACCGATCAAACGTATTCTAAATGGTTAGGGTTTCAGCAGCTGTTTCCCTATGTCTTGATCATTGCGTTGAGTTTATCCGGCTATCACTTTCTCTTAGGCGCTCATCTTGATGAATTCTCTGCCTCTTATCTTTTGCCTGTCATCATCATCCAAATGATACTTTGGGAGCGCTCTTCCTTCGAACAAGACTTGTATCCTAATTACCAGTCACAACATGATCGATATTCAGCCCCTACCCACCCAATTAAACAGTCTGTCGATGAATCAACACCTCACATAGGCGCGCTTCTTATGGTCATGGCCTGCTCTTATGCGGTGGGTGGAACCATGGACATAAGCCACCTAGAGAATACCCTAACGCTGTTCTCACAATCACAATACGCCATGATGGGGTTCTTACTGATTTGCTTGGTTATAATAGGCATGCTCATGGACCCATTTGGAGCCTTAGTTTTAGTCAGTATCAGTCTAGCGCCTATTGCCTACCAACAAGGCATTGAACCAGTACACTTCTGGATGATTTGTCTAGTTGCTTTTGAGCTAGGTTACTTAAGCCCCCCCGTAGCAATTAACCATGTATTTACGAGACAGGTCGTCGGTGAAAAAGAGATACAACTTGCTATGGATGAAGGGAAGAACTTCTATTATCGAAATGAAAGAATATTACTTCCCTTGTGTGTGATGGGCACCACCTTAGTTTTAGTTGCCTATGGGCCGATGATCTTCAAATAGAGCCATTCCTCAAATAGGTACGTTGTTTAAATAGGAACATTGTTCAAATTAAAACAGTGCCATATAAGCTCATCTGGCATGTGTGCCAGACGAGCTTCATAAAGATGTTAGGAATGTATAGTTTGTAGGTTCACGTCGTAAATAATTGAGTTACAAGATTCCGGTCAGCAAGAACCCAAAACCAATACGCTGCTGTTTATGGTTATAATCAATTAAGCTCTCACCATAGCCATTAAAATATTGCACGAAGCCTTTCAGTCGACCATACAAAGGAAAGCTCATTCCGGCTTCAATAGCGCCGTAACCTGTCGCCCAGTTAAACCGGCTGGCCGCCGAAAACTCGATATCTTCGTGTTTGTACACTCCGAATAATTCGTAATAGCCCATATATTTATTAATGTCTGGATTGTCGTCCCCATCGGGGTCTGACTCCAGATCTTTTTCATCCTCAGGGATACGCCACCACGGTTGAACGTACACTGCCCAATCATTCTTAGCAAAACCAACACCCGCAAACACACGATTCCAACTGCGACTCAAATCGCCACCACGACCGTTCGATTCATGTTCGATTCCCACGCGAGTTAAGACGGTGCCACCCCATACAGTACTCGGGATTGGCGCTTCATAGTAAATCTCTGGTCGGTAGTTTGTTTCCCTGAATGGCGAAGATACATCGCTCGCATAAAACTGCCAAAAAGACTTCAATGTGAAGCCAAAGTATACGGCATCATTAGGCACAAAGACGTCTGAATAGGTTAAGGGTACCTTGATACTTAGTTGAAGTTTAACTTCTTCATTTTCCACTGGGTCGTCGATACCCGGATAGAAATTATTGTCCTCATAAGGGGCTTGGTTTGGGGCTTCAATGTAAGAAATAGGTAAAATGTAGTTTTGTCGGTGTGCCGTAATTAAGTAAGGATTGTTTTCCGTTGCTTTCTCCACTAACACTCGAGTGGGGACCTCAACTTCAGTAATCGATTCAATCCGGCTGCAATTATCACGTATGCTTTTCGCCGTGACATCAGGCCCTGCAATTTCAACACTCTTAAGAATGCATCGGTTTACTGCTTCTTGATCCTTAGGGTCTACAGACTCAGCATAGCCTGAACCATGAATCAATAACCCAGTTATTAAAGGTACCGCTACCTTTGTGCTTTTGCTCCGTACCGACATTAATCATCCCCTTGAGATTGAACCCTATTCTTCTGTAGGCTTTATAAAACAGACAATATTCAAATATCAATAATAGAGGCACTATACGCAGCATCTCAAATGCCTCTCTCTTCTTACTGCATTTTTTCCTACCAGGAAACAATATCTAATCTATATTAGATAGATACGGTTATTAAACCACTTTAATTGATGTAGCCAAGGAGTATCCAGAAATAGTCCGAAATTTTTGGAAGGAATTTATGAAAGTCGCCCATAAAATCGCTTTAATCTCTGCCATTATCATTTTATTGGTCATTAGCGTCCTATCTTGGACTCAATACGTTACCGTTCGAGATAGCCTGTATCAAAAAGCTGAAAACAATATCAATGAAACCAGTTCAGCGTTAGGGTTTCAGGTTGCCAATTGGCTAAACGGGAAACTCCATCTGATCGATCTTGTGGCTCAAGACATCGACAGCAGTTTCAGCCCCGAGCGTATTCAAGATGCGTTCGACCAGCCCATTCTTAAAAGTGAATTCTTATTAATGTTTGGAGGGCTGGATACTGACGGAAAAGCCATCACCAACGATAAAACTTGGAATCCAACAAACTGGGATGCACGCAAACGCCCTTGGTACAACGTTGCCAAAGCTGCGAACGGTAAAGCGGCATTAACAGATCCATACGCTGATGCGTCCTCTGGTGAAATACTGATCTCTGTCGTTGCTAATTTCTCTAACAAGGGCGCATTCAAAGGGGCATTCGGCGGCGACTTAAGTCTTAAAACGGTTTCAGATGCAGTAAACACTATTAACTTTGGCGGCGCAGGTTACACCTTCTTATTGAACGAAAACGGTACCGTCATTAGTCACCCAGATAACGAACTAAACGGCTTAAATGTTTCAAAACTCTTCACACTTAAACAACCCAAACTCACTAAAGAGCTTCAAACCATCTCAATGGAACACCAGACTGCTCTTGTTTCGTTTCACCCTCTTTCAACCCTTCGTGGTACAAACTGGATGATCGGCGTTGTCGTTAACAAAGACATCATCATGAAAGATGCAAATGCGTTGGGTATCAGAGCTTTATTTGCTGCAATCTTAGGCGTTTTGATCAGTTCAGCCGTTTTATTTGCGGTAATGACCCAAGTATTGAAACCGCTGCAACAGTTACATACCTCCTTGACTGAAATAAACCGTGGAGAAGGAGATTTAACCGAACGATTGCCCGTCACTAGCAATGATGAATTCGGCAAGGTTTCCCAGCAGTTCAACGTTTTCATCAGTTACTTACAAGAAATGATTATTGAGATTAAAGCACTGTCCTCTGGTGTAAAAGATGACAGTAATCTAACAAGCAACGCAGCACAGAAAGCATCAAATTGCTTACAGCGTCAGCTTGAAGAACTGGACCAATTAGCAACAGCGATGAGTGAAATGTCTTCAACCGCCCATGATGTTGCTGATAATGCACAAACGGGGGCTGATTCCGCTTCTTCCGCACAAGACGCTGCTTCCCATGGTTCAGACGTCGTCGAGAAAACCACCCATGCCATTAACCAACTCTCTTCCGACATGGACGAAGCCGTAGCAACCATCAATAACCTTGCAGAATACAGTAATAATATAGAATCCATTTTATCCGTCATTACTGGCATCGCAGAGCAAACCAACTTGCTTGCACTCAATGCAGCCATTGAAGCCGCACGAGCGGGCGAACAAGGCAGAGGCTTTGCAGTCGTCGCTGATGAAGTAAGAGCACTTGCGTCAAGAACACAACAGTCAACCGAAGAAATCCAGAGCATGATTAACCAGCTTCAATCCGGTGTGAAACAAGCAGAGCAGAAAATCAATCACAGCAAAGAAATGGCCAATCAGACTCGCGATATTTCAGGTCAAGCAAACGAAGCACTTCAAGCCATCAGAGAACGAATTTCTGAGATCTCAGATATGAACATTCAAATCGCTGCTGCCGCAGAACAACAAAGCGCAACAACCGAAGAAATTAATCGGAATACAACGAACATCAGGGATATCAGTCAAACCGTTGCCGATGGCGCAGAAGAACAGACTCAACATTGCCAACAGATGGAAGATCAAGCAAGCCAACAAGAAAATAGGCTTAACATTTTTAAGGTTTAAACAAAAACGGCATACATTCCGGCTTGGACAACTCAATCCTCACCAATAAAGCCACCCGTTTGATGAGCCCATAACTGCGCATAAATACCGCCTAGAGTCACCAATTCAGTATGCGTGCCCTGCTCTACGATTTTCCCATCGTCCAAGACAATAAGACGATCCATCGCAGCAATCGTTGAGAGACGGTGGGCAATTGCAATCACTGTTTTGTTCTCCATTAATTTTAATAAACTTTGTTGGATCGCAGCCTCAACCTCAGAATCCAAGGCAGAGGTGGCTTCATCAAGAATTAATATGGGTGCATCCTTCAGTAAGACACGAGATATGGCTATTCGTTGGCGCTGGCCTCCTGACAGTTTTACGCCTCGTTCACCCACTTTGGCATCAAACCCTATTCGGCCTTCTTGATCGGTCAATGTCTGAATGAATTCATAGGCCTCTGAGTTACGCGTGGCATTGATCATGTCTTCATCTGACGCAGTAGGATGTCCGTATAGAATATTCTCTCTAACGGAACGATGAAGTAACGACGTATCTTGTGTGACCATACCAATCTGAGAACGTAAGCTTTCTTGCTGTACAGATCGAATGTCCTGACCGTCGATTAAAATTTCTCCTTTCGCTAAATCATGAAACCGCATCAAAGAATTCACAAGAGTGGACTTACCCGCACCAGACCTTCCAACCAAGCCCACTTTCTCACCTGGCTTGATGTGAAGATCCAAATCATCAATCACACCGCTCTTCTTTCCATAATGGAAACCAATATGATTAAACTTAATGTCACCCTGCGTCACCTTAAGTTCTGGCGCACCCGGGTTATCCAATACTTCTTGTGGCTGCGACAACGTAGAAATGCCATCTGCGACCGTACCAATATTTTCAAACAGAGCCGAAATTTCCCACATGATCCATTGCGACATGCCATTCAAACGTAAAGCTAAACTGACAGAAACAGCAATCACCCCCGCAGAAACTAAGTTATCCATCCACAACCAAATACCCAAAACGGACAGGGAGAATATTAATAAATAGTTGATCGCATTGACGCAGAAACTTAGGCCTGTGGCAAAACGCATCTGCTTATACACCGTTTGAAGAAAACCGTTCATGCCTTCTTTGGCATAAGATGCTTCTCGTTGGCTGTGCGAAAACAACTTTACCGTTGCTATATTGGTGTAACTATCAACAACACGGCCCGTCATTTCCGCACGAGCATCCGCTTGATCCGTAGATATTCTTTTTAATCTCGGAATGAAAAAATAGAGCACAGCCGAGTATGAAAATAACCACCCAATGATGGGAATCATCAATCGGTAATCCGCTTGTGCCACCAGCACCAGAATAGAGATTGCATAAACGCCAACATAAACCATCACGTCCAATAGTTTCATGACCGTTTCACGCACGGCCAATGACGTTTGCATGACTTTCGTCGCAATGCGACCAGCAAAGTCATTTTGATAAAACGACATACTTTGCTTTAACAAATATCGATGGGACATCCATCGTATTTGCATAGGGAAGTTTCCTAATAACGCCAAATGAAGAAACGCAGCATGGAGAATGACCAAGACAGGCAAACCAATAAGCAATAAAACGGCCGCCTTCACCAAAGCATCACCATGCACATCAAATAAAGTAGCGGGCGTCTCCGTGGATAACCAATCGACCATGTCTCCCATGAATCCAAATAAAAATACCTCTGCCACAGCAAGCAGTGCCGAGAAAACAGCCATTAACAGCAGTGGGATTTCCATGCCCTTAATATGATGTCTGCAATAAGAAAATAAGGTGGATGGTGGTTGATTAGGCTCTTCAACAGGAAAGGGGTTAATTAGCTTCTCGAAGAAACTCAGCATGCAATGCAAAACCTCAAAAACGGGTGATTAACGGGTTGGACAACATTCTAACTGTCGAGCGCCAGTACAAACAGTGATGTTTAATTTTTTTTGATGTATATCTCTCCAAGTTTTGAATTCCACATCTATATTTAAGAGTGAGGTTTTTGGTAATAAATCAATTCATCTCCACCTACGTTTTGAGTATCGGATCATGAACACAATTAATCACGGTATTTCAGTCGGTTTAGAAAAAATGAGTGAAGAAATACTCTTCACACTTAAAATACAGGGTAAGCTTACTCACAAAGATTACGAAAAGATCACCCCCATGCTCGACTCCGCAGTCAAAGGCATCGAACACCCTTACATTAATGTCTTTGTGGATGCGTCTGAATTAGAGGGTTGGGAACTTCGGGCTGCCTGGGACGATTTAAAACTTGGCATGAAACACGGAAATGAGTTTGCAAAAATTGCCATCTACGGCAATAAAACATGGCAAGAATATGCGGCTAAAATTGGTACTTGGTTTATCTCTGGAGAGGCCAAATACTTTGAAGATATGGATACCGCCATTTCATGGCTTAAAGAAGAAAAACAAAACCTTTGGTAAACGTTTAGACTGTCTCTCATCATAGATAAAACACAGAAGCTTCGTTAAGAAGCTTCTGAGTCTATCGAATCAGCAAGGCCTTCGAAATACAGATCGAAGACTTCCTGCCCATTAAACTCAGCCTTCAAGACAGAGATCATAGTGTACACACCAACGAGTTTACGCTGCAGAAATAAAAACTCTTTTGGAGGCATATTAAAGTGTTTCGAAATGGCAGAGATTGCTGCTTTACGAGCGACGCGTGCGGGTAAATCACTTTCAACCCAGCAGTAATCACCGTACTGATTTAAAGCAAATGCAGGTGGAGGGTTCTTACCACTGGCAACAGGCTCAACCAAATCATAAACAATGTCTGTAAAAGCATTTAAGACTTTCGGCGGAAAGTGAGGCTGCATGAAATTTACAGCAACCGCCCCTTCAAGGACTTTTTTCTTATCTCGTAAATATCCGCCCTTAATCATTAACTGGACGGGCATCATGATGGAATCATCAAAAGACCTAACCGCACCAAAATCCAACAACACAAGTTGATCCGGTTGACCATCAGAACCTAAACGAATGCGATAGTTACCAAAGTTAGGATCGGTCTGCATTTCTTTCCAGACAAATAATTCCTTCAATAATAAGTCAAGAGACCATCGAGCTAAGTTATTCCTCCTTTCCAGAGCCAAGCCTAAAACAGCATCGCTCGATACGTTGTGTCCTTCTTCGTACGAAGTACACAGTACCGTTCCTGTGGAGTAACGATCAAAAACTTCCGGTACAACATAACGAGGGTCATCAGAAAGCAAGCGACCAAACTTACGAGTTGTATGAAATTCTTCATGATAATCCACTTCTCGGTGCATCATGAATCGAATCTCATTAAACCACTGATCAAAATCCCGTCCCATTTTGACGGTTCTGGTCATCTTAATCAGCGTTGCAACAGAACTTAAATCTGAGTCAATTGCTTCTGCAATACCAGGATATTGGACCTTTAAACACAATTGACGGCCATCTGAGAGTCGAGTAGCCCTGTGCACTTGACCAAGAGACGCTGCACCAATTGGCACGGGATCAATGTCCAACTCAGTAAGACGTTCGGCACCTAACTCTTTTACTAAGGCGTGATGTATTGTTGTCCAAGCAACCGGAGTCGTGTCTTCTTCGAGGGTATGCAATGCATCGGTTATTTCTTTAGGTAAAAATAACTCACCATAAAGCGCCATCATTTGGCCAATCTTTACAACACTGCCTTTAAGCTTACCGAGCTCTTCCACAAGGTAATTGGCTTCTTGAGCAAGCGCCCTTTTATGAGCCTTACGACGCTTATCTTGGCTTTTTAACATGGCGCCCGCGCTTTTAGACGCATAACGAGTACTGGCAACGATGCCTGCCTTTGCCATTAGATATTTTCGTTCAAAACTGCCTGTTCGGATTTTTTCAACGTGCTTGGAGTCCGATTTTCTCACCATGAAAGTTCCACTAAACAAATGGGGGATTCAGTAAATTCATCGAGCTTGGCGTGTCATTTTTATCGTAATTATCTGATCACATAATTTTCCGCCATTCTAACGACTTTCTTAACATAAGGCGATCACTTGAAACGATACTCGTTGTTATCTAATGACTAAAAACACGTTAATGATCAAAGATTAACCAAAAACTAAAGAATAATTAACTTATCTGAAATAAAAACGTAAAAGTTTTTAAAAAACAGTAGACAGCGTTCTTTTTATACCTATAATGCTCACCAAGTTTCGCCGACATAGCTCAGCTGGTAGAGCAACTGACTTGTAATCAGTAGGTCCCGAGTTCGACTCTTGGTGTCGGCACCAAATTTAAAAAACCCGATCTTGCAAAAGGTCGGGTTTTTTTTCGTTCAAAATTTCTCCGCTATACTTCAAATTAGAAATTCTCATCCGAGCGATCAATTTTCTCACTGTTCTACGCTGGCTATCCCCTATAAAATATAGGGATTAATCATCCAAGGGCTGCGCATCTCGCTAGCACTCATAAAAGAACCATCACTATGAACATCAAAACCAACGCTCAAGATCACAGCCAAAAACTTAAAAACGTATTTCACGGCCTCTTTTGTTTGCTCATCACTTCTGTATCTGCAAACACTATAGCTCAATCAATGCCACCAGCGAAGGTAGTTACAACACAGGTCCAACTGGAAGAACTAGCTGACACCACAGAAATACCGGGGATAATTGAATTTAATTCGAGCAGTCAAATCACCAGTGAGCAAACAGGCATTATTAGTGCGATCTATTTTGATGAGGGCGATTCTGTAAAAAAAGGGGATCTGATCGCTCGCTTAAATACTGACCTTCTGCATCAAGACATTAAAGTGAAAGAATCAGAGCTTGAAGCGTTAAAGGCGGAGCAAGGCCGAATAGAGAAAGACATTAAACGCTCTAAAAAGCTGCTAAAAACCAGCTTTGAAAGCAGAAGAGCATTAGAAAATCTAGAATATAGCCTACTGGCGAATCAAGCCAATCGACAGAAACTGCTCAACCAAATAGAACGGCTCAATATTTTAATCCGAAAAAGTGACATCATGGCAAAGTTTGACGGTTTGATTCTCGCCAAACACAAACAACCCGGTGAATGGCTTGGCCAAGCAGACCCAATCGTTACATTGGCTAAGCTTGATGACACCATTGCACTGGTGAGTGTTCCAGAACGATACGTGCGTTACATTAAACTAGGTACCAAGACAGCCGTTAATATCTCCCCTCTTGAATTGCAACTGCAAGGTACGTTAAGCAGCACAGTCCCCGTGGCAGACCTAAGAACTAAAAGTGTCCCTGTCAAAGTCGCGATAGGTTACCAGCCTGGCTTCATTCGAAATATGTCATTAAAAGTGTCCATTGCTACTTCAGATAAACGACAAGCAATCACCTTTCCTCGTGATGCCTTAGTTCAGCATCAAGGAAAAGAGTTTATTTATACGGTTAAAACAGCCGAAGATAGCACCACTCAGGCACAAATTCTCCCAGTAACCGTCACAGGCAGATATGGAGATAAAGTTGCTGTAAAGCCTGGCCTCATCACCGATAAAACCCTCGTCATTATTAAAGGAAATGACCGACTCCGCCCAGATCAACCTGTAATCACACAATAAAGGCGGTTGAATCATGTCATTAATCAGTCAATCCATTCGTCACCCTGTAGCGACCATCTCCGCCGTCATTTTAGTGGTTATGTTTGGCATCGTAAGTTTGTTAGAGCTTCCAGTTCAACTTACCCCTGATGTTGAGCAGCCTCAAATATCCATCAGAACCACTTGGGCTGGCGCAAGTCCCTATGAAATAGAAAAAGAAATAATCGAACCCCAAGAAGAGGTATTAAAGAGCGTTCAAGGCTTGCTGCTCATGGAAAGCGCCAGCTACAACGACTACGGTGAGATTACCTTAACATTCAAAGTCGGCACCAGTTTGAACAGCGCTAACATGCTGGTTTCTAACAAGTTGAATGAAGTCTCAAGCTACCCAGAAAACGCGCTCAAGCCGGTCATCAGTACTTCCGGTGCAGACAGTTCCCCCATCATTTGGATGATGCTCAAAAAGACCCAAGAGCCTTATCGAGATGTGCGAAAAGAGCGAACCTTTTTTGAAAACGAAGTACGTGCCCAGTTGGAACGTGTTGATGGCGTAGGTTCTCTTTTTGTTCTCGGTGGAACAGAAGAACAGATGGAAGTGGTTGTAGATGCCACCGCGCTTGCAAACAATCAATTAACGATTGAGCAACTCGCACAACGCATACAACGAGGAAACAAAACAACCTCTGCGGGGGTGCAAGGCATCAGTCGCCGGAATTATCGAATTCGTACACTCGCTGAGTTCCAGTCCATTACGGATGTCGAGGAATTACCTATTCGAGACGATGGTTTCTACCGAATCACAGTCGCGGACATCGGTCACGCTCGTATTGGCTATGAACCTAAAACCGATGCAGTATTGCACAACGGTATGCCAATGATCATTGTTGGTGTTAAAAAAGAGTCTGGAGCAAATGTTTTAGATCTTACCCAACGAGTGCACTCTGTGGTTGATGAGTTAAATGAGACCATACTGGCCGAGCAAGGCCTTTACTTTGATTGGGTCTACGATCAAACCCCCTATATAAACACAGCCATTGATATGGTGAAGTCAAACCTGATTGTGGGCGCTTTGTTAGCAATCATAGTGTTACTTCTTTTCCTTCGCTCCATCGCCTCCACAATTACGGTTGCCATTGCCATTCCTGTTTCAGCCATGGGCACTTTTATATTTTTATATTTAGGTGATCGCTCCATCAATGTCGTCAGCTTAGCGGGTATTTCCTTTGCCGTGGGCATGCTTGTGGACAACTCCATTGTTGTACTTGAGAACATAGACCGCCATCGACAAATGGGGAAAAATGCATTTCAATCCGCATTGGATGGTACAACAGAAGTATGGGGGGCTGTCCTCGCGTCAACGGTGACTACCGTGGCCGTATTTTTGCCTGTCCTCTTTATCGAAGAAGAAGCCGGCCAGTTGTTTCGAGACATTGCAATTGCCATCACTGCATCAATCGTCTTCAGCCTAGTTATTTCCATCACCCTAATACCTACAATTATTCGTCGGTTTTATGGTCGATCTCAAGATAAAACAGGCTATGAAAAGCCAGTCAAATTGCACGAGGGGAATGCCTTCGTACGAGCAATTATGGTGCTATCTCAACTAACGCTACGATCTGGCTGGACACGATTAGCAACCGTTATTCTATTTGTTGCCGGATCCTATCTCGTAACGGTAGGCCTGTTACCAAAAGCTGAGTACCTACCCCAAGGAAACCGAAACCTCATCTTAAACATTCTTGTTCCGCCTCCAGGCTATTCAGTCGAGAAACGAGAACAAACTTCAGAATATGTTTATGAAGAACTGAAACCTTACATTGAAGAAGATGACGTGAATGGCATGCCTAAAATTAAAGACCTGTTTTTTGTCAGCCACGATAGCCTGACCCTGTTTGGTGGTTTAAGCGAACATGAAACTCGAGCTAAAGAATTAATGCCTCTCTTCAACCAAGTCATGCAATCCATACCCGATATGTTTGGTGTGAGTCTACAAGCAGGCATATTTGAAAGTGGTATTGGTAAGGGTCGTAGTATTGAAGTTAACGTGTCTGGAACCAGCAACAGTGACATCATTGACGCAGCCAGAGTCCTCTATGGAACCCTGTCAGAAAGTATCGAAGGGGCACAGATTCGCCCTATGCCATCATTAGAAATATCGTACCCAGAAGCTAGAATCGTTCCTGATCGAAATAAACTATTAGCGAATGGTCTTGATGAGACCAGTTTAGGTACTTACATCGACATTATCATGGACGGTCGGAAAATCAGCGAGTATAAACCTGACGGACATAAAGAAATTGATTTAATTTTAAGAAGCGATGAGCACTTCGTTACGTCTCCGGAAGATATTCTCAATAAACACATTGTGAATAACTTTGGCCAGCTGGTACGCATCGGTGACGTTGCGAGCCTAACGTATTCTACTGGTGTCCCTCAAATTAATCATAGAGAACGTAAACGAACCATCACCTTGCAGGTAACACCGCCAGAAACTGTTCCTCTTCAAACAGCCCTTGAAAATATCACTCAAAGTATCGTGCCTTCAATTAAAGAAAAGGGACTTTTGGACAAAGTTCAGATCTCTGTTGGCGGTAATGCAGATAAACTGACCGAAACCAGAAACGCATTACAATGGAACTTCATTCTCGCAATTTTAATCACCTACCTACTCATGTCCGCATTGTTCTCAAACTACCTCTACCCGTTTATCATTTTGGTGTCTGTACCTCTCGCTGCTGCGGGTGGTTTTGTAGGCCTTTCTCTAGTGAATCAATTCGTGGCACCACAGCCCTTTGATATTTTGGTTATGCTCGGTTTTGTAATTTTAGTGGGAACAGTTGTGAACAATGCCATTTTGATTGTGCACCAATCTCTTAACAACATACGGACACATTCTATGAATGGCATTGATGCCATTTTATGGTCTGTCCGAACTCGAATCCGCCCCATATTCATGAGTACAACCACCAGCCTGTTTGGGCTTTTCCCGCTCGTGATTGCCACAGGAGCAGGCAGTGAAATTTATAGAGGTTTGGGCAGTGTTATCTTAGGAGGTCTAGCACTGTCCACATTACTTACCCTCTTTGTTATTCCTGCCTTACTTGCTTTCTTTATACACCTAGAGAAATCAAGGAAATAGCTTAAGACGTCTATTAAATAGACGCCTATCAAAAATGGTCGAATCCGCAGGGAGTCGACCACTTTCTTTTCATTCAGCTAAAGCGTGCCATACTAATTTGTACCACCAAATTTAATGGTCAGCTGTATCTATGCATAACCTAAATATTAAAAAGATATTTAAGCCTCACCTATTGCTAATCCTTTTAATAATGCCTTTAGTCGTCTCAGCGCAAGAAAGGTCAAAAGAAGTTAAACTCGCGACGTCTATCCTAGAACCTTATCAAAAGTACGACGTGAACGAAAAGCTGACAGGATTGGGCATTGAAGCCATCAAATGCATTGAGCGCAATACTCAGATTCACTTTTCAATTGATATATTTCCTTGGAAACGAGCTCAAGAATTAGTAAAGCTGCAAAAGTACGATGGTTTCTTTGTCGGCTCTAAAAACGCTCAAAGAGGCCTTTATGCAAAGTTTGTTGGCCCTTTTATCACCAGCTATTGGGATTGGTACATCAAGCAAGGAAAAGAAATTGATATCACAGCCCAAGGATTACCTGAAATGAAAGGTGCCAAAATAGGGGTTGTCTTAGGAACGAACATGCATCAGTGGATTTCTAAATTTAAAGACTTTCACGTGATTCCGAACGAAAGCAGTAAACATGTATTTGAACTGCTTGAATTAGGCAAAGTCGATTATGTTCTCGCCACCGAGCCTATGTATCTGAACTATAAAGAAAATAATAAAGAACCATTCAACAGTGTCGTAGCGAAAAGTAAACCACTTGGCATTTACTTAGGGCACCACTTCATCAAACGTAATCCTGAGCTTCTAAAGGAAATAGAAAATAGCATTGCCGCTTGCGCAATGTAATGAGGAAGATGGAAGAAAAAGAGGCGCTCATACACCTCTGTTCTTTAAGTATGGCTTAGCAACGTCGATATTCGCTCGGTGCCTTCCCTGTCCAACGTTTAAAAGCACGACGGAAGTTCGCACTGTCACTGTAGCCCAATCTCATGGCCACATCGTCTACGGACAAACGATGATCACCTAAGAAGTAACACGCTTTCTCTTTTAGCACCGAGTTAACAATATGCTGATAACTTGTATCATGTCTCGCTAACCGCTGACGTAGTGCTTTAGGTGACAATTCAAAGTGGTCTGCAAGGTTATTAAGGCTAGGCACTTCTCCTGTATTCTTTTGCAGTATGAGCTTCACTTGATTCGGTAAAGTATCCTGCTCTGAGATTTCTTTAATTCTCTGATCACACAATTGTTTTGATAGTTCAGCTAGAAAAGGATTCGCGGTTTTGAGTGGCTGGCTCAATAAGACTGTCGGGAATGTCATCTCATTAAACTGCTGCTCAAACTCAACATCACAATTAAAAAGTGCTTCATAACTTTTAGCGTACTTACGTCGGCCAAATGCCAACTTCATATCGCTAAGCATCATTTTATCCCCAAGCATGCTCTGGAGCTTTACCCAGTAACTTGCAAAAACCGCTTCAGCGGTAAATATTTTATGCTGCGGCTTGATTCGATTATGGTAA
The DNA here is from genome assembly GCA_015665455.1 of Oceanospirillaceae bacterium. GTDB lineage: Bacteria > Pseudomonadota > Gammaproteobacteria > Pseudomonadales > Litoribrevibacteraceae > Litoribacillus. The sequence continues at coordinate 227,136 of JADFAD010000001.1, read as the reverse complement.
GGATAAGTTACACGCAACGTTGTGTACTCATCAGTCACCGTGACCGATTGCTGCATTGAAAAGCCACATACAGGATAATATTTCATCATCCTATCTACTGCTTCCCCGAGGGTATTTGCGGTAATAACCACTTGCGACATTAAACCATCGGTGTAGACATTCAACTGTCTACCAAACTCCAATCCAAGGTCGGGTGATTGAGTAATGCGATAACCTAAATCAATGAGTCGGCCAAACTGACGACGGCTAATTCGTCCTTCGGATGAAAACAGTTTTTCTTTACTAATACCTACCAGTTTATCCAGATCAAAGTCATGCCCCCCAGCATTTTCTATGACCTTATATAAAACAGCGGCGTAAATAGTAGGTATTTGTTCTTTATCAAGTAACTTTTCGTTCATGGCTTGCCTATGATACTACTGACAGTTGGTACGCCTGAACTTCCCTGGAAGAACAAACACAGAGGTTTATTCCGTTCATGTACCTATTGTTATTCTGATTATATTTAAGTGCAGAAAGCACAGTACCACTCCACAACCGCCCAAAAGAGGTCATATAAAACCATATATATGTCATATAATAACCTTTTTATTGAATTAGCGTTCAATTAAAGATCGTGTCGCATTTAAACAATCACTGTCGTTCTATTTAAAATCATTATTAAATCAACCAGTTAAATCACTTTGCTTGCTTCTTCGATAAGCTTTTCAACAAAGAGCTCAAAAAACGAGCAGCCTCCCCACCAGTCACCACCCGATGATCAAATGTCACAGAAATTGGCATGACGGTATGCACAACAGGCTTTCCCTTAAAGACAACAACGTCCTCATAAATTTTTCCTGCACCAACAATCGCTACCGTTGGAGGAACCACAATCGGTGTAGCAAATCGACCGGCCATCGTACCAAAGTTACTTAAAGTTATGGTTGCGCCTAGCATTTCAGAAGGAGGTATGTCTCTGGAGGAAACCGCTGCTCGCAGACAATTTAGGCCTTGCCTCAAATCTTTTAGTGAGCGATTATTAATGTCTCTCAAAACAGGAACAAATAACCCCTGTTCCGTATCAACAGCTATCGCCAAATCCACTTTTTCACACTTTCTAAGGGCGTTTAATTCACCATCAAACCAAACGTTTAATGCAGGCTCATCCTTGCAGGCTTGCCCTATCGCTTTGGTTAAACGAATGGTCGTATCGTCTCCTTCTTGCCACTTATTAATATCCACCACGTCGAAGATACTCACAGGCACAACTTGTTGATGAGACAAACTCATCGTCTTGGCCATGGTTCGACGGACACCTCGCAAAGCCACACTTTGCCCTTTTTCTTCGTCAATCCGAGCCGACATTTCAATATCCGAAGATAAAACCCTTCCTTCAGGGCCCGTCCCTTTAATACGATCAATATCTACATTGAGTCGACGAGCCAGTGCTCTTACACTTGGCGTTGCTTTAACTTGTCCTGAATGAGCGCCTGAAGAACCGATGATAAAAGTATCAGCCCTTACGGTTTTATCTGCTTCTTTAATCTCTCCGACCACAGTGCCGGTGTCATCTGAAACGCAATCATATTCAACCAAAGGGTCGCCAATATGAAGCACGTCTCCAACCTGACCGAAACATGCCATGACAAGCCCTGTAACAGGCGAAGGGAGATCAACGATGGCTTTCGCGGTTTCAACAGAAACCAACAGTTGATCCTCTTTAACTGAATCACCTGCTTTTACATGCCATTCCACAATTTCTGCTTCCGATAAACCTTCACCTAAATCCGGTAATTTAAAGTACTTCATACAGATCCCTCAATTCAGAGCATGTCTCAACAACCCGTAATGTATGACTCTTCAAAGTTTAGAATTTCATTAGCGCTTGGCAAGTTGCCACAATGTCTTCTTCAGAAGGTAAGTAATAATGTTCATTCTTAAAATAAGGCATGACGGTATCAAACCCAGTTACACGTCGAATGGGCGCTTTCAAATCCAATAATGCATGCTCAGCCAAACTTGCTGATATTTCGGCCCCCACCCCAAATGAACGACACGCTTCATGGACAATGCAGCACCGCCCCGTTTTTCTGACCGAATTCAAAATTGTGGATAAATCGAAAGGTTTAATTGAAGCCAAATCAATGACTTCAGCCTCTACTCCTTCTTTAGCGAGGCTTTCAGCCGCTAAAAGTGACTCTCGTATCGAAGCCCCCCAACTAACCAACGTGATGTCCTCTCCCTGTCTTAAAGTGAAACAAGTATCCAATGGCAAAGCTTGACCGTTATCCACAACCGTCTGGCGGTCAATACGATATATACGTTTCGGCTCCAAAAATAATACTGGGTCGGGGCTTCTTATGGAGGCCAACAATAAGCCATACGCTCTGGCGGGTGATGATGGGATGACAACTCTTAGCCCCGGTATATGAGCAAACAAAGCCTCTGTACTTTCGGAATGATGTTCAGGTGCATGAATCCCTCCGCCAAAAGGCGCTCGTATTACTAAAGGACAGGACAACCGACCCCGTGTTCTGTTTCTCATCCGGCTCGCGTGCGAAACTAAGTGCTCCATGGCCGCATAAATAAAGCCCATAAACTGTATTTCTGCCACAGGCTTTAATCCATGACCCGCCATACCTACAGCCATACCGGCGATAAGTGTTTCAGCTAAGGGGGTATCCATTACCCGCTTAAACCCAAAACGCTCTCTCAGATCAACCGTTGCTCGAAACACACCACCGTTGGTACCAACATCCTCACCTAAAACGACAACCGATTCATTTGAAGACATCTCGTGAGATAACGCTAGGTTAACCGCTTCGACCAGAGTGATTTCATGACTAAGATCATCCATAAGCAGCTCCTAGTGAGTATCTTCAGGGTCAGAAACTGGAGCCAGACTCTCCATGCGTTCCACTTTCTGATATAACAAATCCAGTTGATTAGACATAACGTCTGGAAATTCATCGTACAGATAATCAAACATGGCTTCGGCTGGCTCTGGTTGAATTGACTTATAGGCGTCTATGCCTTCCTCAACCTGCCTTTCACATTCAGCTTGCCAAGCCTTCTCTTGATCCTCTGTCCACCAGCCACGATCCGCAAGGTATGTCTGTAATCGTTTAATCGGTTCATTTGACCAAGCCACCTTCACCTCTTCAGGGGAGCGATAACGTGTAGCATCGTCAGCCGTGGTATGATCTCCCAAACGATAAGTGACCGCTTCAATCAACGTCGCACCTTTACCTGATCTCGCACGTTTCAACGCTTCTTGTAATACCTGAAAAACTGCGCAAAAGTCATTACCATCAACCTGCACAAAAGGAATGCCTGCACCCGCCCCTTTCTGAGCCAGAGTGTCAGCACCGCACTGGATACCCCTAGGAACAGAAATAGCCCACTGGTTGTTATTAATCACAAATACCACAGGCAATTGCCAAGCCCCTGCAACATTTAAAGCCTCAAGAAAATCCCCCTTAGAAGTACCGCCATCACCGATTGTGGTCACTACGGCATTTGCTTCACCTTGTATTTTCATTGCGGAAGCAACGCCCACAGCATGGGAGGATTGGGTTGCTATCGGTACACAAATGGGAAAATCTTGCTTTGGCCCTCCGGCACAACCTCGCTCATCACCGCCCCAGTAAAGTAATAAATCACGAATTCGACCACCCCGAATTAACAACGTTGCATGATCACGGTAATAGGGAACCAAGGTGTCTTCTTGGGACATGGCTAAACCAACAGCGACACCCACTGCTTCCTGCCCTAAGGATGATGGGTAAGTCCCCATTTGCCCCGTCCTCTGAAGGGCGACTGCTTTCTGATCATAAAGGCGAGTGAGCGCCATCCAACGATAAGCAGATAGCAAGAGATCAGTATTTTCTAAAACAACAAGAGCAGATTTATTCGTAGTCACAACCTCAGAACCTGCATCCAGGTACTGACGATATTCTACCTTTAATAACTCTGTCATAGCCTCTCCTCACATACGGGTTATAGAGGTACGGCAATACGAAGCCTTGACTATATTTTAGTCAAACTGGCCAGAGATAAAGGTTATTCGATCAAATATGGATAAAAAAAAGAGTAATAGCGGAGGAAACTGAACGCTTATAAAATGAAACCAATGATTATAGAACATTAAAAAATAAACTAAATAACCAATATAATCAGCCAGTTAGAAAACTAAAAAAGCATTGAATAATTTCAATGCTTTTTTAGAAAAGTAACAGAAGAAAAATTGTTACTTTTTATTTCTTAGATACTTGTTCCAAATATTCTTTAAATTCACCGTTTAAATCAGGATGGCGTAATCCATATTCAACATTTGCCTTCATGTAGCCAATTTTACTGCCGCAATCATGACTCTTACCAATAATGCGATAAGCTTCAACAGTTTCAATATCCATCAACATTGCAATTGCATCGGTCAATTGGATCTCATCACCAGCACCTAACGGCGTTTTACGTAATAACGGCCAAATAAACTTAGACAATACATAACGACCAACGACAGCTTGATTAGAGGGGGCTTCTTCTCGCTTTGGCTTTTCAACAATACTCGTCATCGCTTTGCTTTCACCAACACCAAGGTTTTCCCCGCCTAAGTCTACAACACCATACTTATCGACAATCGCTTCTGGAACACCTTCCACCATGATCTGACTTGAACGGCTTTCTTTAAAGCGCTGAATCATTGAAGCCAAATTATCTTTCTTAAGGTCACTCTGAGCATCGTCAATTAACACATCGGGAAGCATAACAACTACATCATCGTCACCAATCACAGACTGAGCGCATAAAATAGCATGCCCTAAGCCTTTAGCTTCATTTTGACGAACCGAAATAATCGTCACATGAGGAGGACAAATAGCCCTAATTTCGTCCAATAATTGACGTTTAACACGCCTCTCAAGCTGAGTTTCTAACTCAAAACTTGTATCAAAGTGGTTCTCGATTGAGTTTTTACTCGAATGTGTTACTAACACAATCTCGTTAATACCAGCAGCAATCGCTTCATTCACAACATACTGGATAAGTGGTTTATCCACCACAGGTAGCATTTCTTTTGGGATTGCTTTCGTGGCAGGTAACATCCTTGTACCAAGACCAGCAACAGGTATAACAGCTTTCATATTTCAATCCTTCCTAAGACTTTCTATTCTTAAAATATCTAACTTCGTAAAATACTTAAAATTTCTTCAGTTTTTTGAGTCATCAAATTCAAATCACCACGACTCTCTACGTTCAATCGAACAACAGGCTCAGTATTGGAACTTCTTAGATTAAAACGCCAGTTGTCAAAACTAACTCCAATTCCGTCCGTATAATCTACTTCTAACGCATCCTCAGAATAAGCGTTTAAAACACGTTCTATTGCAGCCTTCGGATCCTCCAGTTTAGAATTAATTTCACCAGAAGATGGAAATTTAGAGATACGATCTTTAACCATAGAAGAGAGTGTCATTTCCTTCTTAGATATCAGCTCAGCCACTAATAACCAAGGAATCATACCACTATCGCAATATGCAAAATCTCTAAAGTAGTGATGGGCGCTCATCTCACCACCATAAATAGCGTCCTCTTTTCTCATACGCTCTTTAATAAAAGCATGCCCAGTCTTAGACATGATAGGCTCACCTCTAGCAACCGAAACCACTTCCTGTGTATTCCAAGTCAACCTCGGATCATAAATGATTTTAGACCCTTCGCTCTTTTGAAGAAACGCTTCCGCCAACAAGCCTACAATATAATAGCCTTCAATAAATTCACCTTTTTCATCGAATAAAAAACATCGATCAAAATCTCCATCCCAAGCAATGCCCATATCAGCCCCGTGCTGAAGAACTGCGTCAGAAGTAGCACTTCGATTTTCTACTAATAGAGGATTTGGAATGCCATTTGGAAAAGCTGAATCAGGATTATGGTGAACTTTAATAAACTCGACAGGTACTTCCATAGGAGTAAACGCTGCCTCCATTGCATCAATTACATGCCCTGCAGCTCCATTTCCCGAATTAACAACCAATTTTAAGGGCTTTAATTGAGTAACATCAACATAGGTCATGAGGTGCTTTATATAATCAGACAAAATACTCTTTTTTATTAAATTACCTTTAGTCTTAACTGGTCCAAACTCATTCTTTTCAGCCAACATTTTAATATCTAACAACCCAGTATCACCTGAAACAGGACGACTACCCTGCTTAACAAGCTTCATCCCATTATAATCAATTGGATTATGAGAAGCTGTTACCTCAATGCCACCATCAACATCTAGGTGAAAGGCCGAAAAGTAAATCTCTTCAGTGCCAACCATGCCAATATCAATCACGTCAACGCCGGAATCCATCAAGCCTTCAGCCACAGCTAATTTAAGCTCCTCGCTGGTTGCTCGTGCATCTCCACCGACAGTAACTTTCTTTGGTTTTAAAAATTCACCATAAGCACGCCCAATTCTATAAGCAATATCGGTATTTAACTCTTCGCCTAATTTCCCACGAATATCATACGCTTTAAAACAAGTTAACTCAGACATCTACTTCAACATTCCTTTTATAGAGTTTATGAGCGACCATATCTGTCTTCAAAACGAACAATATCATCTTCACCCAAGTACGAGCCCGATTGAACTTCAATTAGCTCTAATGGAATACTCCCTGGGTTTTCAAGAGCATGTACAACACCTACAGGGATGTAGGTCGATTCATTTTCAGAAACAATACAAGTATCATCACCTACAGTGACTTTAGCTGTTCCAGAAACCACAATCCAATGCTCTGCTCTATGGTAATGCATTTGTACGCTTAACTTGGCACCTGGCTTCACAGTAATACGCTTAACTTGATAACGATCCCCATTATCTATTGAATCGTAAACGCCCCAAGGTCGATATACTTCACGATTTAACTTCCACTCTTCACGCCCTTGGTCCTTAAGAGTCTGAACGATGGTTTTCACATCTTGTACCGAGTTTTTATTCGCGACTAAAATAGCATCTTTAGTCTCAACAATAACTAAGTCTTCAACACCCACTGTCGAAACTAAACGCCCGTCAGAGTATACGTAACTGTCTTTAGTGGTATGAGTAATCACATCACCATGCGTTACATTACCCTGCTCATCTTTATCATTTACTTCCCATAAAGAAGACCAAGAGCCAACGTCATTCCAGTTCGCATTCATTGGGACAACAACAGCACTGTCTGTTTTTTCCATAACTGCATAATCAATAGACTCATCAGCACATTTCATAAAAGCGTCATTATCTAAACGCAAAAAGTCTAGATCGTTAGAAGCGCCTTTCATTGCTTGTTCACAAGCATCTAATATGTCTGGTCTATGCTGCTTAAGTTCTTCCAAATAACGGCTAGCAGTAAACATGAACATACCGCTGTTCCAATAGTATTCACCTGTATCCAAATACTCCTTAGCGGTTACAGCATCCGGTTTTTCAACAAAGCGATTCACGGAGAAGCCACTGCTTTCATTTTCTTCAGTAATTGAAATAGTTTTTCCACGCTGGATATAGCCGTAACCAGTCTCAGGAGTATTAGCTTGGATTCCAAAAGTAACTAAATATCCTTCTTGAGCGTATTTAAGTGCACTTTCGATTGAGCTATGAAAAGAATCTACATCTTTAATTAAATGGTCTGCAGCTAACACCAATAAAACTGGGTCATTGCCATTTTTTTGAGATTCCAGTGCAGCTAACGCAATTGCCGGAGCTGTGTTACGCCCTACTGGCTCCAGAATGATTGATTCTGATTTCTTTTTATTTGAACGTAATTGTTCAGCAACAATAAATCGATGATCGTTATTACAAATAATGACCGGATCACTGCAATGTATTTTTTTAGCTTCAAGACCAGTTAATCGATCTAGCGTTGCTTGAAGCATAGTTTCATTCCCTGTAAGCGGTAAAAACTGCTTAGGGTAAAGTGAACGAGAAAGAGGCCATAGGCGTGTACCGGAACCGCCAGCCATAACAACAGGTACAACAGAGCAATTAAACATTTTCAAATCCCTTAAGAAAAGTTTCTTTTATATATAAGTTGAAAATAAAGAAGAAAACTAACGAGTGAACCAATTATATTTGCAAGCAGATCTAACCATGAAAAATTTCTACTAGGCAGTAGAAGTCCTTGCCCAACCTCGATTAAAACTCCAAGTATAGCCATTGATAAAAATACAAATAACGCACACCTATCTAACACTACTAACAAAAACAAAAAGGTTAGAACACCAAACACAATAAAATGTAAAAGTTTGTCAGCTTGAGGAAAAGGAAGAGGTATTGGCTGAGGTGAAAAACCGCCAACCAACACACAAATCAAAAAAAACAAAAAGACTCCTATCAAACAATTTTTAATAAGCATTCTTGCCAACAAAACCTTTAAAAACGGTCTTGATAATAATCTTCACATCCCACCAAAGCGTCCAATGATGAATGTAGTGAAGGTCATGCTCAATGCGCTTTTCCATCTTTTCTAGTGTGTCAGTCTCTCCACGCCAGCCATTAATTTGAGCCCAGCCAGTAATTCCTGGTTTGATCTTATGTCGTCTCATATAACCAGGTATTAAAACTCTATACTCTTCATTATGAGCCACTGCGTGTGGTCTAGGGCCTACAATAGACATTCTACCTTGGAGAACATTTATAAATTGTGGTAATTCATCAAGAGAAGTTCGACGTAAAAAACCGCCAAAAGGGGTTATACGCATATCACCCTTAGTCGCTTGGGTTACAACGTCCGAATTTTCACACACGGTCATTGAGCGAAATTTGTATACTTCGATTGGTCGGCCATCCAGGCCGTATCGATGCTGTTTAAAAATAACGGGCCCACGAGAAGTTATTTTAATTCCTAGAGCAATCACCAACATTGGCAATGATATACCCAATAAAATAAGTGAAGCCCCTATGATATCTTCAGCTCGCTTTAACCAAGAATTTAAACCATTCATTGGTTCACCGATCAGCCCAAAGGCAGGTATACCATTTAAGTTAACAGTTCTAGCGTGTAATAACTCAAATACAAACAAATCAGGAACTACATACACAGAAGCAGTTGAGTTAGCTAAGCGTTCTAATAGCTCTTGAATTCTAGCTTCCGCACGCATTGGTAACGCAATAAAGATACTATCTAACTCACCCGATTCCGCCTGCTCAACTAAGTCTGCAAAACTACCAATAATATCATTAACTAAGTGATCCGAGCCTGAAGCTCGACGGCAATCCTCACTCAGATGTTTATTTATGTTTCGGTCGTCATAAAATCCAGTAATTTTATAACCGCCCCAGCTGCAATATTTTAAACGATTAGCCACTTGCTGAGCTAAAGAGCCAGTACCAACAATTGCAACTGCTCTAGAGTTATAACCTTTAACCCTCAAATGACGGAGAGCTATACGTACGACTAATCGCCAAAAAAGGAGTAACGTCAAAGTAAACACATACCATTGAAAAACTTCAGGCCAAGAGAATAGAGTGTGCTCTAAGACCGTGAATTTACCAACAACATAAACAATAGCGAAACATGAGCTCCAACAAATAATAACTTGTTTAGACTCAGCCCAAAGACTTTCAGATCGCCACGAACGATAAATTTCCGTGAATTCGGCCATAATTTGATGAAGTAAACCAGCCATCAAACCTGCTATCCAATACTCCAAGGGCACTTTAGTTTCATTCATCATGCTAACTATGCCTATAGCAGCAATCACTAACGCAGAATCCAAGCATCGAGATATAAACACGAACTTAGACGCGTAAGGCTTTATCAACCCTTGACTGGGCTTATCCATATCGGATACCTCTCCATTTATTACCTGTTCATCCTGAATCAGGTGTTATTCAACCATTTTATTATTTCAAGAGTCATTAACTCTCAATATTTGAACGCCCTACTTAGGAGCCTTCGTGTAGTTATTCTTTTTTAGTGGTTTATACCCTAAGATTGTGAATTAAATAAGTATTTAGTAATTTCTTACAGATATCGCTAAATTAACTTACTACACTTATTCAGTATAAAATCCGGTATCTCATTCTCAGTTTGAGCTACTAAACAAATAGAAGATAATTTTCCACTTTTAATAGCCAAATCGAGAGACTGATAAGCCAAAGAGCGATTACGTTTGAGAGAGTTGCGAAGTAACCTCAACGCACTCATTCTATATTTCAATCTTAATTCATCCCATAGCTCAAATGAGGCAGCTAACAAAGTCAATGTAACTTTTGGTTCTTGAAATCCAAACTTGACTGCATTATCCCAAGAGACATAAAACGTTTTTCTTGCCTGCTCCGAAGCTTTAAAGTGCTTAGCTGAAAACAAGACTTGGTCTGCATAACTGTATGGCCAATAAGGCCTAAAACGTTGGCTTTCAAAAAAAAATTGATTGTATTCTTGAGTTATATTTAGTCTTCCTTGATTGCAACCTATGTCAGAGCGCAACAGATTAGAACTAATTGCATCTTCAGAGCCGTCATAACTGCACTTTACATGCTCAGACCAAATACCAAGCCGACCAAACAATTGGAGAAAATCCGGATTACTTGAATTCAAGCTCAAAGCTACTCTCAGGTTTTTCTCAGCTTGATTAAAGTCCCCAACCGAAATAAAGTCCTTTTTCTTTAACCATGATTTCTCAAATCGTTCCACTTGATGGGCGTTTATATCCGCTATCAAATCTACAAAAGAACTCAGAATTAAAGCACCAAATATTAAGAATGAAAGTAATATCGATATTCGAAGTTTCTTACTTAGCTGTATATTCATACAAAATTCTATGCAATAAACTGAGATGAAACAATTTCGAGAGGAACATCATTAACAAGCTGTTTAGCCTCAGCCTTACCTACAATTCCAACAGCGGCTTCATAGCCTTTATCAAGATTGCAAGGTCTTCTTTCAATCTGATGAGCATCGCTTGCCAAAACTGTAGCTAAGCCCCCTTCTAACATAGTTCTAGAAATATATTCAGCTTTCTCCCCAAATTGTCCAATAAGAGAGCCAGCTGTAATTTGAAATAAGCAGCCCATCTCAACAAAAGGAGCTAATTTCTCGTATCGCCTCATTACATCTTTATTTCGTTCGGGGTGAGCGATCATAGGAAGGATATTTCGTGAAACCAACCAACTGATAATTTTATCAGTTCCTACCGGTATATTACTGTGCGGCATTTCAAGAAGTAACACCTTATGACCTTTATACTCACCTAAAAATGGTAATTCATTTTCTATCAACGAAGTTACAATTTCAGGACCTACGCGAACCTCTCCTGCAAATCCAATAGATAAAGGAACCGAGGCAGTGTTTAAAGCGTCTTTAAACACTGCCACATGAGAGGAAATGCTGGTTTTAGTATTGTTCCAACGACCAGGATATATATGAGGAGTTAATATTGCGTGAGTAACTCCTGCTTGAACCATTTGTTTTGCTAAGTCGATAGACTCTTCTATAGTATCGGGACCATCATCAATCCCTGGTAACAAGTGACAATGAATATCAATCATTAAATTACGCTACCGACTTATCAGTTTTTAAGTCCTGACTTTGTTCCTTTCTGCCCTTTTCATAGTTGTAATTATAATAATCGTCATAGATAGGATTTTTATCCATATCAACCTTATTTAAAATCACGCCCAAGATAGGAGCATCATGCTCCCTAAATCGTTTTAGCACAGATTGTGCGTGTGGTGCAGGAGTCGAATCAGCCTTAACGACAAAAACCAACGCATCAGCATACGATGCCAAAATTAATGCATCACTTACAGCGCTGCCAGGTGCAGAATCGATAATAATTCGATCATAATGCTCTGCCAGTTTATTCAGAACTTGAGCGAAGCGCTTTGATGAAATCAGCTCTAACGGGTTAGGAGGAATAATGCCAGCAGGTATTACATCAATACCAAGCGTGTCGTTATTATAAATACAGGTTTTAGGTTCGTCACTACCAGAGACAAGGTTAGATAATCCAATCGCTCTACGCTCCATCCCTAAGCTAGCTGCGACGGTAGGCCGGCGCATATCAGCATCGATTAAAAGAACCTTTTCCATCTGCCCCATAGCCGAGGCCAAGTTCAAAGCTACCGTTGACTTCCCTTCATCTGGTTGAGTAGAACTAACAACAATAATCTTATGGGGATCATCAATTCCAGAAAGCATTACACTCGTTCGAATAGTACGCATGGCCTCTGTAAAGCCCGGATGCTTTCCAGAACTAAAAGCATCAATAGCAACTTTAGATGTGTTACCTTTAATTAAAGGTAATGCACCTAATAAATTAGTTTTTAGTTTTTGCTCTACATCATCAACAGATCTGACAGCCTTATCCAATGCATCAAGTAACAGAACAAATAATGAAGCTAAGCCAAAGCTAAATACCAGAGCGACCAACACTATGAGCTTCTTCTTAGGTTTGATAGGCAAGCGAGGAGCAAATGCCGTATCAACCACACGAGCATGAGGAGTTTGTATGCCCTCTGTCTCACCCGTCTCTTTAGCCCTATTTAAAAACAACTCATACAATTGACGGTTACTATCAACTTCACGCTGAAGAGCCCGAAGCGTAAACTCCTTACTGTTTATAGCTTGCAATTCATTCCGAGCATTGTTCAATTGACGTTTAAGTTCCTCTTCATTCCTCTTAGCTGTTAAGAAATCGACTTTGATACCTTTGGCCACTTGAAATACTTGTTGCTTCAATTGATTCGCAGCAACACTCACCTCAGCTTGAGCAGCTATCATTTTTGGATGTTTAGGTCCGTAACGTTTACTTAGCTCTGCCACTTTTATCGCAGTTTCAGTATGCTTCTCTTTCATCTTATGGATTAGTGGGTGCTTCAGAATACTTGGTTGTTCCATAAGTAACTCATAACCAACTTTATCACCTAGTGTTTCAACCTGCTTATATATAGATTCAGATGCCGAACGCTCTTTCCTAGACTCAACATAACGCTGAGTTATTTGTTCTAGCTCTTCCGCGCCTAAAGTTTGAACACCTGCTACGTCAATCAATCCCTCTATAACACGGTACTCTTGTAGTTGATTTTCAGAATAACTTAACTTCTCCTTTAACCCCTCTAATCTCTCGCTTAACCAGAAAACTGCTTTTTTACTAGCAACCAGTTTTGCCTCCAAATGGCTTTCAATAAAAACATCTGCCATAGTATTTGCAATTAAGGCAGCTAGCTCAGGATCAGATGATAAAAAACTAATATGTACTAATTGAGTTCTGCGAACAGGATTAATAATTAAAGATTTCTTCAGTTTATCTACAACTGACTGCAATATTTCATCTTCAGTTGGAGGCAGATCATTTACCGAGGTATCAATCGGTAAATAAGCCTTCCAATTAAATCCAGCTTGTTTCTGCCTAGGGTCAAACGCTTTATGAGAGGTCAAATTCAAACGTTGAATGACACGAACTGCCAATTCACGAGACTTCAGGATCTCAAACTGAGTTAAATAATACTCTTTCCCTGACGTATTCAAGCCATAAACATCTTCAATCGATAGAATTTTAGATTGAGAGTTTTCAATTAAAACGGTAGAGGTAGCTTTATAAGTCGGAGTTAGAGAAACAACAAAAATAGCAACTACTAAAGTAACTAAAAATGAAAAACTAATAATATTCCATTTATTTGAAAGTAATAGCTTCCAATAATGACTTAAATTAATAACTTCTTTTTGTTCTAGACTGTCCATCTTTAACTCACTTACTACTTTTATTTCTTCTAGCTTTGACATGAAAACACCTAAACAACCTAATCTAAAAGAAACTCTGTTCTACAGTTATAATATCACCAGGTGTTAGTGAGGCATTCAATGACACGTTCCTTGGCGTTCGAGTTGGATCAGAATCGGAAATAATGAACACATTACTTTTAGAGGCTCGTTCAGTGAAACCACCAGCAAGAGATATTGCCTTACGAACGGTCAAACCAGGTCTAAAAGCAAAGCCCCCGGGCTTTTCAACTTCGCCATTAATAAAAAACTGACGATATTCAACTATCGTAACACTGACTTTAGGATCAATCAGGTAATCACCCATTAATCCATCGCTCACATACTGCTGTAATCCTCCCACTGTTAAACCAAGTACTTTAAACTCACCTAGAAACGGAAAAGATAAAGTGCCTGCATCACTTAAACGAACTTCAATCGTTAAATCATCTTCGCCATAGACCTGTATACGAATTTGATCACCAGACCCTAAAGTGTAAGAAGAAAAACCGTCATCAGCTTTAGCCGAATAACTAATCAATAGGAATGTTACTAATAAAAGACGAAACGCAAATCGAAAGATATGTTTCATTTCATATTTCAAATTCATTTCTTGGTATCCATAAAACCGGGACAAACATCACTTTTGTAGCGAATTTATTACAATGAAGCTTCTAAATGCAATGCGATAATATTACGTTTGTAATCCTGATTTTCTTGATTTGATGAGCGCTCTTCATACTTAAAAGACGTACCAAAAGTTAACCAACGGCGCATTTCATAATTAACACGAAGTGAATAATCAAATAGATCGTCCTCTTGCTCATTGGGGTCTCCTTTATAATCCTCATTAGAAAAGTTAGTACTCAAAAGTGTATCAAATCGATCATTCCACTCATGAGCCCAATTAATTCCAAAATCTTGTCCATCGATAAAATCACCAGACCCATTTGATTCATCTTGTCTACGTCCCGTCATAACGGTTATAACAGAATACTCTTTTGGTGCCCACTTAACGTTAATGTCCCAACTGAAACCACTGTAGTCATCTCGATCCCCATCACTGAATGACTTTTTTGCATAACCAAGCTTTATCGCCCCTTCAGTTTTACCTGTTGTTTCCCAAGTAGCACCCGCAAAAACTTTAATCAAATCACTGTCTAATGAGTCTACAGTACCCACAATTGATTCAGGATCATTCACATAGTCTATGTCTGTATATTCTATTTCAAATAAGGCATCAGTCTTACCCCCGACATTCCAAAAGAAAGCTTCTCCTATTTGGATCTCTTCACGATCACGCCCTTGAGTTAAAGATCTATGATTTGTATATCTCTTGTCATAATACTCAAGATGAGAAACTAAACGTCCCTTAGACCGTATACCACCAAAGGTATAGCCAGCGCCTAATGTAGATTCTCTATATTCGTCAGGTGAACTAAGAAGTAATGCTGCATCACCTTGACTAAAGCCCGTCCCTCGATCTTCATGTGTGTCAAATAACTCAGCATCTAGAGTAATAACATGGCGATGATTTAACTCCCACTCTCCTTCTGCGCTTAAGCGGTTGTCAATATAGTTATCATCGGAGCTGTTAGAGTAAAAGCCAGAGATTAATTGGTAACCAAAAGAATAGGTGCTCGTACCATCTGTCGCTTTCGCTTGAATTGATGGTGACGCAATACTCACCCAAGAATCATTTTCATTATTGTCTTGAGAAAAGATATTATCATCGTATTTCTGATCAAGTGTAAAAATCGGAGCCACTTTAAAAATACCTATATCTAAAGTAGCTGGCTCAGCCGCCATTAGCGCACAGGAAGAAAAGAGTGAGGCGCTCATCGCCACAAATTTAAAATGAATCAGATTCTTGGATGACATGGATCAGTCCCTTGATGAATTATTTTCCGGTGGTGATTCTATGTGAATTTAAGTAACACTTCACTAGCTTTAAACTACATTCCTTGTAAGAACAAGACCATTATCACACTATTTATAGAAATAAGCATCCCAAAAACAGCAACAATAGACCTACTCTATACAGCTTAAGTGTATGAACCTAAACACTTGCTAACCAACAACCGTCTGCCCCCCTTCGCTTCTAATGTCTGTTTTATTTTTAAGCCTTTTTAAAAAGCGGCCAAGTTTATCTTCAAATAAGGAGTAACTTACCATTGAAACAACTATCACCAGTAAAACCTCAGACACTATCAGTGCACATACAGCAACCAGAGGAGGAAGATCGAAATACTTAATAAATAAAGGCTCAAACAATCGACTGCCAACTGAAAGCACAACCGCATGCCAGAGGTACAAGCTATAACTTACCTTGCCAAAGAACTGCATTAGCTTTGTTTTAAGAAAGATGGAAATAACGCCTTGTGAACGAATAACCCCCATAAACATGAAAAACATAGGAACAATCGCAAGTTTAGTAAGAATATCATCGGAATGAATAGCCGCTCTATCGGTCTCTATTAAACCACGCAAGGGACCAAGCATAACAAGCAGCACAAAAAACATTAACGTGGGTGAAATCACTGTCGAACATAAAACATTAGGATCTCTTCGAAGCAGAAGGTAACAAGCTGCACCTACCAAAAAATAAACACCCCTAGGAAAAATATATAATAGAGTTACAACTATAAAAATACTTAATAAATACAACCCAAGATTACGCCTCCCGCGCAGCGTAAAATAAATAAAGCAACTAACAAGATAGAACAATAACTCATAACTCAATGTCCAAGCATTACTCTGTAGAATCTTAAAATCAAAAACACCAGGTAAAAACAATAAATTAGAAATAAAATAGCCTAACCATTCTATAAATCCGATATCAGCCATCCATTTCCAACCTACAAGAGGAAGAACCAAGAAAAGAGGAACATGAATGGATAAAAACACAGGATAAATTCTAATTGCTCGATCAACCAGAAAACTTGAAATACTTCGATGCCGAAGTAAACTTGCAGTAATTAAAAAACCACTAATAACAAAAAATATTTCCACCCCAGCCGAGCCAAAGCTAACAAAACTCTTAAGAGATTTAACAGTTTCTAGAGTAAAAATATCATAATCAGTAAAAATTAAAATCTTATTATGGTAAATGTGTAATAAGAAAACAAACAGTGCAGCCAGTCCTCTCATACCATGAATGTTTTCATTAAAACGATTTAGATCAAACATCAGATCTTACCCTCACATATTCAATACCCAACTTTTGGTGAAGAGTATTAATAGCATAAAACTTCTTTAACCTTTCATGAGCATTTAGTCGTATAAAATTATAGCTCTCTTGATCTTTCAATAGGTGTTCAAGTGACTTTAAAAAGTCATCAGGGCTTTTGCATAAATACCCTGAAACCTCGTGCTCAATAATACTAGGCAAGGCTCCCGAAGGATAAGCAAAACAAGGGATAGCTTGATCAAAAGACTCGATCGCGACCAAACCAAAAGGCTCATCAACGACAGAAGGCATTAATATCATGTCAAGCCCTTGATAAACTTGGTCATAACCTTGGACTCGGCCTTCGAAAAAACAAAACTCAGTCAAGTTATGCGCTGCTATTAAAGCTCTTACCGATTTTTCATATTCCTTTTCAGAGGGGGCAGCCTCACCTCGTATGTAAAATCTAAACTCTAGACCAGCTTCTTTTGCCCTAGCTAGCCACAAAATGGCTTGGTCCAATCCTTTGTATGGGTGAATACGACCAACAAAACCTATGCTTAAAACACTTGGTATTATCTTTTCATTTAAAGTGTCATCTTTCACATCAATTGCATTTGGAATCGTTTCAGCATTTGGAGGCAACACACCAGGCCAACAATGTTCAGAAACCAAAAGCAAACGATTACACATCAACCCTAAGAAACGCCAAAATAACTTCTCTTTACCGGTATATGGAATATCATGTATATGACAAATTAACGGTACCCGGCTAAATAGCCGACTTATAGCTAAAATACCGTGTGTTTTTAGGCCGTTGGAATGCAAGCAATCAACCCCTAGTTTCACAGCCAGCTTATTAATTTTTCTTCCTACTTTTATGGCATCAACACCAGCATCAAATAAGGACGATAATTTAAAAGGCCTTCGAACTTCACTAACACATCCTAAGCTGACAATTTCAGTAGCAATAGATTTTTGTTCAGCGTAACGAGATAACTCCCCCTCTTCAGGTACAACCAATACAGGAGTTATAT
This sequence comes from Oceanospirillaceae bacterium, assembly GCA_015665455.1. GTDB lineage: Bacteria > Pseudomonadota > Gammaproteobacteria > Pseudomonadales > Litoribrevibacteraceae > Litoribacillus. Next base: position 209,215 of record JADFAD010000001.1, on the reverse strand, counting down.
TAGGGTTGCTCATAAACTGCTTTAGGCACGTCTCGGCCCCACCTTTAAAGTCTGCAACAGCCGACACAAACATCACTTTAGTTTTATCAGGATTTACATTCAGGTCCATCTTATTAAAACCTTACGTCTATTAGGTGTTTGCTAGTGTATTAGTATTTTTTAAACTGGAGTTCCATTTCCGCCCTATTTTAATCATAGGCTTTTCAATAAAAGTGTATGTTAACTGTGAAAATCCAAGTGTCAGTAAAATACAAAAAAACACGTAAAAGTGTGCTGGCATCCCATATTCATTAAAAAATTCTAAACCTATAAACTTCATGAATACAACAAAAATAACACCGTGAAATAAATATACCGAATAACTGATACGCCCCATCCATGAAAAAATAGGCCCTTGCACACGAATAACCGTAGTAAATACAAGTAAAATACACATAGCAGTATAATAACTTAGAAGATATCGATACCAGGTTTCAGAAAACCCCATATCCTGATTATAAGCTAAGATAGAAATAGCAGGCATCAACAACAAGAGAATAAAAAACACTATCAAACCATAACGTTTACAGATTTGACTGCCGTTAATAATATATTCACGCCATATAGCCCCCCAAAACATAAAAGCCAAAGCTAAAAACAAAGCAACCGGTACTTTGATTTGAAAATAATAACGAACCCATGAGGCTACAAGAGCAATAACAAGAAAGGCTATAGATATATATAAAAGCTTTCTAGGGTTACCCAACCACCCCTTAAGGAAGAAGATCACACAAAGCCCATAAAATATCAGCTCAACCTGTAAGGTCCAGTATAACCCCATCACGTTTTCAACCATGAAGAACTGTTGTAACATTGTAAAATTAATTGCAATCACCTCCCAATCAACGCTCTTTCCTTGTAAGTACCAATACGCAAAAATCCCTGCAGGTATCGAACACCAATAAATAGGGTACAATCGAGTAAACCGCCCAGTTATAAACCGTAATACAGGTCGACCTCCCCCTTTCAACAAACTAAAAGGAATTACAATGCCACTGATAGCAAAGAAAACAATTACACCAACCTTCCCCAAATCCACATAGTTATTAAAAAAATTAAAAATATTGTACTCAACCCCTTCTACAACTAGCTTTTCTTGTAAGAAGTATCGACTGTAGTGCAAATAAGCAACGAATAAAGCAGCCACTCCTCTAAGCGCATCTAAAAAGTCCAACCTATTTTGACTTGCCATTCTATTCATTTATTTGACTCTCTTACTTAAACTCAGTTTTTCAAAAATAATATTACGGTAACCGCCAATATTAGCGATAACAACAAATGCGGCATAAGATCCCCCCCCTATCAATACTAGGCACACCAACGACCAGAAATCATCGCTTTCCCTGAAGGGAATTAAAATCAACACCATTAGTAACGAACAAGAAATAATTTTTAAAAGATCAAAGCTAGGAAGAGGCAAACGCAACAACTTATAACCTAACAGCAGTGATACTGAAAAATATACGCTGTAAGCAACAAAAGAACCGATGACAGCCCCGTATATTCCGAATATAGTTATCAAAAAATAACCAATTATCAAATTTGCTAGAAGTGCTATCACACTAGGAATAACTAACAACTTAGTTTTCTTTAATAGGTGAAAGGGCATAATGGCATAAAACATCGTAATGCAATTAATAAAAGCAATTCCTACTTGATAAGGAATTAATTCAATTGCCATTTCACGAAAATCCTCACCTAAAATAACATTGGCAATATTCCCAGAATAAACAGTCATTGCAAATACAGCAGGAATAGAAATAAGCAGAAGCAACAAAATATGTTTATCTAACATAGATTGAGTGGCCTTCTCTCCGTGCATTTCAAATATACGAATTACATTTGGGTAGTTTACTTTATGGACTATCGCAAGCAAAAAGATGAACAGTTTCACTACAAGATCTTGAGAAGCAGAATATTGACCAGCCACATCACTGCCCAACATACTAGCCAGCAAGAATCTATCCGTTGCACTTATGGCTGCCTGGACAACCATAACGACCATTAGAGGCACTCCAAAGTTAAAGACTTCTTTAACTACGTGACGATCGAGAGCAAGTAATGAAAAATCCTTCCAAATGCGACCCATAACCATTGAAATTAGCGAAGGAATAGCAAATGAAAGCGCAGACGCTAAAAAAATACCGTAATAACTATAACCCAACTCTAAAAAATACCAGGCAAAACCAATTGCAAGACCTGATCGGGCAATAACAGAAAACGAATACCTAACTAGTGCTCCCTGAACAAGACGAGAATAAATATTTACTGCGTTAAACACGACTTCTGCAAAAATAACCAAACCAACAGCTATAAAGATTTTCGGCTCAATGATTGAAAGATGTCCAAACAATGCCAACAAACCAAGAAGAACAGAAACCAACAATAAAAGAATAAAGTATAACGCTATGAAATTACTGAAATAAACTCTGCTTTTATTCTTATTCTCACCGGCAACAAAACGACCAAAACTTAAATCTAACCACAAAAAAACAAACCCTAGTACCAGCCCGATACTCGCCATTATAACGGCATAAATACCATATTCTGCGGGAGATAAAAGACGAGAATATAATGCAATAGCAACAAAGTTAAGAACACCACTAACAGCCAATGCCAAGAATATAACTATATTACCTTGCACAATACCTTTCCTATCAACATGAATACTATTAATTCTTGCGTAGTAATTAACTAGATTTCTTAATCAAACGTGCAGGCACACCAGCTACAATTGAATCACAATCTACATCAGATATAACAACAGAGTTGGCTCCCACAATCGAAGAAGCACCTAAATGTACATCACCTATAATTTTAGCGCCGGTGTAAATTGTTACACTCTTATCTACAATCGGAAATTTACCTGAACTACCTTTACCAAGAGTCACTTGCTGATAGATAGAAACTTCTGAGTCAACAATCACATCTCGACCTATAACAATTCCATTTGCATGAGGAATACGTATTCCTCCCGCCAAACGAGCAAATGAACTTATATGACAACCAGTTGTTAACTGAGCCCAGTACGCAATAATTTTAGCCAACAAGCGGCCAATTAAAGAGAGTCCATTCAGCCTTACCTGCAATCGGTAGCAAAACAAAAGCTGTACACCAAGGTCTAAAAAAAGAAGTCGTAAAGCAGTACTTATTTTACGATTATCCCAACCATTAACCTGCAAATCTTTCTTTACTTCAGTAAAAAAACCATCTTTATCAATCATTAGCTTCCCAAGTTATTAATAATTTAATTATCTAGCTAAATACGTTAATTCAATTGAATTCGACGTCCACTTATAAACCGTTCATAGATATAACATACAATCACGACAAGAATAATTTTATAACCAAACACTAACCAGAGCTCACCTTGTTGCAAACCAACAGTTATCCATATATACAGTTTTAACGCCAAAAAGACGGTTATAGGATCCGATCTAAAAAATCCATACATCAGATACGACAAGTTCAAACCATAAACAACAGCACAGATAGTTAACGGTAATAACTGAAGAAGCCAACCATTAGTAGCAAGTAAATACGGCTCTAAACCAAACGTAAGAGTTAATGCCTGAGTTTCTAGAAATAAAAATAAAAGACCATCTTCCATATAATTAAACATAAAGTACTTTGCGCCAAAATATGGGTACTGGTCCGCCATTTCATTTGGCCGAAAACTAACAAAGGAACTTAAATTATGGTGCAACCCCTCTAGATCTAAACAAACAAAACAGCTCATATCTCTATCTGCCACAAACCACAGCTGTCCCTGACCAGAAAAACGACTGGTTAAACGCTCCATCGCTAAATAAGGATCATCAGCCCAACCATACACAGAAAGTATTACAGGAATTGTTAACGCAGATATAACTACTAAAGGGAATGCTAAACGAGTTAAGTTCAATGAACTAATTCTTTTATTAAGTACAATAGAAGGTATTATGACTAACATTGACAGAGTCATTAAGGACGTAAATTTTTCACCAAACATAATAGACACTGTAATTAACATGATAAACAAGGCAATACTGACCTTACGTCTAAATCCAGTACAAACGGCAATAAGCAGTCCGAGTAATGCGGCAAAAATAGATCGATTAGACATATAAAGAAGAAATAACTTACTACCCACCTCCTCTCTAAATTCCAACCTACTCATACCAGTAAAAACAGGAAAACCAACCTTGGAACCTATAATTACGACACACAACGTTAAAAAAAGCAGTGCAACAAAGAAAAAAGGTATCCAGCTATAGGTTTGTATTTCATTTACTCGGTCGAAATCAGCAAACCTTTTGATAGTTGCGTTTTTTACAACCTCAATCACTATGGTCGCAACAGCAATAAAAAACACATAAACCATCGTTAAGCGAACAGTAGACCCCGTCGCCTCTCCAAATAGACCTAATTCGGGCATTTCTGAACCAAACTCGATCGCCACTCCGGAGAGCAACGTAGTAAATCTAAAAAACATATAATTCAGTAGCAAAATAAAGGCAACTGGAGAGTAACGAGCTAAACCAACAACATAAAAACCAAAAACAGCCAGTGCAGCAACTGAAAACAAAGGCGTCGGATACAACGTGGATAATATACTAAATACAGACAATGCAAGAATTGCTTGTACGGTAAGCCGCACAAGATGCGCAATACTAGGCATTAAAAATATGGACGAAAATACATTCATACTTCCGACCCTAATGCCTCCTCAATACGGTTTTTATAGGATGTTAATATTGTTGTTTTAGTAAATAACTCAGCTTTTTTAAGCGCTAATAGACTTTGTTGTTTATATCTATCAGGGTCAAACAAACAAACATCATTCATCAAGTCCGCGAGCGCATCAATATCTTTCGCTTCATAAAGAAAGCCACACTTACCATGATCTACCATCTCTGGAGTGCCCCCAGTACTTGCAGCCAACACAGGGATGCCATACTTATATGCTTCATATACAACACGAGGAAGAGGGTCATGGTAGGTAGACGGACAAATAAGCACATCTATCTTTGAATAAAAATCACTAGGAGATACCCAATCTAGAAATTCAACTTTCTCAGAAGGTGCCATTTCTTTAAGCTTTTTAATGAAGTCAGCTTCGCCTGTTCCTGCAACTTTTAAGCTCCAATTATTAGCGTTTACTTTCTGGCAAGCCTCAATTAATACATCAACACCTTTCAATTCATTAATGCGACCAATAAACCCAAACTGAATAAAACCTTCACGCTGAAGCTGTCGAACATCAGAAATGACATCATCGCCATTGGTATTCCACTGATTATAACAAACCGATTTTTTAGGTAACCCATCTAACTCTCTATGATGGTCAACCACAAACTGGCTATTTCCTAAAAACATATCAACTTGCTTAGAAGCGTGTTTTCGTACCTTTGAAAATGGTTTGCAGGATTGGCAAATAGTTTCACAATTTTTACCATCTTTATACATTCCTGATTGAGGGCACATCAAATAATAATCCCTCATTGTATGGACTAACTTTGCTCCCATTAGCTTCGAAACATAAAAAATACTGGTCGAAAAGCCTGTTACTGTATTTGTATTAACAATATCAGGTCTCTCTTTCTTCAATATTTTCCAAAAGTCGAAAGCAGCCAACGGGTTGACCATATCAAATAAGTGCCACAACGCACGCTTCCATTTAGCAGGCGTATGCTCTTCACTCGGTAAATAGAGATTCCTAATTGGCAACGAATAAACCCGAACCCCCTCATGTTCATATATTTCAATCTTTGGATTCTGAGATAAGCGGACAACTACAACTTCATTACCATCAGCAACCATGGCCTGAGCAAGCATCTGTACAGATCTAGGTGCCCCACCATTCACATCAGGGTAATAAGTATTTACTACAAAAAGTATTTTCATTTCACAATATCAATTAAAATAGAATCAAATTTTTCAGTGCAATAAATATATAAAAGCACTCACTGATAAACTACCTACCAAACGCGACTTAAATAACTAACTATCGAAGTTCAGCAATTGCCCTAATTCAACTTGGCCAACTAATATTCGAATTTTAATTACATAAAGAACTATCATTTAATCGTTAAACTAGATGAAGACTTTTCAATAATCAAAATAGATTCAGATCAACAGTTACTCGCAGAAAATCACTACCTCATACAATCACAAGGTAAAAATCTCAAGCTACGACTAAAACTTTCTTATCAAATTCAGACTTTCTTTCGTTACTCATACCAACATCTGCACTTGTTAAGCACACTGTCGGGTGCCTAGAAATACAATCGTTAATATAGCCTCTCAATTCAATTTCAAATCTATCACTGCTAAATCTTTGAGCGTGTGCCGATATTTCAGCTGCAGAAGAAAGGCTATTACACTGATCAAACTTATTAACAGCGTCCACAATTGATTCAGTACTCTGCTTTGAAAAGTGCAGCCCAGTAACTCCGTCAATTACAGTATCCAGTAAACCACCTTTACCATAACCAATAACAGGAGTTCCACAGGCCTGAGCCTCTACAGGCACGATACCAAAATCTTCTTCTGCGGCATAAATAAATGCTTTGGCATTTTGGATATAACTAATCAACTCTTCATACTCGACAAACCCTACAAGGGTTACGTTCTCGGGTAGGGTTTCTAGAATCTTTTTGTAGCCAGGACCATCGCCAACAACCAGTAATTTTTTATCTGGCATACTTCTAAAAGAGTTAACAATTAGATCAACTTTTTTATAAGGCACAATACGAGAACAAGTCACATAGTAGTCTTCTTTTTTCTCCTGCAAAACAAACGACTCGGTATCAACAGGAGGAAAAATAACGTGTGAATCTCTTCTGTAAAACTTCTCTATTCTTCGCTGAATAAAAGTAGAATTAGCGATAAACTTATCTACAGCAAACGACGACCGAACATCAAAATCACGAATTTTATTTAACAACCAACGAGCAAGTATTGATTTAAAACCTTTTTCAATTCCACTTTCTTTCAAATACTGTCCCTGTAAATCCCATGCATAACGAACAGGTGAATGACAATATGACACATGTAATTGATCGGGGCCTGTAATTACTCCCTTGGCAACACAATAACTGCTGCTGATAATTAAATCGTATCCAGACAGATCAAGCTGCTGAATTGCTAAAGGCATTAGAGGCAAATAAGTTCTGTACTTTTTAACCCCTAACGGTAACCGCTGTATGAACGATGTTTTAACGGGAATATGTATACCTAACGAGCCCAGCTTTTCCTCCGACATTCCACAAACCAAAGAAAAAACATCGGCATCAGGATAAATATTCATGATTGACTTAAGAACCTTCTCAGCGCCCCCCATATCAACCAACCAGTCATGAACAACAGCTACTTTCATAGATACTCCATTACATCATCAAATATCAGTTACATCTATTAATTACGCGTGGTATTCACGAAACCAAGTTACAAAGTTATCCATCCCTTTATAGATATCAGTTGAAGGTTTAAACCCTACTGCCTCAGTCAAACTATCAACATCAGCGTATGTCCTTGGGACATCGCCCGCCTGCATAGGTAAATAAATCTTTTCAGCTACAACACCACATGCTTTTTCAATTGCATCGATAAACACAGATAACTCAAGGGGCTGGTTATTACCTATGTTATAAACACGATAAGGGGCATGACTCATAGATGGGTCTACACCCTTCCAGTCGGGAGTAGCCGTTGGAACCACATCTTGGATACGAATAACACCTTCAACAATGTCATCTATATACGTAAAATCTCGCTGCATCTTTCCATGATTAAACACCTTTATTGGTTCACCCTTTAAAATTGCATCTGTAAATAACCAAGGAGCCATATCTGGCCGGCCGGCAGGCCCATACACAGTAAAGAAACGTAATCCAGTAGTAGGGATTCCATATAGATGAGAATAAGAGTGCGCCATTAACTCATTGGATTTTTTAGTAGCAGCATAAAGAGAAACAGGGTGATTCACACCATCACTGACAGAAAAAGGAACCTTGGGGTTCATTCCATACACAGAACTGGAAGAAGCATAAACAAGGTGTTCTACGTTATTATGACGACAGCCTTCCAATATCGTCATAGTCCCAACTAAGTTAGAGTCTACATACGACATGGGGTTTTCTATCGAATAACGAACCCCCGCTTGAGCACCTAGATGAATAACTCGATTAAATTGCTCTGAAATAAATAAACTTGCAATACCCTCCCTATCTTCTAAGTTCATCTCAACAAACTTAAAATTTGCTAAAGTAAGAAGACCTGCCAATCTAGAATGCTTCAATGCAACATCATAATATTCATTAAGGTTATCCAAGCCTATTACATCATGCCCTTGATCACACAAACGGGAACACACATAAGAACCGATAAAACCTGCTGCACCTGTGACAAGATACTTCATTTATAAAACCACCAACTAAAGACAAGGTAAAATATTTAGAACAGGAAGATACGAGGTTTCAGTTTTTCAGACAATGATCTTCCTTGATCAAATATAAACATATTGTATTTACGTAAAAGTACCTTTAACTAAAGACCTAGCAAATCAAATACGAAACACAGTGTTCCATATTAACACACAATTTTTAGACTTAAACACCTAAAACTGTCACTTTTCGACACATATCCCATACAAACAAAATTATTAATAAGAATGGTCAATGTCTGCTTTTTTCATCATAAGAATTCAGTTAGGATGCACCGTTAGAAGAAGTACTCGCTCTAACAAAGTAAAGGAATTACTCATGAATCCATTTGTTAAATACACTCTTGCAGTGGCTATGGGCTCTGTACCTGCGGTCCAAGTAATCGCAGAAGAAGCCACAAATGCAGATCAAGCAAGTGAGTCTCAAGAATTATCAGCGGATCAAAAAGCGGCAATTGAAGCGTTCAGCCAAGCGCTTAATACAGCGATTGAAGCGGGTCAAAGTGATGAACAAATCGCAGAGCTAATTGCCAATGCAGTTTCCGCCCACCAAGACTTAGCAGGCTTATTTCAAGAACTTGCCACAGCAATGGAGATCTCAGGGGACCTAATAGCTGCGGCTATCATCCAAGGACTACCAACAACGGCTGCAGGTAACACACCGCAAGTACAATTCTCCGCTCCAACCATCGTAGCAAGAAGCGGTGGCGGTGGAACATCTACTGCCAGTGGTGGCTAGTTTAAAAATCAAAATAAGCATTATAAAAAATCCCGGCTGTCCGGGATTTTTTATGTCGATAATTAAATACCTGTGATGCCTAGCTCTAATGACCTCTAACAACCACTCAAAACATATCAAATCAAAAGACTCTAAGCTTTTTTTTGCTTTTTTAGTATTCATTATCTGGCTTCCGCTGCCTCTTGGAAGTAATCGGCCCTGGGCTTGGCATTTAATGGAAACATTAAGCTACGGGTTAGCTGCTCTTTGGTTTTGGCATTACATGAAAGAACGAGTTCACTTTCCTGAACATTTTAATAACAGTAAATGGCTTCTCATTGCATTGGCAACATTCGCATTAGTTATCGTATTTCAGATAACCCCTCTGCCGTCTTCTTTTATTGAAGTTTTAAGACCCGTAGATAAATCGGTTGAACCAAATAATTGGATTACACTATCCATCGATCCAATTATTAGCTGGCTTCATTTAAAACAAACCATAGCTTACGGCTGCATAGCCTTTCTAACACTTGTATTAATCAATAGCAGAAAACGCATTCAACTGCTTGCAATAACGTTTGTTATTTCAGGAGCCATTCAAGCGATTTACGGAAGCTTAATGACCTTATCAGGTGCGGAGTATGGATTCTTTTTTAAGAAAGAAGCTTATCTGAACGTTGCAACGGGCACCTTTTGGAACAGAAACCACCTAGCAAACTATTTAATTCTTTGTCTCTCAATGGGCACAGGGCTACTACTTTCCGAGCTCTATCAATCTCAATCTTCGACTTGGCGAGAACGAGGACGAAGAGCTCTAACATCTCTTCTAGGAAGCAAAGCCAGAGTGCGAATAAGCCTAGCTGTAATGGTTATAGCCCTTGTCTTAACTCATTCCCGCATGGGGAATACTGCATTCTTCTTCAGTTTAATTGCCAGCGCCGTTATCTGGTTAACAGCAACCAAGCGATTTACCAAAGGCAGCATTACACTACTTATTAGCCTAATCATCATTGACACTCTAATAGTAGGTGCTTGGTTTGGTATTGATAAGGTTGCTGAACGATTGGAAGGCACCGCATTTACAGAAGAAACCCGAGATGAAGTAAATCGCGACACCTTAACCTTGATTCAAGATCAGCCTTTATTTGGCACAGGTGCTGGGAGCTTTTACACGGCCTTTCCTCAGTATAGGCAAGCTGATATAACGTTATATTACGACCACGCTCACAATGATTATCTAGAACTAATAGCGGAACATGGAGTCATCGGGGTTATCCCATTAATAAGCATTTTAATTGCTGCATTAATATTATCAATTAGGACAATGACTCAAAGACGAACCCTTCAAATGCAAGCAATGGCGTTCGCACCTTTAATGTCAATTATTGCAATGCTTTTACACAGCACGGTAGATTTCAGCCTACAACTGCCTGCAAATGCAGCCTCGTTTGTTATCATTCTTACTTTAGCGTGGGTTATTCGTTATTTGCCCAGAAATGCAAAATAAAATCACCCTAACTTCTCTTTAGCCATTTCTACTGACACTTGATCTGGAGACTTATTTTCATTATGCGCTCGGCAAAAAACAGATAAAAGCATGTTGGATAAACGATCTAGATCATCATTGATCTGAGCTGAAGAATGATCATTATACCGACCTGACGCATAGATTAGCCCACCTGAGTTAATCACAAAGTCAGGCGCATAAAGTATATCTTTTTCCCACAAAGCTTGACCGACAGAATCCGTTAGCAGTTGGTTATTGGCACAACCGGCTATTAATTTACAATCCAATCGAGGAATAACTTCTTCTGTAATTACCCCCCCTAAGCCACAAGGAGCCAATACATCACAGGGCTCCATTAAAATCTCACTGACTGGCGCTACAAACACGCCATGCTCATTAATTACTTTTCTCGTTTTTTCGTTATCTATATCTGACACAATGACTGTAGCATCCGCTTTAATTAGCTTCTCCATTAAACGGTAACCAACATTTCCTAGTCCCTGAATTGCAACCGTTGATTTATTAAGCGGGATATTAAGTTCATCCTGAAGGGAAACTTTGATGCATTGAAACACCCCTTCAGCGGTATAAGGTGCAGGATCACCTATCTTAGAATGGCTTGCAACAAACGCCGTTCGACTGTGAATAGCGTCCATATCCTTAATTGTAGTCCCTGCGTCCATTGCCGTTATGTAACGTCCCCCTAGCGTTTCGACCCAACGGCCAAACTCTTCAAATAGAGCTGTCCTATCAAAAGGCTCTTCAGGTAAAACAATAACCGACTTCCCTCCGCCATAAGGCACGCCAGCTAACGCAGCTTTGTAAGTCATGCCTCGAGCTAGTCGAGCAGCATCAAGACAGGCACTCCTAACGTCTTTATATGACACAAACCGACACCCACCCAAAGCAGGTCCCAGACTGGTATTGTGTATGGCAACTAACGCATTAAGTTCATCGCGTTGAAATAAATGAAGTTCTTGGAGTTCGTGATCGCTCATCACGTCGAACATGCCTTTGCTCCATCATCAAATAAAAGTTATGGATTTCTTCTCGATAGTTACTCTGAGTTTAGACAGATCGTTCAAATATTGTGCAATATTTTGTAAGTAAACGGCTCATATGGTGGATAATTGGTTGCACTTAAGGGAAGTATTTGGATAATCACGACCCTGCTCAACCGCCTTAAGAGATATAGATATATGCCTGTATATGATCAAATCATCGATACCCTTTTAGATATAGCCATATATTATCAAGATGATCATATGATTATGGTCTCCAAACCGGCAGATTTATTGACCGTCCCCGGTCGAGGCCCAGACAAAGCGGATTGTATGATTACTCGTTTACAAACTCGATGGCCAACTGCAAAAGTTGTTCATCGTTTGGATATGGCAACCTCCGGTATTCTCGTTATTGGCCTAACGCCAACATCGCACCGAGAGCTCAGTCGACAATTTCAAGACAGAGAAACAGAAAAACACTACATTGCGGTCATCGAAGGCGACCTTTTAGCTCAAGAACAAAAAGAAACAGGTGAAGTTGATTTACCTTTAATCACCGATTGGCCTAATCGGCCAAGACAAAAAATATGTCATCAAGACGGAAAACCATCTCAAACCTTATGGCACATTCTAGAAACTTTATCGGACCGAACTCGAGTCAAATTGACACCAATTACAGGAAGAAGCCATCAACTCCGTGTTCATATGAAAGCATTGGGACATCCTATTCTTGGTGATAACCTTTATGGTTGTGATGATTCTCTTAATAAATCCACTCGCCTCTTACTTCATGCAGAAAAACTGACCGTGCAACATCCAATTACAGGTGAAAGAGTGACTGTTCACTCAAAACCAGAGTTTTAATTAGATCAGGTCGAATCTCAAATTCGGTGCTCTATACTTGAACGTTATAAGTTGATTGATATATCAAATATAACCGTTAGAGGTATGGTCATGCGCCAGCGATTCAGCTCTCTTAACTCGGGAACAGAAAAACAAATTGGCTACAAAGAGCTATTTGAAGTCACTGCTGACGACGGAGTCACTTTAATTGTTACTCGAAAATCCCCTTTACTGAAAAAACAAGACCTAACGCCTGTCCTCCTTATTCATGGATTAGGTCAAAACCGCCACTTCTGGGATTTACCTGGCCGGTCATTAGCAGACTATCTCGTTACCCAAGGCCATGATGTGTTCATTGCAGAGCTTAGAGGCCATGGTTTAAGTAGAGCAAACGGAGCGCCTTACCCTAAAAGCTTTGAAGAGTATGTAGATTATGATGTACCCGCATTAATCAGTTTCATATGCCAAAGAACCCAACATAATAAGATATTTCTCATCGGCCATTCGCTTGGTGGTGCCATTTGCTATGGGGCTTCTTCAGAAATGCAGCGCCAAATAAAGGGGTTTATATCCATTTGTGGTCCGTTTAATTTTGGGAAAGGTACGCGACTTATTCGACCATTAGCAAAAGGATACAGCTGGCTTAATGAAAAACTGCGATTAACTCGCCTTTTCCCACGCCACCTTAATATCGATATTGTCGGAGTGTTAGCACACAGAGCAACACCTATATTAAATAATGAAAATAATCGCTGATTTACTCCGCTCTGGATTCCGGGAAGCATCGAACAAGCTCATCTAAACACATTACTATTAACTGCATTTGATCGAACAAGCATGGCTGTATTTTCTACATTATTAAAATGGGCTTCTGAAGGAAGGTTCTTAAGTACCGATCGACAACACGATTACGAACAATCAATACGTCAAATAACAACGCCTGTTTTATTCTTATCTGCAGATAATGACAATGTTGTACCACCTGAATCCATTGCAGGGGCTTACGATAAAATTGGCAGCGCTGATAGACAATGGCGAGAATTTGGGAATTCTGAAGATCACAGACACTTTGGACACATGGATATCGTCTGTGGAGGAGATGCGCCACGCAAAGTTTGGCCGGAAATTAGCGATTGGCTACTATCAAGAGATCAATAAACACCCAACCTGATCACTATTTAAACCGCCAAACCCCTCGCTTGTTCATTCTTTATACAAGCCTTTAAATTAAATCGATTTTTATAAGAAATCCTATTAAAAACGGTTGACAGAAAACGAGGTCATCATTAATATACGCGCCAACTTGATGAGTTGTTCCTCGATAGCTCAGTTGGTAGAGCAGTAGACTGTTAATCTATTGGTCGCTGGTTCGAGTCCAGCTCGAGGAGCCATTTCGGAGTGTAGCGCAGCTTGGTAGCGCAACTGGTTTGGGACCAGTGGGTCGGGGGTTCGAATCCCTCCACTCCGACCATTCTTACTCATCAATTACCCCTTGTGAAGGATCACAATTTCTTAAGCATGAAGCTTATCAGAGCAAGGTTTACCTTGATCTTATGTTCGGAGTGTAGCGCAGCTTGGTAGCGCAACTGGTTTGGGACCAGTGGGTCGGGGGTTCGAATCCCTCCACTCCGACCATTATTTCCTTTCTTAATCTTTAGAATCCAACGCCTTATATAACATCATAGAAAAACGAACAATCTTTCGATTGCCCGTGCTTCCTATTGATTTAACGCCTCTACTTACTCGCTTTATCCAACGCTTGTTCAATATCAGCAATAATATCATCGATATGTTCAATACCAATGGATAAACGCACCATATCCTCACTCACACCAGCCGTTCTTAGCTCATCAGAAGAAAGCTGTCGATGAGTGGTAGATGCAGGATGGCAGGCCAATGATTTCGCATCACCAATATTTACCAATCGTAAAATCATTTGCAGCGCATCAATGAACTTTGAACCAGCCTCAATGCCACCTTTAATACCAAAGCTCAAAATACCAGATGCTTTTCCACCTGTTATTTTAACTGAAAGATCTCTATAAGGGCTTTGCTCCAACCCTGCATAGTTAACCCATTCAACCGCATCATGTTGATCAAGGTACTCAGCTACTTTTTGAGTATTTTCACAATGACGCTCCATTCTCAAGGACAACGTCTCAAGACCTTGCATCAACAAGAAAGCACTATGTGGAGCCAACGCCGCGCCAGTATTTCGTAAAGGAACAACTCGGCAGCGCCCAATAAATGCGGCCTCTCCCATAGCTTCCGTATAAACAACACCGTGATAAGAAGAGTCTGGTTTATTCAATATAGGGAAACGCTCTTTATTAGCGACCCAATCAAATTTGCCAGAATCAACAATAGCACCACCGATAGTAGTACCGTGTCCGCCAATGTATTTCGTTAATGAATGCACAACAATGTCAGCACCAAACTCAAATGGTTTACACAGCACGGGCGTAGCAACTGTATTATCAACCATCAATGGAAGACCGTGACGATGCGCAATTTCAGCCAACCTTTCTAAATCAACGATATTACCTGCAGGGTTACCAATAGATTCACAAAAAAGCAGCTTGGTATTCTCATCAATATGAGCCTCCAGCCCTTCATAATCATCATGAGCAGCAAACCGCACATCAATCCCCTGATTAGGCAATGAATGAGCAAACAGGTTGTAAGTACCGCCATACAACTGGCTCGTACTCACGATGTTACTGCCAACAGTCGCAATAGCTTGTATCGCATAGGTAATTGCAGCCATTCCTGAAGCCACACACAAGGCACCTATCCCGCCCTCCAAAGCAGCCACTCGTTGCTCTAGGACACTGGATGTAGGGTTCATGATTCGCGTATAAATGTTTCCAGGAACCTTAAGATCAAATAAGTCAGCACCATGCTGAGTATCATCAAAAGTATAAGAGGTCGTCTGATAAATAGGTGTAGTTGCAGCGTTGGTTGTTGGATCGCCTTCATAACCCGCATGAAGGGCTAACGTTTCTAATTTCATTATCTTCCCCAAGATCTTTATGGTGTTTCAAAAAACAATCTTAACTACTTGTATGGTTTTTTGATTGACCCGTATCATAGAGGCAAAAACAATTAACTGACAAGCAATTCAAGACAAAGATCAAAAAGAGAAAGTACTTAAGTAATAATAAGTTACGCTACCCCTCCTCATTTCCTCCCCACAGGTTAATCAATACCAATAAAATCAGACAAATGATGGTCCGGAAAAATATCAATGCCCGCCCACGATTTAACGATATACAGAAGTAAGAAAATAACGGGTAAAGCCATGCAGATCACAGCGTAAAGAAAGGTCATAATGCTGATAGACTTCGCCTGTAATTTACGAGCCTCCTCTTTGTTTCTAATAACATCACGCCGATCACGACCAAGTAAGATTACAAAGTAAAACCGAATAAAAAAGAAGCTCACTGTTCCTCTTAAATCGACAGGATGCTTTCGGTATGGGGCATTAGTACTGATTGCTTTTTCTAATGCGTGTATTTGAACTATATTGAGGGTTTTAAAAACATCAGCAGGGATATTACCCATAACGTGCTGAGTGTAAGCATCCACTTCGCGAGACTTATCATTCATCGTGTATAGCCAGACCTAAAGATTAAATTACTTTTAAGCCTAGCAGTTGAATCTTGAGTTCAACAATAAACGCTTGAAGATTCCACTGATAATAATAAATATAACTTTATTTTTACCGACCAAACACAAACCACACTTAGCAACGCTCGTGATTCAACATACTCTTCGTATCGCCTTCAAGCTTCATTAAAAGCATTTAATTTCAGGCATAAAAAAGCCCGACCAAATCGGGCTTTGTTCTAATCGGTATAGACCAATAACAAGTATATTCGATTAAGAATCTTCATTTTTAATGCTGATAAGTTCAACTTCAAAAATCAAAGCAGAATTAGCCGGAATCTTAGGGCTAGGGCTTTGTGACCCATACGCTAAATCCGATGGTACGTATAGCTTCCACTTATCACCCACTTTCATCATCTGAAGGGCTTCGATCCACCCCTTGATAACTCCGCCAACAGGGAAAGTCGCAGGCTGACCACGATCAACAGAGCTGTCAAAAACAGTACCGTCTACCAATGTACCGTGATAGTGCGTTGTAACCATATCTGAAAGCGCTGGTGACTTAGCACCTTCTTCACCTGATTTTAATACTTCGTACTGCAAACCACTTTCTAATGTGGTAATAGCTTCACGCTCAGCATTCTTTGTTAAGAAGTCCTGACCTAAACGAGCGTTCTCGTCATTCAATGCCTGCATTTTATCTTGCTGACGAGCACGAACGTCATTAAAAGCAGCGGTTAGCTCTTCCATGGTTAAGCGGCGTTCTTTATCCGCAAGAGAATCCTGAAGACCAAGTGCAATGGCTTCAACATTCATTTCTTCCAGACCTTCCTGGCGCATACCAGATCCAACATTGTAGCCAATGCCATAGCTAACTTTGTCTTGTTCTGTCTTAAGTTCTACTTCTTCTTTTTCTCCACAAGCGGCTAAAGCAACTGCAGATGTTAATAATATGGCTAGTTTTGTAGGTTTAAACATTATTAATTAATCTCAATGAAATGCGTAAGAAATACCATCCTAAACGGCTGAATATCATTTAACAATTGGTTTTAATGGGCTCATGTTAAAAATTGGCACATTAACCATATAGACAAGTCGATTCGCCGTGAACTCATAGACAAACTTTTACATGTTTAATTCCATTAAAAGATTTGCTCCAGTAGAATCCTAATTAACAACAAAACAATATGTTATGTATAACAATGCCTAGCCTGCCATTTAAACGTAAAACACTTATACTCGCTTCTGCCTGCTCTCTTTCGGTTGCCATCGCGGCTCCCTTGTTGCTTTCAGATAACCCCTTCGTAAACATTCGCCTTAATTCCAATTCGATTCACTTGGCCGCTAACCACGCGCCAGACATGGATGGCGACGGTATTCCTGACCATCGAGATATCGACATGGATGGTGACGGAATTGACAACCATTACGAACTGCAGACACGCAAAGACCCTCGTAATCCTAACAGCACACCCTCGGATCTGGACAAAGACGGGCTTCCGGATGAGATTGATGTCGACATGGATGGAGACAGAGTAAATAACTTACTCGATAAGTTTCCAAGGGATAATCGAGAATGGGGAGACATAGATCAAGATGGTATTGGTGATAATGCAGATTTAGAAAAAGATGGCGATGGTTTCAGCGATAAAATCGAACGTCAACTAAAAACAAATCCCTATGATCCAAACAGTTTCCCCCGAGACACGGATAATGATGGCATTCCTGACGCGCTCGATGACGACATAGACAATGATGGCTACTTAAACGCTGACGATGTCTTTCCTATGGATGCCAAAGAGTGGGCTGACCTCGATGGCGATGGGATTGGAGATAATTCCGATCCCGACCGAGACAATGACGGCATTGCCAATCATTACGAAGAGCAAGTAGGTACAGACCCTAATGATCCCAACAGTGTCCCTGTAGACTCTGATGGCGATGGTATTCCTGATTCCATTGATAACGATCGTGACGGTGATGGCTGCTTAAATGATGAAGATGCCTTTCCTGATGATCCTGAGTTCTGCTTAGATACCGACGGTGACGGTATTCCCGACCAAAATGATTCAGACAAAGACGGCGATGGCTACGCCAACAATGTTGACGTATTCCCGACAGATCCAAAAGAATGGGCTGATTTTGATAAAGATGGCATAGGAGACAACAGCGATCCTGACATCGACAACGACGGTCATTTAAATGATCAGGATGCGTTTCCATTTGACCCGAAAGAATGGTCAGACATAGACAAGGATGGCATCGGGGACAACGCAGATCCTGAACGAGACGGTGATAACATCAGCAATGAATACGAGCTGCAGTTAGGCACTGATCCAAACGACCCTGAAAGTGTTCCGCCTGATTTCGATTTTGATGGTATTCCTGATGCTCTCGATCCCGACATGGATAATGATGGATACTTAAATGAAAAAGACGCCTTCCAAAGAAACAGTAAGGAATGGTCTGACCTTGATCAAGATGGTATCGGTGATAATTCAGATAAAGATCGTGATGGCGACGGTATATCCAATCACTACGAGGAACGAGTGGGTACGGATCCAAACGATCCAAATGACACACCACCAGACATTGATAAAGATGGCATTCCAAATAGCTTAGACCCTGACATTGATGGCGATGGTTACGAGAACCCGCTTGATCTCTTTCCGTACGATCCAACCGAATGGGCAGATATGGATATGGACGGTATTGGAGACAACTCCGACTCTGACCGTGATGGAGATAAAGTGGATAACCATTACGAGGTTCAAGTCGGTACGGACCCTAATGACCCGACCAGCACCCCACCAGATATGGACGGAGACGGCATTCCTGACAGCCTTGATACAGATCGCGATGGCGATGGCTATGACAATGGAACCGACCTGTTTCCTAACGACAGAACTGAATGGGCTGACCTCGACGACGATGGGATTGGAGATAACAAGGATATCGACCGCGATGGGGATTTATTCGCCAACGATGTAGAAGAAGCCTTTGATTCTGATCCTAACGACCCCAAAAGCTTCCCTGATGATTTACAGCCCGCGCTGGAGCTCTCAGGCAGTAACGGAGATTCAGTTGACACACAAACAGAGGAAATTCGACTACGAGGTCAAGCCTATGATATTGGTGTTGGGATCAATAAAGTGTATGCCACCAGCAATAAAATTCCGGGCCAATTCAATGGTAAGTTCTTTTATCACACCTCATTCGCTATCGTAGTGCCATTAGCATACGGCGATAACAAAATTATTGTTCACGCCATTGATAACGATGGGAATGAACTAACGCTTAAAAGAATAATAACCCGCACCCCGCCTCCACCACCCAAAGAGGAAAAACCACCTCAACAATAGATAAGCAAGCATTTGTTTTTATTGAAAATAAGGAAACCAGACTGGCAACAAAGGCCATTCTGGTATTCAATTAGAGTATTGAACTCAGGAAGGATTCAAACATGTCATTTGATGAAATCTATATAAAATCAAATATTAAGTCGGTTCACGACTGGCCTAAAGAAGGGGTTATATTCCGAGATATAACACCTCTATTACAACAGCCTAAACCGCTTAGAATGGTTATTGACGCATTAACCCAACGCTACTTAAACCACGAAATAGATAGAATTGCGGCAATCGACAGCAGAGGGTTTCTCATTGGTTCTGTGCTTGCCTATAACTTGAATAAGCCGCTTATCTTAGTCAGAAAAAAAGACAAACTGCCTCCTCCTGTGATCTCAGAGAGCTATGAGCTTGAATACGGGACTTCCACGGTAGAAATTCAAGAAGGCTCCTGCCAACCGGGAGACAAAGTGCTTATCGTCGATGACATTATAGCCACCGGAGGCACAATGATGGCTGCCAGCACGTTGCTTAAAACACAAGGAGCAGAAATCATGGAAGCGGCTGCAATTATCGATTTACCTGATTTGAACGGTTCCACGCAATTACAAAACATCGGGATAGGCGTGTATAGCCTCTGTGCTTTTGAGGATGAGGGCTAAAAATAAAACGGTGAATCCATTTTATATTCCTAATCTCGCTTAAAATCCCCAAGGAATGACCGCTCATCGGCTCATTCCTTTTTTTTAGGTTTTTCTCTCTTTATCCGCTTTTATATTTTTCAGAACCAACTAATTTACTCTATGTAGAATTTTCAACGAGTTAGGGCACTAACTTAATTAAGTTATTTAATACCCCTATCTCTCCCCTGATTTGTAAGGATCACAGGGTAAGGTTATGGATATGGATCTGGAATCTCTGAACAACTACGTTGTAACACCAATAACAGGTTTGATTGAAGGCTTTGTTGTCTTACCAAAACAAACCAAACATTTCATTATGATGGCCGCCACCATTGGGTTAAGCCGAAACCCCAGTTTATTTCAACAAACGGGTGATAGTTATGGGTTATTTCACATAAAGGAAGAACAACACAGTGAAATATGGGATCACTACTTGGTAAAGAACCCAGATCTTGCATCGACCGTTCGGGGCCTTGCTAGCCAGCGCCAGTTTCTACAAACACCTCATACGGAATTATGTACAAACCTGAATTACGCAACAGCAATTGCGGCTTTTGCCTTATCCATTCATAAGCAAAGCTTTCAAGTCGGCCTGACACTGCATCAACAAGTAGCGTTATTAAATGCTGTTTTTCCTGGCTTCAAAGGCATTAGCCGAAAAGAATGGCAGCAAGCTACCATTCAACTCAAGTCCAACCAATCACAACCTTTATTGCTACGAAAGATTCAAGATAAAGCACCTGTAGCAGTTTGCGCTTAAACCATGCCTAAACAGTAACAATCAATAAAGCCGACCAATAAGTTGAGACAGCACCGTTTCAACTTTTTGGATCCGCGCTCCGAGCGTCACAGCTTGAAACCCGATCTCTTGTAACTTCTCAACTTCATACTCTATAAACCCGCCTTCTGGCCCTATCGCTAATGTTAGCGGTTGCTGAACATCTCTTGGACACTCACCAGACACGTAAGGGTGGGCAACCAGCCCTACAGTTCCTTCTGCCAAGGACGCTAAACGATCTTCTACAAAAGGTTTAAAGCGCTTTTCAAGCTCCACCACCATTGGAACAGTATCAACCGCTTGCTCCAAACCGAGCTGCACATAATTTGATATTTGATCTAACAACGGAGATTGCCAGTAACTCTTTTCAACGCGGTATGAGTTAATGAGTACCAACTTACTGACACCTAGAGACGAAAGATTTTGAATGATCCTACGAAGCATTTTAGGCCGAGGTAAAGCCAGCACAACGGTTAAAGGAAGTTTCTTGGGCGGTCGTTGATCACATAAGACCCTTAAAGTAACACTTCCCTCTTCAATACTTATTACTTCACCCTCGCCCATCAAGCCATCGATCATGCCTACTTTCAAACACCGGCCAACCTCGGCTTGGTGAACACGGATGATGTGCTCGGCACGTTCATCACTCAACCTCACCGTACTCTCATCTATAAAATCTTGAGACGTCATCAGAATGATGTTCACTCAACCAGTCCTTTTCAAAATGAAATACATAATCCAATAAAAAATTAACAGACATAAAAAAGCCCTACTCATAAGCAGGGCAAAAGGGCACATCATAGGAGGGTGTATTAATCACAAAGATTAATACTGCTTTGCAAAAACTACATTTAGCAAAGACTTCGAAACACACATCATGTTTCTACTGTTCCTATACTAAGCCCTTTTTAGTTCTAGGTGCGCCACACAAGCGTCTCACTACTAGAACAGAATTTAGGGAACTTTTTATGAAACCTTTTGAGAGCGAGCACGCTGCTCTTCTTTCTTAGCCAACTTCTCAGCTTTTCGGGCATCAATTGACATACCGATATGAGCTTCGCCTCTTGCTTCAGCTAAAGCCATTTGCTTCTGGCGCTCACGGGCACGTTTGCGTGTTTCTTCGTCCAATGAATCAAAACAATGATGACAAGAAATCCCTTCTTCGTAGTGTTCTGAGTTCTTATCTTCTTCTGTAATGGGCAAACGACACGCATGACACAAATCGTATGATCCTTTGTTCAAGTCATGATCAACCGTTACTCGGTTATCAAATACAAAGCATTCACCCTTCCATAAGCTTTCTTCTTTAGGAACTTCTTCTAGATACTTTAGAATTCCGCCCTCAAGATGATAAACCTCTTCAAAACCTTCATTTTTCATGAACGACGACGCTTTTTCACAGCGAATCCCGCCAGTACAAAACATAGCGACTTTCTTGTGCTTGTTCTTATCTACATTTTCCCGAACATACTCAGGAAACTCTCGGAAAATTTTCGTATTAGGGTCTACAGCGTATTCAAATGTTCCGACTTCTACTTCGTAATCATTACGAGTATCAAGAAGAATGACATCAGGATCAGAAATAATGGCATTCCAATCTTTAGGCTTGATGTAAGTACCCACTTCTTGGTTAGGGTCTACACCATCAATCCCCATGGTGACAATTTCTTTCTTTAGCTTCACCTTCATTCGAACAAAAGGCTGTGTTTCATCAAAAGACTCTTTATGCCCTAAGTTTTCAAAGCGGTCATCTTTCTTCATGTACGCTAATAAAGCATCAATTGCTTCTCTGCTTCCAGCAACGGTACCGTTAATCCCTTCCTGAGCGAGCAATAACGTCCCTTTAATTTCATGGGCATCACAGAATGCTTTTAAGGGCTCTCTTATTTCCTGATAGTCATCCAACGTTACAAAGAGGTACATTGCTGCGACAACAATGTTGCCCTGAAGATTTGAGCCTTCATTTTTTATTTCACTGTTACTTGTATTTGTCATTCTAAACTTAGCCTTTAAGAAAATTATCAGTCTTACTTGCCGCCGCCCATGCATTGAGGCGATTCAGGTGCACCTTGAATCTCTTGATACTCAACTGGGGTATAGGTATGCAACGCAAGTGCATGGAATGAATCCATAATGTCACTCAACGCGGCGTAAACCATTTGATGACGCGCAACGGAACGTTTGCCTTCAAACTTATCCGAGACTAAAACCATCTTAAAATGCGATTCAGAACCTTCCGGAACGTTGTGCATATAGCTTTCGTTCAGAACTTCGAAATACTGAGGTTCAAAATTTGAGCTAATCATTTGCTCAATTTGTGCTTGAATTTTCATATAGGTCAGCCTGCTTATCACTCAGCCGTTAAAGGTGTCATTGTTAATTCAGGCGGCATTGTACCAAAAAGCAGAAAAGTTGGTACAAACATTGGTCAGGTTAAGCAACAAAGCCATTGAAGGCTAAGGAAGCGTTTAAACAAAATGGAAGAAAAAGAGTGTCTTTCAAACCTCATTAAACTGCCAGACGGAAGAGTTTTAGAGTATGTGGAATACGGAGATTTAAACGGAACACCAGTACTTTACAACCACGGCATGCCTGGTTCAGCCTTTGAAGCAAACCTATTGCATGACGTTTTTAAAGATAATGGCCTAAGAGTTATATGTCCTAACCGCCCCGGTATTGGTCGATCCTCTAAGCTAAGTAATCACTCACTGCAGCAAATTACCGAAGATGCATTTTGTTTACTCAATCTGCTGGAATGCCATCACGTGACTGTCATCGGTTGGTCGTCTGGCGGGGTTCCGTCCCTATGGCAAGCCAAGCACAGTGATACATTAATATCTCAAGTCATTCTTTTAAGTAGCTACAGCCATTTTGCAGAACTTGATCAAGCCCCTGCTCATTTCGTTGGCCATGCGTCCTTATTAAAACAACTGACAACGCATTTTCCAATTGTGGGGTTATTTGCATGTAACGTAACTGGCTATCTTGCCAAGTATTTTCCCTCCGTATATTTCAAAATTCTCGTGAACCAATGCCATACCCAAGACGTAGAAATCATTGAAGCAAACCCCCTATTCAGTGAAATATTATTGGAGGCACAACGTCAAAGTTTTTCCCAGTCTGCTTCAGGCCTTTTTGTGGATTTACTGAGTCAGTTCGGAGAATGGCCTTTTTTCTTAAAGAGTATCGAATGTCCCGTTACCGTATTTCAGGGCGATTGCGATACTTTCGTGCCTGAACGCATTGGACAACACCTAGCAGATTGCCTACCTAACGTTGATTACCAGCTACTGCCTGGCCAAGGGCACATGTACTGGTTGGAAGACAGTTTCCAATATCGACTTGCACATCTTTGTCAGATTTAGCAATTAAATCAGTCACTAAGTTGCAAAAAGCAGGAAATAGAACTAATACTTTATACACTAAACGTGTTTTGTCAGTTGGCTATCTATGGACTCAAATATAAACAAGTTATTATCTGCGGCGCTTGATCTCACTGAAAACGGGATCATGATTCTCAATAAGGACGATGTCGTGGTGTATTGCAATCAAATGGCATCGGAGCTTTTTGGCTATCACAGCCATGAAATTAACGGTAAAGAATATCAAGGCCTTATCCGTCATGCCTATGAGACTCAAACCGGTTTATCCATTCAATCCCATGATATTGATCAATGGTTAACCGACGCAATGCTACTAAGACGTACTGAAGTCTACCGCTCTTTTGAGGTGGATAGCCTTGATGGCCGGTGGTTCTTAATTGTTGAGCAGCTTTTAGAAGACGACCACCTTTGTGTGTTCTTTTATGACCAAACTGTCAACAGAGAAGCACAAGAAGAACTGGCTCATTCCAAGTCCCTTTTAAACGAAGCCAGCAGCCACGATTTAATGACAGGGTTATTAAATCACCGAACCTTTGTTGATCGAGCAAAAAACGAAATCAGTCGCGGATACCGAGCCAACGAGCCAACTGCGCTTCTCTTAGTGGATTTATGTAAACTCAAAGACATCAATGATAAATACGGCCACCATGCTGGCGATCATTGTTTGGTTCAAGTCGCACATGAACTCAAAGAGCTGTACAGGGATTATGATCTGATTGGACGTCTAGACGGCGATGAATTCTCAATATTGCTGTCAGGCGCCAATCAAGAGCAAACAGAAAGCATAGCTCAGCGAACGCAAAATCTCTTTAAAGAACTGGATCTAGAATTCGAAGGAAGAGTATTTAAAACATCAATAACCATTGGTGCCCATGTATTAGGCAGATCTCAACTCCCCTTTGATCAAATGTATCACAATACAGAAGAAGCACTTCTTGAGGCTAAAACCAAAGGCAATGGGTCCGTCATAATCACCCATTAGTTATTGTCCAAAATACAAAAAACCGCACAAACGTGCGGTTTTTTCGTTCTAATGAGTAAAACTACCCATTAGAAAACATGAGCAAGCTTAAGAGCAAACACAAACGCAACTAACCAAACCGCAGGGCTAACATCTTTAAAGCGACCCGTAACTGCTTTACCTACTGCGTAAGTAATAAACGCAAGACCAATACCGTCTGCAATTGAGAACGTCAAAGGCATGCCTAAAGCAGCAACAAACACAGGTGCTGATTCTGTTAAATCATCCCACTCAACATGACGAAGTTCAGACATCATCAACACAGCCACATACAACAAAGCGGGCGCTGTTGCGTAAGAAGGCACTAGCCCTGCAATAGGAGCAAAGAATAAAGCAAGTAGGAATAAAACACCGACAACAACAGCCGTTAATCCAGTACGACCGCCTTGAGCGATACCCGAAGCACTTTCAACATAACTGGTTACCGTTGACGCACCAAGTACAGCGCCTGCAACACTTGCAGTTGAATCAGCAACCATCGCTTTACCAAGGTTCTCAATTTTACCATCTTCATCAATCAACTCTGCTTTCTGAGCAACAGCCAATAACGTTCCAGATGTATCAAACAGGTCGACAAATACAAAAGCAAATACCACAGAAATCATGGCGCCTTCCATGACCTTGCTGAAATCCATTTGCCAGAATGTAGGCGCTACACTAGGAGGAAAAGAAACTAAAGAACCCACTTCTTGGCCCGTAATCACAACCGAAATTGCCGTTACGATCAAAACACTGATCAGAACATCACCAGGCACTTTTCTATATTCAAGCGCAATGATTAAAAACAATCCCACTGCTGCTAATAGTGGGCCTATCTGAGTAAAGTCCCCTAACGTAACGAACGTCGCAGGATGGTCAACAACGATGCCCGCATTCTTCAATGCGATAATAGAAAGAAATAACCCAATACCCGCCGCAATACCAAAACGAAGATTCATTGGAATGCTGTTCATTATCCACTCTCGTACCTTAAAAGCACTCAGAATGAAAAAGATGATGCCCGCAACGAACACAGCGCCCATGGCTTCTTGCCAGGTATACCCCATGGAACCGCAGACGGTGAAAGCAAAAAAGGCATTCAAACCCATGGCTGGCGCCAAAGCTACAGGGAAGTTAGCAACGAACCCCATAATCAAACAACCAATGGCAGCGGCAACTGCAGTCGCTGTAAATAACGAGCCTTTATCCATGCCTGTTGTGGATAAGATATCCGGATTAACAAACAAAATATAAGCCATTGTAAGGAATGTAGTGAGACCAGCCACCAGCTCAGTCTTCACATTAGTGTTGTGTTCAGATAGTTTAAAGAGTCTTTCCAACATAAGCACTTTCTTCTGTCGATGTATTTTTATTTGAGTTTATTTTTATGATCAAATTATTGACCAAAGAGTCAGATTATCTAAAAACCTTTTCAATTACGCCAGCACTATTTTTAAGTGTTTCGCTAATCACGGGGGCTATTTCTGGATGCAGCACAACACCAATCGCCCATGGTTTCTCGCCTCCAGAGAATCTCGCTCCATGCAGCTCATCGCCCAATTGCGTTTCATCTACCGATGAGCGGAACGATTTTTTCATCAAGCCAGTGCCTCTCAACGTGAATCAAATCGATCCCAAGCGACAAACCATCGATGAAATTATAGACGTTATGACCAATAAAATGGGGCTTGAAGTCACCTATAACGATAGCAAGTACGTGCGAGCCGAAGCTGTATCTAAATGGTTTCGATTTGTGGACGATGTAGAAGTAATGATAAATGATGATAAAGCTGAAATTTTATTAAGGTCATCAAGTCGAGTTGGCTATTCTGACTTTGGTGTGAACCGAGCTCGAATGGAAGAATTTACAAGGCTCCTAAACTTAGAGAGTTCACCCAACCAAAACAAATAATAGATCAAAAAAGGTCACCTAATGGTGACCTTTATTCGCGTTAAATCGCATACAAAAACAAACAACCGCGACCGATCGTTAAACGTTTATTCAAGCTTATGGTCATCAGTAATTCTTTGCTTTTCTTTCATTGTTTGATTTACCGAGTTTATTTTCTGCTTAAGCCGCTTCTGAGACAGCCATACCAAGGCCAGTACAAACGGAGCAGCCAAACCAATAATCAGCTTATGATCTAAATCCACACTGATAATATGACTTGAGCCTAACACCAAATCCAACATAGATAGAAGATAATAACTGATTGCGGTAACGGACAACCCCTCAACCGTTTGCTGCATGTACAATTGCAACTTGCTTCGTCGATCCATGGATTTCAGTAGATATTGATTCTGCTGTTCAATCACCATGTCAATTCGGGTTCGAAGTAACTCACTGGCTCGATCAACCCGACTGGACAACGCGTTCATACGCTCGCTAGTTGCTAAACACGTACGGTAAGCAGGCGTTACCCGTCGAGTAAGAAATTCAGTCATGGTCAATAACCCTGCCACCTCCGTTTCTCTTAACTCGGAAAGTCGAGTCATGACTAATTCATAATACGCCTTCGTCGCTGAAAACCGATACCCATGAGAAGAAATCATCTGTTCTATTCGGGCCGAAAGTATGGACAACTGACTCAGCATTCTTTTTTCATCCGCCACGCCTTGAATGTCCGAGATCTCGTTGGTCAAATTCACCAACTTTTGTTCGAGCTCTGTTAGCTCACTGTTTAAACTCTGAGCCAACGGTAATCCCAGTAGCGCCATTGAACGATAAGCTTCGAGTTCAAGAAGTCGGCGCAATAAACGACCTGTTTGACAGGCATTTAATGACAGGTTATGAACTAAGATTCGACCAAAACCATCACTGTGGGGCCTGAATGCGGTCCACATTCGCGCTTGATTTTCACCGACGACACATCCAATTAAACGATGCCCTTCAAAGAAATCATGCAATGTATCTAAAGGCGGAATCACTTCCTGCTCGTTCAATACCTCTACGTGGATTGCAGCAATGATCTGTCCCGGTATGCCCGATACCCAATCCGAGGGTAATGTGGAAAGTGCGGTCGTACTGAACGGCTCCGAGGATTTATTTTGTCGAATAACAGTATAAGTACAAAACTCAGTATGAGCCTCCCAACGTACTTCAAACGCACCAAAGTTCTGATAATAACAAGTGCTCTCTTCCGCAGGAGGATTAACACCATAACGAGCACAAAGCTCTTTCAAGTGAGAATGCGCTTGGGACTTACCATTACCTTGATTCAGTACAGCAAAATGAGACACTCTCACAGAGGTACTTACCACAGGAAATGGGCGCGTATGCAACTCTTCATACAGTCGATTCCTACTTGGATGCCAATTGAAACCAAAACCATCAGGCGCGTCACTGCCAGTGCTGTTAACGATTGACGGCACGCTTTCCTTTAAAACAACCTCAGAAAACGCTTGGTCATCCCCTACATCAAGAGAATTTGAGTCTGTTGGTTTTGTAAAAGTATCAATTGTGGAATTCATTATTTCTCTTATCTCTGGCTTCATTCTTCGAAAAGACAGGAATATCACCTAGCCTTATTCATACTTAAACAACCAATTTCAGTGGCCATTTGTTCGCTGAAAAAACGGCTGGCAACTTTACCACAGTTTCCCAATAGAGCCACTTGATTCATATCAAGCGAATAGTTTGACACCTTACAGGTCTACTTCTAAGTTCAACAATAAGAATCTAAGGTTTACGACGGAGATTTAAGCACGGGAGCAATGACAATGAATCAAGTAAAGCGGGTCTTAGATCTCGAAACCAGTCGACACCTTATGGATATAGCGCATGAACTGTTTGCTGAACGAGACGTGTCTCAGCTGTATGAGAAGGTTTTGACGTATGCTCAACAACTCACTCGTGCAGATGGGGGAACACTGTACATCACTAACCCCCACCAACCGAAATCGTTAGAATTTATCATTGTTAAAAACACATCATTAAACATACACCAAGGAGGGACCTCAAATAATAGAGTCAAATTCTCACCGATTCCTTTGTATGACTCATTCAGTTGCGAGCCAAACTTAAGTACGGTAGTTACCCAAGCAGCCCATCATCGAGAGTTAATTAACATTTCCGATGTTTACGATAATGAAAACAAGCACTCAGGAACAACACAAATTGATAAACAGTCACAATATCATACAGAATCTGTACTTGCGCTCCCCCTAACCAACCAAGCGAATCAACTCGTAGGAGTCCTACAACTGATCAACGCCCAAGACGAAAACAAGAATATTATAAGCTTCGATAAAAGCTGTGAAGAAATACTCACCGAACTTGGCCGGTTTGCTTCCGTCGCATTAGATCAACAGCTTCAAATTAACAGCCAAAGAGCCCTACTTTCTGAACTGTCTGCTTTTTCATCCACACAGACTTTACTGCCTAAAATATTAAAAGAAGCCCAAGCGCTAACAATGGCCGATGCTGGTACTATTTATTTAATGCAAGATGAAGAAACGGAGCCAAAGCTGTGTTTCTCTGTCATACGAAACAAAACATTAAAAATAGACAAAAACCTATTAGGATCGCATGAGAAAAGTAACTTTCCTCCTATTCTTTTAAAAGACGAAAACGGACACGACAACCTAACCAACATTGCCACCTTCTGCGCTAATACCAAACAATTAGTTAATATTGAAAACGCTTACGAAAATAAAGCATTTGATTTCGAAGGCACCAAAGCATTCGATGAAGCAAGTGGCTACAAGTCCTGCTCGTTCTTAGCTGTACCACTGCTTAATCACAATGAAGATGTCATTGGCGTTCTACAATTAATAAACGCAAAGCACCCAGAAACGAAAGCATCCATTCCTTTCAGTCGACGTGTAGAACCCCTAGTTAAAGGCTTAGCGACCTACGCGGCCATTGCCTTGAACAATCAAATATTACTTCAAGATCATAAGGACCTATTGGATGCCTTCATCCAATGCATTGCACAAGCCATTGATGCTAAGTCACCACACACATCAGCGCATTGCCAACGAGTTCCGATGCTCATGGAGTTGATTGCTCAAGCCGCATGTGACGACGACGAAACCTTCAAAGACTTTAATCTGGACGACGATGAGTGGTACGAAGTTCGAGTTGCCGCATGGATGCACGACTGTGGAAAACTTGCGACGCCCGACACAGTACTGGAGAAGTCCACGAAACTCCATACCATGAGAGACGGCATAGAACTCGTACTCGCTCGACTTGCCGCTCTCAAGCACAACATCAGTAATATTTCAGAAATTAACGAGAACAATGAACTTTCTGTTAATGAAATCCAAGGTATTGCCAAGTTCATCACCGCTGCCAATAAAGGCGGCGAATTCATGAAAGAAGAAGACCAAGAAAAAGTACGAGACTTATCCAGAATTAAGTGGGTCGATCTTCAGGGACAAATACAATCTTTGCTGACAGAAGACGAAGTTGAAAATCTATGCATTCAAAAAGGGACACTTTCCTTAGATGAAAGAAAAGTGATTAACAACCACATGCAAGTCACCATTGATATGCTTGAATCACTTCCTTTCCCTAAAAAACTCAAACGCGTACCTGAATACGCAGGAGGACATCATGAAAAGATGGACGGGACTGGATTTCCTAAAGGGCTGACAAGAGATCAAATGTCACTTCCTGCTCGCATGATGGCCATTGCAGACATCTTTGAAGCATTAACGGCGAGAGATAGACCCTACAAGCCACCAATGCCACTCAGTCTTGCTTTGAAAATCTTAAAAAATATGAAAGAGAGCAACCATATTGATCCCGACTTATTCGAGTTATTTATCAAGTCAAAAGTCTGGAAAAAGTACGCTCTGAAAGTTTTGCTTCCAGAACAAAATGATGTAGAGGATGCGTCCTCCTTTCTAAGCTGACACCTACTAAGAGCAGCTTAAAGCGTATGGTTAATTATCCTAACATTGAGCTAAAAATCATCTATAGTTGTACAAAATAGCAACAGTTCAGGATAAAGGAATGCAACCATCCATGCCAACAGACAAGGATGTTGATCAACCCCTTTTAGCGGCATACCTTAGGCAAATAGATCATATCTCAATCGTCATTGATCTAATCACTACCCGTGTCGCGTCTATTTCTAGTAAAGAGCATTCTTTACAGCGCTGCTTAAACGCATTTGTTAATAAGCCTTTATTTGATTTAATTCCTGAGCTAAACACGATCAAAAAAGAATTTAAATATTCACTCAAGGCAGGGAATTTCCAGAATAAAATCAACCTCGGTAATTGCGAGCTCAATGTCAGTGCAAGCCCTATAAAATTTAACTTAACAAGTACCAGTCCTGAATCGGATTCTCAGACGTCTCTTCAACAACCGGAATTAATCTTAGTTCATCTATCCGTGGCTGAACCCGAGACAGACAGCTCATTCATGTATTTACTCTCAAGAGCTCTAGAAGCCGCTCAGCATGGGGTTACAATTTCAGACGCACGCTTAACTAACCAACCGATTATTTACAGTAACCAAGCGTTTTCAAAGCTTACCGGTTATGACGTTCAAGAGATATTAGGAAAAAACTGCCGTTTTCTCCAAAGTGAAGATAGAGATCAAAGAGCCATACCAATCATCAGAGAAGCACTTGAGCACGGCACCGACTGTAAGACCGTACTTAGGAATTATAAAAAGTCAGGAGAAATGTTTTGGAACGAACTTTCGATCTCTCCTGTAAGTAACGGCCTTGGTGAAGTCACACACTTCATCGGTATCCAATACGACATTACCGATCAAATGGTAGTAGAAGGTGCACTAAAAGAGTCTGAACGTCGATACCGAACGCTCTTTGAAACCAACGCAGATGGCATTGCCTACTATGATTTGACTGGCCAATGTTTAGATGCCAACGAAACCTACTGCATCATGCTTGGTCGAAAATGGGAAAATGTCCTCGAAAGTTCTCTACAAGATGTAACGCCTAAGAACTGGTTAAACAAAGACCAAATGCTTCGAGACGTTCAGGTCGAACAACGTCTTCCCTGCCAAGAGTACGAAAAAGAACTTCTCCACATTGACGGCACTGCGTTCCCAGTCAATATTCGCCAATGTCTACATCTAAACGAACTTGGAAAACCCGTTGCGCTCTGGCTGTTAGTAAGGGACATCAGCAGGCAAAAAGAAACTATGGAGAAATTAAATCACAGTAAACAACTTCTAACAGAAACAGGAAAACTCGCAAAAGTCGGGGGCTGGGAAATGCTATCCGATGATACAATTTATTTTACCCAAGAAACGGTGTCCATTTTAAATTTAACGTCGAATCAAAGTAACTTAGAGGCTCTTGCAAACATGTTTCATGAAGAGCATAGATACCTATTCAAGAAGTCTGCAGAAATAACGTTAGAAACAGAAGAGCCTCTCGACCTTAATTTAAAAGTAATCCAAGATAATCAACTTCAATGGCTTCGAGTACAGGGGCATGTCAAACTGAATGAACTTGGCTCTAAAACCATCGTAGGTGCAATTCAAGACATCACGGAAACAAGGGTCGCCCAAGATAAACTGTTGAAGCACGAATCACATCTTAAGCATTTAGCACACCATGACACGCTAACAGGTCTACCTAACCGACTTTTATATAACGATCGATTAAAACACGCAATAAGTAGAGCATCGAGGGAGAATTACAAGCTTGCTGTATTGTTACTCGATTTAGATCGATTTAAAAACATCAATGACAGCCTAGGACATGAAGTGGGTGACCAATTCTTGAAGTGCATTGCCAACCGATCCTGTAAAACCATGCGTCAATCGGACACTTTTGCACGATTAGGTGGTGATGAATTTGTCGTTTTACTGGAAGACATCAACGATAATCATGATGTTATCTTAGTCGCCAATAAACTTCTTCAAGCAATATCAAAGCCCATTCGCATAGAAAACCATGATTTACACAGCACCGCCAGCATAGGCATTAGCATATACCCTGATGACGGAGAACAAGGCGACGAACTATTACGCTGCGCTGACAGTGCTATGTATCAGGTAAAAGAGAAAGGTAAAAATAATTACCAGTTCTACACCAAAGAAATAAACAACCGCGCCGTTGAGCTCTTAATTCTTGAAAATGACATGCATAAGGCACTTCAAGAGCAGGGGTTTATTCTTCACTACCAGCCTCAGATCTCGCTTGAGAATGAATCAATTATTGGTTTAGAAAGTCTCGTTCGCTGGATACATACTGAAAAAGGCATGATATCGCCTGGTGATTTTATTCCTCTTGCCGAAGAAAGCGGATTGATCCTTCAATTGGGCGAATGGGTACTCATGGAGTCTTGTCGGCAAGCACGAGAGTGGCTCGACCAAGGTTACCAATTTGGCCGTGTCGCAGTGAACCTATCAGCAAAGCAGTTCCATCGATCAAATATTGTAAGCCAAGTGAAAAATGCGCTGAAAGAACATAACTTACCTGCCCATAATTTAGAGTTAGAGATCACTGAAGGCATCGCCATCGAGAACATTGAAGTGACGATAGAGACCCTAAAAGAACTCAAATCATTAGGTATCTACATTGCTATTGATGATTTTGGCACCGGTTATTCATCTCTAAGCTACCTAAAGCGTTTTTCTATCGACAAGCTCAAAATTGACAAGAGCTTTGTAGATGACATATTGACGGGTGAAGGAGGGGCAGCCATAGCGACATCAACCATTGCTTTGGCCCACCAAATGGGATTAAAAGTGATCGCAGAAGGCGTCGAAACAGAGCAACAGTCTGCCTTTCTAAAAGAATACCTCTGCGACGAAGCTCAAGGCTATTTGTATTCAAAACCCCTTGCTAACGATCAAATCCTTGAATTTTTCAAACATCACAAAGCCGAAATCAGGACATAGAAAGTCTCGGCTCTCTTTGGCAACTAAACCTGGAACGTTGACGGTCTGACGATGATCCACAACCTAGTTCGCGCTTTATTTCCTGTATTCCTTGCTCAAGTAAGTCTGACACGGAAACGATTGCCGAAGTTGCTATGGCAAAGAACTCCTGCCCACTGAAATCGCTTTCTGAGGCATCGACTAAAAATCGTTTCAGGACGCCAAGTACAGGCTCAATCCGTTCCTTGATGATAATAAAATCATCTAACGGCATACCCTTTTGTAAAAACGACAATTGATGCTCAATGCGATCGACCGATAACTTAGCTCGAATTTGCTCTATATAATTGATATCACCCCGTATGAGTACGGCAGTTCCTAAGGCTCTTGATTGCCCTAAACTTTCAGAAAGCACCAGCAACTCGTGCCAAAAGCTAGGGTTTGCGCCCAAAGAATCTCCATGCCCTAAGTCAGAATTGAGACAAATATCTTCTGACAAGTACATCAAGTTACTGATCATTTGATTATGTTGTTTAAAACTGTCTTCTCCTTCCACCGTCACAGATTTATGACTCAATCTAGCCCAGTGATCCAGAAAACTGACCCAACGTTCATTTGAACCACCAATTAAGTAAGCACTTAATTCATCAATTGAACGCGAGATACTAACTTGGACTTCATTCAGACGATCAAATAACGCTTTTTCACCTGAAATAACCCCTTGGCTTAACCCCCTGTGTTGCTGAATAAGTCGAATCAGCGTTAAAACAAGCTCATAGTTTCTAAGGGATTTTCGCTGTAAAGACTTCTTAGAATAGGACGTTGAAAAGTATAAAATCATCAGAAAAGAGGTACTGACGCCACAAAACACCAGTAAGAAAAAAGCAATGGTTTGAGTACTGTGCATAATTAACTCCCTAAATAATTTGCAACACTACCTTCTTCTATACAAGTTCTAAGCCAACACCTAACCCTATGTTTTTGCTTACATATTTCAACTCAACCAATGATAAACAAACAAAAATGCCCCAATACAAACATTGAAAGGTTTGTATTGGGGCATTTAATATCAATCGACTTACAACCTGAATTCAGATAATAAGTGCAAAACTTAAACTGTTTCAACCGCCAACGAAACGCCCATACCGCCACCAATACATAAAGTAGCTAGACCTTTCGCTTGACCTTGACGCTTCATCTCATGAAGTAAACTGACTAGGATTCGACAACCTGAAGCACCAATTGGATGGCCTAAAGCGATGGCACCACCATTGACGTTCACTTTCTCTGCATCCCATCCCAATTCTTTTGCCACAGATAAAGATTGCACTGCAAATGCTTCGTTTGCTTCCACAACGTCCAGATCATCAATGGACCACCCCGCTTTTTCCAAACAGCGCTGCGTCGCTGTCACAGGGCCTATTCCCATAATTTCAGGAGCAACCCCAGCATTCGCATAGCCTCGAATAATGGCCAATGGCTCCAAGCCAAGTTCCTCTGCTTTTTCTTTGCTCATTACAACGACAACAGCTGCGCCATCATTCAATGAAGAGGCGTTTGCAGCAGTCACAGAACCGTCTTTCTTAAATGCAGCTCGCATGCCCGACAGTTTCTCTGCCGTTGTTCCTGCTCGAGGGCACTCATCCTGATCCACAACAATAGGGTCGCCCTTACGCTGAGGGATCGATACTGGCACAATTTCCTCAACGAATTTACCGGCTTCAATCGCTGCAACCGCTTTCTGTTGAGACGCTGCGGCAAACTCATCTTGTGCTTCACGGCTTATATCAAACTTTTCAGCTAAGTTTTCTGCCGTAATCCCCATGTGGTAGTCGTTAAACGCGTCCCATAATCCATCGTTCACCATGGTGTCGACCATATTCCAATTACCCATGCGCTGACCGTCACGAGACTTAGGAAGTACATGAGGCGACTGGCTCATGCTTTCTTGCCCACCAGCAATCACGATATCTGCATCACCACACTGAATGGCTTGCACCGCCATATGCACCGCTTTTAAACCAGACCCACACACTTTATTAATCGTCATTGCTGGTGTTGTGTTTGCTAAACCCGCATTAATCGACGCTTGACGAGCAGGGTTCTGACCGCAACCTGCAGTAAGCACTTGTCCCATAATAACTTCGTCAACTTGATCGGAAGCAATGCCTGTCTTTTCCAATGCAGAAGAAATAACAATCTCACCTAACTTCGCAGCAGAAAGGCTAGACAAGCCACCACCGAAACTACCAATGGCTGTACGTACTGCTGAAACTATCACTACATCTTTCATTCCAAATTCTCCGATCCATAAAAAATGCCCACATTCTATTCGAATGTAGGCATTTATAAAGCACCTTAGTTCATTTTATGTTCTCAAACGGCTGGCCAACTTGATTTGTTCTTCTTTCACGCTATCCAAGCAGGCTAATGAATCTTTGCCATGCGTTGCATATTCTGATGTTTTTACAGACAAGTCCGAAATGCTTCTAACGTTTGAAGATATCTCATCAATGACCTGAGTTTGCTCCTCTGAAGCAGCAGCTATCTGCATGTTCATATCGTGAATACGCATAACTTGTTCATTAATTTGTTCTAACGCCGAGCCCGCTTCATTCACTTGTGATACAGACGTTGCTGTTCTTTCTGAACCGCTGGCCATTGCGGATACCGCAGCCTGAGCACCTTTTTGAATATTATCGATGATGTCTTGAATTTCAGTGGTTGAGTCTTGGGTTCTCTGAGCTAACGTCCTCACTTCATCCGCCACCACAGCGAAGCCTCGGCCCTGCTCTCCCGCCCGAGCAGCTTCAATGGCTGCATTCAAAGCAAGTAAATTGGTTTGCTCGGCAATACCCTGAATAACACTCAGCACTGTCCCAATATTCTGAGACTCTTCTTCTAGCTTCTGAACTACATGTGAAGCATTTCCAATTTCTTCTGCAAGTTGATTAATACCACCGACCGTACTCTGCATGATTAACGTGCCTTTAGCAGAAATATCACGCGTTTCATCAACCGCTTCTGCAGCATGAGTGGCATTGGAGGATATTTCCTGAGCCGCAGTCGACATTTCATGAACGGCTGAAGCTACCGCTTCTGATCGGGTACTCTGCTCTTGCGCTGCATCCGAGACTTGGCCCGACGCCATCTTAATTTCAGTAAATGCTTGATCAACACTGGAAACAGAGTTGTTTAACCCCTCCGACACATCTCTTAAATAGACTTGCAATGAACGAGCAGAGGCAGCAAGCCGACCAATCTCATCCTGACTTCGAATGCTCGTCTGAACCGTTAAATCGCCATCGGCTAATTCACTGAAAAAGTACTCCAAGTCTTTCGTTGGTTTTATAAGCCCCCGATTAAACCCGAAAACCAGTAAAGCTAATACGGCAAAAGAAGCAACCAAAAGAACAACAATGGATAAAGTAAACGCAGAAGACGCATTGGTGTTCATAAGCTGACTTTCTTCTTCAGCGAGTTGTGAGATTATTTCTTGTGCTTGACTCAAAAGTTTTGCTGGCGCTCGATCAATTCCCTTTACAGACTTATCACCCACCTTATGATCAAACCCTGCGTCTTGAAAAGACCGATAACCCGCTTCATATTTAGGGATTGCTTCTGAATAAGCTTTGATAAACTCATCGACTAAGTGAGCCGCATCTTCATTTTCCAAGATACTTTTTAAATGTTTGGACAACGACTCTATCTCTGATCTCTTCTTTTGAAATTTCCCCCAATACTTCTGCAACTGTTGAGAATCATGGCCTCTAATCAGAACATTTTTCCATTCTTGAACTTGTACCTTAAAAGCATAATTCATAGCCGCAATGGTTCGCTCAGACTCCACCTCCACTGAAATTAAGTCTCGATAACCATTTACAGAAGAATTAATGTTTGTCATGCCCCAAAGTGCAATAACAAGCGAAATAAGAGTACCTACAAAGGTCACAGTAAGGAGCCGTGCGGAAAGGCTTGAAGAAAAAACTGACATGGATTCACCTAACTAATCGATCTATTTATAACTTTAGACCAAGCAAGTGAATTTGCTTACGGGAATGAATGATTTAACAGATTAATAACACACACAGTTTCTGCCCGCTTCTTTTGCCTGGTACAGAACCTTATCGGCATTTTTTAGTACAAGATTAGGGTCTTTTTCACCTTGCGATCGCTCCGCTGCGCCAATACTGATCGTGACTGATACTTGCTTCACAGAACCTGCATCCTCTTTGGGACTGCGCTTTTTAGAGCCTTCAAGGTTGTCTTTCGGACGATCAGGTTGTCTTATGGTCATTTGATAGTTTTCTATCGCATTCCGTACAGCCTCCAGATGAACTAAGGTTTCACCTAATGCCTTCCCCTGAAATACAATTGCAAATTCCTCTCCGCCGTATCGGAAAGGCTTACCTCCCCCTCCGACTTCCCCAATTCTTGCCGCAACCATTTTTAATACTTGATCACCAATGTCATGACCGTAGGTGTCATTGAATTTCTTGAAGTGGTCTACATCCATCATTGCTAACGTATAGCGGCGCCCAAGTCCTTGAAGCGACTCATTCATGGCTCTACGGCCAGGTAACCCAGTTAACTCATCTAAATACACCAACTGCCACGATTGCTGAAGTAAATACACAAAAACCAATAAGATCCCGGCAATGAACATCAGCGTCGATTCATAAGGCAAGTGGAACCGAATCAACAACACCAATTGCAAGACCATCAACAAGGGGAGAACAACTGAAACCTTTCTAAAACGAACAAGGGTCAAAGATGCCATTAAGAATACAACGTACGCACAAACGACCCCGACAGGCGCAACCCACCCTTCAGATGGCCAAAAAGCATATAAAAACCCAGGAACAAAACCACTTTCTGTAAGCCCTACATAACTGGCTGAAATCGCATCAGAAAAGGTGACAATACATAGTAACGGTGTTAAATAAATACTCGCAATCAGAGCTTGAAACCAATGTTTCATTGGTTTTGCTGGGACGTTAGAAACCAAAAGCCCACTCAAAGGAAACCAAACTGCGAGGGTTAAAAAGAGAACCTGAGTAATCGCCTCATTTAATGACACCTGAAGAAAGTTTTGAATTAAATAATATTGCAAACCAACAATAACGATTAAATGCGCATAAACAGGTCGATTGAAATGCACAGACACAACTAGCGTCAAGATTAACAATCCATACCCTGACCACTTTAAAAACTCAAAGGAGCCTTTTAAGAACCCGGTTTGAGTCTCAAGAAGCCATTGAACAAAAGCGATAATAAACAAACCAACCAAATACGGTTTCAAACGAGCTGTCACACACAATCCTTTCAAGGAACCTAAAATAAAAACATTCTACACCGAATCCAAAACGGTTTAAGCAACATGTTGCTTTGAACCCTCACGATCTATCCATTAGAATGCACTTCGCTTGTTCTAATGGTCAATGGAAATTATGCAACCAAATTTATCTCAACCGTATCCAGTCAAAGCAATTAAACCGAGTGCGAATTTAATTCTTCGCGTAGCA
Source organism: Oceanospirillaceae bacterium (assembly GCA_015665455.1). GTDB lineage: Bacteria > Pseudomonadota > Gammaproteobacteria > Pseudomonadales > Litoribrevibacteraceae > Litoribacillus. The sequence continues at coordinate 169,542 of JADFAD010000001.1, read as the reverse complement.
GCAATTGTTTATGACGTCCTTATTGTTCTTGGTCTTGGATTCGCCGTAGCGCTAATCGCTACAGGCATTAATGGAATGGAAGAAGTTAACGGACCAATATTCCAAAGTCTGTTATTTATTGTAATTTTTACTTTTTTTGCCAAATTCTGGACCAGCGGAGGCCAAACAGCAGGGATGAAAGCGTGGAAAATTCGAGCAGAAACCATTGATGGCCGAGCCATTTCTCTGCAACAGGCCCTCATTAGATTTCTTTTTGCTTTTCTTTCTGCCGGTTGTTTTGGCCTAGGGTATCTTTGGGTTTTAATCGACAAAGAGCAGCTTACTTGGCATGAACGTTTATCGAATACCCGAACGACAGTGATTCCAAAAGGGAAAAAATAAAAACACGTTCAACCCAACAAAAAAGGCATCTGGAGATCATCCTGATGCCTTTTTTGTTGGGGCTGTCTCATCCTAAATCAATCCCGTCCTGAATATGGTCACCCTGCTCGTTTGAGCATAAACCAACCCAAAAACGCACACAGCACAGTAGGCAACAAAGCTGCCAACCATGCTTCAATACCGAACACAGAAGCAGCCGGCCCCATAAAATCCTGCAGGTATTTAAAGCTCAATCCAGTAATAATGCCATAGAACAGTCGAGTCCCCATCGCGACAGAACGGAGTGGACCGAACACAAACGAAATTCCAATGAGCACCAAAGCGCCAATAGCCAATGGCTGATACACCTTTCGCCAAAACGACAGCTGAAACGCACTGGCATCAAGTCCTTGCTCTTCAAGGTAACTGGAGAGGCTGTAAAGGTCTGTCATGGCTAGATAATCAGGCTTCAACACGATGACGGATAGCAGCGCTGGCTGTAATGACACCTCCCAGATTTGTTCATCTATTTGTTCAGTTTTGGTTTTATTTTCTACAAATTCGGTTTTTTCGGTATTAAACAGAATCCACTGATTTTCTTGATACTCTGCACGCTTCGAGTATTCAATGGATGTTAATTGCTTACTGTCATCAAATCGATATCGCGTCACTCCGTGCAAACGCCCCGAAGGTTCAACCAAACTGAAATGCACAAACTCCGTGTTTTCTTTGTGCCAGAAGCCTCTTTTCTTTCCGCTCAGCTGGACTTTTCCGTCAGCCATTTTAATCGCTTTATTGGTTTGTGCGTACTCTTCCGATACTGGTACAACTAACTGACCAAGTAAAAAGCCGATTAGCATTAAAAAGAAAGCAGCCTTCATGACGGCATAGACAATTCGATACGTTGACATGCCCGCAGCACGTAGAATCACTAATTCACTGTTGTTGGCCAATCGACCAATACCAACCAACGCACCAATCATTGCTAATAAAGGGAGATATTCATACAAACGACGAGGCGTTGTCATAAGCATAAACATCATTGCATCAATGAACTGGTATTGATTTCGTGTATCACCCAATTCAGAAAGAAATGAAAATAAAAGATCAAGCCCAAGAATGATTAATGCCAATGCAGCAAATGAAGAGAACACCACTTTTGCGATATATCGTTCTATCGTGTTCATGCGGCTTCCTCATTCGATGTCTTTCGGCTTGGTTGGCTTGCGGCCATTACCTTTTTATCTTTCCATATTTGACGATTTAAAAACGCAGCCAGCGCTAAAAACAAAAAGTGAACCGACCACATTGCAACCACGGGTAAACGATCCTTTTCAATGTTGTCTCTCGCCCAAATCATCAAACCGGCATAACCTAGGATAATTGCAATTGCAGGGACAAAACGTTTCACTTGGCCATCTCGTGGATTAATTTCACTTAACGGTACCGCCAACAAAGCTAAGATAGGCAACATAAAAGGTAAGGCCAAACGCCAATGTAAGTAAGCCTGAGCTTCGGTATCTTCATGCGCCCAAAGCTCTGTAATGTCCATTCCCTCTACGTCTTTTTGTTTAACAACAACCGATTGAGGCAAACGAACCCTTAGTTCTTCAAACTTAACAACATCAGCTTCATGTTTACCTGGAATGAGCATGACCCTTTCACCGTCTTCAAGAACCAACATTCTCTCCCCCTCTGAAGACGTAATTTGATGGCCTTTCGCTGCAACCACCACATCCCTCATCTCAGGCTGTTCTAGATTATGACGAGTCGCAAATACATTAAACATTTCAGAACGATCTTCTGACATATCTCCGGCATAGACGACCATGCCGGTACGACCAATGAAACTGAAGGCCTTAGGAGAAATAAAATCCAAAACATGCATTGAGCGTTGTTGATCTTTGATGTTTTGAACTTCGCGTTCCCCCCAAGCCGTTATGCCCAGCGTCATAGAAGCAACGCCGGCGAATGCAACGACACTTACGCCCAAGGTATATCTCAATAAATGTTGTCTGCTCATTCCACAAGAAGAGAGAACAGCCATTTCACTGTCTAGGTACATTCGCCCATAAGCCAATAAAATACTTAAGAAAAACGCAAGAGGCAGAATAAGTTCTAAAAACCCTGGAATACGATAACCAATAAACAAAAGCAAAAACTCAGGTGCTAACGTACCTTCAGCAATGTAACGAAAGTATTTCACTAACCTAGCACTGACGATGATCATTAATAAAATACTAACAATGGCAAGCATATTAACGAGAACCTGCCGGGCTAAATATCGAAATATAATCAAAAGAAACCCTTATTCCCTCTCTATTGGCACTGGAAGTCCGTTGAATGGAGGGATACACTAATTCAATTTACAATTAAGACAAATTGTCATCTATAAAAATACAGCCAGAACAGAATTTACCCTTGGGAATTATCTTACGGCTATAAAAAATGGCAATTATCCACAAATATCCATATAAAGTCTTGCGGAGCAACTAATGAATTTTGTACTGGAAAGCGGAGACATTCTATCCAGCTCAGCGAATTGCATTGTTATTGGTGTACAACAGAGTCAACCATTAACAGGTTCTTCTTTAACTGCTGATAAATCTACAGAAGGTTTAATTAACGAATTAATATCCTCTGATGACTTTAAAGGTAAAAAAGGCGAAACACTTACGCTTCATCGCCCAACCGGTTTATCGACTGACCGCCTGATTCTTATAGGCTTAGGCTCGGACGAACTTTCTGAATCTTCTTATATCGCAGCCGTTACTGCAGCAGCCTCTGCCGTTAAAACAACACCAGCAACGTCAGCAGCCTTATTTTTATCCGAAGTAGACGTTACGGGCCGTGATAACAACTGGAAAGCACAACAGCAAGTTATTGCTATTGAAACAGCTCATTACGTTTTCGATGAACTTAAAAGCGAAAAAGCCCCTAAAGCTACGCTTGAGTCCATTGCTATTCACAGCAGCGATACGAATGCAGAAGAATTACCTAAGGCTCAAGCCGTCGCTAAAGGCATGTCACTGACGAAAACCCTAGGAAACTTACCTGGGAACGTTTGTACGCCAACCTATTTAGCAGAACAAGCACTTGAACTAGAAACCAAATCAAGCAAGCTGAATGTCACTATTCTTGAAGAAAGCGACATGGAAAAGCTCGGCATGGGTTCTCTTCTTTCAGTCAGCCAAGGCAGCGATCAACCAGCAAAGTTAATCGTCATGCAATATACCAATGACGGTGATAACCAGCCAAACGTACTTGTAGGCAAAGGCATTACCTTCGATACAGGGGGCATAAGCCTTAAGCCTGGCGCTGGCATGGACGAAATGAAATGGGACATGTGCGGTGCAGCCAGTGTGTTCGGCACCATGCAAGCCATCATAGATATTGAGCCTAAAGCCAATATTATTTGTGTTGCTGTTGCAGCAGAGAACATGCCGAGTGGCAATGCAACCAAACCGGGTGACATTGTAACCACGATGTCAGGCCAGACCGTAGAAATCTTAAATACAGATGCAGAAGGCCGCCTGGTATTGTGTGACGCCCTCACCTACGTTGAAAAGTTCAATCCTAAATCGGTCATAGACATAGCCACACTCACTGGCGCATGTGTTGTTGCTCTAGGTCACCACCCATCTGCAGTTTATTCTAACGATGAAGAATTAAGTAAAACCATCGTTGAGTCTGGCTTAAAAGCATGGGACCGTGTTTGGCCAATGCCGATGTGGGATGAGTATCAAGAAGAACTGGACTCTAATTTTGCAGACATGGCTAATATTGGCAGTCGCTGGGGTGGAAGTATTACTGCGGCTTGTTTCCTTTCTCGATTCACTAAAAAGTACAAGTGGGCACATCTCGATATCGCAGGAACAGCTTGGCACAGTGGCGGTAAAAAGAAAGGTAGTTCAGGCCGACCAGTACCACTATTAGTTGATTATCTTCTGACTCAGGCTTAGTTATAAAGCGTTATCTCTTCACCTGGTATTGAACTATCCAATACCAGGTGAAGAGATAATAAACTGACGCCACCTAGATCAACGCAATATTTAGACTTCAAAAGTTTGGTATCTACTAGCAATGACCCGGATCGATTTCTACATTATCCCCCAAAATGAACTTCAACAGGTGATGGTGTTTGCCTGTAAGTTGGCAGAGAAAGCATACAAACTCGAACATAAAGTAACCATAAAAGTAGACAATGAAGACCAAGCAATTGAACTGGATCGTCTATTATGGGAGTTCAAACCTGAGAGTTTTTTACCTCATGTGAAAGAAAATGATTCCGAAGATGCTCCTATTAAGATTGTTTGGGATCAATTAGGAAATGATTACGAAGTACTTATCAATCTGTCAAATGAGATACCGCTAGAGTTCACCCGTTTTCAACGAGTCACTCAGATTGCATCTCAAAATGAAGAACAACGAGCAACCAGCAGAAAACACTATAAGTTTTACAAAGAACGAGGCTACCCTCTTCATAACCATGACTTAAGAAACAGGTAATCTTCGACAGGTTCACTATGAGCGATTCAAAGGGTAATAACAAAGATCTTTTAGGTGATTTGGAAAAAATCCAGAACATTCTTAATCAATCACCTTCTAACGGATCATCCAAAGACGCGCCATTAAATGACGAAGATTGTAATGCCCTCCCTTTAAATCAAGACAAAAACCAACCTGATATTCCAACACTTTCAGATATTGTAAGCGAAGAACCAAACAGCGAATCAGATTCCACCTCCGGTCACACAACACCGGAAGCAGAACCGCATTCTGCAGACCAAGACAAACACAACAACCCATTCATTCCCTACGAAGCCATTGACCGTTTAAATAAAGAACGTAGCTCTATGCGAAATTTTGCTGCGGAAGTCATGCAAGCAGCACAGCAAGGCATGGAAAACTCTCAAGTTGATTCGTTTGATTTATTTAAATACTCCAAAACACATCAAGTGACATCAACACCAAACAATACCAACAAAGCAAACTCGGATGCCCCCCGCCCCGCCTCTCAAGAAAATAGGCTCTCTCCAAAAAGCGTTATTAAGCTTCCATCAGACACTGAAATCAGTGAAATTGTGGATGACATCATCGACGAATATCGACCGGTACTAGAAGAAGCGCTCAAGGAATCTTTAACCGAATTCATCAAGAATTCACTGCAAGATAACTCGAAAAAATAAACAACGTTCACCGCACCAAAATTGATCCTTTCCAGACGTAGCTAATACCACCCGACCCCTATATAATATTCTGCATTTTTCTGCATCTAAGCATATAGACGTTCGGACATTATGGATAAAACATACACACCTCAAGATATTGAAACTAACTGGTATAAAAACTGGGAAGAGAAAAACTACTTTGCACCTTCTGGAGAAGGGGATTCTTATTGCATCATGATCCCGCCGCCGAACGTCACAGGCAGCCTTCATATGGGTCATGCATTTCAACAAACCATTATGGATGCCCTCACTCGTTATCATCGAATGAAGGGTCATAACACCTTGTGGCAGCCAGGTACCGATCATGCGGGTATTGCAACGCAAATGGTTGTTGAGCGTTTACTAGCAAAAGATGATGTCACTCGACATGACCTTGGTCGTGAGAAATTCATTGATAAAGTATGGGATTGGAAAGAGCAGTCCGGAGGCACAATCACGACTCAACAGCGTAGATTAGGCACCTCAGTTGATTGGTCTCGTGAACGATTCACAATGGATTCAGGTCTTTCAAACGCAGTAAACGAAGTCTTTGTCCGCCTTTATGAAGAAAACCTTATTTATCGAGGCAAACGACTCGTAAACTGGGATCCAAAACTTCACACCGCGATTTCAGACCTTGAAGTTGAAAATAAAGACGAATCTGGTTTCATGTGGCATTTCCGCTACCCGTTGGCAGATGGCGCAACCACTGCGGAAGGGAAAGACTACATCGTAGTTGCGACCACTCGACCTGAAACCATGCTGGGAGATACAGCTGTTGCCGTTCACCCAGAAGACGAACGCTATTCCGCCCTCGTTGGTAAGTTCATTGAACTTCCGCTGGTAGGCCGTCGAGTTCCTATTGTTGCAGATGACTACGTAGATAAAGACTTCGGTACTGGTTGTGTAAAAATCACCCCTGCACATGACTTCAATGACTATGAAGTGGGCAAACGTCATAACACAGCACTGATTAATGTATTCAATCGCGATGCTAAAATCCTAAAAGAAGCTGAATCATTCAACTTTGAAGGTAAAGCAATCGAAGGTGTTGATTGCAACATCCCGGCAGGGTATGCCGGTTTAGAACGTTACGATGCTCGTAAAAAGATTGTCGATGACTTCGACGCGCTAGGCTTGCTTGAGGAAGTTAAAGATCACAGTTTGGTGGTGCCTCGTGGTGACCGTTCTGGCGTTGTTATTGAGCCTTGGTTAACAGACCAATGGTATGTTTCTGCAAAAACACTGGCAGAGCCCGCCATTAAAGCCGTTGAAGACGGTGATATTGAATTCGTACCAAAACAGTGGGAAAACACATACTTCTCTTGGATGCGAGACATTCAAGACTGGTGTATTTCTCGTCAATTATGGTGGGGACATCAAATTCCTGCATGGTATGACGAAGATGGTAAGGTTTATGTTGGCCGTACCGAAGACGAAGTTCGCCAAAAACACGACATATCACCTGACATAAAGCTTCGCCAAGATGATGACGTTCTGGATACTTGGTTCAGCTCTGCATTGTGGACATTCTCAACGCTCGGTTGGCCAAATGATATGGAAGCCGTTAAAACCTTCCATTCAACCGACGTGTTAGTTACCGGTTTCGACATCATCTTCTTTTGGGTTGCCCGAATGATCATGATGACGATGCACTTCATCAAAAATGATGACGGAACACCTCAAGTACCGTTTAAGAAAGTGTACGTTACAGGTTTAATTCGTGATGAGAACGGCCAGAAGATGTCTAAGTCTAAAGGGAATGTTCTTGACCCAATCGACTTAATTGACGGCATCGACATCGAAGACCTTGTGACTAAACGCACAAGTGGAATGATGCAACCAAAGCTTCAACAGAAGATTGAAAAAGCGACTCGCAAAGCATTCCCTGAAGGTTTTGCTGAAAGCGGCACCGATGCATTGAGATTTACCATGACGTCCATGGCATCACTCGGTCGTGATATCAAATTTGATGTTAAACGATTAGAAGGTTATAGAAACTTCTGTAATAAGATTTGGAACGCGGCTCGATACGTCCAAATGAATACAGAAGACGAACAAGGCAATACCCTTGATTGTGGTCAAAGCGGTGGCGATATAGAGCTTAGTTTAGCTGACCGCTGGATCGTTTCACGTCTTCAGCAAGTAGAAACTGAAGTTCATAAGAACTTTGAGCAATATCGTTTCGATTTGATGAGCCAGACACTGTATGACTTCATCTTAAATGAATATTGTGCTTGGTACCTTGAGCTTTCAAAGCCTGTATTCTGGAATGAAGATAGCACTGAAGCGCAACTTCGAGGCTCTCGCCAAACCTTGGTTCGAGTTCTAGAAACCATTCTGCGATTGATTCACCCAATCATGCCTTTCATTTCAGAAGAGATTTGGCAGTCAATCAAAGAAATCGCTGGCGCTGAAGGCGAGTCCATCATGCTTCAAGCATTCCCTGAAGCTGACGACAGTAAAATTGATACGAATGCAGAACAAGACATTGAATGGCTAAAAGGCATCATTGACGGCGTTCGTAACATCCGTGGGGAAATGAACATTTCACCGGCTAAGCCTCTTAACTTATTGTTCCGAAATGGTTCAAATGAAGATAAGAAACGCTTAGAAGAGAATGAAACGTTCTTAAAGTCTCTCGCGAAACTGGAATCTATCGAGTGGCTAACACCAGAGCAAGAAGCACCTATGTCTGCAACGCAGTTAGTTGGTCAAATGGAAGTTCTTGTTCCAATGGCAGGCTTAATTGATAAAGATGCAGAAGTTGCTCGCCTTTCTAAAGAACTTGAAAAGCTTGAAAAAGATATGCAACGTATTTCAGGCAAACTGAATAACGAGAAGTTCGTTAGCAAAGCACCCGAAGCGGTCGTAGCTAAAGAAAAAGCTAAGCTAGAAGATATGACAACCGCAACGAAGCAGCTTTCAGAACAAATGGAAAAGATTAAAAACATCTAACCCCCATTTTGAAAGCCAAATAAAAGGAGGCGAAAGCCTCCTTTTTTGTTTAATCTTGATTTTACTATCCCAATCCAAGACTGTAGATACTTATGAAAATAGATATTTTTTGTGCTGGTGGCACCATCGATAAGATTTACTTTGATGCAAAAAGCGATTACCAAGTTGGTGAGCCCAAAGTGGGTCGTATTTTAGAAGCCTACAACCTCAACATTGACTTTGAAGTACATTCTATTTTACGTAAAGACAGTTTAGAAATGACACAACAAGATAGAGACCTGCTCAAGTCTGAAATAGAAAAGTGCGATAACGATCTAATACTGGTTACCCATGGCACAGACACCATGCCAGAAACAGCTGAAACACTGAAAGCGATTACAAATAAAACCATCGTGCTATTCGGTGCAATGGAACCTGCAATGTACAAAACCAGTGATGCTGAATTCAATGCTGGATGCGCCGTCGGTGCCGTACAATCCTTACCTAACGGAGTTTATATATCCATGAGCGGTCGAATTTTTGAAGCAGGCAAAGTTAAGAAGAATGTAAAAGAAGGGATTTTTGAAATCAAATAAGTCTAAATAAAAAACCGGAAAGCAGAGGTCATCTCTGCTTCGTTTGCCTAAACGGCTTTAAAACAACTCAACCATATCTGCAGATTCGTCTCTGCTATTCTTTTCTTGTTTAACCAAATCGCCCAACTCTTGCAGTTCATAATCGGTTAACGCTTTCAATTTCAGGTTTTTAAATACCCGCTGTGACATCAACTCAAAGTGATAACAATGACGGTGGGAAGGCGCTCCACCATCAACAGTAACCGCATCACTACTTCCTATAACGCTACGTTCACAAAAAATACATTTCATTGTTCTGAAATCCTCGACCGTTCCATGCGCGCAATATAGTGTCCTAAATAGCTGAACTCAATAGCGATTTACATTTTGAAACAAAGACATCCACAGGAAATTAATTCAAGAACGACTTTGTCGTAATTTCTCAACTTTATATCATCGACCGCTTGTTATACTCTAAGGTTTTAAAACCATATAACTACAATGATAATATTGGTACATCTGCATGCAGGAAGTTCTTCTTAATATAGATATTCTGAAATACCTAAGTATCCCATTAATTGCAGGCTTAGTCGGTTGGAGCACTAACTGGCTGGCTATTCAGTTAACCTTCTATCCCGTTGAGTTTATAGGTTATAAAAAACCGTATTTAGGCTGGCAAGGTATTGTCCCTCGCTCATACAAAAAAATGGCTTCCATTTGCGTTGACACCACCATGAGCAAACTTGGCACCCTCTCTGAAATCATTCAAAGCCTCGAGCCAAAAGTACTCATAGATCGAATGATTCATGTGTTTCTACCCAAAGTAGAGACCATGGTTGATGAAATAATGCGTAAAGAAAAACCCGTCCTCTGGGAAAACCTTCCAAAAGTTGCAAAGAATAAAGTTTATAACCACATAAAAAGCGAATTACCAAAGCGCATTGACTCAATAGTTAATGACTTCCAAAAAGATGCTGACCAACTTATAGATTTAAAACAAATGGTTGTGACTGAATTAGGTAATGACAAACAACTACTTAACCGAATTTTTCTAGAATCAGGAAGCGCCGAATTTAAGTTCATTGTAAATTCAGGACTCTATTTCGGGTTGGCGTTCGGTTTCATTCAAATGCTAATTTGGTACTTTCTACCTGCTTGGTGGATTCTTCCTTTGTTTGGCCTATTAGTTGGCTACATTACCAACTGGATCGCACTGAACATCGTATTCAGGCCACTCAAGCCCTTCAAGCTTGGGAAATTTACAATTCAGGGAATCTTCTTAAAACGACAAAAAGAGGTTTCACGAGCGTGGTGCGATATTGTTGCCCATGAGCTGCTCACGGTCGAGAATTTCAGCAAAACATTATTGGAAGGCCCAAATGCTCATCAAACCAAAGCACTGGTCGACAAGCATGTACGCTCTCTTCTTGATGAATCTCTTGCATTAAGAACGTTAGCTCAAGTCACCATGGGCCCTGCAGGCTATGCCAACCTAAAAGATAATATCTCAGACATTGCTTTTGAGTACTCAAAGCAACCCTTTACAGACAAACAATTCAACGAAGGCCGAGCCAATCTCGTATCCGATATGATAAGAGAAAGAATGGAAGCCCTATCTTCTGAAGAATTCCAAGGTGTTTTAAGGCCTGCATTTCAAGAAGATGAATGGATGCTGATCCTTGCCGGAGGCATTTTGGGACTCCTTGCAGGTTTTGGCCAACTAGTTTTCATTTTTGGTGGCTGATTCTAATCTAATTCGTTATAACATTATTTGAATCATAACATGCTGATAACAGTATGTTTGTGTCATAAGGATTGACTAGGCGGTCGGCAGTTATGAAAACTAGAGATAGAATTCTTGTAACCAGTCTGGAGTTATTCAATGAGTTTGGTGAACCAAATGTAACCACCATTCACATTGCAGATGAAATGGATATTTCTCCAGGGAATCTTTATTACCACTTTCGAAATAAAAACGAAATTATTTACGAACTCTACCAACAGTTCGAGCGAAGAATGAATGAAATTCTGGTTCCGCCACCCGAAGACCGTGATATCACTATGGAGGATCACTGGTTATTCATTCATTTATTATTTGAGCATATTTGGGAATATCGCTTTATATATCGCAACCTGCCAGATCTCTTAGCAAGCGTTGATAAACTGGCGACTCACTTCAATCGTATCTTAGATAAAAAAGAACGTGTAAACAGGGCCATCTGCAAAGGCCTTGTCGCTAACGCTACGATGATCGCCAGTGAAGAAGAAATTGAGTCAATATCACAAAACATAGCCATGACCATGACCTACTGGCTCAACTATGAAAATGTTAGAAACAAAGGTAAACATACTGAAGATTTAGGAAAAGGCGTTTACCAAGTCATGAGCCTATTGACGCCCTACCTTGAGCCAACACACAGGGCATTCATGCAAGACCTAAGTAAGAAGTACCTTTAATGAAGAATCAATAGTTATTAGGCTTCATCATGAAGCCTAATAACTAGGTTTATATCTAAGCCTTAGACAAAGCCTTAACTGACTTATTCAATTCCTCAACTTTTTCAATCAACTCTTCAACATCTGATTTACTCGGTAAACCAAAGAAGTTAATCACTACTGCAATACGCTGATCTATTTCAGACTGAAGCTTTTCAATTCTCTCAACAACATTGCTTTTAACGTCATCAATCTTTTGAGTCGCCTTTTCACGAATTTCATTTGTCTTTGCAGCCGTGTCTTTACGAACCTCACTCGCTCGCGACTCCACACCCTCACCCTCTTTTATAAGAGAATCTATAGCCTTAATACCCTCTTCTTCAGCCTTGGCATAAGCGCCCAGACCAGCCAACCAAATCTGGTGAGCCGATACACGAATACGTTCCGCAACTTTAGTACTAATATTCTCTTCTGTTTCAATAGCATCAATAACTTCAGACATAGCTTTTTCCTTTTACAAGTTAAACACAAACACGTCCTTGAAAGTGCAACTTAACCAATCAAAGTGTGCTGAAGGTTACCTCGATGCTAGCAACGGTATTTAGAATAGACATACTAGTTAGATAGACGAAAACAAAAAAAGAAAACAAAGAGAAGTTATTACTATTTAAAAGTAAAAAACCCAAACTTTAGGATCAGAATGGGCTTTTATGAGAGTTACATATGGAAGGAAGCAAGAGATAGCTTATTGAATACCAACGTACCCATAGCCAGTTACACGCTGATAAGCACTTGCAGGATAACTTGGTGCGGTCATATTCTTTAACGTGACAAGCACTTTATTTACACCTTCCAATGTATCGGAGTCTTCCCCTTGAAGAACCAACTCTTTGGCTTGAGATTGTAAAACATCAACCGCTTGAGCTGGGCTCTCAATCTGATGCGTTCGCGTTTCCAAAGGCAAGTGGTTTAAATCCTCGATTGAAATAAACCCGTATTCATAGAGCTTGTGGGCGACATCGCCGATTTGCGTTTCAGGAGCCATCTGTGAAAATAACTCCTGAGATAACCGTTCCAATTGCGATGCCTTAGAAGATATTGAAACTCGATCACTGTAAGGACTGCTTTGTTCACCTTCTTCCTTATGATGACTGCTTTTTGACTTATCAACAGTATCAATAGCTTGTCTCGACGTAGACTGAGTCGAAGTATTGACACCATTTCCAGAAACCTGATTAATTGCCATGGTCTAGCCTCTATCTATGTAACATCTCGTATCCATAAATAGATGAATGCACATCCCATACCAAATTGGTTAATTTTCAGCCAAACCACCTAAAATAACATCCACTTCGCCAAATAAGGCGAGTAACCGACTACTATCAACAGATAAGCCCTTAAAGTATTCTTCTGCCATGGGGGATATGCCGCAGCGAGAAGGCAGCGGCATATCATTTTCAATAAGCTCTTTCATTTTCTTCAAAAAGACAAACTGAACCCACTCAATTAACGTCATAGTATCGTATGAAAAGGGCTGATCACTCAGAAAAGCTTCTGGAGAAGGCGCTCCTGCAGACCATAAACCAACTCTCTGCATTTCACTTTCAATACTCAGCAAAACTTTTTTAACTTCTTGGTACTTAATATCAGACATAAAAGAGAGACCTACGTTTTATAAACAGCGTGTTATAATTGCGTATAAATTCGCAATACGAAAAACGAACACCAATTCAAGAGGTACTATGGAAACCGTCATCAATACGATCACCGATTTTGTAAAATCACTGGACGCTGAACTTCGTGTTTTTGATATGGGTCGTAAAGTATATCGACTCTCAAACAATCAATTCCAGACCTTTGAGAATTTTAAAGCACCTTATCCCACACCTCTGCAACGCCATGCTTGGCTTGGGATTCTTATCTGGTGGAACGAAACCAAAGATGAACCACTCATTTGGTTCCTTAAATTACCGTTGGATGAGCAAGGCATCATCATTCCTGCATCTAGAGATGACTTTATTCAACGCTTAATGAAAGCAGTTCAAAACAGACTGAACAACCCAGAATCAAAAGAACAGTCCATTCTTAATGAATCGAACCTAGCATTCACTCCGAATCAAGAAAGGATGGCAGCCTTCCACTCGAAAATATCTCATTTCTTGAATAAAAATGCGTCCAGCTTTTATGAGCCAGCCATTAGTTATCTGAAACAAGAGCAAACCGAACAAAGCTGGGAAAGTATCGGCTTACAAGGCCTTGCTGATGTCTGTGCAAGACTTGAAGAAATGAATCATGATGAACTCATTACTAAAGCGTTAGCCTGGCTACCAGAAACACCCAAACAAATAGTTTTATCTTTACTGGAAAATGAGTCACCTTCTACCGAACTGACTCAAGCGATTCTCAAGCAGGCTAAAACCGAATTAACTAAAGAGACGCCTGACATATTAACTCTGATTGCTCTACTTCGTGCATTATCTGGTTCGAAGGCGACTCAACCCAGACAAGACTTAATCCTTAAAATGCTGAACATTCCTTCCATCGGAGGGAACCTAGAAGTATTGTCAACCATTGCCAGTCGCTGTTGGAAAGACTTAGAAAATGAAGAGCTTTGCTACCAGCTGTTTGAAAAGATCGCTCATCAAGAAAGCGCAGAGTATATATTCATTCAATTTTTTACCGATCTCGTTGCCATCCCAGGCGTTCGACCTTGGTTAATGAACACGATCCGAAGAACTGAACGATCTGAAGCACTAAGCAAATGCATTGGCAGCCTTTTCAGTGGAATCAAATAAGAAATAAGCCTCCCCATAGTCTAAAAAAAACGCCGCACTGTTTCCAGAGCGGCGTTTTTATATTCCTAAAATACATCCATCAAGCAAATTCAGGGTGATCTACCTTTTTCCCCTCGAGTACCGCACTCAACTCAACAAATTGCTGAGTCAATTTATGCTTAGGGTCTAAATGAATAAGAGGTCGATTTTTTTGATGAGATTCTTTCATCTTAATCGAGCTTGTTAAGTAAACAGGAAGAACTGGTAGACCTTCCTCAATCAGTTCTTTGATAAGCTGCTGAGGCAAGCTTGCTCTCGGCTGAAACTGATTCACAATAATTCCTTCGATCTTAAGCTCGTCATTATGATCTTCTTGAATCTCTTGAATTTCCATTCCCAAGTTATAAAGTGCTTTACGGGAAAAGTCATCGCAATCGAATGGAATCAAACATTTATTGCAGCCGATTAAAGCGGACTGAGTATAGAAATTGAGAGCAGGAGCCGTATCCACAAATATCCGATCATATTTACGCTCAAGACCTTTTAAGGCATCACGCAACTTATAGATTTTATGTTTAGATTCTAGCTTTCTCTCTAAATGTTCAAGCTCAGGACTGGATGCAATCACATCAAGGTTTTCATAAGGCGTTGGCGTTATAAAATCTTCAGGCTTTTTATTAAATACTTTAAATGAAAGAATTTGTTCAAAGTATTGAGCTATATTATTTTCACACTCAGATGAAGGCTTACCCAACAAGTAATGAGTTGTATTCCCTTGTATATCCAGATCAATAACCAGTGTTTTCAGGCCTTGCTGCGCACTGATTGCAGCTAAGTTACATGTAATACTGGACTTCCCTACTCCACCTTTCTGGTTAAACACGACTCGACGCATTTATATATTCCCCTGATCTTGAATTCTACTGTCGGATTTCGGTCATATTTTAATCTAAACAATCATTAGGGTCGATAGGTATTCATCCGAGAGCCTAACTAATTCTCCAAGTCTAGGTGCTTTTCTAAGAACTTCACAAAAATTAGTTATTTATACACAAGAAGCCTAAAGCAATTGCTTTCAACGCCGATCTAAACAATACTAATATTTTCATTTTATTCTAAAAATTACGATTTAGCCTGACATGGAGTTTTGGAGTGTCCTCCATTCCCGCATTACTTTATAAATACGCTGATTTAAATACTGCAAACAACATCATCAGCTCTCAAAAACTTCGCTGGCTTTCACCTAGCGAGCTACCTGAGCCTTTTGCCGTAAACTCTGCGAAATCATTAATGATCAAAGATGATATTTTGACCGAAGCTCTGGCAAAATTTGTCGCTGGCATGATATTTACCCATTCTTTGCCTTTCAAAGACACGACAAATCCCATCGTCAAAGCAATCATCCGCTGGCGCTCTACAGACCGATTCGATTCAGAAGAAGAAGCTCGATCTGTATTAACGGATCTGTTGCAAAGTACCATCATGAAGCAACAAGAAAAAAACCAAGAAATGTTGGAGCATTGGGATTACTACTTAACCCATTTAAGAATATTGTCTCTCGGTGACAAACCAGACAACTTGGCGCTTTGGCAGAATCATGCCAACAACCACAATGGAGTTGCCTTCGGATTTGATGTTAATGCCTCTCACGACGACGGAACCCCTCAAAACCCGACGAAAGTTAAATACGGTGAGCAACGTCCAGTTTTAACCGACATGAGAGCTCAAATTGAACATATCTTGGGAATACGCCGTTTAGATCCAAAGACCATGTTTTCTGGGCAGTTTTTAGTAAAATCAAAAGCGTCCATGCCTGAACAGGAATGGAGGTGTTTGCGAGTTCTATCTGAAGGCCAAGTGCTCCAATCAGAGCAGAATAAGCACACGGACTTCAATTTCAACAAGTCAAACTTGAAAAGAATCTACTTCGGAGCAGCGGTACCAGCTGACGAAAAAATCAAGCTCATAAACACAATAAAAGAGAGCCTGCCTGAAACCGATATCTACTCTTGTAGCCCAAACATGAATCAATTTACTCTTAAGATAGAAAAAATCCATTCAGGCAAATAATAAGTTACTAATAAATAATGAATAAAAAACAACTTACTATTGCTTTGATCGTCCTAACCGCTTTTCTATTTGGTTTACCTGGCCTAATGGGGTTCTTAGCCAAACAACATATTGAAAGAGCGGTATATCTGAGCAATCTCAATACCGCCCTCGATTTTGAAATACTAAATTACCAACAAAATTGGTTTAGCAGTTCATTTCAAATCGCGTCCAGCATCGAAGATGAATTTGAAGAATCCAATACAGACTTGGGGACTTACGATTTTTCCCTCAAACATGGGCCAATTACATTCATTAATAACCAACCAGGGGTTGGTGCATTCTACATATTTAGTAATACGCCCCAAAAGACACATTCACAAGATGCTTCCCCACTCCATTTTATCGCCCATGCCCGAGCAGGCTTCCTTGGAAACATTCAACTCAACCTCAACTTGAACATTCCAGAGCAAAGCTCAACTCATGCATCAAACTCGACGGCCGACTTTCTACCAATGATTATATCCGTTGACTCTGATAGCGAATTCAACCAAATTAATTTTCGACTTCATTGGCAAGGAACAAACCCCAAACATCATTCTAATAACAAAGTAAAAATCGAAAATATAAGTTTACTCTCACGCCTTTCAAGACAGGACGATGAGCACTGGCAGGGAGAGTCAATTTTATCAATACAAGATCTTTCAGTTCCCTCAACACCAATTGATCTAAAAAACCTACGCCTTAAAGTCACAAATAGCATTTCAATTGAAGAGTCTAACAGAGCAACAAACCTGACTATTGAAGCAGAGTCCAGAGTACTCAAGACACCGTGGAATCACTGGGAAAACTTAACACTAAACGCCCTAATACAAGATGCAGACCTAAATGCGATGATTTCACTGTACGACCTCATCCAGCGGGCCTATTTTGAATTTGACTCGGCATTTGATGAGTATGCTCAGCTTGAATATATGACAACGATTCAGACCCTGACGCCTGAACTCCTTTCAGATAATGCCACTGTGAAATTTAAGGCACTCTCTTATTACTCTACTCAAGAAAAACAAATCAAGAACATTACAGGTGAAATATTCTTTCCTGACTTACCTGAATACATGGACGATCATTTAATATCTTTAATTTCGCAAACGTCAGGGGATATTGAGCTCAGAACAAACAATGAAAAAGAAGACATTAGGATTAACAAAGGAAAAATAACGTTAAACAACGAACCTCTTGATTTATCAATATTCAATTGAATCAATAAAAAGTGTATTCCATACTGCCCATTCATAAGTAATGGCTGGAACACACTTTATAGAAAGCTTACTTATGTAAAGACTACCGTTTTGTTCCCATGAACTATTACGCGGTCCTCAAGATGCCAGCGAAGCCCACGAGCCAGAACGCTTTTTTCTACATCTTTCCCCAAGCGAACCATATCCTCCACTGTATCTCTGTGGCTAATACGGCTGACATCCTGATCAATAATCGGCCCTGCATCCAGTACTTCAGTAACATAATGGCAGGTTGCCCCTATCAATTTAACACCGCGATCTGCAGCCTGATGGTAAGGCCGAGCACCGGCAAATGAAGGTAGAAAGCTGTGATGGATATTAATAATCCGACCAGAATGAGTAGCACATAACTCAGGAGGAAGAATCTGCATGTAACGAGCAAGTACGATCGTGTCTGCTTGGTATTTCTCGATTAAACCAGAAACTTGAGCAAAAGCTTTTGGTTTGTCATTTGGGTCAACCGGAACATGGTGGAACGGAATGTCATGCCATTCAACCATCGATCTAAGGTGGTCATGATTTGCAATGACACATGAAATTTCACACGGCAATTCATTACTGTGCCACCTATGAAGAATATCAGCCAAACAATGGCTTTCCTTAGATGCCATCAATACAACTTTCTTCGGTTGATGAGAATCTGTAATCCGCCATTTCATGCCATATTCTTCAGCAATGGGCTGAAATAACGTCTCGAACTCTTCAAGATCAAATGGTAGAGAATCCGCACGAATCTCATTGCGCATATAAAACATACCACTGGGGCGATCAGCATGGTGATTTGCTTCTGTAATCCAACCATTATGCCCGGATAGAAAATTACTTACTTTAGAAACAATTCCCGTACCATCCGGACAAGAAATAACTAATCTATAAACGCGTTCCATGTAACAACCCAATAATAAATAAATGCATGAATATCTTTATTTTCATTAAACAATAAAAAAACCCCAACGTCACCAGCGGCAACCTTGGGGTTTATTATTTCAGCAATTGAAGTTTATTTAACTTCTACAACTTTTGCCTCATGAATTTTTTCAAACCATTCCTGAGGTCCTGTCTGGTGAACGGAAACACCGTTTACATCAACAGCAACCGTAACAGGCATATCCTGAACGTCGAATTCATAAATCGCTTCCATTCCCATCTCAGGAAAAGCAACCACCTCAGCGTTCTTAATAGCCTTAGATACTAAATAAGCAGCACCACCAACAGCCATCAAATAGGTAGCCTTGTAGTCTTTAATTGCATCAACAGCAGCCTGGCCACGTTCAGCTTTACCAATCATGCCCATCAAGCCTGTTTCAGACAGCATAGTGCGTGTAAACTTATCCATACGTGTCGCAGTTGTCGGACCAGCAGGGCCAACGACTTCTTCACGAACTGGATCAACAGGACCAACGTAGTAAATGAAACGGCCTTTAAGATCGACTGGCAGCTCTTCGCCATTGGAAATCATGTCGACCATCTTCTTATGAGCAGCGTCACGGCCCGTTAACATTTTACCGGACAGCAAAACAGTTTCGCCTGCTTTCCACTCGTCCATTTCTTCTTGAGTAACTGTATCAAGATTCACTCGTCGAACGGAATCTCCCACTTCCCAAGTGATTTCAGGCCAGTCTTCCAAACTCGGTGGCGTTTGCAATGCAGGACCAGAGCCATCTAACTCAAAGTGAGCATGACGTGTTGCAGCACAGTTCGGGATCATACAAACAGGCAATGAAGCTGCGTGCGTAGGATAGTCATGGATTTTAACATCTAATACCGTTGTTAAACCGCCCAAACCTTGCGCGCCAATACCAAGGTTATTAACTGCTTCCATGATTTCTAAACGAAGCTCTTCAACTCGATTTTGAGGGCCCCGTTCTCTAAGCTCATGAATATCCACTGGCTCCATCAACGATTCTTTAGCCATTAATGCAGCTTTCTCTGCGGTACCACCAATACCAAGACCTAGCATACCCGGTGGACACCAGCCTGCACCCATGGTAGGAACCGTTTTAACAACCCAATCAACGATACTATCTGATGGATTCAACATAACCATCTTAGACTTATTCTCTGAACCACCACCTTTTGCAGCCACTTGAATGTCAACGGTATTACCAGCCACAATCTGTGTATGAATCACTGCAGGCGTATTATCTTTCGTGTTTTGACGCTTCCCAGCTGGATCAGCAAGAATAGAGGCACGAAGTACGTTGTCTGGATGAGTATACGCTCTACGAACACCTTCGTTGATCATATCTTCGAGGGCCATGTCAGCATCCCACTGAACATCCATACCAACCTTAACGAAGACAGTAACAATACCAGTATCCTGACAAAGTGGGCGCTTACCTTCGGCACACATCCTGGAGTTAATTAAAATCTGAGCCATTGCATCTTTAGCAGCTTGAGATTCTTCACGTTGATATGCTTCATGCACCGCATCAATAAAATCTTTTGGGTGATAATAAGAAATGTATTGCAGGGCATCCGCTACACTATCGATTAAATCATCTTGGCGAATTACAGTCATTGAGGAACCTCTTTCCGGCTAATCGGTGGGCAAATCTTATTTTTCGAGATATCAACCAATTCAATTACACACAAAGAACAAACGCTTTGAATTAAACCGTTAAAATTTCGTGTTTACCCATATTATATGCGTTCAAAAAACAGGGCGATTCTACATTATTTAACAAAAGAAAGCATGAATTTAGCAGACTTCGCCTACCTTTATACTTGCTAAGGCAACACTGTGTTCGACATACAGTAACAAAACAGAACGAATCATTAATTTCACTAACAAGCCATCATGGTAGCCTTTATATATGAGTTTTGGCGCGTAAAGCCCAATTTTAATCATTATTTATAACGATAAAAGAAAATGGTTAAGGAACAAAAGTTTGTCAGAAGAGACTCAAAGAAAACAAAGAATCCGTTTAAAGCGACTAGTCATGGCATTCGCTGCATATGTTGTGTGTGGCACAATTGTTTGGCTTTACTATTTAACCAATCAAACTGAACAAACCCACATTTCAGAAATTGCCTTTGCAACAATATTGTCGCTTGTCATGCAGGCAGGCTTTTACCTATATATGAAACAAGGTAGAAACCTTAAATTTAAAGATCCTTCGCTTACGATCCAACAAATGATCCCTGGGTTTATTTGGGTCACCTACTTACTCTCTATCACACAGTCAGTAAGAGGAATTGTTCTTGTATTTTATTTTGTCATTTTAATGTTTGGTATTTTCAGGCTTACAGCGAAACAATATCTAGCACTATCACTTCTTGCTTTAGTTGGATACGGCCTCATCATCGCTCAAGATGTGGCAGCTGTATCTCCACACTTCAATCTAACCCTAAACCTAGTTCAGTGGGCTGTTCTCGCTATTTTATTAATCTGGTTTTCATATTTTGGTCATGAAGTTCACGAACTGCGTAATGAAAATAAGGTAAAAAAATCTCAATTAATCCGAAAGCGTATGGAAATCGAACGCCAAAGGGATGAAATACACAGAACCAATAATGAACTTCAAGTTGTACTCTCTAAATTAAGCACCCAAGCAACTACCGATGAATTAACAGGTTTAGCAAATAGAAGGCACTTTATTGACTGCCTGCAACCCTATCTAGAGCAATCAAAAGATGACAGTGAATTTTCAATATGCCTACTCGATCTAGACCACTTTAAACAAGTTAATGATAGGTATGGTCACAACACAGGAGATTTAGTACTCAAGAAATTCGCAACAACGGCAAGGAAGTGCTTACGTAAAAATGACCTTCTCGCACGCTATGGAGGCGAAGAGTTTATCTTATTCTTACCGCGCGCGGATAAATTCGCAGCCATGGAATGCGCAGAAAGAATCCGTACAGAATTTGGTAAGGTCATATTCCACGAAATTGAAGAGTCGCCATCCTTTACTCTCTCAATAGGCGTAACGTTATATTCATCTAACTGTGATCATCAGAAGTCAGAAAACTTGATCGCCCGTGCTGATGCCGCTTTATATAATGCAAAACAACGTGGACGTAACCAAGTTATTCTAGCAGAGCCAGCTGTAAACGATAATTTCGCTGCCTAAACGGATTAGCGGATTAGCGGATTAGCGGATTAGCGGATTAGCGGATTAGCGGATTAGCGGATTAGCGGATTAGCGGATTAGCGGATTAGCGGATTAGCGGATTAGCGGATTAGCGGATTAGCGGATAGTAACTCAATTAAAGCAGGCCTAATCAAGGCCTGCCTTGCAAAAAACCATCAAAAAGGCCAGTACCATTTTGATTTACCATGGTTTTTCTGCTCTTGTAATTCTTCATAACGTTCTGGCTCATGATACTCCATTTTATACGTCAAGAAACGACCACTTTGGTCATCAAATTGAGTGGTTAGAATATCACGTTGGGCTAATACTTCAGGAATCAAAAACATTGCCCCATCTCCCATTGGTTCTTCTTCGCTTAATGCTTTGTCCATTGGAGGCGCGGTTAACTCCGAGTATCTCAAATAGTAAGTTTGTCCTGCTTTTAAATCGACATTAAAGTCTGAAATAATTCTTAAGCTAAAATGACTTGTTCCCTCAAGCCCCAACAAAGGACGTCGAATCACTAGATGACGCTTGCCCGGCTCAACTTCAAACCAATAAAACGCATCATTTTTAATTCCGAACTCTCGTTCATCATCAATATAAAAGCTAGGCGACTCAATTTCTTCTGAAGCCCATTGAGAATGAGGACGATAGATAACCAATAAAGCATGGTTCTCCATATCAACGTCTTCAGGCAATGAAAACTCAGGACCATTCACTGGGTGCAACCAAGAACCAGGAATGCTTTTCCCAAGCGACTGATAAATACGACAACCACTAAGGTTAACCGTAATTAAGGCGATTAAAACGAGTGTAATACTTTTTGCTATTTTTGAAGGCATAACTCAATCCAAGTTATAGTCTTTTATTGTTATTTTGTAACAGTGACTATACCAACTAATACCAACTAAAAGAATGGTATTCCTCTAGTTTGTGGAGCTTGTTCACACTTTCCTGTCTATAAATCGATTTTTGATTGAGATTTATACAAATATTAATAACAATAGAAAACAATTAACAATAATAAATACAACATCATCTAGGTATGGATATGAAATTTCTTACTAAGGAAATTTATAACAAAACAGCTGTATCTTTGTTTCTAGGATTAGCTATATCAGCAAACGCCAATGCAGCTGACCCAACATCTAAACTATCAGCGGAAAAGCAAGCAGAACTCAATAAATTAATTGCAGAAGCTGTAAAAGAAGCAGGCATAGAACTGGAAGATGAAGAATTAACCATCGTTATTGTTAAAAAGCCTGGAGCAACTAAAGAAGATAAATCCGAATCTGAAGTCTCTGCACAAGTTATTGGTGACATTGCAGAAGAAGGCAGCAAAGGAATACCAAATGAAGTAGAGAGAACTACAGGTAATTCACAGGTTACTGAGCTCTCAGAAGTTGAACCGATTGTTTCTCAGGAAGTTAAAGACACAATAGTAGAAGCAGCGCCAACCAATAAAGAAAATACAAAGCAACTGCTTCCTACCACTGAAGAAGATACGACTCACGAGCAGTTATCGAAAGATCAAAATGCTGAAATTAGCGGTGATAAACAAGAAGTTTCCACGATTTCCCAGGATCAAGAGACAGCATTTCCTTTTTTAGCCCCGGAGGAGCCTGCACAGTCGATAGCGCCTATAGATGAGCCAAAAACGCTAGCTGTAGATGCTAAAGACGAATATAAGGCGAAGCCTAAACACGAAACTGCCTCTCAGGTAGATAAAAACACCATTAAAACTGAACAAATAACAGACAGCCCTGAGCCCAGTGCAATTTCAGACACTGAGTTAGCAAACGAAAGCATTCCTGCTAAAGCATCAAAAGTCATTGAAGACACTGCTGTACTTCAACAAAGAGAACTTGAGAAACAGCAACAATCTACAGGCCAAGCTTATTCGGATGAACTTCATCCCTCAGATGTAGTTCCACAAGAATCGAATGAATACTTTGGTGATTATATCTCTCCTAACCGCCAAGTGGATTCTTACTACAGCTCAGACATATTGGAAGCCATTGCGAAAGCGAATTCATCCGTAGACCAAGACATTGAGATTCCTGAAAATCAGATTGTCAGTGCTAAATTACCAGCACTCGAATCAAATGAAATGTCTGATTTAGTCGTTGTTGGTGCACTTGATTCAACAGCCGCTGGAGGCGTAAGTACCACCACACTAAAAACGGTTGTTGTTGTCCCTGACACAGATATTTTTGACGATATAGAAAAAGATGTAGATGAAGAATCAGAAGAATTAAAAGATGCTCTAAATCAAGATGACTTAAACAAACGAGTTAAAGAAGCGCTCGAGCAATTAAGCGCAGCACAAAACAGAGGCAACTCTTCAGGCAACACAAATATCGGAGCCATGAATGCTACCGGTGTTAACGTAACCGCCACTTTATCTTCTAGGGCTACAAATAATTCCCTTACAAACATTCGTCAAACTAATTTAAATAATACTAACTTTCGATAGAAGCCTTCAAAGCTCGATCATATCTAATCGATCGAGCTTTCTCCCCTATCTTGAGTATCATCAAGTCCTTACGTAAATTAGAAAAACCTTCTTCACTTTCATGCTTCTGGACCGTTTTCAAAATTAAGTCAGAGACATTTCTTAACGTGGTTTCAAATAAAAGACTTGAGCTCTTACATTGCGGCATTCCAACCAGAAGCTCTTTCTCTGACGTCTTCAAATCTTCAATAACAACCATCAAATCGAATGCATCATCCACTCTATTATCTGATTGAAGAAGTAAACGAATAACATACCCAAGTAATACACTCGTAATATAGAAGTCCTCTATTATTCGAAAGGGCTTAATATAGTTATCGTATCCGTCACCGACAAAAATACTATCAGCATGCACTTCTGTTGTCTTAATTTCGACTCTCGATTTCTTTAGCTCTTTAAACACAGGAAGACCAGAAAACTCAAAAAAGCTTAGCCCTTCCACTTCAACTCCTAATTTACAAACCTTTGAATGACCTACTGTATTACTCTCATTAGACAGCTCTACCGTGTTTGCACCGATAAGCAATACATCTATTTGATCTACGGCTGTCACAAAATCTTTATTACCGGAAAGTAGCAACTCGTCAGAACCTTCAGTCTGAACAAGAGAAGTAGACCAGTTTTTAGGTTTAAAACTCTTCTTTTCATTAACAACAAAAGAAGCAATTTCATCTTTTAACTGAGGACCAAAAAGCCGTTGAATAGCCACTTGATACCCAGCCCAAAACGCTGAAGATGATGACTCGCTGGCAACTCCCGCAAGAAATGTTTGCTCAAATGAACATTCTTGAGTATTCGCAAAGAGTGAAAATAAACTTTTAACCCACAAAGTTTGATCTTCTATCGACTTACTCTGCCCCACAGTTTGTTCTATCTTTGTCCAAACATCCATTTTCTACACCCCAGCCTTACAATGTCATCATTTTGAAACAAAGCCTCCTTAGCCTATTAGGCAATTCAAATAGGAGACTAATATGAAATCATTAAAAATTGCACTTCTTGCTACTTCCATTGCGTTTACTGCTGCGTGCCAAACCACTCAAGAAACTACTGGTAGCCAAGCTTCCAGTACACAAAGCCAACAACTTGAAAATAAACGAAACGATCAATTATTTGAAGTACATAAAGATCACCGAATCTATTCATTCTACGATTTCGCATTATATCAAGACTTCCTGAAGCATGGACACACAGCGTATATGTACACTCGAATTGGTTCAGGACCGAAGGGTGAAACAATGGTGTTTGGGCTTACAAAGCAAGATAAAAAGAAAAGAGAAGGCATCCCTAGTGTTGAATTACTTGATGGAAAGCTAGCGCCAGCAGAAAACTTCTATGCAGAAATGAATTTAGAAGGCCGAACGTTTGTTTTTAGTACTTTAAAAGATATGGCCGCAGTACGAAAAACCGGTGAAGCTGCCTATCGTCATGCGAAAATCGGCTACGGAGCAAACGGTGAAACCGTTGTTTTTGTTCTAAATAAAGGCAACAAGAAAAAGCACCCTACAGCACTTATTCAAAAGTTTGATAGCTTAAATAAAAAATCATAAAGATCCAAACCTAAAATAAAAAAGGTAGCCTCTCGACTACCTTTTTTATGTCTAAGGGCTGACGCTTGCTTTCTGAAGCTCGTTAACTCGATTAGAAAGCTTAACTAATTCCGAATTAACTCTACTTCTATTCTTATCAATTGAATCAATTAATCCGCTCAATTTATTAACTTTCTTTTTAAGGCTTTCATCATTTAATTGAATCTGAAGATCTGTGATCGACCTCAACAGCTCATCGTTCAATTCATTAACCTTTTTGGCCTGAAGTTTAACCTCTACAGCCTGTTTTTCTAGCAAACTGCCTATTGGCTCGACCTTCTCTGACAAAGCATTTAGCTTAGTCTCAGAAGCCTTCTGAGAAGAAGAAAGTTTTGCCATCGTCGCTTTAAAGTCAATATCGCCTAACTGCCCACCTAAGGAACTTAGCTTTTGCTCAGTCGCTTTAAACTTCCCGGAATACGCCTTACTTTCTGCCTGTAATTGCTTTGCCGTTTTCTTTAATGACTTCAATGCGTCTTGATTCGCTTTAATGGACTTTTTGTTTCGGTCATAACTAATCCCCCAAAGTTTACGAATTTCAGAGCCATGTTCCTTTAAGGTTGCTTTCACTGCAGCATCACTGTTCAACATATTGTCATTAGACACATCCAATTTACTTTCAAGTACTTTAACTCGCTTAGAAAGTAAATCGAATTGCTGATTCACCCGATCAAATTGACCATAAACTTGATTAAATTGTTCTGAAACCCAATACCCCAATGCACCAAGCAAAACCGCCAATATTAAAGTAACAATGATAATCACAGTGCCACTGCTATCGCCAGACGAAGAATCCCTGTTACGCCTCTTATTTTTTGAGGAACCATCCTTCGGCGCATTATCGTGCCACTCATCCCTTTCAGCTTTTAAATCAAACAAATCATCATGTGCCATTAAGCATTTCCTATTACTTAATTATTACTTCCAACAAGAGAAATCCCATCGAAACCAATACAAATTCACGCAATTTTGCTGTTACCAACAACTATTGCCATTATAACGAGATTAAAAGATATCTTCTGCTCGAATTACATTAACAAGCCTGTCATATTACTAAAAAACATTCCCTTACGACCTATAAAGAGAAGATACATGTCAAAAAGTGTCGGTATCATTATTTACGGAGCATACGGCCAAGTAGGTCAAGCGATTACTCGGCAACTGTTAAACCAAGGCATCTATCCCTTACTAGCAGGAAGAAATAAAAAGAAACTCAAACAGATCGCTAATAAAACTAACCTCCCCTTTATTACTTTCGACCTCATTAATTCTCGAACTATTGAAAGGCAGATAGAAAACGCAGAAATTTTCTTAAACTGCGCAGGCTCTCTCATTGAAAACCCAGAGCCCGCAGTGAGAGCAGCTATAAGCAAGCAATGCCACTATTTAGATATAGGTGGGCAATTCCACACATTATCCACCATTCAAAACTTATCTGACTTAGCAAGTAACGGACAGTCCGTAGTTTGTGCAGGTGTTGGCGCTGAATGCATACCCGGAGATTGCCTAGCAGGAAGCATCCACAACAGCTTAAAGCACTTGGACAAGCTGGAAATTGCCTACGATATTAGTCACCGGTTCTCAGCAGGAAGTATAAAATCCACGTTAAATAGATTAAGCCGAGGAAACTTAGAGCTTTCAAATGGACAGCCTTCACCTACTCAGTACTCCCTCAGCTCAAGACGAATTCTGTTCGGCAGTCGAATGAAGTATGTTAGCCAAGTCCCCACCGGGGATCTTATTGCTATAAAACAAAGCACCCATTGCCCTAATATTCAGAGTTACTTCGCAATAACAAAACAGTTTTCTCCAATGGTAAAGCTTCTTAATTGGATACCAAACCTATTGCGATATAAACCTCTTCACAAAATGATTGATAAGCTACTTTCAGGTCAAACAGGAAAGCAATCAGCCATCAGTCATTTCTGGGCCAAAGGAACATCGAAAGATGAACGAGTCATGGTAGCTCGAGTATCCACACCGGACATCTATAGATTTACAATTGAAGCAAGCACTTATATTTCGCTTTATTTACTCAAACATGAAAGAAGTGGTGGCGTTTATACCCCAGCTCAATTAATGACTTGGCAGTTTATCGAAAAGATTCCTGGTTGCAGTGTCATCCGGTATGGCGATATGGATGGATAAAACCCACACTTTTTTCATGAATAGATAACATATTTAATCAATGATACTATCGCCCCACAGAGTGTCAGAGGCAACAATAACACCTATCCTACTGACGCCGTATAATCATGATTTGATATGGAGAGTTAAAAAATGGCTTTTGAATTACCAGCACTACCTTACGAGATAAATGCATTAGAACCACATATTTCTCAAGAGACTCTTGAGTTCCATCATGGCAAACACCACAACACCTACGTTCAAAAGCTGAACGGTTTGGTTGAAGGTACTGACCTAGCAAATAAGACCCTAGAAGAAATCATCAAGTCTTCTGAAGGTCCTGTTTTCAACAACGCAGCTCAAATCTGGAATCACACTTTTTATTGGAACAGTCTTTCTCCAAATGGAGGCAACCAACCTACAGGCGCACTTGCTGATGCAATCAATGCTGCTTTTGGTTCTTTTGAAGACTTCCAAGCTAAATTCAACGATAAAGCTGTAAATAACTTTGGTTCTAGCTGGACTTGGTTAGTTAAGAAGGCAGATGGCTCTCTAGACATCGTGAACACATCAAACGCTGCAACACCAATCACTGAAGAAGGTGTTACTCCGCTTATGACTGTCGATCTTTGGGAACACGCATACTACATTGACTACCGTAATGTACGTCCTGAGTATCTAAAAGGTTTCTGGGCTCTAGTTAATTGGGACTTTGCAGCTAAGAACTTTGCTTAATTAAGTTGCTCAAAGAGTTCAAAAAGGCGTCTTTAAGACGCCTTTTTCATTTCAAAAAAATGATGTCTAATTTCAATTCTTTCATTCAAAGCAACAACTAAAATGCTACACTTCTTTAACGTTATTTAAATCCTTTCAACCTATAAATGGTTGCAATATAAAGGGCTGAATAAGTATAACTAGTTAAAATGAATGGATGTACAGGAATATACTAATGGCAAAAATCTTAATGGTTGATGATTCTTCTGCAATGAGACAACTTGCAAGTCTCACCTTGAAGTCCAAAGGGCACCAAGTAGAAGAGGCTCCAGACGGAAAACAAGGTCTAGATAAAGCCAACAGTATTGACTTCGATTTGATTATTACAGATCGAAACATGCCAGTTATGGATGGCATAGAGATGTCCAAAGAACTTCGAAAACTCGCTATCTACCGCTTCACACCTATCTTGATGCTGACAACTGAAAGCGATAAAGAAAAGAAAATTGAAGGAAAGCAAGCAGGTATTACTGGGTGGATCGTTAAACCGTTCAATCCAGACACTCTAATAAAGACGGTAGAAAAAGTACTTACCTAAATACATTATTTAAATCAATTAATTCATTTATAGAGAATTCTCCGTCTCGAGAACATCCAAACATCAGATAATGTTAAGCAGATACAAAAGGGGCGAAATAAGGTATCATTACCGACCTTTTTCTGCTTAATGTTGTTTAGATAATGAAAACCCTCTTTGTTGATCAGCTTACTGTTATTGATTTCTCTTACCTTCACCACGAACGAGGTTTACTTGGTGAAAGTTGGTTGGTTGATTGTGAACTAACAGGCGAACTGAATGATGAGGGTATGCTTTTCGATTTTGGTCATGTAAAAAAAACGATTAAACATTTTATTGATGATTTTGCGGATCATAAGCTACTCATAGCTAAACAGACACCAAATTTAGGCATCGCTGAAAGCATCGAATCTACAGAGCTACATTGGCACAATAACGGTAAGCTACTGAAGACAAAAGCACCTAATGATGCTTACCTCGTAATCGATACAGATAAAATTGAAGTCGACATCGTATCTGACCACTTAGAATCAGAGATAAAAAAGCTCCTGCCCCCAAATGTATCTAACATTAAATTACACCTTTACCCTGAAGTACTGACAGACAGTTTTTACCACTACAGCCATGGTTTAAAAAAGCATGATGGTAATTGTCAGCGAATTGCTCACGGACATCGCTCTCCCATTCAAATTTTCAAGAATCAAATAAGAGATAAGGCGCTGGAGAAAAAATGGGCGAATTTGTTCAACGATATCTATATTGGTACACGAGAAGATATTGAGTTTACAGATACAGAAATAGACAAAACTCTTTGCACTAAATTCAGCTACCAAGCGCCTCAAGGCTACTTTGAGTTAACGATGAATCAAGATCAAGTTTATATAATGGATACTGATACAACTGTCGAGTGGATTGCTGATCATATAGCCTTATCACTCAAGCACTTACACCCAGAAAGTGATTTTAAAGTAAAAGCTTTCGAAGGGTATCGTAAAGGCTCCATTGCACAATACTAACGAAACATCAGACTAACGATAAAACGAGTATATAAAGCCTCGCTTTATATACTATTTAATATTGAATCACATCAACAGAAATTGACGACTATCAGGATAGAAATAACAGATGACTCTTTCGGTATATAACACTCTGACGCAACAGAAAGAAATCTTTGAACCCCACAACCCAGAAAATATTAAAATGTACGTGTGTGGGCCGACTGTTTATAACTACATCCACATAGGAAACGCTCGTCCTGCTGTTGTATTTGATACATTATTCCGGGTGCTTAAACATCACTTCCCAAAAGTGACTTATGCTCGCAACATTACCGACGTTGACGATAAGATTAACAAGGCAGCCCATGAGCAAGGCGTCGATATTCGAGTCATCAGTGACAAATTCGCCCAAGCTTACCGCGATGATATTAACCAATTAAATGTACTTGCTCCTGATATCGAGCCTAGAGCGACAGAAAACATTGATCAAATGATTAATATGATCGAGCGATTAATCGAGAAGGGCTTTGCTTATGCGGCCGAAGGCCACGTACTTTTTAACGTTAAGTCTTATGAAAAATACGGAGAGCTTTCTAAACGATCATTAGACGACATGCTTGCCGGCGCACGCGTTGAAGTAGCACCTTACAAGCAATATGCAGGTGACTTTGTCTTATGGAAGCCTTCCACAGATGACGTTCCTGGTTGGGAAAGTCCATGGGGAACAGGACGACCAGGTTGGCACATAGAATGCTCTGCTATGATCGAAAGACATTTAGGTACTACTATTGACATTCATGGCGGTGGCCAAGACCTAACTTTTCCTCATCACGAAAATGAAATAGCGCAAAGCACGTGCGCCCATGACGGTGAAACATACGTAAAATATTGGATGCACAACGGCTACATTACCATTCAGAACAAAGAAAGCAGTAGCCAAGAGAAGATGTCTAAATCTTTAGGTAATTTCATTACAGTTCGTGAACTGTTAGAAAACATACCAGGAGAGGTCATTCGATTTGCTTTACTTTCTGCACACTACCGATCACAGCTTAATTGGTCTCTTGACCTTATTGAGCAGGCATACACAGCTCTTGATCGCCTATACACAGCGCTACGTGATGTTCCAATAAATACAGAATCCGATGACAAGGTATCAGACAGCTTTATTGCAGCCTTAGACGATGATTTGAACACACCCAAGGCAATCGCTGAATTACATAACTTAGCTAAACAAATAAACAAAACCACCAGCGGCGCTGAAAAACAAACTTTAGCGGCCCAATTACTTAAGTCAGCATCATTGCTCGGTTTACTGACACATGAACCTGAAAGCTGGTTTAAATCCCGAGGCAATCAAACCTCTGACGGTCTAAGTGATGAAGCTATTGAAGCTTTAATTCAAGAACGCGTTGATGCTAAGAAGAACAAAGACTTTGCACGTTCAGACCAAATAAGAGACGAACTAAAAGCACAAGGTATCGAGCTTGAAGACACTCGTGAAGGCACTCGCTGGCAGCGTGCATAAATTAATTAGTCAGTTACTGGTTGGCTTAATCACTGTATATAAATGGTGTATTAGTCCCGTACTCGCCAGTAACTGCCGATTCTATCCAACCTGCTCTGAATATAGCGTCATTGCCATTAAAAAGCATGGTATATTCAAAGGCAGCTGGCTTGCTATGAAACGTATCGGCCGATGCCATCCATGGAGCGATGGTGGTTTGGACTTCGTACCCGGCACAGAACAAGAATGTTGTAAAAAAGTGGATACTTCAAATGATTGATAAACAGTTACTTGCCATGCTGGTGTGCCCTGTTAGCCAAGGCCCGCTTACCTATAATCAACTGACTGAAGAACTTTGGTGTAGAAAAAGTAAACTCGCCTACCCGGTTCGCGATGACATACCAGTAATGCTGGAGCACGAAGCTCGAGAATTAACTCTCGAAGAATACGAAAGCATTAAAAATGACTGATAACAGTGATAACTAAAAAGGGCTCCTTGAGCCCTTTTTTTATATTACAATCCGTTGTTACGCTCTAAGCTCTCATACCTTGAACAAGGCTAAAGTAACTTCAACCTTCAAGCATGATTAGTTTTACTCTGACGACGCCCTCTTTTTTGAGAACGTTTAAAAAGTCGAGAACAATAATCAGTCCATTGATTGCGCAAAATAAAGCCGCAAAGACTCATAAACAACACAATAGCAATCAATGCAAAAATAACTTCGTAATCCATAACAGTAACCTCTACTAACAACTTCCTATATTAGATAGGCATATCATAGATCAATCTGAAGCCGAAATCCTACAAAAAAAGCGACATAATCAGTGACGCATTTCAGAAATAAACAGCTTATCCCTCGGTCAGCTGTACAATCACCTCAGCCCTATCCCGAATCATAGCGTCTATTTTTTCAATTTCCCTGTCCCCGTGACCACTAGAGTATAGGTCAACCATATGTTGGGCCATAAAACTAATTTCTTCTGAAAACTTCTTAAGCACTTGAGTTTTAAGGAAAACTTCATTACCCACACGAACATGTTTAAGATCTAAACGAGACATTACGTACCCCTCTCATTGCATCAGATAAAAATATAATTCTTTATCCGTTCATTAAGTGTCCATACTCCTATATAAAAGTTAAACTGCTTTAGCAATTTTGCAAATTAAAGAAAATCTCCGTTCCGACTTTAAAACAGTAAAATTATGTTACTTGGTATTTCTATTCTTTTCTTTTTTTATATTTTAGGTGAGTTTGTAGTCCATTTCCTTGCTAGCCCGATACCCGGTTCAGTAGCAGGTATGCTTTTGCTCTTCACATTTTTACTTTTTTGGGGAAAAGCCCCAAAAGGGCTGATTACAACCAGCGAAAATCTCCTTCTTTATCTACCTCTACTTCTCGTTCCTGCGGGCGTAGGAGTGATGCAGTATTTCGAACTTTTGAAAGAAGAAGCCATTGCGATCATCTGCGCTCTTCTTATAGGAACAAGCCTTTCAATGATCTTAATCGCTTTATTTACTCGCTCTTTTTTCAAGCTAAAAAAGCCAAGTAGAGTTGAGAACAATGACTAATATTTCCGATTGGGTGCAAGCTAATGCAGCAGTAAGTCTCTTCATTACTCTATCCTGTTATTATCTTTGCCTATCTCTATACAAGCGCTTCAATCATCTGGCGATCTTACAACCAGTAATGGTTAGTATCATCGTAATTATCTCTGTCTTAACATTCATCGAGATTCCTTACCAAACTTACTTCCAACACAATTACCCAATCCATTTTCTACTTGGCCCTGCAACTGTTGCGCTTGCGATCCCCCTTTATAAAAACAAAGACAGAATTAAAGAATTGGCCATTCCCCTATGCCTTGCTGTGATTATTGGAGGTAGTATGGCGGTATTTATTTCTATTTTGATTGCTTGGGGTCTCGGAGCATCCAATGAAGTGCTGCTATCTCTTGCGCCTAAGTCCGTTACAACCCCCATCGCATTGAGTATTTCAGACAGTATCGGAGCAATCCCCTCACTAACTGCCGCATTTGTATTAATAACCGGCGTTGTTGGTGCTGTGTTCGCTGAGCCTTTATTTAGACTCATTGGAGAAGAAGACGATGGAATTAAAGGCATGGCCATTGGCATTACTGCTCACGGCGTAGGCACCGCGAAAGCACTTGAAATAAGCCCACAATGCGGTGCATTTTCTGCTCTGTCTATGGGATTAACCGGTGCCTACACAGCACTTGTACTGCCTTACGCCATTGCCATACTTCGTTCCCAGAATATCTTACCTTGACGGCCTAACCCGCTTCAGAAGAACTTCATTCAGGATTCGATCTATCCATGATTTCTCACAACATAATACTCAATTCATGCAGTATCGAGTATGCCCGAAACCTTCTTCCTCCCCATAAAGCATCAGCGCTTTTTGATTCATTAAAAGACACCCTAGAATGGAAGCAAGAGCGCATAAAAATTTACGGCAAAGATATACTCTCTCCAAGGTTGCAATGTTTTTATGGCGACCCCCACGCTCAATATCGATATTCAGGCAAAACATTTAAACCACTGAACTGGGTTCCCGAATTAGAGAGACTGAAGAACCAACTCAACCGATATTGTAAAGAAAGCTTCAATGCCGTCTTGTGTAACTTTTATAGAGATGGAACCGACTCCATGGGTTGGCACAGTGATAATGAACCAGAAATGGGACGAGACCCCATCATTGCTTCCGTATCATTAGGGGCTCCCAGAAAATTTGCCTTAAGAAAGAAAAAAGAAACAAAGCAGTTACTGTCCCTCCCCCTTGAACATAACTCTTTATTAATTATGAAATCCGGCTGTCAAAGCAATTATCAACACGCTCTGCCCAAGACAAAAACCATCAATGAAGCGCGTATTAACTTAACATTTCGAAGAATAATGTATTAAAGGTAAATAAAAGACGCTTATTTTCACTTACTCATTGACAGTGCAGTAATTATATCTATAATAGCGCCCACAATGACGCGGGGTGGAGCAGTCTGGTAGCTCGTCGGGCTCATAACCCGAAGGTCGTCGGTTCAAATCCGGCCCCCGCAACCAGTTTTAAAAAGAACCGAGATTCTATCTCGGTTTTTTTATGTCTGAACATTATGAATAATCAACTAAAGCGTATCCTCCAAGGATTGATTCATTTCCCTTAACAGCTTTTCTGCCTTCTGATAATCGAACGTCATTAAAGACTGTTCAATGCCCTTAGCTAATTCACCCAATTGCAATTTATCCGCCAAGGACTTAAATTCCTCAAGGTCTTTACTGTCAACCATAAAGCTATTCGTAACTTGCTCCAGCAATATATTGTACAAAGGCAGCATGCTCTCTTTCACATCCTCCTTAGAATAGTCTTCACTAAACGTATTTTTGTTTTCATCTTCAAAATAAACCAAAACAGGTTCTAATTCAGCGGCCTCTCGTTGCGCGACCATAAATAATGAACGAACGTGTTCTTTCATCGTATCCGTCACGCCATTGTCTCTAAGGGACTCTTCCACATCTTGAGCAATCCCATGCACATATGCATTACAGAGGTTTCCTGCAACCCCTTTCAAAGCATGAACCTTCGATACTATACCTTCTGTAACCTTATCCACGTCTTCAGCATCGTTACAAACAAGCCCCTCAATTAAGCGCTCTACCTCTGTAAATGAATCTATATAATCCGTGTAAAACATCATCAAAAGTCGACCTAATGTTTTTTTATTTCCTCCCAGTTTCCCGATTAATTCATCGATATTGAAATGACCCGAGAGCTTAATATCAAGAGATTCTGCGACAACCTCCTCAATAGGGATAATCGCCTCAGCAGCTGAACCATTGTCAGGTTCTAACGCATTATTATTTTGTACATTAAGAACAGGCATATTAAGGTTCGCTTGGTCGCTCGTTAAATAAGGAATGCTCAGACTGAATGTACTTCCTTGGCCTTCTTTACTGGTGACTTCTATTTTTCCATCCATCAACCCAGACAACTTATGACACAATGCCAACCCTAAGCCTGTGCCACCGTATTGACGCGTCATAGAACTGTCTAACTGTTCAAAAGAATCAAACAGCCCTGCTATGTTCTCTTGCTTGATACCGATTCCTGTATCAGATACAGAAAAGACCAATTTACTCTCTTGAAGGTTGGATTGATCCACCGACACCTTCAGCAGAACGTGCCCTTCTGACGTAAACTTCATCGCATTATCAAGTAAATTAATGAGAACTTGTTTAGTACGTGAAGCGTCTCCCATTACAAGTTCCGGCAACTCATCCTCTGCCTCGAAGCGATACTCCAACCCTCTAGAACTGGCTTTTTTATCTGAAAAGGTTCGTAATTGCTCAATTATTTCTCTGAGATTAAAAGGTGCATGCTCGATGACCATGCGACCTGTATCAATTCTGGAATAATCCAAAACATCATTAATCATGTGCATCAAAACTTCAGAAGACTTCTCAATATTACCCAGAAAACGTTGCAAATCATCGTCTTTACAGCGACTAATCGCTAACTGGGTCATCCCCAATATCCCATTCATCGGTGTTCTTATCTCATGACTTATATTTGCTAAAAAATCACTTTTCGCCTGATTAGCCACCTCTGCCTTCTTAATTGCCTGGTTCAATTGCAAGTTGGCGTCACTCATAGCCTTAGTCCGCTCTTCAACACGTCCCTCAAGGTCCCGATTTAAATCTTTAAGATCGTGCTGAACCGACTTCATATCTGTGACATCCAAATAGACAACGACAGCAGCAATAATATTATCTTTCCCGTCCAACACTGGGGCTGCATTAGCAATAGCCCAACAATAACTTTTATCCGGATAAACAATTTTTATCTCTTTATTAATAATATGCTCACCGGCTTTCACAGCTCGTAGTATTGGCAACTCATCCCCAACTAAGGGCTTATCTTTACCATCAAGCACCAAACAATGATCTTCTCGACCACCAACGTATTGAGAGTGAGACAAACGCCGTATTCTCTGAGCAGACTCATTAATCAATCGAATACGACCGTCAGGCGCATCAACAATAATGATCCCTACAGGGGAATTAACAAGCGCGGCCTCTAATAAAGCACTCACTCTTTTCAGCTCGTGTTCAGCCTCTTTTCTGTCTCGAATATCCCTAAGAATGGTCAACAAACACATGTCGCCATCCAAGTTAATTAAGCTAGACGACATCTCACACTGCAAAGTTGTCCCATCTTTAGAGACAATGCCCATTTCCCAACCATTGGCCTCGCCATGCTCAACCACATGTTTTAAGAGCACATCTCGGCGCATTAAATCCTGCCATAAGTCCAAATCTAACGTTGTTTTCCCCACAGCTTCTTTCTGGCAATACCCAATAAACCGTTCAAAGCCTTCATTCACATCTAGGATTTGCATATCAGAGTATCGAACAATAAGAACAGCATCTGGGCTTGCATGAAAAGCAAGCGCGTATTTTTCTTCGGATCGCTTAAAGTTCAGCTCAGATTGCTTCGTATGATCTAACGATACTTTTAAATCACTTATTGATTTTAAAGACACGTAAAAAGCCACTGCCAATATCACTAAAAGAATCGCCATAACAGCAATGACAAAAACACTGCCTCCCGCCTGAATTAAAGTCTCATCAGCATAGGACAGCGTTGGGTATAAAAACGAGCCGCTCAAACATGCGACTCTGAGAATAGATGGAAATAATCGAATCAATGGAGACAAGGACGAAGTCGAGCAAATCAGCATGTTGAATCCTTTCCTATAAGCTGCTGAAGCATTACTTTACGATCAGTGAGAGTACGTAGCATTAGTTTAGCTAAAGATTGCTTTAATGCTTATATATTATGGCGTTTACGATAACTGACTGCTCTTCTCATGGCGTTCTCTAATTGATCGTCCGTCATTTGAGGTTCAATGGCCAACATAGCTTTTCGGCCATCATTTATTCCAAGGTAAGATGCAAGGTTGTAGTGCATGTGCGCTTCTACGATGCTCCGGACACTACCTCGCCCTGTAGCATACATCTGCCCCAGTCTAAAGTGCGCAGGACCATAGCCCTTTTCTGCTGATTTAGACAAATATTTCTCAGCATTCACGAAGTCTTTCGCCAATCGATAACGCTCCCCCTCGTTGTATTCTCTCTGCCCTCTTTCACCTTTACTTACTTGATAAGAACCTCTGGTCGAAGAGGTTTCCTGCAATGGATTAACTGATCCTTTCTGATAAGTAACCGTCCCAGCAGTTACAGACAAAGCTTGTAAGCACACAAAGAAAGAAATCAAAACATATTTAATAAAAAGCATAATTTATCTCTCAACCGCCTTACAAAAAACCAATAAAAAATCACCGAGAAATTAATCCTTTGATTTCATAAACATAGCATATTAAAGACCAATAAAATCAAAATATTTTCTAATTGAAATTTGTCAAAATACACGCGCTGTCTATACTGACTAAAAATTGAACAATAAGAATTTAAACGGAATTTCGGCTGAATGGATGTGTTGGACAAACAGCCATAACCACATGGAATAGTGGCTAAACAGGTCTCAGGGAGTCGCCTTTATGCTGCCATCAGCTCTATCGCATTGTCTTCGATTTTTAGTATCTATCTTCGCACTATTTTTGTCATTTCCTACAATGGCTGCTTGGGAACTGAATATGCCGAAAGGCGTAACCCCCATTAGTGAAACCGTCTACGACCTCCACATGATTATCTTTTATATATGCGTTGTCATTGCCGTCATAGTGTTTGGGGTCATGCTTTGGTCCATTTTCTATCACAGAAAATCAAGAGGTTACAAACCGGCTAACTTCCATGAAAGTACCCTCGTCGAAGTAATTTGGACAGTCATTCCACTCATTATTCTCATCGTCATGGCCATCCCAGCCACCGAGGGTGTATTTGCCATGTACAACTATGATGACTCTGAGGTTGATATCAAAGTCACGGGCTATCAATGGAAATGGCGCTACGAATACATCAATGACGACATCGATTTCTTTTCAACACTCACTACGACAACGGAGGAAATTCACAATCAACAAACCAAAAACAAAAATTATCTTCTAGAAGTGGATAACCCAATCGTAGTGCCCATTGGTAAAAAGATACGATTTCTTCTGACCTCTAACGATGTAATCCATTCTTGGTGGGTTCCTGAACTTGCCGTCAAGAAAGACGCAATACCAGGGTTCATCAATGAATCTTGGACGTTAGTAAAAGAACCGGGCATTTACAGAGGACAATGCGCCGAGCTGTGCGGTAAAGACCATGGATTCATGCCTATTGTTGTCGAGGCGGTAGAACAAGAGCAATACGATCTATGGATACAACAAAAGCAAGAAGAAACCGCATTAAGATTAGCCCAAGCAGCAAAAGAAGCAGCACAAACATGGGATATGGACCGGCTCATGGCGTCAGGGAAACCCCTCTATGAAAAGAACTGCTTAGCTTGCCATCAAGCGAACGGGGAAGGCCTTCCTCCTGTATTCCCTGCGCTTAAAAACAGCCCTGTCATTAAAGGTCCTATTTCTGAGCACATTCAAATCATACTCCATGGCCGCTCAGGTACGGCAATGGCTGCATACGCCCCACAACTCAGTGATTCCGAAGTTGCGGCTCTTGTTACCTATGAAAGAAATGCTTGGGGTCAAAACTCTAATGAGACCGTTCAACCTTCCGACGTAACGAAACTTCGTTAGAGATGCATGGAGAGCAGAACATGAATGAAACAACGTCAATTTCAACAAAAGAAGTCGATACTCCAACAACAGAACACCACGCTCATCCGACTGGCATTAGCCGTTGGTTGTACACAACAAACCATAAAGACATTGGTTCGCTGTATCTAATTTTTAGTTTTGTCATGTTATTTATTGGCGGCGGAATGGCGTTCATGATTCGAGCAGAGCTGTTTCAGCCTGGCTTACAGTTCATTGAACCCGAATTTTTCAATCAAATGACCACCATGCATGGCTTAATCATGGTTTTTGGCGTGGTCATGCCCGCCTTCGTTGGTCTAGCAAACTGGATGGTTCCATTAATGATAGGGGCTCCAGACATGGCGCTCCCTAGAATGAATAACTGGAGCTTCTGGATTATGCCATTTGCTTTCAGCATCCTGCTTTCGACTTTATTTATGGAAGGTGGCGGCCCTAATTTTGGCTGGACATTTTACGCCCCGTTATCCACCACCTATGCGCCGCCAAGTACGACGTTCTTTATCTTCGGTGTCCATTTGATGGGGCTGTCTTCAATCATGGGGGCAATCAATATTATTACCACTATTTTAAACATGCGAGCGCCAGGAATGACGCTTATGAAGATGCCGATGTTTGTATGGACGTGGCTCATAACGGCGTTTCTTCTGATTGCCGTCATGCCGGTTCTCGCAGGGGCAGTCACCATGATGCTGATGGACATTCACTTCGGTACCAGTTTCTTCAATGCAGCAGGTGGCGGTGACCCTGTATTATTCCAGCATATTTTCTGGTTCTTTGGTCACCCAGAAGTGTACATCATGATTCTACCGGCCTTCGGGGTTGTCTCTCAGATCATTCCTGCATTTGCTCGAAAACCACTCTTTGGTTATAAGTCAATGGTTTACGCAACAGCTTCCATCGCAATCCTATCCTTCATCGTTTGGGCTCACCATATGTTCACTGTCGGACTACCTGCGGTGGCCGAACTGTTCTTTATGTATTCCACCATGTTAATTGCCATCCCTACCGGCGTAAAAGTATTTAATTGGGTAAGCACGATGTTTCGAGGGTCAATGACTTTTGAAGCGCCTATGCTCTTCTCCGTTGCCTTCGTTGTTCTGTTCACGATTGGAGGCTTGTCCGGCTTAATGCTTTCAATCGCCCCTGCGGATTTTCAATACCATGACACCTACTTTGTGGTTGCTCACTTTCATTATGTGTTAGTTCCAGGCGCCATATTCGGCATCATGGCTGCGGTCTATTACTGGATGCCTAAATGGTCCGGTTTTATGTACAACGAACCATTAGCCAAGCTTCACTTTTGGCTGTCATTCATTGGTTTAAACCTGACGTTTTTCCCAATGCACTTCTTAGGGCTTGCAGGCATGCCGCGTCGAATTCCTGATTACGCACTTCAATTTGCCGACTTCAATATGATCACTAGCGTAGGCGCGTTCCTTTTCGGAACAACCCAATTGTTGTTTTTATATATTGTTATTCAGTGCGCTCGCGGTAAAGGTGAACCCGCACCACAAAGGCCTTGGGAGGGAGCAGAAGGGCTTGAGTGGTCTATCCCTTCGCCCGCCCCATTACACACCTTTGACACGCCACCAAAGGTGGATTAATCATGGCCATAAATAATTTGCCCGCTAAATTAACAATCGCCACGATCGGCATGTTCGGTTTCGGCTTTGCTCTGGTTCCTCTATACGATGTTTTTTGTGACATCACAGGGATTAACGGCAAGGGATTTGAAAGAGCGCCCGGCACCAGTAACCAGAGCGGGGCTATAGAAGCGTCAATCTCTGAAACACAGAGAGCTATCAATGTTCAATTCATTGCTAGCCCCCAGAGCGGCTTTTCAGGAAACTTTTATCCCGCATCAACAACGCTGCCTGCGTCTTTAAATCGTTCGGTGAGTACCGCTTATTTTGCCAGAAACGCCTCCGACAAAATGATTCATTTACAAGCAATCCCGAGTATTTCACCCTCGGAAGCATCATCCTATGTAACCAAAATGGAATGCTTTTGCTTCAATCAACAAAGCTTATCTCCCGGACAAACAAGAGAAATGGGCTTAACCTTTAAAATCTCTGAAGATCTACCCGAGCATATATCAACCATTACTTTTTCATATTCGCTTTATCCCATTGAGTCTATGTCTAATGAAGAAACACACGTCAGAATAGACTCAACAGATCAAACAGGAGGACTATCAAATGAGCCAAGTACATAACTCTAATGTTCCTAATTACTATGTTCCTCATCAGAGTAAATGGCCAATCATTGCAACCGTTGCAGTAGTCGCTTTTATCTATGGCATCGCATCAATGCTTTACAGTTCAAAAATAGGAGAAGCCAGTGCAACGCCAAGCTGGATCATGCTGTTCGGCCTAGGTTTGACGGTATACATGCTCTACGGCTGGTTCTCTAATGTAGTTCAAGAAAGCCAATCTGGGCTTTATTCTCCCCAACTCGACAAATCCTTTCGGTTGGGCATGGCCTGGTTCATATTCTCTGAAGTCATGTTTTTCGCCGCATTCTTCGGGGTTTTACTTTACGTGAGAACGCTATCGATTCCCTGGCTTGGAGGGGAAGGAGCAAAAGGGGTTAGTAATTTATTATGGCCAAATTTTACTGCTCACTGGCCTCTGCTCAATACACCTGATCCAGAGTTATTTCCTGGACCTAGCGCTACCATCCCTGCGTGGCAAATCCCATTCCTAAACACCGTCATTCTTGTGACATCAAGCTTTACCCTCACCTTAGCTCACCATGCTTTAAAAAAAGACGAACGAAATAAATGCACTCTGTGGTTACTGACTACCGTCATTCTTGGGATTATTTTTCTTGGTTTTCAAGTCTTCGAATACCAAGAAGCCTACAACCATTTACAGCTGACCTTATCTTCAGGCATTTACGGTTCAACATTCTTTTTACTTACAGGCTTTCATGGCGCTCACGTGACCATAGGGACGATCATGCTGGCCGTCATCTTGGTTCGCATAATGAAAGGGCATTTCTCGAAGCAAAAGCACTTTGGTTTTGAAGCTGCGGCATGGTATTGGCACTTTGTTGACGTGGTTTGGTTATTATTATTTACCTTCGTCTACGTGATTTAACCGTTCATTAAACGACGGAGCTCTTTTGCCATAAATACACAAATACAATGGCTAACGTGAATCCACTTAACACAACCCTTAGAGCCAGACCGTTTAACACCTTGCGGTCTGGTTCAGCATGACGAATAAGATGCCAAAAAGACCAAAATAAGCTCACAACAACAGCAATAAGAAGAACAACAATAATGGATTTAAAAACCATAGAAAATACTCCCAAAAAAATACTCACTGTTCAGTTTAGCTTGAATGGTTGGGTCAGGTGTTTTCATGTTCGTATTTATTATTGGCTGTTTATGATTGCGGTCATAACCCTTGGTATTTTCCTCGGGTTCTGGCAACTGGATCGAGCGCAGCAGAAAGTAGACCTGTTGCAAAAACAGAAAAACAACGCAGAACTGAATATATCTGGCGAATACGTCCATGCTCCCATACTCCTACTGGATAACCAAGTCGTCAATGGAAAGGTGGGTTATGAAGTTATTCAGCTATTCAAAACGGAGACAACGCAGCAAATAGTGTTAGTAAATCGGGGCTGGGTGCCGGCAAAAAAAGAAAGACACTTACTTCCTGATATTCCAACCACTTATGCAACGGACTCAACAATCATTACAAAAGCATCAGAACTTTCTGTTCGGTCACCAAACCACAACATTGAACATGTGTCAGATTCCGTAATCCGAATCCAAGCGCTCAACAAAGAGACATTGATCAACATAGGACTGCAAGAACAAGCACCTTATTACAAAATCACTCAAGGTCGTTCAGCTCTTTCGGTAAGTCACTGGGCTTCAGTTTATATGACACCAGAAAAACACCAAGGCTATGCCATTCAATGGTTTTTACTGGCATTTGTTGCCTTTGTTATTTTGGTCTGCAGTTCTTTTGAAGCTAAACCAACAAATACAAGCCATCAATCCATGGAAAGAATTTAACCATTGGTATTAATATAAAAATGAAGGGAATAGCGTATGAGTGAACACGTTAAATCAAGATTTAAACAATGGATGCCACTGGTCTTAATTTCTCTTTGTGGCCTCTTACCATTGGTTTCAGCAGTGGTGCTATTTTTTGGAGATTTCGATTACAGCCCGAACTCCAAACACAACGGAACACTGCTCTCGCCTGCCATTTCATTATTAGATCCTCCTCAACCGTTAAACACGCAGTCAGACGATCAACCCAACAACCGCTGGCGTTTAGTCACGATCACCTCTTCAGACTCTCACTCGGAAGCTAATGATGCTATTTGCGTAACCCCCATAAATGGAGAGAAAGCGTTCCTCAAACTTGACCAAGTCATTCAAGCGCTCGGTCGCGAAGCTCATAGAGTTCATAGAAGTGCGCTTTGCATTTCTAAAGAATTAACACTGAAACTTCCCAAAGACATTAAAGCCAATACAGGAATCATTGACCCTCTTAATAACTTAATCATGGTGTATTCAGACCAAGCCTCACAAAAAGATATTTATCAAGATATGAAACGGTTACTTAAATACAGTAAATTAGGTTAAAAATATGCTCAAATCACTCACTAACATTGGTTTGGTATTTGTATTTTTCGTCATTGGTCTAGGGGCTTTAACGCGTCTTCTTGATGCAGGCCTGGGCTGCCCGGATTGGCCTGGGTGTTATGGGTTATTAACACCGCCCGGCGATGTGACTGAAATCAAAACAGCTAAAGCACTTTTCCCTGACACCCCAATCATTAGTCACCAAGCCTGGATGGAAATGATTCACCGTTA
The DNA here is from genome assembly GCA_015665455.1 of Oceanospirillaceae bacterium. GTDB lineage: Bacteria > Pseudomonadota > Gammaproteobacteria > Pseudomonadales > Litoribrevibacteraceae > Litoribacillus. The sequence continues at coordinate 125,220 of JADFAD010000001.1, read as the reverse complement.
TGCTGCCGGAGCACTTGGTATCATAATCCTAAGCATGACTATCATCGCTGTTCGAAATAAACATTCAGCAGCGATTAAGAGAACATGTATTGCACTGTGTTTTATTGTGGTTGGGCAAGCGCTATTCGGTATGTGGACAGTAACTTTAAAACTTTGGCCTCCAATTGTAACCCTTCATTTGTTAGGAGGGTTCACTACCCTCTCGTTGTTAATCATTTTAAAAAGTTTAATTGGCTCTGAAAGCAAAACTACACAAACTGCGGGCTCATTAACAAACCCAATGCCAGCAAAGAAACCATTCCCCTCGTATATTGGCGCTTTAGCGCTGATAGTACTAGTCTCACAAATTACTCTCGGTGCATGGACAAGCAGTAACTATGCGGGGTTAGCCTGCCCTGATTTCCCAACGTGTCAAAATCAGTGGCTACCAGACATATCCCCTTCCAAAGCATTAAGCATACCGAAGTACGATAATTTATCTTTTTTACATGGCCGTACGGATGCGCAAACCCGAGTGTCCATCCAATACCTACACAGGATCGGCGCCTTGCTTACGACACTCATTTTGCTTCTATTTGTATTTAAACTATTTAAAACGGAATCCCGCCTCAATAAGAAATTTTCTATCGCTATGACGCTGACTCTTACGCTTCAAATCACCCTCGGAATTTTGTCTGCAATTTGGCTACTGCCTCTGTCTATCGCATTAGCCCACAATTTAATAGCCGCTTCTTTATTAGCGCTTTTAGTATTTATCACAACACACAACCTTGTTCATACTGTGACTACAAAGGAGATTGAGCATGGCCTTGTCTACCACAATTAATCCACAACCCATTGAAAAAAAATTTAACGCCACGTGGTTTGATTACTTAGAACTGTGTAAACCCAAAGTCGTTCTTCTCATGCTTATCACCTCAACAGTGGGCATGATATTAGCACTGAATGCACTCCCAACGGCCACTCAAATCAGCCACATGATAATGGCAACCGTAGGGATTGCTTTTTGCGCGTCATCATCAGCAGTCATCAATCATGTCGTTGATCGCTGGCGCGATCAAAAAATGGCTCGAACAAGAAGAAGACCGGTAGCCGCTGGAAATATGCCCGTTTATAAAGCATTAAGCTTCGCCGCAGTCTTACTTGCCATAGGTACGACCTTACTTACCCAAGTCAATTACTTATGCTTAGTACTCACCTTATTCGCAACCGTAGGCTACGCAATTATTTATACCCTAATATTGAAACCTATCACCCCACAGAACATTACAATTGGAGGCTTGGCTGGAGCCCTACCGCCTTTGCTTGGCTGGACAGCAATCACCCCAACCATAGACGCCAACGCACTATTACTCGTATTAATTATCTTTGCTTGGACGCCCCCGCATTTTTGGGCATTGGCCCTGTATCGAGTGAATGATTATAAAAAAGCAGAAGTGCCTATGTTGCCAGTTACCCACGGTCAAAAATTTACTCAGCTTCATATACTTCTTTATTCTGTGTTACTGATCTTAGTAACCGCATTGCCATGGATCACTCAGTTTTCCTCTTGGGTGTACCTTGTTGCAGTCAGCTATCTCAATATAAAATTTATATATCACGCTTGGCAGCTCTTTAAAGTGGGCTCTGATGCTTTGGCTCGCAAGCTCTTCAAATACTCCATCGTTTACCTATTCAGCCTTTTCATCGCAATTTTAGTCGATCATATGGTTAGACACTGGTTTGGACTGGTCTAAAGTTATAAACGTAACCTTTCCTTTGTCAGGATGACGTCTTATGTTCAAAACACTACTGGCTGTGGTATTTCTTTCATCTTTACCACTGTTTACTTACGCTAGCTCTAATGTACCCAATGTACTCAATGAGCCAGCAAAAGAAACTAGAACTGACTCGCCACAAAAGCAATTCGGTTCCAGCACAACCCCACCCTCTAACTTAGTGATTGCTGAAAACCTGGTCGTAGGCGAGATTAGAACCATCTCAGGTAAAGCGGTCTTAAATAAACAAGGGGAAGCCAGAGGTAATGCAGCCAAAGCAGGCGATAACCTTAAAGCCTTGGATGTACTAAGAACAAAGCGTAATTCCAATGCAGTCATTCAGTTAATCGATGGTTCAACGGTCATTCTCCAAGAAAAGTCATCCCTTCATCTGAAAGGCCTACAATCACTCAGTTTAGAAGAAGGCACTGTTCTATTCGATATAAGAAAACGAGGGCAATCGAAAGGCCTTAAAATTGCCACAAAAACAGCTGTTATTGGCGTTAAGGGGACCCAATTCCTCATCAAAGATGAAAATGACAACGTTGATGTATATTTGAACGAAGGGCTTGTCGAAGTAACTCCTGTAGAAGGCTCTTTTAAACATTATAAAGCTGTTACTTCTGATAACTTTAATGATTACAGCAAACAAATGATGGACGAGTTTGAAGAAGAGAAGGTTAAAATGCGTCAGGGCATGGAACAGATGAAACGAGAATTCGTTGAGTATCTCGAATCATTTGAAATGAAAGCTGGAACCGCCGTGTCTATATCAGGTGATGAATTAACCTCCTATCCAATGCCCAATCACTACAACGACCTATTCGAAGCCTTGGAAGCTCAAGCAGAACAGACAAGAAAACAACTCAACTCAACACCATAATTACCCTTTCTTGAAGCTTGTAACGCCACCCCAGTCTTTGGGTGGCGGATTATCCAAACACAACTCGCATCGCCGAACAAAATACTCCGACGCTTTATCTTGATACTCATTCGCTACACTTAAAAAAGCTTCATGTGCTTCATGAAAGCGACTTTCAAAGTAAGCATTCAATGCGACATCAAACTTAACCGCTAACGCTTCATTCTGCTCAGTTTCAACCATAACCTCATAAATGGTGACAGGTTCATCCTTTCCCGCCACTCGTATACGGTCAATCATTCTAAGTATGAACCCCTGATAAGGATAATTTAAAACCTTTCGAGTATTTTCACTTATTAAAATTCTCGTCCCGTAAGGCTTGTTCATCCCTTCTAACCGTGAAGATAAGTTAACGGCATCTCCAATGGCCGTATAACTAAAACGTAATTTAGACCCCATATTGCCCACAACGGCAGGGCCTGTATTTACACCGATGCCGATCTCGATAGTTGGTAATCCCTGCTCTTTTAAGGAAATGTTTTTTCGATCTTTAATTTCAACCATAGCTAATGCTGCATGAACAGCCCTATCCGCATGGGCATCAACACTGATCGGCGCATTAAAAATCGCCATAATGGCATCACCGATGTACTTATCCAGCATCCCCTTTTCTTCCAAAATAGCTTCAGTCATGGGATCAAAGATTTGATTCAGTAAAGAGACTAAATCAATTGGGGTTAACTTCTCAGACATCGACGTAAAGTTTCTTAAATCAGAAAATAAAACCGTGATCTCTTTCTCATCACCGCCCAGCTGAAGGTTTTCAGGGTCTTTTAGTATCTCACCGACAAGCTCTGATGATACATATGACGAGAAAGCATCTTTGATTTGTTTATTCTGTCGATCAGCTTTCACCGCTGAAATCAGTTCGTATGACACAGCTAAGATGACCATCGGCGTGACGATATAAAACTCCCGAACCCACACATTTGCAAAAAAGAACAACGCAGTAGAAATCAAAACAATAGAAATGATGACAAAGAAATAAATTGGAATACGATAATTCGGATTCTTTATCCAACTTAAAAAAAGAATTAACAACAAGCCAAGCACAATGCCTAGTTGATCAAATGTGGTCCACTCCTCTAATAAACTCCCCGTTAATAAATTACTGGCGGCCATATAGTGAAGAAACACACCAGGAGTCACGGCATCAATCGGTGTTGGCCTCATATCAAAGACCCCGACTTCCGTCACCCCAATAATGACAATCTTATTTTTTATCTCATTCGGTGAAATATTCCCCTCAAGAACATCTTTTGCTGACCAAGAGTTCACATGATCGGTAAAGTTGATTCTCAAGAAGTTCTGGTTTTTCAGAGAACTCTCACCAAGAGAAAAGTGCTCAATGCCTTCTTCCCCTAGCACCAACTTAGCTTCTTTATTTAAATGCTGCCTTACCGCTTGAATCCCAATGGGTGGCAATAGGAATCCTTCATGAATATAAGCAATGGAGTAATGACGAAAGAGACCATCAGCGTCCGGTTCTGTCGTAAAAAACCCGCAGGTCAGCGCAGCATCTGCGACCCCAGGGATATTTAATTCAGAGAAAGGAAACTCTCTGATTTTCACTTGAGGGGATCTTAGCTCATAGTCAAAGTAAGAACACTCTTCCAAAAAGTCTAAAGACGCCTCATCGTTATGCTCTGTGGCTTCGTTTCTTAAGAAATAACCCAATACAATATTTTCATTGTTTTCGATCTGATCAATCAAGACTTGATCAGACTCCGCATTTGAAGGCTCTGAAAATACAATATCCAACACCACAACCGATGCAGCCGATAATGATTGAAAGAGCTGAGCCATTTTCTTACGATCCCACGGCCAACGACCAAATTCATTAATGCTCGGTTCGTCAATAGTAACAACGACTAAATTCGGATCAGGTTGAGGTGACATACCAAGGGAATGGCGAGTAACGGTTTTAATATCATCGAAACCACCAGCCACTCGCTCTAATAGAGCGGGCTGATACTGGTAAGCAACCATTGCAAAGAAAGTAACAATTGAGAAACAAATTACTCGATAAGGAAAAATTGATTTAATTATCACAAAAAATCCTATTTAAAACATGCACATCCGTCGTTTTAAGACTACCCTGAATGTTAGTTATGGGTTAACCTCAGTCTAGCACTGGATAACTAGATTTATAGTCCATATTCAATTTACTATTTTCTTGTATTTATTAATTGGCCAAATGTACCCATACTCAACGTTTTCATCAGTCAAAAGAATCACGCCTCAGACCCTACTACTTAACATACTAATTTCAATAATACTTCTTAGTATCTATTCTCCAAGTTGGTCTAATACAGAAACAAGCGAATTCGTGCTTGATCAATCAAACTCAGGCGAGAGCATTGGTAAGTTCACGAGTTACTATTTATCCCCTCAGCAACAAAAAGACATTAACGACATAATCACTCTGCCAGAAGAAGTTTGGCAGCACAGCAATCAAAGCGTACCTAGCTTTTCGCTTGTATCTGGCGACATTTGGCTACGACTTAAAATATCCAATCAGGAACACCAACGAACCAAAAAAATCCTTCATTTGGATTACGCATTACTTGATTATGTTGAGGTATTTTATAGCTACGGAAAAAGCTTAGACTATTCCGACCATTATAGAACGGGCAGTATCTACCCTTATTCAACTCGTCCTATTGGAGATGCTGCGTTTGCATTCCCAATTCATTTAGGTCCGAGCCAAGACATCACCATTTACCTAAGACTTCAAAACGATGGCTTTATCCAAGCACCCATCACCTTATGGGATGAGGTTGCTTTCTATGAAAGCCGATTGATGAGTCAATCGCTACTTTTTGCATTCATAGGAATTTTAACGGCATTAGGCATCTACAACATATTCCTTTACTTATCCGTTAATGAAAAAACGTATCTTTTATTCGCAGTTTTAGCAGTAAGCACATCCGCATTGGTATCAATTTCATCAGGTATCTCCATCCAATATCTTGGACTGGACCTCAAAACCTGGAATGAGAAATGGATGACGGTCTGCCTAGGAATCATGACGATGTCAGGTGCGATGCTCCCCATCGTCGCTCTTCGTTTAAAATACACACTCAAACCTTACTATTACATATGCAGCACAATCACAGCATTAGGGGCTTGGATTATCTTTTCCGCCTTCGTTCTTGATCATTCAACTCGAATTGGGGCTGCCTTTGCGATCACATCCATTGCAATTGTCTTAATTAATATCTTAAGTATTCATCTCTGGGTTAAAAAAGTCCCGGGAGTCAGACTCTTTACTATTTCATGGGGACTATTTTTATTTGGGGGAGGAATAATGATCTTAAACCGTCTAAACCTGATCCCTAGAAATGATTCAACTGAATATTTATTAGTTTACACCTCTTTAACTGGGTTATTTTTACTTTCGTTCTCGCTCGCAAATAGAATTAATAGCGCTAAACAAGAACAAGAACGAGCGCAGTCAACTTCATTAAAGCTAATGGAAAAATTCTATAATCTCTTTCAGAATTCACTTGAAGGCATCTTTACTATTACTACTAAAGGTGAATTACTGGAAGCGAACCCAGCGCTGTGTAAAATGCTAGGCTACAAAGATATAGACGAGTTAAGAACGTCGGTTAAATCTGACCAATTATTCTCAGGGCATGACCTTAAAAATATCATGAAGCAAATTCGTGACGAAGGTGAAGTTCGAAGCTATGAAATCAAAGGCCGACGAACGGATGGAACAACCTTTTGGGCTGCCGTATATCTAAGAACGGATCGATTCAATGCCAATGGATCTGAAGTATTCTCTGGTGCCCTCCTCGACATCACAAACAGTAAAGAAAGCCAATTAAAGCTCGAGTACTTAGCCGATCATGACCCTCTTACAGGGCTATATAATCGCAGAAAGTTCTTGAGTTCGCTTGCTGACGCGATCAAAAACTACCAAAACAAACAGGTAGACTCATCTGTTATTTACATCGACTTGGACCAATTCAAAGTAGTCAATGACACTTGTGGTCACACAGCCGGTGATAAGTTGCTGCAAGACTTAACAGCCGCAATGAGCGACTTAATACCCCTGGGTTCCTGCCTTACTCGCCTTGGAGGCGATGAATTTGCCATTATATTGTCCGGCTACGATGAGCAAGCCAGTTATCAGTTTGCCGAAAACATCCGGCAAACCATTAGTGACTTTCAGTTTGCCTGGGGAGAGCTCATTTTCTCATTAGGGGCAAGCATCGGTATCATCACTATCAATGACGACTGTGGCTCCGTTGAATACGTTCACAGTCTTGCTGATACCGCTTGTTTTGCAGCAAAAGATCAGGGCAGAAATAGCATTCATATCTACGATCACAATCGAGGTGAAGCGCAAGCATTAAAATCGGAAATGCACAGAGTCTCCGAAATTAACCATGCATTAGAGAATGACAATTTTGTTCTGCACCAACAATTGATCGTTCCAACCAAAACTGCCAGCTACTCCGGGTACTATGAAATATTGGTAAGAATGACAAACCAGGCAAATGAAATTATTCCACCTGGGTTATTCCTACCAGCCGCAGAACGTTATAACTTAATGCCTGCAATTGACCGTTGGGTCGTTGAACACTATTGCCTATGGCTTGCTCAAAACCCAGAACACATGGAAGAACTCAACAGAGCATCAATCAATTTAAGTGCTGCGTCTCTAAATGACGCATCAACAATTTCTTTCATTACCAATTGTTTCTACGAAAATAACATCCCCCCGAATAAAATCTGTTTTGAAGTCACAGAAAGCAGTGCCATCATAAACATGGACAAAACCTTACCACTATTAAGAAGGTTGAGAGACGAAGGCTTTAACTTAGCATTAGATGACTTCGGTTCAGGGTTCGCTTCTTATGGTTATTTAAAGAACTTGCCTTTTAATGTTCTCAAAATTGATGGATGCTTCATTCGAGACATCTCGAACAGCCACGTAGACAAAACCATGGTTAAATCAATGAATGAAGTAGCCAAAGCACTCGGAATGACAACGGTTGCCGAGTTCGTAGAAAACGATACAATCCTGAACATCATCAGTGATATCGGTGTTGAGTTTAGCCAAGGTTACGGTATTGCCAAGCCTATGCCGTTGGATAGCTTGATGAATGAAAGCATTGATCTGTAACAAAGTAATTTAAACGCAACTCAATAATAATATGTTTAGCTCGGATGGATGTGAACCGTCCAATAATTATAATCAGGAGAAAGAAATGAGAAAACTATTGAGTGTACTAGCAATGGCGGCTTTAGCTACATCCGTTCAAGCGGCAGGTGATCCTGCTGCGGGTAAAGCAAAAGCAGGCACATGCGCTGCATGCCACGGCGCTGCGGGAATTGCAGCAATGGACATGTACCCAAACCTAGCCGGTCAAAAACAAGGCTATTTGGTGAAACAATTGAAAGCCTTCCGTGATGGAAAGCGCAAAGACCCAGTAATGGGCGCTATGGCCAAAGCACTAAGCGACCAAGACATTACTAACTTGGCAGCGTATTACGCCTCACTAAAGTAAGACATGGCTTAGATTTTGTTATGGCGACTAATTATTAGCCGCCGTAACGCATCTACGAGCAATCAAATACCAATTGAGTTCAAGGCATTAACAATGCTTTTAAAAGCACCAGAAACCATCGGGTGTTGATCTTCAAACTCAATGACATGCAATTCTACCTCAGAAATAATATCTTCATCCCAATCAGATACATCACTGAATGTTAACTGGTGATCAATCCTTTCAAGAAGATCATTCACCTTTTCAGGGTTTTCTAATTCCACCCCATCAAGATTATCCCTCAACTCATCCAATGCTTGTTTGAGTGTTTGTTTAGGCATTAAATAAACTCCTATGCAGTCGTTCAAAGTATAGATACAGATTACAAAATCTGCCGAGTCAGATAATGACTCAAATCACGAATGGTTCAAAAGTGCCTTGAAGTATCTAAAAGCTACCGAGCGCCGTAAATTAAGTAGCGGCTTCCCGTTCGAATTTGTTTAATACGTTCTATATTTTTCAAAACAGCTCGAGAATTTCTTACGATTTCAACCTCTAAACAGCACAAGCTAAAATCTCGGATATACTTAGAGTAAACAGCACAGTTCTTTAAAGTGCTGAAAGACTCTAACAATATACTTAAAAAATTAAAATTTATAACTGCCAAATAAGACGTAACGACGATCATTGATATTTCATAAACATTAAACAATGTACATGGAGTACTGAGAGTCTCTTTGATTAACGATAGAGGTAGCCAATGAATATTAATGAAATTAAACTAAAACTGGTTGAACAAAAGGAACAAATCGAAAGACGTGTTTCTGCCATCAGTCATGACCTAAACCGTACTGAGCCTCTGAGCCAAGACTTCAGTGAGCAAGCAACTGAACAAGAAAACCTAGATGTTCTTCATGCATTGGAATCCGAAGGAAAAATTGAATTGAACCTCATCAATCGGGCTCTTCTCAGAATAGAGAGTGGTGAGTACGGCCTCTGTTCAGACTGTGGCATAGAAATAAATCCAGCTCGAATCGATGCCCTTCCTTACGCCACCAAATGCATCAACTGCGCCGAATAAGATCTCTCATATATTAACGACCAAATATTGTACAGAAGCAAAGGCTGTTCTAGAGTTAAGCAAACCCAGTCAAACTCGCTATAGGACAGCCTTATGTCTTCCGGCTTCTTCAAACCAGAGCATGTCCCACAACTGACACCTTGTCTCACGGTCATTGAACCTGAACAAACAATGAGTTTTTACGAACTTGTGTTTGGATTCGAGCGTATAGGTGAGCCCTTAATCAAAGAAGGACTCATCATTTTCGCTGAAATGTACTGCCTAGACGCTAGAATTATGTTGCAAAGACAAGGAAGCTTTAATAGCGCCTCTACAACACCGAACCAAAGCGGACATCAACAGGGAATAGGCATTTATCTGTACGTCCCGGATCTTGACATGCACCATTTAAAGTCAAGCAACTGCGGCGCTGATATTCTCTCAGAACCTATGGATACATTTTGGGGGGATCGAATCTACACCGCCCGAGACTTAGACGGTTACGTATGGACCTTTGCAGAGAAGCTGCCCTGCGATAGCGAAATATCAGACGACGAAGATTAAATGAAACAATTGAAAATACAATCAGTATTTAAGAAAGACATAAAAAAGCCCACCAGTGGTGGGCTAAAACATAATAAAACAAAAGCGAAATACCTAATTCAGTAAAAATTAAAGCAGATTAGAGAGCATCATCACACCCAATATGTCACGAGTTGGCAATGTGCGACGGTGACAATAATAGATCTTAAAGTCCTCACCTCGGAAACGACTTTTAGTAAAATGTAAGCCTTTAAAGTTGTATAGAAAATTACACTTTTCATACACAAACGTCATGATACCTTTTACAATTTTAGACTCATGAGCTGCAGGAGCGTCTAAACCAGCCAGAGGAATCAAACCAAGATCAACTCGCTCGACGCCTTCCGACTTAAATACATCCATAGCATGAATCATCAAGGTGTACCAAATACCTTGTTTAAATGAAGCACATGCGCGAGAAATGTTAGGAACATAACTTACAATTTTGTTGTTCTCATAAATCGGATCGAAAAAGATAAACCCAACAGGTTCACCGTCCTGATATGCGTAAAAACTACGAGAGCCTTCTTTATAGTCCATAGACATTGGACGAATTACGAAATTAATCTCTTTCTTATTTACCTTACGTGTCTTTAACCAAGCACTTGAAATCTCTTTAGTACGCTGCTCTGAATAGCTTTCTTTAACGACAATTCCACGTTTCTCTGCTTGGTTAAGAGATGTTCTTAATACCTGCTTCTTTTTGCCCTTTAAGGACCACTTTTTCAAATCAATAAATGATTCAATGCCAAATTGGGTAGAGTTATAGCCAAAACGCTTGTGCATCATAACGGCAACATCTTCAGATGCCTGTACGAACGACGTATTGGGGTATTTACTTAGAAACTGAGCAACTAAGTGCTCTCTATGTTCTATAGCACAAATAGGATCGCCAAGAACAAAAGTAATACCAAGCTTTTTCTTGTATCCGATGAAGCCAACACCCGGCAAATCAAAATACTTCATGCCTGGCTGCATGACTGAATAAGACTGACTGTGTCCACCAAATTGCTTTAGATACTCAACTCGTTCAGATAAAGAGAAACCACTAAAACCAGTATAAGCTCTACCCGAAACAAGTAATGTTTGATCTTCCATTATTCCGCCCTCAATTTTTCTTATTTTTATTTTGTAACGAGGAGTTTCCCCCTCGAGTCTATCTAAACAAATCAACTTCTAACTTAAAAGCTTATGCTGTTTTACGGCCCAATACAGACCAATAAGCATTAAACTTCCATAAACTAAAGCGCTTCTTATCTTCAATATCTAAACCAGCCTGTTTCATGAATTCAGGGTAGTTATAGACTTCATGTAAGGCATTATTCGCAATCGCCCAAAAAATAATTACAGCGCCATACCAATAAGCTTTCTTCAAGGTACGAGAGAAAATATTGCCCGTAGGATAAATAAAGTCACCTACTACGACATAACCGTCTCGCTTACATAACGTGATCAGGTGTTTAAGAACATCCTGCATCATTGGCTTGCTGAATACATTTAAGAAGAAGTTCGCAACGACCATGTCGTACTTCTCAACTTCATCAACCTTAAATATATCGCTATGAACTTGGCGAACAGTAACTTGAACGTTCTCTTTATCTAAAAGTTTTTGGAAGTTATCTAACATTGTTTTAGAAAGGTCGACTACCGTAACATCTGCGCCCATCTTAGCAGCATGAATGGCGTCACGACCGTGACCAACACCTGCAAATAAAATCTTTTCGCCAGGTTTAAGGTGTTCTAACATCGCCACCTTACAATGTTCAATTTGTTGACCGCTGTACACTTTACCTAGAAAGTCATAAACAGGTCCGATCCACTTATAGTAGTCACGCATTGGAATGCTTCCGTATTGTTATTATTTTTGGAACATAATGTTGTTGTCTGTTCAACCTTAAGACTAATCGTTGTATCAGTCTCCTTCAAGCCGAAATGTCACATAATTGTGAATTAATGCTCATTTTGAGAAAACTAGCCATTTATTGACGATAAACGTCAGGCTGAAAAAACATTAAAGAAAACATTTATAGATCAGTTAATTATAAATCGAAAAAAATCGATATAGAGTAAAACAAATACACCTATTTACTCAGGAGCACGACATCCGAACTCACAAACTCATAAGAAAGTTGGTACCTATTCGCTATCCACCGAAATGTCTCTTCAGAATAAAAGCACACGTGAGTTTGATCATTCTTATAGTGCCAAGTAGAAAACGCTTCACGTGATAAAACGCGCTTTGTCATCAGAGCCAAAATGCCTTCAGGCTTCAACATATGAATCAACAGAGGGAGAACGTCCTTTGGGGAATAAACATGCTCAATAACTTCAGTGGCCGTAATAAAGTCATATTGTTGAGAAAGCAGCTCTTCCTTCGGAAAATAAATTGGATCATAAACAGAGACAGACCAGCCTTCTTCAGAAAACATGTCAGCGAGTACCGGCCCTGGTCCGCAGCCAAAATCCAAGCCAACATGGCCGTCAAGCAACCTTTGCTTAACTGGATCTAAACATCGAGATAAGAACTTCTGATAGCCCTGATCGTTCCCATCATTTTGATGTAAATCATAAATCGCTTTTTCTTCTTCTAAACCTAATAAGTGCGTTTTAGGAACATACACTAGACTGCATTCACTGCATCTCAAATAAGGTCTACGTTTATCCTGATGAAACAAACTGCTTCGCTTTATTGTGCATAATGGGCACGCTTCTTTGTTAAAAGATTCAATATGCCCTCCCTCATTTGTTATTTTAATTTCCATTAATGTGATTTCACCTTTGTCTCACCGCATCGCTTACATCGATAGACCGTTATCAGCTTTCCAAGCTTCACATCAAACTGCTGCTTCTTGTCAGTTTCCCACTTATGGAAACCATTTAGACACAGTGTTTTGCCCTTCGCCTCGTCTTTCACTTTTTTCTTTACATTAGGCTTCTTAAATTGAATCACTTGCCCCATACAAACGTACCTTTGACTGTTCTTTTCTCTCGTTGCATTTACGATCAATTTAATCAATATTTTTGAACTCATTACTGGCCTATTTTAAGGCCTGACGGTATTATGCGCACGTATAAATTTGCCTTTCTAGCTTCATTGCAAAAATGGCTTCATTCGCCGATTTCTATTCTTCATAGTTCTATTCTTCATAGTGACTTTGAGCTCTAGAGCACAGGCAAAACACATTCGAATCGATACGGTTCTCTAAAGTAGTTTATCAACTCAGAATTAAAGCCATGATCAATCCAGACGCATTTGCCCAATTAAAACAGTTAAAAAGTGAAATTAAAGCCAGCAAACCAATATTTGAAGGGGAAATCAAAGCCACTTCAACCAAATTTGGTTTCGTTATTCTTGATGATGGTCGAGAGGTATTCCTTCCACCCGATGAATATCAAAAGGTACTACCTGGCGATAGAGTAGAAGTCACTTTAATAAATGCTGATACAGATAAACCTTCCGCTGAAATTGATAAGTTACTCAAGAGTGAGGTCAAAAACCTCATCGGCCGTTACATAGTTAAAGGGAAAGGCCATTTCATTGATGCAGAAATTGGTCGAGCTACACGTTGGATCTTCATTCCGCCCAACAAACGTTCAACAGCTAAAGACGGCGACTTTATTGAATGTACGCTCACTCGCCATCCATTTAAATACGATGGAAAAGCACAAGCTGCAACCTTGAATGTATTAGGCAATACCGATACACCTGGAATCGAAGAACAGCTTATTATTCGTCGTTACCAGCTAGCACACCAATGGCCTAAAGATGTACAAGCTGAAGCGGATCAAATCGCCTCAGAGGGAATCGATAAATTCACAGAAGGTCGAGCTGATTTATCTAATATCCCCTTCGTCACCATTGATTCAGCAAGCACCCAAGATATGGATGATGCGCTTTATGCTGAACAAACGGCTGACGGCATTAAATTGATGATTGCAATTGCCGATCCAGCAGCATTAATACCTGTAGGCAGTGCAATAGATAAAGAAGCAAAGAAAAGAGCCACCTCAACGTACTTGGTTGAAAATTCATTGCCGATGATTCCGCCTCAATTATCCAACGAATTGTGCTCCTTAATGCCAAATCAAAACAGATTGGCCCTCGTCATTTCGATTAATGTTGATTCGGACGGCAAAACCAATAATCCAGTATTCCAAAAAGCAATTATTCAATCGCATGCAAAGTTAAGTTACACCGATGTGACGACGCTACTTTCTGGGTCAGCTGAAAGTGAAGACGAAGTCTCTTTTCCAGAAGACATTGAAACGTCTTTGTCTGTATTAGAAACAGCATCTGTCCTGCTTAACGCTTACAGACCTACCTCCGTGCTGCCCGACAGACCCGACTATCGAATTCGATTAAACGAAGAAAAGAAAGTCGAAAATATTGAGAAAACAGATAAAACAATTGCTCATAAGATTGTTGAAGAGTGCATGATTGCGGCAAACCTAACGACGGCCTCTTTCCTGAAAGCATCCAACATCCCTAGCCTTTATATTAACCATGCAGGTATTCGCGAAGATCGAGTTGAACAAGTCACTCAATTATTGAATTCAAACGGCGTAGAGATTAAAGGTGAAGAACTTCGTGAAGCAGGCCGCTATCAGGAAATTTTAGCGGAAGCGTATGCATTACCACTGGAGTTTCCTCTCGCGGTGATCGTTAACCGTAATATGGAGCGAAGCGAAATGACACTTGAAGCTAAGCCCCATATAGGAATGGGCGCGGATTGCTACACAACGTTCACGTCGCCTATCCGTAAATACAACGATTTAACCATTCATAGAATTGTTACTGCCCATCTCGCTCAACAAACGATGCCAGAGATCACTCTTGAAATGGCGCAGGCGATCTACCAGCAACAACTTCAATCTCGCTCAGCGGCCAATGACCTTGAACAATGGATGAAATGCCAATTTGCAGAACAGCTTGAAGGCCAGACGTTTGATGCTCAGATCTGTGGTGTCAACAGCGCAGGCTTTCATGCCAGAATCGACATCAATGGTTTAGAAGGCTTTGTTTTCACCAAAGAGCTCGGAACAAGTTTCAACCAAGAATTAATGGAACATGCTTCCGATAAGATCAGATATCAATTAAATGCGGATATCACGGTAAAAGTTAAAGGCGTTAACTGGGATAGAAAACAAATTAACTTCACCCTGACCTGATCACCTAATAAAAAAAGTCTGAGCCATTTATAATAGCTCAGGCTTTTTTATGCCCATCGAGTTGCCTTTATTGCTTCGATTCACTTGTCTGAATTCAAATAACAAATAACGCGTTCATTGCTCGACTTCTGAACGAGTCTCAGTCCACACACCACCTTGAATTTTTTTATCTATCTCAGGATAACGGCTCTTCTCAAAAACAGGCAATAAACCTTTTTGATGTTGCTCCTCATAATCCTGAAAAATAATTCGAACGAATTTAAATAACATACATAAGGCAACCAGATTCACTAGAGCCATAATACCCATGGTCAAATCTGCAAAGCTCCAAACCAATGGCAAGCTACCAATGGAACCGTACATCACGATCCCTAACAAAACGACCCGATATGCGTTCAAGGCTTTTTTGCTATCGGAAATAAATCTAAGATTTCCCTCCGCGTAAGTATAATTCGCAACAATAGAAGTGAAGGCAAAAATAGTCACAATAACCGCGATGAAACTGCCACTCCAACTTCCCAAATGGGCAGACAACGCAACCTGTGTTAACTGAATGCCCGTCAACTCAGATTCGGCGTATCCCTGAAAAAGTAAAACCACCGCAGCGGTTGATGTACATATTACGATCGTATCAACAAAGACCCCAAACATTTGAAAAAAGCCTTGAGTGGCCGGATGGTGAGGGTTCGGGTTTGCTGTCGCAGCGGCATTAGCTGCACTGCCCATACCCGCTTCATTTGAAAATAAACCGCGTTTGATCCCGTTCATCATTGCTGCGCCCAACGCTCCGGCTCCGGCTTCTTGAAAACCAAACGCAGAAGAAAGAATGCTCATGAAAGCACTTGGTAACTCAGGCAAGTTAGTCACCACAACAGCTAATGCAGCCAAAATGTAGGCGATCGCCATAACAGGTACAACCAACTCAACAAATCTTGCAACACGTTTTGTGCCGCCCCAAATCACTAACGCAGTCGCAATCGTAATCAAAACACCGCTTAGCCATGTCGGTATGTTAAACGACAATTCCAATGCAGCACTGATTGAGTTTGATTGCACGCCATTAAATGCAAACCCAAAAGACAACATCAGGCAGATAGCAAAGACAACGCCCCAAAAGCGAGACCCTAGCCCCTGCTGTATATAATATGCGGGGCCGCCTCTTGAACTTCCATCTTCATTTTTGATTTTGAACGTTTGAGCCAGTGTGGATTCCACGAAACTGGTGGCCATACCTATGATCGCAACCAACCACATCCAAAAGATTGCACCTGGACCACCTAAACTAATAGCAACAGCGACACCCGCTAAGTTTCCCGTACCAACTCGAGCCGCTAACCCTGTACAAAACGCCTGAAATGGAGAAATTCCCCCTCTGGTTTCTCGACTGTTCTTAAAGTTACTTAACATATGTCCAAAGTATCGAAACTGAACAAACCGCGTGGCTACCGTAAAAAAGAGTCCACTGATGAGCAGTACGTAAATAAGGACATTTCCCCATACTAAATCATTCAAACTACCAACCATCGACATAAGTTGGCTTTCTAGTGTTTCCAAGACCATATGACTTCCCCGATTTTTCGTAACGATAAGGTTAACTGATCCAAGTTATTTTCATCGACATCAGATTCAGAACCTTTCGTCCCAAATACCTCGCAATTCACTGAGAACAAAGAAAAGTGCGCCATTCAGACTTAATTACCAATTAATGTTCGTCAATTACTTGACCATTTGCCATTTACTAGTATGGTTACAAAACACATCTAATAAGAATAACTATTGACCCTAGATCTCATATGCTTATCCGTCTTCTTTTTTCTCTTATCTTCTGCATGTACTCACTGTCTAGCCTAGCGACAGATGATGAATTTGTTGACGAAAGCAAAGACTTCTTTGACCTTCCACTGGAAGCCCTCGGCGAAATTGAAATCATTACCAGCAGCCGACAAAAAGAAACAGTATCCAAGAGTGCAGCCATTGTCAGTGTGCTTACTCAATCAGACATTGAAAGCCTTGGTGCAAACACATTGTACGAAGCGCTCAGCTTCGTTCCCGGTGTTACTCTTACAGAAACCTACTTTGGCTACACCTCTATTAATGTAAGAGGAACATTACAATCCCATTACAATAATAAAGTGTTGATCATGATCAACGATCACCCAACCTTTGAAACCGTGACGGGCTCCTCGCATTTAGAATTCATGCCTATCCATATGGTCGAGCGAATCGAAGTCATACGAGGCCCTGGGTCTGCGTTGTACGGAACCAACGCGCTGTCCGGTGTGATTAACATCATTACTCGAGATGCATCCAATATAACAAACACAGAGCTTTACACGCGCGGAGGCAGTAACAAGCACGGTTACGCAGAGCTCATCAGTCAAGCAGGGCCTTTATTGATTGCCGCCAGTGTCAAAAAAGACGACGGGTATAGTTATGGCGGCACCATTGATGAAATTGGAGTTCCTGTCGATCTCGACTATCAAAACAACTTATCTAACCTGTTCATCGACTTCAATCAGGAAGACTTCCGCCTGAACATAGGCTACTTTAATCAGACCAAAATGAAATATGGCGTTTGGCCACAAGCTCAACAGGCTGGCGTTCACGAATATTCATCGTATTACATTGATGCTAAGTACAATTGGCAATTGTCCCACGGTACTCTTTCAACAAGGGTAAGAAGAGATCAGAATGCTCGTACAACCGATGGAGGCTGGGTTGAAGACCCTTTCACGCCGAATAGAGACAATTACTATTCCACACTCAACACTCAAAGCAGTATGTGGGCATTTGACTTAAATTACGATTGGCAGATCCAACCAGAAATGTCGTTAATCAGTGGTTTCGAAGTAGAACAAGACGAAAGCGAGCCATACTCCGTCACATTCAATGATACAGGCGAAAATAACTTACTTTCTCCGTACTTAAAAAAGATAAGGACGACCAACAAATCCATTTTCACGCAATGGAAATGGCAAGCAACCGATGACCTGTCTCTCATTGCTGGCGGCAGACTTAATCATAATGAAGATGCAGGAACCAGTGACTTGGTTCCAAGGCTTGGCGCTGTATTTTCTATCTCTGACGTCACCACATTAAAAGTTCTTTATGGTGAAGCGTTCAGAAACCCGGATTACCTCGATAGATATTCCGAATCAGCCATTATTCTTGGTGACCCCAATCTAAGCCGTGAAAAGATCAAGACATTGGATATAGGCATCGACACACAATGGGAAGTATTTGCTATCAGAGTTAACGCTTTTTTCCAGCGTCTAGAAGAAGGTATCGTACGAAAACCACCTACGAATGGTAACTCTGCCACTTATGTGAATGGGGACGATGTAGATGTTTGGGGCTTAGAGTCTGAACTCAAGTATTCCTTTAATAAGAAGTTCACAGGATTTTTGAAC
The DNA here is from genome assembly GCA_015665455.1 of Oceanospirillaceae bacterium. GTDB lineage: Bacteria > Pseudomonadota > Gammaproteobacteria > Pseudomonadales > Litoribrevibacteraceae > Litoribacillus. The sequence continues at coordinate 106,816 of JADFAD010000001.1, read as the reverse complement.
GTATCTTATAAAGAAGGAGAAGACAGTGAAGGGAACGGCCTTGAATTCATTGAACACATCCAAGGTAACGCATCCTTAACGTACAAAATAAATAAACAATGGAATCTCTCCACTAACGGTCAGTATGTGGGCGATAAAGCGTATACAACCAACGATCAAACCTCGGGTGACATCAAAGATTACATACTGATAAATTCCAACATCAGTTATCAACCGTCCAACCGATATAAGTTCACAGGAAAAGTTAAAAACCTGTTTGATGAAACCTACTCATACCCAGAACATATACGTAAAAATTTAACTGAAGTTCCCGGTGGCCCTGATCGAAGCTATTACATTGAAGCAGCAATTTATTTCTAATAATTTTATGTTTCTTATACCCCCCTTCACACCTAATAAACTTCGAACGGATTCAAACCGTTTTGTTTTGAATTAGACAAGGCTTATTCTTCTCCCCACCGCTGCACTTCAGGGGGGTAACTCAGATTATAATTCCATTGATCTAAAACAAACGAGATAAAACCTAACTGGCTTAAAATCAGCCGCTACACATTACTGATGTCTTTTTAAGAACACTAAAACGAATGATTTGAAGCGTGATTCATGACGCATTATGCTTACGAACACATTTTCAATCGGCTCATCAAGAGAAAAGAACATGTCTGCCCGCTCATTACTTAATGCCATTGATCAACAACACCTATTTTTGAATGAAACATTTCTACTCCACCAAGAAGCATTAATCTTGTGTCGTCCCGAATTATCACTTTCCATTTTTAAAGAATACATGGCTTTTCAAATCAGCCACCTAACCTTTGAAAATGACTTTCTTCTCCCTGAACTTTCAAAAATTAAAGACGCTCGCTGGCCTCATACGCTATACAAACATGAGCACAACAAAGTCGAGCAAATGCTATCAAAGAACTTAAAAAATATAACGGAGGGATGCCGTTATTTGGAACACGAAGGCGCTTCTTCAACGTCGACCTATCGTAGATGGTTAATTGAGTTATTAGAAAAACAGAAGTCACTAAAGAATGTATTGGAACATCACGAAGCAAGGGAAGAACAAGGTATGTTAATGGAGCTCGATAACAACCTAGCCCCTGAAGCCATTCATGAACTTTGTAATGAACTCGACCAACAAAGTAAGTCTGTCATTGAGTCAATAGATACGTTAAGGCCACAGTGGCTCCAAATACTTGAAACACAGGAAACGAAGTGACTTTCTTAAACATCACTCCGGTCTAGGAATCGTAATCACGGAACCTAGACCCGCATATTCACTTCCACCTAGACGTGCAATAGGGTTTAACTTCGCAACATCAATCCTTAATCGATCCGTATGTGTCGCAATCGAATCAGAAACAAACATGTGCTTCACTTCACCGTAAATAACACCCTGCTTATTATCACCAATTTCATCAACCTTATGTAACTCGCAGTACATTGCTACTTGGCACTGATCAAGTCGGGGTAATGGTTTTTGCCAATCCCTGTTTAAAGCCAACTTTGAATGATCAACTTCCGATACGCCATAATCCAAAGTACGCGAGCTTTCTGTCATATCCGATGCCTGTTCCAAGCTCGCAATATGAAGGACAAATCCCTTGGTACGCTCAATATTTCGACGGGTATCCTTTATTTCTCCCGTTGGTTTTTTACCCACCGAGAACATCAGTATGGGAGGCGTACTACACACTGCAGTAAAGAAAGAGAACGGCGCAAGATTGTAGTTTCCCGATTCATTTTCAGTCAAAATCCAAGCCACGGGTCTTGGAATAACCGTTTGAGTCATTAAGTGATAGGCTTGAGTTCCTGTCAGTTCGTCAAAATCAATAATCATGTAAAGTTCCCTTTTATCATTCTAATTACATCAAACATCTTCGCTCTGACGTTTCTTCAAAACATTTTTCGTCATCAATTCCAGCGCTTTATTGGCTGCCATAAAACCAAATGAAGCGGTAACCATCGTTATGGCCCCAAAACCGGTATTGCAATCCAGCTTTGTTGATCCATCACCTGCCGCCCTTTGTTGGCATACGGAACCATCAGGCTGAGGGTGTACAAGTTGTTCCCTCGAATAAACCACAGGAATGCTGTAGTTTCTCTTAGGGTTTCGTGAATACCCCTGAGTTCTTCTCAAATAGGACCTGACTCGACGAATAAGCGGGTCATTAAAGGTTTTATTTAAGTCGGCAATCTCGATTTTAGTTGGGTCGGTCTGGCCTCCCGCTGCACCGGTACAGATAACAGGGATTTTTGCGCGTTTACAGTGATTAACCAAAGCAGCTTTCGCTTTCATGCTATCAATGGCATCTACAACACAATCCATCTCATGAGTAATCAGTGACGCAACATTTTTTTGATCCACAAAATCCATCACAGTAATAACCTCACAATCAGGATTGATCGATTTAATCCGCTCGGCCATTACGTCAATTTTTAGCTTCCCGACCGTTTCAGTTAAAGCATGCACTTGTCTATTTACATTCGTAACGCATATATCGTCAAGATCAATCAATGTTATTTTTCCAACACCTGATCGAGCAAGGCCTTCCGCCGCCCATGACCCCACACCACCAATGCCAACAACACAGGCATGAGAACGCTGATAAATAGATAATTGATCGACACCATACAACCGGCCGATGCCACCAAAACGATCTTGGTAAGTCACTGCTATTAACACCTCAATTTAGGTCTACACTTAAATAAATTTGGTCTAAAACCATTTTTCAAAGATCGCAATTCTACCAGAAGATTAGGTAACGATACTCGGAATTAAAAAATAACAATCGCATACAACAATACGAGTAAATGAGCTTCATGAGTTTAGTATCAAAAATTGCAGCAGTAGGAATTACCGCGTTTATTTCATTTATGCTAATTCAATTAGTCAGCCATAAATTGTTGGTTACACAAAACCTAGAAGACTTGGAAAACTCTTTTGCATTACGCGAGCTGCAACACAGCCAGCAATACCTAAACAGTCAATTAAACCAAGTTGAAATATTAACGACCGACTGGGCGCTCTGGGACGAAAACTATGAATTTATGGAGAACATGAGTAAAGAGTTCATCCAGAAAAACATCCATGCCCCCAGTTTAGAGGCGATCGGCTTGCACGGCCTTATCTGGATCAACAAAGATAGAACACTTCGAGCTGGCATCATGTCAGACGAGCGTTTTTCAATTATTCCAAACTTAATTAATGATTTTATAACGCAACACAGCTACGTGGTTAATCTAATAGAGGACATCAACTATTCAAAAACAGGGTTGCTCATATTCAATGAAAAGATTTACTTAATTTCCGTACATAACATTCTTAGAGGCGATTACACAGGGCCGTCTAGAGGATGGTTAGTCATGTTACAGATAGCGGCGCCTGAATTATTTGATTCTCACCTCGAACGACTTGATACCAAAACAACCATTGCACCATTAGATCTATTTACCAACCGCGATTCAGAAACAGTCACGCCAATAAGTACCATTAAGATCTACAAAGAAGGTCAGAGCATGACCGCAACAAAGCATTTATCCGACATCTATGGAAAATTTAATATCGCACTGACCAGCGAAATGCCCCGAGAAATAATAAAACACAGCAAAGACACATTTAACCAAGCGCTGTATATTCAACTGGTAACAGCCGCCACCATTGGCCTACTCTCCTTTATCTATTTAAGACAACAAATTTCATCACCTCTCAGCGCGTTAATAAGAAAAATAGAAAATGCCCCGTCACTTGAACAAGTGTCCATATCGAAAAAAGAACTCCAAAGGGATGAAATTGGCCGTTTAAAAAGAATTCTTAGATACGCCATTGATAAATTAAACACACACATTGACGACCAACAAAAAATTCAAGAAGAGCACATCAAACAAGGCCAATTATTGTTTGAACTTGCCAATAATCCAGATCTGAATGCCGGCCATCTACACCAATCGTTTTACAAGATTCTCTCTACGTTTGTAAAAAATTCCGAATGTGAACGTGCAACCATCTGGATCATGAATAAGCCATTAACTACGATCGAGTGCTACGCCTGTTACTCTGAATCAGGAAACAACATTCCAAACGGAACCGTCTTTCAAACCAATATGTTGGCACAAAACTTCATGCATAAGCTGATGAATCAAAGAACCTTTACAACCCATTTAGATCGAGACGTAGCTCAAGATCTAACTGGGTTTGAGGTCTCGGAAACGGCGATTCTGTGCCCAATTCTTGTTAATAAACAAATGAAAGGCACTCTGATTGTCGAGTTTCAATTGAGCCATCAGAAAGCCATGGAAAGCAAAGAACTGTTCCTAGCAAGTTTATCGGAACTCTGCAGCAACAGCATTTATGCAAACGAACGGAAAAAGCTTCAGGAACAACTCAACCATATGGCTCACCATGACTCTCTCACTGGCTTACCCAACAGAAGCTTTTTTAATTTACTGCTCGATAAAACCATTGCCCGATCTGGAAGAGAAAAGACAAAGTTTGCGCTGCTCTTCATTGATTTAGATAAGTTTAAACCCGTCAATGATCAGTATGGCCATGCCATTGGCGATCAATTACTCATCAAAGTGGCTGAGCGCCTTTCCGACCGATTAAGAGAGTCCGATACGCTTGCGCGACTCGGAGGCGATGAATTTCTTATTTTGTTAGACGGAATGGATAATCAATTTGACTCAAAATTTGTAGCTAAAGAGCTTCTCGATGTTTTACAACGCCCCTTCGAAATCAATGAACATATTATTCGAATCAGCTGCAGCATCGGGATATCTGTTTACCCTGACCACGGGATAAACCTTGATCAATTAATTATTGCCGCTGATCACGCTATGTACCAAGTAAAGAACAGTGGTAGAGGCGCATTGTCTATCGCAGAAACACCTAAAACCAATGTAAATTCTTAACCATGAACCAAGGGGTCTCTGTTACAATCGCATTACCGCTCACAGAAGCTTTTCTAATTGACGAATCATGCGCCTAGATAAATACCTTTGCCACAATGCAAGCATTACTCGCAGCGAGGCAAAGAAAGCAATTAAAAAGAAACAGATTACTGTTAACGATAAAATAATTACCGATCCTTCGTTACATATTACGCTCGATCAAGAGGTGTGCATTAATGACACGCCCCTTAAGCATTTAGGCACACAGTATCTAATGCTTTATAAGCCTTCGGGGTTCATTTCTTCCACGGAAGATAGCCACTACCCGACAGTCATTGATTTAATTGATCAGCCTGCCAGAGGCCTTCACCCAGCAGGTCGATTGGATGTTGATACAACAGGCTTAGTTTTATTAACAAATGATGGACAATGGGCACATAAAGTAACCAGCCCCAATCATGAATGCAAAAAGCGTTATCTGGTTACTCTTGATAGGGAAATCACGGACCAAGCCATTGAAATGCTAAATGACGGTATTTACTTTAAAAGCGAAGAAAGAAAAACTCGCCCCGCCAGCGTAAAAGTCATTGAATCAACCTTGGTTGAGTTAACCATTTCTGAAGGCATGTTCCATCAAGTAAAACGAATGTTTGCCGCAACAGACAATGAAGTTATCGAACTGCACCGCAGCCAAATTGGAGAAATCACACTTGATTCCAATTTAGAGCCCGGAGAGTATCGCCCCCTAACCCAGCACGAAATTGAGAGCATTCACTAGTGAATCCACTTTATCAAACTTTTTTAGATTACGTTAAAGACGCCACAGGCCCTGTATTGTGGGTACTTGATGAACATCCGTTTGACCTGCATCCCTCTTTGCTTCCGAGTGATGTAGACGTTACCTTTATGAGTAACCGAATTGATCAAGTTACTGCCTTAAAAAAAGCAGGAATTGAGTGCCTCTTCAACGACTTCGATTTCAATCAGTTCCCCGAAGCGGCCTTCGACTTGCTCATATACCGGTTATCCAAAGAAAAAGCCGTCGTCCATCATGTCATCAATCAATCCGCTCGAGTTCTAAAAAAGAATGGCCAATTAATCATGGCAGGCGGAAAAAAAGAAGGCATTAAAACGTACACAGACAAAGCCACCAGCTATCTTCATTCCGAAAAGAACATCATTAAATTAAACAGGGACATTTGGCTGACCGCGCTCGTTAATCAACACTCAGATCAACCCAAGTTAGACGATAAGAATTACTCAGAACTCACGACTATCGCAGAACAAGACGGCTTAACATTCATCAGTAAACCGGGAGTGTTTGGTTGGAACAAACTAGACCAAGGCAGCAGCCTGTTACTGGAACAAATGCCTGACTTCATGAAACGCCAAAGCATTCCAGAAGACAAACAAACAGGGCGCGTATTGGATTTAGGTTGCGGCTATGGTTATCTGTTAGCCAACATGAAGCAATTCGGTTTTGAAACGTTAGTCGGTACCGATAACAACGCGTCTGCCGTTGCTGCGATCAAAGCCACACTCGCAGCCAATCAACTTGAAGGTGAAATCATACCAGCCAATTGTGCGGACTCAATAACAGAGCCCTTCGACGCAATTGTTTGTAACCCGCCATTTCATCAAGGGTTCTCCGTTGACAATGAAATGACTGAACGCTTTCTTGCGACTACCCGTAGGTTACTCGTTTCAGGAGGTGCAGCCATTTTCGTCGTGAACTTGTTTATCCCTCTGGAAGAGAAAGCGAAAAAACATTTTAAACGGGTCGATCTCTTAGCGAATAACAAGAGCTTTAAAGTTATCCGACTCAGCGGTAAAAGACCGATATACAAAGACTAACGCTGAACTTACACAGGTTAGGCATCAAACAAGTCTAATTGAGTGACCTCATCCAAACTGCGCATGTCTTTGAATCCAACACCTAAGCCGATCAACCTGATCGGCTTATCCTTTCTTTCAAAAGCAACTTTTAATAACTCTAAATATTCGTCAAGGGTTCCAGCATGGTCTCTAAGCTGATCTTGAGCCAAATCCAATGTTGTTTGCACAAAGTCACTGAACTTCACTTTCACAAACAACTTGTTGATTAAATAATCGTCTTTTAGTCTTTTTTCTAAACGCGTTTCTAACTGTGTTAATAATCTAGGAACTTCTTCAACAAGTTGTTCAAACGTATCTAGGTCCCGTTCAAAGGTATGTTCAACACTTAAGGATTTCCTTCGTCGTTCTGAACGAACCTCCCGATCGTCAATCCCTCGCGCCAAGTTGTACAAGCGAGGACCAAAACTACCAAACCGTTCAACCAATGTAAGCATCGATAATTCGCGTAAATCACCACACGTTTCGATATTAAGTTCAGCTAACTTTCTCTGAGTTACTTTTCCCACACCGTGTATTTTCCCCACAGGCAGATCAACGACAAAATGCTCAACTTGGTCTGGCGTAATGACATACACACCGTTTGGCTTATTCCAATCGCTTGCAATCTTCGCGAGAAACTTATTCGGTGCAACCCCTGCCGATGCGGTAATCAGAGTAACGGCTTGTATTCTTGCTCTTATTTCCTCTGCTATTAAGGTAGCACTGCCTTTGCAATGTGTACTTTCAGACACATCAAGGTAGGCTTCATCCAACGATAAAGGTTCAATAAGGTCAGTATAATCTGAGAAAATAGTATGAATTTGTTGAGAAACCGCTCGGTACTCATCCATTCTTGGTTTTACGAAAATCACCTGTGGGCACAACTTCAACGCTTGTGCGGACGCCATAGCAGATCGCACACCAAACTTCCTAGCTTCATAACTGGCAGTAGCAACAACGCCACGACCATTTGGGCTTCCCCCCACTACAATTGGTTTATTTGCCAATGTAGGGTTGTCCCTGACTTCAACTGCAGCAAAGAAACAGTCGCAATCAACGTGTATTATTTTCCGGACGCTGCGTTCTACCATCGAAAAAAAGGAACCTATTATTAATTAAATAATCAATACTCTGCCAATTGCCTCAATATACCACTGGATATATAAACAGCAAATTAATTCATCTATTCAGTGAACATCTCCTTAAGATTCAATTACTATGTTGTTAATTCAATATATAAATATTATGGATAATAACTAATGAAAAAACGTCTACTTCTACCTGTTCTTTCTTTTTCAAGTTTATTTCTCATTGCCTGTTCAGATGACAGCCAAGGACCTAAAGGCGCCAATGCACCTGCGCCGAAAGTCAGCATCATTCAAGTCACACCTGAGCAAATTCATCCAAGTAAAGAATATGTAGGTAAAACAGAAGCAAAAGAAGACGTAAATATTCAGGCAAGAGTAGAAGGTTATTTAATCCAGCAGCTGGTTCGAGATGGTAGTAATGTCAAAAAAGGCGACCTGTTGTTCGAGCTTGATAGTGATACCTACAAAGCAGAAGTTACAAAAGCACAAGCAAAAGTGGCTCAAGATGAAGCAGCAAGAGACGAAGCAGAAAGAAACTTCAAGCGAGGTAAAGAGCTCATCATTAAAGGCGCCATTAGCCAATCTCAAATGGATCAGCTGACCAGTAAAAAACTTCAAGCAGAAGCCGAAATTAAAGTATCCCAAGCAGCGCTTAAAACATCAGACTTAAATTTAAGTTATACCAAGATTTACGCTTCGACCGATGGCAGCATGAGTCAAGCAAAAGTAAGTATTGGTGACCTAATTACACCTGCATCTACATTAGCAACTCTGGTTCAAACTGACCCTATGTACGTTAGTGTTCAAATCAGCGAACGTGAATTAATTAACTACCGAGAAGAAAAATTAGCCGCCCAGCAAGCAGGTAAACAGCCACCGGAGTTAACGGCGAAATTAAAATTACCTACAGGCACAATCTACCCACATGAAGGCACATTCGATTTTCTTGATAACCGAGTGGACCAAACAACAGGCACAATTAAGGTTCGTGCGCACTTTCCGAATAAAGACAGTTTCTTGCTGCCAGGTCAACATGTGACCCTTGTCATTGAGCGTGGTGAAAGCATTGAAAGCCTTGTTGTCCCGCAGAAATCAGTTCAAGAAGATCAGTCAGGTAAGTTTGTACTCATCCTTGATAAAGAAAATACCGTGCAAAAAAGACCCGTCACCGTCGGTCAGAGACAAGGTATGAACTATTCCGTTCAAACGGGTTTAACCAAAGGCGAACAGGTCATCGTTGATGGCCTTCAAAAAGTTCGCATTGGAGGTAAAGCCCAAGCAATGAAAGCAACGCTGCCTGAATCTAAATAAGGTTTGGAACCAAGCAATATCTTAATCTGAGTAATAGGAACCCACTCATGTTCAGTCAGTTTTTTATTAGCAGGCCGAAGTTTGCATTCGTCATCGCGATTGTGATCACCCTAGCAGGCCTCATTGCTATGCAAGTATTGCCCGTAGCCGAATTCCCAAAGATTTCGCCTCCGGTCATTCAAGTAACAGCCGCCTATCCGGGTGCTGATGCGCAAGTCGTTCGGGAAACCATCGCAGCGCCCATTGAAGAAGAAGTAAACGGCGTTGAAGGCATGCTCTATATGTCATCAAAGAGTGCCAATGATGGCAGCTATACCTTAACCGTCACCTTTGAAATTGGGACTGACGCTGATTTAGCACAAATCAACGTCCAGAATAGGGTCAGCCGAGCCAACCCAAAATTACCTGCCGATGTGGTAAAGCAAGGTGTCGCTGTGGATAAGAAGTCCACGGACATGCTGCTTATTGTGAATCTTTATTCACCTAAAAATACATACGACGGTTTATTTCTCTCCAATTTCACCAGTATCAACGTTAAGAACGATATCTCACGAATTAATGGCATCAGTGATGCGACCATCATGGGCGAGATGGACTACGGAATGCGTATCTGGATGGACCCTGAACGCATGGCATCTCTCGGTGTTACTACGGCCGATTTACAAGCTGTAATTTCAGAACAGAACGTTCAAGTACCAGCAGGTCAATTAGGAGCTGCGCCGTCTCCTCCAGAGCAGCAATTCCAATACACATTAAAGGCAAAGGGACGTTTGACCTCTGAAGAAGAATTCAACAATTTGGTGGTTAAATCCCGTTCCGATGGGTCCAGTGTTTTATTAAAAGACATTGCCCGAATTGAGCTTGGTTCCGCAAGCTACAGCTGGTTTGGTGAGTTAAATAATCAGCCCGGTGTTCTTCTGGCCATATATCAATCACCAGATGCTAACGCACTTCAAGTTGCTGAAGACGTTTATGCATTGATGGATGAGCTTTCAGCCCGTTTTCCTGAAGATGTCGAGTATGAAATTTTATATGACACAACAAAGTTTATTCAAACTTCCATTGATGAAGTTGTCCTTGCGCTGTTCCAAGCCGTCTTTCTGGTGATTTTGGTTGTATTCATTTTCCTTCAAGACTGGCGCTCAACGTTAATACCCGCCATTGCCATCCCTGTTTCGTTGGTTGGTACATTTGCCGTCATGCTGGCTCTTGGCTTCTCCATCAACACCGTAAGTTTATTTGGCTTAATATTAGCGGTGGGGATCGTGGTAGATGATGCCATTGTTGTGGTAGAGAACGTACAGCGGCACATAGAGGAAGGCTTATCACCCGTCGAGGCCACCCGCATATCAATGAAAGAAGTAAGTGGCCCTGTTGTTGCGACCACACTGGTATTGCTAGCGGTATTTGTTCCTGTCTCTCTGATGCCAGGCATCACAGGTCAAATGTACAACCAGTTTGCTGTCACCATATCCATTGCGGTGTTAATTTCCTCCATAAACGCCCTAACCTTAAGCCCTGCGCTTTGTGCGACGCTATTAAAACCCGGCAAGCCGAAGCACAACCGCTTTTTTACAGCCTTCAATTCGATGTTCGACCGACTCACTCATGCTTACAGCAAAGCCGTTAGCTTTAGCATTAAGAGAATATCTTTGGTTGTTATTACCCTCATCGTGGTATTTGTTTCGATTGGTGGACTAATGAATATCCTGCCTAAAGGATTCATACCCAATGAAGACAAAGGCTATTTCATGGTCGATATTCAGTTACCTGACGGCGCTGCACTGAATCGTACCGGCGAAGTCATGCAAGAAGTCACTGACGCCATCAACCAAGAAGCGGGTGTCAGTAATGTGATGACGGTAAGTGGATTCAGTCTGATTTCCGGTGCGGTTTCCTCTAATGCAGGTTTGGCCATTGTGACCCTAGACCCTTGGGACGAACGTACTGAACCGGCACTCCACCAAGACAGCATACTTCAAACCATACAGGCCAAACTTGGATCTATTTCCAGCGCCAACATTCGAGCATTTTCAACGCCAGCCATTCCAGGTCTTGGAGGTACGAGCGGTCTTGAGTTAGTACTAACTGATCTTCAAGGTCGAGAACCTCAAGCGCTTGCGTCCGCAATGAGAAGCTTTATTCTCGCAGCTAACCAAGCACCTGAAGTACGATTCGCATTCAGTACCTTTACTGCAGACATTCCTCAGCTGTTTGTGGATGTGGACCGAGTTAAAACTAAAAACCTAGAGATCCCCCTTTCTGAAGTATTTCTAACGCTTCAGGCCCAACTTGGTTCTCTGTACATTAATGACTTCAATAAATTCGGTCAGGTGTATAAGGTCATGATCCAAGCGGAAGCGGATTTCCGTGATGATGAAAGCGACCTAGATAAACTTCATGTTCGAACGTCACAAGGTGAAATGGTGCCACTAAGTACCCTCCTAACGACAAGTTCAGTACTTGGTCCTGACGTAATCAATCGCTATAACATGTTCAATTCAGTGACTGTGAACATCATTCCAGCACCGGGTTACAGTACGGGTGAAGCAATGGCAGCAGCGGAGAAAATTGCTAAAACAGCATTGCCGGATGGATATGACTCTCAATGGACAGGCATGGCCTATCAGCAAATTATTGCAGGTGACCTAGCCCCTATTCTGTTCAGCTTAGCGCTCATCTTTGTGTATTTGTTCCTAGTTGCCCAATACGAAAGCTGGAGTGTGCCAATTCCCGTTATGTTGTCGGTTCCAATCGCTATTTTGGGTGCCATTGCAATGCTTTTCGCAGTGAACAACTCATTCGATTTATACGCCCAAGTCGGGATGGTATTATTGATCGGCTTGGCCACAAAGAATGCGATTTTGATTGTGGAATTTGCCAAAAGTAAACGAGAGGACGACAAAGTTTCAATTAATGAAGCCGCAATGACCGCAGCTACCATGCGATTCCGAGCGGTATTAATGACGGCCTTATCATTCGTGCTGGGTATCTTGCCATTGATCTTGGCTGTCGGTGCCGGAGCAGCAAGCCGCCACTCCATTGGTTTCACTGTATTTGGTGGAATGATGGCAGCCACGATAATTGGCACACTACTGATTCCTGCATTTTATGTCATGATTCAATCATTGAGAGAAAAAGTAAAAGGATCGCCAAACGCGTAACCTTGTCGATTCTGAAAACAAAAAAAGCCGGTGTGTTGAGTAAACACACTGGCTTTTTTATAGGTGGGTATTATTTACAAGTATGTAAAATTACAAATACCGAAAACTATAAGTATCGAACGAGCATACCAAACTCTTCCAATTGTGGGTCTGCCTCCACGCCATCAGGCACAGGAATATCAACCACATGACCTGACCCTGGCGCCGAATCCACGGATTCACCTTTCTTATTTAAGATTTCAGTTAAATCAAATGCAACGTTGCCGGAAGGTTTGACGACCTCCAACTTATCACCCACATTGAATTTATTCTTTACATCAACTTTCAATTGACCGCTTTCTGAGCTCAATATCTCACCGACAAACTGCTGCTTGTCTCCAACGGAGTTACCTGTTTCATAATTCTGATATTGATCATGCACATGGCGTCGGTAAAAACCTTCGGTGTAACCTCTGCTTGCTAACCCTTCCAGCTCATCCATAAGCCCCATATCAAACGAACGTCCTGCCTCTGCATCATCAATGGCTTTACGGTAAGTTTGAGCGGTTCTCGCTGCGTAGTAAGGAGACTTAGTACGTCCTTCAATTTTAAGAGAATGAATGCCCATCTTCACTAGTCGATCAACGTGCTGAACCGCTCGCAAATCACGAGAGTTCATGATGTATGTACCGTGCTCATCTTCATAGATAGGCATGTACTCACCTGGTCTAGAAGCTTCTTGCAACAAGAAGGTTTCATTCTCAAGACCGTCGACGTGCGGATCGAAATCAGAAGACAACGAGGGTTGAAACGCAGCCGGATCAACTTCTTGAACCGCAGACTCTTCTGCATGTTGCTGAACGGCAGCATCACTCGCAATGATATCGCCCGTCTCTGTTTCTTTCGCATCGTGCAATTGATATTTCCAACGACATGCATTGGTACATGACCCTTGATTAGGATCTCGTTTATTAAAGTAACCCGATAATAAGCAACGTCCTGAATAAGCAATGCATAGTGCGCCATGGACAAACACTTCCAGCTCCATTTCTGGGCATTGCATCCGAATCTCTTCAATCTCGTCCAAAGAAAGCTCTCGAGACAAAATGACTCGCTCGATGCCTTGGCGATGCCAAAATTTAACACCGGCATAGTTCACCACGTTAGCCTGTACAGACAAGTGAACGGGCATATCTGGGAAATGCTCTCTAACCATCATGATTAAACCGGGATCGGACATAATTAATGCGTCCGGGTTTAATTCAATCACCGGTTGAATATCCCTCAGGAAGGTTTTTACTTTTGAATTATGAGGCGCAATGTTCGCAGCTAAATAAAATTTCTTATTTAATGCATGTGCTTCATCAATCCCCTGCTGCAAAGCATCAAGTGTGGAAAAGTCATTATTTCGTACACGTAAGCTGTATCTCGGCTGGCCAGCATAAACTGCATCTGCACCATAAGCGTAAGCATGTCGCATGGCCTTCAAAGAGCCCGCAGGGGAAAGTAGTTCAGTTTTCATAAGTATGTCATGTATATCGAATTGGGAACGATGGAAGCCAAAGCATGACGATTCAAGTTTGGCTGTATGCAGGTGGCCATGCCACAGGTTATTTCTTAATGAACAATTTTGGGTGCTTCTTCCAGTTGTTCTGCTTCTTCTTGCATCTGGCCTACCATTTGAAGACCTGCTTGAATCATACCTTTCGCGATTTGAACATAGTCACCTTGAAGCATCGCTTTTGCTTCATCAGAAAAGTGAATCGTTACTAACTGCTCATCTTCACTGTCAGATTTTTGAAGAGCAACATCACCATCTGAAAGCTCAATAATTTCCAAAAAAGAGGTGGTCATATCTAGCTCCTATATATTAGTGGGCGAATAATACCAGCTTTTGGTTGTTTTCTCAGCACATCACATTGATATGGATTCATGATTACGAATAAAAAATGCAATCAATCTTCCATGCGATAGCTTCGAACTGAATCAACTAAGGCTTTAAGAGACCCATAATGACTTTGCACATCAAAATCAGAGTCTTCGGATTCTTCGACGGATTGAATAGCAATAGCATTAATTTGCTCAGGTTGTTCGTCCTGATATTCTGATTTTTCTTGTTTAGAGATAAAACGGTTTCGGTGCTTCCTAAGAATTTTAGATAACCAAGATCCTTGGTCTTCAACAAGGGCTATAAGTTCGGCGATATCTCGACGCCCATTATCTTTCTTCATTAAAGACACATTAAGCTCATTTAATGTAATCTCTTCAGCTTGAAACGGCACGTCGTGCTCTGCTGCCAATTCACATAATAAAGCGGTGTAAGCGTTATTAAGGTGAGAAACAATACTTTCTTCAAGCCCTGCCAATTTATTCTTGCTAAATGCAGAGTTTTTCTCTTGTTCCAACTGGTAATACGATAACAACGTTTGAGCAAAAAATAGTTTTTCGTTTGTTAGAGGTACCCAATTAGATGCTTTATCCACCATACACATTCACCAGAAATTGTTTCATATCTATTTATATAAGCCCAAAAGACAAGACTTCAACGAAGCGACAGTATAAAGAGATTAAAGTATCTGTTCGACCTGATGATCATCAAAGTGACCTGTCACTGCCAATAACCGGTTCAACTCAGGCTTCTCGCATGGCTGACCACGGTAAAATGCAATCAATCCATGGAGTATCTGACACGCAGAATCGCAGACGATATAAAAAACATTCTGATTTTGAGCATCTCGATACATCGCCAAGCACCGATTGGCCTCTAATTCAGCCAAAACGGCATTAAACTCCCTCTCCAAACATAAGTCCGTGCGTTTCGCTATTTCTTGCTCCGTTAGAGAAACTTCAAACCAAGGCATACTAAATCCCTCAAAAAAGGCCCATTACACCAACAAGTTTAGTCAGCTTGTGATAAATGCGACGAAAAACCGGAACTTTATTTGCCCTCGTCTAATCTATCTGTAAGATAAAGACAACAAGTAGAAAAACACCGGTATTCATACATGACTTTGAAATTTGGCAAATCATTCACTCGTTCTGCAATGTCAGCAGTTATGCTTACATTTGCTTTAGGTACTGCAACGCAGGTCACAACCAGCGCTGCTGCAATTAACGAAAGCACCAAAGTAGAAGACTATTTAACCCCTCTATCAGCAGAATCTGTTCATTCTAAAACCAATAGAGAAATTGTTCTTAATCTTCTCAAAGGTCACTACAGTAGCCCGACGATTGATGACAACCTTTCAAGTCGAATGTTCGACAGTTACTTAAAAAGCCTCGACCCTAATAAGCTTTACTTAACCAAACCTGAAATTAAATCATTACAGAAATACCGTTTGAGTCTCGACAATGCACTTCTAACGAATGACTTAGACGCAGCCTTCGATGTCTTTAATCAATATCAAGACAAAATGATTCATCGTATGGTCTGGATTCAAAAGCTATTAACCAGTGATTCATCACAATGGAATTTCAATGACAATGAAGATTTGCTCATTGATAGAGAAGAATCCGAGTGGGCTTTAACAGATGAAGAACTGGACGAGCTGTGGACCAAACGAATTAAAAACTCGGTTTTGGGCCTTAAGTTAGCCGGTAAAACCATTGATGAAGCGCTCGAAACGCTTCAAAAGCGCTATCAGAACCAATTAAACCGTGCAGGCCAAACCAAGTCTGAAGATGTGTTCGAATTGTACATGAACGCCTTCACCATGACGTTTGACCCACATACCAACTATTTATCTCCTCGAGATGCCGAAAACTTCGACATCAATATGAGCCTTTCTTTAGAAGGTATTGGCGCCGTTCTACAAAGTGACAGTGAATTCACTAAAGTGGTCCGTTTAATCGCTGCTGGTCCTGCAGATAAAGGCGGTGAACTTAAACCTGGTGATCGCATTGTTAGCGTTGGACAAGACGAAACGGGTGAGCTTGTTGACGTGGTTGGTGAACGTCTGGATGACGTAGTTAAAAAGATTCGCGGTAAGCGAGACACCATTGTTCGCCTAGAGATTATTCCAGCAAGTGCCAGCGATATATCTCAAACTAAAATCATCAGCATTGTTCGCAACAAAGTAAAACTTGAAGAGCAATCTGCCCAAAAAGACATTATAGAATTAACTCGAAATGGCCAGAGCTATAAGGTCGGGGTGATTAACATACCTACGTTTTATATGGATTTCGAAGCTTATAGAAAACGTGACCCGAACTACAAGAGTACATCTCGCGATGTAAAACGCTTAATTGGTGAATTACAGCAAGATGGAATTGACGCTCTGGTTGTGGATTTAAGAAACAACGGCGGCGGTTCTCTGTTTGAAGCAAGAGAGCTTACAGGTTTATTCATCAAACAAGGCCCTGCTGTTCAGGTACGTTACACGGATCAAAAAGTTGAAGTTCACACCAACGATGACCCTAACATCTATTACGATGGGCCTATGGCCGTTCTCGTTAACCGTCTAAGTGCTTCAGCCTCTGAAATTTTCGCAGGCGCAATGCAAGATTATAAACGAGCAATTATTCTCGGTGGTCAAACTTTTGGTAAAGGTACCGTTCAATCACTACAGCGCTTACGACACGGTGAACTGAAACTAACTCAAGCTAAGTTTTACCGTATATCGGGTCAAAGTACTCAAGATAAAGGCGTCATTCCTGATATTGAATACCCAAGTTTGTATGACAAAGATGTTGTAGGTGAAAGCTCTCTGGATAATGCCCTACCGTGGGACACTATCCGCCCGATTCATCACAAGCAATACGGTGATTTCTCAGGCTTACTAAGTACTCTTGATGCCCGTCATCAACGACGTATTAAATATGACCCTGACTTTCAATACTTGAACAAACAGATTGAGCGAATCACCGAACAAAGAGATAAAACGCACATTTCGCTTAATGAAGAATCAAGAAAAGCGGAGCGTGAATCTCTGGAACTGACATCTCTTGAACTTGAAAATGATCGAAGAAAAGCAAAAGGTAAATCGACATTTGAAAACATCGAAGCGATGAATGAATTCAACAGTAATCGTGAAAGTGAAAAGAAACCAGCACAAGAAGATGCTGCACTGGTTGAGTCAAGTGAAGTTCTTATTGATGTTCTAAACCTTACATCACAGATTGCTGATAACGGTAATGCAGTGAAACTTTAAGAAGGTCACAACCATAAAAAAGAGGCTATACGCCTCTTTTTTATGTTCATAATCTACTGATCATTGAGCCGATTCGGGCCTTTTAAATACCCACTCTTTATCAGATGACTCTTCAGGTGCATATTGATACCCCTGATAATCAAAGTTCTTCAACGCTTCTGCGTTTGTCACTTGCTTATCAATAGCGTAACGCACCATCAGCCCACGCGCTTTCTTAGCGTAAAAGCTGATGATTTTATACTTACCGTTCTTTTCGTCTTTAAAAACCGGTGTGATTAATTTGCCCGCTAACTTTTTGGTATTCACCGATTTAAAGTATTCATTAGAAGCCAGATTGACCAGCTCATCGGACTCTAATTCAGCCAGTTGACCATTAATATATTCAACCGGTTTATCCCCCCAGAACTCATAAAGATTCTTACCGCGAGGGTTTTCTAGCTTAGTTCCCATTTCAAGACGATATGCACGCATCAAATCTAAAGGTCGTAAAACACCATAAAGGCCAGACAGGATACGTAAATGTTTTTGAGTAAAGGTTTGCTGAGCCTCATCAAGTGTTTCAGCATCAAGACCGGTATACACATCCCCTTTAAACGCAAAAACCGCTTGTTTGGCTTGTAAATCGTTGAAATCGCCATCACTGAATGGGGCTTTCCACTCTTGAAAGCGATTCGCGTTTAGTTCACCTAACTTTGCACTTACTTTCATCAGTCCTGAAACATCGGTTGGTGATTTCTGTTTCATTACATCCACCAGCTCAGAAGAATCTTCAAGAAACAAAGGCTGAGTGTAATCACTCGTGATTGGAGTATTTTCATAATCCAGCGTTTTAGCTGGCGAGATAAGCATTAACATCGACAAAAACCTTTAAACGAAAGTTTTTAAAAAATTAAAATGATCATATCAGAATTCATATAAGTAAAACGTTGAATAAAACTATCAGAACGATAGTCATCATTATTTTGGACATAAAAAAACCAGAGAAAGTAAATTACTCTGGTTTTTTCGTATTCTTAAAGACTGCAGTTTTTAAGAATTATTCTGCTTTAGCCGCTTTTTTCTTTGCAGGCGCCTTCTTCTTAGGTGCCGCTTTAGCTTTAGGCTTCTTCGTTTCAGTGTAAGTCCATTTCTTCGTATCTTGATCAAAAAATGCAGTCCAGCCGGTGGCTTTACCTTCTGCGTTTTCAGTCATTAAATACTGTTGTTTAGTTTTACGACTAAAGCGAATTTGAGCTTCATTTCCATTTTCATCATGCGTTTCACCTTCCATCAAGAAATGGTACTTAGGATCAATCTCTGACTTATGAGGTAAAATCTCAATCACGCGAGGTGCTCGAGTTTCACGATTCTTAGGAAATTGGCTAGCAGCTAAGAACATACCTGTTGCGCCGTCTCGAAGGATGTAGTGATCCTCTACCTTAATGCATTTAAGCTCAGGCATTGGGACTGGATCCATTTTAGGAGGCGCTGGCTGACCACTTTTCAGTAGCTTACGAGTGTTCTTGCACTCCTCGTTAGTACAACCAAAGTACTTCCCGAAGCGACCTGTCTTTAATTGCATTTCAGAAGAACACTTATCGCACTCAAGAACAGGGCCGTCGTAGCCTTTAATCTTAAACGCACCCTCTTCCAAGGTGTAGCCAGAACACGCAGGGTTGTTACCACAAATATGAAGCTTACGCGTTTCATCAATCAGGTGGCTCTCCATTGCGTTATCACACACAGGGCAACGCTCTTTTTGAAGCAGTGCTAATGACTCCGCTTCGTCTTCGTCATCACTGATCGCAACGGCATCATCACCTGAAACAAGGTTCAATGTCTTTTTGCATTGTTCATCTTTCTTCAGTGCATACCCTGAGCACGCTAAAAACACACCCGTGGTTGCATTTCGAATCAGCATGTTCCTGCCACAAGCAGGGCACTTAATATCCGTTTCTGTTGGGTTATTAGGACGCATACCATCTTCAGATTCTGCATGGTCTAATTTTTTACGAAAATCGCCATAGAATTCATTAAGAAGATTTTTCCACTTCTTACCGCCATCAGCAACGTCATCCAGCTGCTCTTCCATACCAGCAGTAAACCCATAGTCCATGAGATCATCAAAACTTTCCATCAAACGGTCAGTAACGATTTCTCCCATTTTCTCAGCATAAAAACGTTTATTATCAAGCCGAACATAGCCTCGATCCTGAATCGTAGAAATAATAGATGCATAGGTTGATGGACGGCCAATGCCTTGCTTTTCTAATTCTTTAACTAACGCAGCTTCACTAAAGCGCGCCGTTGGTTTTGTGAAATGCTGCTTAGCATCAATCGAATCTAAATTAAGCTTATCACCGGTCTTCAGATCAGGAAGTGTTACATCATCTTCCTTCTTGGCTATTTGAGGCATTACTTTCGTATAACCATCAAAACGAACAACACGACCACGGGTCTTCAGTTCAAAATCGCCTGCCGTTACGGTAATCGTCGTCGAAGTGTACTCTGCTGGCACCATCTGACAGGCCACAAATTGGCGCCAAATCAATTCATAAAGGCGTTGAGCATCGCGCTCCATATCCGTTAAAGATGAGCCTATCTTTGATACATCCGAAGGACGAATCGCTTCGTGCGCTTCTTGAGCACCATCTTTCGAAGAATAGATGTTTGGCGACTCTGGTAGATACTTCTTACCGAAATTATCCTCGACATAGCCACGACAAGCCTCTACAGCGTCTTTACTCAATGCGGTGGAGTCAGTACGCATGTACGTAATGTAACCCGCCTCATAGAGCCTCTGAGCCATCATCATGGTTTTCTTAACACCAAATCCTAAACGCGTGCTTGCCGCTTGCTGCAACGTTGACGTAATAAACGGAGCATTGGGTTTAGATTTGGTCGGCTTATCTTCACGCTTAGTAACTTCATAGCTGTGATCATTCAGTTTCGCAACAGCTGCTTCAGCGTCCTTTCGATTCGTTGGACGGAAAGCCTTACCACTCTCTTTTGCTACCTGAAATTTAACATTATCTTCTGAAGGCTTATTAAGTTGAGCAAATGCTTCCCAGTACTCTTCAGGATTAAACGCCCTAATTTCACGCTCTCGATCAACCACCAAGCGTACAGCTACGGACTGAACTCGTCCCGCTGAAAGACCTCTTGTGATTTTGCTCCACAATAAAGGAGACACCATGAACCCCACCACACGATCAAGAAAGCGTCTTGCTTGTTGGGCATTCACTCGGTGCATATTTAATTCGTCAGGCTGTTTAAACGCCTCTTGAATAGCACTTTTCGTAATTTCGTTAAAAGTCACCCGGCTGTATCGGTCTTCATCACCACCGATGACCTCACGCAGGTGCCACGCAATCGCCTCTCCCTCTCTATCCAAATCGGTTGCGAGATAGATATGATCAGCGTTTTTGGCCAGCTTCTGAAGTTCGTCAACAACTTTTTCTTTACCCGGTAACACCTGGTACGTTGCAGCCCAATCTTTCTCTGGATTAATACCCATCTTCTGAATCAGCTGGGTATGCGCTTTTTTCTTTTTATATATTACTTTTTCTTCTGGGGCCATTTTACGCGTTTTAGCTGCTTCTGCAGCGCGCGCCTTGGTATCTACCGGCTTTTTATTACCAGCCCCAGTAGGCAAGTCCCTGATGTGACCAACACTGGACTTAACAACATAGTCATTGCCCAAGTACTTATTAATTGTTTTAGCCTTTGCAGGGGACTCCACAATAACCAGAGATTTTGCCATAAATTCCTTACTCACCACCAAGCAGCTTACTAATGAAGCAGCTAGAAAATTGTTATTGGGACGAATATATAGGGGTAAATAACCGCAGGGTCAAGAAAAGATTGGAAATTTTAAATACAAAAAAGCCGAGGAAGACCTCGGCTTTTTTGTTATTGGGGGTCTAAATTATAGACGTTCCCAAACGGTCGCAATACCCTGACCCATACCGATACACATAGTAGAAACACCTAGTGCACCACCCTTCTGATTCATAATATGAAGAAGGGAAGTAGAGATACGCGCACCTGAACAACCTAGTGGATGGCCAAGAGCAATCGCACCACCGTTCAAGTTAACTTTCTCTTCAACTACGTCAGTCAACTTCAGATCTTTAACACAAGGAAGAGACTGAGCAGCGAATGCTTCGTTCAATTCCCAGAAGTCGATATCTGTTGTTGTTAGACCAGCACGTTTAAGTGCTTTCTTAGTCGCAGGAACTGGGCCGTAACCCATGATTGCAGCATCACAGCCAGCAACAGCCATAGACTTAACACGAGCCATTGGCTCAAGACCTAGTGCTTTCGCTTTCGCGTAAGACATCATCAACATCGCTGACGCACCGTCAGAAAGCTGAGATGAAGTACCCGCAGTCACAGTACCACCCTTAGGGTTAAATGCTGGACGTAGCTTGCTTAGGCTCTCTGCAGTTGTTTCTGGACGAATCGTCTCATCTTCAGTGATTAATGCTTTAAAACCTTCAGCATTGTGACCTTCGATAGGAACGATTTCGTTAGCGAAACGACCTTCAACAGTAGCAGCATGTGCTAGACGATGTGAACGTGCACCGAACTCATCTTGCTGTTGGCGAGAAATACCGTGCATCTTACCTAGCATTTCAGCTGTAAGACCCATCATGTTAGACGCTTTAGCAGAGTACTTTGAAGATGCAGGGTTATGGTCGAAACCATGCTGCATATCAACGTGACCCATGTGCTCAACACCACCAACAACGAACGTATCGCCGTTACCAGTCATGATCGCTTGTGCCGCAGAGTGGATTGCAGACATTGCAGAACCACATAGACGGTTAACAGTTAAAGCACCAGCTTCTTTAGAAACAGCTGTCATCAAAGAAATTTGACGAGCAACGTTGAAGCCTTGTTCTTTAGTTTGGTTAACACAACCCCAGATTACGTCTTCAACTTCAGCTGGGTTAGCGTTAGGGTTACGCTCAAAAAGAGCGTCAATAAGTGCAGAGGATAGATTTTCAGCACGAACGTTACGGAATGCGCCGCCTTTAGAGCGACCCATTGGCGTACGAACGCAATCGACTACTACCACATCATTAGGATTATAACCCATTGATTTTCTCCTATTAGTTTCCAGATCGTCTATTAATCGAAGTACTTAGCGCCTTTCTTGGCCATTTCACGCATCTTTTCAGTTGGGTGATATAGTTTGCCAAGATCAGTGTACTTGTCTGCGATTTCACAGAACTTATCTAGACCTAGTGAGTCGATGTAACGCAAAGCGCCACCACGGAATGGAGGGAAACCAATACCGAAGATAAGACCCATATCTGCTTCAGCAGGATCTTCAACAATACCTTCTTCCAAACAACGTACTGTTTCGATACACATCGGAACCATTACGCGCTCGATGATTTCTTCGTCAGAGAAGTCTTTTGCTTCAGCAGCAATTGGCTTCAATAACTCAAGAACAGACTCATCAAATACTTTCTTCTGCTTACCTTTACGATCTAGTTCGTACTTATAGAAACCAGCATCGTTTTTCTGACCGTAGCGGTTGTTCTCGAACAACACTTCCATAGCAGACTTGTAGTCAGCTTTCATACGATCAGGGAAGCCTTCAGCCATAACTTCGTTAGCGTGAACACCAGTGTCCAAACCAACAACGTCTAGCAAGTAAGCAGGACCCATTGGCCAGCCGAACTTCTCCATTACTTTATCAACTTTCTGGAAGTCTGCGCCATCGCGAACAAGACCAGCAAAGCCGCCGAAGTAAGGGAACAATACGCGGTTAACCAAGAAACCAGGACAGTCATTAACAACAACAGGTGTCTTACCCATTGCCTGTGCGTAAGCAACTACTTTCGCAACTGTTTCGTCAGACGTCTTCTTACCACGGATAATTTCAACCAATGGCATCATGTGCACTGGGTTGAAGAAGTGCATACCACAGAAGTTTTCTGGGCGCTTAAGGTCCGCAGCCAAAAGATCGATAGAAATTGTAGAAGTGTTAGAAGTAAGAATTGTATCTTCAGTTACAAGACCTTCAACTTCCGCTAATACAGCTTTCTTAACGTTAGGGTTTTCAACAACCGCTTCAACGATCAGATCAACTTCACCAAACTCAGAGTAAGTAAGAGCAGGAGTAATGTTGTTCAGTACGTCGCCCGCAGCAGCAGCCTTCATACGGCCTTTGTCTACGCGCTTAGAAAGCAACTTGTTTGCTTCAGAAAGACCCAAGTCAATACCCGCTTGGTTGATGTCTTTCATGATGATTGGCGTGCCCTTCAATGCAGACTGGTAAGCGATACCGCCACCCATGATACCTGCACCAAGTACTGCAGCCTTCTTAACAGGCTCAGTTTTAGGCATTTCTTTCGCTTTCTTCTTCAACAACTGATCGTTCAAGAACAAACCGATTAGAGATTCTGCGATGCTAGTCTTAGCCATCTTAGCGAAGCCTTTAGCTTCTACTTCAAGAGCCTTGTCACGAGTCATGCCAGCGTGCTTCTGCATCGCCTTGATCGCTTCAATCGGCGCAGGGTATTGACCCTTAGTCTGGCCAGCAATGAAACCTTTAGCAGTTTCAAAAACCATCATGCTTTCCATTGGGTTCAGAAGCATTTTACCAGTCTTTTCTGCACGACGTGCTTTATAGTCTAGCTCGCCTTCAGATGCACGCTTAACAAGGTCAACTGCCGCATCAAGAAGCTTATCTTGAGCAACAACAGCGTCAACAGCACCTTCTTTCAATGCCACTGCAGCTTTTTTCTCTTTGGTTGCACAGATCCACTCGATTGCGTTATCCGCACCGATAAGACGTGGAAGACGTACAGTACCACCCCAACCAGGGTAGATACCTAATTTAACTTCTGGCAAGCCAACTTTTGCCTTTTCAGACATAACGCGATAATCACACGTAAGGCAAATTTCAAAACCACCGCCAAGTGCAATGCCGTTGATGGCAGCAACAGTTGGGAAAGGTAGATCTTCTACAGAAGAGAAAATTTTGTTTACTTGAACGTTCGCAGCTACCAATTCTTCTTCTGGTAGTTTGAAAGTACCAGTAAATTCAGTGATGTCAGCACCAACGATAAAGACATCTTTTGAACTGGTTAGAACTACGCCTTTAACGTCGTTCTGTCCCTGAATTGCTTCTACCGCAGCTTTTAAATCTTCGATAGTTAGGCGATTAAATTTGTTAACCGACTCACCTTGTAGATCGAAGTTAAGCTGTAAAATGCCGCCTTCGATTTCTTTAACCGTGATGGCTTTACCTTCGTAAATCATCAACTGATCTCCGCAATGTTTTAGCTATTTGGCCGAAACTGAAAACACGTCATACAGACTGAACGTCATATTTGAACGACGAATGCTCCAGCACTTCTCTATGCCAAGGCTTCGTTTAAAACGAAACTCTGGCTCCCTTACCAGGGTATAATCAACCGGACGAGAACTGTTCATTTAGCAAACAATTCATACGCTCGTTTGATTCTTGGTGGCCACACGATGAGTAAATTCGAACAAAATGTCAATGCTTTGTTACCATTAACCCCTCGGTGGAATTTCTAAAATATTCACCAACCCCCAGTTTTTATTGACATATCAACCATTTATTCGATTACCATTAATTTGGCCAATTTGCCCAATTATTAAGACAATCTCCTCTGAATTAAGTGCCATCAGCATAGTAGACTGATTACTATTCATCCATTCTGAAATAAACCTTTTATCAGAAGTCCATCCGCTCAACCCCAATTAAGCTTTAAGTGTTAAAAAAGGCATTGAATTTATAAAAACAGCCCCAATAAATTCTTGTTAGACGTTTGTTTTTCTCATTCATTTTTTTATAAATAACAATAAGCGCCAAATTGCATGATACCGCCAAAACGAATAATTCAATGTTTGCATGATCACTGGCCAACCATCCAGGCTTTAATCGTAAGAAGTGAAACAGGCAGTTTTACTTTCAGAGTGTTGCAAGGACTTATCAGCCAGCATAATCCTGCTCTTACATCAGATATGGCCTTTAAAGAAGCACAGAGAATTATTGCTGCTGAAATAGCCATCCCTTTGGCAAAATCAAGCGAACTTGAGCTCAGCCAGCCCATCTTGGAATTCGGTCAATGTATGCTGGATGAGCACTCTTTAGGTTTAGCTGAAGAAGTATCGGTATTAGTGGATGACATGGACCGATTAATCAACAAGGTTCAGACGTCCTCAGAAGAACGAGACGCCTATGAGGTTCGAAGAAATTTACACAGATTGGACGATCGTATCCGCTCTGTAATCAAGCACTTTAGGTTTAATGAAGTTGCTATTGCCAATTTGGTCGAAGAAGCGAAATCTCAAAAATCATCCATACGATTAGAAAAGCGCTATGCATCTGTACTTGAAGCCTTCGATCAATACATTGAGCCCATGCTCGACATGCTCGACATTTACGGGAAGTTTCGACTTACCACAGATCATATAGAAACCGTTCTCAGTCAAATCATTCAAGCATCAGATACAACAGGACAAATGAAACGGGAACAGCATACGTGCGTTCACCTTCGAACTCGTATTCTTGAATTGTATCAAATAGGACAACATTGCTTACGCAGAAGCACTGATTTATTAATGCCTCTTAGAGATGAACTACGGAAGAACACGGAAGTCACTCGGGCCGTTTCAAAGCTTTTAGCGAACGTTCGTAAGCGAGGTATTGATCATCAAGTCCACTCAGTCATGCCTATCATTTCTACAGATGCAGCCAGACATAATTTGGGTCTTCATAGAAACATTGTTAGCTACTTAGCAGACATCATAGAACTTAAGGATGAAGACGTAATACTGCCAGATGAAGAGCAAATGATGCCTTTTACTGCGCTCGACATTCCTGAATTCAAGGATGTCATGAAGAGTGTTCCCACCCAAAGAACTTCGGATTACTTCGAATGGCTAAAGGAGCAATATTCTGAATTACCAGCAGATGAACTTCTTTATCTTTATTTACAAGTCGTGGAATCCAGCGAACTTGAATTAACAGAACCACAAGACCAAAAAGAATACATGTTTGAGCAAATGAAAGTCATTGCCCATTCACTTGGTGGCAGCAAGCGTCAGGATTCAACTGACAGCAACCACGCACCGAACAAATAAGCCACTGAGCACACAAATTCTGGATACCGAAGAATGAACCAAGATCTTTTAGAAATACCGAATATCGAGCCACAAATAGAGCAAGAACAAACCAAAGGGCCTAGAGGCATAATCGACCTCTCTTTAATGAAGTCATTGATGCCTACCTACCAAAAGCTCATGTCAGGCTTCCATATTACAGAAGCAAACATAAGCTTGTGGCAAGAACTGGATCAGTACTACATCCAATACCAGCAGCTGTTTACCGGTTTGGGTTACACCTTAATTAAAGACGCTCGCGGTTACTTCTATTTCTCCAGCCCTGATACTACGGTCACAATGACCAAGACATCTAGACGCATTGCTTTATTTGTATATACCTTATTAGAGCACTGGGCAGATAGAGGTTATGACCCTATCGGAGCACTGTTCGACCAGCCTCTAAATAAGGACGTATGCCGGTTAGTTTATGATAAAAACACCACTGTCTTTGACCAAATCGATATTAACAACGCAAGCGATATTCAAAATGAAATCCTAAAACGCATGGTTCGGTTGGGCTTTGCAAAGGAACAAGGCAAAGAACATCGCTTACTTCCTTCTTGTTATCGCTATATAGATGCTGTCATGGAACTCTCCGACACTCTAAATCAAGAAGATCAAACCACCGATGAGGACGCCGAATAATGAAACAACAATACGGCTTAACAAAGCTTGCTCTATTAAATACGGCAGGCTATACGAAGTGCGTCATCCCTTTGGATCAACCGGCATCTATTTGTGCGCCCAACAACACGGGTAAGTCCTCCGTTATTAACGCACTTCAGTTTCCTTTAATTAACGATCTTCGTCTTACTGAATGGGATGGACACTCCATCGATGAGACTCGTAAGTTCTACTTCGGTTCTGATCGCTCTTTTGTTCTGCTTGAAGCCAACCTGCCTGAAGGTAAGATTGTCATAGGCGTAGCAGGCTTAGGTCCTGCTTCTGGCTATGAACATCAATTTTTTACCTATCAAGGTGAATTGAACCTTGATGATTACTTTGAAGACCGAAAACTAAAAAAATACAGTAAAGCATTTATTGATCTTAATAATAGCGGTGCCAACCCCACCGAACTAAAACCAAGTGAATTGAATGCACTGCTAACAGGTGGCGCTACCAAATACGACGGGCGAATTAATCTCAGAATGGTTCCCCTAAACAACAGCAGTGACGCACCTATTTATAAAGAAATCTTTCGAAAGATTCTTAACCTTCATAACCTATCTGCCAACGATGTGAAGCGCTTCATCCTTCGAGTTTTCGATCGTGCCATCAGTGCTGGTGCGATCGACTTTTATGAAGTGTGGCAATCATCGTTTGAACAGGTGAATAGAGCAAGAAAACAACTTGAACTGCTTGAGTCACAACAAGATGCCGTCGAAGCACTTGAACAACTGAGACAAAAGCGGGCCGAGCTAAAAGGAAAATTAAGTCAGCTTCAGCCAAAATTGGATATAGCATTAACAGAGTGGGACGACCACATCCAAACCAGCAAGTCTGAGTTAGACCAGAAGCTGATTGAACTTGATAGAACTCAATCAACGCTGAGCGAACAAAACCAGCTATTCACATCTCAGCTTAACCAAATTGCCATCGATCAGTCTGATATTGAGCGTTGGTTTGCCGATTACGTACGACTAGATCAGCAATTCACATTAACCAACCTATCAACCATTGAAACCCGCTTAAAAGACAGCCGCAGTGAATACGATCAGCTGTCCCACGGTATTCAAGGGATCAAAGGGCAAAACCTCGCAACCATTGTCAGTAGACGACGAGAAGTCGCTCGACAATTAAAAACCCAAGAGCGTCAATTAAAGAACATCGAATACAACTTATACTCCAGAATAAGAGAAGACCTTTCCGTTAATGAAGTCGACGCCATCAGCCGCTTACTGAACCAAGATATCCTGAACCTTGCTACCACCAATCAAGGCGAAGTCCAGGTGGAAGATGACCACGCATTCAGTCAATTCATTGAGACCATCGCAGACTGCATTAAAGGTAACCAACTCGTATTACCTGGAGCAACCATCGACATCAGTGATTTGTCTGTTCCTGATATGTCGTCAACGGAAGATAAAGTTGCACTATTACAACAAATAGAAGCACTGCGCCTCTCTTTAGAAGAATTGGAAGCTCAAGAAGAAATTGCTAAAGATTTAGAAAGTAAACTCGCTGAACGTGAAGTGCTTTATGAAGAACTTAAACAAACAGAAAAAGATCTAGAACAGTTCAAGCTCTATCAGTCAGCGTGTGAGCAATACGACGACCAGCTTTCTCTAAAAGAACAATTAAGCGAAGAAAAAGCCATTATTGAACTGAAACAACAAGACATTACAGTTCAATCCAGTCAAATTGCAGACCAACGCAGCCAAATACGACTTAAAAGCGAGCAACTGTTCCGCCAACAAGAACGCATGAGAAGCTCTTCAAGACGAAGAATCGATGACCAATTCGATCTCCTCCATGGATACGTTATTCCCTATCCGAATGACATTCTGATCGATATGGATTCACTCAGCGATACACTCGACTCATTCAATGAAGACTGTCGCGACCTGAACCTAACCAACATTAATATTGAAAACAGCTACAAAATGGTCTTTAACTCAGGCGTAACCAAGTTTGATGTCGAAGAAGACGAGGATTCTCGCCTTGATAAGCTGATTTCTGCTTTCCATAACATTGATAATGAAAGAGCCGCTGTTGAGCGTCAATCTCGTGTTGCTTTAACGGAAGTTGCATCCACTATTAAAGGATTAAGACAAGACCTTGACCGCTTAAAGAATGAAATGAACGGTTTCAACCGCAGAGTTGGCAAGAAGCATATCTCCAACTTAAAAGACTTCCGTATCGACATCATTGAACGTCGCCATATTGTCGAGGCAATCGATACCATTTTATCGACCTCAGAGTCTTATGAAGCTGGTGATACCCTTTCTGTATTTGATTTAGGAATTTCAGATACTTCTGACATTTCAAATCAACAACTTGAAGACGCTAAAGACTACTTAATTAAAGCAGGATCGGAAAAAGGCGGTTTAACTCTTTCAGACTTATTTGATGTCCGATTCAAGGTGGTTAACCGAAATAATGAAACTGAATTCTTTGACCGAATCGATTCAGCAGGCTCAAACGGAACACGAATTACAATCAAGTTACTGTGTGGCATGTTGTTCATCCGCCAGTTACTCGCCGAGAAAGAGCAAGGTCTTTATAAGATACCGATCTACATTGATGAAGCGGCAGATATTGATCCTGAAAACCAAAAATCCATCATTGAAATGGCGGTTAACTTTGGGTTCATTCCTATCTTCGCCAGTGTAAAACCACAAACATCGTGCCATTACATCGTACCTATTCGGACAACGAAAGACGGTAAGTTAAACCTCGTTGACGAAAAAGACTGGATTGAATGCATCAATAAGAACAACGAAGATCCCGACAACAGCGAAACACAAGGCAATACATCTGTAGAAAGTACACCTGAAGAAAGTACATCAGATGAAGCCAGCACCGCCGTTGAAACCTCTGAAACTGCATCGTAATAAAAAAGGTCGAAGTGAAACATTCACTTCGACCTTTCTAAATCTCTCACTTGCAATTTTAGGCCATATGAACTTCATCCAGCATGCCTTCAGAAGCCATGCAGACACGATTTCGTCCTGAACGTTTGGCATCATTCAGAGCCGTATCCGCCATATTTAACAACTCTTCCACCGTAGTGATCATACCCGATTCAAATAATGCGCAACCTAAACTGACCGTGCAGTAAATTGTTTCTCCGTTATACATCACAGGAATCTTAGCCAACTCCTTTCGGATTCGATCAATAATATGAAATGCCATTGATGGCTCCATTTCAGGCATAAGAAGACAAAACTCCTCACCTCCAAACCTTGAAATAAAGTCGCTTTGCCTAAGCATATTATCAAGAGCAAACACCAAGTGTTTCAGTACTGCATCGCCCGCTAAATGACCATATTCATCATTTATTTGCTTAAAATGATCCACATCTAAAAGCGCCAAAGCAAAGCACCCTGTTTTCCTAGTCGTTCTTGATAACTCTGAAACAGCCAATTCCTGTAATGTTCTCCGATTGTAAGCCCCTGTGAGACCATCCTTCGAAGATAGCTCAGTATACTTCTGCTCGCCCTGTTCGATGACTGTCTTTGCGAGTTGCAACTGGTCTCTTTCAAACGCTAGGTTTAATTGAAACTCAGTTAACGAATGCAGCTGGTTAAAAATTGCCAACAACTCGTCTTCAAATTTTCGCGGTGTACGATCCATGACATAGAACACACCGAAGACCCGACCATCAGGCCAATGCAAAGGACGCCCAAGAAAAGAAACCATCCCCTGATCAACCAAGGGCGATCTAGACCAAGGTTCTTCATGGGTAAAATCAGAAACAACTAATTCTTTATCATTACTAATTACCCACTCACACAAGAACTCTTCATCCAACGAAAACACACTTTTCAGTGAATAAGGGTTATCTTTCATCTTATTCAACGCAATGGGTAAATACGTATTTTCATCCACTGCGCAGATCATTCCCACGGGCACCTGAATTAATTGGCAAACCAAATCAAGGGTTTGCTGCCAAGATTTAAGGATATCCTTTGAAATTAACTCAGCAACCTTACTTTTTTTTCTCATAAGTTTCTTTTCCAAATCTAAGCAAGAACACACATACCTCTTTTAAATCTAGTATGAACATTCAATAAGCAACGTATAAATTCAAGAAAACACCCTGCCGATGTTGGCACAATCAAAAATTAAGGTCTGATATGATCGGTCAGATTCACCATCTAAATTGCGGCACACTTAATCCGTTCTCCTCTCGCCTACTATTTCCATCCAAAGGCTATAGAGACACTCGTTTCTTGGTTACCCACTGCCTTCTCATAGAAACCCCTAAAGGATTGGTTCTTATCGACTCAGGCGTTGGTCGTAAAGACATCGAAAGAACCGACATAGCCATAGGCAAAGTACGCGCTTTTTTTACACAACCGGCATTAATGAAAGTCGAATGCGCGATCAACCAAGTAGAACGATTAGGCTACAGTCGAGATGATGTGCGACATGTAATATTGACCCACATGGACTTCTTGCAAACTGGAGGGTTATCTGACTTCCCCAATGCAACCATTCATGTCATACGAAAAGAATACGACGCTGCAAATGCCCCTCAAACCTTTACTGAGAAGTGGCGATACACAAGCCATCACTGGCAACACAGTACAAAGTGGAAGTTTCACTTTTTCGGAGGGCAACGATGGAATGAGTTGGAATGCTCACCAATCTTCCCTGAATCTGACGATATGCTATTGATCGACCTCCCAGGCCATAGCAGAGGGCACGCAGGTGTTGCCATCAAACAAAAGAAAGGATGGCTTCTTCATTGCGGAGACGCCACCTTAAATTTATCAACCATTACTCAACACCAAAACCTTCCCCTCATTAATTTTCTCGGGGCAACAATCGATTGCTGCAGAGCCGACCGCCTTCACACCACAAAAAAATTACAACAACTCATAAGTCGTCCGAACAACGACGTTGAACTCATTTGCAGTTTGGACCCTGACGGCTTCCACACATCACAGGCTATTCAGTCACTTGATGAGTCCGTAGCGCCTCAATCACAACTTTCATTTCCTCTGCAGGAGGAATCTGAAGTTCAAGTGGCAGCCCTGTAACAGGGTGTGTCATTTTAAGCTCTGTCGCCGCCAACAATAAACGATGACTATCAAAGTGATCACGAAACAAACGATTATGCACACCTTGTCCATATCGCGTATCGCCTATTATTGGGTGCGCAATATGATCCATGTGTTTTCTGATTTGATGACGCCTTCCTGTTTTCGGTCTCACGGAAACGAGTGAATAACGTGATGTAGAGAACTTACCAAACGCCCACGGCATTTCGTAATGCTCAATGGTTTGATATTCTGACAAGGAATCTCTAGCTTCATGAGTCACACCTTGACGAAGTAAGCGCCGGTCATCGACCGGGTCTTTCAAAGGATGATCAATGACCCCAGAATAAGCAAACCCCCTCACCACACACTGGTAAGTTTTAGTAATGGTTGCCTCTGAAAACTGCTTCGTTATTTCAGCTAAGACCTGTTCACTCAATGCAAAAACCAATAAGCCAGACGTTGGTCTATCTAGACGATGGGCCGGGTACACTCTTTGTCCAAGCTGATTCCTTAATATTTGTAACGCAAACTCTTTAACGCCATGAGCCATCTTGGATCTGTGTACTAATAAACCCGACGGTTTATCAATAACCACCATGTGTTCATCTTGATAAACAATCTTCAGTTTTTCATTCTCAGTCATACAATTCCTAACGTACATGAGTAAGCTGTAATTAATCCACCACAAGAATTTTCTACCATTTTCTTTCTCTTGGATTAGAGAAAAGTTCGAAAAAATGGTATTAATAGACCAAATTATTTGGAGACTCGATCAATGTGGGAACAAATTTGGCAACAAGGGTTGCTAGGCACTAGTTTTTGGCACTTTATGATCGCTATGTTCGTAATGACCCACATTACAATCGTTAGCGTAACCGTATACCTGCATCGGTTTTCCGCTCATAGATCGCTGGAGCTTCACCCCGCAGTTCAACACTTCTTCCGTTTCTGGGTGTGGATTACTACTGCACAGAGTACCAAAGAATGGACGGCCATTCATCGTAAACATCATGCGAAATGCGAAACAGCTGAAGACCCTCACAGCCCAGTAGTTAAAGGAATTAAAACCGTACTTCTTCGCGGCGCTGAACTATACAAAGAAGCTGCCACACCTGAAACGCTTAAGAAGTATGGCAATGGAACACCTGATGACTGGCTAGAAAGAAACATATACACCCCACACAAATTAAAAGGTGTTTTCTTGATGCTGGCCTTTGACCTACTCGCATTTGGCCCGATAGGCATTACCTTATGGGCAATTCAAATGATGTGGATGCCTGTATTTGCTGCCGGGGTCATCAATGGCTTAGGTCACTTTTGGGGCTATCGTAACTTTGAATGCTCTGATGCAGCCACCAACATATCTCCTTGGGGCATTTTAATTGGAGGCGAAGAGCTTCATAACAATCATCACACCTACCCAAATTCAGCCAAACTGTCTGTAAAACCTTGGGAATTTGACATAGGTTGGATGTGGATAAAAAGTCTTGAATTTGTTCACCTTGCTAAAGTACGTAAAGTTGCCCCTGTGCCTATTAAAGATACGTCAAAACAAACACTTGATCTGGATGCAGCTAAAGCAGCCGTACATAACCGCTTTCAAATCATGTCGGCATACACCAAGAACGTAATTCGACCTGCAATCGAAGAAGAAAAATCGAAAGCGCATCAAGAACTGCACCAGCTGTTTCGAAAAGCAAAAAAGGTAATGAGCCGCGATGAAAGCCTTCTGTCAGACAAAGCCATAATCCAAAGAGATAAACTTCTAAGCTCACACGATCTATTAAATGAAGTTTATCAAAAGAAGCAAGAGCTCATGGCCGTTTGGTCCAGACGCTCAGCCAGCAGTGACGAACTACTGCAAGCACTTAAGCAATGGTGCCATGAAGCAGAGCAGTCAGGCATTGACTGTCTACAAGAGTTTGCCGATCAATTGCGCCTATACACTCTTAAGGCTGCCTAATCATTAAAGCAACCGAAAGCAACATGACTCAATATAAACACACTGCTAATAAATCACTCTAAATTTAATACCGCCTAAATTAATAGGCGGTTACTCTTTCTCAATCCAATCCAATCCAATCCAAAATAAAAAAACTTGATACAAATGTCAGGTAAACCCTATGTCGTATTTCTGTTAATATCCGACTCGCTTATTTATGTAAGGACATCAACATGACAAACGATCTCTCAAAAGCGAAAGAAACTCGCGCCAAAATATTAAAAATATTTAAGATATATGGCATAGTTTTGTGGGGAGTATTCCTACTTGCGGCAGTATTAATCCCTTCTCTTCTTGGTACAACAGAACAAGAACTCAAATTCATAGCAACTCGTGGGTTTACTGGATTGTTAGCGGCCTACTTCATACCCTACTATATAACTTGGAAGCTTTTCGAAAAGAAACACGGACCGGTTGAACAACTCAAAGACTAAAAACGGTTAAGCCCTACCTTTGGGTAGTATAGAAAACAATCAAATCAGTGATATGATTGTTTTCAGGAATTCACATAAATCACTACTTATTTCAGATCGGCTAAAACTGACACTGACGGATAAAGTACATCATTAGATGATTACAGGATGTAAATCATGGATGCCGAATACTCCCCCAATCTAGAAAACCAATCAGAATATAAACGCATACACCAACTTTACGCCAATTCACTCAAAGCTGTGCCCGCTACTATTTTAAACAGCAGCCTCCTTCTGGTATTACTTTGGACTAAAGTTCCATGGGAGATAATACTCGTTTGGTTTGTAGTAATTCTAAGCGCATCTCTTTATCGGCTTCATAAGGTTAAACAAGTGCTTCGAACAAGTAGCTACTTAGATAAGCCTCACAAACTCGGCTTGCGGCAATTTATTATTGGTTCATCCACAACGGCTGCGATATGGGGAGCTAGCTTCTTACTCTTCAGTATTTACACCGATGAAGCTTACAGCCTCTTGATGATCTGGATTGCCTCTGCCACTGCAATG
This sequence comes from Oceanospirillaceae bacterium, assembly GCA_015665455.1. Taxonomy (GTDB): domain Bacteria; phylum Pseudomonadota; class Gammaproteobacteria; order Pseudomonadales; family Litoribrevibacteraceae; genus Litoribacillus. Next base: position 71,525 of record JADFAD010000001.1, on the reverse strand, counting down.
GGAGGAAGCATGAGCTTATCCCCCTCTAAGTACGCTCAAAAAATCTTCGTTTGCTTGATATTTATCCCCGCAATTATAATGAACGTATTATCAGGCAATGAGTTCAACGTCACTATGGGCTTATTATGCATATTGTTCTTAGCTGTATTAATCATCTTAGGGAACAACTTCTCAAACCTTGTTAACGATTCACTTCACTTAGAAAACAAAAATCAAGAACTACTATATTCTCTGCAACAGAAGAATGCACACCTAGAACAAAGCAACCAAGAACTGACGAAAACAAAAGAGTTCTTAACAGAGCAAACACTGAGCGACCCACTAACCGGTATCGCTAACCGCCGAAGCTTCGATAACACATTGATAAGAGAATGGAACCGCTGCTTAAGACGCCAATATCCAATTTCCTGCATTCTTATCGATGTAGATCATTTTAAAAAATACAACGATAACTACGGCCACCAGCAAGGAGACCTTCTGCTTCAAAAGATCTCCTACATCATTTCAACTCAAGCAACTCGAGCTGAAGATTTAGTCGCACGTTATGGCGGAGAAGAGTTCGTCGTGGTTTTAAGCAATGCATCGCATGATGACGCAGTCATGCTCGCAGAAAGAACACGTAAAGCCGTTGAGGAGCTCGACTTAGGCCATGACTCATCAGAACACATCACCATAAGCGCTGGTGTAGCAACAATGACGCCCGATAACACCCAAGACTGCTATGACGTAGTACATAAAGCAGATGAAAAACTTTACGAAGCCAAAAACAGCGGTAGAAACAGAACATGTTAAAAACCCAAAAAAGAGAGCATATGCTCTCTTTTTTATTTCAACGTTCGATCTAGCTTTAAATTACTTTATTAATTTTTCAAGCTTATCGATCTTAGCCTCTAACGCTTCATAGTCTGCCGCCAGCAGGTTAACGTGGCCAACTTTACGCTTTGGTTTGATGTCTTTTCCATACCAATGAACATGCACATCAGGGATGGATAATGCAGCTCTATCTACATCATGACCAACTAAATTATACATAGCACTTACAGAACGGTTATTAGTATCACCTAACGGCAAACCAGCTACCGCTCGAATATGATTCTCAAACTGCCCAGTGATCGAACCTTCCATAGACCAATGCCCTGAGTTATGAACACGCGGGGCATACTCGTTCACTATCAAACCATCCGTCGTTTCGAAAAACTCAATGGAAAGTACACCGACATAATCCAGTTTTTCTAACAGCTTCTGGGCGTAACCCTGAAGACTCATTAAACGCTCTTCAGAAAGCCCCTTCGCAGGCGCTACGCTTAAATGCAAAATCCCATCACGATGATCATTTTCTGCCGGAGAATAGAACTTACACTCACCTTGCTGATCACGAACACATACAATGGATAGCTCACGCGTGAAGTTCACAAACGCTTCAGCAATATATTCGCTAACGCCACCATACGTTGTATCTTTGCAAGCCTCACCCTGAACAGGGAACAGCTTATCAGCCAGTAAATTCAATTCTTCTTGAGAAGTAACTCGATACTGACCTTTACCATCATAGCCAAGCGTAGTTGTCTTCAAGATAAACGGAATACCAACAGTACTCTCTGCCTCAAGTAGAGATGCTCTATCATCCACTTTACTAAAAGCGGTAACAGGAATATCCAACGACTGAAATAACTTCTTTTCCGTTAAACGATGCTGAGCATAATAAAGGGCATCTTTTCCAGGAAATAAGGGCTTTCGCTGAGAGATGTACTCAGCCAGTTCCAAAGGAACATTTTCAAACTCGTAGGTAAACACGTCATGCTCATCTACAAATTTTTCGAGGGCTTCAGTGATTTCAAAAGGAGCGGTAAATAAAGGAGCCACCTGACCACCGCATGAATCTTCAGTGGGATCAAACAAACCAAATTTCAACCCCATTGGATAACCAGCCAGAGCCATCATTCGGCCAAGCTGACCACCACCAAGAACACCTATTTTCATCACTAAAGCCTCTACAAGATTTATAACTTAAAGCAAGAAGCTATTACGAAGCATACTTACAATAAGCACTTTCACACAAGATCCATGATATGAACCAACAGGAATCTGAGGTCCAAAAAGTTAAGGTCTTGGATCTGGATTAGCTAACACAGTTTCTGTTTGGGTTTTCCTGAACTCTGCCACAGCCTGACGAATTTCTTCGTTTTCAAACTGAAGCATTTGAGCTGCTAAAATTGCTGAATTGGTTGCTCCAGCATTACCAATTGCCAACGTTCCAACAGGTACACCTGCAGGCATTTGAACAATCGATAAAAGAGAGTCTTGGCCACTCAGAGCTTTTGACTGAACAGGCACACCTAAAACAGGTAAATTTGTCTTAGACGCGGCCATTCCAGGCAAATGCGCAGCGCCACCAGCACCCGCAATGATTACGCGTAAGCCACGCTCTTCAGCCGTAGCAGCATAAGTCATTAACTTATCCGGAGTACGATGAGCAGAAACAACTTCAACCTCATAAGGCACTTTAAGCTGTTCTAGCATAGAAACTGTATTTTCCATGGTGCTCCAATCTGATTTGGAACCCATAATGACGCCTACAAGAGGTTTCATAACCTTTACCCTCATTACCAATGGTCGTCTAAAAAGAAGGCGGGCTATTATAGTGAACCAACCATACGATGTCGCCCTTTTCCCTAAAAAAGAATGCCTTTCATCCAATTAATATAAAAAAAATCAAAATATTCTTTACTTTTAATGAAACCTGACTAAATAGTTATATTTTTTCTGCTACTTTAACTCAGTTATTTGTAATTAAACTCCGCGATTTATTGCTTCAACTCAATAATGTGTAACAAACCAAAGTTACAATAATTGCGCATATAGCAACTAATACACGGACCTAAATTCAGGTAAGCGAGGGTATCAACGTGATACTAGTGACAAACCAAATCACAGCAAAGAAAGGACTGCCTAAATTCTGCATGGATGGCGATCAAACCATTGCATTCAATGCAGAAATGGTTTTTCAGGATATCTATCTACTTGGACGTGAATCAAAAGAATATAAAGGAAAAGTTGCCACCGAGCTCACTTCTCAAGTGCTCATGCTATTAGCTAATCACCAAAAACTAGGAGTAATAACCAGATCAGACATCCATCAAGTGATTTCTGATGTTTTATATCTCTCCGGTTTTATAAGATCCGCAGAACAAGTAGAAACAAGAAGGCTTACAGCTTAAAAACGCAGGCCAAGCCTATTGTACAGCAATTGACGATAGGCTTGCTGACTGTTGTATCTCGTTAAGTTGGTCCGATGAGACTTGATCCATTAAATCATTTTCAGACAAAAATGCTAAGAGTTCTTTTGCAGCCAGCACATTCCCACCTTTTACAGCCGTCAGTAACAAACCAATCACTTTATTTGAGTCATTAGGAAATCCGTACTCTTCATTCTTCATTATCAAAGCCATTTGATAACAAGCTTTAACCTCGCTTCCATTTGCAGCAACGTTTAGATACTTAACGCCTTGCATCTTATTGAATTTCGTTGACCCTCGGAACAATAACAAGTGTCCATATAATGAACACGCCTCGATGTGCTCTCGATCAGCACATAACTGAAAGAGCTTCATAACGTTCTGGTGCCTAGATTCAGAACTTCTGGCATAAAAGGAATGAAACAATAGTTTTGCTAGAACAAAGCATACGTTAACCAACCAAGTTGAATTCCATTTAAGTGCTTTATTATTTTCCGCTTCACTTTGGTTACAACATCCCATGACTTACTCCGAGCCTCAAATCAAAACATGCAACAAGAACAAACTAATGACGATCGATGATATTCATTTTACACTGCCCTCACAGACATTAAAAAGGACTTCACTGTCATGGGTAAAACCCAACAAAGCTACCCTTTTATCATCGGCCACAGAGGGGCTGCCGGTTACGCGCCAGAGAATACTCTCGCTTCATTAGAGCTCGCTTATCAATTAGGCGTCAGATTCATTGAAGTTGATGTCATGTTAACTGCAGATAAACACGCCATTATTTTTCACGACAACACGCTGAACCGATGTACGACAGCGCAGGGCGATGTATCCCAAAAGAAATGGCAACACCTTAAACAACTTGATGCTGGCAGTTGGTTTCATCCTGATTTCTCAGGACAAGGAATCCCTCACCTGAGCGACCTCATTAATTTCGCAAACTCACATTTAGATCTAGTGCTTAATATCGAAATAAAGCCGAGATTTACCAACTCAATAAACACCAGCAGAGTCGTTGTTCAGTATTTAAAACAACATCTCAAAGAACCGAACCGCTTAATACTTTCAAGTTTTGATATTCTTGCACTGAAAACAGCACAACTACTCTGGCCGAGCTGTTATAGAGCGCTTAATATTGATCAGCGGTTCTTCGGTTGGACGGTCCTCGCTAAAAACCTGAAATGTAAAGCAGTTCATATTAATCAACAAGAAGTCACGTCTGCATTAATTCAATCTTGCCATAGACTCAATATGGACATTCGAGCGTATACGGTCAATGACCCTTTCAGAGCACGCCAATTAAAGGCTATGCTTATAGACGGTATCTTCACCGATTGTCCGGCCGATTTATTCAGTCACATTCATTGAGATTGAAATGAAAAAAAGCATCACATCCACAGACTTAGCCATATGGCTAAAAGACTACCCCTTCAAAAGAAGTATGCTTTATCCCAAGAATCAAGCAGCGGTAGCGCTCATTCTACGTCAGAAAAGTGCTCAAACATTAGAGCTTTTGATGATACAGAGGGCAATTAAAGAAGATGATCCATGGTCTGGTCACATGGCGTTTCCCGGAGGGAAAAGAAACTCGCCTAAAGAGCAGTCCATAGAAACAGCCATACGAGAAACAAAAGAAGAAACAGGAATCACCCTTCTAAAAGAGCAGTGCATAGGCCGCCTTTCAGACATTGTGACTCGAAACCACGATAAAAAGAATTTAATGAAAGTAACCCCTTGGGTTTTTACGCTCCCCACTCACATTGAAGGTCACACGAACGATGAGCTTACACTTAACCACGAGGCACAAGACTCTTGTTGGCTACCATGCTCTCTTTTCGTAAAAAATAACAGAACACCAATGAAATGGCCTCTTCTCAAAACTGGACCTTGGAAGTACACCGTTAACCTACCCAGCTATCAGCATGACCGTAAAATAGTTTGGGGGTTGTCTCTAATGATGATCGATGAACTCAGCTATGTAGTTAAACATAAAGGCACATCTAAGTTTAGTTTTATGAATAAGCTAAACCTCTACTTCTCTTAATAATTAATCACCATAATTAAAGCCTTTACCTCATGACCAAGGTTACAAAAACACACCAATATCAACTGTTCAATAAAGAAATAAAAAGCTATTTATGTAGTCAGCATATAGCATTAGTTTAATTCGAATACCTTAATACATTACCTGAATTTATAACCTCATTAATTATAAGAACAAATGATGAAGCCAATTAAAAACTTAACTCTGCTACTGACTTTTACTCTCTCGACACTGATATCAGGTCTAACCTACGCCGAGTGGACTTTGATTAAAGATGAAAGGAAAATTCAGCTCTTTACTTCTAACCACCCCGAACACACTTATACCAGCCGAATCACAGCGCACGTTGCTGCACCTATGGCATCAATAATCGAAGTATTAGAAGATCCTAGTGCATGTAAAAATTGGCTTTTTAGATGCCAAACAGCACAGAGAATCAGCGAAGAAAAAAGCAATCACTTATACACCTATTATGTGAGAGACTACCCCTTTCCCCTTAAAGATCGACACGGTGTTATTGAAATAAGTCGTGATTTCAATAAATCAGGTGATTTTGAATTAACTATGAAATTAGTGCCATCCATGACACCAGAAGATACCACGTTGATCATTCCCGAGACTTTCGAAGCAAAGATTACTCTACGCAAAACATCCAATAACACATCCACACTCTCTCTTGAGCATAAGTTAAATCCAGGCGGAAAGGTTCCCTCCTGGTTAAAAAAATCATTGCACGAAGAATTCCCGTTCAACTCAATTCAAGGTCTCATTGAATCAGCCCAACAAATAACACTGAGCAACGCTAAATCATCAACAACTAAAGGTATCACTGGCATCTAATCACAAAGAATAGGTGCTAAAGTTAACGAAATATATGCAAAACATTGACGCTTATTAGCTTTATCCCTCTGAAATTTTCCTATAAATTACCTTTCTAAAATAATTCAAAAGGATAAACCATGCGTTCCAGTTTCAATTGGGGAATTACGTTACTAACGTTCACTGCATCTATTCTAGCGTCCAGTACGGTCTTTGCGATAAATGACAGCTGGAGCATTGAACAAGAAAATAACGGCATTTCAATTGCGTCTAGAGAAATTGACGGATCAAACTTTCGAGAGTTCCGGGCTGAAATGACCCTAGAAACTAAGATTGACACTATTATTGCGATTTTCCATGACCCCAATTCATTCACTCAGTGGGTTCATCAGTGCTCGAAGGCTGAAATAGTACAACAAAACTCCTTTCTGGATGTGATCGTCTACCAAGTAAGCAATATGCCTTTTCTTGTTACCGATCGAGATATAGTGATCCATGATGTTTATAGCTATTCGAATGACTACAAAGAGTGGACGATCGATGTAAAAGCAATAGAGGGCTTTGTTCCTGTCACAGACAATGTGCGAATTACTCAATCACAGGGAGCTTACAAGCTAACCCAAATTAATGACTCAGAAGTTAAAATTGTTTGGACTCAACATGCCGATCCAGCAGGTGCCCTACCCTCTTGGTTGGTAAACTCTCTAATTGTCGACTTGCCTTACGAGACCCTGAATAATTTAAGAGAGTTAACCAAAGAAGAACAATATAAATCCTCGAAGATTGGTTATGACGAAAATGGCGTGCCAACACATTGGGCAGTTAAAAACTTCTAAACATAAAAAAAGGGCTAAATTTATTAGCCCTTTTTTTGAAACGTTTGAAGCAACTTACTGAGGTAACTCCCTAACACTTTGAGACCACTGAGCCGCATTTTCAATATCACCATCCTCTGCCAAAGCAGGGTATGGAAGTCCTTTCTTATCACAGAATTTAGCGACTTGAGGGTGCGCCCATTGAAATAAAGTGCGCTGATATTCTTCTTGCTCTAAACTGACCTGATCAAACATTCCCGCCTTTTCTCTTTGGCGTTGAGCTTCACTTAAGATAATCGCCGCAGCAACCGAAACGTTAAATGACTCCACCATGCCTTGCATCGGTATGACTACATGTTCATCACACATATCTGCTGACTCATCAGACACACCAAACAACTCTTGCCCAAGCAGCAATGTTGTTGGCTGAGTGTAGTCATAATCACGGAAATCTATGGCTCGATCAGAGAAGTGCGCCGCAATAACTTTACGACCCTCTTTCTTTTGAAGCTCAAGCGCTTCTGCAGAAGTTTGATGAGGATGTACAGTTACCCAACGATCACTGCCTGACGCTGTTTTACTGAATCGACCAAATTGATCATGAGGCCATACCATGTGTAAGTGAGCAACGCCCATAGCATCACAAGTGCGCACAATAGCTGCAATGTTATGGGGTTTATGAACATGGTCAGTTAAAACACGTAAATCAGGCTGTCTACGACTCAAGGTGTGTTGTAACTTTGCAAAACGTTCAGGCGTCATAAAAAGCTCACTCTTATTATAAAAACGCGCATTATAACGAATGCTTACCTTCTTGCCGACAGCCCTTCAAGAATAAGTACCCAATACAAATTTTATGAGGTGATTTTGAGCTATTAAATTACTCTTTTAATTTAATATGACTAACATCCGGGACTTTTACTGCCTGTTCTGGCTCTGGTTCTACCAAATAGCCTTCCATAGGTTTCACCTGAAGATGGTCTGTACTAGGCGCTTCAGGCGCTTCTTTTTTAGAGTCAGGTAAAATCATCGCACCAGCGGGAGCAATCGTAAGATCCTCATTTTTAATCCCTAAACGATCACTATCTGTATTACTATTGCCAACACTCGCAGAAACTTCTGTTTCACTCTGCTTATTCGAAGAATCCGGCAAATGCTGCGATTCTAAAGCATTCATTGCTTTTTGCACTTCTGCTTCCGACGCTTCTTCTACCTCAGGAACAGGAATGCCAATAGGCTCTTCCGCTTGTTTGGCTTTTTCTTCTCTCTTCGCTGCTTTCTCTGCCTGAGCCACGCTATGCGATTCAGCAACAGACGTTAATGAAGGACGATCAAAATCCTTAACGCCAAAAGACGCGGGATTTTGAGCCTGCACTACAGGTTCTTCTTTAGCAAGAGAACGAATCTCAGCTTGAGCACCTGCCTTTTTCATTGCCTGAACATACTTTTGGGCGGTTGCTTTATCCACACCGCTCTTAATAACAACGGTACGTCCTGAAAATAAAGCAGCCAGCTTAGCGTCATCGGCTTTAAACATCCGACCAACATTCTGCTTAACTCTCTGTTCCTCAGAGCCAATCAAAATTTTACCTTCAAATACTACTTCGTAATCTAAGCTCATCACTAACTCGCACTTTAATAACTACTTTCATAACAATAGTTTATACCAGAACCAGCAACTTTCTAGTTCAAAAACAATAATAACCTGAAAGAAAAATCGACTTATATCAATCTGCCCAAAAAATTGATGTCTATACTGAGAATTATCAGAAAGCGCCTTACTTATTAAACAAGGATTACATTATGAGTATTGAATCAATCAAAGTCAGATCATGCATGGATGAAAGCATCTTACCACTCACCAAAGAAACACCTTTGATTGTGGCAACAACCGCGCTGTGTAAGCACAAACTTACAGGCTTGCCCGTGGTCGATAGTCATATGCACTTAATTGGCTTTCTATCGGAGCAAGATTGTATCGGAAAAATCTTAAATGAAAGCTTCTACGGGTATTCTGATGCAGCGGTTGAAGACGTAATGAAAACAGAAATGATCACGGTATCGCCAGAAATGAGTATCATAGACCTCGCACAACAAATGAAGGGCAATCGCCCTCGTATTTACCCTGTTATTGAAAACGAAAAATTTATAGGGTTAATCAGTCGAACGGATGTACTTACTGCACTAAAGCAGCATATTAAAAAAATGCGTTCCACACACATTTAATTGAATCGTCTACAGACAGAAAAGTACTCACCTCCCAAACATCGATAGACAATACCCTAAGATGCAGACATTATATTATCTGCATCTTAGGGTATGAGTATTTCATTTGCCCATTAGCATTTCTCATTTACGTTGTAGTTTCAGCCTCGGTTAAGGAAGACATTAATCCATGATAAATCAGACATTTAAAACTGTTTTAATTACAGGCTGCTCGAGTGGTATCGGTGAGTGCTTAGCCATCGAGCTTCACAAAAAAGGGTATGAAGTCATTGCGACGGCCAGAAATAAAAGTAAATTAGCTCAACTCACAAAACTAGGGATCACTACCTATTCTCTTGATGTCACCGACCAAGCATCTATTAATGAATTACACAACAACCTAGCAAATCAAAACGTATCTATTCAGGCAATCATCAATAATGCAGGTTACGCAGCAATGGGGCCTATTACAGAGCTTCCAATGGAAGATTTAGAACAACAGTTATCAACCAATGTCACAGGCATAGTGAGAGTCGTACAAGCTTTCAGCCCTGAGATGATCAAAAATAAAAACGGAATGATTATAAACATAGGTTCTGTTTCTGGAATACTAACGACACCATTCTCTGGTGCCTATTGCGCAAGCAAGGCTGCCGTTCACTGCCTAAGTGATGCAATGCGGATGGAATTATCACCGTTTAACATCAAAGTCATCGATGTTCGGCCTGGCGCGATCGAATCCAGCTTCGGAGATAATGCTATGGCGGGCACTGAAAAGAACAAACAACAATTCAAACTCTATGAATCCATTTATGAGCAAATTGTAAAACGTTCAAACGCCTCACAAGAGAACCCTACGTCAACAAATGAGTTTGTTAACACATTAATCAAAGGGTGTTTCACAAAGAAGCCCGCTCCCGTGCAGTATATCGGCAACGGCAGCACTGTTTTCCCTCTCCTTAAAAGGCTATTGCCGACTCAAATACTGGATAGCGTGCTTGCCAAGAAATTTGGTTTAAACAATCTGTAGATTCAGCCTAGATGCTAATTACTGACAATAAAAAAGAGGCCTAAGCCTCTTTTTATTACACTATCAATATTAATCAAGCGTAACTTGTATTTGCTGGCAAGCCGTTCTTGCTTTAGACCTAGCCTTTTCTATCGATTCATCCAGAGCCAAAGTCACACCCATTCTACGTCGACCAGATACTTCAGGCTTTCCAAACAAGCGTAATTGAGTGTCAGGTTTAGCTAAAACCTGCTCAAGTCCATTGAACACAACATGAGTAGACTGACCTTCAACCAAAAGTGCACACGAAGCAGACGGCCCCTGTTGACGAATAGCAGGAATAGGAAGGTCTAAAATTGCTCTAGCATGCAGCGCAAACTGAGGAAGGTCTTGAGAAATTAACGTTACTAAACCTGTATCGTGCGGCCTTGGAGAAACTTCACTGAAGTAAACTTGGTCGCCTTTAACAAAGAGTTCAACACCAAAGACGCCTCGTCCTCCTAACGCGTTCGTTACTTTTTCAGCGATATCTTTAGAAGCACTCAATGCCAATTCAGACATTTTCTGAGGCTGCCAAGACTCTCTGTAATCACCGTCTTCTTGTATATGGCCAATAGGCTCACAAAAGCTGACGCCATCCCGGTGCCGAACGGTAAGTAGTGTAATTTCATAATCAAAATCGACAAAACCCTCAACAATCACTCGGCCTTTGCCCGCACGGCCACCTTCTTGCGCATAATGCCAAGCAGGTAAAATATCTTGCTCACTTTTAATAACAGACTGGCCCTTACCAGACGAGCTCATAATAGGCTTGATAACACACGGTATGCCTACCGTTTGAACCGCCTGTATATATTCATCTTCCGTATCAGCGAACTGATAAGGAGAGGTTGCCAAAGACAACTCTTCAGCAGCAAGGCGTCGAATGCCTTCCCTGTTCATTGTTAATTGAGCAGCTCTTGCTGTGGGTACAACATGATAGCCTTCTTGCTCTAATTCAACTAAAGCCTGTGTAGCAATAGCCTCAATCTCAGGTACGATAAGGTCGGGCTTTTCTTTTTCTATGACGTCTCTTAAAGCAGCTGAATCAAGCATATCGATCACGTGCGAGCGATGTGCTACCTGCATTGCAGGTGCATTTGAATAACGATCAACACCAATGACTTCAACACCTAAGCGTTGCAGTTCAATAACAACTTCTTTGCCCAGTTCACCGCAACCGCACATAAGAACTTTAGTTGGGCGTGAGCTAAGAGGTGTTCCAATCGAAACCATCATGCATTCCTTTTATTTTAAAAATGTGCGTTTATTTAAGAGGTTTTCTAGATCATCAACCAATGTAATTAATTGATGATTTTTCTCGTTCTCTAACTTTATCCATCACAAGTTGGCGCTGTTCATTCGAATAATCTCCCCAATTCGAGATTTCTTGTCCTGATCGATAACAACCCTGACATATATCTTGCTCATCTAAATAGCAAATACTCACGCAAGGAGAAGAAACACGCTTTTCAACTGGTTGACTCATACATAACCTGATAGATACAAAAGAGAGGCATTTTACTGAACACTGTGGTTAATTGATAGCCAAGCCGCCATTGCATACATAAGTATCAGATAAACAATGGTTCCCTTATTTCATTGCTACCAATGATCGACGGAATCGATCTGCATTTTTAACGTAGTGAGCGGCACTAATTTCTAGCATTTTCTGCTGAGCAGAAGAAAGCTCACGCTTAACCTTCGCAGGAGACCCTAAAACCAACGAACCATCCGGTATTTCCATTCCTTCAGGAATCAGTGCATTTGCCCCGATTAAACAGTGCTTTCCTATCTTAGCGCCATTTAATACCACTGCATTAATACCGATTAAGCTGTAATCACCAACAGTACAACCGTGAAGCATCGCTTTATGACCCACTGTAACACCTCGACCTAAAGAGAGCGGGTAACCAGGGTCTGAGTGCAATACAGAGCCATCTTGAATGTTTGTCTCTTCACCAATATGAATTAATTCATTATCACCACGAATAACAACATTAAACCAAACACTTGATTTAGACTCTAATGCAACATTACCAACAACGGTGGCATTATCTGCAATGTAAACGTCCATTGCTTTCACTTCGACTTTCAAATCACCCAGCGCATACAGCATACTTATCTCATACCTATTTTTATATTTATCTATATCGAATTTCAGCAGTCTTTGGCTTTTCCCAAAGATCAAAATCGGTACCAAAACCTACGTTCAGTAACTCCACTAGAATTATGGAACTAAGCCCCCAAATTTCATATTCTTCAAAGAAATAACACGGGATATACAAGCAGCCCTCAGGGTACTTTATACCATCGTAACAGTCCGGCGTGTTCTCTAAGAAAAAGGACAAAGGCACATGAAATATTGCATCCAGTTCGTCTTCATTAGGAACCAAATCTAATTTATCAGATACCGACGCTATAAATGGCGTTACAAGAATGCCCTGTTTTGAGACCACTTGGCTCAAACGCCCAAGACGCTTTACCCCTTCACGAGGCAGCGAAATTTCCTCTTCAGCCTCCCTAAGCGCCGTTGTATAAAGATCCAAATCCCCCTCATCCCGCTTTCCACCAGGAAAAGCCACTTGGCCTGCATGTGAATTCATATGCTTTGCTCGCCGAGTGAGAATAATTTCAGGGGAATCCAAGTTGTTGGTCACTGCCACCAATACCGCTGCTTCAGGTAAGTCCAGTTTCATCTCCGATGGAACGTGATTCGCTAAGCGCTGGTAAAACTCAGGAGGTAGCATCAATTCAGGCAAAACCTTCTCCCTCTCAATAAAAAATAAATAAGGCCAAATTCTACATTGTAATTAACTGACGTGAAGATTTAGTATATGAACCATTAAGACCTTCTCTGATAACGACCAAATTACTATAACTAGGCCTTCAAATGAAGTTTTGCTGTGATTGCGGTGCCCCCGTAACTCAATTAATCCCGGAAATGGACAACAAACTGCGGGACGTATGTACTGCTTGTAACACGATTCATTATCAAAACCCGAACATTGTCGCTGGCACCTTACCTGTTCATAACGAAGAGATTCTTCTTTGCAAACGCGCGATTGAACCGCGTAAAGGCTACTGGACCTTACCCGCTGGTTTTATGGAAAATGAAGAAACCACTCAACAAGCAGCCATCAGAGAAACAACGGAAGAAGCCAATGCAAACGTAGAGCTTAGTCACTTATTAAGTATGATCGATGTGCCTCACATCAGCCAGGTTCACATGTTTTTTTATGCAGAACTCACTGACCTCAACTTTCATTCAGGCCCAGAGTCATTGGAAGTAAAACTGTTTAAAGAGGACGAAATTCCTTGGGAGGAGATCGCATTCCCTACAGTAAAACGAACATTGAGACATTATTTATCAGAACGAAAAGAAAAAAGTGATCATAAAGAATACGAGCTTCTCGCTGAGCACATTGAGTTTACAAATAGATTAAAGAAAAACGTTAAATAAAGACTACAGATTTTCCAAAGGGTATACATCATAAGCAGGCTCTTCATAAGGATGGGCCTCTTTCATCGCAGCCAAAGATGCAATCAATAGAGAATCTTCACACACGAGCTCAACTTTATACTCAACCAACTGTTCTACTTTACCCTGTTGACCGATATAAGGGGACGCTCCGTCCAAAGCTCTGAATTGGCCTTCACCCTTTACTTGCCAACAACATTGATCATAATTACCAATATGGCCAGAACCGGCATTAAACATAGCCTGCTTTACTTGCTCTAAGTGAGATTCGGGGATAAACACGGCAATTTTATACATGCAAACAGGGTCTTATCTAGATTGTTTTAGCTAAGGATTGATTCGAATATAGTTCAGTTAATTGCTCGTCACCAACCTCCGTCAAACGCCAGCGGATATCACGACCCTGCATTACTTCTCGGATCAAATCCTGCCCACGAAGATAGATCTTAATTCTGTTCATGCTTTCATTCGTCAAGCGTACATCTGCAACTGCATGACTGTTCGGGTACTGTTGCTTAATCGGCGCCTGAACATGCGTTGCAAGCGAAGCGGAGATGACCAATCTCATCTTTTCCTCAGAGATTGCGCTTAGCATATGTGGAGCAACCGCTAGAAATATATCATCCCAAGACATATTCCAATTCTCTGTAATTGTCTTGAAATTACCGCCACTGAATACCTTAGCGCTGTACGCAATCAACACAAACTTATTACGTATTTTGGGTTTATTTGCGCTCGTAGATACAGAAGACTCATAAACAGAAAGTTCTTTTTTAGCAGCTTCAAGTTCTTTACGTAGCTGTTTAATCTCCTGAGATTGGCTAGAGAGAGTTACAGTATTTAGAGAAGGACTGAAAGACGACTCTATTTTAGAGGCATTCTGTTCTGACGCAGGTAAAAGCCCAATACTCCGAACGGCTTTTAGTTTTCGAATAGCCATTAGAAGTTGTTTATTTAAGTCGCTTTCCATTGTCCAAGTTCTTACTTTATGGACAGAGAGGAGCTTCCTAAATTCTTGAATATGCGTATTTTTAGAAGTTGCTTGTTCAGCAGAAGATTTAAGACAAAAAGGATAAATGGGTTTACCTTGAGTAGTCGCATAGATATATGCCATATGGACATAGCTAACGCCACTAGGAGATAACGTACCGTAAGAGTTCCCAATCAGTAAAAAGACAACATCAGATTCATCAATCATTGCTCGAGTAACGTCCCAATGATTGTTATTCAAGGCAGGAGATAAACCTAACCCCAAAGGAAGGCATTTATGTTTCACTAACTCATAGCCGACCTTAACCGCAACTCCTTGCAGTTCATCAACATCATGAGCAATAAAAACACGATAACGCTGATCTTTCACTCTCACCTCTCTAGGCGTTCTTTCCACTGTCCATGTCTGGAATTGAGTTCAACAATTCACACTTAAAGTTACTTACTGTTTATCTTAATCAATATATTTCAAAATGAAGAAATATCAATGCAGATGGATATACCCAAAATCAGAGATATTAAAATTAGTATACATCATCTTGTTACGTGATTAACGGTCATCTAAGCCTATAGCATGCCATTAGTTCACACTTTCTTAGTATTTGCACATTCAAAGGCCGCTAAAAAGCGGCCCTTGAAACAATTAAGCTGATAACAACAATCTGCTTAATCAACCCAACGACGTGCATTTCGGAACATACGCAACCACGCTCCGTCTTCATCCCACTCCGATGGTGCCCAAGAGTTTTGAACGGAACGGAATACTCGCTCTGGATGTGGCATCATAATGGTCACTCGACCATCATCATTTGAAATACCGCCAATACCCTCAGGTGACCCATTAGGGTTTTGAGGATACTGTTGTGTCACCTGACCATAATTATCAATGTATCTAAGCGCAACAGAATTGCCATTCGAAGCGGTTGATAAATGATCATTATCACGGAATTCAGCTCGACCTTCCCCGTGAGCAATAGCAATAGGCATTTTAGAACCCGCCATGCCTTGCAACAAAATTGAAGGACTGTCTTGAACTTCAACCATAGCAACACGAGCTTCAAATTGCTCAGATTTATTACGAACAAATCGTGGCCAATGGTCAGTTCCTGGAATCAGAGACGATAAGTTTGAAAGCATCTGACAGCCATTACAGATACCAAGAGCAAACGCATCTTTACGCTCAAATATACCTGCAAACTGATCTCGTGCTCTCGCATTAAACAGAATGGACTTCGCCCAGCCTTCACCTGCACCAAGAACGTCACCGTAGGAGAAACCACCACATGCAACTAATCCACGGAACTCTTCAAGCGTTACACGACCGGATAAAATATCACTCATGTGAACATCAACGCTTTCAAAGCCTGCTCGATCAAACGCAGCAGCCATCTCAACCTGACCGTTCACACCTTGCTCTCGTAAGATAGCAACTTGAGGTCGAACTGCTTTATTGATGTAAGGAGCCGCAATGTCTTCATTAACGTCAAACGTAAGGTCAACACTTAACCCTGGATTCTCATTATCTTCAATGGAATCAAATTCTTCTTTCGCGCATTCAGCATTATCACGCAATTTCTGAATTTCATAACTGTTACGAGACCATATTTTCTGCAGTTCAGATCGAGAACGATCAATGAGCAAGTCTTCATTTAAAGTAATACGAAGCTGCTGATCATCATTCAAAGAACCAATCACGCCGGAACAATCACCTAATCCAGCACCGTTCAATTGAGTCAAAACAAAATCAGAGTCTTCTTTACGCACTTGAACAACGGCGCCTAATTCCTCATTAAACAATACAGAGATAGGGTCTGATGATTCATCAGCCAGATAATCAAGGTTAATGTCTAAACCGGTACGACCAGAGAATGCCATTTCAGCAATGGTCGTTAATAACCCGCCATCAGAACGATCATGATAAGCAAGTAACTTATCATCAGAATTTAGACCTTGAATAACAGCAAAGAAAGCCTTCAAGTCTTCTGAATCATCTAAATCAGCGCACTCATTACCAACTTGATTAAATACTTGAGCCAAGCAAGAGCCACCTAAGCGATTTTTGCCACGACCAAGATCAATCAATATTAGATCCGTATCACCTTGCTCTTTCTTAAGCTCAGGAGTCAACGTTTTACGAACGTCAGAAACCGGAGCGAAACCAGAAATCACCACAGATAATGGAGCAACCACCGACTTAGTGTCGCCTTCGTCTTCCCAAACTGTCTTCATTGACATTGAGTCTTTGCCGACAGGAATTGAAATCCCTAATTCCGGACACAACTCCATACCAACGGTTTTTACAGTATTGAAAAGGTTTTGATCTTCACCTGGATGCCCTGCTGCTGCCATCCAGTTTGCAGACATTTTAATATCTGAAATTTGATCAATAGCTGAACAAGCAAGGTTAGTTATAGATTCACCTATCGCCATTCGGCCAGAAGCAGGCGCGTTGATCAAGGCAATAGGTGTTCTCTCACCCATAGCCATTGCTTCACCTGCATAGGTATCGAAGCTACTTATAGTAACCGCAGCATCGGCAACAGGCACCTGCCAAGGACCGACCATTTGATCTCGATTCACCATACCTGTAATTGAACGATCACCAATAGTGATCAAGAAACTCTTACTGGCAACCGTAGGCAAACTCAGTACACGATCTACAGCATCATCAAGGGCAATTCCATCAAGACTCAAAGCACCAAGCTCTGCCGTTTCAGTGTCAAAAGAACGCTCCATCTTTGGTGGCTTACCAAGCAATACTTGCAAAGGTAAGTCTACTGGATCGTTCTCGAAATGTTCATCATGCAAAGACAGATGTCTTTCTTCCGTTGCTTCACCCACTACGGCAAATGGACAGCGCTCACGTTCACAGATCAACTCAAAACGTTTAAGGTCTTCTGGAGCGACTGCCATCACGTAACGTTCTTGAGATTCATTACACCAAATTTCAGCAGGCGCCATACCTGGCTCATCATTTGGCACATTTCTCAGTTCAAAACGACCACCTCGATCACCATCATTCACAAGTTCAGGGAACGCATTTGAAATACCGCCAGCGCCCACATCGTGAATAAACTTAATTGGGTTTTCATCACCCAACTGCCAGCAGCGATCAATTACTTCCTGACAACGTCGTTCCATTTCTGGATTTTCACGCTGTACAGAAGCAAAATCAAGATCAGCACTGCTCGATCCAGATGTCATTGATGACGCAGCACCACCACCTAGACCAATCAACATAGCAGGGCCACCAAGAACGATTAATTTGGCTCCTACTGGAATTTCTTTCTTTTCTACGTGTTCGCCACGAATATTCCCTAAACCGCCCGCCAGCATAATTGGCTTGTGGTAACCACGAACTTCCTGACCTGCAACACCATTAGACTCTTGTTCGTAAGTACGGAAATACCCAGTTAGATTAGGACGACCAAATTCATTATTGAAAGCAGCGCCACCTAATGGGCCTTCAATCATGATATCTAAGGCAGAGACAATACGCTCAGGCTTTCCGTAGTCCACTTCCCAAGGTTGCTGCCATCCAGGAATCTTTAAGTTTGAAACAGTAAACCCTGTCAAACCCGCCTTTGGCTTACTACCAATACCTGTGGCGCCTTCATCTCGGATCTCACCACCGGATCCAGTGGCCGCACCCGCATGAGGCGCAATGGCAGTTGGATGGTTATGCGTTTCGACTTTCATCAGAATATGAATGTCTTCTTGATGATAAGCGTATTTGTTTGTTCCTGCTTTCGGAAAGAAGCGACCAGCTTTGTGGCCTTTAATAACAGACGCATTATCTTTATATGCACTTAGTACATCTTGACCGGACAGTTCATTGGTATTTTTGATCATTTTAAACAGGGATTTATCCGCCTGTTTACCATCAATAACCCAATCCGCATTAAAGATCTTATGACGACAGTGCTCTGAGTTCGCCTGAGCAAACATCATCAATTCAACGTCCGTCGGATTACGACCTAATGACTTAAAGTTTTCAACCAAGTAATCAATTTCATCGTCAGCAAGCGCTAGACCCCAGTCATTATTTGCACATGCTAGCGCGTCTTTTCCACCTTCAAGGATATTAACTGTCCTGAAAGGGGCTGGTTCTGACTGAGTAAACAATAGCTCAGCGCCGCCCATAGAAGAAAATACCGCTTCAGTCATTCGATCATGAAGCAGATCGGCCAAAACTTTTTTATCAGCTTCCTCAACAACAGAAGAAGTGTTGATGTAGTAAGCAACCCCTCTTTCAATTCGATTTACAAGATGTAAACCACAATTATGTAGTATATCTGTTGCCTTACTTGACCATGGGGAAATAGTACCCGGACGGGGGACGACTAAGAACAAGGTCCCCTCAAGATCATGAGTTGACTCGCTAGGCCCGTATTGTAAAGCCTTGTCCAAAATTGCCTGTTCATCTTGACTTAATGTCCCATCAAGTGAAGTAAAGTGCATAAATTCGGCGTAAACGCCCGTAACACTTGGTACGGCATTCTGAAGAATATTGAGTAGTTTTTCAGATTTAAACTCGGAAAGCGCTGGTGCACCGCGAAGTTCAAGCATGCTGAGGAAGCCCCTGACTAAAATTTAGACTATTCCCATTCATCACGACATGGAAATTCAAGGCGTGAATAATACTGGAAAAGCAATCAAACGGCTACTTATGTCACACTTCTTAAATACCTAGGGTGTTCATTCAAAAAAAAGAACATAAAATAACCACACTTCACACGGATTCGTGATTTACTTCTCAATAATAGACATCTTACGAGGTCTTACTAAATTTGAATTTTATATTTTCCAATAGAAAGGACTGTTCAAGCGATACAAGGATTTGTATTAACGCATCAGTTCCTACACTGGCAAGGATTAAATCCAAGCTATTAATTCTTCTCGCCTGCGTAATGAGCATTGCCCTTTCCGGATGTACTCACCCTACGGCTCTGGAAACCATCCAACAAGAAGGCACTCTCAACGTCGTCACCATTGACAGTGATCGAACCCTAGTAATTCAGGACGGGGAAAAGAAAGGCTTTGAGTACGAACTGACAAAAAAGTTTGCCGACAGCATTGGTGTTAACCTACGAATGTACAGCGTTGACTCCATAGAAGAGCTTTATAAAAGCGTTGAAAAAGGCTACGCAGCTTTCTCTTCCGCTGGCATTGCATTAAATATTAATCAAAAGCATTTGATATCACCTACATATGCGAACTCTTCAAGCATTACTCTTTATAGACAAGGCAGCCAACGCCCCAAAAAGCCTATCGACCTTGTTGATAAAAGCATCGTCGTCATTAAAGACAGTCCTGCAGAACACTGGCTGAAAGTTACGTCTCAAGCACTTCCCGAGCTAACATGGACAGCCATGCCGTCCCCAAACATCGTTTCCTTGTTTCAATCTCTGCATGATAAAGAATTCGATATTCTAATTGCATCCGATCATGACTATGAAGCATACCAAGCTTACTTCCCAGAGCTTAGAGTCGCATTCAGTGCTGAGGATAATAACGAAATAGGCTGGATTTTTAACCAATCAGAAGATTTATCTCTGTATAACAAAGCCGTTGAATTTTTCAACGAACCGGCAACGTCAGAACAAATCGCATACCTTCAAGAAAAATACTACGGCCATCAGTCTCGTTTGGATTTTGTAGGTGCAAAGACATTCAAGTACCACACGAACAGACGGTTACCGAAATACAGAGGAGAGTTGGAGAAAGCGGCAGAGAAATACAGCCAAGATTATTACTTACTTGCTGCAATTGGCTATCAAGAATCCCACTGGAACCCAAGAGCTAAAAGTCCAACGGGCGTAAGAGGCTTTATGATGCTCACACAACCAACCGCAAAAGACATGGGTGTAACTAACAGGTTAAGTGCCCAGCAAAGCATAAATGGCGGCGCAAAGTACTTCTCTCGTTTATTGAAGAGCCTACCAGAGCGAATTCAAGAGCCTGATCGTACATGGTTTGCACTGGCAGCTTACAATGTGGGTCGAGGCCACTTAGAAGATGCTCGAATACTGACTCAAAAAGCAGGAAAAAACCCTGATATTTGGGCCGATGTGAAAGAATCTCTCCCGCTACTACAAGATAAACGATGGTATAAACAAACCAAGTACGGCTATGCCAGAGGCTATGAACCCGTTATCTATGTACAAAACATTCGGAGATATGTGGATGTTTTACGTTGGTACGATCAGCAACAGACTCAAATCGACATAGCGAAAGCAGAAGAAGAAAAGCTACCAACGCCACCAAAAGAAACCTCAATAGAAGTACCGATCATAATGCTTTAAAGCCAAGTTTTATTCACTTGGTTTTAAAGCCTCGAGATACTTCATATAACGAGACATTGAAGGCTTTCTTCTGTACTGAAAAAACCGTTGAATTAACAATCGACTTTGTTCTGCCAGAACACCCTCCTCCCATTCAACCAAGTGGTTAAACTGAGGTAACTCGAACATCCCCTGATGACTGCATACAGCGCCAGCTTTTGGTTCTCTTGCACCAAAAACCACCCGATCAACTCTAGAATGAATAATCGCCCCTGCACACATAGAACAGGGTTCAATGGTTACATAGAGCGTAGTATCGATTAAACGATAGTTATCAATTCTTGAAGATGCATCACGCAGACATTGTATCTCCGCATGAGCAGTTGGATCAGAAGCAGTAATCGGACGATTCCAGCCCTGACCAACGATTTTATCCTCTCGCACCAATACCGCCCCAACAGGAACTTCCCCCTCAAACCAAGCGTTTACCGCCAGTTTAAGGGCCTGTTTCATCCAGTATTGATCACGATCAGACATACAATCTAAGACAGCTATCTGCCTCTTTTATTCCCACTCAATTGTTGCTGGCGGCTTAGAGCTCACATCGTACGCAACTCGAGAAATCCCCGAAATCTCATTAATAATACGATTTGAGACCTTCTCTAATAGCTCATACGGCAAATGCGCCCAGCGTGCAGTCATGAAATCAATGGTTTCTACCGCACGAAGCGATACAACCCACTCGTAACGACGTGCATCACCTACAACACCAACCGACTTAACGGGTAAAAATACAGCAAACGCCTGACTGGTTTTATGATACCAATCTGCATTGTGTAGCTCTTCCAGGAAAATAGCATCGGCCTCTCGAAGAATATCAGCGTATTCTTTCTTAACTTCACCAAGTATACGAACACCCAATCCAGGCCCTGGGAAAGGATGGCGATAGACCATGTCATATGGAAGGCCTAACTCAAGACCAACCTTACGAACCTCATCCTTGAACAATTCACGCAAAGGCTCAACCAATTCAAGCTTCATGTCATCAGGTAATCCACCAACATTGTGGTGAGATTTAATGACATGAGCTTTACCTGTTTTCGCAGCTGCAGATTCAATAACATCAGGGTAAATTGTGCCCTGAGCCAAGAAATCACAGTTGGTCAATTTGGCTGATTCTTCATCAAAGATTTCAATAAAGGTATTACCAATAATTTTACGCTTCTGCTCTGGATCAGATACACCTTTTAACTTACTTAAAAATGCGTCTTCAGCGTTTGCTCGAATAACTTTAACACCCATGTTATCCGAAAACATATCCATAACCTGATCGCCTTCGTTCTTACGAAGTAGACCGTTATCAACAAATACACAGGTTAGCTGTGAACCAATCGCCTTATGTAACAACGCCGCGACAACAGATGAATCAACGCCACCAGACAATCCAAGCAGCACTTCTTTATCGCCTACTTGTGCCTTTACTTTTGCGATTTGATCTTCAATAATTTTCGCTGGGGTCCATAGCTTCTCACAAGCACTCAACTCAAGAATAAAGTGCTCTAAAATACGACCACCTTGCAATGTATGAGTTACTTCTGGGTGAAACTGAACACCATAAAAACGCTTCTCTTCGTTATACATGCCTGCAATTGGGCATGAAGGCGTTGACGCCATTAACTCAAAGCCCTTAGGCATTTCTACAACTTTATCACCGTGACTCATCCATACATCAAGCAAAGACGCGCCATCTTCGGACAAGTGATCACGGATATCATGTAACAGACTGCTCTGACCATCGACTTGAATTTGTGCATAACCAAACTCGCGAACATTAGAAGCTTCAACTCGTCCACCCAACTGCTCTGCCATGGTCTGCATACCGTAGCAAATACCTAGCACAGGAACACCCAAATCGAACACAACATCTGGTGCTCTTGGTGATTCCCCTTCAGTAACAGACTCTGGGCCACCGGCTAAAATAATGCCTTTCGGATTAAAGTCGCGAATATCCTGTTCGGACATATCAAACGCATGTATTTCGGAGTACACACCAATTTCACGAACTCGACGTGCAATCAACTGAGTGTACTGGCTTCCAAAATCAAGAATCAAAATTCTTTGAGCGTGGATATCTTGGGTCATGGAACAAACTTCCTTAAATCAGAGAGGTAAAAGCAAATAATCTTGTAACTGAAATAAATATGGGGATATTCATCCCCATATTTTCTCACAAATATTTTAGCCGCCTACACGGTAGTTCGGCGCTTCTTTTGTGATGTGAACATCGTGAACATGAGATTCACTCATACCCGCGTTTGTAATCTGCACAAACTCAGGTTCTGAATTCATGGCAGAAATATTTTGGCAACCTGTATAACCCATTGAAGAACGAAGCCCACCCATCATCTGATGTACAACATTAGACAAAGGTCCTTTACAAGCAATACGACCCTCAATGCCTTCAGGTACAAGTTTTTCTACACCTTCTTTTGCATCTTGGAAATAACGATCACTTGAACCCTGGCTTTGACCCATTGCCCCAAGAGAGCCCATACCACGATAAGACTTATAAGCACGACCTTGATAAAGCTCAACTTCACCTGGCGCCTCATCCGTACCTGCCAATAAGCTACCAGCCATCACAACGCTTGCACCAGCAACAATCGCTTTCGCTAAATCACCAGAGAATCGAACACCACCGTCAGCAATTAATGGAACGCCTGTTCCTTTCAATGCTGCAGCAACATTCGCAATTGCAGAGATCTGAGGAACACCGACACCAGCAACAATACGAGTCGTACAAATTGAGCCAGGGCCAATACCAACTTTAACGCCATCAGCACCCGCATCAGCTAGCGCTTTCGCCGCTTCACCTGTTGCTATGTTTCCACCGATTACCTGAACCTGAGGGAATGTTTTCTTAACCCAAGCAACGCGATCAATAACACCTTTTGAATGACCGTGAGCAGTATCAACCACGACCACATCAACACCGGCTTCAACTAAAGCAGATACTCGATCAGGCGTCTCAGGGCCAGTACCGACAGCAGCGCCTACACGCAAACGACCCTGATCATCTTTACAAGCATTAGGGAACGCATTGGACTTAGCAATATCCTTAACTGTCATTAATCCAGTTAACGCACCCTGCTCATCAACAACCAATACTTTTTCAATTCTGTTAACGTGTAAAAGCTCACGTACCTTTCCGGCACTTGTTCCTTCCTTAACAGTAATTAACTTCTCTTTAGGTGTCATAACCGAAGCCACTGTTGAATCGAGATTCAATTCAAAGCGAACATCACGACCAGTGACAATACCAACCAGTTCATTACCATCTACAACAGGTACACCAGAAATATTATTACGGCGAGTAATTGAAATTAACTCACGGATCGATGTGCTGCTGGAAACAGTAATCGGATCTTTTACGATTCCACTTTCATATTTCTTAACAGCTCGAACTTCTGCAGCTTGCTGCTCAATAGTTAAGTTCTTATGAATAATGCCTAAACCTCCTTCCTGAGCCATTGCAATTGCAAGGCGAGACTCAGTAACAGTATCCATAGCGGCTGAAACTAAAGGCACATTTAGTTCAATATCACGTGTAATACGTGTTTTTAGACTTACATCTTTCGGGAGAATTTCGGAATAACGCGGGACGAGTAAAACGTCATCGAAGGTCAATGCATCTTGAGCGATACGTAGCATAATCATGTATTCCTGAAGTAATGAATTATGCGCGCACATTATAGCTTCGAGAGAGGCATAGGTAAACAAGTTAAATTGAACCAGTGAATAAAATTCATATGCTATTGATATTCTAAACCTGATAAAATCATCTGCTCTGTTCGGCTGAACGTTATTTACGCACACAATACCCAATGTTCTTTAATCGTACTCTCTCCGTTTCCGAGCTTAATCGGCACGTAAAAGACCTACTTGAAACACACTTTCTAACCGTTGAAGTTTCAGGGGAAATATCGGGCTTTGTAGCTGCAGCGTCTGGCCATTGGTACTTCACCCTCAAAGACGAAAAAGCCCAAGTTAAATGCGCAATGTTCCGTCGACAGAACCAGAGCATTATTCGTCGCCCTAAAAACGGTGATAAAGTTAAAATTAAAGTTCGGGTTACACTGTATGAAGCTAGAGGGGACTTTCAACTTGTTGCGAACAGCTTAGAACTCGATGGCTCAGGGTCTTTGCTCGCTGCCTTCGAGCGACTGAAAGCCAAACTGGAATACGAAGGTCTATTCCATCAAGAAACCAAAAAGAAAATACCGCCATTTACCAGTGAGATTGGTGTCATTACGTCTTCAACGGGCGCAGCCATACAAGATATCCTACATGTAACACAGAGACGCTTTCCATTTGCAAACGTGACCATTTATCCCACCGTTGTTCAAGGCGATGGAGCTACCCTTCAAATTATGGCAGCACTCAACAAGGCCATAGAACACAATAAGTGTGATGTTTTAATCATTGGTCGTGGGGGTGGCTCTATCGAAGACCTATGGGCTTTTAATGATGAACAACTAGCAAGAATGATATTCAATTGCCCAATACCGATTGTCTCTGCTGTAGGGCATGAAATTGATTTCACCATTTCTGATTTTGTTGCAGATATGAGAGCCCCTACACCCTCTGCAGCAGCAGAACTTGTAACTCCAGACCAATTTGAGTGGCAAACACGCTTTCAAAACCTAGAAAAGCGCATTATTTATGCCATTAATCAAACCATCAAATCTCTAACACAACAGCTTTCACTGTCAAAAGCAAAGTTGATTAACCCAAAACATAAACTTGAACAGAACGCACAAAAGCTTGATGAAATAACCTTACGATTAAACCAAGTAATTCGCCAAAAGCTTGAGCGATTGAACTCTGAAAAAGACCTTCTTGAAAGTAAATTGCATCAACACCATCCGAAGCAACTCATCAGTAATTACCAGTTAAAAAAACAACAAATAGACCTGCAGCTGCATCAATCCATTTCTATGCTGATCACACAAAAACAGAACAGCTTTCAACAAACAATTAAATCGCTTCAATTAATCAGCCCCCTAAACACTCTCGAACGAGGCTATGCCATTGCTTCTGATTCAAAGGGGAATGTTATTCAAGAAAGTAAAAAAATAAGAGAAGGAGATAAGATTTCAGTGAGGCTACACAAAGGATCGGTCAAGGCTGAAGTGACTGAAATCAATAATTAGAGTTCAATACACTTACAGCCCTTCAATTATCTAAACTGCCGGCGTTGGATGAATAGACTTTCTATACTCGCCAGGAGAACACCCTAACCATCGTTTAAATGCATGGTAGAAGCTAGAGGTCTCAGCAAAGCCTAGTTTGTCAGCAATCTGATCCATCTCTAATTCACCTTCTTGGATGTATCGTATTGCTTTTCTTTGTCGAACTTTATCTCGCAAGACAGCAAAAGAAGTATCCTGTTTCTTTAGCTTTCTCTGAAGCGTCCTAGAGCTCATATTAAATTTACTTGCCGCATCCTCCATACTCGCAGGAGCAATGCCTAAATTATCATCCAGAAATTTCTCAACCTTATTTACCAAAACATTATGATGCGGCATCTGGCGTAATTTAGAATTCGCCATTTCAATCAAGTTGTCATGATAAACAGGAAAATGCCCTGCTAATGGGACATCAAGAAGATCGTATTCAATGACAATCTCATCGCAATCCTGATTAAAGAGAACAGGAGCATCAAACACCTTAGCGTATTCTTCAACGTATTCAGGCTGAGCATGACGAAAACGAACTTCAATTATGGTAATCGGTCGCCCCATCAACCACTCTGCCAAAGTTAAAACACCAGCAAACATGCCTTCAGCAAAGTAAACATGTCGTCGAGTGTCTAACTCTTCGGTTTCGAATAGAATACGGCCTAACTCATTATTTTCCTCAATGACGGTTATATCAATGAAGGGTAACCAAAGACTTCTATATTCATTAAAACGAGCAATTGCATCACGACCAGTTTGACTTGTCGCTATCAAAGAACCGACGATATCTAATTCTTCATAACTTAAGTGCTCACCGACATGCAGACCAAATGCTTGGTCACCTGACAATCGATGCATACTACTGAATAAGCTAATTACATCATCCTGAGTAATATAACTGTCTGGTTGAGCGACCTTATATGGATCTAGACCCGCGCATCGGAAGATTTCCTCCATAGGAATATCATATTGACGTGCGAGTCTTATAAATACTGGTGCAAGTGCCTGAGTGGACACGGTAGGCTGCATTAAATTCCCCCAAATAGAATCTTCATTCTGTCCCCGGCAGTGCAAATTTAATGGCATTTAGTTATTTTAAGTTATTTTTTAATGCCATACTAAAGTGTAAACCAGTCACACATACTATTTGAATAAGTATAACTGGTCTTGTGAAATTACGTCAGTTTACTTCTTTTTAAGTCTTTTCTTCTGAAGTCTTAACGCTACTTCATCTTTATCCGAACGTCTTTGTCTAGGTGTTCTCGTATCACGTTTATTTGCAAATGGATTATCGCCCGTTTTAAATTCGAATCTCATAGGCGTACCTACAATATTCAAAACCTTACGGAATGTATTTTCCAAATAACGTTTATATGAGTTTGGCAGAGAATCAGTCTGATTACCATGAACAATAATTCGTGGCGGATTCGAGCCACCTAAATGTGCATAACGTAACTTAATCCGATGATTACGAACAACGGGCGGAGTATGCGATTTAACTGCATCTTCAAGAATCTGAGTAAGGAAGTTCGTCGACCACTTACCCATTGCTGCAGCATATGCCGCTTCAATTGAACCGTATAAGTTACCAACATTACTGCCATGAAGCGCCGAAATAAAATGAATATCCGCATAATCAGTAAAGACCAAACGACGTTCTATTTCGCTTTTGATATGCGTCTTTTTCTCTTCATCCAAGCCATCCCACTTATTGATAGCAATCGTGAACGCACGACCAGCTTCGATCACATACCCTAGCAAATGCAAGTCTTGCTCTACCAAACCTTGCTGCGCATCGATAACTAAAACCACCACATTTGAATCTTCAATGGCCTGCATGGTTTTAATAATCGAGAATTTCTCCACAACTTCTTTCACATGCTTACGTCGGCGGATACCGGCCGTATCAATCAGCGTATATTCCTTCCCATAACGCTCATAAGGAATATAAACCGAATCTCGAGTAGTACCAGGCATATCGTATACCACGACACGATCCTCACCCAGCATACGATTCACCAACGTAGACTTACCTACGTTAGGGCGGCCAACAACACCTATCTTGATGCCTCGAGTATCAGCACTATTATTCCCGGCTAATTCATCTGCAGTGATTACCCCATCATCGACCAAAGACTGACAGTAACCATCCCAGTACTCAAAAACTTCCTCCATCAAAGAGCGAGTCCCACGGTTCTGAGATGCAGCGATAGGATAAGGCTCCGCTGTTAATCCTAAACCATAAAAATCAGAAACAGCAACATCAGGGTCAATACCGTCTGTTTTATTTACCACCAACCAAGCTTTTTTATCAGAGCTTCGTAGGTGTTCAACAATTTCTTCATCACCAACGGTTAAGCCTGCTTTACCGTCAACAAGGAACAAAACAATATCAGCCTCTTCAATCGCAAGCATCGATTGACGAGCCATTTCCTGATCTACACCCTTCTCATCTCCGGCTATACCGCCGGTATCAATCACCATGAAGCGACGATCATCCAGTCGACCGTGGCCGTACTTTCTATCACGAGTTAGCCCAGCAAAGTCAGCAACAAGTGCATCACGACTTTTTGTTAAGCGATTAAATAACGTTGACTTACCAACGTTGGGACGGCCAACTAAGGCTATCACTGGATCCATCATCTTCTCCGGTTAGGAATCTTCTTGAATTTTTACTGCAGCCAGCGTTCCATCACTGGAGTAGATGTACAAAATATCATCTACGACAATTGGGTCTGAAATAAGACCATGACTATCAATTCTAATACGATCAGCAAACGTACCTGAAAGTTGAGATACGAAATGCAAATATCCCTCAAAGTCACCAACAACAACATAATTACCAAATGCTACTGGGCGAGTAAGACGGCGGTTTAGCATGTCTTCTTGCTTCCAGTTCACAGAACTTGAGCGATCATCAAGAGCAACAAGCTGCCCATCATCCAAAGCGACATAGACTTGACCAAAACCAAACCCAGGCCCTACATAAGATGAGAATTCTTTCTGCCAACGAGTACGCCCCGAAAACAAATCAACAGCTCGGATAAAGCCATTAAACCCAATGGCGTACAGAGTGTCGAAGGTCACAAAAGGTGTTCCATCAACGTCTGACAGCTTCTCTAGATCGGATTTACCACTTGGGATAGAAACACGCTTCTCCCAAAGTGTTGAGCCTGTATCATTACTCAAAGCAACCACTTTGCCATTTGCAAATGCAACGTACGTAACTTTCTCAGTAACAACAGGGTCTGCCGTGCCACGTAAACTTAACAGAGGCAAACTGGCATCGTAATGCCATTGTTGTTCTTGAGTTTTTAGATTAAAAGCAAATACATGACCGTTTTGAGACTGCGCTACAATCAAGTCGCCATTAATTGAAGGGCTTGAAAGTATTTCACTAGTGAGTTGCTTTCTAAATAATTCAGTACCATCTGCACCATTTAGTACAACCAGTTGGCCGTCCAACGTACCAAATGCAACGACACCCTCACCAGCACCCACACCACCTGAGACTCTTAAATCAACATCCGTATGCCACTGACTTTCACCCGTATGACGTTGGTAGCTATAGCAATCACCATCGCTATCACATACGAAAATAGAATCACCATCGACAGCAGGCTTTAATTGTAACCACTTCCCATCAGTGCCATCACCAGCCCATCGATCCCAAATAACATCCGCTTCAGCGACCGATGTAAAGTCGACCAACTCAGCAGGCTGAGCAGCTTCGTTTTCTTCTGTGGAACTGCATCCGACAACACTTGCTAAAAGAGCAAGTGCGATAGAACGTTTAAAAAATGACATCATTAGTTGATCGTCTCAGCCGTTACAACTTCATTTAAATCATTGCGCTTAAGTTCCAATACATCGATTGGTAAACCCGACAAACCAGCCTGAGCAATAGCCAACTCATAAGTTGAACGTGCCTCAGCCTTATTTCCCTTTGCTAATAAGATATCAGCTCGCAATTCAAGGCCTCGAGCACCAAAAGCGCCTGTCATATCTTCAGGCAATAAGACTAATGCGTCATCATCTTTATTCTGAGCATACAATGCTTGAGCTAAACGTAAGTTACTCAACGCCTTCAATTCAGGAGTTTCAGCCGCTTCATTTGCTTGCTTAAGGTGCGTTTCAGCCAAAGGAAAATCCTTTGAATCTACTGCCATCTTAGCCATCATCAAATCAGCGTAAACCGCATACGAAGAACTAGCATGCTCTGTGCGTAGAGTGCTCGCTAATTCAAACACCTTACTGCGTTCATCTTCACTTGCATCATCAGATAACGCTAATTGCTCTTCCAACAGGTTTTGAAACTGAGAAGAAACTGCTTCTGATTGCGCTTGATCATTCTTTTGAAATTGATCCCAACCAAAAACAGCAGCGATACCCACAACAACAGCACCAATTAAGCTTTTACCGTTCTCATCCCACCAAAGCTTAACTTTCTCTTCAGTGCTGTGTTCAAATTCTTCGTAATCCACTATCCCTCTCCTATTATTCTTTCCAATACTATCTGTAAAACAATACAGCTTACTTATCAGTAAGCTTACCGTCTAAATAATTTGCTAACTCAGAGAAAGGAACAGATTCCTGATCACCTTCCGTCAAATCTTTCACTGCAGCAGTTTTGGTCTCAACTTCCTGATCACCCAAAATAATGACGAATTGAGCACCACTCTTGTCTGCTTTCTTCATTTGACTCTTGAAGCTTCCTCCACCGCAATGCAACTGAACTCTCAAGGAGCCAGAATCATTACGTAGTTGTTCTGCTAAACCCATCGCAGCTTGATTTCCTGCCTCACCCATACTTGTAACATAAACATCTACAGTCTGGCTTACCTGCTTAGGAATGGCATCCAATGTTTCGAGCAATAGAACCAATCGCTCTACACCCATAGCAAAACCAACCGCCGGTGTTGATCGACCACCCAGTTGTTCAACTAAGCCATCGTAACGACCACCCGCACACACCGTACCTTGGGCACCTAAAGAGGATGTCACCCATTCAAAAACTGTCTTACAGTAATAATCTAAGCCACGAACAAGTTTAGGATTTACAACATAACTGATACCAGCTGAATCCAGTCGTGCCAATAACTCATCAAAATGCTGCTTAGATTCATCGTCAATATGATCCATTAAGCTAGGAGCATCACTCAAAACCGATTGAGTGCCAGCATCTTTACTGTCCAATACTCGCAGAGGATTAGTCTCTAAACGACGCTTACTCTCTTCGTCCAGACTATCTATATGCGTTTTCAAGTAATCTACAAGTGCAGACTTGTAATCGGCTCTTGCTTCATTTGACGCAAGGGTATTAATTTGTAATTCAACAGAATCTAAAATCCCTAATTGCTTCCACAGTCGAGCACTTAAAAGAATAAGTTCAGCATCAATGTCTGGGCCTGTCATACCAAAGGTTTCTACACCAATTTGGTGGAATTGGCGATAACGCCCTTTTTGGGGCCTTTCATAACGGAACATTGGCCCCGTGTACCATAACCGCTGGGTCTGGTTATATAACAGACCATGTTCTTCTGCAGCACGAACACAACCTGCTGTACCTTCAGGCCGTAAGGTTAAACTTTCCCCATTGCGATCTTCAAAGGT
This sequence comes from Oceanospirillaceae bacterium, assembly GCA_015665455.1. Lineage (GTDB taxonomy): Bacteria > Pseudomonadota > Gammaproteobacteria > Pseudomonadales > Litoribrevibacteraceae > Litoribacillus. Next base: position 39,741 of record JADFAD010000001.1, on the reverse strand, counting down.
GTACATCTCTTTTTCAACGATATCAGTGACTTCACCAATCGTTCGTTTGAATAGATCCGTTTGTTCAACAATCGGCATTCTTATTTGTTGATAACCGTAAGAATCTAAAACAGATTTAACAGTGCCTTCAAGATACTGCCAAACCGCTGTTTGTTCAGGCAAAATGTCGTTCATGCCTCGAATGGCTTTAATTCGTGCCAAGATAACCTCTCTCTACTGCATTTGCTCAATAGCAAACATCAGAACATAATGTCTAAAAAACTAAACCAATATCAAACAAGAAGGTGTTCTTACGATTTAACGATAAGACCATCAATCTCTTTTTGTTTTAACTCTGCTCTATCGCGAATCATTCGCTCTAAGTCATCAACCAAGGTCTCATTCTGCAAACGTTCATGCGGTTTACCGTCAATATAAACTCGATTGGCAGTTGCACCACCCGCCAGACCAACATCCACCTCTTTAGCTTCTCCCGGCCCGTTGACGATGCAACCGATGACAGCCACATCCATAGGAACAATAATGTCTTCAAGTCGAGTTTCTAACTCGTTCATTGTATTAATGACATTAAATGTCTGACGTGAACAGCTCGGGCATGCAATGAAATTAATACCTCTGGTTCTAAGCTTCAAAGACTTGAGGATGTCATAACCCACTTTGATTTCGTTCACTGGGTCAGCAGCAAGAGACACTCGAATCGTATCACCTATGCCATCCATCAAAAGTAAGCCTAGGCCCACAGATGATTTAACCGTGCCACCTCTTAAACCACCTGCTTCTGTGATCCCTAAATGCAAAGGTTGTTCAATTTGATTTGCAATTTTGCGATACGCATCAACCGTCATGAATACATCAGAAGCTTTCAAACTGACTTTAAAGTTTTGAAAGTCGAGTTTATCCAGCATATCAATGTGCCGAAATGCTGATTCAACTAATGCGTCAGGCGTCGGCTCACCGTACTTTTGTTGAAGGTCTTTCTCTAAAGATCCCGCATTAACGCCAATACGGATAGGAATATTCTTATCTTTGGCACAATCTACGACTTGTCGAACTCGATCAGCACGACCAATATTGCCCGGATTAATTCGCAGACAATCAACGCCTAGCTCCATAACCTTCAAAGCAATCTTGTAATCAAAATGAATGTCAGAAACGAGAGGAACATTTACCTGACGACGGATCTCAGCAAATGCATCTGCAGCCTCCATTGAAGGAACTGAAACACGAACAATATCTGCGCCTGCATCTTCAAGCCCACGTATCTGAGCAACTGTCGCAGCAACATCAGTAGTTTCTGTGTTAGTCATGCTTTGAACAGCAATGGGAGCACCCCCTCCAACAGGAACATTACCGACCATTACTTGGCGAGATTTTCTACGTTTAATCGGGGATTCTATATTTTTATTCATTGGTCATGACTTTATATTTAAACAATTAATACAAAAGAGGGTAAATCAATCACCCAATTTAAAACGAGCCGTTTTCCGTTGATAATACGGTGATAAATCAACCACATCTCCGTTATGCGTAAGCTCAACGACCGTGGTATCTCCAATGGTAACTGTAAATGGAGGAACTCCTTCAATTTCAGATTTATCACCCGCTAACTTAGAGCGTTCAGCCAACTTAGAGCCTGTCGCATCAATGACCTGATACCAACAGTCACCGTTAAAGGAAAAATTCAACGTATCCTTCGACAAACTGGCAATAGGGTTATTCTCAGGTATTGAAAGCACAGTTTCAGACACTACTTCAACTTGAGCATCAACCGTTTCGGCATCAAGCTCCGATTCCGTTAAAGTAACCACTGCAGCTTCAGAGCCAACAAGTGTATCTTCACTCAGTACAGCATCCTGTGAAAACAAGCCTACCACTGCATCCGTCGATTCATTAGACACTTCTGTGGTTATTTCAGAGCCTAACCCTTCAGACTCGGTCCCTTCAGAGACTAATAATTCTGGTGCGGAATCATCATCTGATTCAATCGTATTGGATGAAACATCGACTTGATTTAAATCTTCCGAAGACTGGTGTGTGCCCTGATCCTGGCTAAAAACAGCAAACGCCGCAACAGCGATCACTACCACTAACAAGCCCCCTAAAACAAAAGGATTCGTTGATGATCTTATCCCTTTGTTGGCAGCTTTATTTCGCTCGGCGTCTAAGCCCTCATTAATACTTTTCTGCTCAAGGTATAACCTAACCACTTCCTCGTCATTAAGGCCTACCATATCCGCGTAATTTCTTAAATAACCACGAATAAAAGTATCACCCGGCAGGTTCTCATAACGATCTTCTTCAAGCGATTTGATATAACTTTCTGTTAGACACAGTCTTGCTGCTACCATGTCTGTGCTCATGCCTTGTTCCGTTCTAGCAGAAGCCAATATTTTACCAACAGACAGTGTCTTCTTTGATGTCACTTCCGCTGACTGATCATCCGTCATAATTAGCTGTCCTTACCTTCAATGGTATTGATTGCTTTGTTATTCATTGACCTTGTCTTCTTAAACTTCGCATACTCAGCCGAATTTGGATAAAGCTGAGAAAGAAGGGAAATATAGCGTTTAGCATTATTTGCACGCTTTGCTCCCGTTTCGATGTTATATCCTAACATCAAAGCGCGAGGCGTATAATTTTGAACCGAGCCTAAGTGTTTCTCGTAAGACCGAAAATATCGTGATGCAAAGCGATAATCATTTTCTTCATAGCTCAATCGAGCCAACTGAATGTAAGATTTTGATTGATTTGAGTTGATTCGGATAGACTTCTCAAAAGCTTGCCTGGCCTGATCTTTTTTACCCAGACGGACAGCACATAAACCTAAATTCAAATTAGCTGCTGCTAAATTCTCATAAAGCTTATCTTTGGTTACAAACTCGAATTCATCAAACGCATCCTGATATCGACCGTTGGAGAACAAAAAAGCACCGTAAAGTTCTCTTCCCCGAGTATAATTTGAGTCAGCCTTTAGAGATCGTCGATAAAATGATTCCGCCTCTTCAGGTTCGCCCTCACGCTCTAAAGATAACGCCATTCCAGCAAGCGCTGCAGGGTTATTCGGGTTTGTTTCAAGGACTTTATTCAATTTCTGTTTTGCTGGTTCCGTATGTCCGCGCTGCAAGTGCAAAAAAGCAGCTTTAACATGATATTCAGCGGATTTCTCAGGGTCTTTTGTGTCAGAAAAACGAGTATACGTTTCAATAACAGTACAACCCGATGCCAAAGAAATAATGACACTCATGATGGCAAACTTGGACGTAACTCGTTTCTTTAATTTAGATTTTAAAACCTGATACATTCTACATCCTTAATTAACGAGTTTCAGATAACAGTCACAGTGTATATGCATCACGAGCATACTTTCTAGTCCCAAAAGAAACTAACATGATTTATCAATAAATTCTTTACAATCAAATTATTGAGCAGCGTTCTTATATTTGGCACTTCTGCGTGTTCGGTCTTCAACTTGCCCAACTAATTGACCACAAGCCGCATCAATATCATCACCACGCGTAGATCGAACCGTTGTAATCAGGCCAACAGAATTTAAGTACTCATGAAAGTAACTCACTGCTTCAGGCTTTGAGCGACGATATCCAGAATTAGGGAACGGGTTAAAAGGAATCAAATTAATCTTACAAGAAATGCGACGTAACACTTTAGCAAGCTGTTTAGCATGTTCAGGTTTGTCATTCACACCGTCCATCATGGTGTATTCAACAGTAATACCACGTTTATCGTCGCACTTATCTAAGTATTCCTGACAAGTATCTAACAATACAGAAATCGGGTATTTCTTATTAATAGGAACCAGTTCATTTCTCAGCTCATCGTTCGGAGCGTGCAATGAAATAGCTAACGATACATCGGTACGGTCGCCTAACTCTCTTAATGCAGGAACCACACCCGAAGTACTTAGCGTAACTCGACGTTTAGACAATCCATATGCATTGTCTTCCATCATCAACGTCATGGCATCCACTACATTTTCAAAATTAAGCAGTGGCTCGCCCATTCCCATCATGACCACATTGGAAACGGGTCTTGGGTTAGAAGGATCTCGATCTCCAAAAGACTTACAAGCAATCCACAACTGCCCTATGACTTCAGCAGCAGTAAGATTTCGTTGAAACCCCTGTTTACCTGTCGAACAAAAACTACAATCCAATGAACAACCAACCTGTGAAGACACACAAAGCGTATTTCTGCCCTTTGCAGGAATCAATACGGTCTCAACACAACTTCCACCTTCGATGCGGATAATCCATTTCTTAGTGCCATCATCTGAAGCCTCATGAAAAACAACTTCAGGGGGGCGGATCTCGGAAACCTTTCCAAGCTTGGCTCGAAGAGCTTTTCCAACATTAGTCATGTCATCGAAGTTATCAATGCCATACTGATGTATCCACTTCATTACCTGAACGGCTCGAAATTTCTTTTCACCAATACTTTCAAAAAAAGTGATCATTTTATCGAGAGACAATCCCAATAGGTTTACTTTGTTTGAAGATGACTTATCGGTAGTTATTAGTTCTGCGGAAGACGGGGTATTCATAGTGACTCACCTTTAATCCAGGATTTACGGTCTTAATTGACAGTAGCTAGAAAAAAACATTAATAATAAAAAGCACAAAGCCGGAGCAATAAAACCCCGGCTCAGTTATTACTTCGCTATATTAGCGAGCGCAAATTTCTTCGTCTGCGAAGAAGTATGCGATTTCACGAGCAGCTGATGTTTCAGAATCAGAACCGTGAACTGCGTTAGCATCGATGCTATCAGCGAAATCCGCACGAATAGTACCAGCATCAGCTTCTTTAGGGTTAGTTGCACCCATTAGGTCACGATTCTTAAGAATTGCGCCTTCGCCTTCTAGAACCTGAACACAAACAGGACCAGAAATCATAAACTCAACAAGATCGTTAAAGAAAGGACGCTCTTTATGCTCAGCGTAGAAACCTTCAGCTTTTTCGCGAGACAACTGAACCATTTTAGCTGCAACGATTTGAAGACCATTATCTTCAAAACGAGAATAGATTTTACCAATTACATTTTTTGCAACTGCGTCTGGTTTAACGATAGAAAAAGTACGTTCTACAGCCATGAATAAATTCCTCTTAAAGGTGCATTTAGCGGTATAAAAAATCGAGCGGATTATACGCCAGATAAGACAACCATTACCAGTGCTTAGAACGTCGTTTGTCAAACTATCAGATAACTACACTTAAATTAAAAAATAATTCCTACTAAAAACAAAAAAGAGCCAATAAAGGCCCTTTCACTTTCATCAATACAAATCAAAATAACTATGCGACAGCAGCATTCCTTTCTTCAATATAGTTAGCAACAAAGGTATCTACATCAATCGCAATCTTCAGGCCTTTTTCATCTTTATAGGTTCCTTTAATCATCATCGAAGAACCCGTCATAGTTGGTTGCGCACCCTGATCCAACTGAGAATCTTCGAAGTCGATCATTTCAGATACCGAATCCACTAAAAGACCAAAATTCCCTTCCGGCAATTCAAGGCAAATTACACGACTTGCATCCGTCATCTCAAAAGGAGGCAACCCCATAATCGTTCGAGTATCCAACACAACCATTACCTCACCTCGAACATTAATGATTCCTGCCACAAAGTCAGGCGCACCAGGTACAGGCACAGGCTCTTCATAACGAAGAACTTCTTTAACAGAGCTTACCTGATGACAGTAATCCTCATCTTCTACACAAAAAGTTATCCATTTCATTACAAACTGAACCTTTTAAATAAATGAATGGCTACTAAAAACCAAAATACTTAGTCAATATTAGCGTTCAAAAAACTAAAAACCTTAGGATAAATATTAGCACAGCACGCTATATATTTTTCTTTACAATAAAAAAAGCCCGAAGCAATAGCATGAAGAATCAATCATCGCGCATCACATCCGGGCAAACAAAGGGTAGGAAACCTAAGGTTTCTGACTTTCAAAAACAACTTTATCAACCAATAGTGCAAACAATATGAATAGACAAAAAAATACCGAGAACAAGCTCGGTATTTTCAAATTTAACATCAATCGAAAAGTCATCAACTAATAGAAACCGCCAACTCACGAATTTTTTGAACCATAGATCTCAGTCCATTACCACGAGTTGGGCTCAGATGCTTAATAAGATCCAATTCTTCAAAGAAGCCTTCAATATTGAACTCTAACACCTCAGAAGCCGTCTTCCCGTTGTATGCACTCATCACCACAGCTAACAAGCCTCTTACAATGTGGGCATCACTGTCCACATTCAACATAATTTTATTATCTTCCAACCAATGGTCAATCCACACTTGGGACTGACACCCCTTCACAATACGATCATCAGTCTTTTTGGAATCATCCATTTCTGGCAGCTGCTTACCCAAATCAATGATGTAACGATAACGATCTTCCCAGCTATCAAAGAAACCAAGCGTATCAACAATTTCTTCTGGGGTAATTTCAGTACCAAATGGGTTCGACATATAATCACTACCTGCTTACTAAATACTCAAAGCGCGCATTTAACCGTTTCTCAAAGAATTTAGCAACTTTGAATAAACTTCAAATAAGTTCACTATCAACAAACACATAAAAAAAGCAGCCTTAGCTGCTTTCTCTACAAACCTAAAAGAACATGCCTGTTTCAAGCTGTGCCTCTTCAGACATCATATCTCTATGCCACGGAGGATCAAAAACCAACTCAACGTTTACACCAGTCACATTAGGTACTTTTGCTACCCGATACTTCACATCACTTACAAGTACTGGCCCCATACCACAACCAGGTGCAGTCAAAGTCATATCCACAGTCACTTGCTTTGCCACCTGATCCAAAGAGACCTTGTAAATCAACCCAAGGTCAACGAGATTCACAGGTATTTCAGGATCAAAAATTGTCTTCAGCGCGTACCATACATGCTCTTCATGAATAAGCTCGTCCGACACATGTTCGAACTCCAGCTCTTCAGCAATCAAACCCAACGCTTCAGCATCAGTACCATCAATGCGAGCCATATTTCCATTAACGGTGACCGTGTAATTACCACCCAAGGACTGAGTAATCGTTACAAATGTGCCTGACGGGATCGTAATACGAGTACCGTCCGGAACCAACCGAGCCGGACATTCTCGTACTGTAGCAACCATTCTACGTTCCATAACTACCTACCACACAATAAGAATAAATTAGACAGTGAAGCTCTCACCACAGCCACACAGAGCCTTAGCATTTGGATTATTAAACTTTATTGTGCTGTTCAAACCTTCAGTATGATAATCAATTTCAGTCCCCTGAATCATAGGCAATGCCTCTGTCGCAACATACAAGGTCACGCCATCAGCAAGTTCGAATGCATGATCGCCATCTTTAGGCTCTGAAACCAAATTCAATTCATACATATAACCGGAACAACCACTCTCATTAACAGCAAGGCGAAGGCCCGCTGAATTAGTTCGTGTAATTTGCCCTGACAAATGTATGGCTGCCGCTTCTGTAATGGTAAGCACAGACTCTTCAGGTGAGAAAGATTCTACGGTCATAAGTTTGCTTTCCGCTGGTTATAACAAAAACAGTTTAACTTTATTAATCGCATCAAAAAGAGCATCAACCTCTTCAAGAGTATTATAAAAAGTGAACGATGCTCTCACCGTCCCAGGAATACAATACTGTTCCATTATCGGCATCGCACAATGGTGACCTGTACGTACAGCTACCCCTTGCTGATCCAATAAAGTTCCTACATCATGAGGATGAGCACCTTTAATCAAAAAACTAAAAACGCTCGTCTTATCTTTTGCAGTACCCACAAGCTGAATCTCAGGGATTTCCGTAGCACGTAACTTGGCTCTTTCTAGTAACGCCTCTTCATGCTCAGCCAATGCAGCTCTATCTAACGCAACTAAATAATCAATCGCAGCTGCCAAACCGACTGCACCAGCAATATTGGGTGTGCCAGCTTCATATTTGTACGGTAACTTGTTAAACGTCGTACCTGAAAAACTTACCTGCTCAATCATTTCTCCGCCATATTGATATGGAGGCATAGAATCAAGTAATTCTTTCTTTCCATACAACACGCCAATGCCTGTAGGACCAAACAGCTTATGACCTGAGAACACATAAAAGTCACAATCTAAAGCAACAACATCCACTTCCCAGTGTGCAACGGCTTGCGCTCCATCAATCAAAACCTTAGCGCCGACTTTATGAGCTTCAGTAATAATTGCATCTACAGGATTAATCGAACCTAAAGCATTAGAGACATGTACAACCGATACAAACTTAGTTTTCTCATCAAGCAAAGCAAGGAAGTCTTCGAACTGTAATTCACCCGCATCATTAACCGGTATAACTCGAAGCTCCGCACCCACTTGTTCACACAGAACCTGCCAAGGTACAATGTTCGAGTGATGCTCCATAGCAGAAATGATTACATTATCCCCGGCCTTAACATTCTCTTGCCCGTAGGTCTGAGCAACCAAGTTAATGCTTTCTGTAGTACCTCGAGTCCAAATAATTTCTTCTGAACTCTCAGCGTTTAAAAATGCCTGAACCGTTCCACGTGCATTTTCAAAATCCTGAGTAGCGCGATCGCTTAAAGCATGAGCTCCACGATGCACATTCGAGTTATTCTTAGAATAATAAAGCGCTAATGCATCAATCACAGCTTGAGGCTTATGAGTCGAAGCAGCGTTATCAAGATACACCAAAGGATGACCGTTCACTTCCTGATGTAAAATAGGAAAATCCTTACGAATTTTATCCACATCAAGCCCCAAGGGCGTGTCAGCGATTGCCTCTATCATAATAAATGCCTCGTCAAAGAGTCATCCTTGCCAAATAAATCTGCCAAAATAGGACGTAGCTTCTCTTGTATTGGGTGATGAGCCAAACCGTTCAACAACTCATTAATGAAACCAAAGCTCATCATTACTTCAGCTTCCTGACGACCGATACCTCGAGAGAGCATATAATTCATCGCGTTATCATCTAACTGAGCAATTGTCGCACCGTGAGCACAACGAACATCATCCGCATAAATTTCTAACTCAGGCTTCGTGTTTATCTCTGCTTTATTAGACAACAAAAGATTTCTATTATTCAGTTCCGCCAACGTCTTTTGTGCGTCAGGATGGATATGAATACGGCCATTAAAAACCGCTTTAGCTTGATTAGCGATAATGCCTCGAAATACTTCACTGGTAGTACAATGCGGTACCTTATGTTCGATGCATGTGTGGTAATCAATGTGCTGTGAATTTTTAGGTAAATAAACACCTTTCAAATCACAGTGTGCACCAGATCCTTCATGATTAACAACCACATCGACTCGCTTGACCTTGCCACCCAAACCAACATGAAAGCTTTCTAGTTGACTGCCAGCGTTCAACTGAACATGCATACCACCAATATGAATGGCATCTTCTTGTTCCAGCTGTAGTCTATAATGAAACAGTTTTGAATTATCGTCGATTCGGCATTCAGTAATACTGTTAACAATTGCCGTCTGAGATGCGTCATCAGAAACGAAACTCTCGACAACGACGCCCTGAGAACCAGCCTCAGAAACCACCAACAAGCGAGCATTCACAGAAAAGCTTTGTGACTGAGCCGTTGTCAGATGTACAACCTGAATGGCCGTTTCCGTTTTCTTATTTTTCAAGAAACGAATTAACACACCGTCATCAAGCTGTCCTGCGTTCAGCGCACTGAATATATGCTCTTCATTCAGCGTTATCTGACCTAAATTGTCAGAAATCACCGATCTCTGATCTTCGTCTGCCTGAGAAAACCGAACAACTTCCACTGAATCCAAATCAATCTCTGATGATAAAGTTTCAGAGAAATGACCATTAACAAATACGAGCTGAACAGCATCTAAATCAGCAATCAGGTACAATTGCTGTGCCTCAGAATCAGTTAGAGCAACAGAATCATTAGCCACTAATTGAGCATAGTTTTGCTTATTCAAAGCGCTCAAATTAGTGTACTTCCAATGCTCAGTTTTACGTGTTGGCCATGCATGACCTTCAAAACTTTGCTGTCCGTCTTTTCTAAGACCCGAAAGCCATTCCGGCCCTTCTACACTCTGAGCCAAGGACAGCGCTTGCGATGCATAATCTAATGTTTGAGTTGATGCTTCAGTCATAGCTTACACTACCTCTTCGTCAATCCAGCTGTAGCCTTTCTCTTCAAGTTCAAGAGCAAGCTCTTTCCCACCTGACTTAACAATTCGACCATTTGCTAAAACATGAACATAATCAGGAACTATGTAATCCAGCAATCTTTGATAGTGAGTAACAACAATGAACGAACGATCAACGCTGCGCTGAGAGTTCACACCATCAGCAACCACCTGAAGCGCATCAATATCCAAGCCTGAATCCGTTTCATCAAGAATACAAAGAGAAGGCTCAAGCAACATCATTTGCATGATTTCATTTCGCTTCTTCTCACCACCAGAGAAACCTTCATTTACGCCACGTTTCAAGAAGTTTTGATCTAAGTTAACCGCTTTACACTTCTCTCTAGCTAGCTTTAAAAAGCTCACTGAATCCAAAGGATCTTGACCACGATGCTCACGAACCGCATCAACAGAAGCCTTTAAGAATTCTAGATTGGACACACCAGGGATTTCCACAGGATACTGAAACGCTAGAAATAAACCTTCACGGGCACGCTCTTCCGGTTCAAAATCCAAAAGATCTTTACCAAGAAACTCAACTGAACCACCCGTTACTTCGTAGCCTTCACGACCTGACAACACATTACCTAATGTACTTTTACCGGCGCCATTAGGCCCCATGATCGCGTGAACCTCACCCGGTTTGATATTCAGATTCAGACCCTTGATGATGTCTTTTTCTTCAACTTTTGCCTGTAGGTTTTTAATGCTTAACATTAATAATCTCTCTATCTCTTATCAAACCAGATTAACCGACTGAACCTTCAAGGCTCACTTCTAACAATTTGCCAGCTTCAACGGCAAACTCCATCGGCAGTTCTTTAAATACTTCTTTACAAAAACCGTTAACAATCATTGAAACGGCTTTTTCAACATCAATGCCACGTTGCTGACAAAGGAACAACTGATCATCGCTTACTTTTGATGTTGTTGCTTCGTGCTCAATCACAGCACTGGGGTGCTTACTCTCAATATACGGGAAGGTATGAGCACCGCACTTATCACCAATCAACAAAGAATCACACTGGGTATAGTTTCGTGCACCTTCCGCCCCTGGGTTCATGCGAACCAGACCACGATAAGCATTCTGACTCTTACCAGCAGAAATCCCTTTAGTGATGATGGTTGACTTAGTATTTTTACCTAAGTGAATCATCTTGGTGCCAGTGTCCGCCTGCTGAAAATTATTTGTTAAAGCTACGGAATAGAATTCACCAACACTGTTATCGCCCTTAAGGATACAACTCGGATATTTCCAAGTGACTGCAGACCCCGTCTCAACTTGAGTCCAAGATATTTTCGCATTGGTATGACACACACCTCGTTTTGTAACGAAATTGTAAATACCACCCTTACCTTCTGCATCACCTGGATACCAGTTCTGAACTGTAGAGTACTTAATTTCAGCATTATCCAAAGCAACCAGCTCTACTACCGCAGCATGCAACTGATTTTCGTCACGCATAGGAGCAGTACAGCCTTCAAGATAACTAACATGGCTGCCTTCTTCAGCAATAATCAAAGTACGCTCAAACTGGCCTGTACTTTGTTCATTAATTCTAAAGTAAGTAGACAACTCCATAGGACAACGAACGCCCTTTGGTATATAGACGAATGATCCGTCACTGAACACGGCACAGTTAAGCGCCGCATAGTAGTTGTCTTTTTGAGGAACAACACTGCCTAAATACTTTTTAACCAAGTCAGGATGCTCATGAACAGCCTCACTTATTGGCATGAAAATCACACCCGCTTCTTTAAGCTTTTCACGGAAAGTTGTCACAACCGACACACTATCAAACACCACGTCGACAGCAACACCCGCAAGAGCAGCCTGCTCATGCAGAGGAATGCCCAGTTTTTCGTATGTTTTTAATAGCTCAGGATCAACCTCATCCAAGCTTTTCGGCCGATCATCCATGCTCTTAGGCGCAGAGTAGTATGAGACATCCTGAAAATTAATTTCAGGGTATTGCACATGAGCCCATGTAGGCTCATCCATTTCTTTCCATACATGAAACGCCTTTAAGCGCCACTCAAGCAGCCACTCAGGCTCATTCTTTTTACTGGAAATAAAACGAATAACATCTTCATTCAGACCTGGCGGTAATGTCTCTGACTCAACATCAGTCACAAAACCAGCTTCGTATTCGTTTTTAATTAGTTCGTTAATTTCTTCAGTCATCAAACTTCTCCCCTAATAAGCAGGGATAACTATGGGAATAATTGCCTTACTCATAATCAATAACCTCTGATATGAATAAGCCACTAAATACCGTCATTGGCCATCACGTAAACCAAACACCGCTTAGGTTCTTAAGCGGTTTACCACATCCACCACTTTTCTAATGGTGTAATCGATTTCTTCTTCCGTTGAAAAACGTCCGATTGAAAATCGGATCGAAGCATGAGCCAGCTCATCCTTTAAACCCAACACTTTCAATACATAAGACGGCTCAACCGTTGCAGAAGTACAAGCAGAGCCCGTACTTACCGCTAAATCATTTAAAGACATCAAAAGAGTTTCACCGTCTACACCGTCAAAACTCACATTCAATATCCCAGGAATCCGATCCTCATGGGAACCGTTCAAATAAACACCGTCAAGAGAGCTTAACCCGGCCCACAATTTACTCTTTAAATCACTAAGAACCGCAAATTCTTGGTTTAATTCCTTTGAGGCTATTTCTGCAGCTGCGCCCATCCCAACAATCTGATGTGTAGCTAAAGTACCTGAGCGCATCCCCCGCTCATGCCCACCACCATGAATCTGAGCATTCACTTTAATGGAAGGATCACGACGAACATACAAACACCCAATTCCTTTAGGTCCATAAAACTTATGCGCTGAAATAGATAAAAGATCCACATTCATGGACTTAACATCCACCGGAATCTTACCAACGCTTTGAGCAGCATCAACGTGAAAAACCACGTCACGATCGCGACATACAGCACCTATTTCAGTAATGTTATTTCTAGTACCCAGCTCATTATTCACATGCATTATTGAGACAAGTATTGTGTCATCACGTATAGCTTCACATACACTCGAAGCCGTAATGACACCCTGATCATCTGGTATCAGGTAAGTTAATTCGAAACCTTCTAACTCAAGCTGCTTGCAACTATCCAGCACAGCTTTATGCTCATAAGCAGAAGTAATAATATGCCGGCCTTTAGCGCCACCAGCATCACTTGAATAAAAGTACGCTGCGCCTTTCAACGCTAAATTATCAGATTCAGTTGCGCCAGAAGTTATGACGATTTCTCGAGCATCAGCATTAATTAATGCTGCTACATTTAAACGAGCAACCTCAACCGCCTCTTCAGCTAACCAACCGTATTTATGTGAACGAGAAGCAGGATTTCCGAAGTTGCCTTCCATCGTTAAGCAATCAGACATCTTCTCTGCAACTCTAGGATCCATTGGCGTTGAAGCAGCATAATCTAGATATATCGGTGTACGCATAAATTACACACCCGCTAATAGATAAAGTTCTAAAATCAATACATCATATTTAGATTGAAGCAATGATGTTTTCCTTATGCTCTTGACGCTGTTTCTGATCTTGTCTTTCAGCAACGGCTTGAATTTCTCTCTTAGACACTAACTGAGCTAAAGATATATCACTCAAAAAATCATGAATTTGATTACTAAGGTCTTGCCATAAATGATGCGTTAAGCACTCATCGCCATCCTGACAACCACCCGAACCGCCACAGCGAGTGGTATCAACTTTTTCACTCACTGCATCGACAACATCAGCAATACAAATTTCAATGCTTGGTCGACTTAATCTATAACCACCACCAGGACCACGAACACTGGTAACTAGTCCATTTCGGCGTAATTTCGCAAAAAGCTGTTCTAGATAAGAAAGAGAGATACCTTGGCGTTGAGAAATATCAGCCAGACTGATCGGACCTTTTTCAACATGCAATGCCAGATCAAGCATTGCAGTCACCGCGTAACGGCCTTTGGTTGTCAAACGCATGAACCAACCTCATTTGAAAAAACGTAATAGAAATCAGACTCGCATTATCTAATACCCGACAATTTTAGTCAAGTATAAAACCTTATAGGAGACATGGTAATAACGGGAATAAAGAGGAGGGATTGAACAAACTCACAAAGCTAGAAATGCCTTGTTCAGCTTAAAAACAGCCGCATTCTACCTATGAAAAAAGCAAAAGTCACCTTTCTCATAGATAGCCACTATTTCTCGCTGAATCAAAACAAGGACTACTTTCTTTTGTCATCCGACAGCATCTCAGCAACCACTTCCGAAGGTGTATCCTCACTTGTCACCCCTTCAAAATCCTGGGGATTCAATTCAGGCAACGCTTCATCATGATAAGTACTGTCAAGTTTCTCTAGCGTCTGACACATAGCCTCTAATTTATGGTCCACCGCAAGAATGTGATCCAGAAGCCCACGAATCGATTGAGCAATAGGGTCATTCGTATCTTGAGTTTCACCATAAGCGACAAAGCCTATCTTTTCCGCAATGGCTCTTCTTCGGCGCTCAGCTTCATCTGAACAGGCGTCGTGTTTACGAATAATGCGACCGGGAATACCAACAGCGGTCGCCCCTTCTGGAACATCCTTCGTCACAACAGAATTAGAGCCTACTTTAGCGCCTGCTTGAACAGTAATTGGACCAAGCACCTTCGCACCCGCCCCAACCACAACGCCATCTTCTAAAGTAGGATGGCGCTTACCTTTATTCCACGTAGTACCACCGAGAGTCACGCCATGATACAGAGTAACATCGTCACCAATCTCAGCCGTTTCCCCAATAACAACTCCCATACCATGGTCGATAAAAAAGCGTCGACCTATGGTTGCGCCAGGATGAATCTCAATGCCTGTAGCAAATCGGCTAAAGTTTGACACACTTCTAGCCATCCACTTCAAATCTTTTTTCCAGAAAGCATGAGAAACACGATGAAATAAAACGGCATGCACACCAGGATAACTGGTTAATACCTCAAAGGAATTCCGAGCAGCAGGGTCTCGCTCAAAAACACTGGCTATATCTTCTTTCAGACGTTTAAACATGTTGATCTCTTCTCAATTCAATATTCGGCTTTAAATACGCTAAAACACTCTTGTTACTTTATTGAGCAACAACATCGCCTTTGATTAGCCGTCTGACAAACTAAGATTGAATTCAGTTCCATTTTAACGCTGATTTTCATAGTGTTCCTAACTACCACTGCTTAACGTAAGCTTATTTAATAATAGTACTATCAATTAAACTTCTTTGAAATTGCAGATAGAATGCCTCGAAAAACATTCACTTCAACTTTATCAGGCATCGCTCGGTTGAACAGACGCCTCATGCGAGTCATTATGTATCTAGGGTTCTCAGGGTCAAGAAACTCAGACTTAATCATAACCTGCTCAAGGTGCTCAATCAGGCCATCCAATTCCTTACTTGAAGCCAGATCCCGATCCCACTCAACACCCCACAGCTGATCATCACCTTTAGAGCTTAGCTCTATCGCCATGCGCATTTCATAGCTAATAACCTGAATAGCCGCCCCTATATTCAATGAACTGTATTCAGGGTTCGTTGGGATATGAACATGAAAGTTACATTTGGCCAACTCATCATTCGTTAACCCTCTGTCTTCTCGTCCAAATATTATTGCAACTTTTTGACGTTTTGATGTCAATACAGATTGCTCTGCACATTGACGAGGATTTAATAACGGCCAAGGTATACTGCGAGAACGAGCGCTTGTTCCAATCACCAAACCACAGTCTTCAATCGCATCATCAAGTGTTGGAACAATACGAGCCGCTTCAAGGACATCCGTTGCCCCGGATGAACGAGCAATTGACTCATCATCAATCGCTTTTTTAGGTTCGACCAAAACTAAGTCTGACAACCCCATTGTTTTCATTGCGCGCGCCGCTGCACCAATATTTCCAGGGTGCGTGGTATTCACCATGACAATTCTAATATTATCTAGCATCTCAAACGTATGGTTTGAACTTGTTGTAACTTCTGTATCGACTGACTTCATACCAAAAAGGGACCTTGATAAGATGAGCAAAATTATATGATATAGACTGTCTAGTGTAACAGAAAGCGAACTATCAAAAGCCGAACCACAAAAACTAATCCTATCCTTTGGTCACTTTTTTATAACCTTCTCTAGTATGATTAAAACTTTCTGTTATAATTCGCCGCAATTTTGAGCAAAGCTGATTATTTTTTAAGCATTGCTCCGCTCTTTTAAAAGTTCTGTTAACCGACCAGGTGAATACGTTTATGCATCCGTACCTGAATAATGCGTTGCGCGCTGCGCGCCGCGCTGCTGAATCCCTTGTATCAAGCCAAGACCGTCTTGATTCTGAAATACGTGAAGGGAAACCTCTTCCAACTATTCTGCCAAATTACTTACGCCATGCAGAACAACAAGTTATTCGTTTCTTAGCTAAAAGCTACCCAGAGCATTACGTTGTAGGACAATTTGAAGCCATCGGTGACAGTACAGCCAATGCACGTTGGGAAATCCAAGTGCTGGACGCCCATTCTAATTACATTCGTCAAATCCCTGCTTTTGCACTAGCTATTACGTATTATTTCCGTGATAAAGCTGAGCATGCTGTAATCATTAATCCAGCAACGCAAGAAGAATTCACAGCCTCTAAAGGACGTGGAGCTCAAAGTAATGATCGACGAATTCGTTTCTCTGACAACTTCTCTGCGACAGGCAAAGTATTAAGCGGAAATTGGTTAGCAAGCCATAACTTTGAAACAGCACAGAAATTAACAGAATCCAATTACAGTCTTTGTGACCAAGACAGCCCCCTACTGGCGATTGCCTATGCTGCGGCAGGTAAGACAGATGGCGCTATTGTCAAAGGCTCTCAGACAAAACTGGATGCAGCATTATTGATTGCTCAGGAAGCCGGAGCGCTTATCGGTGACAGCACTGGTTCACCAAAGCCTGTGAATGATGTATTCATTGCAAGCCCTCGAGTGTTTAAACAAGTCGTTCAAACACTAAAAGCCTAATTTAGATCTAAAATAGGCTGTTTGGTATTTACTCTCCAAGTAAATGCCAAACAATTATTTCCAACTGCTCTTTATGATAACGATAACCTCACCCTTAATCCTGGGTTATTAGAAGTCATTTTAATCTTCATTCCATGCAAATTAATAATCGCTTTAACAATCGGCAAACCTAAACCGTAACCAGGCTGCGATCTACTCGCATCCAAACGGGATAACCGCTGAAAAGCCTTTGCGACATCTTCTTCTGGAATACCAACACCGTTATCTGAAATCACCAGATCCTTCGATGATAATTTAATTTTGATCTCTGTGCCTTCACCTGAGTACTTCACGGAGTTATCCAGCAAATTATATATCGCTCTAAACAACAAACTGGAATCACCACGAATCTGAACTGGCTGTAAGTCAACCAAGATATTTTGATTTTGCTCTTCTGCTAACGGTTGAATTAATTCAACTGCGTCATTAATTAATTCATCTAAGGACACTCTATCTTTTTCAGAGCCTAATAATCCATGTTCTAATTTTGTCAGTTCTAACATGGATTTAAAGGTAGAAATGATCCGATCTAATTCTTCTAGTAGCCCCACGAGAACATCCGTTTTAACCGTTTCCTCCTTCTGACAAACTAGATATTCCAACTGCAAACGTAAACGGCCTAAGGGCGTTCTTAAATCATGAGCAATCGCATCCGTTGTTCCTCGAACCGTTTCGAAACTGTCTTCAAGTTGACTCAACATTCTATTGATATGAACAGCCATCTGATCAAACTCATCACCAGAGTCATCTATAGGAATTCTTGCAGATAAGTCCCCAGACTCTACCTTACGGGCAATCCGATTTACGGAGCTTACTTTAGTCACCACCTTCCTCGAGAACCATAAACCACACAAAGAACCTATGACGATCGTTACGAGAATGGCAATCAAGCTTGTCTTCCAGAACAAAGCCAACCACCGCTCTAATTGTTGTCTATTCTGAGCAACTAGTACTTTCCCCTCGTAAACAGGAAGCGCGCACCCAGAGAGTATTTCAATATCATCGTACCGAGCCTGATACACGGGAAACCTAGAAACATTAGGGCATAGCGAAACGTGTTCAGGAACAGAAGACAAACGACCAACAACGTCGGTTAAGCCTTTTTCTGGTTGGAAAGTTAAACTCAATCCCCCAGACAACTGAAATTCAGGAGAGAATTGCAACTTATACTCAGACTGCGTGAGTTGTTTTGACAATAAACGGTGTTGAGCCACCACTTCATGAAAACTTGTTTCTTGGGCCCGAATGACTTGCCCGACACTAAAGTAATACAAAGCGAGTAAAACAAACGTCACCAACACAGTGGTTAGTAATGTGTAGATGAGCGTAAGCCGCCAAACGGAGCTTTTTTTTAACATCCAACGAATCGGATTATTCCGAGATGACGCGATAGCCCACCCCTCTCACAGTCCCAATCTCCACAAGCGAATTGACTTCATTAAGTTTTTTCCGAAGCCTTGCCACATGCACATCAATAACATTGGTTTGAGGGTCAAATTGGTAATCCCATACCGCTTCAAATAACATGGTCCGAGAAACCACTTGGTCTTGATGCTCCAATAGATAACGAAGTAATTTAAACTCTTTCGGTTGAAGCTCCACGTACTCATCGCCAATCATCAACTTATGCCCGAGCATATCCAAAGTTAAATTCTTCAACTTAATTTCCGTAGTCTGAGCTTTCGAAAGACCTGCTGGCCGACGCGCAAGAATTTCAATTCTTGCCAGCAACTCAGCTAAAGCAAAAGGTTTAACTAAATAGTCGTCCCCTCCATGCTTTAAACCTTTCACCCTCTCATCCACACTATCAAGGGCACTAAGAATAAGTACCGGCGTTTCATTGCCTCCAGACCGAAGCGTGGTTAATACGGTTAACCCATCCAGTTTTGGCAGCATTCTGTCCAAAACAATCAAATCAAAACTCAGCTCTAATGCCATAAACAACCCATCTTGACCGTCTCCAGCGGTTTCAACGGTATAACCTTGCTCCGTTAAAGCCTGCTGAAGAAACTCTCTGGTTGTGCGGTCATCTTCGACAATTAGAACTTTCACTATCCACCTATTTAATAAGAAACTTGTTAATCACTACAGAGATACTCTATTAATCATGATCCATTACAGGAATCATATCCCCTGTTGCAGCATCAAGGATTACTTTTTGACGCTTACCGTCATGGGTGAGAACCTTTACCTTGTAATAACTTACGCCTTTACTTTGCTTGAACTCCGCTTCCTTAATTACACCAGGATACTCAGTTTTTACTTTTGCTAGTTGACCAATTAAAGAAAAACTATTGTCTTTCATGCTTTGTAACGCGGCCAACTTATCCTCATCAAATCGATTAAAACCTAACAACGTTAAGCTCTCTGTCTCGCTTAGCGCAACCTCACCGTTGGATGGATTGACATACAACTCGAAAACTTTCTCTTTATCTAAATCAACAACTTCAACCTCATAAACCAACTGATCATTTTTATCATCGAGCTCTATTTCAAGTATCTGTCCTTTGTACTTTTCTGACACTTTCTCTAAAGCCTTCTCAGCAGTGAACTGAGTTCGTTTTAATTGCAACAATTCTGCTGCTTCATCATCCGCAAATGTAGAAGCACTGCCGAAAGTTAATGCAGTAACAACGCTAAGAGATGCTAACTTTTTTTGTAACGTATTCATGATCGATTTCCCGTTTAATTAAAAGACAGGATCAGTGTACGACGAGATATTTAAACTCAAGATGGAGACAATATTAAATAAATTTAATGTTCACGAATAGTCATGAATGAAGGAAAAGAAAGATAAAAAAAACTCCGCCACTAGGCGGAGTGAAAAACTCAACGAAAGGTTAAATCAAGCAGGTCGTTGAATCAGAGATCGAATAAACATTTAGCCTCTAATTAAATTATTTAAAAGAGTGCTTTTTTAGCTAAAAACTGTGTCACTGTTTGGTATTTGGAACCTAATAGTCGATACATAAAATGAATTACGTGTGCATCTGCTCCCACCATAATTCGCGACTTATTCACTTTCACACCTTTAATGATTATGTCTGCCGCTTTACTCGGCGTTGTTTTGGCGACTTTATCAAATCCAGTATCTATTCTTTCACGATTCTCACCGGCCCCGACACGAGCATTCCGAGCAATTTCCGTTTTAATCCCTCCAGGATGAACGCAACTCACTTGAACAGGTAGATCATCAATCAATAACTCTTGCCTTAAGGCTTCCGTATAACCACGTACAGCAAACTTGGCTGCGTTATAAGTGCCCTGCTTAGGAACACTGATCATCCCAAAAACGCTTGAGATGTTAATAATATGACCATCACCTGAAGCGATCAGCTTAGGTAAAAACGCCTGAGTCCCATACACCACGCCCCAGAAGTCAATATTCATTAACCACTCGAAGTCTTTCATATCAATATCAATAAGCTTTGAAGAAAGAGCAACACCTGCGTTATTAAAGATTAAATTCACTTCCCCAAAATCACGCTCAACTTCATCAGCATGAGCATAAACAGCCTCTTTATCTGACACATCAAGTGAATAAGACTTCACCTGAATATTTGAAGATTCAGCCAGTGCTCGTGTCTTTTCAAGCCCCGACATGTTCAAATCAGAAATGGCTAAATTACACCCTTCTTTAGACAGCTTAATTGCTAATGCGCGTCCAATACCCGAACCAGCGCCTGTGACAACTGCTACCTTCCCCTTCAAATTATTCATTCTTATTCCCCCTAAGGGTGATTGAATTATTTCAACAAACCTAAATCAATCACTCCTACCAAAGTTGTATTTTATGAATTTTCATTAATAAAGTTATCGATGTCTTTTGCTGACCGCTCAGGGATCTCAATCATGGGTGCATGACCGATGTTTTCATAAATAAGCACAGAAGAATTAGGTACTAGCGCATCAAATATTTCTGAGTTCTTATAATTAATAACTTTGTCTTCCTGACCCCACATAACTAATGTAGGCGCCTTAATGGTAGTAAGTGCATGTTTAAAATCGTACTTATGCTCAGATCTAAACTCCTGAAATATTTGATCATTCAACTTTTTATTGGCCATTGACCGCTCTGCAACCACCTCAGTAATTGGCCATGGAATGAAGGGAGCTTCTACCATCGCAAATGCCATTAATTTATGAACATCATCATAAGAGTTTACAACCAGAGGGTTTTCTCCCTTATCTAAATAGTCTTGAAGTACTGCTCTGTGTTCGAAGATTCCAGCCGGGTTAACCAAAGATACAGTCCTCACCCTTTCAGGATACGTAGCAGCAAAGAGAGACGAAACGGCACCTCCCATTGAGTTCCCTGCCACATGAATCTCACCAACCCCTTTTGCATCCAAGAACCCACGAACATACTCCACTTGGTCATCAAGGTCGTGTCTCAACGCAGGGTTTTTCGTGCTTTCGCCATGACCTAATAAATCAACCGCAATCACGTGATACTGATCCGTTAAATTCGCTGCAAAGCGCAACCAATTTTCTTTATTCGCGGCAAAGCCATGAATCAGTAAAAGCGTTGCCTGCCCTTCTGTCTTAGGGCCTTCCAAATAAGCAAATTCATTATCTCCTACTGTTAAAACGCCCGACGACAATTTTGCTTTTTCTTTCTCTACAGACATCGCCATTTCGTACAACTCGTACTTATACTTAGAACCTAAACCATACCCAACACCAACAAATACAAAGCCAACCAATAACGCGATAAATAACTTCTTCATTTTCACTCCAACGCCAAAAATACAAATTTAAAATATTCTGTTAATCAACACATGCCAATTTCGGTGACTCCACAACCGGCGAAGATTGCGAAATATCGGATAGGGATTGCCAACGGTAATGATCTAGCTTTATGTTCCTTGTTTTTAATCGATAGCCCCAAGTAGAACCAGGCCAAAGAGAAAAGTTTTTACCATCACTTTGTAAATACCAACTGGCACAACCTGATGCCCACACAGTGTCTTTCAAGTTATCTTGAACCCAAGCATTAAATGCCGTTTGTTTTTCTTGTTTAACTTCAACGGTTTGAACATTGCGTCGTTTCATTTCTTTTAAACACTTAACAATGTAATGAACCTGCGACTCAATCATAAAAATAATTGAGTTGTGGCCTAATCCTGTATTTGGTCCGACTAACTGAAACATATTAGGAAAACCTGAAACTGTAGTGCCCAAATACGCTTCAGGTCCCGCTTTCCAATGATCTAAGAGATTGACGCCGTCTTTCCCTGTGATTTTGAAATACTTCAAATAACTTCTAGGATCGGCATGAAATCCCGTCCCAAGAATAATGGCATCTACTTCGCGTTTTTGTCCGTCAATCGTGGTTATATGATTCTCACCTACAGATTGAATACCCTCTGTAATTAAATCAACATTGCTTCGATTGAACGCTGGGTAATATTGATTTGAGATGAGAATTCGCTTACAGCCAATAGTGTAATTAGGCGTTAGCTTTTTCCTTAACGCTGGGTCCTTAACGGACTTTTTAATATGTAATTTTGCTAATTTAGACACACCAGCAGCAATCTTAGGGTTTAACATTGGCAGCAAACGTGATTCATTAAACCAATACAACATGCTTCTATAGAGTTTCCTAACAGGAGAAACATTTCTAAAAACCCACTTCTCTATAGATGAATAACTTCGTTCATTTCTAGGCATCACCCAAGCGGCTGTTCTCTGATAGACAAACAACTGATCTGCGATTTTCGCAACCTCTGGCACATACTGAATAGCAGAACCCCCAGTACCAATTGAAGCAACCCTTTTTCCTGATAGAGAAAAAGAGTGGTCCCATTCCGCAGAATGAAACACACGACCTTTGAAAGATGCCAAACCAGGAATGTTAGGCTTAGCAGGAACATGAAGAGGGCCCGTCCCCATGACGAAGCTTTGTGCCGTTACTTGATCACCCGACGAGTCTGAGATTAGCCACTGGCCTTCCCTTTCAATGAACTCAGACGACTGAACTTCAAAATTGAATTTGATGTAATCACGCAAGTTATACTTTTCAACACACCCGATAATATAAGCTTGAATTTCTTTCCAACCGGAAAAGACTTTACTCCACTCAGGATTCCCTTCAAAAGAAAACGAATATAAGTGAGACTGAACATCACAGGCCGCTCCTGGGTAGGTATTCTCTCGCCACGTTCCACCCACTTCGTCTTTCTTTTCTAAAATAACAAAGGAGTCTATCCCTGCTTCAAGTAGCTTAATGGCCATGCAAAGACCGGAAAACCCTGTGCCTATGATTGCAACATCATATGCCTTGTTGTCTGAACTCTTAAAAGTCATAACCCCTCCCGACGTCAACATTACTCTGCTGATGTATTATTGTTATTTACATTAAGCTGACTCATATATGAGTAATTGCTCAAAAGTATAATTTGTCTTAGTCTACGAACGACAGGCTCATAAAAGCCCATAACTTGATAATTTCGGCCACACTATGTCAACACGATCGATACTTGGATTGGTCTATACCATCCACGGAATTAATAATATGAGGATAGATACGTCAGACATCCTCACAAAGTATGGTTTTTCATTGGACAACCTTGACCCGTTTGCCCAGATAGACATTGCTCAAGAGCTCCAAATCTTGGTTGACATAGGCAAGAAACTTGATGACCCCACTTGTGGACTGAAGCTTGGTGAAGGGTTTGGTCTAGCTGGTTACGGTCCTTTCTCGCTCATGCTAATGACATGCCCTACGGCTTTTGACGCGTGTAAAATTGGGGTTCGATATCAAGAACTGACTTACTTGTATGGTCGAATGGAGTTAGACATTTCACCCAATAACTCAGGTTTAAATCTTTATCCTTCAACACTGCCCGACAGCATTAGAAACTTTCTAATAGACAGAGATTTATCAGGGACATATCAACTGTTGAAAGACATCATCGTTAATATTAATGACGATATAATCTTAAAAGAAGTCTGGGTTCCTCACCCACCCACCAGCAAAGCAGCCTTTGAGGAGTCATTTCAATGCGAGGTAAAATTCAATAAACCCATAGGGAGATTAATTGTCCACAGCGTGGATTTGTCACGAAGCTTTCCTCAATCCAACCCTCTTGCTTGCAATTTATACAAATCTCAATGCGATCAATTGATAGAAGCCAGAGCAGCACAAATGAACGGACTTAAAGGAAAGGTCAGTCAATATTTAAACCTATTTGAATACCAATTCCCTAAGCTGTCAGAAGTTTCGACTTTATTCTCAATTCCTGAAAGAACACTAAGAAGACAACTCTCTAAGGAATCGACAAGCTACCAAAAAATTCTAAATACAGTGAGATATCAACGCGCTTGTCGCTTATTGAATAACTCAAAGCTGTCCATTGAATCCATAGCAGACAAGCTCGGTTATTCCGAACCATCTGCCTTTAACCATGCCTTCATAAAATGGTCAGGAAGTACTCCTCGCGACTACAGGAAAAACCCTTCGCCCATAGCAATAGACTAACCACTGTTCATCTTAATTTTCTTTATGAGCGCTTAAATACATATTAAGATTCAAATAAAAAGAATAAGAACTCATGATCCATACCAGCAATACCGTCTCGGAACAGCAAGATCAGCTGACTCAACAGCTACTCAATGGTTTTCAAGGGCTTCGTTTTACAAACCAACTCGAACCCGGCTTCCAAAAATATCAGGCGTTATTAATAAAACGACGCTTACCGATGGTTGCCATTTTCAGCCTACTTCTACTCATCCTATATGCTGCCGCTGACTACCTGTTTTTACCCGATAATATCTGGCAATACACCATATCGGTTCGATTTGGCATGTTAATACCCGTTGTTCTTTTAGCTCTAATCATGATTCGCTGGATGGAGCAATGGAGAACAATTGCACTGACTACTTTCTTTGGTTATCTCTGGATGGGCGTTGGAATTATAGCAATCATTGCTGGTGCCCAATTAGAAGGGTATGACCTACCTTATGATGGCTTATATTCTGTTCTTTTGTTTGGGTTCTTCCTGCTTGGCATGCCGTTCAAAATGGCCGTTATTTCATCTTGGGGACTCTGGTTTTTATATGGTTTTGTTGAAAAATTAATAGGCCATACAGAGCACATAATCGCTCAGATGTTTTTTATCTCATCCATGTGCACCATAGGTACTGTAGGCGGTTACATTCAAGAACAAATATTACGTACCGGATATTTAAAACATCAATTAATTAAGTTAAGCCGCCAACAAGCCATTACAGATACACAAGCAAAGACTCAATTTCTGGCAGCCGCAGGTCATGATTTGCGCCAACCCATTAATGCAATTAATCTCATTTCTGACGCCCTTCAACAGACTCAAGATAAATCAATGCACAAAATGCTGTCTGAAAGGCTTTCAACGTCGGTGGATATGCTCAATCGACTGCTTGATTCATTGCTTGAGTTCAGTCGTCTAGAGATGGGCGCAGTTACGGAATACAAAGAAATTTTTCAAGTGGATGAGCTATTAAAATCCATTGGAAAAGCCATGGAGACACAATTGGAAGCGTCTCAAATAGCTTTAGATTTGATCATTTCTCAGCCTGTAAAAGTAAACAGTGACCCTCTTCTTTTGGAAAGAATCATTCAAAACTTAGTTAATAACGTGATACGCCATGCAGACGCAGACAAAATAAAAATATCAATGCGCCTTTTTCCATCCAGCTTAAATACGGCGGACACAAAATCAGGAATATTAAGAGTCTCAATTGAAGATAACGGGTGCGGAATCGAGCAACAGCACCTCGAATCCATCTTCGATGAATACTTCCAGGTCACCCCGAACAGAGAAGTGGGTATGGGTCTAGGCCTGAGCATTGTGAAACAGCTAGCCGCTTTACTCAATATTCAGCTTATTGTTGAATCTGAACAAGGCAAAGGGTCAACCTTTCATCTTGAATTTAGCAGCGAGCATCTAGTGAACGATTAACCTTAAATTAAGAATCTCGTCGGGGGATACTCAAGACCTTAAATAAGAATATTGAGCCGCCGAGCAACAGCAACACATTCAGTGCGATTATGGACGTCCAGCGCTAAAAAGATCGCTTTCAAGTGGAACTTCACTGTCGCTTCCGTGAGTTCCAAACGTCGGCAAATCTGTTTATTCGATAAGCCTTCACCCAGTAATACGAGCGCTTCAGCTTGTCGCTGAGTAATTCGATATTGTCTAGCAACACTGACACGAACCTTGCTCATCAAATTATTTTCGTCTGGGTTTGACGTAGCCAGTGCAACGGAAGGTGTTAATAACTCACCTTGAGCAACTTTAGAAATGGCATCTCGAATCTCATCTCCTGTGGCGGATTTATTTAAAAAACCCTTCGCCCCTCGGCTCATTGCCAAACGTTTATCTTCGGGTAAATCTGATCCAGATAATATGACCACAGGTACATCTGGGCACACATGATCCAGATGGTTCATGATGTTAAAACCATCAACTTGAGGAAGGTGCAAATCCAACAAAATCATATCAAGGGCAACAGAGTTCAAACATGCATTTGCCTCTTCTAAACACGTTGCTTGATATACATGCTCAACAGAATCCATTAAAGACAGAGTTATGCTCAACCCATCTAAATATATCTGATGATCATCAATCAAAAGTACATTTAAATCACTGAGCTTAGGAGATTGTGATAATTGATCCATTTGAGCATTTTCTAAACTCATAGAAGAATTACTCAGACCAGAGTTAAAAGTCATTCTATCCACCCGATTTTTATTGTTATATTCGAGGTACTATTATTAGTTATAAATGATTGTACCTTGAGTTAAGCATGTAACGATGTGAAGTTCGTCAAAATTGACGACTAAATCAACAATAGGGAGAGCAAAAAATGTTAACAGCAAACATTCCTGAGTCGCTACGCGCCTCCCCTGTGACACTAAAACGGCGCTTATGGGAAAAACTCTCAAGCCAAGCAAAGCGTGCAGGCCAAGACTTAGTAGAAACAACCCTGAAACTGTACTTCTCTGCTCGAGATGACAGTACACCTGCTTGGGCCAAGACAGTGATCTATGGTGCACTTGTCTATTTCCTAGTGCCCATCGATGCCGTTCCTGATCTATTGCCAACTGGCTATGGTGATGATCTAGCTACATTACTCACCGCGTTAGCCACAGTAAGTACTCACATCAAAGAAGAACACACGAGTAAGGCCAAGGCGTTAATGAAAAAATGGTTTCCGGATCGAACTACCGAATGAAAACCTGAGATAAACATCGGCCTCAGAGTCATTGTGTTCACTCATTTTTTAGCCGATAATTCGCCAAATATTCCTGATCTCGGAGTCCTGAATGTCAAACTTGAATGATCTGTTGGAGAAAAACCAACAATGGGCAGCGTCTATTAAAGAACAAGACCCGAATTTTTTTGATCGTTTAAAAAACCAGCAATCACCTGAATACCTTTGGATCGGCTGTTCTGACAGCAGAGTTCCAGCCAATCAAATTGTTGACTTACTTCCCGGTGATTTATTCGTTCACAGGAACGTAGCTAACATGGTGGTTCATACTGATTTAAACTGCCTATCCGTGATGCAATATGCCGTCGACGTACTTAAAGTTAAACACATCATAGTAACAGGCCATTATGGTTGCGGTGGTGTAAGAGCCTCTTTAGAAGGACAAAGACACGGACTGATCGATAATTGGCTCCGTCATATTCAAGATGTTTACCGCAAACATCAGCGTCGATTTGAACAGGTCAAAGGCATGGATAATCAATGCGATCGCTTATGCGAAGTGAATGTCATTGAACAAGTCATGAACGTTGTCAGCACCAGCGTTGTTCAAGAAGCCTGGGACAGAAACCAGACATTAACCGTGCATGGTTGGATTTACGGTTTAGAAAACGGTTTAGTCAATGATTTAGACGTATCAATAGATAATATTGAAAAAGCAGATATTATCTATGACAAAGCACTTCAAAACATTTTAGGTAAATAGTCTAGCTTCAACGCTCTAGAAGCGCTAAGTATTTGGAAGCGCTAACACCTCTTCAGTGTTACCTACTTAAAGAGTCGTAAATTGATCTGGCAGGAACTCGTAAACGTTCCTATCAGATCAATTTCACTCCATACCTCTCGTTATCCATACCTTTAAACTTTGTAATTTCCAACCATGGACTCAAGAATGATGGCATGTTGTGCAAGTTCAGCACTGTTTTCACGAGTAGATTCTACATTCTTCAATGTTTCTTTAGAACGCTCACTAATATGGACAACCCCATCATTGACTTGCTGAGTTAAGGCCGTCTGATGTTCAGAGGTCGTGGAGATCTGATTGCTCATTTCAAATATATTTTGAACAGATCCTGTAATGCTGGTAAACGAGTCTTTTGCTTTATTCACGTCCGAAGCACTGGATTCAGCTTCTGTCATGCCATTCTGTATCGTTTGAATTATGGACTTCACACCACTTTGCAAGCGTTCAATCAACTCATTAATTTCTGACGTGGCATCCTGAGTACGTTGAGCTAACGTACGAACTTCATCTGCCACAACGGCAAAGCCTCTGCCCGTTTCGCCTGCTCTCGCGGCTTCAATAGCTGCGTTAAGAGCAAGTAAATTGGTTTGCTCTGCGATGCCTCGGATCACCTCAAGAACTTGTCCAATACCGTTGCTGTCCTTTTCAAGTATGGACACATTTTCAGAGGATGCCTGAAGCTCCTCCGCCAACAAACGAATGGTCGTTTCAGCCTTTTTAACAACCTTCTCACCCTCAAGCGTTTCAATTCTGGCTTGATTCGCAGCCTCAGCCGCAGAGGTAATATTCGCGTATATCTCTTCAGAAGAAGCAAATACTTCATTCATCGAAGAAACCACCGTATTTGCCTCCTTACTTTGCTCTGATGCATATTCTGCCGTTGCTAAAGCATCATCAGAAAGATTCTGAGAGTTCGTTGATAGCTCTCCAGAAATGCTACTAACCTTCGTAACTAAACGTCTTAACTTCTCCGTGATTTTATTGAAGTTTGTTGCAAGCTCAGAGATTTCATCTTCACCAGAGAACTTCAGTTTCGACGTTAAATCGGCATCACCTTCGCTAATTTCACTCATTTTCTGATTAATCAAA
Source organism: Oceanospirillaceae bacterium (assembly GCA_015665455.1). Lineage (GTDB taxonomy): Bacteria > Pseudomonadota > Gammaproteobacteria > Pseudomonadales > Litoribrevibacteraceae > Litoribacillus. The sequence continues at coordinate 10,372 of JADFAD010000001.1, read as the reverse complement.
AATAAACGAATCGAAATATTTTGAGCGATATAAAACAAAATAAACGCAATCATCACCAATAAAACGCTGCAGGTAATAATGAGCACTGCGATATTTGTTTCCTTCTGGGCTTGAATTTCACTTTCTATGGCTTCATTAATCTTGGTAAGCAAAGCTTCTGTCACATGCACACTGGCTCGCATTGTCCCTCTTACCCCCTCTTTAGGGGACAAGCCTCGTTCAATAAACGCGTCACTCAATTTCTTGAAATCACGTTGATAAGCCTGCATATCCATTTGAATTTGCTTTTTATTTACTGCTCTGATGCTTGACCTCTCTAGGTTAGCAAGCAGCTTTTCATAGTTTTTATTGTGTTTATCAATATATTTAGGAAGCGAGCGCATTATGAAATCTTTTTCGTTTCTACGAAGCATCAACATGTCAGCAAGCAATTGATTATTGTTTTCTAGCTTAATGGTTGATTCCGCAGCATGGACTGATTTCCTTAAAGCCCCCCTCAACCCTTCTTCATGAGTTAGACCAATCGTCTGACTGATTCTTATTAGATCGTAAAAGGAAGCCGAATAGCGACTGAAGAACTCATCTAGTTGCCTGAGTTCTTCTTTTAAGAAAATACCTTGTTGACTGAGGGTTTTCTCTAAATCATAGATATTGCCCGTTAAAAGATCGAAATTATTTGAAAACTTATCTTTGTATTTAATAAGACCTCTCATAATGAAGTCTTTTTCATTGCGCCTAAGCATCAACATGTCGGCTCTGGAGGCGTGCAATTGAGTAGCGGCTTTATTTAAGCTTTCTGTTTCTTGGATTGACGAATAAGAGATGACCCCGATGAGTAAAAGAGCCATAACAATGATTAAAGACGAACCATACAACTTTTGTCTTATGGATAAATTTCCAAACATTACTGCTAAACCTCAAAGTAGGAATTCACTTTACGCAATTCAAAATACGCTTTTAAGATGACAGATTAATGATTCACCCTAAAACACGCATTGGTACGTTTCGAATTTAATTCCAGACACTTTCTTAGTTTATGAGGACTCTGTTTCTAACAAAGAGCACTATTTCTCCGCTTGAAAAGCATCAAAAAAGCGCTGAGGTATTTTGACATTAGGATACTTCTCTCTAAATAGTTTCAACTCTTGCTTTGCTATCGAAAGCTCCCCTTGAGCAATTAATCCTTCTATACTTTTAAGCCAAGCCTCAGCCGACGTGTATCTTTTTAAAGAATCATCCTCTCTACTTCTCTTCAGGCGAGCAGAGCTTATATCTCCATCAATCGAATCATTTTTTTGCTTATGCTCTTTCTCAAAATGCTGAACGCTACTGTCTGTATCTTGGTTTTCATCTTCCTTTGTTATTAAAGAAGAATCTGCGCTCTGAGTATCCAGTTCTAAGGGTTTCTTCGTAGTTTCAACGGATTGCTGTTTCATTGCTCGCATTTCACTGGCAGCTGCGGCCTCAGGACGCCTTATCTTTTTATCCTCCATCGCAGGCTCATCTTTAAAAACACTTAACGGAACAGTGTCTTTTGACAACTGCGTATCTTCAGACTCGATTGGCGCGAATAGTTCTGAAGACTCTTCCGATTTAAAATCCATCGAAGGTTGCGATCTCAATTCTGAATACGGAGAAATCTCTGGTATAACGTCTACTTTCAGTTCGTCCTTTTGATAAAGATCGAGGGTTAAGGAACTCGCAATGACGACAACGGCCGCCGCAGATAAAGGCCACTGCCAACTTCGTAAACTTAGCTTATCTCGATGAGCATCGAGTAACTCTAATTGCCTGAGTTCAGACGCTTGTTTGGCATCATCGAGAATCTTTTGATTCATTATCTCCGATGGCGTTTCTTTCGCACCGGTTTGATAAAGCGCAGATAAATCAAAGTCATCTTTTTCAGGAGGATTTGTGTCATTCATTATTTATCCCCCTCAGTCGTACTAAAACTGCCTCGATAGAGTTTCAAGCAATCTTGTAATTGTGATCTGGCATATCTCAAGCGACTCTTAGCGGCTTCGACAGACACGGATACCACGTCAGCAATCGCTTTCAGGGTCATACCAGTTTCTTCATTTAATAAAAACACTTCTTGCTGAGCTTGAGGTAGCTGGCTGATGCATACTTTTAAACGCTCAGCCATTTCACCGTGCTCACTCTCTTTATCTGGAGATAGAAACGCATTTCCTCTTAGGTTACTTTCTTTTGAGTGATCTTCTTCATTCCATTGCTCAGAAGGCTTCAACACCCTGATATGATCGATGACCAAGTTATGCGCTATACGATACGCCCAGGTCGTCCATTTAGCATGAGCTTCATATTGAACTGAAGACTTAATCACCCTGCTCCATAACTCTTGATATAAGTCTTGAGCCAAATTCATATCTGACAGTTGACGACAAAAATACCGATAAAGACTGTCTTTATGCCGAGCATACAAGGTTTCAAAGGCCTGATGATCACCTTGACCGTAGCGGACCATCAGCTCTTCATCGGTGCATGTCGTTTGCCTAATACTCAATGGCTCATCCCTGAATTGCATCATCTAAAGTAAATAATATGGATCGTTACCATAACCGATTAATAAATAGCTCATCAATTCGACAAGGCATCTGCCATTCTTATGAGTTGAACGAACTCACTTCTGTAACCAAATGGATCTTGTCCTTTATTGCTTTGAGCATAGTGAATCATTTCCTCATAGCCAAAATCCGTTAGGTACTTCCCACCTCGAAGTTTTTGTCCAAAACCCGCCACTACCGATGAAAACTGAAAATCTTCAGACGCGTCATTAAAGGCAATAGGGTCCTTAACTGAGAATATAGGATATTCAATCAGTTTGCTGACGACCCCATCTGGTTGTTTAAAGCGTAATTTCAAGAATCCCAGTTCCTGAGAGCGTTCAGAGGAGATAAACTGACCATCAGCCTCTTTTTGATACCGCAATGGATCAATTCTTCTGCTTTTGGAATCTTGTAGCAGCAACTCATACAAAGCAGTCACTTTATGGCCCGCGCCTATCTCACCTGCATCCACTTTGTCATTATTAAAATCTTCACGGGCCAGCATTCGATTTTCATACCCTATCAAACGATATTCGGCAACAACGCTAGGATTAAACTCAATCTGAACTTTTACATCTTTGGCAATGGTCATTAGCGTAGAGGAAAGCTCCTCCACAAGTACTTTTCGCGCTTCTTTCAGACCGTCAATATAGGCGTAGTTACCATTTCCAGTATCAGCCAACTGTTCCATTAAGTGATCATTATAATTTCCTGATCCAAAACCCAGAGTAGTTAAAGAGATGCCTTTCTCTCGCTTTCTTTCAATCAAAGACGTTAACGCATCAACATTGCTGGTTCCTACATTAAAATCACCATCAGTGGCTAATAAAACTCGGTTTATCCCTCCTTCAATGAAGGCTTGTTCAGCTAAGGAATAGGCAAGTTCAATACCTGCTTCGCCATTCGTAGAACCTCCCCCTCTTAATTGATTTAACGCCTGTTCTATTTTGTGAGAATCATTGCCATCGGTGGGTTCTAAAACAACGCCAGAAGCACCGGCATAAACAACAATGGAAACTTTATCTCTATCGCTGAGTTGCTTAGTTAATAACGTGAGGGATTTCTTCAATAGAGGCAATTTATTTGATGAGTTCATTGAACCTGAAACATCCAATAAAAAAACTAGATTTGCAGCGGGTCTTGCATCTAATTCAGGTTTATAGCCTTGTAACCCGACTCGTAGCAGCACATGGTCTTGTGACCAAGGGGAAAGCGCCAATTCCGAATTGACACTAAAAGGTGCCTTTTTAAGATCAGGCTGCTCATACTGATAATTAAAATAATTCACCATTTCCTCAACCCGTACAGCATCTTTTGGCGGAAGCGCCCCCTGATTTAACATGCGACGAACATTGCTATAACTGCCACTGTCGACATCGACACTAAAGGTAGAAACCGGCTCATTACTGACGAGTTTAATAGGATTCATACCCAGTTCTGCGTATTTCTCACGACCGGTGTCTTGATATTGGTACGTATCAACGTCATGCCTTGGAGGTTGAACTGCAGGCTGTGGTGCTCTCTGATAAACCCTAGAATGGGCAACCTGTCCTGCAGCCATTTGCAGAGATTCACGAGCAAGATATACATCCGCTTCCGACTTCTTAAAGTTATTTCTTCCTTGCGTTACTTTACGTTCAAGTGATTCCTGCTCCAAAGAGTCCTTTAGTGCTATGTGTTTACTTTGATCTTTACTGACGGGGACGTTTTGTTGCTCTTCTGCCTTCACTGTTGTGGAAGATCTATCGTCTTGCGTTATAGCCGCTTGATCAACGCTCGAAGCGCAACCAACCAAAAAAGCCATGCCGAATGCCACTGAATAATAGAGAGGGGTTTTAGAAAAATGCTGAGGTCGAATATTCATAGTTTGTACTCCTGAATGGATGCAGTTTTAATGATGAAGTTCATCGTTATTTCTACAAACGAAGCACACGTCAAAAAGGGTTAAATTTTTTTAAATTGTTTTTAAACGTTATAAGGTTCACCCTTCAATCATGGCAAACACGATTTCGGCCACTGTCTTTTGCACGATATAACTGCTCATCTGCACGAGACACTAACTCCTTCTCTCCGTCATTCCCTCTAATAACCGTCACACCAAAGCTAACGGTGACTTTATCTACAGGCTCAAAATCATGGAGTTCAATGGCTTGCCTTAACTTCTCTGCAATGGCAACGGCCTCATTCAGTAACGTTACAGGGCAAAGAATAAGAAACTCTTCTCCACCCCATCGGCCAAAGATGTCCGTGGATCTTAAATTTGCTTTAATTAAGCGACATAATTCGATTAGCACCCGATCACCAATTGGATGGCCGTAAGTGTCATTTACCTTCTTAAAGTAATCAATGTCTAAAATAATAACGGAGAACGGATCTTTATAGCGCTTAAAACGATTCACTTCATTGGTAATTGTTTCATCCAAACGCAATCGGTTGGAAATCCCTGTTAAAGCATCCGTGTGAGAAATCCGATCCAATTCTTTCGTTCGTTTCTCCAGCAGTGCGTAAGCTTCATTCAGCTTTTGGTTATAGCGGCTTAACATAAAGGCTCGATAACTCAATACAGAGAACAACAACAAAGAAAGTACGGCGACTTCTATAGCAAGCGAATAATTTTGACCCAATTCATATCGAACTTTCACCCACTTACTTAATATTTCGGTCTCGTCCATTGGGTTAATAGCCACCACGGCCTTATTCAATACAGAAAGGAGAATTGGATCATTTTTACGAACACCTATACGAAACTGATTACGATACTGTGTGGGGCCTGCAATTTTTAAATTAGATAAGCCAAGTCTCTGTATTCGTTCAGTCATTATGTATAGAGAACCAATAGAAGCGTCAACACTGCCTTCCGAGACGGCCAATAAAGCAGCATCCGACGAGTCTACTTCATATACGTTAATGCCAGGAAAATCTTGAGTAATCAAATCCTTATATATATACCCCTTTACAATACTGACTCGTTTATTTCTCAACATCTTCAAGCCATCCAAATAGCTTTCTTCAGTTGAAGCAACAATAACAACAGGCGAAGTCAAATAAGACTCTGTAAAATTCAAATATTGAGCACGTTGTTTGCTTTCATTCAGGAACGTCAAAAGATCACAGCGCCCACTTTTAGCCGCCTCTTCGGATTCCACCCAGCTCTTCGTTTCTCTAAGTTTAAAATCTAATCCAGTATGTTCACTGAACAATTTAAAGTAATCAGCTGCAATACCTACGTAGCTTCCATGCTCATCAATACCCTCATAAGGTAACCAGTTAGGGTCAATGCAAAATGAAACGGCCGATCGATTAGAAATATATTCAATCTCTGTTTCTGAAAACATACTTTGAGAGTGATCTGAATAACTCAGCACTGAATAAGATAGGAGTAACAATAAAAGAACAACGATCGATGAACCCTTAATCAATTACCACCTCCTATTTATTGATACTTCTGAATCATTTAAAACGAATGTGTTAACCAAGAACCTCATTTATTACCAGTATAGCTAGCCCTAAAATATTTACGGTTTATTCAACAAGAAAAAGACGTTCCTACTGGTCGAGGTATTTTGAAAGCAGTAAACTAAACCGCGTTAATTTCATGGGCCAAAAAAGGACTTTTTCATGACGAGTTACAGAGCACAGGTAATCAAGAAGACAATTCGTTCCAGCGTTAAACCTTTTCTTAGCCCAACCGTTCCTGTAAAAGCACAAAGACTGATTTCTAATATCGGACTCCAAATTCGAATGCTTCCCTCGGAAACCCAAATATCTTCTGTTGACTTGGATGGTTTACCTGCCGAATGGGTGCTCAATAAACATACGCACAATAATGAAAACATCATCATTTATCTTCATGGCGGGGCATACAACATTGGATCGCCTCAATCTCACCGAAACATAACCTCTCGTTTAGCGAAAGCAACTGGCGCCATGGTATTAGCCATTGATTATAGACTCGCGCCTGAGCACCCTTTTCCAGCAGGCCTGAGTGATGTAACAAAAGCATATAAATGGTTGTTAGCACATGGGCACAACCCCAAAAATATAGCGATATCCGGAGATTCAGCAGGTGGAGGGCTAACAGTTTCGTCCGCCCTTGCCATTAAAGAAGAAAACATCGAACTGCCTTCCTCACTTGGAGTAATCTCCCCCTGGGTTGATTTAACGATGTCGGGTGAATCAGTACAATCGAACGCTAATGTAGACCCTATGATGCGTAAAGATTGGCTTATCGCCATGGGCAATAACTACGCGACCGACTTAAGACCTGAATCCCCCCTTTGCTCTCCTATATTCAGTGACTTAACGGATCTGCCTCCATTATTAATTCAGGTTGGCTCTGATGAAATTCTATTAGACGATTCTGTACGGCTTGCTCAACAAGCCGAAGCGAGCGGCGTCAACGTGGAATTGAACGTATGGGAAAACATGTGGCATGTATGGCATTTCCACGCAGGCTTCTTTCCAGAAGCAGACAAAGCAATTCAAGATCTGGCCAACCACTTTCTGGATCACTTTCCTCCTGCAAGCCACTAAAGCCAAAGTTAACTAAAAAACACAGAACTCTTAAAAGATTTTTCTATATGCTGATCTATACTCTGAGGGACTTTCATTCTCGTTTATTGCTTCGGAGCTAAAAAATATAACATGTCTTTCGATACCCTGTTCTTTCAAGACATTAACAATAAGAAACGCAAAATTAGCCAAGCCGTTAAATTCACTCTTTTAATCTTATTCACAAGCCTTGGTACGTCGTTAAGCTACTCAGACGTATTAACCATGAAGGTATCGAAGTCTTTGGAGGATTCAGGTTTTACCAAAAACATATTTCCAAAAGTTGAAGAAGCGATTGAACAGAGCATTGAATTCGGCACAGTATCTTCAGGTGGATCATTACAACGAAGAGCCTTAGGTAAAGTAGACCTATTATTTATTAACTCTCATAAAGAAGAAAAAAAGCTGGTTCGACAAGGCTGGGCAGTCGGTCGATTTCCCATAATGACCAGTGATTTCCTTTTTGTTGGACCAAAAAATGACCCAGCAAACATACAAAACGCAAAGAACCTCTCTGAACTATTCATACGTCTAGTAACTAAAAAAACACCATTTTTCTCAAGAGGTGATAATTCAGGCCTTCATATTAGAGAACAGGCGCTGTGGCATTCCCATGCGCTCCTCCCAAAGGGCGCAAAATGGTATCAAGAAACCAATCAGAACATGACAGCTACACTTAAGAAAGCAAATAAAGCTGGCGGCTACACATTAGTCGATAGAGCAACATGGCTCTCAAATAAAAAAAAATTAAACCTTGTTGAACTTAGATCTGGAGACAGAGCACTACAAGATCTATATTCCATTGTGCTTAGAAATTCCGATAGAGAACTGGTCAACATTGCCGGCTCAAGTAACTTCTTGGAATGGTTCAATTCAGAAGAAGGAAGAAAGGTCGTCTCCGAGTTTAAGATTGAAGGAGAGTCCGTTTTCATTCCTCTCAATAAAGAATAAAATCAATGCTCAATCTTTTATACTTCCTACGGGTACCCTATGACGACACCTCAAGCAGCCATTTTCACGGAAACGTCACAGCACTTCTATTTTTTAGAGTACAAATTAAAGAGCTCATTTTCAGTTGAAAAACTAATCTCCTCTCTTTCCAATATCCCAAAGGAAAAGAACGGGACATTACAACTCATTGCATTTGGCCCTCAACTTTCCAAACAGCTGTTGAAAGATAGGTCTCCTGAAGATTTACATGATATGACTGCATTAAAAGGCCCCCTGTATAGCATGCCTGAGCAACAGAACGATCTTTTATTCTGGCTTCATGGTAACGATATGAGTGACATATACGATCAAGTCCTTGTTATTCAAAAAACAATGAAAAACGTTGCTACCATAGAGCTGGACCAAAGTGCTTTTACCTACCACGATAGCCGAGACTTAACTGGCTTCGAAGATGGTACCGCTAACCCTAAAGACGATAGCCGTTACCCTATTGCGCTCATATCAGAAGGAAACTCAGAAGGCGGAAGTTATGTGTTCACCCAAAAATGGGAACATGACTTAGACTCATTTTTAGAACTTCCAGTGAATCAACAAGAGAAAATTATCGGCCGAACTAAAATAGAGAATGTCGAGCTCAGCGGTGATGACATGCCAAAAAATTCACACGTAAGTAGAACAGACGTTAAAGTAAACGGCGAAGCAATGAAAATATACCGACGTAGCGCCCCCTATGGGAACAGTACATCAAAAGGTTTGATGTTTCTCTGTTTTGCCTGCGACCAAAGCAGAATTCAGATTCAACTTGAGCGTATGGTAGGAATAACGAACGACCAAATTTCTGATCATTTAATGAAATACTCTTCACCAGTAAGTGGAAGCTATTGGTACGCACCGCCTACAGATACTCTTGCTCAACTACTTAATACACAATAACCAATTTAAAGAGCAAATGAGAAGGGGCTTATAAACCAAACTGTTTATTTCCTTGTTCTCCTTTTGCTCTGAAATCAATATCTCGATAATGATCTATCGCCTTGATCAGTTTTGCATGATCATCCGTCGCCTGTCCTGAATTCAAAAAGTGTTCTAACGCCTCATAGACATGCTCTAACTCTGTAAATCTATAATTTAAACTCAATAAGCTCTTACCGAGAAAGTGTTTATCTCCACCATGCTCCCTAAGTCTGGCCGCTTCCTGCAACGCAATGGTCAACTCTTCTTTGGTCGGTGTTCCCATCTTACAATTACCTCAATAAACGAAACGGTATAAATATTAACCTAGGGTTTATACAGGATTTTTCAAGTCACAATTGATAAAGCAGTCATTAAGGTGGTATTTGACCCTCCTTTTTTAAGAAACGCAGACATATTTAGAGCAAACAAGTTTCACTCAGTCACTCAAAATAACAGAAAGCAAGGTTCTAATATTAGGCATTTTCTCTCTAGTAAATGATATATAAGATCAAAAAAATCAAACAAGATATGTAGAGTGAAATATGAGACTTGAAGTTTGGGATCAGCTAAAAAAGGAAGATCAGCAACAAGTGGACTTATTGTTGCCAAAGTTTATCAATGAAATTAAACACTCAGGTGCTAAATCAAGCAACCAATTTGAACAGCAGTTTCTTATCGAAGTAGATAATGATACAAGCGATTATGTATTTGTGAACATCGACACAGGTAATACAATACCCAAAGTAAGCAGCAATAGTGTTCACGTACTTGAAGCGTTAAGACTCAGTGCAGTTGAAAACTTACAGCAATAGAACAGAAGTACCGATATCAGCAGAAGTAAGTCATCTATTTAATCGTTTATTCTAAAACAAAACAATCAACCAGTTTCAAATAGAAAATAAGTAGAGGGAGCCTAACATCCTAATAAAGGGCTCCCTTACCTTAATTAAAAACAGAAGGTTCAAGAAAGCTCACCAGACAAAACAACGCCCATCATATTTAAACATTCAGTAGACACTATATATTTCCAGTAGACACTAAATATATTTCAGGCACAAAAAAGCCCCAACCCATGAGGTTGAGGCTTCTATATGAGGTGCTTAACGATGACCTACTCTCACATGGGGAGACCCCACACTACCATCGGCGCGGACCGGTTTCACTTCTGAGTTCGGAATGGGATCAGGTGGTTCACAGTCGCTATGGTCGTTAAGCAAAACTTTTACAAGCTCTATCTAGAAATAATAGCTTGTCTTAATTCGCTATAAAAAAGCCTCAACCGCTGGGTTGAGGCTTTAGCATACCCAAAGGGTATAAATAAGGCGCTTGACGATGACCTACTCTCACAT
>JADFAD010000006.1 GCA_015665455.1 Oceanospirillaceae bacterium | reverse complement strand
ACGACCATAGCGACTGTGAACCACCTGATCCCATTCCGAACTCAGAAGTGAAACCGGTCCGCGCCGATGGTAGTGTGGGGTCTCCCCATGTGAGAGTAGGTCATCGTCAAGCGCCTTATTTATACCTATGGTATAGCAGAAGCCCGATCGCTCACGCGTTCGGGCTTTTTTATTGCCTGAAGAAAAGTGATTAAATAAATATAGCGACTTTATTAAGTTTCCTTGTTTCTTAATGAGGTTTGTAGCTATGTTGGCAATATAACCTATGTATAATGAGTTCTATATTTTTGTGTCAATATTGCTTATATAGGATTTGGAATTATTTATGACTCTTAATGTTGTCATTCTTGCTGCAGGCCAAGGAAGTAGAATGAAATCTTCTCTTCCTAAAGTTATTCATCCCATTGCTGGTTTGCCAATGGCACAAAGAGTTATTAATACAGCGCAGCTACTTAAGCATGCAACTACTCATGTAGTCATTGGGCATGGTGCTGAAAAAGTAAAAGAAGTACTAGTTGGTGAGGATCTTCATTGGTATATGCAAGAAGATCAACTTGGTACAGGTCATGCTGTCCAACAGGCTTTACCAGGACTAGAAGGAAAATCAGGAATCACATTGATTCTTTATGGTGATGTTCCTCTGATTCGAGAAGAAACACTTTCTAATTTGATGAGTGCTTCTAAATTGAACGATATGGTTCTTCTTACTCTTGATATGTCTGATCCTTCTGGTTATGGCAGAATCGTAAGGGGGGCTGATAACTCCGTACAAGCGATTGTCGAGCACAAAGATGCGACTGATGAACAGCGTAAAATAAAGGAAATTAATACGGGTATCATGGCAGTTAAAACAGAACTGCTAGCTAGTTGGTTACCTCAATTGTCTAACGATAACGTGCAGAAAGAATATTACCTGACAGATCTTGTCGAAATGGCAGTGAAAGAGGGTAAGAAAGTATCTGCTTCTCAGCCTGATTATGCGTGGGAAGTTGAAGGCGTAAACAGTCGTGTCCAACTTGCAAGCTTAGAGCGTATCTACCAGCAAGTTAAAGCGGAAGAACTTCTACTGAACGGCGCAACGTTGATGGATCCGGCGCGGATCGATTTACGAGGAGATGTTACCTGTGGAAAAGACGTTGTTATTGATGTGAATGTCATACTTGAAGGCAATGTAACGATCGAAGATAACGTCCATATTGAAGCGAACTGTATAATTAAAGATTCCATTATTCGTCAAGGTTCTTACATTAAAGCTAACTCTATGATTGATGAATCAGAAGTAGGTAATCACTGTGATATAGGCCCTTTTGCTCGTTTAAGACCTGGAACGAAGTTAGCAGCAAGAGCAAAAATAGGCAATTTTGTTGAAACCAAGAAAGCAGTTATTGGTGAAGGAAGTAAAGTGAACCACTTATCCTACATTGGAGACGCAGAGCTAGGTTCAGGTGTTAACATTGGTGCTGGTACTATTACTTGTAACTATGACGGTGTAAACAAGTTCAAAACTGAAATTGAAGATAATGTCTTCATTGGATCAAACACGTGTCTTGTTGCTCCTGTTAAGGTCGGCGAGGATGGCACAACGGGTGCTGGTTCAATAATAACTAAAGATATAGCCAAAGGTGAGCTTGCGGTTGCTCGCAGTCGTCAAAAGAATATTTCGACATGGAATCGTCCTGTTAAGAATGATTAATGGATTTGGTTGGGAATTATTATGTGTGGAATTGTTGGAGCTGTAGCTCAACGTCCTGTAAAGGACATCTTAGTAGAAGGCTTAAAACGGCTTGAGTATCGTGGTTATGACAGTGCTGGTTTAGCATTACATCAAGACACTGAAATAACGCGTGTTAGAGCTGCAGGTAAGGTAGCTGATTTGGAATTGGCTGCAGACGGTATCCAGTTAGATGGTAAGCTAGGTATCGCTCATACGCGATGGGCCACGCACGGAAAGCCTACTGAAAAGAATGCTCATCCCCATATTTCAGTATCTAATGATGGCGCAAATTTAGCCATTGTTCATAATGGTATTATTGAAAACTACGAATCCATTCGTGCGGAATTACAACAAGCTGGTTATGAGTTTACTTCCGATACAGATACAGAAGTAATTGCTCACTTGTTGCATAGCCTACTTGCTGATAACAGTGACTTGTTCTCTACAGTTCAGAACGTTGTAAGCAGATTACAAGGTGCTTATGCTCTTGGTGTGATTGAACTTTCAAACCCTGATCGTTTGATTTGTGCTCGGTTGGGTAGTCCGTTAGTTATTGGGGTAGGTTCAGGTGAAAACTTTATTGCTTCTGATGCTTTAGCGTTGTTGCAAGTGACTGATCGTTTTATTTACTTAGAAGACGGTGATGTTGCTGAATTGACGATAGACGGAATATCTGTTGTAAATGAGCATGGTGAACAAGTTGCTTCTGAAGTAATCCAGTATGAACATGGTGTGGATGCTGCCAGTAAAGGCGAATATCGCCATTTCATGTTGAAAGAAATTTATGAACAACCTGAAGTAGTTAAACATACTTTGGAAGGCAGAATTAGCCAAGATAAGCTCTTAGAGCAAGCGTTTGGACCAAAGGCCTCAGAGTTGTTTGATCAAGCTAAGTCTGTTCAGATTGTCGCTTGTGGTACTAGTTATCATGCTGGCCTTGTTGCCAAGTACTGGATTGAAGATCTTGCTGGTATTCCGTGTAATATCGAGGTAGCCAGTGAATACCGCTATAGAAAGACGGTATTGGTTGATGGAACATTATTCCTTACTATTTCGCAGTCAGGTGAAACAGCGGATACGCTTGCAGCATTAAAAGAAGCTAAGAAAAGTGGGTTAATGGGCAGTTTAGTCGTCTGCAACGTACCTGGCAGCTCTTTAGTTAGAGAGTCCGATCTATGTATTTTGACAAATGCAGGACCAGAGATTGGTGTTGCTTCGACAAAAGCATTTACGACACAATTAGTCTCATTGTTAATGATCTCAATTGCATTAGCTCGTCGTAACGGATTGCCTGAAACTGCAGAAGCAGAATTGATTAGGCAATTACATAAGTTGCCAGAACTCCTTGCTCATTCATTGACGTTAAATGAAGAAATTGAACGGGTTTCAGAGCAGTTCGCTGATAAAAATCATGCTCTTTTCCTTGGTCGCGGTATTATGTACCCTGTTGCTCTTGAGGGTGCGTTAAAGCTTAAAGAGATCTCATACATTCATGCAGAAGCTTATCCTGCTGGTGAGCTTAAGCATGGCCCACTAGCTCTGGTTGATGCCGACATGCCGGTAGTGACCGTGGCACCAAATAATGAACTGCTGGATAAACTACGTTCTAACTTAGAAGAAGTTAGAGCGCGTGGTGGTGAGTTATTCGTGGTTGCGGATGATAAAACGGTTGGTCATTACTCTGATGACCATACAATTACGTTGAATGAAATGCACTCCATACTCGAACCTATCGTATTTACAATTCCTTTACAGCTATTGTCTTATCACGTGGCTGTTCTTAAAGGAACGGATGTGGATCAGCCTCGTAATCTTGCGAAATCTGTAACGGTTGAATAGGTTCTTAATTTGAATCCTCAAAAATTGTGGGCGAGTAATAAAGTTTCATACTAAGTAATAAAGTATCATACCAAGTAATAAAGTTGCATACTGAAACCGCACTATCTATGATTAAAATATAATCAGATAGAGCGGTTTTTTTATGGCCTCAAAAAAGTCAGCTATTTCGAATGCTAAATATGATAGATGGATTAAAGAAGGACGGGGTGCTGGTCAGAATGCTGATTATAAACCTTGGTTAACAGTCAGAGACTTTCCTTCAAAAGGTCGTGTGCATCGAGTATTTGGCCATATGTCTCAACGTACACATCATCTTTTTTCAGACTTGGAGCTTGCTGTTTTTTTATTGCTTGAATGGCACAGTGAAGTCACACAAGTTCGAGAGCAATTTCCCTTACAAATAGACGTCACACGCCAACTATCCATTGATGCAGGAATCAAACACCCTAATATCTCAGGGAATGAGATGTACATGTCTACAGACTTCTTGGTTGACTCAACTTCCAAATCAGAACCCAAATTCGCGCTTCAGGCTAAGTACGCTAATACGATAAATGATTCACGGACAGTTGAGAAATTGGAGCTAGAAAGACAATACTGGAAAACCAAATCCGTTCCCTGGTATTTGATTACAGAACGTGAAATACCTGAAATCATATTAAAAAACATCCAATGGCTTTATCCCTCTCAGAAAGAAGAAATACCAGAAGAGCATGCTCGTCAGCAAATTGAGTATTTTTCATATCACTTGAATAAAGACCCAAATAAAACACTCATAGCCCTTTGTAAAGAGCTCGATGCGGCATATGACTTACCTCTTGGTGAATCTCTTTATGAAATGAGGTTCTTACTGGCCAAACGTTATCTTACGTTTGATATTTTTAAACCAGCAAGAAAACTAAAATTATCAGATATCGGAATAGGTGATTTCATATTCATTAAGGAGGCTTATGATGTTTCGGCTTAATGAAGTCTTGAAAGTTAATGATCAGCGGTTTCGAATCCTAGAGTTTGTTGAAGACCATATTGTCTGGATTGATATTGATGATAGCTCAGCGTTACCTGAACTTATTACTGAACAATTGTTGTCTGATTCTATTGATAATGAGACTTTAGAGCGAGTTGATGATCCCTTTCAAGGTTTGACCTTTGAAGCACCAGAAGAAGGAACGGCGGCTAAAAATAAGAGAGATACGAATTACCGTTTAATAAAGCCTCTGATTGACTCACCTGACTTTTACTCGCCAAAGCACCGAAGCCAAATTATTAAAATGCTAATCGATGAGCAAGGTTCGACTAAACAAACTTTATATCGATTGGCTCGACGTTTTTGGCAGAGAGGCCAAACCCCAAATGCGTTGTTGCCAGACTATAAGAACTCAGGTGGTAAAGGTAAACGCCGATTTGCGTCTGGTAAAAAGTTAGGGCGACCGAGGAAGGACACTCCTGGAACGGGCGCTCAAATTAATGAAGAGATAGAACGTCTCTTTCGTATAAGCATTGATAAATATGTATTGAACGATAAAGGAGAAGAAAATAAGCATCCCATTTCTTATGCATATCGTCGTTTTCAGGCTATGTATTTAACTTATTTTCCTCGCACGCCAGAAGAAGAACTGCCTACTAATTGGCAGATGATGCATTTTTATAAAAGAGAATATGCTCAATCAGAAATCCTTAAAAAGAAATTTTCTAGCATCACATATAACAAAGACATTCGACCATTGCATAGTACTGCTAATTCTAACGTTCAAGGGCCTGGCTCGCGTTATGAAATAGATGCCACTATTGCTGATATTTACCTAGTATCGGATAGCGAGCGAGGAAACATTGTTGGTCGGCCTGTGATTTATATGGTTATTGATGTTTTTAGTCGGATGGTGACGGGTTTTTATATTGGTTTTGAAAATGCTTCTTATGTAGCGGCAATGCAGGCCTTATACATGTCTATGGTAGATAAGACGAGCTATTGTCAGGAACTAGGGTTCGATATTAACAGCAGTGATTGGCCTTCAATAGGTTTGCCCGATGCCATTCTAGCTGACCGAGGGGAGTTGCTTGGCCATCAGATTGAGAATCTTGAAAATATTTTTTCAGTTCGGATTGAGAATACCCCTCCTTATCGTGGTGATGCTAAAGGGATTGTCGAGCGTAACTTTAAAACAGTTCAGGCTGATTTCACTCCATTTGCGCCTGGCTTTGTGACTGGGAATAAAGTTAAGAAGCGGGGTGGGAAAGATTATAGGTTGGATTCAAAGCTTTCAATTTTGGACTTTACGAAGATCTTGCTTTCTTCAGTGCTCTACCATAATCAATATGCTGTTCTAAAAAAATATGATCGCGATGCAGATATGCCCACCGATGTACCGAGTACTCCTCTTCATTTATGGAATTGGGGATTACAACACAGGACAGGTCGTTTAAGAGCTGCTTCAGAAGATGGATTAAGAATTGCTCTTTTACCAAGAGTGAAAGCAACAATTTCAGAGCTAGGTGTGAGAGTTTTTGGCATTTATTTTACATCTCAAGAAGTCATCCAGAACGGTTGGCTACATCGAGGTAAAAATGTAAAGCGGCCTGTTTCTATTGAAGCTGCTTATGACCCAGCATGTGCTGATCACATCTATTTATTACCAGAGAAACATACACATAATTATTGGATTTGTAATCTTGCAGAACGTTCAAGGCAATATAAAGGAGCGTCTTTCTGGGATGTATGGCAGGTGGAAGACGCTCAAAAGAAAACTCATGGTAAAGCGGGTGTTGTAGCTACGTCTAAAAAGAGAGAACACGAAGAATTTGTATTAGAGCAAATTAAAAAAGCATCACAGAAATCTCCTGATACCTCTGATACCCCTAAATCAGAGCGCATTGCCGCTATAAATGACAATAAAGCAAAAGAGAAGAAAAAAGAAAGATCAGAGAAAGGTTACCGTCCGAATAGGTTGAAGCAGGATTCAGAAGCTGAAGTGGTTTACATAACGGCTAAGGATGATGACTTGGATTTTCCTGATTACATTGACGAGCTTTTTGGGGAGGACGATTAATATGTCCTTACCTGAAAACTTTGTACGCGCAATGTACTTGGACTCTCAAGTTGAGCGTTATCGTGGTAATCCACTGATTGAAGCACTTCCTCCTATCATGAAGGTTTCCGATCTCAGGAAAAAGTTGAGCGGAAATATTACATACAATCCCTCAGATTGTTTCAGTGATGGGAGGTTAAGAGCACATCAGGTTTGTTCGCTCTTGGATGAGTTCTTCCAGCCTTTATCTAGCCACATCCAGTTAGAAGAAAAATTATCAATTATGATTCGTGCTGGTTACGTAGGACGTAATCTAGCTGACGGTAATTTAAACCAGCACATGCAGGCAGGTTATGAACGAATTATGTCGGGGGAAATGGATAATTTTCGTTTTACTCAAGCCAAATCGACAGCAAAAAGCCTGTCTTTAATTGGATGCTCTGGTAGTGGGAAAAGTATAACAATCAACCGAATCCTAGCGACGTATCCACAGGTGATTTATCACCAAGAGTATAATTTTATACAGCTCACTTACTTGAGGATTGAATGCCCGTCAGACGGTTCTTTAAAGAGCTTGTGTCTTAATTTCTTTCGTGAAGTCGATCGAACACTACATACTAATTACGAGCAGAAGTATGGAAGGAAACGTCACAGTCCCGAAGTGCTTTTGGCATTAATGGGACAAGTTGCAACGCAGCGTGCTATCGGCGTCATCGTTATTGATGAAATTCAGCGGTTAAACATACGCCGTACAGAGAGTGATGAACGAATGCTCGAGTTTTTCGTTGCGTTGGTTAATGTGATTGGTGTTCCTGTTGTTATGGTGGGGACTCCAAAAGCCCGGCCTATCTTTGAAATGGAGCTGCAGGCCGGTAGACGTAGTGCAGGACTTGGGTCTTTATTTTGGGAACCGATGAATAAAGTAGGCTCTAAACAAGATTCTAAAACTGGAAAATTAAAGAAGGCTGAATGGAGAGCCTTTACAGATAAACTTTGGCAATATCAGTGGTTGATTAAACGTGAAGAAGTGCTGACCGAAGAAGTTAGAGATTGTTGGTTTGAGCTTTCGCAAGGTGTGCTCGATATCGTTGTTAAGCTATTTGTACTTGCCCAACTTCGGGCTATTTCAACCAGCGTTGAACGAATAACGGTACAGTTATTAAAGAAAGTTTATGAGCAGGAACTTAAACCAGTACACCCAATGCTAGATGCTCTACGAAGAGGTGATCCTGATTTAATCGTGAAGTACTCTGATCTGCAGTTAGCATCTCTTGATAAGCGCTTATTAGAGCTCAGGCAAGAAATTGACACTCAGCAAGATCAGAAGAAAGCTAAACCGATTTTTGAAGGAAATGAGAAAGCGCTACGTTTATACAACTTATTGATTGCAATGGAATGTGATTCAAAATTGCTTCAGCCATTGATTGAAAATGTATTTAAAACTCATCCCGATCTATCAGTCAGAGACATGATGGCAATCGTTCTGGATTGGTATCAGAACCCACCTAAAGAAGAACTAAACACGCCAAAAACAGAAAGAGTTAAACCTGCAGACTGGCATACTTTACCCTCAGAAGATCTTAGATTTAAATTCTCTCAGTCAGAACACAACCAGTTCTATGAATCATTGAATAAAAAGGAAGATATACTTGATATATCAGAGTGGTTAAAACGTGTAGGTTAGCTATGTTAAGTTTTCCATTACCTTACCCTGATGAATTGCTTTATAGCACCATTGCTCGGTATGGAATTCATGCCGGTATTACGTCACCGAAAGAACTCTTAAGAGAGGTTTTTGGGGATACTAAAATCATCGCAACGGTCGACCTTCCTGGCCATATATTGCTTATATCGAAGCTTTATCCGTTTGAGCTTCAAATTCAACCATTAGACCTTTTATATCATCATACCTTGTTTCCTTTATATGCTCCTTTCATTGGAGAACAGAGAAGAAAGTTGTTAGTTGATCAGCTGATTAATGCCCCTAAAAATTCTGCGCATGTCATGACTGGTATCGCTGCCTCCAGAGTAAGCAGACCACAGAATCTTCGGTACTGCCCTAAGTGCTTTGAAGAACAAGAAGAATGCTATGGCGAACGGTACTGGAAACGAGAGTGGCAAGTCACCGGAGTTGATTCCTGTACCACTCATAAAACAGCGCTTCAAGAAACAAGCATCGGACTTTATTCAGATCATAGGCACCTATTTCAGGCCGCAACGTTATATGAAATTGAGGATGACCTTCCTGTAACGGCAACCAGGCAAAGCAGAATGATTGCTGAAGGCGTTAAAGAGCTTTTGGCATTAAAAGCGACTGAAGTACCAACTTTTGAACAATGGGGGCAGTACTATAAGGCGTTAGCGTATGAGTTAGGATTAAACCGTGGTCATCAGGTATTACATAAGCTCACTGCTAATAAAATACAGGCGTATTGGGGAAAAGGCTGGTTGGAAAGCTTGGGGCTGGGTCTGACGCATGATGAAAGCTGTTGGTTAAAAATGCTGTTTAGAAAACACAGAAAAGCATTCAGTTATTTAGAACATTTGATTGTTCTTAATGCACTAATCCATCCAAAGTGGAATTTTAAAGAGATTTCATCAAAGGTATTACACTACAAAACATATACCGTTTCTCTTCAATGCCCTTTATCTATGGCTTCTTCAAAAGATGAGATTAAACAGAAACGCATAATCTGGTCGTTTCAGGTGGATTTGAAAGGAGTGAATGCTTCAAGACGGTCAGGTTTTGGTGGAGTTTATGCGTGGCTTTACCGGAATGATCGAAGCTGGTTGATGGCGTTTAATAAATCGCATAAACAGCCTCGGATTGCTGAAAAGTTCAGGGTTCGCTGGCAAAATAGAGATAGGTCTCTAGTCAAACAACTAATAGGTATAAGAAATCAAAGTGAGCTAGAACTACAGTCCCCACGGTGGTCAAAAGCCTGGTTTATTAACCAGTCGAGAAAACGAGCAACGTTGGAAAAGCACTTATCTTTGTTGCCGCTGTGTCGTTTGTTTTTTGATCTGTACACTGAGAGTGTTTCTGAGTATCAAATCCGAAGAATAACCTGTAAGATCATTGGGTTAGGTAAAAATAACAGAGCTTTAAGGCGATGGAGAGTCCTTCGGAATTCAGGATTAAGTGAAGCTCGGCTCACAGATCTTTCACGTCAATTTCTAAAGGAAGTAATACGACTTTGAAGGACTATACACTCAAGGGTTTTCAACGAGATACATGGTTAAATGGCATTGGTGACCTCTTTATTAAGCAAGGAGGCTCTTCTTGGGGGATAAATTTGAGTACTTATCCTCCTAGATATAAGGGAAAATCATCCACTTCTCTTTCGTATGCCCCCATTCTGATCAGGAAAAAGATACTTAATCCGACTAAAGAAAATCGCATTCATCGAGAACCCATTAATATTAAGATTGACTCTACTGAAAATTGGTCGGTAGAGCATCTTAAAGATTGTAAGGCTCTGGAGAGAAATATATATCAAGAACGTGATCAATTTTGTTTTACGTTCTATACAGAAGATGGAAATAAGGTTTTCTTGCCTCAGTTTGAGCTTGCACGAGTACTATTCTTCCATAATGCGTATATATCCAGGTCTTCATTAGTACATGACGTGCTAAACAATGAATATGCAATTCAAAAGGTCGACGAAAGCTCAGTCATTATACATGTACTGGAATCATGTACTTGCCCAAAAGATTTGTTCAATCATGATGAATTCCTACGTCATCTCACTTGGATTCTGACAGATCAAAGTATCCGTCAGTCATATGAAAGCATTGCTCAGTATCAATTAGAGTTCGGGCGGTCTTTTGGCCAATATCGACAGTGGACGTTCCAGTTCAAACCGCCAGAGCTTAATGATGTTCAATTAACTCTTAAAGGAAACTTTGATCCTGATAGAGGCCATTTTATAGCTTATGAAATCACTCATATTGTGAATCTACCCATATCGGTGCCAGAGAATATAAAGTTCCTTAGTTCAAAGTTTAAAACATCTTCTGGTGGTCAAGACGATGATACGGGAGGAGGATCTGGTGGAGGAATGTCAGAGAAGCCAGACGTTGATGATGACGATGAAGAAAGTAATGAGTCTGCGCCTATCATCTTGATTGATGATCTTTTTGTTTTTGAGTATCAAAAAACTATAGAGCCACGAATAGTTAGCAAAAGAACTAAACCTACAGGAGGAACTAATAAGAAGGGTGAAGAAGGCTCCGATGGCCCTTCTGAAGTTAACCCCGGTGAACAGGGACCAGGAGGGAATAAACCGAGTGCAGAGTGGAAAAACTCTGATGACCAGACCGATGACACAGATCTTTATATTGGCAAATTCAAAAGCTATTTTAAGATGTTGGAGAGGTTAAAAAACACACATAAATGTGATGTTACCGTGTATCCATTAAGGAAGTTGCCTGCTATTGGTAAGTGCCAGAAACATAGAATCGAAGGCAATCCAAGGTGCTTAAGTGTGGCTAAAGTGGCCAAAAATGGGAAACCGTATCTTTTCTTGGAAGTTGATACTTCTGATATGACACGCCTATCCACAATGGTCATTTTTGTATCTGATCTGAAGAATCAGGAAGATTTCATAAAAAAACTAGAAAGGAAATTACTTAGGGCTTCACTGAGCTGGCCTAAAAAATATCTGGAAACCATCATAGGATCTGAAAATTATCTTAGGCTGTCTCATCCACCAACCAAAAATGAAGGTGGTGCCCTGAGTAGTGATGATATCGATAAATGGGCTGGTAGGATTTTTAAAAAATTGTTTTAAATATGGCCAGTGAAAGCTATCACTGGCTATCAGGTAAGCAAAGAAAGACAGTTAGAATACGCCGACTAAGTCTTCGTCGTAACGCAAACCACGTAGATCATTATCGTCGCACAATTGTTTGAATTTATCGGAACCAAATAATCTATTACCCCCCTGCATTTTAGATTTAAACAACACTTTGTCTTTGGTGTCGTCTTCATCAAAAGCAAGTGATTTAAGGCCGCAGGCGATACCATCAATGTAATCAGTCAGGCAAAGGTCTTTGTCTTCTTTACCATATTCCAAGCAATTGAAGATATACATTTGCTCTCCGTCTACCATCAAAGGGAGAAACTCTCCGGATTCTTTGAGGTGATCTTTTAACGCATTGTAAGCTTTTTGGTTGACCAGGAGATAAACAAACAGCCAGATAGACACATCTGGTTTAGCTGGGTTGTTGTCATATACGTCTCTCATGGAGCTGCTAATGTTTTTCCAGACTGATAATAGCGAATCATTAGTGCCGGGTTGTTTCAGAATTTTATACACATCATCAGGGTCAGGCACTTGATTGAATAAATCATCCGGGTCTAGTGACAACGTTTTGAATTCTTCGTGAATGCTCTTAATTTGATAGATCATGCTTTACCATCCCATTGAGGATCATATGATTCCATTACTTGTTTCGGGTATCCGCCATACTTAAGTTGGAGTTTAATGTTTCTGAGCTTAGTACTGAATAATTCTTTCGATTGGCTCAGGTTTCCTAATGCCCCTGCTACCCAAAGCTCATAGTTTTTACCGTGCATTGGACGATGCGTTGGGGAATTTGGCGTGGCCCAATGTTTGGGATCATCTATAGTCGATTCTGGAATTCTCCAGGTTTCTGAATTCTTTTTGTAGTTGGCTAGCCAAACTCCGTTTACTGGATCATTAATGCCAATTCCGTGCATGTGCAGAGATAAACGAGCCATCATCATTTCAGCCGGTAGGTATTGCCCTTTACCCATGATGATATGGTGTGGTTCATGTACTCTACTGGGCTTAACTTCACCTATAGCTGTTAAGTTGCTCTCAAGTTTATCGGTAGGATGATGGTTTTCTTGCTTGAGTTCCTGTGGGCTTTTTTTCAGAGATGCGGCTCGGTATTCTTTTAATTTTTTTTCTAATTTGGCTTGCTCTCTTAGTGATATTTTACGGAGTTGTAGGTGTTGCCAGTCCTGGTCTCTTAAGGACACTCTTTCATCTAGCTCTTTAGGAGTTTCACTCTTAGGCGCTGCTGCATTCTTCTTGTTGTGAAAAGACGCACAGGATTTCTCATATTGATAGATTGCGAGTTCTAACGGCGTTGGGTTATCCGGCCGTGAAGGTACCAATGTAGGCGTGTATTTAAGGTTCATTTTGATCTTCCTTGAGGGAGCTAATTACATCCATAAGTAATAGCAATGCATCATATAGGGGATATCAAAATAAGACCTGAACGTAGTTCTCTAAACTCAATAGTGTTGTAACAACTTTGGACAGAGGTAGTGAATGGATTCCGTTGATTCATGCTAAAGTGTAGTTTTTCTGTATTTAGGATGTCCTTGTTGTAAAGTTTGTATCTTGTTTTGTACATGATGGTGAGCTTGATGGACCACTAAAGTCATTGGTTAGTATGTTAATAGTATTAATTGCCTTTCTCTTTTGATTTGTGTGTTTTATAGCCAGAGTGTGATATCAATTCAGTACCTAATAGAACTAAGGTATCATGCGCCAGAAAACTAAATTAGATGCCTTGATCGGTACGTTTTGCATAGTAAGGTAAAAGATGAACCCCCATTCTTTGGCTAAAAAGAGAAAATTAGGAGCGTATTATACGCCGCCTGAACTCAGTCAAATTTTAGCCAACTGGGCTATATCTGCGTCCAAGGACAATATACTAGAGCCGAGCTTTGGTGGATGTGGCTTTTTAGATAGTTGTATTACTCGACTCAGAGAGTTGGGGAGTAAAGCCCCAAAGAATAACCTCTTTGGAGTTGATATTGATGAACATGCTTTTGATATTCTAAGTCAGAAGTTCAAACTTTTTTCGTTAGAAAAACGTTTTATATTAAACGACTTCATTAAAGTAGGTGCTGAAGACTTTAAAGTTGATAAGTTTGATGTTGTTTTAGGAAACCCTCCTTATGTATCAATGCATAATATGAGCATAGAACAGAGGAATATTTGTAAAAAGATTCTTAAACAGTCTCCATTTTCAGATGAAACTATTGGCAGTAATGCTAGCCTATGGGCTTATTTTCTTTTACATAGTTTGTCTTTTATTCGTGAGGGAGGGAAAGTTGCTTGGGTCTTACCTTCTAGTCTATTGCACGCTAATTACGCTCTAGCATTGATGAATATTCATAGGGCTCACTTTCATACAATTAAAATTGCAAAGATTGGTGAAAGATTTTTCAAGAGTGAGGGTGCGTCTGAATCGTCAGTCGTAATGATTGCTCAAGGATTTACGATCAATAAGAAAGAAAAGTGTGATTTTAGGGTTTGTTCTGTAAGTGATCTAAAAGAGCTAAATAACTTTATCTTTTGTAACTCGACTGATAAAAAGATAGAGCAGTTAGATTATAAATTAAGTTTCTTACCTGACCTTTCTAGAGATGCTTATCTTCAAGTGGCTTCTACTAGCGCATCAAAGAAACTATCTGACTATGCGGATATAAAGATAGGTATGGTAACTGGTGCAAATAAAGTATTTGTAATTGATAAAGAAACAAAAGATAAAGAGCAATTATCAGATTGTTATGTTAAACCGGTGATGGGCAAATTTTCATCATTTATAGGCCTTAAGCATAACCAGCGAAGACAAGACAAAATTATTGCTAAAAATAATAGAGCATTGCTAGTGAGTCCTTCTCCTGAAGATATGATTATTAGGGGGACCCCGATCCGTAGTTATTTATCTGTAGTGAAGGCAAAAGAAAGAAGAAAAAATAGAACCTTTAAGAAAAGGCGGCATTGGCATTACCCTGATGACCACTTATATCCTGATGGTTTTTTTTCTTATATGGTGCATCACGGGCCTAAGCTAATAATTAATCAGTGCAAAGTTAATTGTACGAACTCAATTCATAGGGTCTTTTTTAAGGAAAAAAAGTCGTATGCTGAAAAAATGGCTCTATCAATGAGCCTACTTTCATCTTTTTCTCAACTATCAGCTGAGATAGGTGGTCGGGCATATGGTTCAGGGGTTTTAAAGATAGAGCCTACTGCGGGTAAAAGTATTCGACTTTTGATGTCAGAAAACTGTATAGAAGAGCTCTCTAATAATGTATCAGTTGCTGAAGCATATCTTTCACAAGGTCAGCAATTTAAAGTAATGGAGTTAGTTGATCAAATACTAATAAAGCATAATTTGATAACTGCTTCACAGTGTGAAGCTGTAAGGGTTGGGGTTCATTTTTTAAGAAAAGAGCGATACAAGGGAGTGTCAGCATACAATGAGCAGTTCTAATGAAGCAGTACTCAAGGAACAGTTACGTAATTTATTATCAGATGATAAACCTGATTATGGTCAGATGCTTGATACTGCATCAAAGCTATCTGAATTAGATAATGAAAATGTTCGCTTTTCAGTAGATGCTAATTTAGTTAAGCGTCTTGGTGAGCAACTTGTAGCAAAGAAGACTACAGCTTTAAGTGAATTAATCAAAAACAGTTATGATGCTGATGCTTCTAAAGTAGGAGTCTATTTCAGAGATACTGAACGGCCTAATGGCGAAATCATTATTCAAGATACTGGAAGCGGAATGACCCGAGACCAGTTAATAAATGGTTTCATGCGAATAAGCACTTCAGATAAAGAAAATAGTCCTAATTCTCCTATATACCGTAGAAAAAGAGCGGGGAGAAAAGGTCTAGGCCGGTTTGCCGCTCAAAAGTTGGGTAAGAAACTAAAAGTTATTACGCGTTGTT
Organism: Oceanospirillaceae bacterium; assembly: GCA_015665455.1. GTDB lineage: Bacteria > Pseudomonadota > Gammaproteobacteria > Pseudomonadales > Litoribrevibacteraceae > Litoribacillus. The sequence continues at coordinate 1,239,209 of JADFAD010000006.1, read as the reverse complement.
CTGCAAATGAACCTTTCCTTATTCTTGATATTGATTGGGAACATTTTGCTCCTAATAAATCCTTGATAGCAGTATCGAACTCCACTAAATATAGTCATGAAGATTATGGTTTTGATAAAGGAACAAAGCTAGTTGTCTCTGATGTTAGAGAAGCATGGACAAAAAGCAATATTGAAACTTCTTTTAAATATGCCTCTTCAGTTATTAAGCCTGCAACAAGTCAAGATTTGTTTAACGATGAAGATCCTGGTTTTTCAATTGAGTTCTATTCTTATTTTGACTTATCAGATGAATATCTACCTTTGATGAATGAGGAAACAGAGTTTCTATCCGAAGCTGATGCGTCTATCGAGGCATGGATGAGTGAATCAGGAAAATGCATGATTCGAATTCTTGGGAAGAATGTTTTGGTAGAAGAAGAGCTTTCTTTTCAAGAGCTCTATTCTGATATTTTACGAGATAGTAAATTTAAGTTCGAAGCGGATTACTTCTCTCTTGAAAAAGGGAGAAAACACAAGAAGCATTTACCTGATTTCTTACGAGAGAACGGTGGAATTAAGTTATATAGAAATGGCTTTTATGTTTCGCCTTATGGGAAACGATTTGATGATTGGTTAAACCTGGATGAGTCTTCTAGACGCAGATTAATACTACCTCCTCATGCAAACACGAATTTTATAGGTATGGTTTCAGTTTCTGATTCAGAAGGCCGTATATTTGATGAAACGTCTTCAAGAGAAGGTCTAATTGAGAATCGGGCTTTTGAGATTTTAGTTGAAACAATGTACCAAATTGTTAAGCAAGCAGTTAGTTTTATAACTCCTTTTAGAGGTCGAAAGGTAACTTCTAATCAAGAATTTGAAAAAGAAAAGCCTATTGAAGAAAAGGTAGAAGAGCAGGTTGAAATAGTAAAGGCAGCAGTGGAAACGATAGGAGAAGAAATAAACTCGAGCAAAGGTAATAACTATAATAGCGATGAGGAAAGGGATGCTTTTGCTGATTCTGATGATTCAAATAGCTCAGGGGAGTACTCAGAATTTAATGAGGGAGCAAAATCTCGCTTTGAAGAAGAGGTAATTAAGCTTGAACTGTTAACTAAAGAGCTGATTGACGAAAGTCATATGTATAAAGTTCTTGCATCAACAGGTCTTGCTATTGGTGAATTCACCCATGAAATACAACTATATTTGACGGCCCTAAGGTTAAATACAAGTTACCTAAGAAAAGCATCTGAAACGAGCCCTGAATTAAAAGAAAAAGCTGATGAGCTAGAAAGTAATGTTGGGATGCTCGTTGCTTATACTGATTTCTTTGATGGTTCTATAAGAAAAAACTCTGATCGAGAAAAATCTTATTTTGAAGTCCGAGATATTATCAATGATTTTTTTAAAGCAATGAAGCCTACATTAGATAGAAGATTATATGAGCTTGATATTACTTACGACAGTTGGGATATTTGGACAAAACCAATTCACATATCTGAAATATCTTCAGTTTTAATAAACTTATTTACAAATTCCTGCAAGGCTATTGTTCGCTCTGGTAATTCACCAGGGAAGATAGGTGTTTTTGTTACAACAACAAGAGAAGATATTCGGATACGCTTCGAAGATAATGGCGATGGTATTCCAACCAAGAATTGGGGGAGAATATTTACACCTCTTTTTACCACATCAGTTTCTGATAAAACTTATGGTAGTGACAATGAATATGCGAGAGGAATGGGCCTCGGTTTAACCATTTCACAACAACTCATTGAAGGAATTGATGGCACTATTTCTGTAGTTGAACCATCTAACAGTTATAATACGTGCATTGAATTTGTGGTTCCACGAGCGAGTGAAGAAGAGATTCCTGAAGATGCCTATTAGATATCTTTATATTGATGATGATACGACTAACGACTTAAAACCTTTGATTGATCAGTTAAAGCGAGCATCTAATGGCCAATTAGAAATTGACCATTATCGTGTAATGGCAATGAGTGCGGTTAGACAACTTTTTAGTGAAAATAACTATGACGGTTTAATTGTTGATCAAAAGTTAGATGCTCCAAATGAGAAGAATGAGAATGTTGATTATTATGGTACGTCATTGGCTCAAAATTTTCGGACAGATATGGCTGCTTCTGAAATAACATCTTCGCCAATAATATTATTATCTAACGAAAAACAATTTGTGAAATATTATGACCCTGATGAGTCATCTCATAATTTGTTTGATTATGTAATGAAGAAAGATCAGTTAGTAGATAATCTCTTTGCTCGTAAATCGACTTTACTGATGACATCTTTAGTTGATGCGTACTCTATCGCAAGACAATTGAAGACTGATATATCAGAAGATGTCACTCTTGATTACTTAGCTCCTTTATTTCAATGGAATAAACAAGTATCAGAATTTGTGGATAGTCGCTTTGTTGAATATGTTAAATCAAAGTTATCAGATCCTCATGCTTTGGTTAATAGTATTTACAGTACGCTAATACGAAGTGCTGGTAGCTTGGTTACTGAACAAATGTTGGCAACGAAGCTTGGTATAAATATTGAAAATTCAAGTGATTGGATAAAGTTAATAGAGTTATTTAATGAAGGTAAATATCAAGGGATATTTTCTGAATTAAAAGAGCGTTGGTGGTTTAGTTCTATTGAAGATTGGTGGGAAGACATCTGTGAAGGTGGAAGTTACCTTCAAGGCTTAACTTGCGAGGAACGAGTTGAAATTATTAAAGGTTCTACTGGGCTCAATGAATTATCTCCTATTCAAATTAAATACGTAGATGGTGACCAAAGCCAAAAGCTTTGGGTTAATTGCATAGTCAGTGGTACTCCTCTTGATCCTTATGATGCACTAAGAGCAAGAGACCCTTTACTAAAGGCCTGGGAGCAACCGAAGTATTTAGATATTGCCAGTGTTCTTAAACGAGAAGCTAAAGACAAAGGTTACTTGGTACACACGGAAGACCAAGCAAAAAGAAATTTACTGGAAGTGAGGTTAAGACCTAGTGTCCAGTAAGGAGGAGACGATCCAATCGATAGAAACTTTTGCATCTATCTTGGAGACAAAAGGAGTAGTAAAAAATACTCAACCTTTACGAGATTTAAAAACTCAATTGAAGAGGTGCCGGGAAGATAGAGGCCTAAAATACAATCTGTCAGGGTTAGAGTTTCTAGATATTTCGAATAATCAGTTTATACGTCAAGGAGAATGGGAGAATCAGCTTTCATTGAGGCTGGATATCCTCGTTCGTTTATATCCTAATAAAACCTTTATGTTTGGAAATGTAAGTGAGGCTGTAGTCAATATTGAATACTCTGCAATGAATGAAGAATCTGTAGAGGAATGTAAGGGCTCATGGCATCTTGATTTTCATATAGATGAACCAAGGTGTTCTTCCCCTGAGTTTGTACATCCAATGTACCATTTTCATCACGGGGGAAAACGATTGAAAGAAATAGGAACATATGGGAATGTTATTCTTCTCGATGCCCCTAGAATTTTGCATCACCCACTGGATGTTTTTTTGGCTATAGATTTTGTAGTTTCTAATTTTTCTGAAAGTATGTGGAGAAAACTAAAAGCAGATACGAGTTATTCTGAGATAATAGAAAACTCACAAAACCAGTGGTGGAGTACTTACTATCGCAAGCTTGCTGAATATTGGGCGCATAAAGGACAAGGAGGGGTTGATAGTCAAGAGATCTGTAAGGAAGCTCGTTTAATCAATCCTCATTTAGCGTAAAGTGCTTTAACGTATCGCAACCATCAATTCGTTATCAGTATGATTCTTTATTACTCAAAAATATTCTGAAAACGCTCAAGTGTGAAATCTAGTATGATACTTTATTTATTTTTGGCCTGACTTTTCGACGAAAGAATGGGGTCTAGAGACAGTCTTAGTATGATACTTTATTACTCGCCCACAAAAATTGTGGGCAAGTAATTAAATGCTTACCCGCAAAAGTCTCATTGGCAGTAGAGTGTTATCAGCTTATTGATCATTCTTTGGCGCTATGACTCTTCTAAAAAGCCCAAATACATAACAGACTGTATTTGGGCTTTTTCATGCCAGTTACATTTTGTTTCATTTATTTCTCTCGCTTACTTATTTGATGCACATTCCTCTTTTAATCTTAAAGACAGAAAGGGCAGAAAAGGAAATATAAAACCTGTCCAAACTTTTTGATTTTGTTCGTTTTTTTTTGACGTAGTTAACAAATTTAACTTAATAATTAATGAATAAGTATGAGTATAATCGGATTGGTTGTTGTTACTGAATAATGGACTAAACTGAATATTCCATTGATTCATTTATGGGCTTGGTTTGATGCGTTTTTTGCCAGGCTTAAGGGAATAAAACAAAAGTATTAGGAAGAGTTAATTGGAACACTTGTTAAAAACGATCTCTGACACAAGTTCTTGTGGTGAGTATCTTAAAGGTAACCGTACGGTATACCGAGGTTTAAGAAACCAGTTCAATATGGCGCAGTCCTCATTTCGTCAGTTACTGGAAACGCCAGATGCCACAGCGGATGAAGAATTACTGGATCAGAATGTAAACAACTGGAAGTTATTATCTTCTCAGTGTGAAGACATTCTGATATCAACCTCGAAAGATGTTGAAGTCTTTTGTTGGTTTATTACAGCTCAGATGTTCACTTCTTCTCCATTAGATAATTCTGCGAAGGCTCTTCAGGCATTTGCTGAGGTGGTGAAAACATTCTGGAGTGATCTTCAGCCAGTCCTTCCTGATAACAAATTAAAAGCGACCGGTGACGCTGGTCGTTTAAAAGAAATAACAGAGTTTAGAATTCGTCCATTACTTCAGTTGGTCGGTGAAACTGAAAACAGTGGCTTGCTATATATGCCTCTTCAGTTACAGGGATTGGTCGGTGAAATTGATTTTTCTCGATATGCACATGCTGAGCGAAATGGACAATTAGCGGAGCTTAAAACGGAAGCGGTGAAAACATTCGCTTCAGACAGACAAACTGTGATTGATACCGTACTTTCTTTAGGTTCGATTCTGGAAAGCTTGGTTGAGGTAGAGTCTTTCATTGCGGAAGAATGCCAGAAAGCAGGAACCCAAAGTGTCAGTTTTCGGTTTATTAAAAAGAACGTAGAAAGCTTATTGAACGCAATTCGTTATCTGGTTGGTGATCAGTTAAAGCCTTGGCCTTTAGATAAAGAGCAAGCACCTGATCCATCGGTAGAAACATCGGCCTCTGAGGGCGAAGTTATGGAGAGTTCTGTTCAGCAAACGCAGCCTGTTAGTGGTGTGGCTACCGTTCAGGTAATGACTTCAGGTGCTATTGCTAGCAGAGATCATGCTTTCAATGAACTTAGAAAAATTGCAGATTATTTTTTAGAAACTGAGCCTCACAGCCCTGTGTATATGCTGATTGAACGCGCAATTCGCTGGGGGTATTTGCCTCTGCCAGAGTTGTTGCAAGAACTGGTGGGTGATAACGCAAACGTTATGGGTCGTATTACGAACCTTGCCGGTTTAGAAAGTACTGAGAAGACAGCCATTCCGCAGGCCGCAGCGAGCCAACAGAGCTATGCGTCGTCTGCAAGTGACCAAAAACAAGTAATGCAAAGCGTCCAAACTGAGTCTGGAAGTTCAGGCTCGAACGATCAAGTAACGAGTAATGATTCAAGCAGTTCTTCGGAATCCGAGGGCGGTATATCGAGTTTCGAATGGTAATTCCTTACATAAAAACGAATAACGTTTGAATGTAAGTTGGTAAGTGTATTTATAAACGACAGTGCTAATAAATTAAAATAATTTTGGAGAACAAAAATATGGCTTCTATTTTCATGCGTATCGACGGAAAAGATGCAATCAAAGGTGCAGCAACAATTGGCGACATTGGTGGTAAGAAAGGCTTTTTTGCTATCAACAATGTTTCTTGGGGTGCTGTTCGTGGTGTAAGTGTTGATGTGGGTAATGCAAACAATGCCGATAAAGGTATGGTTGCTTTAGGTGAAGTTAGTATTTCTCGTACATCTGATGGTGCAAGCCCGCACCTTACTACATTCTTATTTTCACCTGGTACAGAAGGTCAGAAGATTGAAGTTCTTCTAACGAAGCCTTCACGTGAAGGTGACGGTGTGGATCCGTACATGATCCTGACTCTTGAAAAAGCGCGTATGTCTTCATATGACGTAAGCTGCAGCGGTGGTGATACGCCTCAAGAAGATTTTGATCTTACCTATACAAACTTGAGCATTACCTACTACTTTGAAAATGAAGCAGGAAAGATTGAGAAGGGCGATACAATTAAGTACGACACTCTTACTGCGAAACTAGAATCTAAAGCTAAATAATTGTCAGGGCTCAATGAGCGGATGAACAGTTAAAGGAGAACGAAATATGGCTCTTAATGCACAGCATAAAAGGGTGAGCAAGAACCGCGTTAGTATTACATATGATGTTGAAACTAACGGCGCCGTAGAAACCAAAGAATTACCGTTTGTTGTTGGTGTAATGGGGGACTATTCGGCTCACAAGGAAGATCGAGAAGAACTGGAAGATCGCCAATTCTATTCAGTCGATAAAGATAATTTCGACACTGTAATGAAGCGAGTTGGGCCTGAACTTAAGCTTAAGGTAGACAATACACTGAGTGATGATGACAGCGAAATTGAAGTTAACCTTAACTTCAATTCCATGAAGGATTTCGAGCCTGACGCGATTGTAGGTAAGGTGGATGCGCTTCAAAAGTTAGCGGATACGCGTTCGCAGTTGAAGACATTATTGTCTAAAGCGGATCGTTCAAGAGATCTAGAGAAGTTATTGAAAGAAGTGTTACAAAACGCAGATACGATCAATGCACTTTCAGGTGAGTTAGGTATCAACACGGAGGGCGGTGAGTAATGAGTACTGAAGAGAATCAAGAAGCTCAGGCAGCAACGGAAGAGGGCACGGTCAGCTTCCTTGATAGAGCCATCGAAGCAACCACTCAAACGCCAGCGGATACCACTAAGGAACTGTTTTCAGTGCTTGCGGAGCAAGCTCTGAGTGGCACGGTTGTTTGGGACAAAAACTTAACAAAGACCATTGAAAACGCCATTGCTGAAATTGATAAGCAAATGTCTAAGCAATTGTCTGCCATTATGCAAAAAGACGACTTTAAGACACTGGAAGGTTCTTGGCGTGGTCTGCAAAAGATGATTAAAGAAAGTGAACTTGGCCCAAGCCTGAAGGTTAAGCTGGTTGACTACAATAAAGATGAACTGCTAGAGCAATTTGAAGATGCGCCAGCGGTTGATCGAAGCCCGTTATTCGATGCCTTGTATCAAAAAGAATTTGGTACTGCAGGTGGTGAACCTTACGGCTTACTTGTTGGTGATTATAACTTTACTCAAAAAGACGAAGACGTTGCATTGCTTCGTTATATGGGTGAAACAGCAGCAGCGAGTCATGCGCCATTCATTGCGGCAGCGGGCCCTGAAATGTTTGAGTTTGATTCATTCGAAACCTTTGATGAAGGAAAGCCTGTTGCTGCAGGTTTTGATTCACCAAGCTATGCTGCATGGAATGCATTCCGTGAAAGTGATGAAGCACGCTACGTTACATTGACACTACCAAAAACGTTAGCGCGTTTACCTTATGGTCAAAATGGCCTAGGTACAGATGCCTTCGACTATGAAGAGCTAGCAATAGACAGTGCGGGTAACCCTCGTCCAACCGATAACAGCCAATTGGTTTTCTCTAATGCCGCGTATGAGTTGGGTCTGAAAATGACACAAGCGTACACGCAATTCGGTTGGTGTACTGCGATTCGTGGTATGGATAACGGTGGTAAGGTTGAATCGTTGCCTAACCTAACGTATCTATCTGATGCGGGTGACATTCAACAGCAATGTCCTACGGAAGTTAACTTGACGGATGAGCGCGAAAAAGAGCTGAGCGATCTTGGTTTCTTACCTTTGGTTCATTACAAGAACACAAACTATGCCGTGTTTATTGGCAGTCAGACCGCTCAAAAGCCAAAGACGTTTACCGACCCAGATGCAACCAGTAACGCAGCCATCTCTGCTCGCTTACCTTACATCATGGCAAGTAGCCGAATTGCTCATTTCTTGAAAGTTATGGGTCGTGACAAGTTAGGTTCTAACTTGGAAGCACCAGACATTCAACGTGAAATGCAAACTTGGATTGATCAATACACCAACTCAGGTGCCATTGGTAACGAAGAGCGTTCTAAAACACCGTTGTGTGAATCCGTTATTAAGGTTGTTGAACAACCAGGTAAGCCAGGTGCTTATTCTGCCGTTGCACATTTAAGACCTTGGCTACAAATGGAAGAGCTAACGACTTCTGTTCGTATGGTTGCAAAAATCCCAGGTTAGTTATTCGGTTTAAAAGGGAATAAGGCCGGTACTTTACCGGCCATATGGACAAATTATGTTTGGCGAAGATTGGCAGCAACAATTTAATGACCTTGCGTTGGAGCTGGATGATAACGATATCCTACTTCAGGCGTTAGAGTTGTTGCGTCAGTTGGACCCAGACATAGTTAATAACGTAGATAGTTTCCGTGCGTTTTTAATTCGTACGATTGCTTGGTTAGATAAACAATTGTCCAAGCAGCTGTCAGCCATTGTTCAACAACCCGATTTCAGTGCATTAGAAGCAAGATGGCGTAATTTTCATTCGCTGGTGTGCTTGCCTGTGAATTACCGTCGTATCACAGTGAAATTACTCGATGTATCTTGGAAAGAGATCTCTAGAGATCTGAATACGTCCAATACCATTAATCGAAGTACTTTATATAACTTTATAGGCAACAAAGAATTAAACACCCAAGGGGGACAACCTTTTGGCTTGATCGTCATCGACCATTACATATCGATTGATATGGGATATGAAGATGAGTTTGATGATCTGTTTACCTTAGAGTTATTAGGCAGTTTAGGAAAACTGTGTCTTTGTCCATTTATATTGGCACCAGAAGCGGATTTCTTCGGTGAGTACGGTGCGGACTGGGTATCTGATGTGCACCGAGTTGAGAAAGTGATAAAAGGACCTGACTATCAAGGTTGGCAGCGATTACGCAGGCATCCTGAATCACGGTATCTTGGCTTAGCCATGCCTCGAATACAATTAAGAGAGGCCTATCAGGATTACCGTATTGGTTTCTTATTTAATGAAGAACGAAAATCATTTCAAGAGCTGTCTGGGTTATGGGGCAGTGCCGCGTTTGCTTTTGCAAGCATAGTGATTCGCGAGTTTAATCGGCTGAGCTGGTTTGGCTTTATGAAGTCGCGGTGGCAAGATCAATATCAAGGCGCTTTAGTCAATCTTCCTCCAAGTAGCTTTACGCGAAAAGACTCTGGTCATGCTCATCTAGTGGCGCCGGAACCTGAAGTGAGATTGTTTGGTAATCTGGCAACGTTCTATGCTGAGCAAGGGTTCATTCCATTAAGCCAAAGTTCTTTGACTGATAAATACTTCTTCGTAAACAACAACTCGATTTGGAAGTCGACTAAAAACGATAATGATAAAGTAATTGCTCAATTGCAAACGACTTTATTGGCGTGTCGTATTGCGCATTTTCTTAAGGTTCAAATTCGTAGCATGATTGGTAATTTCAGTACTGCTAGCGAATGTGAATTGTTTTTAAATCAGTGGTTGGATAATTATTCAGGAAACGTCGTAGGGGATGACGATCAAATTTTATCTAAATTTCCATTACGAAAAGCATCCGTTCGAGTTTCAGAAGTTGATGGTGAACAAGGTGTTTACACCAGCGAAGTCGTTTTACAGCCTCAGTATCAGTTCGACCACTTTGCTGGTGAAATTGTACTGAGTACAGATCTAGGGCAGGCGACTTAATATGATTTTTTGGCGTGCGTTCTTATCAAAAAAAAATTATGACGACCCCCGTGAAGAATTGATTGAATCCGTTCGATATCACTTGGTTCGATTACTAGAAAGTGAAGCTCCTCTGGTGTCTTTATCCCCTAAGTTGGTGGAGTGTGAGAAATCCAGCTTTCGGTTTGGTATTGAGAATATTCAATCCATCAGTAGCCAGATGGATATGGAACAGTTTTCTAGTCAGATAGAAAATTGGGTGAAGGTGTTTGAACCTAGATTATCTGAAGTAATAACAGAAGTGTTTGAACGTGATGACGAAAGCAATTCCATTGATTTTTCTTTGACCGTTCGCTTGAACGATGATCGTATCACCAACGAAAAGGAACGAGAGTTGGCTTTTGATTCAAGAATCAGTCTTGCTCATCAACAGATAAGCATGGAGGAGCAAGACTTTGGCTGAGACATTAATGCGCTATTACGAGCGCGAACTGGCCTATATTCGTAAAGCATTGACTGGGTTTGCACAGCGACATCCTGAGCAAGCGGCTCAATTGCAAGTAAAGCAAAATACCACTGAAGATCCAAACATCACTCGTTTAATCGATGGCATGGCGTTGTTAACAGCCAAGACTGAATTGAGATTAGATGAGCAGTTCCCGGAGATAGTGGAAAACTTACTGTCGATTTTATATCCCGGATATACTCAGATCTTGCCGAGCTATACCTGCTTGTCTCTTGAGCCCGATCCCGAACAGCTGCAAAAAAGCATCACTCTGCCAAAAGGAAATCAGTTTGTTGTTGAGTCTGAAGACGAGCAACAAAGTTGTACATTTACGACCGTAGCGGACTTAGAAGTTCATCCATTTGTTTTATCTGAGGTCGAATGCGATGTTGCGCCATTTACGTTCATTCTTCCTCCTGGTGTTGAGATCACGGATGCGGTTATTCATCTAACGTTATCGTGTTGTGATCCTGATGCGCGTTTTAACCAGTTGGATTTCTCTGATTTCGACTTTTATGTCAACGGATTTGAGCAAAATGCCTCTACGTTAATTGAGTTGCTTTTGAAAGACACTGCTTCCATTACGGTGTCAGACAGCGACTTTAACGATTTTAAGGTGATAGAACCTAGCCGAATGCAAAGCCGGTTGAGCGATCCTGAGTTTCAATGGCTGCCTCGTTACGGCAATCAATTTGAAGGGTATGATTTATTACGTGATTATTTTACCTACCAAGACAAAGGTGCTTATTTTCGGATAAAAGATCTAGGCAACGAGATAGGTCAGTTTGATAGTAACAGTGTTGTTATCAGTCTGTTTGTAAAACAACTTCCGATCGAGTTTCTTCGATTATTTGATACGAGTGTTTTTAGGTTATATACCGTGCCTGCTGTTAATTTATTCGAACAGCAAGGCGAGCCTATGAACTACGACTTCACTCAGTTATCGGTGCCAGTGGTTCCTGATGCGTTTAATGACAGTGATGTTGAGGTGGTTGCTGTTCGGAAAGTCAATGAAGTCCGATCCGATGGTGCTTCTTGCATTACCCCATTATACGGTGAACGATATTTGTCTCCTGGCCAGTCTTCAGGAAGCTTACATTGGCAAGCTCGACAGCATTGGAATGAGTTGGGTCAACTCTGTATGGACCTTTCCATTGGAGGTCTCGAAGCGGAGAAGCTGACCGAAGAAGCGCTGGTATTGGCTTTGGATTTATTATGCTGTAACGGCACAGCGCCTTGCTTATTGGCAACGGGCAGCGAAGCAGAATGTCTGGCCCGAGTGGATTTACCTGGTACCGTTTCTTTATTAAATACGCCTTCTTCCCCGATATATCCAGTGTTGGATGAGTCATTAGGCTGGCGATTTATTTCATTACTGAATAGTAACTTTAATTCTCTGCTGCACACCGATAATCCAACGCAGGCGTTGCGGGATGTGCTTGCATTGTGTTGTCCAACAGAATTATGCAGGCAGGCCGATGCCATTCGAAATGTGGAATATCAGCAACAAGTCGCAGCGATGCAAGTTTGCCAGCACAATATTTTTGCTACGGGTACTGAAGTAACCATTACATTAGAGCCTAATTTGGTGGGTGGCCAAGTCGCGTTATTAGGGCAGGTTCTGAATACGTTATATCAGCAGTTTTGCAGTTTTGATCGTTTTATTCAGGTCAGTATTCGTTGCTTCGGTGATGATGAATCAATTCAAACCTTCCCTCGTGTTCATGGGAGTCAGTTATGTCCGTAGCATTAACCCTGACTCAAGAGCCTCAGCGGTTTGAATTCCAACAGGTTGTACGTTTATTGCGTGCGATGGGGAAAACGGGAGAAATTCAGTGGGCTGCGGATGCTATGCCTCATGGAGGGCGTGAGCAAGTCATGCAGTTGGAGTCCTTTGGCTCAACGAGCAAAGTAACTGTGTGTATGGAAGCCCTTTCGGGTGCCCGAGGTGTATTGCCTGATTACCTGTATGAAGAACTATTAGCCAGTCTTCATGGCGAAGAACACAGCCTGAATGACTTCTTGGATATCTTTAATCATCGCTATTATCAGATTACGCATCGCACCAAGATCAATGAATCTCTGCTTGTGCGGGATGAAGACCAGGCTTTCAATGGCGAACGAGCCAATGATCAGGTCAGCGGTAACCAATGCTTAACGCAACTTTCTGCTTTGCCTGAAGAGTTTGATAGTCGATCAGGGCTGATGCGCTTTAGCGTCTTAATGGGGTTAAAGGTAAGAAGTCTAAGCAGCTTGAAACAGTTATTAAGTGACTATTTTCCTTATAAAATTCATGTGCAAGTCACGGCTAAAAAGCAACAGCGGTTAACAGCCTCTTCGTTCACTCGAATTGGGCTCTCTCAAGCGCAAAACAACCGATTAGGCCAAGGTTTTTTGCTTGGTAAGCATTGCAGTTTGGATTTTCAGCAGTTGCAGATTTTAGTTGAACCTTCCACAAGGAATGAATACCTCCAGTTAAAAAATGACCCGAAATTTACTCAAACTATTTGTTCTCTAGTTCGAGCCTATTTACGGGAATCAGCGGACGTTTTGTTTTATTTGTATGTGAAACGTGCGTTTTTATCGTTGCCTCTCTTATCAGCAAATGCATCACACGCTGTCAGGTTGGGCGAAAGTAATTGTCTTGATCCTCAGGCCAAGCCGGATGAGTACCAAAAAATTCTCTTAAAATAAAACAGAGGCTGTCATGTCAAACGTGAAGTTAGGAAATTTGGTAGGAAAGTTAGAATCAGGTTTAAAAGATGCGTTAGAACAAGCTGCAGCGGCAGCTATGAATCAACAAGTAGCGGCGATTGAAATTGAGCACTGGTTAGTGCAGATATTAGCCTCGCAAGATAAGCATCTGTCACGTTTTATTGATCAACAGCATGTTGATGCAGAGAAATTACTTTCGGAACTTACCTTAATACTTAATAAGCTTCCAAAAGGTGCGAAAGGACAACCAACACTAAGTAGTCCGCTTGCAGAATTAATGAAAAGCAGTTGGTTGCTTGCGTCCATTGATTTTGGCCACGCTCAGGTACAGAGCCTTCATTTATTATTGTCTGTTTTACAGCCAGATACGTTTGGCGTTAAAACTTTGAATGTCCCATCGCTCAACGGTGTTTCTCTTGAATCACTTAGGGCTCAGATTGAACAAATAGCTCAAACGGGTGGTGGGCCAACAGGTCAAGTTCAGGTACCGGGTAACGATGCAGGGCCTGCAAGTGGTCAGGCATTAGCTAAGTTCACTGTGAACTTAACTGAGCAAGCGAGACAAGGCGAAATTGATCCAATTTCTGGTCGAAATGGTGAAATCCGTAAAGCGATTGATATTCTTTGCCGTAAGCGACAAAACAACCCTATCCTTGTGGGCGAGCCAGGCGTTGGCAAAACGGCTGTGGTTGAAGGGCTTGCGTTACGTGTCGTTGCAAATGAAGTGCCTTCTGTTTTACAGGGTGTAGAAATTCATTCGTTGGATCTTGGTCTGTTACAAGCGGGCGCGAGCATCAAAGGTGAGTTCGAAAATCGCCTTAAAGATGTTATCAATGAAGTAAAAAATTCAACGACGCCTATTATTGTGTTCATTGATGAAGCTCATACATTGATTGGTGCAGGCGGTGCAGCAGGCCAAAATGATGCGGCAAATTTATTAAAGCCTGCATTGGCTCGTGGTGAATTCCGATCCATTGCTGCAACCACTTGGGCTGAATACAAAAAGTATTTTGAAAAAGATCCTGCAATGACCCGTCGTTTTCAGGTCGTTAAGGTGGAAGAGCCGACGCCTGAAGATGCAACTCAAATGCTGAGGGGCATAGCGACTTCTCTTAAAGGCCATCACGGTGTGTATATTAAAGACGACGCCATTGATGCAGCTATTCAGTTATCAATACGTTATTTGCCGAGTCGACAATTACCGGATAAAGCCATCAGTTTGTTGGATACCGCGTGTGCTCGCATAGCACTGACTCAAGGGGCTAAGCCTGAGGTTATCGAACAGCTTGATCAGAAGATCAGGTACCTGAAAAATGAATTAGAAACGCTAGAAACTGAAAATGCACAATTTTCTCACGCCGACAGTGATATCGCAGAACTTAAAACCGTGTTGGAAGAAGAGTCGCAACGCCTGACGGATCTGGAAGCGCGTTGGAAAGATGAGTTGGACTTGGTTGATAAGATTCGTGCCACACAAGCGAAGATCACGGAAGATTTTGGTGAAGGTAATGTTAAATCAGAAGATCAAGAAGCACTTCAGAACTTATTGACGTCACTGGAAGAAATTCAGTTAGATGCGCCTTTAGTGCATGCCATGGTTGATAAGCAAGCCATTGCTACCGTCATTTCAAATTGGACGGGGATTCCAGCGGGCAATATGGTTGGCGACGAAGTTGCCAAGCTGTTGAACTTGGAAACGGCGCTTCAGGATCGAGTCATTGGCCAGACGGTCGCTATTTCTGAACTGGCTAAAAGCATTCGAATTTCTCGGGCAGGCTTGACTGACAACCGTAAGCCTGTAGGTGTATTTTTGATGTGCGGACCGAGTGGTGTGGGTAAAACTGAAACCGCAATGGCCGTGGCAGATCAAGTTTATGGTGGTGGTGATAACCTGACGGTTATCAACATGACGGAGTTTAAAGAAGAACATAAAATATCTATGTTGCTAGGTTCGCCTGCTGGTTATGTGGGGTTTGGTGAAGGGGGTGTGCTAACGGAAGCCATTCGCAGAAACCCGTACTCTGTACTTCTTTTAGATGAAATGGAAAAGGCCCACCCTGGCGTTCATGATTTGTTCTATCAGATATTTGATAAGGGCAGCATCAAAGACAGTGAAGGTCGTTCGGTTGATTTTAGAAATACCATTATTATCATGACGTCTAACGCTGCGGATCAAGCCATTTGTGATTTCTGTGATGAAAGCGGTGAACGTCCAGAACACAGCGAATTGGTTGAGAATATACGCCCAGAGCTTCAAACGTTCTTTAAACCAGCATTTTTGGGTCGCGCTTCCATCGTGCCGTATTACCCGCTAAACGATGAAGAGCTGTCTAAGATCTGTGAGATCGCGTTGAATCGTATCGCTAAGAAACTAGAAGAGCAGTACCAAGCTGAATTTGTTTATGATCAGGACTTAATTGACTACGTAGTGGGCTGTAACACAGACCCAACCACGGGCGGTCGTGCTATTGAACAAATCATCAATCGTAAATTAATGCCTCGTCTTGCAGAGCAATGCATTGTACGGTTAAGTGAAGGGCTGCCTATAACAAAAGTAGTTGCTTCAATTAATAACGGTGAAAGTGAATTAGAGATCGTTTGATCTCTAGTTACAGGGATTAGGAATACATGAAAAGAAATCAACTAAGGCACCAAATAAAGCCGTCGTTTATGAAATCTTGGGCGTTGGTAATCATGAGCTCATTGATGGCATTCAGTGAGCTGGTGGTGGGTGCTGAGCGGTTACAACTTGCAACTCAGTTGTGGCCTCCTTATCAAACCTATGATCAAGGGAAGATGGGGGGCATTGCTGTTGAACGTGTTCAATGTGCACTTCAGCGAATGCAGCAACCTTACCGGTTTACGATGACCAGTTGGGATAAAGCGCAATTGTTGGTTGAAAGTAACCGTATGGATGGTTTCTTTACTGGGTCGAACAATGCTACACGAAATAAATACGCGGTATTTTCGACTCCAGTAATTCATGAACAACTTACTTGGTTCATTTCTCCAGATGTTAAATTGAATCCGGAAGATGAATCATCAAAATATCAGGCACGCTTTGGTGCCAAATTTAATAGCAGTAAGTGGTTATATTTAAAAAAGAACGGTTATAACGTTGTAAAAAAACCTCGTGATGCAGATGTTTTATTAGATATGTTGTGGCAAGGCGATCTTGATGTCGTTTTGGAATATAACAGAGTCTTTGAATACGCCATTAAGAAGAAGGGCATACCCGCTAATTATTTCCGTAAAGAGTATCGTAGCAAGAAGGATTTGGGTGTTCATTTTTCACGACAGTTTTTGAAGCAAAACCCGGCTTTTCTTACAACATTTAACAGCGCATTAAATCGCTGCAAAAAGAGTTCAATATGACAATAAGCATTCAACTTGTTGAAGTGCCTGAAAACGAACAAGTACAAGCCAGACAGGTGGCGTTTCCTAGTTCTGGTGGAACCATAGGGCGAGCGTTTGACTGCACGCTCGTATTGCCTGATTTTAATCGAATTCTGTCTCGTGTTCATGCAGAGATATTGCCTAAAATAGATGGCTCTGGTGGTTTTGAGTTGATGAACCGCAGTGCTAATGGTTTGCAAGTGAATGCCCAACCGTTAATGAAATCCAAGACCATTTCTTTGTTTGATGGGGATGTCATTAAGTTGGGTGGTTATGTTTTATTGGTCAGTGATTTAAATTCTGCGTTATCGAAAACAGCGCCTGTAACAGAAAGTATCCCAGAAAATAATTTCAGAGCTGAAGCATCCCCTTTTAATAACAACCTTGTTGATCAGGATGATTTTATGTCGCCTTTTGGCCAAGAGGACCGTGCTTTCACTCCGCCACCTGAAGTTGATGATGTGCCCGTGAGTGAATATTCCGTTGATAATGTTCAATCAGAGGACCCCTTCGGCAGCGATCCGTTTGCTGAAGATGACGTCACGTTCAATGAACCCAAAAAAGAAATTCCTGTGCTTGAAGTTCAGGCGCTGGAAGTTGATACCGCGAAAGCACCCGCTGAGCAGCAGTTATTTCAAGATAACCTTAAGATGCTCACTAAGTTGGTTGAACAACAACAGCCTGCTCGGCGAGACCCTTTAGCTCGCGATAAGTTGATGACGTGCTTAGAAAGTACGCTAGATCGTTTTTTGGAAACATTAGCACCTCAAAACTTAGAAGAGGAGTTCAATGATTACCTCTCTGGTTGGGGATCAAAAGATAAAAAGTATTGGCATCTGTACAAAAAACAGTTCGAGCGGAAGCTCAAACAAGGTGAGTTCCAAAGACAGTTCAGTGCTATGTTTTTGGAAGAAATGCGAGAAAAGGATCAGTAACCATCATGGCAACGTTAATCTCTCACGTAATGATTAATCCAATGTTTAGACGTGCTTTGAATTCGCTGTTTTTGGGGGCGATAGTGTTGTTGGCAGGCTGTTCATCTAATGAGCCAATTCCATTGATTGTACCGCACAGTATCACCATTTCTGTGGGGGATGAAGTTAATCCCTACGGCGGAAACCAGTCTCACCCTGTGGTCTTACGCGTTTACCAGCTGTCAGAGTCAGGAACATTTCAAAAAGCAGAATTTATTGATCTGTATAAAAATGACATAGAAGTCCTTGGGGGTACATTAGTTGATGTAAATAATGTACCACCGTTGGTGCCAGGCGAAGAGCATCAAATGAATCTTGATATTCATCGTCAATCGCAATACCTCGCAGTGTTTGTTGAGTTTGCGAATTACGATAATGCCAAGTCGAAAGATATTATTAAATTACCTGAAGATAATGAAATTCCATTGGTTATTAGAGTCAGTGGTTTGTCGGTATCAATAACGGAAGCTACCGACTAAATAGCCCGACCAAACGAATAATACTAAGAGAGGAAACCAGTGGAACTAGAGCATAAGATTGTATGGACCGAGGGGATGTTTATAGCCCCGCAACACTTTCAACAACAAGATCGATACTTTCATGATTATGTCAGCAAGTATGCTGCGGCGTCAGGCGCAGGCAGAAGCATTGGTTTAAGCGAACTGCAAATAGACCGAGATCGTTTAAAGATTGGAAAAATCGCCGTAAAAAGTTGCAGCGGCTTATTCCCTGATGGGGATTACTTTCAGAGCTCACACGAAGTCCTATTGGAAGTTCCAGAGAATACGGTCGATAAAATTATTTATCTTGCTTTACCTATTTCTGTGCAAGGTGAACCAGAGTACGGGGATAAGGGCGAACGCCATCGTTATACTCTCGATTCAGCAAGTCTTTATGATGCGTGTAACGCGACCAGCCGAGCGGTTGATGCCAGTGTGTCCAAGATTAATATCGAACTCTTGATTCAAGGGGATGATATGACTGGCATGACGATCCTCCCGATTGCTCGAGTACTGGAGTGCCGTGAAGATGGGAGCGTGATCTTAGATCAACGCTTCATTCCTGCGTGTCGGCATTATGGTGCATCTACGTTTCTTTCTGAGCGAATGAAGGAAATGCAGGTCCTATTGTTGAGTCGAGCGAACATGGTGGTGAAACGAATTAAGGCGGGTCAAAAGCATCAAAGTGAACATAGCTTATTTCGCGATTACCTATTGCTTCAAACGCTCAATCGTTGGATTCCTTGGTTTAAATTGACGCTAGAGAACCCTTCTGTGCCAACAGAGTTGGTTTATCAGCAGTTATCAACGCTTTCGGCGGAGCTCTGCAGTTATGAGCCGAGCATTGCTGATGAAATGGAATCGTTCCAGATCAATAATATGCACCCCGCATTTAATCAGGTGTTTTCTCGTCTTCGAGAGCAGCTGTCATTGGCTCAAAATGACAGCGTAATGGAATTCAAATGGGATAAAACCTTATTTCAAAAGCGCAGATTATTACGTGTTGCAGTGCAAGACGTTGCTGCACTTACCAGCAGTCGTTTCATTCTGTGTGTTGAATCCAGTATGGGGGCCGTGAAGCTTGCTCAGCGTTTCCCTGAAGCGTGTAAGTTAAGTGCTAATAATCAGATTGTGGATGTGGTTAGAAACAGTTTGTCTGGAGTTACTTTAACGCCACTGTCTGTCGCACCGAGCGAGCTGAAACCTAAATCGGATGTGGCGTATTTTGAAGTAGATACGCACCATCCTTACTGGAAAGATATCGTAGAGCGCAGAGAAGCCATAGCTCTTCACGTGGACTTGAGCATCCCCGATCTTGAATTAACGCTCTATGCGTTAGGGTAGACGTTATGAATAAAGATTTTTTGGATGAAGATACCATCGTCATTGATCAGGATGACGGGTTTACCCAAGTGGATTCAGGTCAGCAGAACTTTGCACAACAGGAGACGATGCGACAAGACTCTTCTCGGCAGGGTGCGAATAGGCAAGAGACGAGCTATCAAGGTGCTCCACAATCAAATGCTAGGCAGCAGAACCGTTCAGCTCAGCAGAGCACTGGCCGTCGAGAATCCATGCAATCAGGATTTGCTCAACCGAACTCCACAGATTACCGAGAAGGGGTAGGGCAAGCGCGATCGTTTCGTGTCATGTTGGATGGTAATAATGTACTGAAAAACCAAGCGTCTAACATGCTGGATCTTCAGGGCTTTTCCCACGGTAAAAACAAACTCTTGAATGCATGCGCTGAAATGCTTTCTCTGTGTGTTGTGGTGTCTCGCCTGCCTAAGCCTGATGACCTTCATCAGCATCAGCAGGTATTGAAGGAATCCATCAGTAATTTAAAGCATCGAATTGCTTCTCTGGATTATCCGCCTTCTGTTGCTGATAAAACCTGTTTCTTATTCTGCGTGGTGCTGGATGAATTTATTATGCACTGTGAATGGGGTGAGAACAGCGGTTGGGAAAACCACACCTTGCTCAGCGAGTTGTTTGGGATGAGGAACGGTGGCGAACAATTTTTCCAAGTGACGGAAAAAGCACTTCGTCAGCCGAATCAACTGATTGACTGGTTAGAACTCGTATACATTTTTTTGAAAATGGATTTTCGAGGACAATATCGAATGCAGGGCAGGGAGCGGCTGGATGCGCTAATGCATCAGCTTGAGTTGTTGTTGAACCCACATCGTAAGTCGGTTTCTATGACGCCTATGCCTCCTGTTGAGTTGCCTTCCATTCGGAAACCACATCGCCGTATACGCTTCAGTGGTCAGTTCATCGCGCTTTTAGTTCTGATTGTCTTGATGTGGGGCGGTGCGTCTTTTTGGTATCTAAGCAGTTTGGAGCAGCGGGCAAGAGGTTTCGTTAATTTGCCTGAATTTACTTGGCGCTACTTCAATTTGGGAGGTGATGAAGATTTGGTGTATGACAGTACAGAAGAAGAAATGGAACGCGCAGAACGACTTTATGGTGATGAGTCTGATGTTGAATAACCAAGTTCCTCGTACACATATTATAAATTCCCCAATTGATAGGCTGGGTTGAGATTGATGAAGCGTTCGAAAAGTGAAGTCTTATTATTTTGCGTTTTGGCTCTGTTATTGTCAGGCCTCGCTTGGTGGGGAAGTTGTTCGTTAGGCTGGTGGCAATGGGAGAATCAAACGTCTGTCTTGATCAGTGGGGCAATCAGTTTCTTGTCGGGTAGCTTGGTCGCGTGGCTTGCTTGGTTCATTACGGGAAAGCTTAGGAAAAATAAGCCTCAAGATGAACAAGCTCAATTAGACAAAGAAAAGCTCGACCAAATGCTGGACGTCATCGAAAGTGACTTTCATCAGTTATGGCAGCAGACCCAGCGACAGAAAGGTAAAAGTAAATACGGTCTAATACCTTGGTACTTTTTGTTAAATGATCAAGCGGAACAGGATGAAGTACTGCTTAATCAGATGGGCTTTCAGGTCGTACAGCAGGATAATCTAAATTTACCTGTAACCTTCTGGGCCAGTGATTTTGCCGTAGTGGTGGGTGTGCACGCAGAGGCGTGCAATGAAAATGAATTAAATGCGTGTTTGAGTTTGGTTTTAAAATTACTAAATCGATTCAGACCTCGCCAAGGTGCTAACGGCGTGTTGTTTACCTTGCCAATTACTCAACTGTTAAAGAAGAGTAATGAAGATCTTGGTTTACACGCAAAGAGCCAACGCTCGATTTTGACGCAAATTAATAAAGCATTCGGCTTGAATTTGCCTGTTTATAGTTTATTCACTGATATGGTGGAGTTAGCAGATTTTTGTCAATTCTTCTCTGTGATTGATGAGCAAAAGTTGGAACAGCCTTTTGGTGCAATGATGCCAATTGATGGCTCCGAAGGGTATCAACAAGAGTGGTTTAATCGTTCATTTGATCAGCTTCAAGATGTTCTTTCTACTCAGGTTTATTCATTCATGCGACTTCAGTTAAATACTGAATATCGCAAGTCGATTTTAGCGTCGCCTTATCAATTTGGTTTATTGAAAACAGAGCTTGAATACTATTTCCAGCAACTCTTTCTTGAAGAGCACTTTTCTTCGGCATTGAACTTCCGTGGGTATTTCTTCGTAAATGCCAGCCGTGATGGTTTGCCAGTAGACCGTTTGGCCATGTTGCTTGCTACTAGACTAGGGAATCACACGGTATCGGCCAGTGATAATGTCATTTCGCATGGCAGCATGTTTGTTAAAAAGCTATTTCGAGAGGACATTGTTCGCGAATCAGGCATTGTTGGTGTAAACACCAAAAGAGAAAACTTATATACCTTATTGCGCTTCAGCGTAACCGGCAGTTTGGCGTTACTGTTGTCTGGGTTCGTTTGGCTTTTATTAGCCAATTTTAATTATTATCAGGCGTTAGATGCCAAAGCGTTTGAACGCCTCGACAATTATAAAAACTCTTTGACTGAAGGTGACTTTAACCGAGATGAACTTCAGACAACGATTTTCAGTTTGTCTGAACTGCGAGATATTACTCAACTCTATGATCAACCAAAGCCTTGGTATGTTGTTTCTTGGCTACCAGATCCTAGTATCGAAGTCGCGGTTGATCAGGCGTACCGTGCAGAGCTAAAGAACGTTCTGTTGATTGCCCTTAGGGATTACCTTCGTAAAGACCTCTATATTTATAACAAACTAGGTAATAAAGTTGAGACCCTAGTGTTGTTTAACCTGCATCAGTTATTAAACGACCCTAAGCGTGCAACCATTGAGCCTTTGGTGAGCTATTACCTCCAGTCATTGACTGAAGAAGGTGAGAGTGACACATCTACGTTGGTGCGCTTCCGAGAATTAATGCAAGATCTGCTTAAGCCTGGTGTGGTTCCGCCTGAAGATGATCAAGCGCTAATTCAGGTGGTCAAAGACTCGCTGTCGAATGAAAACATCAGCGATTTAATGTACCAGCATATCCTTGAGCAACCTCCGTTTAATCGTCGCGTGGATTTGAGACCACAATTAGGCAGCAGTTTTAATGAAATCTTTCGATTTAAAGAAGGCTTCAGTGGTTATCTTGCGCCTTACATCTTCACTCGTGAAGGGTTTGAAGCGTTGATGTTGGATACGGACTTCCTACTGGTTGAGAAGGCATTAAAAGCGTACGAAGACATGGCGGGCAGTTCGGTAAGTAAAGCTGAATTGAATCGTATCACCCGACAGCTGAAACGACGTTATACAGATGAATACATCGCTTATTGGAAACGCTTTGCTGACAACATCTCGGGTGTTAAAGCCAGTGGTTGGGATTCATTATCTGAACAGCTGACAGCTACCGTCGATCCGGTATCTTCGCCACTCAGAAGCGTTTATAACTTGATTTCGTTTAACACGGAGTTGCTATCAATATTCGGTGAGCCGGAAGGCAAAGCAAAAGTGGCGTCAGAGGTTGCTTCAGAAGGTGTATCGAGCCTTGCTGATGCCTTACCGGAAGCCGTCATTGATAAGTCGGCTTCGATTTTAGCCCAGAAAAAGAATGATAAGATCAAAATCGCAAGCACCATCAGTCAGCCGTTTAAGTATTACCATCAGTTGATGACCGAAGATAATGCG
This sequence comes from Oceanospirillaceae bacterium, assembly GCA_015665455.1. GTDB lineage: Bacteria > Pseudomonadota > Gammaproteobacteria > Pseudomonadales > Litoribrevibacteraceae > Litoribacillus. The sequence goes on along the minus strand of JADFAD010000006.1, from coordinate 1,216,224 downwards.
GGTCAGACTCCGTTGGATAAGCTTATTCAGCACTTGGCAGAAACAGCGGACTGGGTGAAGCGAGCACTGTACAGTAACGATCGAGGTCAATTCTTCTTCAGTCAATTATCCGATTCAGAGATGAAAAGCCCATTGACGCAACTGCACAGTATGTCTGAATACGATTACGATGTTTTATTGCAACAGGTGACGTTGTCAGTGGCTGAGAAAGCAAATCAACTCGCAATCCGTGACGTGAAAGAATACTTGAACAAACATTGGAAAAAGAACGTCGTTAATTATTACTCTCGAAACATTGGTCCTTTCTATCCATTCAGAACGAAGACAAATAAGGGTGTGAATCTTAACGACTTCAAGCGTTTCTTTGGTCCAGAAGGAGTTCTTGATAAGTACGTTAAAGGCTATCTGGCTGGTTTTTCACCGAGAGAAGATGGTCAACCAGTACAGCGTTCGTTTCTTCCTAGTGTGACCTTCAGTGTTGATTCGAGATTCTGGCGTGCGGTGGAACGTTCAGAACGAATTCAAAAGGCGCTGTTTTTCTCTGATGCGTTCAGTGTCGACTTCACGTTGAAAACTCAGACCATGAGTTCCGGCTTGACTGAGTTTTCCATCCGAAACGACACGCCTTTGTTTGTGTACCGACATGGCCCTGCATTTTGGACCAGCCTTTCGTGGCCTCTTGCTGAAACTCAAAGTAGAAACCTAGAGGTTTGGTTTAAGACCAATGACAGTACGCTCAGTCGTCATTCGTATGAAGGCGATTGGAGCTGGTTCCGTTTAGCCGAAGCAATGAATGGTAAGTTAACAAGAGAAAGAAGTACCAGTGCATTAACAACCAAAGAAGATGGCGAGTTTGTTGAACTTCAATTGCATGTGGACGGCGAAGTGAACCCGTTTGTTGAAGGGTTCTTCAGTGACTTTAAGTTACCGAAGGCGATTTAAGCCATGCAGTCAGTCGTCAAGGACGAATCAGACTTCGTATCCAATGTAGATACGAAGTCTGATATTGATGTACTGGCTTATCTTCCTATTGCAGACGCCTATCATGCCGAGCCCATAATGGTGAGCAAAGGTGTGTGGCGTTGGAGACATAAGCCTACTAATGCATGGCATAAATTGAAGCTTCGAAGTGACAAAGGTGGTCGATATTTATTAGCCAACGAGAATCATGTTTTAGGGCGGCTGAAGTCTCAGTATGCACCAGAGGTTTATGGATGTTATGACTTTGAGCAAGATCGTATCTTGGTGAGTGGGTATGCCAAGGGCAATACCTTAGCGGCGTTGATTCGAGAGCAAGGCCATGCCTTCAACGGGTACCAATACTTTGTATCGTCATTGATTGATTCATTGGTTGAGTGCCATAGGTCTGATGTTGTTCATAATGATATTAAACCGAACAATATAATTTATGATGGTAAAGACATGCGGCTGATTGATTTTGGTTTGTCTTTGTCCATTGGTGCTGACATTGGGCAATTGCCTTTTCGAGGCTACAGCCCTTCTTATTCTTTGCCTGCACTGAAAGAAGGTAAAGGGCAAGCGAGTACTGATATGGATTGGTACGCCTGTTTGGTGGTTCTTTTTGTGACCATTTATGGGCAGTTACCTTCCGTGTGTTGGAAAAAAGAACAGCCGATATTAAGTGCGTTCAGTGGAATGTTAGAAGATGCTGCATTTTCTAAATTATATCGGCAGTTTCTTATGCTGCGTATCACAGAACTGGATGAAAACCTGAATATCTAACTGGCAGGATTGAGGTTTTATGCTGAACTGAATGTGCACAATTACAAAAATAATTAAGTCTTTTCATTGCAATGTAATAACGGGAATATTTTTAGTGATCAAAGGTAAGTCGAATGGCTCAGCTGTTCAGATTAAGTTAAACCATGTTTATAGCTTTCTATTACTGGCTGTTCTTATTCTAGGGTTCAATGTTCCCTCTTCTTATGCAACTACTAGCGATATAAGTTGGTTATCCTTTTCAGAGATTAATCAGAGAAACTGGTTATCAAATATAGACAGCAAAGATTCGTCGCGCTTGTACGTAAAGCCTGATCGAGGGTCTAAAGAACAGAGCCATAAAATCTTGGTTGTCGTGGCTAAAAAGTCCGGCAGTTATAAGTTGGCGATGAATCGACTTTTAGAGGTCTTTTACCAAGAGCGGTTTTTTCCTGATTTTGAAGTCGTGAATATTAATCGTGATGAAAAGGTTGGTAGGAAACTTCTAAAGAAAGCCAAAAGCAGAGGCTTTGATCTCATCTTTACTATGGGGTCGGAATCAGCGGCATTAGTGCACAGGTTTTATCAAAACGGTCCGCTGCCTGTGGTTACTTCAATCAATAAAGATCCTGTCTCTTTGGGCCAAGTTAAGTCTTACAAAGAGGGAACGGGCAATAACATTGCTACCACCACGCTGAATGTTCCGATTGATATTCAGCTGAATTATCTATTTGAACTGAACCCTGGTTTGAAACACGTGGCGTTGCTTTATAACCGCAATCATAAGCAAGTGGTTAAAACGGAAGTGAAGCCGTTCAGACAGGCAATGGAAGCGCAGGGGATTCGGGTTATTGATGTCAGGGTTGAAGACAGAGATAAAGCTCGAGAGCAGTTAGAGGCTCGCTTACCGAAAGCCGTGATGAAGCTGAAAGAGATCGATCCTACGCTTCGTCACAGTTTGATGTGGATGACCAGCAGTACGGCCATCTTTTCCAACTTGGATTTGGTTACTGAACATGCGAGCGGTATACCGATCATTTCTACTAACCCGAACGCGGTTAGGGAAGGCAGACAAAGTGCTGCGGTTGCTATTGGTATCGATAGACGGAATAACGCGCATTTGGCCGCCGTGTATGCGCTTCGAATTTTAAGAGATGGTGTGGACCCAGGATCTTTAGAAGTGGGTGTTGTTACACCGCCAGACATTGCACTTAACTTCTTGGTTGCTCGTGATATTGGGCTCAAAGTGCCATTTACATTTCTCGAAAGTGCGGGCTTTGTTTACGGTTATCAAGGTGAGTTAGTACGTTCTTTTGGTCAGAACGTGGCACCGTAAGGTGTTTTTGAGATGTGCGTTATTCAGGGGTTTATGGGTTAGTTTATGTTAAAGCGTTTGAGAAATATTCGTTATTGTATTCCTATGTTAGTCATTGTTTTCAGTACTTTGATGTTGCTGACTTACATTGGTTATAACGAAGCAAAACTGAAGTACTTACCTTTTCAGCTGAATAAGCTGTCAGCTCAGAGTGAGATCGTAAAAAACGGTTTCGACAGTTATTTAAAAGCGGGCTTGCCGGTCAGGCAATTTTCGGGATTTAGATCTCTATCTTCGACTTTAATGAAGTCGGACCCAAGCATTCATAACATTCGTGTTATTGATCAAAATGGTGACATCATCTTTTTTGAGTCCAGCGATGGTACGGAACAAAAAGAGTTTGATCAGAGCCTCAGAGAATATTCAGATAACCCCATTGAGTTTGACTTTCCTGCGTATCGAAGCTTGGAGTCCGAGCACAGTTATTTAATTTCTCAACAGTTGACCAGTAAATTTGGCCCAGTAGGTGAAGTCCAGGTCGAAGCAGATAAGTCGCTTTTGGTGGCCGAGCTGGATGGTCAGTTTGAATTACCCTTCCAAGCGGTGGCAGGTTTAACTTTATTGTTTTTGCTGGTGGTTGCCATCTATGAAACCACGGCTTCTGGCTATTTCGATCGTTTGCGTGTCCTTAAAGTTACTTACGTTGTTTGTTATATCGCATTATCGGTGATGATCAGTAAGACGGTTTACAACGTTTATGAGTATGGGGCGAACGCAACGACCAGAGCCATGACCGATTCCATGGTTCAGCGATTGTCTTCTGTGAAAGATGTGGGTATTCATCTGGAAGACCTTGCGGGTATTGATCGGATGCTTGAAAAGTATAAATCTGGCAACCGAACCATTGAAGCCATCGCTCTGATAAAGGGTGACACCAACCTTGCGCATACGGACCCAACGCAGGTTGGCAAAGAGTATCGAATGGTTGAAGACTGTTATGAATATATTAACGACTTAGGGAAGGAACAGGGCGAATCAGTAAACTTTCGGGTCGCGGTGAATATCCCCACCGATATTTTGATCAGCACTATTTTATCCAGTACGAAAGCGTTTCTTGTATTGTTCATCGCCTGTGGTTTGCTTGCCTTAATTTTCTTAAATGCAGGGACGTCCTTAATTGAGTTATTGGATAAACGCGCTCAAAATAAAGCTTCGGCGTCTGAAGACAAAGAAGGCGGAATCAACTTTGAAATTGGCTTGAGCTTAGTTCAACCTGCCTACTTTATGATTGTTTTGGTTAATGCGTTGTTCGTTCCATTCTTACCGAAATTGATTGCTGATATGGCTGCATCCAGTGGCTCCAGTTTTGCCACCGCATCCATGCCATTTACACTCTATTATCTGTTCTTTGCTTTGGTGCTCATTCCCGCAGGGCAGTATGCCGAGCGCGGTAATTTGAAGAAGCTAATGACCGCAGGGTTTCTTGCTGAATTTGTTGGCATGATGTTGATTTTCTTCAGTGATAATTACTGGGTGGTGGCTTTTGCTCGTATTTTCTCAGGAATTGGTCAGGGCTTATTCTTAATTGGTCTTCAGTCGTATGTGATGGTGATTACACCTAAGAGTCAGCGCAGTAGAGGCCATGCCGTTAAAGTGGTTGGTAGAAATTCGGCGCTTATTGCGGGTACAGCCATTGGCGCCTTGTTATACGCCTACATTGACTACCGAATTATCTTCTTATTTGCTTCGTGCGTGAGTCTTTTGTCCATTGCTTATCTATGGAATCTTCTGCCTCGACCAGAAGCCATTACTGGATTAGTGTCATCCAAAGCATCGGAAGAAAGCCAGCATCCATGGGAAGCATTACGACGGAATATCGGTGCGGTGATTCGAGATGCTGAGTTTATGAGAACGCTCACGCTGGTCGGTATTATCGGAAAGATGTCCATTGCTGGCGTAGTTATGTTCGCAGTGCCCTTGATCATGCTTGGTCAAGGTTATAAAGCCGATGATGTGGGCTTAATGTTAATGATTTACTACGTTTCGAGCATGATAATGACCAAGTACGTATCCCGTTTGGTTGATGGCCCAGGGATGTCTCGTTTGGCATTAATCAGCAGTGCCATTGTAGGAGGCATTGCAACAGTCTTTGTTGGTTTTGTCAGCCAACAGAGCGGTGATTCGACGGTCTTAATGCCGGGTATGGAATTTCTTCACTGGTTATCTCAACAAGCCAATGCGTTTGGTATTGCCGGGAGCTCGACCGTCCTTTACAGCGCGATTGTCTTCCTTGGTATTTCAAATGGTTTATTAGCGGCGCCAGTGATGACGCACATTAATAATACTGAGGTATCACAAAAAGAAGGGGTTAAGAAAATTGCAGCAACCTATGTGTTTCTTGAACGGTTCGGCCATGTTGCTGGTCCTGCAGTGATCGCTCAATTGTTATTTTTGAATAATAACTCACCGTTAGCGATGTCTTTGTTTGGCGTGATATCCGTGGTACTCGGCGTGGTCTATATGATTTCGTCGCGTCAGAGAACAGCAACGTTAGAGGTAAAAGAGGCGTAATTTTTACCGAACGGGTGAGGTTAGTTTTTTAGCAAACTCTAGGTGTCACCTTTATGGGTGGCTTTAAAAATACCTTTGTGAAGGAACATGTCGATGCCGGATAAAGTGGAAATAAAAAACAAAGAGACAGTCACGAGCTCTTGTAAAATATTGATGTCTGCCACAGCGTTTAAGACCAGTACTAAGGTCGGGATGACCTTCGGTGGTAAGCGCCGCACCAATGAAAAGCTACTGAAATTCATTGATACGAAGTTAACTTACATTAATAACATTCAAACCAAGAAGCCTGATGCTTCTTTGGGGCCGGATGCAATGTTGGTGTTGGCTGAACTGTATTATGCCTTAGATCGTTGGTTGGTTTTGGCTGGGAGGAAAGACAGCTCAGTGAATACCCGTCGCTCGAAAGGTGTAAACGGGCTTTTTGCTCAAGTCGTCAAACTATTAAGTTTCCAGCTCGAAATGCCAATGAACCGTTTGCCTAATTGGTTAGGCGAGCACTTTACTGTTGGCATGACGGATCATGGTTATGAAGTAGATTATAAGAATCGTTCCGCTCTTTACTACAAAGAACAAGATAGGGAAGTGTATCGATTGAAGATCACCAATGGTGTGGTGTATCAAAAGAAATGGTGGGACCCAAAGAACAAAGACACTTGGGTGAAAATGAACTCTGAGTTTACCCAAAGCACTGGTAGTGCAGGCACCATCTCCAATAAACACAGTGGCTATGTACTGTCGATCGTTGGGGATTTCTACAGTGGTCCACATAAGTCAGGCACAACCTATAAAAAGACGGGTCAATATCATTCCAGTTATATGGGTGGAAAGCCCGTATTGTGTGCTGGAGAGATTGAAGTGGTTGATGGGAAAATTAAGCACTTGAATACGGGCAGTGGCCACTATGGGCCCGCTAAAGGCTATTTGCTCAATGTGATTAATGCATTAACGGTATGCGGTGTGGCTGAGACAAGTTATATGGTCGATTTCCACGGTTCGAAGAGCTCCGTTTCTGCTGCAAAAATGCGAAAGAAAATTGAAACCGAAGAGGTTAAAGTCGGTGGTGATGACGTGAGCCATTTGAAGAGCGCAGAGGCTGCTTCACGGCTTAATGGTGTGAAAGCAGGCTTACTGGCGAGAATTAAGAAACTTCGTGGTGAACTGGACGTCATTGCTCACTTTAATACCAGTGATCATGTTGAAGGTTTTAAAAGAAGAAGAGCCATCTGTAAAATTTGTGGCAAAAATAATCTAGACAATAAAATGCAACAAGATCGCTATAAAAATAGAAATGTTCAAGAACGAGAATTTAAGTTACAAGCCTTGGAAAAGCAGGTCGCGTTCATTAAATAGAGTTATTTCGGTTATACAGTCATTAGGCTGTATAACCTTCCTCCCCTGAGTAATCCCACCAAAAAAGAAAACAATGTGAAAGCCATTGCCGATTGAGTGACTTTTGCAGTGCCAGATGCCTTACTACAGTAGGAAGTCTTTAACCTTTTTATGCGCCTTTATTCGTTTTTTAAGTCAGGTAGTAGTCACCATTTAACATGCCGCTCATATTGGGCCAGAAAGAATAAGAAGGGCAGCTTAATGCCTTAAGCATTAAGAGGAATAACTAATTCTAGGTGTCATCTTAACGGATGATTTTGAACGTACCTTTATGAAGGAACATGACGATGCCAAAAATGAAAATACAAAACAAAGAAACGGTTACTAGCTCTTGTAAAATACTTATGTCAGCGACTGCCTTTAAAAGCAGTACGAAGGTAGGGATGACACTGGGTGGCAAGAGTCGATCGAATGAAAAACTATTGAAGTTCATTGATAAGAAACTTACTTATATTAATAACATTCAAACTAAGAGCCCTAATGCTACGTTAGGGGCGGATGCCATATTAGTACTAGCTGAATTGTATTACGCACTGGATCGTTGGTTAGTCTTGGCTGGAAGAAAAGACAGTTCAGTGAATACTCGTCGCTCGAAAGGCGTGGAGGGGCTCTTTGCTCAAGTTGTGAAACTATTGAGTTTCCAACTGGAAACACCGATCAACCGTCTTCCTAACTGGTTAGAAGAAAAATTCACGGTAGGTATGACAGACCATGGGTATGAAGTTGACTATCAAAATAGCTCTGCGCTTTATTATAACGAGCAAAGTCGCAATGTATGCCGGCTAAAGATTACTAACGGTGTGGTCTATCAAAAGCAATGGTGGAAGCCGACTAATAATGACGTGTGGGTGAAAATGAACTCTGAAGACACCCAAAAAACAGGCAGTGCAGGTACTATTTCTGCTCAGCACTGTGGGTACGTTTTATCTGTATTAGGGGATTTTTACAGCGGTCCACATAAATCAGGAACTACGCATGCGAAAGATGGGCAATATCACTCCAGTTACATGGGAGGAAGGCCCGTTTTGTGCGCAGGAGAGATTAAGATAGTTGACGGAAAAATCAGTCACTTGAACACCAGCAGTGGACACTATGGTCCTGCGAAAGGTTATTTGTTGAATGTTATTAATGCATTAACTTTATGTGGCGTTGATGAGAGCAGTTATAACGTAAGTTACCATGGCTCTACCTCAGCATATACTGCTGCCACGATGCGAAAGAAGATAGAAGAAACGGATAAGAAAGTGGGTGGTGGTGATGTTAATCACCTTAAGAGTAAGAAGTCTTGGCAATATAAAAACGGCGTACAAGCAAAAATAGAAAAGCAAATAAAAGAATTGAGTAAAGAGTTGGATGTGATTACTCATTTCAAGACGCCAGGAAAACATATTGAAGGCTTTGGGTCATCTTATTCTAAACGGGCTCAGTGCCCAATTTGTTCGTCAGCTCAGTTGCATAACAAGCTTCAACAAACTAGATATGCAAGTCGAAACGTGAAAGAACGTGAAGCGCGATTATTAAAGCTATTGAAAATAGCAGACAAAATTAAGTAATGAACATAGGCCCTATATTTGTAGGGCCTGTATAACCTTCTTTAAGAACACTCTTTTCTTCGTTCTATCCCTTCAAAAAAGAAAACAATGCGGAAGTCACTCTCTCTTTAGTGACTTTTGCCGTTTTAGATGTCTTACTACAGTAAGAATTTTTTACAGTTTTTTATCTTTTTATTCGCTGTTGGATCTTTATTTAAACTCGATAGATCTTTGTTGTTTAGAGAATTTTTTTGACGAGGAGATATTCGGAGAAGCGTCTAGAATCAAGTAATAGCCAATACTTAACATATCATCCATATCGGATAAGAAAGAATGAGAGGAACAGCTTAATGCCGATAAAAATCTTAAGCATGAAGAAGAATAACAAAGCGACTGTTAACGCATCATGTAAACAATTAATGAGCTTAGCCAGCTTCAAAAGCAGTACGGATTTAAGCGTTCTTTTTGGCGGTAAACGGCGCAAAAATTCAAAACTGTTGAAGTTTATTGAAAGTAAATTGGAAACCATTAATAAAGTTCAAATTGAGAACTCGAATGGCGATTTAGGCCCGGATTCTATATTAGTGCTTGCTGAACTGTATTATGCCTTGGATCGCTGGCAAGTTTTGGCAGGTAACAATGATTCCGCTGTAAACACTCGACGTACCAAAGGCATCGAAGGTTTATATGCCCAAGTCGTTAAATTATTGAGTTATCAGCTGCAGATTCCTATTAATCAGTTACCTAATTGGCTAACAGAAAATTTCACCGTAGGCATGACGGATCATGGGTATGAGGTGGATTATCAAAATCGATCTGCGTTGTACTATAAAGAACAAGATCGTGAGGTGTATCGTTTAAAAATTGTGAATGGCGTTATAAAACAAAAACAGTGGTGGGCGGCCTCGAAGAAAGATAAGTGGGTCAATATGAACACTGAATTCATTCAAACAAAGCATGGCAGCCCTGGAACCATTAAGGACAAACACTGTGGCTATGTTTTATCCGTTGTGGGTGACTTCTACAGTGGTCCTCATAAGTCTGGCACATTGGGTAAACACGATGGGCAATATCATTCCAGCTACATGGGAGGAAGGCCTGTTTTGTGTGCAGGAGAAATTCAAGTGGTTAACGGTCGAGTGAAGCACTTGAATACAGGCAGTGGTCACTATGGGCCTGCAAAAGGGTATTTACTGAATGTAATTAATGCTTTAACAGTGAGTGGTGTTTCAGAAACCAGTTATAAAGTGAGCTACCACGGTGCACCTTCAGCCGTTTCAGCTGCTGCAATGAGAAAGAGGCTTGAAACCGTGGATGTGAAGGTGGGTGGCGATGATGTTAGTCACCTAAAGAGTACCAAGGCAGCCAAATACAACAACGGTGTCAAAGCCGGTTTGGTCGCTCGAATGAATAAGATAACCGCTGAACTAGCGGTGATTGCTCATTTTGGAACCAGTGATCATACCGATGGAATTAAACGAACAAATCGAGGCCGAAGAGCTGTGTGCGCTATTTGTTCGAAAGCAGGGTTGGATGGTCAAATGCAGCAAGATCGCTTTAAGAAGCGTAATGCTGAAGCGCTGAGATTAGAGTTTGAAAAGTTAGAAAAGATCGTCGCTCGTATTAAATAAACCTTTAAGGTTATACAGCTTTTGAGGCTGTATAACCTTATTTAAGGGTTTTTAGCCACCAACTAAGACCGTTGGCATCCCCAAGACAATAGACCCACCGTGAGCGCTTGTGTCGCCCATACGAACAGAGGGTCGGTTTCCGATTAACACCGTTGCACTGCCTTTTGCTGTGGCATCCGGTGGCCCAACACAGACACACATATCTCCCAAAACGGAAGCGGGCATATTACCAATCAAGACCGTTGCCATACCTGGGCCTGAAATAGGGCCGCCCACATGAGGGATCGGGGGCGTTCCTGGTGTTTGCATGCTACATACGTGCATGTCTCCAACGCGGGCTGCGGGTGTTCCCATTAGGCATTACCTCCAAGTTCTTGTTGTATGGCCCCTGAGCCGCCTTTAGCAAGGTCTAAACCCATGGCGATAACGGTTTTATAATAGTCTTCGCTGCCATCCCATTCCGGCATGATTGATGCCATGTTAATGGCGCCAGCAGAGGCTTTCGCATAGAGATTTTCAGGAGGCAGAACGACGGCTTCGCCGGGATCAGTCATGCTGCCACTGCCATTCCAGAAAACGGCTTGGGCCAACCAACCCGGTGCATTATCGTGACCTAGCGCGTTGACATGCTTTTCGGCTATTCGACGGCTGGCTTCATCGGGATCTTTAACCCACTTCTTAGCAATCGCGATGGCGGCTTGTTGCTGGGGAGACCATTCCTTGTTTCTTAATTCCAATGCAATGCATACGAACCAAATGACTTCTCGAACCGGTAACGCATGACACAGGAATTGAGTTAAATCGTTATAGAGCTCAGCTTCAAGCAGTTTCTCAATCACCTCTGAAGGGGTCATTGTTCCGTCGACGCAATCAAGGCATTCCGGGCTCGCTTCAAAGCGCTGCAATATAATTTGGGATTGCTCAATTGGAATTTTCTTTAACATAATCAGCTTGTCTCAATGTAATCTGTGCGTTGTTCTGAAAAATTGTTGTTTACGTTAATTGATTTTAACAATGGCACCTTTCACTTCAGACATGATGCTGCCTGACACAGATACTTTCATACTGGATTTCAATTCTGCACTCATGGCGCCTTGAGCTGTCAACGATGCTTTGGCATCCAGTGTTAGGCTGCCTTTACTGGTCAACTCCGCGCTGCTCTTACCCGCGATCGCAACGGTGGTTCCATCGGCTTTGAAGGCGGACTTGGCACTGTTTGAGATGTTGGTTGCAGAGTTCTTAATGTCACTGTCTGCGTCCAAGGTAATGGTTTTACTGGATAGACTGATTTCGGAACTGGTGATGACAATTTTACTGCTGCCCACCTTCAACTCAATTTGAGTATCGGCCTCAAGCGTAATGTTCTTGCCTTTCTCACTGATATCTTCGGTGGCGACTAAGGTGTAGTTCTTCTCGGTGGTGAGACTGGAGTCTTTGGTCACCGTTGTTTTTTGTTCGCCGATAATGGTTTTGGTCGAGTCATTTTCAACTTCCGTCAACATGTCTTTTGCGGCATGGAGATAGAGCTGCTCGTTATCTTTCTTATCGTCGAACCGCAGCTCGTTTGAATTACCGGCAAGTTGAGTTTTAATGCCCGATTGCGTGGTATCCGTTGTCTTGTACGGAGGAGAATGTTTGCTGTTGTAGACCGTGCCTGTCACGACGGGTTGATCGGGGTCGCCATCAATGAAGCTAACCAACACTTCTTGTTCGGCTCTGGGTATGAATTGAACACCGTAGCCATTACCCGCCATGGATTGAGCGACGCGAACGTAACAACTGGTTTTATCGCCATCAGCGTCTACGTCCCAAGGGAATTTGATTCTTATGCGGCCTTGATCGTCACTTGCAGGTTCTTCTTCTTTCTTGCCTGCGACCGTAGCGCTTTGCATTCCGTAAACGCGAGGCTTCTCAATATGAGCTGGGTAGTGGCCGTTGTCTTTGGGGACGCAAGAAAAGTGGCCAGTGTATGAAAAGGCGTTTTGTGAATCCATTTCAAACACTTGTTGCGTTGAAATGACGAGGTAATCGCCTTGCTGGCTTTTATCCGGATGGGCACTTACTTCTAAATACACCCCAGGCGTAACATCAACGCTGTTCGTTTCAGCGTCAATGGCATTGTAGTTTCGTTCCACTTGAGCAAGACGGGATTTAACCAATCGATCGGCTAGATCGTCCATTAAGCCTGACACACTGGGCGTTGGGTAATGAGATTGAGTCAGTTTTGAGCTGTTAGCAATGGTGTGCTTGCTGGTTTTGGTCTTGCTTGTGATCAGCTTAGTCTTGCTGTAGTCGTAACTGGCGAGCTCAATGCCTGCACTGTGGAATTCATAATTCGGCTGCCAAGAAAGCAAGACTTCGTTGCCCGTTGAAGGTGATAACTTGTGGTCTAATGTGAATTTATTGGCGGTGTCGAAAGGCAGTGATGCATCATGTAAGACTAGTGTGTGGCTGCTGCCGTCTTGTTCAAAGTAATAATGAATCCCTTCTTCGGCCAGCAAACGCTGAACGAATTCCAAATCGTTTTCATTAAATTGAAGGCAATAAGCGCGTTTTGTGGAGGGCAAGGAACCCGTTGAATATTTTCCTTTGAAGCCAAGATCATTAAATATGGTTGTTACTATGTCTTGGGTACTTTTTTCTTGAAAGACTCGATAGCCGTGATTGAATTCTAATAGCGCCAACCAAGGGCGCAAGGTCAGTCGGTGACAGAGATATCGATCACTGTCCCCATCCGATAATGTTTTTACTTCAGTCACTACACCGTGAAATTCTTGACTGGCGTCTCGTTGAGTTCCGGTTTTGTCGTAATATGTGCAGCTGAATTCTTGGCCTAACCAACCCGAGGGATCGCTTGCTTTGGAATATAAATCCAATTCGATGGTGTATAGGGAAGACAGTTCGCCATCGAATGTTAGTTTAGAAACTACGTATTCCGTGCCTTTGCTGTCTTTAGCGACAAGGTTACTGGCTTCCGGTTGTAAAAAATCGGTCATTGCTAATGTCCATTTAAAGGCAACGAAGATGTTCTCAGTGGTTAATGATAAAAATTGAGATCATCTAAAACGGTATAAAAATCAGGATGTAATAGGATAAATGTTATCACCTATTTCTAGTTGAAAATGATGCTTCGGTCAAGGTAAACGCTGAGGTTGTCGATTGTTTGCACATTCGTAGAGCTTGCATTTGTTTCTGCCCGACTGTTTGGCTTGATAAAGTGCGGAGTCGGCACTTTCTAACCATTGATCGTAGGTTTTTATGTGGTTTGTTAATTGAGCGAGCCCAATACTCACCGTGATTTCAATACAAGCTTGGTTGGATGTGGCAATTAAACTTTCTTCGATGGCCTTTCTTAAGTGCTCTGCAACGCCTATGGCCACTTCTTTTTCTGTTTCGGGCAGGACGATGCCGAACTCTTCACCGCCATAGCGACCAGGGATATCAAGCGGCCGTAAGTTATCTCGAATGATTTTCCCCACCTTCCTAAGCACTTCATCGCCTGTGGTATGCCCATAGGTATCATTGATGTGTTTAAAGTGATCGACGTCCAGAAAAATGAGACAGCAGGGCTCTTCAAATGATTTATTATTTTTAAACTCTTGAACGGAGAGTACTTCCCAGTAACCTCGGTTGTATAAACTCGTCAGGGCATCGTGTTGGCTTAAATGAGCCAATACACGCTTTTGGTTGCTAAGGGCTTTAGAAAGCTTATAACTGATGGAGGCAACGGCGATCGGGTAGAGCAATAGAATAGGAATACAGGCAAGTATGACCGTCATGCTGGATTCGGGAAGCCATCTAAATCCAATGATTAAAATCCCCAGGATGAGTCCGCAAAGTTGAGCGATGAACCCTTTTAAGAAAAACCTAGGCCCTTCGGCACTGATGTTGTTCAGCCAGAGCGTTGTGCTTAATACGACGGTGGGTAATACGTTAAATGCCATGAACGGAATCCAAATACCGCCTAAAAACGAATCAACAAGTAAACTTTTTCGCTCAGAGTAGCCGTCCGCATGAAATCGTTTGGTAAGAAAGTAAGCAATATGAGGCCAGAAAAGCCCTTGTAATAAAGGGCCGACATAAAACACGAGGTCTAACTTCAGTTGATAGAAGGTTGCTGAAACCGTAATGAACCCCAATAGAGACGCGATGGTTCTGGGCACATGAAAGCGCTTAGCAATGGTCAGTTCTTGCGCAACTTCGCTATCAGGCATGTACAAGTTTCCAGATTGTGCAATCGTCAGCGGTCATAAGTGATCATTTCGTAAGATAAAGACTAGCACCATTCGATGGGTTCATTGGCGGTATTCGAGCGCAGAAGTATAAATGCATTTCTTTTATTATGCGTGTTGGATTTTCTATCTGAACTCAGAAAGAACGACAACATGGCGTTTTTTCTAGATCATGACAAGCGACGTACGTTGTTCATTGATACGTTGTTCATTGAAAGGAGTTGGTATGAGCGTGATTCGAAGGCGGTGTGGTGGAAGAAGGTCGTCATTAAATGGGCTTAAGTCGAAGTTTAAGCCCTCAGGTCACAGGATGTGCTTACGTTACTGGTTGTTTAAATGATTGCTCTAGGGACAGCGCACTGTTGTTCCAGTTGTTGGATCTTATAGCGATCATGGCTGAGCGTTTCTTTACACGCATTACCAAACCATTCCAAAGATGCATCCATGTCTTGTACGTATAGACCCTCCGAGACTGCGCTTTGGTTGTGAATCAAGTATTCTAAAAATTCTTGATAATCTACGGCCCCATCGAACAGCGGAACCATACCTTCTCGTGAGCCGGAGGCAGAATATACATTGGGCGGAGAGAAAACGTTTAGGTGCTCAGGTGCGCTGATGTTTTTTAAGTGGAAGTGTCGGATATGGGGCTTAAGCAGTTCAAAGGCGTCAATGGTATTGGCGCCAGATTCCCATACGTGCAGTACATCAAAATTAATTTTTAAACGGTCGTGTGCGACTTCTTCAAGTAATTGAACGGTCGATTCAATGGTGTCTGCCAAGGTGTTTGGGTGAATCTCAACGATGAGTGTAATGCCGTGTTGCGCTGCCCAACCACAGATATTACGAAGGCGCTGCGTCATTGCTGCCCGTTCTTCTTTGCTGACAGCAGAGCTGGCTTGGTGGCCTGCAAAGGTTCTCAGTTTCGTTGCACCCCAATGTTTGGCCAAAAGACACAGTTGCTGCACTTTAGAAAATGCTTCCTGTTCTGAGCCTTGAAGAGGCAAGTAGTCACTGATCATGGATGCATGCAGACCAAACCCAGCAAGCCAATCTTTGTTGTAGCTGGGTTGTTCGGCCAGATTCTTTGCGTGAACCCCCCAAAGTTCTATGCCTTGGAAATGGTTGGTTCTAGCCCAGCTTACAAGTTGGTCAATGGAGACTAGTTGGTGTCTAAATGAGATGGTACAAATAGAGAGTTTCATGCGAAGGCCTCTTCGATTTGTTGCGCCTTTTGTGGGGCGTTAGATCCGGAGAAACGAGTCGCTTTCCATTGCTCAAACACTTCAATGAGGTGTTTTTTGATGTGACGTTCTCGTTCGTCCTGCTGATCCAACAGTAAGAACACTTCATTCAGTAAGTCAGAACTGATCGCTTCTGGGGATTCTGATTTTGCTATTTTCATTGCTCTGTATTGTATGAGCTTATAGGTTTCAACCAGCGTTTCGATCACAACACACCAAGCTTCGAAGTCATCATCGTTTAGCTCCAAAGCCCGCCAGAAAAAGGCAAAACCGTGTTCATACGCGTATTTCCGAATGGCCAGCACAGGGATTTGCTTCAGTGCATCCGACAGCCCACTTAATGACACTTCTGAGGCTTCATCGGGTCTGACGTGTGCGTTAATAATGGATCGAACAACGTCGGTCATTGGGTTATTGTCAGGTTTGATACATGCCAAGAAGTAATCGTGCACGGCTTGATCTGGCGTTTCAATAATGTCCGTACTGTCAAAGTAATACCCCCCTGAAACGGCGGGTGACTCAATGGAATTAACGATTTTATCTTTGGATAACGGGCCTTCCCAACGGAAGTCGGGATCGGTCATGAACCACGTGGTTGGGTCGTCTGTTTCTTCTAACAATACGTAGTGTGGAAACGGGTTTTGGTTAAACTTATTTTCACGCTCAGGCAGGCGGTACATGTCGAGCATGACCATAACGTTCCGCTGTTTTGATTTTCCATCAAGGAGATTTAATAGGGTATGAATGTTTTCTGCTTTATCCGTTTGATCATTGAACCAAGCGTGCATCTCGACACCGTAGAGTGTGTGATACCACGCTTTGAAAAAATCATGATTGATGGTGTCTGAATGATAAGACAGTTTGAAATCGTCACTGACCACAACTTCTGCATCCCACACACCGAAGTAAAAAGGACGGTGATCCACTCTTGGGTCGGCTTTGATCATTTCACAAATGCAGCTTACGAAGCAGTGAACTTTGATGTCTTCAAATTCTTCCGCTACCTCTGCGATTGTTCCTGTTTCAGCGGGTTCTTTATTCGTTGTGTCATTTGTTGTGCCTTGAGCCGATGGGGCTTCGTCCCCTGACTCTATACTTGATTGAGCCTGTTCCTCTTGTTGAACTGCATCACCTGACACGCGCTTGTTCAGAAACTCGGCCAAGCTGGCAACCGTATCAAAATCGTCTTTGGTGAGTGCATCGTCGGGGATATCAAACCCAAAGTCCGTTTCTAAATTTAGAATCAATTCAAGAATCAAAACCGAGTCCAAGTATAAGTCCTCGTTCAAACGCGCGGTTTCACTGAACGCGTCAATTTGAGGAATGAACATAGTCTCTCTTAATACTTGATGAATGGCGGAGATGATGTCTGTGCGAGTCATGATATATCCAGGTGTTCAATAGTTAATTTACTGCAGCGGCAGAGGGTTTTGATGTGACTGTCTTTTGTTGTTCTGCAAAGGTGTTCGCCAGCTGTTTACGATTGACTTTGCCATTGGCTAAGCGTTCTATCTGGGCCACCTGAATCAGTTGTTGAGGCATTTGGTAGGGGGCTAATCGGTCCACGCACCATTGGCGTATGATACTGGGTTCCAGAGGTTTTTCTGATGAGTACTGCAAGCAAACACGTTGTCCTGCGTACGCATCGTCAATCTTGAATACGACGGCGTCTTTAATCTCGGGCATGGCAAGAATGACGTCTTCCACTTCCTGCGGGTAAACATTGAGACCCGCCACGATGATGGTGTCGTCCATGCGAGACAGAAATGACAGCATTTGAGCATCGGTTGTGGTGTCGTGATGGAAGTGACCTAAATCCTGAGTGTGGATTTGTTGCCCGCTGTTTGTTGTTACTATGATTTCAGCCGGTTGAATGGCACTTTCACCTGCTATGACACGTAGGTGAGGAAGCGGGATGCCAACATCCACGGCAGATGTCATATCCGGATTCACTGAAATGCATCCGGCTTCTGAGCAACCGTATTGCTGGAAGAAATGCTGGATTCTTGGCGACAGTTGCTCAAACCGTTGTTTTGGCATGATGGTGCCGGATGTCATGACTGCGTGCAGTGTTTGATCTTTAGGCATCAGACGAATTAAGCCATGCAACATGGTCGGTGATGAATACAGCAGTGGCTTATCACTGTTGGACACTCGTTTGATCAAATACTTAGGATTGATATTAGTGATAATGATGGGTTGGAGATCGCGAGCAAGCGCCACCATGACTCCACTGATAAGCCCATAAGAATGGGTGATCGGGCAAGCAATCAGAGGTGTCATCTCATTCGGTAAAGTGAACGCAGAAATGTAGCTGGTGACTTCTTCTTCAATGGATGACCATGAACGTTCAATGCATTTCGGCTCGCCTGTAGTGCCTGAGCTCATTTGAATCAGAACACCTTCCGTGATTTCAGGGGCGATTTTATCCTCGGTACTTGGATCAGGAAGCTCAATTACGTTGTCTATACGCTGGTAATGCAATTGATTGCACCCGGCTTTGGCGGCTAAACGGCGTGCAGCTTCGAGTGGGGTGCTGGGGTGTATCGGCATGACCGATCCATCCTGTTCTTTAATGAATAAGCATAAGGCTAACCATTGAGCGCTGTCTTCCAAACACACGGCTAACCGCTTGTTTGTGCAGTTATCCAGTGCCGAAGATAACTTAAATTCTTGATGGCATTTCGCTAGGTAGTCCGTGCCATAAAAGTCGTCGTTGATGTAAAACATAAAGGATTCCAAATGGTGTTCTATGCAGACAGCGTCTCTGTGTCCTGCAAGTTTTCTTTGAATGCGTGAAACGGGTTAGGAATTAAGTGATGAAACTCGACGGATGATTGGTCACTTAATTTTTTCTTGATCAGTGATTCCGCGTGAATCATTTCGTCATTGAGAGGGATTTCATCAATACGAACAGCTGCCGTTTGGTTGCTTTGGGCGTACAGCTCCATTTGATCCGCCACGAGCTGCCAAAATTGCTGCTCTGTAAAGGAGTAGTTTTCTTCCAGCAAGAAAGTTACTTCCGTTAGGTTGAATACAAATAGGGTATCCACGATTAATTCGCGCAGCGCTTCAACGGATTCCATCCAAAAATACTGATCATCGGATGCGCGTTGGTAGCAAGGATTGATGGCAGGAAAATCAGGCTCTAAATCAGGGTTGGCTAAGTAGTTTTTTTGGTATTCCAAGCTTTCATGGAAGTCCCTTAACACGACTTTGGTTGGCCAACCGTTTTGGTGTACGAGCACCATATTTTGGCCATGCGCTTCTAATGCGATGCCGTGGTGAACCAACAAATGCCAGACCGGAATGACGACGGTATCGATCAGTTGTTTAGCCCATTGTTCCGCGCCGAATTGTTCTATCCAAGGGTCAATGAACGGCTTTTGATCTTTCTCTTTCGCCATGAGAGCAGGGAAGGGGACCGCTTGATGAGCCTCTGGAGTTTCATGGGTGAGACTTTTTCTGAAAATTACCGCCAATTGCCCCTCTACCGCTTTCGACCAATTGTTATCTTCAATGAGGGATTGGGCTTTTTGTTCGTCAAAGACGATGCCAGCATATTCATCCAATAATCCAAGCGAGTTATTTGCTTGCAAGTAAGAATCGTCATTTACTAATGCGTTTAGCCATTGAGTGATAATAGGAGCTGTGCACACTGAATGCGTTTCAATGGTTCTCAGTGACGAGGTATTTACCATGTTCATCGGTAGTTTGATGTTAGGTTTTGCTGGGTCTGTGACATTGACTAAGGTGCGAACGGATATCGTCGCTTGGTAGAGATCTCCCTCTGGACCAAGATAGATAATCCATCCGTGTTTAACTAGATCGGCCAACAGTGATTTACCGATGGACTTCCATTGCCAAGGGTGGATTGGCAAAAAGCTGAATTGCTCTGGTCGCGTAGCATTCGCTTCGCAAGCGTATACCAGCTTTTGTTCTAACTCATGTAGGGTTGTTTCGCCAAGTTCGGCTAGCCAGAATGTTCGGCTTTCAGTGGGGATGGCGTGTTGCAATAGATTCTTGTCAATCGCCAACCAATGTAACTGAAAATGATTGCCTGCTTCTGGGCCATAGCGCTCATGGTCTTCAAAGGTAAACCCTGTGCGTGCTTTAAAACATGGGTGATACGGGTGACCTTCATCCAGCGCTGACTCCAATGCTTGGTAAGATAAATGTCTTCGAGAGTCGAGCTTTGTTAAGTGCTGTTGATTCCACTCACACAATTTAATGGTTTGATCCAGTTCGGTGGTGAGTTTTTTCTTCATTGCATCCGTGGTTGGCAGATTATTGAGAAGATCGCTCACCTTGGCGACCTTTAAGCCAGCGACGGTATCGCCGTGATGATTCAGCGTTTGAATTGATCCTTCGGTAATCCGAATGCGTCCGAAACTGGAAATCTTACCTTTCGCTAGGCAATGAAGGTTTCCCAATGTGAACTTGAAAATACCGCTTTCAAATTGATACGGAATGACGCGTTCAAATAAAAGGGCTTCTACTAATTGTCGGCTAACGCGTTGTTCAAATGGGCTGTTATTCGAATTAAGCTGATTCAAGGCACACCTCGTGAGTCGAAAGGGATGCACTGTTTGCTACTGAATTATTTACTAAGGTACTGTCTACTACGGTAGCGTCTATTACGGGGGCGGAAACAAAGCCGAGCAGAGGGTTTCGAATGTGCGTGTATACCGCCAGTTCCAGTTCGGCTTGCAGTTCATCCATGTCTTCAATGCGCGTTAGAAGGTTGCCTTTACATGGAATTTCTCGACGACTCAACATCGAGTTTACAAGATCGACACCTGCGCCTGAAAGTTCGATTTTTACGCTTTGAAGTCTTTCACTGGCAACTTTGAGTAGCTGATCTTCTGTAATCAATCCGTCAATGCCGAAGCGGTTAATGAGCGAAAACAGTTGGTTTACCACAAGATAATAGGTGAAACGATCACAGATCATTTCGTCTGAGTAAAATAGATCTTTGGTGTTTTGAACGTTGGGTTCCAGACCGATCAACAAGTTTCGGTAGCTTTCAGATAAATAAAACCCTTGGTTGTCTCGGTAATAATATTGACTCGGGTAACCGTCGGTAATATCCAGTAAGCTGTTTTGCTGGTGGGCTTCTAGTGCAATGCCAAAGCTGTCGTATAAACGTATGGCTGGTTCAATGGCGCAATCCCAATATTGAGTGAACCAATCAAGGCTGACTTGCTCTGTTGTACGGTTTTCTTGTTTGGCCAAATTTTGAATGATGGTTGCTAAACGTGAATCATCGTCGTTGGATAGAGGGCCTTGTGCGATGGCTGCAATGGAGTGAATGCTTCTTTCTTGTTGTGATTTGTTCACTGCATTGAATGGGTTGTCACGAATGATCACTTCAAAGCCGGTTTCTTCCATGTCGGGCAGTTCAAGGGTGATGTACGCAGGGTCGTTAATGGTTTGGAACTTTGGATAACGCCTTGAAAATCCGGTTTTAGCCAACAGATTGGCGACCACGACACCTGCTTCTAATTCGTGGTGCATATTGATACGCAGAGAATTCGTTACCTTGACAGGAATGGACAATTTAAACATCTGGGCTGCATCATCGCTGTAGACTGTGCGAACGGATGAGGTCGGGGTGAACAGTGGGCCTAATGGTCCTAGG
The DNA here is from genome assembly GCA_015665455.1 of Oceanospirillaceae bacterium. Classification (GTDB taxonomy): domain Bacteria; phylum Pseudomonadota; class Gammaproteobacteria; order Pseudomonadales; family Litoribrevibacteraceae; genus Litoribacillus. The sequence continues at coordinate 1,194,953 of JADFAD010000006.1, read as the reverse complement.
TCTTCCAGTTTTCCTTGATCGATCAGGTCAATGATATAGTCCTGATGCAACAGCCACTGAGATTGCAGTGGATGTATTGGGATTAGCACTTTATCCCGACTAAGCTCAGTCACTTGCTCAGGCATTTGTTCGGACGCGTGTTGCAGATTATTTAAGATAATTTGTTCTGCGGATTCGTCCAGAATCGAACGTTGATTGGTTAACGAGCGATCCACAGCAAAGTAATTCAGTTGAAATTGCCCACACAGTTCAGGTGCGTAGTCCTGATGTTGCCACTCATGGATGCCTTGGCGGCTCTTAGGCGTTGGGTGTAGCCAATGTCCAAATAATAAGGATTGTTCAGAATCAATAAACCGTAAGCTTTGTAGCGCATCGTCGTCCGCTCGGGTTTCAAGGTAACGCGTCATAACTTGATGGCTTTCAATCATTCGAGCCATCAGTTCCATCTGGTTGGTTTTAAGCGCTTCGTGCTTTTGATTGTGATTGGATGACGGTTGAGTGCCGCCATAGATCTCATTAACTAACAACATCAATACAGAGAAGTAATCCACGGACTGCCAAGTAAGCTGGTGGTCTTGCTGCTGAAACACTTTAGTTAAGGTGTGTCTTCCCACCAGAGATTGATAGCTTACACCCACCGATAGAGTCGTATTTTGTGAGGGCAGTTGGATTTCTAGGACATGGTTTTCACCGTCCTTGAAAACCAATCCCGTTGCATTTGACCAGTCTGCAGCCCGATGCCAAACCCCAGAATCCACTTCTCTTAGATAACAATTCATAAATGCTTGAAAAGACGCGTTATCAGCGATTTGTCGTGCGGACTGATTCATACCATTCCCTAATTTAGATGTGCCAGTGAGTCTCTTAGTGGCGAATCTAATGAGAATGGTTATCACTTACAACAAAATTTACAATTGTTACTAGGCAATGAAGAGGCTCGATTTAAAATGAGCGCAGAGACGTTGTTTAAAATTATTACAGAGACCTTGTTTGAAATTAATACAGTGACTGGGCATAAAATTAAGGCTGGTTGACAAGTTTTGTCGGCCTATTGGTATAACACAGGAATAAGGCCAAGAAGAAGGTTAACCATTCCGCCATCGGTAATGCCGATAAGAAGGGAAGTTGAGGGAACAATAAATAAAACATCAGCAGTAACCCGCCAGGCAACAACAAACTGCGTGATAATGCGACAGCCGCAGAGGGTAAAGGTTTATGTACGGCCGTTAAATAACACGACAGTAAGATATTTACCCCATTAACAAAAAATAAAGGCCAGATAACAGAGATCAATTCAGAGGATGCTTGGGCGACATGCGCGGAGCTGCTGTCGAGAAATATATGGATGATGGTTTCTTGCCAAAACAGTAAGCAGGCAATGAGAAGAAGACCAATGGATGCGACCGTCGCCGATGCAATCACTAAGAATTGGTTAATACGTGCAGTATTCTTTGCGCCGTAGTTTTGGCTAACGAGCAAGTGCAGAGCATCGGCCACGCCGTATGACAGCATTAAGCTTAGAAATATTAAGAAATTAACCACCGTAAATGCTGCGACGCCATCCACGCCAAGACGTGAAATGATCAGCCAGTTTAAGAGAAATAGAATTAACCCACCTGAAATTTCATTAACAAACTCAGAAATGCCATTGAATGCAGAGTGGGCCATTTCTTTCCAGTTCGTTTGATAAAACGAAAAGTTCAGTGTTTTTTGCTTGCTGAAAAAATAACGAGACAGAATTGTAAACTGAATTACTTGAGCAATCGCTGTGGCATAGGCTGCCCCTTTTAAACCAAGTTCAAAATATCCAATGAACAATGCATCCAACGCAATGTTGATAACGGCACCAGAGACGAGCGCGGTCGTTGCAAGTACTGGGTGGCCATCTGCGCGTACGAAGTAATACAACACCATGGTTACTAGCTGAACGATAAGAACAAAACTAATGATTTGAAAGTAATCGGCCATCAAACCAAACAAACTTTCAGGTGCCCCTAAGGCTCGGTACAGTACTTGGTCAAACTGAACACTGATGATGGCAGCAAAGGTTGCGATGATGAATGTCGTGATTAATGACTTGCTGAAAATTGACGATGCAGCACTTACGTTATCTTCGCCAATATACTTTCCTGCACGCACGGAGCCGCCGATGGCCAGCATTAAAGCGATGCCAAACAGCAATGTGAAATAGGGAATCAGTAATGTAATTGAGGCTAATGCGTCTGAACCTACAAAGTTGCCGACAAAAGCGCCGTCCACCAAATTAGCGGTCGTGATAGCAATAAGACCAATGATCGAAGGAATCACGTAATAAATAAATGTGGGAATAACGGCGCCTGTTAAAACAGGGTTAGCAGAAGAACTGTTCATAGATTGTCGTGACTCTTAATCATTCTTTCAGTGGTTCATAAGGCGAAGGATGGTATAGTGTCATCTTAAAGCGATCAATAATCATTTACATTTGTGACATTAATCACGCGCGTTCATCGGAATAAAGTATTAATAATGATTTTCATTTGAAAACAAAAACCATTCCCATTAAGGTGTGCGCAATTATTGTAACCTTACTGAAAATACAGGCTTTCTAGTTATGTCTACGGTAGATTCTGCCCGAATTTTAATCATAGAAGATGATACAACTCTGAATGACCAACTTGCTGACCTATTGCGAGGGCGTGGTTTTGATATTGCTCAATGTAAAGACGGTGAACAAGGCCTGATGGCTGCTATCAGTGAGAAATTTGACCTTATACTGCTTGATGTTTTGCTGCCTAAAATGGATGGCTTTTCAGTATTAAAGAATTTGCGTAAATCTCGACAAACGCCAGTAATGATGTTGACTGCTTGTGGTGCGGAAGAAGAAAGAATTCAAGGCTACAGCAAAGGCGCTGATGATTATTTACCCAAACCTTTTAATTTTACGGAACTGGGTTTGCGTATTGATGCATTGTTACGTCGCTCGCTGGGCTTAGCTGATCGACGAAACAAGCACTCAGAAATCGAAGTGGATGGCCTTAAATTGCATAGGCAAAAGCAAACGGTTACGTTTGATGATCAGCCTATTACCTTAACACCGATTCAATTCAAACTGCTTTGGGTGTTGGTGGACAGTCAGAATGACGTGTTAACGAAGCCCTACCTATATCAATTAGTGTTAGAGCGCGAGTTCAGTAAATACGACAGAAGTTTAGATATGCACTTGAGTCGTGTTCGACGAAAGTTAATTGATGCGGGTATGGCTGCGGATCGTTTATCGACGGTTCACGGCAAAGGATACACCTTCGTATGAACAAACGTTTGCTCTGGAAGCTTTGTTACACCATCGGGGCTGGCACAGTCATATTATTCTGGGTCATTGATATTTTAACCAAGCGAACAGAGCAGAGAATGAGTTACATTGCCGAGGAATACCAACAAGAGTTGGTAGCCTTAGGTAAAGAAGCAGAACGAATATACAGAGAAGAAGACCGAGTTGTTTTAGCCCAATGGCTGGATGATCTTCAACAAAAAGAAAAGACTTGGGCTGCTGTGGCGGCATCTAAAATAACCCCCTTGGCTGGTGGTCAACTGTCCCATCAGTTTACCGAGGGCTTTCGGCTCGGACGAAGTGTTGAGTGGAAAATACATCTCTATTTCAAAGAAAACCCCATCATGGACTTAACCTTTTCTGATGGTAAAACACATTTTCTAATTCAGCTGCCTCAGCGTATGCGACCCGGCGCTTACCTTCAATACACGCATTATTTACTTCAACTTGGCTTACCATTGGTTTTACTGATTTTTATGTCAGTTATTTTGTATAGGCACGTAATGACCCCGCTTAGGCAACTGGAAAAAGCGACACGCCAGTTCAGCGAAGGCCAATATGACGTGCGGGTAAAAGCGTGTTTGGGGAATCGAAACGATGAGTTGACTGCGTTGGCCGAAACCTTCGACCGTATGGCTGCAAGAACGGGAAAACTGATTATTACTCAGCGTCAGCTCATTGCAGACCTATCTCACGAGTTACGGACGCCGTTAGCTCGGATTGATATGGCGGTGGATTGCTTGGAACAAGAGATTAAGCCTAGAGAATCCGTCCAGCGATTAAAACGTGAGTCAGAGAACATGCGATGTCTGGTCGATGATACTTTGACCTTGGCCTGGTTAGAAAATGAAAAGCCGAGGCTGAATGAAGAGTATGTGGATTTAATTGAGTTGTTAGACATCATTGCTGATGACGCACGGTTTGAGTACCCGGATCGAATACTTAAGACGAAGTTTCCTGATCAAGCAACCCTAGAACACAGCAGTCATCGTGCTTTGGGTCAAGCCTTTGAGAACATTATACGTAATGCGCTTCGCTATACGCCCGTTGACGGAACAGTCTTGGTGCAAATTGTTATCACTTCAGCAGGTCTGGATGTTCGGGTAGTAGATCAAGGTCCTGGCGTGCCTGATCAGTACATTGATGACATTTTTAATCCGTTCTTTCGGGTTGAGAAATCTCGAATCGATGTAACCACTAAAAATATCACATCGAGTTCCATTCCAAGCAACTGGAAAGGGGGGTGTGGGCTCGGGCTGGCTCTGGCTCGACGTCAACTGGAAGCGGTTGGCGGTAAGATCGTTGCCCTCAATAATAAAGATGTGGGGCTGGAAATGCGTGTTTCCTTGCCTTTGTAGTCGCGTAATTTAAATGAGACAGTTCTTGTGTCTTTGACGTTCTATGGATATTTAAAATGCCCCAAGGTCTCTTTATTTAGGGGTTATGGTTCCCTAAATACTCACATGCCCTTTCTGTTTATGTTGAGACAATAAGGTGTAATTGCTTGTAATCTTGTTGAATCAATTTATGCCCTAGTCTTTATTTGCTTATCGAAAGTTAATGAAAAACTTAGTTGATAGCTTGAAATGCAAGTTGTTGGTAACTCTTGCTCTATTAAGGAAAGTAGGGAATGAAGTAAGTTGTTGGTTTTTAGATGTTTTAGTCAATTTATCGAAGTTTAAATCAATTGTTTACCCGAGTTGTTTCTCAAAAAGATGTGTCCTTAATTGAGTTTAATTAGATTATTAAATATCAAGGATATTACATGAAATTCAAAATACTCTTAGTGTTTTTCTCTCTATTTATGTTCTCGTCGGCAGCGAATGCAAAGCTGGTTAATTTTAGGTATGAAGCTGTTATTACAGAGGTTAATGATAGAAGCTTCCCTGGTTATGGCATTGCCGTTGGTGATACGGTTCGAGGTGTTGTTATATATGACACAACAACCCCCGCTGATAGGAGTGGCAGTAATTACGCAGATTATAAGGATAACAATTCAGAAAGTCTGATTATTGCAACGGTAAATGGAATAACCTTTACACCTCCTGAAGGATTTGAAGCTCCTCTTGATATTCATGTATGGGTAGATGAAATCTATAATAATCCAGGCGTGTTCAACAACCAATTGGACTTTCGACGTGATTATGAAGCAGTAGTAAGTGGTGACATTATTGGTAGCAATTTTGGATACATGGGGTTAGCCAATCATACTAAAGGGAGCCCTATTTCATTTAATCCTCTACCTGATGTAATACCAGAGTTTGAAGGCTCGAATGATAATGGTGTCAGCGTTATGTTTATGGGAAATGATGAATTAGATTTTCTTGCAGAGTTAACGAGTATCACGCCATACATACCTGAAGTCCCCACTTGTAATGTTGATTGCTCCAGTAAAACAGGTACTTGTTTTAAAATAGAAGTGTCTGATATTACTTATGCTGACAGCGATAATGGGTTGTTTTTCTTGGACGATCGAAGAGAAGAAACGCAGATTAATGCTCCAATCAGTGGTTGCGAAGATTTTAATCAGGCCGAATCAAAGTGGTATTACTTCCCCGATAAGTATTTGGCTCCATCTTCTTCTGAACAAGATGAACTTAAATTAACGTTTAAAGGCAACAACGGACTGAACATCACGTCTTTTGAAGTTCATAGTGACGGTGTTGAGGTTCAGTCATGCTCAGACTTCATTCCTGCTCCGACGTCTGGAAAGTGTATTTATAACTCTTCAGCAACGGATTATTTTTGGATGGATAGTAATAGTAATGGTCAATGTACTCATATGACTTTTATGAAGGATGCTGTCAGTACGAGTTGTAGTTTTACCAATTTTTAAGTTGTTTGGGTTGGTTCTTGCTGGCTTGTATTAAGCAGTAAGAACCAACATTACCGTGTGGGGAAAGGCTTTTTCTCTTTTACGTTGCTCTTAATCTGTTTTAGTCACTACTTTTTTATTGATGTTTTTTGTTTTCAAGCTGCGCTGTATCAAACGCAAATAGTAACAGTTGTAAAAATAGTTCACATTTAGATCAAATTAACGATAATCCCTCGCAATTGATAATTATTATCATTAACGAGGTATGATATGTCGAAGCTAGCACACCAACAAAAAAATAATAAACACTCCTTACTTGCTGTAGCAATTGCTGCTGCAATTTCAACGAATTTCGCTGTTGCAGAAGAAGCTGTCGTTGAAGATCAAAACGAACTGGACATGATCGAAATTAAAGGTCAGGCAACCAGCGGTATTGATACTCTTATTACGTCAGAAGATCTTGAAAAAATAACAGCATCCAGTGTTGGTGAAGTTTTTAAACTTGATCCACAGGTTAATGCGGGTGGCGGTGTTCCAATGGGACAAAAGATTTATCTGCGTAATATTGGTGAGGATGCTTTAAATATTTCTATTGATGGTGCGGAGCTGTCGGGTGGCATTTTTCATCACTCGGGTCGTGTTGTTGTAGAGCCTGAACTTTTGAAGCAAGTTGAAGTAGAAGCTGGCCCTGGTAGTGCTGCGACTGGTTTCGGTGCTTTGGGTGGTTCGGTTCGTTTTGTAACGAAAGATCCTAGCGATCTACTTGAGCCTGGCGAAACAACGGGCGCTTTGATTAAGGGCACATACTACAGTAACAGCGAAGGTTATAAGACAACGGCTTCTGTCTTTAGTCGTGATGAATCGGATACTGTAAGTGTGTTGGCAAGTTTTGTTCGTTCTGAGTATGACCTTTCAGAAGATGGTAATGGCGATGATATCCTAGGAACGGATATTAACCAGCGTATGAGCTACGCCAAGTTGGTTGCTAACTTAACGGATGAACAAAAACTTTCTGTAAGTTACGAGAACCTGAACGAACAAGGTGATATGCCTTTTCGTACTGAGTGGGTTGTAAGCGACTTTAACCCAGTGCGTGACACTGAAGGGACTCGTAAAACGGCTATTTTAAATTATGAGTTTGATTCTGAGAATAATGATCTTTTGGATCTGATGATCAACCTCTACAAGACAGATACTGAGCAATATCGCTACAACGAAACTCGTTTTGGTATTGAAGAAAGCGTAGGTCAGATGAATTCGTTTGGTCTTACGGTTCAGAACACAAGCTTGATAGCAAACAATAAGCTGATTTACGGTATCAACTACCGTGATGACGAGAGTAAGTATGTTAATAAAATCAGCGATGCTTTTGATGGTGAAGAAACCGGTAAAGCTAAAGCGGTTTATTTACAAGATGTGATCAGCGTAACGGACGACTTGATTGTATCTACGGGGTTACGCTACGACGATTACGAAGTTAAAGAAGCGTCGCAGAAGTTGAGCGATGATGCGATTAGCCCGAACATAAGTGCAAACTATGATGTTACATCAAGTTTTGCGGTAAGTGCTGGCTACTCTCAAGCGTTCCGTGGTCCTGAAGTGAAAGACTCCTATCGTGTTTATCTAAGTGGCCCTCAGAGCGATCCAAATCTAGAAGGTGAAACATCTAAGAACATTGAGCTTGGTTTTGATTTCAGCTATGAGAACTTTGGCTTGTCAGCGGGTGTTTATAAACTGGATATTGAAGACGGAATTTTCTATAACTCGGGCACAAGAGCTTATGGCAATCTGGATGATGATATTGAAACCAAAGGTTTCTATGTTAAAGCAGATTATGTTTGGGATCGCTTGACTGCAGCACTTAGCTACCACAGTGCTGACACTGAAATTGATGGTCAAGATGCATTCCGTTACACCTTTGGCTCATCAGCAACAACAATCGGTGACAAAATTATAGCCGATGTATCATTCGACGTGAATGATGACTTGATGATCGGCTGGGTTGGTGAATTTGTACAAGGTACAGATATTTCTGTGAGCTCTGACTGGTATGATGATCGTTTCCCTATTGAAGACTTCAACAAGCCGGGTTATGGCGTTCATGATGTTTATGCTCGTTGGTTGCCGACGTCGAATGAAGATTTGTCGCTAACACTGACTGTTAAGAACGTTCTGGATAAGCAGTATCTTGACCATGCGAGTGCAGAGAACCTCCAAAATTCTCCTGGCTACGAAAATATCGTAGGTCAGCCAGAGGCGGGTCGTGATTTCCGTCTAACAGCAGCGCTACGTATCTAGTCGGGCTTACTTATTCATTGAGTTAGTTCGTCCATTGAAATAGATATTTGGTCGACAGTTTAAACGTTCTTGGGTTTATGGATGACTTTTGGTGACTCTCATAGTGTTGTTACCTTAAGTTAGCCTGCATCTGCTTCCCCAGTTTGATTGCCCAAGAACGTTTTCCATTTAATAAATAGTAACCTTTTTTAAAAGGGTTGAGCACGAAAAGCCCAGCCTATACATCTTCAAGCGTTATAACGTGAAATAGATCGTGATAACACGACAGTCACCCATTGAAGGTGTTTTCAGATGAGTAGATATAAATGAGTATTCAGCGATTGGCAATTAGAGGCCATATGAGTGTGATTAAGTTGAAGCAGAGCGCGTTGTTTTGTGTGGTATTTGCAATAGGCATGATGTCGCTGCCTGCAGCAAGTGTTCAGGCTTTAGAGAATGGGAACGCTTCAAAGGCCTCATTCGTTGTAACGGATTTGGCGGGCCGTGACGTACAGGTGCCAAATCAGGTAAACCGAATCATTTTAGGTGAGAGCCGTTATATACCGGCACTGGCCATTTTAGATCAAGAACAACCATTGAAACGCATTGTTGGTATGTTAGCGGATTTTAAACAGACAGATCCTGGGAGTTACCACCAATATGCAAGCAATTTTCCAGAAATTGAGCGCATTCCTCAAGTAGGGCATGCCTCCGCAGACAGTTTCAGTGTTGAACGAGTTTTAACGTTAAAAGCGGATGTGGCTATTTTCGGTTTGGCAGGGCATGGCCCGACGCATAGAAATGCAGAATTGATCGAACAATTGGAGCGTGCAGGCGTTGCAGTGATATTTTTGGATTTCCGTCAAAAGCCTTTAATCAACACAGTTAAGAGCATTGAACTGCTCGGAAAAGTATTAAACCGAGAACCTCAAGCGCAGGCGTTTGCTGGTTTTTATACAGAACAATTAGCGCGCGTTACGACCAAATTGGCGCAATTAGAAAACGATGATGCCTTGAATGCACCGAGCGTGTTTTTGCACAGTCGGGTGGGTTTACAGGATTTATGTTGCGAAACCATGGTTCGAGGCATGATGGCGTCGTTTGTGGATGCGTCGAAAGGTAAAAATGTGGCGAAGACGTTGGTTCCTGGTGCTGCGGGTGTCATGAATCTGGAATACCTATTGAGCATGCAGCCGGATATTTACATTGCAACGGCAATCGGTTCATTACGTGATGAACCAGAGGAATCCGCTGATCCGAATCAGCCGCTCTACATTGTACTGGGTGCGGGAGTCAGTGAAAGCGTCGCTAGGCAATCCTTTAGGCAGGCCATCAATGACAGTGGCGTAATGGAATTAACGGCGGTGAAATCTAAACGCGCATTTGCGGTTTGGCACCACTTTTATAATACCCCGTTGAATGTTGTGGCGGTACAAGCCATTGCAAAGTGGATGTATCCAGAAGCGTTTGCAGATTTAGAACCCAAACAAACGATGCAAACGTTGTTTGATCGTTTTCAACCGGTACCTCTGAACGGCACGTATTGGGTGTCACTTTAAGTGAGTTCTTTATATGAGAGCGTTATATGAGAACTTTAGATGAACACTCTCGATGGGTGTTTTAGATGAATAGCTTTGGGAAGAAAGTTATGACAGAACTTACAGAATCTGCAGCAAACGAAGCAGAGGTTAATAACGAGGCAGGCGGGGGCTCAAAGCTCGCTTCCGACTACCGACGGTTTGTGCTTAAGCGCAGTATTTTATTGGTCGTGATGATGCTTGTGGCCGTCATTTCCTTATTATGGGATGTGTCTACAGGCCCTGCAGAACTTGGGTTGTTTGATGTTTTGGCTGGGCTGATTCAGCCGGATCAGTTGGAAGCAAGTACACGCGTTATTATTTGGGATGTTCGCCTGCCGTATGCACTGATGGCGTTGGTGGTTGGTGCTTGCCTTGGTTTGGCTGGGGCTGAAATGCAAACCGTACTCAACAACCCTTTAGCGAGCCCATTCACGTTAGGCGTAGGTGCCGCAGCAACCTTGGGTGCTTCGTTAGTGATCGTTTGGGATTTCACTTGGTTGGGGCTGAGTTTCACTTATTTGCTGCCTTTATCCGCATTTGTGTTTGCAACGGCAGCGTCGCTACTGATTTTGGCGCTCTCACGAAGTTTAGGGGCCAATGTCCATACCGTGGTGTTGTTTGGTATTGCTTTGATGTTTGGTTTGAATGCCGTTGTTGGGTTATTGCAATTTGTCGCAGACAGCAGTGCGTTACAACAAATCGTGTTTTGGACCATGGGCAGTTTAGCGCGAGCCAGCATGGAGAAAGTCACCATTGTTTCGAGCGTGTTTGTGGTGTGTGCCATTTGGTCTACGGTGCATCTTTGGTCGCTCACGGCACTTCGCAGTGGTGAAGATCAGGCTCGAAGCATTGGTATTAATGTTGAACGTGTTCGATTGGTTGTTTTATTACGGGTGAGCTTATTGACGGCGGTTGCCTTAGCGTTTGTGGGTGAGATTGGCTTTATTGGTTTAGTGGGACCACACATTGCGAGAATGGTATTAGGCGAAGATCATCGATTCTTCTTACCGGGCAGTGCCTTGGCGGGCGCCATACTGTTGTCTCTTTCATCCATTGCCAGTAAGGCATTAATTCCAGGTGTTATTTTGCCTGTGGGTATTGTGACGGCATTGGTGGGGATTCCTTTGTTCATAAGCTTAATTATGACGCGTGGCAGGGAGTATTCGTAATGACATTATCAATTCAACACATGGATGTGGGTTATAGAACCCGCCGAGTCATTACAGACATTAACTTACCACCCATTGAAGCAGGATCATTAGTGGCGGTCCTTGGGCCAAATGCGGTGGGTAAATCCACGTTGCTTAAATCCATTGCTGGCATTATTAAATACAGCGGTGACGTAACGTTTGAAGGTCAAACGCTGTCGAGTATGCCTCGCCATACGTTTATTCGGGCCATGGGGTATTTGCCACAAACCTTACCGCAAGCCACAACGCTAGTGGCTTATGAGTTGGTGTTCAGTGCGTGCCGAGCGGTACGAACGGACCTTTCATTAGCGGAAATTGAACACTCCATTGATGCTGTGTTTAAGCGTTTGGGCATTGAGTCTTTGGCGTTAAGGCGTTTGGCTGAGATGTCGGGCGGGCAGCGTCAAATGGTCGGGCTTGCGCAAGTGTTGGTGCGACAACCTAAATTGCTGTTGTTGGATGAACCCACCAGTGCACTGGATTTGCATTGGCAGTTGAATGTACTTGAGACCATTCGAGAAGAAGCAACCAAAACGGGCGCCATCGGGTTGGTTGCCAGTCATGATTTGAATCTGGCGCTACGGTTTTGCGATCAGTTATTAATTCTAAATCGTGACGGTGTACTGGCAATGGGCGCGCCAGTGGATGTGCTCACACCGGAGAATCTTCGTCTAGCTTACGGTATTGAAGGGCGTGTAGAGCAGTGTTCTAAAGGGTATCCGATTGTATTGGCTGATCGAGCCATTGCCGTTTAAATGACGGTCTAAACGTTGGAATGTAAGTAGGGCATTGAATAATACTCAGAAAATCACAGTTGCTATCGAGGTGGTCAAAGGCATGGTTGAGAACATTATTGAAATACAGGGTAATAAAATAAATACCGAGTTTCAGCCATCGGACGCTCAGTACGGGCTGGGCGATTACTGTAAAGAAGCTAAAATTCAAACACCGAAAGCCAGTATTTATCTTCAGAAGATGTGTAAGCATTTTACGCATCGTGTTCCTGCCCATTGGAATCAAACTAAGAGCAAGGTGTTCTTTGATATGGGATGGTGTTTTATGACGGCTTCGGATCAAGAATTATTTGTGCGTTGTGAAGCCAACAATACGCACGATTTGGATGAAATTTTAGAAACGCTCAAAAGCCATTTTGATCGTTTTGCACTGAAAGAACAGCTTGTTTTAAATTGGCTGTAAAACAGCCAAAAATCTGGTCGACTGAGGAAGAAAAGGTGGATAGAATCCGCCTCCTTACAGAAACCCCCATCGGGGTATTCAACAAGGACAGTTCAACCGGATAAATGCTTTTAAGTAACGTCTTAGTCATTCAATCGGCGTTGCTGGTATGTAATCTTTTTTTGTTTTTCAGGTGTACACGATATGAAATCTAGTCCGTTCGAGCATTGGGATATTGAAACCGCAAAAGAAACCTATGGTATTGAGCATTGGGGCAACGGTTATTTTAATGTCTCAGACAAAGGTGAAGTGGTTATCACTTGTCCCATCCATGAGACCGCAGCGGATGGATCGGTAGAGAAGAAGACCGTAACGGTCCCCTTGATGGATGTGATTTCGGGCATGAAAGATCGTGAGCTGGATATGCCGGTTCTTCTTCGCATTGAAAACCTGCTCGACCAAAGTATCAGTAACATCAACGAAGCGTTTCGTTCAGCCATTAAACAAGCGGATTATCAGAACATTTATCGGGGTGTGTTTCCGATTAAGGTAAACCAGCAGTGTCACGTTGTGGAAGAGATTGCCAAGTTTGGTAATCGCTACAATCACGGCTTAGAAGCGGGCAGTAAGCCAGAGCTGATCATCGCGATGGCGTCTTTACCGAGTGAAGACAGTTACATTGTTTGTAATGGCTATAAAGACGAAGAATTTATCGATTTAGGTTTACGCGCCATTCAGTTGGGTTGGAAATGTTTCTTCGTGGTTGAAACGCCGAGCGAAGTGCCCTTGATTATTCGCCGCAGTAAAGAGCTTGGCGTGAAGCCAATGATCGGTACTCGAATTAAGTTATCCACAACCGTAGAAGGTCACTGGGAAAACGACAGCGGCGACCGCAGTATCTTTGGTTTGACGAGCTTGCAGTTGGTGGAGGTGATTGATCACTTAAAAGCGGCGGATATGATTGACTGCCTTGAAATGCTCCATTTCCACTTGGGGTCTCAAATTCCGAGCATTCATAACATTCGTCAGGGCGTTCAGGAAGCTTGCCGTTATTACATCAGCATGATTAATGAAGGCGCACCGATGGGGTATCTCGATACCGGCGGTGGTTTGGCGGTGGATTACGACGGTGCTCAACATCGGGGTACGCACAGTAAAAACTACACCATGAACGAATATTGTGTGGACATCGTTGAAGCCGTGATGCAGACGCTGGACCCATTGGATATACCTCATCCGGTGATAATGTCGGAATCCGGTCGTGCCACCGTGGCTTACTCAAGCTTGTTCCTATTTAACACCTTGGACGTGGCGCATTCTGATCCGGTATTTGCCGTTGAACAACCGTCCGATGAAAGTGATGAAACACTTAAAAACTTGTTTGAAGTTACAGAGCGTTTAAGTCCAAAGAACATTCAAGAATGCTACAACGATGCGATTTTCTATCGTGATGAGATTCGTCACTTGTTCAACCGTGGTCAAGTGGACCTTCGGACACGAGCAGAAGCTGAAAATGTATTTTTGAGTATTGTTCAGCGTGTTCAGGTGTTGGCTCCGACGGTCGAGCACCTTCCCGAAGAATTGACGAATTTAAGAGAAGATCTGGCCGATATTTACTATGGTAATTTCAGTGTGTTTCAGTCTCTGCCGGATGCATGGGCCATTGGCCAAGTCTTCCCGATAATGCCTGTACATCGTTTGGATGAAATGCCAACGCGTGAAGCAATGATCGCGGATCTAACGTGCGATTGCGATGGTAAAATTGATAGCTTTATTGGTGATCGCAAGACGCTGCCGCTTCATCCACTCAAGAAAGATGAAGAATATTACATGGCGGCATTTCTGGTGGGTGCCTACCAAGAAACGTTGAGTGATTTGCATAACTTATTTGGCGATACCAACGTGGTGAGCATTCGAATAAACGCGGATGGTAGCTATGACTTCATGCGTGAATTACACGGTGACAGCATTGCGGATGTATTGAGCTACGTGGAATACGACCCGAAAAGCTTGCGAGATAAGTTTCGAAACACGGTGGAGAATGCAGTACGCCGAGGAAAAATCAGCGTCGCAACCAGACAACAAATTTTATCAGCCTTTTCAGAAAGTCTGAACGGTTACACCTATTACGAAAACTAGATTCATGATTTCTAGGTTTAAATAGACATATAACGAACTCATTTATAACGGAGAGTTGCTCATGGCAAAGGTAGTGATCATTGGTGCTGGTGGTGTTGGTGGTGTGGTTGTGCATAAGTGCGCACAGCTACCAGATGTATTTACAGAGATCATTCTAGCAAGCCGCACAGAAGAAAAGTGTAAATTGATCGCGGCTCAAGTGGCTGAGAAAACGGGTGTGACGGTGCGTACTGCACAAGTGGACGCCGACAACGTGCCTGAATTGACGGCTCTGTTAAACGAAGAAAAGCCTTTCATGGTGATCAACGTTGCTCTGCCGTATCAAGATCTGCATATCATGGATGCGTGCTTAGAAGCAGGCGTTCACTACTCCGATACTGCGAACTATGAGCCACCTGAAGAAGCCAAGTTTGAATACAAGTGGCAGTGGGCGTACCAAGAGAAATTCCGTGAAAAGGGTTTGATGGCGTTGTTGGGATCGGGTTTTGATCCGGGCGTGACGAACGTATACACGGCACACATGGCGAAGCACCACTTTGATGAAATCCATGAGTTGGACATCATTGATGTGAACGGCGGCGATCATGGTCACCCATTTGCGACAAACTTCAACCCAGAGATCAATATCCGAGAAGTGACTGCGGAATGTCGTCATTGGGAAGACGGCGCGTTTCAGCCAACGGACGCTATGTCGACGTCGAGCACGTTTGAATGCCCTGAAGGTGTGGGTACGTACAACATTTACCGTATGTATCATGAAGAATTGGAGTCGTTGTCAAAGCACTTCCCTACACTGAAGAAAGGTCAGTTCTGGATGAGCTTCTCTGAGAACTACTTGAAGCATCTAGAAGTGTTAGAAAACATTGGTATGACATCGATTGAACCTGTGGATTATAACGGCACAGAAGTCATCCCGCTTCAGTTCTTGAAGTCAGTACTTCCTGACCCTGCAAGCCTTGGCCCTCGTACCAAAGGCCGTACATGCATCGGCTGTATCGTGCGCGGTATTAAAGATGGCAAAGAGAAGTTGGTGTATGTGTATAACATTTGTGACCATGAAGCGTGTTATGCAGAAGTGAGCTCTCAAGCGATCTCTTACACCACCGGTGTGCCTGCAATGATCGGCGCTAAGATGATGATTGAAGGTAAGTGGATGCAAGAAGGTGTTTGGAACATCGAACAGATGGACCCAGACCCGTTCATGGAAGACTTGAACAAATACGGTCTACCTTGGAATGAAGTGGAACTGGATAAGCACCCACTTGAGAAATAAGTTTACTTGGTACTGACTGAGCAAGGCCGTTTGAGATCACGCGCTGAACCACACGCAGGTGACTTAAATGGCCGAGCAATCAACCGTCTTTCTGTCGTAATTGAGACGTGATTTTTCAAACATCGCTTAATCTTCTTTTCGGATACTTCAAATGCCGACCAATCCTTTTTTAAATTTCGACTCTAAACGTGTGCCTTCTCCTTGTTTCGTGGTGGATGAAGTCGCGGTGGAAAACAACCTAAAGTTACTTAACTACGTACAAGAACAAAGCGGCGCCAAAGTCCTTTCTGCATTGAAAGCGTTCTCCATGTGGAGTTTGGCGCCCTTGGTGAGTAAGTATGTGTCTGGTACGTGTTCCAGTGGTTTGAACGAAGCCCGTTTAGGCGCAGAAGAATATGGCGGTGAAGTGCATGTATTCTCTGCTGCGTATTCCGAAGCGGATTTGAAAGAGATTTTAACCATTGCTGACCACGTGGTTTTTAACTCCTTTGGCCAGTGGCAGCGTTTCAAGCCTTTGGTGCTTAAAGCCCAGCAGGACAGAAACGGTAAGCCTGAGATTGGGTTAAGAATTAACCCAGAGCACTCAGAAGGTGCCGTGTCGATTTATGATCCGTGTGCCCCTTGCTCTCGATTGGGTATTCCTTACGGAGAATTTGAAAAGGCAAAAGCAGAACACGGGGCCGACTATTTAGAAGGTATCTCTGGTTTACACTTTCATACGTTGTGCGAGCAAGGCTATGAGCCGTTGGAACGCACGTTGGCGGCAGTTGAAACAACATTTGGCCATTTAATCCCTCAGATGCAGTGGATTAACTTTGGTGGCGGACATCATATTACGGCCGAAGGGTACAACGTCGAAGGTTTGATTGAGCGCATCAAACGCTTCAAACAAGCGCATAAGGTTGAGGTGTATTTAGAACCTGGCGAAGCGGCTGCCATTCACTCCGGTGTTTTGGTCACAGAAGTTTTGGACATCACGCATAACGTCATGGATTTAGCGATTCTCGATACTTCGGCCACATGCCATATGCCCGATACACTAGAAATGCCATATCGCCCAGACGTATTGGGTGCCGATGGCCCCAACGTATTGCCTCATACCTACCGAATGGGAGGCATGACCTGCCTTGCTGGTGATGTGATTAACGATTACAGCTTTGCAGAGCCTTTGAAGGTAGGTGATCGTGTGGTGTTCGATGACATGACCCACTACACCATGGTGAAAACCACCACCTTTAATGGCATCAACTTACCGAGCATCGCTATATGGAACAGCGAAACCGATGAGCTGAGGATAGTGAAGCGGTTTGGCTATGAAGATTTTAAAGGGCGCTTGTCGTAAGTTTTTGAATACACGGAAGTAGCTTAGATAAGTGCTCAGATAAATAGTTTAGGTAAGCAAAACATGCGATGGAAGCTTACACGTTTCGACTGCTGATAGAATACAATAAACGTATTCATAACCTTGTTTTCGAGTTTAAGTAATGACTAAAGAACTGACGTACCCAATTTTTCTAGGCTCTGAAATTGAGCAACCTAAGCCTGAAGAGGCGTTGTTTCACATTGTGCCTGTCCCTTTTGAGCGCACCGTTTCTTATGGTGGTGGCACCAATGAAGGCCCATCGGCCATTTTGGACGCCTCGTGGCAGTTAGAGGAATGGGACGGCAAGAGTAAACCCTGTGATCTAGGTATTTATACGCACGAAGCCGTTGATTGCTCTGTGGATGCCGATCAAGTCATCGAAAACATCGCTGCTGCAGTTAAACCCATATGTGAGATGGGTAAAATGCCCGTGGGCATTGGCGGTGAGCACACAGTGACTTACGGCATTATTCGAGGCATGCTGGATGCTGGCGTAACAGACTTTGGTATTGTGCAGATTGATGCTCATGCCGATTTACGTGAAGCCTACGAAGGCGATCCACTAAGCCATGCATCAGTAATGAAGCGCTGTGTGGATGAAGGTATTCCCCTGTACCAGTTGGGCATTCGCGCATTCTGTGAAGAAGAAATCGAGATTCGTAAAACACACGGTGTTTATTACGCCGATGCGGATGACATCGTGCCACAAAACATCAGCAGCATTGAATTGCCAGAAGACTTCCCTAAAAAAGTATTCTTCACCCTTGATATTGATGGCATGGACCCGTCCGTATTTCCCTCCACGGGCACTCCTGTACCGGGCGGCCTAGGTTGGTACCAAACACTGGGCTTGTTTGAATCTGTGGCCAAACAACGTGAAATCATCGGCTTCGATATTATGGAATTCGCACCTATTAAAGGCTTCCACGCCTATGACTTTGCTGCATCTTTATTGATGTACAAGATGATGGGAATTATTGAGCGGAATAGGTAGCAATAGGGCTGGTTTTAGAAATCAATGGGGTCAGAGTAAGCCCACAAAGAACAGTGTCGACCTCAAGTTAGTGATATGACCCATTTCAAATTACTCTGATCCCGTTTGATTCGTTAAGTCTCTGATTTTAAAAACGGCTCTTCTATGGATGGGCCGTTTTTTGTTTATAATCAATTATTTAATAATAAAGATACTTTATATTGTAGTTATTGTAGCAATACTGATCGCGGGCTGACACTTTTCCGTTGAATTTGTTCATTTTTTGGAATACTGTTCTCCGAATTTTGGATAAATAATCAACGGAGTGATTGATGTCAGTAATCCGCAATGCTGTATCGGTTCTATGTGCTTTCTTTGTCGTTTTAGCCTTTTCTTCCTCCGTGGTGGCCAGCCAGCAGTTTGATAAATCTTCGTTCGATCTCTACGAAGACGATTCGGGCGATATCTATTTCATTCCTAAAGACCGTTTTGTACTGATTGCCAGTGAACCTGTTGTCCCGTTGAATTTGACCTACCCCAACGGTTTTAAGCTGGTTTATAGCAATGGTGATTACCAGTCGATCGAACCATTACCCGTAGGATTCGAACCAACGGGTTCGTTAAAGTACAGCTCAAATGGCGCCCAGACGTATAACGTTGAATTAGCGGATTTTAATGGCGATGGTTTAGTCGATTGGTTTATCCAAAAAGCGGGGGTGGGCTCTGATGTGCTGGTGGTATTCAATAATGCCGCTAACAGCCCGTCTAGCTTGTGGGCGTACGATACCATTGAAGGCATTAATGTCACTAAAGGATTGGTTGATATTCTCGTTGCAGATTATAACCTCGATGGCATTGCTGATTTAAAACTGAATGGCAATGTATTTGCCTATGCGTCCGTTAGTACGGGGTTTAATGCAGAAACGGAATACAGTTCTGTAGCACCACCAATAGGTTCTATTAGGCAGTTATTTGATAAAGATACATTTGATATTTACGAAGACAGCTCTGGGCATATTTACTTCATTCCGAAAAACAAGATGGTATTGATTGCTAGTGACCCTATCATTCCGTTGGATTTTTCCTACCCCAATGGTTTTAAGCTGGTCTATAGCAACGGCGACTACCAATCAATCGAGGAACTTCCTCAAGGTTTTCAAAGTACGGGAACGTTAAAATACAGTTCTAAGAGTGCCTCCGACTATGATGTTCATTTGGCTGATTTTAATGGTGATGGGTTAGTTGATTGGCTGATTCAGAAAACAGGGGTTGGGTCGGACGTATTAATTGTTCTCAATAACGTGGCGAGTACTGCCTCTACTCTGTGGGCTTATGCTTCCATTGAGGGTAAGAATGTTACTAAAGGTATTACTTCCCTTGACGTGGCTGATTATAACGGCGACGGCGTTGCAGATTTAAAGCTGAACAACACCTTTGCATTTACAGATCAGAGCTTTGGCCTAAATGGAATGCCTGAGAGTACTCCCTTAGAGAGTGACTCTCCATTGGTTAGCCAAGATTTCGATTATGAATCATTCGATATTTATGAGGATACCTCGGGGAATATTTACTTTATTCCAAAAGAGCGCTTTGTTCTGATTGCCAGTGACCCCATTATTCCGTTGAATTTAACTTATCCCAATGGTTTCAAACTGGTTTACAGTAATGGTGATTATCATTCGATAGCGCAGTTACCTTCAGGATTTCAGCCTACTGGTTCGTTAAAATTTAGTTCGGGCGGTGCTTCGGACTATAACGTAAAGCTGGCCGATTTTAATGGCGATGGTCTAGATGATTGGTTTGTTCAAAAATCGGGTGTGGGCTCCGACGTTCTCATTGCGTTTAACAAAGAAACAGGCACGCCAACAAACCTTTGGGCATATGACACCATAGAAGGTATTAATACCAGCAAGGATGTAACATCAATTACTGTTGCCGATTACAATAATGATGGCATTGTCGATTTAAAACTGAACGGCAGTACTTTTGCTTATACTGATAAATATAGTGGCTTCAACAGAGAAGAAACGCCTTCTCCGTCTTCTCAAGAATCAGCTCACCAATTTGACGAAGCGTTGTTTGATATTTACGAAGACAGTACTGGGAATATTTATTTTATCCCAAGAAATCGGATGATCATCATTGCCAGTGACCCGATTGTTCCCCTGAATTTAGGTTATCCCAATGGGTTCAAACTGGTCTATCTTAATGGTGATTATCAGTCAATTGAGCCTTTACCTGCCGGTTATATACCTACAGGCACCTTAAAGTACAGCCCGGATGGCACCAGTATATATAATATTCAATTGGCCGACTTTAATGGTGATGGCTTGCTGGATTGGTTTATCCAAAAAACAGGCTTAGGCTCAGATGTACTGATTGTATTTAATAACACTCAGAACTTACCATCTACCTTGTGGGCGTATGAAACTGTTGAAGGTGTAAGTGTTACAAAGGACGTCGCAACCATAATCATTGCTGATTATGACGGTGATGGCATTGTTGATTTAAAAATAAATAATTCGACTTATGCCTATTCTAATCCGGTTTCGGGCTTTAATCGGTTATCACTTCCCCCTGAAAACCGTCATCAAGTAGCGGTAAAACCGAGCTACGGTACAATCGTCCCGGGTACAACTTCAGGGTCTTTCCGTGTTGATGAAAATGGGTCTGCAACGTATAGCATACCTTTAAATGTACCCAAGGGGCCGGGAGGGGTATTTCCAAGTTTAGCATTCAATTACAGTAGTTTGGGCGGTGATGGTCCGTTAGGTATTGGGTGGTCACTGTCTGGGTTGTCTGCTATTTCACGTTGTCGACCGACCGTGACTCAGGATGGTTACATGGGGGCTGTCCAGCTATACCGAGATGACGGGATGTGGCCGTCGTACGATGTTTCTGCAGATTCTCGTTTTTGTTTGGATGGTAAACGACTTGTCCTAACCAGTGGTAGTTATTCAAGTGCTGAAGCGGAATATAAAACCGAAAAAGCCACTTTTTCTAGAATTAAGGCGTACACCTCCAATTCAAACACAGGCCCAGATCATTTTACCGTTGAAAAACGAGATGGAAGTGTTTGGACTTATGGAAAAACGGGTTATTCAAAGAATTATATAACCTCACCTCACCGCGTAAATTATACATGGCGCTTAAGTTCTGTTGCAGACAATGTGGGCAACAGCATTGACTTCAACTACTCTGCCGATGGCAATTATATTGAAACCATTTCTTATTCGAATAGTCGACCAGTCGTTGTGCAGTTTAACTATGAAAACCGACCAGACTCCAGAACGGGTTATTCATACGGTCAATTATTTACATACAATAAACGAATAGCGTCAGTGTCTATTACTAATGATGGACAAGCTTATCGCAGTTATTATCTGTCATATGCATCGTCGAACAGTTCGAAATTGGCTCAATTAGGCTGGTTACAGGAATGTGGCGCAAACGCTTCATGCTTTGAGCCAATTAAATTTGATTGGCTGGCTGATCACTATAATGATTCCTTTAAACAAACATTAACAGGCCCATCACAGAACGCTAATGCGGCTGTGAAGCAAGGAGATTTTGATGGTGACGGCATTGCCGATTTAGTTTGGTCGGACCCGTCGAACAGTAAACTGCTGCACTTTTTATTGTCCGGTAACCGGAGTTCGGCCAGCAGTAATAGTTACCTAAATAAGTCGTTAACCATTGCGGATTCAGATTGGTTTGTTGCTGACTTAAACCAAGACGGAATAACCGACATTCTGAGCTACAACAATGCTAAAAATGGTTGTCAGTGGATGTTATATTCACCCCAAAAGAGTGGCAGTTTTAGTAGCTCGAATGTAGCGCCCTCAGGTTGCAGCTATACATTGAATATGCAGCTGGCAGATATTAATGGTGATGGTTTAGCTGACGTTTTTTATAAGGACAAAGTAGAAAAAGGGCAGGGCAGTAAAAAAACGATTGAGTTCGTTGATCGAGTCGCTTTGCATAAAAAGAACTTTTCTAGCAGTTCTGTTTTCAGCTCGCCGACCGAGTTAGTAACCAGTGGTGCGACATTTAATAATCAGGGGGCTCGCTTTGTCGCGGATGGCAGCACAGCTAAATTTGTTGACGTTAACAGTGATGGTTTAAGTGATCTAATTGTACAAGGTGGCTATTACAGTAAAACTGATGATAAGTCAGCCACAAAGCGTTGGTTGATGTATGAAGCAAATGCATCCATAGGTTTAAACTTCTCTCTTGCCAAACAAACCTTCTTAGATTATTTGCCAGAGAATGGCAATTTTACCATGTTCGATATGAACTCTGATGGTCAGACAGATATTTTGACCAAGACACAAGTTCACCTGAATACTGGCACAGGTTTTACAACTAGAAACATTCAAACCATTGCCGATCTACGTGGCTCACAACGACTGGATTACAACCACGATAACCTGACGGATTTACTTGTCTGGTCTGGCAGTCAATGGCAGCTGTATTTAAATAACGGTGTCGACTTTGTGGTTTATCAAGTGAATACCGCATCTCGTTCGTTGCCATCAAAAACATCGAGTAGAAACGTAATCGTTTCAGATCTAACCGGTGATGGCAGGGATGATTTTGTAGTAATTACGAGTAAAGGCGCTGTCGCTGGTTCTATTGAAGTTCATCACTCAGGAATCGACCACTTTGCGGGCCTTAATGCCATTGAGCCTATAGGCCGAATTAACAAAATAACGAATGCGGGTGTTGAAACTGACATTACGTATGGTGTTATGGGTGGGTTTGAAAGTGATGTTTATGAACGAGACTGGACAGCATCAAGTTGGACTCAAAACACCTCTGCTGCGTACTTTGATCTAATTGGTTCTGTTTTTCTTGTGAAGGATGTTTCAAGTTCTGCACCGACCTTCCAAGATGTGAATGCAAAGAACCGGATTCGCTATTTTTATCAAGGTGCGAAAATTCAAGCGGGTGGCCGAGGCAATTTAGGGTTTCGTTATCTTACGTCTTACGAGCCAGCGTCTGGCGTTCTTACCACGACAGAGAATTATCAGAAATTTCCTGCAACGGGTTTACCCATTAAAACCACCAAACTTAAATACATTGCAGGAGGCAGCAATGTTAACCGAGATGTATTACTGGCAAAGTCTTTTGGTAATAGCAGCTCAACCGCTGCAAATCAAATTTCTAGCGTCACATCTAAATACAATAATTACAATTTGATCAGTACAGTGCGTGCTCTGGGGGATGCCAGCTGTGATGTTAATGCGGCAGGCTATCGTGTGGTGGGTTGCTCGATTAACGAACTGGCCGTTGCGGATGTGCACAACAAAAGTGGCAACGCTGGGTATCAAGGTAATGTGACGTATCCATTTATTCATCGTACGTTTGATTACCAATATTCAATGGATGGCCAGCGACTTTCGCTCACTCACGTAGTGAATGAGTACACTGGCAGTGTGAATGATTTTCATGGTGACGTTGGATATCAGTTTACGGGTATTCAACAGTTGTTTGGCTCGCCTCAGGCGGTGTCCAAGAAAACAATCACTCACCAATATGAGAATGTGATTGATAGCAGTAAATGGTATTTGGGACGATTGTCGGATACCAAGGTGGCTCATCAATCGTGGCAAATTGGTCAAACGGTTCCTGCGGCACAAACTAAGCACTCAACGTTCACTTACAACATAAATGGCATGCTTAAGACCACTCAGACAGAGCCGGATACTGCTTCGTTATCGGTATTAACCACTTACGATTATGACGGCTTTGGTAACCGAACGACTGAAACACAACAGTCTCATCCATCCATAGCCTCTACCGATGAGAAATACTTTTATAGACAATCGAAAGTAGACTTTAAAGAAAACACTGATGGCCGCTTAGGCGACAAAAGTTACGTTTGGACTGGCTCAAGTTACCAGCAACAATCCAATGCGGCAGATTACAATCAATTTGATTTACCGCAAAATACGTACGATGCCAATAATCACTTAATGCGTAACTACTACGACGGAGTGGGTCGTTTATATAGATCTGAAGATCATCTTGGTGGTGTTTCAGAAACTGTGAGAGGTTTCTGTCCTGGGGGCGACGGTGATTGCCCTTCCTTGGCGAAAACGTATGTGCATTCCATTTCAAACACGGGTGCAGAATCAAAAGTATTTATCGATGTACTTGGCCAGACGTTGCGTGAATCCAAGGTAATGTTCGACGGCCGTTGGGCCCATGTCGACACTGAATATAATGCACGAGGTAATGTGGTGGCAGTATCTACGCCTCATTACGGCAGCTATGGCAGTGCAATATACAAAGCCAGAAGCGTCTATGATGAATTTGGCCGTTTGAAATCGGTGACTCAACCGACCCAAACGGGTGATGCCACCACCACTCATAATAATAGTGGTTACAGTGTGAGCATTACCAATGCTAAAGGTCAGGTCAAAACGGAAGTAACGAATGCATTAGGGCAATTGGTTTCATCCACCAATAACCTTGGTCACATCATTCATTACAAATACGATGCTCTGGGTAACTTGACAACGGTAACCGACCCTGTGGGTAACGTTTCAAGTTTGGCTTATAACAGACTTGGTCACAAAATCAGTATGAACGACCCAGACAAAGGCCAATGGCATTATCGCTACAACGCTTTGGGTGAATTGATATGGCAGAAAAATGCTAACGGTCAGGTGACTGCTATTCGTAATGATTTTGCGGGGCGCATGAAGCAACGAATAGATTACAACGGTGACCCAGAATTAAATTCATCGGTCTCGGTGCTGGGGAATGCAAGTTGGGTCTATGACACCGCAGCGTATGGCATTGGTATGTTGGATTACGTTACGGACAGTACGACAGGTTATAAGAAGAGTTACCAGTACCAGTCAAATGGCTTGGTCAAAAGCCAAATTACTCGTATTGATAATAAAGATTACCTTCAGTGGTATCAGTACGATAATTTAGGCCGAACCACTCACGCCTATGATCCAAGCGAAGCCGTGCTGAATGTTGCAAAGACCGCCGGTGTTCGATCCGTGTACAACCGCTACGGTTATGTTTCTGAAATACGTGAAGCCAAGAATGATGCATTGTATTTGCAAACCGTTGAAACGGATGTCTTTGGTAATGTAAACAGAGCGAATTTGGGCAACGGCGTTGAGCTTCAAAACTTTTATTACCCGCAAACAGGCCAGCTTCAACGGAAGAAAGCGTCTAAAGGCAGCAGTACTTTGCAAAATTCAGGCTTTACTTACGATAAGTTGGGCAATCTGATTAGCAAAGACTTAATTCATCATGGGGTGAAAGAAGGTTATACCTACGACGGATTGAACCGTTTAGCAACGGCATACACTACCGGCTTTTACAGTGATAATTCAGATCTTTACGCTGACCATAACTTAACCATGGTTTATAAAAACGATGGTACTGGCAATATACTGCGTCGTAATGGAAATGCCACGGGTTCGGATTATGTTTATGGGCAGAACGGCGCAGGGCCACATGCGTTAACACAAATAGGAAATAAAACCTTTTACTACGATGCCAATGGTAACCGAATAACGGATAAACTAAATGGCGCAGTAGACCGTACCACCCAATACAGTGTGTTTGATAAGCCAACGCAAATTGTGAAAGGTATTAACCGTGTAAATATTTCCTATGGGCCTGCACGTGACCGCTTTAAACGGGTGGATGAAGGTATAAAAGGCACTACAACTACGCGTTACATTGGTGGTACAGAGCACATAGTTAAAGATAACGTTCATATCTACAAACGTCATATTGCAGGTCAGGTAATTGTGACGCAAGGTGGCGATAATCCTGGCAAGCAGTACTTAGTGCGTGACAATTTGGGGTCTGTTGTAGCAACGTTGAATGAACAAGGTGGCGTACAGCAATATCACAGCTTTGATCCCTACGGGAAGCGTCGAGCGGTGGCTCGTGATGAGAACAGTGCCTTCTTTACCCTGGCGTTTTCCATTGAAGATTACTTCAACCCGTCAAGGCTAAACCCTACTCGCGGCTTTACCGGCCATGAGCACTTAGACAGTGTCGGGGTTATTCACATGAATGGCCGTGTTTATGACCCTGAAACTATGGTGTTTATGACCGCTGACCCGTTTGTGCAAGCGCCTAACTCGGTGTTGAGCTTAAACCGTTATTCTTATGTGTTTAATAATCCACTGACCAATAGTGACCCGAGTGGCTATTTCAGTCTTTCTAAAGCGGCTTCATTCGTTTGGAAAATAGCCAGGTTTGCTGCGGGGATAGATGGGGCAGAGTGGGCGGCGGATAACCCCAGAGCTGCTGCGGCCATAGCGATTACTTTATATACTGGTCACTATATAGCCGGTGCAGAAGGAGTAGCGGTACAGGTAGCGGCAGGTGCTGTTGGTGGTGCTGCGGCAGGCGCAATTCAGACTGGTGATTTGAACGGTGCGCTTACTGGTGCGGCCTTTGGTGCGGTGAGTGGTGCGATTGGTCATTATTATGGCGGTGGAGAAATAGGGTCATCGCAGTGGGCTAAACAAGTGTCTCTGCATGCAGCGGCAAGCGGGGTTCGTTCGGTTGTTTCTGGCGGGAAGTTTGGCCATGGTTTCTTGTCTTCTATAGTAACTTCATCAACTCTTGATGGCCTTGGTGCAGAAGCAGGAACAGGACGTTTTCTTGCTGCTGTGGTGATGCAGGGTACAATGAGCGAAGCGTTTGGAGGAAAATTTGTAAACGGGGCTTTGAGTGCGGCGTTTACTGAGGCGTTTAATCATTTAGCAACTAAAGAAGATTATGGTCGTAAAATTCGCTCCTCAAGAGATGCGGAGGTAGCTGAAAGAAGACGACTTATTCAAAAAGGCCATAGGGTAATTCCTGGAAGGGTGTCTGCTAGTTATGATGGAGATTTATATATAAGAGGACGGGAATATGATGTCGTTTCTGTTGATCAAAATGGTCATTATCACCTAGGAGAAGTAAAGTATAGGGATTCAGGGCGGTCTTGGTTTGATAAATTACCGGTAGGAAGGTTTATTAAGATGTCAATGGTAGCTGTAACAGGCAGGCAGGCTCACTTTGATCTCAGCGTTAATGAAGTAAGTGAATTAGTTCTTGTTGGATCAGGGTTTGCTGGTGGTAGCATTTCACTAAAACCGAATCAATATACAGTGCACTGGGCGGTAATAAATCAAAACGGCAAGGGATCAATTTACGGTGTAAGTGATGTAAATGAAATGGCTGATTTAGTGGATGATTTGTTAGATGATTAATTTATATGATGTTTTGGTTAATAATGGTTTTGAGAAGGCCGAGTCTAATTCTTTAAGTTATGCTGTTTTTGATACATGGAAATTAATAGTAGAGCCATATGAAAGCAGATGGAATGATGCTGAGGAATTAAATGTCTTTTTGTATTCATGTGATTTTAAAGACTGTATTGCTGCGAATACTAACATGCTAGCTTTGAAATCTACCCTAAAGATGAAGAAAAATGACCGGGGGTTGGTTGGTATGTCTATGTGTTGTCTCGAACAAACTAACCCAATTGATCAAACAGTTATGTTGTTTGGTCCTGTGAGTTTGACTATAGCTGAGTTTTTAGATTCTTTAAGATCAGTGTGTGATCTAGAGAGTTTACTTAAACTACTATTTAGAGAAAAATTTGGCAAAAGCTTGGTTATTGTTGAGGGCGTTTGGGTTTATATTTTTCTTTGTAAAAAGGCCGGTATAGATGTTGAACAAATATATAGTAGCTTATTTTCTGATCACCTTAGTTACTTTGTAAAACAATGGGATATTAAAGATATAAATGAAGAGTTGATAGATAGCTTTATTGTTTAAAATTAATATGGTCGGCTATCTTAATCAAACTCTAGGTCAATCCCGCATCACGGAATCAATGGGGTCAGAGTAAATTGAAATTGGCAGGGTGTTTGTTTGAGCTAGTTCTATTTGAAGGCTTCTTACTCTGACCCCAATTGATTACGTTGTGAGCTTTGTCTAAGTTGGGTGTTCTTCTTTTAAGCGGGCTGGTTTTGTTGTTTTCTGACGTGCTCAGAACGTCTGTCACCTCCTCTAGGTTTAGGGGAGGTTTCAATCAATGGGGTCAGAGTAAATTGAAACTGGCAGGGTGTTGGTTTGAGCTAGTTCTATTTGAAGGCTTCTTACTCTGACCCCAATTGATTACGTTGTGAGCTTTGTTTAAGTTCGGTGTTCTTCTTTTAAGCAGGCTGGTTCAGTTTGAAGGCTTCTTACTCTGACCCCAATTGATTCGCTGTGAGCTTTGCTAAGTTGGGTGTTCTTCTTTTAAGTGGGTTGGTCTTGTTGTTTTCTGACGTGCTCAGAACGTCTGTCACCTCCTCTAGGTTTAGGGGAGGTTTGATGTCCGGTTTGTTGTTCAATCATTGATTTGAATAGGTTGTCTCCGAGTACCCATTCCTTATTCGTTGCTTCATTAATTTTCTGGATGGTCCAGTTAGGGATTTGGTGATTAAATAATCGCTGATATTGAATCTGCTGTTTTTCTTTCGTGTTGCCGAGTTGTAGGTAACAGGTGTGAGGTGTTAATAGTTTAATTGGTCTACCTAGGGCGTTACCTTGATAGCTTGACCAAGGGTATTCTGCGGGGTGCTCGACCATTGACGCCCTTACTGGATTGAGTTCAATATAACGGGTTACGGTAAGAAAGTAGTTGTCGCTGTCTATGAGTGAAGATTTAAATCTTCCTTCCCAGAGAGTGCCTGTTCGTTGGTAAGTGTGATTAAAATAACGGACATAATATCGTCCAAGTGATTGCATAAGTTTACTTACCCCGTTATTCGTTGAGGGGGTCATTAATAAGTGCACGTGGTTAGTCATTAAAACAAAAGCGTGTACTGCAACATTATATTTTTCTGCATACTCTTTAAGTTTAATTAAATAGACTTTGTAATCTTGTTTTTCGAAGAAGCAGGGCTGCTTATTGTTGCCTCTTTGTATTATGTGTTGAGGAACGTTTGGGAGATTGAGTCTTGGTTTTCTGGCCATTGTGTTAGCTTCTAGTTTTAGAACTAACATATTTAGATGTTTCGATTGATTCCAGATTTATCTCTATGAGTGAATGTATTGATATACATATTCAGTCTCAAGGATTAATTAGTTCAGGCCTTTAATATGAACAGGGTAGTTGGTCAGGGCGTTAGTGGGGCATCAACGTAAATCGAAATAAATCTTAGCGCTATCTTTAAGCTAGCGCTATACCTTGACGTATTATTCTATCCGTCATGCTCCTCTCTAAACTGATTCCCTCGTGCTGTCTAATACTAGAATAAAAACCTGTATTTAGAGCATTTCTGTTAAGCCTAACAGTATCTGAAGTTACGAATAAAGCATTGCTTAGGCGTTGCGTTACGCTAACGAATTTTACTAAAAAACCAATGAATTGACTGCCATTAAGGAGGGTAGGGGCGTTCTGGATTTATTTCAGAAATTGACGGCTTGACCTGCCCTAGTGGTGCAGGGCAGACTGGCCTTTGGTTACGGTGTGCTCCAACTGGCATATTCAGTGGGATGCACACGTTTCCGTAACCTGATGCAGTGAGTGAATGTTACGCCCATTGCAGAAAGGTGTCTCCGCGAGTGCTGGTAACACTCCGGAGACTTGGCAAGGTCCCGAACTAGATACGACCTTGCAGGAGGAACATTAACATATTCGAAGTCCCTGCTGGAAGCATCGGGGCCTTGCCTTTCCTCTTTTTTAAAAAGGATAGCAAGGCTATGGAGAACACAGAATTAGAGAACCGCATTAAGCTGCGCGCGGAGATGTATTATCAAGACGTTCTGCATCACGTAAGGAAAACAGAACACGCTTGGTTGAAAGATCAAACCACCGATTTTCAAATGGCTCATCACCGCATGAGTTATCAATACGCGGTGGTGCAACAATTGAGATCAAACGATCACCGTTTGTTGGAAGTTGAAGCCGCAACGTTGGGGTATGAACTTACTCCTGTGGATAAGTTATACGTTCGCTCTTCCAAACTGATTCCATCCCTTAAGAAACTCAAAACGCCCATTCTCACGCGGCTTGAAAAGCTGCACTCGTTGATGTCTGTCATTTGTCAGGCGGAGGCCTCTGGCCACGGGGATGCGGTGCGTGAAGAACTCGCCCAAGCCGCCAGTGCGTTGGTTTCAGATTTACAAGTGCTGGTGGGGGACTTGATGTGATAATTACTGGGTAGTGTTTCATGGTAAAGCCATAAAGCGTAGATCGATTTTCTACGCTTTATTGTATGACGCTAGCCGTATAAAACAGGCCTGTGTTTGGGAGGTCAGTTGAATTTTGAATTGATCGGTTGGTGTTATATAGAGTTGTTAGGGCTGAGGGAAGAGTTTGATTATGGTGTTTTAGTTGAAAGGCGATCTTAAAGTAATTTGTTTCTGCAACGTTAGAACGATCCGTTCTGATGGAATATCTCTTCTTATTAAATCCTATTATGTGCCCCTTCATACAATTATTTTAGGTTCCTTCATCGTTCAGATGAGATGAACTTCTTACATAAAACGGATTTCACACATGAAAAAAGTCGCTGCTTTAGCGTTGTCTTCTCTACTTCTTGCTGCTTGCTCTGAGTCTGAAGACGGTTCTGTTGGTTCTGGCGGCGGAGGGGCAACCCCTGTTGCCGTGGCTGGTATTTGGAATGGCGTTGTTACTGAAACCGACGGTTCTCAATTTGATTTGGTGGTTGGGATTGATCGAAACGGTGAAACGATTTGGTCCGTATCGGACGGTGAGTTATCCGCTTGTACCACATCGGTCTCGGGGTCAACGTTTACGTGCAGCCCTTCTGATGATTATGAAATATCGGGGACGGTAGATGAAGGCGTCTCTTTGACGGGAACGGTTTCGATGAATGGAAGTGAACTATCAACGTTTACTGCGGCATACAACGCCGTCTATGATGATGAATCATCGCTAAATAAAGTGAGTGATATTTGGTCTTACGATGATTCAGTGAATGGTGGTTCATACATTGAGACGTATACCATCGATTCAGAGGGAGGGATCTTTGGGTCTGATTCGGAAGGTTGTTCATTTGAAGGGGCGATTGAAATCATTGATGAAGATTACAATATGTACGACTTAACCTTAACGGCATCGAATTGCGATGATAAAGATGGGACTTATATAGGCAAAAGCTTTCTTTCCAGTGAATCAGGTGAAGACGATACCCTCAATACGTATTTAGTCGGTGAAGACTTTAATAAGCAGAGTGGGCTATTAAGGCAATGATTATGTAATAGGTTTACGTTAAGGTCGTTTGCTTATTTGAATGAAACCCGTAATTTCTTTGTTGGAATTACGGGTTTCATTGTATTAACCGGACAATAATTAGGGTGAAACGCCTAATTATTTGCTCAAGTATGGTTGGTTACTTCTCATAATGTGAAACTCGTGTTAGAGTAATTGCTCTAATCTGAAAAATAACATAAACGCTAGCGCTGTTTCACGGGTTATACGAATGCTAAAAGGGTTGATGAACATGATGTTTTCACTACAAGTCAAAGGTTATCAGGGCATCCAAAATGCCTTTAAAATCGCAGGCAAAATCCTACCTATGCCTCGACCGACATTATTTAATGGTCCTGGTTCTTCACTGGAAATGTGTGAAGCCATTGCTCAGATGGGAACAAAAAAGGTTTTAATCGTAACGGATGCTGTATTAGTTAAATTAGGCGTTTTGGATAAGATTCAAAAAACGTTGACTGATAATGGCGTTGAGTTTGTTATTTATGATGGCATTTTACCTGACCCTACTTATGATCAAGTGGAAACAGGGCTAGCGCAGTATAAAGACAACAACTGTGAAGCAATTTTGGCGGTTGGTGGTGGTTCACCCATTGATGCGGCAAAAGTAATCGCTGCTCGTGTTACTAACAATCGTTCGATTAAGAAATTGTCTGGCTTCTTCAAGGTTTGGAGAGCACCAGCGCCTCTTTTTGCTATTCCTACGACGGCAGGAACGGGTTCTGAAGTAACTATCGCGGCAGTCGTGTCTGATCCTATCACGCATCAGAAAACACCGTTGATGGATCCTAAGCTAGTACCTATGGTTGCTGCTCTGGATGCGTCATTAATGATCGGCCTTCCTGCTCATGTAACGTCTGCGACAGGCATGGATGCGTTAACTCACGCGGTTGAAGCTTTTATCTCTAAGAATGCGAGCGACGATACGGATGGTTATGCCATTGCGGCAACGCGTTTAATTATGGAAAACTTGGCCACTGTGGTTGAGAAGGGCGATGATTTGAAAGCGCGTCAAAACATGGCATTGGCTTCATATTACGCAGGCTTGGCATTTACAAAAGCCAGTTTGGGTTATGTTCATGCGATTTCTCATAACTTCGGTGCTAAGTACGGCACGCCACACGGTTTGGGTAACGCGATTGTTTTGCCATACGTATTGGATTACTCGAAAGATGCAGCCTCGGATCGTCTAGCGAAATTGGCTGAGGTGAGTGGTTTGGCGAAGGGCGGTGAAAGCAACGCTCAGTTAGCTCAGATGTTCATCGATCAGATTCGAGCAATGTCAAAGCAGTTCAATATCCCTGAGCACTTGGAAGCGCTTAAGAAAGAAGATATTCCTACCATTGCTAAACTGGCATTGAAGGAAGCTCACTTTAACTACCCTGTGCCTAAGTATATGGATCAGGCTGCGTGTGAGAAGTTGATTAGCCAAATGGTTGCATAAATAATTCACGTAATCTATTTGCGTAAATTATTTGGGTAAGACGAAAAGACGGGAGCTTCGGCTCCCGTTTTTTATGCCCGGGGAAATTTAGACGGCCCAAATCTTTCCTGAAAATAAATCTAGAAATAAATAGAGTGATCGGTGTTAAACTCCTAAAATTAGTATGGGATAACAAGATCAATGATTCACGTGAAACTCTTCGTGGGTTCCTCTAATTCTGTTTTGTAATGGTTTGAAGAATAAGAATTTTTATGACTGATAGAGAATTGAGTGAACAACACTCCCGCCTGAAAACGGTGTTTGAGCAAGAATTGGATGCCTCTATGGAAGGTTGGCAACAGCTTGCTCAGAAGTTCTATCATCGTGAAATGTCTGCGCAAGAACATTGGATACAAGCGGGTGATGTATGCAATGAGCTGTGCTTTATTCTTGATGGCTTATTACGCGTTTATTACATTGATGGTGACGGCAATGAAGTGAATCAGCACTTCTATCAGGCCAATGAAGTTATTGCACCGATCAGCGCCATCATCAGTGATGAGCCTTGTCAGTATTACATTCAAGTGCTGGAGCCTGCCCAATTAATGCTGGCAGATTATAATCAGCTCTATGAATACGGCAGTGATAACCCTGAATGGTTACGACTGGAAATTAAAATGCTGCAACGGGTATTTGTTAAAAATGCTCGTCACGAAGCACGCTTACTTCTAGGCAATGCCGAACAACGCTACAAGTGGTTTTGTAAGGAATATCCTGAGCTGCTTGAGCGCCTACCTCAATATCACATCGCCTCGTTCTTGGGGATCACGCCTGTGTCGCTTTCTCGTTTAAGAAAGAAGGCAGAAGGGAAGTAACGCATTTTTGACGAGTAAGAATACAATCGACGGCCAGGCTATGGGCGTTCAATTTTTTATTCTAGGTTGATTATTATTTTTTGATCTCAGAATGTTATTTCATCTGATATGTAATCTATCTTACTTTCTTTGTGTTGTTGTACAGAAATCAGTCACAGAGTGTTTCAAATTGTGGACATTCGCACGAATGGCTTTTAGTATGGATGCCTATTTTTTCACCTCTTTTAAAGGAAAGAACTCTATGGAATGGCGATTTTCCTTCCGAACGTTAATTTGTACCGCGTTAATGAGCAGTGCAAGTTATGGCGCTATAGTGCCCGATGCTGCAAATAATGCAGCGAAAAGTACGGATCAAACAGCTGATCAGTTTATAGTCCGATGGGACGATAATATGATCAGAAGCTCTCGTATAGCTCCATCTGGCTTTAGTATTAAAAAGACCTTTAAGCATATGAATAACTTTGAGGTCGTGGGTGTTCCTGCAGGGAAGACCATGCGAGAAGCATTAGCAACATACAGAAATGTTCCGGGTGTGGCTTATGTGGAGCCAGATTACGTTGTTCACTCTTTAGTAACGCCGAACGATCCTAGTTATTCTGATCTTTGGGCGATGGATAATGAAACGAATACTGACCTTAACATGCCTCAGGCATGGGATATCACAACAGGCAGTGACAATGCAGTGGTTGCAGTGATTGATTCAGGGATTGATTATAATCACCCTGACTTGACTGCAAATGTATGGCAAAACCCCGGTGAAATCTCGGGTAATGGCATTGATGACGACAACAACGGTTATATTGATGATGTTTATGGCATCGATACGGCTAATGGTGATTCAGACCCATTTGATGATAATGAGCACGGTACGCATGTAGCAGGTACCATTGCTGCGGAGATGAATAATTCTATCGGTGTGGTGGGTGTTGCCCCTCAAACTAAAGTGATCGCCTGTAAATTCTTAAACTCGTATGGAAGTGGTAATACTTCTGCTGCGATTGAATGCCTTGATTACTTGTATGATCTTAAAGTTAACCAAGGCATTAACATTGTTGCCACCAATAACTCTTGGGGTGGCGGTGGCTACAGTGAAATATTAAAAGAAGCCATCGAACAGCATAACTCTGCGGATATTTTGTTTGTAGCTGCAGCGGGTAACAATGGTCAAAATATTGATGTTAACCCTTCTTATCCTGCGGCTTATGATAATACCAATATCATTTCAGTAGCGGCAATTGATGAGTCTGACAAGATTGCATATTTCTCTAACTATGGCGTGGAGAGAGTTGATATTGCTGCCCCTGGCGTTAGCATTCTTAGTTCTACCCCAAATAACGGCTATAGATACTTTGATGGTACTTCTATGGCTGCTCCGCATGTGACCGGTGCTGTTGCATTAGTCGCTGCTCTGTATCCTGATGAGTCTGCTTCTTATTATCAGCGTCTTGTGACTGAATTGGGCGTGGACGTTCCGAGTTTAGCTGGGGTTGTAGGCAATGGGCAACGCCTGACTGTATGGGGAGAGGACGGATCAGGACCTCTGAACTGTGAGGATAAAGTATTTGCTCGTTTAATCGATCCCGTTTCTTCTAATGATGGAATTGTTGTTTCTCCGGATGATGTGATCGACTTTAAAGTACTGGTTCATAATTGTGGTGCTCCAGTATTAGGTCAGGATTATCGTGCTCTATTAGATGGTGCAGAGATCGCTCTGCTTGTTGATGACGGTACAGGTTCAGATGAGACTGCGAACGATGGCATTTACTCTGCCTCTCTAACGGTTAACTTTTTGGGCGAAGCTGAGCTGAGCTTTACAGGTGATATTGATAATGAGTTTACGATTATCAGTCGAGAAGTACCAACTATTGTTGAGGTGCCTTATTCATACATAGACTTCGAAGGCTCGCCAATGGAACTAGGCCTAGATGAATTTAAACAGCTTGATGTTGATTTGTCTGTTCAATGGCCAATGGGTCAAGTTGAGAAAATTTTTGTAAGTGATCACGGTTTTATTTCTGCTGATGAGGGTGTTCTTCAATGGTTTAATAGCAGTCTACCTTTCAGCGACGATTTACACGCTATTATGCCATTTTGGGATGATTTAAATCCAAATGGTGGTGATGTTTATTATGCTGTTTTTGGTGAAGCACCAAATAGGCAGTTGGTCATTGAATGGCGCGATTATAGTTTCTATGGATTCTTAACAGAAGACCCTGAAGATAAAATCGAATTCCAAGTGGTTATGAATGAAAGTACGCCTGAAATACTTATTAACTATAAAGATGTAGAAGCACCTGCTAATAGCTTTGGTAGCAATGGTGGTTCGGCAACCATTGGTTATGAGTTTAGTGGTGATGCAGTAGAGCTTTCTTATAACCAGTCTTCAATTTCAAATGAATCCAGTTATCGAGTGAGTCTACCTAGCACTGAAGGCTATCCTGAAATATCTAAACTGAATGCAACTGGTATTCTCAGACCGGGCTATCCAATTGTTATTGATGTGGAAGGTTCAGCCCCAGAAGAAGGAGCAGATATTGAACTCTCTATTGATTATGGTGATGGCGAGTCTTTTGACATTGAAGGGGATACGGCTTCATTAACGCATACATTTTTAGAAGCAGGAACCTACAGTGTTGTAGTGGTGGCTGATTCAAATGGCAAACAAGTATTCAGAACGCTTTATGTTGAAATTCAAGCGCTGTCTAGCTTAGAGCAAGCATTAATAGATGCTGAAGAACAAAGGGTGACAGATGCAATTTTAACTGACCCTGAGCTGTACGGTTTAGCAACTCAAGAGTCATTAACTAATGCGCTTGCGACAGCTACTGAGAATATTCTTGGTTCATTAGATGAGTATGGTTTAGCAACCCAAGTAGCGCTTGAGGCTGCGGTTGCTCAGGCGAGCCTGGAAAGTGAAGAACTGGTTAAAAACTTCCCCGATCAGTACGGTTTGATAGATGCTGATACTCTCACATTTGTTAATGCTAAAACGGTTTCTGAGCTTGCTGCAGGAACTCACCTATTAGGTAGCTCTGTTGCGATTACAGATCTTCAAGCGGTGTTCTCCGATGCTCGCTTAGTTTGGGTGTATGTTGGAGAGAATACGTTTGCTGGTTGGTCTCCTGATGCACAGTTGAATGAGCAAATATTGAATTCTGGTTATCAGCCATTACAAACCATTGAAGCCGGAGCTGGCTTCTGGGTTAAAAAGTGAGGGTTGATGCATGAATATTTTATCTAAAATATCTGTTTCTGCTCTTTTAACTTTGGGTTTGACTGCCTGTGGTGGGGGAGGTGGAGGTTCTTCTGATAATGATGATCAATCAACAGCCCCTGTTAGTGGAACGGCAAGTAAAGGCATTATCAGTTCAGGCAATGTTTCTGTTTGGGCTGTGGAAGATAATGGTCAGCAGGCGACGACACCTCTCGCACAGTTTCAAACATCGGAGCAAGGCGAATTCACAGGGCTAATTGATGCAAACGTTGGACAGACGTTGTACTTTGAAGTACGTGGTCGTTCGGATGGTTCGTCTCGTATGTTCTGTGACTTGACTGATTGTGGTGAAGCCACCAATGATGCGCTTGATACCAACAACAATGGTCGAGTGGATTTTGGTGAGTGGACTGAGATTGATGAACAGACTTTTCTTTCTGCATACGCTGAATACCAAGGTTCGGGTACACCGATTAGGATCAACTTGTTAACGCATCTTGTGAGTCAATCGTTTGCATTAGCGCCATCAAACTCTGAGCTTGAAAGTGCTTATACTGACCTGCAGGATCTACTTCAATTGACGGTTCCTCCTAATGAAGTTCCACCTCTGTTAGTGACGGAAGACAGTTCCATGACGAAGGAGCAGGTTCAGGACAATATGATGATGCAGGGGTTGTTATCGAATCTATCTGATGCGGCGAATATCTCCGCTGCGATAGATGATATCTCTTCGCAGTATGCAACCGGAGGTGGTTTTCAGCCTGAAACGGTTTCTTTTGCAAATGTATCGTCTGAAGCGATTCAGTTGACTGAAGCTCTGACGGAAACGGCGCCCGCCGGTGCTTTTGCTTCAGGTGTTAAAGAGACGGTATCTGATCGATTGTCTGAGCTAAACGCAACGGCTGCTAATACAGAGAATAAGCTTGCGGCCAGCGACTTGCCTTTGTTACCTCCAGGGCTCTGACTCTAAGGTTTCATATAAGTGAATAAAGAAACGGCCTCAATTGAGGCCGTTTTTTGTTGTCTGTTACTTAAGTTCTTATTGCTTTTGTTGTTTTAAGCCAAGTTGAAGAGTTGTCGTCGAATAGTAATTCATCTGTTCCAAGCCTTAGGTACACTTTGAGTATTCGATTATTGATGGATTAATAATGAAGACTTTAAGACAGTCCCTGATTCGGTTGTTGCTTGTCATTAGTTTATTCGTACCTGCTTATGTCTCTGCAGACCCAGTTACTCGCTTATTTTGTGTATTTGATCCGGTTGGTCAGAAAGGCCCTTTATTTAACCTGATGAAAGAAGCACAAGTGATAGCGCTTGATTGGGGGATTAAGCTGAATATGACGGCTTATACCGATGAGCGCGTGGCAGAATACGACTTTCGAGCAAAGCAGTGCGATGCGGTCTTATTGACCGGAACACGAGCAAGAAACTTTAATAAGTTCACTGGCTCTTTAGAGGCTATGGGGGCCATACCTTCAACTCAAGTAATGCGTAGCGTGTTGCATACCTTGATGCAGCCGAAAGCTTACCCTTTGTTGGTAGAGAACGATGTGGAAGTTGCAGGGATTTATCCTGCGGGTGCTATCTATTTATTGACTCGGGATCGGACGGTCGATCATGTTACGAAACTTCAAGGTCTGCGCGTTGCTACTTTGGAGAATGATGACGCATCGCTAGCCATGGTCCGTCGAGTGGGTGGCACAGTGGTACAAGCTTCAACTGCAACGTTTGCTGGCTTATTTAATAATGGCAGTGTTGATATTGCCTATGCGCCTTTGGTTGCATTTGAGCCTTTGGAATTAGAAAAAGGAGTGAAGTCTTCAGGGGGAATTTTTAACTACCCCATTGCTCAGATGAATTTCCAAATGCTTATTCACCCTGGGCGTTTTCCTCCCGGTTTTGGCCAAAAAGCCAGAGAGTTAGCCATTCCTAAATTTGATGATGCGTTTGATATAGTCGCAAAGGCGGAGCTGCGAATTCCTTCTCGTTATTGGATTAACCCCGAAGATGAGAATGAAGGCGCTTATGATGAAATGTTGAAAGAAGTTCGCTTATCCTTATTGGATAAAGGGGTTTATCACCCGAAGGCATTAAAGCTTTTTAAGCATATTCGTTGTAAAGATAAGTCCAATCAAGCCGATTGCTCGGATCCAAGGGAATAATCATGTCATCAAAAAGAACCATTAAAATAATCACTGGATTGTACTTCATGTGCCTAGGGTTTATGTTGCCTGGTTTTACCGTTGCTAAGCCTGCCTCCCTCGAAACCATGGGATTAGACATGGATACGTTGCAAGAGAAGCGTGTAGAAGAACAATTCTTTTACTTTGGGACCTACTCTATTGAGCAAGCGAAAAATCAGAACGCGAGTGAAGCCGTGGCTAAGAAGTTGGCTCAGACCATAGCATTCAAAACTGAAACAGAGATTGATGGTGCCTTTTCATTGGTCGTTGAAGGCGAAAACATTAACTCAATAGTGGATGGCTCTGCTGCAGTCCAGCTTGGTTGGTGGGTAAAAAAAGTAGGGGAGCCTGTTAATAACTTCAGATCTGAAATTAAGCCTCAATTTAAATGCCTGTCAGTGAAATTTAAAGGGGATCAGCTGACGCTAATAAATGCTTGGCAGAAGTTATATGAAACGGCTTTGGCTAAAAACTATAAAATCACAGGCGATGGCCGAATGTTGATTAATCTCCACAGTAATACTGGGTATATGATGGCGGAGCTGCAATTGGCCATTGAGTAATGCTCTTAAATGATTCTATTGCATCAAAACGTTTTCAAATACGCTTGAGAAATGATCTAAAAAGGCACGCACTTTCGGTGTTGCTCCTCGATGGCTGGGGTACACCGCGTAGAAATCCACTTCAGATAAATGCCATTCTGGCAGTACGCGTTTAAGTTGACCTTTGATAACACTGTCTTGTGCTATGTAGTCTGGCAGAACAGAAACACCTAGCCCGTTTTGAGTACTTTGTAATAGGCTTGAGAAGTCATTAATAAGTAGCCTTGGGTTGACCTCAATGGTTACTTTTTTATCGTTACCGTGCAGTGACCATTGGCGTTTTTGATGATCTGTTTGCATATAAAGAACCGCATGGCTTTCTAGTTGTTGTGGATTGATTAGCGGTTTGTGTTCCGCTAGATATATGGGGCTTGCATAGAGTCCTCTTTGGCTCTTGCCTAATTTTTTTGCGATGAGGGTTGAGTCTTGTAATTCTCCTACCCGAATAACTACATCTAAGCCTTCAGAAATGAGGTCAACACGCCGATTTGTCAGTTCTAATTCAAGGTTCACTTTTGGGTATTGTTCTAAAAACGTCTGGATATTTGGACTAATAACTTGTTGTCCTACCGTGACTGACGCGCTTACACGAATTAATCCCTGGGGTTCATCCAATAAACTGTTCACGGAGGCCTTTGCGTAGTCGAGTTCTTCTCGAATTCGCTGACAGTGCTGATAGTACACTGTGCCAGCCTCGGTAAGGTGCAGTTGACGCGTGGTTCTTTCCAATAATCGAATGCCTAAGGATTCTTCAAGCCGAGTTATTTTACGGCTGATATTAGATTTAGGCAGTCCCATCCTTTCTGCCGCTTTGGTGAAGCTTCCGCCTTCGACGACAAGCACAAAAACCATCATGTCGTTTAAATTATCCATTCGATTCTCCTTTCCAAGCATCATTTGGGGTTATTGGTGACATTGCTCTTTAGTCTCAATAGTAACCTAAAATAGAACAATAATTTACTTTTGTGAGTATATATCTGTTTGTTAGTAACGAATATTCTGTTCTCAAATAGACATCTGTATGTGGATGAACAAAAAATTAGGAGACAGGTATGAAAGTTCTACAAAGAGACAGTCTTACGTTAGGAGGCTTTCAAGGCATTAAGGAACATCGATTGGTTACGGGCAGTAAAGCGTTTGGTGCCAGAAGAGACTCTCAAACGTGGGATGGTCTGGGTAATTTTGTGTATTTGGCCGATGCTCGGTTTGTTCCTTTTGGTGAAACAAAAATGCATGGGCATAAGGAAGTTGATGTGGTCTCGGTGATGGTTGAGGGGCGTGTGGCGCACGAAGGTTCACTCGAACACGGTGAAGAATTATTAGCAGGCAATGCTCAGGTGCAAAGAGCGGGAGGGGAAGGGTTCTCTCATAATGAAGTTAATCCGGACGATGTTCAAAACAGGATGATCCAATTATGGGTATTGCCTGAACGAGCGGGGGATCGGGCAGGGTATAAACTTTATCGACCGGAGGGCAATGGCTTGACCCGTATTTATGGTGGGTCAGTAAATCAAAATGACACATTTGATGGCAAAACAATTATTGAATTAGGACGTTTTTCTAAAGAAGAAACTATTTCCTTGGAAGGTGATTACCTCGTTTATATCACAGGAGGAAAGCTTTTTGCGTCAGATGATTCGTCCAGTAACGAAGTTAAGGATGGGGACTTAGTCCGTGCTACCAATCTGAACATGACGGCGTTAGAAGAGAGTCAGGTGATCATTATCTCTGTACTGAATTGATGGTTTTAATTCAGAGATTGAATAAGTAATTAAACGAATAATTAATCAAAGACCAAGAAGAAGGTACCCATATGTCGAACAAATTTTCCGAGCGCTTAACCGTTGAAAATGCTGTATTAGCAATGATTGATCATCAAACAGGTCTAATGGTGAGCTGCCGTGATCAAGACCCGCATTTAACCAAAGCAAATATTCGAGGGCTATGTAAAACCGCAGCGACCGTGGGTTTACCATCCGTGATTACAGCAAGCATGCCTGACGGACCAAACGGGCCTATTATGTCGGATATCACTGAGATTTTAGGTAATGATGTGATTAATCGGCCTGGTGAAATTAATGCTTGGGATAACCCTGAGTTTAAACGAGCCATAGAAATTACGGGCCGAAAGAAAATTATTATGGCGGGGGTTGTTACGGATGTGTGTTTGATGTTTCCTGCAATTTCAGCGGTGGCAGAAGGTTATGATGTTTATGCTGTAGTGGATGCCTC
The DNA here is from genome assembly GCA_015665455.1 of Oceanospirillaceae bacterium. Lineage (GTDB taxonomy): Bacteria > Pseudomonadota > Gammaproteobacteria > Pseudomonadales > Litoribrevibacteraceae > Litoribacillus. The sequence continues at coordinate 1,153,070 of JADFAD010000006.1, read as the reverse complement.
TGGTACTTGGAATAAAGGCGTACAGGAGGTGAGCTTACATCGCATGACTCAAGCTGGCGTGAAGGTATGTACTTGGGCATCCGTGTTAGCAGAAATCATGCATGATTGGCGCAGCGAGAAAGGGTTAGAGTTGGGTGGTGTACTGGGTGAACATACGTCTTACAGTTGGGTGTATGAGAGTTTTCTCGCTGCGAACAGTCATCAGGTGTGAATGTGAATAAGTTTGGTGAACTGGAAGATGGCTCCCAACCATCTTCGCCTCACTTAATAGCGCTTTTAACCTTTTTAGGGTTGTTACCTCTGGTGTATCTCATACCGCCTTTAGTGGGACGCTACATCACAGACATTCATGGCTGGAATGTGATAATTTCAGTCGGGATTATCGTCCCTATCATGAGTTATATTTTGATGCCTCTGTTGATGGCCTTTGTGTCTTGTTTTAAGAAGTAGGTACACCGTTAAAGCGGTAATCGCTTTGACGGTGTTGAGTTGATGTTAGTTCGATATATTCGTTAGATGTTGTTCCGTTAAGCGCTTAAGAAAGCCTTCACTGATAAGTTCTTTCAGCTTGATATTAACGTCATCAAGACGTTTGCTGCAGGGCGACTTTTTTGAGAACGCAAAATGAATATCTGGTTGGCTAACAGGTGTAGTGAGTGTTGTTATCCGATCAGATAGACCGTTCTTGGCAACATACGATATCCCATCAAAATAATCTTGCAGCACATAATCAATGTGTTCGTTGAGTAGCATGCCAAACATTTGATCTTTGTTTTTCAGTTGACTGAGTTTTAGGCGGTGTTCTTTTGAGAAAGAATCAAAGGCTTCACCGAAACTCCCCCCTCTTGGAATTGCCCCCTGTTTCCCAATTAAATCCTCAAGTTGATCATATTCAAAGCGGTTCGTTCTGCTAACAAATAATTTGGATTCATTTTGAAGGTAGGGTATGGAGTAATGAAACTTTTGGCTGCGTTCTTTATTCCAATAAATGGCACTGATCATATCGATGTCTCCGTTCTCTAAATACACAAGGGAACGGCTCCATGGGAGATAAATAAATTGAACGGTTAGGTTTAAATGACTCGTAACTTCATTGATGAGATCGAATGCGATTCCACTGTATTCATCTGAGTTGGGTGCTTTAGCAATGACAGGGAACCAATCGTTAGCGCCTGATACTTTGATATGGCTGCATTCTTGAGCTGGTAGTTCAAGACAAAATAATACTAGGAATGTAACGATCACCGATTTGTTCATGATAGATACCCAGAAAAACTTAAATTAAGTATTAGTCGGGTCTAGAGTAGGTTGCAATACGAAGGCGTTGAAATGAGTTTGTAGGGAACACAAAAAAGCCCCAACTTTGATCATATCGCCATGAACAAAGTTGGGGCTTTGGTACCGCTGTATTTCTGAAGCGGTTACACCAGAACTTAAATTACGTTTTAAATCTCAGCCGCCAAACGCGTGCCTTGATCGATTGCGCGTTTTGCATCAAGTTCCGCTGCTACGTCAGCGCCACCGATCAGATGATGAGGCTTATTTAAACCATCTACTAATTCACGCAGAGGGTCTTGGCCTGCACAGATAATCACGTTATCTACGGCTAGGATATCGGACTTGTCACCAACCGTTAGGTGAATACCTTGGTCATCAATCTTGGTGTAAGAACAACCAGGAATCATGTTAACGCCTTTGTTCTTAAGGCCTGTACGGTGAATCCAACCCGTTGTTTTACCTAGCTTAGCGCCTACTTTTGATTTCTTTCGTTGCAGCAAGAAGACTTCACGTGGAGATTCGCCTACTTCAGGTTCAACCCCTTCAATGCCGCCTCGTGCTTCTAGGGACATATCCACACCCCATTCTTTCATGAAGGCTTCAATGTTTTGGCTGGTTGCTTCGCCTTCGTGTGTAAGATATTCAGAAACATCAAAACCAATACCGCCGGCACCGATAACGGCCACTTTCTTACCAACAGGCTTCTTGTGCTTGAGTACGTCGAGGTAATTCAAAACTTTCGGGTGATCAATGCCGTCGATTTCTGGCATACGAGGTGCAATACCGGTGGCAAGAACAACTTCGTCGAAGTCACCGTTATTTAGATCGTCGGCTGAAACGCGCGTGTTTAATTTAAGGTCGATGTCAGAAAGCTCAATTTGCTTACCGAAATAACGAATGGTTTCGTAAAACTCTTCTTTACCCGGTACTTGTTTAGCGACGTTGAACTGACCACCGATTTCGTGGGAGGCATCAAAGATAGTCACTTGGTGACCACGGGATGCCGCCGTAGTAGCAAAGCCAAGGCCAGCAGGCCCTGCGCCAACAACTGCGATTTTCTTCTTCGCTTCTGTCGGTGCAATAACCACTTCAGTTTCGTGACACGCACGAGGGTTAACAAGGCAGCTGGTCATCTTGCCACTGAATACGTGATCAAGGCATGCTTGGTTACAACCGATGCAGGTATTAATTTCATCGCTTTTACCTTCTTCGGCTTTTTGTACGAAGAATGGGTCAGCAAGGAATGGTCGTGCCATAGATACCATGTCAGCATCGCCACGACCAAGCACTTCTTCAGCCACTTCAGGTGTGTTGATTCGGTTCGAAGTGATTAAAGGGATGTTCAATTCTTTCTTAAATTTCGCCGTCACCCAAGTGAAGGCCGCACGAGGTACTTTGGTTGCAATGGTCGGGATACGCGCTTCGTGCCACCCAATCCCCGTATTGATGATGGTCGCACCGGCTTTTTCGATTTCTTTACCCAGCTTAACCACTTCTTCGAATGTGCTGCCACCTTCAACCAGATCAAGCATCGATAAACGGTAGATGATGATGAACTTTTCACCTACGGCTTCACGCGTACGACGAACTACTTCAACAGCAACGCGCATACGGTTTTCGTATTCCCCGCCCCACTTATCATCTCGCTGGTTTGTACGCTTGGCTAAGAACTGGTTGATGAAATAGCCTTCAGACCCCATTAGTTCTACACCGTCATAGCCGCCAACTTGTGCGTATTTAGCCATTTGAGCGATGTCATCAATTTGTTGCTCAATGCCGTCATCATCCAATTCTTTTGGTTTGAATGGGTTGATCGGCGCTTGTATCGCAGAGGGTGCTACTGAATTTGGGTTGAATGCGTAACGGCCTGTATGAAGAATCTGCATACAGATTTTACTGCCGGCTTCATGTACAGCGTCTGTGATTGGCTTGTGCTTTAATGCATCTTCGTTGCTTTTAATTAGGTTCGTATGAGGGTGCGTTGCACCTTCTGCGTTAGGGCCGAATCCGCCAGTTACGATCATGCCTACACCACCGCGAGCACGTTCAGCAAAGAACGCAGCCATACGCTCAACACCGTCTTTGTGTTCTTCAAGGCCGGTGTGCATAGATCCCATGAGTACTCGGTTTTTTAAGGTTGTGAAACCAAGATCAAGAGGCTCAAGTAATTTCGGGTAATGTGCATTCGGTGTTGCTGACATATAAAGCTCTCCAACGCGTAAGCGCGTTCATCATCTAATCGGTTATTTGAGACTTATGTTGTGGGTCTCTTTGCCCCTAATTATGTAATTTAGGGTGTCATTTTTGATTTTATGTATTAGATAGTACAAGGCTGAAAAGATTTGCGTCCTTAACATTTGTTAAGGCCGTCTAAAAATTTCTTTTTGATAATGCACCTATATAAATAACAAATACAAAAAATTGCTGAGGAGCATTTATGGCCGATCTGATGGCTGAATATCAAGCCCCACTGAAAGATATGAAGTTCTTGATGACCGAAATGTCAGATCAGGCGTCTTCATCTGAGGATGTCTCGAATGAAGATTTGCTGTTCATTCTTGAGCAAGCGGCACGGTTTGCTGAAGAAGAGTTAGCGCCGATCAACAAAGACGGTGACGAAGTCGGGTGTGTTTTTGATAACGGCAAGGTGGCATTACCACCCAAGCTGAAAGCCGCGTTTAGAACCTATGCAGAAGCAGGATGGATGGGATTATCCATGCCGGAAGAATGGGGCGGGCAAGCATTACCTGAGCGATTGTCTTCGTTTGTGGGGGAGATTTTAACCTCGGCAAACCATTCTTTCAGTATGACGCCTGCTTTGACTATGTCTTCTTGCCGAGCAATCATTGGCCATGGTTCGGACGAATTGAAAGCAACTTACCTAGAGAAACTCATCATGGGAGAGTGGACGGGTACCATGTGTTTAACAGAAGCGCATTGCGGTTCTGATTTAGGATTAGTGCGAACGTCAGCAGAAGAAACGTCCGAAGGCGTTTTTAGCATTAAGGGAAATAAGATCTTTATTTCTTCCGGTCAGCACGATGCCAGTGACAACATTATTCATCTGGTGTTAGCTCGAATTAAAGATGCGCCAAAGGGCATTAAGGGCCTTTCTTTGTTCCTTGTACCTGCAAAGCTGAAAAATAAATCAGGCGTTTGGAATAAAAAGAATGCGGTGCATTGCATTGGCATTGAAGAAAAAATGGGCATGCACGCGAACCCTACGTGCAGTATGAGCTTTGAAGGCGCAGAAGGCTATTTGATTGGTAAACCAAATCGAGGCATTAATGCCATGTTTACTATGATGAATGAAATGCGCTTAGGGGCGTCTATGCAGGGCATTGGCCTGAGTGAACGAAGCTTTCAGAAAAGTTTGGCCTATGCCGTTGAACGCACGCAAATGCGTAGCTTAGGTGGTGTGAAAGCGCCGGAGAAAGAAGCGGATCCTATCATTGTGCATCCCGATGTCCGTCGCATGTTGTTAACACAGAAAGTCTTTGCTGAAGGTGGGCGAGCACTGGGGCAGTTCTGCGCAAATTTATTGGATGAATCTCATAAAGAAAATGCGGATAAAGAACGCGTGGAGTTATTAGGGTTTTTAACACCGATTGCTAAAGGCTTTTTGACCGATACGGGTTTGGCGTCTGCAGATATGGCAATTCAAATGTACGGTGGTCATGGGTTTATCAAGGAGACGGGCGCTGAGCAATTGTTCCGTGATGGTCGCGCATCGACTTTGTATGAAGGAACAACGGGCATACAAGCGTTGGATTTGTTAGGTCGAAAAGTCTTGGCCTCTCAAGGTAAGAGCTTGTTGAGCTTTACGAAAATGATCCATGTGTTGAGTAAAACAAACAGCAGTGACAACTTGGGCGATTTGTCAGATACATTGGCTGGGTTTGCTAAAGAATGGCCTGAGTTGGCTAAGTTAGTGGGTTCCAAAGCGATTGGTGATTTTGAAGAAGTTGGTGCTGCGAGTTTCGATTTCTTGATGTATTCCGGTTATGTGACGTTGGCGTATTTCTGGTTGAAGATGGCGACCGTTTCTCAAGAAATTTTGGACGGGAAACGTCATCCAAAGGGCGAAGACTTTGACCGTGACTTCTTAGATGCCAAAGTAAAAAATGCGCGCTTCTATTTTGAGCGTATTCTACCTCGAGCTCGTGGCCACAAAGAAATGATGCTAGCGGGTAAAGGCAGCATGATGGATATCACGGAAGCGCAGTTGATTGGTTAGCTGTTAAGCACCAACACCCAAGGCGCTGGAATCCGTTGTGTAACTGGTCTTAAATGTTGATGTTTTGAGGCCTCAGAATGAGGCGTTCTCTGATTTGATCGGGGGACGCCTTTTTTATTGCTTCTTAAATACGTTTAATGGTTACAATGGCTCGGCATTGAGTAAGCCCTTTGGTCATTAACGAGATTGACGTTTGAACCTTTCAGAACATACAAAACTTGTCTTAATTGCTTTGCTGTCTATCTTTTTGATGGGCTTTGTTCCTGCTCTTATTTTTGGTATCAGTGCGAATGAGACAACCATTGGTACGGTGCGTTTAGGTGTGGCAGCGATGGGTATTGGATTAATTCTGCTGGCGACGAAACAGCTGCGGAAAGTATCCAAACAAGAACTTAAGTGGTTAATAATCTTGGGTGTTACCTTTGCGGTGCATTGGTATATGTATTTTTGGTCCATTAAGCGAGCCGGTGCTTCGTTAGCTGCGATTGCTGTGTGTACCTTTGGTATTCATTTATTGTTTGTTAATCGTATTTTTTTGAAGGAACCGATCGGGCGCAGTGATCTTCTGGCTGTACTCATTGCTTTTGGTGGCGTGTGCATAGCGACGCCAACGGAATCCGCTTCTCTTGTACAAACTTACGGTTTTATTGTGGGAATATTTAGTGGCTTCCTTTATGCCTGTTTGCCCGCCATAAATCGTCAAATATCTCATTTATCAACCAACATGCGCGCGTTGGGCCAATTTGGCTTTGGCTTTTTAATCTTTACTTTGATTTGGCCGATGACTGATTGGCAGTTAAGTTCGTCGGATTGGAGTGGATTGATTATGTTGAGCGTGGTTTGTACGTTAGGCGCTCATACGCTTTGGAATAAGGCGAGCACTGAATTGCCGGGGCCGTTTGCTGCGGTGATTAACTATTTATACATTCCATGGGCTATGGTAATAAGCGCGATTTGGTTGGAAGAGCAAATCACATGGCAAATGATGACAGGCGCCGCGTTAATCATTGCTGCAAATATTATTGTGGTGCTCTTCCACCGAAAGCCCAAAGAGGCGGCTTCGTATGAGCCCTCATCTGACGTTCAGTCCGATAATTTGAGGTAGTTTTCTGGTTGAAATCGACCTGTGCATACACACAAAAAGACGAGGTCTTGTTTGCCTGTATTGGTAATACTCTGAGGTTCGTCTGCAGGTATTATTACGGTATCAAAACGTTTAACGTCTTGGCCTGTTAGTGAACCCGATTCGATACGGCCAGTACCTTCGATAATCACATATCGTTCTACCGTATCGCTTAAGCTGTGTACTTGAGTGGTCACCCCCGGTTCAACTCTGGCTAATGCAATAGAGCACTCTTCATCTTTGTTGGAATTGCTGAGTTCGTTGATGAAACAGCGTTCTTCGGTGTCAAATTCGCTGGTGGGATCAAACGTAAATAAGTTGGCCATGTTTATCCTGCGAGAAGCTGAAGTTCACGTGCTTTAGCGACGGCTGCAGTACGGTTTCGGACTTCCATTTTTCCATAGATGTTATGAACGTGGGTTTTTACGGTAGTGACTGAAACAAACAACTGGTCGGCAATTTCTTGGTTTTTTAGCCCTTGAGAGATTAACTCCAGAATTTGCTGTTCCCGTTTGCTTAAAGGTTCAACCAGCGATTGAACGGGTTTCGATGTTGGAAAAGCAGCGTTAGGTTGAGTTTTGGGCGTACTGTCCGGAAATAACGCATCCTGCCGGTCAAACTCTGCCAGTAGGAAATCCACATAGTCGGGGTTTGAGCAATGAGGTTGCGCTATTTGTAACAGCCCTTTTGCGTGAGGTCCTTCTTCCAGAAGTACTTGTGTCAGGCCGTTTTGTTCACAGATAAGCAACGCTTGGTTTAGATATTGTATGGATTCTGTGAATTTGTGATTGGTCGCATGGGTCATTGCTCCGATGGTGAGGGCTTTTGCTTGATTGAGACGTCTGCCTCCTTCTCGTGCGTCTTGCTCAATTGTATCTGCAAGGGCTAACGCTTCATCAATCTGGGATAATGTTAAATACACTCGAGCAAGAATCAAACGCTCACTTTCTAATAAGTACCCGGACTTATTCAAAAGCCTTTGTTCGTTTTCATGCAACCACGCTTTTAGAGGTGCTTCGTTGCCCGCAACGATGTCCTTAATATGGAGAAGCGTTGTTAAGCGGGGAAAAGCAAACAACCATTCTGTGATTTGGTGTTGTTCCTGAACCAGCAGTCCCTGGCGTAATAGATGCTCTGACTTCTCGTTCTCGCGGCACGTTCGAAACATATGTGCAGCCATTGCATAAATAGGAATAATTTGAAGCGGATCCGTCGTATCAGGAATGTAATCGATCACTTCCTGAATATGAGTTTTCGCTTCGATGATCTTTCCTTGCTCACGGTAGATCATCGCTTTCATTCCGTTTAACCAAGGCGCGTATACGGAGGGTGTCGATGACTTATTGTGCCAGAGCGTCACTCGCTCAATCAGCTCTAACGCTTGATCCAGCTTTCCTAGTACATGGTATATAGGCACTATGTTGGTAATGCCGATCAACGCTGGAAACGCCAGATTATCGTGCATACCTTGCTGAATAATGGTTTCTAATAGTATCTGTGCATCGTGGAGCTTCCCTTGATGAACATAAGCATGACTTAAGGGAAGTTGCGCGTATATGTCTAGGTTTGGAGTAGACGTAGGGCTTTGCAGTGCCGCAACCGATAAGCTTTGTACGGCTTTATAATCGCCTCGAAACATGGCAAGAAAAGATTCTATGATGGTTATTTCTTTTTGTGCTTCTTGCATGTCTTCGTTGCTGAGCAGGGCGGCATCTCGCTTCTCAGCGCTGTTCTGATAGACGTGGAATTGTTTCTTAGCGATCTCTAAGTAATTATGAGATTCTTCAAATTGGCTATTGCTCATGTGTATCGCAGATCGCAATGCCAGCAGTCTTGGCCGATCTTGTTGCCAGTCTTGGGGCAATGCCCGCAACCAACCGTCGACGGTCATTTGCTCACCGTTTGTAATCTTTTCCCGGGCTTCTTGCGCCATGATTAAGGCGACTTCTTGCCATTCTTGAAGCTGAATGTATTGATCAATGGCTCGAGAGGGGAAATCATTACGTTGAAACCAGTGTGCCGCCCTGTGCCTGTGTTGTGCCGTTTCTGATGCGTGACTGAGCAAGGCTTCTTTGAATAAATCATGATACCGCCATGTTTCACCGTATTTCACAAGGAACAGGTTTCGTTGGGACAGTTGCTGGATCAGCTGTTCAGATTGGTTTATTTCTAGCACTTCATTGCACAACTCTGGGTGGAGCCAAGGCAAGAATGCCGTGTTTAGTAAGAAACTTTGTATTTCGCTAGGTAGGTTAGAAAGAACTTCATCGTCGAAGAAAGAAATGGGGGTACTGAGATCAAACTGAGGATGTGTTAAATCGGTTTGATCTATGACGATGGAAAGCAGCTGGATACCCGCAGGCCAGCCTTCTGTTTTGCTGTGTAAGGACTCTAAAATCTGTTCTGATAAGGGACGGTTAACCAAATGGCGGATGTATTGATCGCTTTCGTCTCGTGTGAACGCCAGCTGATCCTGATTTAATTCAATCACTTGGTGTTTTGACCTGCGACGAGACAGTTTCAACTCGGGCTGTATCTGAGTTGTAATGATGATGGTCAGGTTACTGGGCAGAAAGTTTAATAATTCATTTAACTGTTCAAGAATGATTTCGTTAAAGACGCTTTGAAAATCATCCAAGACTAAAACAAACGGCATTTCCGAGGATGCGATGTCCGTTTGTTGGGTAAATGCATTAATTAACGTACTGGGGCAATGCTCACTGATCAATTCGGGCGTGAGTTCAGGTAACGTTAATGATTGGTTGCTGAGTGCTGTAAATAGGTAGCGCCAGAATCGACCTGGATCATTGTCCTTATGATCAAGTGTGAGCCAAGCGAAAGGTCGATTGGACGATTGAACCCACTGGCTGACCAGTGTGGTTTTTGAATACCCTGTGGGCGCGGTCAAAACGACCAGTTGACCACCTTTGGTTGTGTTTAACTTCTGGATTAAACGCAACCTTTCAACTAAATCATGAAAATGCGCAGGTGGAGATATTTTTGTTTTTATCAGCATATTTCTAAGAGGCTTCTTCATCCTTGACCTCTCAACCATATCAGACCTTGAAGTTACGTCATAATCTCTAATGCTGGAAATTGCCATATCTGCGACTTAAATATATTGGGTTTGATTACGAAAAAATCGCCCCGAAGGGCGCAAGGGACAAACATCGAACTTGGCCGCACGTATCTCAACGAAAGAGCAGTCCAATAGGATTCTATTGCCGAGAAGCGGTTAGATAACCCGACTTAACCGAAAGCAGGCTGTAAATGCTTTGATCGGTAATGATTTTCTAGACGCCACGTAGGTAGGTGAGTCCGTGCCTCTGAATCGTGACTTCGTAAATTGAATGCCATTGAAGTTATAAAAACGTTGCCCGAATCGTGAGGTTAATCTAAATAAACGCGAGAGAGGTTTTGAGGGCACGATGCCGCTTTGATGTTTATCTTTTATTGACAGCGGTGACAGCCCTAGATTGACCATCTTGATGCCTTCTGACTGGAACTGCTCTAGAGCAACGGCCATGATCGCGTAGAATAAGCCTTGCTTAAATAAGTTGTTGGCTCTGGATATGTTGGGCACATACCCGATGATTTGATTATTTTGGTAAATCGGGTCGAAATGGATGAAACCTACGGGCTGAAGATCTTTATAGCCATAAAACCGACGCACGCCATTGGTATGATTGATGTCTTTTGGCCGAATAAGAAAACGGATTTCTTTTTGCTTACATCGACGCGTACTCAACCAATTGTCTGAGATGGTATCGTCATCATGGTTGGAAAAGGTTTCCATGATGGTGATGTCCAGCTTCTTTGCCTGATTTAAGGCCGTTCTGAAAATCTGCTTCTTTTTCCCTTTTAATGACCATGATTTCAGGTCAATGATTGTTTCTTGACCGAATTCGGTAGAAAACATACCAAATTTAGCAGAAAGAAGGGTCGCTACATCGGGTGTGACTTGGATAAAGGATACGGGTTTTTTTGAAGCTTGAAGTAATTGAAAGATCATTAATTCGTAATGACCTTCCGCACAAACAGGGTTCGATAAAACGATTCGTTCGCCAAAGCAGTCTTGATAAGCAATGAAACCAATATCAGGCACATCAAAAAAACGCATGTTCGGTTGCAGTGTTGAAAACGACATGCTGTGAGTCCCGTATTTTTCGATCCATTCGATGCGTTCGTATTCAGAAAACAACTCAAAACCTTTGAAGGAAGGAATAGGGTGACCAGATTCAACTGATGTTGATTTCAACTGATGTTCCAGTAGGGTATCCATTGCGGTGCCTCGAAGTTTGCTTTGCGTTATTGTTTTTATTTTTTGTCTATCGTTGCTTTGAGGTTAATACTAGGATGAGCAGAATGAATCGAACTCCATCGAAAGGACGAATTTGTTTTCATAAAGGATGAGTTTGAGGATTCAGGTGCTTCCGGTAGAATGCTCTGCTTAAAATAATGTGAAGGGTTAGTTATGGCGATTCAATGGTATCCAGGGCATATGCACAAAGCCCAAAAAGAAATTCGGGAAATGATGCCGAAGGTCGATTTGGTCATTGAAGTGCTGGACGCACGCATTCCTCACAGTAGTAATAACCCTTTGGTTTCAAGTCTACGAGGTGAGACGCCTTGTATTAAGATTTTAAATAAATACGACCTTGCTGACCCTGAGATCACTAAGCAATGGCAGGTTTATCTGGAGCAGGAAAAGGGCGTAAAAACCTTAGCTCTGACGGCGGAGCAACCAGGTCAGGTTCGCTCTATCTTAGATATGTGCCGGAAAATGGTTCCAGAGAAGGATGACTCCTTTAAGCCGATCAGTACCATGATTATGGGCATTCCCAACGTGGGTAAATCCACGTTAATCAATACCTTAGCGGGTAAGACCATCGCAAAAGTAGGTAATGAACCGGCGGTAACCAAACGTCAACAGAAAATTAATTTGGATAATGGCATTCTATTGTCAGATACGCCTGGCATCCTGTGGCCAAAGTTTGAGAACCCTGACAGTGGCTATCGTTTAGCAGTGACTGGTGCGGTTAAAAATACGGCAATGGAGTTCGATGATGTTGCTTTGTATGCCTGCGAGTATCTATTGAAAGCTTATCCAGAAAGAATGGTTGAGCGATATAAACTCCCAGAGCTGCCATCAAGTGATATTGAATTGCTTGAAGAAATTGGTCGACTTCGAGGGTGTCGCCGACCGGGAGGCCGGATTGACCTACACAAAGCCTCTGAAATTTTATTAAATGAACTTAGAGCGGGTACTCTTGGTCTATTGACTCTAGAAACGCCTGACATGGTTGAAGCGGAAGAAGTGAAAGTCGCTGAACTTATTGCTAAGAAAGAAGCGGAAAAGGAAGCCAAAGCAGCGAAGCGTAAAAAGCGAAAGCGCTAGCGGTCTTTGAGCCAAGCCTGCCACCTAATAAGGAGGCTTTGAAGTAAATGTTTAACTTGAAAGAAAGGTGTGACTGAATACGTAAAAGTTTCTATTCAAACGCGATAGGATAGGCAATATTTTCTGAGGTAAGGACAACAGTAGAAATATTCCAATGAATTCTTGGCGGTAACTGTTCTCGATGTTAAGCGATAAAACTAAACGCTTGCACGATGACAGAATAGAAAATAAGTTATAACTCTGAACTATTAAAAGGACTTTAATAATGAAAGAAAATCGTGACTATTTGGAAATGTCTTTCCAGTCAATCAATTGCTTCGCAGACGACGGTAAGTTGGATGCGGAGGAACTCAAAAAGATCTTTGCCATAGCAAAGCGTGACGGCGTTGTTGACGACAATGAGCGCCGCGTTCTACGTAATATCATTTCCCGAATTAAGCCAGAAGAAATGGATGAAGCAATGCGTGACGCATTGGAAGAAATCCGCCAAGAGTTTGTCTCTTAACCGTTGGTTTATTGATCTTATTCTAATTTGTTTTAATTTATCTGGGTGGTGATGCATGTTCGCAATTTTACTGAGTGACAAGATGGACCCGTTCTATCAAAACATTGCGTCGTTCCCAACCGTGTTTTTTACGTTCTTTTTAGCGCTATCCCTTTGCTACTGGTTATTCGCTGTTTTAGGTGTGGTTGATCTTGAATTCTTAGATTTCGATGTGCCCGATGTTGAAGGGGAGTTGAGTTCAACGAAAAACAGCATGACAGTGGGCGATGTGGTGGCAGGGTTATTCTTAAAGTTTGGGTTGAATGGTGTGCCAGTCACGATAGTCATTTCTATCATGTCTTTGATTGGATGGTTTTTGTGCTATTTCATCGTTCATTACTTTTTCGGGATGATACCTGAAGGGATTCTTAGCTATCTTGTAGGCCTGCCCGTCGTGCTCGGGTGTCTTTATATCTCTGCCATGGTGACAGCTTTTATGATTAAACCGTTACGATCTCTTTTTAAAAAATCGACGTCTCATTCAGTCAAAGAAGTGTTGGGACAAACAGCGGTGGTTCGTTCATTGAGAGTGGACAATGCATTTGGCGAGGCTTTTTTAGCCGATGGTGGAGCAGGCTTAATTTTAAAGGTTCGTACGTATGGTGAGACCACCTTTAAAAAAGGTGATCAAGTTGTATTGCTGGAATATTTAGAGGATACGCATGTTTATCGTGTGATATCGGAAGAAGAGTTTCGAAATTAAATTTATTAAGTTATTGAAAAATATTAACAAATGGAGTGATTGTTATGGCTGATTTATCAATATTGATGCCTTTGCTTACCGTTGTAGGCTTTGTTGTCGTTGTAGTTCTAGGCTTTGCCGCAGCAGTAAAAGCGTTTTACGTGAAAGTGGCTCAGGGTACGGCACTTATTATTAACGGATTGGGTTCCATACCTAAAGTTAAGTTTACTGGTGGTATTGTTTTTCCGATCATCTATAAAAAAGAATTGATGAAGATTTCATTGATTACTTTGGAAGTGGATCGCCGTGGTAAAGATGGCTTGATCTGTTTGGATAACATGCGAGCAGACATCACGGTTGCCTTCTACTTACGTGTAAACGAAACCCAAGAAGACGTATTACGTGTTGCTAAATCCATTGGTGCGGATCGCGCGTCCGATAAAGACGCCGTTTATGACTTATTTGCCGCCAAATTCTCAGAAGCGTTAAAAACAGTGGGCAAGCAGATTGAGTTCGTTCAGTTGTTTGAAAATCGATTGGAGTTCCGCGAAAAGATTGTTGAAGTGATTGGAGATGACTTGAACGGTTATGTTCTGGAAGACGTTGCAATTGATTACCTAGAACAGACACCAAAAGGTGCTTTGGATGCCAATAACATTCTTGATGCACAAGGCATCAAGAAGATTACTGAATTAACAGCCAGCCAAAATGTCATCACCAATGAACTGGAACAAAACGAAGCGCTTGCGATTAAGAAAAAGAACGTTGAAACCCGTGAAGCGATGCTCGAGCTTGAACGTCAAGAAGCTGATGCTGAAGCGCGTCAAGAACGTGAAGTGGCCACGATTCAAGCACGTGAAGAAGCCGAAACGTTGAAGGTTCAGGAAGAGGAACGCAGAAAAGCCGAATCCACTAAGATTCAAGTGGAACAAGACTTGGCTGTTCAAACGGAAAATCAAAAACGAGAAGTTGAAGTGGCGGATCAAAACCGTCAACGAGCGGTTGCCATTGAAGAAGAAAAAGTGACTCGTGCTCGTGATCTGGAAGTGGTTTCGCGTGAACGTGAAGTTGAACTTCAAAAAATTGAAGCCGAAAAAGCGGTTGAAATTGAGAGAAAAGAAATCGCGAATGTAATTCGTGAGCGTGTTGCTGTTGATAAAACGGTTGCGATTGAAGAAGAACGCATTAAAGAAGTACGTGAAGTGTCTGAAGCAGATCGAGCTAAACAAGTTCAGGTTATTGCTGCAGAAGCGGAAGCAGACGAAGAGAAAGTGAAGCAAGTGAAAGCGGCGGAAGCGGAAGAGCAATCCGCCAAATTCAAAGCCACTGAAATCACAGTGATGGCTCAAGCCAACTTGGAAGCTTCAGCAAAAGAAGCCGATGCGAAGAAGAAAATGGCTGAAGGTATTCAGGCTGAAGAAGCTGCGCTTGGTCTGGCTGAAGCTAAGGTGCAAGAAGCTAAAGCGGACGCGATGGAAAAAGAAGGGCTGGCTGAAGCAACTGTGGTTGCTGCAAAAGGCGAATCGGAAGGTAAAGCATTGCGCGAAACCGGTTTAGCTGATGCTGAAGTCATCGCAGCGAAAGGCGAGTCTGAAGGTAAGGCTTTGCGTGAAACGGGTTTGGCGGATGCAGAGATTGTGGCTGCTAAAGGTTCTGCTGAAGCCCAAGCGACGAAGGAAGTTGGTATGGCGGGTGCGGACGTTACTCGTGAGCAGTTTAAAGCGGAAGCTGATGGTCTGGTCGAGAAATTTGATGCGATGGGCTCTATGAGTGATAAGGCTCGCGACCATGAAGAATTCCGCATGAGCCTTGAAACTGCCTTCAAGGAAGCGATGGCTTCCATCGATGCCGGTAAAGACATTGCGAAAGAAAACGCAGAAGTTCTGTCTGCGGCATTGCAGAAAACTAAGATCGATATAGTGGGTGGCGAAGAACACTTCTTTGATAACTTTGCTAAGTCGCTGTCCATTGGTAAAGCCATTGACGGTTTGGCAACCAAGAGCAGTACGGTAAGTACGTTGTTGGCGAAGGTGATGGCGTCTCAAGGTAAAAATACAGACACAGTGAAGGAAAGTGATTTGTCTCATTAGAGAACAATCATTCATTTCAAAGACGTCAAAGCGGATTAAACGGTCGTTCTTTTTAAGTTCGATGTTAGAGCGATCGTCCGTTATCTCATATCGTTATTTAATGTGCTCTCATGGCGCGTGAAATATTTTTCTGTACTAAGTGAAGGATCTAACGATGGTGCAGCAGGATCAGTCTACAGAACAATCAGACACTGAACATGACGTAAGTAACGTCGAAAGTGCCGTTGCCACTGGCGGTGCCTATGAAGTCATTCGTAAGCGATTGACCGATCAAGGAAAACAACTTAATCAATTAACGCGAACGCTGAACGAATCCAGATTGGATGAATTTGGCAGTTCAGACATGAGTGTCGTGTCCAGAGTTCGTGTTCGTACAGAAAACAACAGTGTTGCCCGCGACATGGTGCAAGTGGGCGACTACCTGTTGTTTGGGTACAACGTATTTCTTGGCCTGAAAAAAGAAACCAAAATAGAGGACGTGTTTTCACTGTTTCGTTTGAAAAACGACGGAGGAAATTACGAACTCGAGCCTGCAGAGTTAGCGTCCAGTTTCTTATCTCAAGCATCGTTTGTTAGTGATTTTGATGAGCTCTATAGATATTACAAGCACACGAGACTGGTTCAATTAACGGTTCAAAAGGGGAAGTTGCTGGCCGGTTTTCAGATTGGTGAGCGCTTAGAGGACATTCGTGTATTTCGTTGGTCCGTTTCTGCAGACGGCAAAGAAGTGAAATACATTGATAACCGTGGTGAACGGGATATTCAGTTGCCCCCGTCTTATGACTTCGAATGGACTGAAACCAATCGAGAAAACATCGTACACGGTCGTCATCCTCACGTTAATATTCTTGATAAGGTTTTCGTAGAAACCGTTGGTGGTGATTTAACCATCAAGATTGAAGACAACACCGAAGATGGCTTAGGCATCTATCGTGAGCCTGTAGACGATGAAACCCAATCAATGGATGATGCGAGGTTTTTATACGCTGAATTGGGTGGGCTTATACTTCTTAAAATTCTTCCCTATCGAGAAGAGAATTGGCGCTACTTAATCTTTAACACTCTGACTGAGCAAGTGCTTAAAGTGGAGGCCATAGGTCAATCGTGCGTCCAGTTGCCGGAAGACCATGGGATTATATTTCCTGGTGGTTTCTATCTTCAGACGGGCGAATATAAGTCGTTTGAGCAAGACTCAATTGATGAAAACAGCGAAGGACTTAAATTTAAGCGAATCATCAAATCCCCCAATGGCGAAGACGTGTTGTACGTCTTTTATGAGCCTGAAGAGGGAGTGTTTGGTTTGTTTGCTTATAACTTGATCAGTAAAGAACTCCAAAACCCTATTTATGGGCATGGCTATGCCTTGTCTGAAGATGGCAAGCTGGTGGTGTTTTCTGCGGAAAGCGAGCCCACCCGAGTTCACCCGATGCAAATATGGCAGACGCCGTTTGTGAGCCAAGACTTTGCCAGCCAAGCAGAGGTGAGCCAAACATTCTTTGGTCGTATTGGGAATGCTGCTTTGGTGCGTGGTGTTTCAGATTTGTACAGCATTTGCCGTTTAATTAACAATCAGTCGGTGTCTTCTCGGATGTACGAGGAGTTGAGTAAATCAGCGGCTAAGATTTTTGATGCGCATTATTGGGTAAGCGATTATCAAACGCCAGACTCCGAAACGTCGGTTTCTGAGTTATTGAAAGAAGTGACGGCCACTTCCGAGCTGGTGATTGATGAATTTGAGAAAGTCGAAAGCATTCGTCGTCAATCTCAAAAGGCAATGACCGAAGCCGAGGTTAAACAAGAAGCGATTTTACAAGCGTTACGGCCAGAAAACTGGGAGACCGCAGAAGAGTATGTTGATGCATTAAACCAACTTCGTCATCAGCAAGGGCATTTAGCAACCATCAAGGGCTATCGTTACATTGATGTTGATCATATTGATGCATTGGGTGAGGCGGTTGTTGAGGCGCAATCTAATTTAAGCGAACAAACGGTTGTTTTCCTGTCGGATGAAAAGGCGCTTGAGCCTTATTTAGTGAAGATCGATGGTTTAAATGTTGAAGTTGAAAAGGCGGAAACCATAGCGTCTTTAATGCCGTTGATTGAAACCATTGAATCCACTGCCGAAGGGTTGGATTTATTATCTGAACTGATGGCTTCGTTGAAGGTGGATGATGCGACCGTACGAACGCGCATCATCGACTCTATTTCTGAAGTTTATTCAAAGCTGAATCAAAGCAAGGCAACCGCTCGACATAAACAAAAAGGGCTCGGGTCTGAAGAAGCCGTTGCCCAGTTCAGCGCTCAATTTAAATTGTTCTCTCAAAGCATTACCAATGCTCTCGGCATGGCAAACACGCCGGAGCGTTGCGATGAACAGTTATCTCGTTTATTGGTTCAGTTGGAAGAGTTAGAAAGTCAGTTCAGTGAGTTCGACCAGTTTCTGTCTGACATCATGGCCAAACGTGAAGAAATCTACGAATCCTTTGAATCTCATAAACAACAATTGTTGGATGAGCGTCAGAGAAAAGCTCAATCGGTTACCGACGCTGCCGCTCGTATTTTGGCGAGCATCGAACGTCGATCGTTGAAGTTTACAGATTCGGATGACTTAAACACGTACTTTGCTTCGGATGCGTTGGTATTAAAAACTCGGGAGATGGTCGAACGCTTACGAGAACTGGACAGCGCAGTGAAAGCGGATGACGTTGAGTCTCGTTTTAAATCCATTCAGGAGCAGGCTCTTAGGGCGCTTCGCGATAAGACAGACATCTACGAAGACGGTGGTAACGTTATTAAGCTGGGGCCACGGCATCGCTTCAGTGTGAATACCCAAGAGTTGGATTTAACCATTATTCCTCGTAATGGGGAGTTAAACGTTCACTTAACGGGAACGGATTATTTCGAAGAGTTAACTCGTGCTGAATTACTGGACTTAAGACCTTATTGGGACATGACGCTGGAGTCTGAAACGCCGGATGTTTATCGAGCGGAGTATTTGGCTTCTTTAATATTGCAGGCAGCAGAAAGAGAAGAGCAGTCGTTGTCGGTGTCGGAGCTTCATGAGGCGTTACTGGACGACGATCGGTTGATGAAACTGGTTCGTGCCTTTGCGACGCCTCGGTATAAAGAAGGGTACGAACGCGGGGTTCATGACCATGATGCGTCGTTACTTCTTAAGCAATTGATTCCTGCGTTGGATCACTGTGATTTGTTGAAATTTGATCCATTGTGCCGAGGCTTTTCTCAGGTTTTCTGGGCCAATATGCAACATTTAGATCGTAATGCAGATCAAGCGTTATTGGCGATTAAGCAAAGAGCAGATACGTGGCATGAACGTGCACAGTCAGCGGCGCACATGCTCAAAATCTTTAATAACACGAGAGCAACTTCTTTGTTGGTTGAGGAAGTTCTTGAGTCAATTAAGACCTTTATTGATTGTTTTTCAATTGATTTAACGTTCAGAGATCTGGTTCGATCTGCTGAATACTTGGTGGCAGAATTAAGTCGCGAACGAGTGGACTTTATTTCCAGCAAGTATGCGCAGACGTTAGTGGATGAATTGAAAAGGACGCTAGATGATGTGTCTTGGCGGAAGTATCACGCGTCTTTGGATCGTCTGAAAGGCCAAGTAGCAGAACGTTGGAACCTGAGTTCTTCTTGGTTTATTGCTTTGGTCGAAGGGAAAAAACTGGGTTCGCTCAAGCGCTATATTCCAGAAGCCATTGCGTTGATTAATGCCGATGGGCGAATTGAACGACGTCCGACGGAAGTGGACATCGAATTGAACGTTGAAGGTTTGCTGGGGGATCATCCTAGAATCCAAAACCAGGCATTGAATTTTGCTTTGGACGAGTTCCTTCAACGGATGGATGATCATAAGCATCGAGTGGTGAAGGGGTATCATGATTATCTGTACTTACGACAAAAGATCATTGATGAAGAGCGTGATGGCTTAAGGTTAGATTCGTTTAAGCCGAAACCTCTGAGCTCGTTTGTTCGTAACCGTTTGATCAACGAATCTTATTTGCCAATCATCGGTGATAACTTGGCAAAACAGATGGGAACCGTTGGTGAAAACAAACGAACGGATCTCATGGGATTATTAATGATGATCTCCCCGCCGGGTTACGGTAAAACGACCCTGATGGAATACGTGGCTAGCCGTTTGGGCTTAATCTTTATGAAGATTAATTGCCCATCGTTGGGTCACGGCGTTCTGTCATTGGATCCCGAGCAGGCGCCTGATGCTACGGCGAAGCAAGAGTTAGAGAAGCTAAATCTTGGGTTGGAAATGGGGAATAACGTAATGCTGTATCTTGATGATATTCAGCATACGGACCCAGAATTTCTTCAGAAGTTTATTTCTCTGTGTGATGGTACTCGACGGATTGAAGGGGTGTGGAAAGGGGATACTAAAACCTATGATATGCGGGGCAAGAAGTTTTGTGTCGTTATGGCGGGTAACCCATACACCGAATCTGGTGACGCTTTTAAAGTGCCTGATATGTTGGCCAACCGTGCTGACATATACAATCTAGGTGACATTCTTGGTGGCATGGAAGAGCAGTTTGCGCTGAGTTACATCGAGAACAGTTTAACGTCTAATTCCGTGATGGCGCCTTTGGCGACTCGTGAAATGGATGACCTGTATAAACTGGTTCGATTGGCTCAAGGTGAAAGTGTTGCGACCACAGACTTAAGTCATCAGTACAGTGGTGCTGAAATTAATGAGATAACAGGGGTCTTGAAGAAGCTGTTCACCATCCAAGATGTGATTCTTAAGATCAATCAGCAATACATTGCTTCAGCCGCTCAAGACGATACCTATCGTACCGAGCCTTCGTTCAAGCTTCAGGGTAGTTATCGAAATATGAACAAAATGGCAGAGAAAGTTTCTGCCATTATGAATGATGATGAGCTGCTACAAATGATTGCTGACCATTATTTAGGTGAATCGCAGTTATTAACGAGTGGTGCTGAAGAGAACTTACTTAAGTTGGCGGAGTTGCGTGGCAACATGTCCAACGAAGAACAAGTGAGATGGGCTCAGATCAAAAAGGACTTCCTACGCAATAAAGCGATGGGAGGGGAGGATTCTGATGTTGGCTCTAAAGTGGTGGGCCAACTCGTGGATCTTGTCGATGGGGTGAAGCAGTTGGGAGCAAGTGCGGCCAACGATACGAAAGACGATCTTGCTTCAGAACAGCTGCTGTCCGATTCATTGGCGAGTATTACTCAGTCTCTCAATCAAATCAGCAACGTTGTCTCAGATTATCAACCTGAGAGTACTCAATCGGTTCAGACAACACCTCAACAGATTGAGGTTATTTCTCAACCTGATCCTGATGTGGATAAGTTATTACGTGTGTTAATTATTACCATGAGAAAGGGGATTTTCCCTCTCATTCGGAATATGAATAAGCGTAATGATCAAGACTTAAAAGCTTATGAGAAGATGCAGGAAGTATCTGAACAGCTGATTCAACTAGAGTCTGAATTATCCAGTAACGATGGATCGGGTGGTGAAGGGAGCGCGGAGTGATAAAAAAACTGTGGCTACGAACCAAAGTGGTTGTGTGGGTATGTAGCCTCATGGTTTTCTTTCATGCATTGAATATGGTCTTAGGCGGTGTTTTTTATCAATATGGAATATTGCCTAGGGACATAGATAGCCTACCTTTCGTGCTGAGTGCGCCGTGGATTCACGGTAGTTTAAGCCATTTAATCAATAATATTATTGGTTTGGCTATTTTTAGTTGGTTGTGCCTCTTAAGAAGCCAAAGACTGTATGTTTGGAGCAGCATTTTTATTATCGCTTGCAGTGGTTTAATGGTCTGGCTATTTGGCCGATCGGCCATGCACATCGGTGCAAGCGGTTGGATCTTTGGACTTTGGAGTTTAAGCATTTCGTTGGCTTGGTTCGATCGAAAGTTAAAGAATATCATCATTGCTGTTTTGGTTGTTGTGTTGTATGGCGGGATGATTTACGGCGTTTTACCGCAGGATTCGGACGTGTCGTTTGAGGCGCATTTCTTTGGTGCTTTATCGGGAGTAGTTGCTGCTTGGATGTCCACATGGTCGGTATTTAAAACGGCTAAAAAAAATAATAAATAGAAGGAGAATGCTATGCGATGCCCTCAATGCAAAGGATATGATTTGACGCCGAAGCAGCTAGAAAATGGTTTGGTTGCTGCAAGTTGTACTAAGTGCGACGGTGCTTTGTTGTCGTTGGTTAATTACCGTTTTTGGTCAGAAAATCATCAACAAGGCGAAGAGGAAAAAGTCTCTGTTGATGTAGTTGACGAGTTAGATGATATCGATGAAAAGGCATGTGTTTGCCCCAAATGCACTCGTTTAATGACTAAGTTTAAAATCGACTTATCCACAGCCAATCAATTGGATTTGTGCACAAATTGTGACGAAGCTTGGCTGGATAAAGGCGAATGGCGTTTATTAAAGCAACTTGAATTGCACGGCCAGTTGCCCAAAATATTTACTGACGCTTGGCAGCGTAATCTGCGTATTCAGAGAATGAAAAATACGGTCAAACAGCGATACATCGCCATGATAGGTGAAGAGCGTGTTGAGAATTTTAAAACGTGGTTGGATCTGCAACCGGAAAAGGAAGAGATAAAGCAATATCTGATTACCACATACGAGTAAACTAGGTTAGTAGGGAAGCTATATGCAATTAAAGGAATTGGAAGTCCAGTTAAAAGCGACGCTTGAAGATTTTAAGCTAAGCAATGATGAGCGGGCTGAATTACGTGAATTGGCGCCATCGTTATCGAAAGAGGAACGAAGCTTCTTGCGGAATAAGGGGTTTGCGCTTGTTCGAGAAAGCATTAATGAAGATGAAGCCTCAACGTTTAAAGTACTTAAATGGCTTGAACTGGTGGTAAAAACGCTGGACTCTGCTCAAATGCCTTCAACGATTGAAAGTGCTGTATGCTTCAGTCCCGGTGATGATTGTCGTCGAAAGATTATTGATCTTTGCCATCAAGCGAAGCGTTCCATCGATGTTTGTGTTTTTACTATCTCAGATGACACGTTAAGTGAGGCCATCTTTAAGGCGCATCAACGAGGTATTAAGGTTCGAATTATTACTGATAACGATAAAGCCAATGATCTTGGCAGTGATGTGGATGAATTAAGCGCCAAAGGTGTTCCCGTTCGAATGGATCGGACGGCAAATCATATGCATCACAAGTTCGCAGTATTCGATGAGTCTATTTTGTTAAATGGTAGTTTTAATTGGACGCGTAGCGCCACTCGTTATAACCAAGAGAATGTTCTGGTCAGCGGCGAAGTGAAAGTGGTTGATCAGTTCCAGAGCAAGTTTGAATCCCTCTGGAAAGAGTTTGGGTAATACGTTTTCGTAGCGCTTTAGGAATAAGCTAGAAAAAATGTTTAAACAGAACTTCTAGCTTATTTTCGCTTTTAGATTCGTTTTGACGATGATTGAACTCCAGCACAAGACTGTAATGTTCATTAATGTATTTTGATTGTGTGAGTTTAAAAGAATAGTAGTCTGTATTTGAGTCCAATTGGTTCCAGACATTTTGAATCGAAGCGATGGTCTTCATATCAAACACTTCGTTTACTACTAGGCCCACTTCTGGGTTGGTGTAAAAATAAGATTCATGTTGTGTAAATCCATAGCCGCCACCGATCAGTGTATAAATAAACGCATCGACGGATAACCGATAGCCCAGCCCGAGCGCCCCGCTTACATTTCCAACATTTTTTCTTTCAAGTTTTTGATCGTAGTGTCCTTCAATCCCCAAACGAAATCGACCTGAAACGCCACCAGAAAATGTTTCTCGGGGAATTAAAGAGGATACGGCATAAAGCTGAAACTCATCGATATCGATCTTATCTTCTTCAGAAATGACGAATGACATATCCCCTAACCTTAATTCATTTTCACTAAAGAACTGTCGGTTATCATCTTCTAAACGATGTGATGTGGGTAAAAATCCGAATTTAAGCTTGGTGTTTCCTTCTTCGCTAACAACCCCTGTGTAGACCTGAGAATCAGGTGGAGTCTTGAGCGGATTCTTATAGTTAGAAAGGTCAATTTCGTAGCCTTTAGAGCTTTTCGATTTTGATGTTGTTACTTTCTGATTTAATGCATTCCATTGTTGAAAAGGGATCGCATCATTTTCGAAGAGAAAATCTGAGTAGTTACTTGCGAGCTCGAGTGCTAAGAACTGTTGTTGCGTACTTTGGTCGTCAGTAAAGGTGGGTAAATCACCGTTCAAGACTGAGTGTTTTATGTCATCGTTTATTTGTGGTGTTAATGCTTCTGAGAGCATTCGCATTTTCCATTTACTGGAAGGTATAACAGATACGTTCTTTACGATGTTTGCTCTGTCTACGGTCTTTACGAGGTCAACGGGGGTTGTCCAAGCATCTTTTGAATCCAATAGACTGGGTTCTGCAACCGATATTAAAAACTTCAATAAGGTTGCACAATTATAGTCTTGGAAAAAGTAATCTAATTTGGCTTGTTTTAACTCCCATATATGGGCTTGTATGAGTTCTTTTTGATCAGAATCTAGGTCTAATTCGTATTCCCAAACGTTGCGTTGTTCTTCTTGGAGATAGAAAGACAGCTTGTCTTGGTAAGGAGAAAGAGCAAAAAAGCCTTGTTTGCCTATGACCATACTGTCAAAGATGATCTTTGGTACATTGATGCCGTTGATTTCTGTGAAGAAAGAGACGCCATGAGCGACTTGTTTTCCTAACTGGTTTTCACCTGAAATCTTTAAAAACACATGACCCATCATGCTAGATGGTTGGGTGAGGTTTTCAGACGAATATACGACGGCGATTGAATTTACAGGCGCGCTTTCTAAGTATTTTGAGAACTGATTACATAGGCCGAAATTAATGGGTGGGCGTTTCAGCTGTTGGTTGATCCATATTGCTCTAGCAGGGAACTTACAGATGTTTGTGGGGCTGTTATCGATACCGAAGAGAAAATTGATCGTTTCGACGAGTTCATTCTTTGAAGAAAAGTCTTCAGAACTTAGAATAAATCGTGGATCAAGTATTTTGGATTGACCTTCTTCTATGTGCAGAAGAGCGTTCCATTCAGGGTTCAAATAGAGTTCTTGGGCAATGGCCTGGTTTTCTAGGGAAGGTAAATAGTCATTGGCGGTGCAGCCGAAGGAAACCCAGAAAACTAAAAAGGAAGCAAGAATGCTTCCTTTCTGAAACTGTAACATAAAAAAATTATTTACAGCTTACAGTAATTGTATCTTCGTACTTCCACATTTTTTCAGTTGAGTAGTCGGTTGTTGAACCGAATGCTCCACCAGAAAGAACGTTCACAAAGAACACTGGGTCAACGCTTTTGTTAACAACCGTCTGTTGTGCACAGTTATCAGTCGTAGCAACGATGATTTTGTTGCTGTTTGCACGCTCAATGCTTACTACGCCAGGGCCTTGAAAAGGAATCCCGTCGATTGTCCCCGCAAAGCTTTCACCGTTAGATGAAATGACATTAACCTGTTGAGTATCATCGTTGATGATAGATGCACAACCGGTTGCCATAACTACAGATGTCGCTGCAAGTGCCTTGATTACCATTTTTTTCATTGTTATATCCTTAAGTACTGCTTATTCAATCGATGCAAATAAATGCGCGGCGAGTATATAGGAATATAAAAGAGTGATGAAATAACTTTTGTTAATATACGTCAACGAACAGGGAGATAAACACAAGACTTTGGAGATAAAATCTTGTGTTTCAAAATAGACAGGCTTTTTTAAGTGTTTTCAGCTGGAGGCTGAAGTTTGTGAGTTTCAGGAGGAAACTCTTGCATTAAGTACTGAATGGCTGCTTTGATATTTTCTTGTTTTTCTTGCGGGGTTGCACCTTCCGATACTCGTGCGCCTACAATACCTCTCCATTGAAGTTCGTTTGTTTTAGCATCGATTAGATCAATAATGAGTGACCCATATTTATATTGGCTAACATAGGTTTCATAGCTTCCGTAACCGCAGTGTATCCATGGACAATGGTTGTGAATTCGATGTACGTCGACTTTTGATTCAACCAAAAAGAAATAGCTGATTTTGAAATCCGGTTGGCTTTCTTTGATTGAAAATCCTTTCTTGGTCAGTTCTTGGTTGATGGCTTGTGTTACTCGATTCCGGTTTAGATCATTATCGTAAGGGTCATCCGATGGAATGGGATCGAGTTGCCACTGGTAGGTTTTCCAGTTTGCGATATTTAAATCAGGGTTGTAATCGGTCGAGACTTTAAAGGGGGTACAGCCTGATATCAGAACGAGAGACAGTAGACATGCAATTAGTCGTTTGTACGAGGGCATAAGAATCGCTCATATTAATTAATGAGAATGGTTCCTATTATTGTAGCTGTATTTTATTTTACTGAGAATCAAAAAGTAAATTGGCAAGGTGATGTGGATCAAAAATTAAGGCGTAGAAGCCATGTTGGATAAGCAACAAGCCCTGTAGCTTAACCAGAAGGGGTAAGAAACCCGCTACTTTGCATTCTGCAAAATAGTTATGGTCATCTAAGTCTTTAGCCTAGATGGTTAGGACTCTATAGAAGACGCTTAAAAGGACAAGCGCATCAATCAGTCCAATTCTTCTTCGAACAAAAACTCTTCTGTTTGACCGAGAAGTTCCTGCTGTTCACGATAAAGCTCGATAGATAGTCTGGTTGCTCGCAACTTCTTTGATTTTTCTTCTTCGCGAGCGCGTTTACCATCATTTTCAAAGTTTATGCATGCATTCAGTAACTCAGTTTTTACTTCGCTTACCTTTTCGCTATTGATCATGATGGGTCTCCTTGTGATCAATAAATCGAAGTTTAACAGCCGAAATATTACGACATCATGTCGCCTTTATTACTTTTTAATACCAATGGTTTGTATAAAAATCAAACATTAGGCTGTATTTTAATTGATCAATGTGAGGTATTTCAGATAACTGGTTATTTAGCTTCGATAATTCGCTTAAATGGCAGGTTATTCGCATTGCATAGTGAAGAAGGTTTAATGCGAAGAAAAAGGCGTTATAACGTTGTTGAATGCTTAGGGGGTGGACAACTGTTCTTGAGAGATTCGTACCGTGTTGACGAATTTATAGTTGTCATAGAGTCAGAGAAGGTTCACATAGCGATTTTCTAGGCCACACTTTTGGAGAGTAAGTTCTGCATCTGATCGTTTGTTAGTGGGTGGCTAACTAAGTAACCTTGGATCAGATCACAGTTTTGATCTCTTAGGAATTCGCGTGATTCTTCAGTTTCAACGCCTTCCGCGATGACTCTCAGGTCCAAACTATGAGCCATGGCGATGATTGCTTTTGTGATAGCGGCATCGTCTGGGTTGGTGTTGATATCTTTAATGAATGATTGATCAATTTTTAGGATATCAATTGGAAATCGTTTGAGATAACTGAGTGATGAGTAGCCCGTTCCGAAATCATCAATGGATAAACCTACGCCAAGATCTCGAATGTTTTGTAGTTTACGTATTGTGCCTTCGACATCGTCCATCAATAATGTTTCAGTAATTTCTAATGTCAGTCGTGATGGTTCCAAAGCCGTTTCTTTTAGGATTTGGCTCAGTAGCTTCATGAAGCCTTCGGCCTTGAGTTGCTGTGCTGATAGGTTGACTGAGACTTTTAAGTCTCCATGGCCTCTCATGGACCACCAACGCGCTTGTTGGCACGCGGTACGAAGTACGAATTCACCAATTTTATTGATCAGTCCTGTTTCTTCCGCAAGCGGAATGAACTTCACTGGTGAAATAAGACCATGTACGGGGTGATTCCATCGAATTAAGGCTTCTGCCGATTCAATCTTGTTACTCTTCAGGCTCTGTTTAGGCTGATAGAAAACTTCGAACTGTCGTTTAATTAAGGCATTGTGTAAGTCATTTTCTAAATGTAAGCGCTCAGCCGAGCTATCACCCAAGTGCTCAGAATACATGTGGAACACATTACCGCCCATGCCTTTGGCTTGGTTGCGGGCCAGTTCAGCTTGGTTCAGCAGTGTATTCATGTTGTTACTGTGGCTTGGTGAGGTACTTATGCCGATGCTTGCAGATAGAATTAAGTCTTTACCTTCTACTTTCATTGGAAGGTTTAATACTTCAATGGCCTTACGTGCCTTCGTCTGAACTTCTGATATGTCTTGGTTGTACTCGAAGGTAATCGCGAATTCATCGCTGTTATAACGAGATACTGTGTCTGCATCATTGAACACTTGAGTTAAACGCTCTGCTGCAGTTCTTAATACTCTGTCGCCTGCGACCTGACCGAACGTGTCGTTAATGAGCTTGAAGCGGTCGAGATTAATTAAAAACAGAGCCAGAGGCGTTTCTGATTTATGGCTGTGTTGCATGGATGAATGGAAGCGATCCATGAACAGGTCTCGATTTACAAGGCCCGTCAACTTGTCGTAATACGTGAGATAACGAAGCTTACGATCGACCTCTTTACGTGCAGTCAGATCAGAGAGTAAGCAGATGTAATGGGAAATTTTGTTGTTCTTGTCTCGAACGACATTAATTTTCAACCACATTGGATACGCAGAGCCTGATTTACGGTGGTCGATAATCTCACCCTGCCAAAAATCGTGGTGTTTTAATTCTTGAGCAATCGCTTTTAATGTCTCACGTTTCTCTGGGGAGTCATCCAGTTCTATGGTTTGTTTACCAATGACTTCCGTGGTGTCGAAGCCCGTCATGGTGACGAAGCTATTATTGATCATCATGAAGCGGAAGCGTCGATCAAGAATGGCAATGGCTTCTGTTGTGTTTTGAAATACAATACTGCCCAATTTCAGTTGTTCTGTGTGTTCCATTTCTTGGGTTACGTCACGACGTGTTCCCAAGATTCGAACGGACCGACCTTTTTCGTTGGTCTCGACAGTTTGGCCTGAATCTTCAAACCAAGACCAGCTTCCATCCGGTTGACGAAGGCGGTATCGAACCAAGTATTGTTTGGTGTTTCCTCGCATGTGATTAATTAACGCTTTACGTGCGATACGGAAATCATCTGGATGCGTATTTGCTTTTAGGTGTTTTAAAAATTGAGAGGTTGTTGTGTTACTGCTTCCAAACAACTTATGAAAATGAGAATGGTATATACAATCTTTCTCTAGATCCCATTCCCATAAACCTAGGTGGCTTACTTCCATAGATTTGGATAATCGATTTTGGCTAGTTAGAAGCTCTTTTGTTGTGTCTTTATGTCGCTTCATTTCTTGTTGCAGCAATGTGTTCGTTTGTTGCAATTCATGGGTGCGACTATCAACTGTTTTTTCAAGTTGTTCATGAGCGCGTTGTAAGCGAAGTTCTGCGGCTACGCGTTGTTGAACTTCCTGTATGAGTTCCTGATTTAAGCAATCCGTTTGAGTCATGGTGCCGGTAAGCGTTTCGATTAATGTTTCTTTTTCTGAACGGTACTTCAAGGCAAGAACGATGGAACGATTAATTCGTATGGCGCTGTACAATAGAAAAACGGAGAACAATGCGGCAACGAATGGCAAAGAGTGATTTTCTACGTCGTAGCCGCTGAGTAAGTGCATAAACGGCGCGAGTAAAGCTCCGATTGTGAAGCTTAGAAATGCGGGCATGTAGGCGGATAATGCAGCAGTAGCGTATACGGTCAACGAGGCGATTAAGGTGAACATCAGTGCTTGATCGTTGGCCGTAATAGGACTGACAAGGAACACAATTGCACTCCAAGCAAGGCCTGATATGCCAGACCCAAAGACAGCAAAGCTGCTTTTGGCTTGCATGGGAACTTTCTTATTGCCTGCGATGAATGAATAGAATGCAAGCTGGCCTAACGGTAAACAGCATTGAAGCGCAAACCAACCCGTTATGACGGCGGCTGGCAGCTGTTTCCAGAAAGAAACGACAACAACTAAACTGGCCAGCAAAGAAAGAGTGTAGAATGCCTTCGACTCTATGGCTAAGCGTTTGAGCTGAGCTTTAAGAAGTAAGTATTCCGGTTCAGACCGGTTATGTTCAAAAGCATTATTTGGCTGCATGGTTCGTTACTGTTAAGCATTTCGCACCAGTATGCTGGGAACAGGTCAAGAATTGTTGGATACTTGAGTGTTCCATAAGTAATCATCCGAGCATCGGGTGCATAATTATTGTTTTTATGTCGTTCAGGATAATGACTGAAATCTTGATGGATGTAAACTTATGTAACGCAATAAACAAGCAAGCGTTAGGTTTGTTTTATAACCTAATGATTTTCATTGAATTTATCTTTGTAAATGTTGTGTGTTTAAATGTTATTAATCGATTTTACGCAGGAACAAGTTCTCAATTATGGATATTAGCCACTTACTTGATCATTTAAATGATGCGCAAAGACAGGCTGTTTCTTCTGAGCAAGGCAGTCTTTTGGTACTTGCGGGTGCGGGAAGTGGTAAAACCCGTGTGTTAGTTCATCGCATCGCTTGGTTAATGCAGGTTGAGCAAGTGTCTCCATTCTCTATTATGGCGGTGACGTTCACCAACAAAGCTGCAAGGGAGATGCGCGGTAGAATTGAAGAGCTTTTGGATTCTTCCATTCAGGGCATGTGGGTAGGTACATTCCATGGTTTGGCCCATCGACTGTTAAAGCTTCATTGGCAAGATGTAGATTTGCCTGAAAACTTTCAAGTGCTTGATTCGGACGATCAGCTGCGCTTGGTTAAACGAATTCTTCGTGAACAGCAGCTGGATGAATCTCAGTGGCCACCGAAACAAGTTCAGAACTACATCAACAATCAAAAAGATGAAGGTTTGAGAGCGGATCACATTCCGACGTCCTACGACCCTTATTACAACCGAATGATTGAGGTTTATAAGGCGTATGAGCAGACTTGCCAACGGGGCGGTCTTGTTGATTTTGGTGAGTTGCTTCTACGCTCTCATGAGTTATGGCTGAAAAGACCGGATGTTCTAGCGCATTACCAAAAGCGTTTTACGAATCTGCTGGTGGACGAATTCCAAGATACCAACACCATTCAATACGCTTGGCTTAGAGTGCTGGCGGGTAAGACCACGCATGTTATGGCGGTGGGGGATGATGATCAGTCTATTTATGGTTGGCGTGGTGCCAAGGTTGAAAATATTCGTCAGTTCCAAACGGACTTTTCAGGCGCTGAGTCGGTTCGCCTGGAGCAAAACTACCGTTCGACAGGTCACATTCTGAAAGCGGCTAATGCTTTGATCCAGAATAATCCGGACCGTTTGGGTAAAGAGCTTTGGACGGAAGACGGTGATGGTGAACAAATTGATTTGTATGAAGCGTTTAATGAGCAAGATGAAGCTCGGTTTATTTCTGAGCGCATTGATGATTGGCAACGTAATGACCATAAATTAGACGAAATTGCCATTTTGTATCGCTCCAATGCTCAATCACGTGTTTTGGAAGAAGCATTATTAAGATCAGGTACACCGTACCGCATTTATGGTGGTCAGCGTTTTTATGATCGCCTAGAAATTCGTAATGCCATGTCGTATTTACGGTTGTTATCTAATCGACATGATGATCCTGCGTTTGATCGTGTTTTAAATGTCCCGACACGAGGCATTGGTAACAAGACGGCTGAACAAATACGTGACTTTGCGCGCCAGCAGAATATTTCCCTGTGGCACGCAGCAAATGAAATGGTGTCACTTAAACTATTAACGGCTAGGGCTTCAAATGCTGTGGATGGTTTTGTTCGATTAGTGGATGAGATGTCAAATTCAACCCAAGATCTGGCTCTGGATGAAGTGGTTGCACAAATAGTAGAGCGCAGTGGTTTGATTGATCACCATTTAAAAGAAAAGGGTGAAGCCGGTCGAAGTCGTGTAGAAAACATGCAGGAGCTGGTGAGTGCGGCACGTCAATTCCGCAATGAAGATGGCCATTCTTCTGAATTAGCCGCATTTCTAGACAGTGCTGCGCTGGACGCTGGTGATACTCAGGCCAGTGAATATGAGTCGGCCGTTCAAATGATGACGTTGCACTCGGCGAAGGGTTTGGAGTTTCCTTTGGTCTTTATGGTTGGTATGGAAGAAGGGTTATTCCCTCATAAAATGTCAGCCGATGAGCCCGGACGTCTTGAAGAAGAGCGTCGTTTGGCTTACGTAGGTATTACTCGAGCGATGGATAAGTTAGTTCTGACCCATGCTGAAAGTCGCCGACTGTATGGAAATGAAACATTTAACCGATTGTCTCGGTTCATCAATGAGATACCTTCAGAGCACTTGAATGAGTTGAGAGTGAAAGCGCCTATCACGAAACCTGCCGTTGCTTCGATTGGTGTGCCGGATTCTACGTTGGTACCGTTAGGTCAGCGTGTTTATCATGAAGTTTTTGGTGAAGGTACGGTAATGAACTGTGAAGGCCAAGGTGCCAATGCAAGAGTTCAAGTGAATTTTAGTGAAGACGGTACCAAGTGGTTAATGTTGGCGTATGCTAACCTTCAGATATTGTAACACTTTGATTACTATTTCATAAATACGAACATTGATATAAAAACAACGTTATTACGTTGTTTAAGAATAATAAAACAAGGAGTGAGAAATGAAACGCCGCGAGATTTTAACGATTGCAGGCATCGGCGCAGCAGCGGCTGCGCTATCAGGTTGTCAGAGTAAAGACGAGTGCGCACCGGCTGCGGGTGGCGATGCCGCTGCACAGCAAACGTATGAATGGAAACTGGTGACTTCTTGGCCAAAGAATTTTCCTGGCTTAGGGATGGCGCCAGAACGCTTGGCCAAAATGGTTGAGTCGATGTCGAATGGCCGTTTAAAGATTAAAGTGTATGGCGCTGGCGAGCTGGTTCCTGCGCTTGAGGTGTTTGATGCTGTTTCTCGCGGCACAGCACAAATTGGTCACAGTGGTGCGTATTACTGGAAAGGAAAAATCCCCGCGTCTCAATTCTTCACGTCTGTTCCTTTTGGGTTAACGGCGCAAGAAATTAATGCTTGGATTAACTACGGTGGCGGTCAGGCTCTGTGGGAAGAAATCTATGCCCAGCATAATGTTTATCCTTTGCCTGGTGGTAATACCGGTGTTCAGATGGCCGGTTGGTTTAATAAAGAGATCAACTCGATTGAAGACCTTAAGGGTCTGAAAATGCGTATTCCTGGCCTAGGGGGCGAGGTTCTTAAGCGTGTGGGTGGAACACCTGTAAATATTCCTGGTGGTGAATTATTTACTGCGCTGCAAACAGGTGCGATTGATGCAACTGAGTGGGTCGGTCCTTATAATGATTTGGCGTTTGGCCTCTATAAGGCAGCAAAGTTTTGTTATTACCCAGGCTGGCATGAGCCTGGTTCAATGATGGAGTTTTCTATCAATAAGCCTGCATTAGACGCTTTACCTTTGGATCTCCAAGAAATTCTTAAGGTTGCATGTAAAGCCATCAACCAAGATATGTTGGATGAATACACTGCTCGAAATAATGCATCTTTGAGTGAATTAATTAATAAGCACAACGTTGAAATACGTCGCCTTCCTGATGAAGTATTGGCCGAGCTGAAAAAGACGGCCGATTTGGTCGTAGCTGAAGCAGCAGAGAATGATCCTCTCTCCAAGAAGGTTTACGAGTCTTTCATTGCTTTCCGTGAAGGGGTAAGTAATTGGCATCAATTGTCTGAGCAGGCGTATATTAATGCCCGTTCAGCAGGTAGTTGATGTTTTGACTGACGTATTGGTAAATTCATTTGATTTGATTTGATGGATGTGCCAATTCAGCGTCTATACTGCAAAGGCCTCTTCATTATGTAGAGGCCTTTTTTATTGTTTAGAAAAAGGCACTTAGAAAGAGCATTTAGAAAAGGAAACATAGATGAATAAGATATTAGGGATTATGTTTGCGCTGGTCTGTTATTCCCAAGTGGCTGTTGCTGATGGGCTAACGTCAGGATCAGTTCAAGGGTGGTTAGACAGTCAGTCTGCAGTGGAAAGTTTTGGTAAGCAGTATGAAGGGAAGTTGAAACCTTTCGATGCTGATATTGAAAATCAGGGCACACCTATGGAGGCTTTTCAGCAAGGAATTGTTGCGTTAAAAGGTACCGGTCTCTATGGTCAGTTTGAGAATATCATCGATGATTATGGCTTTGATTCGCCTGAACAGTGGGCTGAGGTCGGCGGGCGTATTATGTCGGCGTACTTAGCCATTGAGATGGGTGATCGGGGGCCTGAAATGGAGCAAATGATGCAGCAAATGGAAACGATGATGAACAACCCCAATATTCCCGCGGAGCAGAAGCAGATGATGCAAAACTCGATGAAACAAAGCGCTGCTGTTTTTGAATCTGCTAAAAATGCTCCAGAAGGTGATAAGCGCGTTGTTAAATCATTCCTCCCTCAATTGAAGGCGATGACGGGCTCTGAAATGCAGCCCTAATGGGATTTATTCTCTAAGTAGAACGCCTCGGATCAGACGACCGAGGCGCAGATGATGTTTAAATAACTTTGGAGAATCGTTGCTGTAATTCCGGATTCATATGTGCATCAAATGCCATGCAGATTGATCGGATCAGTAAACGACCGGATTGGTTAATTATTAAGTCGCCTTCGCTTAACGTGATCATGTCATCCGCAATAAATTGTGACAATGAATTTAATTCTTTAGCGAAGTAATCAACAAAACGAATATGGTATTTGTCTTCAAAGCTCTGGAAGTTCAATTTGTATTGGCAAGCCAGAGTCATGATGAGATCTTTTCTGAGTTCATCGTCTTTATTGAGTTGGTAACCTTTCTCAACGGGTAAGATCTCTTGGGCTAAGAAATTTTGATACAGTTTAAGGCCTTTGGCATTTTGACTGTACAGCCCCTGAACAAGGCTAATGGAAGACGCCCCTAGTCCAACAAGATCCAATTCGTTGTTGGTTGAATAACCCTGAAAGTTGCGCTGAAGAGTACCTGCTCTTTGTGCTTTACAAAGTTCGTCATCGGCTTTGGCAAAGTGGTCCATACCTATATAGACATAACCTGCTTCCATTAACTTCGAGATGGTTAGATGCAATAGATCAAGCTTCGTTGCGCTGGATGGAATGCTGTCGCTATCAATCAACCGTTGTGATTTAAAGCGTTCAGGCAAGTGCGCGTAATTAAAGACTGCAATTCGGTCAGGGTCTAATTCAATGACTTGTTCTAAGGTCTTCTCAAACGTTGTGGTTGTTTGCAGTGGGAGACCATAGATCAAATCAAAACTGATGGATTTGTAACCGCAACCTCGGGCAGCACTCACAATGGTTTCTACTTCTGCATAGGTCTGAACTCGGTTAATGGCATTTTGAACATCAGGGTCAAAGTCCTGAATGCCCATGCTGATTCGGTTGATACCCAGTTTACGGTAGTGAGAAACTTGTTCGGTGGTGAGCGTTCTCGGGTCAACTTCGATGGAGTATTCCCCATCTCTGTCCATGTCCAAATCAAAGTGCTTTTTTAGGTTAGTTATAACTTTTTGAAACTGTTCTTTGGTTAGGTAATTCGGTGTACCGCCACCAAAGTGAAGTTGCTGAACTTTTCGTTTATTGAAGTGTGGGCCAATAATTTCCATTTCGGTGCTTAATGCATCGATGTATGGGTCGGCCTTCGTTTTTTGTTGCGTCACAATCTTATTGCAGCCGCAGTAGAAACAAAGTCGCTCGCAAAATGGCACATGGACATAGAGCGAGATCGGTTCTTCTATATGGTTGTTTGCTGCTGCGTGCGCAATGAATTGGTTCTGTTTGATCGGTGCGAAACTGAGCGCTGTCGGGTATGAAGTGTACCTTGGGCCCTTGCCTTCATAGCGACGAATCATTTCATCGTCCCAATGAAAGTTTGAAAAGTCGGTTGATAACTCTGTCATTGCCCTTGGCTCCACGTCTACTCAGTTAACAAAACTACGATTATTAATAATAACGTTTGGTGTGTTTAACGTTTTATATGAGTTGAGTGTAGAAGACCTGAAACGATCGGGTTTTGATGTGAATCAAGGGAGTGTTATATGGTGATAAATAGAACGCTTTTGTCTGACAGGTGGGATTATTCGCCTGTCAGACAAAGGTACTGGTTAGTTGCCGTAAACTTGTTCAGGTAACCAAGTGGCTAATTCTGGGAAGAAGGCTAATCCGATTAGCAGTAATAATTGGATGATAATAAACGGAATCACCCCTTTGTACATGTCGGATGTTTTTACCTCTGGTGGCGCCACACCGCGTAAATAAAATAACGCAAATCCAAAAGGAGGGGTTAGGAAAGACGTTTGAAGGTTAATGGCGATCATGATGCCTAACCAAACAGGGTCCAGACCCATAGCCAGTAAAATTGGCGCGACGATAGGAACGACGACAAATGTGATTTCTATAAAGTCCAATATGAAACCTAATAGAAATATCACTATCATTACAACAAGCATTGCACCTAATGCACCGCCAGGTATATTTTCAAACGCGGATTGAATCAGTTCTTCCCCTCCGAAACCTCGGAATACCAACGAAAATATGGCCGCACCGATGAATATCATGAAAACCATACAAGTCACTTGGGTGGTTTGTTGGCATACGTCTCTTAAGCAGTCTAGGGACAGCTTTTTTCGGAATGCAGCAAGTACCGTAGCACCGAAAGCGCCCACTGATGCAGCCTCAGTCGGCGTTGCAATACCTCCTACGATTGAACCAAGAACGCTGATGATAAGAATTAGCGGCGGTACTAAGCCCTGTAAGATGATTTTCCATAAGTGGTCATGATCGTTGTTATCGATCATTTCTTTTCTGGATACAGTGGGGGCAGTCTCGGGCTTAAACAGGGCTGTTAGGTAAATATAAAAGCCGTAAAGCATGACCAGAATTAGACCAGGGATAATGGCCCCGACAAATAAATCGCCAACAGAAACTGTTTTAGGTGAAAAGATGCCCATGCTTAATTGTGCTTGTTGATACGCGCTAGAAAGCACATCTCCGAGAATCACTAAGGCAATGGATGGTGGAATAATTTGGCCAAGGGTGCCTGTGGCGCAAATGGCCCCTGTGGCCAGTTTAGGGTCGTACCCTTGTTTGATCATGGCGGGTAATGATATTAACCCCATGGTCACAACTGTTGCGCCTACAATCCCTGTACTTGCTGCCATTAACATTCCGACGACGGTCACTGCAATACCAACACCGCCTGGCCAGCTGCCAAATAGAAGGGACATACTTTCGAGCAAATCTTCGGCAACTTTCGATTTTTGCAACATCACGCCCATGAAGACAAAAAATGGTACAGCCATGAGCGTTTGATTGCTGATCAGACCGAACAGTCGATTAGGAAAGGCTTCTAAGAAGGCGCCATCGAAGGTACCTGTTAATAATCCTACGCCTGCAAAGGCAAGTGCGATGCCACCTAATGTAAAGGCAACGGGGAATCCCATCATTAATACGATGCAAATGGTTAAAAACATAAACAGAGGCATAAATTCCATCAGTTTGCCTCCTTAGAATAATGACGCTCTAATAGGGCGGCGCATCGTAGAATCTCAGCTACGCCTTGGATACTTATGCTAAAAACCATGCCTAAAATAAGTGTTTTTAAAAGGTAAACGAAGGGTAAGCCGCCTGCTTCTTGTGATTTTTCGAGTATTGACCAAGAAAATGCAATGTAATCCCAGCTCACGACACCAATGAATATCATCATTGGAAGCAGTAGAAATAAGCTACCTAAAAGATTGACCCAAGCTTTTTGATGCTCTTTCATCGCTCGGTACAGGATATCCACACGAACATGCCCGTCTGCTTTCAAGGTGTAACCTGTGCCCAGTAGAAATACGGCAGCGTGTAAATAAATAACAGACTCTTGTAGCGATATTAAATTGAAATTCAGTGTGTAACGTAAGACCACTAACGTGAACATTAGGATTGTCATTATTAACGTTAACCAGGATAAATATTTACCGAAAATTTCTGTTCCGTGGGAGAGTGCTAAGTGCAACTTACTGAACAATCCGTGCATTTGAAGAACCATTTAATTAATTTTTTTGGTGCATTATAGAGAATGGATCGTCATTGAAACAGCACAAACCGTGATTATTACTGGCGTTTGAGCAGGTATTAGAAAAGAGACTAAAATGTTTTGAGTTGAGATCGTTGTAATATAGTTGTCATAAACCGGTTATATATTGATCGAAATTTTTTAAATAACCTAGAAAAATTTCTGATATTACCTACTTAAATTTGGAGAGTAGTCATAATGAAAATGAAGAAAATTTTTGCAGCGGTTTCGATCGTTGCTGCAGCAGCCTTCTCTGGCCAAGCAACAGCGGCAGCTAAAGTAGATGCTGACATTCCTGCATACTCAAAAACATCTGGTGTTTCTGGAAACTTCAGCTCAATGGGTTCTGATACTCTAGCTAACTTGATGACGCTTTGGGCGGAAGATTACAAGCGTTTCTATCCAAACGTTAATATTCAGATTCAAGCGGCGGGTTCTTCTACTGCGCCTCCAGCGTTGACTGCAGGTACGTCTAACTTTGGTCCAATGTCTCGTAAGATGAAAGACAAAGAAGTCGAAGCGTTTGAAAAGAAATTTGGTTATAAGCCTACAGCTATCCCTGTAGCGATCGATGCATTGGCTGTATATGTAAACAAAGATAACCCAATTAAAGGTATGACAATCGCTCAGGTTGATGCGATCTTCTCTTCTACACGTAAGTGTAAGGGTAAAGAAGATATTTCAAGCTGGGGTGAAACGGGTTTGAATGGTGAGTGGTCTGGTCGTGATATTCAGATCTTTGGTCGTAACTCTGCTTCTGGTACATACGGTTACTTCAAGAAGAAAGCACTTTGTAAGGGTGACTATAAGTCAAGCGTAAACGAGCAGCCTGGTTCATCTTCTGTCGTAACGGGTGTTTCTGAGTCTATTAACGGTATCGGTTACTCTGGTATTGGTTATAAGACATCAAGTGTTCGCGCTGTTCCTTTGGCGAAGAAGCCTGGTCAGAAGTTTGTTGAAGCAACACCTGACAATGCCGTAAACAAAACGTACCCACTGTCTCGTTTCTTGTATGTTTATGTGAACAAAGCACCAAACAAAGCACTTTCTCCAATGGAAGCTGAATTTGTTAAAATGGTTCTTTCTAAGCAAGGCCAAGAAATCGTGATCAAGGATGGTTACATCCCTCTACCTTCTAAAGTAGTAGAGAAAACGTTGAAAGCGTTAAGCCTATAATTGCTCTTTATCTGAAAGAGTTCAAAAAGGGGAAGTTTACTTCCCCTTTTTTTTGATTCTAGTCTGTAATAATTCTGTAACACAATTGTCTTATTTTAGCTGCAAATAGTAGATGCCCTGAGAAAATAGCTTATGAGCTCAGTGAAACTTGATTTGAATTCTCCTGCTCTTGCGCGTAAGCGTAAGATTCGTAATTTTAAGGATACAGTTGCCACCCACGGTATTGGTGTTGGTGGCATCAGTGTGATTATGACGATCATGCTGATCTTCTTATATTTGCTTTATGAAGTCGCTCCGATGTTGCAGTCTGCAAGTATCGATAAGACTGCCGAATTTGATGTCCCTGGTTTAACAACCGATGAGTCAACGAGAACCATGTTTCTGACCTCAGAAGAGCAGGCTGAGATTGGTATGCGTTTGACCGAGTCGGGTGACGTTATCTTCTTTGATTTAAAAGAGGGTGGCATTATCAGTCAGGTGCCTCTTTTGGATGAGATTGGCAGTAAGGTTAGTGTTGTTGCTGAAGGCCGGATAGGAAGCCGAACATTAATACTGGGCCTGGAAAATGGTCAGGCTTTAATTGTTAAACATAAATACGTTGCTAAATACGATCAGGATGCGAATAGAACGCTATTGCCTGAAATTGTATTCCCGTACGGAGAAGAGCCAATTGCTCTTCTGAACGAGCCTGTTGCATCCATTGCTATGAATGAAAACGACGAGAACATGGTTTTAGTCGCGTCTGGAAATGATTCACTTGCTCAAATAGTTCACTTTACTAAAGAAGAAGATTTATTTGGGGATGGTTTTGAATTAGAGCGTTATGATGCGCCAGCGTTTGAACTATCCCTGAAAGCAGATTATTTGATTATTGATGCTGAAATGGATTGGTTGTTTGCTGCGAATGAATCGGGCTCTATGGAACGTTTCAGCATTGAAGACGTTGACGTGGTAGAAAGTTTTGGCATTACTCGAATCATTGAGAAAGGTGAGCGTCTGACACAGTTCGAGCCTTTGCTTGGTGGTATCTCTGTTCTTGCGGCAGATTCATCAGGAACTACCTCTCAATGGTTCATGGCAAGAGATAAAGAGGGTACACCTCAGTTCATGAAAGTTCGTTCATTCATTGGAGATGATGAGCCGACAGAGATTAAACTGATTGCTACTGAAGAACGACGAAAGGGCTTTTTCACAGTAGATAGCAGTGGTGTCGTTTCAATTTATAATACCACGGCCCACAGAAGTGTGTTGGAAGAACAGCTTATTAGCAATCCTGTTGATTTTATGGTGGTTGCTCCTCGTGCTGATGCATTGATCATTGAATCAAGTGGTAAATTGAAAGTTTGGGACGTTTACAATAAGCATCCTGAAGTTTCATGGAGCTCTCTATGGCATGAAGTATGGTACGAGAACTACGACGAACCTGAATATATCTGGCAGTCGTCAGCGGCTACGAATGATTTTGAACCTAAGATGAGTTTGGCGCCATTAGCCTTCGGAACCATTAAAGCAGCACTTTACGCAATGTTGTTTGCAATTCCTCTCGCCATCTGTGGTGCAATCTATACTGCTTATTTCATGGCTCCAGAATGGCGTCGTAAAGTGAAGCCTATGATTGAGTTAATGGAAGCGTTACCAACCGTTATTATTGGTTTCTTGGCGGGCTTGTTCTTAGCGCCATTCATTGAAACGAACTTATCCGGTGTCTTTACCTTGTTATTGGTGCTGCCTTTTGGAATCTTATTGTTTGGTTTCACATGGGCCAATTTACCGCAATCTATTCGTCATAAAGTGCCTGATGGTTGGGATGCTGTGCTTTTGCTTCCAGTATTGTTGCTTCTAGTGTGGTTTGGTTTAACGATTGCAACGCCGATCGAACAGATGTTCTTTGATGGAGATATGCGTACGTGGGTTTCTCGAGATTTAGGCATTTCTTTTGATCAGCGAAATGCGTTGGTGGTTGGGATTGCCATGGGATTTGCTGTGATTCCTTCTATCTTCTCGATTGCTGAAGATGCGATCTTCAGTGTACCTAAGCACTTGAGTAATGGTTCTCTTGCTTTAGGCGCTACGCCTTGGCAGACACTGGTTCGTGTTGTTATTCCAACAGCAAGTCCTGGTATTTTCTCTGCGGTGATGATCGGTATGGGTCGTGCTGTAGGTGAAACAATGATTGTATTAATGGCAACGGGTAACACGCCTGTAATGGATTGGAACATATTCGAAGGTATGAGGACTTTAGCAGCGAATATCGCAGTAGAAGTACCTGAATCTGAAGTTCACAGTACTCATTATCGAGTCTTGTTCTTGGCTGCTTTTGTACTGTTCTTATTTACTTTTGTGGTGAATACGGTGGCTGAACTCATTCGTCAGCGTTTACGCAACAAATACGGTTCTCTGTAACCCAGAGCCATCGATAGTAGGTATGTAGTGATGAATATTTCTGTAAAAGATTGGTATAAAAGCGGTTCTCCATGGATTTGGTTGAACGCAGGTGCGGTGGCTCTATGTGTCATCATGGTTGTGGGGCTTTTGGGTTTAATTGCAGTGAAGGGCTTGGGTCATTTCTGGCCAAGCACTTTGTATGTGACTGAATATCAGAATCGTTCTGGTGATCAAAAGACGATATTGGGTGAGATCGCTGATAGTGAACTGGTCTCTGCAACACAGCTTAAATCAGCAGGCTATCAAGTACCGGCAGACATAGAATATATCGAGCGTGACCTTCTTAAAGTCGGTAACCGAGATGTTTCTGGTCAAGATTTCTTATGGGTGTTGTCGACCAGTATTTCTAAGCAAACAGCCCCTGAAAACCTGATTGCTGTCGAGCGTCGCGAGTGGGGTAATTTTTACGGGAATTTAGTCTCAGTAAAAGAAGGCGATAAAGTAGTTGCTTCTGTTGCTAACGGTGGCTTTGAATCTACGTGGGCTGCGTTACAAGAAAGAATAGAGCGCGCTCTTGCTATTCAAGAAGAAATTCATGGTATCGAGAAAGGCGATATCGGTTCGATTAACTATGGCTTGGAACGCCTTAGATTAAAAGAACGTGGATTGGAGCTTCAAGGCGATTCAGATCCAATTAAATTGCAATCGATTGCTGAAGAACGTGCAGGCTTGAACGCTGAATATGAAGTGTTGAAAGATCAGCTAAACGGTCTTTATTCACAAGTGCAACGAGATCAGTTATTAGCGAAGACCATTGATG
Organism: Oceanospirillaceae bacterium; assembly: GCA_015665455.1. Lineage (GTDB taxonomy): Bacteria > Pseudomonadota > Gammaproteobacteria > Pseudomonadales > Litoribrevibacteraceae > Litoribacillus. The sequence goes on along the minus strand of JADFAD010000006.1, from coordinate 1,111,331 downwards.
GCAATGAAGTTTCGATGTCCTTAAGTAAAGTTGTTCTAGCGTATGCGCCGAACGACATGGGCTTCTTTGATAAAATATCTCATTATATTGGCAAGCTTGGTGAGTTCTTGCTAGATGACCCCCGTGAAGCTAATACCGAAGGCGGTATCTTTCCTGCGATCTTTGGTACCGTGATGATGGTACTTTTGATGTCGATCATGGTGACGCCTTTTGGTGTGATTGCTGCGGTTTATCTTAGGGAATACGCGAAGCAAGGCGCGGTTACTCAGGTCATTCGCATTGCTGTGAATAACCTGGCAGGTGTACCTTCTATTGTATATGGCGTGTTTGGCTTAGGGTTCTTCATTTATTTCCTTGGTGGCAATATTGACCAGCTGTTTTATCCGGAAGCCTTACCTGCACCAACGTTTGGTACACCAGGGCTTCTATGGGCATCATTGACGTTGGCTATTTTAACCGTGCCAGTGGTTATTGTTGCCACAGAAGAAGGTTTGTCTCGCATTCCTAGATCCGTTCGTGAAGGTAGCTTGGCGTTAGGTGCAACTAAGTTTGAAACGCTATGGCGTGTTGTTCTTCCAATGTCTAGCCCTGCGATCATGACAGGTGTGATTTTGGCGATTGCTCGTGCAGCGGGTGAAGTGGCTCCTTTGATGCTGGTGGGTGTTGTGAAATTAGCACCTTCGTTACCGCTGGATTGGAACTACCCGTTCATTCATTTAGATCGTAAGTTTATGCACTTAGGTTTCCATATTTATGACGTTGGCTTCCAGAGCCCTAACGTGGAAGCGGCAAGACCTCTTGTTTATGCAACTGCGTTCTTACTTGTGTTAGTGATTGCTGTTCTGAACTTGGCAGCGGTAGGCATACGAAATGGCTTACGTGAAAAATATAAATCACTAGAACATTAATCGCTTTCAATTGTGGAAGTGGAACAGAATTCAATTTTTTAAATTAGGTATAAAGTCATGACAGACCAAACAACTAATGAAGTGCCAACGCATGCGGTTGATATTTCAGCCCTTGGTCGGACCAATGAAGATCGTCAGCTGGCTAATGAAGAGATTTGCTTAGAAGTAAAAAATTTACAGTTGTATTACGGTGAGAAGCGAGCGTTGCATGGTATTGATATGCACATCCCTAAAAATCGAGTAACGGCATTTATCGGACCTTCCGGTTGTGGTAAATCAACATTGTTACGCTGTTTTAACCGAATGAATGACTTGGTGGATACGTGTAAAATCGAAGGTCAGATTCTGTTAGAAAATGAAAATATTTATGACCGCACCGTTGATGTAACTGAGTTACGTCGTCGTGTAGGCATGGTATTTCAAAAACCAAACCCGTTCCCGAAAAGCATTTATGAAAATGTAGCCTATGGGTTGCGTATTCAAGGTATCAATAACAAGCGTACCTTAGATGAAGTGGTTGAACAGTCTTTACGTGGTGCAGCGCTGTGGGATGAAGTTAAAGATCGCCTTCATGACAGTGCACTTGGTATGTCGGGTGGTCAGCAGCAGCGTTTAGTGATAGCTCGAACCATTGCTGTTAAGCCTGATGTACTGCTATTGGATGAGCCTGCTTCTGCACTTGATCCAATTTCAACGCTAAAGATCGAAGAATTAATTAATGAGTTGAAAAGCGAATACACAATTGTCATTGTTACTCATAACATGCAACAAGCTGCGCGAGTTTCTGATTACACTGCGTTCATGTACATGGGCGATATGATTGAGTTTGGTGATACCAATCAAATTTTCACTAATCCGAATCAGAAGCAAACGGAAGATTACATTACTGGTCGTTATGGCTAAGTAAGCGTGGAAGTTATTTGAATTGCGTCGCATCTATGCGGATGAAACATAAATTTAATACAGCATGAAAGGTTAAGCGTCTATCTTTATGATATGTATAAAATAAATGGATTTGGCGCTCTTTTTGGTGGTGACTAAACAATGAATACAGTAAAAGATTCACATACGCATCATATCTCTCAGCAATTCAATGAAGAGCTGGAAGGTGTAAAGAAAAGCATGTTAGAAATGGGCGGACTTGTAGAGAAGCAAGTACGCGATGCGACTAAAGCGCTGATTGAAGTCGATATAGAGTTGGCTGAAATCGTTGTTGGCCGTGATGAACTGGTCAATAACATGGAAATTAGTATTGATCAGGAATGTACTCAGATTTTGGCGAAACGTCAGCCAGCGGCAAGCGATTTACGTTTGGTTCTTGCTGTCACTAAGTGCATCAGTGATCTAGAGCGAATCGGCGATGAAGCTGCAAAAATTGCAAGGCTTTCAATTGAGTTGAGTGGCCAAGGAGATTCTCAGCAAGGGTTTGTTGAAGTTCGTCATATTGGGGAAGAGGTCTCCTCTATGATTCAGCAATCTCTCACTGCCTTTGCTCGCCTGGATGTCGATTCCGCATTGAAAGTTGCTCATGATGATAAGATTGTTGATCTTGAGTATCGCAGTACGGTTCGCGAACTGATTACCTATATGATGGAAGATCCTCGCAGCATTTCTCGAGTATTGAATATTATTTGGTGTTTGCGAGCATTAGAGCGCGTAGGTGACCATGCTATGAATATTGGTGAGCATGTTATCTACTTAGCGAAAGGCTTAGATGTTAGGCACATGGATATTGAGCAAGTTGAAGATCATTTGGAAACAGTGAATAAATAGTTTCTTTTTGAATTCAAAAACCGCAGTTAATCACTGCGGTTTTTTTTGTTCTAAATTTGGTCGTTTCTTTTAGGTTCCCAACGTTCAAAGTTGATAAAATACTGAAAATTATAAATTGAATGTATAGAAAGGGCGGTGCTATGGATTGGTTTTTATCAGTGAATGCTGATTTATCGGAATGGTTTTGGGGTTATCGTCAATTTCTAGTGGCCTCTTGGATTGCTGTTTTGTTGGTTATTTATGGTGGGGATCTGAACAGCGCTGTGAGGCGCGTAATGCAGCCTTACCACTTTATGCTAAGGATGGCTGTGTTTGTGCTGTTATGTACGTTTGGCTACGGTGCTATTGCGGTTTATGGCCAGTTGGCACTGAGTTTCGGGTTACTTCATATAGATCAGCGATGGTTTGCGGGGTTAGTGATAACCGTGTTTGGCGTATTAAGTGTTTTAGCGGAACGAAAGAAACAAGCGTAGATTCTTGATGGTGAAGGATGTTCGAGTGATTGAAGAGAAAAGAACTAAACCAGCCTCTGACTGTTTAAAAGTGTGAGGCTGGTGAAATAAATCCTTTAGGTAAATCCTTTACCTTGTCGCCAGTTGCGTATCCTGCAAATGATCCTCATCCTGAGGTTCTGGCGTACGCATCCTATGCGTAGTCCTTTTTAGCTTTCCAAAGCCACTCCATGCTGACAAACTGTCCTTTGTTTGTCGGTCAACACCCTGTCGACAAGTACAATTTAAGGCTTTTCATATTACAATTTTGTGAACTATTACGTATGTTGAAAAAATATAAATGGGTGCGATAATAAGTTGTTTTTAATCAGTCACTTAAGGAGAGTATCTTGGTTTTTTTAAGATATCTCTACGGGTGGTAATGGTCAATGTCTCAAGGCTATTTTTTAGAGTTGATCTTTTTGTAGTATTTTTAAGTCTCTGTTTTTTTATTACTGTATTTTTTTTGGTTTTTAAATCGTTTTTGAAATAGGTTTCTTATGATTAAAACACTTAGTAAAGCGTTTCGCTTACTGATAGCGCCAGAACTTCGCTGGTATGTTCTGGGTCCATTGTTGGTAAATATTTCCCTATTCAGTGCTTTAGGAATGTATGTTTTTAGTTTGATCCCTGAATTGATAAATTCAGCGGTAGGCTATCTTCCTGACTGGTTGTCATGGCTTAGCTGGTTGATCGCGCCAGTCGTTGTCATAACGGTGATTATTATTGGTATTTCTACGTTTAACATACTGGGAAATATCATTGCTGCGCCATTGAATGCATTTTTAAGTGAGAAAGTAGAGAAGTTAGAGATGGGGGCTAATTACCAGCCTTCAGAAGATATCTCCTTGATGGCTGAAGTCACTCATGCGTTTGCGCGTGAAATAAGAAAGCTGATGTACTATTTGCCTCGATTTTTATTGGTTCTTATTTTGAGTGTGATCCCCGGTGTTAACGTCTTTGCACCGATTATTTGGTTTGCTTTTGGAGCATGGTTGATGGCATTCCAGTATTTTGATTACCCTTTGGATAATAACCGGTTTAATTTTTCGCAAAGCCGAAAGTGGATTCATCAAAGACCGATATCGTCATTATCATTTGGTTCTGTGACAAGTTTGTTATTTTTAGTTCCGGGATTGAATTTGTTTATGATGCCGCTGTGCGTTGTGTGGGCAACGTTGTTGTGGTTAGAGCAGAAGAAGTAAACGAGAGGAGAGAGAAGTAAGCCGCCGATATGACAATAATTATTCAAAAATAGTTATTATCATATCAGCTACCGCAGTCCTTTTGCGATCAGCATCCTGCCGATATCATCCGTACTACAAGAGACCAGTCCATTGATCTTAGGATGTGTCTTTTAGGCAGACAAAATAAACACCGTCCGGTGTGTACTATCCTTGTTGTTATTATTTGCTTTCCATAATTGACTCAACCGTGAGTCTGTATCGTCCGTGACACTTCCTTGTTATGAAGCATTATTCCTTGCTTCTAGCCTTCGTCCTGAAGGTGTCCGTTATATCCGTATTGAAGCTTCCTAGCCTCGTACCTTCATCCTGAAGGTGTCCGTTATGTCCGTATTGAAGCTTCCTAGCCTCGTACCTTCATCCTGAAGGCGTCCATCACATCCGTTTAGAAGCTTTATCCAAAACCTCTGCCCTTTTCCAAAGGGTGTCCTTAGCAATCCTTGCATTGCAGTCTAATTCAATATCCCTGACCACGAGATAAATAATAACAGTAAAAAGAGGCTCAAAAAGGTGAGGAGCACACTCTATTCTAGATATAGGTAAATCGGTTATTTTTAGTAGTTTATATAAATCAATATGTTACGGTTTATTAGTGCGAATATTTATCATTTATTGGTAGTAGAGTAAGAGTAATTTCTTACTTGCCTGTAGGAGATGTCTTACAATTCAAAAGGGCTTGCTCTTAGTGGTGTATAAAAATCATACAGTTAGAGGGGAGACTTAAAGGAATGGTTGTGTGTTTATAATACAAATCAGCCACAGAAAATCAGCAAACAGGCCAATCAATTCTTGCCTTTAAGCCAGTATAGTGACATTCAATAGAAATGAAGGAGCAAAGAATGAGTTTAAGTAAAGAGCAAGTCATTGAGGTCTTCAAAAAAGGGTTTCCTGACAGTAAGGCGATCATCGAATCCATCGAACCAATGCAAGCGGTTATGAGGTTGCCTGTTGATGTTAAGCATTTGCGTCCTGGAGCAACTGTATCAGGGCCAGCAATGATGACGATGACAGATGCGGTTATGTGGGTTGCGATTATCGGTGAAAAAGGTGAGCAAGGCTTTAACAGTGTGACGTCCAGTTTAAGCATTAATTTTTTAAAACGGCCAAAACACAGTGATCTAATTGCTAAAGCTGAGATCTTGAAGTTAGGGCGTCGTTTGGTGGTGGGTGAAGTCCGGTTATTCAGTGAAGGGGAGGATGAGCCGGTTGCATTTTCGACAGTGACCTATGCTATTCCGAGTGACTAATTATAAGATCGTGTAATGGGAATGTAATAAATAATAACCCTGCAGTAATCGTTTGTTATTCTCTGCTAGCCGTCACATTTTTAGTGTCTATAGTTAAGGTAAGTTAGTTATAACACGATGAATTGGCAGATGGCATTATGATTTCTGAAGCTAAAAAAGAGAACGCAGATTTGATTTGGGACTTTGATGAGTTTGCGAAGCAGCAGTTGGCAAAGCAATTTGCCATGCTGTTCGAGAATCGTTTATGCGTATACTCAGAATCCGTTGAGCAACTTTATACAAATTACTCGATGAACTTCCCTTCGAATCAAAATTCGAAGATGGTGGTCTTACCTAATCCGTATGCATACCACGACACGATCAACCATATTAACTTTGACGCGATTAAGCCTACAGGAATTGTCGTCTTGCCTGGAGAGTTGGTCGGGCGTAATGGGTTGCATGTTACGATTCTTGTAAAGAATAAACATGTGGCGAATAAACCCATACCTTTCAAGAAGGCGATTGCTCATGTTGTTGGCACGCATAAGAAGGTAGGTGATACATTTTTACCGGTTTTGGTGAAAGGCGACTTAAGGGAGTTTAACCAGACCTTGCCTTATATGCACCTTCATCGAATTAAGCCGGAGTTTTTGGCGAAATTATCTGAGTTTGATCGGTCAGATATTGAGCGAGTTGTCTCGGACAAACTAAAGCGTCTATATATAGATTCGGATCGTGTTGCTTTGAATTGTGCTTAGTTATGGCAGGGCGGGCGTAGATAAAAACCGTTACTTAGCTGTACTTGAGCGTTTCACGGTTTTATATGACTGAATCAGATTAAGCGTTCTTCTGCTTTAGTTCTTCAATGCGGTCAATATAAGTTTGCATTGCTTGCTCAGAGCTTTGACCTTTCAGTTTTTCCCATGCGTTCCATTTAGCACGGCCTACAAAGTCAGTCATACCTGGCTTCTTACCGTTAACGTCGCCTTCAGAGGATTGCTTGAATAGACCGTACAGTTCAAGCTTTAATTCGTTAGAAGGTTTGAAGTCACCTTCTACCGTTTGAACGTAGTTTACAGAAGCTTCAAAAGTGGCTTTTAAGTCAGACATGGTGTGTTTCCTATTTCTAGTCGATAACCCAGTTGGGATTTCTCTTATTAATATATATCTTCAAAAGATGAAGAGGGATTCATTTTAGCGCTAAACTTTCGGCATGCAATGCCTTAATTGGACATATTAATTTTCCTTTATTGAATAGGTATTCAATAAACAGGGGTGAAAAGCATACCTGCCCTAGCCGAAACGCCTAGATTTATAATTATGGCTCTATATGTCTTCTTATTGTCTTAATTAGTCATCATCCTGCTTTTATGTTGTTTATAAGATAGCCAAGTCTATTGATAACAATAATAATTGAAGGAAACTAACAATGGCTCTCAGACGAATTCTCCTCATGCTCAGTTTTTTATTAAGTCCCCTCGTTTCTGCAGAAAGCTACGTCTATCTGACCAATAATACGATGGAAACATTAACCATTCAGACGGATCAGACGGGTCATTCGAATATTTCCCACGGGGATGAATGGCAACAGCTTGAAACTGAAGTCCCTCCTTTAGGAACAGTTAAATTTTTACGCTTTAATCGGGATGAAGGTATTAGATGGGGTAGGGACTATTACTTCACCACTACCGTTTCAGGAATGGATCAGCAGGTGACTTTACGCCAGAAGCTTCAGGGCACAATGACGTTTAGTAAAATGTGGTTGTCCGCTGAAACAGCCCCTTGGTATTACGACAGAGACATTCATAATGTCCAAGTTTCTAATGAGAATTCAGGAACTGAATTGGCGTTCAAATCTGAAGTCGCTCGCGTTGCTGGTGATGATATTCGTTATGTTATTCATAATAACTGGCAGAACGAAACAACCGCCGATTATAGTAATCAGTTGAAGGTGTTGAACTATAATACTTGGGCGTTACTACCAGGCATTATTGCAAAGAATACGTCTGCTCGTTTGGATACCATTGCTGAGTATGTAAAAGGGTACGATGTTGTTGTATTTCAGGAAGTTTTTGACCCAATTTTAACGGCTAAATTTCGCAGTGCTTTACGAGCTGAATACCCCTTCCAAACAGAAACACCTTGGAAGTTTGGTAAGTTATTAACTGGCGGGTCTTTTATTGCGAGTCGCTGGCCAATTGTGGAAGAAGACAGCGAAGTTTATGATGCATGCCGTAATGATGGTTGTTTGGCAGCAAAGGGCATTAATTACGCAAAAATCTATAAAGGAAGCAATGCTTACCATATTTTTGGTACGCACACCCACGCTTATACTGAGCAAGCCGATATAGCACTTCGCTTCGAGCATTTAGCGCAATTTAAAGACTTAGTTGATAGTAAGCAAATTCCTGAGTTTGAGCCTGTGATTATGGCAGGTGACTTCAATGTTGACAAAGTTAACTTCCCGGCCGAGCATCAGGATTTCTTAACGCTTTTAAATGCTACAGAGCCTGAAGCGATTGGTGATTATGAGTTTTCTTATGCGGGACCGGTCAATGTTTTTGCTGATGATCAATACAATGAATATCTAGATTATGTGTTGTATTCCAATGAGCATATGGCGCCTTTCTATTCAACCAATAAGCTGTTAACGCCTCGCAGTATCAGTTCTGAGCATTGGGGAACATGGGATTTGTCCGATCACTATCCTGTCGCCGGAGAGTTTGAATTCCCGCTGCCAAGTGAATATGTCGGTCAGTAAATAGTATGTGACTCATGTATAAAAAAGGCCGTCAAAACGACGGCCTTTTTTATGCTTTTAAGAAAGTAACTTATTGGCTGATGACTTGGTTCCTTCCGTTTTGTTTTGCTCGATACATTGCAGAGTCAGATCGTTCAATTAATGTGTTGGAGGTATCATCTGAATTGGCAAAGGATAGGCCAAATGATGCGGTTATTTTGGAAATCTCTTTGCCTGATTTTTTATCTTTGATTCGTACCGATGAGATTTTCTTTCGTGTATTTTCTGCCAGTATCTTGGCTTCCCTCATGGACGTCTTTGGCATTAATATTGCAAATTCTTCTCCTCCATACCGGTAGGGTACGTGATCCGTATTTTCACACATATGAATTAATACTTGGCCAATGCTTTTTAGGACAACATCACCCATTAAGTGGCCATAGTTGTCATTAAACGCTTTAAAGTGATCAACATCGATTAAGATTAACGCGCTCGAATGCGCGTTGTTCTGGCTGTTCAAAATGGACGCTAACATTTGGTCGAAGTGTCGACGATTGAATAGCTTGGTTAATGTGTCTTTATTAGCGGCTTCTTTCGCCTGTTCTAGTTCTTGTTTTAATGCTGAAATCTCTTGTTGGGCGTCGTTTAATACGTCCTTAAATTGTTTGGTTGTATTACTGACTAACCGTGTTTTTTCGGCAATTGTTTCAATAATTTTTTTTAATTCATCTTCGTTGATAGAATTGTTTAAACTGCGTAAAGACAGCGTCAACTCTCTTTCTAAGTCTCCTGCGTTTTGTTCTGTGTGCAAGGCAGATTCGTTTATATCTGTCATGACTTTCTGGAAATTGTTTTCTAACTTATCGTCAATAGAAAGCAGATCGTTGATAATGTGTTTTTTAAATAAATCCACACTTTGTTCATGACTGAGCGTGCCGTAGGTTTTTAGGCTTTCTTGAAGGTCTTTACTTAGATGCTGATAAAGCCCTGTACAGTGCGCATACATCAAACTGTAATTGTAGGGGGTTACAGGTAACTTGTTTGTTGTGAGTTCTGGTAATGCTTGTTTAAGAATATTAGCTGCGTCTTTAACGCCTTCTTTGAATTTCATAAATGTCCATCCGAGTGTGGATCACAATACAATAAACGAATACATTTCAGTTTAGACAAACTTTAAGCCGTTATATTGATAAATATCATATAGGAAGTTGATACATGGCCAGATTGACCTTGGACTTGCCCGAGCAATTTGTTTTTAAGTGCACACAAGTTGTTCGTGTGACCGATTTAAATTACGCGAATCATTTGGGTAACGACGCCATGATTTCTTTATTGCACGAGGCCCGTTGTCAGTTCTTAGCCAATTTCGGCTTTACTGAGTCCAACATTGAGGGCGTCGGAATTATGGTCACGGACCTAGCGACCATTTATAAGGCCGAGTGTTTCTCCGGTGATGAGCTGACATTTGAAGTTGGCGTGTGTGATTTTAATAAATACGGCTGTGATGTGATTTACCGAGTAACAAAGAATCAAGGCAATACGTTAGTTGCGCAGGCTAAGAATGGGGTGGTGTTTTTTGATTTCCATGAAAGGACTTTGTCGAGAGTGCCTGCAAGCTTTATTAATACCTTCCAAGAACAATAATTAATGTGAACCCTAACGTGCAACTGACGTCGTCGGTTGCCTCTTTAGTACAATCAATGCTAAGTTAACCTTTACGTTAACGTAAGCTTTGAGTTGTATCTATCTAATGATTACTAAAAGAACCTATACCATCAGTGAGCTTGCATCAGAATTTGATGTAACGCCCAGAGCAATCCGCTTTTATGAGTCAGAAGGGCTATTAAACCCGGAGCGAGATGGCCAAAAGCGAATTTATTATTCAAAGGATTATGTTTTATTAAAGCTGATTCTTCGTGGTAAGCGTTTGGGATGGTCTTTAGCTGAAAGTAAGCAGCTGTTGGATTTATACGATCCAAGTCAACAAAATCAAAATCAGTATCATCAAGTACTTCAGAAAATCGAAGAGAGCCGACTGCGCTTGGAGCAACAGCGACAGGACATCGAATTGATGGTGTTGGAGCTGGATGAACATCAAGCGCGCATTGAACAGGCTATGTCGGGCACATAGAGGCTTTAGCTGTTAAGAGCTGTTGATCCCTAGTTAAACCCGATAAAAAATAAAAATAATCACAAAGACTGAACATAACCAAGTCGAGGTCGGAATAATGAAAAGCCAATACACTAATTTAAACTTTGGTCTAGGTGAAACCATCGATTTACTTCGGGATCAGGTGAATGAATTTGCCGCCCGAGAGATAGCGCCAATAGCCGACCAGGTCGATAAAGAGAACGAGTTTCCAAATGCGCTTTGGAAAAAGTTTGGAGACATGGGGCTATTGGGCGTAACCGTTTCGGAAGAATACGGTGGTGCGGGCATGGGGTATCTTGCTCATGCGGTTGTGATGGAGGAAATTAGCCGAGCTTCGGCCTCTGTTGCATTGAGTTACGGTGCTTTTTCAAACTTATGTGTCAATCAAATCTTCAGTAATGGTGATGAACCACAGAAACAAAAATACCTGCCAAAGTTGATATCTGGTGATTGGATTGGGGCTCTGGCAATGAGTGAGCCAAATGCAGGGTCTGATGTGGTGAGCATGAAGTTACATGCAAAAGACATGGGCGATCACTATCTTCTAAACGGTAGTAAAATGTGGATCACAAACGGTCCTGATGCGGATGTGCTTGTTGTGTATGCCAAAACAGAGCCTGAGAAAGGTCCGCATGGTATTACCGCCTTTATCATTGAGAAGTCGTTTGCTGGTTTTTCTACGGGTAAGAAGTTGGACAAGTTGGGCATGCGAGGTTCGAATACGGCGCCGTTATTCTTTGATGATTGCGTTGTCCCGAAAGAAAATGTCTTAGGTGAAGTGAACCAAGGGGTTCGCGTGTTAATGAGCGGCTTGGATTATGAACGCGTGGTTTTGTCGGGTGGCCCAACTGGCATTATGCAGGCCGCCATGGATTTGGTGGTTCCATACATTCATGAGCGAGAGCAGTTTGGTCAGGCCATTGGTGAGTTTCAACTAATACAAGGCAAAGTCGCTGACATGTATTCTCGCATGAATGCGTCGAAAGCCTATCTGTACGCAGTGGCTGCTGCGTGTGATCGAGGAGAAACGGCTCGAAAAGATGCCGCTGGCGTCATTTTATATACCGCAGAAGTTGCGACTCAAATAGCATTGGATGCGATCCAGATATTGGGAGGGAACGGTTATATTAATGACTACTCCGCTGGACGTTTATTACGAGATGCTAAACTTTATGAGATTGGGGCGGGTACCTCCGAGGTGCGCCGTATGCTCATTGGTCGTGAGCTGTTTAATGAATCTTAATAATGGTTTCTCTTAATATCTAGGTCGGAGTGTTACTTTGCAAATTATCAGCAAAATAGATACACAATCGAAGACATTTGAAGCAAATTCGAAGAATATGTCTGAATTAGTGGTTGAGTTGAACGATCTTGTAGCCAAGATCTCTGAAGGGGGTGGCGAAGCGGCTCAGCAGCGTCATCTTGCCCGTGGAAAATTATTGGCTCGTCAGCGAATAAACGCGTTATTAGATCCTGGCAGCCCTTTCTTAGAAATTGGTCAATTGGCTGCGCATGACGTGTACGGAGAAGACGTGCCGGCAGCGGGAGTTGTTGCTGGTATCGGTGTGATCTCTGGTCAAGAGTGCATGATCGTTGCGAACGATGCGACCGTTAAGGGCGGCTCGTATTATCCTTTGTCGGTAAAAAAACATTTGCGTGCGCAAACGATCGCAGAAGAGAATCACTTGCCTTGTGTGTACTTGGTAGATTCCGGTGGCGCCAACCTCCCTAGACAAGATGAAGTGTTTCCGGATCGGGAACATTTTGGTCGAATTTTCTTTAATCAAGCAAACATGTCTGCGAAAGGCATTCCTCAAATTGCTGCCGTTATGGGGTCATGCACTGCAGGCGGTGCTTACGTTCCTGCGATGGCTGACGAATCCATTATTGTCAAAGAACAGGGGACGATCTTTTTAGCAGGCCCTCCGTTGGTTAAGGCCGCAACCGGTGAAGAGGTGACGGCTGAGGAGTTAGGAGGGGCGGATGTTCACTGTAAATCTTCCGGGGTGGCAGATCATTACGCTAATAATGATCATCATGCACTTCAATTGGTTCGCCAATCGATCAGTCGCTTGAATCGGGTGAAGCCCGTGCAATTAGATATTCAGCCAATTAAACCACCAAAATACGATGTAGAAGAGTTATATGGGGTGGTTCCCAGTGATTTAAAAACTTCCTATGACGTGCGTGAAGTCATTGCTCGTATTGTTGATGAATCTGTATTTGATGAATTTAAAGCCCTGTTTGGAACGACGCTCGTGTGTGGTTTTGCTCGGATCTACGGTATGCCCGTCGGCATAGTGGCAAATAACGGAATTTTGTTTTCCGAGTCCGCACAGAAAGGGGCTCATTTTATTGAGTTGTGTGCGCAACGAAAAATACCACTGGTCTTTTTGCAGAACATTACAGGCTTCATGGTTGGTAAGAAGTACGAGGCAGAGGGCATTGCTCGTCATGGTGCAAAAATGGTGACAGCGGTTGCTTGTGCAAACGTTCCTAAGTTTACGATTGTGATCGGGGGAAGCTTTGGTGCAGGTAATTACGGTATGTGCGGTCGCGCCTATGATCCTCGGTTTATGTTTATGTGGCCGAACGCTCGAATTTCAGTGATGGGGGGAGAACAAGCTGCAGGCGTTTTATCACAGGTGAAACGCGCTGGGATGGAGAAACGCGGTGAAACGTGGGACGACGAGCAAGAACAAGCGTTCAAACAACCAATTATTGATGGGTATGAGACTCAGGGACATCCTTACTATTCCAGTGCTCGATTATGGGATGACGGCATTATTGATCCCGCAGAAACACGTAATGTTTTGGGCTTGAGTTTATCGGCTAGTCTTAATGCACCCTTTGAAGAGTCACGCTTTGGCGTGTTTCGAATGTAGTGCTTGATATTGTTAAGTTTGATGTTGATAGACAAGGTTATATAGGAGACTTGTTATGTCACTTGTGCTCGCAGAACAAAAACAACAAGGCGTACTTTGGTTAACGTTAAATCGGCCGGATAAACACAATGCCTTTAATGATGATGTTATTTCAGAGTTGATCGAACACTTGGATTCTGCAGAATCCAATCCAGACGTCCGAGTGTTGGTTCTGGCGTCAGAAGGCCCAAGTTTCAGTGCCGGAGCAGACTTGAATTGGATGCGTTCAATGAAAGACGCCAGCTACGAAGAGAATATTTATGATGCTTTGCAACTGGCCACACTGTTATACCGATTAAATCATTGCACTAAACCGACCATATGCCGAGTTCAAGGGGCCGCGTTTGGTGGTGCCGTGGGGTTGATCAGTTGTTGTGATATGGCCGTGGGGGTGCAGTCCGCAACCTTTGCGTTGTCTGAAGTAAAAATTGGTTTAATTCCTGCCACGATTAGCCCTTACGTCGTGCGAGCCATGGGTGAGCGCAATGCGCGACGGTTCTTTCAAACGGCAGAGACCTTCACTGCTGACCGAGCTTGGTCCATGCGATTACTGCACGAAGTCGTTGAAACTGAACAGCATTTAGATGAGCAGGTTTTGGCTTGGGTGGATGCCTTATTAGCGAATGGGCCGCTTGCTATGAGTGAGTCTAAGCAATTGATTTCAGATGTGGTCGCAAGACCGCTCAGTGAAGAAATTCTCCGTACAACGTCTGAATGGATTGCCAAGGTTCGAGTGTCTCAGGAAGGGCAGGAAGGCCTACAAGCGTTCATAGAAAAGCGAAGCCCTAAGTGGCAGGCCGACCTGAAAAAATTGGAGCAAAGTTAGTGTTTTCTAAAATCTTAATTGCCAACCGAGGCGAAATTGCTTGTCGAGTGATTCGCACCGCCAAGACGTTGGGTATCAGAACAGTAGCTGTTTATTCCGATATTGATGCGAATGCACAGCATGTGCTTTTAGCGGATGAGGCCGTTTATCTTGGTCCTTCGGCTGCGAAGGACAGTTATTTGGTGATTGAAAAGGTCATTCAGGCGGCCAAAGATACTCATGCCGAAGCCATTCATCCTGGTTATGGATTTTTGTCAGAAAATGCGGAATTTGCGGATGAATGTGAAAGTGTTGGCTTGAAGTTTATAGGTCCCAGTGGCAATGCAATTTCAGCGATGGGGTCTAAATCAAAAGCAAAATTGCTGATGGATGAAGCGGGTGTGCCATTAGTTCCGGGATATCATGGAGATATCCAAGATCCGGCGGTTTTGAAACAGCACGCGACCGATATAGGTTTCCCTGTTCTAATCAAGGCATCGGCGGGTGGTGGCGGTAAAGGCATGCGGGCAGTGAATACCGCAGATGAATTTATTGATGCACTGGCTTCGGCGCAACGTGAGGCTTTGAATGGGTTTGGGGATGATCATGTATTGCTGGAGCGTTATGTCCTGCAACCTAGGCACGTTGAAATTCAGGTGTTCTGTGATCAATTTGGTCAAGGTGTTTATCTGTTTGAGCGTGATTGTTCTATTCAACGCCGTCACCAGAAAGTGGTTGAAGAAGCGCCTGCGCCTGGCGTAACACCTGAATTACGACGTCAAATGGGTGAGGCGGCTTTACGTGCTGCTCATGCGATTGGGTATGAGGGGGCGGGGACAGTTGAGTTCTTATTGGATCAATCCGGTGCGTTTTATTTCATGGAAATGAATACTCGTCTGCAGGTTGAACATCCAGTTACAGAAATGATCTCGGGCATTGATTTGGTTGATTGGCAGTTAAGGGTTGCGGATGGCGAGCAGATACCGCTGTCTCAAGAACAACTCGAAATTAATGGGCATGCCATAGAAGTACGTTTATACGCAGAAGATCCTGATAATGGTTTTTTACCGTCAGTGGGTCAAATTGAGCACATTCAATTTCCGAGACAGGCCCATGTAACGTGGGCTCGAGTAGATTCTGGGGTAGTATCAGGTGATGCTGTTTCGGTTTATTACGACCCTATGATTGCCAAGATTATTGCTTGGGGAAAGGACAGGAATCAGGCGCTGTCCAGAATAAAAACCTTATTACAAAATACCTACGTCGTAGGGCCAGAAACGAATCGGGATTACTTATTAAGGATTCTTTCCGTACCTGCGTTTGCTAAGGCGGAATTAACAACGCATTTTATTGAAGATCATCAGTCCGAGTTGGCAGGAGAGCCTCCTCGCTCTTTGGATCTTGCTCTTTCGGTTGTCGCTGCGTGGTGGGTAGAGTCCAGGCCTTCAACGTCTATTTTTCCTGCGGGTTGGCGAATGAATGCGTCCTCCACGGAAGAGTTAACGTTGAAATTGGGAGAGGCAAATTATCCTCTTCAGCTGACGGCGAATAAAGATGGTTCTTATCAAGTCGCACGCGTAGGTAAAGGGCACCACATAGTCTTTGAAAAAGGATCGGCTTTCGATCACTTTGTATTAGTGGATGGCCGTAAGTTGCCTGTTCATATCTATTTGAACCACGACAATTATCAACTCGTGTTGTTTTTAGAAGAACAACGATTTGTCTTTGAGGTTGCTCAGCCGGATGTGGGGTTACATGACCACGGAGATGATCACCATGGCGTCATCGCTCCAATGCACGGTAATGTGGTTTCTGTGTTAATTGAGAAAGGGGAGCTCGTCTCAAAAGGCCAAGCATTGGTGGTGATGGAAGCCATGAAAATGGAGCACACATTAACAGCGCCTTATGACGGAGTGGTGGATGAGGTTCATTATGCAAATTCTGATCAGGTGGAAGAAGGCAGTGCGTTGTTGGATTTAACTGAAATTCCCGTGAACGATTCAGAAAGTCAGGTGGCTTAATGCAGGATATGCCGCATTGCCTTCCTGACTCGGTTCGTATTGTCGAAGTGGGGGCCAGAGATGGGCTTCAAAACGAAAAGAAGCTTATATCCACAGAAGCTAAGGTTGATCTGATTTCAGGATTGGTTGATGCAGGCGTTGGTCATATTGAGTCGGGCAGTTTTGTTTCCCCTAAGTGGGTGCCTCAAATGGCCGACTCGGCGGATGTTTTTAAACAATTACCGACCAGTACCAATGCGGTTTATGCTGCGTTAACACCGAACTTGAGAGGGTTGGAAGCCGCGCTGGCGTGCGGTGTATCTGAAGTTGCCGTGTTCGGTGCTGCGTCTGAAAGTTTTAGCCAGAAAAACATCAATTGCTCGATTTCAGACAGTCTTAAGCGGTTTGAACCTGTGATGGCGCTAGCCCAGCAAGAGAACCTTCGGGTTCGTGGCTACGTGTCTTGTGTGATGGGCTGTCCGTATGAAGGTGATATTGAAACTCAGAACGTAGCCGGAGTGGCGACTACCTTGTTGGATATGGGCTGTTATGAGATATCGTTAGGCGATACCGTCGGCGTAGGGACTCCCTTAAAAGCTCAGGCTTTGATAGAGACGTTAGTTAAACATATTTCTGTGAATAAGTTGGCTGCACACTTTCACGACACCTACGGCCAAGCGCTAGCGAACATTTTTGCCGTGTTACAAATGGGCGTTTCTGTTGTCGACTCTTCCATTGCAGGGTTGGGCGGTTGTCCTTACGCAAAAGGAGCCAGTGGCAATGTAGCGACCGAAGATGTTGTCTATATGCTGCAAGGTTTAGGGATTCGTTCCTCCGTCGATTTAGATTCATTGATTGCTTTATCCAATGCCTTCTGTCAGCAGAATGGCTTAGTTCAGCGGTCAAAAGTAAGCTTGGCAAACCTCTGATTTACTTATATTTACCCTACTTACGTCGAACAAATTAATCGTCTGGTTAATGTCTCACTTTTTTTTAATCTCTTTCGCTTGAACAGTACTTTTCTTATCTTCAATATCCTTCGCTGAATTTTAAACCGTTCGTTTCTAATCGCTTTCCTTGTAATGAACGGTTTCAACGACTCATGCAGAAGAGACAGGATGACTCGACTGCCTAAAATTTAACTAAGTAAGGATGCTTAGATAATGAATAAGGGAACACTTTCGTGCTTTTCTTTCGTACTCATGTTGGCTTTAGCTGGTTGCGGTGACAGTAATGATAATAACTCTGTAGATGAAGGGATTGACCAAGAGTCGGAGCTTAGTCTGCCTGCAAATGAAGATGCGTCAGCTGATGGCGATGTTGAAGAGGAAGAAAGCGAAGAAGAGAATACTGCGTCAAACCCTGATCTGATTGTGCCTGAACCTGAATTTTCTGTTTCAGGCCAAGTCTCGGGGTTAACGGGGATGTTATCTTTCTCTGCGAATGAAGCGCAGTTTGAATTCACTGACTCTGGGGTTTACCAATTGTCGGAGTCGTTCCTTGAAGGCTCACATGTTGAACTCGATATTATTCAAGAACCAGAAAACCAACTCTGTACATTTAGCCAAAGCGGAACCCGCTCGGTTGTTGTTGAAATTCAGAATACGAATGAGGAGAACGTAGACATCGCGTGCGTGGAGGCAGTGATTGTGTCTGGGTATGTGCTCAACTATTTTGATAACTCGGCAATCAGTGCCGCGACGGTTTCTGTTTACGACGGGGTGAACCTAGTCGGTCGTGTAGATACAAATCAGGTCGGTGAGTACACCGCGAAATTCGCCATTGAAACGTCACGGCTGGCATTCAACTTTGACGCTGAGAATTTCGGCGAATACGGATTCTCTGTTGATATTGAAGAGGATGCTCTTCGTGTACAAGCGGATGCGTTACTTCAACCTGTGCATGCAAACTTGGTGTTCAACCCTGAATTGGCCATTGAGCTTATGGTTGAAGGCATTCCGGTGGTTTCATTGGTCAGTGATAATCTCGTGCGCGCGGATGGTTCATTCCCCGAGGGCAGTGTAAATGCAGAGATTACCGTGATTGATCCATCTTCTGATGTGGCGTTGATGCCCGGCAGCTATGTCGCTCAAAACTTGGATACGGGCGATGAATCACTTATCGAGTCTTTTGGTGCAATCAATGTAACCTTTTCAGATTCAGAAGGTGAAAGCTTGCAGTTGGCGGAAAATTTACCAGCAATGATTCGAATTCCGCTTGCGGATAATATCGATCCTGTTGATGCTCCCGCAACCATGCCTTTGTTTTATTTTAACGAAATCATGGGGTTCTGGATTGAAGAGGGCACTGCCAACCTAATAGAAGAGAGTGGGAATTGGTTCTATAAGGGAAGCGTGACGCACTTTACGACGTGGAATGCCGATCAGGTTTACTCAACAACAGACGTACAAGGCTGTGTTGTGGATGTAGAAAATAATCCTGTTTCAGGGGTAAGTATTCTTTCTTCTGGCCAAGACTATAATGGTTCGGCTCAAGTGCTTTCCAACGCTGAAGGTTTATTCTCGGTGCCTGCTCGGATTAACTCTGATGTGTTGGTGTTCGCAACTCAGGGTGCAGACAGTAACGTAGTCTCCCTTAGTACTGGGGATGAAGTAATGACACTGGAAGAGTGTCTGGTTTTGGATGCATCTTCGGTGTCTGTGCGTTTGAGCTGGGAAAGCTCGCCTTCGGATTTGGATGCTCATCTGTTTGGCCCCACCGAAGACAGTGGCGACTTTCATGTCTATTTTGGCGCGACGACGTTCAGTGAAAACGCCACACTCATCCGATTGGATCTGGATGATACTGACAGTTTTGGTCCTGAAACGATTTCCATTCTGAATCTATTCTTACCTGGGGATTATCCTTACTTTGTGAAGAATTACAGTGGTGAAGAGGCTATTCATGGTGGCAATGACGGCGCTCGAGTGGAGTTGAATATCCAAGGCGAGACCTACGTGTTTCAGCCTCCTTCAGGTAAGACTGAAGATATCTGGTCCGTCTTTACGCTACGGGTGGATGAAGATCAGAACATTTCGTTGATGGTTGATCAGACGTGGTTAACGGCGTTGCCGTTTGACGAGGCGAATATTGGTGATGATGCAGAAGGCGAAGCCTCGGCCTTTTCCTCCCGCACGTTCAATGCTCATTCGACGCCTTATGAAAATCCAGCGAAAAAGGCAGTAAAGAAGAAGTATTATAATGACTTGAATTGATGTTGTTTAAATTTATGAAAAGGGGGAATGTCTAATTCCCCTTTTTATTTTCTCAAAGAAAAGAATTAAGGCTTTCAATTACCTTATTGGGTGCTTCTATATGAGGAAAATGTCCCGTACCTGAAATGGACTGGATGTCTTTTTTCTGAGAAAGGTTTTTCAGCGTCTGAATGGTGTCTCCTCCGTACATGGGGTCGCTTTGTCCTGCCAAGTAGCGGATGGAAACGTTAGCGGTTTGCCATGCTTCAGCCCAGCGATGACCATGATTCTTACGGTCGGTTATGAAAAAATTTAAATGATGAAGTATTCGATTTCCTTCCTTTTCGCACAACAGTTGCCAATAATCTTTAGTGGTTTGATCGTCTGGTCGGTTTGATTCAGCAAAGACTTGCTGGAAACTATTCACAAATTTTTTTTCATTAAATAGGTTGCTGATCAAAGGGCCCGCTTTGGAAATTAATAATTTTTGGATGAATCGAGGCTTTGATAATTCGGGGAAAATAGAGCCGCTCATTGCAAACAATGAGGTGGGTAAAGGCTGATCAAACGCCTTTGTTCTGCTTAGCAATTCTTGCGCGATTAACGTACCAAAATCATGAGCAATCAATTGGTACTGGTTAATGCTTAAATGGTTTAGCAATGCTACGTGGATGTCTGCTTGTTCAATGACACTGTAAGTATGTTTTTTAGGTTTATCCGAAAACCCAAACCCAAGCATATCAATGGCGATTACTCGATACCGTTTAGTGAGCTCAGGTAAGAGAAAGCGCCAATCCCAGCTTGATACTGGGAACCCATGAATGCAGACCAAGGTGTCGCCGTGTCCTTCATCCCGAAAAAATATTTGGTGGCCT
Source organism: Oceanospirillaceae bacterium (assembly GCA_015665455.1). GTDB lineage: Bacteria > Pseudomonadota > Gammaproteobacteria > Pseudomonadales > Litoribrevibacteraceae > Litoribacillus. The sequence continues at coordinate 1,090,996 of JADFAD010000006.1, read as the reverse complement.
TGATAGTTGAAGTATTGTCCGTCTAGTTTCCATTGTTCGATTGAGATCATGTCCGTTGTCCTTCATTACGTGGCTATGTATTGAAGTTGAACAGAATCGTTTTAATTTATCGTTTTACTCTATAGAGCCGGACTACTTTGTTGTTTCTTATACGCAGTTGGCGTGGTGCCTGTGTGGGTTTTAAAGGCGCTGTAGAAAGTGGATGTGGATTTAAAGCCAGAATCCAACGCGATGGCTAATGATTTCATCGTAGGCTGGTTTGTCAATAAATGGACCGCATGCTTTATTCGGAGCCGATTAATGTAGTTATAAAAGTTGCATTGAAATTCGACATTGATGATTTGGGATAGATGGTTAGTAGATACCCCAAGCTTGGTGGCAATGTAAGAAAGGTTCACTTCAGGGTTCAAATGCACTTTGTCTTTAATGGTTAGGTCTTCAAGTCGTTGTTTAAACTGTTTCGATTCTTCGGGCGATAAACCGGACGTTCTATATTTTAAAGCTGAGGATTGGTTTGATGACGTTTCTGAATTCCGAACTTTCTTGAGGTGATCGGGGTCATACTTTAAGTGAAGAGAAGGGACTTTAGCGAAGAGCTTACCTGTTTCCCCGTCAAAGTAAACTTGGATACTTTGAATCTTATTGTCTTGGATATAAAGCATATCAACACCAGATAATACCGTGTTGGGGAGTGTTCCGGTGATAGTCCACCGAGTTGCTACCAGTCCTGAGGTCGTCGTTGTTCGGTCGGTGACGTGAACCTGGAAATCAGGAAAGCAATTGAACAGCTCTTGAGCCCTTAATGCAAAGTCTTGAACACTAATTTCTTGGTTCAGGTTACTGTCGGTGTAAATACCACCTTGGGTAAAGCAAGCTTCAATACGGGAAGAGTTGTGCGCGTTCCAAGCATTGAGATATTCGGTGATCACATCCATATCATCGTTCTTTATTTCATCGTTACGTAAGGTAATTGAGATAGATTAATAAGTCGTAGGGTAGGTTTCAATCTTAAGTTCTTAAGTTAGATCACGGTTGGTGCGATGAAGTAATGACAAGGGTGTTTAATGCTTGATTTACGATGCATCCCTAACTAACTTAGTGGTTATCTTTTACATTATAAAAAATTATTAAAGGGAAGACGTTATGTCCGGGCTATTGCCTAATGTTGATCCAGATGGATTACTAGAGTATTCGGTGGTTTTTACTGATCGTGCATTGAATCATATGTCTCAGCGCTTTCAGGGTGTGATGACAGATATCTCCAGCATTTTGAAGAAGGTTTATAACGCGGAAGCCGTTGCTGTTGTACCGGGTGGGGGCACCTTTGGTATGGAGTCAGTTGCTCGTCAATTTGCAAATGATAAAAAGTGTTTAGTGATTCGTAATGGTTGGTTCAGTTTCCGTTGGACGCAGATTTTTGATATGGGAAATATCCCATCGGAATCGATCGTTTTGAAAGCGCGTCAATTGGAAGATTCAGCGTTATCGCCTTTTGAACCCGCGCCAATCGATGAGGTGGTTGCTACGATTCTAAGCGAGAAACCGGATATGGTGTTCGCGCCTCACGTTGAGACGGCTTCAGGGATGATCTTACCGGATGGGTATTTAAAGGCTGTTGGTGATGCAGTGAAGTCTGTGGGCGGCATGTTCGTGTTGGATTGTATTGCATCAGGCACACTTTGGGTGGATATGAAAGAAATGGGCGTTGATGTGTTGATCAGCGCGCCACAAAAAGGTTGGAGTTCATCGCCATGTGCTGCTCAAATTATGCTTAGCGACAAAGCTCTGGCTCGACTGGAAGAAACTACTAGCACCAGCTTTGCTTGCGACTTGAAAAAGTGGTTGGATATTATGCGAGCGTACGAGAATGGCGGTCATGCTTACCATGCAACCATGCCTACCGATGCGCTCTCGAAATTCCGCGATACCATGGTTGAAACTCAAGAGTATGGGTTTGATAAGGTTAAGCAAGAGCAGCAAGCCTTGGGTGATGCCGTTCGAGGTATGTTGGAAACTAAGGGCATTCACAGTGTTGCAGCAGAAGGTTTTAAAGCACCCGGTGTGGTTGTAAGTTATACCAATGACCCTTTGATGCAAAACGGCAAAAAGTTCCTTGAAGCCGGGTTACAAACGGCTGCGGGCGTACCTTTGCAGTGTGATGAGCGTGAAGACTTTGCAACGTTCAGAATTGGTCTGTTCGGTTTGGAAAAACTTCATAACCCTTCCGATGCCGTCGAGAAGCTTGAATCAGCGTTGGATAAGATACTTTCGTAGCACTTTTAACATTAGTACTTTTAATATTAGTACTTTTAATATTAGTACTTTGAACGCTCTGTTCTAATCCTTAAGATTTCTGATCAACCACCATTTGATGGTGGTGATCAGTTGATCGCTCTTAAAGGGTTTCGCAATAAAATCGTCCATGCCTGCCTTTACACACTTGTCTTTTGTTTCTTGCAGTGCGCTTGCCGTTAGAGCAATGATAGGCGTACGAGTTTTGGCCGTTGTTTCCGTGTCTTCTAATTCATTTTCTTCATTAGAAAGGTCTTCCAGATGTCGGATTTCTAGGGCTGCTTGATAGCCGTCCATGTTGGGCATGAGGCAATCCATCAGAATTAGGTCAAAAGAATTGTTATTAAACTCTTCCACCGCGAAAAGCCCATCGGTTGCACGAACAACCTCAATATCTTCCGCTTCAAGTATGGCTGAAACGACCTCTAAGTTGATGAATGTGTCATCAACCACCAGAACTTTTGGAGGAATATTGTTTTGCACGAAATGGCTTTGATGCCAAAGCTCATCAACGTGTTTAGGGTCTTGTCGGTGTGCCAATGAATTAAGGTCGGTTGTATTAACGTTTGGCGTGTCTGCGACGTCTTTTGTGTCGATAATGGGCATGGACAGTTGGATAAGGAATTCAGCTCCCTCGCCTAGGGTGCTTTTAACAGAGATTGATCCGCCCATTTTCTTACAAATTTGTTTGCAGATTGCGAGTCCTAAGCCTGTCCCTCCAAACTTGCGGGTGGTTGATGAGTCCGCTTGGGTAAATTGTTTAAATAAATTATCAATTTGATCCTGACTAAGGCCGATACCTGTGTCTTTTATTTTGATGACGTATTCCAGTTGTTTGGTGTCATCGGTCGTTTGAAAACTTGAAGCATGTTCAATGGATATTTGAACCGATCCTGCCGAGGTGAACTTAATTGCGTTACCGATAATGTTTATAAGAACTTGTTTTAGACGAACGTCATCACCGAGGATCAAACTTGGTGAGGGGGACAGGTTATTCGAAAAGCTCAGTTTGAGCCCTTTATCTTTGGCCTGAAACTCAAGAATCAGACACGTTTGTTGTACGAGATCATTAAGGCTAAATGCTATATTCGACAGTTCAAATCTTCCAGATTCGATTTTAGAGAAATCCAGAATGTCATTAATGATGGCCAGCAGTTGAGTACCAGATTGGTTGATAGTGTCGACAAAGTATTTTTGTTGCTTTGTTAGGTTTTGACCATTCAGTAATTCACTCATACCAATCACCCCGTTTAAGGGCGTTCTTAATTCATGAGTCATGGTCGCCAAAAATTCGCTTTTGGCTTGAGTTGCAGCATCGGATTTTTCTTTGGCTTCAATAAGCCGTGATTGATAATTATGAAGTGAGGTCATTAATTCGTTGTAGTTATCGACTAAAACGCCGAACTCATCGTTCGATGTGTGCTCCACTGATATAGCATTGTTGTTTTTTCTTGCTGACCCAATGGCTTTTACGAGCTTATTAATAGGCCGGATAATAACGATGCGGGCTGCAATGTAGAAGAAAACACCTGCAATCACTATGGCAAGAGTTTGGGATAGCAGTAAAGGCGATAAGAATTTCGATAAAGCAAGTGAGAGGTCTTGTTCATTAAGAATTAAAACCAACGTTAACGGCTGAAAACGTCGCTTATCCATAGATATGGCATTAAAATGATATACCAGCTTATGCTGGTGACTACCGAGATGTTCTGTAAATACATTTTTGGCTTGACCAATGGCATCCATTAAGGTGGATTTTAAACTCAAGTCCACTAGATTGTTTAGTTGCTTGTCTATATAGCGATTTTTGTTGGAAGCGAGGATATATTGACCTGGTCGATCTACTAAGAATAAACTTGCAACGTCTTCATAGGAGCCTATGGAGTTGACGACACGAATCAGATTGGCTTTGGTGTTGTTTGTTTCAATGTTAATAACAAGTAACTCGGCCAGCTCGTAGGCCCGTTTTTCGACGAAGTTATCTACAAGATGGCGGGCATTGTGTTCGAATAAGGCATAGCAAAAGCTGATCGCAAGTACAAAGGTAATGACTAAAGGCGCAATCAATTTAACTGATATGGCATTCAAAGGCTTTTTAAACATAAGATATTAAGAACCTATGAACGGCGTCAATAGTGAGTGAATGTTCTTACACTTAAAGGAAATACTCCTTGCATGCTCAAGGGTGGAGCATACTTTGCTGATGTTATCTTTCAGCTGATCGCTGGCGAGAGCTCTTTGACTTTCTTTGGATGTTTGCAGTTTTAGGCCTGTTAAGGCATCTGCAAAGTCTGCGCGTGATATGCCTTCCCGATCAGCCATCATTTGATATGACTCTTGTGGATATTTTTGACTGTACTGGAGAGCCTTGTCCCAAGCTTTATTAAACTTCTTAGGCCAATCAGGATTGTGCTCAGTTAATGCTGACTTACGAATGCTGATGGTGTCAATAACATCACCAGGAATGTCTGATGTATTAAAAATTTCAGTGTATTCAGAATGCTTCATAATGGCTGTCGAATACGGGGGATACGTCACAATGGCATCTATTTCGTTGTTGGTAATGCTGTTTTCTGCGTTCAATTGTTCAACGTTGATTATGTCCACATCCTTAAGAGATAGGCCTTCACGTGTCAGGGCTTGAGATAAAATGAACATTCCTAAAGACCCGATCTCAGCGCCTACGCGTTTCCCTTTTAGATCCTTAACGGATTTAATGGTTGAATTGGCGACAATGATGTCCCCTCCGTTGGAATAATCAGGAATTAACACGACAGACAGAGGTTCTTGGGTGATGCCAGCAGCTTGAACAGCCTCGATCATTGTACTTGCAATGCCATCTGCTCGGCCTTGGACGTAAACTCGTTGAACATCGGCTAAAGAAGCCATCTCAATCAACTCGATGTTTAACCCTTCTTCTTCAAAAAAGCCCTTTTCTTGAGCTAAGAACAGAAACTCATAGCCCGGCCATGGATTGATGGCGATTCTCATTTTTATGTCGTTGGATTGATCAGAACACCCACCTAACAATAAAAGACTGGCCATTAAAAAAGAGATGATTGATTTTTTACCCAATTTCGCACCAATGTTCATGAAATACATCCTGCTCATTTTATAAAAGCCTTTACTTGTTAGTACGTTCATTGTAGTCAGGGTGTCACGTAAATGCAGGAAAAGGCACTTAAAGATTTCTCGAAATCTCATGAATAATAAGCCTTGCATGGTTTTCAACGGATTCCAAGAATCTTTCAGCTGTGTCGCGAAGTAGCATCGTCGTTTCAAGTTTTTTGAATGCGTGGCAATCTTCCAGTTTTGGGACGCTGTTGTCACTGTGGTGATAGTGACGATGGATGACAACAGCAATGTCTAAGATATCCTGTAACGAAAAGGGCCCTTCTCTGAGTTCATTAAAACTGTTTCTGTTGCGGGCACACTCTGTCAGTTCACTGTCGAGGTTCCACTTCTTGGCCAGTATTACGGCTATGCTGGTCGGAATATGTTCAGGAATCCTACGCACCTCGGCGCCTGTAGGTTGCGGTAATCGCTTTTCGTACAAATAGCCCAGAAAAATCAGGGTTCCTATATGGTACAGCGCACCTGCGAGTAATGCTCTGTCCTCTGCAAATCGTTTATTAATGTTTTGGATTCGTTGGGCAATGGCGGAGCATAATGCAGCAATTTGTAGGTTTTCTTCCCATAAACCACGAATGAGTTTTTGAGACGGCAAGTGGCCAGACATAAACAAACCTTTAAGCGAGTGCGCTAGCAGAAGGGATGTTACTTGTTCACTCCCTAATCTGATAATGCCTTCCGAAATGGTTTCTACTGGCATGATTCCGTAGTATTCAGATGAGTTTGCGGTCTGCAGAATCAATGCCGCCAGCTCAGGATTCGCGCTCAGGGGGGCTTTTAAGTCCATCATTTGAAAATGAGGGTTGGACAGAACATGGCGAATATTCATTGTGTTTTCAGAAAGATTGGGGAGTTTGACCTTCCCATCAACGATTTCTCGGTAGACTGAAAAATGAATGCCCTTGTCCCACATATCCATACTCTTAGTTGATCAACGTATTTCTATTATTGATTTAAGAATAGTTAACTTTTTAGAGGATTACAGGGTATTTGCGGGCTATTTTTGTGTTGGCCTTAGTTCGCTCTGTTTTATCAAACACAGTTAATCGAGTGCCAGTATTGCGAGTTCGTTTTGGTTTCTTAACGCATCATTAGCGCTCGGAAACAGTTGAATATGGTTCGGTGTGACCAGTAACGCCTTTCCATCGGTTAGGCCGACAAACCCAGCCCGAAACGATTTGATGAATGCTTCATTTTCCATGGTTAATAAATGTTCCGGGGTTAATTCGGTACTCGCAATGAGCCCATTGCCTAACGGGTCATTCACAGACGCAATGCTCTTGAACATTGCTAGGGTGTTTTGAGTGAGCAGAAGTACTAAACCGTTATGAAATTCTAAGCATTCGGCTGGTTCATTGTTTGTTAACGTTATTGCCTTTGATGCTCGAATAATATCTGAGCTGTTTTCATGAATCATAGTGCCGTCTCATTATGGAATACTGATTTAGTTGCCCTATTTTATGTTGTTTGCCCTGAATCAACAATTTGAGTTTATCTCCACCTAATGCGCTTTGATTCCCAGAGTATCCTCTATATTATTGCGGGTCTTATCGAATCAGTACTGAATCTCGTTCTTGTACGGGGAATCAGGCATCAAAATTGAGGTCAACCAGTGACAAACTCGTCTTCGTTAGCATTCAATAAACCGACCGTTGGGGTTGCTGGTGGAGGGCTCTTAGGGCGATTGTGTGCTTGGAAATTAGCAAAGGCAGGTTATTCAGTTACCGTATTTGATGCTGCTGGATTTGATCAGCCTGTGGGCGCATGTTGGACTGCCGCAGGTATGATTTCACCGTTAAGTGAGTTGGTGCACAGCCCACGAGAAGTCTATGACATGGGGTTGGAGTCTTTGGCCCTATGGCCGCAATGGTTGTCCGAGTTAGAAACGTCGGTTGGCCAAACCATGCATTTTCGTCATGCGGGTAGTCTGGTGGTCGCCCACCCTCAAGATCAGTCGGAGCTGAATCAGTTTTATCGGGACTTACAACATAAGTTAGCGAATGAAGCGGCGGAAGGGCGTCCTGGGTTGGATGATGTAGTGGATCAGCTCAATCATGTTGGCATTCGTAATCTTGAGCCTGCGTTGTCTCATTTTGACCATGCTCTGTATTTGAAGCCGGAAGGTGATTTGAATAATCGCCGAATTCTGCATGGTTTGTTAGCGGACATGAAAAAGCATAACGTACACTTGGTAGAAAATACGAAAGTTCGATGTGAGCCTAAGTTAATCATTACCGAAGACAACGAGAAACACTCATTTGATTGGGTATTGGATACTCGTGGGCTAGGGGCTAAATCACAGCTTGATGGGTTACGGGGGGTTCGAGGCGAAGTGCTGAATGTTGAAAGTCATGAAGTGAAACTGAATCGACCTGTTCGACTGATGCATCCTAGGTATAAACTGTATGTGGCGCCAAAGCCCAATAATCACTTTGTTATTGGAGCGACGGAAATAGAAAGCAGTGATATGTCTCCAATGAGTGTACAATCCAGTCTTGAACTGAGCAGTGCCTTGTATACTATTAATCCGGCCTTTGCAGAAGCGAGAATCATTGAGCAGTCGGTCAACTGCCGACCTGCAATGATGGATAACTTGCCAACGGTGGTCAATGAACCCGGTTTAATTCGAGCAAACGGATTGTATCGACATGGTTATTTGCTGAGCCCGGTGGTGGTTAATCAAGTGTTGGCTAACATTGATCCTGTTTTGGTTAACCCGCCTGAAACTGAGTTCGTTGAGTCGTAAAGAGACTTAACTTGTTGAACATTAGATTTGAGATCGTAATTAATGGAAGTTCTGGTAAACGGTGAAACAGCGCAAGTAAGCTCGACTCAATTGGTAGACATACTGAAAGAGCTTGGCTTCGAAGGAGATTTTGCAGTGGCGATTGACGGTGAGTTTATTCCTCGCTCTATGTACGCCGAGCAGACCCTGACTGCGGGAAATCAACTGGATGTTCTTTCGCCTATTGCTGGAGGCTAACCATGACAGATCAACTTTCTCTTTACGGTAAAACGTTTAACAGTCGACTCCTAATCGGGTCGGCGTTGTACCCATCACCCGCGATCATGCGAGATGCGGTGCAGGCTTCTGGCGCTGAAATTATTACCCTATCGTTACGTCGTCAGATGTCAGGCAATGGCTCTACCGGATTGCAGGGCAGTGTAGAGCAGCGTGAAGCGAATGACATTTGGAAGTACATTCAGCAGATGGGGTTACAACTTTTACCTAACACGGCTGGTTGTAAATCTGCAAAAGAAGCCATTACTTTGGCGGAAATGTCACGAGAGATTTTTAAGACCGATTGGCTAAAACTGGAAGTCATTGGTGATGATTATAACCTTCAGCCAGATCCATATGGCTTAATTGAAGCCGCTGCTGAATTGGTTAAACGAGGTTTTAAGGTTTTACCTTACTGCACAGACGACTTAGTGGTGTGCCAGAAATTATTGGACGCTGGCTGTGAAGTGTTAATGCCATGGGGCGCCCCCATTGGTACCGGCCAAGGTTTATTAAATAAGTACAACCTGAGCAGCATTCGAGAACGTATTACCAGTGTTCCTTTGATCATTGATGCGGGCATTGGTGCGCCGTCTCAAGCAGCAGAAGCCTTAGAAATGGGGTTTGATGCCGTATTATTGAACACTGCAGTGGCTAAAGCTCAAGAACCTGTCATGATGGCTCAAGCGTTTAAAGCAGCCATTGAGTCCGGTCGACTAGCGCATAATGCAGGTTTGATGTTGAAGCGCCAAACGGCGAAGCCAAGCACTCCAACAGTGGGTATGCCGTTCTGGCATCAATAAAGGCTTAAATCAGGGTCGTTCTTCTTTCTTCGTGAGATTGGTGGTTTGTTGTTTTAAGAGCTTTTTAATTTGCTCTAATTCGTGAAGCTGCCATTCGTTTAACTTGTCTGAATTTTCAGACCCTTGATACAAATTAATGGATCCCTGATAAGTAGGTAGGGACGTAGTAGAACCAGACATAAAATCCTCCTGAAACTCGTCTGAAAGAAAACTATAGACAAGTAATTGACGCGCGATGGAAATTTATTCCTTCTTTGGTTAAATTCTCCGACGGGGAACCTTTTCGCGTGCAGTTTATCTACCTCCTATCTGTAACGCTTGTGTAACTCCCCTTGATCAATTTAAAGAACTGTAAAGGCTCTACACTTAGGTTTTGGGCTGTGTTTCCATAGCACTAATTATTAATATAATCGTATTCTTATCGTGACATTAACGACCTATGCAATTGAATAAACCAGCGCTATCTCTGCTCAGTGGGGTGTTGATTACCTTGTTGTCAGGGTGTTCGACGATTGGCCAAACCCTGACGGATCAAACCACGCCCAATTCACTTTCTGAGACAAGCATTCCTGCTCAATGGCAGGGCTCAGATTCAGAGGAAGTGAGAACGGTCTGGCACGACATCATTCAGTCGCCCCAGCTTGATAAGTTGATTTCTGAAGCGTTAGCGAACAGTCAGGATCTCAAAGCAACGGCGGCTCGGTGGCAAGCCGCTCGTTCTCAAGCCCGAATTGCTACGGGTGAGTTATTGCCTGAAATTGAAGCGTCATTGGACGGCAATCGAGCTCGGTCCACGTTTGGAGAAACGACCAATCAATTTTCTCTTGGATTAGATTTAAGCTGGGAGTTGGACGTTTGGGGGCGCTTATCAGATGCAGAACACGCGGCTCTAATGACCGCTCAACAGCAACAGCAGTTGTATCATTGGGCGAAGATGTCGCTTGCTGCGCAAGTCTCTACGGATTGGTTAAATACCATTGAGGCCAAACGCCAGTATGCTTTGGCCAAAGCTCAGGAAAAAAGCCTGAAAGACAGTTTAGCGGTGATTGAAGATGGTTTTAGTACTGGGATTCGTGAAGCCTTGGATGTGTATTCGGCACGCGCGGAATGGATTAACGGTCAAACAGAAACCCTTGAGAAAAAACAAACCTTGAATCAAGCCTTGCGACAGATGTCGTTGTTATTGGGTCGTTATCCGTCGTTGATTTCAGACATCCCAGACCAACTACCCACCGAGATGGTTGCTCTGAAAGCCGGTTTAAGCTCGCAGTTGTTGGAGCGTAGACCGGACGTACAAGCTGCGTATTCAGATGTCTTGAGTCAGCAATCTGAAGTGCTTGTTGCTGGTGGTAATCGGTTACCTAGGTTTACTTTAACCGCCAGCGTTGGTGCGACCAGTAGCAACTTATCGGATGTCTTACGAGGCGACGAATTGATTTGGAATGCGCTAGGAGGGATTACGGCTCCAGTGTTTAATGCGGGGAAGCTGGAAGCGGAAGAACAGCGTCAGCAATACCTGTTAGAAGCCTCAATAGCAGATTACCGGCAAACCGCGTTGAACGCATTTTCTGAAGTGGAACAAGCCATCGATAACGATTATTTGATTGCTCAACAGTTAGCGTCGGCCAAAGAAACGGTGTTGGTGTCCAAGCAAGCAGAGCAGCAGGCGTTTGAGAGTTATTTAGCCGGTCTGGAAAATCTAAATACATGGCTGCAAGCGCAGCGTACGGCATTTGATCGTACCAGCCGAAAAATGCAGTTAGAAGTGCTGTATTTCCAAAATCGAATTCAATTACACCAAGCACTGGGCGGTGAATTTAAGGAGCTTCCTTCTGATGGTTAGTGGTTCTACTCGTGTAAAAAAAGTCGTTTTACCCCTTACGGTATTAGTTATCACCGCTGGTATTTTATATGGCCTATCGTATTTTAAGCCGGAAGTAAAAAAGCGGGCACAACGGCCTGAACCCGCGTTACAAGTGGAAACCATTACGGCGGTTTCTGGTGACTATCAGACGATTTTTCCAAGTAGAGGGTTAATTAATCCGCAGATTGAATCCACCTTAGCTGCAGAAGTCTCGGGGACTGTGGTTGCGGTGTCGGAACATTTTCGTAAGGGCGCGAGGTTTCAACAAGGAGATTGGCTAATCACCATTGATCCAAGAGACTATCAAGTAGAAGTGAAGTTGGCACAAGCCAACTTGAACCAAGCGCAATTGGCACAGGAAGAAGAGCAAGCAAGAGCAGATCAGGCATTACGAGACTGGAAGCGACTGGCTGGCTCGTTGCCTAATGCATCAGAACCACCGGATTTGGTACTTCGTAAACCGCAATTGGCCGCAGCGGAAGCTGAGTTGGTGTCTGCTCAAGCTCAGTTAGAAAAAGCCAAGTTGGACTTGGAAAGAACACAACTGCGCGCGCCATTTGATGGATTTGTATTGGCGCAGTCTGCAGACTTGGGGCATTACTTAAGCCCGGGTAATGCGGTGGCTGAACTGGCGGGGAGCGTGTTGGAAGTCAGCCTACCGATATCTGCCAGCTGGCGTTCGATGTTGGATTGGGGGGCGTTTCAAGATCAAAATGCAGACGCCTCTCAGGTATTATTATCGACAGAACAGCGTAGCCAAAGCTTGATGTGGTCGGCTCGAATTGTTCGTTACAGCGGTACTGTGGATGGCCAAAGCCGACAAATTCAACTCATTGCTGAAGTAACCCCTAATCAGAAACAAACGACCCAATGGCCTTTGCTGCCAGGTGATTTTGTGACTGCGAATATCGAAGGGAAAGTGTTGTCGAATGTGATCACTCTGCCTCGTCAAGCGTTGGTTGATGGTGGGTACGTTTGGAAAGTGGTCGAGCAGCGATTACAAAAACAAGCCGTTGGTGTGATTTGGCGTGATGAGAATGTAGTGGTTATACGTGATGGGATTCAGGTGGGCGAAGAAATTAACACCACGCCTTTAGGCAACGTGATCACTGGAACCAAAGTAACCGTGATGTTACGAGATGGTCAAGATCTACAGAATAAGCCTCAACGTGATGTGGAAAATGGCCTTAAGGCTAAGAACTCAATCGCTGTGCCCCAATCAAACGATGATGGAGAATTGAGGGCTGATCTATGATCGCTTGGTTCGCAAGAAATCACGTCGCTGCCAATCTATTGCTTGCTGCCATCGTCATTGCTGGTATGTATTCATTAGTTCGTGTGATTCCGGTAGAGGTTTTCCCCAGTTTTGAGTTGGAAACCGTTAATGTCTCAGTGAGCTATCCGGCCGCTACGCCGGAGGATATGGAAACAGGGATCGCCAATCAGATTGAAGAGTCGATCGCGGATCTGCCTGAGATTGAAAAACTCACGTCTCGATCCGTTGAAGGGGCGGTCACGGTAACGGCTGAAGTCCGTTCAGGTGAAGATCCTCAAAAGCTATTGAATGATATTAAGTCCCGAGTGGATGCATTATCTACGTTACCAGTGGATGCCGAACGCCCGATTGTTGAGCGACCTTTGATTAAGCGAGAAGTACTCAGTTTGGTGGTTTCTGGCGATCTGGATGAGAAAGAGCTTAATCAATTAGCACGTCAGGTGCGTGATGAGTTGTTACGCTTACCGGGATTGACGCAAACGGATCTACAAGGCATCCGACCGTATGAAATAGGCATTGAGGTTTCTGAAGATAAACTGAGAGAGTACGGTGTAACGATCAGTGATGTGGCTTCGGCCATTGATGGTCAATCGTTGGATCTATCTGCTGGACGGATTCGCACTGCGTCCGGAGAAATTTTGCTTCGAGCCAAAGCTCAAGCGTATTACTACGGACAGTTTGCTCGTATTGTCGTGAAACGGTATGAGGATGGATCGGAACTCACGTTGGATGAGTTAGCGACCATTGATGATGGCTTTGAAGAAGACCCTATTTTTACGCGATTCAACGGTAAGTTGGCTGCGGTTGTTAACGTTTATCGCGTGGGAGATGAAAGTGCGATAGCGGTGTCGGATGTAGTACATCAGTACATTGAGGATAATCGCTATCGCTATCCCCCAAACGTGGAAATGGGCATTTGGGACGATGATTCAACGATTGTAAAGGCCCGTGTTCAAACGTTGCTCACCAACGCTTGGCAAGGTGCTTTGTTAGTATCCATTTTGTTGGCGTTGTTTTTAAGACCGGTCATTGCGTTTTGGGTGGTAATTGGTATTCCTGTGACTTTCATGGGCGCGATGGCTCTAATGCCGGTGTTCGGTGTCACGATCAATATTTTGAGTTTGTTTGGTTTTATTCTGGTACTTGGGTTGGTGGTAGACGATGCCATTGTTACGGGTGAGAATATTTATAGCCATTACACGCGTGATCCTGATGGACTAACTGCTGCGATCAATGGCACTCGGGAAGTTGCCGTGCCTGTTATTTTTGGCATTCTGACGACGGTTGTCGCCTTCATGCCATTTTTGTTCATTGAAGGTCGCTTGAGTGTTTTGTTTGAACAAGTGGCTTTTGTTGTGATTCCAGTTTTGTTGTTCTCGCTTCTAGAAAGTAAGCTAATTTTACCTGCCCATTTAAAACACATTAAGCAAATCAAAGATTACGGAGGTCAACCTCCGAAAGCGGTTCGATTCCAGCAGTTTTTTGCGGACGGTATGACGACCTTTGTTGATCGTGTTTATCGACCAGTCGTGAACAAAGCATTGAATCGTCGTTACCTGACGTGGTTTAGCTTTGTGTGTGTGTTTATGGTGACCATCTCTTTGATTTCGGAAGGCTGGACGCGATTTGTGTTCTTCCCTCGTATTCAGAGTGAAACGGCCAAAGCCAGTTTAACGATGCAAGAAGGGACACCACTGATTGAAACTCAGTTTGTCGTACAACGTATTGAACACGCCGCTGTTGAGCTTCAGAACAAATACATCGATCCAGTGTCTGGGGAAAGCATCATTGAAAACATATTGGCAACTGAAGGTGTGTCGCGTGGTGGTGGTTCTGGACAGAGTAATGTGGGAGCGGTTCGTTTTGAAATCACGCCGCCGGAAAACCGAACGCTAAGAGTCGACAGTGCTACGTTGGTTCGTGAATGGCGGGAGGCCATAGGCCCAGTGGTGGGGATTGATCAATTGAATTTTCGAGCAGAAATTGGGCGGCCGGGTGATCCACTTGATGTGCAGCTAATTAGCCAAGATATTGGTGCCTTGTCTGCGGTGGCCGATAAAATAAAAGATAAATTAACGACTTACGATGGCGTTTTCGACATCAGTGATAATTTATCGGATGGAAAGCAGGAGCTTCAGATTACCTTAAAGCCGGAAGCAGAATTGCTAGGCTTTAATCTTCAGCAGGTGACACGACAAGTTCGTGAAGCGTTCTACGGTAAAGAAGCGCAACGCATTCAGCGACTGCGTGATGACATTCGGGTCATGGTGCGTTATCCACAGGATGAACGAGCGTCGCTGGCGGATTTAGAAGAGCTTCTGATTGCTACGGATTCTGGCGCTGAAGCTCGCTTCGGAGACATTGCTACGGTCAAGTGGGGACGTTCTCCATCGGCCATCTATCATGTGGATCAACAGCGTTCGGTTAATGTGATTGCAGACATTGATAAAACCAGCGTCAACATGACTTTATTAAGTGAAGATTTACTGGCGTATTTAGACGAGTTGAGCAATCAATATCCAACCGTGGACGTGACACTGGAAGGTGAAGCCGCAGAACAACGGGATTCTCTCAGTACCATCGTTTGGGGTGGCGCTATTGTTCTCTTTGCTATCTACGCGTTGCTTGCCATTCCTTTTGCTTCTTACAGTCAGCCATTCATTGTGATGTCGGTGATTCCTTTCTCATTGGTGGGGGCGGTCTTTGGACATTGGTTGATGGGGGTGGATTTATCCATCATGAGCATTATGGGAATGATGGCCTTGGTCGGCATTGTGGTGAACGACAGCTTGGTGTTGGTGGACTTTGTGAATCGTAAAGTAAAAGAAGAAGGCGTGTCGATTTCTGATGCGGTGCGTGAGTCTGGTGCTGCGCGTTTCAGACCGGTCATACTCACGTCGCTGACCACATTTTTAGGGCTTCTTCCCTTGCTTTTTGAAACCAGTACTCAAGCTCAGTTCTTGATTCCTATGGCGATCTCGCTGGGTTTTGGGGTACTGTTTGCAACGTTCATTACTTTGATCTTAATCCCGTGTCATTACTTGATATTAGAAGATATTAAGCGCTTTTTTAGCGGGTCTGAGCCTGAAGACAGTCAACCTCTAAATGGGGATGACTCTAAGGCGCTCAGTATGTAGTATCTAATAAATAGATTGGTTTTGTCTATTTTACTTATTTTTAATTGATTTATTCGATGGTTAGTATGTCTCTTAAGCAATCAAGCAAACGATTCGGAGAGACATCATGGCTATTATTACAAAGCAGAACATCACTAAACTACTTTCTTCTGATGCAGGCATCGCTGCATTATCCCTTCGACTACCCGTGGGTATCATTCTACTGGCTCACGGTGCCCAAAAGCTGTTTGGCGTCTTTGGTGGCTACGGGTTAGAGGGCACTGGTCAATGGATGGCGTCTATTGGTTTAGAACCTGGATTACTCATGGCGCTTTTGGCGGGGTCTGCAGAATTCTTTGGTGGACTTGCTTTGATCTTGGGGTTTCTTGCTCGACCTGCAGCGGTGGTAGCTGCGTTTACGATGATCATTGCGATTGTCACGGTGCATTTAGAGAATGGATTGTTCTTAAGCAACAACGGCTATGAGTTTGGTTTGGCCTTGTTAGCGGCTGCGGTTTCTATTGTGTTTGCTGGCGCGGGCAGTCTGTCTGTGGATAACTTCATTTCATCTCGTCTTAAAACGTCTGTTTAAGACCATTAACCAAGTAATCACATAGGAGAATACATCATGGGTTTATTAGTGAATGGTCAATGGGTTGATCAGTGGTATGACACAGAGTCGTCAAACGGTAAGTTTGTTCGAGAAGAAAGCAAGTTTCATAGCTGGATAACGGCGGACGGTGACGCAGGGGTATCAGGCGAAGCTGGCTTTAAGGCAGAGAAGGGCCGTTATCATTTATATGTCTCTTTGGCGTGTCCTTGGGCTCACAGAACCTTGATCTTCCGCGCATTGAAAGGACTGAACGATTACATTGATGTCACCGTAGTAAACCCAGATATGCTGGGCAATGGATGGGAGCTTACGTCTTATCCGGACAACAAAGTGAATGACCCTTTGTATGGGTTTAGCTTCATGCATCAGGTTTACACCAAAGCCAAGCTTGATTACACAGGGCGAGTAACAGTGCCTGTGTTGTGGGATAAAAAAACGGAAACCATCGTCAGCAATGAATCATCAGAGATCATTCGTATGTTTAACTCTGCATTCAATGGCCTGACGGGTAATACGTTGGACTTCTATCCGGAGTCCTTGAGAGAGGAAATTGGTCGTGTAAATGCACGTGTTTATCATGCGATTAGCAATGGTGTGTATAAATCCGGCTTTGCGACCAGTGAAACAGCTTATCGAGAAGCTTATAACGAGCTATTTGATGCGCTAGATTGGGTGGAAGCAACTCTTGAATCACAGAGGTATATGGCGGGAAACCAATTAACCGAAGCTGATTGGCGTTTGTTTACTACTTTGATTCGTTTTGACGCCGTGTACTACAGCCACTTTAAGACGAACAAACAACGTTTGATTGATTACCCAAATATCTCAAACTACCTGCGTGAGTTGTATCAAGTCGAAGGTGTGAAAGAGACCGTAAATATGGAACACATTAAGCGCCATTATTTCCATAGTCATCGCAATATTAATCCTACAGGCATCGTCCCCGTCGGCCCTAAGTTGGACTTTGACGCGCCACATGATAGAGATCGCTTCTTACAAGCGAGCGTCGAGAATGAAAGTCTAGGTTCGCGACTTCAGTCTGTAAGTTGAGGTCGGTGCGCACCGTAACCTAATATCGGAGGTTACGGTGTATTCATTGTGTACGGGTTGACGACTTATTTGTTTTTTATTTCCTGTTTATTAGGAAATTCAATCACCAAACCAAACCCGCTGTATTCTGGAGATTTGTGCTCAACCGGTTTGATAAGCGCGTGGTGTAGTTCAGCGATGCGGCTGACAATGGATAATCCTAGCCCAGCCCCCACAGTATCGCCGGGACGTTCACGATGAAAACGCTGGAAAATGGTTTGGTACGCTTCTTCCGAAACGCCAATCCCTGAGTCTTCAATAATCAGTTGGGTGTTCCCTATTGCTTGTTTGATGCTTAAGCGTATTTTTCCCTGCTCGGGGGTATATAAACAGGCATTCTCAATGATGTTCCGCATCAGCAACCCTAATAAGATGTCATTGCCCTGAATCGCATTCAGAGGTGTGGGGTATGCGAAGTCGAACTCCTGTTGACGTTCTTCAATTAAAGGGTCGAGTTGTGCTATTTGGTTTCTGGCGATTTTATCCAATTGAACCAGCTCGCGCTCTTTGTATCGGTCAATGGATTGCAGTCGCGCCAGTTGCAATAATTGTTCGATGGTACGAGTTGCCTGATCTACTGATTTATCCAATAACCCTAAACTTACATCTCGATCCAGTTCAGTTTTACTGGCGAGTGCGTTTTGTGCGTGTAATTTGATGGTGGCTAAAGGCGTTCTTAATTCATGGGCCGCATCGTCAGTGAAGGACTTTTCTCGTTCTATGGCAGCACCGAGCCGCTGAAATAAGGTATTTAATGCGGTTTCTACGGGCTGCAGTTCAGTGGCCAACTCCGCAACGTGTATCTGGTCTAGGTTTTCAGGGGAACGGTTTTGAATGGCCTGTCTGATACCGACTAAGGGGGCTAAGCCTCGACCGATTAATTGCCAAAGCACGATAATCAGCAGTGGAATGCCAATCAGGTATGGCAAAATGACCTTATTGGTGATGCCTTCGACCAGTTCATTTCTAAGGTGCAGATGCTCGGCGGCTACAAAAAAAGCATCGTGTTGTTTGTCTTCCAGAGTGAAAGTACGCCAATCTCGTTTATCAAACCAAACGGTAGTGAACCCTTCGGATTGGGCCGTAATCATTTCACTTGGGGCGTTACTGGAACGAAGCAATAGCTGGCCCGACGTTGTCCAAAGTTGATACGCCAATTTGGTTTCGTAAAGGTGACCTTGTGATAAGAGCTCATTGGTATCGTCGTCGCCTTCTTCTTGATCGACCAGTAGGCTGTCGATGACTTTATCGTCAGTAAAGACAATAGGTTCAGTGATGCTTGCGCGAGGAGGTAGGTTCTTCAAGGCGAGGGTATGAATCAACCGTGCAGACTGAGCCAATTGCGCGTCGTAGATTTCTTCTACTTCGTGCTTGGTTTCGAAGTAAGTCGCGGCTGAAAAGATCAGTAAGCACAGGACGACGACGCCCAAAACGGAGACAAGTAAAAAACTTCGGATGGACTTCATTTATTCGTGTTCTCTTTATTCACGTGCTCTTTATTGATGATATAGCCCACACCACGTTTGGTTTTAATGAAATCGTTGGTGAGCTTTTTTCTTAATTTATGGACATGCACTTCTAAGGCGTTGCTTTCTACGTCTTCGTCGAGACCGTATAGGGTTTGTTCTAGGTGATCTCGTGTTTGTACGCGACCGGCATTCGACACCAGCTCAAGCAACAGTAAATATTCCTTACGGGTTAACGTGATGGTTTCTTCATTAAACCAAACTTGCATTGAGGTTGGGTTTACGGTCAAGCCATTGTGTTCAATGAGTGTTTGAGTGCGCCCTTGTTGGCGGCGCATCATCACGCGTAATCGAGCATACAGCTCTTGAATTTCAAAGGGTTTTACTAAGTAATCGTCTGCGCCGGAGTCTAGACCTTCTACCTTTTGTTCAATGCTGTCTCGAGCGGTCAAGATAAGCGTCGGTAATTCGATGCCTTCTCGTCGAGCTTTCGACAAGACCTGAATGCCGTCCAGCGTTGGCAAACCGAGATCCAGTACTAATGCATCGTATTGGTTTGCACTTTTTAATAAGGTATCCAATGCAACTTGTCCATCACGAACCCAATCCACTTGATAGCCTTCATTACGAAGGGTGATTTCAATGCCTTGACCCAATAGCTGGTCATCTTCAACCAATAATAAATTCATAGTCTTTGTCTTTACTCGCTCTTGTACTTCTATACGCGTGAATCTATGTGCACATAGTCTGAAAGAAACCTTAAGAAAACCTTAAGGAAAAGGCCAGAAAAAGGTGTTTTTTTAATTATTTGATAAGAAAGCCTTAAGTTGCCGTCTCTAATATGGGTCCTGTAAACAAACAACAGCCCAGACCCATTGGAGGTTTATATGGCTCAACCACTTAACCTACATAATCTCAATGACGTGGCGTCTCACGCCAATAGCTCTGCAAGAATTATCGCGGAGTTAAGTTTTGCAAATCAACCGTATTGCGTTGAATTAATTCAGTCTGAATCGAATGCACGTATAGAAGTTGAGCAGTTTATTCATGATGTATACGCCAACCGATATCACGCTGACGTTCAGATGTTCATGCCAAATTTAATCGCCATTCGCCACATAGAAACGAAAGAACTCATTGCCGCTGCTGGTTTTCGAATGGCGAGTCGTGACCGACTGTTTTTAGAGGAATATCTCGACTTTCCGGTTGAAAAAGCCGCATCGGCTGTGACAGGGAATATCTTTCAGCGAGAACGCTTTGTCGAAGTGGGCAACTTAGCCGGTGCTATGAAGGGGGCCGGTTATTTGGTGATTTTAACGCTTGCTGATTACCTAACCTCGAACGGTTTCAATTGGATTGCTTTTACGTTAACGGAGCGCATGGTCACAGCGTTTACGTCTCTTGGCCTTACACCCATTGCATTGATTGATGCGAATGAAGAGCGAATAGGCGGTGCAAGTTCCGGCTGGGGCGAATATTACAAAACACGGCCTCAAGCCATGATCGGTGAGATGGGCTCTGCCTGTCAGAAGATGCACAAGATGGGCATGTATCGAAGCATTTTGTATCAAGCGCATTATGCAAATACAAATCACGCCAATACAAGTCATGCTAATACGAATCAACAGGAGAGCGCATCATGAACCGATTGCAGTTCTTTCATCGATTAAGCCAATGGGCAGAGCAACAACCGAATGCGGATGTGTTGGTATCAGGCGAAGTACAGCTGCGTTGGGTGGATCTCATGGAAAACATTCAACAGCGAGCAGAGTGGTTAAACCAGCAAGGCGTTCAACGTTTAGGGCTTCTGGCTGATAACTCTGTGAACTGGGTGCTGTGGGATCTCGCCGCGTTATTCTCAGAGATAACACTGGTTCCGATGCCTATGTTTTTCAGTCCGCAGCAACATCAGCATTTGATTAAGAGTGCTGGGATTGATTGTGTGCTTTCTGATTTGTCACAAGAAGACGTACAGACGCTGCTTCTTTCCGCCGTGCCTGATTCTTCGATGACCGATTCAATGAATGATCGTTCTGAAATCAAAGATAGTAATGATGTTGAGCTTCAACGGATATGGGTGCACCAGAACCGTTTAACAACGGGCATTCGAGGGTGTATGTATTCGGTCAGTCGAATTGCAACGAATACCAATGAATCTCCGGTTCTGCCTGAACAAACGACCAAAGTTACCTTTACTTCCGGCTCGACGGGTCTACCAAAAGGTGTGTGTTTATCGGCAGAGCAACAGCTTCAGGTTGCAGAGTCGTTAGTGATGGCGACTGAATCTTTAAACATGACCAAGCACAACTGCTTATTACCTTTGGCCACCTTGTTAGAAAACATCGCAGGCGTTTATACCCCGTTATTAGCAGGGGCATGCATTCAAATAAATACGATGTCGGAAGTCGGGTTCAAAGGCGCCACCGATATTGATTTACCGACGTTTATTCAAGGGTTGTTGGCGCGTTCCCCTGAAAGCATTGTGTTAATACCGCAACTGTTATTGGCGCTAGTTTCCTGTATTGAAATGGGGGCAAAAAAGCCCAAATCATTGCGATTCATTTCAGTGGGCGGAGGTCGAGTGAGCCAAAGTTTGCTGGATCGAGCACATGCATTGGGGTTGCCCGTCTATCAGGGATATGGCCTGTCTGAAAATGCATCCGTGAGTACATTAAATACGTATGACGCGAACAAGCCGGACAGCGTTGGTAAACCGTTAGCGCATAATTACATTCGCATAGCGGAAGACGGGGAAGTGCTGATTAAAGGCAATCAGATGTTGGGTTATCTAGACTCATCCGAGCCAAAGCCGTCGAACCAAAATACTTGGTTATCCACAGGGGATTTAGGGCATTTGGATAAAGACGGATTCTTGTACATTCATGGCCGGAAAAAGAATCTCTTCATTACCAGCTTTGGACGCAATGTAAATCCTGAATGGGTAGAGAGTGACCTTACTCAACAGTTACCAATTAAACAGGCCATTGTGTGGGGCGATGCACAACCATTCAACGTTGCTGTGATTGTTCCTCGTAATCCCTGTGTTTCTTGGGAGCAAATACAAGACGCCATTGATCATACAAACGCAGATTTACCCGAATACGCACGAGTGACTGCGTGGGTCATGGCGGATGATGTTTTTTCAATCTCAAACGGTTTAGCGACCAGTAACGGTCGGCTAAAACGACAAGAAATTCTTAATCAATACCAAACAAAAATACATGCACTGTACGACGAAGCGGTTTACGGAAAAACGTTGCGTTCTTATCCACAGCAATCTGATTCGCCGCATTTTGATTCCAAGTACTTAAACCTTTTGGATAACAACGTGAATCACACTTCGCACAACTTAATTTTGGAGAATATCTAATGACTGCATTTTATCAACGCCTACAAAACGAAACCGAACAAGCTCGCCAGCAATTGCTGTCAGTCCCTGTGATTCAGGATTGCTTTGAAGGCAAAGTTTCCTTGGAATCCTATCGTGCGTTCTTGGTGGAAGCCTTTCATCACGTTAAGCACACCGTCCCATTATTGATGGCGTGTGGCTCCAGATTGAGCGATGACAAGGAATGGATACGAGCCGCCGTTGTGGAATACATCGAAGAAGAATACGGACACCATGAGTGGATCTTGAATGATATTGCTGCCACTGGTGGGGATAAAGAGCGGGTTCGTAATGGCAAACCGTCACCTTCCATCGAGCTTATGGTTTCGTATTTGTACGACGTGATCGCTCGTAATAATCCATTGTGTTTATTCGGCATGGTACATGTGTTGGAAGGTACCAGTGTTGCATTAGCGACGAATGCAGCGGGTGTGATAGCGGAGAACTTAATGTTACCGCGAACGGCCTTCAGCTACTTGGAATCACACGGCTCATTAGACATAGAGCATTTGACGTTTTTTGAAAATCTGATGAACAAAATTGAAGACCCTCAAGATCAGCAAGACATTATTGACAGCGCTAAGGTGGTGTATCGACTGTACGCCGATATGTTCAGAGGTTTACCTCGTACATTTGTGGCTAGCCAAGCGGCCTAAGCATCATTCAAAAAGGGGGATAGGTTATGGACATTAAAGGTAAACGATTTGTATTGACTGGCGCTTCGGGTGGTATAGGCCAAGAACTGGCAAAGCAGTTGAGTTATCAAGGGGCGTCTTTGGTTCTGGTAGGGCGTAATGCCATTGCGCTAAATCAGTTGGCAGCAGAGTTGCCGGACACCATCGTAATTCGAGCGGATTTGGGTTGCGAATTGGATTTTGATTATTTAGTGAATCAACTGAAACGGATGGCGCTTGATGGTGTGATTCAAGCGGCAGGGTTGAATGCATTTGCAACATTGGATCGGCTGAATAAGAACGCGTTGGACACCATGATTCAGACCAACCTGCTGGCTCCAATGCAGCTTACACAGGCGCTATTGCCGCAGTTGCTAGCAAGGCCATCCGCAGTGCTCCTGAATGTTGGGTCCACGCTTGGGTCCATTGGATATGCGGGTTACAGCGCTTATTGTGCCAGTAAGTTTGGCCTGCGAGGTTTTTGCGAATCCATGCGTCGGGAATTAGCGAGTACAGACGTTCGGGTTCTGTATGTGGCCCCCAGAGCAACCGCCACAGAAATGAACTCGGATGCCGTGACCAAGATGAACCGTCAACTCGGTGTGGCAATGGATTCCCCTAAGTTTGTTGCCGCTCAAATCGTTCGTGCCATCGAGCAGGAGTCTGCAGTGACTTATCTTGGCTGGCCTGAAAAGTTGTTTGCTCGCATCAATGGTGTTGCACCAGGCCTTGTGGATAAGTCCTTAGCAAAGCAACTACCGACCATCCAAACCTACGCCAAGCAACAGCATTCAGCGCTGTAACCCGTTGGAAGACTGGGGCTGATCAAACCGATTTGAACTAACAAAGAAAAATTTTGGAGAACATGATGACTTTAACAATATTAAATCGAGCAAACACAAAGTTAAAAACATTGATGGCTGCTACGACGCTCGGCCTGTCTATGACAGCACTTTCTATGACAGTACTTTCCATGTCAGTAGTAACGACGAATCTTTATGCGGATGCATACAAGCCAGAGCAAAAAACACAAACCATGAATTCATTAACAACCTCGTCGTCAGAAGTCGATCAGGTTCAAAGTATGAAGAACCGTTTACTCAATATTCAACGTCAATGGGCCATTGTGAATTATCGAACGGAAGGGGATTCGAAAGAAGGGGCGTTTGAAGGGCTGATTCGTCAAGTAGACCAATTGGCGGGTGACTTTCCCAAGCGTGCTGAACCAAAAGTGTGGCAGGGCATCATTCGCTCTACGTACGCGGGTGCAGTAGGCGGTTTGTCTGCCTTATCTTATGTGAAAGACGCGCGTGATTACTTAATCACGGCCATGTCCATTGATGAAACGGTTCTAGAGGGTTCTGTTTATACCTCTTTAGCCTCTTTATATGCCAAGGTGCCGGGTTGGCCGATTGGTTTTGGTGATTCGGACAAGGCGCGCCAGATGTTTCAGCAAGCGCTGACAATCAATCCGAATGGTTTAGACCCAAATTACTTTTATGGTGAGTTCTTATTCGAAGAAGGCGAATATCAGCTTGCGATAGAGGCTCTAAATAAGGCCTTAACAGCGCCAAAACGTAATGAGAGACCCATCGCCGATGAGGAGCGTAGAAAAGAAATAAAACATTTACTTGGACGGGTGAAGCAAGCCATTTAGAGAATTAATTAAGGGCTTCAGTTAAAGAAGCCCTTGATGGAATAAGGCAAGTAGGCCAACCCTTCTTGGGGGATATCATCGGGGTTATCAACTTCTGAAATAACAGCGTGGGCATCAGTTAACGATGATCAGATAATCGTGTTCAGGACGTTCTGAGTGTCCAACTGTACTTTTTAATCTTGAATAAACCTCCTACAATGCCGTCAGATTTATTGATACGGTTGTTAATAAGATGATTTCAGAACTAGAGCCATGGTCGTTTCCTGTTAAATCCAATCTCACGTTACGGGGTTGGCGTACAGAGTTTACTGGAAAACCCATATTACATTTCCTTCATGGTAATGGTTTCTGTGGATTAACCTATGCGCCTTTATTGAAATCACTTCTTACTGATTTTGATCTGATCATTACTGATTTACCCGGTCATGGTGACAGTGATATGGGAGGTGCGTTTGTTGGCTGGAATCGTTGTGCCAGCATGGCGTTAAAAGTTGTTCATCACTTTGTGGATGACTTACCCGAAGTGCAGGGCAGTGATGGCATTCATCGAAAAGTACCTTGCTATGCGGTTGGGCACAGCTTTGGTGGCGTAGTGACGTCGTTGATGCTGGCCAAAGATCGGACATGTTTCGATAAAGCCATTTTGTTGGACCCAGTGATCTTCCCGCCGGGAATGTTGAAAGTCATGGCAACCGCAGACTTATTTGGCTTGTTAAATCAACTGCCTTTAGCAAAACAAGCGCGCGTTCGTACTCGTCATTGGCCAACGCGTAATGACGCGTTTGAGTATTTTCATGAGCGTGGAACGTTTAAGGGTTGGAAGCGTGAATGCCTCCAAGCTTACGTTGATTATGCGCTTCAAGAAGTGGATGAAGGGGTTGGTTTGAAGTGCCCGCCTAAGCGTGAAGCAGAGATCTTTTCATCTTATCCGAAACGTCTGTGGCCGTTATTGAAACAAGTGAGAACGCCCACAAACATATGGGTAGCAAAGAAAACCTTTCCCTTCATTGCTCGCTCAATGGAACGTCTGAAAAAGCGGTCTGTATTTGATATTGAGACGGTGGCTGGTGGGCATTGCTTCATGCAAGAAAGGCCTGAGGAAATTGCAGCAAAAATTAAGCAAACCTTGTTAGGTTGAGTGCATATTTAGTGAAGGAAGTAGAGAAACAGAGTAACCCGTTTATTGTCTGTTTCTAAGCAGATATATCCTCCGACTGAGCCTATACTTCCTCTATGGTGAAACCGTCTTGGAGGGTCTACCTATGAGTATTTCAGCTCGAGTGGGTGAGTATCTTGACGCCCAGCAGATTAAATACGACGTTATAAATCACTATAAAACCAGTAGTTCGATGGATTCAGCTCGTTCCGCCCAGATTTCTCCTATGAAGTTGGCGAAGGCTGTGATCTTGGAAGATCACGAAGGTCATCATATGATGGCGGTTTTACCCAGTATTAATAAAATCCGGTTTCATCGATTATCAGAAGACTTGAATCGTGACTTCCATTTAATTTCTGAACATAAAGTCTATGAAATGTTTAAAGACTGCCAGCCTGGTGCAATTCCGCCAGTAGGGCGAGCTTACAACATGGACTCCGTGTGTGATGAGCTTTTGGACCAACAGAAAGATGTTTTTCTTGAAGCGGGAGATCACAAAACGCTCATTCACCTTAAGCAGGAAGAGTTTAGGAAACTGATGGCCGATGCGCGTCATGGTCGATTCAGTGGTGAGGTGTATCACTAGATATTGTATCCAGTGCAACGCGTGCGATGGTTAATAGCGTGTATAACGGCTGAATTGACTCATTGCAGGTATTTATTTTGGATTGTCTTTAATGTTCCGTTGTTTTCAAGGGATAAGAAAGACGACTGCAAGCGCGCCACGATCGAGGGTGGCGTGTTTTTGTTTAGGGCGATGTAATACTTCTTGGATTGATCTGCAAGCCAGACCTTTTCAAATTGGGCAAGCGGTTCACCTTCTTGCTTCGCTATGTGGGCGAGAGAGTCATCAAGCATGTCGATGAGATCCAGACGGCCTGCAAGCAACTTCTTAACGTTCAGTGCAATGTTCGAGACTTTATCCGTGTGAATGCCGTGGGATTCAAGGTTTTCAGTCGATGCCCCACCAATTAAACTGCCGACGTTGTAGTGCTGTATATCTTCCCAAGACGATACTTGAATGTCTTTACGGCTTGAGAGTTTAAACAGATAGATAGTTCGATCACTCACGGGGCCTATCCAATGGAAGAGCTCTTCTCGATCAGATTTTCTTACGACGGTGTAGAGTAATGTATTGGGTGTTTCTTTGGCTTCTTTGAATGCTCTTGCCCAAGGAGCCATGTGCCAGGCTTTTACGCTAATGCCGGTGTCATTGATAAGATGCTGAACAATCTCTGTGACCATTCCGCTGTGTTTACCATTCTCGATGTAACCAAAGGGTGAGAACTCTTCTCCCCAGATTTCTATTTCACCGGCAGCAATAGCCAGAGGGAAAAATATAAGACTGATGAGCAGAATCAACGCCTTCATGAAGAGTCTCTTTTTAAGGGGATTTACCAATTATTCATTGAGATTATAAACATGTCTGGATATTAAGTTTGAGTTCGTTTTGGTATGTATTTAATTTAGTTCAATAAATTACGCTGCAATTGATACCGTTTTTTGAATTACGTCACAAAAGAGCGTCTTTAAATTACTTGCCTACCCGTCTGGGTAGTTAGCCCCGTCTTAAGCGTTACCTACCATTCGTGCCCTCACTTATATAAAAATAAAAGGGTGTTAATAAGATGTTGTTACGATTTGTTTTGGTTTTGAGTATGGCTTTATTAAGCCAAATGAGCTTTGCAGGCTCTTCTTCCGCTTCCACTAAATATCCGATTGTTATGGTGCCTGGCGCTGCAGCATTTGATACAGCGTTGGGCATTGACTATTGGTATGGCATCACCGGTAAGCTACGTAAGAAGGGTGGCGATGTGTACGTCACAAACTTAAGTTCTATTCAGTCGAATGAGCAACGCGCAACCGAGTTGATTGAAGACTTGGAAAATATTTTAGCCATTACAGGCGCTGAAAAGGTGAATTTGATCGCGCACAGCCAAGGTGCGCTAGCTGCCCGCTATGCTGCAGTTGTGATGCCAGATCAGATAGCTTCTGTGACGACTGTTTTTGGTATGAACCGTGGTACGCATTTTTCTAATGGCTTTCGTGATGCCATTGAAGAAGGCAGCTTGATTGAAACTGTAGGCGTATTTTTAATTGATAACACATTTAACTTTGTTGAGCTTTTGTCGGGTGTGCCTCAAGACGGAAGTTATAACAGTGAACAGCGTGGCCAACAAAGTCTTCTCGATTTGGCGGATGCGACCAATTTGAACGTTGTGGCACAGTTTAATCAAGATTATCCGCAAGGCTTACCATCGAAAGATTGTATGGATAACCAAAACGGTACTCAGGGTGAAGTTGCTAGCCAATATTTCACAAACAAAGAAGTGAATGGTGTTCAGTATTATTCATGGGGCGGTATCAAGGATCGTACGAATTGGTTTGATCCCATTGATTTGGTTTTTGTCAGTGTCGTGGATTTGTTCATGCCAAGTAACATTGTTTGGGATGGCTTAGTACCCAACTGTGGTCATGGTTTGGGCGATCCTATCAAGATGAACTACAAGCACAACCACTTTGATGCGATTAACCAGACATTAGGCCTTGGTCACTGGTTCATGGACATTCCAACACTGTATGTCCAGCAAGCGAACCGCTTAAAGAATAAAGGTTTGTAATATTTGAATTTAAAAGCAACTCCCTGTGAGTTGCTTTTTTTCGGTTCATCGCATGATGAATTAAGTGTTTGAGTGGGTATGCAATCGGGTAATTAAGTAGGTGAACATGAACATTTCTTCTAAAACGTTTCTTATTTCAGGCGTTGTTCTTGCTCTTGGCAGTTTGGCTGTGGTCAGTCATTTTTTGCAAGACACAAACTATGTGAACTTTGGTCAGAGTGAAACAGAAACAAAGCCAGAAATCATTCGATTATCTGAGTCAGACTTAAGAAGGGATGACGTTACTGTCTTTTTTGAAGAGCAGAGTGACACCGAAAACCTGCAGTCTTCTGCTTGGTCACAACAGCTACCAGACATGTTTAGAGGCACCGATGTTGTCGGTTCTTTGTCGACGGATGAACACGGCGACCTCATCGTTGATGCAGATGTACGGCAGTTGTTTGATTACTTTCTGACGGCCCAAGATGATGCAAGCATTGAACAAATCAGGCAATGGATTGGGCAGTACATTGGTCAACACTTAAAAGCCCCAGCTGACCAGCAAGCGTATCAACTACTTGAAGGTTACATTGAATATAAGACCCAATTAAATGCATTGGAGTTTGATCAAGATATTTGGGCGCGTTTATATGATCCTGCCCAGTTGGTGTCGCAAAGTGATTTAAAGAATTTACGTCGTGTATTTCAGGAAAGAGAACAACTTCAACAGTCATTGTTTGATCAGCACAGCACCGAGTCTATGTTTGGCAAAGACAACCAATACGATCGTTACATGCTGGAACGCATGGTCATTGCAACCGGAGATTTACCTGCAGCAGAGAAGCAAAGGCAATTGTCAGATCTTAATGCTTTATTGCCACAAGAAAGCTTAGAGGCTCGTCAATCGTCTCAAATGGCGCTACATCATAAAACGCTGAGCAGTGATGTGGTGGAAATGTCTGACCATGAGAAATACCAAGTTTACGTTGAGAATTATGGTGAAGCGGCAGCAGAGCGCTTAGTTGAACTTGATCAGAAACGCGCAGTATTTAAGGTTAAGCGAGCACAATATCTCGCCTATAAACAAAGCTTAGACATGGAATCCGGTGGTGATGCTTTGCTTAATATTTATATGGTGGAACAATTATCACTGTCCGCTGGTGAAATGAAGCGCATGAAGAATTTGGATCAGGTGGAAGCTCAGACCCAAAAGGATCCAAGCTAAGCCATCTGTTTTTTATATCGTGCCTGTTGGCGATGCTTTTACTGAGGCATGTTTGCTTGGTGATGAGCCAGCTCAATGAGGTCTGGCTGCTCAATGAATACGGGTTGTTCAATGAATACGGGTTGTTCAATGGATATTAATCGTTATTGAAGATCAGAGAGCGATGATATGTTGTTTTTCCAACGTTCCGTAAAGCTTCCCTTTCTTGGCTTTGCGAAGTCATCAATGGACCAAACAAGTATGTTCTCTGGCGTGTTTTTAAGCTTTTTATGGCTGGACTTCTTCGTTGTAATTAACAGCGATGGGAAGCCGCTTTCTTTGGCTTCATCGAACTGTGTCGTTGGCAGTAGGGTGGATGCTGCCAGTTCATAGAAATCTTCCGAATCGACAATGACTTGCATTGTGTCTAAGGACATCAGTTGATTGTCTAAATCAATCTGGAGTTGCCTTAAGCTTTTGGTCATCCACTGATGATTGCGTGTCAGTTGAGCTTCAATATTGGTTTTTTGTGTTTCTGAGAGTTGGTAAGCACTTGAAACTAGCGCTTGTACGTCTCTGTGCAGAATGCCTAGCATAATTAGGCTATTGGCTGGGTTCAGCCAAAAGTAGTGAGGTGTTTTGGTGGTGCTTTCAGTAAGCGCTACTCGTTCACCGCCCGGCACATACGCATGAGCAAGATCCATGGGAATGACGTGTATATTCTGTGCTCGTAAATGAGGGTAGATGTCGAGAGTAGGCCAAATTGAACTGATACCCGCAACGGCATCAACCGTAGGGAAATTGTTCGTAGGTTGACGTTTCAGCCAGCCAGGCACGCGCTTAATGCTGTAGCGTGAAGAGGGGATATACACTAACTCAATGTCAGTATTGGCGATTAACTCCTCCGCCATGCTTTTGATAACAGGAACGGCCGTTGCGAGCTTAAGCGAACTCTGCGCATCCGTAGGGTTTGAATTGAGTGTATTCGGCTGGTCGGGCACCTTGGTTTTGATTGCGTTTTGACTGCAACCGGATAAGACAACCAATGCGCAACTGATGATGAACATAAAAATACGTTTCATAGGATTGCGCCTTTAGTTGTTTCGTCCATTGAGTTGTCGAACCATCAAACACATGATGAACCAACCACAAGCAAATAAAGTGATTGCAGGCCCTGCTGAAACGGGCCATTCGCCGTACATTGGTATCAATACGCCAAAGACTGAGCTGGTGGTGGCTATGAGTACGGACAGCATGAGCATTTGTTTGAGGTCTTTAGCGACCAAACGCGCACTGGCTGCAGGTATCAGGAGCAGCGCACCAACCAATACAGCACCAATGATTTTTACGGCCGCTACGGTGATGAGGGCAATTAGAATTACAAACCCGTAATCGTGAAGTCGGGTATTTATACGTTGACTGTGGGCCACTTCGGGTGAGATGGCGACTAAGTACGCTTGATTACCAAAAGAGAATGCTAACCAACTGACCAAGATAAATATGGTGGCCAACAGTATCAGGTCGTCAACGCTGGACACCAGAATGGAGCCGAACATCACTTGCTCGATTAAATGCGCATTCACATGTTTGGCAACGTACAAGAGTAACGCTGCGCCGAGTGCTAGCGCGAACGAGAGGAATACCCCGATCAGAGCATCGTAGGGAATGGTTGAGCGGCCTTTGATCCACTGTAACAGCAGTGAAAAGAGTATGGAAAAGCTGAATAAACTGATCCAAGTGGCATTGACGGGTTCGCCCAAGAGAATCCCGATGCTCACGCCAGTAAGCACACTATGACCAACGGCTTCGGATAGAAAGGCCAGGCGCTTGACGACCACCAATGTTCCTAGTAGACCCAGCATTGGGCCGATCATTAAACTGGCAAACAATGCATTGATTAGGAATTCATAGGCGAACATCTCTGGTAACCAGCCTTGTTCTACCACATGTTTAAACGTTTGATATACCGATGTCATCATGGGTGTTGAGCTCTAGTGTTGAACTTTATTACTGAACTTAAGTGTTGGGCATCTGTTCAATGCTTATTCCATAAATTCAGGCTGTAGGGGGTTACTTTGCGATACTTTCGAGGCGAAAAAATCGTCCGGGGTGCCTTGATATTCCAACCCTTTGTCGATCCAATAGACTTGATCACAATGCTGTTTCACTATTTGCCAGTTGTGCTCCACCATCAGAATGGTGCCTCCGGCGGTATTGAATTCAGACAGCAAATTGAGCACGTCTTTTTGCCCTTGTTGATCGAGCCCCGTCATGGGTTCATCCAGAATCAACAGAGTCGGTGCCTGTAATAAGGCAGTAGCCAGCATCAAACGTTGGCGTTCCCCGCCCGATAAGTCTCCGACTTTACGGTCCAGTTTGTCGTTCAGCTGCACTTGATTAAGGGCGACTTCCACTTCAACGGGTATTTTACGACTGAACCATATGGGCTTTTTACTCAGTGACATAAGTAGGTAATCGCGCACTGAAATTGGTAGGCTTGCGTCGAAGGGCATGGATTGAGGCAGGTACCCCAACCTTCCTTGGGATTGTGTGTTGGGTTCAGCGGTAGGCCATTGAATCGTAATGGAACCTTGGTGAGGCGTTAACCCTAAAATGGCCTTTAACAGGGTACTTTTACCGCCGCCGTTAGGCCCTAATATTGCGTGCCAGCCTCCGGCTTTAAATTCCGTTGTGATGGCGGAGAGTAATTGTTGATCGCCTTCTTTAACGCTGGTTTGTTCGAGCAAGACGCTTGGGCCTGTCAGTGTGTTTGGAATTGTCATTGGCTCACTCACTTGCATTGCGGCTGGCTGCGTAGGTCAGGGCAGAGACCAGAGTATTCATGTTCTTTGTCATGTCTTCCTCGACCAATTCTTCTCGGTAATCGCCATACGTCATATGGGAGAAATGATAGAGTTTGGCTTGGGTTTCTCGTTCAATGACATCCACGTATTGGTTTTCCATGTTGAGTTCTGTGAACAAAATGTTGACGTTTACGTCTCGAATTTTGTTAATCGTGGTTTGCAATTGAGATGCACTGGGGGACACACCGTGGGCAGGCTCAACGACGGCTGAAATGGTCATACCAAATTCTTGCAGTAAATAACCATAGGCATTATGGGTACTGGCGATGCGCACCTTGCCAAGGTTTAAAGGCGTGATGTTTTGCTGAGCGTTCTTTTTGATAATCCGTAATTTCTTAGCGAACGTTAATGCATTACGTTGGAAGAATTTTGCGTTGTCAGGATCCAATTTTGCCAGCTGTCGAGCAATGGTATAGACCTGTCGGATACTGGCATCAATGGATACAAAGGTATGAGGATTATGCTTTGTTCCTGCGGGATTACTTAATAGCGGGACTGCTTCATTGGCATACACCGTGGTTAAGTTTGGCAGGTTGAGTTGCTTCAGTACTTCAATGGCAAACTCATCATGGCCAATGCCGTTAACCACAATGGCATCCATGGATTTCAGCCTTGCCAAGTCTGCAGGCGCTAATTTATAGGCATGAGGATTGAATCCCGCTTCGATTAATGGTGTGACGGTCGCTCTGTCTCCCACGATATTCTTTACATAGCTGTAGTAGGGATGAAGCGTAATACCAACATTCAACTGCGCAAAGCTGGCGGTTGAAAGAAGTAAAACGCAGCCCGCAAGCGCAAATCTAAATAATGAGGAAATCAATGGGAATGTGCTCCGGATGGGGCTGAATGATGGTTTGTTTCAGGTTCAGCTGAAGTAGGAAATGCCTGCCAATTAACCGTTGATAAGCAGTCAGAAACTGGTTGGTCTGAATCCGAACGTGTCTCTGCGGCCCGCCAATGAATTTGATAGGTCGGCGCGCTTTGAGACCCCGTTGCTTTCAATCGAAGTAGAAGCGTTGATGATGCATTGGTCGCGATCAAACACCCGGATTCAATTTCACTCCAGACCATTGGATGATCTGTGTAACTGGCTGAACCGTTGAAAGGCGCAATTCCCATGTCTGTTAGATTGGACAAACTTGGATGCACACCTTCGAGGGATTGGAGCATTTGAATCTCTTCAACGGCAATGCTCAGTTCGGTAACCACTTGCCTAAGCTCCGCAGGCAGTACTGGAGCTTTCTTAGTTTCTGTTGGTTGTCTCATCCAGAGCAGTAGTGCGGCCAAAACGATAATGAACAGTGCGAGACTGAATACGACTTTATCTTCTTTTTGGCCGTTCCAAGGAGGCACGGTTTCAGTGAATGTGCTCGAATCATGACTCATAAACGTGGTCGCCCTAATTAACTTCTTCGTCCGAAATTTCGATTACATGACCTGGCCCTGCATCCATAATGATGAAGAAGATGCCTTCTGGGCGTTCAAATTGAAATTTCGCAAGGTCATCCGTATGACCGGAAACCAAGGTTTCATCGTCTTCGGAGAACACTTCCATGACAACGTTGGGTGCTTTAGTGCCATCGGAAAAGCCTGCGTCACAGAATACTTGCTCTGCTGAAGACTGTTCGCTTTCTGTGAACTCACAGCTGAGCAGTGGGTAGTGAGCACGGGCTTGTACGCTCAGTACAGTCAGTAAAATTAAAAGGATGTAACGCATTAGTTGTTCTCCTTTATTTTAATGTTGGATGATTTGTTATCTGTTATTTCTTGATTATTAATGCGTAAATCAATGGTTTGTTCGCCGTCAGGCATTAATGGCCATGACGCTTGATGGAAGTTGCCGTGCCAGTCTTCGATGGTGACCCACAGTTTGGCGTTGTCTTTGATTTTCTTCGGCATAATGGTGTTGGAATGTTGATTGCCTAATTGGCCGTGTACTACCGCACCGGGAGCACGCATGGTTCTTGGTTTACGCGCTTTGATGTGCATGAACTTGATCGCTTTTGGGTTACCTCCATGAATGAAAACATTCATGTTGGTTTGTCTGCCTGGGCGTATTGGCGGTAAATCTTTCTCGAGCAAACCTGCTGTGGCGTTCAGTGAAATTGTCCACTCACCCACGTGTTGTTTTGCGTATTGGAAACCCGAGCCTGAGGCGCCTTCGCGTTGCAGTGTGAACGCGATACTTATTCCAATGCAGGCGACGGTGATGAATGCCCAGTTTAAATACTTAAAGCCAGACATCGGCCCGCCCCACGGACGGAAAACAAACCATGATTTTTTGAAGAACCGTTTGGAGGGTTGTTCAGGTAACAGCTTGTTAGTCGCAGAGCGTGTTCTTTGATAGTAAATAATCATGCCGGAAACAGATAAGACGGTCATTCCTAAGCCAAAGATAAACCAGACAAATTTAACCGCGAGATCACTTGCCCCTTCGTTGCCCCAAGTTCCGTAATGCAGAGGAACCATTGCATAATCAAAGCGTTGTAACGCAGTTATATCTTTTACTAAGCGGTCGCCAATGATTTCGCCTGTGTAAGGATGAACGTAGTAACTGCTGTCCCTTGAACTGGTTAGTAATTCACCTTTTGTGCCCATGACTCTGTAAGCCTGCCCGTTATGTTCAGGGGGACGTAATAGTTGAATGGCGAAGTTTGGATCATGTTTTTTGACGGCGTTAATGATGTCAGCGGATGACAGTCGATTCGGGATTCCAGCCCCCAATTTATCGAGATCCTGATGTGATAACTGAGGTTCAATGGTCGTGGCTGGCAGCACGGGCGGTGCTACCTTATAAAATACGAGTGGGTTGTGGTAAAACCACCAAGTGCCGGTCACACCCATGATTAATATGAACCAAAGGCTCCAAAGCCCTATGAACTTATGTAAATCACCGAGAAAGATTCGGGGTTTAGCATTCCATCTAGGCAGCGTAAAAAACTCTCTCCAAAATCGTCGGTAGCTGATGAGGCCTGAAATTAAACCAATGAGGCACAGCACACCAAATACATTTACGAGTGCGCGACCAATGACGGGCATATAAAGGCGAGTGTGCAGAATGGAAAAAAATGTGCCCACCGTTAAGAAATCGGTTTCGCCTTTGATGGTGCCGGTGTAAGGGTCAATCCAGACTTTTTGAAAGCCGCCTTCCGCACTGCTGAGTTGTGCCATGGCCGCCATGTGCGGGCGTTGGTTAGCAGTTTCAAGAAATGAAACCCCGGCGTTTGGATAGGCAGCATCGAGTCGATCCATGAGTTCACCTTCATTCAAGCGTTCTGCTTGAGGGGTAACCCGCATTTCATCGTAAATGAGCCAGTCGAGTTCTTCATTAATGACCGCGATGGTGCCTGTGGCTAATACGATGGTAAACAGAAGAGAAAGTTTGAGACCAATGAAACTGTGTACCAAATAGGCAGCTCTGTGCGCCGTGAGTTTCTTTTTACGTTTTGCACGCGGTTTCGTTTTGACTGGCGCTATTACATCGTCTGGCGAGATATCATCATCGAGGGTCGTATTTACTTCGGCGCTCAAATTCTTTCCCCTAAAATAAGCGCTGCCATTCATCCTGATGACAGCAATAGACATAATGGTTCGCTGAGCTTGGATGCTAGACCGCTAAGCGTTTTAAAAATTGATTTGTGGTGAGCTAAGGCCGAGAGTTGCAGGTGTTTAGAACCTGCTTCTCTGTAGAGCTCTAAACTGTAATTATTTGGTGATCTGTAATCAGTTTTTCAGAAGTCTAATGATTATCAATTGCGTGTGCAATGATAATTATTTGCATTTCATTAAGTAAACATATAAATGGGTACAGCAATTTAATGCTGTACCCATAGGCACGTTAGAAGTTGTAACGAGCACTCACTTCGTAGTTTGCTGGCGCGCCTTTGTATGAATATCCGCGCGTTTTAAGTGATGCGTAGTAATCTTCGTCTGTTACATTGTTCGCATTCGCTTGAACGATCAAACTGTCGGTTACATCATAACTGGCCATCAAGTTAACCAATGCGTAGCTGTCTTGCTTGGTTGTTTGGCCTGCGGTGGATGTATTCTTCGTGCTATCTTGCCAATTGATGCTAGTTCCAATTTTTAGCTTTTCTAAGTTCGGAATGCGATAAGACGTTGCGAAACGAACTAGCTGTTGAGGTGTGTAATCTGTCACATCTTTACCCGCGTCGTCGCTGGCGTCCATGTCTTGATAGGTGTAACCCAGGCTTGCATGAAGGTTGTGAATTGGCTCACCAACAAACTCAATTTCGAAGCCTTTACTGCTCAGACCATCCGCAGCTCTGTATGTTTGTGTCGCGCCGATGATGATATCTTCAACAGCAACGTTATCTTGTTCAACGTTGAAGTAAGAAATAGACGCTTGGAGTTTATCGTCTAGCAAGCTGCTTTTGATACCAAACTCATAAGATTGGCCTTCAATCGCTCCCAGAAGGTTTCCGTTGCGATCGAGTTTGTTTTGTGGCGTAAAGATCTCTGTGTAACTGGCATATGTGGACACTGACGATGTGATATCAAATACTAAACCTGCGTACGGAGTAACTTCGCCACTTTCTGTCGTCTCTTTCGATTCGCCGCTGAAGGCAGTTCCTTTGGTGCTCCAATCACTGACTCGAGCGCCCGTAATAAAGTTAAGCTGATCAGTTAGGTTTAGGTTGACTGCGCCATAGGTCGAGATGTTTCGGTCTTTATACGCACCGCCACCCCAAGGGGTTGTTGTACGGTCGATGTCGCCTCCGCTGTCTCCATTCCAACTGTCTAGATCTTCAATAAATACCAGTTTAGAGATATCTGCTGTCGCAAGATTAAAGCTGGTTGCTGCTGTACCACTTGAACTGTGGTTGCTTTTTGAATAACTGGTGCCGAAATAGGCTTCGTGCTCGCGCCCAAAGAAAGAAAAATTACCAGATGCGTATAGATCGAAGCTGTTTTGTTCCGTTTGTTCGCTAAACCTTGTACCTAAACCGGCCGTTTGAAATGCTTCGTAAGGGTTTGGCACGAATTGTGGCCCAAATGCAGGATTCGTCGGGTCATAAAATGGGTTAGGCAGTGCAGGGATGTTATAAAGCGGGTTCGAGATGACATACAATAAATCAGACTCGATTTTTTGTTTATTGTGCATTCCCACCCCTTTTACAGTCCAACCATTGGAAAACTCATGGGATAATTCGGCGAACAATTGGCGTGTTTGCTCATCGTTATAGCTCCACTCGGAGCCTGATGATGTGGAGCGATCGTAGTTGGTTTCTGACCCATCGCTCAGTTGCAACGGTAGAGATCCCCACATTGGACTGTCAGTTTGGTTTTTTTGTTGGCTGGCACCGATTGTAAAGATCGTATTGTCTGTGATGTTCGCGTCCAGTACGCCATATACGATGTTCTTTTCTAGGTTATAGCGATCCAGATGAGAATCGGTTTCTTCAACGGCTGTAACTAAACGTGCTCGGACATTACCCGATTCTACAATGGTGCCAGATACATCGGCTTCTAAACGTTTTTGATCCCAAGACCCTGCCGTGGCTGATACGCTGGCTTGAAATTCTTCGGTTGGACGTTTACGTACTAGGTTTATGGTGGCTGAAGGTGTACCTGAACCCGTTGAAAGACCGTTGGCACCACGCACGACTTCTACGTGATCGTAAATTACAGTGTCCATGTCGCCTTTAACAATACCAGACGCTTCGGAGTTTTGGATGCTAACACCGTCCAACTGTACGTTTTTAATATCAAAGCCTCGTGCGTTGTAATAGGCTCGATTGGTTTCAACTTGCTCTACAATGATGCCTGTTGTATTTCCTAAGACGTCATTCAGATTTGTCAGACCGAAATCATCCATCCTTTGGCGTGACATTACGGATACTGATTGCGGCGTTTCGCGGTTAGAAAGATTAAACTTCGTTGCCGTACCCATGCTCTTTATCGCATACGCATCGCTATTTTCGGTGACGTTAGAAAGCTCATCACCAACGACTTCTACTTTGTCTAATGTTTGTACTTGGAGGTTTTCGTTGGCAGCTTTTTGCTCTTCCGCATGAACAAGTTGCGCACTCATCAGGGCATTACCTGAAATTAAGGCAGCGATGTACGTGGCTAGCGTTTTCTTTTGAAAGTTCATTTCTCAGTATCCATTCTTGGCTGATATCGCTTGGTTGATACAGCAAGGCTATCGCCATTAGGCAGTAACAATATGCACGGATTAAGTCCCTATCTTTTTGATTTGGCTGACTTTCCTAGTTGTCTTTGTTTGTCCGATGCATTCGTAATTCATGCGAATACTAATGATAATGGTTGTTATTTGCAAATGATAAGTATGTAAATAATAAAAAGCTGAGCGATTAGTCAGCTTATATTGAGTAAAGCATGCTTTAAATTATGGTCTTATTGATTTTATTGGTTGTACGAGAAGTAATCATAAGTATAATGCGAAACATTCTTATTTGGTGTGTCAATGCTTATGAAACCTTATGCTTTAATATTTAGAACTTTTTTAGTCGGTGGGCTGGCTTCGTTTAGTGTCATTGGCCAATCCTCTCAAGTGGAAGAGGCACAGCAAAAACTTTCTAAGTCGTACGTGAACTCGGCAAAAGTACAATCCCGAATTGATGCCTTGGATGAACAAACCCGACAAGATTATTACGAGTACATTCATACGATTAAGCGTGCAGAACAAATAGAAACGTACAACGCGCAACTGCAAAAACTGATTTCCTCTCAAGAAGATGAATTGAACCAACTGGAACAACAGCTAGTATCTTTAAGCGATACGGAGCAGGCAGCGCTACCTCTTCTGAATAAAATGCTTGAGACTTTGAACGGCTTTGTTCAAAAAGACTTACCGTTTTTAACAACCGAACGCAGTGAGCGCTTGACTCGTCTTTCAGCCTTATTGGACCGAGCGGATGTCAGCGTTGCTGAAAAGTACCGTCAAGTCTTAGAGGCCTATCAAATCGAAGTTGAATATGGACGCACGCTTGAAGCCTACAGTGGGATGTTAACCGTGATCGAGCAACCTAGCCGTGATGTGACGTTTCTGCGACTTGGACGTGTAGCGCTGTACTATCAAACGTCCGATGGTCAAGAAAGCGGTCAATGGAATCCTGAAACTCAATCGTGGCAGCAGCTGGCTGAATCAATGAACTGGTCGATACAGAAGGGCATTCAATTAGCTCTGAAGCAAACCGTACCAGAGCTATTAGATTTACCGGTTAGACCGAACTGATAAGGGACTTACTCATGAACATTATTTCAAAAACAGCCATGTTCGTTCTACTGACCATGGTTTCTATGGCCTCTTTCAGTGCTGCGAATGATCTTAATGATTTATTAAATCAGGTTGAAACCAGTATTCAGAGCAACCAAAAAGTGGATCAGTCTCGACTGAATACGTTTTTGGACGACCGAAATGCGCAAGCCCAACTGCTTAAAGCATCACAACGCCGTTTAGCGACTGCGGAAGAGAATCAAGAACGCTTGAAGGACTTATTTGATCAGAACGAAGCTCGACTGGTTGAAAAGAATGAATTACTGAAGAGTCGCAGTGGTCAGTTGGGCGAAGTATTTGGGGTCGTCAAGCAGCAAGCTCAAGATTTAAGCGGTGTGCTTCAGGATTCATTGATTACCACAGAATACCCAAATCGCTTATCAAGCATCGAATTTGCTGATGAGAAACGTATTCCTACGTTATTAGAGCTGCAGGGGTTGTGGTACTTAATGCTTCAGGAAATGACGGCAACGTCGGAGGTGAAACAATTTACTGTACCAGTTGCTCAACCTAACGGTGTTTACGTTGAAACTGACGTTCAGCGGGTTGGGCCATTCGTTGCGATTGATGAGCAAGGACGGTTCTTAAAGTACGACAGTTTAAATCAGCAGTTTGCGGTATTTGCTCGTCAACCTAGCAGTTCAGTGCAAGCTCAGGCGGCAGCATTCTTTGATGGATCATCAAATCAATTAATGGTGGATCCTAGCCGAGGCAACTTGCTTGAATTACTGGGACGCACTCCAACGATTCAAGAGCGAATTGATCAGGCAGGCCTTATTGGTTACATCATTATTGCCTTGGGCGGTTTGGGCTTGATAGTCGCATTCTGGCGTTTACTGGCAACCGTATTCGCCGAGATTAAGATCAAGCGTCAATTTAAATCCATTGATACCTTGAATGAAAATAACCCTCTGGGCCGAGTGTTAGCCGCAGTGAATTCTTCAACCTCGGCTAATGAATCCTCCTCTGGTGCAGGGGCTGCAAGCAAGGGCTTGTCTGGAAAAGACATATCGACGAAAGAAATTACGAGTATTGAAATTCGTGTGGATGAAGCGTTATTAAAAGAAGTTCCTCGTTTAGAGAAAGGCCTTACTTTCTTGAAGTTGCTGGCTGCCGTGGCACCGCTTCTAGGGTTGTTGGGTACAGTAACGGGGATGATAGGTACTTTCCAGAGCATTACCGTGTTTGGAACCAGTGATCCAAAATTAATGGCCGGTGGTATTTCTCAAGCGCTTATGACGACAGTATTAGGCTTGTGTGTAGCAATTCCATTGTTGTTTTGTCATAGCTTAATGGCCGCCCGTGTTCGTCGACTTATCCAGTTATTGCAGCAGGTGGCCTTTTCATCCATTGCAGAGCGCATTGAAGGTTCTTCTGGTACGCCACCTAGTGCACCTTTAAAACCTAGATTGGTAAAAAATAGAGAACGTACGTCAACGGATAAGGCGTTAGATAATGCAGTTTGACCCATCAATATGGCTTACATCACTGGAACAGTTTTTTAAGTCGGGAGGGTGGGTCTTATTCCTATTGGCTTGGACTGCATTAGTGATGTGGTCTTTGTTATTGGAGCGTTGTTGGTTTCGGTTGCGTGCGTTTCCTGCTCAGAAGCGGGCATGTATTGAATTGTCCAAGGCCGGTTCGCCATCGAGCGTTCGTATTACTGAGACAGGCAATCTTCAGAGGGCGCTCCAAGAATCGTTGCCTTTGGTGAAAACCTTAATTGCGATTTGTCCGCTGATTGGGTTGCTAGGTACGGTGACAGGTATGATTCAGGTGTTTGATATCTTGGCCTTTAATGGCACAAGTAACCCTCGTTTGATGTCGGCAGGTGTGGCTAAAGCCACCATTCCTACCATGGCAGGCATGGTGTTGGCGGTATCAGGGTTATTAATGTACACCTGGTTACAACGTTGGAGCCAGCTTCAGTTGGTGTCCGTTCAAGCGTTATCGAAATCGTAATTTCAGAATAAGATAAGAGAGCAAGAATGAGAAGCCGAGTAAATCTGGACTTACAAAGCAGTGAATCTGAAATCGACATGACCCCCATGCTTGATATCGTGTTCATTATGCTGATCTTCTTTATTGTCTCGACCACCTTTGTGAAAGAGGCGGGTGTCGAAATTAATCGACCTACGGCAAGTACGGCAGAACAGCAGGAAAGCACCGGAGTGATGCTTGCAGTCACAGCGGATGGCTTGATTTGGTTGGAAGGCAACCAAACGGATGTGCGCATGATTCGTCCGAAACTTGAACGTTTGAAGATCGAACAGCCGGATGTTTCTGTGATGGTTCAGGCCGATGAAGAGGCTAAGACGGGCTTATTAATTAAAGTGATGGATCAAATTAAATTAGCAGGGATTGAGCAAGTCGCCGTCGCTGCGAAACAAGCACAAGGTGCTCATTAATTATGCGTGCTGTTTGGTTTTTCCCGCCTGCGCTGTTAGTTGTAATGTGCTTATTCTTATTTATGTCTCAACTGGCGGGCTCTGGAAAGCAATATCAAACCAATGCTCAAAAATCGCTGAGCTTAAATATGTTAAGAATGCGGTTCGACAGTGATGTTCAGTTACGTGAACGTGAACCTCCACCACCTCCGCCTGTAATTCAGCCGGAAAGTACGCCGCAACCGCCAATGCCTAAAGCCATGAATACGCCGAAGATGGACATGCCTCCCATAGACATTCCGGATTTGTCCTTTGACAGTTCGTTCAAGATTGCTGCCAGTATGCCGTCCATTCCTGTGATGACAGCACCGCCGACAGATATGGTGAATGAACTGGCGTTAGATATGTCTCAAATGCCAAAGAAACGTATAAACCCACAATATCCTCGTCGTGCGTTGCAGCGGAAGATCAACGGTAATTTGCTGGTTGAGTTTATTGTTGATGTTGAAGGCCGAGTGGTAATGGATTCCATCGTGTTTATTAAAGCGGACCCAAAGGGGGTGTTCGAACGCGCAGTACGTAAGTCGCTGTCGAGATGGCGCTTTAATCCTTTGGTGCGTAATGGCCAGCCGGAGCCTTTTAGGTCTAGACAACCGTTTCAATTCAGTGTGGGTAAATAGTGATTGGGTTCATGATGACACGTTCTCTACGAGTAAATTCGATTCGGCGGTTTGCCATTACCGCCTTATTGTTGGTGATGGTGATATCTTCTGCGCAAGCCGCCGCTATGAAAATTCGGCCTAAGGCGTATCGACTGATCGTGGATGTACAAGAAACCATGAATCCAGAGGTGAAGGTCTCTGAAAACGAGACGAAGCAAGAAACACCTGAAGTCGATTTGGTTGCGGTGCAAGGCTTGTTAGATCGATTAAATCAGTTGAATTTGAACAAATACGAACAAGCGTTGACGCATCAGTTCTCAGCCAGTCTTGCGCTTATGACAGAGGATTATCCCAAAGCGTATGAGTTTTTCTTAAAAACTTGGTTGCTCAAATCGTTGTCGCCGGATCAGCAGATTCGATTGCAGCAAACGCTTGGCCAATTGGCGTTGAACACAGAACAATGGAAGGAAGGAACCGATCACTTAAGTGCGTGGATGATTGAGGTTAAAGCCTTTAACCAAACAGTAGAAAAGCCTGAGCAGCAACTCCCTATTAAGGCTCAAGATTACGTCATGCTGGCTAATGGTTATGTTCAGCAAGCGTTGTGGGGTAAGACAGTAAGTAATATCCAACAAGGCATTCAAATGTTTGAACAGGCGGAGTCCAAAGTGGCCCCCGAAGACTGGTATCGAATTAGTTTAACGGCTTACCTACATCAAGAAGATAATACCTCTGCCATTAAGGTACTGAAACGCTTAGCCGATCATTATCCTGACATGCTTTATTGGGAACAATTAGCCTCCTTGTATCAGCAAACGGATAACTATAAGTTAGCACTTACTTCGCTGCATTCTTCTTACATTGATAGTTTGATGACAAAAGAAAGGCATTTGACTTGGTTGGCGCAGCTACTGATTCATCAGGAAAGTTATCATCAAG
Source organism: Oceanospirillaceae bacterium (assembly GCA_015665455.1). Lineage (GTDB taxonomy): Bacteria > Pseudomonadota > Gammaproteobacteria > Pseudomonadales > Litoribrevibacteraceae > Litoribacillus. The sequence continues at coordinate 1,047,549 of JADFAD010000006.1, read as the reverse complement.
CGGCTCTGCTTTTAGAGCAGTCCATTCAGGCCAAGCAGGTCGAACCTTCAGTCAAAAACCTGAAGATTTTAACCAATGCTTGGTTAATGGCACGTCAATACCCAGACGCTAAAAGGGCATTGATACAACTGATTGCACTGTCCCCGGACGACAAAGACTCTAAGGAAAAGTTAGAGGACGTTGAACGAGTGCTTTTAACCAAGATTTAATAAAGGTTCTTTCTAGTTTCTAAAGCGTGTGCGCATTGGCTTTGATGTACGCCACAATGTCTGCCAGTTCTTTATCACTGTACTGTTGAATTCTGTTGACCATTTTTCGATGGGACTTGGTTTCGTTGGTGAAGCTCCGCTGGCCATCAGAAAAGGCTTTCATTTGTTTTAGAATGTAAGGCCCCTCAAGGTGAGTGATTTCAGGGCTATCGCTTAAATAACGGCCAAATGTACTGGTATGACAACTTGCGCAATCATCCTCAAATAGGGATTCACCAGAAGACGCATCGCCATCGACTGATACGCTTGAAACCCGTCGTTCTAATTCTGCATAGTATTCCGACACTAAGGATAAGCTTTCTTCATCAGAAGCAAGGGAGGTGTGGGCGTCGTTGATTGCTGGTGTTTCTTCCATGGCCACTCGTCGTTTATCTTGCGCGAAGTTCTCCATTTGGTCTTTCAGATATTGTTCCGACATGCCGTTTAAGACCGGCGCAATAGATTGACTGGCTGCACTTTCTGAGTGACAGTTTTCGCACTGTTGAATCTGTGTTTTTAGCGTTGTGTTGGTTGTATCCGCGACGAGGTGGAACGACAACGTCAGTGGAATGCACAGTGTGATTAATGGCAGTAATTTCATGGTTCTCTCAAGCGTCATTGTTTTAATTCTGTGTAGAGTAACGCATTTTTCTTAACAGAGGCTTAAGGACGTTGAATGATTCTTGAATTTATCGATATCCGGTTTTTTTCTTGTGTTAACGATTGAATGATCTGGGTCAAGTACCTGAGCAAATTGCTTGGTTATTATGCGTTTGTCGATTAACGCTAAAGAGGACGTGCTAATGAGTTGTTGCGGTGGCTGTGGAGGCCAAGACGAAAAGCCGAAAGATAAGGCAGAAGAAGACAAGGGTAAGTCTTCTACTGAGAAATCTGATCAGTAGGTTTTAGTTAGTTAGTTAGTTAGTTAGTTAGTTAGTTAGTTAGTTAGTTAGTTAGTTAGTTAGTTAGTTAGTTAGTGGTTGGGCAAGAGGGGGAGTAGTGGCTCACTTTTGCCTTTTTTTGTTTCTAAGGTTTGAAGGTGAAACCCATGGCGTCAGTAATGGAGTCAACGGTGGATAGCTCTCTAACCACCTCAAAAGAACTGCCGGGTGATTTGGCCATTTGGTTTTTTATCTTTGCTGAGTTAACCGTCTTCGCAATATTCTTTATTTCATACAGTTGGATGCACACTCATAACTCCGAACTGTTTACTGCTGGTCAGTCTACCTTACATCCTACAGCGGGTTTAATTAATACGATGGCGTTGATCACCAGCAGTTATGTGGTTGCGTTAGCGATGATTGCTGCACGGCAAGGAGATCGAAAGCGATGCCAGCAGGGATTAATGGGAGCCATTTTGGTGGCTTCGATATACGTTGTAAGCAAGTTATGGGAATACGAAATTCTGCTGGGGCAAGGGTATGATTTGAGTACCAATAGCTTCTACATGTTTTACTTCTTCATGACAGGCTTCCATTTTATGCATGTCCTATTAGGGATGGTGGTATTGGCGATTTTTGTTGTGTGTTTACGAGAGCCATCATATTTGGAAAAGAACTTCTCCAGTCTGGAGTCGGGGGCGTGTTACTGGCACATGGTGGATCTTCTTTGGATCATTCTATTTCCATTGATATACGTGATTTAAGGCTGAATTATGAATGTTTCTGATGACGATAACAGGGAAGTACCTAAGAAAGGTTTGTTCAAGAAGGAAGTCGTGCGAGATACCATTAGCTGGTTGGTGTTGATGGGATTAACGGCAGTGGCCATCGTTGTTGGCCAGCAATCCATAGAACTGCACTGGGTAATTGGTGTTGCTTTGCTTATCACGGTAATTAAAGGGCAGATCGTTTCGGATGTTTTTATGGGGTTGTGGCATGTACCAAAGAGGTGGCGCAGGTTGATGTTGTCTTACGTGATTTTGGTGCCTGGTATTACGGGCTCGATTTTTCTCTATTTCACGTAAGACGTCTTTGATATAAAACTAAGCGCGCTTTTTACGCTTGTCTGCTTCTGTTTTTAAGAAGTTTTTCAACTCTTCCTGACCCCAAGCTTCGGCTTCCGCTTCGCTGGCAAAACCCGTTTGGCTTTTCGATACAATGGATTCTCTTGCCGTTTTACGGCGTAGGATTTCTGCAGTCCAGCTTGTGTCTTCTTGAGTTACTCGACAGTTGTATTTTTTACTTGATGCCATGTGATGTTTTCCTGCTGGAGTGATTTCTTTCTGGTTTGAAATGGAGATTAATTCTAGGTGTGGAGTATAGGGAATTATTACGCTGGGTGCAGGTTATTCGTGAAATGATTTCAGTGTTCGTTTGTGGTTAGTTTTGAGGTTTGTAATGTTCTTGTTTTATTAGTTATTAAAATAAAGCTTAGTTATTGATATTTATAGTTAAAGTAATCAGAATGCCGCCACGGCTAAACGTTAGTGTCGTATTCCGTCAAAATTGTAAAAGTGCGTCACTCAGGATGGCTTGAGATGGAAATAAATAAATCATTAATTGAAATGGGAACTTCATGTTTAAGAAATTAATTATTTCGGCTGTTATTGTATATTCAGTTTTATTAACGGGTTGTGCATCGGTACCAATGGGATCTATTGAAGATGACTTGGCATTAAAGCAATTTACGTTGCCGGCGGAAGATAAAGCGGGTCTGTATATTTATCGTGATTCTTTTGTGGGTCAAGCCCTTAAGAAAACAGTGTCATTAGATGGACAAGTTATTGGTGAAACAGCGAATGAAGTGTACTTCTACCAAGCTATTTCTCCTGGACAGCATACTATTTCAACTGAATCTGAATTTAGTGATAATTCGCTGACTTTTAATGCGGTTGTAGGTAAGAACTATTTTGCAGAGCAGTATATCAAGATGGGTGTTTTTGTTGGTGGTGCAGATCTTCGGTTAGTAAGTGAAATTGAAGGAATGAAAGCCGTTAAGGAATGTAAGCTAGCTAAGCCATTGCTAGCCGCAGAATAATGTCTAGCCCACAAATACCTTAGTAAAGGAATATGTGGGCTGAACGTTACTTCAAACAGTTCAATGCCGTGTCCGACATGTAAAACCCTTCAAGGCGACGCCTTAATAACCCTTCCAACTGCCCGCTTTCTTTAAACATTGAAAGTACGTTTGGTGCGAAGGCTTCCATTTCTTCTATGATTCTTTCTGGTGTGATTTTTAAATCATCAATTAAGCAGCTCATATCGTTATCACCGTACTTTTCATAAAAATAATCAACGATCAGTTCATAACTGTTTTGGAAGTACTCTGTTTTTCGGAAACGCAGCCAGAATTCATAACCTAAAACTACAAACTCAGACAAGTCGATACTGTCCATGCCTTTTTGAAGTTCACCGAAGGTTTTGTCTTCGTAGGAGTCCCATAAATCCATAGCGGAAGATTTGAGTTGTTCTTCTGTCATGGAGTTTTCAAGAAAGGATTTACTTTCATCGAGAATGAACTCTAGGTTATTGGTTATGTAACTTTTAACACTTTCTTCCATGGCACCGCCCAGCTTTGGCACGGTTTTATTGACCACATTACGGCCCATTTTAAGCATGGATGAAACACCCGGTACTTTCTTACTGATGATGTTACTTTCATAGATGTATCGGGTGATGGCTTGATAAACTACGCCTGAAATCAAGTCGCCGTAAATCGGTAAATCAATGATGTGATCCAGCACGTCAACGCGTTGTTTTTCAAGCTCCAGAAACTTATCCACAAACTCTTCAAACTGGTGGCTTGTTATTACTTCATTCAGTTTGGTGTTTTTGTGTTGTTCGGAGTTATACAACCGAGTTGCGGCTTCGCCTGCAATTTCTGCAATGGCTCCAGGGATTTCATGATCGACCACGTTACGCTTGATGACGTCTTTCACTTGTTGCGCAGAGACCCATTGCGTTAACTGGGTCGTTCGGAACCAATTAAACAGGGGGTCGGTTTCTTCTCGTGCCCAAGCCATAAAGTTATCTGCATCGAAGGCGGCCATTTCATGCTGCAAATGAAGCTCTAGAAGTTTCTGTGCAAGTGCTTCTGGTGTTTGGGTCGCTTTCGTCATAGTTGTATTCCGTTAATCGCTTTTCTTTTCATTGTTTTTGGTCATTACATCGGATGCATGAGCGCTGTCTTCAACGGATTCAAAGTAATCAGATGCTAATGCACCTAAACTTTGATTTACAGAGCGAATGGCGTCGTAGACTTCAGCTGAGGTTGCATCGTGCTTTTCTTTCATTTGTTGTAATTTTCTGTCGTCGACCGGACTTTGACTCATTACGTTGTAGCTGGTATCTGCAATCGTGGTATGCACGGTTTGTACTGTGCTTATGGTGGTTTCAACTGCCGTTTGTGTGAAGTCTTTTACAATTTCTAAGCGCTGTAGAAGTGTTGCCATGATATTCCCCTTGATCACTCGTTGGTTCATTCGATGGTTATATTGGTAAGTACTTGGCTAATTGCTTGGGTAAGACCCGAGATAGAGTGCCTTCAGGAGGCAATGAATAACGTGCTACTCGCTCTAAAACGGTTTTATATTGGCTGCCAAAACTTCCTGTGTTGTAGGGTATACCATACTTTTCACAGATCTTTGTGACCCTAGACGACATTTCGGGATAACGGTGCGCGGGAATATCCGGAAACATGTGGTGTTCAATTTGATAACTCAAGTGCCCACTCATGATATGTAACCACTTGTTTCCCGTGAAATTACTGGACCCTAGCAGCTGGCGATAATACCACTGACCACGCGTTTCATTCTCGCAATCCTCTTCACGGAAGGTTTGCGCGTCTTCAGTAAAGTGACCACAGAAGATGATGGTTGATGTCCACAAGTTGCGGTTTAGGTTTGCAATGGCGTTTCCAACGAAAACCTTTGGCGCGAAAGGACCTGCCAGTAAAGGGAAAAGCACATAGTCTTTGGCTGCTTGTTTGCTGGCCTTCTTGGTGAAGCGTTTTATGAAAGGGATTTTATCTTTGAAGGTAATTTCACCGCGTTTAATCCTGCTGATTTCCAGCTCGTGGAACCCCACGCCCCATTCAAAAAAAGCACTTAAAATACCGTAGTTGATGAATTGAAATAGGTGTCTAGGTTTCCAAGGATCCTCATCGCTTAATCGAAGGACGTCATACCCGTAATCACGATCTTTACCTAAAATGTTGGTGTACGTATGGTGTTCAAAGTTGTGGGTGTTTCTCCAAGACTCTGAATCACAGACGGTATCCCATTCATAGGTTTGAGACTGTAGGTCGGGGTCATTCATCCAGTCGTACTGACCGTGCATGACGTTGTGACCGATCTCCATGTTCTCTAGGATTTTAGCAACGGACAATAAGCCCACGCCGGCTGCCCAAGAGATTGGATTGAGACTGAAATGTATGAGCGTTCGGCCTGCTATTTCACTGTATTTTTGGGTGCGTATGATGTTGCGAATGTGATCCGCGTCTTTTTGGCCGAGATCTGAAATCATTTCTTGGCGGAGTTGGTCGAGTTCTTTACCGAATTCATCCAGTTCGTCTGGCAATAATAGCTTTAACTTATTTGTTTGCATGTCCATGGGTTGTTACCTTTTAGATGTTAACCGTGTTGGTGTTTGATGGTTATTTGTTAACGTTAATGTCTGTTAAAGGTTGCTGATGGATACGTTTCCAAGAGGGATTGCTATACACGCCTGAACTTGGCTTTGTTCTTCTGAAATAAACTCGCCAGTCAGTTTATTTAGCATCTGGCCCTTTGTTTTCGTACACTTGCATTCATGGCAGATGCCATTACGACAGCCATATTTGGGTTTTAAACCTGCGGACTCGGCCAATTCGAGTAAGGTCTTCTCTCCATCGGATTGAATCTTTTTTCCAGACTTAGAGAAATGCGTTTGGCTGTTTAAGTCCGTTAATGTGTCTAAATCAAGCGCAGTGACGTTTGTTGACGGGGCCCCGAAACTTTCTTGTTTGATTGCCTCTTTAGGCACACCCAATTCAACCGCATGCTCGTTCATACTTTCCATGAAGCCGTTTGGTCCGCACAGATATAGGCTTCGGTCTTGAATGTCCGCGCAGTACGCTTTCATGGCGGCTGTCGTTAAATGCCCCTCGGAGCGAGTGATGTGAGGGATAAATTTGAAATCCGGTATTGATTCAGACAAGGCAGACAAACGTTCAGAGAAAATGATGTCTTCTGGGTTGTGTGCACTGTATATCAATGTTGTTTCAGAACGGGCAGGGTCGAGAGCTAGCCTCTCTATCATAGATAATATGGGTGTGATGCCGCTTCCGGCTGCAAGAAATAGGGATTTGTTAGGCGTGTCTTTGAGTACAAAGTCGCCACCCGCAGGGCTGATATGAATGATGTCTCCGGCGTCCAAAGCGGAACGAAGGTAATTGGATACTAAACCTTCTTCTACTCTTTTGACGGTGATACGAATGATCCCTGTTTTTTCGAACTCTTCGGGTGTTGAAGATACTGAGTAATTACGGCGGTATCGACAGCCATTGATTTCAACTTCAATGTTTATGTATTGCCCTGCTTGAAAGCCTTTCCATTGAGAGGCAGGTCGTAAAACGTAGGTTTCAGCTTGATGCGTTTCAGTGATGACCTGAATAACCTCTGCTGCTGTTCTCTGGCGGCTAAGCATTGGGTTGAATTCGCATAGCATAAACTCGACATAACTCTGTAGTGTTCCTTCTTGTTGCCAGAATTTCTGAGTTAAGGCGTTGATGTAATGAGTCGCAAAGGTAATCGCGCTGCTGGCTGCGTACATGTTATTAATACTTTTAGTGAATGAACGCTGCGATGAGAAAATTTTGGGAGATGGTTTCACGGTTTTTCTCCAATCTATTGTTATGTTGTTGGTGTGCAAGTGTGCACTAATGTAAATCAGGTTTTTGATTCAGTCAACACTTGTACACTAATATTTTGATGGTTTTTTGAACGGGACGAGGTTCGTTCTTGTTTAATGCGCCTTATGTGACCTTTCAAAAGGCTGATATTGCCGATATGATATGCTTTTGGTTTAAAATGATGGTTGATAAGTGTACGACTGAACACTAAGTAGACGTTCGTTTGTACGGTTTATTTTTCCCGGATGGAATTGAAATGCTGAGTAGAGAAGAGAAGAAACGCCAAACACGAAAGTCCTTAATGGACGCAGCATTAGGCTTGGTGGGTAATGGAGATAACTTCTCGAGTATTAGTCTTCGGGAGGTTGCTAAAAACGCAGGGGTTGTACCTACGTCTTTTTATCGACACTTTACCGATATGGAAGAGCTTGGCTTGAACGTGGTGGACGATTTGGGCATGTTGTTGCGTAAGCTCATGCGCAATACACGTCAATCAGGGGGGTACGCGGAGTCTTTGACACGCAGTTCCATTGAGGTGTACACCGATTTTGTTTGTCAGCATCGTAATTATTTCTACTTCATGTGTCAGTGTCGTACAGGTGGGACGTTGGCGCTACGGAGTGCCATTCGAAATGAATTTAAATATTTTGCCAACGAACTGGCATCGGATATCAGAGCATTGCCAGTAATGACTGAAATTGACAGTCAGGATCTGGACATGGTGTCACAATTGCTCGTGGAGTTTGTGTTTGAATCCACCATTGATTTGCTGGATTTAGTAGACACCAGCCCGACGTATCAGAAAGAATTCATTGAGCAGATGGTGAAAAAACTTCGTCTTATTTGGTTAGGCGCAGGAAAGTGGCGGTCTTAGGTTCGGTATGAACCTCCCGAAATGCGTAGACGGTGTACTATACTTTTGAAAGCACTTGGTATTTTAGGTGGATTTTTCAAAAGGATGGGTTAATTGAAGTACTTAATGAATCACGTCATTCGACAACGTTCCGTGCTTTTTGCACTTTGCACGGTTCTCTTCGTGTTTTCTCAATCGACGTTCGCTCGCGAGACCATCCGAATTACAACGGGTGAGTTTCCTCCCTTCTTATCAGAAAATTTAAAGCACGGCGGTGTTGGGCTTCGAATTATCACAGAAGTGTTTGACAGTGTTGGCATTGACGTAGAGTACGGCTTTTATCCTTGGAAACGGGCTTATGCACTTACGAAAGAAGGTAAGTGGGATGCCTCTGCCACGTGGGCTCATAACCCCGAGCGTGAACAAATCTTTCATTACAGTGACCCTTTATACAATTCTACATATACCTTTTTTCACTTAAAAACCTTCATGTTTGATTGGACTTCCATTACCGATCTAAAAGGCCTAAAGATCGGAGCAACGTCAGGCTATAACTACACAAAGGAATTCTGGCTTGGCGCCAAAGAAGGGTGGTTGAATGTCGATCCTGTGACGACGGACATTCAGAATATGAGAATGGTATTATTGGGCCGGAATGATGTTTTTCCTATCAATACGGACGTTGGGTACTTTATTTTGAATAAAGAATTTACCTCGCAAGAGCGCTTGCGTATGACCCATCACAGTCGTCCATTTTCTGCAGTTTCAACGCACTTAATATTTTCTCGGAATAGCGACCGAAGTGAGCGCCTACTCGCCTTATTCAATGATGGCCTGCAAAAGATGAAGGCGTCAGGTAAGGTGAAGAAATATTTTGATGAGTCACGCAAAGGTGTGTATTTGGAGTAAGTTCGTAATATTGGTTTGATATTTAGTCTTACAAAACCAAGCGCTTGCTTGGTTTCTTCTCTGCTTTCCGCTAAGCTGATGCCTTAGGATTCATTCGGATTATCCCTAGGGAAGCGGCCATGAAAGATTCTCTTAATTATTTTAATGAAACACATCAATTAGCTCGAAAGAGCATTCAAACCTTTGTTCAGCGGCACATCCTCCCGTTTATTGCGGATTGGGAAGAGGATGAGATGTTTCCAAGATCGCTCTATGAGCTGGCAGGAGACGCAGGCCTACTAGGCATTGGCTATCCCGAAGCTTTGGGGGGCTCTGCGGAAGGTGATGTGTTTATGAAAGTGGCTTTTACCGAAGAGATGATGCGTTCAACCTCGGGTGGTTTAGTTGCAGGCCTCGGATCATTGGACATTGCGTTACCCCCGATTGCGAAGTGGGCTAATGACGCCATTAAGCAACGGGTTGTTCCAGAGGTGATTTCTGGTAAGAAGATCGCGGCTTTGGCAATCAGTGAACCGAAAGGAGGGTCAGACGTTGCAAACATTAAGACGCATGCTGTGCAAGAAGGTGATTTCTATCGGATAAATGGCAGTAAAATCTTCATTACCAGTGGTGTCCGAGCGGATTACTATTCGGTGGCTGTTCGCACCGGGGGAGCGGGTTATCAAGGCATAAGTTTATTGTTAATTGAGAAAGGGACGCCGGGATTTTCTGTGGGACGGAGCCTTAAAAAAACGGGTTGGCGTTGCAGTGATACCGCAGAATTATTTTTTGAAGATTGCATGGTTCCGGTTGAAAATCTAATCGGGGCAGAGAATGCAGGGTTTGGTTGCATCATGAGTAACTTTTTAAGTGAACGGTTGATGCTGACGGTTATGGGGTACATGACGGCTCAACTGGCTTATGAAGAAAGCATTAAGTACGTAAAAGAGCGTGAAGCGTTCGGCCGACCTATTGGTCAGTTTCAGGTGAATCGTCATAAATTAGTGGATATGGCCACGGAGATTGATATCGCCAGAGAGTATGCCTATCGCGCTGCAGCAATGATGAACGCAGGACAAAACCCCATCAAGCAAGTGTCCATGGCAAAGAACTTTGCAACGGGTGTTGCTGAGAGGGCGACATACCAAGCTGTCCAGTTGTTTGGTGGGATGGGGTACATGCGAGAATCTGTGGTTGAGCGCTTGTCCCGTGATGCTCGAATTTTAGCCATCGGTGGCGGTACAACTGAGATCATGAAGGAAATGATCGCTAAGCAAATCGGGTTGTGAATTTTAGTATGGGAAGGGCTTTGTTAGCCCTTCATAAATAAATCTGTCATATCCCTGAGCTCGATGGCTAACGATGATTCGCCTATTTCTGTCTATGAATATAACGTTAATGCTAACCTGATTTCTTCTTCCCTCACACATCAAACAAACTGAGTGTTAGCCGAATTTTGATGTAGGACATCTCTGTTTTATTCCTTTCCAAACTGACCGTTACCTATACTTTCAAATTGACTACCAGCGTCATTTCAGACGTTGATTTAGGTGCTTTGATCAAGGTATTAGGGTTGTATCGATATGGGTCCAAACTCCGAAATAAAACAATTGGTTCAATCGGTGAGTGATCGAGTTGTTCAGTTTCTCAAAGATGAGGCCGGTATTCAGGTGTCTGACACCGAGTTTCATTTTCATGATGTAAAACGACTCAGTTTGGATGCACTCACTTCCATTATCAGTGTGGAAGGACATTTGAGTGTTTTATTTGCTTTCAGTTATAGCGCCTCGCTGGCCGAAACGTTAAATCGAGAATATACACAAGGTTTGGGTTTAACGGATGAAGAGATCACCGATTACGTTGAAGAAACCTTGGCAGACATGATCAACATTGTGTTGGGAAATGTACTGACTAACTTCCAGCTTGTGGGCGAAGCCATTCATTTATCACCGCCGGTGGTGATTTCTGATGCGAAGAATATATGTAGAAATAAGCAGGCAAAGTTTATGACGTCAAAGTTAACAACGCCCGTTGGAGTGGTGCAACTCTATTGCATTGGCCCTAAAGAGCTTTTTGATCAAAAGCTGGATTATGTTTAAAGGGGTAATGATATGAATGCTTTAAAAGTAATGGTTGTTGAAGATTCCATTATTACCATTAAGAAGTTGACGCTCATGCTGGAAGGTATGGGGCATCGGGTAATCCATACGTGTAACTCAGGTGTTCAAGCGTGTTCAGACTACATTCAAATGAAACCGGACTTGATCACCATGGACATCACTATGCCTGATATGAATGGCATAGAAGCCACTCGAAACATTGTGAAGAACGATCAAGACGCGAAAATCTTGATGGTAACGTCGCACGGTCAGGAGCAAATGGTGATGGATGCCATTGATGCAGGTGCGCTTGGGTATGTATTGAAACCCATCAAGGAGGACAAGCTAAAACGAGCCATTGAAAAACTGTGTTTATCAAGTGAGCCAGAGTAACGTTTAGATGGATAAATTGGACGAAAATGAATTTCTAGAGAGCTTATTCGATGCGATTCCTTTTGCGGTGTACGTTTCGGATGCAGAGACCTATGACTTGATTTTTGTTAACCGAAAAATGCGGCAACGAGGCTTATCTTCTGAGGGCAAGTGTCATCAGGTTATTTACCAAGAAGACAGTCCTTGCCATTTTTGCCCGATGGCTTCATTGATGACAGAAGATGGCACCCCGACGGGGGATACCAAGGTTTATGAAATCTTTAATGAGTCGGATGATCATTGGTATCAATTGCAGGATAAATGCATTGCTTGGCCGGATGGTCGGTTGGCAAAGTATTCCATTGCTGTGGACATCTCTGGTCTAAAAGAAACTCAGAATCAGTTGGCGGAAGCGCACGCGGAGTTAGCGTTAAAGAACCGAGAGCTGGAGAAAGCCTCCATCACAGACCCTCTGACTCAGCTTTATAATCGAATTAAGCTGGATCGCTCATTTAATGATGAATTGAAGCGGGCAGAACGATTAGTTACTCCGTTTTCTATCATCATAATTGATGTTGATTACTTTAAATCAGTTAACGACACCTACGGCCATCAAACGGGTGATTACGTACTTCAAACGTTATCGGGTATTTTGAAAAGCCGAGCGCGTTCCACGGATGTTTTGGGTCGATGGGGCGGCGAAGAATTTTTATTGATATGCCCTGGTACCGCTCAGGACGGCGCCGTAGCTTTGGCTGAAGAATTACGACGAGCAATTTCTCAATATGAGTTCAATGAGGTGGGCCAAAAAACTGCCAGCTTTGGTGTTACCTCGTACCAGACTTCAGATACGGAACCGAAGATGGTCAGCCGAGCTGATCAAGCCTTGTATCGGGCTAAAGAAGAAGGCAGAAACCAAGTAATATTTATCTGAAGGATAAATAGACCATTATGGTTCGGGATATATTTAACTTACAAACCCTGCTTATCGTATTAGGGGTAATGAGCTGTTTACTTGTACAAGGAGTAGAAGCAAGAGAACGTGCGACGTCATCCAAAGATAAACTTGGGTTAACCCACGAAGAAGTTCAATTCATTCAGCAACACCCTAAAATACGGGTTTCGAATGAAGAGGACTGGCCGCCTTTCGATTACACCATTCATGGTCAACCAGCGGGATTTAGCATTGATTATTTGAACTTACTGCAAGAAAAAATAGGCATTGAGTTTGAGTATGTAAATGGCTTGAGCTGGACCGAGTTGGTGGATGCGTTTAAAGCAAAAGAAATCGATGTTATTCACTCGTGGAATGAAACTGAAGAACATCGATCGTATGCCGATTTCACTCCGCCATTCTTTCATAATCACAGTGTGTATGTCGTTCGTAGTTCCTCCGAAGAAATCTCAGATCTCAGGCAGTTTTACGGTAAAACCGTTGCGATGGGCGCTGGTTGGTCGACAGAGACGTATTTAAAGAAGTATCACCCGGAGATTCAAGTATTGGTGGTGGGTAATGAATTGGAAATGATTAAAGCCGTAGCATCAGGACAAGCTGATGCAACTATTGTATACGACACCTCTGCGAAGTATCACATTGCTCGTAATTTTTTCACCAACTTGAAAACCTCTGGCGTTTATTCTGCGGAAGGTTCACAGGATGAAACGTTGCACATCAGTACTCGTCAAGATTGGCCGTTGCTGAATTCCATTTTGACCAAAGCCATGCACAATGTTTCTGTTTCTGAGTCTCAGGCATTGTCAGAAAAATGGTTTGGTTCCAAGCAATCCTCGCCGGCCTTAACGTACGGGTTAACGGGAACAGAATGGCAGTCCATTAAAGATAAAAGAATATTGCGAGTAGGGTTTCTGGTTGATCAGCCGCCCATCAGTTTTAAAAAAAATGATGCCCCTGCGGGGTATTTGGTGGCGTTATTTTCACTGCTAGCAAAGGAGTTACCGTTTACGCTGAAATGGACTGCTGTTACGCATCAAGAAGGGATAAATAAGCTTAATAACGGTAAGTTAGATGCGTTCTATTCAAATTTAGGTAATGAACACATCAATCGAAGTTTAGTGGATGCTACAGAGGTGGTTTTTGAGTCGCCATTTGTCGTTGTTAGCCGTTTGAATGGCGGAGATATTCGGTCTATTAAACAGTTATCCGGTAAAAAAGTTGCGGCGGTTGAGGGGTTTAGTCAGCAACAGACGTTAATTCGACAATACTCTGATATTCAGCAAGTAATTTACCCTTCCATTGAAGAAGCGTATGCGGGACTTCGTAGTCATGAAGTGGATTATTACATTGATAATGCCTCTCATGCGGGATACATCATTAACAGCCAATTAATATCGGACTTGAAGATTGCAGGCTCGATTCCCATTCGAGAATTGGGTCAATTACGTATTGGTTTGTTTCTACAGAATGATTTAGAACCTTTGATTGAAGTTTTAAACCAAAGATTGATGGGGTTATCTGAACAAGACCTTCATGCGTTGAAACAAAAGTGGTCCGTTTCATCGAGCGATCAACACTTGGTGTTAACCGCCGAGGAGAGAGCGTTCTTAGCGCAGAATGAGACTGTGAAGCTGTGTGTGTATCCTTCATGGATGCCCTTGATGGGAAGCGATGGACAAGGTCAAGCAGAAGGGTTTGGCGCTGATATTAGCGCGCTTATTGCTCAGCGGGCAGGGTTTAATCTTGAGCCGGTTTTTCATCAAAGCTGGAATGGTGTTTATGAGTCTGTCATTCAGCGAGAGTGTGACTTAGCTCCGATCGTCAGTGAAACGCCTTATCGGGCGAAATGGTTGGATTTTACAACGCCCTATACGGAGACCTTGTATGTCATTGCCACACTTGAGGACAAACCCTACATTGATGACCTTGAGAATCTAGAAAATACATCGTTTGCGGTGTTATCTAAATCACTCGTAGTTGATACGCTTCAGACATTGCCCAACATTAAGCTGAAAGAGGTTCAAACAACTCAAGAAGGGTTGGATCTGGTGTTATCGGGCGATGTTTATGGGTTGATTGATTCTTCTTCTACAATTGGCTATCAGATCTCTAAGCGCTCTTTGATGGGGGTCAAAATCAATGGTTCAACCGGTATTTGGGGCATTGCGAGTATTGCAACTCGTAACGATCAGCCCCTTCTTGGGAGTATTGTTGAGAAGTCACTTGCCTCGATCCGCAAAGAAGAAATTGAACAGATTCGGAATCGCTGGTTTTTAGTTCGATATGAGCACGGTGAGGACTACTTCTTATTGTGGAAGGTGTTAGCGTTTTGTGGATTGATGTTCATTGTGATATTGATTTGGAACCGTCGACTGGCCAAATTTAATCTGGCACTTGGTATTGCTCATCGAGAAATTCGTGATGCGCGAGACAGAACAGAAGTTGCTTTAAGCAAAGTAGAGACGTTTCTTAATAATTCCGGCGAGGGATTTTTATCTATTTACGATAACCTGTCGGTGGATGAAGAATACAGCCAAGAATGCTTAACCATTTTGGAGAATAAAGGGTCTTTGGCAGGGCGTAATGCCGTTTTATTACTGTTTCCCTATGCATCCCGAGAAAAAGACAGTTTCATACGAGGGTGTGAGTTACTTTTTAGTACGAGGGACAAGCAAAAGGTTAATTTGTACTTAGAGCTTATGCCGAACCCGATATTGCTTGGCGACAAGGTTATTTCCATCAAATACGCCAAGATTGAGCACGATAAAATGATGCTGGTGTTATCCGATATCTCAGAACAAGTGAACTTAGAGCAGGAGGTAAAGCGCGAGCAATATCGTATGAAGGCCATTGTAAATGCGGTTCAGAATCGAGATGAGTTAATTGAGTTCATCGGGGATTACCGGTTTTTTAGTGGTCAGTTGTTGCCTAAATTACTACAACAGAAATTGCCTTTACTTGATTTGATTTCAACCATTTACAGGCACATTCATACCTTCAAGGGGCTGGCCATGCAGGCTGAATTCCAGTTTCTTGCGGAAGCGCTGCACGACTTGGAAGATCAGTTGGACAACATTCGACATTTGAAAGCAGAGGGTATTCGACCTCAATTCAATAAAATCATTAATAGTTTGGACTTTGAAGAGGTGCTTCAGAAAGACCTCTTAGCGTTATTGAATGTATTGGGCAGTGATTATTTCTCTGAAGATAAGACGTTTACTGTGACGGACACAACCCTGGATTCTTTACTCTCAAGTGTACGCTCAATAGGAAGCCCAATGATACGTGATCAGCTATTACATGAGTTACAATCCATTCGAAGTGTTAATTTGATTGATATGATTTCCCCGCATGTAAAGCCAACGTATTTAGCAGCCAAGCGATTAGGGAAAGAGTTATTACCGTTTCATGTGGAAGGCAGCTCGGTATTGGTGGATCGAGACTTGGTTGCGCCATTTTGTAAGCAATTACTTCACGTCTTTCGAAACTGTATTGATCATGGCGTTGAATGTCCCGAGAGGCGCTTAACTTCAGGGAAACCGATTCATGGTGCTATTCGGTGCAGAGTACGCATCGTACAGGGAGAGCAAAATAAAGAGCACGTAGAAATTACGGTTTCGGATGACGGTCAGGGGATTAGAACTGATCTTTTAAAAGAAAAGGTGGTGACTGAAGGGAAAATGTCACAAGCAGAAATAGAGCTGTTAACCGCCGATGAAATAATTTTGCTGATTTTGAAAGACTTTGTAAGTACTAAGGAGTCAGTAGGTGAATACTCGGGCAGAGGGATCGGTTTGTCGTCTGTCATTTGGCAGTTAGAGCAGCTAGGTGGCTCATGCCGAATTGATACGAGAGAGGGGCTTGGTACTCAATTTCAATTTACCATTCCAAGAGATCGAATAACACTGAACGGACATAAAGAGAGCAGTTATCCGGTGACAGAGATGGCCTATAAAAAACAGTCAATGCGCTAGTGGTTTGTTTTAAAAGGGAATGTTGTTTATCTATGGTTCGATAAATCACAACAAGAAACCGAGCTTTCATAATTCTTTCTCAATTACTTACTACTATTAAGGATACTTATTTGGTTATTCTTATATGAAAGATAACTGACTCATGGAAGAGTGGTGGTAGGTGACTGTGGTTAAAAAAATGAATATCGGTGGTCATTATTTATGGCTGCTATGGGTAACGTTGTATTTTTCGGTGGCGTCCACAGCCTGCCATGCCAGTGTTATTTCTAGCATATCGAAGTTAAGTAAGATCAGTAAACATTCCGATGTTGATGTTCCTATTCAGGCCTTAAAACTGCCTGAAGGTATCTCTAATGAATATGTGTCGGTAATTCGTCCAGATATCAACGGACACTGGCAAATTAAACAATCGGACGGCAGCGTATTTGCTTTACCTGATTCTATGAACTTGGGTTTTTTACCGATACCACCAAGAGCCTTGGTCATGAGTGTCCACGACTTGCCAAAAGATTTCACATTGTTTGAAAAGCTTCCACCAAGGTTGCCTGTCTTTGTTCAATCGGATTCAAAGAAACTCTTTGAGCTAAAAAGACCCACCCAACGAGATAAGCATTGGCACATTGATAGTCATTCTGTGTCAGTGCCCGTTAAGGATGCCAATGCGCTACAGGCTGCCATCTGGCACTTACAGCGGCCATTGATGGACCTGTCCAGTCATATGCTTGTGCTTGATGAGCAATCTGACAAATTGTTATCAACGAAGCAGAATCACCAGAGTGAATACTTTGAAGCTCGGGTGGTTGGGGTTAGAAATCTTTTACAAGCCTTGCCTACGATGAAATACGAAACGGTAGTTTTGGTGGGTAATGTTCAAAAGGGTATTATCAAACGGCGGCCTACGGATTCAGAGAGTGTTTCTCTGAATGCTCTGAAAAGGGCTGCGAAAGAGCATGATATTAACCTTGTCATTATAAACTCAGCGAACACTGATAAAGCAATTAAAGCAATAGTGGAACATTTTAAACAAAATACGTTCTCTGAAACTGGATTAACCACGTCAGAATTCTTTGACCAATTTGCACGATCAAAACATGAAATATTGGAATTGACGGTTAAATCTTCGGATGTGAGTCAGACTTTAGTTCAGCTTCATGGGCGCAGAGGATTTATTGAGCCCAGTAATATAGAGAAGTCAGAGGGATCTTTGGCCGTTGCTGAGGTCGCTGATCATACGCTTGTAAAAGGCATCAGTTTGTATCACCCAGATGAAGTGCGGAGTGAAGAACTTGGTCAGCGTATTTTTCCTTTTGTTCACTCAAACGTTCAGTTTTACCTAATTATATCGTCTATTCTTGGTCTTATTACATTAGGCACCAGTTGGGGGTTTTGGACTAGAACTTGGTCCCTCACCAGACCTGTTGGTTTTGTTCAATGGGGTGTTTATTTTATTATCTGGCCTGTGCATAAGTTACTTTTCTTGCTGGTGTTTATCCCTGTATTAGGTTTCTTTAGTTTTGCGTTTGTTGTGTTAAAAACGACATGGCGAATAGTATATTGGATATCGATCAAACCCTTGCTGTGGTTGTATCACAAGAAAATTGAACGCAGAGCATTGGTGGATTCTAAAGACTAGTGTTTCGTTTCTGTTAGGTCTCCAGTGCGTTACCGTTTCTCGGAAAAAACGCCATTTTTACTCAGGGTTTGGAGATAGGTCTATAGTAAAACGATAGTCAGATTTGGTGGCGCTGATGCATTACGAAACTGGTCTGCTCGTTTTAATGTTTGTTGTGTTGGCTCTCTTCATCGGTGCTGCCACACGGGACCTGCTTAAGGGTACACAAATTCCTTATACGGTTGCCTTATTGGTGATTGGTTTGGGGATGGGGTTGATCCATCGTACCGGGTTCTTTGTTGAGCAAACCCCGATGCTGGCTGAAACCCTTGATTTAGTCGTCGACGTCAGCCCACATCTTATTCTGTTCGTTTTCCTCCCTACTTTGATTTTTGAAAGTGCTTTTGCGATGGAAGTGCACTTATTCCGACGCATGTTTGTACAGATTGCAGTGCTGGCTGTGCCTGGCTTGATTGTGGCGACGATGTTGAGTGCTGGGCTTGCTCAGTGGGCGTTCCCGTTCGAGTGGAGTTGGGCTATGTGCCTGATGTTTGGGGCGTTGATTAGTGCCACAGACCCCGTTGCTGTGGTGGCCTTACTGAAAGAAGTCAGTTCTCGAAAGCGTCTAGAGACCTTAATTGAAGGGGAGTCCTTACTGAACGATGGCACCGCGATTGTGTTCTTTTCTTTGTTCTACGGTTGGGTGCTGAGCTCCACTGAGCAATCGGTCAATGTATTTGCTGTGGCGGCTCAATTTACATGGGTGGTTTCAGCGGGGTTGGTGATCGGCCTTGTGATTGGTGGATGGAGCATTATCTGGCTTGGAAGGGTATTTAATGACCCCATGATTGAGATTTCTTTGTCGATTATGGTGGCGTATTTGGTTTTTATGTTCGCTGAAAGTATTCATGTTTCAGGGGTTGTAGCAGTCGTTGCTTTGGCACTTTTGTACGCCAGTATTGGACGGACAAGAATCTCGCCAGAGGTGGCTGGTTTTCTACATCATTTCTGGGAAGTGATGGCGCATATTGCTAATACATTGATTTTCCTGTTGGTTGGGGTTCTGGTTGCGGTTCGTGTTCCCTTAGATGATATTGAGCTTTGGAAAGCGTTAGCTATTTTGTACATAGGTATCATGTTGATTCGTACTTTTTCAGTGACGCTATTTATGCCTATTTTGAAGCGTATAGGTATCGGAATTAACCGAGAAAAGGCGACGGTTTTAGTCTGGGGTGGGCTTCGAGGTGCGGTTTCTTTGGCATTAGCATTAACCGTTGTAGCGAATGATCAGATACCAAAAGCCATTGGCGACCAAGTGATGTTTCTATCCGCAGGGATTGTGGTATTAACCATTTTGATTAATGGCTCTTCCATGGGGATGGTTTTGCACTGGCTAGGTTTGGATAAATTACCGCCCGCGAAACAGGCCACGGTTGATAAAGCACAGAGCACAATTAATCAGGGCTTGAACGTCATGTTGCCGGACATGATGACCAATGAGTTCTTGAAAGGCGCTGATTGGGAGTCAGTGAAAGAAACCGCTGGCTTAAAAGCGGATGTACAAGAAACCGAGGAGCGTGCTATCTCTGAAGGGGACATGTCGATCGCGTTTAAGCGTCGATTGCTGGAAACCGAACGGCAACACTATTGGAATCAGTTTGAGCAGGGAACGTTGGGTAAACAGGCGACGTCTAGGTTGGTTGAAGCGGTTGAACATGCGCTGGACGGTGATCCTGTGATTGGTCCAAGACCTGAGCTTTATAAAGCATGGCAGACGCCGAAACTGTTAAATCAACTTAGGGAAGTTAAAGGTTTGAAGCAGTTAGCAACGTCGTTTGCATTCAATCGTTTGGCGCAAGGTTACGACATCGCAAGAGGTTTTATTCAGGCTCAACAGGCCTTGGCTGAGCATATTGAAACGTTGGCCCCTGATGAATCTGCGGCTCAACGCGTCAGGCAAGACGTGGCGCAAAATGAGCAAGATACATTGAAGCAGATTCACAACTTGAGAGAGAGCTTTCCTGAAATCATTCATGCGTTAGAAACACAAGCCGCAACGCGTTTATTGTTGAACAGAGAGCGGGCTTTGGTTCAGCATCAACTTAAATTAGCGGTCTTGGACAAACCCGAAGCAGAGCGGTTGGTCCATGACGTTGAAAAACGAATGCTTAACCTTCAACAGCGGCCCGTTTTATTAGCGATTAAGTCTGACCAGCTGGTGGATTGCATGCCTTGGAGTCGATCTTTATGTAATGAGACCAAAGAAAAGCTGTCAGCCATGATGGATCAAAGAATCTATCAACCGGGTGATCTTGTGTTAGAGCAAGATAAGCCCCACAACTGCATTGGTGTGATTATAAGAGGGACCGTCGAAGGGCGGGTAAAGCAAGGCTCAACCACCAGTGTTACTAGCTATGGGCCGGGTGAAACCATCGCCGTATTGGTGTTGCTGTCAGGGCGAAGTCCGGCGAGTTATCGCGCTGAGTCACCGGTTGAGGTTATTTGGTTTGCCTCGGATAAGCTCAAATCGATTTTAAATAAAGATGGTGATTTGGCCCGGGCGTTAGCGGGGTTAATGTCTGATAAATAGAATCGCCTAAGCGAGTATGTGTGGATTACGTGTGGCTGAGAGAGGAATCACTGTGTTGGTTCTTTTTCCTTATTTGTCTCAGGCGCCGTTAACGGCAATGTGATACTGATGTCTGTGCCTTTATTAACGCCACTACACCGGCTGTGAAGTTCAATTGATCCTCCAAGGATGCCCGTCACAATGGTATGAACTATGTGCAGCCCTAAGCCGCTGCCTCCGTGGCCTAAGCGTGTGGTAAAGAATGGGTCGAAGACTTTGTTTTGACTGTCATGAGGGATGCCCTTTCCGTTGTCACTGACGATGATGTAAGCCTTACCTTCATCACAACGGGCGTTGATGGTGATTTTTCCTTCCTCTCCTTCGTCAAACGCATGGAATACAGCATTGTAAATTAGGTTGTTAAGTACTTGGCTAAAGGGGCCTGGGTATGAGTCCAGTTGGCCATCAATGGAAATTAACTCGATGAGCTGAATGTTTTGCTCACAAAGTACATGTTTATGGGTTGTTGTTACTTCATTGATGGTTTGGGCGAGCCCAAATTGGCGACGATGTTCGCTGGTTTGGTCGACGGAAATTTGTTTAAAGCTGCCGATCAGTTCAATGGCGGAGTTCAGTGATCGAGTGAGAATCTGACTGGTGGTGGTTAAATCCTCAATGAATGATGTCATTAATTTTTTTGTCAGTGTTCCGTTTTCGAAACGTTCTTTGAATTCCTGGTTTTTCAGTTCCAGTGTGGACGCGACGGTTAGAGACGTCCCTATTGGGGTGTTTAATTCATGGGAGATTCCTGCAACCAGAGCACCGAGAGACGCGAGCTTTTCTGACTGAATCAGGCTTGCTTGAGCGGCTTCCAACTCTAACGTTTTTTGTGTAATGGAATCCGCTAGGTTGCGATTTAAACTGTTCAGTTTTTGGGTGGCGTTCTCGGCCCTTTCTTTTTCTCGCTGCAATTCATTTTGGGTTTGAATGATGCCCGTGATGTCCGTAGAAAAACCACAGATATAGCGAATGTCGCCTTGGGTATTCCTGATTGGAAACTTAATGCTGATGAAGGAGATGGTTTGATTTCCTTGAATCATCTCTTCGCGGAATGTGAGCATCCGGTTTTCTTTTATCACTTGTTGATCGTGTGATATGAAATGGTCAGCTTGCGCTTGCTCAAACAGTTGATCGTCTCGATGGCCCAGTGCTTTTTGTAGGTTAATACCTGTGACACATTCGAATTCGGTATTCACGAAGTGATATGCACCGTCCAAATCTTTTAGATAAACGACAGCACCTGAGTAGTTCAGTATGTTGCGATACATCTCTTCATTAATAGCGAGATCGTGTACGGCTTTTTCAAGTCGATTACCTACTTGGTTAATCTC
Organism: Oceanospirillaceae bacterium; assembly: GCA_015665455.1. Lineage (GTDB taxonomy): Bacteria > Pseudomonadota > Gammaproteobacteria > Pseudomonadales > Litoribrevibacteraceae > Litoribacillus. The sequence continues at coordinate 1,025,757 of JADFAD010000006.1, read as the reverse complement.
AAAAACGGGCGTCGGTGTAAACTGAATTCGAGGGGAATCTTGTGTTTTTGCTTTAGCGAATTGATTTAGATAAGCAAGAGATTTACTGCTAACTTTGGTGACAATATAAACAATGCTCAATACCAGCAGGAATACGATTACGATGACGTAGCTGAGTGTTGTTTTAAATAAAGACAGGTGCTCTTCTAGTAAAGAGTCTTGTTGCCAGAGGACAATACTTAAATCAGCAGGTATCTGTGATGGCGATAGAGTGAATCGATTGAAATGGTCCTTCGTATTTGAAACGCTGGGCTTATAGATGGGCGCTTCATTTAAGTTGTTAATCCAAGCAATGGGTTGGTCAAAATTGCCTGCTTGATTAGGGATAAGAGAAACCGAATCCGCACCTGTGCTTTGGAGAATTGAATTTAGAATAGCAAAATTGTCGTTCAGGATGACTATGCCAAATAAATAGCCCAGACGTTTATTAAGCTTTCCGGAGACAATTTCAATGCCATAAGCGAAGCCACTGGCGCTGGGTGAATCAGAGGATGTGGTGTTAATAAATTGAAATCCCACTGCTGGTAATAGTTCAGGCAGCCGATCAATGAGGGGTTGAGTGTTGTAAGGTGAAAATCCGCCGGTAATGGGAGAAGACTGTGTATTTTTGACGAACACCAAAAGATCGAGAGGTTCTGTCTGTGTGCTGGTTAAGAGCCGATTCAGTGTGTTTTTAATATCTTCGGGGCTTTGAGTTTTTATTACTTGCTTGAGTTCTTGGTTACTACTTAGCGATGAAACTAAGTTTTTACTCTGATTAAGAAGCCCTTCAAATTGAAGGTTAGTAATTTCTTGTTGCTGGTGATTATGGGCTTGGGCGCTGCTTTTTGCCACAGCAATGGTATTCGCGTAGTAAAACCCAAGGGTGGTCGCGGCTGTGATGCCTAATGCAGTAATCAAACAGGCCGCAATGAGCTTGCTGAATGCAACGCCTTGTTTTGGTAGGAAGCTAGTAATTCGTGTTGGAAGCTTCATTGGAATACCTGAAAGCGCGTTCTTCAAAGCGTTGAAGTTGTGTCGCGTCAATGCCTTGTTGGATGAGACGGAAGCTGCCTGAGTAAATGGTAGGCACTTCGCTTCCTTGACCGGATAAGTCAAGGTGAATGGCTTCGGCCATAGCTACACCATTATCGTCGTTCATTCTCATGACGGTAAAGTCCATTATATTTTGTTTAATGCTATCGAGTTCGTTGGAACCTCCTCCCCAACCGTTAACTAGAACGGTTTTTTTAAGCCCTTTTTTTTCAAGTGCATCGATAGCGCCTAACGCAATGTCTGTGGAAGCCGCGTAGATAAAGTCTAACCCGAATTTACCGTTTTTGGTGTGATCATTAATGAGCTGTTCCGTGGCTTCTGTGGCCATGGATCGGTCGAAATTGACGTAATAACTGTCCTTGAGATGAAAGCCGTTAGATGCATTCATGAGACTTTCAAATACCCCGCCACGAATTTTGCTGACATACCCTTGGGTGCCAAAAAGAATGGCGTAGTTACCACCTTGAGGGAAAAGGCGTTGGTAATGCTGAACTAAAAGTTGTGTGCCGATGGCATGATCGAAGCCAACGTATAAAAAAGGTTGTTGTGTACTAAAGGCTTTTAAAGGGGTCGTGATGTTTTGAAGAATGATTTTGGTGTGTCCTTGGCTCATGACGCGTTCGATCAGTTTTTTATGTTTTATCGCATCGAGGGTAAATACAAGATAGTCGGGGGCATCCTTGAATGAGTTACCGATAAGTTTTGATTGTAAGTTGAGATCGATACCGGGTTTAGTAAATTGGGAATCCATTACATAGTCTATGCCCAAGAGATCCAGGCGTTTCTTAAATGCAGAAACACTTCTACGCCAATAGTCAGAGACTTGAATTCCTGGATAGACCACTAAAATTTTTACTGGGTCGGAAGAGGTTTCCATTTTCTCAGCGTTGCGTTGAACTATGAGATTAAAGGCGTCTGAAATACGTTTCTGTTCGGGAAATTGTTCATAGAATTCATCGACCATCCAATATTCATTGAATCGTACGTCGCTTGTGCATAACGTTGAAAATGAAAGGAAAAATATAACAAAAAGGTATTTGTTGATGGCGATTTGGATGGATAGAGGCCGTTCAGTTCGTAATGCGGGAAACATATGACCTCCAATGGGATTTATTCTTTAATTTAGCAATAAGCTCTAATGCTTTCACATTAGATCATAATGGCACTTAGATCAAATCTTATGTTGTTCCTATCTTTATGTATTTTATGAGGTTTTTAATATTTTATCTGGTTGGATCATATTAAAAGTCATGCCATTAATGTGACCGATTTTGGTGCATGGTTGAGCCTTTATGACTGAATGAGCTCTCTCATGTTTTCTTATTGCTGTTGTACCCATCGGGTTTTAGAAGAAAGAAGACAATGTGTATATCTTATTTCTGTGGATAACTCTGTGAGTTAACTTGGTGTAAGCCGTTATTTTAACGTGTATTTGTTGTGTATAACTTTTTCACTCTTATTTATTACGAATAGTCATTCTTTAATATTAGTTGGCACGGTTGATGCCATAACTTAGTGAATTTCAAGAGTTTTGATGCAGGTCATTAGTATGAGTTTTGATTTCGTAGATTATGGCGTCGCATTGTTAACAAGAGGGCACTCCAGTGAAAATTATAATTAAATTAATCATTCTTAGTCTTATTCCTTTATTAACGCCAGCTTACAGTTGGGGAATGACGGATGCAGAAGCAATCAACAAATCCGGTCGACAGCGGATGTTATCGCAGAGAATGATGAAGAGTTATCTTATGGTCGGGGCAGACGTCAAAGTGGATGTTGCGCTTAAACAGTTGGATGACAGTGTGGCGTTGTTTGAGGAACAGTTTGCAGAGCTGCGTGAATATGCACCGACAGAGGCCATTAATAACTTGTTGGATAATGTAGAAGTCCTATGGACGGAACACCGCACCAAGATCATTGCGACGCCCAATAAAGCGGGGGCTGATTTTCTGATGATTGAAAATTTGGCGTTGTTGGACGCGTGCGATGACGTTGTAAAAGCCATTGCTAAGCACGCTCAATTCGACAGTGCCAAGTTGGTGGATATTTCAGGTCGTCAACGTATGCTGTCGCAGAAAATTGCGAAAGCTTATATGGGGTTGTATTGGAAGGTAAATGATCGTCGCTTAGAAACAGAGTTTTCAGAGGCTGTTTCGCTTTTTGATGAATCGTTAGCCACTCTTAGCGCGTATTCTAGGAATACAGAAACTTTGAATAAGTCATTGAAAAAAGTAAATAACCAATGGGCGTTCTCTCAATCGGGTTTCAAATTAGGGGATGATGGGCGATATGTTCCTACGGTTATTTCCATCACCACTGAGTCTATTTTGAAGAAGATGAATTTAATCACTAAGCAATACGAAGAACTTATGGTGGCACAGCGCAGGCAGGTCGCTGCGAAATAACGATTGGATGTTTTATACTGGATGTTATGAAACAAAAAATCATAGGTTATCACCAAGATGAACATGATGACTGGGTTGCAGAATTGGCCTGCTTTCATGGTCAACATGTTCGCCACCATCCGCCCTTCGTTAATCGCCCTTGGGTGATTAACGAGGAGGGCCGAGAAGGTATGTTAGGCCATGCTTTAGAATGCGTTTTATGTGATCAAGATGCGCCTGTAAATGAGTCTATTCAAAAGAAACACGCGCCATAAGCTCTAAGCGTGTTTGAACTCCTACCCAACGGTTAAGGCAAGTAATAAACTGATATCCGCCAAAGACCAACCGGATTCTTCTTTCCATTGATTGAACTTTTCTTGAACGGCTAGCAGGTCTCGTTTAGAGGTTGGAGATTTATCCACGATGAGTCTGGCTTTTAATGCCGTGACGACATCGTTGGTAAACATAAAGGTGTCTTTACCGGTCATCCGCAGTACATTCGCACCAGAATTTCCCCCCAACTGCGCGCCGTGTTTCTTCAGATAAGCCCAGAGACCTACAACATCATCTTCGGGCCATTGATTCATGAAGTTGGCAAAACTGCCGTGCTCGTCGGAGGCACGTAAGATCATTCCTGCATTGATTCGTATGGCTTTTAGTTTTCCTAAATGACGAATGAGGTCCGTGTTCTTCATATGTTCAGCAATGGCGTCATCACTGAGATGGGCGTTGCCTAATATGTTGAATCCATGGAACGATTTTTCAAAGGCAGGCCATTTAGCATCGACTAAACTGTGTTTTAAGCCTGCTCTAAAGATTCTCAAGCTCATCGTGGATAAGTAACGATCATCAGTGATGTTGGATGGATCGGTGATGGTTGGAGGCGTGTAAGAGTAACGGCCATTTATGATGGTTTTTACATTGGCTTCGGAGCCTTTTTGTTCGACGGCGTGTTGATAGATGCTGTTAAAACTGGTCATGGTTATTCGTCCTGGAATTTACCTTTCAATGATAAATTAGAGTAATTACTCAGTTTTTGATTGACTGAGGCTGCTCGTTCACGAAATAATCGGATCATAACAAAAATAGAGTGCCTCCAAGCAGGTTATATGAAGAAGGCACCGATGAGCGTTTGAAATTTATATGTAAAGATGGGGAAGATGATATGGCCCAGCCAAGTACTGAGCAAAAGTTTGATTATGATCAAGTAGTCGTTGGTTCCGGTTTTGGTGGGTCATGCAGTGCGCTTCGATTGACCGAAAAAGGCTATAAGGTTTTGGTGCTGGAGAAAGGTAGGCGTTGGAAAGATAAAGACTTTCCCTCTTCGAACTGGAATTTCAAAAAATACTTATGGGCGCCTAAAGTCGGTTTTACTGGGCCATGGCAGATGTCCTTCACTCGAAAGGTGGTTGCCATTCATGGATCAGGCGTCGGTGGTGGCTCACTGATTTACGCCAATACCCATTACATTCCGAATAAAGACATCTTTACTTCAGAGCAATGGACGCGAACTCGTCAAAACTGGTACGACGTACTTTTGCCTTTTTATGGTTTAGCACAGCGTATGTTGGGGACCAGCTCCGGTCGATATGAAGGCGTTGCAGACAAACTATTAAAAGAAGTCGCTCAAGATATGGGGCGTGAAGATACCTATGAGTTGGTGGATACCGGGGTTTACTACGAAGATCAGCACCAAGCGGCTGAAAATAAAGACGAGCCTTATTTTTCTGGGGAAGGGCCTAAGCGAGAGGCGTGTAACCTGTGCGCGCGGTGCATGGTGGGTTGTCCTAAAAACGCGAAAAATACATTAGAAAAAAATTATCTCTATTTTGCAGAAAAGAATGGCGCTGAAGTGCGAGCGGAATCACAGGTGACGCGGGTTGAGCCGTTACCGGGTGAGAACGGGAAGTGTGATGGCTCTGGCGGTTATGAACTTACCATCAAGTCGTCAACGGGCTGGTTTGGCTCTTCTTATAAGATACGAACGAAGGGCGTTGTACTCTCTGCAGGTGTTGTGGGGTCGTTGAATCTTCTGATGGCCAGCAAATACAAGCAAGGCACCTTATCAAATATTTCCGATCTAATAGGTCGGCAAGTACGTACTAACTCGGAAACCTTCTACTCTGTAGGGTTTGATACAAAGAATAAATTTAAAGAAGCTGATATTTCGAAAGGGCTCGCCATTACTTCCTCGTTCAAGCCGGATGATATTACAACGATTGAACCGGTTCGATTTAATAAAGGATCTGACTCTGCGTGGCTGAGCTTCGGAATGGTTCCTTTAACGGATGCGGGAGGCATTCCTCGTGGTATCCGACTATTGATCAATATGGTGATGCAGCCATTAACAACGTTGAAATTGATTAACCCGATCGGTAAAGCGAAGCGTAATAATGTATTAATGATCATGCAAAGTGCGGACAGCTATGTTCATGCGAAATGGAAGCGCGCTTGGACGAAGCTATTTCGTAAGCGTTTAACCATCGAGCAAGAAGCTGGTGATCAGAAGTTAACGACTTACTTTGATGTTGGGCAAAACGTTGCGCGTCGCTATGCTGAAAAATCACAGGGTGAGGTGGGTAATGTTGCTTTGGATATCTTGGTGAATACGCCTGTAACGGCTCATATAATGGGGGGCGTACCCATCGGTAAAAGCGTTCGTGATGGCGTTGTCGATGAATCGGGTGAAGTATTTGGTTACCAAGGGCTTAGAGTTTTGGATGGCTCTGTGATTCCAGGCAACTTGGCAGTGAACCCATCATTGACGATTTTGGCCTTGAGTGAATTTGCTATGTCGAAAGTGCCCAATAAAGCTGGCATTTCCGATTCAGAGTTGAAACACGTTCAATTCTCAAAACCCTTGCCGGGCAATGTTTCAGCATTGGATGGTGAAGGGGATTTATTGGCAGAAGCGATTAAGCGTTCAGGCATTGCAGAGCAGGCGAATGTGGTTCGAATCCCTGTGGATAGCCAGTAAATAACGTACATAGGTCTCGTTGAATAAGAAAATGAGCATAAGACGATGAACAAAAAGGCGATAAAACCTTCTGAGTTTTATTGCCTTGTTTTCTTTTATTAGGAAGCGATTAGCTCAAGTGTTCTACTAAGTTTTTTCCTAAGTTTAAGATGTTCTGTTGCTGGGTTTCGTCGAGTAATTGTCCGCTTTCCCCAAAGGCCTTCAGTGCATTGCCAACCGCGTGTTGTTCTGGCAATACGATCATGCCTAGATTCCCTAGTAACATTCTTAGGAAAACTAACCCTCGTAATCCGCCTAAACCGCCCGGTGACGCAGCCATGATAGCGACCGACTTACCTCGATACGCTGATAATGGTGGTTCATTTTCAGTCGTTGATCGAGAAGCCCAATCAATGACGTTTTTGAGCAAAGGGCTGAATGCGCTGTTGTATTCTGGCGATGCGATTAATACGCCCTCATGTTCCAACAAGAGCTTTTTAAACCTTATGGCGTTTTCAGGGATGCCTTCTGACATTTCTAGGTCTTGGTCATAAAGTGGCATTGGGTAATCGGCCAAATCAATGACAGTGACGTCTGAGCCGGCTTGCTTTGCCCCTTCAGCGGCTATTTTGACTAACTTGCTGTTGGTGGAGCCTTTTCGGGCGCTGCCTGAGAATGCCAAAATTCTTGTCATGAGAACTGTCCTTAGTGAATGAGTTATAGAGGGTGTTTTATAGAACTAGTATAAGCAATGGGTGTCCAACGCAGGGTGTTATTTAACTTAGGAGAAATTATCTTGTTTAAGAGACTAGTGTTGGCTGCCTTATTGGTTGTTGTTTTTCCCTTTCAAGGGGTGTTAGCCAATGACTTTTATCAGAAGAAAAGTCTCGAAGCGCTTCGCGAATTGAAAGACAGACAGGCGGCGACGCAAGTGGCTGTCTTGGCCGACGATCAGGCATCGCCATGTGTATTATTAATTCGACAAAATTAAGACGATTGATCATTCAGGGGCGAATTGAATCGGGCATGATGGCGACAGATGTTAAACGCGCAAAAGGTGAGCCGAGTTACATCAACCGCAGTTCGAATGGTTTAGATCAATGGGTATACAGTGATCACGACGGTAGCCAATATCTTTACTTTCGGGACGGCTGTCTGGCTTCTTGGAATTGATCGTCTTTGATATTGTAATTAAAGGAATGAACAGTTTAAGTACCGTTTACGCTGACCCAAATGATAGCGCCCAATATAAGTATGAGCATGAAGAATGACCAGTTCACAGACCCTTTCGGGTTCGCATGTATGGACAGTTTGTCTGGATTCTCAGAGATGTAATTGTCGACTAACTCTTTGGCTTTTTTTAAACCAACGCCCTGCTGTTCCCGAACGAATTTAATGGCTTCAATTTTTCTGCCACGGTTGATTGCATCAACGGCTTCAGCTGAAAGGTCTGTCATGGGCGAGTCCATAGAGTAATCTTGATACGTTAACTATAGAATAGATAGGGTGAGGCTTTGAAGTGGACGCTGCGTTCCACTTCAAAGTTCGCTGAAATTAATCGTTAGATTTCAGCGGCCAGGCGCGAACCTTGATTGATTGCGCGTTTGGCATCCAATTCAGCGGCCAAGTCGGCACCACCAATTACATGGACCTTCATGCCTTTGGCTTCAGAGCCTGCAGCAATTAGGTCGTCCGCCAAAGAACGATTAGAGGTTTGACCTGCACACATGATGACGTTATCAACATCAAGAATACGAGTTTTTCCGTCAACGGTGATATGAAGACCTTTATCGTCGATCAAGTCATAGCTGCAACCCGGGATCATAGTCACGTCTTTTTGCTTCAACGTTGCTCGGTGAACCCAACCTGATGTTTTACCAAGGTTTTTACCCACAGAGGTTTCTTTACGTTGAAGTAAGAACACTTCACGTTCTGCCGGTAGTACATCGGCGGTTGCCAATGCTGAGCGGTTTTCCAGCTTGGTATCTACGCCCCACTCTTGGTACCACTGTTGCTTTTCAGCTTCATCGTTCTCTGCGTGCTTGTGCACTAGGTATTCACCCACGTCAAAGCCAATACCGCCAGCACCAATGATCGCGACTTTCTTACCAACAGGCTTTTTATCACGAAGCACGTCTAAGTAAGTCATTACTTTGCTGTGTTCGATACCAGGGATGCCTGGCTTACGAGGTGTAATGCCGGTTGCAACGATCACTTCATCAAAACCTTCTTTGATAAGATCTTCCGCAGATACGAACGTGTTCAGTTTCAGCTTAACGCCATGCTTTTCGATCATCTTACCGAAATAGCGCATGGTGTCATTGAAATCGCCTTTACCTGGAACCTGTTTAGCGATGTTGAACTGGCCACCAATTTTGTCTGACGCATCAAACAGTGTCACGTCATGTCCACGTTCAGCAAGTACGGTTGAAGACGCCATGCCCGCAGGACCAGAACCAATCACAGCCACTTTCTTCTTGTCTTGTGTTGGTAAGTAGCGTAATTCCGTTTCGTGACATGCACGAGGATTCACCAAACAAGATGCACGTTTCATTTGGAAAGTATGATCCAAACACGCTTGGTTACATGCGATACAGGTATTAATTTCGTCCGCTTTGCCAGCTTCAGCCTTAGCAACAAAGAATGGGTCAGCCAATAAAGGACGAGCCATTGAAACCATGTCAGCTTCACCATTGGCGATAATGCCTTCGGCAATTTCTGGCGTGTTGATACGGTTACTGGCACAAACAGGGATAGTGACTTCTTGTTTCAGTTTCGCCGTTGCAAACGAGAACGCAGCACGGGGTACAGACGTTACGATGGTCGGGATACGCGCTTCGTGCCAACCGATGCCTGTATTAATGATGTTAACACCGGCTTTCTCAATTTCGCGCGCAAGTGTGGCCACTTCTTCCCAGCTTTGACCACCTTCAACCATATCCATTAACGACATGCGATAAACGATGATGAACTTTTCACCCACCGCTTTACGAACCGCTTTAACGGTTTCAATCGCAAAGCGCATACGATTTTCAGCGCTTCCGCCCCACTTATCTTTACGGTTGTTCACGCGTTCAGTAAGGAACTGGTTAATCAGGTAACCTTCCGACGCCATGATTTCAATACCGTCGTAATTTGCATACTGAGCCATTTGAGCCGCGTTTGCATAATCAGCAATGGTTTTATCGATTTGCTTGCTTGATAGCTTACTTGGTTTGAACGGTGTGATAGGCGACTTCTTATTTGAAGCAGATACGCTGTAAGGCGTATAACCGTAGCGGCCAGCGTGAAGTAACTGAAGCGCAATCTTGCCACCTTCGTTGTGTACTGCAGACGTAACTCGACGATGCAGAAGTGCGGTCATCTTGTTGTCCATACGTGAGCCTAGAGGTAACAACTCACCACGACGGTTCGGTGAATAACCGCCAGTGATTGATAGACCAACACCACCACGAGCACGTTCAGCGAAGTAAGCTGCTAGTTTCTCAATGTGGTAAAAACGGTCTTCCAGACCGGTGTGCATTGAACCCATGATTACTCGGTTCTTTAATGTAGTAAAACCAAGATCCAGTGGCTCTAGTAACTTCGGGTAATGTTTGTTCATCTCATCAAGCTCGTTTGTAGTTTTGGATTTGTAATGTTGGACTGCAGTTTTGAATAACGATAAGTCGAAAAATCAGTCGAATTTATATCAGGCTAACTATACAGATCGTATGTGGGAATGCGACATCATATGTAATTGACATCGTAACAATAATTTGTCTAGGGTGAATAAGGAGAGGTAAGGGCAATACTTAACAAAGGTATTGCCCCTTTAGAAGGCGATTAGTTGGCAATAACGTCTTTTGTCATACGGCCAATGTCTGTGTGGTGAATCATTTTCCCGAATTGCTTAGACGCAGTTTCAGGACCAAAGGCAATGACGGGGACGGGCGTGCTGGTGTGGGTTCCCGTACCCCAGATGACGTTTTGATCTTCTGCCACTGCTCGACCGAGTAAATCATGACGCACTTCTTCGCCGTAAACGTAAAATGCTTTGAAATCCCGAATCTTAGGGAAATTTTTGGCGCTTAAGTATGAGTGATCATCCACTTGATAGAAATTAGGTTCTGATGCAAGAATTTCTTCGGCTTGTTCGATGGAAATGTCGAATTCGCTGTTGTTGTTTACAATGCTTGCTAAGTCAGCCGCAGTCTTTTCTGTTTTTGAAAATGCAGAAAACATGTCTGGGTAGCTCATTTTCTGAGCATATAACTTATCAAGAATATCAAATGTGCCGAAGTTGAAGTTGGGTTTGTACGTTCGTTTTGTAAATTCGCCTTCGAGGGCTTCTGGTGCTGGAATGTTAGCGCGTGAATAGGAGAAGCCAAAACCGCCCGTTTCATGATCTGCCGTGATGATGACTAACGTATCATTTCGATCTTTTACCCATTCGTAAACATAGTCGATGGTTTCATCAAACTTCAGCATTTCATGAAGCATGGTCGCCGCATCGTTATCGTGTCCTGCCCAATCAATGCGACCGCCTTCGATCATCAAGAAAAAACCTTTCGGGTTTTTAGATAGGATATCCAACGCCTTAACCGTCATTTCTTTTAGCGAAGGTTGACTGCGTTTGGGATCATTTTTGTGGAGGGTGTGCTGAATGCCATCCGCCATGCCGGAATAAGCAAATAAGCCTAATATTTTCCCGTCTTTAACTTCGTTCAGTTCTTCACGAGTAAGCGCCACTTTATAACCAGACGTTTCGGCGGCGGTTAGTAGGTTTTTTTCGTCTTTACGTTTGGATTTGATTTTTACTGTACCGTCTGTTCGCTCTGTGAGCTGTTGATAAAGCTCGCCCTTATCGTTCGCACTTTTTGGAATCCAATGGCGAAGGCCACCTGACAGCATGACATCAACATCGGTTGCTAGCATGTCTTCCGCAATTCTATTTTCTAGAGAACGGTGTGCTCGATGGGCTGCGAAGGCGGCTGGTGTGGCGTGAGTCAATCGGGTGTCTGATATTAGGCCTGTCGCTTTACCTGACTTTTTAGCCAATTCAAGGACTGTTTCAGCTGGGTTGCCTTTTGCATCCAAGCCCACCGCTTCAGAAGGCGATGGTACACCTGTCGACAGCTGTGATGCAGAACTCGCAGAGTCCACCACGATGTTATAAGCAGGGTTATGTTGTGATAATCCCATGACTCCTGAGTCCATAAACTTACTTAACCCTGTTGGGTTGTCTTTATAGATCGAGTTGGGTGCATTGGTTGCGTATTCTTGTAGAAGCCCAACTTGCTGGGGACCCATGCCGTCACCGATCATCATGATCACATTTTTAATGTTTACTGTGGTTTCAGGTGCTTGCTTATCCGTTGATTGGCAGCCCGTTAAAAAGATTGCGGAAGATAACATGCTGGCTAACACGGCTGTGTTCTTTAATTTAAAGATTATTTTCATTAAGTCATCTCTGAGTATTATCAAGGCGAATTTGTTCATCATTAATGCGTAACGCATCGCAATATGATGTCTAAAAAACAATATTTTGATGTCACTTTGATGACAGAGAGGCTTTATATTAAACGATTGTTCAATAAAAGGTTGCTGTAGATCCAATTAGGCCATGAAGAGACTGCTCATGAGTTCTTTTTACGTTGACTTGTGGTTTTTGAGTAAGTTTTTTTACGTGTGCTTTTTTTGGATTTTGATTTGAAAGGCGATGTTTTAAGAGGTGTCATCGGTGCCATGCTGGTGGTTTTTGCTTGGTTGATCAATTCATTTAATTGAACGTGAAGTGGGTCCATGAAGGTGTGGTAGCTGGCCTCTTTTTGACTGATGGCATTTAGGGTGGCCTCCCACTTGGCGGTCATGTCCGGGGTGACTGCTGTTTCAGGCAGTGCATGTATCAGGTTTTTACCGGTATCTGTTGCGCGGATCTGCTTGCCTTGTCGAACTAAGAACTTACGCCTAAACAATAATTCTATAATGCCAGAACGTGTTGCTTCGGTACCCAGACCGTCGGTTTCTCTTAATATTTTACGAATCTCAGGGTCGGTAACGTATCGAGCAATGCCCGTCATGGCACTGAGTAGACTTGCGTCACTGAAATACTGCGGTGGTTGCGTATTTTTTTCGATTAATTGCCCGCGAGCGCAATGCAAATTTTGCCCTTTCTTTAGGTCGGGCAAGTTGAATGGCGTTTGATCATCGGCAGTGATTTTTTTCGTGGGGAAGAGCACTTTCCAGCCAAGATCGCGATCTTGTTTTGCTTTTGCAATGAACTTACCGTTTTGAATGTCTATCTCAGCGGTGCTTTCTGCGTATTTATACACTGGATAAAACTGAGTTAGGTATTGCCGACTGACTAGGCGATAAATATTCTGTTCTGCTTGGCTAAGTTTACCTTCTGGTACTTTTTTTTCTGTCGGAATGATTGCGTGGTGCGCATCGACTTTACTGCTGTTCCAAGCTTTGGTTTTAATTGATGTGTTTGCATTATTTACTGCGTCTGACATGGATGAATCGTTGCTTTTGATGCAGTCTAATACGCCTTTTGATTCCGAGAAATGTTCATTCGGTAAGTAACGGTTGTCAGAGCGAGGGTAGGTGATGAGATTGTGTTTTTCGTACAAGCTTTGGCATGTGTCTAAGGTTTGTTGGGCGGACATATTGAATCGCTTTGAGGCATCAATCTGTAAGCTTGAAAGGTTGTACGGCAAAGGTTGAGATTGTTGTTTTTCTTTCGATTGGAATTGGGTGACTGTGGCGGGTTGATTTGTAATTCGATGGACTACATTTTCTGCCAGCGCTTTTGAAAGCACCCGGTTTTCTTCGTCCATGTAGGGTTGGCAAGCGTTGCTGGGTTGCCATTTTGCGGTGAAGGTTTCTTTTGTTTCCGTTTCGAGATGAGCCAAGACGTCATAAAAGGGCTTAGAGACAAAGTTTTCAATTTCATCATCACGTTTTACGACCAACCCCAGAATGGGTGTTTGCACCCGACCAACCGATAAAACGCTGTTGAAGCCGGCCTTTCGCCCTTGCAAGGTGTAAGCTCGGGTCATGTTAATGCCATACAACCAATCGGCTCTGGAACGTGCTAACGCGGAGGTTGAAAGAGGGATGAACTCTTTATTCGAACGGAGCTTGGATAAGGCTTTTTTAATTGCACTGGTATTTAAATCGTTGATCAATAAACGCTGAGTGTTGGCCTGTTTGGTCTTAGGTGTTTTCAGGAAATTAATGACTTCGTCCACCAGTAATTGCCCTTCGCGATCCGGGTCACCTGCGTGGACGAGGTTGTCCGCCTCTTTGACCAGCTTTCTTAACACAGTCAGTTGTTTACGTGTTTTGGACTTTGCTTGCAGTGCCCATTGATCTGGTACGATGGGTAATGTTTCCATTTTCCATTGTTTATATTGGGGGCCATAGGCATCGGGTTCAGCTTGTTCCAATAAATGGCCAATACACCATGACACACAATCTCCATTGCCGACCCGAATGAAGCCTTCTTCTTTTTTGTGGGGCTTGGGTAAGGCGCTAGCAATGGCTCGGCCTAGGCTTGGCTTTTCGGCAATGTATAAAATCATAATGGCAATTCTTAATGAAATAATATTGTATAAATAAACAGTGTTTGAATATATCGGATTGGAGCACTTCGATCAATGTTTGATAGGATCATGGCTTGCAGGGAGGAGTATGAATGACCGATCACTATGAATGCGCAGGGTGCGCAAAGAAATTTAAAACGACGGATGCTGTTGATGGTTTTTCTCAGGGGTACAAAGCGGGGTTTCTCTGTCCGTATTGTCACGTCAATTTAGAGGAGAATGGCCAGTCGGACGGCTTTGATAATATGGCCTTTGGGTACAGCTTTTGGGCCTTCACTTTGGTTCTTTATTATTTGATGCAGGGTCGATCGATAGTTGATTGGTTTGAGCCGTCGATCGCGAATGAAATAAGCTCGTTCTTGGTTTTTTGGTTGCCTATGTGTATTGCATTTCTTGGATACAATCGAAACGCCATTTTAAAGAAACGAATTGTTTATACAAAGAAAGTGGCAGGGCGCCATAACCTAGAAAAATAGAAAGTCATTAAAACCAACCCTACCGTTGGCTTTAATGACTTCAGTCAGACGGTCTTAAAATAGTGGGTTAGATCCCTTCAAACAACCCTTTCTTAGGGAAAATAGGCTCAAAGTCTGCTGTGGTTTTTTGTGCACTGGCTGCGAAGCTTTTCATCATGTCATTGGGACGGAACATACCTGATTGCCACGTTGCCATGTATTTTAAACTGTCTTCTACGGAATGATCTCGGCTGAAGTTGATCATTTCTTTACAACCAGTGACGGCCATCGGGGATTGTTCAGCAATTTGTTGGGCGACGGCCATCACGCCTTCGAGTAAAGCTTCTTGGCTTTCAAATACACGATTTACAAACCCCATCTCTTTCGCTTCTTGCGCAGAAAACTTACGGCCTGTGTAAGCCAGTTCACGAGCGATGCCTTCAGGAACTAATTTAGGGAAACGCTGTAAAGTACCTAAGTCGGCGGTCATGCCCAGTTGAGTTTCTTTAATGGTAAAGAAAGCATCTTCCGTACAGTAACGGCTATCGGTTGCGCAGACCATGTCTACCGCGCCACCAATGCAGCCGCCTTGGATGGCAGAAAGAACAGGCATGCGCGCTCGCTCCAAGCAATTAAACACGTCTTGAAGATCCAAAACCAATCGACGAAGGTTCTCTGCCATACGAGCAGGATCGCCTTTGTTTGGCAATGCTTTCGGGTTACTGAATACCGCTAAATCCATGCCTGCACAGAAATGTTTGCCTGTAGAAGAAAGTACAATGACTCGGGCGTCTGCGTTGGCATCAATTTCTTCAATGACGCCACGAAATTCACGCCAGAAATCCAAATTCATGGAATTCAGTGCATCAGGACGATTTAAAATCACATGGGCGATGTGATTGTTCATCTCAACTTTCAGGCTCTTTAATTCCATGGGTATTTCCTCGGGTTGTCTGATCGGGTCTCTTGAGTCGAGCTTATTGATTTAAACTGTACAGTGTAAATATTGATGAGTTTGAAGATACTTTTAAACGTTAACTCTGTCAATAAATAGAGAATATAGGTGAGTAGAGGGAAATAGGGAGGCTAAGAGAAGGAATAAGAAGTATTAAAAAAGCCCTTGGGTTTGAATCAAGGGCTTTTTGGGGTGTGAGCTAGTCGTTAGCACATATCTTCAAACGGGTTTTTGATGTCCAAAGAAATTGGGTTTGCGTAACCTGGCAACGTCATGGAATCTTTTGATATTTCAATTTTTTCAGCATCAATCATACCTTCGCCAAAGCGGTAGAAGAGTTCAAACTGAGCCAAGTTAGCCTGTTCTTGATAGGCCGCTTGGTTGCTTTTCACAGTTTCCAGTTTTGCTTTGTATTCGACCATGGCTGAGGCACCGTGGCGTTTTTCCATCATATCAAGGGTTACCTTGCTGGATAGAACTACAGCCGTTGCGTTGTTGCCTCCAAACCCTTTGGAGTTAATAAAGGCAATGTCTTTCGGTGTGCACTTGGCGTGCTCAGTCGCAATGTTGAGGTGTTGGGTAAATACGTCATCAGCGACTTTGTCGATGGTGGTAATGCCCGGCATTATATCGTGTTCGAAGATACCCAAAGCCCAAGCTAATTGATCACCACTGGCAGGACCAAGACCGTGTCCTAAATAGGCTTTAGGTGCCGCCACTGGCCAGTTTTCGATGCCAAAGGTCTCTGCGACGGTATGGAAAATATGGGATTCCGTAGTGCGGTTTTGTGGGGTACTTGAACCGTGAGCAAGAATGAAGCTGTCTTCCTGAACGGCTTTCTCTCCCATGATGTTTTTTGCAAGACCCACGGCTTTAGCCATGGAAATGTAATTCCCCGGGCCCGGCGACGTAATGGACTTTTTAACGCCATCGGCATTTACAAATACATCGGCGATCGAACCAAGAACATTGGCCCCCATCTCTAGAGCCAGTGCGTCATCCATAAGTACGAAGTACTGAGCTCCTTCACCTATAGTGAAACCACAGTTCTCACCAAATGGACGACTGGTACGGCGATAATCAATGGTCTCTGAACCGCCGATCATTTTAAGGTATTTCTCATTCGCCAACGCGCCCATATTACCGAAGCTTTCAGCCACTTCAGGCAGTACTAGAGCGTCTGAATTACCTACGATGGCGGCGCGTACCTTACCATTTTGGATGTCATGCACGGCAGCTTTCAAATTATATAAGAAGCTTGCGCATGCACCTGTTGCACTGATCGTCGAGCCAACGTTGCCTGTGACATACGCATTAATGAAGTCGCTTGGTGCGGTATTAAGGCTCATGGCTGCATTTTTAGAGCCTGTTCGCTTACCTTTTAAACGGCCTTGCATCGCATTACCAAGCCCTTCTTCATGAAGCTGACCTTGAGTGGAGCTAGAGTATGTGCCGATTTGGTCTGGATTGACTTTGTTTAGGATGTCTTCCCAATTGATACCCGTCGAGCGAATTGCATCGGTGGCCCCGAAAATTACATTTTGTAGGCCTCGAGGCTGATGATGACTGTTGTATAGACTGGCAGGGTCAAAGCCTGTTGGTAGCTGACCGGCTGCTTTAATTGGGTTATCGAGTGTACTTGGTAAAAAGACTTCTAGATTCCCTGCAACCGTTACTTCAAATACGCCCGATGCTTCGCCGGCTTCATTGGCGAGCTCGGTAGTATTCCAACTGGCGGGAATCGGCTTTGGTAGGTCTTTTTTTGATATAGTGAACGTTAATTCTTTAGACTCAGACTTAAGTACTGATTTTTGATGCCATGGGGTCGCATCGGGGTCGAAATGCTCTTTTTCAATTTTTCGAATCAGAGTTCCAGCTAACACTTGTTCGCCAAAACGTTGTTGAATGTCTTCTTTATTGATCGGTTCGCCTGTGTTGTCGATTAATTGGCCGTCTTGATATGAGACCAACTTCATTAGGCACGCTAGACCTAAATAGGTTTCTTGACGTAATTCATTGGAAAGTAGATCTAAAACAATGCGACGGAAGCCTTGATGAAAGGATGTTCTTCCTGAGGCGTTGATTCCGCCCATGCCGACAATTACTGGTAATGCAGTCATAAAAATTCTCTTACAGCCGATTATAAATGGTTGCAAGTGTACGCTGTTTTTATCGTGAGGGGGAAAATTTTCTCTGCTCTCACGTGATTTTTCTGGGATAAAGAAGAAAAAAGGGCCAGTTCAGAATGAACTGGCCAAGGGAAAACAAGAATGCTTTGCTGTAAGGGTCAAAGCACCCTTGAGACTGAAGCGTATTATCTGAATTTCAGTGCGCCAAATACGGCCGCAGCGATTAATAAAACATAGCCCAGTTGGCTCCAAGCCAATGCTTCTCCAAGCAGTAGCGCGACAAAGATGAGCGTTAAGAACGGTTGCAATAATTGCAGCTGGCTTACTTTGCCTATGCCTGCTTTAGCCATGCCGTCATACCAGAAGTGAAAGCCTAACCATTGGCTTATAAATGCTAAGTAGATCAGGGCCAAGCCGGCTTCTAAATTCCATGAAAACGCCAGTGTTGCGTTGTAGCCGAACGCAAAGGCCGATACTGGTAGATATAGGATCATCATCCAGCAGATGGTTTGCCATCCTCCCAATGTTTGAGCCACTTTTGCTCCGATTGCATAGCCCGCTGCCGTTGAGATCAAAGTAACGAGCAGAGAGAAAGGCAGTGCAACGGACAGCCCATTGCTAAAGAAATGCGCTAAAACCCCAAATCCAGCAAAGGCGCTCAACCAAAAACCGATGTTGTGACGTTCTTTAGCAACAAATACGGCCAATATTGCGGTTAATAATGGTAGGGCTGCTAAGGCGACACCCATTTCAGCGGCACTGGTTTGTTGTAACGCAAGGCTAATTCCATAAGGAAAGCCGATGCAGATACCTAACCCCGCAATTAACAAACCAAAGGTTTCTTTTAATGTTGGTGTTCTGGCGGACAGCTTGCTTATCAACGTTAAGCTGAATATGCCTGCTAATAAAACGCGAAAAGCGGCAATGGCTTCAGGGCTGAAACCTGTTAGTGCAATTTGAGTCATTGGTACGGTCAGGCTGAACATAATGACTGCGACAACCCCTTTGATTAAGCCAATATTTTTTGGGCTTAACTTCAAGGTCGTTTTATTTGCCATAACACGATCGGTGTTGGCGTGAGTCAATGCATGCTCCCCGGAGGAGGATGCAGTGGATAGTGAGTGCCGCTGTGAAAATAAACGGTTCATGTTTAACCCTCCAGTTGTCTTCGTTTGTGTGTGCCAATGTGTTTTATTTTTGGGTTGAAAGAAGCCTTAAGAAGGTGCTTTTCAACGATAGAGCCATTGTCCAGAAAATAAACAATGCTCGTTAGAGGCAGTACAGTTTTAAAAAACCAGTACAGTTTTAAAGGTTTTTCTAACTGTACTGGTTCTTTTTGATCAAACTGTACTGAATTGCATCACAGAGTTGGGTGTACACTGCCTAAAATGATAAAGAATTTACTAGAGATCACAGTATTCGTGGGTTTAGGGTATTTTGCCCTATACTAAGTAAGAGAATAATTGTATTGCTTGTAGTTAACTTGATTGGAAAATAAGGAGAACAGTTGTGGCTCAATTGGCAGAGAAAAGCACTTTGTATGAAGTGGTTGCCCATGAAATCGCTGAGGACATACAGAACGGTATTTATACCTCTGGTCAAAAGGTACCCAGCGTTCGCAAGTTGAGTAAGCAACGAAGTGTCAGTATTTCTACAGTAACGCAAGCGTATGCTTTATTAGAAGATCAGGGGTTTCTAATTGCAAAACCTCAGGCCGGGTATTTCGTTCGTGATGGTGCGAATGAACCCGTAGTACCTCCTCCGATGTCATTGGGTTCCGAACCCAGTATTTGCAGTAAGAGCGATATGATTCAGCATATGCTGGCGCACTGTAATCGGTTGGATATGGTGAACCTTGGGGCTGCGATACCTGATATTCACTTTATACCCGCGAAAGCGTTACAGACGTATATTCAAAAAGTGACCCGTTTTAATAGTCGAGAAGTGTTTAGTTATCAATTCACGCCAGGGCATGAGCCCTTACGGGCGCAAATAGCTCGACGTATGCGTTACAGCAATGTGCGCTGTACCTCTGAGGACATCATTGTCACGAACGGTTGTTCAGAAGCGCTGAATATAGCACTCAGAGCTACGACTAAGGCGGGGGATATTGTTGCGGTTGAGTCGCCGTGCTATTACGGTTTTTATCAATTGGCTGATGTGCTTGGTTTGAAGTTAATTGAAATCCCAACAGATCCTATAGAGGGCTTGAGCTTTGAAGCATTAAAGCTGGCCCTACAGCAATGGGACGTTAAAGCGGTGGCGCTCACGTGTCGTCATAGTAACCCAACGGGCGCATCAATTCCTTTGGCGAAGCAAAAGCAAATCTACCAGTTATGTAAGGTATACGATGTGCCTATCATCGAAGATGACATCTACGGCGATTTAGGCTTTGAAGGCGAGAAAACCCACACTTTGAAAGCATTGGATGTGGATGGTCGAGTCATTTATTGTTCTTCGTTTTCTAAAACCATTGCACCCGGTTTACGTGTGGGGTGGACGATTCCCGGTCGTTATCGCGAGAAACTGGAATGGCTGCAGACATTTAATACCTTCTCCGCTGCCAGCTTGTCTCAGTTTGCGTTGAATGCGTACTTAGAAGGCGGGCATTACGATCGACATCTGCGTACGGTTCAGGCAGCTTACAAAGAAAATGTGAGTAACTTTATTAAGTTGATTAAGTGTAACTTCCCTGAAGGTACGCTTCTCTCTGAGCCTCGTGGTGGTTTCATTTTATGGATCTGTCTGCCTGAAAAAGTACGAGTCGTTGAGTTGCAAGAGAAGGCGTTGCAATTAGGTGTCACCATTGTGCCGGGTGAAGTGTTTTCGGGGACGGATCATTTCAAAAATTACTTGAGAATCAGCTGTGCTGTGCCTTGGACGGAAGACGTTAAGAATGCCATCCGTAGTTTGGGCAAGATGGCTTGTGATATGGCAGGTCAATAGAAATGGGACGGGTTAATACCCGTCTCTAAACTCTCTAATCCCTTCTTCAATTAATCGACCTGCGATACTCGTAATCGGGGGGAAGGTTGGGAGGTCATCAAAGTGGAACCATTGCGCGTCTTCCAACTCCTCTGGATTTATATCAATATCACCGTCTCTATATTCTGCAATAAAACCTAACATCAGTTGCGATGGGAAAGGCCAGCTTTGGCTTCCGAAATATCGAATATTTTTGACTTTGATGCCAGACTCTTCCCAAACCTCTCTTTTTACTGCTTGCTCGGGTGTTTCTCCCGGTTCCATGAAGCCGGCAAGTGTGCTGTAAAAGTTGTTTACTCGCTGCGTGCCTTTGGCCAATAAACAATAATCCCCTTTTTTAACCAAGACGATGACGCACGGCGATATTTTTGGGTAGAAATAGAGTTTACAACTATCACATTTAAAACTGTATTCCTTAGGGACTTGTTCGGTATGCCCACCACATCGTCCACAGAACTTATGGCTTTCATGCCAGTCGAGTAGCTGTCTGGCTCGGCCAAGAAGTTTTGGTAACGTAGGGTGTTCAAGCAGTACTAGGGTTCGCAAATTCGTGGTGATTAAACCTTCTGGCAGCTCGGTCTCGTCGTTTACCCGGCAGGTGTATATGTCAGAGGCTTGCTCTTCCTTTGTGAAGCCGATGAACAAAGGAGATTTACCGCCGAGTAATGCCAAGGCTTGTTGTTCTTCTAAAAAGGGAGAGTGGTCTTTTCCTAAGATGACTTGGTTACGCTTAAATAGCACATAACGAGTACTCGCTCCTTGATTCAGTTGAAGGGATAATCGAAGAGGATGGTCGAGTTGTTCTTTGTTAATCATTAAGCGGGTCATTCCATGGAGTAGTAGCAAAGGCATAACGCTAGCATGACGGAAGACCAGAGTAAATTTCTCTGGTCTTGTCTAGGACGTGACTCGCGCACCTTAAGCGTCAGATAAACGCTTTTGGACCTCAATGAAGGATAGTAAAGCGAGCAACACGGGGTCGGGTCAGGGTGCAATAGTCCATCATGTCCATTTGGACGACCTCTGTGTGGGACCCAGCATTGAACGTGATAGTTTCATTGCTGGCCAGATACGCAGATAGGATCACTTGCATCCCATATAAATTTCCAAAGGGTGGCATACTGCCGGTTTCACAAAAAGGAAATTCATCTTCGAATTCATCTTCATGGCAGAGCCGGATTTTCTCACCACCAAGCGCATCCGTGAGCCGGTTGAAGTTAATCCGTTCACAGGCGGCAGTTACTACCATTACGTGTTTGTCTGCAACTTCAATGATAATGGGTTTGGCCATTTCCTTGCCTGATATGTGGGTGGCTTCAGCGGTTTCCTGCGCAGTGAAGGTGGGGCAGTGGTTGTGCGCCATATATCGCACACGATTGGCTTCGAGGTATTCTGACAGTTGTCTTACAGGCATGAGGTTCTCCTCCAATACGGCTAGAGGTCGGCAGTGTGAAACTACTAAATACACGCGACCGATGTGAATGAATGATTCACAGTATTCTTTAATAAAGGCAGAAAGAGGGGTATTTGCAATGCACTTCCATGATAACTGGATGGGCGGTTGGTTCTTGTATGTAAATACTTGCTTTACGTTTACGTTAAGGTAAATTAATCTGTGTTTGATATATTTATTTAGAATTACCTGAACAATTACTAAAATTAAGACATTCCATCATGCGAAACGAAACCATTATGACTGATCAACCTTTATGGACACCGACGTTAGAGCAAATAGCCGCAAGCAATTTAACGCGTTTTCAGGCCTTTATCGGTAAGTCTGACTTAAATTATCAGTCGCTATGGCAGTGGAGTGTGGATAAGCCAGCCGAATTTTGGGATGCGCTTAATTCTTTTTCTGGAGTGATCTGCCACAGTGAGCATCAAGACGTGCTGGTGGACGAGGGGAAAATGCCAGGTGCGCGTTGGTTTTCGGGTTTACAGCTGAATTTTGCTGAAAACTTGTTAAAGCGCAGAGATACAAAGACCGCCATTGTGTTTCGGGATGAGTTCGGTAATCGCCGTGAAGTGAGCTACCAATCACTTTACTCTCAAGTCGCTCAGTTAGCATCGTCGTTACGTAAGTCGGGCGTTGTGCAAGGTGATCGAGTGGCTGGGTTCATGCCAAATGTTCCGGAGGCGGTGATTGCTATGCTAGCGACAACGTCTCTTGGTGCTGTGTGGTCATCGTGTTCCCCTGATTTTGGTTTACAGGGGGTGCTAGATCGTTTTGGCCAGATTGAACCTAAGGTCTTAATTACAACCGATGGTTACTACTACGGTGGTAAAACACTGAGTTCATTGGAGAAAGTCAAAGAGATTTCTGGGCACCTTTCTTCGCTTTCTAAGCTGGTGGTTGTAAATTATATTTCTGAACGAAGCGATGTTTCGTCGTTGCCAGACTTTACGCAAGACTGGGATGCCTTTTTAGACCGATCTGCAACCGACATACGTTTTCAGCCCGTTCCGTTTGATCATCCGCTTTATGTTATGTATTCGAGCGGTACAACGGGGGTTCCAAAGTGCATGGTGCATGGGGTTGGGGGAACGTTACTGCAGCACGCAAAAGAGTTAATGCTGCATTCGGATCTCAAACCGGATGACTCCATTTTTTATTACACCACTTGCGGTTGGATGATGTGGAATTGGCTGGTCTCTAGCCTGATGACCGGAGCAACGGTTGTCTTATTTGATGGCTCGCCGTTCCATCCTGGTCCTGAGGTTTTATGGGATATGGTTGAGCAGGAGCGTATCAGTATTTTTGGCACCTCCGCTAAATACATTGCTGCTTTAGAAAAAGCAGGGGTCAAGCCTGCGAAATCCCATGATGTTTCTTCCTTAAAAGCTATGTTATCCACAGGCTCGCCACTGGCTCATGAAAGCTTTGATTATGTGTATTGTGATATTAAGTCAGACCTGTGTTTGTCTTCTATATCAGGCGGTACAGACATTATTTCGTGTTTTGCACTAGGATGCCCGACGTTGCCTGTATGGCGTGGTGAATTGCAGTGCTTAGGGCTAGGGATGAACGTCGCGATCTATGATGAACAAGGCCATGCTGTTTCAGGTATTAAAGGTGAGTTGGTGTGTGTTTCACCGTTTCCTTCCATGCCTGTTCGTTTTTGGAATGACGATGACGGCAGTAAGTTCAAAAAAGCGTATTTCGAAAGTTGGGAAAATATTTGGGCACATGGCGATTATGGTGAATTGACGCATCATCCACATCAAGAGCATCACGGGGTAATTATTCATGGACGCTCTGATGCGGTATTAAACCCCGGAGGGGTTCGAATTGGTACAGCAGAAATTTATCGGCAAGTCGAAAAAGTAGACGCGGTGGTTGATAGCATTGCCGTTGGCCAACAATGGCAGGACGACGTAAGAGTTGTACTGTTTGTTGTGTTGAGAGAAAACCTGATTCTCAATGATGATATGGTTCAAGAAATTAAAACGGTAATTCGTTCAAATACAACGCCTCGCCATGTGCCAGCAAAAGTGATTCAAGTGGCTGATATTCCGAGAACCATATCTGGAAAAATCGTCGAGCTGGCCGTAAGAAATGTGATTCATGATGAGCCGGTCAAAAACACGGATGCGCTTAAAAATCCGGAGGCGTTGAATTGCTTTAAAGGGTTGGAAGCGCTTCGCTCATAATTAATTGGTTAATGGATTGATTATTGAATTAATACCAAACGAAGCAGCTTGTTGACCATGTCTAATTGGCTTATAGACTGAGTCTTGGATAGGCAAGTTTTAATTTGCTGTCGTACTGTGCCTAAACTGGATTTGCGGCTGTCGCATATTTTTTCGATCGACAGGCCGTTGCATAGCTTACTGCAAATATCAGCCTCTGCTTGAGTCAAAGGGTAATGCGACATGAGCTCCTCCGATAAAACAATCCTTGATGTGGCGCAGGCATGAATGGCCAATATGATGCCTGGGGTTTTTATTTCGCCCCAAGGCGACATTTTAGTTTGAAACCAAGGTTTTAACGTAAGCCTGTACGGCGTGTTTTTATCTCGGAGGTAGAGTTGTTGAGTGCCTCCTTTTCCTCCCGATAAGGAAGACAGGCACTGTTCTGCAAGTTGAGTGAAGCGTTCTTGATCTTGATTTTCTTGCAGTTGTAATCGGTTGTTAAGCGTCAGCTTGAACAGCGATGATGTCTTAAATAAACCTTCGGCCGCTAAGTTATAAAATTCAATTTGATTGGTTGCCCTACAAATGATTATGGCTTCAGGCAGCTCATTGAATGCAGTGTAAAGCTTCTTACTTTCCGCGCCTTGAAAATGCAGCTTTTGCGCAAGAGACATACTGTGTTGAATATGAGGCAGGTAAGTATTCACTGCGTCTACAGTGTCTGGATTGTAGTGATCTTGAGAATTCCCTCGCATGAAAGCAAGTTCTGTAATGATTTCACTTTCGGGAGGCGCAAGAAGACAACCGATCGAATGCCGAATGTCAGCAGGTACAGCAAAATCGTTATAAATTTCTGTTTTTAAAAAGTCTTGATCACTAATAAGTGTATGACTGGCATGAAACTCGTTGAACCTTTGTGTTGCAAGGTTTTTAGTCCAAACGTCTATTTGATAAAAATATTCCTGATATCGGTTAAAGTGCCCGTCTTCAAATCCTTGTTCAAAGAAACCTAAAGGTTCTTCGTTGACGCTTGATCGCGCAGCCATGAAGGCATGGCTAGACCCTGATACGTGGCAGATCTGTTGTAATACATCGTCCCAGGCGTTGGGCTGATCGATGGTTTCATAAATCTGCTGGATGATTTCTGCAGGCTTGATATCCATATCAATATTCCCTGTTTACAAAGTAGACACATTTCTTATACCAGATGGTAGATGATTAATACATATTTCAAACTGATACTGATCAAATATGGTCTATCTTTAATTCCCGAAGAGTATATGTAATCAATTTTTAATTAAGAAACTGAATTATAGGTTGAGTTTGAATGCGAGTGACCAGTTCGAACTTGATCCCATAAAAATAAAATGTACTAGCTGTTTCAGGCTTTAAGTTGGATTTATCTCAGGAGAGAGAAATGGTATTTTTGAATAACGATAAGTTTAAGAAAGGACTATTAACACTGGCTGTATCCGCTGCAATCTCAGGGTGTGGCTCTTCATCATCGTCGTCTTCTACAGACGGTACAACCACACCTTCTACAACAGAAACTACAACATTCCCTGTTACTGTTGATGTCCCTGAATCTCTTGTTCCGACAGTAGCTGCGTCTTTTGACTGGAGTAATCCCCTTAAATCATTAATTTCAAGCGCTTATGCACAGACGGTTGCTGATTTAGGAAAGGAAAACTTTGAAGTAGTCGTTGTTGATGGCGATGGTAATGTGGTCCAGGTTGTTCCTGCTGATCAAATTCAAGTAACAGAAATAGGAAATGGTGAATACGAGATTTCTGTTCCTGGTGAGCCTCAGCTGAATTGTTTGATTGTCTTGGATTTGGATAATTCGTTAACCATTACTGCAAACGAAACCAATATCAATGACACAAATGCTTTGTTTGCGCCAACGACTTCGGAAGAAGGTGTTGATATTGATCTTGAGTCAACCGTGGCTTATCAGCAATTCCTAGAGGATGTGGCTGAGGATGCCTTTGAGGATGGCACTTATGATGTTACTGATAGAGCTCAAGTAGCAGCCATTGAGCAATTGGTTAATAATGTTGAGCAGGAGTTAGAGCGAGTTGATCTTGAGACCATCATTGCAAATAACGGATTAACTATTGAGCAGTTCCTCGCTGCGGATGATGAAGGTGTTTCTGACCAAACGATCATAGATGCTCTTGCGGCAATTGAGGAAGATTTTGAAACTGAAGTAAATAATATTATCCAAGAACAAGTCGACGATATTGCAAATGCAACGTCTACAACGATTGCTAGTTTGTTTGAAGAAGGGGGATTAAATTGGTTTGAGGCCGACGTTTTTGTTTCTTCTTCGAGTCCGAACAATGAGCCTTATAGCAAGGAGTTTTACGATCTTGATGCGGATTGGGGCAGCATAGCGTCTTCGGGAACAGAGACTTTTTATGAATATGATTTCGATAACAATGAGTGGGGTGAAGGGGAAACGTTTGACCCGAATACTGATAGCGCAGACGATGATTTAGTTTTAACGGCTAACGGTTGGTCGAATACTTCTGATTCTTTTGAATTTGTTAGTTCTGATACGGTTACTGGTACAGTAATGATTAGAGATGTATTAATCAACAACGTTCAGTATCAAGTGAATACATTACAAGCTTTGGATCTTGAAGGTAAAAATGTCGAAGACTTCATGGCAACTAACGCAGATGAAGAGGAATTTTCTACTTTTATTGATTCAGATGCTACTTTTGGTGCTGGGGCAACTGCAGTTAAAGTGAACTTTACTGAAGTGAATGACAATTATTACCTATGGTATGACGCTTCAGGTGAGGTTGGTTGTGGATTTGAGGTTGATGTTTCCGGTAATTGTGAAGTTGTTATGGATTACAACGGTAACACGCCTTTGACTCAGTTATCTCAAATGGTCACGGATACGCCTTCTACTGAAGAAAATATTACTGAGTCTGAAACTGCATTCAGGTTTAGTAACGTTCTCTTAGAGCTTGTAGAAACGAGCAGTGATACTTCCACAACAAGAACAGTTAATGTCTTTGAGTATGTTCAAAATGATTCTGATTTAGACATTGCGTTGGAGCGATTCGAAGCTTCAGATCAATCGGTTATAACTTGGACTTATGAAACCCCGACTGGTCTACCTGATGGAGAGCAAATCATTAAGTTTACTTTCCCTTCTGGTTTGAAAGAAACCTTGGATATCGATGACAATGAACTCACTCATATCTACGCTGTTGTGGATGGTTATGTTCGTCAGGGTAGCTTTGTTGCGGCAGGACAAACTGAGGATTCTTCCGGTGAGTGGGTGTTTAACTCGACTGCGGCCGACAATATAGAAAACGCTTTTGATGGTATTTACCAAGATGCTTTCTTAGTTGATTGTGGCTATGAATCCGGTTGGGATGATGATGCATTTAATGGTTTTGGTGCACCAATAGAGCCAAACACATTGAAAGCGTTCACTGCGTCCGTTAATGCTGAAGGGTGTGGTGGTATTGATTCGTCTGCTACTTCGGCCGTGATTACTGCAAATACTTGGTATGAAGGCGGGGACGCTTTCACATTCAATGCAGATGGAACAGGTAGCGTCTCATTTCAGGAAGATGGAGAGGATGTAACATTCGCCCTGACGTGGACTATTAATACGGCGGCCGATGATAATATTCCGAACGGTACCGTGGTTGCTGTAATTAATGGTGAACAAGACGGAGTTTCATTCACATTTACTGAGCATTATGCCCCTGTGGGATATGACTCGGAAACGAATGTGATTTCATTAAAAATCTTCTCCACTAACTCTGTTTGGTATGGTGAAGGTTCAGACATCCCAGAGGGTACAGGTGAGATTTGGACTGCAGCATTTACTGATTCTAACACTGAGACAACAACCGAAGATGATTCAACAGGTGAAGTAGCTCAGTAGTGTAGATCAGAAAAACCAAGCAACCTTTAACCGCGTTTCGGCGCGGTTTTTTTGTGTTTAAAATAAATATTTCTGATTCCTCTGTTTGATAACTTTAATGTTTCTATAGGGGGAGAGGGCAATGAGACGTCTTGGATGAACCTTACTCACAGTGTAATCGTTCAATGAGAGCGGATTGAATAAGATAAATTGGCTTCAAAACTTGATGTTAACTGGCGTATGTCATTACACTCAGGGCATTAACAGTTCGAATAATATGGCGGACTATAACGAAAACAAGAATGCTAAAGGTGTAAGTATGGCGAATCAGCATGGTCATACGGATATTACGCGGCAAGGACAGCTATTCATTTGTAGACCGCAAGGCGGTTTTAATATGGAAGGCGCAAAAGTATATGAGCAATACTTTGCTCAAGAAATTTCGTCTGTGATTGCTCAGCCTTGGGCGGTGATGGAGGTGCTTGAAAACTTCGAGACAGCAGGGCCTGACGTCATGAAACGTTTCGGTGCTCAGTTTGCATGGGCCGCTATGAACAACTGTAAATGGTTAGCGGTAGTTTCGACGTCTCCTATGATGACGATGTTGGTTGATCAATACCTTGCGGCTTCCGGCTTAGACATCCAAACGTTCGATAATGAATCAGATGCCATGGTTTGGTTGAACGGGCATTTATCAACGGAAGATACTCCTCAAGTCTCAGATATGACAAATACTAAGGCCGGTTAATTATGACATGCTTGTTGATGGAGCAACGAGATCGAGTCTTGTTGGTTACTCTGAATCGTCCGGAACTACGTAACCCTATTTCTGAACCGGATATGATCGATGCGATTGAAGCCATGTGCGCTCAGGTTCAGAGTGATTTGTCCATCAGTGTGATCATCATCACGGGAGCGGGCAAAGGATTTTCTTCCGGTGGTAATGTTAAACACATGCAAGATAAGTCAGGGATGTTCGCAGGTGAACCAGAACAATTAGCAGACAATTATCGGCAAGGGATTCAAAGAATTCCTCGTGCTATTTTTAATTTAGATGTGCCAGTTATTGCTGCGGTAAACGGTGCTGCGGTTGGTGCGGGTTGTGATCTAGCGATGATGGCCGACATCCGTATTGCCAGTGAAAAAGCTTGCTTTGCCGAGAGTTTTGTAAAGCTTGGGATTATACCCGGTGATGGGGGAGCGTGGTTTTTACCAAAAGTAGCGGGTTATGCGAACGCTGCAGAAATGGCCTTTACGGGGGATATGATTTCTTCACAACTGGCTTTGGAATGGGGCATGGTATCGAAGATTGTTGAGCATGACTCCCTCATAGAGAGTGCTTTTGAACTGGCGAATCGCATTGCAGTGAATCCACCGATCGCGATTAGAGAAACGAAGAAATTAATGCGTAGCGGTCGATCTGAAAGCCTGGATGGTTTGCTTGAACAATCTGCTTTAATTCAGGCGGAACTGCATCAAACAGAAGATCACAAAGAAGCGGTCGATGCGTTTTTAGACAAGCGTAGCCCCGTCTTCAAGGGTAGGTAGTTAAATATATAAATTCGGTAGTTAAATGTATAAATAAGGGGTTATGGTCTTGAATAAGAAGATAGGTCGAATAGCCCGGGGAGACTAAACGACCTGAACTGGTTATAGCTGGCGACTAACTGAATTTAGGCGTCAACTGGTAATGCTTTGCAAGGTAGTAATTTAAGTGATTCTTTTGTTGCTGCGTTAGAAACAGGCCTAGCTTGCTTCGACGCCACAATAAGTCTTCTGCTGACGTAACCCATTCATTAGTTGCTAGATAATCCACTTCACAGCTGTACAGCCCTCCACCGAAGTGTTCGCCCATGTCCTCAGGCGAGCGTACTTTATCCAGGAATTTCATCGCTAACGTGCCGTAAGCGTCAGAGTAGCGGTTGATCGTCTCTTTACGTAACCAAGGGAAACGTTCTTCGAGCGTTAGAATAAATTGGGCTTTTCCGTGGGGGAAGTCGCCTCCTGGTAATGGCTTGGATTTTGTCCAAGATTCGCCCATCTCAGGGAAGTAATCCGAGAGCTTAGTCATCGCCGCTTCGGACAACTTACGGTAGGTTGTGATTTTGCCACCAAACACTGAAAGTAATGGTGCGCTGTCCGGTTCGCTCATCGCTAATGTATAGTCACGAGTAATGGCTGAAGGGTTGTCGGATTCATCATCACACAATGGACGAACACCCGAGTATGTCCAAACCAGATCCGCAGGTGTTAATTGATGTTTGAAGTGTTTGTTGGTCACTTCTAGTAGGTAATCCACTTCGTCAGGAGAAATTGTGACATCGGATGGATTACCTTTGTATTCAACATCGGTTGTTCCGATCAAAGAGAACTTTTCCAAGTACGGGATAACAAACACGATTCTTTGGTCTTCGTTTTGAAGAATAAAGGCTTCATCGTTTTTATTAATTCGTGGCACCACAATGTGGCTGCCTTTAATGAGTCGAATACCGTAAGGTGATTTAGTTTCGATTTGTTCTTTGATGAACTTGGCAACCCATGGACCAGCGGCATTGACTAGCGCTTTACCTTTAACTTGGTATTGTTCACCAGTCAGAATGTTTTCCATTTGGCAATGCCATACACCGTCAACTCGTTTTGCATCAATGCACCGTGTCTGATTGTGAATCTTTGCGCCATTCTCTTGGGCTGAAAGTAAGTTGGTGATGACCAGTCGCGCATCGTCTACCCAGCAGTCTGCGTATTCAAAACCTTTTTTAATCTTGTCATCAAGGGATGATTCGCTCCGAAACTTAACACCATGAGAGCCTCGTAGCTTTTCGCGCTTGCCAAGATGGTCGTACATAAACAAACCTGTACGAATCATCCATGCTGGGCGTAAGTGCGGTTGATGAGGAAGAATAAACCGCATGGGTTTTACTAAGTGTGAGGCGTTATTCAGTAAAACTTCTCGTTCTTTTAATGCTTCTTTAACCAAACGGAATTCATAATGTTCCAGATAGCGAAGGCCGCCATGAATCAATTTGCTGCTGGCGGAAGAGGTCGCGGATGCGAAGTCGTTTTGCTCGCACAGGTATACCGATAGATCTCTGCCAGCTGCGTCGGCTGCAATGCCGGCTCCGTTAATGCCGCCACCAACAATGATTAAATCGAACGTTTGAGAAGTCATAATTATCTTTTCATGATTGTTACTTTGTGTTCGAGTTTAGACTTCTTTATGTTCGAAAACAAACATTAATTTTCGACTTCGAACATGTTTTGTGACGGATACCACATGTGATGTATTCTGCTCACTTAAGGTGTCCTAGGAATTAACAGATATGAAGTGTGACTTTGTTTTCTTTGAGTTGTTGTTTGATTGGCAGAGGCGGGGATTGGTCGGTAAAGACTTGGCTTGCATCGATGATATTGCCGAGTCGAATGGTCGCATTTCGGCCGAACTTTGTATGATCGGCTGCGAGTAGTACTTGACGAGAGTTTTTGAGGATCGCCTGTGAAACACGGACTTCTCGATAATCGTAATCCAGTAATGCACCGTCTTCATCAATGCCACTGATCCCTAAAATACCGTAATCAACCTTAAATTGATTGATGAAGTCTTCTGTCCCTTGGCCTACGACGCCCCCATCTTTGCGGACGGTTCCACCGGCAATCAATACATCAAAGTCTTCTTTGTTACTTAGGATGTTCGCTACGTTCAGGTTGTTGGTGATGATTTGAAGCCCTGTATGGTTGAGCAGGGCTTTAGCGATTTCTTCTGTGGTTGTTCCTATGTTAATGAACAACGATGAAAAGTTAGGAACGGTTTCTGCGATGGCGACGGCAATTCTTTGTTTTTGTTCGTGCTGCATGACTCGACGGTCGGAATATGCGGCATTTGCAACGCTCGTGTTTGTTGCTGCGCCACCGTGGTGCCTGCTCAGTTTCTGGTTGTCTGAAAGCTCGTTTAGATCACGACGAATGGTCTGTGGTGTTACTTGGCATCGGCTGGCAAGATCCTCATTACTGATATAGCCGTGCTCAGCTACCAGTTTCAGGATTAGGTCGTGTCGAGTTTGCTTTGCCATAAAGTAGAATTACCAGCTAATTAATTGATAAGTGATGTAATGCGCGTTTTTTTCGTAATTATGAAGTAGTATGTTCGCATTCGAAAGTAAGACGAACATTTTAGGTTCAGTATAAAGAACATGTTCGATAATAAATACAATAAATCGAGAGCGAGTCAGGATTAGGCTCTAAGCTCTGATAACAGAAGAATGAAAAGGTACTCTCAATGTCTCAATACATCCTTTCCATAGACCAAGGCACGACCAGTTCTCGTGCTATTGTATTTGATCATAAAGGTCGTCCCTTATGGAGTGACCAGCAAGAGTTTCGTCAAATATTTCCTAATGACGGCTGGGTAGAGCACTCATCCGATGAAATTTGGAAAACAACCTTAGAGGTTTGTCAGGGTTCTCTAAAGAAAGGGCACCTGTCAGCCAGTGATATTACGGCCATTGGTATTACAAATCAGCGTGAAACTACGGTGGTTTGGGATAAAGAGACCGGGGAGCCTGTTTATAATGCCATCGTTTGGCAGGACCGTCGAACGGCTGATTATTGTGAACAAATTCGTCAAGAAGGTCATGAACAAAGCATTGTGGATAAAACTGGGCTGTTGATTGATCCATATTTCTCTGCAACCAAGATTCGTTGGATTCTTGAAAATGTTGAAGGCGCAAGGGCACGGGCTGAAGCGGGTGAGTTGTTATTTGGCACCATTGATAGTTTTCTGTTATGGCGTTTAACCAATGGTCAATCGCATAAGACCGATGCGACGAATGCTTCTCGAACTATGTTGTTCAATATTCATGATCAATGTTGGGATGACGAGTTATTAGCGTTGTTCGATATTCCGAAAGTTATGTTGCCAGAGGTGCTCGATTGCAGTGCTGATTTTGGCGTAACAGACGCATCTCATTTTGGCGGAAAAATTCCAATCACCGGTATGGCTGGTGATCAGCAAGCGGCACTGTTTGGGCAAGCGTGTTTTGAACCGGGCATGGCCAAGAGCACTTACGGAACCGGTTGTTTCTTAGTATTGAACACGGGTGAAAAAGCCGTTAAATCTGAGAATCGCTTATTAACTACGGTGGGCTATCGCCTAAATGGCAAGGTAACGTACGCGGTTGAGGGCAGCATTTTCATCGCTGGCGCAGCAGTTCAATGGTTACGAGATGGCCTTCGTTTAATTGAGCACGCACGCGAAACCGAAGAGTTAGCCGAAAAAGCCAATGTGGAATCAGCTGCGTATTTGGTGCCTGCTTTTACAGGGTTAGGCGCACCTTACTGGGATCCAAATGCACGTGGTGCAATTTTTGGATTAACTCGGGATACAGGCATTGCAGAGATCGTAGCGGCAGGTTTGCAGTCGGTGTGCTATCAAACCAAGGATCTGATGATGGCAATGGAAGCGGATGGCGCTGCTAAGCCGACTACCTTGCGTGTTGATGGTGGTATGGTCAGTAATAATTGGTTGGTTCAGTTTTTGTCCGATGTCTTGGACGCGCGCGTTGAGCGGCCAGAAATCACAGAGACAACGGCACTCGGTGTTGCTTATCTTGCTGGTATGCAAGTTGGGATCTTTGAGTCTTTGGAGCAGATCAGTGAACTTTGGTATTGCGAGCGTTCATTTGATGTGTCCATGGAAGAAGATCAAAGGGAGACGTTGTATCAGGGTTGGATTGATGCGGTTGAGCGTGTAAAAACCAAATCTTAATTTTAGTCTCTTTCGGGGTGTCTTTTTCTTTGATGCCCCCTGATTTACCTCCTGTGTTCCCCTTCTTTTTCTATGTGTTTTTTTGATTAAAACGCTTTTATCGTATGTATTTATGGGTGGAGTGTTTCTTAGTTAAGAATAAAGGCTGAGATAATGGCGTCTTTAAAACGAAAAACCGACGCATTTCTGAGTCGAAAGGAATTGCACCCTTAGTCTCAGTTTTATTAAATAAGTTCCAGAATAATTTGGACTAGTTGTTAATTGTAATATAAAAGATTGTTCTTAGTGTTTTTTGAACTAATGATGAAACCCCCTCTCTAACCTTGTGGAAGTTAACACAATTAAAAAAATCAAATATTAATCAATTCTCTAGTGAGGGGAATATCATGAAAGTAATCACATCAACAGTATTTGCAGTAATGTTCGCATCGTTTGCTTCTGTTTCTATGGCCGATGAAGTTAAAGGCACAGGCTTTACCAGCGTAGACCAAGCAAATCCAGTATGTTCTTACGGTAAGCGTATCGATCGTAAGCGTGATTTAAATTGTGTTCATTAATTGAATAATAAAAACCCTTAGGGCCATGCTCTAAGGGTTTTTTTGTGCTTAATTGTTATGTAAATTGAATGTTTTTCAAATTAAACTAGGAAATAAATATTACTGTTGACTAAAATACAGTCAGTTTTGGTGTTGTCCAACAGCTAAGGTGTGGTTGTATGAATCAAGTCCCTGCTGACGTTACTAAGTCTTGTTTAGCTCAAGTTCCGACAATCTTTGTGGTGTTGTATGTTTGGTTTTTCTCTGTTCCAAGCCTTGCTCAACAAAACCTATCCGCTGAACATCAAAACGCTGCTGAACCTGCAGTGATTCTTTATTCTGCTGTTTGGTGTGGGTACTGCAACGATGCGAAAGCTTACCTCAAAGCCAATAATATAGATTATACCAATCTTGACTTGGACGTCTCTGATGATTATGTGGATCAATTGGAGGCAGCAGGAGGTCAAGGCATTCCCTATTTGGTCGTTGGCGACAAACGGGTTTCGGGTTTTAGCGATGCGGACTATAAGCAAGCGCTAGAGCCTTAGAGTACCTCCCTATCTTTATGATATAGAGTGGCTTTGTTTTCTTTTTTTTATTGTATTCCCTTAAACGTTGCTTTCAAAAGATAACGTTTCTTTACTGAGCTGTTTAATTTTTGATCCATACTAAACCGTAGATACTATTGGTTTAGGGGAATATGAATGGCGGCTAAAATTTTATCTATTGATGACACACCACCCAACCAGGCTTTAATCAATAAAGTTCTTTCGCCTCATTATGAAGTAACGCTGGCAATGAGCACTCAAGAAGGCTGGCAATTATTACAGGATTTTGAACCCGATATTATTCTGTTAGACGTTAATATGCCTGAGCAGACCGGTTATGAGTTTTGCCGTCAACTGAGAGAGAAGGCTGAGTTTGATCATGTTGGCGTTATTTTTGTTTCTGCATTAGCCAGTATCGAGGAGCGATTAGAAGGCTACAGTTCTGGTGGTGATGATTATGTGTGTAAGCCGTATGAGCCAAGAGAATTAAGAGCAAAGGTACAGGCTTGTATTGATGTCAGAGAAAAATTGGTGGCTGCTAAAGCGCACGCGGATTTTGCTCAAAGTGCGGCCTTCACTGCGATGACCAGTACCAGTGAAATGGGTCAGGTTTTAGATTTCTTAGTAAACTCTCTACAAACTACCGATTTTGACGAGGTGGCTAAACTGATTTTGAGTATGCTTCAAGGGTTTGAATTATCTGGGGCCGTGGCATTTAGGTCAAAGCACATAGGTGAGAAACTCTATTCTTTATCTGGCGTCATTAGACCGATTGAGAAAGAACTGTTGGAAAAAGGATGCGGTGCGGAACGGATAGTTTCCTACAATCATTTGTATATGTTCAATTCTTCGTTAGCATCTATTCTGATTAAGAACATGCCTAAGGACGACAATGTTGCCGGTCGTTTGCGGGATCATTTAGCGATAGCGATTACCATCATTGAAGAAAAAGTCCAAAATTTAGATTTAACGATTACAGCAAAGAAACAACAAAGTGAATTGCTAAACTCTGGTATTGGTCAAGTCGAAGAAACGATCTCTAAGGTGGATCGCCGGTTCAGTTTATTTGCCGATACCATGAAAAGTCGTTTAGATAAGATGATGGTTGAGCTGCAAGAATCTATGCTCATTCTTGGGCTATCAGAAGATCAGGAAGAGGCCTTATTGGAAAAAATAAAAGAACAACACTCTCATATTGCAGAACTCTATGATCAGACGGACGATCTGGAAAGGGATTTAATTGAAGCAAGTTCAACATTGAGGAAAGCGCTCGATTAGGACTACTTAAAGCAGGATGCGATGATTCAACCGAATGAGAAGTATCAAAAACTTATACGTGCAATCTTTAATACAGTGGTTGATCCTTTACTTATTATTGATCAAGACGGGTTGATCATTGCAGCTAATGAAGCGACTGAAAGCGTCTTTGGTTGGCTGACTGATGAATTGGTTGGTCAGCCCATCACTATGCTGATGCCAAGGCACATCGCACAACAGCACAAGCGTTACGTTGAAAATTTCTTAGAGACTGGAGAAGAGGGAGTTATCGGAAGAAGACGCGAAGTGGAAGGTCTTCACAAGCAAGGTCAATTCATTCCAATTAGCCTTTCGATTGGGCACTGTGAGTTTGAAGGGGATCATTACTTTACTGGTGTCATTCGAGACTTAACAGAAGAGAAACAAACACAAATTTTGTTGGAGCAACGAGAACAAATTTTAGAGGGGGTTCTCAATGCGCCGGATGAAGTCATTATTGTGTTTAACCCTCAAGGTGAAGTGGTGTTATCTAATGATTCTGCGGCTCGAGCCCTCGGCTGTGATCCATCAGACCTTATCGGACGATCTTGGGATCAAATTATCAGACCTGACGTGGCTGAATCTCGAATCAATTTAATTAATCAAGCATTTGAACGTGCAGAAACTCAACGATTCATGGAGATAAGAGAGGGGCGATATTATGAGAACCTTGTATCTCCTATTTTAAATGATTCAGGCGTCGTGGAACTGGTCACTGTATTTGCTCGTGATATTACCAGCCTAAAATCTTCTGAAGCAAAGTTGGTCAAAGAAACCAAGCGAGCAGAAACGGCCAATCGAGCGAAAACAGAATTCCTATCTAATATGAGTCATGAGCTGAGAACCCCGCTGAATTCCGTGGTTGGGTTTGCCCATTTATTAAGTGAAGATGAAAGCCTGACAGAAGATCAACAGGACTCAATATCGTACATCACAGATGCTGGTGCGCACCTTAAAAACTTGATTGAAGATATTTTGGATCTAGCTCGAATCGAGGCTGGAAACTTATCGATTTCTGCTTCTTCGTTTGATTTTTCAAACTTATTGTTGGAAGTGCTTGATATGTTCAGTCAGCGTTTTGAAATGAGTCGAATTCGCTGCATCACCAACGACGCAGCGAAAGGTACTGAGGTATTTGCTGATCGTACTCGATTAAAGCAGGTGTTATTAAATTTCATGGATAACGCCATTAAGTACAATAAATCAGAAGGCTCTATACAGATAGAAACCCTCATAAGTGACGAGAAAATGTTGGAAGTGTCCTTTATTGATACAGGGATGGGTATTTCGGAAGAAAACCTAAAATCTCTGTTTCAACCGTTCAATCGTCTTGGATATGAATCATCGGGCATTCCTGGCACAGGAATAGGCTTGGTGCTATCAAAACGATTGGTTGAGGCAATGAATGGCAGTGTACAAGTGACGAGTGAAGAAGGGCTGGGAAGTCGGTTTACTGTTCAGTTGCCTATCATGGAAGGCGATGGGTC
This sequence comes from Oceanospirillaceae bacterium, assembly GCA_015665455.1. Lineage (GTDB taxonomy): Bacteria > Pseudomonadota > Gammaproteobacteria > Pseudomonadales > Litoribrevibacteraceae > Litoribacillus. Next base: position 988,074 of record JADFAD010000006.1, on the reverse strand, counting down.
AGATACAGTCATTGCAACCGCTTCACTTAATACCGTCGAGACAAATACAGAAGGTCGTCAATTAACACTGCTTTATATTGAAGACAGTGAAAGCAATATTGCCTTAATGGAGCGCTTTGTTGTGAATCATTTAGGCTGGGAGTTTACCGTTTCTCGATCTGGTTTAGACGCTTCGAAAGTTGCTCAGGACTTATTACCAGATGTCATTCTCTTGGATATCAACCTTGCTGATATCAATGGTCTTGAAGTGGCTTTGATGCTAAATGCATCGCCTATGACCCAGCACATCCCCATCGTTGCAGTGACCGCAGACGGTTCAGAAGAAACAAGGCAAGCCTGTGAATATGCAGGCATTCATTTAGTACATACCAAGCCTGTAGATTTCATTGTGCTTGAGAATATCCTGTGGGACTTGACTGAATAGTGTTTGATTTTTGTAAGAAAATTCGTGCATTAAAAAACAGATTGGTTGAGCAGTATGAGCTAGCAATTTACTTTTAAAGGCATTTTTTAGGTTATACACACAAGCTGTGTATAACTTTGTTTATAAGTTATTCATAATTGCTTCAAACGCCCGTTTTACTTGGCTTAGCATAAATAGTTTCAAAAATGACCTGTTATATAATTTCTTTTTAAATCAGTGTGTTATGAAATTCATTTAAAATGACTTGAATTTTTGACATGCACGTCTAAATATTACTGTCATGTTTTTTTATGTGTTGATAATGAATAATTTAGCTTTAAACAGAGGATTAAGTTAAGTGGGATAGATGTAAAAAAGGCCGAGATAAAGTTGTATTTCAACTTGATCATCGGCCTGTGATGTCTAGCTTTTAGGCATCAAGTTTAGATGCTACATCCCTTAATGCAGTTCTAACCCCTTCTTCGATGACTGGGTGGTAGAATGGCATATCCAACATTTGGGCTATTGTCATCTTTTGTTGGTGTGCCCAAGCCAATAAGTGTGCAATGTTTTCTGCGCTTGGTCCGATCATTTCAGCCCCCAGTAATTGGCCAGATGTTTTGTTTGCGTAAATGCGTAAAACGCCTTTATTCTTCAACATGACTCGGCTTCTGCCTTGGTTTTCAAACGAAACTTCACCAATCGCGATACGATTAATATCTTGAGCTTGTTCAAGTTGCTGGTACGTATTACCAACCATCATTATTTGAGGATCAGAGAACACAACGCTGATCTGACTCCGGCGTAAACCCTGATTGATGTTTGGGTATGTTCCTGCGTTATCCCCTGCAATTTTACCTTGATCTGCTGCTTCATGAAGCAAAGGCAATTGATTGGATGCATCCCCCGCGATAAAGATATGAGGTTGGCTTGTTTGCATGGTGTTTGGATTTGCTGTGGGAACACCAAACTTATCCAATTCCAATTCTGCATTTTCAATGGCTAAATTATCAGTATTAGTACGACGACCCGTAGCGACGACTAAGTAATCCACTGTGATGAGTTCTTGTTCATTTTGTTTGTTAATGAATTGGATCTCTACACCGCTATCGACGCGCTGAATTGATTCAATCGTCGCTTTCGGGTCTAAATAAAACTCATCAGCAAAGGCTATTTCAGCATACTGGTGAACAACCGGATCAGTAATCGGGCCGACTTTACCGCCAGCGCCAAACATATGAACATCGACTCCTAGGCGTTTCATGGATTGGCCTAATTCTAAACCGATAACGCCAGGGCCAAATACAGCGACGGATTGAGGCAGCGTATCCCAGCTAAAAATATCATCGTTGATCACAAGACGATCTTTAGCTTGCTCAAAGAATGCAGGGATATTAGGCCGAGAACCTGTGGCAATAACAATGCGTTGCGCCTGGACATTTACCTGGCCCCCGCTGTTCAACGCTACGGTTATGGTGTTTTTATCCTTAAATTGGGCGTAGCCCTGAAGTTTGTCTTCTGTGGGTATCTCATCGACACCTTCAACGACAAATCCGACGAAGCGATCTCGTTCACTTTTTACTCGTTCCATGACGGCTTCGGGGCTGATTTCAACGCCTCCTTTTGAGTAAACACCAAAAGGGGTGCTGTGTTCTATATTATGAGCCGCTTCCGCCGCTGCAATGAGTAACTTTGAAGGCATGCAACCTACGCGTGCGCACGTCGTACCATAAGCACCACTTTCGATGGTTACTACACTGTTGGTGTGCTGCTTTGCTGAACGATATGCTGCTAAACCAGCGGTACCTGAACCTATGACTACAACGTCTTTTTCAATGGTTCTGATCGATTGCATGAGATGCCTCCGTATTTATAATGGGATGTCTTTGAGTTTTTAGAATTTCTTCAGCGGCTTAACAGTGGATAACGCTAAGCCGCTGGTGGTTTAAGTAAGAACTATTGATCTAAGTAAGCATTCAACTCTTCACTGCCACCAATGTACTGGCCGCCAATGAACACTTGAGGCGCAGTTTCTTTACCTGTGACTGCTCGAATGCTGGTAATGGATGCATCTCGACCTAAAACGATTTCTTCGTATGCCAAACCATTCTCTTCAAGTTGCTGCTTAGCTTTAGCGCAGTAAGCACAGCCCGGCTTAGAGAATACAGTAATGGATTCTGGCAACTTCGCTTCACAGTTGATGTAGTTCAACATGGTGTCAGCATCAGACACTTCAAATGGGTCGCCTGGCTTTTGTGGTTCGATGAACATTTTGTTCACTACGCCATCTTTCACCAACATGCTGTATCTCCAGCTTCGCTTGCCAAAGCCAAGATCATTCTTGTCCACTAACATGCCCATACCGTCTGTGAACTCGCCATTACCATCAGGTAGCATGGTGATGTTCTCTGCTTCCTGATTTGCGGCCCAAGCGTTCATTACGAATGTATCGTTGACTGATAAACAGACGATTTCATCAACACCGTTTTTCTTTAATACGCTTGCTAGTTCGTTGTAACGTGGCAAGTGTGTTGAGGAGCACGTCGGTGTGAAAGCACCGGGTAATGAGAACACGACAACGGTTTTCCCGTTGAACAAGTCAGCGCTTGTTACTTGTTTCCAGTCGTCTCCTTGACGAATCGGGAATGTAACTTGTGGTACTTGCTGGCCTTCTTTGTTAATTAAATTTGTCATCTCAAACTCCTAAGTTTTCGCTTTTAAGTGGGTGTTCTGTTTCGATGAGTTCAGTATCTGAGATTTCGTTATTTAATGAAAATTAATTGTAAAAATATATTTGATAGCTTTAAACTATAAGTGGGCTAATGGATGATTTCTGATAGGTCAAAAACAAAAAATCCCCGCCGAAGCGAGGATTTAATAGAAGCAGGAAAGGAACGCTGTTATTGAGCTTGGGCGTTCATTAGCTGTCGCGGGTGAACAGCTTGTAAAGAACAGGAACGAGTATCAAGGTTAACAGGGTGGAAACAGCGAGGCCGCCGATGATTGTCCAACCCATAGGGGCCCACATAACGCCACCTTGTATGGTAAGAGGCAGTAGGCCCCCAACCGTTGTGAGTGTGGTTAGGATAATTGGCATTAAGCGCGTTGCAGACGACTCTTGAATGGCGTTTTGGACCGATGTGCCCTCTGATCTTAATTGGTTGGCGTAATCCACCAGAATAATGGAGTTATTCACTACGATGCCCATTAAGCTGTTTAATCCCACAAACGCGATAATCGAGAATGAGTAGCCACTTATGTACAAGCCAAAGATTGCGCCCGTCAGAGCAAAGGGAATCGCAATAAAAATGATGGCCGGTTGTAGGAAAGAGCGGAACTGAAGCACCAATACGGCAAAGATACCTAGCAGAGATAATACAAGCGCTTTTGCTAAGCCAGCGAAGTTCTTATTACGGTTTTCTTCTTCGCCGCCTGCCGACCATGTTACATCGGTTGGCCAGTCTAATTTGTCTAAACCCGCTATGACATCTTGAGTTACTGCTGCAACATTGTAACCGTCAGATACATCAGCTGTGACGTAAATCATTCGCTGTAAGTTGTAATGTTGAAGCTTGGCTTGGGCTGACTCCAACTCAATATCGGCCACTTGGCGCAATGGAATTTGAGCGCCTGTTGCACTGGTCAGCATAATACGATCAAATTCTTTGCTGTCGGGCTGATTGTAATGGTTACTCTTAAGTACGATGTTATAGTCTTCGCCTAGCTTATCTCGATAGACACCAATATTCGCGCCATTTAACGCGGTTCGTACCGCTTGGTCTAGTTCGTATGCATTAACGCCTAGTAGGGCGGCTTTATCTGCTTTGATTTTGATGCGCGATGTGATCATTTCATCTGCAGCGGCATTATCGAGATTGATCACACCCCCGGTATTGCGTAATACGTTTTCGACTTTGGCCGCCATCGTTCGAATGCGGTCGTGATCGTCGCTAATAACACGAATGGCAATGGGTGCTTCGTAAGGCGGGCCTTGTTGGAATTGCTCTACTTTAATATCCGCTTCAGGCCAATCAACCAACAATGCTCGTAATTCTTCTGTAATCTTATTGGTTTTTTCAATGCTGTCGCTGTCCAATTGCACCATCAGCTGAGCGTAGTTCGGCAGGCCTTGTTTTGGAATCTTATTGTAATAAATACGGGGATTACCATTACCGATGTTCGTGGCTACGTGCGTTACTGCTGGATGTTTACTGATGACATGTTCTACTTTTTGCGTGACTACATTGGAATGATCAATTCGGCTGTTGACAGGCATTTTGATATCAATAAGTACTTGGGGTTTGTCTGCTTTTGGAAACATGGAAACGCCCACGGACTTCATTAAGCTTAATGAGCTTACAAACAAAGCAATGCATAACAGAATAATTAACCATGGGAAGCGTAGGCTGAATCGTAGCGTGGGAGCATAAACTTTCTGATTTAGCCAGCTGAATCCTTTATTACTGGTTGCGGCAATAGGGCCATTTTTAGCACTCAGTAAATGCTTTGCCATTAAAGGGATGATGGTCAATGCAATGATCAGGGAGCAAGTCAGAGTTAGAACAACGGTGACAGGCATTGAGCGCATAAACGTGCCCGAGCCGCTTTGTAGAAGTAGAAGCGGTAAGAAAGCCAGAACCGTTGTTACGGTACCACTGGTAATGGCCCAGCCAACTTGAGATGCACCCTTTAAGGTGGCATCTAGCGCGTTGTAGCCTTCTTTTAAGTAGCGTTGGATGTTTTCAACGACCACAATGGCGTTATCAACCAATAGACCCAGTGCCACAATAAGGCCGACAATGGTCATTTGTTGAATGCCAAACCCCGCAGTATCCACCCAACCAATAGCAATGATAATCGACAGTGGAATGGACACCATGGCGACTACGGCAGGGCGTATACCGAGCAAGAATAGAAGCACTAACCCCACCACTCCGATGCCCTGTATAAGGCTAGAGAAGAAACCTTTAGTTTGGCGTTTTACGCTGTCACTTTGATCAAAAATCCAAACCAGTTCAATGTCGTCAGGCAGGGTGTTTTCGAATTTATTAACTTTTTGATGAATCTCATCCATGACGGCGAAGATTTGTGAACCTTCTCGTTGAACGGCTGAGACAAACACACTGCGTTTACCGTCGTAACGTGCAATGTGTCTTGCTGGCGCGTCGGCCAGACGAATGGTGGCAATGTCTTCTAAATGGAGGACTTGGTAGTCTCGAGAGTAGATTGGGGTTCTTGCTAATTCTTCAATCGATCGATAAAGGCCACTGGTTCTAACGGTTAAGCGTTCAGTGCCTGAGTAAATGAATCCTGCGGGTATATTCTGACTGTTGCCGGAAAGGATATCTAGAACATGATTGGAAGATATGCCCAGCGTCGCCAGTTTTCTTAAATCCAGACCGATTTCAATTTGTTGTTCGGGGTACGCCCAAGTATCACTTTCTTTAACACTTCTTATTTTTTCTAACTCATCTTCGAGTTTTTCAGCGTAATACTTCAGTTGGTGGTAGGGGCTGCTTTCTGACGACAATGCAATTTGCATGATATTCACATCCGTCGGAGAGATGCGTTTGATCTCTAACTTTTGAATACCCTCTGGTAATTGATCTCTGATTTGATTGACTGCGCGGATGACTTCTTCGTATTTATCGTCAGGGTCGGTACCGTATACGAATTGAATTCGAGTCGTGGATACGCTGTCGCGAATGGTGGTTTTTACATCGTCGATGTCGTCCAGCTCATTCAGTGCTTCCTCGACCTTATCCACAATTTGGCTTTCCATATCGAATGGCCCTGTCCCGGAGTAAATCACGGTGACCAGACTGGATGGGAAGTTAAACTGTGGATCTTCAGAACGAGGCATCGTCTGATAGGAGACAATGCCTAACAATGTAAGAATCAATATCGCGACCCAGACAAACTGGTGATTACTAATGGCAAGGGAGGGTAGGCGCACGACGAGTACCTCGTTATTCAAGAAATTAGAGATGGAAATGGAAGAAAAAAGCGAACCTTATTGAAACCAATAAGGCCGCGAAAAGGCGGTTTCCTACTCATCCACGAAAAGGCTGACAGAGGTAGGTAGTAGCCGCCGGCTCTAAAGACATTACATGGAAACTATAGACCTGAAACCGTAGAGCTGACGGCCTCGATGTGGCCCGTGTTTGAACGCTCAGCGAATTGCGCCCTGAGGTTATAAGGCGTACCTAACACGATTGGCCATTCACTGTTTAAACCTGCTGCAATAAACACTGAGTCGGTGTTTAAGGAGTGCATTTTCACGGTTTTAAATTCAATGTTACGGCTGATTGGGTTCATCTGAGCAACAGTACCTGTCTTGCCGTTCGCTGAAATCAATGACGATGTTGGAATACGGTATAGAACAGGTTGTTGAACTGGGTGCACATTGATGTGCGCATATAGGCCAGACATCAATCGTAGTTGTTGATCTTCTAGACGAACTTCAATCTCGAATAGTCCGGTATTTTGGTTTGCTTGAGCGGCCATTTCACTCACGACACCCGTTATTTGTCTGCCAGGGTAAGCGTCTAATTCAATGGTCGTTTTGTCGCCAATGTTAACGTACACGGCTTCGCGATCAATGAGGCCAGCCTTAACGACCCAACCTTGGTTGTTAGGAGAAAAGACAATGATGGTTTGTCCTGGGCTAACAAGCTCATCTTTTTCAATGTTCTTTTTGATGATGATTCCGTCAGCAGGCGCTTTGATTTGGGAGTGTTTTAGATTGAATTCGGCAATATTCAACGCTGCGCGCGCTTTATCTTGGCGAATTAATGCGTTATCGAGTTTTTCTTTGGGTGCAACTCGTTGGCTGACGAGCTTTTCTAAACGTTGTACGTCTAAGTTTGATTGCTTCACATCCGCTTGAGCTTGACGCTTTTGAGCGATGATTTCAGACAAATCCAACTGCGCGAGTAAATCACCTTTTGAGACATGCTGCCCGTCTTCAATGGTCAGCTGCTCAACAATACCTGATGTTTTAAATGACAAACGCGATTGCGCTTTATTTTTGACCAAACCTGAAGAATAAAATGAGATCGCATTGGTGGATGTTTCAACGGGTTGTGTTTCTACCGGTGGATTAGCAATTGCTACAGCGCTGCTCGTTATCAGTGAAATTAACAATAAAAGCTTATTCATGGTACCCCCTAGGTTGAACGTCTGTTAAGACCTTCGGTATGCCATTGGCTGTTTGTTGTAGTGCATCTATTGCCGATCGTCTTAATACTTGTTTACACCGTAAAGATTACATTGATGTTGACGATGCCCACATGTTAATATCAGGAAGTATGCAGTGTCAACATAAATGTGTACACTGAACACATAAAAATAAAAACTAATATTCAGGCACCTTTGTCGTTTTTCAAAACAGTGGAATGAAACCAGTGTGTTATTATTCTGCTCATTGAAATTGGAGCGTTCATGGAAAAATCAAGCAGCTATCATCATGGCAACCTTAGACAAACTTTATTGGACATTGCATGTAAGCACATTCGAGATAAGGGCGTAGATGGGCTAAGTCTGCGGGCGATTGCTAAAGAAGCTGGTGTTTCAGCGAATGCGCCTTATCGTCATTTTTCGGATAAGCGTTCACTATTGATTGCTATTGCTGTTGTGGGATTTCAAGAATTAGTTGAACGAATGGAGTTAGTTGAACAGAGGGCCAATGGCATTCTTGAAGAGTTCAAACTCAAAGGAAAAGCCTATGTTCAATTTGCTGGTGATAGCCCAGAAAAGTACAAACTGATGTTTGGTCCTGCGATAGGTGATCGATTGGAAGACCCTGACTTGATGAGAGCGGCAGGTTTTTCTTATGAGATGCTTCTTCGCAGTATTCGTAAGGGAATCGAACAGGGTGTATTTCGTGATGTTCCCGTTCAGGATTTAGCAGACCCAACTTGGGCGATGGTTCATGGAATTTCAAGTCTACTGATCGACGGTTTTTTTGAGAAAGATGCTCAGGTTTTTCGCGAGCAAACATTAGAGTGTCCAATTACGGGTGGTTGTTCATTAGAAACGCTTCTAGAAAATAATTTGAATTTGATAATGCACGGAATTCTAGCCTAATAGTTACAAGGCTTTTACTGATATTGAATAGGTGACAAATGAAAACACGTATTACTGAACTGTTGGGTATACAACACCCTGTTATTTTACCGGGTATGAGTTGGATTTCTGTCCCTGAACTGGTTGCGGCAATATCAAATGCAGGTGGCTTGGGTATTCTTGCTTCTGGCCCTTTGAGCCGACAAGAAACCCGCGATGCCATTCGTCGCATTCGTGAATTAACGGACAAGCCCTTTGGCATCGGCGTGACGTTGATGATGCCTGGGGCGAAAGAAAATGCTGAAATCGCATTGGAAGAAAAAGTCCCAGTGATTAACTTTTCTCTAGGTAAAGGCGATTGGTTGGTTCGAGAAGCAAAAAAATACGGCGGTAAAGTTATTGCTACCGTTGTGACTGAAAAGCACGCATTAGCCGCTCAAAAATCGGGCGTTGATGCTCTGATGGTAACAGGGCATGAAGCGGCAGCGCATGGCGGGTCAGTTACGTCATTATGCTTGGTGCCTGCGATTGCTGATTTGGTTGATATTCCTGTGATTGCCGTGGGTGGTTTTGCCGATGGTCGAGGTTTGTTGGCCGCATTAGCGCTAGGGGCCGATGGTGTGGCAATGGGGTCGCGCTTTGCAACCAGTGCAGAAAGTCCTTTGCACTCTAATGTGAAGAATACGGTGATCGATAAACGTGTAGAAGACACCATTTATTCGAATAACTTTGATGGTTTATATGCTCGAGTAATGAAAACTCCTATGGCTGAAAAAGCCACTCGTAAACCCATGAACTTTATTATGGCTGCATTGAAATCGTTTAAGGCTGCCAAAATGGTTGATCTGCCGTTATGGAAACTGCTGGCTGGCATGTTGGCGCAGTTTGATAAAATTCGGATGCTTTCTTTGTTTGGTGCAGCGACTGAAAAGCTGGAAGCCGCAACCATTGATGGTGATCTTGATAAAGGTGTTCAGTTTATTGGTCAATCCCAAGGGATCATTAATGACGTAGAGACCGTTCAAGTATTAATGGACCGGATCATTAATGAATCAGAAACCGTTGCCTTGCAATTGGCTAAGCAGCATCAAGGCGTTTAGTTCATTTTTTGCGAACCAAAGAGATTTCCTTGTATGGAAATCTCTTTGTGAAAGACCAAGCATAATACTAATCAATTAAGTATTGATGGCGACTCCCACTTCCAGAGCTTCAAACCATTCTAAAAACTCTTGAACTTGTTCCCCTTTAAATATCCTGCCGTGTTGCGGGCACATAAGTTGAATATCTAGCCTGCGAACTCTGTTAATCCAATTCTGTTTTGCCTTGTTGGATGGCATCCAGCGTTGATGGAAATACCGCATCTTATCGATTTGATGATCAAAGTCTTCAACAAATAGCGGGAAATCCCCTTCTTCAAGTGCGGCTCCCACGTCCCCACTGAATAAAACCTTTGCTGTTGGGTCATACAAATGCATATTGCCTGACGAATGGAGATAATGGGCGGGTACAAACTCTAAATCCAGTGAACCCAGTTTGAAGGATTCCCCTTCGTCTTTGATGGGTGCGTATTCGATGTTTTCCATACCGAAATGGCGAATAAAACCTTCCCACAACCAAGGGCTATACAGCTTTGCGTGGGGAATAACTTGATCCCATAAACCTAACGAGGAGATGATGTCTGGGTCTTGGTGCGAAGCAAACAAAGCCGTTAATTGCTCTGGCTTTATATGTTTAAGCACGTTGGCAAACATGGAAGAGAAAAGCTCAATACCGCCAGGATCAAGTAACAGCGCTTGACCGTCTGAAACAATCATATATTGATTGGTGTCGATGATCTTTTCTGGCTTATTCGGATCACGGCCGAATAGAATCCACTCATGGTTTCCTTGATAGATCTTTTGAGCCTTCATAGTGCGTTCCTTGATAAAATTCTACGTGATTCCGTTGCATGTTCTTTAATTTCATTGGTTAAGCGTTGAATGTTGTCCGCCATTTCTCGGAGGTTTTGTTCAAATTGTCCCGTTCGATTTGATTCCAATCTGGACGTAACAACAATCACGCTGGCCGCTCGCATGAGTGTTTGGATTTCTTCGAGTTGGGCATCTAATACACTTAATTCTTTCTTGAGTTGATCTGAGATAGACGTGAGCATTTGCGTTGCTTTTTGAATGACCTGTTTAAGTGTTTCTTTGTGTTCATCTTCGAACAGGTCTGTTCTGGCTGAATTAAGGTGACCAATTAATAGCGTTGCTTTCCATTCACGCACCGAGTCTTTTGCCACACTCAGAGATATGTCATTGATGGTATGAACCAGTTGAATGGTATTTTCGGCAAGCTCGGCAAAGTAACTGGTGATTACAATTAGCCCAGCAGCTTGGCTGCCTGCTCGGAATACAATAAATCGCGCATTTTTTGCCGCTAAAGAAAGTTCTTTTGCAACCGATTCTGCTTTATCAAGCTCTGCTGCAACAGAGGCTGTCTTTATAGAAAGGCTTGCGCTATTGGACATGGCGTCTATCTCATTCCTTTGATTTTGTATTTACATCTTGATTTTTTAAGGACGTCTAAGATGGTTAGTGTAGGCGATATATCGGCACTATCTAGGAAGAACTTGACGATGCGCTAAAACTTTATGAATTCGTTGATCTTCATCAAATGGTAGATTTGACTGTAAAGTTTGTAAAAGCTGTAAAGTTTGTCAACTTTTGAACGATGATAGATATTGGAAATATCTCTAGGGAAGCTCTGAACAAGCTTGCTCGGTCTTGTTAGGCCGCAGCAGAAAAGAAATTTGTTAGACGTTTCTAAGGTGTTGAGATGCAGTTTTTTGACTAAGCTTGAAATATTTTTCGAGCCTTTTTTATTTGGGATCATACCATCATGAATCGTTCAGCCTTTGTAGTGTTGGGTATTGGCGTTCTTCTGTTTTTACTAAGCTTTGGTTTAAATTTATTCATTTTGATGTTTTCACATCCAGACAATTTAATGTGGTGGATGTTGTTACACGATGTTGTGATGGCCTCTATTCTGGCCGCTTTGGTTTACTTTCTTGTGATTGCACCTTTGCAGAGTATCCCTAAGCTATTTTCTTTTTTGCACGACGAAAACATTGTTGTAGACCTAACGACTCGAATCAAAGGTCGTAAGGGATTAACGCGTTTTTTCTTTCGACGTAACTGGAAAATTCTAAATACGGTTATGACTCAAACGGATGAGGCGTTGAGTGGTATTTATAAGACGTCTTCGAGGCTTGTGCCCATGGCTGAGGGCATACGTGATTCATACAATGCACTGGCGCAAGGAGCAATTATTAATAAGCAACACGCGGATATCGTCAACGACATTAACCTTAAGCTTTTCCAAAAACAGGAAGAAGTAACCGAAAACGTACAGCAGATTCATCAAGCCTCAATACAAGGTCAATCGTCGGTGGACGGTTCCATTAAAGCCATGAACAAGGTCGTGGGGGATATTGGATTATTGGCAGATTCAGTTGATGCAGCGACTGCAGATATTGGCCAGTTGAAAGTACAAGGCGAGCAAATTAATGCGATCATTAAAGAGATTGGTTCCATTGCTGATCAGACTAACTTGTTGGCATTAAATGCAGCCATTGAAGCCGCTCGTGCAGGTGAATCAGGACGAGGGTTTGCGGTTGTGGCAGACGAAGTACGATCTCTGGCGGTTCGAACTCAGGAAGCGACTGAAGATGTGCGTAAAGTGGTAGAAACGATTCAGCAGAAAACCAACTCAGCCAACGACATTATGAGCCGAGGAACCTCTCAGACAGAAGAAGGTGTGGCTTCTGTTAAGACCGCGCAAGAAGAGTTGGATCAGTTGGTCGATGCTATTCATAACATTTCCCAGTATGCGGATGTTATTCGAGATCAGGTTGATGAGCAGCATAAAACCTCTTCTGAAGCCGCGAAAGAGATCAAGCTATTGATGCTGTTTAATCAAACGACCATTGATAACGCTCAGCATCAATCCGTCTCAGCGAATGATCTAATTAACTTGAGCCAGTGTTTGCACAAAAGGCTAGATTACTTTGTCTTGACGGACAAAGAAGTGGACCATGAATTGAGAGTTTCTAGTCGCAACGATGAACCAGAAGCCACAATTCATGATGATGTTGAGCTGTTTTAGGGCTACTTTACCTCCAGTTTTACACCGTCTAATCTCTCACTGGTTTGGTTCAGTTGTGATTCTCGGACAAACAGTCTTTTTTCATCAATGCCCATTTTTATTAGCTGCTTTCTGGTATTAATGGCGCGTTGGTGCGCTAATTTTGTTAATGATGCCGTTTGAATCTGCTGAGACTGAATCAGTTGTGTTTCTAGAGCGCTTGTTTCTTCTGCATTGTTCGGTACGGCTTGCTTTGCCTGTTGAGCCAAGTAGTTTTGGTATGCGGGTTCTAACGTATTGGCTTGAACGTTATCTCTTCGAAGCTGTTGGTGCCAAGCGCTTTGCTTAAAGTACAGCGTGTCCTGCTGCAGTGTTTGTCCTGCAATGCTGAGTTTAAGGCCCGAGCGCTTATTCATGGCGTCTGCAATGTTCGTGATCTTTTGCGTTTCTGCGTCTAGAAGATCGGATTGTCCAGCTGAAAATTCGATACTACTTAAGTCTTGATCGCTGCCTGCTAAGCTCGCCAATAACTTAAAAGGGGATGTTGCGGCTTTAGTTAAGACATTAACAAATGCGCTGATGACGACACTTCCGTATTTAAAGTCGGGGTCGGATAGGTTCCCTTTAATTGGCAAGTTGATGTCAATTTCACCGTTATTATCTTGTATCAGACTGACGGCCAGCGGTAATGGCAAAGACAAACCTGCGTCGCTTTCGACGTAATCCCCCAATTCAAGTTGATCAATGAATAAGTGGTTTTCAGCGACGAGCTCGTTGTTATTCAATTTGTAGTTCAGTTCTGTGGATAACTTGCCCTGAGTCGTTGGGTAGTTTAAGAAATAGCTTGAATAAGAGGAAAACGTCGACATGGCGATGCCACTCATGTTTATGTCGATGTTGGTGTACGCTTTTTCACTCAAAGGGTTAATTTGACCGACGGCTTTAAAAGGCGCATAACCATTTACTTGGCCGGCGATGGTGACATCGGCACGGCTTAGGTTCTTACTTGAGAGCTTGTTGATTGAACCGTTGAGTTGTTCAATATTGAAATAAACGGGTTTAGGTAAACCTCGATCACTGAATTGTAGTTGATTGTTCTTAATAGAAACCTGTCCCACTTCTACCAACCAGTCGTCTGCGGGTGAGGCGTCTTGTGGCGCGTCAGTGGGTTCTTTAATCGCTGATTGATCGTTCGGTTTAACAAGGTTAGAAAGGTTCGTGACGGTGCTCTTTTCTTGTCTAGACAGTACGGTTAAAGGGTACAGCATTTGATCGAGTAGAATTTCACCGATCGACAGTGATTTCTGAGCTTGGTTGAATTGAATGTTCTCTAAATAGATTCCGTCGCCTGCCAAGATCGCTTGTTTTTGAGATTGATTAGACAGCTTAATGTCTCGGATTTGACTCGAACCATCAAAAGCGCTGACACCATTAAGCATTGAAAGCTGCCCATTCAAGTCGAACAGCGTATTTTCAATGGTCAACTCAGTGGTTTTATTCAGGTACGGCTGTAAAACGGAAACAGGGAAGCTCTTTACATCAAGTTCAAGGTTTCCTGTTTGTTCAAACAGTGCAAGTTCACCATTAAGTTGTAAATGGCTGGCGCCTTCAGCCATTATGGACGCTGAAATTTTGGTGGATTGTTCTTTGTCTGTCGTTAGGTTTTCTACACTGATTGATATGTCTGAAAGAGCTAGCTTAGCTGCGGGCTGTGTGGTTTGGTCTACAAAGCGTATGGCGCTTTGGTTCAATTGGGTTTTGCCAATGGATACTGTCCATTCATCTTTACCGCTGGCCTTTTCTGACGCTTTTACAGCTGCTTGGCTTATGGGTCTTTCTGAGAGTACTTTAACGAGCTCTATTTTGCCATCAGACAGTTTATTCAAAGCTAGGTTTAGCTGGTTATAGTTGATTTGATCAACATAAACGGCTTGTTTTGTCAGGTCGAAAGACAGACCAGAGACGGATTGTTCCTGGAGTTGAATAAGCGGTATCGTTTCCCCTTTTTTCGAGACCATAAAGTTTTCAACAAGTGCATCACCGTTTTGAAGAATGAGCTCCAGCTGGTCTTCTTTTTGTATCTGGTAATCGAACCCAAGGGTCAGTTGGCCCTGTAGTATTTCAAAGAACACATCGTCTTGTAAGTAATCCCATAACGACCTAAGAGATAGGTTGGTGAGCTTTAAATTCCCTTCGCTGTAAAACGGGTCCAGAGAGATTACGCCTTGCCATAAAAATTCTGCTGTGTAATCGCCCTGCGTTAAGGCAATGTCTAATTGATAAGAGCCTTCATCTTTCGGCAAGGTGGATAGGTTGTTGAGCGCTAGATCAATCGGGCCGATGGTTTTTTTAAATTCTGTTGGCTTACTTAAATCTTCGAAATCAAATGTGCCTGCCTGAATATGAAATTGATCAATGATCATAGGGAACGGTTGGTTTGGTTCTTTTGGAGGCGTCTCTTCGTTGCTGGTAGTCCAATGTTGCCAGATAAAACCGCCCTCAGAATCTTTGGTCAGTCGGCCGTAAGGTTTGTTAATGGTGACGTCAGAGAGCACCAATGCTTGATGGAAAATGGAAGAAAGCTCTAAGTTTGCAGTGATTTTTTCTGCACCAGATAAGTTGATAGCAGTATTTTCAAGCTGTTCCTTGATACTCAGGTGTTCAATCGTGAGGGTTAAGGTAAACGGATTGAAACTGACATTGCTGACTTCAGCGGATAATTTAGGGACTTGAGTGACCCAATTTGGTATTTGATTCTTAATGACTTGAGGAAGTACTACTCCGGCTAGCAGTAAATAGCTTAGGTACAAAACGAATAGAATAATGAGGACAGGGTGTTGTTTTAAACGATGTTTTAGAGTGTCGTTTTGGGGAGCCATTAGACTATGTTTCCTTCCTTGGTGACCGATTTCGCTAGTCTATACCGATTTTATTTCGATAGCAGCGTTTGAAATGGTAAAGGTGAAAAATAAACGTCCTTAAGTAATTTATCCTAACTTGTGTTTGGTTATTTATCGTAGGGATTTATGAGAAAAAGACTCGGAGCTTTGATCGTATTATTCGAGTTTAATGACGGAATATAATTTAATACATTCAGTAGGTTGCAGCATAGGGAAAGTACTTATTCGATCAACGATTACCACTTAAACATGGGCAATGGGTTGAGTGGGTGCTTAATTATTTGATTTCGAATGACGCCTGCTAACAGCGGGTGAAAGCCTTCATCGGGGAATTCTTTCATAATCCACTGGATGTCCTTACGGGGCACACCAAATGATCGAAGGCCTGACGTAACATCAATCCAATCGGCTCTTCGGAATATTTCCGCCAGCGTTAGTCCTTTATCACAGGCTGTAAACTTGTGATGTTCGCGGATGATGCTGCATACGTCTTCTTCCCACTCAGGAAACTCGATGCTTTGTAGATACGCTTTGGCCAAGGCTTCGGAAGGGCCAACGTAGTCTGCAGTGTGTTCTGTCCATATAGCTAAATCATGAAATACGGCGGCAATGGCGATTTTCTCGGATTCTGTTTCGTTTAAAGGTTTCACTGCTTCGCATAGATTGATTAAACGATATAAATGATTTCTATAGCCATCGTAATCTTTCCCTAGGACGGTTTGATAAGATTTAATGATATTTTCGACGGTTTCTGAAAACTTTATCATAGAAAAATACTCTCGTTTCTTACTATTAACTATTGAAGAGAGAGGGGGATTTAGCAAAGGGAAGATTCCCAAAAGATCCTTGGGAAAATGCCCTTTTGTGAATGACGCCTCTACGGGCAAATGAATAAGGACAGCCGCTGATTTTACATTGACTTAAGAGTTGGCGGTGCATCACTCAGAGATCGAATTTAGGCATCAGAGCAGTGTAATACTGCTCCCGTTACGGATTGGCTCTTAGATTTTAAACTTAGCGATCAAAGAAGACAGTTGAGACGCTAAAGACGATAACGTCTGGGTGGACTCGGCGGTTTTATTTGCATCTTGATCCGTTAATTCTGCCATCTCTGCAATACGAACAATGTTTCTATTAATCTCTTCGGATACCGATATTTGCTCTTCTGCTGTGGTCGCAATCTGAAGGTTCATGTGTTTCATTTGATCCACAGAACTGGTGATGTTGTTGAGTGAGTCCCCTGCATGACTGGCCTTGGATACGGCTTCATTCACTTCAGTTAAACTGGCTTCAATGGCAGACACGGTATCCCTAGAACCTTTCTGAAGCGCCTCTACCATGTTATTGATTTCTTGTGTCGAGGCGTGCGTTTTACCTGCAAGAGAACGTACCTCGTCAGCCACCACGGCAAACCCCCTGCCTTGTTCACCCGCTCGAGCGGCTTCAATGGCAGCATTAAGTGCCAGTAAATTGGTTTGCTCTGAGATGCTTTTAATGACATCGACCACGGTATTAATTTGTTCACTTTCTTTGGCAAGGTGATCCGTCACCTTACCTGCTTCAGTGAGTCGGTTTGCTAGGCTTTCAATGGTTTTAATGAGCACTTGAACGGTTTCTTGGCCCGACTGTGTTGCAGTATTTGCATCGTTGGCTGCGTTTGATGCGTCGGATGTATGGCCTGCAACTTCTTGAACTGCAGCTGTGAGTTCGTTCATTGCCGTGGCAACTTGGCCGCTTTCCTCAAGTTGTTCTTGTACTCTTGTTGCTGTGCTTTGGGTGATCTGTAATGTTTGATTGGTGGTGTCTCGGGCACTTATTAAGTGGTCTTGAGAGGCTTTCTGTAATGCATTGTGATTGGCAGTAGACGCAGACCGTTCAATTAGGATGTTCGAGATGAGGACAGGCACTAAGACCAGTACAGTCGCTCCAGTTACAAGCTTGGTGGCGAGACGCATATTGAGAATACCTTTCGATCAATGACATTGGCCTTGGTGTTGTGGTTTTTTTAAAAGTAGCTAGGTCTTAAGTACTAATGTTTGTATCTTCAAAGGTGATGAATATATCGGATCGCTTTCCCTATTCCTTAAGTAAGTTTAGGAAATATAAGGGGAAAATATATCTACTTTGCATAAACGCCGATAAATGGCAGGTCAGAAAAGGGCGACGACAGGTTCGATTGTTTTTTGCCGATGAAATGATCACACAGAAAATCGTTTGATAAGAAATGTTACTGAGCCTGAAAGTAAAAAAGCACATGAGATGAGCTTTTTAAAATACGTTTCTTAATAGGTCTTGCGGACGAGTGACTTAAATTAAGCCGCTTCGTAAAACGCTTCGCCTTCTAACTTGGAGGCGTTTTCATTGACAAGATTACGAGCAAAATCTTCGCACTGACCACAGCACGTGGCAACTCCAAGGTGTTCTTGAACTTCTTCAAAAGACATAGCTTTTTCAGCCATTACTTGTTCAATATCACGTGTGGTTACTTGGTTGCAAAGACATACGAACATAAGTTTTAACACCTGTAGTACTGGAGTTTTAAATTGTTGAGGTAATACTATTGTAAATGATAAGGATTATCAAACGCGTTTTTATTTAAAACGATAAAAGGTAGTAAAAAAGTGTTTTTAATGGGTTCTCTTTTGATTTCAGAGTGCAAACGAGGCTTGGTTGTTCATGTTTTAGGCAACCTGAGATTGAATTGTTTAAGGTTTACCCAGTTTGGCCGATAAGCGGTAAGAGTCATTTTCTAATCAATGTATTAACTCAATGCTTGGATACACTGAATACGTTAATTTTGAGCGGTCATGCGTTGTGGGTGAGGCTAGGGTTCCACTCTTCTAGGACGATTAAATAATAAAGCTGGGCGAATAATTATGTACCGAATGATTTTAGATATGCCTTTGAGGTTTAAGTTTTGGTTGGTAAACGGTTTTTCTTTTATCGGTATGTGCGTGTTATCCATACATGGAATTACTAACAGTTTTACGCAGTTGAATCCCGAAGACGTGTTTGGGTCGGATGCCTATTGGAGCTATTTTTCTGACCAGGCGTTTGGTTATGGCGTTTGGGTGTTTGTTTTGATGTGTCTAGTGATGGTGGCGTCACAAGTTTTGATTTCATTTGTTCATAGGCATGTACAAACGCTGATGAATGCCATGGAGCAATCTGCGCGCAGCGGTGACCTTTCAATAAAAGTGCGTGAGGATTGCGAAGACGAAATAGGCCAGATGGCGGCGAGCTTTAATCACATGCAACAAACGTTTCATGCCATTGTCTCTGATGTAAAAAAGACAGGGTTGCAGGTGAATGATGTGGCGCAGTCATTCATTACAAAAACGGAACAAGCATGCCAATCATTGACGAATCAGCAGAAATCGAGCAGTCAGGTTAAATCGGATGTTGAAGTTCTAAAGGCATCATCCGACCAAGTTTTAAGAAGTGCTCAAGAAGCCAAATCGGTCTCTGATAATGCTCAAACGGTGTTGATGGAAGGGCGTTCTTCTATTGAGGCAATCATTTCGGCCACGAAGGTGATCGCTAATGACGTAGATACAACGTCCAAGCAGATCAACCAGTTGGCGGAAGACAGTACCAGCATCAGTGGTTTTGTTGAGGTAATTCGAAGTATTTCTGAGCAAACCAACCTATTAGCGTTAAACGCAGCGATTGAAGCCGCGCGTGCGGGTGAGCAGGGGCGCGGTTTTGCTGTAGTGGCGGACGAAGTGAGAAGTCTGGCCAGTAAAACCCATGAGGCGACGGATAAAATTGGCGACATTCTTCAAAAATTCGCTGAGCTTACCAACAGTGTGGTTGCTGCCATGGAGCAAAGTCACCAGCACGTGGATGAATCTGTGGAGCATGCGGATTTAGCTCAAGTTTCATTTTCTCAAATTGCAGAGTCAGTGACTCAACTAGCAAGCAGTAATAATGTCATTGAAGAGGAAGCGCACGGTCAGTCTGATCATACTGAAAGAGTGTTTAGCAGTGTGGTTAGCATCGAAGGGATTGCAAGTAATACCGTTTCTGCCTCTGCGGACGTGCACCGACAAGCTGAAGATCTGGTCTCTTTGGCGGATGGACTGAATGCCAAAATGACAAAGTTCTCAATCGATTAATTTAATATACGTTTAACTTAAACGTCGTTTGAATAGTAGTCTCTGACTGAGTGTTAGAGACTTAATTTATCTAAATCTTGTTTTATCAGATTAACATCTGGATGTGAGGCGGTGTAAACCATGAGCCCATCCAGTTTGGGGTGAAGCAAGTATATGTAGCTTTGATGGCCTATGTTCTGGGTATCAGTACTTAACGCGTAGGTTTGTTTGAGTGAGTCTAAAACCAACGTCAGTTCTTTCTGGGGTTCGATTCGTAAGCCCACAAAGTCTTTATCAAACCCTGATAAGTATTGGTTTAATTGCTCGGTGGTATCCGTTTGTGGGTCCACCGTCAAAAACACCAGTTTAGCTTGAGTGCCTAGCTTACTCTTCAAACGTTGATAGAAAGCCATAGTCATTGGGCAAACGTCATGACAAGAGGTAAACCCAGTGGTTAGAAAGGTTGGGGTTTCATCAAAATCGGACCAGTCGGCATTTTGGTTAAGATGGTTCTGCATAGTCACAGGAGGGAGGGTAAACGGTGTTATTTGGCCGTAGAGGTTGTCGGGCATCGGTTGAGCGATGTTTGCCGTAATCTTTATGGTGACAATGGACAGGGCAGCGGTCAATAAACCAATGGAAACTAACCCCAATGTTCGTTTTGATTTCATCCTTGCTTCCTTAATCCGTGTGCTTGTTTCTGTAAGTAAAGCATACAATTTTGATTAAGGAAGAAGACGCAATGCCTGACCGTAGCTTTTAATTTGTGATGTTATGAATTGCTGTTGGATTGGCGACATAGCTCCATCCAACGTTCGATGCCTGCACTACGATATTTCTGTTTATGCAAAACAAAATAGAACTTACGATGAAAATCCCTTTGGGGTACAGGCAGAGGAATGAGGCTACCTCGTTTAAAGGCGTCATCTAAAACTACGCGAGACAAACATCCCACGCCTAAACCGGCTGCTACAGCACGTTTAATGGCTTCGGTGTGTTCCAATTCAAGCTTCACTTGTATTTCAGGTAAAATCCCATGCATGGCTCGATCGAACGCTTGTCTGGTTCCTGAACCGCTTTCACGTAAAATCCATTCCGTGTCTTTTAAGTGTCGGTCGGAGATTTGAAGTTGATCGGCCAGCGGGTGATCGGGGGAGCAGAAAACCACCAGTTCGTCGTCACGCCAAGGGATTAGATCTAAATCTTGGTGCTGGAGCTCGCCTTCAATGAGGCCAATATCAATTTCAAAGTTGAGGACTTTTTGGCCAATTTCTGATGTGTTTGCCACACTGAGCTCTACGTTTGCGTCGGGCTGTTCTTGCATCATCTCCGCCATAGTAGCTACAGCTAAGTAGTTACCAATGGTCAGAGTTGCCCCGACCTTCAAGTGACCCGCCTCTTTATGTTGGGCCATCAGGCGCTCGAGCTCTTTGGCCTGTTCGAGAAGTTGCTCGGCTTTAGGTCGGATTAATCGACCCTGTTCATTAAGTTGAAGTCTTTTACCGATTCGATCGAATAAAGGCAGATCAAATTGAGATTCTATATCTTTTAAGGCACTGCTTGCTGCAGATTGTGACATTGCGAGGCTGTTTGCCGCCTTGGTGATGTTTTGAAAGTGCGCTGCTGCCAAAAAGACTTCAAGTTGTCTGAACGTGTATTTCATTTTTAAAGCCTGTTATTTATAAAACCGATTACATAAATAAAAATTATCTGTTTTGCAGATTTAGGTGTGAAGCATACAGTTAAAACCAAGTTTAACGCAAGATATGAAATTCGCTTAGGAGCATATTGTGAGTAAATTAGTTCGGGAAACGGTCACCAGCGTGCATCATTGGAATGATACCTTGTTCAGCTTTAAAACGACCCGAGATCAGGGAATGCGTTTTAAGAATGGCTTCTTTACTATGATCGGCTTGGAAGTCGAGAACAAACCGTTGCTTCGTGCTTACAGTATTGCCAGCGCTAATTATGAAGAAGAAATGGAGTTTTTCAGCATTAAAGTACCTGATGGCCCTTTAACATCGCGTCTGCAGAACTTAGTGGTGGGTGATGAAATTCTTGTGGGAACGAAGCCTGTAGGGACGCTAATCTCTGATAACTTACTGCCGGGTCGTAACTTATGGTTGTTGAGTACGGGAACGGGCTTAGCGCCATTTCTAAGCATCATTAAGGACCATGAAATCTACGATCAGTTTGATAATGTCATTTTGACGCACGGTGTGCGTTATGTTTCTGAATTAGCGTATCAAGATATGATTTCGAATGAATTGCCTAATAACGAATACTTTGGTGAGTTTGTAAAAGATAAATTGAAGTATTACCCAACGGTTACGCGCGAAGACTTTAGAAATCAGGGACGTCTTACCGATTTAATCGATAATGGTAAGATTTTTGAAGACCTTGGTTTGCCAGAGATCGACCCAGAACATGATCGTTTTATGTTGTGTGGTAGCCCTGCCATGTTGGATGAGTTAACAACTATGCTGGACGCGCGCGGTTTTAAAGAAACACGGGGTGGCGAATTAGGGCATTACGTTATTGAGCGAGCGTTTGTTGAGAAGTAACTCAGCGACAATAGCTTTACCTAAAAAGCATGAATTAATGGCTGACCTTGTGTCAGCCATTTTTGTTTGTCGGTCATTCAGAGGTTGTCAGTGTTACACTGTGGGTTATGTCTAATAATTCACGAATGAAGCTTGCCTGAATAAAGAAACATGAATAAAGAAACCATACGTCAAAAAATCCTTTTGCATCTTGAAGAGCAGTTGAAGTTAGCCATTCATGCCGCCAATGAAGCTAAAAGCTTAGCAACTCATGAAGAGAGCATTGCTGAAACGCAGTACGATACTGTCGGTTTGGAAGCCTCATATTTGGCGCATGGCCAATCCATGCGGGTGGCTGAGTTTCAAGAAGCGATTCAAACCTATAGAAACCTACCTTTATTCGAGTTTACAGAAGACACTCCCATTCGGGTTACAGCCTTAATTACTGTAACAATGGCGAATGGCGAGCTGAAATGCTTCTTTATTGGACCAACGTCCGGGGGCTTGGAGTTAGTTATTGATGGCCAGAAAGTGGTGTTGATTACACCGGATGCGCCTTTATCTAAAAAGCTTTTGGGTCTTTATGAAGGGGATACGTTGGACTTTCCTGGGCAAGGCGTTGACGCTGAGATCTTAACCGTTCGTTAGTTGTTTATCCGTAAACTTGATTGTCACTTTATTCTTAAAATGTAATGTTATAACATCCCTTGATGTTGATTTATTCGAGTGTAAAGAAATGAAAATGATTAGAACTAACGATGGTTTCAAGGTGTCAGTATTAAGTTCTGTTGGTGTAGGATTTGCCTTATTGACGATGGGTGCTCAAGCGGAAATACGTCAGCATGACGCGCATGAACACGGACACGCAATTTTAAATGCGGCACAAGAAGGCAATGAACTGGAAGTGTCTATTGAAGTGCCAGCAATGGACATGGTGGGGTTTGAACACCAACCTGAAACCGATAAGCAAAGAGCACTGATCAAGCAAATAGAAGCAGCACTTTTGAAAGGTAATGATGTCATTACGTTTGCTAAGGCCGCTGATTGCCATTTAGAAAAAGCAAAAGTAGAAAGTGCTTTGTTGTCTGAGCATGAAGAACATGGCGATCATCACGAAGAACACGGTGATCATCACGAAGAACATAGTGATCATCACGAAGAACACGGTGATCATCACGAAGAACACGGTGATCATCACGAAGAACACGGTGATCATCACGAAGAACATAGTGATCATCACGAAGAACATAGTGATCATCACGAAGAACATGGCGATCATCACGAAGAACATGGCGATCATCACGCAGAACACGGTGATCATCACGCAGACCATGACGATCATGAAGGACATGGTGGCCACAGTGAATTTGAAATTACGTATCACTTTCATTGTGAACAGCCGAATGAATTATCGGGCTTTGAGTTGAAGCTCTTTAATGTGTCTTCGAGTTTGCAGGAGGTTGATGCAAGCTGGTTCGGTGAAACCTCAGTGAAGAAGGCCGAGTTGTCACCAAAGCAACCCGTAATGTCGTTTTAACGGTTGTTAATGGATTGAATGTCTCAGAAACTGTGTCTTACCATCGCAGGTGTTATGTTTAAGACACAGCTTACTGCCCGTTATGTTGACTGGAAAAGAATCCACTTTGTATGAGTTCTAAATCACTGATATTGGATATTGAAAAACTGAAATTTGCCTGGAATCACGAGGCCCCTGAGATGTCTGTGGCACAGCTGCAGGTGGCTCGTGGAGAGCGAGTTTTCTTACAAGGCGCCAGTGGTTCTGGTAAATCCACGTTACTCAGTTTGATCGGCGGGGTTGCAGTCGCACAAGAGGGTCGGCTGACCGTGCTTGAACAGGATTTAACTCAGATGTCAGCCAAGCGGCGAGATGGCTTCAGAGCGGAACACCTTGGTTTGATATTTCAGCAATTTAATTTAATTCCATACCTGTCTGGTTTAGAGAATGTACTGCTAACGGGCCGCTTTGCCAAACAGCGAAAAGTGACCCGCAACGAAGCTCTGCAACGGTTGCTGGAATTGGGCATAGATCAATCCTTAGCTGCGAAACCTGTTACCGAGCTAAGTATTGGTCAGCAACAGCGGGTGGCCGCAGCAAGGGCTTTGGTGGGGAATCCTGAATTGATCATTGCAGATGAGCCTACATCCGCCTTAGATTCTGACACCCGAGATACTTATTTGGCTTTATTGTTTGAGCAATGCAAAGCGCATGGGTCTTCCTTGTTGTTTGTGAGTCACGATCAAAGCTTGGCTGAGCGATTTGATCGTACGGTGAAAGTCACCGACGTTATTGAATGGGGTCAAGCATGAAGTTAATGACCTTAGCTTGGCGAAGTCTGGCCAACCGCAAAACCACATCATTGCTTACGGTACTTTCTTTTGCGTTAGGCGTTATTTTATTGCTGGGTGTGGATAAGGTTCGCACGGAGGCGCGACAGAGCTTTATTAATACCGTTTCGGGCACAGATTTAATTGTTGGAGCGAGATCTGGGCCTGTGAACTTACTTCTTTACAGTGTTTTCCGGATCGGAAACGCTACGAATAATATCAGTTGGCAGAGCTACCAAGAGCTCAGTCAAAGTAAATCCGTAGATTGGGCGGTCCCCATTTCTTTAGGGGATTCCCATAAAGGATTCCGAGTATTAGGTACCACCACCAATTACTTTGAACATATTAAGTACGGGAATAAACAACCTCTTCGTTTTTCAGAAGGGCGGGCTTTTGAAGGTACGTTTGATGTCGTGCTAGGGGCTGAGGTAGCTCATCAATTAGGTTATCAGTTGGATACGCCCGTGGCCATTGCCCATGGCGCGGGTAAAGTTAGCTTCATCAAGCATGATAATTTGCCCTTTCAAGTGGTTGGTATACTTGCCCCCACCGGCACGCCTTCAGACCGTACGTTATTTGTGAAGTTGGAAGGCATTGAAGCCATTCACGTTGGGTGGAACAGCGGTTCGCCCAGTGCCAGCAGTTTGAAACTTACTCATAAAGATTTTGAAAATAAAACACTGGAACCCGAAACTATTACTGCCACCTTCATTGGGCTTAAATCGCGTATGGCGGCGTTTCATTTTCAGCGTATGGTGAATCAATATCGTGAAGAGCCACTGTTGGCCATTATGCCTGCATTAACGCTGCAAGAACTTTGGCAGCTAATCGGAGTCGCAGAAAAATCCTTATTAGTCGTTTCTGCGTTGGTGGTCTTTAGCACCATTTTAGGTATGATGATCACTATGTTGTCCAGCTTGCAAGAGCGGCGAAGAGAAATAGCGATTTTACGCGCCGTAGGGGCTCGCCCATACCACATTTTCTTTTTATTGGGGCTGGAAACTTTGGTAATCACATTAGCCGGCGCTTTATTGGGTTGGCTGACGCTTTATGGTTTATTGGCTTTGGTGGCGCCCTATTTAATGGACATGTTCGGGTTCCACATGGCTCTAGGCGCCCCTAGCCTGAAAGAATTGTACATATTAGTGGCCATTGTCGGTGCGTCTCTACTCATGAGTTTGATACCGGGGTGGCGAGCGTATAAAAACAGTCTCTCCGATGGCCTGATGGTTCGGGTGTAGCAAGAACGGATGTATGAGGTTAATGATGAAATTGAGAGGTTTGCTTTTGTTGGGTGTCTTAATGATGCCCATCGCTTGGGCCGTACCAAACGAAGCGGTTGATGTTTCTTGGTTGGATTTGGTACCCCAAGAAGATTTGGATGCCATGGAAAACATGCCAGAAATCAGTCATGAAAATCCTTTTGATAGAGCAAACTTGCCTGAGGTATTGTTTTCAACCTCTGTGGTAGACACATATGAGCAACAGAACATCCGCATAGCGGGTTATATGGTTCCTCTTGAAACCGATGAAAAGGGAGACATTACCGAGTTCTTCTTTGCGCCTTATATGGGGGCGTGTGTTCATGTGCCTCCGCCGGCGCCTAATCAACTGATTCATGTGAAATTTCCTGAAGGCGCTGAAATCGAAGGTATTTGGTACCCTTTTGAAATTGAAGGGGTGCTGAGTATCGAAACCTTTGATAATGGCTTGGGTGCTGCTAGCTATTCGTTGCAGGCAACCAAAGTAAAGGCCTATGAAGGGGAGTGATGTTAGAACAACGCTACGTGCTTGAATGGATGGAGTATGGTGAGGTTGAGCCTCAGTCATCCATTGATGATGTATATGAGAGTGGGATTTAGCGTCAAAGTCATCAAGCTAAGACGCTAAACATAGGGTCGTTTAAACCATCATGAACGACCGTACTTGCTCTTCATTCATTTCAGAACCCAGCCCCGATAAGACCACTTCACCACGATCCATCACGAGATAGTCATCCGCCAACTCTTTGGCGAAATCAAGGTATTGTTCCACCAGCACAATGGCCATGTCGCCTTGATCGCGCAGCATGGCAATGACGCGTTGAATGTCTTTAATGATGGAGGGTTGAATGCCCTCTGTTGGCTCGTCCAATACCAAGAGCTTAGGTTTAGTAATGAGTGCGCGTGCAATGGCCAGTTGTTGTTGCTGGCCACCGGATAAATCACCGCCTCGGCGTTTGAGCATGTCTTTCAGTACAGGAAACAGCTCAAAAATGTGATCAGGGATGTGTCGTTCTGATCTAGGGAGGCAGGCAAAGCCCGTTTCTAAGTTTTCAAGAATGGTCAGCTGAGGAAACACTTCTCGGCCTTGAGGCACTGAAGCGATTCCCATGTGGGCACGATCAGCAGCCCCTAATTTGTTCAGTGGCAAGCCATCCCAAGTGATGTTGCCCGCTTGAGGGGATAAGTGACCCGTAATGGATTTCATTAGGGTGGTTTTACCCACCCCGTTGCGACCCAGTACTGTGGTGACTTTCCCGACTTCAGCAGACAGAGACACCTTCTTCAATGCTTGGCTGGCCCCATAAAAAATATCAATGTTGTCGACGTTCAGCATGTCGTATGTCCTTCAAAAATGGTTATCGACCTAAGTACACTTCGATGACTTGTTCATCGCTTTGTACTGCGTCTAAAGTGCCTTCTGACAGCACTGAGCCTTCATGCAGTACCGTTACGGGGCAATCAAGGGCTTTCACAAACTCCATGTCGTGCTCAACCACAATGACCGATCGGCTTTTGGCAACGTCGCGTAATAGGTCGGCTGTCTTAAAGGTTTCTTCATCGGTCATGCCCGCAGCAGGTTCATCCACCAGAAGTACTTCGGGTTCTTGCAGCAGCAGCATGCCAATCTCTAACCATTGTTTTTGACCGTGAGAAATATCACCCGCAATGGTCTCTTGTTGATCGCCTAGGTTGATGTAGTTGGCCATGTCTTCAAGGCGTTTTCGGTCGGTGCCGTTGAGCTTAAACACCAAACTTTGCCACGGTGAACGATTACCCGCTAATGCCAGTTCTAGGTTTTCCCAAACGGAGAGGGTTTCAATCACCGACGGCTTTTGAAATTTACGACCAATGCCCAAGTTGGCAATGTCGGCTTCATCATGCTGGGTCAGATCGATGGTACCTTTGAAATAAACGTCGCCTTCATCGGGGCGAGTCTTTCCTGTAATGATGTCCATCATGGTACTTTTGCCAGCCCCATTAGGACCAATAACCGCTCGGAGATCGCCTTCCTTAAGAATCAGTGAAAGGCCGTTGATGGCTTTAAAACCATCGAAGCTGACACTGACACCGTTAAGGTAAAGAATGGTGTCATTCGGAATATGCTTATCAATCATGTTACACCTCCTCAACCAGTTTGGATTTTTGTGCATCTTGTGACGCTGGAATGCTTTCGTTGGGTTCTGTGTTGGAAGAGGCCGACGTTGCTTTTTTCTCCGCTTGGCGCTCACGAATCTGGCTGTACAAACCGGCAATGCCCTTCGGTAGATACAGTGTGGTTACGACAAACAGAGCCCCCAGTAGGAATAACCAAGCATCAGGTAATACACCGGTAAACCACGTTTTGGCGTAGTTCACTAGAATGGCACCTAAAATCGCACCATAAAGTGTGCCTCGACCGCCCATAGCGACCCAGATGACGAGTTCAATGGAGTTAATTGGAGCAAACTCACCCGGGTTGATGATGCCTACTTGCGGTACGTACAACGCACCAGCAACGCCTGCTAGCATGGCAGACAGTACGAAAACGACCAGCTTGTAGTGTTCAACGCGATACCCTAAAAAGCGCGTCCGGCTTTCTGAGTCTCTTACGGCTACTAACACTCGACCCAAGCGAGAAGACACGATCCAACGGCACAGAATATAACCGAGAGCCAAGGCAATGCCGGAGGCCAGGAATAAGCCGATACGGGTATCGTCCGATTGAAGGTCAAACCCGAGAATGTCTTTGAAATCCGTAAGGCCGTTGTTCCCACCAAAGCCCATGTCGTTTTGGAAGAACGCGAGCATTAATGCGTAGGTCAACGCTTGGGTAATAATCGATAAGTAAACCCCTGTAACTCGGGAGCGGAACGCTAGCCAACCGAACACAAAGGCTAAGATTGCAGGGGCGACTAAGACCATGATCATGGCGAAGCCGAATGAATCAAAGCCCTGCCAGTACCAAGGCAGCTCTTGCCAATCCAGAAAGACCATAAAGTCGGGTAATTCAGGGTTACCATAAACACCGCGATCGCCAATTTGACGCATGAGATACATGCCCATGGCATAGCCGCCGAGCGCAAAGAATGCGCCGTGACCCAAACTCAAAATACCGCAGTAACCCCAGATGAGATCAACCGCCAGAGCGAGAAGGGCATAACATAGGTATTTACCAAATAAGGTAACGGTGTACGTTGTGATGTGCAGCGGGTTATCCACAGGCACCGCTTGGTTTAAAAAGGTGATGATGACCAACGCTGCGCCAAGAATTGAGAGCATTCTCAATCCGGCTTTATCTTTCATTAAAAATGAATCTTTCATGAATTAACCCTCCACCGCTCGGCCTTTGAGGGCAAATAGCCCACGCGGTCGGCGCTGAATGAATAGAATGATGAATACCAATACAATGATTTTGGCCAGAACGGCACCGGCCCACGGTTCAATCAATTTGTTAACGATGCCGAGACCCATAGCGGCAACCAGTGTGCCCCATAAATTACCTACGCCACCAAATACCACCACCATGAAAGAGTCGATGATATGTGTTTGACCTAAGTTCGGACCTACATTGGAGATTTGAGATAGGGCTACGCCAGCGATCCCTGCAACACCGGAACCGAGACCGAAAGTAAGTGCATCAACCCAGTTGGATCGAATGCCCATGGAGTTTGCCATTGCTCGATTTTGGGTGACTGCGCGCATTTGGAGACCAAACAAGCTTTTCTTCAGTAAGGCCATCAATGCAAAGAACACGATTAAGCTGAACAGGATGATGTACAAGCGGTTGAAGGTCAGACCAAAAGATTCGGTAATCTCTAGGGAACCACTCATCCAGCTTGGGTTTTCAACACTTTGGTTCTGTGGCGACACGAAGGTACGAACGGCTTGTTGAAGAATCAAACTGATGCCGAATGTGGCGAGTAAGGTTTCCAGTGGACGACCGTATAAATGACGAATCACGGTACGTTCAATCAGGATTCCGACCGCGCCAGAAACAAGGAAGGCTGCAGGTATGGCCAAGAACAACGAGTAATCGATGAAGTTAGGAAATAATGCCTGTATGCCAAAGGTGGTATAGGCTCCGATCATCATCATTTCACCGTGGGCCATGTTGATGACGCCCATGACGCCAAAGGTGATGGCTAACCCAATCGCAGAGAGTAGTAACACCGAGCCAGCACTTAGACCAAAGAATAGGTTCTCAGCAATGCCGTACATTTTTTGACGGGATTCAATCGCTTCTATGGATTTTTCTATTGCAGAGGAAAGCTCGGAAGGTTTGGCGGTTTTCTCGAGTGCTTTTCTGAAAAGAACCAAAATTTTAGGGTCATCACTGTCTGCTAGAACGTGCGCCGATTTCAGTTGAAGGTCTAGATCGCCGTATGCGAACTCAATGGCTGCAATGGTGACTTCCAATGCGGATGCTACCTTGCTGTTTTCTTCCGTTTCTAAGTTGGATTTCAGTGTGGGTAGTATGTTTGCGTCCAAGGCGTCACGTAAGTTTCGGACGGCTTTCAGCCTCAAATCGCTGTCGTTTGAATTGAGCTGAAGAGTGGCCATCGCGGTACGAATCTGTCCGCGAATGCGGTTGTTGACTCGAATCTTCTTAAGTTCTCGTTTCTTGAAGGTGCCTACGGTGTCATTCGACAGTGCGCTGTAAGCGGTGTACTTTTTGTCTTCGCCTTTTTCTATGTAAACAAATTCACCCGATCGTTTAACGTAGTACAGCTTTCCCTCTAACATTTGATTCAGAATGACTTCTGCTTGAGGTTCGCCAGTACTGGCAATGGCGTGAATGGCAGCAGCTTTTTCTGATGCTTTCTTGGATTTTAGATGCTCGAATTGAGATTCCAGAGCAGAGGCATGGCTGAATGCTGAGAGCATTAAAGACATGAGCAACGCTATAAAAGGGATTAACCTGTTCATTGTATGAACCTGTATTAACGTTTTTTGTGACGCAGCAATGGTCTACGAAGTGTTGATCGCATGAATTACTGATGGTGTTTGAAGTGGATTACAACGTGTATTTCTCTGCCTGACGTATCAGGCAGAGAAAGTAAGCGTGTTTACTCGTAGTTTTGGCCAGAGCACACGTTAGTTTCGATGTTGTAGTTACCGCAGTTGATCGGAGCTGTCCAATCCGCAACCACTTTAGCGCTGGTGTCTAAGTGGTCTGTCCATGCATCACCAATCACGCCTTTCTTGGTTTGCCATACGATTTCAAACTGACCATCGTCTTGGATCTCACCAATAAGCACAGGTTTGGTTAAATGGTGATTGGTGTTCATTACCGCAGTGCCGCCGGTTAGGTTTGGTACCGTGATGCCATACATTGCGTCGCGAACGCTGTCTACGTCTTCAGAGCCTGCAATCTCAACCGCTTTTGCCCACATTTGGAAACCAATGTAGGTTGCTTCCATTGGATCATTGGTGACACGCTCTTCGTTTTTAACGTAGTCTTGCCATTGATCAATGAACGCTTCGTTGGTATCACTTTCTGCACTTTGGAAGTAGTTCCATGCCGCTAAGTGACCAACCAATGGACCTGTGTCGATGCCAGACAGTTCTTCTTCACCCACTGAGAATGCAATAACTGGTACGTCTTCTGCTGAAATACCTTGGTTACCCAGTTCTTTGTAGAAAGGTACGTTTGCATCACCGTTAATGGTAGAGATTACAGCCGTCTTCTTACCTTCGGCACCAAACTTCTTGATGTCGCTAACAATGGTTTGCCAGTCTGAATGACCAAACGGCGTGTAGTTGATCATGATGTCTTTTTCAGCGACGCCTTTTGCTTTCAAGTACGCTTCAAGAATCTTGTTGGTGGTGCGAGGGTAGACGTAATCGGTGCCAGCAAGAACAAAACGCTCAACGTTGCCACCTTCTTCGCTCATTAGGTAATCCACCGCTGGGATGGCTTGTTGGTTCGGAGCCGCACCGGTATAGAATACGTTTTTCGACGACTCTTCGCCTTCGTATTGAACAGGGTAGAACATTAAGCCGTTCAACTCTTCAACCACTGGAAGAACAGACTTACGAGATACAGATGTCCAGCAACCGAAGATTACATCCACTTTTTCTTTGGATAGAAGTTCGCGGCCTTTTTCCGCAAATAATGGCCAGTTCGATGCAGGGTCAACAACCACTGCTTCGAGCTTTTTGCCCAGTAAGCCGCCTTTCTTATTTTGTTCTTCAACCATCATTAAAACCGTGTCTTTTAACGTGGTTTCAGAGATAGCCATTGTGCCTGAGAGCGAATGTAATACACCTACCTTAATTGTATCGTCAGCCGCCATTGCTGCAGTGCCGAAAGAGACCGATAAAGCCAATGCAGAAAGCTGAGTGAATTGCTTGATACTTTTCATAGTGGTTCCTTGTTGATAATTCTCTTTTTCATTTTTATCAAGGCGGTTTAGAGTCCGATCAGAAGTCTTAATGCTCTGTATCTGACTCTGTGCTAAAAACCGCCTGTCGCCTTTTAGATTGTGAGTCTTAAAAAAGGATTGACACTGAGTTAGCAACGGGTATGCCATCATACTTAAACCATAGAGAACATAAGGCTTTGATGGTTTAAAAAGCTGTCCAATCGGACGATCGGTGTGTTTATTTGGTGCGATATTTTTTGACTTGGCACCATTTTGTGTCATTTGTGATCAGGTTGTTTGTCTATCTTGTTGATTATTAAGGTTCTGTGCACATCTGTTGTGCTCTTATTCTGGTACTAAAGTGCTAATAATAAGTTGACTGTTGAGCCAGTATTGGTATTTTGGCAAATAGTTTGCACTACTTTCTTGGTATTGCATGAGTAATAGCCAGAAAGAACTATGATGAATAGTTGAACATTTTGAAGGGAATGAGATTGGATAACATGGATGCCCCGCTAGAGCGCTTAGACCCAAACTTGCATTGGTTGGCTAATTATCAAGCGAATATCGTCTTTATTGATAATAAAACGCGGTTAGGTAAAACCTCTCATTTTGGCCCATTGAGAGTGCAGCGACCGTTTTACCCTGAAGGCGATTCCTGCGCGCATCTCTATTTATTACACCCCCCAGGAGGGCTGGTTGCGGGTGATTATCTGACCATTGATCTGTCTTTAGAAGCCCGAGCCCAAGCATTAGTTACTACCCCCTCCGCAGGTAAAATCTATAACAATATTACAGACCGAAAACAGATTCAGAAGGTTGATTTAGTTCTTCGGGACAAGGCTGTATTGGAATGGTTTCCTCAAGAGACCATTGTCTTTGATGGGGCGAAAGGGGAGTTGATTACGAATGTTGCATTGGAAGGCAGCGGTTGTTTTGTTGGCTGGGACATCGTTTGCTTAGGTCGGCCAAGCAGTG
This sequence comes from Oceanospirillaceae bacterium, assembly GCA_015665455.1. GTDB lineage: Bacteria > Pseudomonadota > Gammaproteobacteria > Pseudomonadales > Litoribrevibacteraceae > Litoribacillus. The sequence continues at coordinate 955,006 of JADFAD010000006.1, read as the reverse complement.
AAGATTGGTTCGAACGTGGGTATGTGAAGCAGTCGATATCCATTACCCGAGACGGAATGCCCTTGTTCATTGAGCGAAACTTGATTCGTGCCGATAGCGACATTATGACGCTGAAAGCAGGCTTGTCTGGTCAGCCTGTATTTGGCAGCTTCATTATTACTCAGAAACCGGACTCTATGTCCGATGGGTTTGAATTGACGGAATCAGACCGTGAAGAATTACAAAACCTAGCGGCACCGGGCTTGTTCTCCATCACTGAAAAACCGGGTGTGATTATTGTGCGTTATCTTGGTGCTTGCTCGGAAACAGCAAAAAAAGTATTTACCCATTATTGGGCATTGATTAGAAAAAGTATTAACCAACGTGGGGCGTGCCCGCCGAGAATTTGGTACACCTGATGATTGTAATGACAAAGTAGGTCACTTATTTAAGAGGACATTATGGAACTGTCACCGAGAGAAAAAGACAAACTGCTGATTTTTGTAGCGGCAGAACTGGCAGAAAAGCGCAGGCAGCGCGGTGTGAAACTCAACTACCCAGAATGCATTGCGTTGATTTCTTCTTTCATTATGGAAGGCGCTCGTGACGGCAAAACCGTAGCGCAGCTAATGAACGAAGGCCGTGACGTGATCAGCCGAGATGAGGTGATGGATGGCATTGAATCGATGATTCATGACGTGCAGGTCGAGGCAACTTTTCCGGATGGCACTAAATTAGTCACCGTTCACAACCCTATATAGTAGGAGCAACTTATGATTCCCGGTGAATACATTGTTTCTAAAGATCCCATCAAGTTGAATGAAGGTCGCACAACGATTACCGTCAAGGTTTCGAATTCTGGTGATCGGCCGGTTCAAATTGGTTCTCATTATCACTTTTATGAAGCCAATCTCTCGTTGCAGTTTGATCGCGAGCCAACGAAAGGGTTTCGGTTGAATATAGCAGCGGGGACGGCGGTTCGATTCGAGCCCGGCCAAACGCGCGAAGTAGAGCTGGTGGAATACGCAGGCACAAAAACCATATATGGCTTCCGTGGCGATGTCATGGGCAAAGTTTAGGCTCCGAAAGGACGCAGGAGATAATTCATGACCACGATAGATCGTAAAGCTTATGTGGATATGTACGGCCCGACCGTAGGGGACAAAGTCCGCTTAGGTGATACAGATTTGTTCATCTCGCCGGAAAAAGACTTCACCGTCTATGGCGATGAAGTGAAGTTCGGTGGGGGTAAAGTCATTCGAGATGGCATGGGACAAAGTCAGGAAACCTCTGACAAAGTGCCGGATACCGTCATCACTAACGCGGTAATTTTAGATTACACGGGTGTCGTTAAGGCCGATGTCGCCATTAATAATGGCCGGATCAGTGCCATTGGTAAGGCGGGGAACCCAGACACTCAAGCCGGTGTGGATATTGTAATTGGCCCCGGTACAGAAATTATTGCAGGTGAGGGTCAGATCCTGACTTCGGGTGCCATTGATGCGCACATTCATTTCATTTGCCCGCAGCAAGTTGAAGAAGCATTGATGTCGGGTATTACGACCATGATCGGTGGCGGAACTGGCCCAGCCACAGGCACTAATGCGACTACGTGTACACCAGGCCCTTGGCACATTGGCAAGATGTTACAAGCCACGGATGAATTACCGATGAACTTCGGGTTCCTTGGGAAAGGGAATGCTTCATTACCGGAGGCCTTGGACGAGCAAGTTGTGGCGGGTGCGATTGGTCTGAAGTTACACGAAGACTGGGGCACAACCCCAGCGTCGATCGATAACTGTTTGTCAGTTGCTGAAAAACACGATGTTCAGGTTGCCATTCATACCGATACTTTGAATGAATCCGGTTTTGTGGAAGATACACTGGGGGCATTGAAAGGGCGCGTGATTCACACCTATCACACCGAAGGGGCTGGTGGCGGGCATGCGCCGGACATCATTAAAGCGTGTGGTGAAGCCAATGTTTTACCTTCATCAACCAATCCGACACGGCCTTACACCGTAAATACAGTGGATGAGCATTTGGATATGTTGATGGTCTGTCATCACTTAGATCCGAACATTCCTGAAGACGTTGCGTTTGCCGATTCCCGAATCCGACGTGAAACCATTGCGGCTGAAGACATTCTTCATGATTTGGGGGCATTCAGTATGATTTCCTCCGACTCTCAGGCCATGGGGCGTGTGGGTGAAGTGATCACTCGCTCTTGGCAGACGGCACATAAGATGAAAGTTCAGCGTGGCGCTTTGCCAGAAGACAATGCTGATCACGATAACTTCCGTGCGCGTCGTTACATAGCCAAATACACAATTAACCCAGCCATTACTCACGGTATTTCGAATCAAGTGGGTTCTGTTGAAGTTGGTAAATTGGCGGATTTAGTCCTATGGAAACCGATGTTTTTTGGCACTAAGCCTTCTTTGATTATTAAAGGTGGGATGATTGCGGCTGCGCCGATGGGGGATCCGAATGCCTCTATTCCAACGCCTCAACCGGTACATTACCGGCATATGTTTGGGGCTCTGGGCAAGGCTGTGACTGCGACCAGTTTGACCTTTGTGTCTAAAGCCGCACTTGAATCCAATTCGCTTGGTCATTTAGGATTGGAGAAAACGTTGGCTGCTGTCAGTCATTGTCGCTCAGTGCGTAAATCAGACATGAAATTGAATGACTATCAGCCTGTGGTTGAAGTTGATCCTCAAACGTATGTTGTGAAAGCAGACGGAGTGGAGTTGACGTGTGAGCCAGCAGAGGAATTACCTTTGGCTCAGAGATATTACTTATTTTAGGTGAAGTGATGATAACTGTGACCGAAAGACTGATTTCTTCGGGTGATGTTGATGCAGAAATCAAAGATACCATTTGTTTGCCGTTTGATGATCGTAAACGTGGTCGTTTTAAGACAACAACCGAGTCCGGTTTGGACGTAGGTATTTTTGTTGAGCGCGGAAACGTAATGCGAGATGGTACTTTATTACGCTCTGATGCGGGCGATGTTTTTCAAATACGGTCGGCGGATGAAGAAGTGACAACGGCGTCGACGGATGATTCGCATTTGTTTGCTCGAGCGTGTTACCACTTGGGCAATCGTCATGTGCCATTACAGGTCGGAGAAGGTTGGCTTCGTTACCAGAACGATTACGTTCTGGACGACATGCTGCGTCAATTGGGTCTTGTTGTGATTCAGGAACAAGCGCCGTTTGAACCGGAGAATGGTGCTTATGACCAGCTGGGTGGTCACCACGAAGGTGGTCGTCACGATAGAGATCACCACGAAGGTGGTCATCATGGATCGCACAGTCACGACGAATTGGATGAACATGGTCATCACCATAGTTAAGGATTTGAAACCTTGAATACTGCCAGTTTGTTGAGCTTGTTGCATATTTCTAGTCCTGCGTTGCCCATCGGTGCTTTTGCGTATTCCCAAGGATTGGAATATACCTTGGATTGTGGCTGGTGTAAGACGGCAGACGACGTAGAAGCTTGGATTTCTGGCGTTTTAGAGCACGGATTGGGCGGTGTCGATTTGCCCATTCTGAAACGACTCCATCACGCCTGGACGGTGGAAGATCAGGCCCAACTTGAATATTGGAACGCAACGTTATTAGCGTACCGGGAAACAAAAGAGTTGTACTTGGAGGACGTTCAAGTGGGCGATGCCTTTAAGCAGTGGCATTTAAGCCAGTCACTAGGTCATGAGCATAAGCTTGAATGGATCGAGAAGCCTTCTGTCGTGTCCATGTATGCATTGAGTGGCGTGTTGTCTGATATTCCTGTTGAGCAAGCGCTTATAGGATTCACTTGGGCGTGGTTAGAGAATCAAATTACATCAGCAAGTAAAGCCATGCCGATGGGACAAACGGATGGCCAGCGTATTATTCGCCATTTGATCCCTAAGATTGAGCGTGTGGTTGAACACGCGATGACGTTGGAAGATAACGACATTGGCTCTGGTTTGGCGGGGTTGGCTATGTCATCGGCGCTCCATGAGCATCAGTATTCACGACTATTTCGCTCTTAGAAGAGCTTTATTAATTATTTTATTTTGGAACGAATGTTATGAGCAGTAAGCAAACTTTACGTGTTGGTGTGGGCGGTCCGGTTGGATCAGGAAAAACGGCACTGTTAACAACGTTATGTCATGAGATGCGTGAACATTACAATATTGCAGTGGTAACGAATGATATTTACACCAAAGAAGACGCTCAATTCTTAACTCGAAATGAAGCGCTGACGGAAGATCGCATTATTGGCGTTGAAACGGGCGGTTGCCCTCATACAGCCATTCGTGAAGATGCTTCAATGAACCTTGCTGCGGTGAAAGAGCTTTGTGAGCGCCATGAGGGGTTAGAAATGGTGCTGGTGGAGTCTGGTGGCGATAACTTGTCCGCAACATTCAGTCCTGAACTGTCTGATTTGACGCTGTATGTCATCGATGTGTCGGCTGGAGAGAAAATACCGCGTAAAGGCGGCCCAGGTATTACTAAATCCGACTTATTGATCATTAATAAAACTGATCTTGCTCCTATTGTGGGTGCATCTTTGGACGTTATGGATCGCGATGCTAAGAAAATGCGTGGTGATCGACCGTTCGTATTTTCAAATCTAAAAAGTGGTCAAGGCGTAAAAGAGATAGTTCGTTTTATTATCGAGCAAGGCATGCTGCGAGAAACGGGTTTGATGAAAGATTGATCGAACTCATTTTCCTTTTCATGCTAAGGCGTCCTGCCTTACGCATGAAAATTTGTAATGTTTGTATCTAAATATCCCCTTTTTTTGATCAAAGCCGTTTTTTCTTCACTAAGTGCTAAAAACGATGAAAAACATGTTGAGAATTATTCTTATTATGATTTAATGATAATAATTATCATTTACATGGATTAGATGCTATGTTTCGCCGACCTAAGAAATGCGTAGCCGTAGAAGAAAGCGACAGTAATAAGTGGGAATACTACCTAATGAAGGGTAATGAGTACTACTTTCGAAGCCAATATGAAGGCGCAGCCTATTGTTATTCGGTCTCCGTCGAATATTTGGAAGTGGTTGTAGGCCGTGCTTGCTTGTCTTGCTCGGATGATCGTTGTTTCCAGCACTATCTAATCGCATGTCAAAATGCTTCGCATTCTTTTGCGATGGCGGGTGATTTAACAAAGGCAGAACAGTATTTATCGCGTGCCCATTATAAGTTTTTATCTCTAGTCACAGAGAGTTTAAAGAAGACCGATACATGGCAAGAGAGCGTTCAGCGAGTTTGTGAGCGCTCATTAGACGTACTTGTTCAGTTTTTAGAGCGACATAACCGTACGGGTGCAGCAGAAAGTGTGCGCTTTGAATCGCAGCGTTTACTTGGTTGATTGTTATTTAAAAGGCATAAACTAGAGAGGTATATTTAGTAATTTCTTAGGTGTCAGCTATGTTTTATATGTGTAATAAAAATGGCTGTTTGCATGAAATTTCTCGTTTGTGCTTTAGTTTTTTGCAGCGTATTAACTAACATTGCTATTGCTGATGAGCGTAAGCACGTCCTAGTCATTAGTGCTTATCATCCTGCGTTTCCTACCTTTTTACGCCAACTTCGAGGCGTTAAGCAGGGCTTTCTTGAGGAAGGCTTTGATCAGAAAAACATGGATTTAGATTACGAGTTCATGGACAGCAAACGTTTTTACACAGAAGTTAATCTCAATAACTTTGCGAAAAGCCTTACTTATAAAGTTGATCATTTGAAGCAACGGTATGACGTCGTACTTGTTGCAGACGATAATGCGTTAGACTTTTCTTTGGCTTACCATGATCGGTTGTTTGAAGGCATACCCATCGTTTTTTTCGGCATTAATAATGTCGAAAAAGCCCTTTCTCAAAACGCCAACTCGTTAGTCACAGGGGTTGTTGAAGCGATATCCATTAAAGATACATTTGATATTGTTCTTGATAATCATGGTGAAGGCTCGTTGTTACAAATACTTGTGGATGAGAGTAAATCCGGACAAGCTAATTTAATTACTGTGAAGGCGTATTTATCGAAGTTCACGCGCTTTCAGTTGGAATGGCTGGATTTAAGTCTACATACATATCAAGACATAGCTGAGCGCCTGAACACAAACAACAACGGCTCTGTACTGTTATTGAGTGGTTACCGGGATGTGGCGGGCGATTCTAAAGATTTTTTTCAATTCGTTGATTTTGTTTCAAACAACTCTTCCAGTCCTGTGTATCACTTTTGGCGGCATGGTGTGGGTGACGGCCTCTTCGGTGGCAAAGTTGTTAGTCATTTCGAACAAGGCCGAATAGCAGCGAATTTAGCTGGGAATATTTTAAATGGTAAGAGCAGCTCTGAATTTCCGGTGGTTGGAAGCAGTCCAAATGTATATATGGTGGATTATCAACAGTTAGATGAATTTGGTTTTTCCGAGAATGAGTTCCCTGATGATGTGGTTTGGGTTAATAAGCCCTTGAGCTTTCGTGAAACGAACCCTGAATTATTCTGGTTGGGTATCGCAGGGTATTTCGTCTTTATGTTTGTGATCATTGGGTTATTGTATTTTATTCATGTCAGAAAAAAACTCACGGTAAAGTTAGAAGCTTCGTATCATCAAAAAAGTGCTGAGCTGGAACACGCATTTGATGGATTGGTGCAATCTGAAAAAATGGCGGCGCTCGGGCGATTGGTGTCAGGTGTTGCGCACGAAATAAATACGCCTGTTGGTGTAGGCGTTACGACTACCTCTCATATTCAAGCCCTGATTGAGCAGTTGAGTGAAGCATTCGATTCCGGTCAGTTATCTAAAAAACAGTTGGAAACGTTTTTAGAAGATTTTAGAGAGGGTGTCTCCATCTTAATGAGCAGTCTATCCGGTGCCTCCAAGTTGATATCAAGCTTTAAGCAAGTGGCGGTGGATCAAAGCGACGAGCAGTGTCGAGACATTATTGTTGATGAGTATATTAAGGGAATTGCCTTTAGTCTGAAGCCCGAATTGAAATTGAAAGACGTTGATGTTGACGTAGTGTGTGACACCTTTGTGTCTGTGAATACATACCCTGGTGCACTTTCTCAAATAGTTACCAACTTGATTATAAACAGTTTGATTCATGGCTTTGAACACAAAACGGAAGAAGTAGGCAGGATTACGATTAATATTGTTCAAAAGGATGGGGTTGTGGAGCTTCATTATCAGGACAATGGTTGCGGTATGCCTGCAGAAAACGTTCACAAAGCGTTTGATCCTTTTTTTACGACAAAGATGGGGGCTGGAGGATCAGGCTTGGGGTTAAATATTGTTTATAACCTAGTCACCAACAAACTTAAGGGGAATATTGAATGCAGAAACAAGGTGGGTGAAGGGGTCGAATTTATTTTTACGTTGAAGAACTTGCTAAAAGAAGAAAGTGAATTCCCAAGCCTGACGGGATAGTCAAGCTTGAGATAAAGCCGTTTATGCGCCTTTAAGCATTGCTTTGATGCGGCCTTGAGTACTCTCGGAGCTCAGTAACGCAACAAACTCGTTAAGTTCGTTTTGAGAAACTTCAGGAATAAGATTAATGTAATCTTTCTTCATCAGGCGTTTAGTGGCAATTAACGAAGGTAAAGGCTGTTTTAATAGTTCCTTCGCTAGCGTCATTGCCTTGTCAATCGCTTCACCTTTCTCACAGGTTTGATTCACTAAACCCCACTGAAGTGCTTCTTCAGCGTTAAAGAAGCGACCTGTCATTAATAACTCTGCAGCCACTTTAGGACCAACGTTTCTTTCTAACATGTAGCTGGATGCGCCTTCAGGGCATACGCCTAGATTTGCAAATGGTACGCGGAAACGAGTGTTCGTTGCTGAAACCACCATATCGCAATGCAATAAAATGGTCGTACCAATACCCACGGCTACCTTTTCAACCGCCGCAATGAGGGGTTTAGTGATTGCATTGGATGTTTCGATGATTTCTTGAACACACGCCATGAGTGTTTGAGGTTGATCGCCAACAAGATCAGAAATGTCGTTACCTGCAGTGAACGCATTGTTTGCACCAGAAAGAACGATGATTGATACGTCGTCTGACTGGTCGGCTTCTTTCAGGGCCGCAATAATGTCTTGATACGTCTGAATACGAATGGCGTTCAGACACTCCGGTCGATTAATTTGCAGGTGTGCGATGCGATTTTCAATCGTTAGGGTAATGTCTTGGTACATGAATTTTCCATCCTCAGTTTTGTGTTATTTATAAGAGTACGATCTGCTAATGTTCGCCACTCTAGTCGGGCGTCCACGTAACTACAATTACAAATGTTAAAAAAGCTCGTATTTAGCCTTTTTTCGTTTTAGCGATCCATTGATCAAGCTTGTTCGCGAAGTCACGTCGTTCGGTTTGATTCATGGTCGGTGGGCCTCCGCTGACTTGACCGGCGCTTCGCATGTCTTCCATGAAATTTCGCATGGTTAAGCGTGGTCCAATATTTCCCTTGTGCAAACTTTCGCCTCTCGGTGTTAAGACCGTTGCTTGTTTTTCGATGGCCTCGCCAGCAAGAGGAATATCGCCAGTAATGATTAAATCACCGCTGATTACATTTTGAACAATATAATTATCTGCAACATCGAATCCCTGTGTGACTTGAACGGATCGAATAAATTTTGAAGGGGGTGTGGAAAGCGGTTGATTAGCGACTAGAATCAACTCAATAGCTGCACGTTCTGCGGCTCTAAACAGAATGTCTTTAATGACGCGAGGGCACGCATCGGCATCAACCCAAATAGGCATGATTATGGTTCCAGATAGTAAGACGGTAATGAAATTAGGATTGCTATTAAACAGTACATGCAATGTGGTCGGCAAGTCGCTATAATGCGCACCCGAAAACGTATCCACTTAAGGATTTTAAGATTACCAGGGTGGTGGTCTTGTCTGACTTCGTTCAAATTTTGTCCTAGGGTGGTCCGTTTTATCTTTTTTCCCCTTCTATATAAGGCCCCCTAAATGTCAGATGAGATAGCAAACATAACCTTCGATGAGCTTGGACTTCCTGATTATGTCATGAAAGTGCTTAAAGACGTTGGTTATGAATCTCCTTCGCCAATTCAAGCACAGATTATTCCACATGTAATGGATGGTCATGATGTGCTTGGTCAGGCTCAGACAGGTACAGGTAAAACAGCTGCATTTGCACTCCCTCTTGTATCTACAATTAATCTTCGTAAAAACAAACCTCAAGCGTTGGTGTTGGCGCCTACTCGTGAGTTAGCGATTCAGGTTGCTGAAGCGTTTCAAAAATATGCATCGCGTCGTAAAGGGTTTCATGTATTACCTATTTACGGTGGTCAGGATTACAGTGCACAGATTCGTGCATTAAAGCGTGGCGTTCACGTTGTTGTTGGTACGCCGGGTCGAGTTATGGACCACATGCGTCGTGGCACGTTGGACCTTTCTGATCTTCAATCCTTGGTATTGGATGAAGCAGATGAAATGCTACGTATGGGCTTCATTGATGATGTTGAGTGGATTCTGGATCAAACACCAGAACAGCGCCAAATTGCGCTATTCTCAGCAACTATGCCTAAAGAAATTAAGCGTATTGCAACCAATTATTTGAATGATCCTAAGATCGTAACGATCAAGGTTAAGACTCAGACAGCATCAACGATCCGCCAGCGTGTATGGATGGTAAGTGGAATGCATAAGCTGGATGCGTTGACTCGTATTCTTGAAACTGAGCCTTTTGACGGCATGATCATGTTCGTGCGTACTAAGAACGCTACGGAAGAGCTGGCTGAAAAGTTGGAAGCTCGTGGTTATTCTGCGGCGGCGTTGAACGGTGATATGGCTCAGGCTACTCGTTCTCGTACAGTTGAACGTCTAAAGAAAGGTCAGCTGGATATTTTGATTGCAACAGACGTTGCCGCTCGTGGCTTGGATGTTGAGCGTATTACACACGTTATTAACTACGACATTCCATACGATACTGAAGCATATGTACACCGTATTGGTCGTACTGGCCGTGCTGGTCGTACTGGTGATGCCATATTGTTTGCTGCGCCGCGTGAGCGTCGTATGTTGCGTTCAATTGAGAAAGCGACAAACAATAAGATTGAAGAAATGACGTTGCCTTCAACGCAAGACGTGAACGATCGTCGTGTTTCTCGCTTTAAAGACAAGATTACAGAGGCGTTGGCTTCAGAAACTGACTTACAATTCTTCCAAGAGTTGATTGAGCAGTATCAGAATGATCAAAACATCCCTGCACTTGAAATTGCTGCGGCATTGGCGAAGATGGTTCAAGGTGATGAACCGCTATTGATCAAAGATCGACCTAAGCGCGATCGTCGTAAAGACTTTGAAACCCGTGATGGTGAGCGTGGCACTCGTCGTGAGCGTGGCGAGCGTGATCGCAAGCCTCGTGAGCGTAAGCCTCGTGACACTGGTGTTCCTATGGATAACTTCCGTTTGGAAGTTGGCCGTAACCACGGTGTTGAGCCAAAGCATATTGTTGGCGCGATTGCGAACGAAGCGGATATGGAAAGTAAGTACATCGGTCAGATTGATATTCAAGAAGACTGTACTTTCATTGCGTTACCAGAAGGTATGCCTGCTGAAGTGTTTGATCACCTTAAGAAAATTCGTGTAGTGGGTATGCCAATGCGTATTTCTAAAGTGAACAATGGCCCTAAAGCTCGTAAAGGCAAGTCGTTCAAGAAGAGCCCAAGTCGTAAGCCTCGTAAGACTGAAGACGATTCATAATCTTCTGAAGATTTAGCTTATGTACAAAAAAGCGCTTGGTAATGCCAAGCGCTTTTTTATGTTTGTCTTTCTTAGGGGTATTCTAGATCTGAGGGGTATTCTAGAAATTAAAGCGTACGCCTAAAAAACCGGCTGACTCGGCCGTTCTGTCTTTACCGTCTTCAAAACCGACTTCTACGTAACGGTAACCCAGCTGGACGTCTGCAGAAGGCATGACGCTGTAGTTCATTGATGTTTCTAACCAAGTGAAGCTGTCAGTATCACTGAACGTAAGAATGGACGGTGCGTAGTGGCCTGCAGCACTTAATGACAAGCCTGGGACTTGATTGATTTCTATTTCACCAAAACCACCTAAGCCGATCCCTAAACCGTCGGTGTCATGCTCTAAGTAACCGATGGTTCTGAAGCCTATGCCAACGTGCGTGCGTTGACCTTGAAAGCTGGAGACGTCTTGCGCATGAAAGTCCAAGTGCGCCAGATTTCTTCCGCCTTCGTGGTATAAGTAGCCCGCCTCAACGTGCATTGGAATGTCGTCTGAAGAGGTTAATTTACCGTAAACGGAATCATCCGTTAAATTGAACTGGAACCCGCCAGCTAAGAGACTGCTTGAAAAGCCAAATGCAGTAATACCCGTGAAGATTGATTTGGTTAGTTTGAATAGTGTCATTGGTTTCCCTGATTATAAAAACGTTGCTCCACAAAGACCCCAGTATACTAATTGTTGGTTTCTTTGATACAGCAAAGCAAAATTAGATCCTATCCAATTTTTCTTCTATCTCGGCAATCTTACTTTGTACGACTTTTTCTAAATGGCGTAAGTCCGACAAAATTTGTTCTTTAACGGTCTTTTCATCGTGAATATGATTGGTGATGTCGTCCAGTTCGGCAAGTACGTGGGTTAGCACCGCAGATACTTCGCTCATTTCTTTGTATTCGTTGGGGTTGTTCTGTGAACGAACCATACGTTTTGTGCGAGGAAACTTAAATTTCTCACTGCGATTAAACAGTTCACCTTTTTTCTTAGTGTGGTAAACCTTCAAGACATCTTGATCGATTTCACTGCGAAGGGTGTATTTTTCGATGTCTCCGGTATTTTTAACACCGAGCGACTTTAGCGAGTTGTATTCCATGACGGCCTCGATATAAACAACTAAATTAATAATCTAATTATTACATTAGCAGAACTTGTACGGTTTCATAATGATGAGGATCAGAACATTACGTCTTGGGGTTTGAAAGTCATTATGAGACGTTTGTTTCCTTTCTTTTAGATGATAAAGTGAGTTAAAACTCACAATAAGAATATCGAGGTTTATATGCTGTCGGCTCCCTTGTTGGAATGGCAAAGTTCCGGTGATTATTTTGTCTATCGAGGCCATCAGGTATTTCATAAAACGGAAGGGAAAGGCAGCCCCTTGTTATTGATTCATGGGTTTCCATCCGCGAGTTGGGATTGGTCGCCGGTTTGGTCTGCGCTTAAGGATAAACATCGTTTGATCACGGCGGATATGCTGGGGTTTGGTTTGTCGGACAAACCGAAAGATTTTGCTTATTCCATTTCAATTCAAGCGGATTTGTTTGAAATGTTGATGAGTATTCAGAAGGTTGAGTCTGTTCATATTCTTGCACATGATTACGGCGATACGGTCGCTCAAGAGTTGTTAGCCCGACATAATGCAGGTCAGTTAAGTTTTCATATTGAATCGATTACGTTTTTGAATGGTGGCTTGTTTCCTGAAACGCATAAGCCGTTATTGGTTCAGAAGCTATTGATGAGCCCTCTGGGTGGGATTATTTCGAGGATGATGACGCTTCAGAAATTTACTGCGAATTTTCAACGAATATGTTCCGACACCATGACCGTTGAAGACATTCATTTGTTGTGGGCGTTGTTGGTCTGGAATGATGGGCAAGCAGTAATGCCTAAACTGATTTGCTATATGAAAGAACGACGCCAATATCGGTCGAGGTGGGTTGGGGCGTTACAAAAAACGGACGTTCCTTTGCATTTGATTGATGGCCTGATTGATCCCATTTCAGGTGAGCATTTGGTGCAACGTTTCAAAGCGCTTGTACCGAAAGGTAGAGTTACCGAGCTGAGTGGCGTGGGTCATTACCCTCAAGTTGAGTCGCCTGAAGCGGTCATCCAAGCTTATTTTTATGGGCTCGCGGAAGAGGCAAGACGAAGCACGGCTAAGTAACCCCCTTTAACTAACGCCGCTTGATGGTTTTGATAAAACCCCCGTGCTTCTAAAAGTGCGTGCATTCTAGGCAGGTTATAACCTGGCACCGTGGGTTGATAGTGATGTTCACAGTGATAATTGACGTAATTGGGCGCGAAGGTCAACCTCTCCCACCACTTGGCCATAGTTGTTCTCGTGGTTAAGCGTACGTCTTTCCCCGACAAGGTGGTCATGGCTCCGTGCTCGGCCACTTGCCTTAATCGAATGATAAAGGGGTAGGTAAACACGTAGGAGACCCACCAAAGCACGTAGAGGGCCGGTTCCCCAAGCAGTACAAAGATTCCGAAGGCTATGGTGTGAAAAATAAGAATGTCTCGGAAGTTTTTGAATGCAAACAGAAATTGCTCTTTGTTGCTTCTGGTTGATTGTTTGTTTCCTAGTGAGACGGTATTGCCTACACGGCCTGTGTTGGCAAAAAACAATACGCCATACAGCGCTTTTAGGCCGGATAACCCAATGAAATCCCTTATGATTTTTCGTCGCATACTGGCTTTAGTGACAGGGTAGTTGCGAATATTGTCGACATCAGGGTCGAGGTTGGTCCCTGTTTTTGTGTGATGAATGAAGTGATAAGGGCGATAGAATCGCATGGGGACAAGAATAGGTATACCTGCAAGCCAATGCCCCAATTGATCATTTTTCCATTGTGTTGAGAACCAAGAGCGGTGTGAGCAATCATGAAGAATGATGCCCATGCCTAATTGCCTGCCTGAGATTAATATTAATGCAATAGGAATGGTGACTATGTTGGCGGAGTACGCAACCATGGCAAAGGCCAAGATAATGATGAGCCAGTTGAAGAGTAATCCCCAGTAAGCTTTGGCGTCATTGGCTGTTCTAAGCTCATTGATTTCTTGTTTACTTAGAAATTCATTCGTTTCAGTTGCTGATGTGGCCACAGAAACTTCCCCCGCTGTTTTTATCCATAAGTCCGGCCATTATCTATCCGGTACGTTAATTATGGTCCAGCAGGAGGAACTGTCTATGACGAAAACGCGCCTAAAACTTAACCGATGTGAACTTGGCGATGGGTTGGTGTTGCGGTGTAAAGAACACCATTTTATTGCCTTTGATGATTAAAATAACAGGCTCACTTAGCAATTCCATGAGTTTAAACTCGGTGTTTGAGGCACTGCCTGTACACGCCATCAAGGTGCTAGCGACTTGAGAAAAAGAAAGGGTGGAATCGACACGTGTGTATTGCCCGAATAGGTTGTTACAGCCCGAATTCCCTTTTATTTGATTGGATGAACTGAAGATTAGGTGGGCCTGTGTTTGGTATTTCTGTTGAGTGATGGGTTGGTCGTAGAGTTCGTCCAGACGCCAGTAGGTATTTTCTAGCGTCTGATGTGAGGCGCTGGTCAAAAGAGAGCAAGACGATACGCTCATTATGACAATGAAATATACCCAAACTGCTTTGATAAAAGATAAGGCGATTTGCATGTTGAACTCAATGAAAACAAAAATTAGAGGTGTAGCATTATATTACCTTGCCGATAATAAGTGAGCTATAAATGAATAGATAAACCAAACAAGGATTCAGTTATGACGCCGGAACAAATGCAATTAGTTCAACAGTCTTGGGAGAAGGTTGTACCTATTTCAGAAGATGCTGCGGAACTATTTTATGGTCGTCTCTTTGAACTTGATCCCTCGCTCCGGTCTATGTTCAGTGGCGATATGAATGAGCAGGGCCGGAAGCTGATGAAGATCCTAACCATGGTGGTTAGAGGCCTGCAGCGCTTTGATCAATTGAAGTTGCATGTATGGCAATTGGGCCGTCGTCACACTGTATACCGTGTTCAAGAACATCACTATCAGACGGTAGCAACGGCATTATTGTGGACGTTACAGCAAGGATTGGGCGCAGGGTTTACACCAGAAGTGAAAGACGCTTGGGTCGAAGCGTACACTATTATTGCCGGTGTTATGCAGGATGGCGCCAATAGTGAGTACGCGAATAACGTCGAGCTTTAAATTACCTACTTCAGCCTTTGGCGTGCATTGACCTAAGCAAAAACAGTCACAGTTTGTCGGCTTATGGCCAATAAACTTCCGTCAGATGACCAAACTTGTGCGTGGGTTTGACCGTAGCCATTTTCTGCTTGGTCAATCTCAGCTTTGTAGAGAAGCCAATCGTCAGCAGCAATGTCTTTCATTGGTTGGATGAGCTCCACCGACCAACTGAGTGAGCTTGCAGGCGCTGGTTTTTTTAGAAGTGAAAGCAGTGCGGGTGGCCAGGCATCGATTAACGTGAGCAATGCCGCTTCTTCTACACTGTCTCCTTGAAGTTCTGCTTCTGGATCACGAAAACGAATCCAACCGCCCATTTCTGTTTGGTCTGAACCTGAAAATGGCATGCGCCCAAATCCCCAGCGATAACACACGTGTTGTGCAAACTCGGGTAATACATTGGGTATGTATGGCATTTCTTGGCAATCTTCAGGCGGCTTTGCATCAGGTGCAATTTTTGCCGCGACAGTTAAGCCAGATACCCGCTCTGCGCCGAAGCTGGCCAGAACTACGCATTGCACTTGCCCATCTTGAATGGCTTTTGCTTCCATTTGAGTGACCGAACCGCCTGATCGAAGTGTTTCTACCTGAATAGTCAGAGCGCCCTTTGCTGCGGGACCCACGAATGAAACACTTAATGCTCTGATTAAGCGATCATTCTCGACGTTTAAACGCATGGCTTTATACAGGAGTGACACGATTAGGCCGCCGAAGGTTGCTCGACCTTGACCCCAGCTTTCAGGAATTTCAATGGTGTACTGATCTTGGGGTGTTGAAAGCTGCGAAAGAACGCGTTTGAAGTTGCTCATGTTGGCCTCAAAACCTTGATGGTTCGTTATTTGAATGTTCATGCATACTAATCAAAGTAAAGAGGCTTAGCTATTACTGAAAATCATGATGACCATGATCCCTGAGGGGCTTTTCTTTTCTGTAGTTAGCCACCTGTAGTTATTTAACTGTGGTTATCTGCCCGTGGTGACGAGCTTAAGCGCTAGGCCAATGAAGACGACGCCGGACAGTTTATTCAGCGTATTTTGAATGTGATCCGATTCTTTAAGTCGCTGTCCTAGATAGCCGGACAAGACGGCAATGCTGTTAAAGACCATCAGAGCGGCAAGGATAAATAAGAGGCTAAGCGATAACAGTTGCTGGCTAACATCCCCTGACTCGGTTGTGACGAACTGAGGTAAGAACGCCAAAAAGAAAATGGAAACTTTGGGGTTCGTAATGTTCATTATGATCCCCCTAACATATAGTTTTCGGAGCGATGACTGAGGTTGTTTACCATTCAATTGCGTTGGTTTGGCGCGTAGGGCACCCCATGCAAGGTATAACAAGTAAGCAGCGCCCAGTAGCTTTAAAATGGTGAAGGCGATCTCTGACGTTTGAAAAATCACAGCGAGTCCCAAAATTACGGCGGTAGAATGTACCAGTAAGCCTGTGCATAAACCTAAGGTAATAATGAAACCGGACTTTATGCCGTGTGTCATTGATTGCATCAGTACAAAGACATTATCAGGACCAGGGCTCAGGGCTAATAAAACACTGGCAGTAAAGAAGATACTGATGGTTTCGATGGTCAACATAGTTAATTCTCTGTGGTCGAATTGAGGTCGTGTGCTGTTCTTCGTATGGCACTGGCGGATAAAAGCCAAGCAACGGTTAATAACCCTGCAAACGTTGAGAAGGCGATGGTCATGACATTCAGGTAAGCATCGGGCGCTTGTTCGATGGTTTGTTTCCCAAGAAATATGGAGGTGACTAACGTAATAATAACCATGCTGAAGACCATACCCAATGAACGCATCTTAGCGCTTAAGGCCGTGGCTAAACTGTATTGGCTGGCATCTACGCTGCCCATGATGATAGCAATGTTGGGGGATGAGAACAGGGCAAAGCCAAGCCCCTGAAATATAACGACAGCAATCAAAATAGGCAGCCCTGAGGCATGATCTAACTGTAAGGCAAGTCCTAGACTGATAATGGCCATAGTGACTCCCAGTGTCGTCATGATTCGTTTGTTTATTCGGTCCGAGAGGCGTCCGAATATGGGTGCGAGAACGGCCATAAGTATAGGCCCAAGTACGAGTAATTGGCCTGCTTCATTTGGGGTGAAATTTCTTACCGATTGAAGGTATAAACCTAATATGAACGTGACCCCAAAGGCGCCAACGTACATGAACAGTTGGGTCAGAAGTGCGTGGCTGAAATCATGGTTTTCACGCATGCTTTGCATGTTCAATAGGGGAGTAGATACGTTGGATTGACTGTAAAAGAACAACACCATACAACCAACGCCTGACATTAACGTCCATATTCCTAGATGGGAGTTGAGTGAGGCACTGCCATAAATAAGCAGCGCCATGGCAAGCATAATCAGTAAACTGCCAACCCAATCAAGCCGGGTCTTCATTGTTTGCCATTGGCTTGGCAGAGCCCAGACTGCAAGTAAGGTTGAAAGCATCAAAGGTAAAAATGTGATGCTGTATACCGCTCGCCAACCAAAGTGCGTTGTGATCCAGCCAGAAAGGAGAGGCCCAGCGGATAACCCAGCATAAACGGCTCCAACACTGAGGCCTATGGCTTTTCCTAGTTTATCAGGGGGGATTTTCTGGGAAATAATGGCCATGCCTGTGGCCATTAATAATGCACCAAACCCACCCTGTATGGCTCGAAAGGCAATAACCAGCTCAATGGTGGGTAAAGCACTGATGGCTAACGTACAGATGGAATAACCAATCAGCCCAGTCTTAAACAGTGTTGCTCGGTCTGTGGCATCCGCGATTCGGCCAATGGGAAGAAGTAATGCAGCGGACATCCCTAAATATACGGATTCAACGAGGCCAAGAGCGACGGCACTGGCTCCAAGCTCCAAACCCATCTCAGGCAAGGTAATTGCGACTCCAGAAAACATAAATGGCGTTGCAAATTGAGTCAGGATGATGACCCAGATAATGAGCTGGTCGGATGCTTTGTTACTAACGGCGGGATGCATAACGCTCTCTTAGCTGACGGAATTTTACAGAAAGCCAGCTTAAAGAGCTTTGATTGAATTAACCAGTGAAAAAATTTGGTCTAACTGGTTAATAATTCCGATTTGTCCTGTTTTTAAACTATTGAGTTTGGCTGAGTGTTTGTATTATTTTTTTGATGCGTTGTACTCGTTCAGAGTTGGCATCTAAGTCACTGTAGCCCACACGAGAGGCTGAGCGAATATGAAGCATCTCTTGGTTCGGATCGAACCGAAATTCTAAATCGTCTACAAACTCAAACGTTTGACTGGTGTATTCACTGGCCAGATAAAACTCGTTGACTTGTTTCACCTCGCCACCGTCTTGCCGTACTGTGGTGCGAAGGGTGTCTTTGAGTAAGTCCCAGGACGTATTGGGCATAAGTAATGGTGTGACATAATGATCGGCGTCATCAGGGTATTCACTGTTAGTACAATTTGGTTTTTCAGGGCACGTTGCTAATCGCCCTTCTATGAGGCCTAGGGGCATCATATTTTGGGATTGTTGCCCTAACGTGTACAAGCGAGTTGTCAGTGTGGCACAACCGATAAACAGCACAACAAAGATCGATAAAGCGAGCTTCTTCAACATATTCCATTGCCTTAAGTTTGCTTTTTTTTGTTATTTTTTCTTTTTTGCTGACCGAAGTGCTGCACCATAAGCTTCATTGGCCCACTCACATAATTGCTGTGGTTGTTCCAAGGTCTCTTCGGGAGCTTGACTATAACTTAAAGCAATAACTTTTTCGCCTCTGGAGTAGCAGAAAGGTTCTAATCCGAGCTCGTCGTATTTTGATTTGGTTTGAGTGTCTGTTTTTAAATAGAGGACGTCGTCTGCAACCAAACCGAACATGAGATCGTCCATGAATAATCCGTATCCGCCAAACATTCGTTTGGATCTGACCGGGCCAATATTCATTAACTGTTCACAGAGAAAATTTACAAACTCGGAATGCTTTTTCATCAAGTTTCTTTCAGGCGTTATTTTTGATTTAGTTTTTTGGCTTGGATTGCTATGCCTCGGGTGATGGTGGCAACGACAATGTCACCCACCTTTACCCATTTTAGGTT
Source organism: Oceanospirillaceae bacterium (assembly GCA_015665455.1). GTDB lineage: Bacteria > Pseudomonadota > Gammaproteobacteria > Pseudomonadales > Litoribrevibacteraceae > Litoribacillus. The sequence goes on along the minus strand of JADFAD010000006.1, from coordinate 935,950 downwards.
TTCAGGGTCTTGAGCTTGAATGGTTTCGATGGTGCCATGAGGCGATTTAAGCTGGATCCGGTTATTGGCAATATCAATGGCCAGAACTCTGGCTTTGATTTCGTAAGTCTGTGACGCATCCATGGCGGGTTTATTCCCCTTTTGAGCAACCAATATGGATTCTTCAGAACCTATGCTTGGTACGCCTTCTTTTTTGAGGGTGATAACCACCGACTGATACATTCTCGCTTCGATGGTATCGCCTACTTCTAATTGTTCAAAGTTCTTGACTTCAAATCCGGCGGCTAAGGTCTGTAGCTGACCATCAGGCATTCGAACGGTGAACGTTCTTGCCCAGCGATCAATGGCTTCTACTTGGGCTTCCACTTTTATTTCGTCTGAATATTGAACACGCTTGGGTGGGGTTAAGCTGCAACCAACAAGTGTTGTTAAAAGGGCGGTAATACACATCAGTTTGAATAAACGTTGCACAGTGAAATCCTTTTTTGTGAAGGTATTTAATTTAGCGGATTGAAGCTAAGAATCCTAGAACGATTTATTTTATGGGGGTTAATAGAGAACGAATAGCCAATGGTTAAAGAAGGGAGGTGAGCAGGTATTTTACCTGCTCAATCAAAGGTTATTTAACGGTGATGATTATTTTCTCAGACACCACGGGTGGGTTATGAGGAATGTGGCTTTTGTCACCCAGAATCAGTTGCAATGTATGTTTTCCGGGCTCAAGCGTTAACGTGGTTTCTGTTTGACCTCCGCCAAAGTGTTTTACGTCTTTCCCCATGGGTAAGTTCATGTCAGGAAGCGTCTCGACATCCACTAATAAATGGTGATGGCCTGTTTTGGCTTTATCTGTCCCCGCTGGCGCTACGCCCATGCCTTGAAGGCCAAATTTGACGGTAAAGGTTCTCGGTACGGTTTCACCGTTGTTTGGCGAAATAATATAGGCTTGAGCTCCCTCTGGGGATTCTGACGCCTGCAGAACGCTTGAGGTTGTAACGATTAAAGCAGTCAATAGAGCACTGCAAGTATTTCTGAGGTAGGTGTTCATGATGGTTTTCCTATGTGACTTTTGAGAGCATGAAGAAAGTGTAGCCATCGTTGTTCAGATGGCCAATGTCTCTTACATATAGGAAGTAGCGTCTAGGGGGTTACAATTAGAAAGGAGTTACGAAAAGGGGCGTTACAAGGCATCAGCTATTTGTTTGCCTGATGTTGCATGATGCATTTACGGCAGATGGATGCGCCTTGTGGCGAAGTAATTAATGTACCGACCATCGCACTGGATTTACCACAAAATGAACACGTTGCATCCGCATTGCTGTTCTGTGTTAGTTGAGGTTTAGCGTCGTTGGGCGGTTCTGCAGAAATAACACCACTATCAATGAGTAACTTAGATAACTCTGGATCCATATTCTCAGGATCAATGTCTGTGTCTAAATCGATGCCCATTTGTGCTTTCAGATCTTGTTTTTCAGCATCAGAGAACTGAGCCAAGATCGTTTTCAGTGTTTGTTTCTGTTGTTCGTTCATTGACTGTTGTTCTCTATGTTCAAGACACTTTGTCTTGATCTGTTCGAAAATTTGGAAGTTTCAAAAGTCCCAGTGCGTAAAACATTCCAATGCTGACAATTACAACACCAAATACTTCTATCAACGTAGGAATCTCGGATAATACAGGGATGGATAGTATCAAGGCTATAGCTGGAACCAAAGCACCAAACACAGCTCCTTTGCTTGCTCCAATTAAATTGACCGATTTACTAAAGAATAAGAGTGCAAGAACGGCCGTGAACACCCCCTGCATTGTGCCTTGAAATAATACTTCAGACAGAGGGGCTGTGGATAACTTCGAGTCCATGAATAGAAAATACAACGGAGTGAAGATCAACATGGATAGAACGGAGACTAGGGACGTTGCGTGAAAGGCTTCTACCTTCCATATACGGCTGCTCAATGTATACGTTGCCCACAGAGCGCCACAAACGATGAAGATAAGGTCGCCTTTCCAGCGCTCTGGATAACCTGAATTGATGGAATTGCTATCACTGCCACTATTAAAGCTTACCCAGCCAATGGAGAGCACGCCCAGAATAATGATGGCAAAGCCCATGATTCGGCCTGTGGACAATTTCTCTTTAAGGAAGAGCCAACTTCCAAATGTTGTGAATGTCAGCATGCAGCTTGGCGTGATCACGCCAAAGTGGCTGGCAGGGGCATAGGATAAGCCATAAAAACACAGTGAAATGTACCCAAGGCCAGCCCCTGACGCCAAGACTAAGCCTTTACCTAGGTTCACTCCTTTGAACTTTAGTTTTAAAAAAATAGGCAGGAGAATGATGCCGGAGACAAAAAACCGTAAGAATATGAGATCGTTTGCGGACAGCGACTGTTTAACACCGTAAGCCGATATCACCGGCCACGCGCCCCAAATCATAGCGGCTATGAAACCGTAGATAATGCCTTGAGTTAGTTGGCTGGAATCTGGTTGAACACTATTAGGCACAGGCTTTCCTATTATGGATTAACTAAACATGAGTTAACCCTGTATGAGTTAACGAAATAATACGGTCAGTAATGCAAAGGTGCCGAGCCCGGATATGACCGTAAGTAATAAATTTCGGGTTAAGAGTGATACACCAAACGCGACAAGAGCAGACCATAGATGAAAATTTTCCAACCCGAAAGATACAATTCCTGACTGTCTGATCAGTACAGTTGGTGCAATGATGGACGTAAGTACCGCTACAGGCACAAATCCTAGCGCGGTATCTGCGAATTCTTGATATTTCCCCCACAGTTTCTCTCGGGAAGCTAATGCAAAAGGTAAGAACCGAATGCCAAAGGTGGCGACCATCATTCCTAGGATTAATAGCACGCTTTGAAGGTCTGTCAGTGTGGTTGTATTCATCCTTCAGCGCCCTCCTGAAGCAATGACCGTTTTTTGTTTTTCATTCTGAAGGTCAACCAAGTAGGAATGATGATGGCTATTATCGATGAAACCAAAATACTCATCTGAAAAGGTAAGTCGTAAGTCAACACTGCAACCCCACCAGACAGCACCGCGCTTAACCACATCATTTTGTTTATCAATAACGGTGAGACGATTCCAATGAAGGCCACGACCATTGCTACGTCTAGGCCCCAGCCGAGAGGGTCTTCTAATTGGCTGCCTAGGATGAAACCAACGCCACTGCACAGTATCCAGTTGGAATACATCAGGCCAAAAGAGCCTAGATAATAAGCGCCAGAGAATGGTTGATCTTTATGACGGTTCAGTCGGTTTAATACCGTTGCAAACGTTTCATCGGTTAAGCCAAATGCCATCAGTGCTCTTTGTATTAGGGTAAAACGGCGAACATGGTGCATCAGACTCGCGCTGTACATCATGTGCCTTAAGTTAACGACAAAGGTTGCACATACCACTATGAACCATGGTGTCCCCATGCCGAGTAAGTTCACCGCAACAAACTGTGAAGATCCGGCAAAGACGAATATAGACATAGCAAGGCACAGTGCTAATGGCAGCCCAAAGGCCTGACACAAGGCACCAAATAGAATTCCAAAGGGGACAGCGGCAAGCACAAGCGGTAAGGTATCTCTGGCTCCAGCGAGCAGAGACAATAGGTTTAACTTTGGACTTGTTAGCATGCTTGTGTCTCACTGCCTGTTCAGGCGGTTGATTCCTATAAGATCAGTGAGTTTAAGCGGTGATAAGTTCGAAATATTGTACGTTATTGACTTATTTAACGTCTTATCTTAATGGGGGCAATTCGTTGTACGTTAATGCACTTGAATCCCCGTATAAAAACGGGAATCCAAGGTAATAGAACTAAAGCAATTTATAGCACGCGTTTTATGTCTGTAAAGTCGCCAGAAACATCAAGCGTTACAGTGACTTGTTCCTTGGATCTATTTCTCCAAAACCAACCGTGCATGCCATCAAACGCAGCCGTTAACTGGCCTTTGTCTTGGGTCACTGCTTTGCCTTTGCTGTAATTGTGGTATTTCACTTTTCTATTGTCTGCATGGGTGTCGAAGTTTACATGACCGACGTTGACGGACCATGAGAATTCGACCGTTTCAGCAGACTTCATTGCCAGCTTGATCTCAGCCGCTTGTCCGGGTTTCAGGGTGACAGAAACTTGCTCTGAATTGGCAGCAACCTTTGATGATACTGATTCTGAAACCGCTTGAGCGGCATTCAATGGTGCTGCGGGTAGAGGCTGCTCTTCTGCCTTTGTTACCGTGTTTGCTTTGTCTTGACTGGCGTTGTTTTGATTGGACTTATCTTGACTGGAATTGCCCTGAAGAGATTGGTCCTGAAGTGCTTCTTCTGCAAGCTGTGCTTTGATTTCCCCCATTTGAGTTAACGACAGCTTTTTACCTAACCCCGTAGGGTCTATGCCATATTCGGCGGGTAAAATGGCAATGATTAAAATTAGGAACGCAGCGACTAAAGCGACGACGGTCGAGATCAGAAGTTGTTTTGTGCTTGGCAGATTCACGTCTGCAGGTTTGTTTGCGTTATACATAATTATTCCTTAAATCAGTTACGATTGGCCGATGACATAGCCCGTTAATTGGAAGCCGATGAGCATAAATCCGGCACACATAAGTAGCGTATTTGAGGTGTAGGCGTGTTGGTAAAAACGCGGATGCTTACGCCAAATACTGATGAGAATCAGGATGGCGAACAAGGCGAGTAATTGCCCTATTTCCACGCCGATATTGAATGCGATTAAATTGGGGATAAGCCCCACTTCAGACATTTCAAACGCTTGGATTTTTGTGGCTAACCCAAAGCCATGGAAAAGACCAAAAATTAACGTTGCTAACTTGGTATTGGGTTGTACGCCGAACCAGCGTTGATACGCTCCCATATTATCCAGTGCTTTATAGACCACTGATAGACCAATAATGGCGTCGATCAGATAGGCATTGGCTGGAATATCGAACAACACGCCGAGCAGTAACGTGGCCGAGTGACCCAGTGCAAAGAGACTGACGTAGATGCCAATATGGGATGGGCGATAGAGGAAGAAAATCACGCCAAGTAGGAAGAGTAGGTGATCGTATCCGGTTACCATATGTTTTGCACCAAGGTACATATAAGGAATGATGTTCATACCTGATATTTCTTGGATGTAGCCTTGATCGCCTTGCGTTACGCCATGGGCAAACGCTAACCCCATAGGGAATAGAATCAGTAGAAAGCTCAAAAGCACGTTTTTAAGGCGCTTTGAGGGTAAATAACATTGCATAAATAACCTCTTGAATTTTCACACACGCAGGCATCTGACCTGCGTTGATATTGTGCGAGATAAACATTGTGATTGAGTTAAACGAGGTTCAGGTTGTCAGGAGGAGGAACTGCAGGTCGGTAATATTGGTTGCGATGACTGGGGTTGAACTCTGAAGAAGGTTTGACTTTATTGAATGTCAGTCGGAATTCATTGTGTTGCAGTAAATCAATGGTGAAGTGAATGTGTTGATTGGTTTCATGATCTGAATTGTTGTTATCCAGAAAGGCGTCATCGTGCACATGAATGTGCATGCCGTCGTGCTTATCATGATCAGACTCATGGCCATGAGCGCCCGTTGTTAAACTAACGAACAATAGCTGAATGATGAGTAAAAAGGTCGTGGGAAGTTTCATAAGGCATCACGTCTGAAGTCGCCGGAAATCATACCTTGCTTATTATTCGTTGGGAAGACGTGAATGACAACATTCAGTTGACCACTAACGAGCCTGCGTTTGAAATCTGTCTTTGAAACAGACCCGGCGTAACCCCAATGGCTTTCTTAAAGTGGCGGGTTAGGTGGCTTTGATCTGTAAAGCCGGTATCAAACGCAACGTCATGGATTTTCATTCCATGGGACAACATGGCTTTGGCTTGTTGCAATCGAACTTGAACATGATATGCGTGGGGTGGCATGCCCATGGCTTTTTGAAAGGTTCGAACTAAGTAGTGCGGGTTTAGGTTTACTAATTCACTTAATTGTTCCAGTGGAATGTTTTGATCCATGTTAGCAGTGAGAAATTCTTTGATGAGTTCGATGGCCCAATGTTCTTTGCCTGCTTTTGGTGGTTTGGCTCCGCTTCGGCTGTGGCGTTGAATCAGTGTGTTCATGACCTCTATATAGGTGGTTTGAACCTCCAGTGTTGAGCTGTCTTCGGAGGTCATTAGATTGAATAGATATTTTAATTGCCCCGCCATGAGAGGGTCTTGAACAACGGACGCATCAAAATACGGAATACCTGCATTCAGGCCTAGGTTTTCCTCACAGATCAAATCGAAGTGTTGTGTCGTTGGATAGATGGCTCGATAAGACCAGCCATGATCAGTGGCCGAGTGGCCGGTATGTACCTGATCTGCATTGACGAGAATGATTTTGTTGGTGCTGGCCACATGAATCTCACCTGAGCGATAGAAGGCTTGGGCGCCGTCTTCAATCACGCCGATGCAAAACCCTTCATGCACGTGTTTACCAAAGGTTTGACGGCGAAACCTTGCATCGAGCAATTCTAAGTTATTGAGTGGTTTAACATGATGATAGCGAGCAGATTCTGACATTCGATGCATCCAGAGAATGATCTTAAAAGTCTAGCTACTTTGATTCTAGATGTTTAGTACAAAATTGACTTATTGGTTAAAATGGTTATTTGTAAAGGTCCGTAAAGATCAGAGCTTTTGTTTGATAGATCAATTAAGTTGATCGTTTTAACCAAAATATTCAAGAAGATTATCGGAATTTTAATGGTTATTCTGATGTCTCAACATTATCTTATTTAATTAGTTTGGCTGTATGAAGATTAAAAACACAGAAAATCAGTTTGGTTTAGTAGCGATCAGCGTTCATTGGATTGCTGCTTTGGCAGTAATAGGTTTGTTTGCATCCGGTTTGTATATGCGATCTTTGACCTATTACGATAGCTTGTATCAAGTATTGCCGTACTACCATAAATCCATCGGTGTGATTTTGATGTTGTTGATTCTTTTCAGAATCGTATGGCGGTTCATCAATCCTCAACCAAAATCATTGGATACCCATTCTAGCCTGGAAAAGAAAGGCGCAAAGCTAGCTCATATTGGGTTGTATCTGCTGATGTTGGCAGTGATGGTTGCGGGCTATTTGATTTCTACGGCGAAAGGCCATGGCGTTAATGTGTTTGATTTATTCGAAGTGCCAGCAACGCTACATGGCATTGCTGGTCAAGGTGATTTAGCGGGGATGCTGCATGAGTATCTCGCATATGGCTTATTGGGCTTAGCGGGTTTGCATGCTTTAGGGGCTCTTAAGCATCACTTCATCGACAAAGACAGAACGCTATTTAGAATGATTAAAGGTAAATAGATTTAACTCGAAACTTAATGAAACAAGAACTTAGGTATGCAGCATTGTGTACTGAGATATAACTTAAAACTGGAGAAAATAAGAATGAAATTAAGAACGTTTGCTGCTGCTTCATTAGCTGCTTTGATGTCTGTGTCTGCATGGGCTGATAAATACACAATTGATACTGAAGGTGCTCACGCTTCGGTAGAGTTTAAGATTAAGCACTTGGGCTACAGCTGGTTGGTTGGCCGCTTTAATGATTTCAAAGGTGAATTTACTTACGATGAAAACAACTTGGCTGCGAGCCAGGTGAATGTTGTGATTGAAACAAAAAGTATTGATTCCAACCATGCAGAACGAGATAAGCACCTTCGTGGTAATGATTTTCTAGAAGTGGATGAGTTCCCGAAAGCTGTTTTTCAAAGCACAAAAGTTATTCCGGGTACCGATGGTAAGTTTCAAATTGTTGGTGATTTGACGCTTCATGGCGTGAAGAAAGAAATTACAATTGATGCGCATCATATTGGTGGCGGTAATGATCCATGGGGTGGTTTCCGTAACGGCTTTGAGGGCACAGCAAAAATTACACTGTCTGACTTCAACATGAATTTTAACCTAGGCCCAGCGTCTAAAGACGTTGAGTTGTACCTTCAAGCGGAAGGTATCCGTCAGTAAGTATATGAATGGTGTGTTTGCTTAAGATTAGGCCTCTTCGGAGGCCTTTTTTATTTTGAGGTTAAGTAATAAGATAAGAGTATGTTTAAACAAATTGCAAAGGATGGCAGTTAGTGAAAAAGACGATAATTTTTTTATGGGTGATTATATATAGCACTGTGAGTTTTGCGGGGGGGATTTCGGACACTTTCAACGAAGGTGTTTATGATACTAAATGGGGTGAAAAATTTTCTAAGATTAAAGAGTTATATCCAGAGTCAAAAGTTGATAGGTTGAAAAATATCAGTCAGTTAACTATAGAGGATGGACGAGAAGTTTTAGGTGTTTCAAGAGATAGTGATTCCAAGATATCTTTTATCTTTGATGCTGATGATCGTTTAAATGGCGTATCGGTATACTTTGATGGTGAAGATTACTATTCACTGATATCTAAGCTAACAACCCTGTTTGGGCAATATAAAACTCAATCTGCCAACTATGTTCAATGGGAGCAAGATGGTGATGTGATTATCACTGCTTCAATCAATGTTTCAGGGTTTAGTTCAGAAGCAATTTTTTCTATAGGCTATTACAAACTTCCAACAGTTAAGATTTCAAAAAAAGGTTTGGGTTTTTAATAAAGCCACAGAGGTTGCTTTACTTGTTTTTCATAAAAAATAACCGCGAACAGTTTCGCGGTTATTCGATACCTATATTTGGCTGTTAACCGCCCTTGACGATCGGGTCGGCATAACTTAGCTTCATATCCCATGGAAAACGAATCCAAGTATTTTGTGTGACTTCTTCAACGTAGCTATCCACATACTCAAGACCTGCAGGCTTTGCGTAGAGGGTGGCAAAGTGCGCTTTAGGGTAATGGCGACGAACTTCTGCGGCTGTTTTACCTGTATCAACCAAATCATCAATGATTAACCAACCTTCACCGTCGTTTTCAACATCAGGTGCTTTATTCAGCATGAAGTCGCCTTGTTGCTGGCCATCGTAACTGGTGATGCAAATGGTATCGATCAGACGAATGTTCAGTTCACGAGCAATAATTGCAGTAGGAACCATTCCGCCACGAGTTACGCATAAGATGCCTTTCCATTCTTTCAGCTCATGCAGTGTTTTAGCGAGACGGCGGCCGGTTTTATGTAGCTCTTCCCATGAAACAAAAAAATCCAGTTCGTACTTACTCATATGCGAATTCCCAGGCGATTACTTTGATGATCCAACACCCTGTTGGTTGATCAACTGAAGCTAAAAATTTAAAGGGATGAATTCTAACAGCTTGGTCAACTATTTGCATTCTTGTGGGGAATTATCACTTCATATTGACGTGTTTGCAGATAAGAGGGAGGGTAAATGCTATTCGGGCTTTCGAGTTCTTAAAAAACTCGCAAAACGAGGCAAACCTGTACGGGTGTGCCCATGATAACGAAAGGTAATGGTTTCACCTAATTTTGGTGGATAAGATCGCTGTTGATCGCTGAAACCTGTGCCAATTTTAAACTGTTGCCCGCTTTGATCTTCTACAATGAGTGCGCCTAGCATGCCTTCGTATTTTCCATGCCCCGCTTGATGTCCGATAACCATCGCTTCCGCATCCATGTAAGGCTTCACTTTCAGAAGATCTTTGCTACGGCCGGAGCGGTAAATACTGTCTACCTTACGCAGCATTAAGCCTTCTGCGCCGCGCTGTACTTGTATCTGTAAATAGTCTTTTAATGCTCGGTGGTTTTCGATAGGTGAATGCTCAACTAATCGTAATGGTGTGGTGCCATTCAGTTGTTGGTGATCCTTGATGACGGTTGCTAGACGTTGATAGCGCTCGGTGAAAACTCCCGGATACGAGGGTAGGTCAAAAGCCATGAATTTCACCGATTGCCAATCGTATGCAATTGGGTGTTTTTTCCGAATAAGTCCGGAGATTCGGTCAAATTGCTGATAGTCGATCCAGAGTTCACCATCAATGGCTTGCTTTGGCAGTTGCTTTGTCCATGAGATAGGCGCATGAATTTTTTTGCCTGCACGGGTAATGAGTTCTGATCCCGTCCAATAAGCCCTGACGCCGTCGTATTTTTCACTGACCCAATAGTGATTGAGTTGCTCAGTGCCTTGGTAAGTGTTCGCTAATAATATGGGATGAATGGTCTGAGAGAAACTGACGATGGGCCAACTGCAAGCAATGACAATAATAAACATTGCGAGATAATACATGGTTGGCTCCTACACTCTTGGGGTTGGTTGGGGCCTTAATTTCTAAACCGATTTTAAATAGGTGACAATCAGAATAAAGCTGTAGATTTGATATTTTGATGACAGAAAGTAGGAATGATTCCTATTTATTGGGTGTGTGGAGGAACTCCTACAAAAACATACACAGATGTCTTTGGATGTTTTTTAGGTAGAAGTTATTATTTTATAGCATTTCCGCTCATGGACTATTAATCATTTGATAAGGATTATCCGCAATGAATATTTCAGAACTTAGGCATCCCAAAGAAAAGCTTTATCGTACTCTGTGTTTGGCCATTGGAGGCTTAATTTGGGTCGCTTTATTACTTGGCACTATGTTCAGTATCCTCGTTATTCTAATTCCGGTAGCCATCAGCTTATGGCTAAGTGAAAAGTTCTTTCAGGCCAGTATCTATGGGAATGCGGTTCATGTGAACGGCAATCAATATGAAAAGCTAAATCAGTTGTCTGCGGAAGTAACGTCTCAATTGGCGTTAGAAAAGAAGCCTGAAATGTTTGTTATGAACTCTGAAGGATTAACGAATGCCCTTGCGATTAAGTTTCTATCTGGTAAGTATGTTTTATTATTCAGTAACTTAGTTGATTTGCTATGGGATGAATCTGAAAAAGAAAATACGCTACGTTTTGTGATTGCGCATGAACTTGCTCACCACGCTGCGGGTCATGTGAACTTTTGGCCAAACTTAATCATGAAACCTGCGATGATCATTCCGTTCCTAGGCTCTGCCTACAGTCGTTCATGTGAACTCACGTGTGATCGAATTGCCGCTCAAGTCGTACAAGATAAGCAATCCAGTGCAAAGGCTCTGATTTCTCTTGCGTCTGGCAGCCGTGAATTGGTTTCGCATACCAATCAATCTGCGTTTATTGCGCAAGAGCAGCAAGTGCCCGGCATGTTCGGTTTTTTACAAGAAATTCTTTCCAGTCACCCTCGTATGACTAAGCGTTTAATTGCACTTAATGATCAAGAGGTGGGCAGTTTCTCTGCGTCCGGTTCTACGATGGCGGTTCAAGCGGATCAGCAGGTTGACCCTGCTTAGTTTAATCGTCTAAAACGCGTCATAAGTGAGTACTACCTAACTTGTGACGCGTCTTTTTAAAAGTAATGATTTGGTTTTTGAACTCGGTTAACTAAAATCAGTTATCCAATTATATTATCCTGTTTAATTAATCAGCTGCATGGCGAGTTGATGATGGCGAGATTGGATGTTTGGTAGGCTTTGATTAAGCAGTTGCCCATTTGATACCGTCCACTGCCCAGCCACCATTACGTGATCTGCTGAATGTGCGCCACACAGAATCAATGCTGCCAGTGGATCGTGAGCACCTGAGAATCTAGGTTCATCGAGATTATAGAGGGCAATGTCTGCTTGCTTTCCAACGTCTAATTCACCAATGTCGGTACGGCCAATCACGTTTGCCGATCCTTTGGTTGCCCAATACAGCGCATCAAGGTGTGAAACTTCATCGGCTTGGTAGCGTAATCGGTTAATTAATAATGCCTGTCTTACTTCTTGAATCATGTTCGACCCATCGTTTGAGGCTGATCCATCCACACCCAAACCCACGTGGGCGCCTGCAGCTTGAAGTTCTTTCGTGCGACAAATGCCCGACGCCAATACCATGTTAGAGGATGGGCAGTGGCAAACGCCTGTTTCGGCCTTACCGAGGCGCTTTATTTCTTCGTCATTGAAGTGAATTCCGTGGGCTAGCCAAACGTCGTTGCTTAACCAATCGACCGATTCTAGGTAATCCAGAGGCCTTAACCCAAAGGTTTTCAAGCAGAAGCTGTTTTCATCTTCGGTTTCGGCCAGATGGGTGTGGAGTCTTAAGTCATGCTGGCGAGCAAGAGAGGCTGTCTGTTTCATCAATTCAGTGGTCACAGAGAAAGGGGAACACGGCGCTAAAGCGATTTGAACCATGGCGCCTTCATCTGCTTGGTGGTATTTCTGAATGACGCGTTGGCAGTCTTTCAGAATGATCTCATCGGTTTGAACGGTGCTCTGAGGCGGGAGGCCACCTTGATCTTGACCAAGGCTCATTGATCCTCGGGTTAACAAAACCCGATTTCCAATGCTATTGGCTGCTTGGACTTGAATGTCGATTGCTTCCGTAAGTGCTTCTGGGAATAAATAGTGATGATCTGCGACCGTTGTACAGCCGGAAAGCATAAGTTCTGCTAGTCCTAATTCCGTTGCCGATTGAAGCATGTTTGGCTGCAGTTTGGCCCATACAGGATAAAGGGTTTGCAACCACGGAAATAATCGCTTGTTGAGTGCGGGTGGAAAAGCACGTGTTAAGGTTTGGTAGAGATGATGATGCGTATTAATCAAGCCTGGCAGTACCACATGACGAGATGCGTCAAATACTTCATCGATGGGGGTATTGGGTTGTTGCTGGTGGCCAACCAGTTCGATGATTTTGTTATTTTTGATGACGATGCCATTGGATGCATCGTGTTCGTTTGCTGTGAACACCGCTAAGGGGTGTTTAATCCAAGTGGTTGTATTAGTCGTTTTGTTCATGCCAGTTACCTCACGGTTGAGTGAGTCGGCACTGGACGTCGAGACTGAACTGAAAATCAGGCGTAACACGGCCAAGTACCTACTCGGTACATGGCAGTGACTTGCGTGTTAATCTGCCTTTTTAATTTTTTTGAAATTTATCTGAACTTAATCGTTATAGCCGGGTCTATTTATACAAGTTAGTTAGTTTCTTCGGCTAATTTCTCGAATCCAACCTTTGCCGGCTCATATGATCCGGCATTTTTTTGTCTGCATTTTCTACTCGGCTTAACATTCACCAAGTTGAATCGACATACAATTCATTTTATAGGCTTACGCTTGGCTTTAGACCACAACCGGTCAGAATCATGTGACATAAGAAATCACTGATCTTTTTCACGTCTTCTGGTTCGTATTCAAGCTTATTAGTAATGGTTAATACTTGAGTTTCAAAGTCGGCGTAATGCTGAGTGGTGGACCAGATCATGAAAATAAGATGTTCAGGATCAACGGCGGTCATTTTGCCTTGTTCAATCCATGTTTCAATAATCTTGGTTTTAGAACGTACCCAGTGACGTAAGTCTGTACGGATATGTTCTTTTAGATTCGGTGCACCTTGGATGATTTCAGTGGCGAAAATCTTGGATGCTTGAGGGAAGCGAATTGAAAGATCTACTTTCGCGCGAATGTAGTTTTCCAGTGTTTCAGCTGGATCACCTTCTTCGCTCATTTCTGCAAGCACTTCGTTCCAGCGCTGAAGAATGTCTTCAAGTACGGCATTGTAGAGCTTAGCTTTACTCTTGAAGTAGTAATGAACATTGGCCTTGGGTAACTCAGCTGCATCAGCGATGGACTGCATACTGGTGCCTTTGTATCCGTGTTTTACAAACTCACATTCAGCCGCTTCTAAGATTTTTTGGCTGTTATGTTCGCGGATCTTTCCTGGTTTATATTTTCTTGGCTCAGTACTCAAAACAAACCTCTTAGTGGTGCTCACTTCCATTTAGAATATAGGTATTCTGAACGAGGTGCAGAATAAATCGGCGCAATTGTAACAGAATGTTCTTCGTAACGAAAAAGCCATGATTAAAAGGTTCTAAAATTCCCAAATCATGGCTCTATCGGCATCAATAGCTGATCGTTAGATCAATTATAGATGGAATTTAGCTAATGCACTGAATACACTTTCGTCAGCATTGCTGCCGAACTTGTTGTGCCAGTATGAGTATTCAAAACCTACTTCTAATTTCGATTTTGTGATGCCCATGTACTTACCAACATCCGCACGTACTTGTGGGTTGAAATGGAAATCAGATTTGTGATCTTCTTCACCGGTAGACCAGTCAATGTAACCGTCGATCATTACATCTAATGAACCCACAGAGAATGGTGCGCCGTATACAACCGTTAGCTGCTGGTCGTCTTCTGTGTTGTCATTGCTTACTTGGTAAAAGTTGGTTTGGAAAAACTTCAAACCAGGGATGTTCCAATCAAGACCGATACCGTATAGGAAGTTATCTTGAGAACCGCTAGCAAAGTCGTTCTGCCAATCGTTGAATTCGTAAGTAGTCGCAATAAGTACGTCTTTGATTGGGCCAAGCTCTAGCTTAGAACCGGACAAGTTACTTAAGCTGAAACGCGGAGCAAGTTCGCCGTAGATTTCAGTCAGGTTGTCATCACCACCGTCGTGGCGATCAACAAACATGAATACATCACCCCAGTTGTGACCAGAAACGTGCTCTAACGTCATAGTTGTCAGGTCTCGGTCATCGCCGAATGGGTTCTCATAGTTTTCGCCATAAAGTAATGTCAGGCTATTATCGCTCCAGAACATTTCAGCTTGAGCCGTTGCAGACATTAAAGAACCAGCAGCGATGGCGGCAGCTAGAGGTAAAGTTTTCAGGTTTTTCATTATGTATTTCCTTGTTGCTATTTCTCGTTATGCGTTCAAGCGTCTAAACCACATTAATCGCTTAGATCAGCGCTTTCTGTGTGCTTTCGACTTGAAAGTGTGTGAAAGCGTGAGGCTTTCACACTGAATTCTTGTTGTATTTTTTATTAAGACTTTGGTAGCTGACCTTCAACGCCATTCACATACCAGTTAAAGCCTTTTAGATCGTTATCGCTCATGCTTTGGCCTGCAGGAACCACTTCCTCACCCGCTTGGTTAAGAACTGGGCCGTCAAATACGCGTGCTTTGCCTTCTTTGATTTCTTGCTTTTTAGCCATAACCAATGCTTTCACGTCTGCTGGAATTGCATCGTTTAGCGGCGCTAAGTCCGTTACGCCTTCTGCGATACCAGGCCATAGATCTTCTGATTTCCAAGTGCCATCCAGGACCGATTTAGCTTTTTGTGTGTAAAGCGCACCCCAGTTATGAATGGTGGCCGTTAAGTGCGCTTTAGCACCGTATGGCGACATATCTGAGTGGTATCCGATTGCGAATTTCCCTTTTGATTGGGCTGCTTGAATTACGGCGGCAGAATCTGTGTGCTGAGTTAAGATATCTGCACCTTGAAGAATCAGTGTTTCTGCAGCTTCACGCTCTTTCGCTGGGTCGTACCAAGTGCTTGCCCAGACCACTTTTACTTTTACATCCGGGTTTACTTCTTGAGCGCCTTTCGTGAAGGCATTGATGCCACGAATCACTTCAGGGATTGGGAATGAAGCAACGTAACCAATGACGTTAGACTCGGTCATCTTGCCTGCAATCAAACCAGTTAAGTAACGGCCTTGATAAGCACGAGCAAAGTAAGTGCCTGTGTTTTTTCCACGCTTATAGCCAGTCGCGTGTTCGAATTTTACTTTCGGGAAACGCTTAGCGACTTTTAGAGTCGGGTTCATGTAGCCGAAAGATGTTGTGAAGATCAGGTCGTGGCCTTTAGCTGCCATTTGGCGGATAACTCGTTCAGAATCAGCGCCTTCGGCAACACTTTCAACGAACGTGGTTTCAACTTGGTCGCCTAGCTGGTCAACCATGTACTTACGACCTTCGTCATGCGCGTATGTCCAGCCTGCATCACCAGTTGGGCCCACGTAGACAAAGCCTACTTTTAATGGATCTGCTGCAGATGCTACGTTGCAGCTAACGGCCAAAGTTGCCGCCGTGAGTAATTTAGTCAGTGTGCTGCCTTTTTTGGACAGACGTTTTTCAGCCAGACGTATCATGTGTTCTCCTTACTGTGCTGGTTAAGTTGATGTTCTGTTTTCTTTTACGGTTACTTTATTATTGTGTTGGCTTTTAAGCCTTTCTAAGTCGTGTTAAACCTGCGGGCGATAAGGCTGACCGAGGGCTAACGGTGTACTTAATTTGGTTTTAACGGCGTCGCTTGCTAGAACAACCAACACGATAATGGTGGCTGCGTACGGCAGCATGGCCAGTAAGTTTGGTGATGCTTCGAAGCCCAGGCCTTGAAGGACAAGGTGCATAATGCTTGCAGCGCCAAACAGATAAGCACCTAAGAGGATCCGTTCCGCTTTCCAGCTTGCGAATACAACTAAAGCCAATGCGATCCAGCCACGACCTGCGGACATGCCTTCACTCCACATCGGGGTGTAAGCTATGGAAAGGTAGCCGCCAGCAAGCCCTGCCATTGCTCCGCCGAATAAGACGGCGCCGTAGCGAACTTTCATGACTGAAATACCAATGGCGTTTGCTGCTTCAGGGTTTTCACCCACTGCGCGGATGGTTAAGCCAAGGCGCGTGCTTTTAAAGCACCAAAACAAAAGCCCAAATATGCCCCAAGATAGGTACACCAGTGGGTCATGAGAAAAGAGTATTTTACCGATGATGGGAATGTCGCTCAGGTAAGGAATTTCCCATGCGGTGATGCCGTCAATGGCCATGCCCACATAACCTGCACCTAAGAAAGCGCTTAAACCAATACCAAAAATGGTTAACGCTAAGCCCGTTGCCACTTGATTGGATACTAAAGAAATGGCTAAAAAACCAAATAAGACAGACATCAGCATACCTGCAAAAATGGCTGCAAGGATGCCAAAGCCTGCGTGACCGGTGACGACGGAAGCGATAAAACCGAGTACCGCACCCATCAGCACCATGCCTTCTTGACCTAAGTTAAGCACGCCTGATTTCTCACAGACCATTTCCCCTAGGGCAATCAAAATAAGAGGGGTACCTGTGCGAATGGTTGCAAAAAGAATGTTCGTTATTAATTCAATGTCCATAATACTGCCTTCACTACGCTTGCGCGTTGATGTTCTGAGTCGCACTCTGCGAGTGATTTTTGGATGCCGGCTTGCGAACAATGCGATAACTGATCAGTAGGTCGCAGGCCAATAAATAAAACAGCAACATGCCTTGGAATAATCCAGTGAGAGATTTGGGCAGGGATAGATCCATTTGAGCCATTTCTCCCCCCATGTACGTTAGGGCCAAGAGCATGCTGGCAAGGACAATCCCTACGGGGTGCATACGTCCAAGAAACACAATAATGATGGCGGTGTAACCGTAGCCTGATGATATGTAAGGTGTTAATTGACCTACCGGGCCAGTGACTTCCGATACGCCGGCTAAGCCCGCCAAGGCACCGCACGTAAGTAGGACAAACCAAGTAAGGCGCGTTTCTTTAAAGCCTGCAAAACGGGCAGCGGCTTTGTCCTCTCCCATGACAGAGATCTGGAAACCAATTAAGGTTTTCGACATGAGCGCCCAGATCACGGCTGCGGCAAATAACGCGAAATAAATACTGATATTCAATCGGTAGTCATCGAATATGACGGGTAGGGTCGTAAACTCGGAGAGCATCGCTGATTCAGGGAAGTTAAATCCTTCCGGGTCTTTCAGGGGACCATGAACACCATACAATAGCCAGTTCAATGCAATGTAGTTGAGCATGATGGTAGTAAGAATTTCATTCGCGCCGAATCGAGTTTTTAGAAGTGCAGCAAGTGCGGCCCAAAACATGCCGCACAGAGCGCCAAAAATAAGCACACACGGCAACACCCACAACCCTTCAACATCCAGTAGCTCTAAGGCAATGTAACCGCCACCGAGACCGCCGAGAATGAATTGACCTTCGGCGCCAATGTTCCAAATCTTAGCTCGGAAACATAACGTAAGGCCCATAGCGCATAGTAGTAATGGCGCTACCTTGGTGCCGAGCTCTGTCCAGCCATATAGGTCCGAAAGAGGGGCAACAAAAAACGTGTGTAAGGCGTGAAAAGGATCTTGCCCTAAGCTCGCAAACAACAAGCCGCCGCTGATTAACGTTAATAATATGGCGAGTACCGGAGATAGGTACGACATCGTCTTTGAATCGGAAGATCGTTTTTCTAACGCTATTCGATTGAACATCATGATAGGCCTCCTACATTTGCCAGAGGGCCTGCGGATGCCGTGTCAGAGTGGGTGTCAGATGGACTGAAGTCGCCCGCCATCCATTTACCGAGTTGATTGATGGTGACTTCATTGGTGGGCGCCACAGGTGAAAGTTCACCGTCGCAGATGGCGCAAACTCGATCACTGATGGCGTAAAGTTCATCAATGTCTTCAGAGACCACCAAAATGGCTGCGCCTTGGTCTCGTAACTCAATTAAGGCGTGGCGGATTAAAATTGCGGCGCCAATGTCTACACCCCAGGTCGGATGCGAGCAAACCAAGAGCTTTGGGTTTTGAAGGATTTCACGACCAATAATGTATTTCTGTAGGTTACCACCAGACAAACTCTTTGCTTGGGCTAATGAACCAGCCGTTTTAACATTGAATTGTTCGATGATTTGTTTCGCAAACGCTTTTACTTTGGTTGTGTTAATCCAGCCTTTGTTGGTTAGTTCACCTTGATAACCCGTTAATAAGGCATTTTCTTCCAGTGACATGTCTGGCACTGCGCCACGACCTAAGCGTTCTTCGGGAACAAATCCTAGACCGAGTATTCTTCGCTTTTCAGGGGTTAAATTGGCGACGGCTTTCTTAGCAAATTTAACGCACGAAGCGGTTGTCGTCTCTTCGCCACTGATGAGGTTCAGTAGTTCTTCTTGCCCGTTGCCTGCAACGCCAGCGATGCCTAGAATCTCTCCTGCTTTCACATCAAAGGAGATGTCTTTCAAAGGCGTCGCGAACGGGTCTTCTGATTTGTAGCTTAGGTTCGTGATGGTGAGGTAGGGTTCACCGCCGGTCGCTTTTTTATAGTCTTCAGAAAGAGGGGTGTCATCACCCACCATTAATCGAGCAATTTCGTCGGTGGTTGTGTCTTTTGGAATGCAATGACCGCTGACTTTACCGCCGCGTAAAATGGTGGCGTTATCACACAGTGCTCTTACTTCATCCAATTTGTGTGAAATAAATAAAATGCTGCAGCCTTCATCGGACAGTTGATGAAGCGTTTTAAATAAGGTTTCTACTTCTTGCGGCGTAAGCACCGATGTGGGTTCATCGAGTATAAGTAACTTAACGTCTTGTAGAAGGCAGCGAACGATTTCAACTCGCTGTTGTTCCCCAATTGATAAGGTGTGAACGTAACGGTTAGGGTCGAGCTGCATGCCATACCGTTTTGATACGTCAGATATGCGCTTTTTTAGTGCGTCTAAGGATTTTGCTTCGGCCTTGGGTAAACTTAAAGCGATGTTTTCAGCAACGGTCAAGGTTTCAAATAATGAGAAGTGCTGAAAGACCATACCTATGCCAAGCTCTCGGGCATGAGCAGGGCCTTTGACTTCGATCGATTGATTTTCCCACAGCATTTCACCTTCATCAGGCTTTACAACACCATAGATAATCTTCATTAGCGTGCTTTTACCTGCGCCATTTTCACCCAGAAGCGCGTGAATTTCTCCTGCACTTACGGACAATTCAACCGATTGATTTGCAACACAACCAGGGTATCGTTTTGTAATTTCTTTTAACTCAATGCGTTTCATATTTTATTACTTGACCAAGTGAACAGAAATTATGAGGCAAGTTTTCTGCCATATTTCTTAAAATCGCGTGCAAAAAATAGACTTTTATTTAAATATTGTCCATAGGGTCAGTAACTATGCGGGTTGGCTGGTCATGTAAATGTAATAAAGAATAGAGAGGTAGGTAAGATTTGCTGTATGAAAAATAGTCTGTTTTGATTGGTGTTGTATTTTTGAGATTGATTGGTGCAAAAAAGTAACCAATTGGTTAATTTTGGTGCGATAAGAAATTCATTGGTAATTAATCGGTAATTGTAATTGGATACTTTAGTCAAGAATTATAAGTGCATTTTGTCTAGTATTTGTATTTCTTACTTTTCTTTTAATAAATTAGTCTGTATTTTATAAAAGCTGACTATTTGGTCAGTTAATTGCTTGTGTTTATGTTCTATTCAGATTATCGGTCACTTTATTCTCTGAAAATAGTTCATTATTAATACAGTTATAAAATAATAATTATCTTTCCTATTCGTTTATCGGAAAGTTTTGGCTCGATGAAGGTAAGCTTGTGATTAAATTTTGTCTAAATGGTCGGTGGATTGAAGAAGCTGACATCGTACCTGATATGACGGTGCTGCGTTATCTTAGAACGCGCCAAACCTTAACCGGCACAAAAGAAGGCTGTGGATCAGGCGACTGTGGCGCTTGCAGTGTTCTTTTGGGCGAAAAGCAAGCAGGGAAGTGGGCTTATAAAGCAATTAATGGCTGTATAACCTTTCTAGCGCAATTGCATGGAAAGAGCGTTATTACTGTCGATGCGTTGGCTGAAGGAGATGCATTACACCCTGTACAGCAAGCAATGGTTGATCATCATGGGTCGCAGTGTGGTTTTTGTACGCCGGGAATTATTATGTCTTTGGCGGCACTTCATCAAAAAGTGGATGGGGAGCAACCTTCAGAGCACGATATCTTAGACGCCTTGTCCGGAAATTTATGCCGATGCACAGGCTACCGCCCGATCATTGATGCTGCACGAAATATGAATGCGTATCCAAATGTTGCGAATGTCGGTATTTGGCAGCCTGAAGAGCAGACAACAGGTGTTGTTCATAACGCAGGTACGGAAGCGGAGCGTAGAACGCGCAATTTACGTAAGAAGAAAGAACAGTCGTGGGTGGCTGAGGATGAACAGCAACTGAAAGATTTATTGGCCGAGCACCCTGACGCTCGTATGGTTGCAGGCGCAACGGACTTGGCGTTAGAAGTCACACAGCTTCATAAATCAATTAACAAACTGGTTTCCATTGGTGGTATTGATTCATTAAGAGCCATCGATGTGTCAGACGAAAGTGTTACTTTTGGTGGCGCAGCAACGTATGCTGAGATTGAGGATACGCTAAGACAGCACTATTCTGAGTTTGCTGCCTTGTTGGATCGTTTGGGTTCCCGACAGGTTCGTAATAACGGTACATTAGGCGGCAATGTTGGGAATGCTTCGCCCATTGGTGATACCCCTCCCGTATTGATTGCCTTGGGCGCGGAATTAGAGTTAGTAAGTAAGCAGACACATCGCTGGTTACCGATAGATCAATTTTTCTTGGATTATAAACAGACCGCGCTTCAATCAGGCGAGTACATACGCGCCATTCGAATTCCTAGACTTCAAGAAAACCAATGTTTGAAAGTGTTCAAAATCTCTAAGCGCATTGAAGATGATATTTCTGCTGTGCTTGCCGCGTTTGTCGTCACTCTTGATGACGGCATGGTTAAAGATGTTCGATCCGGTTTTGGTGGTATGGCAGGTATTCCCAAAGCTGCGAGTAATGTGGAACAAGCTCTGATTGGGAAACCCTTGTCCGAGATGACGTTTATTAATGCAGCGAATGAGCTTTCGAACGATTTCACACCTTTAACAGATGTGCGTGCAACCGCTGAGTATCGGATTCAGGTAGCAAAAGGTTTGATGCGAAAGTGTGCATTAGAGCTGATGAACCCTGAGAAAATTTCTCGTATTGAACAAGTGCATACTGCACAACTGGAACAAACTTCTGTGTTAACAGCCATGAGCGGCTCTGATAAACAAGGCGAGGCTTATCATGCGTAAGTTAATTGAGACGACTACTACTGAGTTACCAATGAGGGCTCGTCCATCTAAAGGCAAGACGGGCCAGAGCATGAAGCATGAGAGTGCTGAGAAACATGTAACGGGTAAAGCAGTGTATGTCGATGATATGCCTGAATATCCGAACCAATTACATGTTGTTGTGGGTGGCAGTAAACACGCACATGCAAAGATTAAGTTAATGAATTTATCGGCAGTTCGTTCTGCACCGGGTGTTGAAGCGGTTATTACGGTAAAAGATGTACCGGGGCATACGGATATTGGCCCTGTGTTTCCTGGCGATCCAGTTTTGGTGGATGGCGAGTGTGAATTCATTGGGCAGCCTATTTTTGCTGTGGCGGCCCAGTCATTTGAGCAGGCCAAGAAAGCCGCAGCACTGGCTGAAATTGAATACGACGTACTCGAGCCTGTGCTGACGGTTGAAAAAGCACTGGAAGATAATTTCTTTGTTCGTCCAACGCATCAACACAAACGCGGTGATTCTTCAAAAGCACTTAAGAATGCACCACATCGAATTCAGGGTGAGCAGTACGTAAAAGGCCAAGAACACTTCTATTTGGAAGGTCAGGTCAGTTCGGTTGTGCCTACTGAAGACGGCGGTATGGAAGTTTTTACGTCGAGTCAGCACCCAACTGAAGTACAAAAGCTGGTTGCTGAAGTGCTTGGTGTCAGTATCAATAAAGTACAAGTGGATGTGCGTCGTATGGGGGGCGGTTTTGGTGGTAAAGAAACTCAGGCTGCGCCTCTCGCATGTATAGCTGCGATTTTAGCCAACAAAACCGGCAAGCCTGTTAAATACCGGATGTCTCGCCAAGACGATATGGAGATGACGGGTAAGCGACATGATTTCTACAATACGTATGATGTGGGTGTGGATGAGCAAGGCATTATTCAGGGGGCTGAAATCATGGTGGCGGGTAAGTGTGGTAACTCGCCTGATTTATCCGATGCGATTGTTGATCGAGCCATGTTCCATTCAGATAACGCGTATTACCTGAATAACGCTACGGTGACAGGTCATCGTTGTAAGACGCACACCGTTTCAGCAACGGCTTATCGTGGATTTGGTGGCCCTCAGGGGATGATGGTCGCTGAGTTAATGATGGATGATATTGCGCGTCATATGGGGGAAGATCCTTTAACCATCCGAAAGCGCAACCTATATGGCATTAAATACGACCATATTAAGACGGAAGACGGTCAGATTGATGCACGTAATCAAACGCATTATGGGCAAACGGTTGAACATAATTTATTGCCTGAATTGATCGATGAGTTAGAAAACACTTCCGATTATTGGAAGCGCCGTGAAGAAATCAAAGCGTTTAATGCGCAAAGCCCCTTTATGAAGAAAGGCTTGGCGCTGACTCCGGTGAAGTTTGGAATCTCATTTACCGTTCAGTTTTTGAATCAGGCCGGAGCGCTGGTTCATGTGTACACCGATGGCAGTATTCATTTAAGCCATGGTGGTACGGAAATGGGCCAAGGCTTGTTCTTGAAAGTTGCTCAGGTGGTTGCGGAGGAATTTCAAGTGGATCTGGATACGATCCAAGTATCTTCCACTCGTACGGATAAAGTTCCTAATACATCGCCGACAGCCGCATCTTCTGGCACTGATTTAAATGGTATGGCTGCGCGTGATGCCTGTCTACGCATTAAAGACGGGTTGTTTAAGTTTGCTTGTGAGCACTATCAGGTGGTGGAGTCGCAAGTGCGCTTCGAAAGTAATCATCTTGTGATTAATACGGACGCAGGTGAACAATGGGTACCGTTTGCTGATTTCGTGCAGCAAGCGTATATGGGTCGAGTACCGTTATCGTCGACCGGCTTTTATAAGACCCCTAAGATTCATTATGATCGCGAATCTGGAAAGGGTCGTCCTTTCTATTATTACGCAAACGGTGCCGCCGTTTCAGAAGTGCTTGTGGATACCTTAACGGGTGAATACAAAGTACTGCGTGCCGACATTCTTCATGATGTAGGTCGTTCTTTAAATCCTGCCATTGATATCGGCCAAATTGAAGGCGCTTTCGTCCAAGGTATGGGTTGGTTAACCACGGAAGAGTTGGTGTGGAATAACCAAGGTAAACTGCTTTCTAACGGTCCGGCAACTTATAAAATTCCGGCAGTGGGCGATGCACCCATCGATTTTCGTGTGAAATTGCTTGAAGACCGCCCGAATGGCGAAGAAACGGTTTACCGTTCGAAAGCCGTGGGTGAACCACCGTTTATGTTAGGTATTTCTGTTTGGTCTGCGTTGCGTGATGCCGTTTCTAGCATTGCTGATTATCGTTTTAGTCCGCCAATGAATACGCCAGCAACACCTGAATGCGTGTTGAATTCGGTACTGGCAACGGAGCGCGCTAAAGAAGCCCAGCTTGCTCAGGATGCAGCGCCTTTTAATACTGGGAATGCATAGGGGGTTGTATGAGTCGATGGTTTGATGCGGTTCAGTGTTGTCAACATACAGGCGAAGCTTATGCGTTGGTGACGGTGCTTGGTTGTACTGGGTCTACGCCTCGGGATCAGGGCAGCAAAATGGTGATTACGGGTGAAAGCACCTTTGACACCATTGGTGGTGGCCACTTGGAATTTGTGGTTACGAACAAGGCGCGGGAGATGGTTTCTGAAAATAAATCCGTTCAAGAAATTCAGCATTTTCCGTTAGGCGCGTCGTTGGGGCAATGCTGCGGTGGCAGTGCAACGGTGTTGATGGAGACCTTTGCGGGTTGTGACTTTCATATCGGTGTGTTCGGTGCAGGCCATGTGGCGAAAGCATTAATCAATATTCTCTCTGGGTTGCCGTGTAAGGTGACTTGGGTTGATCAGAGAGAAGCGGAGTTCCCAGAATTAATTCCTGCGAACGTGACGAAAGTAGTCAGTGATCAACCAATCTATGAACTAGAGCGTTTACCTACTGGCGCGGACGCTTTAATTCTAACTCATAACCACCAGTTGGATTATGAGTTATGCCTGTCTGCTATTAAACACGGCAATTTACGTCATGTTGGTCTGATCGGATCGCTTACCAAAGCGGAGCGTTTTGTAAAACGCATGCAGCATCGAGGGGTAGATCAAACCGACATTGATCGAATTACTTGCCCCGTGGGGTTGAGTGAAGTGCCAGGCAAGTTACCTATGGAAGTTGCGGTTTCCATTGCGGGTGAACTGATTGCAATTGAAAACCAAGGTAAGGAAACGGCAGTACGCCGTGGCTTGGCTTGGAAAGACATCAAACAAGAGCTTGGCGGTGAGGTGAATACCGAAGGTCAAGGTTCCATCCTAAAAGTGACCAGTACTTAAGTGCTTAGAGCATGAAGTGATTGGCTAAAGCAATTAGGCCCGTTCGGGCCATTAAACGTATTAAATAATAACGGGATTGGAGTGTTCTCCGTCTCTTGAGCATTAATAGATCATATCAGTCGTAATTTCTGTATTTGATATCTCAGAAGACGCGGTGATAGACAGTGAAAGGTATTGGAATACATGGCAACACAAGTAGAGATGAACCGTTTTTCTCAGCGCTATACCGATTTAGCAAGTCGTCGATTAGGCGGACAAACACTTTCATGCAGTGATGATTTCTTTGCTGAAATGGAAAACCTGTTAAAGCCTGGTCGTGGTGTGTTTATCGATGATAAGTACACAGACCGAGGTAAGTGGATGGACGGCTGGGAGTCTCGCCGACGTCGTTTTCGCCCAGACGGTTCTTCCTCTGATGGTTTGGACCATGATTGGTGCATCATTAAGTTAGGTGCCCAAGGCAAGATTGTGGGCATTAATGCCGATACGAATCACTTCTTAGGAAATGCACCTCAGAAGGTTTCACTGGAAGCGTGTCGTATTAAAGGTGAGCCAGATGATGCAACGCAATGGACTGAAATTGTTTCAGTGACAGACGTTGAGCCTGGCAGTGAAAACCTTATAGATGCAGAAGTTGAAGGTGTCTGGACACACGTACGTTTTCATATGTACCCAGACGGTGGCGTTGCTCGCTTACGCGTTTACGGTGACATTGTTCCTGATTGGAATTGGTTCTTAGAAGGTGAGCCTGTGGATTTGGCTTACATCAAGAACGGTGCTCGCCCGTTAGTGTGTTCTGATATGTTTTTCAGTCACATGGAAAATCTCATCATGCCAGAACGTGGCGCTAACATGGGCGACGGTTGGGAAACTAAGCGACGCCGTTCCGTGGACGATGCGCAGGTTGATCGTGATAACGATTGGTTGGTGCTTCAGTTGGCAGCGAAAGGCTCCATTAATAAGATTTTGATCGACACTTGTCACTTTAAAGGCAATTACCCAGACGCATTTGCTTTGGAAGGCGCAGTATTAACCGATGAACAAGCGGCGGATACGGAGCTGTTAAAAGTGGATGCTCATGCTGATGCATTAACACAATCAACAGAAAGTAATTCGGACATTAACTGGCAGCCAATCATTGGTCGCACTAAGTTGTATGAAGACCGTGAGCATACATTTAAAGAGGAATTGGTGAGTGATAAAAACGCATTCACGCATGTTCGCATCAAAATGTATCCAGACGGAGGTATCAGTCGCCTTCGTTTATGGGGATTTCCTGAGTCCGTCAATGGGGAAGGGAAGTAATGAGTGACCTAACTTATACGTTAAGTCAGCTGAACAACCTGTCAGGAGAGGATGCTGCGTTCGCATTTGAGAATTGCTGCACGTCTTCTCGTTGGATTGAAGGTATGGCGGCCAGACGGCCATTTGTCTCCATTCAACAATGTCAGGAAGTCGCGCTTGACGTGTGGAATGCACTGGGTGCGTCTGATTTTTTGGAGGCTTTTGAAGGTCATCCAAAGATTGGGGATGTTACGAGTCTTCGTAAGAAATTTGCTCACACAAAGCAATTGGCTTCAGGCGAGCAATCTTCTGTGAATGTTGCGTCAGAGGAAACGATCCAAGCATTGGCTGATGGCAACACTCAGTACGAAGAGCAAAACGGGTTTATTTTTATTGTCTGCGCAACGGGGAAGAGTGCTGTTGAGATGTTGGACATTCTTCAATCTCGTTTACCGAATACACGTGAGCAAGAGTTGAAAATTGCAGCCGGCGAGCAGGCAAAAATTACTGCGATCCGTATTGGAAAGCTTCTGCCCAATGACACCAACCCTGAAACAAAAATCTCTGAGCGATAAGGAATCATCATGGCAAGCCCTATTACGACTCATGTACTGGATACAAACTTAGGCGGCCCAGCGGCTGGTATGGCGGTAACACTCTACAAACGAGTGGATGGTTCTTTGGTAGAAATTGCATCAGGCGTGACCAACAGTGATGGCCGTATCTTGGATTGGTTGGATGGACAGCAGCGGGAAAAAGGGATTTATCGAATTGAGTTTGCAACCGATCCCTATTTTGAGAAACAGGGTAAGACGTGTTTTTACCCTGTTGTCACTTTTGATTTTCGTATTGAAAAACCGGAAGAGCATTATCACGTGCCGCTTCTTGTTTCCGCTTACGGCATTTCTACGTACAGAGGCAGTTAATGAGTACTTACAAATTAACGCCTAAGCCATTAACCAAAGAAGCGTTCGCTGCGTTTGGTGATGTTGTTGAAGCGGGTGAGACTTCTAAAGAGTCATTGATCATGATTAACGGTGGTAATACCGAACGTTATGACTCTTTAGTGAAGGTTCAGCTGGAATCCCCTGAAGACAGGGCTGTGATTAATATCTTCCGTGCTCAACCTCGCCAGTTGCCGATGAAGATTGAAATGATGGAGCGACACCCTCGAGGTAGCCAATCATTTCACCCTGTTTCTGGTGAAGATTACCTTGTGCTGGTGGCGGATCAGGTTGAAACATTAACCCCTGAGAATCTTCATTTATTCTTGGCTAAGAGCACTCAAGGCATTAACTATCACATGAACACTTGGCATCACCCTGTTCTGGCGCTAGGAGGTGAATTGAATAAAGTATGTGACTTCTTAGTGGTGGATCGAAAAGGCGAAGGCAATAACTGTGAAGAGTTCTTTTTTGATAAGAACCTAGACATAACAATAGATGTATAAGAGACCGTGATAATGAAGAATGCACAAAGCCCGACTGTTTATCGAGCTGCTATTTTACACTTCTTGTCTGACCCAGATGTGGATGGTGATAAGGCCTACCAATTTTTTGAAGATGGCGCTTTGGTCATTAACGATGGCAAAGTGGTTCAACTGGGTGAAGCAGAAGAGGTTCTGGCTCAGTTATCAGATGACATTAACGTCGTTGCATACAAGAATCACCTGATCATTCCTGGAATGATTGATACGCACATCCATTTTCCACAAGTAGAGGTGATTGCCTCCTACGGTGAGCAGTTGTTGGATTGGTTGAATAACTATACGTTCCCCGCTGAGCGTCAGTTTGAAGACAAAGAATACGCGTCTAAAATTGCTAACTTCTTTATTGATGAACTTTTAAAAAACGGTACAACCACAGCGTTGGTATTTGGTACGGTGCATAAGCAATCAGTCGACGCGTTTTTCGAAGCCTCTGAACAACGTAATACTCGAATGATTTGTGGCAAGGTGATGATGAATCGCAACGCGCCTGAATTTCTTTGTGATACTCCAGAAAGCAGCTACGAAGACAGCAAGACGCTGATCGATACTTGGCACAATAACGGTCGTCAGCTTTATGCAGTTACGCCTCGTTTTGCTATTACTTCCACAGAAGAGCAACTCAAGAAAGCGGGTCAGTTGATGGAAGAGTATCCGGACGTATACATGCAAACTCACATCTCTGAAAACAAAGATGAAGTGGCGTTCGTACAAGAACTGTTTCCAGACAGCAAAGACTATTTGGACGTTTACGACCAGTTTGGTTTGCTGGGTAAGCGCAGTGTTTTCGCGCACGGCATTCACTTAACGCCACGTGAACATGAACGCTTCCGTGAAACGGGTTCAAGTGTTTCTTTTTGTCCGACGTCCAATTTGTTTTTAGGCAGTGGCTTATTGGATATTAAGGAACTGGAGCAAGAGAATGTTGCTTACAGTGTCGCAACGGATGTGGGGGGAGGCACTAGCTTCTCTATGCTTCAAACGTTAAATGAAGCGTATAAAGTGACCCAGCTGAATGGCAATAAATTGTCTGCGTTGAAGAGTTTGTATCTCGCGACACTAGGTAATGCAAAAACCCTACAACTAGAAGACAAGATCGGTTCGTTTAAACAAGGTAATGAAGCAGATTTCGCAGTTCTGGATTTCAACAGTACGCCGCTCATGAGCTTGAAACAAAGCAAGTGTAAAACCTTGGCTGAAAAGCTATTTGCCATGATCATTCTTGGTGATGATCGCGCTGTACAGGCAACGTACGTTGCGGGTAATCGCGTGCATGATCGTGATCAAGTGAATACGGATACGGTAGGGGCAGTCTAATGGAAGCGTATTTATTAGAGTGGGCCAACTTGTTCTTTAGGTGGTTTCATGTCATTGCGGGTGTCGCTTGGATTGGCGCGTCTTTTTACTTTGTGTGGTTGGATAACAGTCTTGAAAACCCACCTCAATGGAAAAAAGACAAGGGCATTGGGGGAGACTTGTGGGCCATTCACGGTGGTGGCTTCTACGAAGTTGCCAAATACAAGCTTGGGCCTGAAAAAATGCCTGACAACCTGCATTGGTTTAAGTGGGAAGCGTATACAACGTGGTTAACAGGTATGGCCATGTTGTGGATTGTTTATTACATCGGCGCAGAAAGTTATCTAATTGATAACTCTCGTCTTGAATTAACTCAATGGCAGGCTATTGGCCTTGGCATGGCATTCATTGCTGTTGGTTTCGCAGTGTATGAAATGCTGGTTAAAAGCCCTTTGCAGAAGAATGCAAAAGCGTTTGGTCTAGTGCTCAGTGCGTTTATGGTATTCATGGCGTGGTTTGCGACGGAAGTGTTCTCGCCACGCGGTGCCTTTATCCATGTGGGGGCTCTAATCGGTACGATTATGGCGGGTAATGTATTTTTAGGCATAATGCCTTCGCAGCGAGCTTTGGTTGAGGCTGTCCAACGCGGTGAGGCTCCGGACCCAAAATACGGAGCGTTCGCGAAATTACGTTCCACACATAACAACTATTTCACCTTGCCTTTGCTGTTCATCATGATCAGTAATCACTACCCGATGACTTATTCGCATGAATTGAATTGGCTGGTGTTGTCGGTCATGTGTTTGATTTTGGCCTTTGCTCGCCACTTCTTCAATTTACGCCATCGAGGTGAGTTTAAGCCAGTGATTCTTGTCATTGCAGTGATCATGATGGCAGGTGTCGCAGCTTGGATTGCGCCGAAGCCGGTTGAAATTGATGAAGCGGCTGTTGCTAAGTTCACCGACGCTCAAGGCATGACAATCATGACGGAGCGATGCGCGAGCTGCCATGCAGCCACGCCTTCTAATTCTGCTTTTGCATCTGCTCCGGCAGGGGTAATGCTTGAAACGAAAGCGCAGGTGGATGTGCTAAAGCCTAAGCTGATCGAAGTCATTCAATCAAAGTACATGCCGTTGGGTAACTTAACGCAAATGACTGACGATGAACGCCAACAAGTGATTGGTTGGCTGTCTAAATAAACTTGGTCTAAATAAATATTCGGAATAAATAGTTTGTTTCGTTTTTAAAGAATCTAAGCTGAGTAGCCCTAACTGCTCAGCTTTTCTTTGGTTTTCATAAACTCCCTTCGAGTAAGCAACTACCCGTTGTGTTTGGGGCTGGCAATTGATCTGTCTAAGCCAGAAGTACTTTACATAAGAGCCGGCTGCTTATTTGGTGCAGTTGAGTAAGGTGCTTTTTCCCCGTTTTTCTATTGAGCTTTTTTATCTGTGGTTTGTTGATGGTTGACTCTTATGGCGCATAAAAAAGCCGCTCAGAGAGCGGCTTAGATATCTTAACTTGCTGGTTGGGCATCAAAAACATTAGGGTCTGTGCTGTTTTGATACTCTTGAAGGTTTGTGAACGCATCATTGTCTGGATCTTCGCTCGCATTACCTGCGTAGTTAGGATCTAAATCATTATCCAGCTCCCACTTGTCAGGCATACTGTCTGCGTCTGTATCCGAGTTATTAGGGTTTGTATTGAACCCTAATTCTTCAATGTTGGTTAACCCATCGTTGTCTTTATCCCCGTCTGGAGTCGTGATTTCATACAAAGCCTGCCAATGATCAGGTATTCCATTGCCAGACGTATCGTTTGGAACGGTGTCGTTCTGGAACTCCTCAAGGTTCGATGCCTCATCTCCATCAATATCTGTAGATGCATCGGAAGGATCATTAGGGTCTAGGTTAAATTTAAGCTCCCATACGTCTGGCATACCGTCGTTATCCGTGTCTTCTTGAATAAGAGGGTTTGTTCCATTTTGAAATTCATGCAGATTCGTTAGGCCATCTGCATCACGATCTTTCAGGGAGTCGTCCTCGTTAAGCAGTAAGCTGTATTCTTCTTCCCAGCCGTCAGGCATGCCATCGCCGTCCGTATCTTCAGGGAAGTTGATGTCTGTGTTATTTTCGTATTCTTCTTTGTTAGAGTACGAGTCTCCATCCATGTCGCCATCGGCATCTAATGGATCATTTTCATCTAAGCCATTATCAATTTCCCAGTAATCAGGAATGCCATCGCTGTCTGTATCTTCCGCAACAATAGGACTTCTTAACTTATCTGCATCAGAAGCATTTTCATCCACACTAAGCAGGTATTCAGCTAAGTTGTCATCGTGGTCACCATCAGGGTTACCTGTTGCGCCATTGATGCCTGTTGGGTCTTGAGGGTCTAAACCAAATTTAGATTCCCAATAATCTGGTAGGCCATCTTGATCGGCATCTTCAGGGACAGTCGGATCTCTTGGTGTATCCGGATCTCGGTTCATGATGACTTCAATTAAGTTTGATAATGTGTCGTTGTCTTCATCTTTTGCGGCATCAGAGGGATCAAACTTATCGAAGCCCCATTGGTCTTCTTCTGTGTCCAGCATGCCATCGTTATCAATATCTCCGTTCAGGTTGATACCTATGATGTGCATTCTGTTGTTTTGTATGGATCCAGAAATAAATAAATTCCCTTCCGCTGAATACAGTAGTTGACCACCTTTACTGGTAGTCCAAGCTTCAGATAGATCCGATTTATTAAGAGCGTACGTATTATCATTATTTGTGATGAATACGTGACTGTTCGTCGAAATCAACCCTTTGTTTAGATTAGAGTAGGTTGCTGATGAGATTTCTACGCCGTCTGATAGTCGGAAGCTTTTTAGGCCTGAACTGGTTGAAACGAATACCAACTTGGATGAATAGTGCGTTGTGACGTCATCGGTTGATGTTGTTGAGTAGAAGTAATTATTTTCATCGATGAGCACAGACAGCGGTTCTTCTGACGCAATGTTTGTATTCCAAAGAACTTCATGGTTTTTAAGATCGACAGCGGCAATTAATGTTTCTGTTGTGTTAGCCGAAGAGCAACTAAGCACCGCATGATCTTGCTGTACCGCAGTGAAATCACAGGTTAATGAGTCATCTGCGTCTAAGCAGAAATTCATAGGGCCGTTAACGTCAGAGCTTTCTAGCCAACCATTATTGTTGGCATTAGCAATACAAAGCGGTCGTGTGATAGCAAACTTGTCTTTTAGGGTTTCTTCTGTTGTTTCATCTGCTGTGCCGGATATGGAAGCATAGACTTCGACATATATGCGGCCGTGAGGTGATACTGAGTCTGTTTCACGGTAGTGAGCAACGACATCGATGGCTCCGTTCGATGTGAAAGCAAGCATTTTGTCGGTAGCGACATCGGTTTCAGCAACGTCCTCACCGTTTTCTTGAATGAATAGATCGTAAGTGACGGTCTTTAAGGTGGAGGCGCTTGTCGATAAAGTGCTTTCAATGATTTGGTTAGTGCTTATATCTACGAAGAACTGTTTATCGTCAATACCTACAGCGAATGCATCAACGTGCAGCATGTTGTTAGGTAGATCTTTTGCATTGTCATAGGACTTGTTTGTAACCAAGTGACTATCATTATTGCTTTCGTTAAGAGAGGTTAGGCGGTAACCTGCTGAATTACCTGAGAAACCATTGAAAATAGAAACTTGATAGGTGTTGTTCATTGTCCAGCCGACCAATGAATGGTCTGTTTCTGAATCCATGTTTGTATCGTGTTGTAAGTGCCATTCTATGGTTCCGTCGCTTTCATCGTAGTTATCTAACAGGCTATGGAAAGCGGCGGACTTGATACCATTACTAAAAATTAATCGACTTTTAGGGTTATTTGATAAGTTTGTTTTAATGCTCATGGTCAGCCCAGAAGCGAGATCAGGGAGACTGCCATCATCAGCTTCATTGAATGTGTTGAATACATTGACGTCATAAAATTCATTAAACAAACTGATGTCTGAAGTGTCTATCGGTAAGTATTGTGATTGTTTATTTTGCGCTACATTAAAGACTTCAGGAACATTAGGCCTACTGGTTTTGTCGTTTGGAATTGAACCGTATTTATACTCAATAAGGTTGTTAAAGCCGTCGGAATCCGCATCTGATGATGGAGCTAGTGCAGTACTGTTTGCTGAATACTTTTCTTCCCAATAATCAGGAATACCGTCTTCATCGGTATCGAATAAGCCATTGTCATCGTAAGGGAAGGGATCACTGAAATCCCCTGTTCCATCTTTATCTGAGTCGTAAAACTCGGTAATGTCGTTCGGAAACTTATCCGCTGAGTTTGCTTCAACGCTACTTTGCTGAATGCCGTCGTAATCGTTATCCGGGTCATTAACACGAGGGTCTGTATTATCGCCGACGCCATCATCATCCGTGTCTAGCCATTCTGTTGCATCGTTATCAAAGGCATCAGAGTTGTCACCGAAACCGTCACCGGGTAAGCAGCTGTCCAATCCAGGTTGTATAATACACGCCTTAACGTCGTAACCTTGTGCATCACAACGATAGTCTTTATCCTCTTCCGCTGTATTTGTGTCTGCTTTTAAGGCTGCATCAGCTTCAAGCATTTCATCGGTGCATTTAGGTGCGTCTTCATCTTCGTCATTTGTTTCTCTGGGATTGAACGGAAAGTCATCCTCGAGATCATCTTTAGAATCGCCATCGGAATTGACGCCCGTTTCAGGATCCAAATGACTGTTCTCATCAATAGGGTCTTGAGATGCGCCCCATGCTATTTCGGCGTTGTCGCCATATCCATCGCTGTCGGAATCTAACCAGTCGGCTGGGTCGTCTGGGAATAGGTCTGCGTTATCGCCATGGCCGTCACCGTCACGATCGGCCCAATCAGTAGAGTCGTATTTAAAGAGGTCCAAATAGTCTTGTCGACCGTCGCCATCAATGTCCGAGAAAATGTCTGCGTCTTCTGGTTCCTGATCAATGACGTCAGGAATTCCATCGCCGTCCGTATCTGTGGAGTTTTTAACTTCAAGCAATGTGGCTGCAAAGTGTAGGCGTGCGTTTTCTGCGGAAGCCAGTTGAGTGTTGTTGCCAGCCGTATCTGCACTGTCGACTACGTCTGGGAGTGAAGGTGAAGCCATAAGCTCTGCGATTGCATTAGAGTTTTCAAACTCAATGTAGTCTTTTGCGAAGTTAGGGATTTCTGTCAGTTCATTAGTGAATGCTTGGTGCATTGCATCGCTGATCTGGATGCCGTTATCCGGATTTCTATCGCTATCAATGGTTAAGAATAGGCGAACTAAGTTGATATTTGCCCGTTCTTTTTGCGTTGTAGTAAGAATGATTTCTGTCGTTTCAGTATCAGTATCAGTATCAGTATCAGTATCAGTATCAGTATCGGGGACAAGTAGTAATTCGGAGCGATCCTCAATTGACAGCCCCTCTTTTAAGTATAAACCTGCAACAACATCAACAGGCGTAATTACTGCGCGGCCGTTTGTAATCCCAATGACCTTATTTCCGATTTTGAAGGTCATTTCTTCACCCGGGAAATAGTTAAACTCCCCTTTGCTGTTTGTCGTACCGGAGTGGGTATCAGATTCGTAAGTTAAACCGGAGACTTCACTGTCGTGGAAGGTACCAACAAATGAGTCGAAATTGGTGTCGCCACCGCCTGACCCACCGCCACACGCAGTTAAAAATGAAATTGAACATACCAGCAATGATTGAAACGCTAAGTGCTTAGCCACGACAGACATCCCGTTGTTATTATTTTTGTTAGAAAAGTTCGAAACGCAATATAGAAACTTTTTCGATTGTTCCTTTGATAATAACACTGCGTCTACAAAATGAAATTATAAGATTTGTAAAAATGTGACGTATGGAACGGTTTACCGTTTTTAGCTGATTTTCCTGTTCGAATTTAAGTCGAAAAACGCACTTAATAATTCATTCTTTATTGGTAGTGAAAGTTCGAATGAGACTTTTGTTTGATCTGAGTTTACATAGACGAATTTCAAAGAAATGATGTTGGTATATTTTTATTTAACTTATTGAAAAGTATAGAAAAGTAACTTTCCGTTATGTTGGGTTGTAGCTTTGTTTAAGTCAGGGTAATACTTAAAAGTATCTTTTCTGGGCTTTGATTTATGCCTGGTAAGGGTTCATTAGGAAAGTGAACCTTCATCAAGTTGACTGGATTTAGCAAAATTTGGATGCCTAGGATGGCATTTTTGGTCATAGATGGGGGAGAGCAATAAATTAGATAAAAGGAATTTTTTATGTCTGAGCTACAAAAAGACCAAGCTTATGGAATGGATTTACCCGCAGTTTTAGATATTGGAGAGTGTTCATATAAGGCCTGTGCATCAGAGGTGACTGAGCAAGGTGTGCAGTTAACCTTGGTTAAGCAGCCTCTTTGTATGAAATTAGATCGAGATGTGCTGAATGAGGAGCAATTGGGTGTCACGATTACTCAAGACACAGAGCAGTTAAAACGACGCGTCAAAGTTGAACGAGTTACTGATGGTGTGGTGAGGTTGTCATTTGTTGATAGTTTACAGAAAGGATCTAGGGATTATGACTTTCTTTCTAAGGTTCAAAGCTCTCACGAATCGTATTTAAACCCTGATATTCAAGCTGCAAAAGCATCCGATCCAGAAAACCCTTTTCATGGGATTTATCTTCTTCAAAGAGTTCTGTGGCGGTACGGCCGGATATTACTGTTTATCTTGGGCAATATTCTCTCCCCTTTAATCTCTCTCATTTTAAAACCAAAAGTTGTGTTCGCTGTGTATGGCACCAAGGGTGATCATCGAGCGTATACTCCGGGTTGGTTTCGAAACGTGAGCCCGAAACTGGTCTCAATTGGATTGTTTAAATCAAAGATTGGATGGGGCATGGTGGTGAGCTCTCCTGTTCCAGAAAATGAGTTGGCTGAAGACAGTGGTGAGGTTCGAACGTACATAGAACGTTTAAGAGCGCGTTACTCCAAAGCGGATACGTTTGCCCTCGTAGGGCGATTACCCGGGTTTGCTTTGAGGGCCGGGATTCCATTAGACCCGCCTTTGGTGAATGGTGCGTTTGGGACTCGTTTTGCAATGGTTGAGTCTGCACTGCAGTTGGCTGAGAAACGAGGAAGGCCACATCATGAGCTTAAGATCGCCATTTTAGGTGGTGCAGGTCGAATTGGAGAGCCTTTAATATCGGATTTAGCAAAATTGTTTTCGAAGGTCATAGCGATTGATCCCAGATACCAAGAAGAAATAGGTTCTGTGGAATATGGGACTCAGGTATTGAAGACACGGCGACCAGAGCGTTTGTATGAAGCTGACTTGGTGTTAGTTTTGACTGCGCGGGGAAGTGACATTGAAAATCTTGTGGCGTGGTTTAAGCCCGATGCTTTGGTTGCAGACGACACTCATCCTTGCATTAAGCGGCCCATCAGAAACAAGTTGGCGAACCAAGGGGTGTCTTTATATAAAACGGTGATTGGTGCGGATAAATTCAACATGTACCCAAGAATGCCGAATTTTAATGGCAATAATATCCCTGGATGTCTGCTTGAAGCGCTGGTAATTAGTGAACACGGGCGGGGCATTGTTAACGATCCGAGTGAGTTCTTTGAGGCTGCAAAAGCGAGTGGCTATTATGCTCAGCTTATCAAGCCTAAAAACGATTCATAGTTGAATGATTGAGAATTGAACGATTAAGAGTTGAAGGGTAGAGTTTTCACACCTCCAAGACTTGATGCTTAATTATCATCCTCTTGAGGTGTGAAAGCATATACGTTTTCGGATTCTTTGTGTTTGCTTCTTAATCGTTCTGTTTTTAATGGTTTCTTAGGCGTAGACATGTGTTCTTTCAACCAAATCAGAGCGGCTTCATGGTTCATCGCAGGTGCAATATAATTGCCTTGCAAGGTATCGCAGTTCATGTCTTTTAAACTGTTTGTCAGGAGTAAGTTCTCGGCGCCGACTCCCACGTTTGGCAGGCCAAGTAGGTGACTCAGTTTTATAATGGTATCGACTATGTTTTTTGTATCACTTTCATTGGTAATATCCAGAACCAACTCTGGGCTAATTTTTACTTGATTTAAAGGCAGTGTCTTTAGTTTTGAGAGTGATGTGTGCCCGCTACCAAATTGATCTAGAGAAAGTTGAATACCCAGTTTTTGTAGCTCTTGTAAGCTTTTCTCGGCTTGAGCGGAGTGATCGATGATGGAGCTTTCGTTAAATTCCAGCGTTAACTTTGTTGGATTGTATTGATGATTTTGAATGATTTTCCGAATGACTAAAGTAAAGTCTTGCTCGTGAAGGTTATTTGAAGAGATATTGACCGCCAATTGCAGCTGGTAACCTAATCTGTCTAGGGTTTTCCCAAACATCATGGATTCGGACAAAGCCCAACGAGTAATCGATTTCATTAGTCCGCACTGTTCTGCAAGCATAATGATTTCAGTGGGTGGAATATAACCCATAGAAGGGTGTGTCCATCGAAGTAGTGCTTCGAAGCCGATGGCTCGTTCTGTCTTAGCGTCGATTTGGGGTTGGAAGTACAGCTCTAATTGCTGATCATCAATGGCCTGATGAAGATCTCCCATCAATCGCAATCGTCGAGTACTGTAATCGTCCTGTATTGGGTTATAAACAGCAATGGATTGTCTGTGTTTTCTAGCTAGCGTGGTTGCTACTTCCGCGTGTTTTAATAAGGTTTCTGAGTCAATTCCATCTTCTGGGTAATTCACGATGCCTGCACTGCAATCCAAGCTGATAGACATGCCTTGAAAGTTAATGGGGATTGCGATGGCCTGTTGGATTTGTTTGGTTATGAAGTTGGCCGTATCCGGCATGCCTGTGGTATCTGCGATGCATGCGAAGGTGGCACTGTCGAGCATGGCGATGTTGTACTTGGTGTCTTGATTAATCTCCAATGAGAAAAGAGAATGGGTATCCAGCGCGGATAAATGAATACGATCGGCAGCCTGTATCAGTATTTGATCTGCGTTGATTTTACCCAGTGTCTTATTGATTTCACTGAAGCGGTTTATGTGTATCAAGATAATGGAAAAGGATATTTTTGGACTGTCGGAATGTTTCAGAAGTTCATCGATTTTCTGACTCAATAAGCTCCGATTAGGCAGAAAGGTTAACGGATGGTGTTGAGCTTGATGCAGCATGTGCTTTTCTGCTTGTTGCCACTTTATGATGGCGGTGTTTTCGTTTTTTAATGCTTGGTAACGTTTCTGGCGTTCGAGTCTCATTCTGTAGGCTTGAGCAAACGATAATAGAATGACTTCACCGGCAGAACCTATTTGGAGTGCGTTAGAAGTAAACGCGTTGCTTGGAATAATCCCAAACACATTGAGTAAATAGCAGATTAAAGCGAGTGAATAGAAAACCCAGGTACAGGTAAAAAATAAGGCGAGTGTGTTGCCTGCTTTCCAAGAGAGAATGCCTGCGGTGATAAGTATGATAGGGATCATTGCGCCGATCAGACCGGCAATTTGAGGTGTATTTGTAAAACCCATAAACGGGGTTAGCATAGAAAATACACCAAGGCTGATGTAACACAGCATAATGCGATCGAATACTGGTGTTAGGGTATTCGATTTAAAGATGATACGACTGAATTGCACGACACTCGCAACGGTGGCTCCCGTGAAGAAGGGAAGTGCAATGGCATTCCAAAGCTGGAAGTTTGGCCATAGAAACTGGAAACCTTGGCCGTTGAGAAACAGAACCACACCAGACAAGCTTATAACATAGATTAAATAGTATGCGTAAGATGAATGCCTGACAGAGATATACATCAGAGTGTTGTAAGCGAGAAGAGATAGCATTATTCCAAAATATAAGCCCCAGTA
The DNA here is from genome assembly GCA_015665455.1 of Oceanospirillaceae bacterium. Taxonomy (GTDB): domain Bacteria; phylum Pseudomonadota; class Gammaproteobacteria; order Pseudomonadales; family Litoribrevibacteraceae; genus Litoribacillus. Next base: position 896,976 of record JADFAD010000006.1, on the reverse strand, counting down.
ATATATGCTATTTCCATCGATCGCTAAGAACTCGTCAGTCTTCCAAATTTCAAGAGGCACCTGCACCGATGTTTCTGAAATGGCTTTCACATAAACGGTGAGTTCGTCGCCTTGGGTCATTTCAAATGGGAAAATAAAGCTACGGTGATTGAGTGGTCTTTGATTGAAAGGCACCTCTGTTCCGGTTTTCCATTGATTGATAAGTGTGTTTGTTTTTTCATTTATGATGAAGACAGACAGCTCAGCCAAGGGGGCATAGCTGCTGGTCAGTGCCCATTGCGTTGTTTTAGTGATGCTATCTGATTCTGCGCTGGAGATATTCTTTAGGCGTACTTTTAACCAATAAGAAGCGTTACTGAATCCAAAATTAGGTGTGTTGTTTTCTAAAAAACTAAACTGTGTTGCGTCTTTTTGGCGTACATCGTTTAGCGTTAATGTATCGTTCGGATCTTCAATAAACTCAATATGCCCAGCCAGTTTATACTTATCATTATTTGGATTGAGCTCTAAATGGGTGGTTTCTGCTGCGATAAGTGTTGAGTATGAAAATAAAATTAGAATCGAAGCGATGATGTATTTTATTGATTTCATTATATTTGTTTTAAGTGTTTTTGGATTTTAAAAGAATAATGATGCTCAACTATTACACATAATAATGCAAACAGAATAATGAATTTATTGAGATAGGTAGTTAAATCTATTATCTGATCGATAAGACAGCTTTTAAAGGTGCGGATGGTTTGGCAAAATAGCGGCCTTAATACTTCTGTCTTAATATATGCCTTGTGGGTTGTAGGTTTTAATCCGTTTAGGTATTTCATTATCTTACTGTGTGATTTTAGGAGTCCTGTCGATGTCTGTTTATGAAATTAACCACCCTCTAGTGCAACACAAACTGTCTTTGCTTCGAGAAAAAGAAATCAGTACAAAACGTTTTCGTGAATTGGCAGCGGAGGTGGGTGCGTTATTGACTTACGAAGCGACTGCGAATTTTGAGACAGAAAAAGTAATGCTTGAGTGCTGGTCTGGTCCTGTTGAAGTGGATCAAATTAAAGGTAAAAAAGTGACCGTTGTACCCATCTTACGTGCAGGCATTGGTATGTTGGACGGTGTTCTTGAGATGATGCCTAATTCGAAGATATCGGTTGTAGGTTTATATCGAGATGAAGAAACATTTGAACCGGTTTACTATTTTGAGAAACTGGTGAAAGACATTGATCAGCGTGTTGCCTTGGTACTTGATCCAATGCTTGCAACCGGAGGATCGTTTATTGCGACGGTCGATCTTCTTAAGAAAGCGGGCTGTAAAAATATTATGGGGCTGTTTTTAGTGGCGGCACCAGAAGGTATTGCGAAAGTAGAAGCCGCTCACCCTGATGTCGATATGTACGTTGCGTCGGTGGATAGCCACCTAAACGAGCAAGCATATATTATTCCTGGGTTAGGAGATGCAGGCGACAAAATCTTTGGTACGAAATAATAGTAATTCGATAATAATAAGGAACAGATAATGGATAACCTAAAGAAATGGCAAATGGCTTTGTTGGGTGGCCAGATGCTATTTGTTGCCTTTGGTGCACTGGTATTAGTGCCTATATTAACGGGATTAGACCCCGCAGTTGCGTTGTTTACTGCAGGTATTGGTACTTTGATTTTTCAATTGGTGACTAAACGTCAAGTGCCTGTCTTTCTTGCTTCATCTTTTGCGTTTATTGCACCCATTATCTATGGAACCCAGACTTGGGGCATTGCGGCAACCATGTCGGGCTTGATGGCTGCGGGTGTTCTTTATATGGTTTTGAGTGCATGCATTGCGTGGCGAGGACAAGGATTTATCCATAGGCTATTACCTCCTGTGGTTGTGGGCCCTGTTATTATGGTTATTGGCTTGGGGTTGGCGCCTGTAGCAGTGCATATGGCCATGGGGAAAACAGGCGATGGTGCAATTCAGCTTGTCGAACAAAGCGAAGCTTTGGTGGTTGCTGCGATCGCTCTTTTTGTCACCATTGGCATATCTGTTTGGGCAAAGGGGTTATTCAGGTTACTTCCGATTCTGAGTGGTATTATTGCAGGATACATTGCAGCAGTTGCGTTTGGCATGGTTGATTTCTCTGCTGTGGCATCGGCACCTTGGTTTGCTGTTCCTAATTTTACAGCGCCCGAGTGGAATTGGCAGGCCGTGTTGTATATCTTGCCGATCGCCATTGCTCCAGCCGTAGAGCACATTGGTGACGTAACTGCGATCAGTGCGGTTGCGAATAAAGATTACCTTAAAAAACCGGGTTTACATCGGACCATGCTGGGTGATGGTCTAGCAACCTCTACTGCTGCTTTTTTAGGTGGCCCACCTAATACTACATATTCGGAAGTTTCAGGTGCTGTTGCGCTGACGAAAGTGTTTAACCCTGTTGTTATGACTTGGGCAGCCGTATTCGCCATCGTGTTGTCTTTCTGCGGGAAGTTAGGTGCTGTGTTATCAACGATACCTGTTCCGGTTATGGGCGGAATCTTAGTATTGTTATTTGGTACAATTGCAGCGATAGGTATGAGTTCTTTAGTGAAAGCTCAAGTGGATTTAACAGATCCGCGCAACATGATCATTGTTGCAGTGACATTGGTTTTTGGTATTGGCGGAATGGCTCTTCAAATGGGGGATTTAATGCTCAAGGGCATTGGCCTAGCGGCTATTTCAGCAATTATTTTGAACCTTATTCTGCCTCGCAAATTAGGCTAGTTACTTTAGCTGCTTCCATACCTAAAAATGCCGAACGCGTGTTCGGCTTTTTTATGTCTTATGCAGAGTGCTGGTCTATTTGTGTTTGTGGTTTTCTCGCCAATGATTAGCAATATCAATTCTACGAGTTACCCAAGCATCTTCATGTGATGCGACATAGTCGAGAAATCTTGCAAGGGAGGCCGCTCGACCAGGGCGTCCAACCAGTCGGCAGTGCAGGCCAATACTCATCATTTTAGGTGCCGTTCTGCCTTCTTGATATAGGACATCAAACGAATCTTTCAAATAGCTAAAGAATTGGTCTCCAGAGTTGAATCCTTGATTGGTGGCAAAACGCATGTCGTTTGCATCCAATGTGTAAGGAATAATTAAGTGATCTTTATGATCCTTTGACCAGTAAGGCAGGTCATCTGCATACGCGTCAGAGTCATATGAAAAACCACCGGCTTCAACGACTAAGTCTCTTGTATTTGGGCTCATACGACCTGTATACCAACCTTGAGGCCGTTGGCCTGTCACGCGAGTGTGTATATCAATGGCTTGTTGGATGTGCTCTCGTTCAATGTCTTTATCGATGAATTGATAATCAATCCATTTTAAGCCGTGGGAAGCAATTTCCCAGTCGGCTTCGTTCATAGCAGTTACAATATCAGGATTCTTTTCTAGAGCGGTTGCTACGCCGTAAATCGTCACGGGCATATTTCTTTCTGTGAACATTCTATGCAGACGCCAGAAACCTGAACGGCTCCCATATTCATAGATAGATTCCATGTTCATGTTTCGTACGCGAGGTAAAGCAGGTGCGCCAACGATTTCTGATAGAAATGCTTCAGAAGATTCGTCACCGTGTAGAATACAATTCTCACCACCTTCTTCGTAGTTGATTACAAACTGAATAGCTATCTTAGCTTTGTTTGGCCATTTAGGATTCGGGGTGTGTTGTCCGTAACCGATAAGGTCTCTTGGGTAGCTCATAGGTATGCTCTCGATCTTACAATTTCATTGGTATTCACGTAGATTAAATTTAGAGCCAGTTTAAATTAAAAATTGACTAGGTGGTTAGTTATTTGTGTTGAATATACATGTTTTGATTAAATTCCTGATCGGGTGCTGTTTGGTTCCGATTTCTTCGCTGGTTATTGCTGAGTGTAGTTCATTGGCTGAAGGCTTGGTGGGTCAATACCCTACTTATAAGCAGGGTGTTGTCGAGAAAGAAGGAAGGGCGATTGCTTGGGCCAGAGTGGGTCCTGAAAAAGGGGTTGCCACCCTTTATGCCCATGGGAACCCTGGGTCTCGATTAGAATTGTTGTTTTTTCATGATCAAGCGATTGAAAGTAACAGGACGGTGTATTTGATTGAACGAGCAGGGTTTGGTTGTTCTGCTTTTGATGACAGCTATTCGCTCACTATGTATGCAGAGGATGCCGTTTTTGTGCTTGAGTCCTTAGGGGTCAAAGGTACTGTCGATTTAGTAGGCTGGTCCAGTGGAGGCCCGCCAACGCTTGCTTTGGCATATTATTATCCAGAGAAGATTAGACGTCTTATTGTTGCTTCTAGTTATACGAACTTCGGTGAGTTACCTGAGGCTACGGCTATAATGAGTAAGCACCATCGTCCAGGCCCGATTTTATCCAGTAAGGCTCCGAGACTATTTCATGGCATGGTTGGCGTGGTGGGTTGGGCAAGTCAGCATTTACCTAATGTATATTTTAAGATGACGGAACATGAGGTCTCTTTAAGTGATCAAGGGATATTAGAACGTGAAGGCATCCGGCGGATATTCATGTTGAATCAGGAGCAAGCTTTCGCCCAAAGCTCAGAGGGTGCTGTGCTGGATCTTGAAATTCAATGGAGGGCTTGGCCATTTTCCTTAAGAGAAGTTACTTCTCCTGTCTTGTTGTTGTATGGGACTGAAGACAGATTTATTCCTGAAGAATTTATGACGCACATGCAGTTAGAAATACCGAATGGGATTCTGATGATGAGAAAATCTGAAGGGCACTTGTTTCCGTTGAAATCAGAGTATCAAAGTTCAATGTTTCATTGGTTAACAACTATGGACTTGAAAGGTGTGTTCTTGACTAAGTAGAAAACAATTTCTTACATAAAACGACTCGAAATTATTTCGAGTTTTTTTTAATCTTGTTATCAGATTTGAGACGCAGTAGCTATTTTTTAGAACGACAACAATATAATTCATTATTAATGAAGTGACTAATGACTGAAACATTCGCAATAGATCAGGTAGTAAACCACGAGGAAGTACAGGGTGGTGATGCTGATAATCGCCGTGAGCATAAAAGGCGGCTGGCGTATTGGGTTGTGCAGTTTCAGGATGTGTATGGTAAGTGGCATACAACGAAAACGGATAATATTTCTGAAGGCGGTTTACAGGTCGTGACAGGGACTGCTTATAAATCAGGTACGAAGTTTTTTATTAAAATGCCTTTGGTGTATCGCGAATTTCAGCGAACGATTGAGGCAATTGTTGAGTCCCGCTACAGCGTAGCGACAAGTGCTGGCTTTAAGATCGGCATGATGTTTACTCGTATTTCTGACAGTGATCGTGAATTTCTTCGCGCTTATTCAGAAGGAGATATTTAATAGACTAACGATGAGCGCTGTTGACGAGTTTAGGTCTGAGTAATAAAAAAGGCGATGATCATTGATCATCGCCTTTTTTCTTCTCTTGATAAGGGCGTACGTTTATACGCCCTAAACAATAACTTAATCCAGAGAAGGGCCTGCATTTACGATTTCGGCAGAAACATCAAATTTCTTGAAGTTTGCAACGAACTGACCTGCAAGGTTTAGCGCTGTATCTTGGTAAGCATCTTTATCAGCCCAGCATTCTGTTGGGTTAAGAAGCTTGCTATCTACACCAGGAACTTCCGTAGGGATGTCTAGGTTGAAGATAGGTAGGCGTGTTGTTTCTGCGTTAGCAATTGAACCGTCCTGAATCGCAGCAATAATGCCACGAGTAGTAGGGATGCTGAAACGCTCACCGCCTTTACCGTAAGCACCACCAGTCCAGCCAGTGTTTACTAGATAAACTTTAGAACCGAAAGCGTCCATACGCTTCATAAGTAGTTCTGCGTATTCACCTGCAGGGCGTGGGAAGAATGGCGCGCCGAAGCAAGTAGAGAATGTAGATTTAAGACCTTTCTCAGAACCCATTTCAGTTGAGCCAACAAGTGCTGTGTAACCGCTTAGGAAGTGGTATGCAGCTGCTTCTCTTGAAAGAATGGATACAGGAGGTAGAACACCTGTCATATCGCATGTTAGGAATACGATAGCCTTTGGTTCACCAGCAAGGTTTTCAAGAACGCGCTTTTCAACGTGCTCAAGAGGGTATGCACAGCGAGAGTTCTCAGTTAAAGATACATCGTTGTAGTCTGGTTCGCGGTTGTCGCTGTCAATGACAACGTTTTCAACGATCGCACCAAAGCGGATTGCGTCCCAAATGATAGGCTCATTTTTCTGACTAAGGTCGATACATTTAGCGTAGCAACCACCTTCCAAGTTAAATACAGTACCTTCACCCCATCCGTGCTCATCATCACCGATTAGGTAGCGAGCAGGATCCGCTGAAAGTGTTGTTTTACCTGTGCCAGAAAGGCCGAAGAATAAACATGTATCGCCGTCTTCACCAACGTTTGCAGAGCAGTGCATTGGTAGAACGTCTTTTTCAGGAAGAAGGAAGTTCTGTACAGAGAACATCGCTTTCTTCATTTCACCAGCGTAACGCATGCCTGCAAGAAGAACTTTGCGCGCAGCAAAGTTAATCATTACACAGCCATCGCTGTTTGTTCCGTCGCGTTCAGGTACACACTCAAAGTTAGCTACGTTAAGAATTTGCCATTCTTGCTTATTCTTTGGGTTATATTCTGTTGGGCGTATGAAAAGATTACGACCAAACAAGTTCTGCCAAGCGGTCTGAGTTGTCATGCGCACAGGTAGATAGTGCTCTGGATCAGCGCCAACGTGAACGTCAGATACAAAAGATTCTTGCTCTGCTAGGAAAGCTTCAACGCGCTCCCACAGTGCATCGAACTTTTCTGCGTCGAAAGGACGGTTAACATTGCCCCAGTCGATAGCGTCTGCAGTGCTAGGCTCTTCAACAATGAAACGATCCATTGGTGAGCGGCCAGTACGCTTGCCAGTTTCAACAACTAAAGAACCATTTGCCGCTAGACTTCCTTCTCCGCGAGCAAGCGCTTCTTCTACCAATTTTGCAGATGATAGGTTGTGATAAACCTTGTCACTTGTTGTGGTCATTCTGTTTTTTCCCCGGATAAATGAACAACTGCCTTATAAGCAGTGACCGAAACATACGTCTTCTCAATCCCGTTAAGGATTGAGCATGATAAAGTTTTAGGCGCGGAATTATGCCAGAAAATTCTGACTAAAGCTAAAAAAACTGATCTTTAATGTGAACGATTCTTAAAAACCAGATAAAAGAGAACGCAAATATGTTGCCAATCTTGGAGGCCATGCAGCCCCCAATACTTTAGTGGTATTAATACCATAAATTTACAATGTTCTAATGAACGGATTTACCTTTATTGCCAAGGTTGGTTGTGTTTTCAAATAGGGCTCTGACATCCACTTTATCAAAGCTGTACGTTTCGTTGCAAAATTGACAGGTTACTTTAATGCTCGGTTCTATCGCTAAGATATCCAGCAGTTCGGATTGCCCCACAGTTTTTATGGAGTCAGCCGTACGCTTTTTAGAACACGTGCAATGAAACTCAACATCTTGGCTTTCAAACAATCGAACTTCTTCTTCGTGGTATAGGCGATGAAGAATTGTTTCGTTGTCTAAAGAAAGCAGTTCATCACTTTGAATTGTATCCGCTAAAGCAACGACGTGTTCCCACTGGTTGTCGCTTTCTTGTTGCTGTTCTTTGGTTGCGTTCGCTTCAGTAGGCAGCTTTTGTAAGAACAATCCTGCCGCACTTGTTTTATCACAGTTCAGCCACAGTTTAGTGGGGAGCTGCTCGGATTGAAGAAAGTAATGTTCAAGGCATCCAGCAAGCGTGTCGCTGTCTAAAGGAACCACACCTTGATAGCGGTTGCCTTTCGTTGGGGAAATAGTGATAACTAAATGGCCATTGCCAAACAATTCTTGGATCTTATCGCTTTTTATTTCGCCGCTGGTTTGTGCGATTGCTCGTATCTTTTGGTCATGGGTGCATTCCGCCATTAATATGCCTATTCCAGCATCGCCTCTGGCTTGAAGAATGACGGAACCATCAAATTTAAGGATTTCACTCAATAGTGATGCTGCAGCAATCCATTCGCCTAGCAGGACTTGAACTTGTTCTGGATAGTCATGTTTTTTAATGACTGCCTGATAGGCTTCATCAATGCCAACCAGTTCGCCTCGAATATCATGGTGTTCGAACATAAAACGTTGGATTTGATCGGAATTACTCATGGAGTGGAAATACCTTTAAATGAATGATGGGTAAAAATATAGTTGAATTCTATTCAAAAACATCCGTTTTGAAACGGTGAATTTGTCGGCGTTCTTTTTTGTTAGGCTTCGTATCACTTAGGAACGCAGCAGCCCCCATTGTTTTACGAGTGATTGCATCTTGGGCTCGTTTTTCTGCACTCTCTGGCGTTTCTTCGTAAAGTAGTTGAGCTTGGGCGGCGGCAGTACGCTTTTCGGCTATGCCTTTAATGGTGATGGTTTTCTCATCCCAGCCTTGCCTTAGTGTGATTAAGGCATCCAGCTCAACCATACGACTTGGTTTTACCCGTTGACCGTTATAGTGCACTTTGCCGCCTTCAATAAATTGTTTGGCTAAGGCGCGGGTCTTATAAAGCCTTGCTGCCCATAACCATTTATCTAATCGTACTTTGATTGGTGTTTCTGCGCTCATTGTTAGCTCTTAAAAACCTATTTCAAGTAATGAAACATACTCAAATTTGAGTACGTTTGGTTGAATAGATAAGCGATTTTTAGATATCGAATGCATTACTTATTAATGGGGAGTAAATCTGAAAATTCAAGGATGGCAGGGTAATTGTGCTCTGTTCGGTTTGGCTTCTTGCTGTCAGGTTGAACAATGGAGCGTAAATACTGAATACCGTAGTCTCTTGCAGAGTCTAAAACCGGTTCACTGTCGTCAATGAAAAGCGTTCTGGCGGGATCAAATTTTTCAGAACGTTGCAATGCATCCCAGAACGAACGGTCTTCTTTTGGTAACCCAAAGTCATGGGAGCACAGTACCATGTCCAGATATTGATCGATGTGGGTGTTGGCCAGTTTGAGTTGCAGGCTGCCTTGGTGAGCATTGGTGACCAGTACTGCTCGTTTGTGACTTTCAGATAAGGCCTTCAGAAAGAGCTCTGCCCCAGGTCTAATGGCGATGAGGTGCTCGACTTCGCGCTTTAGGCCTGCAATGTCCATGTCTAATTCTCGGGACCAAAAATCCAAGCAATACCATTCCAGCTGTCCCTTGTAAGCGTGAATCCGTTCATCTAGTTCTTGATTGGCTTGCTGGATCGAAATACTGTGTTTTTTCGCGAACGTTTCAGGGACGTGGGTCAGCCAAAAGTAATTATCAAAATGCAGATCCAGAAGAGTCCCGTCCATATCCAGCAATACAGTATCGATTTCGGACCAAGGTACAGAGGCTGTCATGATAGTTCCTGAGTAAGAGTTTAAAATAAGGATTTTTGAGCTAATGACGTTCGAAATGAACGACTTTTAAATATACGAACGTTGTATATTTTCTTGCGTTGAGGCGTAGTAGAATCGATAAGGTTTCTACCTTGCAAAGGAGCATATCATGCCAGAAAAACCACAAGTGTTGAATCATCAGATTGTAGCCGATACGGCTATTTTTTGTGTTGAGTCTCAGCAATTACGTTTTAGTAATGGTGTAGAAAGAACATACGAACGTTTGGTTGGGAAAGGCAATCACGCGGGTGCGGTTATGATTGTGGCACTGGATAATGATCACAATGTCATGTTGATTCGTGAATACTCCGCAGGCACGGAGTCCTATGAGTTATCGCTGCCTAAAGGGCTGATAGAGCACGGTGAGACGGTATTCGATGCGGCTAATCGGGAATTAAAAGAAGAAACAGGGTTTGGTGCTGAAAATATTCAATTTCTTACTGAAATGACGGTTTCTCCGGGGTATATGTCGTATCGAATTCAAGTCGTTTTAGCGATGGATTTGTATTCTGAAAAACTAGAAGGTGATGAACCTGAGCCTATAGAGGTGATCCCTACGTCTTTGGAGCAAGCCATTTATTTAGCAAACAGTGATGAAATAACAGAAGCACGAGCTATTGCCGCGCTTTATATGGCTCGGGATCGAATTAAACAAACTGAAATGCCGGATGCGCTTGAATCTGTTTTTTAGTTTGTAGTTTAGAAGACGTTTGTAGTCAGCGTGATGGTGTTGAATGATGTGTAGAGTCAATGGTTGAGTACACGAAGAACGTACGGTGTTTTTGATCGAAAGGAGTGGACAGTGCTTAATGTAAATAAGCTATTGAATGCAGGGAAAGGTAAAGCTCAAGAGTTGGTTAATAAAGGGTTTGTTATCGCAAACAATGCCGCAGAGCGCGTGCTTTATAAGGATAACTTAATTCTTTCTGACAGAAGTGATTATGACGTGGTTGCTGAAAAGGGGTTGATGACGTTAAAACATTATCGTCCCATTACTGAAGAAAGTATCAATGTTGATGGTCGGGATATTCCCGTGTCAAAAGAACAAAAAAAAGTCCCTTTGGTGTTTGTTCCTCCGTTGGGTGCGACCGCTCAAATTTTTGACTTAATGCCGACGCGTAGTTTGGTTCGATATTATTTAGCACGAGGCTATGATTGCTATCTGATCGATTGGGGTGACCCGGGACGAAGTGACGCGGGTCTAACATTTGAAGATTATGTAACCGACTGGATGCCTCATGTTTTTGATGTGGTTGCTGAGCGATCAGGTCAAAAGGCGTTTAGCTTATTTGGGTACTGCATGGGAGGTTTATTTTGTCTTCTTTATGCTGCTTGGTCGAAAAATGCAGATTTAAAAAATTTGGTCACGGTTGCAAGCCCTATTGATGTACAGCAGGTTGGACCAGCGGGTAAGCTGATGACAGTTATGCATCATGCTGCGAAAATATTATCTCGGGTGAATAATGCGCCAGTCTCTTCTCTTATTCGACCAGAGCATTTGCATGTACCGGGTCGGTTGGTCGCTATTTCATTTAAGTTAACCAATCCCCTAGGAAGTTTGATCAGTTATTGGGATTTACTGACCAGCATGGGGGATCGAGAGGAACTGTCAGAACATACAACCATGTCGAACTGGTTTGAAGACATGGCGGATTATCCGGGAGGGATGATTCAAGAAATCATTAGCAAGTTGGCTGTTGGTAATCAATTTGCCGAAGGTGTGGTGAATATCAATGGTGGGAAAGCCTACTTTAAGGACATAAAAGCGAACCTCATGTCATTTGCAGGTGATAACGATAAGATCGTGGGTATTCGTGCGGCGCGTCATTTGTTGGATGTTGTGGGCAGCAAAGATAAAGCGTTTTATGTTGTGCCCGGAGGGCATGCAGGTGTTTTTGGTGGCTCGTCAGCGTCCCAATTTGCATGGGCAATGAGCGCAGATTGGTTGGACAGTCGCAGCAATTAAGCGCATTTAAATGGAGAGAAATAAAAAGCCGACTTTACTCGGCTTTCTTTGCTTCTTTTTCAGTCGGAGCGCTTTGAAGGACTTGTTTTCGAACTTCTAGCGCAACGTATTCCAGTTGATCATCATTAAGATTGGAGACGTCCTGACCTTGGGTGATGAGTAACTTTCGAAGCTGTTGTAGCTTTTTCTTTTTCTGATTGGCCTTGGAACCAGGAACAAAAGAAAGTAAGCGATTCAAAAATAAGCTCATTACTTAGCCTTGAGTGTTTGGACACCGTTTTTAGTGCCAAGTAATAATGTATCGGCCGGACGAAGTGCAAATAACCCGTTAGTAATCACGCCCGTAAGCTGATTGATCTTACTCTCAAGTTCCATGGGGGATTTGATGGCTAGGTTGTGGACATCTAGTATTACACCGCCGTTATCAGTGACTACTCCGTCACGATACACGGGATCACCGCCAAGCTTTACGATTTCGCGGGCAACGTAGCTGCGAGCCATTGGAATGACTTCGACGGGCAGAGGAAAAGCGCCCAGTAGATCAACCATCTTGCTGTCATCTGCAATGCAGATGAATTCTTTTGCGCAGGCAGCAACGATCTTTTCACGTGTTAATGCGGCTCCACCACCTTTGATCAGTTCCAGACGTTCATTTGTTTCGTCCGCACCATCAATGTAGAACTCAAACGAACCGGTGCTGTTTAAGTCGTAAACAGGAATTCCGTGGCCTTTCAGACGGTCTTCGGATGTTTGGGAGCTGGAAACTGCGCCGTCAAACAAGTCTTGGTGCTCGGCAAGTGCATCGATGAAATAATTGGCTGTAGAACCAGTGCCAATCCCCACAATGCTGTCTTTCTCAAGTTTAGGAAGGATGTAATCCAGCGCTGCTTTTGCCACAGCCTGCTTTAATTCGTCTTGAGTCATTGTTCTTTATTCCGAGCCTAGTAGTTGATCGTGCGGATGATACCAAAGGGTAGCTGATTTTTATAGCAATACCCTGATTCAATGAAGGCAAATGTTGAGGCCTATCTGTTAGGTTTCTTTGCGTAAAAAAGTAAACAAGGTATGCTGTGCAGTTACCTTAATACTCCCTTGAAAATTTAGTCATAGTAGGCCTTTCATGCTTCAGCAATATATCAAACGAATCCTGACCGCTCGTGTTTATGATGTAGCCATCGAAACACCAATTGATCAAGCAGGTTTTTTATCTGAAAGGCTGAACAATAATATTATTTTGAAGCGTGAAGACCTTCAGCCTGTGTATTCATTCAAGTTGCGTGGTGCCTGCAATAAAGTCATGCAAATTCCGGCGGAAGAACGTAAGCGTGGTTTGATCGCTGCGTCTGCAGGGAACCACGCGCAAGGTTTGGCTCTGGTTGCTCAAAAGTTGGGTGTGCCTTGCACCATCGTTATGCCAAATACTACGCCTGATATTAAGGTGGCAGCGGTTCGCGCCCGTGGTTCGGAAGCTGTACTGCACGGCGATACATTTGATGAAGCATTTACTTATAGCCAGCAGCTGGTTAAAGAAAAAGGGTTAGTTTATATCCACCCTTACGATGATGAAGATGTCATTGCGGGTCAAGGCACCATTGGCATGGAAGTGCTTCATCAAACTCAAGGGGAACTGGATGCGATTTTTGTTCCCGTGGGTGGTGGCGGTTTAATTGCGGGTATTGCTGCTTATATCAAGTATTTAAAGCCTGAGATTAAAGTGATCGGTGTTGAGTCGGATGAGTCGGCTTGTTTGTATGAGGCGATGAAAGCGAACGAACGAGTGATCTTGGATCAGGTGGGTATTTTTGCTGATGGTGTCGCCGTTGCTCAAATTGGTGAAAACACTTGGAAAGTTGCTAAAGACTACGTGGATGAAGTAATCACCGTTTCAACGGATGAAATCTGTGCTGCAATGAAAGATGTGTTTAATGACACTCGCGCGATTGCCGAGCCAGCAGGTGCGCTTGCCGTTGCTGGTTTGAAAAAGTACGTCGAGAAAAACAAGATAGAAGGGCAAAATTTACTGGCCGTTGTAAGTGGTGCTAATACGAACTTTGATCGCCTACGCCATGTGGCTGAACGTGCTGAAATAGGTGAAAATCGCGAGGCATTATTTGCGGTGACGATTCCTGAACGTCCAGGTGCTTTCCGTCATTTCTGTGATTTGCTCGGCAAGCGTAACATAACAGAATTTAATTATCGTTTTGATGATAAAGACGAAGCGCAAATCTTTGCAGGTATTCAATTGGGGGGCAATCAGAATGAACGTTTAACTATTGTTGAATCGCTTGAAAAACACGATTATCAAATCATTGATTTGACGGATGATGAGATGGCGAAAGTTCATGTTCGTTATATGGTTGGCGGTCGTGCTGAAGGCGTGGTTAATGAAGTCGTCTTTCGTTTTGAATTTCCTGAGCGACCTGGTGCATTAATGTTGTTTCTGAATCAGTTGGGTCAAAAATGGAATATCTCAATGTTTCATTATAGAAACCATGGTGCTGCATATGGTCGTGTTCTTGCCGGACTTCAGGTGCCTGAGAGCGAAGTAGAGTTACTTCAAGAGTACATGGATCAACTGGGCTACCGTTATTGGAATGAAACAGAGAACCCTGCTTATCAGTTATTCCTTAAATAACGCTGAATTAGTATGCGAGTAATGCACTGTGTTGATAAATTGCATTGTGGATTACTCGCAATAATGTCTATTTTTTCATTACTTTATTGAAGGCTGCCATTTGCTCTTCAGTTGCTGGAAGCTGGTGGTTTTCTTTCCATTCGCTGTAAGGCATGCCATAAATTCGTTCTCTAGCTTGATCATCCGATATTTCAATTTCGAGATCGTCCGCTGCTGCTTTGTACCACTTGGAAAAACAGTTTCTACAGAAACCAGCAAGAATCATAAGCTCTATATTTTGAACGTCCTTGCGGTTATCTAGATGAGAGAGAAGTCTACGAAATGCTTGGGCGTCCAGTTTGTCTTGTTGAGCTTCTGTGAGTTCTTGAGTGTGTGCTGAGGTATTTTCGCTCATGTGCCAATTTCCTGTATTCAATTTGATGGTTGTCTCTGATTATAAAGCAGAGCAAGTCCAGCGTTAATTCTTGCGTTAAAAATAAATATCAGGAAATAACTGCAAGCAAAACTGGACGTTAGTAATGCAGAACGTTAGAATTTCGCCTTCGTTATTTATGTATGTTTTGCACCCGTAGCTCAGCTGGATAGAGCGTCGCCCTCCGGAGGCGAAGGTCGCGCGTTCGAATCGCGCCGGGTGTACCATCGTTAGTTAAATTCTACACCCTCTACAAACTAAGTTACTCGAACAGCAAACTATGCGTCAGTTACTTTCTGCACTTCTTTCTCCTTTATTTCTAGTCTTAACTCTATTTCTCAGTGCGACCGTTAAGTCTGATCCCAAAACAATTACGTTTGTTGCCGATGTATGGCCACCGTTTAATGATCGGCCTAACGCTGAGCTGGAAGGTTACATGATTGATGTCGCTCGAGCTGTCTTTGAGAAAGAAGGTTATAACGTTGAGTATCGAATATTGCCTTGGAATCGTGCCATTATAGAAACGAGAAAAGGACGATTTAATGCAATCATTGGTGCGACTAAAAATGAAGCCTCAGATTTTATTTTTCCTAAGGAAGAGTTGGGTCGAAGTGGGTTGAGCTTTTATGTTCGGAATGACGCTTCTTGGCGATACGATGGCGAGCAGTCTTTAAAGGACGTCTATTTGGGCGTCATTGATGGTTATGACTACAACGATTGGTTTGTCGATTATCAGAACACGTACCCAGAAAAGGTTTACGTGCGTTATGGTCGCAAACCTCTGAAGGAAAACGTGGTTTCTTTAGTGCATGGCCGTTTAGACGTGATAGCAGGTGATAAGCATGCTGTGGCATGGGTTGCAAAACAAGCGGGCTTACAAGATCGTATTCGATATGTTGGGCGTGATGAAGTTGGGGGGGCTCCCGGAATTTATCATGCTTTCTCTCCCAACCTAGAAAGCTCAAAGCTCTACTCTCAGATGCTGTCAAAAGGGATCGAAGCATTAAGGAGTTCAGGTGAACTCCAACGATTGCTTGATAAATACGATCTGAAAGATTGGAAGTGATTTTTTAAGATGCTGTCTTAATGATGGCGGGCAATGAGTTTACTTGATTTCTACCGTTATTTTTTGACACATAAAGCGCTTCATCCGCTCGATCAAACATTTCTTTGCGTTTGTCCGCTGCTTTCGGCGTTTCAGTCGTTATGCCAATACTTACCGTGACTTGAAGCATGCAGTTGGCTAACTGAAATGGCGTTTCAGCAATGCGTTGTCGGATTTTTTCTGCAACGCGTTGAGCTCCTTGTTCGCTCGTATCAGGCAGTAAAACCACGAATTCTTCCCCTCCGTAACGAGTGGTTTTGTCTTCTGGTCGAGAGACCACGTGTTGAATGTTCTCTGCCACCATCTTTAAGCATTCATCACCAATCAAATGCCCGTGATTATCATTAAATTGTTTGAAATGATCGATGTCGATAACAAGCAAGGAAAGAGGCTTTTGGAAGCGGTAGGCGGTTGTATAGTAGTGCTGGAATTTATCATCAAAGTAGCCTCTGTTTTTAAGGCCTGTGAGGGCGTCCGTTGCACTCAGTTCAAGCAGTCGTTTATTGAGGTCTTCTAATTCGGAAGTGCGTTCAATAACTCGTTGCTCAAGCATTAAATTGGCTTCTTTTTGCACTTGGAGGGTTTCTTCTTGTGCTTGCCTTGCTTCTCGTTCGTGTTTCAAAGCATCTAACTGAGCTGCAAATGCCTTGCGTTTTTCTTGGTTTAGGCGATCCGCAAGTGCGATGGAGAGTAAGATAATCTCAAGCGCCGATCCGATTTGAGTGGCGCTTTCAGTAATCATATTTTGTGGTAATACCGTGAATTTGTTCAGGGCGAGTACGATGCCACCAAACAGCATGGACGTCCAAGCTACGGTGAAGTAACGAGCGGATATGTCCCCTTGAAAGCATCGGTATAATCCGACGAGCAGTAATGATAGGCAAGCGGTGATGGCTAGATAGATGGTGGGTTGGATCATTACTTTGTAGGTGAAAAGTAAAGAACAAATCATCTGAATGGATGCCAGCCACGCGATACCATTGAGATAACGGTTAATCCAAAGGTGTGTACTGCTCTTTAAAGATAAAAACCGAATCGAAAAGAATGATCCGAAGACTAAGACGCCATTAAGGAAAAAGACTATGGATTGGTCGTTCCACCAAGTGGCCGTTGGCCAAAGGTATTGAAAGCTTAAGCCACTTAATGACCCTAGAAACAGCGCCATGCAACTGATGTAGCCGACATAGTGGAGGTAGGTCTTTTCACTGACGGCTAAATACACAAACAGGTTATAAAGTATCATCACTAACGCGATACCAAAGTAGACCCCTTGAAATATTACTCGAGACTGATCTACTTGATGAAAATCAATCGGGTTCCAAAGTTCCAGTGGTGCTTGTACTGAGCTTGAAGTCTTGATCTTCATATAGAGATCAATTTTTTCGTTTACTGAAAAAGACAAAGGGATAAGAAAATTTCGGCTTTGAATTAATCGCTCATAAAAGGGAAGCTTATCGCCTAAAATGATGTGATTGGTGTAAATGTTATTTTTAACGATGTAGATGTCAATGAAATCTAAAACGGGATAACCGATCTCAAGAATGCGATCGAGCCAAACCGAATCAGCGTTTCGTAATGAAATTTTTAACCAATAGGACGATTCTGAGTATCCTAAATTGATTTGTTCTTGATCGTTGTTATGCCATTGTTCTGCAGGGAGTTCACTGACGTCTTCGAAAGAGAGGCTATGATCTGGATCTTCTATGAAAGACACGTGTTTATCCAGAGCAATCCGACGTTCATGTTCTGTAATCGAAATAAGCTCGCTGGCAAAAGATAACTGAGCCAAGCAAGAGAATAAGAATACAAAGAGTTTGAGATATAGCTGCATTGAACGTCCCTGTAGCAATGTACATGATGGCATTGCTTTAATTATTTTTTAGCATATCTTAGTATACTTTTTAGACTTGTTAACAGATAAAACACGACGCTGGGTGTGAATATCTGTCAGGTTGATCCGTGCTTACCCTGTAGTTAATTGATATTTAAGGAAGAAGCGAATCTCGTATATCAGACAGGCGTTCAACTTGAACCCCTTCTTCATTAAAGTTCATAGGACTTAGCCATTGCTCGAAGGCCACTGCAAGGGCAGGCCATTCGGAGTCAATAACGGAAAACCATGCGGTATCTCTGTTATGTTCTTTTACAATCAAGGCTTGGCGAAATATTCCTTCAAACTGAAAGCCCAGTCGTTTAGCTGCACTTTTAGAGGGCTGGTTTAGGTCGTTACATTTCCATTCATAACGGCGGTAACCGAGCTCAAAGGCATGCTTCATCATTAAATACATGGCTTCAGTGGAAATAGGGGTTCTTTGCATCAATGGCGAAAATTTTAAATGACCCACTTCGATGGACCCAGCTTGGGGCGAAATTCTTAAAAAGGCAGATAGCCCAACAGCCTTATTGGTTTTTAGGTCAATAATGGCGTAGAACTGTTGATCCGATTTAGAGGCCTGCTCTGTTAGCCATTGAGTGTAGTCTTGAATGGATGTGAATGGCCCGTATGGCAAGTAAGTCCAGCTTTCTGTCGAGGCATCTTCAGCATTCGCGGTGTAGAGTTCAATGGCGTGTTTTTTTGCAGAAAGCAGTTCTAGACGACAATGATTTCCAGAACTATTGATTTCAGCCGGAGGATTGGGGGCTTCCCAATTTGGTACAGGTATACCTAATGATTGGCCGTACTTGTTTGTTATATTTTCTTGTTTTTGAGACGGTGTTTTTGTGTCCATTAAGCGCAATTCATTCCATTAAATTGAAGTCTAGCTCCTTAGTCTAGGCGCTAGACTTCAACATGACTACTCTTTAATTGGTAAATCTAACCAAGATTGCTCGTTCTTATTGAAGCGAAACTTTAATGTATATAAATCAAGCGCAGGCGGGGCATATAGCAGGTCGAATGTATCGACGACTAACGCGACTTTATGGCCTGCAGGAACGTCATACGCAGTTGCGACTAACTCCATGTCCACAGTTTGGGTTTCCCCTTCTTTTGCTGTGTAATCTGTTAATGGACCATGTGTAATTAAGCGACCAATGCCTACTGAGTCTACATCATAGAGGTAAGCAATCATTTGATACTTGGATTTACTGGGCTCTACATTTACGTGAAGCTTCGGAATGCCTCTTAATTCTAATGTATTCTCCAAGCGTTCGGTTTCGAACACGATGCCATTGATTCGACTGATTAATGGAATGGAGGTAATCACAGGTGCGTCAATTTCCGCTTCAATTAACGAGGAAATCATTGGGATTCCTGTGTTTGCTAGTGTGTCTAATCCGGAAAAAATCATGTCGGTCTGTGTCCACCATGGGCTGTACTTTGACGATTTTATTTTTCCGTTTGTCAGTAATCCTCGTGAGTGTAGATACATGCGTTGATCACTAATTAATGGGCTTGGCCACTCAATTAAATTTTCGTATTGGTCGTCTGCGTGCTTTGGTTCAACGTTGAAGGCTGATTCATGTTCAATGCCATTGTTCTCACCTTTTAACCAACGATCAAACCAGCGTTCAGTCTTGTCCCATAAATAGTGGTACTGATTTACTGTGATCAATCCCCAGAGTTCTGCACTTGCATGCATTCCTTGGCTTAAATCAATGCGCTTTGGCGTAGTGAGCTGTTCATAAAACTTAAGTACTTGGTTGGGTTGAAATAAGTTGTCTCCAAAATTATTGGCGATGTAGATAGGCACATTTCGGTCATTAAGTATGTCGATATAGCTTTTAGAAGATCTTGCTGCGGCCCATTCCAGAGTTTCTTCGATATTTTGGTGCTTGATCAGGTTCTCATAATTCTCGGCGATGTCTTCTTCTGGATTACCCACTAATTCGCCCAGTAAGGTGAGAAGGCCACCCCATATAAGGCGAGGTGTTTCTTGACCGTAAAGGGATTCTGCCAGATCGCCCCATGTGCTCATGGCCACAACGGCAGAAATTCGTTCATCATGGGCTGCTCCCATCAAGCTTATACCGGACCCATAGGATATTCCTGATGCGCCGATGCGATTGACATCGGTTGGTGTATTTTCGAGTAACCAATCGATCATTCGGCTCAGGTCGATCATATCTTTGGGACCTGAGGTGCCAATTTTTCCTGTGGACTCCCCGAACCCTCTTGTTGCATAGCTCAGTACGACATAGCCTTGCTCAGCAAACTTAGCGGCTTGTGGAACGTATTGATATTCATCCATTGCCCAGCTGTTGATAAACACGATGGCTGGATAGCTGTCTTGTCCTGACGTCGGAACAATGACATTGGCAGTAATTTCAGTCCCATCAAAACTGGTGACTACGACGTCATCGTCTACGGTATAAGCATCTGACTTGGGAAAGTGGCCTGGAATGGACGTGAATCCGGCCAATAAGTTGGTTGCGTGCGTTAAGCTACTGAAGGTGGCCAACAGCAGGATGAGCAAGCTGGTTATAAATTGATTGGATATTGTTTGGGCGAGGTTGTTCGCCTGTTGTGTGTTCATGTGTATCTCCGATTTATTTTTTATATTTATGGATCGTTGATTGTGGTTTTGTCGGTGCATAAAAGGGCGTAATTACTTATGAATTAGACCTTTTAGAACATGACAAGCATTAAAATTAGCAAATAGCGGTTTACTTGATAGGTCTGAAATGTGAGTAAATAGTCCGATTTGCCCAAGTAGATTTCAGAGTCGTGTTTGATCAATAAAAAATGTGAACGGGTCGTAAATTAATCAAGTTCGGTATTGAGAGTTTTTTAGTCATTTTGTTGTACTAATAATCACCGTTTGGTCTTTAAGGGTATAGCGGTTATAATCGCGCGATAAAAATTTAAGTAGGCTTAATTCTCAAAGGAATGAAGTCCTGATTAGCTGATAACAGAGGTCCAAAAAATGATAAAAGTCATCCGTTCAGTCGTTGCGGTAGTTGCAGGATTAATGCTTACAGCCGGCGCTGTAGCAGGTTCAAACAGTGTTGAATCAATTAATGAACGCCTAAAGCCTAGCGGTTCTGTATGTATTCAAGGTGAAGAGTGTGCAGCGGCTTCAGGTGCTTCGGCTTCAGCGGCTTCAGGTCCTCGTTCTGGTGAAGACATTGTTGGTTCATATTGTGCTGCATGCCATAGTGTTGGCGTTTTAGGTGCACCGAAAATTGGTGATGCTGCTGATTGGGCGCCTCGTCTAGATAACGGCTTCGATACAGTTTTAGCGAATGCTATTGGTGGTTTAAACGCTATGCCGCCTCGTGGTACTTGTGGTGATTGTACTGACGAAGAAATCAGTGCTGCGGTTGAGTTCATGACTAAGTAACACATTTTAGTTTATTTATAATAAACGGATTGTTATTAGAAAAAAGGTGAGATTTATCTCACCTTTTTTTATGGTTTTTTCCTACATTTTCTTTTAGTTATCCTTTAAGGTGATAACCCTCTCGCTGAAATTAGTTTTAAAGGTTTGCAGTTGGTTGTTGGTCTTTCTCAGTTATTATTGATAAGCGTACTCTTGGTAACATCGTTACTTGGTGCGAATACGCATGCCTGCGAAATAGTTGTACACCCTTCAGTAAAAGACACCGAATTGTCTCAACAAAAGCTTAGGCTTATTTTTAGTCGGCGACTAATCCACTGGTCTGATGGTCAGCCAATAAAAGTATTTACCTTCCCGGTGGACAGTGAGGCTCATCATACGTTTTGCAAAGAGAAATTAGGTTTTTTGCCATTTCATTTACAAAGAAATTGGAGTCGATTGGTTTATTCCGGTCGTGGGAGAGCGCCAGTTCATCTTGAATCTTATGAAGAAATGCGTCGGGCAATTTCTAAAACGGAAGGTGCAATTGGTTATATGCCTCATGGTGTCGATATTGGTAAAAACTCAGGTGTATTAATTCTTGAATAAGTCATTGGTTCTGTGCTTAAAAGTAATTGGCTTTTTTCTGTTTGTGCTCGTAAACAGTGTGACGAAAGCAGACTTAATTGATGATAAACCTTGGCAGTTGAACGGTTTTGCATCTCAAGGTGTTATTGATGCGGACAGTACATTCATTGATGAGGATAAAGACATCAGTTTTGATGTTCGAGAAATCGCATTAAACGGTCAATATCAAGCGCTGCCTAGGTTTAGGGTGTCTTCCCAGATTCAGTATCGTGAAGTGGGTGATTTAGATCCGAGTGACGGTATTGAATTGGATCATTTGCTGGCGGATTGGATGTTCTATTCGGATGGCATTCAGGAACTGGGCATTCGCTTAGGAAGAATAAAGAATTCAGTGGGTATTTATAACGACACACGTGATATTCCTTTTGCTCGCCCTAGTATTATTTTGCCGCAATCCATGTATTCAGAAGCATTAAGGGATCAATACTTACGTCTCGATGGTGGGGAACTTTATGGCAGTCATTTGCTGGGGGGCGTTGCTTTAAGTTGGGGGCTTGCGGCAGGTACCAGTGATTATAGTGAACAGGCGATTCGGAATATTACAGGGGATTTGGTGAAAGGCTCAATGAAGAGTAATGATCATGTTCGCGGCCACATTCAATTAAGTTTACCGAATTCCTTGGATTTATACGCTAGCTATCTGGATTACTCTTATTCACTTGAGGCGGATTTGAATCCGATGCTTCCCAGTCGAGCTGAAATCGATCATTGGGTGTTGGGTGGTCAATGGAGTATTGATCGTTTTGAAGTAACCGCAGAGTATTCTGAAATTGATCTTAAAATGGACCTACCGATAGGTATTGTTTCTGGGCCCTCCGTTATGGGAATCGTAAACGGAGATTTAGCACAAACAAGTCAAAGTTATTACCTTCAAGGTCGATATCACTTGGATGACCAGTGGGCGATGTTTATCCGGTATGATATGTTGCATTTGGATAAAAACGACAAGTATGGGAAAGAGCCTATAATGGATGCGCTCGATATTCGTTCTGGCCTATATTCGTATTCTAAAACCCGATCACTTGGGGTTTCTTGGCAACCAACAGCGGATTGGCTTCTAATGGTGGAATATCATTATGTAACAGGCTATGCGTGGGTTCCGCCTTTGTTCGAACCGAATAGCGCGAATGGGCAAGATGAAGATTGGTCCATGATTGCTGGGCAGGTGGCATATCGGTTTGGATTGTAGATAGAGATGCTTGATAAATAAGGTAAAATGGTCGAGATATATTGGTTAGTCGATCATTTGTAATAATGTATAAACGCGGAAATAAGTAGTAATGACCCCACAACGTGCTGGCTCCAAATTCGTAAGTTTAAAGTTTCAAGTCGCGAGTTCATTTGCGTTAGTGGCCTCTTTAATTGTCTTAGTGTTTGCTGTTGTTATTTATATTTGGTCTTCAGAGCGATTTGATCGATATCTAAATACAGAATTTGTGAAGTATCAGACGAACTTTCAGCAGCTGGTTTCGATGACCAGTGATAGCTTGGTGGATGTGGCTGATCAAGTCATGTTGCTTGCAAGTGTGAGTGTTCCTGAGGAAAACGCCAACAGCACGGTATTAGAAACGTCAGAACCTGATCTTCAGGACGTCATTGCCGCCATCGACTTGCATTGGGATAACCTAAACCTATTTGGTCAAATCGACTCCATTCTTTTGCTCGGTGATCGAGCTCAAGTGCTCGCGAAGAAAGGCCAAGTGAGCATGGTTCCTGTGACTGAATTGATGGATTGGGTTCCTCAGAAAAGCCGCCCTGAATCTCTTATTTATTGCTCTGATGATTGTCGGATTTACTTGGGTGTCCCTATTTTACTCGCCAACGGCGAACGTTATGTCATGGTCATTGCTCAATCCATTTCCGATGTGGTTGCGGCAATGAGGCGATCATTTGATGCGGAATTGGCGTTAGCAGTAGTGAATAAAGAAGCGAGCTTTTTAGGCCGATTAGCGAATTGGAATGTCGGTTTGATGTCCGCAACCAGTCAATCGTTGGCGAATGAAGTGCTCTCTGTGGCCAATCGAAGTTACAGTTTGAAGCAGTTGCTGACGGAAGGGCAACAGATTTTGCTAGAAGACAGAGCTTGGGCTTTATGGGGGATGGAAATA
The DNA here is from genome assembly GCA_015665455.1 of Oceanospirillaceae bacterium. Lineage (GTDB taxonomy): Bacteria > Pseudomonadota > Gammaproteobacteria > Pseudomonadales > Litoribrevibacteraceae > Litoribacillus. The sequence goes on along the minus strand of JADFAD010000006.1, from coordinate 873,416 downwards.
AGTCCTCAGGGCGATGTTTTATTGGTCGCGTCTGACTTAACGGAAGAGCAAAAAAGTAATCGAAATTTAATGATGTTTGCTTTGTTATTTGCTCTGCTTGCAGGTTGTTTCTCGGTTGTTGTGGGGTTTGTTCTATTGTGGCGGCCAATGAGAAGAATTACGTTGCACAGTGAAACGTTGCCGTTATTGGCCGAAGGCGAATACGAGGTTGTGAGAAACCGTCTGGCGCCAGATCATCATGGTTATCATAACGAAGTAGATCAGCTGGACATAGTTACCGTTGATTTATCTCGTAAGCTTGAATTTCTGAGTCGAGAAGTCGAGCTTAGAACAGGTGAGCTTGAACGAATGGCGATGTATGACACCTTGACGCATTTGCCTAATCGATCTTTGTACGTTCATGAATTGCGTGAAGCGGTTTCGGAACTGAAAGACCATCCGGATGAAACCGTAGGTCTTATTTTTCTTGATCTGGACGCGTTCAAACGAATCAATGAGACTTTAGGTCATATGGCTGGAGACAGCCTGTTAGTACAGACGTCTCGTCGGTTGAAGCGTTTAATCTCAAAGCAGGATACTCTGTGTCGCCTTGGGGGTGATGAGTTTGCGATTATTTGTCGTCATTTAAATGACCCAAATGACATTCATATCTTGTTGAATCGGATTTTGGCTGAGTTCCGTAAGCCCATTGAAATTGATAAGCGCTTACTTACAGTGACAGCTAGTATTGGTGTTGTTTGTTGTGATAATCAGGATGCTTCACCTGAAGATTTGACGCGTCAGGCGGACATGGCGATGTATGCGGCCAAAGACGATGGTAAAAACAGTTTCCATTTCTTCAATGATCAGATGTTAATCGATATATCCAAAGCTTTGGAACTGGAATCTGAATTGCAAACGGCACTGGATGACGAACAGTTCTGTCTTTTTCTTCAACCCAAGTTTGATATGAAGACGGGGGTTTTGGACAGTTTTGAAGCATTGGTACGTTGGAGGCACCCAGAGAAAGGAATGATTATGCCTAATCATTTCATTCCTCAAATGGAGCAGGGTGAGCTCATTTTTCAGTTGGGTCGCTGGGTGATCAGCCATGGTCTGACCATTATTAAAGGTCTAGAAAAAGCAGGGCTTGGTCAATATAAACTAGCGGTTAACTTATCTGCTCGTCAGTTCTGTGATGATAAATTGGTCAGCTACTTGGAAGATTGTTTAGGCGATATTTCTGGCAGCCGTTTGGAACTGGAAATCACAGAAAACGTGTTAATTCATAACAGTGATTTGGCAGCTTCCGTCATGAAAAAGGCAAATGAATTGGGCGTGACCGTTGCTTTAGATGACTTCGGTACGGGCTACTCTTCATTAAGTTATTTGAGACAGTTACCCGTTGATGTCATTAAATTGGATCGTAGTTTTATTGCACCAACAGATGTTAATGAAGAGAGTCGTCTTATTGTCGAGTCGGTGATTGATTTGGCTCATAAACTGAATAAAACGGTGGTGGCTGAAGGCATTGAAACACTGGATCATTTGCAGTTCCTTCAGAACAGCCAATGTGACAGCGCGCAGGGCTTTTTGTTATCCAGACCGATTGACGAAATCGATTTGCCGGATGTTCTGGCCAAAGGTGACGTTCAACAAGAAGCTTATGGTTATATAACCCCTGAGCAGTCATTAGCAGCAGTGATTGATTAGTCGCCGAGTAATGATTTTAAACTGCTGAGTGTCTGTTGGCCGTGGGCTTTGAGTTTGTCAGGGTCTGACTTATTTTTTAAACCTTGCCAAACTAAGTCTTCTGGTGGGATTTCTTCTAAGAATCGGCTTGGTGTGGTATTAAATATTTCACCGTATTGTTTTCGTTTTGCCGCATACGTCAGTGTTAGTACTCGTTTGGCACGAGTGATTCCAACGTACATTAATCGTCTTTCTTCTTCGATATTGTCTTCGTCAATGCTGTTTCTGTGCGGTAATAATTCTTCTTCCATGCCCATAATATAGACATGCGGGAATTCGAGGCCTTTTGATGCATGAAGGGTCATCAGTTGAACTTTATCTGATTCCTCTTCATCTTCTTGGCGTTCGAGCATGTCTCTCAATACGAGCTTGGCAATGGCGTCTTCAATGTCTCCTTCATCACCATCTTCTTGAGCTCGGTGAATGGATCGCTGAAGAGACTCAATGAGGAACCAGACATTGTTCATCCGCTTCTCTGCTTGTGCAGGGCTGTTACTGGTTTGGTGTAGCCAAGCTTCATAATCAATGTCTCTGATCATTTCGCTTACAGCATCGATGGGGTTCCCTTGATAGCATTGTTTGGTAATACGCTGGATCCAGTTGGAGAAGGTTCTAAGGCGTTGTAATGCTTTCTCACTAAGAATTTGGTCTAGGCCTATGTCGTCGCATGCATTGAATAAGCTGGTATCGCGTTTGTTTGCGTATTCACCCAGTTTTTCAAGGGTTGTAGGGCCTATTTCTCTGCGTGGTACATTTACAATTCGCAGGAATGCATTGTCGTCGTCTGGATTCACGATAAGCTTTAAATACGCCATGATGTCTTTGACTTCTGCGCGTGAGAAAAAGCTTGTTCCTCCGGATAGGTTATACGGAATTTGGTACGCCTGTAGTTTCATTTCAATCAATCTGGATTGGTGATTACCTCGATAGAGGATGGCGTAGTCGCTGTAGTTATTATTTCGGCGAAGTCGTTGTTCAATGATGTCGGATGCTACTCGCTCGGCTTCCGCGTCTTCACTTTTGCAAGCAACCACTCGGATTTCTTCGCCCATGCCATAATCACTCCAGAGTTTTTTATCAAACTCGTGCGGGTTATTGGCAATTAAGATGTTTGCGGCTTTTAGAATTCGACTGGTCGAACGATAGTTTTGTTCAAGCTTGACGACTCTTAAGCTTGGGTAATCATGCTTAAGCTGAATTAGGTTTTCCGGTCGAGCGCCACGCCATGCGTAAATAGACTGATCGTCGTCTCCAACCACCGTGAACTGACAGCGGAGACCAACCAGTTGAGTTACCAATAAATACTGGCTGATATTGGTGTCTTGATATTCATCAACCAGCATGTAGTGCACTTTACGTTGCCATTTATCTAATATTGCTTTGTTGTTTTTAAACAGTAACGTTGGAAGCAAAATCAAATCGTCAAAGTCGACGGCGTTGTATGCTTTTAAGTAGCGATTGTAATGTTCATAGACAACGGCGGCTGCGACTTTTTCTGGTGTGTCGGCAACATTTGCAACATCCTCTGGAAGTAACATTTCGTTTTTCCAGTTGGATATCTGGTTTTGTACTGTATCCGCCATGCCTCCGTCATCATCGTACTTTCGGATCATAATTTCTTTGATGAGTCCAAGGGCATCTTGTTGATCAAAGATTGAGAACCCTGCTTTGTAGCCCAGTGTTTTACATTCTTTACGAATGATATTAAGGCCAAGATTGTGGAATGTTGAAACTGTAAGCCCTCGGCTGGCTTTCCCTTTCACCAGTTGGCCGACACGCTCTTTCATTTCTCGAGCGGCTTTGTTGGTGAAGGTCAAAGCAACAATGTTATGCGCCTTAATTCCGCAAGTATCGATTAGATAAGCAATTTTAGTGGTGATTACACTGGTTTTACCACTGCCTGCGCCTGCAATAACCAATAGTGGCGTGCTTATGTATTTACACGCATCTTTTTGTCGATCGTTTAATTGATTGATGCGGTTTTCTATTTGGCTCATGGGAGGGTCAGTATCAGATGGAGGATGGCGGCCATTTTATCAAATACTGGCCGTAAAAGAGAGGGTAAAAGGAGGTGTTATGCGGAAAGATCGTGACTTGATAGAAATCATTCTTTAACCATACTGAATGGTAGTAATGCGTTTGCTTGTTTCCGTTTGGAGGTGGTTGTAGTTCGACAAATCCTGATCGACTTTCTTTGATAGATAAGGGGTCATTATGTTTGTTGGCTTGAAGTTGTTCTCATTACGTATTTTAGGTGCAGTCAGTGCGTTGTGCATCAGTGCAATGACTTTGCCTTTATTCGCAGAGAGCGCCGAAATTAAGCAGGTTCGAGTAGGATTACTGGCTCATAATCGAGGGTTAATTGCGAGTAAAGTTGAGCATGGCGTCGATTTAAACGTTGAAGCGGTATTTAACGCAATACCGGTGATGCTGAATGGTCAGCCGACGGTTGGGGCTGTGGTTAATAATATTGGATACACCAGTTTTGGGTATGCGGGGCTGAGTTGGCAGTTTGACATTGATATTGGTGACACTGGTCAAGGTCTTCTTATTGTTCCTTTTTTTGGGGCTGCCATCCACGACGGAGAAATCCAGCCAGAGGATGATCGCAGGGGGTTAGGATGTCGTTTGGTTTTTCGAGAAGCGATTGATATTGGTTGGCGGTTTTCTGATCGATACGCTATTTCCGTTATGACGGACCATTTGTCTCATGGCGGTTTTTGTGAAGATCGGAATCAAGGGCTTGATAACTCGGGTGTCAGATTTCATATGCGCTTTTAAGGTTGTAAAGATAGACCTCAACCTCTGAAATCTAATTTTCGATAACTTAGAGCTTCCGTTAAGTGCTGTGTCGATATGATGTCGTGATCCTCCAGATCTGCTATGGTACGAGCAACTTTTAATATTCGATGATAAGCACGGGCTGATAGTCCTAATTGATCGATGGCTTGGTTCATAAGATCAAAATCGGAACGACTTATTTGGCAATATTTTTCGACTTCTTTGCTATTCAGCTCGCTGTTCGGTTTTTTTGCTCTTGATAGCTGCCTCTGCCTTGCGGAGGACGTTCGTTCCTTTACAGTTCTACTGGTTTCCTCTTGTTGACTGTTTCCTGAGACTAAAAGCTCTTTGGGGATTGGGCTGACTTCGATTTGTAAATCAATACGATCAAGTAATGGACCTGACAGTTTACTTCTGTATTTATCTATTTTGGCTTTAGTACAGAAACAGATGTCATTGGGGCCGCAAATCTTTCCACATGGAGTGGGGTTCATTGCCGCGATGAGTTGGAATTGTGCTGGGTAGGTGATTTGATGTCGTGCGCGTGAGATAGTGATTTCTCCGCTTTCTAACGGCTCTCTAAGTACTTCTAGTACTTTTCGGTCGAATTCGGGCAGCTCATCCAAGAACAGCACACCAAGATGAGCTTGTGTGATTTCTCCTGGTTTAGGGTTTGACCCCCCACCAACTAAGGCCGCTGCGGAAGCAGAATGATGAGGCGCTCGAAAGGGGCGGTTACTCCAATGTTGAATATTAAGAGGGTTGCATATGGATTGCACTTTGGCGATTTCTAATGCCTCTACGTGATCAACTTCAGGAAGGATAGTGGTTAACCTGCTGGCTAACATGGTTTTTCCTGTTCCGGGAGGCCCGCTCATCAATAAGTTGTGGCCTGCAGCGGCTGCAATTTCAAGGGCTCTTTTAGCTTGAGGTTGGCCTTTAATATCGGATAAGCATAATGGTGAGGCTTCATGGTATTTATCTGGCGTGGTTGGTTGATAAATGTAGTGGTCCAGTTGGGCTATTTCATTAAAGTGAGCGCATAAGTCGCTGAGATGGCGAACAGCAATGATTTGATTGGTTTGAGGTAAACTGGCTTCTTCCGCGTTTTCGATGGGGACAATTGCTATCTTTTTTGCTTTGTCTGTTGAAATAACAGAGGCGAGGACGCCTCTTACCGGGCGAACTTCGCCTGATAGGGATAACTCTCCTAATATTTCATATTGATCAAGTTTATCTTGTTTGATTTGGTTAGATGCAGCAAGAATGCTAATGGCGATAGCCAAATCAAACCGGCCTCCTTCTTTTGGAAGATCTGCTGGCCCTAGATGTATGGTGATTCGTCCTAAGGGAAAATCAAATTCACTGTTAATTATGGCGCTTCTTACTCGGTCTTTGCTTTCCTTAACTGCCGTTTCTGGTAGGCCCACAATGGATAAAGACGGTAAGCCCCCTGATATGTGAGTTTCAACGGTAACGAGTGGGGCATTAAGCCCAATGGCGGCCCGAGTATGAATGACGGCTAGAGACATTAAGTTATCTTCTTTGAAATCATTATTAATTAGATTTGACTATATGCTGTTGTTTCCAAAGATAAATACTGGGATTGAAATATTTCAGTCCTAAGGTTGAACTGTAATGTTGAAAGAAGCTTAAGTCTGGTTAATTGTTATTAGTAGTTCTGGCGTTTCTTTTCTACACTCAATGGGTACGGTCTTTGATTTGATCGCTCAGGTTGTTTTAAGCGGATGAATGGAATGCAAAATCAATCAAGTTTTTTCGGGTTCTCTTGGAGGGGTGCGTTAGTTGTTTGCTCGCTTCTTTCGTGTGCGTCTGTATTTGCTGAAGGTGATGAGGTTGGGGTGTCCCAAGCTTTGTCATCAGAGAAACAGAAGCAAATTCAATATTGGCTGGATAAAGAGTTCACCCAGACAACGTTAACGCGTGAGCAACAGACAGAAGAGCTGACTTGGCTGGCTAAGGCCGCTGAGCCTTATCAAGGGCTAAAAATCAGAGTGGTTTCTGAACGAATTGATACACATTGGTATGAAGCCAATACGCTGGCAAAAGCATTTGAAGATCTAACCGGTATTCGTGTTTATCATGAGTTGACGGGTGAAGATGATGTTATCAAGAAGATATCAACTCAAATAGATACAGAGATTAATTTATACGACGGTTATATCAACGACAGTGATTTGATCGGTACGCATTACCGTCAGGAAGCCGTTGTTACCATTTCTGATTTAATGAAGAACGTTGACGTCACTTTGCCTACGTTAGATTTAGACGACTTCATTGGACTAAGTTTCACCACAGGCCCTGATGGGGTAATTTATCAGTTGCCGGATCAACAGTTTGCTAACTTATATTGGTATCGTCACGATTGGTTTTCCCGCCCTGATTTGAAACGTCAATTTAAAGCCATTTACGGGTATGACTTAAACGTCCCTGAAAACTGGTCTGCCTACGAAGATATTGCTGAATTTTTTACTGATCATGTGAAAGTTATTGATGGTGAACGTGTTTATGGTCATATGGATTATGGGTTAAGGGATCCTTCGCTTGGTTGGAGGTTCTCTGATGCGTGGTTATCGATGGCAGGAGCAGGAGACAAAGGCATTCCAAACGGTTTACCTGTGGACGAGTGGGGTATTCGAATGGAAGGCTGTCGTCCTGTTGGAGCTTCTGTTGAGCGGGGAGGTGCTTTGGATGGCCCTGCTGCAGTGTACGCAGTAGATCAGTACATAAGTTGGTTAGAGCGTTTTGCTCCGCCGGGTGCTAAATCCATGAATTTTACTGAAGCAGGTGCAATTCCTGGGCAGGGGAACATTGCTCAACAAATATTTTGGTATACCGCATTTACTGCTGCTTTATCAAAGCCAGAGCTGGGTTTGATTAATGAAGATGGAACGACTAAGTGGCGTATGGCGCCTTCGCCGAAAGGTGCATATTGGCAGGAGGGTATGAAGTTAGGTTATCAAGACGCAGGTTCTTGGACGTTTCTAAAAAATACCCCCGAAGATAGACGAAATGCCGCTTGGCTCTATGCTCAGTTTGTTGTGTCGAAAACAGTGTCTTTACGTAAAACAGTGGTTGGGTTGACCCCTATCAGAGAGTCCGATATTGAGTCCGACTTGATGACTAAGATGGCGCCTAAATTGGGCGGCTTTGTTGAGTTTTATAGAAGCCCTGCGCGTACCCTTTGGACTCCTACAGGCGTCAATGTGCCTAACTATCCTATGTTGTCACGACATTGGTGGAGCAATATCGCAAACGCGATTGATGGAAAGGTTTCTCCCCAGCAGGCGATGACGGATATGGCACTTGCTATGGAACAAGATATGTCTCTGATGGAGTTTCAGCGGCAGGAATGTGCACCAAGGTTAAGTATGAAAAAAAGTAGGGAGCATTGGTTATCAAAGGACGGAGCCCCTAAATCAAAACTTTCGAATGAAAAACCAAAAGGTAAGACATACAGCTATGAACAATCCCTTTCCCAATGGATAGGAGTGCATAAATGATCATTAAACAGATGCGTTATTTGGTGCTTGGTATTTTGTGCTTTGTTTTCTCGACTGCAGGGAAAGCTTCCGCTGAGGATATTTTGTTGGTTACCCATGAATTCAGACCATACAGTTGGGTTGATAAGGTCGGGATATATAAAGGGGCGAGCGTTGAGATTGCTGATTTATTATTTAAAAAAGCAGAGATTAGTAAGAAGTGGCGAATCATGCCTCTCAAAAGAGCTTATGGGTATGTAAAGAAGACGCCGAATACGTGTTTGTTTCCTTTGCAGAGGAACCAAGAGCGTGAAGCGGACTTTCAATGGGTAAGCCCAATTATGATTAACCGCTTTGCTTTTTATAGTTCCGTTGCAAATGATATTAGTATTCGAACATTAGAGGATTTAAATAATTTTAAAGTTGCGTCTTATTTGGGCAGTGGTTTGAAAGAGTATCTGGATGGCTTTGGGATAAAAACCATTGAAGCAATTAAGGATGAGGTTGCAGCAAATATGGTTTCGCTAGGTCGAGCGGATGTCTGGGCTACGGATGTGTTCAGTGAACCTTATACATCTGAACTTATTAATAAGAAGTTTAATAAAAAATTCGTATTTTTTACTAGTATAGGCGCGATGGCCTGCCACCAGTCGTTATCGAAAGAGACTATTAATCGGTTGCAGACGGAGCTTTCTGCCCTGTACCGTAACCTAGAAATTGCCAAAATAGTGCGTCGATATGAACGGTAAAGGTTAACGCACTATTTTGATGCTGGCAAAAAAGGAAGTTTATGCGCCTTTTTGTTCCAGTTCAGACACCCTTTTTTCAAGCGCTTCAATCATCTCACGAGAACGGTGCAGAACTTCAGTCTGTGCATCAAATTCTTCACGTGTTACTAATTCAAGCTTGCTTAAAGCAGATGATAGTATCACTTTGATATTATTGTGTATTTCTTCTTGTGCAAGTTTTGCAGCGCCGGTTGCCCCTGGTATTGCTTGTGTTAACTGGGATGCAAGGGTATTAAATAATTCATTAGGTAACATACGACTCTCCGCGAAAATATGGTTGTTCATATCTTATCTTAGTTCCAATAAATGAGCTATGGATGTCCTTCTCTTGAGGTGTTTATAAAAATAATGCGCTATGATGGGGTGCTTTCTTTTTCTTGTGCACTTAAGTTGTGCGTAATTAGTGGGCTTTGGCTTGAGTTACTCCGAATGACTGAAGCTTTATGTATATGTTTGTTTGTAACTTTATGAATTGAAAAGACTTTTGAAAGTAGGCACAGTCCCTGCTCACCCTTGGACTATGTTGAATTTGGTCTGGGATGGAAAAGACTGGTTCGCAATTATTTAGGCTAATAACTCTTTGAAGGGAGAAGACCATGAAATTGGTAACCGCAATTATTAAGCCGTTCAAGTTGGATGATGTGCGTGAAGCACTGTCTGAGATCGGTGTTCAGGGTATTACCGTAACGGAAGTAAAAGGTTTTGGTCGACAGAAAGGTCATACCGAGCTTTATCGTGGCGCTGAGTACGTTGTAGATTTTCTACCTAAAGTAAAGATCGAAGCTGCAATTGCTGAAGGTTTGACGGATCAAGTTATTGAAGCAATTAGTAAAGCTGCTAATACAGGTAAAATTGGTGACGGTAAGATCTTTGTTACTAGCCTAGAGCAAGCTGTTCGTATTCGTACGGGCGAGACAGGTGAAGACGCAGTATAAGCTGCGTGTTGGATTCCTGACTAACTAACTTAAGTTACAAATTAGATAATATAAAAAGCTCGTTCGGAGGGCTGGAAGATGGAACAAATCGCAAATAATGTTTATCAGTTGCAGTACGCAATTGATACATTTTATTTCTTAGTTTGTGGTGCACTTGTGATGTGGATGGCTGCTGGTTTCGCCATGCTTGAAGCAGGTTTGGTTCGTGCAAAAAATACCACAGAAATTCTTACTAAAAACATCGCGTTGTTTGCGATTTCTTGCATCATGTACTTAGTATGTGGTTATGCAATTATGTATGATGGCGGAATTTTGCTATCTGGTATTGCTGATGTTGATACGGCTGCTGTACTAGGTGACTATGCTTCTCGTGAAGATGGTTTTGAAGGCGGTTCAATCTATTCAGGTGCTTCTGATTTCTTCTTCCAGGTAGTTTTCGTTGCAACAGCAATGTCTATTGTATCTGGTGCAGTTGCAGAGCGTATGAAGCTATGGGCTTTCTTAGCATTTGCTGTCGCTATGACAGGTTTCATTTACCCAATGGAAGGTTACTGGACTTGGGGCGGCGGTTCTGTTTTTGGCCTATACACTCTAGGTGATCTTGGTTTCTCTGACTTTGCTGGTTCTGGTATTGTTCACATGGCTGGTGCTTCAGCTGCATTGGCTGGTGTACTACTGTTAGGTGCTCGTAAAGGTAAATACGGTGCGAATGGCGAAGTAAACGCAATTCCTGGTGCTAACCTTCCTCTTGCTACATTAGGTACATTCATTCTTTGGATGGGTTGGTTTGGTTTCAACGGTGGTTCAGTTCTTAAGCTGGGCGACATTGCGAATGCGAACTCGGTAGCTATGGTTTTCCTAAATACGAACGCAGCAGCAGCTGGTGGTGTTGTAGGTGCTTTGGTTCTAGCGCGTATCATGTTTAAGAAAGCAGATCTTACAATGGCATTGAACGGTGCATTGGCTGGTCTGGTTGCTATTACTGCTGAGCCTTCAACGCCTACCGCGCTTGAGGCTACTATCTTTGGTGCTCTAGGTGGTGTTCTTGTTGTTCTATCTATTATCACTCTTGATAAGCTTAAGATTGATGATCCTGTAGGTGCTATCTCGGTTCACGGTGTTGTTGGTCTGTTAGGTCTTCTACTTGTACCGATTACTAACGATGGTTCTACTTTCTCTGGTCAGTTGATCGGCGCTGCAACAATCTTTGGCTGGGTTTTCGTAACTAGCTTGGTTGTTTGGGGTGTATTGAAAGCGGTTATCGGAATTCGTGTAAGCGAAGAAGAAGAATACGAAGGTGTGGACTTGGCTGAATGTGGTATGGATGCATACCCAGAGTTCACTCAGAAGTAATTCTTTCTGAGATTTGAAAAGGCTCCCTCGGGAGCCTTTTTTGTTTCTTCGTTAAAAGTACTAAACGTATAGTGAGTGCTTAGGTTGTTTAGCGATATTGGCGTGTGACGCTCATACTATCGATATGAAAGTTTTGGTAAGATTGACCGCCAGTGGCATTTCCTGGGTTGTTCATTATTGTGTTTACGTTTACTTGTTGAACAGAGCCTTGGGTTTGTATTTGGATGCCATGGTTTAACGTAGCTGAGTATTGTTCTGGGAGTGTTTCTCTAAAAGACAGTTCAACATTAGGAGTGGCTTCGATTACTTGTTTATTGTTGGGGTCATTAGCAGCGGCTTGGTTTGTATCATTAGAGCTTTCTGCTGTAATGGTTCGGCTTTCGGTTGTTGTGTCTATTTGCCCACCTGCTGCAGTAGCTCCATAAGGATCAATAACAACTAAATCGCCCATTTCGCTATCAGATAAAGGTTCAACTGCATGTAAATTACTGACTAATGCAATGCTTGTAAGCGTGGTTAACGCGAATCCTTTGATGATGTGAATGCCCATTGTGAATCCTTCGAATGTAAGCTTAAGTTGTTATTTGTAACAAACCTTAAGACATTTGAGAGTGTTAATATATGACATTCGTATAAAAAGTAAGCTAAATGGGCGATATAGCACATTTATAGAGGAAGAACGCGTCAATACTGACGCTTTATTTTAATGTTGATTGTGTTGGGGAATAGGAGTTATCGAAAGTTATAGATGGTTGCTGAGCTGTCTATATTAATATTCTCAATCGCTCTGGAGCCTCTGTTTGCTCCGGTGTTGTCGATCAGTTGATCAATGTATACGTTTCCTACGCTTCCCATTGATTCTATTTGTATTCCATCTTGGAAATTTGAACTTAAGTGGTCAACCTTTGCGTCACCTAATAAAAATTGGTGGTTGATCGGTGCGTCAGTATTTAATTTTGTGTTTGGGTCATTGGCAAGTGCTTGGTTGGTTTCATCAACGCTTTCGGCACTGAGAGAACGACCTTCTAGTGTGGTGTCTATTTGACCACCAGCGGCAGTTGCACCAAATGGATCCAGTACAACTAAATCACTCATTTCATTATCAGATAGGGGTTCAACAGCGAAGCTGTTGTTGATCAGCATAAAACTGGCGATTGTTACGAGTGTTAGCCCTTTAACTGTGCTCATGCTTTTCATAGGAATCTCTATATGTTAACAAAAGTTATTATTTGTAACGGATTATAGGCTATTTTTGATGGATAGAATATGTCAGTTGAATGAAATATGATCGTTTTGAGGTGTGGTATACAGTTTTAGAATAAAAAGAGGTACAGGTGTACCTCTTTTATATTTTTAGGCGTTTTTAATTATTTGCATTACTTTTAAGCCGTTTTTTAAGCCTAGCATCGAAGATGTTGTCATAACGCCACCCATTAATGCTCCACCAACACCAGCTGTAACAATGTCAGAACCTGTTAGGTATAGGTTCTTAATAGGCGTTTCTGGGTGAAGCCAATCTTGTTTAAATCGCTTAACTGTATGGTCAATGCCGTATATCTCACCCTCTAAATTCCACTGGAACCATTGTGTTGATAGGGGTGTAGATAGTTCATAGTAATCTAATGCTTGCTCTAATTGAGGCATATGTTTGTAAAGAACTTGTAGCATATTCTGTGCAATTCTTTCTTTGATCTCTTCATAGGTTTCGCCACGTTTGTTCCATGTGGAGTCTGCCCATTTTTCGAACGTTTTCCATTGGCCCACAGTAACAATTTCGACGGTGGATTTATTAGGGTAGCGTTCATCCCAGGTAGGGTCTTTTGCCGATGGAAAAGATATGTAAATGAGAGGCAAGTCGCCTTCCGGCTTTTCATGATAAACTTTCACGTTCTTATCGTGGTCATATCCTGGATAAATCCATAAGTTGGTTTTGGATATACCAAGTTCTTCGGTGGTACCTTTGAAGCCGGCATAAATGCATAAATGAGCTGATGAGAGTTTTATGCCGTCGTTAATTTTCTTTATGTTGTATTCTTTTCCTGCTTGCTCAGGCAATAGGTAGTTAATGGTTGGGAGCACGCCTACATTGCTCACGACTTGATCGGCAAAGATTTCATCGCCATTTTTTAAACGAACGCCTTTTGCTTTTTTGTTATCAACGATAACTTTATCGACTCCAGCGTAAGTAAATACCTCGCCGCCGGATTTTTGGATGACTGGTATGATGCTCTTAGCTATTTGCCAAGACCCGCCAACCGGATAGTTCCCGCCTGTTATGTAATGCTTCGCTACCATTGCATGCATGACGAAACTGGCTTCGGCAGGCGGTAAGCCGTAATCGCCCCATTGAGCTGTAAGTACACCAATAAGTTCTTGATCAGAGGTTAATTCCTCCAAAACTTCTAGGGTGGTTTGTGAGAAATACTTAGGCAGGGTGAAATACTTAATTTTGTTATAAATTTGCCCCATTTTTCTTGGCATTGCTTGCCCTGCAAAAAATCTTGGGACTTTGCTACTTACTTCACTAAGCAGTTCTACGTATTGATCGATTGCCTTTTCTTCTTTGGGGAAGTGCTTTTTGAGTTCGTTTTTGAAGGGTTCTCGTCCTGCATAAAAATCGTAGGTTTTATCGTTGATGATAATTTTATCGTACAGGTTGTCCATAGGGGCCCATTCGAGCTTAGAGTCTGTAATAGCATCAAACACTTTTCGAATCATGGACCAGGATTTATGTACTTCTCCGACGTAGTGAACGCCCACATCCCATTCATAGCCATTGCGTTCATAGCTGTGAGTGTAGCCTCCAGCAGTATAGTGCTGTTCTAGAACGCAAACCTTTTTACCTAATTTGGAAAGAAGTGCTGCGTTGCATAAGCCGCCAATACCTGAGCCTATCACGATGGCGTCGTAATGTTTGTCTGCTCTTCCTGTTCGGTAGCGTTTTCCGGTTCTAACCATGATTGGATACCTTAAGTTGAAATGTTTTTCTTGTTGTTTAATTAGTAATCTAAGTTTAATTAAAATAATATGCAACTAATTGCATATTATTTTAATTAGGTTATTGAGTTTTATATGTCTCTTCAGCATTCATTATTGGTTTTACTTTCCGAGAGCCCTGCAACCGGATATGAGTTGTCTCAGACGTTCAAAAAAGGGGTGGGATATTTTTGGAAGGCCAGTCATCAGCAAATTTATTTACAGCTTAAAAAGCTCTCCGAGGTGGGTTGGTTAGAATTTGTCATTGAAGTGCAAAGGGGAAAGCCAGACAAAAAGATTTATCAGATTACGGAGGCAGGAAAAGCAGTCTTGAATGCTTGGCTTTCATCAGAGGTAAAGCCTCCAAAAACGAATGATGCCTTGCTGGTGATGATATACGGAGGGAAGCACGTAAAGCCTGATGTACTGATTAAAGAGATAGAGCGTCATAAATCTATCCACAGTAAAGGGTTGAAAAAGTTATTGGATATTGAAACGCTTTATTTGTCTCTGTCTGATGATGAAAAGAAGAAATATAGATTGCCTTACCTAACCTTGAGACGAGGCATTAGCGGCGAACAAAGTTGGTTGGTTTGGGCTGAGGAAGTCTTGATTGAATTAATGTCTGACTGAGGTCAGTTTACTTTGATTGGGAATACTGATAATTGTGTTTATTACCTACAATGAAGTAGGGATGTATGACTTCAGACTGAAGAGGCGTAGCGCATAAATGAATTTATCTGAATATGAAAATCAATTAGTTACGTTGATTGATCGGTTGCCATCTAAAGATTTGGTTTCTTTGGTTCAACAGCAATGGCAACGGATTAAAGAAGCTTGGTCGGAGGCAGAGGTTCTTGCTTTGCATCAAGAGCTGGGAAGTGATGGTCAGCATTTGGTTAATGTATTGGTGGGTAGCGATTTCTTTGTTGATGTTGTGTGTCGTTATCCTTTGATGTTGCTTGAGCTTTTAGAAACAGACGCAATGAACGCGTCATTTACAAATGATCATTATCAATGCCATTTACGAGATTTGATATTGAGCATTGATAATGAAACGGTCTTAAATAAAGTCATTCGGGAAGAGCGGCAGCGAATGATGATTCGAGTCATCTGGCGTGATCTCAATGGGCTTGCCCCCCTTATGGAAACAACTCGGGATTTGAGTCGATTTGCTGATGCAAGTGTTGAGCACACCATGACCTGGCATTCTGAGCAATTAAAGTCTATTTGGGGAGTGCCTTATGCTAAAAATGATCAGGGGGAGTTTGTTGCTCAATCGATGATTGTACTGGGTATGGGGAAGCTGGGCGCGGATGAATTAAATTTGTCTTCGGATATTGATCTTATTTTTGTTTATCCAGACTCGGGTTGTACGCGTGATGGTAAACGTGAAATCAGTAATCAAGAATTCTTTATTAAGCTGGGACAGAAGGTAATACAGACACTTGATAATGTGACTGCGGATGGTTTTGTATTTCGCGTTGATATGAGGCTTAGGCCTTATGGTGATAGTGGGCCTTTGGTTATGAGTTTTAATGCCATTGAAAACTATTATCAAAGTCAGGGACGAGAGTGGGAACGGTACGCGATGATTAAAGCCCGAGTCATGGCGGGTGATGAAGCTCGGGGTGCTGAGCTGATGTTGATGCTTAGACCATTTGTTTATCGTAAATACATTGATTTCAGTGTGATTGAAGCGCTGCGTGGCTTGAAAGATATGATCAATCGAGAAGTTCGGCGCAAGGGTATGGAACATAACATCAAACTGGGTCGAGGAGGCATTCGTGAAATTGAATTTATTGCTCAGGTGTTCCAACTTATTCATGGGGGTATGGATGTTCGGTTACAGCATCGCTCACTGCTGACCGTTCTTCAGTTATTACAAAAAGGGAATGTGCTGACGGATTCAGCCTATAAAAACTTAATATCAGCCTATCAATTCTTGCGAGATGTCGAGCATGGGATTCAAGCACTTCAGGATAAACAGACTCAGTTGTTGCCAGAGGATACTCTGTTGCAGTTACGTTTGGCTTATTCCATGGGGTTTGGAGATTGGGCCAGCTTTTTAGCTGCGTTAGCTGAGCATCGTTCAAAAGTAGAAGCTGAATTTGTTGATTTAATTCGGCCGATTGATGAGGATGTTAAAGCTGAAAAAGATGCGCTGTGTGATGCGTGGCGATCTGTATGGCTGGATGAAATGACGGATGACGAAGGGATTGATACATTTGTTCGCTATGGATTTGATCGACCCGCTGACGCTTGGAAATTAATGAAGGATTTAAAAGCAAGCCGAAGAGTCAAAACGCTTCAGCGGGAAGGGCAGGAACGTTTAAACCAGTTTATTCCTTTGTTGTTGCATAACTTAGAGCAAATTGAGCATCCTACTGAAACCCTGTCTAGGGTTCTTGTTCTTGTTGAGTCGGTTATTCGTCGAACGGCTTACTTGGTTTTGTTAATGGAAAACCCAACGGCTTTAACGCAGTTGATTCGATTGTGTGAGGCGAGTCCTTGGATTTCTCATCAGTTAGCCAAAACACCGGTTATTTTAGATGAGTTGATTAATACGGCTTCTTTGTATTCTCCTCCGGATAAAAACACCTTAAATGATGAGTTGAGACAACATATCTTAAGGATTCCTGAAGACGATCTTGAATCGTTAATGGAGTCGTTGCGTTATTTCAAAAATGCCCATGTACTTCGTGTTGCTGCTGCAGAGGTAACTGGCGCTTTACCGTTGATGAAAGCCAGTGATTACCTTACTTATATAGCAGAGGTCATATTAGAAAATGTGGTTGAAATGTCTTGGCATCAAATGGTGGCTCGATACGGTTTTCCTAGCGACGAAGATGGACCAGTTAGCTCCCCTCAACTCATTGTTGTTGGGTACGGAAAGCTTGGGGGAATAGAGTTAAGTTACGGCTCTGATTTGGATATTGTATTTATTCATGATGCAGATATGAACAAATACACCAGTGGTGCGAAGCAAGTAGATAACCAAACGTTTTATACACGAATGGTTCAGCGTGTTGTACATATTATGACAGCAATGACTCCGATGGGTGACTTGTATGAAATAGATATGCGGCTCAGACCGGAAGGGAATTCAGGCATGCTGGTTGCCAGTGTGAAGTCATTTGAAGATTATCAATCTAAAAATGCCTGGACTTGGGAGCATCAAGCTTTGGTTAGAACTAGGGTCGTTGCTGGTTCAGGTGCGCTTGCAGAAAAGTTCCACTCTATCCGTCAGTCGATTTTAGCAAATGTACCTCAAGAGTCGTTGCTTACTTCTGTGGTTGATATGAGGAAGAAAATGATGGCTAGCCTAGCATCTAACCCTGAAGGGCTGGAAGAAGGCAAGTTCCATCTCAAGCACGATCAAGGAGGAATGGTTGATATCGAGTTTATGGCTCAGTATGCAGTGCTTTTGTGGGGGCGAGATCATGCCGATATGTTAACTTGGTCTGATAATGTTCGTATCTTGGAGACGTTAGAGCACTTGCAGTTAATGCCAATAGAGCAAGTGAATCAGTTGATTGAGGCTTATAAAGTTTATCGAATTGAAGGGCATCGGAAAATTTTGAATAACCAAGCAGTGACCTTACAAAACGAGGATGCAGATGCCTTTAATGATTATCGGAAAATTGTGAATAAAATCTGGCAGCATTTTATGCAGGATCGCGTATAATGCTTCACCCTAATAAAAATCTTTATTTACAATTTTCGCAGGAGTAATAAGCATGGCATTGCCTACGATGGCTGATCGCGACGGTTTGATTTGGCTTGATGGTGAACTGGTTCCTTGGCGAGATGCAAAGGTTCACGTCCTTACACATACATTACACTATGGTATGGGGTGTTTTGAGGGTGTCCGTGCTTATCAAACTGATAAAGGCGCTGCGATTTTCCGTCTTCAAGAGCACACCGATCGTCTGTTTCGTTCGGCTCATATTTTAGGTATGAAAATTCCTTTTACCAAAGATGAGTTAAACCAGGCTCAAATAGAAGCAGTAAAGGCTAATAACCTTGATCATGCGTATTTACGACCAATGGTGTTTTTTGGTTCGGAAGGCATGGGATTACGTGCTGATAACCTGAAAGTACATGTTATGGTAGCTGCGTGGGAATGGCCTGCTTATATGGGCGAAGACGCAAAGACGAAAGGCATAAGAATTCGTACGTCTTCTTATACTCGCCACCATGTAAACATTACGATGTGTAAAGCGAAAGCAAACGGTAACTACATCAATTCGATGTTAGCGCTACGAGAAGCTTTGGACAGCGGTTGTGAAGAAGCGTTGCTTCTTGATAACGAAGGTTATGTTGCTGAAGGCTCGGGTGAGAATATCTTTATTATCCGTGATGGAGTGATCTACACCCCTGAACTGACATCATGCTTGGATGGTATTACTCGTAATACCATCTTCCGCTTTGCTGCTGACTTGGGTTATGAGGTTCGTGAGAAACGCATCACTCGTGATGAAGTTTACGTTGCAGATGAGGCATTTTTTACAGGTACTGCTGCAGAAGTTCTTCCTATTCGCGAGCTTGATGGCCGTGTTATTGGTTCTGGTGTACGTGGACCAATTACTGAGAAATTGCAATCCATGTATTTTGATCAGGTAATGGGTAAGCGAGAAGAGTACCCTGAATGGCTAGCGGTTGTTAATCCGTAAACTGTATTGATTTGGCTTTACCGCTGATAACCCAAAGCAGAGAGGTATTACTATGTATCGCTGGCTTTGGGTTTCTTGTATCTGATAGGTTGATAATTGTTAGCAGGTATATCTGTTCGAGATTTTAACCTACGTTGTAATTACTACTTCGGAGAGTGTGGATGTCTTCCACGAAAGATTTAACAGCAACGCAAATTTATATTCGTCTTCTTGGCTATGTAAAGTCTTATTGGTGGCTGTTTCTACTTAGTTTTATCGGCTATGGCATGTATTCCTTAACTCAAGCTGCGTGGGCTGAAGTTATTGGTTACATGGTTGAGAATATTGAAAATCCCGATGCTCAGAATTACATTATTCTCCCTGCCGCTATCTTAGGTATCTTTTTCGTTCGTGGTGTTGGTAGTTTCATGGGGCAATACAGCACCATGATTGTCGCTCGAACTTTGGTACATAAACTCAGAGTCCAAGTCTTTGATAAAATTCTTTATTTACCTTCCCATTACTTCACTGAAAATAGCACAGGTCACATTCTGTCCCGAGTGACTTTTAACGTAGAGCAGGTAACGGGTGCGGCTACCGATGCGTTGAAAATCTTTTTACGAGAAGGAACAACGGTGATTGCGCTGTTGGGGTATATGTTTTACCTCAGTTGGCAATTAACATTGATTTTTCTATCGGTGAGTCCAATTATAGCCTTGGTTGTTGGGTACGCTTCAAAACGCTTTAGAACCTTAAGTAAGCGAATTCAAAGCTCTATGGGCGATATTACTCATTCTGCGTCGGAATCCATTCAAGGGTATCAAGTGGTTCGCGTTTTTGGGGGAGAGCAATATGAGTCTAAGCGGTTTCGTGATGCGAGTGCGTATAATCGTAGACAGTCACTGAAGTTAGCACTTACCCAGTCTCTGAATACTCCGATTGTTCAGTTTATCGTTTCCATCGCCATTTCTTTGTTGGTCTTTATGGCGTTACACCCTTCGTTTCTTGAAAATATAACTAGTGAACTTTTTATTAAATTTATTGTTGCCACAGGGTTGGTTGCTAAGCCAATTCGGATGCTTACTAATGTGAATAGTAAAATACAAAAGGCCATCGCTGCGGCCTATGAACTATTTGCTGTATTGGATCGTGAAATAGAAAAGAACTCGGGGACTAAGACTCTCGGTCGTGCTAAAGGTGCGATAGAGTTTAATCAGGTAGATTTTGAATACGAATCAGGCAAACGAATATTAAGTGATGTGTCGTTATCTATTGAGCCCGGTCAAACGGTGGCTTTGGTTGGGCGGTCAGGCAGTGGAAAAACAACTTTAGCAAATTTATTGCCTCGATTTTATGATGCTCAGTCAGGGCGTGTCACGCTGGATGAGACGCCTCTTGATGATTATGACTTGCAGAATCTACGTAGCCAAATTGCATTGGTAAATCAGAATGTATTTTTGTTTAAAGGCTCTTTAAAAGATAACATCGCCTACGGGGATATGGCGAATGCTTCTGATGATGAGGTTTTAGCCGCAGCGAAGGCCGCTCATGTCATTGAATTTGCTGATAAGCTGAGTCATGGATTGGATACAGAGATAGGTGAGAAAGGTTTAATGCTTTCAGGAGGGCAACGACAGAGAATTGCAATTGCTCGAGCTATTTTAAAAGATGCACCTGTGCTCGTGTTGGATGAGGCGACTTCTGCGCTTGATAATGAATCCGAACGACATATTCAACAAGCGCTAGAGAAAGTTATGGAGAACCGAACTACCATCGTTATTGCTCATCGCTTATCGACTATTGAAAGTGCAGATAAAATCGTTGTGCTTGATCAAGGTCAGATTAAAGAAGTGGGCAGTCACTCAGAATTGCTTTCTCAAGAAGGGTTGTATTCTCAGTTGTATCAAAGTCAGTTTAAGGATTAGAGCTTTGGCTAAGAACTTAGATCTCAAATCTTTAAATGTCTGGTTTATTACAGACGACAAGCCTGGACATTTGAATCAGTTAAAAGGCTTAGAGTCTAGATTGTCAGTACACGCAAAAACCCAGTCTAAATGGTTGTCTGTAGCAGATAATAACCTTTCATGGTTGAGTGTGTTTTTAAAACGCTTGCCTCAAGATTGTTTGACTGAGCATGCTCCGGATATAGTTGTTGGTGCAGGCCATCGAACGCACAAATTAATACTTGCACTGAAGCGCCGTTTCCATTGTTTTTCTGTGCTACTGATGAAACCTTCCGTCCCTGTGAGTTGGTTTGACGCATTGATTATTCCTGAGCATGATAGCCCGCCTAATTGTGCTCATATACTCCCTACTGTCGGTGTATTGAACAATGTTGTTCCTATCCTAGATGCGAAGCAGAAACCTGCTAACAAGGGATTGATTCTTATCGGTGGGGAATCTAAGCACTATCAGTGGGATGAAAATAATATTCTTGATCAGGTTGAAGATATTGTTTCTAAAAGTCCTAATATATCATCTTGGGTGTTGGGTAATTCGCGTAGAACACCAATATCTTTCATTAATAAACTGAAAGAAAGAAGTCTTAATAACGTGTTAATTGTGGAGCACCAGAATACTGATCGGACGTGGTTACCTCAACAGATGTCTGACAGTGGAAAAATTTGGGTGACGCCTGACAGTGTTTCAATGGTGTATGAATCCATCACATCAGGCACTGAGACCAACATATTTAAAATGGACTGCGATAAACAGACTCGTGTTGTAAAAGGTATTGAACGTTTATTACATAAGTCATTGGTCGTAGAATGGCCTAATCTAAATGGTAGTTTGAAAGACAGTGTGCTTTGGGAAGCAGAGCGGGCAGCAATCTGGTTGATTGATCGTTATCGACCAACCTCACAGGATGTTAAAACAAGAGCGTAAGATGTTTAAGAGTCTTAAGAATAAAAGAGCCCAGAAAAAACTGGAGGAGCTCTTTCGATACAAATCAATGGCGATGGCGTTGAATTATCAGCAGCTTGCCTTGAGTAGTGACCGTTCAGGTGTTGGTAATAAAAAAAGTCACGATATCGTTGTATCATTAACCAGCTACCCAGCTCGTATTAATGAAGTGTTTTTAACAATAGAAAGTTTGTTTCAGCAGTCTCTAAGAGCAGATCGAGTTGTGCTTTGGCTCTCAGAAAAAAACTTTCCAAGTCTATATGGCGATTTACCTGAAGCGCTTCTTAACCAACAAGAGCGAGGCTTGGAAATTGAGTTTGTCGCCGAAGATTTCGGCCCTTATAAAAAAATTATTTATAGTTTAGAGAAGTATCCGGACAGTCTCATTGTTACAGTTGATGACGATATTTTATACCCAGTTGATACAATCGATCAGCTGTATAGAAGCTATTTAAAAGAGCCTAATGTTATTCATTGTCATCGGGCTCACCGAATGAAGTTGACTGATAATGATGAGCTATTACCTTATTCTGAATGGGATATGTCAGTACAAGCTGAAGAACCTAGCTTAAATATTTTCCCAACAGGTAATGGCGGTATCTTGTATTTTCCTGGTTGCTTTGATTGTGACGTTCTTAAGCGCGATTTATTTCTTTCTTTGGCTGAAAATGCAGATGATGTTTGGCTGAAAGCTATGACACTTAAGAATAATGTGGCATGTAAACCCGTGAATGACATCAGACACTGGAAGTCGAAGCTATTGATGATTGAGGGATCGCAATTGGATTCCTTAACAAAGATCAATAAATCGAAATCGGACGGCAACGATTACAAGATCAGAGCCGTCTTCGATCATTATAAACTCTGGAGTAATTTGAAAGGCTCCCATGGAAAATAGAACACTTAAGGTTATTCAAGTTTTACCAGAGCTGAATGCAGGCGGTGTTGAGCGTGGAACTGTTGAATTAGCGAAGGAATTAGTGAAAGCTGGTCATCAATCGATCGTGATTTCGAATGGCGGTAGGCAAGTTTCTAAGCTTGAAGCGGAAGGGTCTGAACATATATTAATGGCTGTTCATCAAAAGAGTTTGAGCTCTTTGTTTCAAGTGAAACCAATGAGAAGACTCCTAGAGTCTATTAAACCCGACATAGTACATGTCCGCTCTAGGGTTCCTGCATGGATTGTTTGGTTAGCTTTGAAAAAAATGGACCCAACTACCCGGCCAAAATTGGTATCGACATTCCATGGCATGTATTCTGTTAATGCTTATAGTGCAGTGATGGCCAAATCTGAACAGATCATTGCCATTTCTGATTGTGTTCATCATTACATAACATCGAACTATCAGGTTGACACCAATAAAATAACTCGTGTTTATAGAGGCTTAGATCGTTCTTCTTTTGAAGTTGAACCTGACCTTAGTTCATGGCAAGAGGAAGTCTTCGATCAATACCCTGAAATGAAAGATAAAAAGTTGATCTTGATGCCTGGTCGTTTGACCCGCTGGAAAGGTCAAGAAGCATTTTTAAATATGATGGGCTTGCTACTAAAAGAAGATGATCGATGTCATGGCGTTGTTGTTGGTGAAGCAGAATCCAATAAAGAACATTACTTGCAAGAATTGTTGGTGTTGAGGAGTGAGCTGGGGCTGGATGATAATGTGACGTTTGTAGGGCATCGCTCAGACATTCAGAACTTTTATCATGGGGCTACCGTTACTTGCCACATGTCCAATAAAGAAGAACCGTTTGGGCGTACGGTTCCAGAGGCGTTAGCTTGTGGGTGCCCTGTTGTCGCTTTTAATCGAGGTGGTGCCAGTGAGTCTTTGAATGCGGGCTTCCCTGAAGGTTTGGTTCCTGCTGATGATATAGTTGCCTTTGCTAAGAAGGTGATTTCCTTGCTGGATAAAGAAGTTGAAATAACACTACCAAATGATTTTTATTTGGATTTTCAGGCTAAGAAAACGCTGGAAGTTTATAGAAAAGCTTTGGCTGATTAGTATGTTTTTGCCTTGATTTTTCTTGCAATTTTATAGTGGTATAGTGCCTCCAGAGTTTACTGGTTCATTTTATTCATTCAATCGTTAGACTAAAAAGAGATTTAACAATGAGAGTTCTTCATATTGCCTATCAACAATTGCGCCGTTATGGAAAAACACGGGTGAGTTGGGCACAGAAGTTGACGTTTGGTTTGATAAAAAATGACCACTATACCCAGGTATTTAGTGATCGAGATGTCGCTGCTTTCGAAGCCCCATTGGGTATTCGAGATTTTGGTAAAAAAGCAGCCAATAAGCGACTCTTAGAAATGGTTTCTGCGGTAGAGCCTGACTTAGTTATTGCAGGTCATTGCGATATTATTACTAACGAAACTCTTTTAGAAATTAAAAGGTTGTTGCCAAATTGTGCAATCATTCATTGCAATAATGATCCCTTATTTGTTCCGGATAATGTCGAGCGTATTAAACATAGGGCGAACGTAACGGATGCTGTTTTTGTTTCTACAGGTCGCCGAGAATTAAGTATGTTTGAAGGGTTGGGTGCTCGTGTTTATCATATGCCTAACCCGGTAGATCCTTCGGTTGAGAGTTTGGATAACTCTGTAAAAACAGACCTTCCTATTGATTTATTGTTTTGCAGTAACAGTGCGAATTTTACTTCTCGCCTAGAAATGATCGGCCGTTTTAAAGAATCCCTTGCGGATGAAATGAACTTTAAAACCTACGGTAGTTTTGGTGAGAGCCCTGTTTGGGGGCGTGATTATGATCGAGCATTATTAAACACCAAAATGGGGTTGAATTTAAATCGTCAAGAAGGCCATTATTGGTATTCTTCTGCGCGAATGGCTCAGTTAGCGGGCAATGGTATTTTGCAATTTACGCATGATGATTTACGTTTCGATGAGCTGTTACCCCAAGAAAGTGCTGTTTATTTTAAAAACGAAGATGATTTATTGTCAAAGATTCGTGAGTTTCATCATGACGATGAAAAGCGACAAGCTTGGGCGAAAAATGCGCGAGACTTCTTTCAAACTGAAATGAACTCGAAACTTTATGCTCAGTACATTTTGGAGGCAGCTTTACAGATTCCATTTAGTCATGAGTACGCTTGGGCTCAGGATATAAACCTAGATGGATCAATGAAATGAAGCTAACTCTTTCGGATTTAAAACCTTTTGCCAAAGGTGGCAACCGATTGTGCTTTATTCATCCCGAGAATGTCTCTAAGTGCGTGAAAGTGCGACGTCCAGACTTTACTCTTGAAGATCTTCGAAAGAAGAAAGGCTTTCCAAAGAACTTGAAACCTCTTTCCAGCTTTGATGATAACTTGGAGGAGCATCAAGTTATGATCGGATTTGGCCTTCGTTATGGTAGAGAGATCTATCAACATGTCAGTGAATGCTTTGGTTTTGAAGATACTGATTTGGGAAAAGGGCTGGTTTCAGAGTTAATTCGGGATGAAAGCGGCCAAATTTCGTACTCTTTAAAGCAGTATTTATGGGAGTGCGGTCGCTCAGATAGCTTTGATCAAGCCGTTGAGCAACTATGTGATTTTTGGGAAACCTTAATGGTTCCTTCGAGGGATTTACTGCTACACAACATCGTGGCACAGCGTGATAAGAAGGGTGAAATACTTAGATTGGTTGTCATTGATGGTTTGGGTAGCCCAAATTTGATTCCTAGTCGATGGTGGCCAAAAAGCCATCAAAGAAAAAAGATAAGACGTAAAATTCAGAATTTACGTGATCGAATTGAGAGTTACATTGTTAGTTGCGAATCAGGAAAAGTGCCAAGCCAGATGGGCCAGTTGATTCATAAAGGTTTGGACAGTAGCCAAA
This sequence comes from Oceanospirillaceae bacterium, assembly GCA_015665455.1. Taxonomy (GTDB): domain Bacteria; phylum Pseudomonadota; class Gammaproteobacteria; order Pseudomonadales; family Litoribrevibacteraceae; genus Litoribacillus. Next base: position 847,952 of record JADFAD010000006.1, on the reverse strand, counting down.
CGGAACATAAATAAAATATTCATTAATTTAGAGTTATTTCTATGCGACTTATGCAAATACTGCTGTCCCAAGCCGAAGCTGGAGCTGAAACATATTATGAAAAGGTAGCTGCGGCATTTGCTAAAGACCCGGAAGTAACGCAACGACTTATTATAGAAGCTTTACCTTCAAGAGAGGCAAGGTTAGATGCTGCAAATGTTGATTATACAACGCTACCTATGGGAGCAATATCAAAGCCCTTGTTGTATAACCGTCGCTTGCAGAAAGCTGTGGATGAATTTAAGCCGGATCTTATTGTTACATGGGTGAACAGGGCGTCTCGTAAGTGCCCTAAAACGGATGCTGTGGTTGTTGGTCGTTTAGGCGGTTATTACGATATTAATAACTATACAAAGTGCAATCACTTGATTGTAAATACCCCGGATTTAGTCCGTCACGTGACAGAGAGCAGTTGGGATGATGCTAAGGTCTCTATGATTTCTAATTTTGGAGAGTTGCCTGATTCTCTTCAAGTTTCTGAGCCATTACCTGAAATTCCTGATGAACATAACGTGTTATTAACGTTGGGGCGGTTACATCCAAAGAAAGCGCAAGATACCTTAATCAAGGCCATGCCTGAAATTCCAAATGCTACATTATTGATTGCAGGCAGTGGTGAGATGAAGGACGAGCTAGAAGCACTCGCTAAAGAGTTAGGTGTAGGGGATAGAGTCAAGTTGTTAGGGCTTCGAAAAGATATTTTCAGTTTGTTTCAGCGGGCGGATGTTTGTGTCTTTCCATCGCGCTTTGAACCTTTAGGCAACGTTGTGCTCGAAGCTTGGGCGACAGAAACGCCTTTGGTTGCTGCATCCAGTCAAGGACCTTCATGGTTGGTCGAGCACGAAACTAATGGTTTGCTATTTCCAGTTGATGATCATCACACCTGTGCAGCTCAAGTTAAACAAGTCCTTAATGATGATGCTCTAAGACGTAAATTAGTAGAAAACGGGAAACTCCGCTTTGAAGAACGACATTCAATGCCTGTGATCATTGGTGAATACAAAGCATTGTTTAAGCGTTTATTAAACAGTTAAAGACAGTCTTTAATCATACTTACAGGCTGCGTCAGTTATTAATTCAAGAGGTTTAATATGAGAGTTGCACAAATATTAGCTGGAGCTGCGCAAGGCGGCGCCGAGAATTTTTTTGTGCGCCTTGTTGCGGGCCTTGAGCAGCGCTCTGAGGTAGAACAAAAAGCGTTTATTCGGGGGCATGAACATCGTATTAACTCTTTGGAATCCAAAGGCGTAACTGCAGAAGGGTTTCGGTTTGGAGGAAAGTTAGATGTACTGGGCCATTGGCAATATCGAAACGCTTTAAAAGCATATAAACCAGACATTGTGATGACCTGGATGAGTCGTGCCAGTGGAACAACACCGGCGGGTAATTACAAACTGGTCAATCGCTTAGGGCATTACTATAACTTAAAATATTATCGTCAAGCCGATTATTGGGTAGGTATTAGTAAAGGTATTTGCAAGCATTTAATTGATGGCGGGATGCCTGAGGATAGGGTGTTTCATATTCCTAACTTTGCTGACGAGACGCCTGTAACAGCCATTCCAAGAGATAGCTTTGAAACGCCCATTGATAAACCTTTGATGTTGGCTGCTGGCCGGCTTCATGTGAATAAGGGTTTTGACATACTTTTAGAGTCTTTAGCTTCTATACCTGATGCCACGTTGTGGCTTGCAGGTGCAGGCCCTGAAGAAGAAAACCTAAAAGCGTTATGTCATAAGCTTGGTTTGGACGATCGCGTTCGTTTTCTTGGGTGGCGGAATGATGTGACTACGCTAATGAAAACGGCGGATTTGTTTGTTTGTCCTTCTCGCCATGAAGGCTTGGGTTCTATCGTAATGGAATCTTGGGCGCATGAGTGCCCAATTATTGCCACCAACTCTCAGGGACCAGGAGAGGCCATCGATGACGGTGTTAGTGGTTTAATAACCCCAGTGGACGATGTTGATGCGTTAGCGAATGCACTGAATTCAGTCTTATCCACTCCAGAATTAAAACAACGCTTGGTAGAAGGTGGCTCAAAGATTTATTCTGAACGCTACAGTCAGCAAGTGGTGGTTGATCAGTATGTGGATCTTTATCAGAAAATATTAAAAGGTTGATTGTCGTTATATACGTACTTGGGTCTATGAAGCATACCGAGATGATGTGTGGCACTGTATAAAAGTGAAGAACCTTATGAAAATATTATTAATTTTTGGTACAAGGCCTGAAGCCATCAAAATGGCTCCACTCGTGAAGCAGCTTAAACTCTCTGAATGTGACGTTGAGGTATGCGTTACTGGCCAACATAGAGAAATGCTCGATCAGGTTCTGGAGCTATTTGAAATTACACCTGATTACGATTTGAACTTGATGAAACCAAATCAAGATTTAACTGAGTTGTCTGCAAGAATGTTAACAAGCTTAAAAGATGTCTTGGTGAAATCTAGGCCTGATTGGGTTGGTGTTCACGGGGACACGACGACAAGTATGATTTCAGGAATGGCTTCTTTTTATCAACGCATTCCTGTATTTCATGTGGAAGCGGGTTTAAGAACAGGTAATAAGCTCTCTCCTTGGCCTGAAGAATTGAACAGAAAAATAACTGGGGTGGTGGCAGATTTTCATTTCGCACCTACTGAGTTGGCTCAAGAAAATCTAAAGGGTGAGAATGTTGCTCCGGAGTCTATCGAGGTGACAGGAAATACGGTGATTGATGCTTTGTTAGCAGTAGAAGCAAAGGTTTTAAATAATCAGAGTGTTGCTGAATACTGTGAGAGTAAGATCGATCTGGACTGCTTGTGTGGTGAGCAACCTATTCTGTTAGTAACAGGTCATCGGCGTGAAAACTTCGGAGAAGGTTTTCAAGATATTTGTTCTGCACTGAAAGTATTGGCGACTAAGAACCCAGAGCTGCAAATCGTATACCCCGTACATTTGAACCCTAATGTTCAAGGCCCTGTCAATTCTTTACTGAGTGGTTTGAATAATGTGCATCTAATAGAGCCTCAGGATTACTTACCATTTGTTTATTTAATGATGAAGTCTCATCTCATTTTAACTGATTCAGGCGGAATACAAGAAGAAGCTCCTTCTTTAGGTAAACCTGTATTAGTTATGAGAGATACCACTGAGCGACCTGAAGCTTTAGCTGCTGGTACTGTGAAGTTGGTGGGTACATCGGCTGACGTTATTGTAAATAATGTGCAGGATCTGTTGGGCGATAACGCTTTATATGAGTCAATGTCAAAATCGTCAAACCCTTATGGAGACGGCAAGGCTGCATCTAGAATTGCACAAAGGCTTGCTCAGTTACACTTATAATAGATCATTATTAGTAGACCTCGTTAAGAGATAATTTATGAAAATAATCATGGTTTCTAATGAGTTTCCGCCCAGTATCGGCGGTGTTCAAACTCATGTTTATGAACTTTCTCGAGCTATGGTTCGATTGGGGCATGAAGTAACGGTAATAACTCGTTTATCTGATAAATCGTTACCTAAGCATAAAGCTATGGATGGCGTTAACGTGATTAGAGTTGGTCTATCTAATAATCACATGCTCTATGACTTTAAGCTGCATCGTATGCTTAAGACGATGATATCGAAAGAGGGCTTTGAAGCTGTTCATATCCACGGGATGAGACCTCTGAAAGCTTGTAAGAATCTGAAAGTCCCCGTTGTGTTCACCAACCATACTTCGTCTTTCTTAAAGCGAGTTACTAAAGGCCAAGCCGTTTTAGAAAAAATGAGGAAGCAATTAGTGATAGCTGAGCAAGTATTTGCACCCAGTGATGAGCTTGTGGAGGCAACGAGGAAAACAGGGTATGCAGGCCCAACGCACTTCATTTCAAATGGGGTTGATGTTAATCGATTTTTCCCTGTTGAAACAAACCTAAAAAGTGACCTTGGTATTCCTAAAGACGCATTCGTTGCGGTGTTGGCAAGACGCTTAGTTGAGAAGAATGGTGTTTTGTACTTTGCAAAAGCCATTGTTCAAGCTAATCGGCCTGATTTGCATGTTATCGTTGCGGGTGATGGTGCTGATAGGAGCTTATTTGAACAAATAATTCGCGAAGGGAATTGTTCTGATCGAGTTCACTTTTTAGGCGGTGTTGATAACCAGAAGATGCCTGAGATTTTTTCTGCTGGTGATGTCTCTATTTTACCTTCGTTAATGGAAGCTACCAGTATCGCTGGACTAGAAGCTATGGCATGCGGATTGCCGCTGATAGGTACAAATGTAGGAGGGATACCTGTAATTATTAAGGATGGCGAAACCGGCGTTCTCGTTGAACCTCGTTCACCTGAGCAGCTAGCCGAAGCATTGAATAAACTTTGTGAAGATCGAGAGTACGCTAAACGATTAGGTGAGCGTAGCTTAGAGAGAGTGAGAAAGGACTTTAGCTGGGATGTTATTGCGGATATAACCGTGAATCATATTTTTTAATTCGGTTATTTGTAGATTTCAATCCAAGGTTAGTGGTGTAAAGCTAGTTAACTACACTCCAATTATCTCGATAGACAAGAACTTGTAAGGATAGGCAGTGAATACCCCTCTTATTTTAGAAACCAATACACTCTTTTCTAAGCCTAAATGGTGCTTGTGGTTTGGGTTCTTACTGCTTGTTATCATGGCTTTCTCTAGAATGATTACGGAGGATGTAGGGGAAAAGTCAGGTTTGGTAATGGCTGTGTTAGGTGGGGGATTACTTGCAATTTACGGTCAAGAGTTAAGGCGTTCAATTGTCCTTAAGTTTTTTTTAATCGCATTAATGATCCAGTTAGTATCTTGGGGGGCGAGTCAAGTCTTTCATCCAGAATGGGCTGAACGTTCCCCTAAACTGGATCGATTAGTACCTTGGCTGTATATGATCCCCATTGCTGTGTTTCTTGGGGGGAGTACACGAAATACGCTTGTAGTTTGGGCATTTGCTGTTTTTGGTGTGTTGGCTTCTCCTTGGATCATGGGTGGAGGATGGAGTGAAGTTGAAAGAGGCCTAGGTGGGGCTCGGGTTGACTTTAATGTTAAGAATGCTCAGCACATAGCAATGTTATTTGGAACTTGTGCCATTGGTTTGTTGGCTTTAACTCCGAGATTTTATCCAACGAAATTCATGCGTGATTTCTGGAAACCGTTGATTTGGATGGTTTTAGTTTCTGCTTGTTTTATTGGTGTTATGGTTACGCAAACCCGAGCTGTTTTTCTGGGAATTTTCTTAGGTCTATTGATTTTACTTATAGCCTGTTTTATTTGGGGAGCTCAATCTAACCTTATTTCATTGAAAAGCAAGATCTCGTTAATTTGTTTATTTATGATAATTACCTTGATGCTAATTTCAAAAACAAGTCTTAAAGATCTTGTTGAAAAGCGCTTTGAATTTGAAAAGTCATCGATAAGTATGATTCTAGATGGGAGAACAGACTTTTCTGCTAATAATAGTGTTGGTATTCGTGTTAACACTTGGTTGGAAGCGGTTGGCTGGATAAAAGAACGCCCTCTTTTAGGTTGGGGAGGGAAAGGTCGGAATTTAGTAATTAAAAATACGGAAGGGCTGTCGGAGCGTTCTAAAGAAATATATAGGCACTTACATAACAGCTATATGGACGTGTCCGTGAACTATGGCCTGTTAGGTTTAATGCTCATGTTAACTCTTTTTGGCTTTATTCTATACGCTGCTCATTTTTCTTGGAAGCAAGAGGTTCTGCCAACTGATTTGCTTGTATTTGTATATTCTTTCATGGGATTTTGGTTAGTTATTAATTGCTTCGAGTCTTATATGTTTTATTCTAGTGGTATTTTTGTTTTTGGATTGGTGGGTGGTGGTGTATTGACTCATTACTGGAAGGCGCTTCGGGTTAGTTCGGAACCTATTTCTGACAAATAACTGTTCTTCGAAATCTTGCTTTTATTGAAACCTTAGCAAGGTTTCGTTTTAAAATGTTTTTGTAAAAAGCAAAGTCATTTCCTGACAAAACAATTCTTTATTCTGGGGGCTTATCCTACTGATTAAAGGGTAGGTATTCCTGTATACTCCCCTCCTTATAACTCTTCTAATAAAGTACTGCTCTAAAAAGGATTCATTGTGTCACTCAAAGCGAAATCGGTTTGGGCGCTTTATAGTGTTCTCTGGTATTTAATCTTACCGTTTGTTTTATTACGTCTAGCATACCGAGCATGGAAAGCGCCTGAATATGGTAAGCGGATTTTGGAGCGTTTTGGTTTGTTTCGTTACGAGGAAACCAAGGAGGCGATTTGGGTGCATGCCGTTTCAGTCGGCGAAACTTTAGCCGCTGCGCCTTTGATTAAATTACTTCAACAAAAATATCCTGAATGTCAGATTGTGGTTACGACGATGACGCCGACTGGCTCAGAACGTGTGAACGCGTTATTTGGTGATTCAGTATTTCATGTTTATGCCCCATATGACTTTCCCTTAGCCGTAAAGAGTTTCTATCGAAGGGTACGACCGAAAGCGGTGGTTATTATGGAAACGGAATTGTGGCCCAATACATTGAGGATCGCTAAAGAACAGGATATTCCGGTCATTCTTGCCAATGCGCGATTATCAGAGCGGTCGGCAGCGGGTTATCAAAAAGCAGGTATGATCGCACAAGAAATGTTGTCATGCCTGAGTTTGGTTGCGGCTCAAAATGAAATTGATGGCGACCGTTTTCGTTCTTTGGGTTTAACTCAAGATCAACTGTATGTTACCGGCAGTATAAAGTTTGATATTCAAATGCCGGAGTCCTTAACGGAGCAAGGTTATGAGTTAAGGCGTCTCTTGGGTAATGATCGTGATATTTTAATTGGTGCCAGTACTCATGAGGGTGAAGAGAGCCAGTTATTAGATCTTTATCAGCAGCTCAAACGCGTTATTCCTGATTTATTGTTGGTGCTTGTGCCTAGACACCCAGAACGCTTTCGCTCTGTCTCCCAATTGGTTTCTCGACGAGGTTTAACGCTTGCTCGCCGCAGTAAAGGGGATTCTTGTTTGCCCGAAACAGATGTGTATTTGGGCGATACCATGGGCGAGCTGTTAGTTATGTATCAGGCTTCCGATGTGGTCTTTGTTGGTGGCAGCCTTGTTGAGCATGGTGGTCATAACCCTATGGAGCCCGCCGCTTTGGCAAAGCCTATTCTTACAGGACCTCATACGTTCAATTTTGATGAGATTATGAAAATGATGGTTGATGCGGGCTCAGTACAGAAAATTCAAAACAGTATTGAATTAATGTCCGGTGTGGAAAGGTTGTTCTCGGATGCAGAGCTCTATCAGAAAATGTCGAAGTCAGGTATTGATGTGGTTAAGAAGAACCAAGGTGCGTTGAAGTATTTACTCGAACTGATCGACAATGAATTAAAGCGGTGAACCGTGTTGAGGTGTGAATATCCTATTCATAAAAAAAGCGCCAATCGGCGCTTTTTTTATGAATAGGATCAAAGCCTACAGGTTTTTAGTTACTTCAACCGTAGTAACCTTGTCGCCTGTTAGCCACTTATTAAGCTCTTCCATATCGGATTGAGCGAGTTGGCCTGAGACCTGTTTTAATTGTAAATAGTTTAAAACGTAGTCGTATCTAGCATCCGTTAGGTTGCGTTGCGATTCATATAAGTTTCGTTGAGCAATCAAGACATCCACGATATTACGCGTGCCTACTTCATAGCCAAGCTCTGTTGCTTCTAGAGCACTGGTGCTCGAAACCACCGCTTGCTTACGAGCATCAATACGCAACACGTTGGTAGTGACCAAGCTGTACAACGTTCGCGTTTGCTGAGTAATGTCTCGATTAGCAAACAGTAAGTTTTGACGTGCTTCTTCTAAATTAGCAGATGCTTGTCTTGTGCTTGAACTTACTGCGCCACCAGCATACAGAGGTAAGTTGAAGTTCAGAGAAACGACCGTATCCTGAATGTCGTTTTCACCGCTTTGGAAGCCAGGTGTTCCAGAAGGCGATAAGTCTGAATCTAGATATTGCTCGCCGTAGCTAGCCGTGATATCAATGGTTGGGTAATGGCCAGATTGAGACGAATCCACGTTTTCTTGTGCGGATTGAACGGCATATTGAGCAGAGGCTAAGGATGGGTTACTGCCTAATGCTGTTGTTACCCATTCTTGTGCGGATGCTGGAGTAGGCATAGTAATCGGATAGTCGGCAGAAAGTGCGTCCAGCTCACCGTAGATTTCACCGGTTAATTTTGTTAACGCTTCAAATGCAATGTTTAGATCGTTCTGAGCAACAATACGATTAACACGAGTGCTATCGAAGGATGCTTGAGCTTCATGAACATCAGTAATAGGAATTAATCCAACCTCGAAGTGCTGTTTGGTTTGCTCTAATTGACGACCAACGGCTTTTTCTTCTGCAATACGCAGAGTCAAGTTCTCATGTGCTCTTAATACTTCGATGTAGCTGGTTGCTGTACGAAAGGTTAAGTCCTGTTGGTCTGCTACATATGTATATTGAGCTGATTGAGTCGAAAATCCTGATGCTTTCCAATTATTCCAGATGGACCCATCGAATAATACTTGTTTACCCGAAAGGCTCCATTGAGTGGTGTCGGTTTCTTGATCTACGTCTGAGCTATCGTCCGGTGACGTTGTTCTGTCGTTGAAACTGGTGCTCGCGCCTAAGTTAACTTGAGGTAGTAAGCCGGACAACGCCTGATCTTCTACTTCTTTTCGGCTGTCAAAGCGAGCTTTAGAGGCCGCCAATTGAGCATCTTTTTGAATCGCGCTTTGGTAAATGTCGAGCAGGTTAGCTGACCATGCAGGTGCGCAGCTGATGGAAAGCAATAATGCTGTGACTTGTAGACGTCCTTTATACATATTCGGATCCTAACTCACGTGAACTAAAATTGGAGAATGGCTAAGTTTGCACCAGTATATACGACACATTCAATAACAAGCACCAATATAGCTAAACAAAAAGACCGCTTTGGTTAATCATTTTTGTATCTCAGAGCTATAATCAGGCCTGTTTAGCAGTTATTTCCTTACCACATGTATTTTGTGGTTGTTTGGTTGGTCTAGGTAATCCAAAATAGCGCGTTTAGATAATTAGGTGACGCGAAGTCAAAACGCGTGACTTTTTGAAGGTTTTTCCTTCGATATGACAGTGATTAGGAGAAGGTATCATATGAGTGCGGTTCCAGAAGATTTTCTTAGTAAGAATGCCACGGTGGATCAGGCATCAATTCAGCCCTTTCCTAATTCACGTAAGGTGTATTTGGAAGGCTCTCGCTCAGACATTCAGGTACCTATGCGTGAGATTTCTCTAGCAGATACACCGACCGAGTTTGGTGGTGAGAAGAATGAGCCTGTGAGAGTGTACGATACTTCTGGACCGTACACAGACCCAGCAGTCGCTATTGATCTTCGTAAAGGCTTACCTGATGTTCGTACCTCTTGGATTGAAAGCCGAGAAGATACTGAGTTTTTAGACGATTTTAGCTCTAAGTTTTGCCAAGAGCGTATGGCTGATAAATCTCTAGATAGTTTGCGATTCGATTTAACTCGTCGTCCACGTAAAGCGAAAGCAGGGAAGAATGTGACCCAGCTTCATTACGCTCGACAAGGCATTGTAACGCCTGAGATGGAATACATTGCAATACGTGAAAACAGTAAACTTCAAGCAATGAACACGACTGAGTTACTGGCTCAACAGCACCCTGGTGAATCGTTCGGCGCGTCTATTCCAGAAGAAATTACGCCTGAGTTTGTTCGTGAAGAAATTGCACGTGGTCGCGCAATTATTCCTGCTAATATCAACCATCCTGAAATTGAACCAATGATTATTGGTCGTAATTTCCTTGTCAAAATTAACGGTAATATTGGTAACTCTGCTTTAGGTTCTTCCATTGAGGAAGAGGTTGAAAAGCTAACGTGGGGAACTCGTTGGGGTGCCGATACCGTCATGGATCTTTCCACCGGTAAAAACATTCACGAGACTCGCGAATGGATTATTCGTAACTCTCATGTGCCGATTGGAACCGTTCCAATTTATCAGGCGCTAGAAAAAGTTAATGGCGTTGCAGAAGATCTTACTTGGGAAATCTTCCGTGATACCTTGATTGAGCAGGCGGAACAAGGCGTGGATTATTTTACAATTCATGCGGGGGTTTTGTTGCGTTATGTTCCAATGACTGCCAAGCGTATGACCGGTATTGTTTCGCGTGGTGGTTCCATCATGGCGAAGTGGTGTTTGGCTCATCATGAAGAAAACTTCTTGTACACGCATTTCGAAGAAATCTGTGAGATCTGTAAAGCGTATGATGTGTCTTTTTCATTAGGCGACGGTTTGCGTCCGGGATCCATTGCGGATGCAAACGATGCCGCTCAATTTGGTGAACTGGAAACGTTAGGTGAGTTGACCAAGATTGCTTGGAAACACGATGTTCAAGTAATGATTGAAGGTCCAGGTCACGTGCCAATGCACATGATTAAAGAGAACATGGACAAGCAATTAAGTGAATGTGATGAAGCGCCTTTCTATACACTAGGTCCATTAACGACGGATATTGCACCGGGTTACGATCATATTACGTCGGGCATTGGTGCTGCGATGATCGGTTGGTTCGGTTGTGCGATGCTGTGCTATGTAACACCTAAAGAGCATCTAGGGTTACCGGATAAGGATGATGTTAAATATGGCATCATTACTTATAAATTGGCTGCGCATGCTGCTGACTTGGCAAAAGGCCACCCTGGCGCTCAGGTTCGTGATAATGCGTTATCTAAAGCACGTTTTGAGTTCCGTTGGGAAGATCAGTTTAGCCTAGCACTGGACCCGGATACGGCGAAATCTTACCACGATGCAACGCTGCCAAAAGAGTCTGCGAAAGTAGCGCATTTTTGCTCTATGTGTGGACCAAAATTCTGTTCAATGAAGATCAGCCAGGAAGTGCGAGAGTATGCAGCGGATAATCGCATAGCGACGGTCGATATTGCTGTTGAGCAAGGGATGGAAGAAAAGGCTGCTGAGTTTAAGAAACAAGGCAGTCAGTTATATCATAAAGTGTAATACTTCATTCCGCAGTGATGCTTGAATCAGAAGGTAAGCAAGAAACCAGCGTATATCGCTGGTTTCTTGCTTTTAGGTGTTATTATTGTTGTGAATATTTATTCGTTAAGGATGTAGTTAGGGAGTACTGAATGGCTGAATTTTCGGCAATGACTAATATGGATGTTGAAATAGTAGAAAAAACACAAGGGTATAAAGGTTTTTTCACTCTGAACAGTTATAAGTTGCGTCATCGTCTATTTGATGGCGGTTGGAGTGATGTCATTACTCGTGAATTGTTTGAACGTGGCCATGCAGTTGGCGTGTTACTGCACGATCCCGAGCAAGATTGTATTCTACTCGTTGAGCAATTTCGTTTGGGTGTTGCGATTGCGGATAAGGGTGATTCACCTTGGGCGTTAGAAATCGTAGCTGGTATGCTGGATAAAGATAAACCATCAGAAGATGTCGCAAGAATGGAAGCTCAAGAAGAAGCTAATTGTCATGTTAATGAGTTAGAACTTGTGCATAAATATTACTCTTCTACCGGAGGCACGTCAGAACACGTTACTTTGTACTATGGTCAAGTAGATGCGAGTGGTCTGGATGGGCGGTTAGCTGGGTTGGATTGTGAGTCTGAAGATATTAGGGTTCATCTGATTCCGACGAGTAACATTCGGTCTTTGTTGTCGTCAGGTAAAATTAATAATGCAATGACTCTGATGGCGTTGCAGTGGTTTTTATTAAATAAATAATCTAGGACATTGGATGCATAAAACTCGAAAGTACATTCCTGATCTGGTTGAGCAATCATCACAGTGCGAGCGAAATTATCTCAAGATGATGAAACTCATGCCGTTATTTTATGAGCAGGATGAGTACCGCTATGAGTTACATTCAGATAAAGGTTCTTTAGGCGGCTTAAAATTGCGCGTGACTGAACGTTTTAAATATACAGCAACGGTTGAAGTGACGCAGTTGATGGATTTTGGTGAATGGTTGCCTGCACCTACGATGTTAGTCCGCGTATATCACGATGCCAGAATGGCTGAGGTCATTGCTTTTCAAAACAAACGTCGCTTTAAAGGAATGTACGATTACCCAAATGATGATATGCACCATAAAGACGAAAAAGCGCAATTAAATAGTTTTTTAGGACAATGGTTGAATTATTGTATGCAACACGGTTGTCACTACGGTCAAGTAGCGAATTTTAATTGATTGCAGAAAGTTACTTAATATTTATTCATTTTAAATGTAACTCTCTGTTATTTTGTGAGTAATCTATCATTAATTGATATGCGACAATCGTTATAGTTACGCAGTCTATAATTATAATAACGAGATAGTGGCTCAAATGAGCTGACTAACGAGCTAAAATTTCCAAGGAGATGGGTTTGGGTAATGCTGAAACCGTCCGAATTGTACAAGTAACGGACCCTCATTTATTTCAAAGTACGGATGGTGCTTTGTTGGGAATGAACACTGAAGAAAGCCTTGAGTGTGTGTTGTCGCTCGTGCGTGAAAAGACACCTGAATTTGATTTGATTTTGGCCACTGGAGATATTTCTCAAGATGGTTCCGACGAAAGCTATTTTAGAATGCGTGATAAGCTTCAGGCATTTGATAGGCCGTTTTATTGGCTATCGGGGAATCACGATCAAAATGATGTGATAACGAAGGCCAGTGTAGGGACGGACGCGCTACAAAAAGTGATCGATTATCCCAATTGGCGAATTGTTATGTTGGATTCATCCGTAACGGATGAGGTTCATGGCTTCTTGCATCAACATGAACTGGATCTTTTAAAGGAAGCGCTTAAAACAGATAAGCATGTGCTAGTTTGTTTTCATCATCATCCGATCAATGTTGGGTCGAAGTGGATCGATAACATCGGTGTTAAAAATGCCTCTGAATTTATGGAAATGCTCGAATCCCATGATAATGTGAAAGCGGTGCTTTGGGGGCATGTTCATCAAGAAGTGGATGAAGTTCAAAATGGACGTCGTCTTTTAGCGACGCCTTCAACGTGCATTCAGTTTACAAAACATTCAGATGACTTTTCTGTGGACACCTTGCATCCTGGTTATCGATATTTAGAACTACTACCAAACGGATCCGTAAATACGGATGTTCATCGAGTTACTGGTGTTGAGTTTACAATCGACTATTCTATTAAAGGGTATTAGTAAGATTTTGTCGTGATGTATGGTTTAGAAGGAGCCTGAGATGTCATCACTTATTTACATACACGGTTTTAACAGTTCGCCAGAATCTACCAAAGCGAAGGTTCTGAATCAGTCACTTGATCTGTTAGGAATGGATATTAGTCGTTGTATGGTGCCTGATTTAGCGTATGAACCTGAACAGGCCGTATCAGAGTTAATTGATTTAATCGAAACTTCCCAAGCCCAAGGTGAACAAGTTTACCTTATAGGCAGCTCGTTAGGAGGGTTTTATGCGACTTACCTTGCTGAGAAATATAACTTGAAGGCGGTGCTGGTTAATCCAGCTGTTAGACCTTATGAATTATTGCAGGATTATCTTGGCCCTAATAAAAATATATACACGGGTGAAGAATATCAGATTACTGAACAGCATATGCAGCAACTAAAAAATTTGGACGTTGAGATTGTTGACTCTCCAGAAAACTACTTATTATTGGTTCAAACCGATGATGAGGTTCTTGATTATAAACAGGCGACGGATAAATATTGGCAATCGCCGAACGTGATTGAATACGGAGGCAATCACAGCTTTGATGATTTTAGATCAAAGCTCACAGTGATAGGCCAATTCTTTAATGCTGAGATTCACTAATTTAGGACAAGGATTGCACTGTGGAAGGTAGGAAATATTACTTGAGATGAAGTCTGCTAATCCAAGTTTAGGCCATGATTTGTTCGTCAGTAAAGACGGTGATGAGCAGCTACTTTTTGTAGATGCTCCAGAAGATTCTGATGATCATCAAAGCCCTCAAACCAAAGAGCCTTGGCAGGTTTTGGTGGTGGACGATGACCGGGATGTTCATCAAATCACGCGGTTGACCTTAAGAGCCTTTTCTTTTGAGGGGCGCTCTCTCGAATTACATAGCGTATATAGCGGTCACGATGCTCGACAACTTCTTTCTGAAAAACATAATTTTGCTGTGGTTTTACTTGATGTCGTCATGGAGAGTGATGATGCAGGGTTACAGGTTGTAAACTTTATTCGAAATGAATTAAAAGACCATAATATCCGAATCATTATCCGAACGGGGCAACCAGGGTTGGCTCCAGCAGATAAAGTGTATTTGGAATACGATATTAATGATTACATCGCAAAAACAGAATTAACCGCGAATAAACTGTCGTGGGCTGTTTTGGGCGCATTGAGATCCTACCGTGATATTGTTGCTGCACAGCAACTTCAAAAACAGCTTCATCAAGCAGAGCAAGAAACTCATGCAGCTCAGGCGGCGTCTAAAGCTAAATCACAGTTTTTGGCGCATATGAGTCATGAAATTCGAACCCCGCTTAATGGTGTTATTGGTATGTTGGAGTTACTCAGCCAAACAGAACTGGATGAGGAACAAGGCTATTTGACCGGCATTATCGATAAGTCAGCACATTCTTTATTGAATGTTGTGAATGATATTTTGGACTTTAAGAAAATAGAAGCGGGCAAATTAGCGTTAGATAAGATCAGCTTCTCTCCGGCAGACATGATTGATGATGCAAGGGCAACGTTTTATGCCGCATTGCATAACAACAAACAAACGTTAAATACCAACATTGCGCCGGATATTCCTGAACTGCTTGAAGGCGACGAAATTCGTATTAAACAGATATTGATAAACTTGATCGGCAATGCGATTAAGTTTACACCAGAGAATGGCTTAATTTCGGTCGATCTAGGTGGTTATCCTGAGCCACTTCAGGGGCAGTTTTTTCTTGAATTGACCGTATCAGACACCGGTATAGGGATCACAGAAGAACAAAAACAGAACTTGTTTTCGCCGTTTTCCCAAGCAGATACATCAACTACTCGTGAATTTGGTGGTACAGGGCTTGGCTTGGACATTTCTCGACAACTTGCGGAGATGATGGGCGGCGGAATTCAATTGAAGAGTGTCGTTGGTGAAGGAAGCACATTCATTGTTTCTCTTCGTGTCGGACTTAAGCAGGAAGATATAGCAGGAGACACTTCGAAGCACGCAAGCGCAAATCAATCTACCCAAGAATTGAATGTTTTGGTTGCTGAAGATGACCCAACCAATCAGAAAGTAATTCGAGCGATGCTGAATCGATTGGGACACCAATCGTTGATTGTTGATACGGGGGCTTTAGTGGAAGGCGCGCTTCAAAAGCAAGCCTTTGATGTGGTGATGATGGATTACCATATGCCTGAAATGGATGGCATTGAAGCGACGAAATTATTAAGAAGCAAGCCTGAATACAAAGACTTACCCGTCGTTGCTTTAACCGCAGCAACCTCTACGGAAGAAAGAGATAATTGTTTAGATGCGGGAATGAATGATTTTCTTTCCAAACCTTACACCTTAGATGCCTTGTCTAAAGTGTTGGTTAAAGCAGTGAATAAATAACGTTTCTCGCCATAAAATACTGGCATCCTGTTTCAAAATTCCATAAGGTTAACCCATCCTATTTTATCGTTTTCGCACGCCCATTATTGAAGAGTTTCTATGACCAGTTCTACCTATAATGCAGAATCTATTGAAGTCTTAAGTGGATTGGACCCAGTTAAAAAGCGTCCAGGTATGTACACTGATACCACTCGGCCAAATCATCTTGCACAAGAAGTCATAGATAACTCGGTGGATGAGGCATTAGCCGGTCATGCGAAAACCTTAAAAGTCACTCTAAACGAAGATCACTCGCTAGAAATTGAGGATGATGGTCGTGGAATGCCTGTGGATATACACCCAGAAGAAGGTGTTTCAGGCGTTGAATTGATTCTGACTCGCTTGCATGCTGGTGGTAAATTCTCTAATAAGAATTATCAATTTTCAGGCGGATTGCATGGTGTTGGCATCTCCGTTGTAAATGCACTGTCTTTACGTGTTGATATCTCAATTAAGCGAGACGGCCAGCAATACCACATCGCATTTGAAAACGGTGACAAGGTTGAAGAACTAGAAGTAACGGGTACTGTAGGGAAAAAGAATACAGGAACGATTGTGAAGTTTGTTCCTGATGCTCAATACTTTGATAGCCCTAAGTTCTCGGTTGCTCGTTTAAGGCATGTGCTACGAGCGAAGGCGGTTTTATGCCCTGGTTTGAAAGTCGTTTTTCATCAGAAAGCCTTGAATGAAAGTGAGGAATGGTTCTATCAGGATGGTCTAAAAGATTATCTTGCCGGACATACTCAAGTATTCGACGTTTTACCAGATGACCCCTTTGTCGGTGCGTTGGCCGGTGAGCACGAAGCGGTGGACTGGGCCGTTCAGTGGCTGCCTGAGGGTGGTGAACTCATTCAAGAAAGCTACGTTAACTTAATCCCTACTGCGCAGGGCGGTACACACGTCAATGGCCTGAGAACCGGATTACTGGAAGCAATGCGAGAGTTTTGTGAGTTTAGAAATCTCTTACCTCGTGGCATTAAACTGACGCCGGATGACATCTGGGAACGCTGTTGTTATGTGTTGTCAGCAAAACTAGAAGACCCTCAATTCTCAGGACAAACCAAAGAGCGTTTGTCTTCACGAAACTGTGCCGCTTTCATTTCTGGCGTGGTGAAAGATGCTTTCAGTCTTTGGTTAAATAAGCACACCGACGTAGCAGAGCAGCTAGCGGAGTTATGCATTAGTAATGCACAACGTCGATTGAAAGCCAGTAAAAAAGTGGCTCGTAAGAAAATAACGCAAGGTCCTGCTTTGCCTGGTAAGTTAGCGGACTGCTCTGGCCAAGACACAACTCGGAGTGAGTTGTTTTTAGTGGAAGGGGATTCGGCAGGTGGTTCCGCTAAACAAGCGAGAAGCAGAGAGTTTCAGGCCATTATGCCTCTGAGAGGGAAGATTCTTAATACATGGGAAGTTGATTCAAGTGAAATTCTAGCGTCTCAGGAAGTGCATGACATCGCCGTTGCTGTTGGGGTTGATCCCGCAACGGATAATCTTGAAGGTTTGCGTTACGGTAAAATATGTATTCTTGCCGATGCCGATTCTGATGGCTTACACATTGCGACATTATTGTGTGCGCTGTTTGTTAAGCACTTTAGACCCTTAGTTGAGAAAGGGCATGTGTATGTTGCTATGCCGCCGTTATTTCGTATCGATATTGGCAAAGATGTTTATTACGCTTTAGACGAAGCAGAAAAAGAAGGTGTACTGGATCGTATTAAAGCCGAAAAGAAGCGTGGTAATGTGAATGTTCAGCGCTTTAAAGGGCTGGGAGAGATGAACCCGTTACAGCTTCGAGAAACAACGATGGACCCAGACACACGTCGTTTAGTTCAGTTAACGCTTGATGATGAAGATCAGGCTGATCAGGTGTTGGACATGATGCTGGCGAAAAAACGAGCATCTGATCGTAAGAGTTGGCTTCAGAATAAAGGTAACTTAGCCACTGTCTAACGCATTGATGTTGAGTTCATCAAGCGGTTTATTGTTTGATGAACTTTGTTGTCTTGAGAAGAATTAAGCGTTACTAATGATCAAGATTATACAAACGGTTTAAAGCACTAGCTTCTAACTCTTATCTTTTTCTTTTCCTCTCCAAAGCCTCTAAAAATCGACTATTGTTGTGTTACACCATTGTTTTTAACGGGTGAAACCAATGATCATCAAACATTACATGTCTTCTGATTGCCTTACTCTAGAGGTGAACTCAACGTTAGCTCAAGCACGTGAACGAATGGTACAGCACCGAATTCGGCAGCTGCCTGTGATTGATGCAGAGAATCGGTTGGTGGGGATTGTTTCAAAACGGGATATCTATGCAGCAAGCGTTTCAAATTTGTCGGAAAACTATGAGCGAGGTAAGTCATTGATTGAAAACCATATTACGGTTGGAGAAATAATGACAAAAGACGTACGAACCGTTTCACCTAATGATGAATTGGCTTCAGCGGCGTTGGCGCTCCAAGAGCTAAGAGTAGGGGCGTTACCTGTGGTGGAGGACGGACATCTCGTTGGTATTATTAGTAATACGGACTTCTTGAGCATTGATATTATGTTGTTAGAAAAGTGACAGTTTCATTAAACTTTTGTGACTTGTTGGCATTTTATTTTTAAATAGATTAGTTTTTAATAGGTGACGTCATTACGTCACTAGGTGAAAATAATTTATTAAGGAATTAACATGGCTAAGAAAGTAAAAACAATTAAAAAAGAAATCAAAGTACGTAAAGCAAAAATTGCTAAGCAGACCAAAAAAGTAGCAAAACTTAAGAAAGCGCTTAAAAAAGCTGCTTAATTAAGCTTTCAGGTGGTGAGATTTTCTCAGCCACCTGGTCCCAACTTCAGCAAGGATTAATATCTGATGGCGGCAAAAGAACGCACGAAAAAAAAAGATAAAATCTCCCTAGAAAAAGCTTCAAATGCCGAATTATCCATAGAAAAAAAGTCCAGTGATAAAGATAAGAATAAAAAAAACACGTCTTTAAGATTGGATAAAAAAACTTTGAAAGCGCTAAAAATCGTGGCTATTGAACAAGACTCGAGTGTTCAAAAAATAATTGAAGGTTTAATTGAAGACTTCCTTGATAAACACAATAAATAAATTCTAATCTATTAATGATTCTATGAATCCTACGTTGCTTGTATTCGCAGGCGAATATTTCACATGCTTTTTGTTTAAAAGATATTGAGAGTTTAATGATGGCCAAATCAACGAAGAAGAAAGTGGAACAAGAACTTGCTAAAGCGAAAGAGAAAAGTTCTGAGTTGTTAAAAGATATTAATAAAATTGTTGCTTCAACTAAGAAAGACCTTCAGAAACAAGTGGATGAACTTGCCGAGCAAGTAAATCTTTTAAGTAAGGATCCAACAAAAGAAGCCTTAAAGCTGTTGAAGAAAGCGGAAAAGCAATATAAGAAGCAATTGGCTCAGATTCAAAAAGAATTCGACGAACGTGCAGAGGCATTAATTAAAGCGAAAGACAAAATTATTGCTCAGCTAGAAAATGAAATTGCTACTCGTTTTGGTAAAAAGCCTGCTGAGAGTAAAGTGAAATCAAAAAAGGCAGCAAAATCGTCAAAGTCTAAACATGTTAAACCGGCGGATAATACTAAATCTGAAACGCCGAAATCCAGCGCAGCTTCAACACCAAAAGCCGCAAAAGCGAACGTTACTGCCTCGAAGAAAAAAGCACCCGTTAAAACGTCCGCTAAGTCACCTCTCTCAGGGATTAAAGGCATTGGTCCTGTGACCTTAACAAAACTGGAAGACGCAGGTTTCACACGACTTGAAGACATCGCAAATCCTTCGCAAGAAAAGAAAAAGGCATTAGAGGCCTTCAGTAAAGTGAGAGGCTTTAGTACTTGGCAGGATCAAGCGAAGGCGTTATTGAAATAAGATAGCCCGCTAGCGAATACTCTTGTTGTGAAGCCCTGCTTTGGTGGGGCTTTTCATTTCATTTATATTAGCAAGATTTAATACTCTCATTTCTTTGAAATTAACTAGTGGATAGCCTATTTCTAAATCTGAAATAGTGTTTTTCATCCATGATTTTAGGCTTTCTTCCTACAAAGCGTCTATTGTCTCTAGATATATCAAGAATGTAATAACTCCTAAAAATCATCGTCAGGAGGCTTGAGATGCCAGAATCTGCTCAGAAATCGATGTCCAAACCATCGGAGTATTATATAGAAGCGAATGGTTTGAGGTTTTGTGTGGAGGAGCGAGGTTATCCTGAGGGGCCTCCAATTGTGTTGATTATGGGATTGGCATGTCAGATGACCAGTTGGCCTGAGTCGCTGCTTGATCGTTTAGCTGAGCAGGGTTATCGGATCGTTCGGTTTGATAACCGAGACATAGGTCTATCGGATAAGCTTCAGTCGTCCATTCGAGTGGATACGCGTTTAGCGTTTTTATTTCATAAACTTGGATTTAAAGTGCAGGCCAATTATTCGTTGCATGATATGGCAAAGGATACGTCATGCATTATGACTGAATTAGGTATCTCTAATGCACACATCGTTGGCATTTCAATGGGAGGGATGATAGCTCAGTTATTGGCGGCGCATTACCCAGAGCAAGTTAAAACGTTGACAGCCATTATGTCGTCTACGAACTCTGCGCGGTTACCGATGCCAGAATTCAAACTGCTATTGAAATTGAGTCAAGCAGGTGTGAAAGGGCATGATGAGCAATCCGTTGTTAAACGCTGGATGAAATTTTGGAAAGCGATAGGTAGTCCTGATTACCCTACCTCGAATGAAGAAATTAAAGCCCTCATGGAAGCCAGTTATCGGCGAAACTACTCTGCTGGCGGCACTTTACGTCAGCTCCAAGCCATTCTTGCTACGGGTAATTTGTCTCGAACCATTCGTAAAATTAAAGTGCCAACTCTTGTTATCCACGGCAGTCGAGATCCTTTACTTAAACCTGCATGTGGTAAAGCGATTCAGAAACAAATTCCGGAAGCTCGATTTAAATTAGTTCATGGATTAGGCCATGATTTACCTGAGGTATTGATTCCGAAATTTGTGGATTTGATTAATTATCATGCGAAGGAAAGCCCTAGCTAGGTAATTGGGGGTAATCAATTACATTAGAAATGAATGATATCTTATAAAAGCCGGGCATAAAGCCCGGCTTTTTTGTTCCTGTTTGATACTAGGATTAAGGGAGGGCTCTTTAATTATTACAATCTATTGAGGTTCGATATAAGAGTGAATCTCACTAAGTAAGATACTGATTATTCTTATGTGATATTAAACAGCAGGAAAATAAGGATTTGATTTAATTGATATTTATTCTTAATAACTGTCAAGTTAATGCTTTTGTCGTAATACTAAAGTATGAAATAGAGTGTTTTTTCGCCTACTTTATGGTTTGTTTTGTGTTCTCGGAGGCGAGATTTGGATGTCTGAACCTATATTCGGTTTATGGATGTTCATTACGCAACGAGGGTAAAAACCATGAAAACTTCTCATAATGAGTTGAATGCACAAAACCTAAATATTCTTAATTCTCAAGGAGTGGAGAATAAAGTCAGGTTTGAGATTTCGACACCGTTTTACATAGATAAGTTTCACAAGCAGTATCTCTCAGCCATTTCAGAAAAACGAAATAAACGTTTAGCAATCAAACAGTTTGCTGAAGGCTTTACCGCATTTTTAGAAAAAGCACCTCATGATACAGACTCGGAATACGGAGATGCTTGGATGCATAATTCTGGTAAAAGTTTGGGTGTAAGTAATGCTATTTATGAACGACCAGAGTTGGAGGAGCTGTCGCCAGAGAATTCATCCCACCGTCGTAACCGAATGAGACGAACTCAAAAAGTGTGGGCTGATTTATTTCAACATGATGACGATTTAGCGTATTCGAGTGAACGCTATTCTTTAGTGAGTCGTTTGTCACATGATCTGTCTGTTATCAGTACGCTGGAAGCTAGAGATGAAATTTATTTTCCTGTGGCTTTTCTAAAGGATCAGAAAGCGGTCGGTGGGGCGTATCTTTATTTATGGCAAGCGGCGACCCCGGAGCAAGCTAAAACACAGCGGGCATCTATCAGTGATCAGCCAATAAAAGAATTTTATACCGGTGGGTGTTTATTCGGATCTACGCTCTATGGAATAGATCAATACGGAGAACGTCACCCGCTAACCAATCCGCATCATATCATTCCCGAAGGCAGACGAGTTGAGAGTATATATTCTCCCTTTGAAAGTCACCCAGATGAACTTTTAACCCGCCAGTCTTTAGTCAATAAAGTTCCGATGATGAAAGCGTTGAGCCATGAGAATGAAGTGAGTTTACGTTATCACCTGCCGTTAGCGAATTACATCATTTATGGATTGAATTGGTTTTTTAAAGGTCAGTTGAGTTATTCATCGCTTTTGGAATACATCGATTTAGTCAAAGTCAGAGCAAATGAGCATCGTGCTTTTTTAGTGGGGTTTGAACACCAATACGGCATCAAAGTCATTACCAGTACAACGATCGACACGCTGGGTTTGGTGGAAACAGCAACAGAAGATTTAGTTCATGCTTTACTGAGCAAAATTGGTTTAGAAAGGTTGGCCTGTAATCCATCCATTATTGGTGATTCTCAGCAACTTCAAGCGGATGTTTCAAACGCTATTTGGACGTTCTTAGCCAATCAACCGGTAGCTGAAAGTGATATCTGGTATGAAACGCTTAACAAGGTTAAGGCGGGTAGTTTAAAGATTAATTTGGATGACATCCTTTCGGTGAATTACATGGATTACAGTGCAAATCTAGCCATGTCAGTTGTGAAGCATGGAGATAGGGAAGTCATGTCTCTGTTGCCGACTCATGAAAGCCCTGTGATGCATTGGTATAAGAGGGCGTTAGCTGAAGAATATGGGGCGGTGTTGTGTGCTCAATGGTTGGCCCCTATCAAGGTGCATATGCCGGACTTTAGAGACCGTCTTTTTTTCACCGAGGATTATATCCGAGAAATTACGGATGTTATTTCTGATGATTTAATCTCAAATAACTTTTTACAGACTGCATCCGTCGCATTGGACTCCCCTGAGCTGGCAGAAGTAATGGCAGAGCAGATCCATCATGCGTTGGCGTCACACGAACAATCAATTCAATGGGAAGAAGACAAGACAAGAGCGGTTATGGATGCCGTAGCGGACATCTTTACAGTCTCGGTAGATGAAGAAGAGACAGAAGTGTGACGGATCTTTACTGAACCGGAGTGGTATTGATTGTTGTGCACAAAGCGTTTAGTCCGTCACTTCGGTTGTGGTGTGGATTTATCCAAGTTCATTTAATTACTTAGTAGAGTAGGAATGCAGCCATGAACAGAACACTTAAGATGAAGATTATTATTCCTATTAATAACGATTCGTACAATGAGGAGCTTAGAGATGTTGCGATGTCCGTCGCTCCGCCTGATCTCCATATCGAGGTAGATAATATTAAACGAGGAAATGCTTCGATCGAAAGCCGTTGGGATAAGACAGTGAATGCGACGCATGTGGTGGATATGGTTATACAGGCTGAGGAGGCGGGGTTTGATGGGGTTTTTGTTTCGGATTTCGACTATTGCGGTGTAGAGGAAGCAAGAGAGTTGGTGGATATTCCGGTTATTGGAGGTTTCCGACCCAGTGCTCATACAGCCATGATGTTGGCCGAAAAGTTCTCCATCGTGACGTTTTCAGATTCTGTGATGGATCTTCAGGAGTCGCATACTCGACTATTTGGTATTTCACCTAACTTTGCATCGATATCTCCCATTGATTTGACCGTCCATGAACTGGTTAATCGAGATTTAGTGGTGGAGAAAGTTTTTCTCGCGAGTGTTGACGCGATCGAATCACATGGGGCGGATGCGATTATCTTAGGCTGTACAGGGTTTAATTTCATTGCAGGGCCTGTTGCTCAGCGGTTAAAAGAGAAATATAAGGTTAATATCCCTGTTGTGGACCCAAACCATGCCGCAGTGAACTATTTGTACTTACTTATGCGGAATGGCTTGTCTCAAAGTCGTCTGACGTATGTAACATCACCCAATTATGTGAATAGCGAACCGCTAAAAGTGGTTGGTTAGGGTGTTTCGTTATTAAGTGTGAAAATTTAGGCTACACTCTGATATTTGTAATCTGTGGTAAAAAGATGAGAGAGTAGATGCTTTTTTATTAAGTGTGGGTTTTCCATGCTATAGATTGTTTATAAACGACTTTTTACCAATACTTATGTACCAATATTTCAAAATCAACATTGGATGAAGTAGCTAACGACATTGACGAGTGTCGTTAGGTTGATTTTCAGGAGTGAAAAATGGCCATCGTGAAATCGTATGCACCGCTTATGACGCTGATCTCTGTCTGCATTTCTTCCGCTTCTTTGGCGGATAATCACCCCGTGGGGGCGTTAGAGGAAGAGATTCGATGGCTACAAGAAGAGGTCTATGTAACCACAGCGACTAAAACACGGGAGGCCATTGAGAAAAGTGGTTCTACGGTTTCAGTAATTACTGCGGAAGATCTACGCGCCATGGGCGCGCGCAACCTTATGGACGCCCTGAAACGGGTGCCTGGTTTAGGCGTAAGTCAATTTACAATGGGCAACACGGCCGTTGAAGTTCGCGGTGTAAAGACGGACTTTGCGGAAAAAGTGCTATTCCTAGTAAACGGACACCCCATTAACAATAACTTAGTGAATGGCGGCGCCATGTGGGGCTATAACGAGTTTATTGTTGAAGACATAAAGCAAGTTGAGATAGTTCGTGGCCCAGGGTCTGCACTCTATGGTGCTAACGCATTTGTGGCTGTGATTAACGTAATCACAAAAAAAGCAGATGATATTCGAGGTATTGAAGCGTCTGTGAGTGTCGGCAGTTATGATGCTCGAAAGGTGAACGTACAAGCAGGCCATAAGAAAGGTGACTTCGAAATTTCGACGAATGTTCAGGCATTTGACACCAATGGTGATGAAGGGAAGGTTGAGTTTGACGCCATAGGCAATTCAGGTCGAACGGATTATTGGCGTGAGCGTTACGAATTTGGAACTCAAATGTCCTTTGGTAACTATTCAGCCCAAGGCAAGTTTGTAAAACGAAAAACGGGACCTTATTTAGGTGCCAATAATGTTTTGAACAATGATTCAATTCAAGAGTACATCGATTATTTCTTGGAAGCAGCTTATCAACGAGAACTTACCAGCCAACTTGGTTTTAACGGTAAGGCGTATTTTAATCACTTTGAGTTTGATAACTTCTGGGAGCTTTTGCCTGAAAGCCCGGCTAACCCAGACGGTTTTAAATCCAGAAGCCCGATAAAACATGATGTGACGGGTGTAGAACTGCAGCTTGAATATAAGTTATCACTGAATCAGAAACTATTGTTTGGAACCCTGTTTGAACATCAAAGCCAATACGATGTTGGTATTTACCTTAACGGCGGCACAGGCCCATTAGTTGATGCTTCTTCATACGCCATTTGGAATGACAGTCATCGACGTGATATTACGGCTGCCTTTATTCAAGATATATGGGATATCACCGAAGACATTCGATTGATTGCCGGCGCTCGCTACGATTATTACAGTGACTTTGGTGATACGTTTAATCCAAGAGCCAGTCTAACGTGGTCTGTTCGACCGGATCTTCGATTTGTCACCAGTTATGGTTCTGCGTTTCGAGCACCTACGTTTGGTGAACAATACAACATTAACAATCCTTCGATTGTGGGCAATCCCGATGTTGAGCCTGAAGAAATAGAAACGTTTGAGATTGGATTTCAAGGCGACTTGAACAGAAGAACCTCGGCATCGATAATATTTTTCCAAAATGAGATAGATGACTTAATTGCTTCAACTCCAACGAATAACGCGGTGAATGAATCCGGTAATGTAGGTGAGTTAAGGGTTCAGGGGGCAGAATTAGAAATAAAGTCGCGTTTGTCTGACGGTTCAACCGTTACGGCTAATTACACCTATCAGCATTCCATTAACAAAGTCATTGATGAACGCGCGGCAGATGTGCCATTACATCGAGCAAACTTAACGTTCAATTACTACATTTCTCGTAATATGAGTTTCTTTACAGGGGTTATGTACAAAGGTGAAACTGAACGAGTTTCTACAGATACACGCAGTAACGTTGATGAGTACGCAACGCTTGATTTAGCGTTTGTCACGCAAGGGTTTGTGGCGAAAGACTTAGACCTTAAAATGTCTGCGTATAATGTCTTTGATACTGAATATTATGACCCTACACCGGCCGGTGTGAT
Source organism: Oceanospirillaceae bacterium (assembly GCA_015665455.1). Classification (GTDB taxonomy): domain Bacteria; phylum Pseudomonadota; class Gammaproteobacteria; order Pseudomonadales; family Litoribrevibacteraceae; genus Litoribacillus. Next base: position 822,032 of record JADFAD010000006.1, on the reverse strand, counting down.
GATCTCAGACTATCCAAAGCCTGGACGCAGTTTTATTGTGGATGCGCTTTACCACTTCTAATGAATTTTTTCTTTATTTCCAATAAATAATCATGATTCAGATCGGCTTCATTAGAAGTCGATCGGTTTATTCTATTAAGTCGTTGACGGAATCAAGAGCATCATAGTTTAAGTGTAATTGATAGCTCTCTACTTTTTTTAGGTTCAGGGATATCTTGCTGCCTGCAGGGAATTGAACTTTCATCGCTGGTGGTTGTTGCTTAATTAGCTTATTAACATAGATCACCGCTTGTCGACCGACCGTAGGAAGGTCAGCACTGATTGTCAATGTGGAACCGTATTCTGAGAAGAACTCGTTCGTTGCAAATACTGGGCGTTTAGCTTGTTCTGCTCGATTGAAAATCAAGCGTGCATTCTTCGTAGAGTCCAGAACTACAGGATCAGAAATTAACCAAAGAGCGTCTGTGTTGTTAAATGCATCGTCCAGATAAATGGAGAGATCTCGAGGCGTATCTATTTCTATTGCATTTAATGTTAGCCCTAATTCTCGACAGGCCTTCAAAGCTTGTTTAACCAGCGCTCGGTTGGTTTTGCTGAACAGTACAGTAAGTCGTTTTACATCCGGGAAGAAGTGCTTGAACATCGCCAGTTGCGAAGCCGGTGCAATATCGCTGGATACGCCGTAGTAGTTTGGTTGTTGCTGGAATTGTCTCCAATTTAATACTGAACTGAATACGGTAGGTTGTTCTGGGGCAATATGGTCAATGCTACCTAATGCTTTTGCGCCGATGCCGTATATTACATCGTAGTGATTGCTGTTCATGGCATCCTGAATTGTTTCAACTGGCGCATGGTTGTTTTGTAAGTTGATGGTTTGAATGTTCGTGTCGTGCATGGTTTTCATGAATGCATCTTCAGCGAGACGATAGCGTTCTACTGATTGGTTGGATGTGACAACCAATACGGAAGGAACGTCTGATGCGATGAACGTTTGAACGGGCTTTTCTGGCGGTGTTACGCAACTGATCAAAATAAGTCCGATAAAACTGGCCAAAATTGCTTTTGAGCCAATTTTTGCCCACCTTGATAACTTCTCTTTATGGCGAGTGTACATGTGCTGCATCAGTTTCATGGCTTCCTGCCTCCACGCGATTCCTGACTCAATTGGAATCCTGTCTTATAAAAAGACTCTGCGTTTTCGATATGCGTCCAGCTGTCTAATCCAAGAATAGAAAGTGGAATCTTCCCTGTGGGTGTATCGCTCATTTGATCAATTAACGTCAGTAACTGATCTTGAATGTCTGATGGTTTATTCGATGCTACGACCGTAAGCCTTGGGAAAACTTGGCTTCGACCAATGACTTTTAGCTGATCGTATTGGTTTTTATAAAGTGTGTTCAGCTGCTCGAAGCTGTCTTCAGTGCATAAAGCAGCTTGTGCCATTCCAAAGCCAACAGCAAGTAGGGCATCCACATCCTTGGGAACAATTAAGAGCTGATCGGCATTGGCAGGGGTAAGGTTGTGACCGCTTTGCATTCCCTTCAGTACAGCAAGGCTGTATTTTTTAGATCCTGCTGAGGCGATGGTTAAATCTGTGATGTTGCTGGTGGAGGTGTTCTTATCGACGACCAGCAGTTTTTTATAGTAGGCACTGCCATTTTTCATCCCAACCAGCTGAGCTTGCAAGGTTATTTCATCTTTCAATGAATGGAATAACCAACTGGACATCATGAACAGAGCGTCGGGTTCATTTTTTACCAGTTGCTCGAACGTTGCCTGATCATTAACGGGTTGAAACTGATAGTTCCCAAAACTGGCTAAAAATTGATCAAATTTGTGCTTTAATATTGAATTACGATTAATGTTAATTTCTGGATTATAGAAGTAGATAGTAAGAGGTGTCTCAGCAGAAGCGCAGGCAAAAGTGATCAGCAATAGAACTGTCGCTGATACTTTTTGAATAATTCGCTTCAATTTAGAATGCATTTGAACCTGCGAGACCTTATCTTATATATAAATGCTTAATCTACTTATCAATGTTTGAAAAAGAAAGCCGATATAGCAAAATTCAACCTATGAGTATAGTCTATAAACTGGGTTGTTTTTATGAAAGGCGGTGAAAGGCGGTATATTGTGGCTAAAGAGTTTATTTTATGTGTGGACGATGATCGGACCATACTCATGAGCCTAAAGGCTCAGTTACGTCACCTCTTTGGTACTGCTTACTGTTATGAGGTTGCTCAAAGTGCAGCAGAGGCCTGGGAAATTATTAATGAGATATATGAAGATGGTGATTCGATTTCAATCATCATCTCTGATTGGCTCATGCCCGAAGTAAAAGGTGATGAGTTTTTAATAGGAGTACACCAGAAATACCCTAAGATTGTTAAAATTATGTTGACGGGCCAAGCAGATCCAGAAGCTGTGAAGCGGACAGAAGAGCAAGCGAATTTGACCTGTTGCTTATCAAAGCCTTGGTCCATGGCGGACTTAAAAGCTGCAATACCAGGGACAGATATACGAAAGATATCTTAGAATACCGGAATTTGTAGGGTTTCAAAAAGTCGTTTTTTAATCCTGTTTGTTCTCACCAGTTATGCTATAAATACCTGTTAGCATGGTTGATATGATGGTTTGATGACAGGAATTTATGGACGCTCACGGACTTGGCTCAAAAATACAATACGGGATACGTTGGCGGTTTGCGATTGCCATGATCTTGTTGGTTATGTCCGTTTTAGTGTTACTAACGTATTTCCAAATCACCGGTCAGCGCCAAGTATTGCAGTCTGAGCTTCAAAAGCGCATGACGCTCATGCAAGAAAACCTGCACCATCGTGCCATATCCTTAGCTGATCAGTTAAAGCGACGGGCGGAAGACGATATCGCTTCATACAACTTATTTTACTTATCGAATGAAATTAAACGTTACGTTCAAAATACCGAAGAGTTAAAGTACGTTGTTTTGATTGATAAAAACGAGAAAGTTGTTTTACACAGTCTTAAGCCGAGTGCGCAACAGAAGCTTTATGTCCCTCCATCGCGTTATAGACATCAACGTGTAGTCTTAGATGATCTCTATGTCAGTACTGATAATGAAGAGGTCATAGCGAATAATCAGATTCGAATAAATACAGAACTTCTTGAGTACGAACTCCCTGTAAATATTGGTCCAACACCTTGGGGGCGACTTGTCCTTGCATATTCTTTGAAACAGCTTCGTGATGAAATTGCTCACTCTCAAAGTGATATTGAAAGCACAATCCAAAATGAGACGCTCAAAACGTTTGTTATTGCCTTCATCGTATTGGCGGTAACCTATTTGTTAATTTCTCAATTGTCTCAGCGTCTCAGTGCGCCGCTTATTCAACTGTCTCGGTTTTCAAAACAGATAGCGGATGGCGATTTTTCCATTGGGCAACATATTCGATCTTCTAAGAAGGACGAGGTAGGCGTGTTAGCAAATAACTTTGCTGATATGGCCTCAAAGCTGCAGAGCAGTTATGCAGAGTTGGAAGAATACAACGCAACATTGGAACGGCGGGTTAAAAAGCGTACGAACGCATTGGATCAAAAGAATAAAGAATTGGAAGGTGCTCTTTTTGAGCTGGAAGAAAGCCAGCAGCAACTCATTCAGTCTGAAAAAATGGCTGCATTGGGTCAATTGGTAGCAAGCATTGCTCATGAAGTTAATACGCCCTTAGGCGCGATTCAGGCATCAGTGGGGAATGCTGAAAACGGGTATAAAGCGTTTATTGGCAGCATTGATGGTTTGGTCGAGACTACCTCGACGGAAGAAAAAGCTTTCTTTATTCAGCTTATATCGAATGCCAAAGTTGAGGCCAGTCTGACGACTCGGGAAGAGCGAAAAATAAGACGAGACATAGTAGAGCTTCTTGAGGTGACTGGTATTGAGGGGGCTGATGAAATTGCAGAAATTTTAGCTGAAATGAACGTTCTGGATATCCTCCCATCGTTGTTACCATTCATGAAAGCTAACTCATGCCAAGGCATCATTGAAAAAGCGTATCAATTGTTCAGTGTCAGTAGCAGCCTTGAAACCATTCATACGGCTACATCAAGAGCGTCTAAAGTGGTGTTTGCACTGAAACAGTTTGCTCATAAAGACAGTACGGGTGAGAAAATTGAATCTGATATTAATCAGGGGCTTAATACCGTATTGGTTTTATACCGAGGGTTATTAAAACATGGTTGTGAAGTTATTAAACATTTGGAAGAAGTCCCTTTATTAATTTGCCATCCTGATGAAATTAACCAAGTCTGGACCAACCTTATCCATAACGCGCTACAAGCGATGGATAACCGAGGTGTTTTAACCTTAGAGTCTTCGGTGGGTGAAGACAGTCATAATCGCCCCTGTATCGTTGTGAAAATTATGGACAACGGCCCGGGAATCCCAAGTTCGTTAAAAGATCGAGTATGGGAAACTTTTTTCACGACTAAGTCTGCGGGTGAGGGGAGTGGCTTAGGATTAGGCATTTGTAAAAGAATTATTGAGAAACACCAAGGTGAATTAAACTTTGAGAGTGAACCTGGCAGAACGGTTTTCACTGTTAAGTTACCTTTTGAAGAGCATTAATTAATGTTTTTCATATTGGGCGATCTAGCAGTACATTCTGAGTCTTGAAATGTCTAATGTTTCACTGACTATGGTTTTTTCCAATTCCTTCTTTTTTGTATGCATTACCTAAGATATGTTCAGGCAATAAATCCATGGTTAGCATGTCTCCCTGGCAAAGAGCTACGGCTTTGATTAAGGTGTTTTCAAGCTCACGTACATTACCGGGCCAATGATAGTGAGATAAGACCTTCATGACCTCAGGGGCGATTGCAGTAATTTGACGGCCTAGATCGCGATTTGCTCGGGAAAGTACGTTTCTTATTAATTCTTCAAGGTCTTCTTTTCTCTCTCGTAATGCTGGAGCGGCAATAGGTTCGACTGGCAGTCTATAATTTAAGTCTTCCCTTAACCGCTTGTTCTGACAGGCGAGTGCTTTATTGACTGCCACATCAAGCTCGTCCAAATCTAAAGGTTTATGAAGGTATTCATCCGCTCCCGTTTGCATGGCGGTGTTTTCAATATCATGAGGAGGGATCATGACGAATATCCGAGCTTTCGGTGCTTTTTCTTTGAAGAGCGGTAGGCTGTTTGAACCTTTCATTTCCCCAAGTCTGAGATCGAGCAGGATTAAATTCGGATTAATGGTCGTCAGCTTATTTAAGCCCTCTTCAACACTCTGAAGGTGAATCACGTGAAAGCCTTCATTGCTTAGGTGTAACTGTAATGTGCGTCCGATGGTAAAGTCATCATCAATAACCAAAATACGATTCATCATGTCACCTAAGTGTTTAATAGAGAGATGCTAAGCCACTGCTTGATCCATTATTGACTATATGACATTTAATTTTGTAGCCATTGTCGGTCGTCAATAAACGGGTTGATGATTTTTTGCTTTTAGGGACAGAAATCACGAAAAAAGGCCGTTTATCTTAGCTTGTCTTATACTGACTAATATATTGCGGTACAACTTGGCCTGTAAGGCAAGGTGGGATATATGCACAGTGATGCAAAGCAAGACATTGATACCTTAGTGGAAATGGCGGCTGAGACCGTGACGGATATCACGGATAAATATAATGCAGATCAACAGCTTGTGATGGAGAGGCTGTTGAAAAAACTGGGTTATTTAGCTGGCTTGGGTGGTTTCGATCTTGTGGAATTGGAGGCCAGTTTAGGCGACGGTTTTCAACAAGGTGAGATGAGAATATTGGCTGAGTTAGATGCGCTGTTCAGCAATTCTGATTCGGATAATTAGTATAACTACGTTCTTTTAAATCTGACGCCTGTTTACATGTCGTACAGGGTGGTATTCTCTCGGGCATTCTTTTAATAAAAATAACAACGAGTAGGCACTGGCTCGAATGGTCGTCTGCGCTTTCAGGGATGTTCTCGTGTTTGATCGCTATTTAGAAAAGGTTGCTCTGCATTACAAGGTCATTGTTTTAATTGCGTTATTAGTAAGTGCTTTCTTAACGGCAGGCATTACGCGTTTGGGGTTGAGTTCGGATTTTCGGGTTTATTTCAGTGATGATAACCCTCAATTGAAAACCTTTGATGCCTTAGAAGATCAGTTTTCCAAGATGGATAATTTATGGATCTTCGTGGAAATAAATGAGGGTGATTTATTTACCTCGGAGCGCTTGGGCGTTATAGAGACGCTCACTGAAGAATCATGGGCGTTACCTTACGTCATTCGCATCGCGTCCATTGCTAACTATCAACACACCCATGTGATCGATGATGAGCTTTGGGTTGATTTTTTAGTGGAAGATTCGAACGCGCTCACGGACAAGAAAATTCAAGCCATCCGATCCATTGCTAACAGTGAACCTTCTTTAAGTAACAATGTTATCAGTCTTGATGGCAGTGCTTCGCTTATTCAGCTCCGTTTGGCGTTACCGGATGAAGGTATGGGTCGCATTGAAGCGGGGCAAGAAACCTTGCAAGCTACTCGAGATTTGATGGCGGAATACAGAGTTCGTTATCCCGATATGCGCTTTCTATTGGCGGGGTCTGTTGCCTCAAATGTTTCTATGCAGGAAGCGGTGGCTCAAGATTTGTCTTCGTTGGCCATTTTCAGTTATTTAATGCTGTTGTTATTGCTCTGGCTTCTCTTGAAAAGCTTGTTTGCTGTGTTCATATCGCTGGGAATTATTTCAATGTCTTCATTGGGGACGTTGGGTTTTTTTGGTTGGATGGGGTTAACGTTGACCCCCGTTGCAGGCTTTGTTCTTACAGCCATTATGACATTGGCGATTGCTGACTCGGTGCATATTCTTGTGAGTTATTTCCAGCAGCTGGCAGAGGGCAGAGATAAACACAGCGCGATTCGGGAAAGCTTAAGGATTAATGTTGGCCCTGTGTTTGTTACCAGTCTTACCACCATTATTGGTGTTTTGTGTTTGAATACCAGTGATTCTCCTCCGTATCAAGATCTTGGGAATATGATTGCCGTGGGTGTTTTTATGGCCTGGATTTTATCCATGACGATGACGCCTGCGTTGTTGTTTTGGTTAACCCCTCCTAAAGCCCTAGTCGGGCAAGATGCACAGACGTTAACGTCACAGCAACGTATTTTATTGAGTATGGCCGAGCAAGTCATCGCACGGCCGAAGGCTTGGTTCGTGGGCGTGGGGGCTTTGGTGTTGGTGCTTTGTTATTGCGTTTCTTTTAATAAAATCAGTGAAAGCTGGCATGAGTTTTATGATGAAACGTTTGAGGTTCGTCAGGCCGTTGATCGTATTAATGAAACCATCAGTGGCAATAACTTGATGGAGTTCAGCATCGAAACTGGGGTGCCAGAAGGTATTTATGAACCTAAATACATGGCACAGCTGGACGCTTTTTCTGAGTGGTTGCGTCAAACGCCTGGCATTGCGCATGTTTATTCCATGTCGGATGTTTCTAAACGGTTAAATCGAGATTTGAATCAAGGACAGGAAACTTTCTATCGAATTCCCGACTCTCGAGAAATGATTGCTCAACAATTTCTTTTGTATGAATTATCTTTGCCCATGGGATTAGGGCTAGAAGACTCAATTGATATTGATCGGTCTGCAACACGGGTAGGTGTCACGCTTAAAAAAATGGATTCAGGACAGATCATAGATATTCAACAAAAGGCGCATTCATGGTTAAAAGAGAATGCGCCTGAGTTGATTGCGGTTGAAGGCACAAGCTATGCGGTTATTTTTTCATATATCGTACACCGGAATGTGGTCAGTCTGGTCGTTGGGACCCTGATGGCAATGTTGGTTATCTGTTTTATTTTAATTATTACTTTAAAGTCGGTGAAGTTGGGGTTGTTAAGCTTGATTCCGAACATGGCTCCGGCTGCCTTAGCGTATGGTATCTGGGGGGTAGCGGAAGGTTATATTGATACGGCCGTAGCGGTGGTTATGTGCATCAGTTTGGGGGTCGTGGTTGATGATACTGTGCATTTCATGAGTAAGTATCTGAGGGCGCGTAGAGAGCATGGTATGAGTGCAGAAGATGCCATTCGATATGCGTTTAAAACCGTTGGAGTGGCACTTGCGATTACCACCATAACGTTAGTAGCTGGCTTCTCTGTTATGTTGTTTTCTCATTTTACACCGAGTGTTTCCACGGGAACTTTGATGTCAATGACACTTGCTTTGGCATTGGTGGTCGATTTTCTGTTCCTGCCTGCGTTACTATTAATGTTCGATGGTAAGACTGATTATGGGTACAGTGAAAAAAGAACGGAAAACTCCGGTTTGCAATCACCCCATAAGAAAGCGAGTAAAACAGCACTAAGTAAAATAAAACCAAGTAATATCGAATTGAAAGACAGTGATCATAACGTGTTTAATTCATCTACAAGGTAGTACATGACAGATCCGATCAATTATACAGACGAAGGCGTTGAGCGACTTTCGTTAAGCGAATATACCGAGAAAGCGTATCTCGATTATTCCATGTATGTCATTCTCGATCGTGCGTTGCCGCATATTGGCGATGGCTTGAAGCCAGTGCAGCGTCGTATCGTTTATGCCATGTCAGAGCTGGGATTAAAAGCCAGCGCCAAGTACAAAAAATCTGCGCGTACCGTGGGTGATGTATTGGGTAAATTTCATCCACATGGTGATAGTGCGTGTTACGAAGCCATGGTCTTGATGGCTCAACCGTTTTCTTATCGATATCCGCTGGTGGATGGTCAGGGAAACTGGGGGTCGGCTGATGACCCTAAGTCGTTTGCCGCAATGCGATACACCGAATCGAAGCTATCAAAGTATGCGGAAGTTTTGTTGTCTGAACTTGGCCACGGCACAGTAGATATGGTGCCAAACTTTGATGGTACTTTGGAAGAACCGTCCATCTTACCTGCTCGACTGCCGAATGTTTTACTTAATGGTTCCATGGGGATTGCAGTCGGTATGGCAACGGATATTCCACCGCATAATTTGCGTGAAGTAACCAGTGCCTGTATTCGTTTGTTGGATGAGCCTAACACTACCGTAGAGCAGGTATGTGAAAATATTCAGGGGCCGGATTACCCGACTGACGCTGAAATTATTACGCCGAAAGCGGATTTGGTTAAGCTTTATGAGCAGGGTCGTGGCTCCATCAAAATGCGAGCAACGTACTTGGAGGAAGACGGTGATGTGATTGTTACTGCACTTCCTCATCAAACGTCTGGCGCGAAGGTTTTAGAGCAAATTGCTGCTCAAATGCAGGCGAAGAAGCTGCCTTTGGTTGCGGATCTTCGCGATGAATCTGACCACGAGAACCCAACTCGGCTTGTGATTGTTCCTCGTTCAAATCGAGTGGACGTTGAGCAGTTGATGGCTCACTTGTTTGCAACGACGGATCTTGAAAAGAGCTATCGAGTAAACATGAACATGGTTGGTCTAGATGGCTTGCCGAAAGTTCGTAATATTCAAGAAGTCCTAACTGAGTGGTTGGAATATCGTCGACGTACTGTGACACGACGCCTTGAGTTCAGGTTGGATAAAGTAAATAAGCGCTTACATATCCTCGAGGGCTTGTTAGTCGCGTTTTTGAATATTGATGAAGTGATCGAAATTATTCGGGCTGAAGATAAGCCGAAGCCTGTGTTAATGGAACGTTTTGGCATTTCAGACATTCAAGCCGAAGCCATACTTGAATTGAAGTTACGTCATCTTGCCAAACTTGAAGAAATGAAGATTCGAGGCGAACAAGATGAATTAAGTGCAGAGCGTGATTCGTTGGAGAAGATCCTAAAATCACCCGCGCGCATGCGTAACTTGATTAAGAAAGAATTACTGGCTGATGCCGAGACGTATGGTGATGATCGTCGATCACCTATTGTTGCTCGTACAGAAGCAAGAGCAATGACTGAAGCCGACTTGGCGACGTCTGATCCTGTGACGGTTGTGCTCTCTAAGACGGGCTGGATTCGCGCTGCAAAAGGCCATGAGGTCGATGCGGAAGGGTTGAATTATAAGTCCGGCGATGGATTTCATCTTGCCGTTAAAGGAAAGAGCAATCAACAAGTCACACTGTTGTCTTCGTCTGGCCGAGCGTTCTCTATACCTGCTCATACCTTGCCATCGGCACGAGGGCAGGGTGAACCTGTAACGGGTCGAATCAACTTGGACGCTGCAAGTAGTATCGTTACTGCATACATGGGCAATGAAGATCAATTGCTGGTAATGGCAAGTGATGCTGGCTACGGCTTCGTTACCAAGCTTGGCGACTTATATACCAAGAATAAGTCCGGCAAAGCCGCCATTACTTTGCCTGTGAATGCTCAAGTATTGCCTATTTTGGAAACGGACGCTTCTGATCAAGGTTGGCTTGCAGCCGTGACTAACGAAGGGAGGTTATTGGTATTTCCGCTGGCTGATTTACCGCTGCTTAGTAAAGGTAAAGGGAATAAGATCATTAATATTCCTTCTGCCAGAGCCAAAGACAGAGAAGAGCTGTTGGTTTCGCTTGCAGTATTATCGGACAGCGATGCTTTGGTGATTACTTCGGGTAAACGAACGCTGACACTTAAAGCGTCTGACCTAGAGCACTATCACGGTGAGCGTGGGCGTCGAGGTAATAAGCTACCAAGAGGATTCCAAAAAGTGGATTTGATTGAACCGCTTAAACCCGAAACCTAGAGTCTCATTGTTCTTGGTCAATCAATAAAAAAGGCTTCCAACATGGAAGCCTTTTTGCGTAATAATGTTATCTAATAAGCGAATCAGTTGTGCAAAATTTGGCTTAAGAATAACTGGGTACGCTCAGATTGAGGGTTATCAAAGAAATCATGAGGGTTGTTTTCTTCGATGATTTCACCTGCATCCATAAAGATAACTCGGTCTGCCACTCTTTTTGCGAAGCCCATTTCATGAGTCACACACAGCATGGTCATCCCTTCATCCGCTAACTCAACCATTACGTCCAGTACTTCTTTAATCATTTCAGGATCCAGCGCTGACGTAGGCTCATCAAACAGCATTATGTTTGGGTTCATACACAAACTACGTGCGATCGCCACACGTTGCTGTTGGCCGCCAGACAGCTGACCTGGGTATTTCAGGGCTTGGTCTGGGATCTTAACACGATCAAGAAACTTCATTGCGGTGGCTTCCGCTTCTTTTCTTGGCTGTTTCTTCACCCACTGTGGAGCAAGGCAGCAGTTATCTAGAACTGTAAGGTGAGGAAATAGGTTGAAGTGCTGGAACACCATTCCCACATCTTTACGAATCGCATCGATGTTGCGTACGTCATTAGTAAGCGGTGTGCCTTCAATGGTGATGTCACCTTCTTGATGCGCCTCAAGGCGGTTAAGACAGCGAATCATTGTTGACTTACCTGACCCTGAAGGGCCACAAATTACAATACGTTCGCCTTTGCGTACTTGAAGGTTGATGTCTCTCAATACATGAAAGTCGTCGTACCACTTGTTAACATTTTTTAGTTCAATTTCAATTTCGTCTTTAATATGAGATTTAGTCATAGTGTTTCTCACAAATTCTGTTAGCGATGTCCGGTGTTTAGCTTCTGTTCAATATGCTGGCTGTAACGAGACATGCTGAAGCAGAACATCCAATAAATAAGGGCTGCAAATAGATAGCCTTCTGTAGCGAAACCTAACCACTCAGGGTCATTCAAGGCCGCTTTCATAATGCCGGACAGTTCAAATAGACCGATAATTAGAATCAGACTGGTATCTTTAAATAGAGCAATAAAAGTGTTCACAATGCCTGGAATTACCAGTTTTAATGCTTGAGGGAGGATCACTAAAAACATTTTCTGAAAGTAATTTAATCCCAGTGCATCCGCGGCTTCGTATTGACCTTTCGGAATGGCTTGTAACCCACCTCGAATAACTTCAGCCATATATGCCGATTGGAATAGGGTAATACCTATCATTGCTCGAACCAGTTTATCGAAGGAAACCCCTTCAGGCATAAACAATGGCAGCATCACTGAAGCCATAAACAGGATGGTGATTAGTGGTATGCCACGCATAACTTCAATGAATGTTACGCATATCCAGCGGATGATTGGCATCTCAGAACGACGACCAAGTGCCAAAATGATGCCGATTGGAAGAGAAGCAATAATCCCCACAGTCGCGATCACTAGGGTTAGCATTAGACCACCCCATTGTTCGGTATCTACTTGAGATAAACCAAAAATATTGCCTTGGAAGAGCCAAGTCGCAATGATTGGGTAACCAATCAATAGAAACGCAATGAGCCAACCTTTACGGGGTACTTTCTCAATAAATAATGGAATTACCAGTGCAAGTAATAGAATAAACGCTAAGTTTACTCGCCATTGTTCGTCGTCAGGATAAAAACCGTATAAGAACTGGTTCATTCGTGCGTCAATGAATACCCAGCAGGCACCTTCGCCTGAGCAGTCTGCCTTAGTTTGGCCTGACCAATCAGCACTGAAAAATATCCAATCTAGAATACCTGGTACGTAAGTTACAAGTGCATAAAGTACAAGCAATGTAACCAAACTGTTAAACCAGTTTGAGAATAAGTTGATTTGAGCCCATTTTACTGGATGTTTAGTAAAAGGCGGTGAGTGTATAGGTTCTAACATGGTTCGCCTCCTATCGTTCAACCAGCGCCATGCGCTTGTTGTATATGTTCATGATGAGTGAAATAACTAAACTGATGGTTAAGTAAACGGCCATGACCATAAAGATAATTTCGATGGCCTGACCTGACTGATTCAGCGTTGTGCCTGCAAAAATAGCGACTAGATCAGGATAACCAATGGCCGTTGCCAGAGATGAATTCTTTACCAGATTTAAATACTGGCTTGTAAGCGGTGGAATGATCACTCGCATTGCCTGAGGGATAACAACCAAACGCAGCATTTGCCCATTCTTTAGGCCGAGTGCTCTTGACGCTTCTAACTGCCCTTTAGGCACCGATTGAATGCCTGCACGAACAATTTCAGCGATGAAGGCCGCTGTGTAAATGGTTAAGGCTAAAAGGAGTGCTGTAAATTCTGGAAGTATCGTAATACCTCCTTTGAAGTTAAATCCTCTTAGCGCAGGAACATCCCACGTTGTGGTCGTGCCTGATATTAAATAGGTAATACCAGGAATAATGATTAATGCCGCGATGGCGGTATAAAACACAGGGAACTGTTTACCCGTATCATCTTGTTGTTTATGCGCCCAACGTTTAAGAATCCATATACCAATTAATGTAACGAATATACTTGCGTAAACGAAGGTAATTCCATCACTGAATTCTGGGCTAGGAATATAGAGACCACGAACATTTAAGAAGACTAATTCGCCCCAAGACATGCTTTCCCTTGGGTGTGGCATTACGCCTAATACAGCAAAATACCAGAAGAAGATTTGAAGCAATAAAGGAATATTACGGAATGTCTCTATGTATATAGCGGCCAGTTTGGAGATAAGCCAATTGTTAGACAGCCGTGCAATACCCATCAGGAAACCAAGGAGGGTTGCTAGTACGATACCAACGAGAGAGACTAATAAAGTATTTAAAATACCAACGACAAAAGTGCGACCATAGGTATTGGTTTCATTGTAATCAATCAGTGATTGAATAATACCAAAACCCGCTTCTTGGTTTAAGAACCCGAAGCCCGTTGAAATACCTCGTACTTCAAGGTTATGTAAGGTGTTGCTAACAATGAAGGCAAAGAACGCAATGATTGCCGTAAGAACAACGCCTTGAAACACTCGACCGCGAAAGACTGGGTCATTCCAAATCTTACTTGATGAGTTTTTTTGTGGAACTGTCATATGAAACTACTATGTGGCTAAAAGTAAAAATGAAAAAGGGCTCCAAAGGGAGCCCAATCGAGTCAGATTTTAGCGGATAGGAGGAGAGTAAAGGAAACCACCCTTGTTCCAAAGAGCATTGATGCCACGTTGGATTTTAAGAGGAGAGCCTGTACCTACGTTTCGCTCGAATGATTCGCCGTAGTTACCAACTTGCTTGATGATTTTATAAGCCCAGTCGTTACCGACTTTCAGCTTGCCACCCATTTCACCGGTTACACCTAGAAGGCGCTGAATGTTCGGGTTCGTAGATTTTGTCATATCATCAACGTTTGCTTGGGTTACACCCAGCTCTTCAGCTGTGATCATTGCATTTAGAGACCATTTAGCAATGTTAAACCACTCATCATCACCTTGACGTACAACCGGACCTAGAGGCTCTTTTGAAATGACTTCAGGAAGAACTTCTGCATCTGCTGGGTTTTTCAGCTTGATACGTAGGGCATAAAGTTGAGACTGGTCACTGGTCAGTACATCGCAACGGCCGTTGTCGAATGCGCCTGCAGTTTGATCTGATGTATCAAACGTAATTGGCTTATAAGACATTTTATTAGCACGGAAGTAATCAGCAAGGTTTAGCTCTGTTGTTGTACCAGCTTGAACACAGACCGTTGCACCGTCCAGTTCTAGGGCACTTTTAACGCCGATTTTCTTGCTTACCATGAAGCCTTGGCCGTCGTAATAATTAACGCCAGCGAAGTTAAGACCTAGGCCTGTATCACGAGTTAGTGTCCATGTGGTATTACGGCTTAATAAGTCAATCTCGCCAGACTGCAACGCAGTGAAGCGCTCTTTTGCTGTCAAAGGTACGTATTTAACCTTTGATGCGTCGCCAAATACGGCAGCAGCAACGGCTTTACACGTATCAACATCAACACCTTTCCACTCACCTTTTTCGTCGGTGTTGGAGAAGCCTGGTAGACCAGTACTTACGCCACAGTTCATAAAGCCTTTAGACTTAACATCTGCTAATGTGCCTGCTTGAGCGGTAGCGGCTACCAGTAGTGAAGTTGAAACGATTGCCGTTGAAAGAATTTTTCTCACAGTGTGTGTCTCCCTGTTATAGGTCGTTTTCCCGTTGGATTTCTAAATGTTCTTTTGTTGACTAATTAGTTAGCAAAAAGAGAACCAGTTATTCTTGTCATTCATTATATTTTTAGGTAGGTGTTGATGTTCAGTCTTTTCCTCAACACATGACAATCAATATAATGTAGTGTTTTCAAAGCGAAAGGCAAGGTAAATGTCCATGAAACTGAAACATATGTGCTTAATTTAATGGTTTATTGTTCGAGTTGTAGGCTGCTTCTTAATTATTGTATTTGTCAGCAGAGACCTAAGTGTTCTACACAGATGCAGTGGTTGTTGCTGACGCACTCAACTGAAGCATTTAAACGGAATAATAGTGGTTTTCATGTGAAGAAAGTATTAGGCCGTGCAGTGTCGATTGTTTTTTGGCAAAGGAAAGCGCAAAACTTAATATCGGAACATCCCCAAGTTGCTGCTCAATCGCCCGTTTTGTTGTTTCCAAAGGCGTATGTTTCCAACGATGAGGTCGTGGTTTCTGAGCGGATTGAGCGTTTGTGGCAAGGTCGACCCTTCATCATTATCGACGCCACTTGGCAGCAAGCAAAAAAGATGTACCGACAGAGTGAATGGTTACAGAGCTTAGATGTTCTATCTTTGCCCGTTGAGCAAGACCCCGTTTTGGATGGTTTTGAATATCGGTTACGCAAAGGCCAGAAAGAAGGGGGTTGTTCGACCGTAGAGGTTGTCGCAAGAACGATGGCATTAGGAGGTGAATTAAGGGAGGCGAATAGCTTATTAAGTTATTTTTCACTCTTTCAAATGGACAACAACGACCCAAGCCGATAACAAGACCACCGCTATTAGTTGGGCCTTTCTCTTATGTTCGCTCAATTAAGCCGTAGTGTGTTTGGCCTGCTTTTTTATGTTTTTGTAAGCGCCAGTTAGAAGGCAGTAGAAGTGTTTCGAGAGACGCTTCGGACTCGATGTAGATGACACTGTTCGGTTTAAATATATTGAGCGCTTCAAGCTCTGAACAACAGGTTTCTAGTAGATCTTTCCTAAACGGCGGGTCTAAGAAGATCACATCGAAACGAGTGTCTGGTAAAAGATTAGGTTTACTGCCGTCGAATCCGGTTAGGTTGTATCTTTCTGTGTCGCATTTAAGAAGGGTTAATTGAGTTTCAAGCGTGGATCTTACCTTTGGGTTTAATTCATTAATATGAACAAACGCTGCGTGTCTTGAAAGTGCTTCGAATGTTAATGCTCCGCTGCCTGCGAATAAATCTAAGCATTGAGCGCCTTCTATATAGGGTAACAGCCAGTTGAAAACGGTTTCACGAACCCTGTCTAGCGTTGGTCGCAGTCCTTCCATGGGATAAAAGGAAACCTTTCGGCTGCGCCATTCCCCGCCGATGATTCTTAACTCAGATGCTTTTTTTTGTGGGTTTGAGTTACCTTGGTTCTTTGATTTTGTTTGGGGTTTAGAACGAGATTTTTTTTGACTCATGAATGTCTCTATCTTAAGAACGCGGAGGCAGATAAAAGCGTCTAGGTTATGCTTGAAAACGTATCTAATAATAGGGATACAAGTATTGTTTTATAGCGTATGCAGAAACCAAATTAATGGAACAAGCACCATTATAACTAACCAAAGTTGTTTTGGCGTTAGTTGTAGCATTGTTCTATGTTTGGTTTTTTTGGGGGTTGGCCATTGGCTGGTCATATAAATGGTTTCTATATCCAGTTTAATGAATGATTTAGCTTCGTAATTCTATCTAATAATATTGGTTCTGCCATGTTAGGATAGACCCTTTGATTCCGTCCAGTTTTTAATTGGGCCAGTAGATGTCGATTGAGAAGATTTGAATGACAGAGCAGCAAACTAAGAAAGGCTTCTTTAGCCGTTTCAAAAAGTCAGATAAAAAGACTGAACAATCACAAGAATTGACCGGTGCTTTGGCGCAGGATTCGATAAACACTGAGAACAGTGGTTCTCTTGAAAAGCACACAGATTCAGTTGTTGAGCAAAATGACTCAGGTACTCAAGGCGAGACGGTTGAGAAGCAACGCTTTTTAAAACGAATGAAGTCGGGTCTATCCAAAACTCGACAAGCCATGTCCAGTGGGTTTGGCACTTTGTTGCTTGGCCGTCGTGAGATTGATGATGAGTTGTTTGAAGATTTAGAAATGCAACTGGTGATGTCTGATGTGGGCGTTGACGCTACTCGACAGGTCATTGATAACCTTGAACAGCGTGTTGAGCGTCAGGAAATGGCCGATGGCAATGCGTTGGTACGGTCTCTTCAGAATGAATTAACCAATATTTTAGAACCCTGCCAGACGCCGTTGGACGTAGATTCTGTTCAAGATGGTCCTTTTGTTGTTTTAGTGGTTGGTGTTAATGGTGTAGGTAAAACAACGACCATTGGTAAACTTGCAAAATATTACCAACAGCAGGGTAAAAGTGTGATGCTTGCTGCTGGCGATACTTTTCGCGCTGCAGCGGTTGAACAGTTGCAGGTGTGGGGTGAAAGAAATGATGTGCCTGTGATTGCTCAGCATACTGGAGCTGACAGTGCATCTGTGATTTTTGATGCCGTACAAGCGGCTAAGGCTCGTAATACTGACATCATCATCGCAGATACTGCTGGGCGACTTCATAATAAAAGTAACCTTATGGATGAGTTATCCAAAGTCGTCCGCGTTATGCAAAAGCTGGATGCAACGGCCCCTCATGAGGTGCTGTTGGTTCTTGATGCTGCGACAGGTCAAAATGCACTTAACCAAGCGGAGCATTTCCGTAAGGCTGTCGGTGTAACGGGGGTGGCATTAACGAAATTGGATGGTACGGCGAAAGGTGGTGTTATTTTCGCTATTGCAAAGCAATTGGGGCTACCGATTCGTTTTATTGGCGTTGGTGAGCAAATTGATGATTTGCGTCCCTTTAAATCTGAAGATTTTGTTGAAGCTTTATTTGAAGACTTGGAAATATAAAGCGATTTAATGATTAATTTTGAGCAAGTGACTAAGCGTTACGATTCAGGCCAGGAAGCGCTGAATAATGTTTCCTTTCAAATCGACCGAGGGGAAATGGCCTTTTTGACGGGGCATTCTGGTGCAGGTAAAAGTACCTTGCTTAAATTAATCATGCGAATGGAAACTCCAACCGTTGGAACGGTTGATATTGCTGGCCAAAACATAGCGCAACTTGCGCGTAAGGATATCCCTTTTTATCGACGACACATCGGCGTTGTCTTTCAGAATCATCAATTACTGTTTGATCGTTCTGTGTTTGAGAATGTGGCCTTACCTATGCGTATTGCTGGCCATACAGAACATGAAATCGGTAAGCGCGTTCGTGCTGCTTTAGATAAAGTGGGATTACTCCATAAAGAAAAGTCTAACCCTGTTTCGTTGTCGACAGGAGAGCAGCAGCGTATTGGTATTGCTCGAGCGGTTGTAAATAAGCCCGCGTTACTGCTTGCGGATGAACCAACAGGTAATTTAGATCCTGAATTGTCTGGAGAAATCATGAACTTATTTCGTGAGTTTCAACAAGTCGGAGTAACCGTTCTTATTGCCAGCCATGATCACGAATTGATTCAATCTATGGCATTACCTGTTATGACATTAGCGGCAGGTCAATTGGTGAGTTTTAGGTGATTCAATGATCAGAGACTCAAACAAGAAGGGCGCCACTCGTTCGAACGCCCCCAAAGCAAGTACAACGAAATCTAATGCCGCTCAATCTAAGCCTCATTCCAATTCAATTAGAAAAGGGGCAACGTTTAAAGAGGGCGCAGGATCAAGAGGTACAACGAGTGCATCTGAGCCTATTGCTTCAAATGCAAAAAAAGACTCTAAAGTTAAGTCCCCAAAAAGACCTCGAGCAGGTACACCTAAAGGGGAAGGTCTTAGCGCTCGCTTTTCGAATTGGGTGCCGTTGACGGTTCACCATCGTGAATGCCTTAAATCCAGTTTGGCTCGAATTAAGCAGTCCCGTCTTGCCAGTTTGATGACCGCATCTTTAGTCGCGGTATCATTGACTTTGCCGATGCTTCTACTGCTCGTTGTATCTAATCTTCAGCAGTTGTCGTCCGGTTGGCAAGATCAGTTATCTATATCTGTGTATTTGGATGTGGGATTAAACAACGCTGACATTGTGCAATTAGAGAAAGATATTCAAGCAGTAAACGGGGTTTCAAAAGTTCGTTTAATAACGCCTGAAGAGGGGCTTACGGAGTTTAAATCGTTTGCCGGCTCCGACCTCTTGTCTTTATTTGATGCAAATCCTTTACCTGCAGTGATTGAAGTTGTACCTGTGTCGACGGATTTAGATAATCAGAAATTCGTATTAGATCAAATGGCGAATAGAATCGGGCTGCTCTCGGGTGTGGATGACGTTTCTTTAGATCTAGAGTGGGTTGAACGCTTGATTGGCTATGTAACGTTAGCTGAACGATTTGCTTGGTTGATTGGTTTTTTGTTGGCTTTGGCGGCCGTGCTGGCTATCAGTAATTCCATTCGTTTAGAGATTGAAAATCGCCGACAAGAGATTGTGGTGATTAAGTTGGTGGGTGGAACAGACAGTTTCATTCGTCTGCCTTTTCTCTATAGTGGCTTCTGGTATGGTGTTATCGGTGCATTGATAGCCACAGGGTGTTTGGTTTTAATAAGCGCTTGGTTATCCCCAATCGTAAGTGATTTATTATCGTTTTATTCATCTGATGTCGCCATTACATATTTCGGCTTGATTGATCTTTTTTGGCTCTTCGCTTTCTCTATTTTGATGTCCGTACTTGGTGCTTGGTTAGCAGTTTATCGGCATCTCGGAGAGATAGAGCCTGAATAGTCTATTTTCTGCTAAGCCGCTCTTGAATAAGACTTCAAAAAGGTTATATTGAATGCTGGTTGGATCGCAGTGGTCGATGGAACTTTCCACTGATAGATGAGTCCAATCCAGAGACAATAATGAATATGGGATTTTTATGAGTAAACAGTTACTGGCCGTAGATATGACGACACCGGGTGCAAATCTGGAAGCATATATTTCATCGGTAAGCGCGATTCCGGTTTTATCAATCGAAGAAGAGCGTAAGTTAGCTGAGCGTCTGCACTATGAGAATGACCTAGAGGCAGCGCGTCAGTTAGTAATGTCGCACTTGCGTTTTGTTGTTCATATCGCAAGAAGTTACTCTGGCTACGGCCTTTCTCAAGCTGATTTGATTCAAGAGGGCAATTTGGGCCTGATGAAGGCAGTTAAACGTTTTGACCCAACGGTCGGTGTTCGTTTGGTGTCGTTTGCTGTTCATTGGATTAAAGCAGAGATACACGAGTTTATTTTGAAAAACTGGCGCATCGTGAAAGTTGCGACCACTAAAGCTCAGCGTAAAATGTTTTTTAATTTACGCAGTGCTAAGAAAACCTTGTCTTGGTTTACTCATAAAGAAGTTCATCAAGTCGCTGAAGATTTAGGCGTTGAACCACGCGTAGTTCGTGAGATGGAAGGCCGTTTATCTTCTGTAGATACCTCATTTGACGCGCCGGCGGATGCTGATGATGAGTCAGCACCGAGTGCTCCTGTTTATTTCTTGGAAGATAAGAGTGCTGATCCTGCTGCGTTATTAGAAAACTCGAATTGGGCAGAAAACTCTACGAGTCGTTTGCATGAAGCTATGCTCCAGTTGGACGAGCGTAGCCAAGATATTTTAATGCAGCGCTGGTTGAACGAGGAAAAAGCAACGCTACATGAGTTGGCGGACAAATACAGTGTTTCAGCTGAGCGCATTCGCCAATTAGAAAAGAATGCAATGAAAAAGATTAAAGCTGCGATGGAAACTGATAGCTGATTCGTTATTTTCATAAAAAAACCGCTCTTAAGAGCGGTTTTTTTATGTCTACTATTTGGTCTGGTTGGTTTCGGCATTTATAATGCGCCCATTCTAAATGGGTTTGGGTTTTATACTTAAATGAACTTTCTGATGATCGCGGCTATAAGTGGCTTTGTATCTGTGGCTATGGGAGCTTTTGGCGCTCATGCACTAAAGCCTATGTTAACTTCTGACATGGCCAATATTTACCAAACGGCAGCGCACTATCATTTAACACACAGTATTGTGTTGGCAATGGTGGGCGGTTTGTCTCTCACCTATAATATCGCTGGATGGTTGAGGTTTTCCGCTGTTTCGTTTTTGCTGGGAATCATTTTGTTCTCTGGTAGCTTGTATATTTACGCTATCAGCGGTGTTAAGTGGTTAGGCATGATCACTCCAATCGGAGGTTTAGCGCTTTTGATTGGATGGGGGGCGTTGGCGATCTCTGCGTATAAAATTTCGAAGACATTAAGGTCTTCTTCTCATTAGTCACATTTTTAAAAATAGAAAATTAGTTAATAAGTTGGTGTATTGAATGTCTGATTCTGTTGAGCATAAACGCTCTATTCGTAGTTTTGTTAAGCGTACTGGCCGAATGACGGAAGGTCAGCAACGAGCAATGGATGATCATTGGGCTGAACTAGGCTTAACTCATGCTCAGGGCGTGTTGGACTCAGAGAAAGAGTTTGGGCGTAAAGCACCTCTTGTATTAGAGGTTGGCTTTGGCAATGGTGATTCTCTTGTAGAGATGGCGAAGGCCACACCAGAAAAAGACTTTATTGGAATTGAGGTGCACGAGCCTGGTGTTGGTCGCTTAATTAATAACGTAGTGACGTCTGAATTGAAAAACCTGAAAGCTTACTGTCATGATGCAGTAGAGATTTTTCAAGACTGTATTCCGGATGCTTCCGTGGATCGTATGCAGCTATTCTTTCCTGACCCTTGGCATAAAAAGCGTCACAATAAGCGCCGTATTGTTCAGTCGGAATTTGTTCAGCAGGTACGTCAGAAGCTGGAGATTGGCGGGATCTGGCATATGGCGACGGATTGGGAGCCTTACGCGGAACAAATGATGGAAGTCATGACGGAAGCTGAAGGTTATAAGAACGTGGCTGGCGAAGGTCAGTTTACTCCGAGACCGGAAAGCCGACCTTTAACCAAGTTTGAGCAGCGCGGTGAGCGCTTGGGTCACGGTGTTTGGGATTTAATGTTCGAGCGCGTTGAGTAGTTTCATTTTTACGTGATTTTCTTAGTCTAGAAATCGTTCAAGTAGTTCATTTAAGTACATGCGTCCTTTTATCGTAGGGCGTATGACTTTGTTTTCTCTTTCTAATAAACCTTCTTTCACTGTCTCGTTAATGGATTTCTCGATGATTGAGAAAGGCTGACCTGTCGTTTGTTCAAACAAGTCTTGATGAAAGCCGTGTGTGAGACGAAGTGTATTCATTAGGAATTCAAGTGGTAATGCCGTTGATTCAATGGTTTCGATGGCTGCTGTGGTGCTGAGCCTGTTTGTATCTAAATAATGATTGGGTTGGCGGACTTTTCGGTAGCGAAAAGCCTGGCCGTCAGGCTGAGTGATTTTGCCATGAGCACCGGCACCGATGGCCAGATAGTCTCCAAATTTCCAGTAGTTCATGTTGTGGCGACTTTGTTTGTCTGGTTTGGCGTATGCTGAAATTTCGTATTGGTTGTAGCCTGCCTGAGCAATTAACTCTTGCCCCGCATCGATAATATCGCAAAGGTCATCTTCGTTTGGTAGCGAAGGAGGACGGCTGAAAAATTCGGTATTTGGTTCAATCGTGAGTTGATACCAAGAGAGGTGTGTTGGGTTCAGTTTTATGGCTGTTTCTAGATCGAAGCAGGCATCTTGAAGTGATTGGTTAGGAAGTCCGTGCATTAAATCGATATTGTAATTGTCGAATCCTGCTTGCGTAATAACGTCTATGGCGTTTTGGGCGTTGTCAGACGTATGAATTCGGCCCAGTTTTAGAAGTTTTTCATCTTGAAAGCTTTGTACGCCGAGTGATAGACGGTTAATTCCTGCTGATCGATAGCTAGAAAAACGTTGCGCTTCGATGGCTCCTGGGTTCGCCTCCATTGTTATTTCAGCAGTAGGGCTCAATGTTAAGTGTTGATTAAGGCTCTCTAGGAGACGCTTGTAAAAGTCACCGCTCATTAAACTCGGGGTTCCGCCACCAATGAATATGGATTCAATGGGACGCCCATAAGCCCATTCTTTATCTTTAATAATGTCTGATACTAGCTTGTCTAAATATGCGTCTTCAGGAATGTCCTGTTTTTCCATTTGATGCGAATTAAAGTCGCAATAAGGACACTTACGAATGCACCAAGGGGTGTGGATGTAGAGACTTAACGGGGGCAAGGTCATAATTAGAGGCTACAGCTGGATTGATTAGGGAGAGCAAGGGTCATTCTATCAATAAATTAAGCCGTCGGATATTTTCTATGGTGTCGGGCTAAGTTGGCCTATGGGGTGAGTGCAAGTGGCTGATGCCTGTACTTAAAATGGAATACATAAGGCCATAAGGCGGCCTTATGTCCCTCAAACCACTACTTACTTGTTAATAAGTGCTTGATAGCGCTGTTTAAAATCGACTAATGCTTTTGCTCTGTGGCTGACTTTGTTTTTTTGCTCGGGGCTGAGTTCCGCTGAGCTTATGTTGAGTTCTGGAGACCAGAATATAGGGTCGTAACCAAAGCCGTTATCACCTTGTGGTGCTTCGAGAATGGTTCCGTGCCATACCCCATCACAGATGATAGGTGTTGGGTCTTCAGGGGTTCTGACAAATGCTAAGAGGCAATGGAAATGCGCTGAACGGTTTTGGGCTTTTGAGCTCAGTTCGGCGAGTAATTTCTCGTAGTTTTCTTTGTCTGAGGCATTTTCACCTGCGTAGCGAGCTGAATAGACACCAGGGGCTCCGTTCAGTGCGTCGACTGATAGCCCTGAATCATCAGCTAAGGCTGGTAGCCCGGTGAGTTGAGCTACGTGGCGCGCTTTAAGTAATGCATTCTCTACAAAGGTGATGCCTGTTTCTTCCGGAGATTCGATATCAAAGTGACTCATCGGAAGTATTTCTACGTTTAGATCTGCAAGAATTCGAGTAAGCTCTTTAATCTTTCCTTGGTTGTTACTGGCAAGCACAATTTGTTGTTTGCTCATTCATTGGATCCTTTGGTGAGCTTAATGAAAAGTTGTAGATCTAATGTATTATCCACGTTGACTCCGTTAGTCTGGATAGACGGCTTGACGGAATGTCAGTGAAAAAGCAGGTTGATTCGGGTTAGGCTGAATGTCTAGATTGAAGGTAAGAGTATCCTGACTGGCAATCTTAAATTCCGCGATATGATAGATCGCATTTTGCTCAACGATAGGGCGGAAGTCTAACCTATTCACTTGCTCAATTAGGCTTGTCGTCTTACCTTGAACAAGCCCTTTCACTGCTTTGGTACTACCGTCTGGCTGTTTGTGTAATATGGTTATGTTAACTAATCCTCGATATTTACTTCTTTGTATCTCATAGGACTTGGCAACATCGGGTTGTAAAAAAGAGCTATTGAACGCACTGTAATGCACTTCATAGTCACCAAAAGTTTGTTTTTGTTCTGCCCAGCTGATAGACGCGAAAGCGGTTAGAGCAGCGCTTAACAAGATGCGAAAGAATAAGGGTTTATGTAGAAACTTCATGGCAAACTCCTAACGCTTAGTTATATGGTAAATAGCAACTTGACCAAGTAAATTGGGCCATAAACGAATTGCCCAGTTGTCTTTTAGGTCGTTATCGACAACGGTGCGACTTATTACTTTTATGTCTTTATCATAGCAGAGTGCTTCAAAGTCTTTAAAAGTACATAAGTGAATATTGGGTGTGTCATACCAACTGAATGGTAGTGTATCCGACATGGGCATTCGGCCTTTGAACATCAAATACGATCGACAGGTCCAATGGCCAAAGTTAGGGAAGGTGATGATGGCTTCATTTCCAACACGTAGCATCTCATCAAGTAATTCATCAGGACGCCTAACTGCCTGTAATGCTTGTGTCATGATGATGGTATCGACGCTGTTATCCTCGAAGTTATCCAGCCCTTCATCCAAATTTTGTTGAACGACATTAATGCCTTTCTTGATACACTCTGTGATGGCGTCTTCTTCAATCTCTAACCCATAACCTTTGATATTTTTGGTTTTCATCAAATGGTGGAGTAATTGACCTTGGCCACAACCAAGATCAAGGACTTGCTGATTAGGTTTGATCCACTCGGCAATGATTTCAAAATCGGCTCTTAGTGCGTTGTCGCTCATAGTGAATCTCCTTCGTTTAGCCCTGAATTACTTGCAACTTGGTGCATGAAGGCATCGAAGATTTGCATGTATCTTGGAATAGGGAGTAGGAAAGCATCGTGGCCTTTGTCTGATTCAATCTCTGCATAGCTTACGTCCTTATCTGCATCCATAAGCGCATTCACGATTTCTTCTGAGCGTTTAGGAGAAAAGCGCCAGTCACTGCTGAAAGACATCACCATGAATTTACATTGGGCAGATTCAAAGCATTTTGATAAATCATTATCAAAAGCAGCCGCTGGGTCAAAGTAATCCAGTGCTTTGGTCATGAGTAAGTAAGTGTTTGCATCGAATTGATTTGAAAAACGCTCACCTTGGTATCTCAGGTAGCTTTCAATTTCGAATTCGGAATCAAAATTAAAATTGAGTTTGCCTGCTTTGAGGTCGCGACCAAATTTAAGTGCCATACCGTCATCGGATAAATAAGTAATATGACCCAGCATTCTTGCCTGAGTTAAACCGCCTTTTGGTATGGTGTCGGCCGCCATGTAATGGCCTTCATGAAACTCTGGGTCTTTAATGATGGCCTGACGAGCTACTTCATTAAAGGCAATGTTCTGTGTCGTTAGTTTCGGGGCTGATGCAATGATTACGCAATGGCCAATTCTTTCTGGGTATTGGATAGACCATCTCAGTGCCTGCATGCCGCCAAGGCTGCCGCCGATGACTGCGGCCCATTTCTGTATGCCGAGTTCATCTGCGAGGCGAGCTTGGCTATGAACCCAATCGCGAACACAGACAATAGGAAAGTCAGAACCGTAAGGTTTGCCAGTGTCAGGGTTGGTTGAGGTTGGGCCAGTACTCCCCGAGCAACCCCCAAGGTTGTTGAGAGAAACCACAAAAAATTTATTCGTATCAATCGGTTTGCCAGGGCCGATTGCGCTGTCCCACCAGCCGGGTTTTTTATCATCAGGGGTGTGGTAGCCCGCTGCATGATGATCACCGCTCAATGCATGACAAATTAAGACCGCATTCGATGCTTCTTTATTTAACGTACCGTAGGTTTCTACCATCAGTTGATAGTTGTCGAGCACTTGTTCAGAGCGGAGCTTGAGAGGCTCATTAAAATGATAAATTTTAGGCTCAACAATGCCTACGGAGTTGTTTGGAATTTGAGTCGGCATAAGTACTTAGAAAAACTCTTTAGGATGCGGGATATAAGAAGGGCAGTCTAAACGCTGAGACTGCCCTATTCAATAGAAATTAAAGGGCCTGTTGTAGGCCTACTTTGAATTTGATTACATTGCTTTCTTTCTATTGTTTTTTGCGTGCTCTAAATCAATAATTTTGTTGTTATTAGATTTTCCTGGCATTTGAATGTCTCGGCATATCGCATCGATGGTGCGAATATTTTCTTCAAACTCAGAAAGCATTTTTTCAGTAATGGCTTTTTGTTGTTGTCGAGTTTTACCCGTTTGAACTAGCTCTTTTAAACGCATCATTTGCTGCTCTAATATGCGTTTGTGCTCAAAGGTATTTTGTACCAGAGGGCGAATCGCTTCGTTTGGCCAGTGGGTAATTTCATCTCGCAATTCAGTATGTAAATCTCTGACTTGATTTACAAGAGTGCCAACGAATCGTTTAACGACGATGTGTTGCTCTGTAAGAATCGTTTTAATTTGAGTTCTGAATTTATCAGCCTGAATGTGAAGGTCGTCCAATTTTCTTAGGTAACGCTCAGAATCAAGCTCTGGCGCTTTAATAGGGTCGCCTGATTGTTCAAATCGACCATAAATACCATGGAGCATCTTATTTGCCAGTTCTGATTCTTTATGAAAATGATGGAGCTCATTTGAAATGTGAAGGAAGAACTTTTCAATGGCTCGTCCCATTCCTAGAGTGCTCCAACTGCTTCTAAGTTTATGGTGTGCTTCGAAAATTGCAGTGTTTAACGACTTGGGAGAGGACTTTTCGTTCAGTATTCTCCATTGTTGTTTTACTAAGTTTTTACTGGATTTGATGGTCAGTAATTTCTTTTGATAAATGGAGTACTCTCGTTTCAGGTTTTCATTTAAACGAGTAACATCTGCCGATGAGTCGGTTGAATTGGCAAGAAGCTCTAACTGGTCGTGCAGCATTTGATAGCGCCCAGAGATTGTTGCCCTGCTTGCAAGCGCCATGGTTGTAATGTCTTTAAGCAGTCTTTGCTTAATAATGTGTTCACGGGATTCAGTCAATCGTTTCGCAAGTGCATTCTCTAACAGCAGTAGTCCACTCTTTTTTAATAAGTCTTGATTCTTACGGACCTTAGCCACTAAACCTTGTTTGGCTGAAAGGGGCATGATGTCTTCAGGTGACAATTGTAAAATTCGTGCCGTATTTCTATGAACATGATCAATTGAGTTGCTGACCGCTTCTGGCCCATCAATGTCATCCCAAAGGGCATCAATTTTATTCATGACTGCATATTTAACTAAGTAACGAGATTGAGGCAGGGAACCAATGTGGTTATCCCAGACCTCCATATCGCTTGCTGTCACGCCAGTATCTGCAGCTAATACAAACACCACGGCTTGGGCTTTTGGTAGCATGTTCAACGTAAGTTCTGGTTCAGAGCCCAGAGCATTCAGTCCAGGTGTGTCAAGAATCCGCAGTCCTTGTTTTAACAAGGGATGTTCAATACTAATGATTGCATGACGCCAGCACGGAATAATCACCAAGCCGGGTGCATTGGTGCATTTTTCAAGATGCAGAGGATCGAAACCAAGTTCTTCTGCTTGCTTCGGGGTCACGCTTTTAACCCGAGATACCTGTTTGAGTGCTTCGGCCATGCTCTCAGGTTTTTTCGGGTCAATATCAATTTCATGCCACCAGTCACCTAGCTCGTGGAGTTCTCGGAGGCTTGTGTCAGCTTGACGGGTTTCAATGGGCAGAAGTTTTATGTAGCAGCGTTGTTCTTTTCTATCATAAAAGATTTCAGTTGGGCACATGGTTGTGCGACCAGCTTTAGACGGTAGGATTCGTTGATCGTAGTCCGCAAAGAAAAGTGCATTGATGAGCTCGGTTTTACCGCGAGAGAATTCGCCCACAAATGCGATCAAGGTATCTTCATTGCCTAGAGTGTTGATCGTTTCTTGCAGTCGGCTGTTGGCTTCTTCTGTGAGAAGCTGGTTGTCTTTGAGCCAGTCTTCGTATCTGCATATACTTTCTATTAAGGATTGCTTCCAAGCCCAATGCTCATTCACTTGTGAGGATAGTTCACTTTCATTCTTCATGGAAAAGAACTCCGATCTACTGCTAGCTAGCTTTATGATAGTTATTTATTAGTAATTGACTAATTTGTTAGTCATAACTGCTCAGTATGATCCGACAAACGGTAGAGCGCAATAGCTCGGAAAACGTTCAGTCTGGTTTATTGACCGTTAATCTAAGAGCGATCACTGGTTTGAAGAGTCTTAGTGGGGTTGACGTTTTTTAGGTTTTCTTGGCGTTGATGGATGATACTTGGGTTTCACTTTTGGATTAAGATGAAGTGATTGTCTTGTTAGTGAAACCCAAGTTTTTATTTTAGATACTATAAGCCAAGAACAAGTTGGCTTGGCAGCTGTGCCGCAGCAGCAATGTATCTCAGGAATATCTGTGCTACTTGAATTAACAAGAAGGCGACAAGAGGGGTTAGATCCAGCATGCCCATGTCAGGCATGAACTTACGTATTTTTGAGAGGACAGGGCCTGTTAATTGATGCAGCATCAAAACGGCTGGGTTATAGCTTTGTGGTGCTATCCAGCTAAGAATGACAATAATTAATATTGAAAATAAATAAATGTTCAACACGGTTTGAATTAAGGCTATCACTGCCCAACCGCAGAGATATAAGATGGGTGGGAACGAACCGCCTGTGAGTAAGGTGTATATGACGCCCATGCCAATCAGTTGAACCGTCCATGCAAGAACCAGAGAAGATACGTCTAACCCTGCAATGCCCGGAATGATTCGGCGTAAAGGAATCAGAAGAGGGTTGGTTGCTTTAACAATGAATTGGGTAACGGGGTTATAAAAGTCTGCTTTGACAGTTTGCAAAAGAAAGCGGACTAAAATGAGTAGGACGTAAAGGCTGACAAATGTGTTAACTAACAACAGAGCAACTTCGGTAAATGGGCCAGTCACGAGATATCCTTTTATCTTGAGTTTGAAGCATTATGATATTTAATGAAATTCGGTGAGGCAATCATCTCGTTGCCTTACCCTCTATAGATAAGGCTTTTTGAGGTTATTACAACTTATTATTTAGCCAAAATAACCGAAAGCTCTTCTGATCTATCGGATGCAGCCTTCATTGCTTTGTTGACCAGTGCAGATAATCCCCCTTCATTGAATGTATTAATGGCTTGTTCGGTCGTGCCTCCAGGAGAGGTTACTTTACGACGTAAGGTAGCAGGATCATCATCGCTTTCGAGCGCCATACGTGCGGCACCTAACGCGGTTTGAAGTGTAAGCTTTTTGGCTGTTTCTGAATCAAGACCTAAGGCTTCGCCTGCTTGTTGCATGGCCTCCATGAATAAGAAGTAATAGGCTGGCCCGCTGCCAGATACCGCAGTGACTGCATCGATTCCTGATTCGTCTTTCACCCATAAGGTGATGCCTACTGCGCCCAGTAATTGTTCCGCTATTTCAGCTTGTTGATCCGTTACTTGTTCTGTTTTATATAAACCGGAAGCACCACATTGAAGAAGCGCAGGGGTATTCGGCATGCAGCGAACGATAGAAGACTCTGCACCAATCCATTCTTGGATTGTCTTTGCGGTGATGCCTGCTGCAATAGAAATAATAAGAGGGGAGCGCTCTTCAAGTATGTCACTGAGCTCTTCAACGACTGTTTTAAGTACTTGGGGTTTAACCGACAGCACAATCACGTCAGCTTCTAGGGAAGCTTCGATGTTACTTGTTGTTGTGTTTACTTGAAACTCGTCTTTGACACTGCTTAATGTGTCTTCAGTTAGGTTAGTTGCCCAGATTTGAGAGGCGTCGAAACCTTGTTTAACTAAGCCACCGATGATACTGAAAGCCATATTTCCTGCACCGATGAAGGCGATTTTAGGGTGACTCATATTGTGATTCCTTGAGAAGAATTAAAAAAGTGTGGTTAAGTGTTACTTGTTGGCTTAGTTTTTTCGGGCCGAGGGCCAAATATCGCAGTGCCAATTCTAACGATTGTTGACCCGCAATGTATAGCGGTTGCCATATCACCAGACATGCCCATGGAGAGCGTGTCGAGTTGGTTTGTGTTGGGTGAGCTTGTTTCTAATCGTTTATTAATTGAATTCATAAGCTCAGACATTTCGCGGAATGACTTTTCTTGCTGAGCGCTATCTGTTGTTGCTTTAGGGATTGCCATCAAGCCTCTAAGCTTGATGTTGGGCAGTTTAACGATCTCAAGCGCGGCTTCAATTAATTGATTAGGAGCAAAGCCTGACTTTGTTTCTTCATCGTCGATGTTTACTTGTAAGCAGATATTCAAATCAGGCAGGTTCGATTGGCGCTGGTCGCTGAGTCTTTTGGCTATCTTAAGGCGATCGACGGTATGAACCCATGAAAAATTCTCAGCGGCGAGCCTCGTTTTATTGGATTGAAGAGGGCCAATAAAGTGCCATTCTATGGGGTAGTCTGAAAGCGCGTGTACTTTATCGACGGCTTCTTGGATGTAGTTTTCTCCGAACTGAATTTGCCCCTTCTGGTGAACGCTGAGTACTTCGTCACTTGAACGCGTTTTACTGACCGCAAGTAGAGTGACCTGTTGGTCTGGACGTGAAGCCTGCTTGATCTGTTCTTTAACTAAATCATAGCGTTCAGTTAATGTACTCATATTTACTTAATTCCTTAAGACAAACTACGATCTTATGCCTAATATTAATGACGATGAACTAAAACTACTTTTTGTTTGCTAATGCATTATAACGGTTACTGAGTTTGCAAAGTAATTAGTACAAAAGATTACTTATTTTATTAGATAGTGTGACTAAGTGCTTACTATAAATAGAAATAAAGTATTAACTTTATGTTTTTTTTTGGTATGGTCAGCACACTAATTAGATTTGAAAAACGCTCGAAGGAGACGCTTAAATGGATATTACGGAACTGTTGGCATTCAGTGCAAAGCAGGGTGCATCGGATTTACACTTGTCTGCCGGCTTACCTCCAATGATTCGTGTAGACGGTGATATGCGACGCATTAATGTTCCGTCAATGGATCATAAGCAAGTGCATTCTTTGATTTACGATATTATGAACGATAAGCAGCGTAAGGATTATGAAGAATTTCTGGAAACGGATTTCTCATTTGAGGTACCTGGAGTCGCTCGTTTTCGTGTAAACGCATTTAACCAAAATCGTGGTGCAGGCGCTGTATTTCGTACCATTCCATCGAAGGTTTTGACGATGGACGATCTTGGTATGGGCGAGGTGTTTAAGCGAATTTCTGATAACCCTCGTGGATTGTGCTTGGTTACGGGGCCGACAGGGTCTGGTAAGTCAACAACGTTGGCAGCCATGATCGACTACATTAATGAATCGAAGTATAAGCATATTTTGACCATTGAGGACCCGATTGAATTTGTGCATGAAAGTAAGCGTTGTTTGGTAAACCAACGTGAAGTTCACAGAGATACGCTCGGCTTTAATGAGTCTTTACGATCGGCGCTACGTGAAGATCCGGATATCATTTTGGTTGGTGAAATGCGTGACCTTGAAACCATTCGACTTGCGTTAACTGCGGCAGAAACTGGCCATATGGTATTTGGTACGTTACATACGACCTCGGCGGCCAAAACAATTGACCGTATTGTTGATGTATTTCCTGCGGAAGAGAAGTCGATGGTTCGTTCGATGCTGTCAGAATCCCTACAAGCGGTTATTTCTCAAACCTTAATGAAGCGAGTGAGTGGTGGTCGTGTGGCTGCTCATGAGATTATGATGGGAACGCCTGCAATCCGTAACTTGATTCGTGAAGATAAAATTGCCCAAATGTATTCTGCAATTCAGACCGGTGGGTCTTTGGGGATGCAAACTCTGGATCAATGTTTGCAGGGGTTGTTGCAGAAAAATATTATTTCGGTTGAATCGGCAAGAGAGAAAGCCAAAATGCCGGATAACTTCTAGTTAGTCGGGTCAGTAATATAACTGTTAAGAATTCTCTCTGTCTGGCACAACTGGCTAGGCAGGCTTAAACAAGGTAGTTCTGGTGGAAATTGAAAAGCTCTTAAGATACGTTGTCGATAATGGTGCGTCGGATTTATTTATTTCTGCGGGTGTCCCGCCGAGCGTGAAACTCAACGGTAAAATGGCACCATTAACGAAAAATCCGCTGTCTCCAGAAGAAACTCGTCAGACCGTTCTTGGGGTGATGACCGAAGGACAACGTAAAGAGTTTAAGGAAAACAGAGAGTGTAATTTTGCGATCAGTGCTCGTGGTATTGGTCGATTTCGTGTAAGTGCTTTTTATCAACGAAACTTGGTTGGTATGGTTCTTCGTCGAATTGAGACGCAGATTCCAACCATTGAAGAGTTGGGTTTACCCGAGGTCCTGAAAGAGTTATCAATGACTCGACGAGGCTTGATTATCTTTGTGGGCGCGACGGGTACTGGTAAGTCAACTTCGTTAGCTGCAATGATTGGTCATCGAAATAAAAACAGTAAGGGTCATATTATTTCAATCGAAGATCCGATTGAATTTATTCATCAACATCAGGGCTGTATTGTTACTCAGCGAGAAGTGGGGCTTGATACTGAAAGTTTTGAGGTTGCTCTAAAGAATACCTTACGACAAGCGCCTGATGTCATTATGATTGGTGAGGTTCGTTCGAAAGAAACGATGGACCATGCTGTGACGTTTGCGGAAACGGGGCATTTATGTCTCGCGACGTTGCACGCCAACAATGCTAACCAAGCGTTGGATCGCATTATTCACTTCTTCCCGTCTGAAACTCACAGTCAGATTTGGATGGATTTGTCTCTGAACCTTAAGGCGATTGTTGCTCAGCAGTTGGTTGCTACGCCGGATGGAAAAGGCCGAAGAGCTGTTATTGAGGTGTTGCTGAATACACCTTTGGCGGCAGATCTTATTCGTAAAGGTGAGGTGCATAAGTTAAAAGAATTGATGAACCGATCCACAGAGCAAGGCATGCAGACCTTCGATCGTGCGTTGTATGAACTTTATAGTCAGGGTGAAATTACCTACGCGGATGCTTTGTCTCATGCTGACTCTGCAAACGATTTGAGACTACTGATAAAAATGGGTTCAGATGCGGACACGGATCAGCCTGGAGGCCCATCAAGTAGCTTATCTTTGGATGATGACGATTATCATCGGATTTGATGAGAACGGGCTTCATTAGAGAAATATTTGTGTTGATATTCTGCATTTGAATCGAATGAGTCTAAGTGTATAATCGCGCCCGTTTACAAAGGAGCTGTTGTGCTGACAGCTTTTAAGGCAAGAAGGAGATGGGGTCATGATGATTGTGAGTCGTATTGGTAACGTTTTTTTAGCTTCTTGTCTGTTGTGGATTCCTTTTTATAGCCTCTGATTCTATCAGGGGCTTTTTTTTGTCTGAATAATGCCATAAATACAAAGAATGTTGCTGGTGCTGAATTATGACTAATCCGTTGTTTAATAAACATATTGTTTCAATTTCAGACTTATCTCGCGAGGATATTGAGCTGATTGTGGATACTGCTGGTGAATTAAAATCCTCACCTAGGCCTGATTTGTTAAAAGGGAAAGTGATCGCTAGTTGTTTTTTTGAAGCGTCAACTCGAACTCGATTATCTTTCGAGACAGCGGTCTTGCGTTTAGGTGGTTCTTTGGTTGGGTTTGATGATGCAGGAAATACGTCGTTAGGTAAGAAAGGGGAAACGTTGGCGGATTCGGTCAGTGTTATTTCGTCTTACACGGATGCGTTTATTATGCGACATCCTCAGGAAGGCTCTGCTCGTTTGGCTTCTGAATTCTCTAGTGTTCCGGTGATTAATGGCGGTGATGGCTCTAATCAGCACCCCACGCAAACTTTATTGGATTTATTTACGATACATGAATCGCAAGGGACGCTTAGTGGTTTGAAGGTTGCTTTGGTTGGTGATCTGAAATATGGCCGAACGGTTCATTCTTTAGCTCAGGCATTATCTTTGTTTGATTGTGAATTTCATTTGGTTGCTCCGAGCGCTTTGGCCATGCCCGAATATATAGTTGAGGATCTTGAATCTCGCGGTGTTGTTCTTCATCAGTCGGATAATTTGGAAGATGTAATACCTGAGTGTGACATTATCTACATGACGCGAGTTCAAAAAGAGCGCTTTGATGATACCGAATATATGCATGTGGCTTCTAAGTATGTGTTGAAAGCGAACATGCTTGGATCTGCTAAATCCAATATGAAAGTTATGCACCCTCTGCCTAGGGTGGATGAAGTGGATGTTGATGTGGATGGTACGCCTCATGCGTATTATTTTCAGCAAGCAGAAAACGGTGTTTACGCGCGAGAAGCGTTGTTGGCTTTAGTTTTGAACCCAGAGTTTAAGTAGGCGGATTTATGTCAGATAAAATGCAAGTTGAAGCGATTCAGCAAGGGACAGTCATTGACCATATTCCTGCAGGTCAGGGTATCAGAATTTTAAAACGTCTCCATTTAGAGGCTGCGGGGAAACGAATCACTGTAGGATTGAATTTGCCAAGTAAAGACTTGGGTCTAAAGGATTTAATCAAAGTTGAGGGTAGGATGTTTACTGAGGATGAGGCTCACCAGTTAGCCTTGTTTGCGCCAGAAGGAACGATTAACGTTATAGATGATTACAGTGTTGTGAATAAATTCACCATGCGTTTACCGGAAACCTTAGAAGGCGTATTTAATTGCCCGAATACAAATTGCATTTCATTAAATGAGCCAGTTAAAAGCTTTTTTTATGTTTTGCCTGTCGGGCCGCAGGTGAAAATGAAGTGCAAATATTGTGAAAAGTCTTTTAATAAAGAAGTGGTAGTGGCTAGCTAACTTGCTGGCCTTAGTTGTCTTTCTGTTCACACCAGTCTTCAAATAATATTTTGGCAACCATTCCATCTACTGAATGGTTGCCAAAGTCATGAATCCCCTGGTCTCTCAGGGTGTATTTAACTTCTTCACTGCTCAGTCTTTCATCGACCATTTCGATGGCTTTTCCAAATCGGCCATGCAATCTATTCGCAAACTTTCGAGCTCGTTTGGACATGTCGCTTTCGGTTCCGTCCATATTAAGTGGGAGGCCAATCAGTAAAAGATCGGGCTGCCATTCTTTTAAGATATTCTCAATTTCCTGCCAATTGGGAATGCCGTCTTTTGCTTTAATAGGAGGGAGTTCTGAAGCCGTTCCTGTTATGGTTTGGCCGATAGCGATACCGATGCGTTTTATTCCGTAATCGAAAGATAATACTTGTTTTATGTCTGACATGGATGGTCGCTGTCTCTGTCTTTTTTTGTAAGTTTAGGGTAGGGATGTACGTTGAATGGGTTAGGCGTGACCTGCTTCGGAGCTGAGTTGGTTGGGGTCAATGCCTAATGTTCTGGTGGCAGCCGAAAGTTTTTGGTCTAAATCCAATTCAAACAAAATGTCGCTTTGCGCTGGGCAGGTTAGCCAAACATTATTTGAAAGTTCTTCTTCGAGCTGACCGGATTCCCAGCCTGCATAACCCAGAGTAATAAGAAACTTATTGGGGCCTTTTCCTTCGGATAGGGCAAAAAGCATATCTTTGGACGTGGTTAGATAGGTCTCAGGGCCTGTTCGTAGAGATGTCTCCAGTTGATCGGGATCATTATGAAGAATAAAGCCTTGATTGGTGCTGACGGGGCCTCCTGCGAGCACAGACATTTCTTCACTTTGTTTGTTTGGGTAGGCGTCCAGTTCAAGCAGTATTTCACTGAGCTTCACTGGCAAGGGCTTATTAATAATTAAACCAAGAGCTCCTTCTTCGTTGTGCTCACATATGTACGTTAGAGCGCCGCTGAATATATCGCCTTGCAAGTGGGGCATTGCAATTAAAAAGTGATGTCTTAGGCTATCCATGGACACTCCTGGATGGTTGTCTCTTTCACTATAGGTCTAATATTGTGAAAGAACATTGTTTTTTTGAAAGCGCCATGTACGTATTATTTCTAATTCGTCCGTGTCTTTGGCTAAGGCGTCGGGGAATGGTGCAAAGGGTGCTGCCAATCGAACTATTCGAATTGCTGCGTCATCGAGTACTTTATGCCCTGAGGACTCAAGAACTCTTATGTGTTTCAACGTGCCATTCGGCAGTAAAGTGACCATTAAACGTAAATCTCCAAAAATGGCTTTTTTGCGTGCCTTTTCGGGGTAGTTAAGATTCCCAACCCGTTCAACTTTGTCCAGCCATGCCTTTACGTAGTATGCATCAACGGCTCGCTTAGTGGAGGTTGTTGTTATGGTTCGGATTCTGGGGCTTCGGGTCATTACTTGTTGTTGATAGTCCAGTTCCGCTTCAAGGCTGGCAATTTCAAGTGATCGTTGAAGTAGCCGTTTGGTAATTTGTTGTTGCTCTGGTTTTGGGCTTGGTGCAGGTTTGTCTGTAAGGGTAATTACTTGTGGTACAGGGTCGTTGGGCGCAGCTTGTTCTTCTTTTTGGTCCAGTGGAGCGGGTGGCGCTACCTCTATGCTTGGTGAGGTAAGGTTAACCTTAGAGTCTTGGATTGTCGCTTTTTCGGTGGTTGTAAGCTTTTGAGCTTCTTCAATGGGTTGCCCGCTGCCTTGCTGATTCATTTGAGCCAAAAAGTCTGCTTTCTCTGGTTCTTTATTGTGTTCAAATTTAGCGAGAGTTACTTCAATGGTAGTAGGCTTATTGGTCGTCTTGAATGCTTCAAACCCTAAGCCCATAATGAGAATTAGGTGCAGAGCAATAGCAACAAATACAGTGAACCCTAATCGATCTGATGAGGATACATTTGGGGCTATGTTTGTTGAGTTTTGAGCTTCCATTATGTGCCAAATTACTTCGAAATATTAGAGGCTGCCTAAGTTAACTTTCTATGGAAGCCCAAGCAACCTCTAATGTCACATTTTAGAAAAGATGGGGGTTATCGGTCTCTCAGTTTTGGGAGTTCTGCTTCGATAACATTCATCAGTTTTCCTGCGATGTCTATTCCTGTTTCGTTGCTTATTTCTCTTAAGCATGTTGGGCTAGTCACGTTAATTTCAGTAAGATAATCACCGATAACGTCGATTCCTACAAAATAAAGCTTTCGTTTTTTAAGTTCTTCAGAAACCTGGCTGCAAATCCATTTGTCACGTTCGGTCAGTGGGCGAACTTCCCCGCTTCCACCTGCTGCAAGATTACCTCTACTTTCTCCTGCTGCTGGAATTCGTGCAAGAGAGAAGGGGATTGGCTCACCATTGATGATCAGAATGCGTTTGTCACCGTCGGATATTTCCGGAAGGTATTTTTGCGCCATGATCTGTTGGGTTTGGTGATTTGTCAGGGTTTCTATAATGACTGACAGGTTGGTGTCATTTTCTTTAACTCTGAAAATCGAAGCCCCGCCCATACCGTCAAGCGGTTTGAATATGGTGTCCTGCTGTTTGGCGTGGAAGTCTTTTAGGCGTTCGCTGTCTTTCGATACCATGTGAGGAGGGCAACACTGAGGGAATTCAGTGGCAAACATTTTTTCATTGCAGTCTCTTAGGCTAGAGGGTTTGTTAACAACCAGTGTGCCTAGTTTCTCTGCTCGCTCAAGAAGGTATGTCGCGTAGATAAACTCATTGTCAAAAGGAGGGTCCTTTCGCATTAAAATAACATCAAGCTCAGAAAGCTCTATATCTGATGATTCTGAAAGACTAAACCATTGTTGCTCGGATCGGGATACTGTTAGTTCAGAAATGCGAGCTTTCGCTTTTCCGTCTTCTAGGAACAGATCTTTGGGTTCCATGTAGAACAGCTGCCAGTTTCTGTCTTGTGCAGCCCAGAGCATAGCCAGGGAAGTGTCTTTTTTATAGTTGATGGATTGTATTGGGTCCATCACGATGCCAAGTTTGATAGTCATTTCAAAAATATACCCTAAAGTTATTCAATACTATTGTACTTGCTTATCTGAGATTAGTTTAGACTTAGTAGGTTCATTGAAATCTTAAGGGCTTAAAAGTTCCTAAAGATGTGTTTTTTTGTAATTAGATTGACTAGTGCTTTATTTTATATGGATTTAAGCTTTAGTTATATGTTAAAACTGACCAGTTAGTGTTTCTTGGCTCGCTGATTGTAAGGGAGCCTTTTCGCAGCTAAAACAAGAATTAATGCGAACGGTAGAAAAGGCCGAGATTATGGATGAAAACTTTGAGAGTTTGAAAGTAATGGTGATTGACGACAGTAAGACGATACGCCGTACTGCCGAAACTCTCCTGAAAAAAGTTGGATGTACTGTTGTAACTGCAACGGATGGTTTTGATGCTTTAGCGAAAATTGCGGATACGCATCCCGATATCATTTTTGTTGATATCATGATGCCGCGTCTGGATGGCTATCAAACTTGTGCGTTGATCAAAAATAACAGTGCTTTTAAATCAACTCCCGTGATCATGCTGTCAAGTAAAGACGGTTTGTTCGATAAGGCCAAAGGTCGAATTGTGGGGTCGGATGAGTATTTAACTAAGCCGTTCAGTAAAGATGAACTGCTTGGAGCAATCAAAGCACATACTAAGAAAGACTAATTTCATTGGTATTGTCTTTTATTTAACTGGAGAAAAGAATGGCGCGCATATTGATCGTTGATGATTCGCCAACTGAAACGTTTGCTTTTAAATCTGTTTTAGAAAAGCATGGGCACGAAGTTCTAAGTGCTGAAAATGGGGCTGACGGTGTGGCTTTGGCCAGACAAGAGCAGCCTAATCTTGTGCTGATGGATATTGTGATGCCTGGCTTGAATGGTTTTCAGGCAACACGACAGCTATCCAAAGGCGGAGAAACAGCTCATATCCCAGTGATTATTGTGACCACTAAAGATCAAGAAACAGATCGGGTTTGGGGTAAGCGCCAGGGCGCCAAAGGTTATCTGGTTAAGCCTGTGCAAGAAGATCTGTTAATGACAACAGTGAATAAAGCATTGGCTGGTGAACCGTTGGATGACTAGCGCTGGATGACATTGATAAACGTCTATTCTAATAACAAAAATTACCTGAATTTAGAATGAATCCATTTAAAATATTACAGGAACTGGCCAAAAAGAGTCGCACCAACGCTTCGGGTTTGCCTGCTCAACAAGCAGCGGTTAAAACTTGGAGTGGTGTCGCTTTTCGAGTCGCTGGTGGACGCTTTTTATCTCCGCTTGGTGAAGTGGTTGAGGTACTTGATGTGCCTCGGTTTACTCAGATTCCAGGTGTTAAGCCTTGGGTGAGGGGGATCGCGAACGTTCGTGGTCGCCTTTTACCTGTTATGGATTTTGCTTCGTATTTGGGGTCGACCTCCAATAAGCTTTTACGGGCAAGAAAAGTTTTGGTAGTTGAGTATAAAAGTGTACTTGCAGGTTTGATTGTTGATGAAGTCATGGGGATGCAACATTTTCCTGCTGATGACTTTCAAAAATCAACTGCAAAGATCATTTCTGAGATGGAACCTTATGTATTAGGTGAGTTTCCTAGGGACGATCGTTTGTGGACAGTTATTAGCTTGTTTAAGTTGGCGGAAGATCAGGAATTTGTTCAAGTCGCCAGTTAGAGCTGAGAATATCAATTAACTAAAAGAATTATAAAAGTGCGGCTGGGAGTCCGAAGCATGAAACCAACAGGTGGTATTAATACCAATAAGCTGTTCGAAAACCCTTTGATGGGAGGTTCTCTTGTACTCATGGTCCTAGCGATCATTGGGTTATTTGTTACCTCTTGGATTCAAACAGTAGAGGGCGCTCGAGATAAAGAATACCTTGCTAACGCAGGTGAGTTGAGAGTACTTTCGCAAGCAATTGCAAAAAACTCCAGTGAAGCTGCAGGCGGTAAAGAAGAAGCGTTTAAGCAACTTCAAATTTCTCGTGAAGCGTTTGAACTTCACTGGAATAACCTCTTTAGTGGCAACCCAGAAGCAGATCTTCCTCCTAGCCCTGAATCAGTGAAAGCTGAAATGGATTCCCTTCAAGGTGTTTGGGGGCGTGTTCGTGATAACGCCGATCAGATCCTAGAGTCGCAAGAAGTTGTACTTACTCTTCATGAGGTTGCTGAAACCTTGAGTGAAACAATTCCTCAGCTGCAAATTGAATATGAAGAAGTTGTTGAAATCTTACTTGAAGTTGAAGCGCCTGCAGAGCAGGTTGTAATTGCTCAGAAGCAATCTTTATTAGCAGAACGAATTGTTCGAAGTGTTAACAAAGTGTTGGCCGGTGGTGACGATGCTGTATTAGCGGCGGATAACTTCGGGCGTGATGCGAGCTTATTTGGTCGAGTAATGAATGGCATGTTGGAAGGCAACGTTGCTATGAATATCTCTCAGGTAGAAGACGAAGAAGCGGTTTTCAGCTTGGAAGAAATCTCAGACCTTTTTGAGTTTGTAAGCGGGAGCGTTGATGAGATTCTAGATAACTCACCTGATTTGTTCCACGTACGTGAATCAGCTAACTCTATCTTCCTTGATTCTCAAGCGTTGTTGGAAAGCTCCAGTGCACTATCCGTTCGATTCCAGAAATTATCTGATGACCGTCCTTTCTATAAGACTGCGGTAGGTGTTTATATTTGTTTGATTGCTCTTTTCTTTGGTGGCGCAGGTTATGGCTACGTAGTATTTAAAGAATCTGAAAAAGAGCGTATGGAAGAAGCAGAAAGTAACGAACAGAACCAAACTGCGATTCTTCGTTTACTGGATGAAATTGCCGATCTTGCTGACGGTGATTTAACTACACAAGCGACGGTAACCGAAGACTTTACCGGGGCTATTGCTGACTCCATTAACTTTGCGATTGATCAGATGCGTGGTCTTGTATCTGCGATTAACGAGACGGCTGTTCAGGTTTCTGCTGCGGCTCAAGAAACTCAAGCAACTGCGATGCATCTTGCTGAAGCTTCTGAGCATCAGGCTCAAGAAATTGCTGGCGCATCAGCTGCGATTAACGAAATGGCGGTTTCCATTGATCAGGTATCAGCGAATGCTGCTGAATCATCTGCGGTAGCCGAGCGATCGGTTGCGATTGCAAATAAAGGTGCTGAAGTTGTACAGAATACCATTAATGGTATGGATACAATTCGTGAGCAGATTCAGGAAACATCAAAGCGTATTAAGCGTCTTGGTGAATCTTCGCAAGAAATTGGTGACAT
Organism: Oceanospirillaceae bacterium; assembly: GCA_015665455.1. Classification (GTDB taxonomy): domain Bacteria; phylum Pseudomonadota; class Gammaproteobacteria; order Pseudomonadales; family Litoribrevibacteraceae; genus Litoribacillus. Next base: position 780,638 of record JADFAD010000006.1, on the reverse strand, counting down.
CGTATCGTTGATTAACGACATTGCTGACCAAACAAACATCCTTTCTCTAAATGCTGCAATTCAGGCGTCGATGGCCGGTGAAGCTGGCCGAGGCTTTGCTGTGGTTGCGGATGAAGTTCAACGATTGGCTGAACGATCTGCCGCTGCAACGAAGCAGATTGAGTCTCTTGTAAAAGCGATTCAGAGTGATACTAACGAAGCGGTTATTTCAATGGAACAAACCACTTCTGAGGTGGTTACAGGTGCTCGACTTGCACAGGATGCGGGTGTTGCGCTGGAAGAAATTGAAACGGTATCGAAGAATCTTGCTGACTTGATTCAGAATATTTCTAACGCTGCACGCCAGCAGGCTTCATCAGCGGGTCATATTTCTAATACGATGAACGTGATTCAAGAGATTACTTCTCAAACGTCTTCTGGTACTACTGCAACAGCGAAGTCTATTGGTAACCTTGCTGAATTGGCTAACCATCTTCGTGAATCAGTTGCGGGCTTTAAGATTCCTGATACGGAATTGGCGGCCATTGCAGAAGAAGAGCATGCCTGAGCTTAAGTGCTGAGAGCAATTATCTAGAAAAGAGGAATAGCATTAGCGCATGTCTAAAAAGTACGAAGCCTTTTCAGGTAGTCGGCTTCATAACTACTCGCTCGGGGAGTTCGATGATCAGGACTATGAGCAATGGCGTGCGCTAATTGAGCAAAGAACAGGACTGCAACTTGCTGATCACCTGAGAACTTATCTTCAAAGTGGTTTGAATCGGCGTATGCAAAAACTCAATATCTCCGACTATGAGGAGTATCTTGAGTTTGTTACGGATGAAAGGAACGGAATTAAAGAGTGGTCGGTATTAATAGATTCTCTAACAGTTCAAGAAACTCAGTTCTTTAGGCATCCTGCGTCGTACCAGTTTTTAGAAGACACTCTTAGGGAAAGTGTTGAGCAATCTGAACTTATGAAATCGATAGAGATTTGGAGTGTAGGTTGTTCAACGGGTGAAGAAAGTTACAGTTTGGCTATGTTGGCAGACAAAGTGTTATCAGAGGCCGATTGCTTAACGAGCTATGGTGTTATTGGTACGGATATTAGTACATCTGCCTTAGCTAAAGCCAAATCAGGTATTTATAATGCTCGAAAAGCTGAGCTTATCCCTGATCCTTTTCTTCAAAATATCGAAACTCTAGATAATAAAATAAAAATTAAGCAGCGTATTACAGACAGAGTTTGTTTTGCGCGAGTAAATATTCTGGACCTTAATCGCGTACCTATACGTGATATGGATGTTATTTTCTGCCAAAACTTGTTGATCTACCTAAGAAAGTGGCGCCGTAAAGAAGTTGTTAATCGTTTAGCAGAACGGTTGAAAGTGGGCGGCATTTTAGTCTTAGGTTTAGGGGAGGTGACTGATTGGTCACACCCTAAGTTAAGGCAAGTGAAATGCAGGGAAGTGCTAGCGTTTGAACGCTACAGAACATAATTGGTGAGATTGGAGTCGTTATGGCTGAGCACCACGACTACGTTGCCCTTGAGTGGGTAAAAGGCGAGATTGAAGAAACCTTAAAGCAGGCTGAACAGTCACTTGAGGCATTTGTAGAGTCACCAGAAGATGGCACTCGTATGCGCTTCTGCCTGACTTATATTCATCAGGTTCATGGAACACTACAGATGGTAGAGTTCTATGGTGCTGCTCTTCTTGCTGAAGAGATGGAAACCGTTGCCCAAGCGATCATCAACGGTAAAGTTCCGCAGATTAAAGATGCGCAAGAAGTTTTGATGCAGGCCATTCTTCAATTGCCTGGTTATCTTGAGCATTTGCAAGAAGGGAAAGATGATATCCCCGTCACATTGCTCCCTCTGTTGAATGATTTACGTTCAGCACGCGGTGACAGCTTACTGACCGAAACATCATTATTCAGTCCCAATTTATTACCACTTCGTTCAGAAGAGAAATATAGTTTTCCGTCTACTGGATCTGTGGATAAAATCTCACGTCTTCGCGAAGCTTATAAATTAGGCTTGCTGGGTGTTATTCGTAATTCAGATTTAGAAAAAAGCTATGCAACCTTGGCTAAAGTTTGCATGCATTTGGAACAACTGTGTAATGAAGCGCCAATTGCTCGTTTATGGTGGATTGCTGGTGCCATTATTGAAGGCATGTCCGGTAATACCGTAGAAAGCAGTATTTCTGTAAAAGCGTTATTAAGACAGTTAGAGAAAGAAATCGGACGGCTTCAACAAGGTGGCGAATCAGCACTTAATGAGCCAGTCCCAGAAGAGCTTGCTAAGAACCTTTTATATTATGTTGCTAAATCAAGTTCAGAGAGCAATACCGTACGTAGCATCAAGCAGGTCTTCGGTCTAACCACTGCTTTACCTTCAGAACAAGAAAGTGCACAAGCGCTGCAGGGGTCTTTCAAATCGGCCATGGACTCTGTAGTTTCAGCCCTGACCGAAGAACTCATAAACTTGAAAGAACGTTTTGATTTGTTTACTCGTTCTACAGATTATGATTTTGAACAGTTAACTGAATTAAGCTCTTCGTTTAAACAAATATCCGATACATTAGCTGTTTTGGGGTTAGGTCCTGAAAGAAAATCTTTACTTGACCAGCACCAGAAAATTGATGGCTGGATACAAGAACAGAAAAAGCCTGAACAATCTGATTTGATGGCGATTGCCAGTGAACTATTGATGGTTGAGGTGGGTTTGAATGCAGCCAAAACCACGAAAACAAGATCTTCCTCTGATATTGAACCGGTATCAGATATTCCAATTGATGCGTTGAACACGGCTCAAGCCGCAGTGGTAAAAGAATGTCGTAATGGATTGGAGCAAGTTAAAGATGCGATCATTAGTTTCATCGCTTCACAATGGGAATCGTCAGAAGTAGAAAATGTTCCTAATGTATTAAGAAGTGTTGAAGGAGCCTTGTTTATGGTTCCTCAGCTCTCCCGAGCTGCAGAAATTCTATCTCAAACTCGTCAGGTGATTGAGGATAGGATTCTAACGTCGGGTCAAGGCGATCCTAGTTGGGAAATGATGGATGGTTTGGCGGATGCCGTAGCGGGTGTTGATTATTTCCTAGAGCGCGTAACGGAAAGTTCACAAGATGAAGGTGGTTCTGTTTTAGATGTTGCCGCTGAAAGTATTACTGCAATTACCGGAAAAGCGGTAGAGGGGTTCGAGCTACCTCAACAGTCATCAGGAGAAACCTTCTACTCAATCGAAGAGCCTATTACTGATAGCACTTCTGAAGAAACGTTATCTGATTTTGAAATGACTCTTGATGAAGAGACGCTGCTCGAGCCTCATTTAGAAGATATTTCTGAATTGACGGAAAAGGACGAAGAATTAAGTTTTGAGTTACCGGAGTTGGAAGTTGATTCAACGTCTGATGAAGTGGTGCCAGAACTTGAATTAGAGATTCCATCTTTAGAAACTGAAATACCAGAGCTTGAAGAAATAAGCTTAGATAAAGACTCGTTTGAAGAAACGCCAATATCGTCCGTAGAGGATGCAACTTCTGAAGAATTGGATTTATCTTCTTTAGATGATGAGATTCCGGATCTTGAAGTCAGTTTAGAAGAGCCTTTAATTGATGAGTCCATTGATTCTCAATTAGATGAAGAACTTTCTGAATTAGACCTGTCGTCGCTAGAAGAAACGTCTGATTTTGAAGTTGATTTGGACGACGCGTCAGTCGTTGAAGACTTGGTTCTTTCTTCACTTGAAAATACGGCCTCGTTAGAAGAAATTCCTACGATGGAAGAATCCAGTGAAGAGACTCTTGATTTGTCTTCATTGGAAGAACCTACGGAATTAGAGGCGTCAATTGATATTGAGGAGTCCTCGATTGAGCGTTCTGCAGATCCTCTAATTGCTTCCTTTGAAGTTGAAGAAGTTGCTGAATTAGGCCCAGAAGCTGAGCTTGAGTTAGCAGGTACTATTGACGAAGATAAGAGTGACTTAAAAGAACCTGAAGGATTTGATTTAGACATCGGTTTAGCGACGGATGACGTTCTTGCTGATCTAGCAATGGCGGAACCTGATCAGACCGTACCTGATACTACAACGGATATCATTGAGCATTCAGTTGAAGATTCATCTGGGGATATGATTGATGATGAAATCATCGAGATCTTTGTTGAAGAAGCAGAAGAAGTTCAAGAGACGATCGCAGAGTTCCTCCCTGTTTATCGTAATGATTATGCGAATGATGATGCTAAAGCTGAAGTAAGACGTGCTTTCCATACGTTGAAGGGCAGTGGTCGTTTGGTTGGCGCTGAGAAGGTGGGCGAACTTTCTTGGAAAGTTGAGAACATGCTGAACCGAGTGATCGACCAAACGATTGATGCTTCTCCTGTGGTCTTTGATTTGATTGATCGAGTGTGTGCTGTTTTACCTCCATTGGTTCAGTCGTTTGCACAAAAAACAGTTTCAGACATTGATGTATCTGTTCTAATGGATGCGGCTGATGCGATTGTTGAGGGTGATGAGCCTTCATATGATTCGGTGTCCAGTAACGTTGAACCTGATGAAGATGAAAGTGTTAATGAAATTGCTCTTAATCTAGATGAAGCATCAGATTTATTAAAGATATTCCAAGGCGAAGCTGAAACGCACTTGGATGTTATTGATGCCTACTGCCAAGAGCATGTTAGTTCAGAACAAGTAAGCTTGACGGATGAAGTTCAGAGAGCATTACATACTTTGAAAGGCAGTGCTCACATGGCTGGAGTTACGCCTGTAGCTGACCTTTCAAGTGAATGTGAACGAGTGGTTAAAGAAGCTCGCGCTTCGCATTTAATGGCAGATAAACAGTTACGAGTCCAATTGGGTGAAGCGTCCAGTTGGATTCGAACTGCTGTAGCGGATATTTCAGACGATTCAGCGGTTGAATTAAACGTCGATGCCGCTTGGTTAGAAACATTAGCAGGCTCTTTATCTCGATTACCAAGTGATGTGGTTGCCTCATCAGAGGAACCTGTTGCGACGAAAGAAACCTCATCTCCTGATCATCAAATGATGCATATTTTCTTGATGGAAGGAATGGATATCTTAGGCGATATTGAACTTATCTCGGCTCAATGGCGTTCAGATGTATTGAATGAACAGCTTGCAGGCGATCTGGATGCTGAATATGTGACACTGGCTCGAGCTGCTAGAATGGCAAGAGTTAATCACTTCTCAAATGTGTCGGAGGCTTTAGCTAAGTTAATTCAAGATGTTGATTCCATTGATGGTGTTCCGAACGAAAACTGTTTTGATGAACTGGATCGTGGGTATGAGTATCTTGTTTCATTGATGGACTTACTGGCTGCAGGCCAGACAGTACCATCTACGGAAGATGCGGTTAATTCTATTAATCAGCTTGACCGCGATGCATTGATTGCAAGTTTAAACACAATTGCAGAAACACCGATCACTACTGACTTCGGTGATGAAGTTTCATTAGATGCTGATTTTAGTTTAGATACTGCAGAGTTAGACAATCAAGATGTAGGCGATGTAGCTCAAGACGAGCATCAAAGTTCAGATGTCGATAATGAATCATTTTCTCTTGATGAGTTAGCCAGCGATGATGATTTGGCTGCTCTAGTTGATGAGTTTGATGAGTTTGGTGGAACTGCTGAACCCGAAATTACGCCCGATGCGATGGTTTCTATTGAAACGACAGAAGAGGAAGACAACGAGCTAGTAAGTATCTTCCTAGAAGAAGCAGATGACATCGTGTCTCACCTTGACGAAAATCTGCAGCAGTGGCAAGGCCAGCCTGATCGTATTGATCCTGTTCATGAACTTCAAAGAGCCATACACACGCTGAAAGGTGGCGCTCGCTTAGCTGAGTTTGGTGCAGTAGGTGACCTTTGTCATGAGTTGGAAAATCTTTACGAAGGCTTGTCTGAGAATCGTTTTAAGTACAGCGAACCTCTGGTTGATTTGCTTCAAGATTGTCATGATGCGATTGCTTCTCAAATTTCTAGTATTCATGACAAGGTTACTCCAAGTGCCTACCCGCAGTTAGAGCAACGTATTTTAGAATACATGGCTTCAAAGCCAGTGGATGTCGCGTTACCTGAAACGGATGAAATGGATGCCCTTCAGGCTCAAGCGAATGAAGATTTATCGAGTGCTGCTCCGGTTCCTTTGAGCAGTAATGTTGATCCAGAACTGGTAGAAATATTTCTCGAGGAAGCAGAGGAAATACTTGAGAGTATTACCGAACATCTTGAGAACTGGTCAGAGAATCAAGCTGACATTGCCCTTGTTTCAGAGCTTCAAAGAGAATTGCATACCCTGAAAGGTGGCGCTCGAATGGCCGAAATTGCGCCTGTAGGCGATTTAGGTCATGAATTAGAGAATCTTTATGAAGGGTTAGTTCAAGGCATATTTGATAGCTCAGAGCCGTTAATCGATTTACTTCGAGCGTGTCATGATCGTCTTGCAGATATGATTGATGATGTCACTTCGGGTGTGATGCCGGCAGACGCAGAAGACTTGATGGCTTCGATTACTAGCTATTGTCGATCTGGTGAATACGATGCTCAAGTATTGTTGGCTCCTGCGACTCAGCCTGTAGAATCCTTAGGGACTTCAGAGACTTCAGAGACTTCAGAGACTTCAGAGACTTCAGAGATACTGTCAGTTTTGGAAGAAGAAACGCTTATTGAACCTTCTTTAGAAGAGTTTGATGCCGCTCCTGAGACTGAGTTGGACCTACCTTCTGAACTAGAAGTTGAGCAAGAATTAGAGAGCTTGGATCTTTCTTCGCTTGAAGATATTGAACTGGATGTGCCTTCTGACGTGGCCAGTGAGCAGGAACCTGAAAGTCTAGAACTAGATGCGCTTGATGAAAATGAGCTCACTCCTGTCTCAGAGGACAGCCTTCCAGACTTGTCCCTTGATGATATATCGTTGGATTCTTCTTTGGAGGAGGAAGTTGAACTCCCGTCTCTTGGTGATACGCTTGATGTTTCTGATATGGATGTTTCAGACATAGATGCTGCAATTTCAAATGCAATAACGCCTGTGGAACCCGAGTTCGATTTGAGCTCTTTGGGCTTATCTGCACTTGATGCCGCAGAGCTAGAAATATCTGGTATTTTCTCTGATGAAGCTGTGGAGCTTTTCGAAGCCTTGGATAATGCAGCGCACAGCTGGAGAGCAGATCCTTCTGATCAAAAAGTAAAAGACGAAGTATTACGCTTGCTTCATACTCTGAAAGGCGGCGCTAAGCTGGCTAAACTGGATGATTTATCTGGTTGTACGCATGAGCTTGAGGCTTATGTTGAAAACCCAGTAGAAAATTTTGATGATAAGTTCTTCTCTGGGCTAGAAGTTCGAATTGATGCGTTACAGTCCAAAATTGAGAGCATCTCTCATTCTTCAGAACAAGATGTTAGCGATGATGTTTTAAGTCGTGTTAGCTCAGAGTTAGAAAGCAGTGATGCAGATGCTTCAGATAACTTCTCCTTGTCTGAATTAGGCGTATTACCTGAAACTACAGAGCAACCAGAAGAACCTACCGAGTTAGAAGACATATCGTTAGATGACGTTGGCGCACTAGGTATTGATTCTCTAGTGGTGGATGAAGAGAAGTTGTTGGATGAATTGACTCAATTAGGCGATTTAGATGAGTCCGTTCCTGACGAATTAATACTCGGTAATGAAGTTGAGATTGAACGCATTCCTGCACCTGAGTTCGGCCCTACGGTTAGAGAAGGCATATCTGAACAGGGTAAAACAGGTTCAGGGCAGGAAGTTGTTAAAGTTTCATCCAACTTACTTGAAGATTTGGTTAATCTTGCGGGTGAGACCTCTATCTCCCGTGGTCGATTGGAAACAGAAGTTTCAGATATAGGCTTCACCCTTGAAGATATGGACATCACGATTGGTCGTCTTCAGGAGCAGCTCAAACGACTTGATTTAGAGACTCAAGCTCAAATCTCTTATCGTACCGAAATGCAGCAAAGTCATGATTATGATGATTTTGATCCGCTTGAGATGGATCGCTACACCAATATGCAGCAGTTATCTCGCTCATTATTGGAGTCGGTAACCGATATTCTTGATCTACGTTCTACGCTAGAAAATAAAGTGCGTGATTCAGAAACCTTACTGCTTCAGCAATCAAGAATTAACACCGAACTCCAAGAAGGCTTGATGCATACTCGAATGGTGCCTTTCAGTCGTTTGGTACCACGTCTACGCAGAATTGTTCGTCAGGTCAGTCAGGAACTTGGGAAACAAGTTGATTTCAAGGTTCATAATGCTGAAGGTGAAATGGACCGGACGGTTCTTGATCGCATGGTTGCACCGTTAGAGCATATGCTTCGAAATGCGGTAGACCATGGCATAGAAATGCCGGATGTACGTAAGAAAGCGGGTAAGAAAGCAAAGGGCACGATTGAGCTGTTTGTTGGACGCGAAGGCGGGGATGTCGTACTTACATTGAAGGATGATGGCGCTGGCGTTAACTTTGAAGCTGTTCGTAATAAAGCCATTGAACGTCAATTAATGAAACCAGAGTCCGACTTAACCGACCACGAAGTGATGCAGTTCATTTTCAGCCCTGGGTTTTCTACGGCGAAGAAAGTAACTCAGATTTCTGGGCGTGGCGTGGGCATGGATGTTGTAAACAGTGAGATTAAGCAATTGGGCGGTAACGTTGCAATTGACTCAGTTTATGGCAAAGGCTCTGAGTTTGACATCAGATTGCCGTTTACGGTATCCGTGAACAGAGCGCTGATGGTTAAGATCGGTGATGATCTTTACGCCGTTCCTTTGAATACCATCGAAGGTATTGTGCGTGTGAGCCCTTATGAACTTGAAGAGTTCTATCGTGAGGGGTCGAATTTACCGTATGTCTATGCGGGCAAAGAATATCATATGGAGTATATGGGTGACCTACTGAAGTCTGGTCATACTCCAAAGCTTCAGAATCAAGTGTTGCCTTTACCTGTTTTACTTGTTCGTGGTGCTGAGCACCCAATTGCGCTTCAGGTAGACAGTTTGATGGGCAGTCGAGAAGTGGTTGTGAAATCTCTGGGGGCTCAGTTCAGCACCGTTGATGGTGTTTCTGGTGCAACCATTCTTGGTGATGGTAGTGTGGTTATTATTCTTGATTTGGCCTCTTTGATTCGTTCAGAGCATGCTCAATTGCAAGAAGCGGCTTCAACTGCTGATGTCATTGAGCAAGCCAACGAAGTAGAGGATCGTCCTCTGCGAGTTATGGTTGTGGATGATTCCGTCACGGTAAGAAAAGTAACGACGCGTGTTCTTCAGCGACAAGGGTACGAAGTTTCTACTGCCAAAGATGGTGTTGATGCCATTGCCAAACTGCAGGATGAACGCCCTGATATCATGTTGCTTGATATTGAAATGCCTCGAATGGATGGATTCGAAGTGGCTTCTTTTGTTCGTCATAACGAGCAACTTTCAGAATTACCGATTATCATGATTACCTCTCGTACGGGTGAGAAGCATCGCGAACGAGCAATGTCTATTGGAGTGAATCACTATATGGGGAAACCTTTCCAAGAAACGACATTGTTAGAAACCATTGAGCTGTTGGTTGGAAAAGAGTAGGTATTAGATTGACCATTACAGGAAAGAAAGTAGGCATAGTTTCAGACGAACCTCTTCATAAAAATACACTGGGAAAGGCAGTGGAAGAGATTGGTCTGACTGTGGCTTTAAATACTTCCCCTGATCGAGTGTCATCGGAAGAAATTGCTGATGAGACGATTGCTGCTTGGATTATTGATCTTGCTGATGAGGATCGTTGGTCTGACTTTCTTGATGAAATGCTGGATACCGTGACGGTGCCACTTTTGTTTGGTGAAGGCGAAGTGCCTCCATTCAACAGTGATGAGTTTATTCGTTGGCAAAGACGCTTTAATAAGAAGGTTCGCTCAGTACTGACGCCTGTGGATAATATTTCTATCCCCGAATTAGAAATCCCAGAGGTTCAAAGTGTTCAGGAAAGTGCAGAAGACGCTACTTCTGATGTGCCTTTAATGAGCTCTATTAAGAGCGACATTAAGCAGCGAATATCTTTGCCTTCGAATATAAAAAATCCTTTAAAGAAGGGAGAGCCAGCGCCCTATGTATGGGTCATCGGTGCTTCCTTAGGTGGTCCAGGAGCAGTAAAGCGCTTCTTGGATGTATTACCAGAGGGATTACCTATAGGGTTTGTGTACGCCCAACATATAGATAATAACTTTTTACCTGTGCTGAATCAGGTGCTGGGTCGTCATTCGGTGTTTGATATGCGCCAATGCAGCCATCGTAAAAAAGTGGGCGTTGGTGAAGTTCATATTGTGCCTGTAAACCATCAAATCCGATGTACGAAAGAAGAGGGGGTTATCTTTGTTCATAACCGCCCATGGCAAGGCTTATACAGCCCTTCGATTTCCCATGTGATGAAAGAGTTTGCTCAGTGCTATGGACCTGATACCGGTGCAATTATTTTCAGTGGCATGGGGGATGATGCTTCGGATGGTACTGTTGCTATGGCCGATTCGGGCGCCGACGTTTGGGTTCAGAAACTCTCCACGTGTGCGAGTGCTTCAATGCCTGAATCTGTATTGGCAACCGGGAAAAGTAATTTCCAGGCAACGCCTGAAGAGTTAGCAGAAAAGCTGGTGCAGATTATTGCTTCAAAGTATCAAGACGCGGTTATTGTGGATGAGCACTCAGGTGATGTGTCCATTGATGATCCGATTTATCCATTTTAATTGATAGGTGATTTTTCATGGCTGAACAGTCAAGCCAGGTAGCTTGTTTACGTCTTCCAAAGGAACCAAAAAATCTGTTGCTGCCTAATGTTTCTGTTGCAGAAGTAATTCCTTATCAGGCGCCTATAAAAGAAGAAGGGCCTGAGTGGTTCATGGGTTACTTCTCGTGGAGAAATACGAAGGTTCCTGTTTTATCGTTGGAGCTGATGAACGAAGAAGCTGCACTAGAAATCACTGAACGTACCCGATTTGCAGTGGTTAATCGATTGTCTAATAACGCAAAGTTTGATTTCTTTGCGTTACCTATCGCGGATTTGCCTACGTTGGTTCGTGTGAATTCAGATGAGATCACAGCGTCGGATGCTTTCTTATTACCCACAGAAAGAGCGGCTGCACAAGTTGAGGGGCAAACGGTTGTTATCCCTGATCTCGAGAAGCTAGAAGCGATGCTAATGCAACTGTCTTAACTGTCGGTTTTGAGGTTGTTAGGTGGGGTTATAAATCGCCCCACTGGTATTGCATAAGAGACAGTACGGCTAAACTGGCTGTTTCTGTTCTTAATACTCTTGGTCCGAGAGTAATCGATTTAAACCCGCTTGATTCACTTTCCTTGATTTCTCGCTCAGTTAACCCGCCTTCTGGACCGATAAGCAAAGCGGCATTGGTCGGTGCTTTTATCGTCCTTAAATCGGCATTGGCCCTATGGTGAAGTGTGATTTTAATTTCTTCGTTTCTTTCTTCTAACCATTGATCTAAAGACATTGGCGAATTTATTTTGGGAACAACATTGCGGCCGCATTGTTCGCAGGCGGATGCAGCGATGCTTTGCCAATGCTCGACCTTCTTTGTTAAGCGCTCACCTTTGAGTTTTACTTCACATCGTTCGGCCCAGATAGGGGTTATTTCCGCTACACCAAGCTCAACAGATTTCTGAATGGTGAACTCCATTCTGTCACCCTTAGAGATGCTCTGCCCTAGATGAATATAGAGAGGAGATTCTTTTGAATTGGGCACTATTTCTATGACTGAAACACTGACGGATTGTTTGCTAATGAATTCAGTGATTTCAGCGAGTACTTCATAGCCCATACCGTCGAAGAGAAAGAGTTGCTGTCCAACTTTCATTCTTAACACTCTGCCAATGTAGTGGCTGAGGTCTGAATCGAGTATCAGGCTGTCTTTTTCGTGGGCTAGAGCTTTGTTATATATTCGAGGGATACGCATTTTATTGGAGATCGAAAGAGGCTAAGGCTATGATTTTAAGATCTCTTAAGCTTTTTTACCAATACCAATATGCATTAATTACGGCTTTGATTTTGTTTTTAGCGTATTTACCTATTCGTTTATTGAGTAAGGATCGCCTTTGACTGAGATCGCTGGAGAGTTCGTTGGATTGAATTGGTTTTCGATGCTGGTAAGTCTGGCAGCAGGTCTTGCCCTTTTTTTGTATGGCATAGAGATAATGAGTGGCGCGTTGCAAATGATCGCAGGTCGCAGACTCAAGTCATGGTTGGCGACTGTGACACATAACAGGTTTGTGGGGGCTTTGTCTGGTGCTGCCGTAACATCCGTAATTCAGTCATCATCGGTTACAACGGTATTAGTTGTTGGATTTGTGTCTGCCGGGTTGATGACCACAACACAGTCTATCGGCGTCATTATGGGCGCGAACGTTGGCACGACAATCACTGCTCAAATAGTGGCTTTTAAAGTCACTAAAGCGGCCATGGTGCTGATTGCTGTGGGGTTTTCATGTTGGTTTTTTGGCAAACAAGAAAAATTTAAAGCTTACGGAAGTACTGTTTTAGGTTTGGGGCTCATCTTTTTTGGAATGAACATAATGACCGAAGCAATGGCGCCTCTTAGGTCTTATGCGCCATTTTTAGATTTCATGCAAAATATGTCGATGCCTTTATTAGGTATATTTGTGTCGGCAGGATTTACTGCGTTAATTCAATCGTCTTCCGCGACCACAGCCATAGTTATTGTTATGGCCAGTCAAGGGTTTGTAGAACTTGAAGCAGGTATCGCTTTAGCCTTAGGCGCTAACATCGGAACCTGTATTACAGCGGTTTTAGCTTCGATTGGTAAATCCATTGCAGCGCGACGAGCGGCTTTGATTCATGTTTTATTTAATGTGATCGGCGTGTTGATTTGGTTGCCATTAATCCCGTTTTTGGCAAATTTAAGTGTCATGCTTTCACCTGAAGTTATGATTTTGGATGGATTGGAGAAAGTAGCTCAAGAGGCGCCACGACAAATAGCGAATGCAAATACGCTGTTTAATATTGTGAATACCTTGCTGTTCTTGCCTTTTACTTTGTATTTAGGTCGGTTTGCCAACTGGCTAATACCGACCAAGAAAGTTATTGAGAAAGAGATCGTCAGTGCTAAGTATCTTGATCGTGAACTATTAAATTCTCCCGCGCTTGCCATGGCAAGGGTCAGATTAGAAGTCTCCCATATGGGGCAAATAGTTATTGGGATGCTCGACCACTTCAGTAAGGTGGTTGGAAACAGAAAGAAATCTGAAATTAAAGAGGTCAGTAAAATAGATGATCAGGTCGACGTTCTTCAGGAGTATTTATTGCGCTACTTAGGCGCCATTCGTAAGACCCAATTAACGGAGTATCAGTCGAAAGAGTTTATGCAATTGATGGCAGCCATTGATCATATTGAACATGTAGGGGATGGTGTTTCTGTTGGACTAGTAGGGATTGCCAAAAAGTTTATTAAGTTTGAAATATGGTCAAGTGAAGAGACACGAGAAGACTTTATGAAACTTCTCATTGAGCTGGAAAAAGCTTTTGCTTATGCGATGAAGGCAGTGAGTTCTGAAGATCAAAAAGCCGCACAGCAAGTTTTATTAATGTCAGATGATATAGAAATGGCGATTGCTGCAATCTTTAATCGTCAGGCGGAGAAATTGATTCATGACGGAAATCGACCTTTGGTTTTTCGATTGGAGATGGCCTTTTGTGAACAGGCTAGGCACATTTACTCTTTATCTCGGCGCATCGCTATTTTGATGCTGCCGGATCATATTTCACCAGACACCTAAACGAGATTTATTAATCCGTCGGTTGCCAATGAAATATATGATACTGGCTGTGTTGACCCTTTGATTGCGTTTCCACTTTTATGTCTGCATGGTGATTGAGCCACATGATCGCGCGTTTAATGTCTGCATCTTTAAGGCCTAAATCAGCCAGTTGATCTATTAACTGGTATTGAGTCACTTTTCCTTGTTTTTGAATAAAGTTAAGTGACTCTGATAATTCAGAGGTCTTTGGATCGGGTCTGCTTCTGACCAAAGGAGAAGGGGGATCAGTGTTCTCAGAAGTGAACTTTAACTGGTTAACCAGTTGAGAGACGTCTGCATCACTTAGCTCGACCTCCAGATTAACATCATTGTCACCAACGCTTCCTTTAATAGTCAGTTTCATTATTTTTCTCCGTTGATGGAAATTCATACTTAGCTGTTCTTGATAAAGTAGCAGAAAGGCCATAAAAAAGGCAGAGTTACTGAAAGTAGACTCTGCCTTTAAGGTGTAAATGTAGACGTTTTATTTCCCCTGAGCTGGATTAAGCTTCAACATCCATTTCCAAGTTACGCCAGATCGCTAAGTTAGGTGCTGCTTGGTTCAATGTGTAGAAATGAAGTCCAGGTACCCCTTGATCAACTAACTCTTGGCACATAGCAGTGACAACTTCTTCGCCAAACTTTTGGATACTATCAATATCATCGCCGTACGCTTCTAGTTGCTTACGAATCCAGCGTGGGATTTCCGCACCACACGCGTCTGAGAATCGAGCAAGCTTGCTGTAGTTAGTGATTGGCATGATGCCGGGTACGATGGGAATATTAATGCCTTTTGCTTGAACGCGATCCACAAAGTAATAGAACGCATCAATGTTGTAAAAATATTGGGTGATGGCACTGTTTGCGCCTGCTTCAACTTTACGTACGAAGTTATCTAAATCCGTTTCAAAAGAAGAGGCTTGGGGATGCATTTCAGGGTAAGCAGCGACTTCAAGATGGAAATGATCGCCCGTTTCTTTGCGAATAAATTCGACGAGTTCGTTCGCGTAACGAAGCTCACCAGATGAAGCTTTCATGCCTGAAGGTAAGTCACCGCGCAGAGCAACAATCCGATTTACGCCATTCTCTTTATAGATGTTTAAGAGGTCGCGAAGTTCTTCAATGGAATCGCCAACGCAGGACAAATGAGGTGCTGCAGGAACGCCAAGTTCATTCAATTCAGTGACGATGCTCAGAGTTCTATCTCTGGTTGAACCGCCTGCACCATAGGTGACAGAGAAAAAGTCAGGAGCTTCTGTTGCTAACATGTCACGAGTAGATAATAGCTTTTTATGGCCTTCCTCGGTCTTGGTAGGAAAGAATTCGAAACTTAATCTGAAATTGCTCATAGGTATTCTCATTAGATAAAAACGTGGAGAAATATTTAATAAAACGGGTGGGGATATACAATCGATCTAAACACTAAGCAGAGCTGTCAATAAAAGCCAAAGAGAAGGGGCACTGTTCAGCGCCCCTTCCTGCAAGAACTAATGATTCAACAAACGAATGCTGGTTAGTACTTGTATGACTCAGGCTTGTAAGGGCCTTCTACCGGAACATTGATGTAGTCTGCTTGCTCTTGAGTAAGCTGAGTTAATACACCGCCGAAACCTGCAACCATGTCTGCTGCAACTTCTTCATCCAGTTTCTTAGGCAGAACTTTTACGTAGATGTTTTCTGCTTTATCCGCTTCAGGTAAGTCTGCGAACTTAGCATCCCATAGGTACATTTGAGCCAATACTTGGTTAGCAAATGAACCGTCCATGATACGGCTTGGGTGGCCCGTTGCGTTACCTAGGTTAACTAGACGACCTTCAGATAGCAGGATCAGGTGATCATTGTTGTCTGAATTACGAATAACTTTATGAACCTGTGGCTTAACTTCTTGCCATTCCCAGTTCTCGCGCATGAACGCAGTATCGATTTCATTATCGAAGTGACCGATGTTACAAACCACTGCTCCAGACTTAAGTGACTGAAGCATGTTCTTATCACAAACATCAGCATTACCAGTGGTTGTTACGATCAAGTCTGTTTTAGCAAGAAGTTCTTTATTGATGCCTTCCAAAGTACCGGTGTTGATACCGTCGATGTAAGGAGAAACAACCTCAAAACCGTCCATGCATGCTTGCATCGCACAGATCGGGTCGACTTCAGTTACGCGAACAATCATGCCTTCTTGGTTCAGTGATTGAGCAGAACCTTTACCTACATCCCCATAACCTACAACAAGCGCTTTTTTACCTGCTAGTAAGTGATCGGTACCACGCTTGATAGCATCGTTTAAAGAATGACGACAGCCGTACTTGTTATCGTTCTTAGATTTCGTTACGGCATCGTTAACGTTGATGGCAGGGACTTTAAGCTCGCCTTTTTCCATCATTTCTAATAGACGATGTACGCCTGTTGTCGTTTCTTCTGAGATACCGTTAATTGCATTAAGCATTGCAGGGTATTTGTTGTGAACCATTTCAGTTAGGTCACCGCCATCATCAAGGATGATGTTTGCGTCCCAAACTTTGTCAGAACCCGTTTCTGCAAGAATGGTTTGTTCAATACACCATAGGAATTCTTCTTCTGTTTCACCTTTCCAAGCAAATACAGGAACGCCAGCAGCAGCCACAGCGGCAGCAGCGTGATCCTGTGTAGAGAAGATATTACATGAAGACCAACGAACCTCAGCACCAAGATCAACCAATGTTTCGATCAAAACAGCGGTTTGAATTGTCATGTGAATACAACCCATGATCTTTGCACCAGCAAGAGGTTGTGTTGCTTTGTACTTACGACGAAGTGCCATCAATGCCGGCATTTCACCTTCAGCAATGTCGATCTCTTTACGGCCCCATTCTGCATCGTTCTTAAATGCTTCGGGTGTTTGAGCTGCTACTTTGTAATCTGTAAAGTCTGTCATGATGTTCTCTCATATTGGTGACTGAGCCAAAGATTGATTCAGTCACCTAGTAATGTTTGAGTTAAAGTAATTCGGAATTAGACGTTTGCTGCCGCTTTTAGTGCATCAATTTTGTCTGTTCTTTCCCATGTGAATGCAGTGAACGTTTTAGATTTTTCTTCACCGTTTTCTTTGTATGTATAAGTGTGCTCGAAAGGCTCACGACCGAAGTGGCCGTATGCTGCAGTTAACTGGTACATAGGGTTAAGCAATTCTAGTTGGTTCTGGATAGCATAAGGACGTAAGTCGAATACTTGACGAATTACTTTTGCAAGTTCGATGTCAGAAATCTTACCTGTACCGAATGTGTTGACTGAGATTGACGTTGGTTCTGCAACACCGATGGCATAAGAAACCTGAATTTCACAACGGTCAGCTAATTCTGCTGCAACAATGTTCTTTGCAACATAACGACCGATATAAGCCGCAGAACGGTCTACTTTTGATGGATCTTTTCCAGAGAAAGCACCACCACCGTGACGAGCCATACCACCGTAAGTATCAACAATGATTTTACGACCTGTAAGACCTGCATCACCCACAGGGCCACCAATAACGAAGTTACCCGTTGGATTGATGTGGAAAAGTGTGTCGGAGGTTAGCCATTCAGCGGGCAGTACAGGCTTGATGATATTTTCAAGTACCGCTTCGCGTAGATCATCAAGAGAAATACTTGGATCATGCTGAGTAGAAAGAACAACGGCATCAACTTTAGGGGTGTCACCTTCGTAGTTAATGGTTACCTGAGATTTAGCGTCAGGGCGTAACCAAGGCAAAGTACCGTTTGTGCGTAATTCAGATTGACGCTGAACCAATAGGTGAGCGTAGTAAACAGGCGCAGGCATTAAGCTTGGTGTTTCATTGGTTGCATAACCAAACATTAAACCTTGGTCTCCAGCGCCTTGATCTTCTGGCTTCGCGCGATCAACACCTTGGTTGATGTCTACAGATTGCTTACCGATACCGTTCAATACGGCACACGTTGCGCCGTCAAAGCCAACGTCAGAGCTGTTGTAGCCAATGCCTGTGATTACATCACGAACGATGTCTTCTAGATCCACATAGCATGATGTTGTGACTTCACCCGCGACAACGGCCATACCTGTTTTAACTAATGTTTCTACAGCAACTCGTGCATAAGGGTCACGAGCAATGATTGCATCAAGTACTGCGTCAGAAATCTGATCAGCAACTTTATCCGGATGACCTTCTGATACGGACTCAGAAGTAAAAATACTGTATTCGCTCATTCCGCTTTCCTTTTTATTGTTTTGAATCTTTTTGATTCAAGTGTTGCAGTTTGTTTGCTGAGTTACCTTGTCTTCAACCTTTTCGGTAAATCAGTACTTGTATTTGAAAACCATTTCTTAATGCTAAATATTGATTGCTTGCTGGTATTAGCTTGAAGCTTTTTGCCCAGCGATCGATATCTTCTTGTTCAAACCCCATCCATAAATCGCCGCAATGCTCGCGAGTCCATTTTTGATCGTGAGCGCAAAGCTCAGTAATCAGTAATAGTCCTTGAGAATCGAGGATGTTTGCGGCGGATTCAATTAACTTTTCAGGTGCGGGCACGTGATGAAGCACCATATTGCATGTGACTAAATTAGCGCCGGGGATGTTGTCTTTGTGGATGGATAGGTCACTTGCATCGCCGTGCTTTAATTCGATGTTGTCTTGCGATTTGACATGTTTACTTGCTTGAGCAAGCATTTCTTCCGACGTATCAATACCAATAACATTTGCATAACGGCCAGCGAGTTCAATCAACATTTCTCCCGTGCCTGGGCCAAACTCTACTGCAAGTTGTCTATCTTTTTGTTCCAGTTCATCCACCAAGTTCGCAGCGAACGTGCCGTAGTCTTTCCAGCTGGCAATTAAATCTTGCTGTTCGCGGAAACGAAGCGCGTTCTTCTCAAAAAATTGGTGGGACACTTGCGCCCGTTCTTCGTAGGTCTCTGTTAAACGGAGTTGGATACTGTCGGGTAAAATTGTTTGATCGACTGAAACAAATAACGTATCGATCAAAGGCTTCAGTGCATGCTGTTCTAGATTGATTGTGCGACGATAGAAGATGGAATTACCTTCTTTTCGCGTTTCAAGTAAACCTGAGGTCGCCATGACTTTCAAATGATGGCTCATGCCCGATTGCTTGACGTTAAAAATCTTACATAACTCCATTACACCGAAAGAACCGTCTCGCAATACTCGTAGAATATCAAGGCGTAGCGGGTCTGCACTGGCCTTACACAGTTGGGCCAGTTTTGCTGTGTCTATGGGCGCATTTGTATGCGTATTTGTTAATGGGGTTAAGTTGTTCATAGCCCAATAGACTAACAGCAAAATAACTGAGGTCAATATCTATATTGATTTTTTTTGATATAGGTTTCGTGAGGTGTATTTCAATGCTTGCACGGTGCGTAATTAATTTATGTCTAACCAGTGTTTCAGTTTTTGGTTAACCTCTTCAGCGTCAATGGGTTTGCTGGTGTAATCGTCCATGCCTACGGATAAGCAGTGTTCTTTATCGCCTTTCATGGCATTGGCGGTCATTGCGATAATTGGAATGGCGGAGTTTTGGCTGCCAGCAGCGCCAGATCGGATCTTGCGGGTGGCTTCATAGCCATCCATTTCAGGCATTTGGCAATCCATTAAAATGACTTGGTATAAATCACTCTTGGGAGCTTGCTTAAGTGAATCAATGGCTTCAATGCCGTTTGCTGCAATGTCAGCATTAAACCCCAGAGCCTCCAAAATACCTTGGGCAACTTGTTGATTGATGCTGTTATCCTCTACGAGGAGTATCCGCATTTCATGAGTTTCTTCTTTTTTCTTCGGTAAATTGTGGTGGGTGACTAAAGGTTTTGAAGCGGCGAGCACCTCGCCATCATCTAAAACAACTTTCAATGCATTAAGGAGATCGGAGGTGGTGGTGGGTTTTGGGAAATACGCGTTGAACCCTAAATCTGCAAAGAAATTGGCATCACCAATCTCCGCTATGGAGGTCATCATAATGAGCTTCATTGGATCAAACCGAGCATCCGTTCTTATTTTTTTTCCTAGTGTTGCGCCATCCATTTCAGGCATTTGCATATCTAAAATAGCTATTTGAAAGGAAGGCACTTTAGACTCGGTCATCTGTTTGTCTAATATTTCTAATGCATGACTTCCACCCGTTGCTTCTGTGACGTTTGCCCCCCAGTATTCGAGTTGTCCTCGGAGAACTTCTCGATTAGTTTCGTTGTCATCAATGATTAAGATTGAGGTGTTTTGTACGTTGATCTCGGGCAGAGTTAGTGACTGCTGTTGACTGACCATGAGATTGATTGAGAACTCGAAACAACTGCCTTTGCCGATTGTACTGGTTACTTTTATCCCAGATCCCATCCTTTCGCACAGTTGATTTGCAATGGCTAACCCCAGGCCTGTTCCACCGTATTTTCGTGTTGTAGATGCATCCACTTGGGTGAACGAATCGAACAGTGTTGCTACTTTTTCTTCAGGGATTCCGATCCCTGAGTCGATTACTGCGCAGGTTAGCGTTAGTTTATTTTCATTTTGTGCCAACGACGCTCGAATAACGATTTCACCTGCGTCAGTAAACTTGATGGCATTTCCAACCAGATTGGTAAGAACCTGACGCAACCGACCAGGGTCACCTTGTACCATGGGGAAGATGGTGTTGTTTGTATCAAGAATAAGCTCAAGGTTCTTATCTTGAGCTCTATGGGCCATTGAGCCTGCGAACTCATCAAAGAGGTCCGAGAGGTTGTAATCAAGGATTTCAAGATCCAGCTTTCCTGCTTCGATCTTAGAAAAGTCAAGAATATCGTTGATCAACGATAGGAGCGAATCCGCACTTGATCGAGCTAACGTGGCATAGTGATGTTGTTTTTCGTTTAAAGCGCTCTGTAATAAAAGCCTTAGCATCCCAATAACACCGTTCATTGGTGTTCTGATTTCATGGCTCATACTGGCAAGAAATTCCGACTTAAGTTTTGCTGATTCTTCCGCTTTTTCTAGCGCTTTTTCTCGTTCGGCTTCGAGTCTCTTTCGTTGGCTGATGTCGTGTATGACTACTAATGTTGAGGATGAGTTGTCACTGCCTTCAAGATGAGACATTGCTATTTGAACGGGTATTTTTCTGTCGTTTGTTTGTGCGAGGTATTCACCGTCTCTGCCCAGGTTTATTGAGTTTTCTGTTTTTTGGAACAGCTCAGTAAACGGTCGATTGATTAAACAATCTGAATGAATATTTAATAATTCGGATGTGTAAGGGTTAACTTCTAGAATATTCCCCCTTTTATCTAAAACAATAAGCCCGTTGGGCATGGTATGGATTATGCGGTTTACATAACTCTTGGATACCGTGGTTCTGAGTAATTGCTCGGCCATGTTATCCACCGCATTGGCCAAGTTGCCCAATTCATCTTTTCGGTTGCTGAGTAATCGTGTCTTTAGGTTTCCGTTGGCAATGTTTTCTGTGGCTTCTTTGATTTTGTTTAATGGCTTTATTTGTCGATTAGATAGGAATAGGGCAAGAATAAGGCCGAAAAGTATAGCGCCCAACGATATCGACATCATGGTGTAGATGGAGTTGTTTGTCAGTTGGTCTGCTCTTGATAAAGATACTTCAAGCGTGACAGCACCTAAATGATCGTCAGAAGCAGTAAGTACAGGTTTGACGATAATTAATGTGTTTGTCTCTTCGTTGGTGAAAAAAGCACTGTGTGTTATTGCGTCAGGTAACAAGGGATAAATATCTGAGATGACTTCGTCCCTGAAAGGGTTTTCTTCAGAACCATCAGAAAGGACATAGCCTTCGCTATCAATCACAAACACCTTTGAAATGTCTTTGTCACTCAACGTATGTGAAACCAAACGTGCAATTTGATCAACTTTGAGATCGTATAACGGCGATACAAGGGTCGCGGAAAGTAAAGCGGCGAGGCTTTGGCCTTTAATTAGAAACTCATTATGTGCGTTGTCTTTTTTGTCTACGACGGCGTAGACAGTTATAAGACTGCTGATAAGCAACGTTACTAAAAACGTATAGAGTGCTTGTTGGAGTTTAAGACCAAGCTTCACAGGCATTGAGTCCTTTACTGATTGTTGAGTAGCTGTAATAAAGGTTTCATATCTTTTTCTGCGCCATTGGGAAACTCATCAAATCGGGTTGTCTTTGAAAACAGATTGAGCGCCTTTTTCCCTTCTTCTGATTCATGCATGTGTGTTAACACTTTTTTGATGCTTTGAATGAACTCATTACTCATATTTGGTCCATAGCTGACTACATGTCTAGGCACCCATATGCTGTTTTCAATGACTTTTAGATCCTTAATTCTTTTTTTAGCCAATTTGAAATAACTGGATTCATTCATCGCCCCTAGATTTACTTTATTTCTTAAAACCCAAAGCATGGTATTACGATCGTCGTCGCTGAACTTATAGCCCACCGTGTCGCTGGGTATGGCATCGCCAGCTTCAACTTCCAAAAGTTTTAAGCCATGCATTTTTAATGTGGCTTTGGGTAAGAAGTAAGAGGAAGTAGAAAAAGGGTCTTCAAACGCCATGGACTTTCCTTTCATGTTTTCTAATGAATCTATGTCACTGTCTTTTCGAGTAAAAATAACACTTCGATATTTAACGACGCCTTTTTTCCAGCGCCGAAGAAAGATAGAGCTGCCTGTTTTTTGAGAAACAAGAATGGAAGGGAAAGGGCTGTCGATGTAGAGATGAACCTTTTGCTCTGAAACGAGATTGATCATTTCTTTCGTGTTAGAGGCAACGACTGTTTTGACTTTATCTATTCCTGAGGAAGCAAGGTGTTTTTGAAGGTAGTTCGCTATGGCATTAAATTCTCTGATTTCTTCGTCCGGATCGTCCCCAACACTGCCAAGGTACAAGGTGTTTGCGTGTCCAATTAAGGACTGAATCACAAAAACTGCTGCACAAAAATACTTGAGGAATGCTTTGGTCATATTTGCCTATCTCTTGAGTTTATTCGTGCAGAACCTGTTGTAAGTGGATAATTTCAAAGCGTAGTTCAATACGAGGATACCAACAAATTAAGCGCCTTCTTTCCTGTGTTTCTGCCCCCAGCTTTGTGTTACTGAGGTTGGAAATACAAATAAGCCACTTTCTTAACAGACAATTGATTGATGTCTGGCTTCAAAAAGGCGAAAATACGCGCATTTTTTGGTTCTCAAACTAATCTTGTGTGAACATACACTGTTCAGGAGTCTATTTAATGGCAACTCGTACCGAACGCGCTAATGCAATTCGCGCATTGAGCATGGACGCGGTTCAAAAAGCTAAATCAGGTCATCCAGGTGCCCCAATGGGGATGGCGGACATTGCTGAAGTTTTGTGGAATGATTTCTTGTCTCACAACCCAGCAAATCCGGATTGGATGAATCGTGACCGTTTTGTGTTGTCTAATGGTCATGGCTCTATGCTGATTTATTCACTGTTGCACCTGTCTGGTTACGATGTTTCTATCGAAGACTTGAAGAACTTTCGTCAGCTACACTCGAAAACGCCTGGTCATCCTGAGTTTGGTTATACTCCTGGTGTAGAAACAACCACGGGCCCTCTTGGTCAGGGCATTGCGAATGCTGTGGGTATGGCGATTGGTGAAAAGATCTTAGCGGATCAATTCAACCGTGAAGGTCACGAGATAGTTGATCATACAACGTACACCTTTTTAGGTGATGGTTGCATGATGGAAGGTATTTCTCATGAAGTATGTTCTTTGGCTGGTACTCTGGGTCTGGGCAAATTAGTTGCTTTCTATGATGACAACGGTATCTCCATCGATGGTGAAGTTGAAGGTTGGTTCACTGACGATACAGTTAAGCGCTTTGAATCATACGGTTGGCAGGTTATTCCTAAAGTAAACGGCCACGATCCTGAAGAAATTAGAATGGCCATTGAAACGGCTAAAGCGAATACAGAACAGCCCACTTTGATTTGCTGCAAGACCATTATTGGTTTTGGTTCGCCAAACAAAGAAGGTAAAGAAGATTGTCACGGTGCACCTCTTGGTGATGAAGAAATCAAGTTAACGCGTGAACGTTTGGGCTGGAACTACGGTTCCTTCGAGATTCCTGCTGAAATTTCAGAAGAATGGAACGCAAGAGAAAAAGGCGTTGCTGCTGAGTTTGCTTGGAATGAGAAATTTAAGGCGTATCAAGAAGCACATCCTGAATTAGCGTCTGAGCTTGAACGTCGTATCGCTGGTGAATTGCCTGAAGACTTCTCTGAAAAAGCCGCTGCTTATGTGCAGGAAGTGAATGCGAAAGCAGAGAAGATTGCTTCACGTAAAGCCTCTCAAAACAGCATTGAAGCGTATGCTGCCATGTTGCCTGAACTGCTGGGTGGTTCTGCTGACTTGGCAGGTTCCAACCTAACCCTTTGGAGTGGTTCTAAAGGTATTGAAGCGAAAGATGCTTCTGGTAACTACTTATTTTACGGTGTACGTGAATTTGGAATGACTGCAATCATGAATGGTCTGAGCCTTCATGGTGGCTTCCGTCCTTACGGTGCTACGTTCTTAATCTTTATGGAATACGCTCGTAATGCAGTACGTATGTCTGCATTAATGAAGCAACCGGTTATCCATGTTTATACCCATGATTCAATTGGCTTGGGTGAAGATGGTCCTACTCACCAGCCGATCGAGCAGGTGCCTAGTTTACGTGGAACTCCCAACATGCACGCATGGCGTCCTTGTGATGCGGTTGAATCTGCAGTGGCTTGGAAGAGTGCCGTTGAGCGTTTAGATGGCCCAACCGCCATGGTGTTCTCTCGTCAAGGTTTGGCGCATCAAGTTCGTTCTGACGAGCAGATCGCTAACATTGATAAAGGCGCTTATACCTTAGTTGATTGTTCTGGTACTCCAGACGTCATTCTGATTGCTACAGGCTCTGAAGTTGAGCTGGCGCGTCAAGCTGCTGAGCAGTTAACGGCGAAAGGTAAGGCTGTTCGTGTTGTTTCAATGCCTTGTGCTGAAATTTTTGATAAGCAATCTAAAGAATATCGTGAAAGCGTATTGCCTTCTGCAGTGGCTGCTCGAGTTGCGATAGAAGCGGCTCACAAAGATTACTGGTATAAGTGGGTGGGTCTGAATGGTGAAATCATTGGTATGACAACCTTTGGTGAATCAGCACCGATTGATGATTTGATGAAGGAATTTGGTTTCACGGTTGAGAATGTTGTCGCAGCCGCTGAACGAGTTTCGGCATAAAATGATGTAAGTTTAAAAGGTCTCATCTGAGGCCTTTTATTCGTTTTATATCATGTGTTTTTTTGCTTGTTTCACTGTTTTGATGTCTGGATTGAATGAAATGCTTCGAATTGCGGTAAACGGTTATGGAAGAATCGGCCGAGGGGTGGTAAGAGCCCTGTTTGAAAATGGTTACCGTGATCGAATTCAATTAGTTGCAATTAATGAGTTAGCTGATTTGGATACCGTTTCGTATTTAACTCGATATGACAGTACGCATGGACGCTTTCCTGCGGACGTCAGGAGTCAATCCATAAACGGTGAAGATGTGCTGACGATAGATGATGTCGACGTTCAGGTCTTGAATCAACCTGATGTGAGTAAAATTGATTGGCATTCATTGAATGTGGACTTGGTGCTTGAATGTACGGGTGCATTTCAGGATCGAGCAACCGCAGAGCTGCATATCAAGAACGGAGCAAAACAGGTTTTGTTTTCTCAACCTGCGTCCGTTGATGTCGATGCAACCATCGTTTACGGCGTTAATCACCAGACGTTAACCGGTGATGAAGCCGTAGTATCGAATGCTTCATGCACAACGAACTGCATTATCCCTGTCATTTCGGTGTTGGATAATGCATTTGGCATAAAGCATGGCACGATTACTACCATTCATTCTGCGATGAATGATCAACCGGTCATTGACGCGTATCACAGTGATTTGCGACGTACCCGAAGTGCAGGGCAGTCAATTATTCCTGTGGATACCGGGTTGCCATCGGGCATTGAACGCGTTTTACCGAAGTTCAAAGATGCATTTGTTGCGCTTCATATGCGTGTACCCACACAAAATGTGTCATTGATGGACTTAACGGTTGAATTAGACTCTGATGTGAGTGTTCAAGAAGTAAACAGTGCTTTACGTCAGGCCTCTAAAAATGGCCTGTCAGGTGTATTAGGGTTCACAGAAGAACCCCATGCATCCATTGATTTTAATCACGACAGTCGTTCGGGGATTGTAGATGGAACTCAAACCCGAGTTGTGAGTAAAAACTTGGCTAAGTTTGTTGTCTGGTTTGATAATGAATGGGCCTTTGCAAATCGAATGTTGGATACAGCACTGGTGATGACTTCAAAAGGGTCAACAACAGGTACTGATTCAACGACTAATATTTAGTTCGTAATTAATTAACATTAAAAGATGAGATAGAAACATGTCTGTAATTCGTATGGCTGATCTGGACTTGGCGGGAAAACGAGTCTTAATTCGTGAAGATCTAAATGTACCTGTAAAGGATGGTAAAGTGACTTCTGATGCGCGTATTCGTGCGTCACTTCCAACCATTGAGCTTGCACTTAATGCAGGTGCAAAAGTGATCGTTATGTCTCATCTTGGCCGCCCGACCGAAGGTGAATACGCTGAAGAGTTCTCCATGAAGCCTGTAGCTTCTCATTTAGGTGAACTGCTTGGTCGTGATGTGTCTGTTGTTAAGGACTTTAAAAACGGCGTTGACGTCGCTGAAGGTGAGTTGGTTCTTCTTGAAAACGTTCGTTTTAATAAAGGCGAAAAGAAAGACGAAGACGACCTTTCTAAAGCGTACGCAGAGTTGTGTGATGTGTTTGTAATGGACGCTTTTGGTACGGCTCACCGTGCTCAAGCATCGACCCATGGTGTGGCTAAGTTTGCGCCTGTTGCTTGTGCTGGTCCGTTATTGGCTGGTGAGTTGGAAGCACTAGGTAAGGCATTGGATAATCCTGCGAGACCATTGGTTGCGATCGTTGGCGGCTCTAAAGTTTCTACAAAGCTTGAAGTGCTTGAAAGCTTGTCTGATATTTGTGACCAGATTATTGTTGGCGGTGGTATTGCAAATACTTTCTTGGCGGCAGCGGGTAAGCCTGTTGGTAAGTCTTTGTGTGAAGAAAGCCTAGTGCCAAATGCTAAGGCATTAATGGAGAAGGTGACGATACCTGTTCCTACCGACGTAATTTGTGGCAAAGAGTTTTCTGAATCTGCGGAAGCAACGCTGAAGAATGCGTCTGACGTTCAAGACGACGATATGATCTTTGATATCGGCCCTGATTCTGCGAAAGCCTTGGCTGAAGCTCTGAAAGAAGCAAAGACCATTATCTGGAACGGTCCTGTCGGCGTATTTGAATTTGATCAGTTCGGTGAAGGTACTAAAGCGCTTTCTCTCGCCATTGCTGAATCAGAAGGTTTCTCTATTGCTGGTGGTGGCGACACATTAGCAGCAGTTGATAAATATGATATTGCTGAAAAGGTTTCATATATCTCAACGGGTGGTGGTGCGTTCTTAGAGTTTGTTGAAGGTAAGACACTACCTGCAGTTGCGGTTCTTGAAGCACGTGCTAAGTAACATATTTGAATTTGGTGGTGTCTGGTTTATTTATTAGACATCAGGACGATTTTAGATCGTTGGGTATTGGGAGATTAAGTCCCTATGTATTTACCTGACGATCAAATATTTATATAAGGATTAATAACATGGCTCTTATTTCAATGCGCCAAATGTTGGATCACGCGGCTGAATTTGGTTACGGCGTACCGGCATTTAACGTAAACAACCTAGAACAAATGCGTGCGATCATGGAAGCCGCAGACAAGACAGATTCACCTGTGATTGTTCAAGCATCTGCGGGTGCTCGTAAATACGCTGGTGCGCCTTTCTTGCGCCATCTTATCTTGGCTGCGATCGAAGAGTTTCCTCATATTCCTGTATGTATGCACCAGGATCACGGTGCGTCTCCAACGGTTTGTCAGCGTTCAATCCAGCTAGGATTTAGCTCTGTCATGATGGACGGATCATTGGGTGAAGACGGTAAAACGCCAATGAGTTATGAGTACAACGTTGATGTAACGCGTCGTACGGTTGAAATGGCACACGCGTGTGGTGTTTCTGTTGAAGGTGAGCTGGGTGTTTTAGGTTCTCTTGAAACAGGTCAAGCGGGTGAAGAAGACGGTGTAGGTGCAGAAGGCACATTAACACACGATCAGATGTTAACCGATCCAGAAGAAGCCGCTGACTTTGTTCAGAAAACAGGTGTTGATGCGTTAGCAATTGCGTGTGGTACTTCACACGGTGCTTACAAGTTCACTCGTCCGCCAACCGATGACATTTTAGCGGTAGGCCGTATCAAAGAGATCCATAAACGTATCCCGAATACGCACTTGGTTATGCACGGTTCTTCTTCTGTGCCTCAAGAGTGGTTGGCTGTTATTAATGAGTTTGGTGGTGAAATTCCAGAAACTTATGGCGTGCCTGTTGAGCAAATCTGTGAAGGCATTAAGAACGGTGTTCGTAAAGTAAACATCGATACTGATTTACGTTTAGCTTCTACGGGTGCAATTCGTCGTTTCATGGCTGAAAATCCATCAGAGTTTGATCCTCGTAAATACTTTGCTGTTGCGACTAAGGCAATGAGTGATGTTTGTGTTGCTCGTTACGAAGCGTTTGGTACTGCTGGAAATGCTTCTAAGATGAAGGCACTTTCGCTTGATGCTATGTTCAACAAGTATCAATCAGGTGAGCTTACGCCAAAAGTAAGTTAATTTGATTTGAATAGTTTCACGAAAAACGCGACGTTATTGTCGCGTTTTTTGTATCTAAACCCTTATTCTATTTAGGGTTTTTGATCTGGGTCAATGGTTTTTCTGCCCAGATTCTTGCCACTTTTCTTCGCTATAAAAAACTTTGTCTGTTCATTTGATGTACGTCAATGGAACGAATAAGTGGGTGTGACAATTTGTCGCACCACTTGGATACTAAACCTCTAAGTCTTGTTGTTCGAGATTATTTTGTTGAGGTTTTTGAATGATTCAGCCTACTTATCCACAAGTGAATAAAGCAACTCTGTACTGCTTTCTGCTTTTGTCTTTCCTTGTTTTGATTCAGGAAAGTTTCGCTGGTGGTTTGACGGTCAGTCCTGCAAAACCGGCGATGCCCTTTATTGAAGCTGCTTTTCCAGAGGCGACCCTGATAAGTGAAAAAACGGGGGAACCGTTATCTTGGACCATCAAGAAAAACGATGAGGTCTTGGGTTATGCATTTGAAACCAATGATGTTGCTCGAATTCCAGCTTATTCGGGTGAGCCCGTTAATGTTCTCGTCGCCATAAATACCGAAGGAACCATTCTAACGGCTAAGGTGCTTGAGCATCATGAGCCTATTCTTTTGGTCGGGATTCCTGAATATAAGTTGCAAGTTTTTACGGATCAGTACGAAGGCTTATCTGCTGCTGACAAAGTAAAGATTGGAGGGTTACAGGAAGAAGGCGTGGTTCATGTTGATGGCCTATCGGGAGCAACCGTGACCATCATGGTTGAAAATCTCGCGGTGATGCGTGCGGCTAAGAAAGTCGCGAAAGCGAAAGGCATCATGGAGTTCGAAGATACAGCAACCACCGCCATGGCTTCAATCAAACAGGATGTGTATCAGGAAAGTTCGTGGTTGACGTTGACCGGTGACGGATCAATTCGACGCCTTGCTCTGAATAATCAACAGGTTGAAGACTCGTTTAAAGGTACGGAAGCGGCTAATCCGGAACCCCTTTCGGTTGAAGAGGGAGAAGCGTCGTTTGTTAATCTTTTTTATACCTTGCTTGATGTGCCGACCGTTGGCAGGTCTCTTTTAGGCGATGCAGAGTATCAATGGCTCACTGAGACGTTAAAACCTGGTGAACATGCCATTGCTTTGTTGGGTAATGGCTTTTCATTCAAGGGCTCAGGGTATGTTCGGGGCGGGATTTTTGATCGCATTCAGATTCACCAAGGTGACAATGTTTTTAGCTTCAGGGATCTTGATCATTATCGTGTGAATGACCTTTATGCTGAAGGTACGCCGTACTTCCGTGAAATGTCGATCTTTATTGTACGAGAGCATCATGAGTTTAACCCAGGGCAATCATGGCAGGTTGAATTGCTTGTGCG
Source organism: Oceanospirillaceae bacterium (assembly GCA_015665455.1). Classification (GTDB taxonomy): domain Bacteria; phylum Pseudomonadota; class Gammaproteobacteria; order Pseudomonadales; family Litoribrevibacteraceae; genus Litoribacillus. The sequence continues at coordinate 750,694 of JADFAD010000006.1, read as the reverse complement.
CCGTCAGACGGGGCCAGTGGACAGTTTGTTCAGCAGTTTCAAAGCCGATTATCTACCGATTGAAAAATATTTAGATCGCCCTGATCCCGTTGTGACTGAGTCTTTGGAATATCTCCCTTTATGGCAACAAGTTTGGCATGAGAAGCAAACTTCCGTCGTGATCTTGATTATCAGTATGGTGCTTTTACTGGTGGTTATTTTCCTCCAAGACTGGTTAGTTCGTTTTCCTACGTTTTTACATAATTTCAGACGGGTCTTTTTGCTTTATACCATCGTGTTCATTGGTTGGTATTCCATGGGGCAAATCTCCGTGGTCAATGTATTCACATTCACTCAATCGTTGATGAGCGACTTCCACTGGGAAACGTTTTTACTTGATCCTGTGATTTTCTGTTTGTGGGTCTTTGTTGCCATGACGATCCTGCTCTGGGGGCGGGGCATTTTCTGTGGTTGGTTATGCCCATTCGGAGCGCTTCAAGAGTTATTGGGTGAGTTGGCCGTCAAACTGAAAATTCCCCAGTACGTTGTGCCTTTTGCCATTCATGAGCGTCTATGGGCAGTCAAATATCTCATTTTATTGGCCTTATTTGGTTTGTCTCTGGAGTCTTTACAGACGGCAGAGCAGTACGCTGAGGTGGAGCCATTTAAGACGGTTTTCTTACTGAGCTTTGATCGAGACTGGCCTTTCATTCTTTACGCCGTTGGCTTGTTGGTTATTTCACTGTTTAGTCGAAAAGTTTATTGCCGGTACGTGTGCCCGCTGGGCGCTGCGATTGCGATTCCTTCCGGTGTCCGTTTGTTTGATTGGCTCAAACGCAGAAAAGAATGCGGCCAGCCCTGCCAGCTGTGTGCGGTGGAATGTGAAATTGGGGCCATTGAGAAAAACGGTGAAATTAACCTGCGTGAATGCCACCACTGCTTGGATTGCCAAGTGACGTACTGGAGCGAAACCAAGTGTCCTCCTCTTGTGAATAAACACAAGAAGCGTAATCGCAAACAGCAAAAAGAGGTGGAAGCAGAGCCAATTAAGATCATGGGTTAAGCAATCAGTAATGAAACGAACAGTGATAAAACGAATTAAAACTTTTAGAAATGAGAAATAGTCGGGAGTTAGTTATGGATATCAACGATAAAACAAAGAAGAACGAAGAAAAAAGTGGTTTGAGCCGTCGTAGCTTTTTAGGTGCGGGAGCATTGGCGGGTGCCGGTGCAGCAGCCGTTCCAATGACTGCAGCCATGTTTGCATCGACGGCAAAGGCTCAGGCGTCAGAGATAAGTAAGAATAAAGCCTTTGTTCACCCTGGTGATCTTGATGAATATTATGGCTTTTGGAGTGGTGGCCATTCGGGTGAAGTTCGCATCATGGGCATTCCTTCCATGCGTGAGTTGATGCGGATTCCTGTATTTAACGTCGACAGTGCCACAGGCTGGGGGTTAACCGATGAGAGTAAACGCATCAAAGGTGAGAGTGCGCATTTATTAGCGGGCGATTCTCATCACCCTCATATGTCTATGCAGGACGGCCGGTACGATGGCAAATATGTCTTCATTAACGATAAAGCAAATACTCGTGTTGCTCGTATTCGTTGTGACGTGATGAAAACCGACAAAATGCTTACTGTTCCGAATGTTCAGGCCATTCATGGATTACGCGTTCAGAAAGTACCGTATACAAAATACGTGATTTGTAATGGTGAATTTGAAGTGCCTTTGGTGAATGACGGTAAAGCTTCACTCGAAGATGTCAGCACATACCGTTCTTTGTTCAACGTGATTGATGCGGAAACGTTAGAGGTCGCATTTCAGGTGATGGTTGATGGGAACTTGGATAACACCGATGCGGATTACGACGGTAAGTACTTTGCGTCTACATGTTATAACTCTGAAATGGGCATGACCCTTGGCGAGATGATCTCAGCCGAGCGTGATCACGTGGTTGTATTTAATCTGGCTCGTTGTGAAGCCGCAGTGAAAGCGGGTAAATTTAAGACGTACAATGGTAATGACGTGCCCGTTCTGGATGGAACGAAAGGGTCTGAACTGACGCGTTACATTCCTGTGCCTAAATCTCCTCATGGCATGAATACCTCGCCAAGCGGTAAATACTTTGTCGCGAATGGTAAGTTGTCGCCTACGGTTTCTGTCATCGCAATTGATAAACTGGACGACTTGTTTAATGACAAAATTAAACCGCGTGACACCATTGTTGCTGAACCAGAACTCGGTTTAGGGCCTTTGCATACCGCCTTTGATAACAAAGGTAATGCTTATACGACGTTGTTTTTAGACAGTCAGATTGCCAAGTGGAACGTAGAAGATGCCATTGCAGCGTATCAAGGTAAGAAGGTGAATTACATTCGTCAAAAGCTGGATGTTCATTACCAACCTGGGCATAACCATACCTCAGCAGGGGAGACTCGAGATGCAGATGGTAAGTGGTTAATTTCTTTATGTAAGTTTTCAAAAGACCGTTTCTTACCTGTGGGGCCGCTTCGCCCTGAAAATGATCAGCTGATTGATATCTCAGGTGATGAGATGAAATTGGTGCATGACGGCCCAACGTTCGCGGAACCACATGACTGCATGATTGTTCATCGTAGCAAGATGAAACCGAATAAATTATGGACTCGTGATGACCCTATTTTCGCGGAAACCGTGGCCATTGCTAAGAAAGACGGTGTCGATCTTGAGTATGACAATAAGGTGATTCGTGAAGGTAAAAAGGTACGTGTTTACATGACGTCCGTTGCGCCTAACTACGGTATGACTGAGTTCAAAGTAAAACTTGGGGATGAAGTGACAGTCATCGTAACGAATTTGGATGAAGTTGAAGACGTGACTCATGGCTTCTGTGTAACAAACCACGGTGTACAGATGGAAATTGGGCCGAAAGCTACGGCGTCCATTACGTTTATCGCCGACCAACCCGGTGTTCAGTGGTACTACTGTAACTGGTTCTGCCACGCACTTCATATGGAAATGCGTGGACGTATGTTAGTTGAAGCCTAGTAAGATCTAATAAGTCAAACAGATTGTTCTGTTATTAGACGCAAAATTGTTTGGTTTATTAATCTAGCTCAAAAAGCATAGCGTCGTTTGGCGTTATGCTTTTTTTATTCCTGCATTAGAAAGAGCGAACGATGCTGAATCTTCTACAAATCAGTCTGATGTTTCTTTGTGTTATTTGGGTGAGTCTCTCGAATGCGGTTGCTCAGGATTGGCGCGTTACACCCGACGACAACTTACAACAGGTACTTGATGTCGCTGAAGACGGCGATCGAGTGTTGCTTGAGGCTGGTCGGTTTAAAGGGAACTTTGAGATTCGTTCGAGTATTTCACTGATAGGACGTGTTGATGCAACCCTTGATGCTCAAGGCAAAGGCCATGGGCTAGTTTTGAATGCGTCTGATGTTACGTTGGATTCACTCAATATTGTTAATTGGGGCGATGATCTAACGGAGCAGAATTCGGGCATTTACGCTGAACATAAACCTGAGAACGTCATTATTAAAAACAGTTCTTTGCAAGGCGACGGTTTTGGTATTTGGCTGCAAGGGGGTAAGCGCTGTCAGGTTATTAATAATGTGGTTGTGGGTAACCCTGAATTACGCTCAGCGGATCGTGGTAACGGCATCCAGCTTTCCAATATGAAGTTGTCCGAGGTTCGAGATAACAACATCAGTAAAACCCGTGATGGTCTCTATGTTATCGCCAGTAAAGATAATGTGCTTGAAAGGAATACGATGCACGATCTTCGGTACGGCATTCATTATATGTATTCCTACAGCAATAAAGTTCTCAATAATTATGCCTACAGCACTCGAGCTGGGTACGCGATGATGAATTCTCGTTACCTCGAGATTCGAGGGAATGTTAGCGAAAACAGTGAAGATTACGGTTTCTTGATGAATTACATCATTTACTCAACCATTGACCGAAATATTGTTAAAAACGTTTGGACCAAACCTGAAAATAAGGTGCTCGGTCGAGATGGAAAAGGCCTGTTTGTTTATAACTCTGGGTATAACACCATCAGCAATAATTATGTTGAGCACACAGAGATAGGCATTCACCTGACTGCAGGCTCTGAAAAGGTAAAGGTATTTGGTAACAGCTTTATTGATAACCCGATTCAAGTTAAATACGTATCTAACGGCCTTCAAGAGTGGAGTGTCGATGGTGTGGGGAATTACTGGAGTAACTATCATGGCTGGGATATGGACGGTGATGGTCGAGGTGATGTCCCGTTTGAGCCGAACGATGGTGTGGATAAATTATTTTGGAAATATCCGGAAGCAAAAATGCTGATGGACAGCCCTGCGGTTCTCTTATTGCGATGGGTGCAACAGCAGTTTCCTGTTTTGAAAGCGCCCGGAGTGAAGGATTCAAGTCCATTGATGAAACCATCATTGGTTACTGAGGATAATCTGTTATTGCTAGGAGAAAGGCTATGACTGTGAGTGCTGTTGAGCTGAACGGAGTAAGTAAGTACTACCGTACAGTTGAGGCTCTACATCCATTAACATTATCTGTGCATTCTGGGGAAGTGTTGGGGCTTTTTGGTCACAATGGTGCTGGAAAGAGCACCTTAATGAAGCTTATTTTGGGTGTTTTGAAGCCAACATCCGGACGTGTTTCGGCTCTGGGGTTCTGCCCCCGAGCGACAAGCTCTCACGAATACCGCGCTCAGTTTGGTTATTTACCCGAAAATGTCAGCTTTTATGATCACTTAACTGGCCGGGAAGTCCTACGTTACTTTGCTCGTTTGAAGGGGCATTCTTTGCGTCAGGCGGATGCGTTGTTGGAGGAAGTAAATTTATCGGTTGCGGCAGATAGATCAGTAAAAACGTACTCCAAGGGCATGAGGCAACGACTTGGGCTCGCTCAGGCATTTTTGGGTGAACCGAAGTTATTGATTCTAGATGAACCCACGGTAGGGTTGGATCCGGTGGCGACCAGTGATTTTTACCAAATGGTTGACCGCCTAAAGACGGGAGGCTGTGCGGTTATTCTTTGTTCTCATGTTTTACCTGACGTCGAACAGCACATTGACCGAGCAATGATTCTGAGTGCAGGGAGAAAAATCGCCTTAGGGTCCTTGGATGACCTACGGGGCCAAGCCAATTTACCTGTAGAGGTCAAGGTCTCGGGTATCTCGAAGCAAGAGCTAAAGCGCACATTGAATGGTTATGCCAATGAAGTTCATTGGATAAATGAGTCCTCTAATGTGAATCGGTTTTCAGTGGGCAGTGAACAAAAGCTAAGTGTCATGAAGCAGCTGTTATCTCACTCTGAGATTAATGATTTACAGGTGAAGCCGCCTTCTCTAGAAGCCCTTTACCGGTTTTATATCAATGACTTTCATGTGCAATCGGGAATAAATCAAGGAGGCGTACATGAATAAGATTTTGATTGTTGCGCAAAAAGAGTTCCGCGATGGCATGCGCAATCGCTGGACGGGCGCCATTACACTTATTTTTACTTTGCTTTCGCTTGGTCTTGCGTATTTTGGCTCGGCCGCTGCAGGGGTATTAGGTTTTTCATCGTTAGAATCCACCTTGGTGAGTTTGGCCAGTTTATGCGTGATGCTGATTCCATTGATCGCACTCATGCTTGCTTACAATTGCTTTGTCGGTGAGCTTGAGCAGGGCACGTTGTTGCTGTTGCTTACTTATCCGCTCAGTCATGGGCAATTACTGTTGGGGAAGTTTGTGGGTCAGGCTTCGATTTTAACGGTGGCGTCATTGTTGGGGTTTGGGCTGCCCGCTGTGTTTATCTCGATTTTCAGTGACGTTGAAGCAAGTGCTGTGCTTGTTGCTTTTGGTTGGTTTATTTTAGCCGCAAGCATATTGGGGTGGGTGTTCATTGCGATTGCTTACATTATTAGCCTTTGTGTTGGTGAAAAATCAAAAGCCGCAGGCTTAGCGTTAATTGTTTGGTTTGGATTTGTATTGGTTTTTGATTTGGTGCTAATGGCGATCTTGGTGGCAAGTGAGGGGGATATTAATCAAACGTTAGTGCCTTTTTTACTTTGGTTGAACCCTACGGATTTGTTTCGGATATTTGTTTATATGATTGTTGATGCTGAAAGCTATGCGGGTGTTCTCCAGATAGCTCAAGAAGGTGCCAATGGTTTCAGTTATTTAATGTTAGCAATGACTTTATGGGTGGTTGTTCCCCTGGCATGTGCTTGGTGGATTTTGGGTAGAAAGGAGTTGTCATGATAAATCAATTGAATAGGTTGGGGTTAGGGGGATTGATCCTTCTGAGCTGTGTTCTTTTATACGGCTGCTCAGAACCCGCAGCAGAAATCAAAAAGGTCCCCGAGGCGGTCATGATCCACCATGGTGAGGAATGTGACTTATGTGGCATGTTGATTAACCAATTCTCCGGTCCAAAGGGGCAGTTGTTTGAACGAGGACGAGATACTGCAAAAAAGTTTTGCTCGACGCGTGATCTTTTTGCCTATGCATTACAACCTGAGCATCAACATCGGGTAAACCATATCTATGTGCATGATGTCGCTTCTGCCCCTTGGGATAACCAGTCCGATGCCGTGTACGTGGATGCAAAATCGGCGCTGTTTGTTATAGGTCATAAGCTGCAAGGTGCCATGGGCGCTACATTGGCTTCTTTTGCAGAGCGAAAAGAGGCTGATGCTTTTATTGAACGTAATGGTGGCAGAATTGTGATGTTTGAGGACATCGACTTGACCTTGCTTACGGGGATGAATAAGCAGGTATTTGAGCTTGATGATCAGGCTTTTAAAGATATGAATCATCATCAGCAGAAGCATTCACATTAATGGTTTAGGGTGTTGTGATGATAGATTGATCTAGGGGCTTTTGAGTTTCATGCTGGTTGATTGAGTTCTTTGTAAGAAAATAAAGATTTAATAAGTAAAAATAAGGTAATTTTCTGAAAAGTCTTTTCATTTGATAGGCATCAAACTAGTCTTGTGTTTTATCCAATTAGGAAAGAATTGAGACATGGATTGGTCTGCGCAAGATATTAGACAACGCCTAACTACGCTTGGTGAACCTTCCGAATCCGTCATGGAGAATTATTGGCAGTTCTATGGTTTGGATTTTCACCGTTTAGGCCTAGCTAAACAAACTGCGAAATTAGTGAAGTCCAACTCTTTTGATATTTGTGTTCAACAGTTCGTTGCTAACAACGAACGAGGAAAAGTGCTTGCGTTGCATGGATATTACGATCATGCAGGGCTCTATAAATACCTAATTCGGGAGTGCCTAGAATTAGGTTTATCCGTAACCATTTTTGATCTTCCTGGTCATGGTTTGTCCTCAGGTGATCCTGCCAGTATTGATTCTTTTGATAGCTATCAAGACGCATTGAATACGGTGATTGAAGATCAAAACATTAACATTGAAAACCGCTGCAGCATTGTAGGTCAGAGTACCGGTGGTGCGGTGATTTTGGATTACCTTTCTAGAAATCAGTTTGATCGTGCTTCGTCTCCATTCTCTAATGTGGTGCTATTGGCGCCGTTAATTCGGCCTGAAGGTTGGACAATGGGCCGCATTCTTTTAAAGATACTAAGACCGTTTGTGGACAGTATTGCTCGAGGGTTTGCTAAGAACAGTCATGATCAAGCCTTTCTAAAGTTTATTCGGAATACAGATCCGTTACAGCATCATCGATTAGAAGTGGATTGGGTTGCTGCGCTGGACCAATGGATACCTAAGATCGAAAAACGTCAGGCATCCGGAGTGTCCGTGTCCGTTATACAAGGAACAGACGATCAAACAGTCGACTGGCGACATAACTTGCCTATGATTAAGAAGCTTTTTGAAGAGGTGGCGGTGTATGAGATTCCTATGGCCCGCCATCATTTGGTGTGTGAAAGCCAAGAATTCAGAGATAAAGTATTTACACATTTGAGGCGAGCATTAAGCGCTTTGGATTAATTAAAATTAAGGTGCTCTTACCGATCATAGCTTATGATTGGTTTCTAAAAGCTCAATAATATTGAATGGCAAGGAAACAGGAACGAATGCAACGTAATTTGCTGATTTTAATTATATTTACCTTTTTATCTGGGTGCGCTACTTACGGTAATGACATACAGACAGCATTAGACTATACGCAGGCGGGTAAACCTTCTGAAGCGGCAGGTGCGTTTAAAAAAGTGATTAAGCCGGAAGGTTCTGATCGGTTGCTTTATTTCATGGAGTTGGGGGTATTAAAGCATCTCAGTGGTGATTACGAGCGTAGTAATTATTTTCTGGAGCAAGCCGAGCGTATCATCGAGGATTTATACACGCAAAGCATCAGTGAGGCCGTTTTAGTCGCCATGACCAATCCAACCCTAGCCGATTATAAAGGGCAGGTGTTTGAAGATGTGTATATTAACTACTACAAAGCGTTAAATTACCTGTTTTTGGCCGATCAAGCGACATCAAGAATTGAGAGAGAGGAGTTGTTTGATAGCTCTTTGGTGGAAGCGCGTCGGTTAGATAATAAATTAACTAAATTGCGTAATGAACAAGGATCGTTTGAAGAGGCGGAAGAAGGAAAAGAAGAACTCTTCGCTCAGATGTTTGAATTGTTTGAGAAGTTACTTGGAAACTACATTGACGAAGATGCGCTGAAATTCCGTGAAAATGCCTACTCTCACTATTTATCGGGTTTATTGTATGAACAACAGAGAGAGTGGGATGATGCGAGAATTTCTTATCAAAAATCGGCAGAGCTGTATGAGAAAGGTTACGCAAAGCAAGTAGGTGTGGGCCAGAATATGATTGGCCAAGCTTGGCTTGATACCATTCGTATGATGCAGAAGGCTGGTGGCTGGGGGTCAAGCATTAAGAAGCTGAAATGGGAAAAGCTGGATGATGACCTAAGAGATAAGCTCCGCGACTATAAGAACTCGGATTCTGAATTGGTTATTTTGAATCATCTTGATTTTATTCCTCAGAAAGAAGAATTGAATTTTGTTATGTACGTGGAACCGTCGCGTAAAGAAATGGTCTTAACGCCATTGTTGACGGGTTCAGCAGAGCAAAGCCAAGATAAGTACGCATGGTTTTGGATGATGTATGCGGATAAAGGCATTCTGGACGTTGTAGAGCGCTACTCTAACGGTGGTTTGGATAACGTCATTCGTACTATTATTAATAAACGCGTTGTTTTAGGTCCCGCTTGGGATGTAGTGGAAAGCCTTGGTATTGACAGTGCGTTGAAAGACGGTGGTGTTCGTGTTGCTGTCCCATATTATCCCCCTGTTCGTGTTATCAGTGAATCGAATGAAATCAGCGTCAATGGCCAAGATTACCCGCTTGTAAAAGCCGAATCATTGGCAAGGCTTGCCGTTAACGAGCAGATATTGAATGCACGCTCAGATTTATATCAAGCACTCGCTCGTGAGACGCTTAAGAACACATTGTTGGTGGAATCAGCTCAAAGCACGCTGGGTGAGAACAGCCGTCTCGTAGAGTTTGGTCTAAAAGCCTTAACCGCAACCACTGCACGTGCAGACACAAGAACGTGGTTAACTTTGCCGGCAGAGATTTATGTATCTCGAATACCCATGAATGCAGGTGAGCACTCGCTACGTTTGTCGAATCGGTTCGTTCAAGGTACAGGCTCGGTTTCGGTAGAAAAGAACATAATGCTTAAGAAAGGAGAGATTCATGTATGGCGTCAGCGATCTTTTCCTCAACTTTCTGCAGCAAAGCAGCAGACATTGATTCAAGCCGAGAAAGAGCCTGAAACAGAGTCTGCAGGCTTTAGTGGTTGGTTAAAATAATTTCGTTAAAATTAATATTATCTAAACAGTTCTTCAAGGAGCCTTCTTATGGCAAGTGCAGTAAAGAAAATTGCAGTATCAATGATGGCCGCTGCTGCGATTGCAGTGGCTGGTTGTTCGTCAACCAGTGTTTCTCGTGTTGATACAAATACTGAAATTGCTTTGACGGATCGCTGGAATGCAACGGATTCTCGTTTGGTGTCAGAAGAGATGATTGCAGATATGTTGTCATTTCCGTGGGCGTCGGATTACGAACGTAATAACCCAGGCAAACGTCCTACGGTGATTATCCAGCGTATTCGTAACAAATCTCATGAGCATATCGCGGTGGATACATTCACAAACGACCTGAAACGCTCTGTGATTCGCAGTGGCCGAGCAGATTTTGTTGTAGGAGGGGATGAGCGAGAAGACATTCGTGGTGAGCGTAAAGAGCAGGAGTTTAATGCAACTACTGATACTCAAGTAGCAATGGGTGAAGAAACCGGTGCACGATTTGCTATGTCAGGCTCGATTAACTCCTTTGTTGATTCCCTCAAAGGTGATCGTGTGACGTCCTATCAAATTGATTTGAAGCTGGTTGATATGTTGACGAATCGTGAAGTTTGGAATGGCACGAAGAAGATCCAGAAGTTTCAAGAGAAGAGCAGCTTTGGCTTTTAATGCTTAATGGATTTGTTGTTGGTATGAGCGAACACGGCTGTTCGCTCTGCCTGCCTTTAAGAAGAGGTTGTTATGGTGTTTATTAAAGCTGCCTTCACAGGGCTGGTATTGGTTAGCTTGGTTGGATGTAAGTCTTCACATATTGTTGAGCCTGTGTCTTCTGAGCAAAGAGTCAGTCAGGATGCGCCTGATTGGGTGGTATCGCCGCCTCACGACAGTCGCTATCTCTATGGAATAGGAAGCTCTGAGGTCTTTGGTGATAAAGTTCGAGCTATTCAGCAAGCGGACGATGTTGCCCGCAGTGATTTGATCAAACAGCTTAAGGTCAGCGTGTCTCAAAGCCTTACTGCATCTACTAAAACAGAAAACGACAGCGCTTATCGTAAGACTGAGATTATTGTCAGCAGTAAAGTGCCAGAAACAGAGATGGTAGGTATTGAGCGTCTGGATACTTATGTGGATCAGCAGCGTCAGATTGCGTACGTGTTGACGCGTTTGGATCGGCCAAAAGCTATCCGAAGCTTAAAGTCTGAATTAGGGCAAACGGAGCTTGATTTGGCTGTCTATGAGCGTTTTGTTATTGGTTCTGACTTATTGCACGATATTCGATCATTAATGCCTGCTTTACCGCTTATTAGAAAGTATGAGTTGAACCTTGAGAAGCTGGAGCTATTGTCCGCGAATGATAAAGCGAAACTGGTTGGTATTTATAAACCAACGAAGCTGAAGAAAGACATTTACGGTTTGATTTCACAACTTCGTGTTCGGTTGGAGCCTAAGAATACAGAAGCTGAAAGGCTAGAGACCATGATGACTCGCCAGCTAACGAAGCTGGATATGGATGTGATTAATACATCCGATTCTGAATTGGTGATTAGCTATTCGCTGGATATCATTGAAAAAGAGCAACAAAAGACGCATTTCATCTTAATGAATGCAGATGTGAATGTTGTGGACTCTTCTGGGCATATAATTACGGCGGGTGTCCTTTCTGCTAAAGGTGGTGCATACGATAAAGATGTGGCTTATAAACGAGCCTTGGCAAAGATTTCAGACAAGTTAGAAACTGAAGTCGTGAAAGGTATTTTAGACGCGATTTAATGCGTGTTTGAAATAGAAATAAAAAAGCCTCGCTGGAACTATCCAGCGAGGCTTTTTTATGTGCGAGATTAACTTAATTAGTTAGCTTCGCGGAACTTTGCAATTTCATCAGCCAATTCATCTTGGCCTTTTTGAGCTTTAAATTGCTGCCACAGTGCACGTTCATTATTCATGGACGTTTTTAAGGCTGCTTTAGCGGCTTCAACGGTTTTCATGTCGTCTAAACCAATCAGCACATACAGCGTACCTGTCGGGCTAGTGCGAGTTTTGTAAATTCGGCTACCCACTAGAGACTCATCCGTAATTTGCTTAGTCACAGACGTCATGACACGATCAACGGTTTCTGTATCGCCAGCGCCAGTTGTTTCAACGTATTGCTTAACCATGTTTTGAACATGAACTTTCATACGCTGAGCAAGCTGAACGCGAGCATCTGTCGCTGCCATCTGCTTCATGTGCGAGTGACCCGCAGCGGATTTTTGTGAAGAACCTACAGCAGAAACTTCAACACCTTCTACTGGCTCGTCACAAACCCAGCCTGGCGCTGGTGTTGTTGGTGCATCAGGGAACACACAATCGTATACTGGTGCTGCTACTGCAACTTGCTGTTGCTGAGTTTCACAACCAGTAAGAAGGGCTGCAACAGCGATTGCCGCACCTAGTGGAAGTAGTTTCTTCATTTAAGATTCTCCGTTGAGGGAATGCCCTGCTGGATTCTCAGGTAGGCGGAATGCCAGCATCCATTAAATTTATGTATATTGTTTTAGTAGTCTAATACAAAAAAGCCTGTGGGGTACAGAAATGTATCCACAGGCTTAGTCGCTTTTTTCGGTGTTTGTGTACCGGAAATTAGAACAGGCGACGAATACGGATGGTTCCGTTCACTTGTTGTAGCTTTTCAAGCGCTAATTGGCTGAAATCTGCTTCAACATCAATAACTACATAGCCGACTTTTTCGTTGGTTTGTAGGTACTGAGCGCAAATGTTGATGTTGTTATCTGAAAAAACTTGGTTGATTTCAGAAAGAACACCAGGAACATTCTTATGAATGTGCAAGATACGGTGCTGACCAGGGTGAGCAGGTAATGCTACTTCAGGGAAGTTAACTGAAGAGATGGATGTACCTGTGTCAGAGTATTGAGCTAGCTTCTCAGCGACTTCAAGGCCAATGTTCGCTTGGGCTTCCTGCGTACTACCGCCTACGTGCGGAGTTAAGATCGCGTTGTCAAAGCCTCGTAGTGGCGACATGAACTCGTCATCGTTTCCACGTGGCTCAACAGGGAATACATCAATCGCTGTACCTAATAGTTTTTTGCTTGATAGCGCGTCTGCAAGCGCATCAATATCAACAACGGTGCCGCGAGAAGCATTAAGAAGTATGCTCTTATCTTTCATGTTGTCGAATTGTTCTTTCGCAAACATGTACTTCGTTGCTGGCGTTTCAGGAACGTGTAAGGTAACGATGTCTGACATGGCTAACAATTCATTTAAATCACGTACTTGAGTTGCGTTGCCCAGTGGCAATTTCGTGATTACATCGTAGAAGAATACTTTCATGCCCATGGATTCAGCTAGTACACTGACTTGAGCGCCAATACTGCCGTAGCCAATGATACCTAGGCTTTTACCGCGAATTTCAAACGAATCCACTGCACTCTTCATCCAGCCGCCGCGATGACAAACAGCGCTTTTTTCTGGAACACCACGAAGCAACATAATAGCTTCTGCAATGACAAGTTCAGCCACTGAACGAGTGTTTGAGAATGGTGCGTTGAAAACAACGATTCCGCGCTCGGTAGCCGCTTGAAGATTTACTTGGTTGGTGCCAATACAGAAGCAACCTACAGCGATAAGTTTTTCTGCCGCATCAAAAACGGATTCTGTTAATTGAGTACGAGAGCGAATGCCAACGAAATGTGCATCTTTGATCTTTGCTTTCAGCTCTTCTTCTGGCAAAGCAGTCTTGATGTACTCAATGTTGGTATAACCAGCATCTTGTAATGTATTCAGCGCAGATTGATGAACGCCTTCCAGAAGTAAAAACTTGATCTTGCTCTTGTCGAGTGATGTCTTAGACATATTTCGTTGACCTTACTTAAATTGCCAATCTATCGAGTTATGCCTCGTTATTTACGAGACGCTCAAATTTGAGGGCACTTATGTTACCATAGGCGTCCGTCAATGGTAGTGGCTTGTAGCGATTTGCTGCATTATTTTGGATGAGATGAGCATGAGTACGTTTAGTTCGGAACAAATTATTGAACAATTAGAAGGTTTGGTCGGTGCGGATAAGGTTAAAACCGATAAGGATTCTCTTGAACAGTTTGGTAAAGATTGGACCAAAATCTACGAGCCGGCCCCATTGGCCATCGTATTTCCTAAGACGACAGAGCAAGTGCAAGGCATTGTTAAGTTAGCCAATGAACATCAAATTGCGCTTGTTCCTTCAGGCGGTCGTACTGGCCTAAGTGCTGGTGCAGTTGCAGCGAATGGCGAGGTGGTTGTTGCTTTCGACCATATGAATACAATCAGTGATTTTAATTCGGTGGATCGCACGGTTGTTTGTGGCTCTGGTGTTATTACGGAGCAACTACAGCAATACGCAGAAGATAATGGCTTGTTTTACCCTGTTGACTTTGCATCTGCAGGTTCCAGTCAAATAGGTGGCAACATATCAACGAATGCCGGTGGTATTAAAGTTATTCGTTACGGTATGACGCGTGACTGGGTTGCAGGATTGAAGGTTGTGACCGGTAAAGGTGATATTCTTGACCTGAACAAAGACTTGGTTAAGAACAACACGGGTTACGACATGCGCCATCTATTTATTGGTGGCGAAGGAACGTTAGGGTTTATTACTGAAGCAACGATGCGTCTAGCGCGTCAACCTCTTCCTTTAACCGTTCTTGTTCTTGGTGTGCCTGAATTTGAAGCCATCATGAGTGTGTTGAATACTTTCCAATCTAAGATGGATTTGACTGCATTTGAGTTTTTCTCGGAAAAAGCGATGCAAAAGGTGATCGCGCGTGGTGATGTGCCTCGTCCATTTGACACTGAAGCTGAATATTATGCGTTGTTGGAATTCGAAAACCTTTCCGATGAGACCGCAGATATAGCAATGGAACTGTTTGAAACGTGTGTTGAGCAGGGTTGGGTTATGGATGGCGTTATGAGCCAGAGTGAAACTCAGGCCAAAAACTTATGGCGCTTGCGCGAAGATATCTCCGAAACAATCGCTGAGTGGACGCCTTATAAAAATGACATCTCAGTGGTCGTTTCTAAAGTCCCTCCATTTTTGAATGAAATTGAAACCATTGTAAATGATCAGTATCCAGACTTTGAGATCATCTGGTTTGGCCATATTGGTGATGGCAATTTGCACTTAAATATTTTGAAACCGGAAAACCTCCCCAAAGAAGACTTCTTTGCTAAGTGTAAAGACGTGAGCAAGTGGGTGTTTGAGATTGTTGAAAAATATAATGGTTCGATATCCGCTGAGCACGGTGTAGGTATGACGAAGAAGCACGCGCTTTCTTATACGCGAAGTGAAGCAGAAATAGGGTATATGAAGGCGATGAAGTTAGCTTTCGATCCGAATAACCTTATGAACCCAGGAAAAGTCATTGATGCCTAGTTTTCAGAACTATAAACATCAGTGGCTTGATGGAAGCGACGTCGCCTTGCCTTCGGGCAAGGTGGTTTGTGTAGGTCGGAATTACGCTGAGCATGCGAAAGAGCTGAATAATCCGATTCCTACTGAACCCTTACTGTTTATGAAGCCGGCAACGTCATTGGTGGACTTTACTAATCCTGTCTTAATTCCGAAAGGGTTTGGGACGGTTCATTACGAAGCTGAAATCTCGGTTTTAATCGGCAAGAGGCTTTCCGTGTGTACTGATGCTGACGTCGCGTTAGATTCTGTGACGGGGGTTGGTGCGGCGCTTGATTTAACGTTGAGAGATCTACAAAGTGATTTAAAATCAAAAGGTCAGCCTTGGGAAAAGGCAAAAGCTTTTGATGGGGCTTGCCCTGTTTCTCCTTTCGTATCAACGGCGATGATTCCGGACTTTGAGGACATCAAAATCAGCCTAAAGATCGATGAGGCATTAGTTCAAAGTGGCAGCTCTGAAGAGATGCTGACGGGGGTTTCTGATCTTCTTTGTTATATCAGTACGTTTTTTACACTTGAGCCAGGAGACATTGTGTTAACTGGTACTCCAAAGGGTGTTGGAGCCATTACTGAAGGTCGAAAGCTGACATTGGGTTTGGCTGACCAGTTTGAATGGTGCTCTTTAACTCAATAGTGTTATAGAGCTGTATGGCTTATGTTCAATGTTCTTATTTATATTGAATGTAAGCTCTTTTGTATTTTTATATGAAAGATTAATGAATAAATAACGTTTCTCCTGACATGACATATACTCAATTGGTGTCTACAGGGAAAACACTTATGATTTCAGACTCTTCTTTTTGGTGTCCTCCTCCAGAAGGTTGTGGCAAGGACATGACTCTTGACCAGCCGCCTGTTTCTTATTTTCGATGTGATCAGAAAGGAGGGAATGCGACATTACTCAGTCTTGATGTTAATGAAGGGACCATTACCTTATTTGAGCATGCGAAGAAGCGAACGGATTCATTGTCAGAGTACAGAGCAATTGTTTTGTCTGACCCGCTTCTGGATGTTGAACAAAGCACGGGTGACGACGCCCCGTGTTATGAATTTGTCTTCCATGATCATGAGGTGTTTGTAAGCCGAGCTGTGGCGGTCATCGAAACAAGCAGTATTTTGCATGTATTCCGAGTACATGACGGCAACATCTATCGGGTTTTAGTGCCAAGAGCAAAGTTGTCTCAGTTTCATGAAAAAAACACTTCGAATCCCGTTCGGGATGCAAAGCATCAAAACCACGATTCAATAATTACTTCACGTTCAGAA
Source organism: Oceanospirillaceae bacterium (assembly GCA_015665455.1). Taxonomy (GTDB): domain Bacteria; phylum Pseudomonadota; class Gammaproteobacteria; order Pseudomonadales; family Litoribrevibacteraceae; genus Litoribacillus. The sequence goes on along the minus strand of JADFAD010000006.1, from coordinate 734,222 downwards.
TTAGCTGAGTTATTAAAAAGCACTCTTTTGCCTACCCGTAAAACGATTTTGGAGCAATTGTTAAATAATAACGATATTTCCAGGGATATTTTTGAAAGTTTAACTTTGGAGCTTGGAGTAAACCGCAGAGAATCTGAAGTAATCCAACATCTAACAACATCCGGTGTTTTGGGTGAGGTTAAGATTCAGAAGGCTCGGGCTCAATGCCTCGGGTTACCTTACATTGAGGCAGATAAAATTACGCCTAATGAAAAAGCAATTGCTCTATTTGATGAAAAAACAGCACGTAATTTGAATATTTTTCCCATTATGTTTCATCGTGATCGTGTTGTAATTGCTATGGTCAATCCAGCTGATTATTCAATTATGACTCAGTTACGCTTTAGAGTGGGAAAGGATATTGAGCCGGTTGTTACAAATTCTCGATCACTGGCTCATGCAATTGACAAACTGTACAGTCCTTTGTCTTCGGATGAAATATTCACAGAAGCGCAAGCGTCGATACAAATTCAGGATGATCCAAGTGATGAAATCAGTGATACGTCTGAAGGGTCAGACAGGCCGACGGTTCGCTTGGTTTCATCCATTTTATCTGATGCTATTAATAAAAAAGCGTCTGACATTCATATACGCCCTCAAGAAAAGCACGTGGAACTGTTGTTTAGAATAAATGGTTCTTTGATTCCTATTAAGCAGTTTTCGAAGTCGATGCTTTCTTCCATTGTCAGTCGAATTAAAATCATTGGTCGAATGAACGTTGCGGAGCATAGGCTTCCTCAAGATGGTCGGACACACTTAAAACATTCAGGTAAAGCGGTTGATTTACGAACATCAATATTGCCTTGTGTGTATGGCGAAAGTGTTGTTATGCGGATTTTAGATACTTCGGCCGGAGTGAAGGGCATAGATGAAATTGGATTCGATGAAGAAGATAAGCAACGGTTTAATCACTTAATCAATCGTTCATCTGGGATGATTTTGGTGACTGGGCCGACAGGTTCGGGAAAAAGTACCACCTTGTACGCAGCATTAAGTGAGATAACTAAAAGAGATGTTAATGTTATAACGGTTGAGGATCCGGTTGAGTACCACATGCAGGGTGCTTTACAGGTTCAGGTGCAGCATAAAATAGGAATGACATTTGCTCGGGTGTTGAGGCAAATGCTGAGGCATGATCCTGATGTTATTTTGGTTGGCGAAATAAGAGATAAAGAAACCGCTTTGATTGCTGCAGAGAGTGCTTTGACGGGGCATATTGTGTTATCCACCCTTCATACCAATAGTGCAAGTTTAACCATTAGCCGTTTGTTAGAGATGGGAATAGAGCCGTTTATGATTAACTCCAGTCTGGCAGCAGTACTTGCACAGAGACTGGTCAAAACTAATTGTCCTCATTGCACAGAAAAGTATCAGCCTGATGAAGATATTTGCAGTTTACTTGGGGTTGATCCATCTGGGGTGTTTTATCACGGTAAGGGTTGTGTTGATTGCATGCATACAGGGGTGATGGGGAGGCGTGCTGTCTATGAATTACTGCAAATAGGGACTGAAATGAGACGATTAATTGTGAATGAACCTAATCCTGTGGATCTGGAAGAGCAAGCGAGACAAGAGGGTATGAAGCCTTTGACTGAACATGCTATCTCTCTTGCAAAAGAGGGGGTTATTTCGTTGGAAGAAGCCTACAGAATTCGTTTAGAGTAATGCTATTCTTTTGTTCTTATTCATAGCATTCAAGGGAGATGAAATCTAATGGCTAAAAAGTGCCTGATTACTGGAGCAAGCCGTGGTATTGGACGAGCGTTAGCCATTGAAATGGCTAAGAAAGATTATATCTTGGCGTTAACAGGCAGAAATAAACGTTTGCTTGAGGAAGTAAGAGAAGAAATTGTTGGGCGGCTTCCCAGTGCTCATGTTGAGATTGCAGAACTGGATGTGACGGATTACGAACAAGTTTTAGACATCGTAGATGATTTTGAGCAGTCGCTTGGCGGTTTGGATATTGTTGTTGCAAATGCAGGTATTAGTGTTAGTAAGCCTATTGGTGTAGGTGCCTTTAAGGATCACAAGTCAGTCATAGAGACTAACGTGCTAGGTTTAATGGCAACGGCAGAGGCGATCATTCCGTACTTTAAAGAAAAGAATGAAGGGCAGTTTGTAGCCATTTCGTCTGTTGCTGCTTTTAGAGGGTTACCAAAGCATTCATCCTATAGTGCTTCGAAGGTGGCGGTGAAATCCTATATGGAATCGTTGTCGACAGAGTTAATTGATTCGAATATTAAGACGACGACATTATTTCCTGGGTATATTGATACAGAAATTAATCAACATATGCCGAGTCGGCCGTTTCTTATTCCTGTACAAGAAGGGGCTAAGATAATGCTGGAATTGATTGAAAAAGGTGTGAAAACATCCACTGTTCCCAAGCGGCCATGGAACGTGGTTGGCCAGTTAATGAAAACGTTACCTGAGTCTGTTATTGCTAAAATGAGTTAGTGTTTTTAGCTTGAGTTGTTTAATTTTAGGAATTAAAAAAGGCGCCCTAGGGCGCCTTTTTTAATGAACAAACTCATTACGAGCAGTAATTGGGGCTTCAAATTAGAAAGAAGCGCCAGCTACTAGCCATAGAGAGTTGTCATCGTTGTCGTCGTACATGCTTTCGAAATCAAGTTCAGCCTGCACCCAAAGGATGTCAGTGATGTCTTTGATTACAGTAAGAGCAATACGGTCTTCAACAGTTTCGCCTAAAGCTTGGTCAGCTTCGTCAGATGTCTGGTACGCAGCACCGAACGTGTAGCCTTTCATTTCGTAGTTAGCTTCTAGCTGTAGGAAAGTTGCGTCGCCGTCATTTACAGTGTCAGACAACCAAACGTATTCAGCGATCAATGTGATGTTGTTAATCGTGGTGTCTGCACCGAAAGAGAATGCACCGATTTCGCTTGCAACATCTTCAACTACGTCACTAACGTAACCGAAGTGCGCGTTGAACTTCTCGTGGCTATAATCTACAGAAGTACCGAACTCTTGTAGATCGTCATCGCCGCTACGGCCACCAGCTAGGTATACAGTTGAAGAGATAGGACCGCCTGCGATTTTTACACCGGCCATAGTGTCTGTGTAGTCATACACTGCATCTTTGTGTAGAGCATCGTTCCACATGATTGTTTTGCCTTGAAGGCCAATCTGAGTGTCGTCGTACTCTGCGAAAGCAGTGTAGTTATCATTGATTTTGTAATCTAGGAAAGCGTTGTCGATGCCCATTTCATCGGAACCATCGTCATCGTCGCCGTATTCTACAGTCAAACCTGTAGTTACTTTGCCGTCAGTCGCTTCGATAGAAAACTCAGCAGTATCTAGATAAAGAGAAGAGTTGCTGCCATTATCGTCGTTATCGTGGTATTCAACTGCGAAATCTACTTCACCGCCGAACGTTACTTCAACATCACCAGTCTTCATAGAACCAGCTTGAACTGCACCTGCAAGAGAAGCGGCTGCAATCGCTGCTGCAAGACGAGTAAATTGTGCCATAGTGTTTTCCTTTTTACTTTACGTTAAAAATCCAAGTTAACCTTGTTTCGGTTAATGTTTTTTATTTCTTGGAAATGAGACGAGAAGATTTTTGACTCATTCCCTGAGACTAATAAACATCCTGAAATTTATTATTAAGATAACTACACCATTCATTAATACTCAGCGTGAGCCAAGTGTCAATAATTGGCATACCAGTTATACCTTTATAACTTGGTAGTGTAGTCATAGTTTTTCATTTGTCGAGTTAGAATGCAAAAAAAATAACTTACTTTACATTGTTGTGATAAGTGGTTGTTTACAATCTGGTTTAATTTTCTTGGGTTTGATTGTAAAACCCTGATTTGAAGTTTCGTATTTTTCTTGGGAACTTTGATAGAATTTGTTGTCTGGATTTAACGGATTTTGATATGACTAAGAGAGTAACAGCGACAATAAATATTGGGGCTTTGATTAATAATTGCAATGAAATTCAATCCCTTGCAGAGCATAGTAATATTCTAGCTATGGTTAAAGCGGATGCATATGGTCATGGGGCTTGCGATGTGGCAAAGGCTTTGGAGCCTGTCGTAGCGGGCTTTGGTGTAGCTACGTTGGAGGAAGCAGAAGCGTTACGGCGCTCTGGCGTAGAGTCATCCATTGTTTTGCTGGAGGGATTTAATTTTCCTCATGAGCTTGCGATAGCAAAAGAGCTTAAGCTGGATGTCGTAGTTCATCAAATGAAGCAGCTTGAACTTTTGCTGGAGACAAGTTGCACTGACATCCCCAGAATTTGGTTGAAGCTTGACACAGGCATGCATCGTTTAGGGTTTTCCTTGCTGGAATGGCCAACTGTATTTGAAAAGCTTGAACAGAGTGATTTTTCTCAGCCAATAGTCGTAATGAGCCATTTGGCGTGTGCAGACGAACCAAATCACCCTCAAAATAAAAATCAGATTCGTTCTTTCTTAGCATCGGTAGAGCATTTACCTTTTCCCAAGTCGCTGGCTAACTCCGCTGCAATTTTATCCGACTCGAATTTACACTTTGATTGGGTTCGACCAGGGATTATGCTTTATGGTGTTTCGCCTTTTGATTCGAAACCGTTATCTCCTTTATTTACCCCTGTGATGTCTTTAACTGCGTCTGTGATTGCCTTAAGAGACTTACCCGCAGGTGAAACCATTGGATATGGCGCAAATTACCAGTGTGATAAACCTAGGCGTATAGCAACTGTTTCGATTGGTTATGGTGATGGTTATCCTCGAGCTGCTGAAACAGGCACGCCATGTATGATTAATGGTGTGAGGTGCTCTCTGGTAGGGCGGGTGTCTATGGATATGGTTACGGTTGATGTGAGTGACTTGGATTGCGTTGAATTAGGTGATCAGGTGGAACTGTGGGGGCGAAACGTACGAATAGAGGAGGTGGCCAAGCATTGTAATATGATTGCTTACGAGCTTTTGACTGGTTTAACTGGGCGTGTGAGTTATCAGTATGTTAGGCATTCGGTGAGAGAGTGATCTTTTATTTAATATTTATGAAATGTCTTGCTGGGTTTTAATATTAACCTGACTACTATTAATACTTAAGGTTTTGAATTTTATGGGTGTGTTTCCTTAGGTGAAATAGAGTAAGTGATTAAAGTGTCATGATGATCCTGTTAAGACAATACATTGTATGTATTATCCTTGGGTTAAGCTCAGGGATACTTAAGGCCAATGAATCCGTTCTCCGTTTTTATAATTGGAATGATTATGTTGCACCTGACACAATTTCTAATTTTGAAAAAGAAACGGGCATTACTGTTGTTTATGAGGAGTTTGATAGTAATGAGCTCCTAGAGCAAAGATTACTATCAGGTGATCATGATTTTGATTTGGTGGTTCCTTCTGGAGATTTCTTAGGGCGGCAGATCGCAGCGGGCTTATTTCAAACACTTGATCGTGAAAAATTAACTAACTTCAAAAATCTTGATGCTGAATTCCTGTCGACGATGAATTCGAATGACCCTGGGAATAAGTACAGTGTGCCTTACTTGTGGGGTACTACGGGCATTGGGTTTAACGCGACGAAAGTAAGAAATATATTAGGTTCAGATTATAAGCTTGATAGTTGGTCCGTGGTTTTTGTGCCTTCTATCATGGAAAAGCTTTCTGAGTGCGGGGTCTCTTTTCTTGATACGCCATCAGAAATATTTCCCGCTGCATTAAACTATTTAGGTATGTCCCCCGAAAATTACACCGCGTCGGAATTAAAAGGTGCTGTGGCGGGAATGCTTGATAATGTCCGCTCGTACGTTAAATACTTTCATTCAAGTGACTATATTGCGGACCTAGCAAATGGGGATGTGTGTTTGTCTGTTGGTTGGTCTGGTGATGTAATTCAAGCGGCTCAACGAGCAAAAGATAGCTCGATGCCTTTTGAGATAGAGTATGTTATTCCAAGAGAAGGTGCCGCCGTTTGGGTGGACTTATTAGCGATACCGAAAAGTGCTAGTAACGTGGACAACGCTCATAAGTTTATAAATTATATTTTGCGCCCTAAAGTCATCGCTGAAATTACCAACTTTGTTTCTTACGCAAATGCTAATGTTGAGTCTCTTCCTTATGTGAGTCATGAAGTTTTGAATAATGAAGGGATATATCCGAGTGAAAAGGTTCGTTCTCGTTTATTTGTAATTGAACCGGTTCCAACTGTCTTGGCGAAGGTCATGGAACGCAGGTGGCGACAATTGAAAGCAAGAGGACGTGTTCGATAAAGTATTTGCTTTTGAGTAGATAGGGGGCTTGAGATTGATAGGCCAAACATCTAAGGTATCGAAGCATAGAAATAGATAGTGCTTTAAAACCTTAATAACTATATACATTCTCTTAATTTGGTTGATGTCTTTTGAATTTAGCTTGGTTAGCTCGACGGTTTATTGTTTGTTTTTTATATTTGTTTTTTCTTTCAATGCCGGCTGCAAACGCTGAGGAGTTTCTTGCTCGATTAGATTTGGCTGGTATGGAGGAGGTATCCGATATCGAGGTCGCTGATCACCTCTATTATTTTCAAGATACAGATGGTCAGGCAAGCCTTGAAGAAATTCTGTTACTTTCAATGGAATGGGAGGTCAGTGGTCAGAAACTTGATTCTTCAGATTCAGATTGGCATAAGGTGGAAAATAACCCTCCTAATTTTGGTTACTCTTCTTCTGTATATTGGTTCTATTTACCTTTGCTTAACGCGGCTCATTATGGCTCTGAGTGGGTTGTAGAGGTTGCCTATCCTGTACTTGATTTTGTTGATTTATATGTAGTACGAAATGGTGATGTTCAGAGCTTTTATAAGCTTGGAGATAAACAGCCGTTTTCAAATCGAGTGTTTGATCATCGTAATTTTCGAATTCCTGTAAGTATGCAACCTCTGGATCAGGTTGGGATTTATATTCGGGTTAAAACCAGCAGTGCAGTGCAGGTGCCTATCAGTCTTTGGACTTATGGCGGTTTAATGAAATACGACCAAATTGATCATTTGATTATTGGTTTGTATTTCGGGTTGCTGCTTGTTATGGCGCTTTATAACGGGATGATTTACCTGACGGTTCGACAGAAAAGCAATCTCTATTACGTATTGTACGTTGTTAGTTATGGTTGCTTTCAAGCCGCTTTAATGGGAATCGCTTATCAATACGTTTGGCCTTCCAGTATTCATTGGAATGACCAAAGCATTTTATTCTGTCTTGCTTTGTCTTTGATGTTTGGGACTCTGTTTATTCGCTCTTATCTCAATTTAAACGCCTTGTCTCCTAAAATGGATTGGCTTTATGGCGTAGCAACTTGGGTTGGTGGGGTATTCATCTGCCTGTCGTTCATTTTAACTTACGACATAATGATTCGATTGATCGTGTCTTTTAGCATTGTGATTTGTTTGGGAGCAATGGCGGGAGGCGTTTACCTTTGGCGATCCATAGGTCGTTCTATTCAGTATTTTACACTGGCTTGGTTGTTTTTATTCGCTGGTGGTTTTATTTTGGCGATGAATAAATTCGGGGTGTTGCCTAGGAATTTATTCACTGAAAATGCTTCTCTGTATGGATCTGCTATTCAAATAATTCTTCTTTCTATGGCGTTGGTAGAGCAGCTAACGGTAGAACGAAAGAAACGGTTTGCGGCGCAACAAAGGGCTATCGTTCAAGAGCGTTTGGCAAGGGAGGCGCAAGAGCACGCTTTAACACTTCAGAGGCTTGATAACGAACGATTAGAATTGAGGGTGCAAGAACGAACGGTTGAGCTTGAAACGCTGAATGAACGTCTTAAAGAATTAACGATTAAAGATAGCCTTACTGGGCTGTATAATCGACGCTATCTGGATATAAAGGCCGAAGAAGAACATAAACGAGCTCAACGAGATAGAAACCCTTTAGGGGTATTGTTGATGGACTTAGACAACTTCAAACTTATTAATGATCAGTATGGGCATCAGTTCGGTGATGAATGCTTGATCGCCGTTGCCAAAGCGTTAGGCGATAATGTCCAGAGAACTTCCGATACGGTTGCTCGATACGGTGGCGAAGAATTTGTCGCGATCTTACCTGGTGCTTCAAAAGAAAAAGCGCGCTACCTTGCTGAAATGATACGCTTGAGTGTAATGTCTTTATCAATTGATTATGAAGGGCAGAAAGTCCCTCTTTCGGTAAGCATAGGGCTTGTTTCGACCGTTCCGAAAGAAGCTGGGCGTTATGAAGAATTAATTAAGGCTGCTGATGATGCGTTATATCAAGCGAAATCAGAAGGCCGAAATAGAGTTTTAAGTGCTGAATAATGGTTTAATGTGGAGAATTTCTTTGAAACATTAAGAAAGCGATTGTAAGCAATACAGAATTTACTACAATGCGGGTTAGTCAGACCTAGGAGCTCACGATGAACTGGTACGCTGTTAAATCACTTTATAGAACATTCACCGATGGTTTTGCTGAAGATCAAGATGACGCTTATCGTGAAGATATAGATATGCTTGAAGAGCGTGTTGTTATGTTTCGAGCGGAATCCTTTGATGATGCAATCGAGCAAGCAGAAAGAGAAGCGCGTGAATATGCCCGAGTTGAACAAACCAATGTCTATGGCCAGAGAATCTGTATTGATTACTTAGAAGCATGCGATGCCTATATGTTAGGTGAATCACCGGCAGAGTCAGTGGAAGTATTCAGCAGTACGTCTTTGATTTCTCGATCAGTCACAGACTCTGAAATCACAGACATGCGTTTAGGCAGCATGTCGGAAGAAGACGACAAGTTTAGTAAAAAGTTTGTCAGTCAAGAATTTGAAGCGCAAGATTCAGAAGACGACATTGTTGACACCATGGATTGGTAACCGTCACGCAGGTTGCCTTAATGATGCAATGTGCTTAACTTGCCTTTCAATGAGCGTATTGTAGTTTTCATTTAAACTGCTGACTTGATATGTCAGTGGTGCGCAGAAGTTATTGGTACTTAAGTTATACGGTCCCTTGAAATGGACTTTATCTTGAAGATCGGGTTCTTTCTGTGCATTTTCACTTAATAGTATTTGTCCTGCTTGAGAAAGGTTCGCAAGCTGAGCGGCTTCAAATATTATGTCTCCAAATACTGCCATTGATGCCTGTTCAGGGGTGTCAAAACAGAACACGTCTCCACTGTGAATTGCGATTTGGAACTTTAACAAGGGTTTTGAAAGAGACAATCTTTGGTTGTTGTAGTTATTAAGCAATCGATACAGGAAGCTTGCTGCGCAAACTGCGTGCAAGCAGTGATCATTCATTTTTTGTGGCGCACCAAAGATCACCGCGAGTCCGTTGGCTTGTACTTCTACAAATCCGTTGTAAAGCTTGGCTGCCTGCTGAACAATTGCTACATATTCTGCAATTAACTTGGCCGCTTCATGGTTAGGTAAGGTTGATTTCAACTGGCCTAAGCCACTGGCTCTGACATACAGAACAGAGGCGTGGTATGGCTGCACCTGCAGCTCTCTTGGTGCGGATTCTTGAGCAATTTGATTTGCAATCTGATGGTTCAGCAGTTGGTTTAATGTGTTTTCTAGTTCTGTTTTCTCAATGGATTGTTCTGCCAGTGTTTCTATCTCTTGCTCTATGGGTGACAGTTCAAGGAATGTTGTTGTTTGCTGAGTCGTTTTTTTAGTGTGCCCAGTTTCTTTAATCTTGTTCGCTAAGCTCGCTATTTTTATATCATACACATGGAATAATGAGCGCAGTAAGATTAATCCCAGAACCCAGACGGCCAGAGCGATTAGGACTATTTGGCCTGCGGTCTGATCTAATATGTCTTGAAGTGGTTTGGTAGAAAGTACTACGTGAACACTGCCTAAGGTTGAGTTGCCTGAAGTGATTTCGTAGGAGCTGGTTACTCTGTCTGATATTTGTGCAGCGCCCTTTCTATTTGCGTAAGCAAGCACATCTTGTGATGGGCTATAAAAGGTAATGCTGTCGAGTTTACGCTTTTCTATGCTGTCTTTGGCATAAACTTGCAGGCTAAGGCGGTCATTAGCTTGTATTAACGGTTTTGCACTTAATGCTGCTTGTTCAGCCGTGGTTTTTACAATGGATTTATATTGATGTTGCAGGTCTGAGCGAACGTGAAAGTCCAGCTGGTTCCATGTCAGCCAAGTAGAAATGCTCAATAGACTAGTAAAGAGAATCACGAATAGGACGTGTAAAGATCGGAGCTTAGAAACGACAACGGATAAGAACTGTTTCACATTAAGGTACGCATGTTAGGTTAAAGAACTATAGATATAATTGTTGTTTAAAAAACAGGAATTGTATAGCAAAAGAATGCCTTCTTGGATTAAAAGGGATGCTGCTCTCTTATTTTTTTTATGATTCTGTTACTATCTGCGTCTTGAAATTTAAGCTTAACTCGATTGGCGGATTTACTGCAGTGAAAGAAATAATTCTGATTAACTTGTCTGGGCCTGATCAATCAGGTGTTACATCATCAGTCACCGCTATTCTTGCGAAACACAACGTTAATATACTTGATGTTGGTCAAGCTGTTATTCACAACGCGTTGGCGTTAGGGATTCTTGCTGAGTTTTCTGGCAGTGATTCTTGGCCTGCTCTAAAGGAAGTATTATTTCGAGCGAATGAGCTTGGTTTACAGTCTAGGTTTTCACCCGTTAGCCCTGATAGTTATGACGAGTGGGTTGCAGATAAAGGTAAAGATCGACATATAGTTACTTTGTTGGCTCGTAAGATTACGGCAGAGCATATAGCCCGTGTATCGAGTATTATTGCTCAGTTTAATTTGAATATTGATAATATTAATCGTCTTTCTGGTCGGGTGGGTTTGGACTCGCTTCACGAACGGGTTAAGTCGTGTGTTGAGTTGTCTGTTCGTGGTGAGTCAACGGATCTAATTGCGTTAAAAGCCAAGTTTTTAGAAATTTCTTCCGAACTTGAACTGGACATTGCCGTTCAAAAAGACGACATGTATCGCCGGACGCGCCGTTTGGTGTGTTTTGATATGGATTCAACGCTCATTGAAGCTGAAGTCATCGATGAGCTGGCAAAAGAAGCTGGCATCGGTGAGCAAGTGGCAGAAATCACTGAGCAAGCGATGCAAGGCGAGATAGGATTTGATGAAAGTTTCCGCAGACGAGTTGCGTTGCTGGAAGGGCTTGATGAGAGTGTGTTAGCTCGAGTGGCTGATCGTTTGAAATTGACTGAAGGGGCTGAGCAGCTGCTTCATATGCTAAACACGTTGGGGTATAAGACAGCCATTTTATCGGGTGGCTTTACGTACTTTGCTCGTCACTTACAGAAGAAGTTAAACATAGACTATGTTCATGCAAATGAACTGGATATTAAAGATGGTAAGGTAACGGGTGAAGTAAAAGGCGTGATTGTCAACGGGGAGCGTAAAGCAGAGCTTCTCAAAGAAATTGCAAATAATGAAGGCATCGTTTTAGATCAAGTCATTGCTGTAGGCGATGGAGCGAATGATTTGCCGATGTTAAGCATTGCTGGGCTGGGTATTGCTTTTAGGGCTAAGCCGCTTGTTCGTAAAAGCGCTAAGCATGCAATTTCAAATTTAGGTTTGGATGCAATACTTTACTTGATTGGTATGAGAGACCGAGATGAAGGTCCATCAGCTTGATGTTGTGATGATCATTAGAAAACAAAAAAAGCACCTGATGGTGCTTTTTTTATACGTGCGTTTTGATTGGGTTAAATATCTCCACCGAAGTCGTAATTCATTGCATCACTTGGTGCTTGAAGGAAATAGCCTTGAATGTAATTTACCCCTGTTTGCCAGAGTTGAGCTAATGAAGATGCACTCTCAATCATAGGGATGATGGACATCTTTCCTTGGCTTTGAATGGTGTTGATCATGTCTGTAAGGATTTCAAAACCATCCTCGGTATTTTCCATCTGGCTTGTGTATGAACCGTCAACCTTGATGTATTCAAGTGTGAGATGTTTGAGGGTGTTGTATGGGTTTGTCGCGCCTCCGAAATGACAGAGAGAGGACTTACACTTAAGCTCTGCAAGTTTTTGAGTGAATTCTTTTGCTTGTTTTAGATGGGTCACCGCATCTTCTTCGGAAATCTGGAAGACAATGGCATCACTCGGGAGCCTAGCGGCTCGAAGTGCTTTACTGATCCACGCTGGTAGTGTGGGTTCGAGCAAGCTAGCAGCAGTGATGTTAATAAATAGAACTGTATTGTGTCCTTTAGCTAAATGGGCACTTAATAACTTAATGCTGTTAATGATGACCCATTTATCCATCGCGAGAGACATGCCATGAAGGTTTGCAGCTTTAAGGAAATCCGATGGCTCGACTTCCTGCCCGTCTTCATCAATCATACGAATAAGCGCTTCGTATATTTCTCTAGAGTCTCCTCGTAGACTAATGATTGGTTGGAACATGACTTTAAGTCGGTTTTCTTCAATTGCTCTTTTTAATTCTTGAGCCATTGCGGTTTCACCAGAAACCTTGGGTTTTTCTGGGATGTACAGACGAACACAATTACCGACGTTATCATTTTCTTCTCTGGCTTTTATAACGGTTTCTGTTGCTCTGGTTAGAATTTCACTGGCACTGGTGGTTGTTTCATTGATGGGAACGATGCAGATCGTTGAAGTGACCTGAATGGTCCGGCTGCTGACCTCAGATAAATGGTCTTCGATCGTTTGCCTGAGCTTTTCTGCGTTGCTTTGAGCCGCATCAATGTCAGAGTTGTTGAGAAGGATGCCGAAGTCATCGTCTCCGATGCGAGTGCACAGGCCGTTTTCATTTTGGTGGTTAAGAATAACTTGGGCTATGTCGGTCAATATGATGTCCAAGTCAGAGACGCCAGCACCGATTTCACCAGGTGTGAATTTATCAAGCTCAATGTACATAAATGTGCTTGGCTTGTCGTGCTGGATAGCTCGACTGCAAGCGGCTTCTAATTGATCGTTTAGATACGACCGATTATAGAGACCAGTTAGAAGATCTTGGCTACTGATTTCTTTAAGCTTGGCTTCGAGCTTTTCGTTGTCTTGATCTGGTCTGATGACGACTTGAGTGCAGTGCTCGTTGTCATAGGTGGCATCGGTAAATTCCATGATAATCTTAACGTCGCTGTCATCGGCACGATTGGCTAAGCATGTGAAATCTTTGTTGGTGGTGTCTAGGCGGTAATCTTTTAAGAATTTCTTAAAGTCTTCCTGGTCACTGGAAGCAACCAGGTCAATAATCGGTATACAGGCAAGTTCATCTGGGTCGTCATAGTCGAACAAAGCCATATAAGCATCATTGCTGTAAATATGCATGCCTTCGTGAACGTAGGCTATCGCGTCTTTTGAGTTGGCTAAAAGTAGATTGCAGCGTTTCTCTGCTTCTTTTAGATTGATTAGCGTACTTCTTAATTCACGGCGATGCGCAAGACTTAGGAGTTCTTTACGAATGGTAGGTAGTAGGTGATCAGGATCGTCTCTGCTTGTGACGGCGGAGGCGCCATTGATTAAGCTCTGTACCACAGCCTCTGCATTGAAATCATCACAAGTGACAACGCATGGTATATCTTTGTCTTGTTTGAGGATCTCGTCAATGGCGTCGGTATATGTTAGGTTTTGGGCTTCATTCCTAGCGATAAGAATATCCCAATGTCCTGAGTTTATTAGCTCAGAAAAGCCATCAAGAGAGTCAACGTATTCTGCTCGTGTAGCATGACCTGAGTTCCTGAGGTAGCTAACCATCAGTTCGGCGTCATTTTGAGAATGGTCGATAATAAGAAGTTTTATCGTTTGATCAAATTTGATATCGCGCATTGATAGGTATGCTCTGTCCTTAAGTTCTTTATGGCAATATTACACCTTTCGTCTTAGCTATGAGAGGACGTGGTTATAGGTTTGGCCATAAAGAGTCAAAATCGTCTCCAGACGTTGGAGACTCTTTTGTTGTTTTGGGTTTCTCTATGCTTATTTTGGATGCTGTAGACTTCAATTGGAATTGATTAAAGCTCGCGGTAGCGGTTAAGCGCTTATTTAATTGGTACTGAGATGTTTTTCCTGCCAAGTTCACCATAACCTTTTGGCCAACCTTGAACGGTAATCTTGGTGCGATGATTGACATTGGCTTTCCTATAGCAGCCAGTTCAGGCAATAGTAAAGCATGTAGGTATTCGGACATGGTGCCATTTTTTTGAACTAAACGTATGGCGCATGGAGACGCTGATGGTGCCAATAGTTCTACACCCATCATGGTGCCTTTCTGGTTTATATGACGGATCCAGCGAACAACGGCAATGCTCCATCCTTGGTGCTGATTCTCTCGTAGCGCAATTATTTCTCCGGATTGTGCTTTGAGAGGGACATCTGAAGACCAACGAAGACAGTAGCCTCCCGGGCTTGTGTCTAATGTATCAATGGTGTGGATGGGAGCTTGATATTTTTTAACCTGATTTCGTTCATCCTCAGAGAGTTTATTGGGCATGAAATTTATACCGCTGATGCTCATACCTTCAACTTCAGGGATCTTACTTCCACCCGCGTCAAATGCAGAAGACCAAGCGTCTGTGCCATTACCGACACCGTCTTGCCCCTGCTGTCCTTGCAGAAACGGGTTGTCTGTACCACCCAGTAGAACTGTTTCGATGTCTTGTCCTAGTTGCTCTTGAAGCGATCGTTCGCCTGCAAGGTGGAAGTGCACGGACGCTAACCCGATTAAGAGTTGCATTGAGCCTTGTGCTGGCGCTCTAGCAAAGCCCCGTTCAGTCATTCGTCCCCAAGAAATAGTTAAATGTTGAAGAAGATTAGGGCCTATATCTCGAGGGATATCAATGAGAGATTCAGAGCTATTTTCGGGGAGATTACTTTGCCTATTGAGCAAATCAACGAGGCGTTGAGTATCAATCCCTCGTTGCATTTCTTTCTGTGTGCCGGACGCCTTAATTCTATAAATCGGAGGTGAATCATCCGTTAGAAGTGCGACAAACAGTGCGTGTTTCTCTGTTGGCGAGCATACCTGAACTTGATCGACCCACGATTCAAGTGCGTCGTAGGCTTTCACTAACTCTTGCTGTCTTATCTGGTTGGGTTTTGCTGTACCTAGTAAGCAAATGCGTAAGTAGCAATGAGGAATAGCGGATGCTTCACTTTTGCTATTGGCTTTATCAATCACTTGGTATTCAAGTAAATTTCTACTTTCAGCCAATAAATAGAGTTGGTGGATTTCGGTCCAAGTATTGGCCGGTGTTGGCCGATACAGTTGGTAAGCACGTACAATCGTTCTACCTAAATCCGATATGGCTCTGTGGATGCAAAAGGTAAGTAGCTTTTTGTTTTTTTCGTTGCTTGTGAGTTCTAAACATTGCGCAATAGCTATTTTATATCCAGCTGCTAAATGGGACTGAAGTGCCTGCGCTAAGTTTGCTATCTTGAGTGGCTTTTCAGGCATTACAACGGGTTGATGAAGGTAATGTTTTCCCAGTGCTTTGCAAATAAAGTAAATAGATGGACGAAGAAGTTCTAAGAGTTGATAGCGTATTTGAGGCGTTAGATGTAAGCGATTTAGCTCAATAATGGCGTGATAAAGTCTCTTGGATGTCTCACCAATATTCGTCATAGGTAATGCATCTACCCAAGCTTGCAGACTTCTTACATTCGCATCGCAAAATGTAAGTTTGTTTAAATCCTGCTCAGGGATATTTAGCTTTATTGATTTGGGTGCGTTCATACCTAAGAACCAATCGTCCATTCTACTTTAAAACATAAGTATAGTTTTATAATTTATATTGGCTTGATTTATTTCTATGAAAATTACAGTTAGGAGCTTATGTTTTAAAAGTCGCTGTATTGTTTTTGTATAGTTATTATTATGTCTAGCTAGATAATACCGGAAGAGCAAGGAATATCAAGAAGTTAAATTAGCTAGGGCTTTCGGTTGATGCCTTACTTGATAGGCATCTTATAGGGTTTATCTGCTCTCTCTCTAACCAGTTTCGGTACGAGATAGCCTGAAGTGTTGATCATCATCTTTTCTATCAACTGTTTTGCCTCGGGTTCAGAAACTTCAAAATGAGCACTTCCGCTCACTCGGTCTAATACATTTAGGTAATAGGGCATCACTCCTATATTAAACAGCTTTTCGCTCAGTTGAATGAGTGTCCTTGTGTCGTTATTGATGCCTTTTAACAAAACGGATTGATTTAGAACCATTGAACCGGCAGATCTAAGCTGGCTGATTGCTTGTTTAAGCGTTTCATCTATTTCGTTTGGGTGGTTTACATGGATAACGAATGTAATAGGTCGTTTGCTGTTACTAACCCATTCCAGAAGTTCATGGTTAATTCGATCCGGAATAACAACCGGTAGACGAGTATGGATTCTGAGACGTTTTATGTGTTTGATTGTGTTGAGTTTTTCTATTAGGTTTTTTAGTGTTCTATCGTTATTAGCAAGTGGGTCTCCACCGCTCAGAATAACTTCATCAAGCTCTTCATGTTGGCCTATGTAATTAATAATTGAGTCAATTTGGTGGGTTGAAATCTTATTGTTTTGGTATGGGAAGTGACGTCGGAAACAATATCGACAATTAATTGCGCAGGTCTGGGCGCCGATGAGTAAAACTCTATTTTTGTATTTATGTATTAGGCCGGGAATTGGATTGGCTGTATTTTCTTCAAGAGGGTCTGAACTGAATCCCGGGTGTACTTCTTCCTCTTCTTTGATAGGCAGTATTTGTTTTAGTAATGGATCGTTTATATCACCTTTCGTCATTTTTTCTACGAAAGGAAGAGGAACGCGTAGAGAAAACTGCTCGCTAGCTTGTTCACTAAGGTTTAATATTGACGGATCTATCTCTAAAATACGCAACAACTTGTTAACAGACTCGATTGAACTGGATAATTGTTGTTTCCATAGTGGTCGGGAATCTGAGTCCGAGAGGATAAGTTTCATTTTTAATAACCAAATTTTTATGAGCGAGTAATTATGGCATCGTATTCTACCAATGAATTCCGTAGCGGTCTTAAAGTAATGTTAGAGGGTGACCCCTGTGCCATTCTTGATAATGAATTCGTTAAGCCGGGAAAAGGCCAAGCTTTTAACCGTGTGAAGTTAAGAAACCTTAAGTCTGGTCGCGTTTGGGAAAGAACGTTCAAATCTGGAGAGAGCCTAGAAGGCGCGGATGTAATGGATCTGGATATGGAATATCTATATACAGATGGGGAGTTCTGGCATTTCATGTTGAATGACGGTTCGTTTGAGCAGCATGCGGCTGATGAAACGGCGTTGGGTGATACAGTTAAGTGGCTGAAAGAACAGGATATCTATACCGTGACTTTGTATAACGGTGAGCCATTGGCTATTTCTCCAGCTAACTTTGTTGAACTGGAAGTGGTTGAAACGGATCCGGGCCTTAAAGGTGATACAGCTCAAGGTGGGAGCAAGCCTGCTACGTTAACTACGGGTGCAGTTGTTAAGGTTCCGCTGTTCGTAAATATTGGTGATAAGCTGAAAGTTGATACGCGTACGGGTGAATACGTGTCTCGTGCTTAGATAGATCTCTATTGAAAAAAGGCGGTTTATCCGTCTTTTTTTACGCCTGAATATTTCAAATCGATACGAGAACGACTCAATGTCTAGTAGTTTATGGCAGGCCAGTACGAGCTGGGATGCACTTAAGCAAAGAGCGGATACATTAAACTCCATTCGTGAGTTTTTTAAAGTAAAGGGAGTGCTTGAAGTTGATACTCCCGCTTTGATGCGGGCAGGGTCTACGGATTTGCACTTAGATTCCATTAAGGCAACCGTAGATGTGGCTGGTGTTCAACAAGATCTTTATTTACAAACATCACCTGAATTCGCATTGAAGCGATTGTTAGCTACTCATGGCCAGAGTATATTTCAGATAGCAAAGGCATTTCGAAATGGTGAGGCGGGGTCCCGTCATAATCCTGAGTTTACAATGCTTGAGTGGTATCGCCCTGGGTTATGCTTCCAAGGGTTGATGAATGAAGTTGCTGAGCTTGCTGGTGAATTATTAGGTATAAGCACAGTAGAATCATTTTCTTATCGATCATTATTTCTAGAGCGGTTGAGTGTAGATCCTTTTACTGCCAGACCGGAAGATCTAGTGACTTTGTGTTTAGATAAGACTGGCTGCAATATGGTCGGAGAGCCGACAAGCAGTAGCTTAGATTTATTAATGAGCCATTGCATCGAGCCGTACTTGGGTCAAGATGTCTTGACGTTTGTTTATGACTTTCCAGCAAGTCAGGCTGCCCTGTCAAAGATTGATGTGGTGGACGGCGTTCAAGTTGCCAAACGGTTTGAGCTGTATGTGTCGGGTGCTGAATTAGCCAACGGATATGATGAGCTTTTAGATGCCAAGGAGCAGGAACGCCGCTTTAAACATGACTTAGAGATGCGTAAAAGCCTTGATAAGTCCCAAGTTCCTTGGGATCAAAAACTGGTAGAGGCATTAAAAACAGACATGGAAGCGTGTTGCGGTGTTGCTTTAGGGATAGATCGCTTGTTGATGCTACGTTACGGTTACGATGATATTTCAGAGGTGATTGCGTTTCCGTTTGATCGAACTTAAAGAGCCTCTCTTTTAGAGTGACTCTTTAAGCCTTAGAGGGTTAGTAGCTCGCGATTTCTTCGCCCATACGAGTCACAGACCCTTCTTTTAGGTTTTTATCCCATTCAATTGAATTTTCAGGGAAGCATAATACAACGGTTGAACCTAACTTGAATCGACCCAATTCATCGCCCTTGTTTAATTGGATAGAGTCCTTGCCTGAGGAAGGGTAATCCCATGTGGTCAGCTTCTGGCGAGGCGGAGTTACTAAACCAGCCCAGACTGTTTCAATGCTTGCAACGATCATTGCGCCAACAAGTACTACAGCCATTGGACCATTTTCTGTATCAAAAATGCAGCTCACACGTTCATTACGGGCAAATAGGTTGTCTACATTGTTTACGGTTGCTGGATTTACCGAAAATAGCTTTCCTGGAATGTACGTCATTGAGCGTAGAGTGCCAGTGAAAGGGATATGAATTCGATGGTAATCTTTGGGAGATAAGTAAATGGTTGAAAATTTTCCACCTTGAAATTCTGATTCCAGAGATGAATCACCACCGAGTAGCTCTTTTAAACCAAAGTCATGGCCTTTGGCTTGAAATATACGGCCTTGTTTAATGTCACCAAGCTGACTTACTGCTCCGTCGGCAGGGCATGCTAAAGACTTTTCGCCTTTCGCGATGGTTCTTGCGCCCGGTTTTAAAGCCCGAGTGAAAAAATCGTTGAAGTTGGCGTAGCTGGCTGGATCTGAATTTTCAGCTTCGGACATATCAATACCGTATTGTTTAATGAAGGTATTAATAAACGGTGTTTTAACAGAGGATCTTTTAGACTCAGCTAATAATCTTGCAACGCGAGAAATGGCATGTTGAGGCATTAAGTGCTGAGAAAACGCAAACAAACGGTCTTTCATTAAATCGGTCGCTGTATCAAATAAGAGTTGATGTTATATAGCCAAGAGTTCGTGACAAATGTATGAACACTTGGCGGAAGTTTTGATGTAAAAAGTTTAATTGGCTTCAACTGGGGTGTCTGGATCATTCCCCCATTCTGACCAAGAGCCATCATACGCTTTGTTATTTGGATAGCCTAAATATTTTGCGACCAAATACGTTAAACCTGAGCGACGATGGGTTTGGCAATGAGAAATAATTGTTTTGTCTTCAGTGAGGCCTTTACTTGTTAGCAATTTCTTGAGGGCTTCAACAGGGAGAAGCTTTCCTGAGTTTTTTTTGTCTAGTGTATCTGTCCATTCTAAATGTGTGGCGCCTGGGATGTGGCCACCACGTGCAGCTAGGACTTTTAGGCCTGAATATTCATCGGCTGAACGTGCGTCCCATATCGCGGTTTTAGAAGGAATGCTGTCTAGTGCATTTAAGATCTCTTCTTTACTGGCTAAGCCTGAAGAGTCTTTAAGTTCTGCTTGAAAGTTGCTTGGGATTGGGTTGGAGGGCTCGTTACTGAGATCGAGCTTTTCTGCAAACCAAGCATCACGGCCGCCGTTTAGAAATGAATATTTAGTGTGCCCTAATAGATCGAGCGTCCAGATGAAACGACCCGCCCAAGGGCCACCTTCGTGATCATAAACGACAACGTGGCTGTCTTCTGTTAATCCGATGTCTGACATTAATTGTGACAGGCTGTCTAACGCTGGTAGCTTGCCTGGAGCAGGGGGCTGTGCGCATGTCAGTCTCTTATGGTCGACATAAACTGCCGTTGGTATATGCCCAAGATCAAAGAGTTCTTGTGTAGATAAATCGAGAATGATGAGCTGCTGACTCAGCTTCGGGTCTTTAATGGCTTCGTTTAGCTGAGTTGCTTCTATAACTAATGGTAGGTCATTGGTGTCGGTTGCAGTCATAAATCCATTCACTATTGTATTTTCGTTTAATCTAACGAAAATAATACGACCTAGAGGTCGTAATTGAAAGGGATTGGCTGTGGTTAAGGCTTTATTTGCTGACTTTTTTTCAAGGTTGTTTTTCTGTCTGTGAATTGCTCAACGCAATGACCAAGCGCTCGGCAAAGTACTTTAAAATACTTGTAGTCTTCTTCAGAAAAGTCAGCTCCTCTCGCGCCTGAGTCAGCATAGATGATAACCACAGGTTTTCCTTTTGCGAAAATAGACTGGACAAAAAAGTAGTGCGCTTGTGATGCATTTGTTAATGATGCTGGTATTGATGAGCGCAATTTGGCTGCATTGGTTTGGCTGATCCATGCACCCAAGGGCTTTTGAGACAGTTTTTGAAAGATACTAGGTCTTTTTAAGTCTATGACCAGGTCTGCCAGCTTAGGGCTGTCCATCATTCCAGCAGTATAATAGGCGACTAACTTGTGGCCAGAGGCGCTAATGAGTGATGCGGAACTTCGTTCAAGTCCTAATCCGTACTTGATGCATTGAACGGCCGCATTCATTAATTCATGAATGTCCTGGAATCGTTCAGGGTGTTTGAGCATATTATTTGTCAGTTCGCTGAACATTTGCATGTTGCGTTTGTCTTTCAGTTTGACCGTTGGTGCTTCTCTTGCAAGTGCTGGGTTTGTTTTCTCAGATCTTGGTGTCGATTTCTTAGGTATAAAGTCTATGTCTCCTACTTCACTGTTTTTCTGTGCACTGGCTGTATTTTCAGTGGTTGGTGACGCTTGCGTTGTCGTTGAATTTACGGATTGCTTTCTCTTTTTAGGTGAGTCGGGTATGTCATCGCCTGCCCAACTTGGTTTACTAATGCGAGATATGTCAGAGGGTATTTGTAATAGGTGTTTCGCAGGAAGCAATATGTAGGGGATTGGGTGTTCGGCTGATACCTTAATTGAGGTATCTCTGATTCGTTGATAGGCCGTTTGGTGATCTATGCCCATGTAGGTCCCGTAAATGGATACCGCTCGATCAAAATTCCGGCCGTGCCAGCTCTTGTAACTCTCCATTGCTAAGAAATTCCCTAAGAATGTTGGGAACGTAGGTGAGTTTATCGTTAGCTTTAAATTTCTTTCAAGGCTTGGAGGTATGGCTGATTTTTCTGGGCAAGCTTTGCTTAGCTGTACGAGTTGTCGACTGGTTGGTCGCAGACCTTCCATGATGCTTGCTTGGGTAAATGTAGGAAGGCGCCACATAGAGCCTAAAAATTGACTGATGTCTAATATTGTACAGCCCAAAATTTGTCTTTGGGCTTTCTCCATCGGCATTTTTTCTTCAAACGTTAGATATTGGATGATTCTCATTTCGTGAGGGGCTGTTGACCACATCAACCAAAAACCCGTACCGGCGAACAAAGTGGACCAATACAGGACTTCTCTTGGCAGTATGGGTTTGTATTCAGCCATGTGATCAGCCTGGGCTGCGGCGTGTAAGCTATTGCAGATGGATTGAAGGTATTCTCTATGAGCAATATTTCTAGGGTTTAATTTCAGCGTGGGCAGCTTTTTCATGATGGTGCGAACTTTATCGACGCCCAACATGCTAATCGCTAGATCAGGAGAGTGAATTTCAGTATCTGGGTTTTTACATTGTTGATTTGCAAATTTAATCAAGTACAAGCAAGCAATCGGATCGCGATGTATGAGTGCAGCCAATTTGCTAAAAGCTAAATCGGTTTGTTTGAGTGCAGTAATTAATTGGGCACTGGTATTAGGAAGTAAGGGAAGTGCTTGATCTTTAATCAAGTGAGCCCAGCCTTCTGCTGTATTTGGTCGCTTATTTATTTCCATTGAGTTGCTTTTAGTTGTTAGATTGTTGTTACTATCGGCATGCATTGTTTATTCTTTGATGTTTAATATATTAAAACCAAAGAATAAATTGCCTAGGTTTACAATGATAGTACAGACGAGTTCTGTAGAGACTTATAAAATTTGTCTAATATTCATTGGCTAATGGTCGATATTTAAAAAGAATAATAAATTTCTGTGGGAAATAAATGAATTATTTTCTGTGGACACTTTAGGTCTCAATGGTTTTTATCGAGATTTTATAGTTGTTTATCCAATAGTTTGTATGACAAATATTGGTTTGGGAGATTGAATGCTCATTCTGTTAGGTTGGTTGATTGTAATTGGTTCCGTGGGGGGCGGGTTCATCCTTGCTGGTGGTGAACTTTATGCGTTGTGGCACCCTCATGAGTTGTTGATTATTGGTGGTGGTGCAGGGGGTGCATTTGTTGTTGCAAACACCGGCCATACTGCACGAACGGCTGTCATGTGGTTCGGAAGGCTGATGCTTCCTTCTAAAGTAAACCAAAGCTTTTATATGGACGTATTGAGCTTGTTGTTTGATTTGTTTGCTAAGAGCCGTCGAGAAGGAATGATGGCGATTGAATCCGATTATGAAGAGCCAAATAGCAGTGCTGTTTTTTCTAAATACCCTTCCGTTCTGATAAACCAAGAGATGACGACATTTATTTGTGATTATTTACGTTTGGTGACGTCAGGAAATATGGCTTCTCATGAACTTGATAATTTGATGGATATTGAGATGGATACCATGCGGCATGAGCAAGAATCTCCCGCAGTCGGGTTAGCCCGAGTGGCTGATGCGCTGCCAGGGTTTGGTATTGTTGCCGCCGTAATGGGGATTGTCTTGAGTATGGCTTCCATCGCTGAACCTCCTGAAGTGTTAGGCGGAAAAGTCGCAGCTGCGTTGGTGGGGACCTTTACCGGTATTTTATTGGCTTACGGCATCATAGGCCCTGCAAGTAATGCCATTCAGAACCGCATTGATCTGGAAATGGATGTGTATCAATGCATTAAAGCATGTGTTGTTGCTTCTCAAAATGGGATGCCTCCTCAGTTGGCAGTAGAGTTTGGTCGTAAAACGATTCCTTCGCATTACCGTCCAACGTTTGCTCAGCTCGATCAAAGAGTACGTAATCGTTAGTGGTGATGATTTAACTTTGACTCTTACATTAATACGAGTTTAAACAAGGAATATCGTGGAAGAATTTCAGCCCATAATTGTTAAGAAAGTGATCAAGAAACATGACCATCATGGTGGCTCATGGAAGGTCGCCTTTGCAGATTTTGCCGTGGCAATGATGGCGTTTTTCTTTCTTATGTGGATTCTGAACAGTACCAACGAAACTCAAAAAAAAGCCATTGAGGGATATTTTAAAGACCCTGCGGGTGTGAGCCAGAGTGGTGGCAGTCGTTACGTCATTGATTTGGGGGGGAGTCCCCAGACATTGGATGCTAACAACGAGACACGAGGTTACGACAGTGATTATATTGATCCAGAAGGTGTAATGAGTGCGGCGGCGATTGAATCCGCTGCGGAGAAGATTGAACGAGAGCGACTTCAGCAGCTAATGAATGAATTAGCTCAAAGAATTGAAGAAAGTGAAACCATGAGACCTTTCAAGAACCAGTTGGTTTTGGATATTACAAAAGAGGGTTTGAGAATTCAGATCATCGACCAAAGCAAACGGCCTATGTTTGATCCGGGGGGCGCACGGCTCAAGTATTACACGCGTGATATCTTGTTGGAGTTGGGCAGTTTCTTATCGGGCGTTCCAAACAAAATTAAGCTAACAGGCCATACTGACGCAGCCAAATATGCCGATGACGATGATTTTGGGAATTGGGAATTGTCTTCTGATCGAGCTAATGCTGCGAGACGTACTTTGGTTGAAGGGGGGATGTCTCTTAATAAAGTTGCAGAGGTTGTGGGGTTGGCTGATCGGGCACTATTTGATGAAAAACGCCCGTTTGACCCGGTGAATCGACGTATTGCTATGATCGTTCTTAATAAGAAAGCGGCTGCTGAAATTCAAAGTAATGCGACGGGGGGGCGACGAGAAGAGAGCGACTCTACTAAAGTAATAGAGCCTATTCGTCCTAGGTCTCAGCCGTTTACTAAACAAGAGCTTCGTGAAAATACCCAAAAGCTATCAGATGATTTAGGGGATATTCAACCGGATAACTTGCCATCTCCTGATCGTTATAAAGAAGCGCAAGATAATCAGCAAATTTGGGATTTAGATGACTTCTAAGTCATCTAAATGCCGGAGCTGATTTATTCCTCTTCGAGGGAGTCTATGATTCTCCAGAGGCTGTTGTAGCGTTCATTGCAAATATCGCCATTTTCATGGGCGCCTCGAATCGCACAGCCTGGTTCACTCTTATGGTTGCAATTCCGGAACTTACAATTTCCAATGAACGGATGAAGCTCTTTAAAGCCATCTAGGATTGCATCGATATCTAAATTGGTTAGGGATAACTCTCGAATTCCAGGGGAGTCAATCAGGTCTCCGCCCGTAGGGAAGTGATAGATTCTTGCCGTTGTGGTTGTGTGTTTTCCTTTTCGAGTGCCTTCGGAAAGTTGCCCTGTGAGTATGTCAGAGCCAGGCAGTAATGTGTTAATAAGTGAGGATTTACCAACGCCGGACTGTCCTAAAAACGCGCTTGTTTTGCCTTTAAGCGCTGCATGAAGTTCGGTCATGCCTGTGTCGGTTTGAGATGACGCCGTTAATACTTTATAGCCCAGTTCGGTGTAAAGGCTTTTTAATTCTTGAAGGCGTTCTTGGTAAGGACTGCTTGTTAACAAGTCGACCTTGTTTATTACTAGGGTTGGTACGATCCCCCAATGCTCGGCAGCAATGAAATATCGATCAACAAGCCCTTGGAAAGGCTCTGGCTCTGGCGCAATTACAATCATTACTTGATCTATATTTGCAGCAATAAGTTTCATTTCACCGCGAAAGCCGGGGCGGGACAGTTGATTGTTTCGTTCATTAACGGCAACAATTACTCCCATCTCATCTTTGTTTTCACGCCAGATTACGGTGTCACCTGTAACGATATCGCCTAAGTTACTTCTTTTGTGGCAGCGAATTACTCGATGATTTTCAGCTGAGTAAGGATGTGGTTCAACGTCAACTTGCACGCCAAAGTGTGAGACTACTCGACCTTGTTGTTCTACCCCAAGATCGCTTTCAGTTAAAGCCTGATCTGCTTTTTGGTCTCTTTGCTGTGCTCGTTTGCTGCGTTCATCCTGAACTTTTTTGATGCGCCATGCTTGTTGACGTGTAAGCTTGCGTTTAGCCATGAATCCGCGTTTTACCTTGTATTTTTGTCTCTGAAAAATTATTGAAATTGATCGAGAATTAATTTTCGGCTCAGCATTGCGGTCTGTCCAGTAAATGTCAAATGAATTTGATGCTCGTCTATCTGTAATCTACTTGCTAGAATTGGAGGATATGTTGAATTTACAGGTAATTTCGGAATGGCTGAGCAGAGTAATTTAGTTTGGATTGATATGGAGATGACGGGATTAAACCCAGACTCTGATTGTGTACTTGAGATAGCCACTATAGTTACCGACTCGGAATTAAATGTAGTTTCTGAAGGTCCTGTTATTGCCGTTCATCAGCCTGATGAAGTTTTGGATGCTATGGATGATTGGTGTACTAAGACCCACGGGGAAAGCGGATTGACTGCCAGAGTTAAGGCCAGCACGATAAGTGTCGAGGAAGCGGAAAAGCAAACATTGGCGTTTCTGGCTAAGCATGTTGAGAAAGGTTCTTCTCCTCTGTGTGGTAATAGCGTTGGTCAGGATCGCCGGTTTATGGATCGATATATGCCTGAACTTGATGATTACTTGCATTATCGAATCATTGATGTGAGTACTCTGAAAGAGTTAGCTGTTCGTTGGAACTCGAAAGCGCTGGACGGCTTTTCAAAGGCAGGAACCCATAAAGCCTTGGATGATATTAGAGAATCCATTGCTGAGCTTCAGCATTACCGAGAAACGTTTCTTAAAATAGATTAAGCCATTTAGAGAACTCAGTGACGAGTTAACAGATTTTAGTTATTTCTATTTTGTTGGTGTCTTCATGTTCGAGCGTTTGTTGTGTCAAAGCCCATTGGATGTGTTCTGCAACCATAGGGCTGGATGTATCCAGTTTTGATTTAAGCGCTTTTATTATATTAATGTCTTTAGGTGCATTTCCGAGCGCAATGGCAATGTTTCGTTGCCACTTTTGATATCCAGCTCTTCGAATTGGAGAGCCTTCTGTTTTTTTCAAGAACACTTCTTCTGGCCAATCAAATAACTCTAACAGCGGAGTATCGTCTAATTTATGGCGAGGTTGAAAATCCGTTTCATTACTCTCTTGAGTGAATTTATTCCAAGGGCAAACAATTTGGCAGTCATCACAGCCATATATGCGGTTTCCCATGAGTGGCCGCAGCTCTTCATCGATGATGCCGTCGTATTCAATGGTTAAATAGGATATGCATTTTCTTGCGTCCAGTGAGTGAGGTCCAATAAATGCATTGGTTGGGCAAAGATCGAGGCAGGATGTGCAGCTACCACAGTGCATTTTCTCCAGAGGTGGGTCTACAGGCAGAGGTAGATTTGTAAACAGCTCTCCAATAAAGAAATACGATCCAGCCTTGGCATTTATCAGCATGGTGTTTTTTCCTATCCAGCCAAGACCTGCATTTTCGGCAATGCCTCGTTCTAATACGGGCGCACTGTCCACAAATGCTCGATAGCCGTGTTCTTGACCCAGTTCGGTTATCTTTTTACCCAGCTGAGTCAGTCGTTTCCTAAGAAGCTTATGGTAGTCCCTGCCCAGTGCGTAGCGTGAGATATATGCTTTTGTGGGGGCGTTGAGAATTTCTGATGCTTGCTGTTGGTTATGCATGTAATCCATACGAACAGAAATTATTCTTAATGTGCCTTCCTGTAAGTTTTCAGGGTGCTGTCGCAAGTCTAGGTTATTTCCCATCCATGCCATTTCGCCGTTTAGCCTATGCTCTAGCCACTTTTTTAGATGACCAAAGTGTTTAGACACGTCGGTGGAGGTGATTCTTACATCTTGAAACCCCAATTTGGCGCCTTCTTCTTTGATTGTGTTAGCCAGTTGGTTCATAGGGTTTACTGCGAAAGTGCGATTAGACTATATAGGAACAGTGAAAAAAAGTTTCACCTTGGGTAGACTGTTTATTTTGCCTGAACTGCAGACAGAACAGAAGTGCTGGAGAAGTA
The DNA here is from genome assembly GCA_015665455.1 of Oceanospirillaceae bacterium. Classification (GTDB taxonomy): domain Bacteria; phylum Pseudomonadota; class Gammaproteobacteria; order Pseudomonadales; family Litoribrevibacteraceae; genus Litoribacillus. The sequence continues at coordinate 706,686 of JADFAD010000006.1, read as the reverse complement.
AATAATAATGTTGGTTCGTCGGTTTTTAGAAAATGAGAAAGCTACTTTAGATGTTGCTGGTTTGTTGGCCAAAAGTCTTGATGGTCATGGTGTTGTTTACTTGCACGGTCATCTGGGTGCAGGAAAGACGACGTTCAGTCGAGGCGTTTTACATGAGTATGGTCATTCAGGTGCGGTAAAAAGTCCGACTTATACATTGGTAGAGCCATACGAATTAGGCTCGTTTCATATTTTTCACTTTGATTTATACCGGTTGTCTGACCCTGAAGAGTTGGAGTACATGGGCATTCGTGATTATTTTGATCAGCAGGCGTTGTGTCTTGTCGAGTGGCCTGAACAAGGTGAAGGAATATTACCTGAGCCCGATTTGGCGGTGAGGTTGAATGCCAATGAAAATGGCCGGTTTTTGGAAATAGAGTCTTGTTCAGAGTTCGGCGTTTCAGCGTTGGCTAAGTTTGAGCAATTGTTGCGTCCTAATCATGAGGGTTAGTTTCTTGATAGGGAAATCATCACTATTAGCGATATTATTTGCTGTTTTATTACCTCTCGAAGTCTATGCTGCAGAGAAGGTGAAAAGCATTCGTGTGTGGAAGGCTCCTGAGTACACCCGTGTCGTGCTTGATCTAACAGGCGCCGTAGATCATCAAGTGTTTATGCTTAAAAGCCCTGATCGTTTGGTGTTGGATTTAACGAATACGGTATCTCCAAAGTCTTTGTCGTCTCTTGATTTTTCTGGAAGTCCTGTTTCTGGTATTCGTCATGCTAAGCGTGAATCTTCAGGCGTTCGTTTTGTGTTGGATATGCGGGAGGCGGTTAAGCCGAAGAGTTTTTTATTGAAGCCAAATGATCGATACGGCGATCGTTTAGTCGTTGATATTTATCCTCTAAGTAAAAGCGTTAAAAAATCAGATAAGGTTCATTCTGCTAAGAGCATTGTTGCGACAGGTAAGCGAGATATTGTTGTGATGATTGATGCTGGGCATGGAGGTGAGGATCCGGGTGCAATAGGACCTGGCCGGTTGAGGGAGAAAGATGTCGTACTTTCTATTGCTCGAGAGCTCAAGAAACAGTTAGATGCTACAAAAGGGTTTAAGGCTAAATTAACTCGTACCGGTGATTATTATATCAGTTTAAGAGGTCGTACTCGTATTGCTCGAAAGCAAAAAGCGGATCTCTTTATATCCATTCATGCAGATGCGTTTCATAAGAAATCTGCTCGAGGTGCATCCGTGTGGGCTTTATCCGACAGAGGTGCAACCAGTGAAATGGGCCGTTGGTTGGCGCAAAAAGAAAATGATGCTGATTTAATTGGCGGGGTCGGGAATGTCTCATTGGATGATAAATCAGATGTACTGAAGGAAGTACTGTTGGATTTGTCCATGACGAACAGTCTTAAGTCCAGCTTGGATGTGGCAAGTATTGTTCTTGGAGAAATGGGAAAGGTTGCCCATCTTCATAAAAAACATGTAGAACAGGCTGGCTTTGCCGTTCTTAAGTCTCCTGATATTCCATCCATTCTGGTTGAGACGGGGTTTATTTCTAATCCCACGGAAGCGAAAAACCTTGGAAGTTTAGCGTTTCGTAAAAAGATGGCTAAGCAGCTGACTCGTGGAGTTCGTCGTTTTTTTGAAAATAAACCTCCTGTTGGTACTTATTTGGCATGGGTAAAAGCTGGTAGGCCTTCTGTGGCGAGTGTGCCTAAACAGAAAACTCATAAAGTGGAGGGTGTCGCTAAGAAAGTGACCAAGACTCATTCACCCAAAAGTGGTTCTGTGGCGAAATATAAAGTGAAACACGGCGACAGCCTTAGTCGTTTGGCGAAGAAATACAGTGTTTCTGTGAATGAGCTAAAGAAAATCAACGGTCTTAAAAATAGTGTTATTCATGTGGGGCAATTATTAAAAGTGCCTGTGAATCGTTCTTAACCTTCTATCCGATATTGTGTTGAAATTAATGAGTAGAATTCAGTTACTGTCACCGAGATTATCCAATCAGATTGCTGCCGGAGAGGTGGTAGAGCGACCTGCTTCGGTCGTAAAGGAGTTGCTGGAAAACAGTATTGATGCTGGTGCTTCGCGTGTTGATATTGATATTGAACAGGGTGGTGTGAAATTAATTCGTATCCGTGATGATGGTCGTGGCGTGGTAAAAGACGATTTGTCATTGGCTTTATCTCGCCATGCTACCAGTAAAATTCTAGAGTTGGACGACTTGGAGTCGGTTGAGACGTTAGGCTTTCGTGGTGAGGCGCTAGCAAGTATCAGTTCTGTTTCCCGGTTAACCATGACCTCTCGATATGAAGATAATGATCAGGGCTGGCAGGTGTCGGTCGAAGGCCAGGAGATGACGCCTTCTGTTAAACCTGCAGCGCATAATGTGGGTACAACGCTTGAAGTAAGGGATTTATTTTTTAATACGCCTGCTCGTCGAAAATTTCTTCGAAAAGAGAAAACTGAATTTGGCCATCTAGAGGAAGTTGTAAAGCGAATAGCATTGAGTCGTTTTGATGTTGGAATTTCCCTGAAACATAATCAAAGAGTTATCCATAGCTTGCGTCCTGCAGATACAGAGCAAGAGCAGGCTCGTAGAGTTGCTAGTGTATGTGGGCCTGCTTTTATTCAAAATGCGGTGACCGTTAATGTGGAGCTGGCTGGCTTAAAACTCTGGGGTTGGGTTGGTTTACCAACATTTTCTCGCAGTCAAACGGATTTACAGTATTTCTTTGTTAACGGGCGAGTTATTCGAGATAAGTTGGTGGCTCATGCTATTCGTCAGGCTTATCGGGATGTTTTGTACAGTGGCCGACATCCTGCCTTTGTTTTGTATTTGGAGTTAGATCCTGCAACTGTTGATGTGAATGTGCATCCGACCAAGCATGAGGTTCGATTTCGTGATTCTCGGATGGTGCATGATTTCTTGTTTCGTAGCTTGCATCGAGCATTGGCAGAGGTTACGCCGGATGATCAGAAACCGACAGCAAGTACAGAGGGTTTAACGTCCTCTGTGGAAAACGCTTATGCTTCGGTTTCTCCGAAAGTGACAGGGGCTTCTGCGGGGGTATTTGCAGGACAGAACGCCATGAGCTTTTCCGCGCCCTCCAGTGGTCAAGTGCAAGAGCAGGTTCGCTTATATGGTGAATTGCATCAAGGGACTGAAAATTTAAGCGGTGGTGGAGGCTCATTTGACCCGGGAACGGGGGCTTTAAGTGGTGTTTCTTCCTCTTCTGTCTCTAGAGAAGAAATAAACGTTATGACAGCGGGGGAGTCAAAGGATGTTCCTCCGTTGGGGTTCGCTATAGCGCAATTACACGGTGTTTATATATTGTCGCAGAATGCAGAGGGCTTAATTGTTGTTGATATGCATGCAGCCCATGAACGCATCACTTATGAAAGGATGAAGGTGTCTTACAAGGAACAAGGAATACAAGCTCAACCATTGCTTGTGCCTATCTCTATGGTGGTAAGCTCAAAAGAGGCCGATTGTGCAGAACAGTATGATGAGGTATTTAAATCATTTGGTTTAACCTTGGAGCGAATAGGCCCTGAAACATTGGCTATCAGGCAGGTCCCTGTTTTGTTAAGAAATGCAAATATTGAACAGTTGGTTAGTGATGTATTGTCAGATGTGATTGAATACGGAATTAGTGATAGAATAGCGGCCCAAGCAAATGAAGTATTAGCAACGATGGCTTGTCATGGAGCGGTTCGCGCAAATAGACAGCTCACTATCCCTGAAATGAATGCGTTATTACGTGATATGGAAGCGACTGAGCGAAGCGGCCAATGCAATCATGGGCGCCCAACTTGGACCAGTCTGTCCATGGGGGATTTGGATAAGTTGTTTCTTCGCGGTCGTTAAAATCTGCGTGGCTTCTATTGATTGGTTTATTAGTATGTTTATTCCAATAAATGCCGATTTAATGATTGGTTGCAGATATAGGTGTTGTTTCGTTGCAGCAAAGTGATAAATATCCGTCGATTTGGTTAATGGGACCAACGGCTGCAGGTAAAACTGATTTAGCTGTAGAACTTGTTCGTCATTGTAATTGTGAAATTATCAGCGTTGATTCAGCCCTAATATATAGAGGGATGGATATAGGCACTGCAAAGCCGGATGCGGAAGTATTAAAAGAAGCACCGCACCGTTTAATTGATATTTGTGACCCTTCAGTAAGTTATTCTGCAGCAGAGTTTCGAACTGATGCCCTAGCTGAGATGTCAGAGATCAGGCAAGCAGGGAAGATTCCGTTGCTGGTCGGTGGTACTATGATGTACTACAAAGTGCTCCGTGATGGTATCGCGGATCTGCCAGAAGCGAATGAAGACATACGTCAACGTTTATTGCTTGAGGCTGAGCAAATAGGTTGGATGGCCTTACATGATCGCTTAAGAAGCATAGATCCTGTATCTGCTGACAGAATTCACCCTAATGATCCTCAGCGCTTGCAGAGAGCACTGGAAGTATATGAGCTGACTGGTAAGACTCTTACTTCTCTGTGGGCAGAGCAAAAGCAGGATGTTCAAGATAACTCCCCTTATCGGGTGTTAAGTCTTGCTGTCGCGCCATTGGAACGAAAAGTTCTTCATGATCGAATTGAGAAAAGATTTCGCATTATGTTGGAACAAGGCTTCCTTGATGAGGTCAGAATATTACGAGAACGAGATGATTTGCATTTGAATATGCCATCCATTCGTTCTGTTGGTTACCGCCAAGCTTGGCAGCACCTAAATGGTGATTATGATTACGCTGAAATGGTTGATCGTGGCATATTTGCAACCAGACAGTTGGCTAAAAGACAAATAACCTGGCTTAGAAGCTGGCAAGAATTGGAGTGGTTGGATTCCTTAAACCCCGACCTTATCCCAGAGACTGTTAAGCAAGTTCAGGAATTTATTAAAATAGCGGGCTAATTTTGTAGTTGAAGTTGTCAATATTAGAAAATTAGTCTGAACTTTGTAAAATCGGTTGGAACTACGCAATCAGTACATAATGGATTGAATGCAATAATTACAACAACCTCTTAAGGAGAATTCGTAATGTCAAAAGGGCACTCTTTACAAGACCCTTATCTAAATGTGCTTCGAAAAGAACGCATACCAGTATCTATCTTTCTGGTTAATGGTATTAAATTGCAGGGGCAAATCGAATCATTTGACCAGTTCGTTATTTTATTAAAGAACACGGTAAGTCAGATGGTTTATAAGCACGCAATTTCGACTATTGTGCCTGCTCGAAATGTTCGTTTACCTCAGCAGGATGTCGCTGAGAAAGACGGTGCAGAAGCGTAATCGATTAATGATTACTTTTATTTGGCATCATTTCTTTTGATGGCCAGAATGTAAGTAGTTTGATCGTTATTGATAAAAGCACTTTATTTGAAGTGCTTTGTCGTTTTTATGCCGGGAGGCCGATTGTTATTTGAACGTCCCGAAGGTGGTGAACTTGCAGTACTTGTTCATCTAGACTTCACATCTGAAAAAAACTCCGATGATATCGATGAATTTCAAGATCTTGTTGATTCTGCAGGCGCTGAAACAGCTTGTTTAATCAAAGGTTCGAGAAGTCAGCCTAGCTCTAAATTTTTTGTTGGGCAGGGTAAATTAGAGGAAATCAAACAGGCCATAGAGCTTCACGAAGCCGAGATGGTTATCTTTAATCATGCGCTAAGACCCAGTCAGGAACGAAACTTGGAAGCTGAATTCCAGTGTCGAGTGCTTGATCGTACAACGTTAATTTTGGATATCTTTGCCCAAAGAGCTCGTACGCATGAGGGTAAGTTACAGGTGGAGCTAGCGCAGCTTCAGCACATGTCGACGCGCTTGATTCGAGGTTGGACGCACTTGGAGCGTCAGAAGGGCGGTATTGGCATGCGAGGGCCGGGTGAAACCCAGCTTGAGTCTGATCGTCGTTTGCTTCGTGATCGAGTTAAAACGATTCAGAAGCGATTGACCAAGGTTCGACAGCAGCGTGATCAAGGTCGTCGAGCTCGTCGTCGTTCATCTATACCGACTATTTCGATTGTTGGTTATACCAACGCAGGAAAATCAACACTGTTTAACGCGTTAACGAATGCAGATGTTTATGCTGCGGATCAGTTGTTTGCAACGTTAGATCCTACTCTGCGTCGAATTACTTTACCTGCCATGGGGCCAGTTGTTATGGCTGATACGGTTGGGTTTATTCGTGACTTGCCGCATAAGTTAGTTCAGGCGTTTCGCGCAACATTGGAGGAGACTTGTGAGGCTGATTTGTTGTTGCATGTTGTTGATGCCAGTGATGATCAGCGTTATGACAATATAGAGCAGGTCGATGTGGTTCTAAAGGAAATTGGTGCAGATGAGATACCTTGTTTGCATGTTTTTAATAAAATCGATTGCTTAAGTAATGCAGAGCCTAGAGTTGAGCGTGATGATCTGGGTCGACCTGTTAAGGTTTGGTTATCTGCAAAGGATCAATTGGGTTTCGATGGCTTACTGGAATCTTTAGGTGAGCTGTTGGCCGATGATGTCTTTAAAGGTACATGGGTTATTGAGCATGTGAATGCAGGTGTAAGAGCAAAGCTGTATGAACTTGATTTACTTGAAGGTGAGGCGTTCGATGAACAAGGGCGTTATGTTCTTGATGTTCTAGGGCCCAAATCGGATCTAATGAAGGTATTACGGCAGTCAGGTGTTGATCCAAAAGGTTATTTACCTGAGGATGAGAAGGAAGATTGGGAATAAATCGTAAGATTTATCTACATTTATTACGCGCAATTGGATAAACTTTTGTGCCTTTTTAGAATTTTAATGGAGTGTCGACATGGCCTGGAACGAGCCGGGTGGCAATAATCAAGACCCTTGGGGTGGACGTCGTGGAAATGATGGCCCACCTGATTTGGATGAAGTGATTAAAAAAGCAATGGATAAAATGGGCGGCTTGTTCGGAAGTAAGCCTCCATCAGGGGGGAGCTCAGGCAGTTTCGGCCCTATCGTTGTTTTAGTTATGATCTTGGGTGTTATTGCTGCAATTTATGATTCAGTTAATATTATTGATCAGAAGGAACAGGCTGTCATTCTTAGGCTCGGTAAGTATTACGAAACTTTGGGGCCTGGTCTTCAGTTTAAGATTCCGTTAATTGATACGTTGACTAAAGAAAACGTAACTCAGGTTCAGGAGCATCGTAGTTCTTCTAAGATGTTGACTGAAGATGAGAACATCGTTGATGTGTCCATTTCTATCCAGTACGTAATTAGCGACATTAAGAGCTATGTGCTGAATGTTCGAGACCCTAAAGGTAGCTTGAAGCAAGCTGCTGAAAGTGCGCTGAGGCATGAAGTTGGTTCTTCTGAAATGCATTTTGTATTGACGGAAGGGCGTGAAAACTTAGCGGCAGAAGTTCATGTTCGTATTCAAAAATATTTGGATTCATATGGAACAGGTCTTTCTGTGAGTAAGGTTAACTTAGAGGGCGCTCATGCTCCTCAAGAAGTTTCTGATGCTTTCTTAGATGTTACTAAGGCTCGTGAGGATGAAGTTCGCTTGCGTAATGAAGCAGAAACTTATGCGAATGGTATTATTCCAGAGGCTCGAGGTCAGGCTCAGCGTCAACTAGAAGAATCGAATGCTTATAAAGAAAAAGTTATTGCTAAAGCAATCGGTGAGGCTGCTCGATTTGATCAGCTGTTGGTTGAATATAAACGTTCTCCTCAAGTGACTCGTGAGCGTATGTACATTGACTCTATGCAGGATGTGCTATCGAGCACTCCGAAAGTATTGGTTGATGTTGAAGGTGGTAATAACATGATGTACCTACCTTTGGATAAGCTGGTAGGCAATAGATCCAGTGAGGGAGGAGCTGATTCAGGTTCTCAATCATTGACTACATCAGATCTTGATAAAGTTACTCGACAGGTTGTTGATGAAATTCGACAGCGACAGTCCAGTGTTCGTCGTACAAGGGAGGTAAGATAATGTCATCTAAAGGCTTAGTTTTCGCTATTGTTATTTTACTTACCATTGTTGTAGGTTCGAATTCTGCTTACATTATTAAAGAGACAGAAAAGGCGGTATTACTTCAGTTTGGTGAAGTGGTAAATCCTGATATTGAGCCAGGTTTGCACTTTAAGGTGCCTGGGGTTCATAAAGTTCGTAAATTTGATGCGCGAGTGCTTACTTTGGACTACACGCCTCAAAACTATTTGACTCAAGATAAGAAACCTCTAATCGTAGATTCGTTTGTTAAATGGCGAATTAAGGATGTATCTAAGTACTATACGGCTACTTCTGGTGACGAAATTGCTGCTTCTCGTTTGTTGGCTTCTCGAGTAGATGATGGTTTGCGCCGTCAGTTTGCTCAAAGAACCGTTCATGAAGTTATTTCTGGTCAGCGTGATGAGTTGATGACTGAATTGACAGAGAGACTAACTCAGGTTGTCTTGGCTGATATCGGTGTTGAGTTTCTTGATATTCGAGTGAAAGGTATTGAGTTGCCTGAGCGTGTAAACGAAGATGTTTATAAGCGTATGCGAAGTGAGCGTCAACGTGAGGCGAGAGAGTATCGTTCTCGTGGTAAAGAGCAGGCTGAAGGTATACGTGCAGATGCAGATCGTCGTCGTACTATTATCGAAGCGAACGCTTATCGTGATGCTGAAAAAGTTCGAGGCGAGGGTGACGCAAAGGCAGCGGCTATTTATGCTGAAGCATTTAATAAAGATCCTGAGTTCTATTCTTTTGTTCGCAGTTTAAATGCTTATAAAGAGACGTTTAAGTCTGATGGTGATGTAATGATTCTTGATTCAGACAGTGACTTCTTTAAGTATTTAGGGGCGCCTAAAGGAAATTAAATAAATGATCCGCTTTTTATTGGGGTTATTTAGATAGTTCGTGCTATCATACCGCACCGGGTCGTAGACCCGGTTTTTTTGTGTTTGAGAAAGCCTGATTTATGTCGGATCAATTTCTAAATAGTCTGATTGCTGGTTTTTGCCTAATGTTGGTGTTTGAAGGTGTTGTGCCTTTTCTTGCTCCTCAGCAATGGCGAGAGACGGTTAGCCGTATAGCCCAGACAAGTGATGCTACGATTCGAAAGATTGGATTAGGCTCTATGATTGCAGGCGTTGTTCTTCTTTATTTTTTAGTCTAAATGTCTGTGGAATATTACTTCTTTAAAAGAAGCAGGAAGTCGATATATGACGATTGCGGATCGTTGGTTATTGCCTGAAGGTGTGGAAGACATACTTCCTCCAAAGGCAAAATGTATTGAAGCATTACGATCAAATTTACTGGGCTTGTATCAAACTTGGGGATATGACCAAGTGATGCCGCCTATGATGGAGTATTTGGAATCCCTTTTGACCGGTGTAGGTCATGATCTGGATACTCAAACCTTTAAGGTGACGGATCAATTAAATGGTCGTCTTATGGGGATTCGAGCGGATATTACACCTCAAGTTGCACGAATTGATGCACACTCCTTGGCTCGTGAAGGTGTTTCTCGTTTTTGTTATGCAGGTCAGGTCTTGCATACAAAAGCAGCTAATATTATGGATACTCGCAACCCGATTCAGCTTGGTGCTGAGATCTATGGTCATGCGGGTGTTGAGAGTGATTTTGAAGTCGTCTCTCTAATGATCGAATCTTTGAATGCTGCGGGTATTAGTAGTGTTACTTTAGATTTAGGTCACGTTGGTGTGTTTCGTCAGCTAATGTTGAAAGCGGGTCTTGAAAAAGATCTAGAGACTCAACTGTTTGATATTCTAGCTAGGAAAGCCTTGCCTGAACTGGAAGCGTTTGTTCCTAAGTATTTTAGAAATCAGTCGTTAGGAGAGGCGGTTCGTCAGTTAGCATATATATGCGGTGGTCCTGAAGTAATCTCAACAATACGAGAACTTGTTGCGCCATTATCAGCAGATGCCGTTGAGGCAATTGATGAGCTGAAGCAGTTAGTTAATCGAATAAATGCTCGTTATCCAAATGTTAACTTGTATATGGATTTGAGTGAATTGCGTGGATACAACTATCATACAGGGATGGTGTTTGCTGCTTATAAAACGGGTGGTAGTCAACCTCTTGCGTCTGGTGGTCGATATGATGAAACAGGTAAAGTTTTTGGGCGTGCTCGTCCTGCAACAGGCTTTAGCCTTAACTTATTGAAAGTGGCTGATGTTTCAGAGATATCCATAGGAACTCAAAAAGTGATTCTTGCGCCAAGTACGGACGAAGAAGGCTTATTTGAGTACATCAAACAATTAAGAGCGGACGGTTGTCGAGTTATTCGACAGTTGGCTGACTCTGATATTGAAAGCAGTGACGCGTTGATTGACCAGAAAGATGGTCAATGGTGTGTTGTTGATCGAAAAGTTTAATTAATCTTTGTGTTTAGCGTGGTCTAGAGAAAGTAACTATGGGCAAAAATGTCGTGGTTCTAGGCACCCAGTGGGGTGACGAGGGTAAAGGTAAAATTGTTGATCTGTTAACTGAACAGGCAGCTGCAGTTGTTCGTTTTCAAGGCGGTCACAATGCGGGTCATACCTTAGTAGTTAATGGTGAGAAAACGGTTTTGCACTTGATCCCTTCTGGTATCTTGCGTGAAAGCGTAACCTGTATGATTGGTAACGGGGTTGTTCTTTCGCCAGAAGCTTTGCTTAAGGAAATTGCAAAGTTAGAAGAGCAAGGTGTGCCTGTGCGTGAGCGTCTGAAGATAAGCCCTGCTTGTCCTTTGATTCTTCCATATCATGTGGCACTGGATCAAGCTCGTGAGCTTGCTCGTGGTAAGCAGAAAATTGGTACCACCGGCAGAGGGATCGGTCCTGCTTACGAAGATAAAGTTGCTCGACGTGGTCTACGTTTAGGTGACTTATTAAATGAAGAGAAATTTGCTGAGAAGTTAAAAGAAGTTCTGGAATACCACAACTTTGTTTTAACTAACTATTATAAAGTAGACGCTTTGGACTTCGATACAGTTCTCGCTGAAACTTTAGAAATGGCTAAGCAACTAACGCCGATGATGGCGGATGTAACTTGCATGTTGCATGAGTTGCGAAATGCTGGTTCTAAAATAATGTTTGAAGGTGCTCAAGGGTCGCTACTTGATATTGACCATGGTACGTATCCGTTTGTGACGTCTTCAAATACAACTGCTGGTGGTACTGCTACTGGTAGTGGTTTTGGTCCTCTTTACCTTGATTACATTCTTGGTATTACTAAAGCTTACACTACTCGTGTTGGTTCTGGTCCTTTCCCTACAGAGTTATTTGATGATGTAGGTGCTGGTTTAGCGGAACGAGGTCATGAGTTTGGTTCAACGACGGGTCGTGCTCGTCGTTGTGGTTGGTTTGATGCAATTGCATTAAAGCATGCTATTCAGGTGAACAGTGTTTCGGGTATTTGTCTAACGAAGTTAGATGTACTTGATGGCATGGATGAAGTTAAGGTTTGTGTTGGTTATAAGAAAGCCGGCGAAGACTGCACTACACCATTGCATGCTGACGACTATGAAGGCCTAGAGCCAATTTATGAGACGCTTCCAGGTTGGAGTGAATCAACAGTGGGTGCTAGCTCTTTAGATGCATTGCCTGAAAATGCTAAAGCTTATATTGCTTTTGTAGAGAAGGCGATTGGAGCTCCGATTGATATTATCTCAACCGGGCCAGATCGAAGCGAGACCATTGTTAAGCGCGATCCATTCAGCGCTTAATGAAAAAAAGGGGCTTCGGCCCCTTTTTTATTTAGTAATAACTGAGTTGTTTCTTTTAAAGAAGACCAAGTGATTTGTATTAAACTTAAAAGAAAAGAGCCTGATCGGGCGTAATAGGAAAATTGAATTGAAAGATCCTAACAGTCAGCGTGAAGCTGATAAATATGAAAATCCGGTGCCGAGCCGTGAATTTATTACATCTTACTTGGAGCAAGCTGGTAAGGCTTTGACTCACATGCAGCTATGCTCGTCATTTGAAATTTTTGATAATGAGCGGGTGGAAGCCATTCGTCGCAGATTAATTGCGATGGCGCGTGATGGCCAGTTAGTCAGTGATAGGCAGCAACGCTACCAACCTATATCGGCTATACCAACGTTTGATGGTGTGGTTATTGGTCATCGTGATGGTTTTGGTTTTGTGAAGCCGGACGATGATTCGAAAGACTTGTATTTGAATGCCCGAGAAATGGGCAAAGTGTTTGACGGCGATTTAGTCCGCGTTATGGTCAGTGGAATTGATCATAAAGGGCGCCGTGAAGCTCGAATTATTCAGATTTTAAAGCGAAACACAGTTGAACTCGTGGGGCGCTATTATGCGGATGGAAATGCAGGTTTTGTCGTCCCTGATAGCCGTAGAATGTCTCAAGAAGTGTATATACCGGCGGGCAGTCAAGGTGATGCAGGAACGGGGCAGTACGTGGTTGTTCAAATTGAACGCCATCCATCGCGTAGAGAGAAGGCGTCTGGCAAGGTAATAAAAATTCTGGGCGATCATTTGGCGCCAGGGATGGAAATAGATGTTGCATTGCATACCCACGATATTCCTAATGAGTGGACTCAAGATCTCTTAAGGGAGGTATCAGGTTTCACTGAAGAGGTTCCTGAAGACGCGAAGCAGAATAGAATTGATTTACGAGAGTTACCACTTGTTACCATTGATGGTGAGGATGCCAAAGATTTCGATGACGCTGTTTATTGTGAGAAAAAGAAAGGGGGCGGTTGGCGCTTAATCGTTGCCATTGCTGATGTCTCACATTATGTTCAATTAAAAACAGAGTTGGATAAAGAAGCGCAAAATAGAGCAACTTCGGTATATTTTCCTGGTTATGTTGTTCCTATGTTGCCAGAGGTACTATCGAACGGCTTGTGTTCGTTAAAACCTTTAGTGGATCGTTTGGCTATGGTGTGCGAAATGAGCATCAGTGCTGAAGGTAGAATGAGTCGTTATAAGTTTTATGAGGCAGTTATACGTTCTCATGCCCGCCTTACTTATAATCGAGTGTCTGCGTTAATTGAAAAACCACGATCAAAAGAAGCTCAGCATTTTAAACAAGAAGCGCCGCATATTGTTCCTCATGTTCGTGAGTTGTATGAACTTTACAAGCAATTAGTTTCGCGTCGAGTCGAGCGTGGGGCAATGGACTTTGATACGACAGAAACGCGTATTATTTTCTCTTCAGAGAGAAAGATAGAAACGATTGTTCCTGTTGTTCGTAATGAAGCGCATCGGATTATTGAAGAGTGCATGTTGAGTGCTAACGTGGCTGCGGCTCGATTTATGCGAAAGCATAAAATTGAGAGTCTTTATCGCGTTCATGAAGGCCCTAAGGAAGAGCGCTTAGTCAACCTGAAGGAGTTCTTGTTTGAACGTGGGTTGATGCTCGAAGGCGGTTTAAAGCCAACACCTGGTGATTATTTGTTGTTGGCCCAGCAGATCGAAGGGCGGCCTGATCGTCATTTGATTCAAACAATGATGCTTCGGTCATTGAGCCAAGCGGTTTATCAGCCTGATAATCAAGGGCACTTTGGATTGGCTTATCCTGAGTATACGCATTTCACGTCTCCTATTCGTCGTTATCCGGATCTGATGGTGCATCGTGCGCTTCGTAGTGCGATTCGTTCAGACGCCGTTGAGTTTGAGAGCAGTACTAATATTTTAAGGGTTGAGGGCGCAGAGGCGCTTAAGAAAGAGAAAATCTACCCTTATGATATGGGGGCTTTGCTTGTTCTAGGTGAGCAGTGTTCTATGGCTGAGCGCCGAGCAGATGATGCATCTCGTGATGTTATGGCGTTTCTTAAATGTGAATACATGGAAGGCCGGGTTGGTGATGTCTTTCCTGGTGTGATTACGGCCGTAACAGGTTTTGGTTTGTTCATTGAATTGACCGATGTCTATGTAGAAGGGTTGGTGCATGTCAGTAATTTGACTCGTGATTATTATGACTTTGATTCAGCCCGACATATGTTGGTTGGTGAGAGAAGTGGTACTGCGTATGCCCTCGGTGACAGCGTAGAGGTGCGGGTTGTTAGAGTGGATTTGGATGAGCGAAAGATTGACTTAGAGCTCACAGGGCATAAAAGCACTGTTAAAGTAAGAAAATCAAAGAAAAGCCGTGGTAAAGAGAGTTTGGGGCCTAAAAAGAAAGGTCGACGCTCTGGTTCAGGTGTAAAGCGTTCAGTCCCATCAAAGAGCGGTGTTTCAGATTCAAAGAAGGCGAAAAAGAAGCCTAAAAAGAAAACGAAACGCACGGCAGTTAAAAAGAAATAAATCCTTTTTACATTTTTTAAAGATATTTTGAAGCAAGTAAGGCTGTATTCTCAATGAGTGACACGAATTATGTATTTGGCATTAATGCTGTTTTTTCTTTGATTAAAAAAAATCCAAAGGAAATCAGTACTCTTTATGTGTTGTCCGGTAAAAGAAATCAACGAGTAAATGATTTAATGGACATCGCAAAGAATTTACATATTCGTGTTGATCGTGTTGATGGTGAGTTCTTTGAAAAGAAAGAAATTGACGGTGTTCATCAAGGGGTGATGGTTGAAACTCAGCAGAACTATACAAAAGATGAGTCTGAGCTTGATATTATTCTGGATGGGCTCAATGAACCTCCTTTTTTATTGGTTTTGGATGGGGTCACTGATCCTCATAATATAGGCGCTTGTCTTCGAACTGCAGATGCGGCAGGTGTTCACGCGGTCATTGTCCCTAAGGATAAGTCTGGGACTTTAAATGGTACTGCAATTAAGGTTGCTTGTGGCGCCGCTGAAAACACGCCGTTTATTTCTGTTACCAATTTAGCTCGTTGTCTACGAAAGCTTCAAGAAAAAGGCATATGGATTACTGGTACAGCGGGTGAAGCTAAAGCTTCCATTTATCAAACGGACCTGAAAGGGGCTGTGGCGATTGTTATGGGCGCTGAAGGGAAGGGGATGCGCCGATTAACTCGAGAATGCTGTGATCAGCTGGCTTATATGCCAATGTCAGGTGAAGTAAGTAGTCTAAATGTGTCTGTTGCGAGTGGTGTTATTTTATTTGAAGCCGTCAGGCAGCGGTCGTCCGTCTAAAAACGTATGTGAATTTGAGAGCTTGTTTGCAAAAGCATGTGTTGGTACTTGCAAAGATAACATAATGTAACATTATGATGCTTTGATTATCATTTTAAGTGTAAAGTATGAATATAATGCGATTGTGGCTGATTCTAATTCTAACTGTTTGCTCAGGATACGCGTCTGCTAGCTCGCCGGATGTTGCTCGTCTGGTTGATGATGAACAGACAATGCGCAATGAAGTGGCGCGATTCTTTGAACTTACCCAAGCGATTAATATAGACCCAATTAAAAATCGAGTAGGTGTACTAATTAATCGTAAGCTTCGCCAGAATAACTCAGGCATGAAGCAGCTGCATTATCAAACCGTGAAAACGGTTGTTGCGCAAGAAATTGAAGTGCTTTCTGAAAATCAGCACTTCTTTGACATTTACTTTAAAGCGTACAGTAAACATTTTACGCTGCAGGAGTTACAAGAAATTAATCAGTTCTTTTCTTCTCAAGCGGGGAAACGTTTTATTGAAACACGAACGGCTTTGCATAAAGACGTGAGTACATCGACAGTTAAAATGATTCATAACTTGGTTGACCAAATAGGGCCAAAAGTACAGCAGTCCCTAGCGAAAGCGGGTGTGGACGTTGATTTAGATTAATTATTCTTCCTTTCAATAAGATCCTTCGTAAACTTCTTGATTGTTTTCTGTTCAATCTTTAGAATGCTTGCCTCTTTGTGTGAATGGTAGGCTGAGTATTCAGATTTACCTTCCCGCAAAGACTACTTTTAACTCCTTGCCTCACCTATTTTAGTGGGAGGCTATGAACCCATAAGGAGCATTTATATGCGTCATTATGAAGTCGTTTTCCTGGTACACCCAGACCAAAGCGAACAAGTTCCAGCAATGGTTGAGCGTTATCGTTCAGCAATTGAAACTACTGGCGGTGCTATCCATCGTCTAGAAGACTGGGGTCGTCGTCAGTTAGCTTACCCAATCAATAAAATTCATAAAGCACACTATATTCTTATGAATATCGAGTGTGGTGATGAAGCATTGGAAGAGCTAAACAACAACTTCCGTTATAACGATGCTGTACTTCGTAATATGGTTATCCGTTGTAAGGAAGCTATTACTGAAGTATCTCCAATCAAGACAGCAGACACTAGAGAGCGTCGTCCACGTGATGAAGCTAGAACTGAAGCTAAGCCTGAAGCTGTAGAAACTGCTGCTGAAGAAACTCAAGCTTCTGAAGACTCTGCTGAGTAATTGATTATTTATTAGGAGATTTACAATGGCTCGTTTTTTCCGTCGTAGAAAATTCTGTCGTTTTACTGCTGAAGGTGTTACTGAGATCGATTATAAAGATCTAGACACTTTGAAAGGTTATGTTACTGAAACTGGCAAGATTGTACCTAGTCGTATCACGGGTACAAAAGCTAAGTATCAGCGTCAATTAGCAACTGCTATTAAGCGTGCACGTTACGTGGCTCTTTTGCCATACACTGACGCTCACGAATAATTAGGAGATAACCGTGCTTTGGCTGGCCCGTACAGCTCTGACTAGTCCTTTGCATGCAATCTCTTTGGCAGTTGGTTTTACAATACTGCCATTATTCACTTGGCTGGCGGCTGCTTTAGCAGCGTTGATTATGCTGGCCAAGGGCCCTAAAGATGGTGTCGTTTGTTTTGTTGCTGCGTTGATTCCCTCCCTCTATTTTGCAATGGATGGAAGCGGTCAAAGAGTTGACTTAATTTATCTGACGCTCACCTGGTTAATAACCGTGGTGCTTTGGTGGTCAAGATCTTGGACTTGGGTTTTAGGTACTCTGGTTGTAGCAGGTGCGATTCAGCACATGTTATTTCCTATTTTGTCTGATGCGCAACTGGATATTCTGGTTGCTGATGTTGGAAAGCTAATGGCTGAGCTTGCAAAGCAAAACCCAGAAGCTGAAATGATTAAAGTGCCTGAACCAGTTCTATATTCGGGAGCTATCCAAGTTATAGTCATGTTTGGCAGCTTGGTCAGTTTGATGTTTGCCCGTAACATGCAGGCGGCAATATTTAATCCTGGTGGTTTTCAGAAAGAGTTTCACTCAATCCGATTACCTTCATCTATGATGTCATTATTGCTTTTGGGTGCGCTGCTATGCAGTTTTTCCGACGGGCTTTTGACTGGATTGATACCGATGTTAGTGTTGCCTCTGGCAATTGCTGGTGTATCCCTTGTTCATAGCAGTATTGCAATTAAAAAACTCGGTGGGAACTGGTTAGTACTCTTTTATGTAAGTTTAGTACTGGTTGGCTCTCTAACTCTTTTATTACTGATTTTCATTGCTTCATTGGATAGTGTGATCGACATACGAAAGCGTTTAATACAACGAAGTGAAAGCAGTCAGTAGTTCTTAAATTTGAGGACAGCGAGATGGAAATTATTCTACTCGAACGTATTGGTAAATTAGGTAACTTGGGCGATCAGGTTACTGTTAAGTCTGGATATGGTCGTAACTTCCTTATCCCTTTCGGTAAGGCAGTACCTGCAACTAAGGCAAACATCGCTGATTTCGATGCGCGTCGTGCAGAACTAGAAAAAGCAGCAGCTGAGAAGCTAGCTACAGCAGAAGCTCGTGCTGAGAAGATCAATGACTTTACTCTAAACATCGAAGCAAAATCAGGTGATGAAGGTAAGTTGTTCGGTTCTATCGGTCTACGCGACATTTCTGACGCTTTGACTGAAGCTGGTATCGAAGTCGCTAAAAGCGAAGTTCGTATGCCTGAAGGTCCTCTTCGCAATGTTGGCGAATTTGAGATCGCGATTCAGCTGCATAGCGATGTAACTGCTACGTTGAACGTAACAGTTGTTGCAGAGTAATTCTTTCTTATAAAGAATGAAATGTAAGATGGTTTTCGAACTATCTAAAAAAGGCACCGGTGGTTTATACTTCCGGTGCCTTTTTCGTTTATTTAATTGTTGAAACGTTTTTATGTCTGACACTGAAGAATTAGATTTTCTAAGAAAGCCACCATTTTCTCTTGAGGCAGAACAATCTGTTCTTGGCGGGTTGATGCTGGATAATGAAGCTTGGGATGGCGTAGCCGAGAAGTTAATGGCGCGCGACTTTTATCAAGGCGCTCATCGTCAAATCTTTGAAGTTATGCAGCAGTTGGTTGTTCAAGAGAAACCTATTGATTGGTTGACGCTTAGTAATGAGCTTGAGAGCTTGGGTGAATTGGATGCTGTTGGTGGTCAGGCGTATTTAGCGGAACTGGCTCATAACACGCCTACGACCTCTAATATCTTGGCGTACTCTGACATTGTTCGAGAGCGCTCTGTTATTCGACAGCTGTTGGGAGAGGTCTCGGATATTGCAGATCGTGCTTATAATCCTGAAGGTGCGAACAGTGACGAGATTTTGGATGATGCAGAAAGAAGAATTCTTCAAATTGCAGAATCACGAAATAAAAAGGATGACGGTCCTCAGCATATTAAACCTGTTCTGAAGAAAACATTGGACAATATAGAGGCTCTGGTAAAGCAGGGTGGAGATATTACGGGTGTGACCACTGGGTTTACTGAGCTGGATAAAATGACGTCGGGTATGCAACCGTCTGATTTACTTATTGTGGCAGCAAGGCCTTCGATGGGTAAAACGACTTTTGCCATGAATTTGGTCGAAAATGCGCTTTTGAAAAGTAAAGATGCCTGCCCTTGTTTGGTGTTCAGTCTTGAAATGCCGTCTGAGCAGATTGTGATGAGAATGATTGCATCGCTTGGGGGGATTAATCAAACCGAAGTACGAACAGGTAAGTTAGATGAAGAGGGGTGGAGTAAGTTAAGTGCTGCAGTGACCATGCTTAATGATAAGCCGTTATTTATTGATGATACTGCTGGTATTACTCCGAATGAAATGAAGGCGAGAGCGCGTCGTATACACCGTGAGGTTCAGGATCAGGGTGGTTTAGGTATGATCATGATTGATTACCTTCAGTTGATGCGAGTGCCTGGCTTTGAAAATAACCGAACCCAAGAAATTTCTGAGATCTCAAGATCCTTGAAGTCTTTGGCTAAAGAGTTGGGCTGTCCGGTTGTGGCTCTTGCTCAGCTTAACCGTAGTTTGGAGCAGCGACCGAATAAACGGCCTGTTAACTCTGATCTTCGTGAGTCGGGTGCGATTGAGCAGGATGCGGACGTTATTATGTTTTTATACCGTGATGCCGTTTATAACGAAGAGTCTCCGCCTGAGCGTGCTGAGGTGATAATTGGCAAGCAGCGTAATGGGCCGATTGGCTCGATGCCCATTCGATTTGAAGGTGCCTTTTCTCGTTTCGTTGATGCGATGCCAGATGAATATGATGCATGGGCAAGTGAAGAATAATTGCTGAGTATTGGTCAAGGTAACTACTCCCTTTTTATGAGTTTTGATTTAAGCGTACGACTGTTTTCGCTAAAATCGAGCAAGAAATTATTTATTCGTGTATAATGCGCCCGCCTGCACAAGCCCCGTCAGTATTGGGCTGTAGCCTGATCTAATGTGGTGCGGAGTGGCTTTTATTAGTGCATTTTGCATTGTTGATTTCAGGTTCGAAGTGCAGGCGTATGATCGAAATGCGATAAATTAAGTCGTATTTTGTTGGGTTTTTATTCTTTGGTAGGGCGAAGGTAATGGCTGTAAAAACTGCAGATGTATTGTTAGTCGGTGGCGGAGTGATGAGCACAACGCTAGGTATGATGCTCAAGCAATTGGATTCATCTTTGAAAATTATCATGGTCGAGCGTCTTGATCATGTTGCACATGAAAGCACCGATGGTTGGAATAATGCAGGCACAGGCCATGCTGGATATTGTGAACTAAATTACACGCCTCAGAACGATGATGGCAGTGTGGAAATTGATCGTGCTCTGGCTATTAATGCTGCTTTTGAATCTTCCTTGCAGCTTTGGTCGTATTTGGTTGGTCAGAAAGCACTACCTACACCTACTAATTTTATTAACCCTGTTCCTCACTTGAGCTTTGTATGGGGCGAGGATGACGTTAAGTTTTTGAAAGAGCGTCATAAGAATTTGAGTGCTCACCATTTATTTGATGCGATGGAGTACAGCGAAGATCCAAAAGTATTGGCTGATTGGATGCCTTTAGTTATGGCTCAGCGCGACGGAAATCAACCTGTTGCTGCAACCCGTGTTAAGCACGGATCGGATGTGGATTTTGGTTCTTTAACTCGTAATATGGTTGAAGATTTAAAAACATCAGAAAACTTTGAATTATTCTTGGGGAATTCGGTTTCCAAGATCAAGCAGCAAGATAATGGACGCTGGAAAGTTCGTATTCAAGAAAAGCACACTAAGATTGTTAAGACAATTGATGCTGGCTTTGTATTTCTTGGTGCGGGCGGTGGTGCATTACCGCTACTCCAGAAATCTGGAATCCCTGAGCGTAAGGGTTATGGCGGCTTCCCTGTAAGTGGGCAGTGGTTAGTATGTAAGAAACCTGAGATTGTAAAACAGCACTCTTCTAAAGTGTATGGTAAGGCTGCAATTGGTGCGCCTCCTATGTCTGTCCCGCATTTGGATACTCGAATTATCAATGGCGAACCAGCTTTGTTGTTTGGTCCTTTTGCTGGCTTTACAACAAAGTTCCTTAAGAAGGGTTCTAAGTTGGACTTATTTGGTTCAGTAAAGGGGAATAACCTTAAGCCAATGATGTCCGTTGGTGCTAAGAATATGGACCTTACCAAGTATTTAATCGGCGAAGTATTTCAGTCTCAGAAAGAACGTGTTGCGGCATTGCGTAACTTCCATCCGGAAGCGAAAGACAGTGATTGGTCATTAGCAAAAGCGGGCCAGCGTGTTCAGATCATTAAGAAAGATGAGAATGGTAAGGGCAAGCTAGAGTTCGGAACGGAAATGGTTGCTTCTGAAGATGGTACATTGGCTGCGTTGTTGGGGGCTTCTCCTGGTGCGTCTACGGCCGTTCAAGCAATGATTGATGTGATTGAACGTTGCTTTAAGGACAAGATGGATCAGCCTGAATGGCAAGCGAAGATGAAAGCGATGATTCCATCGTATGGCAAGTCTTTAATTGACGATGCTGAGTTGTTGAAAACAGTACGGAAGCAAACACTTGAGACTCTTGGTTTAGGTTAGTTCTTGAGTGGGTTTTGTAAATAAAAAAGCCAGCGATTAAGCTGGCTTTTTTATGTCTTTGATTTCTAGCTGTAGTCGTAAAAGCCTTTACCGCTTTTACGGCCTAACCAGCCGCCTCTAACGTATTTTCTAAGTAGAGGGTGTGGACGGTATTTGCTGTCGCCAAACTCGTCTTGTAAGACTTCCATAATCGCTAAGCAAACATCAAGACCAATTAAGTCAGCAAGGGCTAATGGGCCCATAGGGTGATTAGCACCCATCTTCATTGCAGAGTCAATGTCTTCTGCACTCGCAACGCCCTCAGCAAATATGCCAATCGCTTCATTGACCATTGGAATCAGAATTCGGTTGACGACAAACCCAGGGGCTTCTGCAACTTCTACGGGGGTCTTTTTAAGCTGCTCAGTAATGGATTTTACTTGTTCGAAGGTTGCATCTGAGGTGGTAATGCCTCGAATAATCTCAACAAGCTTCATGACTGGAGCAGGATTAAAGAAGTGCATACCGATGACTTGATCAGGTCGATTCGTTGCAGCAGCAACCTCGGTAATGGACAGGGATGAGGTGTTTGTAGCGAAGATTGTGTCCTTAGAGCAAACCTTGTCCAGTTCAGCGAAGATGCTCTTCTTGATGTCCATGTTCTCAACGGCGGCTTCAACGATGAGGGTGCAGTCCGCAGCGGCTGATAGTTCGGTTGTGCCTTCAATGTTTGCCATGATGCTGCTGGCTTGCTCAGGGGTGAGCTTTTCTTTGGAAACTAGACGGTCGATGTTTTTTTGGATGAAAGTAACCCCTCGATCCACAAACTCTTGTTTGATGTCTCGTAGGACTACTTGAAAACCATTGCTCGCAAATGATTGCGCAATGCCAGCGCCCATGGTGCCTGCACCGATAACACAAATCTTTGACATGACTGCCTCTTTAATTAATGACTGACTTTAAAGGGCGCAGGTTATCAAGAGCAAAGAAGGGGGGCAAGTAAAGGAGGAATAAAGAGGTGGCGCCTATGGGTATAGGCGCCTCACTGCTTGGTTATAGGCGGTTGTTTATCTTTTTGAACAGTTCAATCAGGCCTTTGGTTGAGCTGTCTTGGTCATTCGGTGTTTTATCACCCGTAATAATATCGTAAATATTCTGGCCCAGCTCTTTACCAAGTTCTACTCCCCACTGGTCAAACGAGTTGACGTTCCAAATGACGCCCTGTGTGAAGACTTTATGCTCATACATCGCGACGAGAGCACCGATGGTACGGGGTGTGGATTTCTCAAAAAGAATGGTGTTGCTTGGTCGATTTCCGGGGATGACTTTATGTGGAGCAAGTTCATCAATTTGTTCTTGGGTTTTGCCTTGGGCTTTAAGCTCCGCTTTTGCTTCATCAAGTGTTTTGCCTTGCATGAGGGCTTGGCTCTGACTTAAGCAGTTTGATAGTAGTAATGCGTGGTGATCGCCGATGTGGTTGTGAGTTCTAAGCGGCATGATAAAGTCTGCAGGAAGGAAATGGGTTCCTTGATGCAGCAGTTGGTGATATGCATGTTGCCCATTCGCTCCGGCACCCCCCCAGATGATAGGTCCTGTAGACCAGTCCACTGGCTCACCAGAGTGGGTTACTGATTTACCATTGCTCTCCATGTCCAACTGTTGAATATGGGCAGGTAGGGCTCTTAGGTAATGGTCGTACGGAAGGATAGCGTGAGAATCGGCTTTAAAGAAGTTGCTATACCACACGCCCAGCATCGCTAAAATGACTGGAATGTTTTGAGAGAACGGAGCGGTACGGAAATGTTCGTCCATTTCGTGAGCGCCAGAAAGTAAGGCTTTGAAGTTTTCGATACCGACCGTCAGGGCAATAGGGAGGCCGATCGTCGACCACAGTGAATAACGTCCACCCACCCAATCCCACATCGGGAAAATATTCTCTTTCGCGATGCCGAAGTCGATGGCTTTCTTTTCGTTGGAAGAGATTGCCACAAAATGTTTATGGATTTCCTCTTGGTTCCCGCCATTCTTTAAAAACCAGTCTTTGGCTGATTTCGCATTCATAATGGTTTCTTGGGTACCGAACGACTTGGATGCAATGATAAACAGAGTGGTTTCAGGTGAGAGATGCTTCAACTCTTCCGTGATGTGTGTGCCGTCAATATTTGCAACGTAATGTAGATTAAGACCTGATTTCCAATATGGCTTAAGCGCGGCGGAAACCACTTTTGGCCCTAAATATGAGCCGCCTATACCTAATTGAACGATGTCTGTGAATCGTTTGTTGGTATAGCCTCGTGACTGTGCACTGTGTATGGACCAAACAAAACGTTCCATTTGGTTGAGTGCTGCTTTGACCTCAGGCATAACGTCCTTGCCGTCCACATTGAACGGAGTACCTGCTTGGTTACGCAAGGCGACATGCAGTGCGGGACGCTCTTCCGTATTATTTATTTTTTCCCCTGAGAACATGGCTTTTATTGCATCAGGAAGCCCTGCATCTTGAGTAAGCTCTTCGAGCAGCTTAAGTGTCTCGTCTGTTATCAGGTTTTTCGAATAATCTAGGTATATATGCTCGCTTTGCAGGAAGAAACGCTCAGCTCTATCAGAATCTCTATTGAACTCGTCTCTAAGGTGCATCTTGCTTAATTTGGTTTGATGCTCTTGAAGCTTTTGCCAAATAGGCAGGGTATTTGGGTATTTGGATGAGTAAGGGAGTTCTGACATGACATATATCCTTGACGAAGTCGTTAATGTCGAAAGTAGTATTTAATCGTTTTATTTACTAAAAAAAAAGGCCTCATATTGAGGCCTTCGCTATTTGGTTTGATGCCAATTAGGCAACTTGAACCGGAATAGCATTTGCCGTGTGGCTCACTTCATTACCTTCTTTAAGGTAAACCATGGAAGGCTTATGGTTAATCATTTCTGCTTCAGTGTAATTACCGTAAGCGCAAATGATCACTCGATCTCCGGGTGATGCTTTATGGGCAGCAGCGCCGTTCATAGAGATAATACCTGAATTTTCTTCCCCACGGATGATGTACGTAGTGAAACGTTCACCATTATCCAGGTTATAAATCTGGATTTGCTCGTATTCTTTGAGGCCTGTCATATCAAGCAATTTGCTATCAATTGCACAGGAACCTTCATACTCCAATACTGCGTGGGTTACTCGGGCTTGGTGAAGCTTAGCCTTTAACATGATGGATTGCATGGATAAATCCCCTCTACAGTATATTCTTTAAGTGTTCTGCGCCCCGCGCAACGAGCGACGCAGTATGCCCGAAAGTGTTCGGGTGATCAATCTTTAGGCATGGCGGATTTTTAACTTAAGCCGCCAAAGCCGATTAAGTGTTGTTTTTGTGACCGTCAACAACCATGTTATCAATTAAGCGGGCTTTTCCAAGGTAGGCCGCCGCAAGAATAACCATTTGTTGGTCTGATCGTAATGCGGGTTCCAGTGTCTTTGCATTACATATCTCGAAATAGTCGGGTTGGAGTCCTGATTGGTCGAGAAATTGATTGGCTCGGGCTTCAATGCCTTTGATGTCGGCTTGACCATCAAGAAGGGCTTCTTTCGCTTGAGTGAGTGCTTTATGGAGGTTGGGTGCAATGGCTCTTTCTTCGGGCGTTAGATAACCGTTTCTAGAGCTTAGAGCAAGCCCATCTTCTGCGCGCGCTGTGTCTGCACCAATGACTTTCACGGGTAGGCACAAGTCTTCAACCATTTTCCGGATAACCATCAGTTGTTGGAAGTCTTTATTTCCAAAAATTGCAAAGTCAGGTTGAACAATATTTAGAAGTTTACAGACAATTGTGGCTACGCCTCGGAAGTGCCCTGGTCGGCTTGAACCACAATACACGTCTGAAATATTTGGCACTTCTACAATGGTATGATTTTCTTGCCCGACAGGGTAAATTTCGTCTGCCCTAGGGCGGAAAAGGAAGTCTACCGAGCCTGTTGCTAAAAGCTGTGCTTCGTCTTCTTCCGGCGTGCTAGGATAAGACTCTAAGTCTTCGTTAGCGCCAAATTGTAGAGGATTAACAAAAATACTGGCGACAACGCAATCTGCCTTCTCTGCTGCTCTATGAATTAAGCTGATATGCCCTTCATGAAGGTTTCCCATCGTTGGAACAAAGCTGATTCGTTCCTTATCGAAACGACGCATATGGAGTTCTTTACGCAATTCTTGAATGCTATGAATAATTTTCATACAGAGTTTCTTTTTAAGACAAAGTAAATAAGGTTAAAGATTGAGCGGCTTGAAACCGCTCAATTAAATTATTTGAAGGTGTGCTCTTCAGAAGGGAATTCGCCGGATTTTACATCTTTGATATAACTTTCAATGGCAGAGGTGACACTGTTTGAGCCTTCAAGGAAGTTCTTAACAAACTTAGGTCTGTGGCCGCTTGTTACGCCTAGCATGTCATGAAGAACCAGAACTTGACCGTCAGTCTTATTACCTGCACCGATACCAATGACAGGTATGTCCACTGAACTGGATATTTTTTCAGCAAGGCTCGCCGGTACGCATTCAAGCAAGATAATGTCAGCGCCTGCATTTGCTAGGTTAATTGCATCATCGACCATATTGTTGGCTTGTTCGTCTTGACGGCCTTGAACTTTATAGCCTCCCATCTTATTGACCGTTTGGGGGGTTAGTCCAAGATGAATACAAGTGGGGATGCCTCGTTCGCTCAGCAAGCGAGTGGTTTCTGCAAGCCAGCTTCCGCCTTCGAGCTTTACTATGTGGGCGCCGGACTGCATTAGACAGGCAGCGGTGTCCATGGCTTGCTCTGGTGTTGAATAAGACATAAATGGCATGTCAGCCATTAAAAGAGCGCCTTGGTTTCCGTTGCTTACACACTTGGTGTGATAGGCCATATCTTCTATTGAAACAGGCAAAGTACTGTCATTGCCTTGAAGGACCATTCCTAGGGAGTCACCGATAAGAATGACTTCTACGCCAGCACAACTTACCAGTTGTGCAAAGGATGCATCATAAGAAGTTAAACACGTAAACTTCTCACCAGACTGTTTCATCTCTTTCAGTGTGTTGATTGTTACTGCCATGGCATCTTAGACCTTGCTGTTTAAGAAGTGCGCATGTTATCACACCAAAAAAGATAGTTAAGTGTTAATCCCGCCTTTTTTGTGGGAATTTTTGAGGGTATTCGTGTGTTTTTTAAAAGAGTTTATTGAATTTTCTGCTCAGGGATTAATTCAATCGCGTTCTCTGGACATGAAGAGAGCAGTTCCTTGAGACTTCTTTTGTCTGGGAATATTAAGTCAGGGGATAGGTCATTTAGAGGCACTAATACAAAGTTACGAAACTCAATTTGTGGGTGAGGGACTGTGAGTCTTGGGGTGTCTATCTGTTCATTGTTGAAGAGTAGAATGTCTAAATCGAGCGTTCTTGCTCCCCATCTCTGGGTTCTGACTCTGCCGTGTTGATTCTCAATCGACTGTAAGGTATCCAGTAATTCAATGGCAGAGAGAGAGGTCGTTATTTTTATCGCCCCGTTAATGTAATTTGGCTGGTCTTGAGGGCCAATAGGGGTGGTGTTATATAAGGAGGATGGAGTAATGGATGAGATCGAGGGATGGCTAAGAATGGCTTGATAGGCAGATCTTAATTGGGTTACAGGGGATTCAAGATTACTGCCAAGGCCAATGTATGCTGTATTTGTCACGTATTTTATCTTGCTAGGTGTCTGTTTTGGGTTTTCGGGGCTTTCTGTTTCTAGATTGCCCGTTGCGGTTCTTGCCTGAAGAACGCTTATTTCGATCCTGATTATTTGCTCGGCTCACCATTTTTTGCTTAAGGTGGTCATCGCTATTTTGGAAGTCAGTCCACCAAGTGCCAAGCCCTTTTAGGTCTTCACCCGCTTGCTCTCTTAGCAACACAAAGTCGTACGCGGCACGAAACCTTGGGTGTTCAGCCAACTGGTAAGCTTTGCGGCCGTTACGGCGCTCAAGTCGTGTCTGTAAATCCCAAATTTCTTTGATGGCAGTAGAGAATCGTCTTGGTATGGCCGTTGCCTTCACCTGAGAATCTAATGCTAAATGTGATGCTTTGGTTAATGCAGGAATCGGAGGCATGAACTGTTTTTGTTCTTGCCAATGTTGAACGACTTTTGGCCATAAAAAGGACGCGAACAGGAAGATAGGTGTGACAGGTTTGTTGCTTTTGATTCGAATGTCGGTGTTTCGGCAGGTCGCTTGAATCAAGCGTTCAATGTATCCGTCGTCATCCTGATTTAATAGTTCGTCCGTTTCAGGGAATAGAAACTTAAATAGCCCGTGTTCCCGAAGTAGATTAAATGAGTTTTCAGCATGGCCGGATTGGAACAATTTGAGAACTTCATCAAATAATCGAGCAGAAGGTATGTTGGCTAAAAGTGAAGCCATATCTGCAATAGGTTCTTTGGTCTTTTCTTCGATAGAGAAGCCAAGTTTGGCCGCAAATCGAACGGCTCTGAGCATTCTTACGGGGTCTTCTTGGTATCGAACACGTGGATCGCCAATCATGCGAAGCGTCTTGGCCTGAATGTCCTTCATGCCTTGACCGTAATCGTGAATACTGAAATCAGAAATGGAGTAGTAAAGTGCGTTAGCGGTGAAGTCTCTGCGCGAAGCATCTTCTTCAACGGTGCCGTATACATTGTCACGAACAAGCATGCCGCTGTCATTTGTGGCTGACTTATTAGACTTTTGTTCAGATTGGTGGCCCGCTCTGAATGTGGCAACCTCGATGATTTCTCGACCAAAATGGACGTGAACCAACTTGAAACGTCGACCAATTAAACGCGAGTTTCTAAATAACTTATGAATTTGTTCAGGGTGTGCGTTTGTTGCGATATCAAAATCTTTGGGTTTGTGGTCTAGCAGTACATCACGTATACAACCTCCAACCAAATAGGCTTGGAATCCTGCGCTTTCAAGGCGATAAAGAACCTTCAGTGCATTGTTACTGATTAGTTTTCGTGAAACAGGATGATTGTCGCGTGTGATTACGGCAGGACCGTTAAGATCGGAATCTTGAGATGCTGATCGACTCAAAAGGTTTTTTACGCGAGTCTTGATGCCCTTGAACACCATATAATTAGTTACTTCTATTGGTTATTTTCAGTTTTTGAAGTGTACATGAGCAGGCGGGGTAACTCAAAGAAATTGGTAAAATAAAGCAGGCGATTATTATTGTTTTTGATGCCCACTGCTCTCCGTGATAAAAATGTCGGGTTTTATGAAAAAACCAGTTGGGCTTCCTGCCCTTCGTTTTAATCTCTGCAGTTTGCAGAAAACATTTCTTGTCTCGGTTTTTATTTTTATTTTTGAGACTCTTTTCGCTGTTATTATTTTTATTGGTAGCGATTTAAAGTTATACGTAATATTGCAGGTTGGATGCCAGTTTTTATTTGTTCTTTTAAAACAGATAGTTAGTGTTTTTGTGTTTCATTTTGGGATTCTGAGTTCCATATATGTGTTACTGAGGGTTTGATTGGGTGTTTAGTTTGGTAACACTTTTTTGATGGGTAACAGTTGTGGGGGAGTAAGAGGGGATTTAGAGGTAAGGCCTGAAATGAATAATTGGCTCTTACCTCTTGCCTACTTTGAATAGGTTTGGATTAAGTTTTTTTACGTCTTGGAATGCCCAGTCTCTGGCGACGTTCCCACAAACTTTTCCGGCTAATACCGAGTGCCTTGGCGAGTTCTGTTTCACTCATTTTATCTTGATTGGCTAAAACAAAGTTTTGGAAGTAATCTTCCAAAGACAAGCCTTCTTGAGGGGATTCCTGAGGTGCTTCGCTTTGAACTTGGGTGGTTTGATGCGTTGTAACTGGCTCAAATTCAGAGTCGGAGTCTAATGACAAAATCTCGGCAGTAATTTGGTCGTCATCACACATAATGACTGAGCGTTCAATGGCGTTTTGAAGTTCTCGAACGTTTCCGGGCCAGCTGTAGTGTTGAATGGCATCCAGTGCGTCTTCTGATAGTTGTATCTCGTCACAGCCCATTTTATCGCAATGAATTTTGAGAAGCTCAACGGCCAACTCAACGATGTCGCCTTCTCGTTCTCGTAATGGAGGTAACTTAAGCGAAACAACATTCAGGCGGTAGTACAAATCCTCTCGGAATTGTCCTTCGCTGACCATACGTTTTAAATCTCTATGAGTTGCAGCAATTAAACGTACATCTACTTTCTTTGATTGTACCGAACCAACACGTCGGATTTCTCCTTCTTGGAGTACTCGAAGGAGCCGGGCTTGGGCTTCTAGTGGAAGTTCACCAATTTCGTCCAGAAACATGGTGCCGCCGTCGGATGCTTCAACGAGGCCGTTTCGTGCTGCAGTTGCGCCTGTGAAAGCGCCTTTTTCGTGGCCGAACAGTTCTGACTCAATTAGGGTTTCAGGAATGGCTGCGCAGTTCACAGAGATCATTGGTGCGCTTGCTCGTTTGCTGTTTTCGTGAATAGAGCGGGCGGCAAGCTCTTTACCTGTACCGGATTCTCCAAGGATTAATACGGTAGTGTCGGTCGGCGCAACTTTGTTTAAACGATTGAAGAACGTTTGCATCGCACTGCAAGAGCCTATTATTTCTGTAGGGCTTTTGTTGGCTGCAGGCTGGGCTGTATTGTTTGGCTTCTGTGAAACATGAGGCCGATTGAGAATATCGGCTACGGATTTCAGCATGTCCTCATGATCGAACGGTTTAGCAATGTAATCCACTGCGCCCATTTTCATTGAGTCAACTGCAGAGCGAAGGCTGGCGTAACTGGTCATTATAAGAACAGGCACTCCTGGCGACTGCTTTATTAAATCCGTGCCTGGAGCTCCAGGCAGTCGTAAATCACTAATTATCAAGCTGTAATCAATCAGCTCGTAGCTGTCTAGTGCTTCTTGTACGGAGCCAGCGTCATCAACTTTGTAGCCATTGCGTTCTAATAGGCGTTTTAGCGCTGAACGAATAATGCCCTCATCTTCTACAATCAGAATTCGTTTCATGTATTTCCCTTTAGTGCTGCATTGGTGCTAGCGAATCATCATTATCATTGTTATGGCGTGGTATAGTAATCGCAAATCGTGCCCCTTTTCCAGTTTCGGGGTAGGCTGGGCTATCCACTTGGATGCTGCCGTGATGTTCTTCAATGATACTGTATACCATCGCAAGGCCTAACCCGGTTCCTTCACCTGGTTCTTTGGTAGTGAAAAACGGGTCAAATATTTGATCGATTTTTTCCTCTGGAATCCCGTGCCCTTCATCAATGACCTCGATAACACAGGATTGTTCCAGGGCTGTGGAGTTTACTACAACACAGGTGCCATCCGGTGACGCATCTCGAGCGTTACCAATTAAATTAACAAAAATTTGAACTAGACGTTGCGCATCACCTACTACCATGAGTTCTGGATCGCAGTGATTAATGAATTCGACATAGCGCTGGTTTTTTTGACTAAGAGTTAGCAGGTTAATGGCTTCATTAATGCATTGATTTATTTTTACGGCAGAATGAACACGTGTGGATTTGTGTGTTCCAGCATGGGCAAAGCTTACAAGTGTTTGCACTATGTTAGAGACTCGCTTTGTCTGCTCAATAATCTGGTCTGACATTTCTTTGATTTCAGGGTTGTCAGTGTCGTA
The DNA here is from genome assembly GCA_015665455.1 of Oceanospirillaceae bacterium. Lineage (GTDB taxonomy): Bacteria > Pseudomonadota > Gammaproteobacteria > Pseudomonadales > Litoribrevibacteraceae > Litoribacillus. Next base: position 675,919 of record JADFAD010000006.1, on the reverse strand, counting down.
TTTGATATCCTGAGCCAGACAATTGATGCCCGTGATTGGATTGCCGATTTCGTGTGCGACACCTGCTGCAAAACGACCTATAGAGGCCAAGCGTTCACTGTGGATTAATTCTTCTTCTAGGAGCTGATTCTCAGTAAGATCTTCGATAAGAATTACGACACTGCCTGTGTGTGGCGAATCTATTTGACGGTCTCTAAAGATGACAGCCTTATGTAGGTTTAACCAATGAGCTCGACCACCAAACTCCACATTCTTCTTATGGTGGTGTGTTGATTCATCTTCAATGAAGGTTTGAAGCACGTCTCCCCAAGGGTCTGAGACCGTACTGATGTGTGCACCGACTATATTACTTTCGTCGACCTCAGTGAGTTCTGAGATGGCTCTGTTCCACATAAGAATCTCGCCGTCGGCGCCAATCGAGCAAACGCCTAGTGGTAGGTTTTGTAGGGTCATCCGATGGTAACGGCGTAAACTGTCTAGCTCGGCCGCTAGACCAGTCATTTGCTGATTGTAGTTCTCGATCCGACTCTCGATGAAATGAATGTCATCCACTGCGCCGCCTAGGGGGGCTTCTTTGTAGGGAATGTTGCGATCCAAAATACTTTTCGCTAATACAGGCCCCATCAAGCCAGATAGGTTGGCTTCCAGCTGGTCTCTTAAACGCCGAAGCGCATAAGGACGATCCTCATGAATCGGTAACTGCAGGTCATTCAATGCTTGATCAACTTCTCGGATGGCGGTTTTGGAGCCTAAAGGCTTAGCAAGTCGCTCACGGAACTCCTCTGCGCTTAAAATATCGAGTTGGCGTCGTTGAGGTGTTGTCAGTGCGTCGACGGCGCAAGCTTGAGCTGTGGCTTGTTCATCTTCACTGGTTTCGGTGGTTATGCTGACAAGCACAAACATGATTACGTTGGTCAGTGTTGCGCCCAATGCAATGAGATAGCCCGATTGTTGACCCGAGAACGTGTAGGTCAAGTCGTAGAAGTCCATGGCGGAATGACCGGAAACCAAGGGCACTAAGATGCCTAACGTCCAGACAGAAATCCCCCCGATTAAGCCGGTTAAAAACCCCTGTCGATTCCCTGTTGGCCAAAATAAGAGCCCCATTACACCTGGGAGAAATTGAAGCGTTGCAACAAATGCAGCCAGACCTAAATCACTTAAGTTCTGTTCTGTCCCGATGGCTAAGTATAAGAAATAGGATGCAAGGACGATGGCCGCGATAAGAAAACGTCGTATCCAAAGCACGTTCTTATATATATTGATGCCGGCCTTGAGAGGCAAGGACGGTAAGATTAAGTGATTTAAACACATTGCAGACAGAGCAAGTGTCACCACGATAATTAAACCACTTGCGGCGGCTAACCCGCCAATGAAGGTAATGATGGACAGCCATTCGTTACCATGATGAAGGCCAATGGTCAGGGTAAAGTAATCTGGTGAGTACCTTAGTCCAAGTTTCAGGCCTGCCCATAAAATAATGGGAATGGGTAAACTCATGATCAGTAGAAATACAGGAACACCCCAGCTTGCGGTGTTCAGTGCTCTACGGTTCATGTTTTCTGTAAAGGTCATGTAAAACATGTGCGGCATTACAATGGCGCTGGCAAAGAACATTAAGAGAAGGGCATGCCATGGGCCTTCGTTTAATGTTGTGTGCATGGTGACGAGTAGTTCTTGGTTGGACGATAGCCAGTCTTCCATGTCGGTAGGGCCATCGAATATGAAGAATAAGCTGTAGACACCGACCGCGATGATAGCAATCATCTTTATGATTGATTCGAAGGCAATAGCAACGACAAACCCTTCGTGCTGATCTCTTGTTGACGTGTGTCTCGTGCCGAATATAGCGGCAAATACGATCATCAGAATACAAAAGCCAAAGCCAATGATTTGTGCAGGTTGCTCGTTGTTGGTCATGATTAATACAGTATCGACGACTGTTTTAATTTGAAGAACAAGCAGGGGTAATACCCCGATGGTCATAAAGGCGGTTGTAATAATTCCGGCCCAAGAACTGCGATACCTGAACGCAAATAAGTCGGCCAAAGAGCTTAGTTGATGTGATTTAGTGAGTTTTAAAATGGGTTGCAACAGCACGGGGGCAAGCATGAACGCGCCAGCTAAACCGAGGTAAAAGGCTAGAAAACCAAAGCCGTATTCATAGGCCAGCCCAATGCTGCCATAGAAAGCAAACGCACTGGTATAAATCCCTAGCGATAAAACATAAATTAAAGGGTGGGATACGAGCTTTCTTGGGAAGATGCCTTTATCAGTGACAAATGCGATACCAAATAAACAAAGAAGGTATGCAATTGCAATAAAACTGATGGAGGTAAAATCAAAAATCATCCGGACCTCGCTGTCTGCTCAACCAGAAAGATAAACCGATAACAATTAACCAAAGTAAATAAGGTCGATACCATGAGCCACCTGGTTCTAGCCACCAAGTCATAATCATGGGTGAGAACACGTAAATGCCCAATACCATTAAGAAAAGTAAGCGATAGACATACATAGGTTCTATCCAATTTAAGACGAAATTTGTTTTTATGATAATAATGTCAGCGTTAAACGCAATAGAGCCACATGCTAGGGAGCACCTGCTTAATTGTAAAGAAACTAATCATGTTTTCTTACTAATGCGGTACACGGATCATTGTTTTTAATTAAACTTCAGTGTGGTTGATGCTTTGATTCCGGAGAATGGTTGGCGGTTCTCTTTTCCACTGTTCAATTGCCCATGCCAGTAATTCTTGAGTGGTGTCTATTTTTGGCGGCTTGAAACCTAGGTATTTCATTACGAGTAATAGATTGTTTTTGGCTTGCTGGTGGTCGATCGCTGGAGCAAGATTTTGCTTGCTGAGCTTTTGTCCATTTGACGCAATAATAACGGGGAAATGTCCGAACTCTGGGGGGTGGTACGAGAGTGCTTGGTAAAGTAATAATTGTTTAGGTGTTGAATCTAATAAATCAAACCCTCGGATTACGTGGCTAATGTTTTGATGATGGTCGTCGACCGTTGCTGCAAGCTGATAGGAAAAGAGTTGATCTCGTCGCTTGACGACAAAGTGGCCATCATTGCCTTGTTGTTTGCCTTGGTATAAATCGAGGTATTGAAAGTTGTTTGGGGTGGCTCTCAAGGCGTAGGGCTTATCAGGAACGAATGGTTGAACGCAAGCGTTTGGGTGTTTTCCATTGAACTCTGAAAGTTGTTTACGTGAGCACTGGCAAGGGTATATTGCGTTCTTAGTAAGTAATTTCTCGATGGCCTCTTGATAGGCATCATGACGTTTACTTTGATAAAGAACGGATTTATCCCAATGGAGGTTGTGCTTTTCTAGGGTGCTTAAAATACTGCTTGATGCACCGGGTTGTTCTCGTGGGGGATCGATGTCGTCTATTCGAACAAGCCATTGGCCTTGATTTGCTTTGGCATCCAAATAACTGATGACAGCAGCAAGCAAAGAGCCTATGTGAAGAGGACCGGTTGGGGAGGGGGCGAAGCGACCTATGTACATATATAAAATACGTAATTAGAGAACAAATACTCGATAGCCTTTCGGCTATCGATATATTTTAAAACCGATGCGGTGTTAAGAAAAAGTTAAAGACCTGTCGTCTTTTCTTTTAACTCAGCAAGGGTTTTACAGTCGATGCACAGCGTTGCTGTCGGACGCGCTTCTAGACGACGGATGCCGATTTCAATACCGCAGGCATCGCAAAAACCATAATCGTCTTTTTCAATAAGTTCTAATGTCTTATCGATTTTTTTAATGAGCTTACGCTCTCTGTCACGAGTACGAAGCTCAAGGCTGAATTCTTCTTCTTGAGTTGCTCGATCACTTGGATCGGCATAGTTTTCAGCTTCGTTCTGCATATGATGAACCGTGCGATCCACTTCCTCCATTAACTGCTGCTTCCAGCTGTTTAGGATTACTGTGAAATGCGCTCGTTGAGCTTCATTCATATATTCTTCGCCGTCCTTAATTTCATAAGGTGTGTACGACGAAAGTAATTTATCTGATTGTGTATTTGGCATAAATGTGCCTCTTAACTACCCATCCTGACTTATAAAGTTATCTGGTCTGGAAAGCCTTTTTTCCAGACATCCCTATCCAAGCTGCGTGACATTACCAGATAAAATCCTTTTATGCCATACTCTTGATTCGCTTAATAGAGCCAAGCAACCTTCTGGTAATTATAGACTAATGAAATACTTATCAAAGCTTTACTCCGGTCAATGGATAAAACGCTATAAACGATTCTTTTTGGATGTTAAAACAGACAATGGCATTTTAACGATACATTGTCCAAATACAGGCTCCATGAAACGCTGTGGTGAGCCGGGCGATATCGTATGGTATTCGTTAACGGATGATCCAAAAAGAAAGCTCCCAGGGACGGCTGAAATTGTAGAGCAGGCCGACGGAAGTAAAATTGGGATCAACACACATCGAGCAAATAAGCTGGTATCTGAAGGGCTGGCGCGGAATAGAATTATTGAGCTTAATGAGTTTCAAGAGTGGAAAGCAGAAGTGAAGGTAGGCAAAAGCCGACTGGATTTTTGTGGGCGTAATGACAATGGAGACATCTGTTATGTCGAAGTTAAAAGCCTAACGCTCCATGAAGGTGAGGGGAATGGTTTTTTCCCTGACTCTGTGACTGAAAGAGGGCAAAAGCATCTGGTAGAGCTGACCGAATTAGTGAAGCAGGGCGTGTCTGCGGTGTTATTGTTTTGTGTTCAACACACAGCGATTATGTCGGCTCGCCCAGCGGATCATATTGATCCTGAGTATGGTCGACTTTTACGAGAAGCCGTTAATGCGGGCGTGAAGGTTCTAGCTTATAAAGTGGAATTCAGCCAAGGCGAAGTCGAGCTGGTTTCTTCTATTCCTGTTCTTTTGGATTAACTTCTTCTAAAGCGAATATGCGGTTGTTCTCATCGTGGTGGAGATTAACTTTATTTAAGCTTTGACCACGGCAAGGACCGCTTACGCACAGCCCTGTATCAATGCTAAATAATGCGCCGTGCATGGCGCATTGTATGAGCGTTTCAGTACTGTCGAGAAATTGATCTTCTTTCCATTCAAGATTGACGCCTAAATGGGGGCAATGGTTTTCATAACCAAAAACTTCATCAGCTTTTTTTACCAGAAATATTGATTCAGTTTCGGAAAGCTCAAAGCCTTTACTTGGTTTATTTTCTAATTCTGCCAGCGAACAAAGAAATTTCATACTTACATCGAATATCCAAACTCATGATTCCGGTCAGTATATCAAAAAGACAATGATTGTACGGAGGGAATGATGAAGAGAGTTTGGTGTTTTAGTGTTTGCTTAATTTTTTTGTTAGCAGATGACGCGCTTGCCGAAATTTACAGCTGGGTTGATGAGCATGGGGTGAAGCATTACTCAAATCAATCAAAAGATATGGATAGAAGTACTGAACTAGTGGTGACTTCAAAATTAAATTCTATGGATAAATTTAAACAAAAACGACGCAGAGGCCAAGCGGTGAATCAGCCCAAAGTAAAAAACAAAATAACGGATGAGCGTCAAACTCAGGATCGAAAGAAAGCATGTAAGGATATAAAAGAACAACAGAGAGCATTGAAAGTGAAAATGAAATCGGGGTATACGCTGAAGAAAGCCAATGCACTGAAAATGAAGAAGCGAAATTTAAGCCAGCAGTATTGGGAATTCTGTAGTTAAACGTTAAGGAAAAAAAAAGGCCCCTACCAAAGGAAGGGGCCAAACCGTGATTAGCTTGATGAGGAGATAGAAATCAAAGAGTGTGTCGTTGATCTCTGTAGTTAATAATAATGATTATTATTTACAAGTCAACAAATAAAAATGATTATTATTTAGAAGTGGCAAGTATTTTAAGAAGTGATCATTTCATTCAGTGATTTTATCTTGCTTGCCATGCTTTCTATGAGGCTAACGCAGGTTTTTGGGTGGTATTGAATCAGGCTGACAAATTGCCCTTTAGGTACTGCAAGTACTTGGCATTCTTCGGTAGCAATTACGCTGGCGCTTCGGGCGGAGTTGGTAAATGCCGCCATGGCACCAAAAATCTCTTCACTGTAAATATCCCCCACCTTTAAATTCTTGATGCAGACATCCGCGTGCCCTTTGAGCATGGTATAAACTTCATTCGAACAGTCACCTTCTTTAATAATACAGTCGCCTTCCTTGAAGGTTAGGAAACCCGCCTGAGGAATGGAGTGAATTTGAGCAAGGCGAGAATATGCATCTGTGAAAAAGGCCGACAGAATGAGAAGGTATTGAGCCCACTGTGGTTTATTCGCAACATGATCTGCAAATAGGTTTTTATCAATAGCCACAAGCGTTAAAGGGTCTGGGCTGGTTAGATGAGGTGAGGCTATGTCGAGGGTATTTTGTAAGCCGACAATGTCCCCTTCTTCGTAGTAATACACAATACGATCATTGGTTTCGACCTGGATGGTTCCGCTGACCAGATAGAATAAGGTATCGCTGTCATAGTCTTGATAGAGATCTTCTAAATGTTGTAAATGAAGCTGAGGAAGATCATCGATAACCCCCGAAACTAGGAATTTACTTAATTCCTTAAGGCGATTAGCCATTTTGTCGATGTGATCAGGGTGTTCGCCAAGTAAAAGCATGTGAGCGTTGTACCTTAATACAGAAAGTTTATGTAACTAAGTGATTATAGAGTATAGCTAAAAGGCAAGACCTCTCATCAAGTAATTATTTGTATTTTTTGTTGCTGATAGGTTGTTTAGTCGTTTGAGGGGCAGTGGTTTTTTTATGTTTTTTCATCCGTTATCTATAGTTAAGGGCATTGAGGGTAAAGAATCGTATTTACTTTAAAGAAAATAAATCTGATAACAGATGGTTAATTGGAGGTTTCATGTCAGGCGCCCAGCACAGCACGAAAAGATCACCCTATTATGGAAAGAAAGTTTTGGTGGTTGATGACAGTCATATTTCTAGATCAATTTTAAAGGCGATGATTGAAGCTATTTGTGGTTCTATTGATGTATATGAAGCTAGAGATGGTGATGAGGCCATAAGAATGGTTCGATTATATCACCCTGATTTGATCACCTTAGATGAAGAAATGCCGAAAAGAAATGGTCTTGATTCAGTACCTGAAATTTTGACAGAGCACCAAGACTCAAGAATTGTGTTAATTACATGCCATCAAGAAGATGATGTTAAGTTAAGAGTGAAAGAACTGGGGATTGAGTTTATTGCTAAGCCAATAACGGAAGCAAAAGTGATAAGTATGCTGAGTTAGTTTAGGATCAAACCATATAAAGAAGATATTTAGACTTGTTTTGAGCTAAGAGGTCAATGCAGTACTGTTTATGAGTAATGAAGTTGAGTTGAAGTTAGATATACCTAAGTCCCATATTAGAGATTTTTTTAAATTAGATTGGTTTCATTCTAGCCCTCAAGTGAGTCATAAGCCGGATCGTTATTTAGAGAACATTTATTTTGATACGCCCTCATTAGAATTGCTTAAGGATAAATCTGCGCTTCGGATAAGAAAAATTGCGGATGTTTATTACCAAACACTAAAAACAAAAGGTACTTCGGTTGGAGGATTACACCAACGGGGGGAATGGGAGCATAAAATTGATCGCGCTCCGGAAGACCGTTTACCAAGGTTAAAACCCGAACTGTTTCCAGTGGATGCATGGCCACAATCCATGACTGTAAACAATCTTCTTCCTGTTTTTGAAACAAACTTTACACGTAAATGTTGGATATGGCGTTCTTTCTCTGGTTCAGTGGTTGAAGTGGTTTTAGATGAAGGGGTTGTTGTATCAGGCGAGCAGTCTAAGCCCATATGTGAAATAGAACTGGAATTGCTTGAGGGCAATGCTTCGTGTCTTTTTGATCTTGCTGAGGCAATTTGTAAAGATGTACCTGTTTTGATCTCTGATGTTACAAAAGCTCAAAGAGGCTTCGATCTTTACTCTCCGGGCGTTTGGGTTTTTGAAAGGGATTCGCTAACCGACGGTGCCCCTTTATGCCGTTTGAATGCGGTGCTTCAATATATTATGGGTTCTGAGTCTTTATGTTCAGAGGTGGTTGAGGCGTTATTGTGTTTGGTTCAAGATGGGTATTTACCGACGATGGATGTTATTCCTTGGGTTTTAAAATTACAAAGCACGTCACCTGATGTGATTATGCGCTCTCAATGGTTATTACGCTTAGCACGTCATGCGTGGCTGCTTAGCAATAAGGATAAGTAAGTGGATATCAATACTCTCATTGGTAAAAAGTTAACACTTCATGATGTAGTCACCATTCTTATTGATCAGGATCGAATTACTCAAGAAAATGCAGACAAAGTATTAAATAATCTGGATGCCGCAAAGGCAGCAACGGCCATCGAACGAGTGAGTCTGTCTGGTGTTGCAGATTCTCAAAACCCTGAGAAACCTTTGGACTCTATTGTTGTTACTGAAGTTTTGGGGAAGGTTTCTGGTCAGAAGTACTATCATATTGATCCTTTGAAGGTGGATGTGACGTCCATTACCTCGGTGATGTCTTATGAATTTGCTCAACAGCATCAAATATTGGCACTTGAGGTAACGCCAACAGAGGTGTTATTTGGGTCGAGTGAACCGTTTGTCGATGGCTGGGAAGACGGTCTGCGACATGTTCTTCGTAAAGAAATCAAACGAGCAGTTATAACGCCCGAGGATCTAAGACGTTACACAGTAGAGTTCTATAATTTAGCCCGTTCTGTGAGCGGAGCAACGGTTGATCACCAAGGTCAAGGCGAAAGCAAAGTCTCAAACATGGAGCAGTTGCTCGAGCTGGGGCGTAAAGGTAGTCATGATGCCAATGATCAGCACATCGTTAATATTGTTGATTGGTTGCTTCAATACGCTTTTGATCAACGAGCGAGTGATATTCATCTAGAACCTAGGCGTGATCAAGGTGTTTTGAGGTTCAGAATTGATGGCGTCTTACACGCGGTTTATCAGTTTCCTGTTCAGGTGACGATGGCGGTGTTGAGTCGAATAAAGATCTTAGGGCGAATGAACGTTGCTGAAAAGCGCAAGCCTCAAGATGGTCGATTAAAGACGAAAACACCGGAAGGCAGTGAGGTTGAATTACGATTGTCTACGATGCCGACCGCCTTCGGTGAAAAGCTTGTTATGCGAATCTTTGATCCTGACGTATTGCTGAAACCTTTTAGTGAGCTGGGATTAATTCAGGAGGATTATAAGCGTTGGCATAACATGACGTCTCAGAACAGTGGGATAGTGTTTGTTACTGGGCCTACCGGATCAGGTAAGACCACAACGTTATATTCGACCTTAAAGGCGCTTGCTACGCCGGAAGTGAATCTCTGTACGATTGAAGACCCCATCGAGATGGTTGAACCTGCATTTAATCAGATGCAGGTACAGCATAACATTGACCTGACTTTTGCCAGTGGTGTACGGGCGCTTTTACGACAGGATCCGGACATTATTATGGTCGGTGAAATACGGGACCTTGAAACGGCTGAAGTTGCTATTGAGGCCGCGCTAACTGGGCATTTAGTATTATCAACATTGCATACGAATGATGCCCCAAGTGCTATTTCTAGGCTTCAGGAATTGGGCATTCCTCCCTACCTAATTAAAGCGACCGTTCTAGGGGTGATGGCTCAACGACTGGTACGACGGTTGTGCCCTCATTGTAAAACGTCACAGCCTCTTGATGAGAAAGCTTGGGATCGATTAACGACCCCTTGGCGAGCAGGGGTGCCTTCCGAAACCTTTGCTCCAGTTGGGTGTTTAGAGTGCAGGGATACAGGTTATTTGGGGCGTGAAGGCATATATGAAGTGATGCTAATGACGGAGTCGGTAAAAGAGCATGTGGATGAGCAAACGGACGTTGCTAAGCTAAGGGCGCAAGCCTATAAAGAAGGCATGCGTTCTTTGCGTATAAGTGGTGCGCAAAAGGTGGCGCGTGGCATTACTACGATAGAAGAGATAATGCGTGTCGCGCCTTTGAATTAGGTTTGGGGTTAATAAAGTAGTTCAAATTCTACGTAGGCGAATCCGTCAAACCAAGGGAACAGTATGAACTCAGCCCCGATGTGCTTGTTACCGACATACATCATTGGGGCTATGGCCGGGAAAACCTTTGATTCGTCATCTTTATACGATGTGCGCTTTTTTGTGATCATTCCGGCCAGTTTAGGCACTACGCGAACGTGTTCGAAGTGGTAAGCTTTTCCCCAAGTGCGACGTACAGCCCAAGCCGATTCATCATAGGAATCTGTGTAAAACGTTGCTGCCCAATCTATTTCATAATCATCTTCTTCGTAAAATCGAACTAAGCCACCGATGGTATTGTGGACTTCATTAAAGGCTTTCGTATTGCCATCATTATCTTTTGGTTCGTCACTCCAGTGGTATGAGAACCCCCCTAAAATGGCGCCATATTGCTTATCTAATACGGTTTCGGCATAAGCTTGATGGGTGAATATAAAAAGGGAAAATAAGTAGAAGAAGTTTTTCATTCGTGGCCCGTCATTTTTTATTATTGGTACTCTATTATCATGTGATTTATAAATGATTGGAATACACAAGGGGTTTAACTCTATGATCTTGTTGATTATGACGCAAGGTTGAGCGTTAACGTTAGTGTTTGTTTGATTGCTGTGATCTGGTTGCGTATTGAAATCGGTATGGGGTTGAAATGAGTGTTTCTGATGTGAAAGCTGCGTCTACGTTAAGGTCGCAATGGTATGTTTACTTAAATGAGCCAACGTTGAGGGATAAAGTGTCTCTTGGGGTCTCAATATTCCTTGCTGCGGTTATTGTTCTTAATATTCTTGAGGTTGTGATCAGTTCTGTTCCTGAGTACGGCCTTTATTTTAATGGCTTGTATATGTACTCAAGCGTTATTTTGGTGGGGATCTTTTCCATTGAATATTGTTTGCGTATATGGGTAGCGGCCGAAAAGCCTGATTCTGATGCGGACGTTTCTGTTTGGCAGAAGCGTAGAGCGTATATTTTTTCCCCCATGGGATTGGTTGATTTACTCTCTTTTTTACCTTTTTTATTTTGGTGGCTCATCCCTGAACCTCTTTATACTGATTTTCGTATTTTGAAATTGATTTCAATGGCTCGAATTTTCAAGCTGACTCGTTACTCAACTTCCTTTGGTATGTTAACGAGGGTTTATCAAGAGAATAAAAATACGTTGTTGGCTGCATTGATGGTCATGATGATTCTTATGTTCATTGCGTCTGCTGGAATATACATTTTCGAGAGAGAAGCGCAGCCCATTGCGTTTGGAAGTATTCCTGCGAGTATGTGGTGGGCATTTGTGACTCTTACAACCGTTGGCTATGGTGATGTCACGCCTATCACTGTCGGGGGGAAGGTCTTTGGTGCTTTAGTCACTATTTGTGGCGTCGGGGTTGCTGCGATGCCGGCGGGAATCTTTGCATCTTCTTTTGTGCAGATGATGAAAGAGCAATCTCGAAAGGAACGCGTGTTTCAAGCGCTAAACGCGGATAGTGAGCAGCCTTTAGGGCATCGTTCATTAAGCGTTTCTAACTCGGAGCAGAGAGAAATAGATTATTTGGTAACGGAAGTGGGTTTAACGGAGGAACAGGCACAGGCCGTGGTGGAGCATTATCGGCATTAGTTTGTGACTTGGTTTATGAGAAGAACCAAGAGAGAGTTCATTTCTCTTGGTTCTTATTTTCTATTTTGATTCCCGATAGAACGAGAATATCTCTTCAAGGCTTCGATCTGGCTTCCAGTTGAAGGTTTCTCTAAAGAGAGAGCCGTCGATAATTACTGGGTATTTAAAGTAATTAACTAAGTATTCAGGGAATGAGCGTGTTTTCATAACCTTGGATACAAGCTTTGGTATTGCTGGTGGAAGTGAAAGTACAGGAATTCTGTTGCATCCGCTTTCCAGTACGGCATCTTGATAAGCGACCCAGTCATCTGGAGCGACATTGTAAATGCCTGAGTGATTTTCTTTGAAGGCAACAGAGATGGCCTCTGCCATGTCTTCAACGTGTATGAATTGCATGAGAGGTGAAAACCCAAACAGTACAGGCGCGTAATTCTGTGATAACAACATTGATATCGTGTTGCGTACACCTGGGCCTACGATATTACAAGGCCTTAAGATGGTAATGTGAAGGTCAGGGTGTTTCCACTTATAAATGGTGGATAGGTTCTCGAGTTCCACTGAATCGACTAAGTCTTGCGTTAGCTCAGACGCTTTTAATGGGAAAGTTTCATCCAGAAGAGCAGGGTTATAGGCATCTGCGCCGTATACATGGTGTGTCGATAGAACCAATACTTGATGTACATTGTATTTCAAACACAGATTGAACAGTTTTTGAGTGCCCAATACATTCATGTTATAGCGGCGAGTTCTGTTCGCTTCGTGGAGCCCCATACGACCTAGGTGAAGAACGCCATCAAATTCATAGGTCCGAAAGATGTCTTCGAAGCCTCGTTTATTGAAGTCTACTTTGTAACTTGGAATGTCATCACCAAGCTCTACTCGGCGTCGGAAATCGACAGCAACAATGCGGTAATTGCGTTTCAGGCGGGTAATGACGTGTTGTGCGAGTGCACCTCCAGCGCCAGTGATCAGAATTTGTTTTGTTTGATCAATGCTTGGAGATTTCTTTATGTCGAGTTCTTTCTTGCTTTTTGTGGTCATCAGAAGATCCGTTTCCTTTCTGCTAATCCTTTATTGATCAGGTTTCTAATCGTGGACTTTACTTGTTCAACTTGAGAAGTGACTTGTTGTTCTGACGTTTCACTGTCGCCAGAAAAGTGTATCGGTTTTCCGAAGTTTAAGTGCACTTTCGCAGGGAAAACAAAAGGTAAGGCAATAGGAATATAGGGGACTTGCAGCAGTTTTGCGAGAGGCTTGATATTTGCGATGGCAGGAATGGTTTCTTCACAGCCAACCACGCCGACAGGGATGATTGGAGCGTTATACTTCATAGCTAAGTGCATGAAGCCATTGCCAAATCGCTGAAGCTGATAGCGCTTACTGTATAGCTTCCCTGAGCCTCTTACGCCTTCGGGGAAAACAATAACGGCTTCACCGCGTTCGAGCATTTTAGCGCAGTTCAGTGGGTCTCCGATGACGGCGCCAACAGAATTCAAAAAGTTGCCTAAAAAAGGAATGGTTGGGAAAAAACGTTCGATCATGGCGCGAGGTGCTCGAGGCGCATGAGCATTCATTTCCATGGCCACTGCGATGAGGGTTCCATCGAGAGGGAGCTGGCCACTGTGGTTGGCTATGATTAAGCATGGTCCGTCTTTGGGGATATTTTCTAATCCTGATGTTTCAACTCTAAAATAGTGATCGTAAAGTTGTTTGAACAGTGCGATACCTATTTTGTTAATATCGCTGTTGAAACCCCAAGCATCGTAGCCTAACGACCCTACCTCTTTGGGCATTTTATCGATATGTGACTCTAAATCCTTAGAAACCACAAGACTCTTTATGAGCTTTCTCATCATCCTGATCTACCATTACTGCAGTTATAGATAAACTTTTGGTCTGAGATGAGCAAATGCTCAATTAGTGGTTTTTACTGTTTCCGGCCGTTTGATTGGCTGGTACACTTGTTCACTAATATTTATCCATCTCTGATGGTTTAAGCTACTTATAATTAGTGGGATATTCAAGCAAATTTTTCCACTAATGTTACAAAATGTTTCAGAATGTTATTTTGTGCACAGATGATTGTTTTAACCTCCGAAAGTTGGTGATGATAGGGATTATCTGAATATTTTTTTGTTAGTATAAATGCACATTATTGCTGTTTTTATAGTTCATGGACGGTTTTTATGCAGCAGCTTTCGTCGCTTGACGCATCCTTTTATTTTCTAGAGACCGAGCATACGCCGATGCACGTCGGTGGCTTATACTTATTCGATAACAGTGAGTTTGGTGAAGGGTTCTCTTTTGCCCAATTTAGACAGCATATATTGTCGAGATTGCACATCGCTCGTTTCTTCAGACAACGAATCGTAGAAGTTCCATTGAAGTTAGATAACCCGTATTGGGTTGATGATCCTGACTTTCACATAGATAATCATTTACTTCACGTGCCTTTGGGGAAGCCCTCTAATCGCAAAAAGCTATTAAACATGGCTGCAGCGGAGTTTGCTAAGCCTCTAGAGCGGGATAAACCGCTTTGGGAAGCCTTGTTTGTTGATGGTTTGGATGACGTTGAATTTGGTCAGCATCGTTTCGCGGTGATTTTTAAATTACATCATTGTGCTATTGATAGTATCTCCGGTGAAGAGATGATCAGCGCGCTGTTGGACGTGGAACCGAATAAGACCCGAACTGAAATCGCACGAGAATGGAAGCCTGAAGAGCTGCCCTCAGAAACTGATTTGTTGTTAAAAGCTTATAAGAAAAAAACAAACCAAGTGATTCAGCTTGGTCAGCTGGCTCGCGAACTTCTTTCCAATTTAACGAACAGTATGCTGAAACGGCGATTGATGGAGTCTGCTTCCGGGAACGGTCGATCTGGCTTCTTCAGTGCGCCTCACACCTCATTTAACGGTTCTATTTCTTGCCGTAGAGTGTTTGGTCATAAAGCGTTAGATATGGTGCGAATTAAAGCCATTCGCGATCAAGTGCAGGGCGCCACTGTTAATGATGTGATTTTGACAATTTGTTCTGGCGCTATGCGTCACTACTTGAATTTCAAACGAAACCTTCCTAGAAAATCTTTGATTGCCTTTTCGCCGTTATCGGTTCGGTCTCGTTCAGTGCATTCCTCATTTGGGAATCAAATGTCAGCGACATTGGTTCGTTTAGGGACAGACATTGAAGATCCGGTTGAAAGACTGCTGGCTGTTCATAAGAGTGTTGCTAGCTCAAAGGTCTATAATCACGCTGTCAGTGCAGACAGTTTGACGGAAATAATACCTACAACAACCTTGGCACTGGCTTCCCGTTTGTATTCCGGTTTGCATCTTGCGGATCGACATTCTCCTATATACAACTTATCTATCACGAACGTTCCTGGTCCTCAGCGTACCTTGTATTTATCGTCGGCTCGTTTAGAAGCCCAAAGTAACTCAGCTCCCTTGTTTGATGGCTTGGGCTTGGTGATGGTTGCTTTGAGTTATAACGGCATCGTTGATATTGCAGTGACTTCAACACCAGAAGTAATGCCTGATATGCAGGTCATGACGGATGCTATTGGCATTGCGTTAAATGACCTAGAAGTGGCGGTTGAGCGATCAGGTGTAGTGTCAGTGGAGTCTGACTTACCTGTGAAAAAGAGTGAATTGCCTATTGTCTTAACAAAAAGCATTTGGGATGAGGTGTTGGAAAAAGCTAAAGGTGTTGTAGGTCTGAATGACTCTTAAGAGTCATTCAGTGTTTTCGTTTCTAGTTGAGTGCAAGTAAGGACTCAACTTTTAGAATGTAGGCTTTTTGCGCATCATTCTCGCTTAACCCTTTCTTTCTACTCCATGCGTCAAACTTAAACCGGTCAGCAACTTTGGTTATGCCTGGGCGTTTTCCTGAGGCATCGCCTTCTGTTGCTTGTTTGTAAAGAGCATAGAGCTCACCCAATGTTGAATTGTCTGGTTTCTTGGTCAGGGACTTGATGTCTACAGAGGCTTTTTCGAACAAGTCTTCTTGCGTTGGCTCAGCTGGTTTTTCTTCTATTTTATTTTCTTCGGTTGTTACCTTGTCTACTGCTTCAGGTCTTTCCGACTCGATGCCCATGCTCTCTTCACCGAGAGCAACAAGTTCATTGAATGTGTCCTTAGTGAACTCACGCGTTTTAATTGCTAGACCTATTCCTGCAAAGCCGGCAGTTTTAGTGATTTCAACAAGCTGAAGTGCCACTTGGTCAATGGGTGGAGGCACTTCCTTGTTGAGAAGAGGCGGCAGTAAGTCAGTTATTTTCTGGGGGATAAGCTCAAACAGTTTCATGCAGACACTCTCAATGGTTATTTGGATGCAAACTCATTATTTAATGTCGTAATGAGTTTAAATTTTTTTAAGAGTGCTATCTAAAATTAGAAATAGCTACCTAAAATTGGGGTGGTGTAGCGATGTTTTGTTGATGGGGAGGTAGTCGGGGAAATGATCGACGAAGCTTCTGATGAGAAAGCGGCATTTATGTTCAAATGCTTCTGAGTGCTTTATGAAGGGCGCTAAAGCGTCTTCAATGGTTCTTTGTGGGGATTCTTTTCCTTCTTTTTCAGCATAATTTAATAGTGCGTATATGGTTATTTTTTCTAATAGTTTGTTTTGGTTCTGTTCATTTTCAAAGTAGTGCTGCAGCGATTTTGATTCCAGTTGTTTTGTTATTTGTTGATGACCGGAGCTTCCTTTAATTATGGTTGATCTTGCGGCAAGTAGGTCCAGGGTTTGTGAGGACCAGTCGGTTGAGCGGAATATATGGTTAAGGTCTTCCTCTAGGGCGATTTCTTGGTTGATGTTTGTGCTTGAGAGGAAGTGAATTAATTCAGGGATGTACTCTGGATTTTGAGATGATAATGGAACTGCGATATTTATGCCGAAAAACGATGACTCGTCACTCCATAGTGGTGGATGAGAGCGATTGTATTCGGTAATGGCATTGAGTAGTTGTGAAAGTAGCTTGTTGTATTCGTTTTGTTGGCTGATAATCTCAAAAAATAATAACTCAGAAGAGACCTTCTTGGTTTTTTTGTGTTTTTCTTTAAGTGTTTTTGGGTACTTCAGTTCTATAAATTGTCCGTTTGCTGATATCTCGCCCACTTCAAGTTTAAGTTCTTGGTTTTTACTGATATGTTGTGAGAGTTCGCTTGGGTGTTGAGCAAACATGTCCACAAGATGCTCCAGTGTTTTTCTTACTGAGTAATGATCATTTACGTACGTGATTAGTTTCATAGGATTGTAGTTTGGACGCTGCGTTAATTGTGAGATTGTTTGTAAACTCACAGGGTGTTCTCTCAATCTAGTTCTGGTTTTTTTCCTTTTCCAATAGTTTTGTGTGCGTTCATCGGCTTTTACTGTTAATGAATGTAATTGATTTGGTCTTAAGGGCAAAAAGTTGACTTGTAAGTGCTTGTTTGAAGATGTAAAAAACAATACTGGTTGTTTTTTTGTTTACAGCTGTCTTCATTTGGTAATCGTTGGTCGGTTTGTTCAGCGTCTTTGGTTTATAGGGTTTATACTAAGCTAATGGATGTTCTTCGAAGGGAATAAATAGTGCTTTTAATAAAGATTTTTACGAATGAATAAATTGTTTATCTCTGTATTTACATTGCTCTTTAGTCTTGTTGCATTTTCGCAAGAACAGGTTGTTTCTACTCGGGGCAAGGTAAAGTCCGGTACTGTTTCTATTTCTCATGAGCAGTTAAAAGAGCAAAAACTTGATGTGAAGACTAAGTTTGATGTTGCTCAAAAACTGTATCGTTCCCGTATTGCTCATGTCTGGCCAAATATTTTAGTGACCGACAGTACTCGTTGGGTAAGTTATTCATCTGATTGGTTGATTCGCAGGCAGGTTGATTACAAGAAAGCAAGAATTGAGTTGTCCATTCAGCATGCAAAGTTAGATGATATTGATGTGGGTGGAATGGGGTTGCATACAGCGTTGAGAGGGCATGCTGAGCAACAGTTAAATGAGATTCTTAGAATGACGGTGATGGAGGCGTTTGCCAAAGATCCTGCTTTAGTGGATTTGGTGGAAGATTCTGCTTCAGATAATGCTTTGCTAATGGGGGCGTTGTTTGATTCGGCTTCTCCTTCTGAGCGTATGATTGAGCGAGTCAAAGCGAGTCTATTAGCGAAGGCTTATGTTCAATACCCTACTGTTGCTTCTTCAGTGCCTTCTGTGAATTTAGGTGCTATTTCTACTGACTTTATTATTCCTTTGCCTAAGAAGTTTAGGTCTTTGCCTTCTTGGTTGCTTAAAGAGTTTAAGTCTGGTGGTTTGTCGAGCAAAGGGGATCAGCAGGTGATGCAGGCCATATCGTTTGCTTCAACGCGAAATAATATGGCGTCGGCTGATGGTGAGCGATTTGGTTTGCTGGGGCTATCGTTAGATAGTGTGATGGCGGTGCAACCTGAGTTGCTACTAGAGGAAAATCTTTTTTCATATTTACTGGATCCTCGGGATAATATGGGGATTGGGGTTCGCTATTATCTTTGGCTTCTTAATGAGTTTGGTGGTGTTCGTAAAAGCTCTAAGCGTCGTTTTATTGTGGCAATGGCATTTTATTTGGGAAAGGATAGGTTGCTTGGGACGTTAAATGAACAGGATATTAATTCCCTAAATAAGTATTCAATAAAGTCTTTGTACTCTGAACTAATGGCGAGTGGCCAGCTTACAGGTAAAGAGCAGGATTATTTAGCTGACCTAGTTGATTATCGAAAGAAGCAGGTCATGGGTGCATAAGTCTATGGTATATATAGCAAGTCCTTGGTCTGTAGGGCTTACTATATAAGAAATAGAAATAGAAATAGAAATAGAAATAGAAATAGAAATAGAAATAGAAATAGAAATAGAAATAGAAACGTGCTGAGTCTTAAGTGACTTGGTTTTTTTATCTTAGATGATTGATTTTTAAGAAGACTGACTTGAAGAGTATTTAGCTACCATTAATCAGAAAGAAAAATGGCAGGGGTAGCTGGATTCGAACCAACGCATGACGAGATCAAAACCCGTTGCCTTACCGCTTGGCTATACCCCTGTAGATGGTGCGGAAGGAGAGACTCGAACTCTCACGCCGTGAAGCACTGGAACCTAAATCCAGCGTGTCTACCAATTTCACCACTCCCGCATATCTCTTGCTTCGATGTTGTCTTAAGCAAGTGGCGCCCATTATACGAATTAAAAAAACGTTGTAAACCCCTTGGATAAAAAAAATTAAAATAATTATAGTAGTAAGCAAATAACAATAGTTTGGGGTTTAAATTATGGTCGTAAGATCTTTGATGCTACTGATATTTCAGGTGTTCTTTGTATGGAATGCATTCGGTGCAGAGGTTGTTACTTGGAAGGGGGAGTTCACTCAGGGCGGATTGTTGATCGGTTCTTTAGAAAAAGGCGCAGTGTCAGAGGTGCATGCTTTAGATAGAAAGATTGATATTACGCCTCAAGGTAAGTTTGCAATTGGCCTAGGACGTGATTCTTCAAAAACCTTAGAAGTAACTTTTGTTTTAAACGATGGAAGTCGGATTGTTGAGGCATATCCTATCTTAAAGCGGGATTATAAGATCCAGAGAGTAGAAGGGGTGCCTCAGAGAACAGTGACGCCTGATCCTGAGCATTTAAAGCGAATACGTAAAGAATCTGCGTTGGTTAAGAAATCCAGAGCTAATACTTCCCGACTCACATATTATTTAGAGGATTTTATATGGCCTGCAAAAGGTATCATTAGTGGTGTGTACGGCAGTCAGAGGTTTTATAACGGTAAACCTGGCAGGCCACACTTTGGGTTGGATATAGCCTCTCCAAAAGGAACTCCTGTAATTGCTCCAAGTTCAGGCGTTATCGTGTTAGCTGAAACGGATTTATTTTACTCTGGCGGAACCATTATTTTGGATCACGGTGATGGTGTCTCTTCCAGTTTTTTGCATATGAGTAAAGTTACTGTGGCTGTAGGAGATAAAATTTCTCGAGGAGATTTAATGGGGGAGATTGGCTCAACAGGCAGAGCTACGGGCGCGCATTTAGATTGGAGAATGAATTGGTTTGATCAACGAATTGATCCTAGGCTTTTGATGAAAGATCAGCAGCCGCCAAGATGAATTGATTTACAAAACATACGGACATAAAAAAGCCCAGTCATTGACTGGGCTTTTTTGAATTCTTGGTGCCGACACCAAGAGTCGAACTCGGGACCTACTGATTACAAGTCAGTTGCTCTACCAGCTGAGCTATGTCGGCAACGGGGCGAGATATTAGCGATGCTTTTGAAATGAGTCAACACTTTTTTAATTATTAGAGTGATTTTTATTTTGAAAACGACTTTTGAGCTTTAATACTCGCTTTTATTGATCACTTTTTATGCCAATTACAAAATAAACAGGGGTATGAGCAAAAGTTCATCTTTAGGGGATGAACTGGCTCACAGATTATACAATTTTTTACATTTGCCACTTAGAAAATACCGTACTCAATTGCTATAGTTCCATATGAAAGAACTATAAAAACAATAATTGGAACAGACTAAAGTCTGTCGGAGGATGGTCATGAACCAGCCTGGCACAACTAAGGAAGTTAATTTCTCTGGCTTTGCACAACCGAGCAAGAGTGCTTCGGGTTCTAAAGACTCAAATATAGCTCAGCTTACAGAGCGGGTCTTTCCTCGATTGAGGATGAAGGCCGAATATCAGATCTGTCTTGGCTTTGAACTGTTATTTTCAAGCTTGCCATCAATGGATGACGGTTGGTGTAATACTGAAAGTGAAGAACAGAATAATAATGTAACTCATATCGCCGAAAATCCTGAAGCAGGATTACTACGCTTTTCTTCTTACGAAGAGGTGATGGCTGGTGTGGAATCTGAAACTTCAGATGTCGCTTCGGTAGATGTTCTGGATATGAGCGCAGGCGGTTTCTGTTTAGAAATTGATACTGAGGTGTCTGGGAATCCTAAAATTGGGGATGTACTGGGCGTGCGAGAGCATCAGAAAGCGGACTGGAAACTGTGTGTTATCCGTTGGTCTCGACCTTCGTCTGATGGGCTTCAATTAGGCGTAGAGCTTGTGTCGCCTGTTGCTTATAGAACACTTTTACGTAACCCTCATACAGAAGCTGTCGTATCACCAGCTATTTATATTCCTGGTATCCCAGTGGTTGGATTGCCGGATTCAGTGTTATTGCCAATGAACCGCTCTGTGTCTAATGGGGATAGAGCTTTAGTTAGGCAGTTTGGCGAAGACGTTCCATTTATTATGGATAAAACCGGTTTGCTTACCGGCGCGGTTAAACGCATGTTTATTTCACCCGTTGAGACCGTAAAAAGCGAAGAGCGGGTTGATATCGCATCTTCGGATATTTGGGCGACGTTTTAATATAAGCATTCATTAAAGAAATATAACGTTAATAAAAACGCTTGATGGACACTTTATTTTACAAAAAATAAAGTGCCTCCACAGGCGTATTCCTATTTTTTGTCTATCTTTAGTTAGATAAATAGGATGTTTCAGATAACTATAAAGAATGATTGTTCGGAGAACATAACATGAGTCGCATTGCTCAAGCTCAATTTAAGTCGCGTCTGGGTAGCTTGCTTGTTTCTAAAGGTTTAATTAATGAGCACGAACTAACTCAAGCGATTAGCCATCAAAGAACTTCTGGCTTACGGTTGGGTGAAGCCTTAGTACAGTTAGGCTTTCTAACTGAACGCCAGATTAATAAGTCTTTGAGACGTCAGTCCAGTATTCGTTTTGCTGCAACCTTAGTTACCGCAATGATGATGCCTTTCCAGGTGGTGAAGGCGGATGGATCTCGCATCGAAAACGACGAGGTTCCTACTCAAGAATTACAGAATAAGCCAGGCTTTGGTGGTATGCAGCCATTAGATGAAGCCGAGATGGATAATATAACAGCCCAGGGATTGCGTGAGGATTTACTCGGGCTTATCGCTAATCCAGAAGATGCAGATGGCAGAGAAACAATGGAGACGGTTGCCAAGATAGCGTTGCCGGTTTTAGCCATGATGGAAGCCGATACTTTTGTTGAAGACGTTGCGTACGACGGCGAGCCAACGGCGACTATTCATACGGACGGTTCCATTGAATTAGCGGTACCGACGACCATTGGTGAAATCCGTTATGAAAATCTTCGTGTTGCTGGAGCGCCTAAATCACAAAGCTTTGGTGATATTACATTGAAGAATATTGACTTTTCCGATACTCGTTTGGTGATTCGTCCTCGCACTTAATAATGGGTCACAGCGCATAAAGATTTATTTAACAAACATAAAAAAGGCAACCTGTTGGTTGCCTTTTTTATGACTAACTTAAACGTTTTTGTTCAACCGTTCGTATGACCTCTTGAGCTTTGTCGCACGCGTAATCATTTGAAAGTTTTATGGTTTCTGCGATGTCAGTGGATATTTCTTTTAAACTCCTTGTTTTTCGACCGCATACTTGGATTAAAGAATAAGATGATTTATCCATTAATTCTGCAACCGCATCGAGATGATGCGGCAGTTGATGTTGTATGCGATGAAGTGCTCGATTACTGTGTTGTTGATAGCGATCGAGAGCTTCCCTAAGAAATATAAACTTGCTTGCTGTCATATTAGAATCTGTAGTTTCCTGATTGGATTTGTTGATAGATGTTGTCATTTATCTGAGTATAGGCGTTTTCTCCTGGCAGTAATGCCCAAAGTTTGTCTGAAACCTTCTCAGGGTTAAATGCTTCGTCTTTCAGTGTGTGTTTCTGGTATTTGAAAGTGCCCGTCGTTTGCAGTTGCTGCTGCTCCCTAATAAAGACAGGGATTGCGTAGTTTGGTAGTTCGTCTTGCAAATGACTTAGAATACTATTTGGATCGAACGCGACTGAATCATGAGGTGTGATCGCGATCATTCCAGCGCGACCATTAGTGTTATGAATTTCAACGCCATAACAAACACTCTCAGAGACATCGCTGTGCTCACTTACAATGTGCTCAACCTCAGTGGTCGATACGTTTTCTCCTTTCCAACGGAACGTGTCGCCTACGCGATCGACAAATTGAGCATGGCGAAAGCCCATGTCTCTCATTAAGTCGCCAGTATTAAAGTAACGATCGCCTTCTTTAAAGGCATTTTCTAGGACACAGGCTTTGGTTTTCTCTGGGTCATTGTACCCATCAAATGGCGATTTAGGGCTGATTTCACCAATGAGAAGACCTGATTCCCCTTTCCCTACTTTTTGAAGGTAGCCTTTAGCATCACGAATCGGCTGGTCGGCTTCTTTATCGTATTTAACAATGGCGTATGGAACTGGCGAGAATCCAACGGTGCAATCAAAATTGAACACATTTGAAAACCCGACGTTGCCTTCACTGGATGCATAAAGTTCTTGAACATGCATTATTCCAAAGCGACTTTTGAAGTCTTTCCAAATGCCGGGGCGCAGACCATTACCAATCATTTTTGTAACTAGATGCTGTTGGTCTTTTGGTGAAGGCGGATTGTTAATCAAATAACGGCACAGCTCTCCTACGTAGCCAATAGCTGTGGCTTCGTATTTTCTGCAATCGTCCCAGAATTGACTGGCACTGAATTTACGTCGGATTGCAAACGTTGCACTGCCCGCAAGAGTTGCTCCCCATAAAACGACAAGGCCGGTTGCATGATATAGAGGTAGCGTGGAGTAGAGTGTGTCTTCTTTTCCTAGTCGCGCTACGATGAACCCAATGGAACCAAAGGCTTTCATCCAACGACCATTTTTGAAAATGGCTGCTTTTGGTAAGCCTGTTGTTCCTGATGTATAGATGTAGAAAAGAGGGTCGTCTCTACGAACCAGTTTGGATTCGTCCGGGTTATGTTTTGCTGAAGATTGGATTTCTTCAGACAGGTTTCTATACCCTTCAATTGATACATCATTGCCATCGGGAACGACAAAGAAGTGCTTATCATCGACGGATATTTGGTCGCGAATGCCGTCAATGGATTGGTAAAGTTCAGCACCAACGATAATACCTTTAGGTTTTACAATGTTGATACTGTGGCTTAATACTTTCTGAACCTGTGCTGTGTTTACCATGGCGGCAGCGACACCAATTTTGGCCAATGCAGCAACGCAAATTAACAATTCTGGACGGTTATCGATCATCACTGCAGCAGTGTCACCGTTTTTATAACCTTGACTTAATAAAAAGTGGGCAGTTTGGTTCGCTAATTGGTTGAACTCTCGATAGCTTAAATCGCCTTGTTCACTTTTAATTGCGATACCATCTGGGTTTCTTTTAACAGCACGTTCAATGCACCAAGCTAACCCGTGGTTTTTGTCCGGGTCAGTTTGATTTGCTAACACGAGCCCTTTAATTACATTGTGAATATTTCCCAGTAGAACCGGGATTTTAGGGAAAATGTTTTTCAGTTGAATCGTTTGCTGGATGTCCGTCATAACTATGTTCCGTAGTATTATTTATTATTTTTTTTTATTTTAATTCAAAGGATTATTTGGGATAAATCCTACCATACTATGGTTGAATCAAACTGTTTATGCAGGACAACAATAACGCCCTATCTTTATGGTGTAAAGATTGTCGTTAATTAGACAAGCTAAACGGTAAAGTTAAACCATAAATATGTGGTATAGGCTGTGTTTATAATCTAGAGCTCCAGTTCGAATTTAGCTTTCAGATGGGCTACGTCAGCAGCATGCGTTTCTAGATATTCATTAAATTGAGCAATAACATCAGGGTGTTTTATGGTAGAGAGATGATAGTGATCCCGTGTATGGGGTAACGATTTATCAAAATTTACCAAATCCACAGAGAAGTCATCGTTATGTTTAAGGAAGTAGCGAGCCACGAGCACATTAAAGTAAATGGCGTCGACGCGATGGGATTTGACCAAGAGCATTAATTGAGACATTTTCTTTACTTCTGATAGTTTCAATCTCCCTGATTTAATGTCCCCCAAATATTCCCAAGCAGTAAAGCCTCTGATAATTCCCAGTTTCTTAATGTTATTTTTGTCTTGACCTATCTTTGATGGTGGCATCAAGGCACCATCTATATATTCCAGTGCTGGAGCGCTGTACTTAACCTCTTTGCTTTTTTTCAGGTCGCTGGCCCAATACTTATTATCGGGAAATTTAAGATCTACGGTTTCATTGATCAATTCACTAAATAACCGTTTGATTGGCAGAGGCTTGTATTTAAGTTTGTGGTTATATTTTTTCGCGAAGCCATCTAAGAGTTCTCTTGCATAGCCTCCATAAACGCCTCCTTTGGATTCATATATTGGATAATACTCAATGTCCTCCACACCAACCGTTAAATCTTTTGACTGTACGTGAAGTGATAAAAAGCATAAAGAAATCAGTAGTGTGAAGTATTTCATAAGCTCTCCCGTATTTTCAGAACAGTATGATTTTGGTGTGAGTTAATAATTTAGGTTTAGCACAGGCTTTTAGTCTCTGCCATTGGTTCGATAGGGATCTAGGCTAATTTAATCAAACTGTCTTGACAAAAGCATGTATACACATGTTTAATGTACAAACGTGAATTGTCAAAGGTGATTAAGGTGGAAGTGTGTTTAAACCTTGCTCTACGAAAAGCGAACAGAGTGATGAGTCAGATCTATGATGATCATTTATCGTCGGTAGGTTTAAAATGTGGGCAGTTTTCTATTTTAAGGGCGATGCATTACACGCAACCAACGACAAATAGAGAGTTGCAAGACGTGTTGGTGTTGGATCAAACCACCTTAACGCGTAACTTGAAGCCGATAATCCGGGATGGCTACATTTCTATTCAGTCTGGCGATGATAAGCGGGTGAAAGTACTTTCGCTCAGTAAGGAAGGTGAGGACTTATATCAACGGGCCTTACCGTTTTGGCTGGACGCGCAAGAACAAGTAAGGCAAGTTCTGGGGGTTGAAATCGTTGATCAAATGGTTGATCTAACAAAAACGATTGTCCAATTAAAATAATGTGGTGTATTTTTACATAAAACATGCATATGCATTTTTATGGGAGTAGCTCTATCAATGATTTAAAAAGTGGTTAATTTTATTTATAAATAACATGTATATACATAGGTGTGATAATGAATAACGTATATGAAAACTCAACCGTTCGGCGTTTTTTTGAAGTAATTACTTCGTTTCCAAAGTTAGTGGTGCTTTTAAGTTTAATTGTACTTGCAGGCTCTGTAAGCCAATTACCAAAGCTATTTAAAGACACTCGCTCTGATGCTTTTTTGGCTGAGGATAACCCTGCGTTGGTTTATCGAAATAAAGTGAAAGAACAGTTTGGATTGGCTGATCCGATTGTTCTCGCGGTGGTAAACACCGGAGACAGCGGCGTTTTTAACCCCCAGACGCTTGCATTAGTTGAAATATTAACGGATGAAATCAGTGCGTTATCAAATATTGATTCTGAACGTGTCATGAGTTTATCAACAGAAAATAATATTACAGGAACAGACGATGGTATGGCTGTGTCGCCATTTTATGATCCCTATCCTGAAACTCAAAATACTGCGGACGCTATACGGGAGTCGATTAATAACTTCCCGCTTTATCAAGGCAGCTTGGTTGCTGATAACGGGCATGCAACGTTAATTGTGGCAGAAATCATCGATGACTTATTGGTTGAGGATACATACCAACAAATCGTTGAATTGGCTGAGAAGGCTGAAGACTCACATCATGAGCAAATTTACGTTGCTGGAGAGGGCGCTATTGCAGGGTTTTTAGGCGCTTATATAGATTCCGATGCCCAGCGCTTAAATCCGCTTGCAGGGTTAGTAATTACGATCATGATTTGGTTAGCGTTTAGGCGCTTTAGTCCTACCATTTTTGGTAATGTGATTATTGCAGCGTCAGTCTTGATGACGTTGTCGGCCATGGCTTCCAGTTCAGTTGCATTCTTTGTTATTACAAATGCGCTTCCCGTGATTCTTATTGGTATTTCCGTGGCGGATGCCATCCATGTTTTAAGTCATTACTTTGAGTTGCAAGTCAGAAACCCTAATACGGACCGTAGACAATTGGTTGTGGATACGATGGTTGAGATTTGGCGTCCAGTGACTTTAACGTCTTTAACGACAATGGCAGGTTTCCTTGGTTTGTATTTTGCCGCGTATATGCCTCCATTCAAGTATTTTGGTTTGTTTACTGCGTTTGGTGTAGGCATCGCTTGGTTATATTCGTTGGTGTTTTTACCTGCTGCGATCAGCATTGTAAAACCTGCGGCCAGTAAGCATTTTGTTGAATTGCATCAGTCAGGAAAGCTGGATGTCTTTGCCCGTTTTATGGTGCTAGTGGGGAAAGTAAGCTTAGCACGGCCTGCGGTCACCGTAGCGGTAAGCTGCGTTGTGATTTTTAGTGGTTTGATAGCAGCCACTCAATTGAAAGTAAATGAGGATCGAATAGATACGTTCCATTCGGATGAACCTATCTATCAAGCGGATAAGGTCATTAACCAATTCTTTGATGGAACCAATAACATTGATGTTGTTATTGAAGCGGACGAAATAGAGGGGTTATTTAGGCCAGAAAACTTGAAGAGAATAGAAGCGTTTCAAGAATACGCGTTAACTCTTCCTCATGTGCAAGGTGCTACGTCCATCGTGGATTACCTTAAGCAAATGAATCGTTCGTTGAATGAAGGGCGAGCAAGTGAATATCGCTTACCTGAAACCCAGGAATTGGCAGCCCAATACTTTCTGCTTTATACCGCATCTTCAGAACCTACGGACTTTGAAGAAGAGGTGGATTATGACTATCGGATCGCAAATGTACGTTTAACACTTAATACCGGTGCGTTTGAAGACACCCAAGGTATTGTTGAAGCGTTGCAATATTACATTGATTCAAACTTGAGCAGTGATCAACTTAGCGCAACGTTGAGTGGTCGTGTCACAGTCAACTACTTTTGGATTCGTGATTTAGGCGAAAGTCACTTTGTTGGGTTGGGTATTTCACTGCTTTTGGTTTGGTTGGTTTCATCGTTGCTATTTAAGTCCCTTGTGGCTGGGGTTTATACCTTGATCCCAGTGGGTGGTGCAATTCTGTTGGTTTATACAACGATGGTTCTTTGGGGAATCGACCTTGGTGTTGGTACATCCATGTTTGCTTCTGTTGCGATTGGTTTAGGTGTGGACTTTGCCATTCATACGTTGGATCGATTACGCAGTCTATACCAAGCGCACAATCGTGACTTGGATGCAGCATTGAATGCTTTATACCCTTCAACCGGACGGGCTTTGTTCTTTAACTTTTTGGCCATTGCTTGTGGGTTTGGTGTTTTAATCTCCAGTAAAGTAGTGCCTTTAAATAACTTCGGGAGCATTGTGGTAATAGCAGTTACAACAAGTTTTATTGCCAGTGTGACGTTCCTTCCTGCGCTGATTAAGGTGATTCGACCAAGCTTCATTTGCGGTACATCGTCTGCATCAGAAGCGGCGGTTGGAGTAGGTTTAGCGCGAGTGATTTTTATCGCCATGGTTGCTGGTGGATTGGGCAGTGTGGTGTTGCCAAATAAGGCAGAAGCTGCAGACATAACAACTGTGAGCATAAGTGCTTCGGAAATAGTGAGTAATGTTAATCAGTTGGATGAAGGGCAGCACGTTGTTCGTAACATGCACATGAAACTGATTGATAGAAAAGGCAAGGTGCGTGAGCGTCTGACTCAATCGTTTCGTAAATATTTCGGTGATGAAAAAAGAACCGTTCTTTTTTACCGAAGCCCGACGAATGTGAAAGGCACTGCGTTTATGACGTATGACTACCCTGATCACTCAGTGGATGATGACCAGTGGTTGTACTTACCTGCATTGCGAAAGGTGCGTCGTATTTCTGCATCCGATCGTGGGGATTATTTTTTAGGGACGGATTTTACGTATGAGGATATTAAATTAGAAGGGAAGTTAGATGATACGGATTATGACTACTCCTTGTTAGGTGAAGAGCGCTTAGATGATGTTGCAACGTATCGGATGCAAGGCGTCACAAAAACTAAAAAGATAGCCCGCGAATTAGGTTACAGCAAAACTGAGTTTTGGGTGGATGCCAATCAATGGGTGATCATTAAAGCTAATTACTGGGATGTCAAAGGTCGACTTTTAAAAACGCTCATTGCGGATGATATTCGAACGGTGGACGGCATCATAACTCGTCATAAATTGGCGGTAGATAACCATAAAACGGGGCATCGTAGTGAGTTTACTTTCAGTGATGTGGATTATCAGAAAGAAGTAAAAGACAGTTTGTTCAGCCAACGAGCTATGAAGCGAGGTAAATAAGATGATAAACCTTCATCGACTGTGTTATTTACCAATCGCATTGGTTTTGGCGTGTACGATGAGCCTGCCTGCGTATGCCAGTGATGGTTATATTGAGGAGGGACTTTTTGGGAACGGCATTCTTTCTCAAGGAGAGTTCACTGCATTACTAAGCCAAGAGCTTGCCGTTGACACCCAAGGTCATCGGCAAAAGATGGAAACTTTAATTGAGCCTCAGTGGGAAGGCGCACTGTTCCAAGAAACCACTCTGACGATGATCGGTCGACTTAGGCTAGATTGGTATGACCAACTAGGCCCAGAGGCTCGCAAACCTGAAAGTTACAGTGATATGTCGGCGCCTTATTATAATTCAAGTCATTCAAAGCTCTCACTGAGAGAGCTCTATTTAGACACTGAATTGCTTGGGGGGTATTTACGTTTGGGTAAGCAGCAAGTGGTTTGGGGCCAAGCGGATGGTTTGAAAGTTTTGGATGTAGTTAACCCCCAAAGTTATCGTGAGTTTATTCTTGATGACTTTGACGACTCTCGTATTCCCCTGTGGATGGTGAACTATGAGTTCGAAGTGGGGAGTGCATCCAGTTTGCAGTGGTTGTGGATTCCGGATCTGACATTTCATGAGCTGGCAGAACGAGATAAGGCGTTTGCATTAACAACGCCTGAATTGATTCCTGCTGCGCCCTTTGGGGTACCTGTTCACTTAGAGGACAGCCAAAAACCGAATAATGTGCTCAGTGACAGTGAGTTTGGTATGAAGTACAGCATTTTTTATGAGGGCTGGGATCTAACGGTCAATTACTTATATCACTTTCAAGACACGCCGGTGCTTTATCAAACGTTCACTCAGAGTGGAGTTCTAGTAACACCAAGCTATGAACGAAATCACCTTGTGGGAGGAACCGCCAGTAATGTGTTTGGTGAATTCACGTTAAGAGTTGAGGCTGGGTTCAACTCCGACAGCTTTCATGTTTCGAACAATTTGGATAAAAAAGGGATTGAGCAATGCAGTGAGTTAGCTTCAGTGGTCGGCCTGGATTGGCAAGGCCTTGAAGATATTTTTTTGAGTGTTCAGTGGTTGCAAAGTCATTTGGTGGACTATGAAAATACCATTGAAAGACGTCGAAATAAAAATACCTTCAGCTTCTTGTATCGGCATGATTTTGAAAATGAGACGTGGCAATTTGAAGTGCTCGAGCTGCATACCCTTGAACGTAAAGATGGCGTTGTACAAACCAAGTTAAGTCATATGGTGGAAAGTAATATAGAAGTCTGGTTAGGTCTGGATGTATTTTATGGCTCGCAAGAAGGTTTGTTCGGTCAATATGATGACAATGACCGTTGGACTCTTGGTGTAGAGTGGGGTATTTAACGGAGAATTAAACCAGTATTTCCTGTGATTCCGGTGGACTGAAGAGGTCGAACATGAATGAAAGCAAGCCTGAAGTGGTAATTCGATACTGTTGTCAGTGTCAATGGTTGTTGAGAGCGGCATGGATGGCTCAAGAACTTCTATCGACTTTTTCTGACGACTTAAAACGCGTTTCTCTAGAGCCTGCAGCGGGTGGAGAATATAAGATATTCATTGATGGCCAGCTCTTGTGGGACAGAAAACAGGACGGTGGTTTTCCAGATGCTAAGCTGATTAAACAAAAGGTGCGAAACTATGCGTGGCCAGATAAAGATTTAGGCCATATTGATACCCCATAAATACGGTAAAGACCATTCAGCGGGGGTGTCTTCGTATTGTTTCGTGAATGCATGTAAATGTTTTCAAGGAGGAAGGCATGTCCCCCGACCAATTAGGTACTCACAAAAACAACTTTAAAGAAGAAAGCTCTGTGCGTGTTGGCACGCGTTATCGACCTGAGCGAGTCAAAGTATTCCTTAAAGAATCGCCTGTGGATCATGTGATTATTGGTTCCGGAATCGGCGGGCTTATGTGTGCTGCGATGCTGTCTAAGGCGGGCCGGAAAGTTTTGGTTTTGGAACAGCATTATACTGCTGGTGGTTTTACTCACAGCTACCAACGTCAGGGCTATGAATGGGATGTGGGGGTTCATTACGTCGGAATGGTCGGAAATAAAAAGACCATGCCGGGAGCCTTGTTTCACTGGGCAAGTGAAGGGCGACTGAAATGGGATGAACTCGATGCCTGCTATGATGCGTTTGTTATTGAAGGCAAGTCTTATAAGTTACCGGTCGGGCGTAAAGCATTTAAACGCTATTTATTGTCTGAGTTTCCAGACGATGCAGCAGCGATTGTTGAGTACTGTCGTCTTTTATTCAGTGTTGAGCGATGGTTGCCTGTATTTTTCTCTTCGAAAACAACTACCTTTTCTTGGTTGGATAAGCCTATCGGTTTATTGAAGAAGCAAGTGCCGAGTGCGTTTTATAAAACCACCTCAGAAGTGTTGAGCTCTCTTACGGATAATCAAACGTTAAAGGCGGTTTTAACCGGTCAATGGGGGGACAGCGGTTTACCTCCGAGTAATTCTTCATTCTTTCTGCATTGCTTGATCGCAAACCATTATTTAGACGGTGCTTGGTATCCGCAAGGTGGTTCTTCTCAAATTGCGGCGTCTTTATTACCAACTATTGAGGCTGCGGGAGGCAAGGTCATGACGTATGCCTCTGTGGAAGAAATTTTGATTAACCTAGACGATTCTGTCTCCGGTGTTCGCATGCAGGATGGTCACACGATTCAATGCTCTTCCGTGATCAGTGGGTGTGGATGGCATAACACGGAGCGCTTATTAGCAAAGCCAAAGCGATCTGAATTTACTGAGCAAGTGCAGGGTGCCAATATTCAACCTTCTGCATGTCATATTTGTTTGTACGTCGGCTTTGATGAATCCCCTCAGAGCTTAAATATTCCCGTCCACAATCTTTGGGTTCACAGTTCGAAGCACTCGGATGACGATTGGGAAAACATTATGGACGGTTCGTCTCGTACTCTGCCGTTTGTGTATATATCCAGTTCTGCGGCTAGGGATTCCACGTGGAATAAACGCTACCCAAATAAAGCGGTGATGGAGTTGGTGGCTGTGATCCCTCAAAGTGAGTTCTCTGAGTGGTCAGATTCTAAGTGGGGAAAACGCGGGGATGATTATCTTGAGAAAAAATCCTACTGGAGCGAAAAATTATTGGCGGTCTTGTATGAGCATTACCCTCAGTTGGAAGGTAAGGTTAGATACTCCGAATTGTCTACGCCCTTGTCCACTCAGCACTTTATGAATTATGCCTCCGGGGAAATATACGGTTTAGCGCATACTCCTGAGCGTTATGATCAAGCAGGCCTTAAACCTTCTACGAATATTCAAGGGTTGTTACTTACCGGTCAGGATGCACTCACTTCAGGCGTTGTTGGGGCTGCTATGTCAGGTGTGTTTACCGCAGGTGAATTATTAGGGAAAGACTTCAAGCTTAAGATGTTTTCGCCGTTTCGCTGGCTATCTTCACTTAGGAAAGCAGGGTAAGGTAGACGTATTAAATATGTCTAATAACAAGATACGTTATTCTACTTGAAAAGGGGTAAGGATATGCCGATGAAGTGGGAGTCACTGTTGTCTCGGGAGCGCCTGGGTAAACTGTTGATTACGGAAGAAGAGCTTGCACGTTCCCCTTTTCATAAAGATCATGATCGAGTGGTATTCTCAGGTGCGTTTCGTCGTTTAGGGAAAAAAACACAAGTACATCCCGTTGATGAAAATGATCACGTTCATACTCGGTTAACGCACAGTCTTGAAGTGGGTTGTGTGGGACGAAGTCTCGGTACGCGTGTAGGTGAATATTTGGATGATCAAATCCCTGAGTGGATTCGCCCAGAAGATATCGGCGTGATTGTCCAAGCTGCATGCCTTGCTCATGACATTGGTAATCCTCCTTTTGGTCACAGTGGTGAAGATGCCATTCGGCATTGGTTCCACGAAGCCCTAGCAAAAGGGATGTTGGACGACCTTTCGGAAGCAGAAAAAAATGATTTGCTGAATTTTGAAGGCAATGCTCAAGGCTTAAGAATTCTAACCCAGCTGGAGTACCACCTGTTTGATGGTGGAATGCGGCTGACCTACGCCACATTAGGTGCGTATTTAAAATATCCTTGGACGTCCCTGTCTCTGACGAATAACCCAGCTAATAAAGGTAAGTATGGGTGTAATCAGTCAGAGATTGCCATTATGAAGAACATCGCAGACAAATTGGGATTGATTAAATTAAGTGGTGATACTTGGTGCCGTCATCCATTGGTGTATTTGATGGAGGCCGCTGACGATATTTGTTACGCCTTATTGGATTTGGAAGATGGGCTGGAAATGAACATTCTTCCTTATGATGAAATTGAAGCACTTATGTTTGATTTACTTCAAGGCGATATTCCGGAGACTTATCGTAAAATAAATGACACGGGAACAGGTCGCCGAAAGTTATCCATGCTCCGGGGAAAAGCCATTGATCATTTGGTATCTGCGACAGCGAAAACATTTATAGAAAAACAAGATGATATACTTAACGGTCGGTTAGAAGGGGATTTGGTCGAACATTTACCTGATCGAGCAAGAACGTGTGTGCTTACGGCTAAGAATATGGCTCGAGATAGAATTTTTAATAGCAGGAATAAGACGTTATTAGAAGTCGGTGCATATTCTGTTTTAGAAGAGTTGATGTCTGCATTTTGTGGCGCAGTTCATCAGTTTCATCAAGGTGAAGGGTTAAGCTATAAAAATAAGCGTATTATTGATCTAATGGAATATCGAGCACCTGAAAAAGACTGGAGTCTTTATCAGTGCTACATGCGAGTCATTGATTTTATTGCAGGTATGACAGATCGTTATGCCATTACCATGGCCCAACAAATATCAGGCCGCCCCCTCGGATAATTTGCAATATGCTGGTGTTTCTTGATAATTGAGCGCCCGTGAAGTGAAGGTATTGAAGGAAGCGAAGGAATGCCAAGATCATTAAAAGTAGCTGTAATTGGAGCTGGTGCTTCGGGAATTGCATCTGCTTACTATTTAAAGCAAGCAGGCTATAGTTGTGTCACGCTATTTGAAAGAGATGACCGTATAGGCGGTAAATGTCTCACATTCAAAGAGGGTGATCATGACTTCGATCTTGGTGCAAATTACATCACACCGTATTACACCGAAGTTCTCAAAATCGTTAAACAGTTGGGGTTAAAGACCAAGGCGGCACCTGAACGAAAGTCCTTCGACTTATCAACCGGTAACTTTCTAAATACGCTTCGTACGACCTTGATGGGTAAATCCACGCTTGAATTTGGATTAGCATCTGCAAAGTACTTGTATCTGATGCTCAAATACAGGAAAAAAATTGATCAACCTGGGTTTGTGGCATTAGAGCAATGTCCTGAACTTTGCCACCCGTTTGGTAAGTGGTTGGACATTAATGGAATGTCCATCCTTCGCCAGTTATTTCTGATTCCGGTCACCATTTTTGGTTATGGTTCTTTAGATGATGTACCTACGCCGTATGTTCTTAAGTATATGGATGCAAAGAACTTTATTTTATTGGCGAAAGTCGGGGCAGGCCTTTCCAAAGAGTGGCCGAGGCATTTTGAAGACGGTTATCAAGGTTTTTTAAATGCGATTGTTCGAACCGAGCAATTAGACGTACGACTAAGTTCACAGATTGTATCGATTAAACGCTCCCCTTCCGTGGTGATTGGGTTGGCTGATGGTACGGTTCATGAATTTGATCAACTGATATTAGCGTGTCCTTTTGAACAAATCTTACCCATGTTATCTGATGCCACAGCTCATGAACGTGAATTGTTCGGTAAGATTAAATATCGCGATTATTATGTGACCGCTTGTGATGTGGAAGGGATGATGGATATCACAACGGACGAGCTTCAGTTACCGCCAGCAAAGCCTTTGCCTGGTATTGGTCACCCTTGGGGCATTGTTAAGTTCTGGAAAGAATCCGATGTGAATTTATTCTTTACCGTTGCAGATAAAGACGGATTAAAAGATGCGAGAAGTGGTGAGTCTAAGGCGCCAGACGCAGAGATTACACCTAAGATGGTCGAAGCTCATATTCGCGCAGACGTTAAGAAAATGGGTGGGAAGTTTAACCACGTGGTACGTCAACAACTCTGGACAACCTTTTTCCCTCATGTGGAAGCAGCTGACTTTCTGGATGGCTACTACTCTCGGCTGGAAGCACAACAAGGCAAGTTAAATACGTATTATGTGGGTGGTTTAGTCGCTCTAGAGCTGGTGGAGCCTATTTTTAATTACAGCAAAGCACTTGTGGATCAACATTTCCGCATTGAGAACGACTGATCGATCAAGGAAGAGTTATGTCTAAATTAAGAAGAGTATTAGTCGTTGGTGGAGGTGCTGCAGGTCTATCTGCAGCTTGGTACTTGAAGCAAAAAGGGTATCAGCACGTTGATGTGGTTGAGCAATCGGACCGTGTTGGAGGTAAGTGTAAAACCATAAAACACGAAGGATTACCCTACGAAGTTGGTGCTTTTACGGTCACGCCAGGTTATCGAAATGTTAAAAAGATCGCGAGAACATTCGGTGTCGAGTTAGAAACTCAGCCGCCTCGTCATGCATTTTCTATGCGCCGTAAAAAGGTCATGGAAATTAAAGACGCAATGTTAAAAGACTTCACTTTTTTAACGTTATTCTTATCTGTGATGCGCTATTACTGGAAGCTATTACGCTACAGAAGCGCATTAACAAAACCAGGATTGTCTTCAACGGGATCTAAACAAGCTTATCAAGAATTGAGCCAGCCTTTTCAAAAGTGGTTGGTGGACAACAAAATGTTGGGTTTGCAAGGGCTCTTCCGAATAACCGTCACTGACATGGGCTATGGACGTTTCTCTGAGATTCCAACGCTGTATGTATTGAAGTATCTAAACTTCTGGAACTTTACTACGCTGTTATTATACGGAGCAGGCATTGGCAAAAGTATGCCAAAGCGATTTAAGCATGGCTTTGAGTCTTTATGGCAGGCCGTTGCGACGTCTCTCAACGTAAGCTTGAACACCGAAATTACGTCGATCACTCGGGGTGAACGTATTACCGTAGAAATGATCAAAAAAGGTGTCTCATCAAAACATGATAAATTAGAAACGCGCTTATACGATTCAATTGTCATTGCATGCTCTCCAGATTGTTTAAAGGATGTGATGGACTTTGATCATTCAGAAAAGAGCTTAGTGACGCGTTTTAAGTACAGTCCTTATGTGGTGAACTTATTCACTGTAAAAGGGATGCCTAATGAAGTGATTGGTGCGATCAACGAGGAAAAACTGGGCGACCCTAAAGAGATCATGAAACCTTGGGCTCAAGGTAATGGAGCAGTTGCTTATAGTGTTCAGAAGGGTGGTTTAGCAGATGAAGACATTATTAATCAGGCGCGGAACTCTATTTCTTCATTATATCGTCACTACCCTGTGACAGTGGAAGAGCATTTACATACGGAGAAATGGCAATATTTTCCACATGTAAATTCAAAGGAAATTGGTGAAGGGAATTTTTATCAAAAGTTCGAAGATTTACAGGGCCAGAAGTCCACTTACTATACGGGCAGTTATCTTTCTTTTGAAACAGTTGAGTTAGCCGTTAGTTATTCAAAACAATTAATTAGACGGTACTTTTGACTTATGGAACTAGCAGAAAGTGCAGTAGAGACAGTCTCGGTCAAGGATGATTTGAGGCAGAAAGGATTAAAGTCATTAAAGCGGCATGCTATTACGCGTTTATTAGGCATGTCTGTTTGTACTGGCTTATGCATCGCTGTTCTCTACTATCAAATGAATCAGTCCGTTTGGGCGTGGACGCTATGGGGATATTCCACCTTTGTGCATGCGCCTTTATGGTATTTTGTTTGCCGACAAAGCCCTGATATTTTAAAGTCAGAGCGCGTCGTCATGCGTTTTGATTTTCTTATTTTTGGCCACTTTATGGCCATGTCGCATTTTCAACCTTGGGTTGTGTTTTCTTTATTAATGGTGACAACCATTAATTCATTAATCGGTGCGGGGCTCAAATTTTATCTGTTCGCGATGCCTTTCTTGATCTTGGGTGCTGCGGCAACCATTCCTTTCGAAGGTTTTATTTTCCAAGCAGAATCTTCCATCTTAGTTATGTTCATTTGTATGACGGGTGTTGCATTGTACATGGGGTACACCGCGTTTATTGCCGGACGATCCCTACAGGACCTTCGTCGAAGTCGTCGACAAATAACGGAACAAGCCAATGCATTAAAGCTCTCAAATGAATGCCTTGAGCAGAGCATTCAAGACTTAAAACAAACGAGTTTTGCGTTGGCTCAATCGGAACAAGAGCGAATTGCAGCGGAGGTTCGTGAAAAAACGAAAGCAGCGTTCTTAGCAAACATGAGCCATGAACTCAGAACACCGATGAATGGTGTGATGGGCATGTTGAGTTTGATGAACGGCACTGAAATGTCGGACGAACAACACAACTACGTTCGTACCGCAGATAACTCTGCAAATTCTCTGTTGTTGTTGCTTGATGATATTTTGGATTACTCCAAATTGGAGGCCAGTAACATTGGTCTCGATAATGATATCTTTGAGATCGAAACGCTGGTTGAAGAAGTACTTCAGATATTTGGTGAAGAAGCTCTGGCTAAAGACGTAGACCTTGTGTATTGGCACGATTACGGAATTCATTATGCGTTGCGTGGTGACCCGAATCGATTGAAACAGGTGTTTACTAACTTATTGGGTAACGCGATAAAATATACGCCAAAAGGGCATATCATTGTTCGGTCTCGTATTGTGGGTGAAGACCCTGAAAGTTATCGAATTCGTTTCGAAGTTGAAGATACGGGCATTGGAATCTCTGAGGCCAAACAAAACCAGGTTTTTGAAGCGTTTTACCAAGTGGATCAATCTGAATCGCGAAGTTATGGCGGAGCAGGGTTAGGTTTGGCTTTATGCCGTCAGATTTTACGTCACATGGATGGCATCATTGATGTTGAATCTGAACTGGATCACGGCAGCACATTCTGGTTTGAAGTTGCGCTTGAAAAACACCCTGAACGTTTATATACGTTAAAACCTAATTACGATGGTGTGATGTTGGTGGCTGATAGCAATGTGATCAGTCGGGATAACTTACGACACAGAGCAAAGTCATTAGGTTGTGACGTTATTGCTGTTTCTCAATGGCACGAAGCGGAAGCGTTGCTCGAACGTGAACACAATGATGTTATTTTGTTGGTGGACCTTGATACCACGACGACGGATGATTTCCGTTTATGGCGTACAGCAGGCGGTAGGAAAGAATTGAGTTGGGCGCTCATGGGGTGTGCAAGTGAACGTTATACGCTTCCTGCTTGGCTGAAAGGGTTGTCTCCCCAGTTTATAAGTAAACCCATCCGGCAAAACGAGTTGGCTCAGTACCTTGTCATGCAGAAGCCGATGAAGGTTCAGGTATCGGGGCTGACGACGGGTCAAATTGATGAACACTTGAATCCTTCCCAAGGCATGAATCATATTATTGCCGGAAGCTTACTGAATACTGATGTTGTTGATAGTAACTTTGGGCTGGGTCAGCATGTACTTGTTGTAGAAGATAATAAAGTAAATCAGCGCGTGGCGGTGGCTCGACTTCAAAAAATGGGTTTCCTTGTCGATATTGCAGATCACGGTGAACAGGC
This sequence comes from Oceanospirillaceae bacterium, assembly GCA_015665455.1. Classification (GTDB taxonomy): domain Bacteria; phylum Pseudomonadota; class Gammaproteobacteria; order Pseudomonadales; family Litoribrevibacteraceae; genus Litoribacillus. Next base: position 637,310 of record JADFAD010000006.1, on the reverse strand, counting down.
GGTGTCGATGGTCACAACATGCAGTTACGATTTGATTTTTATGGATTGTCAGATGCCCGTCATGGATGGCTTTGAGGCGACAAAAGAGATTCGGGCTTTGGAAGAATCCGGTCGTATTTCATCAATACCTATCATTGCTTTGACTGCCCATGTCATGACAGAAGATAAGACAAAGTGTCTGGAAGCAGGCATGAATGATTTTCTTCGTAAGCCTGTTACTCAGGAACAGCTGATTAAAACCATGAGGAAGTGGATGGTAACGGTGAGTCCTCAAGGTGGCAGTCTGAACGCTTAATATAGGTTCTTAATTCGTAGAATAAAACCACCTATAGGGTGGTTTTTTTATGGTTGCGAATTTGCTCTTCCCAATGACTGATCATTCTACTTTGGGCGGACAATAAAGGTTGATAGTTCGTTTTGGTTTGACCGTTTTCTTGATCTAACCATTCCAGCCCGTAAGCAATTGCTTCTAGAGTTGATAGATGTTGATCGCTGGGCGATTTTCTATTGGTATATTGGTTGGTTCGTCCATTGACAGAACAACGCGGTAAACTATGCAGTTCTGGGTGGGTATGATATATCTTGTTGGCTTTTTTCCAGGTGCCGTCAATGACAATGAGTGCGTTTGTTGGCGTCTCTTTTGGAGATGCGGTATACGGCTGATTGTTCTCCGTTGTTGATTCTGGAAAAAGCAATGCAGGGTTGTAATGTTCTATGATGTCATCAATTTCGGTTTCAAAAGATTTATCACAGACAAGCGTACATTTATGAAGACACAGTTCAGCAAGTTTCGCCGTGCCTTTTGGGTGGGCCCGTTCTTTGGCATGTTGAAGTATAAAGACGGGAAACGGGTTGATGACTTCCGTTATGAAATTACACAAACATCGACTTTGAGGCCGATGGCAGTGAGTGCAGTGAGAGTTTTTTTGCATGTTTAAGGTTCAGTCCGTGCTGTACGAAGAGCGACAAGAGTTTATTCAATTTTATAAGAGCAATCGAGAGAAGATCAAAGTGCATCGGTCGGATTGCTGTTTCGTTCTTAAAAAGTATGATGCAGAAGTGCGAGGCCAACCCGTTGCAGCACTTAAGTTTACTAAAGTGATGGGGGATTTGTGGTTATTAAGAAATATGTTGGTCGATATAAATTTTCGCAAGCAAGGCTTTGGACATCGTTTGCTTTCTGATATTTCTGATTTTGTTGACGGCCTTAATGATCAATCCAGAGGAGTGTATTGTTTTCCTTGGCTGAATTTAACTTCATTTTATTGTCAGCATGGTTTTGAGGAAATAAAGGTTGATGATAAGAAATCGACAGAAGGTTTTGAACTGGACAGTGGGCCGTCGTTTTTATTGGCCTCTGAAATTCTTCAACGATATCAGAGCTATCGAAACAGAGGGTTGGATATAACCCTTTGTCGCTGGAATAAGACGCGCCCACCGGTTGATAATATAAGACATAATTAGGTTGTGGGTTCTAGAAAATTGACATACTGTTCAACCAATTCGGAAATTGAACGTGAGATACGAGAGATGAAAATGAACCCAAAAGCACTTGCAGATACTGCACTAAGCCAAGTAGATAACGTAGGTTATTACCTTTCAGTTTACGGTGTGACTGATAAGTTGAATCGTCATAATATCTTAGCGGGTGTTTTTGACACAATGCAGCGTTATAACGGTGAGAAAGAAAGCTTGCAGGTTCGTGTTCACACAACACGCATTTTTGTTGAGCAAGGCGTAGATAGCCTTAAGCAATTGAACCCTGCAAAGCCTGATGGCATTCAAAACCTGACTTCTTTGGTATCAAAGCAAGCGGAGATTGCGGGCAACAGAGCTGAGTCTCTAGCTGGAAGATATGTTCCTGCTGCAAAGCCTCTTGTTTCAAAGTTGAACAAGTTACGCGCTCGTATCGTTTAAGATATAAGCCGTTGATTGTCTCTTAAAGACAATCACTTTCGATAGTTTACGCGAGCTTAGTCTTGAATTTAGCATTGCGTAAGGTATTACAAAAAGGCCTCCCATAGGGAGGCCTTTTTTAGTTTCTGAAATACATCCTTTAGCAGGTTGTTGCGTTGTTATATTGAGAATTGATATGTCATCTCCTAAATCGGGCGCTTTTCATTTAGTTTTGATTCTTTTGGCGTTCTTTTTTTGGGGCATTACGCCTCTGTATTTTAAATGGTTGGATCATATATCCGCAGTTGAGTTGGTGGTTCATCGAATCATCTGGTCGTCAGTCGTTCTGTGGGGGCTTTTGTACTTTTCAGGTCTATGGCGTGAATTTTTAAACCTGTGGAAAGATAAGCAAGCGCGTAATCGATTATTGATAACGAGCGTTATGATCTCCGCTAATTGGCTGGTGTTTGTGTATGCGGTGTTATCGGGTCAGACGGTTGAAGCAAGCCTTGGCTATTATATAAATCCTCTCGTTAGTATTGCTCTTGGTGGTCTGTTTCTTGGCGAACGTTTGACAAAAGTTCAAGTCATTGCCGTGACTATGGCTTCTGCGGGAGTCATTGCAGAAGTATGGACAGTGGGGAATTTATCTTGGATTGCTTGTTCGTTGGCAATCAGTTTTGCATTGTATGGGTTGTCTCGAAAGAAACTTACGGTTCACCCCATGATTGCATTGGCGGTGGAAACAAGCTGGATGGTTCCTGTTGCTGTAATCGCCTTGTTTATAGGCACCTCAACAGGGAATTTCGTGTTTTTTAACGACGTTTCTGAATTCAGCCTGCCGTTAATGCTTGCAGGGGTCGTGACGGTTGTTCCTTTACTGTTGTATGTCTCTGGGTTGCCGGGTGTGACGTTGATTACGGCAGGGTTTGCTCAGTACATTGCACCTTCAATGGTGTTTATTCTTGCGCTCACATGGTTTGGGGAAGAAGTACCATCACAGAGGTTCTATACGTTTGGACTTATCTGGTTGGCTTTGTTCGTTATAACATTGGAAGGAATGGTTAAGATGAAGGCCGCTAGGAAATAGCTGCAGCTTAAAGGCTCTTTCTTGAAGAGCCTTTAAGGAATTTACTCAGTAGAGTGCGTTTAATTCGCTGCAGATTATTTCAATGCCTTTTGTGACTTGTTCTGGTGTTTGAGAGTAGTTTATTCGTAGGCATTCGTGTTTATGTGACCAATTCTCATCATCGATTCCAGGAAAAAAGTAATGGCCAGACACAACAATCACACCACGCGCTTTTAATCGCTCGTACAATGCTTGACTGGATATGCTGAGATTTTCACACCATAACCATAGGAACATTGCGCCCTCTGGTTTATGTATTCTAACAGGAAGGCCTTTAAGCCCAGCTTCCAGTTGTGACATGGCTTGATCACAACGTTGCTTATAAAACGGCTTGATTACGTTCTTGCTCAATTCAAGAATTTCACCTGATGTGACTAAAGGCAAAGCGAGACGCGCACCAATACTGTTGGTTGCCAGACTCATTATCGCGTTGATATTACTAAGTGCTTTGATGAATTCAGGGTTAGCGATAACGATGCCCGTTCTTGCGGCGGGTAATCCAAACTTAGAAAGGCTTAAACAAAGAATCGTGTTTTCGTTCCACATAGGTGTTGCTTGACCAAAGATGATGTCTGGAAAAGGCGTACCGTATGCTCCGTCAATGATGAGCGGTATATTGTGTTCTAGGGCGAGACGATTCAAATGCTCCAATTCTTCATCTGTAACTACGTTGCCTGTTGGGTTTGTCGGTCTAGAAACACAGATCGCCGCAGTGTCGTCATCAATGGTGAGTGCTTTAAAGTCCACTCGATATTTAAATTGTGAATCTCCAATTAATTCAATATCCGGCTTGCACGCTTTAAAGAATTCATGCGACAGGCCTGCATCTGCATAACCAATGTATTCAGGCGCCATAGGAAATAAGATGTGTTTTTGAGAACCATCCGGGTGTTCACCTGCCAGCAAGTTAAATAACATGAAGAAGGCGGATTGGCTCCCATTAGTGAGCGCTATGTGATCCTCTGTCAGGGGCCAATCAAATTCTTTGCTTAAGAGCGTTGCAAGTGAGGATCTGAAGGATTTTTCTCCTTGGGGGGTATCATATACCCCGATGAACTGTTGAAGTTCATGTGTGTCTTTTGATATTTCAATCAGACGCTCTTTTACAATGTCTTCTATCTCAGGGATATGCGCTGGATTACCTCCGCCCATCATAATGGTATTGCTTGAGTCTGGGTTTGCCAGTGCGTTCCCTAAGTCATCCATTAAGTTAAGGATGCCTGATTCGCTTGTGAATTTTTTCCCGAAGACAGAGAAACTCATAAATAGATCCTGATTAGGTAATCGATATAGGACATTAAGAATTGGGTCCTATGTTGGCCGGTCGTACATTGTACTTTAGATTATATACTGAATCGCAGACGCTTAAATGGGGCAGAGATAATTCAAGTTCATCCCCTTAATTCTTGAATACGTTATTGGCTAATAAATGCACAAAAATAGGGCTGGTTACTTTTCTGGCGTGTGGAATATACACAAAGCGGCTGTCAAGGGTGTAATCTAAAATTAATCTTAGAAAAAAGAACCAAATAAATGCTTTTTTAAATATTGACTTTCGTAAGTTGTTGATTTTAAGTTAAAAAAACAACTGGTTAAAAAATGATCAATTTGAGCTATTTGTACGAATTATGACGCTTTGAGGGCATATTTAAGACAAAATCCACAAAGTTATCCACAGTATTTGTGGACAACAGCCTGTAGGCCGCAATACACCGTATATTGTTGTTTTATTCACAGCTGAGTGATCAATAATTTGACGGAAATAGCAATGACGACTGTCATAAAAATTGGCTTAATAAGTTTAGCGCCTTTGGAAATAGCGAGATGAGCTCCAAGCCAAGCCCCCATCAATAATAGAGCGCCCATCGACAGGCCAATGATCCAATTTATTTGTCCTACGATGGCAAATGTTATGAATGAGGTGATGTTACTGATGAAATTCATCGCTCTCGCTAACCCTGAGGCTTGCAGAAGGGATTGTTGGTAAAGATAGAGATTAGATACCACCCAAAAAGACCCGGTTCCTGGCCCAGCGATACCGTCGTAGAAACCGATGGACAATCCTTGGCAGGTTTTTATTCGCTTTGATTGAGGTTTCGGTGGTTGATTGTTTTCTAGGCTTGAGTAGTTCTGTAACAACATGTAAATGGCAACAGCAATAATGAGCATCGGAAGCACTGCATTCAGATGCTCAATACTGACGAGAGTTGCGCCTATGGTGCCAAGGATAGCACCGAGCAACGTAGCGCATGCGGTTAATATCCACAGTTCGGGTTTGAATATTCCTTGGCGTATGAAAACGAGGGTTGCAGTGAAAGAGCCAAAGGACGCGCATAGTTTGTTGGTGCCCAAGGCTTGATGAGGAGGTAAACCGGCCATAAGAAGGGCGGGGATGGTAATTAACCCACCCCCTCCTGCGATTGCGTCGATTAAGCCCGCGCAGAAGGCGGCTAAACCAAGCATTAGCCAAATATTGAAGGATGGAAGACTGTCTGAAAGACCGAGTAAAGAAACGAGATTAATTAAACATTCGTTGATGACGTCGATAGCGGATTCTTCTCCAAATGATTAAAAACAGTAAGACCAATACTGAAAATATAACAGGACTTCTAAGAACGGTTGATAGTGACTCTATCATAAAGCGCGTGACCCACATAACGGTGTGATGGGACTTCATCCAAACCACTAAATGAGGTGAATTTTCATAGTACTGGTGGATCAACCAGTTGCCGCCGGGGAGATTTTTAAGGGTATTATCCCGAAATTGCCTTAATGTTGCTAAATCTTTGTGACCGGAAGGGTATACAGCGGAGGCAATGAAACAACGGCTGTCCCCGCCGGAGCTTGATGATGTCGCTTCATTGGCGCTGACCGAAGCAATACGAGCCGTTATTTCGCCATTCACTTGATTATCTAAATCAAACTCACTGCCATCTTCTACTAGGATACTGGCTGTATTACTGGCAACTTGGCTGTTTGCTATGTCGGCTGAACTTAACCATTGGTTGTTAGTATTGGCGAGGTAAACGTCGGTAAACTGACCGTTCGCTGCGTTGCTGATGGTCATGGTTATTTCGCTGGTTTCTGAGGCAGAGACAGGCAGATCTGAAATTAGGACTTGCTGTATGAGCTGGATGGATAAACCGTCTAAGGAATTAAAGCTTGAAGGGGACAATTCCTGAACACTGCTTAAGGTCCCGGTGGACGCAGATACTTGGATATTTAAGCTTTGTTGATCAACCAGCTCCATTGTTCCTGCACTGGATCCGGTCACCGTGATTGAGAAGGGTTTGATATCCGTTGTGGTTTTGCCTGTTGGGCTAAACGCGATTGAAAAACTACTGGTTGTTTGATTGGTTACGGTACCAGAGATCACACCGCTGGCGGATAAGCTCAATCCTGTGGGCAAAGCGCCAGATTCCAGAGCATAGCTGCCACTGGTGGAGGCGGTCAGCTGTATTTTTACCGAACTACCGATGCCAAAGGTTGGCAACGTTTCTGTAATCCAATAGCTGAAGCTGTCGGTGTCTTCTGGTCGGGTTACGATCGTAGTGCTATAGGAGGATAGCTCCGTTGTAATGGTATTTGTGGTTGGACTGACGTAATCATAACTGCCACGTAAACGGTAATAATAACTGACCGAAGCATCAACGGAATCCTGATACACGTTATTGGGTGAACTTAGCTCCGCAATTTCTTCAAACGCACCACCAGGAATGCCTCTTTCGATTCGGATTTCATCGGCATTTAAAGGTGTGCTCCAAGATAATGTGATTTGGTTTTCGTTTCGAGTGAAGGATACATTCGAGGGGGAACTGATGCTGCGCTTTACAAAGAGTTGATTTGAACTCTCAGTTTCGTTGTGCAATTGAAAAATTCCGGATTTGCTTTCATCGGGAAGGGTAACACTCAAGCTTCGGTTCGTTTGGTTTTCGAATACGGTAAATTCGGTGACTTGTTCACCGCTGGTAAGAGGCTCTGTATACGTAACGGTTTGAACAGCGCTGACGTCGTAACCAAACAATTGATAGCTTCCATCTGACGCTGAAGCCCTGAATATGGACAGAGGTGTGGTTGATGTGTTGGTAATGGCGGCGTCTGAATCAAGAATCACAGGCGAAACTACTTGCCATTCAAGATCACTTGCCGATGACCCTGAAGATAATAAACCAGACTTTAAAGAAAGATCGGATTGATCCACTTCAGATAGCATGAGCGCAGCCGTGGCAGTGACCAAAGGCGCAGACATGGACGTTCCAGTTGAATTTGCGTATTGACCGCTCATCCAAGTACTAAAAATGTTGACGCCCGGTGCTGCCATATCAACGGATTCAGAACCAAAATTACTGTTTGAATGCAGTTTGTTTCCGCTGTTTACGTTGGCGATGGCCATTAAATTATCAAATTCATTGCGAAAGTTTGCAGGATACACAGGGGTTTGATCGTTATTCGATCCAAAATTTCCTGCGGCAGTAATGATGAGTACGCCTTGCTGGTTTGCTTGTTCTACTGCAGAGCGCAACGCGCTGCTGTAGCTGCTTATGGTCAACGACGCGTTGATGATATCCGCACCATTATTGACTGCGTAGTTGATGCCCGCAGAAACATCACTCACACTGCCTGAACCGTTGTCGCCTAAGCTCTTAACGATCATTAATTGGGCATTCCAACATACGCCAGTGACACCCTCTAAATTATTTCCTTGGGCTGCTATGAGTCCTGCAACGTGGCTGCCATGGCCAAAGCCGTCTTCGATGGCGTCGCCATCGCAATCACTTCGAACACAGGCCCCGTTTAAATCATCAACGTAACCATTGTTATCGTCATCTACGTTGTTATTGGGGATTTCGTTCGGGTTCTGCCATAGATTACTGGCCAGATCTGGGTGGTCGATATCGATGCCCGTATCGACGACGGCAATGACAACGTTGCTGCAATCGGTTCGTTGATCCCATGCCTGAGGTGAATTAATTTGGCTGTGGTGTGATTGGTTAAAGTTACTGTCAGTGAAACTAGGGTCGTTAGGTATTAAGCTCGTTTGCGCGTTGGCGTTTCGTTCCGCTGAAATAATATTGGGATGACGTCTTGCTGATAGCATTAATTGCTCAATGCTGCTTTGGTGAGAGCTTATGTTTTGATTCGGGAGAGAAAATACGGCCGACCAAACGTTTGAGAGTTTTAATATTTGCTTCGGACTTAACGGCTGTTGCTGGAAATACAGCGTTTGCTCGCTGGGATCAATATCCCACAGTGTAATTATTGAACGGGTTGGCTGAGTTTTTGACGGCGTTGAGCCATCTATGGATGCAAATACCTCTGTTGATACGATGACCAATATGCAGCAAATAAAGAAACGCATGAGGGGCTTGGATAGCGCCGTATATAATCGAGGTGATTGATAGAAACGATTATGGCTAGAGGTTGTGAGGCTTATGTCTGATTGCATAGGGCGTAGATTCCTTTTGACCTTGAGGTCAATAAACGTTGTCAGGGAACTGCTTTCAGAGGGTTTAATTACATTTTCCAACGGTTACTTTTAACGATAGTTCAAACGCAAAGGCTGAAAAGTAGAATCGCCGAACGGTCCGTTCGTTTGAATCGGCGGCTTAAGTGTAAAAGAGGCGCCCTAAATCACTTTAGGGCGTGTTTGGTTATGGGGTTGTTTGTTATTGATCCGTTTGAATTACAACGTCAGTTGTGGACAAAAGATCAGAAAAAGAGAAGTTCAACTGGCCAGCAGTCATAGAGAAAGCATGCAGGCAGTATTCGCCAGTACCGGTCTCTTCAAATCCAGTCGGCACAGTTTCGATTTTGTCGTCATCATCATTGGCAACGCCATCAAGGTCTTCGCAAGTTTCTTGTTGGGTGACGTCATCGTAGGTGCAAGTCCAGTTTTCAAACACACCGACTTCAAACTGATCTACTGTACCATCGCCATTCCAGTCTTCACCTGAAACGGTATCTGGTGCGCCGTCTTGATTTGTATCCTCAAGGAAGTATGTGTAGTTCCAAGTGCCGCCTTCCCAAGTACTGCTTGTTTCATTCCAAATGTATTTAACAAATACACCAGAAAACAGTTCATTGATGGCACTGCAGTTTGTTCCATTGTCCGTGGCAGCTGATTGTGCAGTGAGCCCCGCAGCTGCAGCGGCCTGAGCAGCCATGGCACTGGTCACTGGATCGATATCACCTAATTGATCGGGAGTGATTGTATCCGGAACTTCGGGCACGTTGGCGCCTGTTTGCACTTCACTGAACTGGAATAAGAACTCGATGACGGTGCCAGTGATGGTTGTACCGCCGGTGACTGTGGGTGCATCGACTTGTTCTAGGCTGTTTGTGTCATCTGCAAAGGTAGTGGTGCCACTTTCTGTCTCAAAATCTAGGAATACTGCCTCTTCTTCCCCATCCAGTGTTTCGAGAAATTGAGAGTGAACATGAGCAAACTGGAAGCCGTCTCCCCAATCCAGTGTGACAGTGGTGCCATCAGTGGTGATGGTCGGGTCGGCAAATTGGAACGGCACGGTAGCTAGGCCGCCTTCAACGTCAAATTCATCCATGCCCATCTCGTTTTCAAGGGAGAACTCGGCCCACATTTCACCTAGATTAAAGGTATTTGAATTACCTCCGGTTGCTTGGTATTCCTGTAATAGAAGAGCGGGTGAATTGCCTCGTTCAGCGCAGTAAAACTCGCCGTCAGTGGTTTCGCCTTCCGTCACATTACATTCTTCAAAATAGGGTTCGTCGAACCACCATGCAACGGTTTCAGTTGAGCCTGTGGTTCCTTGACGGATGACTGGAATGTGGAGAGAAGGACCGACCCAATATTGAATCAATTCTTGAATGGTTTCATCTGGGTCGCCATAAATATCCACCGGGAATTCATCAAATTCATCGAACGCCGCAGTGGCAGAGCTGGCTGCATTGTCAAATAATGCATCTGTTTCTGCGTCGAACGTAGGCAACCCTACAATGTGCATTCCTATAATCGGTTGGTCGGTAAGTTCTAGCAGATCTGCGATGGTTTGATCGCCATCGACGTCCGGATTCACATCAATGACGGTATCTGTGTCGTCTGTGATCGGTTGATTAAGTAACTGTAAACTGAACGAGGTCTCGTTTGTCCATGTGGCATGGACCAGATTCAATTCTATGTTGTGTTCACCTTCTGTCAGCGTGACGAAAGATGACGTGGCTGATATTGGGGTGGTTTCAAAGTCCGGGTTTATTGTATCGAACTGAAAGGCTTCAACTCGGTATTTACCTGGAACAAGATCCAATGACACGGATGGCGAGCCAGCAGTGAGAAGGGCTTCTCCTACGGAGGGTCCGTCTTCCGGTAAGCAGCTCCAATCTTGGAAGCCTTGTTCCTGCAAACATTGAGCGGAAAGCTCTACGATCTCAATGGCTTCTTCTATGCTGCCTGCCTCTGAAGGAAGGAACGAAATGGAAATTGATTCCGCATTTGCATCAATGGCTGCGGCTTGAGCCGATTCAGGAAAAGCAGCTGAAATACTGACGCTGGATGATGCTGCGGTGGCTTCCGAAACAGAATCCGCCGCAGAGCTTATAGGGTCCGAATCCGAACCAGAACCACCGCAACCTGTGACGACCCAAGCGGTTGCAATGCATGAAGCAAGTAATTTGATGTTCATAACTAATCTCCTTCGAAGGGGTTGGGAAAACAACCCCTTCACTTGTAATTGCTTATTAAAATTTTGCTAATGAAACGCTTGGTTTATTGAACGATGACAGTGGTCTCACTTGGTGTACTGAATACCCCAATAGTGACCGTTGCTTCAGCTGTCTTGGTTGCATCGTCGCCATCTGGTCCATCGCTGACACTCACCACTGCTGTGTAGCTGCCTTGAGGCAATGTATTGGCAGCGATGGTGAGCGTGTTTCCTGTTGCAGTAATCGGAGTGGCTAATTCGGCACCCGTGACTTCCCACACGTAGATTAGGTCCGCTTGAGGCGTTAAATCGTCCACTGCGTCGGCAACAATGGTGACGGCTTCTGCGTTAGTGCCTGCATCGTTAGCCAGTACATTTTTACTGCCCGGCACCATGATGACGGGAGCTTCATGTTCTTGAACGAAGTAGTCAGAGACTGCGGTTGTGGTATTACTTGCGGTGTCAGTGACCTCGACCGTAATACTGTATTCACCTGCTTCAAGCGTGTTGGCTGCAATGGACAGTTCAGGATCTGTACCGGTTGTTGGTGTTCCTGAACCATCGGCCGGTTCTAGGCTCCAAGCGAAGGTTAGATTTTCCGGTGCAGTGAAGTCATCATCGACAAAGGCTTTGAAGATGATTGCTTCGGTATTGCCATCCCCACCGTCAATGGCCAATGCAGGAACGGAGAATATCCCTCCCACAAATGGTGCCTGATCAGCAAGTACATAAAGTGTTAATGACGCATCGTTGGATGCTGCATCGCCTGCAGTCGGTTGATCGGTAACAGTGACAGAGATTGGTAGATCGCCAGCACTGGTAGTCGTGACGACACACGCATTGGTCGTTGAATCGGTGTCACAGCCCGTCCATTGATACGTTAAGCTATCAGCATCTGGATCAAAGGCTTCCACGGTGACTGTTACTGTGTCACCTGCTCGAACATCAATGAACTCATCTGGACCGACAATGATGCCATCCAAAAGCCCTCCAAATGCGCCATCAACTCGGAAGCTATTAATGCGAGGAGGTTTATTGCCTACAGGATCAACGATGATTTCAATGCTGTTCGTGCCTGTTGCACCCTGATCATCCGTGGCGGTAAAGGTTAAGGTGTGGTCACCTACCGTATCAGCGGTATAGCTGAACTGGTCGCCAATCACAGGAGGTTGAGTACAGGTACCGCCTTCACACGTAGTGGCTGTGACGCTTGCAATCGTGCCGTCGAAATCCCACGAAAAGACATCTACAGAGACTGTCTCTCCGGTGACAATGCGCCATGGCGCCCATGCCCACACTTCCGGTGCTGCGTTTTCAAGCTCGATGTTCAGCGTTTGTTCGCCGTTCTCAAAGTCAGCTGAGTTAACAGTGAAGTCTTGGCCTGCAACGTAAATGGTCGATGTTTGATCACAAGGCGCGCCAACACTGTAGTTACCTTGCTCATCGGAATTCCCCCAATTAAAGAATTGGTTAGCGGCATTCAGTTCAAACCAGAAGTAGGGTGCAGCCGTTCCGTCAGATTTGGTAATGGTGCCATTGACGATGCATTGCAGTGGGTTTTCAAGTGTGGCAGAGAACGTGAGTTCTACATCGCAGCTTTCGTCTTCGGGTGCAACAGCGGTCGGTGTGAGTACTTCATAGTTACCGGCACGCCAGTTCCAAACTTGATAGCTAAATGTTTCAGGGTCTGCGCCTTCAGAAAGCAAGGTGGAGAAATCAATAACGCCCTGATCAATGTAAGCCCACTCCCAACCTGTATCGGATTCAATTTCTAAAGTACCGTTGTAGGGCTCTAAGTTATCTGTATCTTGCCCATCAAACTCAATGTCCCCAGATAAACACAGTGTTTGAGCGTTGGTTTCAGGTCGAATTGGCCAATCTAAGTTAACCCATTGAATCCATTCATTACCTTCGGTCACTGTGATCTCAACGAATAAATCAGGCGTCGTTGTTACATCAGGAGGAAGCGTACCGGTATACAGCTCGTAATCAACACCTGCGGTTGAACTTAAAACCATAAGCGTTCCGTTGCCCGCAAATTTCCAGCCGTTGCTGTAAATATAAATAGGCACTTGGATACCGGTGGTGTCAGCGTCCGTGTCTTCGGTAATGGTGTCATAACTGTCGGTGGGTACACTTAAGGTCATAACCGCAGCATCACCTTCCGCTGCAGCTGCGGCCCCAGAAGTGTTGCCACAATTACTGTCAATGATGAGGTTATCGCCGTCTTGGTTTTCCAATTTAACTTGGCTGAACACGGATGAGACTAAACGATAGTTTTCATCGTTGGAGGTGCCGTCTAAATTAACGCCTGAGCCTCCCGCTGTTTCATCACCAGTGCCTTCAAAGGTGCCAGGGAAAGATTGAACGTCGGTTTGATCGTTCGGGTCAAAGTAAGCCACACGAGCAGTAACCGCAGTGGTTTCAACGGGAACACAGTCTTCCGGTATTTCCATGTCGAGAAGTGTGTCACTGTCCGCTGACGCTCTGGCGTTGGCAAACTGTTCTCCTGCAACGGCAGCGACCTCTCCGTTACTGTATTTTATTAAGCCAAGGCGGAACTTTCGATCACCTGACGCGGTAATGGCCAATTGATCTCGACTTTGAGTGATGACGGTTTCTTGCCCTAGTAAGGAGCGAAGTGATAAAGATGCCCCTGACTCGAACCCCTCAGTGAATACTTTTTCACCAACGATGTAGCCATCTTTTTGCAGCGTGACTTCAATTCGGGTAAGAACGCTGTCGGTTGAGTTCTCTACCGTTGGAATACTGACATTGAAGAGGCCATTTTCATCCGACTCCGTGACAAGACGAAATATTTCTTCTTCATTTTGGTCGAGCCCAACGACGATAATAGAAACTTCGTCCAGAGCTACACCCTCGTCTGTAGATGAGGCCGCTGCTTGAGCACCCGCAGATCCAGATACTGTACCGTTGACGATCATGTCTTCGTACACCTGAACAGTAGGGTCAGGTTCCGGTTGGTTGTCTTGAACGATGGTGGTTAAGTCGGCGTCCGCGTTTGTGGTTCTTTCAACAATGGCGAGATCCGTGGTGTCATCTAGAAACGTATCCAGCGTGGTGGATGTCTGAGTGCTCAGTAAATTTTCCGAGATAATTAACAGAGATAAATCACTGCTGATTCGGTCGAGGTTGATGCCATCGCCATCTGAGTCATCAATGTCAGATAACAAAACAAACGGAGTATTAAATGTGGCGCCATTTTGAGCGGTATTTAAATTGGCTAATGATGTGTTGGTTGCTATGGCCGTAAGATCTAGATTGCCATTCAAATCGGTCACAAGGACTGGAAATGTGCCGTTGGCAATATTTTCTGTTGGGTCATCGGTCACGGTTAATTGATAGAACCCATCATTTAATCCTGTAGTGGATACTGACGGTTCTAAAGGCGTTGGTGTGCTTAAGATCGTTCCATCTTCATCCACATAAAAAATGAAAAATTGAGTTTGTCCTGTGGCCGCAGCTGCATAAGCGGAATTGAATAAAAACTCTTTCACCGTACGGTTAAATTGGGTTGAAGCAGTTTGAACGCTGGTGTTTGGATCACAAGTCGCTGTGGCGTTACTGTCGTCGACGCACACGGTAAACGTTGATGTTGTTACTTCGTTGGTGGTGTTATCGTTGATTGATACGGATGAGCTGTTACTGTCGTTGTCGCAGCCCTGTATTGCAAAGGCCGAAGCCGCAAAAAGGAGGGGTATTATTGGTTTTTTGAGCATTCCGGTCACTCCCTAAATATCATGGAATAGCTTCGTATTTGGGCTTGGTCAGCACTGAACAAGTCATCGAATTTTCAGTATAGGAATGGAGTCTCTGAGTAAATGCTGGACTAATTTAGTGCGTTTTTGTTCATGAGGCTTTCGTTGCAAGATAGATGCTTGAAATTCAAACACTTATTGAAAGGATTTTAATTTGTGAGATATTTGATTAAATAATAAACAGATATATCTTACGTTATTTAGGGTGTATCGCTGTAGAAATGAGAGGGAGAAATTCTTTTTGTATTATTTCAGATCTTTGTTACTTCAATCTTTTTGCTTCGATTTTTTCAGATCGCAGAGTGCTTGCTTTCAGTTTAATTCGCTCATACTTTGAATTGAATAATAACGTCTTTTAAGTTGGCGACTACTTGGGTCAGCTCTGCACTTGAGTTGGCACTTACTTCGGCTGCAGAGGCTACTTGATCAGACAGTTGGCTGATCGTTACAATGCTTTGATCGATGCTTTGGGCTGCAAGGGTTTGTTCATCGGTGGAATGCGCTATCTGCTGGTTGGTTTCGTTAATTGCAGATACCGCCATGACGGTTGATTGTATGGTTTCATTGGCTTTCAGCGCGGCTTGTTGCGTTTCTTCTACTTGCTTTTGGCTGGACTGCATTTGATTGACAGCGCCAGTGACGCCCTTATGTAGGTTTTCAATCATGGTTTGAATTTCATTGGTAGAATCCCCGGTCTTTTGCGCCAGAGAGCGAACTTCGTCCGCGACGACGGCAAAACCTCTACCCTGTTCACCCGCTCGCGCAGCTTCAATCGCAGCATTAAGTGCAAGTAAATTGGTTTGTTCTGCAATGCCTCGAATGACGTCCAATACACTGCCGATGGCTTGGCTGTTTTGGGCGACTTGCTCAATGGATTCAACGCCTAATTGAACTTGGTCTGATAATTGAGAAATATGCTCAGAGGATTGGTTAATAATTTCTCCGCTGGTCGTGCAGTTGTTTTCTGCATCACTTGCTTGATGAACGGCTTCCTCTGTGTGCTCATTAATGCCTTGGACGGTCATGGCCATTTCATTACTGGCCGTGGCAACCATATCCGTTTGTAATCTTAGCTGTTGAACACTTTCGCTGGTTTGGTTGCTGATTTCACGGCTTTGATTCGCAGCAAGGGATAATTGATCGGCTTCCTGAGACAGTCGTTGAATAATGGTTTGGAATGTCCCCAGCATGCTGTTGACCGCCGAGGCTATATCAGCGATTTCGTCACGACTGTGGATGTTTATTCTGCGGGTCAAATCTGAAGTTCGTTCGATGTCCCCGATGCTGTCGGTCAGCTGACGAATGGGCCGAGTCACAGATATGGCCACTAAAACGCCGACGATTATGCTGAACACGGATGCCACGATTAAAATGACCAACATCTCTGTTTGCATGATTTTTCCGTCTTCGATGTTGGCTTGACTGGCCGTTCGAACCTCATCTGCTGCTGTTTTCACTTTGGTACCGGCGTCAAATACACCTTCGCTGGCTTCTTTTACTGCAATGGCTGATTGTTCAAGAATGGTGTCGAACATGGCGTTCATGGCAGAGCTGTGGGATTGAGATTCACTGACCTTTCCTCGGATTCGTCGAGGTTCTGCCCCACTTTTATTTAAATCAATGGCTTGCTGAATCGTGTTATTAAAGTCTTCTAGGTAAATTGAAACGACGTCAGCGGCCTCACCGAGCTCTTCATCCAAATCAATGATTTTCTGTAAGTCGTCTCGCAGTTTTTGCTCCGAAAGATCGGCTTCTTCAATGGAGCGGCTGTCCGTGGATATGGCGGATTCCAAACGCCAGGTTAGATAGCTTGAATAGTTTGCATACGCACTGAGGGTGATGGCTTGAAGCGCCATTTTAGATTTTTGAAGCTCTAGAAGTTGGTTTTGTTCTTCAACGGCCAACGATTGAGTATCTAAGTAGGAATTATTCGCCTCAATTCTCTCTATGACGGCCGACATTTGCATTATTAACCAGCTAAAGGAAATCAATAGGATTATTAAAAAACCAATGTTCATGGAGAGCGTTTTAAAGAAAATTGATAATTTCATTGGGCGACTCTTTTATTAATGTCTTTACTGTTATCGACGGATTACTTAATTTGATGACTGTTAATGAATTAGTATGAATAAGATTAGTGTGTTTTGAGGATATGTTTTTGTATTTAATTAAAAATGCGCGGGTGTTCACACCCAATGATATAGGTCAGAAAGATATCTTGGTTGCTGGGCAAGAGATTATTGATGTTTGCGAGTCTGGCGCTATTTCTGTTAAGGGAGCTGATTGCATTGAAATTGAGGCGACCGGGAAGATATTAACGCCGGGTTTAGTGGACTCTCTCGTGCATATTATAGGTGGCGGGGGGGAAGGCGGTTTTACTACGCGCACACCAGAAATGTATTTATCCGATGCAATACAGGCAGGTGTTACGACCTTAATAGGGGTGTTAGGTACTGACTCTGTCACGCGTTCTCTGCCCAACCTGTTAGCAAAAGCATGTGCTTTAGAAGAAGAGGGGCTTACCGTTTTTTGCCACACAGGCTCCTATCAAATTCCTGCGCGTACTTTGTTTGAAAGCATTGATCAAGACATCATTCTCATAGAGAAATTCATCGGGGTAGGAGAGATCGCGATTTCTGACCATCGATCCAGCCAACCGAATGGGCAAGAGCTCGCTCGGCTTGCATCTCAAACGCGAGTGGGTGGAATGTTGTCAGGAAAGGCCGGTATTGTTTCCGTCCACGTGGGCGATTCAGATGCCTGTCTACAGCCCATTTTGGACGTTGTGAGTGCAACGGATTTACCCATTAAACAGTTTTATCCCACTCATATAAATCGATCTCAACGGTTGCTGAATGCCGGCAAAGAGTTTGCAGCTTTGGGAGGATATGTAGACCTTACTGCCAGCACGACACCAGAGATCTTAGCTGCCGGTGAAGTAAAGTGTTCGACGGCTTTATCTCAACTGTTGAATGCAGGTGTTTCCGCAAGCCAAATTACGTTCAGTTCGGATGGTTTTGCAAGCCTTCCTGATTTTGATGATCAAGGGAATTTGAGGGGGTTAAAGGTAGGCTCTCTTACCAGTCTATTGGATGAAGTGCGAGACGCGGTAAACATTGATCATGTGCCTCTAGAAACTGCGTTGACTGTTGTTACACGTTCACCGGCGGACATTTTGAAACTGACCCATAAAGGCCGTATAGAAAAGGGGGCTGATGCAGATCTGTTACTGTTAGACGCCGACAACCTTCAGTTAGACACTGTTTTTGCCAATGGGAAGCTTATGATGCATGAAAAGCGTTTGCTGAAGAAAGGGTTGTTTGAAACGGGTCAAAGCATTTAATGCGCGTTGAACTCAAGCAATATGCGGTGATTTTGCTTCCAGGCTTTTCTAATCTGGTGTTGGGGTCTGCGACGGCCCCCATTATGGCGACCAACAGCATTCTTGGCGAAGACGCTTATGAGCTTAAATTCGTAGGGTTCGGCATTTCATCGATTATGGCTGAAGCAGGGAACACTGTGACGGTGGAAGACGTCGACGCTATTGAGCGTGCTCATTGTTTGTTGGTGTGTGGTGGTTCGCCTGTATCCTACCAGACGGATGACGCTCTGGTTTCATGGTTGCAGGCGAATGCTTATCGCTTTAACCATGTAGCAGGGCTTGCAACCGGTGGTTTGATTTTGGCGGAGGCAGGGCTTCTTAATAATCACCGTGCCGCATTGCACTGGTGGGATGATGCCTATCTTTGGGAGACGTATTCACAAGTTCGACATTCTTCAGACAGTTTCACGGTGGATCGACATCGATCGACCAGTCGAGGCGGTACTTCAACCATGGACATGATGACGTTTCTGTTGGCTCGCGATCATGGACCTGAGTTGGCAGAATCCTTAGCCCAGCATTTTATCCGTGCTCGGGTGGGGGGCACGCCAAAGTCGCACAGACAACTGCTCACAGCAAAACAAGTTACAGAGCAACCTAAGTTACAGAGTGCAGTGGAGTTAATGGAAAGTAACATTGGAGAACCATTAACGACCGATGATATAGCGGGTCATGTGGGCGTTTCCCGTCGACAGCTTGAGCGATTATTTCGTAAACATTTAGAGTCCGTACCTTCGAAGTATTATCAGCAAATACGGTTGGAACAAGCGCGAAGTTTGCTCCATAAGTCGGGGGCAAGCATCATGGATATCGCCCAACAATGCGGTTACTCCTCGGGTGCACATTTAAGTACGAGCTATCGAAACCACTTTGGTATGACTCCAAGTGAAGAGCGCCGTCGTAAGATCAAGTGATAATGCATTCATCGAGATCATCTAGTGGTGATCTTTTACGTTCAGCACGTAAGCTCTAATTCTTTTTCTTCTGCGGGTCTTGCCGTTTGTTTTCTTTGTTTGAATTGCTGTCTTACTTGCTTTTCTAAGTGAGCAGCCAGCAGTAATGCCCGATCTAAATGTGGATAAAGTCGGATGACGGGCAGTTGTTCGATGTAAATGTCTCGAATATCAAGAAACAATTTGGCTGAGATACCGATGTAGTATCGGTAATTTTGACTTTTAAGAATATTCAGGGATTTCCTGACTTCATAGAAGACCAATGCCTTTTGATTTAATACGGCATCTATCGCTTCGATTTCACGAAGTAGCTCTATTTCAGCTTCATCCATGCGCATACTGTGTTGTCCTATTTTCTCTGATGTCATTCATTATTGTTGTTATGCCGAGATCAAAGTTCTCCATGAACTGCCCAGCGTTTTGCTTCATGACAGTTTTATGACTTAGAACCTCACTTTGGAGTATGGATTGCCTTTAGGTAAAGGCAAATTGGATTACTCATAAATTGAGATTCATTGACAAACGGTCGTTTGAATGACTGTTAACGGTATGTTTTGGCTTCGCACTTTTGTAAGCGTAGGTCGCATTTATGCAATTGAGACGGTCGTTTTCACATTAGAATTTTTCAAACACCAAACAAACCGAAGAATTTGTTCTCAATGGAGACATTACATTATGACTGATCAACCAGTAACACGAGCATTGTTTGACGAAGTTATGGTGCCGAATTATGCGCCAGGTAAGATGATTCCGGTAAAAGGCGAAGGCTCTCGTGTATGGGATCAGCAAGGTAATGAATACATTGATTTTGCTGGTGGCATTGCAGTGAGTGCATTAGGGCATGCACATCCTAAGCTTGTTGAAGCACTAACAGAGCAAGCGAAGAACTTGTGGCACGTTAGTAATGTGTTAGCCAATGAACCTATGCTTCGATTGGCTAAAAAACTGACTGACCTGACGTTTGCAGATAAAGTATTTTTTGCCAATTCTGGCGCAGAATCGAATGAAGCGGCGTTTAAATTGGCTCGCCGTTATTGTTGGGAACATTTTGGCCCAGAAAAAAATGAAATCATTGCGTTTAATAGCAGCTTTCATGGCCGTACTTTATTCACAGTGTGTGTGGGCGGCCAAGCCAAATATCGTGAAGGGTTTGAACCTGCTGTTGATGGCATCAGTCATGTGGATTTCAATGATTTAGCCGCATTAGAAGCGAAAATCTCAGACAGCACCTGTGCTGTTGTTATGGAACCGATCCAAGGCGAAGGCGGCATTGTGCCTGCGACGCAAGAATTTATTGAAGGCGTTCGCGCACTATGTGACAAGCACAATGCCTTGTTGATCTTTGATGAAGTACAAACGGGTGTAGGTCGTAGTGGTCATTTATACGCGTATCAGAAGTACGGAGTGACACCGGATATTTTGACGACCGCTAAATCATTAGGCGGTGGTTTCCCTATTGGCGCAATGCTAACGCGCGGCGAAATTGCAAAGAGTTTAACCATCGGAACTCATGGCAGTACTTATGGTGGTAACCCTATGGGGTGTGCTGTCAGTGAAGCGCTGTTAGACATTGTGAGCCAACCTGACGTCTTGGCGGGCGTGCTTTCGAAAGCTGATCGCTTCCGTAAACATTTGAATGCAATTAATGAAAAACATCATATTTTCACCGAAGTGCGTGGCGACGGTTTGCTTTTGGGCGCGGAGTTGGTGGATGCATGGAAAGGCAAGGCGAAGGACTTCCTGAATGCTGCGTTAGCAGAAGGTGTGATGGTGCTGGTCGCGGGTCCGAATGTTGTTCGATTTGCGCCGTCGTTGGTTGTGGATGACGACTTGATTGATCAAGGTATGGCCGCGTTTTCTAAGGCGGTTGATAACTTGGTGGCAGGTTAATTATTCACGTTTAACGCCTTATTTGGAGGTTGATATGTTGGTTGTTCGTCCTGCAGACCATCATGATCTGGCTGGCATAGAAAAACTGGTGACCACCAGTGAAGCTCGATTGACTACGCTCAGTAATCAACGGGATCAGTTGAGCCAGCGTATTGAATTATCTCAACAAGCGTTTGCTGGAGAGCGTAGCGTAGCAGGTAAAGAACGCTTTTTGTTTGTCATGGAAGAACTGCCTCAGGCAGGTCTTTCTGATGTCGACAGTTCAAACCCAAATATCATAGGCGTTGCTGGTATTGATGCGTGCGCAGGGAATGGCGCCCCATTTTATAATTACCGAAAAGATGAACTGATCCATGCGTCTCATCAATTGGACATTCACAATAAAGTCCCCGTGTTGTATTTGACGCATGAATTAACCGGCACGTCTCAGCTCTGTTCATTGTCCATTCGCCGTGATTACAAACAAGGTAATGCATTGGAGCTGCTTTCTCGGGCTCGGTTATTGTTTATTGGGTTGTTCCGTGAGCATTTCTCTCGAGAGATCATTGTCGAGATTCAAGGTAAGCACACTGACAGTGACGGTTCTCCGTTCTGGGATAGTTTAGGCCGTCATTTCTTTGGAATGGATTTTAAATCGGCGGATTACTTTTCAGCGATTAAAACCAAGACTTTCATTGCTGAATTGATGCCAACGCATCCGATTTATGTGCCCTTACTGACACCAGAAGCGCAAAGTGTGATGGGGAAACCGAACGATGCCGCGTCGCCGGGTTATCAACTGCTATTAAGAGAAGGCTTCAGAACCAGCAAACATCTGGATATTTTCGATGGCGGGCCGACGCTGTCTGCTCGATTGGATGACTTACATACTCTCAATCATTCACGGTATAAATTTTATCAATCGTCAGACCAAGTTTCCAAGGGTTGTAAGTACATGGTGAGCAATCCAACCTTATCTGATTTTAGGTGTGTTTTGGCGTCGCTGGATGAGCATGAAGATACCGTTCAGTTAGAACCAAAGCTGGTGGACGCATTACAACTTGAAGAAGACGACCGCATTGCGGTTGTTGCTTTTTAGGAGGTCTAGGGATGATTATTATTCGCCCCATTGAAACAAAAGACCTGCCAGATTTACTGAACATGGCCAAAAATGCAGGTTCTGGTTTAACGACTTTGCCTGCAAATGAAGCTCTGCTTTTAGAAAAGATAGAGTCTTCAGTTGCGTCTTTTAATCAAAACACAGAACAAAATCACAGATTTTACATGTTCGCCTTGGAGGATACCGAGGCGGGTCGTATCGCAGGCGTCTGCGGTATTGAGGCGGCTGTTGGCTTAACTGATGTTTGGTACAACTATCGAGTGAGCACAACCGTTAATGCCTCGTCTGAACTGGGCATACATAAACAAACGCCCACCTTATACCTTACCAATGATATGACAGGGTGCAGCGAGCTGTGTTCGTTATTCTTGGATGCGGATTACCGCAAAGGCAATAATGGCCGCTTGCTGTCGAAATGCCGATTTTTATTCTTGGCTCAATTTCCACATTTGTTTCATCAAAAGGTATTTGCTGAGATGCGGGGATATTCAGATGAACGTGGTGTATCGCCGTTTTGGGAGTCGTTAGGGCGTAAGTTCTTTTCGTTGGATTTTACTCACGCAGATTACCTGACTGGCACTGGTAATAAGTCTTTTATCGCTGAGCTGATGCCGAAATACCCGATTTACCTGCCTTTCTTATCACAAGAAGCTCAAGACACGGTGGGTAAAACCCACGACAACACGCGTCCAGCATTAGCCATGTTAAAGAGTGAAGGGTTTAATTTTAACGGTCTTGTAGACATTTTTGATGCAGGCCCGTTAGTGGAAGCTTTTGTCGATAACATTCGGGCGGTTCGCCAGAGCCGCCTTGTATCTGTTGAAGTCGGTTGCGCGCCTGAATTTGATGAGACGGATCGTGATCCTCTTATTGTTGCGAATACTCACTATTTAGACTCACGAACGGGTCTGATTTCAAAACAAGCGCTGGTCGGCAAACGGTTGTTGATTAGTAAATCTCAAGCATCTTCTTTAAAGCTAAAGACGGGCGACCAAGTGCGCATTCTGAGTTTAAGAGAATCTGTGAATTTAAAAAGTACACACAAGTAAAAACAGGAGTTACTCAATGGAACCTAAGCAATTAATTAATGGCCTTTGGATCAAAGGCGAAGGCGATGCGTTGAAGTCCATCAATCCTGTTTCTCAAAAAACGGTATGGCAAGGCAATACAGCAACAGCGCAACAAGTGGATGAAGCGGTGGATGCAGCGCGAGCGGCGTTTCCTAGTTGGCGTAGAACGTCCCATGAGGACAAGCTTGCTTTGGTTCGTCGTTTCGCTGAATTATTGGGTGAGAATAAAGAACATTTAGCAGAATGCATCGGTGTTGAGACGGGTAAACCGCTTTGGGAGTCCGCCACTGAAATTGGTGCCATGGTTGGGAAAATTGAGATCTCAGTGAAAGCGTATGAATCTCGAACCGGTCAACATGAAAGCGATGTCGCAGCAGGGCATGCGGTGCTTCGCCATAGACCTCATGGTGTGGTCGCTGTTTTTGGTCCTTATAATTTCCCTGGGCATTTGCCAAACGGTCACATCGTTCCTGCTTTGTTGGCAGGCAACACGGTTGTGTTTAAACCCAGTGAACAAACCCCTATGGTGGCCGAAGAAGTTTTAAAACTGTGGGTGAAAGCGGGTCTCCCTAAAGGTGTGATCAACTTAGTTCAAGGCGCGAAAGAAACAGGCATTGCATTGGCGAGCCATGACGATATTAATGGCCTTTTCTTCACAGGAAGCTCAGCTACGGGCCATCTCCTTCACAAGCAGTTTGCTGGTGACCCAGGAAAAATCTTAGCATTGGAAATGGGCGGTAATAATCCTCTTATTGTTCATAACCCTGAAAACCTAGATGCAGCGGTACATCACACTGTGTTCTCTGCGTTTGTATCTGCGGGTCAACGTTGCACTTGTGCAAGGCGCTTATTTGTACCAAAGGGCACTCAAGGTGATGAGTTTTTGGAACGTCTTGTTGAAGTGACTAAGAATATCAAAGTCGGTGATTATAACGAAGCAGATCAACCTTTTATGGGCGCTTTGGTTTCAATGCCTGCGTCGGATGTGATTCTGAATGCGCAACAAAACTTGCAGCAACTCGGTGGACAATCTTTACTGGAAGTTAAGCGACTTCAAGTGGGGACTGCCTTGCTCTCTCCTGGCATTATTGATGTAACCGCCGTGGAAAATTTACCGGATGAAGAGTATTTCGGGCCTCTTTTAAGTGTCATTCGATACGACGATTTTGAAGACGCGATTGACGGTGCAAATAACACAAGTTATGGCTTATCAGCAGGATTATTGTGTGATGACGCTGCACTCTACGAGCAGTTTGTGGATGAAATCAGAGCGGGCATTGTTAATTGGAATAAGCCATTAACAGGGGCAAGCAGTGCTGCACCGTTCGGTGGTATTGGTGCCAGTGGTAACCACAGAGCCAGTGCTTATTATGCCGCAGATTATTGTGCGTATCCGATGGCTTCCTTAGAAGATGAACGTTTGAATGTGCCTGGATCGCTATCACCCGGCCTTAGTTTGTAAGTTGAGTCTGTAGTGCTGTTAATAAGGAGTCAATATGACTGCATATGAAGTGAATTTCGATGGATTAGTAGGACCAACTCATAACTACAGCGGTTTGTCTTATGGCAATGTAGCGTCAAAGAGCAATACTAAGCAATCTTCAAACCCTCGTGAAGCTGCGTTGCAGGGGCTTCAAAAGATGAAGTCCTTACATGATTTAGGATTTAAGCAAGGTTTGCTGCCGCCGCAAGAAAGGCCAAGTATAGAAACGCTTCGGGCATTGGGGTTCACAGGGTCTGACAGTCAAGTGTTAGCCAGTGCTGCGGTTCAAGAACCTGTGGTACTTGCTGCGGCAAGTTCTGCATCTTGTATGTGGACGGCCAATGCCGCCACTGTTTCACCAAGCGCAGATACGCAAGATGGTAAAGTGCACTTTACGGCGGCAAACTTGAATGCAAAAGTTCATCGCTCCATTGAGCATGAAACGACCACGCGAATTTTAGAATCGATTTTTAAAGACGATAAGTACTTTGCTCATCATCCTGCTTTGCCAGCTGTTGCACAGTTTGGTGATGAAGGGGCCGCGAATCATACGCGCTTTTGTGCAGGCTATGACCAACCGGGTGTTGAGCTATTTGTATATGGGCGAGAAGCATTTCGAGAAAGTGCGCCAGCACCTAAGAAATACCCTGCACGACAAACCTTAGAAGCGTGTCGTGCGATCGCTCGTTTGCATGGTTTGTCGGGTGATCAAGTGGTGTACGCTCAACAGAAACCAGAGACCATTGATGCAGGCGTGTTTCATAATGACGTTATCTCGGTGGGGAATGGGAATGTTCTTTTTTACCATGAAGAGGCGTTTTTGAATTCTCATCAGGTCATGGAAGAAATCGACCGAAAATTAGTAAATACTAATTTCGTTCCTGTCATGGTGACGAATCAGGATTTAAGCGTTTCAGATGCCGTTCGCTCGTACCTGTTTAACAGCCAGTTGCTCAGTCACGATGATGGATACATGACGCTCGTTGTACCGCATGAATGCCGTGAAGTGCCTTCAGTGTCCAATTACTTGGATTCCTTAGTGACCATGAACACCCCTATTAAGCAGGTTAAAGTATTCGATTTGAAACAAAGCATGCAAAACGGTGGCGGGCCTGCGTGTTTACGTTTGCGAGTGGCGTTGAATGACGCTGAATTAAACGCAGTACACCAGAACGTGCTCATGTCTGATGCACTCTATGGAAGTCTAACAACTTGGGTTGAAACACATTACCGTGATCGCGTTTCTCCAGAAGAGTTGGCCGATCCGAACTTGTTGGTTGAATCGCGCACGGCATTGGATGAATTAACCCAAATACTGCAAGTGGGCTCTATCTACCCCTTTCAACGAGGCTGATTACTTCAGTATTGAAACCATCTAAATGAAAAGTCCGCATCAGAAATGGTGCGGGCTTTTTTAATTTAATACAGAGGTGTTTGATTTTAGAATATTTTTTTAGGATTTAAATTCGACATACTTTAAAGTCGATAAATGTGAATCACTTCAAACTTTGAGCTATAAAATTTGTCTTGTGATGCAGGTGAGCAGATAGTAGCTTAAGGTTAATTAAATACTCTTAAAATCAAGTTTTATATAACTTTTTTATAAAAAATGATAAGGAATGACTGATCGGAATCAGTTTTATTTAGTAGTATTTAGCTCAATATGTAAGTCGGACAGCAACGCTATAGTTTGGACATTTAATGGAAGTCTCTATATTCTGCTGGCCTTTTATTGATCAGTCTTAATCTTTTGGACTGATAATAATATAGCACTTCATATTTGGAATTTGATTACAAGGGATTGTTGCATGTCGAAAAAGGGCTTCACCTTAGTTGAGCTTATGGTCGTTCTGGCTGTAGTTTCTGTTGTCTTTTTATTTGCACTACCTGCAATGTCTGGTCTCATTCAAAGCAATAATATAAGTTCTGAAGCCAACCGGCTTGCGGCCTCTATTCGTTTTGCTAGAAGCGAAGCCATTACCAGAAATGTCTCAATTACTTTATCCAATAGGGGAAATGCTCTTCAGTGGAAAGATGGTTGGGAAACCTTTGTTGATGCCTCTGGTGGAGAATCCAACTTTAACTCTGTAAACGATACATTGCTACGAAAAGAAATGGCAACTCATTCCAATGTACATGTCACAAGTACAGTAAACGGCAATAACTGGTTGAGCTTCAACGCAGATGGCTCCCTGGGTGAGACGTCAGATGTAACGTTTTTTATTTGTGATGTGAAAAAGTCCACTTTGGGGACATCAATTACCATTGCGAGAACTGGCCGTTTGGTGACAACAGGGAATATAGCCCATGATGACTGCACGAAATAATATGGTGACGGTTAAGCGTCAGTTAGGTTTCAGCATGACTGAAATTCTTATTACTGCACTTATCCTTGCCGTCGGTTTACTTGGTCTAGCTGCAATGCAGGCGAACGCGCTTCGGGGAAGTCTGGACAGTGGTCAACGAGGAAAAGCCACTTGGTTAACTCAAGAATTAACAGAAAGAATGCGAAGTAACCCAGATGGTATTGCCCAGCAAGATTATATAACGGCCTCTGATAATGCGGCGCTTTGTTCGGCTGCCCCTGCTCGGATATGCAGTGATTATTATGATCAAGCGGCAGGCGAAAAAGTGCTTGCCAATAATACGTGTAATGCACAACAAATGGCCACTTTTGATATGTGGGAGCTCCGTTGTGGCTATGTAAATCAAGATGATAATAAAAGTAACTTGGTCGACTTTATGGCATCAACCTCTTCAACCATTTTGAGTGTGAGTTGCGAAACAAGCCCTTGCCAGCCTAGGTCGGTTTATACGATTACGTCAGAGTGGTTAGGCCGAGGGCAAGGTAAAGTAAATCAGGATCAAAATTACAATCAAAGCATCAGCTTAGAAATAAGACCTTAATAGCAGGCGAGTCATTAGATCATGAACAAAATAGTAAATAATCTATATTCCGCTCAGAAAGGTTTAACGCTTGTTGAACTGATGATTTCTATGTTGTTAGGTTTGATCTTAACGGGCTCTTTGGTTCAAGTGTTCTTGGCCAATAAACAGACCTTTATGATGGCTGACTTTCTGGGCAGAGCAGAAGAGAATGGTCGATTCGCTATGAATATCCTCTCTGAAGACATTCGAATGGCTGGTTATTCTTCAGATGACCCTGTATTGGGGAGCTTACCGAGCGCTGTGTTAGGTGAGAATAGAGACCTAGTGTCTAATGCAGTTGATCCTAGTTCTGCATGTGTGGTTTCTGACGCTTGGTGTACGAGCAATGGCAGTGAAGTGGTTAACCCAATGAAAGCGACTACAGCAGCGGATGTTGATAACTTGATCGCAGGCAGTGACCGAATTGCTTTGCAGTTTGATCCTACAGATAACTTAGACTGTACAGGCACTGCTGTGGCATCTGTTGTAGCCAATGTTTATTGGGTTGCTAAAGATGGGACCAATAATGATATGCCAACCTTATTTTGCCAAGGCTATGACCCTGAATCGGGTACTTGGGTGACAGATGGCTCGGCTCAGCCTTTAGTGGCTGGTATTGATACGCTGCAAGTCTTGTATGGTGAAGTTTCTGGAACAGGGATTGATGGTGATCCCAATCGTTACCTATTTCGATATGTATCCGCGAATAGGGTTAGCGATTGGCGAAAAATTAAAAGCATTCGAGTGGCTGTTCTTGCTCGAGCAAATGGCGAAGGCGGTGGCGGTAAAAACGCGAAAAGCTATGCCGTGCTTGACGCTGGCTTGTTCAGCTTTACAGATACGAATACTCGAGTGCTTTACGAAACAACGGTCACTATGAATAACGTTGACCCTACAAGTGCCATTCTTAATGAGAACATTCAATAACATGAATCATCGAGAGTACGTTATGAAGAATCAACGAGGCTCTGTGCTTCTATTTAGCCTGGTGATTTTATTTGTCTTAACTGTATTGGCGGTCTCAACCATGAGTACGTCTTTGCTGGATGAAAAAATGGCAAAGAATGTTCAACTTCGCCAACATGTTTTTCAGGCCACCCAAAATGAATTAACAGGGCAGCGCGAGCTTTATTATTTGGATAACCAATGGTTACTGAATTCCGTGAATCTTTGGCTTAATGATGCGAATCCTAATGCTTGGCTGCTAAACCCTGTTGCGGTGCAACCCCCTCCTCAAGCAGTGCAGATCGGTTTTACTAAAACAGTGGCTTTGACATTTTCGGGGGAGTTAACCCCACCGGGCTCCTCTTTCGGAATCTTTAGTGGTTACAGTTATGACTTGCGAAGCACAAGTACTTTAAATAACAGCAACGTAACCTCAGATCAATCCCAAGGGATGATTCTTGTAGTACCAAAGCAATAATTAAACAGTAAATACAAAAAAATTATAAGGCGACTCAGCTATAGGGATGTAGTTGAAGTCTCCATGACTTTCACAAAATGATTGAATAGAACGTAAGGGTAGAAACTTATGAGTATAGGGCTTTTTACACGGGCATTCACTGCGTGTTTGCTTGTGGTTATGTTGATGCCTGGGCTATTGACGGCAGCAAATAATATAGAAGGTTATGGTACGACTGTAGAGAAAACGTATGAAGGCGCTGTTGTAAATGTAAGTTTTTCTGCGGATAAAAAAGGAGGTTTATTATATGTGTCCCCGTGTCCTTCATGTAGTGAGCGTATACTCCAGTTCAATCAAAACTTAGAGATACATAAGGGGAGCAAGATTACCAATGATCTCAGTGAGTTGAGTTCTATTCACCGTTCTTTAGTTGGTGTGATATTTAACCCAGTTACTAAAACTGCGAGAGCAATTCTACTGCGTTAATCTTGTTTTGAGGGGATTTAATTATGAAAAACTCTAAGTTAACGCTTTGTTCTAGCGTATTTACTTTTGCAGTTACTTTTTCTGAATTTACTAAGGCTGATGACACTGAAATTTATGTAGCGCCTTCTACAGGGGTGAAATCAAATGTGTTATTACTTATAGATACGTCTGGAAGCATGGGGAATGGCGTAGCAATATCTGATCCTAGTAGCTATGGTGATGATTATACTCCCATTCCTTCTGGCTACGACGCCTCGTACCATACTCCTCATTATATTCCAGATGAGCCTGGACTCCGTTTAACCAGAATGGAATTGGTTAAGGATGTTGCAACAAACTTAATTCTGAATACGGACAAAATAAACCTTTCTTTGATGCGCTATAACTATTTTGCAGGAGGCCGTGTTTCTTTGGCTTCTGAAGACATAGATGTGGTTGACAGTAACGGTGTTTCAACCACGAGGAAATCGTTTATTGAAGCTTTGTATGATTATACTGCAAGTGGCTTTACGCCTTTGGAGGAGAGTTATCATGAAGCTGCATTGTATTTTATGGGGGAAACTCCAAAGTATCACGGAAACGAGTTTATTTTAGATTGGAACAACAATCAGTATTCTCAACTTGAGACAAGTGTTTCGTCTGCTCTAAATAGCGATGGAACGTTTAAATCTCCAATCGTCAATGAGTGCCAACTGGATAATAATATTATTTTATTTACGGATGGTGCCCCGACCGAGGATCAAGCTTCAAATTCAGACATCCAGACTTTAATAAGCTCTTTTTCTAGCATTCCAGCAGACTTAAGCGATGAATGTGACGGGAATGGACAGTGCATGGATGAGTTGGCGTATTATCTCCGTAATACCGATCTCATAGATGACTCTAAGTTAGATAAGGTTCAGAGAGTTACCACCTATCCTGTTGGGTTTGGTTTTACCAGCGGCAGCGATGCTGAATCATTGTTAAACTCTGTTGCTAAACACGGCCAAGGAGATGACAGTGCAACGGCTTATACTCCTTCAAGTGCGGCCGGTTTAAGTTCTGCTTTACAAGAGATTTTTAATGAGATCCAAGATAAGGCGTCAACCTTTACCGCCCCAGTTGTTTCTATCAACGCTACTAATCGATTAGAGCATCGTGAAGAAGTTTATTTCGCGTTATTTAAGCCTCAATCGCATGCGCAGTGGGAGGGCAATATTAAGCGATATAAGATTGACTCCTCTGGTGCAATTACCGATGTTAATGAAGACGACGCAGTAGATCAAAATACAGGTTTTTTTAAAGACTCTGCTCATTCTTGGTGGTCCAATGATGTTGATGGTAAAACGGTCAGTAAAGGTGGTGTTGCAGAACAACTAACCGCTTCAAGAACCGTTTATACAAATACAGGGTCTACGGGATTTTTATCTGATTCGTCCAACGCACTGGCGTATTCAAATACTGCAGTGACCAAAGAAATGCTGCGTATCGTGGATGAAAGTGATCAATACCGTATAGATCTTCTGAACTGGGCCGGTGGTAAAAGTGATTCAGGTTCAGCAACTCATTATCTTGCTGACCCACTCCATAGTCAGCCGGTGGTGATAGGAAAGACGCTATATTATGGCGATAATATGGGCTATTTGCATGGCATAAATACGGATGATGGATCAGAGCGTTTTGCTTTTATCCCACAAGACTTATTGCCAAACTTGCATAAGTACTATGAGCAAGAAGTAGGTGTTGGCAAAGTTTACGGTTTGGATGGGGATATAACGCCTATAACTGTTAATGGCAGAACGTATTTAATTGTTGGCATGCGCCGTGGCGGTCATAACTATTACGCTGTAGACGTAACTAATGACACTTCCACGCCTGTTTTAAAGTGGATTATTAATGGCAAGACGGGTGACTTTACTGAACTAGGTCAAACGTGGTCAAAGCCAACCGAAGGTTTCGTTAAAGTTGGTGGCGTCGATAAACAAGTATTAATCTTTTCTGGTGGTTACGACCGAAACCAAGACCCTGTTTACACAAATATTGACGCTGATGAATTGGCTGCTCGGGAGAGGGCGGTTGAAGATGCTCAAACCGATGTGGATGATCAAATTTCGGCCATTGCGGCCGCAACCGCGACCGCTGATGCAAATATCTCAGCAAAGCAGACTGCGCTGGATCAGGCCGAGCAAGCGATCGTAGATCGTAAGGCGGAACTTGATTTAGCTGATCAATTGGTCGCAGATAAGCAGGATGAGTTGGATCAGGCTAGAACAGACAGCCAAGATGAATTAGATGCCCTGAATCAACAATTGATTCAGGCTAATAACGATCTTCAAGATGCGGCAGATGATGTCACCGCTAAACAGAATGAACTTGATAATGTTAATGATTGGTTGGAGGAGCATGCTAAGTGGGCCAATTGGGAGACTCATTGGAGGGCGTCTAGACGAGCAAAATATGCAGAATGGAAGGTGGAAGACGATAAGCGTGTAGTCTTAGAAGGAGAGCTTGTTCCTCTGTTGGCTGAGCAACAAGTTAAACAAGATATTGTAGATGATTTACAAGCTCAATATGACGCTGGAGGCCCGACTGTTGTTCAAAAGGAAGCAGAACTTAACAATGCTCAATCTGCTCAAGGTGTTGCAAATCAAGCTTATACTGATGCACAGACCGCAAAAACAACGGCAGAAACTAACCTCAGCACAGCAATCACAAATAAAGCTAATCAACTTAATGCAATGAATGATGAATTAGCAACGTACAGATCTAACTTAGGCGATCTTCAAGATGAACTGGATGAGATTACTGGTGGGGTGAAAACGCTAACAGATAATATTGGTCGTGCCGTGTTTGTTGTTGATGCCGCAACCGGTGAAAGGCTTTGGTCTGCAGGTCCAGATGGCTCCCATAGTTTAGAAATGGCTAACATGGAGTTTGGTTTTCCTGCTGATGTGACCTTGGGCGATTTAGATAATAATGGCTACACTGATTTTGTGGTGGCAGTGGATGTTCGTGGCCATGTGTGGCGTTTTGATTTTGTCGATGATGATCTTTCTAAAGCCCGTGGTGGCATGATTGCTGATCTAGGTAATGGAAATGCAACCAACCCAACACGCTTTTATAATCGACCTGATGTGGCTTTATTTAATCCTCGAGGTGGCGCGGCCTTTAGAACAAATTTTGCGCCTCCAACGCGTAGTTTGCCTTCTGATGCTTCGGATGAAGATAAGAACGCGCCTCCATCGGGTACTGCCTTTTTGACTATATCTATGGGCTCTGGTTACAGAGCACACCCTTTAACGACGGACGATGCTGATAACTTTTTCTCGATTTGGGACCCATACGTAACGGATTTACCGCCAACAGATTATCAATACGTTGCAGTACGAGAGGAGGACTCAAGTGGTGAGTTGGAGTTAAGATCGACTCATTTACTAACCAAATCTGACTTGTACGATGCCTCAAGTAATTTGTTACAGACGGGTACTGCTGACACAGGATCAGTTAAAGGCACTAAGTCCATTGCACAAGATAACCTAAGGAAGAAGAATGGTTGGTTCTTTGCGATGCAATCGGATGAGAAGGTATTATCTGATTCATTAACCTTCAATGGTACTTTGTTCTTCTCTGCATTTAGCCCTACAGGTTCAAGTGAGACTTGCGGGACTGATTTAGGATCGAATAGGGCTTATGCTGTGAATGTCATTGATGCGACAGCAGTGTTTGGTTTGGACAGTGATGGTGAGTTTGTTGCCCATAATAGTGCAGGTACTGTTGATCGAATGATGACACTGAAGCAACAAGGTATAGCGTCTGATCCTGGAATTATTTTTACACCAAAAGATACTGATATTCCTACTGGTGACGATGACGGATCAACTGAAACCGTAACAGCGACAAGCCCTATTTTGTGCTTTGGCCCCTACTGTACTGATGTTGTAAATAACACTCCATTAATCACAACGTATTGGTTAGAAAATGATTAGACATAATCTGAAAGGGTTTACCTTAATAGAACTGCTGATAGTGATAGCTCTTATTGGCGTTATCTCTGCCATTGCTTTGCCTGCTTATAATGATCAAGTCACGTCTGGCAAGCGAACGGACGGTCGGCAAATACTGACGAGTGTGATGCAAGCCCAAGAACGATATTACACGGAAGACTTTCATCTGACCTATGTGACGGATTTGAAAAAGTTGGGTTATAACGTCAGTTCAGGCCTTGAGTCTGAAAATGGTACTTACAAAGTAAGTGCAGGTAAATGTGTTGGTGAGGCCGCTCCTAATAATGTTTTAACGGGCTGTGTGTTGCTGACGGCAGTACCTCAAGGAAGTCAAAGCGGAGATGGGAATTTAACGCTCGACAGTCTAGGTAATCGGAATTTTTAAATTAGTGTGTATAACAAAAAAGCCCGCATCAGAAATGGTGCGGGCTTTTTTGATGCTCAGGTATTTTCAAAGGCGGGTTATTTATTGGAGGTATTGTCCAGTTTGAAGCTTGGCAGGTTAGTGGTGGCCATTAGCTTTAACACCATCCCTACCATAAAGAAAAAGAATGTTGATGCCGCAAAGCTTGCTTTGTAGACATCCGTGGCATTGTCGTTGGCTGAAATAAGAAGAAACAAACATATAGCACAGGATACAAAGCTCATAATTGCGATGACACCAGAGACCTTTTGCAGAAAGTGCTTTTTGGTTTGCATAGTGCCGTATCCTGTATGAGGGAAGTTATTTGATAGCAATCTTTTGAGGGCAATCATTTAAGAGAAGTGTATCCTGCCGACCGAATATTCAATTGATGATGATCAATGAAAGTGGATGTCTGCCCTCAAAGGCTCTATTTTCCAAGTAAGGTCGTATCAGATTTTACGACCGCTCCAAACGACCTTTCCTGCAACATGGGTTTGTTGCGCGTCGTCGTTCTGACTGATAGTCCAAGATGGAAAGTCAGGGTTGTCGCTGATTACTTGTAGACTGCCCGATTTATCGGATTTCAAGCGTTTGGTTATCAAACCATTTTCAGTGTTTAACAAATAAACCCCTTCTCTGTGGACTTGGTGTTGAGTCATATCGACCAAGATCATATCGCCGTCTTCAAGGGTGGGCATCATGCTGTCGCCATCCACAGTAACAAAGGCCAAATTGTCAGAAGACACTCGTAAATGGGAAGACAACCAGCTTTTGTTGAACCCAAAGTTTTCAACCATTTCTTCGCTTTGAACAAGACTGCCCGAGCCGGCACTGGCTTGAACATCAAACATAGGTGCAAAGACGAGGTCTTTATTATTGACTGTCCCCGTTGGTTGAGCACTATTACTTTCTTCGCCGGTTAACAGCCAGTTTAAATCCACTTTAAATTCGTCGTATAAGCTTTGTAAGTACGCCATGGAAGGACGGCTCAGACCTCGGCAAATTTTGTATACATGAGATGCGGATTTACCGGTTAATTCAGCAAATTGCTTTTTATTGCCTTGGCTAAGTTGGTCAACGACTAATTGAAATCGACGAGAAAACGGGGTGCTCATACAGCTTAAACTCTTTAGATAAACGATCGCGGGCGCGTAGTATACGCCGATGACAAGTGGGGTAAATATTTGGTTTGGGTTTGAAGGCTTAAATGTTATTCACATTCCTAAAAGTATCTGTACAATCAGCCAATTTTTAATGGGTGAGTGTTGTAAGTATGCGATGGTTTTGTGGTTTAGGAGTATTCATCTTTTTGTGTGGTTGTGGAAGTTCAGGTGGTTCTGATAATAATGCTGTAGTTGCTGGTTCGGACTCGACGTACCAATTTAGCTTTGCGATGGAAGAAAAAAACCTGTGTGGGCAAGTCTCAGCATATAAGGATTTTGAAATTGTAGCCTACTCTGACGATGGTGACATTATTTCAAGGCATCAGGCTGATGAGCAAGGTTCTGTAAGAGCTACGTTTAATCAAGATGTTATTAGTTTGATGATCATTAAAGATGACGGTTTAGATAAGCAGAATTTAGACATTACCCTTTTGAGTCATTATCCCGTGAGCGATTTAGGAACGTTCACAGTCGCAAGCCTTAATACTCATGGTTGCGATTGTCAGATTGTTGATGTTGAAACGGATATTTTTAATAGCTTTCCGAGCCTGGATAGGTACCTGAATTTACCTTATGAAGATGTAAGTTTAACGGAATTCACTGATACTCAGCTATGTAACCTCAGTAGTGGGCTGGATCCACTTATGGTTGTGAGTACTGAAGATTCAATAATGGACGCATCTTCATATAATCATACCCTTATCGAAAGCCCAACTGATTATATTATTGATGATGCTATTGTTACTTACTTTGAACCTGTCTCTCGGTTTGATCACGAAATACTGATACAGGAAGGAGAGGGAAGCGCTTATAGTGTCCGCTATATTTCTGATGACGTATATAAAATTGTTTTACCCATACTAAATAAGAAGACATTTAATCTAATTGAACACCCTAGGGTGAGTGTTAATGGGGTTGTCGTGAGCGATGTTAATAGGTTGAACTTAGATGGCGGAGTTGAGGTTGAAACTGGGTGGTCAGTATTTAAACCTATTGATGAATCTACTCAGACGATTGACTACGTAGTTCCAAGTCTTGATCAGAATATTCTAGCTGATATTTTGAATGGCTCTGAGACCTCTTATGATTTCTTTTCAGAGGGCTTTCAGGTTATTGAAAAACGCTTCTTTATAAAAAGACAAGAAGGCATGAGCGATAAATGGTCAATTGTTCATTATGGCGAAGAGATCAATATCCCTTTCTTTGATTTGCCTGAAGATTATTTAGAGGGGCTAGCTACTAATTTTGATTATTTTGGCGCGATGACATATCAAACAGTGAAATTAACAAAAATGTCAGACTCAATGACAATCAGTCAATTTTTTAAGTCCGGTTGGTTAAGTGTTTTAACTCATGAATTTTCTGCCCCTTTTGATGCTTACGATTATGAAAACTGGAATATGCCAACAGAAGGGTACTCGCAGGTTTTTAGAAGTGAAAGACAGCAATAATCTTATTTTCTCAAGACCAGCCAAGCGGATTCAGCCAATGTCTCTCTATGTTCCATGAGAGGGATTTGGTTACGCCCTGCTAACCAATGGCGGGCGTAATCGTGAGTTGGACCGGATATGAGTGACGTGATGAGATTGAGAGGTAGCGACTTGATCTCGTCTCTTTCGATGAAGGGTTTAAACCACTCGATAAGATCACTGAAAAATACATTGATGTCATTCTTCAGTTTACCTTCAGAATCTCCCTTGCCTACCGTGGTTCTGTGGTGGAAGACAAAACGAGCCCAGTCGGGGTTCTCGGAAATCCAATCTACATTGGCATAGACAATGGCTTTAATGCCTTCCTCTGCGGAGCCGTTGTTGTCTTTAATTTCTTTCAGATAACCTCGGGTTAACATGCCAAAGTTATACATGCCTTGGATGAATACCGCTGCTGCGATTTTATCTTTATTGCCAAAGTGATGGTAAAGGCTGCCAACGCTCATGCCAGATGCGTCTTTAATCATTTCAATGGTCGTTGCTTCTACGCCGTGTTTTACGAAGCACTCCAGTGCTATTTCTAATATCTTTTGTTTTTTTTCTAGGGTTTTTGCTCTGGGTTTGTCGTGTTTTGGCACAGGGGTTTCCGTGTTTTATATTAAATTGGTCTGGCTGGTACTTGTGAATCTGATTTTATTATATAGATACTGGAATGCATTCGTAGAGTTTTGTTTTGGAATCCTATTTAAATTTTTAAAGTTATAAATTTGTCACAGTACTGTTAGGTTGGTTGTGAGGTAATACACTCCTTGAAATTCATTTGGCTAAGGATAGCTCGAAACAACTTGATTGATTCTGAAAGATTATGAGTATGCCACGCGTCATGAATGTGGGCTCTTAACGTCAATTGAGTAAGTTCTACTGTAGCGGGATTTAAACGGACGGATCCAAGGTTTAAGTCGATAACGCTGCTCTGAGTCATCATTATTCCTATACCTAAAAATAATAATTTAATATCTATTCATCGGAGAAATAATGTTCAGATTGAAGCCGTTAATTGCTCGATTATTCACTGCCGTGGCCGCATCCTCCTTGCTTCATGGGTGTGTGGATCATGACTCATCTGGAGAATCTTTAAGACAAACAGGTCAGCTTATTGATTCCGCCATTGAAGGGGTTGAGTACGAAACTGCGACTTTTTCTGGTGTGACAAATGGAAAAGGCGAGTTTACCTACTTACCTGGGGAAAGCGTCTCGTTTCGAATAGGCTTAATTCAGTTGAATACGGATGAGACTGTGGCAGCTCAGTCGATCATTACGCCTGTAGAGTTGATTG
This sequence comes from Oceanospirillaceae bacterium, assembly GCA_015665455.1. Lineage (GTDB taxonomy): Bacteria > Pseudomonadota > Gammaproteobacteria > Pseudomonadales > Litoribrevibacteraceae > Litoribacillus. The sequence continues at coordinate 599,822 of JADFAD010000006.1, read as the reverse complement.
GTACGGGTGATTCAGGGAAAACAAAAGCCATTAATATTATGCAGTTGCTACAGAGCCTAGACGAAGATGGTAATCCAGATAATGGAATTCTAATCAGTGAAGCGGTTAGGAAGAAAGCGCAGGGCAGTGTATTAAATATTGAATCCGAAAGCTTTCAACAAGACATTACGAACGTCGTGGCTCAACTGACTGACGGAGAAGGCTCCGTTGTTGATCCTGATACGGCATTGAGTCATTTTTATGAAACGATTGCTTTACGGAAAAAAGATAATCAAACCGTACCGGATTCACTCGGGTTGGTTGTGCCTGATGTGACTTATGTTATTTATGAACCCTCCGTTCAGGCAAGCGCTTCAGGACAAACTCGATTACTTCTTAGTCAAGCCTCCGGCGATGCTTATGTCACGGTTCAGTATGGTGATGGACAAGAAATTGTCATGACGACCAAGGATCAGTTGGAATGGTTTGACGATTACAGCCTCGCAGTAGATTCAGGAATTGAAGTTGTATTTAGAGTGAAGAGTGGCAGAGGTTTAGAGCTTAACAGCCTTACTATGAATTTACTTGATGCGACTGCCAGTGCGAATAAAGACAGCGATGGTGATGGCGTTGCGGACAACAGTGATGTTTTTCCCTTTGATCCAGATGAAGCTGTGGATACCGATAACGACGGAATCGGTAATAACTCGGATTTAGATGATGACAATGATGGAACTGCCGATATCAGTGATGATCTTCCGTTTGATCCTAACGAAACGGTTGATACGGATGGCGACGGCATAGGGAATAACGCGGACACCGACGATGATGGTGACGGCGTTGCAGACAACAGTGATGTTTTCCCCTTTGATCCTAATGAAGCTTTGGACACCGATAACGACGGAATCGGTAATAACTTGGATTTAGATGACGACAATGATGGAACCGCCGATATCAGTGATGATCTTCCGTTTGATCCTAACGAAACGGTTGATACGGATGGCGACGGCATAGGGAATAACGCCGACACCGACGATGATGGTGACGGTGTTGCTGATGTTGAAGACGATGCTCCGTTAGATGATGGTGTGTTTGATACCACAGCTCCGGAGGTGAGTGGTGTTTCTCCGGAACATGAATCAGAAGGTATAAGTCGCGATAAAGTGATTACGGCGACGTTTTCCGAAGATATGTTTGCTTTGTCTGTCGATGAAAACACGTTCATGCTTAGTGATGAACATACAGCCATACCCGCAACGGTCAGTTTCGATGCAAGTTCGAATACAGCAAGTATTCAAGCCCATTCACCATTATCAATATTAGGTCGTTACACGGCGGAATTAAGCACTGACGTGACTGACTTAGTGGGCAATGGTCTGGCTGAAAATTACGCTTGGCACTTTACTGCTACAGATGGTGCTTGGCATGCGCCAATGCAAATTGATACGGATGACGGGGATGCTAGCGATTCAGATATAGCTTATGACAGCAGTGGAAACGCAGTTGCAGTTTGGATTCAGAAAGAAAGTGTCGATGGGTTCAGCACATACCAAGTATTGTTTCGTTATTACAATGCAGAGGCGGATGCTTGGCAAGAAGAGATGTCTATAGAGTCATCCAGTGTACGCATTGAAGCACCAGATGTGGCAGTGGATGATATGGGTAATGTTTATGTTGTTTGGAAGCAGCTAGGAAGCGGACCATTCGGTCAAGATTGGAGACCTTGGTTTAAACGTTACGATGCAGAAAGTGCATCTTGGGGTGACCCAGAACAGCTTGATGAATTAGGAGATGTTCCTCAGGTAGCCCTAGATGACAATGGCAACGCATTGGTGGTTTGGGCACAAAATAAATACATTATTTCGTCTAATTTCCCTATCTTGGCTAGGCGTTACAGTGCCGATACTAACGAATGGACTGCAGAAGCGATTCAGGTTGGAATTATTCTTTTTCAGATTACTGATTTGCAAGTTTCTTTTGATCGGGATGGTAATGCGTTGTTGGTGTTGAATGATTTCTTTTACCCAAGTGACATTAAGCGATATAACGTCATTGATGATCAATGGACGGATACATCAATAACGAGCTCTTATTTTCCTGACCTTTCGTTTGCTTTTGATTCTGTCGGGAATGTGCTGTTAGTTGATCGAGGATCAGGAAACCTTATTAGTTACTGGTATGACTTTGAAACTGGCGAATGGGAAGACTTTGAACTTGCAGGCACTGATCATGAAAATAATGCAGGGATATATGATCCTCAAGTTGTATTTGATGAGAGTGATCATGCTTTGGTGGCTTGGGTGCAAAAGGTCACGGTTGATGAGATCTCAACATTTAGCATTATGATTAACCGTTACGACGGAAATGAACATACGTGGGGGACACCACAAGAACTTGGTGTTCTTGGAAACACCGGAGAAGGCGGCTCGCCACAAATAGCCGTTGATGAAGGTGGCAATGCCATTATTGTTTGGGTATCAGAAAACAGTGAGCTTTTGGGTCGTCGTTATAATGCAGAAAAGGATCTGTGGCACGCGTCGGAATTATTGATGACCGATGCTGATAATCCCCATGTACTGGTTGATGCCGCAGGCAATGCCTTGTTGCTTATGGAATCTAACGGTAAGTTATTAAGTGCGAGATTTAAGTGATGATCTAACTATCTCTTAGTATTTGATTCCTTCGCAATTGATAAAGCCCTTATTGAGTAATAAGGGCTTTTTTGTGAGTTAATAGAATATATTTCTAGAACTATATTCTAGTTTGTGTGATTATAAATTAACCGCTGTAATGGTGGTTGATAGTTTAAAGTGATCGCGAAGCAACAAAGAAGACAATTTCGGAGAGATGAGACTATGGACGCATTGAAATTATTTAATCAATTTAAGCAGGTGCCTCAGGGAACTAAGTTATTCAGTAAAGCTGTGTGTGTGGTTGCGCCTTACTTTGGTTCCATTAAACCTCACATGACCGAATTGCGCCCAAACTATTGCGAAGTAAAGATGAAGAAGCGTCGTTCTGTTCAGAATCATTTTAAAACGGTGCATGCCATTGCGATGTGTAACATGGCAGAGCTTGCTGGTGGTACGATGACGGATGTTTCCATTCCGAAAGGCAGTCGTTGGATTCCAACGGGTATGACGGTGAAGTACGTTAAGAAAGCCAAGACCGATTTAGTGGGTATAGCCGATGGGTCAAAGATAGATTGGACAACCGAAGGCGATGTAGTTGTGCCTGTTGTTGTAACCGACACCTCTGGTGAAACAGTGTTTACCGCTGATATCAGTATGAATCTTAAGCATTAATAATATCCTCAAAGAGAGCCGTAAGGCTCTCTATTTCTTCTTGTCAGCGACTGTGTTGAATCCAGCCTTTACATTCGGTGTGTCCAGTGCTGGCCGCCTGTCTAATAAGTTCCATAAAGTATCGTATTCCAACTAAATTAAGAATATCTGATAGGGAAGTTGAATTGGATATTCCTAGTTATTGGATACTGTCTATGAAAGATCTAACTTGGGTTCGCGACTCTGAAGATTATCAGGCGATGCTGGGCCGGTGGCAGGAAGTGGTCGATGTCATGGCGGAGGCTTGTCGCGCACCCGCAGGATTTGTTGTTCAATACACCGAGAACGGTTATATGGCGGTGGTGGCTTCGAGCAATGATGCAAATCCGTATTGTGCGGGGGAAGTGGTTAATCCGGATGTGAATTTGTTTTGTAAAAAGGTCATAGAGACCCACCAACCGTTGTATGTGCCAGATGCTTCGAAAGATGATTATTGGGATGATAATCCTGAATACAGAGACGGCTTTATTTCTTATTTAGGGTTTCCTATTTTTTGGCCCAACGGTGAGCCGTTTGGCAGCTTATGTGTGTTGGACTTTAAGGCAACCCATTACGATGCCATTTATCAACGCTTGATGGTTCAGTTTAGAAACATCATTGAGGCCAACTTGGCTTTGATTGAACAAAATGAAGCGCTGCGTGAGATAGCAATAACGGATGAACTCACAGGCTTATACAACCGGCGAGGGTTTAATTTTTTGGCTCAACGGCAATTAAAATTAGCCGTTAGGATGCATCAGAGGCTTGGTTTATTGTTCTTGGATGTGGACGACTTGAAGTTCATCAATGACAGCGTGGGCCATGATGCAGGTGATGAAGCGATCATTCGATTGGCTGAATGTTTGAGTCATTGTTTGAGAGAAAGTGATACTTCCGCGCGCTTGGGTGGGGATGAATTTACCGCGCTGGTTTTCTTGGCGGAAGACAGCACGCTTAAGGTGGTGATAAACCGCCTTGAGGATTACATCAGTCAACAACAGCTTTCTTCCGGTCGGCAATTAAAGGTGAGCATTGGTGGTGTTATGGTCGCAGAGGATGCTCCTGACTTTAACCACTTGGTTGAGATGGCAGACCAAGAAATGTACCGCGTCAAGCGCGCTAGAAAAAGTGCTCATCATTAAAAAAAAGCCTGCAGAGATCACGCGAAACAGAAAAGTGACTATGCAGGCAAAGTGACTAAACAGTCACAGGGTCATCAAGGTTCGTTGTGTTAGGCGTGTGATTTGATGAATCGAGCGACTTTTACAATGACTTCAGGGGTTCTTACACTCCGGTTGTGCCCGAGACCTTCGGTCAAAAACAGCTCACTGTTTTCATGTTGCTCATTTAAGTAATGGCCCACGGAATTAGGTACTTGATCGTCTTTATTGTCGTAACATAAGAACATAGGAACGGCGGTTTCTTTGATTCGTAAATCGTAGTCTTTCCAAAAACCTTCATTAAACTTCTTTTCTAACAACGTGCGATGCTGATCAATGACTTCACTGTGTAGGCTTAATTGATGCTTAAAGGTTTGTACCGTGTGATCAAGACACATAGGCGTATTGAGACAGACTAATGACTTAGTTTTCACGCCATTATTGATGGCGTTGTTCGCTGCCAACCCACCTAAGGAGTGAGTCACTATTGCGTGGAATTCTCCGTGTGCTTGTACATGAGATTCCGCAATTAATGACACAATTTCGCTTATTTCTTGTAAGTCTGTGGTCTTACCTTCTGCAAATCCGTGACCGGGTGAATCGAAACTGATGACAGAATAGCCTTGTTCAACCAGTGTATTGGCGATCTGTCTGAATTGACCAGAATGACCTCCCCAACCGTGAATGCAAAGTATCTGTGGCCCGCTGCCCCAATGATAGACAGGGACTTGAGCCCCGTTCTTGATGACGTAATCAGTCACCGCGCTGTTTAACCAATCTTTGTCGGCTTCACTCATTGGGCGACTTTGTGGTGTGAACCACAACTTGTGCGCAAGTTTACCTGCCACTTTACTGGATACTGAATTCGTTAAATTCAGCGTTTTACTGATCCAGCCATAGACGGCGGGTTGTTTTTGAGCAGCAATGTATTGCTGTATTTGTTCATACCATTGATTGTCAGAGAGAGGGTTATCCGAGAGAAGGTGGCTAGAAAGGGGGGAATGGTCTGGAACTCGTACTTGTGCATTCATAAGAAAGATCTCCAATCGATAAACGTTAGAGACAGGTTATAGGAGACTGAACTAAACTTAGGTTGTCATTTAGGGCATTTGTATGGTGATATTAGACGGTGTTGGTGTCTGTATTCGCACACTTGTTGTCATTTATGACGAGCTTGTAAGCTCGGATGATGAGATAAACTGTACCGTATAGAGCGAAGGAGCTGTCTGCTATGTTGTTAAATATTGAGAATGACCAATCCAACGTGATGTCGACGAATGTTCAAATTTTAGTGGCCGATCGATGCCAAGCGTCAGGGATCTTTTCGTTGGTTGATACGTTAATTGCCGCCAACTACTGCTTTCGAAAAACGTCGGGCATTGGGCAAGATGTGTTTCCTTTTAAACTGATTGGCAGTCGTCATGAGCACACGGCGTATAACGGTTATCAAATTTCGAATATTGAATTAATCGACGTAGACGATAGGCCGGACATTTTGATTCTGCCTGGCATGATCGAGGCGACCGCAACCCCCGAGAAGCTGAGCAAAGTGCTTGAGGCGTCTCAAGTTCGGGTTGATCTGATTCAGCGTTGGCATCAAGAGGGTACTGTCATTGTTGCAAGTTGCAGTGGCAACTTTCTGATTGCATCCGCTGGTGTGGCTAAGAATAGGATTCTCACCACGCATTGGTTGATGGACAACGGCGTTCATCAGCTGTTTCAAGATCAGCCCTTCGATGTGAACCAAATGATGATTGATCACGGCGATGTTATCAGTTTTGGCGGTGCTACGGCGGTGAATCAAATGACGTTGTATTTGATCGAGCGTTTTCACAGTCGCGAACTTGCTATGCAAACGGGGCGGCTTATGTTGATCGAGCCTACGCAAAATCAACAAACGCCTTTCTCTATGTTCATGCCGAGCCGTTCACATGATGATGTGCATGTTGAACAGCTTCAGTTACTTCTAGAAGAAAGGTTTCAAGAGCCAATCACCTTGCCTGAACTCATGAATGAAATTTCAATCAGCGAGCGACAGCTGAGTCGTCGCTTTAAAGCGATCACAGGTGAAACGCCTATTAGCTACTTGCAGCGTCTAAGGATTGAGTTTGTGCGCAGAGGTTTGGAGTCTACCAACAAACAGGCCAATTCGTTAATTTGGGATTCAGGCTATGAAGATGTCAGTTCGTTCCGGCGCTTGTTTAAGAAAACGCTGGGTATGACCATGAGTGAGTACCGACAACGTTACGGCGTCATGCATAGAAATACAGCGGTTGGTTTTTAAGAATTGGTAAAGGCCAAAAAGGCTTATGCAAAACCCGCTCTGAAAGAACGGGTTTTGTTGGGTTTTATGAACAGTGTTTATTGAGAAACGCTGTTATAAACCAATGAAGACATGGATTGATTCTTCGAGTTTGAAATAGTTGTGTACTTGTCACCGCTACCCCATAACTGCCACCAAGCCTTTTCTTCTTTTGTCTGCAATGAAAGGTTCACATTCAAACCGCCAGAAGTCATTTGACTCGTTGAGGCTGTCATTACATTACCCGTTGCATTGCTGATGGTAGCTCCGTGACCGGCACCTTCCGCCATGACAAGTGGGTAGTGGTTCGTGTAAAAGCCGCTTGGTGCGCTTTGGCCTTTAACTTCACCGTCCATTGCTAAGTTTGATAGGCAGCTATCGTAAGACCCAGATGTACTTGCGCCACATGCGGAGTGCAAAGGAACAACGGAATCATCCGACCCTGTAATGAAAGGTTTAGTCACCCCACCGTACTCCGAACCCGCACCGACAAGACGAAGGCGAGGCACATCAGACGCGGACGTTGCCGTATTACGTGCGACGTTTGGTTGAAGGTTATAAAGTACACCCATGTTTTCTGGTTGAACTTCAAAGCCCATGAAAGCTTCAATGGCTTCTTTTAATGGCCACATATACCAAGCATCGTTGTTTGCAACTTGGTAAGCGACGTCAGCAAGCTCAGTACCGCCGCCAGCGCCGGCAAAATCCATAACCGTTAATATGTTCAACGGTTCCAGACCTTGGGATTCTAGCCAATGGTCTTGGTTCTCAAGCATATAGCGTGTCACCAAGTCACCTGTGGAATGCGTTACCACGACGCAACCTTGATCACACAACCCTGAACGTGAAAATTCTGATATTTTGTCGTAAATACGCTGTGCAGTTTCACCCTCTAAACGATCGTTGGAGTCCCAGTCGATTCGGCCTTCAGCGTGCTGAAGCCAAAAATCAGACCAATAGTTTTCACCGTTTTGCTCTACTTGTTGTTGGGTTTGTGACCCGCTGAACAAGTTGCCTGGTTGAAATCCGTGAACTGCAATAACGTTCTTACCTGCTAGTTGAGCATTGGCTGGCATTGCCGCTAGCATACCGGTTGAAACGATGCAGGCTGAAAGTGCAATTTTCTTGAACATCACATTTCTCTCTTATTGTTATTGTGAAACTTAACGTTTCTTGCCTGTGGTTTTTCTTTGCTCTTCCTTGAACTGTTTTCCTTACACGCCAACCCCTAACGTATGTGGATGCTCCATATGAATGATTCATAATCAAAACATCCATTACGTTATCCCTGGGAGTTGGACAATGTTTTTAAAAACTCGACTCTGGCCTCGGCTTGAGGGTTGGAATACGGAGTTTGGTCATAATCATTAAATGGAAAGCCTTGCACCGAAAATTCTTTTTTTGGCACTTTGCCGTATTCGGTTGGGTCTCCGGGGCCTGAAGGCAATTTTTTAAGATCAAAATTGCCCAGTTTGTAAGGGCCTTCATTATTTGAGATGGAAAGTGCGCTGAAGTGCGCTCTTAATAAAACATTATCGTCTAATTTAGAAAGCTTGCCTTTGTAGCTCAGGTTTAAAAGTGGTTCGTTGTTGTCTGTGTATAAGTTGGCTGAGATAAGGTAGTACCCACCGTCTTCAAGGGTAAGGTTTACCGGGATGACTAAGTGTGATCCATCCAAATGACTGTTACTGATCCCTGTTATTTCACCCACCATGTTGCCGACTTTTAGAGACGTTCTTACTTCGTAATGCTCGCCGGAACCGGACGTTCTCACTTCAGCCACTAAGAAGTAATCTTGTTCGTCGGTGCTGCTGGTCGAAGACAGAGAAATGTCTGCGGTTGCTTGGTTCCGGCTAATGCGTGATTCATTACTGGAAAGTACCGTTTTGCCATCTGCTGTGACCAAAGTGAAGGTAGCTTGGTCGATTTCAGTGCCTGAGCCGTCCAGAATAATGGTAACTGTAGGGATCAGTGTCTCACCCCAGAAATAATGGAATTTATCTAAACTCAACTGCAGTGACGCGTCGTCGCCCAAACCAGAACCCATCAAAGGCAATGATGTTGCTATGTGTTGATTGGGAATGAATTGCCCTAAATTGCCTTTAGCAATCGAGTAAGAATATTTTGGGTAATTGATTTGAGATTCATACAAATCCGCTACACGCATGACTTGTGCTTGCATTGAATTGCTTGCAAACGGGAAGTCTTTTTCTTTGGGTTTATGTTCTGTGTTTTTGGGCGCGTTTGATTCAGAGGACAGAGTAATGTTCGATACGCTTGGTGCTGTTGCACATTCGGACGTGCTACAAGGGGCGTCATTTTGGGCATTAAAGGTTTCATTGTACGGAGCTTCAGTGATATTAAGCACAGTAAAGCCCATGAGCAGCAAACTGCTGATCGTAATGCATAGAAATATGATGAAACGAGGCGACTTTTTATTACTCGTATTATTGACCATCGCGTTGTACCCCATTGATATACTGCATCAATGCTGATCCAAAGCTTAGAGAGATTACTTGAAGAACTCTTAGCTGGTCGCTTCCTGCGAAAGTGTTTGTTTTGTTTATTTTTTAACCGTTATATCACCTGTTTAAATGGGGGGAAAGCGTATTTGTGTAATGAAAACCAAAAAGTGGGCACTTTGAACAGCTTTTTGGCTTTTGAGACACTCATCACGATTTTTTCTTGTGATGAAATCGGATGAGCGGTCGTCTTACCGTAGGCTATGGGCTAGGGAGGAATTTGAAATTAGGTCTACTCTAAAGACTTAAAGAATAGGACTATTCATGAACGGTCTTAGCAAATACACACGTCAGGTTGTTATGAGACGAAGGACTCGGTGGCGTTCTCAAAGGTGTCGAGTGGACAGGCTTGCGTGGCTGTTCAGTGTCATTACTGGAGCATTATGCTCCGTGTCCTACGGGGATGATGTCTCCGATGACTTCTTTGAGTTGTCTCTTGAATAGTTGATGGATGTGACGGTTTTAACGGTCTCAAATCGAGAAGAAAACCTTCAAACCGCACATGGGATTGTTTCTGTGTTCTCCAAGCATGACATTCAGGCTTGGGGCGCTCGTAATTTAAGTGATGTAATTGCTCGTTTGCCGGGGACGATTCAAACAACCATTAACACCTATTCGCACAGTACCAGCATAAGAGGGGATACCTATAATCCGTTAGGCGACCGCATTTTAGTTTTGATCAATGGTCATCCTGTGCGAAGCGATGGTGTGTTGGGGAATATTCGTTTGGTGTATAAGTCCTTTCCCGTTAATAGCATCGAGCGTGTGGAGGTGGTTCGGGGGCCCGGCTCTGTGTTGTATGGCAGTAATGCGGTGAGTGGCGTTGTAAACATAATTACTCAAAAACCCACTGATAAGGAAGTTACTCTTGGTGTTTCTGCCGGGAGCGAAAATCTCACCGGGCTGGATGCGACGCTAGCGTGGTCAGAAGGTTCAACCTATGCCTACTCCGTCATTGAGCAGGAACGCAGTGATGGCAGTGATTTACCCTCTGAATTCTCTGATGGCGCTCGAGAAAACTTATCTCCGAATCTAGAGCATATCAGTACGTACTCAGAAGTTTCTTGGAATGACATTGTTCTATCTATGTATTACGCCAATGAACGATTTAATGTCGCCTCAGCCGGAACCGGTTTTCTTGAAGAGCCCATGGATGTGGAGTTTCTGAATGTGATGCTGGATTACAAAACGGAAGTTTCGGATCAAATTACATGGAGTTCTTATGCCATTTATTCCGAACTGGAGGGTGACTTCAACAGCCTAGAAGGCGTTCTGGAATTACCGGGGCATTCGTTTGGTGCTGAATCACGGTTTGATTTTGTACACGGAAACCACAGTGTCTTGATGGGGGCGCATATTGATCGAGCGACCATCGAGTTTACCTCATTTCTTGATCGAATGACCGCAGATAATTGGTATGGGTTTTCCGAATATCGTTATCAATATGAAGATCACTGGGGCATCAGTGGCGGTGTGCAATACAACGACCACGAAAACTATGAACCGCATTGGTTATTTCGCACGGGGGTGCATTATCAATTAAGTCCACGTTATGGGGTGAAACTTCTCTATTCAGAGGCGTATCGTACGCCTTCGTTATTGGAGAGCGATTCTAATACCGTCGTGGTTGTTAGTAATCCTGATTTAGAGCCGGAAGAGATTCAAACCTGGGATTTACAGTGGTTTTATCAATTTGAAAAACATCAAGGGTCTATCACGTTATTTAGAACGGAATACGAAAACGTCATTGTCAGAGGCACGGGTTCGAATAGTAATAGCTCGAATAGCACTGCTGAACTTTGGCGAAACGCTCTGAATGATCGCACTTGGGGCGTCGAAGCAGAAGGGCGGTCGTGGTTATCTTCGAATTGGGATGTGATGTATTCGGCGACATGGCAAGACTTACCCGGTGCGTCTTACGCATCTCCTTGGGTAATCAAATCGGGGGTTCATTATCAATCCCACAACGCATGGGACAGTGGTGTGTTTTTCAGTTATACCAATAATTTTGAGAAGCATAAAAAAGCGAACGACTTTGTGAGAGAAATTAACTCAGAAGGCCCTTATTACTTAATGTCCATTGATGCCAACGTGAATATGAATCAGCTGTTGAATCTTTCTTTGGATTATCAATGGCAGGTCTCAGGTTATGTACATAATGCGCTTAACAGAGAAGCAGATTATCAATTACTGACTCAGAATTCACGGGGTTATCACGTTGGAAGCCGAGAGGTTATGATTGAAACCTCTCTGGGCTTTTAGACCGCTACCATTGTAGAAGTCTGTGATATATATTCTTGTACGACGTCATCCATTGACTTAAGACGGTACTTTGTATTGCTCCAAGCAGAACATGAAACACGTCCCTTCGCCTAAGGTACTTTCAACCTGAATTTGGCTGCCGTGTAAGTCCAATACTCGGCGTGTGATTGCAAGTCCAAGGCCGCTGCCTGAACGTTTGCCTGCAATTGAATTGGTTGCTCGATAATGGGTATCGAAAATGAATTCCAAGTCTTCTTTTGGAATTCCCACGCCCGTGTCTCTTACATTTACCAGAACCCGAGACGCACCACTTTGATGAACTTCTTCAAGGGCACAGGCGTTGTGAACTTGGGCATTGATTTCAATCGTAACGGAATGTCCTTCACTGCAATGGCGAATGGCGTTGTCGATCAGGTTGGTAAAAACACGCTCCAATCGTTCAATGTTCGCCATCACCTTGAGGGACGAGTCTTCGATCTCCACATACAGTTCAACGCCTTTTTTATTGGCATCCAAGGTCATCTTTTGAAGAACATCGTAGGCCAATTCGGCAATAGGTACGGGCTCCTTCTCAAGCTCTAAGGTATTGCTGTCCAAATGGGCTAGTTCAAATAACTGCTCGACCAAACGACTGACTTGTTTGGCGTTCTTTTCAGCCACATCAATCAAGGATTTCGCATCGATTGGGTCCATGGTTTTATGGCTCAGTTGCCACGTTTCTAAATACCCTTGCAGTGACGCTAAAGGCGTTCTTAAATCGTGGGAAACATAAGAAATGAGTTCACGGCGAACTTGGTCTGTGGTTTTAATTTTGGTGTACTGATCATTCAAGGTATTCGACATTTGATGGAAGGTTGCACCCAAGCGCTCTACTTCGTCCGAAGACGATGAATTCCACTTTGCAAGCGGGGATGTCCGGTCGGCTTGGTTGCCGTGTTCAAACCCTTCTTGGCTGAATAAGGTCATTTCTTGACTGAGCTTACGCAGAGGCCGCGTTAAAAACCCGAACAATAGCAGCGTCACTAACATACTGAAAATAATGGCCGCACTGACGAGCCACAAACCGATGGTCGCTATGTGGCTGTTTTGCATGAGATCGACCACGCCATCGTACAGCTCACCTCCGATGATAATGTACAAATAGCCTTGAAGGCCGTCGTCGTTTTTAATTTCAGCCACGGAAAATATTTTCTTTCGGTTGTCGTGCCTTGGGTCGGCGCCCCAAATGGGTAAGCTTTCGCTTTTATTAAGAAAGGCGTTAATGGGTTCTAAGTCGATGTATTCGCGTTTTACTTTACCGGGTTCCGCATCATAAGTTAGGACTTTCCCTTGTGGATCGAGCAGATAAAATTCGAAACTAGGGCCAAGAATCATCATGGTGTGGAACGTATCTTTCAATGATGAATGGTCAAACTCGCCGCTTTTCATTTGCGGGCTGTCATAGACCAGATGGCTGGCAAGGTCTAAATGCAGCTTTTGCTCAATTTCACTTTGATAGTTTTGACTCAGTTGCTTAATGAACATGACCAATAGAATACCGATGGCGATGAAACTGCCGATTAAGGCTAAGGCCAATTTACTGTAAAAGGAACTGAACAGCGTTTTACTCACTGGGTTAATTCCCGTGCTATTGGAAGTGTTATTTACAGTGTTATTTGCAGTGTTTTTGGTCGATGTACTCACGGTTTTTTCTTTATCGGGAATCAGGGATTCTTGATCGAGTGAAATGTCATTGCTGTAAGTCACGTGTATATCCTTTGAGGGCGTCACTTGGCGGTTAGGCTTCAACAAATTTGTAGCCTACGCCCCAAACGGTTTTGATTCTTTGTGGCTGATCCAAATCGATTTCAAGTTTATTACGAAGACGATTAATGTGGCTGTTGACCGTGTGTTCATAACCAGAATGCTGATATCCCCACACACCATCCAACAACTGTGTCCGGCTGAACGCGTGGCCTGGTCGTCTTGCCATGTAGGTTAATAAATCGAATTCTGTGGTGGTCAGCTCAATGGGGGCACTGGCTAACGTAACGATGCGTTGGCCAACGTTAATTTCTAAATCATGGAACGATAAAATTTCTTCAGCGGGGGATTCTTTCAACAGGGCTACGCGGCGCAGTAGCGCTTTTACTCGAGCTTGGAATTCCCGAATGCTGAAAGGCTTGGTTAAGTAATCGTCTGCGCCCATTTCCAACCCAATAACACGGTCTGCTTCTGAGTCGCGTGCTGTTAGCATTAAAATGGGGGTATAGACTTCATTGGCTCTGAGGCGACGGCAAATTTCAAGGCCGTCCAAATTAGGGAGCATCAAATCAAGCACGATTAAATCAAACGCGGATGCCAGTGCTTTGTCTAATCCCTCTTGGCCATCGTCACAACTGGTGACGTCGAGGTGCATGGCTTTTAAGTTCATGGTGACCAAGTTATTAATGTCTTGATCATCTTCAATGACTAAAATGTGTGTTTTCATGATGCTGCCCTGATGCTCTCGTATTCTTATTAGGAAGATATCCATGAATCGATATCAAACAGTAAATAACCAATTGATGATCATTCACCCGAAAGCGTCAGGGCAATGTTTCATCAGTTCACACGTCTGACAACAATTTTGGCAATTGGTGCATCAAAACGATGTGATTCATCCAGAGTTGATAACGGGTTCTCATCGAATCCGCCTTCAACCCCTGCAGTCACTACGCCTGGGTGACGAGTAACAACACCGTTTTCTTCGCGTTCACTGTTGAATCCTTCACCGCCATCCGCCGGCCCAGGAATGGTTCCTTCGGCTTCGGTGTTTGCTTCCGTACCTGCATCGTAGATTGGGGATAAACGAGATAACTCTTCCCCAACTTCCAGTTCACCGATGCTCCAACCGGAAAGACCCGTGAAGGCATCATTGGTATTCACCAACATAGTGGCGACGGTTAACTCGATATCACTGTTGCTTTCAAAGGTGGTTGATATAGTCGCTGAATGGCCCGGGCCAAAGGGCGAATTATTACCATCGGTGGTTATGTTGCTTGAATCACTTGCAGACTCGCTTAAGAATTGCGTGTTATCGCCACCTTCAGCCAATACTTCAAGGCCATTACTTGCTTCTTCGCCAATGGACCATGCTTGAAACCCGTCCGCGTGATAAACAACGCCCACAGGTGAAAGCGGCTGGTTAGCACTTAAGTTGGTTACCGTGACTTCGAATGTTCTTTCTCGTGGGTGATCACTGTCACTGCAACCCGTCATGCCTGCTGCAACGACCGGGAAAAGAGCAAGAATGATCGATTTTTTATAAGATCTTTTCATTTCTCTCATCCTTATTGTGCCGTTTCAGTGGCTTCTTCAGAGACCGTGATAACCACTTTAGCAACCGGGTTTAACCAACGGTGAATGCGGCTGTCTAAATCACTGGCACCGCCCGTCGAATCGATATCACCGATGTTGCCACGGTGAACGTGAACGGTTTCATTGGCTTCGGTGGTTGCGACGCCTGTGCCGTTTGTACCGCCGTTACCGCCTGGATTAGCAGGGATTCCAAGAGTACCCGGTGCACCTGTCCCTTCAGCAACAAGCTCATTATTTACTTCTGTACCTGCGTCGTAGCCATTTAGATACACCGTGTATGTGCCAGCTTCTTCAGGAATTGACCAGCTGTCTAGGCCAACAAAGCCATCGTTCGTTGGTAATAGCATGGAAACAATAGATAAGTAATCAAGGTCACCGGTATTCATATTCACGTTGACTGACGCAGAGGCAGCTAGAAGACCGCCAGCAGGGTTGGCGCTGTGAATTGCGTTAGGTTCAAGGTTTGCTTCAACGAGTGGTGTGATGTTACCGCCTTCTGCCATTGCTTGAAGTTCAGCGGATGCTGCAGAACCAGTAGTGAAAAAATCCACTGAGTTGTCATGTGCTGTAACCAACAACGGAGTAAAGAAAATACCGTGTGTTAGGTTGGTGATTTCGATATCAAGCTCAGCGGCAGGCGCTTGTGATGCCATCAGAGGTAGTGCCAACAATAGGGGTTTCGCAATCTTTGAAAACGTCTTCATTATCTTTCCTTAATTTTTGTTTTTGTCTTCCATTCAGAATGCTGAATGAAGATGCCTGAACACATTTATTTGAAATTCAAGATTTAAGATACGTAGGAGAGATTGCGAAGGCTTCACGTAAAGATCACAAAAGTATCACGACGTGTGTTTTTTTGATGGCGAGCTGCAATATTTGGAATACCTCTTACAAAAAGCGTTGGCTCGGTGATGGTAATTGTTAAGTGAATTCATACTATTGGGCGTTTTTTCTCAAAAATCGATTAAAGACTGTACAAAGAATTACAATTTGCTTATTGTTTGGATAATAATCGTTAGTACAATGTGTACACAATTAAATATGAATGATCAGTACTGATTTGAGTAAATTGGATTTACTGAGTACATACAGGAAGGGTGAAATGGCAAATACCAAAACGAAACGAATTTGTGCTCGTGTTACACCAGAAGTGTTACAGGCCATGCAAGAGACATGTGAGCGAACGAATGTAACCGCTACGCAAGTTGTTGAAACGGCAATACAAACGTTTCTTGCAAACAATGGTGATCAGGATAACCCTGTGGTTAAGCAGCTTCGGGAGTCCTTAGAGCCTGAAGAACGCAAAGTGGTTGTTTGGCGTCAAAAAACCTACCTATAGCGGTATCTATATCTAAATAAAAACAGCTCCTCGCTGTTTTTATTTAGATATGATTGTGTACACGATGTTAATCCTTTGGGTTTTAGACGGTTGATTTGAATAAGGTAGAGGTTTTAAAGAATGATATCCGCAGAGCGAAACATACATGGCGTTTCACCTCACATTGACGGTCTGACAGGCTTACCTAATAAGCTTGGATTGAATCTTGCCTTAGACGATTTATCGAACGTTCATCTGCATG
The DNA here is from genome assembly GCA_015665455.1 of Oceanospirillaceae bacterium. Taxonomy (GTDB): domain Bacteria; phylum Pseudomonadota; class Gammaproteobacteria; order Pseudomonadales; family Litoribrevibacteraceae; genus Litoribacillus. The sequence continues at coordinate 583,355 of JADFAD010000006.1, read as the reverse complement.
GAAGGTTTCAAACCGCTGTGCTCATGATGGACATTGACGACCTCGGGACCATTAATTCAATGATGGGCGAGGAATTAGGTGATCAGGTCATTGTTGATGTTGCCAATCGCGTGCGATCCATCTTGCCGCTACGAAGCTATTTATACCGTTTTAATGGGGATTGCTTTGCGCTGGTCATTCAAGTGAAGCGACGTGCCGAAGCAGAGCGTTTGGCTCAATCATGCATTAATTTGTTTTCTGAAGCCTTAGATGTTGGTGCTCGCAAATTGCACGTGTCGGTCAGTATAGGCGTTGCATGTTTCTCGTTGGAACAAAAGAGTTTCAAGAAGATTACCAGCTATGCTGAAAGTGCAATGAAGAAGGCAAAATCGCAAGGCCGTAATCGAATGGTGCCGTTTTCCAGTGAAATGCACAGAGAGGCCCATGAAAAACTTATTATTCGAAATCTGATTCCTGAAGCCATTAAAAATTCGGAATTCAGACTGTGTTATCAACCGATCATTGATTTTAAAACGAATAAAGTGGTTCGAGCTGAAGCTTTAATTCGCTGGGAAAGCCCCGTGTTGGGTAATGTCCCGCCGGATAAGTTTATTTCTATCGCAGAAAGAACCGGCGATATTATCGCCATTGGTGATTGGATTTGCAGAGAAGCGTGCCGAGTGAGCCAGTTATTGTCGATGGGTTGTGATCAACCGCCTGTGATTTCCATTAATGTATCGCCCGTACAGTTTTTGGCGTCTAACATATCTGCCACCTTGATGGATGCTATGGACTTCTACCAGATCGATTCCAAGAACATCGCAGTAGAAATTACAGAAGGGCTAATGATCGAAGATAAAACGTTGACCCTAAAACAACTCTCGGAGCTTTCTGAACAAGGCGTTACCATTTACTTGGACGATTTCGGAACGGGGTATTCGTCATTGAGCTATTTGGCGACCTACCCTGTGGATGTGATTAAGATTGATCGAAGTTTTATTCGTACAATCGAAGAAGACGTCAATGCAAAGAAGTTGGTGTCTTCGATCATAGCGCTTGCGGATAAACTGGATCTCAACGTCATCGCTGAGGGCATTGAAACGCCGGAGCAAGCTGCGATCTTATCCGATCAGGGCTGTGATTTATTTCAGGGTTTTTTGTATCACAAAGCGATGGAAGAAGGGGCGTTTTTGTCGCTCTTGGCGAAATCGAATTAAGTTTACGTTTTTGAGGTTAGTGCTTTCTTTAAATCTGTCGCGTGCTTGCGAGGAGGGGTTATTCCTCTTCTTCAAAGGTTTGTACTTTATTACGGCCTTCATTCTTGGCTTGATAAAGTGCTTTGTCTGCACGGCGAATGGTGTCTTCGATTTGATGATCTGCTCGGTAGGCGGCGATGCCTAAGCTGCATGTGATGGAATTTACTTCTGGGAATAAATGCTTCTCAACGTGGGATCGAATCCGTTCAGCCAGATCATAGGTTTCGAAGATATTGGTTTGTGGGGCAACGATGATGAACTCTTCGCCTCCCCAGCGACCCACAATGTCAGTATCACGGCAATGCAGGGTTAAAAGATTTGAGAACTCGATGAGCACAACGTCTCCAATGTCGTGGCCGTGCTTATCATTGACCTGTTTGAAGTGATCAATATCAATGATCACGATGCTCAATGCTTGCTTGAAACGTTCGCTGTATTTAATGGATCGGGCAAGTTCGGTTTCAATTTTTCGGCGATTAAATAGCGTTGTAAGCGGGTCAAGGGTGGCCATTTCTTTGAGCGTTTTTATGAGTTCTTTGCCTTCTTTCCAACGACGAAGGGCAAAATAACCAATGGACAACGTGATGAAGAAAAAGAGAGGGATAATTTCATCAAGCTCAATGCTTTCATAGGCTGCGAGAACAGGAATCATGCTTTCAAACACATCATACCGAATAAGAAGACTTAAAATGACTGCGTTGAAAACAACGATGATAAAGATATCTCGTTGATGTTTCTACGAATCTTCTGCGCGTAATGAGGCTGTGATGTGGGGTGTTTAGGCATGAAAGTATCTATAGTTGTTTTATCATTTCAGCGTAAATGAAGTTTAGACTAAAGTGCTCTGAATACGGTTATATCCCTGTATTTATAGGGCTAATTGAAACACGAAGTGAATGAAATGTTAATTAATCAATTGATTAATACGGGTGAATTTAACTGCTTAACTCTCATCGTAACTCATTTTACTGTGTAGCAAGCGTTGTCTGCGTAAGTGATCCAGTAAGTGAATCAGTAGGTGGATTAGTCCGTGAATGAGTGGATAAATGAGTAGGTAAATACTAAAGCATACAGATGCAACTACAGTGACAAACGCTCGATTTTTAAAATAACAATTAAAGGCAATGCTATGGGCTCTTTCTCTAAAATCATTAAAAGTAAGTTTGGCTTCTTTTTCGCTTTTTTAATCGGATTTTTGGTGTTAATGATCGTCGCTAAAAATAAGAAACCCTTACCAATGGAAGACGTGGTAGAACGCGCGACGTTAGTTGAAACCTTTGTTCTGCAAGAACGTATGTTAGGCCCAGAAATTGTTGCGTTTGGCCATGTTCGGCCTCAAAAAGAATGGCAGGCCATTTCAGAAGTCGAAGGCCGTGTTACGTTCAAGAATTCAGCCCTTGAACGGGGGCAGTTTGTGGATGAAGGTGTTGTGTTGCTTAAGATAGACCCGCTTCAATACGAACTTCAAATAGCTCAGTCTTCCGCCGATTTAGAATCCGTAAAGTCGGAGTTAGACAGTTTAGAAATCGAAGCGAATAACTTGAAGCTGTCGTTGGATATTGAAAAGAACCAGCTGACCATCGTTGAAAAAGAAGTAAAGCGCCAAGAAAAGCTGTTAAAGAGAAAGTTAAGCTCCCAATCGAATTTTGATCAAGAACGCAGAAACCTTTTGATTCAACGCCAGCGTGTTTTGGATCTTGAAAATCAACTCCGATTAATCCCTTCACGTAAACTGGTCTTGGATGCCAGCCATCGAGTGCAAACCGCACGGGTTGCAGACGCTCAACGCCTGTTAGAAAAAACCGTAGTAAAAATGCCATTCCGTGGCTTGATTGTTGAAGAAAACATCAACATCGATGAGGTGGTATCGCCCTCTCAAATCATGGTCATTGCACATGCGTGGGATGAAATGGAAGTGGAGTCACAAGTCGGCATACACGATATGCGCAGAGCTATGCGTACGTTACCGGTGGAAGCGCAAGTGTCCTTAGAGAACGCCAACCCCTCAATGATTTTCCCGAATGCAGAAGTGGTCATGCGTACGGCAGGCGAAGAAATACATTGGCCTGCTACCCTAAGCCGAATCAGTGGTGAAGTAGATCAATCGCGTGGCACTGTAGGGCTAATCGTTGAAGTTAAACAGGACCCAAAGGCCATTAAAATTCGACAGCGCCCCCCGTTGGTTGCAGGTATGTTTGTGGAAGTACGCGTAACGGGGCGTGAAGATACCATGTTGGCGTTGCCTGCCCGAGCCATTCACGAAGGCAATGTGTATGTGGTGGATAAAGACAGCAGGTTGCGTATTCGCCGTGTTAAAGAACTCTTCAATTCCAGTGGTTGGGTCGCGATCGAAAAGCCCCAAAATGGCGGTGAGTTGCGCTTGGGCGATCAAATCATTCTGACCGATTTAATTCCAGTCATTGATGGTGCGCTCGTTAAAGTAAAAGGGCTGGACACCACAAAGGCCAAGCCTTCTGAGTCGCCAGCGAAGGAGGGTTAATGATGCTTAGATATTTAGCGGCTCACCCTACGGCGGCCAACTTGATCATGTTGATGTTAATGGCGTTGGGCATTACGGCCTTACCCAACATCAAACGAGAGACATTCCCTGACAGTCGACCTGTGAAAGTAGAAGCCCGAGTAGTATGGCCGGGCGCCTCACCGGTGGATGTGGAAGAATCCATCTGTCAGCGTTTAGAAGAAGCCGTGTCCGGTATTGCCTACCTGAAAGAAAAGCAATGCGAAGCCCTTGAAGGCCTTGGCCATCTCGTGGTGGAAATGGACGACAAAGGCGATGAAAACCGTTTCATTAATGACATCAAAACCGAAGTGGATGCCATTGACGATTTCCCTGATCAAACCGAACGAGCCGTCATTAGCCAAATGAACCGTTTTGATCATGTGGTCAGTGTGGCGGTTACAGCGGAAACCACTCAAACGCATTTAAAGAGCTACGCCGAAGATTTAAAGCACCGCATTCAGCGCATCAAAGGCGTAGCCGATGTTGAGATGCAGGGCTTTTCTGAGCGTCAATTACGCGTAGAGCTATCAGTGCCTTTAGTACGCCAGTACAACTTAAGTCTTGCTGATATCTCGAACACCATTGAGCGTCAGAACCTGAAGATGCCTCTGGGGCAGATCGAGACTGAAGACAAAACCTTGTTGATCCGTTATGACGAACAACGCACGACGGCACAAGAGCTGATGTCGTTGGTGGTGGCGTCTAACACGGAAGGGGCTGAAATTCGCTTGGGCGACATTGCGTCTGTCATTGATCAGTTTGAATTGGATGAAGAGAAGATCTATTTCGATGGCAAACCTGCCACCATTCTTAAAGTCAGCAAGAGCAAGGCCGACGACTCACTGAATGTCTTGGCTGACTTGGAAGCCTTTTTAGTCGATGAAGAGCGTCTAAAGCCATCGGGCGTATCCTTAACATTAACGCAGAACAAAACATCCATTGTGACCGATCGTCTGGACATGCTGCTGGATAACGGTTGGCAAGGGTTTGTACTGGTGGCGTTGACCTTAGCACTGTTTTTCCGATTGCGTTTTGCCTTCTGGGTGGCCATGGGATTGCCTGTTTCTTTCTTGGCGACGCTGTATGTGATGTCACTGTTCGGAATCAGCATTAATATGATCACTATGGTGGCCTTGTTGATGGCCATTGGTATCTTGATGGACGATGCCATTGTGATCGCCGAAAGCATTGCTGCTTATGTCTATAAAAAGCGACAACAGGCGGGCGGAAATCATGACTTATCCTCAGCGGATAATCACTATGCCGTGGTGGATGGCACCATGGAAGGCCTCTATAAAGTGGCTATGGGGGTTCTTTCTTCGTTCTTAACCACGGTCAGTGTGTTCGTGGGTTTGGCCTTCATTGAAGGTGAGATTGGTAAGGTGCTTAAGTTCATCCCAATCGTTTTGTTGGTCACGTTAGCCGTGAGTTTGATTGAAGCCTTTTTGGTGTTACCAGGGCACTTGGTTCATTCCCTTGAGAAGAACCCATCCGAAGATAAAGCGTTTAAGTTCAAGAAGGATTTCAACGCTGCCTTCGAACGTTTCAGAGAACAGAATTTAGTTCGAATCGTCGAGTACTTAGTGCAATGGCGTTACTTGTTTGTGGGCGGGGTGATTGGTTTATTGTTGATTACTTTCGCATTGCCTGCGGGCGGTTTACTTCGTTTTTCACCGTTCCCTGATTTGGATGGTGACTTAATCGAAGCGCGTATACTCCTACCGCAGGGTACACCGCTCAGCCGAACGGAAGAAGTGGTCGATTGGATCGTGAAACAAGCCGATGACATCAATCGAGATAAAACCCCAGAACAACCGGATCAACGCCCGATCATTGAACACACCACCGTTCAATACAACTACAATCCGGATTCCTTTGAACAAGGCGCGCACATAGCCACAGTGAAGTTGGATTTACTTTCATCCGAGATTCGTTCATCCAACATTAATGAACTGACCTCAGAATGGCGAGAACGTGTGGGTGAAATACCGGGCGTAATTGCCTTGCAGTTCAAACAACCCAGTTTAGGACCTGCCGGTCGCGCCATTGAGATCCGTTTACAGCACGAAGATTTAGAGGTGTTAAGTAAGGCCTCTTGGCAGTTGCAGAATTACCTCGGCCAGTTTGAAGGCGTGAACGATTTGATGGATGACCTCCGCCCAGGCAAAGAAGAAATTAACGTGCGAATCCGCCCGGGGGCGAGTAGTTACGGTGTAGATAGTTTCACCATTGCCACGCAACTTCGCTCGGCCTTTCAGGGGTCAACGGCTGATGAAGTTCAAGTGGGTTATGAAACTCTCGAAGTGGATGTTCGGTTATCAAAAATCGACCGCAGTATGCTCTCTCGTTTTGATAACTTCCCAATTGTGTTGGAGGATGGCAGTCAAATCCCATTAGCCACTGTGGCAGAGATCACCTACGAACGTAATTTTGCACGAGTGAATCGTTACGACGGCTTGAGAACCTTGACTGTATTGGGGGACGTCAATGCGCACATCACCAATGCAGCAGCGGTAACGGCCCAAGCGAAGGCGGAATACTTCGACCAACTGGAAGCCGAATACCCCGGCTTAACCGTGGTGCTTGAAGGGCAAGCGGCAAACAGTCAAGAAACCGCCAAATCCATGGTGCGTGCTTTCGTACTGGGCTTGTTCACCGTTTACATCATTTTGAGCTTTCAGTTTAAGAGTTACAGTGAACCCGTCATTGTGATGTTGGCCATACCGCTTGCGCTCATTGGCGTGTTCTGGAGCCACCTGATCATGGGGTATGACTTAACCATGCCGAGCATGGTGGGCTTCATTTCGCTCGCGGGGATCGTGGTCAACAACTCCATTTTGCTGGTGCAATACGTCAAATGGCATGTGGAAGAAGGCTACAATGTACACCAAGCCGCCGTGTTGGCCAGTAAAGAGCGATTTAGGGCGGTGTTTTTAACGTCTGCCACCACCATGGCTGGGTTACTCCCTTTGATGTTTGAAACCAGCTTACAAGCGCAAATCCTCATCCCGCTGGTATTGAGTATTGTTGGTGGCATCTTCGCGACCACCTTACTGGTGTTGTTTGTCATACCGTGTTTGTACTGCATTCTGGACGATTTAGGGCTCATTAAATCGGGCGACAAACACATCGGGGAAGAAACTTCTGAGATGGTTTAGTTCGTAGAGGTAACCGCTAATATTGTTCATAAAAGCGCCCACTGATGTGGGCGTTTTTGTGTTTAAGCTGAAGTGACCACTTTTAATGTGACTTAATGAATACAATGGCTTGGTTTTAATATACGAAAAAGAACTTAGAAATATTCAGGGCCTCACTAAGGTATTGAAAGGTATAGTTAACCCAAGGCAAAATGGTTGAAAATAAATTTAGGGCGTCCGGGCTTATTCGGACTTCCGTTCAATATACTGTTAAATTTATAGGAACTATATGGAATTTAGTCTTCCTGAATTAACTCCTGGGCAATATGAATTTGGAGTTGTAGATCTTCTTTTATTTTCTAATGATATCTTTGATAAATATCAGGTCGGTTTTTCGATAGATGGTGATGGGAATCCTCTATTTGGCTTTGACGAAGGTGACTGGCAGGAAGGTTGGTATGTAATTGGAATAAATCAAAATTGTTTTGATCCAGTATTTGTTGACCTTAATGATCCTGACTTACCAATCTACAACGCTATGATTGGAATGGGTAGCTGGGAAGAAAATTTAATATGTGAAAGCTATCAATCCTTTTTATGCGCACTTCAATTAGTCAAAGACTTAAAAGGTAGGTATTCAGACTCTGAGAGTGTTCCAGCTGAAGAAGCACAAAGGTTCATGGTTAACATTCAGGAAATTGTTGGTGATGGCGATCTCTATTACTGGGGAATGTATATCCAGCTTGAAGAACGTGATATCGAATTTAACAAAGTATTACAGCGGGCAAGCCACTGAATTCGGCGTTAAAGGTAATAAGATAGGAATCCTCTCCATATTATCGCGGCTGCTGAACTCGATAATTTAAAGAGGCATAAATAATGAGTGAACTTAGAGATAGAGGTTGGAGAAGATCTAAAGCTAGAACGAAGACTAGAAAGGGTAGTGCTGTGAGCGAGAAACAATGGATTTCAGAAAAAAACTGGAAGTTAATGTATACGCGGGCAGAAAAGCTGCGTCGAGCCAAACAGCTCGGCATAGAGTATCCTAAACGTACAGTTCGTCAAACCTTGGATGATGAGCAGCCATTGGATGAGTAAAAAATGAAAAACTTGCTATTCATTTGCAGTAGAAATCAGTGGCGCAGTCCAACGGCTGAAACTATATGGCGTAAGCACCCTGATTTTAATGTTAAATCCGCAGGTACTAGCCCGAGAGCAAAAAAGACTGTCAGCTCAGCGGATATCCGCTGGGCCGACATGATATTTGTTATGGAACAAAAGCATAAAAGTAGACTTAAAGCAGAGTTTACAAGAATGCTTGATCACAAGCCTGTCCATGTTTTAGATATCCCCGATGAATACCAATATATGGATCCTGAATTGATTCAGGAACTAGAAGGTTCAGTTGGGTCGTGTTTAGGTATTTAGTACCTAAGATCAGCCCTTAACAAACGGCTGCACCGGACACATTTCCGCTTGGTTTTATGCGGAAAAAGCATCGCATAAAATAAAACTACATTACTGTTGGGCCGGTCTTCCGTTAACACGGAGTTATGGTTTTAGGCGCTGCTTGTTAACATGCATTCGTTTCTCGCCCTGCTTATTTGGGTGCCCCTCTCGTTAAGGAGCACAAAACTATCTAATGTTTTTTCCCTTCTAAATATCAAGTCTGTGTTCTACCATGTTTATCTTAATTAGATGTCCAATGGGAGATCAGTACAGGTGAACTTATTGAATATCGTTGGTCTTGTTAAGAGTTTTACTGAATAGTTAAATGACGTGGATTATGGCTATGACATGCAAGGAGCAGGTTATGAACAAAGGGCATCTTATTTTTTTCTGTGGAAAAATGGGGGCAGGTAAATCCACCTCTGCGGCGAAGATTGCACACGAGAGAAATGCGGTATTATTATCTGAAGATGAATGGCTTGGGTCGTTGTATCCAGACTCGATTCATTCTCTGAAGGATTATATTTTATACTCCGGAAAGATTAAGCCCCCGATTAAGAAGCTAGTTCAAGGCATTTTAACTGCGGGCACCGATGTCGTTTTGGATTTTCCTGCCAATACCCAATCACAACGGGCGTGGTTCCGAGACATATTCTCGGAAATAGAGGCGTCTCATGAATTGGTTTATATTGATGTACCGAATGATGTTTGCCTAAAACAGATTGAAGCGCGGCGCATTCAGCAACCGGAAAGGGCTGCGACGGATACCGCAGAGATGTTCGAGCAAATCACCAAGTACTTTGAAGCGCCCAGCAGTGAAGAAGGCTTTACAGTGACTCGATAAGCCAACACTCGTGTTGAACATTAATAAAAATAATAACATGCACAAGGAAGTTAAATGACATGACCATTTCGTCCACACGTTACGTAATTGATGGGTTAACCCTACCCGTGTTGCAAGGAGGAGACATTCACTCGACTGAGGCCATTGTGTTTATTCATGGCTTCCCCGGATCTGCGAATGATTGGAAGCCATTTCTTAATTCTTTATCCCCCTTTCATCGAGTGGTTGCTTTGAATATGCCGGGCTTTGGCGATGCGGATAAACCGAGCTCGTTTAATTATACGGTTGAATCCTATCAGCCGATTTTATCTGCTTTGTTTGATGAAATGGGCATACAGAACATTCACTTTGTTTTGCATGATTTTGCGGGGGCATGGGGGCTGACTTGGGCTTCGAATAATATTGAGCGCATGTTGAGTTTTACTTTAATGGATACGGGATTATTTCTAGAGAAGTGGCACTCGTTGGCTAAATTGTATCGTACGCCGATATTGGGCGATTTATTCTCGTTTTTGTCCCCTGCACAGCGAGCCTTTAATTCCACCATTCAGTGTAAGGGTGCGAATCGTTTGAGTACCGCTCAGTTGATAGAGCTTAGAAAGCAGATGGATTACGGTTCTCGACGCGCAATGAAGCGTTTGTATCGAGCGACTGAGGTGGCGGATGAACGCCACTCATCCATTGCTGCACTGTTTGAGAATCGGGACTTCCCCGCGATGATTATTTGGGGGGAGGACGATCCTTATTTACCGGTATCGTTGGCTAAAAAACAGCTGGATGCGTTCCCTAATGCAAGTGTGCATATTTTGACCGAGTGTGGGCACTGGCCTTTGTTTGAGCAACAAGATGCCGTGAATGCCTTGTTGGTCGCGTTCTATCGAAAGTACGCTGCTGAGGGTAATGGCCCTGCTGTAAACAGGCATTTAAATGAGAACGTAAATAAGAACTTATATAAGAGCGAAGCCATGAACGGATGAATGCGCTTGTGAGATAAAAAAACGCCCAGAGTGCTGGGCGTTTTGATATATAAGCGTCTTATCCTAACTTTTTAGGCTTAGGCGAATGCACTTTGTCGATAGACACACGCCGCACATCATCACCATGCACCAACTGATTAACGCCCCGGAAGGTAAATCAAACAGCGCAGACAAGAGTAATCCCATCACGTAACTGGAAACGCCGATGAAGCTGGCGGTAAGCCATGGCTTCGAAGCCTTTTGACTGCCCAACGCAGGAATAATTAAGCTGGCAAAGACAAGGTAAACCCCAATGAATTGCGTGGACATGGTGACCGCCAAAGCGAACGCCACATAAAACGCCATTTCTTCATTCCATCGTTTTATGACGGCCCAAAGAAATGCAATTAAGGCTGTAAAAACAATTAAATACGCAATGTCTTGATAACCCACCCATAAGATCTGGCCCAACATCAATTGCTGAAATGTGTCGTGTGCTTGTGGGTCTTTCGTTAGCACCAACAGCACTCCCGTGCTGGACAGTAAAAAGATGATGCCAATGACAGCTTCTTGAAACTTCACGGAAAAGGTTCGCAAATAATACAAAAAGCAGGCACCGAGCAATGCCGTGCATACGGCAATGCTTTGGGTGAGCCATTTCTCTTGAGCGATGTCCAACAACAGCGCAGACAAAACCACCCCAAACGCCGCTAACTGGGCAATGGCTAAGTCAAAGAAGATGATGCCTTTGGCCAATACTTTTGCGCCCAATGGAATGTGCGTTAATAAGATAAGAAGGCCCGCAATCAATGCGGGCAATAAGATTTCTACGTACAGCAAAAGCTCATTCATTACTTATTTTTCACCGTTGGTAAGTAATTGATCGATAATGGCATCGAACAATCCCTCTAACGTTTGAACGTCGTCATTGGCGCCCACAGTGAAGGGCAACGTAATGACGGGCAACGCCGTTCGTTCCGACAACCAATGGGCTGCCTTCGGGTTTTGGTAGTTAGAAACTAATATCCCCTTCGCTTGCGTTGAGTCGGTCTTGGACAACAAGGCGGTTAAATAACGGCTGTTGGGTGGGACGCCGGGCTTCGGTTCCAAATCAGCAAGTTCTTTCAGTGATAACCAGTCGAACAGATAACTCCAATTACGATGGTAAACAATGAACTCTTTACTCATTAGGGGCTTTGTTTTTTGTTTCCAGCGATCCATGTTGCTCAACCAACGCGTTTTGAACGCCTGATAATTGTCTTCATAGAAGCGTTCGTGCTCCGGCTCCACTTGAGTCAAACGATTTTTTAATTCAGTGGCAATCAACAAGAGTCGCTGAGGGTCAAGGTGAACATGAGGATTACCTGCGGCATGAACGTCACCGTCACTGCGGTCGTGTCGGTGCGGTACTTCCAAACGCTTCACAAAATCAGAGGCCATAAAGTGGCCTAGCTGAGAGGGTAATACCTTTTGGTTGCCTGACTTTTTAAGCAGCAAGGGCAGCCAACCGATTTCCAGATCAGCCCCTGTGCAAATCAAGAAATCAGCGCGTCTCAGTTTTACAATCAAAGACGGTCTGGCTTCAATGTAGTGTGGGTCTTGAAAGGCATTGGTGGCCGAGACCACATCCACGCGCTCTTTACCTAGAATTTCAATGAGCGCTTTCCATTCAGGTTCACAGGCAAACACGTTCAAAGCGGCATGGCTCTTAATACTTAATAAACCAATGAACAGACCTAGAAGCACTCGATAAAGTTTAGAATTGATGCGCACCGTGGGCTCCTAATGTCATCTGATATTGAAGGCTTAAAGCGCTTCCATCGTTATCAAAATCATCGCTGCTTTGATGGGTGTACATCATGCGAATCAATGAGAAGTGAGATCGTGACCAGGTAAGCGCTAAGTTCGCCTCGTCCAGCTTTTGCTGATGAAAGTGATCACCGTGGGCTTCGCTCAAATCCACCTGACCAACGCGTGCGGAGACAGTCCATTCGGGTTGGAACTTATAGCTGGAACTGAAATACCAACCTTGTTGAAAGTCATCCGAGGTGGCGTATTGGTTGGGATCTTTGGCTAATAGGTATTCGGCCGTCAGCTTCAACTGCTCTTCTTTGGCGTTGCCATTAGGTGCCCACTTCCAAACGGCGTCCAGCATGTAAAGGTGCTTACCTTGATATTCCACATCGTGGCTATGGCCAGCATGATCATCATGCCCATGATCGTGCTCATCTTCATGTTCTTCCTCTTCGTTTTCTAACTCGGTCAAACGGTTATGAAGATAAGAGGCGCCCACTTGCCAGCTGTTTTCAGTATTGAAGTCGCCGCCTACTTTCGTTGACAGCGTGTAAACGCCTACCGACTCATCATGAGATTGGCCCGACATCTGTTTACCGTCGAAGGCTTCTGCAGAAATGGTCCAGTAAACGTCCGTTGGCATTAGAATGCTGGCGTTGATTCCGTCATCAAAATAGTGACTGCCCAACAGTGCACGATACACAGCAGGGCGTTCAGAGAAGTCATCTTCGTGTGTATGTCGACCGTTCAAATAACCAATACCTGAGAGGAAGCGACCTGCTTTGACATGCAAACCGTAGGGAAGGGCTGTGGTCTCCAGGAATGCTTCTTCCATGTTGATTTCTGTTTCACCTTCGTGATCTTCAAGCACCGCTGATAAGCGGCCATGAAATAAATCATCGACGGGGGCTTCAATAGTCAGCTCTGTGTGACCCAAAGAAAACCCTTTTTCAGAGTTTTGGAGTGCCGTATCTTGGCTTTTATACGTACCGTCCAGTACCAAACTGATGTCTGGGTTAAATTCATTGGCGCACGCAGATGCACCTGCCATGGCCAGCGCGAACCCGCTGGTCATAAGAACTCGTTGTTTCATTGAAATACCTTAAGAGTTACTTGTCAGAGACCTTTCTCGCATGCGGGAAGGCCTCTGATTTAATAGATCAGATTTAAAAGATCAGAACTAAACAGATCGGTTGTGGATTAATCAGTGCTCATGAGCAGACGTTAAACCCAACCAGGCAATGCTGGTGGCATTGAAGGCGAGTTCGATGGTGTTCACTAAACTTCCCGTGGTTGCATTCACGATATGCACTTGATTGGCGTTCGGATTAAGAACGTATAAAGCTTCATCCGCTTTTGAGGCAACGACTAAAGGCGATTCCCCTCGCTCCAGTGATAACTGTTCGTTCGAGATCAGCGTTAATGTGTGTGATAAGGACCAATCCGATGAGTTATAAAAATGCAACTCGCCATCTTGAGACAGCGCATAGAAGGTTTCACCTGATTGCGTAAATCCTTGAGTGATCGCCGTGTCGCTCTCTGGCAGTGCAAATTCAGAGATGACTTCGGCCGTGCCCGGCTCGAGGCGGAACAGGTTTCGGGTCGTTGAACCGTGCGAGCCCACCGTACCAATCAATTCATTCACTTCATGATGACCATAAACGGAACCAATACGCGCACCTTCAGCGAAACTTGCAGGGTTCGCAGAGTGGGTGGCTGTATACGAAGTATCGCCAATGTTAATGCTGAGTACGCCGTCTGAGCATCCGAACACTAGGTAGTTTTCATTGGCGCCTGCACCGTGTAACCCAGGGCAACCTTCTGAATATCGGGTGTCTAAGGTGAAGTTGTTGCCATCGAATGAATAACGTTCTACTTGCTCTGGCAACGTCGTTTCAGTAACGGACAGGTCGCGGTAGGTCACAAATAACTTGTTGTTGATCAGTTTTGCAACGCCGTGCATGCGATTATCCAATTCCAACGAGGCAATTGTTTCATTGTCTGCCAGGATTTCATCGGAAACCAAGGCGATGGAGGATACAGAGCCATCTGCGGCATCATTAAAGATCACGCCATGTTCATCGTACACTGAGTAGTGCGTTGGGGCGATGCCGTTCAGTGTAATACCTGTGTCACTTGGGGTGACCTGATAATCGTGCAGATGATCGCCGTGGTCTTCACGGTATAAACCGCTATCAAAAAAAGACACCAAGTTATCACTGCGCTGAATAGAGACTGCGTATCGGCCTTCCGGGCTGGTGTATAAACGAGGTGCCGAGCCAGACAGAACAAAGCTGTTCAACACTTGTTGGTCGTCGATATTTAGCATGTCGACGCTGTTGGTATCGCTGTTAAAAAGGGCTAATACGCCTGAGCTTTCGATTTCAATATCATTGTGGTCATGGTCCAGATCAGATGAAGTGGAAGAATCGCTGCCTTTGCTGCATCCAGCCATTAAACCCGCTAACAGTATGCTTGAAGCCAATTTTGTATAAGGTTTGGATGGATTAAACGTGCGAAGTAACAAACTCATTTCTCCTTGTATCAATTAATAATATCTAAAGTCAGTAGTAACCGAGCTTGAGAGTGGTTTTCTGTGAGTGCTGCCGATTGCGATGCAGGTGGCGAGCGATGGATAACGCCAAAGCTTTCGGTTTCATTCCAGCGTTCGCCTTTCAGTAAACCAATCTCTTGCTCGTTTAATGATTGAATCAGCTCAGTGGGCACTTCGGTCTCTGAAAACGATTGGGAGAGGAGTTGCTTCCTAATGCGCTGATTATTGTCCAAGCACTCGGTACCTGAACCAGCATAGGTTGTGACCAAACGGCATTGGACTTTATCCACATGGAAACGAGGACACATAGTGGTTTGTATCGGCGTTAATCGAAATCCGACCGTTTCCAGCTCAAATAGGTAAGCAAAAATTTCAATTACTTCGGCAACATCGTTTATAAAGTCTTGTTTATATGGGTGGTTTGGCAGTTTGTTGGTTAACCAATGCTTATGCGTTTGTAAATCCAAAGCCCCTTGCACATTATCCGATACGTTATGTTTGAGGTATTGCTCAGCATAGGCTTTGGCATTGCGATTCACCGGACGTTGCCAGCCAGCCAAATTAATGTCGTCGTCATAAATGTGAGTCAGCACGTCGATGTTTTCTGAACGCACGTAGGAATGGCCTCGTTCGAGGCGACCTCCTTCGAAGCGATTCAAAGCATTAGCCTGCATGAGCGCCCTCCCACTCAGGGAATGGATCATTCAACGAGAGCCAATAATTTTTGCCTTCCAGCACTTCTTCCATGGTGAGAAGGCATTCATCAAGGCGTTGAGTGAATTTCTGTTGATCAAGATCTTGCCCAATGAACACCAGCTCTTGGCGCATATCACCGAAGGGTTCCTGCCATTTTTCATGGATGGATTTAAGGTAATCTTTGTCTGTTGGCCAATTGCTTTGGGGAACGGCCTTCCAGAACATACCGGCAAAGTCGATGGTCGACATGCCGCCCGCTTGGCTGAAAGAGCATGCAAATTGAGGTCTGGTCGCTAACCAAAAATACCCTTTGGAGCGGATTAACTTACCTTGATCAGGTTTTTCTTGTAGAAATTCATAGAACTTCTCTGGATGAAACGGCTTTCGGGCTTCATACACAAAACTGCTAATGCCGTATTCTTCGGTTTCCGGAATGTGCTCTCCGCGCATGGTTTTTAGCCAGCCTGGGGCCAATTCTGCTGTTTCAAAGTCGAACAATTGGGTGTTCAAAATTCTGTTAAGCGGTATGTTTCCATTCTGAATGGGGATTACTTCCGCATCTGCATTCAAAGATTTAAGAATGCCGATCAGCTGTTGTTGCTGATCTTCGCTGATTAGGTCTGTTTTACTCAATAAGATGACATTAGCGAATTCGATTTGATCCACTAGCAGTTCAGAGACACTGCGCTCGTCTTCTTCACCGAGGCTTTCTTCCGTTTCATTTAAACTTTTTGCTTCTTGATAATCGTTTAAGAAATTAAACGCATCGACCACTGTAACCATGGTATCCAACTGAGCAACATGACTTAAGCTTGTGCCGTCTTCATCTTCAAACGTGAAGGTTTCTGCAACGGGTAAGGGTTCTGAAATGCCGGTGGATTCCACCACGAGATAATCAAATTTGTTTTGCTTTGCCAGTTCAGTGATTTCTTCTAAAAGGTCTTCTCTAAGGGTGCAGCAGATGCAACCGTTGCTCATTTCGACCAGCTTTTCTTCACTTCGATTCAAACTGACTTCATCTTTCACGAATGCAGCATCAATATTAATTTCACTCATGTCGTTCACAATGACAGCAACGCGCATGTCTTCACGGTTGGTGAGTATGTGATTTAGTACGGTGGTTTTCCCCGCCCCAAGAAAACCTGACAGCACTGTCACGGGCAGTTTTGATGTTGCTACATCGGCATTCATTGAACTTTCTCCTCTTAATTTATGTGATGTTATAACATAACATTATTGGTATTCAATGAATTGCCGAATTATTTGATGGGGGGGTAGGTACGCTGACTTTAAAATCGGTTCAAAAATTGAAGCACGCCATTCAGATCAGTTGGTTGATAATAAATACATATTAATCGCGGGGAACGCAGCCAGTTTCTTATGTCTATCGTATGCTGTTTCTCTAAATCTTAGACAGTGCATCTCTTTTCTTTTAAAGTGAATTCTTTAAATAATTATAATAATTCGGAATTCCAACGTTGAATAAATCACATATCTTCTGGTGCAGTGTTGTCGGGAATTTGATTCTGGGGACGTTTGTCATCATTGCTCTGTTTAACCCGCTGTTCTTTTTAAACTTCAACATCAAATTGAACAAGCCCATTGATATTTCGTTGGAAAAAGAATTACCGATTAAGACAAACATAAAACAAGATTTAAACGTGGATGTTCAACAAGGCATCAAGGGCACGGTTAATATCAATAATAACATTCAGGTGGAACTGGATGAGGTGTTTCAAGTCCCGCTGGATTTTGAGTTAGACGTTATTATTGATTCTTCGCTTGATTTTTCCACGACCGCGAACATCGATATTATGGTGCCTGTGGATCTTCCATTGAGTCAGGCCCAATTGAAATTTAATGATTTAAAGGTATCGCTTTCAGACGGTGTCTTAATTGATGATGTTGTCGAGGTGAATACGGTGCTTCCCATTGATACGGAAGTGACCACCATTGGCGGGATTACCTTACCCATCAAAGCCAATATTCCAATTAAAACGCTTGTACCGATTCAACAGCGAGTGCAAGTGTCTGAAAGTATTTCGGCAGAAATTGATGAATTTGATGCCCGTTTAATGACTTCCATTCCATTTAAAGCCAAGATTCCGGTCGAGGGTAAAGTGAAAGTGAACGGTTCAGTGAAAGTACCGGTTAACCGCATTGTTGATGTTCCTTTGTCACAGGCGTTAAGCATACCGGTTACGTCATCGGTGCCGGTTAATGTGGATCTGGAGGGCGGAATTCCAATTCACTTGGATTTTGATCTTGATAGCCAGATTCAACTGGAAGAAACCATTCCTGTCATTGTAAATGGCGACTTCTCTATTCTTGCCAATGACGTACAAGTAGAAATCCTGAAGCGCTGATTGATCCTTTTCACTCTTGTGCGTTCGTTAATCCATTGCTGAATTAAGCCTCTCGTTGATGAACGGTCGTTGGGTTCTGAGGTTTTTTATTGATGGATAAAAAGCCTACCAAAAAGAACATGATTCCCGTGATTAACATGCCTAAATAGCCATTTATGGTGGTTAGAATTTCGTAATGATACAGCGTTTTTTCAACCAAACTGATGGTGACACCTAACAGTATGAGCGTATATTGATTGCATTCTCCTTTGGCGCCCATCACTTTTGCGGCGGCGTAACCCAATACAGGAAAGAACGACCAAATAAGAAAGACAGTCACCGAGAAGACGATGGTTATGAAAGGAATGTTAGCGGTGTAGATGACCTCAGCAACGGAATAGCTTTGGCCAATTAGAAACCCGAGATAGAGGTATAACATAGAGCACTCCCTGACGTATTAGCGGTGAGTTGTATGGTAAGGCCGAGTGTCGAGGTGCGTATGAATCTATGTCAATGAATCCTAATAAACCTATAGGGCACTGAACTTCTGTTTTATAAAGTCACAAAATGCCTGAACTCTTGCCGTTCTGTGCATCATTAAGTGGGTTACAAGCCAGAGGTTTGTATTCCAATCTATCCATGGTCCAAGCACAGGGGTTAAGCCCGTTCTGAGTTTGTAGGTGGTCTGGTTCATGCCTCCAATGCCAATCCCCTCGGAGACGGCATAGGTGCCATTTACAACGTCGTACGCTCGATAGACGATGTTCTCTTGCGGTACGTTTTTTTCAATCCACTGAATGAACGGGATCGGTTTTTTGGGGTCGCCAGAGATGAATCTGTGTTGGGTGACCAGTTCGTTGATGTCTTTGGGTAAGCCGAAGCGCGCTATGTAGCTGTCACTGGCGTACAGGCCGGCAGGCATGGACGAAAGTTGCTGCACAATGTAATCCGGTTCTGAGGGCTTTGGCCCTGGACGCAGGGCGATGTGCGCTTCACCGTAGTCGAGACGAAGTTTGCGGTTGTCTAAGGAAACTTCCAGACGAATGTCTGGGTATAACTGTTGGAATTCAGCAAGCCAAGGGGTGAATAACTCCATCATTCCGCTGACGGTCGTGATCATCAGCGCGCCTTCGACGTGTTCATCACTGCCGAGTAGCCGACCGGACAAGGTATCCAGTTGTTGATTAATGCTGCCAGCCACTTGGAGTAAGGCTTTGCCCGCGTCGGTGGGTTCGTACCCTCGTGCGTGACGAAAGAACAGGCGGGTATTGAGCTTTTTTTCAAGCCCGCTGATTCGGCGTAATACGGTCGAGTGGTGAATATTCAACGCTTCGGCTGCGGCCGATAAGGTCCCCAGTTTGGCAACCGTGTAGGCAATTCGAATATCATCCCATTGTTCTATCTGTGCGCTCATGCACAATAGTTTTGCGTATATTCTATTTTAGTGCAAATTTGCTTTCGATAAGATGGCTTTAAATCAACGAAACAGAGAGCATCATTATGACTAAAGCAACAAAAATCATCGCCTTCGCTGGTAGCTTACGTAAAGATTCATTCAATGCTGTTTTAGTGAAGCAAGCAGCAAAAGCAGCGCTTTATGCGGGTTCCGAAGTGGAAGTACTGAATTTGGCGGATTTCGATATTCCGTTGTTCAGTGAAGATCTTGAAAGCAATACGCCAGTAGGTGTTCAGAAGTTAAAAGAAAAGATTCGTGAAGCGGATGGTTTATTGGTGGCAAGCCCTGAATACAATGGCTCGATCAGTGGTGTACTGAAGAACGCCTTGGACTGGGTGTCTCGTACGGAGCCAGATCAGAAACCTGCTTTTCGTGATACGACCGTTGCTTTATTAGCGACGTCACCTGGTGGGTTAGGTGGCATACGAGGGTTAAACCATGCTCGTGATATTTTTGTTGGTATGGGCAGTTTAGTGTTGAGTAATCAAATCGCGGTGGGCAGTGCCTATCAGGCGTTTGACCAAAACGGTGAATTAAGTGATGAGGGCATGGCTTCTCGAGTTGAACAGCTTTCTCAAGAGTTGGTTTCAACCGTTCAGAAACTGAAAGACTGAGTCAATGATGTTCTCCGCATGACCGACAACGCTTGCCTTGTTTTAGCACGATAAATGGGCAGGCGTTTGTTTTTATAAACGCTATTCTACAATAAGGGAATTTGGTCTTTGTAGAGGTTAGTCAGGTGGAACATACAGTTAAACGCGTTTCTTTGATTCGAGCTTGGGCGGCGCTTACTGTGGTTCTTATCGTGTTGGCTTTTCAGTTTACTCCTGCGAAAGCAGACGTGACACCGGGAAACGGTAGAGAAGTTGTGTTAGGTGGGGTGATCGAGGCGGATTACGATGTTGCCATTGCTCGAACCTTATTAATGTCGATAGGGTATTCGGTAACGTTTGAAAAGTGCCCTTGGGCTCGTTGTTTAAAGTTGATGGAAACAGGAGAAATAGACGTTCTTGCTAATGTATTCATAACCCCCGAACGTGAAAAGTTTATGTGGTATGGATATGAACCTGTCTTTGATTTTCAGCAATACTTTTATGTGAAAGCCGACAGCTCAATTTCTTATTCCGGCGATTTTGGCTCTCTATCGGAATATATCATCGGTATCCGAGGCGGTTTTTCTTATGGCGATGCGTTCGATAACGCAATCGAAGAGGATGGTTTGCAGGTATATCGGGCGAATGATTCTCTGAATAATGTAAAGTTGTTGCTTCTCGGTAGACTCGATCTATTGGTCGAAAACCCAATGAACCTTATTGTCGAACTGCAAGAAGCGAATGAACTTGAGTTGATGGACGGTATTCGATTCTTGAAACCTTCATTGAGTCATCAACCTTCGTATATTCCGGTATCGAAGAAAAACTGGATTGGCAAACGCTTGGTCTTTGAAATTGATCAGGCGTTGCAAGATTTAAAACAGAACGGTATTTACCAAAGTATTCTCGATGATTATTTCCAGGGGTATAAGCTGGAGTAGCGCCTTTTTATAAGTAACGGCTTGATAAGTAATGGTTTAATAATTACTCGATAGTACCCTCGTTATTCAGGCCGTAAATAATTTCCGTATTATAAAAACTGTCTATAAGGTCCATAACGAACCTGTTCGTTGTCTTTTAACTGACATAGTGTTTTCACAATCATGCGGCAATCTGTACTCAACTTTGAGTCTGGCCGTCGTGATGTATAACCACTAACCGTCAGAATAAAAATAAATGGACTTTTACTATGAATAAATTCTTATCTTTTTTGGCTGCAAGCACGCTTGCTTGCTCGGCTTCAACAGCCAGCGCATCCGTTTCATGTACAGATTTTGAAACGGTGGATAATGCGCCATATTTCTATGCACCGGACAAACAGGGTTTTCGTTTCTTTTGGAATAAATGGCTTTCTAAAGACATTCCTTTTCATATGGGGCACGACACCATCATTGGTGAGGGCCAGTCTGCAACGGTAACAGGAAAGTTTGATTATGGCGCGGTTGCTCATAAAGACCTTGAGTTTGAGTACGTTCAAGCTTACTTGTACGGTACAGACATGAGTGATTGGGAGTACCTTGGCCGATACAAAACCAACTCTGACGGTAAAATTTTTGTTGATGTGGATGGCTTAAATGAAGGCCACTACCAAGTGAAAATGGTGGTTATGGGCGACTTAACCGAAGCCGAATCTTACATAACAGTGGTTAAGCCAGGCGCAAAAGCGGTGGTGTTTGATATCGATGAAACATTGACCACCGATGATTTAGAGCAGGTGCTTGATTACACCGGTATTGAAGCAGCAGACGCGCGCGGTGGTGCCGCTGAGCTTGTGAATAGTTATGTGGCGAAGGGTTATCATCCGTTGTTTGTGACGGCTCGAACGTATTGGTATGCGAAAGGTTCTCGTCATTGGTTGTCGGATCATTTAGGGGTTCCTGAAGCAACGCTAAGAACCACGCTAAGCAACGAAACCGGGTTGTTTAAAACAGCGGAGTATAAAACTCAGGTATTGGAAGAGGTTCAAGCCGCTGGCATGGAGATCGTACGTGCTTATGGGAATGCAACCACGGACATTGAAGGTTTTGCTAATGCAGGCGTACCTTTAAGTGAGATTTATGTGGTAGGTGATAATGCGGGTGAAATGGGGTCGCAGCCAATTCTAACCGGTGACTATTGGGATCACTTAGAGACAGTGGTTGCAGGCACTGAAGAAAGTGGTTGTACGCCATAACAGTGAAAGAACGTATTGAGAATGCCCGCGCAATGCGGGCATTTTTGTTCCTGAAATGAAACAGATAAATTCTTACTGCATTGTCTAAAATTTTGGCAGATATTTGTATCGGCATTAAACTTAAGGTGACTGTCTAGTTTCATTTTTTTATAGGTACATTGATGATTGTCTTTCGTTCTATAAGAACCGTGCTCGTTGTCACGTTCTTGCTCCTTTCTTCTTTTTCATACGCTTCGGAAGCGGTCGTAGTAAAACACTATCAACAGCAAGCCCGCTATGCCTTTGGCTTAAAAGTGCTCTCGCTGGCACTGAGTAAGGTCTACGATCATTACGAAATAATCAGCCCAGAAACGAAGGCCGTGAATGAAGCTAGAGGAGAGCGCCTTGTGACTGAAGGCGTGTTAGATCTCGAGTTTATGTCTACTACCATTGAGCGTGAGCAGATCATGATTCCTATCAAAGTGCCTATTTATCGGGGGATTTTAGGTTTACGGTTGTTGCTCATACGGCCAGAAAGAAATCTAGAATTAAGTCAGGTTAAGCAACTGAATGAGTTGCGTAAGTACGTCGGCGGTCATGGTGCACATTGGGGCGATTTACCTGTTTATGAAGCAAATAACTTAAGAGTGGTTCCGGTTCCTCAATACGACAGTATTTTTAAAATGTTGAAAGAGGGGCGATTTGATTATTTTCATCGAGGCGTTCAAGAAATATGGAGCGAACTCGATCGATACACCGATGACTTTATGGTGGCTGAAAATGTCATGCTTTATTATCCGCTACCGGTGTATTTTTTTGTAAGTAAGCATCGACCTCAGTTGGCGTTAAAGCTTGAACAAGGATTAAATTTGGCGATAGAAGATGGGTCTTATGAGTCTTTATTTAAATCGCATTTCGCTGAAATCTTATCGAAGGCACGTTTAGATGAAAGAAGTTTAGTGGCATTGAATAATCCTGTTTTGCCTTCTGGGTCGTCAAGCATTGATCGCAGCTGGTGGTTAACGAATACGAACTAGCTATTGGGGAGCTTATGATTCTTTTTCTTGGGATTGAGCTGCCTGATTCAATGAAGCGTTATTTGTCGGGGTTCAGTCCCGAAGCGACCAACGCGTTGAAACCGACAAACCCGACGCTTATGCACATTACTTTGCATTACTTGGGTGACACAGACCCTAAGCCGATACAAACTTCGATACACGCCACTCTTCAATCTTACCCCATTTTACCTTTTCAATTGCATTTAACCGGCCTCGATTACTTTGGGCCGAAGTCGAAACCAGCGGTGTTTTTAGCGGCGCCCAATAAATCAGTTGCTCTTATTCAATTGCATGATTACCTTTCGGGCGTTGTACAAAGCTTAAACCATAGATTGGATGAGCGGTCTTATAATCCTCACATTACACTAGCTCGGGGGAGATGGAGGCGATCGCCTACCCTTCAAGAGCAGGAGATTATTCATCGGTTTGGTCAGCAAGTGGTTGAAGAACGTACCATTTCTGTAAGCCACTTTGTGTTGTTTGAGAGCAGAAACACGGAGGCGGGCAGGGAATATGTCATTGTCGAACGCTTCCCATTGACGGGGGTTGAATCTAAACAGGCAAAACTTGGGCCTTGATATACACTTAACCGAAAGACATTTCTGCTGTTTGTGGTATCAGAAGGTGTTCTTTAATCTTATCATCGCAGCAGATTCATTACCTGAATTAACTCTGATTAGGGGTATTGGTATGTATAAGCTGATGTTCATCTTAAGCGCATTTGTGGTCTCAACGTTATCATATGCGGGTAATGTCAATTTAAGAACGACGCTCGCCCCGCCATATCAAGTCAAAGAGGGTGCCAATTTATCCGGTACTTCTATTGATGCTTTAGAGTGTATTTTTAAAAGCACGGGACATTCCTACAAGGCTGACGTGGTACCTTGGGCAAGAGCTTTGAGTGACTTAAAAGAAGGGACAGCGGATGGCTTCTTTACCTCGATGGCCATGGATGACTTTGACCGAGTAGGCTCTTTATCAAGCCCGTTGGCGCTCGAAAAGTGGTATTGGTTTTTTAAAGACAAAAGCCTTGCCAACAAACCGGATTTTCAAAGCGGTTTAAACATTGGTGCCATTCGTGCAAGCAGTAATTCTGCTTGGTTAAAGGCCAATAAATATCAGGTTAATAAAGAGGTCAATCGCAACGAGCAATTGATTCAACTTCTAGACAGTGGGCGAATAGACGCCATTTTGTTTGATCAGAAAACGTTTACCGAAGAGGCGTCTAAGTTGGGGTTTAAAGACGATCAGTTTGCTTCAAAGTTCTCTCGGTACACCCCTTTAGGGGTTTATTTCACTCGGCCGTTTTTGGCAGCGAATTCCGGCTTCTTAGACGCATTCAATGACAAAGTATCGGACTGTGTCCCTGAAGCCATTACCTTGAACGCGCAAGAAGAAACCAAGTTGAATGACATCGCTTCTCAAAAAATTAAACAATGGTTGTTTGACGACCAAGTCATTTCTAAGATTAAAGCGCAAAATATCGCCCACGCAGATTTGAATAACGATCAAATTATCAGTTTGGATAAACAGTGGCGTAAAGAATCAAAATCCGATGCAAAGCCTTTGATTGATAAGGTGTTATCCAATCCATTATCAACCTACTTGAAAGGCGTTAAAGCGAAGTCGAAGGGCTTATACGCTGAGATCTTTGTGATGGACAATAAAGGATTAAATGTTGGCCAGAGTGATGTGACGTCCGACTATTGGCAAGGCGATGAAGGTAAATTTAAGAAGTCTTTTGGGAAAGGCAAAGACACCATCTTCGTTGATGCTATTGAATATGACGGGTCTTCAAAGAAGTTTCAGTCTCAGATCAGTGTGGCGATACATGACCCCGCGACAAATGAAGTGATCGGTGCTGTTACGGTCGGTGTGGACGTTGAAAAGGCATTGTCAGCTGAATGATGACCTGAAAAAGAAAGCCAAAGCAGTAAACGAACACTGTGAGGGAAAATGAAGGCACTGAATATTATTCTAATGAGTTTGCTGATGACATCGGTACAGGCAGCCTTGCCACCGAGTTATCAAAACACTAAAGACTTGGATGTAATGGTGGGGTTTATTAAAAGCCATCCGGAAGTCGCTGAGAAGTTGAGAAACATCGATTTAGACCGATACATCATTCATTACGGTGACGACTGTAAAGCGGAATTCATTCGACAAATGATTGATCGACCTGATGGGTGGGTTGGCCCTGCTGAACCCTTGGAGCTCAAGTCTAATGGGTGCAAGCCTGAATAGGTCAAAAGAAGAGTAAATGCGCGTTTAAAGAGGCCCAGTCAGTAACGACGACTGGGCCGAAGTTTACACACTTAAATGGAAGACGGCAGAGCCAGTTCATCTTTTGGAAACGTGAGTTGAACCGATTCCATGATGCGTTGCTCTGCCGCTTCAGCGTGCTTTTGCCACACCTTAAACTTAACTTGAAGGTCTACTCTGTACCTAAAGTTCATACATAGATAGAAGTCGTCGCTGAGAGGCATACAATACATCCGGTCTTTGGAATGCCGATGGGGTTTCTGGTTTTCGATATAAAAGACCCATTGTCGACCTTTGATGCTTTTAATCTCATGAGAAGAAAGAGGGGCACACCCGAAGGAAGCCATTTCTAAGTCGGTTTCTTTTTTTAGACGTTCTTTAGTGAATGGCTCTGATCTTTTATTGGATTGCTCCAGTACTCTTTGGCGAATTTCAGTGTTCATGCCCAGACCTTGACCCCCGATGCCACCAATAATAGGTGAGTTGTAATGATCTTCGTATTCAGCAATTAAATGTTTTCCTAAGTCATCTAATTCGAACGCACTGATATTTTTGTCTTTTGGGACTTTCTTTATTTGAATGGATAAAGATAAAACACCCAGTTCCCCATTGGGAAGGTACATTGTTGCAGGGACATACCCCCACATCTGAGTGTATATAGGAGCGTAGTGGTGTTGACGGCTTTGCTTTGAGTGTTTTTCAAACCATCCTGTTTTAAGAAAAGGGAATTGAACGGCTCGAGGTTTTTCTGTTGAGCTAATGTTTGTGTAGGGGACGGTAGCACTGAACTGAATGTCCTCAAAAGAGGCATTAAAGTTATTGGTGTCAGTGAAGTCAGGCCCACCACGGAAGCCGCGCCACATATTTTTAATCATTCCCATTGATGTCGTCCTTACTGCTGTCCATATCCATGCCCATCATTCAAACGTTGGTCGTTTTATTGATGTATTGCTGCACTCGTGCTGCGTGCTTGTCGTAGCCTAACATTTGTAATTGGGTTTTGTAGGTCTCAATGCCCAAATAAGGCAAGGTATGTGGACTGGCTAAAGAATCATCGCCTCTGATTAGACCAAAGAAGCGTAAGCTGCGTTTTAGACTACTCTTTGATAAATCATTTGCTCCTGCGACGTTGGGCACTGCATCAAACGGGTTGTTTCTTTCTTTATGAACTTTAATGCCCAGTGTATTGGCCATCCCTTTAATGCGTTCCATGTTTGAGCCCGATCCATGAATGGTCAGCTCTTGATTGGTGAGCATTCCTGTGTAATGGCTGCGATAGTGTTCAAGTGCCGCACAAAAAATGATTGCGCCTTGACTGTGAACTAACCACTTAGTGGGCTTTCCTTGCATTTGTCGTTGCTTTAGCACAGCGGCAAGGTGTTGAGCGTTATGAGATTTCGTACCCTTTCTTTTATCAAATCCGCATTCAAGTAGGTCTAACGTGGTTTTATCGCTGGGATTATGGAATAACGTATAATTTTTGATGTTGTCTTTTTCGTAGGCAATTTGACTATGAACGCCCATTAACCAAGCTGCTTTTTCTACTTCGTTGAGCATCCCGTTAACAGCTGCATGTTCTGTTTTAACTTGAGAGACTGGTTGTCCTAAAGTCCATTCGTTTTGTATTTGGCGTAGTTGATCTTGGTCTTTTGGACCATCGTATTGATTGTTGCCCTGTTGGTATACATCGTACATCATTGTTCGTTCGTGAGAGTGTTTGTCATGAGCTCCTGTTAATGTGCGGTCGAACAAAATATCGAAAATCACTACCTGATTATGACTATTTATCTTGTATTCAATCAAATAATGATAATTCTTGAAGGGGTATTGAGTTCGATAGATTCGCTTTAACAGATTTGCGTTGGGTTTATTTTTACTGGCGCTGTTTGGGTTCTTAACGACGAAGTGCATCTCTTTTAATACTTGCTGTTGGTCGTACATATTTAAACTGGCCAGCATCAGCAGTGCTTGGTGAGACACTTGGATATTTTGGTTCTTGATATGGGCAGTATTAATGCCGTGTTCTCTTGCTAAGTTGTGATCTAAAGAGGTGTAATCGTAGCCTTGGGTTTTACCTGCATGCATCCATGTCATTGCTCTTCACTCCGTGAAAAAAGTTAAACGAAATGAAATGCTACTGAATTTTATTGCAGTAAAACTGAAATACTCTTCGGAATGTTCAAAATTGAGAAGGCGTACTGATTCGCAATTAAATAAGTACTACCTATGTCTGACGTGATTTGGAAAGTGAGCGCTTAAGTTACAACGTATATCACGTCGACGGAGATAAAAGCATGTCGATATGAGGAATATCATCTTCCAAATACATGTCTGAAATGGTTTTAAATCCCACTTGTGAATAAAATTTCTCAAGATGTTGTTGTGCACCAATTTTAATGGTCGTGGTGGCATCTATTTCTCGAAGGGCGTCAATTGAGTGTTCCATAAGCTCAAAGCCTAACTTTCTCCCTCTCGCTAATTCGGAAATGACGACCCGACCGATGGCTGAATATTTTTGATGCGCAATGCCTTGTGGGATTAATCGGGTATAGGCAATGAGTTGATTATTCTCGTACGCCATGAGGTGAAGGCATTGTTGATCTAAGCCATCCATATCGTGATAGGGGCAGGTTTGTTCTACAACAAAAATGTCTTGGCGAAGCTTTAAAACTGCATAAAGTTGATTCAAAGTCAGTTGTTCAAAAGGTACTATCTGCCAGTCAATCATGCGGTCGCCTCTAAACGATAGGGAATACTTGTTTAAGTGGGCAGACTTTATTGCACATTCTTATAGAACTCAATTTTTTTATAGAGATGCTTCATTGAAATTAAGTCAGCGCCTGAAAACCATCGATAGCTTTGTTACCCGGAAGTACGATCATATTTGGGATTGTTGCTGTGATCATGGTTTGTTAGGGCAAACACTGTTGAAGAGAAACGCTGCGACAACCGTTCATTTTGTGGATGTGGTTGAATCCTTGATGGTGAATGTTCAGTCGCAGTTAGAGCGCTTTTTTCCTGAAAATAACGTTGGGGCAAGTTGGAAAGTGCACTGCTTGGATGTTGCGGAGCTTCCTATTGCGTCAGCGGATGCGGATGCTGATACACCGATGCATTTAATTATTATTGCGGGTGTGGGTGGTGAATTGATCATTGAGTTGGTCAAAGCTATTACAGAGGCTAATCCAAACAGCCACATGGAATTCCTATTGTGTCCTGTTCATCATAACTACAAAGTGCGTCAGGCGTTAATTCGTATGGGGTTTGGTCTGGTTGATGAAGCGCTGTTGCTTGAAAATAAACGCTTTTACGAGATTGTGCATGTGTCTCAGCAAGCGAATGATGTGTTAGTCAATGTCGGTTCGAAAATGTGGGATTTATCGCGTACCGTCGATCAGGCATATCTGGCCAGTATTATTTCTCATTATCGCAGAATGTCGAATAATCCAGATCAGGACGTCAGTCATGCGTTATCGGATTACTTGGCGTTGAACCGTTAATTACTTTTCTATACCTCTTATCATAAAAGTGAATGTCGCAGATCAAGTCTAATAATCAGAGACTACACTAATATGTAAACCTAAATCATGAGTATTGTTGATGTTTTTTGACCGTTCATGCCGAATTTTTTAGGACTCATAAGAAATTCTAGCCATGGAGAGGCAAAATATTCAGACAACGTCTTCAATGACGGAAGTAAGAAAGTTTTAGGTGTTGGTTACGCTCTTATTCCTGTTCAAATTAGCGTCTTACTTTGTGTTTTTTCAAAGTGTTGAGTGCTCAGGATGGAGCGTTGAGAAATAATGGTCTTTGGGTTACGCATGCCTGTGTTAAACGGTATCTATTAATGGTTATCTTGTAGGCATAGGTGTTTTGCTATTTTCTTTGGGGTGCGTGGCCTAATAAAAGGGATTATAGGTATGACATTTGTAGTGTTTAATATGGGTATGGAAACCTCAATAGCAGATCGCTTTATTGAGTGTGTAGAAGCTAAGCAAGGCCCTGAGATTTCTGGTCAAGTAATACAAAAGGGAGCGTTGGAAACACGAAGTTTTCCGGACGGTGAAAGTTATTTAAACGTTCTGACCAATGTAAAAGACGAACATTGTGTGTTGTTGTTGAATGCGATTCAGCCGGATGAACAATTTTTAACATGGATTTTCATGGCAGAGAATCTAAAAGAATTAGGGGCCAAAAGTGTTGGGCTTCTTATTCCATATTTACCTTACATGCGACAAGACATTCGTTTTAAACCGGGTGAGAGCGTGACATCTCGCCATTTTGCCCGATTGATCAGTCAAAGCTTTGATTGGTTGATTACTACCGACCCCCATCTTCATCGTTACGATTGTTTATCAGAAATTTATACCATTCCTACTCAAATTGTTCCTGCTGCTCCTGTGATTGCTGAATGGATTAGGAACTCTATTCAAAACCCGCTCATTGTTGGGCCAGACAGCGAAAGTGAGCAGTGGGTGGCCGAAGTGGCCAGTTTGGTCGGCTGTGAATTTGAAGTGTTATTAAAAGAGCGTTCAGGTGATCGGGATGTTGACGTCAGTTTGCCCAAACGTGCTGATTTAAGTAATAAGACCCCAGTGCTTGTGGATGACATAATTTCTACGGGGCAAACGATGGCTAAGGCGGTTGAAAGTCTTATGCAATCAGGAGCCAACGCGCCCGTGTGCATTGGCGTTCATCCTTTATTTTCAGATGCCTGTGTGGACTTGTTGTTAGGCTCGGGTGCTCAGCAAGTGGTGAGCTGTAACACCATTAAGCACCCTACGGCGTGCATCAATATGGTCGATGTTTGGGCGGATGCTTTTTTGATGTGGAGCAAAGCCTTGGGTCTGACAGCCAACCGAACTGAATCATCGTTGGAGTTAGTGGTAGGGCATTAAGACCCCCCTCAGCCAAGCTGGGGGATTTCTTTTACGTTATTTGGCTTTCATACGATATCGGTATACGGGTGAGTTATAAAAGTCGTTCAACGTAACGGTGTGTTCAGGTGTGTGCAGTGGTAGTGCAAAGTTATTGCTGATTAAGTATCGAACGTGGTGCTGTTCTGTTTTCAGTTTCTTTTGAATCTTGGCCATTGATTCCGGAACCAGATAGCAAATAAGTACCGACTGATCGGCGAAATTGACGGCTAAGAAGTTCTTTCGGTGAATGCGTAAGTTTTTCAGTCTCAATATTGATTTTAATAGTTGAGAGATGAACCAGGGAAGAAGTGACAACTCATAGCCGATCACCTCTCTCTCTGGATACGCTTTCGCCAAACGAATGACCACATTTCCCCAACCGCTGCCGAGATCAATGATAGGGCCATTGCCTGTGTCTTCCGTAAACTTAGCCACCGCCTCATAGGCCCTCATCGAACTGGGCATGGGTGATATGCCTACCTTCAGCGTGCTCCAGAGAATGGAGAGGATAATTATTAAGATGCAGGCGATCAAAATGACTTCAAAAACCATCGGATGTTTGGGCTCTTAGTTGCGGTGGATGCAGGTTTTTCTAAGACCCTTACGAATTAATGATCTCAATGGAACTCAGTCTTGCATAAAGTTCGGCGAACTAGAACCTAATCCTTAGCTAAAGTCTTTATTAAAGGGACTGTTTTTTACGGTGGATGTTCCATTCCTTAAATTTTCTTGATTGTACTCTGATGATGGAGGTCTGCGTTGTGACTGTAGACAATTCCGACCCAACGGCACTGGCTATTATTGATGTGTCTTCAGGCATGACTCGTTGGCTCGATGATGGTGCTTTTTATGCTGAAAGCATCCGACTGTTCATTGACAAATACAATCGTTTTTCTGTTTTGATTAACGATCAGATTGAAGTAAGTAACTTTCGTGAAGCGAGAAAGTTAGCCCACAGTGTAAAGGGCGCGGCAGGAACGCTTTCTTTACCTGCTCTTGAATATACTGCCAGCCAGCTTGAGCACCGATTAATCGATGAACTGAATCGAGAAAAAGAGACATTGACTGAAGTAACGATTCAAGAATGCCAAGCAAATTTTACTCACGCTTTAGAAAATGTCCTTAGTCATTCTGAAAGGTTAATACAGGTATTTCTGGAAGAAGGGGCTAATATTAATGGTGTTTCTAAACAGTAATTGTTTTTAAGTTTTAGACCCTTATTTATCAAGGTGAGTGAAATGAGTGGGGCTGACTTGAACAGCAAAGACAAGCAGACGTTGATGGTTGTCGATGATGATCCAATTAATATCAGGTTGCTGGAACTGCTTTTTCAAAATGATTACGCATTGGTTACTGCCTGCAGTGGGGAGCAAGCGATCGCGTTGGCTAATTCTGAGCGCCCTGATTTGATATTACTGGATGTCATCATGCCGGATATGGATGGGTTTGATGTACTGAAAGTCCTTAAAGAACAAAGTATCACCCACGCTATTCCTGTGTTATTTGTTACCGCGAAACTCACCAGCGAGGACGAAACGCATGGTCTTGAGCTCGGAGCCTTGGATTATATTACTAAGCCGATTAACACGAAGGCTGTGCAAGCCAAAGTTCGGACGCACATGGAAGTTATTCGTCATCGCCATTTCATAGAATCGCTGGCTCAAGATCAGTATAAGAGTTTAGCGTTAAAGTCCCTCGAAAGTTATAAAGATCGAATTCAGCATGAGCAATCGGTAAAGAGCCATTTACAGATGATTGCTACGGAAAAGTCTCGGTTGAAAGCCGCGCTATGGGCCAGTGGGAATGAGCTTTGGGATTGGAATTTAAATACAGGCATAACCCAACGCAGTAATGAACTGGGTTGGCTTGAACTGCCTGAATCCACGCATGAAAAAGGAGGGCGCTCCTACGCTCAATACATTCATCCTAAAGATGTTGAAAGCTTTACTGATGCCTTACAGCAACATTTGGAGGGCGGTCGTGAGGATTATGTTGCTGAATATCGATTAAAAGACATTAAGGGCGATTGGGTCTGGGTTCATGATCAAGGCCAAGTCATTACAAGAGACGATCAAGGAAAGCCCCTGCGTATGTGTGGCACCTTGAGGGACATAAGCCAACGCAAAGAAAGTGAAAGAGCACTTAGAACCATTGCCATATCCTTTAAGAACACATCGGATGGGGTTTGGATTTCCGATCAAAACTTTTTGATTGAAGAAATCAACGATGCGTATTCAGAAATTACAGGGTTTAAGTTTGAAGAAAGCGTTGGGAAAACCGTCCCATTTGTGGAGGTAGAAGAGGGCGACTCCAACGAGATATCCGTGATTAAACAAGCCCTAGAAGAGGAAGGTAAGTGGTCAGGTGAACTGTGGGGTAGGGGCAAAGACAGTAATTATTTGCAAGAGATTCACATCGACCGAGTAAATAACGATGAAGACGAAAGTGTGCAATACGTTGGGGTCTTTTCAGACATAACCTATCGCAAAAAAGCGGAGGAAGAGCTAAGAAAGTTAGCCAATTACGATTCGTTAACCGGCTTACCCAATCGGGCGCTTTTTAATGAACGCATTGATCAGTTACTAAAACGAAGGAACAATCTCAACATTCGTTTTGGCCTATTATTCATTGATTTGGACAGTTTTAAACGCATCAATGATTCGATGGGGCACGGAGCAGGAGATGAGTTACTCATTGAGGTCAGTCGACGTTTGTTGACCATTGAACGAGGGGACGATTTGGTCGCTCGGCTGGGCGGTGATGAGTTTGTCATGCTGATAGATAACATTGCAGATAGTCACGTAGCAGCCAAAGTGGCGCAACGTATAATCGATATGCTGGCTACGCCTTGCAAGCTCAGCGGCCATGAGATCATTCTTACTGCCAGTATTGGTATAGCGGTGTACCCGGATGATGGTGAAACTGCGACCTTATTACTGCAAAAGTCCGACAAGGCTATGTACGCTTCAAAAACGGCAGGCCGGAATGTTTACCATTTTTTTGATGAATCCATGAATGCTCATGCGCTGGAGCGTTTGACGCTTGAAACTCAATTGAGAAATGCAGTTAAGAGTGAAGACATAGGGCTTCATTACCAGCCCAAAGTAAATATGGTGACCGGGGCGTTGGAGGGGCTTGAAGTTCTGGCTCGCTGGAATCTTAATGGAAAAATGGTACCGCCGGATTTATTCATTTCTATCGCAGAGCAAATAGGCCTGATTATACCTCTGGGTGAGATGATCTTGATGAAAGCTTGTCGACAATATCAGGCTTGGATTAAGCAGGGGATTTGTCATGGTCGAATGGCGGTTAACATTTCAGCTCAACAGTTTTTAATGGATGACTTGGTTGAGCGTGTGGAGAAAATCCTTGAAAGAACAGGGTTGTCAGTTGAGTATTTGGAGCTTGAAATTACCGAGAGTACGGTGATTAAAGACACCAAGAAAGCCATTGAGCACATGCAAGCATTACGTGACAGTGGTATTTATCTAGCGATTGATGACTTTGGAACGGGTTACTCTTCACTGAATTATTTGAAACAGTTTCCCATTAACACCTTGAAGATTGATCGCTGCTTTATTGATGACATGTTGAAGTCTGAGCAAAACACCAATATTGTTTTACTTATTATTAATATCGCACATACGTTGGGGTTAAGTGTGGTTGCCGAAGGCGTTGAAACTGTCGAACAAAGTAACGCAATCAGAAATTTGGGCGCAGAAGAGATGCAAGGGTATTTATTCAGTCGGCCTTTGCCTGCGAATGACTATGAGGCGTTGCTCATTGAAAACCCGAACTTGTATGAGACAGACAGGCTATTGCGGGTCAAATAAATAAAGCATTGTTAATTCATTTTTTGTAATAAACCACTCGGTTATTCTTAATTCTTACTGATATGATGCCCGCTTAATTTATTTGGATCAGGACTTTCTCATGAGAAAAGGGCGTTTCTCCGTTCGTTTACATCTAAACCTTCTTTCAATCTTGTTATTCGCTATGCTCACCAGTGGTTGTCAAAGTGTTTATTACGGTGCAATGGAAAAGGTGGGCATTCACAAACGTGATATTTTGGTTGATCGTGTCGAAGAAGCCAAAGACGCTCAAACGGACGCCAAAGAGCAATTTGCGTCTGCGTTAGAGCAGTATCAATCCATTGTTACCATTGAAGATCAAGAACTTGTGGATAAGTATTCGTTATTGAACGATGAATATGAAGACAGTAAAAGTGCTGCGGAAGCCGTCTCTGATCGAATTAATGCTGTGGAAGATGTATCGGAAGCCTTGTTTGATGAATGGAAGGACGAGCTGGCGTTATATTCGAATGCGAATTTAAGAAAGCAAAGTGCTCAAAAACTGTCTAAAACCCGCCGTAAGTATAATTCATTGATTAAGGCCATGCGCCGTTCTGAAAAGAAAATGGCGCCTGTCCTTGCTGCGTTTCAGGATCAGGTACTTTTCTTAAAACACAATCTAAATGCTCAAGCGATTAATGCATTGAAAGGCGAATTGAAAACGATTCAAGGTGACGTTGCTCGTTTGGTAAAAGAGATGGAGCACTCCATCAAAGAGTCTGAAGCGTTTATTAAAACGTTATCGAATACTTAACCGAATAATATCAATCGTTTTTAGAGCACAGATGAAAAAAAGCCCAACCTTAAGGTTGGGCAAAGAGACAAACGATGGGCTTATGGTTTTGGCAATTAGTTAATAAGTACTTCTAGTTAATAAGCACTTCTAATTAATAAGTACTTCGCCAGTGTCCATATCCGCTCGGCTTATTAATGATTCAATGGGATCTTGGGCTGTATCATAGAACCAAATCGCAACGGCCAGCTCTTCGAAATGAGGTGCGGCCTTGAATGAGCCTGAGAACGTTCCGTCTTCCACCACGCTTCGGATCAGGCAGTTTTCATAGTCAATTTCTGCGACGTTGGTATCTGTCTCCTTCAAGTGACAAACCGATAGATAGGTTTTATCTGTGGTTTGTGCGGAAATATCGATGGATACCAGAACCTCCTGAATGCTGGTTAAGTTGAATTCTGGTGCTATTTCAGACTCTCCACTTCCGGTATTTTGATCCTCCTCCGTTGTCGTTTCTGTGGTGTTCGGTGTGCTTTGAGTTGCCGTTGGCGATGAATCATCAGATCCCCCGCCGCCTCCACCACCGCAGCCAATTAAAGGAAGGCTCAAGGTCATGATGATCGTTGCTAACCACTTCGTATTAAATGTAATCATGGTGCGATCTCCTAGTCTTGGAATATGAATGTGGATTGAGCGTTTCCTTCAATGTACCAGTCTGTGTCGTTGGCGCCCGAAGAGGTGGCGAAGTTGGTAAACTTTGGATAAGCAGATCTCAGATCAAACTTCTCAGCCGGATGCTTCCAGTCTTCGGGGACTTCCATGGCCCAAGGCATGCCTTGGCTGTTCAAATAATACAAACCCGCACTTGCGTCTGACTCGTCTTGGCTATGACCAAGAAGATAGGTGTTCATTAATTCAGTCGGTGCTTTGTTTTTTAAATGAACCTCCCATGCTCTGCCTGGTTGGCTGCCGACCACATCGGTGACAACTTGGCCGTGATCATACCCTGGGGTTGCATAAATGAATGGATCATAAGGCGCGTCAGGAAATTCGCTAAGGGCGACGGGCGACTGCATCGGTATGACTAATTTCCAGTTGGGTCTAAGGGTCGTACCGCAACCGCCTTCTGTTCTGAAGAACGTACACTCACCCTCACCTGGGTTGGTGATAGCCCAAGCGTCTTCCGTCACGATGAACACTGCGTTGGTGAGCCCTTCTTCTAGAATTGTGCCGCTTTGGATTTCATTATTCATAGTCAGTTTTACGGCCGATTCTTTAATGGCAGATCGGGCTACGTCGGGCAGCTGAATGGCAAAACCGTTGTGGAACCCAGCCCCTACGGCTGCAACTTTGCCATTAATTTCTACGCGGATGACTTCACCGTTTTTGATGTACTCTGCAATTCGAAGATTCATCAGTAAATCATTCATGTCGAAGTCGCCTTCGAGTGGCCATAGATCCTCATAAGCCACTGTAGTGAAACTGTTCGAACTGGGGTAATAGTTCACAGTGACATTTTCTTCCGTCACTGTGATTGGGTAATCTTCGACTTCTCCATCGCTGACGCCACCTGTGGGGCCAATACCTGATAGGGTACTGACACGGAAACGAGCCCATGACGCACCAGCAGTGGCCCAACTGGGTACTTCAAACGACAGGTTATTGTTTCCAGTGCTTAAGACTTCATCGGTTAATATTTGTTCGTCATTGTCGAAGGTGCCATTCTGATTCCAGTCGATCCAGGCGTTCAGATAACTGTTGGCGACCGAAGCCTTGGCTACGATGAGTGCCGTTTCTGCTATTTCAAGACCAGTGACAAAACTGATGCCATCGTCGTCGTCATTACCATCACTTGAATCGTCTGATAATGGGTAAATATAGGCATCACCTTCCGTATCTATTTCGTCGCCGAGGTAGACGCTACTGGTGCCATGGCGAGGGCCGGATGCATCAAAGCTGGTGCTGTAAGATTCCGGTGCATCCCCAAAGTCCAGCCCTGTGGTACTTACTACTGGCGCCAGAGCGCAACGAGCGCCGTCATTGGACTGTGAGGTGGGCCCATAGGCAAAGAAGATGGCTTCTGGTTCTGCGACGTTTAAATCGACTTTGTAGACATACCCGTTGCCGTTGTTACTGATGTAGAGGTTCCCGTTGACGTCAAAATATTGTGCGCCAAATGTGAAATTAAAACCGGATTCCGCTTCGTTTAAAACCTCCGTAATTGTGGTTGTCGTACCATCAGATACGTCTATTTTTAGAAGAAAACCATCATTGTCTACTGCGTATAAATAGCCGTCGGTTGGGTGAAAGGCGAAGTCGGTGATTTTGGGTTTACCCATGGTATCGGACGTTGCAACTTGAACCATTGTTAGGTCGGCACTTGGGTCGGTTAGATCAACAGAATAAAGACCTTGTTTTGGGCGATAACCGTACCACTTGTTTTCGTCCAGAGAGACATCCCCTACGTAGAATGACTGCCCAATTAACCCTGAGGTGATATTGAGTGCTTGTGTTTGATAATCGTCTCCGATTTTGGCCAGTGTCGCGTTTCCATAATCCCAACCGTACATGTAGTTATCATGGTAGTTGAAACCAACACCGTTTACTTTGGTGGTGCCCATATCTGGCGATAGTGTGGTATAGCTCCCTGTGGCCAAATCAACACCGTAGGTAATTGGCAATGAAGACGGTGTTTGAATCAGAAAGGCTTGGGTTGGACAAGCCTCAAAGGCACCGGCGAAGGCGTTTTCACTGCTTCCTACAGTTCCTAATAGGATGGATGTTATCGCTAGAGATAGATTCGTTCGTTTCATAGCAGACCTACAGTTTTAAATTGGGTAGCTAAGGAGGAGCAGGAACTGAACCGAAAATTGAATTCGGTGT
Organism: Oceanospirillaceae bacterium; assembly: GCA_015665455.1. Classification (GTDB taxonomy): domain Bacteria; phylum Pseudomonadota; class Gammaproteobacteria; order Pseudomonadales; family Litoribrevibacteraceae; genus Litoribacillus. The sequence continues at coordinate 545,920 of JADFAD010000006.1, read as the reverse complement.
AAAAGCAGGGGGTTAGGAAGAAATATGGTTCATTTCAAAATGATATCTCTTTGTTTTTCGCAGAAAAGAAATCATTTTGAAATGCAAAATGAATACTGAATGGAGGTTTTCTATTAATCTTTATATTCTGGATGTTTGGCAATGAATTTTTGCAAATTAGACATCGCCATTTTACTGACTTTGTTTTGAAGTAGGGAAGACCAGCCTAATGCCAACCCGGGTAGCCCGAGTGCTTGTCGGCTCCAGTGCCAGAAATTGAACGAGTCAATGTGCTTGATTATTTTCCCATCTTTGAATTCAAACTCTGCATCGATGATGTTGTGAACAAAGCGGCCCGTTTGACTGAAGCTGTATTTGGGTTCCCAGTGAGCAGTGACGTTACCTTGCGCTTCTTGGACTGAAAAAGCCATTTTCATGTCCGCCCCTCGCTCACATAACATATGCCACATAGCTCCAACTTTCTTTCCATTCAATTCGAAGGCTTCATCACGAAAGTAAACGTCGGGGTGATAACACTCTGTCATGGTTTTAAAGTCTTTCTTTTGAAATGCTGTGTAGAAAGTTTCGATTAACGCTTTGTTGTCATTCATTCGTAAGCCTTTCCTGATGGAGTAAGAAGGAGTCAGATTTAAGATCAGTTTAGATCGTAAGTGGATTGTGGTGTAGTGGCGTATATGACAACATTGGGTTGTGATTTGGTCGTTTAGCAAAGAAGAGATGCAGCTTATTATGATTTGTGCGTTGATCGCAGTTGAAAATTGCCCAATAACTTCCGTTTCGGGGCCAATGGAAATTCTGTCTTTAGCCAACAGCTTTGTGCCGGAGGCGCGTGGTATGTCCATTCGTATCGTCACAGAAGAAAAACCTCAAATTGAATGCGTGGGAGGTGTGCAGTTAATTGGGCATTCAACGTTGGATGACACGCCGAAGGCGGATTTAGTCATCATTGGGGCCATTGGTCATCCCTCTCAGCGCAGAGAGGGCTATAACCCAAAGACATTGACGTGGATTCGAGATCAATATCAACAGGGCGCTCAAATAGTCTCAATCTGCACGGGTGCTTTTTTATTGGCAGAAACCGGGTTGTTGAACGGGAAGCAGGCTACGACGCATTGGGCCTGTGAACGAATATTCAGAGAACGCTTTCCTGAAGTGAATTTACAAAGTGAGCGGATGATTACTCAAGACGGTTCGTTGTGCTGCTCTGGTGGTGCGAGTGCGTTTCAAGACATGTCTTTATTTTTGGTGCGTCAGTATTTCGGTGATCAAGTAGCGCATCAATGCGCAAAGACGGTTTTAATTGACTTGGACCGACATACACAACAACAGTTTGCCAGTTTTAATCCATCAAGAAATCATAAAGATGTGATCATCCATCAGTTACAAGATTGGTTGAAGATTCATGCAACGGAAAGCTTTTCCGTGGTTGATTTGGCGGTGAAAGCCAACTTAAGTGAACGGCAGTTAAAACGACGATTTAAGCAAGCCACAGGTGAAACCCCTTTGGGTTACATTCAGTCTCTACGGATGGAAGTTGCTAAGCGTGTTTTGGAAACGACCAATAGAACCATTGAACAAGTCAGTAGAGATACCGGCTATGAAGATGTCAGGTTTTTTCGGCAACTGTTTAAACGGCATATCTGTTTGTCACCAACAGAATACAGAAATAAATTTAAGCTGGATTAATTTGTCTTTTTGGTATTTGTGCTTGTTCAACTTTTTGTCTGTGAGAGTAAGCTAAAGTAAGTGTATTACTTGTTTTAAACGTATTTAAATTGAGCCTTGCAAATGATGTATCGGAGACTGTTCATTGGTGTATTCTTTTTTGTCTCTACTTTACTTCAGGCGGAGACGATAAGACTGACTAATGGTGAGTGGCCCCCTTATTTATCAGAACATTATAAACATCAAGGGGTTGTTTCTCGTATTGTGCGAGAAGCGTTCGAGATTTCGGAGATCGACGTTGAGTATGGTTTCTTTCCTTGGGCTCGTGCGTTTAAAAATGCAAAGCTAGGTAACGAGTGGCTTGGATCGGTGGTTTGGGCAATTACGCCAGAACGGAGGGATGACTTTGTCTTTTCAGACGCGGTGTTTGGTGATAAAACGGTATTCTTTCATCTAGCGATTAATGATGTTCGCTGGACGTCTTTGAAGGATCTGAGTCAATATCAAATCGGTGCTACACGGTCATACGCTTATGGCGAAGAGTTCCATCGCTTGGAAAAAGAAGGCGTCTTGAACGTAAAATGGGCGACACACGATGTTAATAACTTTAGAAAACTATTAGCAGGAAGAATCGATCTATTTCCCGTACAGGAGTTTGTTGGCATTGAAATCCTGAAAACCAATTTCTCTGAATCTGAATTCAATAAAATTCGTTATACCCAGTCGTTTCGTGAAACCCCGTATTATTTGATGCTGAATAAAAACGCCCCCGAAAGTGAACGTTATATTCGATTGTTTAATCAGGGGCTTTCGGCACTGAAGGCGTCAGGAAAGCTTCAGAAGTATCTTTCTGACAATGCAAAGGGCTTGTACCGACCGCCATTGATTGAGGAGTGATGTGTTGCTTGATTGCTTATAACTATAAAATCAAGCAAATCGTTTCTTAAACTCACTGGGTGTGAGACCGGTGATTTTTCTGAACGTTTTTCGAAATGCACTGTTATCTTCATAACCCACATCCATTGATATGGTATCAAACGTAGACGTACTGGTTTCAATGTAATCGCAGGCTTTTTGAATCCTTAAACGCTGCAAATACTCGGTAGGCTTTATTCCGGTTGCTTGTACAAAGTGGCGTAAAAACGTGCGTTCCGACAGGCAGGCAAGTTCTGCGAGTTGTGAAATAGAAATGGCACCCGCGAAATGAGTTTGTACGTAATGTTGCACCTTCAGTATGGCTTTGTTGCCGTGGTCTAACTTTGGAACGAAGCTTTGATAGTATTTTTGCTCTCGTGATCCCGTGTCAACAATCAGCGTTTTCCCCAATTGCCTCATGATGCTGGGGTGAGTGAATTGAGCCACCAATTCGAGTCCTAAATCCAGCCAAGACATTAATCCGCCTGCTGTAATTATGTCTCCATCATTAATTAGGATTTTTTCTATGTTTAACATTGTATCAGGATACGTCTCCGAAAATCTGTCAGCGAGATTCCAGTGCGTGGTGGCCGCTCTGTTTTTTAGTAAGCCCATTTCCGCAAGAATGAACGTGCCGGCACATGAAGAGCAAACCGTGGCGCCCGATTGATGTTGCTGGCGAATCCATGTTGTTAAGTGTTGCGGTGGTTTCTTGTAATACGAGCCTCCGAAATCTGGCGGGATGATAATCACGTGATATTTCTTTGGGTGCAAAGACTTCGGAACCGATTTCGACGGTTCCAGAAAATCAGGGGTTAATATTTCAGTTTTAAACTGTTTATTAGACCCGTGTTCAAGTGACAAATTATTGGCCAGTATGAACATTTCTTGAAGGCCCAATAAAGCCGATTGCATGGAACCAGGGTAGTTAATGAGTGCAATGTTGATGTCTAGGTGGGTCATGAGGCTTGGTAATTTATAATTTGTCAGTTTTGGCTTGTTATATGTTGGTTTTGACTTTAGTCCGATTCGTTAAAAGTCGCAATAATAGTTTTGTGATTTCCACATTATCGACTGAACGAGAACCTATTATGGAAAACCTATCGAAAACAGCGTTACTACTGATTGATTTTCAAAATGACTATTTCCTGACGTATGAAGGGGCTAAGTGGCCGCTTTTAGAGACTGAAAAAGCTGCGTTTGAAGCTGAAAAGTTGTTATGTGTATTTCGTCAAAATGATTTACCGGTGATTCATGTTCGTCATGAGTTTTTGACAGACGATGCTCCTTTCTTTTTACCGGACTCTGACGGCGCTCAGATTCATGAATCGCTTGCGCCTATCGAAGGTGAAAATGTGATTGTGAAACAACACATTAATAGTTTTCGAGACACCAATTTAAAGGCACAGTTGGAGGCGTTTAACGTCACAAATTTGGTGATTGTTGGGGCCATGAGTCATATGTGTGTGGATGCCGTCACCAGAGCGGCAAACGATTTCGGGTATGTGTGCTCGGTGGCTCATGATGCATGTACGACGTGCGATTTGGACTTTAATGATCAGACCGTAACTGCAGTACAAGTCCACAATGCGACGATGGCGGCGTTAGGATTTGGTTACGCAGAAGTAAAAACGGCGGATGCGTTAGTGTCTGATGTGATCGACAAACAAGCGTTGTTTAGTGCGGTTGTCAGTGCCAGTCATCTATGGGCGTCGGCGTTTAATGCTTCAGATGCAGAAGGATGTGCGGCACAGTATGAGCATGAGGCGGTAATGCATGCCAAGCCTTTTGGAACATTTCAAGGCCGGGATAACATTCAGCAGTTTTGGACGAATTTAATCAACGACGGGTTTGCTGATGTGGTGTACTTAGAGCCAAAGATTCAGGTCTTGGATGAGCGTTCAGTTATTCTGACGTCTGGTTGGAAAATGAACAATGCTGCAGGTGTTATCCATAAAGAGCTTTGGGTGCTTCAGGCGGATGGCACTGCCAAATTACGAGAAGATGATTTTGAAGTAACCGCTTAAAAAGAGGAGAAGAACACTCAACGTTTGTTTAGGCTCGTACATTTTGACCGAGTTTACTTTGAGTGTTCTGGTTTTTAGTATTCGTATTTTTAACGATGACAAAGTGCTTGGTTTTTTTGCAGTGCATGCAAAACGTCTTGTCGGGTTATTAATCCTATCAATTCACCGTTGCTGGTCACGGGATAGGTTTCTGGCTTTTTATCCAGCATCGAAATTGCTAGGTCAACAATACTGTCTTCTGCGTGAACCGAAACCACGTCTTTGCTCATGACGTCTCTTGCAAGCGCAGGTTCATCGCAATGGTAACTGCTTTTAAGCATGGCTTTTAAACAATCGTATTCAGAGACAAAACCAATGACCTGATGTTGTTTGTTGATGACAGGTGCACCGGTTATTCCATGTTCATTCAGAGTACTAATGACATCGGCCAATGACGTGTCGCAATGTATCCCGATGGTGGATTGACGGGGTACGCGTTTCATATGGTGTTCAATCTTGTTATCAATCATTACCTTTCCTCTTGCCGTTGATTTGAGAGGCTCGACAGGTCGTTGAGCGTTAGAGTTAGGTTAGGGGTAACGTTGATATAGTTAAAATTATTTGTAGTAATGTGTTCTATAGTTTCTATCTATTTATTGTCTGTTCTTAGTTGATGTTTGATCCATCAAACATAATGTCTGCAGCAGTGACAGGGTCATCACGATAGTAATTACTTTTGAGCATGGCTTTGATGCAGTCGTTTTCAGAAATAAATCCGATGACTTTATTTTGATCGTTAATGACGGGAGCACCGTTCAACTCAAACGCTTTTAATGACTTCACAACATCACTTAAATACGCATCGCAGTGGATACGTATGGATTCCTTATAAGATAAGTTTCTCATGTTGTTTTTCTCTTAAAGGTTATTCGTAATGAGTTAGAGAACGAGTGCTGTAAATAGTTTTATCAATAATTAATCTACGGACACTATTTGAATGATTTTTAATCAATTAATAGGGAACTTTGTACGAGCGTTGCAATTGATGTGAGCATAAGGCTCATTCATTGAGCGGTTAAATTGGGAGGGAGTGTTCGAATTTTATACACCTAAAGCTATTTCATGGGCAAGATCACTGGCTAGACTGAAAGTAACGGTTTGTATCTTTTAGCGTGCTGGTGAACCTGTGAAAACTATTGCTCGTGGCTTCTATTGCTTTCTCTTTTTGTCATTTCCGCTGTATGCGACGGTTACGTACGACGGGACTGATGGCGTTTACTTGAATGTCTTCAGCAGTAATTCTGAGAATGCCTGCACTACCTGTCATAGCAGTTCTCTTGTTGGTTCGGTTGCAAGAAGCTCGGCTCCGGACGGTGTGGATTTCGATTCTTATGCAAATTCAACCTCTTCCGATAATGCAGAACGCGCTAGCATTCGGGTTAATGCCGGTACCATGCCGCCTTCGGGCACTCTTAATGCGACAGAGCAATCTCTGATTGCCCAGTGGATAACTGACAATAAGTTAGAAAATGCGGCCCCAGAAATAACCACCAGTGCCGCGACTTCGATTTCTAAATATCAGGCCACTTTTAATGGTACCGCGAGTGAAGGTGGGGCAAGCACCACCGTGGAATTCGATTATGGTCTGGCTTCGAACAGTTTAATTAATACTAAGTCTGCGACTTCACCTTCAGGCACAGGGGGTGGTGAAACCGCAGGTTCGGTTTCTGCCACTCAGACCAGTTTAAGTTGTGGTACTACCTATTATTTTCGTTTAGAAGGCACTAACTCTGTGGGATCTGATACGGGCTCCACGTTAAATTTTGCTACTTTGGATTGCAATGTTGCGCCTACGATTACGTCTACTGCTGGTACTTCCGCAACGGAAGACGTGCAGTATTCGTATCAGCTGACGGTTTCCGACAGCGATGATGCTAACAATGGCACGGATCTTAGTTTCTCATTAACCAATGAACCGGCAGGGATGTCCGTTTCAACCACGGGTCTTGTCACTTGGACGCCGACGGAAGGTGTGACCACATCGGGTACTGTGACGGTCTCTGTTCAAGACGGTGGTGAAGATGGGGCGAGTGCTGACACAGAAGACTTTACTGTTGCGGTGACTGCGGTGAATGATGCGCCAACAATTACATCAACGGCAGGGACAACCGCAACAGAGGATCAACAATACAGTTATCAATTGACGGTGTCTGATCCGGACGACAGTAACAACGGGACTGATTTAACCTTTGCGTTATCCAATGAGCCTTCGGGCATGACTGTATCAACCACGGGATTAGTCACTTGGACGCCGGGAGAGGTATCTACTTCAGGCACCGTTACAGTGACCTTATCGGATGGCGGTGAAGACGCCGCTAGCCCAGATACAGAAAACTTTACTATTACTGTGACGGCGGTAAATGATGAACCGGTTATTTCATCGACAGCGGGGGCAACTGCTACCGAAGACGTGGAATACAGCTATCAAGTAACAGTCACCGATCCCGACGACAATAATAATGGCACGGATTTAAGTTTTTCTCTGTCCGGAGAACCGAGCGGGATGGCCGTGTCTACGACGGGGCTCATTACCTGGACGGCCACCGAAGGCGTCACTACATCAGGGTCTGTGCGTTTAACGGTTTCAGATGGTGGTGAAGACGGCGCTAATCCAGATACGGAAGATTTCACGGTGACGGTCACCGCAGTGAATGATGCGCCAAGCATTACATCCACACCGTCAACGTCGGCCATTGAAGACAATGAATACAGCTATCAAGTGACGATCAATGATCCGGACGATTCAAATAACGGATCGGACATCAGTTTTTCATTATCCAATGAACCTTCAGGCATGACCGTTTCAACAACGGGGCTTGTGGTTTGGACACCGACGAACGGCATTACAACGTCGGGCCTTATCACGGTAACCGCCAGTGATGGTGGTGAAGACAGCGCCGTTGCTGCAACGCAGGACTGGACGATTTCTATTGATAGTGTGAATGACCAGCCAGTGATCACTTCAACGGCTGGTACTGCGGCGACCGAAGACATTCAATATCAATATCAAGTGGCGGTGACGGACCCCGATGACGATAACAATGGTGTGGATTTGACCTTTGGGTTAAGCGGTGCGCCCTCAGGCATGACGATTTCAACCACGGGTTTAATTGCTTGGACGCCTGAAAACGGTGTCTTAACGTCGGGTTCAGTCACAGTGTCTGTTGAAGACGGTCTTGAAAGTGGCACTGTCGCTGCCACTGAAGATTTTACGGTGTCTGTGACAGCCGTGGATGATGCCCCGTCTATCACTACGACAGAGATCACAACCGCTACGGAAGATATTGCTTATCAATACGATGTCGATGCAACTGACGAAGAAGGTGTATCACTTGTTTATAGCTTAACTACGGCGCCTTCGGGGATGACGATAGATTCGGGGTCTGGAGAAATTAATTGGACGCCAACGGAAGGTACCGACTCTGAATCAGTGGTCGTCAGTGTCACCGATGGTACGACCGCAGTGACTCAGTCTTTCACGATCACAGTGACAGCCGTGAATGATCAACCAGTGATAACCAGTACGACTGAGACCAGTGCAACTGAGGATGCTCTCTACCAATACCAAGTGACTTCAAGTGATTCGGAAGGTACTGCGCTCAGTTATTCATTAACAACCTCACCTACTGGCATGACCATTGATGCCACTTCAGGACTCATTAACTGGACGCCAGACGAAGGTGTGTTAAGTGAAGCAGTGACGGTGCAAGTCTCCGATGGTGTATTAACGGACACTCAGAGCTTCACGATAACCGTGACGCCAGTGAACGACGGTGTTGTTGTTTCGCAACCTGACGCTCAAACGGTGACGGAATTGAGTGAATGGACGCTTACATTGAGTGTTTCTGATGTGGACGATGAAAATAACGGCACGGACATAAGCTTCGAACTTTTGTCGTCACCCTCATCCTCACTCTCGCTCTCGGATATGACTGTCTCAAATATGGGCGTTTTGAGTTGGGTTCCGGGTCAGCTATCAGAAGGTGATTATGCCATTGTGGTTCGGGTGTTTGATGGATTGGAAGACAGTGCAGAAGCCGTACAGGTTACGATTAATCTGACCGTTGAGCGTTTGGACTCGGATGCAGATACCGTTGCGGATTACTTAGACAACTGCCCATCAACTGCCAATACGGATCAGTTGGATACTGATACGGATGGGGTGGGTAATACATGCGACTTGGATGATGACGGTGATGGCATCAGCGATTTAGCTGAAACCACGAATGGACTGGATCCATTAAATGCGGACGATGCGAGTTTGGATTTGGATTCCGATGGATTACTCAACCTTGCTGAGTTTGAGCTATGTACCACTCAGAGTGATGACGATTGCACGAACTTAGCTTTAGACAATGTGGTGCCTGACATAGCGTTAGAGACGCCTTTGTCGTTTGATGCAACAGGCTATTTGACCCAAATTGCGCTTGAGGTTTCTGCAACAGACGTTTTGGATGGCCCTGTTGATGTGACCTTGGTGGAAGGCTCTACAGAGCTTCGCCCGGGTGCTCATACATTGGTTTGGCAAGCACAGGACAGCGCAGGCAATATCGGAACAAGATCTCAAGCCATTGAGATTCGACCATTTATAGAATTTGCAGGCTCTAAAGTGACGGGGGAAGGAAAAGACATTTCCGTATCTGTTAGCTTAAGTGGTGATGCTGCGTCTTATCCGGTCACTGCGTCCATAAGCACGTCAGGCGATGTGGATTCGGGGGACTTTACATTAAGTAGCCAGAGTATTGAGATAGACGAAACCGCTGAGGCTACGCTGGTGGTTTCCATTCTTTCAGACTCTGTGACCGAAGGGGATGAGACTCTTTTATTGAGCTTGAGCGATGTCAGTACGAATGCGGTGTTGCCTGTACTGGCGGAGTATCAGATATTGATCGTTGATCGAAATGTGGCGCCAGAAGCGCTATTAACCTTGACGCAGAATGATCAACAAACCAGCACCGTTTACCAAGATGCAGGTGATGCTTTAGTCACGTTAGTCGTCAGTGATGCAAACGATGATTCAACGACCAGCGGTTGGAACACCGGAACTGTATCTGGGTCTGTCTCGGATGACTTAACTTCGTTTACTTTTGACCCTCAAGCGTTAACTGTGGGGAATGTCTACGAGGTTTCTGTGGATGTGTCCGATGGTGAAAGTACGACGACAACCTTTTTGAGCTTTTTGATTGCTGCGGCTCAACCCATATTGGATGTAACGGCGGATTCCGACGGTGACGGTATTGATGACGTCACGGAAGGGTTGGCCGACAGTGACGGCGATGGCGTGGCGGATTATCAAGATGCGGTGAATGATCCGACCAAACTATCGGCAGGTGATGATGCATCGGATGCGACCAATTTGATGGCCGTGGAAGGTGGATTACAAATGAGTTTGGGGTCTACTGCGTTGGGTAATGGCCAAGGTGGCGCGTTTATTGGTAGTGATGCAATAACCGATGACGATGGCAATGTGATTGAAGACGGTGATTTTGACGTCATTGGTGGCCTTTATGACTTTGTTGTTAAGGGCTTATCGGAGGCCAGTCGCACTGCACGTATTGTTATTCCGCTTTCTCAAAGTGTGCCCGCTGATGCAAGTTACCGTAAGTTCTCTGAGGGGCAATGGTTCGAGTTCATTGAGAACGGTACGGATTTTATTGAATCCGCGAATAAGGTAAATAATGCATGCCCTGAACCGGGCAGTGCGCTTTATCAACTCGGTTTGTTGCGTTTTGCTGATTGCTTGCAGCTGAATATCTCGGATGGTGGGCCAAACGATGCGGACGGCCAAGAAAACGGGGTGATTGTGGACCCGAGCGGTGTGGCTGCTGAGGCATCTTCCAGTACAACACAGGTGCTTTCTGCTCCGACGGAACAGCCTTCCGGTTCTGGAAGTTTAGGAATGTGGAGTTTCTTCGGTTTATTGACTTTACTGTTATTTAGATGGTTCCAACTTAACCCGCATTTGATCCTTCGTTGCAAGTCATAGGAGAGCATCTTTGATGATCATGGATGATAAGTCCAAGTGGCCCTTTTTATCTTTCTTATTCCTTTTCTGTGTCGGTTTTTCTGACGTGTCGTGGGCAGAGGGAAAGTCGTTCTTTTTAGATGGAGAGTTGAGCTTTGGCTACGATGATAACCTCAGTAAAGCACAGCGAGAACGAGACATAGTGGAAGATAACTTTGCAGAGGCCGTCATAGGAATTGCTTATAATAAGGTTCTAAATCGTTCTTCAGCAATGACTCTTAAAGGGTTTATTTCGGGTGAAGACTACGAATCTGTCGATGCATTGAATCGAGGCACTGCGGGCATAGAGGCTTCCATTCGGTGGCAGCCTAATTTTGGTTTTCTTGCACCATCCTATAAGTTTTCTCTAACTGCACAAATTGATGAATACGACTATGAGCAACGAGACAGCGATAAGGTGAAAGCTCAGCTTTCTAGTACAAAACGTATTACGGATCGATTAACTGCGAGTCTTGGGGGGGAGTATCGATACCGTAATTCGGACGGTTCCGTGTTTGATACTGAAGACTATCGTTTGTTTTTGAATGGCGACTTAATGCTGACAAAGAGCTTGGCTTTGTACTCAACTTACAGTTACCTCTATGGGGATGTGACTTCAACGGCACAGGTTCAGTTTTGTAACGGATTGCCCGCTGATGATGTTTACAACTTAATTAAAGCCGCCACTGAAATTGAGGAAGATGAAGCGTTCAATGAGCATTTCTGTGGCAATTGGGTTGCCTACCGTTTGGACGGTCAAACCAATGCGATTACCGTGGGGTTGAATCAGGGAATTGGTCATAAATACGCGGTGGATGTCTCTATGGTGTGGGCCTCTGTGCGTGGTGATCTTAACAACGATTATTATCGTCGTATTTATCGTGCAACGTTATTGGCGAGGTTTTGATATGAGACCTTTGCAGAATATCTTAAACGCAGGGCTTATTGCATGCCTTTCAATGTTGTTGGTTGCTTGTGGCGGTAGGGATGATACCGAACAAGACGCTGTGTCCGTGGACAGTGCTATGACACCGGACAGCTTTTTAACGGCAATTAACACTCAGTCTGCGGTTGCTGCGGGGGAATATCAGGTGGTGGTGTCGCCGGAAACGGACGGTCAGACAGGCAGTTATCAATTGTCTGTTACTTTGCCGGATGGCTCTGTGCAGGCGTTGTCTGGCAGTTGGCCGGTTACGGCGGCCACACGACTTAATAACCCAAGCCATGACCTTCAAATAGGGAGTGGAGGCGCTTTAAGATTCGAGTTAACGTCAACGGTTCCTGGCCATTTGTATCTCGTGAAAAACGGTCAGCTGGTGGACGAGCAATCGTCAACCTCGAACAGTTTAATTTGGTCGTTCGATGCTTCTGGAGTGAGTTCTGAAGCGTATGCTCAAGCGTACTATCGTGCAGTTGATCCTAATGATGAGCGAACAACATTGGCTGACTGGCAACAAGTGAATGGGTTTGATCAAGGCGGTATTACTCATGTGACATTCAGAGATACGAAGGATTTAGGCTATGGCCGTGACATGTACGCTCGACAAACTACGGATGGTGACATTGCTTTTTATGTGAATAACTATGTCGTGATTTTAAGGGAAGGGGACAGCGCTAACTATGGGCCATTAAATTTGGATGCGGCACTGGCGCAAGATTCGGAACGGCACATTGGTAGCAACGCAATTGAGTTCAGTCGGCTGGACCCAGATGACCCGAACTCGCCAAGAATTCTTAAATTTTTTACATTCTCTCCAGCGGATTCGGACGGTGTACAGACACGAATTACGGCTGCAAATCTCGATGGTCGTGGTACTAAGTACATGCCTACAATGTGTCTTCTTTGCCATGGCGGAACCATGCTTCCTTTGAATGATAATGGGGATTTTCCAGTTCAAACGTTATTGTCAGCCAAGTTTAACCGCTTAGAACCAAACTCTTTTGAGTATGGCGAAGGTGAAGGTCAAACTCGTGCTGACTTAGAGGATGAGTTAAAGCAAATTAATGCATGGGTTCATGAGAGCTATCAAAGCCAAGCCGATCGTGATTCGGATACTTTAGGTAAATGGGATGCAAGTTTTGCAATTGAAGTCATTGAAGGTCATTACGGTGGGGAGGGGCTGCCTAATTCTACGTACGATGCTGAAAACATTCCTGCTGGCTGGCAATCGTCGAGTGCACGACCGGAAGGGGTTGAACTTTTATATTCGGAAGTGGTTGAGCCGCATTGCATTAGTTGCCATTCCTTACGTGGCAATGAGGCCGGTCAACGAGAGTTGACTGTATTTAACGGTCAAACGGTGAGTTTAGCGAATGCCGTTAATTTTTCTTCTTATGAGCAATTCATCAGTTACAGTGAGAAAATTACCGAGTATGTCTATCGTCGAGGAGTGATGCCGCTTTCTCTTAGAAATTATGAGAAATTCTGGGAAGACCCAGAAGGTGCCCCTTCAACGTTGGCGTCTTTTTTAAGTGGGTTTGATGTGTTTAACGATGATCGAGAAGTCGAAGAGCCTGGCAAACCCTTTGCTCGTCCGGGTGAAAACCGAACGGCCCAAAGCCCTGTCCAGCTAAATGCATCAGAGAGTTTGTTTTCAACGGCTTATCTCTGGTCTGTGACGGATGCACCGGTGGGGGCAGTGTACAGTTTTAATGACAGTACCAGTGTCAGCCCAATCTTCACTGCGGACACCGACGGTGAATATTCGTTATCCTTAACAGTGAATAATGGCAACGAATCCGAAACCAGTTCAACCGTATTAACCATTGACAGTCTTGGCCGTGATCAAACGGAATTAACGTTCGTTGACGATATTCGACCAATCATGGGGACGGATTCGCTCACCAGTTGCAGTTCATGCCACAACCCTACAACTGGGCGGCAGGGAATTCCTGTTTATTACGATGATTCAAATGCAAACCAATATAAAGATGTCTTAGCTCGGGTGAACTTAGCCACGCCAGAGGACAGTCTTTTGCTGATTAAACCGACGAATCGGCAGCATGGAGGGGACATTCAGATTGACCGAACCACACTCGTTGGAGAAAGTAATTATCAGACGTTGTTGAATTGGATTAGGGAAGGGGCCGTGTGCGGCGATGACGTGAATATTTGCCCTTAGTGGATAAAAAATGTTATTCACAGGAAATGTGGATAACTCTGTTGTTAACTTATTAAAAATTGTCTCAAACGCCCGTTTTAACTGGATTCTTGATATTCGTATCATTAATAGACTGTTTTATAAAACTATATAATAAACAATAAGTTATGATTTTTGATTTCTTGCTTACATTATTTTGAATTTATGTTCTAAATATGAATGTAATATTGTTTTCTAATGTTGATAAAGAATAAAAAAGTCATTGACATGCTGAATTTCGGTCGAGAAGTGATGCCCGTTTCATCGGTGGAAATATTTAAGTTATGCACAATTTCTGTGGGTAACCGTAAGGATAAGTTAATGATGATTATCGTGAAGGCTTATGACCAGAGGGTTGGTTTAGGTTGGCATGATAATATTTATTTGAGAGGTTCTCGTTGCCTCATTAACTATTTCTATGGATAGGTAATGAGGTAACGATGATTTTGCGAACTAGTCCATTTCTTCTGCTTCGCGGATACGCTCTTGGCGATCTTGCTCTTCTTGGAATGCCGCTTTAATTTCTAATAGTACGCCATCCACGTCGGCTTCTTCGGCGTCGTCCTCAAACTCACCAGTAAGCTCATAATCCGGGTGTAACTTACCATCTTCAAACAACGACCAAATTTCTTGCGCGTATCGGGTTTCCATCAATTCAGGCGCGTATTGAGCATAATAGATCGTCATGTTTCGAACATCGCGCTCAAACATGGATTGTGCATTGTTGTTTGCTGCGGCATCGACGGCTTGGGGTAAGTCGATAATGACCGGACCGTAATCATCCACCAGTACGTTGAATTCGGACAAATCGCCATGAACAATGCCAGCGCACAGCATTCGCATAACGTAGACCATCACGATTGCGTGGTCTTCGAGTGCTTGTTCTGCTGACATGGTGACATCGTTAAGCCGTGGCGCTACGCTGCCATCTTCGCTGGTTACGAGTTCCATTAACAAGACGCCATCAAAGCAGCCGTAGGGTTCTGGAACTCTTACACCTGCACTGGCCAGTTTATACAGAGCATCAACTTCTGCGTTGTGCCAAGTATCTTCTTGTTGCTTTCGACCAAACTTTGATCCTTTCTCCATAGCTCGCGCTCTGCGGCTATTTCGAACTTTTCGGCCTTCTTGATACTTCACCGCTTGTTTAAAGCTTCGTTTGTCGGCTTCTTTATAAACTTTGGCGCAGCGGGTCTCTGAACCGCAACGCACTGTGTATACAGTGGCTTCTTTACCACTCATTAATTGGCTTATGACTTCATCGACTAAGCCGTCCTCGACTAGAGGTTGTATTCTTTTCGGAGTTTTCATGGCGTTTTTATACCTTACTTGAGCGCCAGATGGAATATTTGAACTGGATCTTCTGACGTATCGTAATAAATTTTTGAGGATTCGGTCAAAATTACTATCAGAAGGAGATTGTTCTGAGGCATTAGTAGTTGAATTTGGTGGGTATATGTCAAAAGATACATGTGAGTTAACGTGTTATTTCGTTATTTACTAAGGATTGTTTATGTATAAAGGCAGCTGTCTTTGTGGTGAAGTCACCTACCAGCTTAAAAGTGAGCCAAAGAAGGTATCACATTGTCATTGCACGATGTGTCAGAAGCAGCATGGTGCTGCGTTTGCAACGTATGCCAGTTTACTTAAAACGGATTTAGAATATTTATCAGGAAAAGAGCAGTTGGTGTCTTATAATTCTTCGAATTCAATCATTCGTAAGTTTTGTGGGCAGTGCGGTTCAAGTCTTGAGTGGTGTGGAAGTAAAGATTTTCCTGATTGGACATCGATTGCAATCGGGACATTGGATACACCTTACACCGATGATTGTATTGTTGATATTTATACGGATACAAAAGTAAGTTGGTTGATTCATCAATCACCAAATAAAGCGTGATGCGTTCAAGCTAACTTCAGAGATGATGTCTCATGGAATGAGTTTGTAAAAGAGATATTTAAACCATCAAGACAAAAGGAAATTGTATGAACGATGTGGCAGAACATAAAGGTGCATGTCATTGTGGTGCAGTGGCGTTTATTGTGACATTACCGAACGGTATCGAGGCGCCGTATCGCTGCAATTGTTCATTGTGCGATAAAAAGGGAGCCATTGCATCGGCGGTGCATTTGAAGAACTTAAAGATTATTAAAGGGGAAGAGCATTTAGCGCTCTATCAGTTTAATACGAAAGTGGCTAAGCATTATTTTTGCTCGATCTGCGGGATTTATACGCATCATCAACGTCGTTCGAATCCGAATCAGTTTTCTTTTAATGTGGCTTGTTTGGAAGGCATTAATAGTTCTGATATTGAATGCGTGGGTTTTATCGACGGTGTTAATCATTCAATGGATCGCTAGGGCATAGATTAAGTTATAGTATTCGAGATGTAAGGTGGGCATTTGAACCTAGCCGCTTTTCATTTTCTACGAGCAACATCGGCTTAAAAATCATGAAGGTAAAATGGTATGGAAAAAAGCGAATCACTGAATGTCTATGATGAACCTTTGATTGCATGTGGAACAGATCCGATAACGGGTTTTTTTCGAGATGGCTTGTGTAATACCTGTAAAGAGGATTTAGGGTCGCATACGGTATGCATTCAAGCGACTCAACGTTTTTTGGAGTATTCTCGTTTTAGAGGGAATGACTTATCTACACCGTTGCCTGAACATGGTTTCGCAGGACTTAAACCCGGCGATAGCTGGTGCTTATGTGCTGCACGTTGGTTAGAAGCTTATGAAAGCAATATGGCACCCAACGTATATCTGACTAAAACGCATAAAAACGCTTTGGAAATAGTGCCGATGGAATTGTTAAAGCAATATGCTGCGGATTTAAACTGATCAGATCGTTGTGATTGTCAGACATCTTTGCAAAGGATGAGCAGGAAGTGCTCATCTTTCTAGATTCAACGCGAGAATTCGTGCAAGCTTTATTATTTTATTGATTACCGAAAACGAATGATTAAACAATCCATGTTCTTATTTGTCCTTTTCTTGGGGACGTTGTCTTTACCTGCTCTTTCCTCTGAACGATCCTTAGATAGCGTCAGTATCTGTGACGATGATGATGAATGGCCCCCCTATACATTTTATGAACGCAAGAATGGTCATAAAACGGAGAGACTGACGGGGTATTCCGTCGAGCTGGTCGGAGAGATCTTTCGTGATGAAGATATGGCTTTCCAGATATCGCTTCAACCATGGAAACGGTGCTATGAGAATGTAAAGCAAGGTAAAGTGAACATGTTTCTGAGTGGAACGGTGACGGATAAACGAAATCAAGACTTCTATATATCAAAGCCCGCGTACACCACACATGGTTATTATTTTTATTCAACAAAGTTCTACCCTCAAGGGTTAAAGATTAAGTCTCTCGAAGATTTAAAAAACTATCGAATAGGTGGCCGACTGGGATTCAATTACACCCCCTATGGCATTGATGAAACATTGCTGAGAGTGAGTACTTTTTCATTCCAATCGCTTGTGCAGTGCTTGAACATTAACCGGTGTGATTTGTTTCTTGAGAAGATAGAGTTATTAACTGGTCATGCGTTTGTGAATTCGAATGTTTTTTCTGATCAAGCCTTGGGCTATGCCCCAATTCCAGGCGCAGCACCAGAAACCTTCCATATTATGTTTACGAAAAGCACTAAGGGTCTGCGCTTAAAAAGCATTATTGATGCGGGTATTGGTCGTATGGAAGAAGATGGCCGTTTGAAAGGCTTACACGACAAATACATTCGATAGTCTAATCGATTGATTCGTATCATTAAGAACCTCATGCTTATAGTGATTAACTACTCTTTGTTCTTAAAAAGCAGTAACAAGTTGCGCTAATCCCTCAAAACTAAATGAAAAAATTGAGTTATACACAGAAAATGTGAATAACTCTGTTGGTAAGTACACGGGAACCTTCTTAAACACCCGTTTTAATGGGGTTTTACCAAATTGTTTCAAATTTAATCACTTTATAAAAACTCTATATAAAACAATGCGTTATTTGTTTTTGGGTGTTTTATATATTCATATTGAATAAGTACTCTACATCTGAGTGTCATATAAATATAAATGTGGGTAATCTTTAAAAAATAGGTTGACTTCGTGTTTTATCGTATTGAAAAGTCACTTAAATACGTCTAATTCTAAAAAAGTTATCCACTGAATCTGTGTGTAACTGTCTTAATAAGTATCTAATAACTCTCTGAGTTGCCTATAGTGACTGGCTTGGATGAGGTATTTAGCTGTTTGTTTAATATGTGAGGCATAGCGATAGCTGAGCCAATCTCGTGAATATCTAAGGCTGGTTAGCGAGTAAAGCCATCTCGTTTTTTTGGCGGCGAAACCGAGTTATACACATGCCATTGGTTGGGCTCAGCTTCTAGTAGAAACGCGCTCCTGCATGGATGTCTTTCGTAACCACTGCGTTCGCGCCAATGATTGCGTTATCCGCAATAGTCACGCCTGGCAAAATCTTAGCGCCGCCACCGATCCAAACGCCATCACCGATGCTTACGGGTTTGGCGGAGCACCCGCCTTCGCGTCGAGCTTTCGCGTCTCTTGGATGGTCGACGGTATAAATATGAACGCTAGGCCCTAGC
This sequence comes from Oceanospirillaceae bacterium, assembly GCA_015665455.1. Lineage (GTDB taxonomy): Bacteria > Pseudomonadota > Gammaproteobacteria > Pseudomonadales > Litoribrevibacteraceae > Litoribacillus. Next base: position 527,529 of record JADFAD010000006.1, on the reverse strand, counting down.
ATGACATCGTTGCCAATAGAGATGGCTGCACTGTCTAACATGACACAGTTAAAGTTTGCATAGAAGTTATCCCCCACCGTAATTTGGCCACCGTAATCGCACTGAAAGCCAGGTTCTATCGCAACGCTGCCAAAAGCGTTAAAGAGGCGGGTAATGTGTTTTAAGTTGCCTTTGCTCGGATGTGCATTGTATTTGGCGCAAGCCAATCTTGCTTTTTCTCGCAGTAAACGAAGCTCTGTTTCAAGGCTGTTGAAAGGCAAGCCTGTAATCATTTTTTCAAATTCGGTCATGATTCTTCATTCTTTTTAGGAGGCGACGGAATAGTATGCACAAGGGGCAATTAAATCCACTGAATTCAGGCGCGTTTACACTGAACATAATTTCTTTTGGGGGCAAAAATAATTGTACGTGGTGCATGAAAAAGACGCTTGATATTACCGTTTAGCAGCTTAATCATCTCGTTTTATCGTCTGAACTATACTTTCAATGAAAGGGTAAAAAAGCATAGTCGAGGAGTATTTGGTTATGCGTAAATTTGTTAAAAAACTTGCTAAGTTTCGGTACTTATTCATCGTTTTCTTATTGCTTTCTGCTTACTCCGATGCTTAAGAAGCGTCTATGGGGCTATTGGAGTTAATCATTGCGAAGAAGCGTGGTTTGAAGGCTCAAAACAATGAGTCTTGATGATTAAACAACATGGAACACTTCCCAGTATGCGGTGCCTGAAACAATATAAGGCTCAAGCTCTTTGCTCCAGTCTTTGTGTGGTTCTATGGTGGCCAGTTTTTCCCACGCTTCGTTCAAAGTTGCTATGTCAGAGGTTTCAATCTCGGAACAGATTTCTGATTCTTTTGCGCCAATTGAACCTGTAAGTATTCTACTGTTTTCTTTTGTCCAACCGATTTGATCACCAACATCATCGTACCATTGCTTTAAACTATCAATAACGTGTTGTTTGTGACCAAACCTTGCCTGAATGTGCCAGCGAGCAACGATCATAATAATTCTCCTAAGCATTAATAAAAGCTAAAAGAACAAACTGTATAGGCCGAAACTTGTGAGCAATGCACCACTCATGTAGGTAGATTTTTCACCGAACGGCATTACCTTTTCCATAAGAACAAAGACTGTGATGATCGCAATCCAGAGGATATTCATTCCGCCGCCGAATGCTTTAAAGCATGGGGTCGTTAAAGACATATTTGAATGAAGGGAAGTATAGTTGAGGCGTTGGTGTGTCCCTCCTTAGCTTAAGACTGATTCGATATTACTAGATAGTTGTTATTTCTGATGGTTACAAGAACTCTCCGTCTTGGTAAAGGAGCATTAAGTTCCTTTCAGGTTTTTACACAAGTAATCATGAAGGAGTTTCAACCGGTAGGACGTTCTTCGATCTTTGGGTCTCAGTGAATAAAGGCCAATAGGGGTGGGTTGAAAGGCTTGAAGAATAGGTACTAGCCGACCGGCAGAAATATCATCATTCACCAAGAAGTCGAGCATTAGACCAATGCCGTGATTCTCTAATAACATGCTATGAAGCAGTCTGCTGTTATTGGACTCAACTTTCGGTTCCAGAAATACGTCGAGTGCTTTATTCCCTTCTTTAAATTGCCATTTACGAGGCGTTCCGGGTAATCGATACATCAGACATTGATGATCGACTAACTTTTTGGGGTGGTTCGGTATACCGTGGGTGTTTAGGTAATCGGGCGCTGCACAAATAATGTGCTGATAGCTTGTGATTTTTTTACAGAGTAAGGCGCTATCGGCAAGTTGATGGGTTAATCTTAATACTAAATCAAACTCTTCTTCCATGACGTTGACATGCTGGTCACTGAGCTGAATATCTAACTGTATATCGGGGTATTCATTCATGAACGTTGCTAATACACGGTCCAGTTCCGATAATCCCCAAGTCATGGGAACACTAATTCGTAATTTTCCCTTAGGGCTTTCCTGAGAGGTGGACAAATCCTCTTGCAGTGACTGCCACTGCTTTAGTAACGCTAAGCCCTGTGTATAACATCGTTCGCCACTCTCTGTGATCTGCATGTACCGTGTGCTGCGGGTGAATAATGTTGTGTTTAATTGATTCTCTAATCGTTCAATGGATTTGGAAACCCAAGCGGCTGAAACATTGAGTCTTTGTGCGGCTGCAGAGAAGCTCCCGCATTCTACAACGGCTTTAAATACTCTGATGCTTTCGAGTTGATTGATTCGTGTCATTTTCAATAAAAAGTTATAAATAATTCAATTAAAATCGATATTCTCAGTATATTGGTTGAATGTCAAAATGTTGAAAAATTAATCATAAGAGGATTTTTCAATGAAAGAACAGCAGTCCGTAATATTTGAATCGGCGACTTTAGGCTCATTACGTTTAAACAATAGATTAGCCGTGGCGCCAATGACTCGGGTCAGCGCGTTACGCGATGGGCAAGTCGGTCCGTTAATGAAGGATTACTATGAAAGGTTTGCTAAGGGAGGGTTTGGTTTAATCATAACGGAAGGTTTGTACACCGATGAGTTGTACAGCCAAGGCTATTTAGGGCAGCCGGGTATTGCTACAAAGCAACAAGCACACAGTTGGCTGCCCGTGATTCAAGCGGTGCATGATCAAGGCGCTAAAATCATTGCCCAGCTTATGCACGCCGGTGCTTTATCTCAATTCAATCGGTTCGTCGATTCTACCGCAGGGCCTTCCACCGTCAGACCTTTGGGGTTACAAATGCCTTTTTATCGTGGGGATGGTGAATATCCAACACCGAGTGAAATGACCGAAAAAGACATTGCTGATGTCATTGATGGGTTTGTTCAGTCCGCGATACTAGCGAAATCTGTAGGGTTTGATGGCGTTGAAATTCATGGGGCCAATGGTTATTTGCTTGATCAATTCTTAACGGTTTACACCAATCAAAGAACGGATCAGTACGGAGGCAGTTTAGACAATCGTTTACGTATTTATCAGCAAATTATTGCAGCCGTTAAGAAAGCTGTAGGGCATGACTTTACCGTGGGTGTTCGGTTTTCTCAGAAGAAAGTTAATGATAACGAGTATCTGTGGCCTGAAGGCGAGGAGGGTGCTAAAAAAGCATTTTCATCAGTGGCGCATTCAGGCGTGGATTTCATTCATACCACTGAACCTGTATTGGATCAGCCTGCATTTGAAGGCGTTTCTGAAGAGGCTCATGAAGGAAAGTTGTCGTTGGCTGCCTTGGCTAAAAAGTACAGTGGCATACCCGTCATTGCGAACGGTGGTGTTAGTGATCACTCATTGGCGTCGGAGACCATTGAATCGAATCAAGCGGATGTTATTGCGTTAGGAAAAACCGCGTTAGCGAATCAAGATTGGCCTGAACGGGTCAGGGCTCAAGAGGATTTGAAAACATTCACATATGAGATGTTTAATCCCATTGCTGACCTTGAAACGGCGAATAAATTTTTTAAGAGTACGTTCGCTGAGTGAGGCATTTTAGAGGTGCTTAAGCTCCTTCAATGTCCTTAACACCTTAAACGTATTTAATGATCATGTTAATACTGTCAGCCGGTTTATGAATTTATTGAGTGAAAAGCCGGCTGACTTAGATAATGATTTAATTTTGTTTTCGTCGATGATGGGTTTGCTAGTATCGACGCCTTTGCCTGCGAAAATAACCCAATTACCTCCCCCAGTATTGCATAAGTACACATGATTAAAGCTTTCGAGCAGAGCGCTGGCAAGGTGATCTTCTAGCTTATGATCCAGCCAATAATTTAATACTAACCAACCTTTGTTATTTAGCTTCTGTTGACAGGTTTCTATGAAGTCGATGGACAGCTGTTGTTGGTCAATGCCTTCGGCCGTGTACATGTCGGCCACAATTAAATCCATTCGATGTGATTTGGTTTTTCGTAGGTATTCGAAACCTTCGTCAATATGTACCGTTAACCGGCTTTCTTTTGGTAATTGGAAATAATCGAATGCTATATCCGCCACCGCTTGTCGTAATTCGACAGCCTCGATTTCACTTTCTGGGAGTAAGTGGAGTAGGGTGGTGATTAAACAGCCACCTCCTAAACCGACTACGGTAACCTTATTGGGGGTGGACATGAGTAAGGCCAGCAGTACTGCCCGGGTGTATTCATGTTGCAACAAGTGGGGTTGGTTGATGAGTTGGCAACTTTGTTCAACGTCGTTACCAAAGGTCATGTAGCGCTGTTTACCTTCTTCCATGACTTGAATTGGGCCGTATTCATCGTAAGTTCGGTGGATTTCTTTACTGTAAAAACTCATGGCAAAAGGGGGATTTCCAACGCTTCTGATGAATAGACAGTACTGGTGTCTTATGAATAGCAAGTACTGATGTGTGATGCCGCTAAGAATGCGGTGGTATCTTCAACGCCAGTATATAGAAGGTGTGATGCGATACAACGACCGGTTAAACATTACTTTTCTCTCTCCACCATAGGGGTGGTGGAGACCCTCTTCTTTGGGAGGGGGTTAATTTATTCAGCATTTGATAAAATCACGCGCGCGAATCGATAAGAATTTTATAAAAACCATACGCTAGAAGTTACAAAGACCAAAACAAAAATAAAAAAATATGAGGTCGACCATCATGACTGCTGTTATCGCAAGAACCGACATGAGTGCCTTTGAATACAATAATGTTTCAGTGATTAATTACCCGGCTGCGTTGTTACGATTGGCCGATAGAGAAGGGATTGCAGGAGGCGCACTTTTAAAGGATACGGACGTTTCAAAAGAAGACTTAGAAGCATCGGATGGATTTGTGTCCTTTGAACTTTATAAGCAAATGATTGTGAACGCGTATCAATATTTAAAGCGACCTTCATTAGGCGTTCAACTGGGTGCGGAATTAGGTGTAACCACTCACGGCATGCTGGGGTTTGCTGCGCTTTCGTGCCGTACCTATGAAGATGCGATCAAGTTAACTGAACGATATTTTATCATTCGATTTCCTGTGATGAACTGTCAACTCATTAAGACTGAATCCTTCCAAGCCATGGAACTGAATGAATCCATACCCGTGGGGGAGGTTCGACAGTTTTTGATTGAAAGTATATTCAGCAGTTTAAAAGTGGTTTCAAATGATTTACTGGGTGATAGCTCAAGCGAACTGGTGTTCGAGTTCGATTTTCCTGAACCAGAATACAGTGAGTACTATCGGCGGGTTTTTGGCAATAACGTTTCTTTTGGCCAACCGAAAAATAGAATTATTGCAAACAATGTATTACTCCAGACGAGCCTAAATAAGGCGGAGCCTTTCAGCTATAAACTTGCTAAAAACATGTGTGAGGATTTACTAACTCATATTCCTGGTTGCTTAAGCGTTGCTGAAAAGATAAGAAAAATATTAAGGGGCATGGTGACGGATCTTCTTCAGGTCGGAACACCAAGTTTGAATGCGGTTGCAGACCAATTAAACATGAGTACTCGGACGTTGCGTCGTCGGTTGCAAGGTGAAAACACCTCATTTCATGAAATCATTAATGATGAACGAAAGCAGTTAGCGATGACGTATTTATCAGAAACCGATTTAAGTGTGACTCAGATAGCCATTCGTTTGAACTTTAATGATGCGTCTTATTTTGCTCGTGCGTTTAAGAAATGGACGGGAATGACGCCTAAGATTTATCGTAACCAGAATAAAAGTTGAGCGGGAAGGCATAAGCCTTCCTTAGTTTTTAAATACTTTGATTTTTTTGAATGTAATGTAACGCCTTGAGGCGCTTAAGGTCAGAATCCAATAATTCTAATTGTGTTTTAGCTTGTGACTCAAATTCGAGTTCTCGATCGTTATTGCTGAAACCTGAAATACCCCTCCATTGTTCTTTCAGCTCATGGTAAGCGGCTTGTTTTTCCTGCCATTGTTGTCTTGATTTATCCAGTACGGCTAATCGATTGGCTGCTGCTTCGCCTAATCGTTCAACTCGCATTTGATGGATTGCGGTGTTATCAGCGCCGTTGGTTTTGAGTAATTCGGTTTCTTCTTGAATGAGAACCAAACTTAATGTTTGTTCTTGGGAGGAGGACAGCTGGCGAGGTGGCTTGGTGTTTTTCTCATTCTTATTAGTGGAATGTTGTAATGCGGATTCTCTCAGCGCTTCTTCGTGGTCAAAGAACGCCAAGCTAGTTTCATCGCCTAAATAAAAGCGTCTCATTCTTTTAATTTCTTCTGATACCCATAATGGATCATCGCTTAGAACGTTGGCGCTGAGGCCTTCTGTAAAGGTGTCGTATTCGTTTAAATAAGCGATGTAGTTATCTAGAAGCCCTAATGCTTGGCTTTGCGCCGGTTCTTTTAATGTTTGCCGTATGTGATCAATAATAACCGCTTGGATGTCAGCAATGGGTTGATCGCCAGCCATCATAAAGAAGTAATCAAAACGCTTTCGAATGTCTTCGGTGATGATTAAGAACCCGTCTTCAGACTGAATGAAATCGCCTCGTAATTCTGTATTCTTCAAATAGTTAGGACGATTTTTTTCAAACTCAGTGTACGAACCAGAAGTGTGTGAGAGTGCTTGTTCGTCCACGAATCCTTGAGGTGGAGCCTGAGGTGCGCTTAACGAAGTTTCAAGTTGATCTGAAATGTTGGTGCCGTTGTTTGCGTTCTGCGATGCTGCTTGGGAGAATTCGGTAACCTCAATCTCGGCGTCTGTTTGATGGTTAAGGTATAAAATGCAGGAACCAATGTAAGCAATTCCTAAGCTGATGAATAATTTATGGCGGTTTTTCATTATTGATGGTTCCTTATCGATCCAGCTATTCATCAACGGACTTAGCGGAGGTCGTGCGCTCCACCAAGTCTCGTTGAGGGTAGTTTTTATAGCCCGGTATTTTTTAGACGGTTTGCTTGCGTCACAAAAATAGAAGGAACGTCTACAAACGCAGCGGTCATGCCTGCAGTCTGATTAATTGCATCGTAATGATTGGTACGATAATCATCTCTTAAGAACTCACCCAGGGCTTGGCCGCAAGAGGGTACAAGTCCATCCCAAGGAATGTCTTTTGGCATGAAGAGCTTAACAACGGGAACCAATATCGCATCCAATGGATCAAGAACTCGTGTCTTTTCTTTATACCCACCCCAAGAGAAATAATGAACGCCGTTAACAACTGGATCTCCACCCCCTGCATGACCATCAATGCCGTTGTTAATTTCACTGCAATCCACATGTGGCATTGCTTGTGGATACAACGCATTAAATCGGTTGTAGTCTTCCAGACTGGCGGACGTTAGTAGTGCTTTAGCATCTTGATTTTCGTTGATGTCGTTGTTGTAATCGCCATCGCTTGGGTTGGCCGATCCCCATTCGATGAAATCAAAGATGACATTAAATGCGGCAACACCCACGGTTTTAAGAATAGTACCGTCTTCAATAGCGGTATCAATGTTACCTGCGAAGTGGGTGCCTTCGTTCATACAGTGTGCACAACTGACGGATGCAACCCATTCAGGCTTCAGGGCGGCAACATAGCGCGCTGCCGAAGCGCCTTGGCTGTGTGCCATTAAGTTTACTTTTTCTGCGCCTGTGATGGCTAAGATTTCTTCTACGCTGTTCAGCAGTTCCTCGCCTCGGGTTTCATGCAAGGCCAATGAACTGAGGTTTGTTACGTAGACCTCCGCGCCTTCATCACGGAGTTCATCTGTGATGCCATGCCAGTAATCTAAAATGCCAAACGCATTATCAAAAGCAAAGGCGCCAGGCACCATGATAATAGGGTATTTAGTTTCTGCGTAGGTAGGATCTTTTTTAAGAAAGTCAAAAAGCCCCGCGTTTGCACTTGGGATGGTGGTGAGCCATAGAAGCCCGGCGGTTATTAAAACGCTTAATCTTTTCATTATTTTTATCCTGCGAATTTAATATTTTTTTATTAATAACTGACAATCAGTTGCGAGAGTGCGACTTAAATCCTTTGAATCGCTTTATTAAACTACTGCACGGGGATTACTTGGGCTTGTACTCTTTGGCCAATTTTTGTCCGATTATGGCCAATGCAGCTGTTAGTTATTTCTTACGTGGTGTTAGGTACCGAATCATTGATTTTTATGGACAGCAGGAGTACAGCCTTGTTTTTGAAAGGCGGGGAGGATTAGGGCTATGATGTGCACTCTCATACTTGATCATTATCACAAGGAACCTTTGGTGAACGTTTTTAAAACTCTCTCAATCGCTTTTATTCTTTTTTCAGGGCTGGTCAGCGCGAATCAAAATACGGAAACGACCCAACAAGAAATTGATCACCTTTTAACATTTGTACAAACCACTGCGTGTCAATATGAACGAAATGGCACAGTGTACAGTGGTGTTGAGGCGGTAGAACACATTCAGAAAAAGTACGATTACTTCAAAGATGATATTGAAAGTACTGAAGACTTCATCAAATACTCAGCGACCAAAAGTAAGATGAGTGGTAAGAAGTACAAGGTTCATTGCGCGGATGCCCCCGCTCAAAACAGCAGTGAGTGGCTACTTATCGAACTAAAACGCTATCGTTCAGGTTTATAGGCATATCTCGGACTTTCGGTTAATTAAATATGAAAAGGAAAAGTCATGTCTGAATACACAGCCAAAGTTCTGTGGACGCGTTCTGAGGGAGATGCATACACGGATAATCAGTACAGTCGTGGTCATGAATGGCAGTTTGATGGAGGAACGACTGTGCCTGCGTCTTCTTCGCCTCATGTGGTGCCTTTGCCATATTCTGTTGAAACGAATGTAGACCCAGAGGAAGCGTTCATAGCATCGCTTTCGAGTTGTCATATGCTGTTCTTTTTATCCATTGCAGCAAAACGTCGGTTTGTGGTGGACGAATACGTGGATGATGCAGTGGGTGTTATGGAAAAAAATTCCGATGGGAAGGTTGCCATGACAAAAGTAACTTTGAGACCAAAAGTTTCTTTTTCAGGCGAGAAGCGACCGACCTTGAAGCAGCTGGAAGTGATGCATTATCAATCACATGAACAGTGTTTCATTGCGAACTCCGTAACCACTGAAATAGTGACTGAAATTATTGTCTAATTCCTTGGGATCAGCCGATTTAAACCTTGGGGAGAAAGTACAAAAATGAAATCTCAGCCACCAAGTGGCTTTGAGTCCAATGAACCGGATATTAACGCGTTTGAAGGTTGTGTCCCTCTAGGTCTGTTATTGGATTTGGCGTCCGGGTCTTATGATTTGGTGGTGAAGCAGCTAAGAAAAGCGGATAAACAGATCCTGAATTCTCTTTAAAGGTAATAAAACCAAAGCTCGGTTTTACCTTGTTTATGTCTCTGCATTATCCATTTTCATGTCTAAGCAAGTCTCAACGAGCGTGGCTAAGCTGCCAATAAGTTGGCTTTTTAGTATGGTTTGGTCGGCCCCGAGTTCTTTTGCGCAGTCTAAATATAAGGTGTTTCCTTGATCTGTAACGGAACTGTTGGTCATCGCAATGATTTTGGGGCGAGTGGTTGAAGCATTCAAATGCCGGATTAATTCCATTCCGTCCATTCTGGGCATAAAGATATCGGTGATAACTAGGTTGGGCATGTATTTATTTATCCACTGGACTGCTTCATGTCCATCTGAAGCACAATGAATGTCCATCGGAATATCCATTTGACATAATAGCTTTTTTATCACAAATCGGATGGATTGGTGATCATCAACAATGAGGATTTTTTTCATACAATGTCTCGTGCGTTTTCTTTTCAGATGTTTTACATACAGTCGTTAGATTGATTGAATTATAAGCAGAGTCAGAAGGGCATGAATTATGGTTGGAGAATTTCTTACAGTGATTTAAGCCTATGTACGTGATGTTTTTGTTGCATGTATAAAATGACCTTGGTAGGTATCGGTCATCTATCTTAAATTTGGACTCAATAGGTCATTTTTTAATGGCCTATTGAAAAATGGTTTATTTAAAACTCAAAGCGTTATTAGATTCGGTTTAACCAATCAGTAAGCGAAGGCAATGCCGTTAAATGGTCCGCCATATGGCTGGTTCGTTTGATTTCATGCAGTTGAGACGCTACAGCGATGTCTGCCAGAGTTTTCCTTTCTCCAATCAGCCATTGTTGATCGGAAAGTGTTTCCTCCAGTTGATCGATGAGCTCAATAAAGTCTGCTTCTACTTGTTGTTTTGGGTAACGACTGATGCCGTGGCCTTTGAGTTGTTTAAGGTATTGTATTCGACCTACAGATTTGACGATCTGTTTCTCAAACGCAGGCCTGCCTTTTGAGAAATATTCGGCGGTTTTATTCCATGCGTCGTCGTAATTAAATCGAAAGTAAAAACAGTACCAATAAAGAGAGCCGCCAGCCCAATCCTGATAGATTTTCATTTGAGCTTTTTCTTTCCTATTCTCTGGAATTAATGGGTTACGATCCGGAAAATTATCTTCAAGGTATTGTGCAATTTTATGGCTATCACTGATGCGTTCGCCATTGATATCCAGTACGGGTAATTTTCCTACATCGGATAACTTAGCAGCCAATGGCGCTAAGCGGCCGTTGTAGTTTTTGGTTTTATAAGGAATCTTTTTTTCGTCCAGAATGCGACGTACTTTGCCGCAGAATGGCGACACTTCCCATTGATGTAATACTGCGATGTCGTTTGCCATGAGTCAGCTCTCTCGTATTGATTGTGAAATAGCCACAGGGCCATTGGAATACGTGCTTCAATGAATGCATCGAATCTTATGGTTTTGAGATATTCCCTACAAACGCTCATTTCTAACGTATGAGTTAGATAAATTAATCTGTATCTGTTTGAATGTTGATTAATGTCTTATTTTATTGTGTCTTATAAAGGCTTTTACTTTTTTGATTAGGTCAGTTTATGCGTCTTCAAGCCCCGCCCATTCAATTATTGGCTGCTTTTGAGGCTTCAGCACGGTTGAAGAGTTTCAAGAAAGCGGCTTTTGAATTATCTGTGACGGCTTCGGCTGTGAGCCAACAAATTAAACAGTTAGAAACTCATTTATCGGTGCAATTATTTAAAAGGTTGACTCGACGTGTAGCGTTGACAGAGGCCGGTATTGCTTTTCAACGCGTGGCTGAAAATACCTTATCGACTTACAATGTCGGATACGGTGTTTTCCAGCAGCAGTTCTCAACGCCAACCATTCGTTTGAGTGTTATTCCTTTTGTGGCGTTTGAAATTATTATTCCTAATTTGCATGAATTTCGAGCATTAAATCCAGACATCGATTTACGCATTGAAACGACCATGGCGCTGGTGGATTTTGAAAGCGAACCCATTGATGCTGCGGTAAGGTTTGGTGAGGGCAATTGGGATGGTTTGGAGCAGCTGTTGATCTCGGATTGCCAATCGTCGCTTGTAGCGTCTCAACCGTTACTGGACAGTAAACCGATTCATTCATTGGATGACTTTAAATCACACACTCTCATTCATACTCGAAGCTCAAAAGACGACTGGGAACGCGTTGCGCAAAGCAGAGGCGTAAAAAAAATCGACGCAAAGGGTGATTTGGTGATGGACAGCTACCTGTCTTCGATGAAAGCGGCCGAAGAGGGCTTAGGCATTGCGATTGGTGTTTTTCCTTTGATTAATAAGTGGGTTAGGGATGGTCGGTTAGCGTTGATATCTCAACCGAGAGATATTCCTTATAAGAATTATTTTGTATACCGACGAAATGATCAAAAGAAAGAACAATTAGAACGGTGCTATCAATGGCTGAAGGCTAAATATCAAGAGTTGGGGGCTATGTAAGCCAGAGTATCAATCTGGCTTACAACCTTGTGTTAAGGCAGAGCCAAACACATTAGCCATACGGCAGAGACAATCCCGGAGAACCAAGAGAGGCTGCGTAGAGAATCAATGTTCATCCAGTAAAATACGGCATGGGCTACGCGTGCGGTGATATACGCAATGCATAAGGTGTTTACAGTCTCCATGGGCGCCTGTGCCCATAGCGCAGTGAGTAAACCTGCAGCAAAGAAAGGGAAGGCTTCAATGCTGTTTATGTGTGCGCCTACGGCTCGTTTACCAAACCCTTCCAGTTTTGCTTGTTGATCTCGAGGATATTTGTTGTCATAACCGCCTTTAACTTTGGCCATGGCAACGGCCACAGGAATTTTGGTGATAATGGTGAGCAGCAGTGCGAAAATAAGTGAACCTATTGCTATGGTCATGAGGCTTCCTTTTGCTATTTTGGAGTCGTTTTGAGCGGTTTAGGCTTCGTTGTTCTTTTATCGTTGTTCATCGTAAGTGTTATTTACGGAAGAGTGTAACCTGAGTTATCACTGAAATTGTTGTGAATCTGTGGCAATTTTAGACATGAATAGTGCGGTACTGTTTGAAGTACCGTCTAAACTGGATGAGAAATACACAAAAGGAATGTGTTCATTATGTTGAAACGGATTTTCAAGACGAAAGAACTGCACGTCGGCGAAGGCGTCGTCAGTGGCTATATTGCCTGCTTTCTTGCGGTGCTTTGCTTTTTAGGTGTGATTGCATTTCACTTTCCTGAATACCTTACTACGCCTGAATTGAGACAAAGTTACGATGTAGCAACGCTCAGAATCGTCATGTTTTATGGATTGGTTGTGGCGGGCAGTTTAGGTTTACTTAATTTTGTTCGAAATAAGAATAAGCGCTTAGGAACGTTTGCGTGGGTTTTTGTTTTCTTATCCATTGCCTTGGGTGGGCATCGTGTGGAAGTGGGTAACTTTCCTGATAACACGCCTTACATCGGTCTTGATTGGTTTATTTTGGATTTATTGGGCTCTACCCTAATTTTTATCTTGATCGAAAAGTTATTCCCTCATCGAGATCAAGCCATTTTTCGACCGCAATGGAAAACCGATTTCAATCACTTCTTTTTGAATCATCTGTTGATAGGTTTTGCGTTGCTGGTTGCCAATCAGTTTGTGAATCAGGGATTTGGCTGGGCAGTGAATGTTGATACTCAAGCGTGGATTGCTTCGCTGCCGTTCATTGTGCAGTTGTTTCTAATTTTATTGGCGGCCGATTTGATGCAGTACGCGTGTCATCGGGTTTATCATGAAGTGCCTATGTTTTGGCGTCTGCATGCGGTGCATCACAGTGTAAAACATATGGATTGGCTGGCGGGTTCTCGCCAACACATCATAGAGTTGTTATTGACTCGTTCGTTGGTGCTGACGCCTATATTTCTGCTGGGATTTGATAAGGCCGTAATGGATGCCTACGTGGTTATTGTTGGTTTCCAAGCGGTGTTTAATCACGCGAATGTACGCATTAACATAGGCTGGTTACGGTATATCTTTGTGACCCCTCAGTTCCATCACTGGCATCATGCCTCAGACGATGCCGCCATTGATAAAAACTATGCGGCGCATTTCTCGTTCATCGATTATGTATTCGGTACGGCGGTGACTAATGAAAACGAATGGCCTAAAGAATACGGCGTAAAAGGGGATTACGTACCAGACGGAATCGTTAAACAGCAGATGTTTCCGTTTACTTATAAAGGATAACGAATAAAGGGTAAATAAGGTGGTCGAAGCCCTTAGACATAAGGGCTTCAAACGATGCTCAAATTAATATTTGGTATCGTTATTAGGTGTAGCAATGCGAAGCTGTGATCAAAAACCTATTACGGCTTTCTTTGCCTTTTCGAAATCTACGGACTCAACGGCTTTTTCTTTATCAACGGATTCGTTAACCTTTTGGATATCAACGCCTTCTGTTGAAACCGCTTCCGTTAGCTTTTCTCCATCTACAGAGTCTTTTGCTTTAGTTGTATCAACTGAGCTGGCTAATTCTTCAAAATCTACTGCGTAAATAGGTGCAGAAAGTGATGCAAGAACGGCAGTGATGGTAAGTAGTTTTTTCATTAGAGTTTCCTTTTCGAGAGTGTCTCTTTGGTTATCATTATGCAGTTATCGTTTTTATTATTCAGCGATGTACTTTGTGTTGGTCATTACGTTTGGGTGATACTATCTTTGGGCTGTGAAGTAGTAAAGAAAAGGGATTTATAAATGTTTAATTTTCGTGTGTTAATTGCCATTTTATTATTAATTCAACTACTCGGTTGTTCTGAATCGGATCAATCAAGTGCTTCATTGGATGAACCGATACCAGAGGAACAAAGCTCATTGTCCGGTTCGTCCTTGGTCAGTGAATCCCTTAACAGTGCCCATCAGGCTTCGATAGATCCTACATCGAACTACGGCTATATGACCAAAAATTCAGTGACGATGCCTTTTAAAGATAAACTGACGATTTGGGATGAGCAGAAGAAAAAGCTTAAAGTCTTTCTTAGCCCTGAAGTGTTTACCAAGGAAGAAACCGAGCGTCTAACCAATGGAGATGAGCCGTTTTTTGTGCTTGTGGATAAAGCGTCACCGAATGAGCGCGTTTGGCAATGGTTTCCTTATGCAGTGATGGAATTTCGATTTAAAACATCCGACGTCAATACAGAGAACTTAACCAGTATTTATGTGATGGGGTATGGTTTAGACGCTCAGAATCATACAGATAACATCAATACCCGTCAGGATAAGAACAACGTATTTAGCACCCTGACTATGAATAAAGGCACTGTGACGATGAGTTACTCGGGATCAGAAACCATAAACGATAACCAATATTCTTGGACGTTGGAGTTTTAGGTCGATATGTCGAAGCATATTTTATTGATTGAAGATGAAACCAGCATTGCTGATAACGTGGTTTATTCTCTTAAAGCAGAGGGTTTTGAGGTGACATGGAAGGGCTTGGGTGAAGAGGGACTTCACCTATGCAGAAACAAGCCTGTGGATCTTGTGATTTTGGATGTTGGTTTGCCAGACATAAGTGGTTTTGAGGTGTGCAAAGGGATTCGTAAATGCTCGGACGTTCCCATAGTCTTCTTAACGGCGCGAGGCGATGAAATTGATCGTGTAGTGGGATTAGAAATAGGCGGAGATGATTACGTTGTTAAGCCTTTTAGTCCACGGGAATTGGTTGCTCGGGTGAAAGCCATTCTTCGCCGTCAGAGGGGTGATGCGTCTTTAAACGAAGACCAAGATGCATCCGTTTTTCAACTGGATGAAGCGAAGCGCCAAATACGCTACAGCGGAAGTGTGTTGGATTTAACGACCTACGAGTATGGGATTTTACGTTTGCTATTAAAGCAGCCTGAGCGAGTCTATTCACGAGAGCAGTTGATGGATGCCGTTTGGTCTTCGCCAGAAGAGAGCTTTGAACGCGCGGTGGATACACACATTAAAACGTTACGTGCCAAGTTGCGTTCTGCTAATCCAAACGATAATTCAGTGATTACTCATCGCGGCATTGGTTACAGCTTGAAGGTTGATGGATGAGCCTCAATCTTAGAATTTTCTTTGCTTACTTTCTCATCGTTGGTGTGGCTTCTTACCTGTTGTTGAATGTGTTTATGTCGGAACTTCGACCGGGTGTTCGTCAATCCACGGAAGATACCTTAGTGGATATGTCGAATGTGTTGGCTGAACTGGTGGCGGATGAGTTAATTTCAAATCAGGTCGGTCAACAGAATTTCGCAGCCAGTATGGATCGCTTCTTGTCTCGGTCTTATCGAGCTAAGATATTTTCGGTGGATAAGCCCACCAGTGCCATTCGAGTCTACATCACCGATGCCCAAGGCATTGTTCGATACGATTCAGATCAAACAGCCGTCGGCCAAGATTATTCTCAATGGAACGACGTGTATTTAACGCTGCGCGGAGAATACGGAGCACGCAGTACTAAATTAGATCCAACGGATGAATTAAGTACGGTCATGCATGTGGCAGCGCCCATCAGAAATGGGGATGAAATTGTTGGCGTACTGACCGTTGCTAAACCGAATCATTCAGTACAGCCGTTCATTGATTTAGCACGCGATAAAATGGAGCAGCGTGGACTGTGGTTGATTGTACTTTCTTTGGTCATGGGGAGTGCGTTGTCGTTTTGGTTGACGCGTTCCATTCGTACGTTAGCGCGCTATGCAGATAAAGCCGCCACAGGCGAGCGAGTGACGGTACCCAATGTACGAGAAAGTGAGTTGGCTAAATTGGCCAGTTCGATTGATAACATGCGCCGCCAATTAGAAGGCAAAGAGTACGTTGAAAAGTACGTTCATGCACTGACACACGAATTAAAGAGCCCTGTCTCTGCAATTCGGGGGGCTGCTGAAATTGTTCATCCGAATATGCCCGCCGAAGATCTAATTCGGTTTATGTTGAACATTGAAAATGAAGCCGAACGCATTGATGAGTTGATTAATCGTCTTTTGGATTTGGCGTCGGTGGAAAAACGGGAATCATTGGATTCCGTTCAGTCGCTGGATTTAATCTCGATTGTTCAAAACTTAGTGGAAAGTAAATCGATACTTTTGAAAGAAAAGGCGCTTTCTTTTGAGTTGGATTTACCGTCAACGGCACTCGTTCAAGGGGATCAATTTCTCCTCATTCAAGCCCTCGATAATTTGCTACAAAATGCGATGGATTTCAGCCCGCAAGGTGGCGTTATTTTTGTGGGTATTAAGAGACATGACGTTGGTGTAAACGGTTCACCGAATATCGATGTGTTTAACGTGATTATTCAAGACCAGGGAGAAGGGATTCCTGAATACGCGTTGGATAAAATATTTGATCGGTTTTATTCCTTGGCTCGGCCGTACACACAGAAGAAAAGCTCTGGTTTGGGACTTTGCTTTGTTAAGCAAATTGCTGAGCTTCATCACGGTCAAGTTACTTTGAAGAATCAAGAGGAAGGTGGCGTGAAAGCGACCTTGGCACTGCCTTGTGGGCACTGATGTGGATACGAATATGGGCAGTCCAGTGAGAAAGAAGATTTCCATTCAAGATGACCATGAGTCCATAGGCCGAGTTCTAAATTTCGCCTTCCTCACAATCCCCACATAAAGCTCATATTCAGCCCATATAGGTGTTTTATCTTGGATTCCTAATCGATCAGGAATACGCATTTAAAACACGTTATAGGGGCTAGATCATGCAAAAGACACTCACCATCAAAGTGGCCGTAATTGGCCTAATCGCACTCATATTGCTGATACCATTGGCAATGATCTCAGACAAAATTTCCGAGCGGTATAACTATCTACTCGAAGCCAAAGACAGTGTGGCCAGAAGCTGGACTGGGAGTCAGCAGATCATGGGGCCGTTGATTGTCATACCTTATTCGGTTGAAACGAAAAAGGACGTTTGGAATAAAGACAAAACCGAAAAAACGGTGAAGGTAACGAAGGTTTCAAGAAAGAAGTTTCTACTGCCGGAAAATATTAAAGTAGAGGCAAAAATCTCGAACGACATTCGCTTCAAAGGGATTTATAAAGTCCCGGTGTATACGTCTCAACTGGCCATCAGTGGGGTAGTGGATCATCAACTGATCAACAATACGATGGACAGTATTAATCACAGTGCCGGTCGCGTCACTGTTTATTCTCCCTATCTTTCAGCTACAGTCTCTGACCCAAGAGGGATTAATAGTATTCCGGATCTGAATTGGATGGGTAAGGACTTACCGTTCAAACCAGGCAGTAAACTGACAGCAAATAATAATGGCATTCATGCGTTTTTACCCAAGTTTAACCGTTCGCTTTCTAAGGACGTTGAGTTTGATTTTCAGTTAGAGTTTCGTGGCATGGAAATGGTGTCTTTTGTTCCTGTTGGGCAGGAAGCGGTAGTGAACGTTGCATCCGATTGGCCTCATCCTAAGTTTACCGGGATGTTTTTACCGTCTTCACGAACCATTGAGGATAGCGGCTACGATGCAGAGTGGAAGGTTACCTCCTTTGCCAGCAACATTGCCGATAAAGTTAAACAATGTGAACAGGGGAATTGCAATGAGTTGTTTGCCAGTAATTTTGGTGTGAAGCACATAGAAACGGTGGATGTGTATCTTCAATCTGAGCGTTCGGTTAAATATGGGATTTTGTTCATTGGCTTAAGCTTCATCGCATTTTTTATTTTTGAAGTAATACGTAAACTGCCCATTCATGCGATTCAGTACACGTTAGTGGGATTTGCCATTGCCGTTTTTTATCTGTTGCTGGTGTCACTTTCTGAGCATTTAGAGTTTGCTTTGTCTTATCTTATCGCCACTATTTGTTGTGCCAGTTTACTGCTCTTTTATTTGCGTTATGTTTTGCGAGGTTTTAAACAGGCGTTAGTGTTTTCGTCGTTGTTATTGCTACTGTACGGCGTGTTGTTTGTGATCATCAGTGCTGAGGACTTTGCATTGTTGATGGGGGCATTCTTAACGTTTGTGGCGCTATTGGTGGTTATGATCAGTACGCGTAATATCGATTGGTACGAAGTGAATAAAGCACAAACGACAGCGTTTTCTGCTGGTCCGCTAAAGCAATCCGCTGATCAAGTAGCCGTTGACGAAAAGAAGGTCGACGAATGAAACGCGTTGGGCCTGCAGTGTTGTTCTTTGTGTTTATCTGCTGGGCCATTGTTCAAGCAGATCAAGGTCAGGATAATGTCTTTTTTGATGTTGTCCGGACTCTGCCTTACGGCGATAAGCTTGGTCATGCTCTGCTCTTTGGTGTGTTGGCCTTTTTGATCAATCATGCATTACACGGACGCAGTGTTCGAGTGGTACGTTGGGACATTCAGTTAGGCGCATTGCTGGTCTTGTTGTTTGCTTTGGGAGAAGAACTGACTCAACTGTATTTTCCTCATCGTACGTTTGATTTAACGGATTTGTTAGCGGACGTTATTGGTGTGTTTGGCTTCACCTTATTGTATTTAACGTATTATCAACATGGAGAGCGAAAAAGTGAGGCGAAAGCGAAGGCTAGAAGGTAAGGCGAAGGTGAAATACGTTGAGTTAGATACATCGTCAGAGCCGTAAGGATTAAGACGATTGTATGTGTTATCAAAAATAGTCTTCGGAATGAACGACAAAGTATCGTAAGGTATTTTGTCGTTTTTTTATGAATAATAACCCCTCAAGGATGGTTTTGATGAATCAATTACTGAATGAGCTGGTATTGAATGACGCATTGCTAAAGTATTGGGTTCTGTGTGCGGCCGTCTTGTTCTTGAAAATGAGTGGGAATTCGTTGATTCAAGGGTTTTACCGCATGAAATATCAACGGTTTGTAAATCCTGAAGACGCTACAGCGTTCAGTAAACTGATTGGCAAGCCTGTGGAAAGTTGTTCGGAAGATCACCCTATGGTGGCCCGAGCTGCTGGTTGTTGGCGGAATGATCTTGAAAATATTCCGATGTTTTTGATTCTGGGCTTAGGTTTTGTGTTGGTTGGTGGGGATACGGATTGGGGCATAGTTTATTTTTCTGTCTTCACCATCAGTCGCATTCTCCACACTGTGTTTTTTATGATGGCTTTGCAGCCGTGGCGTAACATCGCTTATGACACAGGGTTAATCTCCAGTATTGCATTGGCTATGCATTCTGTGGTGAAAATTTGGTAAACATAGATATGAAGTGATTAAGAAAACCGATTATCATGCGTCGGTTTCCGGTATGGCCAAAGGTTGGGCCAGTGGTTTACTTTTGGGTTGTTGATCATGGTTGAGTTGTTATTTGTTGCTAAAATTGCGGTGTCCATCTTGGTTGTGGTTGGGTTGTCGGCCATTGCTGAACGGGTGAGCCCAAAAGTTGCGGGTATTCTCTCCGGTTACCCATTGGGTACGGCCGTTTCATTGTTTTTTATGGGCATCGAAAACGGTGTTGATTTTGCCACTCAGGCTTCCGTTTTTACTTTATCTGGATTGGCTGCCTCGTTAACCTTGGTTTTTGGTTATTACCATGCTTCACGCCTGACTTGTCATGTATCGCTCCCCATCAGTGTATGTATTTCAGTCATTGTTTCTGTGTCGATGTTTTTGTTGGTCGGATTCGGTTTGAGTCTACAGCCTTTGGGTTTAGTCAGTGGGTTAGTGCTGTGTTTGATAGCCATTATTGTGTTCTCTTTTTTGTTTAGACCCATTCAAAACACAGTGGTCACCGCCAAGGTTCGTTTTACCCATTGGGTGCTTTTGATTCGATCTTTCGCTGCTGCGGGGATGGTGCTGTTAATAACGGGGGTTGCTGAATGGGCTGGCTCGAGTTTGGCGGGTATCTTGGCTGCGTTTCCTGTTACCTTGTTTCCATTTTTGGTCATCATGCATTCAACGTATGGTCCTACTCAGGCACATACCATCATTAAAAACTACCCCTTAGGCATAGGGGCATTGATGACCTACGTGATTTCTGTGTCTTTTACTTATCCGACACTGGGCATACCTCTCGGCACCTTCGTTTCGTTTGGTTTTGCGACCTTATATTTACTGATATTTTATTTTATTAATCAGCGATTAAGAGACATAAAATCGCTGAACGTTGAGCGCTCTTGAGTAAAGAAGTTTATGAGAAAAACCGATAAGAAATTAGATAATCAAATACGTAAAGCGCTTACCGTCGTGTGTGAAATTGCTTTGGAAGAAGTCGATGGTTTTCAATGGTTAACGCACGTGGTGAACTACGATAAGTTTCCTCAGAGTTTGGTGGTTACCTGTGTCTTTGACACGAAAGAGGCATACCGTAAAGCGATGGAGGCAGGCCGAGATCACTACCTTGTAGATCTTATACAAGATGAATTGTTTGCGCTTAATATTGGGATTAAAGGTGAGAACTTGGTGCGATTTGACTCGGAAGAAGCGTGTCAGATTGAGCACAAGGGCAAATGGCAGCACCGACTTTAAATATTCAATATCGATAGGTAGTTCATGGAATCCAAACGCATTCGTTTAGACCGCTATTTAAGCGCTCAACTGGGTATTAACAAGAAAGACGTTCGTTTGTTGTTGGCTCAAAAACGCGTGCTGGTGGACGGCGAGATCGCTAATGATATTCAGTGGGTGATTGATGATTTCACTCATGTGGTGTGTGATGGCCGAGAGTTGCAGAATAAATCACCCAGCTACGTGATGATGAATAAGCCTGTTGGTGTAGTCAGTGCCACTAAAGACGATCAACATAAAACTGTGATTGATCTGTTGGATCGGGCAGATAAACACGACTTGCATATCGTAGGCCGACTGGATCTAAACTCTTCGGGTTTACTGTTGCTCACCAACGATAGTCGTTGGTCTCGTAGACTCATGTCGCCGGAACATAAAGTCCCCAAGCTGTATCGGGTAACTCTGGAAAACCCCATGTCTGAAGAGTACATATCGGCCTTTGCTGAAGGCATGTATTTTCCCTTTGAAGACATCACTACGTTACCTGCCGAACTGAAGATCATCTCTGATCATGTTGCAGAAGTCAGTTTGGTGGAAGGGCGTTATCACCAAATTAAACGTATGTTTGGCCGATTCAGAAACCCGGTTGTGGGGCTGCACCGAGTGTCTATTGGTGGCTTGGTGTTGGATGAAGCGTTGATGCCAGGGGAGAGTAGGGATTTGAATATTGAAGACCTTGAGGTTTTACGTTGTCATGTTTAATGGGCTTAAAACTGAAATTAATTAGATTTGAATTTAGAGGTAAGAAATGGCTAAGCATCCTCCGAAAATGCAATTATTTGTTTTTGAAAGAAATTTTAATTGTTTTTTAAGAATTTGGGAAAGTTATATTGGTGAAAAGATTGAAGAGTCACCGATCCACTATCTTTATGCTAGCAATAAAGAAGCTGGTAACGTTTTTTGTTATCAGTACCTTTCAGGTGCAGAAAAGAAAGATCTGACCAAATATTTATATTGGATGCATCAAACTGGTGTTGCACATTTTCGATTTGTGACGACTGAAGGGAAGGTTATAAAGTTCTCCATTGATGAAAAAATTTACAATGCACAAGGCCAGTTTAGTTCAGATAATTTTCGATTCTATTATTGGCTTAGGCATTTATGTGTAGCTGTTTTGTTTAAAGATCATTCTGCGATTAAACGCATTTGCCAGATAGATAAAACCTGGTTTAAAAAAGTACCAATGGGAAATAATACTTTTGATGATGCTTTGATGGATATGATCATCGGTGTTTTCGCTGGTGATAAAAATCTAAAAAATCTTGTTATGAACGTGATGAATAAGTCTGATCAAAAGTACCTTACAGATACTGAAGCGGCCTATGTTTATAATATTTTAATGCCATTTTCTGACTTGTTAACAATGGTCATGACCCGTGTGGATGAAGAAACTTATCATCAATCATGGATTAAGGCGGTGGCAAGTCATAAGGAGTATTGGTCGTCCAATAAGCGATTAAGTGAAGAGCATGATGGTTGGATTTCATTTCCTATTACTGCGGTTTCCTCCCTTATGTACGACCAAAAAGGGTTTAAGCTGCCGAAAAAATCACCTTATGTGCCTGAATGGTTGGTTTATGGCGAGTTTGAACCGCAGCCTTCTGTTGAAGCAGATTTCTACGAAGGTGAGATTTAGTAACGTAATTTATCATGTTGTCTTAGGATATTAATTCCTGATAGAGGTGGTGATAAAATCAGTATTAATAAATAATACCTTTGGTTTCTTGTTTCTCCACCTTTCTTGTTTTGGTTATTAAAAATACTACTTAGGTCTAATGTCACGTCTGTTCAATTAATTCTCTCAAACCTCTTAGGAAGAGAAAGGAGACAGGCATGAAAACCTTACAGCGAGTGCTCAATGCACTCAGTATTTCGATTTTTACATCTCTACTTATTACTCAGAATGCATTAGCCGCAGGGCTAATGACCCCAAAGTCAGGTAACTTGAATACTCTGGACATCAAAGAGCATCACGTCAATGTGGTGATTGAAGATGGTTACGCGATTACCTACGTCGAGCAGGTATTTTTTAATCCTAACGACACGCACTTAGAAGCGATTTATTCCTTTCCTGTTCCTGAAAAAGCCTCAGTGGGGGAGTTCACGTATTGGATTTACGGTAAGCCGGTGACAGGTGAAGTGTTAGAGAAAAAGAAAGCCCGTGAAGTCTACGAACAGGAAAAGGCGCAAGGCCGTGAAACCGCATTAACCGAGCAAGATGAGTACAAGGCATTTGAAAGTTCGGTCTATCCTGTTCGCCCGAAACAAGATGTCAAAATACGGTTGGTTTATATCCAACCCGTTCACGTGGATCTGGGCATTGGCAGTTATGTTTATCCGCTTGAAGAAGGCGGTGTGGATGAAGAAAAATTGGCGTTTTGGAGTTACAACGACGCCGTGACTGAGGTCTTCAGTTT
The DNA here is from genome assembly GCA_015665455.1 of Oceanospirillaceae bacterium. Classification (GTDB taxonomy): domain Bacteria; phylum Pseudomonadota; class Gammaproteobacteria; order Pseudomonadales; family Litoribrevibacteraceae; genus Litoribacillus. Next base: position 504,395 of record JADFAD010000006.1, on the reverse strand, counting down.
TAATGTTGATCTTCGTTCGTCGTATCCCATCGACGGTGTTCGTTTACCCAAGCATCCGCAAACGGTGGTAAATTCAAAGTCAGATCAGGAGTGGTCGATTTCTATGGCGAATGGCCAATCAAGCGCTATTGAAGGGGGCGCTTCTTCTGCTGTTCAACCGGTGAATAATGCTCAGGTGGTTCAGAACTTAAATCAAGACATCGTTGTTTACTGGCGTCATCAGAAAGGCTTGCCCGGCACTATCGATATGATCACTCATAAAGAATCTAAGAATGGTCGTGGCACCTTTATGATGACCATCACACCGGGTGATGATTTGTCTGAGATCAACGAAGGTCGTGATTGGGTCTTTGTGTTGGATTTGTCAGGTTCAATGCAGGGGAAATACCAAAGCTTAATTGAGGGTGTGAAGAAGGGGTTAGCTAAGCTGAATCCGAATGACCGTTTTCGAGTTGTGTTATTCAATAATGCTTCGCATGAACTGACGCGTGGTTATATCAGTGCAACGCCTGAGAATGTATTGAAGTACACGCAAAAACTTGAGAGTACGCAACCAAACGGTGGTACGAATCTGTATGCGGGTTTGGAGAAGGGCATTAGAGGTTTAGATTCGGATCGTTCCAGTGCCATTATTTTAGTGACCGACGGCGTAGCGAATGTAGGCATTACGGAGAAGAAACAGTTCTTAAAGTTGTTGGAAAAACACGATGTGCGCTTATTTACCTTTGTCATGGGGAACAGTGCGAATCGTCCGTTATTGGATAGAATGACTAATATATCAAATGGCTTTGCCATGAGCGTGTCGAACAGCGATGACATTGTGGGTAAGTTGTTGTTGGCTACCGAGAAACTGACGCATGAAGCGTTTCATGACATTGATGTCGAAATTGATGGGGTTAAGGTTAGGGATATGTCGCCAGATAGAATTGGCTCGCTCTATCAAGGTCAGCAATTGATTGTATTTGGTCACTATTGGGGCGATGGCGCAGCTGAGGTCTCCATCAGCGGTAAAGTGTCGGGGCAGAAGAAGGTGTATCAAACTCAGTTTAATTTCCCTGAAACAAGCGTTTTGAACCCAGAGATAGAGCGTTTATGGGCGTTTGCAACCATCGAAGATTTACAAAACAAAATTGATTATTTGGGTGAAGATTCGGATACCAAGCAAGCCATTGTTGATATTGCGAAAGAGTACGGTTTAGTAACGCCGTACACTTCGATGGTCATCGTGCGTGAAGAGGTGTTTGCTCAACATAACATTGAACGCAATAACGCTAAGCGTGTTGAGAAAGAGCAGCAAGCAAAACAACAGCGCGCAGTTAATGGCATGAAGAGTAATCGGGTTGATAGTCACCAACCTGCTTTCAGCGCTAATCGAGCGTCTCCAAGTTCAAATGGCGGTGCTTTTGGGCCGTTCTTAATCTTTGTTTTAGTGCCTCTGTTGTTTGTTCGACGTAAGAAGGTATAAATTTAAATAGGAGAGGAATTAAAAAACGCGATGTCTTTCATGAGACATCGCGTTTTTTGTTTTAGCTAGGTTTTAATAAATTATGGTGTAAGAGTCAGGTCGTTCGGCGTTTAGTCCACAAAGTGATCGAGATCTCTCACTAAGTTAGTTTCTAATGCCGCCATGCCTTTAGCAATATCCACTTCAAAACCGTTTTTCTTGAATGACATGCCTAACGCGTAAAGCACTTTAAACAGGTTGTGCGATCGACATTGTTCACCCATTTGGCCAATACGAATGATGTTTAGGCCGAATGCGCCAGAAATTTCGACGTTGAATCGTTCCACCATATAATCACGAATTGCGGCAGAGTCAGCGCCTTCGGGTAGGTGGATAGCAACGACGGAATTCAGCCTGTGCTCTTCTTTGACAAATAACGTTAACCCCATGGCTTCAAGGCCTGCTTGAAGGGCTTTTGAACTCAGTTCGTGTCGTTCGAAGCGCTTTTCCAGTGTTTCTGTACAGATCAATCGAAGTGCTTCATGCAACGCTAATACACCCGGTACTGGCGCGGTGTAGTGGTATTGTTGATGGCCCCAAAACTTCTGAGCGCGTGTTGCATCTAGACACCAATGAGGGCATTGATTGTCTCTTGTTTCGACGATGTTCCAAGCGGTTTCTGAAAACGCGAGGACAGATACCCCTGGGATTGAGGACAAGCCTTTTTGACCGCCAGTGACTACGATGTCTAAGCCCCATGCGTCCATTTTCAGAGGCATGGTGCTTAACGTGCAAACGGCATCAACGATGACTAATGCTCCATGATTTTTAGCTTCAGCGGCAATGTCAGGCAGTATGCTGTTATACATACCACAGGACGTTTCGCCTTGAACCATGGTTACAACGTCGTATTGCGTTTCAGAAAGCTTCTTTTTTACATGCGCCAACGTAATAGCGGGTGGTGGTGTATATTCGTTTTCACTGCTTGTGGATAAGTAATCAACATCCGCACCGATTGCTTCGGCCATTTCGCCAAATCGGTTACTGAACGTTCCCATTTCGATGATGAGTACTTTCTTACCTGGCCAAAGCACATTGGTTATGGCCATTTCCATGGCTGCTGAGGCAGGCCCTGCAACGCCAATGATTTTGTCGCTGCGTGTTTGAAATGCGTATTGAGACATTAGCTTCACACGCTGGATCACTTGATCCATGGTGTCACCAAGATGATTAATTACCACGCCATTTGCCTGGGCAACCGCATGAGGAATAGGCACAGGCCCTGCACCCATAAGAAGTAGGGGCTCACTTGGTAGTATGTTGCTTAAGGCAATTTCCTTTGGGGGTAAAATCTCAGAACTCATGTTGGTTTCCATTTATAGAGCGAATTCATTCATAGTAACTTTAATAGCAGTAAAGAGGTAGCTGTAGGCGCTTTCTCTCATCGACAGTCAGTAGAGGTACTGAATAAAGTGTTCATTTTGTTTTCGATTTAAGTGATGACTCTACCTGCGATTAACAGTGATTGGGCTAAATCATCCACCAGTTTGTTGTAGTGATCAGGACGTATGTTACCAAGACTGATCCGTACGGCCGATTGGCTGGTCAGCCGGAAAGGTTGGCCTGCTTGAATGGCCCACCCTCGTGCCGCCATATTTTGTACAGTGGCGATCTCGGATTTTACGGGTAGCCATAGATGAAGGCCTTCACCGGTTTCGATTTCAGTGCCCAGTTTATCTGACAGCATTTGACAGAGATGAGTTCGACGTAATTGATAGCTATTGGCCGCTTCGGCCAGCTGGCCATTATCGATGGATTCCTGCCAAAGTTTGGCTGCAATTTTTTGCAGTAAATGACTGACCCAACGAGGCCCAAGGATCTGCTGGTGGCGCATGGCGTTAAGGAGTAGTTCATTGCCGCTGGCGATTGCAATTCTTAAGTCTGGCCCGAGGAATTTACTGGTCGACATGATGTTTAACCATAAATTACTGGTGAGAATTGGCCCATCCAGTGACCCATCATACTGTGATTCCTCATTTGGTAATGGCCCCCAATAGTCGTCCGTAATCAGAAGGCAGTCCGATCGATTTTGTAAGAACTTATTCCATTCCTGTTTTCGTTCGGCGCTCATTGTTATGCCGGTTGGGTTATGAGCTCGGGGCGTCAAGATCACTGCCGTTGCTTGTTCATCGTCGCCGGGGAGCGTACAGCCATCGGAATCAACCAATAAAGGTACAGGCTTTAAGCGTAAGTTTTTGAGTAACAGTAATACGGGAGGCCAAAAGGGGTCTTCAACCCAAACACGAGAACCAGGAATGGTGTGAGCTCGTAGAGCACGCTCCATTGCGTCCAGAGCCCCCGAAAAAACGGATAAGTTGGTACTTATCTTTCCTTTTGAGATTAGACATTTCTCAGCAAGCTTTAGTAATTCATCTACATCACTGTCTGCGTCGTATCCTGCTTCCGTTGAGAATATGTCACTGAGGTTTCCGGACGGTTTAGGCAGTAAATACGAATCTACGTTACCGTGGGCAAGGTCAAATAATCCTTCAGGAATGACAGAGCCTGTATCCAGTGTTGAGGGTTTTTCTGCGACAAGAGTGCCTCCTCTGCCATGAGAAATAACCAGCCCTGCGTCGCCCAATTGTGTGTAGGCATTGGCAACGGTATTGGGGCTGACCCCCAGTTGAGTGGCTAATTGTCGTATTGGAGGTAATTTATCGCCAACGGATAAACGGCCGGTACGAATGGCTGACGTCAGCTGGGTGGCTATTTCAGCCGTGGTTTTGCCGTTCAAATTTTTTGTGTATGATGTAGTCATACAAACAGTTTATTGTATTAATACAAAAAGTAAAGCGATAAGGATTAATTTCTGATGACGGGCGAAGTCCTTGGTGTCGTGAATAAGGTTTTGATGGGTAAAGCGGAACCTTTTACTCGACGCGAAACGTTCAGTGGCATTGATAAACACGAAGTGTCAGGTCGTGTGATGCTTGAAAGCATGGGGTTTATTGGTGATGAACAAGGCGACCTTAGAGTTCATGGTGGAATAGAGAAGGCGGTTCATTTATATCCCTATGAACATTATGCCTTATGGCGTGAAGAGCTTGGTGCGTTGGATCTTTTACGTGCGCCAGGTGCGTTTGGTGAGAACTTAAGTACTACCGGTGTGAACGAAGATACCATTTGTATTGGTGATCGGGTTCGAATTGGTGAAACGGTCCTTGAGGTGTCTCAAGGCCGCCAACCTTGCTGGAAGTTGAATGATCGATTTGATGTCCCGGATATGGCTATGCGACTTCAAAATACATTGAGAACCGGTTGGTATTTTCGTGTATTAGAGGCCGGTACGATCGGTTCGGGAGATGAAATTATCCTTGAGAATCGGCCTTGGCCTGAATGGCCGATGAGCCGAGTGGCCGCATTATTTTATCAGGGCGTTTTGGACCCTAAGTTATTAAATGAAGCGTTAACACTGCCGTTGGTATCGTCTTGGCGAAAAGTAATTAACAAAAGACTGACATTAAACTGTATTGAAGATTGGTCTCCTCGTATGGATGGACCTGCTTTTTAATTATTGATGTGGTCTCAACGATCACATAAGAACAAAGGAAATGGATGTGGCAAAGCAGTATCGAGTTTCGGTAATTCAAAACGGAAAAGCCTTGTGTGATGTTGATATTACAACACCTTGGGCGGATGAATCATTGTCAAAAGTATTGGCCTTATTTAATGATTCTTCTGAGTACGAAACAAAGACATTCGTTGCGGAAGATGCGCGGCAAATATATGAAAGCAGCCCGGAAGGTATTCGAGTAATCGCATCTGATCCTATTTTTGTACCTGTAAATTCATGATGTAAATTCATTTGATCTGGAGAAGTTTATGAAAGTCCATTATCTACAGCACGTAGCTTTTGAAGGGTTGAGTAGCATTGAGCCTTTTCTAAAAGAAAGAAATCACGAATTGTCATCCACGCACTTATATCGGGGTGAATCTCTACCTAACGTCGATGAGTTTGATTGGTTGATCGTGATGGGTGGGCCAATGGGTATTTACGATTATGATGAATATACTTGGCTTAAGTCAGAGAAAGAGTTCATTAAATCCGCCATCGATTCAGGAAAGATAGTATTGGGTATCTGCTTGGGTGCTCAGCTTATTGCTGATGTCTTAGGCGCAAAGGTCACTAAGAATGCACATCGTGAAATAGGATGGTTCGATATATCTAAGACTGCTGCTGCAGAAAATACCATTCTTGCTGATGCTATTCCTGATAGTTCAGAAGTTTTTCACTGGCATGGTGATACGTTCGGCATACCTGAAGGTGCCACTTCGTTAGTGAAAAGTGCAGCATGCGATAATCAAGGTTTTATCCTGAATGATCGGGTTGTAGGGTTTCAATTCCATTTAGAAACTACATTAGAGTCTGCATCTTCGTTGATTGAAAACTGTCGAGATGAGTTAGATGGTTCCACTTACGTGCAAACCGAGGAAGAAATGCTTTCAACGCCAGCTAAGTTTTCTTCAATTAATCAGATCATGTTTGCTGTTCTGGAAAAATTAGAAGGCCAGTAGGACTTTATTCTGCCTTACTTCAGTGGCGTTAACCTGAAATTCTTAAACCCCGTAGGCCTGTCACCTGTGGGGTTTGTTTTTTAGGGATTATTTGTTGGCATCCGGCACTGAAGCGTCGATGGATCTGAGTGATCTAAGGAACATGCCAATACCTCCAACAGACAACACTAAAATTGTGATCAGGTCGAATGCACTCATTGATCTGAAGTTAAAGCGGATGGAGGCGATGACGCCAAATACTAAGGCCGCGATGGAACCAATCGTAAGCAACCAACCTATCCAGTTTTTGGCATTATAAAAAACGATGCCCACCCCGAACATGAATGGAATCATAATCATGCCTGAGGTAATACCGAAAGTACTACCAAATGCTGAGATGCCATACATTCTTGCCCCGAAGCCGAAACTTGAGGTGACTGAAATGGAGTTGAGCAATAAGTAGAAGCCACCGCACATCATGATTAAACTAATAAAGAACTGGCCTATTCCGCCGGACGTTCCCCCTGCGCCTTTCATATCCATACTCCTAATGCCTATTTAAAATTTTATAATTCTGGGTGATTGTATAAAGGTTTACAGAAATTTATCTTCGTTAACACCGATTTCTTTTAATATTTCAATTAGGTTTTCACGTTCTAATCTTGTTACATTAAGAACGAGCATGATTTGCAGGAATAGATCTGCGCCCATGATTCCTTTATTAATCTTATTGCGTAGGTTGTCTGCGCTTTGATGAGTGTCTAGACTCGCTAATCGTTCACTAAGGTCGCTGTACTTCAGGCTTCTTTTTGCCATTTCAGACTTAATGATGCGAGATGCCAGTTCTCTCCAGGATGATGTAGCGGATTTTTTTTGTGAGGTCATAGGTTTTATACTCGCAAGTCGTACGAAATATTGCTTTGTTTGTAAAATATACTTTACATTCGAATTTTATTAATTACTATGAATAAATATAACTTCTTTGAAAATATGTTGTCTACATAGCAGTTAGCCATATAGCAACTAAGAAAGTTACTAGTGCACAAATTCAGATAGGAGATAGTAATGAGCTGGAATCTTAATACGCTGGAAGCGCTATTATCCGACAACAAGGATATGGCAATCACAAGGGAAGATGGGTGCATTTGTATTACTAATGATGATGGCATTGATGCCTATCTAGCTGTCAGCGGTGAACAAATTATTGTTGAATCCCTGCTTTTTTCGAAAGAACAAGTGGCAGATACAGCACTGCTTAATGATGAGATTTTAAAGACACATCAAGTATTCCCTTTAACGACGATTGGTATTACTCAGGTCAGTGGAGAAGATTATTACATGGCCTTTGGTGCCTTATCTTCTCAATCAAAAGAAGAAAGTATTCTTCTGGAAATTCAGATGCTTTTTGAAAACATAGAAGCGTTTTTAGATGCCTATCAAGACCACCTGAAATAAGGAATCAAATTATGAGTGTTTGGAAAAAGTTAGTTACTGCGCTTAAAGGCGGAGCAACCGAAGCAGCAGAAGCTGTAGTCGACAGTCAGGCGTTACGTATTCTTGATCAGGAAATCAGAGACGCAAAAGAAGAGTTACGTAAGTCAGACCATTCATTGACGCAAATTATGGCAAAAAGAAAACTTGCCGAGCAAAAAGTGAACAGCTTGAATGCTTCAATGACAGAATACGAAGGCCATGCCAGAAAGGCGGCGGAAAGTGACCATCAATTGGCTTTGGAGTGTGCTCAAAAGGTCGTGGAACTTCAAGAACAGCGCGACGCAGAGCAAGGCTTTGTTGATCAGTTCAGCAAGACCGAAAGTAGTTTAAAGCAAAGTATTAGCCAAGCTAAAACGAATTTAAGACGCATGGAGCAACAGGTCGACATGGTTAAAGCGACTGAGTCTGTGCAGAAAGCTCAAGTGGCGGTTTCCTCTAGACATTTGGGGGCCAACAGTAAAATGAAAACAGCCGCAGAATCACTGCAGCGAATTCAAGATAAGCAGCAGCAACGCTCTGCTGAGCTTGAATCGGCAGAAGAATTAGCGTCTGCTGAAGATGGCGGTGATTTAGAGGCTCGATTAAAAGCTGCCGGTGTATCAGGATCGAATACGAGTGCTGATGATGCGCTTGCTCGTATCCTTGGAGGAAAGTAAGCGCCCTCATTTATGTTGATAATTAGTAAACTTAGGGAAGTTGTTAATAAGCACTTTATGGAACTTCGGTGGCAAGGCCTCGCCTTGCTGTTCGGAGGGTACGTGTGCTTATCTTACTTTTTGCTATATCTTGCTGGGGAAAGCGATCTTATTGCTTTCCCCGATTTTCCTTATTGGTTAGTGGTTACGGCTTCTACTGTAGGGTATGGCGATCTCTCTCCCTCAACCACATTAGGTAAAATTGTTGTCAGTGTATTTGTTGTCCCCTTTGGACTCAGTCTATTCGCATTATGCGTTGGCCGGATCGCTGCATTTGCATCATTTCAATGGAGAAAAGGGGTCAAGGGCATGAAAAATCTGGATTACTCCAATCATATTTTAATCATTGGTTGGAATGAAAAAAGAACCTCCCATTTAATTCGTCTTTTACTTCGCGAACAGGCCGGTGCAGAGCAGAAACGACGTATTGCATTGTGTACGAAAGCCAATATAGAAAACCCCCTTCCTGATGAAATTGGGTTCGTTAAAGTAGACAGCTACAGTGATGACGAACACATGCAACGAGCAGGCATCGCTTCCGCTTCTTCCATTATTATCGATACGCCGGAAGACGATGTGACAATGACAACTGCACTGTATTGCAACAGTAAAAACCCAGACTCGCACATGATTGCTTACTTTAAAGATGAGCACCTGAGTCAACTGTTGAAAGTTCATTGCCCGAACGTTGAGTGCGCGCCTTCTATCGATGTAGAACTGCTCGTGAAAGCGGCTATGTATCCGGGATCCAGTGAATTACATCACGACTTGTTGAATGTTGAGGACGGGATGACTCAGTACGCGATCAGGTACCCTGAGAACCGAAAAAGTATTTCGTTTAAAGATTTATTCATTGCGTTAAAAGAAATACATGATGCAACCGTGATTGCGGTCTCGAATGATGGCGGAAAGCCTGAGTTGAACCCTAACTTTAATAAAACCCTTCATGCTGGTGCAACGATATATTACATTGCAGATGAACGGATTGACGGTATTGATTGGGAAGGTCTAAATGTTCAGTAAATTTTTCAAGAAAGAAGAGAAAGCGAAACCAGCAGCGCCTGAGATCATGGGGTTAAGGCTGGGGGGCGCATTTGAGTTGGATACCCTTAAACTTCGATTGATTGAGCCACACCTGATCATTGAAGGCGCTGCTAAAACTCAGTTAATTCAAGCTGTTGGGATGGTTAAACTCGATCAGAGCAGTACGATGCTGCGCTTTTATACGGATGACGACAGCTTCGTACAAGTGATTCTCAATGGCGGGATGACGGAGAATCACATTGAGGATGTAAAGCTTTGGTATTTCTACGAGACCAAATCGGTGAGTTCCGACAGTGATTGGAATCGATTATTGGACGGTGAAATTAGTCAGCCGACCTATTCATTAGAAGGTCATGCTTTTGACCGAGTGTGGGATGACGTTGGTGAAAACTCACCTCCGATTGCTATGACTGAAACCACTTACGCTGAAGATGAAGGTAAGAGTGATACTGACCAGTTCATGATGTTATATGAACGTAATATCAGTGAAGATCTGGATGAATATGTTATCGTTTCCGGTGAAGAAAAAATCATTGATTATCGTGCGGATCGCTGTTTAGTGATTTCAACCGGTTTTAATCTCAGATCAGAAGACATAACCATTATTGGTTAATGTCAATTATTGAAATGTACTGACCATAAATTTAGATTATTTGAAGGAATCATCACATGGACGCTGTTACCCACTCGTTGTTAGGGCTTGGAAACTTTTCGCTTTATTTTTTCTCATCGCTGTTGCTGCTTCTTATTTTCAAATTCGTGTACCCCCTAATTACGCCACACGATGAGTGGAAGTTAGTTAAGGAAGAGAAAAGCAGTGCCGCTGCTATCGGATTAATTGGTGCCGTTCTTGGTTTCTCTATCGCTTTGGGCAGTGCTGCATCTAACTCAGTGTCCATTTTGGATTTCTGGATATGGGGCGCGGTTGCACTTGTTGCTCAAGTCATTGCGTTTGGTATTGTGCGTTTTGTGTTCGTCCCTAAAATTGTACAGCGCATTAATGATAATGAAATTTCAGCGGGTATTGTTCTGGGTGGTTTCTCAGTTTCTGTCGGTATTCTCAATGCAGCCTGCATGACTTACTAAGGAGTAATGCTATGAAGCGTACGAAAAGCATTAACCTTGGCAGAATGAGAAAAACGACAGATCGTTTGAGTTTAAAACCGATCAGTTTGGCGATTGCGAGCATCACTTTAGCTGCGTGTTCAGATACTCGCCAAGCCTCGGTATTTAGAGACGCGAACGAGTGTTCGTTTCAAAATCCAGGTTTGGAAGAAGAGTGTCAAATTGCCTATGAAGAGGCATTGAAAGATGCTTCTGATACTGCACCAAAATACCAAAGTAGACGTGAATGTGAAGCGGAGTTCGGGAATAACGCTTGTACGAATTATAACGCTTCGTCTGGCAGTATGTTCATGCCTGCAATGGCTGGATTTATGTTCGCCAGAGCGTTAGACAGAAATAGATACAACCATTCACCTGTCTTTACTTCATACAACTCTCGTTCTCCCTTTTATGGGGATTGGGTGACGGCGGACGGCTACCGTTACGGTTCAAACCGTCACAGCACAATAACTGTAGGTAACAAGGCATTCAAACCAAAACCTAAAGTGACTCGAACTATGTCGCGAGGCGGTTTCGGCTCAACCGTTTCGGCTAAGTCATCTTGGGGTGGTAAGAAATCCAGCTTTAAAGGCGGCTGGGGCGGTTAATCCATTATGATCAGAATGCCAATCAAGGAACGGCCAAACTGGCGAGAACAGGCGGATGACTTCGGGTTTAAATTTCATACCATGTATGGGAAGGCCTATTGGGATGAGTCCGCTTATTATCTGTTCACGCTTGAGCAGATTGAACAAGGGATAGAAGACCCAACGGCGGAAGTCCATCAAATGTGCTTAGCCGTTGTTGATAAGGTTGTAAACGACGAGGCATTACTTCGGAAATTTAGAATCCCTGAGTTATTTTGGGATAACCTTAATCAGTCGTGGAAACGTGGAGACCCAAGTTTGTATTCTCGTTTAGACTTCGCATACAACGGGAAAGACCCTGCCAAGCTTTACGAGAATAATGCGGATACACCCACCAGTATTTATGAGTCAGGGTTTTGGCAGTGGTTGTGGTTGGAAGACAATGTTCGCTCGGGCCAAATTAATCGAGGGGCTGATCAATTTAATTCACTGCAGGAGAAGTTGATTCAGCGCTTTTCTGAAATCTATTCCAAGACGGATCAACCGTATCTTTACTTTGGTTGTTGTAAAGACACAGAAGAAGACCGTGGAACCGTTCAATACCTAGAAGACTGTGCGAATGAAGCAGGAATTCCGACGAAGTTTGTGTATATCGAAGACATGGGTCATGGTGAAGGTGATCTATTCACTGATTTGGACAACCAAGCCATTGAGTTGATGTTTAAGCTATATCCTTGGGAGTTTATGCAGAGAGAAGAGTACGCGGGTCTTATCAACAAAAACGCTACCCAGTGGATTGAGCCTATCTGGAAGTCCGTTCTCTCGAATAAAGCGTTGTTGCCTATGCTTTGGAAAATGTTTCCAAATCATCCCAACTTGTTACCTGCATTTTTTGAGAATGAATTAGATAATTCCATATCGATGGACATTGTTAAAAAGCCAATTTATTCCAGAGAAGGCGCTAATGTATCCATCATTAGAAATGGTAAAACGGTACTTGATACGGATGGGCCATACGGGGAAGAAGGCTTTATTTATCAAGCGTATCACCCGCTTCCTAAGTTTGGTAAGAATCATACATTGATCGGTTCCTGGCTTGTGAATGATCAACCTGCTGGTATCTCTGTAAGAGAAGATAAGGCGGTAGTGACTCAAGATATGTCTCGATACCTTCCTCATACGATCCTCAATTAATAAATACTTATATAAAAAAGGGCTACAACACACAGTGTTGTAGCCCTTTTTTGTGTGCGACAGATTAAGCCGGTTTGGCTGTCTTACGCAGTTTTTCTTCGATCTGGTAACTCAGGTTCATAATACGTGTTGCGGAGGTTGGCGATATGTCATAAACCACTTCTGCTAATGAACCTAGTGGCGTTGTTACTTTCTTTTGCTTAGTAACAAGAGACTTCAATACTAGCTGCGCCGCACGTTCCGGAGACATTACTGGCAAGTAATCGTAACTCTTTGTAGGTGCAATCATTGGTGTACGAACCAAAGGCATATAAACCGTTGTGATGTTTATGTTGTCTTGGGCGATTTCATTAGTAAGACAACGACTGAAAGCATCCAATGCAGATTTACTTGCTATGTAAGCAGAGAAACGAGGCACGTTTGACTGACAGCCCGCTGATGAAATATTGATGATGTGGCCTTTTTTACGTTCACGCATTGACGGTAAAAAGCCAAGAATCATCTGAAGGCAACCGAAGTAGTTTAGGTCCATCGTACGCTCAAAGTCATGTATACGATCATAAGCATCATTGACTGAACGGCGAATTGAGCGACCCGCATTGTTGATTAGCACATCAATAGGACCGTGCGTTTCCAACACTTTTTCCACAAGCTCTTTGCACGATTCGGTATCACTTAGGTTGCATGTATAAATGTGTGCCGTTCCGCCAAGCTCTTCAACTTCCTTTTTCGCAATTTCAAGGTTCTCAAGACCACGTGCGACCAGAATGACAGTACCACCTGCTTCACCAATTTGACGGGCAACAGCCAGTCCAATACCGCTGCTTCCACCTGTGATCAAAGTCAGTTTCTTATTTAGAACTTTAGGTAAAATTGGTTTTCTGAAAATGCCAAGCGTTTCTGAAAGAAGTGTTTCGAGAGCCATGTATATTTATCCTTATTTAAAACTGTTGATGGGCGACTTCCTAGCTGCCTCTAGCTTTATATTATTTATGTTACCGATTGGTCACATAATTTAGCGGTGGTTTTTTAACCTGTCAACGGAATATCTAATGATGTGACCTTTTGGTAACATGTTTGAGATCTATGTGGCGTTTAGAGTTAAAACTCAGTATGACTTTAGAGTTAATACTCAGTATTTATAAGGGGTTGGGGAGTTTGTAGTGTCTGAAAAACAGGTCAAGAATAAAGAGCAAACAATGCAGCGGATTTTAACGGCTGTGGAAGTTATTTTGGCAGAGGAAGGTTTTGGTGCTCTAGGGATTAATCGCATCGCAAAACAAGCTGATGTCGGAAAAGCACTAATCTATCGTTATTTCGGTGGCCTTGAAGGCGTGATTGATGCGTATGGTGAGACGGACAGTTTTTGGCCATCTGTGTATGAGATTCGCGGTATGTCTAAAGAAGCGTTTATTTCTTTGTCTTTGCGTGAGCGTTGTAAAACAATTTTTAGAAATTTTCGACAGGCATTAAAAAAGCGACCTCATACCGTGGCTATCTATGCATGGGAAATGGTGGAAAAGAACGATATCACTAAAAACTTGATTGCGAATCGAACACAGTCTTCGCTCAATGTGGTGCAAGAGATGTTAAGTGAAAGTAAGCAGGTGTATTCGAAATACGATCATGAAATGACGGCATTGCTCGGCGCAGCTTTATTGCATTTGACGATTCGTGAGCATATGGAGTCCCCATTTGCAGGGTTAAGTTTAGACAGTGAGAAAACTTGGGACCGCATTGAAGGTGCTTTGGATACAATTTTTACGGGATTAGAAACCTTGCATCTTTCCACGAGCAAACGTTGAGTAATGTGAGGACAAATAAACCGTACTTTTAGTTCTTTATTATGAACTTGGTTTATTTTTATCCATAAATATTACGTACAATGCCGCCCAAATATTTAGAGTTCGTTGTTTTATGGATTTTCTTGGTAAAGACAATTTACATCGGCTTTCCCACCAAATGCGAAGCTATTTAGGTGGATTAACGCTCAATAGAATAACCGTTGATGGCCAAGCGTATAGCTACTTAGACAGTGGCGAGACCAATCATAAAGAAACCATTCTTTTTATACATGGTTTTTCTGGCAATAAAACGCAATGGCGTAGCTTGATGGATATCTTTTCAAAGAGTCATCGCGTGATAGCATTCGATATGCCGGGCCTATGTACAGGCGTCACAACGCCCTCTGATAAATACGATTTTAGTACATTAGCGAATGAGATTGCTAAGTTCGTAAATGTCTTGGATCTTAAATCGTTTCATTTGTTCGGGCATTCCATGGGCGCAAGCATCAGCACTGCTTATGCGGGAAGGCACAGTGACAAGTTATTGTCTCTTACCTTGGCATCGGTGGTTGCAGTGGATAATACGGCCAGTGAAGATGGCCTTGGGTTGACGCCTTTTGGTGAATTTCGAAAGTTAATGATGTTCAATACCCTTGAAGATTTTACTGCACTGGGTGATCGTTTATTTTATTCACTTCCAAGTGCGCCGGGTTTTATCATGAAGTTTTCAATGAATGAATTAATAAAGCACCGCCGCTCGCACATCCGGTTGTTAACAGAATTGGATGAAAGCTCTGATTTGGTACAACGCGCTTTACCTTTCATTGGTTGTCCTTGTTTGGTGATTGGCGGTGACGATGATTTCTTCTTAACAGAGAAAAGCTTGGCTCTTCTTGAGAAGCGACTGAACAATGTAACGACCGTTATGTTGGATCAGTGCGGTCATGTTCCTCACTTAGAAAAGCCAAGAGATTTGGGGGCTCATTATGCTTCCTTTTTAGAAAGCATAACTGAGAATTAATACGTCCTCTTTTCGCCCCAACGCTTTTCTAACGGAATTTCTCCTGCCCAAACAGGTAAATCCAGATCGTTCTTGTCGTCATTAGGCCCTCCCGTCCGGATTTTTACAGCCCCTTCTCCTATTTTCATTTTCAACAGGGTCGTTGCTTTAATTTCTTTATCATTGGGGCGTCTGATTTTGTCCCACCGACCGTCTTCCAGTTGTTCAACGAAGTCTTTATATATTTCTTGTTGGATATCGTCACCTTCAACTTCTTCGAATTGCCCAAACAGTACCGCTGACCGATAGTTAGCGCTGTGATGGAAAGCGGATTTTGCCATGATCCAACCGTTAAGCTCCGCAAAAGAGAGGCATGAATCACGGCCGTCAGTCAGTTGTTTCATGAGTCGACTGCCTCTGCTGCCATGGATGTACACGGCGTCTTCAACGCGCCATACCAGCATCGGGATTGAAATAGGCGCGCCTTCCTGAACGAAACAAATGTGGGCCATTTTTAAGTCATCAATGATTGGATAAAGATCTTTAGTGTCGTAGCTGGCTCTCATTGATGCTTGTTTTATCTTTGACTTCTTTGTTTGTTCTAACACGTTCTTGCCCTCAATATTTATTCGATCTATGTCGTTGCTATTAACTTGATAGGTAATAAGTTTGAGGTAATATTGGTATGGTATTAAGATCCAATGAAAATAAACTTATGGTACCAATTTTAATGACCGAATCAGACGTACTTAGAGACTTTCAACTGGATCATTCAAGTGATATCACATTTCAGGTTCAGATATATAAAGCGCTCAAAGAACGAATACTGGCAGGGCGGATACATGCAGGTGTTCGTCTACCTTCCAGCAGACGCTTGGCCGAGATGATGTCTGTCAGCCGAAACACGATTAATGGTGCATTGGAGCAGCTGAAAGCGGAGGGCTATTTGCAGACAAAGAGAGGGTCAGGCCACTTTGTTGCTGATGATTTACCCGATGCGTATTTGAATGTATCGAACCAGAATTCGATGTCTGAATTATCGATTTCAACGAGTCAGCACAATTTATCCCTCTCAAAATTCGGTAACTCCTTAAGCCGGACTTCGATTAAAAAGAAAGTGTCTAATGGCAGTTTTGAGGCTGGCGTTCCTGATTTAAAAGCTTTTCCGATTAAAAAGTGGAGTCAGCTGCTTCATCAGCACAGTCAACGAGCATCGTTGATGGGCTATGATAGCCCGCAAGGTTATCAGCCTTTAAGGGATGTTCTTGCCGACTATTTAAGATCTTCACGTGGCGTCGATTGTTCCGCTGACCAGATTATTATTACGGTGGGGGCTCAACAAGCGTGTCACATTGTTTCTCAGGTGTTACTCGATGAAGGTGATGGAGCCTATGTAGAGAATCCTGGTTATGTTGGTGCTAGAAAGGCATTGATGGCAAACGGGGCTGTGATAGAAGGCATCGCTGTAGGGGAGGACGGTTTAGATATTGACGCTCTACCTGCAAAACCGAAAGGCAAACTGATTTACGTTACTCCCACCCATCAATACCCTATGTGCGGCATCATGCCGTTAGCTCATCGATTAAGCTTGCTCAATTGGGCGGCTAAACACGGAATCTGGGTGGTTGAAGATGATTACGACAGTGAATATCACTACGATTACAAGCCTATCGCAGCGATGCAGGGATTGGGTCTGAAGGATCAAGTTATATACATTGGGTCTTTCAGCAAGGTGCTCTTACCGGGTCTTAGGCTTGGGTATTTAGTGGTGCCTGATAAGCTGGTGGATGCCTGTGTAAAAGCGAAGAATTTTATGTCTGGGCATTCTCCTATTCTTGAACAAGCTGCAACGGCTGAATTCATTGAGTCGGGGTTGTTTGTTCGTCATTTGAGGCAGATGCGTTTAATTTACGAAGAAAAGCTACAAGCGATGTTAAGTGCTTGTCATCAGGATCTTCGTGATTATGCGAGACCAGTCCATACGGGGGCTGGTATGCACATCGTATTAGTGTTGCATCAAAGCCTGATTAACAAGGGCGTTAGGGACACTAAGGTGGTTGAAGCCATGGCAATGCTAAATGTTTATGCAAGCCCGCTGTCTGCCTACTATTTAGATACGCCAGAAAAACACGGGTTAGTGCTTGGATTTGCAAATACAGATTTAGATAAAATGAACGATGGAATCATGAAAATAAAACACGCTATTAGTGTGTGCATTTCAGGACTTTCCTAGTATTTCTGAAGTTCATCCAACTCAAGCTCAAAAGGGGTGATTAGTTCTTCTACGCCCCAAGTCTTCAAATAGTTTTGCCAAGTTTTATCTTCTTCCAATTGTTCAATAAATTGATTTAGAGGTGCAACCAGATGTTTATTTTGGGAGCTTACAAGTATGTGACGGGTGTAGGCATCATGAGGAGAGATAGCGACGAATAAGTTTTTCTTAGAAGCGTCCGAATATTGCCAATATAGATAGCTTGATCGACTCATAATAAAAGCGTCAACTTTGTTTGTTGTTAATTGATAGAAATTTTCTTGATCCGTTAGCTGATTCAGTCGCTTGATCTTGCCTTCTTTTACTAAAGGATTAATACCTTTGTAAAAATAACCATTTCTACCTCCAATCCTAAGCCCTTGTAAATCTTCAGGGGCAGAATAGTTGATAGGCTTTTGAGGCAGACTGACTAAAATATCGGCATCCCAAAAAATATTGTTGGTTGCCATGACATTTGGATCTCGTGATTTAAACCAAATCGGATTAGCCCAGATAATTAAATACGGTTGCTTGTTCTCAACGATTTGATTTAACACTGGTCGAGAAACTTGTATTAACTTCAGTTGTATTCCTGTTTCTTGCTTGTTGAATAAATCGACCCATGCCCGAGTTAAATCCAGAGGTTGCCTCGGTAAATAGAATGGTGCGTCAGGATGATATGAATAGATGGTATAGCTTGACGACATTTCTTCTGCATAAGAGAAATGTGTTAGCAAAAATAAGACGAGGATCAAGGTTAGTTTTTTCATGTCAATCTACCTTATTCATCATTAATCAGAGTATAGATTAAATGTTGTTAGTCTTGAGTGATTGCACTGTTTTATAGATGCTTTTCGGAAGTGAAGGATGGTAGATTTCTTAGAATTTTTTAGGTTAATAGCCACACTTTTCTCTGTTCTTCTTCTATTGATAGTGCTTTTTATAAGTTTGTATAAACTTTCCTCTCGACTAGACTCAATGACAAAATGTGTACTTTTTTAAAGTATTTTTAGCAATTTCTTGGATGTGTGTGATGAGTCGTATTGCAGTTGTCATAATCAGTTTGTTGGTAAGTATCTATTCTTTTTCTGCAGAGAAAGTGTACCTGACTTCGCTCGAGTGGCCACCTTATGCTGGCCGTAGCTTACCTGAGGGCGGTGCCTCCGTTGCAGTAGCTAAAGCGGCATTTAAAGCAGCGGGTTATGATTTAGAAGTTGATTTTTTACCTTGGTCTCGTGCGGTAAATGAGGCAAAAGATGCGAGCAGTAAGTACTCAGGGTATTTTCCTGAATATTATTCAGAAGGTATTAAAAAAGAGTTTTTATTCAGTAATGAAATTGGTTCTGGTCCTTTAGGGTTTGTGGAAAACAAGAAGAACATTGTGCAATGGGATTCAATCGAAAGTTTATCAGCTCATATTATTGGTGTTGTTCAGGACTATGTGAACACACAGGAATTTGATGCGCGAGTGGCATCGGGAGACCAAAGAGTGCAAGCGGTGACCAGTGATACGATAAACATCCGAAAGGTTTTAGGTGGACGAATACCGTTGGCAGTTATTGATTCAAATGTGTTTGAGTATATTTTGAAAACGGAGCCTTCTTTGAAGGGAGCAAGCGAAAAAGTACAGATGAACGCCAAGTTGCTTGAAGATAAAAAGTTATTTATTTGTTTCAAAAAAACTGCAGAAGGTCAAAAAATGGCCGATATATTTAATCGGGGATTAGGGAAAATCGACGTTAACCAAATTATGAAGAAATTTTTATAAGTACTATTGGTTAGGGTTGATGGATGGTGTGGCTGCCAATGATGTGATCATGATGACGTAATCATTGGCGGTGTATTAAATAAGGCATAGGTGATGATGTGGCTAGGAAGATAGGCTTTAAACTGATAGTGCTTCTTGTTGTGATCTTGACGTTCTTCTTAGTAGCGTTTGGGTATTACGACTATAACCAAGTGCGTGATCATTTGGTTGGGCAGACTGAAAAGCAATCGGAAATGGCTATTCAGCGTTTATCCAAGAGCTTGCCAGGTTTGGTATGGAATTTCGAAACAGACCAAGTTGATCAGGTTTTATTATCCGAAGTAAAAGCGGGTTTTGTGTACGGCATCATTATTCGAGATGCCAAGGGCGAAGTCACTAAAGGCCTTATTAACGAAAATGTAGAAGGCGTTCGGAAGACCGTTGCTTTTAAAGATCATAAATGGGACGGCCCGAGCTTAAAGGAAAAGCTTGAGTTTGATGATTACGGAACGAAGAAAAAGATAGGTTCGGTCGTCATTTGGATTGACGAATCTGAGATGAACGCTCAGCTGAGTGAGGTGGTTCAGAAAACGGTTTTCAAAACCGTATTGTTGGACATCATTCTTGCGATAGTGATCAGTCTTGCTGCCAGAACGTTGGTGGATCGACCATTAACTCAGGTCATTGATGCTTTGCACGACATTGCCGAAGGCGAAGGGGATTTAACGCGTCGATTAGATGCCAATAGACAAGATCAAATTGGTGATCTCGCCAAGGAATTTAATACCTTTGTCGAGAAAATTTGGGCGCTGGTGGTTGAAACTCGGACGTCCATGCAGGAGATGGAAGGTTGGGTTAATAAAGTCGCGGCAAGTTCCGTTGATATTAAAGGCGACTTGCATGAGCAGCATGAAGAAATTGATCAAGTAACGGCGGCTACTCACGAATTGGGCATTGCTTCTCAAAACGTGGCTGAGAATGCTCAGCAAGCTGCAGAGTCGGTTCATAGTGCGGATTCCGCTGCAACCAAAGCCAATACCATTGTAATGAATGGGATTGAAGCCATTAATGAATTGGCCAAGGAAATTGATTCGGGAGCCGAAGCGGTTGATGCTCTGCAAAACGATGTGGCGAACATTACTAGCGTGCTTGCGGTGATCAGGGGTATTGCAGAACAAACTAACTTATTGGCGTTGAATGCTGCCATTGAAGCGGCTCGAGCCGGTGAAATGGGTCGTGGCTTTGCGGTTGTTGCTGATGAAGTTCGTGCTCTTGCCAGTAGAACCCAAGA
The DNA here is from genome assembly GCA_015665455.1 of Oceanospirillaceae bacterium. Lineage (GTDB taxonomy): Bacteria > Pseudomonadota > Gammaproteobacteria > Pseudomonadales > Litoribrevibacteraceae > Litoribacillus. Next base: position 484,200 of record JADFAD010000006.1, on the reverse strand, counting down.
AGCCACCGAAGAAATTCAATCCATGATTGAAAAATTACAAGGCGGTGCTCAAAAAGCGGTTGAAGCAATGCTTTCTTCCAAAGGCCGCAGTGAAGATAATGTTGAAATGAGCTCTAAAACGGGCGATGCCTTGGTGGAAATTACCAATGCAATGACCGTAATTAATGATATGAGTATACAGATTGCCAGTGCAACCGAAGAGCAGAATGCTGTGTGTGATGATGTTACGAGAAACCTAACTAAAATCACCAGCATTGCTTCCAGTATTACGGATGTTTCTCAAGAATCCGTTGAAACTGCATCGTCTCTGCAAGACTTAAATCAGCAAGTCTTAAAAACCTTCGACCGATTTAAAGTTGATTAATAGGTAGGTATCGTTAAAGCATGGCGGAGTTTGAGGATTTTGAAGCGTTAGTGGGTAATGCTAATGTGGGTATCCACTGTGTAGATAAAGACGGGTTTATTATTTATGCCAATCAACGGGAATTGGAAAACTTAGGCTATACCCGTGATGAATACATAGGTCATCATGTGTCTGAGTTTGAAGTTGATAAAGGTGAATTGCAAAAGCTACTGGATGTTTTGGGTGATTGCCAAAGCGTGCAAAATTATGCCTATCGAGTAAAAGGTAAAGACGGGATTAAGAACATTGTTTTTAATTCCAGTGTTTACCAAAAAGAAGGGGATTTTATCCACACTCGTTGCTTTGGGTTATGTGTAGAGCCTGAAGTATTTAAGGTGTTCAAGAAATTATCGTTGTCGCAGTGAAGCTGTCGCAGTGAAGCTGTCGCAGCGATTTAATGTCTTTCAGGCAGTCACTTAGTTTTTTATTTGGATGTATGAACAAAAACGCCATCCCATTTAAGAGGGGGTGGCACTTTTTGATAAGCTCTGATTCGGTCTAGATAGATCTTATAGAGCTTACATGGTCTATCTTCTTTGATCAGTAAAGATAAGATTTCAAGGCAGCCAGGCCAATCCTGCGCTCTGTAGCGAAGTAACATCTCGTTGAACTGTTTAGTGTTTCGGATTTCAGTTGTTGAAAGCAGATCTGAATGGCCTACTGGTTCAAAGATACTGACAGGTCGGTCTTTACCTTTTACTTTCACTCGATCCAGTTCTCGGCATTGGATATCAGGAATCTTGGCTCGTGTTTCTTCACCGATGATAGTGCTTACGCCATAGTTTTTGGTTAACCCCTCTAATCGGGAGCCTAAGTTCACCGAATCTCCTAATACGGTGTAAGCCATACGGAACTCTGAACCCATGTTTCCAACGTCCATCATGCCTGTGTTGAGCCCTATACCAATTTCTATTTCTGGCCATCCTTTTTGTTTAAAGCGCTGATTAAGCCGTTCGAGGGCTGTAATCATGTCTTCTGCAGCATGAAGTGCATTGTATGAATGGCTTTCATCCAAAAGCGGTGCGCCCCAAAACGCCATGATGGCATCCCCCATGTATTTATCGATGGTGCCATGGTGTCGGTGAATGATCTCTGTCATGGGCGTTAAATATTCGTTCATTAGTTGTGAGAGTTCTTTCGGTTGAAGGCTTTCAGAAATACTCGTGAAACCCCTGATGTCTGTAAAAAGTACTGTCATTTCTCGGCTTTCACCGTCCAGAGCAAAGGTGTCTGGTGATTCAGCCATTTCATTGACCAATTCTTTAGGGATGTATTGGCTGAATAATCGTGCTAGATGACGTTTCGCTCGGGATTCAACCAGAAATCCCCAACTTGTTTGAAACGCAATGAGAGAAAATATGAGAAGGATGGGGTCTGCCAAGTGTAAAACGAGTCCATTGTACCAAGCGTAAATATTTAAGGTTATGTAACTTATGGCCAGAATGAATACCAATGAGAGATGTTTGATCGGGTGTTTTAAAACCGGTGAAAAGATAACAATTAACCCAATTAGAAACAGAGTGATTACTTCTTGAGCTAAGGCGTAACTTGGGTGGTGGCGAGTTGTGCCATCTAGGATGCCGGAGACTAAGTTGGCATGAACCTCAACGCCAGGATAGTTCTTTTGTAATGGCGTTGACCGTAAATCCAGTAGACCCGGTGCTGTTGTGCCAATGAGAACAATTTTATCTTCCAATAAAGGAATTGCCTTAGGTGAATTCAGTACTTCTGAGGCAGAGATGTAAGGAAAGCTCTTTTGGCGACCTCTGTAAGGTACATACACGTTGGTGCTTTCATCCGTGGGAATGTAAATGTCACTAAGCGAAACCCCTTCAATAGACACGTATTCATCTTGACGTTGAAGATTGAGCTTTAATTTCAGGCTGTCCGTGGCGATTTGAACGGTGGCGAGTGCCAATGAAGGGTAGATGCCTCCGTTGTACATTTGAACCAGTGGCACTTTTCTGTAGATGCCGTCCGCATCTACCGCAGGGTTATCGAAAAAGCCTGAGTGAGCTGCGGCTTGTTGTAATGTGAGTAAATTGGACGTGTAGCTTTTAGGTTTTACTAAATTGATTTGTTTACGTGTGGAAGGGGCTATGCGAGTAACAGGATTGGGTAAACTGTTAATGGCCTGATTTTCATTTTGATTGAATACATAGCCTAGCACCACGGGTCTATTAATTATGTCTGCAGTGAAAATCTGGTCGTAGTCCAATCGCTGTTGCCAATACTGGCGCTGCTTAATGGGTAAATAGTCTTTCACTTCATCTAACAGTATTTTACCGTCAGAAATGTTTTCCTCAGCAAATACCATATCGAAGGACACGGTTTTTGCGTGGTGAATATCGGTGAGGCGGCGTGTCAATTTACCTATGACATCTCTGTTCCACGGCCATTGCCCGATGGTTTGAAGACTGTATTCATCAATATCAACAATAACAACTCTAGGGTCTACAGTGTTCGGTGCGGTATTTTCAAGTCTAAGATCATAAGAAAAACGTTCGAGAGCATCGAATAATTCGATTTGTATTTTCCCTGTGGCGTGAAGTAGGAAAACAGCGAGAATCATAAAGCTTAAAATGAGTCGTATAAACTTTTTAGTGAATAACAATGACATCCATTTTCAGCCTTATAATTTAGCTTAGTAACCTCGGCGAGGGGAGCTGTAACCCATCACAGAAGAGAAGGGCGGTGCTCGTCCCGTAATGGCTTCAATGAGCATAAGTTCTTCATCTGTGTGGTTTTTGAAAGGAGCGTCGGTAATCAGTTTACCGGCCGAGCCGTCTGCAAGGATGTACCTTGGTGCATCATGGTGTTCCGAAATGATGGTTTCTTTGCTTTGTTGGTCATTGTTGGCTGAGATATCTACATGGCCATAACATGTACAAACGTAACTGGCGTCCGGTTCGGATTCGGTATAAATGCCTGTGCCTCGAATACCAATGGTTGCTGTCGTGGTTTCAATTTGGTGTTGTTCGCCTGAAACTCGTTTGCCTAAGACGGAAAGCAGTTTTCCTGTGACCAGTCGCAAGCCCGATTCCAAGGTTTTTGATGCGCCTTTTAATTGAAGTTTACTGTTTTCTCGAAGAATATGGGCGTCCTTTCCAACGGCAAATATAACGTGACTGTTGCTCCCTGTTTCAACCAATGACTGGGCAGTAATGAAGGTTGATTTATCCGCTTGCTGACCGTCGACGTACACTTCGCCGTTCATTTCATATATGGATTGATCGGGTGGGAGTTCTTCTGGAATGTTACCAAAGGCATGAACAATAGGCGCTAAAATCCCGCTGGCGCCTAAACCGATATAGCCACCGCTGACCAAAGCAGCTCGGATGAAATCTCGACGTTGAAAACGATTGCGCATAATCCCTCACTTTTAAAATACCCTAATAAAATTTATAGCACAGAGAGAGAAATTTGCTTGTTGTTTGATCGGATGAATCCGTTTCAAAAGCGAATAAGTGCGTTTACAAACTGGTCGATACCAATGTCTTATGGTTTATTAAAAATGTGAGTGAGGGTGAATGGCGTATCTAGCGCTTAGGGTTGGACTTTTTAAGCATGAGCCCTGCTCTTTGACCAACAGGGACTTTGCTGTTTGGAAAGACAATGTATTGTGGTGTCTTACCTACGCGGTATTCTTGTTGTTGATCTTTCCAAATCAAATCGTTTTGTTTAAATGGTGCAAAGTTCCAAACGTCTTCTTTAATGTTAAGTACGAAGTCGTCTCCGGTGTTCAGGATTTCATGACACACTTCAAAAAGATCCACTTGATCTGCTAGATCGATTGAGAGCGTGTCTTCTGTAGCTTCAATGAGTTTACTAAGTAGATCTTTTACCGATTGATACCGAGTTAGGTCGTTTTGTCCGAATGGGAGTACACTGCCTAGCTCAATCGTGAAACTTTCTGCTCCATATTTTACTGATGTCAGCGCCGAGAATGTGCCTGCGGGTGTGGCTTGTAAAAGCACGGTATGGACGTCAGAAGCGCACATAAATGCAATTTGTTGCTTTGGTGGAGTTCTTGAAGGGACAAATGGATATAGTGCGAATTTCTCTCGGTGAGAGCCTCGAATGGCGGTGTGTAAGTCGTAATGCCAAAGTTCAGAGCTTGGTTGTTGTGTGTCAGTAACAAACGCGTCTACCCACCCCTCAATGACCTTTGCTCGTAGGGTCTCTTTGTTTTGTTTTTTACCCGGTTCGGAATGTTTCCCTAAAAATAAACGGTTAAGGTTTTCATCAATGAATCGTTCACCGACTCGCATGGATGCAGGGTTTCCAAAGATAAATAATACTGGTCGAGAAACCGACGTCTTACCTTCTAAAATCTCATTAATCAGTTGGTTACACACTTCAATGGGTGCAGTTTCGTTCCCATGCAGTGCAGATGAAAATATGAGCTGTTTTGCGTCTTTGGGTTGGGCTGGAATCACGGATAATCCGCCCAGACCTAGGCGTGTGATGGTGGTCCCATCGGGCAGAGTGATTGCGTCTGTCAGTGGCGTCGGCTTTAAATCGGCCAGCGTTTCGGAAAGAAAGTCCTGTCCTTCTGCAAATAGGTTGAGTGTTTTGGACATGAATCACCTCAAAGGTAAATTATTGCAGAAACGCTTTAAATTTAGCAGCGATCACCGTTACTGATGATCGTTGCATGTTCTAAAACAAACGGGTTAATTCTTACTGAAGACGTTGAGGCTTACGAAAGCGGTCGAAGGTGAGCGAGCATTTTCTTTTCAAGGTATTTGAATAAGTAAATCAAGCCAAACGTTAGACATAAGTAGATGGCTGCGACAAAGGTGTAAGCTTCAAACGGTGCATAATGTTGGGAATATACGTCACGAGCTGCGCCTGTCAGATCGACGATAGTGACGACACTGGCAATGGCGCTGGCATGCAACATAAAGATGACTTCGTTCCCGTAAGCCGGCAAGGCTCGGCGAAAAGCACTGGGAAGAACAATTCGGCGAGTCATTGTGCTCCAAGACATGCCATAGGCTTTTGCTGCTTCAATTTCACCTTTTGGTGTTGTAACTATCGCTCCTCGTAGAATTTCAGTGGTATAGGCTGCTGTATTCAAGACGAAGGCCAACAGACAAGGGTAAAAGGCTTCTTTGACCACAGGCCAGAACATGGAATCCTGTATACCTTCGATATAAACCACACCGTAATAGATGATATACAGCTGGATCAATAACGGAGTGCCTCGGAAGATGTAGGTGTAAACCCAAATAGGTTTAGAAATCCAAGGGTTGCGGGAGGCTCTCATGATTGCCAGTGGAACAGAAATCACAGCGCCAACCACCAACGAGATAAAAACAAGTTGAACGGTCATGACCAAACCGTCCCAATAATGTAACAAGGTCTGGAGGTTAAAAATTTCGTTCTGATTGAGCAGAGCAGTTAAACTTTCCATAAATCCTCCTTAACCTTTCACTACGCCAGCACTGTAACGAATTTCAAGTCTCTTCATCACTATCTCTGATACCGCAGTAAGCATTAAATAGACAGCGGCAACGGGAATGAAGAATGTAAATGGTTCGTGCACAGCTTTCGCTGCTTCAGACGCTAGTCTGACCATATCCGCTAGGCCTATGATGGAAACCAGAGCGGTGGTTTTTAACAAAACCATCCAATTGTTTCCTAAGCCTGGCAGCGCATGTCTCATCATCTGAGGGAACATAATGCGTCTAAATATTTGTGACTGTGACATGCCATAGGCTTTGCCTGCTTCAATTTGCCCGTTATCAACGGATTGAAATGCACCTCTGAACGTTTCTGCCATGTAAGCCCCAAAGATAAAACCAATGGTGACAACGCCTGCAATGAATTCATTGATGTTAATAAAAATATCGATTTCAAATCGATCATAAAGCATGTCGGTGAAGCTGTTCATTAGCATTTGGCCACCGAAGAAGATCAACAACATCAGGACTAGATCAGGCACGCCACGAATTAATGTGGTGTAGGCTGTGGCGATTGCGTTGGCTAAACGATTTTTGGATATTTTTGCGATCGCACCGAGCAAGCCAAGTGAGACAGCCAGAAACAGAGATAAGAATGCAATCTCAATGGTAAGAATGGCACCTTGAAAAATGGAAGGGCCATAGCCGTGGAAATCAAACATATTGAATGCTACCTATCGTCTGTCTTGAGGTTCGGTATTACAAAGACCAAATCGGTATTACAAAAACCAAAAGAGCCTCAGGAGAGGCTCTTATACGGACTTACATTTTGATGTTGTAAGTGAAATATTTATTCATAATCTTTTCGTAAGTGCCATTTGCCTTGACTTTCGCAAGTGCTTTGTTGAACTTAGCGGCTAAGTCTTTATCTCGCTTACGCAGAGCAACCGCTACGCCGTCACCTAACTGAATTGTATCGCTGATAGCAGTGAAGTTTTCATCTTTGATGATGGTATTTTCGCCTACAGGATAATCTAAGAATACTAGGTCAAGACGGCCGCCTTTAAGATCAAGAACAAGATCATCGGCTGTTGTATAACGCTTAACATCCACTGAATCGCCGAAGTTATCTGTCACGTATTTGTCTTGAATCGTACCGCGTTGAACACCAACACTCTTACCTTTAAGGGATGCTTTACTTGCCACGTCTAAGCTCTTTGAGGCATTAGGACCAAACCATGAAGAAGGTGTGTTGTAGTATGGCTCAGAAAAAAGTACTTTCTTCTTACGGTCTTCGTTGATCGACATAGAAGAGAAGATAGCGTCGTATTTACGAGCCAATAAACCAGGGATAATACCGTCCCATGCTTGTACAACCCATTCGCATTTAACCTGCATTTCAGCACAAACCGCATTGCCTAAGTCAATTTCAAAACCAGTAAGAGAGCCATCAGGTGCTTTGAATTCAAATGGTTCGTAAGGCACGTCAACCGCAAGGCGAACTTCTTTATAGTCTTTTGCCATGGCAATGCTGGTGGTGGCAGCAAGGCCACATGCAAGAACTGCTGCAACGATTTTCTTCATAACTGATTCTCCGTTGTGTTTCCTCGTTAAAGGACACTTTTTTAATTATTGAGTGATTAAACTTAAATGGTTGTGCTGACTTTAATATTTCGGAGCGAGGAATTGCTTCATCCGCTCTGAATCCGGGTTTTCAAAGACTTTAGACGGGTGGCCTTGTTCTTCAATTTTACCTTGATGAAGAAAGATCACCTGATTCGATACATCACGAGCAAACGCCATTTCATGAGTTACAACCACCATGGTACGGCCTTCTTCGGCAAGGCTTCTCATCACTTTTAGAACTTCACCGACTAATTCTGGATCAAGCGCAGACGTTGGTTCATCAAACAGCATAACCTCGGGTTCCATCGCCAAGGCACGGGCTATGGCTGCTCGTTGTTGTTGGCCGCCTGACATTTGAGATGGGTAATAATCTCTTCGCTCGTAGATACCTACTTTGTTTAGCAGTTCTTTCGCGTGTTCCATGGCTTCTTTTTTGGGCTTACCGAGCACGTTGACAGGCGCTTCGATGATGTTCTCCATGATGGTCATGTGAGACCACATGTTAAAGCCTTGAAACACCATAGACAGGCGGGAACGCATGGCTTCAACTTGTTTGTTATTAGCAGGTACGCGTTCGCCTCGTTTGTCGACTTTAAAATCGATGTTCTCACCGTGAACAATGATCTCACCAGACGTTGGCGTTTCTAAAAGGTTGATGCAACGTAAGAATGTACTCTTACCGGACCCTGAGGATCCAATCATCGAGATAACATCACCTTTTTGAGCTTCTAAGGAAATGCCTTTGAGAACTTCCAGATCATTAAAGGTTTTATGAATATCCTTCACGATCAGGGGAGTAGCTTCTCCCATATATTTCTCCCAATAAAATAGGGTTTGATTAGAAAAGTTAAGAACTGAATGATCGAGTCGTCAACGTATTGATAAATAAAATCTTAATTGTACAAGTACAGCATAGACTGCAAATAAACTTGCACTAAGTTAACGGATCTAAATAGGGGGAAATCTACTCGTCGTGTACTTCTGCAAGAACGAGTTTGGCAACAGGGGAAGGCTGAGACAACAAGAGAGGTGGCGGCTGCTTAAATAGAGCGGCTGCACCTTGATCGGTCGATTGTTCTCTTGTCATTTTTAGCATAAAAATCGGTACTTACAGTGTTTGTTGTTTTGGTGGGTGGTCAATTATTTAACCACTTGGCCAATCTGTAATTTTCCTAATAATGTATTCGTTAATTATTAAAATCAATACTTTTTACCGATTTGTTGATGGGTGACTGTGTTTCATCCAAGGGTTTTCAAAGACTATATCTCTGATGTTAAAAGGGATTTTTAAGTCTTTCAATTGTTTGGGATTTTACTGATATGCACTGAAATAAGGGCTGCAGAGTCGAATGTATTTGAGTTTTTTGGTTGAACAGTAGGTCGTTTGTCGTTACTGAATCATGAATTTCAGCTTATTGGGTTGCGTTAGAATTAGGGAGGGTTTCATTCCTAGCATGGAGCGGAAGGTGTGGGAGAGATGGGAAGAATCAGTGAACCCAGCAATGATTGCAGCATCGGTCAGACTTTCCCCTTGACCCATTTTAATAGCAGCTACATATAAGCGATGCCAAAGCCGATAACGACGAATGGGAACGCCCGTCTGTTTCTTAAATACTTGGACTAACCTAGGGACAGAAAGGTTGACGGATTTCGCTAAATCTTCAACGGATAAATTATTATCAACCGTATCTTTGATTAAATCGATGACGTCAGAAACGCGTTCATCAATACTGAAGTTGTTGATATCTAATAGGTTTTCTATATTTAATATTTTGTTGAGGTGATCATAGGCGAGCTTGGGATCTTGTTGCAAATGGTACATCGCCAGAAACTCAGAAATCATATCCGCTTCATTTTTGAGTTGGTAAGCAACACCGCCTTGTTGCTTTTCCATGATGTTTGATAGAGCGGCAAAGTCTGAGCCTAGAGCGTCTAAATTACAGTTCACTATGATGGCATCTTGCACATCAATCTTGACTGAAAACCCAGCGGGTAATAAAACGCTTCTGCATTCTACCGGTGAAGTCTGCTCATTCGTTGTAAATGACATTGGTTTATCGAGTGCAATAACCAAGGTTGCAGCCCCCTGAGATAGGGACAGGTGCTCGAACAGTGGGCCAATATATACGGTGCGTTTATCCCACAGATACAGTAACGATGGATAGACTTTTTCTATCATGAAGGTTTCTCTGATTGTAAGTTCTTATTTTTATTTTTGTAAACGGAGTAAAGTGTTTTAGTGTTCGAAATTGGACTTACATCCGTAACCTGTCATGGCGTGTACTTTAGATGAGTGAAACAAGGATTTCATCTCGAGTTTCTTGTTTTGGGGAGTCAGTCAGGTTTTTAATGTGATTAAATCGAATCTTCATCAAAACGTACAAGTGTTCTTCTAATTCGCCATTTATGCTTTTTCCGTACAACACACTTCAGTAATAAAAATAATAGCGAAGAGAGAATAACGATGAAAAAAACACTCAGTTCATTAGCTGTTGCCGCGACATTATCCATGGCGTCTCAAGCTCAGGCGGGGCCCATCTTAGATTATTTCACGTATACCAAAACGGAAAATCCAATCATTCTAGTGCCTGGCATTTTTGCATTTGATTCCATTTCTGTTGTTGATTATTGGTATCAAATTCCATCAAGCCTAGAATCCCGAGGCGCAGAAGTTCACGTTGCTAAAATCAATGCATTTGATAGTTCCGCCATGCGTGGTGAAACACTGATTGCCCAAATGGAAGAAATCATCGCGTCATCGGGTGGTGACGTGACAAAATTCAATATCATGGGGCACAGTCAAGGTGGAATGACTGCTCGTTATGTCATGAGTGTTCGTCCTGATTTGGTGGCTTCTGTAACGACAATGTCTACTCCGCATACCGGTTCACCGATTGCTGATTTGGTCACGGATGTTGCACCTCCGGGATCAGTTCAAGGCGTTTTATTTGAAGTTTTTGCGAATGCTGTGGGTAATTTGGTTAATCTGATGTCAGACAACAAGAAAGATGAGTCTGATATTTACGCCATGTTGGGTGAATTCAATGAAGCGGGTGCTGCGGAGTTTAATGCGTCTTTCCCAATTGGGTTACCAACGTCTGACTGTGGAACGGGGCCTGCTGAAGTCACGGTTGATGGCAACCCTATTAAACTTTATTCATGGGGCGGTGCTGGCCATCTGACGGGTGGTTTAGATATCTCTGATCCATTGTTTGCGATTACGGGTCTGGCATTTGAAGGTGCTCCAAACGATGGTATTACCGGCGTTTGTGCCAACCACTTTGGTACGGTGTTACGTGATGATTACTTCATGAATCACATCGATATCAACAACCAGGTTCTAGGACTTGTTTCCTTGTTTGAAACGAACCCTAAAACAGTCTTTAAAAACCATGCGAATCGTTTGAAAAACGCGGGTTTATAAAGACAGATCTACATCTTATTGATAGTTAAATGTGTTTCATGTTCTTGCCAAGGTTAATGTCATAACGATCCAGTGTGGCCTAGCCTCATAATTTTTTTATGAGGGCTAGCCTTGGCTTTTTTGTTGTTAGCTTGGATCGTCACTATGAACAAGAAAGTTATACTTACAGGCCTTACTGTTTGTTTTATTTTGGTCACTCTTATTTTAACGAAAAGGTTGATTGATCAACCCTCTCAATACGTGGATGAAGTCACGTCTGAACAGCACTTCTCGAAAGCTCATAAACAATTTGCTGAAGCAAAACTCATCAATCAAAACATGTACAAGCAGGCTGCTGAAGGCTCGACGTTGGTCATCAAAGAAGCGGTGCCAGCTTCTTTACAAGGCATTCGCCATAATATTCGTTTACTGGTGGATCCTGACGGGAATTTGATTGTTAATCAGGACACAAAAGAGTTATTTGAATTTTACCTGTCTGCTATGGGAGAGGAGCCTTTAGAAAGCATATTAAGCCGAGTTCAGAATGAACTAACAAGCCAGTTAGAGCAGCCTGCGTTAAGACAAGCTCAATCACTCTTGAAGCGATTCATCGATTATAAAATAGAGTTGGCTGAATTGGATGCTCAAACAGGGGATGAATCCCTGTCGCAAGTGAACCGGATCAAACAACAGAAGCTGCAGTTAGCTGAGTTGCGAAATCGTTATTTTGGCGCCAATGAGTACGGCTCTTTTTTTGAACAGGAAGATATCTACGATAACTTCATGATTGATCATTTGAGCATCAGTCAAAATGTGACTTTGGATAAAGAGGAAAAGCGTCAACGCCTAGACGCGTTAGAGAAAACACTTCCTGAGGCTCTGAGAAAGGTTCGAAAGAAAGCCACAAAGCATGCGGATGTCTATGAGGCTGCTGTTAATATGAGAAAGGAAGGTGCCAGTGATGAAGATGTATACCAAATGAGGGCCGAAACCTTAGGTGATGAGGCAGCAAAAGCAATGGCTGAACTGGATGTTTCTCGTCGCCAGTGGAAACAACGTCTAGACGATTATACTGCCCAAAGAAATGAAATTATGGGTTCAGGTTTAAGCAAGCAAGATGCTGTGGTTGCGATTAATGAGCTTATAGATATGCAGTTTACAGGTTCGGAGCGTGTAAGAGTCAGAGCATTGAACAGTGCTTTGTAAGTATTTATAAATGGAACTGAACCGCTCTTTATAAATGAAACTGAACCACTAAGAGTGATTAAGTTAAAAAAGCCCCAAACGGCGGATGCTGTTTGGGGCTTTTTGTTTTCTTAAACAATGAAGAGCAAGATTAATGCGGACAATACATCATATTTTGCCTTCATTTTATTCATTAACGATCTTCGTAGCGTTGGTGCTTAAAGAATACGCCATTATCGCCAAACGCTGAGGAAGTGAACTCAGACGTCAGCGTGATTTCACCGATCTTTTGAGCGTCATCACGACGGTCATTAGCATAACGCTTGTTGAAGTAAGGAATGACTGAGTACTTGATGGTTTTTGACGTTGCATACACATCATAAACCTTAGTGCCTTGTGGCAATGTGATGAGATCCTGACGGAAATCATGCGCATCACTGGAGAACAACCCTTTTACTTCGTTGCTTGGTACAAAATAGATTTGAGTTGGTGAGTTAGCTGATGCAGCCGCAGAACCATCTTGGTTTACGTCAGCAAATGCATCCACCATCAAGCGTGTTGGCTTCGATGTGACAGAAGAGAACAGCGCGCTGGTCGCGAAGGTTTCATTGGCTTCAGGTGAAACGTACTGTGAAAGCTCGTTTGCAAAGAAGTTATGGTTATCGCCTTGACCTGAAAGGGTGTAAAGCGCAGAAACGTTTTCAGATGGCTTACCATCAACAAAGCTCTTCCATGCTAAACCTGGAGCAAAACCTTTGTCGTCTGGATTACCAGTAACGGATAGGCGCATCAGTCCACAATCAGACCCTTGGAACAAACCTGTGTATGGTGAGTTTTCTTCAGCAGTGAAGGCAACTTTTGCCATTACACCATGGGCGTGAAGTGGCTTCTCATATCCAGGAGGTGCAACATCCACTTGATTATTTACCTTATCCCATAAGATACGGTTAATAAGACCAAGAACATCAATGTTTTCTAGCGCAGGCATGTCATTGGCTGCATACTCAGTACGCATTGCGCCATTCACCCAAAGGTGCTGTTGCTTCTCACAAGATCCCCAAGACTCATAGTCATCAGGAATGTTTAATCCCCATGGCTTAAACGCGTTATCCACACCAATTAAGCTACCTACCAGTTCAGGGTTATGACGACGTAAAACATCAACCATTGTATTTTCTTCTACCCAGTCGATACCTTCGGCTGTGTAAACTTCATCGGTGTAGTCTTTGGTGTAGAAACGGTCAGTAATTAAACGACGAGATGCGTTCATGATGAAAATCTGGAAGGCCGTTTCACCGAAAGCAAAGCCTTCAGGTCTAACCGTTTCAGCCAATTGACCAACGAGCGCATCGATTTGTTCGATGTCGTTATCATACAGGCGCTTAAGTTCGTTTAACGTTGTTTCATCAGACGTGAGGTCTTCAAACTTAGTAATTGGGTTTAGACCAATTTGACGACGGAATTCGTTATAACGTGGAACACCACGCTCACGATCACGAATGATGTCTGTCATTGCTAAGTCAATATCACCAACAAGAGGGATGGACAAGTTACGCAAGAATTCAGGATAGTTGTGCAGTGTTAAAGAACCTGGATGCGTGATACCGAATGAGTACCATAGACGATCAGCGCCTTGATTCTCCATGATATCTTCTGCTTCACCATTGCGGGTATCTTCAATCGCAATAGAATCTGATACCACATTGGAGCCAATGTTATACACTTCGATGTTGTCACGTAGCAGTGGGTGCATACGATAAACTGCAACGAATTCTTCGGTCAGCGTATAGGGTGTGCCTGCGTTGTCTGATTCGCGAGAACCTACAAGACCACCGATAGCGTGTTCGATGAACGATGCATCATCCAGCTTTTCTTTCAATTCAGGATCAAGACCAAGAATTGTTTTTACGAAAGAATCCGTTTTAGCCAAATCGTTTGCTAGCGCTTCAACTTCCGCTTGATACTTATCACGGCCTTCACGGTCGCCAAATAGGCCCCACCAGTTTGCGTACATCGCACGCTCAGTAACAGGGTTAGCAATGATGGCTGGTGTCCACTCTACCGTGTGGATCTTAGCCATTAATGCGGCGTTAATCAGACGTGCTTTGTCGTAGATCCACTGATCTGTTTTGCCTGGGTTATTGATTTTTAACATATCTGCAATTGCGTTGTGCTCAGACACAAACAATTGGTGCATCATGCTTAGACCAACCCACCAGTTGTCATTGAAACCAGTGACAGGGATGCCGCTTAGTAGCTCAGTCGGTAACGTATTGTCAGCATTAACGGCAAGTTTACCGTCAACAAACGAACGTACCGAGTCTGATGTTTCTTTGCTGCTTCCGTACAGCTGTGAACCATCCCACCAGTGCGTGTTGACGTTTCGATAGCTGTCCGGATAGTTCTCTTCATCCGAAGTTCTGGTTGGATCTGGCGTTGTACGCTGGATTTCTAACGTTCCAGAGCCCAGAACATCACCCGCAGGTAATGGAACTTGAATTGGATCATCGACTGCGTTTGGGCCGTGGCTTACCCAGTCATGAACCATGAACTGAATCCATGACGCTGCGATGAAGTTAACACTGGTTGCAGGCTTAAATTCATTACGAGCCATCACCGAATTACTGACATCTCGAGGGTTTGGAATGAGTAATGTATCGGCTTCAGTTTCGCCGTGACCTGCACCTAACTCTACGTTACGTCCGAAACGACGTAGCACAGAACCTTCAGCAGGGTTTTCCAATGTGTTACAGGTACCGTCTTCAGTACGTGCCGTTAGACTTCGTTCGTCACAGACGATATCGGCGTTGTACTCATCGTACTTTTCAAAATCAAATAAATTGTTGTCGAACAGCTTTTCTCGCTCAAGACCGAGTGCGAGAAGACCTGCCAATATTCCTAACGAGCCAAACTTGGTCAACGCTGGCCACGTTACCCAAACGGAATTAGACATAATTTGCTTCCTTTTTTTTATTTTAATGGATGCTTAGAGGGTTGTTGCTTGAATAGCCATAGCAGAATAGTTCTCGGTCATTTGAAAGCATACCCTTCCAAGGGAGGGGAGGGGGTGTACAGCTATAGCTTTACTTGAAGAGACACTGTTTGCTTTTATGTGACATAGGTGGCTAATTTAGAAGGTAAAATTAGAGCTGGTTCACATTTTTAAGGGTCTTTGGTTTTGGTTTTCTATTGAGGGAGTATCGTTTAAGAGTACAGGTGTAATCTTTGTGGTTTGTTTTGAAATGGCATTCCGTTTGTCTTAAACCCTGTGTTTATAAAATATTGCTAATAAAAAAAATAACAAAAAGCTTGGGTATTAATTTTGTTTGGTGTTGCTGAACGTCATCAAGATTAGTATCTGGAGGGCATTATGTTTAACCCAATAGCACGAGCGCATCTGATGCAACGGATGTGCGGTTGTAGGGAGGTGTCATTAACTGTATTACTGGCACCAGCAGGCTCAGGTAAGTCAACGTTACTAAGTCAATGGCAGGATGCCAACACAGAATTAAATATCGCTCGATTAAATTTAGAGGTGCGGGATTGTGCGCCTATGGTGTTTTTTCGTCGCTTTGTTGATGTCATTAAAGCGCACGCCCCCATGTTGGATATTTCAACATTTAATATTTTTAGTCGGGAAATGAATTGCCCTGTGAGTTCCATCTGCGATGGATTGATGTTGGCGCTGGATTCGGTTGATGACGAACTATTTATAATTTTGGACGATTATCAACTGGCTGATACGCCGGTTGTTCATCAAGTCATGGCCTCGTTAATCAACCAATTGCCTTCACACATCCATATTGTGATTTCTACGCGCACTTACCCTGATTTTTCATTAAGTCGATTGAGGCTTGCTGATTCTTTATCTCTGATTGATGGAGATGATTTACGAATCAGTCGTTCTCAGCTTCAAAGCTTAAGTGATGCGCTTGAAGGGGTTACGTTATCTCAGGTGTGCTTGGATCGAATTTTAGATCTGACGGAAGGTTGGGCCGTGGGTGTTCGAATGGCGCTCCTAGCTTGTGCTCGATCAGGCGAATCTGCTTTAGATTCTTTTACGGGCAGCTTGCCTGAGCTGGTGGATTATTTTGGCTATGTAGTGCTTAACGCTCTGCCTGATGATGTTCGTCGTTTGCTGATTCGAAGTTCTATTTTCGAGCAGTTTGATGCAGAGCTTTGGGAGCAAGCGCTGGTGAGTGAATCAGCTCATTTGATCCTTAATAAATTACTCTCCCAAGGCGTGTTTATTGTTCCGGCCAGTCATTCACTGGACTGTGATGGTAAGGTGAAGTCATCGGGATATTATCGGTATCACGGTTTATTGCATGACTTTCTAGCCACTCGACTGGCTTCAGAGGAAACGGTTGTTGAAATTCAGGCGCTGCATCGATCCGCCGCAGATGCATGGATGAATAAAGGGGGCATTGCTCAAGCGATTGAGCATGCAAGCCAAGCTGGGGACGTTCCGTTTTATCATGCGTTGCTAAGAACCGCCTGTGCTGATTGGCTTAAAAAAGGGGCATTACCTCAAGTTATTCAGTGCTTATCTGATCTTTCAGACGAGCAATTGTTGGGCGATCAAGCGTTGTTTGAAGCCATGGTTTTTGCTTTGATCTTTTCTCGTCGATTTAATCAGGCCCAATTCTATTTGGAGTTACTGCATAGCACGAGAAAGGGCTCTGATAATCCTACGTGTAAGTCCTCTGTTCTTAGGTTTTTAGAGCTAACACTGAATGTATTCTTGAACGATGAAGATTATGTCTCTGCGGATGAATTGGGGCTGATGTCGAGTACTGCGGCGCAAAAAGATACACGAGCATTTTCAATGGTCATTGTTGCTTACTTCCAGCTTCAGCGGGGGTGGTTAGAACTGGCCATAAACACTGCAACAAGAGCGAGAAGTATATTATCGCATTTGGGGATGGCGTATTTAGCCAGCTATGCGGATTTAATCATCGCGCTTTGTGACCGTTACATGGGAAGGGGGTTATCAGCCGTTGAGTATATCGACGGAATTTACCAAACCTTTGAGGATAAAACGGACTCCCCCTGCTGGGTGAACATCGCAACCGGAATGATCGTAGTCTATTACGAACAAAACCAGTTGGAGGAAGCTCAGGCAATGTGTGAGCGTGTATTGCCTCGGGTTAACTATTCCTGTGCGACAGAAGTTGTTTCCACGGTTTACTTAAGCTTAGCGCGTTTACTCTACCTCAAAGGAGATGTTCAAAAGTCGGTTCGCTTGTTGGATCGCTTAGATCGAATTTTGATCTTGGGGAAATACCCCAGATTTAAAAGTCAGGTGGCTCAGGAATCCATGAGACAGGCCTTGAAGCTTGGTTCTCTTGAGTTGGCAGAACGAGTGGCTGAAACCTACGACCTTATCTCGCTTTATGACTCTGAAGGTTGGTTGAGCGGTGATGCGTATTTTGAAGGTCGTGAGCGCTTTGGCTTAGCACTTTCATATCTGTTTCGCCTTCAAGGGAAGTGGGATCAAGCGGAAGCTTTACTGAAAACCCTTCATCGTATTGCTGAAGGCCAAAATGTAAAAGCGCGTGCATTGATTGCAGAGTGTAATCGCATTGTGGTGCTGTATTGCAAAGGCGCGAAAGAAAAGGCTGCAAATCTCCTTAAAAGACAACTTGATCTTCTTGGGTTAGAGTTATTTTCTCGCTGTATCTTTGACGAAGCTCCCGGACTGGAAACGGTATTTTTATACGCTGAAAAGTTAAATATTCTCAGCTTGCCAGAATTCTATAAGGTCAATTTCCGAGACTTACTCAAAGTCGAAGAGCAGGAAACTTTATCGGGGGTCGACTTAAGTCAGCTGACGAATAAGGAACGTGAGATTTTTGATTTGTTAGTGGCCGGTTTATCAAACCCAAAAATAAGTGACCAACTTGGAATAGCGCTTTCAACGACCAAATGGCATTTGAAGAATATCTACGCAAAACTCGGTGTTAATAACCGAACCAGTGCAATTGTCATCGCTAGGAAGGTGATTTAAATATCAATCCTGAGATGAGGGCCAATCCAGCCGTTAATTCTCTTTAAATCAAGCTCACTGGCCTCAGGGCTGGTGAGTATGTCTAAGACGATTTCAATCTCAAAGGCACGAATAGAACCTTGATCGGAAAGATGAATCAATAACATCTTAAGATCTTCTCTAGAGGTTACGTATTGCTGATGAAATTCATCAAACACAGGTCTTACTAGCTCAGACAAAAGAGATTCAGCGTTTTCCATGACTAGCTCTTAGTAATTAGATAGTTAAGATATTTACCTAAAGTATAGCCTTACCGATTTCTAAATCTGTCGAATACGTCATATATCCGATAAAGTGGTTAAATAATAGTCTAAATGAGCAAAAAATAGAAAATGTAATCATTCTTATTGGGATAAACGCTTGAAGCGATGTAAGTAGAGGGCGAAGGGCCTTAGCGTTATTGGACTTGTGTTGTAAGTGTAAAGCTTTCAGGCATAAAAAAGCCCCGTATCTGAATGAATCAGAAATTACGAGGCTTTAGAATAGTGGTGCCCGGAGACAGAATCGAACTGCCGACACGAGGATTTTCAATCCTCTGCTCTACCGACTGAGCTATCCGGGCTAACTGGCGCGCATTAAACAGCTTCTTTAAAAAAGTGTCAATAAAAAAGTATACAGTTGAGTAAAATAATTTGCTGTTTGCTGGCTTGAAGCCCTTTAAACTCATAGGCTTTATGGATAATAATCAATTTTTTAACAATTTCTTGTTTTTCTTTTTTTGTTGGTAATTATAAAAATAGAAGGCCAGTAAGTTTCTGGCCTTCACTACGGTCAGTTACTGTAAAACGACACTTTCCGCTTCCTCATCCCAACGCCAGCAGAGTTCCTTAGGCGCAATGTGAACACCTCCAAGCCATCGTTCAGGTGGGTTAAGGGCCAACCAATCATGTTTTTCTGAAAGCAGTGCCAAACCTGCCTTAGTAATCGTTATCTGCCGTTGGGGCCATTCTTCTTCGGCTTGATTCGTATTGATAGCAATTGCAGGCGTGGTCGCTTGAGTCATGGATTCAAGAATATACCAAAACATGATATCTCCCAGCCAGGGTAGGGGTTCTTTATCCCTCATTAGCAATCCAAATATTCTGCCAGCCGTTTGGTCGCTTTCTTTTAATATCTCAAGGGTCAGTTGCTCGGTGAGGCTAAGGCCGTTTGTGATTGAAGGCAGTTCCTGTAAATGACGTTTTATCGCGCCGGCTAAGTTTGGTAAAGCGCCTGTGTCTTCTTGGTGTAGGTTTGATAATGACGTTGGGTTCGGCGATTGAAAGGCATTCCAAGCGCGTTTCCCAAGGTTGAGCTGTTGCTGAGTGACAGGTAGGCGTTCATTCCAAAGTAATCGAATGGCTTCGGGAGGGAGTTGCCCTAAACCAATGAATCGAACTGAACCGGGAAAATGATTTACCGAGACCATTTCTAATACGTTAGGGCGCTCGTGTTTTTCAAAGTGCGCCAATATCCTTGCCAGTATCAATTGGTCGTATGTGTCGTGTTCAAACCAGAGCACAACTCGCTCGTATTCTTTTGATGCGTTTTCTAGGCGCGTTTTTGCAGCGGTTAATTCTTCGTGGATTTTACTTCTCGAACGTTGAATGTATGAGCCGTATGCAGAAACAAGATAATTTACTCGAATATCAATAAGACTTGGATCATCAGGGATAGGACCTTGGCATACGGGGTCTGAGTACTCGAGAAAATCACCGTTGAAGCCCGCTTCAGGTAATGCTTGCTGTAAGTCCGTGCCGCAGCGAATGTGAAGCGTCTTTAGGTCACCATCCAATGGCTTAGCGTTCTCGTTAATTGCTTTGATGGCGCTTTGCATTGCTTCAACGTGGGTTTTTAATTTCGACCAACTGGGTAGCCCAAGTTCTCGAGCGATGACGAGTTGAGCGTCGCTTAATTTTGCTGACGCGAGAGGTTTGGAATCGCTGGCTTTATTGTATTTCGGGTGATGACGTTGAAGTCGAGCGATACAGTTTTTGTCTGCAGCTTGGATGTCTCGCAATAATTCTTTAGCACGCTTTTTCTGTTGCTCTAAATTTATTCGGAACGGGATATCTGCCCGTGGAGATAGGTCGGTCATTTTCGTTACCCTTTCATGGTATCTGTGTCTGCCAATCAGATTGAAAAGGAAACAAATAATATGTGTGTTTCACTTTGTCGTGGGCGCAGCCCTTTCCGCAGACACAGTGGCTTCGACCGAGCCAGTGTGTAAACAGTACATTTTTCAGGCTTCTAATGTCAATTTTTATGGTTGGTAATAATAGAGAGGAGGGAGGCTATTGGTTGAGCGATGAAATTTCTTATGATCTAGAAACCACAAAGCCCCGTACTAAGTACGAGGCTTTTAAATAATGGTGCCCGGAGACAGAATCGAACTGCCGACACGAGGATTTTCAATCCTCTGCTCTACCGACTGAGCTATCCGGGCTAAGTGGTGCGCATTAAACCGAGATTTCAGTAATGTGTCAACACTATTCTGTTAAAAACTGGTAAATTTATTGAAAAAAGTGCTTTCTGTTCAAAGGTTAACCAGTTTTAACAGGTGGATCACTATTTTGCTTCCACAGGGACGTAGCCTTCGACTTGTTCGAATGAATCGTTGTCCAAGAACTTTTCCATTTCGTCTTGTAGAAACTTACGATGTTCAGGATTCAGTAAGTTTAGATGCTTTTCATTGATTAGCATGGTTTGATGCATTTTCCATTCTTGCCAAGCTCGATCTGAAACTGTGTCGTACAACTCTTGGCCTTTTGCGCCCGGCATGGGTGGCACGGTTAAACCTGGAAGTTCTTCTTTATATTTTCTGCAAAGTACGGTGCGTGACATAAGATACTCTCAATAAAATTCTAAATGTAATCTTTGCTGTGCAGGAATCCTTCAGGTTCATTAACCTTTCAGGTGCTGTTTTAATTGATCGATTAGAGTGATCATCGGTGCAGCAGTTCCAACTTCTAGTGATTGGTGCATGTTATACCAGAGCTGACTGTTTGCTTCCATTATAGTTGAAGGCGATGGGCTCTCTACGAGTTCACACAGTACAGGTTCAATATCTAAATGGTAATGGCTGAAGGTATGACGAAAGGAGGGCCATTCTTCTTTGATGACATAATCCGGGAGCTTGCTCTGGTAGCTGTTTGTGACAGGCGTTGCTTCAGGCACACAGTATAAACTGCCCCAAATACCACTTGACGGCCTTTGTTCAAGGAGTAGTTCGTTTTTGCTGTTAACGATTAATAAGAAGCGAGATGCTTTTACGGGCTTGTCTTTTTTGGGTTTTGAGTGGGGAAAAGCCGTAGGCGTTCCTAACTCATACCCTTTACATTCGGGCTGAAGCGGGCAAATACCACATGCAGGTTTAGAGCGAGTACAAAGGGTTGCGCCTAAATCCATCATTGCTTGGGTGTAGTGGCCAGTTCTGTCTTGAGGTGTGTTTGTTTCAGCAACGCCCCATAACTGTTTTTCGACAGTACTGGTTCCTGGCCATCCTTCAATGGCATAAAAACGGGTTAGAACGCGTTTAACATTACCGTCTAAGATAGGTGCTGAAACGCCCAGAGATATAGATGCAATGGCGCCCGCAGTTGAGCGTCCGATCCCAGGTAAGTCGTTTAATGCCTCTACGGTATTAGGGAATTCGCCTTTAAATTTATCTGCAACGATGTGGGCTGTTTTATGCAGATTTCTAGCGCGAGCGTAGTAGCCTAGACCCGTCCATAAGTTTAGAACTTTATCTTGTTCTGCTTTTGCTAGATCAAAGACCGTTGGGAATTCTGACATGAACTTTTCAAAGTAAGGTATGACTGTTTTAACCTGAGTTTGTTGTAACATTACTTCTGAAACCCAAACCCGATAAGGTGTGATTGGGTTTTGCCAAGGCAGGTCTTTTCTGCCGTGTTGATCAAACCAATGTAAGACGGTTTGGCTAAATAATGCTGTCGGTTGAGTCATATCTAATGCTACTGAATAAATGAGGCGAGTGTTAACTGAGTACTTAGAACCGCGCATTATAGGATAAGTGATTTTCAAAACATATTATTTGGGGCTGTAAGTTATGACGGTAATGCTTCAAGAAAAACAAGCGGAAGTGGCGGGGCGATTTTCGAGAAAGGCATTGATGGCGCTTTGGGTTGCGCATGCAGTGATTGTTATGTTGTTTATTTACCTAGAACGACCATTGACTACTGTGTTGTTTGCAGTAATGTGTTTTTTGGGTTGGTTAGGTGTGTATTTCTTTGATGTGCTTTCTGAAAAAATGGGAAAGACCAATGTCGATGTTAGTCAGTTAATAACCGTTGAGGAAGTTGATGGTTTTATTTTAGTTAAACAATTCGAAGCCGTTTTGTGGAGCGCATTAAAAGCAGACATTACCCATGTTGATGTGGCTATTAGCGATAAGAGTTCGAAGTTAAAGCTGAAGGGTGATTACGTGACGATTTTTTCTAAACAGGACAATTCTTATCATATTTCAGGTAAGAACTTTGATGAACAAGACTTATACCGATTTCAGGCGTCTTTTGTATGAGTTCATTGGGTTATTCTTTTAGTTTTGATTTGTCCTTAACAATGACTGAGGTTTCTTTTATTAATTTACCGCCAAGCTTTACCGAACGATAAACGGACTCTGAAATGGCATTGTGTGTCATTTCTACAATGGTGGATGCCGGTTTCGTTACCGGGATCTTTTGAAGAATGTTATGTGGCTCTCTGGAGATGGATAGGTGCATGTTTTCTACGGCATCGACTGTCTTATCAAATCCTGTTGATATCAGCTCTAATGTCCCGCTGAACAGCGCTTCGCTGGATTGTGTCAACTTGGCCTCAGTTTCCTCATGTTCAGCTTCCATGTTGGTTTTATGCGGGCCTTTGTATTTGATTAAAGGAATGCTA
Organism: Oceanospirillaceae bacterium; assembly: GCA_015665455.1. GTDB lineage: Bacteria > Pseudomonadota > Gammaproteobacteria > Pseudomonadales > Litoribrevibacteraceae > Litoribacillus. Next base: position 461,242 of record JADFAD010000006.1, on the reverse strand, counting down.
TGACTGGCAGGCTCTACCCAACTGTGAATTTGTTGATAGATTTTTGGGGAGTGTGCTAAGGGAATATGAGCGATGCCATCAAAGTGCGCTTGCTTGCTATCAGAGGGAATCGATTCAGGTACGGCACTGGGCTGTTTAACTAGGCTATCACCGAGCATCTTGTTAACCAGGCTATTGCTGTTGGGTGAAAGCGAACCACTGATAAAGTGGTGCTGAGCTTGGTAGTAAAATCCATTTTCGCAAGAATGTAACTCAGAGTCGTTAGCCCTTGGATCATTTAAGTGCGCTAAACCCTCTTTTAAATCTTGAATTCCCTGACTGCGAACATCAATCCAATCGGCCCACTGATTTATATAGCTCCGAGGGAACGCTCGAACCATTGCGCTGGCCATTTGCCCGAATCTCTCAAATTGAGATCCCTCATGCGGTGTTCCAATGTAAAAACATTGAGTCACTTTGGAAAGCCATTCTGAATTATTGGTAAACGCTATTTTCTGTGCATGGCGCATTAATAAGCCACCCATACTGAAACCAATCAATATTAATTCATCAATAGGCATAGGATATGCCTTGATCAGTTGGTTCATTAGTGCTGCAAATTGTTGTCCGTTTTTTTCAATCTTCAGACCAGAGTTGTACCTTAAATATAAAGGCGTGAAGCCAATGTCTTGTTGTAGCCCTGTGCCATAGTTAAAGCGATCACAGTTATCGTGGTCAAAGCTATAACGTTTGTCTTGATCATTGGGGGCGGAATTGATTCCTGTATTGAAATCCCAAATCGTTTCGAGGTTCGTGAGCCCATGGAGCAGCACAACAACTTTATTCGTCAGTGGCTTGTCGGAATATGATGAAAGGTTATTAAGGTCTTGGTCTAGCAAAAGTATGGGGTTCTGTTGGTGGTAGAACCCCATTTTAATGGCAAGCGGGTTATTTTCTTGAGCTAAATAGTCACCAATTACGCCATTGAGGATGGCTCGGCCAGTGTTACCTAATTGTCGATAATCTTTAGGTTGAGGTAGTTCCGTGTTGGCTTCTTCGTTGACTGGATCTTGGTGACTCATAGTTCGCTCCCATTAAACTGCAGTGTATTAACAAGTTGCTTTAAGCATCATTGCACAACTTGATGAACGAAAGGCTGCTGTAAGGCGTCATATCAATGGGGTTTGAACTGATGCGTAAACAGGTGTGTGAACGAGAAGGGCTTAGTGCATCTTTTGAAGGAAACTATCCACTTCGCCAAAGACTTCTTTAGCTATGTCACCACGAATGATCCCGTGTAAGTGAAAATCAATTTCCTTGTGAAACTTAGACTCTGAAGTAATGCGCTTGAAGATGTCTCTGCCGCTCTGAACATGTACTTTCGGGTCGTTAGAACCATGTACAATTAGCGTAGGTATTGAGATCGTCGATAAGCCTTGTACCACGCCTTTCATTAATTTTTTAATCTGTACAATGCCGTTTACTGGGCAGCGTAAATAATTAATGTGTGGGTTGTCTGCATGGTTCGTGACAAATTCTTTTTTGCCTCGGGAAATGCCTAAGGCATTTAACGTTCGGTTCCAGTTATTCACAGGTTCAGCAAAATGAGCAGAAAACTTCGTGAATTTTAATGGGGCACTGATACTGATCAACCCATCAAATGCCTTCGGTTTAGCAATGGCTTGTTGAAGTGCAATTGCCCCTCCGGTGGAAAACCCAGCAACAACAATACTTTCGCAACAGTGTTTTAGAATCTCATGACCTCGATCTACAGAGGCGACCCACTCGGTCATTTCTCGTTGGGATAAATCCACGGCAGACGTTCCGTGGCCTGCCATTCTGGGCGCGTAAACGGTATAGCCTATTGAAAATAGGTAGTCGGCCCATTCTCTGACTTCTTCAGGCGCAGCCATAAGCCCATGAACCAGAAGTACTCCACGTTTTGATTCCGGTCGGTGAAGTAAATATGGCCGACCGATATTTTTAGGCTTGGATTCGTCTTGTAAAAAATGCGCTTGGTATTCTTTTTCGAAACGCATTTCTTCTTGTTCAATTAATTGTTGACAGTGGCTGGAGAGACTCATATTAAGCCGCCGATGCGGTTGAAAACGCGTTGTAAATCAATGCGTAATGGAAACCACCCCCGATCAATACCATGACGTGGAATAGCTCATGGAAACTGAAAATACCTGGCAGCATAAGAGGCTTTTTGATGGCATAAATAATTGCGCCCGCAGTAAAAGCAATTCCGCCTGAAAATAACAGTGTTGTTTGATGTTCTGTCATGACGCTAAGCATTTGCTGCATAGGAAATACCAGCATCCAGCCCATGACTAAAAATATAACGGCATAAAGCATGCGCGGCGCACGAGGAAAGAATATTTGAGAAATAAAGCCAAACGCAACCAAACCCCATTGAAGCGCAATCATAGGCATGCGCCATTCGTCGCTCATGAAGAAATAACAGATGGGTGTATAAGAGCCGGCAATCATGCAGAAAATGGCAAGACGATCCATCTTTCGCCAGAAAGAAAGCTCGTTCTCTTTCTTCTTAAACATGTGATAGAGAGAGCTTGCAGAGAATAAGAACGTAACGGATAAGCCATAAACCAGAGCGGTAACAATCATGGAGGCAGAGCTTGTGGCTTCCATAACTAAAAATATCGTGCCGATAAAAGCAGCAATCGCACCGAAGAAATGCGAATAAAAGTTAAATGCTTCGTGAGATTTTACCACTGAGGTCACCTTCTATGAGTATCCCATGTATTTAAAGCGACAGAATCTTATGTTCTTCTGCTTCTTTTTACTTTAGTTTGCATGGCTTGTTGTACTATCTCTGGTACCGTTAAACTTAAAATGCTTTCAGCCATGCTTTATGTGCCGCTATTTTATATAAATCCTAGCAATGCAAAATGACTGGAGGCTATAAAACACGTGGTTTTACAAAACTTTTACATAGGCTGTGACATTGTCAGAGATTTAAACGAGATGGGTTATGAATCGAACTAAATTAATGCCCAATGCGATGTTTATTTTTATTTTTTCCATTCTCGCATTGGTGTCTTCATTCGTACTTTATATTTATTGGTACATTGAAATCAGTAGTGGCTTGGATGAAGTGGTCAACAAATTTGATATTGACCCTCGGTTGGTATTTGAGTCACAAACGGGATTGGTTATTTTCGTGCTTTCCCTTTTGGTTAGCCTTATTTTGATCGGGCTGTCGATGACGTTTATCTATAACCAAAAGATGCAGCAGCTTTATCGTTTGCAGAACAACTTCATTAATAACTTTACGCATGAACTGAAAACCCCAGTAACGTCGTTAAAGTTATATTTAGAAACGTTTTTAAAACATGATTTAAGTAAAGAAGATCAACAGAAGTATGTGACGTATATGCTGCAAGACGTGCATCGGCTGTCAGATAATATCAGTAATATCTTGGATTTAGGTCGTATTGAAAGCCGTAATCTTCAGGACGAATACATTGAGCTTGAGCTGACGTCATTTGTGGCTGAATTTTACAAAGACAATGGTTACTTATTCCCAGGTTTGGAAATTGATGTGAAACCTCTGAAAGAAGGCGCTCAAAACATGCAAATCAGTAAGCCTCTGTTTGAGATGTTACTTATCAATTTGGCCAGTAATGCCTTTAAATACAATGACTCCGAGACGCCAAGTTTGGCTGTCGACTTTCAGAAGCATAATCAAAAACTGACGATTGAATTCCGTGATAATGGCATCGGAATCGATCGATCTCAAACCAGTAAAATTTTTAAAAAGTTTTATCAGATCGGGCATTCTAATGTTCGGTCTGCGCAGGGTAGTGGATTAGGTTTGTATCTCGTTCAAAACATTGTTCGGGCGCATAACGGGAAAATCAAAGTAAGACGCAATGACGTTATCCATAGTACTGACAGCGTAGGATCGACGTTTGTAATAACACTTCCGCTGTTTAATAAAAATTTTCTGGCAAGAAATAAGCACAGAATAACGAGTTTTGGCCAATGAGCAGTAAACGTATATTAGTAGTTGAAGATGAGCGACACATCGCCGAAGGCATTAGTTTAAATCTTCAATTACAAGGCTATGAAGTACAAATCGCTGAAACTGGAACGGCGGGTTTAAATGCTTGGAAACAATGGCAGCCGGATTTAATCGTGCTGGACATCATGTTGCCGGGCGTTGATGGTATCTCCGTGTTAAAAAGCATTCGTTTGGAAGATGAACGCTTACCTATTTTGATCCTATCAGCAAAAAATACGGCTGAAGATAGAGTAAAAGGCTTAGCGTATGGCGTGGATGATTACTTATCTAAGCCTTTTGATTTGGATGAGTTTTTGCTGCGTGTCGAACGACTTTTAAAGCGTGATGGTTGGATTAAAGAAGAAAGTGCAACCGAACCAGCGCCTTCAGATGAGTACAGTTTTGGTGAGAACCGCATCGACTTTACCAATGCAATGGCCGTGTGTAAGAACGGAGAGGTGACTTTAACCGAGCAAGAAATGCGGCTGCTGCGTTTGTTCATTGCAAACCGAGGAAAAGCGCTGACTCGGGGGGAAATCCTTGAGTTGGCTTGGGGTTTTTCGAAAAGTTTATCCACTCGAACTGTGGATAACTTTCTTGTGCGTTTTCGAAAGTACTTTGAAGAAGACCCAAAAAAGCCCGTGTATTTTAAAAGTCGTCGCTCTGTGGGTTATGTGTTTGATCATTAGGTGGAAGTAACGCGTTTAATTATCATGCTAGTTTCTTCGTTTATAGTAGCATTCAAAAAATTAGATATGTCTGGATTGTAAGGCGCTAAAACACAAAGTGATATTACTTTATCTAAGCTAGGTCAGGTGGTAGGTCAAGTATTTCGAAGCTAAATAAAACGAGATACTTTTCATGCTTTTTCGCTATTGAAATTAATAGAGGGAGATCTAAACATACCTATTACACTTTATGTTACAAACGTTAAAGTTTCTTGCTTGGCGCTGTGTTAATTTGGCGTGGACTATAGGATCTAGTTTGTTTTATTAAGGAAAGATAATGCTGATATACGGACATATTAATAAATTTAATGTTACAAGCCTTTCTACGGCTGTAGGGAAAGGTTGTAAGAACTCTCCATTGGATGTTCTTGTTATACAAAGGCTACTTCTTGGTTCAACGGCAAGTTATGTTGGTAAAGAGTCTCTTGTACCGGATGGCTTTTATGGACCTAAGACTGAAAAGCAAATCGAACTTTTTCAAAAGCATGTCCTGAAGTACAAGTCTCCGGATCGTAAAATTGATGTTGACGGAAAAACGCATCGTAAACTTCGAGACTTGGTGGGAGATGATTTTGTTGCTAAGCATAAACTTGCGGCGACTATGAACCAAAAAAAAATGGTTAGTGTTCCTTTATTCATATCTTTATTTAAAAAACAATTTCCAAAAGAGCCCCAACTATCGGGTTTAGAAAGGTTATTAAAAAATTGTTTACTGGACCCTTCGATTACAGACGTTCGATGGATAGCATATATGTTGGCTACAGTTAGACGTGAGTGCGGTAGTTCTTGGAAACCCATTGAAGAATGGGGGAAAGGCAAGAATAAGGCTTATAGTAAAGTTGTTAGTGTGACAGACCCAATAACAAAGAAGATATCTAAGAACGTATACTATGGTCGAGGTTTCGTTCAGCTTACTTGGGATAAGAACTACAAAACTGTAGGGCAGGCTATAGGTATGGGGAATCAGTTATATCTTCACCCAGAGAAAGCTTTAGATCATACTGTAGCTTATAAAATAATGTCATTGGGAATGAGAAAAGGACTTTTTACTAACGCAAGTCTTAGTCAGTTTATATCTGGATCAACAGCTAATTATGTAGGTGCTAGATACATAATAAATGGTCAAGATCATGCATTAGAAATTGCAAACAATGCTGTTGTTTATGAAGCTTTGCTTAAAGCATCTCAACCAAAAAATAGTATTCAAGAAGAACTGTTTTTGTTTAATCGAGCAATCGTTTAATAAAGCTAGGAGGGAATCAGGTGAGACTAAAGGAAATAGTGATATGCTGGACTTTATTTGTTGTTGGTTGTTCTCACGCAAATTCTCTCGAATCGAATGACTTATCGTTTCTTCTGCCCGCTGGTTACAGTGAACTTTCACAAAGAGAGTTACTTGAAGTATTTAAAATCACTGATGAATGCAGTGTCTTAAACACGGATCATAAAGAACGTTTTGTTTTGAGTTTTTCATTAGACGACTCAAATGAAATTCTTGCTTTAGCTTGTGATTTAGGGGCGTATCAGGATTCATATTTGGTTTACCATATAGATAAGACTACAGATAAGGTACGTGCTCGTGCTATTCACTGGTTAGAACCTATCTTTGATGGAGTATGGTCTCTAACGGCTAATAGTAAGTTAACTGGGAGTTTAGAGGTTGATTCGGTTGGTTCTTTGATTCATTCATTAAGGTTATTTTCTGCCCGAGGTACTTGTGGATTTCAAGTTTCATACGCTCTTGAAAAAGAAATAGATAATTACCTGTTAAGGCCTGTTCATCTGACGGCTGATAATGATTGTGAAAACGGGGTGGTTGTGGATCAGTGGCCGGACCAGAAATTAAGTGAAATGTAGATCGTTTATATTATTGCTTTATAAATGAATTGTAGCCAACCGAGGTCTCGGTTGGCTTGAGGTTTAAGCTGAGATAAGCGGTTAAGAAAACTGTCCGAACCACTCAATGGCGTTAGGCCATAACGCGTCTTTATGTTGACGCTTGAAGAAGCCAAAATGACCTATTTCTTTGATTCCGAATTCTTTGGGGTCGACCACTTTAATTTCTTTGTCTGCTTGAGAATAGAACTTACCCAATTCTTTTACGGCCTTTAACGGAGCAAAGTTGAGATCATCTTTAATGGCGAGAAAACGCATTTTACTTTCGAATTGATTGAAGTGCGTTCGAATGGGTTTCCCTTTTTTATCCGAAATAAAGTTTGGATTGGTGCACCAGCGGGCCCATTCCTGTGCTATTGGTCCTGGGAGGCTGGTGCCTCCGAGCATGAAGCCAGGAACGTAGCCTAGGGTTTTGCTGAAGAAAGGAATCAAACCGTACCATGAAAGAAGAATCTTTGGAGTCTGAGGCAGTCCCCAGTTCTTCCAATAGCCATTCTGAGCTGCCACGCAGTATACGCTGGTCAGTTTTGAATTACTGGGCGCTAGCCCGACTATTTGCCCTCCGACACTGTGGCCAATGCAGTGCCAGTTTAAATCTGGGTGGTTCTTTACGGCAGCGTTTATGACGGCTTCAAAGTCTTGTTCGCCCCAAGCAAGCATGCTGAGTTTGGAATGCGTGTTTTTGGTTGCTTTGGATTCACCGATACCACGGTAATCATAAGTGATGACCAAATATCCATGTTCGGCTAAGTGTTGGGCGAACGCCCTGTAATACCCTTTACCAACGGCGGTTGCTGAGTTGATGATGATTCCCGCTTTGGCTGCATTCACGTTTGGGGGTTGAGGCTTGAATACATTGCCCTTTAAAACAAAGCCATCCTGAGTCGTAAAATCGATATTTTCCATGGGGTCTCCAGATCTTGAATGAGCGGTAAATCAGTAAGATCAGAATAATGAGACAGCCCCTTGGCTGACAAACGAGTTTTTTATGTTGTTCGGATTAGTTTTACTTATCTGAAACAAGGGCGCTGATGACGGCTTTTAACCACGTTTGGAAAGATTGTATGGTGGGGCTCGATACGTCGGACTTTTGATAAACTAAATAGATTTGGCCAAACTCAGTGACTTTGTTAGGGAATGGCAAAATGAGCTTTTCTTCTTCCAATAAGGTTTTCAGTGCGGGTAAATAGCCCATGGCTAACCCCATCCCTTGTAGGACTGAGTCCAATACTGCTTGGTAATTATCAAGACTCAGTTCATCTTCAGGCAGTAGTTCATAGCCCCACTCATTCTGCCAAAGTGGCCAAGAGCCTTGGTCAACCGACAGCCGAATGATTCTGTGATCTTTCAATTGAAGGTCATCATCGGTTTTGTGTGCTTCCCAATAAGAAGGGCTGCATATGGGAGTAATTAAAACAGGTGATAATTCTTCGTAATGAAGGTCGGGCTCATCGCCTTTGATGTGCCGAATGGCTACGTCGATCTTTTCTTCCCCGAGATTGGCTCGTTGGATTTGTGATTGAATATTTATTCGTAAATTGGGTTGCTGATTTTTAAACGATTGGATATTGGGAATCAATAAACTGTTGGTGATAAAAGGGATGCTACTGATTCGGAATACTGTGGGCTGTTGTTTTTCAATCAGACGGTCAGTGGCCTGATGAAGCTGAAGTAGGGCGCTTTGTACATCGTTAAAATATTCTTGCCCATCGGCGGTTAATTCAAGAGCACGGTTTAAACGTTTAAATAGGGTTACGCCCAGTTGTTCTTCCAGTACTTTAACTTGGTGGCTGACGGCGGGTGGTGAAATGCAAAGTTCATCCGCTGCTTGTTTGAAGCTTAAGTGACGTGCTGCTGCTTCAAACACGTTAAGTACATTGAGCGATGGAAGGCGTTTTGCCATGCGTGTTAATCCAATGATGTTGGTGTTTCTATGCTAACAATGATTATGAGTTTGGGTAAATAGATGAGATGTCTCAGCGAGATGGTTTTCGATTGTGAGGCTCGATACAGGGTTTCTAATACTTCTCTTTAAACCAGGTTTCTAAAAACTCAATACACAGCTTTATTTTTGGTGGTACAAACTGCCTTGCTGGATAAATGGCGTAAAGCGTTAATAATGGTTTTGGTTCAGTTTTAAGAATTTCTTTTACGCTGTTTGTGTCAAAATCATCTTGGCAAACGAAATCAGGGATGAAGCCAATACCGACCCCTTTTTTAATCGCTTCCATCATAAAAGGGGTGCTGTTTACTTTGAGTGTTCCTTTAATGGGCACCCCTTCTCCGATAGGCCAGATGTTTTTACCGGTGAAGTAGCTGTAAACGAAGCAATTATGATGCGTTAAATCTTCAGCCGTTTGAATGTGTGGGTGACTATCAAAGTAATCTTTTGCAATACATACTCGATAGCTGAATTGCGTAAGTGGGCGGGCAATGTAATTGCTGTCGGTAAGTTTGCTGGTGGCTCGGAAGCCCACGTCAAAGCCCTGTTCGATGAGATCTATGTTGTCGTCACTGAGATTAATGTCTAATTCAATGTCAGGATATACGCTCATGAAATCTGCAAATAACCGAGACAAGTCGGTCATGCCTAGCGCCATAGGCGCGTTGATCTTTAGTTTACCTTTGGGTTTGTCTTGCAGATCTTGAACAAACGATTCTGCATCGTCCATTTTCATTAATATCTCACGACAGCGTTCCAGATAGCCTTCGCCGACATGAGTTAATGTCAGAGTACGCGTTGATCGTTGGATGAGCCGAGCGCCTAAGTTATCTTCCAATCTGCTTATTTCTTTGCTGATCATGGATTTGCTGGCATTTATTTCATCAGCGACTTTAGTAAAGCTGCCCAGATCGGCCAATCGAACGAATAGCTTAATTGCGCGTAATTTATCCACCTGTGATGTCCTTTTATTATGTTTCCAAAATGAGAACAGTAATTTCTTATTGTTAGTATATATGTGGATTTTTGGCAAGCCTAAAATGGTTCCATTGAATCAGATCTAAACAAGGTTGAGGTGTCGATCATGCAGAGTGAAGCGAAAGATTTTGAACGCATTGTTGTGTTAGTAAATGAATATTTTGATGGGCTTTATGAAGCGGATGTCGAAAAGCTGCGACGTATTTTCCACGAAGATGCGTATTTAAAAGCACCAGGGTTAAGAAGAAGCCTAAATGAGTGGCTTGAGTTAGTTGCTTCTCGGTCAATTCCCAAAGTGGTTGGTGAAGCATACGACTTTAAAATCTTATCCGTTGATATGCAGGGGGAGCAGGCCATGGTGAAAGTTGAGTGCCCTTTATTAGGTAACTTTTATGTGGATTTCTTGGGGTTTTTAAAAGAAAACGGGCGGTGGTTAATTGTTAATAAAATGTATGCCGATCACGTTTCAGTATCCGGCACAGAGGGTTAATCAATGAAAACGATTGAGATTGAAATGATTCACGACATCATTTGTTCATGGTGTCCGATTGGTTACAGCAATGTGGTCGCTGCAATAAGAAATCTAGACGGTACGTTAAAAGATCAGGGCATCGAAGTATCCATTAAGTTTCTGCCGTATCAATTAAACCCGGACATGCCCATGGAAGGCGAAAAAATAGAGATCTATCTAAAAAACAGGTATGGCTGGACACAAACCCAATTAATGGATTATCTAATGAATTTAATAGGCTTCGCTGAAAAAGCGGGCTTAGCTTACGACTTCAGTCGGCGGACGCGTTACTTTAATACCGATAAAGCGCATCGTTTGATTCATTGGGCTGAAACTCAAGGCAAGCACATTGAATTGAATGAATTACTTATTACCGAATACTTTACGCGGGGCTTAGACGTCAGTGATGAACGCGCGTTGTTACAAGTGATAGATATGCTGGGTTTGAATGCTGAGGACGCAATCGCTGCGCTGTACTCTGAAACGTTAACAAAGACGCTTGGGGATAAATATGACCGAGTAAAGGGGTTCAATATAAGCAGTGTGCCTTCTTTTGTGTTTAATCATGATCAGTGTGTCTCGGGATCAAACTCAGTTGAATTCTTTGAGCAGTATTTATTAACCATGATTGGAAAAAAGGAATCGGATGATGCATTCGATAAAGCAAGCTAACCGTTTTAAAAGAGGATAAGCAGATGCCGTACGTTAATATTAAAATCACGGATGAAGGTGTTACCCCAGAACAAAAAGAGGCGTTGATTAAAGGAACGACTCAATTATTAGTGAATGTCTTGAATAAAAATCCTGAGACAACGTTCGTCGTGATTGATGAAGTGAATACGGATAATTGGGGAATTGGTTACGACGTTGTTTCGGATCTTAGAAATCGGTCAAGTTAGGGGGGGGGGGGAATGTTTAAGGTAGGGTTATTGACGTAAATATCGACTAAAATTTAAGCAGACAAATCTGTTGTATCGTAGGAGTCCATTATGTTTTTAAAAGACAAAAACAGTGGTTATATGATTGAAGTCTTGAGCTTGAATGATCTGTTTAATTTATACACTACCGAGATCATAGGTCGGTGTCAGGCGGGTGAAGAATCGCAAGACCCTGAAAAATACCTTAAGAAAGACTTGGTATTTTTGTCTGGTGAAGAGTTACCTCGTTGTTGGGTTGATCCTGACTATCGTCATTTACAATACCCTAATGGCCAGTATCGTGAGCTCCACAGCTAAACCCAGTGGCGCGCTTGATTCAAAGAAAAGTTCGGAGGAAAGCGAGAACGCTCTGGCCAAGATTTGTGTGTATTACGATGGTGCTTGCCCAAGCTGCATTAAAGATAGGGATCATTATCAGCGCTTAGCAGGGAAGCAAGGCGAGCATGTTTCGTGGTTCGATATCACACATAAAGAAGGTGAATTGATCGCGATTGGTATTGATCCGAAAAAAGCGATTAAGGAACTTCATATTTCCATTCAAGGGGCAACAGAAAAGCCTGTTGTTCTCTCTGAATTGGATGCGTATATCGTATTGATGAACCGAGTTCTGTTGTTAAGGCCGTTTGCATGGTTTTTGTCTTTATCGCTTGTTAAGCCTTTCATGAGTAAGCTGTATCATAAGATGGTTGCGCATCGATTGTCCCATTCAGGACGTCTCTAAATCGTCATGCTTTTCAAAAGGTCAATTTTGACTGTATTATGGTCAGTTGTATTAATTTTGATCAGTAAGGTTTGACTATGACTTTTTTATCCTTGTTAGCTTTGGCGGGCGCCATGTTGTTATTAGCAATTACTCCGGGTCCAGGTGTCTTTGCAACCGTATCACGTGCTTTGGCTTCAGGGTTCAATAATGCGGCTATTGTGGTTATGGGGATCATTGCTGGTGATTTGATCTTTATGGTGATGGCCATTTATGGTTTGGCGGCCGTCGCAGAAATGATGGGGAGCCTCTTTAATGTTGTTAAATACGTGGGTGCTGCCTACCTTGTTTGGTTGGGGATTGGCCTATTAAGGGCTGAATCTAAGCCGGTAGAAGTTGAAGGCGTGGTAGAGCATTCGTGGCGAGCAAACTTTTTCACTGGTTTATTCATTACTTTGGGGAACCCCAAAGTAATTTTGTTTTATTTAGGTTTTCTACCGACCTTTGTCGACCTAGCGGCATTGACGACGTTGGATGTCATTTCAATTGCCGTTGTTATATCCACAGTGCTTGGTGGGGCTATGTTGGGTTATGCGTTCTTAGCAGCAAAAGCTCGAAACCTTTTTAAAGATCCAAAAGCAGAGCGGATTATGAACCGATCTGCAGGCAGTGTAATGATTGCCACAGGCGCAGTTTTAGCATCGAAATAACTTCTTGTTCGTTTAAAAATGTTTAAACAGCCGTCTCAAGACGTTTCTTGAGACGGCTGTTTATGTTCAATATTGACCAATAACTGCTGAAGTGACTGCGGGAAGTGTTCACCTAACTGTGTTTCAACGGCTTGCCATTGATCGCTCAGCTCGGACTGCCAGCTTTCGCCGGGATGTTGGTTCAGTTGAGAACTCCACGCTGATAGACCCCACGGCGCTTTTTGAATCAATTCATTCACTCGAACTTCGTTGTAATCCCTACCGACTAAAAAGTTGCCTTGATCGTTTATCGCGATTAGCTTTTGATCCAACAAAAATTGCCGGATTTCTGCCCAGTGGCGACACCGAATGGACGACAGATAGAGACGCAATTGTTCTGCATCTACGGGCTCTCCTTTGACATGCGCTTTCCATAACATGGCTAAGATACGCAGTGCTTGATAGACCACGGATTCATTAGGCTTCTTTTGATTTGTTTGCCAAGTAACAAGCCCTTTTACTGTTTGAACACCTAAAAGGGTTATAAGCCAAGAGATATGAACCCAAAGTAAAAACAGTGGTATGGCTGCGAACGCGCCGTAGATTAATTGATAACCGGAAAGGTTGGCCACAAACCAAGTGAACGTGTATTTGGCCAGCTCAAATAAAATACTGGCAATGAAAGCACCGATGACACCTGCGCGCCATGGTACATAACAGTTGGGAACGACAATATATAAAAGAGTGAACGCAAGCCAATTCAGTAACCAAGGGATTAACGCAAATATTTTCCCATCAAAGCTCAACCATTGAAGGGTTTCGGAAAGAATACTGGAAGAAAGTAACCAAGAGGAGATAACAAACCCGGTCGCTAACAGAAGAGGCCCTAAACTTATGATGGCCCAGTACATAAGAAAGCTAGTAACTCCTTTACGAGTTTCTTTGATTCCCCATATCTGATTGATGCCGTGCTCAATGGTTCTCAGTAAGAGAATGGCGGTGATTAAGAGGATGCCAATGCCTATGGCGGTTAACTCTGATGTTTTGGCGGCGAACTCATTGAGATAACCCATGACTTCAGTGCCGGAGGAAGGAATAAAGTGACTGAATATGAATTCTTGCAGTTCAACATCGATGCCTGATAACGCTGGAATGGAGCGAATGACGGTAAAAAGAACCACCGTTAAAGGGACGACTGCGAACAGCGTTGTGTAGGTCAAAGCGGCTGCAACTTGGCGACCATCATTTTGAATGAACTGTTTAAAGACATATTTTATGAACGCTAGAGTCTGTGCTTTGGTCATGGGTTTATTATTTTTAATGTTTGTTAGTGTTTGATTCTAAAGGGTTTAATTCTAAAATTAACCTGTTTTAACCTAGCTTTACCTTCTTTGTATTAGTCAATAAGCCATAGGTTTGGTTTGCTTGTCTTATGGCTCATTATTGAACAAATCTCATAACGTAAGAGTCATCTTGAAAATAAGCAAAGTGGGGATTGCTATGGCTCATGATAATAAGAAGAATGCCTCTATGGCATGTGCCTGTCTAGTTTTTGTCGCAGGTGTGTATGGGTTACTTAGTCAAGATAGCTCTAAACAAACTGTTTATAGGAGCGACGTTAATCCAGTTAGCCCTCAACCGTTAGACGTGTTTACGCAGCACGGTTCTATTGACGTTCAAGTTGAGAAACCTAAAGTAAATCTGCCCGCCGACTTGTCTGGTACAGCGGCAAAAGCCCAGTTTAGACATGCGTCTGAGCAGTATGCGGTGAACATCCAGTTTCCTAAATATTCTAAGCCTTTGTTTAAGAATGATTGGGCATTAATGAACCCGAGGCCTTTTGTTACCCAGTCCATACCATTGGATGTCGCTGATGGCGTATCCGCCAGCATTGTTCTAGATAGCTTTATCGTTCACAGGGATCAGGACTTGGCGTTTTCGGTGGTGATTGAAAACACTGGAGCAAGCGATGAGAAAGCGAGTTCTGTCGTTAGTTTTGTTGATGCTGGTGGGCAATTAACATCGGAAGTGCATTTGGAGTCAACGTTGAGAGACGATACTCGACAGACATTTAAAGGCACTGTTTCAAGCGATCAAATTGAGAGACTAACGAGCGGTGAAGCACAGCTTTTTGCGTCCATTGATTTTGAAAGCGGTGAGCAAGCGTTACTTAGCAGTAGCTTTAAGCTGGTTGGTACAGACGCCACGTTAATAGGTTTGGGTGAATCCTACATCGATGGGTCACATTTAATAATTTCTGCGTTATTTGATGTGGAGGTGTCGGGGCAATATCAGGTTCAAGCGAATTTATTTGATCAGACTACGGGAGAGCCCGTGAGTCACTTGAGTGCGAAAGTGCATCTTACTGCTTTTCAAAATGAAGGTTTTTTTAAGGTTCATGTGGTTACGTTAAGGGAGATGGGGTTTGAAGGCCCTTATATCTTGAAAGACTTTAACATCACCCGAAGTCCTGCAAAGCCGGGTGATAAAACGGGATATGGGCGTTCTCAAGAGCTTGAGTATTCAGTGCCTGCGTTCGATTTAGATGCTTATGCCTACGAGGAGTATCAGAACCCAATTAATCAGAAACGATTAGCATTTTTACAGAAAATAGCTAATGAATCTTAATGTGGATTCAAATACAGAGGATGAATCGATGAATATAAAAAAGGGGTGTTCATTGAATCGAAGTTGAGTCTTGGTACTAGGGGTTTGAGGTCAGTACAGGTACTCACTCAGGAGACGTTACTCCAAAGGAATGGTTCATACAATAAAAATAAAAGGAACGAACTAATATGAAAACAATAAAAAAACTGGCTAAAGCTGCTGTGGTGGCAAGTTCATTGATTGCAGGCTCAGCTTTTGCACAAATTGCTGGTCATAACGTGGTCTTGGTTCACGGCTTTCAGTTTGATGATTTAAGTAATAAGCCTTCGGACGCTGAGGTACTCAATCGTCAATTGATCCCAGAGTATTGGCAGGACAGAGCTGAAGCTCGGTTAGGCTGGAACTCTGCTAAGCGAGTTGAAGGGAAAATCTCTGAGTTGGTGTTTGAACAGGCCAAGCAATTATCTATTCAAGGCACATGTACTGATGGTTGTGTGCTTGTTACGCACAGTACGGGGGATCTTGTAACCCGTTATTTCTTAGCGCACCAAGAGTTGTGGTTACAAAACGAAGGTCTTGAGCCGTTAGACATTATTGCTGTGCTGGACTTTGCCGGCGCAGGTGGTGGTACTGAATTGGCCAGTTTGGCGGTCAATATTGCCAGTGATGGCAGTATTCCTGATTGGATCAAGCAAGCCGTTGCAGGTGTGTTTGGGCTGAACCTGTCTACGGATGACATCAGTGATCTTGGTGTTCTTCAGGATCTGGATGTGTCTGCTGCTCGAAATCTAGCGATGATGCCCAATGATATTCCTAGGTTGCGGTTCAGTGGCAGTGGCGGTAATGCCTTAATTCATCCGTTAATACCCGGTAAAGATGATGCGGTTGTACCTGCGCACTCGTCATGTGGCGCTTCATCACCGGAGGGTATTGATAGCTGCTCTAATCAAGTGTCCTATAGCGGTAAGATAGCTTCAGTGAACGGGCCTGATGGCCTTTTATTTAATCACTTTCCTGTGCTTATGACACAAAATGCAGACCACGGTCAGGTCATTCGAGATGAAGCAACGGGTCAGGTGACGTTTGTTAATAACGATTTCAATGCAGGATTAGACGTCGACTTTGAAACTGAAAAGAAGAGCGTACCTTGGTGGCAGGTGTGGCGCGAGACAGGAAAGTTTCAATTCATTAAAAACTCCAACAATAAGTCAGTATCGGCTTTGGTGTATGAAAACCTGAATGATTGATAACTGATAAATAGTTGTGTGAATGCCTTACTGGTTGCCCGTAAGGCATTTGGTATTCTAATCAAGCTCCATTTTCGTAAAGACAAGATCGGCAATGGCTAATGAAGCCGTTAATCCAGGTGATTCAATGCCGAGTAAATGAATTAACCCTTCTAGGCCATGTTCGTTGGGCCCTTCAATTTTAAAATCCTTCGCTGTTTCATTTGCTTTGCTGAGTTTAGGTCGGATGCCTGCGTAAGAAGGTTGTAGTTTTTCTGGATTTAGATTCGGAAAGTATCGTTGAATCGCGCGAATCCAATGGTTTTTTAAATCGAAGAGATTCTCGTTGGAAGGGAATTGATAGCTAAGTTTCTGAATGTATTCTGTATCAGGGCCAAATTTTACTTGGCCTGCCATATCGAGCGTGGCATGAATCCCCAAACCAACGGTGTTTTTTTCCGGTACGGGATATATCAAATGATGGAATAATGACCGACCTGAATAGCTGAAATATAAGCCTCGGCAGAGGTGTATGTCTGGAGCCTCGGGCTGATACATTTTGGCTAAGTGGTTTGCATGTAAGCCTGCTGCATTGATAAGCCATTTGCATTGAACTGACACAAGCTCGTCTTGGTTTTCTACAAGCAATTGCCAACCCGAAGCGGTTTGTTCAATGTTAATCACGTTGGATTGATAGCTGATGGTATTGCTTGAGTCTTCAATGTCTCCCGTCATGGACAGCATTAACTGATGAGCATCGATGATTCCTGTGGAAGGAGAGAGCAGAGCCGATGTTGCTTTTACCTGAGGCTCAAGTTCAAGTATGTCTACTTTGGCAAGCGGTTGAAGATCGGTTACCTGATTTTCTGTGGCTTTAGTTTGGATAACCTCAAGCTCGCTTTCTTCCTCTGATGTGGTGGCGACAATCAGTTTTCCAACCTTTTTGTGAGGAATATTTCTTGCGTTGCTGTAGCGATACAGCAGTTCTTTGCCTTTCACACAAAGCTGCGCTTTCAATGAGCCTTGCGGGTAGTATATACCAGCATGGATTACTTCACTGTTTCTGCTGCTGGTTTCTTCGCCAAAGGTCTTGTTCTTTTCTAAAACAATGCACGCACGATTATGGTCCGACAGTTTTTTAGCTATGGCTAAGCCAATGACGCCAGCACCAATAACAACAACTTCTGAATATATTCTTTCTGGTTCCATTCGCTAAGTCGCATGTTGAGGTCTGAGCAATTTGCTCGAACCTCATTGTTATTGGTTATGTTAGTCGTTTCTTTAAGGTGTTTTTGATGCAGGGGCTTTGATGTAAGGAAGCAGTCGCTTACAAGCTAGGTCACTGGTCTCATCGTATTCAGTCAATGCTTGAGGCTCACCGTTCTCCATGATGACTAAACTGCACTCGCCTTCAACGGAGGTGTCAATGAAGTATTGCAGTGACAACTTGTCCATTTTTTGGCTTAGCTGGACTTGGAACTCTCTTGATTCACTTTCAGAGAAGTTCATGAGTTCTGGCTTTTGGTTCAGTACCCAGATGCAGGCCGCGATGACTAGAAATATAGTGAAGCGACCAAACTGATAGTTACGAATGTATGGATTATTGTTCATGCTCACTTGGAATTATTTTGTAAAGGCTAGTAGATGCAGTATTTGAAACAAATTCAGCTTGATAATGGTTTAACCAGTTTTTCATTAAAACGTTCTGGTCGCGGGTCAACTCCAGTAATATGGCTTTCCCTTTTGCTTCGACCAAAGTGAGGTCCAACAGTCGGTGGCCAACCCCTCGATCACGGGTTACTTTACGAACCGTAAAGTTGCTCAGTTTTAATTGACCCGTTTGCTCTTCAACACACATTGCGCCAATGATTCGATCATTGAAAAACGCGGAGGCAATCCATTTCTGATCGGGTTTACCGTATTGTTGAAGCAGTTGCTCTGTGTGATCGTTCGTGTTCTTAACAACCTGATCGTCGATGATGAGTTCTTGCAGTTCACCGAAGGTTTTACTCAGGTCAATGTGGTCCTGGTCAGCGGGTGAAGTAACTTTTCGAAGTATAACGGGCACGATCAAACTCCCTTGGCTATTTATAATAATCTTAGCTGATCTATCTGTGAATGTAGAAGAGCTATGGTACAGGTAATAAAACCGCTATAATATTCGGCCACTTGATAAATAGCGATTATTTCTTGGGGTTCTTTTTAAGAATTCTGTTTTGGAGGCACGCATGTCGGCACGTAAGGCCACAGTTGAACGTAATACGTTGGAAACTCAAATTAAAGTTTCAGTGAACCTGGATGGTACAGGTAAGGCGAACTTTGAAACGGGTGTTCCTTTTCTGGATCACATGATGGATCAGATTTCTCGTCATGGTCTGATTGATCTGGATGTTGTGGCAAATGGTGATTTGCACATTGATGCACACCATACCGTTGAAGACATTGGCATCACCTTAGGTCAGGCCTTTGCTAAGGCAGTTGGTGATAAGAAGGGTATGACGCGTTACGGTCACGCTTATGTACCTTTAGACGAAGCGCTTTCTCGTGTTGTTATCGACTTTTCGGGTCGCCCTGGGTTGGAAATGCACGTGAACTTCACTCGAGGTTCCGTGGGTGGCTTTGATGTTGATCTGTTTTCAGAGTTCTTTCATGGTTTTATTAATCACGCACAAGTAACTTTGCACATCGATAATTTGCGTGGCAAGAATACGCATCATCAGGCAGAAACAATTTTTAAAGCCTTTGGTCGTGCTTTGCGTATGGCATTGTCTGTTGATGAACGTATGGCAGGCATGATGCCTTCTACTAAAGGCTGCCTTTAATAGCTAGGCGCCTGTAATTCTTACCTGACGTGTTCAGGTTATTGTCTTTCGAGTGGAGCTTTTTGAATGTCGACCATTGCGGTTATTGATTATGGTATGGGCAACTTACATTCTGTGGCCAGTGCCTTAGAGCATGTGTGTGACAGCAAGATATTAATTACGTCAGACGTTGCTGAGATTGAAGCTGCGGATCGAGTTGTTTTCCCTGGTGTAGGTGCTATTCGTGATTGTATGGCAGAGATTCGTCGTTTAGGTATGGACGAAGTGGTTAAAAAAGCCATTGCTGAAAAGCCTGTTTTAGCGATCTGTGTTGGCATGCAAGCGTTAATGGCACACAGTGAAGAGAACGGCGGTGTGGACTGTATTGGTCTCTTACCAGGTCATGTTCGATTCTTTGGAGAAAGCTTAACGGATGCTTCAGGCGAAAAGCTAAAAGTACCGCACATGGGGTGGAATCAGGTTAAGCAATTGAATCATCCACTATGGAATGGCATTGAAGATAATAGTCGTTTCTATTTCGTTCATAGCTTTTATGTAAAGTCTGAAGATCAAGATTCAGTCAAAGCAACGTGTG
This sequence comes from Oceanospirillaceae bacterium, assembly GCA_015665455.1. Taxonomy (GTDB): domain Bacteria; phylum Pseudomonadota; class Gammaproteobacteria; order Pseudomonadales; family Litoribrevibacteraceae; genus Litoribacillus. Next base: position 441,625 of record JADFAD010000006.1, on the reverse strand, counting down.
ATTACGGTTTGAGCTTTGATGTGGCTTTGGCAAAAGAAAACTTGTTTGCTGTTCAGTTTCATCCTGAGAAAAGTCATACAGCAGGTCTTCAATTGTTGAAGAATTTTGCAAGCTGGGATGGCAAAGCCTGATCAAACCAATACGAATTACTTGAGGAACAGCCCATGGCTTTAGCCAAACGAATTATTCCTTGTTTGGATGTTGAGAATGGTCGCGTTGTGAAAGGCGTCCAGTTTGTTGATATCCGTGATGCAGGTGATCCTGTTGAAGTAGCCAAGCGTTACAATGAACAGGGTGCAGACGAAATTACCTTTTTAGATATCACCGCTACGCATGAAGGCCGTGATACGACAGTTCATACCGTAGAAGCCATTGCCAGTGAGGTCTTCATTCCTTTAACCGTGGGCGGTGGTATTCGTGAACTTGACGATATTCGTACTATGTTAAATGCGGGTGCCGATAAGGTGAGCATCAACAGCGCTGCGGTAAAGCGGCCTGAATTTGTAAAAGAAGCGGCTGAGCGATTTGGTTCTCAATGCATTGTTGTTGCTATTGATTGTAAGAAAGTCGCTGACAACAAGTGGGAGATCTTTACTCACGGCGGTCGTAAACCAACGGGCATTGATGCCGTGGAATGGGCTGTAAAAATGGCGGTTTTTGGTGCGGGTGAAATCTTATTAACCAGCATGGATCAAGACGGCGTTAAACAAGGATTTGACCTTGGTGTGACACGTGCGATCAGTGAAGCCGTTGCTGTCCCTGTCATTGCTTCAGGTGGCGTTGGTAATCTTCAACACTTGGTTGATGGTGTTAAAGAAGGTAAAGCCGATGCGGTATTAGCCGCGAGTATCTTTCACTTTGGTGAGTACTCGGTGCCTGAGGCGAAAGAATACATGGCAGAGCAAGGTGTTGAGGTTCGAATTTAGGACGTTAATGTTTTGTTAAAAAGCCGAAGCAATGGAGACATTGCTTCGGCTTTTTTATTTGCTTCGTATACAAGGCCCGACTTGTATTGAGTCATTGACTTGAATTTGAACTAAGCGCTGTAGATATACGTGTCTGGTTCGGTTTTCTGATGGCTTTTCTTGCTAGGCCTTCATTACGAATGAGCTGAGAAAGAGGTTGTTGTTGGTAGCCTCGTTTTTTCAGTTTTGGCAGTTCTTTCTCCAAGTGGTTAAGGGTTTCGGGGTAGGGGTGGCCAATCATCAAACAGGTCCCATTTTTGGTCGCAAGTTTTAAGCATTTCTCAAATTGTTTAGCGATAAACTGCGGTGTTCGTAAGTGGTCTAAAAAAATGTCTCGCGATACGGTTGGTATGTCGTAAAGCATAGCGACTTCTTTAGCGATACTTTTTGGATTCGTTCTGCTGTCGACAAAGAGTAAATTTCTGTCTTTCAATACTTGCATGGTCCAGTTCATTTGCAAATGCTTGGTGGTTAGCAAGCTGCCCATGTGATTATTCAGACCCATCAGGTGAGGGATTGAATCAATATTCTTTATTAATTGATCTCGATATTGTGATGCACTCATGTCAGAGGTAAGCGCGCCAACGCCTAGCGGCATATCTCTTAGGTTTTCCATGGGCGCATGAAGGAGCAGCTCTTTACCCAGTTGATGAGCTTGATTGGCTAATGAGACAGAGTATGGACGGTCAGGGAGGATGGCTAGGGTGACAGGGCCTTTTAAGTTAACCGTTCTTAGGCCTCGTGATTCATTGTTTCCTACGTCATCAATAATGATGGTGACTTTGGGCTTCTCTGTATTTTTTGCAAAAACGGGGGAGGAGGTTGCAGCGGCTGTAAACAACCCTGTTATCGGCAGAGAAAACAAAAACCCTGCTAGAAGCAGGGCCTTGTATGTACTTTGAGTTTTGACGTTCAAGATTAATCTCTTTGGTAACGATTAATCGTTAGATGACAGAATGTTGAAGCCTTTTAGTACGTTCAAAGCTTCAGACAGCTGATAATCTTTCTCAGCTAACTTTTCTTCGTTGTCTTCTTTCTTGTCGTCGACATTCTCATTCTCTAAGTGGCCTGCAAGATCTGATTCTTTATATCGAGCGCGTGATTTAATTGTCTCAACTTTCGCGCGTTCAATGGTGATGTCTGGCTCAATGCCTTGTGCCTGAATTGAGCGGCCATTAGGCGTGTAGTAACGTGCAGTTGTTAACTTGATACCGTTTTCTGCATCCACTGGAATTACTGTCTGAACAGAACCTTTACCGAAGCTTTGCGTACCCATAATGATTGCACGACGGTGGTCTTGCAGAGCACCAGCAACAATTTCGGAGGCAGAGGCAGAACCTCCATTGATCAACACAACGATCGGTGCGCCATTAATTAGGTCTTTCGGCGTTGCGTGGAATTTAGATTTAGAGCTGTTGATTCGGCCTTCGGTATAAACCACCAACCCATTGGTTAAGAATGCATCAACGACATCGACAGATGCCTGCAGAACCCCACCAGGGTTATTACGAAGATCAAGCACTAAACCTTTAAGGTCTTTGTTGTCTTCCTGAAGTTTGTTAATCGCTTTGCTAAGGTCTTCGCCGGTTTGTACTTGGAATTGAGAAATACGAACATATGCGTACCCGTCTTCTAACCAACGGTGACGAACACTGGTTACTTTAATCACGTCGCGAGTTACTGTGAATTCAAGAGGCTGCTCTTCGCCTTCGCGAAGCACTGTTAGAATGATGTCTGAGCCTGGCTCACCGCGCATGTGCTTAATTGCATCATCAAGAGACATCCCTTTGACGGGTTTGTCGTCCAGTTTCATGATTAAGTCGCCGGACTTGAGCCCCGCTCTAAACGCTGGAGTTTCATCAATTGGCGTTACAACGCGGACGAACCCGTTGTCCATTTGAACTTCAATCCCTAGACCGCCAAATTCACCGGAGGTATTAATCTGAAGCTCTTCAAATACTTTTGAATCTAAATACGCGGAGTGTGGATCTAAGCCGGATAACATACCGCGTATGGCATTTTGCAGTAGCGTTTTGTCGTCAACGGTTTCGACATAAGACGTTCTGATGTTATTAAATATTTCAGCGAACAAACGCAGTTCTTTTAAAGGCAGGCGTGCATCAGGTGCTTCATCTGCGTTTGCGCTTGCTTCAGCATCAGAGGTTTCGCTCGTTGATGGTGTCGATTCGGTAGTCGGCGCGGCGCCTTCTGCAAGGATATAAGGAGGTACGTTAGGTGAGTCCGTGACTGGTTGAATGTTCTCCGCAGCGGCGGTATTCCAGTTCAGCATCATAGTCGCTGACAAAACTAGTGCCAAGCTGCTTTTAGCAGTCAGGTTCATTTATACACCTTCGTAGTCCAAGTTATTGATAATAATGAAAAGTGATTTATAACTGATCAATGCTATAACGATATTAGCGGCCTGTACACCATCTTTTCGGGTTGATTGGTGTTCCTTTGTGACGGATCTCAAAATAGATCCCTTCAATGTCGGTGTCAGATGTATTTCCTGCATAGGCAATGGTGTCACCGATGTTTATCCATTCCCCCGGCTCTTTGACAACCGATTCCGCTTGACCGTATAGACTCATGTAGCCATTACCGTGGTCAATAATGGTGAGCAGCCCAAAGCCACTGAACCAGTCGGAGAAGACAATTCGGCCATTATGGATTGCTTTGACAGGTGTGCCCGAGCGGGCTGCAATTAATACACCGTTTGATTTTAACTTGCCGCCAGAAAGGGCGCTTCCGAAGCTCTGGCGTATTTTTCCTTTGATTGGCCAAGGCATTTTTCCTTTGTCTGCTTTGAAAGGTCTGCTGCCTGCGAGCGCATTAATATCTTCTAATGCTTTCTTCATGTCTGAAAGTAATTTGTTTAATCGCTTCTGATCTTGCTCTTTTTTCTTCAGGCGGCCAGATTCGGTGCTGACGGATTTCTTTAATTGAGTCAGTTGACGCTGTTGCTCTTTTTTGGATTGATCAAGTTGCGTTTGTTCCAATTGCTGTTTCTTTTTTAATTCTTGAAGTGCGACTAATTCAGACGTCAATTGCTGTTCGTTTTCTTTAAATTCTTCAAGTGTCTTAAGGTGCTTTTCAATTTTGGCCAGTTGTTCTGCTTGCAGGTATTGGTGGTAGCGAAGAAGTCTGGAAACCGTTTGAGGTGAGTCTTGGCTCAACAATAATTTGAGTTGGTTGTTGTCTTTATTTTTATAAACGGAGATAAGCAGTTGTTGAATGTCTTTTTTGCTTTTATTTAATGTCTGCTTAATGGTTCTGTTTTTTTCTTTCAGTGTTGTCAGTTTTGTTTGCGTGGAGGATAGAGACCGTTTTGTTTTTTGTATTTTTTTCCGTGCAGAACTGACTTTACGGCTTGTCGTTTGGAGCGCTTTATTTTGTTTGTTCTGTTGTTTGGTTAGCTCACGTACTTTTCTACGAAGTCGCTCGATTTCTTTTTTTTGTTTGGTGATGTCTTGTGTGACTTGGGAAACACTTTCTGCATGAGCTGGATTATTGAGGCCGAAGTTGCTCAGACTGAAGGTCAAAAAGAGGCAAAGAAAAAGCGTAGTAAATTTCATTTGATAGAGTGGCTAATGATCCGAAAATTAAGTGTCTGTGCGTCTGGGGCACTTGAGAATCAAATAGTACTCGAAAAACCGGTGGGAAGAATAGATAAGTTATAAGAATGCCACTCGAGTTACGAGTGGCATGAATGCAGATTCTTATTCAGGGTTAGCCCTGAATAAGTGAGGTACCTGTCATTTCTTCAGGCTGCTCTTGTTGCATAAGAGATAACAAGCTTGGGGCAATGTCACAAAGAGAGCCGTTATCTTTTAATGTTGCGCTCGCATTATTGCCCACATAAACAAGAGGCACGGGGCCTGTTGTGTGTTGCGTATGGGCCTGACCGCTGTCGTAATCTTGCATTTGTTCACAGTTACCGTGGTCGGCTGTGATTAAGCAATGACCGTTAACTTCAATGATGGCGTTGGTCACGCGTTCAATGCACACATCTAATGCTTCAACCGCTTTTACTGCAGCATCGTACTTACCTGTGTGGCCAACCATGTCGCCGTTTGCGTAGTTGCAGACAATTAAGTCGTACTTGCCGCTTTTGATTGCTTCGACGAGTTTGTCCGTTACTTCAGGGGCGTTCATTTCCGGCTGAAGGTCATAGGTCGCAACGTCGGGTGATTGAACCAAAATGCGGGTTTCGCCTTGGAACTCTTCTTCTTGGCCGCCAGAAAAGAAGAAAGTTACATGTGCGTACTTTTCTGTTTCTGCAATTCGAAGTTGGGTCATTCCTTGGCTGGCAACGAATTCACCTAGGGAGTTCTTTAATTCACTCGGTGGATAAGCGCAGCTAGTTTTAATGGTGGAGGCGAACTCAGTCAGCATGACAAAGTCAGCAAGTTTAGGTTTAACTGCACGTTCAAAACCAGTGAAGTCTTCGTCAACGAACGCTCTTGTTAGCTCACGTGCACGGTCTGCACGGAAATTCATAAAGATAACCGAATCGCCGTCTTTGATGGTCGCGGCGGTTTGATCTTCACTTGCACAGACCGTTGCTTGTACAAATTCATCATTCTCGTCACGGGCATAAGCTTTGGCCAAGCCTTCAACACCCGTAGCGCTTTGATGTTCGCTTTTGCCTTCGGTTAGAAGCTTGTAAGCGCTTTCAACTCGATCCCAGCGATTGTCTCGATCCATTGCATAGTAACGGCCAACTAATGAGGCGACTCTACCTTTACCTGTTTTAGCTAATAGTTCATCCATGCCCTGAATTGAAGGTTCTGCACTTCTTGGAGGCATATCACGGCCATCCAAAAAGGCATGAACATAGATCTCTTTTGCTCCGCGCTGGTCCGCGAGTTCAACCATCGCTTTTAACTGGTCTTCGTGACTGTGAATACCGCCAGGAGACAGTAAGCCTAAAATATGGACGACGCCGTTATTTTCGTTGGCTTTATCAACGGCATTACACAATGCTTGATTGTCAAAAAAGGTTTTTGTCTCGATTGCTTTGGTAATGAGCGTGAAGTTTTGGTAAACAATGCGACCTGCCCCCAGGTTCATGTGACCAACTTCTGAATTTCCCATTTGACCTTCAGGCAAGCCAACGGCCATTCCTGATGTTTGGATTAATGTGTTCGGCTGCTCTTTGATTAAGCGATCCCAAACAGGCGTTTTCGCATTAAGAATAGCGTTGTTGTCTTCTTCTAAACGATGGCCAAAGCCATCAAGAATAATCAGGGCGGTGGTTTGCTTGGTCATGCTGCCTCGGAACAGGGTAGTTTATTGCATGTTTTAAGAGGAGACGAATTTTACGCAAATTTCGCTGGAATGTCATCTTGAACCCTTGAAATGGGTATTTTCTACGAAGTTGACTCTGATATATCGCAAAGAAATAAATACTTTTATCTGACTGTATGAACAAGCGTTTTAAATTAGCGTTGGGAAACTGTATTATTACGCGCCATACGTATTCAACTAATGAGAATGATTGATGGAACAGGTACTTGAGTTTGCAACGAATAACATCGCTTTGGTCAGTGTTTGGGCTGTGTTGTTGGGTTTGTTTATTTTGACAGAAACCAAAAAGGGCGGAAAAACGCTGTCCACTCAACAAACTATCTTGCGAATGAATAAAGAAAACGCTGTGATTTTGGACATTCGTGATAAGGCTGATTATAAGAAAGGCCACATTTTAAACGCGATCAATATTCCGTTTGCGTCACTCGCAAATAAGCTGGGTGAATTAGAACCGCATAAGTCAAAGCCAATCATTGTTGTGTGTAAGATGGGGCAGACGGCGAACTCAGCAGGCGCTATCTTGCGTAAAAATGGGTTTGAAGATGTGTCTCGTTTGTCCGGTGGCATGGCTGAGTGGACAAGCTTGAACTTACCGGTTGAATAATAGCAACCTTCTTATCCCTTGTTTTTTATATGAATGAATTTTAGGAATTAAAAAAGATGTCAGATGTTGTTATTTACAGTAGTGATTATTGCCCGTATTGCATAAGAGCGAAGCAATTGCTGGCATCTAAATCCGTGTCATTTAAAGAAATAGTCGTGGATGGGAATAATGAATTGCGCCGAGAAATGATGGTCAAGAGCAACCAACGAACTGTACCGCAAATATGGATTGGTGATTTGCACGTTGGTGGCTGTGATGATCTTTATGCACTTGAGCGTTCGGCTAAGTTGGACTCTCTTTTGGTCGCGTTAGAATCTTAATTCTTTTGAGTGACTAAAAGAGCATCATCACTGGGGACTTTTAGTTATTTTTCAATAGTTGTTTTTGAATAATTCGTTGTGTAGTGTAATGGCACATTCGTTCTTTGTGCGGTATTAGTCGCGAATTTTGATGTTAGCCAGCACAAATTAAAAAAATAAAGATACAGGTATTGTAAGTTATGACTGATGAAGCAAAAGGCGCAGAAGGCGCACAGGAACAGGGTGCAGGTTTCGCACTACAACGCATCTTCTTGAAAGATCTTTCTTTCGAATCACCGCGTGCGCCTCAGATTTTTCAGAGCCAGTGGAAGCCTCAAGTTCATATGGACTTGAATACAGGCAATTCAAAGGTTGGTGATGATCTTTATGAGGTTGTTCTAACAATTACTTTGACGGCTAAGCAAGACGACGAAGTAGCGCTTCTTGTTGAAATCAAGCAAGCGGGCATTTTTGCTATACAAGGTCTTGAAGGTCCTCGTCTAGCACACGCTCTTGGCGCATTTTGCCCTAATATTCTTTTCCCTTATGCTCGTGAAACAATCGACAGCGTTGTGGGTAAAGGCAGCCTACCTCCGTTCATGTTGGCGCCAGTAAATTTTGATGCGATTTTTGCAGAAGCTATGAAACGTAAGCAAAATGAAGCAGGCGAAGAAGCAACTCATTAATTGAGTCTTCTTCAGCGTTTAAAAAAGCAGTCTTAGTGGCTGCTTTTTTGTGTCTGCTGTATTTCCTGCCATTTATTTCTTGTCTTAATAAACGCTTGCTGGACTTTATCGTCGTTAGGATAAAGAAACGCTGCTCTCTGAAGTTTTTCTACTGCAATCTCTTGTTTCGACAAAGCCCAATAGGCATTTGCTAAATTAAAATAGATCGCCTTTCTTGGTGTGTGCGTCACGAACGTTTCGGCCCAGTCTATATAAGCTGTGATTTGTAGGGTATCCCGTTGTTCTAATCCCTGAATTAATCGATAGGTCATGACATCAAAGAAAAAGCGTTTCCAAATGCCGGAGGGATGTTTGACTTTACTTAGGTAATTAAAGTCTTTGGCGTGGTTTGCATGGAATTGTGTGACTTTATGAATGGCCTGAAGATTTAACAACATGATAGGAATAACGATCAAGGGAATTATCCAGGCAAAGCAGCGAATGAAAAAGTCCCGTTTTATGCTGCCCTGATTCTTTGAGCTTGTTAACCAAATTAACCAAGCAACGATTAGGCTGAATAGGAACCAGTGGGCGATTGATTGATAAAAAGGGTATTCCGTATTTGCATGAAGAGCGAGGGGCATGCAAAGAGATAAGGCCAGTAACCCTTGCGACCAACCCAATTGTTTTATGGTTCGAACGATCAAAAGAATGGCTAAACTGATTAACAGCAGTGAGGGTATTACCCCGCCTTCGATAGCCCATAGGAGCAATTCATTGTGGGGATGATCGAGATTGTTGACTACCGGATGTTGGTATTCGCCTGTTGAAGTTTGTTCTGCATAATAGTTTAAAAAGCTACTCTCAAAGTTACCGTATCCCCAGCCTGATAAGGGCTTTTCGTTGATCATATCAAACGCTTGCTTATAGATGCCTTGTCTATTATGGGTGGATTGAATGGATTCTAAGGCGCGTCCGCTGTTTTCCATCTTAGAAAGGCTGGATAGTCCAAGGAAAACACCAAACAGAGCAAAGCTGAGCCATGGAAGTGCGTTTGATTTGAGCTTTTGGGTTCTGACGCTCTGAATAAACACAGGAAGAGTCATGATAAAAATCATCAGTGTGGCAAGCATTCCTGTTCTTGAACTGAGAAGAATTAATGCAAAACACGATGCCAGGGGTGTGAATGATCGATGGAGTTGGCGGGTGAATGACTGTTTCGTTTGGGGGGGGGTGTGTAGTGTTAAATACAGAGAGCAAGCCAAACCAGTGGCAATGAAACTAGCACTGACATTGGGCTGTTGAAATGAACCGAAGGGCCTGCCGTAATCTGTTTTGTACACTGCCAGTTCGGCAATACTTGGCAGGAATTGCTGTATGAGACAGATGATTGACTCCACAAGTCCTGCGAAAGCAATGACTGAGATAATTTGTTGCCAGCTTTTTTTACGCTGGAAACATTGGAGCATAATGACGGTAATGAATAAGCCTGCAAATAGACCAATTACTCTTGTGCCTGCAAGGGAAGGGGTTAGCGATTCTTGCAGAGCCATTGGTAGACTTATAGTCAGCATAATGACGGCGACTAAGAGCAGCGCTTTGTCTTTAAACCAAACTTTTGTAATGGCGATGTGATTTAGCCCGCTACTTAGAATTAAGCTGATAAATACCCAACCAAAGGCATTGTAGGGCAGTTCTAACCCGGTGCCTCCGGTGTTACTGAAATTAAGGTGAATGCCCAAAATCAAGTAAACGGCTATGATATAGAGGCTTAGATTGCTGTCTTTAATTGGAAGGTCGTTACCTTCTGTGATCTGTAAGGTGTTTTGATTTTGGGTATTAATTGTTTGCGCTTCCATGATGATTACAATTTAAAGACGTAATTTAATTAAAACTTCATTATAATAGCGGCTTCATTCAATAATTGTCTTTTCTATGTTTCATATCGCACTTTTTGAACCTCGCATCGCTCCAAATACTGGCAATATCATTCGGTTAGCCGCTAACAACGGGTGTGCTCTGCACTTAATTGAACCGTTAGGGTTTGATTTAGAAGAGAAGAGCCTTCGTCGTGCAGGTCTTGATTATCATGACTTAACGAATGTCAGTCGACATACGAATTATCAAGCCTTTGCTGAAGCAGTGAAAGGGCAACGAATTATTGCCTGTACAACGAAAGGGACGAGAGATCACACAGCCATTGAGTATCAAGAAGGCGATGTGTTGTTATTTGGTTCTGAAACCAGTGGGCTGGACCCTGAAATAATGGAAAGCATAGAGCCAAATAATCGAATTAGAATACCCATGCAGGCCAATAATCGGAGCCTTAATCTTTCAAACTCGGTTGCGATTATCAGTTATGAAGCTTGGCGACAGCATGACTTTAGTGGTGCTGTTTAAGGGTTCTCTTAGAGAGCTCTTTGTGATTTCCTTTTAGTTCCTTCTATCTTCTTTTTTAATCTTTTAAGGGTAGAGCTTTATGCTCTTTTTTGTGTACACGATGTGTATCTTTTTTGTTGTTTGGTTGTAATGGGTATAATTAAGACGTTGCATTTTATACCAAATGATTATTTCATAAGTAAAAAACACTATGGAGTGCTTTATCAATAAAATTTAGGCAGTTAGCGGTGAATCTTAGTAATGAGGTTTAAATTTGTTGCTAAACTGATACGGTTACATCTAATTATTTTGTTTATTGTGCCTGTAATTTAGTCAAGGGTTGGAAATGATTCGTCTGCCGAGTTTTAAGAAGAAGCAGAAAAGTAAGTTGTTAAATGGCCTATCTATTGAAGCTGGGTGGGTGGCTGCCGTACAGATGACTACATTAGGCGGCCTACATGTAAATTCAGCTAAGTCACATCCCTTTGACGATGGGGCTTGGTCTTCGGCAATGAATTCGTTGATTGAATCTCAGGGAATGAAAGGCGATGTTTATATTTCATTGGCGGATAACCAATATAACCTGCTTTTAATTGATGCCCCAGATGTTCCTGAAGAGGAATTGGGTGACGCAATTAAGTGGCGAGTAAAGGATTTGATCTCGCAGTCGATAGATTCAGTAGTTATTGATTATTTTACACTGCCTGAGGATGCTTATCGTGGTCGAATGTCCATGGTGTATGTGGCAGTAGTAGATAAGTCATTAATACAAGACATAGTCGATGTTTGTGATGATGCGGGTCTGAATATTTTAGATATTACTGTAAATGAAGTTGCTTTAAGCAATTTGTTATTTGCCTCAGGAATGACTGAAGGTGAAGGGACAGGGCTGGTGTCTTTAGGTTCAACCTCTGGGCAAATGCGATTGGTTGAGTCGGGGAATTTGTATTTAGCACGAAATATTGATTCTGGTGTGGATCGTTTAACTGGATTAAATGAAGATGAACTATCTGATTACGATTTAGCTCAGTGTGACCAAGTTATGTTTGATATAAAACGCTCTCTTGATTATTACGAGAGCCAACTTGGCAAAGGTGCTGTTAATAAAGTGGTTTTAATGCCTGCAGATGCCAATCTATTACGACTTGCTGATGTATTGAATGAGAAAATGCCTGCAACCGTTCAACCTTGGTTGTGGCAATACGCAGAGAATATAACGTACGAAGTGGCTTGTTTAGAACATATGGATCAAAGTGCTTCTGCTATTGGTGCTGTTGCGGGAGGTTGGCTTGAGAATTAATCAGAAAATTAATTTTTACAGCGATGACTTTAAGCCTCCTGTCATTGTTATGCCTGCAAAGCAAATTTTGCAGTATTCGGTAGCGGCCTTGATTGTGTTGCTTTTGATTACTGTTGGGCTTTACTACCCAATTTTTTCTTATGAAGCGCGTCTTGATGCTTTGAATGATAAGTTACGCGCCAAGACCGCTGAATTAAAAGAAACAAAAAGTAAGTATCCTAAGATCTTAAAGAGCCAGCAGCTTGTAGATCAACTGGCTGTATTACAAACTCAGAACGCTAACAAACTTCGATTATTGAATTACCTAAAATCGGATTCATTGCAAGATGCACAGCATTTTTCAGGTGTGCTTGATGATCTTGCTGAATACGACCATAAGAGTGTTTGGCTAACCCGACTTGATGTGTTGAATGAGGGACGTTCCATTCGTCTTTCAGGGTTGGTATCGAAGCCGGACATCTTACCCGGATATATTGACGGGTTGAAAAAAGCAGAGTCCTTCAATGGTCGAGCATTCAATTTATTTAATTTAGAACGAGATGCAGATAATGCGTCTCATCTTCATTTCGTATTAAGTACTGAGCGTACCCGAGGTCAAGATGAAGGATAGATGGGAAGCGCTTTCTTTAAAGATCGACGCGTTAACGGTGCGTGAACGAGGCATTATCTTAGTTACGTTGTTAGTTATCCTTTATATGTTTTTTCAGTTAATTGCTTTCGATCCTCTAATAGCAGAGCGAAGTCGTTTAACTAACATGGAGAGAGACATAAAAAGCAAAACTCAGAAATTACGCGTTGAAATAGCCGAAGTGATTGCCGAGTCTAAATTTGATCCGAATAAAAAAACACAGGAACAAATAAATAAATCCATAGATTTATCTGAACAGTACTTACTGGAAATTCAGACCATCACCGATAAATTAATCGAACCAGAGCAAATGTCCGACGTCTTAGCTTCTTTATTGAACAAAGACTCGGGATTGAAGTTAACGTCGGTTAAAACCCAGGCGGCGACGCCCATTAAAATTGGCAGCGAAGCAGGTGCTGATTTATTTCAACATACAATTAAGCTGGAATTGCAGGGGAAATATGATCAGGTCCAGGAGTATTTAAGTGAGGTTGAGGCACTGCCTGAAAAAGTTTTTTGGCGGCAACTGGTTTATCAGATGAAAGATTACCCTAACGGTCAGTTGAGTGTTGATGTATATACTTTAAGTACAAGCGAGGACTTGATTGGTGTTTATAAGTAAATTTTCAGTCAAGGTTATTGTAATTTGGAAAACTACATTATTTCTTGCTTTGTGCTCGGGAAGTATCAATGCGGATCCCATGAGACCGCCTGCTTATGGGCAAAAATCAGCGGTGAAGGTTTTTTCTGCGAATACCTATGAGTTGTCCCAGATTCTCATTTCTAAAGAACGGAAACGAGCAGTGATTAATGAAAAAGTTGTTGGAGTAGGTGATTCAGTCTCGGGCGCAAGCGTAATTTTGATTGATGAAAATAAGGTCACATTGAATGTGGCTGGAAAGGAGAAAGTTTTGGCGATTAACAGTGCCAAAGGTTTTAAAATTAAGAGAGAGACAGAGTAGCTGACATGAATCGAATAAAGATAAATGCACGCCGACTGAGTGTGCTTGCAGTAGTATTCATGACAGGGTGTCAGACTGTACCCACTCAGCAGCACCCGCCTACTAAAGTGGAATCGCCTGTTGCAGCAAGTAAATCCGTTACTGAGCCTATTTCTTCTGTGGCTCAAATGCCGGATGTTTTATCCGACCTTATGTTGCCTCCGCTTCAGCCATCTTCTATTGAAAGTGTACGTTTTGATGTGGTTGCGAGTGATACACCAGCTAAGCAGTTTTTTATGAGTCTGGTGGATGGCACGGATAAAAACATGGTGGTTCACCCGGACGTTATTGGTGATATTTCCATTCGCTTAAAGAACGTAACTTTGGATGAAACACTCCGGGCCATTCGTGATATTTATAATTTTGATTATTTGCAAAAAGCTTACGGTTACCAGATTGTCCCTCGTGAGATTCAGACGAAGGTGTTTCCAATCAATTATCCTAACTTGATTCGAATTGGGCAGTCTTCAACGTTGATTAGCAGTGGGCAAGTGTCTTCATCAAGCAGTTCAGAGAGCTCTTCTACCTCATCGACTGAATCAACGTCGAGTGAGACGATGCAAAGTGCAAGGGTTGAAACCTCTACGGAAGTAAATTTCTGGCAAAACTTGCTAACCAGTGTATCTATGATGGTCGGAAGCGGGGGGGATCAGAAAGTAATTACAGATCCTCATACTGGGTTGCTCATTGTAAGAGCGTACCCAACCGAACTGCGTAATGTTGAAAAGATGCTTGAACGTGCTGAGCTTAACCTCAAGAAGCAGGTCATCATTGAAGCTAAGTTACTGGAAGTCAGTTTGTCGGATGGATACCAAGCGGGAATTCAATGGGATACCTTTGGTAATGGCTTTGGGTCAGAAATAACAGATACCTCAAATGAGGTTGTCGTTGGGTTTGATCAGGGGAATTTAAACTCTCTTTTGGATACAACGGTTGAGGGGGTTTTTCAGTTCGGCCTTAACTTTACTGATTTCAATGCAATTATTAGTTTGATTGAATCTCAAGGGGATGTGAGTGTCCTATCGAGTCCTCGAATAGCGACTGTAAATAATCAGAAAGCCGTGATCAAAGTGGGCACGGATGAGTTTTTTGTGACGGATGTTTCAAGCACAACGACAAGTACCTCATCTTCAACCAGTGATACTCCTGATGTCACTCTCACGCCTTTCTTCTCGGGGATCGCCTTGGACGTCACCCCACACATAGGTGAAGACTCGGATGTTATTTTACATGTGCATCCTGCTATTTCTAAAGTAGAGGACCAAAGTAAAGTGATTACATTGGGGGATTCCGGCGACTTAGTTCTTCCTTTGGCCTTTTCTACGATTCGAGAAACAGACAGCATTGTAAGAGCGAAAAGTGGCCAAGTTATAGTTATTGGCGGCTTAATGGAAGAGCGAAGCCAGAAGTTAAATGCAGGTGTTCCGCTTCTTAAAGATATTCCTGGAATAGGAAAAATATTTACTCAGGAAAGCGATATTACAGAGAAGGTTGAGCTTGTTATTTTGCTTAAGCCTCAAGTTGTTGAAGATCGCGATTGGGAAAAAGAGTTGCAGAACGTTCGTCAACGCTTCCCGGACTTTTTTCAATAAGAACAGTTATTCGAAGTAATAAACTCGCAGGCTTGCGATAGAAAATACAATGGTTTGAATCAATAGAAAAGTTAGCAAATATTGAGACGGCTTAAATAAAAGGTGAACAGTAGTGGAAAGTGACGGCGTGGCAAAGCACCCTCGTGAAATCATGAATCAGTTGTGTACGCACTTTGGGCTGACCAAATTGCCTTTCACTCTGTCGCCTAATACTCAATTTTTTGTGAATTTAAAAACGCATCAGGAATGTTTTAATACCTTGGTTTTTGCGTTGGGTACGGGGGAAGGGTTTGTAAAGGTTACAGGGGAAGTAGGTACGGGCAAGACAGTGTTATGCCGAAAATTACTTAACCAGTTAGGAAGTTCTGAATTCGTAACCGCGTATATACCTAACCCGACAATGCCGCCTGAAGTTTTACGCCGAGCATTAGCTCGTGAATTAAACATTCCTGAGGCAGAGACACTTGATCATTATCAGTTGATCGATCGTATTAATGATCAACTCATTCAAATAGCTAAGACAGACAAAAAAACAGTATTGGTTATTGATGAAGCTCAAGCGTTGCCTGAGGATACGCTTGAAGAAGTTCGTTTATTGAGCAACTTAGAAACGGAACAACAAAAGCTCATTCAAATTGTTTTATTCGGCCAGCCTGAATTAGACAAGTTATTGCTTCAAGATCGATTCAGACAGTTACGCCAACGCCTCGCATTTGCTGCCAGTTTAGACACCTTAGATTTTGGTGAAATGGAGCAATACGTCATACAGCGGATGCATTTTGCAGGTTATAACGGAGGCAAAGTCTTTGATTACGGAGCTCTAAAAGCGCTATATAAAGGGACTGGCGGTACCCCTCGATTAATTAATGTGATTGCTCAAAAGTCGCTTTTGGTTGCGTTCAGCCAGGGACAAAAAATGGTCATTAAAGATCATGTTTTAAAAGCGGTGGCTGATTCAGATAATGTGTTCAAACCTAAGAAGCGAGCACTTTGGAAACGTTTATTTAAGGCTAAAGTTGCATGAGTCTTATTAATGACGTTCTTCAGGATTTGGATAAAAAACCTGATTCAGAAAATCAAAGTATTCTGGGGTTAATGCAAAGTGCGCCTGACACATCAAGACGGTCAAGCGTGAATAAGCTTCTGATTGTGATTATGGCTTTGTTGGCTGCCGTTACGGTGAGTGCGCTGTACTTTATCTATCAGGATATGAATGGTGATCTTGGAGTAACACCTTTAGAGGACGTTACGGAATCTGCTCAAACTTCCCCAGCAGTGGATTCCTCTAATGCGTTACCTGTAAAGGGAAGTCCTGCAAAAGAGGGGGCTGAAAAAGGGCATTCTGAAATAGAAAACAAGGCTGAAGCGGTTGTATTAAGCAAGCCATCTCCATCACCAGAGAGGATAGCTGAACATGAACAAACCTCCGCTGAATCAGACTCTGCCTCTATTGTATCTCAAGAAGTCATTATTCCTCAGATAGAGGCATCTGCTCCAGTGACGAGGCTGAAGGCTGAACCTTCTGTATCTGAACCTTCTGTATCTGAATTTTCTAAATCGGAATTTGCTATATCCGAACCTGTTAAATCGGAACATTCCAAATCAGCGGGTGCTGCCAAGATTGAAGGTCTCTCAGCTAACCCCCTGGCTTCTAATCAAACTAAAGAAGACTCTGTTAGTAGGGCTAAACAGGCAACAACACATAACCTTCCTTCTAAAAATAATCTTTTGCAAGATCACTCTGAATCAAACAGTTCGGGGGTTGTTGCTAAAAATAAAACCTTAAATGATCAACGTTATGAAGCGGCTTTTAAAGCGTTCCAGTCTCAGAAGTTTGATGCCAGTGAAGAGCTCATTGATACCTTAATAGCCAGTAGCCCAGAGCCAAAGTATTTAGCGCTTAAGGCTCGACTGTTACTGATGAAGTCGCCTGCGGCACTGGTTAGCTACATCGATCAAGAAAACGTGGATATTGCGGCGTCTGACGAGCTGTTGGCAATCTCTGCAAATGCTTTCCAGAGAAATGGAGATCATGTTCGAGCTGTGAAGGCTTATGATTTGATGGTTCAAAGGCAGCCGATAGAAGGCCGTTGGTGGTTGGCGTTGGCTTTTTCTCTGGAAGCTGTGGCGTTGAAAGAAAAGGCTTATAAAGCATACTCATTAGCTTTACAGGCGGGGACATTGCCTGCGACGGCAAGAGGGTATGCCGTGGTGCAGACGAACCGATTAAAGAAAGAGTTGGACGCTTTGGCTCAGAAAGCAAAGGAGCAAGAATAGAATGGCTCAACCAAGAGTAAGAATTGGTGATCTTCTTGTTAATCAAGGGTTAATTAAAGAAAAGCAATTAATGACCGCCCTTGAGGAACAAAAACGCAGCGGTAAGAAGATTGGTAAGGCGCTGATAGATCTTGGGTTTGTGACTGAGCAGCAAATGCTGGAGGTCATGGCGGGCCATTTTGATTATCCATTCGTAGATTTAATTCGTTTCCAATTAAAAAATGATTTGATTGTTCAATTGCCTGAGACGCAAGCACGACGGTTTCGAGCAATATTATTAGCTGATCAGCCGGATGGTTTTCTGGTTGGAATGCTCGATCCTTTGGATCTAATGGCGATTGATGAGCTTCAGCGTCATTTAAAGCGGCCTGTGCATCCCGCATTTGTTAAAGAACAAGAACTCTCGAATGCTCTTGATCGAGCGTACCGTCGAACGGGTGAAATTGCGTCTTTAGCAACCGAATTGGAAGATGAGTTAGGATCATCGACCGACTTTGATTTGAATGAATTGGCCACAACAGGCGAATCATCAGAAGCGCCTGTGGTTCGAATGCTTCAAAGTATTTTTGAAGATGCGGTGCAAGTGAAGGCTTCTGATATTCACATTGAGCCGGATGAAGGGGTTTTGCGTGTTCGTCTAAGAATTGATGGTGAATTGCAAGAACAAGTCATGAAGGAAAAGCGCATCGGTAGCGCCTTGGTCTCTCGCTTAAAGATTATGTCCGGGTTAGACATTGCAGAGAAACGCTTGCCGCAAGATGGTCGCTTTAATATTCGTGTGATGAGTAAGAGCATCGACGTTCGTTTATCTACACTGCCAACGCCCTACGGCGAAAGCGTTGTAATGCGTTTGTTGGATCAATCTCAAGGTATCCTGACAATGGATAAGTTGGGAATGCCTGAAGGCATACGAACTCGATTAGAAACTTTGATTCAACGGCCTCATGGCATGATCTTGGTGACAGGCCCTACCGGTAGCGGTAAAACGACTACGTTGTACTCTGCCCTTACTTTATTGAATAAACCGGAAAAGAAAATCATTACGGCGGAAGATCCAATTGAATATCGTCTCCCTCGAATTACTCAAGTTCAGGTCAATACAAAAGTCGGTCTGACCTTTTCGTCTGTATTAAGAACCGCATTGCGTCAAGATCCGGACATTATTCTCGTGGGGGAAATGCGAGATCAAGAAACGTCTGAAATTGGTTTAAGAGCGGCCATGACAGGGCATTTGGTGTTATCAACGTTACACACTAATGACTCTATATCGACCGCTATGCGTTTGATTGATATGGGATGTGATGCCTATTTGGTGGCTTCTTCTTTACGAGCGATCATCGCTCAGCGATTAATACGTAAGATTTGTGAGTATTGTTCGGAGCCTGATGAGCTATCAAATCAGGAGTTGTCGTGGGTTAAAAGTATCAGCCCAAAAAACGCAGGGGCGCCTTTTGTAAAGGGACGTGGATGCCATCAATGCAATAATACTGGGTATTCCGGTCGTATTGGTGTTTATGAACTGTTAGAAATGGACGAAGGCATGCTGGATGCACTTCGACGTAACAGTGCTGCTGATTTTGCTACTGCGGCCAATGCAAACCCTTATTATGTCTCTTTGACTGAGTGCGCTATGTCTTATGCGCGTGCGGGTATTACATCGGTTCATGAAGTCTTCCGTATCAGTGCGTCTTTGGATGAGCGGGTGGCCTTTACTCCTGTTGAATCGTCTGTTCCTGCTGAAGAAACGAACCCTACCGAAAGCGAACAACCCCATACAGAAGAACCTAAGAAACCGGTGAAAGAAGAGATATCTTTAGACCTTGATTTGCCGGACTTTGGTGACCTGTAATGGCTAAGTTCAGTTATATCGGGAGAAACGCCCAGGGTGGAAAGGTTGAGGGTTCCTTAGATGCTGCAAGCTCCGACGCAGCAGCAGGTATTTTACAGTCTCAGCAGTTAATCCCGATTCGGATTGACGAAGTGGTTGAAACTGAATCCAACCACATCGATTTAAAACAGTTTTTACCCAAGCCTAAAATCACGCTCAACGATTTGAGTATGCTCTGTCGTCAAATGTACGCATTAACGCGGTCAGGTATGCCGATTGTGAGTGCTATTAATGGGTTGGCCGAGACCTCAAAGAACGAACGTTTAGCCGAGGTTCTTAGAAGTATTTCCAGTGAACTTGTGACAGGTATGGCGTTAGCGACCGCAATGCGGAAGCATCAGGACGTTTTCTCGCATATTTTCATTAGCATGATTCATGTTGGTGAAAGTACAGGGCGCTTGGATGACGCATTCAAGAAATTGGTAGATCATATTGAGTTAGAGCGAAAGACCAGAAGCCGCATTAAACAAGCCATGCGTTATCCGATGACCGTAGTTATTGCGATTACTGCTGCTATGTTCATTATTAACTTATTTGTGATTCCTCAGTTTTCGAAAGTATTTACAAAGTTGGGCGCTGATTTACCGGTACCAACACAAATTCTAATGGCAACGTCTGAATTTTCCGTGAATTATTGGTGGTTAATATTAGGCATTTTAACGCTTTCGATAGTTAGTTTTCGCCGTTATATAAAAACGGACGATGGCGAGTTGTGGTGGGACAGAGTCAAGTTGAAATTACCCTTGATGGGGAAGATCTTTGAAAAGGTTGCACTCAGTCGTTTTGCGCGTTCATTTGCGATGATGTCGGAATCTGGAGTGCCTATACTTCAAGGATTAAACATTATTAAATCCAGCATTGGTAATCGGTATATCAGTAATGCGATTGATGGTATGCGGATAGGCATTGAGCGTGGTGATTCACTGGCTAGGACGTCCGCTGCGAGCGGTATGTTTTCCCCTTTGATTCTCCAAATGATTGCAGTAGGGGAAGAAACAGGCTCGGTTGATAAACTTTTGCATGATGTGGCCGACTTCTATGAAGAAGAAGTGGATTACGACCTAGGGACCCTTTCTCAAGCGGTAGAGCCGATTTTGTTGGTGTTTATGGGGATTATGGTCGTCGTGTTGGCGTTGGGCGTTTTCCTTCCTATGTGGGAGTTAAGCTCGGCCATGAAGCGATAAGTTCGTTGAAATTGGCCGTTAATCTTGGATTTAGAAACGATTGTCTGAAAAGTGTTAGGGATTCGATTTGTTCTAAAAATGAAACATTGTTTTTGTAGGATATTGGCTATACTTTGGTAAATGTTTTGTTTAATAATGATTTCTAACCTTTTGAAGATTAAGTGAATTGTTAACTTAAGTTACGGGTTGTAACGAAATGAAAAATTTGAAAGGTTTTACTCTCATAGAGTTTGTCATTGTGATTGCCATTATTGCCATATTAGCCGCAGTGGCACTTCCTCGGATGATGGATGCGCAAGACAATGCTCATGAATCTTCTGTTGCTGGGGTCGGTGGTGCATTGGCATCATCTGTAATATTAGTGCGAAGTCAGTGGGTTGCGAATGGCTTCAGCGGTGCAGTGGATGAAGTCACTGGTTATGGTAATGACGATGTTGCAACCAGCTCGGACGGCTGGCCCACGGATGCAGGTCAGGGAACAGGCTCAAATAACAGTGATGTAATGGACAGTGCAGAACGTTGTAAGCGTCTATGGGATGCATTGCTGGTTGATAATGCCCCTTCGGCAGATAACGATGTACTTAATGACCCTGATTATCAGGTGGATACGATCAGTGGGAATTGCCGGTTCACATATCGCCGGACTGATGCAGGGTTTGATATTGAGTACAACGCAAGAAATGGTGCAGTGATTACGGATTTGGATAAGTAAACGAACCCATGTTATGGCTAGGATGCTGTGACTGTATTTGGACATAAATTTAGGGACAAATAATTATAGGTTTTTCAGAGGAAAACGATTATGAAGAGACAACAAGCTGGTTTTACGTTAATTGAATTGGTCATGGTAATCGTGATCCTAGGGATTTTATCTGCGTTTGCATTGCCTCGCTTTGCAGATTTGGGAACAGACGCGAATGAAGCCGTAGTAGACGCTGGTGCTGGTGCAGCTAAATCTGCAGCAGCGATTGCTCATTCTGCTTGGTTAGCGGGTGGTAGTTCAGGGGCAACAGTTAATTTGGAAGGTACAGATATTGATCTAACCAACGGCTATCCAAGTGAGACAGATGGAGGAATTGGTGAGGCTGCAGGCTTGTTAACCGATTTTACTGGTGTTGTTTCAGGTGGAGTGATTTCTTATTCTCCTAACGGTGCCGATGCAGCATGTGCTTTTACATATGATATTAATGCAAGTGGTGGTGTTACAGTAACTAGTGCACCAACTGATTGTTAATAAGTAATAGACCATGCCAAATTCATCTAAAGGCTTTACGTTAATTGAATTGGTGATGGTTATTATAATACTAGGGATTTTGGCTGCGACGGCCATCCCTAAGTTTGCAGGACAAAGCGCTTACGATGAGCGCTTTTTTTATGAGGACGTTTTAGCTGGGCTAAGGCATGCTCAGAAACTGGCTATGAGCACGGGTTGCAGTGTTGAGTTTAACCAAACTGCCAGTGGTTTTGAGTTGATGCACAATACGAACTGCTTTTCCGGGGGGGCAGCTGATTATAGTACAGATGTTTTTCGTCCTGGTGACACCTTTGGTTATGTTGTCGGCAACAGTTCTGCTGTATGGACATCCGATGAAAATCCTTTGATATTTACTGCAGAAGGGCAAGTATCAAACGCAGGCGGGGCAACCCAAAACTCCACGACCTTGACTACAGGTGGCTGGATCATAACGATTGATGGTCAGACGGGGTATATACGATGAATCGTCCTGTTTCGCTTCGTATTCTCTCTCACTCAGGCATGACTTTGGTGGAAATGGTCATAGCCATTGCAATAGCGGGGATTGCTGTTGCTGCACTTGCTTCCGCGTTTTCTTCTATGGTGACCCGAACTGCAGATCCAATGATTTTGACTCAATCTCAGATTGCAGCTGAATCTTTAATGGAGGAAATTCTATTAAAGCCCTTCGCAGACCCTAATTCTGGACTGGTGTGCACAACTAATGAAGCTGCACGACCGGATAAGAACGATGTGTGCGATTATCATGGCTATACAAGTACAGGCATCAATGACCAGGCGGATTCATCCGTTGTTGGTCTAGAAAACTATAATGTGTCAGTCACAGTGGTTCCTCAGGCGTTAGGTTCCGGAGTTACGGCAGTTCCTTTGGCTGACGGCTTATTTATTACAATTACAATAACGAACCCGCTGTCAAACAGTGTGATTCTCTCTGCTTATAGGGCGAATTACTAATGGATAATACAACCCGCTCTAAGCAAGCAAACCAAGGTTTTACCTTAATTGAATTAATTATGGTGATTACCATTGCAGGGATTGTTGCTGTCTTGGCTGCGACCATGTTGGGTAATCAAATGCTTGCCTTTGTTGATTTAAGTCGTAGAGCTGAATTGGTGGATCAGGCGGAGACGTCCGTTCGTCAAATGGCTAGAGACGTTCGTCATGCACTGCCAAACAGTTTACGAGTGACAACGAATGGTACATCGTCGTTCATTGAATTTATTCCGGTTCAGGATGCAGGGCGATACCGCGCCGAAGCGGGCGATGGGACTGAGAATGACGACGATGAAGTATTGGACTTTTCTACGAGTGATTCTTCTTTTCAGGTTATTGGCCGTCTACCAACCATTTCAACAGGTAGCCGAGTCGTAATTTATAACATAGGACAGGAGGATGGTTCGGGAGATCCCGTCAATGGTGCGAATGTCTACGCTGATGCTGCATCAAACAGCGCCTCATCAGCTGTGCCTGTTTTTGGCAGCCATGTGATTACGCCAGCAACTACCAACGTGTCTTATTCTGGTGTTGACGGAAACGTAATGGGGCTGTCTGTCGCACACCAATTTGCCTTTGAATCACCTCAGAAGCGGTTTTATTTAGTTGGGCAAGCGCTCTCGTATATCTGTGACTTAGCGAATGAACGGATTGTTAAGTACGAGGGGTATGATTTTGAAGCTTCGCAAGCAAATGATATAGGAAACGCGCCTTTGAGCGGCGCAACATTAAAATCTACTTTGATAGAAAATGTATCTGCATGTTCATTTGATTACGCAGCAGGAAACGCTCAACGGGCTGGTTTGTTAACCATTACGCTTACGGTCTCTGAAAGTGGCGAAAAGGTGACCTTAATACATCAAGTTCATGTGGATAACGCCCCATGATGAATGATAGATTAAAACATCAGCAAGGTTTTGCTTTGCCTGCTGTCATCTTCTTGATTGTTATTGTAGGTTTGATAATCGCGGCTTTAGAGCGGATTAATAGTAATCAAACCGCAACGTCAACCATGGGGTTGCAAAGCTCTCGTGCATACATGGCCGCGTATTCGGGGATTGAATGGGCTGCATATCAAATACAAAATTCACCTGACTGCCCTGCGCTTGGTGCCATACCTGGGCTTGAGATTTACGGTTTTGAAATCTCTTTGAGTTCTTGTTCAGAAACGAATTACAGTGAGGGTGTCACGGCAGTTGATAACATTTCTTCATTTGAAATTACTGTATTAGCAAGCTATGGAGGAATAAGCAATTACGGGGTTAGCCCTGACTTTGCTGCTCGTGAGCTAACCGTGTCTATGGTTATCGAGGGGCCATAATTTAGTTTTTAAATGAAAACTCACTGACTTGAGAGGTTGAAGCAGTGTTCGGAAGTCTATTTAAAAGTTCTTTTCTTTCGTTTTTACTATTTGTATTTAGTAGTTCTTCTTTCGCCTGGAAAATGGAATCCAGATCGGTCGACCTCGATAGTACTTTTGACACAAGTGCTTATACCTCAGTTACTTTCAATCAAACTTTTACATTTGTTCCTGTTGTTTTTGTGATGGCCACGACGGACGGTGGTGACAGTTCGATGACCCGCGTTCGTAATGTCACACTGACCGGTTTTGAGGTTGCGCCTGTTGAGCCGGAATCCGAGGACGGCCCTCATATTGGTATGACGGTTCACTATTTTGCTATAGAGCCTGGAACAAATACGTTCCCCAGTGGCGATCAAATCACAGCGGGATTATTCTCTTATAGCGGACAGAGTTTTAATAATACCGGGCCGGGTGGAGG
Source organism: Oceanospirillaceae bacterium (assembly GCA_015665455.1). Lineage (GTDB taxonomy): Bacteria > Pseudomonadota > Gammaproteobacteria > Pseudomonadales > Litoribrevibacteraceae > Litoribacillus. The sequence continues at coordinate 417,504 of JADFAD010000006.1, read as the reverse complement.
ACTGGATGAAAATGATACCTTTACTTTATCGACCCCCGGAATAACCAACGCGGCTACCTTTGTTCAATTACAAACCATGAACAATTCAGTAGGGCATACGCCTGATGATGAACTGAATCCATGGTTAAGCGCGATCGTGACCAATCAGGCATCGGATCGGTTTGATGTCACCATTGATCGAAGTGAAGATTATGATGCAACGTCTGGAAGCAACTTCCGGGTGAATGCTATTTCAAATGAATCGCTGGCCTATCTTTATTTACCATCGAATATTCAGGGCTCGTTTACTTCCACTTCAAATACGACCGTTACGTATGAAACTCAAAACACTTCGTCTAAATTTATTGGTTTTAATGACGGGTGCGTTACTCAAAACTTTTTAGGTTCGTATTCTGCTTCGCCCTTGGTGATTGCTTCAAAGGTAACCAGAAACGAAGACGATGGTGGTTGGTTTCGTCGTTGCAGTCTGTCCAGTTCCTCCGTGGGTTTAGTGGTTGATGAAGATCAACGACAAGATAATGAACGGAGTCATGTTGCTGAAGCTGCTAGTTTGTTTGTTTTTTCTTCTGAATTTTCTTATGACTCCGATTATGTCCCCCCTGCTGCGACTAATGATTTGGTGGTGGAGGCTGGCAGTGTCACTGTAAGCAATAATGGGAATTGGCAGACGGTTGAGTTTAACCAATCTTATGAATCTACACCGGCAGTATTCGTGTTGACGGATAATGCGAATGCTGATCCTCAAGCGTTTCGGATTCGTAATGTGGATGAGGATAGCTTTGACGTTATTTCGATAGAACCTCCAGGAGCGAGTACCTCTGCTGTACCTGATATGGAAATGCATTATGTGGTGTTTCCGGTGGGCGAGTTTGAGTTTCCGAATGGGGGGCCAAAACTAGAAGTTGATATCTTATCGATGCGAAATTATCAAAGTAAGCTTGTATCGGGCAGCTCGTATTTGAATTTAACGTTTGGTCGAACTGATTTTGGTTCTGTGCCCAGTGTTTTGGTGCAAGTTCAATCGAAAGTTAATGGCCTATTATCAACCTCGAATACACCGTGGCTGACAGGGTTCGCCATTAATGCATCTACTTCTGGCGCACAAATCAGCATGGATCGATCGGAGGTAGATGGAGGTACCGTTTTTTTGAATGAGCAAGTGGCGTATTTGGCGATTGAGAATGGCATTATTCCTGATTTTAAAGATTTGCAGGGGAATGTTATTTCAGGCGAGGTATTACGTTCTGCTGATAATGTAACTGACACTTGTACCACCGTTGGCTTTCAACAAAGTTATGCGGGGCCGCCTTTGGTTGTCAGCAATAAACAAAAGCGTGATGGTACGGATGGCGGTTGGGTTCGTCGATGTTCCGTATCGAACAGTGCCGTGCAATTAAGAATCGATGAAGATACCGATAATGATAATGACCGAGCACATACGACCGAGTCTATATCCTTCATTACTTTTTCAGAGGCGTTTGTAGCGGACTTTTCAAATCGCGCCTATTATCGACTCGATGAAACACTTTGGTCAGATGTTACGGATGAAGCTCTAGACAGCTCTAATTATGATTTACATGGCACGCCGGATGGCGGAGCGGATACGTCGCCCGCACAGGTTTGTTACGGTGCTGATTTGGACGGTTCAAATCAGATTGTAGCGGTGCCTGACAATGCTTTATTGGACATAGAAGAAGAGCTAACGGTGACCGCTTGGATTAACCCTAGGAGTTATGGTTCCGAATTAAAAACGATTGTGTCAAAAGATGAGAACTTTGAGTTCCATTTGACTTCATCTGGGTCCATTAATTGGTGGTGGGAAGAGCAAGGAGGAGGATCTGATCAAGTTACTACGGGGATCTTCTCAGCGGATAAAGCCCCTTTAAATACCTGGACTCATGTTGCGATCGTCTATTCGAGAGATGACCGATCTCGTCGAGTCTATATCAATGGAAATAGAAGGGTGAACGATACTTCATTGGTGAGCATTCCTTCATTGGCTATCAATAGTGATCCTTTACATATCGGAGGAGATCAAGGCTACAGCGGTCGATATTTTGATGGCTTAATTGATGAAGTACGAGTTTACTCCCGTGCCATTTCTCAAGAGGGTATTCAAGATATTATGAGCTATACCCACCCCTGTGTGACTGCGTTGGATCACCTCGAAATAACCGCTGTTGCTGACGGAAATACGTGTGAAAACTTGGCAGTTACAATTACGGCCTGTGCAGACAACTCTTCTCCATGCAACAGTGGCAGTATCTTAATGGATTATGAAGAGACGGTTTCTTTGCAAGTAATCGATGACGGAGGGTCTTCTATTAGCAGAGGAAGTTGGCTTGTAGGAAGCGGTCAGGGAAACTTGGCAGACGCTACACTGGATGATGGTGCTGCGACCTATCAATTTAATACGAGTGATAATGGGCAAGCTGTTTTAGCGTTGGAGTATGTTTACGCCGATGAAATTAAGCTTCGTACGACGGACAGTTTAAACAGTGAGACGGCGGACTCAAATGCCATTGGCTTTTCTGATAATGCGTTTTTGATTCGATGGACGGATCTGACCGATGCGGATCCCAATGATAATTTACCGACCGTGGCAATTGCAGGCAGGCCGCATGCAGCCTCGATCAGTTATGTTCGCCGAGACAGGAATGCCGTGGATCCTATGGACCAGTGCGGTGTGGTCACTGATTATGAGGGATCGAAAGATTTATTTGCTTGGTATACGGACAGTAATGCGTATTCAGGGCCCTCACTTCCTCCAGCTCCTTCTTTATCTGCCTCTTCAACGGTTAGCTTACCCACCAGTAAACCCGGTTCTGAGAACTTTACTGGAGTGAACTTCAGTAGCGGCGTTGCGGGTGTAAACCTTATTACATCCGATGTTGGGCAGTTTTCAATCAGTGTTTCAGATAAGTCAGCGTATGTATCGGAATTAAACGGGTCGGTCATTGAAGTTTTAGGGACAAGTTCGGAAGCAATCGTTCAACCGTTTGGGCTGACTTTGGATATGCATGATTCAGCTGCAACACCTGATTGCTCAACGTCTGGGAGCCGTGATACATCACCAACAGGAACCTCGTACGCGACGGGGCCTTCAGGTTCTGTATATAAAAAGGCAGGAGAAACCTTCCTGATGACGTTAAGGTCAGTGCTTTGGGACGCCTCAGATGACGCTGAAAACGGGGGGCTTGGAGATGGCATACCTGATGCGGGTAGCGACTTATATGACAATTCTTGCACCAGTTTTTTTGGAAAAGAAAATACGCCAGAGACAGTTACCACCACCATCGCTAGTTATTTACCTGCGGCTGGTGTTCAAGGTCAGTTAGAAGGTGAAGTCTCTGGAAACTTTATATTCAATGGATTCAGTTCTGGCGTTGGTAGCCGTGCTACGGATTATGATGAAGTTGGTATTTTCAGTTTGTCGGGGGCTTTGACCTCAGGCAGTTATCTAGGCAGTGGTAGCAGTTTGCCGGTATCACTTGCAAGTATCGGACGATTTATTCCAAATCACTTTGAGGTCTCTCATGCACCTTCTCCTCCGTTATTAGACGACGCTACGGGCTGGATGTGTGATTTTACTTATCAAGATCAAAACTTTCAGTTTGAAAGTGACATCGTTCTTTCTTTGACTGCGCATGAAGTTGGTGGTGATGTAACGGAGAATTATGGTGGTGAGGGAACGAGCGAAGATTACTTTAAATTAAACGCGTTAACGCCTCAAAATATAAGCAGTCTAAGTGTTACTGATAATGTAGTTGGTATGAACCCTACCTTGGCGTTCGATCAAAGTACTTCAACAGCTCCAATAACAGATATGACAGATTTTGATGGAGATGCAACCATCACATTCAGTGGATTCTTATTTTCTTATCAGCGAGCTTCTGATTCAGCCTCTGGTGCGGGAGACATTCCTTTTTCTGCTGATCTTGATTGGGTGCTAGATAACGGCGAGCTCACCGACAGCGATGGGGCTTGCTTGAACGACCCTACTGATTGTGACGATTATACAATCTCTAATGTTGTTGGGACTGAAATACGATATGGCAGGGCAACAGTAAGTAATAATAACGGCTCTGAGTTATTGGATCTTGAGTTACCTGTTCACGTTGAACAGTGGAAGGAAACGGCAGCTTCGAGTGCACAGTATTCATTTCAGGTGAACGATCAAGATAATTGCTCGGGGTCATGGGTTGCTGGTGATGTGACCTTGTCGAATGAGCTTGGCAATATTGAGTTAGCCGATACGACACCTTCTATTGGTACGTTTTCAGGAGGCGAGGGGGCTATTGGTCTTTCTGCTCCAGGAGTTACGAATGAAGGTAGCCTGAATGTGACTTTGGATGTTGAAGATTGGTTGAAATACGACTTTTATGGTCGAGGTAATGAAGACCCGACAGGTACTGCTAGCTTTGGCATTTTCTCAGGGCGAGAGCCTATCTTTTATTTGCGAGAAAGCTACCGATAGGATTTATGTCTTAGTAAATACCTTCTAGAATTGGTTATATTTTGATTTGGTGCTCATTGTGGTCTGTTAAACGGTGCGGTTTTCAGGCTGGTCTACAATAAACAAACAGAATGGTTTTAAAGGTGCATCATGGGCAAAGGAATCGCCTTATTTCGTGCAGTATTAATTTCTTTACTTTATCACTGTGGTGGCAATGCGTTTGCTGCCAGCTGCATAGATGTGTTCCCGGATTCGGACACCGAGGATTCTTCCATTACCCTTGAGGTACCTACTTGGTCCTCTTCGACGCATATAATTCAGTCGGGTGGCAGTGATTCGTATGATCCGGGAGATCATTACTTTGCTTCCGGCCAATTGAGCGGCGGTTATCAATTGGATTCGACGGGGGTATCTGCGCGTTTGTATTTCACGTCATTAACGATTTCTTCCGGGGTTGAAATTAATTCAACGGGTGAGCCTGAAAATGTAATCATTATTGTTGATGGTCCCGTTTCCATTTCTGGTAATCCTGATATCAACGCCATCATTTATGCAACGGGGGCGGTGACCGTCAGTGGCAATTTTGATATCCGTGGTGCAATAACGTCTGAAAGTTCGGTGGCGATTAATGGCAGTAATTCGGTGACCTATGACTCGGATGCGATTGCGAATGGTGACTTTGGGACGCTATGTTCAAATGTGCCGGATGAAGTCGCTTATTGGTCATTCGACACGATTGCCGATCAAACCGTACCGGATGATTCAGGAAACGGTCACGATGGAACTCTGGGTGCCGGAAATTCGGTGGATTCTGATGAGCCCGTAGGCATGTGTAACCAGTATCTGGAATACGATGGTGCAGATGATTATGTGAATGTGCCCGATGATGCCGATTTGGATATCACGGAGGCGCTTACGGTTGCTGCGTGGATTCGTCCTGAGAAAATTCCATCTTCCGGGTTAATGACCATTGTTTCAAAAGACACCAACTTTGAATTTCATGTGAATTCAAGCGGGAACATTAATTGGTGGTGGAATAACAGTTCAGGTACTCAGAGGCAATTTAATTCCATAGGCTCAGTTTCCGTGGATGAATGGATTCATGTGGCGGTTGTGTATTCTAAAAGTGCGGGTACCCAAACGATCTATTTAGACGGCGTTCCGAGTGGCACTGAAAATTACAGCGAGGATCTCAGGGTTAACTCAAATCCTCTGCAGATAGGCAATGACCAAGGTTACAGTGGACGCTACTTTCAAGGAGACATTGACGAAGTTTATGTTTTTAATCAGGCTTTAACGCAAACGCACATTCAAGAGATCATGGCGTCCAGTCCGAGTTTTTGTGCTCAGGATGAGGCGCTGGTCTCGTACATCTTTGACGGTGAAACCTGGAATGGGAGTGCCGGAGAGGTCGTAGATAACACCGGAAACGGCGTGGATGGTTATGCCGTCGGTGGAGCGCAAACAAGTGACCTCTTAACTGCGATTAATACCAACCCTGGGACTTGTGATTACGGCGAGTTTGATGGCAGTGGTGATTACTTAAGAACGGACAATTCCTCTACGGATTTACAGCTTTCTGACAGTTACAGCACGGCCATTTGGGTTAATGCCAGTGCGTCTCAATCGGACGGTGCTGGAATATATAACCAGATTGGCCAACGTTGTATTTTCTTCTTCTGTTACGACGTTACCTTTTGGGGGCTGAACATTAAACGCTCAGGTTTGACGGATCGAGTGGTGGTCACCCATGATCCTTTTAATCTGAATATTGGTGATCAAGATTGGAATACCGGGATTACCTTGAGTGATATTGACGACGGTTGGCACCACATCGCCATTGTTCGTGATACAAGCGGAGCTGGCACGGAGATGATTTCTTATCTGGATGGTGTGGAAATCAACAGTGCATTCAGTTTCACCGCTGATACGACCACTGGCAGTAGCCACTTAAGGATGGGGCGTTCCGTTTCTGATATCGATTTTTCAGGCAGTTTGGATGAACTAAGCATTTATGATCAAGTGCTTAGTGCGTCTGAAATACAGGATATCATGAATACCACTCGGCCTTGTGCGATTGATCCTGGTTGTACCAGTGTCGATCTTTTGGATAACTTCTCCTCCTCGAATTATAACAACTCTGATGGTAATACCGATTGGACGTCCAACCGTTGGGTTGAGGTGAACGATGATGATTCGCCTTCGGGTGGCAGAGTCAGAATTACTGGCGGGGAGCTTGAAATCCGTGGTGGTGGGGGGGCTCAGCGTCAAATTTATCGGGCAATGGACATTGCAGACCAAGATGAAGCCACGCTTCAATTTGATATACGTGAGACCAACGCAGAAAGCGGCGATGAGTTGGATTTGCACATTTACGATGGCAGCAGCTGGGTATTGCTAGAGACGTTTGATGGTGATGTCTCTGATTCGACTCAGACGTATGACATTACGGCGTATATCAGTTCGGATACTCGAGTGCGTTTCACGGAAGATTCAAACAACGGTAATGACCGGTTTTATGTTGATGACTTAAGTGTTTCAGGCTCGTGTGCCTCAAACGTGGATCACCTTGAAATCAGCGCTGCATCAACAGGCAGTACTTGTGAACCTCTAGTGGTTACAGTGAGAGCCTGTGAAGACAGTGCGAACCCGTGCACCACCTTGGTGGATAATTATGAGGAATCCATTAATTTAACCATTTCCCCCAGCAAGGGAGATTGGTCCAATAATGATGGTCAAGGGACGTTGACGGATACTACAGGGGATGATGGGGCTGCTGCCTATCAGTTTCATAGCGATGATAATGGCGATGTAAGTTTAAATTTGAGCTATATCTATGCCGATGCAATCAAGATTACGGCAACCGACAATGCTAATAGTTTGTCCGTTGAGTCCTCTGTGATTACATTTTCTGATAATGCTTTCGTGTTGAATTGGGATGATACGGGGTCAAGTAATACCGTGGCTATTGCAGGACGGGATCATGGTTTGACTGCGACTTACATCCGAAAAGATTCTTCAACAGGAGCCTGCGGTACAGTCACTACGTATGATGGTGATATGGCGCTGTTGGTTTGGTTTAATGACAACGGTGCCTATTCATCGGTGCCTAATGCGCCAGGGTTAAAAGATGAGACTGATTTATCTTCTGTTACTTTGCCTGCCGCTCAACCTGTAAGTTCAAATATTGATGTTCATTTTACTGAGGGGGTAGCTGACCTTTCAATGACTTCAACCGATGTGGGTCAGTTCACTGTTTCTATATTGGATAATAGTGGCTTTGTTGTGGATGAAAACAATAACCCATTGGATGTGACTGGAGAAAGTGCGTTAGCGACTGTCGAGCCTTTTGGCTTTTCTCTGGACGTGCATGAGACTTCTACTGCTGTTGATTGTGCGACCTCTGGTACTAGGGCATCGGCATCTACGGGGGCTTCGTACGCGGTTGATTCGTCGGGTTCCGTTTATAAAAGGGCAGGAGAACAGTTTAAGCTGGTAGTGAGGGCTGTGCTTTGGGATTCCTCGGATGACGATAGTCCTGTTGACGGTCTACCTGATAGCGATGCTGATTTTTATGATAATGGATGTACGGTTTCATTTGGAAACGAGAACACAAGGGAAACGGTCACTGTTAGCTTGAACAACTCTTTGCCTTCTGGTGGGTCCACAGGGCTACTGGGGGGAAGTAGCAGCTATGTCGTGAATAGCTTCTCGTCAGGCGTGGGAGAGGTAAACACAGATTACGATGAAGTTGGTATTGTAAGTTTAACGGGGAACCTGACATCGAGTAATTACTTGAGCGTTGGCAGTAGACCCTCAGGTTCTCTGAATAATTTTGGTCGATTTATACCGAATAACTTTGCTGTAAGTCCTGATCCTACGACTCCGATATTAGATGACGCAACGGGCTGGGCTTGTGATTTCACTTATCAAGGGCAAAATTTTCAATTTGAAAGTGATATTGAGTTGTCTGTGACTGCTTATGAAGCGGGTGGTGATGTTGTAGAAAATTATGGCGGTGAGGGAACAAGCGAAGATTATTTTAAATTAACTGCGTTAACGCCTCAAAATGTAAGTAGCTTGAGTGTTTCTGATAATGTTGTAGGCATGAATTCTACATTAGCGTTTGATCAAAGTACGTCAATCGCTCCCATTACAAATGCAGCGGATTATGATGGTGTTGCAACCATTACGTTCAGTGGTTTCTTATTGGCTTATCAACGGGCAGCGAATACGGCAAATGGCGCAGGAGACATACCATTTGACGCTGATATTGATTGGGTTCTTGATGATGGAGAACTAACTGATTCAGACGCGGCTTGTTTGAGTACACAGGTAGCGCCTTTATCGTGTCTTGATTATACGATTGCTAATATTGTTGGTACTGAAATACGTTATGGTCGCGTTGAGGTAGGTAACAACAATGGTTCAGAACTTATGAACCTTGAGCTACCTGTCCAAGTTCAACAATGGATGGAAACGTCTTCTTCCAGTGCCTTGTATTCTTTTCTGGTGAATAATGAAGATGTTTGTTCAACCTCGTGGGTGGCGGGAGACATTACTTTAAACAGTTATCAGGGGAATTTAGCCTCAGGAGAAACTACTGGCACGCTAGGCACGTTTTCGTCGGGCATCGGAGTGATTCACTTGTCTGCTCCGGGGACGGGTAACGAAGGCAGTGTGAACGCTGTTCTGGGTGTTGACGATTGGTTGAAGTACGATTTTTATGGTCGAGGGAATGAAGACCCGACCGGAACAGGGACATTTGGTATTTACTCCGGTCGGCAACCTATTTTCTATCTAAGGGAGTCGTATCGTTAAGGGTTATATTGCTTATAACTCTGACTTGCATCATTACAGAGTGCGTGACGTTTGATTAAGGTGGGGTCATTCGCTTGGAGCTTATGATGACGCAATCTTCTCAAAATATTATCCCTTCGGTCTCTGATTCAACACTTGTCTACGATATTGAAGATAAGCGCTATATCAATCTGACTAACGCATGTACGTTGAGGTGTACTTTCTGTCCCAAGACTCAAGGTTGTACTCAAGTGCACGAGTTTGATTTGGATTTAAAAAAGCAACCTTCGACAGAGTCGATTATTTCTCAGTTAGGCGATTTGACTCATGTGAAGGAAGTTGTGTTTTGTGGCTATGGCGAATCGACGCTTCGTTTAGGGCCTTTGCTTGAGATAGCGGCTTATGTGAAATGGCAAGGTAAGCCTGTAAGGGTGAATACTGACGGTTTAGCAAATTTAGTTCATGGTAGGAATGTATTGCCTGAATTGGCGAAAGCAGTGGATGTTTTATCCATTTCTTTAAATGCTCAGAATAAGTCTATTTACGATTTGCATTGTCAACCTACAAAGAAAGGGTCGTACATTGCTGTATTGGGGTTTATTAAAGCCGCGCCGAAGTACTTTGATCGAGTGGAAGTGTCAGTGATTGAAGGCTTGGAAGGCGTTGATGTTGAAGCCTGTAGGAAGATCATTGAAAACGCAGGCGCTCATTTTAAGCGCCGCGTTTTAGATGAAGTGGGGTAGTATTAAGTATCCGCTTCTTCAGGGTGGTCTTTGGTTTCTAAGCCAAGTTCTTTAATCTTGCGAGTCAGAGTATTTCGTCCCCAGCCTAATAAGATTGAAGCATCGCGCTTTCTACCTGCTGTGTGCTTTAAGGCTGTTTCAATCATGATGCGTTCAAAGGTAGGCACTGCGTCGTCTAAAACGCCTTGTTTGCCTTTAGAAAGTTCTTGATCTGCCCAGTTGCTTAACGCTGCTTCCCAGTTGCTGGATGAGGTATGAACGTTCTGTTCGTCCAGCAGTTCAGGTGGAAGATCCGAAATATGAATCTCACGACCTGAAGCCATAACCGTTAGCCAGCGGCAGGTATTTTCTAATTGGCGCACGTTTCCTTGCCAAGGCATGCTGGCCATGTATTCAACGGCTTCTTCTGTTAAAACTTTTGCTTCAACATTGAGTTCTCTAGCTGCTTTTGATAGGAAAAATTCTGCAAGCTTAGGGATGTCTTCTCGACGATCGGATAGCTTTGGAATGTGAATGCGAATAACGTTCAAACGGTGAAATAAATCTTCACGGAATTGTCCGTCTTCAACCAGCTTCTCTAAGTTCTGATGTGTCGCTGCGATGATACGCACATCGACTTTTACTGGGGTGTGTCCACCTACACGATAAAATTCGCCGTCCGCCAATACTCGAAGCAATCGAGTTTGTGTCTCGGCGGGCATGTCGCCAATTTCGTCAAGAAATAAGGTTCCGCCATCAGCTTGTTCAAAACGACCGCGACGCTGACCTGCAGCACCTGTGAATGCCCCTTTTTCGTGACCGAATAATTCCGACTCAATCAGGTCTTTAGGAATAGCAGCCATGTTAAGAGGAATAAATTCTTGAGCGCGTCGAGGACTGTGTTTATGAAGTGCATGAGCGACCAGCTCTTTACCCGTACCGGATTCACCGTTGATTAATACGGTAATGTTCGATTGGGACAAACGACCGATGGCTCTGAAAACTTCCTGCATGGCAGGTGCTTCACCAATGATCTCAGTGCCTGGGTCGTTGATAGCATTAAATGTTTCTGCTTTCTGCTCTTGGGCGTGGCTGAGAGCACGTTTAACCAAGGTAACAGCATCATCTATATCAAAGGGCTTAGGTAGATATTCAAAGGCGCCACGTTGATAAGATTTGACTGCGCTATCGAGGTCAGAGTGAGCAGTCATAATGATCACTGGAATTTCAGGGTGATCATTTTGAATTTGATCCAGCATTTCTAAACCGTCAATGCCTGGCATTCGTATATCACTGATAATGACGTCAGGTTGACTGTGCTGCAGTTTTTTTAAGATTTCGTCACCAGACTCAAAGCTGCTTGTTGGTAAATGAGCTTGTGAGAGGGCTTTTTCCAAAACCCAACGAATAGAACGGTCATCATCCACGATCCACACGTTATTCGTTTTGTTCATGACGTTAACTCCAAAGGTAGATAAATAGTAAAAGCGGTACGGCCAGGTTCACTCTCGCACTCAATGAGTCCTTCATGTTGAGTGACGATAGATTGCGCGATGGATAGGCCTAAACCCGTTCCTTCAGCGCGTCCGCTGATCATTGGATAAAAAATGTTTTCTAGAATTTCTTTTGGAATGCCCGGGCCGTTATCAATGATATCCAGCTGGCATACCAAGCGGTGTCTTTGAGACCCGATAGTAAATTGTCTGAGAGCGCGAGTTTTGAAGCAAATGCTTGGGCTTTCTACATTGTTTTCTTGCAGTGCCTGCATTGCATTACGGCTGATATTTAAGATCACTTGAATCAACTGTGAAGGATCCGCGCTGAACTCCGGAATACTCGGATCGTAATCACGTTTAATGTGAACAGCGCCTTTTGTTTCAGCTTCAATTAGGGCATTAACACGCTCTAATATTTCGTGAACATTGGTTTCGATACGTTCAGGCAGCTTTCTTGGGCCTAACATTTGATCAACCAAGTTTCTTAAGCGGTCTGTTTCTTCAATGATGACATTAGTGAATTCACTCAATTGAGGGTCGTTGAGTTCTCGTTCAAGTAATTGAGCAGCACCACGAATTCCACCGAGAGGGTTTTTGACTTCATGAGCCAATCCTCGGATTAGTTCCTGTGTGGTGGCTTGTTTTGCCATCATGTCTTCTTCTCGACTGATTCGGATCAGTCGATCACGCGACTGAAGCTCCATCAGCAGATAGGTTTGACCGTTGGGTTCCGTTATCGGTGTGACAACGTAATCCAGTGTGATGGGCTCTTTATTTCTTGGGTATAGAGTTGCTTCGCGTTTACTGAACGGATGACTGCGTTCAACGGCTTGTTCCAGTAGCGTTGTATTGTCATGTTCTTCCGTAAATAAAATACTGATATGTAAATCTGCAACTCTGCGCGCACTGACCTGAAACAGCATTTCTGCAGCCGGGTTCATATAGTTGATAGTAAGCTGGGGTGATAACTCAATAATGGAGGAGCTGAGGTTATCAATAATCCGCTTATGTGAAACTTTGTAATCCATAATGGTGCACGCTTTTGATCAGTAACCTGTTAAAGCAAGAACTAAGCCAGCTTAGATGCGTTGACGTAAGGCGACTGAATGATTGATGTGGTGCGATTTAGGGCGTGATTAGATTCGCCTAATTATAAAATATGAGTATATTTTAGGGCAGGTGGTTTTATTATGCACTAATTTTGTGCGTTTGGTTTGGGGTTTTATCTCGGAGATTTTCTTGGCACTTTGTTTCTGTGGATGTGAACCGTTATGGCTGGGCTTTGGTTTAGGCTCTTTCCTTGTTTATCTAGGATTTGTACAGATACGGTGTGCTCACCTCGATCAATGTTTTGTACATTGAATTGGCTGTGGCTGGTGGGTGTGCCTGTCGGGGTTCCGTCGATAAGCAGTTGGTATTTATCACCTTGTTTGAGGCTTGGATTGGAAACGACTGAAACACTGAAACTTCCTGCGGTTCCATGGATGTTGGAGTCGTGCTCTGGCGATGCGATGGTCACGCTGCTGTATCTTGTTGTTGCTTCAACTTTAGCTTGGCTTTGAGTGCTTTGAGATTCTTCAGGGGCGTTATATGCTGGAGCTTTGTAGGGGTGCAGGGGCTCGATATTAAGAACTTCGGCTTCAGGATGCGGTTGGTCAGAATAGACTACGGTTCCGTCTTCAGTTACCCATTTGTAGACTTTAGCTTGTGCGCTTGTCGAAATGGCGAGAATAAGAGCAAGAGAAGATAGAAAGAACGTCTTTGTAGGCATAGGTTCGGGCCAATTCTGCGCAAATGGACAACATAGGGTTGTAAAAACGTATTGCTCTGTTTTGCTTTTGAGTTTTAGGTCTTTACGTTGTGTGATTTCAGTATAGTAATAAAAAAGCCTCCCGTGTGGGAGGCTTTTTTAGTAATTTAATCTACCCGAGGGAAAGATTAAACACTGTAGTACATGTCAAACTCAACAGGGTGAGTAGTCATGTTCAAACGCTCAACTTCTTCGTTCTTAAGTTCGATGTATGCATCGATCATGTCGTCAGTGAACACGCCACCTTCCGTCAAGAATGCACGATCTTCGTTAAGAGCTGCTAGCGCTTGGTCGAAAGATTCAGCTACAGTCGGGATAGCTAAAGCTTCTTCTGCTGGTAGGTCATAAAGATCTTTATCTGCAGGATCGCCAGGGTGGATCTTGTTCTTAACACCGTCAATACCAGCCATAAGCATTGCAGAGAATGCCAAGTATGGGTTAGCGGTTGGATCAGGGAAACGAGCTTCGATACGCTTGCCTTTAGGAGACGCAACGTAAGGAATACGGATAGAAGCAGAACGGTTACGAGCTGAGTAAGCTAGCATAACTGGTGCTTCGAAACCTGGTACAAGGCGCTTGTATGAGTTAGTCGATGCGTTAGCAAAAGCGTTGATCGCGCGAGCGTGCTTGATGATACCACCGATGTAGTACAGAGCAGTTTCACTTAGACCTGCATAACCGTCGCCAGCAAACACGTTTTCGCCGTCTTTCCAGAAAGACTGGTGAACGTGCATACCAGAACCGTTATCACCAACTAGTGGCTTAGGCATGAAAGTAGCTGTCTTGCCGTACATATGTGCAACGTTGTGTACGCAGTACTTAAGCTCTTGAACTTCATCAGCTTTCTTAACTAGAGTGTTAAACTTAACACCGATTTCGTTCTGACCAGCTGTTGCTACTTCGTGGTGATGTACTTCGATAGTTTGACCCATTGCTTCTAGAGCACCACACATTGCTGTACGGATCTCGTGGCAAGAATCAATTGGTGGTACTGGGAAGTAACCGCCTTTAACGCGTGGACGGTGACCAGTGTTACCGCCTTCGAAAGTCTTATCAGTAGACCAATCAGCTTCTTCAGCGTGGATCTGGTAGCTAGCACCAGAGATGTCAGCTTTCCACTGAACGCTGTCAAAAATAAAGAATTCTGGTTCAGGACCGAAGAAAGCAGTGTCGCCTAGACCTGTTGATGCAAGGTATGCTTCAGCGCGCTTTGCAACTGAACGTGGGTCACGCTCGTAGCCTTGCATTGTAGAAGGCTCGATGATGTCACAGCGTAAGTTAACAGTAACTTCTTCTGTGAAAGGATCTAGAACACAAGTTTCGTCATCTGGCATAAGGATCATGTCAGATTCGTTAATGCCTTTCCAACCAGAGATTGAAGAGCCATCGAACATTTGACCGTTTTCGAAGAATTCTTCGTCAACTTCAAATGAAGGGATAGTTACGTGCTGTTCTTTACCGCGCGTATCTGTAAAGCGAAGGTCAACCCACTTCGCATTATGTTCTTTAATAAGTGCAATTGTACTATTGGACATTTGTCTCTCCGCTAAGCATCAATTAAACCTGACCAAACTAATGTTCGTGGTCAGCATTAATCCTTTTGATATCGGGTATTCCCGAATCTTGTGCCTGTTGAAGCAAAGAGTGTGCCATGTGCTAAAACGATGGAAAGCCGCAAGATTAAGGGTTTATACCGCTGTGGGTACTATAACTGTGCTTTCTATTAGTGCAAGTATTTTTTATTGTGCTTCATGTTGGTGCTTAAGGTCTTAAATGGTGCGTTTTTAGAAAGTCCTTTTTTATGAGGTTTGAAGTGTCTCTTGTAAGGTGAACGAAGCACCCTTTTGAGTGAGATTTAGGGGTTAGACTAAAAGGAAATTAGCTGGATACTCTTTTTGTGCGGTTTGTTTTGCTCAGGTATAATCCGCCGATTCTTTTGTCCTGTTGGAGTCTGAACTAGATTCTGGCCCGTTATTTGGTGCGTTTGCCATGAAATACATCGTCAAGTTGTTTCCTGAAATTACAATTAAAAGTCGTCCGGTTCGTAAGCAGCTTATTAAGCAGTTAAAAGCAAACTTAAGAACGATCTTAAAACGAATAGATCCAGGGCTTAAAGTATCAGGGCAATGGGATAATGTTCAGGTAGAGACAGGTTCTGAGGATCTTGAAATTGAAAAGCAAGTAACTGCAGCGTTAGTCTCAACGCCAGGGATTGCGTACTTTTTAAGTGTACAGAAATACCCGTATGTTGATTTTGATGACATGCTAGAAAAGGCGAAAGCGCTATACGCTGAGAAAATTAAGGGTAAAACCCTTTGTGTGCGTATTAAGCGAGCGGGTAATCATGATTTTAAGTCCATTGATGCTGAACGCTATATAGGTGGTTGTCTACGTCAGCAATGTGAAGCCAAGGGCATTGATCTTAAAAATCCTGAGTTTCAGGTGAATATGGAAATTCGTGATGATTCTCTTTATCTCATTCATGAACGCTTTGAAGGTCTTGGCGGGTATCCGCTTGGTAGTCAGGATTCTGTTTTGTCTTTGATGTCCGGTGGCTTTGATTCGACGGTCGCGAGTTATCTGATGATGCGCCGTGGTATTCAAACGCACTTCTGTTTCTTTAACTTGGGCGGTCGAGCTCATGAACTTGGCGTAAAAGAGGTCTCTCATTATATCTGGGAGAAGTTCGGAAGCTCCCACTCCGTGAAGTTTGTCAGTGTTCCTTTTGAGGGCGTTGTTGCAGAAATTCTCCAGAACGTAGAACGTTCATATATGGGTGTTATTCTCAAACGAATGATGCTTAGGGCTGCAAGTCAGGTTGCTGAGAAAATGAAACTTGATTGTTTGGTGACGGGTGAGAGTATCGCTCAGGTCTCAAGCCAGACGCTGAAGAATCTGTCCGCTATCGATCAGGTTATTGATTCTTTGGTTTTACGACCGTTGGTTACCACTCATAAGCAAGAGATTGTCGATATTGCTTCGGAAATTGGAACTTATGACTTCGCAGCTCATATGCCTGAGTACTGTGGCGTTATTTCAGATAAGCCAACGACTCGAGCCTCTATGGAGCGTGTTCGCAGAGCGGAAGAATCCTTCGATTTTAGTGTGCTTGAAAAGGCGCTTGAAGAGATGATGATTCAGAAAATTCAGAACGTGGTGGATGACTTTAAACAGGATGTACAGGTTGAAGAGGTGTCGGTTGTTGGGACGAGTGATTCAGTCATTATCGATATTCGTCATCCTGATGAAGAAGAGAAAGCACCGCTGGAGGTTGAAGGCATGATGATTGAGCGAATTCCATTTTATGCGCTTCACACTGCTTTCAAAGAGAAGTCGCTTGAAACGGAGTATTTGCTTTACTGTGATAGAGGTGTCATGAGTCAGCTTCATGCTCAGCAATTGCAGGCTGATGGGTATACGAATGTGAAGGTATATCGGAATGCGAAGTAATTGTTTTGGTTATCTATGAACAACTCCGATCAGAGTCTATATAAATAACCTGTAAAAAGATGTAGAATGCGCTCAAATTTTAACCCTTCAGGTATATTGGCCTGAAGAGTCCCGTTGATAAACGTGTTTTAGAACACATTTGTTAAGTATAGGGTCGAAAGAACCCCTTGGAGAATCCTTTGATACACAGATTAAGAAACGTTGCCATTATTGCGCACGTTGACCATGGCAAGACCACTCTTGTTGATAAATTGCTGCAGCAGTCGGGCACACTAGATCGTAAAGACCAAGGTGCAGAGCGCATCATGGATTCAAACGATCAAGAAAAAGAACGTGGTATTACGATTCTTGCCAAAAATACTGCAATCGAATGGAACGATTACCACATTAACATCGTAGATACTCCGGGACACGCCGATTTCGGTGGTGAAGTAGAACGTGTTTTATCTATGGTTGATTCTGTTTGTTTGTTGGTTGATGCCGTTGATGGTCCGATGCCTCAAACTCGCTTTGTAACTCAGAAAGCGTTTGAACAGGGTTTGAACCCAATTGTTGTAATTAACAAAATTGACCGTCCTGGTTCTCGTCCTGATTGGGTGATGGATCAGATGTTTGATTTGTTTGATAGCTTAGGTGCAACAGACGAGCAGCTTGATTTCCCTGTAATCTATGCTTCTGCAATTAACGGTCTTGCCGGTAATGAAGCGGATGAACTTGCAGATGATATGACGCCATTGTTCGAGATGATCGTTGATAAAGTACCTGCGCCAAAAGTTGATATTGATGGTCCTCTTCAGATGCAGGTTTCTGCATTGGATTATTCTAACTATTTAGGTGTTATCGGTGTTGGTCGTATCACTCGCGGTACCATGAAGCCGAACGAACAAATCTCTGTTGTGGACAGTGAAGGTAAGATTCGCAACGGTAAGATCCTAAAGCTTATGGGTTACATGGGTCTTGAGCGTGTTGAAGTTGAGCAGGCTACCGCTGGTGATATCGTCTGTGTAACGGGTATCGATAACTTAGGCATCTCTGATACGCTTTGTGATCCTTCTACGCCAGAAGCGTTGCCAGCTCTGTCTGTGGATGAACCAACAGTAAGCATGACCTTCCAGGTGAACAACTCACCGTTTGCAGGTCTTGACGGTAAGATGCTAACCAGTCGTAACATTTCTGAGCGTCTAGAAAAAGAATTGATTCACAACGTTGCGTTGCGTGTTGAGCCAGGCGATTCTGCCGAGAAGTTTAAAGTTTCTGGTCGTGGTGAACTTCACCTTTCTGTATTGATCGAAACGATGCGTCGTGAAGGCTTTGAGATGGGTATTTCTCGTCCAGAAGTTGTTCAGCGTGAAGTTGATGGCGTAATTGAAGAGCCTTATGAGAATGTGGTTGTTGATGTTGAAGATCAGCATCAAGGATCTTTGATGGAAGAGTTTGGTAACCGCCGTGCAGAAATGACGAATATGGTTCCAGATGGTAAAGGCCGTACTCGTATGGAATTCACCATGCCAGCTCGAGGTCTTATTGGCTTCCGTAACCAGTTCATGACAATGACTTCTGGTAGCGGTATCTTAACCAGCGTTTTTGACCACTACGGTCCTGTTAAAGCGGGAGAAGTAACTTCTCGTACTAACGGCGTATTGGTTTCTATGGTTCAAGGTAAAGCGCTTGGTTACTCTCTATGGATGCTTCAAGAGCGTGGTCGTTTGTTCATTGATCCAAACATTGATGTATATGAAGGTATGGTGATTGGTCTTCATAGCCGTGACAATGACTTGGTTGTTAACCCAATTAAAGGTAAGCAGCTAACGAACGTACGTGCTTCTGGTACAGATGAGAATATCTCGTTAACGCCACCTGTTAAAATGACTCTTGAACAGGCGCTTGAATTTATTGAAGACGACGAGTTGGTAGAGGTAACGCCAAATAACATTCGTATTCGTAAGAAGCATCTTACAGAAAACGAACGTAAGCGTTTAGCTCGTAGTAAAAAATAAGTAATATCTTTGTGTTATCAAAGCCGTGTGATTTTTAATCACACGGCTTTTTTATTGCCTAAACAAAATTATGTATTTGCTCTAAACTAATTACATTCTAAGTTTGAAGAACTTCTTAACGCAGGATCAAGGATTGAAATATGCATACGCTTTACCCTGAAATTAAGCCTTACGCTGAACATGCATTACAAGTATCTGATTTGCATACGCTGCATGTAGAAGAGTGTGGCAGTAAGGATGGTGTGCCTGTTTTAGTGGTTCACGGTGGGCCAGGTGCGGGCTGTGATCCTTTTCAGCGTCGATTTTTTGATCCTGAGAAATACAGAATTGTGTTGTTTGATCAAAGAGGATCGGGTCGTTCAACGCCACATGCAGAGCTTAAGGAAAATGATTTAAGTGCCTTGGTTCAAGATATTGAGCATATCAGAGAGACCTTGGGTGTTGATCAATGGGTGTTGTTTGGTGGATCGTGGGGATCAACGCTAAGCTTAGCTTACGCTCAAGCTCATCCTGCTAAAGTTCAAGCGATGATTTTGAGAGGCATTTTTCTTTGCCGAGATCAGGACTTGGAGTGGTTGTACCAAAATGGTGCAAGCCGAATATTCCCAGATCACTGGAAAGGTTTTTTAGACGGGATTCCTGAAAATAAACACGATAATCTTTTATCTGCCTATCATGAATTGATTACTGGTGGTAATGAATTAGCTCGAATGGCGGCCGCGAAAGCATGGTGTAAATGGGAAGGAAGCTGTTCAACATTGAAGCCAAATCCAGCATTGGTTGAGCACTTTATTGACCCTCACTTTGCTTTATCCATGGCAACGATGTGCGTTCATTACTTCGTAAATCGAGGTTTTCTAGACCAAGATCAGTTGTTGGAAAATTGCCATAAAATCCATGATATCCCTACAGTCATAATCCATGGCCGATATGACATGGTGTGTTGTATCGATAATGCGCAGGCTCTTCATGATGCCTTACCTGAATCTACTTTGCAGGTGGTAAGAGAAGCGGGTCACTCCGCAAAAGATGCGCCTCTGACAGACGCTTTAGTAAGGGCAACGGATGAAATGAGTCGTCGTTTGGAAAAAACAAATTCATGATAGAGAGTTACGTCCTCAAATTGTTGTAACTTTCGCTATGGTCTACTCTAAATAAATCGCATCTGATTTATAGTTGTAGGCTGTGCTATGAAATTTCTTAGACGGTTCAAAATAGCCCACCGTTTGTGGGTTCTTCCTCTCGTAATTACTCTTGGGTTTATCATTTATACGCTTTATGCGTCAGTTCAATTAAAAGACCGACTCTTGGATGATCGATATGAGAAAACCCGTCATGTGGTAGAGACTGCGTGGCATGTGATCGATCATTTTTATAAAGACGCTCAAACGGGGCATATCAGTGAAGATGAAGCCAAGCAGTTGGCCATGAATACGATTAAAAGCTTAAGGTATGAGGAGAACGACTATTTTTGGATTCATAATAATGATCTAAAAGTAGTGATGCATCCGATAAAGCCTGCGTTAGATGGTCAGGACGTTTCAGGCCTTAAAGACCCTGAGGGGACAAAGCTTTTTGTTGAGATGGTGAAAGTTGTTAAGCGTGATGGAGCGGGTTTTGTCCCTTATCTGTGGCCTAAGCCGAACAGTGATCAGCCCGTAGAGAAAATTTCCTATGTGAAAGGCTTTAAAGCATGGGGTTGGGTTGTTGGTTCGGGTATTTATCTGGACGATGTGGACCAAGTGTTTAAGTCGACTTTAACTCGAATGTCGATCATTGCCGTTGCGGTTGTTTTAGTGTCAGTGGCCGTGGTGATTTTGATTGCTCAGAGTATTATTAACCCCATAGGTACTACGGCATCTGCATTACAAGATATTGCTGAGGGCGAGGGGGATCTGACGAAGCGTTTATCTGTGTTTGGCAATGATGAAGTTGCCTGCTTTAGAGTCAGTTTTAATAGCTTTGTAGGTAAAATCCATGATTTGGTGATCGAGGTTCAAAAGGGGGTGGACGGACTAACGACAGCGACAGATAGTTTAGGAGGAAATAGCACCCGGAGTATTGAATGTGTTAGCCAGCAAAAGCAAGATACGGAATTAGTTGCTACTGCCGCACAAGAAATGTATCAGGTATCGGTCAGTATGGCAGAGAACGCTACTGACGCAGCGGATCAGGCTCAGAGTGCTCAGCAAAAAACGCAATCAGGGCAAACGCTTTTAAACGGTTCTATATCGGATATTAACCAGCTGTCTGAACAAATTTCTGCTGCTGTTGCGGTCATTGATAAGTTGGCAAACAGTACTGATGAAATTGGCTCTGTGGTAGAAGTTATTCGAGGCATTGCAGAGCAAACTAACTTGTTGGCACTTAATGCGGCCATTGAGGCGGCGAGAGCGGGAGAGCAGGGGCGAGGGTTTGCTGTTGTTGCTGATGAGGTTCGAACGTTGGCAGGACGAACTCAGCAATCAACTGAAGAAATTAATGACATGATCAGTAAGCTACAAGGTGGCGCGAAGGATGCCGTTGAGGCTATTGAAAGCAGTCAAAAATATACGGAATCAACGGCCGAAAAGGCCAAAGAGGCCGGTGACTCTCTGAGTGAAATCGCGAATGCGATGGATTCTATTTTGGGTGTAAATACCCAGATTGCAAGCGCCATCGAAGAGCAGAGCAGTGTCGCCCAAGAAATTGAAACCAGCATTACCAGTATTACTGAAACAGCGGCGAGTGCTGAGCAAATCGTTAATGAAACGGACAGCTCGGCTAAATCTTTAAGGGAGTTGGCAGATCGCTTACGAATGCAGGTTGGTAACTTTAAGGTTTAACAAGTTATGCTGTTCAAACTGTTCGTTTAGGGTCATATCAATGAAAAACAGCCATCATTTGATGGCTGTTTTTTTATATGTTATTGGCTAACAGAAGGCGCTGTATTTTCTTTAGGGGCGATTTGAAACCCTTTAAACGTTTCTTCTGAGGTTTCTGACGTTGCGTTAAAACTTGCAGTAATCTGGCTGTCGAAACTTACGGTGAAATCGTAGCCTGTGAGGCTTTGATTTACAGTTACGATACTGTTTTGATCAAGTGTTGGGTAGGCGCCACAACTTTCGCCTGGATCGCAAATAATGTTGTCAGCGTTCATATCGGAACCAGCAACAATTTCGTAGTCTCCTGGAGGGATATCTTCAATGGTATATGTGTACTGGCCATTTGAGCTAGAGGCTTCAGTAGAGACTATCGTGGCTCTGCTGTCAGGATCGATTGCTAGGATGTAAAGGTATCCGGCATCGGCCGTTACAGGGTTGGTGGCAACCTGCATTTGTATATTTAGTGTACTGGAAGTGGATATTGCGTCGAAGGTGATGTCAGCGGAATACGTTCCATCTGTTAATCCTGTTCGGTCGACTGAAATATCATAAGTGCCAAAGTTGTTTCCGTCTGTGGTGTTGCTGGTAGCCGTTGCCCAAGATTCTGAGCTGGTTATAGCATTGATGTTTAACGTACCGTCGCTGCTGTCGCTGACTGTAATTGTGTTGGACGTATTGAAGTTACCAAAGTTCATGCTGTTGGAAGATAAAATCACTGATGCTGGGGCGTTGTTTGCGCCGCCTGCTGCAATCACGGCTTTACGCGCATTAATAATGCCGTAGCCGAATTCATTGTCTCTTCCTGTTGAGCCTAAATCATCAGTAATATCACCTGCTTGAAGAAGTGCAATAAACTGATCGGCATCGATATTGACGTTGGTTGATTTCATTAATGCAGCGACACCGGCTACATGGGGGGATGCCATTGATGTGCCTTCGAAGAAGGAATACGTAAAGCTGGATGGATCATCTGCAATTGTGCTTAAGACGCCATCGGGAAAGCCATCGCCGTTGGTATCTGTATTGAGTGCCCCGCCTGGCGCTGCAACATCAACGGAACCTCCAAAGTTAGAATAGTAAGCTCTTTGATTGCTTATGTTGGTTGCGCTCACTGATACGACGTTATCGTAGCTGGCTGGGTAGTCTGGGGCTGACGTGTTGCTGTTGCCTGCAGCGGCAATGACAATAATGCCCAATCCTTCTAATTGGTTGTAAAGGTCTTGCTCTGTTTGTGAAAAGGACGTTGAGCCTAAACTTAAGTTAATGATGTCTGCTGTTTGCGCAGGGACAGTACCAGAGTCGTTACTGAGACCTGCTGCAAATCGTAAGCTTTGCATAATGTCGTAGCTGGTGCCTATACCGCTTTTTCCTAGGACTCTTAAAGGCATGATTCGGACGCCGCCTGCAACCCCTGCAACCCCGATTGAGTTGTTGGTTGATGCAGCGACAGTACCTGCAACATGAGATCCATGGAAACTGCTTGAACCATCACTGTTGGATTGATCGCCAGGGTCGTCCGGGTTGTTATCGATTCCATCACCATCTAAGGCAGAAGAGACATTGCTAATGAAATCGTAACCATTGACTACTTGGTTTTGAAGATCAGGGTGATTTAATAGAACTCCTGTGTCTACGACGGCTACGATGACGTTACTATCGCCTGTTTCTATGTCTAGGGCTTCTTCCAGTTGTATTGAATTGTAATGCCACTGAAGATTGAAGAATTGATCGTTTGGGGTAAAAGAAGCTGTATGAATGAAATTAGGCTCAACTAATTCATAATTCCCTGACGCGTTCAGTTCTGCAATCCAACTGAGGGTGTCCAGTTTTTGTTGCTGTTCAGTGCTCCATTTTCCGGCGTCCAGAGTTAGAATTGAATCACTGGCGCTGATGCTACTGCTTGAAACGGAGGTGAACTGGCCGGATGGCATTGCTAGTTTACCTGCTCTCTGTACTAAGTTTGTGGCGCTGGCAGTGATTTGATCTTGTTGTTTGGGGATAAATACGGCTTCGCCAATCATGAAACTAGAAGAAACGGATGCGCCATGAGTCTGTGAACTGATGCCTGCGTCGCCGATGTTTAGGGTGTAGTTGGACTGTCCTGTTACTGCTCTGACTTCAACGAAATAAGTGCCATCTTGAGTGGCGGTTAATGTATCGGAGGCTGTGGAATTTACTGCGCTATCAATGTTGTTTTGATTTTCGTCGTACAAGTATAGATCTAAGTTGGGACCAAGTATGGGGCCTTGATAATTGGCTATGGTTAGGTTGACTGATTGTCCTGAAAATAGGTCAACTCGAAAAACATCGCTTTGATCGTTCGATCTTTGTGCGTGCCCACCCACCATGGCTGGATTAGGTAAAAGTTGAGCTTCATCAAACGTGTTATTGGATACATTGACATTTGGGTCTGAGGTATCCGAGTCTGCAACGGAAGTTTCTGGTGCGTTAATAGTACCGCTAATGGTGGGGTTTAAAACAGTTATGACCTGACTGTCCGAATTGATTGCCCCTGCTGAGTCCGATACCGTCAATGTAATTGTGTAATTGTCTTTGGTTGTATAGGTGTTGGTGCTTGTCACACCTGTTGCTGAATTTCCGTCTCCAAAATCCCAACTGTAAGATTCAGCTAACGTTGAGTTGGAGGCATCAACGGATACTTCAAAAGGTAATTCCCCACTGTTGGAAGAAGTAGAGAATGAGGCTGTTAGTGTCTCTGTTTGAGTATCTTCTTGTGTATTGTCACTAGAAGAGCTTCCACCGCCCCCTCCGCCGCCGCAGCTGATCAATAATAATGGAAGCATGAAGAGTGAAAGTATGTTGAAAAAGCGAATTATCACAATAAGTTACCTGAAGGCGTTGGGTTGGTCTTATATGATTTTGATCTGTATACATTAATTATAAAAGAACAATCTCGTTTAAATGTGTAAAAATATGGATTATTTATCATAGATTGAATGATTTTATTTAGGGTTTGAAAGAAGAATATGAAAGGTTTGATTCAGAGGGTAACTAAAGCAAGTGTGGTTGTGGAAGGGGAGACGGTAGGCGCCATTGATCACGGGATCTTATTATTACTTGGGGTGGAAAAAGCTGATGATGAGGCTTCTGCTGATAAATTATTGAAGCGTATTTTATCTTATCGGATCTTTCCGGATGATGAAGGTAAGATGAATCTGAACTTACAGCAGGTTGGTGGTGGTTTATTGGTTGTCTCTCAGTTCACGATTGTTGCTGATACTAAAAAAGGTACTCGTCCTGGGTTTAGTAAAGGGGCTTCGCCGGAACAAGGTGAGTTACTTTATGAGTATTTTGTTCGAAAGGTAAGGGAAATACACCCTAATGTGGCAACAGGGCAGTTTGGCGCTGACATGAAGGTGTCTTTGTTAAATGATGGGCCTGTTACATTTATGCTGGAAACGTAAAGTTTTCTATTTAATCTTGAGAATTTAAGGTTAAGTTGAGTTCGATCTATAAAGTGATATTTCAACTGGTCATCCGCTTATGCTTTTGGGTACAATGGCGCATCGAATTTCAACACACCGTGTAGGGGCTATCGTCAATGGACGCAAAATTATTGGCTGACTTAAAAGATAATGCGGAAGCAATTAAGTTTGGTTTATTTCGCATGGGTAAAAATCGTGTATCTGCGATGTCTACTCACGTTCATAAAGAAGTTGTAGAAGACCTTGAGCAACGTGCAGCTAAATTGCTTGCTAGCATCGAGAAGCTTTCTGCTGAGTAGGTCTTTATAGCCTATTAGATAATGTGAAAATATTATCAGCAGACATAAAAAAAGCGCTTTAGAGCGCTTTTTTTATGTCTGCTGATAAGTAAATATAGTTAATTTTCGTCTGTGCTGTCAGTTGCGTTTTCTTCTTCTGATTTATCAACTAATCGGGCAAACAATAGTCCAATCTCGAACAGTAGCCACATGGGTACGGCAAGTAAGGTTTGAGAGATTACGTCTGGAGGCGTGATGAGCATGCCGACAGTAAAGCAGCCAATAATTACATAAGGACGCTTTTCACTGACCGATGCCACTGTTGACATGCCTGCAGCTATTAACAGAAATGTTGCAATGGGAATTTCGAAGGCAACACCAAACGCAAAGAATAACTTTAAGACGAAGTCTAGGTAGCGATTAATGTCGGTCATAATCGCAACGCCTTCTGGCCCTACGCTCGTGAAGAAGCCAAAGATGATTGGAAATACCACAAAATAAGCAAAAGCCATCCCACTGTAGAATAGAAGAACGCTTGAAACTAATAAGGGGATGGCAAACTTCTTTTCGTGTTTATAGAGGCCCGGCGCAATAAAGCTCCATATTTGATGGAGTATGAAGGGCACAGATAAGAAGATAGATGTCATTAATGTCAGCTTGAACGGAGTCAAAAATGGCGACGCGACATCTGTAGCGATCATGCTTGCCCCTTCTGGTAAGAAGCGACGCAGTGGTTCTGATATAAAAAGATATAATTCGTTGGACCAAGAATATATACCAGCGAATAATAATAAAATGATTAGAACTGAGCGAAGCAGTCGATCTCGTAACTCAGTAAGGTGAGCTACAAGGGGCTGACTGCCCTCTGGTATGTTATCTGTCATGATTTGTCATTGTTTTGCGATAGGGGGAGCGTGCTGGTTGTTTCTTTTTCAGTAACGTCTGACGTTGAATTTGATTCTTGAGAAAGTGTGGTTTGTTTCTCTATATCAGCTCTAATTTTACGCTCTTGGTCTAAAATCTTTTGATTGTATGCGTCTGCGTCAAAGCCTGCATTGAGTGTTTGCTGTGCGTTATCTGCTTCACTTTGAATGCGTTTACGCAACTCGTCGGCTTCGAACTCGTTGTTTATTTCATTCTGGATGGATTGCCAGCTTCCTTTGATCTTTCCGATAATAAGACCCGCTTTACGGACGGCACCAGGCAGCCGCTCAGGGCCTAGAACCAGAAGGGCAATGACCACCAAGATAAACAGTTCAGAGAAACCAATATCAAACATAGAGTGTTATTAACCTATCAGTATTAGTGCTTGGTTTCTTCTTTCTTTTCTGCTGTTTTTGCTGCTAATTCGTCTTCTTTTTTCTCGATTGATTTTGTCTCGGCTTCCGCTTCGCCTTCTTTCATCGCGCCTTTAAATCCTTTAATTGCACCACCAAGATCTGATCCGATGTTTCTTAATTTTTTTGTTCCGAAAAGCAGTACGACGATGCCAAGAACAATCACTAGTTGCCAAATGCTGATACCAGCCATAATTATCTACCTTTTAGTCTGTATTGCGCGCTTTGTTTGTCCTTTACATTTGGATCGGTCAAAACGCTGTTCTAGTACTTTCTGTACGTTTAAGTTCTATTTAGTTCGATTCGCTTTTTCTTCTAGTCCAGATAAATCAAATCGACGCTCTAACTCTTTAAGTACATCATCCACGTCTAGGTCTAGGTTGTTAAGCATCACTATGGTGTGAAACCATAAGTCTGCTGTTTCATAAACTAAATCACTTTTATCATCACTTGATTGGACATCTTTTGCAGCGATGATTGTTTCAGTTGCTTCTTCGCCTACTTTTTCCAATATTTTATTGAGCCCTTTGCTATGTAGTTTAGCTACATAGGAGGTATCTGGTGATGCTAATTTGCGTTCATTTAGAACTTTTTGTAAGGAAGAGAGTACATCGTTCATAGGGTGTAATTTACTACTTGTATGTTTAAAATATGTGTCAACTTTAATGGGTTTGCTAGGGCTTGTCTATGTCATTGGTGGAACGATGCTGTTCTTAATTGATGCAGATCAGTACCGCTTCAAAGCTAATAGATAAACCCCTGCGGCCAATAAACCCCACGTAGCCATTGGTACCGTGTGCAATAAGGTTTCGATGTTATCTTGAGTTAAGATTGCTGCACCTGTTATGAGTGCTAAGCCAAGCCAACGGCTGCGTTTAGCTTGTTCTTGATTGCTAATCTCAGCTTGTAGTTGGTGTATTTGGTCTTTTTGCTCAAGCCGGTGTTGATCAGTGCTGCGCAGTTGCTCCATTGCATGAAGCATTAACTGAGGTAACTGACGCGTTTGTTCAGCCCAATCTGCAGCGTGGATTTGAAAGTTCTTAAATACTTTGGGTGGAGCAACTCGGTCTTTCATCCAGCCTTCAAGGTAAGGAAGCGCTGTTTGCCAAAGGTCTAGATCCGGATATAACTGCCTGCCTAAGCCTTCGATATTTAAAAGCGTTTTTTGGAGTAAAACCAGTTGTGGTTGAACTTCCATGTCAAAACGTCTTGCCACTTGGAAAAGTCTTAATAGGAAATGACCAAAGCTGATTTCTTTAAGTGGCTTTTCAAAGATAGGCTCACAAACACTGCGTATTGCTGCTTCGAATTCGTTAACGCGCGTGTGCTTTGGTATCCAACCGGAATCAATGTGAAGTTGTGCTACTTGACGGTAATCTCGGTTAAAGAATGCGAGAAGGTTGCGCGCTAAGTAAATTTGATCGTTTTCAGTGAGGGAACCTACAATTCCAAAGTCCACTGCAATGTACTGCGGTGATTGGGGGTTTTCACGTGAAATAAAAATGTTACCTGGGTGCATGTCAGCATGAAAGAAGCTGTCGCGAAAAACCTGAGTGAAAAATATTTCTACGCCTCGCTCGGCGAGCAGTTTCATGTTGGTGCTTTGATCGTTAAGTTCAGCCACTTCTGCAACGGGAATACCTGAAATTCGCTCCATAACCATGACGTTGGTTCGGGTGTAATCCCAATAGATCTTAGGGACATAAAGAATTTCAGAGTTTTCAAAATTTCTACGAAGTTGGGAGCCGTTTGCTGCTTCTTTTTGCAGATCGAGCTCGTCGTAAATGGTGTGCTCGTAGTCATTTACAATTTCTTTGGGATGAAGGCGGTGACCTTCTGACCAATAACTTTCAAGAAGATGTGCCATGAGTTTCATCAGGGCAATATCTTTCTGAATTGTAGGAACGAGGTTTGGTCGGATTACCTTAATAACAACATCTTCGCCCGTCTTGAGTTTAGCCGTATGAACTTGAGCTACAGATGCAGAAGCTAAGGCTTGATCACTGAACTCTTCAAACAATTCATCTATTTTGGCTTTTAATGACGTTTCTATGATGGATTTTGCTTCGGTGGATGAAAACGCAGGTACATTATCTTGTAATAGCTTGAGTTCGTCTGCGATGTCATCGGGAAGAAGGTCCCTTCGTGTTGATAGTATTTGCCCGAATTTAATAAAAATGGGGCCAAGCTCTTGAAGGGCCAGACGAAGCCGAGCGCCTCGGTTTAAGTTTTTTGGCGCTGATTTTAAATGCCATGGCGCGAGCCACAATAAGCCGCGCATGTACCAAGGTAAAAGCGTTAGAGGAATCAGTTGGTCTAGACGATATTTACTAATGACCCAGATGATTACCAGAATCCTTTTAAGGCTGGTCACTTCTAACTCCTTGCTGCAATTCTTGAGTATTGGAGGATGCTTTGTCTTCCAATTGTTTTATTTTTGCGTTTAACCGATCGGTTCGTAACCTAAGCTCCGAAACTTGTTCGCTGTAATAGTCTATTTCGCTGGCATGTGGAAGAGTTCTTAACTCGTGGTGAATATACTCTTCCAAGTTATCTATCATGCTTTGGTTGGTTTGTTTAAACCAGCCGCTTGATAGTTTAACGCCTTGACCTATTTGATGTGCAATTACATCACCTGTAACTTTTGATAGGAGGTATTCCCAATCAATGGTGAGTTCTTTGGTTAGGGTCATTAATGTTTGCGCTAAGTGTTCGTTACCGCCAATACGCACTTGGCTTCCGAAAAGAGCACTGTTCATGTCTTCGGCAAGTACAATTTGTAAAAAGTCTGAAGGCGTTCCTGAAATTGTTAGGTCTGGTTCGTGTTCTATGCTGATGGGAACTCGAACTCCGTCTGAAATAATTTGAATGAAAAAATCCAGTTTTGGCGTATTTAGACGTAGACATACAACCTTACCTTCCAAGCGAGCAAGCTTTCTTTGAGTAAGTTCATCTTGCTTGATCGCTTGGTTGATAGCCCCTTCGATAAGCGTCAACGTTGCTGTTGAAACCATTTGAAACATGAGAGATTGATAACCTTTACGATAATAACTTTAAGGCTTAATGCCTTTGTGGAGGGCGACAATGCCTCCTGTCATATTGTGAAAGTTACAGCGAACAAAGCCCGCGTCAGCCATCATATCTTTCAGTGTTTCTTGGTCTGGATGCATACGGATAGATTCGGCTAGATATTTATAGCTTTCTGAATCGCCAGCAATGACTTGACCTATCTTTGGAAGAAGGCTGAAAGAATAGGTGTCATACACCTTTTCAAGCAATGGATTGCCTGGTTTGGAGAATTCAAGAACAAGTAAACGACCACCAGGTTTAAGCACTCTAAGCATTGAGCGTAAAGCTTTGTCTTTGTCCGTGACGTTTCTTAAACCAAAAGCAATGGTGATGACGTCAAAGGAGTTGTCATCAAAAGGCAGTGATTCAGCATTTGCCTGTACGTATTCTATGTTGTCTGTTAAACCTTGGTTGGTCAGGCGTTCACGACCTACTTCAAGCATGGAACTGTTTATATCTGCTAGTACAACATGACCATCTTTACCGACGAGCTTGGAAAACTGTTTCGTTAGATCTCCGGTTCCGCCTGCGATATCTAAAACGCGATGCCCTTTACGAACACTGCTTAGATCAATGGTGAAACGTTTCCATAAGCGATGAATGCCTCCAGACATCAAGTCATTCATGATGTCGTATTTACTTGCTACAGAGTGAAAGACGTCTGCAACTTTGTTGGCTTTTTCATTTACAGGCACTTGTTGGAAACCAAAGTGTGTCGTTTTATTTTGATCTGTCATAGCAGAATAGATCCAGTAGAAGCAAAAAATTGTGGGTATTCTAACCTTGATTCAGGTTGTTGTCTTTTGATAAAGGTCAATTTGTTGAATTCGAGGGCTTTGGGGTAGAATGCACGGCCAGGTATCGATATGCGCATGTATATATGTGGCGTGGCCGATTATTTTTTATTATCAACGTTGGTTGGTAGTTTTTGCTGTTTTTATTGGTAGGTTGTATGTCAAAGATTCATTTAAAACGAAATCATACCTTAGGGGTTGATAAAGCGCTCGAAGATGCAGAGCAGCTTGCTCTAATGTTGGCTGATCGTTTTGATGCTAAATATGAATGGCAAGGTCAGAAGCTTGTTTTTCATCGCACTGGTGTAAAAGGGTATTTAGATGTGACCGAAGATACGCTGGAAGTTAAGGTGGAGTTGGCGCTATTGATGCGACCTTTTAAGTCGGTGGTTGAACGAGAAATTAATAACTACCTTGAAAAAGAGTTAGGCTAATAACATTAATAAACCTGAGATGATTTATCTACAGGTTTATTCTTGTGTCTATGGCAAAAGGCGAATGATGACCAGAGTTTAAGTTTTCAATGATTTGTCCTTCACGAGACGAGATGATACTCATAAATTCCTTTGCCCCTCCTAGATCTTTGAATGTATTAAATCCTCGCTCTAGAAACTCATGCAGGCTGCCTAAGCCTTTCTTGTGTGCTCGTTTTCTTATGAGTCTTAGAGTCCAAGATATGAGTGGAATACGAACAAGATGGTCGAGATCAGATCCAATCTGATTGATAAGGTTCAGTTGATGAACTCTTAAATCCCCAGCAGCACTTTCTCGATAGGCTTGTACATAACTTGAATGGCAAATGGTGATGCTGCTTTCGGTATTTTTTTCTCGGGCTATTCTGAAAAGATTATCCGCGAGTTGTTGATCGAGCTCTGCTGATAAGATATTTAATTCTACGGCATTGGCTACGGTTTCTAACATGTCGTCGGGTAATAATTTAACAAGCGTAGGAAAGACCCGTTCTAGGTCTTTATCTCTTTGTATTGCATTAGGAGATAAATAAAGATCTTCAATGAAGTAGTGAGCGGCTTGTTGGTATCTTTCTGAGCTAAACAGATCCGCGTGCGTTTGCTTTAAACGAGACGTTTGCCAAACCATTAAACTCTGCAAGTGTTGTGTTTGATCTGAGTGTGTACTTTGAACGTGCCGATGCCTATTTTGAAGTAGAAGCTGGCGAAGCGCTTCTCCATGTTGACCTGATACAGGCTTCGCCAATTTGTCGACAGACATAGATAATTCTCATTTAGGGGACTTATAAAAAGAGCAACCCTACTGAAGAGATAGCGGTATCGTCAAGGGAGGTAACCACTCAACATCATCTAAGGTAATGAAATGGCTCGTGCCATCTGTTTCAACAACTCTTACGTTGTTAGGTGATTTGAGGGCACTGTCTAACATGCTCTCTTTGCATAAGATTCGGTCTCTCTCTGGAATGAGGATAGTCCCTCTTTTTATCTTTTTGAAAACGTCAGTCGACGTTTTATTCATCCATGTTTCAATGGAGTGAATGTTTTTGATGATGGTCATCGCGTTTTGAGGGTTTTTAAATAAATGCTCAAGTAGCTGCTTTTTACGCCCTTGTGTTTCACCGAAGAATGCTTGGGAGTAGGTAGTAAGCGGTGTTTTTTCTAATAGCCTTAAAGCCCAAGGCCACATTCTAGGCGACATGTTGTCAACTAATGCTTTAGGCATAGGGTGGATTTTCCCTTGAGGTAAGACAGGGGCTTCCAATAATATTTCTGCGTCTTTAAATAGTTCTGGTCTTTGATTAATGGCTTCTAAAATAACACCGCCGCCACGAGAATGGCCATGAATACGAACATTTTTAGAGGTGGCGAGTTTTTCCATTGCTTGAATCAAAATACAAGCATCATACTCAATTGATGAGTCAGGATGGTCGGGTTGATCAAACCAGTCTGCATGCGTATGTTCAGGGCCTGTGACAGGAATATGATAATTGCTACAGGTTAATAAAATTAGTTCGATATCGGATTGAGAGTAGGTTTCTGTGAAGTAGCAGTGGTTCTCAAGGAAACCATGAACACCAATTACTGTATGCTTGGCTACTCCGCTGTGATTTCGTACTGAGACGCCTGCTTTCCCGCATAAATAAACATCGCCACTGAATAACTCTTGATAAGCCTGTTGGATAGGTTCTGACAGCTTGTGAATATTATTAGAATTTGCCATTGATGCAATACCCATGCTTTTGATCCTTAAGCGCGAACAAGAATCGCTTTGTAATTATCATTATAGTCAGACCTTTATGACACATTATTGAAGATTGGCATAGAAGTGGAAACGCATTGTTGTAATTTGTAGCACAATGTTACAAATCGAATTACTCAATAATCAAGGGAAAAGAGCCCAACGGGCTCTTGGCTGCTCGGGGTTGCTGGTTACTGGATTTCTGCTAATTCATCGATGGCGGCTTGTCGATCAAGTTGCTCCATTGCATCAAAAATTAGGCTGGAAGCTGCTTTATCGTAGAGGTTTTGAGCGTCTTTTAGTTTTGAAGGGCCAAACATCATAAGTAGGCCATCTGCATACTGTGTGTAAGCAATAGGAAAATCAGGGGCTATTCTTATGGCAGACCGGAAGTGCTTAAGGCTGGAGTCTTTATTGGCTCCATAGGAAATACTGGCGACCAGTTTTCCTACTTGGTCGATGATTTCAGCATGATAAGTTCCGAATGCAACTTGAGCTTCAGCATGCTCGGGAGACAATTCCAGAGTTTTCTCCAAGCTTCTTCTAACCTCTTTGCCGTGGCCTTCTGCTAAGGCTTTGGTAATGGAGATCCCTTGGCTATATCTTCCTAAAGCGTACCCTTTATTGTAATGAGCATCAGGGTTCGTTGGCATAACTTCGATTGCGTGATCAGCCAGTTTGACGGCCTCTAAAAATAGGTTCAGCTTTAAGGATTCATTAGGTTCTAGGTGCGTTGCGTAAATAGCCATGGACTTTGAGGCGAGATTGAGTCCTAGTAAACCTACCGATAATCCTGTTTTGGTTGCTTCTTGGTAATTTCCTTGGTGAAAGTTTAGCCAGCCAGATTGCAGTTTAAGCGAAATTTCATTCAATGAGGTGCTTCCAATAGAAGCGGCTAGAATAGGAAACTGTTGCGTTATTTCAGTTAATGCGGCAGTTGATGGGTATTTTTCTGAATTACCTATATGGAGTCTATGCCAATTGGCCTCAAGGCTATTAAGGGTCAGTTTTATTGGGTTAAGTTTGTACGAAGCCCAAGGGTATTGAAGTAGTTGATTCATGATAAAAGACAGTGAGCATGGTTTATTGGAATTATTATTAAGGCATTCAACGCCTGATTGCTAGGATAGTCTCTTCTTTTGGTCTTGTGAATAGGAGAAGTGATCTGCGGTCATTAGTATGAAAATTCTAATTGACATTGTTAGTTTGATTGTTTGAATGGCGGTACTCGCTTCAACTGATTGCTTTTATGTTGATTGTTTCGGGTTCTGCGTTATGAGCTGCTTGATTAGCAGTAAGTATTGAATCGATAAGGGTTTATAACTATGGGTAAGCTTAAAGACGCTGCTGAAGCAACGGATAACCGCATGAAGGCACTTTCAGAAACTAGAATTGCACAAGATATTAAGAAATACACTAATCAGATTTGGTTGGCTGGTTTAGGTGCATTCAGTAAGGCTGATGGTGAAGGAAATAAATATTTTGATGCGCTTGTTACTGCGGGCAAAGATATTGAAGAGCGTGGGCGTGAAGGTGTTCTGCGCCAAGTTGAGTTTGCAAACAACCGTGTAGAAGATGTTAAAAATGATGTTATGCAGCGCGCTGAAGATGTTCGTGATAAAGCAAACACCACATGGGATAAAGTAGAGCGTGTTTTTGATGAGCGTGTTCAAAGAGCTCTTACGCGTCTTGGTATCCCTTCAAAAGCGGATCTTGATACGCTTAAAGCAGAAATTGAAACACTAAAGAAGAATGTTGAAACGTTAAAAAAAGCAAAAGCTCCAGCCGCTAGAAAAGCGCCTGCTAAAAAAGCAGCACCGGCAACTGCAGAGAAAAAAGTCCCAGCAGCTAAAAAGGCGCCAGCGACTAAGAAAACCACTGCAGCAGCTAAGAAGACAACGGCCACGAAGCGAACTTCTGCAGCAAAGACTACCAAAACGGCTGCGACTAAAGCAGAATAGTCGTTTTGAACCATAGTCTAATATAAGCTGTACAGAGAGATAATGAGTGGCTAAGCAATCCCCTTCGAAACAGAGAGATTTTAAAATCGGACTGGCATTAGGAGGGGGCGGCCCACTTAGTGGTATCTATGAAATTGGAGCATTAAGAGCACTAGATGAGTGCCTTGATGGGATTAATTTCAATGATATTGATGTTTATGTTGGAGTAAGTAGTGGTGCTTTGATTGCTGCTAACCTTGCTAATCAGATTACGACTGCTCAGATGTGCCGGATTTTTATTATTAATGAACCTCATGGCCATCCATTTCATCCTCATGTTTTTTTTCAGCCTGCCTTCAAAGAATATGCGCGTAGCTTACTTAAAGTCCCAGCTATTGTTAGCCGTAAATTAACGCACCTGATATCCCGCCCCGGCGATCAATCGCTTCTTGAATCTTTAACTGATCTAGTGGATGCCTTGCCTGATGGGCTGTTTACGAACGATGTTCTCTATCAATATTTAAGTGTTTTGTATGATGGCCATGGCAGAACAGATGATTTCCGTGAATTAAGACGTAAGTTGTTTTTAGTGGCTGCAGATCTTGATTCGGGAGAAGCCATTAAATTTGGGGATGAGAAGTATAACCATATTTCCATATCGAAAGCCGTTCAGGCCAGTGTTGCATGCCCTGGCTTTTATACGCCAGTAGAAATAGATGGACGATACTTTGCTGACGGAACGCTTCTGAAGGCAATGCATGCGTCTGTGGCCTTGGATGAGGGGGCTGATCTTGTGATCGGTTTAAACCCTTTGGTTCCTATTGATACAGATGCAGCTTCAGAGTGTGGGACAATGGAGTCGAAGTCTTTAAGAGAGGGTGGTTTAGCTGCGGTTCTAGGTCAAACCCTAAGAACATTTATTCATTCTCGAGTTGAGTTGGGGATGTCTGCTTATGAGGAGCAATACCCTGGCGCGGATATCGTATTGGTTCAACCTAGACGTGATGATGCAACCATGCTGCTTTCGAGTGTCTTTAGTTTTGAAGGGCGCCAAGAGGTTTGTGAGCATGCCTATCAAATGACTCGTCAGGACTTATTGGAGCGTTATGATGAGCTTGCACCTATTTTCGAGCGGTATGGTATTCGTTTAAATAAGTCCGTTTTGGAAGACCAGACGAGAAGCTTTCAAGACAGGTTGTATGGTACGTTCGGGTATACTTCATCTGAACAGCAGGGCTTGATGCGCCAGTTTTATAATTGGGTTGTAGGCTGATGATGCTCTTTAGGCAGTCTACTTGCTTTTAAAGAAGGCTTTTGGCTTCCTTTCATTCCCACTCTGTTTTAATTTTCTTAAATAGTCTGCCCAATAGGTGTCTTGATTAAGGCACAGTTCTTTTAGATATTCCCAAGTATACAATCCTGAATCATGATCGTCGTCAAACGTGAACTTTAGTGCGTAATTTCCTATGGATTCGATGTTGGTAATTTCAACGTTTTGTTTTTCAATCTGTAGTATTTCTTCTTGTGTTCCATGACCCCTTACTTCTGCTGAGGGGGAGTGTACACGTAAAAACTCTGCAGACAGTTCATAGTTTCCTTCTTGATAGGAGAGAATCAGTTGCCTTGAGGACTTTTTGTAATTGATTTTTGAGGGTTTAATCATAAGAGGTTTTAACTTTCAATTTTACCCAGTACGTCGTTAAACGCGCTGGGTGCATGAAGTAGAGTGTTGATTACAATATATAGCGGCTTAAATCTTCATCTTGAGCGAGTTCGCCTAAGTATTTATCCACATAAGTCGCATCAATTTTAAGTGCTTCACCTTCTTGTTTTGTGCTTAAGTCTGTTGCCTCGAAAGAAACTTCTTCAAGCAGTCGTTCCATTACTGTATGAAGTCGACGAGCTCCGATGTTTTCGGTTTTCTCATTGACCTGCCATGCAACTTCCGCAATTCGATGTATACCATCTTTGGTGAATTCGATTTTTAGGTCTTCGGTTGCAAGAAGCTCTCGGTATTGTGTTGTTATTGAAGCATCAGGTTCGGTGAGGATTCTTTCGAAATCGTTGGTTGATAGCGCTTCAAGTTCTACTCGAATAGGCAATCTACCTTGCAGCTCAGGAATCAAGTCGGAAGGCTTTGATAAATGGAAGGCACCAGAAGAGATAAACAGGATATGGTCTGTTTTGATCATTCCGTATTTAGTGTTGATGGTGCTTCCTTCGATCAGAGGCAATAAGTCTCGCTGTACCCCTTCTCTTGATACGTCAGCACTGGAGCCTTCTGAGCGTTTGGCTATTTTATCAATTTCATCAAGAAAAACGATGCCGTTCTGTTCTACTGCTTCAATGGCCTCGAGTTTGATCTCGTCTTCGTTGATAAGCTTGCTTGCTTCTTCATCAACTAAAACTTTGTACGCATCTTTTACTTTCAGCTTACGGCGTTTCTTTTTATCGCCTGATAAATTAGAAAACATGCTTTGTAGCTGGTTGGTCATTTCTTCCATGCCTGGAGGAGCCATGATTTCAACACCAACAGGGGCTTGATTTACTTCAAGTTCGATTTCTTTATCATCAAGCTGACCTTCGCGTAATTTTTTGCGGAATACTTGCCTTGTTTTCGAATCATCTTCCGAAGGTTGTGATTCTTCATCGAATCCTGAAGAGCGAGCAGGGGGAAGTAATGCATCTAGAATTCGGTCTTCAGCGGCATCTTCAGCTCTATGCTGCAACTTGCTCATGGCTTGTTCGCGGTGCATTTTAATGGAGATGTCAGCAAGATCGCGGATAATAGACTCAACGTCACGGCCAACGTAGCCGACTTCTGTGAATTTAGTTGCTTCAATCTTGATGAATGGTGCGTTTGCAAGTTTGGCCAGTCTACGGGCTATTTCTGTTTTCCCTACACCAGTAGGGCCGATCATCAAGATGTTTTTTGGGGTTACTTCGTTACGTAAGTCTTCACTTAATTGCATTCTGCGCCAGCGGTTGCGTAATGCAATGGCCACTGATCGTTTGGCGCCAGCCTGGCCAATGATGTGCTTATCTAATTCGTGAACAATTTCGCGAGGAGTCATGTTAGACATGTGTTTTTCCTGAAAAGGTGGCTTTCGTGCAAATTAATAATCGAGTATTTCAATGGTTTGGTTTTGGTTTGTGAAAACACAAATGTCTCCAGCAATCTTTAGACCTTTTTCCACGATATCTTGTGCTGATAACTCGGTATTTTCGAGCAATGCTGTTGCTGCTGATTGAGCAAATGCTCCACCGGAGCCTATGGCTATTAAGTCCATTTCAGGCTCGATGACGTCACCTGTGCCTGTAATGAGTAAAGACGAAGTGTGATCAGCAACGGCAAGTAGGGCTTCGAGCTTTCTTAGTGCTCTGTCTGTTCGCCAGTCTTTTGCCATGTCTACAGCCGCTTTTACTAAGTGACCCTGATGCATTTCGAGTTTGCTTTCAAAGCGTTCGAATAACGTAAAGGCATCAGCAGTACCGCCTGCAAATCCAGCAATGACTTTGTTGTGATAAAGTCTACGGACTTTACGGGCGTTTCCTTTCATTACGGTATTTCCAAGAGAAACTTGTCCATCTCCGCCCATAACGACCGTGTTGCCTCTTCTTACCGACAGAATGGTGGTCATTTCATATTCCTTTTTTGGTGTAATGATTTCTTATCTTGGGGTGTGTTTTAGTATTTCAAGGGGATTTAGAATAAATGACTGAATTGATGGTGGGTACGGAGAGATTTTGTTAATAAGAAAGGCTGTAAAAAAGGGCTTTGGGTTGTGTTGGTTCTAATTCATAGGTTTTTTACGAACAAGCCCTTGGATGTTCATTGATGCAAGTTTGTCTCTTGCTTTTTCAAGTTTAGAGCGGTTGGTGAATGGCCCAACGTTTACTCGATGCCAAACTCCGTTTGATGTCGTGATTTTATCGGTTGTAGTGTTTGTTAAGTTGTTAAGTATTAGTTGAGAGCGCATTTGTTCTGCGTCGCTCTGATTTCTAAATGATCCTGCCTGCACTACATAGGAGAACTTCTTTGTTGGCTTAATGGTTGTTTTTTCTGATGATATTTCAACCTTATTGTTCTTTAGTAATTCATAAAACTCAAACCGAGGTGCTTCTTCCTTTGGGCTTGAGATAGGCTCGATGATTTTCTCTGAAGTTTCAGCGATTGCTTTGTTCGCTTGAGAGATAGCTTTGTCAACTGTGGGAATCGTTTTTGCGTATTGGTATAGCTGTTGTCCACCGTAAGCGATGGATATTCCAATTATAATCCAAACAATTGCTGGAACTTTCTTTTTAGGCTTAGGGGGCGTTTCAACCTTTTGTTGTTTTGTTGTTTTGGCTTTTGGGCTGGGTTTTGCAGTTTTCCCCTTTGATTTAGACGGTTTTTTTTGAGATGCAAAATCGTGAGCGGCCATAACCTTCAACTTTAAATGTAATTTTTTGGATTGGACAAAGCAGTTAAGGTGTTGCCTTAAATAGTATCAATGGGATCTACGTCTACGACCCATTTTAACTTCTTACTTCTTTTTATATTTGATAATTCAACTTGAGCAAAATGAAGCGTTTGATGAAGTGTCTTTCTGCATGGCGAAGATAACACAATCAAGTACCGATACCAATTGGATTTTCGTTCAATTGACGCGGGCATAGCAGAGCTTACATGTATTTTCTGATCGAGATTGTTTTCCGCTGTGTAGTGCGTTAGTGATTGCTGAAGTTTAGTGAGGCGAGTCAGGCCTTCAGTTGTTCCAAAACTGTTCAGGCGGATGACCGCTTGATGGCTGAATGGCGGTAGCATCAACGCTTTTCTGCTGGCCAGTTCGGATTCACAGAAGTTGATGTAATCCTGTTTTGCGACGAACTGGAACGTCGGGTGCTCAGGGTAGTTTGTTTGTATTATTACCTTTCCTTGTTTTTCTGCTCGTCCGCTTCTTCCTGCCACTTGGATTAATGTTTGTACTAGAACTTCTTTCCCTCGAAAATCATGGCTATATAATCCGTTGTCGCTGTTTAATATGGCGGTGAAAGTGAGATTAGGAAAGTCATGTCCTTTGGCGACCATTTGGGTACCAACTAAAATACATGGCTGATCGCTGGTTAGAACGTCCCTTATATTTTCCATACTGCCCTTGGTCTGAGTGCTGTCTCTATCCATTCTTAATACTGTCGTGTCTGGAAACAGCTTGTTTAGCTCAATTTCTATACGTTCAGAGCCAAAGCCCATGGCTTGAAGGTAAGGGCTAAAACAATGTGGGCACTTGTTGGGTATTGGCCATTTTGTTTCACAGTGGTGGCAGTCTAAAGAGTTTGTTGATTTATGAACCGTTAGGGCTACATCGCAGTTTTGGCAATCGGCAACCCATCCACATTGTGTGCATTGGATCGTCGGTGAGTAGCCTCTCCTATTGATGAATACCAGCGCTTGCTGACCTGCTTTAATCGTATTTTTTAATTCATGAATTGTTTCGGGGGCAAATAGTTCGTTGGAGGGTAAAGCATTGGTGTCTATAAATTGAATGTCTGGGAGTTGGGCGCCTGTGGCTCTTTTGGTCAGTTTTAAGTGTTTGAATTTGAGTGTTTGTGCATTATGAATCGTTTCCAGTGATGGAGTTGCGGACCCAAGAATAACAGGGATATTTTGGTTTTTACCTCTGATCATTGAAAGGCTTTTACTATGGTAGCGGATTCCTTCTTGTTGCTTGAAGGATGCATCATGTTCTTCATCTAGAATAATGCACCCAAGGTTTGGTAAATCGCATGCGAGGGCAGAGCGGGTACCAATAACGACAATTGGGGTGTTGGTTGATGTTTGTAACCAGCGGCGGGCTCTTTCTTTATTTGCGATATTAGAGTGCAGTGTAATGATGGGTGCGTTCAGACGTTTTGTTAGGCGTTCTTCTAATTGTGGTGTCAGTCCAATTTCAGGAACAAGTAACAGTACTTGCTTACCTCTAGAAATATAGTGTTCACAAATTTTAGTGTAAACCTCGGTTTTACCGCTGCCTGTTACGCCTTCAAGTAGGAATGTTTCAAATTTCTCTGTGTTGGTTATAGCTGTTATTGCTCGTGTTTGTTCTGAATTCAGTTCAGGAAGATAAGGGGTGTCCTGACTTTTCTTTATTATTGCCTTTGGGGGGGTTAGTTCTTTGTGTATTAATTTTTTATCAAGTAACTGTTTGATAGTTTGAGAACTGATGTTGGATGTTCTTAATTCTTCTTGTGTCAGACTTGTGTTTGTTTGGAAAAGATCAAGGGCGCTTAGTTGTTTGTGAGCATTTTGGGCAAGTTGAGTATTGGGTTGGGGTTGGGTTATTTTGTAATTGGTGTCGTATAGGGTTTGGAGCGGTTTGTTTTGTTTTAGATGTGTAGGGATGAAGGCGAATAGTGTTTCTCCTATGGGTTGTGCGTAATACTTTGAAGCCCAGATCAAGAGTTTTAGCACGTTCTGAGATAGTGTGGGTTTAGTGTCGATTATCAGTTCAATGTCTTTGATTTTGAACTTTCGTTGTGGCTGAGAATGGTGAATCTCAGTGATTATTCCAACTTCTTTACTTGGACCTATTTTGACTAGAACTCTACAGCCTGGAGTAGGCGCTGTTGAAGCTTCTAGCTTATAAGTGAAGGTTTGAAAGAGAGGGCGGTTAACGGCCACTTCCAAAAAATATGACGTTTCTTGTGTTTTGGCATTGGAAGTGTCTAGCGGTAAAGTGTTGGGCATATTTAGAAATTCATTTGTTTGTGGTTGCGTCTATTATAAATAGGTTTGTTCTTGGTGGAAGGTTTGGTATCATTCCGCCTCTCGTTTTTTCTAGGGTTTCTAGTTAAAGCGATTAAATTCCATTTTACAATACGGTGCCTGGGCTTTGTGTTGGCTGTCAGGTTGCGGTGTTGATAGTTTGAGGTCGATTATGAAAGCG
Source organism: Oceanospirillaceae bacterium (assembly GCA_015665455.1). GTDB lineage: Bacteria > Pseudomonadota > Gammaproteobacteria > Pseudomonadales > Litoribrevibacteraceae > Litoribacillus. Next base: position 375,911 of record JADFAD010000006.1, on the reverse strand, counting down.
GATATCCATCCTAATTATGAAGAAGTAGCTATTACTTGTTCTTGCGGTAATACATTTAAAACTAAATCTACTAAGTGTAGCGACATTCACTTGGAAGTTTGTTCTAGTTGTCACCCATTCTTCACTGGTAAGCAGAAGATGACTGACACTGGCGGCCGTATTGATCGCTTCAAGAAGCGTTTCGGTAACCGTAGCGTTGCTAAGTAAGTTTATATTTGCTTCTAAAAAGGCGCCTCATTTGGGCGCCTTTTTTGTATGTGTCTTTTAAGTTTATTTCAGTGTGATAACTGTTGACTAATGAGATAGGTTTGAAGAAATAGCCTTATTTGTCCTTCTGGATCAATATTATCGGATTGTTGTTGATTATCGCTTGTTCAATAGCCCTATTTTTTATATGCTTCTCGGACTTTTCATTGTTAGAAATTGGATACATTCGCAATGTCTCAAGACTTTAAACAAGCAGCTTTAGATTATCATGCTAACCCTAAGCCAGGTAAAATCAGTGTTGAACTGACTACACCTGCTCAAACAGCAAAAGACCTTTCATTAGCGTATAGCCCTGGTGTGGCTGAACCAGTGAAAGAAATTGCAAAAAACCCAGAAGATGCATATAAGTATACAGCCAAGGGTAACCTTGTTGCTGTGATCTCTGATGGTACTGCAATTCTTGGTCTTGGTAATCTTGGCCCATTGGCTTCAAAGCCTGTAATGGAAGGTAAGAGCCTTCTTTTCAAACGCTTCGCTGGCGTTGATTCAATTGATATTGAGGTTGACTGTGAAAGCCCTCAAGCGTTCATTGATACAGTTAAGCGTATTGCAAATACCTTTGGTGGTATTAACCTAGAAGATATCAAGGCACCTGAGTGTTTTGAAATTGAACGTACTTTGATTGAACAGTGCGATATTCCTGTTTTCCATGATGATCAGCATGGTACAGCAATTGTAACGGTTGCTGGTATGTTGAACGCTCTGGAGATTCAAGGTAAGAAGATTGAAGATGCTACTATGGTATGTCTTGGTGCAGGTGCTGCAGCAATTTCATGCTCTAAGTTGTTGATATCTGCTGGTATGAACCCTCAAAATATTTTCATGTGCGACCGTAAAGGCGTTATTCATTCAGGTCGTGACGATCTAAATGAATACAAGTCTATGTTTGCTGTTGAAACAGATAAGCGTTCACTTGAAGATGCGATTGATGGCGCTGATATTTTCTTGGGTCTTTCAGGTCCAAATTTATTGGCTCCAGAGCTGTTGGAAAAAATGGCTCCGAATCCTATCGTGTTTGCATGCTCAAACCCTGATCCAGAAATTAAGCCTGAGTTGGCGAATGAAGTTCGTTCGGACTTGATTATGTCTACAGGTCGTTCTGATTACCCTAACCAGGTAAATAACGTACTTGGCTTCCCATTCATTTTCCGTGGTGCTCTTGATGTTCGTGCATCAGTGATTAACGAAGAAATGAAGTTGGCAGCTGCTTACGCGATTAAAGATTTGGCAAAACAGCCTGCACCACAGGAAGTTTTGGATGCGTATGGCGTAGATAGTCTTGAGTTTGGTAAGGAATATATTATTCCTAAGCCAACTGATGCTCGTTTGCTGGGTGCTGTTTCAAATGCAGTTGCACAAGCTGCTGTTGATACTGGCGTTGCTCAGAAGCCTATGCCTGCTAACTATCCATTGAATTCAGTGGATGATATCTAATTCTACTTATGGATTAGGTAATGCATAAAAAAACCTCCTTATGGAGGTTTTTTTATGTCTGGATTTTGAAGTGTGTTCTTGTTGCTAGAAAAGCTCATCTAGGACGTCGGTTGGGTGTCCTTGGTCAATCAAGACAGGTCGTGCGTCTATTTCTTCTGGTGGAGGAGGGACGTGTTCGCTTCTGAATATCTCAAATATGGCATCTTTTTCGCCAGGAAGTGCTCTATGCCCTGTTGTTGGGTTTATTCGGATGGTTACAATACCGTCGGGTTGTTGCATGCTATTTTCGTAAGGCGGAAGGGATTTCTTCATGAAGTCCATCCAAATTGGAAGTGCGGCCCTACCTCCGTACTCATTCCTTCCTAATGTTGACGGAGAATCAAAGCCAACCCAGACAGTTGCAACTAAGTCAGCGTTGAACCCTGAGAACCATGCATCTACTTGATCGTTTGTGGTACCGGTTTTTCCTGCAAGGTCATTTCTATTCAGGGCTTTGGCTGTTCTTGCAGTCCCTAATTTAATTACGTCTTTCATCATGTTATTCATGATGTATATGCTTCTTGGATCTATATTGTTGTTTTGATCTGGGCTAGAAGGGGTGTTCTGGAAGACAATATTTCCGTTTATATCTTCTATATGATCAATAATATAAGGTTCGATTGTTTGTCCTCCGTTAGCTAGGGTGCTATAGGCAGAGGCGAGTTCTATTGGAGTAACTGCAGCGCTTCCTAATGATATAGATAGATCTTTTGGTAGGTGTTTGTCTGTGAATCCAAATTGCTTAATCGTGTTGATTGTTTGTTTTATTCCTAAGGTTTGAACGATTCTTATCGAAATTAAGTTTCTGGATTGATAAAGCGCCTGGCGTAACCTAGTTGGGCCATAGAACTTTCCGCCGGCATTTTCTGGGCGCCATGAGGTTTCAAGTTGTTGGTCTTGGAATACTACTGGCGCGTCATTGATTATTGATGCGGCAGTAAACCCATCTTGAAGTGCTGAATAATAGATAAAAGGTTTGAATGCGGACCCTGCTTGTCTTCTTGCTGACGTCACTCTATTAAATTTGCTTTTATAAAACTCAAACCCACCCTGAAGAGCACTGATGGCTCCGTTCTTAGGGTTTATGGCGACAAAGGCAGCCTGTGCTTTTGGAAGTTGTCCTAATAGCCAGCCGTGCTCTTCATCTTGATAAACTCTAACGATGTCGCCGGGCGCAATGACGTCTGAGGCCTTTCTGATTCTAGGGCCTTTTGTGTTTATCGTGTTTCGCTTTCTTGCCCATGTGAGTTTACTGGTTGGGATTGTGATTAATTGGCCGTCTTTAGTTATTAGGTTTGCACTTTCTTTTGTTACGTCCCATGCGAGGGCAGGAATCAATTGGTTTATGGTTCTGTGTTTTTTCAGTAGGGCGGTTAGGCCTTGGAGTTCAGTGTTACTGTCTTTTGAATGTAATAGGTCTGTCAGGTCTAGGTGGTCTTCAGGGCCTAGGTAGCCATGGCGTTTGCTGTATTTTTCTAGGTTGTTGGATACGGCTTCTAGAGCGTTTTTTTGGTGCGTGCTGTTGATTGTGGTAAAGATTTTATAACCGCCGGTATATATGTCATCAGGAAATATATTGAGGGCTTCTGTTCGTGCCATGTCTGCTGCATACAGGGCATCCACTTCGGATTTAGGTGAGTGGTACTGAGCTGACACTGGGCTTTGTTTTGCAACGATTTTTTGATTGTCAGTGATGTAGTTTAGAGCATGCATTCTATCGAGAATCCAGTTTCGTCTTGTTAGGGCTCTTTCTGGGTTTCGGATAGGGTTAAATGCTGAGGGTGCTTTAGGTAATCCAGCGATCATTGCTGTTTGTGCTAAGGTTAATTCGTGGACTGGTTTGCCGTAGTAGGTTCTGGCTGCTGCAGAAATACCATAAGAGCGATGTCCTAGGTAAATTTTGTTGAGATAAAGCTCGAGGATTTTTTCTTTGCTTAGGGCTTTTTCAATTTGTAAGGCTAAGAGTATTTCGTTGAACTTACGTTTGAATGTTTTTTCTCGAGATAGGAAGTAATTTTTTGCGACTTGCATGGTGATGGTGCTTCCACCGGACTGAATCGAGCCGCTGGTGATTAATTGTGTGGCGGCTCTGGCGAGGCCGACGAGATCAACACCTTGATGTTCCCAGTAGCGATTGTCTTCTGCTGATATTAAGGCATTGATAAAGTTCGTTGGTATTTCATGGTAGGAAATAGGTGAGCGATGTTTTTCTCCATATTCGGATATTAGTTTTCCGTCTTGGGTGTAAATTGTTAATGGTACTTGGAGTTGGATGTCTTGGATTTCTTCGACGGGAGGAAGGCTTGGCGTTAGGCAGAGAGTTATGCCGGAAAATAAAAGTGTAGCCGAGCAGGCTGCAGAAAATAGAAGGTATCCAAATAATTTAAGTGCTCTGAATGTGGCCTGGGTCATAGAAATCGCATTTTGTTATATAGAAAGGTTTTTAAATCAGAAACTGTGCTGGAATGATAGCACTTTGCGGTCTACTTTTTTAGTGCAAGGTTTGCTATATCTCTAAAGCTGTTATTTAATGTACATTACTATATAGTTCACGTAAGTACTCGTACTATAGGGAATTCTCAGTGTTCGGATTAATTAAAAGAAAAACAACAGCACTGTTGGGGTTGGATATTAGTTCTACAACAGTGAAACTTATCGAGCTTGGTCAGCAAGGAAATCGGTATCGTGTAGAAAGCTACGCGGTAGAACCTTTGCCTGAAAGTTCTGTGGTTGAAAAAAATATTCAAGATGCTGAAGCCGTAGGTGAATCCATTTCACGTGTAGTTGCGCGTGCGAAATGTAGAGCGCGTGGAGCGGCTGTTGCTGTTTCAGGCTCATCAGTTATCACTAAAACGATCGAAGAAAACGCCACTCTCAATGATGATGATCTTGAGAATAAGATCATGCTTGATGCCCATCAACACATTCCGTTTCCTCTAGAAGATGTTTATTTGGATTTTGAAGTCCAGGGCGTTTCTCCTGAAAATGAAGACATGGTTAATGTCGTGTTAGCTGCATGTCGAAAAGAAGATGTAGAGGTCCGGGAAGGCGTATGTACGTTAAGTGGACTTTCAGCAAAAGTTGTTGACGTCGAAGCTTATGCCTTGGAACGATCGTTGGAGTTAATTCAGAGTCAGTTGGATGGCGATATCCATGACATGCTTGTTGCCATTATTGATATTGGGGCAACAACAACTACTCTTAGTGTTCTGAATGAAGGTAAAACTATCTATAACCGTGATCAGGTTTTTGGTGGTAAGCAGTTGACTGAAGAAATTATGAGACGTTACGGATTGTCTATGGAAGAAGCTGGACTTGCTAAAAAGCAGGGCGGGCTTCCTGACGATTATGAAGTCGAGGTCTTACAACAATTCAAGGAAGCTGCTGTTCAGCAAATTAGCCGATCTCTGCAGTTATTCTTTAATGGTTCTCAATATCACGATGTGAATTACATAGTCTTATCTGGAGGCAGTGCTTCTATTTCGGGTCTCGATGAGATGGTTCAAGAAAAACTTGGGACTCGAGCTGTGGTTGCAAATCCTTTTATAGATATGTCGATATCTCCAAAAGTGAATGCTACAGCCTTATCTAATGATGCGCCTTCTTTAATGGTCGCATGTGGCTTAGCTCTGAGGAGTTTTGACTGATGGCAAGAATTAACCTCAGACCTTGGCGTGAAGAGCTTAGACAAGAGCGTCAACAGCAATTTTTGGTTGTGCTGGTTGGTGTACTCGTTCTCTCTGTGTGTATTTTGTTTTTTTGGCATCAGTATTTGACTGGTTTGATTGATGATCAGGCTTCTAGGAATAGATTTATTCTACAGGAAACGGATAAACTAAAAGAGCAGATAGCAGAAATTGATAGGTTAAAGCAAGAACGCAAGCGTCTCATAGATCGAATGAAAGTTATTCAAGAGCTTCAGGGTAATAGACCCGTTATTGTAAAAGTTTTTGATGAGTTAGTGCAGACTATTCCTGACGGTATTTATTATGAAAGTATCCAAATGAAAGGGGCTGAATTGACAGTTTCTGGGGTTGCAGATTCGAATAATAGAATTTCAAGTTTGATGAGAAGTTTTGATACATCTGAATGGTTTAAGTTACCTAATTTAACCTCAGTAAAGGCATTAAAAAAAGAAGGCGGCACAACAAGTAGCTTCAATCTTACTGTCCAGCAAACTACACCGAATGCTGAAGAGGATGATTTGAAGAATGGTCGGAGGAAGAAGATATGAGCATTGCCGACACGATAGAAAAGTTAAATGAGTTTGATGTTAATGATATTGACTTCAATAATGTGGGGTCATGGCCTTTAGCTGGTAGGATATTTATTCTTTCTTTAGTTGTTGTCATAGTAATTGCTGGAGGCTTTTGGTTCCATATTAAAGGGTTAGGGGAGAGCTATCAGAAAGAGGTGTCAAAGGAGAAAGTTTTAAAGGAAGACTTTGAAGGAAAAGCTTTTAAAGTGGCTAATCTAGATGCTTACAAGCAGCAAATGCTTGAGATGGAAGAAACCTTTGGTGCTTTGCTTCGACAGTTGCCTAGTGATACAGAGGTGGCAGGTCTTTTAGAAGATATTACTCATACAGGGCTTGGTAGTGGCTTGAAGTTTGAAACTATTGATTTACAACCTGAGCTGGCAAAGGAGTTTTATATTGAATTGCCTTTCAAAATTCGTGTTGAGGGGTCTTTCCACGAATTGGGGTCTTTTGTGAGCGGCGTTGCAGGCTTACCTCGTATTGTTACTTTGCACGATTTAGACATAAAACACCTAGGGGAAAAAGGAGTATCTCAATCAGATGTGTTAGTTATGGATATATTAGCAAAGACATATCGCTATAATGAAAAAACTAACAAGCGAGGAGGTGGTTAATGAAATTATCTACTATCAGTTCTCGTTTGCTATTAATCTCTTTTAGTGTCTTTTTTCTTAGTGGTTGCTATGGCCAGAAAGGGTTAAATGATATTAAGGCTTATATGGCTGATATAAGAAGTCAGCCTCATGGAAGAATAGAGCCTTTACCAGAGTTTCATGCTTATGAATCATTTACTTATAAAGCAAGTGAAAAGCGCTCACCATTTACGAAACCTGTTGTTATTGAGGTGTTAAAAGCAGAGGTTAAACAAACCCAAAGTATATATCCTGATCTTGATCGTTCAAAAGAATACTTAGAGCGGTTTGCTATTACGACCTTATCAATGGTCGGGACGCTTGCTAGAGATGGCGATTTCTTATGGGCTTTGATTAGCGATGAAAACGGTGATGTACACCGAGTAAGAGAGGATAACTTTTTAGGGCAGAATCATGGTCGGATAATAGAAGTGACTGAACTAGGAATTCAAGTGCTAGAGATTATACCTGATGGTGACGGGGATTGGGTTCAGCGGCCTAGAGCTATTCAAATTGAAGGTTTAGAAGAATAATAAGATGCCTAAGAGTAAGTTGGTGATGGCTATGAAAATTTATGGTGGGTTCGATTCAATGAAGAGCATATTGGTAACATTAAAACAGATAGCAATTACTGGGTGGCTGGCTTCTTTTGCTTGCTTTTCCTCCGTGGTTTGGGGAGGAGTTAGTTTAAATAGTTTAGACGTCTCCTCACTAGCAAATGAAGGTGTTGAAGTTCGTTTGAGCTTCGATGGAGTCCCTCCTGAACCAAATGGTTATACAATAGATAAGCCTGCTCGGATCTCTTTGGATTTGATGGATGTGAAAAGTGGATTGAAGGAAAAGTATCACAAACTTGGATTCGGGAACGCTAGGAGTTTGACCGTCATTGAGGCTAAAGACAGAACTCGGGTGATAGTGAATTTGACTGACCTTGTTGAATATACTGCCCTAATCTCTGGAAATTCCTTAATTCTTAAATTAGGAAGTGCTGAAAGCCAGACTGCTTCAGTTGACGCATTGACACAGCAGCAGTCACAAAAGAAGTTTGAAGATGAAAAGAAATCCATAAGTGACATAGACTTTAGGCGTGGAGAAAATGGAGAAGGGCGTATTTTAATTAAAGTTTCTGATCCTTCCATTGCTGTTGATATGGAGGCATTAGGGGATAAAATATACGTAACTTTTCCTGATGGCGAAGTTCCTACTGAACTGATGCGACGTCTGGATGTTACTGATTTTGCTACGCCTGTTACATTTATTGATATGTTGAAAGAAGATGGGGTTCCAAAATTAACAATTGAAACCTCAGCAACCCACGAATATCTTGCATATCAAACTGATAACTTACTGACTATTAATGTAAAACCAGTGACGGAAGAAGAGGCCGAGTTACGCCGTAAGAAAAAATTTCCTTATAGCGGAGAAAAACTATCTCTTAACTTTCAAGATATTGAGGTTCGTTCTGTTCTTCAGTTAATAGCAGACTTTACTAGCTTGAACCTTGTAGCGAGCGATACAGTTTCTGGGCGTATCACATTGCGTTTGCAGAACGTTCCTTGGGATCAGGCATTGGATTTGGTTCTGAAGACGAAGGGTCTTGATAAGCGAAAAATAGGAAATGTCTTGCTAGTTGCACCTGCTGATGAGATCGCTGCACGAGAAAAGCTTGAGTTGGAGGCTCAAAAACAAGTTGCTGAATTAGCTCCCCTTGAAACCGACTTCATTCAGGTCAGGTACGCGAAAGCTGCTGATGTTGTAAATTTACTTTCTGCTGAACAGGGGCTTCTAACATCGCGAGGAAGTGCCAGTGTGGATGAGCGAACCAATACTTTGATTGTTCGGGATACAGCACGAAAGTTAGAAGAAATTCGACAAGCAATGAAGGTTTTGGATATACCTGTTAGGCAGGTTCTAATTGAGGCGAGAATTGTTATTGCTACAACAAACTTGGGTAAGGAGTTAGGTGTTCGTTGGGGTGGTGCTGCGTGGGATCAGGATTCTGATACGTTTAAGGGTGTTTCTGGTAGCTTAAATGGGATTAGTGATATTAGTGATATATATAATAGTAGGAAGGGTACTGATTTTGAGAATGATCAGAGTATCTTGGAGGCTCAAAATCAGTTTCTTCAGGATTTAGCTGCGGGTACGGCAACTGTACCTGATTTTGTAACTTTACAGAATTATGAAGATGGAACTATAGATCAGAATGATTCTTTGGTAGTTGATCTTGCTGCGACGAGCCCGAACGCAACAACCTTTGCCCTCGGTATAGCCGCATTTGATTACGTGATTGATTTGGAGCTTTCTGCATTAGAAACTGAAGGTAAGGGTGAGATTATTTCACAGCCTAAGATTATTACTGCTGATGGCCAAACTGCTAGAATTGAGTCCGGTACAGAGATCCCATACCAGGAGGCGTCTTCTAGTGGGGCAACGACTACTTCATTTAAAGAAGCGGTTTTGTCTTTGGAAGTAACTCCGCAGATTACTCCTGATGATAGAATTATTATGGATCTACAAATTAACCAAGATTCAGTCGGTGAGATATTTAATGGGGTTCCTAGTATTGATACCCAGTCTCTGCAAACTCAGGTGATTGTAGAGAATGGTGAAACTATTGTGTTAGGTGGAATCTTTAGAGGTGAGGATGTTGAGCAGATTGAAAAAACGCCATTCCTTGGTGATCTTCCTTATATAGGTTCATTATTTAGAAGAACAACTCAAACACAAGATAAGGCTGAGTTGTTAATGTTTATTACTCCTAAGCTAGTTAAGGACACGTTGTCTGTACGCTAGTTGTTTTACGTAAGGTGTTTTTATTAATATATATCTTGTAGGGCCGATGGGTGCAGGTAAAAGCACCATCGGCAGGCTCTTATCTTTAGAGTTAGATCTTCCCTTTTATGACTCAGACAAAGTAATTGAAGAACGCGCGGGTACAAATATTCCGTGGATATTTGATGTTGAAGGTGAGTCGGGGTTTAGGGAAAGAGAAACGGCAGCGATTGATGAGTTAACTCTGTTCAGTGACATCATTCTTGCTACCGGTGGTGGAGCAGTTTTAAAACCAGAAAATCGAGCTTTTCTAAAAGCTCGAGGTTCAGTTATCTATTTAAAAACTTCAGTTGAATTACAGATTGAAAGAACGCGAAGAGATAAAAACCGTCCTCTTTTGCAAACTGAAGATCCTACTTCCGTACTTCAAAACCTTATGGATATCAGAGATCCCTTATATCAAGAGGTTTGTGATTTTGTCGTGACCACGGATAAAAGAAATCCTAAGCTCGTAGTTTCAGAGATAAAACGAGTTTTAGATATTTAATTACTATTTATATTGAGAGCTATTACGTCAAATGCAGACGCTTAATGTCGATTTAGGGGATCGTTCTTACCCTATATTTATTGGTGAAAATATTCTTGGTCAGTCAGATCTGCTTGTTCCATATATTAATGGGCAACAAGTTATGATTGTTACTAATGAGACGGTAGCACCTTTATATTTGGAAGAGCTAAAAAAAGGGTTGGTTGAATTTCATGTTGATGTAGTTGTTTTACCTGATGGTGAAAAATATAAGAACTCTGAAAGCATTGATAAAATATACGCATCGCTTTTAAAGAATAGGCACAATAGAAAGACAACATTGATCGCCTTGGGTGGCGGTGTAGTTGGTGATATGTGTGGTTTTGCTGCTGCCTCTTATCAAAGAGGCGTGGATTTCATACAAATTCCTACAACTTTATTATCTCAGGTTGATTCTTCTGTTGGGGGGAAGACGGGTATCAATCATCCTCTTGGGAAAAATATGATAGGTGCTTTTCATCAGCCTAATGTGGTTATTGCTGATACTAAAACCTTAACGACGTTACCTGAGCGAGAGTTGTCTGCAGGTATTGCAGAGGTAATTAAGTACGGTCTTATTCGAGATATGCCATTTTTATCTTGGATTGAAAGATCAATTTCTGCGTTATTGTCATGTGATCAGGATACATTATCTAAAGCAATATATGATTCGTGCAGGAATAAAGCAGAAATTGTAGCGCTTGATGAGCGTGAATCTGGTTGCAGGGCTCTGCTCAATCTAGGGCATACTTTTGGTCATGCTATTGAAGCGCATCAGGGGTATGGTAACTGGTTGCATGGTGAAGCAGTTGGAACTGGTATGATGATGGCAGCTTATATGTCAGAGAAACTTGGCTGGATAAGTAATGAGGACCTTCAAAGAGTTGAGAAGCTTATTTCATCTGCGAACTTGCCTGTTAAATCACCGAACAACATGACTTCTGAGAACTTTGTAGAGTATATGTCATTGGACAAAAAGAATGTGGATCATAGAATTCGCTTGGTACTACTTAAAGCGTTGGGTGATGCAGTAATCACGTCCGACTACCCATCTGATGTTTTCCAAGAAACATTATTAAACAGTAATTAGTTTTATGATTATTAGTAATTAATAAAAATATTAAGAATTGATGAGTTAAGGATGACGAGATGGTAGGCAATGCTCAACCTGAAATGACCGGATTTGATGCCGATAAGGTTTCGCGTGCTGATTTGCCTACTCGTTTCTTTTCTGGTGGCTCTAGATCAGAATTATTAGATCAGATTGTTCATCTTACTCGTTTCGGAATGATGGCGGTTAATGTCAGTGGCAGCGCAGGGACAGGAAAGACGCATTTAATGCAGGCTGTGGGGAATACTCTGCAAGGAAGTGTCATCACCGTTAAGGCATCACTCTTGATGTCTTCTTCTGAATTATTAAATCAGATACTTCGTGAGGTCCTCGCTTTACGGTTTCATCATGATCTTCCAGATCTTCCTTCAACTACAGATGAGCAAGCTCTACTTTCCATTATTAATTCGTACTTCTTGAGACTGAAAGATACTGGAAGTAATGTTGTAATTCTTGTGGATGATGCGCATGAGCTTAGCGAAGAAGCCATTCAAGTATTATTGAAACTTGTTTTAGATAAAAGTCATTACGAGAATTTAAAATGCGTTCTTTTTTCAGAACCTTATTTCTCTACTTTACTAACTAAGCCTGCTATTAAAGAAGCTGGGGCTGAGCAAGTGTTTACTTTGCATGTCCCGCTAATGGATAAGAAGGTAACAGAAGAATACTTATCGTTTTTAGAAAGTGCTAAGCCGGACTCTGATAAAATCTTATACACTGATTCTGATATACAGACTATCTTTAGTTTATCTGAAGGGAATTTAGGGCAGGTTAATTCAGCTGTTCGTTCATTACTCGAAGAGGATAGTAAGGATAAACGTTCTGTATCTTCTTTTCCGTGGCAAACCATCGGTTTTTCGTTGACTGCATTGGTGATCATTGTCATTGCGTTTTTATACAATGCGGAGCGTTCTGTGCAAGAGAATGCGCTGGATAGTGGCACCTTGGTTTTATCTGAAAGTACGCCTAGAGAAGAAGAGACCCAAAAAGTTGATGTTGTATCTAATAGCTTACCTGATGAAAGGAAGGATTCATCTTTGCTTGAACAGTTGCGTTTAAAGCAAAAGGAATTGTTGGCTGCGAATGAGGTTCTTGCTGAAAAACCTCAAGCCCTTACAACAGATGAGATTAAAATACCTCCTTCTATGAGTGGCAAAAGCTCAGAAGTGAATCAGGCACCAATTGCTGTGTCTTCAGTGCTTGATAAACAGCTAGATGATCCTCTTGTTTCTGGCGCTAAAAAGGGGGCGAAAGTTAGTACACCAAAGCTTACAGATTTTAATGTTGAAAAAAGTGACGATTCATATAATTCAAAGCGTTGGATATCGTCGAGACCTGGAAATTTTTATACAATACAAATCTTAGGGGCGCATTCGAAAAAGAACGTAACACGCTATATAGACTCCTATTCAGGTGATAAAACCCAGTTGGCGATTTACGAAGGTGTCCTTCGTGGTCAGTCTTGGTTTGTTCTGATTCATGGTAGCTATGAGAATAGAAAATTAGCCAAACTAGCGGGAAAAGAGCTTCCTATAAAAGATGTTTGGATTCGAAGTTTTTCTTCTGTTCAAAAAGAAATGATCCGTTAGTTATTTCTTTCCTATATTCAGATAATCAACCTGTTAATTCTAATTTGAGAGTCGCAAGCTTGTAGTCTCTTGTCGCATTTCTGTACATATTTTCAGTAAAAGTTTGTTACTGCATGTCGTTACGTGTAAAATAGTCGCCCCTTTGCCTGCGTGGGTACAAACCGCAGGTTCATGGACTCGATTTTTGGGTTCTACAGAGAATATAAGATTGGCTAGGTGAGAGTGGCTTATGAGTAAAGGTCTTTATCATCCTGGGGATGTCAGGGATAACTGTGGTTTTGGTTTAATCGCTCACATGAGCGGTGAGGCTAGTCACCACTTGTTGCAGACGGCTATTGAAGCCTTAACTTGCATGACCCATCGTGGTGGTATTGCTGCTGACGGTAAAACAGGTGACGGTTGTGGTCTGTTAATTAAAAAACCGGATGCATTCCTCAGAGAAGTAGCGAATGAACAGTTTGGTAAGAACCTAGCTGATCAGTATGCTGTGGCAATGTTGTTTTTGGATCTTGATGATCAAAACGCATCTAAGCAACGAGAATGTGTTGAACAGGCAGTTAAAGAGCAAGGCTTGAACGTTATTGGTTGGCGCGAGGTTCCGACGAATAATGACTGTCTGGGGCCAATGGCCATTGATGTTCTTCCAAGATTTGAACAGTTGTTTATTGAAGCTACTGATGAGTTGACTCATCAAGAGTTTATGGTCAAGTTGTTTGTGGCTAAGCGTCGCGCTGAACTCGCAACAGCTGATCAGGAAAATTTCTATATTTGTAGTATGTCATCTGAAGTTCTTTCTTATAAAGGATTGATGATGCCTGTTGATTTACCAAGCTTTTATCTTGATCTTGGTGATGAGCGTGTTGCTACGTCGGTGTGTGTGTTCCATCAACGTTTCTCTACAAATACCTTACCTTTATGGCCATTGGCTCAACCTTTCCGCTATCTTGCCCATAATGGTGAGATTAATACTGTAGAAGGCAATCGAAATTGGGCTAAGGCTCGTGGTAGTAAATATGCTACTTCATTACTGCCTGATTTAGACAGCTTGCAACCTGTTGTGAATACAACTGGTTCGGATTCTTCTAGTATGGATAACATGCTGGAACTATTGCTGACTGGTGGTATGGATCTACCTCAAGCACTTCGCTTGATTATTCCTCCTGCTTGGCAGAATGCTGAGACGATGGACCCGGATTTACGTGCATTTTATGAATATACATCTATGCACTGTGAAGCTTGGGATGGCCCAGCCGGTGTTGTAATGACGGATGGTCGTCATGCTGTTTGTATGCTTGACCGTAACGGTTTACGTCCAGCTCGTTGGGTTACAACGAAGAATGGCTATATTACATTGGCTTCAGAAATTGGTGTGTATGATTATGCACCTGAAGATGTAGTTGCTAAAGGCCGTGTTGGCCCTGGCCAGATGTTGGTCGTGGACACAGAAAATGGCGAAGTGCTGCATACTCAAGATATTGATGATCGCTTGAAGAACTCTAACCCTTATAAAAAGTGGTTAAAGGACCAAGCTATCCGCATCGAATCATCTATGAGCGAAGAGCTTGAACAGGCAGAAAGCCTTGATTCGGATGTTTTAAAATCAAATATGAAAATGTATCAGGTTACGTTTGAAGAACGTGATCAGGTACTTAGACCGCTTGCTGAAGGCGGTCAGGAAGCTACAGGCTCTATGGGTGACGATACGCCAATGGCAGTTTTGTCACAGCGTGTTCGCCCAGTCAGTGATTTCTTCCGTCAAAAGTTTGCTCAGGTTACTAACCCGCCAATTGATCCATTACGTGAAACGATCGTAATGTCACTGGAAACTTGCATTGGTGCAGAGAGAAATGTATTTGAATTCTCTCCTGAGCATGCGTCACGGATTATTCTTTCAACGCCAATCTTATCGAGCAGTAAAGTTCGTAAGCTACAAGCGCTCGACGACGAACGTTTTGTTGCAGGAACCGTTAAACTTGAATATTCGGCCGAAGAAGGTTTAGAAACAGCAATTAAACGCGTTTGTGATGAAGCTGTTGATCTCGTTAAGTCAGGAACCACGATTGTCATATTATCGGATCGAGAAATTGAATCAGGTAAATTACCTGTCAACTCGTTCATGGCAACGGGTGCTGTTCACCATCGCTTGATTAACGAAGGTTTACGCTGTGACTCGAACATCGTTGTTGAAACGGGTTGGGCACGTGACTCTCATCATTTAGCTGTATTAATTGGTTTTGGTGCAACAGCGGTTCATCCGTACCTTGCATATGAAACATTGTGTGATCTTGTTCGTTCAGGCGAACTTGTCATGGATCCAATTGAAGCTCAAAAGAATTACCGTAAAGGCATTAATAAAGGCCTGCTGAAGATCTTATCTAAGATGGGTATTTCTACCATTGCTTCGTATCGCGGTTCTCAATTGTTCGAAGCGATAGGCTTAAATGATTCAGTTATTGATCAGTGCTTTACGGGCGTAAGTAGCCGTATTGCGGGTGCTGATTTCTCTGACCTTCAAGCAGACCAAGAGTTACTGGCTGGATTGGCCGTACGTAAGCGTAAGCCAATTTCACAAGGCGGATTCTTAAAGTTTGTTCACGACAGTGAATACCATACTTATAACCCGGATGTAGTTAAGTACTTGCAGGATGCCGTTCAGAACGGAGATCAAAACGCATACGATAAATATGCGACTTTGGTGAATGAACGTCCAATTGCAACAATACGCGATCTGCTGAAGTTAAAAACAGACGTAACTTCTATTTCAGTTGATGATGTCGAACCTTTGGAGAATATTTATCCTCGGTTTGACTCTGCTGCTATGTCTTTAGGCGCTCTTTCACCTGAAGCTCATGAAGCCCTAGCTGTAGCAATGAACCGCCTTGGTGGTCGTTCTAACTCGGGTGAAGGTGGTGAAGATCCTGTTCGTTACGGTACTGAAAAGCGCTCTAAAATTAAGCAAATCGCTTCAGGTCGCTTTGGTGTAACACCACATTATCTTGTTAATGCAGATGTATTGCAGATTAAAGTTGCTCAAGGCGCTAAGCCGGGTGAAGGTGGTCAGTTACCTGGTGGTAAAGTAAACGATTTGATTGCTCGTTTACGTTATTCTGTGCCGGGTGTAACACTGATTTCTCCGCCTCCGCACCATGATATTTACTCAATTGAAGATTTGGCTCAGCTGATCTTTGATTTGAAGCAAGTGAACCCGGAAGCTCAAGTTTCTGTGAAACTTGTTTCTGAGCCGGGTGTTGGAACGATTGCGGCTGGTGTAGCTAAGGCTTACGCCGATCTGATTACCATTTCTGGTTACGACGGTGGTACAGCTGCAAGCCCGCTGACTTCTATCAAACATGCAGGCTCTCCTTGGGAGCTGGGTTTAAGTGAAGCTCATCAAGCGCTACGATGTAATGATTTACGTGGTAAAGTTCGTTTACAAACAGACGGTGGTTTAAAAACGGGTCTGGATGTAGTGAAAGCTGCTATTTTGGGTGCTGAAAGCTTTGGCTTTGGTACTGCACCAATGGTTGCATTAGGGTGTAAGATTCTTCGAATTTGTCATCTTAATAACTGTGCAACAGGTGTTGCGACTCAAGATGACTTACTGCGTGATAAGCACTTTATCGGCACGGTTGAAATGGTTATGAACTATTTCCGCTTTGTTGCGCAAGAAGTTCGCCAAGTAATGGCTGACTTAGGTGTTAAGACATTGGAAGAGCTGGTTGGCCGTTCTGATCTTCTTGAGATCATTGAAGGTGCAACTGAGCGACAAGCAAAACTGGATTTAACCCCGCTGTTAGATAACAGCTTTGTTCCGGCAGATAAGCCTCACACTTGTGGTGTTGAGCGTAATCCTCCATACGATGAAGCATTAAAGAATGCTGAGATTGTTAAAGAGGTTGTTTCTGCTGTTGAAGAAAAAGTAGGCGGTGAGTTTGACTTCAAGGTAACTAACTGTGATCGTTCTGTAGGTGCTCGTTTATCTGGTGAAATCGCTAAGCGATATGGCAACTTGGGAATGGCTGACACACCGGTTACTTTGAACCTTAAAGGTACTGCAGGCCAAAGCTTCGGTGTTTGGAATGCCGGTGGTTTAGTGATGCGTCTAGAAGGTGATGCAAACGATTATGTGGGTAAAGGTATGGCTGGCGGTAAGCTGGTTATTCGACCACCACAGGGCAGTCAGTTTGCAAGCCAAGAGACATCCATTATTGGTAATACATGTTTGTACGGTGCTACGGGCGGTAAGTTATTTGCTGCTGGTACTGCTGGTGAACGTTTTGCCGTTCGTAACTCTGGTGCTCATACCGTTATTGAAGGTGCAGGTGATCACTGTTGTGAATACATGACGGGTGGTTTCGTAACCGTATTAGGTAAGGTCGGCGTTAACTTTGGCGCTGGTATGACAGGTGGTTTTGCTTATGTACTGGATCAAGATCGTACATTCGTTGACTGCTATAACCATGAGTTGATTGATATTCATCGAATCACTCAAGAATCTATGGAAGAGTACCGTAATCATTTACGTGGTGTGATTACTGAGTACGTTGCTGAAACCAGCAGTGCATGGGGACAGCAAATTCTTGAAGATTTTGATGGCTTCGTTGGCAAGTTCTGGTTAGTGAAACCAAAAGCTGCGAGCCTGGGTAAATTGCTTGATAGCACGAAAGGTCGTCCTGAATAATTTGGATGATTTACAGGTAGACGCTCTTAGGAGCGTCTCGCTAAAGCAATAACCAGTGATCGAAGCTTGAGATAAGAGGTTTAACGGAAATGGCTGAACGCTTAAATAACAATTTCCAGTTTGTCGACGTAGGCCGTCAAGATCCAAAGAAGAAGCCTGCTGACAAGCGAAAAAAAGAATTTAATGAGATTTATGATCCTTTCACTTCAGAGGAAGTCCGCGATCAGACACACCGTTGTCTAGAATGTGGTAACCCATATTGTGAATGGAAATGTCCTGTACATAACTTTATCCCAAACTGGTTAAAGCTTGTTTCAGAGGGCAACATTCTTGAAGCGGTTGAGATGAGTCATCAGACTAACTCTTTACCTGAAGTATGTGGTCGAGTTTGTCCTCAGGATCGTCTTTGTGAAGGTGCGTGCACACTGAATGACGGTTTTGGTGCAGTTACAATTGGATCTGCAGAAAAGTACATCACAGATACTGCATTTGCGATGGGCTGGAAGCCAGACATGTCTAAAGTACAGTGGACTGATAAAAAAGTTGCTGTCATTGGCGCGGGTCCTGCAGGCTTAGGTTGTGCAGACATTCTAGTTCGAAATGGTGTTAAACCCGTCGTATTTGATAAGTACCCTGAAATTGGCGGCTTATTAACGTTCGGTATTCCAGAGTTTAAGCTTGAAAAAGAAGTGATGACTCGACGTCGAGAAGTATTCACTGAAATGGGTGTTGAATTCCGTTTGAATACTGAAATCGGTAAAGATATCTCTTTTGAAGATATTGTTAACGAGTACGACGCAGTTTTCTTAGGCATGGGCACATATAACTACATGAAAGGTGGCTTCCCTGGTGAAGATCTTTCTGGTGTTTATGATGCGTTGCCGTTCTTGATCTCGAATGTTAACCGTAATCTTGGTTATGAAAAAGATCCTGCTGATTTCATCGATATGAAAGGTAAAAAGGTCATTGTTCTTGGTGGTGGTGACACTGCGATGGATTGTAACCGTACCTCTATTCGTCAAAATGCGGAAAGCGTACATTGTGCTTACCGCCGTGATGAAGAGAACATGCCTGGTTCGCGCCGAGAAGTTCAGAACGCGAAAGAAGAAGGTGTTGAATTCCTTTTTAACCGTCAACCTGTTGCCATTATTGGTGAAGAAAAAGTTGAAGGCGTTAAAGTGGTTGAGACTCGTCTTGGTGAGCCTGATGAGAATGGACGTCGTCGTCCAGAAGTCATCGAAGGCAGTGAAGAAATCTTACCTGCTGATGTTGTGTTAGTTGCGTTTGGTTTCCGTCCTAGCCCAGCTGACTGGCTTGGTAATCACGATGTTCAAATCAATGATTGGGGCGGTGTTATTGCTCCTGAAGCGAAACAATATCAAACAACCAATCCGAAAGTATTTGCGGGTGGTGATATGGTTCGTGGGTCTGATCTGGTCGTTACGGCGATATATGAAGGCCGTCAGGCTGCAGAAGGTATCATGGATTACCTAGACGTTTAATTTATAGCCACTTATTTTTAGCTTTTATAGCTAGCAATAGGTAATCGTGATTAGCGTCAATAAAAAAAGCCCAGTATGTCGTGTACATACTGGGCTTTTTTTTTTCTTTTTCGGTATCATTGTTCTCAGATTTTTTAACCGTTTAAGGGGATAACATGACTGAGCTTAAGAACGATCGATTTCTGCGTGCATTATTGAATGAACCCGTTGATCGCACGCCGATCTGGATGATGCGTCAAGCTGGTCGGTATCTGCCTGAATATCGAGCGTCTCGAGCAGACGCAGGAAGCTTCATGGACCTATGCATGAACGCTGACTTTGCTTGTGAAGTGACACTTCAGCCTTTAGATCGTTACCCAGGTTTAGATGCGGCGATTCTTTTCTCTGATATTTTGACCATTCCTGATGCAATGGGTCTTGGTTTGTATTTTGAAACGGGTGAAGGTCCTAAATTTAAAAAAGTGGTCGAGACTGAAGCGGATGTTGATGCACTGCCGATTGTTGATATGGACCGTGGCGATTTGTCCTATGTGAC
The DNA here is from genome assembly GCA_015665455.1 of Oceanospirillaceae bacterium. GTDB lineage: Bacteria > Pseudomonadota > Gammaproteobacteria > Pseudomonadales > Litoribrevibacteraceae > Litoribacillus. The sequence continues at coordinate 356,523 of JADFAD010000006.1, read as the reverse complement.
AAAAGCGGTGTCTACGATTCGTCGTGAACTGAATGGTCGAGTACCTCTTATTGGTTTCTCTGGAAGTCCTTGGACACTTGCAACCTATATGGTGGAAGGTGGTTCATCAAAAGACTTCAGAAAAGTCAAAGCTATGATGTACAACCAGCCTGAAGTGTTACACCAGCTGTTGGACAAACTGGCTCAATCGGTTGTTGGCTATTTGAATGCACAGATAGACGCAGGCGCACAAGCTGTGCAGATTTTTGATACTTGGGGTGGCGCATTAAGTGGCCGTTGCTATCAAGAGTTCTCATTAAAGTACATGCAGAAGATCGTTGCTGGTCTTAAGCGGGAAAACGAAGGTCGTAAAGTCCCTGTGATTCTGTTTACCAAAGGTGGAGGCCAGTGGTTAGAATCAATGGCAGATACTGGCTGTGATGCGCTTGGTTTGGATTGGACAACGGACATCACCAATGCGCGTCAGCGAGTGGGTGACCGAGTTGCGCTTCAAGGCAATCTAGATCCATGTATTTTATACGCAGATCCAAAGATCATTCGTGAAGAAGTTAAGATGGTGTTGGACGGCTACGGTAATGGTTCAGGGCATGTCTTCAACTTGGGACATGGCATCCATCAGTGGGTAGATCCTGACCATGCGAAAGCCTTTATTGAAGCGGTTGTAGAATTAAGCCCTCAATACCATAAATAATTCAGGTCTGTATAAATGGCGAAGCGGAAGACAGCGTATGTCTGTACCGAGTGCGGTGCAGATCATTCTAAGTGGCAGGGTCAATGTTCTGGCTGCTCAGAGTGGAATACGTTAAAAGAGTTTGTAGTGGGTACGGGTAAAAAAACATCCGCTGCATCTATTCGTTCTTCCGGTTATGCCGGCCAAACGACTCAAAAAGTGGTTTCTCTAAACTCTGTGGATTTGGCCGACATGCCAAGAATATCCACAGGGATGCAAGAGTTTGATCGAGTTTTAGGTGGTGGTTTGGTTCCTGGTTCTGTGATTTTGGTGGGTGGGCATCCAGGAGCGGGTAAATCCACGCTGCTGCTACAAACCGTCTGCTTACTCGCTGCCGCTCAATCTTGTCTTTATATTACAGGTGAAGAATCCTTACAGCAGGTCGCTATGCGAGCTCAGCGTCTAGGGCTGCCTACAGAAAATGTAAAGATGTTGGCTGAGACGGACGTTGAAGCCATCGTTAATATTGCGACTGAAGAGAAGCCTAAACTGGTGATCGTCGATTCAATTCAAGTCATGCATCTCGCAGGACTTGAGTCGGCGCCAGGCAGTGTTTCCCAAGTAAGAGAATGCGCAGCGTTTCTTACCAAGTTTGCAAAACAGACACAGACGATCTTATTCTTAGTCGGCCATGTAACTAAAGACGGTTCGTTAGCTGGCCCTAAAGTTCTTGAGCACATGATTGATACATCCATTATGCTGGAAGGTGAAGCTGATGGTCGCTATCGAACACTTCGGGGAATCAAAAATCGATTTGGCGCTATTAATGAACTTGGCGTATTTGCCATGCTGGATAAAGGCCTGAAAGAAGTAAAAAATCCAAGCTCTATCTTTTTATCTCGTGGAGAAGAGGCCGCATCTGGCTCCGCTGTGATGGTCATCTGGGAAGGCACTCGACCTATGTTGGTTGAGATTCAAGCCTTGGTGGACGAAAGTCATTTTGGCAACCCTAGGCGAGTCGCAGTCGGCTTAGATCAAAACCGATTGTCTATGTTGTTAGCCGTAATGAATCGTCATGGCGGTTTGCATACCGGTGATCAAGACGTCTATGTAAACGTAGTCGGTGGCGTTAAAGTGGCCGAGACCAGTTCGGATTTAGCACTGGTTATGTCAATTTTATCTAGTTTTAGGAATCGCTCATTGCCAATGGATTTGGTTGTCTTCGGTGAAGTTGGTTTATCTGGTGAAATCCGACCTGTTCCGAGTGGACAAGAGCGAATAAGAGAAGCGGCCAAGCATGGCTTTAAAACGGCCATCGTGCCAAAAGCCAATGCTCCAAGAGACAAAATATCAGGTATGGAGATCATTCCTGTTACTAAGATTTCTGAAGCATTGGAATATCTATCCAATTAAGTTTTGGCTTAGGTTGACCTGTGATTAAACTGGAGCTTGTTGTTTATGTTTGGGAAGCGCGATCGAGAGTAGGGCGGCAATGCCAATAAACAACGTGGATATCCAGAGGCAAGCAACCAGATCTGACTCCTGATACACCCAACCGGATAGGACAGTGCCTATCAAGCGACCCATCGCATTGGCCATGTAATAAAAGCCCACATCAAGGGATACACCATCTTCTGCCGCGTAGCTGACAATTAGATAACTATGGAGTGAAGAGTTAATTGCAAATAGCCCCCCAAATATCAAAAGCCCGCCAAGTAAGCTGATTTCAGGTTTAATCTCCCATAGCATCGCCGATGCAATAAGCGCTGGCGTCACCATGAGTATAGCGGCCCATATAAAGGCTGACTTCCCATCAGGAACTTGACCTGTTTTCTTGCCTGTAAAATTCGGGGCGAAGGATTGAACAACTCCGTAGCCAATGACCCATAAAGCTAGGAAACCACCCACATACCAATGATCCCAGCCGAAGGTTGTTGCGAGATAAACCGGTAAAGCAACTACAAACCAAACATCGCGTGCACCAAATAAAAATAACCGAGCTGCGGATAAATAGTTAATGGCTTTACTCTTAGAAAAGATCTCGCTGAATTTAGGTTTGTTCTTTGCCTTACCTAAATCTTTCTTAAGCGCACATAGGCTGAAAACCCATACCAATGCTAATACACCAGCCATAAGTCCAACTGCGTTGGTAAATCCAAAGGCAGCAAGTAAGCCTCCTCCTAAGAAGAATCCCACACCTTTTAACGCATTCTTTGAGCCGGTAAGAATGGCGACCCATTTATAAAGTGTGCCTTGAGCATCGCTGGGGACTAACAACTTAATCGAGCTCTTTGCACTCATTTTATTAAGGTCTTTAGCAACCCCAGACAAGGCTTGAGCGGCCATAACCCAAGGCACGGTCAATAGTGTTGCAGGCACAAGTAACATGCTTAACGCAATGATTTGCAGTGCTAGCCCAATGTTCATGGTTTTATTTAGGCCCAAATGCGCACCAAGCCAACCGCCAAAAAGGTTGGTCAGTACACCAAATACCTCATAAAACAGAAACAGCAGTGCGATTTCTAGAGGGCTGTATCCTAGCGCATGAAAGTGGAGTACCACTAACATGCGTAGAGCACCATCCGTCAGGGTAAATGCCCAATAGTTTCCAGTAACAACCAGGTACTGTCGGATTTGAGGCGATAGCTCTGCTAGAAATGACATTTCATTAGCCCTTATCTTCTAGGCCAACCATACGAACAAGCTCAGCGGTTCTGTTTGCATAGCCCCACTCATTGTCGTACCACGCGTACAGTTTCACCTGGGTACCATTAACGACCATAGTAGAGAGTGCGTCAATAATGCTCGAGCGAGGGTCAGTTTTATAATCAATGGAAACGAGAGGACGTTCTTCATAACCGAGAATGTCTTTCAATTCGTTTTCAGAAGCTGTTTTAAAAAGTGCATTTACTTCTTCTTCCGTGGTTTCTTTTTCAACTTCAAAGACACAATCGGTTAAGGAGGCATTGGCCAAAGGTATACGAACGGCGTGGCCATTTAACTTTCCTTTGAGTTCAGGAAATATATGGGTTATTGCGGTTGCCGATCCGGTAGTGGTAGGGATGAGGCTCATGCCGCATGCCCTCGCTCGACGTAAATCTTTGTGGGGTGTATCCAAGATAGACTGCGTATTAGTAATGTCGTGGATGGTGGTCATTGACCCGTGCTTAATGCCAAGCTTTTCATGAATGACTTTCACCACAGGTGCTAGACAGTTTGTGGTGCAAGAGGCTGCGGTGATGATGCGGTGTTGCTCTTTATCGTAGAGGTCATCGTTGACTCCCAATACAATATTCAAAACACCGTCTTCTTTGACAGGTGCCGTAACCACAACACGTTTAACCTCTTGATCTAGGTAAGCCTGAAGCAAAGATTTGGATTTCATTTTCCCTGATGCTTCAATGACTACGTCACAATTAGACCAATCTGTCTCTGAAATGGTTTTATTTCGAGTGCATGATATACGTTGTTCGTTGATGACGATGTCATTGCCGTCTGCGTTAGCTTCATGGGACCAGCGACCGTGCACTGAATCAAAGGTGATCAAATGCGCTAAGCTTGCAGCATCACCTGCTGGGTCATTAATTTGAATAAACTCGATTTCAGGCCAATCCCAAGCGGCTCTTAAAGCAAGTCTTCCCATTCTGCCAAAACCGTTAATTCCTACTTTAATTGTCATGCTATTACCCTGATTTTTATATAAACTGGTTTCAATAATGAAGATTTGATGTACTGCTATGCGCAGCAATTTTTAGTTCGTTCTGGACGATCACCCATGTTTTCAAGGTTTTTAATGTTCTCAGAAAGAAACGCTTGATTGCTTACAAGTGTATTTTCTATGACTAGTTTGGCCCAATCTTCTAATGTTGGGTTAATACGGTAGTAAACCCACTGCCCTTGCCGACGATCGGTCAATAACTGGCATTTCCTGAGTTGAGCCAGATGGCGAGAGACTTTCGGTTGAGTTTCTTGCAGTGCTTCCGTTAGCTCACACACACAAAGCTCTTTTTCCTGAGCAATTAACAATAAACTTTTTAAGCGAGTGTCATCTGCCATGCACTTATAAAATTCAACAGGATTCATTTATAGACCTAATATATGAAAATTCATATATATGATAAATCATATGTATGATAAATCAACCTTCAGTTTGTTTTTATATTTCTGGAAAAATATTCTATCTGAGCTATATTGTTTGCTAGTAGACTTATCGATGAATATAACCGATAAATTCAATGTATACAGGGAGTTAGGATGTTTGTTAAACAGTTGTTTCTAGTTGTGCTGCTGATAATGGGTGGGGCGGCGTTCGGTGATTCAACTCCTTTAAAGATAGGGATTTCGGTTTGGAGTGGTTATCCAGAAAATGTCTCAGGGTTTAAAGAAAGCTTGAAAAAAGGCGGCTATATTGAAAATGAAAATGTCACCTACCTCTATCGAAACGCGGGCGGCGACAAGCAAAAGCAAACGGAAATAGCCAAAGAGTTTAGAGATGAGAAAGTGGATTTGGTTTTCAGTTTAACGACGCCGGGCACCATCCTTATTAAAGAGCATTTACCAGAAACAACACCCATTGTATTTTCCATTGTTACTTACCCGTCAGATGCAGGGTTAATTGAGTCTTTCGAATATTCAGGCAATAACTTAGTGGGTACCAGTAACTTTGTACCGTTAAAAAACTATGTAAACTTACTTAAGAAAGCCATGCCTGAAGTCAAACGTGCAGCTATTTTTCGACGTAAAGGGGAGCCTAATTCGAAAATTCAGACGGTAAATTTGGCTCGATTACTAAAACGTTCTGGCATAGAGGTTCAAGATAGCCCGGCAAGTTCTATTGAAGAAGTCATTAAAATTGCTAAATCCATACACAAAACAACCGATGTATTTATTACTACAACCGATACCTTAATGCAGGGAGGTGGGGAGGCTGCATTAATAGAAATATCGAAGGCCACCCAGACACCAATTTTGAGCTCTAATAAACAAGGCGTACTGGATGGTTCGACATTTGGTCCTGTTGCTGACTTTTTTACGTTAGGTGAAATGTCGGGTGACATGGCGATTAAGATTTTAAAAGAACATGAATCGCCATCGAATTTACAGAGCTTGTTGCAAGACCCCCCCCTTATTTTGGTCAATAGAAAGAGTCTTCAGGCCGTTAAGCTAGAACTGCCTGAAAACTTTAAAGGGTTTAAATACGTTGATTAAACTGAACTTAGGTTCAAAGCTGGTGTTGATTTCAATAGCTTGCGTTTTGCCTTGTGTCATTGCTGTGAGCTATTTTTTAGATAATCAAACCCGAATCTCTTTACTTCAAGGTATTGATCAATTTCTTCATATTACCTTACAAAATACTTCCGATCAGATCGACAAAGAATTGTTATACGTTGAAAAGTCCGCGAAGGTTATTTCTGCCAATCCTGGTATCCGACGGTCTTTAGATCGTGGTAACAGCATCGGTATTAACAGTCAGTTGAATCAGATTGTCGCAGCGTACCCGGATTTATTTTATGTTTTATTGTTGGATAAAGAAAAAAATGTATTTGCAGTTAATACTTTGGATTCAAATCGTAGAAAGTTATTCTCTGAGATATTGTTAGGGGAGACCATTCTTGATCACCCGCTTTTAGCTCGCCAAGCTGACAAAGGTGTAACTCGCGGTAAAGTTGGAGTTGACCCGTTTCTTCAAAAGATGGAGCTCGTTGGTGGTTATGCACAATGGTTCGTTGCTCCTGTTGTAGTGAGAGGAGAAGCCCTTGGTTGGGTCGTTTTAAGTTTCAGATTTGAAGATGCAATGACGCATCAGTTATCGAGTCAAGTAAGTCGCTTGAAGTCCTATGGGTATCCGGTAGTTTATAGTCAATTGGTGGATGAGAATAATAATCTCATAGCTGGTGAAGGGGGGGTAGACGCTCAATATCTAAAAATGGAGATGGAGAAACCTTTTGCAAACCAAATGCTGCTCTTAAATTTAGCGTTTGATAAACACTCCGTCTTAGAACCCGTCACAGAACAACGAACCCTACTCTTAGTCACGTCTTTTGTGTTGATTTCTGTTTTAGTCCTCGGATTATCGATTGCCTCGAATAAGCTGGTTTTATTTCGAATTAGACGCCTTCAAGAAGGGGCAAAGAAGTTTTCAGATGGTTTCTTGGATCATAAAATTGTCATCAGTGGCAAAGATGAGATTTCTTTGCTTGCCCGAGAATTTAACTTCATGGGTGACAAAATTGCGAAGGCTAGAGAGGGGTTGGAAGTAGAGGTTCAGTCTCGAACGAAAGAAGCAAAAGAAGCGCTGCAATATCTTCAATCGTTGGTTGATAACGCAGCGGAAGCCATTATTACGTACGATGAGGAAGGCTTAATTCTTTCCTTTAATAATGCCGCAGAATCCATATTCGGTTATAAACAGGCTGACATTATAGGTCGGCCTATTAATCTATTAACTGTAAACGAACATTCAAATCCAAATGACATATTTAGCAAACATTATTTGTCACACAAAGGATCGCAGTTATTAAATGAAACGACAGAGCTAACGGTTTTTAGGAAAGATGGTTCTACCATTTCGACCTGGATCTCCATCTCAGAAGTTATCGTAGACCAAAAGAGTGTTTTTACTGCCTTGATTAGAGACATCACAGAGCAGAAAGAAGTTGAGCTTCAACTGGCAAAACAACAACAAATGTTAGAACAAATGAGCGCTCAAGGAAGAATGGGCGCATGGGAAGTGGATGTTTTAGATAATGCGATTCATTGGTCAAACATGACCAAAGTGATCATTGATGTTCCTGCGGACTACGAACCTAACTTGGATGCTGCGCTCAACTTTTACAAAGAAGGTGAACACAGAGACAGAATCCGGGAGGCGGTTAAGAAAGGTCAATTTGATGGCACGCCATGGGATGAAGAGTTAATTCTAGTTACGGCGAAGGGTAAAGAAGTCTGGGTGAACGCTACGGGCCAAGCGGAGTTTCAGAATGGTCAATGTGTTCGATTGTTTGGTTCCTTGCAAGACATAGATGCAAGAATCAAAGCGCGTCAAGATCTTGCAAAAGCTAAAGATGAAGCCGAGCTGGCTGCAAAGGCAAAGAGTGAATTTTTAGCGTCCATGAGTCATGAAATTCGAACGCCTATGAATGGCGTCTTGGGGATGTTAGGCCTTCTTCAGCAAAGTGAATTAACGAAGCAACAAACCCATTATTTATCTTTGGCTAAATCCAGTGCGGAATCATTACTGACACTTATTAATGATATTTTGGATTTTTCTAAAGTTGAAGCCGGAAAGCTGGATTTAGAACTTCTCGACTTTAACTTACGAACGATGCTTGGAGAGTTTTCTGAAGCCATTGCTCAGAAAGCTCAAGACAAAGGCATTGAAGTTGTTTTGGATGTGACGCAGGTTCAGCAATCACTGGTGAAAGGTGATCCGGGTCGTATTCGCCAAATCTTGACCAACTTAGTGAGCAACTCGATTAAGTTTACCCAAGAGGGGGAAATCGTTGTTCGTGTTTCTTTGGAAACGGAAAGTCCTCAAACCTTACGATTGAAGTGTTCGGTTAAAGACACTGGTATAGGTATCCCCGAAGATAAGGTAACTACGTTGTTTGATTCATTTACTCAAGTGGATGCATCGACAACACGAAAGTACGGCGGTACGGGCTTGGGGCTGGCTATTTGTAAGCAGCTTTGTGAGCTTATGGATGGCGAAATTTCCATAGAAAGTAAGCTAGGGGAAGGGAGTTGTTTTACGTTTGATATTAAGTTGGAACCAAGCGACCAGTCGACGTTTGTGATTCCTGACGTTGATATTAAAGAAGTGCCTATTTTAATCGTAGATGATAACCACACTAACCGTGTAGTGTTGAGAAAACAATTAGAGTACTGGGGCGCGAACGTTACAGAGGCTCCTGACGCTGGTATGGCATTTCAAATTATGAACGATAAGTTGAACAATCATGAAGAGCCCGAATTCAGTGTGGCTTTCTTGGACTATCAAATGCCAGAGATGGACGGAGCGGAACTGGGAAGAAAGATTCGGACTCGTTCATGTTTCGATAAGACTAAATTGGTCATGATGACATCCCTAAGTAACCGAGGAGATGCACAATTCTTTGCGGACCTTGGTTTTGACGCGTACTTCCCGAAACCTGCAACCACTTCAGACTTATTTGATGCGTTGTCAGTTGTTATTGCGGGCGGTGAAACACTGGAACAGGCGAAGCCGTTGGTAACGCATCATTACCTTAAAGAACTTTCTGAGGGCAGAGGGGATAATAAAGAGTTAATTTTTGATGCAGAAAAAGATGAAGGCTCATCGCAAAGGGCTTGGCCAGATGGGACGCGTATGCTACTGGTGGAAGATAATTACATCAATCAAGCCGTCGCAACGGGCATCATTGAGTCTATGGGCTTAACGTGCGATGTGGCTGGTAATGGCTTGGAGGCGTTAGATGCACTGAGACACGCGCCAGAGGATTCGCCTTATACCATCGTTCTGATGGATTGCCAGATGCCAGAAATGGATGGTTACGATGCAACGCGGGCTATCCGCCAAGGTGACAGCGAAGCAAGAAACACCAATATCCCTGTGGTTGCGATGACGGCCAATGCCATGAAAGGCGATAGGGAAGCCTGTTTAGAGGCTGGTATGAATGATTATCTTTCTAAGCCTGTTGATGCGGTTGAACTTGAACAATTGTTGGTGAAATGGCTATTGAATGGTGGAGGTAACGACTAATCACTTAGTTTTACATATTAGTTCTTAAACATAGTAATCAGCTGTGTATGGTCTAGATTGATAAGTAGGCTTGTTGATTATTATTTTTAACCCATGATAAATGGGGAAAGGACTCACTCTCTGATGAATTTATGGAAAAATATTCAAATCAGAATAACATTTTTTGTTTTTATCTTATGTTGCATTCCCTTTGGTTTAAATCTCCTTGGTTTTGATTTTTCATCGGATACGGTGCCTTTCTCCTCTCTGACATTTGCTCATGGAGAGATTACTGTTGAGGATTTCTTTCATGTTCTAAAAGGCGCAAGCCATCATGCTCTATTGGAATGGAGTGCCGTATGTGTCGCGCTGATCGCCGCTTTATCTTACTTTTTACATTACTCAGTACGGCGTGATGTTACTGTCCCTGTTATCGGCATGGCTTTGGTGTGTGCAGGATTTGTCGATACGTTTCATACACTGGCTGCAATGCGCCTCATTCAGGCTGAAGCGCCAAATATGGATTTTATACCTTTTACTTGGGCGCTTTCGCGAATTTTTAATGCATCGATCATTATTATTGGTGCAAGCATCAGTTTGTGGATAACCAGACAGTCGGTGGAACGAGCTGGAGTAACACGCGAAAAAATTACTAGACTGCACAGCCTATCAACACTCTTGTTTATCAGTGTCATCTTTATTGTTATTGCATATTCAGTGGTCCATTGGGCGGCAGTGAGTGCTGAGCTTCCGAAAACAATGTACCCAAATGCGTTGGTTACTCGCCCGTTTGATTTATTGCCGTTGGCGTTATTTCTTTTTGGTGGGACATTGTTTTCGATTTGGTATCGACAAAAACCTTCAATCATTAAATTTGCTCTGATTTTGAGCATCATTCCTGAAGTAGCGACTCAACTGCATATGACGTTTGGTTCCGTTGCGTTGTTTGATAACCATTTCAATATTGCCCACGCATTAAAAGTTTTTGCTTACAGTATTGTTTTAATTGGAGTGCTTTTAGATCTGGTTAAGAATACGTCTGTTCATAAGGCTGAAGGAGCCATTTTTGAAACGGGCAAACGGTATTTTGACTTTAAAGGCAAAGCCCAGAAAGACATGCTTGATGTTGGCAAAGCCAGTCGACCTATGGGGGTGCTTATTCCAACCGCTGCATTCTTATTGGCTTTGTCGGTGGCGTTGGTGATCAGCTTCAGTTTTTATTTAGAAAGTGTGCGCTTAGTTCATAAGCAAGAAATTGAAGATTTAAAGATTGAAAGCAACTTGATATCCAGCATGTTGCGCCAGTTGTACCAACAAGCGTCCAGTGATGTGGTGTTCTTAAGCAGAACGCCTCCCGTACAAGGCATGTTAAATGCTAAAAAAGAGCAAAGCCCAAATGAGTATGAGGCATGGAAGAGTCGGTTAACTCAGACTTTATCGGAAATGTTATTAACTAAGCCTATTTATCAGGGGGCTCGTTACGTAGGTGTCGCTGATGGTGGTTTTGAGTTAATTAATGTTATTCATAACATCGGCGGCGTTCAATCCGTGCCAGACAGTCGTTTAAAAAGAACACTTTTAGAACAGGATTTCAGGGACGCATTGACACTGAACCCCGGCGACGTCCATTTTTCGTTAAAGAACAAATCCTTTAATAGTCACACGCCCAGTACGGCACATAACCTCTTTGCTCAAGTAGTCACCCCCATTTATGATCAAGGCACTGTGTTTGGTTACGTTATTCTTGATTTTGATTTTGGTGAATTCATTCATCACTTGGTTGAACGAAACCTTTCTGGCGTGTCGTTTTACTTGGCAAACCCACAGGGGGATTTGTTATTTCACACAGAAGACGACGTCGAAACTCATGAAAAAGAGGTGCATAGTTTACAGGAGATCTATCCTGCTCTTTCTGACGTTCTTGGCAATGATATTAATCAAAAGTCTTTTCCTGAGCTGTCCAACGCCCACGATGAGACGTCTGCTTCTTTTTTAAGAGTCATCGATTTTGATCAATTTGGAAGCGATGAGTCCATTGTGTTATTGCTTCAACATGATAAGAAAAAAATCAGCTCTGAATTGGAATCGTTTCGGAACAGAAGCTTGTTATTAGGTGTTTCGATGGCGCTGGTTGCGTTGGCTTTGGCCGTGGTTGCGTCCCGTCGAATTTCTTCACCGATTGTTGCCATGACCAATGCAGTGGAGACCTATGAGCACACAGGTCGATTGGAGAAACTGCCGATTAAGTCGAAAGATGAAATGGGGGTTCTTGCTCGAAGCTTTAATAATTTAATCTTAAGAATTGATGATGCGATATACGCTCAAAGTTTGGCGGCGGATCAAGCGAATGAATTGTCTGATCGTCTACAGTCCATTCTTGATTCGGCGGCAGATGCGATTATAACGATTGATTCTGAAGGACTGGTTTTATCGGTGAATAAAGCAGCTACGAACATGTTTGGGTATGCGGAAGACGAGATCGTTGGTGAGCGTATCAATATGTTGATGCCCTCTGCTTACGCGGAAGTTCACGACCAGTATTTGAAAGCGTATGGCCAAACTGGCAGAAAAAATATAATAGATGCCGGTCGTGAGTTGCAAGCGATGAAGAAGACAGGAGAGATTTTTGACATCCATTTGGCCGTCTCAGAGGTAGAAACGACGGAAGGCAAGATCTTTACAGGACTGATCCGAGATATCACCACAAGTAAAGAAGCTGAGAAAGCTCTGATTGAGGGTAAACAAGCCGCTGAAAATGCAGATCGATATAAGTCTGAGTTCTTAGCCAGCATGAGTCACGAAATACGGACTCCAATGAATGGTGTATTGGGTATGCTTGGGTTGGTTCAGAAAAGTGATTTAACGGACGACCAAAGACATCGAATTGAGTTGGCTAAATCCAGCGGGGAATCACTCCTTACATTGATTAATGATATTTTGGACTTTTCTAAAGTTGAAGCGGGTAAATTGGAATTAGAAATTCTAGATTTCAATTTACGATCCACCTTAGGAGAGTTTTCAGAATCCATAGCGCATAAAGCCCAAGAAAAAGGTCTGGAGATGATTTTGGACGTAACCCTTGTCCAGCAATCTATGGTTAAGGGAGATCCAGGAAGAATTCGCCAGATTCTGACTAACCTTGTGGGTAATGCAATTAAGTTTACGGAAGAGGGCGAGATCGTAGTACGTGCTGAATTAATTGAAGAGCGCGATGGTTCTTTGTTGCTGTATTGCTCCGTTGAAGATACAGGTATTGGTATTCCGTTAGACAAAGTAGATAATTTGTTTGATTCTTTTACCCAAGTGGATGCTTCAACGACTAGGAAATATGGCGGAACAGGTCTCGGTCTAGCGATTTCAAAACAACTTTGCGAATTAATGGGGGGAGGAATAGAAGTTATCAGTGGCGTAGGAAGAGGCAGTACGTTCCAATTCCATATTAAACTCGAAGCCAGCAAGCAGTCTTGTCTTGTTTTACCGCATGCAGACATCAAAGGCGCGCCGATTTTAATCGTAGATGACAATACCACGAATCGAGCTGTATTACGTGGTCAGTTGGAGCATTGGGGCGCCGACGTTGTTGAGGCGAGCAGCGGGAATGAAGCGCTAGAAATGTTGAACGCTAGGTATCAGGATACTGAAAGCCTGATGTTCACAGTTGCATTTTTAGACATGCAAATGCCTGAGATGGACGGTGCAGAGTTAGGCGCCTTAATTCGAGCGGAGAACCATTTTGACCCAACCAAATTGGTGATGATGACGTCTATGAGTACTCGAGGCGATGCTAAACGTTTTGCTGATATTGGATTTTCCGCTTACTTCCCAAAACCAACCACGACGTCGGATTTATTTGATGCGCTGTCAGTCGTGCTTGAAGGTGGTGAGGCATTAGAAAAGGCCTTGCCGCTTGTCACGCATCATTATTTACAGGAGCTTGATCATACGGATGCTAACGGTGAGATTGAAGTAGATCAAGACGTTGTTAATGATACTGAATCAACGTCAATAATAACTGCGTTGGTTGACTCTGAACAGGAACCAGTAATTAATTGGCCTCAAAATGCGCGTATCCTTTTGGTTGAAGATAATTACATCAACCAAGCCGTGGCAACGGGTATTCTAGAGGGCATGGGGCTTACGTGTGATGTAGCGGGGAACGGTTTGGAAGCGTTATCTTCATTAGTACAAGCACCAGACAACGCGCCTTATACATTGATACTAATGGACTGTCAGATGCCTGAACTGGATGGTTATGAAGCCACTCAGAGAATTCGTAATGGGGATGGGTCTGAGCATTATAGAGACTTAACCATTGTTGCCATGACTGCGAACGCAATGAAGGGAGACAAAGAAAAATGTATTAATGCAGGTATGAATGATTATTTAAGTAAGCCCATAAATGCCGAGGCGTTAAAAGGTATGCTCGTAAAATGGCTGATAAATTCGGACGAACGTATTTCGTAGTTAACTTTTAGGCGTCAAAGATAAAGTTAAAAGACAGTTCTGTCTGTTTTTAGCTTCTAAATTCGTCTTTCTATAGCATGGGCAACCGCTGGTTTACGGCATCAGCAACATCTTTAGCCACTTTTGCGGGGGGCGAAATACAGAATTCATCATTCTCCCTGTATTTGCCTGTCTTTACTAGACACGTTTCCAGGCCGCAATTTCTTGCACCTTCGATATCACTGTACACATCGTCACCTATCATCAATATTTCGGATGGCTTTAAGTTTGTGCTTTCTACGACTTCCTGAAAAAGGATGGGAGAGGGTTTACCTGTAACAATTGCATCTGCGCCTGCCGCATACTCTAATGCTTTAACGAATGGGCCAACATCCAAGTGAAGTGTGTCGTCTTCTTTGAAGTAACGGTTATCGCCAATGGCAAGTAAGGGCGCGCCACAGCTAAGAATTTGAAATGCCTTATCGAGGTTTTGATAGTTTAAGTCACCTTCGGCATCTCCAATAATAACGGCGTTGTAGGGTTCTTTTTCCAGTTCTTTAAATTCAGACTTTATATTTTTATGTACTAAACAGTAAGGCGTGAGGCTCAGCTTATGGCACCAGACTTTTGCTGCTTTACAGGCGGTAAACAGTTGCTCAGGTAAAATATTAAAGCCTAGAGACTGCAAATGGGATAGAACTTGAGCGTGGGTTTTTCGAGATGTATTTGTGATGAAGCGAAGTGTTAAGCCTCCTTTTTCAAGACGGTTGATGGTTTCTTTTGCATTGGGAATCGGGCGTGATCCTTCATAAAGCACACCACTGAGATCAAAAAATATGGCTTTGATCATAATACTGCCTCACCAGAAAAACGTTTCAGTTGAGATTATTGACGTTAAGTATAGCTGCTAAAAAAACAGCGGTAGAAGTATGCGATTAAATGCGTAGCAAGCTCACATGAAATGAACTATACCTAGATAATTAGTTTTCGGTTTAGGTTTATGGAATTCGTCATGTCGCACTGATAACAGTTTTCTTGGGGGACGTATGTCTGGGAAGAGTAATCATCTACAGTTCAAATCCAATTTATTAGAGCAACAGACGGCGTTCTTTAAACAAGAAACTTGTTACCTTTTGATTTGGGATAATAAAATTGTTGATATATCGGATAAGCTTGTTGCTTTGTTGGGATACTCAGATAAAAGCCAAGTGCCAGAATTGTTTCCTGAATTAATTCCGGCCGATAATCCACGGGAGTTCCTTGTTTACTTTAAGCTGTTTTCTGGTCATGACCATCGTGAAAATTACGATATGAAGCTGGTGGGCAATAATAAGAAAGTGATTACCTTGAGATTTTCGGCTCGCCAATTGGCTGAAAGCGAAGAAGGCTCGATAGCTATGTTAATCGGTGATGATGTTACCTATCAGCAGAAGAAACTGGATGATTTAAGTGAAGATTCCAGCTTGTTTGAGTTTAATCCTTATTCCATTGCCATTACGGACCCAAAAGGGAAAGTCAGTAAAATAAATCCTAAGTTCATAAAGAAAACGCATTTTGAAGAATCCGAGGTGATTGGCAAAAGCATTTTTGAGTTTAAGAAAATCCCAGGCTCTACGGATCAGGAGGTATTGGCTCGGATTATTTGCCAAAAAGATTACCGTGCTGAATTCATGACCAAAACCAAAAATTGTTATCAGTACGAGGAGGATGTACATGTCATTCCTGTCTACAGTTACGGAGAGCTGGTCAATATATTGTTTATTGGGGAAGACATTTCACAGAAGAAACACATCATGCACACGTTAGAACAAAAAGCGTATTACGATGAACTCACAGGGTTGTATCGTAAAGAAGTGGGTATGTCTTTGTTGTATGAAGTGTGTGAAAGTGATCAGAACTTCGGTGTTTTTTTCCTAGATTACAGCCGTTTTAAAATGTTCAATGATAATTATGGGCACGACGTTGGCGATGAAATTTTAAGCTGTGGCAGTACCCGTTTAAGGAATGGGTTAAGAAAACAAGACATTATCATTCGATGGGGGGGTGATGAATTTATTGTTGTCGCACCGAATTTGAATGCTCGAAGTGATATGGATGTGGTGGCGAACAAAATACAAAGAGCGTTTGCTGAATCGATGGAAGTTCAAGGAAGGCATTTTCAAGTCAACGCTGATGTCGGTGGGGTGTTCTGTCCTGCCAGTAATATTCCTCCGTCAGCCAGAGAGCTCATAAAAGTCGCTGACAGTAATATGTATCTTTCAAAGCAAAGTAAATTAGAGTTTTGTGTTTCAGAGTACGGGAATTCAGATTCCCGTACTCTTACTAAACTTCAGTTAAGTGGTTCTTAACGTAGTTACTTTGATGCGGCTCTTTGAGGGTTTGTTTTCGGGTCTCCGCCTCGCTGCCAGCGATGGAACTTCGGTAAAAACGCCATGATTTTTTCGGGCGCGTGCGCTTTTTTCCAATTACCCGCGACGAACTTATTGGTTTCCGTCAACGTTGGGTAGATGTGAATCGTCCCAAGGATCTTATTAAGACCTAAGTTGTGCTTCATCGCCGTGACATACTCAACGATGATGTCGCCTGCATGATGACCGACAATGGTCGCGCCTATGATCTTATCTTTGCCAGGTACCGTTAGCACCTTAATAAAGCCGTGGGCTTCATCGTCTGCAATGGCGCGATCCAAATCATCGATGTGATAGGTCGTCACTTCATACGGAATGTTTTGATCGTTCGCTTCCTGTTCGTTCAAACCAACACGGGCAACTTCCGGATCTGTAAACGTCGCCCAAGGAATCACTCGGTAATCAACTTTGAACTTCTTAATGACTCCGAACAAACCGTTAACGGCGGTATACCAAGCTTGGTGTGATGCGGTGTGAGTGAACTGGTAAGGGCCAGCAACGTCACCGCACGCATAAACGTTAGGGAACTTAGTCTGTAAGTACTCATTTACTTCTATGGTGCCGTTAGGGTTAATGCCCACATTCAGATTCTCTAAACCAAAGCCTTCCGTATTTGGCTTACGACCTACGGCCAGTAATAAGGTATCAAACTCAATGCGCTGCTTTTGACCGTTGGCGTCATCACAAATCAGAACTTGTTGATCGCCTTCTTTAGTAAATTCAATGGGCGTATGGCCAAGGCGAAGATCAACGCCTTCTTTCATGAACTTTTTGCCAATTTCTTCTGATATATCCGCATCTTCACGAGGCATCAATCGAGGTGATTTATCCAACTGAATGACGTTGATGCCTAAGCGGTTGAAGCTTTGCGCCATTTCACAACCGATCGGGCCACCGCCGATGATTAACATCTTGTTTGGTTTTTCTCTGATTTCCCAGACCGTATCAGAGGTTAAATAGTCCGTTTCTTCGATGCCTTTGATCGGAGGTACAAAAGGGCGTGCCCCTGTAGAAATAACGATGTTACGAGTGGTGATGACTTCGCCATTGACTTCAACACGATACGGGTCAAGAATCTTAGCGCTGCCTTGAATGCAATCCACGCCTAGGTCAGTAAAACGCTCAACGGAGTCATGGGGCTCAATGGTCTTTATGACGCGTTGGATGCGTTCCATTACGGCAGGGAAGTTGACTTCAATGTCCTTCGTCGATAAGCCGTATTCTTCCGCTCGACCGTAGTAGCTGGCCATTTTTGCAGATCGAATCAGCGCCTTACTCGGAACACAACCGGTATTGAGGCAATCCCCGCCCATTTTGTGACGTTCGATCAAAGAAACCTTTGCTTTTGTCGCCGCTGCAATTAATGCCGTTACCAAACCTGCTGAGCCAGCACCAATCACTACCATGTTGGTATCAAACTGCTTTGGTTTGTCAAAGTCGGCAAGTACTTTTTTTGCTTGAATAGCCGCCATCATTTTTTTAGCAATGATAGGGAAAATACCTAATAAAATGAATGAGAATATAAGGCCTGGTGATGCAATGCCAGAAAGCGACTCAAGTTGCCCTAACTGGGTGCCGGCGTTTACGTAAACAATGGTGCCTGGCAACATGCCCAGTTGGCTTACAAAGAAAAACTGTCGTGTTTTGATGGGTGTTAAGCCCATAACTAAGTTGATAACGAAGAAAGGAAATAAAGGGACAAGGCGTAAACCGAATAAGTAAAAGGCGCCTTCTTTCTCTATGCCAGCATTAATGGATTTAAGGTAGTCAGCAAACTTTTTTTGAACGCTGTCGCGAAGCAACGTCCGAGAAACTAGGAAAGCGAGTGTTGCGCCAAGGGTACTGGCTATGGAAACCCAAATGGTGCCTTCCACCAAACCGAATATGGCACCGCCTACTAAGGTTAATATGGCTGCACCGGGTAGGGAAAGTGCTGTGGTTAATACATAAATCGCAATAAAGATTGCCGCACTTTGATAGGGGTTCTCATTGTAAAACCCAGTGATGGCATCACGTTGTTCGGTGAAGTATTCGAGACTTAGATATTGGCCTAAGTCGAAGTAAAAAAAACTGCCTATCAATACTGCGAGTATGATAAGAAGCAGAGATTTTTTACTGTCCATAGTAACCCCCTGAGAGCCTGCTTAATTAATTGAAGAGTTCGGCTGGGTATCAAAGACTCCAGCATCTGATTTTTGATGATGCTTGGAGTATTGATATCCGTATTTAGTTCAGTAAAAAGTTTAATTATTTTAGTTCGTTAAGACTCCAATCATAATTATGGTCTATATCGCCGCGCTTTGAATTGAAGGCGTCCAGTTGTTTCTTAAGATCGGGTTTAGCGTATTGTTTTAGGTGCTTTAAAAGCGATTTTTGATTGTCACCGAAATCCACAAGATACCAGTCATAAATGCTTGATATCAAAAGATCTTCACCTTTAACTGTAACTCCTCTTGGGTGGTTTACATAAGCGATGGCACCGTCATTTAATAATTGTTCTGTATTCTTAGCAGTAAAGGCTTTTGCGGACAAATTGGGGCAGCTGTAGCTGGCGCAATTTACAGCGTAATGAATGCGAGGATCTTTCCAGATTGGTCGTAGTATCTTATGTTCAATGTGGTTCAAGCTTAATGTTTTGCCTTGAACCACTGCGGCGTCATCGTCCCAAGGGCCAAATGCAAACAAACTTTCGCCCAGTTTAGTAATGCTCTTTACGGGATAGTTATCTAGGATTAATTGGACGGTTAATGCGTTATACAGGTTGATCCAATAAGCTTGCTGCTCAGCTTTGTTGTAGCTGCGAGGATCAAGCTTTTGCATTGCGCCCAAGTAGTTATCAAGTACCGCTCGGTCGGATTTTCTAACGCCTTTATAGTTGAATAGATTTACATCGGATGGGTCGTTGGCGACGAGATAGCGGTCTAACACTATTTGCCACTGGCTGTGATCGATCGAGGCTGTATTTGCTTCATTACTTTTAGACCAGAATTCGGTTACTCCTGCGTTAACGTGCGCTGATAAGACGATTGCAAATAGGGCAAATACACCGAAAATCCCTTGTCGAACCTTTGAATATAAATGGTCTGTTTTCATACATTACCTCCTTTGGTTAGGTTGCCGTCAGTTGGAATATTCAACGGATTGCCGACAGTGTGTTGTGAATGATTTTTATGTTCTCGCCACCACAGCTTGGCGATCATGCTAAGTATGCCGATTCCGGCACCGATTGTACCTTTTACTGTACCGCTAATTTTTGAGACACCAATTCTTGGTCGAGTATCCACAGGAACTTCTGTTATTTGCATTTTCCGTTGAATGGCCTTTATTTGCATTTCAATGGTCCAGCCAAATGTCTCGTCTTCCATATTTAACGAAGAGAGGGCTTGGTAACTGATGGCTCGGTAAGGACCTAAATCTGTGATGTCTTGTTGCCAGATCCCATTGACTAAGAAACTCGCTAAATGGTTGCCAAACTGCTGGGGGACGGTCAACGCACCGGGCTCCATTCTGCCCAACGTTCGGGATCCAATAGCGAGATCGTAGCCTCGCGTTACGGCTGCTATCAATGGTAATGCTTGATGGACATAAAATGCGTTATCCGCATCAATAAACAATACTATGCCTGGTTTATCTAAGGCGTGGATGGCTTTTAAACATGCCCGGCCGTAACCGGCAATGGGCTCAAAAACAACCCGAGCCCCTGCATGTTCTGCAACTTGCGCTGTGGTATCAGTGGATCCATTATCACAAACGACCACTTCATCAATGATGGATTGCATTGAGCTGTTTTTGAGTTCGAATAAACCGCTCACGACTTTGTGTATGGATTGCTCTTCGTTCAAAGCGGGTATAACCACAGAAACACGTTGCTGTTTGTACACCGTTAGCTCCTATCAATGGGGTAAAAAGAAGGCCGGCCTAAGGCACAACGAGACCGACCTTTAAGGGCACTACATGGGTAACTCTTATATTTATTTCTTAGAAGGAATAGCCAACGGTCAATGCGTACACATCGGTATTGGCGGTGTTTTTACCATCAATAACTTTTGCTGCGTTCGCACCTAGGCTAATGTTTTCGTTCAAACCGTAAGACACACCGAAATCGATCAGCTCGTTGTCTTCTTCAAGTTTGTGAAAGTTTGTTGAGCCGTCCGCATTTTGGAAACCGTCACCACCAATATCAACGCCATCGCGAGCATCAACGTTCGAGTAAGCGAGAGAGAACGTTAAAGCAGGGAGCGGTGAGATATAGGTTCCTAACTTATAAAACACATCGTCAGGGACATCCGAGTTACGGGCGCGATAACCCAATTCACCGGATACGGCTAACCATTGGTTAATGACCTTGCCTGAAACAACCGACAGCTCAAGGCCGTCAGCACCATCACCAATGGCATTGATGTTACCTGTGTCGTAATTGCCTTGAAGAATGACACCTGCGCGAAGCACAGTACTTGGTAAGTTGTAATCAGAGATAAATTCATCAATCACGCGCCAGCTCACACCGATATTCGTGTCGGTACGCCCGCTTTCATGAGTGGTTGCTGCAGGATCAAATGTACTGCGTGCGTATCCGGTTCTGAAGTCGAGCGCGATGTCGTCATTCAGACCATGGGATACGGACAAAAACGTAGTTTCTAAATCCAAATCGTCAGGAAGGTCGTTTTTATCTTCTTTGATGTAAAGCTCATCCGCTGTTTGATGGACCTGAGATACCGATACGGAAGTGGAGCCCGGCTCAGGCAACCATGGAGATCCGTCGGCCAAACACATTTGAGACAGAGCTAAGGTAATTCCTGATGCGATCAGACGTTTCATATTCATTCCTTAAGAAAACCAAAAAAATTAACTAACAACTTCAAATTTCATACGCTTGAAAAGAGGGATTAACCTGCTTTGTAACGACGCTCGATGTAGAAAATAACGGACTCACGCTGCTTGCTGGTCAGTCCGTTGGCGAATTGGTCGTCGGTATTTAATTTTTGAATCAGTGCTTTAGCTTCGCTGGAATCCATTTTTACGTTTTCTACTGGGCAGTCATCGCATGCCAGTTTTTTATAGAAAACGGATTTTCCTAAGTTGTAGGTATTTTGAAAGCCAACACCACCGCCACCAAAAGAACCGGAAGCCATTGCTGATGAAGAGACAAATGAAGTAGAAAGAAAAAGTGCTGCGGTACAGCTGGCTAACGTAAGTCCAAGACGTTTCTTCTGCGTGGCTTTTAACATGATCTCACCTTGTTTAATTCGATTTGTTTCATGCACTTTTAGAAGGACGTTGCTCTCCTATGTGCTTTTATATGCGTTAGTTGCCGACGCAGTATTACGAAAAAACAGACCAGAGGTATCACGAAGAAATAGTTAATTGATCACAGATTTATCACAAAACAACCGTTTGTAACTTTTTGATATTAAAGTGATATTTTCTAATTAATGAAGGAACTTTTCTACTCGTCTGCTTCTCTTAGCGAGTTTGTGTTGATTGAATTTCAAAAATAACACTCGTAAAGAGGCGTGTATGAAGAAGGGTATTGAATCGTTGAGCAGTCGCTGGCACTTCCAATTGCCAGAGTTTGGCATGCTACTTTCGTTCTTAAGTTTGGTGATTTTTTCTCAATCCGATTACTCCGATCGTTTGTTGGGGTATTTGGGGTTAGCGTTTGTCAGTTATGCCATTGTTTTTGGGTATGCGGTGTATTTGTGGCGATCAGGACAAATACTTTCAGCCCGATTTATTTTTATTTGGGCGTTGCTATTTCATGTGGTCGGTTTGTTTGGTGCGCCATTATTTGAGGACGATTACTTTCGTTATCTATGGGATGCTTACCATACCGTTCACTTTGATTCGCCTTACGGTATGCCGCCAAGTGCGTATTTTGATCCTGAATACTCGTCTCACAATATCTCTCCCAAGTTTCAAGCGATATTGGGTCAAATTAATTACCCGGATATTCCGACCATTTATGGGCCAACGCTTCAGTACAGCTTTTTATTTGCCTACCTGATTGCGCCAGGAGAGGTGTGGCCGTTGCAATTTCTTTACAGTGCAGTGGACATGGTTTTAATTGTTTTACTGTTAAAAATGACCTCATCGCGATTGGGCATGATCGGTGTAATGTTGTATGCATGGTCTCCTCTCGTATTCAAAGAGCTAGTGTTGACGGCGCACCCGGATGGTTTGGCGGTGTGTTTGTTAATGGCCGCAGTGTATTGTTATCAACGAGTACTTTATAAGTGGACAGCCGTTTGGCTCGCTTTCAGCGTGGCGGCGAAAATCTTCGCGGTTCTGTTTATTCCGTTTTTATTGTTACCAAAAGGCTTTTTTCGTGGCCCCTTATTTACCCTGCGCAAGTTGATGTCATTTTTGGTGCCGTTCATGGTATTTCTGTTGGTCATCGTCGGTGTGTATGCGCCACTGCTTATTTCCAGTGAATCCGACATGTTAGGTTTATCCGCGATGGCTCAGAACTGGGAGTTTAACTCCGCGTTGTATGGGGTTTTAACGGTTTGGTTGGACGGCCAATACGCCAAACTGATACTGGCGGGTTTGTTGTGCTTGCTGCTTGGCAGTTACTTCTTTGTTTATTCCCATTCCTCAAAAGAGCACTTGGTACGTGGTGATTTGATTATGGGCGTGTTTTTGCTTTGTGCTCCGGTGATTAACCCTTGGTATTTGGTGTGGGTCTTACCTTTTGCTGCATTGCATTTTAATCCTACTGCTTGGGTAGCATCTATGATGATCGTGATGGCGTATATCGTAGGGCTGAATTTAGAGTATGTTGGATTCATTGCTTCAGCGCATTTAGGCCCGTACGACCAGCCTTATTGGGTGAGAATTGTGGAGTTTGGCACCATTTTGCTGGTGGCTTTAGTGGTGGTTATTTATCGTTTACGGTTGGATTCGTTTAAAGAATATCATTCCGTTATTCAGCGAAGCTGATTGTATGATATCGGTATACATTAATGCTCTTTGACCAATGCTGTTTCGTTAAGCCTGCTTTTTGTTTCAGGTGCTCGAGAAAGGTTTCTTTATTTGGGAGTGAATCCCAAACAGTGGGTAAAAAAGTGGCGTGCGCGGCACCGTCTTCAATGGTTAAGCCATCTTTATGAGGTTGGATTTGATCAAGTAATTGCTTTTCTGTTTTACAGAAGATGGGTTCTTGAGGTGTCAGTACTGAAATTTCGATGTGCAATTGAGCGAGTTCATCTTGAGTCACTGGATGAAATCGGTAGTCACGAAAGGCCGCGCCAAAAGCGTGTTCTATTACGTCTTTAATCAACGATTGGTATGGCGCAAGGGCGCCAACACACCCTCGTAATTCGTTTTCTTTATGTAAGGTAACGAACGAGCAACCTTGAGCCAGTAGGGTTGTATCGACTTGTTCAAAATTAATTCCTATGAGACTGCCCGTATTTAGGCCGTATTGAATCGCTTCTCTGGCGAGTTTTAATAAGTAGGTCTTCTGTAGTTGGGATAGCGTATCTATGTGGACTTCAGTGTATGGCATACGCGCCGTATCCTACTACGTGATCTTTTGGTCCTGCGGTATCACCTGAGTTACGTAAATCTAAAGTCGTTAGGTGCAAGCCATGTTGTTTGGCCGCCAGTAATAAACCATTCAGAGGGTTACACCCACAGGCTTGATTGCCATTTAAATGGGTCGTGAAGTGTTCTATGGCTTCGGTGGTGATGTAGTCCAGTTGTTGGGCTTTTTCGTATTGATGGTAATGACTAAGATCCGTACTCACTACGATGAGGGTTTCTTCCTCGCCCCAAAGGGCCGTTAATACCTCACATACATCTTCTGGACTGGCTTCTCCAACCAATAAGGGCACCAAACTGAATGCGTTTAACATCTGCTGTAAAAACGGGAGGTGCACTTCAATGCTGTGTTCCCACGCATGTGCTTGACCGCTGATCGTAACGGAAGGGATGGTAAATATCTTATCAAGCGCGTCTGGGTCCACGGGAATATCCCCTAAGGGGGTTTGAAATGTGTCGCAATCCGTAAGTGCAATCCCGCGTAAAGGCACACGATGAGATGGTCCGAGGAGTACTACTTTCTGTATTGTATTTGCCATGTCTGACAGCGTGTTATAGGCCGCTGCGGCAATTTCCCCTGAATACTTATAACCCGCGTGCGGTGCAATGAGGGCTTTCGGGTGGCAAGGTTTGACGGGAGCGCTTTTTAAAAGCTGGTTGACCGTTTTCTGTAATACCTCTGCGGACTCTGGATAAAAACTGCCTGCAACGGCGGGGTATCGAATGTTCATAACGTTACCTACTGCATGGTGAACGCGGTTTGTTTGACTGATTGTTGTATTTGAGGGCTGTCATAGTGTCTTGTGTCAGGTATCAACCTTACTCATATTTTAGTGCAAAATATTGATGTTGATCGTTTATCTAAGGTGCCATCAGTCGGTTGTTTGACGTCGTGCTTTAACTGGTTATTTGTTGAATGGATATTTGTTGAATGGTTATTTGTGAAATGATTATTTGTAAACGGTGACTTAGAAAATAGTTGCGGCTGATTCACCCTGTATTAAAGTTAAAGTAGATGAATGATTTTACTCATTACGTGATGACACTGGATGAGTGGAAGCGCAGTGGACACTAAGCATGAATTCTCATAAGCCGGTACATTCTCCAAAGGTACATCCTTCAAATGTACGTTCTTCAAAGGTACATCCTCCAAAGGTGCACCCGACCGTTTATTGGCATGCTTTAGAAGATGGTCGACTTCAATGCGATGTTTGCCCCAGAGCATGTAAATTACGTGAAGGCCAACGGGGGTTATGTTACGTCCGAGGTCGAGAAGACAATCAGGTTCAGTTATACAGTTACGGTCGCTCGAGTGGTTTTTGTATTGATCCCATTGAAAAGAAACCTCTGAATCATTTTTATCCCGGTTCGTCGGTACTTTCATTTGGGACCGCAGGCTGTAATTTGGCGTGCAAGTTTTGTCAAAATTGGGACATGAGTAAATCCCGAGAGATGGATACGTTGGCGGATTCTGCAATGCCTGAAACACTGGCCGTATCTGCGGCCACTTTAGGGTGTACCAGTGTTGCATTTACTTATAATGACCCTGTTACCTTTTTAGAGTATGCCATTGATACTGCTGAGGCGTGTCACGAAAAAGGAATAAATGCGGTTGCTGTAAGTGCAGGCTACATATGTGAGAAACCGAGAGAAAAGTTTTATGGTGTCATGGACGCAGCGAACATTGATCTTAAAGCGTTTTCGCAGAAGTTTTATAAACACATCTGTGGTGGTCAACTTGATGCGGTATTGGACACCCTCAAATATCTACGTTATGAAACGAAGGTCTGGTTTGAAGTCACGACATTGTTGATTCCTGATGAAAATGATAGCGAAGCAGAGCTTCATGCGATGACTCAATGGTTCTATGAGCAACTGGGGCCGAATATTCCGTTGCACTTTTCGGCGTTTCATCCGGATTGGAAGATGCGAGATAAACCCCGTACGCCTCCATCAATATTGACCATGGCTCGAAAAATCGCCTTAGAAAATGGGTTGCATTACGTCTACACAGGCAATGTGCACGATACTGTTGGTAGTAGCACCTACTGTAAGGGGTGCGGTCACCGAGTTATAGAGCGGGATTGGTACGAACTGGGTGAATGGCAGCTGACGGAACATGGAGACTGCTTACATTGCGGAGAACATATTCCCGGCTTATTTAATGGTTTACCCGGAAATTGGGGGGCTAAAAGGCAGTCTGTAAGGTTAATTGACCCTATAACACATTAATTTCCAAGTAATAATAATCTTAAAATACCATATGGTATGTTTTGAATGATTATCTTGGATTTGTTTTATCGTTAATTCGTCTATTATTGAAACTTAAGCTACTTAACCACTTACAAATTCTTTAAAGGGATTTTTATGAACAGCAAACTTGTCTTAACTGCGTCAGGGGTAGTGTCTTTATTTGCTTCCAGTATAGTTTTCTCCGCGCCGCTTCAACCGATTCCCGAAGAGAGTGGCTTTGGTGGTTTCCTCACGTTGGGTGTTACGGGTACCAGTTTTTCAAGTAATACGGTTGCAGGTACAGACATGGGGGATGTTGCCATTGAAGAGATTGACTCCCTAGATGAAGGGCCTGATTCTGAAACAGACGTCAGTGGTTTTTTCACGGGTGAGTTAAACTATACGTTTGCTGAATCTCGAACTCAGTTGTTCTTCGGTAACTCACTGGAAGATTTGGTACGTTATGATTTCACCTTCCAAACGGGTGTGCGACATGAATTAGCCGATAAAGGTATTGTCTATGGCGCGTTCTTATTTTCGGCCATACCGAC
The DNA here is from genome assembly GCA_015665455.1 of Oceanospirillaceae bacterium. Taxonomy (GTDB): domain Bacteria; phylum Pseudomonadota; class Gammaproteobacteria; order Pseudomonadales; family Litoribrevibacteraceae; genus Litoribacillus. The sequence continues at coordinate 329,958 of JADFAD010000006.1, read as the reverse complement.
CTCTGTGTATGCAGACCCATACCAAACGGGTGTAGAACGAGAAGAGGCCGATCGTAACTCCAATGGTGGCCGAATTGGTTGGCAAGGCATTGCTGGTACTGGGTTCGGTGTGGAGTTAAGCCATCGAGTGATTGAAATTGATGATGAAGAGTCCGGTCAGGCTTTGGTTGACGGTGGCGCATTATCGGTAGAGCAACAAGATCTTCTTAACCGAGAAGGTGAACAAACGAGCGTTAAATTCAGTTATATTCATCGACTTAGCCCTGGCAATTTATTAGTACCGGCCATCAATTATCATAAGTTTGATATGGACGGGGATGCCATGAGTCGTGATCGCGTTGGCGGTGAGTTGGCATACATCCGAAACACTCAGCAATACACGCTTATTGTGACTATGAGTTATTCTCATACCGAGCATGATGAAGAAAATCCAATTTACAGTGAAACTGAACAAACGGATAACTTTGGTGGCAGTATCGTGGGGACTTATCACTCGCCCTTTGGTTTAAAAGGGTGGTCTGCTGTCGCATCAGTGGCGGCCGGTGAATCAGATTCTGACATTAACTTTTATGACGCGGATATCGTAACGGGTTCGTTGGGTATGCTATACCGTTTTTAAAGATTTGAAGGTGTTTGGTTAAAATAAAAACTGCCGCTGAAAAGCGGCAGTTTTGTATCTGCACGGAAATATTCTTATTTTGTGGAACGTGTCCACAGACCGTCTACTTTACAGAATTCATAACGACCGTTAGATGTATGGCCTTTGGAATCTGCAACACTGATTGCAGCATCACGACATTCTTGTTTATTTTTCATTTGGTTGTTCAGAGGAACAATGGTACCCGTTACGCCGATTCGGCGAATGCTCCAGCTTACAGGGTGGCCATCTTGGCCTTCGTTCATGGCATCAGCCAGTTCAGTTTCAAACACGTTCCAGTCTTCTTTTTTGAATCGGGCCAGTGGTGATTCTACGATTTTCCACTTTTCACCTTGTTTACAAACATCGAAGGTGAAAAACATCTTACGATCGTTTTTGCCTTTCAACGCAAATCGAGTTTGGCGACAGGTTGTTCCGTCTTGTTCGAATGTGATTTGAGGCTTAACAATGCCTTGTAACTTCGTAGAAGAAGAATGCCATTGTGCACTTTCTTTATCTGCTAACGTCTTAAGCTCATTTCCTACGAAGTCTTTAAAAGAACTTGCATCTTCAGGGGTGAACTCAGACACCACGGTATCCGTTAAGAAGTTAAGGTTGCCAGCTTGGACCGTGGTTGCAGCACTCAGGATGAGTGTAGAAAGCAAAAGTTTAATGCGCATTATGTTCTCCATTAGATGAGCTGTCTTGGCTCTTATTATCCATGACGGCTGAGTATTCACCGTGTAAATCTTAATTAAGGATAATAAGCTGGTTGAAGTGGCGGGACAAGAGGATAAAAGGCAATTGATTATTCGTGTGATTATTCACTACTGACATTCCCTGACAGTTGTTCCTTTTATTCTGTGTTTGCTGCAGCACGGAAGACAAGAACAACCACTTATATTTTAATTAGGGATTACATCATGAATAATCAAACTCAAGAAGCCGTTGAACTTTGTATGTTTAAACTCAACGAAGGTACGGATACCTCGGATTTTGAAGCGTCAAATAAAGAAGTGGATGCATGGATTAATCAACAAGAAGGTTTTAAATACCGAAGTCTGTCTCAGAAAGAGGATGGAAGCTGGATAGACATTGTTTATTGGGATTCGATGGTCGCAGCTCAAAAGGCCGGTGACTCGTTTATGTCCGTACTTGGTACTTCCAAGTTTATGGCCTTGATCGATCAAGAATCTGTTTGCATGAATCACAGTGCAGTTAAATATGAAGCACTTGCCGAATATCTAAAGGCATAATAGGTGCATTAGTCATATATGTTAATCAAAGGCCCGCTAATCTTAGGTGTGTTAACCATAGACGGGTTAATCAAAGGTGCATTAAGTGTTTGATGAGAGATGGTTTGAATGAATAAAGCGGAACGGTTGTTTCACCTCATGTCTCTGTTGAGATCGCGAAGAACCGCGATCACAGCAGAGCAGTTGGCAGGGAAAATGGAGGTCTCTGTTCGAACCGTTTACCGTGATATTCAGGCGCTGACCTTATCAGGCATTCCCATTGAAGGAGAAGCTGGAGTCGGCTATCTCCTTCAATCCGGGTTTCAAATTCCGCCTTTGATGTTCACGAATGACGAGCTTCAATCCTTGCTCGTTGGCATACGCATGGTGAAGGCGTTTACTGATCCAGAGCTTGGAAAAGCAGCTCAGCTGGCTGAAGATAAAATCATGTCGGTGCTTCCTGACCCTCTCAAGGCTTACGCAGAAACACAACCTTACTGTATCCCCGTCATTGATCGTGATAATGCGTTACGTGAGACACACTTGGTGATACGAAAAGCGTGTGAGCAACAACAAAAGCTGGTGATTGACTATTCGGATGAAGCCAAATCAAGAACGTCCCGTGTTGTCTGGCCGCTTAGATTAGTCGGCTGGGGAGATCGTTGGACGCTGTTGGCTTGGTGTGAATTGCGAGAAGCCTATAGGAATTTTCGGTTTGACCGCATGCAGCAAATGACAGTACTGGATCAAACCTTTGAAACCACTGAAAGCATCAGTTGGGAACACTACATTGCAACCCAAGGTCATGGGGAACAGTAACGAGTTCATCAAAGTGACGATGAATGATTGAATACCCCTTTGGATAGAAAAAACTGTATCTGATCTTGAATTTCAGCGTTGTAGCGCATCATGCTGTGGCCGGAATTTACCAATATGAAGTCTTTCATTTCAGGCAATTTCATATTCTCTACTGAGATCGTACCGTCGTTGGGTGACGGTAACCAGCTCTCAGGCCAAAAACTCCAATTACGTTGCGCGGCAATGACGCCAACTTCTGCATCCACTGCCTTCAGTTGATTGATGATGCCGTTACTGTTCTTGGTTAATGAACTTCCGGCAGGCCCAACGAACCACTTATACCACCATGAATCACCAAAGGTTTCACTCAATTGCGAACCTTGATTCGGGGGACTTAGCATCACAACCTTACTTTGATCAGGCAGCGTGTGGTCTTGCAGATACTGCCTGATTAACACACCGCCCATGGAGTGACTGACAAGGTGTGTTATTTCAGCGCCTGTTGTTTCACACTGTTGAATGCCCGTTGATAAGTAGGTTTCTGCTAACTCAGGGATGGGAAGGTCGGTGGAAGGGTAATCAATACTGACCGTTTGGTAACCTTTGCGTTCTAAGTAGTTGGCAATGTTATTCATCGCAAAGCCGCTTCGCCATAAGCCATGAACAAGGACAACGCACTCATTTTGATTGCGAGCTGATGAGGCGGTGTTTTCAAAATCGACGTGAATGCTGCAAGCGGAAAGAGAGGCCAGCAATGTAACAGTAAGGATTGATCTTATTCCTTTGTTTAATGCTACTGGTGTCATAACTGCCTCTCTCGTTTTAACATGTCTGGTTTTTAACGTGAATGACGTACCATATAGCCGTTATTCATATTCTTTATGGATCATATGTGCCACGGGTCTAGCTTCGGGCTTTGATGTGTTTCCATTTCAACATGTCTTCAATAGCGTCTTTAATGCTTTCCTTTGCATTAATGAACTGAAGATTTAGGTCTCGTTTGATTTTAGAATTGTCGTATCGCATGGTTCGGCCGATGTGAGTACGCATATATGTACCGCTGCCTTTTGGTTGCGTATAAGACAATACCTTCATCACTTTGTTGCCCCAATGGGAGGCTAGATTAACCATCGGTAATGGGTAGTTGCTGTAGCCTGCTTCTTTCAGGAATTTAATCACTTCCGTCATGGTCATGATTTCATTTGAACACAGATAACGACCTTCTGCGTTGGGTGTTTCCATTGCAAGAATGTGCGCTTTGGCAACGTCGCGTACATCAACAAAGCCCCAATTGATGTTCATAATTGTTGGATACTTACCCGACAGTACATCTCTGAATATCTTGTTTGATGTATTTAAGCTTGGGCCAAGAGAAGGGCCAATCACCATGTAAGGATTGATCACCACAAGATCGAACCCGTAAGACTTATTGCCAAAGAAATCCCACGCTGCTTTTTCAGCCTGAGTCTTCGAATAATAATATGGATTACGTTTGAGCGATGATTTAGTGTTCCAATCCGATTCAGTAAACACTTTATTGCTGTTTGGTTCGTCGGTAATGGCCGCGATGGAGGACGTAAGAACCACTCGCTTCACGGTGGTGGATTTAGCACACGAGCCTAAAACGTTGGTGGTGCCCATAACCGCAGGGTCGACCAGCTCCCTTTGTGGGTTTTTAACATCCACAATGTAAGGGCTTGCGGTATGAAGTACGTACTCACATCCTTCTACTACATCATCAAATGCGGCGTTTGATAATAAATCTGCTTTAACGAGTTCGAGTCGTTCTTCCGCACCGGGTAAAGAGGTTAGGTAGGGGTATTTTTCCGCGCCACCGCGAACGGTACCTCTGACTTTGTAGCCTTGTTCTAACAGTTGTTTAACTGCGTGAGCGGCAATGAAACCAGAAGCACCGGTGACACAAATTATTTTATTATTATTGCTTTCCATAGTTACTGGTCCTAGTGATTTTTTAAATCGTTTTATATTTGTGTTTTTATATTTGTGTTTTTATATTTGTGTTTTTATATTTGTTTGGCCATCGCTTTAACAATGAGTCCGACCGATTTGGTAAATTCAGTGTAAAAATCCAGCTCCATGAATGCCATGCATGGTTGCGATTTGAGCAGTTCAGACATAGGTGTTCTCGTCGTTGCGTGAAAGCATCCTATCTGCAATTGGTGAATCAACATTAATAATTCGGTGCCTTGACCTGGATTCAAATTTGAAAAGAAGGCTTCAATTTTTTGCCCCGTAGATAGCAACTGCACTTGAATCATTTGCTTAAATACTAAGGCTTTTTCTTCGTTAATGTTCTGTTCTAATACGGCATGGAGAATGCTATTCAGTTTTAAGAAGGTTTCATTAGATTGAGTCGATGTTATGAGAATGTTCATAAACTCTTCAATGGAGTTCGTGTTTTTACTATTGCTAAGTTGCTGATCTATATCTCTAAATAAAGATTTGAACTCGTCGCTGTAGATGGCCAAGAATACTTCTTCTTTGGTTTTAAAGTATAAATATAGCGTGCCTTTCGTTAGCTCCAACGACGTTGCAATGTCTTTCATTAAGACGACATGATAACTGCCTGCTTCATTAAACAAACGCTTTGCGGCATCAAGGATATCTAGGCGTCTTTGATGCTTTTGATCTGAGCTAATCGCGCGCTTTTTAATTGAAGAATCTCCAATGGCTATAAATGACCGTGAGTCATTTATAAGTGTCTAGAAGTAATTTGTCAAAGCTGTAACTTTATGAGCGTTTAATAAATAGACAAAAGGAAAGGTGCAAAGAGTGAACTACGACGTTAGACGTAGGTTGGCAGTGTGTTGTATAGCAGTTAACAAAGATTAAGAGATTATTTGATTGAATGGACTTTGCACGAGACCCAGTTTTTGGTGTTGCAGTCCTTAATAATGTTCGAAAGATCCATAGGCTTACTGATGTAATAGCCTTGGCCGAAATCACATTTTAGTTTCTTAAGGAACTGCCATTGTTCGTAGGTTTCAATGCCTTCGGCGATGACTTCCATTTTTAAACTGTGGGCCAAGGCAATGATGGCTGTCACTATGTCTCGATCCCTTTGGTTGGTCATCACATCAAAGATAAAAGATTGATCGATTTTAAGACGGTCGACAGGTAAGGATTTGAGGTAGTTCAGGGATGAGTACCCCGTGCCAAAATCATCGATGGCTATTTTTACTCCGATCTCTTTTAAAGCATTTAAAACTTTAACGGTTTCACCAATGTTTTCCATTAACGCGCTTTCGGTGATTTCTAATTCCAGATTGAGGGGGGATAAATCGGCTTCTTTCAAGGCGGCTTTGATGGTGCTTACTAGATTTTTATCCATTAACTGTTTGGTGGATAGGTTAACGGCCAACGTGAAGTTGCTTGAGTCCTCCAATTTATTGACCAGCTTGCTTGCGCCCTTGCAGGCGTCAAAGAGCATGAGCTCACCCAAAGGTAAAATCAGATTACTGTTTTCAGCCACAGGAATAAATTCAGCGGGGGAAATGGCTTTACGAGTGGAGTGATCCCAGCGAGCCAAGGCTTCTGCACCAATAATTTTTCCTGTTTCAATATTCAGTTGCGGTTGATATTTTACGTTGAACTCTCGGTTTTCAATGGCGAAACGAATTTCATTTTCCAAAGATAAACGATCGATTGCTCGTTCATTCATCGATGATGTAAAGAAGTTGAAGCTGTTCTTGCTTCTCTCTTTAACAGAGTACATTGCTATGTCCGCATTTTTTACCAATGATGCGGGTTCGATACTGTCGTCTGGTGCAGTAGCAATACCAATACTGAACGTCATTGTTATGGATTGAGAGCCTAAACTTACAGGTTTAGATACGGATTCAATGATTTTTTCAGCAACAATGGCTGCGTCAGAAGGACGGTCTAAGTCATTTAGAATAATACTGAATTCATCCCCGCCTATTCGAGCGACCGTGTCTTGCTCTCGTACAGCAGCCGTAAGCCGTTTAGATATAGTCACCAGAAGTTGATCCCCCGCATCGTGGCCCAGAGAATCATTAACTCGTTTGAACTCATCCAGATCCAAATTCAATAAAGCCATGCGCTTATTGGTTCTTTTAACATTCGTAATACTTTGAGATAGCCGGTCTTTAAATAGTCTGCGATTCGCTAACGATGTGAGTGGGTCGTAAAATGCAAGGTGTTCAATTTTGTCCCGGGTATTGCGTTGCTCTGTGATGTCGGTAATGGTTCCCACGTAACCCAGAACCGTATTTGCTTCGTTACGTTCTTCCATTAATTGGCAAAGTACCCACTTGGGTTCCTTTTCTCTTGAAAAACAATACTCGACGGAGAACTGTTCGAAGTTTGCTGCTTCATCACGCCAGTTATCTTCTATTGTTTCTTTAAAAGAGCCGGAGATATGAGTGTACCAACTTGATTCATTTAAGGAAGATTCGGGTAGCCCTGTAATGTTATTCCACATGGCGTTGGTATATATCAGAACACCTTTTTCATCAGTTTGGAATATACCAACGGGTGCTATTTTGGCCAGGTTTCTAAAACGTGATTCACTTTCTTTTAGAATTTTATCTGCTGCAACTTGTGCTGATGTATCTCTTAGAATGGCGACGATGAGTTGTTGTTCGCCCATGAATGTCCGGCTAAATTTTATTTGAACGGGAATCTCCAATCCGTTTTTATGATAGGTGTAGGTCGCAATGGCTGTTTTAGAGGTGATGCCATTATTGATGGCATTTTCGAGCAAAACTCTTAATTTTTCAGTAGAGTCGGAGGACGTCTCTTTGTTAGGTTGTAGAAGGTCTTCAAAGTGTAACGAGTATAATTCCGTTTCGCTGTAACCCAGTAACTCAATTCCAGTGTGGTTACTCATTTGTATTTCTTTACCTTGTTCGAAGGTAATGATTGCATCTGCGGTGTTGTTGATAATCAAGGATAAATGATTCTTCTCATCTTCATGATGTTTAGCCATCTTTTCATGGTCAGAAGCCATGCGTTTTAATAGAAATTCTTTACTGACTACCGGAGTAACATCTTGAATATAGACTTCACATATGGGTTTATTCGATTTGTCTTTCCCGGGTTTAATGACGGTAGTTTGTTGCAATCGGTAGAGTTCATCACCAATGAAACTGCTTTGATATAGGGGCAAGGGTGAGGGATTGAATGAATTAGACAGTTTTGCGGGCAGACCTAGTTTTATTGCATCTATGCATGCATGTAAGAAACGGCTATTGGATAGTTCCGGAAACACTTGCTCAATCGCAACGTTAAACATTTGATCAGTTTGTTTGCCTGTTGCATTAAATATCCATCGGTTGCAGTAGATGATACGTAGGTTTTCATCAAGAGTAATAACTCCGTAGTCCAAGCTTTCAATAATTTCTTTAAAGTTGATTTGATCAGTCATCAATATATAGCCTAATTATTCAAAGAAATGTTTAGCCCCGTTATAAGTTACTTACACAAGTAGGCACAGCAAGTATTTTAACTTCTGATTCGTTATACGATGTTTGGTGTGCAAGGACCATTACGGATTGAATGAAAATACTGGTAGGTCTTTGGTTGAGACCAATAATATCAAGGTCATCAATGGTTCTGGGGGGCGCAGTCAGTCTTTCAATTAGGACGTTATTGGGGGTGAATAAACTCTCGAAGTCATCCGAGTAATCTTCTCTAAATACAAGTTGTTCATGACCGCGAACGATTGAGGTTATAGGTAAGCTAATGCGTGTGATGCACTCTTCTACTTTAAAATTTAATGTATTATGGCTATCTGCAGAATCAACTTCTTTTGCATTCGAAATCGACAATTCGATCCCTTGATATACTAAGCCATTTAACGTGTTTGCAGGTTTATACGCACCAATATTGAACGTTTCGGATAATATATCTATGTCGATGTAGGAAATATTTGAATTGTTCATGTGTTGACACCCGTCAGACCGCTAACAAAACCTTGTACACCCTCTCGAAAGCGTGTTGCTGAATCAATGTCCATTATGAAAGTTACATAACCTTGAATGTTGTTATTCGTTAGAGCAAACCTTACTTGTACATACATTGCCCATTCGGCGTTGTTGTTTTCTATGGTGTTGATGTCTTCCGCAGTGCCCTGTCGAAAAATGGGGGTGGATATATCGCATTTGAAACGCAATACATTGGTTACAGTACCGAAGCAGGCATTAAGAATGACGTTACCGACTTCGATTAGGGCCTCTTGCTCCAGTTCTGTTAATGCTTCTAAAGACATGTCATCATGTAATAGCGTTCTTACTAAGCTTAAACTTTGTTTCCGTGGAAACATTAAAATGGCATCCCCGCAGAAATCCCCTGAGAATCGCTGAGTCACTGCATTTACAACATCATCGATTTCTTGAGTCAACAGCTCTGCCGCTTTTTGTTGAGGCAATACGAGAACTTTCGGAATGGTCAAATCAATAGTATCGGATACCATCCTGTTCAGCGCTTGCGCAGCTCGGCCAATCCCTAGGTTGAATACCTCGGATAATGCGTCGGATTCGATTTCATTAAACTCTAATTTCATACATATGCCCCAATTCCAAGTAGGAGGTTAGGTTCTTAAATAGGGCACTACGATTTCTTCTTGAATGGGTTTATTGAGAAAGGTTAAACCCAAAGATTCTGCGTGTTCTTTGACGTGATCTTGAATGTTGGCGGTTAATAAAGCCATTCTAGGAATTGGACAGGTTTTGATTATTTTTTCGGCCAATTCAAGCCCTGTCATTCCAGGCATGTTGTAATCTAATATAGCGATATCAATGTCTGTATTACTGGCAGTAACGACTAGAGCATCGTCACCATTGGCGACATCGTAGATTTCCCAGTCCGGAAAGGTTTCCTTAATAATCTGCTTCAACATCAGACGTGCAACCAAACTATCATCAACCACTAGAATCTTAGCCATTATTCGTTATCTCCAAGTAAGAATCCGGCTCTTTAAATGAGTGTAGTAATGGTTGATAGAAGGGCAATGTTTAAGACGATTGAAGACAGGTTTGTTATGTCTTTTGAAAGGGTATAGAAAATTATATTGATCAGCTTATTGATATTTATTGGTTTTTTAGTGTTTAGTAAGAAGATTGAATTTATGTGCGAAATATCTTCATTGGTGTATTTATTTCATTGAATGGAATTAATAGATTCTTTAAAAAAGAGGACTCAGCCTTAAAGAAGTGTAGTTAGTATTCTTAGTTGTGTTATCCAAGTTTCGGCTAAACTCCGCAAGAATCGGGTCGGCTCAATGGTTGACTCTCATCATAATCTCTTTCTATCAACTAACAAGAAGGGATTAGTTATGCATAAAGACATCGAGCCAGCGATTTTATATTTCGGAACACCCGTGGTTTTAGTTTCAACGCTTAATGAAGATGGGACAACCAATGTGGCTCCCATTTCATCCATTTGGTGGTTGGGATGGAGTTGCATGATCGGGGTGGATGCTTCTTCACAAACAACCGAAAACCTTAGGCGTACAGGAGAGTGTGTGTTGAACTTACCTTCCGCCAATTTGGTAGAATCAGTCAATCGGATTGCTAAAACCACTGGCAGGAAACGATTGCCCCTGCATAAGAAAGCGTTGGGGTATCAACATGAACCGGATAAGCTGAGTCTTTCAGGTTTGACGCCCCAAACGTCCGTAGCAGTTAAATCGCCACGGTTACAAGAGTGCCCGATTCAGCTGGAAGCCACCTTAAGTAAAACCATTCCTTTTGGTGATGAAAACCCAAAAATGTCTATACCTTCGGTCGCGTTTGAGTTAAATATTGAGAAGGTGCATGCGGACGAATCTTTATTGGTTCATTCAGAGAAGTCTTACATTGATCCGGATAAGTGGCATCCGCTTATCATGAGCTTCAGGAAGTTCTACAGTACAGGTAACTTCATATACAAATCGAAGTTAAGCGAAGGTTCAGAGAACCAATACGCACCTTGGAAGCAAAGAGGCTGGAAGCGAAAATTAACTGAGTGGGTTCTGGCGAAGAATACAAAGCGTTATAAAGACGCCGTTTCGAAGGATCGTGCTGCATAAGTGCAATGCGGTTTTCACTCAGTGTTTAATAACATGTTGAGGTTGAAATGATTTCAGGCAATTGCCTTTGTGGGAATGTGAATTATCAAATCACTGGTGACGTGGGCGATATTGTTCATTGCCACTGTGAAACCTGTCGAAAAGCGCATGGAACCGCGTTTTCGAGTGTTGCAGCGGTTCATGACCGCGATTTCAAGCTGGTCGGCCATGAGTTTTTGAACTCGTATGAATCTTCGCCGGGGAAGGAACGATTCTTTTGTTCGAATTGCGGTACTCAGGTTTATGCTAAGCGAGAGGGAACTGAGCATATTATTTTGCGTTTAGGCTCATTAAATGAAGATCCTGAGAGTAAAGAAATCAGCCATATTTGGGTATCGCAAAAAGCGAGTTGGTATTCAATTCCTCGCTCGGATGACGGTTGTGATTTATCCCAATACGAAGGATTTGAATAAATAAAACGCGTTGAATGAATTTGTTATGAGGGATAGACGGAATACCGAAAATATTGGATGTCAGGGTGTTTAACTTAACGCTTTGTCAGATATTGAGAAAGATGATAAGCACTATGAAAACAATAAGAGATCCTCTCTCTGTTTGTTTGATTTATACCGTATTCGAATTAGGGTTAAGAGAAGTGCCTCTGTTCGAAATCAAGAATGCGGTGACAGAATCTCATGACACTCGTAAACCTTCTTTAGGATAAATAGCCTCTCTTTGCGCTACATCGTTGAGAGGCATTGCGCTGTATTTTGTTTCTTTTGTTGGCTCTGATTGACGGTTTTTAATACGGGTTTATCGTTTTTATATTTTGACGGTTTGAACGGGGTTTTGTGTCGGTTTTGTCTCTGGGGATAAACTTGGGTGCACGTATAATTTTTCCATCCTTAATAACGTAATGCTTCATGGTGAAATCTCTTATGCAATTAGAAACAGACATTCAACTTTTAAACGAGCTTCTGACCCCTTGGGAACAGAAAATAGGCAGTGCATTCCCTGGGTATAAAAACCACGTTACCCGCATGCTCAATTTTTGCTTTTATCTGGCCCAGCCCTCGGAAGAAGAAAAAACAAAATTGATCATCGCAGCGGCATTTCATGACATAGGTATTTGGTCTCATGGAACCGTTGATTACTTAGACCCGTCGGTTGACGTCGCGATGGATTATTTGAAAGAGAATGATTTGATTGACTGGTCAGAAGAGGTCGCTTTAATGATCAGCGAACATCATAAGCTCAGAGCGGTTGATGAGCCTCGTTACCCTTTGGTTGAAATATTCCGTACGGCTGACTTAGTGGATTTCTCATTAGGGATGATAAAAAAAGGGGTTCCTAAAAACGTCATTGCGTCGGTTCGGTCCTCACTTCCCAATGAAGGCTTTCATAAGAATTTGATGAGATTGTCTTGGGGGCAATTCAAGAAAGAGCCATTAAATCAAGTGCCTATGATTAAGTTATGATGAAGTTATGATGAAGTTATGGTGAAGTGGTGATGACGTTATGGCCCTGTGGTGATTGAATAAGATTGTGCTATCGTTTTTTGATATCTCATTTCATTCTTTAACGATTTTGGGTGAATCATGAAATATTCAGCGCTTCTATTCTTGTTTCCTTTTTATTGTTTTGCAATGGAGCTGGAAACCGATAGTTATATCATCTCGATTGATTCGCAGTGCGAAGAGGGCGAGGTGATGTGTCAAAACTATTTCTATTCCGGTCGCAGTAAGTCCTCAGGGGATTCGATTATTCTGCAAGGGTCCTCTTGGCATTTACTGTGCGCAGACGGTGTCTCACCTTGCCGTTTCCTGGGCTATAAATTCTTAAACGGAGACGTCGCATATTACGTGACAGAAGGGGGACTCTTGAAGGTCATTCAGAGTGGTGAGAAGGTGCTTGTCAGTGAGCAAGGCACTTGGAAAGACTGATGACCGAACGGCTGGATTTAACGCTTCAATCCAGCAATTGATAGAACTTGGAGTCCACGTTCATAATCGGAAATTGATCGGGTAACTGTTCTTTTGGTACCTCCAGAAAACCATTTTTTTCATAGAACTTATGCGCTGCAATGAAACGAGATGTGGTTCCAAGAAAAACGTCTTTTAACTCTTTTTCTCTATACCAATTCAACAAGGCTGACAGTAGTTTCTCTGCGGTCCCGTAGGTGCTGCCTCTGTACTCTTTAGCAACAAACATCTTGCGCAGCGCGGCTTGGTCGTTGCCTATGTCTAGAAGCGATATTGTGCCGACGACTTTGCTCTTTCCTGTGGTGGTATTTTTACAAATGGCTGACCAGAAATTACCTGTTCCGTGTTGATAGAAGAATGGAATGTCACTGAGGTCTGGTTGTTGCTCAGCCGTAATTAAAATACCAAACTCTTTCCTTTGAATGGTTAAAATCAGATCGAGGATTTGTTCTTTGTCTTGTGATTCGTAAGGTCTGACTTCGATGATTTCATTCATGGTGATCTTTCCCTAGTCTGAGACTTTTGCTGTGATTAAGTGTTCCAGTGCTTGTGGTAGCTCCGGATAAGTAAATTCAAATTTACTTAGTTGAAAGTTAACAGGAATAACCCGCTGACCGGTGATGAGTATTTCGTTGGCCATTTCACCAACAATAATACTTAATACTTTAGAGGGGATTTTTATCCGTACAAGCGTCGAGAGGTATCGACTTAGAATGCATGTAAAGTCAGAGTTAGTCACAGGTGTGGGTGCTGTAGCATTGAAAGGGCCTTTGAGTGTGTTATTAGCCATTAGGTGCAACATCATTGAGATAAGGTCATCTCTGTGTATCCAAGACATCCATTGCCCGCCATTTCCTATTTGTGTTGCGCAACCGAACTCAAATGGCAATCTGAGTTGATTTAATGGCCCGCCGTCTTGCCCTAAAACAACCCCGATACGAAGTAAGCAAACCCGCACGTTATGCTCTTTGATTTTATTCGCTTCGTGTTCCCAACTTTCGCACAGATGGTGAGAGAAGCTTTTTGTAAAGTTACTTTCTTCATTTAACATGGTGCCATCTTGGGGGCCATAGTAACCGATGGCAGAGCCATTAATTAGAAGTTCCGGCTTACGTCTCAGGCGAGTTATCAACGTATTGAGTTTCGCCGTCATGGCAATTCGGCTTTTCACAAATTGTTTTTTGCGCTTCTTGGTCCAACGTCCTTTAGCCAATGGCTCGCCGGCCAGGTTGATAATGATGTTGAAGTGATTCTCACTGTTGAGTTTGGATAAATCGTTTAAGAAACTGACTTTTCCTGTCATATCTTGAGCCGCCGCAGGAATGTCCCGTGTTAGAACAGTCACATCATGGCCAAGATTAATGAGGGCTTGAACAAGACGTTTACCAATGAATCCGCTGCCTCCTGTCACTAAAATGCTTTTCTTTTCTCCCCTGTATCGTTCAAAAACATCGAAGGACAGATCCATAGATGTTAATCGACTGGAACGTTGCCAGCCTTTTACCCCAGAGGTAAAAGCAGCAAGGGAAAACAAACTAATGACCCAACTTAACCAGCCATAATACGCAATGCTTATGCCGGTCGGTTGTAGATACCAATGGTACAGTTCGGGTAATAGGTAGCCTAAAATAACCCCGAAGTTGATGGCTAGGACGGTGTGCGTAACTCTTTCAAAAAGCGGGAGATGGCGGGGATCGTCTTCAATAATAAAGTCCGATAAAACAAGAATGACTTCTAGCATTAATAAAAGGAACAAGAGGGCGGCTAGGTTTCCTTTCAGTTCTAGCCATGCAAAGGTCATAAATAAAAAGGCGTACAGGCATGTTCTTACTGCATGTAACTTCAGCTCTTTTTTAGCCGCATGTTTATCCGGTCGTGATTCTTTTATACCGTGACGATAAAGTGTGTCAAAAGCGCCTAGTGCAGACTGAAAAATCAGTAAAGTTAAAACGAACGTCATAAGCCCCTCGAACAGCTATGTGGTGGGTTCCGGCTTTAATAATATAAGCGGTGGTAAAATGGCCAATGCCGCGAGTGTGTTAATTATTAAATGCCAATAGATACCATTCATTAAAGACAATCCACAATCAATCACAAACCAAATGAGTAACGCAAAGGTGATTAATTGTTTAATCTGTACCGTGCCTTGTTTCTTATAATGATGAATGGCCAAACAAAACAATAACCCCCAACTGGATACCGTTGGCCCAAATAATTGGACGATGCTTCTGAGAAGGGCTTGGCTTTCTACGTGAGGCGTTGCACTGAAGGTTTCATAGAGGTGATTAAAATAAGGGTCTACAAGTGGGGTTTTAGCAACAAAAATAACGACAATGCCTAGAAGGACATGGCTAATGCCGACGAACATAAGCCATGGATAAAAATATTTTTGCATAATGAATTCCTTTTCATGAGCGAAGAGACGTTGGTCGTTTCTTTTAATTAAACTGATTTCCTACATTTGTCGGTTGCACTGATCATTCTAATACGGATCATTCTTACATCGATCACTCTTACACAAGAGAGGATTCATAGGCAATCTGAATAATAACTCGAATGAATGGACCTACGTTCATTGATATATAGGTCAATCAACCTTTGGATGCTTTATTGAATGTATCTTGAAATAATATTCTCGTACTTACCGCTAGATTTCAGCAGTATTAATCCGGCATTGAAATCGTCTCGAATGTCCTTATTTAAGAACGCCATCTTGTAATGACTGGGTGGAAACACTTCGTGAATGGATACTGCTGATGATGTATCGACACTTTTCTCTTCTCGTCTGAAGTATTTAAATATATTGATGTCCATCACCACCGTTTCTACTCGGCCAGAAAAAAGGAGCGTGATTTGTTTGTTTTGCTTGGCCAGCTCTCGATAGCGGTCGTTGGATTTCGTCATTGTTAGAAACGTTTCCCCTAAGTATTTGGTTGCGCCTTGAAATGCAATGATGGAACGATTCCCCAAGCTGGATACGTCATGAATTGTGAACTGGTTTGAAGCCAAAGAGATGGCCACATTCTGATAGGTTATGTGCGAGTCTGAATAAAATACTTTAGTGAGCCCTGAGCTTTCATTGACGGTCATTGCTGCATCAACACGTTTGTCTGTGAGTTCAATGGGGACACGAGCAAACGGTAAATAAATGGGGGCTATTTGGTAGCCTTTAATGGCCAGTGCTTCACGCACAATGTCGACTTCGATGCCTTTGTTCGTTTGGTGAAGTACGTAGGGTGGTAGCGCTAAACCGACAGCAATCTTTAATGTTTCTGCATACGTGGGCACTGGAATTGTTAATGAACAAAACAGCAGAGAGCAGAATCGGAATAATAAAGTACGCAGCATGATTTGGGCCTCAGTTATGAGTTCCCTTCAGTTACGTGAAATCCGTAGTTGGGCTACTTATGAACAGCCTCATTGACTATAGTTCAGGCCAATTGGTTGGGCAAGATCAATACTTTCACAAGTGATTGGGTAAAAAGGAGATTCTTGCGCATTAATGAGATGACTGCTATCACATAGTATAGGAAACCTGTTTTCAAAACTGTTGTATGGAGTACAAAATGAAGTGGAGCATTGGGGTTGTTTTAAGTTCTGTGATTTTATTATTTTCAGGGCTGGTGCAAGCCCGAGAAGTCTCAATCATGACTGTGGATTGGCCTCCTTATTATGCCCAGAAGTTGGAAGACAATGGCCCCATAGCCTCTGTTACTCGCGAAGCTTTTAAAGCGAAAGGGCATACGATTAAAATTCAATTTGTTCCTTGGAAGCGCGCATTGGAAGAGGTTAAACAAGGTCGGGCTGATATGGTCTTAGGCGCTTATGATACTGAGGATCGAAGACGTCTTTATATCTACAGCGATAAAACCTACGAATTAAAAGATTTGGTCATTGGGCTTGCTTCAAATGGTGTGACTTCGTTTTCTACTCTTGAGGATTTGAAAGGCTATACCTTTGGGGTAACTAGAGGGTATGCATACTCTAAAGAGTTTGAAGAGGCCGCTTATTTATCTCGAGAAGTGGTTAGTACTGATGTTCTGAATCTTAGGAAACTCTTTGCGAATCGTATTCAGTTTATTGTGATGAATACAGCGACGTTTAAAGGCAACCTGAAATTAATTGCTGAAAAAGATCGTAAAGAATATGTGTTTCTATCGCCGCCCCTCAGTGTGAATGGTCTCCATAATATCTTTTCTAGAAAGGTTAAGGATTCACCTCAGTTAGTAGAAGACTTTAATGCTGGCTTAAAAGAGATTAAAGAGAACGGGGTTTATGATGGCATTATTGAGAAGTTTGGTCTTTGAATGTCATTAACTCTAGTCTAAAAGAAAAAGCCGTGAGAATAGCGGCTTATTTTGATTTGCTTGAGATAACAGTTAGATGAATACTTTATAGGTATGATTTTGATACAACACGCTCGCCTACTTAAGATTTCCTAAATAACTGCGTTTGTTTTGTATGAAGGTTTTTAGTTGCAATGGGTACTCTTTGTTGACTGCATTAATGATGGATAAGCGCTGTTGTAACGCGTTGTTCCACGCCTTGAGTCTGGGAAAATGACTGAGTAAATCCAGATACATACATTGTTTAAAAACGTTAAAGTAACGGAAAATAGGCCCGTAGGCGGCATCAATTAAATGAAAGTCAGGGCCGGAAAAATAGCTATCAGTGGTGTTCTCGGTGGCATGGGAAGTTTGCAAATGGGCTTCAATGTTTTGCAGTTTAATGAGTAGGGTGTCTTTCTGTTCCTCAAATGTTTGTTGATCTTTGGCGCTATACAGGCCGCCAATGTTGTTTAAAATTCCTGAGCCATACTCTATCCACGCTCTGTGTTTTGCTTTAATCAGAGGGCTAGGGTCATGTAAATTACCGGGCGTAATTTCATTCAGATACTCTGTGATAACGTTCGATTCAAATAACACATGCTCATCATCAACGATTAATAATGGAACCTTGCCCAAAGGAGAGCGTTGATTAAACCATTCTGGTTTATTGGCAAGGTCAACATCGATACGTTCGTAGGAAATGCCCTTTTCTTTAAGAGTAATCACCGCACGTTGCACGTAAGGGCAAAGCGTATGACTGACCAGTGTGTATTTAGGGGGCGTGCTCATTTAAATTTCTCCAAAGACGTTTACTTCATGGGATTACTTTACGATTTGCTTACTTGCATTAGAATAAGTGATGTATGAAACCTGCATTTGCACAGGTGCACAGATACAAGGGTGCACAGATAGATAGCTGAAAAGATAAATTTGTGTATGGGATACACATTTAAAAGAGCGAGAATCACGAATGGATTGGAATGCCCTACGTACCTTTTTAGCCATTGCCCGAAACGGTACATTGGCGGGCGCTGCGCGTGAATTGAATGTTAATCACTCCACTGTGTTTCGGCGCTTGAATGCGTTTGAAGAACAAATTGGAAGTCGCCTATTTGATCGATTAAATGAAGGTTATCGACTGACACAAGCGGGCGAAGATGTACTTCATCGAGCGGAAGACATTTCAAATGCGTTTGATAACCTTGAACGGCATATCGCAGGGCAAGATTTTAAACCCAAAGGTGTGGTTCGAATTACAGCCCCCGATAACATTGCATACAGTTATTTACCCGATTATTTAACATTGTTTAAACAATCTTATCCGGACATTCATGTTGAAATATTGGTGAGCAATCAAGACTTTAACTTGAGCAGAAGAGAAGCCGATATTGCTATTCGAGCGACACCTTCACCGCCTGAATATCTGGTAGGTCGAAAGATCGCAGAGATAGGTTGGGGGATCTATGGCAGTGAGCCGTATTTAAAAGAACGAAAGACGCTTGATTCGGTCGATGATCTGAGCGACTTTGCATTAATTGGTGCCGTGGGAGAAATGGGATTATTGCCCGCATTTCGTTGGTTGGAAAAGCATCACAGTGAAAGCATAACTGCGCGTTGCAGTGATTTAGTGTCCATGTCGCATCTTGCGAAAGCGGGGTATGGGTTGGCCTTTCTACCTGATGACGTATGTTTGGAAGGGCTAAGACGAGTCTCTGGTTTTGAGCACACCAAAAGCAGCCATTTATGGTTACTGACGCACCCAGACGCGCGGCAAGTTGAACGCATTAAGTTATTGGTGGGTCATCTAACCTTATGCTTTAAAGAAGACAAACGCTTAAAACCTACTGAAAGTTAAGGTATTTGATTTGTTGATGTTGGATTTGAAATTAGATTTACGAAGACACTGAATGGATAGCTTGTATTGGGGTTAGTCGTTTTGTTTGTGGTCGTTAAGGTAAATTCTTGTGTGTTTTTCAAGAAGTTGCTTCAGCTTTTCTTGATATCCAGGTGCTTTAAGTTGTGCTTCAACGTCAGGAAGTAACTTGATGAATTTAGATTTTTTAGACATCGAAATGTATAAGTTTCCTTGTTTAATAGGGACGGGGAGAACAGATATCTTATCTTTGAAGCCGTATAGGTTTCTTTGAAGAATACCTATGTGATGGCCAGTTGCGAGTAAATCAGCTCGGCCTAAACTGAGAAAGTGAAAGGCTTGCTTTCGGTTGTTTACGCGTTCAACGGTTGAAAGTGATTTAAGAAACGAGTCGAAATCTTGGCCCATACTTACGCCTCGAACCATGACCACTCGTCTGTCTTCAATGTCTTGCCATGTTTCAAACGGAAATTCCTTATCTTTGGGGACAAATACTGAGGTTGTGTTGTGCCCCATCGGTGTATTGATAAAGATTGAGTACTGTTTTCGTTGATCATTGATAAATGCGCATATATTTACGTCTACTTTTCCAGTTTTAATGGCACTTTGGCAACGTTTCCATGGGCCGATGAACTTATGGCTGACTTGCAAACCAAGTGATTTAAATAGGAGACTGGTTACTTCTGCGCAGGCCCCTACAATTTGATTTCCTTTTTTCCAATTCCAAGGTGGATAGTCGTGATGGCCGCAGGCTGTGACGGTATTTTTTGATAGGGAGGGTTGGGTCGATTGAGGAGTTAGGGCTGATTGAGGGGCTAAGGCAGCTTGGGAAACGTTAATAGCCTGATCGAGCAACGTATTTGGTGATTTTCTGAATTCAGAATCGTCCGCAACGACATTACAAATAACTAATGCATTGAATATTAAGCAAGGGATAAAGTGCTTCATTTAATTTTTCCGAATGGAAAAATGAGATTCAGTGGCTTGTTAGTTGTGTCTGATTTGCATAGAGTAGCGGCGACCAGTAACAGCGTAAAAAAAGTGGTTCTTGATAACATGAATATCGCTCGTCTACCTGAATATTTCCGTATCATTAATATTAATGTGTATTGGCGATTTTTCCATCAGTAGCGCTCTGGTTTATAATTCGATTTCGAACACATAATAATTCTTAAAATAAAAATTATAGTATGAATAAATTACGGATATCTTACCTAGGAAAGGTTAAGCGTGTTGCCATCTTTCTGATGGGGATCGCGCTTTTCTCGAATGCATTTTCAAGCGATTTACTTCGACCAGAACCTCGAACGTTGGAAATTCTGACATTACACTACCCACCTTATGAGTACGAAGAAGACGGGATGCTCAAAGGCATTGCGGTTGATGTTGTGGAAGAAGTATTTAATAGAATGGATCATCCCATTCAGATTAATTTAGTACCATGGGACAGGGCATTGTCGATGATAGAACATGGTGCAGCAGACGCACTTTTTACAGCTTACAAGACACCAGAGAGAGAAGCGTTTTGTGATTTTTCAAATGAAGTGCTGGTGGATCAAACGATTTCATTATTTGTACGTGAAGACTCGACTATTCAATTCGACGGTGATCTAAGTTCTTTAGAGGGTTATACCTTGGGAACCGTCAGAAAACTGGGTTATGGCTCGGTGATGGATAAAGCACTGAAACATGGCGTATTAACTAACGTAGAAGCAACGCGAACGGCTGAGAAGAACATGGCGATGTTGATTTTGAATCGAGTCGACGTTTTAGTGAGTAATAAGTACGGTGCTTATGACATATTGAAGCGGCTGAAGCGAACCGATAAAGTAAAAGAATTAACACCCAGCATAGAACATGTTTCAAGTTATCTTGCATTTTCAAAAAAGCGTAATCTTTCGCATATTCGAGATCAATTCGATTTTACTTTGAAAGAAATGAAAATGGACGGTTCATATCAAAGAATTATTAACTCGTATTCAATGTAATTTAAACCAATTGTTATAATAATTTCATATATTAATGAAGAGGTGAGGGGGCCGCTTTTACTTCTACTTCGGTTGATACTGCCATTTAAGGAAAATAATGTATTCTCACGAGTTGCGTAAAGCTTGTGCTAATGTTCTTAGTGAAGGCCGGGCACGCTTGTCTCTGTCTATGGGAATAGTTAGCCATATTAAGAATGACACTTACGAAGTGGTTGCTATTGACGCAGACATTCCTGTGTTTGTCCCTGGTGAAGTGTTCCCTTTAAACGATACTTACTGTCGTGAGGTGTATGAAAAGGGAACGACGGTTGCCCTAACAGAGTTGGCTGGCGTTCCAGGCTTACAAAAACACCCTTTGTATGAAGGCTTACCTCTAGAGGCATATATCAGCACGCCCATTTTTAAAAATGAGGCCGTCTGGGGAACGTTTAATTTTAGTTGTATGAAGCTAAAGCATGAAAAGTTTACTGATGAAGACATTAGTTATATTGAAGCGTTAGCTAAGTTGTTATCCGCCACGCTTGTGAATGAGGCGTAATTTCAGCATTCCATTCACGATTATTGTCATGAATGGAATGAGGGTATTTAATTTAGGGTTTATCCCATACTTGCAAATACGTCGGCCAATTTTTGAGGCTGGTCCAAAAACGTTGCATACATTTGTGTTGAGAAGTCATCAGGGAAAACGTCTGTTTTGCCATTGCTTAGACATTCAAACGATTTAATGGCTACCTGCTCTGGTGCCGGTTTGTCCATTTCAAATCCCTCCGCCATTCGAGTATCAATTGGCCCCGGATAGACACCAAGTACGCTGATATTAGAATCCGCTAGGTCAGCACGTAAGCCTTGCGTGTAAGAATGCATGGCGGCTTTGGTGATTGAGTACGTGCCAATCGATGGAAAGTTACTGATGCCTGCAATCGAAGACACATTGATGATTGCGCCTTGGGCTGACTGTCTTAATGCAGGCAACAATACACTGGTTAATTGCATGGGGCCAAATAAGTTGACGTCCATTTCTTGACGGGCAAAATCCACTGCGTCATGAGCGCTGTTAATGGCTGGATTAATGATGCCTGCGTTATTCACCAAAATGTCGATGGTTTGGATGGTTTGAGTCAGTGCTTTGATTTGCTCTGATCGAGTGACATCCAGTTGCACGGGCTTGATGACATCAGGATTGATGGATACTAGGGTGTCTAAATTAGACACGTCACGAGCCGCAGCATAAATGGTGCTCACACCGGCTTCTAATAACGTTTTAACAAACCCTTCGCCAATCCCTCGATTGGCACCTGTGACTAGAGCAACTTTTCCGTTGAAATCAAATGACATGGTATTTCCTTATCTTGCTTTAAGTGGTTAACAGGGATTATTAATTAAAACGTACAGTTTGATAATCGGTTAGTATTGCATAGCATTTATTTGTTTGGTGTATAAGTTGAGGCATTTGTTGAATTTATGCGCTCATAAATTAATAGAAATAAGAGAATGGAATAGTGAGCATCTCGGAGACTAAGTTATGGAAAACGGTCATTTGTTGGCTTCAATGCAGGTGTTTATTTCGGTGGTGGACAGTGGCAGCTTTTCTGAAAGTGCAAGACGCTTGGGGTTATCGCAACCTTCCGTTTCCAGACAAGTCACAGCGTTAGAAACTCAGCTGGGGGTGCGTTTGCTGCAACGAACGACCCGGCGAATAAGTCTGACAGAAGCGGGTCAAATTTATTATGAGAAGGCGCGCGTCATTCAAAGGGCGGTCATTGAAGCGGGTCAATCCATTAGCGGGTACAAAGAGTCACCATCCGGTTTGCTCAGGATCAGTGCTCCGCACACTTGGACAGAGGCAAAGATTGCGCCTTACTTAGGTGAATTTCTGGCTCTGTACCCAGATATTAAGCTGGATATCCGCTGCAATGACCGAATTTCGGACATGATCGAAGACCGCCTTGATTTGGTCGTGCGTGTGGGCCATGCCGCTGACAGTTCTTATATTGCCGTTCCCTTTGGGCATGTTCGCCTTGTGCTGTGTGCGACGCCTGAATACTTGCAACAACATGGTGTGCCCAAGACCGTATCAGATTTACAAAATCATAACTTTATCGCTTATGTTAACTATAAGACCTTGATTCTTAATCGTGATCAGGAACAACAGCAAATATCGGTCTCGGGCTCATTGGTGGTGAATTCAGTCGAGACCATCATCAATGTGGTCGGCCAGCATGTAGGGCTTAGCACGTTGCCAGATCTATTAATTCAACGTCAATTAGCGGAAAGAGCGTTTATAGAAGTTCTGCCTGAGTATGAAGTAGGGCTTAAAGGGTTAGCGGTTGATCAGGTGTTTGCGTTGTACTCCAGTAGGAAACACATGCCCGCGAAGGTTCGAGCATTTTTGGAGTTTTTTAGAGATAAATTTAAATAAGAAATTAAACCGTAAATGCTTAAACGTATGTGTTATTCAATCTGAGTGGTTCTGTGTTATCTAATCTCGTTCTGAACAGTCTCGTTATGAACCGTTCCGTTCTGTACAGTCCCATTCTGCGCTGATCCATTCGGTCAGCACAGAATGCAAGCGTAATTAGCCGCAGCACTTCTTATATTTTTTACCGCTTCCACATGAGCATGGGTCATTACGATTGGGTGTTTTTTCTACCACCGTCGTTTTTGGGGTATTCAATAAGGCTTCAAGTTCAGAGATGTTTTCTTCTGCTTCGGTATTTACTTCAATGTTTGCGAATAACTGATTCTCAGTTAATAAGGCTTCGACTTCTGCTTTACGGCCTTCGTTGGTCACCAACAAAGTAAGCGGTGAATCTTCTGTACCGGGTTTCACATCACGGTTGGTATTGAAGCCATAGCTGCTGTGTTTTGGCTTCTTTTGTTTACGACCTTTGAAAAAAAATTTATCCGCCATGATTGAATCCTATGGGTAAGCTTAAAAATAAACCACGCTTATACAGGATTATGGCGGATTGTGAAAATATTTCCTCCGTGAACGAATTATTAAGTGGCCTCTATTAGTTCTCATTGGTTCTTGATCAAGGGAAATTCCTCATCCTGCCAGCCAGTTATACCTCCGATCATTTTCTTTACTGGTCTGTTCAACTTGGCGAAGCGAATGGCCGCTTTTTCAGTGCCATTACAATGAGGTCCTGCGCAATAAACAACGAACAAGGTGTCTTTCGGATACGCGGCAAGGCTTTCTACATTGATTCTTGGGTGAGGTAAGTTAATCGCGCCTCTGATGTGTCCTTTGTTAAATAAGGACTCGCTTCGAACATCGAGTAATACGAAATCTTGACGATCGTTGGTTAACGCATGATGAACGTCCCAACAGTCGGTCTCAAACTTTAAACATGTTTCAAAATGCGCTAAGGCATCTTGGCTTGTGGCTGCTGGTGGTCTTGATACAGATGATGGCATATCGGGTTACCTCTTTTATTGAAAGGAAGGGTGAACAGGTCCCATTATTCCAATTCATCGTTGTGTGAAATATTGGCTTAAAAATCATTGTTCGTTAATAATGAGCCAAAATGATCGATGAAAAGGTTTCCTATGAAACGTGTCGCCATTCTTACTCATAATTACATTGCTCTGTTTGAATTGGGTTGTGCGGTTGAACTGTTTGCGCTGCCACGGCCTGAATTTGAAGATTGGTATCAAACCGATGTGGTCACCTTTGATGATGATATTCAGACCACCAGTGGTGGCTTGATGTTGCAGCCGAAACGAGTGAGCAATCTCGATGAATATGACATGGTGGTCATCCCTAATTGGTCTACGAGTGACTCTGAGGTACCTGGGGACATTGCAGAATCCGTTGCTCGTTTGTATCAACGTGGCGGCAGAGTTTTGTCTTTTTGTTCTGGCAGCTTTCTGTTGGCGGAGATGGGACTTTTGCAGGATCGACAGGCAATGACGCACTGGAACTATGCGGAGCAATTCAAACAAAGATACCCGAACGTTGCTTATGTTGATGACGTACTTTATGTCTACGACGGTCGTCTAGGGTGTTCTGCTGGCAGTGCGGCCGGAATCGATTTAGGCATTGAAGTCATTCGCGGAGATTTCGGTTACGAAGTCGCGAATCAAGTTGCAAGACGGTTGGTGATAGCAGCGCACCGTAACGGAGGGCAATCTCAATTTGTTGAAACCCCTGTACTCGAACGACCAAACCAGTTTGCTGCGACGCTTGATTGGGCGTTGAGCCATCTTGATCAAGACATCGATGTGAACTTGCTTGCTCAAAAAGCGAATATGTCACGACGAACGTTTGATCGGAAATTTCGTGCGTCTCTTAATCAGACACCTAAAGAATGGCTGACTCAACAGCGATTAAATCTAGCGAAGAAGTTACTAGAGTCCACCAATGACTCCATCGAGCGCGTGGCCAATGATGCAGGGTTTGAAAATGCCACGACCATGCGCCATAACTTTCGCAAATATTTGCAACTGTCCCCTACGCAATTTCGAGGTCAGTTTTCACGGGGGCGAGGGATGTAATACTTCTTATTCTAAATACAGTAAAGGCTAACGATTTGTTTTTATTGGTTCTTTAAAAACAGTAACGTTATTATGTGCCTGATTTGGTCGAGTCTAATCAATAAAAACAATAACGAGGTTAAATCTTATGGCCAATACCAGTAATAGATATAAGTGGGTATCAGCGGTGTTAGCGTGTTTTTTATACGGAGGTTGGGCGTATTACATAAACTCAGGCAGTCACCCTTTAGACGGTTTGGCTTCAGGCATTGTTCAAGGGATTTCGAGCTTTTTTCTTACTTTTTCGATTGTTGTTGCTGTCACTAAAATTTATAACAGGTCATTATTTTCTGGAGTTTTAAGTGTTCTGATGCCTGCCGTAGTGACTGTGGTTGGTGTTGCGGTTGTACTGACTTTGATTCACTTCGTTATTGGCACATCCCATATCTTTCCTACGATTCTTCCTTCCGTTCTTGTTGCATCGGTTTTCTGTATTGTTACTGCTAAAAAACTGGAAATGGCTTCCTAAAACTCGAGAAACAGCTGCTTTTTGAGGGTGGTTCGTTGAACTGAGTTGTGCTTGAAATGGCCTGAATTTTTATTTTAGATAAAACCCAATTTATAACTGAATTTTTTGATTATTTGTCAATCATAACTCTTTGGGCTTGTCGGCTTATTTTGATAGAGGCGACGCGTCCGCTTTCTACAGGTAGAATCGTGTTTATAATAAAGATAAAAAGTTAGGCCTTCTCATCAATCATTGTCGGCCTTAGCACTTACTTTAAGGACTGCATGGATATTTATACATTTGCTTCTGGCGGCATTATTAACCTTAATAAAGCTGAAATTACCGCCGCTGACGGAAGTAAGCACTCACTGGGTCATAAAGAAAATGAGCTCCTTAAGCTGCTCTTAGTCAGTTCGCCCGACGTTGTTGATAAAAATACGATGACAGAACGGGTGTGGCAAAGACCTGTCATCAGTGAGAGTGCGATCAGTGTGGCCATTGCCAAACTGAGGAAACTGCTCCGGTTAATCAGTGAGTCAGACATCGAGATCATTACGGCTAAGGGCATTGGTTATCGGGTCACGCTGGCCGCTGATGTACAAACTACGTCTTCGCTTACCGTATCGCCGGAAACTGTAAATGTAACTCCAACACCAAGAACATCCAGTCGGGATGATCTATTAACGTCCGAAGAGAAAGCGTGCCTGCAGGAAGTTCAGGCGTCTTCTGATGATTTTGATGAAGAATATGATGACGAAGATCGCAGCGGTTTTTTCTATAAAACACACTGTTTAATTGGTGTGCTTCTTATTTTTTCGGTGGCTTTTTGGTCGTATTTCAGTTGGATGTACGATTTTACTCAGTGCCGACGTGTCTTTATTGAGGCACAGAGTACTAATATTGAAGAACAGAGTACTAATATTGAGGAAAAGAGTGCAAATGTTGAGGAAAAGAGTACCAAAGCAGAGGCTTCTGACAGTTACCAAGTCTGCTGGTCTGAAATAAGTGAACGCGCTGCATTTAGTCTTTTAAATACCGTCGACACCCGTAATGTTGAGGTCGTTTTAATAGATAAAAATAAGAATATGAAGGTCTACACCAAGGACGGAGAAATGATTAACCATGATCAATAAAGCGTTGTTCGTATCTTGCTTCGTCGCAATTTTGTCGGTAGTGATGGGGGCTTTGGTGTTTGTTGATTCTTATTCGTGTGATTTCAAAATGAATATTCCCAATTCGACATTAACCGCAGAATGTCAGCAAGGGATATTTCAAACGAGAACACGCATTGAGCAAGGGGATGAACGTTATAAAATTCATACCAAAGCGGTGTATTTAAAGGTTATGGATCGCATTTTAATTCTACCATTTGAGAAAGACATTGATGTGGAAATGAAAGGCAGCATGGCCGTTTATAACGCTGAGAAAATCAAAACGCCGCACCGAACGTTTGGTAATCAGCCTTATAGTTCCATGAGCTTAATTCGCTCGCAAAAAAGTGATTTACTTGGCGTAGCAATTTTCAGTGATCCAAACAGCATTTATGTACCTGTAAAATACATTACAGGTACATTTTAGCCGTTTATTTAGCAGCTCATTGCTCGTTAACATTAGCCACGAATATTACACACTCATATTAGTAAGTACATGTGAGTGAGCATATGTGGCGTGGCTTTGAATGCTGTGAAAAGAGCCTCGACCACATCCATTAGAACTTATACGAATATTGCAGACCTACCGTTGTGGCACTCACATCGGTTGTTGCTGTGATATTCGAAGACGTTCCAGGGATGACCGACAAGCTTTCGTCAATGTCACCTTCTTCACCGATGATGTAACTGAGGCCCAAATCAATGGTGGAGCTTTCAGTTGGCATGTAACTCACCCCAGCAGATAACCAATGACGATCTGAATCAGGAATGGATAGGGACGTCAGTTCATCCGTTGGTGCCTTATCGTACATATAACCCGCGCGTAACTCCCATTGAGGATTCATGTAATAGGTACCACCGACAGATATATGTCCCGCATCTTGCCACTTGTATTCCTTGATGTCCGTACTTAAGCCATCAGACGTTAATGCATCAAATTCCGACCACTTAACGTATTGCAGGCTGTAGTGCATGGCAAACTGATCGTGCAGTCTGTGGTAACCAGAAAACTCAATCATGTCGGGTAAGGGGATATTGATGCTGTCCGCCGTTTCTCCGCCCATGGTGACATCGCCATCCGCTTTAAGGTCTGGGCTGAACCGATAAGACAAACCAATGCGGTTATTGGCATCAAATTCGTAAGCCATCCCCACATTGAATCCTAACGCCTCACCGTCGGCTTCCACGTCTAACAAGCCCTTACGATAGATTTCCCCAGAGCCATGAATGACGTCCAAACCCGCGCCTAAGCTAAGTTGGTCATTGACTCGGTACGCCGCTGATAAGCCCAGATTAACGCTCATAAGGCTGGTCTTGCCTCCAAACTCATCGGCCATGAAGTCATCTTCAAAGCTGACGTCGGTACCGAAGTTGGAATAAGCTGCTGCGCCAACCGTCCAGTCCGTACCACTGATGGGCTGCACATAATAGAAATTAGGGATGATCGAGCTACCGCCCACATCCATCGCGCTGGTTTCTGTTGAGTCACCAACAATCGGTGTGTAGGTGGCATCTGGTACATCGACACTGGTGTCAATGTAAGTACCACCAAAGGAAATCTCCGCCGTATCAAACAATGACATGGCCGCTGCATTTCGAGAGATGACTGATGCGTTGTCAGCAATGATGGCGTCACCCGCAAACGCACGTCCTAAGCCCGTCGCTGATTGAGCGTTCAACTGAAAACCCGCCGCTGAGCTTTGCTGCGCTGCTAACATAAGTGCGCCTGTCATTGAGAAATAGCCTACAGAATACTTAAATTTGTTCATCGTTGATGCCTCCTTCAACCGTACTTGCGTCTTTGATAATGATCATTTCCCCGTTGCTCTCTATCATTTCGGCAATGGCCGATTGTTGGGTATCTGTGGCGCTCCACACATGGTTGAGTTGTTCTTGATCTGGAATGCCAGGCACGCCTTCTTCATTCATAGGGCCTTCATAGGGGAATAAGTACGTACCGTGGCCGCCAACGGAACCATTGATGAATCCTCGAATGCCTGCACTACCTGAGGATGCGTGCGACACTTCATTATTAGAAGGGGAGACACCGACGACGCGCTCTAAACCCAATGCGGTTATTAAGGGCTCAGTGCCTGTCAGTAAGTTGATAGAACTGCTGTTGGGGATTACGTTATCAGGAAGGTACTCACCCACTTGGCAGCCATCGTCGCCACAGTTGCCTTTGGCTTGAATCAAGACGGTCTTCTGTTGGTTTTCACGTTGTAACTTGGTGTGACTTACCGGGTCACCACTGTCGATAGTGGCCTGTACGTTTTGAATCAACGTTGGCAGAATCAATGCGTAAATGTCATTTTCAAGCATTAAAACGGCGTCTTGGTTCTGTTGCGATTCTGCTGCGAACTCATTCAAGGCAACGATGCATTCTTCATTGGTTGTCTCAGGCGTACAGATGTCTGGCAGTAAACTTTCTGCGATACCGCGTTGTACATCCGGCGATTTCTTAATAGCCATTTCTGTGTCGTGACCAAGATGTGGCGATTCCAGAACGATGCCTGTTAATCCCTGACCAGGAACGGCAAAGTTGACGGTATCAAAGGCGAGTAGGCTGTCTTTTTGAGATTGCTCACTGACCATCACAGACATGATCGCGCCGAGAGAGTGGCCAATAAGATGAACTTCAGACGAGTCAGCCCAAAGCGCATCATTTAAGGCAAAGCGTAAACTTAATTGATCAGACACCGCTTGGTGTAGGTTGCTGCGGAGCGTTAAAGGCGATGTAATGTTAATGAAAAAGGCGCTGTTGTTCATTACGCTGATTTCATCTTTATCATCTTCAATTTCGACATTACTGTCGCCATCTGCGATCGGTGGTGCATGTTCAGGGATGGTCGATATGACGCGTTCGCCATGATAAATCTGATCGATGGCAACCACTAAGTAACCCTTATCAACCAGATCTTTTGCCATGGTGTCGGCGTTTTCTTTTTTGCCGGTAATGCCGTGAACAAACATGACGGTAGGCAACTTCGTTTCTTGGTTTGGCCTCCAGTTTTTGGGCGCGTAGATCAATACCGGAACCTCAACAGGTTGTGCTGCTGCGGGTACTGGGTTGTCTTTCGTTAAGTGGCCACCGTTGGCCGTTTTGATCCAACTGTAGAGTTCAGGGCACGCTGCGATAGGGTCGTATGGGTCTATTGAGCAAGTACCGTCATCATCTTCAATGACGGGGAGGTAATAAGGCAATTCGAGTGTAGTTGTGTAGTTGTCATATTTCTTATTAAACCCAGGCACCTTTTTTGGTTCGTCGATGAACGTTGCCTCGGATGCGTTGTGTTCCCTAATGGCATCTAAAATAGGGTTCACGCTTTGAGTGGTGAACTGGGCTGCATACACGAGCTCGCCTGCACCGCCCACTATTTGGAAGTGGTTTTGAGCAGAAAGAATTTGTGCTTGAATTTCTAATTCTTTGTCAGTTAGGTTTCCATCATTGTTGTTTTTAATTCGTAAAAACTCACTGTCTGCCTCAAGTGAAAGTCCGTCCTGAGTTAACACTTGATCACTGATCGTAATGTAATACTTACTTTCACTGCCGAGTGCTATCAGCGGCTTAATTTCAATTTCACTGCCGGTCGAAAAAACTTCTACGGGAATTTCTTCTGGTGAACCCGTGACACCATCAGAAATCAGTTTCACGTTATTGTCTAAAGAAGCTTCATCCAGTGGGTAACGTTCTTCGGTATTACGATTCGAAATCGGGATTTTGATGACATTGGACATCCCCCAACCATCAAGTGCACCTACGGATGTTTCATAGCTTTGGTAATAGGCCTCAAATTCTTCCGCCGTGATTTGCTCTGATTGAGGTTCACCAGGTAAAGAAATCGTGCCATCTTCATCCAGCCCATAACCATCATTTGGCATCGGCAGGGCAGACGTGTTGTAAGGAATATATGATTCTTCGATGGTTTCGCCCGAACTTGAATCGTCGGAAGAACAACCCGCCAAAAGAGCAAGTGGCAAGCCAAGTACTCCAATCATGAATGCTTTAGATCTTCTAGTCGTTTTATTGTTTTCTTGCTCATTCGAAGTGGTTTCGAAATTATGAGTAAGGTCATTTTTTGATTTTATTACCATCCCCTAGTTTCCTTTCTTTTTAAGTTAAAAGGTTAATTAACTGAACACCCATGCTTCGTTTTTGTGGGCCGGTGTTCCGGTTTGAAAATTCATTCTTTCCTGCCATCAATGTCGAAGTGATATCGATTGAGTTGTTGGGAGTGATCTTGAGGATGGGAAGGAAAAAAACCTAATTAACAATCCCTAAAAAACCCTAAGTATTTGTTATTAAAATGGTTATTTGTTGTTATTAAATTTGTCAGTATTTGAGTTTTTATGGCGAATTTAAGAAATAGGTTTATTAATAGGTGGTTTAAGGTGTGTTTATTGGTGATCAGGATGGTATTGGTTGTGGATCAAAACTGTCCCAATAATCGATTTAGATCGAATCTATTGAGTGAATTTGATATAAGACTTTTAAACTTATTGACGTGTTTCTAGATGCGAGATTTATATGCCAGAAATCATTCAACATATCATCACTGTGTTTCTTGGCTATTTTGCCATTATGAATCCTCTGGCAAATACGGCTGTGTTTGTTGGAATGACAAGCCAACTGACCAACAGCGAACGAGTGCGAACGGCAAGAAAAGCCATATTGCTTACGTTTATTATCATTGTGTTGTTTGCTGTGTTGGGCAAAACGTTATTTCATTTCTTTGGCATCACTTTACCTGCATTGAGAATTACAGGTGGCATTTTGGTGTTCATCATTGGTTATCACATGTTGCACGGTGAGAGTTCTTCTTTGCATACCCATGAAGGTGAAGATCCCGATGACATTGCGATTTCTCCATTGGCTGTGCCCATTCTTGCCGGCCCGGGAACAATCGCAACGACCATGAGTTTTTCAGCGTCGGGTGGTTGGACCGAAGTGTTAACAACCGTCGGTGTGTTTGCCTTGCTTTCCATCATTACCTTTCTATGTTTTGTCTTTGGGCAACGCTTGGTTCAGTTCGTGGGTGAGAATGGGTTGAAAATAGTCACTCGATTGATGGGGCTTATTCTGGCGGTTATTGGCGTTCAAATGTTGATTGAAGGTATTTACGGTGCCATTCGAGCCTTTGGGTAATTCTCGTTGTCGCGTATCTCGTATTCGTTGCTCACTAAAAGTTGAAGAAAAAACCATGAAAGAATGTAATTCTTGCGGTAAATGCTGCACCAAATACGGCAACGGTGGTTTATCGGTCACGGATGAAGAGATCGAATTCTGGGACGTATTCCGGCCAAAAATCGCGGACTATGTTCGTGATGGAAAAATCTGGATGAACCCTAAGACGGGCGAACAGTTAGAGGTGTGTCCGTGGTTGAAGAAAGTGCCCAACGAAGAAAAGTACCTTTGTGACATTTATTTTGATCGGCCGGATGACTGTAAGTATTACCCTGTGACGGTGGAAGAAATGATTCGTGACGAATGCGAAATGATTGAATTAAAAGATCTGGATAACCCTGTTAAGGCTCAAGAAACGCTGGATAAAATCATGGTGGACAGTCGACCGTCGTATTCGTAATGAAATCGACGGCATTCATCTATGTAACATCCGTTATTCCTACTCGAAGTAGGCCTCCCCATTCATAAGCATTCGAAGGGGGGGCTTATATTTCAGTCTTCGTTCTAGTTCTAGTTTTAAGCCTTATTCGAACGATTGCCTGCGAGGAACACGCAAAAAGGCACGCAGTAGGTCAATATTGCGGGAATCCAGCGGATGTCTCCATCGCCAAATAACCCATCGTATTGATTGATTACCAGCAATACCGTACCGACCAGTCCTGCGACTTTCAGTGCTTTAAGTAGTATTGTCTTTTCCAAGGGTTATGCTCCTGGGCCGCAGTCTAGGCAATGTTCCACCAGCTCTGGGCCAATATGAAGTTTGGCATTTAAATCCCGCAAGGCGGTTCGCACTCCTTCTTCAATCACGGGGTGGTAGAACGGCATGTCCAGTATTTGGCTGACGGTCAATCGTTGTTGCACAGCCCAAGACAGAAGATGACCAATATGCTCTGCCGCAGGGCCAAACATTTCTGCGCCAAGGAAAAATCCTGTGCCTTGTTCTGCATAGACCTTGAGTAGCCCTTTGTTCTTGCCCATGACTCGGCTTCGACCTTGGTCCTCAAAGCTTACTTCACCCACCGCGAAACATGATTGATAGCGTTCTTTTATTTGTGGCAGGTTCATCCCTACGTTGGCGATTTGCGGTTCAGTAAATACAACCCCCAAAGGGGCTCTTCGTAGACCCGCTCGAACATCTGGATATTGACCTGCATTGCTGCCTGCAATCCGACCTTCATCGGCGGCTTCATGCAAAAGAGGTAAGTCGTTGTTTGCATCGCCAGCGATGAAAATGTGTCCAGGTGTTGCTTGCGCCGTGTATCGATCAAATACGGGAACACCGCGTTCATCTAATTCAAGACTGGTATGTTTTAAATCCAAGTTATCCACATTTGGACGACGGCCTGTGGCAGCAAGCAAGTAATCAAAGGTTTCAGTAACGTCTTGGCCTGATCGGTTGCTGTACGTTACTTCAACAGTATTACCTTGTTTGGTGATGTGTTTAACGTGTGCATCGCTGTCGAGGTAGAACTCTTCATTGAAGGTTTTTTCAGCGTAGGTTTTGATGTCTGGGTCTTGAAGCGTCGCGACCGAACCGCCGCGACCAAATACCTTAATTTTTACCCCAAGCCGGCTCAGTGCTTGCCCAAGTTCAAGGCCGATAACACCAGGGCCAAACACTGCGACGGATTCGGGTAACTCTTCTAATTCGAAGAGATCGTTATTGACGAGCAATCGGTCTCCAGCTTCTAAGAATAGACCCGGATAGGTTGGACGTGAACCGGTAGCGATGATTATTCGATCAGCGGTCACTTCCGTATGGCCATCGATAATGAGGGTGTGATCGTCTTTAAATTTAGCATGGCCGAGGATCTTATGTGCTTCATCAAAACCCTCAACGGATTCCACCACAAACCCAACGAATCGATCCCGTTCTCGTCGAACGCGTTCCATCACGGCTTTGCCGTCGACGTGAATGTTATCCACAGAAACACCGAAGGGTTCTGTTTTACTTGCTTGATGGGCTGCGTCTGCAGCGGCAATCAAAAGCTTACTCGGCATACAGCCAACGCGAGCACAGGTCGTCCCGTAGTGACCGGCTTCGATCAAAACCAGATTGTCGGTGTGTTCTCTTGCTGCACGATAAGCCCCCATGCCTGCGGTGCCTGAACCTATGATTGCGATGTCTACGTGTCGAGTATTCATGTTGCCTACCTTTAAAATGCGGTGTGTTCAGTATTAAGCGGTTTGTGTATTCAATTCACTCAGAATGTCTGCATTTGCTCTTAAGTACTTAATGATGTCGCTGGATTCGTACAACCACTCTGTTTGGCCATCGAGCGTTTCGATTTTTAAACATGGCACCTGCGACCGGCCTCCTTGCTGGACTAATTCCGTGCGATAAGCAGGCTTTAAGCGGGTGTCCTTTTTAGGGATGTCTAACCCTAAAAGGTCGATCACTTGACGTGTTCGAGCGCAAAAAGGACACGCTTGAAAGTGGTAAAGCGATAGATTCTTAACATTCGTTGCCTGAGTCATCTTGTGATCTCCTGTAAGTCTAGAGAGTGCATCATTTGGTTCGGATTAATATGTTTGATGGTTGCTATTATCCAGATTCCCTTGAAGCAAAATATGATGCGCTGTCCGTATAAAATGTCTTATCGTTCCGAAGGAATCGTTCTGAAGGAATCGTTCTGAAGGAATCGTTCTGAAGGAATCGTTCTGAATAGATGAAACGAAGGAAGGGGGCTTACACGTAATTTAATTGAGCGTTGTGTCAGAACGCTCAGAAATATATTCAGCGGGAGTCTGGTCGAACTCAGTTTTGAAGAAACGGCGAAAGCCCGATGTCGTTTGAAACCCAAGCTGTTCAGCGGTGAAGTCGATGGTTTGGTTATCCTGAAATAAATACACTTTTGCCAATTCTCGTCGAGCAAGGTTGGCGAGGTTTGAGAAAGATCCTCCGTGCTTATTCAGTCGCTTTTGTAGCCCTCGAACGGATATATTCAGCTTATTCGCCAAGTTTTGGCTTACAAACGATTCAGGGTGATGAAGCATTAAATAGGTGATTACTCGGTATTCAAACTCTTGAAGCCGTTCCGATGATCGCCAGTGATCCAAACATTTATTTAAATACATGTGATGCAATGTCGGGTTGGCAGTTTTGAAGGGGGTTTTAAGTAAGGATTCATCTATCTCCATTGTGTTTAAAGGCATGTTAAATAGAAGTCTTTCACCAAAAACTTTTTTGTAATCTTTCTGGTAACTGGGCGCAGGTGAATCGAAACATACCAATGAGGGCGCAGCATCTTGATCAATGGTTTCTTTAAGCGTGTTGGCCATGTAAGAAAATAATGATTCAGTACAAAAACGGCGCTGGTGAATGGATAACTTCTTTTTGTAGGGAAAGGTAATGGCTATGGATACCTTGCCTTTCTTCCGGGTGATTCGAGGGTAATAGCTGGTGCCTAATATGTAATGGTATTGCTCAATCAACTTTATAGATGTCCCCAAATTATCGGCGGTCATGAGTGTTCGTGAGAAATCACAAAGCGTTGAGGGCCAGAGAAACTGACCGTATTTTAGACCGATTGTGGATTCCGGGTCTTGTTCGTAAACGTGCTTTATCAGTTCGCCGTAAAGGCTGTGTGAGTGATGGCCTTCATTGTGTTGCTCAATGAGTCTTCGTACATCCAAACTGTTCATTTTAAGATCATTAGGCATGATCTCTAAAAACAGTCTCAGATAAATGTCATCAAGCATAGTGGTCGTTTTTATTGTTATTTTTTTATAGTTTGATCCTCATGCTACCCAGCTTTTATTCTTAGATGCAACTGCTTAGGAAAATTACGTCCTGTTTTATCGATAGAGTGCGCGTTTGGTCACTGACAGGTCCTGCGTTCGTGGTATGGTAGTGTCTGCCTTAAGTTAGTGCTTTATAAGTGAATTTTTTACATCCTATGTTGAACACGCCAACCAGTAATAATTTTTCCTTGCTTATTGCTCCTTGCCAACGAGCATTGGTTGGGATGTTGAGTGTCGTGTTATTTCTGTGTGTCCTCAGTTTTCCTGCGTTCTCTGCTCAACCTAATGTCATAGTGAATGATTCTGTCTCGGTTGATCACATCAGCTTGAAAGAATTACGGTCTATCTTCACGATGAAGAAACGATTCTGGAGTGAAGGTGAACCCATTTCCGTATTTGTTTTATCGGATGAGCATCCAGTCCATAAGAATTTCTGTAAACAACGCTTAAGTATTTTTCCTCGGCAACTCGAAACGGTATGGTACCGTCTGGTGTACACGGGGACAGGTAAGGCACCAATACAAGTAAAAAGTGAAGCCGAAATGCAATCCAGAGTAGCGAATACCCCTGGCGCAATCGGTTATATTGAGATAATGAACGATGATAAAAAAACAAAAATACTCACCGTTGATTAGCCTTGGGTTCTTGTTGCTCGCTGCAACATGCTCTGCACAAGAGAATGATCTTTGGCCGCCGCATTTTGAATGGGAAGCTTTCTTCAGTCAGAATGTGATTTATTCGAGTGATAATGCCTTTATGGCGGATTCCGATGACGCGTTGTCCTTTGATAATTGGGAAGCCGGGCTTTTATTTACTTCCAACCTGACTGATCGGCTGACGTTCTCAGGGCAATTGTTGGGGCGTAAGGTGAGTGAATCCAGCGATGAAGATTTCAGAGTGGGTTACGGATTCTTCTCACTGCCGTTGTATCAGGGTGGACGTGATACGCTGGGCGTTCGTTTAGGCAGAATTCGATCGTCTTACGGGTTGTACAATGAAACGCGTGATATGCCACATACCCGAGTCGGGATTATCATGCCGCAGTCCGTTTACTTCGATAAAACACGCAACTCCTTTCATTCAGCGGATGGTGTTGAGCTGTTTGCTTTTCATGATTTCGATGACAACCGTTTGTCGTATCAGATCTTTCTTAGCCGACCGGTGGCGGATGAAGACGAAGCCCGTGAAACAATGTTGCCCGTGACGGACTTAAAAGGGAAACACAGTATTCTAGCTAAGATCAGTTACGGTTCGGAATACGATGGCCCTCGCATCGCGTTTACCTATTACCGACCGCAGTACGAATTTGATATAGATCCAGGGCTGTTACAGTCTTCGGGTGAGTTTTATTCCGAGTCCATGGTAACTTCGTTCGAATACAATCAATACGACTGGACGTTTACAGCGGAATACTTGCGTCTCAAGAACAAGACCATTGGTGTTGTCCCAACGGGTACGTTCATCAGCGCATTCTTTGAGCGCCCGTCGTATTACGAAACCTACTACGCGCAGTTCGTTTATCGATTTAACGAGCAGTGGGACACTTATGTTCGTTACGATCATGCAGAAGAACGGCGAATTAAAGACCCTCATTTTTATTCTTATGATTCCACTCTGGGCGTTACTTATCGACCGGATAATCACTGGTTGATTCGTGCGGAAGGTCACTATGTTGAAGGCACTTCGAGTCTAATGGTCAGAGATAATGCGCCACCTGCAACGGCTTATTGGAATGCGTTGCTCATGCAGGTTGCCTATAAATGGTAGCGAACTATTTTGTAGCGAACTACTTTAAGGCTGTTATTTTTACGGCTGGGAATGAACGGGAGGCACTGAATGAGTGACCAAACCGTTCGAACGCCATTTTTTAGCATTAAGTGGCAAGCGTTCAGTGTCATGAGCTTGGTGCTTACTGGCCTTGTTGTTTTGTTTCTGGTGTATTTCTTTTCCGCCAATGTGGCGCAGTTCGAAACTGAACGCTCATCCATTTATAAACAGAATAAACAGCAACTGGACAGCTTAATTACCACCTCTGCAGACAACATGATTCAATTGGGCAACGCAGCCACCTTAAGCGCTGAATTTACAGCGGCAGTGTACGAACAAGATACGCATCGATTGAATAACGAACTGGAGCAGTTAAGTTGGAATTTCCAACTGGACGCCGGGATTGATAATGTCTCTGTGTACAACCAATTTGGTCGATTACTTTCTAGTGCCGGTGCCGAATTTTCATCCACCTTAATTGAACAGGTCTTGGTTTCAGAATCGGCGCAATGGAATGTTGAGTGTCTTTCAGTTTGTGCCATTCAAGCGGGCATGCCCTTACTTCACCAAGGGCAAGTGATGGGTGCCATTGTGCTGTCTCAACCGTTGAGTAATGTGATGCTTAAATTTCAGGAAGTGGCCAACATTAACACAGGGTTGTTAAGCACGCAGACGACAAGCGAAGAGTTTAATCAGTTTATTCCTTCATGGGGGCAGAACCTTGTCGCGCTAACGAACCCCCAAGCGAACGCGTCTGTCATCAACAGTGCGTCTGAATTATTTTCCTTAGAAGAATTGCATACCGGTGGCCAGTTGGTTGATGTAAATAATCAGGTTTATGAACTTCGTGCGATGACGTTGGAAGGCCGTGAAATGTTGGTTATATCGGATGTATCTACAGATATTTCAACCATGCAACAATACAAGTCAGACATCATCAGAACAAGCCTTCTTGCTCTGGTGTTGGCCGAAGTCTTGTTATTGGTCTTTTTATGGCGTCCATTGTCTCGTTTTAAACAAAGTGCTGGCATTTTACCGTTGCTGGCTGATAAACAGTATGACGATGCGAGAAATTCATTTGAGTCTTCCGACCATCACGGCTTGTTTAAGGATGAATCGGATCTTTTCAAAAAGAATGCAGCGGTGCTGGCTGATGAGCTTGAGACGTTACAATCCAATTTAGATTTTCATGAAAAAGCCTTGGCCCAGAAAACGAAAGCTTTGGATCATGCTGAAACCTTCTCCAATACTTTATTGGATAATATGGATGCCGCCGTCATGATTTTGGATGAAAATACCAACGTGGTTTCGAGCAATAAGTATTTGATTCGGCTATTGGGTATTTCCTCAAAAAGCCTCCACGGAAAGCCCTTTAAGGAACTCAGTGAAGCGGTTGGTGGCAATAAATGGCTGGATGAGCGGCTTCAAGATGTACTTGATGGGGTTTTAAGTGAGTTTCAGCATGAGAGTCTCATTGACTCTCAATTCGGTACGTCTGAACTTTTAAACTGGCGACACGTGCCTATGTACGATGGCTTTACGGGGTCTCGTCAGATCCTCTCTGTGGCCATGCCCATCAGAGCGCTCGCCGATTAATCTCATTGTTAATCTAATGAAAATTTAAACACGCCTTAATTTCAAAACGGCTCATCACAACATACCTTGATCGAAAAACGAACCATTGGGTCTGAATTGGGCGCTATCCTATGGGTTGAAAATATTCCCTCTGAGTTAACGTAGTTATTCCAAACATAAAAACAAAAAAGGTTGGAAATACTATGTCTCAGAAAAGTTCGATGTCTCAGAAAGTACGAAATTTCACACAACAGATGGGTGATCACGCCAAGCAAACCCTTAAGCTCGTTGCGACCGTAGCCATTGCGGCAAATGTCGTTGGTTGTTCCATTGGTAATCCTTACGTGGATGATGCAGATCGTAATGATGTCATTACGGTGGGTGACTCCATTTTTGATTTATCCGGTGAGATCCAGGCTTTCTTGGAAGAAGATGCGGGTCAAACGTTCCGTAATTACACGCAAAGTGGTGCTGAGCTGGTGGGGGGCGTATTAGCCCGACCGATCGTGGATCAATACGCCGATGCCAAAGCGGTTAACCCGAATATCAACACCATCGTTATGGACGGTGGCGGTAATGACATTCTGATACCTGCGATTATCTTTGATCCCTACGGTTGTAAAACGCACTGGTGGCGCTGGAGCATCAGTAACTCGTGCAAAGGGTTAGTGGATGATATCTACGTGGAAGCGGTCACCATGTTGAACGATATGGATTCAGATGGCGTAGAGAACATCTTGTACCTTGGTTATTACTACACTGCGGGCGCTCAATCCAATTTGCATCAAGCGGTTGATTATGGTGATTATCGTCTTGAACAAGCATGCTCAAATACTACGGCAAACTGTACGTTCATTGATCCTCGGCCGGTGATCAGTTCCTCCGATATCATCATTGATGGCATTCACCCTGCGACCAGTGGTTCCAAGAAAATTGCTGATCTGATTTGGCCGCATTTAGCGTCCGTCTTATAAGTCATTGGGTTAAAAGAACGCGTTAAAACACATCTCTAAATCAGAGTGTAAACAGGATCAAGCCAGAACCCCGTTGTTTTGGTTTGATGCTGTTTTTAATGAACCTTATGAATTGTAATAAGTGAGTAAGTCGTGATGACCGAGCCTAATAAAACAATAAAAAGAACGTCGGTGATGTTTGGAGTAGCCATGTGGCTCGTAGGCCTTACCTTATACTTTGAATTAAGTAATGAAGATGCTCGTAGGTTGGATAAAAACATAATTGTAAATGCAGGCCAATTGGATTCTACGGTGCCTTTAGGCAGTGAAAAACTCACCCGAGACGATGAAGAGACGCCAACAGATCCCCTTGTCAGTTCTGAGTATGAAACCTATAAAACAACCATGATTCAGCAGTTACTGGCTCGATATAGAGACAACATCAGTGACATCGGGGTTCAAGCGTCTTTGAAAGAATTTCAAGATTATGTGCATGGAGCCTTCCCCGATGTTGGACACTCATTATTTAAAGACATCATTAACACGGCCTTTCCTGATCAAGCCCAAAGCATCTTTTCTGTTTTAGCTCGTTTATCCGAATACCAAGAATGGCATCTCGACAACATGTTGAGCTTGAATGATATGACTGCGCTTGAAAAGGAAGGTCGCATTTGGGGAAAACGGCATGAATTGTTCGGTGATGATGCAGAACTAATCTGGTCTAAAGAAATAAGTGACCGGCAAGCTCGGCAGACAGCAATGCAGCAATCCATCGAAGTATTGGATAAAGCGTATGACACAACCATGGACGAGCGTTTATATCGTTTGCAAAATAGTATTGAAGAGCAATATTCCACCTCTTTAGAGAACCTAGTCATTGATAAAGGGTTAGTGTCCGGTGTGTTTTTTGGGTTCGACTCCGTTCAGCAAGATCTTAAGTCGATGACGCCAGAAGACAGACAACAACAAATCAACACCGTACGGCGCCAACTGGGTTATACCGAAGAACAAATTTCAAGGATGGCAGTCAAGGATAATGTGCGCGAACAACGTTGGGCCGTTGGTAATCAATACCTCAAAGAGAAGGCTGAGTTAGAGGGTAAGTATTCGGGCTCAGAGCTTGCGGCTGAAGTACGCGCGATTCAAACCCATTACTTTAAAAACGAAGCGTCCACCATTGCCTTGGAAGAAAAAAGTGGATTCTTTCGGTTTGAAAGGCCACGCCTTTACGGTCGAAATTAGTAACGTTTTCGTAGTCGAAACTATAGAAATCTTTCAACTCCTTTTATGCCTGCTTGAGCAGGCTTTTTTGTTTTCACTTTTTTAATTTTCGTCTCCTTAACTATCCCATGTTTTAAAGTACAGAGTATTTAACGAGGATGAGGGCACCTTTTCGAGATAACCTGTCTAAGTTATTTCTTAGTCATAAAACACAAAGGGCGTTCGGTGAAAATTTCTTTGATTCAAATGGATGTCTGCTACAAAAATAAAGCAGAAAACCTCGAGCGGTTAAGACACTTTTTAAGATCCGCTGATGATCTCGGTGATTTGGTGCTCCTTCCAGAATTGTTCACCACAGGGTATTTATTTGAGACCCCCACAGAGATACACGCTTTATCTGAAACTACTACGGATGGCGCTACCGTAAAGGCGCTTCAGGCGTTGGCGACAGAATATAATGTGCTCATCATTGCTGGAATATCAGAGGCTGCTGGAATATCAGAGGCTGCTGGAATATCAGAGGCTGCTGGAATATCAGAGGCTGCTGGAATGTCAGAAGTGGCTGAAGTGCCGGATGTTACTGGAACACCTAAGCAAGAGGGTGATCGTTATTTTAATGCGTGTGTGGTGATCAGCCCTACGGGCGTCGAGCACGTTTACAGAAAAATCTCACAAACCAATATCGATAAACAGTATTTCGAACGAGGCGATCACCTTGTCTCATTTAAGCATAAGGGCGTTACCTTTGGTCTTGCGATCTGTTTTGATATTTGGTTCCCGGAAATTATTCGTGAATACGCTAGACGTGGTGTGGATGTATTACTTCATCCTGCCAACTTTGGCGGCGAGCAGAGCTTACACATTGCTCGTGCCCGAGCCATCGAAAATGCCATGTACGTAGTGACATGCAATCGAATTGGCCGAGAACTCGTTAATGGGATTAATGGGCATTATTGCGGGCAAAGCCGGGTGATTGATCCGAAAGGAAGCGTTTTATTCTCAGCAGGAAGTGCTAGTTCCTTGAAAACAATGGACATTAATCTTCAAGAGAATCCGAATAAGGCCGTTATAGGAGTAGGGTTAATGAATGAGATATCGGACATTTCTCTTCATTTAAAGAAGCAACATTAATCTCAGTTTCAAGGATGAGCACCATATGGATATTCTGCTTCTTTTCGTTATTTTCATGTCAGTGACGGTGCTTTACGTCAACGTACGTGCATCGATCGCTATTTTTAAATCAACTGCATTAAATGCGTTTCCTAAACTGTTCGCCTATATCATGGTATGGAGCCTTCCTGTTTTGGGGGCGTTACTATTGCCTAAGAACATTCTTCCTGAATTACACGCAGTGACCTATGGCACAGGCATCATGACCGGTGGTGATGTACGTGGTGATATCGGCGGCGACAGCGGTGCTTAGTTTCTTTATTGACCTACTGTCATTGACCTACCTTTTCTCTCTCGTCAATTTTTATTTCTTTGTTGTTGCTTATTACGTGTATTGCTGACGTGTGTTGATGTTTGGCTGGTTCTTTACGTAAGCTGTCTTGGTTAGCGGTTCAATTCAGGGTGTTTACAACGCATGATCTATTTGGATTGATACTAAGAAATGGTTCCTGCTGTGTTAAATAGAGAAAGAGAGCATTTGAGTGCTCTCTTTATCTCGTCCCTTTATCTCGTCCCTTTATTTCGTAATTCTCTATTGATAAGTGCCGACTAGAACGTACCGATTAGAAGGTATTGATTAAAAGGTAT
Source organism: Oceanospirillaceae bacterium (assembly GCA_015665455.1). Classification (GTDB taxonomy): domain Bacteria; phylum Pseudomonadota; class Gammaproteobacteria; order Pseudomonadales; family Litoribrevibacteraceae; genus Litoribacillus. Next base: position 286,744 of record JADFAD010000006.1, on the reverse strand, counting down.
CGATTAAAACGTGCCGTTCAGGCTATGCCGCTTCAGCCTTACTCGGCTTTAACGCATAGGCACCGTCACCCAAGAAGAACTGAACAACCGCAGTGATGGATAGAAATAACGGATACTCCCAACCACCGTTACTGTTCGAAAACACCCAGCCATTACCTGAATGCGCCCACGTAGCTCCCAATAAGACGGGAATCAATGCTGCCGCAACGATTCGAGTTTGAATCCCCAGCACCAATGCAATGCCTCCGAGTGTTTCCGCACCAAAGACCAGATAGGCTGAAAAGCCGGGTAAGCCTAAGGATTCAAAGTATTGCGCTGTGCCGGGTAGTGTAAAAACGAAGAACTTTAAGTAAGCACTGTGAGCCAACATAATAACGCCAAGGGTAACTCGTAGAATGAAGGCTGCGATGTGTGGTTGAGTATTCATAGTTGATATCCTGTTTGATGTGTTTGCGATGAATACACTTTATCGTTTGCCTTGTTGCATTGAAATTAGCGGTTTTTGAAATTGATGTTTGCGTTTATGCAATATTTATCAGTGATTGGCTTCTTGTCGTGTGCGTAATTGATTATTAATCAGTCAGATGTGCATTGTGAATTTATCTCTGGGCTAAGGTTATACGCATAAGTTGTATGGTTTTTTTTGAAGAGTAGATGAGCTTCGAGTATGAATTCATTCGCAAGGAATACAGCCTTTGATTATGTATTATTTCATCATTCACCCGATGCAATAATCGTAGTTAATATAGAGGGCCTCATTGTTAGGGCGAATCCTAAAGTACAGGCTTTTTTCGGTTACTTTCCGGAAGATGTGATTGGTAAAGAGCTTTCATTATTGATTCCGCCAAGTAGTAAGCAATTACATAACGAACAGTTCCAAAAGTATTTTGAAAACCCCTATCCCAGAGACATGAGTGGCAGCGACAATATCGTTGGGGTTCATAAAGACGGGCACTCGGTGCCATTGGCTGTTTCTTTGACGCCTTTTTCTGAGTTGGGTGAGACGCACGTTTTAGCGGTGATTCAAGATACAAGGGATAAGCGAAGGCTTAAAGCTGAGCTTGATTTGCATGATTACATTCTTTCTAACTTGAACGATGGCGTGTATTTATCGGACGCAGTGACAGGGAATATCTTGTATGCCAATAAACGCTTCGAAGACATGTTTGGTTACGAGTCGGGCGAGTTATTAGGCCAAGATGCAACGATAGTAAACATCGAGAAAAAAAAGCAGCAAATAAGCACCGAAACAATAAAAACGGTTCTCAATACGGAAGGTTATTGGGAAGGCGACATTGAGCATAAACGAAAAGACAATACGACGTTTTGGTGCTTTGTTAAGGTTTCGGAAATTGATCACCCTAAATACGGTAAAACGTGGGTTTCGATTCATTCCGACATCACGGAGAAGCGTTTTCATGCCCAGAAGATATGGCGACAAGCCAATTATGATGAACTCACTCAGCTACCGAGTCGGCATTACTTTACGGAACGCGTTGAACAGGAAATAGTGCACCTAAAACGATCTGGGGGCTGTTTTGCCTTACTGTTTATAGATCTTGATAATTTTAAAGATATTAATGATTCATTGGGTCACACCTACGGCGATGCGTTGTTAATGGAAGTTGCTGCACGGTTTGAGCAAACGGTACGAGAAAGTGATGTGGTGGGGCGATTTGGTGGTGATGAATTTACCATCATGCTGCGCGATTTAGACGCTTCGAAGCCTGAGATCATTGAGAACTTATCAGACAAATTGATTACAGCTATCAATGCCCCCTTTTTATTAGAAGGCGAGCTGGTGTTTATAAGTGCCAGTATTGGTATTTCTGTTTATCCTCAGGATGGAACCGACGTAGACGCTTTGTATAAATTTTCAGATCAAGCGGTATCACAAGCCAAGAATAACGGTAAAAACCGTGTGCAATTTTTTACACAAGCAATGGAACTGCAAGCGCGTCGTAACCGAGAAGTTATTCGCAATCTACGTGAGGCCATTACGCTTTCACAGTTTGAAATTTACTATCAGCCCATTGTTCATACGCAAACAGGTCATGTGCATAAAGCCGAAGCCTTGATTCGCTGGTTTCATCCGATTGAAGGGATGATCAGCCCTGCAGAATTTATCCCGCTCGCTGAAGAAACCAAATTGATTAATGAGATTGGCGAATACGTTCTGGAAGATTGCATTCTTCGGTTGCAGCGTTTGCGCAAAGAGATTAACCCTAACTTTCAAATCAGCATCAATAAATCCCCGATCCAGTTTCAATCCAATGTCATAGAAACCGAAGTTGCTTGGCAAGAGCGAATGCAACGGGCAGATGTACCATGCAGTGCCTTAAACATTGAAATCACCGAAGGCTTGTTGCTGGTCAGCGAAGATAACGTTGATGTGAAACTCAAAACGTTACGGGATCAGGGCTTTCAATTCTCGATTGATGACTTTGGCACTGGTTATTCTGCATTGGCCTATCTAAAACGCATTAAAGTGGAATTTCTTAAAATCGACCAAGCGTTTATCCGAACTTTAGATACCGTAAAAGAAGATCAAGTATTATGCGAGGCCATCATTGTCATGGCTCATAAACTGGGCATTCAGGTGATTGCCGAAGGGGTAGAAACGATAGAGCACCTCAACTTGTTGAGAGATATGGGCTGCGATTATTGCCAAGGGTATTATTTCTCCAAGCCTTTACCGTTTTCTGAATTCCTAACTTCACTTACTTAGCTATTTCATTTGGAAAAACTGTTTATATATGTCAAATAGTCATCACTGTTAAGGGGCTTAGAAAAGAAATACCCCTGAACTTGGTGGCAGCCAAACTTCATTACGCAGTTGAGCTGTTCCTGTGTTTCCACGCCTTCTGCCGTCATCTTAATGCCTAATGAGGCACCCAGTTGAACGATGCTTTCTAATATTTTCATGCCTTTTGTACTTTTAAGACCATACTTAATAAAGCTCTGATCAATTTTGATGTGATTGATAGGTAATTCTAATAGGGTAGCCAGATTGGATTGACCCGTTCCAAAGTCATCAACTGAAACGCTGACCCCCATTTCATATAAACTTTGGATTTGGTTTTCTGCCAAGGTGTTGTCTTCGATTAAACTGTATTCTGTAATTTCTATTTCAATAAGTTCAGGCTCAATTTGATATAAATCCAGTGCTTTTTTGACGCTGTCAATAAAGTAGGGCTCGTGAAATTGCTGTGCAGAAACATTAATGGCAACAGGCATTATTTGATTAGTTGTTTGTTTCCACGATTGAATGGTTTTATATGCTTCGTTAAGTACCCATTCATCTATCTTACCTATGAGGTTTGCGTCTTCAGCAATTGGAATAAATTGGCCAGGGGAAATCAATTGTCCTGATGCGTTTTGCCAACGAACTAGGCACTCAGCAGAAACAGGCTGCATGGTTGAAAGATCTACTTTAGGTTGAAATACAAGATAGAGTTCATTGTGATCGATTGCGTGTATCAGCTGACTCGCAATGTCAGCTGTTTCTCTAATACGGTTTTTATCCGAATTATCCAGTAAGTAGACGCTGCCATGGCCATGTTGTTTAGCTTCTATCAAAGCAAGCTCTGCATTATGCTGTAAGGTCAAGAGGTCGCTATGTATGTCGTCTATTATGGCTCCAATGCTAACGGATACAACAAGGTTATTCTCTGATGTTTGAAGCTCAATATGACCGTTTTTACCAAAGCGCCTGAACACTTCATTGAGAACTTGGTTTGGGTTATCGCCGTAATAAGGTTTACCCTGAATTCAGATAATAAGTGCAACATTTATAGAATCAATGGGGGCTAATTTTGCAATTCGAATGGCTTTGTCACTTTAAAAGGGGACTCACGACGTCCCCGTATATTGGAAGAACAATAATGAAATCTAAAATGAGAAGTTATGTATTTACTTTAACCCACGCTCTCTCTTCACTTGGAGCATAACGAACATACCAAGGGCTTGGCTGTTGTTCCGCAGGAATAAAATTAACCGAATTTGGCGTTTCAAACACACCCACAGGGTGTCCTTTGTCTTTTAGGCACACAAATTGATCATCAATTAATTCAAAAATTCCCAATTCACCGCCAGCCAAAAATATCCGGCCGTTTAAAGTACCGACGCCGTACCAAGCGTATTTGGGCGAGCCAATGTCTTTAAACCCTGATTGAGCATTCCCAACCAGCAAACAACCACTTCGACCAGTAACATAAACAAGTTCTTTGTTAACCACCTTTACATCAGTGAATGCATCGTCTTGTTTAATGTTGTCAGGCAATATTACTTTATTCCATTTTTGACCATCCCAGTGATGAATGTTGCCATGATAACCCACAATATAGATATCATCGGTGTCAGAACCATCAATTTCGTTAGGCGCTTGAGGTAAGTCGTATTGTTTCCAATCTGTACCATTCCAATGTAAGGCTGGGCCTTTAAACGAGGTGACCCAAACATCTGAATCAGTGGTTCCCCATATGCCATTAAGTTGGCCAGAGAATACTTCACTTACCTTCCAATCAATTTCATCCGTTCCACCAGTAAACTTTAGATCTTTATAGGGAGGAGGGCCAAAACTTACATCAGCACTGGTATAGACATCTCCATGGTCATCAACGACCCATAAATTACCTTTGTCGGATGACCACATAGCATTTAACTGGCAATTCGCCCCCAAACAAACTTTGGTAACCCCTTCATAGGGGTGTTCGCCTGATAGCACTGCACCAACAGCACCTAATGGGTTTGATTCATTGTAATAAGTAAGAATGCTGTTATTACCTAAGTTCGAATAAGCTACGTCAATAGCATGGACAATATCGTATTCATCTCTCATTATGCTGTAGCCTTTAAATTAACACGTTAGAAATCATAACAAGATGTCCAAAATTGAATCAGGTTCACAGCCAAGCTAGTGAAACAAAATTTATATTCACGCTTATAATCAAGGACGTTTCATATGTAAATGCGAGTCCTAAGTTGTTACCCGTAACCATGCTCTTTTTTCATTCGGAGCATAACGAACATACCAAGGTTTTGGCTGTTGTTCCGCAGGTATAAAATACACAGCATCTTTATCATCAAAGACACCCACAGGGTGCCCTTTGTCTTTTAGACAAACAAACTGATCATTAATTAATTCAAAAATGCCCAATTCACCGCCAGCCAAAAATATTCGGCCTTCTAAAGCGCCGACGCCGTACCAAGCGTATTTGGGCGAGCCTATGTCTTTAAACCCTGATTGGGCATTCCCTACCAGCAAGCAACCACTTCGTCCTGTAATATAAACAAGTTCTTTGTTAACCACCTTTACGTCGGTGAATGCATCGTCTTGCTTAATGTTGTGTGGCAATATTACTTTATTCCATTGTTGGCCATCCCAGTGATGAATGTTGCCGTGATAACCCACAATATAGATATCATCGGTGGCAGAACCATCAATTTCGTTAGGCGCTTGAGGTAAGTCGTATTGTTTCCAATCTGTGCCATTCCAATGTAAGGCTGGGCCTTTAAACGAGGTGACCCAAACATCTGAATCAGAAGTTCCCCATATACCATTGAGTTGGCCAGAGAATACTTCACTTACCTTCCAATCAATATCGTAGGAAGCACTATTAAACTCTAAATCTTTATAAGGTGGTTTCTGAAAATTAACATCCGCATTTGTAAAGACATCCCCGTGGTCATCAACAACCCATAAGTTTCCTTTATCAGATGACCACATAGCATTTAACTGGCAGTTAGCGCCTAAGCAAGTTTGAGCAAAATCATCTTCGGACAACCGAACATCACCAACTGCCCCCATAGGATTTGACTCATTGTAATAGGTATAAATACTGTGCTTTCCTAACTTTGAGCTCGTTATATTAATAATGTGAGAAATATCATAAGTGTTCATTAGCATTTAACCTTTATTAGAAGTCATCTGAGACTTCAGCATCCCTTTGTCCTGGCACATCGCCACCGCCAACCAAATTAGAAAGAGGGGCATCTTTATTTACTCCCATAGAATCAAGGGAGTTCTCATATTCAATACGAATGGCTTTAGCCACATCGCCCGCATCTTCCTCCGGTACTTTCGCTTCGTAAACGCCTGCCTTTCGTTCAATAACTTCCATTGAGAGGGACTTGGCCGTTTCTTCTTCCATGCAGTCCATCCATTGAATTACCGAGGCGAACTCTCCTTTATCATTGAGGGTTTTTGCATATGTTTTCTCAACGTCTGTTAAGTAGCGGTGTTCTGTACCTTTGCTTTGATCGTCATACACAAAATAAGTAATCGCATCACCTTCGTTGTACGCACCAAATTCAGAACCAATAGGCACTTTTGCCCGAGCTTCTTTATCTTGAGTTGATCGGGTCATATAACACGAATGGGGAATAAAGTGCTCTCTCTGATAACCGGTCTTAGATATCTTCTGTAGATCTTTATAAGGGCCTACTTCAATATCATATTGCTCAAATAAAGCTTGTCTCTCTGACGCCTCACTTAAATTTCTGGGTTGAGGTTGCGTAGAGTTTTGAACAGTTTCTGACTCATGCGTACTTGCAGAAGCCACCGAACCTGAAGTACTCGGTTGAGACGTACGTGGTTTCTTAACCGATTTAGAGCCACTGCTCGTAGCATTAGGTAGGCTTCCCGCCATTGGTTGATTCGTTAAAATATGGTTTGGTAGTTCCAGCTGCATTTCATTAAATAAAAGCCAAACTTTTAATTCCCCTGCCGCCATCATCAAAACAAGATCAGCCAATACAGTCCAGTCGTCTTTAATTTGCAGCTGGTGACAGTGCGGACGAACATAACTATAAAGTTCACGGAGCATAGAGCCAAGGGTACTGGGGTAGACGAGATCTAGCAGGAACTGCCGACCATACAAAGGGTCGGACACATAGCGTAGGTTTGTAGGGGTAACCTCCATTTCCGCATCATAAAAGTTGCAGAATAAATAGTGGTTTCCCAGTTTATCTGTCAGCTTCACACCGAGATGAGTTGACATATCCGTTGTCATTTTCATCTATAGCTTTCTCTACTCGGTAAAAATAGTGAGTCTATCGTCTTTAATAAATAAGGGATGAGAAATAGTTACCAAAATTTTGGAATGCTCGATGAGTTACAAACTAATGGACGAAGAATGCGAAACAACATACTCGTTTATGTATGTCAGAAGCAGAACCAAAGAAAGTTTGATGACATTAATAGGTTACTACGAAAGTACTGCCTTCTCTCCCTCTAAATCCTCAATTTCAAATCTCAAAAACAACGAACCAAACGGTTCTCTGGCCTCGTTGGCTTTGCTGATTCCTCATGCCCAATTGTTTGCTTGACGCTTCATAGCCCCGCAGGGCAGACTGTTCGCTGGTTACGGTGTGCGCCTACTGGCTATTCAGTGGGTTGCACACGTTTCCGTAACCTGATGCGTTGGGGCGTTGTTATCCCCGATGCAGAAAAGGTGTCCCCGCGAGTGCGCCAACACTCCGGAGACTTGGCAAGGTCCCTCGTAAAATGCGACCTTGCAGGAGGAACATAACATATTCGAAGTCCCTGCTGGAAGCATCGGGGCCTTGTCATCCCTATTTTTTGATATGGATGAAAGGCTATGGAGAACACAGAGCTAGAGAACCGCATTAAGCTACGTGCGGAAGTGTATTATCAGGAAGTTCTACAACACGTAAGGAAAACAGAACACGCTTGGTTGAAGGATCAAACCACTGATTTTCAAATGGCTCATCACCGCATGAGCTATCAATACGCCGTGGTACAACAACTGAGATCGAACGATCATCGGTTGTTGGAAGTCGAAGCCGCAACACTGGGGTATGAACTTATCCCTGTGGATAAAGCGCGTGTCCGCTCGCCTAAACAAATCAAAATTCCCATTCTTGCTCGGCTTGAAAAGCTGCAATCTCTCACGTCTGTTATATGTCTTGCTGAAAGTACCGGACACGGTGATGCCGTGCGTGAAGATTTAGCTCAAGCGGCCAGTGCATTGGTGTCTGATCTACAGGTGCTGGTGGAGGATTTGATGTAGTTGGTTGTTGAGATGGCTATTTTGTATTGCTGTCTAATCATTCCTAATAATTAACCAGTTACCAGTATGGATTGGTTATGTCTGGAATTTATATAAAGTGGCCATCAGTTATGTTATCTACTTGGTTTGATTTTGACTCATAAGGATTGATTGTGTTTTTAAATCATAAAACGAAAGTCGGTTTGGGGATTTTGGCTGTGTTGATTTTTAATACGGCGTGTTCTGCCAGCCCAGAGAAATCCAGTATTGGAAATGACTGCAATTCGTTAAATTTTAACTTAAGTGCTTTACCTAGTTTAGTTTTGGTTGGTACAGATTTGGTTGAACTTTCTACTTTCAATCTAGAGCCTAGAGCGCTTTCTGAAACGTATCAGGCTGAAATAGGGGGAGCAAGTTTGGGTTTAACCGTATCCGATCAGTCGAAAAAGAAAATCATAACCCGAACATTTCAAGAGCCCGGAGAAAATCAGATAACCTCCGTCTTTTATCCTGTATGCCAGAGTGAATCGCTTATTTTGGCCGGAGATATGAAAGGGAAAATTGTAGAAGATGGATTATTGGTTTTAGAGCAAAAGGTAGAGGTGGAAGGTATTCCTTCTTACTTATGGGTTTTCTATAAAGCAGGTAATTAAAACTTACCTTCCTGAGCAATTCAGAGAAAGCAGTGAAACAAGTCACCACCTTCTCCAAATGAGCAGAGTCAAATCATTTTAAGATTCGTCTGAACCATCCTGCGGTAAATTAAACGTTACATTGGGATTATTACCTAGGTTCTCGAAGTCGGCTTTTGACATGTACTTCGACTTTGGATAGTACTCCCTCATCACGTGTGCATCCTGTGGATTAGGATGTTTCTCCGTTGGGGTTGGGATATGCTTGGGAGACTCTAACCAGTCTTTGCTCATATGTTGATAACGCATATAAACATAAGTCACCCAGTTTCTAGCCCCAATGTAGTGGCCTTCTCCTTCGCCGAAGTCTAACCACTTTATGCCGCACTCGGTGCGGGCATTCTTGGGGCGATCCTCTTGCCAGCTCACAACAATCGTAAAGTTGCCATCGTCATCCACAGGTATTTCTTCGTCGTAAACCGTTGCCCAGCCTAGGCCAGAAGGCAGTGATCCACCCGTTGTGGCGGACAGGTATCTCAGTTGTGGGTCTTTTTCCCAGGTCTCTTCACCGTGACGGGTTTTTTGATGGCGAGGCATTTTGCCTTTGATGACAAACACGCGGCCATACTCAAGCGATACCGAGGCAAGCATGTAAACGGTATCTGGGTTGTTGGCCAGTCCTCCATCAGCTTTAGCGGGATAGGTCGTTACCCGTTCTTCTGGGTCCAGTATGAAAGCCCCGAGGGCAGAGTAATTGGTATTCCAAAAACGTTGAAAGTAGTTGGGTTCAAAACGAGGCGGCAACGCGGGCGCATTCTTCGGGTTGTATGAGGCGGCTACTTGACCCAGCCAGTCTGTCACAGAGCTGCCTGGAATTTGTGCATTCTTCTCAACGTGTAAGATGCTGCGCATTTCCTCGCCGTGATAGAGTTTGCCATCCATTTCAAGTGCAACTTCGGGGAGTCCGTGGCCATGCTCCTCTGCCAGAGTCACATTGCCCGTTCCGTCGTAACCTACATCCGGAAGATAGTTACGAAAGGCTAAGTGTGATTGTAGGTCTTTGTTACCGGTAAGGTCTGACTTCAGGCGTTTCTCTTCGGTAATGCCTGTAAATATGGTGTTTTTTGGTCGGTTTTCTGACTGTTTTGGCGCTTCTCCATTCACAATATGAAGGGTGTAACGCCTAGGAGTGGCACTGCGTTTTTCATCGGGATCGAAGGGGTTCACACAATCTTTATCCGGTTGAATGTTCTCATCAACAATAAAATCACCGTTCCCCAGTTGTCCATTGGGTAGCTTAGTTGCGACCGTGTAAGAGAAGTACCTTAAGTGCCCGTATTCACCAGTGATAATGAGTTTTGCCCCTTTAGGTAAGGTGAACCAACCCACAAAGTAGGAGGTACCAGCATCAGGGTAAAGGTTGGCGACTTGATAAGGTTGTGCCCCTAAAAGGAGGCCATATTCAAGGCCCTTGGGGCCACTCCAAAACGGGTCGTCTTGATAACGCCTGTTTGTGATTTCTATCTGTTGGCGAGTTAAGCTTGTTCTTGCGCTTGTATCTTCAGGGAACAGTTTGTCGTACAACCCTTTCTCATTGGGTTCAGCTTTTAATGGGGCTTCAGGTTGTGGGTTATCTAACATTTTTTTCTCCATTAATTATATGTACGTCCTTGAGGCATATGATGAGTTTCAGAGTACCTCGGGGGTCAATAAAGTGGTTTTTGTATTATTTAAAGAATCGAAGAATGATGCCGAGAGTTTATAAATGACTGCTTGAGAATAAATAATAGAAGGTATATCGAGAAAAAATATTACGGCCGATTACGCGTACATATGGAGTCAATTGATTAGCTTAGGTTGAATGAGAACTGGGTTAAAAGCTATTCGCTGTGTTCATGCATGTATAGCGCTGAGGTTGAATTTCGTTATGTCCGTGCATTGATGTATTTAGGTGTAATTGGGTGTAATTCAACTCAACTTGTTTGTACTTCTTCCACTTCTAGACTGATGAGTGAACATGTTTATGAAAAACATGTTCACTCATGTAGGCATTCGTATTTACAGACGTAAGAGGAAGTAACAATGGCTAGATTTATAAAAAACATCGTTTTTATTTCAACCACAGCAACGGAAAAAGAGACGGGTTATCCGGATTGCGATACAGACGCTGATAACGTGTATTTTGAAATGACCATTCACGGTAAAGAGTTTGTTTCTAAGTTAGATAGAAGCAATTTAATAGGCTCGGGCGCATACAATTTGCGGGTATCAACGGATACCAACATTCATGACATCAGCGCCACTGTGAACGGTGACAATAAAATAGATCTGAATGCCTACGATGCAGGCAACGCTCGGTTTGATATCACCACGGACGGCCAATACGTCAGTGGCCGGTTTATAAAAGACGGTAAAGACAACATTACCGATGATGCTTGGCTTCCTAAAAGTTTGTGGGTCATTGCGGAAGATTTTGATGGCAATTCGTACGTGCTTTCGGCGGCCCCTGCTTGGTGGAGGTACCAAGGCCCCTTGGGCAAACCAGCGCCTAATAAAGCGGGTCTTCCATCTGCTCAGCTCAGTAAAAAAATGCATCTAAATAGTCACTGGGATGTATCCGCAAGCACCTGTGCTGATAACATTACTGAGTTGTGGTTGATCTCTTCGACCAGTGAAATAAGCCAGTCAGGCTCGGACAGTACAGGGCTGTATTTACAAATTAATGATAAACAACTGAAGTTTGAAAATATTGCGGATCATCACGATCAAAGTGCAAACGGTTCCGATCAATACCAATACTCGGGCGGTAAATTGAAAAAGGTATTTGGGGAAAACTTTAAGCCGCAAGACATAAATCAAATAGAGATTGTTAATGAAGGTGATGATGGCTGGCGTCCTTCCAGTGCATTTGTGGTTGCACAGTTAGAAAGTGGCGGCTTTGTGTCTTTGGCCTCCGTCTTTAGCAACAACAAGGTGATTCAAGACGACGCCGATGGTGAGGAATCATTGACGATCTACAGTAAGGTTTCTTGAGTTGTGAAACCCTGCCGTTAATTATGGACTTATATGCTAAGAACCTTTGTATAGACATCATGGTTACCTTTTTTCAAAAAGGTAACCCTACCTCAAATAAATCAGGCGTCTTGCATGGTGTCTGTGATGATGATTTCCCTAAGGGATACGGCCTGCGGCAATTCGTAAGAGAACTTGATGGTCGTGGCGACGTCATCCGCAGTGATGTTGGTTGCGCCCACGGATTCCTTCCATTCGTTGTATCCATCAATGATGGTTTGGTCGGTTGTGTGACCTAGCAATTCAGTGGTGACGGCCCCAGGACAAACCGACAACACGCGCACGTTATGTGCGGCCATTTCACCACGGACAACAGCGGTTAAACCCGTGACGCCGTATTTGCTGGCACAGTATGCAGCATGGGCTGCGAAGGGCTGCACGCCTGCAATGGATGAAATGTTAATGATGGTGCCGGATTGTCTCGCTTTCATGTCATTAATAACGATTTGCATGCCGTTCAGGACGCCCATAACGTTCACATCGAGCATGTTCTTCCACTCGGTAGGGTCTTGGGATTCGATGCTGCCTAACAACATGATGCCCGCGTTATTAATCAACAAATCTGTTTTTCCATAAAGGGTTTCTGCTTCTCGCACGGCGGCGGTAAAGGCTTCGTTATCTGTGACATCCACTTTACGGCAAAGGGTATTTGGCAGATTCAGGGCGTCCATTTTTTCAACTCGGCGAGCCAGTAACAACATTGGGTAGCCATCTTTAGCAAATGCTTGAGCCAATGCCATACCGAAACCTGAACTTGCGCCTGTAATAACCACTAACTTTTTCATAAGAACCTCAATCATTAATCATTTTGTTTCACTGCAAACGGGGGCGTTTGCTGTTGTTGTCTTTGATGATGTGGCTATTGTCTATGAAGGAAGATTGATGATATATACTGTATTAGTTTTATCTTTGTTTACTGTAAGTTGACAATAGGTTAGGTATGAGAAAAGAAATAAGCCTTTCGGACATCAGAACGTTTGTGGTCATCGCTGAGAGTGGCAGTTTTACGAATGCGGCAGAAATCATGTTGTGCTCGCGTTCTCATATATCCAAACAGCTGTCGCAGTTAGAGTCGGATCTTGGTGTCACACTGTTGGTTCGCACCACTCGTACTCAAAAGCTTACCCCACAGGGTGAAGCCTTTTATGAGCGTTGTAAGCGGTCTTTGCAGGGCATTGATTTAGCTGTTGATCGAGTGGTGGAGAGCGCCGATTCGCTGGGAGGGAAGATAAAGATTAACTCCGTTGGCGGTCCTATTGGTGAGAACATAGTGTCACAACTCATCAGTGACTTTATGCATGAATACCCGGACATCAGCGTGGAGCTGGATTTCAGCAGTCGGCGAGTGGATCTGGTGTCCGGCGAATTTGATTTTGTATTCCGAATGGGCGAACTTGAAGATTCAGCTTTGATCGCGAGAAAGCTGTTTGATATCGACATTGATACCTTTGCAAGCCCTGCGTATCTCAAGACTCATGGTCAACCTATCGATCCCAAAGACCTAAAACAGCACCGCTGCATAACAGGCAGCATGACGCATTGGGTGTTCGAACACTCGCTGAGCAATAAAAAATCGGAGGTCGCGATACATGGGAATTTGAAGTGTTCAAATGGGCGCGTCATGGTTGCTTCTGCGTTGTCAGGGGAGGGCATTATCAGAGTGCCTAAACTGTATTGTTTGCAAGAACTTGAACAGGGTGCTTTGGCTCGGGTCTTCAATGACTGGAAGGTAAAATCAACGCCGTTTTACTTGGTTTATGTGCAAGATAAACATCAACCGCTCCGGCTTCAGAAGTTTAAAGAATTTGTGACGGAGCACTTTGGTAAATACTTAGCTACTTAGGTATCGACATAAATCTCGGCATAAGTATCGAAAAAGCTCGAAATAAACCTCTACGTAAACAATGACGTAAAGCGTGATGTGCTCCAAAGCGCTTTGTCTGGCGCTGTGTGCTTGTGATGGTTTAAAGCACTTTGCTGAGTTCTTCCGCTAAAAAGTCATAGACCAATCGCACTTTCCGGTTCGTTCGTAATTCTCTGTGAACCACCAACCAAGTGCCAAAGATTACGGGCTCTAAATTCGACATGACTCGTCGGACCTTGGGTTCATAATCGCCAATGAAATCTGGCATGACACCGATGGCTGCACCATTTTTCACAATTTCCCAATGCACGATATGACTTTCTGTTATGTAGGGGAAATTCTTTTCGGACAATGATAAACCTATGCCGTTGAGTGCTTTGATTAGGGGGGGATTATCCGTAAAACCAATGTATTCCGCGTTGTTTAATCGTTTGACGTTAATCTTTCCTCCTAAGGCGTCTAAGTAGTCTGGTGTGGCGTAGAGGTAGCCTTTGCCATCATTCATTCTGCGAGCGATAAGGTCGACATGTTGGGGCTGAAAATTTCGAATGGCGATGTCTGCTTCTCTTCGTCGTAAATCACTGGCCTCATTCGTTGCGATGATTTCTATGTGAATGCCTGGGGCCATTTTTCGGAGCTTTTTTAACAGAGGAGCAAGTATATAAGCGGCCATGACTTCAGTAGCACTGATGGATACGGTGCCTTCAATGGAGTGGGATTGGCCCGTCGCAGCCAGTGCAAATTCACTGGCTGCAGCGCCCATGTGTTTTACGTGCGCTAAGAGTTCTTCACCCGATGGCGTTAGCACAATGCCTTTGCCAACTTTTTCAAACAGCACGACGCTGAGTTCTTCTTCCAATGCTGCGACTTGCCGCCCTAGGGTGGGTTGAGACATTCCCAGTGCTTTTGCTGCGGCTGAAAAAGAGCCTTCTTCTGCGGTGACCAAGAAAGCCCGAGCCCGATTCCAATCAAAGTTGATTGAGCGCCAGTTCATGTGTGCCTCACATAGGGTGATGGTTTGTTGTTTGGGTTGGTATGTTTCTTTATGAATATACTTTTATCTATACGTATATGCATACAAAGAATGCGGTTGTGGCTGTATTTAATACATATTTGCATTGATATAGTGCTCTCAAACCGTCGGTTGGGAGAATAAGGTGGAACGAAAAACTCGGTTCTGGAATCGCATTGCCAAGAAGTATGAGGCAACCCCTATTAAGGATGAGGCTGCGTATCAATATAAGTTAAAGATTACACAGGGCTATCTAACACCGGAGATGTCGGTCTTGGAAGTCGGGTGTGGTACTGGTTCAACGGCGTTAATACATGGCCCGTTTGTGAGGAAGCTGGTGGCCACGGATTTTTCTGAAAATATGATCAATATTGCCCAGAGAAAAGCGAGCCAGCATAAGTCTGATAATGTGGAGTTTCGGTGTGAATCCATAGATGCCATCTCGGACCATCCAGAGCAATACGATGTCATCATGGCTCACAGTATTTTGCATTTACTGGATGACTTGGATAGCAGTTTGCAGGATCTGTATGGTCGATTAAAGCCTGGTGGTTATTTTATTTCCAGTACGGCTTGCATTAACGACATGGTGGGCGTTTTTCGTTATCTCGCGCCCATTGCATACAGGCTAAGGTTGATTCCTTATGTCAATTGTTTTGGTATCGACGACCTAACTCAAGCCGTTAAATTACAAGGGTTCACCCTTCGGGATCAATGGCAGCCAAGTGCTAAAGCTGCTGTGTTTTTGGTGGCTCAGAAATAGTTTGGTGGCTCAGAAATAAGAGGAAGTTTATTCTCTTGTCGTTAAATCTATTTAATAAAAACGCGGCACATATTAAAACAGGCACCCTGAGATGCCTGCGTATTATCAGTATTAAACGCGTTTATTAAGCTGGATTAATCAGCGCAGTCGTTAAAACAAATGTCGCTGATTTCTATTCTAACAGGTGCCGTTGTTCCATTAGGTCGCTGCGATCGCCGTTGTTTGGGCTGAGCTTTTCAGGCGGCTGCCGACAATCAGTAGCGTTAGAGATTCAAGCACCAGAAACGTAACTTGTACTGCTGTGGTGCCTTCATCAAAAAACATTCCCTCTATTCGACCTGCAAAAAGCCCTCCGACGAGAAAGAGAATGGCAAGCAAACCGATACGGGCGTTGTCTTTTGCGACGATGGCCAGAAAGAGACCAGCCCCTAAAATAAGACCACCGTAGGCGGCAATGAATTCCATTTTGGCGCCGGGCAGAGCAATACTGAAACGCAAGGTTTCTGCGAACAGCTCCGTGGCGAAAAAGGCCGGTAGAGAGAAAAGCACAAACAGTGCGGCAAAGCTTCTGACGATTATTGTGTCTGTTTTCATGGTCGTATCCTTACTGATTGATGAGTGACAATGGATACGATAAATAAGGTAAAAGTGATTAACTATTACCTCAGAGGTAATTGATTTTAGATCGATGATTTCAGGTCATTAGTTTTTGTCTTTGGTGATGAGTAAATCTACACAAAATTGCTGGGTGTCTTCGTCGGCCGGGAAAAAACTTTCGATGCGTACATCCTGAATGGCCACGTCTCTTGGTGTACCAAAGGTGGTAAAGGTTGAGAAGAATTTTAAGTTCGTGTCATTTTTACAAAAATGGAAGTTGAAGATGGCGTTGCCTTCGTCGCTTTGTGGCGCTTCACGCCAGTTATTAGGCAGTTGATAATCCCGTTCTAGTCGCGTGATTAAGTCGTAACCGGGTTCGCCAGGTGGTATGGCCAGTACTTCTTCTTGAAGGTGTAAGAGAATTGCACGGCTGGTTTCTTCCCAGTTCACGATGTAAGGCCGAAACCCTAATTCTGAAAAGTAGATCTCATAGGCGTTTTGGGTTGTCCCCAAGAGCAAAGGGTTCGCTAGAAACTTGATGAGTTCAATGGCGCCCTGATTCATCATCAAAATATTGCCCCCTGGATCGGTCACAATGGCAGGGAAGGGGGTGTGTTGGTCGATGATTCTTCGTATGGCATGGTGGGTAAATGAAAGCTCTTTCGAGAATAAATTACTGGCGCGATGTTCCGGCGTGAAGCCTGCTGCGGTGAGCATGCCATTGGTATTTTTAAACGAAAGCTCTAATGCCTGAGTGAGTTTTAATACGGTTTGACGCGTTGGGTTGGCTTTGCCGTTTTCTAATTGGTTCAAATGTTTTGGTGATATGTCGCACGATAATGCCAGTTCCATTTGGCTGAGTTTGGATAACCCCCTCCAATATCTCAGGTGTTTTGGGAAATTTAAATCGGGCATATAATCGGTCACCTTATTAATGTTTGTTATCCACTACTTGATGCGTGGCATGACGCATGGAATGGAGCATTGCTTCCTGCAAACAATATTGAGGGGATTATTTTGTAACTTCAACACCTATAGTTTTCGGAATTCCTTTCGAGATCAAGATTCCATTTGATATGGTCCGTTGTTAGATATAGTCACTTGTTAGATAATGGGCGGATACGACTTATTCAGTGGTAAATCACTGTATCGATTTTAAAAGAGAATATTTATGCCTAATTGCCCTAAGTGCGATTCAGAATACCCTTACGAAGATGGCCCTAGTTATGTTTGTCCGGAATGCGCCTATGAATGGCCAATCAACGCAGAAGAAGATGAAGATCGTCTGATTGTGAAAGACTCGGTAGGTAACATTTTAAGTGACGGCGACAGCGTGACTGTGACGAAGGATCTTAGAGTGAAAGGGTCTTCATCTGTGGTTAAGGTCGGTACGAAAATTAAAAACATCCGATTGGTAGAAAGTTCGGATGACCACAACATCGATTGTAAAGTCGAGGGTGTGGGTGCGATTAAGGTGACGCCTAAATACGTTAAGAAAGCCTAGTACGGGTTAAGTCTTTAGTCTGTTCTTGAATTCCTATACCTGCGGCCTCTGAGTGAGGGCGCAGGTATTTTTTTGCTTCGAAAGTTTATTTATTCGCAGTTGTTTATTTGTCATCAGTTCTATTTAGCCATGTTTTCTTTACGAGCTGGTCCAGTGACAGTATTCCCCCTCCGTAAATGGCCACTTGAGCCAGTAATGCCCCCCAAAGTACATGAAGATACAGCGCAGCAGGTGCAATCTCGATCAAGCTAATGACTGCAACAATATTAACTGCAGACAACGCCAGTGCTGAGAACCGTGAAAATAGACCAACAAACAATAAAACGGGTAAGACAATTTCGCCAAATGTAGCCAAATAGGCGGCATGTTCAAAGTTAAGCAGGGGGACTTGGTATTCTTCTTCAAACAGGAATAATGTGGTATCCCAGTCTTGCAGTTTTGTTAACCCCGAGTAGAAAAATACCTTAGCAATATAAAAACGGATGGCGAGCACAGCCACCGAGTGCAACTTGCTGAGTGCATTGGAAGCAATTTGGTAATAGTCATGAGCTTGGTGTGCGAGCTTTATCATGGAAGTCTCCTTTATGTTCGTTTGATGTACAGTTTTTCAATTTTCTGGTTCTCAAGCGCCGTTGAGAGCCAATGGGAAAACTCAAAGTTTGGGTGTCGGTCTAAGAGTTCATCGAGGTTGTGATCTTCGAAAATATCTCGGATCCACTTATATTCCGTTGCTGAGATACGTTGCATATGAGGTTGCTTGTGTTGTTGG
This sequence comes from Oceanospirillaceae bacterium, assembly GCA_015665455.1. GTDB lineage: Bacteria > Pseudomonadota > Gammaproteobacteria > Pseudomonadales > Litoribrevibacteraceae > Litoribacillus. Next base: position 268,519 of record JADFAD010000006.1, on the reverse strand, counting down.
TAAATCAGCAAACGGCAAGGCCCTTGATGCCGGTTTAGTTCTTCAGCTAGATGGTTGGTATCTAAGCTGAATTGCCCATGGGTTTCTTGATGGGCACGCCAAATAACATCGATGGGGTAGTCACTTTCTATTAACTGCACGCTGGCAGTCATTTGAATCATGAGTGTCTCTAAGGGCGTACCGACTAACAGTGATAACGTCTCGCTTTTAAATGCAGTTTCGGGCGCTCTTGATGTTTGATGAAGCAACCATTCGAGCGTTGCAATATCGGGTAGGAATGGATACTCATCCGTCAATGGCGAGGCAATTAACAGTTCATTCAAATCTTCCCCCCAGTCTGCCCAATCACCGCTGGCAGGGGGTGTTTTCTTTAACAGTTGCCTTGCAAGGAGCCGTAAGGCTTCATCGCCCAACAGTTTGTCTATGACAGGGTAGGTTATTTTCAGAGACCTGGACGCCGTTGCAATTAGGTTGTTCTGGTAAATAGCAAGACCGCGCGCAGCACTGTCGTTGTGCGGTAATGTGTGACTTTGCATCTCGAATATCTTTGCAACAAGGTGCTGTTGTTGGATCTGAGGGGCTGTGCTAAAAGGCTCGGAGCTAAAAGGCTCAGTGCTAATAGATTCAGTGCTAATAGATTCAGTGCTAATAGATTCAGTGCTAATAGATTCAGTGCTAATAGATTCAGTACTATGAGGCATGAGCGATGCCCTCCAAAGGGGGAGTCAGTGATTCCATCATCCGTCGAGCTTTAAGGGCTTCTTCCATCAATACACGCCAGCTGGGTAAATCGTTGTCCCATTCGACAAGCGTGGCGACTGGGCCGCATCGAGCAATGGCGTATTCATACAATGCCCAGCACTCCTCCGAAACTGCTTGGCTGTGGTCGTCGATGATTAATTCGGGCGATTCTACGGGGGTATAGCCCGCCAAATGGAGTTCGCCGATATGATGAGCTGGAATCGCATCGAGCCATTCTTTGGCAACGGTTAAAGGATCGCCCGTTGAGAAGTTATGGACATTGACGAGCACATTATTTAGATCCACCAGCAAACCGCATTGGCTACGTTCTGCTAATGCCACCAAAAACTCTGTTTCATTCAAGGTGGCGTCTTCAAACTCCAGATAGGTGGAGACATTTTCAACCAATATTTGCCTGCCTAGGTGCTGCTGAACTCGGTCAACGTTGTCCACTAAGATCTGAAGGTTTTGAGGTGTGTATTCCAGTGGTAGCAGATCGCCCGCGTGTACCGCTTTGCCGTTAAGTTGACTCCAAGTAAAGCAGGCGTGATCGGAGACCATGATTGGGTTGCTGCGTTCAATCAGGCCACTCAGTTTGGTGAGATAATCCGTGTTGATCTGAGATGCTGATCCGAGGCCCATGGAGGTTGCATGAAGGCTAAGGGCGTATTGGTCTGTAATTTTTTCTAATACAGACAAAGTGGGGCCGCCGGACGCAAAAAAGTTCTCTGCGTGTACTTCAACAAAGTCAATGGGGTAAGAGTCGCTCAGGGCGTCGCCATAATGTGGATGACGCAACCCCACGCCAACCCAGCCTGAGTGTTTAGTGTGGTTAGGCGTTGTTGCCGTGTTTGAGCGAATCATGCTGTATCTCCAATGGATGGTTAGGCCCAGTTAGGAATTGTTTTGTTCGGCGTAGCGTTTTTTTGCTTCTGCTTTCAACATGCCGCCGATGTTCTCGCACGTCCCTTTTGCGACCAGTTTCCATTCGCCAGGATCATTATCTAAGGTGGATTGGCCCGCGCACGAATGAGTGCCTGCTAGGTTGCTGCAATCGTTTTGGCCTGCTTCCGAAACGCCATAACACTTTTCTTTACCCGCTGCTTGAGCGGGCAGGGAAGACACGGTGCCGAGTGCGACCATCAAAGCCGCTGTTGCGATTTTTTGTTTTTGGTTCATTTCAACCTCCTTAGGTTGCTGTATTAGGAGTGAGATGTTGATCCAACCATTGCGCCAGTGTGGCGAATGATGCAGCCCCGACCCGTCGATCAATGACTTCGTTGTTGGCCATTAATGTCAGTGTTGGCACGCCCCGCACTTGAAACTCGGTGGCCAACTCAGGGTTACTGTCGACGTCAATTTTTACGACATGAATCTCGTCTCGGTAGATCTCAGAGGCAGCGTTAACGATGGGAGCCATTTGTTGGCAGGGGCCACACCACTGGGCACTGAAGTACATCAGTGTCAGTGGTTGTGACGCCGCGCGTTCGATGCTGGCGCCCAACGTTTGATCGTTGCTTGAATCAGTCTTCTGCATTGGTTGCAGCAACGGATAAACCTTCAATACCTGACCAGATGCGATCGGCTGATTTCACATGGCCATCAACGTCGGTTAACCACTTCTTCTGGACATTCTTATTGAGGTTAAGGTACAGCTTGCCTTCATCGATGTAGAACGCTTGAGGGTCAACATCAAGTTTCTTGTTAAGGGCGACACCCATAGCGCAGTACCCGCCAAATTGTGGTGCGTAGTGCTCGGTGTCTGCTTTGAAAAGGTCTCGATTCTTTTTACTGGCAAAGCGATAGATTGCACCGTCATGAGTGGCGGTATATTCAGCAGACCCTTCTACGGCTTTGCTGTTGGTGAAGTAGGCGACAGGGTCATAGCCATGAATAGCGACGTCGTTCGTACCGATGTTAACGGAAGAGGCGAAGCCCATGCTGCTAAAGATCAACGCACCCGCAGCAGCGGCGAATTTTAGAGTTTGTTTCAGTTTCATGTTGTATTCCTTTTTAGGGTTTATAAACTGTAAGAAAAAGTATTTTGGCGTGAGTAATAAGACGACTCTGCCTGCGATGAGTAGATTACAAGGGGTAACTCTGGGAAAATCGGTAAAGCGTCCAAAGAAATATACCGATCGTCCTAGATCGCGAATTTAGACTTCAAAATAGGCATGGCAATGGATGAACTAAGCGTCTTGTTACAAGATTTAAACTTCAATGCAGAGGTGTTTTTCAGTGGCAGTCTTTGTGGGTTGCAGGCTTTTGAGGAAAGCGATAACACAGGATTGCTGCACTTCTTGAAATCAGGATCTATGAGTCTGATTACCGAACAGGGCCATGAATTACATCTGAATAAAGCGTCCGTGATTTTTATGCCCAGCGGAGGAAATCATCGGATAAGGATTAAGGAATTTAACGAGGCTGAGTTGGTTTGTGCGAACATCCGATTTCAGCCTCAGCAAAGGGCCGCTCTGGTTGATCATCTACCCAAGTTTCTTTGCATCGATATTGAGCAAGATTTAAAAATAAGCGAAGCAGCGGAAACCATATTTGAAGAAGCCTTCGGCTCAGAGTATGGCCGTAATATTGTCATTGATCGGCAGTGCGATATCTTTATTGTTCAAATTCTTCGCTATGTTCTTCGCCAAGGCATTGTTGAACTTGGGCTGCTCTCTGCAAGTTCTCACCCGCAATTAGCCCCGTTAATGAGTAAACTTACGGCAAACCCTGAAGGCGTATGGACGGTTGAAACCATGGCGGAATCAGTCGCGATGTCTCGATCCAAATTTGCGGCATTGTTTAAAGATTCTGTTGGGCAAGCTCCGATGGAATACCTAACGGATTTACGACTGTCTATGGCACAAGACTTATTGGCTCGGGATAAGCCCGTTGGATTGGTTGCCAATAAGGTGGGTTATGATGATGCCTCTTCTTTAGCTCGGGTTTTTAAGAAACGGTTTGGTCTTACCCCGACGCAATGGCTTAAAACGCGTTAATGAAAAGGGGGCTTCTATTCTAGAGAAAGAAGCCCCGTATGAAATGGCCGTTAGGGCTATGGTTGGCGCGATTATACTTAAAGTACGGTTTAAATAACTTTTATACTTACTGCTGGTATTAGTGTTAAGACGTCGTTTCCTTGTCGTTAGTTTTTTTCTGCTGCTCAAGGGCGGCGATAAGCGTGTCGATTTCATACGTGGGTTTGATTCGTTTTTGTTCCACCAGTGTATTTATAAACTTGAACACCTGATCGAAGGCTTTGCTTGAGTTGTGTTGAATTAAATCGTTGAGCAGTTCATTGGGCTGTTTCAGTGTGGATGTGGTGGTACCAACGTCTAGCATCGGTGACTGAAAGAGCAAACACAGATACTCGTCCGTGACTAAAATATTGAGATCTTTTAACGCCTTATCCAAATCCATGAAGTGTTGAAACGTGATGGTTGTTAATAAGGCTTCTACGTCAAGTGGAGACGCGCTGAATGCGTTGAATCGTTGATTGAATTCATCGTCAACGGTGGAGAGTCGAGTCAGTGAAGAGCGAACTTTATCATCTGGCGTAATCGTTGTCTTTTGTAACCCTCGACAAGACAGGAGTAGGCCCGTGTACCGATCAGATTGGTAGCGGTATCGTCCCTGAGAATCTTTGTACCGTCTATGAACGCATATGTAGTCAAATGCCAAGTAATTGAGGCCGATGTTGGTATCTCGTTGAATAGGTACGTGCACGTCACCTAAGAGATTGTTGTGACGACCACGATCAAACCCGTCCATGTGATCTTTTAACCACTGGAAGAGAGGCGTACTTAATGATCTGTCGAGCTTCAAATTATTATCAACCGCAAGGTCGTGGGCCACTAATTTCTTGGAGACGATCGTCAATAACTTTGAATGGTAATAGCAGGTTGCGGTTAAAGCCAAGGTAGGCACAAGAAACGGAAGCGCAAATACGAAAGCGAAGTTCAGGCCAACGAATAGTGTACTCAGAATAATGATGGTGGCCGATATTGCGGCGCCAACCGCAATGGGTTTGACGACACTGAGAAAATCAACGTCGAGTGTTTCACCCATTTCCACGAACGGTTGAATCAATTCACTGGCGGGTTGTGTACATTCGTTTGAGGACAGAACTTGATTGGTTTTTTCAAGTTGCTTAGCAAGTAAATCGGAGGCTTCATCCCCGCCAAATAATGCGTAGAGCGAGGCAGTTTCAGCGGCTTTCGATGGTTTTTTAAAGCCAAATAATGGAAGCAGGTAGCTGCCGGAGTGTTTCCAAAAGTGAGTGATGCATTTGAAATACGGTAAGTCTTTTTGATCGTTCAGTTGGGTTGTATCGTTCATATTGGTAGTCCGTTACCAAGGAAAGGGCAATGAGTCGGTCAGCAAATTACCATTTTTTAGTGCTTTGAGTCACTCGCTTTGATTCAAAGTGTTAATTAGTCGTACCTGTTAAGTGACGGTCGCTATTGTGGGTTATCTGGTTAGGTTTTTCGCTGAGAGTCTAACGCAATGGCGACGGCTGAAATTAATACCGTAAGGAGGGCTGCAAACGCCGCAACGTCTAAGCCTAAAACGGTTGTACTTGTATTACCGGATAAAATCGAGCCTCCGTAACGGTTTTCTATGAGATGCGCAAATAACACCCCTCCCATGATAATCATGTTAATGATTCCGGCCATGCTGATATTTTCTTTAAACCAGGCGAGCCATAAACAAAACATACCTAACGCACAATGGGTGGTAAGTTGCCAGACTTCATGGAGTCTGGCGTGCGGAGGCCAATCCGGGTTAAAAACGTGTGATGCATTGATTTCTAACATCGGTATGACAATTGAATAGATGAAAACCCCGAATGTAATAAACAGTTTTGAAACCATTATGCACTCCTGATATTCGTAGTGGTTATGATGTTATCTTATTGCGTTATGATTGTTGTTGTTTTGACCAAGCGCCTGAGGCCGCAGTTTTTCTTGCATACTCGCGAAATGAGGTTGCTGGTCTGCCTAATAGGGTTTCTACGCCATGCGTTACTTGACTGTTTCGACCGTCCATCACCACTGAAAACAGTTCATTCATCAACCAGAGCATTTCTTCCGGCATGTTTTGTTGTTGAAGCGAGCTTAGAAACTCCTTAACTGTAATTGCCGTATGGTGGATAGGTTTTTTAATTTCTTCAGAAATAATTTCTACGCAGTCCTTAAAAGTTAAGAGATGGGGGCCGGTGATCTCAATCAGTTGATTGTTTAATTTGGGGGATGTAATACAGGCATAAGCCACTTCTGCGATGTCATCTACGTCGATGAAAGGTTCTGGAATATCGGAAGCTGGCAGTGCGATCTCCCCATTTAGTATTCCATCTATCATGAATCCTTCGCTGAAGTTCTGAGCAAACCAACTGGCACGGACAATATTCCAAGTCAGGCCACTGTTTATTACTTGTTGTTCTGCTTGTTGCGCGCCATCTTCACCTCGACCTGATAAGAGTACAATATGTTGTATGCCTTCTTGTTTAGCAACTGTAAGGAAGGCATTAATCGCAAGTTCCGCTTGCGGAACGGCCAAGTCGGGTTGATAACAAACATACGCCTGGTTGCAACCTCTCATGGCTTCTCGCCAGTTTTCAGGTTTTAACCAATCAAACGCGGGCTCCGTTGAGCGAGAAACTGCTTTGGTTTGGTAGCCATTGGCTTGCAGTAGACTATTGACCCTACGACCTGTTTTTCCGTGCTTACCAACGATAAGTATTTGCTGACTCATTGTGACACTCCAGTGATGTGTTGTTTGTTATTTGATCAATGAGTTCAGTATTCCCTAAATTTGGAGGATGTTTAATGTCTATTTTGCTATAAAATTTGATTATTCGTCTAAAATCTAAAATTACGTTTTTTTTGTGAGTTTTGTATGACGTCAGATCCTGTGTTTCCTTCATCGGATGATCCTCTTGGAGAAGTACTTCACCAGTTAAGGCTGGATGGAAGCCTTTATTGTCGTTCTGAATTGCAAGGGGATTGGTCTCTGGAAATGCCCGTACTACCCGGGAAAATGATGTTTCATATCATTACTTCTGGTGAGTGTTGGTTGAAAGTGGAAGGGGAATCCCCGAGGCAATTAACGCAGAGGTCTTTGGTATTAATTCCTCATGGTTTGGGGCATGTGATTTGTAGTGATCAATCGCTGCCATCGAAGTCTTTGTTTGATGCTGGCGTCCAGAAAATAAGTGAGCGATATGAGGTCTTAAATATCGATGGCGAGGGTAAAAAAACAGAGCTTACCTGCGGGGTTATGAGTTTTGATCAAGTTGCCGCAAAGCAACTGATCGAGGAATTACCATCGGTACTCTTTTTAAATCAGTTGGACGACACTTGTGATCGTTGGTTAACCAGTACTCTGGCATTCATTTCAGATGAAGCGCGCGTGTTAAAGCCCGGAGGAGAAACCATTATTACGCATCTGGCGGATATTCTCGTGATCCAATTAATTCGGCATTGGATGATGACCTCACCCCAGGCGAATAAAGGCTGGGTTGGCGCATTGCGTGATAAACATATTGGTTTAGTATTGAGAGCTATCCATCATGAGCCAAGTAAAAACTGGACGGTGGAAACCTTGGCTAAGCTCTGTGGTCTGTCTCGATCCGGGTTGTCGGCTCAGTTTAAACAGTTGGTGGGACACAGTGTGAAGAATTACCTGACGCAATGGCGAATGCGTCTGGCTTATCAACGACTCAAGCATAAGAGCGAACCTTTGATACGTTTGGCTGAAGACCTTGGTTATAATTCCGAAGCTGCTTTTTCTCGTGCGTTTAAACGAGTGATGGGGTTTCCTCCCAGTCAGGTATGAAATTTTAAATACTAGAGTGTTTTTTGTTTAAGAAAATGCCTTAGTAAGCAGAGCAGAGGTTTTAGTTTTTTCCGGTTAATCACGGTTTGCCCGAAACGGACAGTGATAGGACAATAGATGATTCTTAGATGGTTTTTTAGTGCTTTGTTGTTGATTTTAGTTTCTCTGGGCGGCGCATATTTTTATTTCTTTTATATATCTACCCCCGTGAAGCCCTCGTTAAACGGCGAATTTAAACAAGCCGAACTGACTATAAACGGTGAGAGAAGAACGTTCTCTTATTATGTTCCTCAAACATTTGTTTCTAAACCATTGTCATCAAACCCTGCGATCGTGTTTGTTTTACATGGCTCAAGGGGGACTGGCTCAGATATTCGAAATAAAACCGCCTATGAATTTGATCGTTTAGCCGATTCAGAGGGATTTGCCGTTGTCTATCCTGATGGGTATGAAAAGCATTGGAATGATTGTCGAATGAGTGCGCAGTACGCTGCAAATACAGAAAACATAGATGACCCTCTGTTTTTCGATCACATGTTTGAATACTTCATAAAGAATTACGGGGTCGATGCTCAGCGTATTTTTGTCTCAGGGTATTCCAATGGCGGCCATATGGGATTTCGTCTTGCCTTTGAAATGCCCGAAAAAGTGGCCGCGATTGCCGCGATGGCTGCCAATTTACCGATAGATGAAAACTTGGATTGCGAGAAAAAAAATAAGCCCGTTTCGGTGGCCATATTCAATGGGACGGAAGACCCTGTAAACCCCTACGCGGGTGGGCTTGTTGAACTGTTTGGTAATACAAGTCGTGGGACAGTACTGTCTTCTCTGGAATCAGCGAAATATTGGGTTGAACTAGCGTCACTGGAACGTGACGGGCAGACAAAAGTTTACAGTGAGCAAGATGGCGATCCTGATACCCATGTGTCTTCAATGCGTTGGGGGCATGAAGGTGTTCAAGTACGCTTGTACACCTTGCAAGGTTCGGGTCATATTGTGCCTTCAAAGAAGGTACAGTACGGTCGTTTCTTTGGTGGGAATGGCGGTGATATTGAAGCCGCTGAGGCAATATGGCAATTCTTCTCAGACGTACAATAAATACAAAGTGAGAGATTTGAATCGAAAAACTCTCTTCAAATGTGTGTGGTTGGTTTATGACCAATTGTCTTGCTGTTAGGAAAAAGATAGACAAGGTCGATCATTATCTATACAGTGCACCCCAGCTAGAAAGAAAGTCTTTTATTTACGATCTACATTGCGCAGTTGTTATTATTTTTAGTACCTCTCGTCCTGCAGTTTTTAAGTTCCAGTCTATATTTCCAAGCATTACCGCCTATCTAGGCAAACTATTTTATAAATTTCAGGATTTTATTATGTCTAATACTGTGCAAGGTACCGTTAAGTGGTTCAACGAAACTAAAGGTTTTGGTTTTATCGAACAGCAGTCTGGTCCAGATGTTTTTGCTCATTTCAGCGCTATTACAGGCGACGGTTTTAAAACCTTAGCTGAAGGCCAGCAAGTTGAGTTTGTTGTTACTCAAGGCCAGAAAGGTCCTCAAGCTGAAAATATTGTTGCTCTATAATATTTTTTAGTATTGAGAAAAAGGGTGATCCTTATGGGAGTCACCCTTTTTTTATGCCTGTGATTTAAGCTAAAGCTTAGGCAGTGAACCCCTATTTTAGGCACTGCTAATAACGTCAACCTTCCTACCGTTCATTGTTCTGGTTTCCATAAATTGGCCAATGAGAACCCACTCTTCCTATCTTCCTAGATCAGATTACTGTCCAAATAACCCTTTGAATCTTCTTGGTTCTAAGTGCTCGATGTTGTTTGCCCCATGGCTGATTATTCGGCTTCGGTTGAGTCATCAACTTTTACATCTGGGCAGTGGCCCTCTAGACTCAGTACCAAACAACTCTATTTGCCCTACGGAGTTAAATGGAACTGAACGTGACTTACTTCGCTCCGGATTGCATACGGTAAAGAAGTTTAAGCAACGGTTGAAACATCATTTTCATTTAGAAACGCGTTAGCAGCAGATTTAAGGTTATCGGTATGCTTTGGCAGTCCATTAAACGTATGTTTAACCCATTACTGCCTAAGACGTTGCCGAGTACGTGCGTTTGTTTGGACACGGAAACCTCAGGGCTAGACCCAGAAGGCGCGCTCTTGCTGAGCATTGGCGCTGTGAAAATTAAAGATGGCGTCATTTTAGGGGAGGATAAATTTCACGTCATCGTACGACCTGATGAACGTTATTCCACAGAAACGATCCCCATACATTGGCTTAGACCAAGAGATACCGAGCAGGGTATTCCGTTAATGGATGCACTCGCTGCATTCAGTTTGTTTATTGGCGATCTTCCTGTTGTTGGTTACCACATTGAGTTCGACCGCAGAGTGTTAGAAAGAGCACTGAATCGGCCTATGAGCAATTCATTCATCGATGTCGCAGATGCGTACCTTAAACGCACGCACCAAAAGCGTTTAACCTTGGCACCGGGTGATCATATTGATTTAGGGTTTGAATTTATATGTGAAGATTTAGACATTCCTATTATTGAACGACATACCGCATTGGGTGATGCGCTGACAACGGCGTTGATTTACTTGAAAGTGATGGGATGAGTTATTTTAACAATTTTGTGATATATCCACACAACCTGTGGATAACCCTTTTGATAACTTATGTGGAAGTCATTCAAACGCCCGTTTTAACTGGTTCTCATGCTTTAGTGTTAAAAATAATCAATTTGTCAGTAAGCTCCCCATCCCTCTCATAGACTCAGGTCTAATGGTCTACGTCTCCGTGTCGCGTAACACTGACGCCATTAAATAATTTCTACTGTATGCATTGAGGCTACTCTCTTGCCAGCCAAGGGATTATCCACAGGAGAAGCGTTATGAATGACATCGTTCGTCAAGAAAGCAGTGTAATTCCTGTCAATCAGGGTTTTGCTCGTGACGCTTGGATTGACCAGACCAAGTACAAAGAGATGTATTAATAGTCTGTAATTAAGACGTGAGGCAATGGTTTTAATTACTTTATGTTAGATTGGTTATATGATTAATCTTTGTTGTTCAGAGCTTCAATCGTCGCTTTTTCAGTCATTCGCTCCATTATGTTATATGTTATTCGGTCATAAGGGGGTACAAACATGTCTTCTTTAAATATGTTACTGGGGTCGCCCAGAACGGGATTCGGGGGAACTTCCGAGGAAGCTGCGACCATGGAGAGTTCTTGAGCCACTCTGTTTTGGACTTTCTTTCCGATGAAGTAATTTGCAAAGACTTCTGCGGCTTCCAGTTTTTTCCCTTTGAGGGCTTTTACAAAGTTAATGGTATCGAGCCATGCCATATGACCTTCTGAAAAATTAATCATTTCCCAGTTAGAGCCTCTCCTATTCTCTCTTGTTATCTCGGGCCCCCAACTGCTGACGATGAGTAGCTTAGGTTTGAAGTTTGGCGAGGCTTTCCAGAAGTTTCCGGCATTTGCGTATAAATGGGTCAGTCTTTTTTGTACACGCTCATTGATGTCTGCTATTTGCTCTCGATTGCCTTCTTGAACCAATTCATAAATGTGAAAGGGGGATTTTCCTAAGCTCATTAGAGATAAGCCGATGTTGTACCATTCTTGGCTTTTGTTCAGTGAGAACGTGTTTTTCCATTCGGGGGCCCATAAGTCTTTCACTGAGGTGGGGACGTCTTCTTTCTTTACTTTGTCTCGATCAATGTAAAAGCCGTAAGCGCCTCCACCCCACGGAATATATAAAGGTTTCTTTTGATCGTTCAGCCCCATAGGCAAATGGGTGAGGGTGGGCATAAGCGCTTTGTAGTTCGTCAATCGAGGTGATTGAGTATTGATGGCTTGCAGCAGTCGAGAGGTTTGCTCATTTTCCATTTTAATAAAAAATAAGGTCAAGAATGAGATGTCGACTTTGTTGGCTCGTATTAAACCAAACATTTGTTTTGCGCCTTCTGAGTAAGGTTCTACTATTTGGGCTTCGTAGGCGTAGCCTTTGTCTTCAAGAATTTGATTTACTTCCGTGAGCTCTTCAGGCGTGACATAGCCTTCCCAAGTTAAAATTCGAAGCGGCTCTTTGTCCGCAGCGAAAACGTGGGTCTGTAAGTTGAGGAGAATACCTAATCCGACCAGTAATATGAGATGTACTTTCCGCATAAAATTACCTTGTTACTCAATTCGTTCAAGCATAGAAAGTAGTGTAGTTGTTCTTATTCAGGTTGGTGCGGTTTCGATGCGTAAATTATTGGGTAGCAACGAAGACAGGGCATAGTCTTTTGTTGTATTGGTTTTTGTGAAGTGAAGTGCGGGAACGGTATTTAGGAAGACGATTAATTAATTTCAGAACTGCATGCTATTCAAGGAGGATATAAGTTAGATAAAAGAAATTAGGGAGAGAAATTGTAAAGAGAAGGTGGTGAGCCCTGACGGGCTCATAAGGTTTTTCTGCTCGCTTTTTATTTTTATTTTTGAGCGTCAATCCTGAGTTTCTATTTTTATTTTTATTTGTGAAACCGAATTGCATCATTTTTTGTTGTTCTTACTAAGTATATTGCGATTGGTGTGCCAAATATGAAAAAACTAAGGAAATCAAAAGATTAGTTTTTTCATGAGGAACTAAATTGAAATTGAAACATCGCTTTGTTACCTGTGTTCCATATTTTAGACGGTATGTTGTGTTACCCGGTAACGCACATCGGTAACACTGTGCTAAAAGCGAAGCTATTGATTGAATTGAATGGATTGAAATGAAATAAATACTCGGGCGTGAAACCAACTGAAAGGCTGAAACATGAATAGGGCAGATGAGATAAGGTAAAAGACAGCCCTGTAACTTGGCTGCCTTTTAAATGGTCATTTTAAATGAAGCGCAGGGGGATTAAGACGTTGCCGTTTTTTTAGTTGCCTTTCGTTTATTCATACTAAGTACATTGGGTCGCTTTTTGGCGTCTTGTTTTGAACGTGCTTCCAATGCAAACTTACGGATACGGGCTAAATCTTCATCGCTGTAGACGCCACTTACGCCTGATATCGCGGCGAGCTTCATGCCATGCTTGAGCCCCATCTGATAAATCTCTTTCACTTTCTCCCACTCAATGTTTCGACCAAGGGTGAAGTTTTCATAACGACCTTCGAGTGCCAGCACTATGGTTTCTGCCAAACAGGCGTATGCCACGTTGTCTGGTAGCCCGATGTTTTTCATTTGAACATTACCGGGCAATTCTATTTCTCCCGATTCAATGACCAATACATCGGGTCTTTTCGCCACTTCACTGGCGGGGATGTCCAGAGGTCTAGCAACATCGGTAATGACACAGCCGGGCTTCACTTTCATGATGTCGAGGATCTTTTTACCTGCCCCTGACGTTGCTGTGACGATGATGTCCATATCGCCTAGGTTTTTATTGGCGTTGGTCGATAGGTGAATGGTTGCTTCGGGCGTTTCTTGAAGAATGGCTTCTTTCAAAGCCAATAACTTTGCGCTTTCTGGTGCAACTAGATATATCTCTTCAACGGCTTTGGCGAGTAGACGCGCGCATACAGAACCAATGGCACCGGTTGCGCCTACGACCATGGCGTTTCCTTTTACCTTCCCCTTCTTACTGATGTCGACCAGCCCTAATCGTCTGGCTGCATCGTTAGCAGCCCATAATGCGCCAGAAGCGCTGTAGCTGTTACCGGTCGTGATAGGTAATGGCGCACGTTTGGCGACAGTCACGCCAGCGTCTCCAACGACCTTTGTGAATGCGCCCAGTCCCATTATTTGTGCTCCCATTTTTTTTGCCAATTCTGCTGCAGCGAGAAGGCGACGGTAAGTAAACTCTGGGCTGTGAGACATGATTTCTTTGGGCGTCCCTCCTACTGAAATTAACCAGCCTTCGGCTTCATCGCCCGTAGGGGATTTAATGCCTTTTACATGGGAGTAAACAAAAGGCGGTGCGTAGGCCATGGCCTTTTCTACCGTATTCATGACGACCGGAGGAGAAAATTGAGCAATGAAATCCAAAGGTTTTGAATTTCTGAAATATTGCTGGGACAAAGGGTGAATCACAAAGGCAAATCGATTGACGCGTTTGTAGCCTGAAGGGTAAAGAATTCTAGGCTCTGCTTCTAAGGTTTCTAAAATCTCTAAGTAGTCGTCGTGGGTTAACTCGCCTTGCTGTTTGTTTAATGCCGCCAGAATCATCGCTTCGATGACATTCACCCCAACATTCACGTCAAACAGTTGCGGGCAGATGTCGACCACCATATTGACGCCTTTCTCTCTAAGCGTTTCCAAGCGAGCATCAGAAACAGTGGAGGTCAGGAGTGTTTTTCCTGCAAGCTCTTCCAAAGAAAAATGTTCGATATCTTCATAAGACGCGGCAATCACATCCGCTTTTTGGGAAGCTTTTTTTACGATAAATCGGTTCCATTCTTTCACCGGTGCAACACTGGGTGAAAGGACGTGAGGTGGTGACCATTTATTCAGCGGGTGAGTGCCCGCAGCGTACAACTCAAGGCCGCGAAGCGACGTAAGCAGTTTAGGCACGCCGAGTTGAATAACGGGGTCTGCAAAAGAAATGTTATTCGTGAATTCACTCAGTACGTTGGCTGCTTTGTAATTCGCAACGCCATTGAAGAAAATAACACGCGAGTTATTAAAGAAGTTATTTTGAGCAATTTGTGTATGTCGAATGGCCCATTCGTGCAATATCCCTCGAAGCATTGAACCCGTTGTTACAGAGATCTTTTTTACAAGGTTTTCTAATTGTCGAGTGGTCTTCTGAACAAAGTTACGCGTACCAACGCTGTAATGTTCTCGTACTTTACCAAGACCTATCACGTCTGCTTTGTCTTGCCATTCTTTGACTAAGGCTTCCGCTTTTTCTAGGTCTTTGTTCGTTCCGATTCGAAGAACTCTGAACTTTTGATTTAACAAACTGGTTTGGAAATCGTAGTCAAGCTCGTCGCTTCCCAAACTGATGCTTACTACTGTTTTCATAATCACTCCGATTGACTATTTGTCTGAGGTTTTTTGTGTGATTGCGACAGGCTGGTCGCTTAATCACATTAGTATATAGCCATGAGCAGCCAACTGACTAATTGGTCTAAATCAATAGTTTGATCATAATTCATACAGGGATTGGTTTTAAGAGTAGAGGCGTCTTTCTGTAACCCTTATATCGGTTTTACTGACATGTACAGGATTGATAAGAAAATTAAATTTGTCAGGAGAATTCATGAGAAACGACTAGTCTTAGTGTTACCTACCTGATTAAGGATGTCGTTTTATATGGATAATACTTCTAAACAGTTCAATTCGGTGTTTGATTTAATTACTCAGGCTTATCAGCAGATCAGTCTTTAACTATTGAAATATAAGCTTATCGAAACAAAAGCTATCGAATAAAAAAGACCGAATTAAAAAAGGCCACATAAAAAACTACCGAATCAAAATGGATTTTTCATGATGCGATTTATACGAACGCCAGAAGCGAGCTTTGATCGCTTGATTGGCTACCCGTTTGCACCGAATTACTTGGATTTACGGGAAGGAGTAAATATAGCCTCAGGTGCTCAGCAAGCCATGAGAATGCACTATGTGGATGAAGGCCCAAAAGATGCCGACCCTATTCTAATGCTTCATGGTGAACCCAGTTGGTCGTATCTATATCGAAATATGATTCCGATCTGTGCCGCTGCTGGGCATCGTGTTATTGCGCCAGATTTGATTGGGTTTGGTAAGTCAGACAAACCCATTGATATAAAATCGTACAGCTACCAGAGCCATATGGATTGGATGCAAAGCCTGATTGATCAATTGGATTTAAAGAACATAACCTTGGTCTGTCAGGACTGGGGATCATTAATTGGTCTGCGATTGGCCGCTGAAAACGAATCGCGATTTAAAGCCATCGTTGTGGGAAATGGCATGTTACCTACGGGTGATCAACCGGTACCGCTGGCGTTTCATGCATGGAAGACCTTCGCGTTATACAGCCCATGGTTTCCTATCAGTAAGATAGTTGCTTCTGGTACGTTTAAAAAGTTATCCACAGCAGAACAGAAAGCGTATGACGCGCCATTCCCTTCGAAACAATATAAAGCGGGGACGAGGGCATTTCCTAAACTGGTGCCTGTTACCCCGGATGATCCTGCCACGCCTGCCAACCGAGATGCCTGGGAAGTGTTGTATAAATGGAAAAAACCGTTTCTAACAACCTTCAGTAATGGTGATCCTATTACGCGTGGTGGTGACTCATACATGCGAGAACGTGTACCGGGCAGTGTGGGGTTGAACCACCAGACATTGCAAGGCGGGCACTTCCTACAAGAGGATTCGCCTCAAGAATTTGCAAAAGCTGTGAATGAATTGTTGGCCGAAAGCTGCGAGTTATAATTGAGCGCTCCCCTTACAGCGCTAGGGGAGCATTCTGTTTGATGGTTATGCTTCTATGGTCACCGCATTGCCTTTCACTATTATGCCTCCAGAGGTGGGGATCTCTATGCTAAGTCGGCTTGGTCTGCCCATGGTTTCTCCTTGTCGAATTAATATATTGGCAGGCGTGTTGATGAGTTTTGCTTCTCGAAGGTAACCTGAGAACGCAGCGGCTGCGGCGCCTGTTGCTGGGTCTTCTATCACGCCACCAACAGGGAAGGGATTACGAGACAGAAATGTGTTTTGATCTTTGCGATGGATAAGCTGGACGGTTGTTAAGTCTTCTCTTTGCATCACTGTTTTTAGATCATCGAACTTATAAGATAAGTTTGCTAACGTTTCTTCGCTATTCAATGCCAGTACCAAATGCCATGCGCCAGCAAAAGCTTTGGCTGGAGGTATCGTCTCATCCAAATCCGATAAGTTCCAACCTAGAATGCTCATTACTTCTGAAACTAATTCGCTGGTGGCGTCTGTGTATTTGGGATCAACCGAGGTAAGTGCTGCTTCTGACTGGCCATTCTTCGTGGAGACTTCCACAGGCACGTGTCCAACTCGCGTGGACAGATTGAATATGCCATCGCCATCCAGTTCCCCTAAGGTTACGCCCGTGGCGATGGTCGCATGGCCACAGAAGGGCACTTCTATCTCAGGACTAAAGTAGCGAATATCCCGTTGGCTACCTTGATCAGGAGCGACAAACGCGGTTTCAGAATACCCTACCTCTGCTGCAATGCGCTGCATTTCCTCTTCGGTTGGCAGCGCTTTTCCAATCCATACGCCAGCGGGGTTTCCTCCATTAGGGTCTGTAGTAAATGCGGACTTTCGGTATAGCTTTCCAGTGTTCATAGGTGTTCCTTCGTTATTTTTCTTGTTCTGTGAACTTTTCGTTTGGAGGGTTTACTACAAGTCTTGATACAATAAGCCTTTTATAACACTATTTTTAAAGAAGTCTTCTATGTCTACGACCAAGGTTACTTGTCCAAAGTGTAATGCATCAAACCGTCTACCAAGCGATCGTCTTTCTGATAAGCCTAGCTGTGGTAAATGCAAAAAGCCTATTTTTAGCGGCAAACCGATGGAGCTGACCGCATCGAATGTCGTTGCTACGGTAACCCACAATGAAATCCCTGTGTTGGTTGACTGTTGGGCGCCTTGGTGTGGTCCATGCAAAAGCTTTGCGCCTACGTTTGAAAAAGCAGCGAAAGAACTGGAACCCAACGTTCGTTTGGCTAAATTGAATACGGAAGCGCATCAACAAGTTGCTGCCCGTTGGAAGATTCGATCCATTCCTACTTTAATCCTATTTAAACACGGTAAAGAGGTTGCTCGCATGGCTGGGGCAATGTCTTCTTCGCAATTAAAGCAGTGGCTAAAGCAACAGGGTGTGGGTTAAAAATAGTACGTTGAAGGTCTTTATTAAAAGGAATTATTTATGACTAAAGTTATTAGCTGTGATTTACATGATTATCTTGAAATTGCGTGCATGTACCAATATCAGGTTGAACTGTTATTGGTATCTGGAGATGTGCATGTGGGCGTCCCAAAGACAACGAAAACCGCTAAAACCAAAGAAGAGTTTTTAGTTTTTCAAACAGACAATAATGAAACATTAGACATTGATACGTCGACGTTGCAGTCCATGACGGTCTTAACGAAAGGCGCTAAGTTTACCAAGATCGATTTTTAACGATCTTGTGTCGCGGGGGGCTGAGCGTTATTTGGCTCTTTTAGTTGATAGTATTCAATGCTCTTGTGGATAAAGTCTTTACAGATTTTTGAGGCTTTTTCGACATTAATGGACTTTTCATTAAGCGCACCGCGCAACCAAAGGCCATCAATTAACGCCGCGATGGCTTGGGCTGTGTGCTCTACTTTGTCTTTAGGAATCACTTCTTTCAGCGAATATTTCAGATTTGAAAGCAATCGATGTTCGTTGACTCGCTGCAGTCGGGCAAGGCTTTCATCGTGCATGGACTGCGCCCAAAAGGCCAACCATGTTTTTGTCCCTTTCTCTGACGTTTGAAATGGGCTGAAATTGGTATCGATAATGGCTTCTAAACGATTTACCGGAGACGTTCCGTGGATCTTCAGTTGGATCATTAACTC
The DNA here is from genome assembly GCA_015665455.1 of Oceanospirillaceae bacterium. Taxonomy (GTDB): domain Bacteria; phylum Pseudomonadota; class Gammaproteobacteria; order Pseudomonadales; family Litoribrevibacteraceae; genus Litoribacillus. Next base: position 250,387 of record JADFAD010000006.1, on the reverse strand, counting down.
ATCATTTAAGGACTGAAGCAAAAACCGAACGGTTGCTTCCATGAGCTCTTGTTTACCCCCAAAGTAGTGGCTGATAATCCCCGTAGATACGCCCGCAATTTTACTGATAGTACTGACGGTTGTTGCTTGTAAACCAAACTGATCTACAGACTCGAGAGTGGCCTCAATGAGCTGGGCTCGACGAACAGGTTTCATTCCAACTTTAGGCATGGTGTCGCTTGATTCGTTAAATACTGGGGAAACGCAGTCTACTTGGGCGTTCAGAAGCAACGAATGTTATAGGCTGGAATCATAAATATCAACTTTCAGATGCGCTCATTTTTATTAAAAAGTGAGCATATATTCATCTACTTACTCCAGTAATGGAGCCATCTCTGATTCACACATCTAACATTGTTCGATCATAATTTATTCATTTGGTTGTCATTATAGAGCGTTATTGTCTCTATCTGGTATAAACCAGTTTAATTGATAAGGACAATGTATGTTTAAGTGGGCAAGGCTATCCAAAGGGTTAGCAGTAGGAATAAGTTTGATTACGTTTACTGAAATTTCTAATGCGGATAACAAGGTACTTCTGGTTGGGGTTGATGGTTTGCAGCTGGAGCAGCTACACAAAGTAAACACCCCAAATTTCGACCGGTTGAATATCACCCCTGCCTATACTGGGGGTATAAAAGATTATGATTCAGAACAACCAACCATCAGTGGGCCGGGTTGGGCTTCTATTTTAACAGGCGTCTGGATGTCTAAGCATGGGGTGGATTCGAACAGTGCTGGTCTAACAAATCCTGAGTTTCCTGGGCTGTTTAAGCGAATCAAAGATGCAAAGCCGAACGCGTATATTTCTAGCTTAGTTAATTGGTCGCCGATTAATACCAATTTTTTCGCAGACGAAGTCGCTAACATCGAGCAAGTAGAAAGTGGTATTAGTGATCAGAATGTTGTTGATCAGGCATTGGACACGGTCACTAATTCCCCTGCCGAATTTGTATTTTTGCATTTAGATGAGCCAGATCATGCAGGCCATGAAAGTTGCTTTGGCCCTGCTTATGAGAAATCTATTTCAGATGTGGACGCTCAAATCGGTTCGTTACTCGATCGAATTGAAGTATTAGAGCAGCAAACAGATGATGATTGGTTGGTATTGGTTACGACAGATCATGGCCGGACACCTATAGTCGGCTGTCACCATGGAAATCAAACCGTTGAAGAAAAAACAATTTTCATCGGGGCAAACGAAGCCATGAACGCCGAGTTCTGGCAAAAGATTTCAGACATTCCTAACTCAGAATTCGATGGCCTTTATGGTTACCCCTCCCAAACCTCTATTGTACCGACTGTTTTGACTCATTTAGGCATTTCAATTGAACCTGAATGGCGTTTGGATGGTATCCCGCTCGTGGGACAACTTGCACCTAGAAAGTTGATGCAAGACCCATCGGCTGTCAATGATTTTACTTGGTACAGCAATGAAAATGTGACAGCAAACGTTTATCGAAATGGTGTTTTGGTTGATCAAGTTAATGCGTTGGATAAGGGGTGGACGGACACATCTTTAAATGAAGTCGGTGTTGTTGATTACGTGGTTGAAACGAACGGGATTCCAGCCGCTCTACGTTTTAATAACTATCAAATTGATGCCGGTTTGGATAAAGATCTCTTTAAGGCGTATTTCTTTAGAAATGATGCGAAGTACGTTCGTTATAACAAAGTAACGGATAAAGCTGATTCCAGCTATCCAAAAGAAACAAATGATAATACTTGGCCGGGTTTAGGCGATTATAAAAACCGAATTAATGCCAGTTTTAAAAAAGATTCAGGCACCAGTTACTTTTTTCTAAATAATGGCGAATATATAAGCTATGACAACCACGCGGATGAAGTAAGAGATGGTTATCCGAAGCCGATAAATGACGATACATGGCCTGGACTTGGACAGTATAAGGATCAGCTTGAAGCGGCTTTAAGTTGGGACAATAACAAGGTTTATTTCTTCCTAACCGACGGGTCTTATGTTCGTTATGACTTGGATAATGATTCCGTGGATGTGGGGTATCCTAAGCCAATCAATGATGATACTTGGCCTGGTATGGGGGATTATGCCAAGGACATAACAGCCGCTGTTAAATGGAATGACAACCGAGGTTATGTGTTTCTTACAGGTCAACGGTATTTGCGTTACGACATCTCTAATGATCAAGTTGATGAAGGGTATCCGCGTCGAGTCGACAACAGTACATGGTCTGGTTTGTTAAACCCTTAGCAGTTGAATTCAGCGTTCTTTTTAATGTTTATGAATGTATGAACATGAACGTTTGGATTTTTTACCTCTTAGCTCGTTAATGTTGCGTTAACGAGCTGAGAGGGGAGATTAATTAGCAGTCGCCCCAGCTTTCACCGTCATCACTGCATTCGGTTAGTATGGTATTGTCCGACATCTCAGTAACTCGTTTCCAAACGTTGTTATTATATTTCGATGTTATGACACGGTTTTCACCAACGGTTTCTGTTTTGCGTTTAAACCAAATGTCGAAATCAACGGTGATTTCATCGTTGTAATTAAAGCCCATTTGATTCATAGCCGTGATGAGTTCACTGGAATCCAGCTGATCTTCTTTGTCTGCAAATTGCTGCCAGTTACTAAGGTCGTCAAAAGCTTCTTCTGTTCTAAGTTGTGCGATGGTGGTTTCATAAAAGATTTCTTCGGCGGTGTAATTGAAGGTGAAATAGCGCCAGGTACCGTCGCCGAACGTGTCGACCTGACATTCATCTATTGTTGCTGAGGTTACGAAGGCAGAGTCGTTGGTGAGTATGTAATTTACTTCCTCTTCTTCGAACATAATGATTTCAGCATTAATACAGTTGTAATCTGAGCCGTCGCCTCCGTATGACCAAATATCCTTACTGTTGGATAGTTGCCCCGTTTGCCACTCAGAGCTGGTTCTGTTTCTTATATATATTGTTCGTTGAACGCCTGCTAGGTCGTCAGTCATTTTAACTAACTCCCATTTGAAGCCATCATTAGGTAACCAAATTTGAGTGTCTCTATACCAAGAATCTGGGTAAGCATTGTCTTGATCGATGGTTGAACCTTTATAGAATAATGCCCTGATGTAAGTTGCATCAGGATTTTCTTCTTCTACCTCTTGTCGATAAGCCAAACCCTGTTGTAGCCCTGATACAAATTCGATTGCTAGTTGTTTACGTGCTTCATCACCTTCAGATATGTAGTCACTGTAGATGTCGGATTCACTGATATTGTAGTGATTTACTTGATCGGAAATGGCTTGTTCAATGAGCGCTTTTAATGCAGAGCGCGTTTGTTGGTTGTCTTTCAGCGCTGAACAACTGTAGTCAGGCGCTGAGCTACTGCTTGCCCCTGCTACTTGAGCTTGAGACCAAAGAATGCTTGTGAGTGGCGTAATGTAAAGTTGTTCATCACTGGACACGGTTGCAAGCTTTGGCGGCAGTACCATTTGATATGCTTCCGTAACTTCACCTTGGTCTTCGTCCATGGCGCCTATTGGCACATCGACATACATGACCGAATATTCCAAACACTCTCGTTGCTCGTCGGTAAAGTTAAATGTGAAGTTTCCTTGTTCTAATGACAAGGTACTAGGTTCATCTGCATCCAGAGTATGGTTGTTATTCATATCTAGCCATACTGTTGCCCCTTGAATGTATCCATCAATTACCTTGCCTTGAACCGTATTACTGATCGTTGGCTCTGGTTCTGGCTCTGGTTCTGGCTCTGGTTCTGGCTCTGGTTCTGGTTCTGGTTCTGGTTCTGGTTCTGGTTCTGGTTCTGGTTCTGGTTCTGGAGTTGGGTCGGGCGTTGGATTAACAGGTGGAATGTTAGTGTCGTCTGTAGGAGCGGAATTATCTGAATCTGGATTATCACCTTCGCTACCTGGTTGAGCGGGATCTTCGGTTTGTGTGTTAGAAGGTGAGCTGTCACTGCTTCCACCGCCACCTCCTCCGCAAGCGGTTAATCCTATCGAGAGAAAAGATACAAGAAGCGCCGTCGTGAAATTCGTATTCATAACACTCATCCTTAAGTGAAGTAAAAATTTAAGGAGTAGAGTAACAAAAAGTTTGGGGATTTGAGAGTAATCATTACATGAGTTGAGTGATTACTCTAAATATTTGGGAGGTAACTCTATATTCAGTAACATATTCTAGAGACCTTATTGGATAGTTGAGATTTCTTTATTGTTGCTCCTCTTCTAAGCTTTTAGCTTGCTCAGTTTTTAATACGTGATTTACAGAAGGGAACTTGAAATGAAACTCTTGTCTTTAATGGTTATTGGGTTCTTTTGGTCAATGACCTCCATAGCCTCAGGTAACGCAGTCGATTACACGGTTAATGGTCAAGCGTATGAAGGTTATTATATTTCCCCTACGGCAGATGCGCCCTTGGTTTTATTGGTGCATGACTGGGATGGACTGACAGACTATGAAGTGAAGCGAGCAAACATGTTAGCTGAACTGGGGTATGCCGTTTTTGCAGCGGATTTATTTGGTAAAGGCGTTCGACCAACGGAAGTCAAAGATAAGCGACAGCATACCGGTGAGCTGTATAAAGATCGGGCTAAAATGCGGAATTTATTAAAGGGGGCGTTATCCACAGCGAAAGCGCAAGGTGGTAATGATAACAATGCGGTTGCTATGGGGTATTGTTTTGGTGGCGCTGCGGTATTAGAAATGGCCCGCTCGGGGGCAAACTTAAAAGGCTTTGCTACATTTCATGGTGGTTTGAAGACGCCGGATGGGCAGGACTACCAATCCACTAAAGGTAAAGTGCTTGTTATGCACGGTAGTGCTGATACCGCGATAACGATGGATCAATTTGCAGACTTAGCCAATGAACTGGAAGCGAATAAAGTCTCTCACCAAATGGTGACGTACAGTGGTGCGCCACACGCATTCACGGTCTTTGGTTCTGGTCGATATCAAGAAGAAGCTGACAAAAAATCCTGGGCATTGTTTACTGACTTTTTAGAGGAACAATTGAAGGAGTAACGTTACCGAGTTAATCTCAGAGCGCTTTTAATTGTTCATATAAGTGGTCAAAATTTCGGCAAACGATATCTGCTTGAATCGCATACTCAGGTTGTTGTTCTTCAACGTATAAACAGGCGTGCATGCCTGCATTTTTAGCGGCCTGAATGTCATAAAGGTAGTCACCGACATAGATTAGATTGGCGGGTGGGATGTTCCATTGCTCTGCAATCATTATCAGTGCGGTAGGGTCTGGTTTGGCTGGAGCATCTTCACGAGTGATGACGGTTTCGATTGGAATGTTGTTTCTGGATATTTTGAGGGCAGCGGCTTTTGAAAAATTACGAGTCACAATGGCCATCGGTGTCTTTTGATTGAGCAGTTTAAAGACAAAGTCTTGTGCGCCATTAATCCATCCGGCTTGAATTGCGTCTTCCATTTCATGATGTTCAATTAAACGTATGGCTTTTTGGTAAGCATCGGCAGGCAAGTCATCAAGGTGTGCCAGTAAGTCTTCTGAATCAGGACAACCGATTAAAGATCTAAGCAGTTTGAAATCGAGGCTGGAGGTAACCAAGGTGCCATCTAAATCAAAGATTACCCCTTGAATGTTCGTGCTAATCATAGTGATGAATTCTGTTTGGAGGCATGTATGAAGCTTAGGTTATTAATCATACAACAAAAAAGGCCACCCGAAGGCAGCCTTTTTGAATATGTAATGTATTGATTAACTTGCAGGCGTGACCGTAAGGTTACGAGTTGCTTCATCAATCGTAATGACGTGTGTGCGTAAATTGGAAATGAAGTCCGCCGGACGATCATACCAAGATTCGCTGATGAACTGAGCACCATCTAATTCGCTCGGGATGTTATGCATAGTGACTTGGAATTGACCTGCCGTCACATCCACTATAGCAACCCCATGTTCTCGTAAACGAGCAAACGATAGATTTGAACTCACATCAGCCGCATTACTGGCATTCGGTATCAGAAGATCCAACTGCGACATCAGTAGAGCAAGGTCGTCAGGGTTGCCGCCTAAGCCTTCGATTAAGCCGCCAGCAGCATCGTCTAAGTATGAGCCAAACGTTCCTGAGGTTGCAGAGGATGTGGTGATGTCGAATGAACCATTGCCATGATCCGTTACATAGGAGGAGTGAATGTCCCCTGCGATGCTGATGATGTTATTGGTCGCGAATAAGCCATCGATTAAGGTTTGTTTGGCTTGAGGGAAACCATCCCAATGATCCGCATTCAGGTAGAAGCGGTTTTGGAATAACGTTGGAATGACGCTGAAATCCAGTAATGGCTGATTTGGGTTGGAAGCGTTGTCTCTTAAATCCAATAGAAGCGGAGAGAAAGAAACGGAACTGCCCATGACATTCCAAGTGCCCGTGTTTGTTGCCATTTGTGTGGCTAACCAGGTGGCTTGTTCTGTTCCGTAGGCGTTTTGGCTGGCGCCAGAATCAAGACTTGCTCGGTATCCTGCATAAAGATCAAACAGATCCTTATTCACAAAATAACGTGAACCCAAGTCGCTAAGAAGGCCTTGCTTACCGAAGTGTACAAACGCGATACCTTTGTCAGCGGCGGTCATGTCTGCATCTGAGATATAGGCGCTGGCAGGGACACTTAAACCCGTGGCCGCAGCAGCTGCGAGTACACTATTGATGTAGAACGCAGAAAGGTTGCCTGTTACCGCCTTGTTGGCCAGTTGACCGTAGCTTTGGCCAATCTCAGAGGCTGAAAGGCCTCTTCCTTCGTACGCATCTCTGAACTGTGAGTTCATGATCAGTGCCATGTAGGCTTTGGTGACACTGTACGATGCATTGTCTATATCAATGTAGGCAAATGTATTGCTGGTAAAGCCATTTGCGGCAAATAAAGCCAAACCGGTTGCGTAGCCATCTGTGGCTCCATTACCACTGCCTGCAGCGTCTAATGTAGCCACCAACTCGGATTGAGTCATCGCCATCGCGCCAGGGAACGCATCTTCGGCAATCAAGTGATCTGGGCGGTGAGTACGGTAATCGGTTAAGAATAAACTCAAATTAGCGCCGAATTGAAAGTCTCTGTAAATTCGGGTATTCGGGTAAAGCTGATCGTCTGAGATGGACAGAGTGCCACCCGCCGTCAAAGCCGATTGATCTAATGCAGCTTCATGATCGATTGGCATGAATTCAAACCAAGCCTGCTCTGAGTCATGTTTGCGTTGCGTGTCTGCTTCGGATTTGCCCGCATCGTAATACGTGCCGTTGTTTTTCCAACTGTCGTCTGAATATTCGTGATCGTCCCAAATGGCAATCAATGGGAAACGTTCATGCAATTGCTGTAATACTGAATCTGAGCGGTATTCTTTATAAAGCTGACGGTAGTTACTTAAGCTTTTTGCTGCGTATCCATTCGTGCCTAGGTTAATGGCTCCGTCTAAGTCATCAAACGTAATGCCTCGTCCTTCGGATGATTGGAAACTGGCACCGGCGGTTTCATAAATGTAATCGCCCATGTGAACAACGAAATCCAGATCTTGTTCGAGTAAAGGTAAATAGGTGTTGTAGTAGCGACCGTTGTAATCCTGACAACTGATATAAGCAAAGCGTACGTCGGCGTTGCTCCCCGCAGCAGGGGCTGTTTTGGTTCGGCCGGTGTTGGTTCGAGTTGCCTGACCTGCTTTCACGTACGTGAATCGATAATAATAGGTGGTTGCTGCGTCGAGATTGATGACACGTACTTTTAAGCAATGATCGTAATCTGCTTCAGCCGTAAACTCTTGTGCTAAAACCAGAGCCGCATCAGAAAATGCTTCGTCGGTCGCTATTTCAAGCGCAAGCGTTATGTCCGTATTGCTCAACTCAGTATCGTTGACGCGGGTCCATAAAATAACGCTGTCAGAACGAGGGTCACCGGACATGACTGATTGTGGAAAGTAACTCGGTGTGGAAGCACTTGATGAGTTTGAGTCGTTATTAGAACAACCGCTTAATCCCATCAAAGGCAGTGCTGCTGCACCACTGGCTGCCATGGCCGTTTTAATAAATCCCCTGCGAGAAAAACTGGTTTTAGATACCATCTCTACACCTATCTTATTTTGATTATTTTATTGATTATTACGCTTTTATTGGATGAGTATTCAATAAAAAGTTTGTTACGCCAAGATGACGGATTGAGCCAAAAGTAGGACATATTTGTAGACTCTTAGTTAGATGTGAATAGAGGGCATGAGTTGCAAGGGGTTAGAGGCACATCGGCATAGGTTTAAGGTGGTTAGGCAATAGAAATTTCATTTCTGCGGTGAACTCGAAAGAGGCAGGTTACAAAAAGAAAAGAAATTATGCGTATTTCACATAAACGATTCTGATGAACGATTTTGGTGATTAAGACTTGAGATAATGGCGTGGGTATCCCAATATAGCTTCCTTAGTTATTTGGATTCTTTAAGGCTTTAGATGATCCCTAACCGTTTGATAAAAGTGCTGTTGGTACTTGTTACTTTTACCTTTTCCCTGAATGCTCGAAGCGACGTTGTCACTGTAGCGGTGGCTTCTAATTTCACGTTTCCAATGAAAGAGATAGCAACTGCGTTTGAAGGGGAATCTTTACATAAAGTGCGTTTGGCGTTTGGATCATCGGGGAAGTTATACGCACAAATAAAGCACGGGGCTCCTTATCAATTGTTTTTATCTGCCGACCAGTTAAAGCCTCTGGTGTTGGAAAAAGAAGGCTTAGCTTTACCGAACAGTCGGTTTACTTACGCAGAAGGTCGCTTGGCGCTTTGGTCTAAAAAACCGAACTTAGTCAATCAGAGTTCTACCTATCTTAAGAGTAATCAGTTCAATAAGGTGGCGATGGCGAATCCTAAGTTAGCGCCTTACGGTGTAGCAGCAAGAAATGTCTTGGATCATTTGTCTTCAAACGAAGGATTAGACAATCAAGCGGTGTTGGGTAAAACGGTGATGGGTGAAAATATAGCTCAAACTTATCAATTTGTTTCGACCGGAAACGCAGACATTGGTTTTGTGTCGCTCTCCCAAATCATGAGTAAGGGGCAATTGAAACAAGGATCTGCATGGATAATCCCCAAGCACTTTTATCAGCCGATTAAACAAGATGCAGTGCTCTTAAGAAAGGCCGAAAACAATCAAGCGGCCAAAGCCTTGTATGAATATATGCGAACACAACCCGCATTGGATATTATTAAGTCTTACGGATACGACACAGAAGCAGGTTCTTGATTTTGGGATTTACAGATGCAGATTGGTCCGCCATCGGATTAACCATTAAGTTGGCTTCCGTGGTCACTTTATTGTTGTTGCTGATAGGAACGCCCATTGCTTGGTGGTTGGCTCGTACTCGTTCTGCATGGAAGGGGCCAATTGGTGCCATCGTCGCATTACCTTTGGTTCTGCCGCCCACCGTATTAGGGTTTTATCTACTGTTAGTGATGGGGCCGGAAGGGCCGATAGGGCAGTTGACACAATGGTTAGGCATTGGCCTTTTACCGTTCACTTTTTGGGGGTTGGTGGTGGCTTCTCTTTTTTATTCGTTGCCATTTGTAGTGCAACCCATTCAAAACGCGTTTGAAGCCATTGGTGATCGGCCGTTCGAAGTGGCCGCAACGCTACGAGCCAATGCGTGGGGTCAATTCTTTACTGTGGCGATACCTCTGGCGAAACCTGGGTTCATCACCGCTTCGATCTTGGGGTTTGCTCATACCGTGGGTGAGTTCGGCGTGGTGCTCATGATCGGTGGTAATATTCCGGAAGAGACCCGTGTCATCTCGGTTCAAATTTATGATCATGTTGAATCACTTGAGTACACACAAGCCCATTGGTTAGCGGGTGGTATGGTGGTTTTTTCATTCGTCGTTTTGTTGGCCTTGTATACCTTTAATCGAAATCGATCTTCCAGTGCCAGTAATGGCTCTTCTATGCGGTTTGGAGGTTGATTATGCTTTCAAAGACTTCAATTGATGTTCGTTTTAATTTAAAGCGTTCTGGTTTCAGTTTGAATGTGGATGTTTCTATTCCGGGGCAGGGGGTGACCGTTATTTTTGGTCATTCAGGTTCTGGTAAGACCAGCCTATTGCGTTGCATTGCAGGCTTAGAGAAAAGCCCTCAGGGGTATTTATCCGTTCATGGTGCGGTGTGGCAAGAAGGTAAACGAGTAATCCCTACTCATAAACGGCCACTGGGTTACGTGTTTCAAGAAGCCAGTTTGTTTGATCATCTTACGGCTCAAGGTAATTTAAATTATGCCATTAAGCGATCGTCAGACACGGTAACGTCTAATGAAGTTGAACATATTATTTCATTATTAGGTTTGTCGAAGGTGTTGGATCGTTTCCCGAGCCAGCTTTCTGGTGGTGAACGACAGCGAGTTGCGATTGCTCGGGCCTTGTTAGTGAAACCCAAGTTGTTATTGATGGATGAACCGTTAGCGTCGTTAGATGTGGCTCGTAAACAAGAAATTTTGCCGTATCTGGAGTCATTAAAACAGGCGCTGAATATACCAATTATTTATGTCAGTCACTCTCCGGATGAAGTGGCGAGGCTGGCGGATCATATCGTAGCGTTGGATCAAGGCAATGTGGTTGCTAATGGTCCAATGAATGAAATACTGTCTGATTTAAATTTCCCTCTACGGTTGGGTGAAGACACAGGTGTGGTGTTGGAAGGGGATGTGGTTGAGCGGGACACGCAATGGCATTTGATGCGGGTTCAGTTTGGGGCTGATAAAGGCACGCTGAATCCTGTTAACAGTTCGCTTTGGGTCAGAGACAGTGGTTGCGCATTAGATAAGCCTGTACGGGTACGGATTTTAGCAAGGGATGTCAGTTTAGCATTGGAGCATCATGAAAATACCAGCATCTTGAATGTGCTTCCTGGCTCCGTTGTTGAAATTGCGTCTGATGTTGATGACGGGATGGATTTAGTAAAAATAGACGTAGGCTCCACCATCATACTTGCACGAATTTCTAAGCGTTCGGTGACGCACCTCGAATTGGTTGCGAACAAACAGGTGTGGGTTCAGATCAAGTCAGCGGCGCTTGTGCAGTAGTATGAAATGAAATTGTCTCATATCTATCAAGAAAAACGCATCAAATAGCAACAGTTCGGCTTTAGCATTTTTCTCCGGTCATCCAGGCCTATCGAGTACATTATCAACGGAGGATACATGCGATTATTTACGCTTATAACAATGGTTTTTTTTACCAGTACGATGCTTTTTTCTCAAGGTGCTACGGCCTTTGATCGAACCGGTTTTTTTGAACAGCCGCATTATAACAACGCTGAGTTAAAAGAGCGGTTTGAGCGACTTCGCAAGAAGTACGCACGAGTTCAGTTAGGGCCGCGTCCATTCTTTTTGGTTGAGGATATGGATGAGAGTGAATTAAAAGAAAAACTTCAAAGTTGCGAAAATCGTCGTTTCAGATCCTCTACGTTTTCAATTGGCCATCGTGGTGCGCCGATGCAGTTTCCTGAACATACCAAGGAGTCATATGAGGCTGCGGCCAAAATGGGCGCAGGCATAGTTGAATGTGATGTGACGTTCACCAAAGACAAAGCATTGGTATGTCGTCATTCTCAATGTGATCTTCATACCACTACCAACATTTTAGAAACCTCGTTGGCTCAACAATGTTCAGTGCCCCCTGAATTCAACAGTGAAGGTCAGTTGGTTAATGCCGCTGATATTACGTGTTGTACCACGGATATAACAGTCGACGAGTTCAAGACCCTTCAAGGTAAAATGGATGCTGCAAATATTGAGGCAACCAGTATTGCTGAGTATATGAATGCCACCGCTGATTGGCGAACAAACCTTTATTCCAGTCGCGGAACCTTGATGACGCATGCAGAGAGCATTGAGTTGTTGGATTCTCTCGGTGTGGATTTCACGCCTGAATTAAAATCACCTCAAGTCGAAATGCCTTACGATGGGGAATACACCCAAGAAGCGTATGCGACTCAGATGATTAACGAATACCGTGATGTTGGTATTCATCCTAAGCGCGTTTGGCCTCAGTCATTTAATTATGATGATGTTATTCATTGGATTAACAACGAATCTCGATATGGTAAACAAGCGGTGTATTTGGATGGGAACTATGAACTTGATGTTAGTTTGAGCGAGATGGAAGGCTGGGTCTCTGATGGCGTTAAAGTACTGGCTCCGCCTATGTGGATGCTATTAGACGTTGATGCAAATAACCAAATCATTCCTTCGCAATACGCTTTAAACGCAAAGGCGGCGGGTTTGAAACTGATTACGTGGACGCTTGAGCGTTCAGGCCCTCTCAAAGATAACGGTGGTTGGTATTATCAGACCACGAATGGCAGTTATGGCAATGGTGATGTGATCAACACTGATGGCGACATGTACGAGGTGTTGGACGTATTAGCGAAAGATGTGGGGATTATTGGTATCTTTTCTGATTGGCCTGCAACGACGACTTATTACGCAAACTGTATGGGGTTGTAGTCGTTCATTTTGAGTGATTTTGAGCATGATTCGTCGTTTTGACGGATCATGTTTGTCTGTTTATCTATTAAATGTCATTTTCGTTTGAGATCTTCTTGTTCTGTATTTAATATCTACACATTGGTAGATCCGAAATCTAAAGCAAGGCATTATCAAAAGTACTACCTTCATTTGATATCGCTATGGACCTATTGCTCAGTGGTATTTATCCAAATAGAAATGGACTTCTCTCTAAGCCAAATTATTGAGTTTTGTTTTAAAAACAGCATGAGCTGTATACCTTGATGCTCAAATAATATTGAATTGTAGCCCTTGGGTTGTAATGTGCTTGAGAAGATAAATAATACGAAACAACAAACGGGATCTAAAGAAGAAAGGTTATGAAATACCCTGATGCCTATAAGTACATTATAGAAACAACGCACGGTTACAGTTCGGCTCCAGATGGTTGGGGATTTTCTTGCTTAAAAGATTCGTTTGTTGATGCGTCGCGTTTTGTTGATCGAATGGGGACGGCTTATCGAGTGTTTGATAACAGCAGCCAAGAGGTTGTTTACCCAAAAGAACATCAACCGGCGGATTGCAGCGTCGAATAGCCTAATCTGTGATCTTCTGATTTCCTTATCGTCTTATTCGAAAGGCATGGTTAAATTTTTTTAATTGCTTTTCTCTTGTCTTATTTATTTTCTTCTTGAACTCGAATATGGATGCTGTGCGATATCTATTCTTTTTACCGTGGTCGATATAGTATGTAGCACGTAAGTGATTTTTAGGTTTTATATTTATAATGAAATCATGGTGTTAGGTTTATTTTGTTTCGTTTTTTTTGAATGTTCTATGGTTTCTTTTATTGGGTTTCTGCCTCCATTAACTATGAATTTAATATTTTCTAAGATCGCCTCACCTTTTTGAAAATAGGGTTTATACTCATGAAAATATCATAATTATTCTGTCTGACTGATACGGGTATTTGAAAGACATGGAGCAAGTATTCATTACCAATCCTAAAGGTGGTTGTGGTAAGACAACTGTCTCGACTCAGCTTGCGGCGTATTACGCGGTGTTAGGTAAAAAAGTACTTTTGATTGACCATGATGCACAGAAATCCAGTACGGATTGGCTGGCCAGTCGGCCGGACTGTTGCGCTAAAATTGAGTCTGTTGCTGTCTCGGTTGATACCCCCGTTGATTTTAAAGACGCAGAAGTTGTTGTTCATGATATGCCTGCTGCCTGGTCTGTTGAGCATGTATCCGAGATTATTCATCCTGGTGATAAGGTGTTAATTCCTGTTTTGTCCTCGCCTAATGACATTAAAGCATGTTTGCGTTTTGTCATGAGTTTAAATCGATCCGGAGTATTAGACGCGGGTATTCAAGCAGGATTCATTGGCAATAGAGTTAGATCTCAAACGAGTTATCGTAAAGTTCTGAATGAGTTTTTGATTCGATTAAATTTACCGCTTATTACGACGCTTCGTGATACCCAAAATTACGTTCGTCTTATGGATCAAGGCAAAAGCATCTTTGACTCACCGAACAGTAAAGTCAAAGATGACCTTGTGCAATGGGAACCCGTGATCAGTTGGTTGTCTGAGAGTGTAAGTTTGAACCCCCCTGAGCTGTGTGAAGTAAGTTAAGGGACTCGTTTTTATGACAGGCTGATTTATATTAACGTCTATTTCTTACCTCTCTTGTTCAAAACTCCACCTCTAATCTTCTTCCTTCGAAACGCTCTTACCTAGTGTCTGTTTATTGCTGTTATTTTGACTCTGATCTTAGGTTTGTGAGTAAGACGTGTAATTGAGGCGTGTTACTTTAGTTACATTATTATCAATATTGTTTTTAATGATGGGTATATTGGTATCAGGTGTTAACTGACTGAAAAAGCCATGGATGTGACCTCTAAAAATGGGCAGAGGTCACAACTGACGGAATTTCACACGCTTTAATCTTTTTGTCACTTGTCATTCTTAAGTCTTAACGTAGACTGTGCGTCGTTACCTAGTGTTACTTTTTGTAATGTTTTATGGGTGCCACCTCCTTCAACGAGATTAAGTCTTTACAGGATGTAAATATGAGTGCAATTAAACAGAAATCACATGTCCCTTTTAATAAATTCATTCAAACCACTCTTTGTACAGGCTTAACCGCCTTGTCTTTAAGCAGTTTTGCGCAAACTGCTGATTTTACTGTTATTGATGGATTCATCACTGAGGGTCGTCCGTTCAGTGAAGCGAACGGTGTTTCCGAGGATGGGTCAACGGTTGTTGGTATGAGTTCAACGGATGATGGTATCATCAGTGCGTTTCGTTGGGTTGATGGTCAAACGACGAACCTTGGTGCGTTGCCAGCCGTCGGGCCAAACAGTGCTGGCGAGGGAATTTCTGGTGATGGTAACGTGTTGGTTGGACGAGGCCGTACGGTTGATGAAAATGGTGCACCGATCAATGGCGCATGGTGGTGGACCGAAGAAAATGGCATTCAGGATTTAGGCCGTCCGAGCACAGCTGCATTGGATGCGTCTTTTGATGGCAGTGTCATTATTGGTCAGGCTGTCAGTGATAATTCAGGTTCATTTCGTTGGACGGCTGAAACAGGCGCTGAGCTAATTCCTGCCTTGGTCGTTTCTGGTGAGACGGGGACAACGACGGCGTACGCAATTTCAAGTAATGGTGAAGTGATTGTTGGTAAGAGTTCTCAGATTCCATTTCGTTGGACTGAAGCGACCGGTACGGTCAGTCTCGGTGATTTCCAAGGCGAAGCGTATGATGTAACGCCAGACGGTCGTATCATTGTGGGTAATGGTGACTTCAGTGGTGAAAATGCCCCTTTCCTAAATGAAGCGTTTCGTTGGACAGAAGACGGTGGTGTGGTTGCACTGGGCCTTATTCCTGGGCATTCAGGATATAGCCGAGCGAAAGCGATTTCATCCAATGGCAGTATTATTGTAGGCACCAGTGCGGATAGTGGTTTAAGCGAAATTAAAGCGTTCATATGGGATGCGTCAAATGGCATGCGTGATCTTCAAACGGTGCTTGAAAATGAATATAACGTAGACTTGGGTGATTTGACGCTTACGTCTGCAAATGGCGTATCCGCAGACGGTAATATCATCGTAGGGCGTGCAGAAGATTCAGCCGGTTACCCAAGGGCTTGGTTGGTTAATTTAAATCAAATCAGTGATCCTCTTGAAGTTTCAATTCTTTCTCCTGGGAGCGGTTCATCGTTTTTTGATTCTGAGACGATTCACTTAGATGGCGCAGCAAATGATCTTGAAGAAGGCGACCTTTCTTCAACAATCACTTGGTCTTCGGACGTTGATGGTGAATTAGGTCAATCCGCTCAATTGGCGGTTAACTTGTCTGCTGGTGCTCATACGGTTACGGCTGAAGTGATCGATCAAACGGGTGATTTAGCGTATACCTCAGTAGATCTTACCGTATTAGAAACGCCGAGTTTATCGTTGAGTGTTGAAGTTAAGCGTTTCTTTTTCTTCTTCAGTTACACGGTTGTCAGTTGGAGTGGTGCAACAGACAGCGTTGAAATTTTGAAGGATGGCAGCGTCGCAAGAACGGGTGGAACCTCAGGCGAATTCACAGAGTCAGGTAAAGGTAAAACGTATCAAGTTTGCCAGATTAACTCTGACTTCTGCAGTGAATCTATCGTTGCGAATTAATAAGCTGCTTATCGTCAGTACTAACTGGCGTACTGTGTAAGCAGATGTGTTGAGTTTTTAGTAAAGCCCGAAGTTTGTCTTCGGGCTTTTTTGTGTCTGAACCTCTTTGGTATTATTTTATATTGGTGAATATGGATTAAGTTAAGCTTGGTATGGAATTATTGTTACTTGTATGGATGGCAGAATGAAAGGGATATCAGAGTACTGTGAAACGAATATACTGGTGATTCCTCAGGCACTCTATTCAATGAGGGATGCGACGTCCTTATTGGACACGGGGAGTTCGGTTATCTTCTATAAAAGCCTTGAAGAGGATTTGGTCGACGTAGAGTTTTACACAAACATGCCTTGCGTTGTTTACATTGAGAGCGGTAAAGAAACCATAACTACGTCGGACAACGTTACCCATTATTTGAAAGCTAATACCGCAATTTTTTTGCCCCAGGGGTTAAATCTTCATTCTGATTATGTAAGGGCTACAGAGAATTTAAAGGCGTATTTGATTTTCTATGATCAGAATATTATCTCTGATTTTTTAAGCTCTTCGAACGGTATTGATCCATCGAAGGATATCAATTCAGAGTTGATAACCGTGAAGTGCACTGAGGCAATGAATGTGTTTTTCCAATCAATTCAGGTGATGAATAAAGAACGCTGTGATTCGTCGGCGTTGATTCGTCTCAAGTTGCTTGAGCTTCTTCATCTTCTAGCTGCGGATAGTGGTGGAATATTTCAGGCGGCGCTCAGTTCTGCGACTAAAACGCTGACGCCCAAAAGGAATCTTGTTCGTTTATTAAGAAATGATAACGTAGTTAACTTGAGTGTAAGTGATTTGGCTCACTTATCTGGGCGAAGCGTTTCTAGTTTTTTTCGGGACTTTAAAGCTACGTATGGCATGCCCCCTAAGCAATGGTTACAAGAGCGAAGGCTGTCTCGTGCTTATACTTTACTTACGAGTCAGGAATTGACCGTTACCGAAGTCGCATTGGATGTGGGTTTTGAAAATATTTCACATTTTATTCAGCTCTTTAAATCAAGGTATCAAATTACGCCGAAGCAATTGATGTTAAGCCAGTGATAATGCTAAGCCAGTAATAATGTGAAGAAGGTGACCGAAAATTGATACTTTTACTTTCTTTTAGGTAGTTCGGTTGTACTCCTGTGATTAAATTCTTGGCGTTATTTAATTCTTAGGAGCAAAAAATATGACCGTTAGAGTTACTTTAAATTGCCAGCTAAAGCCGGGCAGTGTTGAGTCATTAACCCCTTTTCTTGCTGAAAACTTACCTAATGTCAGAGGCTTTAATGGCTGCATGTCGGTAAAGGTATTTTTTGATATTGACCAAAAAGAAATGTTGCTGGAGGAAGAGTGGATAAGTCTTAATCAGCATAAAGAATATATGAAATACATAACAGATAATGGCGTGTTGGCTGAACTGGCTTCATTCTTCGAGCAGCCGCCAGTTGTTAAATACTTTGAAAAAGAAATGATTTAATGTTT
Organism: Oceanospirillaceae bacterium; assembly: GCA_015665455.1. Lineage (GTDB taxonomy): Bacteria > Pseudomonadota > Gammaproteobacteria > Pseudomonadales > Litoribrevibacteraceae > Litoribacillus. Next base: position 232,722 of record JADFAD010000006.1, on the reverse strand, counting down.
ATGACACGTTAAAGCACGAAGAAGGCGAGGGGAGTGAACGCTTACCCCTCGTTTTTGTTGTGTAAGTACAATTCGTTTTTGTTGTGTAAGTACAATTCGTTTTTAATGGGTTTAGAAATGATTAAATAGAAGGTAGGCTGTGGGGGATATAAATGAGTAATTAGATGACCTACAGGACTACCTTTTTATTTTGGATAACTACACAACAGGATTTCGGGTTTGTACGTTCAATTTGCTGAATTACATTGAGCCACCGAATGCATATTACGAGCAAGAAAACATTTACTCAGAGAGCCAGTGGGTCAAGAAAGAGCAGTGGTTGAGTAAAAAGCTATCAGAAATGACCCCTGACATTATCGGCTTTCAAGAAGTTTTTAGCCCCGAGGCTCTAAAAGAGCTGACTCAAAGAGTGGGGTTGCCGTATTTTAAAACCGTTGCTGAACCTCGAATCGATATTGGCCATGTGTATGATAAACCCGTGGTTGCGTTGGCGTCTAAATTTCCAATTGTCTCTGTCGAGGCCGTAACCTTCAGCGACCATCTTGTACATGAGTTGAAGTTGCAGGACGACTTTTCATTCAGCCGGCCACCGATTAGAGCTGAAATTGCCATAGAAGGGTTCGGTACGGTTCTGGTGTATGTGTTGCACTTGAAATCAAAACGTTCGCAGTTTGAAAGAGACCTCCCTGAAACCTTAGGCAGTGATGATGCCATCAGAGCGCATATGCTGGCGGAGATTCATGGCCGTTGGGCATCAAACATTCAGCGCGGAACAGAAGCCTCAATGATCTATCAAGATTATGTTGAGCAAATGTGCGTTAAAGAACGGCCGACGATGATTTTGGGGGATTTAAATGACACGATTGAATCCGCAGCGTTACAACAATTAGTCGCTGGCAGAGGGATGGATAAATTAGGCCCTAGGTACATTTCAAGTTTACCTACGGAGGTGCGTCGATTTATAGAGCGTTATTCATTATTTGATTCGTTCGATCTCACTGTCCATTCTGATATTCATTTAGAGAATCATTCAGATAAGACGAAACGGAAGCCTACGCATTACTTTGCCAATAAGGGGAATACTCTGGATTACATTCTTTTATCGAAAGATTTTAACAGTGAGTATGATCATAGTTTGGCTGAAGTAACGAATTACCAAGTGCACAGTGAACATTTGGAAAACCACAGCAATGAGACCGATTCAGAATGTTCGGATCATGCGCCAGTGACTATAGACATTGAAATCCGTTTTTAAACATAGACTTATAATGATGAGCAAGTATTGGGGCAGCTGAAGGGCAGTAACTCTACTGCTCCTATAGAGGTCGCTACTTTGAAATCTAAATGCCAGACTGTTTCTTGATGGTTTCTAGATAGAAGCCCATGTTCTCCTGAATACCTAAATACTCATAGACTCTAGGTGGACACTCTTCTGGCTTGATCACACTTACGACTTCTAATTTATCGTGTTCGACAAGGCTAACCAGTAATGCTTGGTTGGCAGGAATGTCAGGGTTATAGAGAAGCACCTTAGGTTTAAGGATAGTGCTCGGGTCAACTGAAATTACTAAGGCGATACTGTCATCACTCAGTTTCACAACCGTACCCGGAGGGTAAACCCCAAAGGTTTTGATGAAGTGCTGGACAAGATTAATATCGAGCTTTCTTTGGTACTTCTTAAATAGGATGGCCATTGCTGATTTAGGGATGACAGCAGCGGCTGGGTCTGTGTTGTTGCATAAGTTGTCGTACATATTCGCGATGGTGACTATTCGGCAGATGGTTGAAATGTCATCGCCTTTTAAGCCCTTGGGGAACCCGGAACCATCTAGAAACTCATGATGGTGTCGAATGACATGCACCACTCGCATGTCTACCTCAGGCATTGATTCGGCAATTCGAGCGCCTGCAAATGCATGGGTTTGAAGTAACTTGATTTCGCTGGTGGTTTTCTTGCCTTTTTTATTCACGACCGAAGCGGGGATTGCCGCCTTACCTATGTCATGAAGAATTGCCCCTAGCCCAAGCAGTTTTAATTCTTTTTTGGAAAGACCTAATGCATTCCCAATGGTGAGCGACAGAACCGTTACATTGAGTGAGTGACAATGATGAGAATGATCGTCGCTGCTTAAGCTGACTAAATTAATTAATACATCGGTGTCATCGTTAAAATTTTCAAGCATATCATCGATGACTTCAGCGGCATCGCGGATGGCGTTTGCAGGCGCTGACTTAAGATCGGCCGTTAGGTTCTTGACCCGTTTTTGCTTTTCTCGGTATTCAAGCGCAATCTTCTTTCGGTTGATGCGAAAGCTATCTGCTTTCTTAAGCGCTTCTTGCTTTTGCTCCCAAAGCTCTTCACTTGAGGCTTTGCTTTCTGGCTCTTCAAATTCACTTATATCGTCTATCTGACTTGAGGCTTCTAGGCTTGCCTTCTCACTTTTTTCGGGAAATAAAACGACTTCTTTAAGGCCAAGATCTTTCATGACCTGGATTTCATAAGAACTTTTGATTTTCATTTTACGGAATAAAAACGGATGCTGAGACCATCCCAACTGAATGTCTACGTACATTCCTACAGTAAGTTTGTCTACGCTTATAAGATTTTTTTTAGTAGCCAATGTGAAGCCCGTTTTTAATTCTACAACTTAGAATATAGTATAAGGCAGATCGGAGTGGGTAGTAAGCTGTTGATGTTTCATTTTGTTTCAGGTGATTGAAATTCTTCTGTTTTTTAAATATTTGTGATCATTATGAAACGAGGTGCCAATGCCTTGAGTGGGAAGTGGACATGATGCTACACACTCAGTTTGTTATTCGTTGGTGTTTTATAGCTAATAACAAAGAGGCCGAAGCCTCTTTTTTAAAGATGTTAATGACTTTTAGAACCAAAGTGATGACGTCGTTTAAAGGGCTAGTTGCATCAGCATACGCAGGCCAGTGATAAGCAATACAACAGCAAAGATTTTCTTCAGTTTTGCTGCGTCCAGCTTGGCTGCGAGCGATGCGCCGACAGGCGCGAACAGCACGGTAAGCGGGACAATGCAAAGGAAACTCACTAGGTTAACTAATCCCAATGTGCCTGCGGGTGCGTCGGTGGGCGTGCTACCCAATAGAAGCATGGTCAACGCGCCAGGTAATGAAATGATGAGCCCAATTGCTGCAGCGGTGCCTACTGCTTTATGGGCCGGATAGTTGTACAAGGTGAGTAGGGGTACTGAGATAGTCCCACCGCCGATACCAACCATAGCGCTGAAAAAACCAATGGATGTGCCCATCGCTGTCTGTCCTGCATTGCTAGGTAGTTTTTGAAATAATGCAGGTTTTCCGGTTCTGAATAACATGTTGAGTGCTGATAATGTTGCGATTACACCGAACAGAACAGTAAGTAGGCTACCGTCAACGCGAGTGACTAACCAGCTGCCCACCAATACACCAATCAGTATAAATATGGACCAGCGCTTTAAAAGTTCAAAATCCACGTTCCCTTTTTGGTGATGAGAGCGAATGGAGCTGATCGAGGTCGGTACAATCGTAGCCAATGAGGTGGCCGTTGCGATCACCATGGCTGATTCTGGTGATACGCCAAAGCTTTGAAATAAGAAAAACAGCACCGGTACAATCACGATGCCGCCGCCAACGCCTAATAGACCGGCTAAAATACCAGCGAAAATGCCAGTCGCAAGCAGGGCCAAAAAGGTAGGGATATTTTGTATTATAAACTCAAGGATGCTCATTGATTGCTACTTCTGTGTTGGGTGATCACAAGGGTTTTTATGATGCTTCTAAGTTGCCAATTCTTTTCTGACTATCTCTGCTCCCGCACGTAAGGCATTCAGTTTGCCTCTGGCTACTTCGCGAGATAGCGGCGCCATACCGCAATTCGTGCACGGGTAAAGCTTGTCTGCATCTACATATTTAAGTGCTTTGCGTAAGGTGGCGGCCACTTCTTCGGGTGTTTCAATGGTATTGGTTGCCACATCAATGGCACCGACCATGATTTTTTTACCTTGAACGAGCGCTAGTAACTCAATAGGCACGCTAGAGTTATGACATTCCAGTGAGATGATATCGATGTTTGATTGTTGAAGTTTTGGAAACACTTCTTCATATTGTCGCCACTCAGACCCCAGGGTTTTCTTCCAGTCGGTGTTGGCTTTTATCCCATAGCCGTAACAGATATGAACCACGGTTTCACAATTAAGCCCTTCAATCGCTTTTTCTAAACAAGCGATCCCCCAGTCATTTACTTCATCAAAAAAGACGTTAAAGGCGGGCTCATCAAATTGGATAATATCAACGCCAGCGGCTTCTAATTCCTTGGCTTCTTGATTGAGTGCTTTGGCAAATTCCCAAGCGAGCTTTTCTCGGCTTTTATAATGGTCATCATACAGAGTGTCTACCATGGTCATTGGGCCTGGTAGCGCCCATTTAATGGGTTGATCAGTTTGTTGGCGTAAGAATTTAGCGTCTTCAACAAACACGGCGTTTGGTCGACTTATAGGGCCAACCACCGTAGGGACACTGGCATCATAGCGATCACGAATTTTAACGGTCTTACGTTGTTCAAAATCAACGCCACTAAGGTGTTCAATGAACGTAGTCACAAAGTGTTGGCGGGTTTGTTCGCCATCACTGACAATATCAATGCCGGCTTGTTTTTGCTCCTGCAACGCGATGCGTAAAGCATCGTGTTTGCCATCAATGAGCTCGTTATCTTGTAATTTCCAGGGTGACCAAAGCGTCTCTGGTTCAGCCAGCCAGGAAGGTTTCGGTAAACTGCCAGCGGTTGAGGTAGGTAATAGTGTTTTCATAATAAAGTCTGCCTGTTTTGTGTGGCTATAGCGCGTAATTTTGAGACCACTGTTCAAGTACAGATTGGTACGGTTTTATGAAGTGCTCTTCGGCAAACTTCCCTTGTTTAATTGCCAGTTGGCTGCGCTCTTCCCGATCATAAACAATTTGAGTCAGTGAATGATCTGAGTATTTCAAGTTGGGTTGATAGTGATTACCTGCCACCGCATTTGCATTATAAATCTCAGGACGGTAGATCTTTTGGAAGGTCTCCATCGTGCTGATGGTGCCGATCAACTCGAGATTGGTGTAATCGCAGAGTAAGTCGCCAATAAAGTAAAACGCCAAAGGTGCGACACTGTTGTGCGGCATAAAATAACGCACCTCAAAGCCCATTTTTTTGAAATATTGTTCAGTCAAAGATGATTCATTGGGTAGATATTCAACACCCAGTACAGGATGCTGATTTTCAGTACGACGATAAATTTTGTTATCCGAAACACTCAGACAGATCACGGGTGCCTTATTAAAGCTCTGTTTGTATGTATCTGAGCAGATAAAATCTTTAAACAGCTTGCCGTGCAGATCGCCAAAGTTATCTGGGATGCTAAATTGCGGTTGGCCTTTATTATGATCCAGCAGTAGCACGCTAAAATCGTAATCACGCACGTAAGAAGAAAAATTGTTCCCGACAATGCCTTCGATACGCTTGTTCGTTTTGTGATCGACGATGTAGGTCTTTAATATTTCAATGGATGGGAAGTGTTGGCCGTTGCCTTCAATATCAATATCAACGGAAATGATTTCAAGTTCGACCGAGTAGCGATCTCCCTTAGGGTTATCCCAATTGGCTAACGCATTGAAACGGCTGTCGACCATTCTTAGGGCGTTACGTAAGTTCTCTTGGCGACTTTCGCCTCTTGCTAGGTTGGCAAAATTGGTCGTGATTCGCGTGCTGTCCGATGGATGATAGTTTTCATCGAAACAAATGCGTTTAATCGTGTAAGTAAAGTCTCTGTTCATTGTTCTGTCTGGCCTTCTTGATGTTCTCTAACTGCCTAAGTCAGTCACAGTCTTAATCTTGTGAGCGGTTAATATGAGGACACTGTATAGCTAGATCTTTATGAATAAAATTGACTTTATTTCATGTAAATATGAGTTTTGTTCATGATTTGTTTGATTTGAAGGGCGAATAGGGTTGTTAGCTGTTTTGGAGGGGTCGCTGCTTGAACTTTGTCTAGTGAGATCTATTTCGCTTATTGGGAGATAACCAAGATCGTCTAAGAATTGGCAGGGGCACGCAGGTAGCGTGGCTTGATTGGTTAATAATGCAGAGTTTTCTGGCTTTAAGGGGAGGAGTGTTTATAGCTACGCGCTAAATCCGTAAACGCTTTTAAGTATTCAATGTCACTATCACCTTCACGAGTACCTAAAAAAATCTGTTTAGAGATACCTTCTTCGCCTAAGCGCACCACAGATAAGGGGAGCTTTGCGCAGTACTCTTCTGCTAACCAACGAGGCAGTGGTGCGACTCCTCGATCACAGGCGACCATTTGCAGCATGATTTCGGTGGTTTCACTGGTTTTATGAAGTCTTGGTACGACACCTGATGGGTTTAGAAACTGGCTATAAATGTCCAGCCTGTCTGTGGCAACAGGGTAGGTCAGTAGTACTTGATCACGAAGGTCTTCTGCTTGAGCGTATGGCACAGAGGCTAATGTATGATTTTTTGAAACGACCAAAACCTGCTCGTAATCAAATACAGGGTTAAAACTTAGGCCGCTTTTATAAAATGGATCAGGCGTTACCAGTAAATCTATTTCGTAATCCAATAAAGCCCCTACACCGCCGAATTGGAACTTCTGTTTTACATCCACATCCACATCGGGCCAGGCATCTAAAAATGGGGATACAACCTTTAATAACCACTGATAACAGGGGTGGCATTCCATCCCAATTCGCAATGTACCCCGTTCGCCTTGGGCTATTTGTTTAAGTTTGCTTTCGGCATGATCCAACAATGGAAGCACGCGATTGGCGATATTAAGTAGGTAACGGCCCGATTGAGTAAGCCGTAATCTACGTCCCTCACGTAACCAGACTTTATTACCTAGGTTATCTTCCAGCTTACGCATGGAATGACTTAGCGCGGATTGAGTGACACACAGTTCTTTGGCTGCGGCGGTAAGGGATCCGTGCTGTTCAACGGCGTGTACAATTCTAAGGTGTATGCGTTCGATCATGTTTTTAACGAGACACTTAATATGGGTAAAAGCAAATAGTATGAGTAAAAGTAATTAATACGTGAAAATATACCATTTTTATTCATTTTTAAACTGCCTTAGGCTTCAAGGCGGTCGATTACTGAATATTAGTCATGGGGTTATATATGAATAAGGTTGTTCATACCAAGGTTCGGTCAGGCGTTGTACATGCTTGTCGGGTATCGGATGTCATTCCTTTGAGTACCGACACGTTTGAAGTCGAGCTGCAATCCACTGCTGACGCTGTTTTGGACTACCATGCAGGTCAATACCTAGCGCTTGAGTTAGATCTCAATAGGGATGGGCAAACGCAATCTCTGTTTTATACCATTGCTAACGGCTTTAATCCCGAGCAGCCCCATCGCCTTCAATTGTTTATTCAAAACAGCAGTGCCTTTGCGGATAAAATTATAAAACATCTCTCAGAACTGAGTACCTCGAATGAATATGTCAGAGTGACTTTGCCAATGGGAAAGGCGTATTTACAAACCGATCTGAGATCAACGCACTTATTAATCGCTGCGGGTTCCGGCATTTCTAAGATTAAGTGTTTAACCGAAGAGATCCTAAGGCAACGGCCAGATACCAATGTGAACATTTACTGGTCGAACAAAGCATCCGATGAGTTTTATCTGTTGGGTAAGTTTCAACGTTGGGTAGATCAGAATAAAAACCTGAGCTTCACACCCATTCTAGAGTCAGCCGATAAAGGCTGGTCTGGGCGTTCGGGCTATATCTATGAAGTGATTGAAGAGGATTTTGAGAGGCTGGACGGTATTAAAACTTACTTATGCGGCTCACCGAAAATGGTGTACGGAACCATTGATAAGCTTCAAACCAATGGGTTGAAAGAAGAGAACTGCTACTCAGATGTATTCGAGTTTGCGTCTAGGTGCTGAGGCATTGTAAGAAAGCTTACTTGAATATTTTTTAGAGGTTAAACATTTAAGAAATACCCATCATATTGATCCATGCGTTTGTTTTTTCCGTATAAGTTATAAACATCCTACACACGGGGTTTTTTATGATCAGAAACGAAACCATTTGGGTGACAGGAGCAACCAGTGGTATTGGTAAACAATTAGCCTTGATGCTTGCTCAGCAAGGTAATCATGTCATTGTTAGTGGTCGTAATAAGCAGTGTTTAAAAGAAATGCTGCTCAATGAAAAGAATATCTCAACCCTGGCAACGGATCTGGTGAATGATCACGTTGATTGGATCGGCCAGCAGCTTGGTGTTATTACAGAGCGACTTGATCGGATAATTTTATGTGCTGGTAATTGCCTCTATTTTGAGATGGACGATCCTGACTGGAATATTATGAAGCAGGTCATGGATATTAATTTCCATGGATCTGTTAAATCCATTCAGGCTGCTTTGCCTCTATTAAAGAAGTCTCAGCAGAGAGGACACATTGTTGCCATCAGTTCATTAGCAACGACAGCTGCCTTTCCGCGAGCCGAAGCCTATGGCGCGTCCAAAGCTGCGTTAAGCTATTTTCTTTCTTCATTGCGTATTGATCTGGCAGTCGAAGGGATCGATGTGACGGATGTAAAACCTGGTTTTATTGATACGCCACTAACGCAAGCAAACAATTTTGATATGCCCTTTCTAATGAGTTCAGAGCAAGCCGCTAAGCATATTCTTAAACATATAGTAAAGAAACCTTATGAGTATATTTTCCCGAAGCGGTTGCATTGGGCTTTCTGCATTCTTAATGCGTTCCCGAAGCGGTGGCTAAAAATGAATGTAAAAAAGCCAGCTGATAGAAACCATGAGACTGTCAATCATGGAGCAGATTAAGACGTTAAAAAATGGGCGATTAATAATCGTAATGAATGCTTTGGCATTTCAAGTTGTTTGGTTTATATGTGTGCAAGGTCATAGTCTATCCGGGTTACTTGTTGCCAATCTACTTTTAGTCGCTCATGTTATTTTCATAAGACCAAAAGCAAATGAAATCGGCTCTATGGTTCAGTTAGTCGCATTTGGTGTTGTTTTTGATTCGCTGCTTATGTCATCTGGAGCTGTTACTTATCATGGGCATTATGGGAACTTGATTCCCGGTTGGTTAATCGCACTTTGGTTGGCTTTTTCGACGACTTTGAATCATTCGATGAAGTGGATATTTAAAACCGGTTGGTTACCTGTAGTGACAGGATTCTTTTTGATCCCCTTTAGTTATTGGATCGGTATTTATATATCCGGCTCAAAGATATTGGTTCAGCCCGCTTTATTTTTGGCTGCAGAAGGCAGCGTCTGGGCCCTTATTCTTACTTGGATCAGGTATCAGCTCAAAGCTGACCAGGGCTCATCATGCTTAAACTAAATCGTTTATTGTTTTCAGTCTTCTTTATTTTAACTAACACAGCTTCAGTGTCCTACTCGTTCGAGTTTATCGGTACCGCTTATAGTAAAGACGGCCAACGAATTTTGTATTTAGAAGAGCATCGCTATCTGACTCCGTATAATCATCGAGTCGAATACAAAGAGGCTGATGGTCGTGTTTTTGCTGAGAAACGCATTAATTATCAAAATAGCTACATTGCTCCTGAGGTTCGACAACTTAATAGGCGAAATGGTGAATTAATCGAAACGAAGAAATTGGGTGAGATGATTCAGGTGCTTTATCGCGAGAATGACGTGAAAAAGCCTCTGGAGAATAGGGTTGATATGTCCGACTCTCTGGTAATTGATGCAGGTTTTGATCATTACATTCGTTTAAATTGGGAGGTTCTGGTCAGTGGAGAAAAGAAGATCATCCGCTACTTGTTGCCCAGTCTTCAGAAAACTATCGATTTAAGTATTCAAACAATGGAGTGCGAACCTTTTTTGTTAACCAATTTGGTTCTTGATACCTTAATTTGTTGGCGGATTGCAGCTGAAAATTGGATGATTCGAATACTTATCGACCCTTTATTTTTAGTTTATGAGAGGTCCTCTCAACGAATCATGAAGTTCGTCGGACGATCTAATATTTGCGATGAATATGGTGACTATGAGGATGTTATTATTCGATATCAATACAATTCTAATTAAACGTTTCAGTAGTGTTTAAGATGCACTTCCTAGCTGTGTTTTTCATTCGGTCGTTCAATGTTTGTGTTACAAGCGAGCACTTTTTGCGAGAGAGGATCTTGAAATGTCTTCTCGGTGATCCTATCGTACCACGTCTTTAAATATAAAATGCTATGTTATATCATAACAAATTTATTTTGTGTCTGTGGGGCTGAAGTATGAATAAAAATGAATTAGAAACTCAAAAATTAACAGAAGAGCAGATCAAAGAAGCGGCTGATGAAGATTACATGAACGAAGAACAGCTCCAATTTTTTAAAGAGTTGTTGATAGAGCTTCACGAGTCAACTCAAGCGAGAATTCAAGAATTTAAAGATCAGATAGCTAATCCTGTGGAGCTTAGTGATGAAAGTGATCGAGCGACTTGGGAGGAGCAGTGCGCCATTTCTTTTCGAATAGTTGAGCGTGAGCAAAAACTGTTGCCAAAAATTCAACAGGCTCTCGAGCGCATTCGTTTGGCCGATTACGGCTATTGCCTAGAATCGGGAGAGCCTATTGGAATCCAGCGTTTGTTAATTAGACCTACAGCAGAATATTGTGCTGATATAAAGACCATAAAAGAAATCAAAGAGCATTTTTATAAGAGTTAGTAACAGAAGTAATAGCTTCTGCACTTTCATGGCTGACTCTTGTGTTCAAAGAATATTTAGCAAGACATGGCAATTAATAGCGTGAAGTTTAATCTGCCTATTATAGGTCGGCTTCAAGTTACTCTTGGGTGATCGTTTTATCCTAGGTGAAGTTGCTCGGCAGCACCTCTACATAGCTTTTGACTTCAATAGTTACAGGGCATCGTGCCTATAGAGTTCAAAGACCAATCAAGTGGTAACCCAGAATACATCAGTAAGTGCCGAGTGGGATTTACATTGAAATTAGGCTTTATAAGGTCGTTTTGCTAAGGATTCTGATTTTTACAAGTTTTCTTCGTTTCTTACAGGCAATAAAAAAGAGGCCGAAGCCTCTTTTTTAAAAACTTGCAGAGCTTTTTGAACGCTCTCTGAAAGTCATGTTGGTGGAGATGGCGGGAGTCGAACCCGCGTCCGCGAGTACTCCGCTCTCGGTACTACATGCTTAGTCACTTCTATTTAATTAACCCGTGCCGACCCGAAGGACAGGGTGGATGGGGCGAGCTTACTTTAGTTTTCGTCCTAGACACATAAGCAATGTTGTCGGCTTATCCTATGAAAGATGACACCAGTCGATGAAGCATAGACACTTAAAACATCGGTGGAGCTAGCGGGCTTAAGCCGCTAGAGCGTAGTTGTCTTCGTTTGCAACTATAAAAACGGTAAACGTTGATTTACGAGATCGTATACCCCTCTCGACATGCACCTTAAGTTTCGTTACCAACGTCGAAGCCAAGTCATCCCCGTTGATACTGTTATTATATGGCCGGATTATTAGATTCCAACCTTTAATAACATTTATTTCTAGTTTTCTTTCATTATTCGCGACTTTTGACGATCCCAGTCGCGGTTTTTCTCTTCAGCTCGTTTGTCATGCTGCTTTTTACCGGTCACGGTTGCGATTTCTGCTTTTACGTTTGCGCCTTTCCAGTAAAGGGCAAGACAGACACAGGTATGACCTTCATTCGCTGTATGACGAAAGAGTTTGTTGATTTCTTTTTTGTTAAGAAGAAGTTTACGTTCTCTTCGTGGCTCAGCAACAACGTGAGTACAGGCTTGTATCAGTGGCGTCATGTGTGCGCCAACAAGCCAAACTTCACCGTTCTTGATGATTACGAAGGAGTCAACGAGTTGTACTTTACCCGCTCGGATACTTTTAACTTCCCAACCTTGCAGTTGAACACCAGCTTCGAACTTGTCCGCGATGCTGTAATCGTGGCGTGCTTTTTTGTTCAGTGCGATTGTGGATGAGCCGTTAGACGACTTTTTTTTCTTTTGTTTTCCCATAGCTTGCGATTATAGGGTTATTTGAATTTTTTTCCTATGGTTACAAACCGTTATTTGGGTTTATTCTTTAGTGTAGGTAGAATAGCTGCAAAATTTTTTGGGGAAAATGAACCTGTCGTAATTTTAGGTTCAGGCAGAAGACATAATAAGTTCCTTTTGGAGAGAACATGGCGAATAACAATCAGTCAGTACATGGTATTTGGCGTAATCGTTGGATTTTTATTCTTGCTGCTACAGGTTCGGCAGTTGGGTTGGGTAATATTTGGAAGTTTCCTTATATTACGGGTGAACATGGTGGTGGTGCTTTTGTTTTAATGTATCTGGCATGTATCGCTTTGGTTGGTGTTCCTATCATGGTGGCTGAAGTTGCTATGGGGCGTCGAGGGCGTCAAAGTCCAATTAATACCATGTCTTCATTGATCTCTGAAGCTAAGGCCGGCCCTGCTTGGAAAGCCATCGGTTGGATGGGCGCTTTGGCTGGTTTCTTGATTCTTTCGTTTTATTCCGTAATTGCTGGCTGGGCGCTGAGTTATGTTCTGAAAATGGCGACAGGGACATTTGTAGGAGCAGACCAAGACCTTGCAGGCGGTCAGTTTGGCGATATGTTGGCTGATCCTTCGGGTTTAATGCTTTGGCATACGGTATTTATGGTATTGACTGCTGGCGTGATTATGCGCGGTGTTAATAAGGGTATTGAGTCCGCTATTCAAATATTGATGCCATTATTATTCGTGCTTTTAATCGTGCTAATTGGCTATGCCGCTAAGAATGGCGATTTCTCAAAAGCGGTTCACTTCATGTTTGATGCTGATTTTTCTAAGCTGACGGCTGAGTCAGTCTTGGTTGCGCTGGGGCATGCATTCTTTACGTTGAGTTTGGGCATGGGAGCGATTATGGCTTATGGCGCTTATATGCCTCGTCAGGCTTCTATTGGAACGACTGTTTTTGCTATTGCTGGTTTGGATACCTTGGTTGCGTTGTTAGCTGGGCTTGCAATTTTCCCAATTGTTTTTGCAAATGGTTTGGAGCCATCAGCAGGGCCTGGGTTGTTGTTTGTCTCGCTACCTATTGCGTTCGGTAATATGGCGGGTGGTCAGTTCTTTGGTGCCTTGTTCTTTATTCTTGTGTCGTTTGCTGCATGGAGTTCTGCCATATCGTTGATTGAACCTGCAACGGCGTGGGCCATTGAACGTTTTAAAACGACAAGAACCAAAGCAACGATTGCGATTGCCTCTATTATTTGGGTGTTAGGCATTGGCACTGTGCTTTCATTCAATGATTGGTCTGAATTCCACTTATTGCCGGGCAAAACAATTTTTGATTCGTTGGACTTTATTACAGCGAACATTATGCTGCCGTTGGGTGGATTGTTGATTGCTTTGTTTGTTGGCTTTGGCATGAAATACCACCACGTTTATAACGAGATGCAAGTTAAGAATGCTGTATTCTTTAACATCTGGTATGTGCTGCTTCGTTTTGTTACTCCGATTGCTATTGGCATTGTATTCATTAGCGGTTTGTTGCCTGAGTGTTCTTTGATGGATGAAAGTCTTTTGAATGCTGAAACGGGTGAGTGCAGTAACCCTACTTATATGCAGCCGCGTGTTATTGGTGGAGTTATTCTTGCTATTGCTTATATAGCAATAGTTGTTAAGTCTTTAAAGAAACCCGCTCGTGGTTTGAGTAGTTAATACATGGCTGTAGTTGAGAGAAGCGCACTGGTTTTACACAGTGCGCGTGAAATGTTTGATTTGGTTAACGATGTGATTAGTTATCCTTCGTTCCTGCCTTGGTGTGATGGTGTTGAGGTTCACTCTCAGTCTGATCAAGAGGTTGTGGCGACGCTTAATATTAATAAAGCGGGTGTTAAGCAGAAGTTTACTACTCGGAATCAGTTAATTGATGGTCATCGGATTGAAATGAACTTGGTGGATGGCCCTTTTACCAGTTTGTCTGGCGCTTGGGGCTTTAAAGCCTTGAACGAGACAGCATGTAAAGTGTGCTTGGATTTGCATTTTGAAATGTCGGGATCGTTACGGAATATGGCCGTAGGCAAGGTGTTTCAACAGGTCGCAAACGCCATGGTTGATGCTTTTGTAAAACAAGCGGGGGTTGTTTATGCCAAGTAATAAGATTCGTGTGGAAGTCGCATACGCAACGCCTGAAGAGCAAACAATTTTGCCTTTGTCAGTCGAAGAGGGTGCTACCTTGTATGACGCTGTAGTGCATTCTGGTATTACTCAACAGTTTCCTGAAATTGATCCAGAGACAGTTCCAATGGGGATTTTCGGGAAGACGGTTCGTAAGCCTAAAGAACAGGCGCTTCAGGAAGGTGAACGTGTGGAGATATATCGACCACTTAAAATTGATCCTAAGGCGGCTCGTGCAAACAGAGCAGCGAAAGCAAAGGCAAAGAAAACCTTAGATTAGGTTGTGTAAATTAAAAAAGGAGCTGGTTAAGCTCCTTTTTTAATTGATTTAGAATGCTTGTTCTGTAATGTCTTTTTTCTCGTAGTGAGTCATTAGACCATCTTTGAAATAGACTCTCACAGAATAAGCTACTCTATCTTCATAGCCTGGCTTTTCGCTGTGATAGTAATCCCATTGATTTGGGTGGAATGGATCCATCAATACGGGAGTACCAAGAACGTATTGAACTTGTTTTGGGGTCATTCCTGGTTTTAAAAGATCAAGGGATTCATCTTCGATGATGTTTCCTTGCTGAACAGTAATTTTATAAACATTGAGTGATGAGCAACCAGATAGTAAACTGATAGTCATCGACAAAATGGGAATAAGTAGTAGAATCTTTCTCATTTTAATCTATACAGTAGCTTTAAGAAGTTTAGGCTACCGATATTAACGATAGAATTCCGAGATTACAAAGATTATGGCTTCTGAAAATAGTGAATTAAGAAAAGTTGGGTTGAAGGTCACGTTGCCACGCGTGAAAATTCTTCAAATATTAGAGGGATCTGATTGCCGACACATGAGTGCGGAAGACGTATATAAGTCTCTTATTGAAGCTGGTGAAGACGTTGGGTTGGCCACTGTTTATCGTGTATTAACGCAGTTTGAAACCGCAGGTTTGGTTGTTCGTCATAACTTTGATGGCGGTCACGCTGTATTTGAATTGGCTAAAGGTGAGCATCATGATCACATGGTGAACCTTGAGTCAGGTGATGTGGTTGAATTCTTCAGCGAAGAAATTGAACGATTGCAGCATGAAATTGCAGAAAAGCACGGCTTTGAATTGATTGATCACAGCTTGGTGTTGTACGTACGTAAGAAAGATTGATTTTTAGATTTTTTTCAAAAAAGCCGCAATGCGCTTAGCTAAGTGATTGCGGCTTTTTTGTGAAATAAATGTGGCTCTGAAAAGAAAATCGATGCTTTAGATGATCATTTCTTCTGCTAATTGCATTGTTGCTTTGGTTAGCTGTTGGCCGCCCATCATTCGTGCAACTTCCTTTATTCTTCCTTCGTGATTAAGCGGGATCATCTGAGTTTTAGTTGAGTTATTTGTTAGCGTTTTAGCGGCTTTTAAGTGTTGGTCGCCTTGGGCTGCAACTTGAGGTTGGTGCGTGACTGAAATAACTTGGCCGTTTTTACCAATGGTTTTTAGTAAGTCTCCGACAATTTCAGCCGTAGCGCCGCCAATGCCGACATCGACTTCATCAAAAATCAGGGTGGGAATTTGACTTCTTGATGCATTAACTACTTGGATGGCCAAGCTGATACGTGAAAGCTCACCGCCTGATGCAATTTTTGTTAAAGGTTGGAATGGTTGGCCTGGGTTGGAGCTGACTTGAAATTCTATAGCGTCTTGCCCTAGCTTGTTAACTTTAGACTCTTCGATGGTTTTTATTTGGGTTTCAAACTTACAATGCCCCATGCCTAATCGGGTAAGTTGCAGCATAATAAGTTTGTTCAGTTCAGTTGCTGTTTTGATTCTTAATTTTGAAACTTTGTTCGCTAATTTGAAATAGCTGGCTCTACAACTTTCTTCTTGTTGTTGTAACGTTTCTAGTGAAAGGCTTGAGTCGTTTAGTTCGTTCAGTTCGTTTGCAACTTGTTGATGAACACTTGGGATCTCTTCTGTGGGGATTCTGTGTTTACGTGCTAAATCATGAATGTCTGTAAGTCGTTGGTTTAGATTATTAAGGTGCTCAGGGTTTACTTCTAAAGACTCGTGATAATGTTGAATCTCTGACGCAGCTTCTTCGATATTGATTAAGGCTTGATTAAAAAGCTCTTGGGCTGCCGTGAGTGTGGTATGTTGGTCATTGATGCTGTCAGTCATACTGGCTATTTGACGAAGTAAGTCTCTGGCGCTGGTAGAGGCAGGCCCACTTTCACTGTTTGTTAGCTCGAATACTTGATAGCTTTGCTGCTTTAGTTCTTCTGATTGAGAAAGACGATGATGTTCTTGTTCGATTTCTTTTAATTCGCCTTCTTTGAGCGACAGTTCATCGAGTTCTTCTAATTGGTAAGTTAGAAGTTGTTTTCGGTCGTTAATTTCATCTTGTTGATTGGTTAACTGTTCTAGTTGTCGTTTACTGGAGACCCAGTCTTTGTAACTTGCTTTAAGTTTGGTTAGCTCGGGTTTATACAGGCCGAAGTTATCAAGCATGTGTAAATGGTTTTGAGGCTGCATCAAAGATTGGTGGGCGTGTTGGCTGTGGATTTCTAGTAGTTGTTCGCCAAGGAGTTTTAATTTGCTAATGGGGCAGGGTCTGCCATTAATATAGCCTCGTGAGCGGCCTTCTTTGGTAATGACTCTTCGGATGAGGCAAATACCGTCATCGTCTTCTAGGTCTTCTTTTTGTAGCCACTCCTGAACAAGAGGGAGTTTTTGTAAATCAAAACTAGCGGAAATCTCGGCTTTGTCTGAGCCGTGCTTAACCACGCCTGCATCTGCTCTATCGCCAGATGCCATACATAGCGCATCAAGCATGATGGATTTACCTGCACCGGTTTCACCGGTTATGACGGTTAAACCGTTTTGTATTTGCAGTTCAATATGATCTGCAATGGCAAAGTTATGTACTGATAACTGCTGAAGCATAATGATGTTCCGCCGGAATGATTTATATGTTTATTTATACAGTAAAAATGAATTTGAGCAAGTTTTTTTACAGTGTTTTGATGTTTGGTATTTTTATCCCTTGAAATTCTCTTTTCTGTCCATATATAGCGATTAATTAATTTTTATATTCATAGAAAATCAGTAATTGATTAACTTTCGGAGTTTTACCTATGTCTCAAGTAGATCAGCCAGAAGAACAGTTAAATGAAGCAGTTGTTGAGCAGGAAACCGCTGATCAAGCTGAAAGCCAAGTTGAAGAGCAGCTTGAGGAAGCTGTTGAGGCTGCAGAGGGGGATTTAAGCTCTCTTCAGGTGGAGCTTGAGAAAGTGAAAGCTGACTTGCTTGATACTAAAGATGCGAGCCTTAGGGTTCAGGCTGAAATGCAGAATGTTCGTCGACGCGCAGAGCAAGATGTAGAGAAAGCTCATAAGTTTGCTTTAGAGAAAATGGCCAAAGAACTTCTTGATGTGGCTGATAACCTTGATCGTGCTCTTGAAGCATCTGTTAGTGATAAAGAGCAAGAATTAGTTAAGCCTTTGTATGATGGTGTTTCGATGACTCGTGATGGTCTTTCGAGCATGATGGCTAAATTTAAAATTGAAGCGATTAACCCAATGGGTGAATCGTTTGATCCTCAATTGCATCAGGCTATGTCAATGGTTGAGCAGCCAGATGTTGCGCCAAATACAGTGATAGCTGTTATGCAAAAAGGCTATACGTTGAGTGAGCGTTTAATACGCCCTGCGATGGTGATTGTGTCGAAAGGTGGGCAGCAAAAAGTAGATGCTGAGGTTTAAGCAATAAATCAGCTTGTTTGGGTTTAATTTTTTATTTTTTAGGGTTGAAACCCATAAAAGCGGCCTTATAAACAGTAGCAAGAAAAGAATTAAGACCTAACGATAGGTCATTGAATAGAATTTACGGAGTGTTAGTTATGGGTAAGATCATTGGTATTGATTTGGGTACTACCAATTCATGTATTGCAGTTCTTGATGGTGATGCACCTAAAGTACTAGAAAACGCAGAAGGTGGACGTACTACGCCATCAATCATCGCTTATACAGATGATGGTGAAACGTTGGTTGGTCAGGCTGCAAAGCGTCAGGCTGTGACAAACCCGGATAATACTCTTTACGGTGTTAAGCGTTTAATTGGTCGTAAGTTTGAAGAGAAAGCGCTTCAGGAATCTCTAAAGCATTTTGCGTTTAAAGTCGAAAAAGCAGATAACGGCGATGCTTGGGTAAACATTAAAGGCGATAAGAAAGCGCCACCACAGATTTCTGCTGAAGTTCTTAAGAAAATGAAGAAGACAGCAGAAGATTTTCTTGGTGAGCCAGTGACTGAAGCGGTAATCACTGTTCCTGCATATTTTAATGATTCACAGCGTCAGGCGACAAAAGATGCTGGTCGTATCGCGGGTCTAGAAGTTAAGCGTATTATTAACGAGCCAACCGCTGCTGCACTTGCATATGGTATGGACAAGAAACGCGGCGATTCAGTTATTGCTGTATATGACCTTGGTGGTGGTACTTTTGATATCTCCATTATTGAAATTGCTGAAGTTGATGGTGAGCATCAGTTCGAAGTATTGGCTACAAACGGTAATACCGCGTTGGGTGGTGAAGATTTCGATGAGCGTTTGATCGAGTATCTAGCGGATGAGTTCAAGAAAGAAAGTGGCATCGATCTTCATAATGATCCATTGGCTGTTCAACGTCTAAAAGAAGCTGCTGAGAAAGCGAAGGTTGAGCTTTCAAGTGCTCAAGAAACTGATGTGAATCTACCGTACATCACGGCTGATGCAACGGGTCCTAAGCATTTGGTTGTTAAAGTTACTCGTTCAAAGCTTGAGTCATTGGTTGAAGATCTTGTTCGTGACTCTATTGAGCCAGTGCGTATTGCTCTTCAGGATGCAGGCCTTAAAACATCAGAAGTTGATGATGTGATTTTGGTTGGTGGTCAGACTCGTATGCCGATGGTTCAGAAGGCGGTTACAGATTTCTTTGGTAAAGAACCTCGTAAAGATGTAAACCCTGATGAAGCTGTTGCAGTTGGTGCTTCTATTCAAGGTGGTGTTCTTGCTGGTGACGTTAAAGACGTTCTATTGCTTGATGTTTCTCCGTTGACGCTTGGTATTGAAACAATGGGTGGTGTGTCTACTGCACTTATTGAAAAGAATACAACGATCCCGACACGTAAGTCTCAGGTGTTCTCAACTGCTGAAGATAATCAGTCTGCTGTAACGATTCATGTTCTTCAGGGTGAGCGTAAGCAAGCAACATTGAATAAATCTTTGGGTCGTTTCGATCTTGCTGATATTCCACCATCGGCGCGTGGTATTCCTCAGATCGAAGTAACTTTCGATATTGATGCAAACGGTATCTTGAATGTATCAGCGAAAGATAAGGCGACAGGTAAAGAACAGTCTATCGTGATTAAGGCGTCTTCTGGTCTTTCTGATGAAGAGATCGATGCAATGGTTCAGGATGCTGAATCAAATGCAGAAGAAGATCGTAAGTTTGAAGAGCTGGTTCAGACTCGTAACACAGCGGATGGTCTTGTTCATGCTTCTCGTAAGATGCTTGAAGAAGCGGGTGATAAGGCAAGTGAAGAAGAGAAAACTGCAATCGAAGCTGCTCTGACTGACTTAGAAGAAGCAGTTAAGAATGCTGAATCTACTAAAGAAGATTTAGATGCGAAGATTGAAGTTTTATCTCAGGCTTCTCAAGGCTTAACTCAGAAGATGTATGCAGAGCAGGCCGAAGGCGCTGCAGCAGAAGGTCAGCCTCAGCCAGAAGAAGCGGCAGCAGCGGGTGAAGATGTTGTTGATGCTGAGTTTGAAGAAGTGAAAGACGACAAGAAGTAAATTCTTGTTTGATTAAAGCCTGTCGCTGCTCTCTTTTTGGGGTTAAGTAGCGACGGGCTTAATTGGTTTTATGTAGGGTATTTTTATCGGCCCTATTACTTTTTGTTTTGTACTCGTTAATTGGATTGCAGCAGGATTATGTCGAAGAGAGATTATTATGAAGTTTTGAGTGTTGCTAAAGACATCTCAGAGCGTGATCTAAAAAAGGCCTATCGTCGTTTGGCGATGAAGTATCATCCGGATAAGAATCCAGATAATGCTGAAGCGGAATCCAAGTTTAAGGAAATTAACGAGGCTTACGAAGTTTTGTCTGATGCTGAAAAGCGTCAGGCTTATGATCGCTTTGGTCATGCGGGTGTTGATCCGAGTCAGGGTGGTGGCGGTTTTGGTGGCGGCGGAGCCAATAACTTTAGTGACATCTTTGGCGATGTGTTTGGTGATATTTTCGGTGGAGCGCAAGGCGGTGGCGGTGGTAGAACCCGTGCCCGTCGTGGTGCTGATCTAAGGTATCCATTAGATCTTGATCTTGAAGAAGCCGTTCGTGGTGTAGCTAAAGAAATTAAGATTCGCGCGCAAGTTAATTGTAAGACGTGTGATGGTTCTGGTGCGAAAAAAGGTTCTAAGCCTGAGACTTGTGGTACCTGTAAGGGTGTTGGTCAAGTACGTATGTCGCAAGGTTTCTTTTCTGTTCAGCAGACGTGTCCTGTGTGTCATGGTGCTGGCCAAGTAATTAAAGATCCTTGTGGTGATTGTCATGGTCAGGGTGTAACTCAAGAAGTTAAGACGCTTTCTGTGAAGATTCCTGCTGGTGTGGATACAGGTGATCGTATTCGTCTGGCTGGCGAAGGTGAAGCCGGAGGTCATGGCGGCCCTTCTGGTGATTTGTACGTTCAGGTTGAAGTGCGTGAGCATGCTATTTTTCAGCGTGATGGCCGTAACTTGTATTGCGATGTTCCGATTAGCTTTGCTGATGCTGCTTTGGGTGGTGAACTTGAGGTTCCGACGCTTGATGGGCGTGTTAAGTTAAAGATACCGGCAGAGACTCAAACAGGTAAGCTTTTCCGTTTGCGTGGCAAAGGGGTGACTTCTGTTCGTGGTGGTGGACCTGGCGATTTAATGTGTCGTGTTCAGGTAGAGACGCCGGTTAAGTTGTCTAAGCGTCAGAAAGAGTTATTAGAAGAATTCCAGCAGACTCTGGATGGTGATGAAAGCAAAAATCAATCACCACAGAAAAACACTTGGTTTGAAGGGGTGAAGAACTTCTTTGAAGATATGAAGTTCTAGTCTAAAAAGGCGTTGTCTTTGAAAGGCTCTTGCTGGTAAACCTTAAAAAGCGCTTGATCATGTTGGTTTAGCGCTTTTTTTGTGGAATCATGTATTGAGCTGAATTAAATTTAGTTAGTTGAAATTTCTTGATTTGAAAATGGAGAACAAATAGTGGTTAAAGTAGGTATTGTCGGTGCTTCGGGTCGAATGGGTAAAACCTTAATAGAGGCTGTGGTTGCTACTGAGGGTGTTGAGCTTGCTGGTGCTGTTGTTCATCCTGAGAGTTCTTTGGTTGGCGCAGATGCAGGCGAAATTGCTGGTGTAGGTCGTTTGGGTGTTTTAACGGTTTCGCAGTTATCTGAAGTACTAAATCAAATTGATGTTTTGGTTGATTTTACTAGTATTGAAATGACGTTGTCGAACATTGAAATGTGTCGAGCTGCGGGTAAATCTATTGTGATTGGTACGACTGGGTTTGATGCTGCTCAGAAGGCTAAGTTGAGCTCTGCTGCGTTGGATATACCGGTAGTGTTTGCTCCGAACATGAGTGTTGGTGTGAATTTGTGTTTGAAGCTTCTTGAAATGACGGCTCGAGTGGTTGGTGATGACAGTGATATTGAAATCATTGAAGCGCATCATCGTCATAAGGTAGATGCGCCTTCTGGAACTGCTGTTCGCATGGGTGAAGTGGTTGCTGATGCATTGGGTCGTGACTTGAAAGAGTGTGCTGTGTACGGTCGACAAGGTCAGGAAGGTCCGCGTAAAAAAGATACGATTGGTTTTGAAACCATTCGAGCGGGTGATGTTGTTGGGGATCATACTGTGTTGTTTGCTGCTGATGGTGAGCGCATTGAGATTACTCATAAGGCAAGCAGTCGAATGACGTTTGCTAAAGGAGCGGTCAGGGCAGCTTCTTGGTTGGGAGATAAATCTGCAGGTCTGTATGATATGCAGGATGTGCTTGAATTAAATGATCTTTAATGGTGTTGTTTGCTTAATCTTTTAAAAGTTATTTGTAAAAAGATTAAAATCCTAATGACAGGAAGGGGATAATTTCGTAAAATGCGCCAAATTTTGGGCAGGTGAAATTTATTTACTGTCATATGTGATGGAATACCGGTATGTAATTATGGAGAAGCGGGATAGAGCTTTATCGATTTATTCGATGTGCTCATCTCGCTTTTTTGCGATTAACGGGAAGCTTCATTTGTCCATAAAATATCTTTTCTACCGCCTGGGGTATTCCAGGTTCATGCGTAGCAGCAAATATGCGGGGAGGTTGCATTGAGTAAACCAGCGATACTGGCTCTAGAAGACGGCAGTATTTTTAAAGGGATCTCTATCGGGGCTGATGGTCAATCAGCAGGTGAGGTTGTTTTTAATACTTCAATGACTGGCTATCAGGAAATTTTGACTGACCCATCTTATGCTCGTCAAATAGTTACTTTGACGTATCCGCATATTGGTAATGTGGGTGTGAATACGGAAGACGAAGAGGCAACAGAAATTCACTCTGCTGGCCTTGTTATTCGTGATTTACCTTTGATTGCAAGTAATTGGCGTTCAGAGAAAACCCTTGATCAATATTTGAAAGATCGTGGTGTTGTTGGTATTGCTGAGATTGATACTCGCCGTTTGACTCGCTTACTTCGAGAGAAAGGTGCGTTGGCTGGCTGTATTCTAGCGGGTGATGATGTTACTGAAGAGGCTGCTTTAGCCGCAGCGAAAGACTTTCCTGGTCTTAAAGGAATGGATTTAGCAAAAGAAGTTACCGTTGCTGATTCATACACTTGGACTCAAGGCGAATGGGATTTAGTTTCTGGCCATAAAGAGATGTCAGAAGAAGAGCTTCCTTTCCACGTTGTTGCTTATGATTTTGGTGTTAAGCGTAATATTTTACGTATGCTTGCTGCACGAGGTTGTAAATTAACCGTTGTTCCTGCGAAAACACCTGCAAGTGACGTGCTAGCCCTAAACCCTGATGGGATTTTCTTGTCGAATGGACCGGGTGATCCAGAGCCTTGTGATTATGCAATTACAGCCATTAAGGAAGTTCTAGAAACCGAAATTCCTGTGTTTGGTATTTGTTTGGGGCATCAGTTGTTGTCACTTGCGAGTGGCGCACAAACTGTAAAAATGAAGTTTGGTCATCACGGTGGTAACCACCCAGTTCAAGACTTAGAAACTAAGCAGGTTATGATTACCAGCCAGAATCATGGTTTTGCTGTGGATGAAGAAACGTTACCTTCAAACATGGAAGCAACGCATAAATCTTTGTTTGATGGTTCTTTGCAGGGCGTTCGACGAACCGATAAGCCTGCATTCAGCTTCCAGGGCCACCCTGAAGCGAGCCCGGGGCCGCGTGATATCGCTCCGTTGTTTGACCGTTTTGTCGAGATGATTAAGAAAACAAAATAACGGTTAGAAAAACCTGCACCTGATGAGTTCAGGTGCGAATGCGTGATCCCTTTATGGATTAAAGGCTTGATGAGATTAACTTATCAAGCGAGAACGAATTTGAGAATTACGGTTCCGAGCGATGCCAAGACGTACAGACATACAATCAGTTTTGATTCTAGGTGCAGGTCCGATCATTATTGGTCAGGCGTGTGAGTTTGATTATTCAGGTGCGCAAGCGTGTAAGGCGCTGCGTGAAGAAGGTTACAGAGTTATTCTTGTTAACTCGAATCCTGCGACAATCATGACCGATCCATCCATGGCCGATGCTACTTACATTGAGCCAATTCACTGGACGACCGTAGAAAAGATTATCGAAAAAGAACGTCCGGATGTTCTTTTGCCTACTATGGGTGGGCAGACTGCATTGAACTGTGCTTTGGATCTTGAAAAGCATGGTGTACTTGAAAAGTACGATGTTGAGATGATCGGTGCTAAGGCCGATGCGATCGATAAGGCGGAAGACCGTAATCGTTTCGATCAAGCTATGAAGGCCATTGGCCTGGAAACGCCAAGGGCTGCTATTGCTCATAGTATGGAAGAGGCATTTCAGGTACAAAGCCAGTTAGGTTTTCCTTGTATTATTCGACCTTCCTTTACCATGGGTGGTACAGGCGGTGGTATCGCTTATAACCGTGAAGAATTTCAAGAAATCTGTGAGCGCGGCTTAGATCTATCTCCTACTTCAGAATTGCTAATTGATGAATCATTGATTGGTTGGAAAGAATATGAGATGGAAGTAGTTCGAGATAAGAACGATAACTGTATTATCGTTTGTTCTATCGAGAACTTTGATGCGATGGGCGTTCACACGGGTGATTCGATCACGGTTGCTCCGGCTCAGACGCTAACAGATAAAGAACTACAAATCATGCGTGATGCCTCATTGGCAGTATTGCGTGAGATTGGTGTTGAAACAGGTGGTTCTAACGTTCAGTTCGGCATATGCCCAAAGACTGGTCGTATGGTTATTATTGAGATGAACCCTCGTGTGTCTCGTTCTTCTGCACTTGCTTCTAAGGCAACGGGTTTCCCTATTGCGAAGATTGCAGCTAAATTAGCTGTTGGTTACACGTTAGATGAGCTTCAGAATGATATTACTGATGGTGCAACACCTGCATCATTTGAGCCGTCAATTGATTATGTTGTAACTAAGATTCCTCGTTTTACTTTTGAGAAATTCCCACAAGCTAACGATCGTTTGACGACTCAGATGAAGTCAGTTGGTGAAGTGATGGCGATAGGCCGTTCTTTCCAAGAGTCAATGCAAAAAGCATTACGTGGCTTGGAAGTTGGGTCTTGTGGTTTTGATGAAATTCTTGATTTGTCTGCTGAAGACGCTAAAGATACATTGATTCATGAGTTGAAGTCTCCTGGTGCTGAGCGTGCTTGGTATGTAGGTGATGCATTCCGTATGGGGCTTTCAGTTGATGAGATTTATGATTTCTCGGGTATTGATCCTTGGTATCTTGTTCAAATTGAAGAGCTAATCAAGATTGAAGCGGACCTTAAGTCTTCTGCTCTATCAGAATTGACGTCTGAAAAGATGTTCCAGCTTAAGCGTAAAGGTTTCTCGGATACTCGTTTATCTCAGCTATTGGCTGTTTCTGAGAAAGCGTTGCGTAAGCATCGCCAAGCTATGAATATTCGTCCAGTTTACAAGCGTGTTGATACTTGTGCAGCTGAATTTGCTTCTGATACTGCGTATATGTATTCAACATACGAAGAAGAGTGTGAAGCTGCACCATCAGGCAAAGATAAAATAATGGTTTTGGGTGGCGGCCCTAACCGTATTGGTCAAGGCATTGAGTTTGATTATTGCTGTGTTCATGCTGCTTTAGCAATGCGTGAAGATGGTTATGAAACGATTATGGTTAACTGTAACCCTGAGACCGTTTCTACAGATTATGATACATCTGATCGCTTGTACTTTGAGCCAGTTACTCTTGAAGATGTGCTTGAAATTGTTGATATCGAAAAGCCTAAAGGTGTGATTGTTCAATTTGGTGGTCAAACACCACTTAAATTAGCTCGTGAACTTGAAGCTGCAGGTGTGCCTATTATTGGTACAACGCCAGAAGCCATTGACCGTGCTGAAGATCGTGAACGATTCCAGCAAATGCTTCAGCGTCTAAACATTAAGCAGCCAATGAACAATACAGTTCGTTCTGCGGAAGAAGCTGTTAAAGCCGCTAATGCTATCGGTTATCCTTTGGTTGTTCGTCCATCTTATGTATTGGGTGGCCGAGCAATGGAGATTGTATACAGTGAGACGGAACTTAGCCGTTACATGCGTGAAGCTGTGAGTGTATCAAATGAATCGCCGGTTCTGCTTGATCACTTTTTGAATTGTGCAATCGAAGTGGATATTGATGCGGTTTCAGATGGTAAAGACGTCGTTATTGGTGCAATCATGCAGCACATTGAGCAGGCAGGTGTGCACTCTGGTGATTCTGCATGTTCATTACCTCCGTATTCGCTTTCTGCTAGTGTTCAAGATGACATGCGAGACATTGTTAAGCGCATGGCGATTGAATTAGGCGTAGTGGGCTTGATGAATGTTCAGTTGGCTTATCAAGACGGCGAAATTTATGTAATTGAGGTTAATCCTAGGGCATCACGTACAGTACCGTTTGTGTCTAAGTGTATTGGTCGTTCTCTAGCTCAGGTTGCAGCTCGTTGTATGGCGGGTGTTTCTCTGGAAGAGCAAAATTTCACAACAGAGATTATTCCTCCGTATTATAGTGTTAAAGAAGCTATCTTCCCGTTTAATAAGTTCCAAGGTGTTGACCCTATTCTTGGCCCAGAGATGAAGTCTACTGGTGAAGTGATGGGTGTAGGTGATACATTTGGAGAAGCCTTTAGTAAAGCTGTTAAGGCTGGCGGCGAAGTATTACCAACTTCCGGACGCGCTTTTGTAAGTGTACGTGATGCGGATAAATCTGGAGTGGTTGAGCTGGCTCAAGGTTTGCTTGATCAAGGCTTTGATCTGTGTGCCACAGGTGGTACATGTGATGTCATTGAGCAGGCTGGCCTCACTATTGAGCGAGTAAACAAAGTTAAAGAAGGTCGTCCTCATATTGTAGATATGATTAAGAACGATGAAATCGTCTTAATTGTAAATACCACAGAAGGTCGTAAATCTATTGAAGATTCTGCAATGATTCGTCGTAGTGCTTTGCAACACAAAGTGTATTGTACTACTACATTGGCTGGCGCATTTGCTGCCTTGTATGCTCTACAGAGCGGTGAAGAGAAGGTGGTGCGTCGTTTGCAGGACTTGCATGAAGGAATTAGTGCATGAATAAGGTACCAATGACGGTAGCGGGTGAAAAAACACTACGTGACGAATTGCTACAACTTAAAACGGAAGATCGTCCGCGAGTTATCGCGGCGATTGCTGATGCTCGAGAGCACGGTGATTTAAAAGAAAACGCAGAGTATCACGCTGCTAGAGAACAGCAGGGTTTTATTGAAGGTCGAATTCAAGAGATTGAAGGTAAACTTTCTAGCAGTCAGGTGATTGATGTTACGAAGCTTCCAAATAACGGTAAGGTTATTTTTGGTGCAACTGTAGACTTGATTAACCTAGAAACAGACGAAGATGTAACCTACAAAATTGTTGGTGAAGACGAAGCCAACATTAAAGAAGGTAAGGTGTCTGTTACTTCACCTGTTGCGCGTGCACTTATAGGAAAAGAAGAAGATGATGTTGTGATGGTGGTAACACCAGGCGGCGAAGTCGAATATGAAATAGCTAAAGTTAATTACGTCTGATGGGAGATATTGCCTCTTCTCAGGTTAAGCCTCAAGTAGGTGCAGGTTCTCGGTTAGTATTAACCTTTTGGTTAGGTGCGCTTTGGTCAGTCGGTTATTTGGCTGTTCCATACATCGCTAAAACTTACCCCGATCCTGCGCTATGGCAACCTTTAGCGTTAGGCTTAAAGTATCTGACGGTTAATGTTGGTATCTTCTGTGGTTTGGTTGTCTTAGTTGCTAGGATTATGGAGCTGCAAAATTTAAAGGAAAAAATTGTTGAGTCACAAACTACGTTAGTGACTTTGATGCTGTTGCTTTCCGGTGTTTACAGTTTTAGGCAGTTTGAGGCAGTGAAGGTGGTCGCAGAGCAGGATTTGCTTTATGGGATGATTTCTTTACTTGGAATTATCCTTGTCGCAAATAGAAAAAATTAAGGTCACGTTAATCGTGACCTTTTTTATGCGAAAAGCATATGTAGTTGTTAACGAAGCAGGTTAGATAGTTGTTCGTTACGCTCTTTAGCGATGCGTAGAATAAGGGCTATTTTTCCGATGTTCTGGATTACTTCTGCTTTTGTTTCCTTGCACAGTTCCTTGATAAGTTCAGCTCTGACTTCTCGATCGCCAATGTTGAACTTAACTTTGATTAACTCATGATCATCCAGAGCTCGTTCTGTTTCATTTAGAATGCCTTCGGAAATTCCGTTTTCTGAAACAATGATGACTGGGTTTAGATTGTGACCAATGCTGCGGTATTCCTTTTTCTTAGCGTTGGTTATTTTGGCGTTTTTATTGGCCATTGGTCGTATTACTCCGGTTATTTAAACTGGGGCGGATTGTACAGCATTCCTGTTAATTATCTAAACAATAGCAGAGGTTTTTTAGATGGGGCTTTGAGTTAGCTTGTTCTAGTAGGTAAGAATATTTCAAGGATTCAATTGCTTGACGGTCTCGCTGGGGGATTTAACTCGCGGGCTAGAAATTAGTGACTTGATATTCCGAAAAGAGACCTTATAACTAAGCTTAGTGTGATCATTTTTAATTTTTAGTCATAGAAAAGTCTAGGAAATTAATAAAATGACAAAAATAATCGAATTAGAATAGAACGGTTTGAGATTGTTTGTTGTCGGAGTCATACTGTAAGATAATTAAAAGTAGTTCATTGGCGTATGCCAAGCATTTATTGCTATATAAATTAAGAGGGTTGTTCCTTGAACGACGTAATGAAGAATTTAATATTGTGGGCCATTATTGCAACAGTTGTTGTTATGGTGCTGAATAAATTTGATCCGTCTCCTGCAACGAATGAGTACAGTTATTCTCAATTCGTGGAGCAGGTGAAAACTGGACAGGTATCCCAAGTAACTGTTGATGGTTCAGTTATTAGCGGTAAATTGTCGGATGGTTCTGGATTTGAAACCGTTCGACCTGAGTTAGTTGACTTGGATCTAGTTAACGAGCTCTTGGCGAACAATGTATCGATTGAAGGCAAGCGACCTGAGCAGCAGAGTATCTGGACTCAGTTATTGGTAGCAAGCTTCCCGATTTTGGTGATTATTGTTGTGTTCATGTTCTTTATGCGTCAAATGCAAGGTGGCGGAGGTGGTGGTAAAGGCCCGATGTCATTTGGTAAAAGCAAGGCTCGTCTATTGAGCGAAGATCAGATCAAAACAAATTTTACCGACGTAGCTGGTGTTGATGAAGCTAAAGAGGATGTGCAGGAGTTAGTAGACTTCTTGCGTGACCCTGGGAAGTTTCAGAAGTTAGGCGGTAAAATACCTCGCGGCGTATTGATGGTAGGGCCTCCAGGTACAGGTAAAACATTACTTGCTAAGGCCGTTGCTGGTGAAGCGAAAGTACCTTTCTTCACGATCTCAGGTTCTGACTTTGTTGAGATGTTTGTAGGTGTTGGTGCTTCTCGAGTCCGAGATATGTTTGACCAAGCAAAGAAGCAAGCGCCTTGTATTATTTTTATTGATGAAATTGATGCTGTGGGTCGCCATCGTGGCGCAGGTGTTGGCGGTGGTCATGATGAGCGTGAACAAACCCTTAACCAGCTTCTTGTTGAGATGGATGGTTTTGAAGCAAATGACGGTATTATCGTAATTGCAGCGACCAACAGACCTGACGTTTTAGATCCCGCTTTATTGCGTCCAGGTCGTTTCGATCGTCAGGTGGTTGTTGGCTTGCCTGATATTCGAGGTCGTGAACAAATTTTGAATGTTCATGTGCGTAAAGTTCCTGTTTCGGATGATGTAAATACTTCTGTTATTGCTCGAGGAACACCTGGTTTCTCGGGTGCTGATTTGGCCAATTTATGTAATGAGGCTGCTCTGTTTGCTGCTCGTGCCGATAAGCGACTTGTAACAATGGCGGAGTTTGAGCTGGCAAAAGATAAAATCATGATGGGTGCAGAGCGCAAAACCATGGTGATGTCTGAAAAAGAGAAGTTAAATACCGCATATCATGAAGCGGGCCACGCCATTGTAGGGCGTTTGGTGCCAGAGCATGATCCAGTTTATAAAGTAAGTATTATTCCTAGAGGTCGAGCGCTGGGTGTAACAATGTTCCTCCCTGAGGAAGATAGATACAGCCAGAGTAAACGAGCTATTGAAAGTTCTATTTGTAGTCTCTTTGGTGGCCGAATCGCTGAGGAACTGACTCTTGGCTTTGAAGGCGTTACTACGGGCGCGTCTAATGATATTCAGCGCGCAACGAGTATTGCCCGAAGCATGGTTACTAAGTGGGGGCTTTCTGAAAAGATGGGGCCTCTGATGTACGACGAAGATGATGGCGAAGTGTTTCTAGGTCGTTCTTCTGGAAGTCCAGGCAAAGCAATGTCAGGTGAAACAGCTAAATTAATTGATGCTGAAGTCCGAAGGATTGCGGATGAGTGTTACACACGTGCTAAAGACATCCTTGTTGAACACCGCGATAGGCTAGATATGATGGCTGATGCTTTGATGAAATATGAAACTATTGATTCGAAGCAAATTGATGACATCATGGATGGTAAAGAGCCAAAAGATCCTGAGGGTTGGGATGATAACTCTTCGGGTTCTTCCTCAACGTCTGATTCTGATGAAAAGAAAGACGAGTCAGCTGAAGCATCTAAAAATGTTGATCTTAAAGATTCCAGTGTAGGCGGTCCTGCCAACCAGAGTTAATCTGATATGTAGGGTGCTAATAAAGTTTAAGATGTTTTTATTCTTAGATTTGATTAGTGCCCTTTTTTGTATTCGTTATATAAGTATGTATTCATGAAGTTTGCCTCAAATGAGATTGATTTAAGTCGTGTCCATGTAATGGGTGTTTTGAACGTGACGCCGGATTCTTTTTCTGATGGTGGTCGCTTTTCGGAGGCTTCGGATGCACTTGAACAAGCTGATAGAATGGTCAAGGCTGGGGCTACATTCATTGATGTAGGTGGTGAATCAACAAGACCAGGGGCAACACCTATTTCTCTTCAGGAAGAAATGGATCGGGTTCTGCCTGTCGTTGAAGTTTTGGCGAAAAGGTATGATGCGGTTGTGTCCGTTGATAGTAGCTCGCCAGACCTCTTAAAAGAAGCCGTGGGCTTGGGTATGGGGTTGATTAATGATGTTAGAGCTCTTCAGCGTGCAGGTGCTATGGAGGTTGCTGCTGAGTCCAATTTACCTGTATGTCTGATGCATATGCAAGGCAGCCCTCAGTCTATGCAGGATGCCCCTAGCTATCAAAATGCGATTTCCGAAATCTCTCATTTTTTTGAACAAAGAGTCGATGCTTGCTTGTCTATGGGAATCAGTCGCGAAAATATTTTGTTGGATCCTGGTTTTGGGTTTGGTAAAACATTGACCCATAACTTAATGTTGTTGAAAAACTTGAAAGCATTTGAATCATTAGGCTTTCCCTTATTGGTTGGGCTTTCTCGTAAGTCAATGTTGGGGCAAATAACGGATAAAGAAGTTGATGAACGTTTGGCTTCCAGTTTGTCATCTGCTGCGATTGCAGCAATGAATGGGGCGAAAATAATACGTGTTCATGATGTTGAAGAAACCGTTGATGTAATTAAAGTTGTACAGGCTGTGTTAGATATTTAGTTGTTTGAATGTTCATAAGTATAGCTGCCTGAAAAGATAATAATGAGAAAATATATGCGTAAATATTTTGGTACGGATGGTATTCGAGGCAAGGTAGGTCAAGCTCCAATTACACCTGATTTTGTGATGAAGTTAGGATGGGCTGCTGGTAAGGTGTTTCGCCGGCAAGGGGTTAGTACCATTTTGATAGGTAAAGATACTCGGGTTTCTGGTTATATGTTTGAGTCGGCACTTGAAGCTGGACTATCCGCAGCCGGTGTAAATATTGGGTTGCTTGGTCCGATACCAACCCCGGCTATCGCATACCTAACTAGAACGTTTAAAGCGCAAGCGGGTATTGTTATTAGTGCTTCTCATAATCCTTTTTATGATAATGGCATTAAATTCTTTTCTGCTCAGGGAACAAAATTACCTGATGATCTTGAGAGCCAGATAGAAGCTATGATTGATGCGCCTATGGAGGTCGTTGACTCTTCTGAATTGGGCAAGGCATTCCGTATTGAAGATGCAAGAGGTCGTTATGTCGAGTTCTGTAAAAGCAGGGTGTCTGATGAAATAAACCTTTCTTCTTTGAAAATGGTTGTGGATTGTGCGAACGGTGCAACGTATCAGGTTGCACCTTCTGTTTTATCTGAGTTGGGCGCTAACATGAGTGAGATTCATGTTAACCCGGATGGCTTTAATATTAATGAAGGTTGTGGTTCAACTAGTCCTGACGTTTTAAAGCGAGTTGTTCTGGCTGAAAAGGCGGACATTGGAATCGCTTTTGATGGCGATGGTGATCGGTTAATTTTTGTCGATCATGAGGGGCAGTCAGTTGATGGTGATGAGATTCTATACGTTTTGGCTCGTCATCAAAAATTAAATGGGACGATGACAGGTGGTGTTGTTGGAACGACAATGTCTAACTTGGGGTTGGAGCGTGCTTTAGCTGATATGGATATTCCATTTGTTCGTGCTGATGTTGGTGATCGTTTTGTGATGGAGGCACTTAAGGAGAATGAGTGGTCTCTTGGTGGAGAGAACTCCGGACATATTGTTATTCGTGATATGACATCTACGGGTGACGGTCTTATTTCTGCACTAAAAGTTTTAGAAGTTATGCATGAAACAGGATCGTCGCTGGCTGAACTTTGTCGTGGTATGACTAAATGCCCTCAGATTTTGTTAAATGTTAAGGTTACGGATAAAAAGAAAGTTATGACAAGCCAAGTTGTTCTGGATGCTGTAGCTAAGTCTGAAACTTCAATGGGGGAGCGAGGTCGTGTATTGTTGCGTCCTTCAGGAACAGAGCCTCTTGTGCGGGTTATGGTTGAAGGTGTGGATGAGGAAGAGATCCGTAGAGAAGCGGACGAACTTGTTTCGATTGTCGAGCAGGTTGCGAAGGGTTAATCCTTGCTATTCAAAATCAAAAAATATAGTATTGTCGCCCGCTCAGGGTTACGGAGACGAGCATGCGAAAGTCGTTAGTTGCTGGTAATTGGAAGATGAATGGTTCGAATGGAACTGTTGATCAATTAGCTAGCGGAATTGTTAAGAATCAGGCTGATATGACTTGTGATGTTGTATTATGTCCTGTGTTTGTTCATTTGGATCGAGTGTCCGGAATAATTGATGGCAGTTCTGTAGAGCTAGGTGCTCAGAATTGTTCAGATAAAACTTCAGGCGCCTTTACGGGTGAAGTCTCTGTTGAAATGCTTAAGGAGAGTGGCTGTAAATATGTCATACTTGGGCATTCAGAAAGACGTACATTGTTTTCTGAGCAAGATAGTGATGTAAGAAACAAATTATCACTAGCATTGGAATCTGGCTTGATGCCAATTTTATGTGTTGGTGAGACACTTGAAGAGCGTGAACTAGGTAATGCTGAAGAAGTTGTTCAGCGTCAGTTGTTGGCAGCATTAAGCGATCTTGATCTTTCGCTTGAAAGTGTAATCGTTGCTTATGAACCAGTATGGGCAATTGGTACGGGTTTAACGGCAACGCCTGAACAAGCTCAAGCTATACACAGCTTCATTCGATCTGTGTTAGGTGAGTTGTCAGAAGAGTTAGCTCAGAAAGTAAGAATTTTATACGGTGGTAGTGTCAAACCAGGTAATGCTCAAGAGATATTTGGACAACCAGATATTGATGGAGGCCTGATTGGGGGTGCCGCTTTGAATGTAGATGATTTTATCGCAATTTGTCAGGCAGCAGGATAAAAGTATGGAAGTTGTTTTATTGAGTTTGCATGTTTTATTTGCAATCGCTATCATAGCGCTCGTTTTGCTTCAGCAAGGTAAAGGTGCTGATGCTGGTGCTGCTTTTGGCGGCGGTGGCGGAAGTGCATCGCAAACAGTGTTTGGTAGTCAGGGTTCAGGTAACTTTCTGACTAAATCCACCTCAACGTTAGCGATCTTGTTTTTTGCTACAAGTTTGGGTTTGGCTATGTATGCTAAGCAGCAAGCTGAAAATGCTGAGCAGGCAGGTTTACCTCAGGTGCAAGAACAAGTTGAAGCGCCTGTTTTAGAAGAGCCTGCTGAACTACCTGCAATTGAAAATGCGGTAGATGAAGTTCCTCAAGTTTCAGAATAATCTTTTGAAACTTATGCCGAAGTGGTGAAATTGGTAGACGCGCCACCTTGAGGGGGTGGTGACCTAATGGTCGTGCCGGTTCGAGTCCGGCCTTCGGCACCAATTATTGACCTTGTGCGAGGCGAAGACTATAATTCCCTCGGCCTTGATTGGGTCACTTGAAAAATCCTTTTTATTTGGTTTTTCAAGTAGGAGAATACTTTTAAGGAATGGGCTATAGGCCCATTTTTTATTTCTGGGTTTTCTGCATTCAATTGATCTTTTTGATTTATGGAGTAAGGTGCATTTGAGTACCAAATCTGACCAGTTAAATGAATTGTTGACTCCGGTCGTGGAGTCTCTTGGGTATGAATGTTGGGGTATTGAATATTCACCTCAAGGTAAACATACCGTGTTGTGTGTGTTTATTGATCATGAAAATGGTATTCAGGTAGATGATTGTGCAAAAGTCAGTCGTCAGATTAGCGCCGTTATGGATGTAGAAGATCCTATTAGCTCTGAATATGATTTACAGGTTTCGTCTCCAGGCATGGATCGACCTTTATTTACATTAGAGCATTTTACAAAGTATATCGGAGAAGTCGTAGCGGTTAAGTTACGGTTTCCGTTTGAAGGGCGCCGGAAGTTTACAGGTCGTCTGAATGGTGTGGAAGGAAGTGATGTGGTTATTCATGTTGATAATCACGAGTATTGCTTGCCAATTGACTCGATAGAAAAAGCCAACGTCGAGCCACAGTTTAAGTGACAGTTATTAGTTTAAGGGTAGAGTGAAATGGGAAAAGAAATTCTGCTGGTAGCTGAAGCGGTTTCTAACGAGAAGGGAGTAGACCGCGAGATCATCTTTGAAGCAATGGAATTGGCGTTGGCAGCGGCAACTCGGAAGCGCTACGAAGAAGACGAAGACAGTGATATTACAGTAATTATTGATCGTAAAACGGGCGACTTTGTATCGAATCGTCGTTGGTTAGTGGTAGCTGATGATCAGCTAGCAAAACTTGGTACTGAATTTACGACGGAAGAAGCTGCCGAAAAAGATCCTGCGCTAAAGCCAGGTGATGTTTATGAAGAGCAAGTTGAAAACGTTGAGTTTGGTCGAATTGGTGCTCAAGCGGCTAAACAAATTATTGTTCAGAAAGTACGTGAAGCTGAGCGACTAAAAATTGTTGGTATTTACCAAGAGCGTATCGGCGAGCTTGTTACCGGTGTTGTAAAGAAGGTTGGCCGCGACAAGTTATTCATTGATTTAGGTAATAACGGTGAAGCAGAACTTCCTCGTGATCAGTTGATCGGTCGTGAATCTTTCCGTATCAGTGAACGCGTAAGGGCTCTATTGCAAACGATTAAAGAAGATACTAGAGGACCTCGATTGATGTTAAGTCGATCTGCTCCTGAAGTATTAATTGAGTTGTTCCGCATTGAAGTGCCTGAAATTGCTGAAGAAGTAATTGAAATTAAAGGTGCTGCTCGTGATCCAGGTCTGCGTGCCAAAATCGCCGTTAAAACAAACGATAAGCGAATAGACCCTGTCGGTGCATGTGTTGGTATGCGTGGTTCTCGTGTACAAGCCGTGTCTAACGAATTGGGTGGTGAGCGTATTGATATTGTTCTTTGGGATGATAATCCAGCTCAATTAGTTATTAATGCAATGGCGCCTGCAGAAGTCGCTTCTATTGTGATCGATGAAGATACTCACACAATGGATGTTGCTGTCTCAGAAGATAATCTTGCTAAGGCTATTGGTAAGGGCGGACAGAATGTTCGACTTGCAAGTGAGCTGACTGGCTGGTCATTGAATGTAATGACCGAAGAAGAAGCGGGTCAAAAGCAAAAAGCAGAGCATTCAGGATTAATTAATACCTTTGTTAAAGGTCTTGATGTTGATGAAGATTTTGCTGACTTCTTAGTAGAAGAGGGTTTCAGCAGTCTTGAAGAGGTTGCTTATGTTCCTCTAGAAGAAATGCTTGAAATTGATGGTTTGGATGAAGATACCATCGTTGAACTGCGAGCTAGAGCAAAAGACTCTTTGTTGAACAGTGAGCTTACTTCAGAAGAAGGGTTAGATGATGCGATTCTTGAAATCGAAGACATGACCCACGACATCGCATTAGCTTTTAATAAAGCAGGTATTAAGACATTAGATGATCTTGCAGAACAGTCTGTAGATGATCTGATTGAAATTAAAGTTATAACCGACGAAGAGTTGGCGGCTAAGTTCATTATGGCTGCGCGTGCTCATTGGTTTGAAGACGAAGCGTAAGGCTTACGAAGGAGTAATACCAAGCTATGGCAGAATTGACAGTAAAACAGTTGGCCGAAGTGGTTGGTGTACCAACCGATAAGCTGCTTTCTCAAATGAAAGGCGCGGGCTTGTCGCAAAACTCAGAGTCGGATCAGGTAACTGAAACTGAGAAGCAATCTTTACTTGACCACCTAAAGCGTAGTCATGGTGATAATGACGATTCACCAAAAAAGATTACATTGCAGCGTAAAACTAAATCAACGATCAAAGCTCCGGCTGGTCGTGGTAAAACAGTTAACGTAGAGGTTCGAAAGAAACGAACTTACGTTCAAAAAACTCCTACAGAAGCTAAAGATGAGCCTCAGGAAGCGGTAGTTGAAACAGCTCCAGTTGAGACTGCACCTGCAGTTGAAGCTCCGGTTGTTGAAACACCAGTTGTTGAGGAAAAGGTTGTTGAGCCGGTAAAAGCTGTAGAGCCAGTAAAAGAAGCAGCGCCTAAGCAAGAGCAACCTAAACCAGAGCAAAAGGCGGCTCCTGAAGCTAAACCTAAAGGCTCTGACAAAAAGGAAAAACCTAAAAAAGTGCATACTAAGCAAGCCGCATCCCCGCAACCAGCTAAAAAGAAGGCTGGTGCAGCAGAGGATAATAAGCGTCCTGAACATAAGAAGAAGGGCGGTTCTAGTCGCATTAAATTGGATGATGAATACGGTGATTCACGTCGAATTCGTAGACCAAAGAAGAAGCGTAACAAAGATTCCAATAAGCATGGGTTTGCTAAGCCAACAGCTAAAATTGTTCGTGAAGTAAGTGTTGGCGAAACCATTACCGTTGGTGAATTAGCTCAGAAAATGTCTGTTAAGGCAGCTGAGGTAATTAAAGTCATGTTCACAATGGGATCAATGGTAACGATCAACGAGGTTCTTGATCAAGCCACCGCTCAGCTGATTGTTGAAGATATGGGTCATACCTTCAAAATGCTTCGTGATAATGAAGTTGAATTTGCAATCGCTGAAAATGTAAATTATTCAACGGAAGAGTCAACTCGTGCGCCTGTCGTAACGGTCATGGGTCACGTTGATCACGGTAAGACCTCTTTACTTGATTACATTCGTTCAGCGACAGTAACGGAAGGTGAGTCTGGTGGTATTACTCAGCACATTGGTGCTTACCACGTAGAAACAGGTCATGGCATGATCAGTTTCCTAGATACACCAGGACACGCAGCGTTTACTGCTATGCGTGCTCGTGGTGCTAAAGCGACTGATATTGTAATCCTTGTTGTTGCGGCAGATGATGGCGTGATGCCTCAAACTGAAGAAGCAATTCAGCATGCTCGAGCGGCTGAAGTGCCAATCGTTGTTGCTGTAAACAAGATAGATAAAGAAGGTGCGGATCCTGATCGAGTTAAGAATGAATTAGCTCAAAAGGATGTGATTCCTGAAGATTGGGGCGGTGATGTTCAGTTTGTGAATGTTTCTGCTCATAGTGGTGAAGGTATTGAAGCGCTGCTTGATGCAGTTCTACTTCAAGCTGAATTACTTGAATTGAAAGCACCGTCTGAAGGCCCTGCTAAAGGGATCGTTGTTGAGTCTAAACTAGATAAAGGGCGTGGTTCAGTTGCTACTGTTCTTGTTCAAGGCGGACAGCTTAAGAAAGGTGACATTGTTCTAGCGGGACAACAGTTCGGTCGTGTACGAGCTTTGGTTGATGAAAACGGTCGACCAATTGATCAGGCAGGCCCTTCAATCCCTGTAGAAATTCTTGGTTTGGATGGTACACCTGCTGCTGGTGACGATTTCATGGTCGTACCAAATGAGAAGAAAGCTCGTGAAGTAGCTAACTTCCGTCAGGGTAAATACCGTGAAGTTAAACTTGCTCGCCAACAAGCTTCTAAGCTTGAGAACATATTCGAGAATATGGGCAAAGGTGAAGTGAGCGAATTGAACATCGTTCTGAAGACTGATGTTCGTGGTTCTCTGGAAGCAATCACATCTTCATTGCTTGATTTGTCTAACGATGAAGTTGCTGTTCGTATTATCAGCAGCGGTGTTGGTGGTATCAGCGAAACAGATGCTAACTTAGCGCTTGCTTCTAATGCGATTATCTTTGGCTTCAATGTTCGAGCTGATAATACAGCAAGAGAAATTATTGAACGTGAAGAAGTGGATCTTCGTTATTACTCAGTTATCTATAACATCATTGATGATGTTAAGCAGGCTCTAACTGGTCTACTGGCTCCTGAGTTTAGAGAAGATATCGTTGGTGTTGCTGAAGTACGTGATGTATTCCGTTCGCCTAAGTTTGGATCAATCGCAGGTTCGATGGTGATTGAAGGAACGATCTTCAAGAATGATAAGATTCGTGTTCTTCGTGATAACGTTGTTATCTATGAAGGTGAGTTAGAATCTCTGCGTCGCTTCAAAGATGATGTTCTTGAAGTTAGAAATGGCCTTGAGTGTGGTATCGGTGTTAAGAACTACACAGATGTTAAGCCAGGCGATAAGATTGAAGTATTTAAGAGTGTACAGGTTGAGCGTACTCTTTAATTTCTTCAGTTGTTTGCTCTTGAATATCGAGAGTAATAAACAGCGCTTAAATAGTTAGAAAGGATTGCTCGGTGTTGAGGTGGAAACCTTACTCCGAGCTTTTCTTGTTTTTATAGGTAGTAAATAAAATGAAAGAATATGCACGTACAGACCGGGTGGGTGACTTTTTACAAAAAGAATTAGCTCAGCTAATTCAATTTGAGTTAAAAGATCCTCGCTTAGGTATGGTGACTGTTCAGGAAGTTCGTGTGAGCCGAGACCTCGGTTATGCAGACGTATTTGTTACTGTTTTAGCGTTTGGGGCTCAAACGGATGAAGCAAAATCTGAAGCTAAGAAAGATGCGTTAAAAGTATTAAACAGTGCTGCAGGTTTTCTTAGAACAAAGATAGGACAGTCTTTCAGGGCAAGGATTACGCCTGAATTAAGGTTCTTCATCGATGAAACTCTTGAAAATGGTATGAAAGTATCTTCTTTGATTGAACAGGCCGTTCGTGAAGATGATGCTCGTCGTGCAGATCAAGACGACGAATAAAAAAGATTTTAATATATTATGGCAAGAAAGCGTAAAGGGTTGTCAATAAATGGCATCGTCTTATTAGATAAGCCAAAAGGCTTATCTTCAAATCAGGCTCTTCAAAAAGTTCGTTGGTTATACACTGCTAAAAAGGCAGGGCATACTGGTGCTCTAGACCCATTGGCCACAGGCTTGTTGCCTGTTTGTTTGGGCGAGGCGACCAAATTTAGTCAGTTTTTATTGGACGCAGACAAAAGTTATATTACTCGAGCAAAGCTAGGTGAGACGACCACTACTGAAGATGCTGAGGGTGAGGTTACTGAAACACGTCCAGTTCCAGAAATAACAGAAATGCTAGTAGAACAGGCGTTGTCTGAATTTCGAGGTCCTATCGATCAAGTTCCGCCAATGTATTCAGCGTTAAAACGAGATGGTCAGCCACTTTATAAGTTGGCTCGCCAAGGGAAGATTATAGAGATTGATCCTCGACGAGTGACGATAAAGTCGCTTACTTTGTTGAAAATTGATGGTGATTATCTTGAACTTGAAGTTAGCTGTACAAAAGGAACGTACATACGCTCTTTAGTTCGAGACATTGGTGAGGCGTTAGGGTGTGGTGCTCACGTTGTTGAGTTACGACGTACTGTGACAGGGCCCTTTGATATTGCTGATGCATTGACAATCGAACAGCTTGAATCAAGTGAGTTGCGAGACGGTGCAATCATCGATTCGGATACAGGCTTGGACGGCATGAAGGCCGTTATGTTGGATGAACTTCAAACGAATAGAATTCTTCTAGGCCAGCAGGTTAATTTAACCAAAGAGCAAGTTGAAAGAATTGAAGTAGATAGTAATCTTGAAGATAAAAAACCTACTCAAGAGCTATTAAGACTGTATAATACGCAGTCTGGTAAAAGTAAGCCCTTCTTTTTGGGGGTGGCTAATTGGTTACCGGGTCATATTGTCCAGCCAAAACGGTTGGTTAACATGGCTGAATTTGAATCTGAAACTCAAGTCCAGGTTTAAATTGAGGTGAATCGGTCTGTAAATATGCACGGGCTTTGATTTTCCTAATGGCGTATCTAACGCCATTGAAAACATTCAAGCATGTTTTAATTTGGAGTAAGTAACAATGGCACTAAGTGCAGATCAAAAAGCGCAAATCGTAAAAGACTATCAGCAATCTGAAGGCGACACTGGTTCTCCAGAAGTTCAGGTTGCATTGCTAACAGCGAACATCGAAGGTCTTCAGTCTCACTTTAAAGAGAATCATAAAGATCACCACTCTCGTCGTGGTTTGATTCGTATGGTAAATCAGCGTCGTAAGCTGTTGGACTACCTAAACAAGAAGAATCACGATCGTTACGTTGCTGTGATCAAGCGTCTTGGTCTACGTCGCTAATATAGCCGACGAGAACTTCTTCAATAATTGATATTAATTAGATAAAGGATATTAAACCGTGAATCCGGTTACTAAAACATTCCAATACGGAAAAGAAACAGTCACCATCGAAACTGGCCGCGTAGCGCGTCAAGCTTCAGGTGCTGTAATGGTTACTATGGGCGAAACTAGTGTTCTGGTAACTGTGGTTGCAAGCAAGGTAGCTAAGCCTGGTCAGGATTTCTTTCCTTTATCAGTTCATTATCAGGAGAAGTTCTACGCAGTTGGACGTATTCCTGGCGGTTACTTAAAGCGTGAAGGTCGCCCTTCTGAGTTTGAAACTCTAACTTCTCGTTTGATTGACCGTCCGGTACGTCCACTGTTTCCGAAAGGCTTTAAGAATGAAGTACAGGTTGTCTGTACTGTAATGTCTTCGGATAAGAAAGCGCCTGCAGATATCCCTGCAATGATCGGTACATCTGCTGCGTTAGCAATCTCTGGTGCTCCATTTAATGGCCCAATCGGTGCTGCTCGTGTTGGCTTCACTGATGAAGATGGTTACATACTTAACCCAGGTCATGAAGAATTAGAAACTTCTTTATTGGACATGGTTGTTTCTGGAACAGAAACTGCCGTTCTAATGGTTGAGTCTGAAGCAGAAGAATTAACTGAAGATGAAATGCTTGGTGCTGTTTTGTTCGCACACCAAGAACAACAGAAAGTTATTCAAGCTGTTAAAGAATTTGCTGCAGAAGTAAATACTCCTACTTGGGAGTGGGTACCTGCTGCAGAAAATACAGAGCTAAAAGAAGCTTTGGTTAGTCAGTTCGGCGCACAAATCGCTGAAGCTTACATTATTACAGATAAGATGGAGCGTTACGGACGTCTATCTGAATTGCGTACAGAAGTTGTTGCTGCTTTATCTGGTGATGAAGAAGGCCAGCCAAGCGCTGCCGAAGTATCTGGTGCATTTGCTTCTCTAGAGAAAACAACTGTGCGTGAGCGCGTTCTAAGCGGCGAATCACGTATTGATGGTCGCGATAATAAAACAGTTCGTCCAATCGCTGTCGAAGTTGGTG
Organism: Oceanospirillaceae bacterium; assembly: GCA_015665455.1. Classification (GTDB taxonomy): domain Bacteria; phylum Pseudomonadota; class Gammaproteobacteria; order Pseudomonadales; family Litoribrevibacteraceae; genus Litoribacillus. Next base: position 190,820 of record JADFAD010000006.1, on the reverse strand, counting down.
TATTACCTAAGACGCACGGTTCTGCTTTGTTCACTCGTGGTGAAACTCAAGCAATCGTTACTACGACACTAGGTACTGCTCGTGATGCTCAGATCTTTGATGCATTAGAAGGCGATAAGCGTGACCCGTTCTTATTCCATTATAACTTCCCTCCATACTCTGTAGGTGAGTGTGGTCGTATGGGTAGCCCTGGCCGTCGTGAAATTGGTCATGGTCGTTTGGCTCGCCGTGGTATTCAGGCGATGGTTCCAACGGAAGAAGAGTTCCCGTACACACTTCGCGTTGTTTCAGAAATTACTGAATCTAACGGTTCTTCATCCATGGCAAGTGTTTGTGGTGCTAGTTTGGCACTAATGGATGCTGGTGTTCCTTTGAAAGCACCTGTTGCTGGTATTGCAATGGGTCTGATTAAAGAAGGTGACCGTTTTGCTGTCCTAACTGATATCTTAGGTGATGAAGATCATCTTGGTGATATGGACTTTAAAGTTGCTGGTACCGATGAAGGTATTACAGCGCTTCAGATGGATATCAAGATTCAAGGTATCACTGATGAGATTATGGAAATAGCGCTTGGTCAAGCTAATGAAGCTCGTATCCATATTCTTGAAGAAATGAACAAAGTTATTGCTGAATCTAGACCTCAACTTTCAGACAATGCGCCAGTAATGGAAACTATCAAAATACACCCTGATAAGATCCGTGAAGTTATTGGTAAAGGTGGAGCAACTATTCGCTCTATCACTGAAGAAACTGGTGCTTCAATTGATATCGATGACAGCGGAAACATCAAAGTATTTGCTGATGATCGTTCAGGTGCTGATGCTGCAATTGCTCGTATCGAAGCAATCACTGCTGAAGCTGAAATTGGTGCAATCTACGACGGTAAAGTAAGTAAGATCGTTGATTTTGGTGCTTTCATTGCATTCCTTCCTGGCAAAGAAGGTTTGGTTCATATTTCTCAAATCAAGAACGAGCGTATTGAGAAAGTTTCAGATGTTCTTTCTGAAGGCCAAATCGTTAAGGTTAAGGTTTTGGATGTTGATCAACGTGGTCGCGTTAAGCTGACGATGAAAGATCTAGAAGAGTCTCAAGGCTAATACATGCTTTGAATTAAAAAACCGCTCTTAGAGCGGTTTTTTTATGCCTAGAATATTTTTAACGTTTCCAAAGAATTTCTTTCTGGCCGTCTTGCTTGCTTATGGTTCGAGCAAGAATGAACAATAAATCAGAAAGTCGGTTTAAGTATTGCAATAGGAGAGGGCGAATAGCCGCTTGAGATGAAAGCTTTACTATTTGTCTCTCAGCTCTTCTGGATACAGCTCGAGCCAGATGTGTATAAGCAACTGCTTTACTGCCAGAAGGAAGAATGAACTCTCGGAGGGGAGCTAATTCTTGGTTTAGTGTGTTTGAATGTGTTTCTAATGTTTCAAGCGACGACAGTTTTAATCCTTCATGTTCCGGCATGGCTAATTCACTGCCCAAGTCGAATAGGTCATGTTGAATGGACAGAACTAAACTTCCAAATGATTTTGTTGCTGGGTGTTCCTGCAGTTCCGCATATACCACGCCCATTAAAGAATTAAGTTCATCTACTTCGCCAATTGCTTCAATTCGAACATCAAACTTATCAAGCTTTTGGCCGTCAGCAATGGATGTTTTTCCTTTATCGCCGGTCTTGGTTGTGATCTTAGTTAATCTATTTGACATATGGACTCAAACTTATTGATTTAGTTGGTGGTCTTATTAATCGTTCGGATGGGGAGCTTTATTGCAAAACAAGCCCCTTTACCGGGTTCTGATTGAACCTCTAAGACCCCATGATGGTGGCTTGAAATAATAAAATAAGATACTGATAGTCCTAACCCTGTTCCTTTGCCGACTTCCTTTGTCGTAAAGAAGGGTTCAAAAACACGTTTTTTGGTTTCAGTGTCCATTCCTATGCCGTTGTCTTTTACACTGATAACGGCATTATTGTCTATCTGACTAACGCTCAGGTTAATTTCGGGCGTTCCATTTTTACATCCGTACTCACTCAATACTTGTGCTGCGTTTTTCAATAAATTAATGATAACTTGCTCAATTTCGCTATGAATACACGGGACAGATGGGAGGTCTGGTTCATACGATTCTATAATGTTGAGCCCTGTTTCAGATTGTAAGTCACTGAACGTGGTTTCTGTTTTCGCTATTTGTAGGGCTTGCTTAGTCAGTTCATTAAGATCATAGAGCTCAAGTTTTGGATCAGCATTTCGGCTGAACTGAAGCATGTTCGTGACAATATCGACCGCTCTATGACCCGCGCTGGTTATATTATCAATGAGGTTGGGGATTTCTCGTGTGTTGAGATACTCTTCGATGCTTGTCATCGAAAGACCAAGTTGGTCGGCTGTTTGTTGGTTTTTAGGTAGACCTGCCGATAGACGTCTAGTTAGGTTTTGTACGTTTTGTAAAATACCACCAAGAGGGTTATTAATTTCATGTGCCATCCCTGCAGCTAACCCACCCAAAGACATCATTTTTTCAGATTGAACAACAAGCTCTTGTAAGTGTTTTTGGTCTGTAATGTCATCCAGTTTAACGACCACATCTTCGAGTCCTCGTTCTTTTAGAGGGTAAATCATGATTGAAAAAAAGCGGGTTTGGCCAGAGATTTGAATTTCAGCCTGGCTTACTGTTTGTACTTCGCCTGTTTCACTGGCTAGATGAACCAAATCTAAGTAAAACAGCATGAAAGGGAATGAATCATCAATGCGGTGATTGATTGCTTTTCCTGCCGCTATGGAAGTTAACTTTTCAGCTTGCTGGTTCCAAAGTGTCACTCGGTATCTTGGCGTTAGCGCTATCATTATTGAGGGCATGGAGTTAATGATGCCATTAAGAAAGTCCTGAAACTCTAGAAGTTTCCTTTCCATTGCAGATCTTACTCTGGCTTCTTCTTCTAATCTAAAGTTCGTTTTCTTTATTTCTTGCGTTGATACTTCAGCTCTCTTTTGAGCTTGATTTGCTTTATCTCTTGCGTCTGTGAGTAGGTGGTCACGGGCTTGGATTTGGCTAAGCATCGTATTAAACGCATCAACAAGGTTTCCTATTTCGTCATAGTAAACTTTGTTAGCTCGAACACTGTAATTTTGATGAGAGGAAACTTGATGGGTGACAGCTTTGAGGTGTAAAACGGGTTCAATGAGCCATCGTCTACTTTGCATTTGAATGATTCGGATGAGTAATACAGCGGTTAGTAAGAGTGATATAAGCATCAAAATGAATTTGCTTGTGAATAGTTTCCCTGCTTTATATTGGTATGCGACAAGTAGGGTGTAAGATGAACCGTCCTTCAGTTTGATTTCCAAAATTTCAGCGGAAAAAAGGTCTTTTTGTAGGTAGCCTGCATAGAGTTCATGTAAATGCTTATGGGGATTATTTATTGTCCCTCTGCCTGTTTGGCTACTTATGTTTCCTTGGTCATTAAAAATCACTATGTGATGCGTATTTATTGATGATTTATCAATATTGAGCAACTCAGGAAGCATGTTATTGAGTTGTTTTTGGTTGGTGCTGGTTTCTGTGAATAACTTTATATTCCGGAAGTAATCAGGTTCGATTTGACTGTGAATGACAAAACGCCAAATACTAATTGTTGTGACGGTGCTTAGAATGACAGTTACTAACCCAGTAGTAATCAACATGATCAAAAGTTTTTGATTGATCTTGCGATGAGAAAAATAGTTTTTTAATCTACTGGTCATAATGTTTGCTAAATAGTGGCTTTGTTTAACAGGCTTGACATAACTGTGTCATGAGTTGGTGTAGGCAGTCCATACCTTTTAGCCAGCGCCTGTATATAACCGTTCATATTGTTGATCTCTGTTTTACGATTGCTTTTCCAGTCTTGATAGCTCGAAGAGAAATTTGCCCCTGTTTTTAGGGCCACATCAATGACAATTTCTTCAAGATTTGAAATTGGGTATCCTGCTGTACTTAACACTGAATTGCTTTCTTTACACAATGCGGAAAGCATTGCTTGCTTGGAGCCTTGATCAATCAGAGAACCATTCTGACATTCATAGAGTATTGTCAGTGGGTTAATTGCCGAATTGATTGCAACTTTTAAATGCAGTCTGTTGAGTATATTTTGATCCCACTGAAATCCCCTTAGAGTAGCAAACTCTTGAGACCACCAGTCGGGGGCTTGAAGGTTTTGTTGACCAATAACGGTTGCGCCTAACCCAGCATGGATGATTTTATCTGATGACTCTTTCCAAACGCCTTCAGTTGATGATGCAAAATAAAATTGGAAGTGGGGCCAGTGTATTTCGGCTTCTTGTTGAATGCCCAATCCGTTGTGGAGCAATATAATGCTGCAATTAGGTGTAAGGTAAGGTGTCAGAGCCTGAATACAGCCAATTACCTGGTAACTTTTTGTTGAGATAATCAGCTTATTAATTTTGTGCTGACCCACAAACCAATCTGAAGTGACGGATTTTTCGAAGCCTGATAGATCTCTAACTCTGTACTTCGAAAATCCGAGATTCAGGTTTCGATTAATTAGTAGCGGTCGCTCAAAATTTTGTTGATCTGCTTTGCTTGCTAGCATTGAGTGATAAAGGAGCCCTATGGCACCAGGGCCTGCAATATGCCAACGATCTAAGGTATTAAGTTCCAAAGCGTATATACCAACTCATGATTTTAGTCTTAGAGCATGAAAGGCCATTTAACGAAGGCCTCATACCATGTTTGTTTTGTTATGTTTACTCGCTTGGTATGTCGTTGCTTACCATACCTTTTGAGTCTTCACTGGTTCTTAATTTCAGTTTCAATTCGCTGATACATTTTTATATTCAAAGTTAGATTAGCATAATGTTCATATCCGTCATATTCGGACGATTAAATACAAGCTTATACAAGGTTAATAGTGTATTTGAGATTTTGCGTTCTTTGTAGAGGGATGGAGTTATTCCTTTGCTTTAGGAGTAATCCATAGAGGATAGAGATTGAAGCAGAATACGTTAAGAAATTAATTAAAGGAATAATAGTTCGTAGCAATTGAACAGCTCGCTTGGGATGCTCACCAAGCTAAGCCAATCAAATGTTTAAGCATACTCTTATTGTGGTAATGCCACAGGGCTAGGGAAATCGTTAATTTGCGGTGTTTGTGAATGCCATTGAGTTCCGTGAATACCGTTCTTTTCTCGAGCAATTTCTAAGTTAGAAATGGTGGTATTCAAAAGTTGTTGAGCGGTAGGCATATTCCCCAATCTTTCAGCACTGATTAATGAGCCGCTAACCTGAAGGGTGAGGTACCCTGCTGGCGTTGCATAAGGTTTGCTTGCAATGCCTTCATAGATTCGTTTAAACGATACCGCGCCACATGACTCAGCTGAATCTTGCATAGTGATAATAGCAAACTGATTTTTACTTAGGCGTGTTATCACGTCCAGAGGTCTTACTAAGTTCTGGAGGCGCTGAGCCGCGCCCTTAACCATTTCTTGAGCGATAGGGCCCTTATGGTGTTGTTCTATTTCATCTATATTATCTAGATTGAAAACTATGCAGCATACGGCGCCTTGTCTGCTTTCCACTTGCTTAATAGAATTCGTAAGCGTTTTTAGCGCTAAACGCTTATTGCCTAAGCCTGTAAGAAGGTCGGTATGATTGCAACGCTCTAATACTTGCACGTTCTTTTTTAGCGTTGTGTTGTTTCTCATAAGCAAGTTCAACATATTGGTTGTTCTTGCTGCCGCAGAAACTCTAGGGACCAGCTGCTGGTGCATATCAGATTTATAAATAAAGTCATCAACGCCATGGCTGAAGGCATGAGATAAGGCTTCAGGACTTTCTTTGCCTGTTAATAACAGAATGTACGTAAAGTGTAGCTTTTTTTGATCCATTTGGCGGATGCGTTGAGCGAGCGTTAGCCCATCCATATCCGGCATCATCCAGTCTGCGATAAGGAGACGGGCAGGTTCACTTTTCAAAAATTCAAGTGCTTGTGCGGGGTGGCTGGCGACTCGAATGTTTGAATATCCAGCTTTTTTCAAAGTGCGTTCGACGATTGCGCCAGAAAATTTTGCATCGTCTACAACAACGATGGGTAGTGATGTGTCTGTCATGTTTGAGTCCCCGTTGGCCCTACTACTTAAAGGTACGCACTTCCTGTGTGTCCAGGTATTTTTATAGTTAATTATTAGTTTTTTGGGCGTTTTGCTTATTGGTGTTGTTATTGCAACGCTCTGTTGAAAATAATGTACCATCAATGAAAAATGAGTTCATGCTCAATTCTTAATTTTCAGACAAAGTTAACAATTCGGAGGAATAGCAGGAAAAGGTTGGGGTAAAAAGTTGGGTTTTAAGCAGATGCTCGTTGTTATGTGCTTTTTTTCGGTTCTAAACTGGCAAGCTGTGTTAGTTTATCTGTCATATATTAGCTTTATCCATTTTTTAAAGGACTTTGGGTTTCATGCCTCGTAAGGAAACAATTAAGGAAGCGCTCTTTAATCGCAGAATGTTGATCTGCATATTTACGGGGTTTACCTCGGGCTTACCTCTGTACTTTGTATATACACTCATTCCTGCCTGGTTACGAAGTGAAGCCGTCAGCTTAAAAGAAATTGGCTTATTTGCTCTTATTGGTTTGCCTTACACATGGAAGTTTATTTGGGCGCCAATGATGGATCGTTACGTTCCTCCGTTTTTAGGGCGTCGCCGTGGTTGGATGTTAATTTCTCAAGTCTTACTTTTATTATCCATGGGCGTTATGGGTTTTCTTAACCCTTTAGACTCTCTTTGGACGATTGCTTATTTAGCCGCTGCCATCGCATTCTTTAGCGCTAGCCAAGACATTGTTCTTGATGCATATCGAAGAGAGATATTGCCGGACGCTGAACTGGGGTTGGGGAATTCCATTCATGTTAATGCTTACCGAATAGCGGGACTCATTCCCGGGTCATTAGCTTTAATCTTGGCGGATCATGTTGATTGGGTCTGGGTATATATCGTAGTCGCGTGCTTCATGCTCGCGGGCATAGGCATGACGTTGGTTATAAGAGAACCCAATGGTAATACGAATCCCCCCCTGTCACTTAAAGATGCCGTAGTAGAGCCCTTCAAGGAATTCTTTCAGCGCTTAGGCCGATTGCGGGCTTTTGAGATACTGGCATTCATCTTTCTATATAAACTGGGCGACAGTATGGCAACAGCATTATCGACGCCTTTTTATATTGATTTGGGATTCAATCTTACTGAAATCGGTTTAGTTGCCAAGCACGCAGCGCTTTGGCCCGCGATTATTGGTGGCCTTTTAGGTGGCCTGTTGATGGTTCGAATAGGCATCAACCGATCCTTATGGCTATTTGGTTTAGTTCAGATTATTACTATTTTAGGTTTTGCTGTTTTAGCTGAAGTGGGGGATGATCTATGGGTGCTGGGCATTGTCATTGCGCTTGAGTATCTTGGTGTTGGGCTTGGAACCGCTGCCTTTGTTGCGTTTATTGCGAGGTCAACAAATACAAACTATACCGCGACTCAATTGGCTCTTTTTACCGCTATTGCAGCATTGCCTAGAACGTTTGCCAATGCGCTAACCGGTTATTTAGTCGAAGGTGCTGATGCCGTTGAAAACCCTGTTGCGTTCCCAATATTGGAGTTCTTTGGCATATCTGCTCAAGGTCTCGGCTGGACTAACTTTTTCTTACTGTGTACAGCATTCGCGATACCGGGAATGTTGCTCTTATTTAGGGTTGCACCCTGGAATACATCGGATACAAGCTACTCTAAATTGAGTCGCGCAGAATGAAGGTATGCATTGGAAGAACAGTTGCTAATCAATGATTAGCCGACACTCCAAGCGTACTGTTTAAGGTTTATTTTTCCAGAAATAAAAACAATGCCTTCACTTTCTAATAAACCCTTTTGCAATTGATAGCGTTCTGATTGTTCTGGGAATGAAATTCTGCCTTGTCCATTAATTACTCGAAACCAAGGCAGAGTGGAATCCTTAGGTAGATTCTTAAGAACACGACCAACATGCCTTGAGTGAGAGGGGTAGCCTGCTAATTTTGCAATATTTCCGTATGTAACCACTTTACCTTTTGGAATTTGTCCCAATATATAAAGAACGGCATCGTTGAATTGTTGTCTAGAGTCATTCACGGTGTGTAAAACCTTTTAGGGTTTAGAAACTAATTTAGTATCAAATTAAGGATTGGAGTTCATATGCGTTGGCTGTTTTTGTTGTTTTGTACGCTCCCTGTAATTGAATTAATTATCCTACTTAAGATAGGTGGTTGGCTAGGCGTTTGGCCAACGGTTGCTCTAATTCTAGGAACGGCTTTTATTGGTGTAAACCTATTACGACAGCAAGGCTTAAAAACGTTAACTAAAGCGAACTATCGCTTAGCCAGTGGTGAAATGCCAGCGAAAGAAATGGTTGAAGGGATTGTGCTTGCAGTGGGTGGCGCCTTACTTCTTACGCCTGGCCTAGTGACAGATGTCATTGGTTTCTCATGTCTATTACCTGGATCTCGTCATATGTATATTGCTTACGGTATGAGCAGGATGAAGATCATTGCTGCTCAGTCTATGCAAGCACAGGCAAGCGGCGCTCAAATGGGAAGTACCTTTACTCATAGGCCCTCTCACTCAGATCTGCATAGAGGGAAACCTTCTGGCGGTGTAATTGAAGGTGAATTTGAAAGGAAAGATGGTTAAGTAATACATTGAATGAATAAAAGTGTTTTTTTTCATTTATGTACCCTTGAAATTCAAAAGCTCGACCCAAGATAAAGAACTATCAATTTTAGTGCTGCTATCAGCACTTATCTATCAACATTAATGTATTAAGTGGGAGACACTTAAAGATGAAAATTCGTCCTCTAGGTGATCGTGTAGTTGTACGTCGTAAGGAAGAAGAAACTAAATCTGCTGGCGGTATCGTTTTGCCAGGTTCAGCTACAGAGAAGCCGAATCAAGGTGAAGTTTTAGCTGTAGGTAATGGCCGAATTTTAGAAAATGGTGATGTTCGCCCTGTAGATCTTAAAGTTGGTGATACTGTTTTATTCGGTGGTTATGTTCAGAACACTGTAACAGTTGAAGGTGAAGAGCTATTGGTTCTTGGTGAAGCTGAAATCTTCGGTGTGATTGAAGCTTAATTAGTAATCTTTATTGGTTGATTATTTGTTTTGTAATCAATCTTAGTTTCGAATTCATTTATTTAGGTAATTTAAGATGGCTGCTAAAGAAGTAGTATTTGGTAATGATGCTCGTCAAAAAATGTTAGCTGGTGTAAATATTTTGGCGGATGCTGTTAAAACAACATTGGGGCCTAAAGGTCGTAACGTTGTACTTGATAAGTCGTTCGGTGCCCCAACAGTAACTAAAGACGGTGTATCTGTAGCGAAAGAAATTGAATTGAGCGACAAGTTTGAAAACATGGGCGCTCAAATGGTTAAAGAAGTTGCGTCTCAAGCAAATGATCAAGCTGGTGACGGTACTACTACTGCGACAGTTCTTGCTCAGGCGTTTGTTAATGAAGGTTTGAAATCTGTTGCGGCAGGCATGAATCCAATGGATCTTAAGCGCGGTATCGATAAGCTTGCAGCAGCGGTTGTTGCTGAGCTTAAAGATATGGCTACGCCTTGTACTGATTATAATGCTATCAAGCAAGTAGCTACTATCTCTGCAAACTCTGACGATGCAGTAGGAACTGTAATCGCTGATGCAATGGAAAAAGTAGGTAAAGACGGTGTTATTACTGTAGAAGAAGGTTCTGGTTTTGATGATGAACTGGACGTTGTAGAAGGTATGCAGTTTGACCGTGGTTACCTATCTCCTTACTTCATTAATAATCAAGAATCAATGAGTGCAGAGCTAGAGAACCCTCTTATCTTGTTAGTAGATAAGAAGATTTCTAACATTCGTGATTTGCTACCCGTACTAGAAGCTGTTGCTAAAGCCTCTCGTCCTCTATTAATCGTTGCTGAAGATGTTGAAGGTGAAGCACTGGCTACGCTTGTAGTTAACAACATGCGCGGCATTGTTAAAGTTGCCGCTACTAAGGCGCCTGGTTTTGGTGACCGTCGTAAAGCAATGCTTCAAGATATTGCGATCTTGACTGCTGGCACTGTGATTTCTGAAGAAGTAGGCATGTCTCTAGAAACAACGACTCTTGAGCACCTAGGTTCTGCTAAGCGCATTACATTGACGAAAGAGAATACTATCATCGTTGATGGTGCTGGTGAGAAAGATGATATCAGTGCTCGTGTTGGTCAGATCCGTACTGAGATTGATCAATCAACGTCTGATTACGATAAAGAAAAACTTCAAGAGCGTGTTGCTAAGTTAGCAGGCGGCGTAGCAGTTATTAAAGTAGGTGCTGCTTCAGAAGTAGAAATGAAAGAGAAGAAAGCTCGTGTAGATGATGCTCTACATGCAACTCGCGCTGCGGTAGAAGAAGGTGTTGTTGCTGGTGGTGGTGTTGCTCTGGTTCGAGGCTTAACAAATGCTTCAAATGTTGAAGGTGCAAACGAAGACCAAAACGTTGGTATTGCATTGGCTCGTCGTGCTCTTGAAGCGCCTCTACGTCAAATCGTAGCGAACTGCGGTGAAGAAGGTTCAGTTGTTCTTGAGAATGTAAAAGGTGGTGAAGGTAACTACGGTTATAACGCTGCTGCCGGTGAATACGGTGACATGATTGAGTTTGGTATCCTTGATCCAGTTAAAGTAACTCGTTCTGCTCTTCAAGCTGCATCTTCTGTTGCTGGTCTAATGATCACAACTGAAGCAATGGTTGCTGATGCACCTCAAGAAGGTGGTGCTGCTCCTGCTATGCCTGATATGGGCGGTATGGGCGGTATGGGTGGTATGGGCGGCATGATGTAATTCATTCGCTTAATACAGAAACACCGGAAACCCTGCACTTGTGCAGGGTTTTTTGGTTTCTAATACATAGTTTTGTAAGCTTTACGTAAAAAAGGAAGTATATAAAGGGTGAATAGCGGTCAAAATGTGTAACAAAGTCGAAAAACGACCAAATTACCTGAGTGGGTGGTTGTGCTAGCTCATGTCCTCTCTATAATAGGGCGCAATATAAAATAATAACTAGGCTCAAGGATTGATTAGAGGGATTCCATTTGTGGTCAGTAATTAAAGCTTCACGTTGGTACGTGTTGCTTACAGTTGTGTTGTTTTTTCTGTTTGTCTTGGCAAATTTCCCTGCCCATTATGCTTGGAAACTTATTAAAGAGAACACGCCGAATTTACCTTTGAATGTCTCCTCATTGAGTGGCTCCGTCTGGAATGCTTCCGGTATGGTGGACTATCAAGACCTATCAATGCATATAGATTGGGATCTTAACCCTCTTTCCTTAGTTCTATTAAGTCCGGAGCTCTCTGTAAGAGTTCAATCAGGAAAAGACGCTGACTTACATGGTGTCATTACTGTTTCCCAAAAACAGATAACGATCTCACAGCTCAATGGAACGCTTTCTGTTCCTATGATAAATCCTTACTTGAAATCCCAAAAAGTCTCAGGTGGAGGATCAGTTAGTGTTTTTGACTTGGGCTTAGTGTTTGATCATGAAAATAAAATCTTTGAGCTTGCTGAAGGACGCTTGTTGTGGAAAGAAGCGAAAGCGAGCTACCCAGGAAGAAAAGGAATTGAGAATATAGAGTTACCTGATATCGTTGGAAAGCTTACGAACGATGAAAAAGGTATTACTCTGAACGTGCAATCAGGTAAAGATGGAAGCGCGCTTGCATCAGCTTTTCTTATGAATAAAGGCTGGGGTGGCGTAAAGGTTAGAAAACGAAGTGTTGATTTAGTTGGTCAAACTTGGGTAGGTAATCAACAGCCTGATGATATTATTTTTCAGGTAAGAGAAAAGCTCTGGTAGTAGAGCGGATAACTTTTAATTGGTTTATTAATGATTAGTAATTTAACACCAGAAAAATTGCTGCAATTTGCTCGGTTATCCAAGACTGTGGTAACGGTTGTTTTGTGCATTTGGTTATCAAACATTGCAGCAAAAGCTTTGTGGTTAGTTATTGCTCCTGAACCCTTGCCAGTTATAGTAAGAGGTGGGGCTTCAGGCGCCAGCACGGCTAGCGGTCAGACGTCCATGTTGAATAAAAGCGTCAGTATTGCGAGCGAAATATTATTTGGTCAAGCGCCAAAAGTTACTGCGGAAGCGCAAACAGAAGTCGTTGATGCGCCTAAGACACGATTGAGACTTCGTTTACTGGGGGTTTTTGTTGGTCAGCTGCCAAGCTTATCGACTGCTATTATTGCTGAGCAAGGTCGCGCAGATGCGGAGTTCTATCATGTCGGTGATACGGTTCAAAACGGTGTAAGTTTGGATCAAGTCTTGTCGGATAGAGTAATACTGAGTAGAAATGGCCGTTTGGAAGCGCTGTACTTTGATGATAATGAAGATTTACTAGAAGCAGCAACGAAAGCTCCGAAGCCCGCGAAAAAGCCGTTTAAAGAAGAGATTAAAACGGTTGATCAATTTGCATCGGCGGCACAAAAACAATGGAAATCAAATCCTTTAAGTGCTTTAGGCGCAGTGGGATTTGAACCAGTAAGTAAAGATGGTCAGCCATTAGGATATAGGTTCTCAGGTCATAACCCTGTGATGGAACGCTACGGAATTCAAAAGGGCGATGTTATTCGTTCTGTGAACGGTATTGAAGTTGGTGATACGAATTCAGATGGTGATTATTTGGATCAAGTATTTGAGCAAGGAGAGGCGAGCGTTGTTGTTGAACGGGGTTCTCGTCAGTTTGAAATTACAGTTCCGCTTAAATAAGCAGTTTGAGGTATGGGTGTGAAGATGTTTTATGGAATCAATCGAGTAGTTAAGGCAAGTGCTCTATGTATTTTGCTTGTTGCTTCGTCTCTTGTGATGGCTGCTCAGGATACCTGGAAGGTAAATCTGAAGGAAGCGGATGTTCGTGTTCTTATCAGTCAAATTGCTGATATCACTGGTAAGACCTTCGTTGTTGATCCCCGTGTTAAAGGTAAGGTCACGGTTGTGTCAAATACCGCTTTGCCCACGGACGAAGTCTATCAACTCTTCCTTTCTGTTTTACAGGTTCATGGTTATACCGCTGTTGATAACGGTAATGTTGTAAAAGTTATTCAGCAAAACCAAGTTAAGCAGGAAGGCGCTGGTTTTGATGCTAAGAACCGTAAAAAAGGTGAAGAAATTGTAACCCGAGTTGTTAAGGTTACGAATACGAGTGCCATTGAATTGGTTCCTATCCTTAGGCCTATGGTTGCTAAATACGGGCATCTGGCAGGTGTTGCGTCTGCTAACTCGTTAATTATTAGTGATCACGTTACCAACATTAATCGAATGATGGCAATCATTAAAAGCTTAGATAGCTCAGGAAGTGAAGAGCTTGAAGTCATACAATTGGAGCATGCATGGGTAGGGGATTTAAAAGGGATTCTTGAAAAGCTAATTCCAGACGTCAGCAAGGCTAAGAACAGTACCATTTCGGTAGTGGCGGATGAACGAAGTAATCGTTTAATTGTTAAGGGTGAAAAATCAGCAAGACAAAGAATCATTGCTCTTGTGACTAAGCTTGATCAGCCGGTGAAACAAGACGGCTCAGCCCGAGTAATATACTTAAATAATGCGGATGCAGAAAAGATCGCTGAAACCTTAAAGGGTTTAGTAACAACAGGTTCATCAGGTAAAGAAAATAAAGGTCAGCAGAAAGCTAATATTTTGGCTGACAAAGACATGAATGCTTTGATTATCAAAGCTTCGCCTTCAGAAATGTCTGAAATTGAAGAAGTCATTCGTTTACTTGATATTCGCCGTGCTCAGGTTTTGATTGAGTCTGTCATTGTAGAGGTTCAAGGCAATGTTGGTGATGATCTCGGTATACAGTGGGCTTTAGGAGGCTTGGGTGACGTTCCTGCTTTAGGAACGAACTTTGATAATGTGGGGGTTACTGCTGCATCAGTCGTCAGTGCTATCGTTAATGAGACTACAGAGGGTATTACTCCAGGGAATGGCTTTACCGGAGGTGTTGGTGGTGAGGGCAGTGATTTTACTTGGGGGGCATTGATTCAGGCTTTAGAATCGGTCACGAACAGTAATTTACTTTCAACTCCTAGTATCATGACACTGGATAATCAGGAAGCAGAAATTGTTGTTGGTCAGAACATTCCGTTTGTTACAGGTTCAACGACTACCTCTGGTGATGGAACAACAAACCCTTTCCAAACCATCGAACGTAAAGATGTGGGTGTTACCTTAAAGGTTGTCCCGAAGATTACTGAAGACAATGTTGTTTTATTGGATATAGAACAGTCAGCGGAATCGGTTACTCAGACTGCAGTTACCGGTGCATCAGACATTGTGACGGATAAAAGAACATTGAAAACATCCATCCTTGTAGATAATGGTAAAACCGTCGTTCTTGGTGGATTGATATCCGATGAGGTCTCTGAAACTGTTCAGAAGGTGCCGTTGCTTGGTGATATTCCATGGCTTGGTGCATTATTTAGAAGTACGAGTATAAGCAAGACTAAGCGAAACCTGTTAGTTTTCTTAAGGCCGACCATTCAACGAAATCGAGAAGATATTGAAGCCGTCACTCAAAAGAAGTATGAGGGGCTGTGGGAAATTAAGTTCAATAACTATAAGGCAAAGCAAGGCATAGAAAACGAAGAGTCTAAGATTGAGATGGTTGCACCGACTTATGATCAGTTCTTCGATGGACAGCGAGAGGTTTTTATTAAACCGATTGAGCCAGCCAACCCTGAATGATTATTCGACATTAACATCAATAAAGTCGGTCAGCCAAGGTTGGCCGTTTTTTATGGGCGTTTGTGTTCTTTATTCTTGAGGGCGCTAAACATGAACATGAATCCTAGCATCCCAATTACCCAGATAAATGCCAGTGGTTGCCAATAGTTTGAAGCTTCAGCTGTATGGCTGTTACGCCGAGCGTTCTGGATTAAATAAAAGTATTTAATTTGATTTTCATACCAAGGGATATCAAGCTTTGAAAAATATGTGTTTTCTGGTGAGCTTGAGTAGCTGCCTGATAGCATTGCGTTCATCGACTGCCAAAGTTCTGGATAATAGAATCCAATGTTTTCCACCAACCCTTGTTTTGCTGACCATTGATTCGTTGATTGAAGAGTCTCGGCAACGTAGTTCCCCTCACTGTCCAACATAATAATATTATTGCTTGAGTTGGCCTCTTTGGATGTCTCTAGAAGCAGTTTGTTTATATTGATGTCTACATAAAGGTGCCCAAGTCGCATCTCTTCATAGTGAATAGGGGTTGTGAATCGGAAGAAGATTTCATTCCCCTCTTCAATTGAACCGGTAAGTGCATTGAAAAGAATATCATTATTTTTGAGTAGGCTTGCCTGCATTCGATAGCCTAGAAGTTCATTTTCTAGCGATGCAACTTCAGATGATGTAATTTCATGTTCTCCTACATAAAATAAGTCGTTCGTTTCGTCTTGAACTACGCCGATTCTGCTTATATAGGGGCTCCTAGGTAAATAAGATTCCCAATACTTACTTAGGTGCTCCGCAGGGGCGTTTGTGTCTGCTAAAAACTCAACGGTTTGATAATCTCGAGCGAGCTGAAGGGTGAGATGCCTAGTTTGTTCAATTCTATTGGATGCAGAAGTGACCCATTCAGATAGGTTGTAATCGACAGCAGGGGTAGGAGTTACAGAGGATTGTTCTTTTGATAAAGATAATAGGCAGATCAGTACAACCACAGACCAGCAAATAAGAACTAAAAATAAGAAGCTGTTCAGTGGGATATCTTTCAAATCGGTTTTCAAAAGGTATGCAGGATTTTCTCGCATGGTAATAGGTGCTCTTAGCTATAGGTCGTACTTTTAATGTAGCAGAGGCTATTTAGCGAGTAATGCAACTCATTGTTGAGGGCTTGAGACATGCGCTTGGGGTTTAAACTAAAAACGCCTGACATCCAAGTGGAGGCAGGCGTTTGGAATTTTTTAAACTTACGATATAAGTTATATTCAACTTACTTTCGATGGTTTACCAGTAATACAGTTCGTCAAAATAACATGCAAGCGCTCGTACATTTTTTTGCTCTTTGTCATTATGAGGTACGCAGATTTCGGGTTCCATAGTTTATCCTCCTGATATTTTTAATTATGAACAGAACACCTTACCCACACGGGCACAGATAAAGTATAGACAGGGTTTGGGTGATTGCTTGGCCGTTAATCTGGTTTTTTGGATGTCACAGGAGGAGAGGGGAAGTCATAAGGTATTTTTTGATACAAAAAAGGCTGTCAAAATGACAGCCTTTATATTTCTCTAGCTCAGCTTTAGCTGTTTTCTTCACGAGCTATTGCGCGATAACCAATATCTGTACGGTAGAAAACACCGTCCCAGTTTATTTGTTTGGCTAAAAGATAAGCTTTTTGTTGTGCTTCAGATACTGTATTGCCTAGGGCTGTTGCACAAAGTACGCGGCCGCCATTAGTTACTGTGCTGCCTTCGTGTTCAGCCGTACCTGCATGGAACACTTTAATGCCTTCAACTTCTTGCTGTGGTAAGCCAGTGATAATGTCGCCTTTGTTGTACGCTTCTGGGTAACCTCCAGCAGCTAATACAACACCAACAGCTGCACGACTGTCCCAGTTAACCGTTGTCTCAGCTAGCTTGCCATTGATGGCAGCGAGGCACAGCTCAGATAGATCAGACTGTAAACGAAGCATGATAGGCTGAGTTTCTGGATCACCAAAACGGCAGTTATACTCAAGAACTTTCGGTGTGCCGTCTTCTGCGACCATAATGCCAGCATATAAGAATCCACGATATCGATTCCCTTCAGCTTGCATACCTTCAACAGTCGGTACAATCACTTCTTTCATGATGCGGTCATGAATGTCTTGGGTCACAACGGGCGCTGGAGAATATGCACCCATACCACCAGTGTTAGGACCTAAGTCTCCGTTGTCTCGTGCTTTGTGATCTTGTGACGATGCGAGCGGTAATATATCGGTACCATCGACCATAACGATGAAACTTGCTTCTTCACCTGTTAGAAACTCTTCAACAACAACACGGGAGCCTGCATCACCAAACTTATTTCCAGCGAGCATGTCTTCAATAGCATCAATGGCTTCTTGTTCAGTTTGAGCGATGATGACACCTTTACCTGCTGCAAGGCCATCAGCCTTAATGACAATAGGAGTGCCTTTTTCTTTCACATAAGCAACCGCAGGTGGGATCTCAGTGAAGTTTTGATATTCAGCCGTTGGAATTTCATGGCGTGCTAGAAAATCTTTAGTGAATGCTTTAGAGCCTTCAAGTTGTGCGGCACCTTTTGTTGGACCGAACGCTTTAAGACCTTCTTGGTCAAAGCGATCGACAAGGCCTTCAACCAAAGGCGCTTCAGGACCAACGATAGTTAAATCAATGGCTTCTTTCTGAGCAAAAGCAACTAATTTATCTTGGTCAAGAACGTCGATGTTTACGTTAGTTAGATTTGGCTCTAGAGCAGTACCAGCATTTCCTGGTGCCACGAAAACTTGTTCTACGTTCTCTGCTTTTGCAGCTTTCCATGCAAGGGCATGTTCACGACCACCTGAACCAATCACCAATACTTTCATGATGTTCTCTCTTCTTCCTGATTTTTAAAAACAGCAACGGGCCTGATTAGATCGGCCCGTAAAATTTTATTAAATAACGCTGATAACCCATGAGGATTACGGCGTATTATTATGACAAGTGAACGTCATTAGTGCTTAAAGTGACGCATACCAGTGAATACCATAGCCATGCCATGTTCGTTCGCTGCGTCGATTACTTCTTGATCTCTCATTGAGCCGCCCGGTTGAATGACTGCGTTAATACCGGCAGCAGCGGCAGCATCAATGCCATCACGGAATGGGAAGAATGCGTCAGATGCCATAACAGAGCCGCGAACTTCTAAATTCTCATCCGAGGCTTTAATGCCTGCGATTTTAGCACTGTATACTCGGCTCATTTGACCTGCACCTACACCGATTGTCATAGAGTTCTTTGCGTAGACAATGGCATTAGACTTAACACATTTCGCGACTTTCCATGCAAAGAGTAGATCACGCATCTCTTCTTCGGTAGGAACTTTAGTCGACACGACTTTTAAATCGCTCTCTGTAACCATACCGCGATCAAGATCTTGAACAAGCAGTCCACCATTAACACGCTTGTAGTCTAAAGCGGCAGATCCTTCTGAAGACCATTGTCCACATTCAAGAACACGGACGTTGGCTTTTGCCCCCGTAATTTCTAGAACACCGGCTTCGATTGAAGGGGCAATAATGACTTCTACAAATTGACGATCAATGATTGCCTTTGCTGTAGCAGTGTCCAGCGGGCGATTAAATGCAATGATTCCACCAAAAGCTGACGTTGGGTCAGTTTTGAACGCTCGATCATAGGCTTCAGCAATGCTTTGTCCTGTAGAAACTCCACAAGGGTTTGCGTGCTTTACAATGACACAGGCTGGTTCTTCAAACAGCTTAACTGTTTCTAATGCTGCATCTGTGTCAGCGACGTTATTAAACGACAGAGCCTTGCCTTGATGCTGCTTGGCAGTTGCAATTCCTGCTTCAGCTGGTTTCTCTTCAACATAGAATGCGGCTTTCTGGTGTGGGTTTTCACCGTAGCGCATGTCTTGCGCTTTGATGAATTGAGTGTTGAATGTGCGAGGTAAATCGCTAACCGTTTCACCTTCAATGTTTCGGTTGCCAAGGTAATTGGCAATCGCACCATCGTACTGAGCCGTGTGTTCAAACGCTTTCACTGCAAGGTCAAAACGAGTTTCAAGACTCAGTTGACCTTGGTTTGCAGTTAATTCGTTTAACAGTTCAGTGTAGTCCGAAGCGTTAACAACAATAGCAACATCGTTGTGGTTTTTAGCTGCGGCACGAACCATTGTTGGTCCACCGATATCGATATTTTCAATCGCTGTGGATAAATCACAGTCAGGACGAGAGATAGCTTCTTGGAATGGGTATAGATTAACAATAACCATGTCGATAGCATCGATGCTGTGATCTTTCATCACCTGATCGTCAGTGCCTCGACGGCCTAGAATTCCACCATGAATCTTTGGATGAAGTGTTTTAACTCGGCCATCCATCATCTCTGGGAAGCCTGTATGCTCAGAAACTTCTGTGACAGTAATACTGTTTTCTTTTAGCAAGCGATAAGTACCGCCAGTTGAAAGTAATTCAATGCCTAAATCACTTAGAGATTGAGCAAATTCAACGATACCTGCTTTATCTGAAACACTGATAAGAGCACGCTTTACTGGTTTGAGAGCTGTTGTCGACATGGTGTTGTCTTTACCTATTAGTGGTTAACGACTGACTGTGTATTAAAAGTGACTATTTAATGAAGAAAGCTTTATTAAAGTAGACCGTACTGTTTTAGTTTCTTACGAAGAGTTCCGCGATTTAGACCAAGCATAACGGCTGCTTTAGTTTGATTGTCGCGTGTAAAACGCATTACCGCTTCAAGTAGAGGCGCTTCTACTTCAGAAAGGACCATGTCATAAACGTCTGTGACGTCTTGGCCGTCTAAATGATTGAAGTAGTTATGTAATGCTTTTTCAACGCTATCGCGCAAAGTTTGATGTTGCTCTACCGGAGCCGTTAAATGTTCTTTAAATTGATTAGCTTCCGGGTTGGAGTGGTCCACGGTGGCTTCGGCAGTATCAAAAGGAATCATGCAGCTATACTTCCTGTGCGTATTAATTGATGGAAAAACGTTTGAATTGCTTCCTGTTGTTCTTGGCAGCTTTCTAAACGATTAAATTCTTTTCTAAAGTTTTCGTTGTTTGGTTGGGTTTGAAGGTACCAACCGACATGCTTACGAGCGATTCGTAAGCCCATAAAGTCACCGTAAAATTCGTAAAGTGCATTTAGATGTTCAACTAACAGAGCTTGGATTTCTGTTCCTGTTGGCGCTTCTAAATGTTGTCCTGTTTCAAGGTAATGATTTATTTCTCTGAATATCCAAGGTCGACCTTGTGCTGCTCTTCCGATCAGTAAGCCATCGGCATTTGTATATTCCAGTACCTGTAATGCTTTTTCAGGAGAGTCTATATCTCCATTGGCAAATACAGGAATAGATACCGCAGACTTGATATCTTTAATAGCGTCGTAATTCACCGTGCCATGATATTTACATTCACGAGTACGACCGTGAATGGCAATGGCTGTAATTCCTGCGTCTTCTGCAAGCTGAGAAACCGCTAAACCATTTTTATGATCTCTTGACCAGCCGATACGTGTTTTTAATGTAACGGGGATATCAACCGCTTGAACGACCGCGTTAAGAATATCTTTTACGAGTCCTTCGTCTTTTAAAAGCGCAGAACCGGCTGCTTTATTACAGACTTTTTTGGCCGGACAGCCCATATTTATATCGATGATTTGAGCGCCTCTTTCAACACTCAACATCGCTGCTTCGGCCATCATATCTGGATCACCACCGGCAATTTGGACTGAACGTAGTCCTGGCTCACCGTCGTAATTCATTCTTAAGGAGGATTTCGCTGTTTTCCATAGGCGTTTATCTGAGGTAATCATTTCAGAAACGGCCATAGCAGCACCAAGACGTTTACACATTATTCTGAACGGTCGATCTGTAACACCTGCCATAGGAGCAAGTATCAATCGATTATCTAAAGTGTAAGGGCCTAGCTGAATCAAAATAGCTCCGTAAAGTAAAGTGTCTTACAACATTGATCGAAAATTGTTCGATGGTAATGAGACAGGGGCGCTATGATAACGATTTCGTCAGTGCTGGAAAAGACCGAAGGCGTAAATAATTGTCTAGAAAGTGATCATTTTGTGCTTGACATTTAAGGATAGAACTCGATTCGGTAACTTCTGGCATTTGCGCCCGGATCATAGATCTTAAATGCAATGTGAATAGGTGTATTGATCGGCATGTCCGTAACTCCGGAGAGTTCTCCGCCAATGTATTGATTTGGGAGAATTAATCCACTCGCAATGTCTTTTCCATCGTTGTTGCTGAAAATAAGAGCGAGCTTAGGGAAAGGTTGCTTAAACGAAGCTTGGTTGGAAATAACTGCATCAATTAATAAATGTTTATTATTGTTGCTATCACTGCGAACGATTAAGTTACTTGCTCTAATTTTATCGGTCGCCTGAATATTGGGAAGCTCACAGCTCAAAATCTGACAGCTACTGCTGTAAATTGAGCGTAAGTCGGGTCGCTTAGACCATTGGTCAAAGTTAAGCCAGGCTATTTGTACTAGAATAGCCAGTACCGCAGTGAATACCCCAAAGCCCCATGCAGCAGCCTTGTAAATCTCTT
The DNA here is from genome assembly GCA_015665455.1 of Oceanospirillaceae bacterium. Taxonomy (GTDB): domain Bacteria; phylum Pseudomonadota; class Gammaproteobacteria; order Pseudomonadales; family Litoribrevibacteraceae; genus Litoribacillus. Next base: position 169,473 of record JADFAD010000006.1, on the reverse strand, counting down.
GCTTATCGCGTGTTGGTTCTGTATTTAAATAAACGGGTTCGCTTTCTATGTGAGCTTTGTTTTGAGGCGAAGAGGTGGCGTGTTTATCTTCTGGGCTCGGTATTTCATGAGAGTAATTTTTTTCAGGCTTATGTTCTGGCTGGCTAACTGCAGGAGGTTCTTCGTCTTCTCCTGAGTCTAACTCTTTTAGAAGGTCTTCGGCCCAGCTGTCGTCTTGCTCTTGGTTATCTTGTTGAATGGTTTCCCCGCCGAAGAGTTCATCTGCATCCATGTCTTCATTCATATCATCGGAGATATTTAGAAAAACATCGGATGCGTCTTCTTCTGCTTCTTCATGAGGGCTTTTTTGAGCAGGCGTTTTTGAAGGCGAGAACATCTCATTGACGCTGTCATCAGAAAGATCAAAATCTTGGTCAATTTGACTGATCGTATCTTCCGGGCCGAACATGTCTTCTATATCAAGTTGTTCGCCGCCTTGTAACTTAGGAGGAACCGGTACATCATCATTGAGCGCACTGAATTCAGCCGCATTAAATACATGGAGGCAACTCCCGCAGCGGACCAAACCGTTCGCAACTTTTAGTTGTTCATTACGAACTTTAAAAGAAGTCTGGCATTTGGGGCATTGTGTGATCAGTTCCGCGACCATGAAGTGAATCCTAATGACTTTGTGTCGGTATCGTCCATTATTCCGTTATGCAGGAACGTATCAGCAATCTCGACTGAACATCTGCGCTAAACGAGATCATAGCTGACAGATATGATCTCGTGAAGGTTTGCCTATTTCTTTTTACCAGTAATTAGGACCCAGTCCTCTTTTTGTTGAATTGGATTCAAATCAAAAAATTGGCTGTAGGTATCAAACACGTCCTGAGCTTGATCAGCTAAAATGCCAGAAAGCCCTAAATAGCCTCCGCTCTTCGTGTTGTTTGTAATGATTGGTGCTAATTCAACCAGAGGTCCCGCTAGAATATTGGCGATAGTGACATCTGCTTGGCAGCCATTAAATTCGTCGGGTAAATACAGCTCTATTTTTTCTTTAGGGAGGCTGTTTCGTTCTAAGTTATCTGTCGTGGCTGTTAATGCTTGAGGGTCTATATCGACACCCGTTGCTTTCTCTGCGCCAAGTAACAAAGCCGCAATGGCTAGAATGCCGGATCCACAGCCATAATCCAGTACTTTAGTGTTGGTTAGGGGGAGGCTGTCCAAGTACTGTAAGCACAGATACGTCGTTGGGTGCGTGCCAGTACCGAACGCTAAGCCTGGATCAAGAATCATGTTTACGTCATTTGGCTCTGGTGGCTCGTGCCAGCTTGGGCAAATCCAAAGACGATTACCGCATTTTATGGGTTTAAAGTCGTCCATCCATGCGCGTTCCCAGTCTTGATCTTTGATGACTTCGGTTGTGATGTGATGGGCTATTTCTACGTTGTTTGCGTATTCTTTAACGTTTTCTGCAATGGTTTTAATATCAAAGTCTTCTGTGAATAACCCGACAACTCGAGTTTTGCTCCAAAGCGGTGTTTCTCCAGGAAGGGGCTCGTAAATGGGTTGGTCTTCAGGATCTTCTAATGTGATTGAGCTGGCTCCGATGTCTAGAAGAAAATCTTCTAGCATTTCAGCAGATTCTGCTTTGGTGGTGATCTTAATTTGTAGCCAGCTCATGTTTCTATTTATCCGTGTAATTTAAAGCGTATTGATGAAAGTTAAGTTGATAGCGTTTAATTTCGTTTTAGGATGCTTTCAAGGTAATGAATACTGTAATCGCCTTGGCAAAAGCCTTTGTCACTCATTAGTCTGCGATGCAAAGGAATGTTGCTTCGAATACCGTCGATGAGCATTTCTTCCATGGCGCTTTGCATTCTGCCTATGGCATGTTTCCGAGTTTCCCCATGACTAATGACTTTGGCAATGAGTGAGTCATAAAAAGGAGGAACGGTATAACCAGCGTAAAGATGTGAATCGACTCTGATTCCTGGGCCGCCTGGTGCATGGTAGAACTTAACTGTGCCTGGGGATGGAACGAATGTGTTTGGATCTTCGGCGTTCACTCGGCTTTCAATGGCATGCCCCGAGCTTTTTATATCACTTTGTTTAATGGTTAACGCTTCGCCGCCAGCGATCAGTAATTGCTGTCTAATCAAATCGATGCCTGTAATCATTTCTGTAACAGGGTGCTCGACCTGAATGCGAGTGTTCATCTCAATGAAAAAGTATTGATCGTCTTCATAGAGGAACTCAAAGGTGCCCACGCCTCGGTAATTGATTTCTTTACATGCTCTGACACAGGCATCAAAAACTGCTTGGCGAGCGTCTTCATTCAAGTTGGTTGCAGGGGCTTCTTCGATGACTTTTTGATGCTTTCGTTGAATGGAGCAGTCTCGATCGTATAAATGAACTGCATTTCCTTGGCCATCAGAAAGCACTTGGATTTCAATGTGGCGAGGTTTTTCAAGGAACTTTTCCATGTAAACCGTTCCGTCGCCAAAAGCAGCTAACGCTTCTGCTTTCGTTACAGAGACTGCGTTTAATAAGCTGGCTTCACTGTGGACGACGCGCATACCTCGACCGCCACCGCCGGCTGCCGCTTTAATGATAATTGGGTAGCCAATGCGTTGAGCAACTTTAATTATGGCATCTTTGTTTTTGGGTAGAGGGCCGTCAGAGCCTGGTACCGTTGGAATGCCTGCGCGTTTCATGGCTCTAATTGCTGAGACTTTATCGCCCATTAAGCGAATCACTTCAGGGGATGGCCCTATAAATGTGAAACCACTTTTTTCGACCTGTTCAGCAAAGTCAGCGTTTTCAGCTAAGAATCCGTAACCAGGGTGAATTCCCATCGCGTCAGTGACTTCTGCGGCGCTGATGATTGCTGGAATATTAAGGTAGCTGTCTATAGGTTGATTGGAACCAATACATACCGATTCATCGGCTAAGCGGACATGCAGCAAGTCTCTGTCGGTTTGGGAGTGAACAGCTACGGTTTTAATATTCAATTCTTTGCAAGCACGTAGAATGCGCAGTGCAATTTCGCCTCGGTTGGCAATAACAACTTTATCCAGCATGGAATCCACTCAAATAGAACACGACGAAAGTAAGTAAAAGAGCCTTATGGCTCTATGTTTTAGACGATGGTGATCAGAGACTGACCGAACTCAACCGGTTGAGCATTTTCAATTAATATTGCTTCAACCACGCCAGAACGATCTGCTTCAATTTGGTTCATCATTTTCATCGCTTCGATAATGCAGATCACATCACCGGCTTTAACGTGTTGCCCAACTTCAGCAAAAGCTGGAGAAGAAGGGGATGGCGCTCGGTAGAACGTCCCTACCATTGGCGATGTCACTACATGGCCTACGGGTTGGGTGCTGTCAGATTTTTCTTTTGTTTCTCTAACGGGTTCTTCTGCAGTAATTGTAGACGCAGCGACTATCGGCGGTTGAGCGGTTACTACGGTTGCAGGCGTATTTAAACGACGGCAAATACGAATAGATTCTTCACCTTCTTTAATCTCAAGCTCTTCAATGCCGGATTCTTCGATGAGTTCAATCAGTTTTTTTACTTTTCTTATATCCATAGGTATGACTCCAAGACAATCTATTTGGCTTGAGATTGAGTAATTCTTTTACAGGCTGCGTCGAGAGCATATAGATAGCCATCGGAACCCATCCCACATATAACGGCTAATGCCTTATCAGAAAAGAAAGAGTGATGACGAAAGCTTTCTCTTTGATGTACGTTGGAAAGATGAACTTCGATAAATGGTATCTGAACTGATAGCAATGCATCACGCATGGCCACGCTCGTATGTGTGTATGCAGCAGGGTTTATAATGATGAATTTGACAGATTCCTGAAAAGCCTCCTGTATTCTGGTCACTAATTCTCCTTCTGTATTGCTTTGGAAGGAGGTAATTGACACGCCACGAACTTCAGCTTTTTCTGACAATTCATTATTTATGTCATTAAGTGATTTTGAACCGTATATGCCGGGTTCCCTGACACCTAACATGTTTAGGTTTGGACCATGTATTACTAAAATGTCCGTCATAAATTCACCTGAATGATCGATAATAAGCTGTGGTCGCAGAGTGTGCACAAAATTGATGCAAGTGTCTAGACGATCTGATCATAAAGTCATATAAAACTGTATTTTTTCAGAAAATGTCTACAAGATCGCAACAAAGTTTATTCTCTATGAACTTTACGATAGGTTAAAAAATTAGAAAATACATTCAAAAAGGCGAGATAAAGCTCTTTTATCCAATTTTGATAAGAAAGAGCTTTAATTATCGGGCAGGGAATTTATCTAATTTGTACCAGAATAGAGCCTAACGCAATTTCTACCTGCGTGTTTTGCTTCGTAAAGTGCCTTATCTGCAAGTTCTGATAATATAGGGGAATCTGTCATTCCTGGTGTTAGCGCAGCTATTCCACAACTGAATGAAACATAGAAATCTTTTTCACCTGCTGATTGGGCTATCTTACGAAATTTAGCCAGAATTTCGTTAAAAATCATGACCGCATCCGTAGCCGACGTATTTGGTAGTACGACTGCGAACTCCTCACCGCCATAACGACCAATGATGTCGCTTTTTCTTAAGCGTTGTTTTAAAAACAAAGAAAGGCTTTTAATGACCTTGTCGCCGATCGGGTGACCATAGGTGTCATTTACTTTTTTGAAATGATCAATATCGACCATGGCGAAACACAGTTGGTTATTTTCGCGCTGAGCATTTTGCACTGCGCTATCGAGTCTGTGTAGTGTGTGGGTGTGATTATAGAGGCCGGTTAAGCTGTCTCGAATCATGAGCGCCAAGAGTGATTTAGCGCGTTTGCCTCGATTTTTAATGGTGCGAATTAAATAATCGGGATTAATCGGTTTTGTTAGGAAGTCGTCTCCGCCGCCTAGACTCATTGCTTGAAGCTGCTTATTGATATCATCCTCAGCTGAAAGGAATATGATGGGCATGCTTACCCATTTCTCATGTTGTCGGATGATATTGGCAAGTTCAGAGCCTGTACAGCCTGGCATGTACATATCAAGGACGACAAGATCCGGTTGGAATTCATCGAGCGTATCAAGAATTAGAAGAGGATCAGTGATCACCTTTGCGGTCATTTTCGCTTTTCTAAGCGTTGTATCAATAAAGTGAGCCTGTGATCGGGAATCATCGAGCACGAGTACTCTGTAGTCGTTGTCTAGATTATCCCCCATTTCTACATCGATGTTTTCAATGAGCTGTCCGGGATCAACGGAGTCAATATAAAAGGATTTACTTCCTGTTCTAATCGCTTTTAAACGCGTTTCGAGGTTGCAACCGTGTTTAGAAATAAAGCTTACCGGAAAGGTCAGTTGCGATTGTGATTTAAGGTTTTCAACGAAATCAATGCCTGAGTCGTTGGTACCAGCAAAGTCTACATCCATTACTAAGATAGCTGGATGGCTGATTCGTAAATGTTGTTCGAGATCATTTACAGTAGAAAGTATTTTACACTGGAGGCCAAAATAGCTGAGCTGACGAGAAAGCTTATCTGCGTAGGCGGCATCTAGAATTGCGAGATAAATGGGTTTACGCAATTTAAGTTGAGGTGTCGAAGATGTGTTTCCTTGGTCTGACTTACGCAGAGTAATTTTAGCTAAATCACGAACTCTTTGGGTCAGAGTCTCCAGTTCGCTGGTTTGATTAGATGTTATAAGCTGGGATAAAACCGTATCAATGGCTTGGGCAACGGTTAAATGGTCCTCATCTTGGTAGCGTTCGGCATAACCAATCAGTCTTTGATTAATTAATGACAATTGTTTTAAGTTATCTGAGTTCCAGCCTATTTTGTTGAAGCTTTGCCAAGTACTGATTAATCGTCTTGATTGGGTTGTAGCTTTACTGACTTGAGCGTTTTTTGTAGGCGTATTCGAATCTGTCATGTAAATTAACCAATAATCCTAAAGTGAAACTAACTTTGTTTGACGAGATTTTTTGTTTTAATTCAAGGTCATTATAGTTTACACAAACTGTCTTTGTTGTCTCGCCTCAACATTTTATCAGATGTACTATAGACAGCTTTCTTGATAACTGTATAGGCTTACTCTTGATTAAGGCAATGAAACTAAGGTTTCAGATTGAAAACGCTGTATACAGGATGTTACACAAGAATATGCGGGTGACGCTTAAATTGCCTAGTTTAGGGAAAAGGCTGATTAGATGACTGAATGTTGGCGCATTATGCTTGGCAGCCTTAAATGGCTTGCTCTATTGTTGCCAGTGCTCTTAATGGCAGCAAGTACAAATATATCGGATGATGTTAAAGCTGACTTCGAAGCAATGTTGAATGAAGTAAAGACATTGCCTGAAGCAGAAAAGTTAAGCCGAGTGAATGAGTATTTTAATAATTCAGTTCGTTTTATCAGTGATCAACGACATTGGGGCGTAGAAGATTATTGGGCCACACCCTATGAATCATTGGAGCGACGCGCAGGTGATTGTGAGGATTTTTCACTGGCTAAGTACTTTAGTTTGATTAAAGTGGGTGTTGATCCAGAGAAACTCCGAATAACTTACGTAAAAGCAATCAAGCTAAAACAAGCGCATATGGTGCTTGCTTATTACAGTGAACCATCTGCAGTACCTTTGGTATTGGATAATTTGATTCCTCAAATTAAACCAGCCCCTGAGCGAAAAGATTTAGTGCCTGTATATAGCTTCAATGGCAGCGGATTTTGGTTAAATAAAATGTCCGGTCGAACGGTTAGACTCGGTGGCGCTTCAAGAGTGAGTATGTGGGCAAAGTTTCTTGAAAAAATGGCCGAGTATGACCCTATGGGATTGTTGGAAACGCCAAAGTCGAGTACTGACTTGCAACAATAATCTGAGATTGAGAGTATAACCCTTTAGGGATAAAGGGCTTAAAAGGAGAGTTAGTCGTGACCCTGTTTCAACGACTTGTAGTAATGACCATGATGGTTTTGTTTCTTGCTTTAGCTGGAAATTTAGTCTCAGGAGTCTGGTCAGTAAAAGAACATTTGAATCGGCAGTTGAATACGAACGCAGAGGATGCGGCTCGTTCTTTGGCGATATCAATGAACACCGCATTAAGAGAAAAAGATCAGGGCAGTCTAGAAACGCTTTTAAACGCAATGTTTGATGGTGGAGAGTACTTGAGTATTCGAGTTTTCTCTGTGGATGGACGTCTGTTAATTGAAAAGAATGCTGAATCCACTAAAAACGCCGTTCCGTTATGGTTTAAGAGCTTAATTTCCTTTACTAGCATAACGTCTGAAGCCGATGTGTCTGATGGTTGGCAGCAGTATGGCAGGATATTTGTTGAGCCGAACTCGGAGAAAAGTTATTTAAAGCTCTGGAATATTACCAGTACGATGATCGTGTGGGTTACTTTGTTGATGATGGTAACTCTAGTTATGATTTTGCTGTTTATGAGAACGTTATTGAAGCCGTTGTCAGATATGGAACATCAAGCCAATTCCATATCAAATCGTGAATTTCGAACGATTCCTCTACCAAAAGCAAGAGAGTTACGTCGTGTAGTGATGGTCATGAATGGGATGGCTGAGAAATTAGGGCAGCTGTTTTCTGATCAAGCTGAAATGACGGAGCAGTTACGTGAAATGTCTTACCGAGATTCGCTGACTGGTTTATCGAATCGACGTGATTTTGTAGCTCATTTTAAGTCGTATTTGGACCCTCGTCAGGGCTGTAAAAGTGGCGCTTTGATGCTGGTGGGTATTCGAGCATTTGATAAATATAACCAAGAAAAAGGTACTAGCAAGGCGGATCACCTGCTTGTTCAGATATCGAACCAGATAAAAGAGCTTAGAAAAGAGCACCCTAAAGTGGTTGTTGCGAGATTGAAAGGCGCTGAGTTTGGCATATTTATCCCTGAAATTACGCGTGAACATGCATTTCAGGTGCTCCAAGCGCTGTTTAAGAAACTATCCATGTTGGAGTCCATATCAAATCAGCAAGAAATGCTGGATCGATTGCATTTAGGCCTTGGTTACTTTTCTGATAATAATGATCAAGCCGTACCGACGACAGGCGCATTGATAAGTCTGGCTGATCAAGCATTAAGGCGTGCCCAAGGCCGAGGAAGAAACTGCGTACTGATGTTGTCTATGAGTGAGGCAAAAGAAGCTGATGGTGTCATGGGTGATCAAGCTTGGCGTGGTTACCTTGAACAGGTTATGGAGCGTCGGGCGGTTAAACTCCTATATCAGCCAGTTAAGCAATTTGGTGTCAGCTCTGCTCAAGATTATGAAGTTCTGGCTCGGACGGATTACAAGGACAGTTTAGTGACTGCTTCTTTATTCTGGCCTATGGTCGAACGTTATCAGTGGACGGAGCCTTTTGATCGTTTGATCATTACAAAAGCAATGTCATTGATGGCCAGTCAACCGAAAGATTTACGCTTAACGATTAACGTATCTCCAAAGTCTTTGGTTTCTGTTAAATTCGTTGAGTGGTTGAAAAAAATAGCAAAAGAAAACCCGGATCTGTCTCAGCGTGTGGTGATTGAGGTTTCTGAATATGCTTTACATCATGATGCGGAAGTAATGATTCAACTGTCTAAAGAGTTGAGTGAATGTGGAATGAAGTTAGCGATTGATCACTTCGGTGCTAGTTCGGGTACATTCAGTTATCTAAATCGAATTAAAGTGGATCATCTAAAAGTGGATCGAAGCTACATCAGGGACATTCATTTATCTAAGGATAATCAGTTTTATATTCGATCTTTGGTTCAGATTGCGCATAACCTTGATATTAAAGTGTATGCAGAGGGTGTAGAAACTGAGGATGAGTATCAGGTGCTTAAGGCGTTGGGGCTAGATGGTGCGATAGGGTATTTATTTGGAAAACCTGTTGGTGAACCTCAATAGAATACTTTGGTTTATAAAAATTAATCTTTGATAATGATTTAAAATGGAGCAAATAATGGAACGAAAAACGATGTACATAACTGCATCTGGTGCAGGTGTGTTGGCTTTCTTATTTGTGCTTCTGGGTTGGTATTGGAGTTCAGAACCAGATTCGTTTGATGTTGTGAAAAATACATCCGACTACGCTGAACAGAACTCGCAAGACCTAGTGACAGGTTCGATTACTACTTATACATTGGTCGAGATTGTTGATACGTTACTAAATAAGTCCGGTGGTTATATTTCTAATGATGTTATGCCTCCCGGGTTGATGATGGATAATATGCCAAATTGGGAATTTGGTGTGTTGGTTCAGGTCAGGGATTTGGCTCGTGCATTTAGGCGAGACTTTAGTCGTTCTCAATCTCAGTCAACGGAAGATAAAGACTTGGCGAAAGCTGAGCCTTTATTAAACTTTGATCATAAGAGTCGATTCTTTCCTTCGTCTGAATCACAATATTCTGATGCAAATGAATATTTAAAGTCTTACTTAGGTCGTTTAGCAAACGCGAATCAATCTGAGGCTCAATTTTATGCGCGTGCAGATAATTTGGCTCGCTGGTTATCGGATGTTGAAACTCGACTTGGTAGCTTATCGCAAAGACTGAGCGCAGCTGTTGGCAAACCTAGACTGAACACTTCATTGGCTGGTGATGCAAATGCCCAACAGTCTAGACCTACGTCTAAGTTTCAAACGGTTCAAACGCCTTGGTTAGAAATTGATGATGTGTTCTATCAGGCAAGGGGAACCAGTTGGGCATTGATTCAGATATTAACTGCGGTTGAAAGCGACTTCAGACCTGTTCTGGAGAAGAAAAATGCTCGAGTCAGTTTAGAACAAATTATTCGTGAATTAGAAGCAACTCAAGATCCTGTTTGGAGTCCATTGATTTTAAATGGAGAAGGTTTTGGAATGTTAGCGAACCATTCTCTTGTTATGGCGTCTTATGTAGCTAGAGCACATGCAGCAATTATTGATTTAAGGTATTTGTTAGAGCAAGGTTAATGGTTTATTGATTGCTTGGTAATTTCAAGTAATTCGTCAGCAAGTTTAGAAAGCTTGCTGGCGTTTTCTTTATTAAGATCTTGGTTCATTGCTGCTTTCGCCAGCGTTTGAATCTCCTGAATCAATTTGATTGCTTCATGATTATCCTGGTGGGAAGGGCTTTCTGGTTGAGTTGTCTTACTTAATAGGTGGTTGTTTTGTGTCTCATCTAATAAGTATTTTGCGAGTTGAGTATCAATCTTCAGAATGTGATTCTTCAGCCAGTTTACAAGGAACTCTTGAATAATAACGGCGTCTTCGAGTGAAACATTCTCTATGTCCGTTTGACATCCATTAAGCTCGGCAATAAACAGTTGGTGTTGTTTTTTGTGTTTTGTGAGTTGGCCTTTAGGGTAATTACTTGCCTCCATCATTTCCTCTTCTGTAGTGAAATGATAACGAGTGTAATCGAAGAGTTTTTTGAGGATATTTTCGAATGATTGCTCAGAGAAATTTGATTCAATTGAATCGTGTAATTCATTGATTAGCAAGATGAGTGATTGATGCTGGCTATCAATTTTCTTTATGCCTACTGAGTATTCAGGTTTCCAATAAAATAAGCTCATGGTGGACCTTTAAACTGAGAGTTTATTCAAAGAATGATACTTTGAGTGCGTCATAGATGTATTGATTTTGATCAATGGCATATGAACACATCAGAACTTCGTTTATAGTCGCACTACTTAATTTGGGGTGCTATTAGTTGTTTGGTGATTAAGTAGCCGAAGCACCTTAAAATCTACAATAAAAAATATTTAAGATTATTTTGATCAACAGGGAAGCTGTTTTATGTTTTCGTTTTACCGTTCTGTGGTGCTATCAAACCCCAAATTATGGCTTTGTTTGATTTTTATCATTTCTTTGACGGCTGTTTACTTTGGTCAATCGTTTAAAATTGATGCATCGGCCGATTCGTTGACGTTGGAAACGGACGAAGACCTTCAGTACTATCGAAAAGTAGTTCGTGAGTATGGTGCTGATGATTTCCTCTTCGTAACTTATGCGCCCCACGATAAAAATATAATCGGTGATCAAAGCTTGAATGACATCAGCCTGATGACGACCAAGCTTGAGAAACTGTCCTCTGTTTCTTCTGTTGTCAGTATCTTAAATGTCCCTCTGCTGGATAGCCCAAGAATAACCCTGACTGAATTGTCTCAGGGGATGCGTACGTTAATGACTCCGGGTGTAGATAAACAATTAGCTCTAAATGAGTTTAAAGTCAGCCCTCTTTATAACAAGCTGTTGGTAAGTGAAGATGGTGATACCACCGCGTTACAGGTGAATTTAAAGCGAGATGCGGAATATTTTCGCTTACTTGAGCTTCGGAATCAGTCGCGAAGTGCTCTAAATGAAGATCCTGATGACGCATTGAAACAGCAAACACTGGATCAAGTGTCGGTAGCGTTTGCGGCATATAATGCTGAGCGTTTGAAGCGAGAAAGTCAGATGATCGAAGATGTTCGAGAGGTCTTGGACGAACATCGTGACCATGCTGATATTTTCTTGGGTGGGGTAACTATGATTACCTCCGATATGATTCAATTTATTGAAGATGATTTACTGACGTTTGGCATCGGGATTCTATTGTTTTTGATTGCAATGTTGACAATTATCTTCCGCAAAGTTAGATGGGTTGTCATTCCGCTGGCCAGCTGCTTGTTAACCAGTTTATGGCTGGTTGGTTTGTTGGCATGGCTGGATTGGCGAGCAACCGTCATTTCTTCAAACTTTGTTTCTTTGGTTTTAATTATCACTATGTCGATGTGTGTGCATCTTGTTGTTCGTTTCAGAGAGCTGCACCTAGAGATGCCGAATGCAACTCAGTTTCAGCTGGTTGAAGCAACAACGTTGCGAATGATTCAACCGTGTTTTTATACGTCATTGACCACAATTGTTGCTTTTATGTCGTTGATTTTTTCAGACATTAAACCGGTTATTGGTTTTGGTTGGATGATGGCGACGGGCGTGGGTTTGGCCTTTTTACTTACTTTCGTTATTTTCCCTGTGTTGATGCTTTTAGTGCCCGTTGATGAACCTGTAGAAGAACACGACTTTACGGAATCGTTTACACTTTTCTTTGCCTCGATGACTCAGCGGTTTTTTAAGCTGATCGTTCTGGGCTCTGTAGTAATGACCGCTCTTTCAATTTATGGAATATCCAAGCTGGAAGTAGAAAACAGCTTCATTGGTTACTTTGATAAAGAGACAGAAATTTACCAGGGGATGTCTGTTATTGATCAAGAGTTAGGTGGAACGACGCCATTAGACATTATTATTTCACCTGATAAAGCATTTGAAGGGTTCATTGCTTCATTGAATGAGCCTTTATTTGAGTCGACAGAAAATGATTTTGATGACTCGACAGACGAAGCCTTTGATGAGGACTTTGACGAAGATTTTGATGAGGACTTTGATGAAGAATTAGGTGATGGCTTCGGTGATGGTTTTGGGGAAGCGGATGACATTAATACCCCGAGCTATTGGTTAACAACGGATAAATTGGCTAAGTTGAAGGAAGTACATCAATACCTTGAGTCGTACCCTGAAATAGGTAAGGTTCTGTCATTGAGTACGGTAATGGATTTAGCAACCATGCTTAATGATGACAAACCGCTTAGCGACTTTGAGTTGGCATTGGTGCGCTCAATGGTGCCGGAAGATGTCGCGAACATTTTAATTAAGCCATACCTGTCTGATGATGCAAATAAAGCTCGTATAACGATGCGTATCATTGATTCTGATCCAGACCTTCGTCGCGATGAGTTGTTAACTAAAATCAAAACGGATCTGCATGAAAAGTTTGGTCTTGAAGTGGAGCAATATCGTTTAACCAATATGATGGTTCTTTATAACAATATGCTTCAGAGCCTATTTACTTCGCAAATTGAAACCCTAGGTGTGGTTTTCTTAGCGATCATGGTGATGTTTTGGATATTGTTTAGATCTTTCTATCTAGCTGTTGTGGCTATTATTCCAAACATGTTAGCGGCGGGTTTGGTTCTAGGGGTGATGGGGTTGGTTGGGCTTCCTTTAGACATGATGACCATCACCATTGCAGCTATTACGGTAGGGATTGCAGTGGACGATACGATTCACTACATACATCGCTTCAAAGAAGAATATCTCATTGATGGCGATTACTTTGCGTCAGTTCAGCGATGTCACGCAAGTATCGGTAAAGCGATGTACTATACTTCTGTCATTATCGTGGTTGGATTTTCTATTTTAGCTTTGTCTAACTTCGTACCTACTATTTACTTTGGTTTGTTGACTGGACTGGCAATGATTGCTGCTATTTTTGCGGCACTTACATTATTGCCATCGTTATTATTGTTATTTCAGCCTTTGGGAAACAACAAAAAGTAATGAAACTAGATTCTAGAATTCAAGGTTTAGACCGATAACTTAAGTGGAATGACGTCTAGCAAGGGAGTATAGATTGAATAATATAGAAACAGTCATCATCGTAAACATCATTGGTTTTTTGATATTTCTTAGTGCCATGTTTATTTTAGGGTGGTGGTTTTTAAAGAAACAAGCGAAAGTGGTTTCTGCTGAGGCGGTTAAGAGCGCTCAAAAAGAGATAAATAAAGCGAAGGCTCAGTTAGTCAAATTGAATAAGCAAATGATTCGAAATATGAATCAAGATTCTGAGGTGGATCTTGAATTTTCTGCAGTGGTTATTGATGGTAAGTCCATACGTGCTGTAGAGGAAATATATAAAGCATTTGTTGTTTGGGGTAAAAATAGTGCGGATTCAGCGACCCGAATAATAAAAGTTGGTTCTCAAGCTTTGGCAGGAATGCATGCAGTGAAGCAAGAAGAACATATCAAGCGCTTTTATGATGACGCTCGTAAATTGCTCAATCAAGCGATTCAGCTTGAGCATCAAATTCAGTTTGATGCGGCGTACTTGGATGAGGCGTTGGTGAGCGATATGGAGAAAATGTCGCATCAAGCTGTTTCATTAAGTGAAAACTTATTGGAATCAGTGAGAAAATCAGCGGACCAGGTGAAGAGTACGGCCGCGCGTGAAAACCTTAAGGTATACACGACTATGGAACGTTTAGCTCAATCGATTGTTGATTTTCATAAAGTGGAATATAAAAACTTTGTGAAAACAAATATGGCTCAGAAGGTTCGTGATTTGCGTTCGGGGATGAGCATGGCAAAAGAGGATGACATTGAGCCCTGAATTAAAGGTACGTGAATAAATTATAAATAAATAAAAAAGCCCGAATAACAAACAGCTATTCGGGCTTTTTTAATTCATGCTTATAAAGTCTTATTTTTCGGCTTTGTTGTAAGCTTCGATAGACTCTACAATAGCTTTCTTAGCTGCGTCAGCACCTTCCCAGCCTTCAACTTTAACCCACTTACCAACTTCAAGATCTTTGTAGTTCTCGAAGAAGTGAGCGATTTGGTCGCGAAGAAGCTGTGGTAGATCGGTGATGTCTTCAACGTCGTCGTACATCTTAGTTAGCTTAGTGTGTGGAACTGCTAACAATTTAGCATCTTCACCGGCTTCGTCTGTCATGTTTAATACGCCAACAGGACGGCAACGAATAACAGAACCTGGAGCGACAGGGTATGGAGTCACAACAAGAACATCCAATGCATCGCCATCGTCTGCAAGAGTGTTAGGGATATAACCATAGTTTGCAGGGTAGAACATCGGCGTCGCCATGAAGCGATCAACCATTAGCGCATCATATTCTTTTTCGATTTCATATTTGATAGGCGAGCTGTTTGCTGGAATCTCAATGGCAACAAAGATGTCGTTAGGTACATCCTTGCCCGCTGGAATGTTGTTGAAACTCATAATCTGTTCCTAAACTAATGGTTGTTTTGGTTAAAAAAGAAAGCGGTGATTATAGTGGCTGATGAACTGGAATCCTAGTGCAGTTGAATAATTCATCCCCCATGATTTATGATCATTTGATCTATTCCCGAAGGATTAACGAATGGTTGATAATAAAAAACCTGAGGTAGACCATAAAGATATCTCTGAAGATGATGCTCTAAGTGAGCTGGCGGGCTCTTTTGAAGTGTTGGACAATGATTCAAGTGAATCATCAGGTCGCGCTTCTTTTGTAAGACGGTTGGCTGAGGACGCGCTCAAAATAGCTTGGAAGACCGGTGTTACTTCTCTTAGTAAAGCATCTAAATTAGTTCAATCGCCGGAGAACTTAAGGTTGATCGCTGATGCGGGTGAATCCATTCGAGATATGCGTGAAATCGCAGGCTTAACACGCTCTGAGTTGGCAGAAGCCTTAAACCTTACGGATAAGAGTTTGGTTGAGGCTGTAGAGAATGGCACGGCGACATTGTCTTTTGAACTCATTTTACGTCTGGCTGCATTATTGGCGAGACATGATCCCATTCCTTTTGTGATGAAATACGTCAAAGCGTATAACCCTGAACTCTGGAAGTTAATGGAAGCTTGGGGCCCTGCAAGGGTGACGACTCAGTTTGAACGAGAACGTCAGTTTATTAATATTATGCGAGGACATGATGCTGCTCGTCAGCTAAGCGATGAAGGCTTTGCAGAAGTTTTAAAGTTTACTCGATCTTCCTTTGAAATGGCGTTGCACTTTGTTGCTCAACAAGAAAATATTGAAGATACCATTGTGGATCTTAACGATGATGTGCCCCCATTTGATGAAAAAAGTAAGTAAAATGAAGTAATTACTTTTTATGTGTTGACAGAAAGTAGGGGTGTCCATATAATGCGCCCCACTATGACGCGGGGTGGAGCAGTCTGGTAGCTCGTCGGGCTCATAACCCGAAGGTCGTTGGTTCAAATCCGGCCCCCGCAACCAGAATTATAAAAAGCCGAGATATAAATATCTCGGCTTTTTTGTGCCTGTTAGATTTTGAATTTATTTATTTGTGTACTCATCTAGACCTTGATTCGTTTTATTTACATAGTTTTAATTAAGCGATTGACAGTGAGGTACAACCTCCATATAATGCGCCCCACACTGACGCGGGATGGAGCAGTCTGGTAGCTCGTCGGGCTCATAACCCGAAGGTCGTTGGTTCGAATCCGGCTCCCGCAACCAGATTCTAAAAGCCGAGATATTTATATCTCGGCTTTTTTTATGCCTGTAAGAAAGTGATGGTCCGTACGGCTCGAACTATGTTTCTGTTTCTAGTGAACACAGTTTCTAGTGAACACTGCTATTCGTTGTGTTGAATGGAAGGTTGAAATGACGCTCAGTAAATATTTAAACCGATCATTTTTATTATGTCGTAATGTTTTAATTCTGCTTAGTTTGATTTTAGGGCAGCCTGCCTTTGCTTTTGAAGAAGATGATCGTTCTTCTGTGATCATTCAATATCACCACGTGAGTAATGAAACCCCTTTCTTGACGTCTATCTCCCCTGAAAACTTTGAGGCACATATGCTTCATTTAAGCGAGATGGATTTTGATGTTATTTCTATTACCGAACTGATTAAGCGTGTTAAAGAACGGAAAATGATTCGCCGAAAAACGGCAGTAATCACTTTCGATGATGCTTATTCATCCGTTTATGAAACCGCTTGGCCAATTCTAAAGCGGTATGGCTATCCATTCAGCGTTTATGTTAATGCCGAATCCGTCTCCTTGGGGCAGAAGCATTCTATGACGTGGGAGCAAATTAAAGAGATGTCTGACGCTGGCGTTCAGTTTGCGAACCACACTTACACTCATCTGCATATGATTCGAAAGCAAGAAGGTGAGTCGGAGCAGCAGTGGTTGGAGCGTTTGGACAGTGAAATCGATCGAACAGATGCCTTAATATTTGAAAACACAGGGCAAAAGCTAAATGTGTTGGCGTATCCGTTTGGCGAATACAATATGGAACTTAAGGCGTTCTTAAAAGACAAAGATTATGTTGCACTTGCTCAACATTCGGGAGCGGTATCCGAACACTCTGATTTACAAGCGCTTCCTCGTTTTCCTTTTGGTGGTCACTATACGGACTTGGACGATTTTAAATTAAAAGTGGCGTCGTTGGCTTTGCCGGTTACCCGTACTCGCTTAGGCGATGGTGCAGACATTTCGATGCCTTCTCAGGTCAATGAGCAGGATGTTGCGCTATTTAAGTTCGATCGAACAGGGTGGGTTTTTGATCATGATGAGGCGAAACCGAGCATTTATATGAGTGTTGAAATGACACTCTCTCAAGCGAAGCGTTTAGCTTGTTATGTCACGGGCCAAGGTCGAGTTGAAAGTACACTCACTCTAAGTGAGCAAGAGCAACAAAAAGTGAAGGGGGTGATCACCAATATCTCAACGTTATTACCCGTTGGTCGATCTCGAATAAACTGTACGCTCCCTTCAAAGTGGACCGGTCGTTATTATTGGTACAGCCAACCATTTATTCGAAAAGACATCGGTAATCAATGGTATTCTGAATAATATAGGTATTTGTTCATTACTTTCTGGAGGTGAATTGCATGGCTATTAAAAGCAAGTCATTCATTAACTGTATTCGAATTTCTCTATTGTGTTTGGTTTCTCTTACGCTATTCGGGTGTGCAGGCACTGTCTATCAGCAATACGATGGCCAATTAGGGTATCAAGAGGCGCACGACAGTAAAGATCGGTTAGTGATTACTTATATTGCGACAGACTCTACGGATTGGTTTTCAGTGGGAACGTTGGTTGATCAACGAATTGCAGAACGAGAAGCTGAAGACCCTTGCGTTGAGTATACGAAGGTTCGAGAAGAAAAGTCAGAACAACGGGTTACGATCGAGCGTCAACATGATTCTCAATATACAACGGTGCTGGGTTTGAATGCAGAGTGGTCGATTCAGACTCATGAACGCATAGATTTAAATATCCCCGCGACAGTTAAAGTGTATAAGCGAGTTTTAGAACCTAGAAATCAATGCAGTGGTTAAGCTTTTATTGGGTAATTCATTTTCGTTCTGGAAAGACCTAAAGAATTGGATTCTAGCTGTGCTAGATCAATTTCATGATACATCCTTGTCCTATGGTTAACACGATTAGTGTATATTCACTTCATATTTTAATTGATCAGGAAATCGTTCATGCGTCCCTATGAAGAAGCTTTACAGCAATTACTTTCAGATGTTGGCACTTTATCGGCTGGTGAGGTGTGTGAAACAACCATCGTTGAGTCGATTGGACGTGTTCTTGCGGAAGATATAGTTTCTCCAATGAATGTGCCACCTAAAGATAATTCGGCAATGGATGGCTATGCGCTTAAAATGCAAGAACCTTCTGAAGATGAAACTTGGCTGGTTACGGCGACTCGATTAGCAGGCGATGCTTCTGAGATAACGGTTAATTCTGGTGATGCTGTTCGTATCATGACGGGCGCAGAGGTGCCGGATGGCGCGGATACAGTCATCATGCAAGAAGAAATTGAGCGTGATGGTGATTTGATTAAGGTAGTTGGGCAGCATAAATTGGGTGAAAATATCCGTAGAGCGGGTAACGATATTGCTCAAGGCAAGACCATTATTGCTAAAGGAACTTGTTTAGATGCCTCTCATTTGGGGCTGCTTGCATCAGTAGGTGTTGCTAAGGTTCGCGTGTATAGAAAACCGGTAGTGGCTTTGTTGTCTACGGGTGATGAGTTGACCGAACCAGGAACCCCCCTAGAGGCGGGTGCGATTTATAACAGCAATCGTTATTTCTTATTCCCAATGCTTCAGCGGTTAGGTTGCGAAATTATTGATTTCGGTACGATCAAAGATGACCGTGAAGCTATCTCTAATGCCTTTACTGATGCGTCCCGACAAGCGGACTTTGTCATTACTACAGGAGGCGTTTCTGTAGGGGATGCCGATTATGTGAAAGAGGTTCTGGATGAACTGGGTAGTATTGATTTTTGGAAAGTCGCTATAAAACCTGGTAAACCGTTTGCTTGTGGTTCATTAAGTAAGAATCAGGACGAAAATGCGGGGTATCTTTTTGGTTTACCGGGTAACCCTGTATCAGCGATTGTCACGTTCATGTTATTAGCAAGGCCGGCGTTGCAACAGTTTTCAGGTCAAGCCGTTGAAGGTTTATCGATGCTGCCTGCTAGGCTGAGTGCGTCAGTGAAAAAACGACCAGGAAGAATGGACTTTCAAAGAGCTAATTACTCTATGTCTGATGAAGGTGAGTTGATCGTTGTTCCATTTAATTCTCAAAGTTCGGGAGTATTGTCGTCCATTGCCGAATCCAATTGTTTTATTGTATTAGAGCGAGACAGCGGTAATGTTGCTGAGGGAAGTCGAGTAAGCATTTTACCATTTAGACAGTGGCTATAATTAATACTAACTATATGACGATTGTATTAAGTACATATTATCGGCATTTAATGTATAGAATTTGATGTTCTGAGGTGATTGTGAAAGTTGTGTATTTTGCTCGTTTACGTGAAGCCATAGGCCAGCCTGAAGAGGTTTTAACTAAACCTGAAGGCGTTTCTACGTCCGGTGAATTAAAAGATTTATTGGTATCTCGTGGTGAGCCATGGGCAAGTGCGCTATCGGGTTCTCGCGTTTTAGTTGCAGTTGATCAAGAGCATGCTCAATCAGATACACCGATTACGGATGACTCTGAGGTTGCATTTTTTCCTCCTGTGACGGGCGGTTAATATGACGTGTGAAATTGAAGTTTCAGTCCAAGAAGATGACTTTAATCTAGGGGAATTATCAGATCGATGGACCTCTGGTGATGTTGATAATGGTGCCCAAGTCATGTTTGTTGGGCGTGTCCGTGAATTTACGGATGGCGATGCTCAAACGATGACGCTTGAGCATTATCGGGGAATGACTGAGAAATCGCTTAAAGAAACGGCGGGTATTGCTCAAGAACGCTGGCGTACTAATAAAATATTAATTATTCACCGCGTAGGTGAGTTAAAACCAGCAGATCAAATCGTTCTTGTGATGGTGTTATCTTCTCACCGAGAGGATGCTTTTAATGCAGCTTGGTTTATTATGGATCACCTTAAAACAACAGCGCCATTCTGGAAAAAAGAGTCGGTGGCGGGCACTGGCGAATGGGTCGATGCAAAGGATTCTGATGACGCAGCGCTCGATAAATGGAGCGTTAAAAACGTGTAAGACTGAGTTAAGTCAATCTATGGATCATGGATGCCTGTAGAATTCTAAAGCATAAATTGAGTTTGATTATCTGTGAGAGTTTTATGAAAAAAGTTGCGTCTGTTACTGTTCCTTTCTTTGTTAGTACCGTTGCCTTTATGGTCGTCGTTGGGGCGGCTGTGATCTAGAATGTTCATACCAGTCTATATTATTCGCTAATGAGGGTGCTTCTAATGGAGGTGCCCTTTTTTATTGGTATATATAACGTTAATTCTTTTCTTGAATTTAAGCTAACACTTGTACGCTGAAATTTGATTGTATAGTATTACATCGATAATCAAGGTGGGTGTGCTTATGAATCAAATTCAAATGTCGATGAACGATTTGCCTTCTTTTAGTGAACGAGAAGAGCAGATTAATACGATTACTCATGGTGTAGGTGTTATTGCCAGTGTTGTTGGCTTACTTATGTTGGTGGCCGCCGCATTCTCAACGGGAAGCCCATGGGGAATTGCGAGCTCGATCATTTATGGTTCCAGTCTTATTTTTTTGTATTTATCTTCTACTATTTACCATGCCTCACGTAACCTTATGATCAGGGACAGCTATAAAAGCCTCGACCATTGTGCGATCTATTTGTTGATTGCTGGTTCTTATACTCCGTTTTTATTGGTGGATCTTAGGGCGTCAGTGGGTTGGTCTTTATTTGCTGCGGTTTGGGGTATCGCTTTTGCTGGTATTCTTCTGAAGGTGTTTTTTAGGCATAGATTTGGAGCACTCAGAGTGGCTACTTACCTTTTAATGGGGTGGCTTGCCGTTTTTGCATGGGAAGACTTTACTGCCTATGTAAATTCGGAAGCACTGAACCTCCTTATTTTGGGCGGTGTTATTTACAGTGTGGGTGTACTTTTTTATGCCGTAGAGCGTATTCCGTATAATCACGCCATTTGGCACGTGTTTGTAATGGGGGGGAGTATTTGTCATTTTTTTGCTGTCTATAACTATGTGCTAATAGTGAACTAGATGACTGCATGACATGAATAAATTTGTTAATTAAAAATAGCGACTCACTAGTCTAAACTCTTTATGCAGGCTGCCGATAAGTAAGATATCAATGAGAGCTGTAATTGAATGAATACAATTTTATTTTTAGATCTACAACTTAATACACGTGTTTCTGCACTTTTGGCGCAGTCTGATATTCGAGTCGTTGATTTTTCAGACATTGAAAATGAAGGACTTGTCTGGCCGAATTTGTTGAAGCGCTGCCGGTGTCTGCTTGTTTCTGGTGCTAAGAGCTTGATTAATGAAGACCCTAAGTTGGAATCTTTATTAACACCTTTGATTTCTACAGGCGTACAAGTCCAGGTTTTATGTGCTGAGCAGCCTGTCGATACCATTTCAAAAGCGCTGATCTCAGGCGTTCAATATCACTTCGGGGTGGATTTTGATTCTGAAGACGACGTAAGAGTCGTCTTGAAAGATATTTTTTCAGATTCAGATAAAGACCGAGTGACCGCATAGAGTAACATTCATTTAATCATTGCTACTTGTCTATTAAAGGCAATGGGCAGTCCCAGCAATCTGAAAGCATTCTTAGCCAATCCGTTTCATGGTGGGTGATCATATCGTCATGGCTGAAAATATCTAAAATTGCATTGAGTAAGCTTCTTTTTAACAGAGGCGCTAAATGCTCGATTCTAAATATCGCGGAAGCTAGCTGATTATGATTAATAGAATTTGGATTTATGTAGCTTAATGTTGTATTCGTGAACGGCTGCATTGATTGTTCGTAAGCCGATTGTCTATTCTCTGAATCGGTGTAATTTGTTAAAAAACTGAAAAGAATCTGAATGTCTTTCAGTAATGGTTTAATGGATTTAAATTCGACATTCTTTGCTCGGCTTGCTTTAGCGTTTAAGTGTCGGAATAAGACAAGATAGATAAAGAGTTCTTCGGGCTTTACTTTGTTATCGGACGCAATCAAGCGCTTTGCGTGCGATAGGAACAACCTTTTCTCTTTCTTTTCAAGCGTTCTTAGACTGGATATTCCCAGTTGTAGGAGAGGAAAGATTGGACGCTGATTTAGTGAATTGACTAAGTCAGAGTAGTGGCTTGCGATTGTTTCTTGGTCTTGAAGGATTTCTGTCAATAAAAGTGTTCGGGCTTCATTTGGTTTGCTGTTTGCCTTTGATAAAAGTAGCAAAAGTATGTGTTGAGCATAATCGGGTTGGTGCAGTCCTGCTAGCAACGCTGGATTTAGGCTGGTTAAACAGACTTTTGCTGCCAGCATGCTTTTTTCATCGGTCACGCCAATCGAGTCAATGGCTTGCTGCACAGACGATTGTTGATAAGGTGATACAAACTCGACCATCTCACTCTCTTGTAGCGCCCCTGATGGTGCGGTTTCACTGATGCTAGACGTTCCATAGTTCGTTGTGTTTGATTGAGGTGAGACTGCTTGCTGTTCTTTGCTCGTTGTAGCCGTAAACTCTTCTTTTCTAGCTTGAGCAGCCGTGATCGCTTCTTTAGTAATGAAGTGTGGCTCTAAGCGATTAATGCGTTCATCTATTGGCGGGTGAGTAGAAAGCACGCCAGAAAAATGGACGCTCATAGTCTGGCCGATGCACATATGGCTTAGGTCTTCTGCGTGCCTACTTTTAAGATTGGACCCGTATCGATGGGTGCTGATTTTATAGAGTGCTGCAGTAAGGCCATTCGTTTGTCTTGTGAATTGCACGGCTGAAGCGTCTGCTAGAAATTCCCTTTGTCGAGATATTGCCGCTTTAATGACCCGGCTACACAGTACACCTAAGCTACCAACAAACCAGATCATAATGCCTAGAAATACGAAGGCTATGTTCCCGCCTTTTGAATGACTGCCGGAGTTGAAGCCAACATCGATTAACCAACGACCTAATTGTCCTATGGCTATGAGGCCTGACAATATCGACATAAGACGAATGTTAATTCTCATGTCACCGTTAAGAATATGCGAAAATTCGTGGGCTATGACGCCTTGAAGCTCGTCTCTAGTTAAGGAAATCAATAAGCCTCGAGTAACACATATGGCTGCTTCGTTGGGTGAGTAGCCAGCGGCAAAAGCATTAAGCGAATGTTCACTGTCCATAATGTAAAGCTCAGGCACTGAAAGGCCTGCGGCTAATGCCATTTCTTCAACAACATTAAGCAGCTTTTTTTCGTCTGTGTTTTGTGTGTTGGTAGGAACTGCTCGCCCACCCATCATTTTTGCAATTCGGCCACCACCTTGCCTAAGTGTGAGCCAAGTAGTAAAAGACACACTTCCAATGAATAAGAGTGTGCCGACGGACGTTTGCCAACTGTATCGAGACTCCAACCAAAGATGGATTAACGCTTTGAACGAGCCATTGAATTCAGGCTGGGTGGTCATCGTCCAGGTAATTAAACCAACGAGATTAAACCCTAGGGTAATAACAATCAGGGCAATCACGAAATTAAAAATTAATAGTTTGCTGGCTCGAGACGCCTTTGCTTGATGTTCAAAAAAATCCATATTCTTGAATCTGTCAGAAGAAGAGAGGGCTGCAGTCAGTCAAAACTGACCTTAACGGATTCACGTTTTTTAGGATCATCTATTTCTAATAACTCCGCAAATTTGAATCCGAAAAAACCGGCAATCAGGTTACTTGGAAATTGTTCCCGATAAGTGTTGTAGTTCATTACCGCATCGTTGAACGCTTGGCGAGAAAAAGAGACTCTGTTTTCAGTAGATGTCAGTTCTTCCATGAGCTGGGAAACTGTTTCATTGGCTTTGAGTTCTGGGTAATTTTCAGCCACAGCGTAAAATCCTCCCAGCATCGACGTTAATTTACTTTCTGCCTGAGACAATGCTTTCATTGCGGATGGGCTGTCTGGATGAGCGGAGGCTTGTTTACTGGCGTTTGAGGCTTGATTTCTAGCTTCCATTACACGAGCGAGCGTTTCGCGCTCATGGGTCATATAAGCTTTAGTGGATTCGACTAAGTTGGGTATCAGTTCATATCTACGTTGTAATTGAACATCAATTTGAGCAAAGCTGTTCTTAAATCGATTCTTTAATGTGACCAGCTGATTGTACATTGAGATGGTCAGTAAGAAGATTCCAACAACGACAGCTAAACCAATAATGGTATCCGTACTCATAAATGCTCCTTTAGAAAGAAATGATCAGCCGAGTGATAATCAAAGCAGTATAGCATTAGATTTGTATGTTCTTACAAAGAACTCTGGTGCAGAGCTACTTTCGTAGACGGCAGTCACCTTTGATGAATTGCAGGCGAATTAAGAGAAGTTACGCCTGCATTTTATTGGTTTGATTTAATAACCGAATGAATTCATTGCCATTCACTGGACGAGAAAAATAAAAGCCCTGATAACTGTCACAACCTTTTTGATTTAGGAAGTTTAGTTTCTCCCAGCTGTCTACGCCTTCGGCTATCACAGGCATTTCTAAGCTATGAGCCATATTGATAATGGCAGTGACTAAGTGGGCGTCATTGTCTGAGTCCATTATATTCGTTAAGAATGATCGATCGATTTTGAGGTAGTCAATTGGGAACTTCGTTAAGTAGCTTAATGATGAGTAACCTGTTCCGAAATCATCCAGAGCAATGGTAATGCCGAGGCTTTTGAGGGTGTGTAAAATTGCAAGATTGTCTTCATCATCAGACATTAATGTACTTTCGGTAATTTCAAGGATGAGATTTTTAGGGTTTAGTCCTGTTTCATCCAGAGCGGATTTAACGGCGACTAATAAACCGGTATTTCTGAATTGATAAGGCGAAACGTTGACAGAGACCTTGCTGCTTGCAGGAATTAATCCCTCATCTTGCCAGAATTTCCAGTAAGCGCATGCAGACTGAATCACCCAATTTCCGACTCTGTCGATCAGGCCGGTATCTTCCAAAATGGGGATGAATTCAATAGGTGAAATGGCGCCGTGTTTTGGATCTGTCCAGCGTAATAGGGCTTCGGCGCCTAGAATGTTATTGTTTTTTAGCGTTAATTGAGGTTGATAGTGAAGCTCAAATTCTTCATTTTCAAGCGCTTTAAACAAGGATGATTCTAACTCTAAGCGGTGAATGTCTGGTTTTTTATCTTGGCGTTCGAAAAAGGCCCAAGCTTCGTTTCCTGGGTGCTTAGCTATAAGGAGGGCTTGATCGGCACTTCGGATGAGAGAAGCCCCGCTGTCCGTTTCTCGATCTGCTCTGGCCACGCCAAAGCTTACCGATACATAAAGATCCAATGTGTTTACAAAAAACGGTGTTGTTAAGTCGTCTGAAATTTGACCTATTAATGTCAGTATTTGATTTTCGGTGATTCCCGCTCTGAAGGCGACGGCAAATTCATCGCTGGCCACTCGATAAAGGGTGTCTTTCTCTTCTAAATGAAAACGTAAACGTCGTGAAAGCTCAATGAGAAGCTGATTTCCTTCATTTCTTCCTAGAGATTCATTGATGACTTTGAAACGGTTTATGTCTATGAGCATTAACGTAGGGGCTTCATAGACTCGGTTGATGTTCCATTGGTTCAGCTGCTTATCGAGTCTTGATTGAAGTAGATCACAGTTTGGAAGTTGTGTCAGAGGATCATAATGAGATTGTTTAGCCAAAGCTCGAGTCGTTAATGCTTTTTGTCTTATGTCACGAATGACGGACAGGTAACGCATGTCATTTAGGCCAGGAAGCTCTGTAATCGACAGTTCGACGGGAATAATTTTTCCATTAATATCCACCCCTTCACCTTCTTCAACGAGCTTATGGCCCTCTGAATATTCTTCGACGGAGGTATTAAAGCGGGCAAGATAGTCTCGGAAGTGTTCGTTGTAGGGCTTAGGCAGTAACTCTGAAACATTTTTTCCGTCTAAGGCATGATGTTGATACCCAAATAATGTATTCAATTGATGGTTGGTTATAAGCAGGTTGCCATGCTTATCTGAAATCGCAATGCCGTCTCTTGAGCGATCAAATAGGGTTTCCATGAGGAGTACTTGTGACTTCAGTTCATGCATGACTCGGCAATTGGTCAATATAGTGTTGAGTTTCGCTTCGAATTTGCCTGAGGGGGCGGGCAATATTAAGCGGTAGTCATACTCATGGGCATGTTGCCAATATTCCGGATCAATTTCTGTGAGAATGTAGAGAATATACAAGTGATGATTGTTGGATATAAGAGTGTCACGGATTTCAGCCAGAGGTGGCATATTAATGTTATTGGTTTCAAAGGCTTCATGGCGAAGATCGATAATTAATATATCAATATTTGATGCATCAATCGTCCTAGGGGCAATGATAGACGGACTTTGTTGATTTATTTGTATGTCATTAACCTGTCCCCAGCCAGTAAGTTGGCCGGTAAGAGGTTGGTCTTCTGTGAGAATTAATGCATCCATTCTTCAAGTATAGACGGGACACAAAATCTAACTGTAAAGAAGATAAATGAGTTGTCATCATTTGTTAATAAAGATGCTAATAAGTCAGTTAAGTGTCAAAAGAACAGCTTATAAAGGAAACAGGATTCCGACTCAATGAGGCTTGATGATGAGTGAGTAGCATCGCATACGATGCTACTCTTATGAGGAGAAACTCTTTTCTTGTTGTTTCATGAATTTAGCTGAATATTTTTAGCTTCAGTCGACGTTTAGTTCGTTTGATGCAGTCTTCCAGTGTCTGACTGATCTGGGAGTGGGCTTTAATCATGGATATCTTTGGCCATGTGGCCCTTTGCCCTTCGAGCATGAATTGTCGAAGCATCTCAGGTGTTGGGTTCTTTGTTATTTTTAGGTAATCCGAGAAACTGTATTTTGGTGCAATGGTCACGTCACCATAATAACGTTGAGCCATAACGGTATAGGCATGACCCGCCGTTTGGCGAAGAATCTCAGTGGGGGCTTTCTTTCTTAAGAAATCAAAAACACCTTTACCATGGTATTCAAGTTCAGATTTCATCATGCGCCAAGGTAGGTTGGCCCAAGATGGATCTGCTGGGTGACCGCCTTCAGGAATGAACGGGACAATGTGTGGGTTGGTTTGGCTCACTACATGGTAATTTACATCGTATAAGTGCGTAAGACGTTCAATCGGTAGGTCACTTTTCATTGAGCCATCAACATATCGATGGAGAGGTAAGTATGGGCTCAATGCATTATTTGCATTTTTTTGAATTAGAGTGGCCGGTGGAAAAATTCCTGGAATGGAGCATGAGGCCAACGAGGCACTCCATACGGTTACATAAGGTGAGGTGTAACCACAAAGTAATCGAGACTTTTGGTTTTTCGAAGCCGCCGGAGAAACAGAAATATTGATGCTTCTTCCACTGTGCTCGTAAGCTTCTTGGAACGTGAAATCGCCTACTTTCTCGCGAATACATTGCTCTAAATTCTTAGCGTCATAGATTCCTCGGCCAAGTAATAACCCTTTTAGGCCTAAGTATTTCCATGCTTCTAGATCGTGATCGTCTCTGTCGAGAAGTTCTTGTAATTCACTGTCTGTTCGCGTGCCTATAATGCCTGCAATGATAGAACCAACACTGGAACCGGCAATGACTTGCGGTAGAAGGTTGTGCTCCCATAAGGATTTAACAACACCTAAGTGGAATAAGCCTAAGGTTGCACCACCACTTAATAGGAGGGATGGGCGGCCGAAGCTGAGCGTGGTGTCTTCAAAGAACCCCAGCTTTTTATCCAAAGGAAGTGCATCGACGTCGTTATCACATAAGAAGTTGAGTGAGTAACATACTTGGTTTACATAATCTTCAATGAGTTTTTTGGTACCAATATGACTCTTTTCATAGAGTTTATGGTTACCCATATTACCAAGGTCGTGATGCAGCCCCTCACGTAAGGCTCTGGTGAGCTGAGCCATATCGTTTGTTCGATGGCTTAGGCGGAGTTGCTCTAATCGACGCGAAATTAAGGTGTAATCGTACAAGGATGATTTATCTATGCGTTTCCATTCATCATTACCTTCTAGGTGATCCAGTGACAGCGCTGCGTTTTGCCATTCGTCATAGGTTTCTGCGTTGGCAACTTCCTGTTGTAGCTTTCGAACAAGCGCCTTTCGATTTCTCACTGAAAACTCCTTTGAGGGCTGAAGAGATTGGGGATAATTACACAGCTCTTTGGACAGTGCAATCAGACATGCAAGTATTCAACTTATCTTAGAATGGTATGTCTCATATTAGGGCATTTTTGTCCCTGATTTACAGAGTATTGAACGATCATGACATTGAATGGCAAAGATAATGGGGCTAGAGGCTTGAATGAATAGGGCGCAGAACCTTATTGAGGAAGAATTACGCCTGTATCTGTACCCATGCGTTTATAGATTGATACTCTGTTACGGCCTAGCTTCTTTGCATCATAAAGTGCTTCATCTGCACGGTGGAGTAACATTGCTATAT
This sequence comes from Oceanospirillaceae bacterium, assembly GCA_015665455.1. Classification (GTDB taxonomy): domain Bacteria; phylum Pseudomonadota; class Gammaproteobacteria; order Pseudomonadales; family Litoribrevibacteraceae; genus Litoribacillus. The sequence continues at coordinate 141,013 of JADFAD010000006.1, read as the reverse complement.
TTTCATCTTGCATGGTTCCGGTGGTGACACCGACTGAGCAGGTTACAGATACTTTGATGTTTTCAGGGGATATAGCCGAGATTGACTCAATGGCTTCTCGTAGCTTTTCACCAACGTTTGCTGCTAAGTATTCAGTTGTTTCAGGAAGCAACACAACGAACTCTTCACCTCCCAGTCTTGCCATTAGATCCGTTTTTCTAAGGCATTCTAAGCAAGCTTTAGTAAACAGCTGGAGAACTTCATCACCGAATAAATGCCCATGCGTGTCGTTGACCGTTTTAAAGAAGTCTAAGTCCAGCGCTAAAATTGATAATGGGGTTTGGTAGCGTTGTGCTCGTTCAAGCTCTTTATTGGCTATTTTTTCAAAGCTTCTACGATTGCATAAGCCGGTAAGGTGATCCGTTGAGGCGAGCTCCAATAGTTGACGATTTTTCTTTTCCAGCTCTTCTGTTCTTTTTTCAATGGTTGAAACCATTTGGCGCTTATTTGCATTTAAGTTATCCAAAGTAAGTGCAGAAAACTGCATGGTTAGTCCAAGGCACAATAGAAAAACCATTATGTGGATCATACTTAAATAAGTGTCTGTGGATACAAAAGGTCCGTGACCATTCGCCGTTGCAACGATTGTCCAGAAACTGATGAGGCTGAGGGCAATACTTGAGCCAGCATAGCCCGTGTTGATTATGAGGACTAGAAATACAGGTAAAATTAAGTAAAGTGTTAAGTCTGTAAGTGAAAAGGATATCGCGCAAATTGCTAATAGAGCAGTAATTGAGGCGAGCCCGATCTTAAATTCCTTTGCTGTCCATGGGTCTTGTTTGATTAACCAATAGCTTTGATACAAGGCAACCATTAAGAAGATGCCTAAGGTATGTGCCATAGTAATCACGACCGTGTTTTCCAGCCATAATTGCCACATACCCATGTCGTTTTTAATGTAACCCGTAGAAATAAATAAGAGCACTATGATCCAAACGGTTGCGATGCAGGGAAGGAACGCAACTCTGGTAAAAAATGTGAGCACATCTGAGCCGGAATCAATGCCTTTGGTATTAAAAAACTTATTCCATAGTTTATGTGCGTACCAGCCTTGAAATGTTTCAATGGCTGCTGCGATTGTGAGAATGAGCAACGAGAAAACCGCTGCGTTCTCTTGGTAAAGGAAGGGTAGTTTTATTGTTAATGAGCCTAAGAATACGGGGATAGTAGCGGTAGGCCCAAGTAAAAGAATTGCTAGGAAGGCAATGCCTGAAGGCAGCCAAACGACGGATAGGTGCCCTGGTGGGAAGCTAACAAAGCTGATTCCGATAAACCCTGCAAGAATATAGATGGCATAGACAGCCATAAACCACAGACTTCTCTGTGAAATGGAGCCTTTTTGATCTTGGGAGAGCTTACAGTCCATTGCTGTCCAGTTTGACGATGCGATTAAGTTGTTGAGATTTTAATCAGTAATAATATGAGTTTCCTTTCGTATTATGCAAGTACTCCTGACAGGGATAATGGATGAACGAGCAGTTTTTTCATAGATCCTTACGGATTTTGGTAAAGCGACTGTTCGATTTCAAGTAATAGAGTATTGCCTATTTTATTTTCGCTCTTAATATACAAAACAGTTTTTCGATGTTATTGCCGTTTTTCAGAATCTTGTTGGAGGTTTTATGTTTCAGTCTCAACCAATACTTGGTTTTATTGGAATTGGTTTGATGGGAAAACCTATGGTCAAGCGACTTTTAGGTGCTGGTTTTACCGTAAATGTCTGGAACAGAGATCAGGCGAAGTTGAATGAGGTCGTGGAGGCTGGTGCTAAGAAGAATGATTCCATCTTCAGTATGGTTGCTAATTCAGACGTCATCATGATGTGTGTTTCTGATACTGAAGCCGTGCAGGATGTTGTTTTTGGTGAGCAAGGGATTTCAGCCGGATTAAAGGCGCATCCTGAGTCTAAATTAAAAGTGTTAATGGACTTCTCAAGCATTGATCCGGACAGAACGCGATCAATGGCTGAGTCTTTACAGGAGGCGTCGGATATTTCTTGGGTTGATTGCCCTGTTTCGGGTGGGGTCGCGGGAGCGGAGCAAGGCACGCTTGCTATCATGTGTGGCGGTGATGAAGAGGTAATATCCCAATTAAATGCTATTTTTGATCCATTGTCTCAGCGAGTCACTCGAATGGGGCCGACAGGAAGTGGTCAAGTCACAAAGATATGCAACCAGATGATAGTCAGCTGTAATGTGCTTGTGATGGCAGAAGTGATGGCTCTGGCTGAAAAGGCTGGTGTTGAATCGGCCCAAATACCGCAGGCGCTAAAAGGCGGTTTTGCGGATTCGATCCCGCTTCAATTGACTGGGCCTCGAATGGCCGAGCGTGATTTTGACGATGTTAAGTGGCATGTTAAGACGTTATTAAAAGATTTGGATATGGCGAGTGACTTGTCAAAAGCAATGCAGTCTTCCACGCCGATGGCGGGATTAGGCGCGGAATTAATGCGAATGCATGGCAGTAAAGGGTATATGGAGTCAGATCCATGCACGTTAATTGAACAGTATTTGCCTGTTGATAAAGACCTCAAGGATTAGATTATGAAGCTATGTGCTAATTTGTCGTTAATGTTCACAGAAGTTCCTCTGCTTGATCGCTTTTCAAAAGCGAAAGGTGCGGGTTTTGATGCAGTTGAAATTCAGTTTCCTTATGAGGTTGACTTGAACTTGTTGGTTGCTGCTAAAGAAGCATCTGGTGTTGAGGTTGTTCTTATTAATGTACCTGCGGGAGATCTTATGACTGGTGGGGAAGGTTTAGCATCTGTCCCTGAGCTTACCGGTGAGTACACAAAGGCTTTGTCGTTATGTGTTGAGTACGCAACAGCCTTAAAGGTATCGGCAGTGAATGTTCTTGCTGGTCGTTGTCTTCAGCCAGAAAAAGAAGTGTCCTATTGGAAGACTTTTGAATGGAACCTAGAAAGAACGGCGGATGTTTTGGCAGAGCACGACATATTAACGACATTCGAAGCGATTAACACCAAAGATATGAATCATTTTTTGGTGAACAAAGCGGAGCAGATGTGGGATGTGATTAGCCGCTTAAACCATAAGAACATTAAGGCTCAGTATGATTTATATCATATGGCGATGATGGGGGAGAACTTGTGGCATGATTTAACTGCAAAATCAGATTTAATAGGCCATATTCAATTTGCGGATATGCCTGGAAGAGGAGAGCCGGGAACAGGTGGCTTGGAGTTTAAAAAATTATTTAAAATTGTTCAGGAAAGTACTTATCAGGGGTATGTGGGCGCAGAATACAAACCGACGGTTAAAACGGAATACTCCTTAGGCTGGATGACCAGTAAAACATTGCCTTAATCGTAGGCAATAAAAAAGGCGATCTAGGATCGCCTTTTTCTGCTTCAATCAACCTCAAACGGGTTGATTAAAATGTAAGCTCTAATTAAAGAGGCTTAACATTTTCAGCCTGAGGACCTTTCTGGCCTTGGCCTACAGTGAACTCAACCTGCTGACCTTCAGCAAGAGTCTTGAAGCCGTCAGATTGGATAGAGCTGAAGTGTACGAATACGTCTGGGCCGTTTTCCTGCTCGATGAAACCGAAACCTTTTGATTCGTTAAAGAATTTTACTTTACCAGTTACTGTGTTTGACATTCTACTTACCCTGTAAGTTGTGTTGTTAAAAAAAATTATATCTGAAGAACAGGGTATAACTTATGTAGTACAGAACAGCGAATTACAAACTGTTTTTCGTTGTCAGGACATAAACTAGCCCAATTTCTTGAAAAGACATTATACATGCCCTTAACCAGTAATCAACAATCATAAGCGAGGAAAATATCATTTATTTGAAACTATTTTATTCTGAGTTTTAATAAGTGTGAATTAAGAGGGGAGTTATGCTAGTTATTGTTTTTATGAGTTTTTTTTTGGGGAGACTCCCCTCTAATTCGAAGAAAAAGGGGGAGGGATGTTACGATTTTATTACGCGGTTTCTATTTCTTCAGATAAAGTTTTTTGAGTAGAAAGGCTTTTTTCTTTCTTAATTTGAGTGATTAATTGATCTTTGTCTTGCCAGATTGCACTGATCCAATCTTGGAAGTCTGCTCTGAATTCCGGATCATTATTATAATCGCCCTGAAGGAGTTCGGGTGGAATGATTATTTGCTCCACATGGATGGTTGCGTTATTGGCTTTCCCACAAAGAAAAGACCAGTAGTCCAGAGGCGTCTCATCATCATAAACAATTGTAATGTTAATGAAGCGAGAAATAAGACCATCCATCGCTTCAAGTACAAATGCTGCACCACCCGCTTTAGGTTTGAGCAAATGCTGATAAGGCGAATTTTGTCGCTTGTGTTTTTCTTTCGTAAACCGAGTGCCCTCTAGGAAATTGAAGATGGCAATTGGTGTGTGTTTGTACTTCTCACAAGCTTGTCTCGTTGTTTCCATATCCTTTCCTTTTAGGTGAGGATTCTTTTCAACAAACTCTTTTGAGTAACGCTTCATGAAAGGAAACTCAAGAGCCCACCAGTTTATGCCCATAATTGGCACCCAGATGAGTTCTTGCTTTAGGAAGAACTTAAAAAATGGAACACGTTTATTGAACAAGTGCTGAAGAATCGTAATATCTGACCACGATTGGTGATTCGAAGAAATGAGATACCAGCCTTCGTGTTTTATCTCATCCAAACCTGTCACCGTATAATTTAGCTTTTGTACCAGTTTCATCCAGCCACTGTTGAAACTGATCCAAGTCTCGGCGATGCCAATAATCAGAGGATCAAGCGCTTTACGAATGATGGTAAAGGGTAATATCAACTTTATTATTGCAAGAACAAACAATAATGGAGACAAAGTAAGCGTGTTCAGCAGTAGCAGTAATATGGAAATCACACCTTTTATAGGAGCGGGTAAGAAGCGGAGCATAGTAAACCTGTATTTCAGCTAACATGTGTTCGCTAATTGTAAGCATGAAAAGGAAGAAAGCCAAGGGTATATCGGCTACTGTTTTGGTAATTTCGGACTGTTTTTGAGGTGAAACATTAAAATTAGATTAGAGGCGCAGTTTCTTAATCTAAATAGATAGGAATAATTTAGTATATTCGGGGAGAGAAAGCTTCGTTAACCAAGGGTCTCGGTTAACGAAGCTCGTTGTATAAATCACAAAGCGGTTAGAGGGTAAACTCCATTATTTGTGAATTGCTTCATTTAAAAGCTTGTCGGAGGTTTGTTTTGCCTGAATCGCAGTTAAAGCAATGGTAAAAACAATATCTTCTACAAGTGCACCACGAGATAAGTCGTTCACTGGCTTTCTTAGACCCTGCAACATAGGACCAATACTAATTACATTTGCGCTTCGTTGAACGGCTTTATAGGTAGTATTACCAGTATTTAAGTCAGGGAAGACAAAAATTGTGGCTTGACCTGCAACAGGGCTGTCTGGTGCTTTGCTTTTTGCTACGTTTTCAATGGCTGCTGCATCATATTGTAGAGGGCCGTCCAAAAGTAAATCGGGACGTAAGTTTTGAGCTATGTCTGTTGCTTTGATGACTTTTTCTACATCCGCCCCAGTGCCTGACTTTCCTGTGCTGTAGCTGATCATTGCAACTTTAGGATCAATACCAAATGCGCGTGCTGAATCTGCGCTTTGAATTGCAATGTCTGCCAGTAACTCTGCATCCGGGTCAGGGTTAACTGCGCAATCACCGTATACCAGTACTTGTTCTGGGAGGCACATAAAGAAAACAGAAGACACTTGCTTGGCATCTGGACTGGTCTTAATTAACTGGAGTGCAGGGCGGATCGTGTTTGCGGTTGTATGAATCGCGCCGGAAACAAGACCGTCGACTTCATCCATGGCCAACATCATGGTGCCTAGTACCACCGAGTCTTCTAACAATGCCTCAGCCATAGGAGCCGTAACACCTTTATGCTTTCTGAGCTCTACATAAGGAGATATGTAGTTATGGCGAACTTTATCTGGATCTATAATCTCAATTGAGGCGGGTAACTCAACACCCTGGTTTTTGGCTGTTTCAAATATCCGGCTTTCATTGCCAATTAAAACGCAGCGGGCAATCCCTCTTTCTGTACAAATAGCGGCAGCTTGGATGGTCCTTGGTTCTTCACCTTCAGGCAGTACAATTCGTTTATTCGCTTGCTGAGCTCGTTTAACAAGTTGGTAACGAAAAGCAGGGGGTGATAGGCGGTTAACTTCAGGTAACTTAAGTAAGTCGCGCAAGCCTTCACCGTCGATATTTGTTGCCACGGAATCCATGACTTTATTGATTCGATCGGTATCGTCAGTAGGAACTTCATTATTCATTTGAGTTAAACGGCTGACAGTATTAAAGCTGTCTAGATTGCTTTTCATGACTGGTAAGCCAGTTTCGAGAGCCGGTCGGCATAACTCTAGAATGCTTTCAGGTGGTGTTAGCCCTCCTGTCACGACCAGTCCTGCCAGAGGTACGCCTTTCATTGCGGCTAAACACACGGCCATGATTATGTCGTGTCTATCACCTGGGGTGATTAATAAAGCGCCTGGTCGTATTTCATTTGCCATGTTCGCTGCGCTTTTTGCGCATAATGCCATATGAATAACTCGTCGTTCGTCTGAAGTTCCTTTGAATACAAACTCTGCTTTTAAGTGGTTGCAAACATCGGTCGTTCTTGGAGACATTAACTCAGGTTGCCAAGGAATTGTTCCTAAAAGTCTGTGATTTGACCTGAAAATATCTAATGATTTTACTGTATCAATCTCATTGACTTCCGCTTGAAGGTCGTCTGATAGAATGGGTGATTTAGCCAGTTTGGAAGAGGGGCTGTTCAGTTTATTAACAATTACGCCGGCTACTTTGTTTTTCTTACCGGCTCCGAACAAACTACTGGTAATGGAAATTCGTTCTTCAAACTCTTTGTAGCTTCCAAACATGGTTGGTGTGGCTGTAAGCAATACTGAAGCATTGAGCGATTGCGCCATTTCCACATTCAGTTTGGCAATGAAGGGTTCGTTTTCTGGGACGAGACCTTCAATAATCACCACATCATAGCCTTCTGCGGTTTGTTCCGTCATTCCAACGACTTCTTCCATCAAACGGCTTAGTTTTCCATTGCCGATGAGCTTCTGGGCATACTTGAGAGATAAAGGTTGAGGGGGATCAAGATCCGTCATGCTGTGAACAATGCTGGTGGACCTTTCTGGACCTTCGTCATACTTATGCATTTGAGCAATGGGCTTTACGAACGTAACTTTTAAACCTTGTTCATCCAACGCTCGAAGCAACCCGACACTGATGGATGTTAAGCCAGTACTAGCACTGGTTGGAGATAAAAATAACTTAATAGGCACTGGTTGTGCTCCTATTTTAAGTTGAGCACATTACATTTCTAATATGTTGTTTCCATATCATGTAACGGCTCAAGTCAGTTTCTAATGTCTGTGTTTATTAGATAAGGGCTTCGGTATCTTTGGCTATCATCCACTCTTCATCTGTGGAAACCACATAAGCAGGTGTACTATTTGGTTGCGTAATTAAACCGTTTTGATTTTTGCCTGCTGTTTTGTTTTGATCTATATCGACATTAAAGCCAAGCACTGATAATTGCTGTAATACATTTTCTCGGATGTTTGTTGCATTTTCACCTATGCCTCCTGTAAAGATAAGGCCGTCAATCCTTCCCAAGGGCACTGCCAGTGCTGCTAATTGCTTGGCCAGACGATAGCAAAATACTTCAATCGCAAGTTTAGCGCGTTGATTACCGCTTTGGCTTGCTTCCTCAAGTGTTCTCATGTCGTTACTGATACCTGACAGGCCAAGTAATCCGCTCTTTTTATTCAGTACGTTATTAACTTCATCTATGGTCATGTTGGCTTGGTTGCATAGAAAGTGATGAAGGCTTGGGTCTACATCGCCACTGCGAGTGCCCATGACTAAACCTTCCAGAGGCGTCAGGCCCATCGTTGTATCAACACTTTTGCCCTGTTTTATAGCCGTAGCGCTGCAACCATTTCCTAGATGCGCAGAGATGAAGTTCAATTCACTAAGAGGCTTGTTCAATGACTCTGCAAGCGCCATGGATACGTAACGGTGACTTGTGCCATGAAAGCCATAACGACGCACGCCGTGTTCTTCATAAAGCTCGTAGGGCACTGGGTACAAATAAGCACTTTCAGGCATGGTTTGATGGAATGCTGTATCAAAAACGGCTACATGAGGAACATGACTTAGTAGCTTTTGACTTTCCTTGATGCCAATCAAGTTTGCAGGATTATGGAGCGGTGCTAGATGGTTACAGGCTTCTATGGTGTCTAATACATTTTCAGTGATTACGGTCGATGTCGTAAAATTCTCACCCCCGTGGACGACTCTATGTCCAACGGCTTTAATTGTATCGAGAACGTTTAGAGCTTCTAACTGTGTTAATAGGGCTTTTAAGGCAGTGGAATGATTACCGTGTGGAATTTCAATCGGGTGCTTTTTGCCGTCTTCTTTGATGGTTAGAAGCGCTTCTTGGTCGCCTAATCGTTCAGCAAGACCTGTGATGGGTTGATCCCCTGATTGACTATTAACAACGGAGAATTTGAGTGACGAGCTGCCACAATTGATAACCAGAATATTTTTACTCATCGACTTATTCATACCTTACTTGTTACTCATTTTGGTGGGCATTCTATAGGGATAACCTGTCCAGTTAATGATTACAATCAATATAACGTTAATGTCTAAAATGAAAAATGATTGGAGGGGTTATATTACTTAATTCTTTGAACAAAGAAACTTTAAAAAGTTCATCGGCTAAGTGTGTGATATTGTTGCTAATAAGAATAGGAAAACTTGTTATAATCTAATGTACTTATAAAAAATTAATAGACGAATTCCTGAGGAACTTATGAGAATACTCGTTCTCTTCGCAGCTTTACTTTCATTAGTAGGGTGCGCGGCCCCACAAAAAGTGATTTCAGAAACCGAGCGTCAACAACAAGCTGTTCAATGGGCCATCACAGAAGAAGTGAAGTTACGCCTTATTTCGGCTGATTGTGCTCAGTTGGATGGGATTCTCGAAGCAGCTGCAAACTACACTGTTCGTGATTGGCATAATAGAAACGGTGAATTAATTAACTCTGCTGATGATCACTTTACCTATCATATGGCAATGTTTAATCAAGGCAATTGGGAAGGGGCAACGTCAATGTCCCAGCAAATGGTATATGCCGCAGTTCAGAAAGCGGAATTGCAGGCGAATAACGTAATTGGTGTTGAGCCGGATGAAAAACGAGCGGTTTGTATGACAACCTTGAATCAATACAAGCAGGGGGTGTTTGATTTAGTAAAAATTAACCCTCAGATGGCTGCACAATTGAGTGATCTAAAAAGCGAACGCTCGGTAAAAGAACAGCGATTGGCGTTGCAGAAAGCAATTATCAAAGATGCGCCAAGGTCGGGCCGCTCTATGTACTTAGTTGAAAAACTTTGGGCAAAGAAAGGTTGTAAGCGAGGAGAGGTAAGCGCACTTATATCGAAATGGCCTGATGAAGTTTATCAAGGAAGTTGTAAGAATGAATCTGTAGTCATTGCCTGTAAATGGGGCAATTGTAAGGAGTTAAAGTAGTGGATTTAGTGGGTGGGTTTCAATTTAAGGTGTGCTGTTTAGGACTTGTTAGCGTCTTTGCTCTATCTGGTTGCAGTGATGATATGCAGCTACTGGATAAGGATCAGGCGTTGTACGGTTCTTGTCATAACGTTTACCAAACAGTCATTCAAGGTAAGTATCAAGCGATGATTCGTGCTGATGCTGTTTTTGTTGCTGATAAGGGCGAAGGTTCTGAGCTGATTTTACGCAAAGGAGAGTCGGGTCTTGAGGTCGATATGACGGCTTGTGACGATGAATCGAAAGCGATGTTTGATCAGCCGATAGAGTATATCGAAGGGCCAGCAGGCCGTGCTTTAAAGAAAGTTATCCGGTGAGTTAATTCGTTCTAGCTTTCTAAAGCCAGTGGTTACCCCACTGGCTTTTTTAATTCAGGAAAAAGTAATTGTTACTTTTTCTTAAATGGCGATAAGCCATCTTCACTGCCTTTGAAGTTACCGCGTTTTGGCTTCTTCACTGCAGGCTTTTTAAAAGGTTTCTTTGTGTTTTTATTCTTAATAGGTGCAAGGGGGTCATTTTCTAAGAAAATATGACGACCTAAATAGGCTTTAATTGCTTCAAGGGACTCAGTGTCTTTACCTACTGAGGCAAAAGAGATCGCCGTTCCTTTTCGCTCAAGGCGTCCTGTTCGACCAATTCTATGCACGTAATCTTCTGGCTTAGTTGGCATATCAAAGTTAATTACTCGAGTTACATCCAGTACATCTAACCCTCTAGCACCCAAGTCGGTCGTCACTAACGTACCGTTTGCCATGCTTTTAAACTTTAACATGGCATCATTGCGTTCCGATTTTGCCATTTTTCCATGCAGAGAAACGACGGGAAGGCTCAACGCTTCTAATCGTGTTGATAATTGATCTACGGCTGCTCGGGAAGTGATGAATACAATGCTTTTAGAGGTTGGCTGAGTTTTGATTAGATGGCTGAGTAAATCGAACTTTTGAATGATGCCTTTTAAACGATAAAAATGTTCTTTAATGTTTTCCAGTGGTTGATCAACTCGATCCACGATGTGTTCTTTAGGCGCGGACATCACACTTCGGGCAATGGTGAGTGTTTCTGGATGATCAAGTGTTGCAGAGAAAAGTAATGTCTGTTTGGATTCTGGACACTGCTCAATAAGGTATTCAATGTCATCCCTGAAGCCCATGTCCAACATGCGATCTGCTTCATCTAAAATTAATACTTCTAATCGACTGTAATTTACTTTGCCGTTTTGAGAGTGGTCAATCAGGCGGCCGGGGGTTGCGACCAGAATATCTATGGGCTTTTTAAGGAATTTTTCTTGGTCTTTATAGCTTGAGGCGTTTGTCATGAGTTCGCATCGCAAGCTTGTAAACGTAAGTAATTCTTTCGCTTTCTTATAGAGTTGATGTGCTAATTCACGAGTAGGGCTTAAAATCAAAACCCTTGGCCCACGGACATTGCGTTCAGCTGGTGTAAGAAGGCGTTGAGCAACAGGGAGCATAAATGCGAGGGATTTACCTGAGCCAGTACGTGCACAACCAATTACATCATGCCCTTCAATGATGTCACCTATGACCGCTTCTTGAATTGGGGTAGGTGAGCGATAACCGTTAACACTTAATGCTCGAGTAAGCTCGCGGTTTAAAGGGAAATTTTTAAAGTTGGCTGTTTCGTTGGTAGTCATTAAAGGGTAGACCCATCCATTATAAATTTGAGAATAAGATGGGAAGTATATACCAGCGGCCTGATTAGGTCAGTTAGTAGATGGACTTTGCCTGTGTTTAATCTTTAATAGGATGCCAAACAGAATGACACCGGATAGGTTTGCCAACATATCCAGCCAAGAAAAGGTTCGGTACTCAGTGAACCCTTGGGCAATTTCAATGAAGATTCCAAAAGTAAAAATGTAAGGAAGGTGCGTTTTAAAAAAACTTTGTTGTGACGGGTATGCGTTCCACGCTAGCCCACTCAGAATTAGGTAGTTGGCTGTATGTACAATTTTATCAAAGTGATTGATTGGACCAGCATGACTGATTGGGATAAGGCAAATTATCAAGGTGGTCAGCATGGCGGATATAAAAGCGAAGCGATAGCACGTGCGTAAGTTTAAGTTCATAGTGGATTAATGGTTAGGCTAAGTTAGTTGAGTTCTATTAGTTCAATGACTGTGATTGTCCCATCATTGAATGTCCATTTAATGTCTATATTATAAAGTCTGATCGTAAACCCTTCTCTGTTTGGCTTCTCTTTCATATACGCGGGTCTTGGGTCTTGTTCTAACACTTCTTTGATCAGTTTCTTTAGTTTTGGATAATGCGTTGCTGCTTGCTGCAATTGAAGGTTTGCGTTATCTGTAAACTCAATAGTAAGTTTAGAGGACGGAGCTTCTTCAAATAATCCGGCTGAAGCATCAGTGATAATATCGCTGTATGGAATATACGGTTTAATGTCGATGATAGGGGTCTGATCTAATAGATCATGGCCGGATATATAGAGTTTTATTTTACCGTTTGAGATGTCTATCTTTTCAAACTTTACGACTGATAGTCCTATATTATTCGGCCTGAAGTTGGTTCGAGTGGCGAAGCAACCCAGTTTTTTATTTCCACCTAAGCGGGGAGGGCGAACGCTTGCTTTCCAGTCCTTACTTGCTGTTTCATGGAAGAAGAATTCGATCCAAAGATGAGAGAATTGTTCGATTCCGTCGAACGCTTCAGGCCTTGAATATTTAGGATGCATTTCTATATAGCCCAGAGAATGTTTTGCCAAGCCAGGTTGCCTGGGGATTCCGAACTTTTGCTTGAAGGGGGAGTGGGTAGTGCCTATTGGCTCAATAGTGAGCGATGCGGGTTGTGTTTCTTTCACTGCTTACTGAAGTCCTCGGAGTAAATCTGGCGTATATTCTTCTTGAGTTAATAGCTCGATAAATTCATTCGCAGGAATGGCTTTGCTGTAGTAGAAGCCCTGCATAGCGTCACACTTATGTTCCAATAAAAATTGGAGCTGGCTGCTATTTTCCACCCCTTCAGCAAGAACAAACAGCCCAAGTTTATGGGCCATTGCAATGACAGCTGAAGTAATGGCGGCATCATCTTTATTTAAGTTCACGTCTTTGATAAATGATCGATCAATTTTTAGTTTATCAATTGGGAATTCTTTTAAATAAGCTAATGATGAATAACCTGTACCAAAGTCATCAATAGCAAGAGAAATACCGTTTTTGTGGAGAAGCTTGAGTGTTTCTTTTGTGGATTGAACGTTCTCCATCAACATGCTTTCAGTTAGCTCAAGTTCAATGCATTCTGCTGGAATCGTATTTTCATGTAAAGCTGTCTCAAGCTCCTGTAGGAGTTGATCTGATCGTTTAAATTGATAGGCACTTAGGTTGATGGCAACCTTGAATTCACCTTGTACATGAGGCAAGAAGGAACGAGTATGCATGCAAGATTGCTTCAGAACCCAGCTTCCTAGGTCAGCAATTAATCCCGTTTCTTCCGCTAACGGTATGAATTGAGCTGGAGATATTGGGCCGCGTTCGGGGTCATTCCAGCGAACGAGCGCTTCAGCACCTATAATCTCACTTGTATTGATATCAATTTGAGGTTGAAAGTAGACATCAAGCTCTTCATTTTGAATCGCTTTCCGTAGTCTGTGTTCAAGGTCCAGTCGTTTAACCGCTTTCGTGTTTAGGTCTGGCGTATAGATATGATAAGAGTTGCCTTGTTCTTTTTTAGCTTGGTACATCGCTAAATCGGCATTTTTCTGGAGCTCTTCCGCTGATTGAGCATCTTGAGGGTAAAGGGTTATTCCTATGCTTCCCGTCAAAACCACGGAGTTGTCCGCGATTAGAGTCGGGAGTGATACGGTTTCCAGTATGTTATTAACTAAGCCAAGAATTGATCCATTTGCTAATACATCAGGGAGAAGAATGGCGAATTCATCTCCGCCTAATCTCGCAAGAGTGTCATCCGGTGAGAGTAGATCGTTCAATCGTTCAGCAATGGTTTTTAGTAATCGATCCCCATTTTGATGGCCTAATGAATCGTTGATGTGTTTAAAACCATCTAAGTCCAAGTACATCAGAGCCAAGATTTGCTTCTGCGCATTTTCTTCAAGTGCGGATTGAATTCTAAGTGCCAGTAAGTTTCGGTTGGGTAAGTTTGTTAATGGGTCGAAATGAGTCAGCTGGTTAATCTCATCCTGAGCTTGATATAACTCGGTTCTGTCTTCTAAGTGCAGGATGTAATGGGATATTTCACCTTGTTCATCGTGCATAAACGATAGTTGAAGGTTGCTCCATCTAAGTAATCCTTGGCGGTCTCTTTGAACGACTTCGCCGTGCCATGATTGTTTAGAAATAACATGATCTCGAATACTTTTGTGTATTAGCGGATTATCTTCAATTGGGCATAGAATACTGAAAGGGCGTCCTATCAACTGTTGTTCGTCGTAGCCACTTGTTTCACAAAGTTTAGGGTTTATGTATTCAATCATAAAGTCTGTGTTGGTCAGAATGATCGCATTTGCACTGCTTTCGATAATACTGGTCAGTTGCTTTTGAAGGAGTACATTTTGTTTTTGAATGGAGCTGTGGCTAAGTTGATTTATTCGATAGCATATTTGGGTTCGCAGCTGGTCAACCAGTGCTAATACGGCGCTATTGAGTTTGCTTGCTTTATGTGTGAATAAAATAATTGTGAAATTTCGTTCAAGTTGGTCATCGAGATTGATGACCGCGAGAGAGCTGTTTTGTCCCACAAGTTCTGATAGGTCTTCTGGTAGCTGGAGTTCTGATATCCTGCTGTAAAACTGAATGCCATTGCTGTCATCGAGTATGCGTTCTTCAAAATCTATTTTAAGGATGATTTTTTGAAGTAGCTGATGTTTGTCTGATAAGACTCTGACATTGGTTGTTTCGCTTTTACTGTCAGACTCTAAAATCGATACATAATTGAAAAGACTAAAACTTGATAACCGTGACGCAAGTTGATGAACAAGATCGGAGGCCGTTTTGGCTTGGATATTCATCAGTTCGTCGAAGCGCTCTATGAGTTGTACTTCGAAGGAATGTTCGTTTTGATCTGGACGTTTGAGGTTATCTGGCAGTGTTTCGATATCTTTGAATTGAACAAGAAGAACCGGAGACTTTTCCATTGCAAATGACGATATATCTAAATGAAGGGAAAGGGTTCCTTGTTCATAAGGTAAGCTAAGTATGTTGCTCGATCGTCCGTTTCTTAACCAATTCTCTAAATAATTTTTCATGGTAATTGGCAAAGATAGGCTTTCTGTATCTTGGTTTACTAAATTGAGGACTCGTTTTGCTTCATTGTTTGCTTGTTGCACTTCAAATGTATCCGAGTAAACCAGCATGACGCCTTGCTGTGAAATAGAGTACAGGGACTTAAGATGACTGGTCGTGTCGGATAATGATGTTTCAAGTTCTTTTTCTCTTTGTAAATAGCTTGGTAACGCTTTGGGAAGAAACCATCCAATAGAGAGCAAACCGAATGTCAGGGCCATGATTCCAGAAAACATTTGAGGTATTTCGCTTCTAATGTTGATCAATTGACTGAACTGAGGGAGTGATAATAGAGACGATAAGGAAAGGGCCGCAATTAAAGCACCATGAAATGCTAGCGCTGTGCTGACGCGCTTGGTGATTTTGGGGTGTTTGAGAGAACCAAAATACAAATAGTATGCACTGATCATTAACCACACCAAGCAAGCTGCGGATAAAGCGATATTCGCCATGAAATTAAAGTGCATATATTTTCCGTTTGTTAGCTTTTGTTGTGGTTATTGGTGGTCGGAAAATCACAATTTTCGTCCCGAATAACCAGTGCGGTGAAAAAGCAGGGACGTAAGATCAATATTTATACCAGCCATTGGTTGTTTTTTGAACTTATATGGCCTGGAGATCCTATCTGTATGCGCCGCGTCCTATTTTTTAACATGAAAAACGCTTGCTGAACACCGTTGACGTTTGTTGTTCGTCGTATATTTATAAAAATAGAGTTCTGATTGGATGTTGGGTGAGAACTTCTTTTAGTTCTTACCTGTATAGACATTACTGATTAATATTTTCACTCGATATATTTTGATTGAGTTTATGTTTACTACTTTAGTTTTGATTCAGTGTTTTTAAAATGTTAATCTAAATGATAATAAACATTATTTAAGTTTTTAATAAGGATACGGTAATGAACAAATCGTTAGTGTTGGGTGCGGGTATTTTAGTTGCAGGTAGTTGGGCTGTTGCTGGTAAGTCTTTAACGACTGAAGAGGCGGTATTAACAAACTACTCAGATATTGCATTTGCTGTATACAGTGACTCCCTAACTACAGCTCAATCACTGAAGGTTGCTGTCGATTCTTTGATTGCTAATCCATCTGAAAAGACTCTTAATGCCGCTCGTGAAGCTTGGAAAGTATCACGTGTTCCTTATCAGCAGAGTGAAGTATATCGTTTTGGTAATAGTAACGTTGATGATTGGGAGGGCGATCTAAACGCTTGGCCTTTGGATGAAGGTCTAATTGACTACGTTGACCCGAATTACAACCGTAGCGCTTCTAATATTGAAGAAGGTGAAGAGGTTGATCAATCGGCTACTTATTCTGTAATTACTAACAATAAGCTTGATATTAATAACGATGGAAAAGTCGATACTACTAACATCACAAGTTCATTAATCGCTAGTTTGCATGAACTTCGTGGTGGTGAAGCTAACGTATCTCGTGGTTATCATGCAATTGAGTTTCTACTGTGGGGTCAGGATTTAAATGGCACTGAGTTTGGGGCAGGTAATCGTTCGTTTACGGATTATGTAAACGGTGCCGAATGTACCAGTGGTGTAACTAAGTCAGATGCTAACATTTGTGTTCGCCGTGGTCAGTATCTTACTGTATCAACGGATATGTTGATTGAAGATCTTGAAAGCATGGTTGCGCAGTGGAACCCTGAAGTGGGTGGGAACTACCGTGCAACGTTGGTTTCTGAAGGTCAGGTAGGTATTAAGAAAGCACTAACAGGTATTGGCGAACTTGCTGGTGGTGAACTTGCGGGTGAGCGTATGCGAGTTGCTTTGGTTGCCAATGATCCGGAAGATGAACATGATTGCTTCAGTGACAATACTCACTACTCTCATTACTACAACATTAAAGGCATTCAGAACGTTTATTTAGGCAGTTACACTCGCACAAATGGTGACGTAGTGAAGGGTGCTTCAATTAAAGACCTAGTTGCTGTGTCTAATGGCAACGTTGCCGAAGAATTGGCGGTGAAAATTGAAGATGCACGTAAGGCTGTAAACGGTCTTGTAACTTCTGCTGAATCTAAAGAGAAGCCTCAGTCATTTGACCAGCTGATTGGCCCAGGCAACAAGGAAGGTAATAAAATTGTTCAAGGCGCAATTGATAGTCTTCTGTTAGTGACTGAATCTACAGAGTCTGCTGCTAAAGCAGTTGGAATTACTGAACTATAAAATTCCTAATATTAGAATCCACAACATAATAATTATAAATGAAGGAGGGATGACTTAAGTCATCCCTCCTTTTTAGTTCTATATAATAATTTCTGTTTTGTTATTGGATCAGGTATAAAGTGCCTCAAAACTCTTGAGGTGAGTACTCGTTCGTTTATCTCTTTGAAAATCAAAAGAAATATAGCAGCGATGCATACAATAATTTGATGAGTGATTTAGTTTCGGGAGTATTACCGAATGATAAAGAAACGTATACAAAAGGAAGTAACTGTAAACCGAATAAAAGGGGCTGCAGTTTCTTTGGCTTTCATTCCGCTATTTAATATTCAATGTCTCCAAGCTGATGTTTTGAATGTATCGCCAGAATTTGATCAGCGTGAAGTTCGTCAAGGTGGGGATAACACTACGACAACGTTAACAAACAATGCCTTTTCAAAACCTTCTACTCTTTTAAAGGGAAGTCACCGAGCTGATTTTAAAGTAGGTAATAGTTTCTTTAAAAACCCCTGGGTTGTTGCACCTGCATCCACTGACGCGCGAGATGGTCTTGGTGCTTTATTTAATGTTAATGCTTGTCAGAGCTGTCATATAAAAGATGGTCGTGGCCATGCGCCTATTGATGCAAGTGATCGCGCTGATTCAATGTTAATTCGTTTAAGCATTTTACCTCAGAATAAAAACCATGAAGATTTACTTCGAAGTGGAAAGTCATCCTCTATTGCAGAGCCAAATTATGGTGGTCAATTCCAAGATCAATCCATTTTTGGTGTGAAACCTGAGGGACGTATAGCGGTTACTTGGGAAACCGTTGAAGTGCGCTTTTCTGATGGCGAAATAGTTCAATTGAGGAAACCTCATTTTGAATTAACCAAATTGGCTTATGGGGATCTGCATCCAGACACTAAAATGTCACCTCGTGTTGCCTCTCCTATGATTGGTTTAGGTTTGTTAGAGGCGATCGATGCGAAAGATATTATTTCGCAGCAGGATTTAAACGACGCGTCTAACAATGGTATTTCAGGAAAGGCAAACTGGGTTGTTGATGCTAAAACGGGCGATTTAGTTCTTGGTCGTTTTGGTTGGAAAGCAGGGCAGCCTTCTCTTGAGCAGCAAGGTGCGGGAGCATTCAATGGAGATATGGGGCTAACCACTTCGTTATTTATTAATGAAAACTGTACTTCTGTTCAAACGGATTGTAATAACGCGATAAGCGGTGCTCGCTCTGGTGGCCCAGAGGTTAGCGATTTGATTTTAGATGCGGTGACTTTTTACAGCCAGAACCTAGCTGTACCTATCAGGCGCGATGCTGACAACCCAGAGGTATTAAAAGGAAAAGCTCTTTTCTATCGTTCTGGATGTAAAGACTGTCATACCCCTGCATATACAACTACCTCAGACAGCGCCATTGATAAGCATTTGAGGAATCAGACGATATTTCCGTACTCGGATATGTTACTTCATGATATGGGGGAAGGCCTGACTGATGGTGGTCATACAGAGTTTTTGGCTCAAGGAAATGAGTGGCGTACGCCTCCTCTATGGGGCATTGGTTTAACTGAAACCGTGAACGGTCATACAGAGTTCCTTCATGATGGGCGAGCTAGAAATTTAATGGAAGCTGTTTTATGGCATGGCGGGGAAGCCGAAGAAAGTAAGCAGCAAGTACTTCAGATGTCTAAACAAGAAAGGCAGCAGTTGGTTTTGTTCTTGAATTCTCTTTAAAGGATAAGTTGGAGCGTAATACATAATGAAGATATTTTTGTTTAAACCCGTGAAGCTATATGCATTGTTTGTATTTACGCTATGCTCATCCTTTTCAATGTCTATTTTTGCTGATGAAGCTTGGAAAAAACCAGTACAACGTGTGACTGAGGATGTAATTCAGTCTGGGTATAAGAGCCTTGCTGAGAACTTTAAAGTTTTAGAGAAAAAAACGGATTTATTCTGTACAGGTCCTACTGAAATAAACCTTGAAGAGACTCGTGGCGCATGGAGGAAGTTAATACTTTCTTGGATGGAGGTGAGCTGGGTTCATTTTGGAGCGGTTTCGAATGGAAGTACCCGATTTGATATTCAAATTTGGCCTATCCGTAAGGGCATAACTCATAAAACAGTGAATAAGTTGATCGCCCAAGGAGACCAGTTACTGGATTCAGACATTGATCAAGCAGGGGTT
This sequence comes from Oceanospirillaceae bacterium, assembly GCA_015665455.1. Taxonomy (GTDB): domain Bacteria; phylum Pseudomonadota; class Gammaproteobacteria; order Pseudomonadales; family Litoribrevibacteraceae; genus Litoribacillus. The sequence continues at coordinate 121,732 of JADFAD010000006.1, read as the reverse complement.
TCTATTAGAGGCATTACGGGCAGTGAATATTTGTTGTTCAGTGCTTCCGGAGGTAAGCTCAAGCACTATTCCGAGGGTTCAGGGAAAGCGCGGTGTCAGGTGCTAAAACGGTCCATCGCTAATGGTTACTCCTCCGCAGAAAAACTAAGCGCGTTGTGGAGTAATAGTTCGATTATTGCCCCATATTACAAGGGTGTAGATTTACTTGATGCCACAAAAGAGTATGAATCAGCTGCATCGATTGTATGGAACGCACTACTATCAGAGCTTGAGTTTATACAGTTAAGAAAGCTTGAAGGCCCGATTAATGAACATGGTAAGAAAGCGAAACCGACATATGCTGAATCATGGAGGAGCTTGCATTCCTTTCAAAATATTACACATCAGTTAGACGTTTTAAAACGAGTCTATTCATTCGGCTTTTCTGCTCACATTCGTTCTATGAACAAAGACCTAGATAAGGAAATTGTTAATAACTTTGATTTGCTGCATCAGCAAGTGGTTGCATTTCAACAACCAATGAAATTGTCTTTGTCTGATCAGCACCTTCGTGAAAAGCTATTAATATTTAGAGATAGTATTCATTCTCAATATTCACTATTGAGAAATAAAGCCACACCTTTAACTGGGTTTGTTTTAGGTTTTAATGCGAATGATGGCGATTAATAAAACTCGTTAATAAGATGCTTTTTTATGAATCAAAATCGTCGATCCTTTATTAAGTTGTTAGCATCCTTTTCTGCAATCTCCTCAATAGGAGGTTGCAGTCAACTACTAACATCTGAAACCTCTTCATTCTCATCTAACCTACTTTTGTCTGCGTTTGATGATCATTCCGGCCAGCACTTTATTGGCCTTTATGACTTGGATAACGCTGTGTGGGTCATTAGAGAGAAGGTTGATTTTCGTTATCACAGTGCCTTGGTTCAAAGGGGGGATTTAGTCTCGGGTGACGTGATTTCTTTAAATGATCAATTTCTTTTTGTCTCTCGACGTCCGGGCAATAAAGCTACCTTAGTTGATCAGAGATCTCGTTCTGTTGTAGACATAGTTGCGGAAGAGGGCCATCACTTTTATGGTCATGCGGCTGAAGATGGACAAGGGCGGATTTGGTTAACTGAAAATAATTATAAGAAGGGGAGAGGTTTACTGTCATGTCGATCAAAGACGAACCTGAATGAAGTGGTCAAAACCATTGATTTAAATGGCATCGGGCCTCATCAGCTGTGCTTCTTTCCGGATGGTAAACACGCTGCTGTTGGGCTAGGGGGAATTGAAACTCATCCTGACTTTCCTAGAAAGAAACTTAATCTAGATTCAATGCAATCTGAATTACTGATTGTTGACATTGAATCAGGAGAGATAATATCTCGTGCTAAACCTCCTCATCCTCAGTTGAGCCTACGGCATCTTGATGTGACTTCCGATGATTCAATTGTTATTGGCGCTCAATTCCAAGGGCCTAAGTATGAACAGTTTCCTTTGTTGTATTTCTACCGTGCTGACACGGGTCTACAGGCATTTGATGCTCCGGATGCGGTTTGGGAATCTATGAATCACTATATTGCGAGTGTAACGGTAAAGTCGACTACGAAAGAAGTTGTAGTTAGTTGTCCGAGAGCAAATACGGTGCATTTATTTTCATTGCTTGATGGAACTTGGAAAAGCGCTTTTAGAATGAGTGATCCGGGAGGGGTTGTGGTTACCAATGACGGCGATTTTGTAATTAGCTGCGGTTCAGGAGAATTAATGTGTTTATCGTCAAATAATGGCGTTTTAACACTTGAGCAGCAGTATCGTGTAGGAGATACTCGTTGGGATAATCATATGGGTCGTGTTGTTTTAGGTCTGTCTTAGCCTTTCAACGCTAAGCTGGTAGTTTTAAATCTATCGATTCTATAATAAAAAAAAGATTGTTCGAAAAGGAAGCTCTCATGTTGCCACGAGTAAAATCGTTATTGGCTGTATCAGTTACTACTTTGTTGTTACAAGGCTGTGCTCTTGGACCTGGCACTGGCTTAGCCGTTGCTGGCTTAGGTGGCCATCAGTTTGCAATGAATCAAGAAAATATAGCCATGCGCTCCCATGCTGCGCTTCATGAGGAAAGTGATCTGTTAACTTTTTCTGTTGAAGCAATTTCTAGAGATACCACAGATAACGCAGTTTCTGTTTATTTAGAAGGTTACAACAACCCAAAAAACTCTAAACCGATTCGAGCACTTGCTATTTATCAGGTCGGTTTAATTTACATGAATTTATATAATCGCTTTCGTGATGATGAAAAAGCGGCTCATTACCTTGAACTGGCTATGACTGAGTTTGATTTGGCGCCCTTAAATGAGCGAATTAAATCGCGTTTGGCAACAATAAAAGCACGTGAAGATCATGTTGTGATTTTAACGGCTGATCAGTACTTAATGAATTGGAAAAAGCAGCCGCAACTACCACCGAAAAATATCCCTCATGATGATGAAATGAAGGATTTCACTGCTAGGGCAATTACGACTGATCGTATTCAAGAGGCAATTCTTCTCTATACCTTGATGTATGAAAACGAAGGTTCTACTGAAGAGATTAAGGCGAGTTCTCTTTATCAAATAGGTCTCATGTATATGAGCCCGTACAATGAAAATGCAAATGAATCTAAAGCGTTAGAGTATTTTGTGAAAATTCAGCGTGAATTTCCTAGCAGTCATATCAAGGCAAAGGCTAATTTAAAATCGGGTTACTTGATTAACCATCAAAAAGCCATTCTTGAATAATTCTTAGTGTAGGGTGATAAAGGGGTGCATATGCACTCCTTTTTTGTGTGTTTAATACAGTGGTTTTCTCATTTTTTTAGCCATGCAATGACCAGTGTCGTTGGGTCTATATCTACCGTTGCATCAATCTTCAGCTTGCTTGTTGGTAGGTCGCTTGTAATTCAAACATAAGCTTTTCAAATTTCTCACTTGCGCAACAGAGCGTAGGATAGAAAGTTGTCTTCTAGGGCGATAATTCCGGCTTATTTACCTGAAGTCATTAATTGAAGATCAACAAAGAAGTTGATTAAGGTTTAAGGATATTACTTTGGCCCGAGGACGATGTTTGACATAAATAATAGTTTTAATGGCTGTTGAGTAAGAGTTAGCCGAGCTTTTGAAAGGACCAAATTGTCTATAGTCATTCAACTTGTTATGGCAGTGATTAGAGCCTATTTTATTCTGTTAGCCAAAGAAATTTATAACTAAGTTACTCGCCTAAAAAGGAGTTTAATCATGGAATATCGAACGCTTGGAAACACCGATGTCAAAGTGAGTGCTTTATGTTTGGGGTCAATGACCTTTGGTGAGCAAAACTCTCAAAGTGATGCTTTTGATCAATTAGACTTTGCAACGTCGAACGGTATTAATTTTATTGATACTGCAGAGATGTATCCCGTGCCGCCTTCTGTAGCGACTCAAGGGGATACTGAGGTCATTCTTGGGAATTGGCTTGAGAAACGAAAAAAGCGAGATGATCTGGTTTTGGCAACTAAGATTGCAGGTCCTGCTGAGTGGCTAAATTACATCCGAGAGGGATCTAGGCACACTGAACATCATATTTCTCAAGCGATTGACGACAGTCTTAAACGCTTGAAAACAGATTATATAGACCTTTTCCAATTGCACTGGCCCGATAGAAATACTAACTACTTTGGTCAACTTGGTTATGAACATGATACTAATGAGCAAAGCACAGATATCGAAGAAACTTTGAGAGCATTGGATAAGTCCATTCGAAGTGGAAAAATTCGTCATATTGGTTTATCAAATGAAACTCCATGGGGCGTTATGTCTTTCTTACAGGCGGCTCAGCAATATGGTTTACCTCGAATTGTCAGTATTCAAAATCCTTACAATTTATTGAACAGAACCTATGAAGTAGGATTGGCTGAAATTTCAATTCGGGAAAAAGTAGGCTTGTTGTCTTATTCGCCTTTGGCGTTCGGTGTTTTATCTGGAAAGTATTTAAGTGATGAAAAGCCAAAGGATGCTCGATTAACGTTATTTGAACGTTTTACTCGATACACCAGTTTACAAGCAGAAGAAGCGACTAGGTCTTATGTGAATCTTGCAAAGAAATACCAGGTATCGCCTGCTCAGATGGCGCTGGCTTATGTCACTCAAAGAGAGTTTGTAACATCCAATATTATTGGGGCTACAACCTTGAATCAGCTTAAGGAGAACTTGGGGAGCAGCGATTTAGTTTTATCAGCAGAGTTGCTGAGAGAAATTGAATCAATTCATTCTATTAACAGTAATCCTTGCCCGTAGGTCTCTCTGAGCCGTTGTCTTCTTGTGTGAAAACTCGGTGTACTTACGTGATTAATAATATTTATTAGTTCCATTAAATCTTTTTAATACAATTAATGGGAAAGTTTTATTACACTTGTCCGCAATTTTATATATGACTGAAAATAGGCCTACATTATGAGTGAAGTTAAACACTGCAAGCTATTGATCTTGGGTTCTGGTCCTGCGGGATACACTGCTGCTGTTTATGCAGCAAGAGCGAACTTAAACCCAGTATTGGTTACAGGTATGCAGATGGGTGGTCAGTTGACCACAACGACTGATGTAGACAACTGGCCGGGCGACGTTGATGGGCTTCAAGGCCCAGATTTAATGACTCGCATGCAGCAGCACGCAGAGCGCTTCGAAACAGAAATTGTATTTGATCATATTCACACAGCCAAACTGGATGAGAAACCTTATCGTTTAGAAGGTGACAATGCGGTATACACTTGCGATGCGCTTATTATTTGTACAGGGGCGAGTGCTAAATATCTTGGCTTAGAAAGTGAAGAGGCTTTCCAAGGCAAAGGCGTTTCGGCGTGTGCTACGTGTGATGGGTTCTTTTATCGTAATAAGCCGGTTGCTGTCGTAGGCGGCGGAAACACTGCTGTTGAAGAGGCGTTATATCTTTCGAATATTGCTTCGAAAGTGACTGTCATTCATCGACGAGATTCATTCCGTTCTGAGAAAATTCTTCAAGATAAAATTATGGAGCGAGCTGAGAACGGAAATATTGAAATTAAATGGTTCTCTGAATTAGACGAAGTTCTGGGTGATGATGCTGGTGTTACTGGTGTAAGAATTAAGAACAGTCAAACAGGTGAGACGGAAGAAATAGATGTCGATGGTGCTTTTATTGCCATTGGTCACCAGCCGAATACGAGTCTTTTTGAAGGCCAGCTGGAAATGAAAAACGGTTATCTGAAAGTTCAAAGTGGTTCAGAAGGCAACGCTACTCAAACCAGCATTCCTGGTGTGTTTGCGGCAGGTGATGTTATGGATCATATTTACCGTCAGGCAATTACCTCTGCAGGAACTGGATGCATGGCTGCTCTTGATGCTGAGCGCTACTTGGATGACCTTGAAGGTTAATCTAAGACTAATAATTTATTCTGAAAATTAGCCTGCGTTACTTACGCAGGCTTTTTTTTGCCTATAATGTGATGGGTGTTACAAAACGTTACATCCAATTTTGAGAAGCTGTCGGCTATTTCTGTATAATGGCGCCCGCTCACAAGCGCATAAGATGGAACTGTCATTCGAGCGATTGGAATGCGTTCAAGTTATTCATGAATTGTTCTGGAAGGTAAGTAATGCATTTTACTCATAGTAAAGTACTTGCGGTTTTATTATCTCTATCTACTAGTTTTGCTGTTGCTGCGGTAAGCCCGCAAGAAGCTGCAAAGTTAGGTCAGGAACTTACACCGTTAGGTGCTGAAAAAGCAGGCAATGCGACAGGGACTATCCCGGCATGGACTGGTGGACTTACAGAGGGTCCAGGTGGCTTTAAAAATGAGCAGGGTTACATTAATCCTTTTGCTGATGATCAGCCTGCGAAAGTTATTACCTCTCAGAATTATCAAAAGTATGCAGATCAGCTGACCGAAGGCCAAAAGGCAATGTTCGCGCGTTATCCTGACACTTTTAAGATGCCAGTGTATCAAACTCGTCGTACTGCGGCTTACCCTGATTTTGTTTATGAAAAAGCAAAGGCTAATGCGACTACAGCTCAGCTAGTTGATAATGGAAATGGCATCGATAAATACGATGAGACTGTACCATTTGCAATTCCTAAAGAAGGTGTTGAGTTAATTTGGAACCACGTTACTCGTTATCGTTCTCGTGATATCCAGCGCACTGTGGCTCAGATTGTTCCTAATGAGAATGGCTCTTTTAACCCTATTGTTCTAACTGATGAACTGAAGTTTATCGGGGATCCGTCTGAAAACAGTTTGTTCTACTTTAAGCAGATCATTAAATCTCCAGCTCGTTTAGGCGGTAATGTTTTATTGGTACAAGAAACCATTAACCAAGTAAAAGAACCTCGTAGAGCTTGGGTTTACAATGCAGGGCAGCGTCGTGTTCGCCGTGCACCTCAGGTTGCTTACGACGGACCTGGTACAGCGTCTGATGGTCAGCGTACTGCCGACAACTATGACATGTTTAATGGTTCTCCGGATCAATACACTTGGGAATTAAAAGGTAAGAAAGAGATTTATATCCCTTACAACTCTTATCAGCTAATGAATAAATCTTTGGCTCATGAAGATCTGATTCAAGCGGGTCATATTAACCAAGATCAGACTCGTTATGAGCTGCACCGAGTGTGGAAGGTTGAAGCTAAGCTGAAAGATGGTATTCGTAACATCTATGCGAGCCGTACCTTCTACTTTGATGAAGACTCTTATTCGGTAGTTTATGTAGATCATTATGATGCTCGTGGTCAGCTTTGGCGAGTAGGTGAAGCTCACAGTGTTCAGCTTTATGATGTAAGTGTGCCTTGGTATTCAGGTGAGATTTTGTATGATCTAAATAACGGTCGTTACTATGCATTTGGTTTATCTGTAGACACCGATGGTTTTAACTTTGACTATCGCAGTTCAAAGAAAGATTACACTCCATCTGCTTTACGTAGATCTGGTGTTCGCTAATACTTCGCAGTATTGGTTGTAAAAAAGGGAGCTTAAGCTCCCTTTTTTAATGTTCAGATTTTAATGTTTAGAAAAGTCTTTTAGTCGAGTGCTAGTCCTCTATTTGAGTGCCTGAATGGTATAACCATTGGCCTGCTTCTCTAACAAATAAAGATTCTTCTTTTAATACTCCGTGCGTACCTTTTTCATCGATATAGAACGCTGCGAACGCTACCCAGCCTTTTTTATCTATGGCTTTTCCTTTCTTTGAACCTAATATTTTTAGTTGCTGCCATTGTGTTTTATCTTTGTGTAAATCTAGTGAGGCAGGAAGACTAAAGGGATGCCATGTTTTCTTGAGGTATTCTTCATCATTGAAAACATAGGCAGTAAATCTACTTTTCATTAAGGCTTTGGCTGTGGTGGGCTTTTTTATACCGTTTAAATAGGGGCCGCAGCAGAGGTCATAGCGCTTATTGCTCCCACAAGGGCAAGGTTTGGTATTTGGTTGTGTGTTAATTGTCATAGTCTTGCCTGGGCGTGTTTAAAAAGAGTGATATTTACATCAACGGTGATGGTCAGTGAGTGTATTGTTTGGAGCTTTAAACGTCCTCCCTCTGGTGCTCTCCATTGGTGTGGGGTCATTGCGAGCAAATCCATTATCTGTTCGGAGGAATCAAGGGTGTGAGTAAAGGTTACTCTTTCTTTAGATGTTTTTTGAAAGTGAGAGGTAAGGCTTGTTTCAGGATCCATAACTTGATCTTTCACTTCAGAGTAAAGAACCTCCCTCATCTCCATTAAGTGATTTCTTCCTGTACTGATTACTATCGCTGTGCCGTCTTTCGAAAGGGCATTTGCCATACCTTCCGGCATTAGGCGAGTAAACAAGCATGTTATGAGATTTTGGCTGTTTGGCAGTACTGGAACATCAGCACCTGAGGCGACGATCCAAGTTATGTTTTTATTTCGCTTGGCGGCATATTTAGTTGCTTCTTTTGAAATGTCCAATCCGATTAACTTAGTAGTGCGTTCGGATTTACTGAGGGCTTGATGTAAGCGGTCGGTGTAATAACCTTCACCGCAACCAATGTCCAGTACATTAAACTCTTGGCTGTGTGTTTCATTAAAAGACGTTTGGATTCTTTCACTAAGAGTATTTAATGCGTCTGAAATAGGTTGGTAGATGCCTGTGTCGAGAAACTTCTTTCGAGCAATGACCATTTCTGCGTTATCGCCCGGTTGCTTAGACCGCTTCATATTAGAGAGTAGAAGATTGAAATAGCCTTGTTTAGCCTGATCATAACAATGGTTATTGGGGCAGCGTAGCGTTTTAGCTTCTAAAGTAAGCAATTGTTGGCAAGAAGGACAGCAGAGGTCTGGTTGGGTCATATGTTTCTCTGAGTGTTAAGTCGTATTTGAAGCGTGGAATTATACCCTAGAGTAGCGCGTATTTTATTGATTGTTTTATGATAAAAAGGGCATGGGGTCTTTTTATCATCTCTGTGTATTATTATTGATATTAAGTCCAGTATGAAACAATATAAGTTGATGAACAGTGTTAATAAAGTGGTTAGAGGATACGGCATGTCTGCTAAGGACAAGAAGGTAGAACGAATTCCATTAAAGCCAGATGAACTGGCAAAAATGCTTGATAAAACGACTTGGGGAAATGATCTTACTTGGGATGAATTAATCACACTAGGAAAGTTCATTCAAGCGTTTAAAGTGAAGATTAATACAGTGCTTTTTGCGGAAGGCCAGTTGAACCAAACCATGGCAATACTTGTCGAAGGTAGTGCAGAAATTTTTAAGTACTCTGCAGACAATCAAAAAAAATCAATTGCTCGCGTTAAAAGTCCCCAGACGTTTGGTGAAATGAGTCTAATTGATGGTCAGCCCCGTTCAGCTGAAGTAATTGCAGCAACAAACTGTGTTTGTTTGTTGTTGTCAAAAGATAAGTTTCTTGAAATGTCAGAACTGCAACCTAAGTTGGCATTTAAAATACTCTGGAAGATTTCTAGTCTAATGAGTCAGAGGCTTAGGCAAGTGAGTGGTCAGTTGGTAGATTTAGTTTGATCTAGGTACTTAAAATTATCGATATATAGCATAATGATATATAGATTTTATTTTATATTTTTACGAGTTATATAAAATATAGAAAATCTATATGAAAAGGTACCTATTAAGTTATGGCAAATATGATCAGAGACTTTTTTAAGTTAGAAGCGGCACCAGGCCTCTTACTTATTTTGACTACTATTTTAGCTTTGGTTTTTGCGAACTCTCCGCTCGATCATATTTATGAGGTATTTCTATCGACTACGATGGGAATACAAGTGGGGACGTTTGAAATTTCGAAACCATTATTACTTTGGATCAATGACGGCCTTATGGCCATTTTCTTTTTTTTGATTGGGCTTGAATTAAAGCGTGAACTAATAGAAGGAGAGTTGTCAGATCCTAAGCAGGTAATTATGCCTGCCGCCGCCGCAGTGGGTGGAATGTTAGTACCTGCAATGGTTTATGTGGGCTTTAATTGGAGTAACGATCTAGCGCTTGCTGGTTGGGCAATTCCTGCTGCCACCGATATTGCATTCGCTTTAGGTATTCTGGCTATGCTGGGCAGCAGAGTCCCGTTGGCTTTAAAAATTTTCTTAGTGTCTCTGGCGATCATTGATGATATTGGTGCCATTGTTATTATTGCATTGTTTTATACCAGCGATTTATCTGTACAGTCCCTCGTTATCTCAGGGATAAGCTTAGTCATTCTTTATGTGATGAATAAGAAAGGGGTAACTAATATTACGCCGTTCATCTTGGTTGGTTTAGTCTTATGGGTTTCTGTTTTGAAATCCGGAGTTCATGCCACTTTGGCGGGTGTTTTGTTAGCCTTCTTTATTCCTCTTAGAGCAAAAGACGAACAGGGTGCTTCTCCTGCGAAGCGCTTGGAGCATGACTTACATTCCTCGGTTGCTTTTATGATTATCCCTATTTTTGCTTTTGCGAATGCAGGCGTAGATTTACGCGGTATTTCATTAGAACGCTTTCTTGATCCTGTTCCGATTGGTATCGCTATGGGGCTGTTTTTGGGCAAGCAATTGGGGGTATTTGGGTTTGCTTGGTTAACGATTAAGGCTGGTTTTGCTCAGTTACCTAAAGGCGTGACATGGGCTCAACTGTATGGTGTTTCAATACTGTGTGGTGTTGGCTTTACTATGAGTTTGTTTATTGGTGCTTTAGCATTTGAGCAAACGGGGGAGAACTTATTGTTCGATGATCGTTTAGGAATTCTTCTAGGTTCATTTTTGTCTTCAGTCGTCGGTTACTTGGTGTTGCATAAAACGTTACCAAAGCCTGAAAACAGTTAATTTATTCTTTTTATGATCTAAAGAAAAAGCCGAATCAATGGATTCGGCTTTTTGCGTTCTATAAATGTAAAGTTATAACTTGTAGCCAATGCTCATCATGTAAACCATAGGATCGATGGTTACATCAGAAGTAAGGTTTAATGTAGCTCCTGCTGCAGTACCGCCTGGTACCTCCAGATCAACAGTTGCGTCTGTATCAATATCCATTCTGTAGGCAGAGGCATTGAGCAAGATATTGTCTGTGACCATTACATCGACACCGACTTGTGCTGAAATTCCGATCGAGTCATCTAGATCCAAGTCATTAAATGGACCTGTTGAGCTTTGATCGAAGAACATGGTGTAATTAATTCCCACTCCTACATACGGACGTACTTTAGATTCTTTATCTAGCATGTAGTATTGAAGGCTTACTGTCGGTGGTAATTGTTTTGTAGAACCAACATCATACTTTCCGTCTGGGATACCTGTTAGACCTTCCACTCCTGCTAAAGAAACTTGTATATCGTGTTCAAACGGTGATGCAGCCAGCACTTCAACACCTACATTATCTGATAGCATATAGACAAAGTTTAAACCAAGCTGAGTGTCATTATCTGCTTCGATGTTAGAGTCAGCACCTAACGCTGAAATCTGATCTACGTTGTTATTTGGTGAATCTTTAGGAGCCACTGTTGCGGCACCGACACGAACAATAAAGTCCCCTGCTTCGTGTGCGTAAGTCGCTGTAGTTCCTGTTAATGTGATTGTTGCAGCAATGATAGCAGCGCCTAACTTATTCATTTTCATTCGCTTTCTCCGAGTCACCGAATAGATGTTTTAAACTTGATTAGGCGTAGTTTAAGAATAAGTGAGCTTTTATTATTGATATGGATCAACTAAAGAAATACCCATTTTAGGCACATGGGTATTTTCCTATGTCTGTATTGATCTATATCAGCATGATGTAGAGTTCTAAATATAATCCCCTGGCTTTCTAGGGGTAATCTTTATCCATGAGCACTCAATACTCCGTAGACCATTGAGCGAGAAAGGTAACGTCAGAAGTTGAATCTGTTTTGATGTCTTCCACAAGGGCAAAATCCCAAACGGATTCCGAGCTTGTTTGCCAGCTTAAACCGAGAGTGATTTGCAGTGCTTCACCCCCAATAGGTTCTAACTCGCTATCCGCTAATGCGGTGCGGGCTTCAAGTTGGCCTTTTAACGTTACAGGCTTTATTACGTTCCAAAATAACCCGCCGTTCAGGGTTGTAAGCCAATTATTTTGATTTCTGATTTGATCACTGTTACTTAGGTAATGTTCACCAAATTCAAGAGAAGCTGCCAGAGAAGGAATACTTAATAAATCTTTTTTTAAGTAACTCAGACTTAGGCCTGCATCCCAGCTACCGCTACTCATAAGAGACTTTTCATCCCCTGTAGGAGCTTTTAAATGTACATGCAAGGCTAGGGGGGCTTCGAAAGGAAGAGAGTGACTAAGCTTTACTCTCAGGTCTCCAATGTCTGTCTCGCTACTGGTTAACAGGTAGTCGGTGTTACCTTGATTGGAGTAACCGTACACTAATTCATTTCGATCAAAGTCATCACGGCTACCGTCTCTCAATTGGAACGTTTCATGAAACTTATCAATACTGTTGTCTAAAAAGCCACTTGAGTGATGTATTATTGGTAGCTCAAAACTGGCTTGCCACTCGTCACTTATTTTATAGCTCCATAGTGGCGTTGCTCGCCATGTTTCACCGTCAAAGCGAACTGCTTCTTGGGCGTTTGTCATAGTGACCGCGCTACTAATAGCTTCTACTCTAATTCCGAATTTCCCTGATTTATCCTGTAATTCAGTTTCTGAAAAAGAAGGGATGTTAAAAAGGCCTTCTATTGGAGATGAAAATCGGCTTGGAAGTGGGGAGTATTGGCTGCTTAATGCCGCTGTAGAATGGATGCTGGCTATTATTATGCTTAATGATCCAATCAGCTTTTTAGCTGTCATGCTATTCCCTTTATGTGTATTTATAAGTGCTTAATGGCTACCAATAACTATCCTAGTGAGATAGTTTGGATATGGCAATCAGTCTCTTGTTTCATTAATGTAGTGTATTTATTTTAATAATTATAATGGATTACGATGGCCAATTTAGTTGATAGCAAGGGTGTTCCTCAATATGGGTGGATCAAGGAACCAATAACGGACATAAATTTCTCAGATTATCCTTTAAGTAACACGATGGATGCACTTGTTGCGCCTTGGAGGAAAAAATTAAAGTTTAATCAATTTCACTTTATTGGTTTATTGGGTGAAGAGTTCATGGCGGGGATTGCCATTGTTGATTTAAAGTTGGTAAGCAATTGCTTTTTTTATGTGTGGCATAAAGATCGTGGACTTATGGTAGAAGAAAGCGCCATAGTGCCTTTTGGATTAGGTACTAATATGGATACATCTCCTGATGAGGGTAGGTCCAAGTTTTTTTATTTAGGAACTAAGTCTGAAATTTTTCAGAAAGATAAAACGACACATGTATGCCTCAACTCGAAAAGTGTTAACGCCAACATTCAATTGACGCAGAGCTCTGACTACCAACCTTTGAGGGTTTGTTCTCAAGCTGGTTACAATGGTTGGGTGTATACGCAGAAGTCTGCTGGTTTGACTGTTTCCGGTGAATTTAAGATCAAAGATGAAAGATTTGACCTATCTGCGATGAATCTTCTTGGGAGTGTGGATTGGAGTTGCGGGTTTATGCGAAGGGAAACGGCTTGGAATTGGGCGTGTTTTTCTGGAAAAGACAATCAAGATAGAATTGTTGGTTTAAATTTGGCGTCAGGCGTTAATGAAACAGGCGTAACTGAGAATGGTTTTTGGTTAGATGGGGCGTTACATAAGCTTGGGCCGGTACGATTTAGTTTTCTGAGGCTCTCACCAGAAACCCCTTGGATGATTGAGTCTGATTGTGGTCGAGTGAATTTAACATTCATGCCTGAAGGTAAGCGTACAGAGAAAGTAAATGTGGGTATTCTTGCGTCTAACTTTAAGCAAATGTTTGGTTATTACAATGGTTCAATAATCACTGATCAGGGTGAAACAGTTAAGCTTGAGCGGGTTGCAGGTTTTGCTGAAGACCATTACGCGAAATGGTAAAGGTTTGTTGTGGGTAAAAAAAACGCGGCAGAAGCCGCGTTTTTTACTTACCAGATTTAATTCTCTGGTAAGGTGATATTAAGCTCTAAAACAGAACATTCTTCTGAATTTTCTAGTTGTACCTGAACATCATCTTCTGCAATAGGCACGTACTTTCGAATTACTTCCAATATTTCTCGTTGCATGCTTGGCAAGTAATCAGGCTGGGTTCTAGTTGTTCGTTCATGAGCAACTATTATCTGTAGTCGTTCCTTTGCAATGGATGCAGACGCTTTAGGTTCTTTTTTGAAATAGCTAAAAATACTCATCTCTTAGCCACCAAACATTCTTTTTAAGAAGCCTTTTTTCTCAGCTTCAAGGAATCGGTAGTCCACTTGCTCACCAAGCAGGCGAGAAACCATATCTTTATAAGCAAGTCCCGCGTCACTTTTCTCGTCAAGAATAACAGGGGTGCCTTGATTCGAGTTACGGATCACAGATTCAGACTCAGGGATGACACCAAGAAGAGGCACCGCAAGGATCTCTTCGACGTCTTCGACTGAAAGCATTTCACCACGTTCAACGCGTTGAGGGTTATAACGAGTGACGAGTAAGTGTTCTTTTACTGTTTCACCTGCTTCTGCTTTGCGAGAGCGACTTTGTAAAATACCGATAATACGGTCAGAATCGCGAACTGAAGACACTTCAGGGTTTGTAACAATGATAGCTTCATCGGCAAAATACAATGCCATTAAAGCACCGTGCTCAATACCAGCAGGAGAATCGCAGATGATGTAATCGAATTCTTTAGACAGTTCGTCTAGAACCTCACCAACGCCTTCTTTAGTGAGTGCGTCTTTGTCTCGGGTTTGTGATGCCGCAAGAATATACAGGTTGTCACAGCGCTTATCTTTGATCAGAGCTTGCTTTAAAGAAGCTTCTTTATTTAAGACCTGAACAAAATCGAATACAACTCGACGCTCACAGTTCAAGATAAGGTCTAGATTTCGAAGACCTACATCGAAATCGATAACAACGGTTTTGTGACCGCTAAGAGCAAGTCCGGTACTAATTGCGGCACTGGAAGTTGTTTTACCAACGCCACCTTTACCGGAGGTGACAACAATTATTTTAGCCATGTCAGTCCTGTATTTACTGAGTCTTTCCCTACGGGCAAGTTTTATATTTTTTTGCGATTATTGGTCAAAGTGTGTCTATATGCAAGTTGTTTTCTTTCAGCCCTACTTGACAGCTATGGCCTATTTGATCTTCAGAAAGATCATCACTTACTTTATAAATACCGGCGATGGAAACGAGTTCGGCTTGCAAGGATTGACAGAATATTCGTGCTTCTTTATTTCCGCTCGCGCCAGCAATGGCCCTGCCTCTAAGGGTTCCGTAGATATGAATGTTTCCATCTGCAATAACCTCAGCGCCTTGGCCAACTTGTGAGAGAATAATCAAGTCCGTATCTTTGGCATATATTTGCTGGCCGGAACGTACAGGCGTGTTTATTACTTTGGCTGGAATATGGGCTTTTTGTATGAGTTCTTCCGATGAACGGGCAGCGATTTGTTCTTTGCAGGCTTGGGGTTCTGAATTATTTTGAGTTGCATCTTCCGTCAGTTCAAGCTGCTCAGAAGGTGCTTTGGCTTCTTCCGTCGGAATATGACTCTCTTCTGCTTCTGTGGCTTCAAGCGTTTCTTTGGTTTGTTGTGCTTGTTTTTGAAGCTTTTTACGGCCCAGGGGAATCCAAGCTAAATCTAGTTTTTGAGCCAGTTCTTTCAGATCTTCAGTGCCACGTAGGGCAATGGGCAAAATATTATTTTTTCGGATAATGAATAGCAGTTTTTGAATTTGAGATTCTGTAATCGGTTCTAGCTCATCAAGACCCAAGATTGCGGGCATTCGATCAAACAATGCAGGACTAGTTGCTACTTTTTGCGCGATTTGCTCATCAAACGCTATTTCGTCATCAGATGAAAACTCAATAACGGTCAGAGGAATCATCTGGCTTTTTAATGCAAAGGCATTACTTGTCATGGTGTTCGTTCCGGATTTCTAATTATTTTATGGTAAGGGCGTTCGTATTAATTTCGACTCCGGACCAGCCGTGTTTAATGAAGTTTCGGATGTTTTGATGATCGTTGCCTTCAGGATGCTGAAGAACATCTATACGATAAAAGTCCCCAAAACATTGCAGAACTTCTTCTTCTTTCAATTCAAGAGCTTTGCCTAAGCAGAAAATTTTACATGATCCTTGATTACTTCCTGTCTCATTAACCTGTTCGCCGACAGTAAAGGCTACTGAAGTAAAGTCGTAATTAGTATCAATGTAATCCATTGTTTGCTGAAAAGAATGAGATTGGCTATTTAGGCTTTGGATAAATACTTCTTTAGTCATGATTTCTTCTTACTGTTTAATATATTTAATTAAATCACATCGTGTGATTATTGAATCGCTACTACTTTAGGTTTGTGAGCTGAAACCTCTGGCATAGTCATGCCTGAATTGGCATTGATGTACGTTGGGTCTGTTACGGTGTATTTTTTACCATTCCATGCCACTTTATCGCCCGGGACTGGTTTACTAAACAATACTGCTGCAGCGATGTGACCAGGGTAATCTAGACCAATGACATCGAGACCTAATAGTTCTTTAACTAACCATGCAAAAAGAACAGATCTATCTTCACAATCTGAAGCAGGCATCGTAAGGGTTTCTTCTGCAAATAGGTAGTTTTCAAACCCGAACTGTTGGTCATCCGTTTGGTATTCAAAGCTTGTTTGTACAAACCTGAGCAGTAGGTTGACGGCTTCAAGTTCTGACTTTCCTTCTAAAAGAGGTCGGAAGTGGTCTAAAGCATCGTTTGCTGTTACTAAGTCTACAGGAGAGACAAAGTATTCATTAATGTCCATTTGTGGGTAACTGGATAAATAGTTAACCCTACTTGGGTTTACGTTTAGGGTTATTTGGTGCTTTTGTTTTTGGAACGTAAATTTGAAATTTCGTTGTTTGTAGTTAGTTTCGTCACTGAAAGCTAGGTGATCTTTCATACTGACAGGTTCTATAGCTCTTGGGTATTCACCGTCATAAGTAAACACTCGCCCTAGGTCTCTCGATTTACCGTCAGGAGATACGGCATAGAATCGTTTTCCCCCAAAAGTAAAAAATGTAACTTCGTATAGCGATTGTTCTGCAGGTATAAGCAGGTAAATGCCTTTGTCGTTATAGGCTAAGCGTGCTTGGTAGTCCTGTTTGACGAGAAGAAACCAGCTGGCAAAGCTTTGATTGTTTAAGTTTGAAGGGTAAAGTTTTTTGGTGAATGCGAATGCAAGCTGAACTCGCCCCCAATCCCCTAAGTTATGTTCTTTGGAGATTGTTGAGAGTTGCTCTAGTACGGAATCGTATTCCGCTAAACTTAAGTCAGACCAACCTTTAGCAATGGTCTTGCTGTTATAAGTGTATCCGAGTCCTTTTGCTAAGTTTTTATCAGCATAAACAGTTGTCTTTCTTCCAAAGAAATCAAACGTATATTTCTTACCTGTATATTTAGGCTTTTGCTTTTCTTTAGGTTTTTTTACTGCAACTGGGGGCGTATGAACTTTAGGTACCTCAACTATAGGAGGCGCGAAAGGTTCAGGCAGTGCTTTTGAGGGGACTTTATCGCTAGTAGGTTCTTTAACGATAATGGGCTCTGTAGAGGAAGGTGCCTCTGCTACAGGGAAATCAATAGTAGGAAGATCGGCTAAAGGCTTTTCGACTTCAGGATGTATTACTGGTGGTTCTTTTATTTGAGGTACTTCAGTAGTTGGCATTTCAGCCTGAGGCAGTTCAGCCCGAGGCAGTTCAGCCCGAGGCAGTTCAGCCCGAGGCAGTTCAGCCCGAGATCTCTCAGAAACAGGCTTTTCTTTTGGTGGTTTTACCTGTGTTGGTAATTGAACAAGGGGTAGCGGGTCTTTTATGACCGTCGGTTTAGGTTGAGCGATTGGTATGTCAGCAGGTTTTGGTGTGGCGTCTCTTATTTCGCCTTCTTTGGTGTCTACTTCTTTCCATTGTTTCTTTAGAAAGTTGGTAAACGCTTCGTCTCGCTCATCCTTATATTGTTGATAGCTGGTCATTGTCTGTTCTTTCCATTGAAGGAATTCCTCTGAGTAAGTGGAGGCTTCTAGGGAGTAAGATGCAGAAAGTACTGCTGCTAAGCTTGCTATCAACTTTGTTCTTTTCATTGTTGTTCCTTAACTATTGTTAGCTAAGGATGCGCGCTTCCGTAGCTATCAGTCAAAACTTGTTCAGAGTCGATTGTTGTTTCAAGTTTATATCAGTCTGGCCAAAGTGAATACATTATGCGAATGGTCTTTTTCTTATTTCTAATTAGAAGCGTATTGATAAGGCGAATAGGCGTTAAGTAAAGGATGTCATATTTCCCATCAAAATATGGAAAGTGAAATCTTTTTTTGGGGTAGAATAGACTCAGATTGCGATGTTGTTAGTTAAGGTTGGGTATGAGAGTTCTGGTTGTATTGGCTCACGGAAGTCGTGTTGCTAAATCAAATGCTGAAGTTGTTTTACTTTCGGAAAGGTTAAAGCTTTTAGTTTCATCTAAGTATGATCGAGTTGTGCCGTGTTTTTTAGAGTTAACAGAGCCTAGACTCGTTAGTGTTTTGGATCAATTATCTGATGAGGGGGTTACTGAAATTGTTGTTTATCCTCACTTTTTGGCAGAAGGACGCCATGTGCGAGATGATATTCCTAAAATCATTAGTGATTTCGAAGTGGAAAACGAGAATATCGACGTGTCTTTATTGCCTTATTTAGGTTTATGGGAAGGGTTGTCTGAATTTATTGCTGCTAAGCTGTAGCGTTTTGTTGATTTACGCTCGTTATATTAAACGGCAGCACACTCTATTTCGCCCCCCTTTTTTAGCTATGTAAACTTGCTCATCTGCATCCTTAATCAATAGCTCAGCTATTTTATCGATAGTAGCACCTCCATCAGAAGCTCCATCAAGACAAGAGACGCCGATTGATAATGTCATTTTAAGCTGTTGCCCAAGCATTTCGAAGTTGGTATCGGCGATGGTTTGACGAATTCGTTCAGCAATCAGATTAGCGTGATATAAATCTGTCTCTGGTAGGATAATGGAAAACTCTTCTCCTCCGTATCGAGCAATGTGATCAGAGCGTCTTAATAGAGGTTTTATTTGTGCAGATAGTTGCTTAAGAGCTTCATCACCGACTTGATGGCCGTATTGATCATTAATTTTCTTGAAGTGGTCAATGTCTATAAATAGGCAAGACAGTTGGCGTTGGTGGCGCATGGTACTTGATGTTTCTTGGATAATGATGTCATCAAATGCGCGTCGATTACAGACACCTGTTAAGCCGTCGATTAAGCTTAACTGCCGAACTTGCTCCATGTTGCAGGCATTTTCAAAACATAACGACGCAATCATGGTTAGTCGTTCTAGAAAGTCCGTTGCCATATCTGGCCTGAATCGAGCAGGATCAGGGCTTCCTAAATTTAGCATCCCGATTAATGTGTTGTTTCTAATTAAAGGTAACTGAGCAAATGAGGCTGTGTTAATTGGTACATGCAGCTCGCTGTTTAAACGCTTAGGAACGCTTCCCATATAAAGAGAACCACTCTTATTGATTAAAAGATGCGCATGTTCTTTTAAAGGGAACGCCATGACATTGTCATAGTTATTGAGGTTGACGGGAGCAAGGTGCCAGTGTGTAAAGATATCTTCTTCAAGAACAAGTTTAAGAAACGGTACTTCAAAGTAACGGGTAAACTCTTTGGTCATTGCATTTAATAGACTGTTAAGGTCGTTGCTTTCCATTAACAGTGCTTCGAATTGAGAGAATCGTTTAAATAGCTGTTCATTCAGACGTGCGTTTTCGATCAAGTCTGTGAATTGATTCTTTAATTCTTTGTATTTTCGCTCGGGTACCGTCTTGAGAGAAGTTGTATTCGGGCTATTAAAGTATGTCACGCGTCCGTTTGCTCGATCTTTTGTTTAGTTGACTATAGTATAGGTAAGCATCTCACAATTTTCTGACTTCAGATAATATACGCTATAGTGAAGTTCAGAAATACATTGTATTGTTAGTGTAATGTAACTTTTTTGACTGAGGATTATGGAATGAGCGTGTCTCATCAACTGGCTGACGGACAAGTAGCAGTAATTAAAATTGGTGAAAAACGACTAGACGCTGTAAATGCCACCAATTTAAGGAATTATGTGGCAGATTTGATTGGAAAGGGGCGAGATCGGATCATCGTAGACCTTACTGGTTTAGATTTTATGGACAGCAGTGGTTTAGGTGCCATTGTTGCTTGTAAGAAACTTGCAGGAAATGAAGGTTATTTGCGTGTAGCTGGAGCCCAGGGTGCGGTACAGGAACTTTTCCGGATTACTCGTATGGATAAATTATTTCAATCTTTTAATACCGTGGATGAAGCAATCAGCGGTTAAGCCGCTGATGCATTGGTAATTTCTTTTAAGTACCGGTTTAAGGCGACTCTTGCCAGGTCATCAATGTTTATTATCTGGATGCCTATGCCGTATTCTTCTGAAAAGCTTGATTGCTGACACCAAATGATTTCACCGGAAATTGTTATTTGGTGGTTTGGGGTCAGTGGCAAGTCCAGTTTCATAATGCGCGAATCATTGACTTGAGCAGGCTCTTTGCTCATCAACATAAATCCGGATTCACTTAGGTTCATTACTCTGCCGATTGGTCGGCTGGTTTGATCTCTGCAGGTGGTTGGTTGTCTTGGTTTTAAGCGAGGGGATATTCTTTGATTTTTCATATCTGAGAGCATAACCATTCTTCCTTTCTTATTGTAAGAAATATCTTACAGGTATAAAGAGGGGGCATGCAGCTTATTCTTTGGCTGGGTGTGACAAGAATCACGTACTGAGAAGTTTGTGTCCCTTTAGTGGATTATTTTAATCCGATGATTCTTAATTTCCTTTTTCTTAATTATGCATTTCTGTAGTTTTTAACTAATACATCTAAGGTCTTTGCTAGATACTTAAATTGCTGAATCACTTTTTTAAGCAGCAGCGGTAAGTTGTTATTTACTGAACTGTGATCGCTGATTTGCTTGATTATTGGAGAGCATTTGAACCAAATTCGGCACGCTGCAATGGCTTCATCACTGCTGTGATGAGAAGAGATCCAATTTCCATTGCTTGTCATTAGCCAAAAAGTATTATTAGGTCGAGAGACTACTTGATACGTCATATCATTCTCCAGGAGCTCTTTTTTTGTTTTTAGTTCTCTTTTCTCGAGGTAAATGTAGAGGGGGGAGATAACAGAAATGTGACTGATGCATGAACAAATGATGACAGGCGAGATCTGAACTTTGTTGATTGTAGGTTGTTATTTCATTGTGTGAAATTGTTTTTTGAACGATATAAACGCTGAATTTACATTTTGTAATTTCATTTATGCTATTCAGTTTTAATATGAGAGTTAATAATTAAAATTGATTCAAAGAACGTATTTTCGGACTGAAAATATTCTTTAATTCATGTACAATTTTGCAACTTTTATTTTTGTATGTATCGACGGGATTCACAGAGTTTGAGGTCTTGTTGATGAATTATTTTATTTTGGGGGCAAAATTGGAGATTAATCCGATTGTACTGACCATCAAGGACCTAAAAGAGCGTACTGACGTTCTTAGGGGGTACCTTTGACTATCCTGAGAAAAAAGAACGTCTAGAAGAAGTAAATCGTGAATTGGAAGATCCTTCTATTTGGGATAAACCTGCAGATGCCCAAGCGTTAGGGCGTGAGCGTTCATCGCTAGAAGCGATTGTTGAGACCATTGATACGATGGACTCCGGCCTTGATGATGTTGAAGGCTTGCTAGAGTTGGCTGTTGAGGAAGATGATCCGGATACAGTTGTTGAAGTTGAAGCTGAAATAGAGCTATTGAAAAGCAGTTTAGAGACACTTGAGTTTCGCCGCATGTTTTCTGGCGAAATGGATGGATGTAACGCGTATCTGGAAATTCAATCGGGTTCTGGCGGCACCGAAGCGCAAGACTGGGCAAACATGATGCTCCGAATGTATCTTCGTTGGTGTGATTCCAGAGGCTTTAAAACTGAACTGATGGAAGTGTCTGACGGTGATGTTGCGGGTATTAAAGGCGCAACAATCAAAGTGAATGGCGATTATGCTTATGGCTGGTTAAGAACTGAAACTGGCGTGCATCGCTTAGTTCGAAAATCTCCATTTGATTCAAGTAATCGACGTCATACATCGTTTGCTTCTGTCTTTTTATCGCCTGAAGTTGACGATAATATCAATATCGAAATTAATCCTGCGGATCTACGCATTGATGTGTATCGCGCTTCTGGTGCTGGTGGTCAGCATGTTAACCGAACTGAATCTGCGGTTCGAATTACTCATGAACCCACAGGTGTTGTAACACAGTGTCAAAATGATCGTTCACAGCACAAGAACAAAGATCAGGCGATGAAACAGTTGAAAGCCAAACTGTATGAGTTGGAGATTCAAAAGCGTAATGCGGAATCTCAAGCGTTGGAAGATACAAAGGCGGATATCGGCTGGGGAAGCCAAATTCGTTCTTATGTACTGGATGATTCGAGAATTAAAGACTTACGTACAAGCGTTGAAAATCGGAACACTCAAGCCGTGTTGGATGGGGATTTGGATCCGTTTATTGAAGCTAGCTTAAAAGCAGGCCTCTAAGTTTGTAAGTACTTTCTAAATATGTTTTTTTTGTTGAAAAATTTTGAAAATCCGATTTGAGGATTAAAGGTTAAAAAATGTCTGAACAACCTCGTGATGAAAATAAGTTAATTGCTGAACGTCGTGCGAAGCTAGAAAAGCTACGTGATAACTGTAAAGCCAATGGACACCCTAATGACTTTCACCGTGAGCACTTTGCTGGTGATATTCAAGCGGAGTTGGCAGACAAAGAAAAAGAAGAAATCGAGGCCATTGGTAAACAGGTGAGTGTTGCTGGCCGTATGCTGCGCCGTGGTGGTCCATTCCTTGGTATTCAGGATGCAACTGACTCTATCCAGGTTTATGTGGGTAAAAAGCTTCAAAAAGAAATGGAAACCTGGGGTCTTCTGGATCTAGGGGATATCGTCGGTGCTCGAGGTACGGTTCTTAAGTCGGGTAAAGGTGCATTGTACGTTAATGTTGAAAGTGTAGATGATTTGGTGATTCTAACGAAATCTCTTCGTCCTCTTCCTGAGAAGTTCCATGGTTTGGCAGATCAAGAAACAAAGTATCGTCAGAGATATGTTGATTTAATTATTAACCAAGACACTCGTGACTTGTTCTTGGTGCGTTCAAAAATTATTGAAGGCATTCGTAAGTATTTGAGCGATCGTAACTTCATGGAAGTTGAGACGCCAATGCTTCAGGTTATTCCTGGCGGTGCAACTGCACGACCTTTCATGACAAAGCATAATGCGTTAGATATTGATATGTTCTTGCGTATTGCTCCAGAGCTTTATCTTAAGCGTTTAGTTGTGGGTGGTTTTGAACGCGTTTTTGAAATCAACCGTAACTTCCGTAACGAAGGTCTTTCAACTCGACATAATCCTGAATTCACCATGATTGAATTTTATCAGGCGTATGCGGATTACAAAGACTTGATGGATACAACCGAGGACATGTTGCGTACTGTTGCTCAAGACGTTCTGGGTACTACGCTAATCAAGAATACAGTGAAAGACAACGAAGGTAATGTGGTTGAAGAGAAGGCATATGACTTCGAGCAACCGTTCACTCGTATGTCTATGGCTGATGCTGTATTGAAGTACAATCCTACGTTTGATCCTGCTGTAATTAATGATCCAGAAAACCATTTGGATCAATTAAAAGCTTATGCGACGCAGGTTGGTATTCAAGATTCTCCTAAGCAAGCGGCTTGGGGACCAGGTAAGTATATCTGTGAGATATTTGAAGAGACGGCGGAGCATGAGCTTGATCAGCCTACATTCATTACAGAGTACCCTTGGGAAGTTTCTCCGCTTGCTCGTAGAAATGATAATAACTCATTTGTTACTGATCGCTTTGAGTTTTTTGTTGGCGGTCGTGAATTGGCAAATGGATTCTCAGAGCTTAATGACGCTGAAGACCAGGCGGCGCGTTTCCGTAAGCAAGTAGAAGAAAAAGACGCTGGTGATGATGAAGCTATGCATTACGATGCTGATTATATTCAGGCGCTTGAATACGGCATGCCTCCAACGGCGGGAGAGGGTATCGGAATTGATCGTCTTGTGATGTTGTTGACGGACAGCCCAACAATTAAAGATGTTATTTTATTCCCTCATATGCGCCCGTTAAAGCCACAGTCTGAAGACTAAACTTTATCGACACACAAAAAAGGGCCGCGTTTTTTGACAAACACGGCCCTTTTTTTGTGAGTGTTCTCTCTAATGTTAACCCAGCATATCTTTAGCTTGTTGTACTTTTTCAGTGATCTCATCGTCTTGTTTGATGAAGGTTGAAGGGTCTATGTCCAAACGTTTGAAAGAACCGACGGAATCCCAATCCAGCTGTGTGTGAGGGTGGTTGGTCCCGCTGAGGGTATGTAAATAAGATACTTGTACTAAGTCCACGTAATCAGCAAAGTTACCTTCTCGGTCGAACTGTAAGTATTGGAAAGGTACGGCAATTAGATCGAGTGTGAAATTCCATTTTTGAAGTAAGTACTTGCCTAATATTGGGTGAAGCTTCTCTATGGTTTTGTCCAATGCAAAGCTGTCGTTGAGTAGAAGAGAGTTTTCTTCGGCGTACATGAGAATTGGCAGAGCACCAATATTATGCATTAAACCTGCTAGGGCTGCTTGGTCGGGTTTAAGCCCTAGTTTTCTTCGGGTTTGGGCGAGTACATAGCACATAGCTGCAACTTCTACCGCTTTGTTCCAAGTATTGCGCATACGAGAATCAACTGCGTCAGACGTGGCTTGAAACATTTGTTTCATTGCTTGTGCCATGGCAACGTTTACCGTTGTATCAACGCCCATTCGATTGACTGCGCCGTTGACATCTCTGCATTGGTTGACGGTTCTCATGAGAGCGCTATTAGCACAGCGAACAAGCTCAGCACATACCGCTGGATCTTTTTGAAGGACTCGAACAATGTCATTCATTGTGCTGTCGTCATCTTCAGCGGTGTCTCGTATCTGAAAAGCGACTTCCGGTAACGTTGGAAGCGTTAACGTATCTTCTTTAATACGCTGTTTTAAGTCTGCAAATACGGTTTCAAATACGGAAGACATTTTGATCGATCCTTAAAGTTGTCTTTTGTGCCAATTAAAGCGACCTTCATCTGTCATGTAAAGCATTGAATTTCTGGGTTTTTATAATACTAGTACAGACTTGGTCAAAGAGAGCGTTTTTCGTCCGATTATTTATAATTTACGGGAATTAGGTCATGTTTATTTTATGACTAATTCCACTTTTGAACCATTAACTAGAAAGACCGTATTACTTATGTAGTCATTCTCTAACGTGATTAGGGCGATATGACCGTCACTGTATGATTGAATATTGACGATTTGGCCTATGTTCTTTTTGTTTTCTGAATCTATTTTGGTGCCTTCAGAGACCTCTGTTTTGTCCTTACTTGATAATTCTACAAGAAACAGCTGTCGCTTTAATTGTCCTCGGTATTTCATACGGGCGATAATTTCTTGCCCTGTGTAGCACCCCTTATTAAAACTGAGTCCTTCCTTCTCTTCTAGGCCCAGTAATTGAGGTAGGAATACATCTGAGGTTTCTTTAGATATCCAAGAAATGTGATCTCGTATATCCAGCTCGTTCCAACATTGTTCGTTGGTCAGTTGTTCTTCTGTCTTGAGCTGCTTAAACGCATTAACTGCACTCGTTATGATCAGGCATCGATCGTTAGAAATACTTAATTGTGTGCTATCGGTAGTGTTAGTAACAGATAACGACTCTGAACTTGCTGAGGGCGTGTTTGATCCTAAGACAAAAAGCTCGTTAGAGGCGTTAGTTAAGGTAACTCTTGAGAATACTGCGTATTTTGTAAGATGAGCAATAAGGTCATCAATGAGGTCTTGGCTCATAATTAAATGAGTACTTTGATCATCATCGAATGCTAAAAAGTTGGCAATTACTCGGCCTTTTAAACTACAAAAAGCCCCAAAACTTGCTTTCTCAAGAGTGATTTTAGAGGTGTCACAGGTAACTTGACCTTGTAGGAACTTTAGACGTTGTTCTCCGGTGATCGTGAGTACGCCTTTACTTGCGCATAGGGTCTTGAAGGACTTATTTAAGTCTACAGGTGAATCCGAATCAATGGCAAATAGAGGTGGTTTGTCATCTATGCTGTATAAATGCGCGTTATTCAATGAGGATATGATATGTTCAAGTGCCTTGCTCATTCAGAATATTCCTGAGGGTTCTTCCGCTTGGTCGAGGGAAGTGGATTATTTACAAGTAATTAATGAGTTAAATCATACCAAAGCACTTGGTTTTCATATATTGATTTATTCGGTTTTATTCTGAATTGATTTCACGTGTATAATGGCGCCTTTATTTTTAGGCGACGGCTTTCGGGTTCTAGGCCTATGAAAGCAATTTTGAGGGGCTTACGTGAAATATACAGATCAGGATTTAAACCGAATCTATTGGCACAGTCGACGAGGGATGTTGGAACTTGATGTTCTTTTAATGCCTTTTGCCAAAGAAGTATTTCCAACGCTGGATGAAGAGAACCAAGCACGTTATGTGAAATTACTGTCTTGTGAAGATCAGGATATGTTTCAGTGGTTTATGCAAAAAACTGTACCGGATGATGCTGAATTAGAAACCATAGTTAATTATATTTTAGAACGTGTTCAGCCAAGTTGATTTAGATCTAAAGCCTTCCAAAGTGATGATGGTGTTAAACTCTACCGTTCTCATGTTTTCTTTTTGGCTTACCGACTATTTATGCGCACATCAGCCTCTGCGACTTTTGTTATTCGCTTTGCAAGTAATCGTATTCTTGGGATGGCTGAAATACTATGTAAGTCGAAAAACTGTTCTTTCTATTATGCCTGATGGCGCCTTAAGCCTAAATGATAAGGCCTATCGGTTGTCCGAAAGAACAGTGCTGCTGCCTTACTATATTCTTCTTTACATGAAAGACGAAGGGCGTGTTTGGTCTGCTTCAAAGCAGTTAATGATTTTTCCCGATCAATGCTCCAAAGAAAAATTCCATAGTTTCATTCGAGCAATCAAGCTCAGCAGTTCTTAGTCCTAATCTATGCGTGGATTGGATTCGTTAGGTAAGTTATGCTGAGTGTTTTATCTCCAGCTGGGTTGTTTTGGTGGTGGCGTTAATAGTGTATTTTGAGCGTCATGTAAACTATCAGGATGATCCAGAGTAAAGTGTAAACCCCGACTTTCTTTTCTTTGTAATGCTGAGCGTATGATGAGGTCTGCGACAAGTACTAAGTTTCTTAATTCAATCAGATCTCTGCTGACTTTATAGTTACTGTAATACTCGTGAATCTCACGTAACAATAAATCAACTCGATGCTTTGCCCTTTCTAGGCGCTTGGTTGTCCGGACGATGCCGACATAATCCCACATGAAGCGCCTTAGCTCATCCCAGTTGTGTGAGATGATCACGTCTTCGTCGGAGTTTGTTACTAAGCTATCATCCCATGGTGGAATAGTGGGTAGGCTTGTCTTTGTGGTTTCTTTGTTTTGTTTTTCTATGTTTTTAGCAGCAGCTCTTCCTAGTACAATGCATTCCAATAAGGAGTTACTGGCTAAACGGTTTGCACCGTGCAAACCGGAGTGGGCTACTTCGCCAATTGCATAAAGATCTCGAACGTCTGTTCTTCCTTTTTCATCAATGACCACGCCGCCACAGGTATAGTGAGCAGCGGGAACGACGGGAATACCTTCTGAAGTAATATCAATGTTGAATTTAAGGCATCTTTCATAAATTGTTGGGAAATGACTTTTGATGAACTCTGGCGACTTGTGACTAATATCTAAATTTACATGGTCACAACCAAGACGTTTCATTTCGTGATCGATGGCTCTTGCTACAATGTCCCGTGGTGCGAGCTCTCCTCGTTCATCAAACTTATGCATGAACCGTTTACCGTTAGGAAGTTTCAGATGAGCGCCTTCACCACGTAGGGCTTCACTGATTAAGAACGATTTTGCATGCGGGTGATAAAGGCAGGTAGGGTGGAATTGGTTGAATTCCATGTTGGCCACTCTGCATCCAGCTCGCCATGCCATCGCTATGCCGTCGCCACTGGCCCCATCGGGATTACTTGTGTAAAGATATACTTTACTTGCTCCGCCTGTCGCAAGGACAGTGCTACCAGCGTGAAATGTCTCAACATTATCGTGTTCAAGGTTTAGAACGTACAACCCAACACATGATGACTGGCCTTGGTTATCTCGTGAGTTAATTAGATCAACGGCAATTCGGTTCTCAAAAATTGAGATGTTTGATCGTTCTAACGTTCGCTGTATCAGCGTTGATGTTATGGCTGCACCGGTGGCATCTGCGGCATGAATTATTCGTCGAACGCTGTGCCCGCCTTCTTTTGTAAGATGAAACCCGTCTTTTTCAGACATTAACGGCTCATCTACAGTATCTCGAGTGAAAGGTACGCCTTGATCAATAAGCCAGTGGATGCTGTCTGTGCTATCTTCAACGATAAACCTAACCATATCGGGATCGTTTAAATGCGCACCAGCTGTCATTGTGTCAGAGCAGTGACTGTCTACACTGTCTTGCTCATCTAAAACAGCCGCAACACCACCTTGAGCCCACGGCGTTGCTCCACTTTTTAGCGCTTGCTTACAAATGATTGCGACTTTCAGGTTTTCCGGGAGTTGAAGTGCTGTTGTAAGGCCTGCGGCGCCAGAGCCAATGATAACGACGTCGAAATGTCGTGTGGAAGCTTGCGTTGTAGACATATATAAATCACGTTAGTTGGTTATAATTCGTTGGCAAGAATAACAGATATGTCATACTTGCTGGGAACAAAAAGGTTTTTTTATTGTCGAATCATATTCGAAACCGTTGTAACGTCCACGGAGAAAGAATGACAACAACAGTTGAATCAGATCAGTTATTAGTTGAGCGAGTCCAAAAAGGTGACAAGCGCGCTTTTGATCTGTTGGTTATTAAATACCAAAGTAAAGTATTAAGTTTAATCGGTCGTTATGTTTCTGATGTCCATGAGGCTATGGATGTAGCTCAGGAAGCGTTCATTAAAGCGTATAAAGCTCTTGCTAACTTTAGAGGGGAAAGTGCGTTTTATACCTGGCTTTATCGGATTGCTGTAAATACCGCTAAAAACCATTTAATCAGTCGAGGAAGACGACCGCCTGGTACAGACATTGACGTAGATGAAGTTCATGCTGATGGCGGCATGAGTGAGCTAAGTCATATTGACAGCCCTGAGGCGAGTTTACACAAAGAACAAGTTGAAAATACACTGAGTCGAGCATTAGAAGCTTTACCTGATGATTTACGTACAGCCCTTATGTTACGTGAGTTTGATGGGCTTAGTTATGAGGATATTGCACAGGTTATGGATTGTCCTGTTGGGACAGTACGTTCTCGAATCTTTAGAGCACGAGAAGCAATTGATAAACAGCTTGAACCAATTTTGGAATCGACTGTCAATTGTTAATAGATGATCAATATTCAATAAAATTTTAGCAATATAGAATATGAAAGAGAGGGTGTTATGAGCGATAAAATTGCGGAAAGTTTGTCAGCTCTTCTGGACAATGAAGCTACTGAGTTAGATGTTCGTCGTTTGACCAAAAATATGACCGATGAAGATTTGGATACTTGGGGTCGAATGTGCTCAATGAAACAAGGTCTTCATAAGGAAAATGTTTCTTACGAATCTATTAATCTGCTTGATGGTATTCGTGCCGGTATTGCGGATGAAGAAATTGTTGAGCAACCAAAACCTGCCACTTCCGGCTGGAAGAATTGGTTAGGTGGTGTTGGTGTTGCTGCTGCCGTTGCTATGGCTGTCGTGGGCATTGGCGTTCAAAATAATGAGTTCAGCACTGAAGCTGGTGGTCAATTGGTGAGCAATGAGCAACCGGTTGCTACAGAAAAGACGGAAAAACCTGCTCAAACGGACCCTGGTGCAACAAGATTAGCTGCAGCTGATATGTCTCCTGAACAATACAAAGCACTGCAAGATAAACTGCGTTCTTATATGCAGCAACATGCAGAAAACTCACCTGATGATATTGTTGGTGATGTAATGCCCTATGCTCGTGTAGTTAGCTTTGAAGTTGAACAGGCTAAGAAATAACCCAACGCTTGTGTGATCTTGTAAGGTATTAATGAAGTATGGTTAATCGTTTCTTAAGTTTTCATCGATGGGCGTTTTTGCGACCTATCATGATGGTTCTGTCATTGATGGTTTTTTCCGCCTCCAGTTCAGCGATGACTCCGCTGGAGTTGCTGTCAATGTTAGATGAAGCGCGAATGAAGAACTCTTTCACTGGCACGTTCATTCATCGCCGTGGCGATAATATGAGCAGTTACTTAATTGTGCACGGTGCTCAAGATGGAGTAATGCATGAGCGTTTAAAAAGCTTGGATGGTTCTCCTAGGGAGATATTGAGAGATGGCGAAAGCGTAACCTGTATTCATCCTGAAGGTGAAGGTTCTCGATGGGATCAAGTTCCCCCGTTGACGCCTTTAGTGCCAGCAGATGATGTAAATTGGGAGCGCTTACAAGCTTGGTTTGAATATAATATCCTAACGTATTCTCGTATTGCTGGCCGTAAAGCGGTTGTTGTTGAAGTTCGTTCGAAATTTCAGGATCGTTTTGTTCGACGATATGGCGTTGATCTGGAAACTGGCTTATTGCTTAAGACTGAAATTATAGGGCCTAACGGTCGCTCCCTTGAGTTGGCTCAGTTTTCTCAAGTTAGCATTAATCCTGCTAATCTTGATGAGCTTTTAAAGCCAACGATTGAAGGCAAGCAATCTATTTTTGAGCGAGATCATTGGGAGAAGAAAAAATCTTTTCAGGGAAATTGGAGACCGGATTGGTTACCTGGAGGCTTTGAGTTAAGAGGTAAAATGATAGGTGATGAAAGTAAGGCCTACATAGAAGCTTATACATACAGCGATGGTCTTTCTTCCTTTTCTTTGTTCCGTGAAGAGATTGGTTCTCAGTTTGTTGAAATGGAAGGCAGAGGTGGTGGTGCTACCGTCGCAGTTTCTCGAGTAATTAAGTCAACCAATGGTGAGCTTTGGGGAATAACCTTAGTGGGAGAGATTCCTGTTGAAACAGCCAAGCGTGTAGCAAGTTCTGTGACTATGCTAAATTAATGAATCATAGATCTATAAAACGCCTGAATTTTAAATTCGTCTAAGGTACCAAAGGCATGTTTAAGTTTCGGGGAATAGGAATTGAAGGCTTTGATTGAAGAAACGGGTCGTGTTGTAGCGATAAATGCAACGAGTGCATGGGTGGAAACAATACGTACGAGTGCATGTGATGCATGTTCTGCCCAGAAAGGGTGTGGTCACGGTTTAGTTAACAAGGCTTCACCAGGTAAAACCTTTCGCCTTGAAATATCTTTGGGCAACCATTCAGTCAACATCGGAGATGAGGTTGTTGTAGGGATTCCTGAAGACTCTCTAATAAAGGCATCTTTTATTTGTTATGTCTTACCTTTAATGCTTTTAATGTCTGGTGCGGTGATTGGCAAACTTTGGCTTGGCGAGATGGCCAGTGCCTTGTTTGGTTTGGTTGGTCTAGTAGTAGGTTTCTTTCTGGTTCGGAAGTTAGGAAACTCAACGGAAATTGAAACGACACCGGTATTGCTTTCTGTTCGTTCTTTGGCTGCGGCAAGTTCTTGTTAATACGTCTGAACTGCCCGTTGTCGAGAGAACACCTGATTTAATATAAATACCATTTGTGAGGATATGGATGCGTTTATTTCATAAATCATTAGTACTTATTTGCGCTTTATTGATGGGGTTATCTATTCAGACTTTCGCTGGTAACTTGCCTGATTTTACTGAATTGGTAAAAGATCAATCTCCTGCCGTGGTAAATATAAGTACTGTTACTCATGCAAAAACAAGTCAAAGTGGCATGCCTCCTGGGTATGAGCAAATGCCTGAAATTTTTCGTCACTTCTTTCAGTATGGTCCTAGAGGTGGTCAAGGCGCCCAACCTCGTCAGCGTGAAGCTCAATCGCTAGGGTCAGGGTTTATTATTTCTGCTGATGGCTATATTTTAACAAATAACCATGTCGTTGAAGGCGCTGATGAAATTATTGTTCGCCTCAGTGACCGCAGTGAGATAACAGCAGAATTGATCGGAGCCGATAAAAGCTCTGATATTGCTTTGTTAAAGGTGAATCAGGATGGACTACCTTCCGTTAAGCTTGGAAATTCGGAAGAGCTTGAAGTAGGAGAGTGGGTATTAGCCATTGGGTCTCCGTTTGGTTTTGATTATACCGTAACATCTGGCATCGTAAGTGCTAAAGGAAGAAACCTTCCAAACGAAAATTACGTACCTTTTATTCAAACGGATGTTGCAATTAATCCAGGGAACTCAGGTGGTCCTTTGTTTGATCTTGATGGTGAAGTAGTTGGTATTAATAGCCAAATTTATACTCGTTCAGGCGGTTTCATGGGCGTCTCTTTTGCTATTCCTGTCAATGTCGCTATGAAAGTTGCAGACCAACTGAAGAATAAAGGTTACGTCAGTCGTGGCTACTTGGGAGTACGAATCCAAGAGGTAAACAAAGAGCTTGCTGAAGCGTTTGGTCTTGAGAAGCCTGCAGGTGCGTTGGTTGTTCAGGCGTATGAGAATGAACCAGCATCGGAAGCCGGTATTGAAGCTGGCGATGTCATCGTTAGGTTTAATGGCGAGCCTATTGTTCTGTCGTCTGACTTGCCTCACTTAGTTGGACTTGTGACTCCAGGTGAGAAAGCTAAGGTTGTGGTTAACCGTCAAGGCAAGCAAAAGAAACTGACAGTGACAGTAGGTGAGTTACCGACAGGTGATCGTATGCTTGCTGAAAGTAGAGCGGCAAAAACGCCACTTGATGATAATCCGCTGGGGGTTATAGTTTCTGACATGACCGATGATCAGCGCAGAAACGCAGATATTAATAAAGGTGTCATCGTTGAGCAAGTTGCACCTGATAGCGTTGTCGCCAAAAAAGGGGTTCGATCAGGAGATATTATTGCGATGCTAAATCATCGCTGGATCTCTAATATAGATGAATTTAATCAGATCATTGCTGAGTTACCTGAGGGAAGAAACTTACCTATGCTGGTCATTAGAAAAGGTATGCGTCGATTCGTTTGGGTTAGACTGGAGCCTTAAATATTTCTTTGTGGGCATTTAATAAAAAAGGGCATTTTAAAATGCCCTTTTTTATTGCTTTATCAAGAGACGCTAGAATGCTTTTTGCCATCCAATAATCAGATTGCTATCCGTCTCCAATTGTGGACCATCTAGATCTTGATGCAACGGTATACCGTATTCAAAGGCCAAGCGATGCCCTTTTAAGCTGTCGTTTGTACCAAGAAGGTTGATGCCGACAAGTCCATCTACACGTTGTCCGCCGAGCTGATCTGGGTTCATAACAGGATTCATGGTTTCCATCATAGGTGAGATATCGTCATCTGAACCGTCGATGTTATCCCACTCTATGCCTTGTAACCTTAAAGATAGGCTCAACCATGGTGTAACTGGTTTAGCCGCCCAGCCAGTAAGCTCGTAACGATTGCCTAGATTATAGCCATGATGGTTTTTATCTGTTCGGACGGTTACTAATCCTTGTGCGCCCCACGAAAGAGTATCAGTTTGGCCTAAATAAGTAGCACCAGCTTGAATATCCCATGTGCCTGACCCGAGTTGCATTCGGTAGCCAAGCTGCATGTTATCGGCCATTGGAGTGTCGTCTTTCTGCCCAATATCCCCTGTAGGTATGCTTATGTTCGTATTTAAATGTATTCGATGATTATCCTGCTCGGATTTCCAGACATTAATAAGAGCACCTACTTTGGTGTCTCCCATACCACTACTTTCAGTGTCAAATTGAGTAGTCATGGTATTACCCATCATGGTCATTGTTTGTTTAAGATCCATCTTGTTCTCAAGATAGTTAAACATTGTCATAAGAGTCACAGTATCGTTGGGTGCATACATGATGCCCACCATATGCATGTCCATATCGTGTTGTTCGGGGGTGACCATTGTGGTTCCGTCGACTCGATCTGTTCCGTCTCGAAGACCTTCCATAGCCATAGCCATATAGCGATAAGAAACCATTACTTCGTCTTTATTATGAGTATGATCTCCCATCACGCCAATTGGGGCATGGCTGTCAGCTCTGCTGGACTGCCAAGAGTCATGAGCTGTAGCAACAGAAGATACTAAAGCACTGATGGTTGATATACCTAAAACAAGTATAGGGTTCTTTATTTTGTTCATTTCAATGAGGCCCAAGCTAATTATGTGATTTTTAAGGCAATTCTATCAGGACTGATGTCCCACGGGGATGCGACATTTTGTCGCAGGAGGTTTGAGTTTTTTATTTATTAACTAAGTTGTTTCTTTAACTTGTTATCTAATTAATGTATTTGAAGGAGTTGGTTGTTATTTGAAATTGATTTGTGGGCAAACTTTTATGGTTGGTGAGGGAGTGTGTTAAGGAAGGTCGATGCGATCAAAGACGTCAAATACTGTAAGAGCGTTTCTAGGCTCAAAATAAACCCTAAGGGTGGCTTGAATACGAGCTTCATCGTAATCGGGCGATTTTCTCCAATCAATGAGGCCGGATGTTTCAATGTAAGAGTTCCAAAGCTTTCTATATTGAAGCTTTATTTGAGCACCTACTCCAAAGTTACTTTCAGAACTGTATTCTCCTTCTGCACGAACATCATTGGTGTCTTCTGGGTATAGAGGGGCGTTATCCATCGTTTCCCAGTATGCACCAAGAGACGTTTCTATTTTCCACCAAAACGATGTGTTTTGAGTCAGAGCTTCCCAAGCCGCAAACGGCCCACCACCAACAAGAAACTGCGGGCTATAGTAGCCTCCATGACCAAAAGTGTAATGGTTCGTATTTTTATCATAATGAGAGATATGACCATAGAGGCCTAAACTTCTTTGATGATTATTAAATTGCTCCGTTTTTCCTACGGACGCATTACCATCTATAGACCAGTTTTCCCAGATATTTTCTCCCCAATAATAGTCACCTCCAATTGATGCATTCACCCAAAAAGGTGGTGTTAAATTCCACTGGTTGCCTATCTTTGCTCCTGTTTTTAATACTCTTCCCCATTCTTCATTCGTATAGGGGTCTTTTTGCCCTACATAACTTAAAAGGGATTCGTCTACAGATCGTTGATGGATGTTCCAGTAACTGTTTGAACGTAGTTTAAGGGGATCAGTACTGAAGCTCCCTTCTAGTTCAAATACAGGTAGAGTCTTAATTATTGAGTTTAGGGCCGTAGTTCCGATTGCTCCGTATTTTATAATCCCTGTCTCGGACCAATGCTGGAGCCACATTCTTTTCACTGGAAGGGATGTTTCTGGTGTTTGATGCGGTTGTCCAGGATCGCCTAATAAGAAGGCTCTGCCAATAAAAGGAGAGGAAGGGAGGTCACCCGTTTTAAGGTTCTCTTGACCGAGTTGCAATCGCCATTGATTTCCAAACAGAGTAAAGAAATCAACTCCTGCGAATACCCCAATGCTTTCCAGCTTTGAGGTTCCCTTGTCTCCTGATTTTGTTCGGTACTCTGCTGTAATATGGATGTTCGTAGCATCAGCGTTGTTGAAGGGGGTTTTTGTATCTTTTGTTATTTGAGACGCTGTAATCGGTTGTTTCTGTTTTGCGAGCTCCGAGCTTGCAATTAAAGACATTTCTGTATTTTTAGATTTTTTAAGATCTTCTAAGAACTGGATGTATTGTGGAGAATTTGGATTATTTTTGTATTCCTCATGGTATAAAAATAGTAGTGATTTGGTGTTGTCGGCAGAGGGATCGGATTGCCAAACAGACTTTAAGTCTTGAATAGCGGAAGCTCGTTCATTTTTATGAAAATAGATCCAACTTCTAAGGGCTAGTGCATCTTTACTTTCAGGTTGGAGATCTAAGTATTTATTGATGTAATCAAGTGATTCTGAATACTGCTTTTGCTTATAAAATGAGAGTGACTTATCCATATAAATGTCTGAAGCGAGCTGAGAAAAATCTTGATCTGTATTTTTGTTTGTCTCCAGTATGGTTTCAGTATGATCTATTTCTCCAAGTTTCATCAAGGTGTACACATAGCCTTTGAGTAGATTGATATCCTCAGGATAAGTTTGATGAAGTCTTGAGAATTCGAGCTTTGAATGTTTATAGTCCTCAACTTCATAAAAGTGCCAGGCGAGTGTTTTTTGGCTTGGTAGATAGGTGGGATCGAGATCATAAATATCTTTTGCCATTTCAGGTATTTTTGGATCTTCAATATCTAATTGCCCAAATAGCTCTTTAATTAATGCCAACTCAATTTTTTTATATTTAGCGGAACCTGCTAATGTTAAAGCTCTGTTTTTATCTCCCATTTGAATAAGGGTGAATAATATTCCCCTTTCTGTGTCTTTTGTTTTTTGTTGGTTATGAGATGATTCTAGGTGCTTTAAGGCTTCTGAATAGTCTTTGTTTTCATAGTGCCACCAACCTAAACTGGCCAAGACTTTGTGATTATTAGGATATCTTTTATTTAACTCAGATAGATACTTATAGGCTTCAGGCGAGCCTTGCGAAAGGCTATCTACGTGCCTTAAATATAGATTGAACTGAAGTTGATTGAGTCGTTTTATATAGTGATCGGGAGCTCCTTGTAATTTCTTTTCAGATATTATTTGTTTTTTAGTGTCTTCAAATTTTGAGATAGCGCTTAATGAATAAATTAATCCGACTTTTAAATGCCATTTTTTAGGGCAATATTTCATTAATTTTTTATAATAGACTTTAGCTTCATCTTTTTTATTGTTTCTTCTTAAGTGGTTGGCCGCATTATAAAATCCGTCAACGGCATTGCATTCAATAAGTAATGCCTCGTACTGCTTTAAGACGTCGAGGAGTTGTGTGTTGTCTTTATTGTTAATTGATTTATCGACTTCAATTTTAAAGGCTTCTTGTATTTGATACCCCCTCCAATAATCTTTTGTTAAGTTCTCATGTCGCTTTCGATAGACAGTTGCTTCCGCTTGCTGGTTAGTCGATTCTAAATCTTCGGCGAGGGGTATTAAGATTTGCTCTACTTGTTTATCGTTTACGAGCAACTCTCTATAAAGTGGAATCGCTTTTTCAGGCTGAAGAGATCGATGAAAACAACTTGCCAAGCCATACGTTGCTTTCGCTTTTATTTTATCGTTGGAGCGTAAGTCGTTAAAAATACGGCATGCACTTTCGTATTCATTGTTATTAATATGTAGCCAGCCTTCTCTTAATTGATGTTCTAATTCTGGGGCGTCAGGAACGCTAATCCATAGGATTTCCTTGGGCTCAGGTTGTTCTCCAATCTTTTTGCTGAACAGTTGAGTGCTATTCATCTGTTTACTCTGTTCTGTTTCAGGTATGTCATGAATACGTATGTATTGATTATTGAACCTAACGATTTCTTCTGGTGTGTCCCATTTTTTAATCTTTATTGACGCTTTTCTAAAACCACTTTGTTTTAGTTGGGCGAGGTAGTGTGGTGCATCAAATTGATTAGAGAACACCCCCGTGTATATTGAGTAGTTCTGCTTTTCAGCAATGATAAACACCGTAAGATTTAGGAATGAGCTTATGTATATAGCTTCTTCTGTTGCATGCGCTTTACTCGAACTCTCAATAACTTGAATTGTATAGCGTGTATCTGATGTTCTTAATTTTTGTTGTGTTGGATGGTTAGGATCAATAGAAGACCATCCGTTTAAGCCAATTATTAGCAGACAGAAGGTTGAGATTAAATTCAGTATTACTTTTTTCATTGGGCTAACCAATGATTTGAACTAATGGCAAGTAGGTAGAGTGTATGTGAGTAATAATTGTTATTTTCTTTTAATAGTATCTTTTTTGCTTTCTTCAATAGTTGGTCTGCAATCTCTGTTTTACCTGCTCTTTTAGCATTCATCCCTACAATTGCATAATATCCCGCCATGGCTTCTTGATTATGTTTGTTGTTTTTTTGCGGTATATAACGAGAAATCCGACCTGATAGTTGATATTGGTCAAAGAGATAATGAGGTGTAACTGTGAGTTCTTGTTGCCATAGCTGATATAGGAGAACACGTATGGCTTCATCCCCAAAGTAAAAAGACTTGTCAGGCCATGGGCTGACAGGATTTACTGGTGATGTTCCATTAGTGTGGGTTTGAACGGCAGCCCAATCAGGTGGAAGTCCATAAGCGTTATTACTGCTCTTTTTTATTAAGGATAAGCTATCTTCTTGGATTTTATGCCATGTATTGGGTGATTCCAATTCAGATAATGCATCGTATGCGGCCATTATTTGATATGAAGGGTTAAAAGCAATTAAGCCATTATTTTGAAACCCGTATTCGGCTGGCAATAAAAGGTATTTATTATTTTGTATTTTCTTAAGAACGGTGTTTCTAAGTGACTTTGAAATGTCTTTTGCTATTGTAGAATAACTCTCATTGTTCCATTGCTTGCTTGCTTGGAAAAGAGAGTATGCTATTAATAAGTCTCCATCCGTCGCGTTGTTAGTATCCATAACTTCAAACGAGCCGTTGGGACCTTTCGCCCACAACCAGGAGAATAAGTGGTCTTTTCTGACTTGCAGGTTCTGCTTGGTCCAAGCCCACATCTCTTCAAATGCATGCTCGTCGTTGAAATAAACTGAAAGCAGCATACCGTAACCTTGACCCTCTGAATGGCTAATTCTCTTATTCCCAGTGTCAATGACTCGTCCTTCTTCAATGAATATTTGTTTATAATCTTTCCAAGCCTCAGGAAACGACGAACAATTCATCAAGGATAAGCAAATAGGAAGCATAGCCAAGCTCTTTATCTTTCTACCTACAGTGGATAGATAAGGCTCAGTTCTATAGGGCGTGCTTTCTATTGAACATGATACGTTCATGCCGCGTCCTCTAACCTTTTATTCTCTTGTTTTATGCCGACGATGTAGAATTAAATAAACGAATACACTAAGAAGCATCAAACCTCCTATCAAGGCGGCCCAATACAGACGGGGATCTTTGGTAAGGTAATAATCGGGTTTGGTTATGTGTCCTGCTTTTCCTGTTACATAGCTTTCGCCAGCATTTAGAGAGACAACTTGATAATCCAAGCCATTATCAAAGTACTTTTGGTTATATTCATTAAAGATATAGTCAATCAGAACTAAATCCCCGAGCGCTTCAGTTTGTACCCCAGGGTCCAGTATTGCTTGAGTTAGTGCCGTTACGCCTTCTTCCAGTTTGGAGGTATACATTGTCATTGTTCGGCCTTCTTTATAAGGGGAGGCCATTTGCATGATGATGCCTTGCTTATCTCCAATTTCACTGACTTGCTTACTAAAAGCCAAAGCTTGCTTTTGATCCCAGCTTTCAAATACGGGGTATGGGACTTGGTTTTCCGCGCCTATCTTTAATGGTGATTTTTGAAAGTAGGACTTAGGTATTGTATCCAATGGACCGATAACAATAAGCTCACCTTGGTAGTTAACGGGCTCATTAGAGGTCATTTCCAGTCCGAATAGAGGATAACCATTCTTTTGTGTCAAAAGACCGATGAGATTAAGCGTTGAGCTGATTGAGCTGTTGCTGTTTTTAGTCACATAGACAATGCTTTCGAAACCATCAGGCCAGCGTGTATAGGGAAAACCATTAACAAAGAATAAGCTTAAGTTTGGCATTTCAACTCTGTGGGGCATTTCAGGGAAGAGTATTGTTGAGGAGTCGAAAAGCGTGAGAAATAGGTTTTCAGATTGAACGTAAGAACAGTTTTCTGTGATAAATGGTGTTAATGTGGCGTCAAAAGCCAGCTTATTAAGCCCTCCTTGAAATAGATGCGTTGGGAGCCTTAGTTTATAGCCTGTAATGATGGTTCCGTTTTGATCGTCTAGGTGTATAGCTCCAACATGGTGGCCGTTCAATAGAATGTTCAATGCAGAGTCATACCTAAGTGCTGCTCCGTAAGCAATGTCTAAAGAGAGTTCCACGTATTCGTTTGGCTTGACCATAAAGTCAGAGGGCACTCGGAACGAAATGCTTGTAGGAGATGCATTGAACCCCCGAAATGTTCGAGTGGTGAATTGCAGTTTCTTTAGTGGGTATTCCCTATCAGTAAGGAGTATTTGTTTTCCTGAATAGAGTGTGATTTCAGGCATATGAAATGCTCTTACATCCATCCCTTGTGAATCAGGAAACGGGATTGACATAATGTCGACCGTTTCTGCGGCCAGTTTTAAATCTTTGGTTGAGTCGCCTGCAATAATTAAGAGAGCGTATTGTTTATCTTTTGTTACGATCCATTCCGGTTCGTCTTTTCCTTTTTTTGGGTTTAAATATCGATCGGGAAGGTGAAATAGTTTTATGGATGGACCTTTTTGCTCGAGTTTTAGGTTGTATTTAGCCAAAAGAGAATCAACTTCTTGATG
This sequence comes from Oceanospirillaceae bacterium, assembly GCA_015665455.1. Lineage (GTDB taxonomy): Bacteria > Pseudomonadota > Gammaproteobacteria > Pseudomonadales > Litoribrevibacteraceae > Litoribacillus. Next base: position 81,637 of record JADFAD010000006.1, on the reverse strand, counting down.
ACTTCCAATAAACACATTGTCTTTATTTTGAATAATATTTTGACCGTAGCTAAAGTTTGCTTTTCTGTAGTCGAATCTTAAAGCGATACCCGAAGAGGCCATGCCTAATACGGTTAGAAATTCGTCACTTGGTTCCGATGGGCCAATTAAGTGAACATCACCGTTTGGAAAGTTTTTAGGATCAAATAGGAAGTGGGAGATAGCTGAGAGTCGTAAAGGGACTGGCTTCAACTCATATTCAATATTTAACCTAGCCTCATTCATCATTACCTTTGTCCATAGTTCTGGCATGCAAGGTAATTCACACTCTGTTGAGTAATGCTGTGAAACAGCTATTCGGAAACTGTTGTAGTCATTTTCCAGTAACAAAGGGGGAAGATTAATTTCAGCCTGACCTTGTGGTGCTAGAGGGTCCAACTTAATTTGGGACAGAGGAACACCGTTTAATGCTACGACAAGCTGTGACGTTCTTTTTAAAAGCGCTGCAGAGTTGAAATAACCGAACTCTATGGATGCTTTTTTTACTTCCCATCGCTCAGGAATGGGCAGCATTATTTCGTATTCACTGGCAATACATTTCAGTTGAATGGCCTCAACCTCGGTAATGTCTTTGAGAGGTATAGATCGAGTAATAGCTGAGGCTTCTAGTGAAATAAACCCCAAAATCCAACATAAGCTGAGTTTCTGAATCCAATTAGATTTCATGAGATCTCCTACGTGACCCATACCTTAATAACTTGAATGGCTTGAGTAGTTTTATTAAAAAATAGTGCGCCATGCCTTTGGTCGTTTGTTTTGCGCCTTTTAATCCAAGGCGAAGGAAGTCAATTAATACTCTTAGAAGAGAAGGCGGTTTAGTTCCTCTATTCCAAAAGTCTAACCAGCGCTGGCTGTCTCCGTAGACAAGATGAACAAGCTCGGAGTAATGTTCTTCGGCTTCTTCAAACTCTCCTCCGATGATAAGGTCGTCGGAATTGTAACTTGCTCGAACAACATGAAAGGGGAGCATAAAGTCTTCGCCATCACTGTTCTTTACCAGTGCGTTTAAAATCTCTCCTTTCTTAACTTCAGCGTCTTTTGGCAAGTGAAATCCAAGGCCTGTTAAGGAAAAATCTGTGAGTTGACCTGTCCACTGCTTTTGGTTAATAACTACACTTATTGGTCCGGACGCCCATGCTCGATGGAAATGTCTGACTTGATGTTTCTCCCAAAATATCCCAAGGGATACGTAGGCGATACACAGGTTTATGATTAGCCAACCCGTGCAAATGATGATTCCGTCGTGAAGTGCTGGATTAGATGCCCACTTATAATAAGAGACGGGTAAAGACGAGAGCATAATTAGCATCATGATGTAGAACGGGGGGGCTAATGGGCTTAAAAAGTCTTTAGTTAGAGTGGCTCCTTTTGGGGTTACTATAAAGGAGGGGGCTCTTGGATTTTGAATGACGCCTATGGTTGCAGGAAGCAAAAAAATGGATTGGACCGTCTCGTAAAGCTCTGAAAATAGGGGCCAGCGAAATTTCCCAAATAACATACTCATCATTAAGAAACTGGCAAATAAATGTGGAATAGCATAAGCCATCACTTGCTCTAAAGATGCGTGGTAGAGCTGAATGCCCGTTAATAAAAACAAAGTAGGAGCAACAAAGAAGATGAACCGTGCAAATCCAAAGAACCAATAAAGATAACTGCTGCTGTAACACAGCTTTTGGTAGAACTTTAATCCTTTATTAAACATCGGGTTTTTGAGTAGACCAATCTGTATCATTCCTTGACACCAGCGAGATCGTTGAATGATAAAGTCACTGAATGTTTCTGCTGATAAGCCACAAACCATAGGCCTAGCAACATAGACGCTGTTGTACCCTTTGGCATGGAGCTTTATTGATGTTTCAGCGTCTTCAGTGATGGTATCTCCTGATATTCCGTCAACTTCTTCAAGGTAACTTCTTCGAAGCACACCTGCTGAACCACAAAAGAATGCAGCATTCCAGAAATCGTTAGCAGGTTGGTTGCCTCGATAAAACATTTCTCCTTCACTGGGGGCGGAGTGAAAGCTACCTAATGTTTTTTCAACTGGATCGGGGTTAATGAAGAAGTGAGGCGTTTGAACAAGGTAGAGCTTTGGATCTTTAAGAAACCAGCCAACTGTTCTCCGTAAAATATCGTTGGTAGGAACATGATCACAATCCAAAATAAGGATTAACTCGCCGTCGGTTGAGGTCATCGCGTGGTTTATGTTGCCTGCTTTTGCGTGTTCATTTTTTGGCCGAGTGATGTAATTTATTTGGAGCTCATCTGCTATGGCCTTAAGCTGCTCTGCTCTATGTCTACTTACCGCACCTAACGTCGGATGTGTACATCGTTGCTCAGTTCCTCCGTCATCTAAAATATGTATCCGAAACTTTTCTTTCGGATAATTAATTTGAGTACAAGCGGTTGCAGTGATCTTTACAACTTCTGAAGGTTCCGTATAGGTTGGAATAAAAATGTCTACAATTGGAAGGTCTGAATCCGGGGCATCGACCAGTTGATCTTTTCTGTTTAGTGGCCAGATGTTAGTGAACATACCAACAAAGTGAACGAGGAACACATCGACTTCAGCTAGAAAAAGAATGGACAGTAAAAAAAACTCGAGAGGATCAATGTAAATCAAGGTGTCTTGAGTCCTCCATATGAAATATCTAAGTGAAATGAAGCTTGCGATCAATACAAGAAAAACACGGCCAAAGTGAGAATTGGCTATATTGGTTAGCCTGAAAGCAAATAAAACGGCTACTAAGCCCCATCCCAGTAAAAATTGTAGATCAAGTGGAATTCTTAATTGAGATAGGTATAGAACAAATCCACCCGTAATTATGACTAATAGTTTTAATGTCTGATTTGTCAGAAAATTGAATGTATTTTTTAGGTGATCAACAAATGTCATGTTGATCACCTATTCCGTGTTGGGGTCGGTTGCAACATCCTGTTTTGTTCTGGTTTCTTGGATTGTTTCTACTGTATACTCTTGATCCATTAAGTACATTAGGGCGTAGACAGCACCAACCATTAAAATAACAGCCGCAGTTAATCTGAAAATACCACTGAGCGAGATAAGATGCTTTTTCTTTATTTTTGTATGGCTGGATGGTTGAGCTGGATGATCTATTTCTGAATCTCTTTTTATTTCCTCTTCGTTCCAAAAAACTTTGTATACAGTAACTTTGTCCTTCTTACCTTTGACGACGGATTCTTTATAAAACCGAGTGTAAAACTCTGCTTTATTATCAACTGTTTCCCATGTGGCATCTGAAATATAAATTTCACCTGACTCTGCAAGGCTTTCATATCGAGATGCTACATTTACTACGTCACCATATATATCGCTTTCTTCGACTATACCTACGCCAGTGTGAATGCCAACGCGGACTTCTATTGGCAGCTGGTCAGTAGAGCGATTATTTCTATTATTTACGGCTTTTTGAAATGCGACAGCCGTTCGTATTGCTTCAATACCACTCTCAAAATACGACATGGTGCCATCCCCCATCGTTTTTACTAAAACGCCTGAGTTATGGGTAATGATTGGGTTTAAAATTTTATTTTGAATTTTTACAAGTTCGCGTGTGGCTAAATCACCGTGAGTTTCGGTTAAAGAAGTAGAGCCTTTTAGGTCTGTAAACATAACGCTGATTTCGCGAGTGTATTTGTCTCGGTATAAATCTTCCAGACGTTGTTTTTCTGCAAGAAGGGCTTCCGCAGATAATGGCGTATCAGCATGATCTTCTGAATGCTTTTGAGCTGCGTTCATATATAGCTCTCTTCAAAACTAATCATCGAAATGCATAAATTACAATGATTACTAAAGAGTATATTAGTGGGTTTAGCAAAGTTGAATTTGCTATTAACAGTCTTTGTTTAGAGTGTTTTTTTATAAGGGGGTCTAAATGGGCACTGTTAATCGCTAAGGAGATAAACTAGACAGGAAATAAAAAGCCCTGCATGGCAGGGCTTCTTACTAACAAACGATACTGAAAAAAGATTAAAACTTATTTAAAAGTTTCTTCAAGCTTTCTTCTTCTGAGTTTTCGTTTGTTGCTTCGATGACTTTCTGGCCTTCAAATGCGGAAGATACTAGCTCATTGTTAAAGCCTTCTTCCAGCGCACAGATTGCAATCAATCCAGCTTTTGCAAACTCAGAAGCAATCGCTGCGTTATGCGTAGCATCAGAACCGGAGGTGTCTTCATTAATCAATGCTACCGCACGGCCTTGGTTGAACAGCAGTCGTTCAAGAGAACTGGCCAAAGTCGCTTGTTCTTTAGAAAGTAGAACAACAGTACCTTCTTGACCAAAGCGCGCTTCACGTTCTTCTTTAGTAACTGGTGTTAAATCATCAAGGTTGATGCTTTCCGTATTCTCAGACACATGAATCATGCCTGCACCAACGGTAATGTTGGTCATACGATCAATGATGATAAAAGCGCCAGTGCCTTTATTTTGCTGGTAGTCATCAAAACTGATAGGTTTGCTTAACGTCAGCTCACAAAGACCAATTTCATTCAACGCTAATTGCGCTGCATGCTTATGTTCCATTGTGTTTACATCAACACGGTGGCGAAGTGTAGATACACGGCCTGTTGTAGTGTTGGTGTTATGCTTGATTAAGTACTCTTTACCTGGGGTTAATGCATCTTCAGACATCCAAACGATGTGTGCATCAATCTTTTCTGCACTGTTTGGTTGGTTGTCAGATTTAACGATTACATCACCACGACTACAGTCAATTTCATCTTCAAACGTTAAGGTCACCGCCATAGGTGCAAACGCTTGTTCAATGTTTCCGTCGTAGGTTACAACTTCTTTAATTTTACTGCTCTTGCCAGAAGGAAGAACCGTAATTTCGTCACCAACGTTGATGATGCCCGACGCAATGGTTCCCTGGAATCCACGGAAGTCTAGATTCGGACGGCACACCATTTGTACAGGCATACGGAAGTCATCTAGGTTTCGATCTTCAGAAACCTTAACGGTTTCTAGAATTTCCATTAACGTCTTGCCTTGGTACCAAGAAGAACGTTCGCTACGGTTTACAACGTTGTCGCCATCAAGCGCTGACATCGGTACAAACTGAATGTCGTGAATGTTCAACTGCTTGGCAAACTCAAGGTAATCTTCTTTGATGCTGTTATATTTAGCTTCGTCAAAGTCGATTAGATCCATCTTGTTAATAGCAACAACAACATGGCGAATACCCAGTAGTGACGCAATGTAACTGTGGCGTTTAGTTTGAGTCTTAACTCCTTCACGAGCATCAACCAGCATTATTGCTAGATCACAGGTTGAAGCACCGGTTGCCATGTTACGTGTGTATTGTTCGTGTCCTGGTGTGTCAGCAATAATGAACTTTCGCTTATTCGTTGAGAAATAGCGATATGCAACATCAATGGTGATGCCTTGTTCGCGTTCAGCAGCTAGGCCATCAACAAGTAGAGCTAAGTCAATTTTATCGCCCGTTGTACCCATCTTGGCACTGTCAGACTTAATAGACGCTAGCTGATCTTCGTAGATCATTTTTGAATCGTGCAGTAGACGGCCGATTAATGTACTTTTACCGTCATCTACGCTTCCGCATGTTAGGAAACGTAGCAGTTCTTTGTTTTCGTGTTCTTTCAGATACGCCAAGATATCTTCGGCGATCAGATCAGATTGGTTTGACATGTTTATTTCCTATCCCGGATGCCTTAGAAGTAACCTTCTTGTTTCTTTTTCTCCATAGACGCAGCGCCATCATGATCGATCACACGGCCTTGGCGTTCAGAAGTCGTAGTCAGCAACATTTCCTGAATAATATCAGGTAATGTTTGAGCTTCTGATTCAACTGCACCAGTAAGAGGGTAGCAACCTAGAGTACGGAAACGAACGTTCTTCATCTCTGGTACTTCGCCTGGTTCTAATGGCAGACGCTCATCGTCCACCATGATCATAACGCCGTCGCGCTCGACAACAGGGCGCTTAGCTGCAAAGTAAAGAGGAACAATAGGGATTTCTTCCAGAAAGATGTACTGCCAGATATCCAGTTCGGTCCAGTTGGAAAGAGGGAAAACACGGATGCTTTCGCCTTGATCAACTTTACCATTATACACATTCCAAAGTTCAGGACGTTGGCTCTTAGGGTCCCAACGATGGTTCTTATCACGGAATGAATAAACACGTTCTTTAGCGCGTGATTTCTCTTCATCACGACGCGCACCACCAAATGCAGCATCAAAGCCGTGCTTATCAAGTGCTTGTTTCAAGGCTGCGGTTTTCATTACGTCAGTATGTTTTGCACTGCCGTGAGTGAAAGGGCCAACGCCTTGATCGATGCCTTCTTGATTTGAGTGGACGATCAGATCTAAACCCAGTTTTTCTACCATTTGATCACGGAACGTGATCATTTCTTTAAATTTCCATGTGGTATCCACATGCATTAAAGGGAATGGTGGTTTTGCTGGATAGAATGCTTTCATCGCTAGATGAAGCATTACGGCAGAATCTTTACCGATAGAGTAAAGCATTACTGGATTTTCGAACTCAGCAGCAACTTCACGGATAATGTGAATACTTTCTGCTTCCAGCTCCTTCAAGTGTGTAAGATTATATTCAGACATGATGTGTCTCGTAATGTCCTAAGTAGGTGATGGCATTTTGATTTAGGTGAAACTATACCAAAAAATAAAGCATTATAAGAACCGCTTACTTTAGACTGTATTGATATATAAATATGCGATGTGTTTCTTAAGGACATTTGAAACTGGAAAAACTTCAGATCCTGACGAAACAACATGCTCGTCGTAACAGGTATTTTACAACGAGCATGTAACTATTTATAGGTTAATGATCAGAAAGTTGGGCGGTTCTGTTTGAACTCATTGATGTTATTTATCTGTTGCTTAACCTTTATGAGTTCTGAGGTGTCCGCTTCTATGCTTTGGCCTTGATATTGAATGATTAATTCACGACTTTCATCGCCAAAGAAGAAACGGTCATAAAACTCCAGAAGCTGAGGTTTTGTGATGGTTTCAATTGCTGCAATCAAACGCTCACGGGTGTCGAAGCCCGTTTGCTGTTGATCAATTTGTTGCCAGTATAAGTCGGACAACTGGCTCAAACGTTGAGGTTTTTCATTTAATTTAGTAATCAGCCCTGCTTTGTGCTGTGCAAATTCATCTTCTGCCATATTGCTCAGTGTATCTTTGAACTCAAACAGGAATGACTGATAGTCGTTGGCAAGCGTCTTTGGACTCACGACATGGGATTGAGTTATTAAAGTAAAACCAGGGACTCTAGCGAGCGGCATTGGCGTTGCGAAAACAATATAGCCACGCTGCTTTTCAGTTCTAACTTGGTTATAAAAAGGCGTTGAAATAACCTGACTCATCAAGCCAGCAAAAGCACGCTCTTGGTCTGATATTTCGTTACCTTGGTAATATGTGAGTAGCACCGAATCATTGTGTTTGGTTTGCAGATCAAGCCCAGAAATTTCGCCTTTAGACAGTTGGGATACTTTATTCGAAGGTACTTGGGTCGGCTTACTTTGCTTGAATAAAGTTTGCTGAACGTTGTTAGCCAGTGCAGTCGCTGTGTCTTCGGTTAGGTTACCGTGCGTTAACATGACGACTTGAATTTCTTGAAGTAAGGTCTTTCTATACGTCTCAATGTCGGTTAACTCTACGTGTTCGGCGGCATTAAGTCGTTCAGGTAGAGACCAAGTGGAGCTCATAAGAAGCGTCATTAAGCTCTTATACGCTAGGCTATAGGGTTTATCTTTTGCTTCATTGCGATAAGCACGAGTGATTTCTTCCTTGTATATATCGAAGCGATTTTGAGTTAGTGGTGCATTAAATACGGCATCGAGAACTGTATTAAGCAATGTCTCTAACTTCTCGCTGTATCCTGATACTTTGATCGTGACACCACGGGAATTTCGATAGAAGGTATAGTCCAAGCCAGCTAAGTAAGCCGGATATGAGTACTCATTCAAGCTGTCATTGATCATTTTTGCGAATAGATTGCCTTCAACACTTGCTTGCGCTGAATCGTTGGCTTTAGGGCTGCGAATATTAATATAAATATCGGCTTTAGGGCTTTGAAACTCGGTATTGGTTCGATGCCAAAGCTCAAACCCTTCTTTGGATAGCTGCTTTTGAGGAATGCTTGATACGTCTTTGTTATCTTCAAGAAGCGTTAAGTGTTCTGGCACGAACTGGTTGTGCTCAGGAAGTTTAATCCCTTCGATCAGTGACGCTTCATTCCATTTTGCTAATGTATCGGCTGGAATCTGGCTCATTGAGTAGGGTGTTTGGTACCAATGCGTCGTTTTGTCTGTTGGTAAGTTTTGAGCAGCAACGGTAATCAAAACATTTTGAGGCGTTAAGTAGTTTAAATATTCTTTAATTAGATTCGTATCAAATCGGGCCATTAAATAAGGGCCTCGAATGACTTCTCTCGGGATGTATTTTTGTAGGTTACCTGCCAAGTGAGAAGCTGTTTGACTGGCTGAACGCTGTTCCTGGAAGCGGAACGAGATGTTATTTAAGCTTGACTGTTCATCGTATATCCATTGTTTAGGACCTTCTTTTCTAAGAAGCTTTATGTATGAAAAGACTGCTTCAGTAACGGCTTCGTTTTCTTGTAATCCTTTTTCTGTCAATTTCACTGAAATATGAAACGTTGCATATTCTCGTGTATTAAAGCCCGCGCCAGCGCTTAAACCGTCGGCCAACCCTTTTTCTTTAAGGTCGGACAGTAAACTGCCTTTACCTTCATGACCAATTAGGTTGGAAATGTATTGAGTTGGCTTTTCTTGGTAATAAGGAACTAAGGGCTTGATTGGGAATACAAGTGACAGTGTTCTTGTATTTTTAATTGGGTTGATAGCAACCTTCGCAGGTAAGGTCCCTTCATTAAATAAAGGCGCTGTAATTGCGTCAAGCTTAGCATCTTTATTTGGTACAGCAGAAAACTTCTCTTTAACCCATTGGGTTAAGGTTGGAATATCTTCTTTACCAGACACGACCAACGTCATGAGGTTTGCAGAATAGTATTTCTCATAGAATGCTTTTAGGTCGTTCTGAATTGTACTTTCAGGACGATCAGACAGTGTTTCTAACGCCCCTACAGAGAAACGAGATGCCGGATGTTCAGGGTTGAATGTGCTGCGAATGACTTCGTAATTACGGCGTACATCGTCTTTTAATTTTGCTTGATACTCGGAATGAACTGCATTCTTTTCACGATCCACATACTGCTCTGTGAAGAGCGGTGTTTTAAAGAACGCGCTGAACCGATCGAGTGCCGGAGCAAGTTGATTTTTATCAATTTCAAAAAAGTAATTTGTATGTTCGCTTCCGGTGAAGGCGTTATGGCTCCCGCCGTGTTTAGAGATGAACTGTTGGTATTCACCTGCTTCTGGAAAGTCTTCAGTACCTAAGAAAAGCATATGCTCTAAAAAGTGAGCTAAGCCTTGGCGCCCCTCAGGGTCACGAAGGCTACCAACATGTACGTCTAGGGCTGCAGCGGCTTTATCTGCATCAGGATCCGATATCAGTAGGACTTTGAGCTTGTTGCTTAATTCTAGATATTGATAGGTTTTATTGTCGGTATCAGGTGTTACCACAATGTTAGGGTCGAATTGTGAGTTTTTGAGAGAGAAATACGCAACTGCCATAATAGCTAAAATACCAATACTGATTAGACTGAACTTTGAATTCATCAACGTGTCCCTGTTTGTTTCTTTATACATGCAAGGTGTGACGGACTATCCTAACGTTAGCGAGTTGAGAATGCATCCGATATCGGCCTTATTAAGTAAGAAATAGGTTGGACAATTTGAGTGCGCGTCAGTTTCAATTTATTTTAAGTTCTCTATCGGCGCTATTGGGAGTGTTTGAGGTGCGTTTCGAACGAGTTGAAGTATTACTGAGTTTTAAACGAGAGCAGGGATGAGTATGAGTTTTTTTTCAACAAATGCAGCAATTAGTGTCTTACGTGCAGGTAAGAAACACCCTCGGTGGAGAGAAGCAGCAGAGTACGTGATTGAAAGAGCTTCACCAGAAGATCGTTTGTTATTAGATGTCGGTCGCCAACTCGAAAGAGATGAATTGGCTGCAGCTCAACCAAAGACACCTTTGATGTCTTTTTCGTTGGTGCAAGTCTATCGATATGCAGGCATTGTTCTTTTGACTGCGCTCATTAGTGGTTCAGTGGGTTATCTGGTTTCTGACTTAATTGCCTTGTGTTGATACGGTGTTGAATGAGGAGGCTTTTAAGTACTTATGGTTAAAGGATTCAATATAGGAAAGCAGGCAAGGCACCAGTAAAAGAATGATGAATGTCCCGAACGCCAGGCCAAATACCAGTGAGGTTGCCATAGGAATTAGGAACTGCGCTTGAAGCGAAGTCTCAAAGATAATCGGTGCTAACCCAGCGATAGTGGTTAAGCTCGTAAGTAACACCGCTCTTAGGCGTAAGCAGGTTGCTTGGACGATTGCATCTTTAATTTCCAAACCTTTTGCTCTAAGTTCTTTGTAGAAAGTAATTAAAACGATAGAGTCATTAATTACGATACCGGACAAGGCAAACAGTCCAAAGATAGACAAAATGGTCAGCTCGATTCCTAGTAGCATGTGCCCGTAAATAGCGCCGGTTATGCCAAAGGGGATTGCAGCCATAATGGCCAAAGGCCAGCTGTAAGAGTCAAATACCCACGCCAAGACGATGAATATCAGAATTAATGCAATAACAACCCCATAAAGCATGTCTTGACCCGTGCGCTTTTGTTCCTTTGAGAGGCCTTCGAGGTCAATTTTTACGTTATATTGAGTTCTAATTTCAGGCAGATGATTTTCTTCTAAATCGGCCATGATTTCATTTGCGTTGGTACGCTTCCTGTCTATATTTGCAGAGACTTGAATTGCAAGTTCCCCGCCTACGCGCCGTAATGTATCCATACCTACTCGGCTTTTAAATACGACCAGGTTCACTAAAGGTGCATTGGTGCCGTTGGGTAAAATGATGGGTAGCTGTTCCAATGTAGAGAGTGTTCTTCGTTTATGCTCTGGCAGTTGAACTCGAACTTCAATTTCATCGTCCAAATCATTAAAGATTTGAACCAGATAACCGTCTGTCGCATCTCGTAGCTGATTACCGATATAACTGGTTGATAAACCAAGGGATTGAGCCAGCGGCGTTAAGCTAAAAACCCACTGCTCACGGCCAAAGGGGAGGTCATCGCCAATGCTGTATACACCATCGTAGCTGCGTAATACATCTTGAAGCTCCAAGGATGCTTGTTTCATATTTTGAATATCTTGGCCGATGAACTTAAGAGCAAGGGCTTTTCCCTGAGGACCGGATTGTTGTTTTTCTACCGTAAATTCAGCAATGGAACCTGAACTAGGAAGGAGGGGTTCAATGGCTCTTAAGAATTGGTCTAGGGTGAAGTCTCGATGCTCTTCATCCACAAACTCAACCATTACTGCTGCGTAGTCTTCCCCTGTACTGGCTGAAGAATGATTAGGCCCTCCGCCCATGTTCGCTTCTTTGTTGTGAGAACTGATGAGAGTCAGAATACTGCCTTGGTTGTGATTTAAATCCTCTAAGGCTTGGGGAATCGCTTGCTCAAGTTGTTCTATGAACTTGTGCTTCTCATGGGGTTCTGTATTTGGGTGGAATTGCATATTCGCTATGATGTGATTGCCATCAATCTTTGGGAAAAATGAAAATTTTAGATGGTTTGTAATCAACAAACTTATGGCCAATATAAATGTGGCGAGTATGGCCACGACGGTGGTGCCTCGATGCGTTATTCCCCAAGTCACCATTCGTTTGAATCGATTGTCTCTGAAATGGTTGAACTTTTGATCAAAGGATTGCCTCCATTTAGGAGGCGACTTTTGCTCTCGTTTCATACTGTGTCTTAGATGGCCCGGCAAAATCATAAAGCACTCAAGCAACGACGCAAGAATTACGCAGATGACGACAATCGGAATGTCTTTCAGGATGTTGCCTATGATCCCTCCTAAAATTAAAAGGGGGATGAAGGCGCAAATGGTGGTTAATGATGAGCTTACAACCGGAGCTAACATCCGATTTGCTCCTCCTATCGAAGCGCTTTCCGCTGATTCTCCTTGTTCATAATGGCTTAAAGCGTCCTCACCAACGACAATGGCATCATCAACAATGATTCCCAAGGCCATGATAAATGCAAATAGGCTGATCATGTTGATGGAGCCTCCGGTAAAATACAGGATGGTTAAGGCCCCCATGAACGAGACTGGAATGCCTACTGCAACCCAGAGAGCCACTCGGCTGTTGAGAAAAATAAATAACGTTGCAATGACTAAAATCAGTCCGCCGAGCCCATTTTTGATGAGCAGATCAATACGACCTTGTAAGAACTGCCAAAATTCTTGGTAAGGCGTGATAGTCATTCCGACAGGTAATGTGTCTTGTGTTTTGGTTAACCAAGTGTGAATAGTTTCCGCAATTTCTAGGGAGTCTTCACTTTCGGAACGATACAGTTCCATGCTTATGACCGATTGGCCGCCGGAAGTAAGGTACGCTGCGCCATCGGCGTTGCTTTTAATTACTTTCGATATGTCACCTAGATAAACGGTATCTTGATTTGTTGTATTGATGGGGAGTTGTTCGAATCCCGTTTCGTTTCTTTGTTGGTTAATGCTTCTGATTAATTTAGAGCCATCATTGTGGCCTATTAATCCAACTGGGAGATCAACGCTTTCCTGTTGAACTTGTTCTGCAATTTGAGACAGTGTTAATCCAGTTTGCTGAAGACTGTCAGTGGGTACTTCTATTCGGATTTCTTGATCAGGCAGTCCCAGAATATCTACACGCTGAATTCCTAACGCAAGAAGTTCTCTTTCATACTGTTTAATCAGAGGTCTCAGTGATTCCTGTGGCGCAGGGCTATTAATCATCAACTTGGCGACTAAGTCGTATCGAACAATTCGGTTTATTTCTGGCTTTTCAGTGTCTTTCGGTAGGTTACGGATGTTATTTACGTACTGTTTTACGTCGTCTAGGACCATCGCAACATCGCTGCCTTCTGTTACTTCTATACGGATGGAAGACACGCCAATGGTCGACTTTGAGTAAATCTCTTTCACATTTGCGATGTTCTTGAGCTCACGCTCTATTGGAATCGTAATGGATTCTTGAACGTCTTCGGCGGATGCCCCACGCCAAATCACGGAGACAGTAACCACATCAATTTCAAATGAAGGGAACATCTGAGTGGTTAATTTACTTGTAGACCATGCACCGAGAAGTAAAAAAAGAATCATTAGGAGGTTCGACGCGACGCGATGCGTTGCCAGCGTGTAAATAAGGCTTCTTAAAGCGCTTTGATGTTTTACTTGATCATTATTGATCATGGATTTTTACTCTTAATCCATCAATCGCATTAGGCAGAAGGGAGCTTAGAACTTTATCCCCTTTTTTGAGCTCGCTTTTTATGATCCAGAACGTGAGGTTTGGTTTGTCAGGGTTGTGCCAATAACCCAGTCGTTCGACAGGAAGAGAGTGTAATTTTTGATCTTCAATCGTATAGATGTATTTTTGCTGATAAATGGAGGATGCAGGAACAACAACGACGTTGGCTAATTGTGGGAGCTTCAGTGTGATAGAAAGTGTTTTTCCTATTGGAAGGCTAAGAACTTCTTCTTCGAAAGTAAAAATGGCATCTACACCACCAGCGCCTTGTTGGACTTCGCCAGCCAAACGGTTGAAGGGAAGTTTATATTGAATCGTGTCTACGGTGGCGTGCGCGTAAATATCTTCTGGACTCTTCTTGAAATCGGCCAGTTGTTTCTTGATTTGGTTTGCTGTGTATTCAGGTATATGGACTCTCAGTTCAAGTTGTTCAGTGGAAAATAGAGTGACTAGGCTTGAACCATTCTGAATTCGATTCCCTTTGGAGACGTGAAGTTGGCTGATGCGTGCATTGAATGGAGCGATAACCGTTGCGCTTAATAGGTCATCTTGGGCTTGCTGAAATGCAGCTTTAGATCTGAGAACCCTTGCTTCCAAAATGGCTATTTGGTTTTTATGGTTTGCTATCGACAGTTTACTTTGATTTACACGTAGGGCTTGCTGGGTTTGGGTTATTAACGCAGTTTCAAGATCCGATTCTGCAGACAGCTTTTTTCTATTCAGTGTTGTTATTCTATCCACTGATTTTTGCGTAAGTGCTAGCAGTTCTTCTTCGTGCTTTAAATTGCTTTTATTAAAGGTATTACGAACTTGTTCACTGGCTAAGTTGGCTTCTGCTTCTTTTAGATCGGCTAAGCGTTGATCAGAAATTCGTTGAGCTTCTGACGGATCAATGGCTATTAATACCTCTCCCTTTTCAATATGTTGTCCGTCAAGCTTGGGTGTGTCATTAATAATTCCGCCGATTTTTGAGGTGAGGGTTGTGGTGGCTGGAGATTCTAGTGTCCCAAATAATTGGAGGCTTGGTGCGTAGAACCCTGGCGCTGCAGTGATTGCATTTACATCCCAATGCTTTTCTTTGGGGGTTGTTGCTTTCACTTCATTTTTTGAAATGACCAATAAAAAAATGATTAATGTCGTTGTAAGAACAATTAACGCAATCGAGAGCCACTGTTTGTTGAAACTTATAGGTAATTGCACTGGGCTCATCCTTATTATTTTTGACAATCAGTCTAATATGATCGTACCTTTCGTAAAGGCAATTCATAACCTTAAAGTTGTACACCAGAATTTAATAATAAAAAAGGAAAGACGCCGTGTTTTCTCAAGACTTTCAAATCGAGTGGCTCTTTATTATACCTCTAGTGGCCGGGTTCATCGGGTGGGTAACCAATTGGTTAGCCATCAAAATGATTTTTTATCCAAAAAATTATATGGGCTTTAAGTTAGGCCGGTTCCATATTGGGTGGCAGGGGATTATTCATCGTAAAGCGGAAGGGTTTGCCAAAGCAGTGGGCAAGCAAGTTACAGATAATGTGCTTCAAACGCACGATATCATTCCGGAGGTCAGTCCCAAGCACGCGACTACATTCATTGATCGTTTCCCTGATTTATGGGATGAAATAGAAAATGGAAAGTTGTTACCTGATTTACTTGGTGAGTACTGGGAAAAGATGTCGCCTATGCAGCGGCAAATGGTCATCATGCAAATTCGGTTCGACAGTCGTTCATTTTTTGTTGAGTTGATTAAGGAGGCTAGGAGCCAATTTATCAAGCGCTTCGATTTAAGGGAGCTTATAACGCGTCGTTTATCGAACGATTCTCATCTACTTGCGAAACTTTATGGTGATATTGCTAAACCTGAATTAAAGCGAATAGAGGTTTACGGTTTGTATTTTGGCGCACTTATTGGCAGCGCTGAAGCAATGGTTTTTCTATTTGCTGATATTAATTGGATGATTTTTGTTTTTGGCGTCTTAATTGGTGCGGTTACGAATTGGTTAGCGATTGAAATGATTTTTAAACCAAGGAACCCAGTGAATGTTCTTGGGATGACCTTTCAAGGGCTGTTTCCAAGCCGGCAAAATGAAATTGCTGAGCAGTTTGGAAAAATAGGCGAGGAGCACGTTTTGCCTGTTGATGCATTGGTTGATGAGATAATGGCCACGCTTCAGGATCTTGAGTTTATCGATCAGCTTGAAACCACGTCAAAACGTTGGTTGACACGTATAATTGAAAACTATCGGGATCATTTACCTGAGTCGATATCATCAGAAGAAATTACTGAGCGGGCAATTGCTATATTTTATCAAAAGCAGTTATCCGTGCAGGATGAGTTAATTGAGGAGTTTAAGCGTGCGCTTGAGCCTGAGTATCGAGTAAAATCACTGATCATAGATAACCTCACGCAATTACCGAAAGACCAGTTTGAGCGAGTGCTAAGAATAGTGGTGGAGCAAGATGAGTCCACGTTAATAGCCATTGGTGCTGCGATTGGCTTTATGATCAGTGGCATGCACTTTTTTATATTCAGCTAGAGGCATCTTTTTAGCCCATAAAAAAGCCTTCGAGTTTTATAAACTGGAAGGCTTTTCAGCTGTAACGTTTTTCGCTATAGAGGTTTAACTCTAGGCAGCTACGCTGCTACAGGCGTCTTAATGTAACGAGAAACCCAAGCACCAATCGTTTCTGCAACGTACTCTGCATCTTCTTTACGAGTGACTAAGTGATCCGTTTGATCAAGAGAAACAAAGCTCTTAGGGTGCATTGCAGCTTGGTAAATATGAGCGGCTTCTTCAATTTCAACCGTATCATCAATTGGAGAATGCATGATAAGAAGTGCTTTTTTAAGCTTTCGAATCTTGTCGTCCAATTTTTGTTCTTCGATATCTTGTAGGAAATGCTGTTTGATTGTGAACTCTCGTCCACTTAGCTTAACCAAGGCACAACCACAATCTTCGATTTCATCTTTGTGCGCGTCAAATAAGTGAGCTACGTGAGCAGGGTCACTCGGAGCCCCAATCGTAACTACTGCTTTGGCTGAAGGTACTTGATCAGCACAAGCGAGTACGGCAGCGCCACCAAGGCTGTGACCGATCAGTAGTGTTGGTGCTTCGTATTCTTCTTCTAAGAATCTAGCTGCAGCGACTAAATCTTCGATGTTCGAGGAGAAGTTGGTGTTTGCAAAGTCGCCTTCACTGCTGCCCAAACCGGTAAAGTCAAAACGTAGAACAGCAACGCCTCGTTGAGCAAGCTCTCTTCCGATGCGGCTTGCTGCCACACTGGTTTTAGAACAGGTAAAGCAGTGAGCAAATAATGCATAGGCTTTAGGCTGTTCAGGACTTTCTAACATGCCGTCTAGACGAAGGTTTTCAGAATTGGTGAAGGTAACTTTTTGTCTAATTATCTTTGTCATAATTAACCCTTTTGAGGTCCTCTAATGCAATTCTCAAGTATCTGGTGAATGCTCGGAGATGCGTTGCTAGCGAGATATAGTCTTGAACACTGCTTATCGATGTACTGATGCGGAGTGAGTATTTACGCTCTACATAGCGAAATGTGTGCCATGTGCCGAGATTTTATTTGATTCATATCAGTAATACAAATATCAGGCGTTGAAGAAATTTCCTTCGGAATTTACGTTGAATGATCTCTGATTAGTATTGGTGCATGGGAGAAAGTTCGTATGTTTGATGCGTTAATTTGGTGCTTGAAAGACATTCCAGTAAATAGATCAAATTGAATGTCTTTCAAGTACGTTAATGGAAGGAGACAGCAAAGGAGAATTATTTATTTTTCGAGAACGACAGCGTTGTTTGCATCAAATACTTTAATAGTAAATTGCTTATTCTTTTCAAAAGGAAGGTGCTGATCTATGGCGAATATGGTGCAAGGGCTGGTTAGCGCGGACGTAGTAAAGCCATCAGGGCTGGGAGTGACCCAGTCCACTTTAATTTCAAGACCTGTGTTAGTTGCCTGAATATGTTTGACGTTTACGCCATAACCTCCGCTGGATTTCTGTCCCATTGCAATAGCCACAACGGACTGGTCAGCTTTCAAATCAAATAATTTAGGCGTTTTGCCGATCACTCTTCTCATTGATTCTTTTTCAATGTTTCTTAAAAAGGCGTGGCCTTGTTTTGCATTGAAGATCTGAACACCAGACTCACTGATAGGACATTGATTCGATTTGAACTGGGTTTTCCATGTTAGCTCTGTCGCGGTTGATAGGTTGCTGCAACTACTTACTAGGGTAATGAGAATGATTGCGGTTACTGGGTTGCTCTTAAGTGGGGCTCTTAGTTTTTTATTCATGTTACCTCCTTTCTATTGATCTTGATCAATCAATGTATCGTCCTGACAGTAATACAATATGTGTAAATATTTAGTATTTGTAGTCTACGCTAAAGGCACAAAAAAATAATTTCTTGTGGTGGTGATTATGGACGAAATTGAAAAGAAAGATGAACGAAAAATGTTTTTGTTTATGACTGTCGTACTCTTTCCCGTTTTATCGGTGGCCATTGTTGGTGGGTACGGATTTATGGTGTGGATTAGCCAGTTGCTCATGGGGCCTCCGGGAACATAAACGTGGATTTCTCTCGTCGTTTATTGTTCAGAGGTCGGGTTAAAGCGGCCAGTTCAGTACAGCAACCGAATGTAAATATGCCATGGGCTGTGTCGAGCGAAGTATTTCTGGATCAATGTACTCGTTGTGGTAAGTGTGCTGAAGCGTGTCCTGAACAGGTGATTATTAAAGGGGATGGGGGGTTTCCTTCCGTTGACTTTAACCTCGGGGAATGCACGTTTTGCGGAGAATGCTCAGCGGTATGTAATGAACCTATTTTTAAAAAATTATCTGAACGGCCTTGGAATCAAATAGCGGTAATCAATGATGCTGATGACGCGACAGCTGTATCTCTCGAAGGTGCCTGTATGGTTCAAAAAGGCATTGTATGTCAAAGCTGCAAAGACGTATGCGATGTAAGGGCAATAACCATGAAGTACAACTCGGCTTCCATGCCAGAACCGATCATAGGGTCTGACTTATGCACAGGGTGTGGTGCATGCGTATCCGTTTGCCCTACCTCAGCTATAAATATTTGTGACATGACACCTAAATCAAACCAAAGCGGTGGAGAAGAACAGAACTATGCGATCGCCTGAGCAGTATATAAACGCCTTGGAGGGTGAATATCATATCTCCAGTGCCATAGTCCAATTCAAACCTGAGTTTATGTGTCGTGTGAATAAATGCATCCATGAACTTGAAGGAGCTGAAGTTCATGCTTCTGATGATCAGGGGAAATTAGTTGTCGTCGTCGAAAGTGATACAGAGCGAGGGATGGCAAGCATCATTGATCAAATAAAAGATATTAACGGTGTCGCCAACGTTTCTTTGGTTTATCACCAAGTTGATGATGACCCGGACAGTGAAGTAATTAACTAACTAATACCAATTAAAAAACTTATAACTAAGCGAAGCTTGGGGTGAGAGATGAAACTAACTCGTCGTGATTACATAAAGGCGCAAGCAGCTGCAACTGCGGCTGCGGCTGCAGGCATAACCTTACCGGCGCAGGCCAGTAATGTTATTACCAGCTCAAAAGAAACCGAATTAACGTGGTCAAAAGCACCTTGTCGATTCTGTGGTACCGGTTGCAGTATTCATGTTGCAACGAAAGAAGGCAAAGTTGTTGCTACGCATGGTGATATAAAATCAGAAGTAAATAAGGGCTTGAGCTGCGTTAAGGGGTATTTCTTATCAAAGATCATGTACGGCAAAGACCGTTTAACGACCCCAATGCTTCGTAAAACTGATGGTAAATACGCCAAAGACGGTGAATTTGAACCGGTATCGTGGGATGAAGCCTTCGATGTTATGGAAGAGAAGTTCAAAAAGACGCTTAAAGAGAAAGGCCCAACGGCTGTTGGTATGTTTGGTTCTGGACAGTGGACTGTTTGGGAAGGTTATGCCGCATCAAAATTGATGAAAGCAGGTTTCCTATCCAATAACATTGATCCAAATGCTCGTCACTGTATGGCTTCTGCTGTGGGTGGCTTCATGCGTACCTTTGGTATTGATGAGCCTATGGGTTGTTACGATGACATGGAAAGTGCAGACGCGTTTGTGCTTTGGGGCTCAAACATGGCTGAGATGCATCCCATCTTGTGGACGCGTGTGACAGATCGTCGATTAAGTGCTCCGCATGTACAAGTAGCCGTGCTTTCAACCTACGAGCATCGTAGCTTCGATCTAGCAGATGTCCCTGTTATCTTTAATCCTCAATCTGATTTGGCAATTCTGAACTTTATTGCCAATTACATTATTCAGAATGATGCGGTTGATTGGGATTTTGTTAATAAACATACCAACTTCCGTCGTGGTAATACTGACATTGGTTATGGTTTACGTCCTGAGCATCCGCTGCAACAGAAAGCTAAGAACGCCGATAAAGCGGGCGGGTCTACACCGATCGATTTTGATGAGTTTAAAGCGTTTGTTGGTGAATATACGGCAGAAAAAGCCAGCGAAATCTCTGGAGTTTCAGAAGAGCAATTAATTCAACTGGCTAAAATGTACGCAGATCCGGACTTGAAGGTTACTTCTTTCTGGACAATGGGAACAAACCAGCACACTCGTGGAGTGTGGTGTAACAATCTTCTTTATAACATTCACTTGTTAACAGGAAAAATTTCAAAGCCTGGTAACAGCCCATTCTCTCTGACTGGTCAGCCATCTGCATGCGGTACGGCTAGAGAAGTAGGTACGTTCTCTCATCGTTTACCTGCGGATATGGTTGTTAAAAATCCTAAGCACAGAGCACTTGCAGAGAAGATTTGGAAATTACCGAAAGATATTATTCCTCCAAAGCCTGGATACCATGCTGCTTTACAGAATCGGAAACTAAAAGATGGTGATCTAAACGCGTATTGGGTGATGGTAAACAATAACGTTCAGGCAGCAGCGAATCTTAATGAAGAAACGTTACCCGGTTACCGCAACCCAGATAACTTTATTGTTGTATCCGATGCTTACCCAACAGTTACGGCTCAGGCGGCTGATTTGGTATTGCCTGCAGCGATGTGGGTTGAGAAAGAAGGTGCTTTTGGTAATGCTGAAAGACGTACTCAATTTTGGCATCAGTTGGTGGATGCACCAGGAGAAGCGAAGTCTGATTTATGGCAACTCGTTGAATTCTCAAAGCGCTTTACTACCGATGAAGTATGGCCTGCGGAGATCTTAGCTGCGAACCCATCTTACAAAGGTAAGACGTTGTATGAAGTTTTGTATAAAAACGGCAATGTAGATCAATTCCCGCTAGAACAAACCAGTAAAGACTATGAAAACTTTGAAGCGAAAGACTTCGGTTTTTATATTCAAAAAGGTTTGTTTGAAGAATACGCAGAGTTTGGTCGTGGTCACGGTCATGATTTAGCGCCTTTTGATACGTATCACAACGTTCGCGGCCTTCGCTGGCCTGTTGTGAACGGTAAAGAAACCAAATGGCGTTTCATTGAAGGTGAAGATCCGTACGTGAAAGAAGGCACGGGTTACCAGTTCTATGGCAAGAAAGATAATAAAGCGATTATCTTTGCTCTGCCTTATGAAGCACCACCGGAAGCTCCAGATGAAGAGTTCGATGTGTGGTTATGTACAGGTCGTGTACTTGAGCACTGGCATTCAGGCTCAATGACGCAGCGAGTTCCTGAACTTTATAAAGCAGTGCCAAATGCGGTGTGTTATATGCATCCTGACGATGCTAAAAAACGTGGTCTACGCCGTGGAGATGAAATCAAAGTGGTTTCTCGCCGAGGTGAAATTAGAACTCGTGTTGAAACGCGCGGACGTAATAAACCGCCTGTTGGTTTGGTGTTTGTTCCATGGTTTGACGCTTCCCAGTTGATCAACAAAGTAACCCTTGATGCGACTGATCCAATTTCTAAACAGACGGACTATAAAAAGTGCGCTGTTAAAATTGTGAAGGCTTAACGAGGAGAGTGATTATGTTTAATTTAGTTAACATGTTTAATATACGTTTGTTGAAAAAATCCTTGCCTGCGTTAGTTGCTTCAGTTGCATTGCTTACTTCTGTTTCATTTGCATCTTTGACTTATGCAGGGCAAGAGTACATCTCTACGTTGCGTGGTGAGGTTCATTTAAATAAGGAGCCTCAAGCACCTGCAATTGCAAAAGTAGAGAATACTGATGAGAAGCGTCAGCGTGCGTATCCAATGCAACCGCCGACCATTCCTCATAAAGTCGATAACTATCCGGTCAATAAGAATGCAAATAAGTGTATGTCTTGTCATGCAAGAGATCGTGCTGAAGAGTCTCAGGCGCCGATGGTGAGCGTGACTCACTTTATGAACCGGGATGGTAATTTTTTGGCTGAGATTTCTCCTCGACGTTATTTCTGTAATCAGTGCCATGTAGTGCAACTGGATTCGAAGCCATTGGTTGAAAATGAATTCCAAGATGTTTACAACATCATTGGTGAAAAGAAGTAGACTGGAGGCTCTAATGAGTACAATCAAGAAATACCTTAAGGTTCTGAAAAGACCTAGCGTTCATTACAGTCTGGGATTCCTAACACTCGGTGGTTTTATTGCAGGGATTATTTTCTGGGGGGCATTTAACACCGCTCTGGAAGTCACTAATACCGAAGAGTTTTGTACAGGGTGTCATGAGATGCGTGACAACGTGTTCGAGGAACTTAAAACGACCATTCACTATACGAATCGATCCGGTGTTCGAGCAACGTGTTCTGATTGTCATGTACCGCATAACTGGACGGATAAAATTGCCCGTAAGATGCAAGCATCTAAAGAAGTTTGGGCGAAGATCTTCGGAACGATAGATACTCGTGAAAAGTTCTTAGAGCATCGTAGACAACTGGCTGGGAATGAATGGCGACGACTAAAAGCGAATGATTCACTGGAATGTCGTAACTGCCATAACTTCGAGTTTATGGATCTTACTCGCCAAAGCAAGCGAGCGATGGATCAACATTCAACGGCCCTAGCAAGCGGAGAGAAAACGTGTATTGATTGCCATAAAGGCATTGCCCATCACCTGCCTGATATGAAAGGTGTTGAAGGTTGGTAAGCCTTAAGGTTGTATTTAGATCAATCACTGGTTAGATTAACCGCCCTTAACTGGGCGGTTTTTATTTGTATTCAATTTTTGTAAAGGTGGAATCTGATTTATGGGTCATTTATCAACAAAGGAGTTCAAGCCAGCTCGAATTGCTGTGCTTACGGTGTCAGATACTCGTACCTTGGAAGAAGACACCTCTGGCCAATATTTGGTGGATGCTCTAACAGACACGGGTCATAAGCTATCGGATCGTAACTTGATCATTGATGATGTTTATCAAATGCGTGCAGTGGTGTCTCAATGGATTGCGTCTGAAGAAGTCCAAGTCGTTTTGATCACTGGAGGTACAGGATTCACTGGGCGAGATACTACGCCTGAAGCTATGCGACCATTATTTGATCGCGAAATAGAAGGCTTTGGTGAGTTATTTCGACACGTATCTTACGAAGAAATAGGCACATCAACGGTGCAATCCAGAGCCTTGGCCGGTTTTGCTAATGGCACTGCGATTTTCTGTATGCCAGGGTCAACCAATGCATGTAAGACGGCTTGGACGAAGATTCTAGAGGAGCAGCTGGATTGCAGACATAGACCTTGTAACTTTATGCCGCATGTAAAACCTTAGTCTTACTGAACAAGGGGAAGTAGGAGCTACTTTCCTTTGTTTTTATAGAAGTTTGTCAGTAATTTCCTACAGATATTTCGTCATATTTTCCATCTATTCTTCCTCTCAGTCTCTATACTGTTTACTGTGACAAAAATTCCGATTGAGCAGATATAGTTGGTATTATGGGCGTAGCGTTTAAAAATAAAATCTCCACGCGATTGGCGAAGCAAACCGTTGCTATCGCTTTTGTTGTGGGGCTGTGTCTGAGTTCATTTCAGGTTTATCTCGATTATCAAGATCACGGTGTGACGTTCGATCAGTCCATTGAACAAATGCTTTCAGTATCCTTCGGCTCGGCAACCCGCTCGGTGAGAACGTTAGACAACAGCCTCGCGGAAGAAGTTGTGAACGGCTTAATGCATTATGAGTTCATACAGGAAGTAAAAATTATTGATGATTTGGGGGTGGTATTGGCAAAAAAAGACCGACCTTTAAGAGTAGACTCATCAACGTTATGGATTACCAATTGGTTAGTACCTGAGAATAAACAGTACATCCATCAACTTGCAGTAGATCAGTCCAAGACCTCCCTTTATGGGCAGCTTGTGTTAACCATAGATAAGGATTTGGCACTGGCTCCTTTTTATCAGCGGCTAGTTTATGTTGTTTCGGGCGGCATTATTCGAAATATGTTATTGGCTTTGATTTTGTTTTATGTTTTTTACTACGTGTTAACCGCTCCGATGACGCGTGTTGCTCAAATTATGAAACGAACGGATCCTTTGGCTTCTTCTGGAACGCGTTTGAGTGAGGAAATCGTTAATCGAGGTGATGAGCTAGGCGCAATTGCAAAAGCGACCAATGATTTTTTTCAAACCATAGAGGAAAGCATCAAGCTTAGAGATGCCTCGGACTTCAAGTTGTCAGATAGCCTCAAACAAACTCGTCAAATCATCGATAACGTTCCACACCAGATTTGTGCCAGAGATGCAGATGGTTTGCTTTTATTTGTAAATCAGGCAACCGCAGACTTTTATAATATGGATGCAGGTGCGATGGAGGATGTTTGTTTTTTTGAAATACATGGTCGAGTGCATGAATCTGAAAGTCAGGAAGTACAACTTGCAGATAAAGAGGTGCTTACCAAGGGTGAGCCTTGCTTCATGCCTGACCACGCTATTACAGATTGTGATAATAATTTACATTACGTTCAGACATCCTTGGTGCCTTTTACTTACTTTGGTAAAAAGGCCGTCTTGGCGGTTTCTGTTGATATCACCGAAAGAAAAGCAGCGGAAGAGAAAGTGATTGAACTTGCTTTTTATGACTCTCTTACCGGTTTGCCCAATCGAAACTTATTGATTGACAGGTTAAATTTAGAAATGAAACGTGCCGATAGGCACGATTCTATAGGCGCACTTTTATTCATTGATTTGGATAACTTTAAAGGCGTGAATGACTCTTTTGGCCATGCAGTGGGTGATCAGGTATTACAGCATGTGGCTGCACAATTAAAGTCTTCACTGAGAGCCGTAGATACCGTTGCCCGATTGGGAGGAGATGAGTTTTTAATTATTATTCCTGAGTTATCCAGTGACTTGGACGAAGCAAAAGCACGAGCTCGTGATATAGCAACGATGTTAACGCAAAAAATAGCGACGCCATTCTTTGTAAAGAGCAGAGATTGGGTGGCCTCTGCAAGTATTGGGGTGGCTATGTACCCACTCGATTGTAATGAAGTCTCTGAAGTTATGCGATTTGCTGATACAGCCATGTACGAAGCGAAAAAGCAGGGACGCAGCAAACATGTGTTCTTCGAAACAGATATGGCGAGCCGTGTTGAGTCAGCCTTTTCTTTGGAGAATGAACTGAGAACAGCCGTTAATCAAAATCAGTTCTTTTTGGTGTTTCAACCTCAGGTGGGTGTACAAGAAGGTGTTATACAAGGTGCTGAAGTCTTGATTCGTTGGCGTCACCCTGAACGGGGCGTGGTGCCACCGTTTGAATTTATTCCGGTGCTTGAATCTTCAGGCTTGATTCAGGAAGTCGGTAAGTGGCTGATAAAAGAATCATGCAATCATATAAGAGATTGGCAAAACCAAGGACTTTGGCAAGACGATGCATGGTTGTCTGTGAATGTCAGTCCGAATCAATTTTACAGTTCATCTTTTGTCAGTGATGTTCTCAACGCACTTAAAACTGCGGGCGTTAAACCCACATGTTTGGAGTTAGAAATTACGGAAGGTATTGTTATTGGTGATACTGAAAACACTATCAATAAGATTCATCAGCTACGGTCTCACGGTATTCGTGTCGCGATGGATGATTTTGGAACAGGCTATTCGTCGCTTTCATATCTTAAGAAAATTCCATTGGATGTGCTTAAAATTGATCAATCTTTTGTGAGGGATGTAAATGTTGATAAAACAGACAAGGCCATCGTAGAAGCCATTCTAACGATGTCAATTCAACTGGACCTTGAAGTTGTGGCAGAGGGCATTGAGACAGAAGAGCATTATCAGTTCTTTAAGGGAACACGGTGTCATCGATATCAGGGTTACTTATACAGCCCGCCAGTCGAAGCAGAGTACTTCAAAGACATGTTGCGTGAAATTGTTGTGGCGTGATGGTAGTGGGGAATTACGAAGAAAATATTTGGCTTGAATAAGGTGAGTGAACACGCAAGTAACAGGGGGTATAAGAGGTGTCACAGGCATGTACTCAGATCCTTCTGAGTACGTGGTTACTTTTGTGTTCACTCGGGACTCTATGGTACGGAAATTTTCTATAATGGAAAGTACTTTCAAGTACTAAATGAGTAAAACCAAGCGTTCTAAATTAGATGTGTATATTTTCTGTTCATTTAGTTCAGAAAAGTTACTTACTTTTCCTATCTTTCCGTAATTATTGATATTTTGGCCTGAGTAATCTTTGATCAAGATAAGTAGTTTTGCTCAATTTTAGAAATAAGCGCTTGAATTTGGCGTTTCTCTGATTCATCAACTGAGCAATTAAGCGTCACAAAATCCATCGTTTTTATGACAGAGCGCCATCTAGGGTTCTTGGGCAACGTTTTTTCATTTAAATACTTATCCAGCGTTCGAGTCTTGATGGTTCCGCCATCGACGTAGACACGCCATATTTTACTGGCTTCTGCGAGAGTTGCTTTCGATTTCCCTGAGTACTTTTCCCAAAGCCGAATTGCCAGTCTCGTGGCTTGGATTAAGTCGTTCCTTGACGATTCTGTTGCTTTGTTGTTTACGGGTGCAATGAGTTCCAGTGCATCAGAGCTTTGTTTTGAGTGTCTACTCTCGTTAACAGCTGAAATATTGGTATGAAGTGTATTCACGTCATTAATGTTAATTTTACTCACGATGTTTTCAAGCGTTTGCAATCGCATTTGAATTTCAGACGAGGACAAGCTTTCAGAGGAGGTGTTTTCTAATATCGCAGAGTAACTTAGAGTGTCTTCTTGCTGGAAGGCATGTATGCAGACCTTTAAATTTGTTTCCTGAATGAGGGTCGACCACATTGCGCCATTTGAAAATTCTTTGATGTTTTCTTGTAATAAATGGCTAAGTGATATGACTGTTCCGTTGTTAAAGAAGTCTGGATATTGAGCAATAAACGCCTTGGTTTTAGAGTTTAGATATTCAACATTGAACTCATGATCAAAAATGATCAGGCCAGTATTGTTTGTATTTAATATATTAAGTAAAAGCTCATTTTTGTGCTCCAGTTGCTTTTCGAGGAGCAAGCGGGTTTCTATTTCTGAAATTAAACTCTCATTTGTTAATGACAGTTCATAACAAAGCGATGACTTTAATTGCGCTTCAACACGGGCATGAAGCTCGGGTTGGTTATAAGGTTTAGCAAGGTAATCGGAAGCGCCCGCGTCGAAAGCATGAACAATATCTTGGGTTTGTTGAAGTGCGGTTAACATAATGATGGGCAGTTCGAGTGAATTAAACTGTTCCCTGACTTTTGTGCAGACTTCTAAACCATTTATACCTGGCATCATAATATCTAAAAGTAATAAGTCAGGTTGTTCTTGCTGTGAAAGTTCATCAAGCATCAGTTGGCCGCTACTGAAGCATCGGCATGCATAGCCAAAGGACGTTATTTGGTTGTTAATGATTTGGAGGTTGACGGGTTCATCATCGACAGCCCAAATGACTAAGGCATGTTCTTCGTGAGGCAGAGAAGGTGTTTTTCTTTCATCTGCAGGGGTTCTGTTGTCTATTCGCCGATCTACCTCAACGGGTGCATTTGATGGGCTTGCAATCTCGGAAACTGACTCAGGCAGGTAGGTTGTCGAGTCCAATTCAAAATAAAAAGTACTGCCATGACCAGGAATACTTCGAACTTGAAGCTCACTTTCGTGCATCGTAAGAAGATCACGAGTAATGGTTAAACCTAACCCGTGGCCGCCAATACTTTCTCCATGCCGTTGACCTTGTTTGTAGGCCTCGAAAATTTCATTGGTTTCTGAATGGTCGATGCCTAAGCCTGTGTCTCGAATGCTTATTTTTATTTTATTTAACTCAGTCTCTTCAACAATGACATCAATCTTACCTTTGGGAGTGAACTTGATCGCGTTGCCTATCAGGTTGAATAATATTTGTTGCAGGCGGTCTTCATCGGCCATTACGTTCGGTGTGTGTTTTTTAATTTTGGTTGATAGCGTAACAGGTCGCCCTTTTAACAAGGGTCTCAGGCTGAGTGTGACTTGATCTATTAACGGTTCAACAGGAACGGACGTCAGCGTAAGTTTTAAATTATTGTGTTTGATGCTGGATAAATCGAGAATGTCGTTGACTAGGTTAGAGAGTCGAATCGAGGAAGAGTGGATCAACCTAATATTTGTTTGGGAATCTTTATCTATGTTTTGTTCTTGCTTGAGAACTAATTCCGACAGGGCTGAGATCCCATGGATTGGGGTTCTCAACTCATGGGATGTTTGAGCAAGAAAATCATCTTTCATTGCATCTATTTTTTGTAGTTGGGTGTTTTGTTCCTTTAAACGTTGGCTCATCGATTCAATGTGCGTCAGACTAAAGGCATATCTTTGGTTCAACAACCAAGCCTGAAGAATGACAAAAACAGTGGCTGCCCATTCGGTTCCAAAGGGAACATGGATGATCATGTTGTGTGTAAGTACATCGGCAATGACGCCAAATATTAATACAACGCAGCTCAGGCAGAATGGAATGGCTGATTCTCGTTTATGAATGAAGGCTAAAGTCGCAACTCTTATAACGTAAATAACTGCAATGAGTGCTGTTGCTTGAAAAGGAATGGCCAGTTGCGTGAAAAGTTCAGGTTCTAAAAATAGAGTAAGGATCGAAAACGCTGCAGCGATTATAGCGAATGCCTTTTCTGCGTTTTTGCTTTGATAGACCGGGTAAAGACGGTTAACGAAGGAGATAAAAAGCGGCGAAGCCATGTATAGAGAAATATGTTCAAGACGCTGACTTGTTATCCAACTAATGGCTGGGAAAACCTGATTGATAACGTGTTCATCCGTTATTCCATGTCTGAAACCAATGGCCAAACAGAAACTGCCGAAATACAGCGCTGCTTTCTCGTTGTTTCGAATAAGGTATAAGGAAATAAACAATCCGCCTAGAGTCAGTAGCAGCACGGTTAAAACAGAATCAATAATAATAGGGAGTGTTGTCATTTTTGCTAAACCTGAAGGTCCACTTATTTTGATGGAGTTCCAACTTCCTCCTTCCTTGTAATGGAAATTTGAGGTTTGAAGTACAAAGTTTACTTGCGGGCTTGTAAGTTGGACGTACGCAACTTTAAAGTTATAGCCTGGTACCTCATTTTCTTTATTCAGTGCAGGGATACCTTGTTCTAGAATTTTTTCTCCATTCGCCCAAAGCACACCGGAGGACGGTAGGTTTGGCAGTTTGATGTAGATCCCAGGTAGATTTTCAGGCAATTTCACATTGAGGTACAGCGTGGCTGCGCCATAAGGACTTGGGGCTTTTTTCGGACGTTCAAGATGATTCCAGGTGGATGGAAAAGGGTAGTTTTGTGTAAAAGAAGGCTTTGAGTTCGGCGAATGGAGGTTGTCCCACGCTATCTGCCAGTTGCCATCTAAAGAGTGTATTTTATCGTGATTAAAACTTTGATTGCTTAAATCCAGCAGGCCTGATGCCTGACTATTCAAAGACATAAAACAAAAGAAAAGAAGGGCTATAAGATTCGTAGTTCGATTTCGTTTTGTTGAAAAGAAGGAACGCAAAGGAGAGTACCCTTATTTATGTCATTATTATTAGAATTTAGGCTTATACTAACATGAAGTATTTTTTTTTTGCTTTAAGAAATTTTAGGCAATTTACGTAGCTCCGTCAGAAAAATAATTAGGTAAACTTTAAAATGGCCGAACAGAAGAAACGAATTTTAGTTGTTGAAGACAGTCCCATCGTTTTAAAGATTATTGCGCATTTGGTTCGTCAGGAATTAAGCGATATTGAATACGAAGTAGATTTCGTCGACTCAATGGCCGATGCGAAGAAAAAAATTGAAGAGAATGAGTACTTTGCTGCTTTAGCTGACCTTAATTTACCAGATGCGCCGGATGGTGAGGTTGTAGAGTATATTTTAGATAAGAATATACCGTGTATCGTTCTCACAGGGTCTTACAGTGAAGAGCGAAGAGAGAAGCTTCTCTTGATGGGCATTGTTGATTACGTCGTTAAGGAGAGCCGTTTTTCTTATGCTTACGCAATCAAACTTGTAAACCGCTTAGCTTTGAATGAATCAATTAAGGTCTTGGTGGTTGAAGACTCTACAACCGCTCGGAACTACGTTAAAGGTTTACTTCAGCAACATCTATTTCAAGTGCTTGAGGCTGAAAATGGCATCGAAGCGCTTGAGGTATACAAACAGAATCCTGATTTACGCTTAATTATTACTGACTACCACATGCCTGAAATGGACGGCTTTGAACTGGTAAGGGAGATTCGAGGAAAGAGCGATAAATCCGACTTAGCGATCATTGGTTTGTCCTCCGTTGAAAAAGGGGCTTTGTCCGCGAAGTTTATCAAAAATGGCGCCAATGATTTTCTGCAAAAGCCGTTTTTTCCAGAAGAACTGCATTGCCGTGTGATTCATAACCTTGAGTCCATTGAGTTGATTCAAGCATTAAATGATGCAGCCCATAGGGACTATCTAACTAAACTGTACAATCGTCGTCATTTATTTGATGCTGGCTCTGCGCATTACGCTACGGCATTGCCTGATAAACCGTTTGCAGTGGCAGTCTTGGATATCGATCACTTTAAGAACTTCAACGACAACTATGGTCATGAAGCTGGCGATGCCATGTTGGTTCATGTAGGACGGTTACTCAACGAATCTTTCAGTCGTTTTTTGGTTGCTCGGATGGGCGGTGAAGAGTTTTGTATTTTACTTCCTGGGCTTTCTCAGTTGCAGGCATATACTTTAATGGATAACTTCCGAACCCGATTCGAAGATGAAGGCGTTTATGTAGGAGATGAGTATCTACAGGCGACGGTGAGCATCGGGGTTACCAGTATAAAAGGTGATGATTTAGACAGTATGATTGCCACAGCAGATGAATTGCTTTACCGAGCTAAGGAAGTTGGGCGTAACTTTGTCATCGGTGATGACAGCGAATGACATACGTTAGCGCTGGCTGTATCTAAAGGGTATATAAGGGCTGGAAATTCAGCCCATCCCTTTTTATTAACTTGCTTTACCTAATATTTCTTCTGTTGTCTTATCTGGGCACTCCCAGCACTGGATAACAACTTGATCATCGATGGATTCCAGTTTGACAGGGAATCCCCACATAGAGTGAATGTGTTTTAACATTTCTTCGGTGGGCTCTTTATTTAGTGGCCGTTTATCGTGCATGTAATGACGTAGGGTTAAAGACCTGTCTCCTCGAACATTAACGTTGTAGACCTGAATATTAGGTTCATTGTTACCAAGATTGTACTGTGCTGAAAGTTCCTCTCTTAATTCTTGATAGCCTTGTTCATCGTGGATTGCTGTCACTTTTAAATGTTCTTTTGTTTGGTCATCTCTGATGCCAAATAAATGAAGATCACGCATAATCTTTGGAGACAGGAACTGTAGAATAAAGCTTTCGTCTTTGTAATTTCGCATGGCGTAATCTAATGTTTTTTCCCAATCTGATCCGGCGATGTTTGGGAACCATTCTTTGTCTTCTTCGGTTGGATTCTGACAAATACGTTTGATATCCCGCATCATATTAAACCCTAGTGTATATGGATTTATCCCGTTGTAATGAGGACTGTCAAAGTCGGGTTGATAAACGACGTTGGTGTGAGATTGCATGCACTCAAGGAGCATCCCTTCGGTAATGTACCCTCGATCATAAAGCTCATTAATAATGGTGTAGTGCCAAAACGTTGCCCAGCCCTCGTTCATGACTTGGGTCTGCTTCTGAGGATAAAAATACTGAGAAAGTTTACGTACAATTCGGATGATTTCCCGCTGCCATGTTTCTAATAAGGGGGCATTTTTCTCAATAAAATAGAGAATGTTTTCTTCTTGTTCCGCAGGAAAACGTTGTATCTTTTCATCCTTTGGTCGTTTGGTTTTCGGTATGGTGTCCCAAAGTTGGTTTAGTTGTCTCTGGCGATACTCTTCTCTGGCCGCCTGCTGTGCTTCTTCTTGTTGCGGTGATAGAGGTACCGGACGTTTATATCTATTCACGCCGTAGTTCATTAATGCATGGCACGAATCCAGAAGTTGTTCGACTTGTTCTGTACCGTGCCGTTCCTCGCAGGTCTGTATGTATTGTTTTGCAAATAATAAGTAATCAATGATGGCGGTAGCGTCCGTCCACGATTGGAATAAGTAGTTGCCCTTGAAAAAGGAATTGTGGCCGTAACATGCATGAGCAATAACTAATGCTTGCATTGCCATGGTGTTTTCTTCCATTAAATAGGAAATGCTGGGCGAGGAATTAATAACAATTTCATAGGCAAGGCCCATGGTTCCGCGTTGATAGTTTTTATGCGTCCCCAAGAATTGCTTACCAAAGGACCAGTGGTTGTACATGAGAGGCATGCCGATGGAGGCGTAAGCGTCCATCATCTGTTCAGAAGAAATGACTTCGATTTGGTTCGGGTACGTATCTAACCTGAACTCTTCCGCCAGCTCACTTATTTTTTTGTCGTATTTGGCCAGAAGATCAAATGTCCATTCTGAGCCTTCTGATAAGAACTGTTTTTTAAAGGCGTTTTTTTTTCGTTCTGTCATGCCTCTTTCCTCTCAAATAGTTCTCTGAATACAGGATAGATATCAGCTGCGTCGGTTAGGTCTTGCATGGCGAATAAATCAGGGTAGGCAACCGCCACTTGTTTGTATTCTTCCCATAGGTTTTGATGAAACCGAGAACCTATCTCGACGTACGCAAAGTATTGAACTTGCGGCATAATTTTTTCCATCAAAAGTTTTGCACACTTGATTGAGTCATCATCCCAGTTATCACCGTCTGAAGCTTGTGCCACATAGATGTTCCAGTCGGACGGATTGTATTTTTGTTCTATTACCTCTGCAGTCAGTTCTAATGCACTGGATACTATGGTGCCGCCTGTTTCTCGAGAGTAGAAAAAAGTTTCTTCATCCACCTCTTGGGCAGTGGTGTGGTGACGGATGAACACCACATCGATTTGTTTATAGTTCCGCTTCAAAAATAGGAACAACAAGATAAAGAATCGCTTAGCAATGTCTTTAATGGCCTGAGTCATACTGCCGGAGACGTCCATTACACAGAACATAACGGCTCGAGTACTGGGGAGAGGAACTTTGATTAAATTGTGATAACGGAGATCAAAGTCGTCAATGAAAGGCAGTTTACCTAATCGATGGCGCAACTCTTCTAATTCTTGAATTAGGGCTGCTCGGATGACTTCATTCGTATTGTCTTGTTGGGATTCACTTTGTTCTTCTTCCAGATCTACTAGCTGATCTAGAATTTCTTTTACTCGCTTGCGCTTCTTTCCTCCTAAGGCGATTCTTCGAGCATGGGCATTCCTTAAGGATCTCACCACATTCAGTTTGTCGGGTGTACCAGAACTGGTGAATCCGGCTCGGTGGTATTCAAAGTTAGTCGCGTCTTTGAGTTGTTTTCTTACTAAATTGGGGAGTTCTAGGTCTTCAAACATATAGTCAAGGAATTCTTCTTGACTGATTTGGAAGACGAAATCGTCCATGCCTTCCCCTTGGTTGCTGGCTTGGCCATCCCCAGAGCCGCCGCCACTTCCGCCGGATGGCGGACGAGCTATTTGATCGCCTTGGTGAAATTCTTTATTTCCGGGATGAACACGAGTGTTCACGCCTCCCGGGCCATGATGAAAGGTGGGTTCAGAGACATCTCGACTGGGCAGGCTAATTTCAGTGCCTTGCTCCATGTCCTGGATGCTGCGTTGCTTGATGGTTTGATTTACAGCTTCTTTAATGTGTTTTTTATAACGATCAAGAAATCGCTGTCGGTTAACAGTGCTTTTATTTTTGCCATTCAAACGTCGGTCTATGATATGTGTCATAGGCCCTCCAAACTTTTTTGGACACAGGCAACCACCAGATTGCAGATGGGCTGCCTGGTGGTTACTTTGTCAGTGAAAGATTTACTGTGACTTACGGACTCGGATGTACCACTCGCAAAGTAAGCGGACTTGTTTGTCGGTATAGCCTCGGTCAATCATTCGCTTCACAAACTCATTGTGTTTTTTCTGATCATCACTGGACGCTTTCGCATTAAATGAAATAACGGGTAATAGATCTTCCGTATTTGAGAACATTTTTTTCTCAATGACGAGACGCATTTTCTCATAGCTGGACCAGCTAGGATTCTTGCCTGCGTTATTAGCTCTGGCTCTGAGAACAAAGTTAACAATTTCATTTCTGAAGTCTTTCGGGTTTGCAATGCCCGCTGGTTTTTCTATTTTCTCCAGCTCTTCATTAATGGCGATACGATCCAAGATGTCTCCAGTGTCAGGATCTCGATATTCTTGATCTTGTATCCAGAAGTCAGCATAGGTCACATATCGATCAAAGATATTTTGACCATATTCTGAATAAGATTCTAAATAGGCGGTTTGAACTTCTTTGCCTAAGTAATCAATGTATTTCGGAGCCAAATATTCTTTAACGTATTTAAGAAGTCGTTCATGTGTTTCAGGTGGAAATTGTTGCTGTTCAATTTCTTGTTCAAGCACATAAAGCAGGTGTACCGGGTTAGCCGCAATTTCTTCTGGATCGAAGTTAAATACTTTGGAAAGAATCTTGAACGCAAATCGGGTGGATAAACCGTCCATGCCTTCATCGACGCCAGCAGTATCTTTATATTCCTGATGGCTTTTGGCTTTCGGATCTGTGTCTTTAAGGTTTTCACCGTCGTAGACGCGCATCTTGGAATAAACGCTGGAATTTTCGGGTTCTCTCAGTCGGGATAGTACTGAGAATTGAGCCAACATTCTAAGTGTATCGGGTGCACACGGTGCTTTATTCAAAGAACTGTGTTCTAGCAGCTTTTCATAAATATGAACTTCTTCTGTTGCTCGTTTGCAATATGGTACTTTGACGATATACACACGATCGATGAATGCTTCATTGGTTTTTGTGTTTTTAAACGTTTGCCATTCGGATTCGTTGGAGTGGGCGAGTACGATGCCATCAAAAGGAATTGCACTCAGACCTTCTGTTCCGTTGTAGTTGCCTTCTTGAGTGGCCGTTAATAATGGGTGTAGTACTTTAATTGGTGCTTTGAACATCTCGACAAATTCAAGAATACCTTGGTTTGCACGACATAAGCCTCCTGAGAAACTGTAAGCATCGGAGTCGTCTTGAGAAAAGTCTTCCAGCTTTCGAATATCCACTTTACCTACCAAGCTGGAAATGTCCTGGTTGTTTTCATCTCCGGGTTCTGTTTTGGCTACTGCAGTCTGATCAAGAATCGATGGGTATAACTTGATGACTTTGAATTTAGAAATGTCTCCGCCGAATTCATGAAGCCGTTTTACTGCCCAAGGTGACATTATTCCGCGTAGGTAACGAGGCGGAATACCGTAATCCTCTTCTAATATGGCGGCATCTTCTTCTGGGTTGAAGAGGCCAAGAGGTGACTCTTGTATAGGAGAATCTTTGATTGCATAAAAAGGCACTTGTTGAATTAAACTTTTAAGCTTTTCAGCAAGAGAGGATTTCCCCCCACCAACCGGGCCAAGCAAATAAAGAATTTGTTTCCTTTCTTCTAATCCTTGAGCGGCATGCCTGAAATAAGCAACGATGTG
Source organism: Oceanospirillaceae bacterium (assembly GCA_015665455.1). Taxonomy (GTDB): domain Bacteria; phylum Pseudomonadota; class Gammaproteobacteria; order Pseudomonadales; family Litoribrevibacteraceae; genus Litoribacillus. The sequence goes on along the minus strand of JADFAD010000006.1, from coordinate 46,145 downwards.
CTCAATGGCTTCTTCCATACCGTAGAAATCTTTAAACGCAGGGTATTGTTTGATTAGCTTGTTGGAAAATATTCTGGATTGCCGTGGATCTTTTGATGTTTCAATTATTTCAGGTTCACCAATCGCCATCAGTAAACGCTCTGCTGCGTTCGCATAGGTTGTTGGGTCTTGCTTGCAGAGCTGCATGTATTCTTCGAGTGTAAGCTCATCTTCTTGCTTAGCGATGTAACGATCCTGATACCTGTCGAATATGCTCATATGGCCTCCTGGGTAGGTATTCAATATAGCTTTGTCAGGCTCAAGTGATTCTTCCTAATCACCCAGCTGGGTAAATTAAATTTTCTTAACTCACCCGATAATCTTATTTAGCATTTGTTATGCCAGTACTTTTAAACAAACTTAAGTCTCTGATTTTAAGTGTAGTCCAGATTTTTGGTGTTAAATGTAAAGAGCTGAATTACTCTTTATCTACTAACTTTGACAAGAAAATGACGTAGGTGGTTCATGAATAAATTTATGAAAATTGCTTATGATGAGGCGCAACTTGGGTTATCTGAAGGAGGAATACCCATAGGCTCGGTTTTAGTGCATCAAGGGGGAGTACTGGGTAAAGGTCATAATCGACGGATACAGCAAAAGAGCGCGATCTTACATGGTGAGATGGATGCTCTTGAGAATGCAGGTCGGTTATCGGCGTTGGTTTATCGTGAATGTGTTTTGTATACGACACTTTCTCCATGTTCAATGTGCACGGGGACTATCTTACTTTATGGCATTCCAAAGGTTGTGATTGCTGAGAATACGACATTTATGGGAGAGGAGGCGCTTCTTCGTTCGAAAGGCGTTGAGGTTGAGGTTTTAGACGATTCTTCATGTATCGCGATGATGGCTGCTTTTATTGATAAGCACCCTGAGCTCTGGAATGAAGATATCGGTGTGTAGATGAAATGTTGTCGATTAAGTCGAAAGAATTAGTAATAATGCAAACTCTGACCACCTTGAGAGTAGCCATTTTTGAGAGATCGTATTTTAGGTTCTAAAACGTCAAATGAGGATCAAAACCTTGGTTCTGAGTTCTTCGGAGTAACGGGTAAGTTCAGCTCGTCATTTTTTAAACGATTATTACTAAAGCATCGTCAGGAATTGGTTTATGCCCATTTGATTGCGATTGTTGCAACAATAATTGCAGTGCCTTTGCCTTTGCTTCTTCCTGTGCTGGTGGATGAAGTTTTATTAAACAAGCCCGCTGAAGCCATCGACTTTTTACAGTCAATACTGCCTGCATCTGTCCATTCGGCAGCCGGCTACATCGTAGCAATGACGCTGTTCAGTATTCTTTTACGTGTTTCTAGTATGTTGTTGAATGTTTGGCAAAGCCGCCAGCTGACGATTGTATCTAAAGACCTTATCTATCAGATGAGGGTGAGGCTATTGAATCAGTTAAGTAAAGTTTCTATTAGAGAGTATGAGTTACTTGGGAGTGGCGGGCTTGCAAGCCGATTTGTTACGGATCTGGATACCATTGATCGTTTTGTCAGCGTGTCCGTTAGTCGATTGTTGGTCGCTGTTTTAACGATTCTAGGAACCGCGATTATTTTACTCTGGATGCATTGGCCTCTGGCGCTGTTCATTTTGTTTCTGAATCCGGTCGTTATTTATTGCACCATGCTGCTGGGTAAGAAGGTAAAGACGTTAAAGAAGCGAGAAAACTCAGCCTATGAGACGTTTCAGGAAGCGTTAACGGAAACGCTTGATGCCGTACATCAAATACGAATTATTAATCGTGAAACCTATTATCACCAGAAATTAAAAACACTCGCGGAGTCCGTCAAAAATAGATCGATTACGTTTGAATGGCGAAGTGATGCTGCATCAAGGTTCAGCTTTAACGTGTTCTTGATTGGGTTTGATTTGTTCCGAATGCTGTCAATGTTGATGGTGGTTTTTTCTGACTTATCCATTGGTCAGATGTTCGCTGTATTTGGTTATCTGTGGTTCATGATGACGCCTGTTCAGGAAATTTTGAACATGCAGTATGCGTATTTCAGTGCCAAAGGCGCATTGCAGCGAATTAATTCAGCGTTTGATATGCAGCTAGAGCCTCAATTATTAGAAAAAGAAAACCCGTTTGAAAAAGGTGCTACGAGTGCTTCTGTTTCAATCGAGAATGCAACTTTTGGTTATTTGGATGAGAAACTGGTTTTAAATAATGTTTCATTGCATATTTCTCCCGGCGAAACGGTGGCATTTGTTGGTGCAAGTGGCGGAGGGAAGTCGACATTGGTGCAGTTATTGACAGGGATGTATCCATTGGCTTCAGGTCAAATTTGTTACGATCGGGTTCCTGTGGATCAAATAGGTTGGCCTACTGTGCGTCAAAATGTCTGCACTGTGATCCAGAATCCTACGTTATTTAACACCTCTGTACGTCAGAACCTAGAAATGGGTGATCAGCACTCCGAGTCAGACTTATGGGATGCGCTTGCCGTGGCTCAATTAGACGATGTTGTAAGAGAGTTACCTGATCAACTTGAAACGATCGTTGGGCGTAATGGTATTCGTTTATCTGGAGGTCAACGTCAACGATTGGCAATCGCTAGAATGGCACTCAGTGACCCTAAGGTTGTTATTCTTGATGAATCAACTTCAGCACTTGATACAGAAACAGAATCGAATCTTCACGAAGCTCTGGCTGATTTCTTAAAAGAAAGAACGACAATTATTATTGCTCATCGATTAAGCGCGGTGAAGCAAGCAGATCGAATTTTTGTGTTTCATGAAGGTCGCTTGTGTGAAGAAGGCTCGCATCAACATCTTGTGGACATGAGAGGCTTATACGCCAATCTATACGGAGATAGGCAATCCATTTAATGAATTATTGTTTTCTTATTTTATCTTTTTAGAGGTGGGTATTTCTAACGTCGGTAATTTGAAAAGGTAAATCGAGACACACAAAGCAATAACGTACATGGATATGATGGCCCAAATCGGAGGTTGAACCAGTACGGCACTCAGAGTCATCATGCTAATCATTAATGCCGATGTATAACATTTAGCTTTTAATGGAATGCCTTTTCCATTTAAGTAAGCCGATATATATTTACCTAGGCGAGGGTGTTTAGTCAGCCATTGATAGAATTTATCTGACGTTCTGGCGAAGCATGCAGCTGCCAATAATAAAAAAGGTGTTGTAGGCAACAGAGGAAGAAAGATACCAAGAACGCCGAGTATTACCGCAGACCAACCTACAATCAGTAAGGTCCAATGGATAATTGGGTGTTTCCTTTTTTCCAAGTTACTCACCAAAGCTGTCATAGAGTTTCCAGTTTATTGAAGTTGACAAACAATACAAGTCGATTAATGCTGTGTACCACAAAGAAATGAAGTACGCCGTGAGAACGGCGACTCGTCGTTCTATTCGTTGCTGTTCTATGAATCCATAGCGGCAGTGAATTGTATTTCTTTCGGATTATTAGAATAGAATCATCTGCATGACATGGAGGTAAGAATGAAAGTGTTGGTCGTCGATGATCAAGAGATTAATCGAACGCTGTTGAGTTTTATTCTTGAAGATGAAGGGTATCAATACAGTATGGCTTCGGATGGTGAACAGGCTATCCAGTTATATACACAAGAAAACCCTGATCTGATCCTTATGGACATTATGATGCCCGGGATGGACGGTTATGAAGCTGCTCGCAAGATTAAAGTTCAAGCGGGAAGCCGGCACATTCCTATTATCTTCCTGACGGCTAAAACTGACTTGGATTCTTTATCTCGTTGTTTGGACGATGGCGAAGATTTTCTTACTAAGCCCTTTAATGAAGTTATTCTAAAAGCAAAAATTAGGGCGCATCGAAGAGTTGCTGAGCTGTACCGCCAGTTGAATGATAAGAATGATGCCTTAGTTATTCACAATACGCGTATTCAACAAGAGCAATTGATGGCTCAACGTGTATTTGCCAACGTAATGGAAAAGAACCCGAATCACTGTGCTAATCTTAGGCATTATTTATCTTCTGCATCTGTATTTAGTGGTGATCTCTTTCTATACAGTCGAAGTCCGTCGGGCGGTCTGTATGTGCTACTAGGGGATTTCACAGGTCACGGTTTACCTGCAGCGATTGGCGCGATTCCAACGTCTCAAATATTCTTTCAGTTGGCCTCAAAAGGCGAAGCGGTAAGTGATATCGCTCGCGAAATTAACCGCGAACTATTTGCCATTTTACCGAGTCATATGTTCTTTGCTGCTGCTGTTCTCGAAATAAATAAAACAGGTAATCAGATAACGGCATGGCAAGGTGGATTACCTGATTTGCTTCTGTTATCAGCTCAAGGGCAAGATAATTCGACGGAAGCTTCACATCGTCTGACTCAGCATGAGCCTCAGCATTTACCGTTGGGTATGGTGGAAGATAATGACTTTGAAGAAGACGTAAAGTTAATTACGGTTGAGTCCGGAGACGTTTTATACGCATATACTGATGGGATTACTGAAGCCGTTTCCCCTGAAGGTGAAATGTACGGTTTAGATAATTTGTCTCAGGCACTAGAAGAAAACAGTGATCGTGGTTTAGCCGGTATATTAGAACACTGGAAAGCGTTCTGTGATGCTCAGCAAGAGCATGATGATGTGTCATTAGTTGAGCTGAAATGCGATTTTGTTGAGTGGGAAGATGAGCCTGTCGTTGAAGACGCCGTTGAACATAAAATAGCGCCTTGTACTATGGAATGGAACTTTGAAGGCGAGCAGTTAGCAGATTTAAGAATGACGGATTCCATTATTCTTATGGTTGAGCCTTTCTTTAGTGAGGCGGTAAGGAAAGATTTACTACGTTTGGTCGTCAATGAGATGTACAGCAATTCACTTGAACACGGTGTTTTAAAGCTGGATTCAAGTTTGAAAGACTATTTTGATGGTATGAATCAATATGAGCAGCTCAGGGCTGAAAGAATGCTTGAGTTGAATACTTCCAACTGGATTCGTATTGTAACGCACCTAAGGTCTTCGATGGGGCAACCTTATCTAGAGATAGAGCTGTCTGATTCAGGCGAAGGGTTTGATGTTACTGAGGTGACTTCCCGACCAGACAATGATTCTTTGAGTCACGGGCGCGGTTTAGGGTTAATAAGCTATTTATGTGAATCGGTTGAATTTGCCAAAGGTGGCGCTATGGTCAAGGCTCGATTCAACTTGTAATCGGATGGTTGAATTGAGCCTTTATAGTTGTTTTCAGATAAAGGGTAATTAGATCCTAACGTTTGCTAGCCGGCTTCTTACCTCGTGATCCTCTTTTTTTCTGATTGCTGTTTCCTGGTTTAAATGACTTCCCTTTATCGTTCCCTTTTTTGTCGTCTATTACTCGATAGAGCAAGAAGAGATCAACGAGTAGGTCAGGTACTTCGTCTATCCACTGATTAAACAGTTGTTCATTGTTTGTGATATCTGCAGTTTCTTCTTCTAATATTCCGGAGAGCGCGATGATTGGCATAAGCAATTGCATGGCGTCTTCTTCGAATTTATTGCTTAGCCATTGATCTTCATAGGCAAAAACGACTTCGACAAAGCCTGATGCCCATGAAATTAGGGCGTCTTCGTCTTCATCTTCATTCATCCAAGACAATTCAATGCTCTCTTCGCCTTCAAGTTGTATTTTGAAGTCAGACATCTGAACATTAATTGCTTTGACGAAAGTATTTAGTTTATCTTGACTGAGGTTTTGTGCCGCCTCATCAAGAATGTGATCTGCAATTACGTTAGTATCTACGTTTTTAGGCATTATAACGAAAGCAGCTAATGCTCCCTGACAGCCCATATAGTCGAGAGCATCCTCTTCCAATTCTGGTAATGTTAGTATTTCTTCTAGAATTTGCTGGGCTTGGTGATTGGACATGGTTCGCCTTAAAACATTGGGTAGAGAATAAAATTAACCGTAATTATACAGTCAAGATGACACACACAATAGTCTAGTTTCTTGTACTTACAATGGAATTGTAAATATGCCGCTGAGAGTCAAGTTAGCACTGATCCTTATGCCTTTGGTAGTGCTTCCTTTAATTTTATTAGGGAAAATATCTCTCGACCATTTACGAGAGCAAATAAATCAGGTTCGAGAAACTCAGATCAATTCCGTGATCAGTGAAGCAACAATGATCCTCAACCAGCTTGAGCGTGAAGTTGAATATAAGCTGGATTTCTTTATGGGCGATTCGCACTTTTTAAGTTTTGTTAGCGAACCCGACGTGTCTCAAACGAGTCAAGTGACTGAGAAATTGATTTATCGCTTTCAAAGAGCTGCCTCCACCTTTCCAGGTTTAAGTTTTTTAGCCGTACTGAGTGAAGATGGGACACCCATAGCGTCATCAGATCAAGCACAACTGTCTCAACTTCAGCTGGAAGCCATCAATGGTCAATTATCATCAAGCAATGAAATACAGACCCTTACCTTTTTTGATATTGAAACTGCTCGATATTTTTTATTTAAAGCTCAAAGAATCAAAGCAAACGAGACGGGTCGATTCATTTCAGTTATTTTTGGCGTTCGGTTGGATGAAGCTCATCAAGTGATTGATGCACTGGCCAGTATGTCTGAATCTCATGTCATGATTTGCAGCGCTTCTGGGCAGGTTATACTCAGTTCCCATCATCATGAACACGAAGGGCAAGCGTTTGACTGTTTAAATTCGATTAAGCATAAAGGTGTATTAACGATCGGTGGTGAGGCTAGTCACCAAGTCAAGGTGAGCCAGATACATCAAGATTTGTGGCTTGCTGTCAGTGTTGATGATGAGCAAATTGCTATGATTGGTCAGCAGCATGGAATATTGCTATTTGTCGTCGCAGGGTTAGTTTTAGTCGCATCTTACATCTTGATCTATTTAATAATGGATTATTTCATTGTTCGACCTATTCGAGCCCTCAGTCATGTCAGTGAAAACGTGGGTCAAGGCAAGTGGCATGTGAATTTACATTATGAAGGCAAGGACGAGATCGCCACGTTATACCAAAGTTTCAATACCATGGTTGCTAATATCCATGCAGCGTATCGAGAGGTTGAAGATAATAAGAAAAACTTGGAGACCAAGGTTTCTGAGCGAACTCGTTCACTGCAAGAATCCGCTTGGCAATTAGAGCAGGCAAAGAAACAAGCAGAAATTGCGAGTAGAGCTAAATCAGATTTCTTGGCTAATATGAGTCATGAAATTAGGACGCCGCTTAATGGGATGTTAGGGATGGCGCAGATCCTAGAAGATACAGTGTTAACGGATGAGCAAACCACATACATTAGTCAAATTAACGAATCCGGTCAGGGGTTGTTGTCATTAATTAATGACATTTTGGATTTATCTAAAATCGAAGCCGGGAAGATGGCCTTGAATACTGAATCCACGGATCTAAATGCAGTCATTCAGCACGTGGTTAATTTACTTCGTGGTTCAGCAATGGAGAAGAACTTAGCGCTCACGTTTTCAATGGACCCTTGCATGCCTATATTTCTTGATGCCGACTCGCTTCGATTGAGACAAGTTCTAATGAACTTAGTGGGCAATGCCATCAAGTTCACTGAGAAAGGTGAAGTGAACGTTATTGTAGACTGCCTTGAGCAGGATACTGAGTTAGAAATTGTTAAATTCAAGATAAGAGTCGTTGATACGGGTGTAGGCATTTCACCTGATAAATTAACGGGAATCTTTGATGCATTCAGTCAAGCTGATGGGTCCACGACACGGAGATTTGGAGGGACAGGATTAGGTCTTTCTATTACTAAGCGATTGGTGGATATGATGCGAGGCACAGTGCATGTTGAAAGTGTATTGGGTCAGGGTTCCAGTTTCGAATTATTATTTATTTGGTCTACGGTACCGGCGCCTGAAGTTGTGGCGGATAAATTACTCGTCCGTGATTTAGAGGAGTTGCAGGGCAATATTTTGTTGGTGGAAGATAATCCGGTAAATTTAAAGGTAGCTGAAACCATGCTGTCAAAATGGGGGCATACTGTTGAAACCGCGTTTGATGGCAGTGAAGCGCTTGAACTTCTAAAAAATAAGAAATATGACGCCGTTCTGATGGATGTTCAAATGCCTAAGATGAACGGCTATGAAGTGACTAAACAGTTCCGTTTATTTGAACAGAAGTTAGAGCGTAAACCAACACCAGTGATTGCAATCACTGCGAATGCACTGAAATATGATCAAGAACGGTGTGCTGCTTCCGGAATGGACGACTTTATTGCCAAGCCTGTGAGAAAAGCAGAATTAAGTAACAAAGTACAAGAGTGGCTAAATAAAGGCATTTAGCTTTGTGTTTACTGCTCGGAATAAAAATACAAAATAATCGGCTTTTGCAGTAGTCGACTTAATAACAACAAAGAAATTTAGACTCGGTAAGAAAAAATGACTGAAATCAAAACATACCCTGTGAATGAGTATTTTAGTGATCGTGGATTAATCAATAACGATCAGTATTTGGACATGTATAAAAAATCTGTGGATAACCCAGAAGCGTTTTGGGCTGAACAGGGCAATCGAATTGACTGGATTAAACCTTATAAGAAAGTTAAGGATGTTTCTTTTCAACATGATGATGTTCATATTCGTTGGTATGAAGATGGTTCTTTAAATCCGACCATAAGTTGTTTAGATCGTCATTTAGCGGATCGAGGTGATCAAACTGCTATCATATGGGAAGGCGACGAACCAACGGACGACGCTAAAATTACCTATCGAGATCTGTATCAAAAAGTTTGTCGATTAGCGAATGCTTTGAAGGCTCAAGGAATTAAAAAAGGCGATGTAGTTACCATCTATATGCCTATGGTGGTTGAAGCCGCCGTTGCAATGCTTGCTTGCTCAAGAATTGGTGCAATACATTCAGTCATCTTTGGCGGCTTTTCTCCTGACTCGATCGCGGGCCGTGTGGAAGACTGTCAATCAAATTGCATTATTACAGCTGACGAAGGTGTTCGTGGAGGAAAGACCATTCCCCTTAAAGCAAATGTCGATGTTGCTTTAACTAAGCCGGGTACAGAGATTGTTAAAACCGTGGTTGTCTATCAAAGAACTGGTGGGAGCATCGCTTGGGAAGAGAATAGAGATCTTTGGTATCACGATATAACTGCAGCAGCCTCTGATGAATGCCCAGCAGAAGAAATGAATGCAGAAGATCCTTTATTTATTCTTTATACCTCTGGATCAACAGGGAAGCCTAAGGGCGTAATGCATACTTGTGGCGGCTATCTTGTTTATGCGTCTTTAACTCATCAATACATTTTTGATTATCAGCCAGGTGATATTTATTGGTGCACTGCGGACGTTGGGTGGATTACAGGTCATAGCTACATTGTATACGGGCCATTAGCCAATGGTGCGACTACGCTTATGTTTGAAGGGGTGCCTACTTATCCTGACGTTTCTCGTTGTTGGCAGGTGGTTGATAAGCATAAAGTAAATACATTTTATACTGCTCCAACTGCAATTAGAGCTCTGATGCAAGCGGGGGATGAGCCAGTTAAGAAGACCTCCAGAAGCAGTCTGAGGCTCTTAGGCACAGTAGGTGAACCGATTAATCCAGAAGCTTGGGAATGGTATTTTCATGTTGTCGGCGATGAGCGCTGCGCTGTCGTTGATACTTGGTGGCAAACAGAAACAGGAGGGGTGCTTATAACCCCTTTACCTGGAGCTACTGCAGTGAAACCGGGGTCGGCTACACGACCGTTCTTTGGTGTGACTCCTGCTATTGTTGATGCTGAGGGACAGCTACTGGAAGGCGCTTGTGAAGGTAACTTGGTTATGAAAGACAGTTGGCCTGGTCAGATGAGAACGGTCTATGGTGATCATCAGAGGTTTATTGATACTTATTTTTCAACGTATAAAGGGTATTACTTTTCAGGTGATGGCGCTCGCAGAGACGAAGATGGTTATTATTGGATTACAGGTAGGGTAGATGATGTTCTTAACGTCTCTGGTCATCGAATGGGAACCGCCGAAGTAGAAAGTGCCCTTGTGGCTCATCCTGCGACGTCTGAGGCTGCAGTGGTCGGGTATCCTCATGATATTAAGGGGCAAGGCATTTACGCTTATGTAACCTTAAAGAAAGACTATCAAGAATCAGATGAACTTATTGAAGAACTTAGGCGTTTTGTGAAAAGCGAAATAGGCGGGATTGCTGTACCGGATATAATTCAGTGGGCACCAGCAGTACCTAAGACTCGATCAGGAAAAATCATGCGCCGAATTCTTCGTAAGATAGCGTCGAATGAATTGGACAACATGGGGGATATATCAACATTAGCAGACCCTACGGTTGTTCAATCTTTGATAGAAAGCAGAGTGAATAAGTAAGAAAACCAGAAAGTGTTTTTTGTTAATTTATCTGCAGGGACTTGTTTTTCGTATTTACAGTGCGTGATTTGAGAGTCGATCATAGGCGGCTTTAATTTCCAAAAATATTTCAGGGTCACCTCCTTTATCAGGGTGGTGATTCTGAGATTTCCTCCGATAGCATGCTTTTATTTCTGCCAACGTGGTGGCTCCTTCAGCACCTAAGAGTTTCAAATCATCTTCTTTGAAATCGATATGTAATAATTTTTCCCAAAACGAATTCATTAGTGTTTGAATATCATCTTCTGTTGTATCGAAATTGTCCCAGTTTAGATAATACTCAGCCAACGGATCTTGTATTTCGATACTATTGTTCTCGCTCGAAATCTTCGGTTGTCGGATTATTTTAAGCGATGATATTTCTATGTCTTCTAGGGAGTGGGCTTGCTTGATTCTATAAAGCGCATTCATAACTACGAAGTTGGTTTGGAATAAAGAGACCGACTCGGTTAACGCTTGTTTATCAAATAATGCATGAGGCTGGGTGCTTAGAAAGCGGATGAGTTCATAAAGGCTTAAACCATTCGGTTGATCATCAAGGATTTGATTGATTGCAGCATCCAGTTTTTTTGCTAAGTCATGCCATTTTATTGCGTTGGTATTTTCTGACATTGTATTTTATGTGCATATTTGAGAATGGTTATTAAGTTGAATAAACATATCACTATATGTGATGGCCTGTCAGAGGTTTAGTGTCATTTGGTGGATTTGGTTTACTTTTCGATCAGTTTTAGGTACAACGCCCCTTGAATTTTTAAACGTCTTTGCATTCTTGAAGATGTTTTTTGACCGTTGTATTAAGAGGCATTCATGACCGTTGCAAATCCGATCGACCAAAAGGCTCGTTTAGAGCTGAATAAACTGCAAAAGCGGCTACGTCGCGATGTAGGTAAGGCCATTGCAGATTTTAATATGATCGAAGACGGTGATCGCGTCATGGTGTGTCTGTCAGGTGGTAAAGACAGCTACACGATGCTCGATATTTTAATGAATCTACAACGCAGTGCTCCGATTAAATTCGAATTGATTGCGGTTAACTTGGATCAAAAACAACCTGGATTTCCTGAGCATATTTTACCTAAGTATTTAGAGCAACTCGGCGTTCGCTACCACATCATCAATAAAGACACCTACAGCATTGTTAAAGAAAAAGTACCCGAGGGGAAAACGACGTGTGCACTTTGTTCTCGTTTACGTCGGGGGACACTGTATGGGTTTGCTGAACGTATTGGTGCCACGAAGATTGCTCTAGGTCACCATCGTGATGATATTTTAGAAACGATGATGCTGAATATGTTTTATGGTGGAAAGATGAAAGGAATGCCACCAAAGCTATTATCTGATGATGGTAAGCACATTGTTATTCGCCCATTGGCTTACAGTCGGGAAAAAGATATAGAACGTTATTCGGGGATGAAGGACTTCCCTATTATTCCGTGTAACCTTTGTGGTTCGCAGGAGAACCTACAACGACAAGCTGTGAAGCAAATGCTTCAGGGCTGGGATAAGCAGTTTCCTGGTCGTTTAGAGACAATGTTTAGTGCAATGCAAAACATTGCGCCTTCTCATATGGTTGATTCTTCTTTGTATGACTTTAAGAACCTTGAAATTACAGGGCGACCGATGCTGGATGGCGATACTGCTTTTGACCCATTGGAATTTCCAACAATGGTTGAAGCAGATACTTCTGCTTATTTAGAGTCAGGGATTACTTTGGGAAATAATGTATCTCAGAAAATTGAGATCACCGAAGTTAAATGATTCTTTGACGAATACTAAAAAGGCCACTTATTTAAGTGGCCTTTTTTATGTGGTTTGCTGGACTATTTATAATTAGTGCCCGTAAATCCACATTTGCTGATCATGAATTGCTAGATCATCAATTTTGAATGAGCCAATTGAAGTTCCACCAATGTGTACGGCGCCAATGCCTACGTCCATTGTTAATGGATCTCCTGCACCTAGGTTACCGTAAGTTCTGATGGCTAGAGCGTCGACGACAGTGCCTGAGGCGGTTGTTCTGTCTTCAGCTTTGATATTTAAGCGAGCAATCACACCACTGTTAGCAATATCGAAGAAGCCAAGTTCTTGGTCTTCATGGAAGCCTGAGCCAGCAATGTACATATCACGGATACCAACGCCTAATAAAGGAACGTCCATATCTATGTCATCAATTGCGAAGGATATTTTTGCATTGATCTCGCCGTTACCGCCATCGTTCTTAATTTGCATGTAAGCAGCAGTGAAGTAGCCTGTCATTGAGAAATTTTCAATCAGTGTACTAGACGTTGTGCCAATGTCGTTTTCGATTGAAAGAGAATCAAACGATAAGCCGAAATCAACAGGGTCTGTACCAACACAGCCGATACAAGTGGAGGTAGCGCCCATGTTGACTAGGAGATCACCAGTTGAATTAACGTCGATATCAATTCTGATTCCGTCTAATTTATCAGTCGGGTTTACAGAACCAAATGTTCTTCCGAAGAAGGTATTTTTATTTGCACCGCCAAATTCGATACCTTTGATAGATACACTACCTTCATCGGTATATTTGAATTCATCGATGGTGACTTTGGTTTCAAGTTCAATAGAAACACCTGCTTGACCAGTCATCTCTCCTAACAGTTCATCACCAATTGGAGATAGATCTGCAACAGCGGGAAGAGGCATGCTGGCAATAGCCAGAGGCAGAAGTGCCTTCCTTATTGTGGTTTTCATAGTAAGTTTCCTTCGTAAGTTTTTTTATTTTTTTTGTCAAGCTTTGTAAAGATTATACGAAAGCAAGAGATTCACCAAATTTTACCGAAAAATAATACGGATAAAGGGTTAGAAATGTGAACTTTAAGCTGCAGTTACATACTGACCGAACTTTGGTTTGGTTGTTCACTTGTCTGCTTTTCTTTATGGGCCCAAAAAAACACTTCAGAGGGTACTTCAGAGGTAATCGGAGTTGAATATGAAATGACGTCATTATTCAGTTTTATTTCACTCGCAATTGCAATGGATAAACCAGAGGCATGCTCTAAGCGACCGATAATGGCTAACGGTAAGGTTCCTTCTACTGTTTCTAGGTCTTTTGTAGGGTAATAAACCACACAGGCGAATATTTTCTGCTGTTTGGCTAGATCAATCATTGTTGATTGTATTGCTTGGACCGTTTTTTCTGAATTAGCATTTGTTTCGTTGTTTACATGTATAAAGTTTACTTTACCTGTGGGTGAAATAACTGCTCCGTAGGGCGTGAAAGTTCCTTGGGCTTTTATCATTATTTCTGACTTTCGATACGTCTTGTTAAATAGAATGTTGAGCTGCTTCATGCTCTTTTCCAAAATTTCTGAACTACTGTTTTCGGAAGATGAGATGGCTTCATTAATAGGGACGTTTTTGCCTTCACTTACTTCAGTATCAGCATGTGAGTTTAAGGATGCGAAAGAAAGTACGATAAGTAAGATTAATTGAATGATCATGAGTCTTTGTTTGTTAATTATTGTTTTTAAGAGAATACCGCTTTTAAATTTGAGTTCAACTGCTCTATTGATTGTTATCGGTGATAGAATTGTCTCTTTAAAAGTTTTTTATTGGAATAATTATGTCAATTCGAGCAGAGCAAAAGGAAAAAACCCGTCGAGCCATTATGGAGGCAGCCTTAAAGCAGATAGGGCAGGATAAGGCGTTTTCTAATTTGAGCTTAAGGGAGGTTGCTCGTGAAGCAGGTATTGCTCCAACATCCTTTTATCGCCACTTTCAAGACCTCGATGAGCTTGGTTTGGCGCTTGTTGATGAAGCTGGATTGTCTTTACGGCAGTTAATGAGAAAAGCTCGAAAACGAATTGCTGAGAACGGAACCGCTATTCGCACATCCGTAGAGACATTTATAGAGTTCCTAAATACTAACCCTAATCTATTTCGACTGTTGTTACGCGAAAAAGCAGGAATTTCAGCGGATTTACGTCAAGCTATTCAGCGTGAAGTCGAGCATTTCGAATCTGAATTGGCAGAACACCTTGTAACTCAGGCCGTTGCCAGAGGTCATAAACTTTATCGTCATGAAATGGTAGCTCATGCGATGGTGACTTTGGTGTTCAATCAGGGGGCCGACGCTGTAGATCAGAGTAAGACAGAGAAGAAGGCCATTGGTGAAGACTTAATTTGTCAATTAAGAATGATGATGCTTGGTTCGGAAGTTATGTCTAGAAATACATCTATGGCAAATAATTAATCACTTAGGCACCTAAATAAGGCTTTGTAATTTATTTATCTGCTTTATTTTGGTGCCTTGATTGTTGTTGTGGATTAAAAAGGCGCACTTAGTGCGCCTTTTTAATGCGTGTTTGTTTTTTAATTCTTGTTTTTACTGGTTTTTCATAAGTTGGTCTTATTTTTGTATGCACATAATTGATGCGTTTTTATAATAAATTAAAATAAGTGCACTCAATGGGGGATGCATGAAGCTAGTAACTGCAATTATTAAACCTTTCAAGCTGGAAGATATTCGCGATGCACTGTCTGAAATTGGTGTTCAAGGTCTAACGGTAGAAGAAGTTAAGGGCTTTGGTCGTCAGAAAGGACATACCGAGCTGTATCGTGGTGCTGAGTACATCATTGATTTTGTTCCAAAAGCTAAAATTCAAATTGCCGTTTCTGATGAGCAGGTGGATGCTGTAATTGAAGCTATCGTTGGTTCTGCAAATACTAATAAGATTGGTGACGGGAAAATTTTTGTTGCTGAACTTGAAAAAGCAGTTCGTATTCGAACGGGTGAAGTGGATGATATTGCACTTTAATGGTGCTTTGGGTTGTTGGGTTTGATTTTTAGGGGAATGACGTTGAATTTTGTAAACATAATGTGGGCTTTGTTGGTTATTTTTTTACCTTCGGTGGCCAGTGCAAATGAAGTTAATGGTGCAAATACCGCTTGGATTCTTACATCTACAGCGCTTGTTTTAATGATGACCTTACCTGGTTTATCTCTTTTTTATGCCGGTTTGGTTCGAGTTAAGAACGTATTGTCGATATTGATGCAGTGTTTTGCGATTGCATGTGTTGCATCTGTTATCTGGATGATTGCGGGTTACTCTCTGGCGTTTACGGATGGTGGTGAATTAAATAGCTGGATTGGCGGTCTCAGTAATGTATTTCTAGCAGGTGTTCAAGAGGAGACCGTTTCTGGGGACATTCCTGAATCTGTCTTTGTGATGTTTCAAATGACTTTCGCAATTATTACACCTGCTTTAATGGTTGGTGCATTTGCAGAGCGTATGAAATTTTCTGCTATGTTAGTTTTTAGTAGCGTTTGGTTGTTATTGGTTTATGTTCCTGTAACCCATTGGGTTTGGGGCGGTGGTTGGTTAGCTGAAATGGGCTTGCTGGATTTCGCTGGTGGTACTGTTGTGCATATTACAGCAGGGGTCGGAGCGCTGGTTGCTGCGGTCGTTTTGGGAAATCGTAATGGTTATGGGAAAACTGCGATGCCACCACATAACTTGACCATGACTGTGACTGGGGCAGGTATGCTTTGGGTCGGTTGGTTTGGTTTTAATGCAGGTAGTGCTTTAGCCGCTAACGGCGATGCAGGCATGGCTATGCTTGTAACGCATATGTCTGCTGCATGCGGGGCATTATCTTGGATGATTATAGAGTGGATTCGTCACGGTAAACCTTCAGTGCTGGGTATCGTGACTGGAATGGTTGCTGGTTTGGGAACCATTACTCCTGCGTCTGGATTTGTTGGTCCTGGTGGTGCGGTGATCATTGGGTTTACCGCTGGTATTGTGTGTTATTTCATGACAGCCTGGATCAAGAATGGCCTGAAAATTGATGATTCTTTAGATGTATTTCCGGTGCATGGTGTTGGTGGAATTTTGGGGACGTTCTTAGCAGGGATATTTGCATCCACTGAGCTGGGTGTATTCAGTGGTCAAGGGTTTGCTGAAGGCATAACGTCTATCGGTGAGCAGTTAGGTGTTCAGGTTGTAGGTATTGTTGCTACGTTTGCTTATACCGCCATTATTTCGTGCGTTCTTTTGAAGATCATTGATAAGGTGATTGGTCTTAGAGTTGATAAAGAAGTTGAAACGGAAGGCTTAGACATAAACGAACACGACGAGCGTGGTTATATCATTTAACTGGCCCTTCTAGATAGAAAATCTTTGCTAGATAAATAAGCCCTGCTAGTAAACCTAGCGGGGCTTTTTTATTGGTATGGATCTTTATTTTATCAATGAATAAGGATTCGTTTTGCTTCGTCTACAATGGCTTTGGTTAGTGATTTATTAAACTGAGTTTTTAAATTCCATATATGCCAATAAAGAGGAATATCTAAGAATTGTCCTGGGGATAATTCAATAACCCCCTTGTTTGAATTTAAAAGTTGATTGCTCTGGACATCAGGCACCATTCCCCATGCGTAACCTCGTAAAATGAAATCTAAATAGGATTCGGTCGAGGGTATTCTATGTCTTAATCCGACTTTCGGGGTATCAAAGTAGGCCTTCATATATTGCGTTTGAAGTTCGTCTTTGTTGTTGAATTGGACGGCAGGTACCGCGAGCATTTCGTCTCGTGTCGGTTCAGATTTAAAGTAACGTGTTTTAAATTCCCTTGACGCAACACAGCGGTATCTCATTACTCCGAGGTAAATGGAGTTGCATCCCTGTATTGGTGCTTTGTCTGATGTTATGCAACCTATAACTTCACCTTTAGAGAGAAGCTCTCGCGTGTTTTCTTGATCGTCGACTTTCACTTCCAGTAATATTTTTTCTGAGTCCAGTAAAGGTTTTAATGCGTCAAATAACCACGTTGCTAGGCTGTCTGCATTCACTCCGATGGACAGAGTTTGACGGTCAATTTCTGTTTCTAAATTTAATGATTTAAGAAGCTCGTTCTGAAGAAGACTTGTTTGCTGAAAGTATTTTAGAACGGAAAACCCTGCTTCTGTAAGTTGAGGAGGATTTGTTCGAATAACAAGTGAATGCCCAGCAGTGGATTCTAGCTGTCTTAAGCGTTGGGATACAGCAGATTGCGTAATGTTCAGCTTCAGCGCTGCTTGCTCAAACCCTTGTTCTTCGATGATCGCAGAAAGGGCTGTAAGTTGCTTCGGATCGAAGGTCATGGTTATTTGTTCTTTTATTAAGAATTTTAATGATAGATTAAATTCATTAATTTAACTTATTTTTTTTTGTGTTTTATGATTTTTCTATTCTTTAACGCATCGAAAAGGCAAATATAAATGAGTGAAACCTTGTCCGTTATGTCCACCGGCTTTATAACCAGCATGAGCTTGATTATCGCCATTGGTGCTCAAAATGCTTTTGTGTTGGCTCAAGGTATTCGAAAGCGTTTTAACTTAGTGATTGCAGTTACTTGTTGCACAGTGGATACCGTACTTATTTTCTGTGGGATTGCAGGAATGGGGATTCTCATTTCATCCAGCCCAATTTTGATGTGGTTGATTGCTATTTTTGGTGGCGTGTTTCTTTCTATGTATGGGTTAAGGTCTTTGATTTCTGTTTTTTCAGAGCAAAAGCTAATAGCGGAATCAGAAGGCATTAAAACATTGGGTAAAGCATTTGCTGTCACGCTTTCAATTACATTGTTAAATCCTCATGTGTATTTGGATACGGTGGTGCTTATTGGGAGTGTTGGAGGACAATATGTAGGTTTGGAACGTTGGTTGTTTGCGGTTGGTGCTGCCTTGGCATCGGTTGTTTGGTTCTTTAGTCTCAGTTTTGGTGCAGCCAAATTGGCTCCGATTTTTGAGAGGCCTATTTCTTGGCGGGTGTTAGATATGTTTGTTTGTGGAATGATGTGGACGATTGCTTATTCTCTTTGGACTTTAGTTATTGAGCAGTATCCATTTTAAGTTAGCTCACATATGGCTTAAATTGGGCTCGAGTATTCAGGGTTAGCTTTAATCCATTGTTGTATTGCAAATTCAGTGAATTGGGCTGCGGGTAGAGGTTTTGAAAAGTAGTAACCTTGTATGTAGTCGCAGCCTTTATTCTTCAATAGGTCAAACTGACCTTGAGTTTCTACGCCCTCGGCAACGACTTTCATGCCTAGTTTATTTGACAGCGTAATCATTGCTTCTACGAGTGATTGTTTGCGCTCTTCACCTTCGATGCCATCAATAAAACTTTTATCAATTTTTAGTTCATCTAGCGGGAAGCTGCCCAAATAGGACAGTGAGGAATAGCCGGTGCCAAAGTCATCGATGGAAATACGAACACCAAGCGTTCTTAAGTTACTGAGAGCTAGCACCATTTCAGATTGGTTTTTCATGAATAGACTTTCGGTAATTTCAACCGTTAGGTAATCCGCGACTACGCAATGCTTCTCCATGCTTTCTAAAAACGAGCTGACCAATTCTCCAGACCAGAACTCAAGCGTTGAAATGTTCACCGAAAATCGAATTTTGAGTCCGTCATTTATGCAGCTTTTTACTTGGCTGCATGCTTGTTCTCGAATCCAATAGCCTAGTTCTTTTATGATGCCTGTTTTTTCTGCAATAGGGATGAATGTTGCTGGGGAGATCATTCCTTTTTCCGGATGGTTCCAACGAATGAGGCATTCGGCTTTATCCAGTTGATTGGTTTTAAGGTTGATTATGGGTTGGTAGTAAAGCT
The DNA here is from genome assembly GCA_015665455.1 of Oceanospirillaceae bacterium. GTDB lineage: Bacteria > Pseudomonadota > Gammaproteobacteria > Pseudomonadales > Litoribrevibacteraceae > Litoribacillus. The sequence goes on along the minus strand of JADFAD010000006.1, from coordinate 27,141 downwards.
CAAGCTGGTTGTTTTGAATGGCCACTTTTAAGTCTTGGTGCAATTTGGCTTGAGAATCTGATTTTTCTTGAAGTCCTTGGGTATAGAGGCTGAAGCAATTTCTGCCTTGTTCTTTTGCGGAGTACATGGCTTGATCAGCAGAACGGAATAATTGTTCTATTGAATCTCCATCGTTTGGGTATACTGAAATGCCTATGCTGGTCGTTATATAGCTCAGGTTTTCTTTATTTATAAGGCTGTAAGGTTTACTTATTTCTTCAATTAATCCTTTTGCTAATGTTTCTAAGTCGTGAACTTCGTTAATGTTTGGAATTACGATTGCGAACTCATCCCCACCCAACCTTGAAATGCTATCAGAGGTTTTTATGTACTGTTTGAGTCTTTGTGCAACGTGCTTTAGTAATTCATCACCAAGCTCATGACCAAGGGAGTCATTGATTTCTTTGAAGTGATCTAAATCTAAGACAAGTAAGCCAAATTTACTTTGATTCTTATTGCACAACTTTATTGCCCAATTAAGTCGATCGAGTAATAGGTTTCGATTGGGAAGGTCCGTTAATAAGTCATAGTTTGCTTGATGTTGAATGACGCCTTCGGCTCTTTTTCGTGCGCTTATGTCATCAAATAACCAGATGTAGCGATCTACTTTGCCACTAGGGCTCCTCAGTACCGTGATAGTTTGTTCAATTAAATAGTCCTCGCCGGATTTTCTTTGGGTTCGGATTTCTTCTTTTCGGCTGGATGTGTCATCAAGTGAACCCAGTTCCTCTCGGTAATCGTCGGATGATTTACCTGGCGACATAAGCATGAACGCTTCTAGTCCTTCAATATCGTTAAGCGAGTAACCTGTGATTCTTTCAAATGCGTTATTAATTGATAGGATTTGGAAGTTGCTGTCTGTAGTCGCAATTGCGTAGGGTAAGTTGTTGAAAATATTGGTGGTCAGTTGTTGGTGTTTTTCTGCGTTAGTTTGCTCTATCGCGGTACCTGCAAGCCTTGCTGCTTCTAGGATGAGTTGGATGTCATTTTCATCCGGCGCTTTTATTTCTTGGTAATACATGGCAAAGGTGCCAAGTATCTTTTTGGTCGAAGATACGATTGGTTCGGACCAGCAGGCCCTTAAATTTGCTTGGTGAGCGACACCTTTGAAGTCAGCCCAGTATTCATTATTTTCAATGTCGGTGACGATAACTCGTTTACCGTGATAAGCAGCGGTACCGCATGAGCCTGCTTTGGATCCTATGGCCATGCCATCAATAGTTTGGTTGTAAAAATCGGGAAGGTTTGGTGCTGCACCAGACGTCAGATGATTTTGATCGTCACTAAGTAATAAGATTGATCCAATAATACCGGGCTTCTCTTTTTCAATGAAAAGAACGAGCTCATTTAGGATGTAATCTAAAGGGGCATGGGTCAGCAACATTTCCATTAAGCGGTTGTAGCGCATAATGCTGTTGCGGTTTGTCATACCATCGGTATAACGAATGTTTGAAAGGCTGTGTTGACCCGTTTGTGCTTCGGTAGGTTGTTTAGACATGAAGTCAATTCCTTACCATTGATACCTTGAGTCTAATATCAATGGTAGAAATTGCGTCTCTATTCGTCAGGTTTTTGAGCCCGACGATAGAAAAGAAGAAATCAAGACGAAGGTAATATTTTCTTCAGTGCAGATATCAGTGTATTGCACTCATCTTCGGTGCCGATGCTGATGCGTAAGTGCTGATCTATTTTCTCCTTATTGAAGTAACGAACAATGATCGACTCTTCTCTAAGAGCGCTTGCTAATGCGGCGGCATCTTGTTCTGGGTGCTTGGCAAAGACAAAGTTTGCTTCTGAAGGTATTACTTCAAAACCAAATTTGATCAGTTGAGCGGTTAATTTGATTCGACTCTCAATGATTTTTGAGCACGTTTCAGTGAAGTACTCATTATCTTCAAAAGAGGCAACCGTCGCTTTAATTGCTAGCTTGTCCATAGGGTAAGAGTTAAAGCTGTTTTTAACTCTTTCCAAGCCTTCAATAAGGTCGGGATGACCCACTGCATAGCCGACCCGTAACCCTGCTAGAGAGCGGGATTTTGATAGGGTTTGAATTACTAATAGATTATCAAACTTGTTGACAAGTTTGATGGCTGTTTCACCGCCGAAATCGATATAGGCTTCATCGACAATAACAACAGAATCAGGGTTATTCTGGGTGATTTTCTCAATCGCTTCTAAGGGAAGTAAACGACCCGTTGGTGCGTTTGGATTGGGGAAAATGATACCGCCGTTCGGAGCCTTGTAGTCATCAGGGTTTATTTCAAACTTATCCGTTAATGGGATGTTGGTGAAGCTTATGCCATATAAACCGCAGTAAACAGGATAAAAACTGTAACTGATATCAGGGTATAAAATAGGATTGTCTTGATTCAGAAGTGCTTGAAACGCATGAGCCAAAACTTCATCGGAACCATTACCAACAAATACTTGGTTACGATTAATTTTCACTTCGTCTGATGAGAAATACTTTGATATGACTTCTTTAATTTCATCAGCGTTAGGGTCTGGATATAAGCGTAAGCTTTCATCGGCGTGGCCTTTGATTGCTTCAAGAGCCTTAGGGGAGGGCCCATATGGGTTTTCGTTGGTGTTCAGTTTTATAAGGTTGTTGATTTTAGGTTGCTCACCGGGAACGTAAGGGGTGAGGATGTTGACAATTGGACTCCAGAAACGACTCATGTATTTAGCTCTACAATGCAAAGGGTAATGACGATATTGAGTGATTATCCTAGATAATTGATGAGAATTCATCATGGTAATGGTTTATTTCAGTGATACCATTAGCCCGGTTACTTTTGGTGGTTTCTTATTATAACTATGGAGAGAGAGAAAAATGAGGGCACAGGCAGTTAAGGTTGGTGTTGTGATGTTTAGTATGGCAGCGGTTGTTCAGCATGTATCGGCCGAGCAGGAAGGCCGTTTTTACATTAACCCAGCCGTTGGCTATCAAACGTTTGATAGTAACCGAAATTTAGACGACGTGTTTACCGCCATCATTGGTGGTGAATATGTTTTATCACCAAAATTTGGGGTTGAGGCAACGTATATGTTTTCGTCGCCTGACGCAGAAAACGGAAATCAGGATGCGGATTTAGACCAGTTCCGATTAGGTGCTCTTTACTATTTACCTGAAGCAGGGAATTGGAAACCGTTCTTGGGTGCCGGTCTTTCCCATGCCGACTTTGATTATGATTCCGGGGAGCATGTAGAAACTCAAGTTCATTTGGGCGGCGGTGCTAGGTATTCATTTAATCAGGAATGGTCCGGTCGTTTAGAGGCCAGAGCAATTAATAGTTTAGATGAAGAAGATCTGGATACATTGATTAGTGTGGGAATTAGTTATGCTTTTGGCGGTAGTGAACCGGCTAAAGCAGCTGTAGTCCCTGCGCCAGTAGTGCAAGAAGTTGTTTATGACAGCGATAATGATGGCGTAGTTGATTCGAAGGATAGATGCCCGACAACACCTGCTGGGGTGTCAGTGGATGTCAATGGCTGTGCCATAGATTCGGATAAAGACGGTGTATTTGATTATAAAGATACCTGTCCTGATACGCCTAAAGGTGTCAATGTTTCTGAAAATGGTTGCCCTGTAGATTCAGATGGCGATGGTGTGTTTGATCACTTGGATGCTTGTCCTAACAGTAAAGCAGGCGCCAAAGTGGATGCTTCTGGGTGTGAAGTTGTTGTGATGACAACGGAGTCGATCAATTTAGCGGTTAACTTTGCTAATAATTCGTCTGAAGTTCCAGATGAGTCGTTTGCTGAGATCCAAAAGGTTGCTGACTTTATGGCTCGATACCCTCAGACAACGGTAGTGATTGAAGGCCATACCGATGACAGAGGAAACGCGAACTATAATAAATCTCTTTCTCAAAGACGAGCGGATTCAGTTATGGACGTTCTTACTCAACGATTCAATGTTGAGCTTAGTCGCGTGAGTGCCGTTGGCTATGGTGAGGAACAGCCTGTTGCTGATAATTCTACGGCGTCTGGGCGTAGAGAAAATAGACGAGTTATTGCAACGATTGAGCATCAAGTAAAACAATAGTTTTTTGACGTTTGATACTGGAAGCATTCAAGTATCTGATACTTGAATGCTTTCTTGAATTGAATCCAGTGGCTATTGTTGAAGTAGCAAATTCACAATGAAATACAAATAGAGATTTCTGTTCTAAGTTTGATGGTCGATAGTGATAATCTACTGTCGTTTTCGGGTGATCTCTTACATATTGTTAAGAGGCAATCGGATAAGATACCTGCCCCTGACATAGGTAGCCGACTAAGGTCTGTTACTAAACAATAACAATTTAAAAGTGTGATCCAGTCGATATTTCTACTACCTTGAAAGTAACCAAGGCTTGTTCGACAGTTGGCAGATAGACCTGAGCAGGAGCTTACCTATGGATTTCTTTATCGCTATTCGTCGTTGGAATGGAAAGTCTTCAGAAGATATAGAGGATCTTTACGCAGTATTGGCTGATCAACCGGACTTTGAAGATAGACTGGTTTCTGCATTGGCAGGAGATGAAGAGGTTCATCGTGGTGCTACTTGGTTGTTGAAGCATCACTTAGAGCATAAAAAATCATTTTCAGATGGCCAAATTGCTTCCGTTTTTTCTCAACTTGATTCCCTTAAAAATTGGGAAGCTAAATTGCATATTCTTCAATGTTTACCTTACTTGACGGTTTCTTCTGAACACCGGAATGGGGTTGAAGAATTTGTTCGTGGTTGCCTTTCTGAAATTAATAAATTTGTTCGTGCTTGGGCGTATAATGCAATGTATGAATTAGCTTGTCAGTATCCTGAATTACAGCCTGAAGCGGAAGTTATGTTTGAAGCTGCTTCAGAAGATGAGGCCGCTTCGGTGAAAGCACGCGTTCGAAATATTCAGAAACAAGGTTTTCCTGTGGGATTAACCCAAGCATCCTAGAATCACTTAAGCTTGCATTTCTCCAGTAGAAAGGCGTTGGGGTCCTTGATTAATCTCCTGTTCTTGCCTGATCTTGCGTTTAAATAAGGTAAGTAACATATAGGCTGTGACTGCAAGTCCTATCCCTAGGCCAGTCCAGACGCCAACCAACCCGTACTTATCCATTAGCAAGTAGGCAGAGGGGAATCCTACTAACCAATACCCTACGGCTGTAATAACTGTCGGAGTGGTAGACATTTTAAGCCCTCTTAAAATTCCCATTGCGATGACTTGCGCGCCATCCACTAATTGGAATATTGCAGCCACGACTAATAAACTTATGCCAAGTGTAAGCAGTTCTTCTTTATGTTGAATGTCTTCTGTATGCATAAATAAGTTAATAATCTGTTCTGGGAACATAAGCATCATTACCGCAGCGCAGCTGGATAATATTACGCCCAGTATTAAGCCTGATAGCGCATAGCGTTTGACACTGATTAGATCGTTCTTAGCATAATAATTACCGACATATACCGACGTTGCTTGAGAAATTCCTGAGGGCAGCATAAATGTTAGTATGATGGTCTGTAGTGCTATTTGATGCGCTGCAAGCTGGATCGATCCGAGCCAACCGGCCAGTATTGCGGCAGATGCAAATAAACCACTCTCCATTGCGTAAGCAATTGATATTGGAATGCCTAACTTAAGGGTATTTATGAGTTGAGTGATATCAAACCGTTTCCACCCATGCCAGAAATAAAATCGTTGGTACTCTGGTTTTCTATAGATTTCTATCGTTAATGCTACAAACATCAAAGTAATAACGAACGATGTCCCATAGCCAATGCCTGCAAGCCCGAGTGGAGGTAATCCTATCCAAGCTTCTAGTGTTCCGTTCATTAATACATAACTTACTGGGAAATTTATTGTGGCCCCAATAAGGCTTATTTTTAAAATAGAGCCTGCATTACTCATTCCTAATGAAAAATTCCGGAGCACGGTTAAGGCGAAGGATGGCAGTAATGACCAAACAACTGCTTGAAGGTATATGGTTGCTAATTCTATGTTCTCGTTTGATTGACCCAATAATCGCAAGATCGGAGCGATATTCCACAATATGAATCCCGTAATTATGGTCAGTATAATTACCAACGAGGTACCCGCAAGAAGCGCTTGATGAATTTCATCGTTGTTATCTTGTCCTTTTGCAAAAGCAACAAGATTGATTGTGGCTGCTAGCACACCCGTTGAGGCAATGAATATGAAATTAAAAATGGCAGCCCCTAATCCACCGCCTGCTAACTCGGAGATACCTAGCATGCCCATTAATATCGTATCTGTGAACATCATAGAGCTCTGTGCCAATTGAGCACCAATTAATGGGAGGGACAGTTGAGCGATTTGTTTGAAAGACTTCATGTGACCAGCGAACCTAATGAACCTGTTGTAAATTGGATAGGTCGTCAACTTTATTTATTTCTTGGTTTTCTCTCAAACGAGATATTTTCTATACTGCATGAGAAAAAGTAATGGATTAATGTTTGTTTTGTCCGAGTGCGAACAGGAACACTTCATATTATGAATCGAAAATTACCGCCCTTAAATGCTCTTAGAGCCTTTGAAGCCGCAGCAAGAAATTTAAGTTTTACTAAAGCTGCGGAAGAAATGCATCTAACTCAGGGCGCCATTAGTAAACAGATAAAATTGCTGGAAAGTTTCTTTGATGTTCCTTTATTCATTCGTAAACATAGAGAGCTGATCTTAACTGATGCAGGCCTTCAGTTATTACCTAAGCTCACTCAAATATTTGACGAATTGGTTATATTGAGCCAGCAGGTTAAGTTATCTAATCGTTCTGATGTCAGAATAAAAGTGCCTCCGACATTCGCTATTCGTTGGTTATTTCCTCGGCTTCATCGATTTCAAGAAAGGTTTCCTGATGTACCTCTTCACATCACAAGTGCTTGGCAAGATGACCCCAATGACGATGAGTTGGAATTCAATGTGTATGACATCGTTATTCATTGCGGAGAACTACCCATTCAGAGTGCTTATGCACATTTTTTACGTGATGAAATGTTGGTGCCTATATGCTCTCCAAACTTAAACGGTGTGGAAGCATTAATTTCTGATCCTAGAAACTTAAAAGACTTCACATTAGTGCACCCTACGCTCCAACATCAGGATTGGTCCTTATGGTTAAAGAGTGTGGGCTATGATCGTGTGGGGATGAAAGCGTCGGATGCAGCAAAAGGTATGGAGTTTGATACGCTAGATATGGCCATTACTGCTGCAATTGCAGGGCATGGAGTAACCGTGGCGGATTACATTTTAGTGAAGGAAGCCATTGAAGCGGGTCACTTAATTATCCCGTTTGATTGGCGAGTAAAAAGCTCTTTTGTGTATTCGGTTCTAGTTCGGCCAGAAAAGTTGGCCGAACCGGCTGTCAAAATTCTATTTGATTGGTTATTTGAACAAGTTGATGGCTCTACGCAAGCGCTAGAAGCTCTGGTCTAATTATTTTCTAAGCAGAACTTTTCTACCATGTTCCTTAAAATCGAAACCATTGGGTCTATTTGATCCAGAGCCATGAACTCATCCGGTTGGTGGGCCTGATCTATCGACCCTGGGCCAAGGACGATAGTGTCCATCCCCATTTCTTGAAGGAAAGGGGCCTCGGTTGCAAATGCAACGGCCTCTGCACTGTGCCCCGTTAACTTCTCGGCCAGTTGAACGATGTCGCTTGTTTTGTCTGAAGCAAATGAAGGTACGCCATCAAACAGCGGTTCTGCGGTCAGCTGGACTTGATACTTCTCTTCAAGGGGCGCAAGACGATGTTTTATTGCTTCCCTGAGGTCATCATTATTCATTCCAGGTAAAGCCCTTAGATCGTATTGCAGTTCGCAATGGCCGCATATGCGGTTTGGGTTGTCGCCGCCATGAATGCAGCCGAAGTTTAATGTAGGTACGGATACCTTGAAGTCGGCATTTTGATAATTGTTGGCAAGCTCTTTTCGGTAATCAATGAGCTCGCCCATGACGGAATGCATTGCATCAAGGGCATTATTACCAAGGGCTGGGTTGGAGCTGTGTCCTGCTTTGCCCTGAATTCTTACTACCTCCATCATTATGCCTTTATGCATATGAATGGGTTTTAGGCTGGTGGGTTCACCAATAATCGCATGGCGTGCTTTGGGATACCCTTGGCTTGCAAGTGCGCGTGCTCCGCTCATAGAGCTTTCTTCGTCAGCGGTAGCAAGAATGATTAAAGGTTGTTTTAACGGTTTATTAACGTAAGGCAAGATGGCTTCAATGACGACTGAAAAGAAGCCTTTCATATCACAGGTGCCTAGCCCGAAGAGTTTGTTATCTCTCTCTTCAAGTTTGAGCGGGTTACTCTGCCAGCGGTTTTCATTAAAGGGCACTGTGTCCGTATGTCCTGAGAGAACTAACCCTCCAGACCCTGACCCTAAGGTAGCAATTAAGTTGGCTTTACCTTTTTGGTTAGGCACGTGTTGGATTTCTATCTCAAAGCCTAAACGCTCGAACCAATCAGCGAGTGTTTCAATGACAGGTAAATTACTCATGTCTATATCTGGGTGTGTACAGCTGACGCTGGGTAAGGCAATCAACTTACTCATTCGATCTACAAGCGAAGGCATTCTCATAAAAGCACCGATTTTTATTATTCGATTTAACTTAATGTCATCTTATTCGGCAATGAAAGAAAAAGAAACGACTTCTCTTGAGGAATATACACTGGTAATCCTGTTTGTATGCTTCAGCACTCGACGACATTGACGGCCAGTCCCCCTTGTGAGGTTTCCTTGTACTTTTCCTGCATATCACTGCCTGTTTGTCTCATAGTTTCAATCACTTGATCGAGAGAAACTTTATGATGGCCATCGCCGAGAATAGCAAGACGAGAAGCGTTGATCGCTTGCACTGCGCCCATCGTATTTCTTTCAATACAAGGGATTTGAACTAGGCCTTTGATGGGATCGCATGTTAGACCGAGGTTGTGCTCCATTCCAATTTCAGCGGCATTCTCTATCTGTTGATTGCTGCCTCCTAGTACTGCGGTCAGGCCTGCTGCAGCCATAGAACATGCAACGCCGACCTCGCCTTGGCAGCCCACTTCAGCGGCCGAAATGGATGCATTTTCTTTGAATAACGCTCCTATAGCGGTAGCGGTTAACATGAATGTTAGGATGCCATCCTCTTTTGTTATTTCTTGATTTGGGTTCACAAATCGAACGTAATAGGCGAGTACAGCAGGAATTACCCCCGCTGCGCCGTTAGTTGGTGCTGTAACAACTCGGCCTCCAGCCGCATTTTCTTCGTTTACCGCCAGAGCAAATAGATTTACCCAGTCCATTAAAGAAAGATTGTCTTCAGAGGATGTTTGATTTAAACGTTGATGTAGCTTTTTTGCTCTTCGCTCGACGTTCAATCCACCGGGTAATAATCCTTCCGCATGACAGCCTTGTTGAATGCATTCATCCATGGCTTGCCAAATATTGAGTATGCCTTGTTTTGTGTCTTGATAAGGGCGATGGCTGTTTTCATTTTTTAAGACTAACTCAGCAATGGATAAGTGCTGGTATTCACACTGAGATAGCAACTCTTGGGCGGATGAAAATTGAAACGATGTTTTGTCCTCCGTTTTTTCTGCTTGTAAGGTCATTTCATCTTCAGATAAAACGAAGCCGCCACCGATTGAATAATAGCTTCTTTGTTTAAGGACAATGCCATAGGCATCGTAAGCGGTGAAGGACATGCCATTAGGGTGTTCAGGGAGCACGGATTGGTAGTTAAAGCGTAGGTGTTGTTTTCGGTTAAATGAGATTTCTTTTTCGAGTAATAAATCTAATTTCTGAGATTTAATGATTTGCTTTAGCGAATCCGAAACTGTGTTGGCTTTTATCAAATGGGGTTGTTCGCCTTGAAGCCCCATAAGGATTGCTGTCCCGGTCGCATGGCCTTTGCCTGTAAGAGCGAGAGAGCCGTATAAATCAATGACTACTTTTTCTGTGTGTAAGAATACAGCGTGTCTTTTTAAATGATATAAAAAGCGTCGTGCAGCAATCATGGGGCCTACCGTGTGTGAACTGGAAGGGCCTATGCCAATTTTGAAAAGATCAAATACGCTAATAGTCATATCCTTAAGTGTAGATGAGTAGAATTAAGTCTTGATAAGAAAGTTGCTTGCTCCTGTATTGATTTTTTTTGATCTAGGTATTCGTTTTTAAAAGCCGTAAACTGAAAGCAACTAATAGAAAGTGAATGGCCAATTCATGTCGAATAAACCCGTTGTTACGTCATATCTAGAGATGACATCCGTTGATGATTTATGCCCTAAAGCGCAGATCAGTGCTTTAGAGGTAAATATGAGTGGGGTTGATCAATATCAATTTAATCGTTTTTTATATCAGTTCGTGGGTGAGTCTTGGGGGTGGACAGACAAGTTAAGTTGGTCTGATGAACAATGGCAAGCACTGGTCGAATCTGAGTCACATCAAACTTGGGTTGCGTATTGCCATGGCGGGATAGCGGGCTATTACGAGCTTCTGCGTGACGGTGATGATGTTGAAATATTGTACTTTGGTTTAACGGAACAGTTTATTGGTAAAGGGCTGGGCGGTGATTTATTGACCCGTGCGATTCAGTCAGCTTGGTGTTGGTCGGGCGTCAGTAGGGTGTGGGTGCATACATGTACTTTGGATCACCCAAGTGCGTTGAGTAATTATCAAAAACGTGGCTTCAGGGTATATAAAGAAGAAGTAGAGGGGTAATTAAGGGTGGGCCCCCGAAGGGGCGCCAAGGAAAACACATACAAGCTTAATGGCTTGAGCTTGATAGCTATACTTTAGACTGCTTTTCAGAAATTGCAGGAAAGTAATGGAAAATTCATAAAAATTATTTATTTTATGTGTTTATCGAAATGAGATCTCACTCATTTGTATTACTTCTGATTCTTTCTGACCTTCGTGTGTCCATTGTTCCATATGGGGATCTGAGAGAAGGTGATCCATGTAGGTTTGACAGATGGTGTTGACATCAACCTGGTAGCCTGAGAAGCGGATGGCGATTGGTGCAAACATGCAATCTAGAATGCTGAATTCACCAAGAAGCCATGGCCCGTAAGAGGTAAACTCTTCTCGCAATTCCGTCCAAAGACTTTCTATTCGGTCGACTTCTGCTCGGACAGCGGGGGACAGAGGCAGTTTGATGTCTATTCGGCAATTCATTGGTAATTCATTTCGTATAGAGAAAAAGCCTGAATGCATTTCAGATGCTGCCGACCGACCTACCGCTCTTGTGGATAAGTCTTGGGGCCAGCCTTCGTTATTCATGTAACGCTCTGAAATGTACTCCATGATGGAAAACGAATCCCAGATGGTATTACCTTGATCAATGAGAACAGGGACTTTCATACTTGGTGAGTACTCTGCCAGCTCTATTTTTGTGGTTTCTGTGTTGAGGGAGATTCGAATTTCTTCGAATTTTAAGCCGGCCTTTTTCATTAATAACCAAGGCCGTAAAGACCACGATGAATAGTTTTTATTGCCTATGATGAGTTGCATGTGACTGCTCCTTTGTCCGCTGTACTTACAGTCTAGTAAGCATATTCGTGGTTAGAAAATAAAATTGAGTTACTAACCTCGTAGATTTTCAATCATTATTGAGAGACAAGTGTTTTATCAAGTTCATTCATCGTTGCGGTCAGTTCTTTGAAGTAATCAATCAGCCTAAAACACAGTTCAACGTACTGAATTGCTTCAGAGCCTCCAACTTCATAACCTTCTGCGTGCGCGACTTTATTTCTTAATCTTCGGAGTTCATTGAATAGCTTACTTTTCTTTAGATCTAGAACTTCTTGTTTGGTCAGTACGAACCCAATGTCTTTATAAGGGGTGGTTTCTCCGATATTGGCGTCGGGAAAATGTTTCTTGACGAGCGTTTGTGCTTGTTGATGAACTATGTCCCAAGCCTCCAGTACGCAACTGTTAGGAAGGTGTCGCGCAGCTGCTGTTAAATGCGTTTTGGGGTCTGATTTTAAATCGGGAAAGGCGGTTTGAGCTTTTTGAACGAGCTGGTCAATTTCATCGCTGAACTGAACTTCAAAGTCTTTGAACTTTAGTTTTCGAGTAAAAGGAACCAAGCGAATAATATTTTTTCTGAATGAGAAAAGTACGATGAGCACAACAGCGGGCCAGCTTATGGCATTTAATAAGCCGATAGTGAATTCCATCCAGTCCATGATGTTTGCCTTAATTATTAGATATCAAAGCATCATATCAGCTTATTAAATTAAAGTTTGTTACCTGTACCCCGTTTCTTTACTGCCTCCGTAACTTTGGATTGAGTAAACGTTATCTCTATAAGTATTGCGCGTGGTGCTTGATGTGTTCACCAATGAAACTGGAGATAAAGTGATAGCTATGATCGTAACCTTCACGCATGTTTAGGATGAGAGGGTACGGTTGACCTTTGCTTGCATCTACCAATAGCTCGGGCTTGAGTTGTTCTTCAAGAAATGAATCGTCCGTTCCTTGATCGACTAGAACAGGCCAAGGCAGGCCGTGTTCTTTGATGAGTTCACAGCTGTCGTATTGTTTCCAAGCGTTAGAGTCTTGACCAAGGTATTGCTCAAATGCTTTTTCACCCCATGGGCAGTGCATTGGTGAGCAAATAGGCGAAAACGCTGAAACTGATTTGAACAGGTCCGGGTTGGCCAATGCTAAGGTTAATGCGCCGTGGCCTCCCATTGAATGGCCAAATATACCTCGTTGTTCAGGGCGTATCGGTTGAGTCTTATTTATGGTCGGAATAAGCTCGGTCAGAATGTAGTTAGCCATTTGGTAGTTTTTTGACCATGGATTTTGAGTGGCATTCAGGTAAAAGCCTGCGCCTTGCCCTAGATCCCAAGCATCCACATCGTGTATTAAGTTACCTCTGGGGCTGGTATCAGGGGCAATAATTGCTAACCCCTGTTCCGCTGCGTATCTCTGTGCGCCAGCTTTGGTCACAAAATTTTGATCATCACAGGTTAGGCCTGATAACCAATACACGTGAGAGACGTTGGCTTCCTCTGCTTGTGGCGGAAGGTACACTGAAAACGTCATTTTACAATCAAGAACGAATGACTGATGTTCATAGCGAATTTGCCAACCGCCAAAGCTTCGGGCACGATCAACTTCTGTAAGCGCTGATATTTCGTTTAACACAATGAAAGTCTCTCTAGAATAAAATAACAGAACGAATGCTTTCACCTTCGTGCATAAGGTCGAAGGCTTTATTGATGTCTTCTAAAGGCATCGTGTGGGTAACAAATTCATCGATTTTAATATCACCCTTCATGTATTGTTCTACGTACCCAGGTAATTCCGTTCTTCCTTTTACTCCGCCGAAAGCACTGCCACGCCAAACTCGACCAGTTACCAATTGGAATGGACGGGTTGTGATTTCTTGGCCTGCTCCAGCGACGCCAATGATGGTCGACTCGCCCCAACCTTTATGGCAACACTCCAGCGCTGCTCGCATTGTTTGGGTATGGCCAATGGCTTCAAATGAATAATCAACGCCGCCGTCGGTCATGTCGACGATCACATCTTGGATTGGCGCATCGAAGTTTTTCGGATTTACACAGTCAGTTGCCCCGAGCATTTTCGCCATTTCAAATTTATCTTCATTGATGTCTATGGCAATGATTCGTTCTGCTTTAGCGAGAACCGCGCCTTGAATAACACTTAGACCGACACCGCCTAAGCCAAATACGGCTACGGTTGATCCTGGTTCTACTTTGGCTGTATTGAGTACCGCGCCAATGCCTGTTGTCACCCCGCAACCCAGTAAACATACTTTGTCTAATGGGGCCGCTTTATTTACTTTGGCGACAGCGATTTCAGGTAGTACGGTATACTCAGAAAATGTAGACGTGCCCATGAAATGAAGAATAGGGGAGCCATTTAGAGAAAATCGACTTGTTCCGTCAGGCATTAAGCCTTGACCTTGAGTGGCACGAATAGCTTGGCATAAGTTGGTTTTTCCTGATAGACAGAAGCGGCATTGACCGCACTCAGGGGTATAAAGAGGGATCACGTGATCACCAACGGATACAGAGCTAACGCCTGCGCCAACTTCTACAACGACCCCCGCCCCTTCGTGGCCAAGGATCGCCGGAAATACTCCTTCTGGGTCTTCACCGCTTAGTGTAAACGCATCGGTATGACATACCCCCGTAGCCACCAGTTTGATCATGACTTCGCCTGCTTTAGGGCCTTGTAAATCTACTTCTTCAATGGTCAGAGGTTTACCTGCCTGCCAAGCAACAGCTGCGCGTGTTTTCATCGTTTTTTCCTGAATGGTCTTGGGGTTATTAAGATCGTTTTAAGATTTCTTCAGAAATTTTGGCATAGATGAGTGTGGTTGCAACTGATTTTTAAAGAGAATGTTAGGTTCCTAGGACCTTAGGAACCTGAATTATCTAGAGGTTACGTCAGGTAAGTGCCGAAATAGGGGCGGTAAAGGTATGGCCTAATGCGTTAGCAACAGGTTCATTGGTTACTTTTCCCTGCCAGATATTAAGACCGTTAAGTAAGTGTTTGTTGTTCCGGCAGGCTTCAACCCAGCCTTTATCTGCAAGTGTTAAGATAAATGGTAATGTCGCGTTATTGAGAGCGTAAGTGGAGGTTCGTGCTACCCCTCCAGGCATATTAGCTACACAGTAGTGAACGATATCCTCGATGAGGAAAGTTGGTGACTCATGGGTAGTGGGTTTCGACGTTTCAAAGCAACCTCCTTGATCTATGGCCACATCAACCAGTACCGTCCCTGCTTCCATTTGGGGAATCATTTTTCGAGTTACTAGTTTAGGCGCTGCTGCTCCTGGTATGAGCACGGCTCCAATGACTAAGTCTGCAGATAAGACAGTATCCTCTAAGGTCGTACGAGTTGAGTAGAGTGTTTTTGTTTTACTTCCAAAGTAATGTGAGAGGGATTCTAAAACAGCAGGGTTCTTATCAATTATTGTTACATCAGCTTGAAGACCTATCGCCATTTGAGCGGCATTAAAACCCACAACACCTCCACCGAGGATAACGACTTTAGCAGGCGTGACTCCTGGGACACCTCCTAACAACAGTCCTTTGCCTTTGTGGGATTTTTCTAGGGCTGTCGCACCCGCTTGGACAGACATTCTGCCTGCTACTTGGCTCATTGGTTTTAATAGGGGAAGCGTTCCATGGACATCAGTAATTGTTTCATAGGCAATGCAGGTGGCGCCTGATTTAAGTAAATCGTTGGTTTGCTCTGGATCTGGTGCTAAGTGCAAGTATGTGAATAATAATTGGTCTTCCTTTAAGCAAGCGCGTTCACTGGCTTGTGGTTCTTTCACCTTTATAATCATGTCTGCGGTTGAAAATATCTCTTCTGCAGAGTCTATTATGCTTGCCCCCGCATTTCGATAGTGCTCGTTAGTGGCGCCTATACCTGAGCCTGCGCAATCTTCAACCAGTACTTGATGTCCGTGATGTACAGCCTCAGCGACACTTTCGGGTGTCATGCCTACACGGTACTCATGGTTTTTGATTTCTTTTGGAATTCCAATCAACATATGAAACCTCGCGTGCATTCGTGGTTTAATTTTTAATGGGAATATCATTTATTAAGTATGGTTGAAGGATTTAAAAGTTCTGCAACTTTTTGTTTAAATTGGCCCTCGTGTTAGCAACGAAAGCCCTGTGTTGACTTCAAATATTTGTGTTCGAACCTCGGTTATTCCATTACTGATCATTTTTCCCAGATACTTTTGTAAATACTGTTGAGCGTAGGTCTCGCTTTTAAATAAATAAACGCCTCCTGCTTCTTGTTGTTTTGGGTTTTCTGTCCAAACCTTCCAGATAAGGCCTTTTTCTTTATTAATTTCTTGAGCAAGACTCTCTTGTTGTTGAGTTAATTTAGATCCAAATGGCCCTTTAAATGGGAAGTCGATATGTAGAAGCGTTGTCATATTAATCCTTAGGCATCGTTATTGTTTGTTCTCATTATCCAAATAATGATGACGTTGTTTCACAACCTAAGGTTCTATTCATGGCTGGTTTACTCAGATTCTTAGTGAACAATGCTCGTAATGCTCTGAATTCATTCTATAATCGATGGCTGAGCATATTTTTGGTTCTTAGGTATTAGTAACTTATTGGAGTTCATCAATGTCGATTTCTCAACTGAAGCCGCAATCTTTATGGCAGTATTTTTCCAAAATATGTTCCATTCCTCATCCCTCTAAAAATGAGGCCGAGTTGATTGCTTTTATACTTGATGAAGCGAAGAAATTTAACGTTGAGGCATCCACAGATGAGTTAGGAAATATACGGCTTGTAAAGAGTGCCACTGAAGGTTTTGAACGATCTGTACCGGTTGTGTTGCAAAGTCACATTGATATGGTGCCTCAGAAAAACACTTCGAAAGATCATGATTTTGTAAAAGATCCGATCAATGCTTACATAGATGGGGACTGGGTTACTGCAGATGGAACAACGCTTGGGGCTGATAATGGCATAGGCGTGGCAGCAATATTGGCCGTTATGTTCAGCGAGGGTGTTGAGCACGGGCCATTAGAAGGCTTGCTGACGGTTGATGAAGAAGCAGGAATGAGTGGTGCATTTGGCCTTCAACCTAATTGGTTTGATGGCAGGGTCCTCTTGA
Source organism: Oceanospirillaceae bacterium (assembly GCA_015665455.1). GTDB lineage: Bacteria > Pseudomonadota > Gammaproteobacteria > Pseudomonadales > Litoribrevibacteraceae > Litoribacillus. The sequence continues at coordinate 10,483 of JADFAD010000006.1, read as the reverse complement.
ATCTAGATACGGAAGAAGAAGGGGAGTTATACGTCGGTTGTGCTGGCGGCGTCGATGTAAACATTAATTGGCCCGTATCCACTGAAGGGCTTGCTGCTGAAGGTTATTCTGCTGTTGAGTTAAGTGTTACAGGGCTAAGAGGTGGGCATTCAGGGATAGATATCCACAAAGGGCGAGGAAATGCCAATAAGCTGTTATGTCGCGTTTTACTGAGTTTATCCCATAAGGTTGATTTGGCAATTTCAGATATTAATGGCGGGACCTTAAGGAATGCAATTCCTAGGGAAGCGTTTGCAACGGTTGTTTTTCCTGAAAGTGAACGGGAAAGTTTTAATGAAAGCTTATCTTCGATCGTGGATGATATTTCTGACGAATACGGCGCGATTGAATCGGGTTTAATGATAAAGACTTGCACCATCGATTTACCTGAAGAAGTGATGGTCCCTGAGGCGGTTCATGGGTTATTAAGTTCCGTTGTTGTTTGTCCTAATGGTGTGATGAGAAACAGTGCCGAATTTGACGGGGTTGTTGAAACGTCTTCTAACCTTGGTGTGATTTCTACGGAATCGGGCGCAGTGTCATTATTGTTTATGACAAGAAGTTTAAAGAATCATGCGCGGGATAATACGGTTCAAAGAATTCGAAGTTGTTTTGAAATGATAGGAGCTGAAGTGTCTGCTGAAGGGGCTTATCCTGGGTGGACACCGTCGAAAGACCCTAAACTATTGGAGATAACCAAGTCTGTATATTTAGGCCTTATGGGGAAGGAGGCAGGGGTACAGGTTATACATGCAGGGCTTGAATGTGGTTTGCTCGGTGATATTTATCCGGATTGGGATATGATTTCATTTGGACCGACCATTACTGGTGCTCACTCTCCGGATGAAAGGGTCGAGATTAAATCCGTTGAGCGCTTTTGGGATCTACTGCTCGCTGTATTAGAAAAGCTTGCGAGATCCTATGAATAATATTTCTGAGGAATCGGCCTTGTTTCAGCTTGTCCTTAATCACGCTGACTTTGTCATTATTAATAAAGCTTCAGGCGTCAGTGTTCATCGAGATAACCAAGACATCGGTTTGGTGGATCATGTGGCTCAAACCTTAGGTTATTCTAAGCTCTACCTTGTTCATCGATTGGACAAGATGACGTCAGGGTTGTTAATTTTAGCTAAGTCGGTTGAGAGTAATCGCTTACTTAGCCAAATGTTTGAGAAACGAGAGGTTAGTAAATACTACATTGCACTTTCAGATCAAAAACCGAAAAAGAAACAAGGTTTAATTAAGGGTGATATGGAGAAGTCTAGAGGTGGCAGTTGGAAGTTGGTGAAGACTCACTTTAATCCGGCGGTTACCCAGTTCTTTACGTACAGTCTCTCGGATGAAGTAAGTAAGGGCTTACGTTTATTCTTGTTAAAACCCCATACTGGAAAAACACACCAATTGAGAGTGGCCATGAAAAGTGTTGGTGCAACGATCTTGGGGGATCTTCGTTATGGCAAAGCGGATGATGTAAAGAAGGTTGATCGAGGTTACTTACATGCATGGAGCCTCAGATTTAAATACGATGAAGAAATCATAAGTGTTAATGCATTACCTAATACGGGGCGTCTTTTTCTTCATGACGGTTTGATTGACACGCTTATTGGCCTAGGTGAACCTTCTAAACTTCCATGGCCTACTCTTTAATATTTTGAATAAATAAAATGAGAACGAATAGATGAAAAAACTGACGTTTCTATGTGTGATCGTAGCATTGGCTACTTTATTTATTTGGTGGCGTTACGCTGAGACAGGGCACTTTCCTGATCTGACTACAGCGCCGATATGGTCAGAAGATAAGCTTGAATTAGTTGCTGAGTTACCAACGCCACCGGGTAATGTTGCTGTAAACCAAGATGGACGAGTATTTTTGACCCTTCATCCAGAGGCGAGACCGGAATTTAATGTGGTCGAGTTGGTTGATGGGGAAGTTATTCCATTTCCGAGCGCAGAGTGGCAGCCTGATGGGATTCAAGAAAAATCATTTCAGGAGGTTTTATCCATAAGAATTGATCAACAGAACCGTTTGTGGGCTCTTGATACTGGCTCTCATGGCATAGGTCAACCAAGGTTGCTGGCTTTTGACTTATCTTCGGGCGCTTTGGTACACGAATATGATTTCCCTTCGTCTATATTTGGTCTTGGGTCTCATGCAAATGATTTTCAGGTAAGCCCTGATGGACTTTATTTGTATATCTCGGATGCCAGTATATTGGCTAAAACGCCAGCACTGATTGTATACAGTGTTGAAAAAAGAGAATCTCGTCGTATTTTAGAAAATGATGCCTCAGTGAAAAGTGGTCATTACGAGCCTGTAGTTCAAGGCCGACCTATGACCGTAGCTGGTATCTTTACTATTAATCCTGGCGTTGATGGTATTGCGTTAAGTCGAGATGGCGAAACCCTCTTTTATGCATCAGTAAGCGGAGATATGTTATATAAGCTGCCTACGCGTCATTTAAAGTATGCTCAGGCAAATAATAAAATATTGGCTGGCTTCGTTGAGCCTGTTGGTCGTAAGACGATGACAGATGGGATGACTACGGATAATCAAAATAATGTCTATCTGACGGATATTGAGCATTCCGCGATTATTCGAATGAATGATCAAGGGGAAAGAACCACGTTGCTTAAAACAGACAAACTACGCTGGCCAGATGGATTCAGTTTTGGACCGGATGGTTATCTGTATATTACGAACAGCGCTTTGCATGAAGTGATTGGTCGCTTACCATCTGATGTTAAGAAACAAGCGCCATATCCTGTCTATCGGATCAAGACAGATCAGGAAGCTGTATCTGGTCACTGATAGCTATTGGAAAATTGATCATTGACCAAATCGAGAATGCTCTCCCTTAAGAAATTCATTTTCTTGGGGGGTGTTCATGCGCTTTAAGGTTTCGTTTCTATGAGGGAACCGACCAAACTCTGCAATGATGTCTCTGTGGTGTTTTGCAAAACGAATGTAGCCTTGGATTACATCTTGTCTGTGACTCGGGCTGCGTTTCAATAAACCTTCAAGTAAACGAATGCACAATTCTTGGTCTTCTATTGCTTCTGAGTGCTCCAGAGGCATATAAAAAAAGACGCGCTGTTCTGATGTTAGAGCTAGGTCGTTATCGACGGACAACCCGTTTTTGCAAATCTTGAGTGCTTTGCTATCACCAGAGAACGCATGTTCAGTACCCCGGTATATGTTTCTTGTAAATTGATCCAAAAGTATTATGTAGGCAAGTTGTCCTTCTGCTGTTTCTTCCCATTCTTTTAGTTGATGCTTTAACGCTTGGTTAACTAACTCCCCAAATTGATGACTGATATCAAGGTCTGTTTCCGCAGAGCCTGACCACCATTTGTTTTTTTCTTGTTTAGAGGAGAATCCGTCCTCATCTTGTATTCCGAACCAAAAACGTATTACTTGTTCAATTTGAGTCATAGTAGCGAAGCGCTTTCTTTCATTGAGTCGCTAGGAGTATAGCAGTTTGGGTAAAGAAATCTTAAAGGCTGCAGTTATGTTGTTATGTCATATTAAATAATCACTTTGTAGAATGTTGGCCTACGAAAAGATTTGAAAATTCGTTAGAATGCGAGTTGAAAATTTGATGCTTTACCGAGCAACTTGATAAAATCAAATATACACCGGAACCCTTATGCACTTTGAAGTCGAGTTAGATGTTACAGAGTTAGATTCTTTAGTCGCCATTGATTTTCTATGGGGGCACTTTGATCAACTTTCAAAATCTCGCATTAAAGATGCAATGAAAAAGGGCGCCGTGTTTTTAGAGCGTAAAGGTGAGAGATCTTCTTTGAGAAAGGCTCAGACGCCCTTAAAAATTGGTGACAAGGTTGAAGTTTATTACGATCAAGATTATTTAAATTTTAAACCGATGGCCGCTGAACTTCTTGCCGATCAAATTCAATACAGTGTTTGGTTAAAACCTGCTGGTATGCCTTTAGAGGGTGAGTTGTTTGGTGATCACTTATCGCTTTTAAGAATCGCAGATCAAGCTTATGAAGCCGAGAGAGATGCTTATTTAGTGTATGAGTTAGCAGATGACTCTAGGGGGATTTTGTTGATTGTACATCATCGTAGATCTGCTGCAGTTTTTACTGATATGGCAGAAAAAAATGAAATACGTTTTAAGTATCGCGTAGAGGTGTTAGGTCAAATAGACCAAGCTTCTGATCTGAATTTTGACGATGAAGATTATACCCTAAAAGGTAGACTCGAGCCTGTGAAATACGTGGAACACACCAATAGTACTATTCTTGATTTGTATTTAAATCAGGGAGATTCTAAAGACATTTGCAGTTACTTTTTAGAATCAGGTCATTCTGTGCTTGGGGATGAGTTTATTGGTGGAAATACTGACAGAGATGTTATGCAATTAAACCTAGTTGAGCTGGATTTTACATGCCCTATCTCAGGTGATTTGATGCACTATAAAGCATATTGATCTTGAATGGATGAAAGGAGATTCTAGTCTAAGAGCTTCAAGACTAGAATCTTTAATAAGTTATAGCCCTTCGTTACGAATAACGCCGACACCTAAGCCTTCAATAAATACAGGTTCTTCGTTCGTATTTATTTCAATGACTTCCATTTCTTCATTTTCAGGAATCAACCTGACCACATTCCCCTTTTTATCGAGACGTTTAACGGTGACATCATCACCAATGCGTGCGACGACAATTTGACCGTTCTTTACGTTTTCAGTTTTATGAACGGCTAAGAGGTCACCGTCGAGAATACCAATGTTTTTCATACTTAAGCCTTGAACTCTTAATAGATAGTCCGCTTTTGGTGAGAAAAAATCGGGTTGAACAGGGCAAACTCTATCAATATGTTCTTCTGCTAAAACGGGGGAGCCTGCGGCAACTCTGCCAACAATGGGTAATCCAGACAATGGTTCGCTATCATTTGCGGAAGCACTTTTGTTGGGTTCGTAATCCGGAATCCTTAAACCCCTAGATGTGCCTGCCATCATTTCAATAGCCCCTTTTCTTGCTAATGCTTTTAAATGTTCTTCAGCAGCGTTAGCGGAGCGAAAGCCAAGTGTTTTTGCTATCTCTGCGCGTGTTGGTGGGTAACCAGTGTCATCAATGTGAGACTTAATCACATCAAGCACTTCTTGCTGGCGTTTTGTTAGCTTAATCATGACCTGACCTTTTATACAGTTTTGTATATGTATACAGTATTTTTTGGTGGTAGACAATAGATAGTAGGTATTTGGCTTGTAGCACTGATTGTTTTAATGATGGGCTTTCGGGTGTGAATAGGCCATTAAAGTCTTTATTTCACTGTTTATTTAAGTGCTCTGATAAAAAGGCGTCATTCTCTATTTCTAAAACCTTATAGGCTCCTTTTGAGTGGAGTACCTCTGGTAATTTCGAAATACTTTGTCTATTTTAGGTTGAACACTCTAAACGCTTTATTTTTTAGTGTTCGGTTTTCTTGACATAGATAGGTTTCAAACGTATGTTTCAAACAGTTGTTTTTTATGTGGAGACGCAATGATGGCCAATGGGAATACGGTCGATAAAATTCTGGATGCTGCGCAGGAGTTGTTCGCCGAGAGAGGCTTCGCGGAAACTTCATTGCGAATGATAACGAGTAAAGCCGGTGTTAATTTAGCGGCTGTTAATTATCACTTTGGATCTAAAGAAGCGCTTATACAAGCAACATTTTCTCGTTTCTTAACGCCTTTTAGTCGTGAGTTTCGTGACCAATTGAATGCTTATATTAAATTGGTCGGTGAAGAAAATGTAGATATCGCGCATATGATTGCAGTTCTAGCTGCTTCTGCTCAGGTTGTGGCGGAAAGACATGAACAGAGTGTTGCTGTATTCATGAGGTTGATGGGGCTGGCGTATGCACAAGCTCAGAATCACTTAAGAGAATATCTTAAAGAGCATTACTCTGATGTATTTAAGCCTTTTATGCGAACTATGAAGACGGCTTGCCCTGAAATGACGCCGATAGAATGGTTTTGGAGAATTCACTTCGTATTGGGGACTTTGGCGTTCACGATGTCCAGTGTGGATTCCCTACAGGCTATGGCTGCTAACGATTTGTCTGTAGACAGTCAGTTCAAAGATATGATTTCTTATTTGGCTAAATTTGTCAGTGCTGGGTTGCTCGCGCCAGCAACTTAAGAAATTTATACTTGGTTTATTTTTTTAATTAAGTTAATAATGTGAACCGAAGCACTAAATTACATTTGGTAAATTAATGACTCCCTTGGCTGATTAGCTACTGTGTTAGCATTGTTGGGGTCATTAATTATTTAGTGATTTATAAAAAAAATAATAACTACAAAGTACTGAATCAATAGATTTGTACATAATGCTCTAGCATATACAAGGGTCGCGAATGGTTGGTAGCCCAGAAACTGTTTTCAGTCTCCAAGAGCTGAGAAAGTCATTTACACAATTACCTCTTATAGAATCAAAAATTAAGGCAGTTCCACTTGAGCCTTATTATATTCAGCGATCTACAATAGATAATCCTTTTAATAAACCTCATACAACGCTGGCATTGGTTACTGCACCAGCAGGTACGGGGAAGTCAATACTGTTGAGCCAGTGGTATCATGAGTTGGTCGCAAAAGATGAGAAAGTTTGTTGGTTAAACTTATCTCGAGATGACAATGATCCTGTTCGATTTTTTGCTTATATAGTTGAAGCGTTGCAGCGTACAGAGCCTTTGATATGGCCTGATATGGATGCATCGTACCGTAGGTTTGATGATGAACCTTCAGTTAACTTTTTGCGCCTTGCCGAGCAGTTAATTGCAGATCTAGAAGGATTTGAAGACCCGATTTATTGTTTTATTGATGATTTTCATTTGCTTGATAGTCCGATTTTAACGTCCGCTATTTCGTTATTTTTGGCTCATATGCCGAGTAATGTTCATCTCTGTTTATCCAGTCGTCACCAACCACAGATCAGTGTAGGACGGTATCGTTCTAAGGGTAAGCTATCGGAATTAAAGTATCATGATCTAAAACTATCACCCTCTGATAGTCGTCTTTTACTTGATTCCATTGAAGCGCCAGTTAAGCCACAAAAACGAGACGCACTGATTAAGGCGCTTGATGGTTGGACGTCAGGCTTAGTTTTGGCATCGAATGCTTTGGATCATATATCCGTTGATCAGCAGATGGCCATTGATAGTTTTGAAGAGTATTTTGGCAATCATCAGGATTTCTTAAGCTACTTTTCAGACGATGCGTATCAACACTTGGATGAATCTACAAAAAAAGCGACAAAGCAACTTTCTATTGTTGAATGTTTTACCAGTCAATTATATTCAACTTTAAGTGGTAATACTGAAAGTGATGCTTTGTTAGAGCGTTTGAATGAGCAGCAACTCTATATTGAGCCAGTAAGTTTAGGTGAGCATAGATTTCATCCTCTATACCGTCGCTTTTTACATCAACGATTGATGGTTGATGAGCCAGAGAGCTTAATTCAACTCCATTTTTCTGCAAGTATGTGGTACAGCACCCACAATCATAGTGTTTCTGCCATTGAGCATGCATTTGCAGCGCGTGATTATGAAATGGCTGCGAGCTTAATTAGTGCTTGTATGTTTGATTTACTTAATCAGTCCTCTGCAACGGAAGTGTTTGATTGGGTTAAAGAAATTCCTCGGGATATTACACTTCAGTATCCTCGATTACAGTTAGTCCGTATCTGGATTCTGATTCGTGATGGCTTTGATCAAGAAGCGGAGCGAGCATTACTTCGGTTGATGCAGCAAGATGAAAGACATCAGCCTGTTGGAATTTCTGAGCGCGAAGCCATTTGTTATTTGCTTTCTATTTTGATTAATTTAAAAAATGATGATCTTGAAAGTGCAAATGTAAGTGTTAATAAAGTACAGCCTTATTTTGATGAAGTAGACCCATGGTTGGCTGCACAATTTAATATCTTAGCTGCGATTATATTGATGCTCCAAGGGCGACCAGGAGAGTGTGGAGATAATCTTAGTTCTGCGGAAAGATTTGCCTCAGAGTTAAAGGGTGAATATACAGGTAACCTGATTAAGGCGATTCATGCGTATCATTTTTATGAGACAGGTATGCTTAAGGCTGCACGAGCAGAAATAGTATTACTTGAGCCGCATAAAGATGTTGAGGGAATTGCTGAGTGGTACCGTTTAGTAAATGCACTTCTGAATTTTGAAAGTAATAAACTTCAGAGCGCCTGGGATATGCTTCAAGATCGTAAACCTGTGGCAGAAGGTATGATTCAGTCGAGTTTTTTGCAGGCTCGTCTATACGCGGTTCGAAGCCGGTTGGTATCTTGGTTTCGTGATGAAGACTCTGGTTTGGATGAGTTGGAGCGTTTGCTGAATCATTATAAGCAGCGTGGGCAGCAACGAGCTTGGCGAATATGTCGCGCAGCTCAGGCTCAATTATTAATGGATCACGGCCGATTTGATCGGGCGGAGTGGTGTTTGGCCCAAGAAGGGGTGTTGCCGCAAATTGGAATATCCCCATACTTGTCGGGGTACGGTTGGGTAATTACTGCTCGCTCCAGAGTGGCATGGCACAAACAGTCTATTGGTGAATTAAAAGCTGTTTTTGATTTATTAGGGCATGATGTTCAGCGTGATGATGGGGTAAGTCGTTCTGGTACTGAAAACTTACTAATGGCTATGTATCATTGGTTGGATGGTAACAAGGAGTCGGCGTTAACTTTCTTCAGAAATGCAATTATCGCTGCAAGTGAGCAGGGCTATTTGAGGGCTTTGGCTGAGCTACCTGAAGCATTGATTGTATTTATAGATGCGTCTAAAAATTCTGGACTATTTCATGATTCGGACTTGGTTTCTTATGTGGAGAAGCTAGAGAAGGCGATTCATGCAAAACAAATGAATGGTCAGTTAGAGCTTGATGATCAACAGATATCGTTAACAACCCGTGAGAAACAAATTCTTGAATTGGCGGCTGATGGTCTATCTAATCAGGAGATTAGTGATCGTATTTTTGTTTCATTGGGAACGGTTAAATGGCATTTGCATAATGTCTACGACAAGCTTGGTGTCAAGAATCGTACTCAAGCACTGAAAGCAGTGCAGGCTTTGCAGAAAGTATCCTGAAAATAAACTAGAAAACATGAGGCTGCCTATGGGTGGCCTTTTTTAGTTGCATTAGTTTACATGGGTTTTTTGAGTGTGGTAATTTAAAAAAACAATGGAAATAAAATAACGATAATAAAGGATGATAGCAATGAAAAAGCTAGTTTCGTTGGCATTTTTGCCTTTGGTTTCCTTTTCTGGAGGTTCGTTTGCTTTAGAGGCTCTACCAGATGAAGCCCTTTCTGCTATGACTGGTCAAGCAGGTGTAACTATCGAGTTGGATACTTTTGTTACTCTTGACGCATTAACTTATACAGATACTGATACTGGTGGTGCTGTCCAGATTGGTGGTGTAGTGATTGGTGGCGGTGCAATTGGTGGCGGTCCAGGAGATTCGCGTCTAGATAATCTTAAGATTGAGATTGATGTAAGTGCTGAGGGGAATTTAGTTCTTCATCATGAATCAATTGATATGATTGGCATGCTGAATGGTTCTAACGGTACGGATTTTGGGTTGCATGTAGACTACGTGGATGTTCTAGGGATGAATGGTGTGTCCACTTTAGCAAGTGATATAAATATTGCTGGGGTAATCGGACCCGGTGATTTGATTGTTTTTAATGATAACGCTAATGGCTTTATAAATACTCAAAATTACTTTGAGATAAAGAATGGCTCGTTGAATATTGATGTTATGGGAGTAGGAGTAAGTAATCTTAGAATTTTCCAGGATGATAACCCTTTTACTTCGGCTACATATACTGATAAAGATGGTGTTGAGGTTTCTAAGTGGACGGACTGGACGACGGATGTTCAGGTTGATGTTGATGGAAATGGAACATTCGATGTATCGGCAGCTCAATATGCAGCAGATAATGGCAACGATCAGATGGTCTTTTCAGCCATAACAGTTGGAACTGCTTCTTCTGCGGATGGCTTGGTTTCTGATGCATTGTATTTCCGAAGTGATAGCGCTGTATTGGATATGTCTATGAATGTCGGTATTGGTAATGCTTCTCAGAATAACTTGGGCTACATTGAATTACAAAATATCGATATTACAGGAACTGAAATGATCGTATATGGTCATTGATTAGACTTTAAAATTTAAGCTCAATAAAAGGCTGCCTTCGGGTGGCCTTTTTTGTGTTTGGGGTTTAGGGGAGAAGACTTGTTACTTATGTTCCTGTGTTTGTTACTTTATTGGTCGTTTTTTGAGTGTTTTACGTGGGTGGGTGTGTTGTTTGTCGTGTTTTCGTAAAAGCCGAACTTAGGGTTGGGGTGCAGGTTGGTGGATTAAGAGGACTTTACTTGCTCATTGTTGGGTTATATGGAACGTATTGTTCGTTAAACTGGGTT